>OZ242296.1:3105000-5264214 GCA_965207735.1 Candidatus Versatilivorator sp. | reverse complement strand
CAGAGCAGGCGGCGCGCCTTGTCCAGGCTGGCATTGTCGGGCCAACTGTTGAGGGGCGCAAAGCGTTGGTGGCCGGAGCCGCCACCGCCGCGGCCGTCGCTGATGCGGTAGGTGCCGGCGGCGTGCCACGTCATGCGGATGAAGAGCGGCCCATAGTGTCCGTAGTCGGCCGGCCACCAGTCCTGCGAGGTCGTCATCACCTCTTCGATGTCCTTCTTCAGCGCATCGACGTCAAGGGCCTTGAGCGCCTCAGCGTAGTCGAATTCCTTGTCCATCGGATCGGACAGGGGAGAATTCTGGCGGAGAACCTTCAAGTTCAGTTGATCCGGCCACCAAGTTTGGTTGGAAGTCATTTCGTCCCTCCTTTCGGAAACCCAATATTACATCGATAACGGCGCCGTCGCCAACCCGGGCAAGCCCTAATCGTGGAATCCCAATCCCCCAACGACGCAGTTGGAGGATAGCCGGGCGCCCGCCCCTGACGACGTGACGGATCATGCAGAGGAGAAACAGCCAGCCGTTTTCGATTTGGAAATGAAGACGAACCACGAATGAACACGAATAGGCACGAATACGGATGGAGCTCATTCATTAACTCGCGGCACCCGAGTGCTTCTGCAATATTGTAACGTTGGTGTCACGACGTCACGGGAGAAAGCCCCCCGGGAGCACGGGCGTCCCGCCCGCACAAATCTCGGTATAGCCTCGCCCATCTCCTCGCCCCGCATCTCGACGCCGGTGGGTCACTATAGCCGCGCCGGCGAAACTTCTCGGGCTGTCCCAATCCGAGATGTCGCACCGGTTGCTCGGCAAACTTCGAGGAGCACTCGAAGCACAGGCTCCTACACTTGGCTGACAAGAATCGCGCGAAAATCAAGAATGCCAAACGGACGTTGTTCACTCTCGTGCTGACCTCGCGTCGCTCGCAGGGGCCGCTAAAGGGCTCATGCACCATGTTGGCGCTCTATCCGAACCACAATTCGCCCAAAGATTTCCCTAGCCCATCTTTAACAAAGAAACGGCCGATTTGAGGTATTTTACCCCCATTTTAGCCTAAAACCACCCGTAAGTTGTTGATTCTTGGTTGAGGAGGTGAATGTAGTGCCATAATCGTATGGGATGGGCTTGACCCCCTCTCTCTCCTCTGGTAGCGTCCCTCCCATGTTCATCCGACGCACCCAGACCCGCAGCCTCCATTCCGGACAGACCTACTTCACCCACCGCCTCGTCCGCTCCCATCGCGTCAGTGGCAAGGTCCGCCAGCAGACCCTCCTCAACCTCGGTCGACACTTCTCGATCCCCCGTGAGGACTGGCCCTTGTTGTGCCGCCGTCTCGATCAGATCCTCACCGGTCAGTTGCCTCTCTTGCCGGTGGCTTCCACCCCGTTGGAGGAGGAAGCCCAACGCATGGCCCAGCGCTTGCTTGAGGGCGAAGCCGACGTGACCGGCGTTGGCGGGGAGGCCGCCTCAGAGGACCTGCAGACGGTCGAGGTGGATTCGGTGGCCTTGACACGTCCGCGCAGCGTGGGGGTGGAGCAGGTCGGTTGCTGGGCGCTGGAGCAGTTGGGGCTGGGGGATCTGCTGACCGAGTTAGGGCTGAACGGACCGATGCGGGCAGCGGCGTTGGGGGCCATGGTAGGCCGTCTGGCCCGACCGGGCTCGGAGAGGGCCACCTGGGGCTGGCTCAGGCGGCGCAGCGGCTTGGGCGAGTTGCTGGAGGTTGACTTCGAGAGCCTGAGTCTGATGCAGATGTATCGGGCCTCGGACGCGCTGATGAAGCATCGGGAGGCCATCGAGCGTCACCTCTTCACCCGGGCCATGGGGTTGTTCGATCTGGAGCCGACCGTCACCCTGTTCGATCTGACCAACACCTTCTTCGAAGGGGCGGCCAGCCATCAGCCCAAGGCCGAGCGGGGCCACTCGAAGGACAAGCGCAGCGACTGTCGGCTGCTGACGCTGGGGTTGGTGCTGGACGGGGCGGGGTTTGTGCGCCGCTCGGAGGTCTTTGCCGGTAGGGTGGATGAGCCCCGCACCCTGGAGGGGATGCTGGAGGCGCTGGAGGCGCCCCGGGGAGCCTTGGTGGTGATGGATCGGGGGGTGGCGACCGAGGACCGGATCCAGTGGTTGAGGGAGGAAGGGTATCGCTACCTGGTGGCCAGCCGCCAGGGCCGGAGGCAGTTCGATGCCGAGGCGGCCGTGACGGTGGAGACGGCTTCCAAGGCCGAGCTGCAGCTCCACAAGGAGATCTCCGACGACGGGCAGGAAGTGCGTCTCTACTGCCGCTCACAGCAGCGGGCTGAGAAGGAGAAGGGCATCGTGGAGCGCTTCAGCCGGCGCTTCGAGCAGGGGCTCACCCGACTCTCCGAGGGGCTTTCCCGGCCGCGGACTCACAAAGGCGTCGAGAAGGTCCGGGAGAGGATCGGGCGGCTGAAGGAACAGAGCCGCGGGGTGGGGCAACACTACAGCATCGAGGTCCTCACCGACGAGAGCGGCCGCAAGGCGACAGCGCTGAGATGGAAGCACCGTCCCCGCCAGGGCTCGATGGCCACCCATCCGGGGGTCTACTGCCTGCGCAGCAACCAGACTGACTGGGACGAGGAAAGTCTCTGGCGTACCTACACGACTCTGACCGACGTGGAAGCGGTGTTTCGCTCCCTGAAGTCCGAGCTGGGCCTGCGGCCCATCTATCATCACAAGCCGGTGCGCTCGGAAGGTCACCTGTTTCTGACGGTCATCGCCTATCAACTGGTGCAGGTCATCCGCAAACGCCTCAAGCAGCGCGGCGAGGCCTCCAGTTGGACCACGCTGCGGCGCATCCTGGAAGGACAGCAGCGGGTCACGGTCACCTTCCGGCGTCAGGACGGGCGGACCTTGCACGTCCGCAAGGCCACACGGGCCGAACCCGATCAGAGGGCCATCTACGACGCCCTGGGCATCGATCCCTCTCCTGGAGGGATCCGCAAGATGATCGTCTGATTCCTCCAAAATCTCCGGTTTCAACGCGTTTGTAGTGCCACTTGCGCGTTGAGCCTTTTGTAACCTGTTGATAATAAACGTATACTTGGAAGCCGTGTTAAAGATGGGCTAGCCAGCAGGATTCAATACTCCCGCCGCCAGCATGACCTGTATTCCCGCGATGATGTTGCGGTCCTCAACCGACAGCCCTCGTCGCACGTCTGACACGAGTTCGGCGGCCGTCCCCGTGCATATGGGTGCAGAAGACGTAATCAACATCCTGGGGGGTTACCCCGGCCATGGCCAGCAGCGGCAGGAAGGTCCCGAGTTGCTGCAGGTGCCAGCTCGGGCGCGCCTCGCGAGGCTTGTTGTCGCCTACGCAGGTATCCACGACGATGGTTCAGTCCCCCATCAGCATGTCTCGGAATGCCTGCCATTTGGCGGCGGTGACGGTGCGACGATCGGCGTAGCGAACGTGTTCGTGTGGCGCGGCGCGAGGGTTGAGAGTGATGCCCCACAAACCTTCGATTCTGTTGGGTACCAGAGAGTAGCGGATATCGGTGATCGTGTTGTCGCCGGCCAGGGCCACGTAGTCACCGGAGAACCAGCGAAAACGCTCAACATCGTGTGCCTGCTGGCTGTCGGGTTGGAGCCATGGCAGGTCGCGGGCGATGTCCAGCTTGGCGACGGTGCTGCCGGGGTAATGGCGGCTGCTGAAGCCCACCCGCACGGCGTCGACAAAGAAACTCCCTTCCGATTCGTAGATGATTTTCCACACCAGGAGATTGGCGAAGGTGGGCTTGGCCGAAAGACGTTCCACGACGTGCTCCCTTGCTGCGGCCATGTCATGGCCGATGGCGGTGGCGCGGTCTCGCTGCACGACGCCGAATACCAAATAGGCCACGGCCCACAGGAGGGCGCAGCGGGCCAACAGGGGAGAACGGCGCCAGAGGCCAAGCATCACCAGCAGGAGAATGGGAAGGGTGAACAGGGGATCGACAATTGAGATGTTGTTCCAGGCGACGCGCAGGTCCGAGAAGGGCCACAGAAGCTGCGTGCCGTAGCTGGTGCAAGCGTCCAGCAAGCCGTGGGTGGCGTAGCCCACGAGGCAGAACAGGTAGGTGATCCTGAAGCGCAGGACGCTGCGGCCGACGAGGGGATGCAAGACTAGGGCCACGATCACGGCGCCGACCGGGATGAAAGCCAGCGCGTGGGTGAAATGGCGATGGAATTGCAGCGACAGTAGCGGGTCGGTGGCGGATTGGATGAACACGTCGGCGTCCGGTGCCAATCCGGCCATCAGACCGACGAAGGTGGCGCGGCGGGTCTGGGGTTCCCGGCTCACGGCCTGCGCGGCTGCAACGCCCAGAACGCCTTGGGAAAGTGGGTCCATGCTACCTCATGCGTCCGGCTCGGGGCGCCAGATGTGCGGCGGCGTAGGCTGTACCGATGAACCCCAAGGTTTGCGGATCGCACATGTCGCGGAGGATGAGGCTTGGATCATTCGCTCACCCCTTGGCTCGTGTGTCCGTTCGTGGGGCCACCGCCAGTGAGGCCGAAGAACAGGAACCCGTTCCACTTGCTGCCCGTGACCTCCTTGGCGATGGCGGACAGGGACTTCTCCTGCAGTTGGCCAACCGTCAGCCGCGACAGCTCCTGGATTTCTTGATATGTGCTTGCTTCCATCCAAGTCCTCCTGTTCATGGACTCGACCCCTGGCGGGCGGTCCCTCCGCCTCGCCGTCTCCGGGACGTTAACTCGTGTCATGACTGAAGGCTTCGGTGGCCCGAACTATCAAGTCGTTTCTCCACAACCTATTGATAATAATTGGATATCTAGCCTCACCTCCGGATTCTGGCGAGACTTGGCGCCTCTTGCGGTGGCGCAGATAGCCCTGCGCCAGGATCAAGGCGATATCCCCGACGACCTCGTCGAGGGCGTCGGGGATGGGTGGGTTGCTCGGCATCCGGTTCTCCTGCTCGCGGGCGCCGCGAAAGAGGAGGCGTCGTGGATGCCGGACGGGACGGAACGGCCGTCGGGAGCCATTGGAGTCCGCTCGACACCGCGCGCGGGCGATGTCGCCGGCACCCACAACCGGCTCCGTTCTCACGGCTACGACCGCTGTCTGGTGATCAGCCGAACCCCTTCGGCCCGACCTACGCCGGATACCTACCGGGGCCGGTTAGGAAGCGTCGAAACGCGGGACGCCAATCGTACGGAAACCAGAACTCCGGTCCTTGAACAGCGCTTGTCGCTAGTATCATCATGGAGCGATAAATGGCTTCTGTACTCTAGCTTTTTTGTAGTCGAAATCGCCTGGGATTGTCCAACGGTCTACGTGAATCTTCGGCTGCCCCCTTATAACGTGCGAAAGGGTCATCTCGGAAGACTCTGAGCCACGCTTTGTAGCCCTCGCAATACTTCTTTAAACGGAACTTCATCTCTCAAAATCAACAATACCTCAATGACACCCGTGATTTAGACGGATTCAAACTGGCATCGTACTGGGAACAATTTTGGCCGGTTCGACCTCCAGCAGTTCAAAGGCCTTGCGTTGCAGCGGGGTGGCCTGGGCGATCATGGGGAACCCCTGGTCGGGGTTGGTGGGCAAGGTCACCTGGTTGAGGGTCAGGGTAGCGAGGTCGTCCAGCAGGGTCTTGAGGCTGTGGACGGGGAACCCTTCGGCAGTGGTCTTGGTGTCGGCCTTGGCTTTGGCGCGGTCCGAGATCCGGGCCGGTTGGACCGGCGAGGTTCGTTTGGCCCGCGCCTGCTGGCGGTCGTCGTCCTCGAACAACAGGGGAGCCAGTCGCCGCCGCAGGTGCCATTCGACATAATAGGCGAGCATACAGAGGAACACGTGGGCTCGGACCCGATCGGCGTTGTAGACATACACCGGCCGCACCTCGAGCCGGGTGGTCTTGAGCAAGCGGAAGGCCTGCTCGACCCGGGACCGGTTTTTGTAGGCCTCGACGACCTCAGCGGGACCCATCGTTGCCGCATCGAGGCTGGTGCGGATGACGTAGAGGCCATCCAGGCGGGCCTCGGCCGCGATTTTCTCCTGGTTGCGAGACCACGTGAGCGCCTCGTCGGTGACGGTGATCTGGAAGTGCTTCTCGACCTTGCGGCGGTTGGCCTCGCGACCGACCCGCCGGTTGATCCAATCCCTGCCGCGGTGGCGCAGGCCCTGGGCGATGGTCTCGAGGATCTCCTCGGTGGCCTCCAGCAGCGCTTCCCGCTTGCGCGCCCGTTGCTGCCGCAGGCGCGGGTTGAGACACACCAGCAGGCGTTCGCCCGGAAACTCCGGGCTGACGATCTCGGCCACCTGGTCCGGGACCAGGGCCTCGGGACACAACGGGGCCGGCTCGCCCCCGTCTGGCCCTTGCTGCCTCAATAACTTGCGGATGTCGGTGGCTTTCAAGGCCGAGATCCAGTCCAGAGTCGCCGGCTCCAGTTCCTCACGGATCCGGGCCGTGGTGATCATGCCCCGGTCCCCCACCAAGGCCACCCGGCCCACCCCGAACCGATCCCGGATCTTGGCAATCTGCGCCCCCAGCGTCATCGGATCCCCCCGGTTGCCGGCAAACACCTCCACCGCCACCGGACAGCCCTCTTCGGTGCACAGCAGTCCGAATACGATCTGCTTCTTGCCTTTCTTGCCGTCCCGGTTGTGACCGAACGCCGCCAGTGGACAACATCCTCCCTCCAGAAAGCTGGAGGTGACGTCATAGAGGATCAGGGTGGCCTCGCCCAGATGCCGGTGGGCCAGACTCTTCTCGATGTGTCTCTGGCGTCGGAGCAGCCAGTCGAGCATCTCCAGCAGTTCATTGCCGGTGACCGGCCCCAGACCCAGCACGGCGCCCAGGCTGGAGGCGGCCGTGTCAGGGGAGAGATGGCGTGCGGCGGCCAGCTTCGAGCCCGGATCGAGGAGACGGGCGAGGATGGCGGCAATGGCAAGATCCCGCTCCCGACCCGGGTGGCGATGCAGCAGACGCACCAGCCCAAGACGGCGCAGCGTTCCCAGCCCGGCCGCCACGTGGCCGTGGGGCAGGGCCCTGCGGATGGTGAAGGCGTCCTCGACGCTCTCCAGCGCGATGCCACCCTTCAGCAGGGCGCGGATGCCGTTGACCAGCGGCTCGGGCATGCCGGTGAGATTGGCGCGGGTCTTCTTGCGGATGCGTTTGCCTTCGCGCCAAGCCTCACGGATGAGGAGAGTGGGTCGGCTGTTGCGGTTGGGAATGGATTCGAGGTGATAGGACATGGAAACAGAATACAAGGCACAACATGTTGTGTCAACAGAGAAAGACCATACCACTCGACGATATACATGTAAACACAATCCCACACCAAACGGCTCATGGAAACCCACAAATGGCCTCTGTTTCAACACCTTATCCTGATTGTTCCCTGTTGGTTCCGGATGAAGTTCCGTTTAAAGCCTTTCCCCACTTAACTTCACCGTCTATGCCATACAGTTTCCCTATGCCCTCCCCATCGCCGGAAAGGGCCACACGGGCAAAGTTTTACTCCGCCGCGGCGGGACCGCCCTGCCGCTACGGTGGCCTACTTTTGCACAACTGTTTCCAGTAGGAAAGGGCGCAACCCCTTGGAAAAGAGCTAGATACGGCGAAGCCCCGAAGGGGTGACTTTCCGGGGCTTCGCGTTAGCTATCGAGGCGCTGTAGTTCGCGCTCGACAAAATGGCTCCTCAGGTAGGACTCGAACCTACAACCCTCCGGTTAACAGCCGGATGCTCTGCCAATTGAGCTACTGAGGAGTAACCGGCAGAATCCAAAGGGCGACATTATAGATCATTGGAAGGAGTTGTCAACGCGGTTCCGGGCGCGGTTCCGGGGCATTCACGACACACATGATCCTGGATGTAGGGGCGTCCCTGGTGGACGCCCAATTACGGGATGATTGAGACGATCGCGAACAACCGGGCAACCACAAGGGTTGCCCCCACGATTGCACGCGGGTGGGCGTTTCAATCGCCGACTTGGCGACACTGCTTAGGGAGGGCCCTCGTGAATATCTTACTTGCGTAGCCTATGGGCGGGAGCCAGAGCTTCGCCAGGATCTATCGCCGGGGTCTTGGCGGAGAGGGGAGACCGGGGCGGTTGCCCGGGTTGGGGACGGGGCGATTCCCAGGGTTGACGCCAGGACGGTTGCCGGGGTTCACGCCGGGAGGCCGCCCGGATTGGCCGGGACGCCCGAACAGGGGGTTCTGTCCCTCGGGCCTGTCTCGACCCTGCCTTGCCTGACCCGGCTGGTTGGGCTGGCCGGACCTGCCGCCGGAGCGCCCCCGCTGGGCCCGGGCGGCCAGAGCGGCATAGTCGGTGAAGAACTCCCACTCGTTGTGCTTGGTGCGGCCGTTATAGGTCTTGAGGGATTCCTTTTCGCTGGTGCTGGCCACGCCGGCGATGCCTCCGATGGTGGGAGAATTCACCGATTGCGTCTTGAGGGTCTGTCCGTAAGCGGTCTGCCCGGCGGCGGCAGGCGCCTGCGGTCCCGATCCCCGCGACTGACCCGACCCGCCCGATCCGTAGGGGTTCCGGTCCCCTCCGGCGCCGGTCTCGGCCGTGCCCGGCAAGACCGTCAACAGGGGCCGGTTGTTGGGACCCACCTTGATGAAGCGCCACTCCTCGTTGGTGACGGGATCGGTCCAGGGCTGGCGAAGAAACCGCTTGTTGTTGGTGTTGAGCAAGGCTTCCACGGTGCTGGGATAGGCCACCTGAGGCGTCCCCAGAGTCCGGCTCCAATGGGCATACCAGAGAATCAGGGCCCTCTGGTACTGCTCGCCCCGGAAAATCAACTCTTCTTCCCGTTCCCGCTTGACAGCCGTCTGCCAGTTGAGCGCTGCCTCCGAAAGAGCGACCAGCAGCACACTGGCCATCACCATCACCAAGGCCAGGGTGTAGCCCGCCTCGCCACCATTCCTGTGCTTCATCCAACCCATGAGCAGGACCTTCCTCGTCGACCCGCCTATTCGGGGGGCATCTCCAGATTCAAACGCTTCCTGGTCCGGGACGCCACTTCTTCGACTTCAGCCGTGGTATCGGTAATGCGATGGATTCGAAAACGGTTGGCGACCACATCCCCCTCCCAGGCCAGATAGAGGTCATCTCCATCGGCAAAGAAGGCCTGGCGCTTCTTCCCCGACGGGTCCTTTCTGAAGCCGTAGTACTTCAAGGGGATGTCCACCGCCTTTCGGCCCGTCGAAGAGCCCCCCCGGGGGACGAAGGGCCGGTTGCGGCCACTGGCGGAATCCGCGGATTGGGGGGAGGTGCGGGACGTTCCCCCGGAGGACTTCGCCGGTGGAGGCGGAGTGTAGAAGGCGAACATGTTTCGCGCCAGGGAGGGCTGGATCTTCTCCATCTGACCCAGCTTCTCGAAATGGATGCTGGAGTTGATCTGGGCCGCCGGAATTTCCCTTCCGCTCCTGCGGTCTCCCGGCTTGCCGGTCTTGAGGACGAACGACTCCAGGCCGCGCCAGCCCGCGGGCGTCCCATCCGAGGTCAGGAGGGACGGTGAGGAGCTCTGGCCCCAGCTCCAATAGAGCACCAGAAGCAGCACCACCAGCAAGGTGCCCAGCAACTTCAGCTGTTTCTTCTGCTTGGGGTCACTCATGGTCAGCCCCGATGAGAGTGGACAACTGCAGGTCCATGCGAATAGTCCCCGATCCCTCGCGCGTATCCTCCAGGTTCAGGGAGTCGACGATGATGAACTTGGAGTGGTTCTCCAAGGCATTCAGGAGCCTGCGGATATTGCCGTAACTCCCCTCTATCGGCAACACCACGCTGAGTTTCCGGGTGCCGAATCGAGTGTCGCGGTCGTATTGAAAGACTCCCCGAGTCTTGACCAGTCCGGCGTTGCGACAGGCCGACTCCAGCTCTCTGAGCAGCTCCGAGTTTCCCCGCTCCCTGGAGAAGAGGTTCCGCTGCTTGAACTCCTGGAAGCGTGACTGGCTCTCCCGCATCCGGGTCTCGATCTGATGGAGCTTGTCGCGAACGGTCCTCCGTTGCCGGAGCTGAAATTGCACCTCACGGGCCCGGGCCGTGACAATCTGGTCGGCCAGGATCACCGGACGCACCAGCAGGAAGTAGACGGGCAGGTTCAGCAGGCACAGCCCCAGCAACGTCAACAGGACCAGTTGCTGTTTCCCGGGATCGGGTCTGCGAATTCTGACGGCAGCCGGCATTTAAGGAACGCTCCCTGAACCGTGGTCGATTTGCGGGACGCCGGCTCCGGCCGACTCCAGTGCCGGTTGGGCTCGATACTTCACTTGCAGCCCGTAGTGCTTGCCGACAAAGTTGGGGCTCTTCGACACGTCTTCGGTCATCAGGTTGACTTGATAGAAATCGGGATCGGCCTCCAGCCGCGAGACGAACTCGATATAGTCTGCGCCGGAGCGGGCGTTGCAGAAAATCTCCACCACGATTTCACTCTCCGCGATCCGGGGAGTGATGGCCGCGATCTGAAGCTGGTGGGGGACCAGCTTCTCCAGTTGGTTGAGGAATCGAGTCCAGGAGAAGGTCCTTTGGGCGATCAGAGGATTGAGATAATCCACCAGGTTCAGAAAATCCTCGGTTTCCGGCCGCTGCAGCCGCGCCCAGATTTCCTGCTGCTCCTGCTCCAGTCTTCCGGCCTCGGCGGTCTGATCGGCCAGTTCGCTGTTGAGTCTCAGGCTTTGGGAGCGATGGGCCAGATAGAGAAAGAGATTGGCGGCAGAGAGGACCGCAAAGACCAGACCCAGCACCAGCGAGGCCGCGTAGAACCTGCGGTTGTTGAAGAAGGGCTTGGAGGCAAGATTGAGGGGGACTCTCAGCATCTCAGAATTTCCCCAAGGCCAATCCCAGCGCAGGGGCAAGGATATGGTGGACCAGGTTGGACGGCATGGTCTGTTTCCACTGAACAGTCCTGGAGGCGTCGAAGTTGGAGACCGAAGCCCGGGTACGCTCCGCCAGGGAGGAGAGTTCCGTCTCGGAAAATTCCCGCGGGAACGCCAGGTAGACCTTCTCCACTCCGGCAGCGTCCAGCTTGTCCCGATAGTACATCAGGCAGGGGTGGATCTCTTCGTAGGGATCCGCCGACCAATTCACCATCAGATCCATGGGACTCTCGAAGTTGAAATCGGTGTGGCGATAGAAGACAACGGCTTCTTGCTGAATGATCAAAGAGGAGATGTTGGAGGAACGAACCCTCATGAACAAGACCGATTTCCGGATCTCATCCCGGTGTTGACGGGCCAGGAGCTCATAGGCGGCAAAGGTGGACAAGGTGATGAATCCCACGTGAATTCCCAGAGATTCGAACACCTCTTCGAACTGCGCCAGAACTGCCTTGTGAATGGTGGCCGTGATGACATGGTTCTTGCCGGTTGCAGTCGGTTGCTCCACAAAGCTCAGGTGCGCATCCTCGATATCGTAGGGGACGGTCTTTTTGAGCTTCCACTTGAGAAGCTCTGTTTTCTCCCCTTGTTTGGAGGGCAGGGCTTCAAGGGGATGTATGGCGACCCGGGCGCAGGCATCGGGAATAGCCAGGGAAATCCGGTTGGTGGTGACTCCGGCCTTGGTCAGAGTCGACTTGATGATCTTCCCAAGCTCCTCGATGGACTCCACACCGGGCTCGATCAAGGAAGGCTCGACCAATCCCTGTGGGAGGTTCCCCACGGCAGAACCGTCAACCCTGAGGGAACGGCGCGGGTCCATACGCGCCACCGAGAAATACTGGCGAGAGATCTCACAGGCGATTCCGGGCAAGCGGGGCTGAAAGTATTGGCGCAGCGGAGAATGAAGCCGCCTCCGACCCGACTCTCTCCCCAGCAGGCGATTCAAGCGGGACAATTCCATCGCCGTTTCCTGACTCTCCGGTCTCTGCAGGACTTCCGAACCGGTTCAACCCTCGATAAAGGTGACCTTGTTGATCTCCCTCAGACTGGTTTCCCCGGAGAAGGCCTTTTGCAAGGCGCAATCCCGGAGCGAGGTCATTCCGTCTTCCAGAGCCGCCCTCTTGATCTCCGAGGCCGGCCTGCGCTCCAGGATCATCTCCCGAATGCGGTCCGAAAGGTCCAGCAACTCATGAATGGCCGTTCGACCCCGGTAGCCGGTGCCTCCGCATTCCAGGCATCCGGCTCCCTCATGGAAGATCTGCTGTCCGTGGTCTTCGGCCGACAGCCCCGATTCGGTCAGCAGGGCCGCGTCCGCCCGGAAGGGACGCTTGCAGTGTTCGCAGATCACCCGGACCAGGCGCTGCGCCAGGATGCAGTTCAAGGCGGAGACGAAGTTGTAGGGCTCCACGCCCATGTTCATGAATCGACCCAGCACGTCCACCACGTTGTTGGCATGCACCGTGGTGAACACCAGATGTCCGGTGAGAGCCGACTGGATGGCGATCTGGGCCGTCTCCGAATCCCGGATCTCGCCCACCATGATCTTGTCCGGGTCGTGGCGCAGAATGGAGCGCAGTCCGCGGGCAAAGGTCAGTCCCTTCTTCTCATTCACCGGAATCTGCGTGATCCCCTTGAGCTGGTATTCGACGGGATCCTCGATGGTAATGATCTTGTCCTCTTCGGACTTGATCTCCGAGACTGCGGCGTACAAGGTGGTCGTCTTGCCGCTGCCGGTGGGGCCGGTAACCAGCACCATCCCGTAGGGCTCGCGGATGTATCGGCGAAACTTTGGCAGGTCGGACTGGTTGAACCCCACCACGTCCAGGCTGAGCTGGCTGAACTTCTCGCTCATCGACTCCTTGTCCAGGACGCGCAGGACCGCATCTTCCCCGTGGATGGAAGGCATGATGGAAACGCGAAAGTCGATGCGGCGGCCCTTGTAGCGGACCCGGAAGCGTCCGTCCTGGGGGATGCGCCGTTCCGCGATGTCCAGTTCGGACATCACCTTGATCCGGGAGATGATGGTGGAGTGATGCTCCTTGGCAATGGGCGCCATGGCGTGCTGTAGAACGCCGTCGATCCGGAATTTGATGTTGACGTCGTTGTCTTCGGTATGAATGTGGATGTCGCTGGCCCGGCGCTCCAAGGCGTTGAAGATGGTGGAATCGACCAACCGGATAATGGGACTTTCCCCCTCATCGGTCAGTTTCTCAATGGAGATCTCCTCGCCGGTCTCATCCTCCTTGATCAGGGTCAAGCCCTCGGTGGCTTCCTCCAGCACGCGCTGGGAAGACTCGCTCTTCTTGAGTATGTCGCCGATCTGGGAGCCCCGGGCGACCCTCACCACCAATCTCTTCCCCAAGAGAGTGCCCAGCTCATCCTGCAGCATCAATTCACTCGGGTCGGCAATCGCCACCATCAAGGCCCCATTGACCATCTTGAGAGGGACGAAGTTGTAGCGGAACATCCACTCCGCCGGGATGTTGCGGAAGAGCTCCGGGTCCATGGGGAAGTTGGTCAGGTCGACGAATTCACAGCGGTACCGACTCGCCAGGTTGCGAGCCTGCTGCTCTTCTTCCCCGACGCCCAGGTTCTGATCCACCACCGCCGAGTCCTGCAGGGGTTGATGCCGGGAATTCATGGGTTCTCCCCCCTTCAAGCCACCAGGCGAGAGGACAGGCTGAATATGGGAAGGTAGAGGGCAACCAGAACAAAGGCCACGATAATGGCCAGGATCATGAGAAGAATCGGCTCGATATAGGTAAAGAGCTGGTTCAAGCGGGTGTTGACTTCCTCATCGTAGAAATCGGCCACGTGCCCGAGCATCTCGCTCAGGTTGCCGCTGGATTCACCCACTTCAATCATCTCGATGGCCACTTCCGGCACCACGCCGCTGGGTTCCAGACTCCTGGAAAGAGACTGGCCCTCCCTGACGGCGACCACTGCCCGGTTGAGGGCCTGGGTCACCACCCGGTTGCCGGTCGAATCGGCCACAATCTCCAGGGAGCCCACCAGGGGCGTGCCGCCGGAGAGCAGGGTGGAGAGCGTCCGGCTGAGCTGAGCGAAGAGAAACTTGCTCCAGACCTCCCCGATGACCGGCAGACGCAGCTTGAGTCGGTCGATTTGGGACCGTCCCTGGATGCTGCGAGCCCACATGGTCAGGACCACCAGCAAGGCCCCGGAGACCAGCATCCCGGCGATGAGATGCCCCCGAATGGCCTGCGAGATGTCGACCAGCAGTACCGTCATGGCCGGCAGAGCGGCATCCATCCCCGCATAGAACTGGGCAAAGCGGGGAACCACCTCGGCCAGCAGGAAGGATACCAGGACCACCAGCAGGACCGCCAATATGGAGGGATAGGTAAGCGCGGTCTTGATCTTGTTGCGAGTCGAGTTGACCGTTTTCTGATACTGAATGAATCGGCCGAGGACCTCTTCCAGCCCCCCGCTCTTCTCCCCGGCGAACAGGGAGGCGGTATAGACCTTGGGAAACATCCCCTGGGCCTCAAAGGCTTCGGAAAGCAGGGCGCCGCCCTTGACCCGCTCGCTAATATCCAGAAGTATGATCCGAAACTGTTCGTCCTTCTCCCGCTGGGTCAGCAGTTCCAGCGACTTCAGAATCGGCAGTCCCGCATGGATCAAGGCCAGGAACTGCTGGTTGAAAATGACAAATTCCCGCGACTTGATCTTCCGCCGGCCGGCCGACAGCGGTAGCAGGGTGGAGAGGCTCTTGCCCTTTTCCCGAACCGAATAGATAAAAAATCCCTGATCTTCCAGGCGCCGCCTCAGTTCCGATTCGGAGACGGAGTTGTAGCTGGCGTTAACGACCCGTCCACTGGGATCGGACAGACGACAAAGAAACTCGGCCAACCTGGTTTACCTCGATGCCTTGGGGGAGGGAAAGCCCCGAGACGGCACTGCGGCCCCATTGTCACGCCCCCCGGCAGGAAACGCGGGCTCGGGAATCGACTCCATCGGGCGGGCACCCGCCGCCTCAGGGCAGACCGACCGCTTCCACATCCGGGGGCGCCTGAAACTCGAACAAGCCCTTGCCGAGGCCTGCATTCTCGCGAATGTTGGTGAAGATAAAGTCGTTCCTGGCGCCGCCCCGTTCGATCAAGGCTACCCGCTGCAATTGCATCCGACCCGGATCGTATTCCATCAAAACCTCCGCCACCGGACCGGCAGACCTGCCGGGCTTGGCGGCCAGGACCCTGTTGCCGCCGAAAAAGGGCTTTTCACTGGCCCATTCGATGCTGGAAAAATCCCTCTTCAGATCTCCCCTTCCCAACAGGAAAAGAAACGGAAGGCGCCGATCCCGACTGCGGCCGACCCGACCCTTCTGAACCTGCTTCCGCTCGGGAAGATAAAAGTGAATGGTCTCACCGTCGGACAGAAACAACTTTTCCGCGGGTTCCCGATATTCCCACCGCATCAGGCCGGGCCGGCGCAGAAATACCTGCCCCGATTCCGTCCTGGGCTGGCGCCCGGGCCAACTGTAACTCTGCACGAAGTTCATTTGGAGATCCTGCATCGAGGAATACCTCCGCTGCAGGGCGGCGACGTCGGCATCGATGCGAGGGTCCCCGGCCGCCAGCAGGCCCGGGAGGCAGACCAGCAGAAGCCCGACCGGAATCCACCTATTCATCGGCGGCGACATGGGGGCACAATCTCCTCTGTAAAGTATACAAGCAAATCAGACTTCCGGATTCCGTTCTTGTCTGAAACAACCGACAAACGACAAAAGAAAAAGACATTTCCACGAAGGGGCACGAAGAACCACGAAGGGACACTAACCCGCATTTCTCACCAGAGGTAGGAAGCATCGGTTCTCGGAATCTGGTAAAATACTCTTGTCTAAGGAGTTAACCAGATTCTTAAAGGAGAACCGATGCCGACACAGTGTAACACCAAACCCCTGGAGTTTGAACCCCACGGCCGCCGCCGCGTGGTGGCTGATTTCGACGGCGGTCCCATCACTTCCGATGCCGGCTCCCTGCTGTTGCGCCGGGTGGATCGGGGCTTATCTCTCTCCGACCAGGTGGCCGACTGTTTCACCGATCACCGCGACCCCAAGCGGACCCAATACAGCCTGCGCACCCTCATCGCTCAGCGCATCCGTGGCATCGCCCTCGGCTACGAGGATCTCATCGACCACGACCAACTCCGTCACGATCCCCTCATGGCCTTGTTTTCAGAGAAAGGCCGTCGTGGCGACTCGCCTCCCCTGGCAGGCAAGAGCACCCTCAACCGACTCGAACACGCCCCCACCCAAGGCCCCACCCGCTACCACAAGATTGACCACGACCCCGAGGCCTTGCAAGCCCTCCTGGTGAAACTGTTTCTGCAAGCCCATCCCCAACCCCCCGATGAGATCATCCTCGACCTCGACGCCACTGACGATCCCCTCCACGGGGAACAAGAGGACCGCTTCTTCCACGGCTACTACCGAGGCTACTGCTACCTGCCCCTCTACATCTTCTCGGGCCGCCATCTGCTCTCGGCCCTGCTCAGACCCGCCAACATCGATGCCTCCGCCGGCGCTCTGGAGCAGGTCCAGCGCATCGTCTCCCGCCTACGGCGTGTCTGGCCTCAGGTCAAGATCCTGCTGCGGGCCGACTCCGGCTTTGCCCGTGAGGAGCTGATGGGGTGGTGTGAGCAGCATCAGGTCGACTATCTCTTCGGCCTGGCCCGCAACTCCCGCCTCCAAGACGCCATCGCCCCCGAGTTGGCTCAGGCCCAGGCCCTCTCAGACCAGCAACAGCAGCCCGCCCGGATCTTCACCGACCTCTCCTACCGCACTCACAAGAGCTGGTCCCACGAGCGCCGCCTGGTCGCCAAAGCCGAGGTCCTGCCCCGCGGCCCCAACCCCCGCTTCGTCGTCACCTCTCTGTCGGTCCAGGACTACCCCGCCCAGTTCCTCTATGAGAAGATCTACTGTGCCCGCGGTGAGATGGAAAACCGCATCAAGGAGCAGCAACTCGACCTGTTTGCCGATCGCACCTCCACCCACTCCTTCCGGGCGAATCAGCTCCGGCTCCTGATGACCTCTTTCGCCTATGTGCTGGTGGAGGGCTTGCGCCGGCGGGCGCTGCAATCCACCTGCCTGGCCCGGGCCACCGTCGGTTCCATCAGACTCAAACTGCTCAAGATCGGCGCTCAGGTCACCATCTCGGTCCGTCGCATCAAGGTCGCCATGGCTTCCGGATGTCCTTACCAGAGGGAGTTCCGCATCGCTTGGGCTCACCTGCCGCCCTGAGGTGCCCTGACCCGACCGTCACTCCTGGCCCTTGAAGACGCGGCCACCAGGCCCGATGGCAGAGGTGTCGCTGTTTTCGAGGGAAAATGCCGCCTGAGGTTCCTCGGAGAGCCTCAGAAGCCTCCGCTGTTGGCCTTTGCCTACCGATCCAGCCACCAACGTTGTTAAACTCGGCCTCAAATGCCTCCATGGCCCCTTTTACCGCTCCTGTGCGAACTCTGGGTAGAGTCGAGGACTGGCGCGTTGACTATAGGGTCCGGTGGCTATTCCGTCGCTTTCGCTTCGGGCCTCAGTCCGGCTCCCTTATCACGTTTCCAGTCCCCGCTCTCCGAACCGGACGTGCGGTTTTCCCGCATCTCGGCTCTCCAGTGGGATCATGCGTCTCGCACACAGGTCCCCGCTCGCATCCGTGGACGACTCCTATGGGATTGGCACCCGTCCCCCACTCCATCCACTTCCGCTCCCGGGTTGCCGCCAGGCCTGTTGATGCCCTGACGACGCCGTCCTCCTCCGACGACCCTTTCACTTTTGCATGTGATGCTTCCGGAGTCTCCGGCCCTTTTTTGGTCGGGGTTTCAGGCTTTCGCCACTCCCGGGACCCTTCCCCCTTCGGTCACCGCTCCTCACCTGAGGCCCCTTCCCTCCACCGGTATTACCCGGCTTCTCCGGTACTACAGGCCTCTCCGCCACCCTGTCGGCCTAGACTGACTCTCGCGAGCTTCCGGTTCGGTGCGTGCCTCACCACCCACAGGGCTTCCCATGTTGCTGCCTTCTTCCCCTTCCATGCGTGCCAGCGCCACTACCCCGGCGGGTCCAAAGGGGTGCCCGCGTCGCTCGCTTCCCCCTCCGTCTTCGGCCTTCCCCATTTCTCAGGTGGGTCGGCCCCCGCATTGCCCGTTTCGAGGCCTGCTCGACGTTCACTCGCGTTCCGGCCCGCATGCTCGCTGAACCGCCTTAAGCGGCCCTTTGACACCAGAGGGCTTCAGACCATATCGTTACCTCCATGATCCGCCCTGGCTGCTACCAACCGGAGCGACAGTTGTTGGACGGGTTTCGCACCCGTTGGAAGAAGGCGCCTTTCCATGGCGCACTGAGAAATGCGGGCTAAGGCGCTGAGGTTGACCGCGACGGGGTGCCAAGGTCGCGAAAGGTTGATCGATTTCTGATTGTTTCACTTTCGTATGATCCGCACAGCAGGGCGGGGGCCCGGCTTGCCTGAAACAACCGACAAACGACAAAACGACAAAAGAAAAAGAGTTATCCACGAAGGGGCACGAAGAACGACGAAGGGCCACCAAGGCGCTGGAGAAGGCTCAAGAGGGATGGGGCGAAGGTCGGCAAGGGGTCAACGAAGGACACAAGGGACAAAGAGGATTTGTCCGCGAAGAAGCAACAAGGACCGCGGCGGAGCCAGTGGGGGGCGCTTCCGATCCCATCGTGATTTACAGGGATGATTAACATCGATGCACAGGATTCACAGGATTCTTCAGGAAACGGCCAGCTTCTAATGCCGGGAATCCGCAAAGCCGCACCGGATCATCGCCCGAGTTGGCTTCTGGTGCAGGAAGCTCTCGTCCTGTTAATCCTGTTAATCCTGTGCATCGATGTTCAATAGGTAGAAATCCATGCTAACCGAACAGGGTCCTTGTTCCCGACCGGCTGTGAAGATTCGTTGTTTCACTCTCGTATGATCCGCACGGCAGGGCGGGGGCCGGACTTGCCGGGGGCACTCTGGGCGCCCGGCGTTTGCCGGACCGTCGGCGTCACCGGAAGAGCTGGGGTGGTGGCGTCATTCCCCCGGATTTCGGAAGCAGTAGCCAACCCCTCTGACCGTGTGAATGAGGTCCCGGTGCTCTCCCAGCTTTTTGCGTACGGCCCGCACGTGCACGTCGATGTTACGGTCCACCACCGAGGCGTTCTCTCCAATGACTCGGCTCAGGAGCTGGTCTCGAGTGAACACTCTGCCGGGGTGGGTGACCAGGAAATGAAGCAGCCGAAACTCGGTAGCCGTCAGATCCACCGGCCTCCTGTCCAGTTGCACCTGGTGCCGCTCCTGGTCGATGAGCATCGGGCCCCGTACCAGGGATTGGGAAGATGCCTGCTCCTCCTGAAGCGGGCCCCGGCGCAAAACCGCCCGGATTCTACCCAGCAACTCCTTGGGGCTGAAGGGTTTGGTCAGGTAATCGTCCGCCCCCAGGTCGAGCCCCATCAGAATGTCCCTTTCCTCTCCCTTGGCGGTGACCATGATGATGCGGACGTGCCGGGTGGCTGCATCGTCCTTGAGTCGTTGACAGACCTCGAGTCCATCCAGTCCGGGCAGCATCAGATCCAGCAGGACAAGATCGGGGAGGGTGTCGCGCACCAGATGAAGCGCCTTTTCCCCATTTGCAACCGCGGCGGTTCGATACCCCGCCCGCTTGAGGTTGTACTCGATGACCTCGCGGATGTCGGCTTCGTCCTCAATGATGACGACCTTTTGCGATTTCACCGGCGGCCTCCGTCAGCCTCCAGCCAAAACGCCGGGGCTGGGTTGCCCCGGAGTTCTTCAACGACGCCATTATAAGTTACTTCCCGGTTGTTGGGCGGCGCCGCGATTTTCCAACCCGCGGATTCACTGCAAAGGGTCTTCCGGAATCCGTGGATTTTCGTTAGAGTGCTGGCGGCGAGAACAGGAATGTGGGGCGAGTCATGCTGCAGCGACTACTGGCGGAATGCTTCGGAACCTTTGCCCTGGTGTTTGCCGGAACCGGGGCGATCACCATTAACGAAGTGAGCGGGGGCGTCGTCTCCCACGTGGGCATTGCCCTGACCTTCGGGCTGGTGGTACTGGCCACCATCTATGCCATTGGAAACGTCTCCGGCGCACACATCAATCCCGCGGTAACCCTGGGCTTCTGGTTCGCCGGGCGCCTGGAAAGAAGCTGGGTGTTGCCCTATATCCTGAGCCAGTGCCTGGGAGCGTTGCTGGCCAGCGGAATCCTCCGCCTGCTGTTCGGCAACCATCTCACCCTGGGCGTCACCCGGCCCTCGGGGCCCGCCTATCAGTCGTTCGTTCTGGAGATCATCCTCGCCTGGTTCCTGATGTTCGTGATCCTGAGCGTGTCCTCGGGTTCCAAGGAAAAGGGACTCATGGCCGGTGTGGCCATAGGTTCGGTGATCGCCCTGGAGGCCCTGTTTGCCGGTCCGATTTCAGGAGCCTCCATGAATCCGGCCCGCTCCCTGGCTCCGGCATTGATGACCGGACAACTGAGCCATCTCTGGGTCTACCTGGCGGCCCCGGTCCTGGGAGCCCTGGCGGCGGTCGGCGCCTGCCGCTGTGTGCAGGGCGAGGGGTGCTGCGGCCCGGCCCGAAAGGAGACCGCCTGTTGACAAGCGCCCCGTTATCAGGGTCGGATGTGAAGCGGGTTCTCTTCGTGTGCATCGAGAACTCCAACCGCAGCCAGATGGCCGAAGCCTTCGCCCGCATCCATGGTCAGGGCAGCGTCGAAGCCTACAGCGCCGGCTCGCGCCCCTCGGGCAGGATCAATCCCGCGGCCATTCAATCCATGGCGGAGTTGGGGTACGACCTCAGCAGCCATCGCTCCCAGTCGCTGGATGAGATTCCCCCCACCGAATTCGCTGTCGCGGTGACCATGGGTTGCGGCGACTCCTGTCCGGCGGTAGTGGCAAGACACCGGGAGGACTGGGAAATTCCGGACCCGAAATCGATGCCTCCGGAGGAGTTCAGGACGATTCGGGATCTCATTGAAACCCGGGTGAGAGACCTGTTGACGCGTCTCTAGTCTCAAGACACCCTGTTGCCGCTTCGATTCTCCATTCGCCCCATGGCAGATGCCTCGCCCCACTCCCTGCCCTCTCCTCCGGAATCGGCTCCTCCAATTGACACTCCGGCAAGGAAAGGCCTGTGGCTGCCCCCGGCATTGTTCGTTCTGACCCTGATCACCACCTCGGCGGTGGGCGCCCTGGAATACGGCCTCGCCGGTGGGGTGCTTTACTCCGCCAGCCTGATTCTGATTCTGCTCTGTCACGAGATGGGCCACTACCTCACGGCCCGCCACTACCGGGTTGCGGCCTCCCTTCCCTACTTCATCCCCTCTCCACTGCCGCCCTTCGGGACCTTCGGCGCCGTCATCAAGATGGGAGGACGCATCCCCCACCGCAAGGCCCTGTTCGACATCGCCATCATGGGACCCGCCATGGGGCTGATTCTGGCACTGCCCGTGGCCGTTCTGGGGATTGCCTGGTCCACCGTAACTTCTCTCGATTCCGTGCCTGCCGGCGAAACCTTTCTGGGACCGTCAATCCTGTTCGCACTTCTCATCGAATGGATTCACGGACCACTGGCTCCGACCAGCGGCCTTCAGCTTCATCCCCTGGCCACTGCCGGATGGGCCGGACTCTTCGTCACCGCTCTCAACCTCCTGCCCATGGGTCAGCTGGACGGAGGCCATATCATTTATTCCCTGTTTCACCGCAGAAGCTCCCTCATCTACCACCTGGTCTTTTTCGCATTCACCCTGTTTGCCGTCTTGTTCCAGCCTCCCTGGCTTCTCTTTCTGGTGCTGGTCTACCTGCTCACCCGGCTTCGCCATCCGCCGACGATGAACGAGCATCTTCCCATCGGACCTCGCCGCTTTGCATTGGGCCTGCTGGCCATCCTTTTCCTGATCCTCTCCTTTCCACCTATCCCCATTTCCATGTTGGCGCCAACGCCCTGAAGCCTTGCAGCTATGCCCGAATTTCTCAGCCGCAGAGCGCTCTTGGATCGGAGTGTGCGGAGTTGTCGTGAATTTGGAGGGGCGGTGGTTTGGGGAGGGAAGCTATTATTGAAGCCTGTACCAGAATTGTCCTATTTCAAACACTACCAATGGGCGCAGCCCGCGGTCGAGCCGGAGGGGGGCAAACGCAGCGCCTCACTACTCCTTGAAGACAAATGAGTAGAGTTTGGCCTGATCCAGCACAAACTTCAGCACCACCGACCGGCCCTCCAGATCGCCCATCCCGCCGGAAGTCTCGGCCATCACTTCCCCGTCGGTGACCTCTCCCTTCAGGGGCTGCGCTTCCGCCAGAATTCCTCCCTGGTCATCCAGGACGGTAACCTGAACCGAACCGCCGGTAGCGTCCGCGGTCAAGTGCAAGCGACCGCGCCAGGTCAGCGGGCGGGTGGCCACCACGCCCTTCCGATTGGGGTCGACGGGCACGTAGCCCGCCCAGCCATCCGGACGCAGCGTGGCCAGGCAGAGAAAACCATCCCGCCAATAGCGATGATGCCCGTTGGAACCGGCGTAGTAGATGCGGATTCGGTCTTCCATCACCACGGGTGCGTCAGCGGCATACACGCACCCCCAGTCGTACTGGCCCTTCACCGCGGCATTGGGAATGAAGGGAGTTCCCGGGCTGATCCGCTCCCAGCGAATGGAGTCGGGGCTCCAGGCCAGCTCGCAATGGACCCGCTCCTCGCTCAATCGAATAATCATGAGCAGACCCAGGTAAACATCCCCGTAGCGAAAGAAGGGCATGGCGTAAACCTGATTTTCGGGATCGCCGCGCAGGACTTCCACCGCCTTGCTCCATTTCATGAAATCGGAGCTCTCGGTTCGCCCCACCACCCGCTGGCCCGCGGGGTGGCGGAAAAAGGGCTTGCCCCGGTGAATTCGGGTCATGGTGACATACTTCTTCAGTTCGGGGACCCAACGGGTGCTGTTGTGGGTGTCGGCATGAGCCTCGATCTCGGGTACGGGGAAAGACTCGCCCCAGCGCAGGCCGTCCGGGGAAAACCGCACAGCCGGGCGTGACTGCCACTCCTTGATCCACTTTCCTCCTTCGAACATCTTGTAGCGCCGCTCCGGGTCCGGATCGTGAGGGTCGATAAGGATGCCGGCGCCGTGCGACCCACGCAGCAACAGGTTGTTGGCCTTGTTGCCCTGAAACTCCACCAGGTTCAACTCGGGCTTGGTCCATGCCAGCCCGTCCTCGCTGGTGGCGTAACAGAGACCGAACTCCCGCTCATAGGGAAGGTAGGGCACCTTGCCCTGCCGGTCGGGGGAATCTTCGGGGGCCAGCGGGTTCAGGTCCCTCCGGTCACGGGGGGTCTCGGTAACCAGGGGGTCGGCGATGAAGGGGTTGTACCAGCAGCGGTAGAGTTTGCGTTCCCGGTCATAGACGATGTTGGGGTAGAGATTGTCGAAGCGGGGTTCCCAAGGCTTGTCCTCCTTCATCAGAGGATTGGCCTCATGCTTCTCGATTGCTCCGACCTCCAGGCGGACATTCTGCTCCTGCGCCACCACTCGGTCGTCCAGGAGCAGGTGACGGGAATGCTCACCGGCGTCCTTGACCCGCAGGCAAGCAGAGAACTGCGCCAGCAGCCCGGAACTGATCAACAACCCCAGGGCGATGGGAATTCGATTTCGGAGAATCGCTGGATTCATTTCCGGCGCGGCGCCGATCTTGCGGGTGTCCGATCGGCCGCGGCCGGCTGGCCGTTCCCGGCTGGGGAAGCCGCCGGGATCTCCAGCGCCTGGCAAAGCGCCTCTTCAAGCCGGGCTCGGACATCGCCGTGGTCCTGCAGAAACTGGCGGGCGTTGTCGCGGCCCTGGCCCATCCGTTCTCCCTGGATCGAGTACCAGGCGCCGCTTTTTTCGATGAGGCCCTGGCTCACACCCAGGTCCAGCAGGTCCCCTTCCTTGGAAATGCCCAGCCCGTAGATGATATCGAACTCGGCTTCCCGAAAGGGAGGAGCCACCTTGTTTTTGACCACCTTGACCTTGGTTCGGCTGCCCTTGAAGGTGTCGCCGTCCCGAATGGCGCCAACCCGCCGCACATCCACCCGAACCGAGGCATAGAACTTCAAGGCCCTCCCGCCGGTGGTGGTTTCGGGGTTGCCGAACATGACCCCGATCTTCTCCCGAATCTGGTTGATAAAAACCAGACAGGTCTTGGATTTGGCGACAATTCCGGTCAACTTGCGCAGAGCCTGGGACATGAGCCTGGCCTGCAGCCCCATGTGGGAGTCTCCCATTTCACCCGACAACTCGGCTCTGGGCACCAGGGCAGCCACCGAATCGACCACGCAAACATCCAGCCCACCACTGCGCACCAGCATTTCAGCGATCTCGAGCGCCTGTTCTCCGCTATCCGGTTGGGAAACCAGCAGGTTCTCCACATCCACGCCAAGTTTGCGAGAATAAGCGGCGTCCAGGGCATGCTCGGCATCGACGAAAGCAGCCATGCCTCCTTTTTTCTGAGCCTCGGCGATCAGGTGAAGGGCCAGCGTGGTCTTGCCGCTGGATTCGGGACCGAAAATCTCGACTACCCGCCCTCGAGGCATGCCACCCACGCCCAGAGCGGCGTCAAAGGACAAGGACCCGGTAGCGATCACGCCGATGTTGGCCACGGTTGCGCGGCTTCCCAGCCGCATGATCGATCCCTTGCCGAACTGCTTCTCGATTTGGGACAGAGCCAGATCGATGGCCCGACTCCGTTCTCCGCTTGCTTCCGCCATGGATTCCCTCCTGGTTTGCTCTTTGTTTATCCTGACGTTCAATGATTCAGGTCCTGCCATGGCCAGGAGGGCTCACGAGTCCCCTTGGACTCGCCGGCCATAGCGATAGAACCCCCGTCCCGTCTTGCGCCCCAGGTGTCCGGCCGACACCATGCTCTTCAGCAATGGACAGGGCCGGTACTTGGAGTCCCTGAAGCCATCGTAGAGAGTTTCCATGATATCCAGACAAACATCAAGCCCAATCAGGTCGGCCAGAGCCAGCGGGCCCATGGGATGATTCATCCCCATTCGCATGATGGAATCCACGTTCTCCGCCGTCCCCACACCCTCGTGGACACAGAAGGCGGCTTCATTGATCATGGGCATCAAAACCCGATTGGAAACGAACCCCGGAGAATCGTTCACCTCAACCGGCGTCTTGCCCAGCCCCTTGACGATCCGGTGGATGGCCGAAAGCGTTTGCCTGGAAGTCTCCGGCCCGCGAACCACCTCGACCAGTTCCATCACGGGCACGGGATTCATGAAATGCATTCCCACGGTTTCTCGTGGACGCCCGGAGGCGGACGCCAGACGGGCGATGGAGATGGAAGAAGTGTTGGAGGCCAGGATCACCCCGGGGCGGCAGATCCGATCAAGGCGCCCAAAGACCTCCTGCTTGACCGGGAAGCTCTCACTGACGGCCTCAACCACCAGGTCCACCGACTCCATCGGGCTCAGTTCCGAGACCGCCTCAACCCTGCCGAGCGCGGCTTCCTTCTCGGCCTGAGCCATCCGTGCCTTGCTCACTTCTCGATCCATCCCCCGGGAGATCGAGTCCATGGCGGACGACAGCTGCGCCTGGGCCGGGTCGCTCAGAACCACCCTCCAGCCCCGTTGGGCAAAGACCTGGGCAATTCCCCGCCCCATGGTTCCGGCTCCCGCGATTCCTACCCGGCCAAGAGGCTGCGTCCCCATGGATGAATTCCTGTAGATGATAGTCAAGGGGATAACCGCTCCCATTGGGCAGCGCACCCTCTCGTGCGGCCGCTCCCCGGCATGGCCGCCTGGCTGGATCCGTTCATTCCGGCCGCCACGTTTACCCCGGGCCGGCTCTCCCCTATAATTCTAGCCATGAGAACGCTGATTGAAACCGGCAAAGAATGAAACGACGATCCAATCTGCATGCGATGGCGACGGCCCTGGCTCTGGCTTTCCTTGGGGCAGCGGTTCTCTCAAGCCCGGCTTCCAGTCCGCAGCAAGAACAGACCACCCTGCGAATCGACGTGAACCTGGTCAACGTTCTCTGCACCGTTCAATCCAGGCAGGGGCAATTCGTGACCGACTTGAAACGCCAGGACTTCAGGATCGAGGAAGATGGCGTGAAACAGTCCATCACCCATTTTTCCAGGGAGGTCGCTCTACCCCTCACCCTGGGCATTCTCATCGACACAAGTCCCAGCGTCCAGGACATCCTGCCTCTGGAGCAACGAGCCGCCGTCGAGTTCTTGAGGACGGTCCTGAATAAGAACGACCTTGCCATGATCATGAACTTCGACCGCAGCGTTTCCCTGATTCAGGACTTCACCAACAGCCTGGACTTGCTGGAGAAGGCCGTGGGGTTGCTGGCCATCGGCGGAGGCACTTCCCTCCACGATGCCGTCTTTCTGGCCTGCGACGAAAAGCTGCGGCACGAGTCGGGGCGCAAGGCGATCGTGCTGATCAGCGACGGAGGAGACACCACCAGCAAACTGAAAATCCGTGAGGCCATCGAGTCGGCCCAGCGGGCCGACACGGTAATCTACGCCATATCCAACCAGATCGGGGGATTCTACAGGAGGGCCTACGGCAACTCCGGGGCTTTGAAGAAGTACTCCCGCGCGACCGGGGGAACGGCATTCTTCCCCAACAGACCTCAGAAATTCAGAAGAGCCTTCGATGCCATCGAGACCGAGTTGCGCAGCCAGTACCTGCTGACCTACCAGTCTTCCAACCAAGAGCGCGATGGAAGCTATCGTTCCATCAAGGTGAGACTTCCAAACAAGAAGGGCCTAAGGGTCAAGGCCAGAAAGGGTTACTATGCGCGGTCCAACTAGTCTCGGTTCCTCCCAACCTGCCGCCCCCTTGTCTGAAACAACCTAAAAAGACAAAAGAAAAAGACATTTCCACGAAGGGGCACGAAGAACGACGAAGGGGCACTAAGGCGCTGAGGTTAACCGCGACGGGATACCAAGTTCACGAAGGGTTGATCGATTTCTGTTTGTTTCACTCTCGTATGATCCGCCCGACAGGGCAGGGGCCCGGCTTGTCTGAAACAACCGAAAAAGACAAAAGAAAAAAGACTTATCCACGAAGGGGCACGAAGAACGACGAAGGGACACTAAGGCGCTGAGGTTGGCCGCGACGGGGTACCAAGTTCGCGAAGGGTTGATCGATTTCTGATTGTTTCACTCTATGTATGATCCGCACACCAGGGCGGGGGCGGGACTTGCCTGAAACAAACGACAAAAGACAAAGACAAAAGGGAAAAGAGTTATCCACGAAGGGCCGCTAAGGCGTTGAGGCTAACCGTGACGGGATACCAAGATCGCGAAAAGATTATCGATTTCCGATTGATTCACTCTCGTATGATCCGCCCACCAGGGCGGGGGCCGGACTTGCCTGCAGCGCCCCCTTCCCGTCCCCTGCGGGCGCTGCTGATCGGCTTGAGTCTCACCGCGATCTCTATCGTTCAGCCGACAGCCGTTTCAGCCGACGACGGCGGCAGGACGGCACCGGCAACCACGCCGGGTCAGGCCCTGGTGGAAAAATCCCTCCGGGCCTACGGCGGTAAGTCCAGGATCCTTTCTCTCAGCTCGTTCCTTTTCGAGTACCGGGTCCAATCCACTTCCCAGCCCGAT
Organism: Candidatus Versatilivorator sp.; assembly: GCA_965207735.1. GTDB lineage: Bacteria > Acidobacteriota > Terriglobia > Versatilivoradales > Versatilivoraceae > Versatilivorator. The sequence continues at coordinate 5,236,736 of OZ242296.1, read as the reverse complement.
TCCAAGCCCCTGTCCGTCAAGGTCTATTTCGACGATTCCGACCGATTCCGGTCCGAGGTCCGGGACGGCGACCTTACGGTAGTCACGGTTCTCAGCGGGAACCGCGGTTGGGTCGAAGTGACCGGAACCCGGTTGGCCCGACCCGTCAAGGAGATTTCTCCTCTGAGGAACGAGACCCTCTCCCTGCTGCGCCCCGATTTGCTGCTGCTGATCTTCTCGAGGTACCGCTACGTTTCCCGCATCACCGAGGAAGGACGATCCCTGGACCAACTGGAGGTCTCGGGATTCGTGGACGGCGAATACATTCGGGGCAGACTCTCGATCGACCGCGATACCCGGCTGATCGAAAAGTATGAGTATGAGATTGAGCGGGCCACCAGGACCGGCACCGGGATTTTTCGGGGAGAAGTGCGCTATCTGAAGTACAGCCAGGTCCAGGGACTCCGCTCCCCCGGCAAGGTCGTTTCCCGCAAGACGGGAATCACCTCGCAAATCACCGTCACGGCCGCCGACCTGGGCGAGCCCATGGACCCCGACCTGTTCGGCGAAACCGAGGTTCTCTCCAAGCCGGCAGGGAAACCGTAGCCCACATCGGACCGTTTCAGTCGTAGATCCAAGGCATTCGAATGCCAATCCGGTCGGCAAGTGAAGAGTGGAGAGTGGAGAGTGGAGGGATTCGGGAACAGGCGAGCCCTTGATGACCAAGTTGAGCTTTTTGAAAGACTGCGTCGAGATCGACAAGATGCTATGCGTATCGATCAAATAACCATCCACTAATCACAAACCTCTATCCACTTTGACCGGGCCGGGCCGCCGTCCCAAACGACGGGGTGGCTGATACAGGGTGAAGCAGGAGTGTTTCAAGCAAGACTATTGCAATCGGTTCCCGCTGGGGTGCGCGTCGGTCTGGTGTTCCTGTGGGTATTGACGGTCTCGGCCTGGCTGGCTCCCCGGGAGGTCTCCGAAACCGCCCGAGCCCAGGCGGCCGCCTTGCAGATCCTGATCGTGGCCGGGACGCCGCTGCTGTTCGCGAGACTGGCCGGTTTCCGCTGGCAAGCCCTCTTCCAACTGAGAACGATTTCCCCTTTCCAGGCAGGGCTTGCCATTCTGCTGGGATTGTGCCTGGTGCCATGGCTGGAAGCGGTCCACTATTTACAGGGTCAGCTGGGCGGCGAGGCGGCCGAACTCCAGCAAAGGGCTCAAAGCTGGCTGCAGGGCCCGCACCTGGCCTGGATTCTGCTGACCATGGCTCTGTTGCCGGCGCTATGCGAGGAACTGCTCTTTCGCGGTTTCATTCTGAATCAACTGCTCGGACCCGAAACACGGGCCCGGGCAATTATGGTGTCGGCGGTGCTGTTCGGCATTTTTCACCGTCATCTGCTCCTGATCCTGCCGGCCGGCCTGGCGGGCATCCTGTTCGCCGTTATGGTTCACCGCAGCCGGAGCCTGACGACGGCCATCCTGGCCCATTTCACCGTCAACGGCTGCGGGGTGGCTCTGTCCAACTGGCAGGCCGCCGCCTCGGTGGCCTGGTTGGTCGGAGAGGCACCCGTTCCAACAGGCGTCCTGGCTGCCTCCGGGATTGGATTAGTTGTATTTGGAAAACTGCTGAGGAAACGGCAGACAGCTAACGAAGAGAAAAGTTGACCTCGATGTTCAAGGCCACGTCGACCGGCTTCCCACCCTTCATTCCGGGGCGAAACCTCCAAGCCTTGAGAGCCCGGATGGCATTCTCGTCCAGGCCCAAGCCCAGGCTGCGGACGACCTTCAGGATTTCGATGCTTCCGTCCTTGCGCACAATGGCCGACAGAACCACCACGCCCTGATACTTGGCTTTTCTGGCCTCTTCGGAGTAGACAGGTTCGATGCGGCTCAGCACGGTGGGAGGAGTCACACCGCCGCCCACCCGAAAGACGCCCCCACCGATGCCGCCGCCCTTGCCCGGCCCCACCCCGGCGCCGTCTCCAGGTCCGACACCCGTCCCGGTACCCGTGCCGATGCCGCCGCCGCTTCCCGGTCCCGGCGAAGGCGGACCCGGAATCCCCAGCGGGTCTCCGTAGTCGGGCAGGTCGATGGCCGGCAGTTGGGCCAGTTGAGGAACGATTACGGTCGGTTCCACCGGCAACAGAGGCCTCGGGTTGCGAATCCTGGGCGTCGGCGGGGTCAGCTGCTTGTCGGACGGCTTGGGAAGCCGTCCCTTGGAAGGAGGCTTGGGAGCCTTCAATCCGCCCCCGCCCCCACCGCCGGAGGGCCCCAGCCTGGGCGCAACCAGCTTCACCCTGGACATGAAATAAATCTCGGTCTCGTTGGCCGTCAATGGGACGTCCTTGATCAGCAGGAGCGGCACGAAAACGATGGCCGTCACGAAGAGACACTGCACCGCTACCGAAAGGACGAACGAACTCGAGCGGATCTTGTAGTCTTGAAAGATCTCGGCAACCTCGACCGGCTGGGCGGTCACCTCGATCTCCCGCCGCTCTTCCTTGACAAAGATCCCCTTGATTCCCGAAAAAATGGCGCGGTACCAGGGGATATCCTCCACCAGAAGGTGGGTGGCCACCGGCTGCGCCGTGATGCGGTAGTCTTTTTCCTCTCGACCGAAATAGGATTTGAGGTTGGACCAGAAATCCGAACCCCAGGCCCGGTCTTCGACCATCAGGTTGGCTTCCACCGGCCGAGCGGTGATGTCGTACTGTTTTTCCTCACGCAGGAACAGCGACGCCAGGTTGCCGAAAAAGGTCCGGTACCAGGGCTGCAAGGTTGTCGCCACCCTGAAGGGCGCCGCCACGGCCGGAGTCTGTTTGTCCCGACCTTCACTCGTAGACGACAGGCGCGACAAATCGCTTCGGGCCTGGGCCAATTCAGCCTCCAAGCGCTGGATTTGCCGCGGGTCAACGGGCGATTGCCCCCTGGCCTCCTCCAAGGCAGCTTCCAGAAACTCGACCAGGCCCTTTTGTTCCGCAAGTGGATTCATGGCTGCTCTTTCATCCCTGTTAGGCCGATCCTCGCCACCCCTGTTTGGCGACGGGAAGGAACGAGATGCACATTGGGCCGGCCCGACCCTCGGGGTCGTCTCTGGCGGCACACCCTCAAAAAAATATTACCATAATCCCCGCTCCAGTCACGCAAATTTGATCGCCTACCGGCGGCTGGGACCGTTTTCCCCTCCCGGGCGAACCGGGTCCCGCTCCATGGACAAGGGCGGGGGATTTCGTCTATAATTCCGCGTTTTTGTTGGCCTTATCAAACCCCGCCGCAGGAGTTTTCCCTCCGGATTCACCACCATGAAACTGAAGGACACCATCAATCTGCCCCGAACCGGCTTTCCGATGAAGGCCAGACTCCCCACCCTGGAGCCTCGCATCCTGGAACGCTGGGACCAACTCCAACTGTACCGGAAAATTCGTGACCTCAGGGCCGGAAGTCCGGTGTTCCTCTTGCACGACGGTCCTCCTTACGCCAACGGCAACATCCATATCGGCCACGCCGAGAACAAGATTCTCAAGGATTTCATCGTCAAGTCCAGAACAATGGCCGGATTCAACGCGCCTTATATCCCCGGATGGGACTGCCACGGACTGCCGATCGAGATCAAGGTCGACCAGGTGCTCGGCCGGAAAAAGGCCGGCATGACCCCTGTCCAGATCCGCCGGGAATGCCGGCAGTACGCCACCAGGTTTGTGGATCTGCAGAGAAAGGAGTTCATTCGGCTGGGCATCCTCGGAGATTGGAACGCACCCTATCTCACCATGAGCCACCGGTACGAGGCTGCCATCGCCCGCACTTTCGGCCAATTCGTGAAAGGGGGATACGTCTACAAGGGACTGAAGCCCGTCCACTGGTGCTGCTCCTGCCGGACGGCTCTGGCGGAGGCCGAGGTCGAATACGAGGACCACACCAGCCCCTCCATCTACGTCAAGTTTCCCTTGAAGTCGGATCCTTCCCTGTTGCATCCGGCTCTGAAGGACAGGAAGGTGGCGGTGGTGATCTGGACGACCACCCCGTGGACACTGCCGGCCAACCTGGCCATCGCCTTCAATCCCAATCTGGAGTATTCGGCCGTGGAGGTCGGAGACGAGGTCTTTCTGATCGCCTCCGAACTGGTGGCGTCCACGGCCGCGGCCTGCGGATTCAAGCCCGGCCCGACCCTGGCCGCCATGGAAGGCAGACGGCTTGCCAACCTCGTGGCGCGCCATCCCTTCCTGGACCGCCTCTCCCCCGGTCTGCCGGGCGATCACGTCACCCTGGAGCAGGGAACCGGCTGCGTGCACACGGCTCCCGGCCACGGCCACGAAGACTATGCCCTGGGAAAAGCCCACGATCTGGACATCTACTGCCCGGTAGACGGCGGAGGGCGGTTCGTGGCCGGCACTCCCCACGTGGAGGGAATGCGCGTATTCGATGCCAATGGGACGGTCCTGCAACTGCTGGGCGATCGAGGGGCCTTGCTTGCGGCCGAGACCATCTCTCACTCCTATCCGCACTGCTGGCGCTGCCACAAGCCCGTCATCTTCCGAGCCACGCCCCAATGGTTCGTCTCCATGGAACACCGCAACCTCAGGGAGAAATCCCTGGAGGCCATCCAGGGCGTTGGCTGGCTTCCGGAATGGGGGCGGGAGCGCATCTCCGGCATGATCGCCAACCGTCCCGACTGGTGCGTGTCCCGGCAGCGGGTCTGGGGAGTTCCCATTACCGCCTTCTACTGTGACACCTGCCAGGAGCCGCTGCTGGAGCCGGAGATCATCGACCGCGTGGTGGCCATTTTCGAGGAGGAAGGGGCGGATGCCTGGTTCAGCCGCCCTGTCGATGCCCTCTTGCCGCCCGGCACCCGCTGCTCCGGGTGCGGGGGGGACCGGTTTCGCAAGGAATACGACATTCTGGATGTCTGGTTCGACTCGGGAGCCAGCCAGGCGTCGGTGCTGGGCCACCGCCCCGATGTCCCCTGGCCCGCCGATATCTACCTGGAAGGCAGCGACCAGTACCGGGGCTGGTTCCACAGTTCCCTGCTGGTCGGCGTCGCTACCAGGCAGGGAGCTCCCTACCGGCAGGTCCTGACCCACGGATGGACTCTGGATGCCCAGGGGCGCGCCATGTCCAAATCGCGGGGTAACGTGATCGAGCCGCAAAAGATCGTCGGGAAGGACGGCGCCGAGATTCTGCGGCTCTGGGTGGCGGCCAGCGACTTCAGGGAGGACATTCGGATCTCTCCCGATCTGATTCGCCGACTTTCCGACGGTTACCGCAAGTTCCGCAACACCGCTCGATTCATGCTGGGCAACCTCTCGGATTTCTCGCCGGGTGAGCATTCGGTGGCGACACCCGACCTGGAAGAGCTGGACCAGTGGGCCCTGATGCGGACCAGCCAGCTGCTGGAGGAGATTTACGGTTGGTACGAGACTTATGAATTCCACCGGATCTACCACCGGGTCTACGATTTCCTGACCGTCGAGCTGAGCTCGTTCTACTTCGACGTCCTCAAGGACAGGCTCTATACGGCGGCGCCCGATGCGCATCCGAGGCGATCGTCCCAGACCGCCCTCTACCGCGTCCTGGAAGCGTTGACCCGGGCGCTGGCTCCCATCTACAGCTTTACCTGCGAGGAAATCTGGGAGCACCTCTCAGCCACGGCTGAGAGACCGGCGAGCGTGCATTTGGCGCGCTTTGTCCCCGCCGACAGCTTGATCGAAGGACTGTCTTCCCAATCGCTGAAACAGTTGGACAACTGGCAGGTGCTCATCCGGGTTCGCTCCACCGTGCTGAAGGTCCTGGAGGAGGCCCGCCAGGCCAAGTTCATCGGAAATTCCCTGGAAGCCAAGGTCACGCTGTCCGGGGAAGACGGCTACGCTCCAGTCCTCAAGCGTTACGAAGCCATGCTGCCGGCGCTTTTCATCGTGTCTCAGGTGGAGTTGGACGCTCCATCGGCAGAGGCGCCCTTTTTCGAGGAAGCGGAGGGACTGCGGGCTTCGGTGAGCCGCGCCGAGGGGGGGAAATGCCAGCGCTGCTGGATCTACTCCCCCGGAGTCGGAAGCGATCCCGATTTCCCGGCGGTCTGCCTCAAGTGTTCCTCCACACTCAAGGAACTCGGTGTGACACCCGACCAGTTCGACCCGGGCATGGCGGCGCCCTGATCGACCGGCGCCTGTCATTTCGGGTCAACCCGGCCCATGCGGCCACCCTGCCCCATGAAACGGCTTGCTTACTTCCTGATTGCTCTTGGCGTGTTTGTGAGCGACCGCCTGACCAAGCAACTGATCGAAGAGGGCCTGGGACTCTATGAGATCAAGACGGTCATCCCCGGCTTTCTCGAGCTCACCCACACCCGGAACACGGGCATGGCCTTTGGCATCCTCAGCGGCTCGGCTTCGCCCTGGGTCCCGGTCGGGCTGGCGGCAGTCTCCATTCTGGCCTTCCTGCTCATCCTGGGATTCGCCCTGCGCAATTCGGTCAGCCACGGCCGGCTGCAGTGGGGACTGATGCTGATTCTGGGCGGCGCGGCCGGCAATCTCCATGACCGTCTCTCCTATGGCTACGTGACCGACTTCATCGATGTGTTCTATGGGAGCTATCACTGGCCCACCTTCAATCTGGCCGACTCCGCCATCACCATCGGGATCGGCCTGTTCCTGATTGAGACTCTGACCCAGGAATCCGACGCGGGGGCAAGTGCTCCCGGAACGGGTTCCTGAGAGGACCTCCCTTGTTCCCCATACTGCTGGACTTCGGCTACTTTCCGCTTCACACCTATGGATTCCTGCTGGCATTGGCCTTCCTGACCGCACTGTGGTTCAGTGCCCGGGCCGCGGAACGAGAAGGCATCGACAAAGCGGCCGTCTACGATCTGGGAGTCACCATCGCCATCTCGGCGCTGCTTGGAGCCAAGCTCCTCTTTCTGGTGACCGAATTTCGCTACTATGCCGACCATCCAGGCGAAATTCTCTCTCTGGCCACACTTCGTTCCGGTGGGGTGTACTACGGGGGGTTCATCCTGGCGGCCATCGCCGGGATCTGGATGAGTTGGCGAAAAGGTCTCCCGGTCTGGAAGGTTGCCGACCTCTGCTCTCCCGGAATCGCCCTGGGCCAGGCCATTGGGAGATTGGGATGTTTCTCGGCCGGATGCTGCCACGGCAAGCCCACCTCCCAACCCTGGGGTATCGTCTTCAGCGACCCCTACAGCCACCAGGTGGTTGGGGTTCCCCTGGAGGTTGCGCTGCATCCTGCCCAACTCTACCAGGCGGGCGCCAACCTGGCGCTGTTCGGTCTGTTGTGGTTGAGCTTGAGCAGAAAGCGATTCGACGGCCAGGTATTTATTCTCTACCTGGTGGGATATGCAGCCTCCCGCTTTGTCATCGAGTTCTTTCGAGGAGACGCCGGCCGTGGATTTGTCTTCGGCGGCTTGCTGTCCACCTCTCAGTTCATCGGGTTGCTTCTGTTCCCCGCGGCAGCGGTACTTTTCCTGGTGCTGAGACAGCGCCATCGTACAGCCTCGGCTGGTTGACCCGCTGCTGTGAACACCTCCAGCCGGTGAGGGCGAACCGCATGAGCCGCCCACCCAATCCCACTCCGGAGCTGAAGCTTCGCCCCCGGGCAGACGACCTCGGAAACCGCCTGGATCGATTCCTGCAGCACCATCTTCCCGAACGGAGCCGGGCGCAGATTCAGGGACTGATTCAAACCGGCCAGGTGCTGATCGGCGGAAGCCCCTGCAAGTCCGGTTACCGAATCAAGGGTGGCGAAGAGATCCGTGTTCGCCCGGTTTCCCCCGCTCCCAGCGCATTGGAGGCGGAGCCCATTCCGCTGGAGATCGTCTACGAGGACGATGACCTGGCCGTGGTCGACAAGCGGGCCGGGATGGTCGTCCATCAGGGAGCCGGGGTACGGACCGGCACGCTGGTGAATGCCCTGCTATATCGGTTTCGGACTCTCTCCGAGGCGGGAGGCGGCGAGCGGCCCGGCATTGTGCACCGCCTCGACAAGCACACCTCGGGGCTAATGGTGGTCGCCAGGAACGATTTCAGCCATCACCGGCTGGCCCGGCAGTTCCAGACCAGACAGGTAACCAAGAAATACATCGCCCTGGTGCACGGCGCGGTTCAACGGGAAACCGGCGAGATCCGGAGCGCTATTGGCCGGGACAGGGTCCGCCGCATCAGGATGACGACCCGGACCAGGCAGGCCCGGCCGGCCCACACCGCCTATCGGGTCCTGGAGAGATTTCCCAGGCTTACCCTGCTGGAGTTGAACCTCAAGACCGGCCGCACTCACCAGATCCGGGTCCACCTCAGCTCGGAGAAACACCCCGTGGTGGGCGACACCCTCTATGGGGCTCCGGTCCGCATTCTCGCCGGTGAACCGCAGCGCCCCCTCCCCCGGTTGGGACGGAACTTTCTCCACGCCGCCTTCCTGAAATTTCACCACCCCCGCCAACTGACTCCACTGGAGTTCTCCTCCCCTCTGCCGGAGGAACTGCAACGCTTTCTGGAGCATCTGCGGGCCGGTTGACGGCTGCAAGCCTCCCCTTTATACTTTTCCCATGAACTATTTGCGCCATGATCGCCCCGGTATCTTGTGGCGGGCAGTCCTGACCGGCTTGCTCCTGCCGGCCTGGCTGGCGGTCTTCTGCTCACAGGTCCCGGCCCAAAGCGGGAGCGGTGCCGGCGCGGGAGTCTCCGAGGGCCCCAAGGAAAAGATTCAGATCGACGTCGACCTTGTCAACGTCCTCTTCACTGCCCGGGACAAGAGAGGGAACCTGGTTCCGGACCTGACCCGAGACCGTGTCAGGGTCTTCGAGGATGGCCGACTGCAGACCATCACCAATTTTTCCCGGGAATCGGATCAGCCGCTGGCTGTCGTCCTGCTGATGGACACCAGCTCCAGCGCCAGGGCCAGCCTCAAAGTGCAGCAGGAGGCAGCCATCGACTTCTTCCACAACACGATAGAGCGCAAGCGGGACAAAGGGCTGTTGATGACCTTTGACTCCACCGTCGACGTGCTGCAGGACTTCGTGGACGATCCCGACAGATTGTCCAAGGCCGTCAAGTCGGTGAGAATCGGCGGCGGCACCAAGATGTACGATGCCATTCAGCTCGCTTGCCAGGAGAAACTGGCAGGGCTGACCGCGCCGAGACGGATCCTGGTCCTTATCGGTGACGGCGACGACAACATGAGCTATGAAACCCTGGACTCGTCCATAGCCATCGCTCAGCGGTCGGAAATATCCATTTACACCATCAGCACCAACAACAGCGGATTTTTCGGGATGGCGCAGCCCAAGCAGGACAAGATCCTCAAGCGTCTGGCCGAGTCCACCGGTGGCAGAGCCTACTTCCCACCCAAGATCGACGACCTGGCCATGAGCTTCTTTCGAGTTTCGGAGGAACTGCGAAGCCAATACGCGGTGGCTTACCGCTCCACCAACTCCAGCCGCGATGGCGCCTTCCGTCGAATCAAGATCAATGTCAAAGGAAAGAAGGTCAAGCTGCAGTACCGGAAGGGATACTACGCGCCCTCTAGTGTCCTGTCTCAGAAATAGGGTTGCCAACCTTCTGACACAGAACACCCGTCAGGGCAATTGCACCATGCCGAAGCCGCAAACCAGGTCGCCAGGACTCGCCATCGTTGCGTGCCTGATTGCTCTATGCCTGTCGACGGGTCCCCGACTGTTGGCCCAGTCCTCAGAGGGCGGCGGGACAGGGGAGGACTCCTTCACGCTAAGGATCCCGGTCAACCTGGTGCTGGTGCCGGTTTCCGTGCGGGACAGCAACGACCAACCGCTCTACGGACTGGAGAAGGAAGACTTTCGAGTCTTTGAGGAGGAGGTGCTTCAGAGACTCACCTATTTCTCCTCGGACCCGCTTCCGCTTTCGGCCGTGCTGCTGATCGACCGCACCCTGAACTCTCAGGCCCAGTCGAGGCTGGAATCCACTCTGCTGGCCCTGATCGAGTCCTTCAGCGCCTTCGACGAAGTCGCTGTTTTCAAGTTCGACCACACCCCGGACAAGCTCCTGGACTTCACCCTGGACAAGCGCAAGGTTCTGGAAGCCTTGAGAAGCAGGATCAACTGGGAGCCCCATTCTCCGGGGCTAACCAGTGGACCCTTCTCGGGGAAAACGACTCTGGGGGGCATCGAGCTGGATAACGCTCGGGGCAGGGTGCAACCGTCCAAGACCTGGAACACCCATATTCACGACGCCGTGTTCGCCGCTGTCCAGGCCTTGAGGCGCCGGCGCTCGCGCGAAAGGCGCAAGATGATCCTCATTATTTCGGAGGGTCGCAACGCCCCCGGCAACCGCAACTCCTACGAGGACACTCTGGAGGCCCTGCTGAGGGCTGAAATCGCGGTCTACGGGATTACTCCGGTGAGATCCGTTCTCACGGGAGGCTCTGTCGCCAAGTATGCCGACGCCACCGGCGGCGAGATGCTCTTTCCGTTCAAGACCGACCGCCTGGCCAGGACCTATCCGATCATCACCCGGTCGGCCAGAAACCAGTACGTGTTGGGCTACATTCCCAACACCTTGCCCGACACGGTCTCCTTCCGCAGGATTCGAGTCTACGTGGAGAGCAATCGAATCAAGAACCTGAAGGTGAAGAGCCGAAAGGGCTACTACGCCGTCCCCTCCTTTTAAACCCCTCTGACCTCCGGCTCCCAGATGTACTTGTGCATCTGCAACTGCAGGCGCACCTTCAGGTTGTCCGCCAGGAGCCAGTCCGCCAATTGGCGCGGGGGCAGCTTTCCAAAGACGGTCGAGAAGAGGACCGAGCAGCGGTCGGTGAGTTGGTGCTCCTGCAAGGCCTGCCTGGCCCACAGGTAGTCGGCTCGATCGCCGATCACGAACTTCACTTCATCCCAGGACTGAAGCTTGGCCAGATTGGAGTAGAGGTTGCGCTGCGATTCGCCGCTGCCGGGGCACTTCAAGTCCAGAATCTTGATGACCTTGGGATTGACCCGGCCGACATCCAGGCTGCCGCCGGTCTCCAGCAGCACCGTGTAGCCTCTGCCGACCAGCTCGTCCATGAGCGGAAAGACCTCCTCCTGCAGCAACGGTTCCCCCCCGGTGATCTCGACCAGGTGACAGTCGAAAGACTGAACCTCCCTCAAGACCTCTTCAACAGTGAAGTCCTCGCCCTCGTAAAACGCGTACTCGGTGTCGCAATAGGAACACCGCAGGTTGCAGTAGGTCAGCCTCACAAACACGCAGGGGAGCCCCGCATAGGAGGACTCTCCCTGGATGCTGCGATAGATCTCGTTGACTTTCATTCCGGACGGATCACGAAAGAACCGGGGTTAATCCACCGGCGGGAAATGGGCGGACGGGGGGATTGACATTTAGCGAGCCTCCAGCTCGCTGTCCAGAAACCGAGGATCGTCACGCCATTTAGGTCTCACCTTGACGAACAAATCCAGATAGACCGGTTTGCCCAGCAGGCGTTCAATGTCTTTGCGGGCCGCCGTGCCGATGGTTTTCAGCTTCTGTCCCTGACGTCCAATGACGATCTTTCTTTGGGACTCTCTCTCCACACAGATGTCGCAATAGATCCGAACCCTGGGCGCCTCTTCGTCTTCCTCGAATCGGTTCAGCACAACGATCGTGGAATAGGGAAGTTCCTTTTCAGTATGCCTGACCACCTTCTCCCGAACCATTTCGGCCGCCAGAAAGCGCTCCGGAGAATCGGTAAACTGGGAGTCGGGGAAATAGGCAGGTCCCGGAGGCAGGTACTTCAGGATCTGTTCCAGCAGCAGGTCCAGGTTGTCCCCCTTCAAGGCGGACACGGGGATAATTTCGGCAAATTGAAACTGCCTGGCATAGAAATCCATGAGCGGAAGCAACCTGGCCTTGGCCAGCAGGTCGATCTTGTTAAGAAGCAGCAGCGTAGACAGCCCGCGCTGCCGGATCAGTTCCAGCAGGTAGCGGGCGCCGGAACCGAAGGCGGCCGTGACGTCCACCATGGCCAGCAGCAAATCGATTCCCTCCAGAGCATCGTAAACCGCCCGCATCATACGCCGGTTCAATTCATAGCCCGGTTTGTGAATTCCCGGAGTATCGGCAAAGACGATCTGCCCTTCCGCTCGGGTGTGGATACCCAGAATCTTGTGCCGGGTGGTTTGAGGCTTGTCCGAGACGATGGAGACCTTCTCCCCCAACAGGTGGTTGAGCAAGGTGGATTTGCCGGAATTGGGACGGCCGATCAGGGTCACGAATCCCGACTTGAACCCGGGCCCCTCCGCCTTGGGGAGCGAATCTCCGGGGGAAAGCACTTGAACCGGGAGGTCTTCCTTGGTTGTCATGGGCGTCGTCCTTGTTCCGGGGAGCACTCCTCACCCTCGGAGCTGCGGCGGGGCGGTCTGCCGGGCAAGCAACTTGCTGATTCTGCGGTGGTCGGCTTCCTGCACCTCGAACACAACTCCCTGGGTGTCGTACTTCTCCCCCTTGCGGGGGACCCTGCCGAACACCGTGGTGAGGAAACCGGCCACGGTGGTGGTCTCTTCACTGTGCAGCCTGATGTGAAACAGGTCCTCAACCTCCTGGATCGCCGTATTCCCCGGAATGAGGTAGGAACCGTTGGCGTCCCTGACCAGCGGCGAATTCTCCGCGACCTCGTCTTCGTCATGGATCTCGCCTGCAATCTCCTCCAGGATATCCTCGATGGTCACCAACCCGGCCACTCCTCCGTGCTCGTCGACCACAATGGCCATGTGGGAGGACTTCCGCTGCAATTCCGCCAGCAACTCGGCAACCCGTTTGGTTTCGGGAACGAATTGGATAGGCCGCACCAGGCTCTCCAGGCTGTCGTCGGTCACCGGACTGTCCCAGATGTCGATCAGGTCCTTCAGATAGACAAATCCCTCGATGTTTTCGACATGGTCCCGGTAAACCGGAACCCGGGAGTGCTTGGTGGAAGTGATCAACTGCTTGAGCATCTCGGGCGTGGCTTTGACGTTGATGGTCACCATATGGGTACGAGGAACCATGATGTCTCCCGCCACCGTCTCCCCGAATTCCACCACCGACTGAATGAGGTCCTCTTCTCCCTTCTTCAGGATTCCCTCTTCCTGTCCCACGTCGATAAAGGCCTGAATTTCCTCCTCGATATGCTGCTCCGTTTTTTCCTCCTCGGCCTCGGGAGCATTGAATCGCCGAAACAGCCGCAAGCTGGCCGACAGCGGAAAGGCAAGGACTTTCAGGACCGGGCGCAGCAGCCGGTAGCTGGGTAGCAGGGTCAGGACCACCCGTTCGGGCTTGTGAAAGGTGAAGAGCCTCGGAATCAACTGCCTGAAGATGATCACCACCAGAAACATGAGACCCAGGGCCGCCGGCAGGGTGGTCAGGTAGCTGTCGAAACGCGAGTGCAGGTATCCGGTCAGGACGATGGCAATGGAAACGCTGCAGATCTGGATCCCCACGTAGACGTCCGCCTGGCTCTCCAGGCGGCTGTCCATCAACTGCTTGATCTGCCCCGCGGACTCGGGAGAAAGCTTTTCCACCATTAGCCGCATGGCCACCTTGTTGGTGCGGCTGAGGCTCATTTCGAGGGTCGACAGCAGCGTCAAGACCAGCAGGAAGAGGAGGGCTGCCACCAGTACCCCAACCGTGATCATAGGAGTTCTCTCTGTAGCCGCAGCTCCTTGCGGCGCATCTGCCCCCGATCGAGCTCATGGTCGAAGCCCAGCAGGTGGAGCCAGCCATGAATCATGAGCGTGCAGATTTCCCGCTCCAGGGAGTGATTGCGCGTGAGGGCTTGTCGATAGGCGGTTTCAATGGAAATCATCATATCACCCAAGTAGGGTTTGTCAACGCCGTCCGGGAGCGAATCCCGCCCCGGGAAAGACAGGACGTCGGTGGGTTCATCCTTGCCTCGAAAGCGACAGTTGTAGCGGCGGATGGTCCGGTCGGTGGTCAGAAGAACGCTGAAGTCAGACGCTTCCGACCTGGCGCGACCGGCAAGCCCCAGGGCAAATCGGCGGAGCCGTTTCAGTGGGACTGCATGCCGGCGCTGGCGGTTGAGAACTAGGACCTCGGGCATCAATGACGACCTGGCTCCATCATCGGCGTGGCGCCGTCTATTCCTGCTTGGGATTATTCTCAGGGGTCGGGTCGGAGCCCGGAAGATCGTCCGGCGCGCGCGTGGGGTCCGGCTTTCCCGACTGGTAGGCGTCGTAGGCGCGAACGATCCGTTGCACCAGGGGATGGCGGACCACATCGCCTTCGTGAAAGTAGACGAAATCGATCCCCTTGACCTCGGAGACAATGCGGCTGGCCTCCACCAGCCCGGAGACCTTGCCGGGCGGCAGGTCGATCTGGGTAATGTCTCCCGTGATCACCGCCTTGGAATGAAAGCCGATGCGTGTCACAAACATCTTCATCTGCTCCGAAGTGGTGTTCTGGGCCTCGTCCAGGATCACGAAGGAATCGTTGAGTGTCCGGCCGCGCATGAAGGCGATCGGCGCAATCTCGATGGTGCCCCGTTCCAGATAGCGATCTACCTTGTCGATGTCCAGCATCTCGTAGAGGGCATCGTAGAGGGGGCGCAGGTAGGGGTCCACCTTCTCCTGCAGGCTACCCGGCAAGAAGCCCAGGCGCTCGCCTGCCTCCACGGCGGGCCGGGCCAGGATGATCCGATTGACCTGTCGAGCCAGCAAGGCAGCCACGGCCATGGCTACCGCCAGGTAGGTTTTCCCGGTGCCGGCCGGACCGATACCGAAAACCATGTCGAATTTTTCTATGGACTGGAGATACAGATGCTGGTTAAGGCTGCGGGGAGTAATCTGTTTTCTGCCCGAAAGGCGCATCCGCGGAACAAGAACGCAATCTTTCAGGCGAACCTTGGGGTCTTCGGAAATGACCTTCAGGATGGACTTGAATTCTCCGTTGTTGAATTGAAACCCTTGCTCCCGAACCTGATTGAAGTCCCGCACCGCCCGTTCGACAATTTCAACATCTCCTGCCTTTCCTTCAATGACCAGGGTTTCCGACGCCAGGGAAACTCTCACATCGAAAACGTTTTCGAGAAAAGCCAGGTTCTCGTCGAGGGTTCCGAAGATCGTCTCCGCCCCATGGCCCAGGGCGACACTCTTCTTCATCATGCCGGGTGGTCTGTTCTCCTCCTCCAGTGACGGGATTGCTAAGAGTGTGACACAGCGTGACCTTGGCGGTCAAGCAGCGCACAACGTGCCTGAAGCGCTCCTGTTTCAAAAGAGCGAAGTTTGAAGGGTGGAGAGTATTCAGATAACTCTTTTCCCCGTCGTGGTTCACGTTGATGAACGATCGGCCGTTTTTCCTCCTCGGTGGCGCTGATCCTTATTGTTTCCGGACGAGCCTCAGGAATTCCGTCTCGTCCATTACGTTGACGCCCAGTTGGCGGGCCTTGGACAGCTTGCCTCCGGCATCCTCTCCGGCGACCACGAAAGCGGTTTTCTTGCTGACCGACGAGGTCACCCGGCCTCCTCTCCGAGCGATCATCCGGCTGGCTTCCTCCCGGGTGAGCGTGGCCAGTCTGCCGGTGAGCACCACCTGTTGCCCCTGCAGGTCGGAGGTGGCGGACTCTGCATGTTCTTCCTTCGGATTCAGCCCGGCCAGTCGGAGCTTCTCCACGATCTCGCGGTTGGCGGACCGGGCGAAGAACTGCCGCACCGACTCGGCCACCGCCGGCCCCACTTCGAACACGGACTCCAGGCTCTCCAGGGAAGCCAGGGACAATTTTTCCAGGGAGCCGAAGTGCCGGGCCAGAAGCATGGCCGTGCGTTCCCCGACATGGCGAATGCCCAAGCCGAAAATCACCTGGGGCAAGCCTCTCTGCTTGCTGGCTTCGATCTGGGCCAGAAGGTTGGCGGCGGATTTGGGGCCCATGCGCTCCAGTCCGACCAGGTCTTCAAGCTTGAGGGCATAGAGACCGGACGGGTCGCATACCAATTCCTTTTTCAGCAATTGGTCGACCAGCGCCTCGCCCAGTCCCTCGATGCGAAGAGCCCCGCGGGAGCAAAAGTGCAGCAATGCCTCCCGGATCTTTGCCGGACAGGTCAGATTGACGCATCGCAGGACGGCTTCGTCTTCGGCCCGAAACACCTCCCCTCGGCAGATGGGGCACCACTGCGGCATGACAAAGTCTCTCGCCTCTTGGGGCCTGAGGTGTTCGACCACCTTGACCACCTTGGGGATGACGTCTCCTCCCTTCTCCACCCACACGGTGTCGCCGATCTTGATTCCCAGGCGGGCGATCTCGTTCGTATTATGCAGGGTGGCGCGGCTGATGGTGGAACCTGCCAACCGAACCGGTTCCAGCATGGCAACCGGCGTCAGAGCCCCTGTCCGTCCCACCTGAACCTGAATGTCGTTCACCACGGTAGTGGCCTGGCGTGCGCGAAACTTGTAGGCCACCGCCCAGCGGGGAAACTTGGAAGTTGCCCCCATCTCCTGCTGGAGCAGAATGGAATCCACCTTGACCACCACGCCGTCGATCTCGTAGTCGAGATCCTCCCGCCTCTCCTCCCACAGCTGGCAGAAGTCAATCACCTCCCGAACCGAGGCGCATCGCTTCCAGTGGGGATTGACTTTGAGTCCCGCCTCCTTCAACCACTCCAGATTCTCGGAATGCTCCCGCCGCGGAACCTGCCCGTCCACCAGGGCCTGGTAGACGAAGACATCCAGGTTGCGGCCCGCCACCACGCCGGGATCCAGTGTTCTCAGGGTTCCGGCCGCGGCGTTGCGCGGATTGGCGAACAGGGGTTCTCCCTGGTGCTCCCGCTCCCGATTCAGCTTTTGAAAGGATTCCAAAGGCAGGAAGACCTCGCCTCGCACCTCGACCTTCTCCCCTTCGCGCCCCTGGCTGCACAGAACCGGCACATGGAGCGGCACCGACCTTACGGTACGGACGTTGGCCGTGACGTCCTCGCCCCGCAGCCCGTCGCCTCGGGTGACTCCCCGAACCAGCGAACCATTTTCGAAGGTCAAGGCCAGGCTGAGGCCGTCGATCTTGAGCTCACAGACGAAGCCGGCCTGGCGGCCCGCGGCCGACTCCTGGACCCGCCGGTCAAAATCCAGCAGCTCGCTTTCCGCGTAGGCATTGTCCAGGCTCAGCATCGGGAGGGTGTGCTCGACCGCCACCAGTCCCTCGGCGGGCTTCCCTCCGACCCGCTGGGTGGGAGAATCGGGAGTGATCAACTCTGGATGGGCCGTTTCCAACTGCCGGAGCTGCCCGACCAGCTCGTCGAACTCCCGATCGGCAATCTCGGGGTCGTCCAGCACGTAATAGCGGTGCTCGTGATAGCGAATCCGCTCCCGCAAGCCGGCTATCCGCTCAACCGCCTCGGCCTTGACCGACATGACACTCCTACCCGCTAATTTGAAACAGCCCCGTATCAGCGGCCCCGTCGGATGGGACGGCAGCGCGCCTAGGTGAAGAGTGGAGAGTGGAGAGCTATTTGATCGACACGCAATGCATCTTGTCGGTCTCCGCGCAACTCTTCAAATGAGTCCGGCCCCCGCCCTGCCGGGCGCATCATTCGAGAGTGAAACAGATTTGTTTCAGGTAAGGCCTAACGTATGGATCAAAGAACTCTCCACTCTCCACTCTCCACTGATTTTCAAATCGCGGCGGCGCCCAGCTCCAGTTCCTGACGAACGGCACGAATCACCTGCCTGTAATAGTCTTCGTAAAGGGGAATGATCTTGGTGGAACAGAATTTTTCCATGGCGAAATCGCGGGCATTCCGACCCATGGCCCGGTGTCGTCCAGGATCCGTCAACAGCTCAACCGCTCGGGAGGCCATGGTGGTCACATCTCCGGGACTCACCAGATATCCGTCCCGCCCATCCCGGACCACTTCCGGAAGACCCCCCACCCTGGAGGCGATCACCGGCACCTGGCAGGCCATGGCTTCCAGGGCCACCAGTCCGAAGGACTCGGTATCGCTGGGGAGCAGCAGCAGGTCGGCTACACCCAGCAACTCGGCGATGGAATCCTGCTTACCCAGAAAAACGACTCGATGTTCCAGCCCTTTGTTGTGAGCCAGCCACTCGGCGTTGGAGCGCTCCGGGCCATCCCCCACCATCAGGAGCCTGGCCGGGAGCTGACGCTGAACCCGGTCGAAAATCTCGATGACGTGGTTGACTCTCTTGACCGGGCGGAAGTTGGAAATATGGATCAGGATCCTTTCTTCGGGGAGGGCGTACTTCCCCCTGAGGATTTCATCCTGGGAACGCTGGAAGACATCGCAATTGACGAAATTGGGGATGACGGTGATGGGACCGTCCATTTCGAACTCCCGCCGGGTCAGTTCCCGCAGAAACTCGGAGACCGCCGTCACCCCATTGCTCTTCTCGATCGAGAGGCGCGTAATGGGCAGGTAGGATCGATCGTTGCCCACCAGGGTGATGTCGGTCCCGTGCAAGGTGGTGATCACGGGAAGCCGCTTGGGCTTGAGCATCTCCTTGGCCAGGAATGCGCTCACCGAATGGGGAATGGCATAGTGGACATGCAACAGATCCAGATCCTGGTGGATGGCGACATCGGCCATCTTGGTGGCCAACGCCAGGGCATAGGGAGGATGCTCGAACAAGGGATAATTCATCATCTCCACTTCATGGAAATGGATCCGGTCACTGGTGGTATCCAGCTTGATCGGGATCGCATAGGTGATGAAATGGATCTCATGCCCCCGTTCGGCCAGCTCCTTGCCGATTTCGGTAGCCACCACGCCGCTTCCGCCATAGCTGGGATAGCAGGTAATTCCGATTCTCATGGCAAAGCCGCCTTTCGTGGCCGGGCAAAAAAAGCCGCCGGATCCCCCACGGCCAAGGCATCCCTGGTGTGGAAGCCTTCCGCATAGCTGGTCCGGATGAGAGAGCCGTAATACCGGTTGAGAGTCTCGAGCGCCGGAAGAAACTCGGGAACGCTCAAATAGGTTCGGGGCTCATCCGAGCCGGGGTCGTGCAATTGGGAAGCAAAACAGCCTATGGCCCGCATCTTCTGCTCAAAGAAGGCGCTGATATCTACCAGGAAAGAGGGAGGCAGGAAACTCGATTGCCGGAAGTAGACAATACGATCGGGCCGGAATCGCTGCCGGCCCGTCGTCATTTTCTTCAGACCGGAAAGGTAGCAGGCGGCCGTCACGATCCGGCTGGTAGCCACGTGATCGGGATGGGGGTCATCCCAGTGGTGAGTGAATACCAGGCCCGGACGAAATTCCCGCAGTTGCGCGACGACTTTGAGGCGTGCCGCCAAGGTGTCCTGAAGGTGGGCGTCTCGAAGCCCCAGGTTGACTCTGGTCTTCAATTCCAGGACCTCGGCCGCGGCTTGGGCTTCCCGAGCCCGGGTTCGGGAGGTTCCCCGGGTCCCCAACTCACCGCGAGTCATGTCCGCGATACCGGTTCGATGCCCCAGACTGGCCAACTTGGCCAGAGTTCCGCCCACAGACAACTCGACATCATCCGGATGGGCCCCGAAGGCCAACACATCCAGCTTCATGAAACCGTCCACCCCCCCGGTCGGCAAGCCGAAGCCGTTCCCACTTCAATGCGCCGGCTCTCTCCGCCCAGATCCACGAAACCCACCCGAACAGCTCCCTGGCGGTCCTGCTCTCGCAGCTTTTCCGGCCACTCCACCAGGATCACCGCTTCCCGGTCCAGGATCTCCTCCAGGCCAAGAGTCTCCAGGTCGGGACCCGGCTCGACGCGATACAAGTCCAGGTGAAACACGGGCAGCCGAGCCCTGTACTCGTTGATCAGGGTGAAAGACGGACTGGTGACCTCATCCGGATCCTCCAGTCCCAATCCACAGACCATCCCCTTGCAAAACACGGTCTTTCCGACTCCCAGGGGACCGTCCAGCAAAAACATCCGGGGCCGCTCCAACGTTTGGCCCATGGCGAAGGCCGCCTGAAAGGTTTGCCTCGCGGAATGGCTGAAGATATTCAGGGTCATCGGGTTCAGTCCGACTGGCAATTGCGGCTGCAGGCGGCGCGGCTCGCTCCCAACCAGGGGGAACCCTCCCGGGTCCGCCGCAGGGCCTCGGCCGCGAAGCCGGTCAGATCGGAGGCCATCACCGATTGATCTCCACGGATCTCCAGAGCCAGATCGCCGGCCAGACCATGAACGAAAACGGCCAGGGTGATGACAGACTCCAGATCGTGTTTCCCGCGGCGGTCTCTGGTGGCCGGCATCGAAAACCATTGGGCCATGAGTCCGGACACGATTCCGGTCAGCACGTCTCCCGACCCTCCCTTGGCCATGCCCGGATTCCCACTTGAATTCAGGTAGACTTGGCCGGAGGGCGAGGCCAGCAGGGTCTGGTGCCCCTTCAAGATCAGATACAGGCCGCGCTCCATGGCGAAGCCCCTGGCCAGCTCGATTCGGTCCTCCAGCAGTTCCCGGCTCGAGATCCCCAACAGCCGTGCAAATTCCCCTGGATGGGGAGTCAGCACCAACACCTCTTCCTTGCGCCTCAACAGCTCCAAAGCCCCCTGGCAGGCGTTGATGCCGTCGGCGTCGAGCACCACCGGCAGCCGGCATGCCTCAAGAAAGCGCCTGACAAAGTGGACGGTCTCACTATCGCGCCCCAATCCCGGCCCCAGGGCGACTACCGTCTTGCCCTGCAGCAAGTCCTCGACCCTCGAGTAGTCGAACGCCTTGGTGGAGAATGCGCCTCCCGGGGTGGCTGCCAGCGGCTCCGTCATGACTTCCAGAAGTTGGCCGGCCACGACCGGTTGGCAAGGGGCGGGCACCGCCAGGGTCACCAGGCCGGCGCCACAGGCCAGAGACGCTTGCGCCGCCATGGCGGCGGCCCCGGTCTTGCCGGTCGAACCGGCAACTGCCAGGACGTGACCGAAGTGTCCCTTGTGAGCCTCGGGCTCTCTGGCAAAGTCCTGCAGGGTGGCTGCAGCCTCGGCCCGGGTGACCTGATGGAGCCAGGACCCCGACTCCCCCACCAGTGCGGGCGGGCTGCCGATGGGAACCACCACCCACTTTCCGGAAAATCGAGCCGGCGGCGCAAAAATATGGGCCGGCTTGGGCGCGGTGAAGGTCACCGTCAGTTCCGACACCGGGGCCACCATTTCGTGCTCGGGAGTCCCCAGGCAATCGCAGTCCAGGCCGGAGGGAAGATCGATGGCCACCACGCGGGGAAAGCGTCTCAGGCACCTGACGACCTCCATCATGAATCCTGTCAATGGCAGTCTGACTCCCGTGCCCAAAAGGGCGTCCACCAGGATGTCGGTCCGGGCGGGGGCCAGGCGGGACTGCAGTCTGTCGGACCAATTGCCTTCCTCGACGATCCACTCTATGGGAACTCCCATCTTTTGGGCCACTTCCAGATTGGTCCTGGCGTCACCCTTCAAGGACTCGGGCCGAGCCATCAGGACCACTTCCGTGGCCACGCCTTCCAGGTGGAGGTGTCGGGCCACCACCAAGCCGTCTCCTCCGTTGTTCCCCTTGCCGCAGACCACCAGCACCTTCAGGCCCTTGAGACCCTCAAAGTGCCGTTCCATTTCCCGCACGACGCCGCTGCCGGCGTTCTCCATGAGCAGCAGGCTGGGAAGGCCATACCGGACCGTCGTCTCCCGGTCCACCCAGCTCATCTGCGCGCTCGACAGGATTCTCATATCGCCTCTGGCCGCACATTCAATTGCTATTGTCCCCGGCCCAATCTAAGCGGTTGAGAAAGTTCAAGTCAAGATCAAAACCGGCGTGTTTCGGCCGCACTGGACACCCGGCTATGCCAGGATCATCGGTAGTCTCTCCAGCCTTGTCCGCGCCCGCTTCCCCTCTCAAGCGGGGAGTGATCGGCACTTCCGGGAGCGCGGGCGTTCCGCCCGCATCCTGTCCCTGCCGGAGCCGGCTTCTCCTGCAGCAGCGTCCCGTCCTGGTTATCCTGTGCATCCATGTTAATTGTGAAGGAACCGCTGCAACACTCCGGTTGACAAACCCGGGAGTGAATCCTAGAGTCTTGGTGGCAAGCACCGGGCGTCCCACCCCCCGGCCCATGCGCCCATGGTTCAGCTGGAACCTTTCGGCGGGTTACAGTCATGACCCACTTCTATCTCTACCTGTCAATCATACTGTTGGCCAAGGGGCTCGCTTTGGCCGTGGTCGCGCTGACCCGGCAGCGGCGGAGGGCGGAGAGCATGGATTACGGCGTGCACGACACCCCCACACACATGGAGCCCTTCACCTGCCTCAGGGCCGACCTGGAAGAGGTCAATGAGGGGGTGTTCCATTGCCGGATGCGGTTTGCCAACCAGGCAGGCTGCAACCTGCTGGCAACTGAGGAAGCCGGCCAGCGGTTTTCAGACTAGCCCGCATTTCTCACCAGGGGGCATGAACATGGCGCAGGATTTTTCCCTTCAGCGCGTGCTCGCGACCGAAGAGCGTAGCGGTCACTACGCGCGAGGGAGCATGTGCGCGCTGAAGGGAAAAAGACAAGCCAAGGCATGCCCAGCGCAGTCTGTTACCCGCAAGCCCTTACCATAGAGCCAATCAACGTACTGAAGATAAACTACTTGTCGTCATGGCACCAGCGACCTGGGTAGAGTCGAGGACTGGCGCGTTGACTATAGGGTCCGGTGGCTATTCCGTCGCTTTCGCTTCGGGCCTCAGTCCGGCTCCCTTATCACGTTTCCAGTCCCCGCTCTCCGAACCGGACGTGCGGTTTTCCCGCATCTCGGCTCTCCAGTGGGATCATGCGTCTCGCACACAGGTCCCCGCTCGCATCCGTGGACGACTCCTATGGGATTGGCACCCGTCCCCCACTCCATCCACTTCCGCTCCCGGGTTGCCGCCAGGCCTGTTGATGCCCTGACGACGCCGTCCTCCTCCGACGACCCTTTCACTTTTGCATGTGATGCTTCCGGAGTCTCCGGCCCTTTTTTGGTCGGGGTTTCAGGCTTTCGCCACTCCCGGGACCCTTCCCCCTTCGGTCACCGCTCCTCACCTGAGGCCCCTTCCCTCCACCGGTATTACCCGGCTTCTCCGGTACTACAGGCCTCTCCGCCACCCTGTCGGCCTAGACTGACTCTCGCGAGCTTCCGGTTCGGTGCGTGCCTCACCACCCACAGGGCTTCCCATGTTGCTGCCTTCTTCCCCTTCCATGCGTGCCAGCGCCACTACCCCGGCGGGTCCAAAGGGGTGCCCGCGTCGCTCGCTTCCCCCTCCGTCTTCGGCCTTCCCCATTTCTCAGGTGGGTCGGCCCCCGCATTGCCCGTTTCGAGGCCTGCTCGACGTTCACTCGCGTTCCGGCCCGCATGCTCGCTGAACCGCCTTAAGCGGCCCTTTGACACCAGAGGGCTTCAGACCATATCGTTACCTCCATGATCCGCCCTGGCTGCTACCAACCGGAGCGACAGTTGTTGGACGGGTTTCGCACCCGTTGGAAGAAGGCGCCTTTCCATGGCGCACTGAGAAATGCGGGCTAACCCCTGTCGTTCTCCACAAAAAAGGGCTATCGACCAAGCTCGACCGTAGAAAGCGGCCGCGT
This sequence comes from Candidatus Versatilivorator sp., assembly GCA_965207735.1. GTDB lineage: Bacteria > Acidobacteriota > Terriglobia > Versatilivoradales > Versatilivoraceae > Versatilivorator. The sequence continues at coordinate 5,213,273 of OZ242296.1, read as the reverse complement.
CCTGATCGATAGCCCTGTCTTAGAATCTGGAGCGGGAAACGGGATTTGAACCCGCGACTTCAACCTTGGCAAGGTTGCACTCTACCGCTGAGTTATTCCCGCCAATGCTCCAAACCTTAAGAGCCTTCTCCTGGAAAGTCAATCCGTTTCTGGCCGCCGAAATCTTCCCGCTCAACCCGGTTAGCCGCCCCCCGTCCCTGCCCTACCGTGCAGATCATTCGAGAGTGAAACAATCAGAAATCGACAATCCTTTCGCGAACTTGGTACCCCGTCGCGGCCAACCTCAGCGCCTTAGTGTCCCTTCGTCGTTCTTCGTGCCCCTTCGTGGATAAGTCTTTTGTCTTTTTTCGGTTGTTTCAGACAAGCCCCTCCTTCGGATGACCCTGCCTTCCGGCTTCGCTCGTGAACGGCGTCCACCAGTCTCACCACGTGATCCACCGGGGTCTGGGGCAGAACGCCGTGGCCCAGATTGAAAATGTGGCCCGGCCGCCCTCCAACCCGATCCAGGATTTCCCCGGCTTTGTCCGCGATGCTCCCGGGATCCCCCAGCAGCGCCAGGGGATCCAGGTTGCCCTGCACCGCCTGCCCCTCGCCGATCTTGGCCCAGGCCCGAGCCAAGTCGATGCGCCAGTCCACCCCGATCACGTCGGCCCCGGTCGACGCAACCAACTCCAGGTATCCGCCGGTACCCGTCGAGAAGTAGATGACCGGTACTCGGGGCCTGATGTTTTCGATCACCTGGACGGTGTAGGGCAGCACCGAGCGCCGGTAGTCCTCGGGGCTGAGGCAGCCGGCCCAGCTGTCGAAGAGCTGAACGGCCTGCGCCCCGGCGCGAATCTGCCCGTTGAGGTACCGGGTCACGCTCCGGGAAATCAACTGCATCATGCTGTCCCAGGCTCCGGGATGGCGGTACATCAGCTCCTTGGTGTGGATGTAATTCTTGGACCCTCCCCCCTCGGTGATGTAGGAGGCCAGCGTAAAGGGGGCGCCGGCAAACCCAATCAGCGGCAGGTCGGACCGCAGGCCTGCCCGAGCCTTGCGAACGGCGTCGAACACGAAGGACAGGGATTCCTCCGGGTTGACTTCCGACAGACGATCCACCTCCGCCTGTGAACGGATCACCCCCTGGATGCTGGGCCCCTCCCCGTCCTCGAAGGTGAGACCCAAGCCCATGGGCTCCACGATCAGAAGGATATCGGCAAAGATGATGGCGGCATCCACTCCGAGACGATGGGCCGCGGTCACGGTGACTTCGGCTGCCAGGTCGGAGTTCTTGCACAAGCCGAGAAATGAGGTCCTGGAGCGAATAGCCCGGTACTCCGCCATGTAGCGCCCGGCCTGGCGCATGAGCCAGACCGGCGTGTATTCGGTGGACCGGCGGCGGCAGGCTCTCATGAAGACGCTGCTGTCCAACGGGTTGCAGGTCGACGGGTCCTTAGTTCCCGAGTCCACCTCCACCGGAACGACCACTCTGGAAGAAGGGGAGGCTTCTTTGCTCCGCGTCATGCCGGCGCCTCTCCTGGAGGCCTCCTCCACCAGGCAGGCCATGTTGGGCTGGCCGGCTTCCAGGTCCACTCGCACCAGCTCGCGGCGCAGCGCCTGGCTGCAATTGGGCCCGATTGAAGCGGTTACCGTACCGTTCAACGCGTGGCGCAACGCAGCGGCCTTCCGCTGCTGGCTTGCCAACTGGAAGAGGTGCGACACCTGCACGGAATTGGTAAACAGGGCAACCTGGCAGGTTCCGGCGATCAGGGCATCGATGGCACGACAAAGGGGACGGGTGTCGGAGGGCAGCGTCCACCGATAGACCGGGACCTGGAGCACCTCGGCTCCCCTTTTCCCGAGTTCTTCCAGAAAGGGTCGATTGGGGGTCCCATACTCCTGAACGGCCACCGTCAATCCGGAGAGGTTGGGGCAACCCTCGCTGGTATCCATCACTTCCAGAACTTCTCGCCAGGTATTGGGTTCGGGAACGGGAATGACCGTGGACAGCCCCAGGGCCCGCAAGGCTGCAATGGGCTTGGGGCCGCGCGCGATCAGGGTAGCTCCGGCCAGGGCCCGAAGCAGGTCCCGTTGCCGGTAGCGCCTGTGCAGCACCTCCATCAGGGTCCGGGTTCCCACGCCTGTCATGAAGACCACCACCGCAACCTCTCCCCGGAGCAGCCTTTCCCCAAATCGGATGGCGCCGACGTTCTCTTCCAGCGGGACCTCCGACATGGCCGGCGCCAGTTGGGGCACACCCTGGTGTCTGGAGATCAATGAGGCCATTTCCTCGGCCAAACGGCTTTCGAAGGCAACTACCCGTTGCCCCTGGAACCCTGCCGGAATTGGATCGACAGCACTCATGGACCGAATCGTTCGCGGAAGGAACCGCCTTTTAGCGTGACCCCGGCCCCCAATTCTCATCGGGGCACCAAGCGGAAAGGATAACCGGTGACTATGGTATCATGCGCCCTCCCGTTCGACTCGGCGCCGCGGCAGCCAACCACAATTCTCAGTGCGCCATTCAAGCATGGATTACGGTCAGGAGTCCAAGAAGGCAGGGTTGGCGGGCACGCCGGGAGACCGGCGGTGGAGCTGTGCTTTCAGGAGCAGTAGGGCCGGAGGCCCGCGCTCCCAAGGGGAACGGCCTCATTCATCATTCCTCACTCATCATTCATCATTCCTCACTCCAGGAGGTCAAACTTGAACCACCCGCTTGCAAGCAGTCGACGGACAGGCTCCCGGATGGGCGCCATTGGATTGAGCTTCTGCACGCTGTTCCTGCTCGCTTGCGAGGCCCTGCAGACTTCGCCTCCCCAGACCGAGTCCCCACCGAAAACCGGGTCCCTGCCCAATACCCTCACTCCCGAGGAGGTCAGCCAGGGCTGGATCCTTCTTTGGGACGGCGAGACCACTTTCGGCTGGAAGGCAATGGGAGGCGCTGCATGGCAGATCGAGGACGGGGTCCTCTCGGCTGCCTCCGGCGACTCCGGGTGGTTGGCCACCAATGCGCAATTCGCCGACTATCTGCTGAAACTGGAATATCGCACTGCCGCCGACGGCAACAGCGGAGTCTTTCTGCGGTCCCTCAAGGAGGGGGAACCTCACCAAACCGGATACGAGCTCCAGATTTGCGATTCACACGCCAGCTATACCACCGGCAGCCTGGTCAACCACATCCAGGCCAAACCGGTGGCCACCGACCCGGACCTCTGGCAAAGCTATGAGATCACGGTTCAAGGCGACCATTTCCTGGTGCGGCTCAATGGCGAGCAGATCCTGGATGCCCGAACCGAGGCCCACCGGACGGGGCACATCGGCCTCCAGTACAACCAGGGCAAGAAAATAGAATTCCGCAACCTCAAGCTGAAACCCCTGGGCCTGGGTCCGCTGTTCGACGGCGAGAGCCTGAAGGGCTGGCGCAAGGTGGACCGGCCAAACAAGCCGATGCCGCACCATTGGTCGGTCAAAGAGGGACTGATGCACGTGGAAAAGGGAGCGGGGCAACTTGAAACGGAAAAGACCTTCAAGGACTTCGTATTCCAGCTCGACATCCGGACCAATGCGCCGGACGCCGACACCCATCCCAATAGCGGCGTCTTTTTTCGCGGTGACTCGGGGGGATTCTGGACAGGCTACGAGTCCCAGATTCGAAACCAGTTCGAAAGCGGCGATCGCACCAAGCCGGTGGATTTCGGCACGGGCGGCCTCTATTTCTACCATCCCGCCCGGCGAGTCATTCCAAATGACGGTGAGTTCTTCACCAAGACGATCACGGCCAAGGGCCGCCACATCGCGGTATGGGTGAACGGCTATCCGGTCAGCGACTTCGTGGACGGTCGCGCCGAAGGAAAGAACGCCAGGAAGGAAGCCCGACTGGAGGGAGGCACTTTTAGCCTGCAAGCCCACGACCCCACAACCAACCTGGACTTTCGAAACCTCAGAGCGGTGGAGCTACCGGAGCGATAGCCGCTTGCCTTATTTTTTTCTGAAGGTGATTCCCGGCTTGATCATCTCGGCCGCGGTCATCCCCACCAGGCCCGAGACGGGCTCATCTACCATCACGCCGAACGACTGCGCGTGAACCGGATTCAGCCAGAGCTTCCAGGGCGGATTGAGGGTGGGCGGGATGGATTCGTCCGAATCGGCGTTCAGGTAGAACCAGGCCAGCAGGGTGGCGACACTGGTGGTGACCCTTTGCTCGGCTCCTTCGCCCCACAGTCCCTGCTCGCTTCGGATCCTCAGCAGCCAGCGGACGGTGAGATCCAACTCCACCAGCATCCAACCGGTCAGATCCCGATCGTCCAACAGGTAGAATGCGGCTTGAACCGCCTCGGCCCAATAGGGGATGACCCCCAGGGAGCCCTTCAAAGAGACGGTTCCGTCCAGGATGGAGGGGATCTGCCCATTGGGCCTCCGGCTGCGGATCAGCCAACGCACCGCCTCGGCCGCCAGGCGCCGGTATTCCGGATTCTCGGTGATCTCGTAGAGCTGAGAAAAAAACAGGCCGCCGGCCGCCGTGGAAGCCGTGGAAGGTCGGTCTGAGAGCCGGCCGTCCAGAGTTCCCATGGCGATGGCGCCCGCGTCCTCGCCTCCGGCGATGACCCAGCCACTCGATCCCTCCCAACCCTTCCTGGCCTCAACCCCTCGGTAACCGTCGACCAGGACCCGGGCGTACCGTTCCAGAGCCTCGCGATAGGTTCGCTTCCGGGACTTGTCCGCGTAGACATGGGTCCGGGCCAGGGCAGTCGCCGCCAGGCAGGAATCCGCCGAGTTCAAGGGCAGGCCGTCATTCCGGCCGACCCACAATGCCCCCGGCTTGCCGGATGCTGTCTGCACCGGCTGCTGCTGCGCAATCAGCCGATCGCTCCACTCCAAGGCTGCATTCAGGTAGCGTTTTTGCCTTCCGGCCAGATCGTAGCCGGCCAGCAGGGCCCGAATGGAAGCGGCCGAAGTCCCGGCGGCGGACTCGGACTCCTCGGCGCCCTGGGTCTCGATCCAATCGCAGATCTCCACCAGGTAGAGCTTCAACTGCCTCTTGGCCGCTTTTTGGAAGAGCTTCTTGGCCTGAAGCTGGACCGGCATGGCCAGGACCAGCAACGGGACAAGCAGAAGCATCCTCCTTGCGGAGGAATATTTCATGGGTACATCGGAGAGCAACGGCAGACGGAGGTTCTCAGGTTGGGATCACTTGTCCAGAACGAACTTGGTCATCAGGTACTTGAATCGTTCCTGCTCCTCGGTTCCGATCTCCTTGTCGACCATCCGGGCGGTGGCGACGTCCCCCCGGACGACCACCTGTTCCTTGCGATAGACGTCCGTAGTGACGGTTTTGCCTTCCGGCACATAGCCCAAATCCCCAAAACCGCTCTTGGTGATGTGTTCGACGATGACTCCCGAAGGCGACTTGGTGTCGACGCTGATCTGCCGATTCCAGTAGTCCTTCTTGCCAAGGGACCAGTTGTAATAGGTGATCACCACCTCCACATCCTGGCTGACCTGGTCGATTTCATACTGGTCCGTGAACGTCTCCGTCTGCAGATCGGCTTCGTCCATCTTGTCGTAAACCTGAACGGTAAAGTCATTCTGGGGCGGCTTGGGCACATCGGCCTGCTCCACCGCCGGCTCCGGCGCAGCCTCTTCCACCGGCTGCCGGTTTTTCTTGCCCTTCTTCTTGGACTTGCCCGCTGACTTCTTTTGGTTGGCGGAAAGCGGTGAGTGAGGTCCATCCACCAAGCCGGCCACCAGCACGCACAGGCCCGCCGCCAAAACCATCCGGCCGCAGAACCGACAGAGGCCCGAGAGTAATCGTCTCATGGCTTCCTCCTCAAAAACCCCGGCGCGAGTTTGCGCCGAATCGGTCAGGATTCTTCTGGGAAACGTCCTCCATTATAGTCCTGACGCCAACCAGCGCAAGATAATCGGGCTACATCTTGTATTTGCCCAGGTCCTCGTCATTCAGATTCTCCAGCCAACGCTTCAGTTCCTCGTCGCCCGACTTCTCCTTGTCGGCCGAGGCTGCCTTGGAGGTCTTGATGACCTCTTCCTCAACGAAAATCGGAGAATCCGTGCGCAGCGCCAGAGCCAGGGCGTCGCTGGGGCGAGAGTCGATCGAGATCAGGCGGCCTTCCCGTTCCAGCCAGATGATGGCATAGAAGGTATCGTCCTTGAGCTGGTTCACCACCACCTTCATCACCGAACAGCTCAAACCGTTCAGGACGTTTCTCAGCAGATCGTGGGTCATGGGTCTCGGGCTGGAGATTTTTTCGATCTCCAGGGCAATGGCATTGGCCTCGTAAACGCCAACCCAAATGGGCAACAGGGCGTTGCCCTCAGCCCCCTTCAGGATCACGATGGGCACATTGGTGACCGGATCCATCATCAAGCCTCGAATCTTCATTTCAATCTGCATTCTCGAGCTCCTCGGTCTCCAGGGCCCTGCTGCACCCACCGAATGCAGTCTAGCACCGAACCAATTCTCCCTGCAAACTGTTGGGGGCGTAGCCAGTCACTCTCACCGGCACGATTCGGCCAAGCAATTCGGGAGGGCCGCTGAAGTTGACGACCTTGTTCTGAGTCGTTCGCCCCGCCAGCACCTGGCTGTCCCTCCGGCTGCTTCCGTCGACCAGGACTTCGAATTGTCTTCCCACCAGACGGGCATGTTTCTCGAGTTGTATCTTGCGTTGAAATTGCTGGAGGACCTGCAGCCGGCGGCTCTTCTCCGCCTCAGGAATCCCATCCTGGAATGCGAAGGCCTCGGTCCCCGGACGGGGAGAGAACTTGAAGGAATACATGGAGTCGTATCCGACCATCTCCACCATCGAGAGCGTCTCCTCGAACTGCTGCTGGGTCTCTCCAGGGAACCCCACGATGATGTCGGTGGAGAGGGCGATCTCCCTCTTGGAGCGCTGCAGGAAGGCCACCTTTTCCAGGTATTGCTCGCGAGTGTAGTCTCGCTTCATTCGCTGCAGAACGGGTGTGGAGCCCGACTGCAAGGGCAGATGAATCTGGTTGCAGACTTCGGGGACCGACTCGATCACCTCGACGATGTCGGGCTGAAAGTCGCTCGGATGGGGAGAGGTGAAGCGCACACGCCGGATTCCCCCGATTTGCGCCACTCGACGCAGCAGGTCGGTGAAGGAGGCAATCTCTCCCAGAGGGTCCCGCCAGGAGTTGACCGTCTGACCGAGCAGGGTGATTTCCCTGAACCCCTGGGAGGACAAGCGCTCCACTTCGGCCAGAACGTGTCGTCCGGGCCGGCTGCGCTCGGGTCCCCGGGTGTAGGGAACGACGCAGAAGGAGCAAAAGCGGTTGCACCCCTCCATAATGGTGACGAAGGCCTTGTAGGGACTCTCCCGGGTTCCGGCCTCGGTTTCGAACAATCGGTCGCTGTCCTGGGAAACGTCGATCACCTTCCGCTCTCCCTGCTCCAGCCTGGTAACCAGGTCCGGTAGAAAGGAGTAACTGCTGGACCCGACCACCAGGTCTACCTTGGGCGCCTTCTTGAAGATCGAGTTCCCCTCCATCTGCGCCATGCAACCCAGCAGGCCGATCTTGGCGGTAGGCTTAGCTCCATAGGTTTGACGGACGGCTCCCAGGCGGGAGAACACCTTCTGGTTGGCTTTCTCCCGGATATTGCAGGTGTTGAGCAGCAGCAGATCGGCCTCGGCTGCGTTGGAGGTGGGGACGTATCCCATCTTCACGAGGGTGCCGGAGACCTTCTCGGAGTCGTGATGATTCATCTGACAACCGAATGTCTCGATGAAGAACTTCTTGCCTTGGACCATGGTCGACGGTGAATGAAGGCCGTTCATGCCGGCCGGATCAGGAAAGCCGATGGAACCGGAATCCGTCGGCTCGCGCCGGAAACTTGCGTGAACCGTCACTAAAGAATGCAGGAAGCCGCCGGCAAAGTCGAGCCTTAACCCTAGGCAGAAAACGTGGATTCTCAAAACGAGTAATCCACCAAAGGCATACCCGTGTCTCTTCTCAGTTGGAAGCGCTCTTCAGGAGCTCGGCGGCATGGGTCAGGACACTGTCGGTCACCCGTTCCCCGCTGATCATGCGGGCAATTTCTCGAATGCGGCTCTCCCGGTCGAGGTGGACGACCCGGGTCACAGTCCGGTCTTTCTCCACCCTCTTCTCTATGTGAAAGTGGTTGTCGGCATAGGAGGCAATCTGCGGGAGGTGCGTCACGCACAATACCTGGTTGGCCTTGGAAAGGACCTTGAGCTTCCGCCCCACCACGTCGGCAGCCCGACCACCGATGCCGCTGTCGACCTCGTCAAAGACCAGCGTTTTCCCCCGATCATCGATGGAACGAATGGTCTTCAAGGCCAACATGATCCTCGAGACCTCTCCGCCGGAGGCGATCTTGGCCAGGACCTTCAGATCTTCACCCGGATTGGGGCTGATCAGGAAATCGATGAGGTCGGTCCCACGCGCCGTCCCCGGGATCCTCGCTCCGGTTGAGCCGTCCCCACCACGGCCGGAAACGGAAGAGAAGGCCACCCTGAACCGGGTTTTTTCCATGGCCAGTTGTCCCAACTCGTTGCCCATGGAGCGCTCGAGTCTCCCGGCGGCCTTTTTTCGCCGGAGGCTGAGTGACCCGGCCCGACTCAGATAGTCGCTCTCCAGATCCTGCAGCTCCTTCTCGATAGCCTCGACCCTGCGGTCGGCTTCCTGCAGTTCCTGCAGTTCTGCTTCGATCCGTTGGCCATAGGCCATGACCGCCTCAAGCGATTCCCCGTACTTTCGCTTGAGACGGTCGATTTCAACCAGACGCCCCTCGATCCGATCCAACCGGGCGGGGTCCACCTCGATCCTGGAGGCATACTCCCGCAACGCCAGCGAGACATCCTCTATGCTGATGCAAGCCGATTGAAACTGCTCCTGAAGGCCCTGGCAGCGGGCGTCCAAAGAGCCCAACTCCTCCAGCAGCCGGCCGGTCTGCCTGAGCCGGGCGCCTATCGAGTCCTCCGATTCGTAGAGGTGGGCATGGGCCTGATGAGAGGCCTGGAACAGACGGTCCGCGTTGGAGAGCAGCCGTCGCTCCTCCAGAAGCTGAGATTCTTCATCGGGGGAGGACAATTCCGCCTTGCGGATTTCATCGACCTGAAACGACATCAGATCGATAGCTCGCAACCTCTCCTGCTCGCTCAATTTCAATCTCCGGAGCTGCTCCCGGCGCTGCTGCAGCCTGGCGAAGAGGCCTCCGACTTCAGCCAGGGGGACCCGATGGCCGCCGAAGAGATCGAGCCACTGCAACTGGGAATCGCGACCGAACAGGGACTGTTGGTCGCTCTGCCCGTGAATGTCGACACAATGGGGCCCCAGCTTCCTCAGGAAGGCAACCGGGACCATCCGGTTGTTGACGAAAGCTCGTCCCCTGCCATCCGGAACGACCTCTCTCCTGACGATCACCTCCTCCGGATCGAACTCGAGCCCGCTCGCCTCCAGCAGGCCGCGCAACCCCTCCACGCCCTCGAAGCAGCCCGAGACCGAGGCTCTGCCGGACCCGGTACGAACCATTTCGACCCGCGCCTTGGCTCCCGCCAGCAAACCCAGGGCATCGACGATGATCGACTTGCCCGAACCTGTCTCCCCCGTCAACAGGTTCAATCCCTCCCGGAACTGCAGGGAGAGATGGTCGACCAAGGCGAAATCGCGTATTTCGAGGAACTTCAGCATAAGGCGGACGGGAGCCGGTCTGAAATCGTGGAATCGGCTTGAGGAGGGCTGAGTGTACCATAGAACTCACAAGGCGGAGACCGATCCGGCGGCCCCGTCATCAAACCCATGAAATCACCGTCCTGGCGGTCCTCGATTTGGGTCCGGAGCACGGTTGACGACCCTGAGAGGTCTATGGTAACTTCCGCCACAACACGGTTGGGACGAAGTTCATTCCGGCTGTCCAGGAAAACGCTGGGGGACTTGTTTGACGATAGATCCGGGCGGTCTGCTCCCTGTGCTTGCGCAGGGAGCCGAGATGGACTTGTTGAAGTTGATCCTTCAGTCTGGTCCCCTGGCCAAGGGCGTCCTGCTGGTCCTGGTATTCTTCTCGATATTTTCCTGGGCGATCACCTTCAAGAAATACTTCTATTTAAGGAAGCTGCGCACCGACTCGGAAGCCTTTCTGCGTATCTTTCGGAAGAGTAAGCGCTTTTCCGAAATCAGCGCGGCTTGCGAATCCCTGAGGAACACTCCCCTGGTCGAGGTCTTTCTGGCCGGCTACGAGGAACTGGAAGCCCAGTTGATGAGCCAACCCGACGGTGGCCGCCCCGCCCCGTCTCCAACGCTCAAGACCATCAACGTCATTCAAAGGGCGCTGTCCCGAGCCTCCTCGGTGCAACTGACCAAGCTGGAGCGCAATATGAGCTGGTTGGCCACCACGGCCTCGGTGGCCCCCTTTATCGGGCTGTTCGGAACGGTGCTGGGCGTCATCGACGCCTTTGCCGGCCTGGGCATGGAGGGGGCGGCCACCATCCGCGCCGTAGCCCCCGGCATCTCGGAGGCTCTCATCGCGACCGCGGCCGGTCTTTTTGCAGCCATTCCGGCGGTGATCGCCTACAACTATTTCGTCCACCACCTCAAGGAGTTCGGCTCCGCCATGGACGACTTCTCTCTGGAGTTCCTGAATCTGATGGAGCGGACCTTCCTGTAACCCGGCAGCCGGGACGATCCGCTACCCGCTCCCGAGGTCCGTCGTCCAGGCGCGGCAGAAAGGTGAAACAATGGCATTCACCAACCCGCAAGGGAGAACCCAGACGTCGCTTTCCGAGATCAACGTGGTTCCCCTGGTGGACGTGGTCCTGGTCCTGCTCATCATCTTCATGCTGACCGCGCCCATCATTCAGTCCGGAATCGAGGTCAGCGTCCCCAAGACCAAGACGGTCAGCGAATTGACCAAGGAACTGCTGGTGGTCAGCATCAACCGGGAACAGCGGCTCTTCGTGGGCTCCGATCCCATCAACATCAACGATTTGGGAGTTCGCCTGCAGGCCCGGATCAAGGACCCGGAAACCGCCATGATCTATTTGCGCGCCGACGAGGAAGTGCCGTTCGGGACCATCGCCCGGGTCATGGACCGAGCCAGACTTGCCGGCGTGAAGAATATCAACGTGGTCACCCAGCCGGAACAGTAGCCACGACCCTTTTGCCCACGCCGGCCGGCGTGACTTGTCTTGTCTGAAACAACCGAAAAAAGACAAACGGAAAAGAGTGATCCACGAAGGGCCACGAAGGACGACGAAGGGACACTAAGGCGTTGAGGTGAACCGTAACGGGATACCAAGGTCGCGAAGGGATTGGTCGATTTCTGATTGTTTCACTCTCGTATGATCTGCACGGCAGGGCAGGGGCGCGGCTTGCCTGAAACAAAAGAAAAAAGACAAAAGAAAAAGACTTATCCACGAAGGGACACGAAGAACGACGAAGGGGCACTAAGGCGCTGAGGTTTGCCGCGACGGGGTACCAAGTTCGCGAAGGGTTGATCGATTTCTGATTGTTTCACTCTATGTATGATCCGCACACCAGGGCGGGGGCCGGACTTGTCTGATACGCCTATGTTTCACCCTGTATGATTCGTCCCGTGGCCGGGGACGGGGGGGGCCAATCTCCGATGCCGGTCCAACGACACTCCATTTTTGAAATTCAGAAGGAAAGACTGGGAGGATATCTCTACCTGTCAGTGGTCAGCCATCTGCTGGTGGGGGTGAGTTTTTTCCTCCTGCCCTCCTACCTCAACCCAAGCGCCGACCCCTGGGGCGACAGTCAGGGCGGTGGCGGATCCATTTCGGTCGGCCTGGTGCAGGGGGCGACCGTTCGTGGACTGAACCTGCCGCGTCCCAAGCAGACCACCGCCAGCAACATCGCCACCGAATCCAAGGGTCTCGGTCAGACCGAAGAGACCAAGGCGGCTGAAGCCGAGCCGGAGGTCCCCGACCCCAAGGCCTTCGAGGTCAAGAAGAAGCGCAGGGCCAGGAAGCGGCCGCGCCCCCGGCGGCGGGCTCCCAAACAGGTCGCCCAGATCCCTCCTTCCGACAGAGTTCCCTTTGGCGAGGGCGGCGCTCCCGACCTCTCCTATTCCCAGTTTCAAACCGGCATGGGGTCCGGTGGCATCGGGTTGGGCGACGGGTTTTTCGGCAAGAAGTATGGCTGGTACGTGAGGCAGATTCGCGACATCGTCAGTAGCAACTGGCAGAAAAACCTGGTCAGTCCCAACGTGCGCACGGCCAAGCGGGTGGTGGTTCAATTCACCATCCGCCGGAACGGTTCCATTGCCGGGGAAACCATCAAGCAATCCAGCGGGGTCCCGTCGTTGGACCGTTCCGGACTGAGAGCCATCAAGGCCTCCCGATTCCCTCCCCTTCCCGGGGGAGAGACCCGGTTGGTGGCTGAATTCTGGTTCGAGCATTCCCGATAACCGAAGAAAACGAAAACCCATGACCAAACTCCTCACACCTGTCTGCCTGCTGTCGATGACATTCCTCAGTGGTCCATTGCCGGCCGCCGCCCAGGAGACCGACAGCCAGGTCCGTGTGGTGGTGACCGAGGGCGTCAGGGCCCGCGTGGCCGTGGCCGACATGCAGCGACGCGGCTCCGAGTCGGAGCTGGATGGGCACACCCGCCTGTTCGACGACGTGCTGTGGAACGACCTGCGGCGGGCGGGCGTGTTCGAGCTGGTGCCCAAGAGCTTTTACCCCCTGAAACTTCCTTCGCAGCCCTACGAGGTCAATTACGAGGAATGGACCGCCGAAGACGTTCAGGCCCAGAACCTGGTCTATGGCAATTCCTATATGCAGCGGGGCCAGTTCGTGGTCGAGGCACGCTTGATCGACGTGAACACCCAGGAGTCCATCATCGGAAACCGCTACCGGGTGGATCCGGATGAAGAGGGCGTCCGATCCCTGGCCCACCGCTTGGCCGACGAAATCGTGCTCCGCATCGGAGGAGGGATTCGAGGGATCGCTTCCACCCGGATTGCCTTTGTCTCGAACCGCAACGGCAACAAGGAAATCTACACCATGGACTACGACGGCTATGGGCAGAAGGCGCTCACCAATCACCGTTCCATCAGCCTGACCCCCCGCTGGTCCATGGACAACTCACGCATTGCCTACACCTCCTACCACCGAGGCAACCCCGATCTGTACTTTCGAACCGTCTTCGATCAAAGGCTAATTCCCTTTTCCCTTCGCGGCGGGCTCACCACCACTCCGGCCTTTGCCCCCGACGGGGAACGGATCGCTTTCAGCTCCAGCAAGACCCGCGACCCCGAAATATACGTTTCCGATCTCCGTGGCCGCCGCCTCAGGCGGCTGACACGTGCCCGCGGCGTGGACATCTCGCCCGTATGGAATCCCAAGTCGGGCAGGCAGATCGCCTTCGTCTCCGGCCGCAGCGGTTCCCCACAGATCTGGATCATGGATGAGGACGGCTCCAACCTGCGCCGGCTGATCAACGAAGGCGGCGAAGCCGTGAGTCCCTCCTGGAGTCCGGACGGCGTGCACATCGCTTTCTCCTGGAGGAGGCGGCGGACGGGACGATTCGACATCTACCTGCTGGACGTGGTCAGCGGCCGGTTTAGCCAGCTCACTCGAGACGGCGCCAACAACGAGCATCCGGTCTGGTCGCCCGACAGCCGCCACATTGCCTACGAGTCCAACCGTTTCGGGAGCCGGCAGATTTTCATTATGCTGGCCGACGGCACCCAGAAGGAGCAACTCACCCGTCGAGGCCAAAACACCTCTCCCGCCTGGTCCAATTACTTTCGGCAGTGATTTTTTTGTTTTACACTGGATTTATTTTTTATAGACTAGGGCTCGCTATCAAAGGTTCGGGACACAAATACGCTTCACACCCATCTTCGAACGGAGGAAGGACACTATGAAAAACAGGAAGTTCTTGAACGTGGCTGCCCTATGCCTGTTCGCGCTCCTCATCGCAATCTCGGGCGGCTGTAAAAAGCAGGTGCCGGTCGCGCCTCCGGAAGAGCCTCCGCCGCCTCCCCCGCCGCCCAAGCCGACGGCAACCCTGACGGCCAACCCGACGACCATCCAGAAGGGAAAGTCGTCTACCCTGACCTGGAGCACCACCAATGCCACCAACGTCTCCATCAACCAGGGGATCGGTGACGTCAGCACCAGCGGGTCGCGCTCGGTTTCTCCCAGTTCATCCACGACCTATACGCTGACCGCCAAGGGAGAGGGGGGAAGCGTTACCGCAAGCGCCCGGGTGACGGTCACCGCGCCGCCTGCACCGCCTCCGCCTCCCAAGAAGAGGCAACCGACGGTTGAGGAGATGTTCACCAAGAAGGTCAAGGACATCTATTTCGACTACGACAAGTCGGAGATCAGGGGCGACGCCCGCGCGACCCTGGCGGCGGCCTCCGAATTCCTCAAGAAATACCCGCAAGTCCGCTTCACCATTGAAGGCCATTGCGACGAGCGGGGCAGCGAGGAGTACAACCTGGGTCTGGGCGACCGCAGAGCCAACTCCGCCCTCAGCCATCTCACCTCCATGGGAATCTCCAGCTCTCGAGTCAAGACGATCAGCTACGGCAAGGAGAGGCCCCAGTGCACGGAGTCCGACGAGGCCTGCTGGCAGAAGAACCGCCGGGCCCATTTCGTGCTGAGTCGCTGACGCCGGTAGTACCCGCGGCGAGGCCGCCCCTGGATCTCCCAAGGGGCGGCCCGTCGCATCCATTTCATTCTCCCCCCAGTGGTTGACTCCCGCCTTTTGCCGGGTGGTTCTCTCCTCAAGTACTCCCAAGATCCGAAGCATTGCTGTCGTGCCAAAAAAGGCATGGGCCCGTATTTCTCACCAGGCCGCACCCGATATTGAAATAGGCAGAACATCCCTTTTTCCGGATGGTTTCCCGACTCTTCCGCGGCTCAACCCGAGCTTGCCCTGCCGATTGGCCGCTGTTATGATTCACGCAACGACCACTTTGGACCCCCAGATATCGAGGTGACCAAATTGCTTAGACACGCCCTGTTGCCCAGCCTAGGGATTCTATTGATGGTGACGCTTCCGGCCTCGGCTCAAAAAAGGGAGATCATCCGGCTGCAAGCCGACGTTTCCATCCTGCAGCAGCAACTGCGGGAGTTGCAGAAGGGTTTCGACTCCGACATCGCCGTCTTGAAAGACCTGGTCGAGAAGCTCTTCGACCAGTCGGCCAGGATGCAGATCGTCCTTGAAAGCATGAAGTCATCCAACCAGCAGACGGAGACGGCCGTCGGGTCCAAGATCGATTCGCTGGAGAACCAGTTCTCGGTGGTCAACACCGGAATCGACATGGTGATGGACCGAATCAACAAGCTCTCCATGCAGTTGGCGGAAACCAAGACCCAGGTCGAGTCCCTGGACAACCCGCGGCGGGCGGGCGGTTCCCTGGACCCGGAGGCACTCTACAATTCCGCCCATGGCGACTACCTCAAGGGCAACTACGACCTGGCCCGGGAGGGCTTTCAGGAATACATCAACAACTACCCGGAAACCGAGCTCTCGGACAACGCGCTCTACTGGATCGGCGAGACCTACTACGGGGTCCGGAATTTCGCCGAGGCCGTGGATGCTTTCGACCGGGTGATACAGGTCTATCCCAAAGGCGACAAGGTTCCGGCGGCGATCTTGAAAAAGGGGTTCAGCTACCTGGAGCTCGAAAACCAGCAAGCCGGGGTCAAGGAGCTCCGCTGGGTCATTCAGAAGCACCCTTCCTCCAGAGAGGCGGAGATCGCCAGGAATCGGTTGAAGACTCTGGGCGTATCGACCCGCGCCTCTCGGCGGAGGACGTCGCGCCGTTAAAGAAATTCTCCCGAATCAATTCTCCCATCGTAATTTACAAGGAGGCATGGAATGGCAGGTTCAGTCAACAAGGTGATTCTGGTGGGCAGGCTGGGACAGGACCCCGAAGTCAGATTCACCCAGGGAGGCACGGCGGTTGCTAACCTTCGCATCGCAACCGACGAGACCTGGAAGGACCAGAGCGGCGAAAGGCAGCAACGAACCGAGTGGCACAGGGTCGTCGCCTGGAGCAAGCTGGCGGACATCTGCGGCCAGTATCTCAGCAAGGGAAGGCTGGTCTACATCGAGGGGCGCCTGCAGACCCGTAGTTGGGAGGACCGGGAGGGAAACAAACGCTACACCACAGAAATCCGAGCCGACAACATGGTCATGCTGGGCGGCCGCTCCGAGGAAGGACAAGCGGCGCCGCCAGCCCAACCTGCCCCCGCAGCCCAACCCGCCCCCGCAGCCGACTCCGGGACAAGCGATGACGATATCCCATTCTAGCTGGCAGCCAGCCCGCTGAGAACGTTCCCGTGCTCATCGGCAAGCAGATCGGCCCTTACCGAATACTCTCCAGAGACCGGCTGGCGGACACGCGCTACTTTTACAAGGCAACCCACATCGAGCGGCGGGAAACCGCCGCCCTGCTGTTCCTGAAGCGGCTGCCCCGGCAGGAAGACCCTGCCGAATCGCAATTCCTGCAGAAGCTGGCCCTCTACGCCGCCTTGGACCACTCCAACCTGGCGCGGCTGTTTCCCATCGAGACCCATGAAGGTCATCACATTCTTCCCATGGAGTTTATGCATGGGAAGACGCTGGCCGAGATGATCAGCGCAGGGCCTTGCGACTTCGACCTGGCCCTTCAGACAGCCATTCAAACCGCCCGCGCATTGCTGGAAGTGCACGAGAACGGCCTCGTCCACGGACGCCTCACTTCACGTAGCCTGCTCCTGCAGGAAGGCAATCAGGTAAAGCTGTTGGACGCTGTCCTGCCCTACCTGCCACCCAACCTGGTCCTGCACGATCCGCGGGAACCCGCGTCGCGGAAACAAGACCTCCCGGCGGGTCAGCCGCCGCTGCTACACCGCAGCTACCGGGCGCCGGAGCAAGTGCGGGGGAAACCTGGCGATTCCAGGAGCGACCTCTTTTCCCTGGGTGCTGTGCTCTACGAACTTTCTCTGGGGGAGTTTCTCTTTGCAGGTGGGGATTCCGCCGCGCTGGACCGGCAGATTCTGGACCGTGAGCTACCCAGGCTGACTGCCGTACGCCCCCAAGCCTCCCCGGGGTGGAGCCGCCTGTTGCGGGCCCTCCTGCAAAACGACCCGGCTGATCGATACCCGTCCGCCTACGAACTGTTGAGCGACCTGGAGAAGCTCAACTACGGATTCAGCCTGGACAAATTGGCCTTCCGCCCGACCAACCCCAGGCTTTCCCGGCGCGGATTTTTCAGGAGCTTCACCGGAGACTCCGAGGAATGATCGCGCCGGACCACCAGCCTGCCAGGCGAATCATTCCAGAGTGAAACAACCAAGATTCATGGCCTTTCGCGAGTTGGAACTCGTTCCGTTTAACCGGTCGGCCTGAAGTGGAGGTGGAACCGGGGACGCCACCGCAACCACTCTTGCACCTTCTCGTGCTTGTGCGTGCCGTAGTTGTCGATAGTCAGGTGTAGATCCACCTCCTGGGGTGTTTCCCAGTCGATCTGCTTGAGGATCGGTGAGCACGCAAGTGTGAGGATGCTGGCCTATTTGCTTGGAGCAGAGGAAACTGCAACTGGCGTCAGGGAGTAGTAACGAGGCTCGGAGTAACCTACCCCACGCTCCGACTTCCGATTGAGGAAGAGCATTTATTGGTCAGCGGCGTGGGCAACGGGCTCGGGGCAAGCAGAATGGGGCGAAATCGATTGCAGTCGCTGATGTAGACAGAACCGGAGGACCGAGGCAGACTTTCGCATCATCCACCGGGACCGATGCTCAGTGCCCATGGTGAGGTGCTCCCGCAAGCGTTACCTTGGTGACAGGATCGGGGACGCTTTCAAGGATCCATTCCCGAAATACCTGGACCTCCGGCTTGCGCCGCGCGGCGGCGGTTGTCATCAGACGGCACCGCGTGGGCACTTCGTTGTATTGGTCGAACAACGGCACCAGAGTCCCCTGTTCCAATTCGGGAACAACCGTCGCCCGGCGTCCAACAGCCGCCCCCATGCCCTTCAGAGTCGCATGCATCAACATACTGCACAGGCGGAAGCCCGATGCATGCGACAGATCCGGTGGGGGGCTACCTTGGGCCGCGAACCATTGCGCCCAGTCCGAAGGCCAGCCCAGGTGGTAGAGCATGGGCCACGCATACAAATCCGCCAAGTTGCGGGGGCGCCCGTAGGTCTCGAAAAGAACCGGGCTGCAGAGTGCAACCAACGAATCCTCGAACAGCGTCTCCTGGAGGGCCACCTCCGTGCTCGGCACCTTGGTCCCGCCGTCGTAGGTGATCCAGACGTCGAAGTCGTTCCGGTTGGGGTCAACACCGAGATGGTCAGTCTCCAGCTCGATGGCGATGTCGGGCTGGGCAGCGTTGAAGTCTGCAATCTTCGGCATGAGCCACCGCTCGGCGACGGACTCGACCACAACGACGCTCAGGCGCCGCATGTGTGACCCGCTTCGGTAGCGGTCGATGACCTCCCGGATCTCGGCGAGTATGCCTTGCACTTCCCCCAGACAAGCCTTGCCCCGCGAGTTCAGCCTGACCCTACGGCGATTGCGGTCGAACAGGCTGAGGCCGAGGTGTTTTTCAAGCGTCTTGATGCGGTGGGCGACGGCGGCGGGAGTGACCTGCAGTTCTTCCGCAGCCCGGGCAAAGCTCTGGTGCCGGGCGGCGGCATCGAAAAAGCGCAGACACTCGAGCGGCGGTAGCGGAGACATAGTTTGTTCACAGATTGTCACTGAAAAAACATAAATACCATATTCTTGTATTGATGTCATGGGAAAAGGGAAAGCAGTTTCTCTTGATCAGGCCCGCTCCGTTTTGCGGAGAGGAAGGGAGTAAAAACGCCTAAGCGCACGCTAGGGTTGAGTTTGGAAATTAAGTTCTTCTGCCAACCGGTTGGATAATCTTGAAGCTGAGAGAGGGCTTGAGGGACCACTTCTTAGCGTACCCTCAAACACTCCAGAAACAAACATACGGGAGATTCTTGATTCTCAAAGATGGGTGGAGACACCAGAGGAAGCAGTTCCTGGTTGGGACGGTTGGGGGTTCGGAGTCGTCCCAGGAATGAAATCAGTTGTTGTCTTTCTTCAGCGGACAGTTCCAAGAATGCATCTCTGGAGGTTAGGGCCTCGCCTCCATGGGCTTCGATTGCTTGAAACAGGGTGGTGGCGCGCCCGTCGTGCAGATAGGGAGCCGTGTCGGCTACGCCCCACAAACGAGCGGTCGTGAACTCTCGATTGGAGAACTTGGCCAACTGGAAGTCTTCCTTCAAACCGTCGCCCATATCGTGCCGTTTCAGATCGGCGAACAGCGGTACCAATACTCCATCTTCTCCGGGGACCGGCTCAAAGCCAGCCTCGGCCAAGTCAATTTCCAGATAGACATTTTGCCCGGGGTCCCAAGGCACTTCGGGAAAGCTCAACGGTAGATTTCGGGAGCGGGTTTTCATCATGGGAATGTGACATACGGCGCATCCGATTGCCTGGAAGGTCGAAAAACCGCGCTGGGCCGAGAGGTCAGGCTTCTCCATGAAGGAAACGGGATTGGTCACGTTGAAGATGTGAAGGGCACTCATTTCGGAAACCGTCACTTCGTTCACCACGCCATCGCTATCAGCGTCAAAGAACTCGCCCACCACCTCGACGGGTTGCAGACCGAAGTGAAACTGCATTGCGACGCGAGAGAAATCGCGCATGGAAAAACTCTCGCCCTTTCGGCCGAAGGGTCTGACCACTAGAACCTCTTCGGGCGATCGGCCGGAGTTATCCTTGAAACCGATTCCCTTGACGTGCAGTCCTATCTCTCCATCCGCCAGTGTTTCGAGGAACCCGAAGTTGACCCCATGAGTATTCAGGTGGGTGAGGCTTCCTTCCGGTAAGTTCCTGGCGATGGAAAGAAGATATTGGAGGTCGGCGGTCATTTCCTTGGCCAGTAATTCCAACCCGCCTCCACCAAACAGAAAGGGTGGATTGGCAAATCGTCCATTGAAGTCCACTTTGCCGTCGAACGCCAGGGGAAGGTCCGGGGCATGGCCGGACGAGTAGTTCACCCGATCATCGAAGGAATCCGCGACATCGATGAGGCTGGGCATGATGATCGCATTCTGAACGAGCCCCCCCACACCGCCGATGCCAAGAGTCGGGGGGCGTGTGGATTGCTTGACGATCGAGTGACACTCGTTGCAAGACTGCGCATCCAGCCCGTTTACACGTAGTGAGAGGCCGTTGCCTTGCAACGTGGGCCGGTTGCTGAGCGGGGACGTCGGGAACTCGCTGTTGAAAGAGCCATCCCCAAAACCGTCATGGGTGTTGAACGGAGTGGTAAAGATCTCCAGCCCCTTCCTTCGCAAATCCCTGATAGTGAGACCGCCATGGGACAAGCGCTGGATCAGCTGATCCTGACTCAGATTTTCGTCTGGAAGTGCCGGACCGTCGTGTTGCGCCAAGCTGGCAGCCTTACATACAAGCAACAAGAGGAGGCCGACAAGAAGTGCTTTCCAGTTCATCTGCTCCCGTATTCCCTAACGACCACGAACATGAATCCCTACATGAGGAACAGCGAAATAGGGAAGGAGTCCTATGCCGGGCTGGAACCAACTGTTGATGCAGTATAATGCTGATCAGGCGGGCTCGTCCTCCGGCATAGGATGGGTCATGCTAAGGGCCTGTCAAGTGCCTCACACTTGGCAGGCTCGCTTGGAATTTGAAGAATACAAGAAGAAGAACCGGGCGTCAATAAAAGAACAAAATAATTTGTATTAGACCAAATTTAATTGATCCTCGATATTCTTCGTGATCCTTGGTGTCCCTTCGTGGATTTCTTTTCGGGCCTTCGTGGATAACCTCTCACTTGGTTCCACGCAAGCCCGCCTGCAGAAGTTCTCTCACCTTGGCCGCAATACGATTGGCGCTGAGACCGTAGTATTCCAGCAACTCATCCGGCTTGCCGGAACGGGGGACCTCCCGAACAGCCATCTTGTGCACGCCGATGTTGTGGTTGGCCACCGCGTTCAGCACGGCATCCCCCAACCCGCCTTCGCTGTAGTGCTCTTCCACCACAACGACGGTGCTTTCCCGGGTGGCGGCCGCCTCGACCAGGCCTGCCTCGTCCAGCGGCTTGACACAATAGGCATCCATCACCCCAACCGGAATCCCCTCGGACAGGAGCAGCTCGTGGGCTTTCAGCGCTTCGTGCAATGTCACCCCGGCAGCCACCAGCAGCAACCGATCCCCTTCAGAGGAACGCAACAGCTTGCTTCCGCCCAGGCGAAAGACTTCCCGGTTGTCGTAGATGACAGCCGTCTTGGGCCGGCTGGTGCGGATATAGACCAGGCCGCGGTGCTCGGCGGCCAGGGCCACCACCCGCTCGGCCGAAACCGCGTCGCATGGATAGAAGACCACCGAACCCGGCAGCGAGCGAAACATGGCCAAGTCCTCCAGACCCATCTGAGACGGCCCGTCCTCACCGATGGAGACACCGCAGTGAGACCCCACGCACTTGATGTTGGCCTGGGAAATAACCCCCATTCGCAAGTGATCCATACCGCGTCCGAAAAACGCGGAAAAAGTGGAAGCAAAGGGGATCTTGTTCTTCTTGGAAAGGCCGATGGCTGCGCCGACCATGTTCTGCTCGGCAATAAAACACTCGAAAAAGCGATCGGGGAAGGCCTTCATGAACTTCTCCGAGAAGGTCGAGTTCTTGGTATCGCCGTCCAGAGCCACCACGCTGCCGTCGCATTCTCCAAGCTTGACCAGCGCGCTCCCGTAAGCTTCCCGAGTGGCTACAAGATCATCCTTCTCGTATTCGGGTTCCCTCATGCGGGCTTGGGGAAGCCTGGAGACCCTGACCTCCACCGACTCGCGAAAAGACTTGGACTCTGAATCGACCGGAAGCTCCTGCAGGACCCCATCGAGCTGATCTCCCTTCTTCAGGGCCTTGCCGTGCCATCCATCCCGGTTTGCCAGCAGCGATACTCCGTGCCCCTTTTCGGTCCGGGCCAGCAGGGCGGTGGGCCGGTCTTCCACGCCTTCCGCTTCCTCCAAGGCCGCAATGATCTGGCCGTAGTCGTGTCCGTCGATGGAGATGGCATGCCATCCGAACCCGGCGAACTTCCGTGCATGGGCCTCCACGTCCCAACCGTGCATGGTCTCCTGGCTTTGCCCCAGCCGGTTGATATCGACGACCGTCACCAGGTTTTCCAGCCGGTAGTGGCTGGCCATGGCCGCGGCTTCCCAGACCGACCCTTCGGCGCTTTCGCCATCTCCCATCAGCACGAAGGTCCGGCTCCCGGTTCGATCCAGGTACTTGGCGCTCAAGGCCATCCCTACCCCGGCCGAAAGACCCTGCCCCAGGGAGCCGGTGGCCACGTCGACCCACTTCGACCGGGGTGTGGGGTGGCCTTCCAAGTCACTCCCGAAGCGGCGCAGAGTCAACATCCGCTCGGCATCGATCAAGCCCGATTCCGCCCAGGCGGCGTAAAGAAGAGGCGCCGCGTGCCCCTTGGAGAGAATGAAACGGTCGCTGTCCAGGCTGAGCGGATTCTCGAAGTCGATCCGCATGACGTGAAAGAAGAGGACCGCTGCCAGGTCGGCAGCCGACAGACAGGAAGTGGGGTGCCCCGAGCCGGCTTCCGCCGTGGCCCGCAGGGAATGGATTCGCAGGCGGGTGGCTATTTCCTTCAAGCGGTTGTGAAGTTGGTGGTTGTCCATAGGCGTGATCGTTTCTTTCTCAGGCGCCGAGCTCAACCAGGACCGGAGCATGGTCCGAGGCGGTCAGCCCCTCCTTTTTCTTGCGATATTCCCGGTCTATTCCTGCCGAGCGGAGCCCCTCCCTCAATACGGGAGTTACCAGCAGGAAGTCGATTCGCAGTCCATGATTCTTGTAGAAAGCCCCGGCCCGATAATCCCACCAGGAGAAGGCTTGCTCCCGGGGGAACAACTCACGGTAGGTGTCCAGCCAGCCCCACTCCAGCAGCCGCTGAAACCGGGACCTTTCTTCCCAGGTATGAAAAATTTCTCCGCTGAAATCCTCTTCGTTCCAGGTATCCAGGTCAGTGGGACAGATATTGAAATCCCCGCACAGAACGGCGGGCTCCGACCGATCCCCTTGCTCCTCCAGATGTTGGGCCAGAGAATCCAGCCATTTGAGCTTGCGAGGGAAATCGGCATGACCCACGCTCTTGCCGTTGGGACAATAGAGGGTGGTGAAACTCAGCCCACCCACTTCGGCCGAGATCAGGCGCGCACCCATTGCCTCCTCGCCCGGCAACCCCCTCGCCAGGAGCCGGGGAGGGTGGCGGCTCAAGATGGCTACCCCGTTCCAGGCCTTCTGACCATGGACCAGGGCATGGTACCCCCGAGCCTTCAATGCCTCGAAGGGGAAATGCTCCTCGGCCATCTTCAGCTCCTGCAGGCCCACCAGGTCGGGCTGGCGCGCCTCCAGCCAGTGCAGGACAAACTCGAATCGGGCACGCAGCCCGTTGATGTTCCAGGTAGCGACTTTCATGGCAGAAAACAGACCGGACCCGGGGGGCGGCAAACCACCATTGCTCCCGCCTCTTGGGGTGAAGCCCCGGGAGACCCATGCGGCTCAAGGCTCGGCTTCGAACAACTCCACCGGAAGGTCGTGGATCTTGGCGGCCAGAATCAGGTCCTTGACCGAAATGCCGTCCACCGAATGGGTCCAGGACTCGATCCTCACTTGCCGGTAGCCCTCAAGATGCAAATCCGGATGGTGGTCCTCGGCTTCGGCCAGTTCGGCCACACGTCCGAAGAACTCGATGCCGGCCACGAAATGCTTCACCTTCCAGCAGCGCACGATGCGTTTGCCATCCGAGCTGATTTTCCAACCCGGCAGTTGAGCCAGAGCCGAGTCGACTGCCGCGGACGGCATCGCCGACACCTCACCGACGGATTGGCAACTTTGGGAATTCCAGTCGGACATGAACGGTCAACTCCTCTCTTCGATCTGACGGATGAGAGATTGAATCTTGCCGAAATTGATCCTCATCGCATCCAGGTTGGTCCCTCCGGGAGGACGGAAATGGCTGGCGACCATCAAGACAGCCTGACTCCGGTGGTGGCGCAGATTCCTGAGCACAGCCGCATAGCCCACCGATCCCTCCCCAAGAGGTCGCCACTCGAATTCTCCCCCGACCCCGTCAAAAACGTGAACGTCCTTCAAATGCAGCCCGTGCAGATAGGGCCGCAGATTGTTAAAACCGGCCGTGGCGGCATCCCACTCACCGATCAGCACATTGTCCGCCGGAGACCACTGGACCTTCAACCGGTCGGAACCGAGGCTCTCCGCAAGACGCCGGAAGTTGCCGGTCGAACTCACATAGTGGAAAGGCCGCATCCCCAACACGACATCCACGCCATACTTGTCGGCCTGCTCCAGAATCAGGGTGAAGGCGGCTACCAGCTTGCGCAGGTCGACCTCGGCGATGACCCCGCCGCGGGTCAGCCACTTCATGGGCCAGGTCGGCGCCTTCGTCCAGCTCCCCTGACCTGCAGACCATTCCCCCGGCCAGCAGAAACCGTAGCAATGCACGGCCCCCACCTCCAGCCGGGCGGCAATCTGCATGGATCGGACCAGCCCATCGAACTCACTGCGAAAATCAGCATCTTCGAGCAGTTTGTCCGGGGTCAGGCCCACCAGTCGGGTGTTGTGGAAGGGCCGGTAGGAGCAAATCTGGTAGAGCTTGAGACCGCGGCGGGCAACACTTTCGCCCATGGCATCGGCCTCGGCGTCACTCATGGTGGCGATGCAGGGCTCGCCCCCGGGTATGTCCGGCACTCCACCCGGCCTGGCGCCTTCAAACCACACGTATTCCGCACCCAGTTCCCTGGCAGCGTCCAGCTCTTGTGCAAAGGGCAACTTCAGTTCGCTTAGCCAGATTCCCAGCTTGAAGCGATGATCGCCTCGATCGGCAAGTCGGCGAGCCGCCACCGCTGTCCCGCCCTGCAGAAGCACAGAAGCGGACAAACTGCCAGCCGCGCCGACCAGAAATTCTCTTCTGTTCATACCCGACCCTCCCGATTCGACCCTGGGAAAAGGTACCACCGTTAAAGTAAGCCCCCGATTTTCGGAGCATGCTGAGGCGGCTGATCCCTCCGGTTCTACTCCTCGCCGACCGGCCGCTCTGAGCGGACTGGAGTAGCCATCCTCCGTCGCCGGAAACTCGTCCGGCATTCTATCAACATGGGGCTGGTCCGACAACACCGGCGACCTCCCGGAGAAGCGCACCGACAAGCGGCTGGATGCCCCGCTTGAAAAACTCGGCATTTGCCACAATAATTAGCCGGCAGGCCACCCGGCTCTCTCCTCACAACGAGACTTTCCAGCCAGGACCTGAAGTCCGCGGGACTCCCCCGGGGCTGCCCCTGTGCCGGGGCGAGAGATCGCTCGGGCAGGCAACCGGGAATGATTCGATGGAACGTCGAGAATGGCTCACCCAGACCGGCTTGACCCTGATGGCCGCCCGGCTGGCCGGGACACCGCCGGTAAGCGGCGGTGAGAGTCGAGCCAGGCTCAACCCCTGGCGCCTGCAGGACGCCGACCTGCGCTCCTACATGCTGCTGGGGGTGCGGCACATCTACGGGAGCGCCATCAACCGAAGTCGCGGATGTCTTCCCTACGTCCGCTTCAACCTCACCGAGGACCCCACCTGGGCCCGACACGAGTACTGGGGATCGCCCCACATGGTGGGACGCTTCCTGGATGCGCTGGCTGTCTGCTCTCCGATCCTGAATCTACCGGCCGACCGCGAGGCCGTGGAGGGATTGCAGCGGCTGCTGCACGAGTCGATCGCCAATCCCTCCGGGTTGGCCTTTGACACCCTCCCCGGCCCGGATGGCAAGCGAACGGCCGCGCTGCACCACTCCAGAGAAGTCTTGCTGGGCTTGCTGGGACTCCGGAAGTGGCAGGGTTCCGAACCCTCCATCCGGCTGGCCCGGAATTTCGTGCGAAGGCTGGAGGGCGTGACGCGCGCCACCGGCTCCTTTCCTTCGGACAAGTACTCGCAGGAGGGTTGGATCCCCTCGCCGACCCGTAAACTCAATCAGACCTCGGGACGGTTGATCGGGGCCCTGGTGAAGTATTTTCGAGCCACCCGCGATCCCCTGGCGGTTGACCTGGCCGTCCGTTTCGCCAAGGCCAACATCGAGGCCTGCTTTACCTCGGAAGGTGAGCTGACGCCGGACGCCGGCGAGCACATGCACTCTTCGGAGGGAACCATGACCTCCCTGATCGATCTGGGACTGCTCACCGGCGAGCAGCGGTACCTGAAGATGGGACGCCTGCTTTACGACGTCGGGCTGCGGCGTTGGCGGACTTCCTGGGGTTGGGCCAAGGAGAGCCGCACCGATCAGTCGGGCCGCGGGGAGGCCAATAATACGGGCGATTTCGTGGAAGCCGCCCTGCTCCTCGGCCGGAGCGGGTGCCCGGAATATTTCCAGGAGGCCGAGCGGATGATTCGCAACGGCTTGCTGGCTGCCCAGGTGGTGACCACCGACTGGATCCCGCAATCCGCCCTGGCCGACACCAAAGACTACGCCTACGCACGAATTCGGGACCGGGCCAGGGGTGCCTTCGCCTTTACGCTGCCCAATGCCTACCACTCCTACAACACCGATCTGATGGGGGGCGCGCTGCAGTCACTGGCCGAAGCTTACCAGGCCAGCGTGGTGAAGGAGGAATCGGGAGTGTGGGTAAACCTGCTGTTCAGCACCGACACACCCTGGCTCCGGGTGCGTTCGGAGGTGCCTCGGTCCGGCCGCCTTCACCTGGAGGCACTGCAGGAGGAGCGGGTGAAGGTTCGACTTCCGGATTGGATTCCGCCGGAAACGGTCCAGGTCGTCCGAGCCGGTAGTCCCACCGACACCCGCCCTGGCGGAAACACCCTGGACCTGGGTCCCTTGGCCAAGGGGGCCAAGGTCACGGTCACCTTCGATCAGCCCGGGCGCCGCACCCGAGAGCGGGCGCCCGGATTCCCCGATCCCTTCGAGGTGGAATGGAGAGGCGATACCATCATGGCCATGCAGCCCAAGCCCTCCCGGACCATCGCCCTCTACTGACCTGACAGGCTCGCCGGAAGAACTGGTCGGGGCGAGAGGATTTGAACCTCCGACCCCCTGCGCCCAAGGCAGGTGCGCTACCGGGCTGCGCTACGCCCCGTCCGGTTTGCCGAGCCTCTCAAGCTAGCGGATGGGCGCGCCACTGTCAAGACACGGCGATTGTGCAGGTCAGACCCCGAACAGCGCCTGCTGAAACTTTCGCAGGGCCCGGCCCCTGTGGCTGATGCGCAGCTTTTCCTCGGGACTCAATTCGGCCAGCGAGCAGCCCCGCTCGGGAACCTGGAAGATGGGGTCGTAGCCAAATCCGTTGTCCCCTCGCAGATCTCGTCCGATCACGCCCTCCAGGGTCCCTCGGAAGACCTCCAACACTACTCCCTCGCGAGCCAGCGCGATCCAGCACTCGAATCTGGCCGTCCGCCGGGCATCCTCCAGCTGGGCCAATTCCTCCAGGATTTTCCGGCAGCGTTCCTCATCGCTGGCCTGCTCGCCGAGGTAACGGGCGGAATAGACCCCCGGCCGACCGCCCAGCGCATCCACCAGCAGGCCCGAGTCGTCGGCAATGGTGGGGAACGAAGTGAGTTGGCTGTAGTGGACAGCCTTCTGGCGGGCGTTGGCCTCGAACGTGGTCCCCTCTTCCGGGGCCGGGGCCACACCGGGGATCGCCTCGAGAGACACCAACTCCACCGGCGCCATCACCAGTGAGGCCTTCATTTCCGTGAGCTTTCCCGGGTTGAAGGTGGCCACCAGTAGGCGGGGGCCCAGGGAAGACTTCAATGAGCGAAAGGTTGGTTTGGGCTTGAGGGACACGCTCTGGACGCTCCAGCCATGCGGTCCGAAATTGGTGCGCTGCCCGGCTAGCCCGCATTTCTCACCAGGGGGCATGATCATGGCGCAGGATTTTTCCCTTCAGGGCGTGCTCGCGATCGAAGAGCGTAGCGGTCACTACGCGCGAGGGAGCATGTGCGCGCTGAAGGGAAAAAGACAAGCCAGGGCATGCCCAGCGCCGTCTGTTACCCGCAAGCCCTTACCAGAGAGCCAATCAAAGTACTGAAGATAAACTACTTCTCGTCATGGCACCAGCGGCCTGGTGAGAAATGCGGGCTTAGACCCGGATCAGGTTCTTCTGGATCTCGATCAGGCGGGCAATGCCTTCGGCAGCCAGATCCATGAGGGCGCTCAGGGTTTGGCGTGAAAAGGGATCTCCTTCAGCCGTCCCCTGCACCTCTACCAGCGAGCCGGCGCCCGTCTGAACCACGTTCATGTCGACCTGGGCCTGTGAGTCTTCCTCGTAGTTCAGGTCCAGCAGCGGCGTTCTGTCCACGACACCCACGCTGGTGGCTGCCACGTAGTCCTTGATCGGCACACCCGGCAGGATCCCCCGGTCCACCAGTCCTCGCAGAGCCAGCGCCAAGGCCACGAAGGCGCCGGTGATGGAAGCCGTGCGGGTCCCGCCGTCCGCCTGGATCACGTCGCAATCCACCCAGACGGTCCGTTCTCCCAGATCCCGCAGGCGCGTGACGCTTCGAAGCGAGCGGCCGATCAAGCGCTGAATCTCGTGAGTCCGACCCGAAACCCTGCCACGACTGGATTCCCGAGGGGTCCGGGTCTCGGTGGCCCGGGGAAGCATGGCGTATTCGCTGGTGACCCACCCCCGGTTCTTTCCCCGCAGGAAGGGCGGCACGGAATCTTCGATGCTGGCCGTGCAGATGACCCGGGTCTTCCCGACCGCTATCAAAACCGAGCCCTCGGCGCCGGCAATGAAGTGGGGCTGGATGGTTACCGGTCGAAGTTCCCTGCTCGCTCGCCCATCGGTACGCATAGCATTCCTTTCATTACTCCTGTCCACTGATCCCCGTCACCTCGTCCTCGTTTTGCAGTGCCGTCATGCTCAGGTCCTGAAGCAGCGGTCTCCGCAGGTCTATGTGCCCTGCCAGGGTATCGGCCTCGGCTCCATCGATCAGGATCTGAACCTCACTCGCTTCCGGCAAATTATAGGTCAGCGAATTCACCACCGAGTAAACGGAGGAGACTTCACCCGTAATCCCTCCCGGATGCCGGACACTCGCTTCACCGGTGACATCGACCACCAGCAAGCCCGCTTCAGCCCGATAGACCTCCCGCAGACGGGTTTCCGGAGGCAGTGCCGGCATGTGACCGGAGAGTGAACCCTTGATCAGAGCCACCAGGATCTGCTTCGCTTCCAGGGTGACCTCCTCGGAAGCGTAGATTTCGCGTTCCTCCGCCTCCAGTTGGCCGTCCACCTCGGCCGAGGCAAAAAAGAGGACGACTTTCTTCCGGGGCGCGGTGGCTTCAAACGCCGGTTCTTCCATCAAGGCGGGCGCTCGCGCTTCCGGAGGCAGGTCGGCCAGTCGCTGAACCTGACGCTGCAGACTCATGAAGTAAACGGCGCCTCCGACCAGCAACAGCGCCAGAACCATCATACCCAACCTGATATGGCGAGGCATAGCCAGCCTTCTGTCTCCTAGCGAGCCATGGCCGCTTCATCGAGGGGGCGAAACTGTTGCAGGGCCGACAGCACGGCTATGGCCACGCCGTTCTGAAAGGGCTCGGTGAGCACCCTCTCCCTGAAATTGTCCTGCTTCACGCTTCCAAGCTCCAGCAGCACGGCCGGCATCGCCAGTGGGGACAGGAGCCTCAGCGGGGCATGCCGAAAAGTCAGCGGTTCGCCACCATTGAAGCGCTCGTTGGTCACCGCTTGCAAGATTTCAGCCAGGCGGAAACTTCGATGAAGCACACCCGCCTGGGCGCGATCCCAGAGCACCAGTTCGAACGCGGCTTCCTCGACCCGGTCCTGCGCAAGAGCCTCCCCGGGGGGCAATTTCGCCAGATAGACGTAGCTCCGGGAAGGGATCGGCGAGGCGCCATTTCCCAGGTGTATGCTGAGAAAGAGATCGGAGCGGCTGCGATTGGCCTCCCGGGCGCGATCTTCCAACGACAGCGTCCGGTCCTGGCCGCGAGACAATATCGTCTCCACCCCCAGCTTGCTTTCCAGCACCCAACGCACCTTGCGAGCGATGGATAGGGTGACGTCCTTCTCGTAGACACCCTCCCCGACCTCCACCCCCCTGTCGGCGCCCCCGTGCCCGGGATCGATGGTGATTCGCCTCCAACCGGATGCCCGGGGCCGGCTTGTCCAGCGCAATGACCGCTTCGGTTCCTGAGGGGCCGACGGGGCTTCCTCGGTGAGCCGGTGGGCGTCTACCAGGTAGGCATTTTGGCCCGGCAGCCGGGTCAGGCGGGCCTGGACGAACTCGCCAGTCAGCGAGACCACCAAACGGCTCGATTCGGCGGTTTCCTCAAACGAAACACCCCCGATCCGCTCATCCCGATAGGAGGTGACCTCGGCTCCGGGAGGATCGACCGGAAGAGCGCCCAGCAGAAACAGAATGCGGCGTGCCTCGCCACGAACCTGCACCTCGCCGGCGTTCGCCATGGAGACAACCAAACGGCTGGCCTCATCGGTGGTGCGGGCGGTGAGATTGATTCGGACGAAATCCCGGCCTCCGGTCAACCACCGGTTCCCGGAGGGAGATACCCTGATGGCGGGTTTGAGCACCCGGTTCAGCACGTCGGGAACAAATCCACGCGGTGTCAGCCAGCGCCCCCCATGGAACAGGACCGGCGCCGCAAGGCCGATCGAGCTCCGATTCAATCGCACCCGAACCCGGTTGCGATTCAACTCCACCACCTCCCTGCCGGCAAATATCCGCAGGTACCCCGCCGAGCCGCTCTCGGAATAAGCCAGGTCGAGAAGGTGAAGGACATCCAGGATGGGGACGTAGCTCTGACCGTCGACGGAGACCAGTGGCAGGCGAATCCTTCGTTGCTGATGGAAAATCAGCAACTCATCGGGCGCGGCATCGGTCGGGTCGAGGCTGGTGAATCCAACCGCAAGCAGCAGACAAAGCACGAGGCCCACCGCCAGCCGTGCCGAAGGACCGGGAAACAGATCGTGCCCGCCCCGGCTCAGCCGGACTGCCCCTTTGGAGGACAGGCCCCGCCCGGCGACGTCCTCACCTCGCCTGCCTTGGGAAGATGACTCCCGGCCGGCGAATCGGAACCGTTCCGGAGAACTGTTTTCCCCTGGATTGTCTCGATCCATACACATAGACCAAAAACGATGTCCCCTTTTCAGCCGGCGCCCTATCCAGTCTGCGGCCTCACCGTGCCGGGCCGATCGTACGAGAGTAAAACAACAAAACTTCATGGCCAATCGGCAACAAGGACCATGTCACGTTAATTCGGTTTTCTACAGATTGAACATGGATACACTGGAAAGTCAGGACGAGATGCTGCGGCAGAGGATAACTCTTTTCCCCTCAGGCGGTGACGAAGACTTCCACTTCATCGATCAGAATATCCCGGGTCTGGTCCGGATCGCCGTGGGTCAGCCGCACTTCCAGCCAGTTGTCTCCAAGCTGCGCCGGGGGCTCGGTCAGATCGAACCAGAAGGTGGAGAAGGGACCGGGAAGCTCGGGTACCGGAGGCAGGCCGGAACTGCTGGTGGAGTTGGGGTCCACGATGGCCTTCAGGTCCGAACGTCGTTCATCGCTGCGTCTCCGCAGCCGTGAATCGGGAACCGGCGTTCCGTTGACCCGGACCTGGAAGCGATCGCCGTCGACGGCGTGATAGGCCCGAAACAGCAGCGAGGCTCCGCGGGAACCTCCGATGTGCTCACAAACCCGGAATCGATATTTCCCCTCACCCCCCCGAGCGCCCCGCTCGAGCACCATCCGGTCCGCCTTGACCGCTCCGGTGGAGGGCCGGTCTTCGCCGAACCCCAGGCATCCGGCCCAAAGCGGCTCGAAGACATAGTGGCGGTTGCCTCGGGCCAGGTCCCGAGGCTCCCGGGTCTCAGCCAGGCCCCGAAGCATATGAGGGTAGAAGGGCTCCCAGGAGAGAGGCACGAAGTGGTTGTAGTAGAAGATGCCGTCGGCGCCGGCGCCGTACATGTTCATGGCCAGGGCTCTCTGCTGGTCCAGGGTGATGGGCTGTCCCCCCAGGCGGCGCCTCATGCGGATGCTGCTCCAGGGAAGCAGCCCCGGGTAGAGCAAGCATGGACCGGAGCGTGTCAGGCGGGAAAAGGCTTCCAGGGGAAGATTGGGCTCGCAGTACATGGTGTCGGCGGGAGAGACGTAGTCGATGAGCCCCTCTGCTATCCAGGCAGGTACGTCCAGCCCCATGGTGTCGCACTCCTCCAGCGTCTGGAAGACCCGCGCCCCCAGCAGCAGCTTCCTGTTCCTCTCCCGTCCTTTTTCATCCAGCATGCGGCGGATGCGTTTCATCAGCCCGGTCATCAGGCCCTTTCGCTCCGGCCCCTTGCCCGGAGGGAAGTAGAAGTGATCCCGGAAGCACAACTCCAGGCCGTCCACGTCGAAACGATTGACCAGTTCGACATTCACCGAAAAGAAATACTCCCGCACCGGGTCGAAAGTGAAATCGAAGGGGGTGCTCAAGGCATAGTAGGGACCCGGCGGTGTTTCGCGGATCTGCCACTGGGGATTGTTCACCAGGAAGGCAGCGCCCGCTCCCACACCCTGGCGGATGGAGACGTGTCCGTGATTGTCGTTCACGCGGAGACCGGCCATAAAAGTCATGCCCCGCCGGCGGCATTGATCCAGCAGAATTCCCAGGGGCTGCTTGCCTTGATCCAGCAGGGGCAGGAAACGACGGTGCTGGGGTCTGGCGTCATAGTCGTACCGGGGGCTTCGCCAGTAGGTGGTCCACCCCTGGGTGTAGGCCTCCTGAATGAACAGATCCACACGGGCCGCGGCCAGCGTGTCAACCCATTTCCTGAGGTCCCGCTCGGAAACGGGATCGGGGAGATAGCGCCGGGCGATGCTGGAGGGGTCGCTCACGTAGAGGATGCGCCGCGAGCCCCGGGGAGAAAGACTGCCCAGTTTGACCGGAGTTACACTCCCGGGGTCGGATGCGGAAAACCCTTGGCGAGACCAGGCGGCAGTGGCGACCGCGGCTTCGAGAAATCCTCTGCGCGAAAGTTGGCTGTTCATGGCTAAACCATCTCCTTGATGATGTTGCCACCCAGGTCTGTGAGGCGCTTGAACCTGCCGGCGTGGTAGTAGGAAAGGCGCATGTCGTCCAACCCCATCAGGTGAAGGAAGGTGGCGTGCAGATCGTGGAGATGGTAGGGGTTCTCGACCGCCTTCTCGCCCAGCTCATCGGTGGCTCCCACAACCGTGCCTCCCTTCACGCCGCCACCGGCGAACCACATGGGCATGGCCGTCTTGTTGTGTTCGCGCCCGGGGGCCTTCCAGTTGTGGGGCAGGCTCTGGGGAGTGCGGCCGAATTCTCCTCCCCAGGCCACCAGGGTCTGATCCAGCAGGCCCCGCTGCTTGAGGTCCTTCAACAGGGCCGCCATGGGCCGGTCGGTTTCCAGGCCTCGCAGGCGGTGCTGGCCGGCGATATCCTGGTGGGAGTCCCAGCCCCGGGAGTAGATTTGCACGAAGCGCACGCCCCGCTCCACCAGTCGCCGGGCCATGAGGCACCGTCTGCCCATGGGCTCGGTAATCTTGTTGTCGAGTCCATACAGCTCCCGAATGGCCGGCGGCTCCTTGTCCACGTCCAACGCTTCCGGCACCGTCATCTGCATGCGGAAGGCCAGTTCGTAGTTCTTCATCCGGGCCCAAAGGTCGCTCTTCAGCGGGTGGCCTTCCAGGTAGGGCCGGTTGAAGTGGTTCAGTAACTGAATATTGGATTCCTGACGTCCGGCGGTGGTGCCCGCAGGGGGCTGCAGATCCACGATGGGAACACCTTCCGACTTGAGGGGGGTTCCCTGGTAGATGGCCGGCAGGTATCCGTTGGACCAGTTCTGGGGCCCGCCAAAGCCCCCGGTGCCGCTGATGGGAAACACCACGAAGGCCGGCAGATTCTCGTTCTCGGTTCCCAACCCGTAGACCGTCCAGGAACCCAGCGAAGGACTGCCGGGCAGCGCTGCCCCTGTATTCATCAGGAAGGTGGCCAGGGAGTGGGCGTCGGAGTCGGTGTGAATCGACCGCACCACCGCCATGTCGTCCACGCAGGTGGCCAGATGGGGAAACATGTCCGAAACTTCGGTGCCGCTCCGGCCGAACTTGTTGAAGCGGAAGGGGCTTCCCACGTAGAGCAGCTTCCTTCCGGAGGTGCGCAACTGAGCGCCGTCGAAGGCCGGGGTGCCGTGGTACTTGTTCAACAACGGCTTGGGATCGAAAGTGTCCATCTGGCTGGGACCGCCCGCCATGAACAGGAAAATGCATGACTTGGCCCGGGCCGGCCGATGGCCCTTCCTGGCCGCCAGCGAATTGTCGGTTGCCCCGGCGCCCAGCAGGCCCTCCCGAAAAAGCATCGAGGAAAGGGCCACGCCGCCAACGCCGCGTCCCAGGCGAAACAGGAAATCCCGGCGCCCCAGCTCACCCATGGAAGCAGCGGGGGCTTCGAATCGACCGCAATATTCGTGATTGGGAGGCTTCATGGTTTTTCTTGCAAGGTTCTCCTGGCGGAGCCGAAAAAAACCTGGGACTTCGGCGAAGCTTCACTCCAAGAAAATGAACTCGTTCATGTTCAACAGAACCAGGCAGAGGTCGGCCAGCCGGTCCTGGTCTCCGGCAGGCGGCGGCAGCCGCAACGAAGCCTCCGAGCCCACCCCCGGCTCAGTAGCGGGCCCCTTGGCCAACTCTATGGGAGGCTGGCTGGCCGTCAGGGGCCGCGTCAGAAAGTCCAGCCCGCGGGAATATTCCTCGGGCGTGGGATCCCGCTGAAGGGCCAACTGGAAGGCCCGCTTCAGTCGGGATTGGGGGTCGGGTCCTGCCTCCCGGACGATCCGCCGCGCCATCCTGCGACTCTGCTCGTGCACGAAGGGGTTGTTGAAGAGGGCGAACACCTGCGGGGCTACGGTGGTCACTTGCCGCCTCCAGCAGCTTTCGTTCAGATTGGCTCCGTCAAAGACGCTCATCATGGGCAGTTGAAAAGACCGCCCCTGCCACATGTAGACGGTGCGCCGATTCCTTTCCTCCCGACTGGAGGGTTTCCACCAGGTTCCCCCCTCCCACAACAGGTCTTCCTCGACCTTGGGAAAGAATCCCGGTCCTCCGATCCTGGGATTCAACTCTCCACTCACGGCCAAAATGCTGTCCCGGATCGCCTCGGCCTCCAATCGTAGCGGATTGCTCCGCCAGAAGTAGCGGTTGTCGGGGTCCCGGGAGCGGTACTCCTCGGCGCGGGGGTTCCGAATCGACTGCCGGTAGACATTGGATTGCAGGATCAATCGATGCACGGCCTTGATGCTCCAACGGTTCCGCACAAAATAGGAGGCCAGAAAATCGATCAACTCGGGGTGTAGGGTTCCGGATCCGTTCCGCCCGAAGTCGCTGGCAGTCCGCACCAGCCCCTCGCCGAAATGGTGCTGCCAGATTCGGTTCACCATGACTCGGGCCGTCAAGGGATTGTCGGGATGGGCGATCCACTCGGCCAGCGTCTGCCGGGGGTTCTGTCTGGGATTCTCGCTCTCGAACGGAAACTGCTCCTCAAGCACGTTCAGAAAACCCGGCTGCACCGCCTCCCCTCTGGATTCCGGATTGCCGCCCATCAGGATGTAGGTGGTGGGCATGGCGGGGTGGGGACGACGTCCCCCATACCGGCTCTGAATTTCTTGGGCGGCGTGCACCCTGGGCTTGAAGTAATCCCGATGGCTCACGTTGCCGTAGGCGGTGTTCTGTCTCTCGATCAGGCGATAGAGTTCCCTCTCCTCCCGCGTGAACAGAACTCCACGATTGAGAGCCGTCTTCAGTTCGCCGGCATCGCCCAGCGGCACCACACCGTCCTTCAGGTCCTGCCCTCCGACCAGGTGGAATGGCTTTTCCAGGCGCTTCAGAAATTCCGCCGTGGTCTTCTCCTTCAACTCCTTGCGCTGGTCCAACTCCCGCTGCCAGGCTTCGGCACGCTCTTTCCAGGCTTCAGGATCGAGACTGGGACCCTCGTACTGAGTAAAGGGAAGGTCGGCTTCACCCAGGCTGAGGGAGGAAAAGAAGGCCTCGGTCCGGTAGTAGTCGCGAGTGGGAATGGGGTCGTACTTGTGGTCGTGACAGCGAGCGCACTCCAGGGTGAGCCCCAGAAAGACCGATCCGGTGGTGGCGACCAAATCGACCAGCAGATTCTGCCGCCCGGAGTCCTCTCCGACGACCCCCAGATTGAGGAACCCGAGTCCGAGTTTGCCCTCCGCGCCGTAAACCGCATTCAGATCGCCGGCCAGCTGCTCCTTGATAAAACGGTCGTAAGCGCGGTCCTGATTGAAAGCGCGAATGACGTAGTCCCGGTAGCGCCAGATGTGGGGGCGAGGGTAGTCGGGGCCACCCCCTTCGGTATCGGCGTAGCGAACCAGATCGAGCCAGTGCCTGCCCCAACGCTCCCCGTAGTGGGGATTGCGCAGCAGTTTCTCGACTTCCTGCTCATAGGCATCCTGGCCCGGGTTACCGAGAAACCGTGCCATGGCTTCCGGAGTGGGTGGCATGCCGGTCAGATCGAAATAGACCCGGCGCAGCAGGGACCGCCGGGAAGCCGGCGGCGCCGGTTGCATCCCCTGTTTCTCCAACTTGGCCAGGACCAGGGCGTCGATGGGGTTTCTCACCCAGTGCCGGTTTCGAACTGCCGGGATGCCCGGCGGCTTCAGGCGGGTGAAGGGCCAGGCCGCTCCCTTTCCCTGTGAAGCATCGGCCGGGGGCGGCAATTGGTCGATCCATGCGGCGATCAGACCGATCTCCTCCTCAGGCAGGGGTGGTTCTCCCAGGGGCATGGCCGGCTGCTTCTCACCCCGAAGGTACTGGATCAGGGGACTGGATGCGGCATTGCCGGGCTGGGCGGCGGGGCCGTTGAGGGCGCCTCCCCGGAGAATGGCCTCCGGCGTTTCCAGCACCAGGCCGCTGTTGTGGGTCCGGGTGTCGTGGCAGGAAAGGCAGTGGGTCTCCAGGATGGGTTTGATCTGCGTCCGGAACCGGACCGAGGTATCCTCAGCCGCGCCTGCGAAAGCCGCCAAACCGGTGAAAAGAGCCACCCCGATCGAGATCGGTCTCAACACGCTCTCACCCCATTGGAAATTTGCTGGGGATAGTTTAATGCCATAGCTATCGACAGAACAAGCCAACCTTCATAGAATGACGGCATTGGATCCTGGGATCTTGACCAGCACCCTTGCCCTGCCCCGCTCCGGATGCCCTGGCGTCCTATTCCAGGGGATGCCGGCCAGGATCCGGTTCGGGCATCCGCAGCCCGCCAAGTGGATGGGAGGAAGCCATGCAAAGACGACACTTTCTTCATACGGTTCTGGCCTCGGGGCTTGCGTCCGGAGCGCCCTCCGCCGGCGGAACTCCGGGACCTGGGGGGGCAGACCCCGGCAAGGCCCGGTATCGGGCAGGGGTGATCGGCCTGGGCTGGATGGGTTTGCTCTACGACCTTGCGGAGCGCATCCCCGATCGCTTCGATGTGGACGACGCGGATCGGCCCACGCCCAAGTTGGACATCCACCGGCGATTCCACCACCACGACCACCCTGGAAATGAAGGGCTCCCCACCTCCTACGCCGAAGCGCTGTGGGATCGTCCGGAAGTGCGCCTGGTGGCCGGCGCCGACCGCGACCGGAAACGGCTCGAGGCTTTTGGAGAACGCTACGGCATCCAGGCCCTCTACACCGACGCCCTCGAGATGATGGAAAGGGAAAAGCTCGATATCGTTGCCGTGGCGACCAACACCAAGGGCCGGGCCTTTCTCACCGTCAAGTCGGCGGAATTGGGAGCCAAGGGCATCTTCACCGAGAAACCCATGTGCCACACCCTGGAGCAAGCCGACCGCATGGTCCAGGCCTGCGCCGATCGCGGCATTGCTCTCAACTGCGGCGCCATCACCACCACCCACCCCTCCTTTGCCAGGGCCAGGGCCTTGGTGCAGCAGGGGGCGATCGGCGAACTGCTCTCCATCGAGGCCTCGAGTCCCACGGCTCAACATCAGAACTGGTCCTACTTTCTGGACAGCCCGCCGGCCTGGGTGTGCGGGACCGGGGACCAGCCCCGAAGAGAATCCGGAAGCGACGAGTTCAGGGGCCAGGGAATGATGGTCACCCGCGACGGGCGGGTGGTCCACTTCCGCGGGGGTGCTCCCGGGGTCCGCCTCTGCGGCAGCAAAGGGGAGATGAGCTTTTCGTTCGTCACCGGCTGGCAGCTCCGGCAGACGGCCGAGACGCCGGCGGGAACCCGGCGGGTCTCCATGCCCTGGCCCGACCCCCAGTTCGTCCCGCCCTATGGCGCCGTCTACAGCCTGGCCGACGTGTTGGACTGCATGGAAGGCCGGCTGGACGAGCCCAAGAACTCGGGACGCCGGGTAGCCGTCGCTCTGGAAGTGGAGATAGCCCTCAAGCTGTCTTCCAAGAACGGGGGCGCTCGAATCGACCTTCCACTGGCCGACCGTTCCCTGGGGCTCAACTATGACTGGTTCCGGTAAGGCCTCGTCCCTCCCCAACGACTTTCCGCTCAGCCGGCGCCGCTTTCTCCTGGCAGGGGCCGGAGGGCTGGCCTGCCTGGCCAATCCCGGCAGGTCGGACGCCCGCGACTCCAGGCCGGGCCGGCTGCTGTTCAACTGCGATGGGTCCATGATCCACTGCTGGGGGCGCGCCGCCTTGCCCCAAAACAGCGGCCCCTTGAGCCGGCAGGAATTTACCGACCTGGTCTTCACGCCCATCGAGAACAGCGGCGTCGACACGCTGCTGTTCAGCTTTGGCAGCGGCAACGTGGCCGAGTATCAGAGCGACGTCCTGGAATGGCCCGGCCAAGCCGACCTGTTCCAGTTCCCTGAAAGCAGGACCTGGCACGGAGGCATCGAGGTCGATCCCAAGGACCAGTACCTGAACCCCAAGAGCTTGGCCGACTCCGGCCACAACCCGCCCCGGATCATCGTGGATGAATGCCGCCGCAGAGGGATGAGGGCCTTTGTGTCCCTCCGGATGAACGATATTCACGATGGGCAGCACCCCCGGGGCACCCTGCCCAACCCGGAGCTGCCCACCTTCAAGAGAATCAACCCCGATTGGCTGGTTCCCGACCTGGATTGGTGGAGCGCCCTGAATTTCGAGGTGACCCCGGTCCGAGAACTGAAGCTGCGGGTCATCGAGGAATTCTTCGATCGCTGGGATTTCGACGGCATCGAGCTCGACTGGCTCCGGCACACTTTCTATTTCCCGCGGGGCCTGGAGCGGGAAAAAGGCAAGGTTCTGACCGAGTTCATGCGAACAGTGAGGCGGAGTCTGCGGCGGAGGGCGGCCAGAAGGGGGCGTCCCATCGAGATTGCAGTGCGTGTCCCCGAGCGGGTGGAATGGTGCCTGGAAGGAGGATTCGAAGTTCCCGCCTGGATCCGGGAGGGGCTGGTGGATTCCCTGATTCTGGGGCAGGGATTGACCGAGTGTCGGGGCCTGTCCGGGTTCAGAGAGCTCATGGGCAGCCGCCGGCTACCCATCTATCCCAGCCTATACCCCTTTGGCAACGGCTATCCCATCTATCCCGACGAGGTAATTCGAGGCAGCGCCGCCAACCTCTGGCGGGACGGGGCCGACGGGCTCTACACCTTCAACTGGTTCTTCTACGGGAGCTGGCGCAGCCGCTTGCTTCGGGAGATTGCCGATCCGGCTCTGCTTCAGGACAAGGACAAGCGCTACACCCTGGTGCAGCGATTCGAGGCCCACCGGACCGGACGCTCCCCCCGCTCCGATTCAGTCCGCTTCAACACCATGATCAAGGCAGCCCCGCTTCCCTTCACCCTGGGCAGCGCGGGAGCCAGTCAAACGCTGACCCTGCCCATCGCCGACGAGATCTCATCGACCTCCAGCCGGCCCGGCAGGGCCGAGCTGCTGGTCGGCCTGGACGGATTATCCGGCGACATTCTGGAGTTTTCGCTCAATGGCCACCCGCTGGAGCCGGGAGAAATGGACGCGGTGAAAGACCTGGCTCCGGTAGCCTGCCGCCTGGACATCCCCCCCGGTCAGGGGATTCTGGGCTTCCCGCCTCGGCGGCGCCTGGACATGGACTTCAGAGGATTGCGGCTACCGGTCCCGGTGGCGCGGTTGACCCGCGGCCACAATCAGCTCTCGATGCGGCTCAAGCGGCGCCCCTCGGGTGCAGATCGACCGGTGCGGGTGAGTCGAATCGAGCTCTCGGTCGGCTACGGGGCCAGCTAGGACCTGCCGGGAAAGATCGACTCGTCGATCCAGCCGGGCCTGAAGTGGCGGGGGGACCAGTCCACCGGCACCTGGTCCACCGGAAAGAGACTCCCTTCTCGCTCCAGATAGGAGTAGTAGCCGGCCAGAAACACCTGCGTCTTCTTGCGAATGACGTCGAAAGGCTGGTAGCTGTCCCCTTGGAAGGTCCGCTGCATGTCCATGAGCTGGGGGGCAAAGTAGTAGTAGAGGGTCTCCCTCCGGTCCGGGCTGCGGTCCACGGTGACGGTTTCGCTCCCCTTGTCCCCGGTGACCTTCAGATAGAGGTGGTGGATGTCAGGGACCCCATGCAGCGCGGCCAGGAAGGGTGGTTGTCCTTCCCTGCCCTTGAACAGCATGGTGTCCTGCAGGTAGGTAGCCTTGCGCTCGTCGTCGGTAAACAGGGAGACCTTCTCCACCTCGTAACCCAGCGCCCGCAGGATGAACCACTGAACGTGGAAATGGGCCGGATATTCGTTGGTGTTGCAGAGACCGTGCACTCCCTTGATAACCCCCACGTTGCCCAACCGTTCCTTGAGATAGGAAGCCTGGTAATAGTGTTCCTGAACGCTGGTGGCCATCAGTGGCGTGTCGTGTTTGGCAGCCAGGTTCAGGATCGAGTCGATATCCCGCAAGCGGTAGCTGAAGGGACGGCTCAGGTAAGTGGGCACCCCCGCCTCGACATAGGGCCAGGCCAGGCGGTGCTGCCAGGGAACCTCGTAGAGCCCTCCGAAGCCGATGGCATCCACCTTGCCCAGCATCCCGTCGTAACGGTCCACCACCACGCAGCCGTACTTGGCCGCAAACTCGCGGGCCAGCTTGGGGTTCACATCCCAGCAGTGGGTAATCTCCATGTTCAGCAGACCGCCGCCGAACAACCCCTGGGCAGCCAGAATATCGGCCCAGATCCCCCAGAAGGTGTACTCCCCCACGTTGAGCGCCCCCACCCGAATCTTTCGAGGCGTCGGCCCGGCGGCGTCCGCCGGGGCCTGGGACACCGCCGGCAGCCAGGCCCCGGCCGCCATCGAGGTCAAGAACGAACGGCGATCGGTCATCAGTCACTCCTTTGATTGGATTTCGGCTTGCCTGTGCCCGAAACTCTCCACTCTCCACTCTTCACTCTCCACTCCCCCAGACCGGCCCCGATTCGGTCTCCGCCCAGAGACGCTCAAAGGCCTGCGATCCGTCCTCATCCCAGAAATCGGTTACCAGCGGGTTTGCGTAACCGGAGGTTCCCCGCTGCAGCCGCGGGCCCGGGATGTCCGGAGGGTTCAGAAAGCGAAGGTTCGACCCGGGGGCGTCGGGATCGAAGCGGAAATAGACCCTGAAGCCGTTCCGGTAACGCATCCGCACCAGGAAGCGGTCCTGGCGGGGCCGGGGCGCCTGACTGAGCCGGCGCAGCTTGTCACGGTCGAGGGTCACGCCCAGTCCCGGTTTCCCAAGAACCTGCACGCTGCCGTTCACCACGGGCATGGTTTCCACCGTCACGTCTTCCTTCCAGAGATGACAGAGGCTCACGTGATCCAGAATGGCCATCTTGAACACGGCCGCCTCGTGCGCCAGGAAGGCCTGGTTGATGGTTCCCCCGCACTGCTGCAGCATGAAGGGGGTATTGGCGGACTCGGCCATGCCGGCCAGCTTGGCGGCGAGTCCCACCGGAGCGTGGCCGGCCATGAAGCCGTCGCACAGGCCGTGCCGCATGAAATAGTCAGCAGGGCCGTGGTGGATGAGAATGGGAATGGAACACCTTTCCCGGAGAATCCGGTAGCCTTCGTGGTCAACAGCCCGGAGGGGGTCCTCGATGCGGCCGGCCACGCTGAATTTCTCCAGCTCCTTGAGGACCGACTCCACCGCCTCCACATTGGAGTCCGCATTGAAGTCGTAGTGGACCTTGAAGCCGGGAGGCGCCACCTTCTGGATGGCTTCGGTCTGATCCACCACGTTTTGAATGACGTCCACGTGGTATTTGAGCCAGTGAAATCCCCGCCCGGCCACGTTGACCGCCTCTTCGGCCATGCCCTCGGGGGGTTGAGAGGCCGTCCAGGCCGCCACCGGAACCCAGGAACGGACCCGCGGCCCGATCAGCTTCCAGCAGGGCAGGCCCAGGTACTTGCCCATCAGGTCGTAGACGGCCATGTTGATGGCCAGGTTCCTGGTGTCGCCGATCCAGTCGAAGGCGCTGGAGCCGACGTAGCGGGATGAGGGATCGTTTTCGGGAAGCGGACCCCAGCTCTCTCCGATGCCTTCCAGGCCGCTTTGCGTCTTCGCAACGTAGATGGTACGCAGCTTGATTCCCAATCCGTGATAGCGGAAAAGCCAGCGCGAATTGTAGTCGTGATAGGGAGGGCACACCTCGTGCGCTTCGATTTCGGTGATCTTCAGTTCCTCGCGGGCATTACCGGAGAGGGCGGCCCGCAGCCACCCGGGCACGGCCAGTCCGGCCAAACCCAAGGCGCCCGAGGCCAGGAATTCACGCCGAAACAAGGGTGACATGGGCGACTCCTCTCAGATCGGGAACGTCTGACCGCCGGCGGTCAGGCGCAGGACAATTTCAGGGACATTGGGCCGTGATGCTATCACAATCCCGCGGCATGGTCGCCAACTGGATCAGCGGCCGTCGCCGGCCCGCACATGGAGAGCGTGGAGTTGAGGATTTCCCCGGCCCCGGGTCATTCTCAACCGCACCCGCAGCGGCTTAGGTATGTCGGGAAGTTGCGCACCCACGGGTTCCCAGCGCAAGGGGACCTCGTAACCGTCCCGCTCAATGGCTACCGACTGCTTCAGGCCAAAGCCTTCCAGGGGGGACCGGCGCACCCCATCCAGCAGCTCGGCTTCCAGGCGCCCGCCCCCAGAGAGCCCGCTGACATTCACGGTGAGACGCTGGCGGCGCCATCCCCGCCGCGGCGGCTTCAACACCACCGAAGTAATCTCCCCCACCTGCCGATCGGTTTCCAGCTCCAGACCGTAGAGACGGTGGCGCCCCACCCGGGCCAACCCGATGCTGCCTCCTGCACTGTAATAGACCCACCACTCGTTTCCTACTTCCAGAACACTCGATACGCGGGGTTCCCCCTGCTCCCAGGCCTGACCGTTCGGTTCGAGCTGGATTCGCCGGGAAGTCCACAATCCGAATCCGATATTCTCCGTCTCCTCGGGCTCGGTTGCCCACCCGGTGAACCGCATGCGATAGCCTCCTCCATCGGCCTCGTGGTGTCCCACGAAGGCCCACCAGTTACTGTTCTCTTTCAGGACCACGGCCGCGCCGTGGAGGGTGCTGTTGCGAGGAACCGCATCGAAGGCGTAGTGGCGGGCATTGTGGGGCGCACGCACGAACCTGCGGCCATCGGGCGAAACGGCCACGTCTACAATGAAACCGTGCGGCCCCTGAGTATGCAGGAACATCAGGTAACGTCGCTCCGGCGGCGCTGCT
Source organism: Candidatus Versatilivorator sp. (assembly GCA_965207735.1). Classification (GTDB taxonomy): domain Bacteria; phylum Acidobacteriota; class Terriglobia; order Versatilivoradales; family Versatilivoraceae; genus Versatilivorator. The sequence goes on along the minus strand of OZ242296.1, from coordinate 5,169,550 downwards.
TCGTCCCGGATCACCTCCACCGGCAACTCGTACTCGTTGGAATTGTGGCCGGGTTGGAGCGAAAAGCAGATATTGGTCTGTCGACCACCGAACCGCACCAGACCCAATTCCGGCTTGGTCCAAAAGACCCCGTCGGCAGACTCGGCATAGCCGGCTCTGCCCTGCTGCAACCGGTCCACGTATCCTCCGTACCACATCCTGAACCGATTGCCGTCCTTGAGCACACCGGCCTGGCCCAGGCTGCCGGCGTCCCAGGAGCCGGGAACTCCCGGACTCAGCACCGGCTTGGCCGGCGTCACTTTCCAGTCGGTGCCGTTCCTTGAAAAGGCGTGGTAAAGACCGAAAGTGACACGGCCGATGGCCCGGCTCATACGGTTCACACCGTTGAAGTACATGTGAAATCCGTCGCCGTCCCGGATCACCTCGGCATTAAACCCTCCGGAGCCCCGACCCGAGGGATCGGGGATGTCGGCCTTGTCCAGAATTGGATTGCCCGCATAGCGGGTAAGGGTGTTTTCCACCATGCGGGTTCCCTGAAGCTCCCAGTCGAGGTCCAGCACCACCGGGAGCGAGGTGCGACCGGTAGCCGGCGCCCGGGTCGACACCTCGAACCGATCGATGTCCAGCTCCTGGCCGGGATGGCGGCTCTCCAGGAAGACATAGTCCGCCTGCCCGGGAGTTTCGGGGACCAACTGCTGTATGGACCCGTGGCGCCCATTCTGTTCCTGGGCGACCTTGTCCCTCTGGGCACCGGTGATGGGCCGGGTCAAGTCCATCAGGTAACGCCCGTCGCAATAGACCCGAGCCGGACCGGCAGCATCGGGAACGACCATTACCCAGGTGTGCCAGTCCCGGTGGTCCAGTCCGTGCACCGCGGTTCTCTCTTGCCACGGGTCGGCTGCGTTCACCAGGATCTGCCACCCCTCGGTTCCGAACGAGATCCCATGGGTCGGGCAGGCCCCCAGGCTGAAGGCCCAGTTCCCCAGGGCACGGCTCTTCAACCCCAGGGTAAACAGCGTGCGGCCGGCTTCCCCGGTGCAGAGCAGTTTCAGGCGCAGGTAGAGCGGCCCTGCCGGAAGCCTGGGAATGGACTGCCGACAACGCGAATAGCGGCTGTCCAGATCGGTCCGGAGGCGATGAAAGTTCGGGAAGTCCCGGTGCCAAAAGCGGTGGATCTCCGAGTCGGTCCAGATATTTCTGAAGGAACCTCGGCCGGCGGCTGTCCCGTAGCGTTGCGGCTCGGTCCAAGGCCTGGAACCGCTTTCCTCCTCGATGTCGGGATGGCATGCGGCTGCCAGCGCCGGCAGCGCCGCGGCTGCCGCCAGGAAGGACCTGCGACCCCACATTGCCATGGAACCCTCCCTGCCTCCGTACAGTCTCTTCGTGTCCATTGGTGGTTCTTCCCCTCCTTCCCCAATCTCCGTCCCCGAAAAGGGGAACGATGGGCTCGTGCGGCAACGACACCGCCATTCTTCGGCAACCCACGCCCTGCGCCCGTTTGGAATTGACCCGTCAGGACCCCTGTTATATATTTTGATAGCTACATTGTAAGCAATAACCTCAGGAAGACTTCCAACCATTTGTCATTTGCGGGCAGCTGGCCCCCGAGGGGATGCCATGAACCACTTGTTCAGCCACCTCTGCCTCGCCGCGCTTCTCGTCCTGTCAGCCCAATCCCTGGTCCCCATCGCTCGTGGCCAGAGTGACGAGATCAGCTTCGAGCGGGACATCCGGCCCATTCTGGACCAGCACTGCCAGAGTTGCCACGGGGCCGAGATGCACCAGAGCGGCCTGGTGGTCGACACGCTGGATGCTCTGCTGGAAGGCGGCGCGCTGGATGGACCGGCGGTGATTGCCGGCAACAGCGCCGCCAGCCCCTTGGTCTCAAGAGTCAAGGGCGACACCGAGCCCGCAATGCCGATGGACGGCTCGCGGCTGACGGACGGGGAGATCAGCCTCATCGCCGCCTGGATCGACGGGTTGAAGCCGGCCGATGTGGCGGCGGACCGCGCCTCGGGCGGCTCCAAGAGCTGGCCCTGGACCCGGTTGGCCCTGCCCGAGGTCCCAACGGTAGAGCAGCATCAGTGGGTCCGCAATCCGATTGACGCCTTCATCCTGGCTACCCTGGAGAAAAAGGGTATGGAGCCGGCCCCACCGGCCTCCCGGCGCGCCTTGTTGAGACGGATCCACTTCGGACTGACCGGTCTGCCGCCCTCTCCCGAGGCCATGGCCGCCTTTCTCCAGGACCCCTCGGAGGACGCCTACCGCGACGCTGTCGAGGGGCTGCTGGACAATCCGGCCTACGGCGAGCGTTGGGGAAGGCATTGGCTGGACCTGGTGCGCTACTCGGACACGGTGGGCGAGGCCGTCGACTATCCCCGACCCCACATGTGGCGTTACCGGGACTACGTGGTCCGAGCCTTCAACCGGGACATGCCTTACGACCGCTTCATCCGGCAGCAGCTCGCCGGAGACGCCTACAGAAAATATGGGGCGGAGGGCAAGATCGCCACCGGGTTCCTGCACCAGTGGGTGTTCGTGCAGCGAGTGGATTCGCCCCAAACCCGACGGGACTTCCTCAATGACGTGGTCGGAACCACGGGTTCGGTGTTCCTGGGAATGACCCTGGGCTGTGCCCGCTGCCACGACCACAAGTACGATCCCATTCCCACGCGGGACTACTACCGAATGGAAGCCTTCTTTGCTCCGCTGACGGTCGGCCCTGAACCCGTGCCCTTCACCCCCTACGAGCTTCCGGAACTGGATCCCGGCCTATGGAAGAAGAAGGCCGAGGACTGGAAGAACCTGCTGGAACAGCGCAAGGAGGAGGCCGCCAAGTTCAAGGCCGGGCTGGCGGCCCGGGTGGCTCCCCATTACCAGCTCATGGCTCCCCAGGATCTCAAGGACTGGGTGGTCTCCGATCTGAAACGCACCCCCTTCCCCAAGAGATCCCTTTATGCCAAGGAGGAAGTGGAACGGCTGCGACTGATTTCACGACAAGGCCAGCGTTTCGCCAACCCCAACAGCCCCGACTACTACAAGGCCATGGCCTTTGTGGCCTCGCAGGGCTTCCGCGCCCACACCGCCGGTCCCCCCACCACCTATGTGCTGAAAGGGGGCAACTACAAGCTTCTGGGCGAGGCCGTGGAACCGGGAGTCCTGAGCGCCGTCACCGGCCATTCCCGGCCGGTGGACTACAAGGGTCTGGACATTCGCTCTTCGAGGGGAAGCTCCCGCAAGCTGCTGGCCGAATGGATCGCCAGCCCCGACAACCCCTTGACGGCCCGGGTGATGGTGAACCGGATCTGGCAGTACCATTTCGGCCGCGGCCTGGTGTCCACGCCCAGCGACCTGGGCAAGAACGGCGGGGGCACTGTCCACCGGGAGCTGCTCGACTGGCTGGCCTGGCAGTTCATCCAGAGCGGTTGGAGCATCAAGGAGATGCAGCGGATCATCCTGCAGTCCAGTGTCTACCGGCAATCCCTGCGAACGCCCCACCTGGAGGCCTACCGGAGATTGGACAGCGACAACCGCTACCTGTGGCGGCGAAACCCCATCCGATTGGAAGCCGAGGTCACGCGGGACAGCGTGTTGGCAGTCAGCGGACAACTCAATCCCTCCGTGGGAGGTCCGCCCTTCTTCCCCGATATCGACGACGCGGTGCAGCAGCGCGCCGGGGTGTGGTGGGAGCCGTCGCCGCGCCCGGAACGAAGCCGCCGCAGCCTCTACGTGCTGCAGTGCCGCTCCTTGCAGCTCCCCATGGTGGCGGTGTTCGACGGTCCCAATATCAACGAGAGCTGCCCCGTCAGGGACGTCACCACCGTGACCCCCCAGGTCTTCACCCTGCTCAACAGCAGATTCTCCCACCAGCAGGCCCGCTTCATGGCGGACCGCATCCGGCGGGAGGCGGGAGACGATTCCGAACGCCAGGTGGAGCATGCCTTCCAACTGGCCTTTCAACGTCCTCCTTCGGCTCTGGAGCGCAACGAGTGCCTGGCCTTTCTGAGGCAAGATCGGCTCGATCCGGAGTCTCCCCCCAAGGTGACGCTGCGGGCCATCCGTTTCGGAAACGATCTGGGCGAGTCACTGGACAGGCGGAAAGAGCCCCGCGGCGATCTGCTGGCGCGTCTCTGCCTGGTTCTCGTCAATATGAACGAGTTCATCTTCCTGGAATGAGTTCTGCCTGAACAGGGCGTCCGGTAATGACGGTAAGCAAGAGGAGCAATCATGGCCAAGAGTGAGTTCGAGGTTTGTTCACGGGTGGAACGACCGGACCCGCGCCTGGGAGAGATGGGGCGCAGGGACTTCCTGTACGGATTCGGCAGAGGCGTGGGAAGCCTGGCGCTCTCGTCGCTGCTCTGCCGGGACGGCTGGCTTCAGGCGGCCGATACTGCTCCGGACCCGCTGGCTCCCAAGCAACCCCACTTCGCCGCCAAGGCCAAGGCCTGCATCTTTCTCTTCATGGAGGGGGCTCCCGGCCAGATGGACACCTTCGACCCCAAACCGGCGCTGGCCAAGTATCACGGGACCCCGGTCACCCGCGTCTACGGCAGCCTGGAAAAGCGGATTTACGTGGGCAGCCCCTTCAAGTTCGCAAGGCACGGGCAGTGCGGCATGGAAGTTTCGGAGATCTTTCCCCACCTGGCCACCTGCGTGGACGACATCGCCGTGGTCCGATCGCTCCACACCGACTCGGAGGCCCATCCCGGGGCCTGCTTCATGATGAACACGGGCGTCCCCATTCCCGGCAGTCCCTCGGTCGGTTCCTGGGTCATTTACGGGCTCGGCAGCGAGAGCCAGAACCTGCCGGCCTTCGTGGTCCTGCCCGACCAGCGGGGACGAATCTCCGGCGGGGCGGTCAACTACTCCAACGGATATCTGCCGGCCGCCACCCACGGCACCCTGTTGAACTCGGTGGGGGCGCCTATCTTCGATCTCCAGCCTCCGCAGGGAGTCACCCGGGAGCAGCAGCAGGCCGACATCGCGCTGCTCAATCGGCTGAACCGACCCTACCTGAAGTCCGACCCCGGCAACGAGAACCTGCTGGCCCGCATGAAGAATTACGAGCTGGCCTTCCGCATGCAGTTCGCCGTGCCCGAGGCGGTGGACATCGACAGCGAGCCCGACAAGATCAAGGAAATGTACGGCCTCAACGACAAGATCAAGGAGCCCATGGCTCGACGGTGCCTGATGGCCCGCCGCCTGGTGGAGCGGGGTGTCCGCTACGTCCAGGTCTATTGCGGCGGCTGGGACTCCCACGAAAATATCGCCGAGGAGCACCGCAAGCGGGGCTACGAGACCGACCAGCCGGTCACGGCGCTGCTCAAGGACCTGAAGCAGCGGGGACTGCTGGATGAGACCCTGGTGGTCTGGGCCGGGGAATTCGGACGCACCGCCGATAACTCCATGGACTTCTTCCGGTCCCATCCCGGCCGCGACCACAACAAGGAGGCCATGGTGGCCTGGATGGCCGGCGGCGGCATCAAGGGCGGAACGGTGGTGGGCAACACCGACGAGCTGGGCATCAAGGCGGCCGAGAACGTCTATCACCTCCACGATCTCCACGGCACCATGCTGCACAGCCTGGGCCTGAACGACATGCGGCTCACCTACTATCACGCCGGGCGCTTCAAGCGCCTGACCGACCTGGGCGGCCGCCTGATCAAGGAGATCGTGGCGTAGCCTGCAATTTTCACCGGGTGGCTCGCTGGCGTTCGCGGGCTCCGCCCGGGGTTGACGCTGCTCGCACCTGGTCTATAATGGAATGATTCCCAAGCAAACAAGAAACGTCTGTGTACCGATGGCTGAGATCAAGCAAGGGTGCCTCATGAGAATCCCACGCAAATGGAACCGCTTTCTGGCCTGCGGTTTGGCCTTTCTTTTCGTTCTCTCCGGATCGCTGTTGTTTGCCGACCGGAAGAAAGACCGGAAGCGCGAGAAGTCGCTGCGCACGGAGACCTCGGACCGATACCTGAAGAAGTGGATGAAGCAGGACGTCGACTACATCATCAGCGGGGAAGAGAAGGAAGCCTTCAAGCGTCTGACCACCGACGACGAGCGCTATCAGTTCATCGAGCAGTTCTGGCTCCGGCGGGACCCCAATCCGGACACCGCGGACAACGAGGCCAAGCAGGAGCACTACCGCCGCATCGCCTTCGCCAACGAACGCTTCGCCTCGGGGCGGCCGGGGTGGGAGACGGACCGGGGGCGGGTCTACATCACCTTCGGCCCTCCGGACGAGATCGAGAGGCATTCCGCCGGCGGCACCTACGACCGCCCACCCGAGGAGGGAGGCGGACAGACGGTGACCTTTCCCTTTGAAGTGTGGCGGTACCGCTATATCGAAGGCAGGGCCCTGGGAGAGGAGGTCCGGATCGAATTCGTGGACCCCAGCTTCAGCGGGGAGTACCGCCTGGCCTTGAGGTCCAAGGACAAGGATGCCATTTACTACACCCCCCAGATCGGCTTGACCACGGCCGAGATGGCGGGCATGGCCTACAAGGAAGATCGCGACATTGTTGGAGGCACGGGATTTGGCATGGGGGGAAACCTGCGTCCCTACCGGCAATTCGACCGGCTGAGGCAGTATGCGGCCCTGACCCGGGCCCCCAAGGTGCGCTTCAAGGACCTGGAAACGGTCATCAACACCAAGCTCTCCTACAACCTGCTTCCCTTTCACTTCTCCACCGACTTCTTCAAGATCACCGAGGACATGGTGCTGACACCCATCACCATCCGCCTCCGCCACCAGGACCTGACCTTCCAGAACCAGGACGGCGTCCAGCGCGCCCGGGTGAACATCTTCGGGCGGATCTCGACCATTACCGGAAGGGTGGTGGAAGTTTTTGAGGACGTCATCTCCCAGGACGTCCCCGTGTCCCTCATGAAGCAGGCCCTGGAACGCGACTCGCTCTATCAGAAAACCCTGAATCTGCGCTCCGGAAGGTACAAGCTGGAGTTGGTGCTGAAGGACATTCACAGCGGCAACATCGGGACTCAGTACTATGGAATGGTGATCCCCCACTTCCCCGACGACAATCTGGCCAGCAGCTCCATCATCCTGGCGGACACCATCCAACCCCTCCCCCCGAAACAGGTGGGGGGCGGCATGTTCGTCATTGGGACCAACAAGGTCCACCCCAACGTGGCAGACCGCTTCGACCGCAAAGAGACCATGGGGATCTACTTCCAGGTCTACAACCTGACCGTGGACGACAAGACCCACAAGCCGTCGGCCTCGGTTCAATTTGTCCTGAAAAAGGGCGACAAGGAAATCACCCGGCTGACCAAGACCCAGGAGGAGCTGGCGGGGGCAGCCCAGCAGATGACCCTGGAACAGCATCTGGCTTTGGGCGCGCTTGACCCCGGCCGCTACCAGCTGATGGTGAACGTCACCGACAACCTGGCCAATCGATCTGTCAGCCGGGTGGCCAGGTTCGAAGTCCGCTGAGGTTGGGATCTATACTCTCGGGCTGGTCGGATAGGATCCGTATTCGACCCGGACTTCGACGGACTCTACCGAAATCCTCCCTTCCATTCCCGCCGGCCGCCCATCCAGGGAAATTTCCAGCAGGTTCTCCCCCTGACGCGGCCTCACTTTCCGCAAATGAAACTCCAGCCACTGCCCCAGCCAGGGATCGATGCGATTGGCATGGTCGCGCCGGCAGATCTCCTGCGCCAGGGATTGACCGTTCAACAGCAGGGTAAGGCGATCGCCCGTCACCAGGTTGTCGACGTAGAGCTTGAGAACAACCTGCCGGATCCGTTCCGCCCCGCCTTCGATATCGTCTGATATGGAAAAGGGAATGGAATAGCGCTTGCCGGCATCGCCGGCAGGCATCCTCAGGGGCAAACCGGCCTGGTAGCCCATTTCAACCGCCCCCTTGGAGCGGCGGTGTAGCACGTAGTGCTTGTCGGCTTCCCGGAGCAGCTCCGGGTCCCCCAACTCGGTCAGCACCCGCCGCTCCCCGTCCTGCAGCGGCCATCGGAAAAACCAGGCGTACAGCCCGTCGACGCCGCGCCTCCAGTAATTGGCGGCGGCGGCGCGAAAATTTTCAGGCGTGGGAAAGAGGATCTTGAGCGCCGCCGGGTCGGTTCCGCTGGCTTCGTCTCCGAGGTAGGGCGCCAAGACGCCGTAGACGGCAACATCCTTGGCGTGGGCCGCTTCCACCACCCAGTCGACCGGCATGTCCACGTCCAAGGTGAAATCGATATAGAGCATGGGCGCCAGGTAGTCGACCAGACCTTCCCGGATCCAGGCCCGCACGTCCAGGCCCTGTTTGAGACACATCTCCTCGGTGGGATAGATCCGGACTCCGACTTGGCCCGGCTTGCCGGGCCGATTGCGGACCGCTTCGGAGATCTTGGCCACCCATTCGGTCAGCACCGGGGTCATGGCGGGAACATCTTCCGGTCTCAGGAACAGCGGCATCCCGCCCGGCGCCGCCGCGAAGTCCAGCTCCACTCCCTCGGTGGCGTATTCGGTGGCCAACTCTTTCAGCACCGCATACTGATGGTCCCGCACGAACTCGTGGGCCAGGCCCCGTCCGCCCTCGGGTACCTTGTACTTGCCTTCCAGCCCCCCGTAGGAGGCCATGCGCACACTGGCGAAGAAATCCATCCCTTTCTCATGGGCGCGGTCGATCAGCACGGTCAGCGGGTCCAGGCCCCGGTCGATCAGACTCTGCATGTTCTCCCAGGTGCGCCAGTAGGCGGTGATCGGGAAGGGACGCATGTCGGCGCCGAAACGCTGGCCCACCCGGGAGGGATAGAAGAGACCGTCCCCCCGCTCCACCCCGTAGACAAAGGTGTCCACGGCCGTTCCGGCCACCTCGTCAATGGGCACCCAGGCGTCTTCCATGGTCATGGGGGGCTCGAACACGTAGAGGTAGTAGTGCCGGGCGTCATTGAAATAGAGGGTCCGTTTCCTGCGCCCAGTGTGCTTTTCAGGACGCGGCTCCGCCAGGAGGCCGGCGGAGGAGCCGGTTGCTCCCGCTCCGGCGGCAACGGTGAGGGCCTGCATGAAATTACGACGGGTCACACTCATGATGATCTCCGGGAGGGGCTAGCCAGATGCCAACGTGTTAGGCTTTCGGCGTGGTCGGGTAGAAACCGTAGTCGACCCGGACTTCCACCCACTTCACCGAGATACCCACTCCCATGTGAGGCGGGCGCTCATCCAGGGATATTTCCAGCAGGTTCTCACCCTTGCGGGGACGCACCTTCCGCAGGTGAAACTCCAGCCACTGCCCCTGGTAGGGAACGATATTGTCGGCGTAGTCGCGCAGGCAGATCTCGTCTGCCAGCGACTGGCCGTTCAGCAGAACCGTCAGCCGGTCGGAGGTCAGCAGATTGTCGATATGCAGTTTCAGAATGACCTGGCGGATCCTGTCCGCCTTGCCCTCGATATCGTCTGAAATCGAGAAGGGAATGGGGTAGCGCTTGCCGGGTTCGGGTCCGGGAATCTTCAGCGGCAGACTGGACTGGTAGCCCATTTCAACGCCCCGCTCGGAGCGCGCGTGAAGCACGTAGTGCTTGTCGGCTTCCCGAATCAGCTCCGGGTCTCCCAGCTCGGTCAGGATGCGCCGCTCCGTGTCACCCAAAGGCCACTGCATGAACCAGGCATAGAGGCCGTCGGCGCCGCGTCTCAAATAATTGGCGGCCGCCGCCCGCACGTTTTCGGGAGTGGGGTAGATCCTCTTGGGAGCCGCCGCCGCCGACCCGGTGGCTTCGTCTCTGATATAGGGCTGAAGGGTGCCGTAGACGGGGATATCCTTGGCGTGGGCCGCTTCGATGACCCAATCGATGGGCATGTCCACATCCAGGGTGAAATCGATATAGAGGATGGGGGCCAGGTAGTCCACCAGTCCCTCCTGAATCCAGGTCCGTACGTCGAGGCCCTGCTTGAGGCACATCTCTTCGGTCGGATAGACCCGCGCCCCAACCAGGCCCGGCTTGCCGGGCCGATTGCGGACGGCATCGGAGATCTTGGCTACCCACTCGGTCAGCACCGGGGTCGTGGCCGACAAATCCTCCGGCCTCACATAAAGAGGCATTCCCCCCGGCGCCGCTGCGAAGTCCAGCTCCACTCCCTCGGTGGCGTATTCGGTGGCCAGTTCCTTCAGCACCGCGTACTGATGGTCCCGCACGAACTCATGGGCCAGACCCCGGCCGCCCTCGGGCACCTTGTACTTGCTTTCCAGCCCCCCGTAGGAGGCCATGCGCACACTGGCGAAGAAATCCATCCCTTTCTGATGGGCGCGGTCGATCAGCACGGTCAGCGGATCCAGACCCCGGTCGATCAGGCTCTGCATGTTCTCCCAGGTGCGCCAGTAGGCGGTGAGCTCGAAGGGACGCATGTCGGCCCCGAAACGCTGGCCTGCCCGGGAGGGATAGAAAAGGCCGTCCCCTCTCTCCACCCCGTAGACAAAGGTGTCCACGGCCGTTCCGGCCACCTCGTCAATGGGCACCCAAGCGTCCTCCATGGTCATGGGAGGCTCGAACACGTAGAGGTAGTAATGCCGGGCGTCATTGAAATAGAGGGTCCTTTTCTTGCGCCCAGTGTGCTTGTCAGAACGCGGCTCCGCCAGGAGGCCGGAAGAGGAGCCGGCCACTCCCGCTCCCCCGGCAACGGTGAGGGCCTGCATGAATTTGCGACGTGTAACGCTCATGGTTTCCTCCGAGGATTCCCGTGGGCCGCTGCCTCGAGCCGACGGATCCGGCCTGCACGCGCAGGGTTGGGAAGCTGCCTGGTCCCTGGCCCCGTTCAAAAGGGCGGAAGCGGCAGCACGTCCTCACTGCCCCCCGAACGCTTGCGCCTACAGACCCGGGCGGTCCCCCTTCTCTCGAAAACAGCTGCATTGTTTAACACCCCTATCTTATACAATTCTCAATCATTCGGTTACGGATTTAGGCAGAGGAGGGGGATAAGCCCATGAACAGCCCAAAGAATATCTGTCGCTGGCTGCTGCCGGCGGCCCTGGCCTGCCTGGCGGGCTGCGGGGGAGCGCAGCAACCGGACCCGGGAACACCCACGGATCCCAACACCGGTTCGCCGGACCGCCAGCGCCGCATCATCGTCAACGACGACGGAGAAGCGGAGCCCATCGCAAAGGGCCGGCCCCTGGAAGCCTACCTGGCCCAGCGCTTTCAGGATGCGGTGGATTCCCAGGTCGACGCCTACTTCATCTGCGTGGGCAGCACCGACCGCGGACCCGCCACCGGAAAGAAACCCCGGCTTCAGGACACCCAGAACCGGTGGTATCCGGCCATGAAGGCGCCGCCGGAAATAGACCGGATGACCCGAGCCTACCTGGTAGCCGCCAAGGAAGCCGGCATGGAGATCTTCGCCTCCATCCGGATGAATGACATTCACGACGCCTGGGCGCCCCGGCTCACTTATCCCTTGAAAATGGCTCGGCCCGATCTGCTGTTGGGCAACACAAGGGATCACGCCCCCGACGCCATCATGCGCGCCTTCTGGTCGGGATTCGACTATGCCAAGGAAGAGGTCCGCCGCCACTTCCTGGATTTCATTCGCACCTATTGCCGCCAATACGACTATGACGGGCTTGAGCTGGATTACTTTCGCCACCCCCTGTTCTTCAAGTTGGGCGAAGCGCAGCAGAATCTGGAGACCATGACCGCCTTCGTGCGAAGGGTCCACGGCATCCTGCGCGAGATCGGCCAGGAACGAGGCAGGCCCTATCTGCTGGCCGTGCGCGTCCCCGACACACCGGCAATGGCGCTCAGGACCGGCCTGGACGTGGAGCAGTGGATGGAGGAAGGACTGCTGGACTTGCTGATCGTGGGAGGCGGCTACATGCCCTATGCCGGCCGGTTGCAGACATTCATCGACCTGGCCCATCGCTACGGGATTCCGGCCTATCCCTGCATCAACCACTTCCGGGAACCGGTGGCCATGCGCAGCCTGGCCTCCAACTTCTGGACCCTGGGAGCCGACGGAGTCTACCTGTTCAACTACTTCGGAGTCGGTTCAGGCATGGAAGGGGGGCGCATGGTTCCTCAAGTGAGTGACAGCGCCGAACGCCGCAAGGTATTGAGCCAGATGGGCGATCCGGCAACGCTCCAGGGATTGGAGAAACGGTTCCCGGCCGACAACGGAGCTTCCATCTTCTATGCCGGCTTCACCAACCCACCGGGGCAGTTTCCGGTGAGGCTGGTGCAAGCCAGACCGATCGAGATGGTGGTGGGCGATGATGTCGGGGAAGCGGGCGGGTCGGCCAGACGCCTGCTCCTGAACATCAGCGTTGAGGATGTGCCCTCCGGAGAAGGCATCGCCGTCGAGATCAATGGCGCCCGGATTCCCTCCGCCAGCCTGGAGCGCACCGGCGAGACCTCCTTTGCAGCCCGGCTGCAGGAGGAACCGCTCAAACGGGGTCTCAACTCCATTGTGGTCCTGCCGGGACCCGACTCGACGGGGCGGTTGTCCTCCAGAGTGACGGGACTGGAGCTGGAGGTGAGGTACTGAGTGGTCAGTGATTAGTCGATAGACCCGCACGTACGGAGCGCCGCGTTGGCCCCCCTCCGGATCGACTGCGGGCTTCGCCCTTGTCTCTCCGACTCCCCCTCAAGGGGGGAGTGATACTCGAGGCCAGCATACGACGCTCCTATTACTCCCCCCTTGAGGGGGAGTCGCAGAAGCCGAGCCGAATGGCGAAGGCTGATGCGGTGGGGGGCGGACGCCGGCCAGGCAGACCGTGACGGGCCCCCCAACCACTGTCTTTTTCCACTGCCTAATACAGGCCCCCGGTGGCGCCGCCGTCGGCTACCAGCACCTGGCCGGTGATGTCGTCGGCCGCCTGGCTGCACAGGAACACCACCAGCGAGGCCAGCTCGGAAGCTTCACCCAATCGACCCACGGCCGTTTGTTCCGCCCATTGGGATTCGATGCGGGCGACGGTTTCTCCCTGCTTTTCAGCCTCCCGGGCCAACAGGTCACCCACCAGGGGGGTCTTGAAGACTCCCGGACACACGGTATTGACCCGCAGGCCATCCCGGCCGAATTCCTGGGACAACAGCTTGCTCAACGCCGCCACCCCTGCCCGGTAGACCGAGGAGAGGTAGTAGGGAGGATGGGGATCCTTCACGGCCACGCTGGTGATGTGGACAATCCGGCCCCACTTGCGCTGAACCATGTGCGGAATCACCCGCCGGCACAGCCGCACCACCGGTAGCAGCACCCCCTCGAACCCGTCCCGCCAGGAGGCCTCGTCGTGCGAGAAGAAGTCACCCATGGGGGGGTGGCCCACGTTGGTGACCAGGATGTCGATGGTTCCGAACCGTTCCAGGGCCTGGTCCACCAGGCGTTCCACATCTTCCCCGCTGGTCAGATCGCACACCGCCGGCAGCACGCGGGCGCCGGTTTCATCGGCAATCGTTCGAGCCGTGACCAAGAGCGGCTCCTTGTTGCGGGCGCAGATGACCAGGCTGGCCTGCTCCCTGGCCAGCCCCAGCGCACAGGCTTGTCCCAATCCCTGGCTGGCGCCGCAGACCAGGGCGACCTTGCCCTTCAATCCATAGTCCATTGTCCACCTCCCTTGCTCAATATTGAAGTTCCCGGCGTTTCTCGCGAATGGGCCGGAAGCAGTATTCGTTCATCAGCGCCACCGCGCCCAGGTCTCCATGATCCTTGGCCACGCCGGCGTAAGCCTGGAGGGCCTCCCGGATGGCCCGGTAAGCCTGCTCGATCTGCCGTCCCGCCTCTTCTTTCCGCTTCTCCCGCAGCGCCAGGCCGGTGGCCCCGAAGGCATCGGCGGCCTCCAGGTAAAGGACCGCAAAACGGAGCCGCTCCACCAAGTATCGGGTGTACTCCTGTCCCTGAGGCCGGCTGCGCCGGTGAGCCTCTTCCATCTGCCGGAGTGCCTCGGCGTAGAGCGTGCGGTCCTGTCTGAGGGCCTCCGACAAACCTCCACTCTCATAGTGCTTGGTCATCATCCCCGGCACGGGAAACCCGAACCCCAGGCCATGCTGATCCAGACCCAGGGTGATTTTCTCGATGAGGGCGAAGGCCTTGAGCGCCGGCTCCACCGCCTCCGGCCCACACACGTGCCGGACCTGGTCGGCATAGGCCTTCTTCGGCGTCATGGCGGCATCCCAACTGGCCCGACTCAGATAGTGCACGGTCGGGTCGAGATCGCCGACGGTCCAGTAGCGGGTGTAGAAACCCGCCCAGCCGTTCTGGCGGAGCAGTTGCGTCAACTGGTGCAGAGAGCCGGTCGCCAGCTGCGGCAACACTCCCACGTTGTCGTCGGCCAGGGTATAGATGAGCGTTGACGGAACCCCACCGGGCGGGACCTGCCTCAGCAGCTCCGGTTGGCGAAGCTGCCGGCTGGCCGTGTAGTCGATGAAGTTCAGCATCTCGCCGCCCGGCGGCAGCATGCGCGCCACCAGCGGGAAGAGCTCCGCCACCACGCCGTTGTAGACAATACGGATGTCGTCTCCCCCTCCGGGCCGTTTCAGAAGCTGCTTCTCCCGCAGCAGCGAATCGAAGAACCAGAGGCTGGACAGGTCTCCCCGCAGCATGGTCTCCACCCGCTCGCCGCCTCCGGGGAACGAGGTCCGGCCGCGCGCCAGCTTCCTCAGGCGATCATAGCTGTCCAGGTCAGGCCCCGGGTAGCGGGCCGTCAAACGCCGGTAGGCCCTGGCCGCCTGTCCGACCCAGCTCCGGTGCTCCGGCATGCCCACGTGGATGTAGTCGATGTCGGGATAGGTTTCGACATAGGCGCGAAAGATGGTGGCGACCATCTCCCGCAGCCCCCGGTCCTGCATGGACTGGCCGCGTCCGGGACCTGCCGTCAGGTCTCCCAGCTGCCGTTCCATTTCCGAGCCCGGCAGGACCTTCATGAATTCCTTGGGCCACTGGAAGGGTTGAATGGACAGCCCGGTCTCCATCCCCAGCCTGCCCGCTTCCTGCAGGATGCCGCGAACCAGGCCGATGGCCCGCCGCCGCATTTCTTCTCCGGATTGGGCGCCCACCAACTCGGGATTGGTGAAGACCTCCATGGGGCCGAACCGCTCCCGGCCGATGGTCTCCGGGCCGATGGGATGGCGGTGGCCGAAGTAGAGGACGCCGGGAGGCTTTTCCATCCCGCGGAAGCTGTAGTGCACAAAGGGCTGGGCCGGCCAGAGCGAACAGTGGATGCGGTTGTACTTCATCTTGGCGATCTGCCGCAAAAAGCGCCGGTTCTCCTCCAGGCTCCAGGAAACCGGCCCGTGAGGCAAATCGTTCACCAGCCGCCAGCAGCGGACCCGCAGGTTGGGCTCCAGAACCAGATCCAGATCGGGCAAGCCCGACCAGCGGCGCCGGTCGGGATAGACGTCCCGGTCCAGCAGATACCTCACTCCCAGCCGTTCGCCCAGGTCGTAGGCGGCCCACAGCACCGCTACCGGGCTGCCACCACCCACCAGCAAGGTCGGAATCGAGCCGCTCACACTCCTGAGAAGCAGCCCCTGGTCACTCAAATCGGGCCAACTATTGCCGGTGGCCTTGGCCAACATCGGATTGCTTTGGGGGCGACCGACCAGAATCAACGCCCCGGCCTCTTCGCCGGCCGCCTGGCCCACGGCAGCCGACACCTCGAACAGCCTCTCCAGCATGGTGGCCAGTTCCGAGGCAGCCAGTCTCTCCAGCTCGCTTGCCTCGCCGCCCACCACAATGGCCACCCGCGGCCGGCTCTCCATGATCGAACAAGCCGGCAGCGCCGCCAGCAACGTTCCAAGGCACAGCAGACGAATCCCCGACGGTTTCCTCATGACGGCTCCTTTGAGTGTTTCAAGAAGGGGACACCATTCTATGACAAGTGCTCCTTTCTGCAATGAACATGAGTCGGGGGGGGGGATGGCGACCGACGCCGGAGCTTCATGTCCGCGGGATTGAACATGGATGCACAGGATGGACTGGATTAACAGGACGAGAGGCTGCGCCACAGGAAGCAGATCCGCTTGATGATCGGATGGGCAAGTCTCGAAATCAAGAAACTCGTTTTGTGCCTTTTGTGCTTTTTGTGGTTTCTGTTGTCTCTTATGCTTATCGTGGTGAATGCTGGAGCCTGCAGCACATCATCCTTGCCGCCTCAAGGTCATTCCCGATTGCGATATTTATTTGCAAAAGGCTCATCATTGCGTCGGCTTGTGCTTCACGTGGGCACACCGGCGTTTGCTGCCGCCGCCGCAACGTCCCTATAAAATCCAGTGATGTCTAGGGGCGTCCAGTAGAGTCTATAACTGTCTTAGTTATGAGTGTCTTAGACCAGTTATGCTGTGGGTTGACTTGCTACCAACGTCCCCTGAAATCCATTGCCATCCCCCATAATATGGGGGGATAAATACTGTAACGGACTTCGCTCCTGCCCGACCTAAGACCAAACTCACCGGCCGTCACCCCAGCAACGTCCTCTCGGCTGCCTTCCAGCGCTCCGCTCCGCCCGGAAGATACGCCGATGGAAACGGATTGTACCTCTTCGTCCAGCCCAGCGGAACCCGCAGTTGGATTCAACGCCTGGTCGTCCGCGGCCGAGCGTTGGAGATTCTCGAAGCGGCACGGAAACTGGGCAAAGAAGCCGGTCCTCTGGTGTTCACCCGTGGGCAAGGGAAGCCGCTCAATGACAAGGAGCTGCGGTGGCTGGTCCGCGAGCAGGGGATTGCGGCCGTGCCGCACGGGTTCAGATCCAGCTTCCGGGACTGGGCGGTCGAAGAGACGGATCATCCCCGGGAGGTGGTCGAGGCGGCCCTGGCGCATGTGGTCCGGAACCGGATCGAGGCGGCCTATGCCCGCTCGGACCTGTTCGAGCGCCGGCGTGTCCTGATGGACGACTGGGCGCGTTACCTGGCCCAGGGGATCGGTTGCCCGGGGCAAGCCAGGGTGAGAGCCAGGCTCCAAGTTCCCGGCAGAGGGAGAAGGGAGCGGCGGGGATGATGGGGGCAAGGGGGAGTTCCCCCCGGTCGGGGGTTCGAAGGGGCGGAGCCCCTCGCCAGCCCCAATGTACTACATTGGGTAGGCTGGCTCCCCGGCACTACGCGGTGCGGCGCCGGCCTCGCTGTCCCCGCCTCGCCGGGCGCGTCGGCGCGCCACACGAGACGGGTGCTGGTGGTGAGAGCCCCCCCTTTTTCGGCACTGGCGCGCCACGGAGGAGGGCAAAGGTGGCCAGGGGTCCGGACACCCTTTGCCCCCGCGCGGAGGTCGCTCTCTCCGCATGGCGACCCCGGGACCGCTGAGCGAGCCGGCCATTCCGGTTTCCCCACAGGCGGCGGTCCCTGCGGTCCCTGAGACGGAAATCGGTCCAGGAGGCGTTCCGGGGTGTCCTGCTATGCCAGGGAGTGAGAAAGTCCAGCCAGCCCCCCGCAAAGCTCGCGGATTCAGGGGTCAGGACACCGTCGAACGCCATGGCGGCCTCGGTGTCGTCATGGAGAAGATCGACCAATGGGAGCAGGAAGACCCGGCCTCCAACGGCCGCGACATGATCGACGATTTCCGTCTCTGGGGGTCAAGGCGGTGTCGTCAGATGGGCCGACACCTTTCCGAAGGGGGGGTGTCGGACTAACATGTCGGAGATCCTGCTACGCACAACGTCTTTCTCTCAGAGGGCGGAGCCGTCGCCGTTGTGGTGGGGGATTTTCCGAAACGCTGCACCAGACGCGGGACAACGCGGATTT
Organism: Candidatus Versatilivorator sp.; assembly: GCA_965207735.1. Taxonomy (GTDB): domain Bacteria; phylum Acidobacteriota; class Terriglobia; order Versatilivoradales; family Versatilivoraceae; genus Versatilivorator. Next base: position 5,151,877 of record OZ242296.1, on the reverse strand, counting down.
CCCGCGTCCGATGCGACAAAGCGAAACGAGGCTGGGCCTCGCGCGTCGCCCGCGTCGCACGGCGCAACGGCGCGCCGCACGGGAGGGGAGATGGTGGTGAGAGCGACCCCCCCTTTTTCGCCGCTGGTGCGCCACGGGCGCGGGAAAAGGTGTCGGCAAAGGTGTCGGCCCTTTGCCCCCCTTTTGGGGAGGTCGCTCTCACCACAGTGATCCCTGGCGGGAAGGCCATCGAGCGCCTCGGCATCCAGCGGCGCCTCAACGTCAGTTCCTGGCTGCGCGTCCTCACTGATGAGGCCCTCGAAGAACAGTCGACCACAGATGGCCAGAGGCCGAGAAGGGCAAGGCTGGAGGATGCTCACAACCCAATATCTCCGATCCGAACCCAGGGGCATTCTACCACCCCGCTCGACGGTCTCGGACGCAGAGTCTCGGGGGTCGAATGATCGTAAGACTGTCCACCAACGTCCCGAAAGGTCCAGTGGATTCCCGTTCAAATAGAGGGATATAATGAGGGGATTACAACAGGGAGAACCACAGTAAGTATATTATAATGAGCAGTTACAAGTTTTCTGATGTAGTCGCCGCCTACGCGGCTCGACACCAATAGGCGACGCTTCCCATGGGCTGACGCCCACGGCTAAGTGCTGCCGCGGCTTCGCCGCTCTCAGGGAAGCCGGGCTCCTGCCCTGCCGGGCGGATCATACGAGAGTGAAACAATCGGAAATCGATCATCCCTTCGCAACCTTGGCATCCCTTCGCGATTAACCTCAACGCCTTAGTGGCCCTTCGTCGTTCTTCGGTAGAGTCGAGGGGAGGCGCGCCGGCCTTAGATCGAGGGAGTCGCTGTTGCCGGCGGCTTTCGCCACTCGCCGGTGCCTCAATCTCGTTCCTCGCTGCGTTTCCTCGCCCCCGCTCGTCAAACCGGACGTGCGGTTTTCCCGCATCCGGCTTTCAGTCAAGATCATGCCTTCGCCCTCGGAAGGCTCTGTGGCTTCGACCCCAGGCAAGTGAGTCCATAGGTTTTCCATAGTCTCTCGTCCGAGAAGCGCACACTCCCCCCGGTCCTCACCTTGTGCTTCCGACAGAGCCACTGACGCAGCCGCCCGCCCGCGTGGCGGTCGATCGCTCGGTAGGCCGGGCTCACCTGCCCCAGAACGAAGTAGTTCGCCCACCCGGTCATCGCCCGGTTCAGGTGTTCTACCATCTGTCCTCGAAGCAGCGTCCCGTTCCTCGGCGCCGTCCACTCGCTGATCTTGCGGCAGATGCTCTGGACGCTCGCCTGGCTGGGTCGTGTGCCGATGTAGGCTCCTTTCCCTTTGGGGCGATAGTTGCGTCCGATGCGATATCCCAGAAACCCCATCGGTTCCTCCGGACACCGCAAGCATCGGGTCTTCCGCTCGTTGACCGGTAGCTTCAGCTCCTCCATGATCCGCTTGACCGCCGTCAGCATCTCTGCCGCCGGTGCCCTGCCGAGTACACGGAAGTCATCCGCATAGTTGACGATCTCCGCACAGAAGCGCCGGGCATATCCCAGCACCTTCCAGCCCAAAACGAAGCGCCGCATGTAGAGATTGCTGAGCAACGGTGAGATCGGGGCTCCTTGCGGTGTCCCCTTCCGCTCCCGGCGCCCTCGGTTCCGGCGGCGTCTGCCACCCTTCCCGTCGTCCTCCTCCACCGGCATCTCCAGCCATGCCTTGATGAGCTTGAGCATCCTCCCGTCACTCACGCGCCGGGCAATGCTTCGAATCAGCTCCGCATGCGGAATCTCGCCGAAGTAGTTGGACAGGTCGCCGTCAACCACCTCCTGGTAACCCCTTTGCAGGAGTTCATGCACGCGTTTGACCGCGTCGTTGGCACTCCGCCCCCGCCGATAGCCATATTGCTCCGGTTGCAGGTCCGCTTCGAAGATCGGCTCCAACACCAGCAAAGCCGCCGTCTGCGCTACCCGGTCCCGTATGCAGGGTATGCCCAAAGGCCGGAACTTGCCGGGCTGTTTCTTCGGGATCAGCACCTGCCGCACCGGCTTCGGTACGTAGGTTCCTTCCCTCAGGTCCCGCGCCAGTTCCCCCAGCCAGCCCTCCACCCCATACGCCTCGATGTCCTTGAAGCCCTCCCCGTCCACCCCGGCCGACCCGCCGTTTCGGCGTACCTGTGCCCAGGCTTCCTTCAGAAAGTCCTCTCGCCACACCTTGTCCGACAGCGCATGAAACCGCCGCTTGGGGTCCTCCTTCGCTTTCGCATGTAGCATGGTCTGGAATTTCCGAACCCCCTCTGACCCTGTTAGACTCTTGTCAGTGGCCACGCCTTGCCTCCTTTCCATGCTGCTCTCAACTCAGGGTCCCTTCCCTCCACCGGCGTTACCCGGCTTCTCCGGTACTACCGACCCATCCGCCACCCTGACGGCCCGGCCTGCCCCTCGCGGGGTCCCGGTTGATGTGTGCCGCATCTCCCCCAGGGCTTCCCGTGTTGCTGCCTTCTTCCCCTTCCATGCGTGCCAGCGTCACTACCCCGACGGAAGCGGATCGGTGCCCGCGTCGCTCTCTTCCCCATCCGCCAACGGCCTTCCCCTAAAGACAGGAGGGTCGGCTTCCGTATTGTCCGTTTCGAGGCCTGCTCGACGTTCACTCGCGTTCCGGCCCGCATGCTCGCTGAGCCGCCCTTGGCGGCCCTTGACCCCAGAGTGCTTCAGACCATTTCGTTACCTCCATGATCCGCCCTGGCTGCTACCAACCGGAGCGACAGTTGTTGGGCGGGGTTCGCACCCGCCAGAAGAAGGCGCCTTTCCACGGCGCACTGTCCCTTCGTGGATAACTCTTTAACTCTTTTTCCCTCCGGGCTTTTGGTGTTACAGTGTGCGGGCGCCTGCACCCCCAAGCTATTGGTTCCGCAACGACCTTGACCGAGTTCGCCGCCCCAGCGAGCGGTGACATTCAAGAGAAGGAGTCCCCAAAATGGAATTCAACCGACGAACCTTTCTGGAAACGGGAGCCCTGGGCATGGCGGCCTGGGGAGGGTCCCTGACCGAATTTCCCCTGCAGGGGAAAGCTGCAGGCAGTTCTTCCCAAGGGTCCGTCAAAGACAGGCCACCGGCCTATCCGGTCATCTACAACTGGGACGGAGCCCCGCACGATTACTCCGAGTACCCGCAATCGGTGGAGCAGTTCGTGGAAAAGGCATACGCTCCCATGAAGGACACTCAGGTGGGGGCGCACTTCTGGTGCACCGGCGAGCACGAGGCCAAGTGGCCCTCCAAGACCATGGAAATGGCGGGCGACTCCCAGGGCCGCCTCTACGACACGGTGCGGTCCATGCGGCACAACGAAGGCATCCGGGAACTGCTGCGGAAGGGAGAGAATCCCTATGCCGCCCTGGTGAAGCGAGGTCACGAGCTGGGAATGCATGTCTACGCCTCCATCCGTATGAACGACAACCACTTCAACGGACTGCAGCTCGAGGACATGGCCGAGGCCAGCATCGAAGGCCTGACTCCCTTGCGCAAGCAGCACCCGGAGTGGTGCCTGGGACCCCGCCAGGCTCCCAAGTGGTTCGCGGCCTCCTGGAACTTCGCCATCCCCCAGATCCGGGAACTCCGCCTGCAGAGCGTCACCGAGGTCTGCAAGCTGGCTGACTGGGACGGAGTCGAGCTGGACTGGCAGCGCCACGCCTTCCACCTGCCCCTGGATGACGCCTCCCGCCTCAGCTATACCCTGACGGACCTCCAGCGCGCCTTGCGCTCCATGACCCGACGCCTGGGCCGGGAGAGGGGCAGGCCCTTCTACGTGTCGGTAAGAGTGGCCACCACCTTGGAGGCCTGCCGGCGCATCGGCTACGACCTGAAGACCTGGGTCCGGGAAGACCTCTGCGACATGATGGCGGCCGGGGGTGGAGCCGGAACCGATTACGGCGTGGAGGTGGAAGCCTTCCTCGACCTGCTGAAAGGCAGCGGGATCCGCTTCTATCCCGGCTTCGACAGCGGCTTCTGGGGCCCCCACCAGGGGCTGAAGTCCCACCAGGAATGGCATGAGGCCATGGTGCGGGCCGCCGCCGCCGGCTACTGGGAACGCGGGGCCGACGGCATCTACTGCTTCAACTGGCACGCCAACGAAAAGACCCGCCGCCCGCTGCTGACGACCGTGGGATCGCTCGGGACACTCAAGGGAACCGACAAGGTCTACGCCACCCTGCACCGCTACGTCGGCGGCTGGCCTTTCAGTGAACCCAAGGAAGGAAACTGGGCCGGCGCCGACCTTCACGACCGCCTCTATGGAGAAACCCCGGTGGCGCTCTACCGGACACTGACGGAGGAAGGCCCCCGCTTCCACGTCAAGGTCTACGATGACTCGGTTCAGGAAGCTCGCGAAGGAAATCTCAAGACCGCCGAGCTGCAGCTGGAACTGAAACACCGCTCGGTCGCGGACAAGGTCGAAGTCAGCCTGGACGGCGCCCGCTTGCCCGAGCCTCAGATACGCAACGTGGCCGCGGAGGACCCGGACAACCCCTCGGACGTGGCTGAGGACAGCTGGCTGGTATGGAAGCTGCGGCCCGAACAAGCTGCCCGGGGCACCCACGTGGTCCAGGTGCGCCTGCTGGAACGGGATGCACGGCTGCGTCCGCCCCTGGTGGTGCAGAGCGTGGAAATCCACTTGAACTATCGGGGTTAGCCCGCATTTCTCACCGCTCTTTCCCCCGGATACTTTCCCCCAGCGTCCTGGCCCGTTTCGGGTCCAATTCCTTGAGGACCTCATACTGCTCCAGCGCCGAGGCCCTCTCGCCCGCACTCAGGTAGAGCAGGCCCAGGTGGAACCGGATCTCGGCATTACGGGGGGAGAGGCTCGCGCTTCGCGACAGGGCCTCGACGGCCTCCCGCGAGCGGCCCAGGCGGGCCTGGGTCAGGCCCAGGTTGAAGTAAGCCCTGGCTGAATCGGGCTGGAGGCGCACGGCTTGGCGAAAGGCCTCCACGGCGTCCTCCAGCCGGTCCAGTTGGCTGTAGGCCATCCCAAGGTTGGAGCGGGCTTCGACGTCCTCCGGCCTCAGGCGGACCGCTTCCCGAAAGGACTTCAAAGCCTCCCGGATGCGTCCCTTCCGAGCCAGAGCCACCCCCAGGTTGTAGTGGGCTTCAGGAGAAGCGGGATCCATTGCGGCGGCTTGGCGAAAGGCTGCCAGAGCTTCCTCCTGAAGGCCCTGCCGCGCCTGGGCCAAGCCCAGGTTCAGATGGGCCTCGGCGCTGTCCGGGTCGGCCCGGAGGGCCTGGAGAAAATGGCGTGCCGCCTCGGCAGCCGGTCCCCTTTCCAGGGATTCCCGTCCCAGTCCGAGGTGGGCCTCCGCCAGAAGCGGATCGGACTGCAAAGCCTGCCGGAACGAATCCATTGCCGGTCGGCCCTGTTGCCGGTTGACCAGCCCCAGCCCCAGATGGGCCTTGGCATAGTTTGGGTCGATCGCCAGAATTCTCCGATATTGCTCGACAGCGGCCGCGTATTGGCCCTGCCGCCGCATCACCTCGGCCAGGTTGAAACGGGCGATGGGGCTGTCGGGATCGATGTCAAGGGCTCGTCGCAAGCTGGCGCGAGCCGCATCGTAGGCCCCGGTCTCGGCATGGGCCGTGGCCAACTTGACGTAGGGCTCGGCGAAAGAAGCGCTCTTCCGCTCCAGGGCTGCCGCGAGCCGGTCCAAACCTTGCCGCAGGTTTCCCGGGGTCTGCACCTCGGCCATCCCCAAATAGAGATTTCGTTCCCAGGCGGACAGCGACCGGGGAAAGTACAACAACGGCTGCTCCTTCCTGGGGGAATGGTCTTCCTCAAGTGGCGCCAGCAGGTTCGGCCCGGGAGGGCCCTTCTGAATCAGGTGATCGGTCATGACCGCGTGCACCACGTCCTGAGCCCGGCGTTTGGGCATGTGGCAAGCGGTGCAATCGCCGGGAGGTGTCTCTCCGTGGACGGCGGGCGAGGGCCGGTTGTGGCAACTCAGGCAGCGTTCCCGGTAATGCCTCACCGCCGCCTCCCCTCGTAGTTTGCGGTGGGGGTCATGGCAGGTGGTGCAGGTCATGGCGCCCCGGCTCAAGCGGAAGCAGGCCGACTGCCGCATCCGGTAGCCGGCGCTGTCGATCTCGAAACGATCGGGCGGGTGCTCCGAGTTTGGATCTCCGAGATCGAAGTGGACGATGTAATCCGCCAGGGACTCCCCCGGCTGAAAGGAATTAACCGGCCGGCCTGACCGCCTGAACCGCGGCGCGGCCGCAGCGGCTTCCAGATGACATTGCAGGCAGACATCCAGTTGCCTTTCGGGGCTCAGCCTGGCCGGATTGACGATGGATTGACGAATCTGACCGACCGCGGCTGTTCGGCTCGATGCCACCTTCACGTGGTCGGAGCCCGGTCCGTGGCAACGGTGGCAACCGATGCCGGAGGGCAGCTCACTCCTGAAAACGTTCCGTTGGCCGTAGCGGTCCGAGGGTTCCGGGAGCTGGGGATAGCCGTTGTGACAGAACAGACAGGAGTGAGTGACTTGTCGGCTGAAGTCTTCGTGGTCCGGGTGGTCGTAGCCGGGGCTCATCCCCCAGCGCTGAATCTGGGGATACCAGGTCACCGGCAACTGTCGCAGCACACCTCCCTCATCCAGGCTCAGATAGCTGCGGGCATGCTCGCCTGAACCGATGATGTGGGTCACCTCCCGTTCCAGGACGTTTGTCTCTCCTCCCCCGGCATGCAGTTGGTAGCGCCTCTGGTAGAAGCGCCCCTCCCGCTGCACCATCCGGTAATGTCGCTTCGAGGGGGCGTGGTAGAAGTGGTTTTCCCGGGTGTAATCCTCGATCAGGTTGTCCGGCGAGGGCCGGTAGAGGGAGCGGGCCATGGCCACTTCCCCGTAGCTCCGGTAGATCTCGGCATGGCAGGATTGACAGACTCGGGAGTCGGGAGTGGAGTGGGTGGGGGCTTGGCTGGGTCGGGTGTTGCCGGCCAGGGACCAGAGGCAGGCCAGGCAAACCAGACCCAGGCCCGCCCAACCCATTCGGCGGCAGAATTCCGGAACCGTCATTTCCAGGAAGGACACTTGGGACCATCCCGGGCGGACGCCATCATCCTTGGCAGAGACAGGACGGAAGGGCTAGTGGGTGCCTCTACTTGTCCTTCTTGGCGTCGAAGGTGGTCTTCACTTGAGCCGCCAGTGCCTGAATCATGCTGTTGGCTTCGGCGGCATAGGGACCCGAAGGTTCCAACTCCACGTATTTCTTGAAGGCCTCCAGGGTGCCCGGAGGCGGAATGGACCTTCCCTGCTCGTCCACAGTGGCCATCCCCAGCAGGCAGACTCCCAGTTGGTATTGGGAATTGGCATGTTCGGGATTGGCTTCGAGGGCTTTCCTGAAGGCGCTGATGGCCCCCTCGTTTCGGCCGCTGTTCACCAGGGTAGCCCCCAGGTTGAAATAGGCCAGGTCCGCGCCCCCGGGATTCAATTCCAGGGCCTGGTTGATGGCCCCCAGGGCTTTGTCGGTCTTGTCCATCAACCCGTAAAGCAGGCCCAGATTCATCTGATACTTGGCGCCCACCTTGGAGTCGGGGTTCTGAGCCAGAACCGTAAGGGCCTTCTGGTAGCTCTCAATGGCAGCATCGTATTTCCGCAATGCCCGGTGCGCCTCCCCCATCTCTGCGAAAATGATGTGTTGCCGCGGGTCCATCTCGGCCGCCTGGACGTAGGCCTGCAAGGCCTGCCGGAAGCGCCTGGCATGGAAATGTTCCCGGCCCTTCTTGAACGCCTCGTTCATGTGGCCGAACTTGCGCTCTTCCTGCTTGGCGCGATCGGCGGCGACTTCGGCGACCGAGCGTTTGGCCAGGGCCTGCTGACGCTTCTTTTTCAACTTGGCGATTGCCTCAAGATCGAAGTCCACCTTAACGGGTTCGGCATCATAGGCAAAGGTGTCGCCCGGCCGCTTGGTCCGGTAAATCCTCACCCGGGGCACCGCGTGCATTTCCGTGCCGTTCACCTGCACACTCACCCGGTAGTAACCCAGGGGGATGGCTCCGTGAAAGTAGCGGCCCTTCTTGTTGGTCTTGACCGTGAACTTTCGCACGGTCTGGGTGTCATCGATGTGAATCACGGCACCCTTCAGAGGTTTGCCGTCAACCCCCTTGACCTGCCCCATAACCTGCGCTCTCTGAGCCTCGCAAACCTCGGGGGCGAACAGGCCGAAGAGCGCCACCACCAGAAGCGGCAACCCTGAAGACTTGACCAGACGTGACATGCAGCCTCCTGTTCCCGGCATGCCCGTGGCACCCGGAGATTCTAATGGCGCAATGGGATCAGCGGCAACGACGACAATGAGCGGCTTCCCGGTTCCGGCAGCCACCCTGCCTCAGAAAGCCCCCGCTGAAAGAAAAGTCCCTCCGACCGCTGCCATTTCCACTGATGATTTCCTTTCGCAATCATAGCACCCTGGGCGCGTTTAGGGAATATCGGAAAGGCTGCTACTGCAGGACCGTCACCGTGGCCCGGGCGCCGACCGACTGGCCGCTGGCTCCGGGCGCCCGGGTCATCAGGGTCAGCTTGTACTGGCCGGGCTCCACGTTCTTGAAAGACAGGTTGAAGGCCACATTCACAACGCCCTCTGCCAGAGGCTCGATCTGGCCTTCACTCAAGGTGATCAAGGGAAACCGACTGACCTGGCCCCACCTGTCGGTCAATTGAATCTTGGCCGTCATTCCCTGGCTCTCCCGGGGATACATCAGGTTGTAGAGGGTATAGAAAAAGGTGACGGGGAATTGGCGGTCGATCCGGTCGTCCAGCGGAGAATGAATCTGGACGTCTCCGAAGATCATGGCCTCCCCGCTCTCCAGCAGACTGGCCTGCAGTTCGGCGTTCAGATCGGCCAGCGGCGTGAGCTGCTGGGTCAGCACCAACCGGCTGCTCTCCAGACCGCCCGCGGGCAGGGACGGGTCCGGGTCTTCGTCAGCCGAGGTCGGGCGGGCGGATTCCGAGGGTACGAACTCCTCGGGAAGGGCGGGTGCAACCGCTTCCGCAACCCCGAGGTCAGCGGGAGATTGGGGGGCAGGCGGGGCGCTCTCAGGAAGGGGCAGAGTGACCGTCTCGTCGAGCGACCCCATCCGGGTCTGGTGGCTTTCTCTGACCACCGCCTTGACATTGTAGAGGCCGACAGGAACCTCCAGGTCGGTTCTGGTGGTGAAGCCGCGCTGGAGCATGGTGCGGTAGCTGGATTCGCTCAGGTTCAGTTCGATGGTCTTCTGGGACCCGTCCACGCGCTCGCCATCCTGGTCGTAGACCATCAGCAACAAATGGAGGAGATTCTGACGCCGTTCTCCCTCCTGCCGAAAGGGCACCCCCGCGATACCGACGTTGGTGAAGACGCTCAGGCGATAGCGGTCATCCTGGGCCGGAGACGAACGGTAGTCCAGTTGCAGCGGAATCTCATCGAAATTCCCCGGGGCGGCCAGGGCCAGTTGAATGTCTTCGTTCTTGCGGTCCTCCAGGGAGAGGATCTCCCGGGGAGCATAGTAGCCTCGGCGGTAACTGAGCTCGAGGGCGGGACGGTCCACTTCCACCCGGATCTTGTGGTACTTGCCGTTGGCCTTCTGATCGGGGGAAGCGTAAGAGAGCACATAGTAATAGGACTGGGTATTGCTGATCTGGCCTAGGCCCGCTACCAGGTCGTTGTTGTCGGTGAACAGGATGCCCCCGGTCTCCTCGCTCAGCTTTTCCAGGGGGCGGCGCTGATAGGTCTGGTCCCGGAAGAGACCGGAGAATTCGCTGGCCATGTCCAGGCCCGCATTGAAGTCCTCCTGGCTGATCGGTTCACCGGTCAGGTTCCTGGCCAGATCATTGTTGGCGGCCTCGAAGCCGACGGTGTACAGTCCTCGAATGTCCACCACGTTGACGGCCACCCGGGAGCGCAGAGCCCGGCTCACGACCTGGTCCAACCTCCAGCGCATGGGCCTCGCCGGGACGAATCCGTCCGAAAAGAGCACCACCGATTTGCTGGCCGTAAAATGCTGCAGGGTCTGGAGATGGTGGCGCAGGGCCGCCACCATCTTCTGGATGGCCGTCTGGGCTCCCGAGTACTGGTGAAAAGCTTCGGCGCGCACGTGCTGTTCGATGTCGCCCGGGTCCAGATCCCGCACTTCGATGCACCTGCTGGCCTCCCTGAAGGCCCGGGTGAAATCGATCCCCTGGTGTCCGTCCACGATCCGGATCGCCTGCATGTCGGACATGACCGGGCAGCGGCTGCGATAGGGGCGGGACAGGTAGAACTTCCCGATGTGGAGGTCCTCGATCCGTTCCCGAAGCAGCTTGCGGTCGCCGGTGAAGGGGATTCGGACATGTCCCGAGGCCGAAAAGACGCCCACCTGGTCCTGCGGACCCATCTCCTCGGCAATAAACTTCTGCAGCGCGGATACGACCCAGAAAAAGTATCTGGGGGAACGGGCCGTCAGGTCGTCGATGAAGTAACTGATCAGCCGGGTGCGGTCGCCTGACTCTTCGGCTGCAACCTGTGCACCTGGGGTGGGCGGCCCCGTGCGTTTGGCGGCTGCATCCGCCCCATTGGTCCCGGGCTCCAGTTGACTGGATTCCACCTCAAAGCTTTGAATCCGTTGGCGCTTGCCGTCCTCATAGAGCTTGAAGTCCTCGACGGTCAGGTCCTTGACCGGCCTGCCGGCCTTGTCGGCGACGGTAACGTTCACCAGCACCACGTTCACCGGGACCCTGAAGGTGAAGCCCGGCGATGACTCGTCGGATTTCGGCTCCTGTTCGTCAGGAGCAGCGGGCACTGGAGTTGGCGCCCAAAATGCCACGGTCAGCCCAATGACCAGCAAAGGGGCGCAATGCCGAAGCCATGTGCGTAGATGCATCGTCATCCAACCCATGATTGAAGAAAAGGAATGTAGGCTTCTATTTTACACCATCGGCCGGCCGATTTTAACTCAGTTGGCGGCGAGGGGCTCTTTCCGCCGCCTCGTGAGCTACAGGGCTCATTTACATCGGTGGACAGGGCATACGGGATTGCCTGTGCCAGTCCGGCGTCCTGTAATCCTGGGCACCATTTGTAATGAATTATGAAGTGAGCCTTTTGCAAAATTCCGCAGCCAACCGTTTTATGGAGGCTCGGAACAGGTTTTGATTCACCACGATAAGCACAAGAGACAACAGAAACCACAACAAGCACAAAAGGCACAAAACGAGTTTCTTGATTTCGAGACTTGCCCATCCGATGGTTCTTTTTGTGTTTTTGTGCCTTTTGTGGCCATTCCCGGCAAAGGTCCCGCTGATGAATTTTGCAAACGCCTCAAGTATCTACCGATTCCCCTGCCTGGTGTCCCAGAACCTCCCACCTCATCGGCCTTCGCCTTCCGGAAGCGATGCGATCCGCCACGCCGCCCGTACTTGGGGCTGGCATTCATCCTCGAAATGTGCGATATGAGAATATCCCATCGCGTTGGAGCAACCATGGCGGCACAAATGTTCACTTCGGCACTACTGGCTGTCCTGCTCGGTCTGCACCCGGCCGGGGTCTCGGCGACCCTGCCCGCCGGCGAATCTCCCCAGGGAACCGAGCGTCAGAAGCAGGTGGTGCAGTACTTGTTCGACTTCCTGGACCAGAAAGAAGGAGCCCTGGAAGCCTTCGAGGCCGAATGGGAGATGAGCCTGGCGCCGATGGTGGTGGAAACGCTGCGTTTTTTCGCCCCCCGCCAGGAGCTCCTGTTCGACGACGAGACTCCGGCAGGCAAGTTGTGGGACCTGTTGGAGAGGAAGACCGGCCAGGATGTGGATCGAGACCTCTACCCCATGATGGAGTGGCTGTGGGAACAGGATTTCGAAGTGCATCCCTTCTATCCGGCCTTCAAGGCCGAAATCCACGCCCCCATCGACGAGCGGTTTCACTGGTGGTTCTATCCGGGTATGAAGCACACCATCCGCCTGGACGAGATCGTGTGGGGTGGGGTGAAGGTGGATGGAATCCCCCCTCTGGAGCATCCCAGGTTCATCGAAGCCGGGGAAGCCGCTTATCTGGATGGAACCGACGTGATTTTCGGGGTATACCTCAACGGGGAAGCCAAAGCCTATCCCAAGCGCATCCTGGCCTGGCACGAGCTCTTCAATGACACCGTGGGCGGCATGGATGTGACCTGCGCCTACTGTACCCTGTGCGGATCAGCCGTGCTCTACGACCAGCGGGTCGGCAAGCGGCAGTTCGATTTCGGGACCAGCGGCTTTCTCTTCCGCTCCAACAAGCTCATGTACGACCGCCAGACCCGCTCGCTCTGGTCGGCCCTGGAAGGGATTCCTGTCGCCGGCAAGCTGGTGGGATCGGAACTGAAGCTGAAACGGCTTCCCATCGTGACCACCACCTGGAGCGCTTGGAGAAAAAGCCACCCCCGAACCCGGGTGCTCTCCCTGGAAACCGGCCACCGGCGCGACTATGGCGAAGGCGTGGCCTACCGCGCCTATTTCGGGACTCAGTCCCTGATGTTTCCGGTCCGCTACCGGGACCAGCGCCTTCCCAACAAACAGGAGGTGGTGGCCCTGCTGCTGGAGGGGGAGGCGGTGGCCTTTGACACCGATTTCCTGGGTACGAACCCGCTCTACCATGATCGGGTGGGCTCTCAGTCGGTGGTCATCCTGACCGACCGTTCGGGCGCCAACCGTGTCTACGACGCCACCGGAGTGACCTTCACCCGCTGGAACCGCAAGGCCAAGCTGACGGACAGCCGCAAGCAATCCTGGAGGGTCAGCGAGGAGGCCCTCACCAACAAAGCGGGGGAGAAGCGGTTGAGACTTCCCGCCCATCGAGCCTTCTGGTTTGGCTGGCTCAACCAGTTCCCCAAATCCCGGCTGGTGCGTTAATTTCGGTTGATTTGATCCATCAACTCTGCCGCCCTGGCCTCATCCAGATCTTTCAGCTTGCGGTACTGCTCCAGGGCCGAGGCTCTGTCTCCTGCCTCCAGATAGGCCAGCCCAAGATGAAAGCGCGCGGCGACATCTCCAGGCTTGAAACGGAGAACCTGCCTGAAGGCGGGGATGGCCCGTTGCGGCTGTCCCAACTGGGCGTGGGCTTCCCCAATGAACTGGTGCAGTTGGACCAGGTCGGGCTTGATGCGGGTAGCCCCATGAAAAGCCTGGATGGCCTCCGGCAGGCGCCCCAATTTCACGTAGGCCGTTCCAAGATGGAGGTGAGCCTGCAATGATTCGGGCTGCAGGCGCACGGCTTCCCGGAAGGCCTGACCGGCTTCCTGGTGCCGGCCCAGTTGGCCGAAGGCCGCCCCCAGGTTGGAGTAGGCTTCGGCAAAGTCGGGCTTGATCTCGATGGCCTGCTGAAAGGACTCCACCGCTTGCTGGAATTGACTGGCCTGGCCGTAGGCAAGACCCAGTTTGAGGCAGGTCTCGGCATCCTCCGGATCGATGCGGACCACTTGAGCCAGGGCCGCGGCAGCCTCCCTCCATTGCCCCAGTTGGCCCAGAACCAGACCCAGGTTGGAATAGGCCTCGCCGTAGTCGGGATCGATCTTGACCGCCTGCCGAAAGGCCTCCACCGCCTCCGGCAGGCGCTCCGCCTGGCCATAGGTCACTCCCAGGCTGGAATGGGCTTCGGCATAGTCGCTTCTGAGGTCGATGGCTTTTCGAAAGGCGCGAATGGCTTCCCCGTGCCGGCCCAGCTCGTTCTGAGACAGACCCAGGTTGTAATGGGCTTCGGCGTCCTCCGGCTTTAGCGAGATGGCCTGCTGAAAGTCGCTGACGGCTTGCGGGTGTCGGCCCAACCCCGCCCGAGCCACCCCCAGCGAGCGGTATACCCCGGGGTTGTTGGGTTCGATCTGCAAAGCGCGATAAAACTCCCGGGTGGCCTCGTCTACCTGACCCTGCTGCAGAAATATGGTTCCTGAATTGGCATGGGCGTCCGCCAGCAGAGGATCGCTGCGCAAAGCCAGTCGAAAGTGTTCCTGCGCCGCCTCGATCTGTTGCCGCTCCTTCAGGATCAGTCCCAGGCCGTTGCGGGCGGCGGCGTGGCCGGGATTGAGGCGAAGGGTGTGCCGGTACTGCTCGGCCGCCTCGTCCGGACGGCCCTGCTTCCTCAGCACCTCCCCCAACCGAAAGCGGGCGGGCGCCAGCTCCGGATCGGCCTCCAGGGCTCGTCTCAGATGGATTCCGGCTTGATCCAGGTCTCCCGACTCCACCTGCACCAGGGCCAACTGAAGGTAGGGCTCAGGACTGCTCCCCTGCCATTGGGGAAGGGCCAGTTCCAGCCGGTCCACCCCCCGGGCAAAATGGACCGGGGACCGAATCTGTCCCAATCCCCGGTAAATTTCCCGTTCCGAATCGGGCAACGCATCCGGCTGGTGCAACACCACCTCGTCGGGATTGGGGGAGTGGTCTTCCTTGAGGGGCGCCAGCAGGTCCCTTGGGGGAGGGTAGCGCTGGATGAAGTGATCGGTCATCACCACGTGAACCGCGTCCTGGGTGCGGCGCTGGGGCATATGGCAGCTCGCGCAATCGCTCTCCCCCGGCTGGGGATGGGCCAGCGGCGACACCTCGGCGTGACAATCCAGACAGCGCTCCCGATAGTGCCGCACCGCTTCTTCCCCGCGGGGAGCGTGATGGGGATCATGACAGGTGGTGCAGGTCATCTTTCCCCGGCTGCCGATGAAGCAGGGCGACCGGCGCAGGCGATAGCTGCTGCTGTCCACCTCGAACCGCTCGCTCAACTTCCGGGTCTCGGGATTGACCAGATCGAACCGGACGGCGTAGTCCGCCAGGGGTTCGCCCGGCCGGTAGGAGTAGATCGAGCGCCCGAAACGCTGGATGTGAGGGCCGGCGGTGGCCACCGGCAGGTGGCACTGCATGCAGACCTCCAATTCCCGCTCGGGACCCAGACGGACCGGATTCACAATGGCCCGGCGGAGGTCGGCCGCATCCGCCCTGCCGCTGGAAACCAGCTCCAGGTGCCGGGCGCCGGGACCGTGGCAGCGCTGGCAGTCGATCCCCGACGGCAGTTCCCTGGGGAAACGGCTGTCGAGCCCAAGCCGGTCCGAGGGTTCCGGAAGGGGCGGATAGGCATTGTGGCAGAACATGCAGGCATGGGTCACCTGCCGGCTGAAACCCTCATGGTCGGACCGGTCGTAGCCTGGACTCATGGCCCAGCGCTGCTCCTGGGTATACCAGCTCGCCGGCAGCTGCCTCAGCACGCCGCCGGCGTCCAGATGGAGATAGCTGCGGGCGTGGATTCCCGAGCCGATGATGTGGGTGGCCTCCATCTCGAAGACATTCTGCTCGCGGCCCTGGGCATCCAGTTGGTAGCGCCTCTGGTAGAACCGCCCGTCGCGCTGAATCATCCGATAGTGGCGGTTGGAAAGCTCGTGGAAGAAGTGGTTGTTGACCTCGTAGTCCTCGATGACGTTCTCTGCCGTGGGTACATAGAAGGAGCGGCCCATGGCGACTTGCTGATAACTGTCATGGATGTCGGAGTGACAGGGCTGACAGGTTTGCGGGTCGACATACCCGGCGGTGGCATCCGGCTTCGAAGCTTGAGAGACAGTGTCCTGCCCTGCCAGGACAGCCCAGGCAACTACCGGGGCGAGAGACCAGAATAATCCGGCGGATCGATTCCGGCGCGAACAGCCGTGACTCTGAAGATCAGCTTTTCTCAAACCAGCATTCCCTGAGAGTGGCGCGAGGCCGCCCACAACACTCCCACCTTGATATGTGTTTAACGTTTCTTTGGCGAATTGGTGTGTTCCCGACAGACACCACTGATCCGCCGCTTCGCGGCTGCGAGGTTGCCGAGACCCAACGACCCCGGGCTCCCGCCCGGGGCTACCCGAGACCGCAGCTACGCTGCTCGATAAGGATGGCTTGTAGTAAGCGTTTGCTCGGCCTACCCACTCCAACCGCAGCTTCGCAGCTCTCTCCTTACCCACAACACTGCCCGGGGACGGGAAATTCCCCTAGATTATCTCTGTGTGGTTTCCCCGCTTCCGGGCGTCCCCCGGTGGAAGTATTCCGACCTAATCCCGGGGCGGGTCGCCAGGATTTTGCCGGTCCATCTGGTCATTCAGCATTCCCGCCCTCTTGTGCGCGCCCAGGCGCTTCAATGTCTCGTATTCCTTCTGCGCCGCCTCCCTGTTCCCCAACGTGAGATGGGCCATTCCCAAGAAGAACCGGATTTCGGGATCGTTGGGCCGAATGGAGGCCGTCTTTTGAAAGGCCTCGAGAGCCTCGGGCAGCCGACCCAGTTGGGCGTAGGCCAAGCCGAGACTGGAATAGCCCTCGGCATCTTCCGGCCTCAGCCGGACGGCTTCCCGAAACGCCGCCAGGGCTTCTTCCAACTGTCCCAGCTCGTTGTGGGCCACCCCCAGATTGTAATGATAGTCGGCGTCTTCGGGTTGGAGTTGGATGGCTTGGCGGAATGCCTCGATCGCCTGCCCCGGTCGGCCCGCGCGAGCCAGAGCCAGGCCCAGACTGTAGTGAGCCTTGGAGAGGTCCGGCTTGAGGCGAACCGCCTCGGCGAAGGCCTCCAGGGCCTGGGGTTGCCGGCCCGCTCTGGACAGCGCCGTTCCCAGATTCAGATGGACCTGGGCGTTGGCCGGTTCGATGCTCAAGGCTTTCTCAAGCTCTTGAACGGCCCGGTTCCACTCCCCTTGCTGGAGATAGACCGTCCCCAGATTGGCAAAACCTTCGGCCAGAAAGGGGTTGTGCTTCACTGCCCGGCGAAAGTGGGCGATGGCCGATTCGATCTGCCCCTGTCCCTTCGCGATGAGCCCCAGACCGATCTCGGCCTCTCCATAGCTGGGATCGACCGCCAAGGCCATCCGGTAGTGGCGGACGGCCTGATCCCAGTTCTCCTGCTCTCTCAGCATGTCCGCCAGCCTGGTGCGGGCAGTGACCATGTTGGAATCCTGCTGCAGGGCCTGGCGCAATCGAGCCTCGGCAGAGTCCCGTTCGCCGGCCTCCAGCAGAGCCTTGCCCCATTCGGCAAGAACTTGCGGATGGAAAGAGGTCTCCCGGCTCAAGCGGTCCTCCAGCTTGCTCAGGCCCCGCCGGAGGTGGGAGGGAGACCGGACTTGGGCCAACCCCCAATAAATGTCCCGTACCGATGCCGGAAGCGCCTCCGGGTCGTTCAGCACCACCGTCCCTTCATGGGGAGTATGGTCTTCCTCGAGCGGGGCCAGCAGGTCCCGCTCGGGCGGACGGCTCTGAATCCAGTGGTCGGTCATCACCACGTGAACGGCGTCCTCGGTCCGCCGCCTGGGCATGTGGCAAGCCACGCAATCGCTTTGACCCGGCTGCGGGTGGACCCGGACCGAAAGGCTGGGGTGGCAGCTCATGCAGCGCTGGCGGAAATGTTGAACCGCATCCGGCCCTCGGGGCGTCGTATGGGGATCGTGGCAGGTGGTGCAGGTCATGGCTCCCTGGCTCTCCTGGAAACAGCTTGACTGGAGCAGCCGATAGGCAGTGCTGTCGATCTCGAAACGGTCCGCCGGCCTGCCGGGATCGGGTCCCACCAGGTCGAAGTGCACGATGTAGTCATCCAGCGACTCTCCGGGACGGAAGGAATAGACGGAGCGCCCAGCCCGCCGGACCCGGTCTCCCAGGTTGCCCAGCGTGGACTGGACGTGACACTGCATGCATACGTCCATCTGGCGCTCCGGACTCAAACGGGCGGGATTGAGGATGGCCGCGCGGACCGCCTCCGTGGCCGACTCTCCACTCGACAACAGATCCACATGCCGAGAACCGGGACCGTGGCAGCGCTGGCAGTCGATGCCGGAGGGCAGATCGCGGGGGAAGCGGCTCTGCCGACCGTAGCGGTCGCTGGGCTCGGGAAGCCGCGGATAGCCGTTGTGGCAGAACATGCAGGAGTGGCCGACCCGGCGGCGGAAATCGTCGTGGCGGGCATGGTCGTACCCCGGACTCATCCCCCAGCCCTTGCCCTGGGAATACCAGCTCACCGGCAGTTGCCGCAACACGCCATTCTCGGCCAGGCTCAGATAGGTTCGGGCATGGTTGCCGGAACCCATGATGTGGGTCACTTCCAGTTCGAAGACGTTCTTTTCCCTGCCCTGATCGTCCAACTGGTAGCGTCTCTGGTAGAACTTGCCGTTGCGCTGCACCATCCGGTAATGGCGATTGGAGGGCGCGTGAAAGAGGTGGTTGTCGGTGGTGTAATCCTCGATGACGTTCGCGGGGGAGGGCTTGTAAAAGGAACGCCCCATGGCCACCTTCTGATAGCTCCGGTAGATTTCGGCGTGGCAGGGCTGGCAGGTTTGCGGGTCGAGGTACCCGGGAGCGGCATCCGCCTCCGACGCCCGGGAAACGACAGCTTGCCCGATCAGGATGACGCAAGCAGCCAGCAGCACCGCAATTCCGAGAATAGTGGAGAGTGGTGAGTGGAGAGTGGAGAGTGAAGAGTGGAGAGTGGAGAGTTTTTTGATCGATGCGTAAAGCATCGTCGCTCCTGGAATCCGAGCCGTTGCGCCCCGAAATATGGCAACCCTATTTCTAAGACAGAACACTATCCACTCTCCACTCTCCACTGCCGTTAAAGGTCCAGCTTACCGTCCGTCTTCATCTTCTTCAGCTTGAAGGAAGTCTTCACCTTCAGAGGCCCGTGACGGCTGATGAACCGGGCTTCCCCGTCTCTCAGTTCCACCGACCGCCCCGCCTCTGTGACCCGGGGAAAGAGGAAGAGAGCCATAGGGAAACGCAAGGTCTCCGGACCCACGAACTGTACCGGGGCGATCTTCTTGGGCTTGCGCTTTCCGGACAGCAGGAAGGTCTTTCCCTGGATCTCCTCCAGGGTGGCGCGGCGATAGAATCTGGAAACCGAGCCGGCCACGGCGATGATGTGATGTCGGCGGGATTGCCCGTGAAGCGCCTGCATCTGTTCCTTCAGGTCCAACCCCCGGAGTTGGCGAAGCCGGCCAATGGATTGACGGACCCTGAGAGAGGAGTACCAGAAGACGCGATAGCGTTCAGCCGCGCGCCTGGCGCCGCCATCCCGAGATTCCCCCTGCCTGATGGAGTTGCGCGGGTCGTCCAGCGGGTCGTCGGAACGGGAGGCCAGGCGCTGGTCCACATCGCCGGATCGGGTCGGGTCGGGAGGCCCTTGGGGGTCCAGGCCGGGCCAGGCCGCTCGTTCGTTCCGCAGGTCTCTCTCATAGCCGTCCCCCGAGGGGATGACGAAGAGGTGGGACTTCCCCCAGGGAGATTTTCTCAATACCTTGCGGGCTTCATCCCGAGTCCACTCCTGAAAGGGCTTCTTCTGCCATTGACCGCCCACCGGCAGAACCAGCCACAAACCCAGGGCCATCACGATCAAGGTCCTCGTGGCCCCGGTACGACCATTATTCATAACCGACATGGACCACCTCCAACCTCAAAGGCAATGACACAGCGACCCGGGCCCCGCCCAAGTCCCCGCCCTGCCCTGCGGATCATATGAGGAAAAACGGCCGATCGTTAATGAACTCGAACCACGAATGAACACGAATAGACAAAAAGAAACATGGCCCTCCCTCAACGACAAGCGGGGCAGGTCAT
The DNA here is from genome assembly GCA_965207735.1 of Candidatus Versatilivorator sp. Classification (GTDB taxonomy): domain Bacteria; phylum Acidobacteriota; class Terriglobia; order Versatilivoradales; family Versatilivoraceae; genus Versatilivorator. The sequence goes on along the minus strand of OZ242296.1, from coordinate 5,132,347 downwards.
TTTTGCCGGCAAACCTGATGTTGTACCTTTTTTCATATCGGGTGCGACCTGGTGAGAAATGCTCTCCAACCACAAAAAGCACAAAAGTCACAAAACGAATTTTCTGAGATCGTCCTGCTCTTTTTGTGTTTTTGTGCCTTTTGTGGCCATTCCCGGCAATGGTCCCGCTCCAGCATCTTGAGCGCGCATAGGGGACGCTGCACCTGATCTGTCGAGCCGAGACAACGATGAAGGATGAGTCAGGCATTGTGGTATTTGGATTGCCGATATTTTGATTCGAGGCAAAGCCATCTATCACAACACCCCAATCTACAATCAGAAATCAGCAATCAACAATTCATTCCTTGTCGGTCCGACCTCCTGCCTCGCTACGGTTCGACGTTCCCGGCCGGCTGCGATTCCCGCGTGACCTCTACCTTCCCTGCACCTTCCTTGATAGAGAGTATCCGATTGGCGTCCAGGTCCCGATACACCTCTTCGGCGCCCCCCGGCCAACGGATCCGCAGGGATTGGATCCGGTCGGCATCGCCCAGGCCAAAGTGAGCCCGCAGGTCACTGGCCCCCAGATAGCCTCCGCCTCCCGTCACCTGGTCGATTTGCCGGCCGGCCGCAGTCGTCACTTCGATCCTGGCCCCCACGCCGTCGCGGTTGCTGCGGGAACCGATCAGGTTAAGCAGAATCCAGTTCCGCCGGCTCCCGACCTGGTTCATGAGCAGATGGGGCCGCCCGCCGCAGTTGTTGACCAGGACATCCAAATCGCCGTCGTTGTCCAGATCTCCAAAGCAGGAACCGCGTCCGACCCTCGGCTCCAGTCCCGCCTCCCGCGAGAAGCCCGCGTGTTCGCTGAACTTGCCCTGCCGGTTCTCCAGCAGCATGTCGGGCTGGGCGTAACGAAAGCCGAACTGGACTTGCTCGACGTTGTCCAGGACGTGTCCGTTGACCACCAGCAGATCCTGATCCCCGTCATTGTCGAAATCCAGGAACCCGGTGCCGAACCCCAGCAGGAACTGATCTCCCCGGGTGACTCCGGAGGAGGCCCGTTCATCGGTGAACAGCCAGTCCTGGTGGTTGCGGTAGAGGGCGTTGGTCTCCATATCGTAGTTGGTCACCACGATATCCATCAGGCCGTCCCCGTCGTAGTCGGCCGCGTCGGTGCCCATTCCCGCTTCCGGATTGGCCTCCTCGTTGTAGCCGGTTCCCGAAAGCAGGGTCATGTCTTCGAATCCACCCTGACGATTGTTCCGGTAGTGGAAATTCCTTTCCGTGTCGTTGGCGACGTAGAGGTCCATCCAGCCGTCATCGTCGAAATCGGCCGCCACCACCCCCAGGCCCTTGCCCTCCGGGTTGAGGATGCCGGCGGCGGAGGACACGTCCCGGAAGCGACCTCCGCCCAGGTTCTCGTATAGCCTGTCGGCGACGCCGTCGTAGTTGCCAGGATAACAATAGGTCCGAATGTTCTTCAGCTCGCAGTGGGGACTGGTCTCGAAGCTGGTCTCCAGGTAGTTGGTCACGTAGAGGTCCAGGTCGCCGTCGTTCTCCAGGTCGAAGAAGGCGGCGCTGGTGCTCCAGTCGGAACAGCCGACGCCGGCTTTGGCCGTAACGTCGCTGAAGGTGCCGTCCCCGTTGTTGCGATAGAGCGCGTTGAGTCCGAAGTTGGTGATGTAGACGTCGCGGTCGCCGTCATTGTCGTAGTCGCCCACGGCAACGCCCATGCCGAAGGCGCCGTTGCCCTCCAACCCCGCCCTTGCGGTCACCTCCTGGAAGCGGCCGTTGGCCAGGTTGCGATAGAGCGCGTGGCCAACCGGCCCGGCGGCGCTGGTGTCGGGCGTAAGGCCTCCGTTGATCAGCAGAATATCCAGCCGCCCGTCGTTGTCGTAGTCGAACAGGGCGCATCCGGAGCCCACCGTCTCCACCAGGTGCTTCTGGTCGGAAGCGCCTCGCTGGTGCCGGAAATCGATGCCGGCCCCAGCCCGGTTGTCGCGAAAGGGGGATGGGGAGTCCGGCCATGCCGGTATTCCGATGCCTCCCCAGACCGGAGCCAGGGCTGCCGCCCCAAGCGCTGCCAGCAGGCCGCGCCAAGGCCGGCGCTTCACTTGAGAGGAATGTCGATTCATGGAACTGACCCACCCGATCTTTGGAGGGGAACCGGGCTCCGGCACGAAAGCCCCGGTGGGACAAAGATTGACCGATCCATTTCCAAACCTCTCCCGGTCCGACACTCGACCATTTATCTTGCCCCTTGCTCCCGCGGCAAGCCGGCCTGCCGCTCATTCTTGGCCCTCCCGCCCAGGAGGAACTTCGGCAGTGAGAGCCGGCGGTACCGGTCTTCACCCTCCACGATGCGGATGAACCGATCCACGGGCACATCCCGGAAGACCTGGGTCTGGCCGCTGGTGGGCCAGAAGACCTCCAGGCGGAGGACTGTCGACGCCCGGCCCAACCCGATGGTCTGGCGCAAGGGGTTGGCGCCGAAGGTGCCGCCGCTGTTGACCGTCTTGAAGATGGTCCGGGGCTTGCCCTCCTCCTCCACCTCCAGACGAATGCGGGCGCCGACGGCGGATCGGTTGGAGCGCTTCCCCACGAGCTGGACTGCGATCCAGCGATTACCGAAACCGGGATTCTCGTAGAAGGCGTCGGCGTACTTGTCGCCCGCGTAAGAGCCGCCCATCTGCTCGAAGATGTCCTGGTCCCCATCGTGGTCGAAGTCGGCGAAAACCACCCCGTGTCCTTTCTGCAGGTGGGCAAAGCCGCCGGCGATGGAGACGTCGGCGAACCCTTTCCCTTCCAGGTTGCGGTACATCAGATTGGGCATCAGGTCGTGGTAGTCCGGGGTGCCGGTGCCCAGGTAAAAGTCGAGAAAGCCGTCGTTGTCCAGATCTCCGAAGTTGGATCCCATGGGGGCCGAAGGCCGGTCGAGGTGGAGTTGCCGGCTCACCTCTTCAAAACCTCCCGACCCGTCGCCGCGATAGAGCCGAGGCAGCTCGGTTTCAAAGGGGAGGCCCAAACTGGCGGAAGCCAGGTCGGCCACTTCGGTCATATAGGCCGAAACGTAGAGATCCTGGGTCCCGTCGTTGTCGAAATCCCAAAACCAGGCCGGGAAACTGGCCATGGGGCCGCTGACGCCCAGCCTGCCGGCCACGTCGGTAAAGGTTCCGTCCCGGTTGTTGCGGTAGAGCCGATTGGGCTCCCAGAAATTGGAGACGTAGAGGTCGGGATAGCGGTCTCCGTCATAGTCCGCCCAGATCACTCCCTTGGTCCAGCGATTGTTGGCGACCCCCGCCTGCCGGGCCACGTCCGTGAAGGTGCCGTCGCCGTTGTTGCGGAAGAGTTGGCAGGGAAAGGGCAGCCGGTCGTCCTCGACCTCGCCCAGGCGTTGGGGCAGAAAGATCCCTCGGCGGGTGGCTTCGTTGCCGACATAGAGGTCCAGGTGGCCGTCGTTGTCGTAGTCCGCCCAGGAGGCCGTCTGGGTGGGATAGTGCACCTCGCCCAGTCCCGCCAGGAAGGTCACGTCGGTGAAGGTCCCGTCGCCGTTGTTTCTGAGGAGCGAGTTGGGATGCCGGTCGCTGTCCCCCAGCCATCCCCCCCGCAGGACCAGCAGGTCCAGGTGGCCGTCGTTGTCGTAATCGCCCTGCAGCAGATTGATGCCACCCAAGAGCCCGGTCAGCCCGGCTTCCCGGGTCCGGTCCACGAAGGAACCGTCCCCCTTGTTCAGGAAGAAGCGCATCTGCTCCGCCGGGTCCCAGGTGGAAACGACCAGGTCCAGATAGCCGTCGTTGTTGAAGTCGTCGGCACAGGCGCCGCCGGCCAGGTTGAAGGTGTCCAGTCCCAGATCGGCCGCGATGTTGTGGAACCTGGGGAAGGGCGCATCGGACTCGAACGTGCCGGGAGGGATGAGATAGGCCCGGGGCACGCCCTCGGGGTAGGTCCCCAGGGTCATATGGGCGATGTTCAGCAGCCAGCGGGACTCCAGGTAGGCAATGGAGTCCGAGGCCGAGCGTTCCAGCACCTGAGTGAAATAGCGGATGGCCTGCCGGGATCCCTCCGGCTCGGTATGGATACCCCCTTCCCGGATGGGCAGAATGCAACTGTCGGGATTGGCCCGCAGGCAGCAGTTCTGGGTCTCTCCGACACGCAGGTGAGACACCCCGAGCTGGAAGCGCAGCCGGATGGGCAGGTCCGCCCGCAACAGGTTCTCGACTTGAGGCAGCAGGCTGAAGGCGGCGCCGGAATGCTCCAGGGCGCGCTGCTCGTTACCCAGCTGCAGTTCCTCCCGGGCCAGGTCGAAATGGAGCCTCCAGCGCGTCACTTGGGGAAAGAACCCGGCCTTCTTGCGGCCGGCCTCCAGGGCTTCCAGTTCCGCCCGCAGGTGGCGAGCCCGGAAGTCACCCAGCACCGGATCGCGGTCGGGAACGCGCTGCTTGAGTTCACTCAGGACCTGTAGCATTTTCCGGTGGCTGGCAAGAGCCTCCTTGCCGGGTGGGTCCGCACTACGACCGTGAGGGCTTGCCAAGAAAGCCGGCAGCAGCATCAGAATCGCACTGACGGCGGTCCGCAGAGGCATGGGGCGCCGCGCCCGACCGACAATCGGTTCCCATTGCGGCGGCTGTCTGAGGGCCGACTTCGGTGGTCTCACCGGAGGAACTCCTCCTGCAGATGCCGAATCCGAATCCAGTTCAAATTATGGGAAGAATCAGTTGAGGGCGTCAAGGTCGGGGGCGGTACGACGACGCAGGGAGTACCGTTCGGATGTCACAATCGCAGCTGAACTCCAGTCACGGGGCGCCGCGTTTTGCCCCCCACCGGCTCGACCGCGGGCTGCGCCTTTTGGTAGTCACTCTCGGGGCGCCGCGCTTGCCCCCCTCCGGATCGACTGCGGGCTGCGCCCTTGTCTCTCCGACTCCCCCTCAAGGGGGGAGTGATACTTGAGGCCTGCACCAAGCCTCTTGCCCGATCCCGGGGCATGATGTAAACCATGTTCCCAGTCTACCGCATAAACTCCGTTCCCTCTTCATAACACGGATATCACTCCCCCTCGAGGGGGAGTCGCAGAAGTCGAGCCGAATGGCGAAGGCTGATGCGGTGGGGGGTTCGCACAAGGCGAGCCAAAGGCGAGATCTTGTGCGCCGTAGCGGTAACCGCTGGCGTGCGTCGGTTGCGGTGGGGGAGTCGCAGAAGCCGAGCCGAATGGCGAAGGCTGATGCGGTGGGGGGTTCGCACAAGGCGAGCCAAAGGCGAGATCTTGTGCGCCGTAGCGGTAACCACCGGCGTGCGTCGGTTGCGGTGGGGGAGTCGCAGAAGCCGAGCCGAATGGCGAAGGCTGATGCGGTGGGGGGAACCTGGCCGGCGCCACCTACCCACTGCTGAATCTCACTTACGCGACGCCGCGTCTGCCCCCCTCCGGATCGACTGCGGGCGAAGCCCTTGTCTCTCCGACTCCCCCTCAAGGGGGAGTGATTCTTGAGTTTTTTGAAGGGACCTTTGGGAAATTGGGGTGGGCGCCGAGCCGCGAGACTGCGCCTTCCGGCTGTGATAGCGCAATGCTCTCCGGATCCCCGGCCCAGCGGCTGCCAAACAGTTCGAAAACCCGAAACAACCGCCATTCTGCTCCGTAATTTCGTATTCGGATCGGTTAAATCTTAAGTGACTCATTTCATGGAACTTGTTGCGCGATTCGAGAAGGATTGGCCACGGAGGTACGACGCCACTTCAATATCTCGTAGATTCAATCGAGAAACGGGTGCGGGCACCAAAGGCAATGTGGGCTCTAAACATCCTAAAATGAGTACCTTGCACTTTTTTTGCTCTCCTTGGAGTTTTGGCAAGAAAATTGCAGCTACTCGCAACAGTAAAAGTTCTTACAACCGAAATACGGTACTCAAGTGAGACAATCCCGAGGTCTATTTCAGACCCATAGAGTTTCAGGAGGCACCATGCTAAGCAAGACGTTCAAGGGTTTCGTTCTGGCTTCTCTGCTGGCTGCTCTTTCCATGAGCGGCAGCCTTTACGGACAGATCCTCAACGGCAACATCATCGGCAACGTGACCGACCCCGATGGGGCGGTGGTGGTGGGAGCCACCGTCGTTCTCCGCTCCGAGCTGACCGCGGTTGAGCGGACGCTCACTACCGAAAGCGACGGGAACTACCTGTTCTCCACCATTCCTCCGGCCAGCTACACGGTAGAAGTCGAGATGGCGGGCTTCAACCGTTACATCAACACCGGCGTGGTGGTGGGCTCCGGCCGTACGGCCCGCGTGGACGTGCAACTCGAGGTGGGTGACATCGCCACCGAGATCAGCGTCACCGCCGAGGCGGCCGTGATCGTCACCGAGACCGCCGACGTGTCCACGGTCCGGGCCGGCAAGTACTGGACCCGGAATCCCAGCGCTCAAAACACCGGAGTGACCTTCGGCCAGCCCACCGTTTCCCAGGCAGGCGGCTACTTCGGCTATCACGGAACTCGCGAGGGCTCGGCCCACATGTCCATGGACGGTGCGGAACTGGACGCCTATCGTCTCTATCTCTCCTCCTATGCGGTGGATGAAGTCAAGGTCACCCACACGGTGGCCCCGGCCAACTTCCAGACGCCGGTCAACATCCAGATCGTCACCAAGCGGGGCACCAACAGCTTCCACGGCCGCATTGAGGGAACCATGTTCAACAACGCCCTGAACGCCCTCAACCCGCGCAACCACAACCGGGGGGCCGGCACGGGGCGATGGGAGGCCGGATTCGTGGTCAACGGCCCCGCCTGGGTCCCCAAGATCTATGACGGCCGCAACCGTTCCTACTGGATGCTCACCTACATCACCCGCAAGAACAATGCCGGCGACAATCAGGTGAGCCAGATCCATCCCGAGACAGCCTGGCGCAGCGGCGACCTGTCCTCCTTCGGTACGCAGTTGGTCGACCCGGTCACCGGTATGGACTTCGCGGGAAACATCATTCCCGCCGATCGCATTCACCCCATCGCCGTCAAGCTCAACACCTATCTGCGCGATCCCATACCCGGCACCAACCGGGCGCCGGGCGTCTGGACCTACCTGGCATCCGGGGGCCGCAGGATCAACTATCGCTTCGACCACAAGGTAACCGAGACTTTCGAGGTGCTGACCTCCTATGCCGAGCACAGCGATGCCTGGGACGGCGCCGGGGGCTTCAACGACCGCTCGGTGTACGACTGGGCCGGGCCCTTCCACCAGAGCTGCTGCGCCAAGACCTTCGCCCTGGGCACCACCAACACCCTCTCGCCCACGCTGGTCAACGAGTTCCGCATCGGCTTCTACAACTGCGCCTCCTGTAACGTCTACCGGAACTACACGCGGGGCGGCAATCCTGCTGACACCGTCGCCTGGGCGGAAGCCAGGCTCAAGGACCTGGGTCTGACCGGCATCACGGCGCCTGACTCCGGCGAGGCCAGTTCGGGACCCAATTTCCAGATCGCCGGGTTCACTCCCTTCAACGGCTGGGGGACCAATCTCACCCGAACCTATCAGTGGACGGTGAGCGACTCCCTCTCCTGGTACAAGGGCAAGCACAGCATCCAGGCGGGATTCGAGATCCGGCGACCCACCGACGAATCCAACCGGGTCTGGAGCACCAACTGGGGGACTCAAACCTTTAGCGGAGCCTTTACCGGCAATCCCTACGCCGACTTTCTGCTGGGCATGCCCACGACCATGGGCAAGGGCAACCTCCGGCCCATCATCGTGAAGCAGGCCCATTCAGTGGGGGTGTTCATCACCGACACCTACAGAGTCCTTCCCAACCTGACCTTGTCCTACGGCGTGCGCTACGACGTATCTTCGCCCACCACCGACGAGCTGGGACTCCACTACACCTACGATCCGCAACGAAACGCGATCGTGGTTCCGGATGAATTCGCCATGGGCTTTATCGATCCGCTCTGGGTGCTGGACCGCAATCCCGTCATCACCGCCTCGGCGGCCGGGTTGCCCAGCGGCCTGTGGAACGTCGACAAGAGTAAAATCCAGCCTCGCTTCGGTCTGGCCTGGCGGCCCAACTTCGACGACAAGCTGGTCATCCGGGCCGGCTACGGCATGTACGCCATCATGCAGCGGCTGACCCGGCTTGATTTTGTCGAAACCGGAGGACCTTTCGCTCTCTCCTACACCTTCAACAACGTGGACAACAGCAGCGGTAGAGCCCAGCCCAAATTCACCTGGCCGGTGGGGCTGCCGGATCCCTCGGTGCTGGGCGCTCCTCCCATCCCCAGCCTCAGCTACGTGAACCCCGACGCCGTCTGGCCCTACACCCAGCAGGGGAACATCAGCATCGAGAACGAAGTGGGTGGGCAGCGGGCCCGGGTCTCCTACATCTGGAGCAAGGAGACCCAGATGTTCTACCGGAGAGACATCAATCTGCCCATGCCCCAGGCGGGCGTGGCCTGGAGCGACGACCGCCGCCTGGTTCGCAACTACAACTCCATCAACGAGACCCACAACGGCGGCGGCGCCACCTACCACGCCTTCGAGGCGGTCATCTATCCCCGCAATGTCTTCGGCTTCTCCGGGGAGATTGGCATGGCCTGGTCCAAGCAGATGACCGACGTGGTGGAGGTGCGGTTCAACAGCAACCGCGGCAACGCCAACGAGAATCCTCACTGCCGCCGCTGCGACCGGGCCGAAAGCAGCGCCGTGGCTCCCTTCCGCACGGTGAACTACGTCCACTGGCAAGTCCCCTACGGCAGAGGCCAGCAGTTCGGCTCCGGGATTTCGGGGGTCATGAACCAGATCCTGGGAGGCTGGGAACTCTCGACCCAGACCAACATCCTCTCCGGCCAGGGCGTCAGCGTCTCCTACTCCGGACCCGACCCCTCCGGACTGGGACGGAGGTCGGGCCGTCCCGATCTGGTGGGAACCTGGAAGAGCTGGGTAAAACCGGACGGCAGCGACGACGACTGGTACAATGCCGGCGCCTTTGCCGTGCCTGAAAACAACATCGGGCGCTACGGCAACTCGGGGAGAAACATCCTGCGGGCGCCCAACGTGTTCTCGATGGCTCTGGGACTCTTCAAGAACTTCCCCATCGGAGAGAACATGAACATCCTCTTCTCCTCCCAGATCAACAACCCCTTCAACTACGCCAGTTGGGGATACAGTCCCAACCAGCCGGCCTTCAACATCAACTCGCCCACCGCCACCCGGCTGCCCGGGTTGCGAGCGGGCATGCGATCGGTGCGTTTCAACATTGCATTTGAGTACTAATCGAAGGCAGCTTTTCCGCCAGCCCCGGCTCTCACCGAGCCGGGGCTTTTTTTTGCCTGCAGGCACACGAGCCGGTGGGGCCTGAGTTTAATCCGGGCCTGGGAAGGACCTTGCCGCTCCGACTCGGCTGGGTAGCGGCGGCACCGGCCAGGATTTCCCGGGAATCCCGGCTTCCTGTACAATCATTTCTCCTGCGCAGAAAAGGCTTGTCTGAAACAACCGACAAACGACAAAAGACAAAGACTTATCCACGAAGGGGCACGAAGAACGACGAAGGGGCACTAAGGCGTTGAGGTTGACCGCGACGGGGTACCAAGGTCGCGAAAGGATAATCGATTTCTGATTGTTTCACCCTCGGATGATCCGCCCGGCAGGGCAGGGGCGGGACTTGTTGGAGATTGATTATCCCCGGGCGACCCATCGAGCCGCGGAGCGGCGGCAGCAGGTAGCCGTGGGCGTGAGCCCATGGAAAGGGGTAGCTCCACGTCGAGCCGCGAAGGCGGCGACAGCAGACGGCCGAAAGCGCGACGCCCCGGAGACCGGCTCTCCTGAAACAAAAGAAAAAGGAGTGATCCACGAAGGCGCTGGAGAAGGCTCAAGAGGGATGGGGCGAAGGTCGGCAAGGGGGTCAACGAAGGACACAAGGGACAAAGAGGATTTGTCCGCGAAGAAGCAACAAGGACCGCGGCGGAGCCAGTGGGGGGCTTCCGACCCCATCGTGATTTAAAGAGATCATTAACATCGATGCACAGGATTCACAGGATTCTTCAGGAAACGGCTGGCTTCCAATGCCGGGAATCCGCAAATCCGCACCGGATCATCGCCCGAGTTGGCTTCTGGTGCAGGAAGCTCTCGTCCTGTTAATCCTGTTAATCCTGTGCATCGATGTTCAATAGGTAGAAAACCGTGCTAAGGGAACAGGGTCCTTGTTGCCGACCGGCTATGAAGATTCGTTGTTTTTTCTCGCATGATCCGTACCACAGGGCGGGGGTCGCAAGGGGGCGCAAGGATGGGTGACCGGCTCAGCCGAATTTGCCAGGCGGTGACGTTGCTGCTGGTCCTCTTCCTGGCTGCCTGCAACCTCTCCGACTACCGCCGAGCGGCCCAGGACTGGATCCCGCGGAATCGGCCCATCCAGGTCCGGGAAGACAGCTACACCTCTTCTCAGGCCTGTCAGTCCTGCCATCCCCACAACTACAGCACCTGGTACGGTTCCTTCCACCGAACCATGACCCAGGTGGCCGACGCCGATACGGTGGCGGGGCCCATCAACCAGCCCTTTTCCTTTTTGGGCCAGACTTTTCGCCTGCTGCGACAGGGTCGCGACGTATGGTTCCAGATGGACAACGCCGGTCCGGCCGGCCGGCCCCGTCGCCTTCGGTTGGCCATGATTACCGGCTCCCACCACATGCAGGTCTACTGGTATGCGACCGGACACAGCCGCAAGCTGGGTCAGATTCCCTACATTTACCTGATCGAGGAACAGCAGTGGATTCCCCGCAACGCCACTTTCCTCACCCCGCCCGCGCCCGAGATCAAGTCGGCTCTGCCCGGCGCCTGGAACATGGCCTGCATCAAGTGCCACACCACCCAGGGGAAAACCCGTTCACCCGACTGGGGACGCTCCAAGGTGGCCTTGACCGATTTGAGCTTCGATACCCGGGTGGCCGAGTTCGGCATCTCCTGTGAGGCCTGCCACGGGCCCGGCGAGGCCCACGTGCTGCTCAACCGCAATCCCTTGCGCCGCTACGGCTTTCACCTGAATGGGACCGCCGACCCCTCCATCGTTCAACCGGCTCGCCTCTCTCATGAACTTTCCTCCCAGGTCTGCGGCCAGTGTCATGGAATCCTGGAATTCTACGAGAAGGACGACTTCCAGCAGTGGATGGACCACGGCTATCCCTACCGGCCCGGCCAGGTGCTTTCGGAGACCAAGCTGGTGGTGCGACTCCAGGACAGGCAGCAGCCACGGCTGCAGCAACTGGCCAAGCGCAAACCCACCTACTGGGAGGAGAAGTTCTGGTCGGACGGCATGGTTCGCGTCTCGGGCAGAGAGTACAACGGCCTGATCGAGACCCCCTGCTTTCAGCGGGGGGAGCTGTCCTGCCTTTCCTGCCACGCCATGCACCAGTCGCCGGAGGATCCCAGGCCGCTGAGCCTGTGGGCCGTCGACCAGCTCAAGCCAGGTATGCGGGGCAACCAGGCCTGTCTGCAGTGCCATGACTCGGCTCGCTTCGAAACCCCGGCCCATACCCACCACCCGCCGGCCTCCACCGGCAGCCGGTGCTACAACTGCCACATGCCCTACACCACCTACGGAATCCTCAAGGCCATCCGAAGCCACCAGATCGACACGCCCACCGTCCAGGCCAGTCTGCAGACCGGACGTCCCAACGCCTGCAACCAGTGTCACCTGGACAAGACCCTGGACTGGGCGGCTTCTCACCTGGAAGAGTGGTACGATGTCCCCAAGCCCAAGCTATCGCGGGAGGAACGCTCGGTGGCGGCCTCCCTGTTGTGGCTGCTGCGCGGCGACGCCGGGCAGCGGGCCTTGATGGCCTGGAGCCTGGGGTGGGATTCGGCTCGCCAAGCTTCGGGATCTGACTGGATGCCGCCCCACCTGGGACAGCTCCTGGAAGATCCCTACGATGCCGTACGCTTCATTGCCGCACGCTCCCTGAGGCGGTCGGAGGCCTTCGCCGACTGGAACTATGAATTCTTCGGTGCCCCCCAAGTGAGGGCGGCAGCCCATAAAGAGGTCCTGGAACGCTGGCAGGACCTTCCTCATGAACCGGACAGGCCGGAGGTCCTCATCGATGCCGAGGGGGCCGTGCGCCGACATTTGCAGGAACGCTTGCTGCGCCAGCGGGACGACCGGGTCGTCAGCCTGGCCGAATAACACCCCTCATCCCGAGATAACGGAACGGGAGGCATTGAGCAGTGGAACCGGATTCAACCCCTACAGCCGCTGAAACCGCCACCGCCGCCTACCTCCGCCGCCACTTGCGCTTCGGGTGGTGGTCCCTGCTCTGCTTCCTGACCCTGGGAATCGTGCTTGAATCCCTGCACGGATTCAAGGTGGGTTGGTACCTGGACGTGGCCAACGAAACCCGGCGGTTCATGTGGACCCTGGCCCATGCACACGGAGTCCTGCTCTCCCTGGTCAACCTGGCCTTTGCGGTTACCTTGCCTCATTTGGCGGCAGACACGGTGCGCCTGGCTCGTCTGGCTTCGCCCTGCCTGATGGGCGCCACGTTCTGCCTGCCGGGAGGATTTTTTCTGGGCGGCGTAGTGATCCACGGTGGCGACCCCGGACTGGGAATCCTGCTGGTTCCCGTCGGGGCGCTGTTCCTTTTCATTGCGGTTCTTCTGACCGCCCGCCGAGCCACGGCGTTGAGAAAACCGACACCAACGCAAGGGGCAGATGCAGGTTCAACCGGCCCCCGCAAGCGGGAAGGCCGGCGACGAAGACGCTGAGCGGATGGTTGAACGGTCGTCCTCCTTGCCCCGAAACCTTGGCCCGGTGCCTACGACCTTCGCAGTTTATTGTGTAAGGGATGTGCCCGGCTAGTACCCGTTCAGTCGCGACCGCACTTGGATTGGATCAGACGGCTATAGCAGTTTGATCAGAGCGACGGTGAGACTGACGTTGGCGACCACGACGGCGATGGCGGTCTTGAGCATGTCGGCTTTGACCTCGGCGATGGCGGCCTTGAGGTCGGCCTTGGTGGCGACGGAGTCGTCGAAGGCCTCGGCCATTGACTGGACAATGGCTTCGGTGTGCGCTTGGTCGATGCCGGCGGCCTTGAGTTTACGGCTGGCTTTCAAGGTGTCGAATACGGCGGCGGTCATGGTATTTTCCGTTGCCTATAGTTTAACACATACTCTGTCCCCCTCTGTGAGGGAAGCACGACTTTCAACTCGAAAGGCCGAGGATGCGGGCGGGACGCCCGCGCTCCCGGGGGGGACTGATCCCTTGAAGGGAAATCGCAAAAGCCGGGCCGGAAAGGGATCGAATATTCTTTCCATGATTAAGAACATGGATGGACAGGATGCACAGGATTGGCAGAACGTGAAGCCGGTGCACACGACGCTCACTCAGAAGATGATCCGACGACGCCCTGCGGATTAACGGACATACACGACGCCGGACTCCCAAAACCTCCCAAAACCAAATCCTGTAGTTCCTGTGCATCCATGTTAATGAAAATACATGGATAGACAGGATGCGCAGGATCAAGAAGCTCGACCCCATGCTAATATTTGAAGGCGATCCCATGAATTCAGGTCTCACACTCTGACTCGACACTCGTGAATTCCCTCCACGCAAAAATTGCCATTGGACTCCTTAGCCTGTGTGGTTTCCTGCTGGTGCAGGCCTCCCAAGCTGCTCAAGGCATGGACCCGCGTTTCCGCCAGGCGGTGGAGCAGGCCCAGGCCGGCAGACTGGCCGAGGCGGAAGAGTCGATCCGCTCCCTCCTGTCCGATCAGCCCTCCCCTGACGCCTATCGTCTTTTGGGTTTCATTTGTGAAAACCAGGGCAAGCTGAACCAGGCCGAGCAGGCCTATCGGGAGTCGCTGATCCTCAGTCCCGGGCTCGAATTCTCCAGGATCAGGCTGGGCATCGTCTACTGCAAGGGCAAGAAATACACTCAATGCGTCGATTCGCTGCAGCCTCTCCAACCCCGGATTGATGCCATTCCCGAGGCCCTCTACTACCTGTGCCAGGCCCTGCTTGAAACCGGCCAGACCAGCCAGGCTCTGCAGATCGCCGCCAAAATGGAACAGGCATCCCAGGCCGACCCGGAATCCCTGTTGTCGGTGTGCCGGCTGCTGACAGAGAGGAATCTCTACCGGGAGTCGGTGCCCCTCCTGACCCGGAGTGTGGAACGCCTCCCCCGATCGGCCGAAGCCCACTACCTGCTTGCCCTGGCCCTGTCTCGAACCAATCGGATCGACCGCATGGGGCCACTGCTGGACAAGGCTCTTCAGCTCCAGCCGGACCTGGTCCCGGCGCTGCTGCTTCAGGGCATGGGCCTGTTGGAAGCCAAGAAGCTCGCCGAAGCCAAACGGTCCCTCGGCAAGGTTTTGGAACTACAACCAGAGGCCCCCAAGGCGATCTTTCTGCTGAGCAAGGTGATGATCGACGGCGGCGAGTACGCGGAGGCCATACGAAGCCTCAAGGGGTTGACCGACCGCTTCCCGGACGATCCCGACGTGCACCTGCTCCTGCTGAGCGCCTATCGCAAGGACGAGAACTATCAGAAGGCGTTTGATAACTCGCTCCAACTGCTGGAGCGGTTTCCCAACTACCCCCTGGTCCTGTACAACGGCGGCCTGGACCTGGAGATCATGGGCCGCTTCCAGGAAGCCGAGACCCATCTCAGAAAGCTCCTCCCCATGATCCAAGACGACCCGGAACTGATGGCCGGGGCCAGGCTGGGCTTGGCAAGGGTCCTGGCCCATCAGCAGAAGACCTCGGAGGCAACCACCCTGTTCGAGGAGGCAATACGCCTCAACCAGGGGGGGGTCCCGGCGCTGCAGGATTTAAGCGATATCTATTTGAAGTCCGGAGAATTCGAGAAGGCTCTGAAGCTGCTCAGGCAGGTGGTGGCGCAGGAGCCCAAGAGAAAGCAGGCCTACATCCAATTGGCCAAGGTGTTGAGGAGGCTGGGGAAGATCGAGGAGGCCAGAGAACAGGTCCGCATCTTTCAGCAACTGGACAAGACCGAGAAGGCAACTCCCAAGGGAAACCAAGCCCCGCAACGGGTGCGGCCTGCGTCAGGGGCGACTCAATAAAGATTTAGGCCACAATCTCCTTCATGACCCGGCCGCCCAGGTCGGTGAGGCGCTTGAAGCGGCCCGCGTGGTAGTAGGTGAGCCGCATGTCATCCAACCCCATCAGGTGCAGGATGGTGGCGTGGAGATCATGCAGGTGGTAGACGTTTTCGGCAGCCTCGATCCCCATTTCGTCGGTGTTGCCAACCACCGTTCCTCCCTTGATCCCACCGCCGGCAAACCAGGTCACCATGGCTTTCTCGTTGTGGTCGCGCCCGGGATGGGCCCGGAAGAAGGACATGTGATTGTCGGCGGTCCGCCCGAACTCGCCGCCCCAAACCACCAGGGTCTCGTCCAGCAAGCCTCTCTGCTTCAGGTCCTTCAATAAACCTGCTACAGGCTGATCGCTTTTGAGACCACAGCGCCGATGTCCCCCATCGATATCGGAATGGGAGTCCCAGCCTCCGCAATAGATCTGCACGAACCGCACGCCTCTTTCCACCATGCGTCGCGCCATCAGACAGCGGCGGGCCATGGGCTCGGCGATCTTGTCGTTCAACCCGTATAGCTCCTTGACCTTTTCGGGTTCCCGGTCGACGTCCAGGGCATCGGGGACGGCCATTTGCATGCGGAAGGCCAACTCGTAACTCTTCATCCGGCCCAGCAGAGCGCTGTTGCCGGGGTCCGAGTCGATATAGCCCCGGTTGTAGTCGTTGATCAACCCCAGCGTCTCACTCTGCTGCTTCACGGTCACCCCACTGGGGGGCTTCAGATCCACGATGGGAACCCCCTGGGGGTTGATCAGCGTGCCCTGATAAGCCGTGGGCAGATAGGAGTTGGAGTAGTTGGCGATCCCGCCCTGGATTCCCCCGTCGGGCAGCACCACAAACCCCGGCATGTTCTGGTTCTCGGTGCCGAGGCCATATACCAGCCAGGACCCCATGGAAGGAGCGGCGCCCGGCTCCTGCACCCCGGTGTTCATCAGAATAAACCCGGTGGGATGGCTATTGGAGTTGGTATGCAGGGAACGCACCACGGCAATGTCATCCACGCAAGTGGAAAGGTGAGGAAAAATCTCCGAGACTTCCATCCCGCACTGACCGTGTTTGGCAAACTTGAAGGGGCTGCCTACGTAAATCCGCTTCTCCAGGCTCCCATAAATGCGGGTGATGGGCGTGCCGTGGTACTTGGCCAGAATCGGCTTGGGGTCGAAGGTGTCCATCTGGCTGGGAGCGCCGGCCATGAAGAGGAAGATGCAGGCCTTGGCCTTGGGAGCAAAATGGGGAGCCTTGGCAGCCAGAGGGTTCCCCGCCGGGATCCCCTTGGCCAGCAGGCCATCCCGGGCCAGCATGTAGGACAGGGCGGTCCCTCCGATCCCTCGGCCCATACGGAACAGGAAGTCCCTGCGCCCCACGTCCCCTGACCTGGGATCCTGGACCTCGACGTCCCCACATTGATTGAATTGCGGTTTGATCAGCATCGGTGCCCCACTCTTTCGCAGGCTGCGAATGGACTCCTTCGCCTACTGCAGGAAAATAAACTCATTGAGATTGAACATGGCCAGGCAAAAGTCGGACAGAGACCTGCCGGTCTTGCCATTGGATGGCAGGCTCCCGGCGCTCTCCGGGGTATAGGCCGCCTGGGTAAGACTCAACTCGGTCCCGGGCACATCCGTTTGAACTCCCAGGAACTTCATGCCCCGGATCTTTTCCACCGGCGTCGGCTGCCGCTGCAAGGCCAACTGGAAGGCGCGCTCCACCTGCCGGCCCGGATCCGTCCCCACCTCCTGCAGGATCCGCTCCGCCATGGCGTGGCTCTTCTGGTGGGCAAACTTGCTGTTGAACAGGGCAAACACCTGAGGCGTTACGGTGGTGACCTCCCGGACATCGCAGCTCTCGCTGATGTTGGGCCCGTCGAAAACCGAGATCAGGGGCGACACCAGCACCCGCTGTTGCAGCATATAGACGCTTCGCCGGTTGCGCTCCTCCTGAGAATCGGGCTCCCACCAGGTCCGGGCGCGCTTCATCATGTCGTCTTCCAGGTCGGGGAAGAAGCTGGGGCCTCCGGCCAGCAGGTTCAGGTCGCCGCTCACCGCCAGGATGTTGTCGCGAATAACCTCGGCTTCCAGGCGAATGGGCGGCATCCGCCACAGGTAGCGATTGGCGCTGTCGATAGATTCGTATTCGGTGGCGCGAGGATTGTTCAGGGATTGGCGGAAGAGGTTGGAATGCAGCATCAGGCGGTGCATGTCCTTGATGCTCCAGCTCTTTTCGATGAACTCGGCCGCCAGCCAGTCGATCAACTCCGGATGGACCGTGCCCGCGCCGTTCTTGCCCATGTCGCTGGGTGTCTTCACCAACCCTTTTCCGAAGTGGTGTTGCCAGATCCGGTTCACCATGACGCGAGGCGTCAGAGGATTCTCCGGGCTCGCCAGCCAACTGGCCAGCTTCTTGCGCCGGCTCCCGCTCCAACCCTTCAGATCCACCGGCTCGGGGTCCCCACTGGCCGCCACCACAAAGCCGGGCTCCACCACTTCCTGCTTGAGCTCGGGGTCGCCTCCCTTGAGCAGGAAGGTGGTTGGCGCATACCCGACGCTTCCCAGTGGTTCCGCGGGTACATAGGCCATGGCCTTGTATCGGTCGGGATCGTTGGGGTTGGCAAAGCGGGCGTTCTGTCGCCCGATCAGGGAGAACTGTTTGCTGATCTCCTTGGGCACCAGCTCGCTGGTGGAAAAAGGCACCCGCCTCAAGTCGGCCACCACCCAGTCCTTGAGGTCCAGCGGCGACATGAGAATCCGATGCGGATCGGTAATTTCCTTGACCTGTTTGCGCAGCTCGTCTGCCCACTCCTTGCGTTTCTTGAGCCGATCCTCCCATTCCTTGGCTTTGCGTTCCCAGAGCTCGGGATTCTGCTTGGGGAGTTCGTACTGGGTGAACCCCACCGGCTGGGGCAGCGGTTTGGGCATGGGGGCGTAAAAGGCTTCGATGCGGTAGTAGTCCTTGTGGGTAATGGGGTCGTACTTGTGGTCGTGACAGCGGGCGCATCCCAGGGTGACTCCCAGAAACACCGACCCGGTGGTATTCACCACATCCGTCAGAAAATCACGCCGCTGATCGCCCGACCCCTCTACCTGTACCTGCAGGTTCAGGAAGGCGGTGGCAATTCTCCCATCTTCCCCGTAATTTCTGAAGGCGTCCCCCGCTATCTGCTCCTTGATGAATCGGTCGTAAGGCTTGTCCTGGTTGAACGCCCGGATGATGTAGTCCCGGTAGCGCCACATGTGGGCCAAGGGATAGTCCAACCCGCCCCCCACCGAATCGCCGTAACGCACCACGTCCATCCAGTGCCGGGCCCAACGCTCGCCGTAGCGGGAGTCGGCCAGCAGCCTTTCCACGGCATTGGAGTAGGCGTCGGGCGAGTCATCTTCGAGAAAGGCCTTCATCTCCTCGGATGTGGGAGGCAACCCGATCAGATCGAAATAGAGCCTTCGGAGCAACTGACGCCTGTTTACGGGAGGCGCCGGCTCCATGCCCTTTTCTTCCAGCTTGGCCAACACAAAGGCATCGATCGGGTTCTTGACCCAACTCTTCCGACTGACCTGGGGAACGGCCGGCTTTTCCAATGGAGTCCAGGGCCAGCCGGGCTTTTCCGCCGCGGCCTCTTGCTGAACAGGCGCCACCTCCAACTCGTCGATCCACTGCGCAATCGCCTCGACCTGCTCTTCCGACAGGGGTTCCCCGTTCAGGGGCATCTGGGGAGCCTTCTCGCCGAGCAACCGCTGGATGAGCGGGCTGGAAGCGCTATTCCCCGGAATGACTCCCGGACCGCCCAGGGATCCTCCTTTCAGCAGGGAGGCCATGGTTTCCAGCACCAATCCACTCTGGTGGTTCTGGATGGAATGGCAGGTAAAGCAGTGCTGCTCCAGGAGAGGCTTGACGGCTGTTTCGAACTGATGGGCGGATGCGTCAGCAGCGGCCGTGTCAGTCGCCGCCTGGCTCGAGTTGTCGGGCCCGGGCGAAAGCTGGTCGACCCAGCGGGCGATCAGGTCGATCTGCTCCGCCGGCAGCGGATCGCCGCCTATGGGCATTTGGGGCTGGCGTTCACCCCTCAAATAGAGCAGAAGAGAACTCTCGGCGCTCTGTCCGGGTATGACCGACGGACCTTCCTTTTCGCCGCCTTTGAGAAGCGCCTCGACCGTCTCCATGACCAGCCCGCTCTGGGGGGATGTACCCCGGTGACAGGCGTTGCAGTGGGCCTCGAAAATAGGCCGAATGTCAGCTTCGAAGCTGGGCTTCTGTTCCTCCCCATGGAGAGAGACAGCCATGAGGTGAGCGGCAATAGCAATGAGAACCACCAGGTAGCTCATACAACCCCCAAACCACTTGCCGCGGCAAGCGTCTGAACAACACTACGGGATATATTTTTAAAGGCAGTGGCATTTTATACCTGCCGGTGTCAGCAGTCAAATTTTGTCGGGGTATTTGTCGGCTTTTTGCTTAAGGACGCAATACTTGATTCCATCGCCTTACTTTGATAAGTTTTTTGTAAGGAGAACCGCCATGATAGTCAAGATTACATCCAAGCGACAGGTCACGTTCCCGGCGCGGGTGCTGGCTGCGCTGGGCGTGGGGCCCGGTGACCGGCTCGAACTCCAGGAAAGTCCCGAGGGCTTCATTTTGCGGCCGCGGCGGATCGACTATTCGAAACTGGCCCCGCTCAGACACAAGATTCCACCGGGACATCCCCCCTTCGACATAGAGAAATTCCGAAGTGAGCCCTATGACCCGTCGCTACGGGATTGATACGTCCGTGCTGGTGCGGCTGTTGACAGGCTCGCCGGCGAGCGAATACGAGCGCTACGAACGAGAGTTGATTGCCTTGGTGGAACGCGATGGCGCCGAGGTCTTCGCTTCGAACCAGGTGATCGGTGAAACATTTGTGGCCGTTCAGCACCATTATGGACTTAACGGCGCTGACGCTCGATCGGGTCTACTGAGCATCCTAACCAGCGGTCTCGTCGCACCGCTGAATGGGCGATCAGTCATCGTCGCGCTGAAAGCATCCGGCGGCGCCGGCCTTTTCGACCGCCTCATCGCTGACGAGTACTCTCGCGCCGGCGTGCAGGTTTTGACACTCGACAGACAGATGGCTAGCTTGCCCGATGTTCAGCGCCTGTAGACAATAGCGTCCTCGCCCTCAAGCTTGTCTTGCCTGGAATACCCCTGTTTCGCCCCCTATGAGCCGCCCCGTCGTGTGGGGCGGGGGCGCGGCTATTCCGCCGCGGGCTTGGCGGCCACGAAGGCCATCCCGATTTTGGTCGTCCCGGGTGAATCGGGAACTTCCATGGTGGCCCGGGTCGGAGGATTTTCAGGGAAATACTTCCGATAGGCGGCATTCATGCCGCCATAGTCCTCCCAGTCCTTGAGGTAGACCCTGGCCTCGACCACGTCGCTCATGGCGAACCCGCCGGCCTCGTAGATCTGCTTCACCCGATCCAGGCAATCGTTCACACGCTCTTCCACCGTCTCCTTGGCGCTGAACACACCGGCGATGTACATGGTGTTGCCCACCTTGAGGCCGCGGCTGTAAGCGCCGCTCGGTCCCATGCCTTCAGGCAGCACCGGCGTTTTCTCCTCCCGGCTGGCGATCATGGTGATTTCGACGGGTGAACCGAGGGGAATGGCCGAGACCAGAATGGGCACCCGGGCCGGCTTGGGGTCGGGCACCATGGAAACGTAGGTCTCGCTCATGGGTCCGAAATAGTCGCCGCTGGTCATGAAGACCTCGGTCGAGACCACGTTGGAGAAATCCATGTCGGCTGCCTTCAGCACCGTCTCGATATTCTTGAGGGTTTGGGTCACGTGGGCCTTGATGTCGCCTTCGACCAGTTTGGGTGGTGCCGTTCCCGGAATGACCCCGGCCTGACCCGACACAAAGAGGCGGTCCCCCGCCAGCACGCCGGGACTGTAAGGCGCCTTGCCGGGCTCGGTCCCTTCGGGATAGACGTACTGCTTCTCTCCCCGCACGGCGACCATGGCGATTTCCACGCCGGCTCCCAACGCCAGCTCCGAAACCGCGACGGTGGTGCGGCTGGGAAGCTTGTCCTGCTCCAGGAATGAGCGATAGACCTTGCTCATCGGGCCGATCTGCTCCATATCGGTCAGCCATACGTGGGTGGCCACCACGTCGGAGAAGCCGTATCCCTTGGCCTCCAGTTCCCGCTTCAGATTCTCCATGGTCACCTTGGTCTCCGCCTCGATTCCCGAGGCCATCTCCCGGGTCTCCGGGTCCAGTCCCACCTGCCCGGACAGATAGAGAGTGTCATCCACTTCGATGGCGGAGCTGAAGGGCGGCCCCGCCGGAGCCGGCTCTTCCACCGGCGCCTGTTGACAGGCGGCCAGGCACAGGACACCGAAAGCACACAAAACCGTCAGCGCGACTAAATCTCTCTTGGTCATCTGCAACGCTCCTCCATGATCGCTTTCTGGTTCAATCCATTGACTACAACCGGGCCGCCCCGACCATTGGATGATGTCGAGCGTCGCCCTGCGTTCAGTGCAGAATCTATCACAGCCCCGCCCCCTCCGGGTGGTTATCTAGTGGTCGGAGTTATCCGGAGCCCGAACGGGACAATCCCGGTTGGCGTCGGGTGCGCAATCCAGTAGTATGGAGCCCCCTGGTTCAGCCGACCCCATCCCCACGGCCCTCGCAACCGATCCGAGGCGGGATTCACGAGTCATGGGTCCAGGGCATCGTTTCCATTTCTCCAGGAGCCAATCGACATGGGAAAGGATTCATCTGCTGCCGCCCTCACCGTCTCTTCCGCGCGCGACTTCGAGGTCTGCCCGGAAGACGCCGAGCTGTTCCAAAGACACCTCAGGAGCTTTGTCCCGCCGGAGGCTTTTGACGCCCATGCCCATTTCTACGAGCGGTCCCACATCGGGCCGACCTATGCCGACAGCTATCTCAAGGACGCGCCCGACCCCGGCGGCTGGGCCGCCTACCGGCGCCAGATCTCCAAATGGATGGGGGACCGGACCGCCAAAGGCGGACTGTTTTTCGCCATGCCGCGCCGGGATGTGGACATGGCCGCCGCCAACCGATTCCTGGCGGTGGAGACCGGCCCGGAGGAACGGCTGAGGGCCTTGATGCTGATCCATCCCCAGGACGATCCGGACCGGGTGGAAGAGCAGATCGCCTCGGAGGGATTCGTGGGCTTCAAGGTCTATCTGGTCTATGCCGACAGGGCGGACCCCTACAACGCCGAGATCGAGGAGTTCCTTCCGGAGTGGACCTGGGAAATCGCCCACAGACGGGGTCTGGCCATCATGCTGCACCTGGTCAAACCCAGGGCCATGGCCGATCCCGCCAATCAGGGATACATTCGCCGGCATTGCCTGCGCTATCCGGGCGCCAATCTCATCCTGGCCCACTGCGCCCGCAGCTTTAACGCCGGGCATGGGCTGGAGGGTCTGGAGTCGATGCGCGGACTGGACAACGTCTTCTTCGACAACTCGGCCATCTGCGAGCCCCAGCCCGTGGAAGAGATCCTGAGACTCTTCGGACCCAGCCGCCTTCTATTCGGCACCGACTTCCCGGTCTCCGAACTGCGAGGACGGGCAGTGAGCGTCGCCGACGGCTTTGTCTGGATGAGTACGACCAACCTGGACTGGTCGACGACCGCCTTCGGGTCCCACACGGTGTTGGGTCTGGAGAGCCTGCTGGCCCTCAAGCAGGGTTGCCGGAACAGGCACATGACCGACGCCGACATCGAGCGGATCTTCTACCGCAACGCCTACCAGCTCTTTGGAATCGGGGAGCAGAGGGTCGGCCGCGGCCAGGAGATCTACCAGGAGGCCAAGAAGCTGATTCCCGGAGGAACCAACCTTCTGAGCAAGCGCCCGGAATTGTTCGCGCCCGAGCAGTGGCCGGCCTACTACAAGGAAGCCCGCGGCTGCATCATCGTGGACATGGATGGGCGCCACTACACCGACATGAGCTTCAACGGCATCGGTTCCTGCCTACTGGGCTATGCCGACCCCGATGTCACCGAGGCCGTGCTGCGCAGGGTCCAGCTCGGGTCCATGTGCACCCTGAACGTACCCGAGGAGGTAGAGGTGGCCCGCCTCATGCTGCAGCTGCATCCCTGGGCGCAAAATGCCCGGTTCACCCGGGCCGGAGGAGAGTCCCTGACAGTGGCCGTGCGCATCGCCCGGGCGGCCACCCAGCGCCAGAGGGTCGCCATTTGCGGCTACCACGGCTGGCACGACTGGTACATGGCCACCAACGTGGGCACCGACCAGGACCGACTGGGAGACCACCTGCTGAAGGGACTGGATGCGGCCGGGGTGCCCTTCAATCTGGGCGGCACCACCCTTCCCTTCCAATTCGGCCGGCTGGATCAACTGGAGCGGATCTTCCAGACCACCGGCGAGCCCCTGGCCGCGGTGGTCATGGAAGCCACTCGAGGCGACCATCCCCCACCCGGCTTCCTGCAGGGGGTGAAGGATCTCTGCAGCAAACACGGCGCCAAGCTGATCTTCGACGAGGTTTCCAGTGGATGGAAGCACGCCGTCGGAGGAGCTCACCTGCTGTATGGCGTCTACCCCGACATGGCGGTATTCGCCAAATCGACGGCCAACGGGCATCCCATGGGAGCGGTAATCGGCACCGAGGCCACCATGCAGGCAGCCCAGGGATCCTTCATCTCCAGCTCCTTCTGGACCGAGGGGGTGGGCCCGGCGGCAGCACTGGCAGCCATTCGCAAGATGATGCGCATCGACGTGGTCGGCCACGTGGACCGAATCGGCGAGAAGATCAAGCAGGTCTGGCTGTCGCTGGGGGCCAAGTATGGCCTGCCACTGTCCGTCAACGGTCACAACGTGAACGCCGGCTTCGTCCTGGACCATCCCCAGGTCCTGGCCCTGGAGACCCTGTTCACGGTGCGCATGCTGAAGGCCGGCTACATGGCGGCGCCGCGGGTCCAGTTGACCCTGGCGCACCAGCCCCATCATGTGGAGGCCTACGCCGTCGCCGTGGAACCGGTGTTCAAGGAGTTGGCCGAGGCGATCGAGAGGGGAGACATCGAGCAGCGAATCGGAGGCCCCGTCAAGCAAATCGGCTTCCAGCGCCTGACCTGACCCCGCAGCCTTCCCCGGGAGTTTTCATGAAACGCGTCGGAATCGGCGGATTTCTGCACGAATCCAACAGCTTCTCCCCCATCCCCACGCCTTATCAGCACTTCAAGGACACCAGCCTGACTCGGGGGAAAGCATTGCTGGAACGCTGGGAAGGCACCCACCACCAGCTCGGCGGATTCCTGGAAGGCTCCCGGGAATACGGGTTCGAGCCTGTACCTCTGCTGGCCGCCTACGGTGTGCCTTCGGCCCCCATTCCCAGCGACTCCTTCGAAGAGCTGGCTGCCGACCTTACCGAGGCCCTGCGCGCGGCCCTGCCGCTGGACGGACTGCTGGTGGCCCTGCACGGGGCGGCCGTGTCCGAGAGCTACCCCGACGCCGACGGAGAGCTTGCCGCCCGTTTCCGCCAGATCCTGGGGGCCCGTATTCCCATCCTGGCCGTCATCGACCTGCATGCCAACATCTCCGACAAGATGGCCCGCAACACCGACGCCATCGTGGTCTACCGGTCCAACCCCCACCTGGACCAGAGAGAGCGCGGCCTGGAGGCGGCCGACCTGATGGCCCGGACCCTTCGGGGTGAGATAGTCCCGGTCCAGGCCCTGGAGCGTCCTCCCCTGTTGCTCAACATCACCCGGCAATACACGGAGGAGGCGCCTGCCAGGGAGCTCTACCGGGACGTCGAGTCGGTGCTGGGCCGGCCGGGGATTCTCTCGGCCAGCACGGCCATGGGTTTTTACTATTCCGACGTGGAAGAGATGGGAGCCTCCTTTCTGGCCGTCGCCGACGGAGACCAGGACTTGGCGCGCAAGACGGCCCGCTGGCTGGCGGAAAGAGCCTGGCAGCGCCGCGGGGAGTTCCTCAGCGACCTTCCCGGTCCGGCCGAGGCCGTGCGCAGCGCCGCCCGGGAAGCAGGCGGCCCCGTTGTGCTGTTGGATGTGGGGGACAACGTCGGCGGAGGCAGCCCGGGCGACTCCACCATCCTGCTGGAGGAAATCCTGCGCCAGCAGGCCTCGAAGGCCCTGGTGTCGCTATACGATCCCGAGGCCGTGGCGGCCTGCGTGCAAAGTGGGGTTCGGCAGTCGATCGAGTTGACAGTGGGCGCCAAGAGCGACACTCTGCACGGCCGTCCCCTGCGGGTCAAGGGCAGTATCCGATCCATCGCCGACGGATGCTCCACCGAAAGCCGTCCGCGGCACGGCGGCCACGGGGTCTTCGATCAGGGAGTGACGGCGGTGCTGGAAACGCCGCGCCAAAATACCCTGGTGCTGACCAGTATTCGAATGGCCCCCCGAAGCCTCGAGCAGCTCTGGGCCCTGGGGCTCAGGCCCGAAAAGAAGAAGATCCTGGTGGTCAAGGGAGTGGTCGCCCCCCGGGCAGCCTATGAACCCATCGCCCACCGCACCATTCTGGTGGACACGTCCGGGTCCACCAGCGCCAACCCAGCCCACTTCAGCTACCGAAACGTACGGCGATCCCTCTATCCCCTGGAGGAGAACCTGACCTATCCAGGGCACGGGGCGTAGCGCCCGCACCGGCGGACCGGCGTATGCCCCCCTCCGCATCAGCCTTCGCCATTCGGCTCGACTTCTGCGACTCCCCCTCAAGGGGGGAGTGATACCCGTGTTATGAAGAGGGAACGGAGTTTATGCGGTAGACCGGGAACATGGTTTACATCCTGCCCAGGAATCGGGCAAGGCGCCTGATGCAAGCCTCAAGTATCACTCCCCCCTTGAGGGGGAGTCGGAGAGACAAGGGCGCCAGCCCGCAGTCGATCCGGAGGGGGGCCAACGCGGCGCTCCGAGAGTGACTACCACGGGCAGCCCCGCGGAGGCGAATCCTCGCCAGCAGATCTGCCCCTTCAGGCTTTCACTTTACCGGCGCTTTCGGTCCAGACGGTGAGATCGGTCAGGTCACGGTCCGGCTTGCGCCGTGACCCGTAGCTCA
Source organism: Candidatus Versatilivorator sp. (assembly GCA_965207735.1). Lineage (GTDB taxonomy): Bacteria > Acidobacteriota > Terriglobia > Versatilivoradales > Versatilivoraceae > Versatilivorator. The sequence goes on along the minus strand of OZ242296.1, from coordinate 5,106,261 downwards.
GCGCGACTCCCAGCACAAACAGGAAGATGTTGCCCAGCACGATGATCCAGAACTTGTCGGGAAGCAGGGCGGCAAGGGACGGAAACAGCTCTGCGCCCAACCGGCTGTCGATGAACAGCCACAGGCAGACCCCGGCCAGGGTGACCATGGTGGCCTGCAGGGCCGACCGGCCGTCCACCCGTCGAGTCAACAGGCCCAGCAGGAACAGTCCCAGCAGTCCCCCGCTCATGATGGAGATCAGGGTGGCTTGAAGGTCCTGCAGAGTCTCGGTGCGGGTGAAGTGGATGATCAGGGCGATGGCGATCATGACCACTCCGAAGAACCCCGAGATCCATCTTCCGAAGGTGACGTAATGGCGCTCCAACCGGTCGGGGGCCAACAACCGTCGATAGAAGTCGGTGGTGACCGTGGCCGCCGAGGCGTTGATGCTGGAATCGAGGGTCGACATGGCCGCCGCCAGCAGTCCCGAGATCACGAAGCCGGCCACTCCGGCCGGGACGTGGCTGAGAATGAAGAAGGGGTATACCTCCTCCGGCAGCAGCGTCCCTACTTCCGGAGCCGGATTGTACTTGTAGAGGACGTAGAGCGCCGTCCCGATAAAGCTGAAAAACACCCAGACGGCCACGGTGGTGACCGCGCTCAGGACGATCCCCTTGCGAGCTTCGCTGGTGGTCTTGATAGCCTGGTAGCGCTGAATGGTCATCTGATTGACGCACATGTACTGGGTAAAGTGGAACAGGTGCATGAGCGCTGTCACCCAAACGGTCTTTTCAGAGAAATTCAAGGCGGTGCTGCCCACCGAGAGCTTGCCGTCGGCCAACGCCACTCCCATCACCTGGCCGAAGCCGCCCGGCACCATCCCGAAGATGATGGGCAGGCAGATGAGTCCACCCAGGATCAAGGCAAAACCCTGGATCAAGTCGGTCCAGATGACCGCCTCCAGACCTCCGGCGATGGTATAGGCGGCCACCAAGACCCCGAAGATCACGATCACCCACGGCAGCGAAAATCCGGTCATGGCCTTGATGGGCAGGCAGACCGCGTAGAGGATCACGCCCAGCCGGAACATCTGGAACAGGATGAAGGCCCCTCCGGCATAGAGCCGCGCCCAGGTGCCGAACCGCTTTTCCAGGTATTCGTAGGCGGACCGGAACCCACCCCGCCTGAAGAGCGGCATAAATAGCAGGAGCCCGGGGATGGCGGCCAGCAGGTAGGTGAAGTTGGCCGGCATGTAGCGCCAGTTTTCGGAATAGGTAAATCCCGGTGTGGCCAGGAAGGTCATGGAGCTGACGATGGTGGCCATCATCGACATTCCCACCACCCATCCGGCCATGTTGCGCCCGGCCAGGAAGTAGGCGTCCGAGGACTTGCTCTTGCGGGCGCAATAGACGCCGATCCAGACCATCACCGCCAGATTGAGCCCGATCACCGCCAGGTCCGGTCCTCGCCACATGTATATCCACCTCCCGTCTGTTTGCGCTGGTAGCTCTAGTCCGGGCGAGTGCCGAATCGGCGATTTCGCACCCGGCGCGATGCCTTCCGGTCAGGGAATCTCGACCACCACGTATTGCTGCCGGACCGAAACCGGATAGGTTTCCGCCCGATAGGGTCCCGGCCGGGGGCCGGCTTCCTCCTCACAACCCCCGCATTCGGATTCCCTGGTCTCCACCCGAACCCGATAGTTGCGAACCCGGGTCCGAACCGGATCGAACCAGGACCGCCCCGTCTTGAGATCGAACTCCCAACCGTGCCAGGGGCAGCGGACGATCTCGCCGATGCGCGAATAGCTGTACTCGCCCGGAACCCGGGCCTGGAGCAAACCGGACTGCTGTCCCAGACAGAGGGGGCCTCCCTGGTGGGGACACCGATTCAAGAGGGCGAAGAACCGGCCGTTCAGGTTGAAGACGCCGATGGATCGGCCTTCGACCTCGGCAATCTTCCGGCCGCCGGGCGGTATCTCGCCAAGGGTGGCCACCACGTGCTCAGCCATTGGGCTCATCCGATTTCAGGGGGGGCGCCCCAAGAGCTGTGGCCGGCGGGTTGGGGAGGAGCCTAGTCAAGACCATAGAGCCCGCGCGCGTTCTCCGACATGATTTTCTTCTTCAACTCCAGAGCCAAGCCGGCCGGCAGAGCGCTCTCCGGGGAATCGAAGTCCCAGTGCGGATAGTCGGTGGCAAACATCATTCGGTCATCGGTGTCCATCTGCTCCAGCAATTGCCGGAAGTAGCGCGGCTGGGGAGGCTCTTCCATCGGCTGGGAGGTGAACCAGAAATGCTTCCGAACGTAGGTGGATGGCGGGTGCCGGAGCGCGGGGATCTCCTCGGAAAGCTTGCGCCAACCGTGGTCCAACCGCCACATGAGCGGAGCCAGCCAGGCGAAGCCCCCTTCGATCAGGGCCACTTTTAACGCGGGAAATTGCTCGAACACACCCTCGCAAACCAAGCTGATGACCTGGGCCTGAAAGGCCTGGGGCATGCCCCCATGGTCCTCGATGTAGTGGGAGGGCCAGCCGGCCCCGGTAATGGGTCCTGCGCCAGCGCCGCCGAAATGGATGCCCACCGGCAGTTGGTGGCGCAGCGCGGCCTGGTAGATCTTGCGGTACCTGGGCCGGCCCAGGGGCTCGTTGGTCCGAACCAGCATGAGGACCTGAACGAATCCCGGATGGCCTCCCACCCGATCGATCTCTTCCGCCGCCAGTTCCCCATCCTCGTAGGGAACGACAATGGAGGCGCGCAGCCTGGGCTCCGGTTCCAGCCACTCGGCGATCTGCCAGTCGTTGATCGCCCGGGCCAGCGCGGCCCCGTACTCCAGGTTGAGTTGACCGCCGGCCCCGTAAAGGCAGTTGAGGATGCCGTATCGGATGTCATAGGCGTCCAGCAACTGCTCCCGCATGAACTCCAGATCCGAGCCCGCCGGCAATCCCGAAGGCGGCCAGGCATCGTGCCGGGCGGCGTTCATCAGCGCCCGCGGATAATTTCCTCCCAGATGGCCGCGAAGTCCGAACCTCTGATGGTGCCGGCGCCAGCGCTCCGGCAGGTACTTGTAGAGGGTCTCATTGGAGGGGATGATGTTGTGGATGTCGCAGTCGATGACCTCCAACTGCGACTTTTTGCGGTCGGTCGGGGATGGTGTTGAGCTTATCGCTGTCGCCATTATTGTGAGCTCTCCAGTGCCCCGCCTGGTCTTGTCCCCAGGCGTTCCCATCTTAACACGCGTGGGGGATCGATATTTTTTCATAATCAACATCGATGCACAGGATAACCAGTACGGGACGCTGCTGCACGAGAAGCCGGCTCCGGCAATGATGAGAGGCGGGATTGCGGATGCTCAAGAATGGAAACTGGGCGTTTCCTGAACAAATCCTGTGCATCCTGCGCATCGATGTTAATCAAAGGCTCGATCTAGAGCCGGTAAAAGGAGCGGGCGTTTTCGGCCAGTATCCGGCGGGCAAGGGACTCGGACAAGCCTGCCGGAAAGGCCTCTTCCAGGCGATCGAAGTGCCAGTGGGGATGGTCGGTGGCGAACATCAGCATCTCGTCGGAGTCCAGTTGGCCGATGACCTCCAGGAGCTGCCCGGGAGACGGCGGAGCATCCACGGGCTGCAGCGTGAGTCGGATGTGCCGGCGGATGTATTCGGAGGGCGGGCGCTTGACCCAGGGGATGTCTCGGCGCAGGCCCCGCCACTCCTTGTCGAGCCGCCACATCAGCGAAGGCATCCAGGTGCAGCCCGCCTCGATCAAAGCCACTCTCAGGTCGGGAAAGCGGTCGAACACGCCTTCCACGATCAAACTGGTCACCTGGGACTGAAAGACCTGGGCCATGGCGGCGTACTCCTCCAGATAAGTGGAGAGCCAGCCACTGGGGGTGGGGGGATGGCCGGGGGCTCCTCCGAACTGAATCCCCACCACCAGATCGTGGCGGGTGGCCGCCTCATAGATGGGATCGTAAATCCGGTTGCCGTACGGGATGAGCGACCGGACCGGCATGACCGCCTGTACGAAACGGGGATCGGCGCCCCAGCGGTCGACTTCCCTTGCCGCCAGCACCGGGCTCTGGGTGGGGGCCACAATGGAAGCCCGCAACCTGGGATCCTTGTCCAACCAGTGCTCGACCTGCCACCGGTTGATGGCCGAGGCCAGGGCCGCGGCCAGGTTGGGGTCGTGCACCCCCTGAACCCGGTAGGCGCAGTCCAGCACACCGAATTCGATCTGGAGCGGGTCGAGCACCTGCTCCTGCATGAGGGCAAGCTGCCCCTCCACCTCTCCCTCCCAGTCCAGTCCCGGTCGAATGGAGGTTGGCGCTCCCTTGGGATAGTCGTCGGCATCCGGCCCCCGAAAGGCCGACTCCTCGATATAGGCGCACCAGTGGTCGGCCAGATAGGGCTTCAGCACCTCCAGCGAGGGCACTTCGTTGTGCAGGTCGCAGTCGATGACCGGACGTCCCGACCAGAAGGACCGCCGCGCCTCTTCTCCGGAAACCGGAACCACTCTTCCCTCCCGAAACGGTCTTGCTTCCGGGAGAGACTATCCAGACCGAAAGCGCCTTGTCAATGGGGTCGAGGGCGGCCAGATGGGGGTTGCTGGCCGCCGGTCAACCAAGTATGATGGCGCCGAGTTAGGTCAGCCGGTCCTGACCGCGGGTTGGAGTGGCAAGAAACCGGAGACGCGCCATGAGAGAACACAGCAGAAGAGGATTCGTTCAGAACCTTGCGCTGGTCGCCGGAACTCTGGCACTGGGTCCCATGGCCGCCTGCCAGGCCGCTCCACGGTCGGGAAAGGCCCGCAACCGCAGGGATCTGATTCAGTCCCTGCAGGGCGTGCACAACTTCATGGTCACCACCTTTCACCCCGACTTCGAGCTGGATTCGGAGGGGCTCCGTCGCAACGTGGCCGATCACGCCCGCGGCTTCCACCAGAATATGACCATCGTGGTTGCCGGGGGACTGGGCGAGCTCTACAGCCTGGACATCGAAGAGCATCGGGCGCTGGTCACGGCGGCGGTGGCCGGGGCCGACGGGAAAATGCCGGTGGTGGCGGGGGTCGGCGGCGGATACCGCAACGCATTGAGCATGGCCCGCAATGCGGAACAGTCGGGGGCCGATGCCGTGCTGATCTTTCCGCCGGGCTCCCGCTGGGGCCTGGAGGAGGGCACCTACCGCTGCTGCCTGGACGTGGCCAAGGCGGTCGACATCGGAGTGCTCATCTATCCGCGGTCCGAGGAGTACTGGCCTGGCCTGTTGAAGAGACTGTCGCGGATCGAGAACGTCATCGGCTTCAAGGACCCCAGCGGCGACACCCAGGTGGGTCTGGCCCTGGGCGACCTGGTTCCGGACGACTTCCTCTGGGTGGCCGAAGGCGAGGGCCACGCCGCCAAGACCCTGCCGGTGGGCGGCCGCGCCTACACCACCGCGGTGGCCACTTTCGTTCCCCAGGCCAGCCACGCCTTCTGGAAGCACGGCGTGGCGGGAGAGAAGGAACCGATGAACCGGGTGCTCAAGGACAAGATCGAGCCGGTGGTCAAGCTGCGCGGGGTTCAGCCCGGGTATGGCATCAGCGCCATCAAGGTGGCCCTGGAGTCGCTGGGGCGGGCCGGTGGGCCGGTCAGGCCGCCGGGAACCCAGGTTGCTGAGCAGGACAAGGCGGTCATCGCCGAAATTGCCCGCTCCCACTCCGAGGTGAAGCGGGAAGGTTGAGGGAGGTCAGTCATGGACAGCATGAGCCGGCGCGAATGGCTGCTGGCAGCCGGAGGGGCCGGACTGATGGCGGCGGCGTGCGGCAGCAAGGACCCCACCAAACCGAAGCCCACCGAACATCGCATCGTGGATGCCCACGTTCACATCTGGAGCTCCGACCACAAGCGCTTTCCGCTTGCTGACGGCTTCACGCCCGAAGACCTCTGGGTGCCGAGCTTTTCGGCGGAGAGGCTCCTCGAGGAGGCTCATCGGTCCGGAGTAGGCAAGATCAACCTGATCCAGATGACCTGGTACGGCCTCGACCACTCCTACATCCTGGACGTCATCGCCAACGACCCCGAACACTTCGTAGGCACCGGCATCATTCCGGCGGTCACCGACGTCTCCCTGGCCGGCCCCGACCGGACCATGGTGGCACTCTCCAAACAGGGCGTCTACGCCTTTCGCGTACGCGGCGGCAGCACCCGTCCTCCCCTCGGAGGAGGCCCGCAGTGGATGGACCACCCCGGATTCGACAAAATGTTCAAGGCGGGGGCCGACCACAACCTGGCGCTGAGCTTCCTGATGGGCCCCCGGGATCTCCCCGAAATCGACCGCATGTGCAGCCGCTACCCGGAAACTCCCATCATCCTGGACCACCTGGCCGGGGTTAACGAGGGCTCCTCCGAAGAGGAAGTGACCGCCCTGCTGCGCATGGCCGACCACAAGCGGGTCATGATGAAAGTGGGAGCCTTCTACAGTCGAGGCAGAACCCCTCCCTACACCAGTCTGCTGCCCTTGATCAAGAGGGTGGTGGCGGCCTTCGGTCCGGAACGATGTATGTGGGAGAGCGATGCGCCTTTCCCTCCCGACCGCCCCTCCAGGCATCCCTTGCCCGACCCTCCGCACGGAATTGAACCGGCCGTGGCCCTCATTCGGGACCATGCCGACTTTCTCAGCCCGGCGGACAAGGAGCAGATCCTGATCAAGACCGCCGAGGACTTCTTTTTCAAGCGGTAGGCTTGTCTGAAACAACCGAAAAACGACAAGAGACAAAGAAAAAGACTTATCCACGAAGGGGCACGAAGAACGACGAAGGGCCACTAAGGCGCTGAGGTTAACCGCGACGGAATGTCACGGTCGCGAAGGAGATTGTGCGATGCAACCAGGGTTTTCTCGTCGAAGGTTTCTGCAATCCCTGGGCGCCGCCGGGGCTGCCGGATCCATCCTTGGGTCCCCCACTTCTGCTCCGGCAGCGGCCTACGATTCTCGCTCCGCCCCCCTGATCTCCTCCTCCATGGCCGGCTCTTCCTCCGGCTTTGTCCATCCCCAGAAAGTTCTGCTGTGGGAACGAACCCGCAAGGAAGTCCGGGAAGCTCTTCAGAGCGGCGATCTCAAGGCGGCCATCGTGCCTACCGGATCCACCGAGCAGCACAACGAACACCTGGCGCTGATCACAGACGCCGCCACCGCCACCTTGTTTGCTCAACAGGCCGCCCTCCGGCTCTACCCCCGGGTGACGGTCTCCACGCCCTGCCCGGTGGGTTACTCCCCATATCACATGGCCCGCAAGGGAACCCTCACCTTGCGCAAGGAAACCTTTCTGGCTTATGTCTTCGACGTGATCGAAAGCCTCACCGCTCACGGGTTCGGCACCATCCTGGTGGTCAACGGCCACGGGGGAAACCATGGCCTGCTCAAGGGGGCGGTCCCGGAGTGGCGCCGCAAACTGGGCGTCACCCTGGATGCCGTCTCCTACGGGGAGGGTTACAAGGAGGAGGAGTTGGCCACCTTCCTGACCTCCTACCGGCAGAAGCTGGACGGGGAGCTGGACACACTCGCCCGCCAGACCGGCCACAGCCATGCCTCCGAAAACGAAACCTCGATCGTCATGGCCGCCTATCCGGACCGGGTGCGTTTCGTCACCCTGGAGGAATACGACCGGGCCGGTCTGAACTATGAATCGGACATGCCGCCCAAGGTCTGGGAGTATATGGAACCCTTCGATGCCCAGCGGACCACCAACCCCGAAAACCCCAGAGACCGCGCCCGTCAGGAGCAGGCCCTGCTGGCCAGCACGGAAAAAGGGGAGAAGCTGATTGCCATCGGCACCCGCTACATTGCCGACAGGCTGGAGCGCATGATCCAGGCCACCGATGCCGGACGCCCCTGGCCCTAGCCCGCATTTCTCACCGGGTCGCTGGATGCATCCTGCAAACGTTCAATATCTGTGAGTGTGCGAGGAAACATTTTCCCGGCGACAATATCGTGTAACCGTTTTTTCAACGGCTGCTTCCGATTCACTATCAAGTGTCTACTGCCGGTCTTTCTGACCCTTTCGGCGCTCGCCATCCCCGGCGAGGGTGGAACCCGGCCGGTGTGCCTGGAGGTCGCCCCCCGATTCGGCAGATTCCACCAGGCGGTCCGCTCCCCGGCCCTCAGCCTGACAGCCACCAGCCTGAATCTGGCCACCGAGACTTCCTTCCGCAATATTCAACGGGAACTGGAAAGGGTCCAGCTCCTCCAGTCCGATCTGTTCTTCTTCCAGGAAGTCGAGCACCACCCCGATCGGGGCTCCCTTGTAATCGACCGGCTTGCCAAACACCTCGGCTATGACTATCTCTTCGCCCCGGCTCAGCGAGTGGGAGAAAACGGCGCCCAGGGACTGGCCATTCTCAGCCGCTACCCCCTGCAAGACCCCGAGGTCATCCATCTGCCCCGCTTTATCCTCAAGGTCAACAATCGCTGCCGCATTGCCCTGACCGCCATTGCGGCCACACCCCTGGGCGCCGTCGGCCTGGTCAACCTCCATCTGGACACCCGCATCAACCTGAAACAGCGCTGCCGGCAGCTTCATCCCGTGCTCGAGGCCGCCTCAAAACTGCCCCAAGCCTCTCTGATCGCCGGCGACCTCAACACCCAGAACTATCTCTGGGTTGAAAACCTGCTTCCCCTGCCCTTCCTCCATCGCCAGGTCAGGCCCGTTTTGGCCAGGCTGAAGACTTACGGATACACCACACCCTTTACCCAAACCGGGCGCACCCATGCCTGGGCTCCGCTCAAGCTGGATTGGATCTTTCTCAGGAAATTGAAGGCCCAGGACCGACGCGTGCAAAGGATCGGATTCTCCGATCACCGCGCCCTCTGGGTTAAGGCGGTTCCCGACAAGTCCCGCCCCCGCCCTGCAGTGCGGTTCATGCGAGAGTGAAACCATTGGAAATCGATCATCCCTTCGCAACCTTGGTATCCCGTCGCGGTTAACCTCAACGCCTTAGTGGCCCTTCGTCGTTCTTCGTGGCCCTTCGTGGATAGCTCTTTTTCTTTTGTCTTTTTTCGGTTGTTTCAGGCAACCAGACTGCACGCCTCACGGATTGGCAGCCTGCTGCCGAATGGGAATGATCCGACCGGGATAGGGAGGGAAATCGGGCGGCGAGGCGTGGTCCGGATCGGGAACGATCCGCCGGCTGACGGGATCGAGCCTTCCGATAGCGTCCATCAGGGTGGGAGCGATGTCCAGGGTGAGGAAGGCTCCGGCAAGCTTCCGGCCCCGCTTGAGACGCAGAGCGTCTCCTCCCCAGACCATGAAGGCGGTCTGGGTCTCCATGGGCAGGAACCCGCCGTGGCTGCCGCCCGGCTGCTGGCCCATGGTGTTGACGTTCCAGCCGTGCCGCATCCAGACGCGGAAGTCGGGGGTGGCCCGTTCGAAGCGGAACCGGAGCGCTCTCACCAGCTCCTCCCGACGTCCGGACCCGTCCAGCGGCAACAGAACGCCGGCACGACTTTCGCTGCTCAAAAAGTCCTGGAAGTTCGGCCGAAACAGGTCGGCCAGGATCACCGGGGCCAGGCTGGCGTCCAGCCTGGCCGTCTCCGAAACCCACCGGCGCGGGTCGAGCCAGCGTGCCCACAACCGGGCGGGGTACCCCAGAGGATCCCTGGACCCGGCGGCCCCTGCTTCATCGAGCGTTTCAAGCTCCCCGCGATTCTTGAGGGGCGCATACCAGATGGGCCCGTCTCTTGCTTCCAGAAGGACTGCCTGGCCGCGATCTTCCGAGGCCAGCAGCCACAGCGCCTGCCGGAGCGGCAGGCCCTTCCATCCGGTCAATTCCTCCAGCGGCATCCGGGCGACAAACAGGTTGAAGGGGTAGCGGTTCCCATAGGCATCCGGATTGAGCGCCCGATAGCCGGCAATCAGTTCCGGATAGTTCAGGGTGCGAAAGGGCGCCTCGCCCGACTGCGACCAGCGCTCGGTAGCCGGCTTGGCCCAGCCCACGGTGTAACTGGCAAGTTCCGCCAGATTGTTGGGTGGGCCGAAGTATCCTTTGGGGATCACCCCATCGATTTCAAAACCCGACCGCACGAACCGGCGCCATTCCTCTTCTTCCACCGGTACGGCCAGCAATCGCCGTAGGATGGTGGCCTGGTTGCGATAGAGTCTCGACTCGGAAGCCAGTCGTGAGCCCGCGTCCCTGGCCGAGGGCATTCCGGCCGCAAGATGCCGCTCCGACCACGCCTCGAACACCTCCGCGGCCTGCCGCAGGGAGTAGGCATCCGCTTCCAACCAGGGACGAGCCCTTTGGAAGACCGGCTGGAAGACCTCAAACACGCGATCCAGCTTCTCCTCATCGATTCGCAGGCGCAGCGACTCCAGCAGGAGCAGGTGGAGTCGGTTCAGATCGGAATGGCGCAGAAACAGATCGAATCTTGGATTCCCCATATTGGCGGCGAAGGCCGTGAAGTACCCCTTGGACCCGAAGGGCACAGTCTCGCCGTACGGGGATGCCGGGCTCTCGTAAACCCTGCCGAAGTCCACCCCGGGAATCAGCCGAGTCAAGGAATGATCGGAATCCTCCACTTCCGGCGACAACACGGTGTGGCCGCCAAATTCCGGCTGGCGCAGCCAGGGGTTGATGGGGAACCCGTAGTTGATGTGGACCGGATAGAGATTCATCCCATGGTCGGAGGCCATGGCGACCAGGGTCCGGTCCCGGCGAGCCGTCTGCTCCACCGCCCCCATGACTTCTCCAAACCAGTCATCCAGCTTGACCAGCAGGTGCAGGACCGACCGGTAGGAGCTTTCCACATGAAAACGGTGGTCGAGCGTCACGAACAGCGCGGTGATAAAGTCGAGAGTCTCGGAGGGATCTTCCTCGGCCCGCCACTTGAGCCACTTGGCCAGGGTAAGGGACAAGCTTTGGTCCAGGCGTTCCACATGGTCGGGATAGGCCACCAGGTGGGAGAGGTGCTGGTGGATCACGGCCCCCGGCCTGAACTCTCGTTCGCCGGCCCGGACCAGGAACTTGCCCATGGCCCCCAGTTGTATGGCCGACCGCTTGCGGCTCAAGATCTGCAGGGAACTCCAGACCCTTTCCGGCGGAAACGCATCCGGCAGAATGGGAATCCCCAGCAGATCCAGTTCCCAGAGAGCGTGGGTCCGCCCGCTGCCCTTGATCAGCTTGCCTGCCGAGTCGAACATGCCGTTCAGAAAAACTCCGGAGGCGCCGCTGGCCCGGTTGAAGTAAAAGTTCCTCTTGACGATGCTGGGCTGGCCCGAGTCGATCTGGGCCCAAACCGGAGCCGAGAGCGGCAGAGTGCCGGTGAAGATGGTTTCGGCACGCACTCCCTGACGGACAAAATACTCCTTCATGTTGGGGAGCAGTTCTTCCCTTGCCAGCAGAGTCTTTGTGGCCCGGTAGTCTTCTCGGAAGCGTCCCGGAAAGGGCAGCCGCAAGGCGGCCTCCGATTGCGGGGCCAGAGCCGCCTCGATCAGGAGGCCCGATAGCCCGTCGACCTTGAGCAGAATGACTCTGGCTCGCTGCTCCCGGGAGGCCGGCTCGGCCGCGGCCCATTCGGAACCGCAGCAGATGCCCAAGGCGGTGACGGCCAGAAGGCAGGCAATCCTTCTTGGGGCAGATGGCCTTGGAGTTCCTGGATTTGAAATCGAGTCGCTGGTCAAGGAGTTGATTTAGCGGGGAAGGCCGAGGACTGAGAGGCGGGGCCGGAGGGGAAAATCCAGCCCGCCACCTGGCTCCGGTATCCTTCCGGCACCGCGCGCGGGTAAAGCCGTTGGAGTTTCTGCAGGAAGCGCCGGGACTCGGGCCGGCCGCGCCGCGGATCGGCCGCGGAAAGGCGGTCCCAGGCCTGGAACAGGCGGGGCCAGGCCACCCCGTTCATGTGGGGCTGCCGATTGAACCCGCGAATGATCTCCAGCGCTCGGTCCAGCCGCCGCTGTTGCCGGAAGCGGGCGATGTCCTCAGTGGAGATCGAGCGGCGGCCCAGGTCGAGCCTCTCCCGAATTCCGTCCTCGTAGACCCTGCGAACGAAGAGGCGCAGCCGCCCGGAAGCGTTTCGGGTGATGGCCTGGTGGCGGGTCCTGGCGTTCTCAGCCTGGCGGGCGAAGGAATCGGCCAGTGGGTTGGAGGTGCGCCGATCCAGCATCCTGAGCAGCAGCCGATTGGTGTCCTCGTCGAAATGCCAGCCCATTCGAGCAAAAAGCTTGGCCGGCTCGATTCCCGAGGAGACCGATCGGGTGCTGAAATAGGTTACGTCTTTCCTGCCGAGGCTCCAACTGCCGATGTAGCGAAGTGCCTGAAGGTGGAGCGGCAAGCCATAGACGGAAAGCAAATTCTCGGCCGTGTTGCGAAGCACGGCCGTGTCCTGCCTTCGGCCGGGGTTTCCCGGATTGAAGAAGTTCAGCACAATCACCGGGCGCAACTTGAAATCGCTGATGAGCACGTAATAGGCCAGCGGGATCTCTTCTTCGGGATTTTCGTCCATGCGTGCCCGGACTTTCGGATGCTCGAAAGGGTTGTAGCCCAGGTCGAAGGGATTATTCTTGGGCCAAGACCTGGGCTGTTTGGGCAGATCCGCCTTGCAGATCGAGAGAACCGCGGTCCGAAAAAGCGGCCACCGGCCATCCAGTCCAAAGTGAACCTCCTGGAAACGCAAGTCTTGGAGAGTGGCCCGGCTGTGCAGATAGGCGGCCGCCTTCCCCATTTTTTCCCGCATGCGGGTCTCGAAGTTGTCCACCACCCAGTATTCGGAGCGACCGCTCACCACGATGCCCAGAGCCTCGCGGTTGATCAGGGCCGTATATTTCAAGTCCATGATGGCTCGCAGCCCCAGGTTCCGGTCGGAGGACTGCCGGGCCGCTGCCTCTTCATAGAGCAACAGGAGGGAGTAGAGTTGATGGAATTGCCGTTCGTCCAGATCGTTGCGATGGTCCCGGTAGGTCTCCAGCGCAAACCGCCCCGGACTGAAAAAACTGGCGAAGTCCGACACCGTCCTGGCGGCTGCCCAGACAAACCGGCCCTTGGCGCCCGATTTTCGGCCACGCGCCGTCAAGACCGGCTTGGGCAGTCTTCGGATAGACCCCGCGGTTCCACCTGCACCGCCCCGAGGCGACCACCAGGGAAACGGCAGCGCCGCCTTCACTCGCTGGATGAACCCGGGAGAGCTGCTGCTCAAGTTCCAGACCGCAATCCACTGATGAGGCGTGGAGTCCTCCGGGTCCAGAACGACAGCCAGCAGGGGAACGAACTCTGCTTGCCGCACCCCTAAAACGGAAAGCACAAACCGATAGGGATGGTCGGAGTTGTTCTCAATTTCCAAGGGATGGTTGCGGATCTCCAGGGGTTGCGGATGGTACCGCTGGAAAACGGTTTCCGCCGACAACCACCCGGCCGGCAAACAGCCCACCAAACACCCGCTTATCAACCACCGACACCACATGAGCTGCAGACTCATCCGGCCTTCTCCATTCTCGACTCCATCTATCTATGTCCCGTCGCTGCCGGCGCGGCCACCGACCGCCCCGCGGCTGCCCTGCTTGTCCGGGGGGACCGTCACGCCAGGTATTTCCCAAACGTCTCCCGGACCCGCCGCCACATCTTCTCCGACAAGACGTGGCCGGCGCCGGGCTCGATGAACCAGGTGAAGCTGCCGGCGGCCCCGGCCCGGGCGTACGCTTGGCCGATGCGCTCCATGCCGCGCCGCACCTCCCCGATGGGCGAGCTGGCGTCGTTCTCTCCAAAGTTCAAATGCAGCGCCCTGGGTGCAATCAGGCCGGCGATATCGGGAGTATCCCCAAATCGGTGAAAACCCGGGATGAAGTTGGGGAAACAGTGGAGCAGCTTGTGGCGATGAATCGCCCGGTAGGTGGGCAGGCAACAGTTGCCCACCAGGCATTTCAAGCGCGGTTCCCAGGGCCCCACCAGCCAGGTGTGGGTCGATCCCATGGAGTGGCCGTAACACCCCAGGCGCCGGGGGTCGACCTCCGGACGTGCGCTCAGGTAGTCGACGGCGCGCCGCATATCCAGAATGTTTTTCCAGGCCATGCAGCGCCCCTTCACCACCTGACGCAGGAACTCGTACCGCTCATAATCGCCGCCCTTCAACCGGCTCTCCGGATCCCGGCGATCTTCGAAGCAAAGGGCGTCGGGACAGAGGACCACGTATCCCAGTCGGACCAGGGCCACGCCGGTATGGTGCATCCGATCGCCGGCCAGGCCAGCGGGCTCGGTCTTGCCCAGGTGCCACTTTCCCGCGTGCTGGTGCCAAAGGGCTACCCCGGCGGCCGGCGAGGCGGGAGTGACTCCGTCCGGGATCAACAGGATGGCCGGCACCCGATCGCCGGGCTCCACCGCGTAATCGACCCGGAGCAAGCGGTAACCCTTGCGCTGCTCCTCCCGTGTGACCCTGGGCTCGAGCTCGCCGGGCTCGGGCCAGTCTCCACCCAGGCATTCCAGCAGCCTGGCTCTCAGCTCGACCGCGGCGGCGGGCTCGACAGGGGATTTCAGGGACATGGCCATTGGGCTGGAGGTCACCGCCGAAGCTCCCGCAATCAGGGCCGAGGATTTCAGGAAGTCACGGCGATCGGTCGGCAGTGTCATGACTGGCGCGGGTGTCTTCGGAACTCGAGAGGCGAGACTACCCCCACCTCAATCATAGACTCGATGGATGGCCGGACGCAATCGAGGGTCGGCTACAGCAGGCCCTTGTCGGCCAGGAACTGCCTCAGTTGTTTTTTCTGCTCGGGTCCGTGGGAGGGAATGGGCGGCCGCCACAGATTGGTGTGGAAGAGCCCCTTGATCTGCAGAATGCTCTTGATGGATTGGCCCCAGCCCAGGGAGCCGGCCACTTTCAAGAGCGGATCTTCGTATTCGAACATCACCCGTCGGGCTTCATCCAGGTCGTTGCGTTCCAGAGCGCCGTAGAAGCGGAAGGCGATTGCCGGGGCAAAGGGAGCATAGGCGCAGAGGTACCCTTGAGAGCCGATCAGGTATCCATAGAGAAAATTACGCATCTGTCCCCCCCCAATGACCACAAATTCCTTGTCCTTAACCGCCCGGATGAAGTCGTGATAGCGGTAGAGGGCGTCATGGCTCTTCAGTCCGCACACCTTGGGGATGGTGGACAGGCGGGCCACCAGATCCGCCGAATAGTCTTCGTCGTAACCCAGCAGGGGCAGCCGGGTTCGGCTGGAAACTTCGGAAAAAGCGGCGTAGACCTCCTCCGGCTTCTTGGTGAAGAGGTGCAGGTTGACCCCATCCACACCCGAGTCCTCCAGGCGCCGGATGAAGTCGATACTCTTGCCGGTCCACCACTTCCCGGTTCCCCCGATCACCAGGGCACGCCCGCGAGCCTGCTCGGCCGCGGTCCGGCACAGCTTCTCGATCTCAGGCTCGCTCATGCTCCTGAATTCGCTGCTGCCATGAGTGAAGAAGATGACCGGCGCCTGGTTCTCGCAGAGGAAGTCCACGTAGGCCCTGAGATTGCCGTAGTCCACCGAGTAGTCCTTGGCCAGGGGAATGTTGATGGGCACCACCGGCCCCCGGAGCTTGCGGTAGATCCGGTCGACGGCGGTCGCGGAGTCGGCCCCCGGGAGAATCGGGAGAGCCGCTGCCCGGCTCCGCCCCTGAAGCGCCAGGACCGTGGCCGCCACCGGCCCGGCCAAAAAACCGCGCCGGCTCAATGTGCTGGGGGGAACTCGTGAGTATGCCATCGAATGACTCCTTGAGTCGAAACAACGCTGACGGATGAGTCAAGTGTTGTGGATTTTGGATCTTGAGGCAACGTCAGTTGGGATACCTCCCAATCAACAATCAGAAGAACCTCTTGCAAAATTCCGCAGCCAACAGTTTTATGGAGGCTCGGAACAGGTTTTGATTCACATGGATGCACAGGATGCACAGGATTTTTTCAGGAAACGGCTAGCGGGTAATCCTGAGCATCCGCAAATCCGCGCACGATCATTGCCGGAGCCGGCTTCTCGTGCAGCAGCGTCCCGTCCTGGTTATCCTGTGCATCCTGTGCATCCATGTTCATTATGAGCCTTTTGCAAATATCGCAATCGGGAATGACATTGAGGCGGCAAGGATGATGTGCTGCAGGCTCCAGCATTCACCACGATAAGCACAAGAGACAACAGAAACCACAAAAAGCACAAAAGGCACAAAACGAGTTTCTTGATTTCGAGACTTGCCGATCCGATGGTTCTCTTTGTGTTTTTGTGCCTTTTGTGGCCATTGAGCTTCAGACGGCAAACCGGTTCAGTGTCACCGGATCCTTGAGGGCCTCGGGAGGAAAAACCCTCGATCTGAAAAAGGATCGCCCGACTCCGAATTTTGCAAAAGGCTCAGAAATCAACAATTTCTTCGTAGCCCTTAGTGGATAACTCTTTTAAATGCGTTTCGGTCCGGGCGCGACCTCGCTACGCTCTGGGAACGGCCATGTCGGCCAGCATCTCGTCGGTGATGGTGCGCCCCAGCACGAAAATCTTTCGGTCGGCGTACCAGAGGATGCGCTTGCCCCGGTGCTCGGTGAAGCTGGCGTACATGGACAACCACTTCCAGTACTTGGGGAAAACACCCGTGGCGTGGGTGTCGAAGATCATCTTGGGCCGGCTGAACCAGACGGGCTGGTGGGCCTGGGGGCGATACTCCCCTACCACGAAAAACTGCGGGCGTCGTGCGTTGAGATCCAACGGCCCCTTGCCTCCGTAACCCGTGCCGTCGTGGTTCTGCATGAAGAGCAGAAAGCGTCCGTCGGAGAGCCGGAACATGGGGGTGGGCGAGACCGGGTTCTCCACCGGTTTCCCGCCGTCGCGGTACCTCAACATCTCGGCCTGCCGCCAGGTCCGAGCCTCGGCGTCGTCCGACACCGTGTACCACACCTGCCCGTTGGCGGTTCGCATGGCCGCAAACAGGCGTCCGTCCGGCAGGAGCACGGTCCCGGGTTCCTGGCAGAAGGTGTATCCCTGGGATTTCTCCGGCTCGAAGGTGCAGGGGACCCAAATCAGATCCTCGTCCTCGGGGAGATAAGTCAGCTTGAGATCCCTGGGATGGGGTCCCTCGTCGATATTCTCGTAACGGATGAATTCGCAACGGCATTCCCCCAGATTCTTGTCCCTGGAAAACGGCTTGACGTAAGCCGCCGTGGACCGGGTCAGGGGAACCACCGGACGGTCCTTGGCGTCCCGGATGGGCTTTTGCCAGACGATGCAGCGACTGAGCACATCCGGACCGGGATGATCGTACTTCGGGTTCCTCTTGTAGGGCATGTCGATGCCGGCATCCTGCCAGGTGTAGCCGTCATCGTCGGAAAACTTGCAGCGCATGAGGGCGTTGATGAACCCCTCGCCGATTCCCGGGGCAAAGTTGTAGAAGACGTAGATGCGACCCGACTTGCTGACCACCGGCCAGCCGAAGTTGCAGTAGGTCCCCAGTCTCTCGGGGGCCGCGATGGGCTGGGGCCGGGTCCAGGTCACGCCGTTGTCCTTGCTGCGCGCGTACACCACCGAATTGTCGTGGGCTCCCTCCTTGGTGGCCAGGGTCCAGATGGCCAGCAGGTCACCTCCGGGAGTGACCTCGACAAGCACGTGGTCGCTGGCCTCGGACGCGTAGGGGGGTTCCTTGGGCAGGTAGAGCACCAGGTCCGGCCGGGTGCGCTTCCAGTCGGAGGTGTAACAGACCGGTTCGCCGGAACCGGAGCCACCGGTAGCCGCGGATCCCGCCGGCTCTCCCGATTGGTTCTTGCAGGCCGCCACGGTGGCCGTCAATCCCGAAGCCACGGTAAGGCTCTGCAGAAGCTGTCTTCGATTCATGGGACACCCTCGGTTTAGTGGAGAGTGAAGAGTGGAGAGTGAAGAGTTTTCACCGGAGGGTTCCCGAAACAGGTAAGTACCTTTTAGCGTGGTTGCGCACTTTAAACGGTCGGGCCAAGATCAACAAGATGCTTAACGTCTGGATCCAATAGCTATCCACTCTCAACTATTCACTCTCCACTCTCAACTATTCCACCGGATCCCGGGCTACGTCCACGTCGGGATAGAAATAGGCGATCACCATGGGCTCCCGACTCTCGTTGCGAAAGCAGTGAGGCACCAGCGGCGGAACAATGGTGGCGTCATACTTGCCGAGCTGAAAGATCTTGCCGTCGACCTCAGCCGTTGCCCGGCCCTCCAGAATGATGACCGTCTCCTCACAGGGGTGGGTGTGCAGGAAAACCGCCGAGCCGGGAGAGAAGGAGGCTACGCCTGCGGTCATATGTCGGGCGCCTTTCCCGCTGTTGACCAGCCTCAGGGCTTCCAGCCCGGGGTCGCTGCGATCGATGGGTTCTTCCCTGGAGTAGACGATTCTCATGCCGGACCCTGCCCGAGCAGTTCCTGCCAGCTCACTTCACTGATGGATTGCGATTTGATCTCGCCCAGCTTTGCCAGATCCTGCAGCAATTGCTCGGCGTTGGCGCGTTCAAAGCAGCCGACCTTCCATTTTTCGACACCGCCCTGCTGGATTTCCATCCCGATGCGAAAGCCGTTGTTCCTGGCGACCACCTCCGAGCAATACCCCTCGCCCGGACTGGCCGAGGTCAGGATACGAACGAAGGCCTTGTCTCCCGATCGTTCCAGCAGGCTGCACTCGGCGATACCGGAATCCTTCTCCAGGTGGTCCAGCACGGCTTGAAGCTCCTGCTCGCTGGGATCGTCCAAAACCAGGATCTCTTCCGCCGAGGTGGGCCCCAGAATGAAACCGCCCGGGCAAATGAATCTCACGCTGGGAACCGCCCGGGACAACTGGTTCACCAGGCACCCGCGATGCACGACTCCGAACTCTACCTTGAACATGGATGATTCCTCCTGATGGATGACTTCCAAGAGCGATCGGGCCACCCGGTCGCTCAAGACAGGGCCGCCGGCAGCCTCAAGCCCGGCAATGCACAACCTTCAGGCTGCGTGGCGGGATCTGAAGCGAGAAAGCGCCGTCGGCCACATTCAATTGGCTCTTTTGGATCAGGTCCTCGGCCCGGCCCGGCTTCTCCGCCAGAGCCACGCGCACATCGGCGACCGAATTTTCCAGGTTGAGGACGAACACCAGGCTGCCGCCGGCCGGCGACTCCCGGGTCAGGGCAATCACCTTGCTCCCCTGGGTCGACAGGGGCCGGCGCACCCCGGCTGCCTCCAGAAAGGGTTCCAGCAAGGCCATGGGGGCCACGCCGTCCAGGGCATGCCCGGCAGGCAGGTCCTTGAGAACGGATTCGGGAAGCCCCCCGAAGGCGGCTCCAATGGGTACCGTCAGCCAGGTGAAGCGCCCGTCGGCCGTCTGCACCCCCACCACTTCCCTGCCGAAGGTGGCAACGGCACGCGTCTTGCCCTGAGGCTCCAGGCTGGCGTAATTGCAAGCCTGCTCGAGGGTGAATTCCCCGAAATCGGTGCGAATCCGGTCCCGCCCCTCACGCAGGTCCAGGGCGTCGATGCGGGAGTAGTCCAGCACCTGGACCCCCAGCAATTCCGTCAGCCCTTCGGGAGGATTGTAGCTGAACCTTCCGGTGGGCGCGTTGGTCCCCAGGATCCCATCGGCAAACAGGTGGATCTGCGGGTGGTCCCGCCGGACCCGGCGGATCTTGTCGATGGTCGACTCGGTCAGCAACATCAGGCTGGGCAGAAACACCAGCTTGTAGCCCGACCAGTCCATCCGGGTGGTCACCAGGTCCACCGGGATGTTGTTCTCCCACAGGCTGCGGTGAATGCCGCGGATGAAGCGCAACTGCTGCCCCTTGGCATTCTCCATCTCCATGATGATGGCGTTGTCGCTGTCGTAGGCTATGGCTATCTCGGCCCGCGGGATCTTCAGCGGCAGGTGGGACTCGATGGATCGAATGGACCCGATGGCCTTTTCGATGGCCTTGAGCTGCGGCAGGGGCTTGCCACTCATGGTCACCAGGTTGAGACCCGGCGCCTCGTGGGTGCCGTATTCGGGACGGTACTGCCAGAAGATGGCTCCCTTGGCGCCATAGATCAGTCCCATCCACAGACACATGGCCAGATCCTCGGGCAGTGTCTGCTTCCGATAGGTCATGCCGCCGTGGTAGAACCCCGAATAGATCTCGGTGTACCACCACTGGTGGTTCTTCCCCACCGCCCGAGACCACTGGCTGGCATAGGCGATATTGCTGTACTGATAGGGGTCCTCGCTGGCGAACAGGTTGGTGCTGTGGGACGCAAAGCCCCAACTGTCGCACTCCTGGGCACATCTCTCGTCCAGGGGGTTGTTGTAGCGGAAACCGTGGCTGTGAAGCTCATGCTTGGGATCCAGGCCGCGCACGATCTCCACCTGCCATTTCAGGATCTGGGCCACGTTCTCGTAGAGAAACTGCCGGAACAGCAGCATGGCCATGAGGAGGTTCTTGGACTGCGGAGCCGCCACATCCTCCCAGGTCCGGTATCGCATCCCCAGGCGCTCGCTCAACTGCTCCAGGGTGAAGTGCTGCTTCAGCCACTGTTTGTACTTGGCTCGGGTGTGGACGCAGTAACAACTCCAGCCGGGCCGGTTCACGTCGCTGCCCATCCCCTGAAGCCCGGGACCGTCCCAGACGACCCACATGCCCATGGCCGGCGAGTCCTTGTAACGGTTGACCACCGCCCGCAGCGCCTCTTCGGCGTAAACCTTCCACATGGGATGGTCGAAGCAGTGTCGATTGCCTCCCTGCACGCCGGCCGAGTTGGCAAAGGGCTCGGCCACCTCCCCGGTGTGGTAGACCACCCGCATGTCGGGGTGCTTGCGCATCATCCAGTCGGGACAGGCCATGTGGGTCGACAGCGTGAAGTCGAAGATGACCTTCAAGTCGTGCTTGGCAGCCAGCTCGAACATGCGGTCGAAGTCGCCGAGCTCGATCTTGCCCGGTTCCGGAGCTATCCAGTTCCAGGAGGTAAAGCTTCGGACCGAGTCGAAGCCGGCCCTCTTGATGGCGGCAAAATCTTCGTCCCACATCTCCATGGGCGGCATGGGGGCGCGGTAGTACTCCACGCCCACATGGTAGTTGGAGGTCTTGCCCGATTTCACGGGGGCGACGGCTGCCGGCGAGGCCCAGGCCAGCCCGCCGGAGGCGGTCACGGCCCCGGAAACCTCCAAAAACTCTCGACGGTTCACTGGGAATCTCCTGGAGTTTTGAAGAAAAGGTGCCTTGCGAGGGCACCCATCCTATGTTTCCTCTCCGGGAATGTCAATCCTACGCCGGAGGGGCGCTGGGCCCGACTCGCCGAAGTATTGGCAAGAACGCCACAGCCCTCGGTGGGCGGTCGAGATTCACAAAACCGACCCGGGAACAAGGGTAGAAAGACGAGGGTTCCATCGTGCGAATTTCCAACAGGGAACCGCTGGTCGACTCAACCACGAAAGTGGCGAGCACCCAATCCAAAGCATCCCTCGCGGGCGGCCCATCGTCTTCTCAATTGAACGGCGGGTCCGATCGCTCCCACCTGCCCTTGCCAATCCAGGCGCGATACAATATTCTGCCACCTGTCCACCCACCCGCATCGGCAAGGCGGAAACGAACCCTCAACACCGCCCTCTTCGAGCGAAAGGCACCAACCGATGAAACAGTCGACGTTGTTGCTGGTGAAATTCTGCCTGTGCGGGATGCTGGCAGTGTTGGCGGCCGGGCCCCTATGCTGGGCGCAAGACGATTCACAGGAATCCGAGGTCTACTACACCATTGATACGGTCGCCGGGAACGGAAAGCGCGGTTTCAGCGGAGACGGCGGGCCGGCTGTCGACGCGCAGTTGGCCCGACCTCACGGCTTGGCTGTCGACCCCGACGGCAATCTCTACATCGCCGACGTCAGTAACCACCGCATCCGCCGGGTGGATCCCTCCGGGACCATCACCACCATCGCTGGAACCGGTACGAGGGGCTACAGCGGTGACAACGGCCCGGCAAGCCGGGCACAGCTACAATTTCCCCGTGGCGTGGCCGTGGACCGCGCCGGCAATCTCTACATCGCCGATTCCAACAACCGCCGCATACGCCAGGTGGATCCCTCGGGAATCATCACCACCTTCGCCGGCACCGGGGAGGAGGGACCCAGCGGGGATGGTGGACCGGCCGTCCAAGCGGCAATAGGCACTACCGAACGCGTGACCGTGGACCGCACCGGCAACCTCTATTTCTCAGTTGGCAGCCAATTCAGCGTTCGCCGGGTGGATCCCTCCGGGACCATCACCACTTACGCGAGGGACGCAGGGAGATTCGGGTCAGATGTGGGGGACGGCGGGCCGGCCGTCGAGGCGTCTTTGAAGGGGCCTCGAGGCGTGGCGGTGGACGGCGAGGGAAGCCTCTACATAGCCGATTTGGGTAACGACCGCATCCGCCGGGTGGATCCCTCCGGAATCATCACCACCGTCGCCGGGATCGGGGAGTACGGCGACGGACCGGGGGACGGCGGGCCGGCCGTCGAGGCGTCTTTGAAGGGGCCTCGAGGCGTGGCGGTGGACGGCGAGGGAAGCCTCTACATAGCCGATTTGGGTAACGACCGCATCCGCCGGGTGGATCCCTCCGGAATCATCACCACCGTCGCCGGGATCGGGGAGTACGGCGACGGACCGGGGGACGGCGGGCCAGCCGTCGAGGCGTCTTTGTTCGAGCCTCAAGGCGTGGCGGTGGGCGGCGAGGGAAACCTCTACATAGCCGACACGGGTAACGACCGCATCCGCCGGGTGGATTCCTCCGGGACCATCACCACCATCGCCGGCACCGATACAAGGGGCTACAGCGGTGACAACGGCCCGGCAGTCCAGGCGCAGCTATGGAATCCCCACGACGTGGCCGTGGACGCTGCCGGCAATATCTACATCACCGACACCCTGAACCACCGCGTTCGAATCTTGAAGCGAGTTGTCCCGGTGCCGCCTCCCACCAACCTGAAAGCCGCGGCGGTTTCCTCATCCCGGATCGACCTGGCCTGGCAGGACAACAGCGCCGATGAGACGGGTTTCAGGGTACAGCGACGGCGAGAAGCCTCGATGGATTGGGTTGAAATCGCAATCGCACCCGCCAACGCCACCCGGTTTTCCGACGAAGGATTGTTGCCGACCACTCTCTACCATTACCGCCTGCAAGCCTTCAACGACATAACTGCTTCGGTCTTCTCCAACGAGGCCAGGGCGACCACGTCAAAAGCGCTTCCACCTACCGTGACCGGCTTTGATCCACTATGGGGTCCGCCGGGAACCCGGGTCACTCTCACCGGCGCCCATTTCCTGGGCGCCACTGCCGTCCTGTTCAACGGGGTGAGCAGCCTCCAGTTCCGGGTTCAGTCGGCCTCCACAATCCTGGCTTTCGCGCCACCGGATGCCACCAGCGGACCGATCAGCGTGGTCACGCCGGGCGGGACGGCGGTGAGTGCCGAATCCTTCACCGTGACGAGCGGAGGCCACAGCCGCTTGTTCGTGCCCATCGTACTGAGGGCCATGGGCCGGGCGGGCTCCTTCTTTACTTCCGAGATGACCCTTACCAACCGGGGGAACACCACGGCAGACATCAGGTACGTTTACACGGCGGCCTTCGGAGGAGGCACGGGCACGGCCATGGATTCCCTGGGAGCCGGCCGGCAACGGATCGTTCCCGATGCCATCGCCTACCTGACCTCCCTGGGCGTTCCCATCGGGGGCGGTTCAGTGGGTGGGACCCTGCAGGTCGATTTCTCCAATCTTTCCTCCGCTTCGGATGCCGCGGTCACCCTGAGGGTCAGCACTCCGGTAGAGGAGGGACGAGGACGCGCCGGCTTGTCATACGTGGGATTGAGCCCTGGGGGGCTGCTGACGGGCTCCGCCGTCATTGCCGGATTGCGTCAGAACAGCCAGGACCGCTCCAACCTGGCCGTTCAGCACGCCGGAGGCTTAAACGACGGAGCCATCACCCTGAGGCTGACGGTCTTCTCCGGGGACGCGGCGTCAGCGGGAGTGAGCATGGTCTTACCCGACCGCAGACTGCCTCCGGGGGGATTCCATCAGTACAACCAAGTCCTGAACGCGGCCGGTTACCGAAATGGCTATGTAAGGGTCGAACGAGTGAGCGGGACAGCCCCCTTCTACGTTTACGGGGTCATCAACGACAATTTCAACTCGGACGGCTCCTTCGTCTTTCCGGTGACCGAATCCTCCCTGGTGGGCAAGAGTGGACAGACCCTGCCGGTCATCATCGACACCGGCAACTTCCAGAGCGAGCTGACCGTCACCAACTTCTCGGTCACGGAGAAGACCGTCAAATTCAGCTTCGTGGCCGATGCGGTTGACAGGGGCGACGACACGGCAACGTTCAGCCTGGAGCTGGAGGCCGGGCAGCAGCTTATCCTGCCCGACATCGTGGAGGAACTGCGGCGTCGGGAGGTGGAGGGAATCGTTCAGGCCAACCGAGCCTTTGTGGGAGCGCTATTCGCCACACCGGCCCAGGGCGACCTGAGCGGGGTCGTGATCGGAGCGAGGACGGGGGCTCCGGACAATAGAGGGGGACAGTACAGCCTCTTCTACAACGGGGTGCCCTATGGCTCGGCTTCAACGGAGAGCGCCTGGATCTACGGGTTGCAGCAGAACGCGGAGAACCGCAGCAACCTGGCCCTGGTCAATACGGGCGAAATCGACGACAGCTCCAGCACTTTCGAGATCACCATTTACGACGGCAGCGGGGAGTCCCGACCGAGAACGAAAAGCGTGACGCTCGCTCCCCGCCGTTGGACTCAGGAGAACGGGATTCTAGGCAAGATCAGTCAGGGGTACGTTCAGGTCAGGAAGGTCTCGGGCAACAATCCCTTCGTTGCCTATGGCGTGATCAACGACGGCGGCAGGCCCGGCGAACGTAGCGGCGACGGCGCTTTCCTCCTCAGCCAGGAGTAGGGGTTGCGTCGCGGGCGGTGGGGCGGGAACCCAAGCACTGGCCGGATCCGGATTCGTTCAAACCGGAAAACCGATCTCCACTGGAATGCGCTTGCTCCGGAGGGGGAGACAGGATAACCAAGCCGGGTTCTTCCCGTTGGACAAGCAATTGGTGGTTCCTCACAGTCCAGTTCTAGTAAAATGAATCCCCTCGGAAGAAATCGAACCTCTTCGCTCACGGAGCACCCATGACAATCCACCGGATTCTGTTTCTTGTCCTCTCCTGCCTGATGCTAACCCTGCTCTCCGTCCAGGATGCCGGCATCCTTTCCGCCTCGTCCCATGGCTGGCGGACACTGGTCGACGGCCAGAGCCTGGAGGGATGGCAGGCCCAGGACCCCTCCAAGCCCCACGAATGGCGCACGGCCATGGCGGTTCACCTCACAGGGAAGGAAAACCGCTTCTTTTTGGCCGAGCCCGGCAAGGGGATCTTCGTCAACGGCAAGACCGGCAGAACCCAGAACCTGGTCACGCTGGAAAAATTCGGCGATGTGGAAGTCCACGTCGAGTTCAATGTGTCCTACAAGTCCAACTCGGGAGTCTTCCTGATGGGACTCTATGAAGTGCAGGTGCAGGACGACTACGGCAGGCCGGACATCGTCTTCTCCATGTCGGGCGGCTTCTACGCGCGAAAAATCAACGACGAGTGGATCGGGGGCACCCCTCCCCGCATGAACGCCTGCAAGCCCCCGGGGGAGTGGCAGGCCTTCGACATCAAATTCCGAGCGCCCCGCTTCGATACCAACGGGAACAAAATCGAGAACGCCAGGTTCCTGGAAGTCCGCTACAACGGGCACGTCATCCACGAAAACGTCGAGATGGAAGGCCCCAACAGCGCCCACATGCCCATCCCGGAGGCCCCCAAGGGTCCCTTGATGCTCCAGGGCGACCACGGACCGGTGGCTTATCGCAACGTGCGCATCCGTCCCCTGAAGTAATCTGCCTCCCGCCGGGGTGGCGGGTCCGGGCCAACACGCGCATTCCGCGGTCCGCAGAAAATGAACCCGGCTGAGTCCCGGAAGCGGGAGATCAAGTCGTGCTGGAAATGGCGATAGGCTCTGTCAGAAAAGTCTGGAAACGGAACTGCGGGTCTCTGGCTTCCTCAGCCGTGGGGCCGGCAACCGTTCTGGCCGGTCTGCTGCTGATTCCCCCCGGCCTGACGCCGCTCGATGCCCCCGTCGCGGCAACTTCGGAACCGGTCTCCCCTGCCCCTCCCCCCGAGTTTCAAGCCGACCTGTTTCCCATCCTGCAGACCCACTGTCTGCGCTGCCACAACGCCGAAGCCCGTCTGGCCGGCCTCGACCTGAGCACGGAAGCCGCCCTTTTCCAGGGCAGCGCCTCGGGCAGCGTGCTGGTCCCCGGCCGGCCCCAGGAGAGTCCGCTCTACCGGATGGTCCACAAGGGGCAGATGCCGCCGGACAAGCAGACGGAACCCTCTCCATCGGAGATAGCCACCCTCCAGACCTGGATCGCCTCGCTGCCTGTTCCCGGTTCGACCGAGCACCCGCATGCCTCCCAATCCCAACTTCCAATGGTCAGCCAGCGGGAGGTCATCCCCCTGATGCTGCTGCACTGCACCGCCTGTCACGGGCAGCGCATCCAGGAGGCGGGCCTGGACCTGCGCAGCAAGGCTTCCATGCTGAAGGGTGGCAAATCGGGACCGGCCATCGTGCCCGGCAAGCCGAAAGAGAGCCTGATCGTTCAACGGATCCGGGCCCGGGAGATGCCTCCCAGCGAACGAGAAGTGGAGGCCAGCCTGCGGCCCATGAGTTCCCGAGGGCTGGAGCAGCTCGTCCGCTGGATCTCCCTGGGCGCCCCGGAAGTGAACGGCAACGATCGGAATGAAGAGAACGGGTCCGATCCGCTTGTGAGCGAAGAGGACCGCCGCTTCTGGTCCTTCCAGCCGCCGAGAGCGACCCTGCCGCCTATGCCGGACTCGGCCGAGCCATCCCGGCTGCGCAACCCGGTGGATGCATTCATTTCTGCCGGGCTCGAGGAAAAAGGACTCCGCCTCTCGCCCGAGGCCGACCGCCTCACCCTGATCCGGCGCGCCAGCTTCGACCTGACCGGACTGCCGCCGGAACCCGAGGAGATTCGGCGGTTCCTGGCCGACCCCGACCCCGCCGCCTACGAGGCCCTCATCGAGCGGCTGCTGGACTCACCCCGCTTCGGGGAGCGCTGGGGCCGCCACTGGCTGGACCTGGTCGGCTATTCCGACCGCCGCCATGCCTGGCGCTACCGGGACTACGTCATTCGCTCGCTCAACGCCGGCAAGCCCTACGACCGCTTCCTGCTGGAGCAACTGGCCGGCGACGAGTTGGCCGACCTGTCCAGCCAGCCCGTCCTCACTCGGGAAGCCATGGACAACCTGATCGCCACCGGTTTCCTGAGAATGGTGAACGACGAGACCGGCAACCGCCTGACCAACTTCGTGTCCCACCGCATCCAGGTCATCAACGAGCAGATCCAGATCTTCAGCTCCAGCCTGCTGGGGCTGACCATGGGCTGCGCCCGCTGCCACAACCACAAGTTCGACCCCATCCCGCAGCGGGACTACTACCGCTTGGCCGCCCTGTTCAAAGGGGCCTTCGACGAGCACGACTGGCTGCCCCCGGCCATTACCGACGATCCCAACCGTCCCATGCTGGCCAAGGAGAAACGGCTGCTGCCCTTCTTCACGCCGGCGGCAAACCCATTTCGGCTCCATGAAGAACGTTCCAGGCGCGAGGCCCACAACAGCAAGATCAACGGTGAAATCGAAACCCTGCAAGCCGCGCTCAAGCAGAAGGCCAAGCCGGTGGAGGAAAGGTTCATCAACCTGAGGCTGGCCGAGATGCCCGAGGCCCTGCGACCGGACCTGCGCGAAATGCTGGACACCCCGCCCGAGGATCGAACCCCGGCCCAGAAGGAACTGGCCAGCAAGTATGAACAGGGTCTGAAGATTCGATTCAGCGACCTGGAAGACATCGATCCGGACTACCGCAAGGCATCGGAGAAAACCGCCGGGAAGGTCAAGCTGCTCAGGGCCAAACTCAGACCCGAACCCCTGATTCGGGCCTTGTGGGATCGCGGGAGCCCTTCGCCCACCTACATCCTGAGGCGGGGCGATCCCATGAGCCCCGGCCGCTGGGTGGAACCGGGGGTCCCGGCGGTTCTGACGCAGGGACATTCGCCCTTGGAAATCACCCCCCCCTGGGAAGGAGCGCAAAAGACCGGCCGCCGCCTGGCCCTGGCCCGCTGGCTGGTGGGGCCCGACCATCCCCTTACGGCCAGGGTCATGGTCAATCGCATCTGGAAGCACCATTTCGGCCGGGGCATCGTCAGCACGCTGGGAAATTTCGGCCGAACCGGCGCCCGGCCGACCCATCCCGAACTACTGGATTGGCTGGCTCTGGAGTTCATCCGGCAGAACTGGAGTCCCAAGGCCATGCATCGTCTGATCATGACCTCGGCCACCTACCGGCAGAGCTCGAAGGTGACGCCGCAGCATGAGCGGCTGGATCCCGAGAATCTCCGGCTCTCCCGGATGCCCCTGCGCCGCATGGATGCCGAGGTGTTGCGGGACACCCTTTTCCTGATCTCGGACCGCCTGGACCAGACGCCGGGAGGATTGCCCGACCCGGTCCTGCAGCGGAAGGACGGCCTGGCCACCGCGGTCCCGACCCCCGGGGGATGGCGCCGGAGCATCTACATCACTCAGCAGACCAGCCACCGCATGGGGACCAGCAACCCCACCATCCTGGACACCTTCGACTTTCCCGAGATGACCCCCAACTGCCTGGAGCGGGTCGAATCCACGGTGGTGCCCCAGGCCCTGCACCTGCTCAACGACCCGACCGTGCGCCAGTTGGCGGACTCCCTGGCCGAGAGAGTGCGAAGAGTGGCCGGCAGCGACCCGGCCCGACGGATCGAACAGGCCTACTGGATCGTGCTAAACCGGCCGCCGACACCGGAGGAGAAAACCGTCAGCCGGCAGGCGCTGGAGGAGCTGGAGAAACGTGCAGGCAGTGGCGGGGAAGAGGAAGTTTCCCGGCAGGCGCTTGCCAAGTTCTGTCACACTCTTTTAAACTCGGCAGGGTTCCTTTATATCGATTGACCCGGCCGAGCCTCGGAGGTGCGGCCTCCGGCAGATCCGTCCCCCAACACGGTAGACCCTATGGATCCTCATTCCCTCAGGAAATCGCCAATGGGACAGCTGCTTTCTCGCCGCGGTTTCTTCTCCAATATGACCGACGGAATCGCGGGTGCGGCCCTGGCCTATCTGTTCAACCGGGAGCTGTTTGCAGACGCCCCGCTGTCCGCCGGCCCAAAGTCTGTCCCCGCCGGGCGGGTGTACGACCTCAAGCCCCGCCGCCCTCATTTCGAGCCCAAGGCCAAGGCCGTCATTCACTTCTTCATGAACGGCGGCCCCAGCCAGATGGACCTGTTCGACCCCAAGCCCCTGCTGGACAAGCATCACGGACAGCCCTACCTGGACAAGATGGCCGCCGCCGACGTGCAGGACCTCGAAGACGCCGGGGCCCTGATGCGCAGTCCCTTCAAGTTCGCCCGCCACGGGCAGTCGGGCATCTGGCTGTCGGAAGTCCTGCCCCATCTGGCCGGGCAGGTGGACGAGCTGGCCTTTATCCGCTCCATGGTCACCACCACGCCCGATCATGGGGGCGCCTGCTTCATGGCCAACTCGGGTCAGATGTTCCCAGGCCACCCCAGCCTGGGCTCCTGGGTGACCTACGGGCTGGGCAGCGAAAGCCGGAACCTTCCCGCCTACGTGGTGCTGGAAGACCCCATGGGGCCGCCGGTGAACGGCTCACAGGGCTGGCAGGCCGGTTACCTGCCTCCGCTCTATCAGGGGACGCCGGTGCGTTCCGTCGGGTCTCCCCTGCTGAATCTGCGTTCCGAGGTCGAGGAGCCCCGCCCGTTCGTCAAGGCCGGCCAGGATCTGTTGCGGCGGCTGGACCATATCCACAAACGCGGCCGCCCGGGCCAACCTCGGCTGGATGCCCGCATCGCCAGCTACGAGCTGGCGGCCCGCATGCAGTTGGCGGCCACCGATGCCCTGGACCTCTCCCGGGAGAGTAAGGAAACGTTGGACATGTACGGCGTGGGGGTGAAGTCCCAATACCGGGGGCGGACCCATCCCATCGGCGGACCCGACTCCTATGCCCGGCGCTGCATCATGGCCCGCCGCCTGGTGGAGCGGGGAGTGCGCTTCGTGCAGATCTATATCAACAACCAGATCTGGGACATGCACAACCACATCGAAAACGACATTCGAGCCGCCTGCAAGAAGACCGACCAGCCGGTCGCCGCCCTGATCCATGACCTGAAGCAGCGTGGACTGCTGGACAGCACCCTGCTGATCTGGAACGGTGAGTTCGGACGCCTGCCCATCGCGCAGCATGCCGACGGCAAGGACGCCGGCCGGGATCACAATCCCTACGCCTTCACGGTCTGGATGGCCGGTGGAGGAGTCAAGGGCGGAACGGTCCATGGCTCGACCGACGACTTCGGCTACCGGGCCGTCGAAAACCCCGTCAGCGTGGCCGACTGGCACGCCACCATCCTGCACCTGCTGGGCCTGCACCACGAAAAGCTCTTCTTCGAGCGCAGCGGCCTGACCGAGAAGCTCACCTCCACCCACGAACCCAGAATCGTCCGGGAAATTTTGGCGTGATGGGTGGGGGTGAAGCCCGCACCGACAGGACGCCACGATTGCCCCCCTCGGCATCAGCCTTCGCCATTCGGCTCGGCTTCTGTGTGCAGGCCCAGCAGGTGCAGGATGGTGGCGTGCAGGTCCTCGATGCTCACCGGGTTCTCCACGGCCCGGTAGCCGAAGTCGTCGGTCGAGCCATGGACCGTTCCGCCCTTGACTCCTCCACCGGCCATCCAGAGACTGAAGCCCCGGGGATTGTGGTCCCGGCCGGCCACGCCCAGATCGGGCAGCCCGGAACGGTCTCTCCTGTGTATCCTGTCGAGCTGTCAGCGGAGACAGGTTCCCATCTTCACCAGAGCAAACCCTAGCCCGCATTTCTCACCAGGGGGCATGATCATGGCGCAGGATTTTTCCCTTCAGCGCGTGCTCGCGACCGAAGAGCGTAGCGGTCACTACGCGCGAGGGAGCATGTGCGCGCTGAAGGGAAAAAGACAAGCCAGGGCATGCCCAGCGCTGTCTGTTGCCCGCAAGCCCTTACCATGGAGCCAATCAAAGTACTGAAGATGAACTACTTTTCGTCATGGCACCAGCGGCCTGGGTAGAGTCGAGGACTGGCGCGTTGACTATAGGGTCCGGTGGCTATTCCGTCGCTTTCGCTTCGGGCCTCAGTCCGGCTCCCTTATCACGTTTCCAGTCCCCGCTCTCCGAACCGGACGTGCGGTTTTCCCGCATCTCGGCTCTCCAGTGGGATCATGCGTCTCGCACACAGGTCCCCGCTCGCATCCGTGGACGACTCCTATGGGATTGGCACCCGTCCCCCACTCCATCCACTTCCGCTCCCGGGTTGCCGCCAGGCCTGTTGATGCCCTGACGACGCCGTCCTCCTCCGACGACCCTTTCACTTTTGCATGTGATGCTTCCGGAGTCTCCGGCCCTTTTTTGGTCGGGGTTTCAGGCTTTCGCCACTCCCGGGACCCTTCCCCCTTCGGTCACCGCTCCTCACCTGAGGCCCCTTCCCTCCACCGGTATTACCCGGCTTCTCCGGTACTACAGGCCTCTCCGCCACCCTGTCGGCCTAGACTGACTCTCGCGAGCTTCCGGTTCGGTGCGTGCCTCACCACCCACAGGGCTTCCCATGTTGCTGCCTTCTTCCCCTTCCATGCGTGCCAGCGCCACTACCCCGGCGGGTCCAAAGGGGTGCCCGCGTCGCTCGCTTCCCCCTCCGTCTTCGGCCTTCCCCATTTCTCAGGTGGGTCGGCCCCCGCATTGCCCGTTTCGAGGCCTGCTCGACGTTCACTCGCGTTCCGGCCCGCATGCTCGCTGAACCGCCTTAAGCGGCCCTTTGACACCAGAGGGCTTCAGACCATATCGTTACCTCCATGATCCGCCCTGGCTGCTACCAACCGGAGCGACAGTTGTTGGACGGGTTTCGCACCCGTTGGAAGAAGGCGCCTTTCCATGGCGCACTGAGAAATGCGGGCTAGGAGTCTGCGCCGCAGAAAACCCAGGCAGGGCTGAATGATAGAATAACGGGCTTAGAGACATCATGGGAGGTGGTGAATGGGGACGAGGTTTCGCCCGTATCAACCGAAGCAGTTGTTGATGCTGCCGCCGGACCTGCGGGAGTGGGTACCGGAAGGACACTTGGCGCATCAGGTGAGCGAGTTGGTGGATGGGCTGGAGTTGGGAGCGTTCTACCGGCGGTATGAAGAGGACGGGAGGCGCAACTCGCCCTATGAGCCGGGGATGATGGTGAAGGTATTGATCTACGCCTATGCGACGGGGGTGTTCTCGTCGCGCAAGATAGCCAGGAAGTTGGAGGAGGACGTGGCGTTTCGGATGCTGGCGGCGGGGAACTTTCCGCAGCATCGGACGCTGAGCGAGTTTCGCCGGCGGCACTTGAAGGACTTCAAGCGGCTGTTGGTGCAAGTGGTGCGTTTGGCGCGGGAGATGGGGATGGTGGGGTTGGGGCGATTGGGGATCGACGGGACGAAGGTGCGGGCGAACGCGAGCCGGCGCAAGGCGATGAGCTACGGTCGGATGCGGGAGCGGGAGCGGCAACTGAGGGAAGAGATCGAAGAGTTGTTGAAGCAGGCGCGGCGGGAGGACCGGGAGGAAGATGAGCGCTACGGGGAAGACCGGCGTGGGGACGAGTTGCCCGAGGAGTTGCGTCGGCGGGAGGACCGGCTGGCGGCGATCGAGGCGGCCAAGCAGCGGCTGGAGGCGGCCCAGCGGGAGGCTGATGAGGAGCGGGGGCGCAAACCGGGACAGGACCGTAACCCGAAAGCACGACGGCCCTACAAGCGGGCCTACGGAGAACCGGAGGAGAAGGCGCAGAGCAATTTCACCGATCCGGAAAGCCGGATCATGAAGACTTCCACCGAGGGGTTCCAGCAGTGCTACAACGCGCAGGTGGCGGTGGACGGAGAGCACCAGATCATTGTGGCCACCGAGGTAACGGCGCAGGCGAGCGATCAGGGGCAGATGATGGAGTTGCTGGAGGAGGTGGAGGAGAGCTTCCAGGAGATACCGAAACAGGTGCTGGCGGATGCGGGCTACTGCAATGAGGCGGACTTGCAGGCCCTGGAAGAGAGAGGAGTGGACGGTTATGTTGCGCTGGGGCGCGAGGGGAAGCGGGCGGTAGAGATCGATCCCAGGAAGCATCCGGCCAAGAGTCGTATGAGGAAGAAGCTGGCCAGCCTAGCCGGTCAGGTGGAGTATCGGCGGAGGAAGTGGATTGCCGAAGCCCCTCATGGGTGGATCAAGGAGGGGCTGGGATTCCGACGGTTCAGTCTGCGGGGCTTGCAGTCAGTGCAGGGGGAGTGGGACTTGGTGTGTCTGGCCCTCAACATCAAGAGGATGAGTGCGCTGATGGCAGCCTGAAGCAAGGGATTTCCACCCAATACCCAGGACCACGGAGGTCCTCAACCGCCCATTGTGGGAGCCCACAGGGTGCTTGAGACTCTATCAACGCCCAAGCGGCTCCCAAGCACTCCTTGGAACCGGCATTGCGCAGTAGCCTCTCGCTCTTGAACTTTCCGAAATCGTCCTGCGGCGCAGACTCCTAGCGCACCAGAGTCCGCAACGACACTGCCACGTCTGCGGCGCCGTGCAGGACCGCGTTGTCCAGAGTAGCCAACCCAACGCCCAGGGTTCGAGCGAGCGCGACGAACTCGGCATCGTAGGCGGTCAGGCCGCACTCCAGCGCGACATCAATCACCTGGTTTCCAGGCACGCTGGCGATGCGGTGTCCCAGAACGACAGCAGCGTCATCGCTCATCGCTTTGGCCTGCTCCGAGGTTACCGCGCCCCGGCGCACGAAGCCGACCAGGACGTTTTGCAACTCACTCAGGAGGATGCTGGGGGCCGCCCACTCAGTCTCCCGCTCGAACAACATGGCCGCCTCGATGCCGTCTGCTCCGCCCACTACCAGACGAACCATCACATTCGTGTCAACTACAATCATGGTCGTCCGGAGTTCCGCATCTCACGTAGCGTGGCCTCACTGAGATCGACCGGTCCAAGTTTCTCGTTTCGCTGCCGGATGCGATTCAGGAGGTCCTGCGGGTCTACCGGTTCAGGGCGAACCGACTCCGTTAACCTCGCGAGGATCTCCCCATTGAGGCTGCGGTGGTTCCGACTCGCAGATGACTTGAGTTCCCGGTGCAGGGAATCGGGAATTCCACGAAGCGCTACGTCTGGCATATCGACCTCCTTCGGCAAGTTTAATATCATAATGATATCATAACAGTATCAGACGGCACGATGGTCAGGCGACCCCCCGTCCCCGACGACGGGACGGGTCATTCAGAGGAGAAACAGCCAGCTGTTTGCGTTTTGGAAAGAGACAGGATTAATAGGACCAGAGGCCGCTGCACGGACTGCAATTAATCAACTGTAACCTATTACTTATAAAGGACTTAGCCAGGATATGCCAGCTGCATTCCCCTCAATAAATCCCTCTTTCTATATGGGAATCCATTGGACCATCCAGGACGTTCATGGACGGTAACTGTTCGGTCAAGCCGTGGGCTTGACCTCCTGCAGGTTTATCCTCTACGCCGACCGAGCAACCGACGAAGCATCCCCCTTCCACCTCTATCGGGACCGGGGGCAGACAGCGGAGATGGGACCCGCGGTGTCGGAACGATATGGTCGGTTCGCCAGCTGTTTAGCGGGGTTTCGCGGCTCGCCTGTCCGGGGGGTGGTCGAGCCGCTGCATTGGTGGCTCAGCGGCGACACCGACGCAATGTGGCTTGATCGCTTGGGGAGGATGCCGACCGACCGTCTTCCACGGCTCTGCCGAATGGTTACTGGCGGACAGGTCAGCCGAGTATCAACCCTGAGTCCGAGGCCATCAAGTGGAGTGGCAAGCTGCCCTTGCTGCGGATCGGAGATATCGGGTGGTGTGCATCCCCTAGGCTTGCCTCTCTCGGCCTTTTAGGCCACTTGTGGTCTCCTGCTTTTCCCTGTTGTTTTTTTAGCCGACCGGAAAGTCTTCCCGCAGGACACTTCAATTCATCCCACAAGACTCGCCCCAAAGACCTCCTGACAGATCGTTTTTCGTTAATGCCGCTCTGTCAATCTTTCCTGGAAAGGGAATAATCCGGTGACTACGTCACGGTCCAGCCGTTGTCATCTCTTTGACAATATCTGATAGATAGTCAATCGCGGTATCATCTTCCCGTTCATTTAGTATTCCTATGAGACGTGGCAATCCAGCCAATGCGTAGCCATTAGCAATTCTCATCATTTCATGCGGCTTGTCGGTGATCTCAACGTCACCGGTGTGAGCGATGGCGAGAAGCATGAGTGCGTTAGACCGCCAACTATCGCTTCCGAAAACGACCCCCGGGATGGCCTTATAGGTCTTCCCCGTGGAATTGAACTCCGGCTTCAGATCCTCCTTGACGGCAATGCAAAGGGCTAGAAACCACATATCGACCATTCTCGGGAAGGGACTGTCCTCGGGGTTGTTTTGAGACCCTTCCGTGCGCGTAAGGCAATAAGCGTGGAAGTATTTCCGATACTTCTCAGGTAGTTCAATATCAGATGTCGCAAATGCATTTATAGACATCGCTATGCCTTCAATTGTTCAGCATTGAGGTCTGCCACCTCTCGCCGTTCACACACCTGACAGGTTGTTCTGTGGCTGCAGCTACACAATAATACCTGCGCATCGTCCACCCCGGGGTCATGAACGAGAATCTTTGGGAAATGGGCAGGGTTCGTTAGCGTATAAATGCGCCCGGCCCGCTCGTCTAATATGTCCTCACACCCGGCGATCTCTGAGTGGGTCAGAAACAAAATTAACTGTGAGCTTTGTTGGCACGCGAGTTGAAGAACCGCTTGTTTAACGTAACCGCTCATCATTCCGAGAGGCGTGTCGATCACGTTGGGTGCTTTCACCTTACTGACACGTGCGAGAGCCAGAATGAAAGCGATCGTCAATGCACGACGTGATGCGCCATTTAGGTCCTGAGAAGGATCAAGTGGATGGTCGTTTCGACCGAAAACGACTATATGAAATTCAGGTGTGATAGATGCGCGGGTGATGATCGACCTTTGTGCCCGATCAGAGCCAATCATGTCGAGAAACAGAACATTCATGCGATCGCTGACCTTCTTAAGGTCTCTCGTCTTCATGGTTTCAATCGCGTTGGAAAGCACTTGCAGCAAATCATCGGCAACCTTAAACTCTGCTGCAATCTGCCTGCTCTTCTCGTCGTGTTGGGAGAGTTTTTCTCTCTTTGTTTCGTTGAGCTTGATGTCGCGCTGCGTGGTCTCTAATTGTGCGTTTAGGCGAATTTCTTTTCTCTGGAACTCCTTGGACTGGTCGCGATAACGGTTTCGGGCGGTGCGTAGCTGTTGGATATCCACATCCGGCAGTGCCTTGATTTTCGCCTCTATAGCAGCCTCCGCCCCGCCGAGTTCCGCGCGCCGAGTTGACGCTCTCTGGCGACGTCCAAAAACATCGCTATACTCATCGGACCATTTGCGCTCCTTCACTGGCCTCAAGAGTTCCTGCGCCCCGTAATAGAGCGCTGTGACTTTCTCTTGGATCACATCAGCATTGCGGCTCTCTTCGATCAAATGCTGGATGTGTGTACGGCGTAGCCGGCCGTTCAATTCACTTGGTTCAAGTGTTTCGCCGCAAATGCAGGTAGGCTGGTTTAGCCGGTCTTCAAGAACTGGTATTGTCTGGTTCGGTATCTTGCCCTGCTTGTGCAGACCGTCTAGCACTGCTTTGGCCTTTGCGAATGGGCCGACAAGCAACTGCTTGCCAATAAGTTCGCTCTTGAATAAATCCGCATGATCGCGAGCAGCCTGGGTTGCATCCCTTTCTGCAGACAGTCGGCTGCGTTTGACTAATTGACGCTGCTTTTCCAATTCTTCCCTGTTCCCTTTACGCAGGGCATCAGAAAGCTTTCGATCAGCATCCTCCTCCAGGTCTTCGAGCCGGAGGCGGGCTTTCTTAGCCTTACGGATCTCATTTTCAAGGCTAGGCATCTGTTCATGCAACGCCGTTAGCCGGTCGGACACGGTTTGAAGTTCCTGCCGATTTCCAGCGTTCTTGCGAAGCTTTTGATTTAGATCGGTTCTGACCTTGCGGGCGTGGTTGAGGGCATCTTCGACGACACTAATGCCTAGCTGAGAGCGGATTGCACCCTCAACCCTATCCATTTGATCGCCCTTGCTGCCTTCAATGAAGCTCAGAGCACGATCTCCGTCAGTGAAAAAAAGCTCCCGCAACTCCTTCGGCAAATGGGAATGGATATGGGCTTCTGGATTGCGAAGGGATTCGGCGCCGTTCGCTCCTAGGCGAAACAGTTTGATGTTAGTGCTATCGCGCTTCCACTTTGCACCGCTCGCGATCTCTCCAGCAAATCGTATTAATCGGTACTTACGGACATCGTTGCCCTTGCTTATTTCGTAGTCGATTTCAACAGAGACTGTAACGGGCACCCTTGCACCAGAGGATGTGTCAATAGGGCTGAGGCGAAATTCAGCCTTATCGTTCGGCAACGCCTCGTCTCCAAATAGCCCCCACTGTAATGCGGTTAACAGAGTCGTCTTGCCGCTCTCGTTCGCGGCTCGAATAACCGTCAAATTACGATCGCTGTGCGTGGAGAACTCAATCGCAATATCCTTCAGCAGTCTGAATCTCTCGATATGAGCGTGTAGTAACTTCATCGGCCTTCTTGCTCGTCAGCTTTCGGTGGGGACTTGTACAAATTCATCCCAACCTTATTCACTAGGTTGGCAATGTCCTTGACTATGGTTCTCCTGGACAGTGCATGCTTCTCCTCGTAGCGCAGTACGTCACGGAGTAGGTGTCTCAATCTTTCCCGATAGCCTTCGCACCTTTCCGGCACTTTTTCAAGCTCACCGATAAGTACAAAAAGAATTCTATCGTCGTTGTATGCCATCAGTGTACAACCCTTTCATTTGCCAGCCTCTGAAGGTGTTGCACGGCTTCATACGGCCCACCAGGTAGTGGGCCGTTACGGCTGAGTCGCGCAAATTCCCAGACACGATTTAATTCCGAACGTACTAGATTGCGTGCATCCTTATCAAGCTGGGCAACCTTTGATGAGGATGTGCCCGGCGGCAATACGACGAAATCGTGAATCACGGCGTGAGTTTTGCCGATGGCTTTGCATGTGCGCAGCAAACGCCCCCGGCGCTGCACCCACTGCCTCTTTACCGTAGTGCTCGCAAGGATAAAGGCGAGCTTTATTTGCGGAATGTTGACACCTTCGTCCAGCACACGCTTGGCGGTTAGCACCTGAGTCACTCCTTCCTGGAACGCCGAGAGTATGCGATTGGTTTGCTGGCGACTATTTGTTTCTTCTTGGGTGAGCTGATGGAACAACACACGTCGGCTCGCCAGCAAACGGTTCACCTCTTTGAGTTGCTCCGGCTTCTTGTCAGTGGCATAGATTAGAGTGTATTGGAGATCGCGTGGCCCCTCGGTGTCCAATAAACGGGATAGCATGTCAAGTTTGGTGCTTGCGGTCTCCAGCACTAGGCGGCGCTTGCGCAATAGGTTTTCAAGATAGGGGTCGTTGCTCTTTCCGGATTCCAGTTTCCAGGCTTGGCTCGCTATTTGGTCTGTAAGATCACTCCACTCCTGCATCTCTCCAATATTAAGCTCGACAGGGTGCACGTGGTAGTCATAGTTGGTAAGGCACTTCCCGATCGCCTCTTCAAGAGTAAAAGAGAAACAAATGAGCCTTTTGCAAAATTCGCAGATAGCGGGAATTTTCACGTGGGGAAAGATCAAGGAGGGCAGGTGGAAGGAGGGGCAAGACCACTGTCTGTTGTATCATGAAGGTGTCTGAACCACATGATGAACGGAGGTGGAACTTGCCCCTTAGGGAAACCCTATCACGACACTGGTTCCGGTTTCAACGAGAGCTGTTTCCCCTGCTGGAGGAAGTTTTGGGGCCTCTGGGAGAGCGTTACCAGCGGCTGGTGCAGGTATTGGAGTTGGTGCGGGTGGAGGAGTTGCTGCCTTACAGTCGGGGCTGGCGTGGCCGGCCGCTGGAGGATCGGGCAGTGCTGGCGCGAGCCTATCTGGCGAAGTCGATGCTGGAGGTGGCGACCACGCGGGGATTGGTGGAGCGGCTGAGGAGTGAGGGGAGGCTGCGGCGGCTGTGCGGCTGGGAGAGGGCGTGGGAGGTACCGAGCGAGTCGACCTTCTCGCGGGCCTTTGCGGAATTCGCTGAGAGCGACCTGCCGGGGCGTTTGCACGAGGCATTGCTGGAGGAGACGCTGAAGGGCCACTTGGCGGGGCATGTGTCGAGGGACTCGACGGCGATTGCGGGACGGGAAAAGCCAGCGGCCAAGGCTGCGCCGGAGGCCAAGCGGAAACGCCGGCGGGGCCGGCCGCCGAAGGGCGAGCGACGGCCCAAGCGGTTGAGCCGGCTGGAGCGGCAGGGGTCGATGACGCTGGAGGAAATG
Source organism: Candidatus Versatilivorator sp. (assembly GCA_965207735.1). GTDB lineage: Bacteria > Acidobacteriota > Terriglobia > Versatilivoradales > Versatilivoraceae > Versatilivorator. Next base: position 5,066,768 of record OZ242296.1, on the reverse strand, counting down.
TTGAAGGAGTTGCCCAAGGCCTGCGACATCGGCGTCAAGCGCAACGCCAAGGGGCATCAGGAGAGCTGGACCGGCTACAAGCTACACCTCGACGCCATTGACGGCGGGATTCCGGTCAGTTGTCTGCTGACCTCGGCCTCGGTGCATGACTCTCAGGCAGCCATTCCGCTGGCGACGCTGACGGCAAGGCGGGTCGAGAGTCTCTACGACTTGATGGACAGCGCCTACGATGCGCCGGAGATCCGGGCCTTCAGTGAGAAGCTGGGGCATGTGCCGATTATTGACGTCAACCCCCGCCGAAGAGCTACCTTGAAAGCCGAGCGGAAGCGGGAGGCACTGGCCCGGCGCTGTATCGGCCAAGTGACTCCCGAGGCGCGGCGCTACCGGGAACGCTCGACGGTGGAGCGGGTCAACGGACGGCTCAAGGAGGAGTTTGGCGGGAGGCAGGTGAGGGTTCGCGGCCCCGACAAGGTGAGGTGCCACCTGATGTTCGGCATTCTGGCCCTGACGGTGGATCAGTTGATGCGCCTGACGCTCTGAAGACCGGGTTGCCACCCCCAACCGCACAGCAGGTTCGCCCGCCTCAAGGCCGGGAGAGGGTAAGCTGTGCCTGCGTCCGGCGACCGCTGGCCATCCGGCCATCAGATTCGGGCTTTTTCCTTCAAAAGGGTCTTTGCAGCTGGGTAGTCACCGCCGGAACATCACTGTTGCCAGCCCAATGTCATGCCCGATTCCGAATTTTGCAAAAGGCTCAAATGTCACCGAAAAAAGCGATGAGAGCTTCCGTTCCTTCTTCGTCATACTGGCGGATGGGTGTGGCGGAAAGGCCGAGCCGGTAGTTGAATTCCTCCGGTGGGTTTGCGGTAAAAGACGCTGCACCAAGGTTGTGACACTCGTCGCCAATCAGCAGTTTGTTAGCTCCGACTTCTGAGACGGATCGAATGAACTGCTCTGTGCACAACGTGTCGTTGCTGACAACCAGCACCTCGGCGCGTGAATAACCCATATACAGTCGGCGGCCTACCTGCTTGATTTCCCTGTTGCGCGCCGCCAGTCCACTAAATGCGGTGAGATTAATTGGGCGGACACCAAATGCGAGTATTTCCTCGCACCATTGCTCGATCAAGGGGCGGTAGGGAGCAGATACGACGACGAGCAGATTCCCGATTTCATTTTGCAACCTTGTGGCGCAGATCATCGACGTGATCGTTTTGCCAGCGCCGGTGGCCATTTCGAGAATGCCTCTGCGGCCGGATGCCTCCCAGGCTCTAACGGCCATGCCTTGGTGGGCAAAGTCTCCTGTCTCGTAAACAAGGCATCGCGGGATCTTCAGTGCCGCCGTCCGTGGCCTGTCGCGTAGCGCCATAGGCACTTCCACACCATGGGCCTTTCTCCAGAGCGCACCAAGGACGTCTTCATCCGGCATGCCATTCGTCTTGTATCTCTCAATTACCCTTCTAGTGACGGCATCGGGCAGCGGAAGGACGCAGCAATCTTCATCTCCACCTGACCACAGATCATCGAACTCATGTCGTAGTCGTTCGACATGAAAGATCGCCTCCTCGCCCTTCCAGTCACGGGACAGGGTGAGCTGTTCCCAATTGCGGGAAAGAGCGGTCTTCGTTAGGTTCGTCGAACCGTGAAGGGCTACCCGATTCACACTGTCCTCAAATAACCACACCTTAGGGTGGAACATTGCCCGCCGCATCACCGCGAACTTCAGAATGAGCCGTTTCTGCGTGATGAGGTAGGCTAGGCATTCAAGTGTGTGACGGACAATAGCATCTTCTCCTGGCACGTCATCGATTAGAATTTGCTGCGCAAGAGAAACTAATCGATCATCGTCCTGTGTCAACGCATCAAAGTCGTCGTCCGTGAGGAACGGACTAACGACCATGCGTAGGGGGGCCTTAGTCCGAAGTTCCTCCCATTTTACACCCAAAAAATCGCCTTAAGCCATTTGTTTTCTTGGGGAAGAGGATTGAGGCGTGTGGAGTGTTGTTCCCATGTATATGATTAGCATTTATCTTGACATGATAGTTGTATGTGATATCGTAGTCCCATGTACGTCGAAACCGTCCCCAACCGCAACTCTCCCCCTGCCATCCTCCTGCGCGAAGGCCGCCGTGAGGGTAAAAAGGTCCATAAACGCACCCTGGCCAATCTCTCCCATTGGCCCAAGGACAAGATCGAGCGCCTCCGGCGCGTGCTCAAGAACGAACCCCTGGTCCATCCCGACCAACTCTTCGCCATCGAACGCTCCCTGCCTCATGGCCACGTCGAGTTGCTGCTGGAAGTGGTGCGGCAGCTGAAGCTGCCGGCGCTGATCGATTCCCGACCCTCTCCCCAACGGGACCGGGTCTTGGCCATGATCCTGCAGCGTCTGCTCTATCCGGCCTCCAAGCTGGCCACCACCCGTCTTTGGCACACCACCACGTTGGGTGAGGAACTGTCCCTTGAGGACACCGACGAGGACGATCTCTATGAGGCCATGGACTGGTTGCTGGAGCGTCAGGACCGGATTGAGCGCAAGCTGGCCAAGCGGCACCTGGCGGAAGGGGATGCGGTGCTCTATGACGTCAGCAGCAGTTACTACGAAGGCCAGACCTGCTCGCTGATGCAGTTCGGCCACAACCGGGACGGCAGGCGGGACCGGCCCATGGTGGTCTACGGGGTGCTGGCCGACCAGATGGGGCGGCCGCTGTCGGTGCAGGCCTATGCCGGCAACACGGGGGATCCGACCACGGTGGGGGATCAGGTGGAGAAGGTGCGGGGTCGGTTTGGTCTGGAGCGGGTGGTGCTGGTGGGGGACCGCGGGCTGCTGACCGAGACGCAGATCAGCCATCTGAAGCGTCATCCGGGAGTGGGGTGGGTCTCAGCCCTGCGCCACCACCAGATACGCCGTCTGGTGGAGAGCGAGGCGGTTCAGCTCTCCCTGTTCGACGAGCGTCATCTGGCCGAAGTCCGCAGCCCGGACTATCCGGGCGAGAGGCTCATCGTCTGCCACAACCCGCTGCTGGCCGAGCATCGGCGGCGGAAGCGGGAGGCTTTGCTGACAGCCACCGAGGAGGCGCTGGCCGGAATCGCCCGCCAGGTGGCCAGACGGACCCGCACGCCCTTGTCGGCGACCGAGATCGCCGAGAAAGTCGGCCGGGTCAAGAACCGCTTCCAGGTGGCCAAACACTTCCGGACCCAGATCGCAGACGGGTCCTTCCACTATGAACGGCGCACCGACGCCATCATCCGGGAGGCGCAACTGGACGGGTTCTACATGCTGAGGACCAGCGAGCCAGCCGATCGCCTGCCAACAGCCGCGGTGGTGCGCCGCTACAAGGACCTGACGCGGGTGGAGCGGGCCTTCCGCTCCCTCAAGACCGTCGACCTGCACATCCGCCCCATCCGTCATCGGGTGGAGAGCCGGGTGCGGGCTCATCTGTTCCTGTGCCTGCTGGCCTATTACGTTCAGTGGCATCTGCGGCTGGCCCTGGCTCCGTTGCTGTTCGATGACGAGGAGTTGGAAGCGGAACGGGCACGGCGAGACCCGGTGCTGGCGGCCCAGCCGTCGGACTCCGCCAAACGGAAGAAGAGCAAACGCCTCACCGAGGACGGCTTGCCGCTGCAGAGCCTGGAGACGTTGATGGCGCAGATGGCGACGCGGGCCCGCCACCAGTGCCGATTGCCCTCCGAACCCGATGGTCCGCGAGTCCAGCGATTGACCGAGCCGACCCCGCTACAGCAAAGGGCCTTCGAGCTCATCAGGATGTTCCCAGGCAAGACAACCTGAGATTCCTGATTGATGATTGAAGATAAAGGAGTTATCTTGTCGGTGGGTCAGGAACTTCGGCTTAGTGTTCCGCAGGAATGTCGCTAGACCGGGGGCGATTTCAGCAAAGGACGAGCTGGAGAAGTATCCCATCATTACGTCCAAAGATGCCGTGGTCATCAACGCGGGGATGAGTACCTGCGCGGCTATTGGTTCCTTCGGAAGGATGTAAAGAGGATTTGCATCCGCAAGGGCAACCTTGAGGCGAGACGGTTTAGCGTTCGACATTGCAGTTTGGACGGTATCCCCACTAGCTATCGGAAATCCCTTCACTTGTGGCAGGCAAGACAGACCTTGGCCTGACCGTACAGGTCGTCAATATCTAGTGGTTCGGCATCTGGGCGGAGGGGGTTGACCTGTCTCTTGATTCGCATCCGCTTTAAACGATCCTCGTGGTCTTTCCTGATCTGTGCAATGCGCTCTGGCCTCGATAACGCATCGAGTGACTCCCCCTGGCTCCAGGTGAAGGGAGAACCGTGTTCGAGCGCGTTCTTCTCGTACTTCTTGGCCTCCTCGAAGTATCCAGGGTGTCGGTCCATTAAGCGCACCCACTCGATCTTTTGTTGGAAGAAGCAGAATGTACAACCGCTACGTGTGCGCCACTCGTAATATTCCGGCAGGCCGATCCCCGTGCCTTCCAATATCTCCATAACACCGGACTTGTCAATTCCAGCATCCTTCAGCGGAAGTTTGACTATTAGTAGGTCGTGTTTGGAAGAATACCCCTCCCGGTACTCTTCGTCAGCACGGATGGCTACGTAGCTGTAGACGGTGTCTCCCGCTTCGAGCATTGGGCGCACCCACTTCTCAAATGGTCTCAGCTTCAATTGCCTCGTACACCACCGCGTCTGAGCCGAAGGCAGAAAGTTGTTGTATTGCTTTAACCAGAAGTCGAAGTCCCGGTCTGGGTTCAATCGAAGGATAGGCTTACCCAGGAAGCCTTCTAGCTTGACCAAAAACTCGTATACCTCCGGCAACTCTTTGCCGGTGTCAGTGAAAAAATATTTCACCTCCAGGTCAGGATGGATCTCTCGCATGTAGATTGCCAGTGCAGCGCTGTCGCGTCCCCCTGACAGTCCTAGAACGTGGTGTTTAGAGCCGGAAGACATCACGAAGCCTCCTCTTTCGACCCCGAGACGCTTGATTCTCCCCTAGATCCCAGGTACTCGGCTGTAATTCTGGCGAGTGCAGCCAAGATGACGTTTTGTTCGGATTCGCCACTTTCGCTCAAGCTTTGCCTCATCCGCTGGATGATGACGTCTACCTGCGATTGCTCTCGCTCGGTAACCTCAAAATCGTCGTGAATCGGCTCGCCGTCCAGCCCAACCACGACAGCCATCGCAAGGCGATGGTCCGGCCTTCCCTTGACATGTGCATAGGCCTCATGTCTGGTGAAGTCGCGCGCCATGTCTGCTAACTCAACGGCTGCGCGGTCGATGTCAGCGTCCGTCCACTGTCGAGGAGGCTTGTTTACGGCCATGCTTGCAAGCGACTCCATATCCGAGTCAGTTCCTTGGTATTGCGACATTCGCAGGATAAACGCTTCAAGTCTGTGGTTACCGCTCAACTGCCGAATATTCTCCGCTCTGGCGCGAAGTTCTGCCAACATCGACGGTGACGTGCTCGGAACGCCTAGCTCTACGAGCAGAGTTTCCCTCAACCGGCGCAACATGTTGGGGTACGCATCCGAAAGTTCAGTTAGACCCTGCCTGACCATGACGGCTACGTCAGGAACAACCGTTGAATCCTCTTTTTGACCCAACACGAGGTGAGGGATGTCGTCAAAAATGAACCTGTTGGGGTCACTGGCTCGCTTGAATAGCTGCCTGACTCGTTTCGCTTCGTTCGACAGACGTTGAGTGCGTCCGACCCAGACAGGGAGACGGTCGTATATCGAGACCAAACCGCGAGCCACGTCAATGGGTTCAAGATGGCTCAGAGCATTTGTTGGATCCATGTGCCGTACTATCTCAGCCAAGTCAGAAAGAAGTTGACGAGAGATGCCCGACATCTCCATCCATCGAAGCTGGACGTCGGAGGGGTCGTTGGTCAGGTATTCCGCATCGAGCTCGGTCAGTCGTGGTTGAAAAACACCTTCCCGATAGAGGGCGAGGTCTCCCCGACGAGACTGAAGGAATGCAACAGCGAGCAAGGGCAGCAGACCCTCTCTAATCCCGAAAGGCGCTTTCCTCCAGATATCGTATATGTCGGACACCGGGACAGCTATGTGGGAATTATGCTTCAGGTAATCCGTAGCTGCTTGCCATGCTGGAGACAGCCCGCTCGGATCCATGCCAGCGAAATTTGGATCGACGATTCGCCATTCTCCCGCTGTCTCAGCGTAAAGACCAGTCGCAAGCAGCAGTGAGTCGAACAGGCCCCCTTCGGGTGGATACCCCTTGATCCCAAGCCGCTTCTCCCCTTCATGGAGCGCCATATGTTTCAGTAGCGCATTGCGTGCTGCAACTGCATTAGTCGAAGGCTTCATGCGGTTTAACAACTCGTTGTGGATGTGCGGAGCGTGAGGGAATCTGGTATTGGCCAAGTCCGATGCCAAACTATTCAGTTCGACACTGTCGAGACGCTGCGCTCTTCCTTGTCTTCGATGCCACCATGCCTGGTCTAATGCTCGGCCGAGTTCACTCTCTATATAACCCTGCAAATCCGCAATCCGGGCCTGAACTTCGCGACGGGCAATCCGGTCGCCCTGCAATTCCGGTGTGCCGTCCCTGACTTTTTCCAATGCCATCAGATCTCGCGCCAGACTTGTAATTGACCAGCCGGTACGCTCAGGTACGCCCACAACGACTTCCCATTCCGTTGAGATAGACGAGGCGCGTTTGACGATTCTCTCGACCATATCCGGGGCGTCTCCCTGGATTGGTAAAGCTAGGAAAAATGCCCCTATCGCGCCGTTGCTAGGGACATATTCGGTGACCGTCCTGTCGAGTTCGCTAAGCGCGACGAGTGCCGTATCGCACCATCTGATCGCGCCAGTCTTGTGGTAGTGCCGTTTAGCAATCACTGGTTGGAGTCCGGCAAGCTGCGTGAGCCGACCCCAATCCAACTCGCCGACGCCCTCGTAGGCTTGATCAATTGCCCGTTCTATGTCGAAGTCACTGCCCTCGAAGACGCCGTAGGAGTTGGAGAACTTACGGTGAAGGACTAATGACCACTCCTCCAGTTTGCTGACTGCTTCTTCAACGCTGAGTGTGTTCTGACTGGGCAGGACAAGGCTGAGTAGTTCCAGACTTGATGTTAGACCGGAACGCTCTTTGAACAGCTCAACAAGTGCGATGGTCTTCAGAATTCGTAGATGGAATTCGTCTCCTCCTGCCCCCTGGCATCGGTCGAGTGCGTCCACGGCCATTGCCCAGCGATGGCCGTCAGGCGAGGCCATGATCGACGGTTCGAGGTTGAATTTCAGGTAGTCCCAAAGTCTGTCTGGCGTATATAGACTGTCGTCGTCGGCTGTTTGCAAGAAGTCCCGGAAACCCTGCGGCTCTGTTGAGTTCAAGAATCCGAAGATGCTTCGCTGGTTTTGGCCAAACCGTCTGCGTGAGATTGGGCCAAGCAAGCAAGCCACAATTGGATGTAGCGGCCAGCATGATGCTAGGAGCCTCGCATCTACATGTGGGCGAGTCAGTCGAGCCACACGCTCCACAATTCCGTTGGAGGCAGGCGATGGTTTTTGATCACTCTCGATCGCGCGACCCAACAGATCAAGTTGTTCCTCCCAGCCAGTGTTGACGGCCAGGTCTATGAACCGCCCTTGAATCTTGGCCCATTCATCGCGCATCTCCCGAGATAGGCGATGGGCATATTCTTCGAACGCTTGGTGCAGTATGCCTACCACTATGAGGCGTCCGTTGCTACGCGAAGCTAGCTCAGCGAGTTGCTGGAAAAAGTAGATGTCCGTTCCGTCGTAGGCTGCACCCTCCAAGAATTTTCCCATCTCATCGATGAAGACGATGAGCCCACCGCCCTGTTTTGGTGCACGTTTGGAAATTCTGGTCAGAGCGTCAAACACAACCTGATCGGTCCAGAGCCCCATTGAGCCGTTTCGGACATACCTCTGCTTGCAGATGGCCTCGCCGACTACCTGTGCAGGTTGCTCCCGCCGCCCGACGATGGGAAGAATACACCAGCCTTTTTCACCAGGTGGAAGCGCCTTCCAAACCTCTTCTGCCGTTTGTTCACCAAGAATCTGTGCCGCGAGGCGCCTTACCTGAGTATTCCCACTGAGTGCCGCACTGAGCGCGACTACCAGACTCGACTTCCCGCTGCCGTAAGGCCCCGTCCAAGTGAAAGCTCCTTGACCCGATTGCGAAATGTGATGGGCCATCGTCTCCAGCAGAACGGCCGAAGACTGAGGGCAGACGAATCCCTCTATCGCTGCTCGTTCCTTAAGGTCCGTGTCGATGCGAATGGACCTTTGGAATCGCCGGGCAATGTGAACTCGGTCAGTGAGGGACATTAAACAGAAGCCTTGTCGTGTGGATTGCTATCGAAGGTAGCTGCTAGCCGATTTAATACTTCCTCGGTGCGCAACTCACGCTCTCGGATAAGCTGTTTGAGTCCGGCCGACTCGGACCACCTGAAAACGCCGTCTGTCGTTGCTTCTAGGCTGCTGAGTCTGTCCACCAAGGCGTTCTCATCTAGCAGAAACACTCTTCCTGGCGAGCCGGGCTCGTGAGCGAGCGCCTCAAAGGACAAGGTGTTAACGTTGGGGAAATGCTCGTTCCAGAAATCGGCTACGCTGTAGCAGAAAACAAAATTGCCGAGCGAGGGTTTCGGACCACGTACGAATCTAAATCCATCGCGCCTGCCAACCGGCTTGATTAGACCGAGTTCGGTCAGTGGTGACTCGAGCGCGTCTTCGTAGCTCACATGACGTGATAGCGGCTGCGGAACGTATGTCCGAACGAAGCAAGATACGTCCCGTCTTATGGTTGCGGGGGAAGCACGGCTCCAATCGAGGTCGCGGGCAAGTCTATCAATCCCGCGTGCCAACATGTCGCGCTCGAAGGACAAGGCAGGGTAGTGGTTGAACGCCCAAAACCACGTAGTCTTAGTCGCATGCGAACTCAGTTGCCAGTGAATCACCCACGACGTATCAGGGGACTCCATGTATGGGTCGATGCCGTCGTTGCCAAAAAAAAGACGGCCTAGAGATGTCGTTTCAATGCGCTGCCGACCGTCCGGCTCGCTTAGAACCCCGGAGGCTATTGCCCAATGACGCATTGACGCCACCATGTTCTTGCCAACGCCAAATTTTGCGATTGCGTCGGCACCGGTGAAGACACTCTTGTTGTCGTCACCGCTCTCAGTGGCTTGTACTGCGTCGAATGCCTTCTTCAGCCACCCATATCTGAGCGGAAAGGTCTCATGTCCCGCAAACTGCGGTCGGTAACCGTCTTGGTACAGCGGCCCCCGCGGCAAGTTAACTCTCCTACTGGACGATCCATCCAGTAGGAGGTTACACTTTGCGGACAGCTAATGTCTATGGAAAGTGGGGCTGTTTTTTGGAAAGAGGGCTTACAGCAAAAGTATATGCGGACTACCAAGCTACGACTCCGGTGGATCCGAGAGTCGTGAAACGCATGATGCCCTATTGGGAGGAAGCGTTTGGTAACCCGCACTCTGTCGACCACGCGGTGGGTTGGAGCGCGGCTAAAGCGGTTCAAGAAGCGGCTGACGCTGTTGCAACCCTCGTCGGAGCTGACCCGGATGAGATAGTCTTCACATCTGGTGCGACTGAGGCCAACAACTTTGCGCTTCTAGGTTTGGCGCACAAAGCTCCGCCGTCTCGTCGTCGAATTCTAGTCAGCACAATTGAACACAAGTGTGTGCTCGCAGCGGCAAGTGTGATTGGCAAGCGCTATGGCATCAGTATAGATACAATCCCCGTTGACCATGATGGGTTCGTTGACTTGAACCTTCTCAGGGCGGAGCTTGACGATTCGGTCCTTGCGGTATCAATAATGGCAGTCAACAACGAAATCGGCACGATTCAGGATATCCCTGCCATTTCTGTCTTGTTGGCGCACTATGGTGTCCTGTTCCATTGTGACGCCGCTCAAGCCCCCTGTGCGATGGACTTGAGTGAGCTCGCTACCTTTGCAGACCTTGTGAGCTTATCGGCCCACAAGATGTACGGTCCGCAAGGCATTGGTGCCCTTTACGTTCGTCGAGATGCCCTGAGTCGGATCGAGCCGTTGATCTACGGTGGCGGGCAACAGGAGGGGTTGCGTTCGGGCACCGTTCCGCTGGCTTTAGCCGTCGGAATGGGTGCCGCTGCTAAGATGTTGCACGGTCCTGAACTGCAAGCGGAACGCGAGAGGGTCGCGGGCCAACGAGATTGCTTTGTGCGCTTGCTAACGGATGGGGCTGTTCCTGTTACGCTCAACGGACCGGTCGGAGAGATGCGCCATCCCGGGAACGCGAATCTGCAATTCGATGGTTTTAGCGCTAAGGACATACTTAACTCACTTCAGCCGCAGCTCGCAGCTTCTACAGGGTCAGCATGTACCTCCGGCATTCCCGAACCGTCTCACGTGCTGCGATCTATCGGACTCAATGGAGAACAAGCAGATGCTTCTGTGCGCTTTAGCTTTGGCCGCTTCACCACAGATGACGAAATTTCCCAGGCTGTTTGTTTTGTAAAGGATGTCTTGGATTCTGCACTTCGGTAAGGGGCGAAAGTACGAAACCCGCAGGAGCACAGACCCGGCATCCAGGCCACCCACAAAGCGCGAATTCCAGTCATTGCGTAGCGGGCGACCAAAGAGGACTTTGCTGGCTTCAAGGCAAGTTGACAAGTTCGCTGTAAGATATGACTATCAAGCCGATGAACAAGAGCACAAGCATGAGTCCTGCTTGAGACATCAATCCCGCCAGGAACCAGCCAGCGAGGAATATCAAGTGAGCCTGAGTTCTCAAGGCTGCCAGAAACCCTGCGATACACCCTAGAGCCAGCCCTGGCAGCAGGGTTGGGCCGATGGTCATCATTCCAAGGGCAACCAATCCGGTTGACATCCCAAGACAGAACCACATCACTTTGAGCCATGGGACTCCAAAGTGGAATTGCACTAGTAATGCCAAGAAGACCAGAGTGGCCAGAATGATGTCTTCGACGATATAGACTCGTGCGAGCGATGGTTCGGATTCAAAGGCACTCAGCAACCAGGCCGAGTTGCCGCTGATCCAGACCAAGCCTGCAAAAGCTAATGCCAACTCCAGCCATCGGCTTAGGCACGCGAACAGTTGCCATAGCCCTATTACCGTCATCTCTAATTGGAACTGCACTTGGCATAGCCGAGTAGAAACCAGCCGAAGATCAGACTGCTCTGAACAGCGATGGTGAGGCCCTCGAGGTCGGTTGGGAGGTAGCGGGTGTCCCCTTGGAAGCGAGCTCCCCAGACACCACCCTCCAGCCTAGCCGGGATCCATCCAGTGATCGGTTCGGGGTGCGCGGCCTTGACCGGCGCGACCAGTTCTTCGGCGCCGCTGGGTGCCGAGGCGCTGGAGACTTTGACGGGTTTCGGGAGAGACACGGATATGAAGCGGTACATGGTGCAACATAGAGACACACAATAACACATAGAACAACATTCACGTTACAACACTACACGGCGACACACGCATCCACTGTGAGCGCGAAAAGGTGCTCGATGGCCTTCCCGCCAGGGATCACTGTGGAGGGAGCGACCCCCCTAGGGGAGGTGAGGTGGTGAATTTTGCCATGCGCCACCTCCCCCTCCCCGGTGCCGCACCAGCGGCAAAAAGAGGGGGGTCGCTCCCTCCACTTCCTACCCCTCCAGGCGCGGCGCACCGGCTGACGCGGGGACACGCCGGGCACCGGCCCGCCACGGTTGTCTCAGCCGACGCGGGGAATCCGTGCCAACCCGCTTCCCATAAGGCTTTCCAGGCAAGGCCTCGACCACAGCAGCGAGGGCGCGCCCTCTGAGAGAGAAGCGTTGTGGTGGTCAAAAGCGTGCGCCACCTCAGTGAGCCACCTAGGTGAGCCGCCCCCCTTTTGTAAGGTGGCCACCCATACGACGGCACCGCCTTGACCCCCAGAGGCGGAAATCGTCGATCATTCCCAGGCCCTGGGGCTCCGGCGCTGCCTGCTTCAATTGGTTGATTTTCTTGAGGGCGGCATTGAGCCCGCCATAGCGTTCGACTGTTTCCCAGTCGGCGCTGGAGACAGCCCACCGGAGATTGAGAAGCTCTCTGCCGGCCTCAGTCAGGTCTCCGCCTACCCAGGATCGCATCACCCGCTCGGCGCGGTCCAGCAGTTCCTGCTCCCAGGCGACGGCAACCACCTCGACCCGCCACCCTAACTCGCGGAGCATCTGCCAGAGCGGCCGGTGGGCCTCTCTCCAGGAGTCCAGCTCCGTACGGGTTCCCATGCCGGGGTCGATGTAGACGAATACGGCCGCCTCCGGCCCCATGGCAACCGGCATCCTGAGGGGAAAATACTGAACCCGCCCCTTGGCATGGCCGGCGTAGATCGTCCGGGGCAGCATGAATGGTTCGATCCCGAGCTGCTCAAAGCAAGCGAGCTTCTCCCGCTCTGTCGGTAGCCAAGCCAACTCCGGATGATCGAGCACGAAATCGAGCGATAGCAGTCGCCGCCGGGTGACTTCCAGCGAGGTCTCCCGGCGGTGGCGGATGGGGGGGATCTCCAGTTCCCGGTAGATCTGCTTGCCGAAGATGCGGCAAATCCGGCGGCCGTCGGTGACGGTCTCCGACGCCATCGGCTTGTGGGATATGCGTGTGCGGAGCAACGCCCGGATAAAGCGGTTGGCGCTGGACTTGGCGTATCCGAAGAAGGCCTCGACCTGGTCCCGGGTGAACAGGCCCGAGTGCAGGCAGACCAGGGTGATCCATTCGGCCTGTTGGGGGGTGAAGCCAAGAGGCCTCAGCAGTTGTTCCCGTCCCTTCAGGTGAGGAAACTGCGCCGGTTCCTTGGGTCGGCCGACCTGGAGAAAGGTCATCAGGATTCCCATGGGGTTCCACAGGGAAACAAACGATGGTTCGGCGGGGAGCTACGTTTCACCGCCAAAGAGCAGGGAGATCTCAAAGGATCGTTCCAGGACCGATCCCCGTGGGCCTTTTTACTCTCGGGGCTTCCGGTCCTCCCCCATCCCCTGGGCCAGATAACGCGCCCAGTCGTCCATCAGGACACGCCGGCGCTCGAACAGGTCCGAGCGGGCATAGGCCGCCTCCACCCGGTTCCGGACCACATGCGCCAGGGCCGCCTCGATCACCTCCCGGGGATGGTCTGTCTCCTCAGCCGCCCAGTCCCGGAAGGTCGAGCGGAACCCGTGCGGCACCGCCGCAATCCCAAGCTGGCGCAGCAGGCGGCGCACCGCGCTGTCATGCAGCGGCCTCCCGCCTCCATGGGTGAACACCAGCGGAACGGCTCCCTCTCCGAGTGCTCGGGCCGCATCGAGAATCTCCAGGGCACGTCCACACAGCGGCACCCGGTGCCGGCGGTTCGTCTTCGCCCGCCTGGCCGGGACGGTCCACACTCTCCCGTCTCGATCAATCTCCGCCCACTCGGCCCACCGCACCTCTCCCCACCTGGCTGCCGTCAGCACCAGGAACTCAAGGGCCAACCTGGCGGCCGGCAATGCCGTCGATGTCCGCACTCTCCGGATCACCGCAGCCGCCTCCCGATGCGGCACGGCCTGCATGTGCTCGGTCACGTCCTTTTGTGGACCCAGCACCGGACCGATCCTGTCGCAGGGGTTGTCAATGCGGTACTCCATGGCTACGGCCCATTCCAGGACCGCCCGCAGGCGCTGGCGCACCCGCTTGGCTGTGTCTACCTTCCGGTGCCAAAGGGGCGTGAGGATCTCAAGCAGATCGGCGCTCGTGACCTCTGAGACCGGCATCTTGCCAATGCGCGGGAAAGCGAACCGCCTCAAGCTCGACTGCCACTCCCGGGAATGTCTCGGGTTCCGCCATCCGCCCTGCTTCTGTTCCAGCACACGCATGGCGGCTTCGGCGAAGGTGGGAATGCCCTGGCTACGTCGCTTCTCGGCAAGGGGGTCCCCGCCCGTACGGGCAAGCTTGCGGTTGGCGAGCGCCTTCTCCCGGGCCTCGGCCAGGGAAACGAGGGCAACGCTGCCGAGTCCGAGCTCACGGCGGCGGCCACGGATGAGGAGGCGTTGAATCCAGCTGCTGGTTCCGGAAGGCTGGACGAAGAGGTACAATCCGTTTCCATCGGCGTGTCTTCCGGGCGGAGCGGAGCGAATGAAGGCAGGAGAGAGGGCCTTTTGGGGATGGCGGCCCTTGGGTTTGGTTCTGGGTAGCAGACGGGCGGTATGTGATCCAGTAATCATCCCCTAATTATATGGGGGATGGTAGTGGATTGCAAGAGATGTTGCGAGCCGGTCAAGCGATGGCGGAACTCAGATAAACTGATGATAATAAATACAGTTATAGACTGTAATGGAAGACAGTAGACGTTGCTGGAATAAGACAAGATGTTGCTGCACGGGACGCTGACTGGGAATCGGGGCGTTGGGCACGGCCAAGGCCCGCCACGGGGAAGATCAATCGAGAAGAACTAAGAATTGAACATGGATGCACAGGATGCACAGGATTTACAGGACGAGAGCTTCCTGCACCAGAAGCCAACTCGGGCGAAGATCCGGTGCGGATTTGCGGATGTCCAGGACTGCAAGCCAGCCGTCTTCAGAAAAAATCCTGTGCATCCTGTGCATCCATGTGAATAAACCAACTGCCCATGCTTGACCTTGAGCCGGTCTCCAGCCACCCGGCGCCAGGGTTGTTTCAGACAAGTCCCGCCCCCGCCCTGGTGTGCGGATCATCCATAGAGTGAAACAATCAGAAATCGATCAACCCTTCGCGAACTTGGTACCCCGTCGCGGCCAACCTCAGCGCCTTAGTGGCCCTTCGTCGTTCTTCGTGCTCCTTCGTGGATAAGTCTTTTTTCTTTTGTCTTTTTTCGGTTGTTGCAGACAAGCCGGCCCCCCGCCCTGCCGTGCGGATCATACGAGAGTGAAACAATCTGAAATCGACAATCCCTTCGCGAACTTGGTATCCCGTCTCGGTTAACCTCAGCGCCTTAGTGGCCCTTCGTGGTCCTTCGTGCCCCTTCGTGGATAAGTCTTTTTTCTTTTGTCTCTTGTCGTTTTTCGGTTGTTTCAGACAAGGCGGTCCCTTGCGGAACCAGGGGGCTAATGTGCCGGCAAAGGCGGGAACTGGCGCCGGCTCCGGGAAGATCTTCAGGAATCGGCAGGGGTGCCGGCTTGAGTGGATGGGAAGGGAGACTTCGTCTGCGGTTCGGCTTCGGACGCCGCGGGCGTTCTTGCCACGTCGATGTTCCCACGGACAACGGCGCCATCTTCGATGAGGATTCGGGGCGCCTTCACGTCGCCGTCGATGGAGCCGGTGCTGCAAAGTCTCATGCGATCCAGGCAGACGATATTACCGGTGACGTGACCGAGAACCGTCACGTTCCTGGCCTGGATGTCGGCATTGATCCTTCCGCTGGGGCCGACGGTCAAGCTGCTTTGCTGGAGCCGGATGGCTCCTTCCACCTCTCCGTCGACCACCACGTCCTCAAGTCCGCAGAGAGTCCCCTCGAATCTGAGGGATTCCCCGATGTTGGCTGTCCTCATCTGGCCGCGACCGCTAGGCATCGCCAGCGCCTCGCTCGACGGCCTCAGTCGTGACGACTGCTGGGCGGTCCCCACGGTGTTCTGCTGCTGCAACGCCTGCACCTGGCTTTCATTTTCTGTCGCCATGGGATGTCCCTTCCGTTGCGAGACTACCTGGCCCCACATTGCTCCGGCAATGGCCGCCTGCAGCATCCAATTGCCGAACCCACCAAAGCCGGCGGCTCAAATGTCCTCTTCAGTGGTATCCGCAATTCCGCCGAATCGTCCGGCCGACCTGAACGAAAAGCGATATTACGCCAACCGGAAGGGGTTCAACTGCGGCTTTCCTGCCGAATGATCAGGGGTTTGGTTTGCTTGGCTGCCGGGAAGTTCATCTCTTGTCCGAGAGACTCGATCTTTCCATGGATGACCGCCCCCTCCTCAACCACAATTCGAGGTGTCCTTACCGTGCCATTGACTGAGGCGGTCTTGAGGATCTCAACTCTCTCCGCTGGAAACATTTTCCCGGTTACTCGCCCGAATACCGTAATCTTCCTGGCCTTGATGTCGGCCTTCACGTGTCCGTTGGGACCGATGGTCAGGTCGCTGTCCTGCAAGTCGATGGTCCCTTCCACAGTTCCGTCAATATAGACGTCTTCCTGGCCGGCCAGAGTTCCGGTGAGCACCAGCGATTTTCCGATGGCCGCGGTCCCCCCGGCGTTCCCACGGGCGGATCTCGCTACAGCCGGAGTCGCGGCAGAAGATTGAACGGGAGCCCCGGTCTTCAACGGTTCGGATGCGGACGACAAGGTTTGGGATTCCATTCCAGTGTTTTTCCCTTTCTGCATAGCGCCTCGCTGGTCTTCAAGGAACTTCAGACTGACTGCTGAACGGGTGAGTTTATATGAACTCAACCAGGATCGCCACGTTTTTCCGGGTCCACCGCAGGCAGCGATGTAGGCCTCAAGCCCGAATCGACAACGCCCTTCACGACGTTTGTACAACCGTCTCGTCCACTCCGGTCTCGCCTTCGGAGCGTGCGATGATGGCGGCGCCGCAGGAATCGCTGAAAACGTTGACCACAGTGCGGTACATGTCCAGGGGACGGTCCACCGCCAGCATGGCTCCCACGATCAGTTCCACCTGGGGTCCCCTCAGGTTGACAGCCTCCAGCACAATGAAAATCACCACCAGCCCGGCAGAGGGAACGGCCGCTGCTCCAATCGAGGCCAACAGCGCCGTGAACACCACCAGCAACTGCTGTTCCAGGCCCAGTGAAACCCCCATCGCCTGGGCGATAAAGAGCACCCCCGCGCACTCGTAGAGCGCCGTGCCGTCCATGTTGACGGTGGCGCCCATGGGCAGGACGAAGGAACTGACCCGGTTGGAGACGCCGACCTTGTTTTCCACGGCATTGATGGTGACGGGCAAGGTTGCGCCCGACGAACTGGTGGAAAAGGCCATCACGATCGGCTCGACCATGTTCTTGAAGTGCACTATGGGATTGATCCCGCCCAGGAAACGCAGGACGAGTGGCAGGGTGAGGAACAGGTGTATCGTCAGGCCGCAAACCAGCATCAGGGCATAAAGCCCCAGAGCCTTGAAGGCGCCCAGGCCAGTGGTGCCCACCAGGCGAACGATCAGACCGAATACTCCCAACGGAGCCACGATGCGAATGATTCCGCCGGTCAGGCGCATCATGGCTTCGAAGCCGGCCTCGAAAAAATTCAGCAAGGGCTCACGGTAACGCTGCCGGAGGCTGCTGATGCTGATGCCCACCACGATCGAGAAGAAGATGATCGAGAGCATATTCGGCTTGGCCGCTGCCGAAACGATGTTCTCGGGCACGATGTCCAGGATCAGGTCCACCGGAGACTGGATGACGGTGAGATCGGGCATCTCCTCGACCTCGGCACCCCCCAGGTCCGCGCCGACACCGGGGCGGATGGTGTTCACCATCACCAGGCCCACCAGGCAGGCGGCCAGGCTGGTCATCACGTAGTAACCCAGGGTCTTCCCGAACAGGCGCTTCAGGCCGGCCCCCGCCCCGACCGAAGCCACGCCCGAAATGATCGAAGTCAGCACCAGGGGCACGATAATCATCTTCAGCAGGCGTATGAAGAGATCGCCCAGCCAGCCGACCTTGTCGGCCAGGGGCTCCCCGCCGATCAGACCGGCGACGATGCCCAGCAGCATCGCTATCGCGATCCGCCAGTGCAGCTTCTTGTGCCAGGGTTGGCCGGGTGCGGTGTCCATAACGGAGCGTATTCTATGCGAGTTGCTTGCTGAAAACAATCAGGCTGGAGCAATCTGCCGGTGGTTGTCCCGTGCCCCCGCCCTGCCGGGCGGATCACTCCGGGAAAAACAGCCGATCGTCCATTGAGGAGACGAACCACGAATGGACACCAGGACAGATCATCGATCCGTTTATTGGTGTCGATTCGTGTTCATTCGTGGTTCTTTCCGTCGACTCCCGGGGCCGCTTAGAATTCCACCTTCAACCCCACCTGGAGGGTGCGGGCGGGGAAGGCCGAACTGATGAGGCCGAAGTCGGTGGTGTTGGGATTGTGCATGTTGACAACCCCCAAGCCAGTGATTCCTGACGTGCTGGTCACGCTGAAGTTGGTGTGGTTGAGCACGTTGAAGGCGTCGACCCGGAGCTGCAACCGCGACTCTTCCGTGAAGGGCAGCGCAATGCTCTTGCGGAGTCCGACGTCCAGCGTGGTGAACCAGGGCCCGCTGACAGGGGACATGCCCAGAGTTCCCGCCTGCAGGATGGCCGGATTCTTGAAGACGTTGGCATTTCCGAAGCCGCCCTCGTCAATGAGGCTGGAGTCGAACAGGGTAACCCGACCGTCCGGGTGGCGGTGGGCCCCCGTCTTGGTCTGGAGAGCCTTGATATCGATCCCCTCCAGGTGCACGGTATTGGTCAGCGCGCGGGAACCGCCGCGATTGATGGTTCCTCTTTGGGAGATGATGTTGACCACCTCTCCCGACCGCATCCTGAAGAATCCGCTGAGGTCCCAGCCGCCGGCGATTGTGTCCAGGATGCTGCCGCTGTTCATCCACCGGCGTCCGGCGCCGAAGGGGATCTCCCACACCCAGTTGCCGTTGAAGGTGTGGGTGATGTCGAAATCGGGACGCAGGATCTCCAGCTCGGGCTGGGCGTTGTCGAAGAGCCCTCGGAAATTGGACTGGCTGCCGGAGAAATTGGTCAGCACCTTCCCCCAGGTGTAGTTGAACTGGCCCGTCAGGCCCGAGCGCAAGCGCCGCCTGATCTCGACTTGGAGGGCGTGGTACTTGGAGAAGGCGTTGTTGCCCACCACGTCGCCCACGAAGGTGTTGGGATTGCGCAAGAAATAGCTGGCGGGCAGCGTGGCCCCGAAGCGCTCGCCTCCCTCGCCGTTGAAGAAGAAAATGCGGTTGGGAGCTAGAAAACCTCCGATGTACTGGCCGATCTCCCCGTTGCGGATCCAGTTTTGGACGCCCCCCGATTGCAGGAAACCGGCAAAACCCAGTTGCGGAAAAATCTGCAGCGGTTCACCGACCCTGGGGTCCCCGTTGGCGGCCAGGTTGCGTTGCGCCGTCAGGAAGTCCGCTATGAAGTCCGGGGGAAGCAGCACCTGGTTGAGATCGATGGCGCGAGTCAACTTGACGCCATAGTTGCCCACGTAGCGTGCCTCAACGGCAGTGTCCCGCATGAGCCTGTGCTGCACTCCGATGTTCCACTGCTGCACGTAGGGAGTGCGCATGCCGGGATCGATGGTGAAGAGGGCGGCCGTGGAATCGGCCAGAATTCCGTCGCGGGCGGTGCGGGGAATCCTGAACTCGGGCACCGGAATGGGAACCAGGCCGCCGCCGCTGACCGTGCCGCTGAGTCCCGAAAGGGCCACCGACTGGCTCAGGCCGTCGTTGCCCCGCAGGGCGTTCAGCACCGTGGTAATGCCGTTGTCGACCACGTAGTTGATTCCGTAGCCGGCCCGGATGACGGTCCGGTGCCCGGGGCCGGGCTGAAAGGCGATGCCGATGTTGGGAGCGAAGTTGTTGCCGTCGCCGGTGTAAAAAGGCCTTCCGTTGGTGGAGCCGGCCAGATCCACCACCGCGTCCGGGTCCAGCACCGCTTGCCAACCGCCCACCGGCAAGAGGGCCAGCCCCTTGGCCTCGTCGGGCACCGAGTGATACTCCCAGCGGAATCCCAGGTTCAGGCTCAGACAGCGGGTGATCCGCCAGGTGTCTCCCACGTAGAAGTTGACGAAATTCTGCTTGAGCAGGTTGGTGTTGGAGGCCCCGTCGACGTAGCCCGAATGGGGCGAGGAGGCATTGAACGTCTGATCGGCGCTGTCGATGAACCCTCCCAGGGTTCCCAGGAGTCCGGAGGCGGCGCCCAGCTCGCCGGAAGCAATCCCTCCGGGGAAAATATCGGGCACCAGGGGATCGGGGTTTCCGGGCCCGAAACCCAGGTTGTAGGTGGGTACGGTGCCGCCGTCATTGAACTGATCCACCTGTGTCAAGCGCACGCTGCCCCCCACCTTGACGGTGTGGTTCCCCTTGACCCAGGAAATGTGGTCCATGATGTCCACGTTGCGGGTGTCGCGGCCCTGAGCCAGGAAATCCTGGACGGGGTTGCTGAAACCACCCGACAACGACAGCCGGTAGCCCTGGGGAAAGGTTTCGTTGGTGAAGAACCGGGGACTCGAGGTCTGGTAGCCCACCCTGGCCTCGTTGGTGACGTTGGGCTTCAACAGGCTGGTCACGGCGAAGGAACCCAGCCTGCGCTTGGAACCCTGCCCGGCGCCGGGCAGACCGGGAAAGACGGCGTCGATGCCGTTGAACACCGAGTTGGGGGCCTCCAGGCGAAACTGGTGGAAAATCCCGGTGAATGAGTGGCTGGGGTTGATCTCGTAGTCCGTCCTCAGCACAAACCAGTCGGAATCGGTGTTATCGGGGCTGTTGAAGCGATAGCCGGAAGTGTTTCTTCCATCGCCCACGCTGCTGTCGTTGGGCAGCGGGGTCACGTCCACCAGGGAGGCGATGGCCGGGTCGGGGCTGAACCCGGAGAGCTGGAAAAGGTTTATCGTGGCAATCTGGCCGTTGTCCTGCCTGACGTAGCTGAAATTGCCGGCCCGGGCCGATTCCGTCAGGACGGTGCGAACCACCGATGCCGAACCGGGGCTGCGCTCCTCCTCGTAGTTGACAAAGAAGAACAGCTTGTCCTTCAGGATGGGACCACCAACGTTGAAGCCGAATTGGTGGATGAAGGTCCTCTCCTTGTCGAGTCCGGCGGCGTTGTTGAAGTAGTCGTTGGCGTTGAGGGCATCGTTGCGGTGGTAGTAGAAGACCTCGCCGTGATAGGCATTGCCCCCGGAGCGGGTCACGAACTGGGTCTGGGAGCTTCCCAGGCCGGCATCCACGTCGGCGTTGGCGGTGGTGATGCTCACCTCCTCGATGAAGCTCTCCTGCACCGGAATGATTCCGAAGAGGGCATCGGTTCGAATGAAGGTGTCCTGGTTGTTGATTCCGTCCAGGGTAAAGTTGTTGAAGGTGCCTCTGCCGCCGTTGATGGCGGCCGAGCGCGTCCCGCCCGGGCTGGTCACGCCGGCCTGGGTAAGGGCCAACTGGGTCACGCCGCGCCCGTTCAGGGGAAGATCCTTGACCTGCTCCCGGTTGAGGTTGGTGCTGATTTCGGCGTTGACTTCATTCATCACGGATTGAGTCTCAGCCGCCGTCACCACCACCGTCTGGGTCACCACACCCACCTCCACCACGATGTCGACATTGGCGGGAGTGCCCAGCTCGACCCGAACCTCTTCGACCAGGGCAGTCTTGAAGCCGTCCGCGGCGGCTTCAACGCTATAGGTTCCCTGGGAGACGTTGGGAAACACGTAGAGACCGGAGTTGTTGGTGGTAGTCTCCCGGGCCACGTTGGTGGCGGCGTTGGTCAAGGTCACCGTCACGCCCGGCACCACGGCGCCGGTCTGATCCAGCACCCTCCCGTCCACGCGGGAGGTCAAAAGCTGACCGCTGGCGGGAATGGCCGCCACAAGCAGCACCACCGCAAGGACAACTACACTCCCACCACGCGCAAAACCTGGAATTGCAAACGGTCTACCGAACACGGTCGCCTCCTGGGGCCACCCCGACCCGAACTTGATACGCGAGAATTCTCAAGGTGGCCGGAACCACCTTTGGCCGGGCGGCAATCGGAAGGATGGGTGAGTCTCATCGTCAGGGTTCCGCCCCGGCGCAACGACTCCATCTTTCTCGATTGTGCATCATGTTCAATGCCATTGCAACCGGCGTCCGAATTTCAAGCAGGGGACGCAAGAATGGGAAATCATCCGGGCACGGGACAACCATTTGCAAACCATGGTCCACCAAGGACGACACGGCCCGATTCACTCTTCCGATTGCCCCGGGCTCGGGTACAATGCTCCGGCGTATTTACTCGAATACGGATCGGAGTAGACGAAATCATCGACCTTAGTGAGGAGCGAACAACATGGCCAGCCAATCGGGAGACCAGCCCGTCAAAGTCGTGAATGTGGACTGCGACCGTACGCAGAAGGAGAAGGACAGCCTCTACGCCCCGGAGAGAAAGGCAGTCGAGGAACTGGGAGGAGAGTTGGTGCTGCTGTCGGCACAGACCGAGGAGGAGATCATTCGAGCCTGCGCCGGGGCCCGAATCATCCTGACCGAGGGCTTGTTCACGCCCATTACCAGGAGAGTCCTGGAGGCCCTGCCCGATTGCTGGGCAGTGGGCCGCTACGGGATCGGAGTGGACAATATCGACGTCGAGGCCGCCACCGACTGCGGCATCGTGGTCTTCAACGTGGCCGACTACTGCGTCGAGGAAGTTGCCGACCACGCGGCGGCCCTGGTGCTGGCCTGCACCCGGCGGGTGGTCTTCCTGGACCGTCTTGTGAGAGCCGGCGATTGGGACAAACCTCCGCTGGAACACCCGCTGCGCCGGGTCAGCCGCCTTACGTTGGGTTTGGTCGGTTTCGGCAACATCGGCCGCCACATGGTCCCCCGTTTGGGCGGGTTCGGCATGCGCATTCTGGCCACCGACCCCTACGTGGATCCCCGCTTGGCCGCTGAAGCCGGCGTGGAGCTGACTTCGCTGGAACGGGTCCTGGGAGAGTCGGACGTGGTCTCCCTGCACACTTTCCTGACCGCCGGGACACGGCATCTCATCGGGGCTCCGGAGTTGGGTCTGATGAAGCCCTCGGCGTTTCTGGTCAACACCAGCCGGGGCGGAGTGGTGGACGAGGAGGCGCTGATCCAAGCCCTGAAGGAACGGCGGATCGGCGGCGCCGCTTTGGACGTGACCGAGGAGGAGCCCCTGGGGGCCGACAGCCCCCTCAGAAGCCTGGACAACGTCGTGCTCACACCCCATCAGGGATCCAGCTCGGTGGAGTCGGGCGAGGACCTTCGCCGCGGCGTGACCGAGGCCCTCTCCAGCATGATCCAGGGATACTGGCCTCCCTTCCCCTTCAATCGGTCCGTCAAACCCAGGTGCGAATTCAAGCCCAGGCCTTGACACACGAATCATTCGAGGGTGAAAAAGGAGTCCTGCATGGACCTTCGGGAGTAGGGCCATGTTCCGCTAAAGTGGTTTGTTGCATTAAGGAACATGGATAGACAGGATGGACAGGATTAACGAGAGGGAAAGCTTTTGTTGGCTGAGATAGCTCGGGAGATGATCCGGTGAGGGCTTACGGATGCCCAGGGATACAGGACACCGGACTCCCAGATACAATCCTGTATATCCTGTTCATCCATGTTAAACAGAGATCTACTCCTGGTCGAGGCCGAGACTAAACGCAGGAAATTGTATCGGGAAGGCCTCTGATCGTTGATTGGGGAGGCTTGACCGTTTATTTTGCCCAAAATCCAAAACCCCAAATGATTTCGTGACTTCCGTGTAACTTCGTGTCCCTTCGCAGTCCTTTTTACCCCTTCGTGGATTTTTTTCGCGCTTTCGTGCCTACCCCCAAGTCCTCAGAGGATGGCGGCGATCCTGGAGAGGCAGGTTCACTCGGGCTCCGGTCTTCTGGGATTGGTAGACCGAGGTGATCATCTCGATGGTCCAACGTCCATCCTGCTCGCTGCAGGCCGGCTTGCGGTCCCGCTCGATAGCCTCCAGCAGGTCGGCGACCAGCAGGGCGTTGCCCAGGGTACGGTTGTCGGCCCGAAAGCGGCTCGATGCCGGCGGCTTCGCCTCGATGGGTTCCCAGCGGTGGGTCTCGTCGGGCAGCCAGCCCGGTGAGCGCAGGATCCAGGGCTGGCCTCTCGGGTAGACGTCGTTCGGCAGGTGAATCACGCCCTTGCTGCCGTAAATCCAGAGGCCGAAGCGCTTTCGGTCGGTTTGATCGCTGGCCTTGGAACCGAAGTAGGAGTGGATGCCGCCGGCGAAACCGAAGACCGCCGCGATCTGGTTGCCGGCCACCGGACCGATGGGTTCGGTCGCTTCCCGGACCTGCCCCCGGCCTACTTCCTTTCCATCCTCGGTCACGTGGGAGAAGACCCACTCGGGGTCGCCCAGGAAGTAGCGCATCATGTCGCAGATGTGGGAACCCAGTACCATCAGGTCCTCTCCGCCGGCGCGTCGATCCTCTTTGCCTCGTCCGCGAACCTCCTGAATCAGGCCGATCTCTCCGGCTTCAATCATCTCTTTGACGCGGATGACAAAGGGCGAGGTCCGCATCTGATGGGCCATCTGGACCTTCACCCGGTTCCGCTCCACCGCCTCCACCATGCGATCGGCATCGGTCAGGCTGGGAGCGAAGGACTTCTCATGGAAGATGTGGCATCCGGCCTCGGCGGCAGCAGTGGTCATGGCCGCCCGCTGGTCCAGCCAACGTGGAGCGACAGCCACGATGTCCAGCTTCTCGCGGTCCAGCATCCGGCGGTAGTCGGGGTAATCCCGGTCGGCGCCCGTGCGCTCTTTGGCCTGGGCGCGGCCCTGGTCGTCCGGGTCCGCCACCGCCACCACCTCCGTATCGTCAAAGGCCCGCCAGACCGTGTCGAGCCCGTGCCCGTAGTTGCCGCGGCCGGTGTGGCCGATCACCCCGACGCGGTATTTTTTTCGTCCGGCCAAGCCCATTGCCGCCAGCCCCGCCAGGCTCGCCTCTAAGAAGGATCGCCGTTTCATCCCAAGTTTCCGAAATCCTCCAAAATTATAACAACGTGCTCACCCAAGTTCAGATAATGACAACGGCGGTGCCGCTGACGCTGACCATCAGCATGCTTCCCTTCCCGCCCAGGACTTCGTAGTCGAGGTCGATTCCCACCACGGCATTGGCCCCCAGGTCCCTGGCGGCTTGCTCCAATTCTCCCAGGGCGATACTCCTGGCCTTGGCCATTTCCTGTTCGTAGGCGGCGGACCGGCCTCCGATCAGGTCCCGTATCCCGGCAAAAAGATCCTTGACCAGGTTGGCCCCCAGAATGGCTTCACCGGTCACGATGCCGCGATATTCGCGGATGGATTTACCCTCGATCGAGGGAGTTGTCGTCAGAATCATCACGACCTCCTATGGGTTGGCGTCGGTCCCGCCGGCCACGCCCCAGCTCATGTTTCCAGGAGGCGTCGAGGCAACGGCGCGAGTCAAGGCACGTCAGGCCTGTTGCGCCGAGGACGGCGCCCGGGGAAGGCTCTTCTGGGCCGGCTCGTTCAGATGTCGCCAGAACAGCCAGCCGGCAATCAAGGGACCCGCCGCCGCCAGGCCATAGTGCAGCAGGGCTCCCCCGTAGGGTTGGTCGACGGCCTGCTGGAGGAGTCCGAGAGCCAGGTAGGTAGCCAGCGCCAGAGGGATCAGGCCCACCTCGGCCCGCAGATAAACATAGACCGCCAGCAGCGCGGCCCCCAAGAGCAGGCCCTTTACCAGCCATTCCCCCGTGCCCTGGACGTCGATGGGCTGCCACACCAGTCCCAGAAGAATGAACAGGCCGCCGGCATAGCGCCGCCGGCTCCAGCCGCGGGTCAGCACTTCCACGGCGGCGACCGCCACCAGCAAGATACACAGGAGGATGAAGTATTGGGTGAGTGACTGCACCAGTGGACCCAGGGCCGGCAGGACGTTGTCCAGAGCTCCGAACTCCGGCCATGCCGGAGTCCTGGCGCTGGTGAAAGCCGTTGCCAGCACTTGGAGCCCCTTGGCCAAAACGCCCACGGCCACCCCTAAGGCCATTCTTCTTCCCGTGGTTTCACCGCCCCAGCGGCCCGAGATCTTTACCCAGCCGAACAGCAAGGCCAACAGGAGCGAGAGAAAGAGGGTCCCGATCAGGCCGCCCGCGATCAGCGTCAGAAGCTGGTGGCTCAGTGGCTGAGCCGTGGCCAGGTTCGAAAGCATGGCCGGCCACCCGTTGAAAAAAGCGGCGAGCTGGAGCAGGAACAGGATCGGGGCCAGCCAGAAGAACGTCCGAGCCGAAAACCCCTTCCGACTCCAACCGACCACGGCGACCACGGCTGCGAACACTGCCCCCAATGCCAACAGGACGCCACGGATAACGCCGAGGATCCTGACAAGATTGAGGCGGCTGCGCTCCCGCCTCTCCCACTCTTCGGGCAGGTGAACCTGCCGGTAGACGTCGGAGATCTCGTCGCCCGCCACCACCGCAGCCACTCGAGCCTCTCCATGGGGAAGCGACAGGGTACGATCGGCGTAGACCAGGGTCCAGTCCCGGCGGGCCGGCCGCTGGGAGGGCTCGGCCGAAACCTCCTCGAGATCTCCCGGTTCGAGGCCGAAACGGGCCGCCACCGCGGCTTGAGCCTTTGACCGCGCTTCCTCCTCGGACAAAGCCGCACCCTTGCTCGCTTCCGGAAGCCTGTGGATGACACGGGGAACCGTGTCCGAGTCGGCCACAATCACCCGGTACTCCTCCGCCCGTTCCTCCACGCTTCCTTCAAAGATGGCGTACCGAATCCTCCAGCGCGCTCTCGGAACATAGGAACCGGCCAGTTGCGCATGGGTTTCCGAGCCGGCCGTCTGCCAGATGAATCGTCCGGTCCGGGTCGCTTCCCCCTGAATGGAGACCATCTCCCGCCAGGTCGAGGGAATTTGAACGCCTCTTTCCTCCAGCGCTTCCCGGGCGATCTTCACCGCCTGCTCCCGATCCAGCTTCAACTCGGGCACGTCTGTGTGGAATTTCCCCAACAGGACCCATACCGCCAGACCGGCAATCCCTCCCAGCAGCAACCCGGAGCGTAGGGCCGGAGCCAGCACCGGGACGCTCACAACCGGCGGCGCTTCCGCTTCGGCCTGGGGCTCCCGTGGTGACGGGGGACTCCAGGCTCCGTTCAGCTTGTCGGGGGAGAGTGCGCTCCATTCCCCCGCCCGCCATCGGACCCACCCGATGGTGCCCAGGGGAACCAGGGTGAGCAGCACCACCAGAACCTGGTCCACCCAGACGCCGGGCGCCTCGGACACGAACAGCGGTATGGCGAACCAGACCACGTCGAAGGCGAAGTGGAGGACGATGGCCGGCAGCAGCCCGTACCTCAAGTAGATGGCGCCGAAGAAAAGGGAGGGCAGGATCAGTTCCACCACCCGGGCATAGGCGGGCTGGGTGGGATAGGCGGCGTGGCCGGCGCCGAAAATAAGCGCCTGCAGAACCATGGCCGAGCCGATCCAAAGGGCCGGCCTGCCGAAACGGCGCCCCAGCAGCGCCGCACCCGCCAGGGGGACGGCCCGAAACAGGCACTCCTCCCAGAAGCCGGCCTGAAGCGAAATGGCAATGGATGAAAGCCAGGGGAGATAGGTCGCCAGGACGTCCGGCTCCAGCAGCGCATTGGAGGGAGACCACCAACCCAGCACGTTGTTGGAGAAAAAATAGAGAGCCACTTCATACCCGAAGAAGAGCGGCACCAGCAGATATCCCGCCACCGTATATCCCAGGACCGGCCTGGTATTGGCCACTTCCCGAGATCCCAGTTTCCAGAGCTGGATATGGTGGGGAAAGGCCTTGCGCGAGAGCGTCTCGGCGGCCATGAAGGAGAGAGTCAGCACAATGCCCAGGGCTACGAACTGGACCAGCGCCCACACGATCTGGTCGGCCAGGAACCCCTGGCGGGACAAGGCCGTGTCATAGTTCATCCAGGCCAGCGGCAACTGGTTGAGAGCCACCAGTCCTTGCAGAAAGGCGACCAGCAGACCCCAGAAAAGCGCTTGCTTCCACAGCACCCAACCGCGGCGCAGGAGAAAAAAGAGACCTATGAGGCACCCGCCCAGGACATAGACCAACACCATGGCCACGCTTCCAACGGCCCCGATGGCGTTGTTGGAAGAGCGCATCTCCTGAAAGCGCCGGTTGAATGCCTCGGGTACCTTGATAAACCGCTCGATCTCGGTGAACCGGTCCCCGCTCACGGTCAAACGCAGCCGGTAGCGGGCTTCCCCGATATCCTTCCGTTGGTGCTCGTAGACCAGACGGTGATCGGCTCGCCCTCCCGGTTGCACCTCCTGGGCGTGCTCCACCAGCTCATATGGCCCGAGTTCGATTCCCAGAATCTGCTTCAGGCTTGTCTCGGCCAGGCTTCGAGCCTCCTCTTCCGAAAGAGTGGCGCCAGCCTGGTCTTCAGGAAGCGTCTCGCGAAACCCCCACAGCTTTCCGGCCGGGGTAAAGCGAATCAGGCTCTCGGTGGTCTCCTTCTCCCGGAAGTGGCGGACGCTCCAGGTGTAGGCGGAGTAGAGGTCACCGGCCATCACCCGGGAGAAGGTTGCCTTTCCTCCACCCTCCAGCTCGATGTAATTCTGCACCTGGGAACTCGAACCGAAGGAGGCCGCCTGCTCATAATCCAGCGGACCCCATTGGTAGCGCTCGGCCAGTTCCTTGGCCTGCTCCAGGGCGGTGGCCCGATCCATCTGCAGATCCAGCGTGATGAGCGGGAAAGCCTCGCCAAAATAACGGTACGCCCCCGCCAGGGAACCCAGCGAGAGCAGCACCAGCACGATCCAGAAAAGCGGGCGATTGGTTTTCATGGGCAATTGTTTAGATCAACGGTCGATTGAATGATTTCCGCAGCATCAAGATTGGAACTGGCCTTGACGTTGCCGGGGCGAGTCAGCACGTTCGGGGACAGCGCAACTCATCTGTCGCTGACAGGACTACGGGAGGCCGGAAATTCCACAGCTCAGGTATCGGCCCGAGGTCCCAGTGAGCCGCCAAACCCTGGCGATTATGCCATACGACCGGCCAAATCCACATGGATGAACAGGATGTACAGGATTGGGTTTTGGGAGTTTGCAGTGTCCTGATCCCGGGCATCCGCAACCCCGCTTCGGATCATCTCGCCGGTCAACTCCCTGTGCATCAGCTTTTCGTGCTGCAAATCCTGTGCATCCTGTGCATCGATGTTCATAAAGAATTTAACGCGCATGAACAACCCTCGCAGAATTCACACACTGATGCGTCCGGCCCGTCCTCCCCTCCAGTAGATGCAGACTGGACAAAGTGATTTCCGCGGACATATTCTTGCAGGGCCGCCGGGGCTACCCGGCGCGAGGAAGGGACAGGAACCGTTGACCGGCGCGGGAAAGTCTATGCAGATCCAAATGCGGCTTTCAGCGGCACTCTGCAGCTATGCCGGCTGCCCCTCGGAGTTGGCATTGGCCGCCGCCACCGTCGGTTTGGCCCTGCGGCAACTCGAGCCAAGTCATCCCCGGCTGTATCGCTCCATTTGCCAGGAATCGGGGGCCGTTCGCCCCCATGTCAACCTCTTCCTCAACAGTGACCGAATCGACGAGCTGAACGGAATGGAAACCCGGCTTCAGTCAGGCGACATCCTCACGGTTCTGCCTGCGGTTTCAGGAGGTACTCCGTGCCGGAACGGGTAATTCTCTCGGTGGGAACCAAGAAAGGACTCTTTGTGGCCGAAGCGCCCAGGGACCGCGTTGGGTTTGACCTGCGCGGGCCGTTTGGGGCCGGCGCTCCGGTCAATGCCACCCTGATCGACAGGCGCGGCGCCCCCCGCATCTACGCCTCCAGCCGCAACATGTTTTTCGGCATGAAGATCCTGGTCTCCACCAACCTGGGACGTAATTTCCGGGAGACGGGGTCGGCGCCAGCCTTCTCCAAGGAGGACGGACGCACCCTGATCAACGTGTGGGCGCTGGAGGCGTGCGC
The DNA here is from genome assembly GCA_965207735.1 of Candidatus Versatilivorator sp. Classification (GTDB taxonomy): domain Bacteria; phylum Acidobacteriota; class Terriglobia; order Versatilivoradales; family Versatilivoraceae; genus Versatilivorator. Next base: position 5,037,182 of record OZ242296.1, on the reverse strand, counting down.
TGCCGAAGGGGAGCTCTTGTCGGGGGTCGAACCCGCGGCGCTGTTCCGGAGTCGAGACGGCGGAGACTCCTGGGAGATGGATTCCGCCATCAGCAACCACCGGCACACCCCTCACTGGCAGCCCGGCGGCGGCGGTCTCTGCCTGCATACCATTGTCCGCTCGGAGAACCGGGTTCACCTGGGGATTTCAACCGGTGGCCACTACCTGAGCGAGGACGGGGGTGAGACCTTTGACGCCTTCAACCAGGGAATCGCGGCGGCATTCCTGCCGGATCCCTATCCGGAGTTCGGCCAGTGCGTCCACAAGATCGCCATCCACCCCGATAATCCCGAAAGACTCTACATTCAGAATCACGGCGGCTTCCCCGAGCATCCAGGCATCGGCGTCCTGCGCAGCGACGACCGCGGCCGCAGTTGGCGGTCGATCGCCGAAGGGCTTCCCTCCGATTTCGGGTTGCCGATTCTCGTTCACCCCCACGACCCCGATACCGTCTACGTCGTGCCGCTGGAACCCATGACCCGCACCTGTCCCGGAGGCGCGCCGGCGGTCTGGCGCAGCCAGGACGGCGGCGGCTCCTGGAACCGGCTGGACAGGGGACTTCCCGAAAGAGAGAGCTACTTCACCGTCCTGCGGGATGCCATCGACTTCGACCGGCTGGCCTCGCCGGCCCTATATTTCGGAACCACCACCGGCCAACTCTGGATAGGCCGGGACGGCGGGGAGGACTGGAACTGCCTGTTCCATTCGCTGCCGCCGATCCACTGCCTCAAGGCCGCGGTGGTTTGACCGTATCGATCATGGGCACAGAAAACGTAGAAGAGACCTCAGGAACACACGGGCGCCAGGACTACGTGGAGTCCCTGCTGAACGACTTGCGCGCCCTGCAACTGATGCTCGATAGCGGCATGATCGAGTCGGAGCCGCTGCGGGTGGGGGCCGAGCAGGAGCTCTTCCTGGTCGACGACCATTGGCAGCCGGCCCCGCTAGGTACCGAGATCCTGGCGGAGAGCCAGGACCCCCATCTCACTCCCGAGCTGGGGCGCTTCAACCTGGAGTTCAACTGCGATCCCCTGGAGCTTCGAGGGGACTGCCTCACCCGACTGGAGAAACAACTGAACCGGTCAATGGCCCACGTGGCCGCCCTGGCGGAACGTCACGGAGCCGCCGTCCTGCTTACGGGTATCCTGCCCTCACTGACCCTTTCCCAGCTCAAGCGCCGCAACATGACACCCAAGCGCCGTTACGAGCTTCTGTGGGAATCCGTAAAGAAGCTTCGGGGAGACAGCCACCAGATCCACATCAAGGGGATCGACGAGTTGATGCTGGAGGGCGACACCGTCATGCTGGAGGCCTGCAACACTGCCTTTCAGATCCACTACCAGACAGCCCCGGACCGGTTTCCCCAACTCTACAACATCGCTCAACTGGTGACGGCTCCCGTGCTGGCGGCTGCCACCAATTCTCCCTTCCTGCTGGGCAAGAGACTCTGGAAAGAGACTCGGATCGCTCTGTTCGAGCGCTCCATCGACACGCGGCGGCCCTCGCCGCATGTCCGCAGCTCCAGGTCTCGCGTCAGCTTCGGCGACCAGTGGGTCCGCCACTCGGTGCTGGAGATCTTTCAGCAGGACGTTACCCGCTTCCGGGCCCTGATGACCCACGAGGGCGCCGAGGATCCCTTTGAGGTCCTTTCCCGAAAGGAAGTGCCCCGGCTCGAGTCCCTCAGCCTCTTCAACGGCACGGTCTACCGCTGGAATCGTCCCTGCTATGGAGTCTGGCAGGGAAAGCCCCACCTGAGAATCGAGAATCGGGCGCTGCCGGCGGGACCCACGGTGGAGGACGAGGTGGCCAACACGGCCTTTCTGTGCGGTCTCATCGCCGGCATGGCCCAGGAGCATGAAGACATCACCCGGCTCATCTCCTTCGAAGAGGTCAAGTCCAACTTCTCGGTTGCGGCTCAATCCGGGCTGGATGCGCAACTGTACTGGCTGGGCGGAAAAATCCTGCCGGCTCCCGAGCTGATTCAAGGCCAACTGCTTCCGTTGGCCGGCCGGGGGCTACGCCACTGCGGGATCGACGCCGACGACATCGAACGCTTCCTGGAGGTGATCCGGCAGCGGGTGGAGAGCCGGCAGACGGGGGCTGACTGGCTGTTGAAGTCCTGCTCCAAGATGGGTGGCGACCGCCTCAGGGGGAGCGCGCTGGTGGCCGTGACCGCGGCTACCTACCGTCACCAGCAAAGCGGACGTGCCGGGCACTCCTGGCCGCTGGCGGAACCGGAGGAGGTGGGGGACTGGAGGGCGCACTATCAGCGTGTGGAACAATACATGAGCGTGGAGCTGTTCACCGTCCATCCCGAGGACCCGGTCGATCTGGTCGCCAACATCATGGACTGGGAGCGGGTGAGACACGTGCCGGTAGAGGACGACCGGGGGCGCCTGGTGGGCTTGGTCTCCTACCGCTCGGTGCTGAAGTCGTTCAGCCGTCAAGGGTTGAAGAGCAAGCAGGAAAGGGTCAGCGCCATCATGAAGTCCAACCCCGTCACGGTTCCCCCCGAGACCTCCAGCCTGGAGGCCATCCGCACGATGCGACGCCACGGCATCGGGTGTCTCCCCGTGGTGCAGGACGACCGCCTGGTCGGCATCGTCACCGAAAGCGATTTTCTTGGGGTCTCACGCTCTCTGCTCGAGCAGCAGTTGAAAGAATGATCGAGTTTTTCAACCGCTGAACCAGATCTGCAGACCCGGCCTCGAGTCCTCACTGCCGGCGCATGGCGCCTGCTTTTTCGGTTCGAAAGGAATGCCATGGCAACTCCCTCGAAGGCCGTCAATCGCCGAACCTGGCTGGCCGGCGCCCTCTCGCTGAGCTCGCTGCCCCTGGCCGCCTGCCTGAAACGCCCGTCGGAGCCCGCCGATACCACCGCCACCGACTTTTCACGCTCCTTCTGCTACTACATCCCCAGGAACCAGAAAATCCTGGTCCGCATCCAGATCGAATGCCGGTGTGAGGTCTTCGACCGCTCCAGCGGCCGCTCGGACGAGTACTTCCTGACGGTCCGCACCCAAACCGGCCTGAGGACCGACCCACCGTCCGACAACCTCGATCCGGGGTATGACTTCTGGATGATATTTTCCGGAAAGCATGTATTGATCCGGCGGGTCCACACCTCCTCCTACAACCTCAACCCCAGCCGGCCGAAAGTGGACCGGTTCCATTCCAGCGGTTGGCGCCTTCAGCCCAGTCCGGCAAAACAGCTGAATTCCGGAAAGGAGATTCGCGAAGCCGTCCAATCCTGGCGCCCTCTGGTGGCCGTAAGCGAGTTTGTGGGGGAGGATCCTTCGCGTGGCTACCGGATCGAGTACCCGGTGAAATGGGCTGACGGCAACCCGGACGATACCTTCCGTGTGGAAACGGGGCCGGTGATCCTGCTGGATCCCAATCGGGCCGAGGTAGCCCGCAGCCTGGAGTTCGACGATTTTCAGTGGGCCTACCTCGACTATCGCTCTTTCGACCGGGTGCGCTGCTTCCTGGAGGAGCCGACCTCCATTCTTTCGGGGGCCACCTACCAGCCCCCGGACCACCTTCCGCGCCGAAATCCGGCCCTGACGGACAAACAGGTCGATCGAATCCGGAAGCGCCTCTTCAGCGGGTGGAAACCGCCCCTGCCCTTCGACCAGCTGCGCAAGCTGTTTCAAACCGATCACCATTCGGCTGTCGACCATCGACCGGTATCCACCACCCTTTACGCCCTCGATTCACCCGCCGGTGGACCAGAGGAGCACAGCGCGGCTCATTCCCCGGCCGAAGCGACCGCGTCCTGAGAGGAGCTCACCCGTGAAGACACCCCTACCCCACTGTCTGCTGGCGGCAGTAATGCTGTGCACTCCGACTTGCGGTCCGGGCTCAGGCGAGCCGGACACCGGGCCGTCGCAGACCGGCCTCTTCGAGGAGACCGACGTCTTCGTCGCCGGCCAGGACGGCATCGCCCAGTTTCGCATCCCGGTGCTGCTGACCTCCACCCGGGGGACGCTGCTGGCGTTCTGCGACGCCCGGGTGGAAAAGCCGGGAGATCCGCCCAACAACATCGACCTGGTCATGAAACGGAGCACCGATCAGGGCCGGACCTGGGGACCTCTTCAGGTGTTGCTGGACGTCGGCGAGGGCGCCACCGCCGATTCCTGCGGACTGGTGGACCGGCAGACGGGCACTATCTGGGTCTTCACCGTCTACTGTCCGGTTGGAGTGGGCACCAGCACCGCCAAACCGGGATTGTCCGGAGATACCTTCATGTACTGGGCCATCAAGAGCACCGACGACGGCCTGACCTGGTCGGACAAGATAGACCTCACGCCCATGTTCAAGAAGCCCGAGTGGAACTCCGGATCCCCCGGACCCGGCAAGGGCATGCAGATGCGAAGCGGACGCCTGGTCGTTCCCAAGTATTTTGTAAAGGACGGCTACGCGGCTTCTCACGTGGTCTTCAGCGACGACCACGGAGAGTCCTGGCAGATCGGCGGCGAAGCCTACACCAACGGGACCACCAATGAAAGCCAGGTAGCGGAACTGAGCGACGGAACCCTTCTGCTCAACATGCGCGGGACCGAGGGGAACCGGCGCAGAATCAGCAGAAGCACCGACGGGGGGATGAGCTGGTCAAAAGTCAGTCTGGACCCGGCTCTCATCGAGCCCCGCTGCCAGGCCAGTCTCTCCAACTTCACCAACCGGCTGGATCACGACAGGGACCGGCTCCTCTTTTCCAACCCGTCCGCCCTCGATCGCACCAACATGACGGTCCGTCTCAGCTACGACGAGGGCCGCACCTGGCCCGCCTCCCGGCAGATTCACGCCGGGCCGTCCGCCTACTCCTGCCTGACGGTGCTGCCCGACATGACGGCCGGCTGCCTCTACGAGAGAGGCGACCGGACCCCCTACGAAAAAATCACCTTCGCCCGATTCGACCTGACATGGCTGACCCAGGGCAAGGACAGCCTGACAGGCAGCGGCCGATCTCCCTGATTGTGGCCCGGTGGATTCATATGGCGGTGCCACCGTGATCGGAGACCGCTGGGTCAGGTTGCTGCCCGCGGCTGTCGCTCCCAGCCGGGCTCCGGAAAGATCCAGGAAAGGATTGCGGCCGCCAGCAGCCCTGAGACGCATCCCCCCGGAATAATCCACATGAAGGAGATGCCCCACGGCTGGCCGAACAGCTCGCTGCTGAAGGCGATCAGCCAGCCGCAAACCATGCTGACCGTGGCCCCGGCCAACACCGACCGGGGTCCGCAGCGGGGCAGCAGCACCCCGGCCAGCACAATCATGCCCAGCGTGCCCGGTAAACCGCCGGTGGACTTGTTCATCACCTCGTACAGGTTACCCTGAATCGACTGCATCCCGAAGGCCATGACGACGGCCAGCAAACCGGACAGAAGCGTCACCAGCTTGGCCACCCGCAGCGCCGACCGAGGGTCGCCGGCGGCGGCGCGAAACCGCTGGTGGAAATCGACGGTGACCACGGCCGAGAGACTGTTGATTCCGGAGTCTATGCTGGACATGGCGGCCGACAGAAGGCCCGCCACCACCAGACCGCGAACCCCCACCGGCAGCGAGTGGGCGATGAACCAGGGAAACACCTCGTCAGGATGCGAGGCCCCCTCCCACCCGACGCCCTGGGGACCATACTGAGAGTAACTGGTCAGGGCCAACCCCAGCACGGCCATCACCACCGACAGGACCATGCCGCACCCCACGTAGGCCAGGAACGAGCGGCCGGCGGCCCGGGACGACGGCGTCGACAGGTAACGCTGCACCGCCACCTGATCGGAACCGTGCAGGCAGACCTTGGCGAAGAAGGTCTGCACGATGATTCCGAAGGCGGTGATCCGCACCCTGGGGTCCAGGTCGAACAGCGGCTGGGGCTGGTAGGGCACCAGCCTGGCCGCCTCCCACCAATCGAACAGACCGGTCGAGGTCCGGACCATGATGTACCCGATGCAAAAGAGACTGCCGCCGAGGAGCACCGACCACTGGATGACGTCGGTCCACATCACGGCCCGCAGCCCGCCCAACCAGGTGTAGATCGTGCCCACCACGGCCACCCCCACGATGATGGTCGAAAGTTCCCAGCCGGTAATGCGGGTCAGGGCGAAGGAGGCGGTGTAAACCACCAGGCCCATCCAGATGATGCGGAGCCCCATGAAGATGACTGCCCCGACCATGCGGACCCTCAGGTCAAAACGGCGTTCGAGCAACTCGTAAACGGTGGTGATGCGCCTACGCATGAAGTAGGGCAATAGGAAGCGGTTGATGACCAGGATGGCGGGGAAAACCCCCAACTGGGCGGCGTGAAACATCAGGCCGTTCTTGATCTGTTCCCCGGGAACGGACAGATAGCTGATTGTCGACATCAGGGAGGCCTGAATGCTGATGCCCACCATCAGCCAGTGCATGCCGCGGCGGCCGAGGAAATACTCTTCGGTTGAGTTCTGCTTTCGGGACAGCGACATCCCGGTCAAGACGATCACCGCGAAGTAGACCAATACCACGGCGGTATCGACAGCTCCGATGGGGCCAAGCATGCCGTTTTCCCGGGGCGGGCCAAGATGAACAAGACGGAGGTCAGTGGAAAATGGAGGGTACCATAAACGGCGCCGACACCGCCGTAGACAGGTCGTACATCCCCGCCGCAGAGATTAGCCGGCTGCGATCGGCCGTCTGTCGCCAGGGCTTGGGCTGCGTTGCAGGTCGAGACGCAGCCATGGGCCGGGATTTCAGCATCTTGTGACTTGGTCAGCGACAGTTGTATTCTTACCACCGACCCGAGCCGACATCCCCCAGCCCTTGTCCACAACCCGAGGAATCCCCGAGGTCCGACCCATGAACCCTCTCATCACAGACAGCGTCTACCTTCGCGTGGGCAACCGGAGGCAATTCTTCTTCGACGACCTGTTGCTGGAGCAGACCCAGAACCTGACGCGGCGATTCCATTCGCCCCAACCGGCCGGCGACCTCCCTGTCCTGGGCAAGGACCGTCCCTGGGAACACGTGCTTTATTTCACCTGCAACACCTGGAACGTGATCCGGGATCCGCAAGACGGCCTCTTCAAGTGCTGGTACGAGGACTGGCGGATCGACGACTTCTCCAGAGCCACCTCCTGGGTCCGCCCCTCGGACCGCAAGCTCTGCGTCAATCTTCACCGCGCCTGTCCTTCCCGGGTGCTGTACGCCCAGTCCGAAGACGGGATCGCCTGGGAAAAACCCGCCTTGGGAATCGTGACCGAAAAGGGCCGGCGCACCAACGTGGTGCTTGGCGGCTACGAGCCGGTGGGCCCGGCCCACTGCGCCTACGTTCTGCTGGACACGCACGAAACCGACCCGTCTCGCCGCTACAAGGCGATCTTCGAGAACGGAGCCAGCCCGGAAGACGATGACCCGATCAGCGGGACGTTTCGCAGCGCTTATTCAAGCGACGGGATTCACTGGATAGTTCACCCGGAGCCCGTCCGCTACGGCCACTGTGGCTCGGTTGCAGGCGACGTGGTGACCGTCTCGATCGATCCCGAATCGGGCCTCTATCGTCTGAACGGACGCCACCCCGACATGGGCTCCAGCGTCGTCCAGGACATGCGCAACCCCACCGACGGCGGATGGATTGCACCCAGCTACCCGCATCGGTTCGCCCAGGAAAGGCGGCGGCGGATTTTCCGGATGGAGAGCAGCGACATGATCCACTGGTCCACTCCGACGCCGCTTGTCGTTCCCGACCACGACCACGACAACATCGACGACGAGTTCTACGGCATGGAGCAGTTCCGGATCGGGGATGATTGGCTGGGGTTGCTCAACGTCCTTCACAACACCGACAACACCATGGACGTCCAGTTGACCTATTCACGCAACGGGAAGGATTTCAAACGGATCCGTCCGGGACAACCCTGGCTGGCCCCGGGGAACGAAGGGAGCTGGTATCCATGCATGGCCACCGTGTGCAGCAAGCCGATCGAGGTGGGGGACGACCTCTACGTGTACCACGGCGGCGCCAATGTCCATCACGACTGGTGGATGGTGGGATTCCACGAGGGACTGGAGGTTGCCGAAAGCGGCAGGCTGGACCGGGTGAACTACGCCCTGGGCCTGGCCAAAATGAAGCGGGACCGCTTCGTCTCGCTGGCCGCGGGTCCGGCCCGCACCGGAATTCTGGCGACCCGGCCCCTCTTTCCAACCGGCGGCGGCCTGGTCGTCAACCTGAAATGCCATCCCGGAGGCCGGTTGCAGGCAGCCATCGCCGACGGACAGGGGAAAGTGCTGCCCGGTTTCGAGCGGCAAAACTGCCTGACCGTCGAGTCCGATAGCGTGAGCTGCCCTCTGAGATGGCGAGGCCAATCCAGACTTCCCGCGGAGAGATTCCTGAAGCTGCACTTCTTCCTGCAGAACGCCGAGCTGTTCAGCTTCCAGTTCGTGGAGGAGGATTGAGGCAAGACTAGCCCGCATTTCTCACCAGGGGGCATGAACATGGCGCAGGATTTTTCCCTTCAGCGCGTGCTCGCGACCGAAGAGCGTAGCGGTCACTACGCGCGAGGGAGCATGTGCGCGCTGAAGGGAAAAAGACAAGCCAAGGCATGCCCAGCGCAGTCTGTTACCCGCAAGCCCTTACCATAGAGCCAATCAACGTACTGAAGATAAACTACTTGTCGTCATGGCACCAGCGACCTGGGTAGAGTCGAGGACTGGCGCGTTGACTATAGGGTCCGGTGGCTATTCCGTCGCTTTCGCTTCGGGCCTCAGTCCGGCTCCCTTATCACGTTTCCAGTCCCCGCTCTCCGAACCGGACGTGCGGTTTTCCCGCATCTCGGCTCTCCAGTGGGATCATGCGTCTCGCACACAGGTCCCCGCTCGCATCCGTGGACGACTCCTATGGGATTGGCACCCGTCCCCCACTCCATCCACTTCCGCTCCCGGGTTGCCGCCAGGCCTGTTGATGCCCTGACGACGCCGTCCTCCTCCGACGACCCTTTCACTTTTGCATGTGATGCTTCCGGAGTCTCCGGCCCTTTTTTGGTCGGGGTTTCAGGCTTTCGCCACTCCCGGGACCCTTCCCCCTTCGGTCACCGCTCCTCACCTGAGGCCCCTTCCCTCCACCGGTATTACCCGGCTTCTCCGGTACTACAGGCCTCTCCGCCACCCTGTCGGCCTAGACTGACTCTCGCGAGCTTCCGGTTCGGTGCGTGCCTCACCACCCACAGGGCTTCCCATGTTGCTGCCTTCTTCCCCTTCCATGCGTGCCAGCGCCACTACCCCGGCGGGTCCAAAGGGGTGCCCGCGTCGCTCGCTTCCCCCTCCGTCTTCGGCCTTCCCCATTTCTCAGGTGGGTCGGCCCCCGCATTGCCCGTTTCGAGGCCTGCTCGACGTTCACTCGCGTTCCGGCCCGCATGCTCGCTGAACCGCCTTAAGCGGCCCTTTGACACCAGAGGGCTTCAGACCATATCGTTACCTCCATGATCCGCCCTGGCTGCTACCAACCGGAGCGACAGTTGTTGGACGGGTTTCGCACCCGTTGGAAGAAGGCGCCTTTCCATGGCGCACTGAGAAATGCGGGCTAGGAGTCTGCGCCGCAGAAAACCCGGGCAGGGCTGAATGATACAATAACGGGCTTAGAGACATCATAGGAGGTGGTGGATGGGGACAAGGTTTCGCCCGTATCAGCCGAAGCAACTGTTGATGTTGCCGCCGGACCTGGGGGAGTGGGTACCGGAAGGGCACTTGGCCCATCAGGTGAGTGAGTTGGTGGATGGGCTGGAGTTGAGAGCGTTTTACCGGCCCTATGAAGAGGACGGGAGGCGCAACTCGCCCTACGAGCCGCGGATGATGGTGAAGGTGTTGATTTACGCCTATGCGACAGGGGTGTTCTCGTCGCGCAAGATCGCGAGGAAGCTGGAGGAAGACGTGGCGTTTCGGATGCTGGCGGCGGGGAACTTTCCGCAGCATCGGACGTTGTGCGAGTTTCGCCGCCGGCATTTGAAGGACTTCAAGCAGCTGTTCGTACAGGTGGTGAGCTTGGCGCGGGAGATGGGGATGGTGGGGTTGGGGCGATTGGGGATCGACGGGACGAAGGTGCGGGCGAACGCGAGCCGGCGCAAGGCGATGAGCTATGGTCGGATGAAGGAGCGGGAGCGGCAACTGAAGGCAGAGATCCATGAGTTGTTGAAGAAGGCGCGGCGGGAGGACCGGGAGGAAGATGAGCGGTACGGGGAAGACCGGCGTGGGGATGAGTTGCCCGAGGAGTTGCGGCGGCGGGAGGACCGGCTGGCGGCGATCGAGGCGGCCAAGCAGCGGCTGGAGGCGGCCCAGCGGGAGGCCGATGAGGAGCGGGGGCGCAAACCGGGACAGGACCGCAACCCGAAAGCACGACGGCCCTACAAGCGGGCCTACGGAGAACCGGAGGAGAAGGCGCAGAGTAATTTCACCGATCCGGAAAGCCGGATCATGAAGACTTCCACCGAGGGGTTCCAGCAATGCTACAACGCGCAGGTGGCGGTGGACGGAGAGCACCAGATCATTGTGGCCACCGAGGTAACGGCGCAGGCGAGCGATCAGGGGCAGATGATGGAGTTGCTGGAGGAGGTGGAGGAGAGCTTCCAGGAGATACCGAAACAGGTGCTGGCGGATGCGGGCTACTGCAATGAGGAGGACTTGCAGGCCCTGGAAGAGAGAGGAGTGGACGGTTATGTTGCGCTGGGGCGCGAGGGGAAGCGGGCGGTAGAGATCGATCCCAGGAAGCATCCGGCCAAGAGTCGTATGAGGAAGAAGCTGGCCAGCCTAGCCGGTCAGGTGGAGTATCGGCGGAGGAAGTGGATTGCCGAAGCCCCTCATGGGTGGATCAAGGAGGGGCTGGGATTCCGACGGTTCAGTCTGCGGGGCTTGCAATCAGTGCAGGGGGAGTGGGACTTGGTGTGTCTGGCCCTCAACATCAAGAGGATGAGTGCGTTGATGGCGGCCTGAAGCAAGGGATTTCCACCCAATACCCAGGGCCACGGAGGTCCTCAACCGCCCATTGTGGGAGCCCACAGGACGCTTGAGACTCTATCAACGCCCAAGTGGCTCCCAAGCACTCCTTGGAACCGGCCTTGCGCAGTAGCCTCTCGCTCTTGAACTTTCCGAAATCGTCCTGCGGCGCAGACTCCTAGAGCTAACAGCCAAGACCCTGAGACACCTGGCAGTAACTGGTGAGAGGGACCGCACACATCCGATCCCAGTCCGACTTGTCTATGACCGACTGGTTCATCAGTTCGATCATTGAGTCGAATCTGCCAAGCGCGTCGCAACCCACCACCTCGGGGTCCGTCGCCTTGCGGTGCTGTGGCCAGACGTGGTCGCGAGCGTGGCGCCAAAATCCGCTGTTGTACTTCGAGCCGCAGGAATAGTGCCAGCCGACGAACAGACCGTAGCAGAGCATTTTGTTGACGAGAAATCGATTGACCACGGGAGCGTCGCGCTCGAGATACTCTACCGAACGGTTAAGGCGCATCTGGAGAACCATCCCGATCTGAAACTGGGCGGATACGATCGCCGTTGCTTCCAGGGGTTCCATAAAGGCCGCCGCGTTGCCGATGCGGGCCACCGCGCCATCGTACATGTGGCGATGGACGAAATTGGGAAACGGAATGACGGCTCGTGGCTCGAATTCGGATACGCCATCGGCTTCAAGGAACGCGTCAAAGTCGGATTCGACTTCGGCAAGGCCGGATACATCGCGGTTGAAGATGTACCCGTAGGAGGTGTGGACCGTAAGCGGAATGATGAATATCCAACCGTGGGGACGCGCAACCGCACGGGTATAAGTATGTTGCAGAACCGGCCCGTCACCCTCTTCTTTGACGATTGCCGGACAGCGCCGGATGACGGCTGTATTGGTGGGGATGAATGAGATGTCGATGTGCCGGTCCGGATGAAGTTCGCGTGGAAACCCACGGGCATCGAAGACCAGGTCGTAGCGTTCCGGCGCAAGACCCTCGAATTCCACCTGGGCGCCACCCTCCACCCGGGTGATATTGAGCACTTTGGCATCGATGTGGCGGGCGTGCGAGCTTTCGTGCAGTAGTTCCGCCATCGAGTCGGCGGACAGGTGGTAGGCGTAGGACACCTGTTGCGGCGTGAAGTAGTGGGTGAAGTCTCGATGGCGCCGACCCCATCCCTCGAATGCCACACCGTACTTGCGAGTTCCCTTCAGGCGCTGCTGGACGGTTTCATGAGGAAGATTCGTCAGTTCCCGCAACTCCTGAACCAGGCTCGGCCAACTGCCTTCGCCCTCCCCCGCCCCACGATTTCTTTGGACAGTGATTTGAGAACCTGTATAAGAAGCTACAGGAGAGTAGGAACAGGCTATGTCCAGAGGAAGGAATGGGGCAGGTGGGGGCGCGAAGGAAGCCCGTAGGGCGACCGGAGCGACGCCACACCTGTCGGTGGTCGGGGGAAGGGCCGATGGTCGGCGCGTCGCAAGACGACGGTGGTGTTGGAGCGGCTGCGGGGGGTGTATAACCGCGAAGGCGGCGTCTGCGAGTAGCCGTGGGGGCGAGCCGGGCGATGCCATTAGAAACGGACGTCCCGCAGTGAAAACTCCGACGCCTACTCCCTGGCCGGGATATAGGCGCCGTCACCGGTTCTCTGACCCGGAGACCCGCCGTCGTTGACCACCCCGTAGGCCAGGAAGGGGTTGGCGCCCGAGACCCTGCGGATCCGAATGTAGCCTTGCGTGGTTCCCGGAGCGTGCTTCAGCACCTGGTCGATCTGCTTGAAACCCTTGGCCGGGACCACGAGCTTGTCTTCCTCCCCCATGGTAACGGTCTTGCTCAGTGTTGAGGTCTCCCCGTCGTAGATGTCGATCTCGAAGACAATGTCCTGGTCGTCGACCTCTCCGGTGTTGATCAGGGCCAGGTTGCTGCGGTTCTCCTCATTCTGTTGCAACCCGTCCACCCAGGCGCTGCCGGTGAACCCCTGACCCCGGGGCACCGCCGTGAAGAAGACGCCGTACTGCCCCTTGCTCGGGTCTTGCGTGTCCGCCTGCGCCACCACCCGGGCTCCGATCACCACCCCGCTCAGGTCTCCCGAGACCGGACTGGCGATCAGGGGCGCCACCAGGCCCATGGGCACATTGAGTCCCAGGTTCTGACGGGCGTAGGCCAGAGCATGGGGAATGATCAGCTGCTGGCCGGGGAGCATCGGCAGCGGACCGAAGCCGGCCGTGTTGTCCGGCGTCTCGATTCTTTCGTGGGTGGCGCTGAACATCACCAGCTTCTGCTGGGCCGAGAAGTTGGTCAGCGTCAGTTCGGTGGTGAAGGCTCCACTCTCCACCAGGGCCGGCAGGGTCTGCCCCATGGCTCCCTCCAGCGATTGGGCGCTGACCGGAAAGACAAAGGAGCCGTCCGAGTTGGCGTTGTCGTTGATGACCCCGTAGGCGTAGAAGGGGGCCATTCCCTCCACCCGCTCCACCCGGACGTAACCCCCAAACATGGGATCGGCCTTGCCGGCCATCTGCAGCACGGCGTTTGCCTGGTAGAACTCTCCCGGCCCCAGCGTGTCTTCCCACGCCACCTGGCCGCTGGGATCGGTCGGATTGCCGGAAAAGGCGGTGATCCTCAAGGTGATCGAACCCTCCGACCCCATGTTCTGGACAGCCACGTTGGAGCGGTCCGCCGGGTTATCGCGCAACCCGCACAGGTAGACGGCTTCCTGGTGGAATCCCATCGTTTCGGGAACCCCCAGATAGGCCAGTCCGGCGCTCCCTTCGGGGACGGCCGTGGGGGTGGTGGTCCGGACCACCACGCTGGTATCGGAAGAACCCGAGACATCCACCCGCAAGGTCCCGATCCGGCTGCCGGTTTCGGGAATGGGAACGTCGAGGTCCCTCAAATAGTCGATGGCGTTGGACCGGATCATCTGCTGGTAGGGACCGAGCATGTCGGTGGCGGCGCCGCTGCCCCCGCCCCGATCAGCCGTGTAGGTGAAGTTGAGCATGGCCGCATCGGAACCCCGGTTGGTCAGGGCCAGCTCCGAAGTGAAGTGGGAGTTGTTCTTCCCCCTCGAGTCCAGCACCACCGGCACGAACTGGGTCATGGTGTCCGGCTGACCGGTTCTCGTATAGAAGCCGGAGCCAAAGATAAAGGGTAAGCCAAACCCCGGATAGGTGTGCTGGCGCACAAAGGCGGTCTTGGGTATGTCCGCGCTGTCGGAGTCATCAGCGGGATCGTCGAAGTGATACTCGATAAAGGCCCCCTCCGGGTCCGATTGGGCCGCCTCGATGATCTTGGGGAATATGGGTTCTCCGGTAACGGCATCTATGTATGAGCCGGTGGCGACCACGAACTCGAACTGGTGCGGAAATGCCCCGTGAAACCAGACGTAGCCGGTAGCATCCAGGGTAAAGAGGTAGACGGAACCCTCTCTCCAGGGTCCGTTCTCCTCTCTGAAAACGGCCCTGCCCTTGGTCAGGCCGCCAAATCCTTCCGTCACGAAGAGCTCTCCCAGGCGGTCAATCGCGCCGTTCACGAAGGCCTTTAGAGTTTCCCGGTTTACCACCTCACTGGCGGTGACTTCCGGGGCGTCGGCGGGATCGAAGACTTCGTGCACCAGGTGAGTTTCCTGCAGATCCAAGCCGGCGGTCAGGATTAACGGGAACTGTATGGTGCCGAAACTGACATGCATTCCGACTGCGTAGCCTCCCAGCTCCTCCGGCAAGGCGCCGCCGTCCGGCTTGGTGAACATTTGGGTTTCCGGATCGAAGCCGGTCGCGGCAGCAATGGCCATGAAGACGTCCTCACGGATTTTCCTGCCTCCGAAGGCCATGTTTCCGGCGTGAATTTCCACTCTACCCCCAGCCAAGAAAGTCAGCGAAGTCATGTAGATGGAGCCGGACTTCCAATCCCCCCCTTCCTGCTTGAAATGGCATATGGCATAGGCCAACCCGGCATGGTCGAGGCCGTCGCCGTAGTTTTTTGCCTCCAGAGCAAACTGCTTCAGGTTTTCGGGGGTCGGGTCGGCTGCCACCTCGGCGGCCGTGATGCTGGGGGTGGGGGCCTCCGCTACGCCTTCCGGACGAGAGCAGCTTTCGTCGGGATGCGACGCCGCGGCGGGGCGCACCTCGGAAAAAAGGCCAGCCAGAAGCAGGACGCACCCCAATAGAATCGTCAGCGTTTTGGACTTCATGACAGTTACCCCCTGTTCCTCGTTGAGCCGCTACTGTGAAAGTCATGTAATGAAAGACTACTGAGCCTTTTGCAAAATTCGCAGATAGCGGGAATTTTCACGTGGGGAAAGATCAAGGAGGGCAGGTGGAAGGAGGGGCAAGACCACTGTCTGTTGTATCATGAAGGTGTCTGAACCACATGATGAACGGAGGTGGAACTTGCCCCTTAGGGAAACCCTATCACGACACTGGTTCCGGTTTCAACGAGAGCTGTTTCCCCTGCTGGAGGAAGTTTTGGGGCCTCTGGGAGAGCGTTACCAGCGGCTGGTGCAGGTATTGGAGTTGGTGCGGGTGGAGGAGTTGCTGCCTTACAGTCGGGGCTGGCGTGGCCGGCCGCTGGAGGATCGGGCAGTGCTGGCGCGAGCCTATCTGGCGAAGTCGATGCTGGAGGTGGCGACCACGCGGGGATTGGTGGAGCGGCTGAGGAGTGAGGGGAGGCTGCGGCGGCTGTGCGGCTGGGAGAGGGCGTGGGAGGTACCGAGCGAGTCGACCTTCTCGCGGGCCTTTGCGGAATTCGCTGAGAGCGACCTGCCGGGGCGTTTGCACGAGGCATTGCTGGAGGAGACGCTGAAGGGCCACTTGGCGGGGCATGTGTCGAGGGACTCGACGGCGATTGCGGGACGGGAAAAGCCAGCGGCCAAGGCTGCGCCGGAGGCCAAGCGGAAACGCCGGCGGGGCCGGCCGCCGAAGGGCGAGCGACGGCCCAAGCGGTTGAGCCGGCTGGAGCGGCAGGGGTCGATGACGCTGGAGGAAATGTTGAAGGAGTTGCCCAAGGCCTGCGACATCGGCGTCAAGCGCAACGCCAAGGGGCATCAGGAGAGCTGGACCGGCTACAAGCTACACCTCGACGCCATTGACGGCGGGATTCCGGTCAGTTGTCTGCTGACCTCGGCCTCGGTGCATGACTCTCAGGCAGCCATTCCGCTGGCGACGCTGACGGCAAGGCGGGTCGAGAGTCTCTACGACTTGATGGACAGCGCCTACGATGCGCCGGAGATCCGGGCCTTCAGTGAGAAGCTGGGGCATGTGCCGATTATTGACGTCAACCCCCGCCGAAGAGCTACCTTGAAAGCCGAGCGGAAGCGGGAGGCACTGGCCCGGCGCTGTATCGGCCAAGTGACTCCCGAGGCGCGGCGCTACCGGGAACGCTCGACGGTGGAGCGGGTCAACGGACGGCTCAAGGAGGAGTTTGGCGGGAGGCAGGTGAGGGTTCGCGGCCCCGACAAGGTGAGGTGCCACCTGATGTTCGGCATTCTGGCCCTGACGGTGGATCAGTTGATGCGCCTGACGCTCTGAAGACCGGGTTGCCACCCCCAACCGCACAGCAGGTTCGCCCGCCTCAAGGCCGGGAGAGGGTAAGCTGTGCCTGCGTCCGGCGACCGCTGGCCATCCGGCCATCAGATTCGGGCTTTTTCCTTCAAAAGGGTCTTTGCAGCTGGGTAGTCACCGCCGGAACATCACTGTTGCCAGCCCAATGTCATGCCCGATTCCGAATTTTGCAAAAGGCTCGAATTTTCAATTGATTAACTCCGGGCGTCCGCTCCGCAATTCCGCAACACGTCGTTCAAGAAACTCAAGTATCACTCCCCCCTTGAGGGGGAGTCGCAGAAGCCGAGCCGAATGGCGAAGGCTGATGCGGAGGGGGGGCGCCAACCCGTCGCGTGCGGGTCAACCGGTGAATGGAGGTCCAACGACCTGCCGGCCTCAGGCTGTTGACAGGCCATCGATTACCTGGCGGCAGTTCAGGATCTTTTCGGCCAGGTCCAGCGGCCGGTAGTAGTAGTGGTTGGAGGCCTCGAAGGCGATGGTGGAGTGGCGCCGGGCGATGGAGTACTGAGCCTGGGCAAGCTCGATTTCCGCCTGGGCGACCTCGATCATGCGCCTTGCAGCCTGAGGCTCTGTCCCTTGGCTTTGGCCGAGCTTCTCCCTCAACAGATAAAATGCCACCTGGTTGGCTGTGCTCTGGAAGTGGTGCTGGCAGGTTTGAGCGATCGCCAGATCCATCTCTGCAAAGCTCTTTCTTGTCGGTGATACTTTCTCGGCGCCCTGCCGGAAGCGGCGCAGCCCCTGGAGCCATCCCTCGGCCAGCTTGCGGAACTGCTGCTTCACGACTTCAGGCGGGTAGTCTCCCGACCAGCGTCGGAAGTCGTCCTGGGGGAAGAGCATCATGCTGGAGCGGTACCCGGTGGGGTGGAGGCGCAGCAGGTTGGCCGGCCCGTGCTGGGTGGGAATGTTGTAGATGCGCACCCCGTAGGGGAATTCCTGGAAGGCTTGGCTGAACTCGCGCCAGGCCTCCACCATCAGCGGGGCCGCCGCCGGACCGTAACGGCGGGTTGCCAGCTCCATGAGGATGTGCCGGTTGTCTCCCGCGGGCCGGAAATAGTAGGCCTTGGCCGCCTCCAGGTTGGGCGAGGCATAGCCCCCGCAGGTCCAGGAGGGCATGACGCCGCTGATGCCTGCCTTGGAGAGCTTCTCGCAGTGTTGAAGGATCAGATCCACCACCGGAATATAGGGCACCGCCGAGATCTCCCAGGTGTTGTTGAATTGCAGCTTGGCCATGGTGCGGATTCCCTCCCGGTCGGCCCTGGCCCAGTTGCGCCTGGCCCGGGGTCCGGGCCCCACCACCGAAATCGAGTACTCTCCGACCTCTGTCTCGACTCCACCCCTAAGCACCGGCTGCTCCCACTCGCTGATGCTCATGAAGCGCACGTCCTTGGGAAGCAGCGGGATGAGCTTTGCTGACAGGTCGTCTCCCCAGCCCCAGTCCCAGGCAATGACCTCGGCGGTGGAGCCGGCTCTCCGAACCCCTTCCCGAAAGGTGCCGATCAGTTCGCCGATCGCGTCCCAGCTCTTGCGTTGGGAACAGCGGGGACAACCCTCGGCCCGGGGAGCTTCCCGGCCCCAACTGCTGCCGTGAGAAAAGCAGTTGGTGTGGTTTTCCGACATGGTAATGGAAAACCATCCCCCCAGGTCGGGGACCTGGCGCATGACATGGGTGAGACTGTCGGCGATCCACCGGCGCACCCTGGGGACGCTGGTGCACATGGCGTGAAAATCCCGATAGGGGGAGCCCTTGATGTCCGGATGGCGGTCAAAGAACGATGCCGGCATGGCCCGCGGCTCGTTCAGGTAGAGATAGATCCGGATGCCGAACCCCAGGGCGTGTTCCACCAGCGAGTTGAGCCGTTGCAGGCGTTTTTCCCAGTCCTTGCCGAATTCCGGGAACTCGGTGGAGGGGGCCAGGGTGCTGAGGAGGGAGTGCATCCAGACTCCGTTGATGCCGGCCCGGGCCAGCGCTTCCAGGTAGGCTCCGGGGAAGGGGTCGATGTCCTCTTCCAGGAGCGGATCTCCGAAGAGCGCCAGGTAGGAGTAGAGGTAACGGGGATCCCAGGCCGTCTCGCGCCGGACGGTCCCCTTGGGCACAAAGGGTCCGCCTCGAAGCTCCATCCGGTCTTGAATCCAGTAGAGGCCCTGCTGGACGTCTTCTTCCTTCTGACCGGTGATATGCAACTCCCGAGGGCCCACCCGGACTTCGAAACCTCGAGTCGCGCCGGCCCCGGAGGAGCCCACCCCCATCCGAATGGTCTTCCCACGGGAGGGCGGGGCAGTGGTGATCTCCACCCGGGCCTCCATGGAGCCGCCAAGGTAATCCTGGAAGCGTCGGGCGACCTGAGCCAGACCGGTCCGGGAGGGCAGAACCAGGCTCCAGCCGCCGCTGAGGTCCACTTCGGCCCGGGTGGCTCTTCGGCCGGCATCGCGCAGCCGGGGCCGCCTGGTCAGGCTCAGTTCCCGGACGAAGTGGAAGGGCTCCTGACCCGGTTCCTCGAGCCGGCTTCCCAGCGTTTCCTTCAGGATCTCGCGGATATGAGCGGCTCGGCGGAGTTCTTCACCGGTGGGACTGCGATAGAGCAGCTCCCCGCAGTCAGGCTTGGCCCCCAGCTTGATATCCAGGAAATCGTCTTCCTTGAGGGCGAACTCGAACTTGGGCCGGTCCCAGCCCAGAAGCTGGATGATTTGATGGCGAGGGAGCAGGTGCCAGTTCTGGCGGATCACCGTAATGTGAAATCGCCTGAGCTGTTCGGGACTCAGAGAGTGCTTGGAGGGAAGCCCCATGGAAGCGCCCAGGGTCAGGACGTTGGCCTCGCTGGTCCTCAGCACCTCGGCGATCCGGGAGGTGTTGGCCAGCTCCCAGTTGCGCCACACGAACTGGAAAACACGATTGGGAAAATGGGGCTCCGGAATCGGCTGGAGCGAAGCAGGGGGAGGTTCGCCGGAGCGGCAGCGGCTGAGGCCGAAAGCCAGCGGACCCAGGTATAGAAAATCCCGGCGGTGCATGGATTGCCCCTTCGCGGTTGTAGCTTCGCAGTCGGTTTGTTGGCGCCAGCGGGTCTTATTCCCGGAAAGCCTAACACCGAGCCAATAGGTTGGCAATCATGAGGGAAACATGGATTAACAGGATGGACAGGATAACGGATTGGTGCCTGTGAGGCTGACTCGCTCCGTGATCGAGTGCGTATTCGAGGTCATCCATGAGCTTGGGAGCGGGTTTTTGGAGATCGTTGTTGAATTAAGGGCGATGGTCGGGTTCAAGGAGGGCGACGACTCTCATCCCGGAGTACGCAGCCCAGACTATCAAGCAATTATCCTGTTGATCCTGTTCATCCATGTAAATTATCCGTACAAATAGCTCCCAGCCCAACTCCCCAGTGCCTTATTACCGCCGGCAGTCAGGGTGGTAGAATAGCCGCCCATGTTCTCAACCCTCCATCCAATCGACCTGGCCGTCCTGGCAGTCTACTTCCTGGTGGTGACTTTTCTGGGAGTGGTGGTCGGCAAGAAGAAGACCAAGAACCTTCGCGACTTCTTTACCGCCGGGGGCAAGTGGGGTTCCCTGGTGGCCTTCATCTACGTCTTTGCCTCCTCGGTCGGGGGGGCGGAGGCGGTGGTGGTGGGCGGCGCGGCCTACCGGAGCGGGCTTTCCGGCGTATGGCTCTGGTTTGCCGGTGGCGTCGGCCTGATCGTCTACTACATCTTCGCCCCGATCTACAAGCGAGTTCGGGTGTTCAATCTGGCCGAGGTCTTCGAGATGCGCTTCGGGCCGGGGGTGGCCACCTGCATTGCCTTCATGGGGAGCGTTCTGAGTCTGTTTCTCATCGGCACCTTCGCTCTGGCGGTGGCCAAGACCATTGCCGGGCTGACGGGATGGTCGGTGGAAATTACCCTGCTGGCGGCCTGTCTGGTGGTGGCCCTCTACGTGGGATCGGGCGGCCTGATGTCCTCGCTGCTGACCGATCTGTTCCAGGGCCTCTTGGCGCTGACGGTCTTCTGCTTCCTGTTGTTGCCCTTTCTCTGGACGGAGGTGGACGGGTTTCAAGGCCTGGTGAATGTGGCTCCGGAACGCTGGTCGCTCTTCTCGGAGGAAATTCCACTGACTTACGTGCTGGCCTTGATCCTGGGCGGACTGGGGGCGGTAGCCACACCCGTGCTGTTCAGCTTCATGGTGGTGGGCAGAGATGAGCGGGCAGCCACCCAGTGCGCCTGGAGCCACATCTGGAAGCGAATCATGACGGTGCTGTTTGCCGTCTATGGAATCATGTTCGCCATCTACAAGCCCGGCCTCCACACCCAGCCCTTCCCTCAGGATACCGAACTGGTCTGGGGGATCGTGATGAAGGAGATCGTTCCGGCAGGCCTGCTGGGGTTGCTGGTAGCCAGCTTCTTCGCCGCCTTGATGTCCACGGTGGACACCATGGCCACCGCCAGCTCGGCCATGACGGTGGACTACCTGTTCAAGAAACGCTGGTTTCCGGGGCGCAGCCAGGCATTCTACCTGCGCTGGGCCCGGGTGGGAGGGATGGTGGCCGTCCTGCTGGCCTACCTGATTACCCTGCAGTTTTCCACGCTCAAGGAGATCATAGAGTTCGTAGCGCCACTCCAGGGGTTCCTGGGCATCCCCCTGTTTTTCGGGATCGCCTGGAGAGGGGCCAATCGGCGCGGGGTCTGGGCCGCGCTGGGGGTGGGCATCAGTCTGCTCTGGGTAGTGCAGATCTTCTACGAGGGGCCGCCCAGCGCCAAGGTGCCGATGAGCGTATTCCCCCCGATAGGGGCGGCCGCCCTGACCATGTACCTGGTCAGCCGGTTCACGCGGCCCGAGTCGGAGACGCGCCTGCAGCGCTTCTTCTGCATCCTGAATACGCCTCTGGGACAAGATGAGCGATTGAGCGCCGTGGGTATTCGGCTGCCGGCCATGGAGGGCTCGGAGGGGGGCACCCAGGCCGAAGAGAATCTGGATGAGCCGGCCTTGGCGGAGCTCTATCGGTCCTATTCCACTCGAAAGATCTGCGGCCGGGAGAGCTCCATCGAGCTGGTCAGGGAACCGGGCCTGGAGTGGTACTACCGCGGTCTGCTCTGGTTTGCCCTGTGCTGCGCCCTCATGGTCTCCCTGGTCTGGGCGGGGTCGGCGCTGATGGTGTTTCTGAGCTCGCAAGCCGGGGGGTAGCCCCCGTTTTTCGTCAAGGTCAAAAAGATATCCACGAAGGGGCACGAAGGACTACCAAGACACACGAAGAAAGAACAAAAGGCTCACTCAACTATTGAGAGCAGCAAAGGAGGCATCGGTGGCGACTGCTTTGCCTGAGCCGAGTCCGGCGGGGCTCTTTGTCGAGGGGTATGCGGATCGACTGAGCGTCCCGGCCGGAGACGGAATCGGCTTTCACGTTTCCACCAACCTGCCCCGGTATTCGGCGGAGATCGCGCGTGTGGGAGCGCGGCGCAGGGTCGTGTGGGCCAGGGACAACCTGTTGGGGGCTTGCCATCCGGTCCCGGCCAATGCCTCCAGCCACGGGTGCGGCTGGCCTCCCGCGTTCCGAATCGAAGTGCCCCATGACTGGTCCTCGGGGTACTACAGCCTGGTCCTCCGCGGAGAGGGAGCTCATGGCGGGGTCTGGGGTGAAATCTCCTTCGTGGTCAGAGCGGCCCGGCCGGGCCAAGGGGCCAGGATCCTCCTGCAGCGGACCACCAACACCGACGCCGCCTACAACAGTTGGGGCGGGTACACGCTCTACAGCGGCCCCGACGGACCCGCCCACCGGGTCTCCTTCGACCGGCCCTACGCGGGGTTCGACGGGGACGGCATCTACCTGTTCAGCCTCGAAGGCCGATTCGGGAAGGACCTGGATGCACGGCGCATTTCCGACGCTCTGCGGGCGGCTTTCCAAGGGGTCGGAATCGAGATTCCCGCCCATTCCTTCGTTCAGCTGACCCACCCGGGCCGCCGCTGGTACCTGGTGGTTCCAGGCATTACCTATACCCTGAAGTCGGACGGGCGGCATTTGAAGGTCTACGATGGATTCACCACCTGGGAAAGCGGATGGCGCAACTGGGAGCAGTTCTTCGTGGCCTGGGCCGAGCGCTCCGGCTATCGGCTGGAATACGCCGTCAACACCGACCTGGAGTTCTGCCCTGATATCCTTCGGCACTATCGGCTGGTGCTCAGCGTGGGGCATGACGAGTACTGGTCGGCGCCCATGCGGGACCACCTGGAGCAATTCGTCGCCGGAGGAGGCAACCTGGCCTTCTTCAGCGGCAATAACCTCTGGTGGCAGGTTCGGAGCGAAGACAAAGGACGGGCCCTGGTCTGCTGGAAGGACTTCAAGCGCGATCCCTACTATGCCTCCGGCCGATACGACCGGCTCACCACCCTCTGGTGCCACCACTTGATCGGCAGGCCCGAGAACCGGCTCACCGGAGTGAGCTTTGCCCGAGGGGGCTACCACGACTTCTTCGACCAGTACCGCGAGGGTCCGGGCCATTACACCGTCCATCGGTCCGACCACTGGGTATTCGAGGGCGCCGGGCTGGGTGACGGCGATCCTCTGGGAGGCATGGACAGGCTGGTGGGCTACGAGTGCGACGGCTGCGACTTCCGCTGGGAAGGAGGCCGGCCGGTTGCGACCGGCCGTGAGGGGACTCCGGAGAATTTCACCATCCTGGCCACGGCCCCGGCCGCCCTCTCCCGCGCGGACGACTCGGTTCGCCTGGCCTCGGAAGCCCTTTACGGCGAAGGGACTGCCAGGGAAATCGCCCAGCCCGGGGCTGCCGTCATGGGTCTCTACAGCCGGGGAGGGACCGTGTTTACCACCGGATGTACCGAGTGGGCCAAGGGCCTGAGGGGCCGGGACAAGACCGTGGAGCGCATCACGCGCAATCTACTGGACCGGCTGTCGGTTTGATGAGTAACTGGCGTTCAGGACCGTTTCCAGTACTTGTCCACGTACTCCTGCATCTTGGCGAGCATGAAGCGTGAGGACTGCACAGCTCGTTCGCCGTCCCAGGCGAACACCTGGCTGGTCATGATGCCGTCGAATTCGATCTCCCCCAACGTTCCGAAGAACCCCTCCCAGTCCACCTCGCCCGCGCCGATGTCCAGGTGCTGGTGAATCCGCGCCGGGGTGCCGGCCGGGTTCATGATGTAGCGCCACCCTCGCTTGTGGTTGAAGGAGTCGGCCACGTGGACGTGGGCCAGGACGGGGGCGGCATAGCGCAGCATGGCCGCCACGTCCTCGCCCAGATGAAAGGTGTGAGGGGCGCAGTAGAGGTATTTGACCCAGGGGGAATCGATCGACCGGATCATGTCCACCGCCAGGTTGTTCTCTTCCACGAAGTCGTCCGGATGGGCCTCGATGTGCAAGGGCAGTTCCTCGGCCTCGAAGATGGGCAGCAACTCCTCCATGGACTTCCAGAAGGCTACTTCACTGGCCTCGGCGTGGGCTTCGGGTCCGGCGAATGCCGTCGACTGCGGCGAAGGACCGCGGTCGAAGATGGAATTCACTGTCTGGCACTCGATCTCCTTGACTATGGGGAGGGCCCGTTTCCAGTAGCGTACGGCGGCCTGGCGTTCCTCCTCGTCGGGGCTGGCCCAGCGATAGGTCAGCAGCAGGCTGACCAGGTTCATTCCATTCTCGTGAAGCGCCTGCTTGAACTCCCGAATCCGGGTCTTGTCGGCTCTCGGGGGCCAGTATTCGGGAAAGAAATCGTCTCGCGAGCAGAGTTCCAGGTTTTCCCAACCCAGGTTCGCGGCCAATCGGACCACTTCCGGGAGGGGGCGGTCGCAATGCATCAGGGGATCCAATGCCAGTTGCATGGGTCATCTCCTTGAGGAGGGGGCGGAGGAGCGATTATCGGAGCAACTCTATCCCAGGTGGAAGTGTTGCCGCAACCGCGGGCCGGCTTGGCCCCCACGGCATCGGCCATCGCCTCTAGCTTGGGCTGTGCGAACCCGCGACGGCGCACAAGATCTCGCCGTTGGCTCGCCTTGTGCGAACCCCCCACCGCATCAGCCTTCGCCATTCGGCTCGACTTCTGCGACTCCCCCACCGCAACCGACGCACGCTGGCGGTTACCGCGACGGCGCACAAGATCTCGCCTTTAGCTCGCCTTGTGCGAACCCCCCTCCGCATCAGCCTTCGCCATTCGGCTCGACTTCTGCGACTCCCCCTCAAGGGGGGAGTGATACTTGAGTTTCTTGAACGACGTTTTGCCGATTTGGGGAAGGGACGCCTGGAGATAATCAATTGAAAATTCCTATACACCGGCAGTGTCGAGGGTTAGGGGAGAGCCGCGTATGCGGCGGTTGGCGTGGGTTACCTGAGGCAAGGTCGCTTAAGGGTCATCCTTATCGAGCAGCGTAGCTGCGGCCTCGTGTAGCCCCGGGCGGAAGCCCGGGGTCGCGTGAGCTCGCGCCGCCCTAGCCGCGTAGGTAACAGATATTCATATTCCAGTAATGTCTATCGGCGTCCAGTATAGTTTATAAACGTATGTATTATAAGTAGTTGAGATCTGTATTTCAGTCGCTTTGCCCTCTCGCATCATCCCTTGCAATCCACTACCATCCCCCATACAATGGGGGAATGGATGCAGTAAACAACTCTGCCCGTCTGCTAACCAAACGAAAGCCCACCGGCCGCCATCCCCAAAAGGCCCTCTCGGCCTCTTTCCTTCGCTCCGCGCCGCCGGGAAAGCACGCTGACGGCAATGGCCTCTACCTCTTCGTCCAGCCCACCGGAACCCGTAGCTGGATTCAACGCCTCGTCATCCGTGGCCGCCGCCGTGAGCTCGGACTCGGCAGCCTCGCCCTGGTTCCGTTGGCCGAGGCGCGGGAGAAGGCGCTCGCGAACCGCAAGCTGGCCCGTGAAGGCGGAGACCCGCTCGCCGAGAAGCGACGTACCCAGGGCATTCCCACCTTCGCCGAAGCTGCTTCGCTTGTGCTGGAACAGAAGCAGGCCGGCTGGCGCAGTCGGGATCACGCCCGCGAGTGGCTGTCGAGCCTGAGGCGGTACGCCTTCTCGCGCATCGGCAAGGTGCCGGTCTCCGAGGTCAGCAGCGCCGACGTGCTTGAGATCCTCACGCCCATCTGGCACCGGAAGGCAGACACGGCCCGGCGGGTGCGCCTGCGCCTGCGTGCGGTCCTGGAATGGGCCGTGGCCATGGAATACAGGATCGACAACCCCTGCGACCGGATCGGACCGGTCCTGGGTGTCCAACAACACGTTGCCCAACACATGAAGGCCTTGCCCCATCGGGAGGTGGGTGCGGCTATCGGGACGGTGCGGGGATCAGCGGCATTGCCGGCAGCAAAGCTGGCCTTCGAGTTGCTGGTTCTGACGGCAGCCAGGTGGGGCGAGGTGCGGTGGGCCGAATGGGAGGAGATCGATCGCAGCGGGAGGGTGTGGACCATTCCGGCAAGGCGGATGAAGACCAACCGCCAGCACCGTGTGCCGCTGTGCAGCCGTGCCCTGGAGATTCTTGAGGAGGCCGAGGCACTCGGAGAGGGCGCAGGTCCGCTGGTGTTCACCCATAGGGGCGGAAAGCCTCTCGACCCCCATCAGCTGCGGTGGATGGTGCGCGAGCTTGGGATTGCGGCGGTGCCGCACGGTTTCCGCTCCAGCTTCCGGGACTGGGCGGGTGAGGAAACGGATCATCCCCGGGAGGTGATCGAGGCGGCCCTGGCGCATGTGGTCCGCAATCGGGTCGAGGCGGCCTATGCCCGCTCGGACCTGTTCGAGCGGCGGCGCCGGCTCATGGACGACTGGGCCACCTACCTGGCCGGCGGGAGTCGAGGGCTGGACCAATCGGTTGATCGGCCCTGACCTCGGCAGCGCTCGATGGCCTTCCCGCCAGGGATCACTGTGGAGGGAGCGACCCCGAAACGGGGAGGGGAGGTGGTGGATTTTAGCCTGCACCACCTCCCCCTGCCCGGTGGCGCACCAGCGCCAAAAAACCCGGGGTCGCTCCCTCCACTTCCTTCCCCTCCCGTGCGGCGCCACGACGCGCCGTGCGAGGGGGTGGACGCGCGATGCCGGCGCCGCACGGGGCTTTACCCCGGAGGATTCGGGCAATCCGTGCCAACCCGCGTCAAATGCGGATTCCGGGGCACAACCTGGACCACGACGGCGAGGGCTACGCCCTCTGAGAGTAGAGCGTTGGGGTGGTTGAAGGGACGCGCCACTTGGTGCGCCACCTCCATGCGCCGCTCCCCTTTTGTAAGGTGGCCACCCATATGACGGCAAGGGCGTGACCCCAGGAGGCGGTAATCGTCGATCATTTCGCGGCCGTTGGAGACCGGGTCTTCCTGTTCCCTTTGGACGATCTTCTCCATGACGAAACCGAGGCCGTCATGGCGTTCGACGGTGTCCTGGCCCCTGAATCCTTGAGCTTTGCTGGGGGGCAGGCTGCGATTTCCAGGTCCCTGGCATAGCAGAGCACCCCGGAACGCGTCCTGGGCCGATTTCCTTCTCAGGGACCGCAGGTCTCGCCGCCTGTGGGGAAACCGGAATGGCCGGCTCGCTCAGCGGACCCGTGGTCGCCATCCGGTCCGGGCGAATCGTCCCGATACCGGCACCCCTCTTGCATGGCGCGCCGACGCGCCGTGCGAGGCGGGGACAGCGAGGCCGGCGGCGCAACGCGTAGTGCCGGGGAGCCAGCCTACCCAATGTAATACATTGGGGCTGGCGAGGGGCTCCGGCCCCTTCGAACCCCCGACCGGGGAAGCTTTCCACTGGCCCCCCATCACCGCCGCCGCTCCCTTCTCCCTCTCCCTTGACGGAGCCTTCGCTGCTGTGGTCCGGGCTTCCCCGAAACCCCGCATTGGACAGGGGATTAACGGATTTCCCGCGTGGGTTGCGACAAAGCGAAGCGAGGCTATGCCTCGCGTGTCCCCCTCCTGCCCGGCGTAGCGGCGCGCCGCACGAGAGGGGTGCTGCTCCCACCAGCGTGATCCCTGCGGGAAGGCTCACACAATGGCCCGCAACGGGCGCCCCGAAGCGCCAGCCGGAAGGCCCGCTTTGCCGCCGATGACTTCTTCGCCGCCCGGATCTCCAATGCCCGCACCCGCCGCGCCTATGTCCGTGTGGTGAGGCGCTTCCTCGCCGGGTGCGAGCTGTAGCACCTCGATCTCTCCGGGGTCTCCTCTGGCCCGGCCGGACGCTTCATTGACGAGATCCCCGGGGGCAGCACGACCAAAAACCAGGCCCTGGCCGCCCTGAGGCATTTCTTCGACACCCTGGTCACCCACCACGCCGTACCGCTCAATCCCTTCCAGTCGGTGCGTGGCAGGAAGCACGACACCTCAGACGGCAAGACTCCCGGGCTCTCCGTCCCCCAGGCCCGTGAGCTCCTCCACTTGATCGACACCTCCCCCGTCGTAGGTCTCTGCGATCGGGCCCTCTTGGGGACCCTGGCCTACACCGGGACCCGGATCGGCACCGTCGCGCGTTTGCGGCGAGGAGATTTCGAGGACCAGGGGACTCAGCGGGTCCTCCGCTTCCGGGAGAAGGGCGGCAAACAGCGCGAGATCCCCGTCCGCCATGACCTCGACCGCTGGCTCGGGGAGTATTTGGATGCCGCCGGGATCGATGCGGATCCGAAGGAATCCCCTCTGTTCAGCTCGGCCCTGGGCAAGCAGAAGCAGCTCTCCTCAAGGCCCTTGTCGGCCAACTCCATGGGCCTCATGCTCAACCGGAGGCTCAAGGATGCCGGGTTGCCCCCCGATCTTCAGCCCGCACAGCTTCCGCGTCCTGGTGGTTACCGACCTGCTCTCCCAGGACGTGCCGCTGGAGGACGTGCAGTACCTGGCCGGTCACGCTAACCCCACGACCACCCAGATCCATGACCGGATGCGACGACGGGTGACGCGGAATGTTGTGGAGAGAATTTCTGTGTGAGAGTCGCACTTAACTCTAGAAATAAGACTTCCCAAAGCCAGATAAAAACGGTGCCTTCTAGCCCGCATTTCTCACCAGAGTTCACAAAAGAGCGGTGAGAGGGTCCATAGAGACGTTTGAGGCTGAGTTTATCAAGGTTGGTGGCTGGATCGATAGGCAAAGGCCAGTAGCGGAGGGTTCTGAGCCTCCCCGACGACGCCCAGGCGGCATCTTCCCCCGAAAGCAGCGACACCTCTGCCAGCGGGCCCGGTGGCCGTGACTCAAGGACCAGGAGTGACGGTCAGGTCAGAGGGGCTCAGGGAGGCAGGTGAGCCCAGGCGATGCGGAACTCCCTTTGGTAGGGACAGCCCGATGCCATGGCGACCTTGATGCGGCGGACCGAGGTAGTGACCTGAGCTCCGATCTTGAGTAGTTTGAGTCGGATGGAACCGACAGTAGCCCTGGCCAGAGAGGTGGATTGCAGCGCCCCACGGCGCAAGCCCTCGACCAGCACATAGGCGAAAGACGTTATCAAGAGCCGGAGCTGATTGGCGTGGAAGGAGCGGGTGGAGGTGCGATCGGCGAACAGGTCGAGTTGCTGTTCCTTGATGCGGTTTTCCATCTCTCCGCGGGCACAGTAGATCTGCTCATAGAGGGGTTGAGCAGGATAGTCACGGGGTAACAGGGAGGTGACGAGGAAACGGGGGTTGGGTCCACGGG
Organism: Candidatus Versatilivorator sp.; assembly: GCA_965207735.1. GTDB lineage: Bacteria > Acidobacteriota > Terriglobia > Versatilivoradales > Versatilivoraceae > Versatilivorator. The sequence continues at coordinate 5,008,033 of OZ242296.1, read as the reverse complement.
GCAAGACCTCGGCTTTGGCCACCACGCGGCGCTTTCGGGACCAGCTTTTTTGAGTGCTGTATGAGAGGTCGGTGAAGAGGCGGACGGGCTGCTGTTGCTGGTTGAAGAGGGTCTGGGCCTGGGCCAACTGGGGGGCGATGGCCTCTTGGAGGCGGCAGTTGCGGGCCAGGCCGAAGAGATAGTCGACCTGATGCTGCTCACACCACCCCATCAGCTCCTCACGGGCAAAGCCGGAGTCGGCCCGAAGCAGGATCTTGACCGGAGGCCAGACAGCGCGCAGGCGGGAGACGATGCGCCGGACTTGGGTGAGGGCGTCGGCGGAGGCATCGATGTTGGCTGGCCGCAGCAGGGCCGAGAGCAGATGGCGGTCGGAGAAGATGTAGAGGGGCAGATAGCAGTAGCCTTTGTAGTAGCCGTGGAAGAAGCGTCCCTCCTGCTCCCCGTGGAGGGGATCGTCGGTGGCGTCGAGGTCGAGAACGATCTCATCGGGAGGTTGAGGATGGGCTTGGATGAACAGTTCCACCAGGAGGGCTTGCAAGGCCTCGGGATCGTGGTCGATTTTGTGGTAGCGGCCGGGGCCTTGGGTGGGGGCGTGTTCGAGTCGGTTGAGGGTGCTCTTGCCTGCCAGGGGAGGAGAGTCACTGTCAGGCCCCTTTTCTGAGATCAAGGCCATGACGGGATCGTGGCGGAGTTGGTCGTGGTCGTTGAGATCCTCGTAACCCTGAGCGATGCCAACGATGCGCTGGGCGATGAGGGTTCGCAGGCTGAACTGGATCCGCTTGGGGTCGCGGTAATCGGTGAAGCAGTCCACTACTTGGTCAGAAACAGACAGGTGCCGATCGACTTGGCGCAACAACAGGGCGCCGGCATCGGAGGTGATGGGACCGCCGTCGAAAGCAGCCACCACGCGGCGGCGACCGTGGGGTTCAAACTCCAGGGGTTTGGTGTTACACTGTGTCGGCAGCGGTTCTCCTTCAAGAATCTGGTTAACTCCTTGGATAAGAGTATTTTACCAGATTCCGAGAACCGATGCTTCCTGCCTCTGGGTAGAGTCGAGGGGAGGCGCGCCTGCCTTAGAACGAGGGAGTCGCTGTTGCCGGCGGCTTTCGCCACTCGCCGGTGCCTCAATCTCGTCGTAGCTGCGTTTCCTCGCCCCCGCTCATCAAACCGGACGTGCCGTTTTCCGGCATCCGGCTTTCAGTCGGGATCATGCCTTCGCCCACGGAAGGCTCTTGGTCCTCGTCACCAGGCGAGCGAGCCCGTACTGCTGCCACAGCCTCTCGTCCGGGAAGCGCACCGTCCCCCCGGACCTCACCTTGTGCCGCCGACAGAGCCACTGACGCAGCCGCCGGACCGCGTGGCGGTCGATCGCTCGATAGGCCGGGCTCACCTGTCCCAGGCTGAAGTAGTTCGCCCATCCCCTCATCATCCGGTTCAGGTCGTCTACCATCTGGCCCGGCAGCAGGATCCCATTCCTCGGCGCCGTCCACTCGCTGATCTTGCGGCAGATGCCTTCAACACTCGCCCGGCTGGGTCGGGTCCCAATATATCTCCCCCTTCCCTTCAGGCGATAGTTGCGTCCGATCCGGTATCCCAGAAACTCCAACGACTCCTCCGGGCACCTCAGGCATCGGGTCTTCCGCTCGTTGACCTCCAGCTTCAACTCCTCCATGATCCGCTTGACCGCCTCCAGCATCTCCTCCGAAGCGGCCTTGCCCACCACACAGAAGTCATCCGCATAGTTGACGATCTCCGCACAGAAGCGCCGTTGATACCCCAGCACCTTCCAGCCCAAAACGAAACGCCTCATGTAGAGATTGCTCAGCAGCGGTGAGATCGGGGCTCCCTGCGGAGTCCCCTTCCGCTGCCTCTGCCCACGGTTCCGGCGGCGCTTGCCTCCCTCCCCGTCGTCCTCCTCCACCGGCATCTCCAGCCATGCCTTGATCCACTTCAGCATCTTCCCGTCACTCACCCGACGGGCAATGCTCCCGATCAACTCCGCATGCGGTATCTCGCCGAAGTAGTTGGACAGATCTCCATCGACCACCTCGTGATGTCCCCTCTGTAGCAGTCCATGCACTCGAATGATCGCGTCTTTGGCACTCCGCCCCGGTCGATAGCCGTACTGACCCGGTTCCAGGTCCGCTTCAAAGATCGGCTCCAACACCAACAACGCCGAACTCTGCGCTACCCGGTCCCGTATGCACGGTATGCCTAACGGCCGGTACTTCCCAGGCTGTTTCTTCGGGATCAGAACCTGCCTCACCGCCTTCGGCTCGTAGGTCCCTTCCCTCAGGTCCCGCGCCAGTTCCCCCAACCAGCCCTCCACACCCTGCGCCTCGATGTCCTTGAAACTCTCCCCGTCCACCCCGGCCGATCCGCCATTACCGCGAACCCGTTCCCAGGCTTCTCTCAGAAAGTCCTTCCGCCACACCTTGTCGGCCAACGCGTGAAACCGCCGCTTCGGGTCCTCCTTCGCTTTCGCATGCAGCACGGTCTGGAGTTTCCGAACCCGCTCTGGCCCTGTTAGACCTTTGTCAGTGGCCACGCCCTGCCTCCTTTCCATGCCCCTCCCCACTCAAGGCCCCTTCCCTCCACCGGCATTACCCCGCTTCCCCGGTACTACGGGCCTCTCCGCCACCCTGCAGACCCAGCCTCACTCTCACGAGCTGCCGGTTTGGTCTGTGCCTTACCACCTGCAGGGCTTCCCATGTTGCTGCCTTCTTCCTCTTCCATGCGTGCCGACGTCACTACCCCGGCGGGTCCCAAGGGGTGCCCGCGTCGCTCACTTCCCCCTCCGGCTCCGGCCTTCCCCATTTCTCAGGTGGGTCGGCCCCCGCATCGCCCGTTTCGAGGCCTGCTCGACGTTCACTCACGTTCCGGCCCGCATGCTCGCTGAACCGCCCTTAGCGGCCCTTTGACACCAGGGTGCTTCAGACCATATCGTTGCCTCCATGATCCGCCCTGGCTGCTACCAACCGGAGCGACAGTTGTTGGACGGGTTTCGCACCCGTTAGAAGAAGGCGCCTTTCCATGGCGCACTGAAAAATGCGGGCTAGACAACAAATGGTATTATTTCGGGCATTGCACCATCAGGAAGTTCTGGCTAAACGGAGTTGCTGACGGCAGCCCTCCAAGTATGTTGGGAAGACTCAAAACAAATGATGAAACGGGCAAAGTAATGTCTTTGCGAACTATCCGTCCTTCCCTTCCCATGGTGGTGTGGAGCCTTGGCACAGTCCTTCTGCTGGGGGCTGGCCTCCTGACCCTACAGGCCCAGGATGATGAGCAGATCCTTTACTTCCCACATCTTGCCGTCGGAGCGGGTTGGCAGACCACAATCACCTATATCAACTACTCCGCCGAGGAGGTAAGCTGCCAAACCGATTTCCTTTCCGATGACGGAAGTCCGCTCATGGTCTCATTCGCAGGACTGGGAACGGTTGAGAGCCGGACCGACGTTCTGCCGCCCGGGGGGGCCGTTCACCAGGAGACCAATGTGGACCTGAGCGTTCCTCTGGCGCCAGGGTGGGCAAGGGCCAATTGCTCCGGCCGAGTGAAGGCCAGTCTCTTGTTCCGCCGGTACGACGGCGAAGGGGTGCCCACGGCAGAAGCTGGAGTCAATGCGACAACAGTTCCAGCCACCCGCTTTGTCACCTTCGCCGAACAGGGAGAAGGACAGTTTGGGACCGGAGTGGCTTATGCCAACCCTTCAGACACAACGGCCCACATTACCTTTACGGCTAAGGACGCGGCGGGGCAGATGCTGGCCAGCGCCACTCGCAATCTGCCGCCGGGAGGACACGGTTCGCAAAACATGGTGCACCTGTTTGGTCTCACCAGCCTTAGCGGATCGCTCGAAGTCACCTCCACGGAGCCCATCGTCAGTTTGGCGCTCAATTTCGAAGCCGATCCCGTATTCTCCTCTTTGCCTCCAGGTGAACCGGATACTTCCGCGCAGGGATCTACTAGGTATTATTTCCCTCATCTTGCGGTGGGAGCGAGTTGGCAGACTACGATCTCCTACATCAACTACTCCCCGGGGGAGGTAACCTGCCAGACTGATTTCCTTTCCGATGACGGAAGTCCGCTCATATTCTCGTTCGCAGGACTCGGAAAGGTTGTGAGCCGGACCGACGTACTACCGCCTGGCGGGTCGGTTCACGAGGAGACCAATGTGGACCTGAGCGTTCCTCTGGCACCAGGGTGGGCAAGGGCCAACTGCTCCGGTCCGGCGAAGGCCAGCCTTCTGTTCCGCCGGTACGACAGCGAAGGTGTGCCCACGGGAGAAGCCACCGTCAATGCGGCGGCAGTTCCAGCCACCCGCTTTGTCACCTTTGCCCAGCAGGGAGAGGGTCAGTTTGGGACCGGAGTGGCCTATGCCAACCCTTCCTCTTCAGCGGCGGACGTTACCTTTACTGCCCGGGACGCTGCGGGGCAGATGCTGGCCAGCGCCACTCACAATCTGCCGCCGGGAGGCCATGGTTCGCAAAACATGGTGGACCTGTTCGATCTCACCAGCTTTAGCGGATCGCTGGAAGTCACCTCGACGGAACCCATCGTCAGTCTGTCGCTGAATTTCGAAGCCGATCCCGTTTTCTCCTCTTTGCCTCCGGGTGGAGTGGAGGAGAGGATCATCAATCCGGGGGCCGAACCGATGACGGACCGCGAGGTGCTGGAGACTCTCTACCACGCGACCGGAGGGCCGAGCTGGAGCAACCATACCAACTGGCTGAGTGAGGCACCGCTATCGGAGTGGTTCGGGGTGAAGACGGATGAGAGCAGCCGGGTTACGAGCCTGTCTCTCGGGGGCAACCAGCTGAGCGGGCCCATCCCGCTGGAACTGGGCCAACTGACCTACCTCGAAGTGCTGGAGCTGGGACAACGGTTGGACTCAACGCGGATGGTGTTCATCACCAACCAGCTAAGCGGGACAATTCCACCGGAACTGGGGCAACTGGCCCACCTTCAAAGACTGCATCTCGAGGACAACCAGCTGAGCGGGGTGATCCCGCCCGAACTGGGCCAACTGACCCACCTCCAAAGCCTGTCTCTCGGGAGCAACCAGCTGAGCGGGGTGATCCCCTCTGAACTCAGCAAGCTGACCAACCTCAAAGAGCTATATCTCTGGCACAACCAACTGACTGGGGTGATCCCGCCCGAACTGGGCCAACTGACCCACCTCGGGTGGCTCTCCCTCGAAGACAACGGGCTGAGCGGTGCGATTCCGAGGCACCTGCTGCAACTGTCGGAACTCTTTAAGCTTGACATCGGCGGCACCGGCGTATGTGTGCCGGCAGATGCCATCTTTCAGGAATGGCTGAACATGATCTCCCAGTTCAACTCCTCGGGACTCGTCTGCGATGGGACCAGACGAGTTTCCTTCTCGGCGTCCACCTACGAGGTAAGAGAGGGAGAGCGCGTCACCGTTTCGGTGCGGATGATCGATCAAACCAGAGACCCTGTCCAGTCAGTATCGATCCCCCTTACGGCTAGGCCGGGCGGGGGGGCGACCACAGCGGACTATTCAGGAGTGCCGGATAGGGTTACCCTCGCGTCCCCGGCGAATGAAGCGGCCTTCGTGGTTACAGCCGTCAAGGACGACGATGTCGACCCCGGTGAGACGGTCGTGCTCGGGTTCCGGCGACCGCTGCCGTCCGGAATCACCTCCGGGGATCCGCACACGGCCACGGTGACCATCCACGAACCCGGAACCGGTGTGGTGACGGACCGAGAAGTACTGGAAGCACTGTATCATGCCACCGGCGGCCCGGCGTGGAGCAACCGCACCAACTGGCTGAGCGAGGCACCGCTGTCAGATTGGTTCGGGGTGGGAACGGACGGGAACGGCCAAGTCACAAACCTGTCTCTCGAGGACAACCAGCTCAGCGGCACCATCCCGCCCGAACTCGGCGGGCTGACCAACCTCCAAAACCTAGCGCTCGCGGACAACCAGCTCAGCGGCACCATCCCGCCCGAACTCGGCGGGCTGACCAACCTCCAAAACCTAGCGCTCGCGGACAACCAGTTCAGCGGCACCATCCCGCCCGAACTCGGCGGGCTGACCCGCCTCCGAAGGTTGGGTCTCGAGGGCAACCAACTGAGCGGCACCATCCCGCCCGAACTCGGCGGGCTGACCAACCTCCAAAACCTAGCGCTCGCAACCAACCGGCTGAGCGGGACGATCCCGCCCGAACTCGGCGGGCTGACCCGCCTCCAAAGACTGTTTCTAGGGGGCAACCAACTCAGCGGCGCCATACCGCCCGAACTCGGCGGGCTGACTAACCTCCAACTGTTTGGTCTCGGGGGCAACCAACTCAGCGGCGCCATCCCGCCTGAACTCGGCGGGCTGACTAACCTCCATTGGCTGAGTTTCGTGGCCAACGACCTAAGCGGGACAATCCCGCCCGAACTCGGCGGGCTGACCCACCTCCGATGGTTGAATCTCTGGGGCAACCAACTGAGCGGGACGATCCCGCCCGAACTCAGCGGGTTGACCAGCCTCGCAGGTCTGGATCTCAGAGGTAACCAACTGAGCGGGACAATCCCGGCGGAACTGGACGAACTGACGAACCTCGAACAGTTGAATCTCGGCTTCAATCAGGACTTGACCGGGACGATCCCGCCGTGGCTGTCACAACTGTCGCTCTCGACTCTGAGCCTGATGGCGACCTCGATCTGTGTTCCTGAGGATGGGGAACTGCAAGAGTGGTTGGCAACGATCGAGTTCATGCCATCGGGCTTGACATGTGGACGCCCCGCCGCTGCGATGTCGTTGATCGACGTTGCGGTCTTCTATACTCCTACGGCGCGCAGGATTGCTGGCGGGACCGCGGAAATGGAGGCGATGATAGACATCATGGTCGCCGAGACCAACCAAGCCTACGTCGAAAGCGGCGTGAGTCAACAGATCGTCCTGGTAGCCAGAGAAGAGATCGAGTACACCGAGTCTGGCAATACGTTCACGGATATAGAGCGGTTCGCGGACCCATCAGACGGCCACATGGACGAGATTCACACCATTCGAAACCGGGTCGGTGCAGATCTCGTTCACTTGATCGCCGATGCTAATTTTTCCATAGCCATAGCCATCCCGAGCGCTTTTGGTCTCACCTGTGCTAAATGTGGTTCCTTGAGTTTCGCGCACGAGCTTGGGCACAACATGGGACTTCTTCACGACCGGTACGCATCACCACGCAGCACTTCGTTTCCTTACAGCCACGGCTACGTGAATCAGCGGGCTTTCGAAGGAGGTGCCCCCAGGTTAGCCCGCTGGAGGACAATCATGGCCTACCCGAACCAATGTGCCGATGCGGGCATTGATTGCGACTGGATTCTGCGCTTTTCGAATCCGAACCAGACCTACCTCGGCGACCCGCTGGGTGTGCCCGGCGACAAGGGGATGTTGGCCGCGAACGGTCCGGCCGACGCGGTACGCACGCTCAATATCACACGGCATTCAGTGGAGAGCTTCCGGAGCCGGGCTTCAGGGAACCAACAGATAACGTCCTCCACCCTCTCGCAAGCCCGGTCCATGGTCAGGACCGGCGTAGCGGTCCCTCCGTCGGTTCCACTTGGCAGCCTCTTCCGGGTGATCGCACCAACTGTGCGAGGGACTGCCTCGCAGCAGATCAGCGGTGTGCTTGATCGCGCGACGCTGCGGCGGCGCGAGGTCAGTGTCGACATCGGCAGGCTGGCGCGCGTGGCCGACGGCGGGCCCACGGCCCTGAGGCTGAACCTGTTCGATGATATGGTGTTGACAGGAATCATCCAGCAGCGGACACCGACCTACTCTGGAGGCTATGCACTTTCAGGCCGGCTGGCGGGAGTGGCTGAGGGAAGGGTGACGCTGGTGGTCAACGGGAGCGTGGTCGCGGGCACAATCCGCCTCCCTGGCGCCACCTATCACATTCGCCCGGAAGGCGCGGGGAGGCACGTGATTCTGCTGGTCGATCCGTCGAAGCTCCCCCAGGGGTGCGAGGTAGTGACGCGAACACCAGGCCGATACCAATCACAGGGAGAAGGGGAGCGTCCGGCCGAGTAACGCACGAGCGACCAATAGGGGGAGGAGAGGTCGTTGGAGACTCGATCAAGCCTCGGCTAACCTGTCCACCAGTAACTGTTCGGTCAAGCCGTGGTGGAGCGGTGGGAACGGCCTCTCCGCAGCGATCAATTCCCATTGGGCTACTGTCGGGCTTGAGTCACCCGTCGCGGCGGCAAGACCTCCCGCCGACAGGATTACGGCAGACGATCGTCAGCCTCGAAGTCCTTACGTATCACGCGGTCCGACCGTATCGTTCCGCCAACCACGGGTCGCTTCTCGGCTCTGTGTCCCCATCCCATGGACGTGAAAGCGTGCCACTTCGTCGGATGCTCGGTCGCCATTGAGCGCGACACCATAGGCCCGGCACAGGACGACCCTCTCCACGGCTCGACCGAACAGTTACGTCCACCAACGTCCTAAATGGTCTAACGGATTCCTGTTCAATTAGAGGGATCTAATGAGGGGATTGAAGCGGGATAATCCACATTAAGTCTTTTATAATTATTGTGTTACAATTGAACGATTTCAGCCGCGTAGGCGGCGGATTAAGAGCCGCGTCCCCGAACGCACGGCCTCCCAAAAAAAGGACGCGGGCACAGTCCGACGGCAGCCGTGGGCGTAAGCCGGGCGCGAGCCATTGGAAACCCTGACGGTCAGCTTGCTACAATGGAGGCTTCGCCGACAGATCGCTTTCCTCTTTCGCTTCAATCCATGCAAGGGTGGACCATGAATACCATCTCCAAACATCCGATGCTTTTGTGGGCTGGGGCCGCGGCCTCGCTGTTGCTGGCAGTGTCCTGTGCTTCGACCCCACCCGCGCAGAAGGCGGAATCCGAGAGCCAACCCGTCGCGGAGGACGTTTCCGCCCAGTCTCTCTTCAACGGGCGGGACCTGGAGGGGTGGCACACCAATTCCGAAAAGATCGGTCACGGGACGGGAGGGCGCTGGACGGTGGAAGAAGGAGCCATCGTGGGCGAGCAGGATCCTCCGGGGAGCGGCAATGGAGGCATCCTGCTTACGGATCGGACGTTCGGAGATTTTGAAGTCACCCTGGAGGTCAAGCCGGATTGGGGCGTCTGTTCGGGCTTGTTCCTTCGCAGCACCGAAAAAGGACAGTGTTACCAGGTCATGATCGACTACCGGGAGAAGGGCAACATTGGCGAGATCTACCGCGAAGGTCTGGATGGAAGAACTAACGCGACCTTTCGTCTTCACGGCATCCATGGGGAGGGCGGCTCCAAAGTCCTGACAGGCATCGAGGCACGGCCTGCCGAGAGCAACCAGCGCGGCGCGGGCGGTGAACCCGCGTTTGCCGTGGAAGACTGGGCCAAGATTTGGAAGCTGAACGACTGGAACAAGTTGCAAGCCCGTATCGTGGGCAACCCGCCCACCATCACCACCAGCTTGAACGGCCACTTCATCACCGAATACACCAGTGAGCAAGCGTTTGAAGGGACCCTGGAAGACCGCGGCTTCGTGGCGGTCCAGGTGCATGGGGGAAAATCCTGGCCCGCCGGAGCCAGGATCCGTTTCCGGAATATAGAGGTGACGGAACTCTAGTTGGCAATTCAGGAGTGTGGCTATGAAACGACGACAATTTTTGAAGACGGTGGGAGCGGGTGCTCCCGCGGGCCTGATCGTTACCGGTAGCTCTGCAAGGATGAATCCGGTAGGCGAGACAGAATCGAAGCGGCGAAAGGAGCCCCGCGTCTTTCTTTTCGACGACGGGCGCCATGCCGCCGATCTGTATTGTTTCGAGCCTCCGGTAACTCCGGCAGACCATGCCGCCGTCGTGGATCAACTGGCCGGCAGCGGAGCCGATACCCTGGTCTATTTCGCCGGTACCGAGGGCGGAACGGTGCTATACGACAGTCAGGTCTGCCAGTTGTGGGGGGATGAGGTCAAAAAGTGGACCCACTACGTCTGGTACCGGGCCGCAAAAATCCTGCGCCAGCTCATCCGGGACGGACAGGATCCCTTGAAGGTCCTGTGCGATCGTTGCCGGGAGACGGGCCTGTTCATGATCGCCAGTGCCTGGGTGTGCGTACAGGGCGGGACCCGGGAGAAGAACGAGGGGCTGGGACGCAAGTCCGCCTTCGCCATGGACAATCCTCAGTTTCAGGTGGGAGAGGACCCGGACCCGAGAGCATCGGACGCCCTGGGTTTTGCCGATGGAAGCGTAGGCCCGGTAAAGGACCGGTTCAATTTCCTGCACCCGGAGGTGCGGCGGGAGCGCTTTCTGCTCTTCAAGGAACTGCTCACTCGATACGAAACGGACGGAATCGAGCTGAACCTGACCTGGGGAATGCCCTTTTGTCGCTTCGACCAGGTTGGGGAGTTGGCGCCGGTCATGACCCGGTGGATACGGGAATTGCGCAGGGTGGCCGACGAAGCCGGGCAAAGCCAGGGACGGGCCAAGCGCATTTATGCCCGCATCCCGGCTCATCCGGAAGCCTGGAAGTTGGGCGGATACCAAGTCCCGACCTGGGTGTCGGAAAAGCTGGTGGACGGACTCTTTTGCGAGAGCAGCCAGAGCGAGGAAGAAGGACTGGATCAGGATGTGGACCTGGGCGCCGTGGTGAAGCTCACTCGAGGAACCGGATGCCGCGCCTACTCCGTCTTTCACAATGGATTAGGCCGGCCCCTGGCTCGATACGCCACACCCTCCATGATCTGGGCCGGCGCGGCCAACGCCTGGGACCAGGGGGTGGATGGATTCGGAATCGGCGACCACCTTTGGGCTCCAAACGGATGGCCCTGGACGGCTCAAGAGTACGAGACGCTGCGACTGCTGGGGCATCCGAAATTGTTGGAAACCGCCGACAAGGTCTATTTGGCCCACTCCAACCGCCGGCCCGATGCCTCTCTGGACTGGCTTCCTGGTCGCTCCCAGCCTCTCCCTCAGAAAATCCAGGTCGGCCGCCCGGTTCAGGTGTCCTTCTACGTGGCCGACCGATTGCGCCACTGGCACAAGCTGGGACGAGTCAAGTCGGTGGTGTTGCGAGTGCGCTTGGGAAACCTTATCCCCAACTATGATCAGGTCCGGGTCGAATTCAACCGTCAGGTTCTTCCCGAATCGATTCTCCAAAAAGTCGACATGACCTATCGATTGATCGGTCCCCCGTCCAGTTCGCATTCCCTTGGAACCTATGGCTACGCCTACGACTACCACCTGGGGCCCGAGCACTTTCCCCAAAAGGGACGTAATCTTGTCGAGGTCAAGCTGTTGAAGAGAGATCCCGAGGTGGCCTTCGATCCCTCGGTCGTGCGGGTGGACTGCAAGATCGAATATCGGCTCCACCGCCACTTCGAACAACGGCCCATCGAGTACTGAGGTTTTTCCGGACTGCAACCCTGCTTACTCCCACTCCCCGTCCCCGAAGATCTTCAAGCGTTGCTGGGCGGGGATCCGCTTACGCCAGGCCTGGGTGTCTCCCGTCTTCTTGATTTGCCTGAGGACCTGCTCGAAGAAAAACTGCTTCTGGCCGAAGGCGGGACGCAGATCGTCAAGCCAGGTGGCTTCAGGATCGTATCGGGCGAAGAAGGGCCGGCCGACCCAATCCGGGTCCCTCCCCTGCAGGAACTTGAGCACAAAGACTCTTTGCCCGTAAACCTCGGCGACTCCGTCCACGGCGACCTTTCCGGGAGTGGCGGACATGGAGGGTCCGCGGACGGTGCGAGCCAGTCCTGAGACCCGCTTGTAGGCGGTGCGAAAGATCTCGGCGGCATCGGCCAGGGGTACTTCGAAGTAGTTCTTGGGTCCGGTATCCCTCTCCACGAACATGTAGTAGGGCACTGCCCCCAGTTGCACCTGGGATCGCCATAGATCGGCCCAGACGTCGGGGTCGTCATTGACGTGGCGGATGAGGGGGGCCTGACAGCGAATGGCCGCTCCGGTCGCCAGGATTCGGCGAGCGGCGGCCTGGGCCGCGGGCGGCTGCAATTCTCTGGGGTGACTGTAGTGCGACATGACCGCCAGATGCTTGCCCGCCTGGCTTACCTCCTCGAAGAGCCGGAGCAGGTCGTCCGCGTCAGGATCGGTAAGGAAGCGATAGGGCCAGTAGGCCGTGGCTTTCGTGCCCAGGCGGATGCTGACCACGTGCTCGAGTTCGGGGGAGAGCAGCGGTTCCAGGTATCGTCGCAGCACACGCGTCTTCATGATCAGGGGATCCCCGCCGGTGAAGAGCACGCTGTTGACCTCGGGGTGCTGTTTCAAGTAGTCCACCAGCTTCTCGGATTCACTGGAAGCGAACTTCAGTTCTTCCAAGCCCACGAATTGGGGCCAGCGAAAGCAATAGGTGCAATAGGCGTGGCAGGTCTGACCCTGGCTGGGGAAGAAGAGTACGGTTTCCCGATACTTGTGCTGCATTCCCGGAAGGGGCTCCTGACCCAATCGGGGGACATTGAACTCCATCTGTCCGGCGGGATGGGGGTTGAGTCCGGCCTGAATCTCGCGGGCTGCCCCCTGGATCTCCTTGGCCGGAGCATTGCCCCAGACCAGCTCCATCATCCTGGAGAGATCCTTGCGATCCAGCATGCCTCGCTGAGGGAATGTCAATTGGTAAATGGGGTCGTCGGGAACATCCTCCCAGCGGATCAGCTCTTCGATCACATAGCGGTTGACGCGGAACGGCAGCACCGCCGAGACGGCCTTGATGGCGACGATCTCACGCTGAGGCAGAGCTTGCAGTTCCGGAATCCTGTCAATATCTTTTCGGGTGTAAGCCTTGTACTTGCGGCTTGATATCTTCGCTTGAGCTGTCATCTATTCTCCTGGGGGCGAACTCGATCGGGGCAGTTTCCAGACTCGTCATGCCGCCGTGGCAACGGCTGGCCCCTACCCGGACAGCTTGTTCCGTCCAGTGTTCTCAGTTTTGAAGGGGCCAAAGCATACCACCTCAGATGAAAATTTCAAGTTTCGACCGCATGGGGGTCCGTTCCAGCGGCATCAGGCGTGGCTGCCGGCTTGTCCCGTCACACTTCCGTCGCCTGCCGAATCCGTATATGTTTTAGGGTCGCCTGCCGAGGGTGGGCGATGCTAAGATTACTTCCCCTTTTCTTCAGTTCGAAGAGCCGCTCCGGCCCGTGGGTTGTGCCCCAAGGCGGAGGCTGTCATGACGATCTCGTCACCGAAAACAATAGAGCTGGAATCACCCGAGGCCTATATCAATCGAGAACTGAGCTGGCTGGGGTTTGCCCGCCGGGTTCTGTCGTTGGTTGCCAACCGGGATCTTCCACTGATGGAGAGGGTCAAGTTCGCCGGAATCATGGGGATGCTGCATGCCGAGTTTTTCATGAAGCGAATGAGTGGCCTGAAGCGCCAGATCAAGCAAGGGTCCCGCAAGCTTTCCCTGGACGGGCGCACTCCGAGAGAGGAATTCGATGCCTGCCGCCTGGAATTGCGGGATCAGTCAGCCGTTCTGACCGGTATCCTCAATCAGGAACTGCTCCCGGCCCTGGCCGAAGTCGGTCATCCGATCCTGCAATACAAGGAGTTGACCCCCGAGCAACGGCAATCGATGCGTACCTATTGCGAGCAATCGGTGAGGCCCATCCTGACTCCGTTGACTGTGGATTCGGAGCACCCCTTCCCCTTCATCAGCAATCTGGGCTTGAATCTGGCAGTGCTCCTCTCCGGCGGGAAGGGTGGTAGGGAGCAGTTCTTGCGCATCAAGGTTCCCAACAACCGCCCGCGCTGGGCGCCCTTGCCCGGGGGCGGCTACGTTCCCCTGGAACAGGTGATTGCCGCCAACCTGGACTTGATGTACCCGGCCGACCGGTCCTTGAAGGTCTACTTCTTCCAGGTGACCCGCGGGGCCGAGGGGGAGGTCCAGCCGGGCCCCGAGGAGGAGGAAGCCCTGAGAGAGCCGGGGAGCCTGGTGCAACAGGTGGGCAGCGAGCTCAAGGCTCGGCGGTTCGCCGGGGTCGTCAGGCTCCAGGTGGAGCCCGATATGCCCAAGGGGCTGGTGAAGTGGCTGACGCGGCAGCTCAAGATCGATCCCGAAGACGTTTATTCCTCCAGTCCCTTGCTGGGCCTCAGCGATCTTCTCCAACTGAAGATAAACGATAGCGAGAAGATCAATTTCCCGGCCCATAGGCCGGTCGACCACCCTCGTTTGCAGCACCTCAGCGCCCAGGCTCCCTCGGCAATTTTCGACGAGATCGCCAAGGGAGACATCCTGCTGCACCACCCCTACCAGGATTTCGAGACCTCCGTGCTGCGATTTCTGGAGGCGGCTTCGGTGGATTCCGAGGTGCTGGCGATCAAGCTGACGATTTATCGTACCAGCAGCGACTCCCCCATTGTGCGAGCCCTGACCGAAGCGGTTCGGCGCGGCAAGCAGGTGGCGGTCCTGGTGGAGATCACGGCTCGCTTTGACGAGGCCCCCAATATTGCCTGGGGAAAGTTTCTGGAAAGAGAGGGTGTTCACGTTGCCTACGGTGTGGAGCGCCTCAAGACCCACGTGAAGCTGGCGCTGGTGATCAGGGAAGAAAAGCAGGGAATTCGGCGCTACGCCCATATCGGGACCGGGAACTACCACACCGGTACGGCCAAGGCCTATGAAGACCTGGGGATATTGACCTGCGATCCTCCCATCTGCGAGGAGGTGGCCGCGCTTTACGATGCGTTGACAGGCGGCCTTCCCCACGGCAACTATCGGGAGGTGTTGGTGGCGCCGGTGACCATGCGCCGGCGATTCAACGAGCTGATCCGCCGAGAGGCGGACCATGCCCGCGCCGGTCGACCCAGCGGGATCTATGCCAAGCTGAACCAGTTGCAGGATCCCAGCCTCATTCGGGAGCTCTATTCAGCCGGTTCGGCGGGAGTCCCGGTGACCCTCAACGTCCGGGGGCTCTGTTGCCTGCGGGCAGGGGCTCCGGGCCTGTCGGAGAACGTTCGTGTCTACAGTGTGCTGGGTCGCTTCCTGGAGCACAGCCGGATCTTTCGCTTCATTAACGGAGGGAACCCCGAATACTATCTGGGTTCTGCGGACTGGATGAAACGAAACCTGAACAACCGGGTGGAGACGGTCGTGTCTGTCCAGGATTCGAAGCTGAAACGCCAACTGGACGGCATCATCGAGGTCTACGAGAAGGACAACTGCTCCGCCTGGGATGCTCAAACCGACGGTTCCTACCTTCGCCGCCGCCCGGCCAAGGGCGAGCCGGTCAGAAACGCTCAGGAGACCTTTATCCGCAAGGCTCAGCGGGCGGCGCGTTCTGCGGTTGAGGCGCAAGCGGTTCCGGACGGTTCCCCGGAAGACCTCGCGTAGGCCGCCCATCCTGCCTTCCTCTGTTTTCTCCCGGTGGGTTGAATCGGAGCTCGACGACTCGGGTCAGAAGTTGACCTGGATGCGCATCTGGAAAACGTCGGCTTTGCCAAGGGTGTCACGATTGGCGCGGATGTAGTTCCACATCACACGGGCATTGGGATTCAGGTACCAGTTGAGCCCGGCTGTAAGATCGTTCAGCTTCCCACCCGAAACGGGTCCATGGTTGAGATCGAGTGACGAGTAGCGAACCGCCACTTCCCAGGCCCCCTTGCCCTTTTGGCCGAGGTTGAAGTTTCTCCGGGGCTTGATTCCTCGGAACTGACCTGCCGAGGCGCGGTAGTTTCGCTGTTCACCGGTGAGGAAATAGCTTCCCAACAGGTAATACCCCTGGAAGTTGGAGTCGAGGTTGCCCGCGACCGCATTCAGCCCGGCGCGGATGTACTCGGCTTGCACGGATGCCGGACCGTGGACCCAGGCGAATTCGGGTCCCACCAGGTGGGCCGATTGCATCCTCAGAGTTCCGGTGTCCACGAACCGAGGCGCCAAGTGAGCCTCGGGCCTTTGACGAAAGCGAAAACGGGGTTCACTCGGGCTCCGGTGGCTGTAGCCGAGCCCCACGTGAACAACCTTTTTGCCCTTTTCCGCATACCAGGGCGTTCCCGTTAACCGCCCCGTGAAATTGAACTCTCCATCTCCCTGATCCACTCCCAGGTCATTGGTGTCGAGAAAGACACCCGCACCCCAGCTTACCCTTTCCTTGGCATGGTTCGAAATCAGCACACCTGCGTTCCGAGAAGGAGCGAAGGCGTTGGGCAAGGCACGCTCCAGGAAGGTGACATTGTTGCTGCTGGTCATCTCCTCCAGACTGAAAGGCTCCTTCATGTGTCCCACCCGGATCTTTCCCAGGTAGGGGATTCCGGTCAGGCCCAGGTAGACATCCTTGAGCTTGGTGGTGCCGCCGGCGAAGTCGTACTGAACCTTGAACTCCACCTGTTCATGAAGAACGCCGGAGAAGTAGATTCTCGCTCTACGGGGCTCGGTCCCGTCCTGAAGAGAACCGAGACTTTGCCGAATACCTGAATCCTGAGACATGGTGGCCCAGTCATAGTGAATTCTGCCACCGAACTTCAGCCGGACCCTCTTGTCCCTGGTCTCCAGGCGCACCCCGTCCTTCCATTCAACCTGAACCTCCTTGTCGGCAGCCGAACCGGTCACAACGCACCAAGCAAGGGTCGGAAGCGTCCTGCCGGCAATCGATCTCATTTTCCATAAGAGCCTCATTACGATTGGTCCCCTTCATTAGCTGTTGGATTGCTGCCTCTCGATGTCGCCTTCATTCAAGTGGCGAATCAGGCGGCCTTCCGCGATATAGACAACATCCTGGGCGATGTTGGTGGCCAGATCGGCAATTCGCTCCAGGTGACGAGAGGCGGATAGCAGATGGACCGCTCGCTCTATCGTCGACGGGTCCCGGTGCATGAGGTCCTGCAAGATGTCGAACATTCCGCGGTTGGCTTCGTCAATCTCGTCATCCATGGTCAAGACGTGCCGGGCCAGTCGCGGATTCATGTTGGTCAAGGAATCCAGGCTCTCACTCACCATTTCCCGCACACCCTCAGCCATCTTGGGGAAATCGAGAGAAACCTGCAGTGGCTCCCGGGTGGCCAGATGGGCTGCGCGTTCGGCGATATTGACGGCCAGGTCTCCCATTCGCTCCAGGTCGTTGTTCACCTTCAGAACCGCGACGATGAAACGCAGGTCTGCCGCCACCGGTTGATGCAGGGCTAACATCTTGAGACATTCTTCTTCGATCAGGACTTCCCGGGAGTTGATCCGGTCGTCTTCGCGCATCACCTGGCGGGCCAGATCCAACCGTCGATCGACCAGGGACAGAATCGCCTTGTTGGTTGCATCCTCGACCATGGAGGACAAGATCAACAGTTCCTTGTTCAGGTGTTCCAGGTCCTTTTGCAGGTGGATGGACATAGCAGTCCTCCCGTGGATGGGGGCTTTCGGCTTCGAGCGGGATAGCATGCTCGAAAATGGTGTTCCGGGTGGATCATGGAATGTCCGAATTCCGCAAGAAATTTACCCGAAGCGCCCCGTCACATAGTCTTCCGTTCTTTTATTCCGGGGTCTTGTAAAGACCTGGTCGGTTTCCCCAAACTCGACCAGGCTGCCATTCTCCAAAAAGGCGGTCAGGTTCGAAACCCGAGCCGCTTGTTGCATGTTATGGGTGACAATAACGATCGTGTATCGTTCCTTGAGCTCGAACATCAGATCTTCGATGCGGGCCGTCGAAACAGGGTCGAGCGCCGAGCAGGGTTCGTCCATCAGGATGACGTCCGGTTCCATGGCCAGGGCCCGGGCGATGCAGAGTCTTTGCTGCTGGCCTCCGGACAGTGCCAGAGCCGACTCGTGTAACCGGTCGCTGACTTCTTCCCACAGGGCGGCGCGGCGAAGGGACTGTTCGACACGAGTCTCCAGATTGCCGGTAAATCCGTTGATGGAAGGGCCCCAGGCAACATTCTGAAGAATCGATTTGGGGAAGGGGTTCGGCTTTTGAAAAACCATTCCGATGCGGCGCCGAACCTCTACCGGATCGACGTCACGTGCATAAATGTCCGAACCCATGTAGAGGACTCGCCCCTCCATGCCCACGTTGGGAATGAAGTCGTTCATCCGGTTGAAGGCCCTCAGCAAAGTGCTCTTGCCACAACCTGAAGGTCCGATGATCGCGGTAATCCGATGTTGAGGAATGGAGAGAGAGACTTCATGGATAGCGGGTTTAGTCCCATAGCGTATCGTCAGGTCGGCAACCTCCAGGACCGACCGGGGCTGTTCCGCGGATGACACTTGAGCATCGGTTTTCGTCGGGGAATTCATCGACCTGTCCTCTCGGCACGTTGTCGAATCCAGACCGCGGTGGCATTCATCAGCAGCAGTGTCACCAGGAGTACGATGATTCCGGCTGCAGCCAACTGATGAAAGTCTTCCTGGGGACGGGAGGCCCAATTGAAGATCTGGATGGGCAGAGCCGTAAAGGCATCCATCGGCCCTTCCGGAACGAAGGCGACATAGGTCAAGGCGCCGATCATCACCAACGGCGCCGTCTCACCGATTGCCCGCGACAATGCCAGGATCACACCGGTCAGAATGCCCGGCAGCGCCACGGGCAGGACTTGCGCCCTCACCGCCTGCCAACGAGTCGCGCCCAGCGCAAAAGCAGCTTGACGAATGGAATCCGGCACGGCGCGGAGTGCCTCTCGCGCGGCGATGATGATGACGGGAAGAATCAGCAGTGTCATGGTCAGGCTTCCTGCCAGAACGCTTCGTCCCAGGGCCAGGAATCGCACAAAGAGAACCAGCCCCAGAATTCCATAGACAATGGAGGGCACCCCTGCCAAATTTCCAATGTTGACCTCAATCAACTGTGACAGGCGATTCTTCGGGGAAAATTCCTCCAGATAAATGGCTGCCGCAACCCCCACGGGAATGGAAATTGCGGCCGTGAGTGTAATCAGCCAGACCGTTCCCCAAAGCGCCGATTTGATGCCTGCCTGCTCTGGAAACCGAGAGGGGAACTCCGTGAGAAATTGAAAGTCGAGCCAACGGATTCCCTCACGAGTGACGTGGAAGAGCAACACCGCCAGGATGACGACCCCAGCCCATGCCACGGCGGCGCAGAGAAGGCGAAAAATCTTGGCGGTGGCGTGCCGGCGCCGGAGGCGATCCGATTTCATTCGTAGACCTCGCGGAATCTTGCCAGCACTCTTTGGGCGATGATGTTCATGCCCAAGGTGATGGTGAACAGCAGGGCAGCCACGGCAAAGATCGTCTGATATTCAACCGTGCCCACGGGCGTGTCGCCGAGGCTCACCTGGACAATATAAGCCGTCATGGTCTGAATGCTTTGAAGCGGGTCCAGCGTCATTCTTGGCGTCGCTCCTGCAGCCAGCGTCACCGCCATCGTTTCTCCAATGGCGCGGGAAGCGGCCAATACGAAGGATGCCATGACTCCCGAAAGAGCCGCCGGCAAGACTACTCGCAAGGTCACTTCAAACTGGGTGGCGCCCAGGGCAAAAGCTCCCTGACGCAGAGACTCCGGGACTGCGCGCAGCGCATCGTCACACAGCGAAGCCGTCATGGGCAGCACCATGATGCCGACCACGATGGATGCGCTGGCGGCGTTGAAAATCTGCGTGCTGGGGAAAATGCCGGCAATCAGGGGAGTCACGAAGGTGAGTGCAAAATAGCCATAGACGACAGTGGGAATTCCGGCCAGGATTTCCAGAACCGGCTTCAGCACCCTCCTGACCTGAGTTGAGGCGAACTCTGCCAGATAAATGGCGCTGGCCAGTCCCACTGGTATTGCGATCAGAGAAGCTCCCACGACAATCTGCAGGGTGCCCGCGACCAGAGGAAGCACACCGAACGATCGGGGTTCCAGAAGGGGCGTCCATCGAGTTCCCGCGAGGAAATCGAAGACACCTACCTCCCGAAAAAAGGAGTAGGCCTCCCACGCCAGGATGGCGATGATGGACAGCGTGGTCAGGACGGACAGGAAAGCGCAAAGGAAAAGAACGAATCGGATCAACTCTTCCCTTGTCCGGTACTTCCTGGTGCTTGCGCCCGCTTGCAGTGATTTAGCCGTTGAGGCCTGCGGCAAGGTCTCTTCCTATTCTTCGGCGCTGAGCAGATCTTCAAGACTCATGCCAACCATGTGTCCCGAGGCGAAAACCGAGCCCGTGGCTCGTTTCTCGAATCTCTCGAGCGCCAGTTGATAGACGCGATCCGGCAATGGCACATAGCCGACCTCCGTCACCAGTTGGGGGGCATTCTCAAGATAGAATTTGACGAAAGCGGAGACTTCTGGCCGCTCGGAGGCCTTCCTGGTGACATAGATGAATATCGGCCTTGATAGGGGTTCGTAGCTTCCGTCGTTGATGGTCTGCACTGACGGCGCAACAGGTCCCTTGCCGGCATCGATCGGCACCGCCTTCAGTCGGGAGCGATTCTCCCCGTAGTAGGCGTAGCCAAAGAAACCCAAGGCGTTTGGGTCCCCGGCAATTCCTTGCACCAGCACGTTGTCGTCCTCGCTGGCGGTAAAGTCGGCGCGACAGGCCTGAGACTTGCCGTTAACGGCTTCCGTAAAGTAGTCGAAGGTTCCGGAGTCGGTTCCCGGTCCATAGAGGTTCAGGGCACGGTCTTCCCAGTTGGCCCGGATATCACTCCACTTCATCACCGTGCTCCCCGGTTGCCAAATCTTCCGAAGCTCCTCGACGGTCAAGGAATCAACGAATTCATTGCCTGGATTGACCAGGACCGATATCCCGTCAAAAGCAACCGGGAGTTCAATGAATTCGATCCCGTTCTCGGAGGCCATTGAAATTTCCTGGGACTTGATTGGCCGTGAAGCGTCATTCAAGTCCGTTTCACCGACGCTGAATTTCTTGAAGCCTCCACCGGTGCCCGAAATCCCGACGGTAACCCGGATGTCGGGGAATCGCTTTTGAAACTCCTCGGCCACGGCTTCGGTAATCGGGAAGACAGTGCTGGAACCGTCTACTCTCACGGTGTTTGGCCTGTTTCCTCCGCTACCGCTGCAGCCGATCAGGAAAAACGGTGCGTACACAACTGCAATCGCCACCAGGAAACCCTTCATATTCATCCGCTTCATTAGTCCCTCCTTTGTGCAGCTAGACCTCTACCAGCCTCTTGTAAAGATCGAATAAAGAGACGACATTTTGACTGGAATCGGGGTATTTTTCTGCGAGGAGAGACTTACGAGGTGGTGTCCTTGTGAACCGGAAAGGAAGCACGGAAGGTACTGCCGATTCCGGGCGAACTTTCGACCAGGACCTGACCCTGATGAATCACGGCAATGTGCTTGACGATCGAAAGCCCCAGGCCCGTACCGCCCAACTCTCTGGAGCGGGCTTTGTCCACTCGATAGAATCGTTCAAAGACCCGGACTTGATCTTGAGGTGCAATGCCCATTCCCGTATCTTGCACTTCAATGAGGGCCTCCCCGTTCTCGGTCTTGAGGCGAACCCATACTTGCCCTCCCCGATTGGTGTACTTGATGGCGTTGTCAAGCAGGTTGGTGGTCAACTGTACCAGCGCCTCGGGATCACCCAAGATCCGTACGGGACTCTTGGAAACCTCGGAATGGACGACGATTCCTCGCTCCTCGCCGGTGGGTCGCAGAGCCTGTACCGCGGCCCTGAATGGCTCGCGCAGATCGATCGGGCGCAACTCCGGATCGCCGGGGGAGGATTCCAGACGAGAAAGCGTCAAAAGGTCGGTCACCAACGACGAAAGACGGATCGATTGGTTCCGGATTCTGGACAGAAAATGCGCCCGATTGGAGGAACGCATGGACTGGTCATCGATCAGCGTCTCGACCAAGGCCCGGATGGCCGCGATCGGCGTCTTGAGTTCGTGGGACGCATTGGCGACGAAGTCCCGACGAATGGTTTGCAGGCGATTCAAATCGGAAACATCGTGGAGAACCACCACAGCTCCCACCAATTCTCCTTCGCCATCCAACAGCGGCGACGCCAACATTTCTACAACCTGATCTTGGGATCGTGTTGCCAGCCGCAGTTCGTCCCTCACATCCCTCCCGCTTTTCAAGGTACGGCTCAGGGTGTCGCAGACCTGACGAACCCGCGTCACTTCCCAAATGGGCTTGGATACGCTGGTTTCAGGCGAGGCTCCCAGGATCTTCCCGGCAGCCGAATTCATCTGGAGAACGCGTTCATCGCGGTCGACCGCAACCACGCCCTCCACCATGCCTTTCAGTAATGACAACAACTTGTTGCGGTCGGTGATAATCGTTTCCATTCGATTTTGAGAGCTATGTGCCGTCCGGTTCAGTGCGCGGGCCAGATCTCCCAACTCGTCGGTCCGGGTTGCCGGCAGCCGGCGATTGTAGTCGCCTCGGGCCATTCCTTCAGCAACGGCCGTCATCGCCGTCACCGGCTTGACAAAGTTGTGTGCCAAGGCCAGGCCCAGAACTGCAGCGGCCAGCATCGCCAGGAAAGCCCCCAGTGCGACAAGGGTCCTGAGACGGGACAGCCTCTGTTCGATGTCGGACAGGGACCGGGAGGCCCGGGCGTAGCCCAACAATCGGCCGTTGTCTTCAATGGGCAAGGCCAGATACATGATGGTAGCGCCGAGCCCATGGCTGTACCGGATCGCGACGCCCGAGCCGTGGGAGCGAACAGCCATGATCTCGGGTCGGCTGGCAAGGTTGTCCAGCGAGGAAGGGTTCTCTTGAGAATCTGCCAGCACGAGGCCATGCACATCAATTACGGTTAGCCGAGCGCTGATCTCTTCTCCGAGGGATCGAACCTCTTGATTCAAGACTGATTCCTGAGGTTGGTCGAGTCGGGCTTTAGCCACATTCCTGAGAAATGCGGCCTGTGCAACCAGTGATCTACGGACCTCCTCCTTGGAGTTCTCCTCCATGCTTCGGATGGAGAGTCCGCCCACGATTGCAGTGGAGAGAAAAATCGGCAGAAGAAAACCTGCGGTGAGTTTCCAGGAGAAACGAGAGCGGATCATTCCTGGAGTTCCTTGACCCGGTGTTAGGGTCGGCGCGGTGCTACCAGCAGCGGGTGACCCAGGTTGTCCCCGTTGGGTTTGAATCCCTGTCCGTCCACGTCCACAAAAATCGGGTTGTTGTAGGCGACCGGGTGCATGGGTGCGGGGCCGGCCCGCCCCCAGCCCTTGCTCAGGTCCGTTTTTTCTCCCGTCGCCACCACGATGAGGTGGGCATCTTCCTGCAGATTCACCCGAATGGTTTCCTCGAAAACCAGGGGCCGCCTCTTGAATTTGGAGGGGTCCTTGGAACGTGTGTAGTTGTAATCGGGGTGTTGGCGACCATTGACAAGAACCTGAACCCTGTCGATTTCCAGCCAATTGGCGGTCTGCACCTTGACTTCCAGGTCGATGAATCCCTCCGACACCACCTGGGAACCGATCGGCATACCGTCGGCGGTCTCCACCTGCAGAAAGGGACCGTTGGAGATCATCATGCGGCCGGCTTTGGAGTTGCGGATGATTTCCCGGTGATCGATGCCGGCGGGCTGGTCGGTTGAGCTGGGAACGTAGGTCCGCCAATCGCCGGCCGGACTGGAGAAAACCCCGTGGGCGTCACTGACGGCCACGCACCAGACATTGCGTCCCTGGTTGAGAAGTTGCAGCCATCCAAAGATTCGGTTCTCCCCTTTTCGGGTTCGGCCCCCGCGCTCGCTGATCACAAAGGGATCGGGATTCAGAATCTGGTCGCTCCAGAATTCTCCGGCATCGATCAGATCCTCGAATCCTGCAAAGCCCCCGTCGGCAACCTGGTCCTGGTTGCGGTCGTTGAAAACGAGCCCGACTCCGGGATGGTTGATTTGAACCCAGCGGTCGGCGCCGCCCCCAAAGGCATTGCGCAGCACAATGGCATTCAGCCGTGGATCGTACTGCCAGGGCGGGGTCCCTCCATCCTGCAGGTAAGGAAAGCTGCGGAGCGGGAATGCGTTGAAGTGTTGCCCGCTGCCGGTATGCTCCAGCCCGACGATGGTCTTGATGTGTTGTGTCAAGCCGAGGCGCTCGATGTGAGGTTGCCAGTCATAAATGCGGTTGTGTTCGGTCGCCGGAGCGAACTCGATGTGCTCGGCCACCAGGTTGATGATGCGATCGTCGGTGTTGCAGTAGTTGTCGCCGCTCGGAGTGGAATGGGCGTGGTAGTCGGTGCTGATCCAGCCCCGGGTATCCACGGTGCGCTTCAGCGACCCGCTGACCTTGACTGACTGGCCGGGCTGGACTTCGACCGTCTTCTCCAACATGTCGAACTCGGGCCCCCGTGTAATTCTTGCCAGATAGGTCCCCGGGGGGAGTTGCTGGGTAAAGCGGCCGTTGTGGGAGTGATACTGGTGGTCGCAGCCGTGAGCCCGGTAGCGACTGCCCAGGTCGGGTGTGGAGGTGCCGTCGCGGCCGATGAACTGAACCTTGCACGGCGAAGGCTTGCCCGCCTGGTCCCGGATGTCGAACTCGACCCTGGAGGCCGGCGGCAGCTTGAAATCCAGTCGGACGGTTCGTCCGGCCGCCACGGAAAAGCCCTGGAGGGTAGCGGACGTTTCTTCCCGGCCGATATCGACGACTTGAGCGTCATACTTTCCCACCGGCAACTGAAACTGGAAGTTGCCTTGTGCATCGGGATAGGCAGGCAACTTCTTACCTTGAATTTCCACCAGGACTTGCGCGTGTTCCGCCGGAGTTCCACCCTGGTCAGCGGCCCTCCCGCCAACCTGTCCCGCCTTCCTTCCCAGGCTCGCCAGGATTCCGTAAGCCTCCAGGGGAGACGCGGCCACGGTTACGGCAATGGCAAACCGCCGCTCCTCACCCGGCGAGAGCTCGACCTTCTTCGGCAGGGGCGAGGCGAGCAGGCGGGGTGACCGATTCCTGCGGCCCTCAGTCTGAAGGGCGGCCCAGGCATAGGCGCGTTTGTCGAAGGGGTCGATGCTGTCTCCCACCTGGATGGCGCCGACGGTCCAGCGCTGGGAAAACTCTTTCCAGGCGGCTCGCGGTTCGATGGTCTTGGGCGGGCCGAATTGGTTGCGATAGGTGGAGGTGATCTTGACATAGGGTTGGCCTGCCGCCAACTCGTACTCGTGCCTGATGGAGAGCCCTTCCCCCTTGGCGGCCGTCCTCGCCGCTTCCAGACGGGCAATCCCGCTTCTGCCGGGATTGCTGATCTGAACTGAGGACAGCGCCCCCCCCAACTGGCCGGGCCGCAGAACCGTCAATTGGTCGTTGTTCTCTCCCGCCAGGTCGAGGTCATAGAGGCAACCGGGAGTCTCGAAGTCTTTCTCCACCGTCATGTTGGGCCTTCTCAGCGGCAGGTTGCCCGCCACCAGAAGCTGAATCCGGTCGTTCCGCATCACGAAGTCGCCGACGATACCGTCGGCTTCCTTGCCGCCCGGCAAGAGGTCTACGTTGTGCTTGCCGATCTCGAAGATTTCCACCTGTCCCTGTCGTGCCGAGAAGGCGTAAATCGCCAACAGAAAAAAACCACCGAGCAAGATCAGTCGTGGCATAGAGGTTCCTCTTCTGAAGAGTGGGAAAATGTTGTTCCGCGGTGACAACTGTCCGATGCGAGCCATGGTCCGGCAGATGGAATTGAATGACTGGGGCCCTTGGCGCGTTTTTCCGCTGGGGCCCGGGTGCATCCTTCCGATAACTGTGTCCTGTGGCAAAGGATCATAACCTTTCCCCAATGGGATTGAAAGCCTTGGCCGGCCTGCCGGGATTCAGTATATTGGGTTGGGACGATTCAGCCGCCCCTGCCGGTTCGGTCCAGGGTCCGGTTCATTCACACTTCATGGGTTGATCACGGGAAGTTCATTTGCGGCTCCCACACTCGGCTCGAGCACAGCGCTTCGCTTGCAGCCGCTTTTGACGATTTCAGTGCCGCTGCTACTCTCCGGCATCCCACGGTCGATATCCAAGGAAATTGACATGAAAACAGACATCAGAGTTGGGCGATGTGGTTCCGTTCATAGCATTTGGGGCGTATTTCCGATCCTCGTTCTCCTCCTCTGGCCGGCCGGCGCCCGAGCCCAGCAGGACTTCACCATCGCCGTGATGCCCGACACCCAGAACTATGCGTCCGGCGACGGCGGGGGAACTCCGGAGATTTTCAAGGCCCAGACCCAGTGGATCGCCGAGAACCGGGAAGCTCTCAATATCGTCTACGTGGCTCACCTGGGAGATTGCGTCAATCACGCCGATCGGGAGGATCAGTGGCAGCATGCCGACGAAGCCTTCCGCAAGCTGGAGGGGACGCCGCCCATTCCCTACGGCATTGCGGTGGGCAACCACGACAAATACATCTACCGCCGTCTTCCGATCCGCATCGACGGCGTCCGTATCGAGACGACCCAGCTCTACAACCGTTTCTTCGGGTTGGCCCGCTTCAAGGACAGACCCTGGTTCGGTGGGAACCACGGGGACGACAACGACAATTTCTACCACTTGTTGAGTGCAGGCGGGCTGGATTTCATCCTTATTTTCCTGGAGTTCGCTGCCGGCAGCGACGTGCTGGGATGGACCGATGAACTCCTGAAGGAACACAGCGACAGGCGGGCCATTGTCGTCAGCCACAGCCTGCTCAAGCTCGACAAGACCTTCAGCCATCAGGGGCAAGCCACCTATGACGTGCTGAAGGACAATCCCAATTTCTTCCTGATGCTCTGCGGGCACGTCCTGGGCGAGGCTCTCAGGGAGGATACCTACAACGGCAACCGGGTTTACAGCCTCCTGTCCGATTATCAGGGACGGGCAAGGGGAGGCGACGGTTGGCTGAGGATCATGAAGTTCTCACCCACCCGCAATCGGATCGAAGTGAGCACCTATTCGCCGACCCTGGGCAAGTACGAGCGAGACGCCGACAGCCAGTTCACCCTCGAGGTCGACATGTCCTCCGATTAGCGGCACGCCAGGCTCGGCGTCGGGGATGGAAAATTATTACAATTGACATCGATGCACAGGATTGACAGGAATAGAGGTTCCTGCACGAGAAGCCAGTTCGGGCGATGATCCGGTGCGGATTTGCAGATACCAGGGATTACAAACTAGTCCGCCCTCCACCGTTCCGGGCAAATCATACGAGAGTGAAACAATGAATCTTCATGGCCTATCGGGAACAATGGCCATGTCCCACTAAATTTGTTGTCTACATTATTTGAACATGGATACACAGGATGAACAGGATAAAGAGGACGAGACGCCGCTGCACAGTAATCGGACTCGCTCGATGATCGGATGCTCGTTCGAGGTGATCCATGACCATAGGAACGGGTTTTGCAATCCTTGTTGAAGAAAGGGTAACGGTCGAACTCGGGGGGGGCGAGAGATCTTTCGTCCCAGAGTATTCTCTACCGACCCATCAACCAAGAATCCTGTATATCCTGTCCATCCATGTTAATAATTCGTCCAAATTAGGTCCCGGACTACGGGACGCCCGCACTCCCGGAAGTTCCAATCACCCCTTCCCAAGCCCCGCTCAGTTCCCTGCCTCCTGCAATGGAAAGCCTCCGTTGGGGGGATCGAAGTAGCCGTTGCCGTCCACATCCACGAAGACCGGGTTGGTGAAGGAGAAGGAGCGGTAGTTTTCGAAGGGTTTTTCCCAGGGGGTCTGGGAAGAGGCGATTACCAGAACCCAGCTATCCTGCCGGCAATCCACCACCAGCTCGGTGTCGAACTTCCAGGGCTTCTCCTTTTCTTCCGGGGGCGGCACCGAATACGTCTTGATGACTTCGCCGTTTCGGATGACTTCCAGGGTCTCGACCGGAACCCAGGGAGCCGACTGCAGTTGAATTCTTAGGGAAACGGAGCGATCCAGGTCTGTGATCACCGATCCCACCGGGGCGCCGTTACCAGTGAAATGTAGGAAGGGCCCCAGGCTGCCGGTGACGGCCCGCCGCTTGACGGCCTGGACGACCTTGCGGGCGTCGATCTCCCAGGGGTTGTCGGTTTCGGAAACCACGTAGTTTCGGGGATAGCCGAGGGAATCTTGTGGGTAGAGGTGAGCGTCGGTGTTGGCCACACCCGCCATCAGCACCCCGCGATTTAGCAATCGGTACCAGTCCTGGAGTTTTTGATCCACCAGTCGACTCCGGCCGATGATCGTTTCGCTCTTGTCGGTGATGGCGTTGAAGATCTCGAAGCTGTCGAAACCGGTTTCGAAATAGGGGTAGTCGAAAGCTCCGGTTTCCGCGTTGAGCCGCTCATCGAAATAGCCGCTGACGGGGCTGGAGGTCTGGCGCCGCGGATGGTTGATCTGCACGATCTGCTCGCCCGGTTCCTGCCGGACGATGCGCAGGAACTCTGCCGGGGTCCGGATGCCGTGGCGAAACTCGCGCCGTCCCCAGCGATCGATCTCCAGGGGGAAGCTGTTGAAGTGGCCGAAGGCGGTGTCGATCTCCGAACCGACAGTAGACGTAATGAAGCGCTCCAGTTTGAGCGCGCGAATGTGGGGGGAATAGTCCTTCAGGATGTTGTGGTCGGTGGCCGTGAGCAAGTCGATCCCCTCGGCAGCCGACGTCATGGCTCCGTCCCGCATGGCGTACTGAAGATGGAGATGGAAGTCGGCCGAGATGAATCCGCTGGTATCCACCACGCGCTCCAGTGTCGAGTCTAGATAGGCTGTCTTGCCTTCTTCGATCTTGACCTTCTGCCGGTCCAGCGAGTATTCGGTCCCGCGCGAGACGTAGACCTGGTATTCGCCGACGGGGAGTGTTTTCAGATCCCGGCCGGAGGCAGTCACCATGAAGTGCTGGAAGCGGCCGACCGTAGGCAGTTCTTCCCGGCCATCGTCATAAGTGAAGTAGAGCCGGGCGGGCATGTGAAGATGGGATCCGGCTTCCTTGACTTCCAGGGAGAGCTTGCCAAACTTCCCGCCTTGCTGGAGGACGTGAATCTCGTCGGGATCGGGTTCGGCGGCCGGCAGAATGTCCTTCCACTGGCTGCCCAGGGTCCCGATCAGCAGGGCCAGCAGAAGTCCCACCCGCATCCTGGCGGTTTTCGAAAGGTGTGTCATCGACATTGGATTTCCTCTCCCGGGAGGTCCCGGTCTGTTTCAGCCGCTTCTTGGATTCGTCCAGAGCGGCTTGTCCCGCATTATCCACCTGTTTGCTCCCAGTGTGACAAGTGAAAATAGCCCTAAACGCAAGAATTCATGGGATCGAAGAACTACGTAGTCAATGAGTTCATCATATTTTCATTCGGATTTCATTTCTCGGCAATTCCTTCCTGCTAGCTTCGGTGGCCAAGCGAGGCGGTGCTTCTCCAGGGGGCTCACCCGAAGAAGACTGCCTGTCTATTGTCAATCGAAATCAAGACCTGAATGAAGGAAGGAGACACATGAAAAGGATTTTGCTTACTCTCGCCGCTGTCGTCGCCGTGGCTGCCTCAGGCCTCGCTCCGGCGTCGCTCGCCCGTGGCGGGAGCGTTTCCCGCGATACCCACGGGGCCACACCGATTCAAAAAGATTCCGACATCGGCATGTGGATCTGGGCCGACAAGTATGTCTACCGTCCGGGCGAGCAGATGACGGTACGCGGTTCGTACCGCGTCAACCAGGACAACCAGCCCTACTCCCTGTTCAGCTATATCATCAACAACCAGACCGGTGTCAGGACGTTCTTCACCAAGAGAGAACACACCACAATGGTCCCGCAAAGCATCTTCAGCCAGACCCCGGACGACATCGACACGGGTTCGGGGCTCACCCGGTTGGACGCGGGAGTTTCCGCAGTGAACAAGGCCGTGATCGTGGGACCCGGCGGCTCGGCCACGGAGATGCCTTACACCATTCCCGACGAACTCGGCATGCACACTGTTGTGGTTCAATTGAGAGACAATCGGGGTGGGCGCGTCCTCAAGAACGCCTATTTCAAGATCTCGGTGGTGGACGAGACCGTTGCAGTGAGCGGCGACATCACTTCCGATACCACCTGGGTGAACACCAAGACCTACAACCTCAACGGGGTTGTCTTTGTCAAGAATGGGGCCATCCTGACCATCGAACCCGGTACCATCATCACGGGTGAGCCCGGTTCCCAGCCGGCCTCTTCCCTCTTTGTCACCACCACGGGAAGACTAGTGGCCGCCGGCACCCGCTCCCGTCCCGTTACCTTCACCAGCAAGCTGCCCTTTGGCGAGCGCAATGCCGGTGACTGGGGAGGACTGGTGCTGCTGGGTGCCGCCCCGGTGAATTGGCCTACCGGCTTCGGGAACATCGAGGGGCTTCCGCCCTCGGACGACACCGAGTATGGCGGAGACGATCCCACCCATGACTGCGGAACTTTAACCTACGTCCGGGTAGAGTTTGCCGGCGCCGAGTTCGCCCCCAACGACGAGATCAACGCCATCACCTTCGGCGGCTGCGGCTCGGATACGGTGGCTCATCACCTGCAGGCCAAGTATGGGCTGGACGATCTCTTCGAGTGGTTCGGCGGCACCATGGACGCCAGCTACCTGGTGGGGACCTACGGCCAGGACGATTTCCTGGATATGCAGATCGGCTGGACCGGGCGCCTGCAGCACGCGGTCTGCGTGGCCGGTGAGGATCAGCAGGGGAACCGGGGCATCGAGTCGGACAACAATGAGGACGATTATGCCGCTACTCCTGTGACCGAGCCTCAGGTTTACAATGTCACCATGGTGGGCGCCGGCGACACCTACACCGAGGGCTTTGACGAAGGGACCGGCGTGGCCGGCGCCTATTTTCGTCGGGGTTCCGGTGGAAGCTACAACAACGTCCTCCTCTACAACTGGGTCAATACCGGATTGGTGGTTCTGGACCAGGCATCCATCGACAACAGGGCGCTCTCGGTCGACGGTCTGCTGATGTGGAACAACGGACTGATGTCAGGCCGGTCCAATACCATGGCTGACCAGGTTGTCGACCCTCTTGGCAGCAAGGACAACCTGGGCCCCGAGTTTCTGCAGGGTCAGGCCAACGTCATGATTGCCGACCCCGACCTGGTGCGCCCCCTGCAGTTGAGCGACCCCGACTTCAGGCCCCGCGGGGGAGGGCCCGTTTTTCGCGCCAACTGGATCCTGCCTCCGGACGACGGCTTCTTCGATCAGTCCGCCAACTATCTGGGCGCCTTCGGTGACGAGAGATGGGACGAGGAGTGGGTTCAATATCACGTTGAAGGAGAAATGGGACCTCCGTAAGAGAGTTGGATCCCTGATCTCCTCCGAGCCGTAGTCGCATCGGGCTGCCTGCTACGACAACGGCCCCGGTTTAGTTTCGGCGCCCCGGGACTCAAGAGTCCAGGGCGCCTTTTTTCTGTGGTTGGCTCAATCGGCGCCTGCTCAACAATGAATCAGGGCGGTGGGATTCTCCAGCCGGCCACACGCAGTTGTTCGATGATCCGTACCGTTTCCTTTCCTCAGTTCTTCCGTTAGTCGATCTTAACCAACTCTTTATCCGCTCTTAACACGGTGTTCACACGGTCATTGTACGTTCAGGCAGTCGGCCATGTTCGTCCTGGATATTTACCTGTGCCAACAGAAGGAGTGACTGGAGTGTTTCGATTTCTAACCCTGATGTCATTGTTATTGCTGCTTGCCCAGAATCTGTCCGGTCAGGAAACAGGTGCCGTGGCAGGGAACGTGCTGGATGCCGACAACGGCTCCGTGGTGCGGCAGGCCCGAGTCGAAGTGGAGGGCCGCCCCGAACTCTCGACCGTGACGGATTTGGACGGATATTATGTCCTGCAGCTGTCCCCCGGCACCTACCAACTACTCTTCACCGCAGACAACTACCATGAATCCACGGTAAGCGGCATCGTGGTTACGGCCGGCGCCGTCCAGGAGGTCAGCACCGTCATGGCCAACTTTGCCACCCAGACGGTGGTCGACGTCACGACGGATATCGACGCCGTCACCGCCACTGCAGAGGCCATGCTCACCGAGCGCAAGCTGGCGCCCACCGTCAGCGACAGCATGAGCCGGGATGAAATCAGAAAGTCGGTGGCTTCCGATGCAGCCGGAGCGGTGGAGAAAGTGACCGGTGTCTCTGTGGTCGACGACGGCTATGTCTACGTGAGAGGCCTGGGGGAACGCTACAGCGCCACCATGCTGAACGGGGCCATGGTCCCCACCACCGACCCCGAACGGCGGGTGGTGCCGCTGGACCTCTTTCCCGCCACTCTGATCGAGA
Source organism: Candidatus Versatilivorator sp. (assembly GCA_965207735.1). GTDB lineage: Bacteria > Acidobacteriota > Terriglobia > Versatilivoradales > Versatilivoraceae > Versatilivorator. Next base: position 4,975,983 of record OZ242296.1, on the reverse strand, counting down.
ACATCAAGGTTATCAAGACCTACGCGCCCAACCTGCCCGGCGAGTTCTCGGGAGGCCTGGTTCAGATGCAGACCATCGAGTTTCCGGTGGCGAGAACCTTCAATGCCAGCGTGAGTTACGGCTTCAATAGCCGGACCACCTTCAAGGAGTTCCAGACCTACCAGGGAGGCGAGTCCGATTTCTGGGGCTACCAGGACGGATCCCGCGATGTTCCTGTCCGGATTCCGCAGACCAGGCTTTTCCCGGGCAGCTTCAGCCGGCAGGAGATGCAGGAGTTCGGCCGGGCCTTCCCCGTCAACTGGGAGGGAACCTCCATCGACAGAGCTCGTCCCTCTCAGACCCACTCCATTGCCGGAGGCGATACGGTGGGTCCGCTGGGCCTGGTGGGAGCCTTCACCTTCACCAATAAGCCCCAGGTCTATCAGGAGGCTCGGCGCTACCTGGTGAACACGGGCCGTGGGAATATCGGCATTCGCACCGACTATCCCGATTTCGCCCGGAGCGTGGAGGCATCCCGTGTGGGAGCCGTGTTCAATGCCGCCCTGCGGTTGAACAGCAACAACAAGATCGTTTTCCGCAATACCTACACCCACGACGCCGACAAGGAAGCACGCCGCTTCGAGGGTCTCAACGGGGGGATCGATTTGCAGATCGTGGCCGAACGGCTGCGGTGGGTAGAACGGGGTCTGTTCTCTACGGGGGTCGAGGGGGAACACAACCTGCCGGCACTGGGCAACAGCCTGATCCGCTGGCAGTACACATATTCCCAGTCGGGCCGAGATGAGCCCGATTTCCGGGAAACCATCTACCAGCGCCGATACGATGACAGCCTGGGTTTCCTGTCGCTGTCCCAATCGGCCCTGCGCTTCTACAATACGCTCGAAGACAAGATCCACGAGCCTCTGGTGGAGTGGGGGAAGCCCTTCTTCGGCAGCGGTGTTACCGGCATGTTCAGTGTCGGGGTTCGGGCCACCTTCCGGGAACGCGACTTTGAAGCCCGCCGCTTCCGCTTCAAGCCCGCCAGCTTCCGCCACATCGATACCAGCCTTGCCCCCAATGAACTCCTGGGGCCCGACAACATCGCTCCCGACCGGTTCGTCCTGCGCGAAAACACACGAGGCACCGACACCTATCGGGGAGACATGGACATCTTCGGCACCTTTGCCATGCTGGATATTTCATTGGGCTCCAAGTGGCGGTTGGTGGGCGGCCTCCGCCTGGAGGATGCCCTGATTCAGGTCACCACCATCGATCCGCTGGTTCCCGGCGGCGTGCCGGCCGTAGCCGAACTGGATAACCGCGACCCTCTACCCGGCATCAACGCGAGCTATGCCCTGACTTCCAGGCAAAACCTGCGGTTCGGGTATGCGCGCACCCTCAACCGGCCCGACTTTCGCGAGCTCTCCCCCTTCGACTTCCTGAACGTGCTGGGCGGCTACGATACGGCCGGAAACCCCGACCTGCGGCGGGCCAGGATCGACAACTTCGATACCCGCTGGGAGTGGTTCCCGGGGGGAAACCAGGTGATTGCCGCCAGCTATTTCCTCAAGGACTTCACCGACCCCATCGAGACCACCATTCAGCCGACCATCAACCAGCGCAGAAGCTTCGTGAACGCCACCAGCGCCCGGAACCAGGGCTTCGAAATCGAATGGCGCCAGCACCTGGGCCACTTTCACGATGGGCTGGAGCCCTTCAGCCTGCAAAGCAACTTCACCTTCGTGGACTCCAATGTCGAGATTCCGCCCGAGCTGGCGCTGTTGGCCACCTCGAAACGGCGGCCGCTGCTGGGGCAGTCCCGCTTCATCTACAACTTCGGCACCGAGTGGAACAAGCCTCGGTGGCGCAGCACGGTCCGGTTCTTCCTGAATTCCGTGTCCCGCAAGATCACCGGCGTGGGCACCTTTGGCCTCCCCGACATCTTTCAGGAGGGGAACCTCTTCATGGATCTGGCCTACCTCTACACCATCGGGGAGCGGTGGGGGGTCAAGTTTACGATAGAGAACCTGTCCGACAACGAGTATCGCTGGACGCAGGCTGACCATCTGCAGCGGCGCTATCACCTGGGACGGACCTTCAAGGTCGGGACCAGCTTCTCTCTTTTCTAAGGTTGGCTGCGGAGCGGCCCTCCTTGGAAGTCGGAATCGAGTCGAGCCAAGCCATGCGACAGTGCATTCTCGCCATCGAGGACAACACGGACATCTGTGAAGCGGTACGCTACAACCTGGAAAAGGAGAAGAACTTCTCGGTGGTCGAAGCCCATACCGGGGAAGAAGGTGTCAGCCTGGCATTCAAGCTCAAGCCAAGCCTGATCATCCTGGACCTCATGCTGCCGGGTGTGAGCGGGTTCGAGGTCTGCCGAATCCTTCGCAGGGACCCCGAGACCCGGCATATCCCCATCATGATCCTGTCGGCCAGGAGCACCGAGTCGGACAAGTTCCTGGGCCTGGAATTGGGCGCCAACGACTACATGACCAAGCCTTTCGGGGTTCGCGAGCTGGTGGCCAGGGTCCGCTCAACCTTGAGAAAAAACGACGGCCAGCAGGTAGAGTCTTACGACGACGGTCGTCTGGAGGTGCACTTCGAGAACTACGAGATTCGCTTTGAGGGCGAGAACTGCCGACTCACCCTGAAAGAATTCGGTCTGCTCAAGGCTTTGATCCTGAATGCCGGAAGGGCCCTGACGCGCGAGAAGATCCTCAACGCCGTCTGGGGGTACAGCTATTACGGGGACGCCCGAACGGTGGACGTCCACATTCGAAGGATTCGCAGAAAGCTGGGGCCGAACTTCAGGGACTATATCGAAACCGTCACCGGTGTCGGCTACCGCTTCCGAGGTCCCGCGCAGCAGGCAGCCGGTTCCCTCTCCTGAACCAGCACCTTCCCTCCTTCAAGACTCAGTTATCACTCGCCCTTGAGAGGGAGTCGCAGCCGAGCCGACAGGAGACGGCTGATGCGGTGAAGGATGGACGGCGGGTCGTCAGGCCGTCTATCCTGCCGGAGGGTGTTTGGGAAAGTCCATGAAGAGGCACTTTCCCCGGTGCCGGCCGATCTCCTTCCAGGAAGAAATGCCGAAATCGGCGCAGAACACGCCGCAGGTGGGAAGGTTGTCCAGGAATGCGCTGCCGACGAAGTTGACCAGGTCCGTCAACCCCGGGTTGTGCCCGACAAGGTAGACCGTATCCTCGGCATCGTCCAGTCCCTGGAGGATGCCGACCAGGTCGGCGGCCCCGGCGCCATAGAGCCGGTCCACGCGGGAAATTCGCTCGGCAGGGAATCCTATGGCGCCGGCAATGATCTCAGCTGTCCGGATGGCCCGCTTGGCCGGGCTGGCGAGCAGGCGGTCCGGAATCAGGGAACGCAGTGCCAACCGCCGGCCCATCTCGGGGGCATCGGCCTCGCCACGCTTGTTCAGAGGACGTTCGAAATCCCTCAACCCGGGGTCTTTCCAACTGGACTTGGCATGACGGATGACAACCAGTCTCTTCATCGTCAGGAGTCGGAGGCGATGCAGTAGAGAAATTTTCGTCCGCGCAGATAGAGCTCCTTGTCGACGACGGCGGGCGAAGCGTCGAATCCATCCTCCAGGGTATTCCTGGCCAGCGCCTCGAATTCGGGGCCTTTCCGGATTACTATGGTGGTTCCGTTCTGAGACGGCAGGTAGACGCGGTTGCCGGCTCCCACCGGAGAGGCGTAGACGCCCTCGATACCCTCCAGCCTGAGGGGACCGTAATGAGCCTCCCCGGTTTTGGCGTTGAGGCAGGAGAGGATGCCATTGTTGCCCTTGACAAAGTAGAGCAGGTCCCCATAGAGCAGCGGCGAAGGAACATAGGGGGTGTCGCGGTCCAACTCCCAGGCGATAGCCTCCGAGTCGGTAATGTCTCCTTGAGCGGCTCCAATCCGAATGGCCTGCAGCACGTTTCCGCGAAATCCGCTGGTGACGAAGACGATACCCTCCGAGGCCACGGGTGAAGGGATGGCGTTCAAGGTCACGCCGCTGCCGTCCCAGAGAAGGTCTCCGTTCTCCAGGTCGTAGCTGCGCACCCGGTTGGTGGCGCTGGTGACCACCTGTTTCCGCCCGCCGTGCTCGACCACGATGGGGCTGGACCAAGAGGTCTCCTCATCCCGGGGGACTCTCCACAGTTCGTCTCCCGTGCGCTTGTCGAGGGCGACGATGAAGGAGTCTCCCTGGTGGTCCCAGATGATGACGATCTTGTTTCCGTAGAGCAGCGGCGAGCTGCCCTCCCCGAACTTCAGTCGAACCGACATGTCCCCCAGGTCTTTCTCCCACACAGGGTTTCCCTTCATGTCCAGACAGAAGAGGCCGAAGGAACCGAAGTAGGCGTAGACGTGCTCACCGTCGGTGACCGGCGAAGCGGAGGCCCAGGTGTTGGCGCCGTGGGTCCCTTCGTGGGGGCCCTGTTTCCGGGTGGTCCGCTGCCAGAGGACTTTCCCCGTCTTGCGGTCCAGCGCCAGCAGGTCGAACTTCATGACCTGGGCCGGCTTGACCTGGCCTTCCCCCTCCACCGGGTTCTTGCTGTCGGTGGGAATAGCGGTGGCCACGAACACCGTTTGATCCCAAATGATCGGGGATGCGTGGCCCTTGCCCGGGATGGCCACTTTCCAGCGAATGTTCCTGTCCTCGGACCATTCCACGGGTGGGTTACCTTCGGGGGAAACTCCCGTAGCCTCCGGCCCCCTCCACTGGGACCAATAGGCTTGGCTGTCCGCCGGAGCTTCCTTCACTCCCAGCCACAAACCGACCGCGACGCCTCCAATGACTATTCCGGCGATCCATTTCATCAGGCTTCCTCCTCTGAATGTCCCTCGTTCCGCTACTTTTCGACTCCCTGTTGCGCCGTTCAGTATACACTCGCCAACGCATTCCGCAGGTGGCTTAAATCAGACCTGTCGGAGTCATTCTTCCTTCGTTGGCGGCATTCCATACGACTCGACCCGGTGAGGGATGTGGGCTGTATCCCTTCCTTTACATTTTCATGGCTCCGGCGTTACATTAGGGCCACCTGAAACGACGAGGGAGTTCGATCATGCGCTTTTTTCTTTTCCTGCTGAGCTGGGCTCTGCTCTCCTCCGGCATACTAGCCGAAGACACCCCCACCTTCACCCCCCGCTCGGTAGCCGTTCGTTCCGATGGAACGCTGATCGTCAGCGACGACGTCAAGTACCGGATCCTGGGATTGGATCCGACCGGCGTCCTGACCGTCCAATTGGAAAGGGGAATCGTCGATCCGGGATCCGGGCGGAAGGTGGACCTGGGCCGACCGGTCGGCATTGCCCTGGATGGAGCCGACAACCTCTACCTGACGGACCGTAACACCCACCGGATTTTCCGCATTGACCGCCAGAGCGGTGCGGTGACCACCGTGGCCGGCAACCGGGAGTTCGGCTACCGCTATGATGATGTGGCCGCCACCGAAGCCAGCCTGTCCACCCCCGTGGGTGTGGCTCTGGATCGAGAGGGCAACCTTTATTTCGTCGAGCAGAGCAGCCGCCGGGTCCGCCGGGTCGATGCCAAGACCGGCCAGATCGCCACGGTGGCGGGCAGCGGCCGAACGGGCTTCAGCGGTGACGGGGGCCCGGCCACCGAAGCGGCTTTCGAAGTGCCCTTCGACGTGGCGGTGGATCGCCGCGGCAATCTCTTTATCGCCGATACCGGCAACCATCGCATCTGCAGAGTGGATGCCAGGACCGGGCTGATTTCGACCTATGCCGGCGACGGCAAGGGCCGGTTCGGTGGTGATGGGGCGGCGGCGGCAAGGGCCAGCCTGTACGATCCCTTCTCGGTGGCCTTGGACCGGTCGGGCAACCTCTATATTGCCGATCGCGGCAACCACCGCATCCGGCGGGTCGGCGCCAGAAACCGCGTCATCACCACCGTCGCGGGCAATGGCCAGAGGGGCTTCAGCGGCGATGGCGGCCCCGCCAGGAGAGCCAGCCTGGCCGATCCCTTCGACTTGGCCCTGGATCGCCGCGGCAACCTCTATATCGCCGACACCGGCAACAAGAGGGTGCGGCGAGTCGACGCCAGGACCAAGAGAATAGAGACCGTCGCGGTCAAGCCTGCCGCGAAGGAGAAGGAGGAGGGGGAAAAGGAGACGGGAAAGGAGAAGGAGAAGGAGAAGGAATAGAAGGACCATTCCTCCTGAGATCCTGCCTGCAGCGTTGGATTTGTACGAATAACAATGCTACCCGCTGAAACCACCCACTCCACCCTCATTGGCTACCTGCTCTGGATTTTCGGCTTCACGGGTTCCCATCGCTTTTACTTCGGCAAACCCGTCACGGGAACCGTTTATTTCTTTACCTTGGGACTGCTTGGAATTGGCTGGCTCGTCGATCTGTTTCTGATTCCCGGTATGTGCCGCCAAGCCGATTTCCGGTTTCAGCGCGGCCCGATCGACTACACCGTAGCCTGGATCCTCCTCACCTTCCTGGGACTCCTCGGTGTTCATCGCATGTATCTGGGCAAATGGATCAGCGGCATCCTCTATCTGCTCACCGCTGGGGTTCTGGGGCTTGGATACCTATACGATTACTGGACCCTGAACGACCAGGTGACGCTGATCAATAGCAGCTAAGGCCGCTTGACGACCCGTCCCGCACGGATCACGCCGCGCGGAACCAGCTTCCAGCGGCCTGTCCGGGTCTCTCCGGCGACGTCGCTGAACTCGAACCTGCCCTCCGCCAACTCGAACAGAGCCAGGTCGGCCTCGGCGCCGGTTTTCAGGGTTCCCAGGCGGCCTTGCATGCCCACCACCTCGGCCGGAGCCGCCGTGACCATCCTCAGAGCCTCGTCCAGGGAGACTCCCAGCAGCAGGAACTTGGAGACGGTGGTGGCCAGATCGTAGACCGGTCCCTCAAGGTTGTAGCTGTGGAGGTCGCTGCTGATGGTGCCGGGGAGAATTCCCTGCCGCATGGCCTGCTCGGCGACGGGGTAGCGGAAGCTGCCCTTTCCGTGGCCGACATCCAGACGCACACCCCGGCGGACGGCCTCGCGCACCGCGGACAGGACCCGCCCGCGCTCGTCCAGGATGCCGGCCGCATGGCCGTGAAAGCAGTGAGTCATCAGGTCTCCGCTCCGCATCTCGGCCAGAATCCGGGGCAGGGGCAGGGAAGACCCGGGGGTATGGATCATCATCGGCAGCCGGGCTGCTTCGGCTGCTTCGCGGGCCAGCTTCAAGGCGGGAAGTTCGTTGCGACCGTTGGCAGCCAGGTTGGCGCTGAGACGTATCTTGATTCCCAGGATCACGTCCCGATTGGCTTCGACGGTTTCCAGCGCCGCGCTGACGCTGCAATGGCGCAAGTCCTCCAGTTCGCCCACCGCAGGATCGGTCTCGACGCCGGTCACCATGCCCACCGAGGAGATGTTGAGCAGGGCAAAGAGCCGGGTGGCGCTGACTTCGATAACGTAGCGGCGGAAACCGTCCCAGGTGGCCGCACCGGCCGATCCGGCATCCACTGCCGTGGTCACGCCCCGCTCCAGGCAGTTGGGATCGGGGTCGATCCCGTAGTGGGAGACGCCGGGATAGACGTGCACGTGGCAGTCGATGAGGCCGGGAGTCACCAGAAGCCCCCGGGCATCGACGGTATCGCGGGCTTCCCGCGGGTCCAGATGCTGTCCCAGCTCAACGATCTTGTCACCACGCAGACCGATGTCCCGGGGATCGTCCAACCCCTGGGAGGGATCCACCGCCCTGCCATTGCAGACCAGAAGGTCATATTTCATGGTTTTCGCTACTTGCCGCCGGGGAAGGCCGTGTCGGCGTTGCAACCGGAATGGAACCCCGGCCCGGCCAGTGGTTTTGTCTTACGGAATCAGGCCATCCATTCTACCATGCATGGGCATGTGATCCGTTCCCGGCTTGAAGACCAGCGGGTAAGGAAAAAGACTTATCCACGAAGGGGCACGAAGAACGACGAAGGGGCACTAAGGCGCTGAGGTTAACCGCGACGGGGTACCAAGTTCACGAAGGGATTGTCGATTTCTGATTGTTTCACTCTTGTATGATCCGCCCGGCAGGGCGGGGGCTGGGCTCGCGGACAAACGGGAGTTTTCCAGAAGGCGACCGTCGGCTTTCAGAGAATTCGCTCGTCGGATGCCCTCCATCGCACCATCGGGACGCCCGCGCTCCCGGGTGGGCATTCTCCCCTGACGCCGTGACACCTACGTCACAATATTGCAGAAGCCCCCATTCGTGCCCATTCGTGTTCATTGGTGGTTCGTCTTCATTGCCAAAACGACAACGGCTGGCTGTTTATCCTGTTAATCCTGTGCATCCATGTTCAATTAGTAGAAAACCGGTTAAGTACGACAGGGCGTTTGTTCCCGACAGGCCATGAAGATGCTTTTTTTGACTCTCGTATGATCCGCCTGCCAGGGCGGGGACCGGACGTGCCGGGAGGCGCTTATGATTCCTTTCAATGATCTTCGAATGCTGCCGCCGGGACGGATCGTCACGGTAGCGGGGAGCGGCTACCAAGAGGGTGTTCCCGCCCGGGACGCCGACGCCGGCTGGCCCATGGGGGTGGTGCGCCGTGGGGACGGGCAGTTGATCGTGGTGGACTATTTGGCTCATCGCCTCTGGAGGATCGATCGCCAGGGCATTCTGCACCGGTACGCCGGGGACGGAGTGGCCGGCAGCCGGGGCGACGGGGGGCCGGCGCTGGAGGCACGGGTGCGCCACCCTCACGACCTGTGCCTGGACCGGGAAGGGAACCTCTATTTCACCGACCTGGGAAACGTGACCATCCGCCGCATCGACGCCGGGACCGGAGTCATCAGCCGGGTCGCGGGTTCCGGTCGGCGGGGGCGGGGCGGTGACGGGGGGCCGGCGCTGGAGGCGGAGTTCGACTGTCCCTGCGGCCTGGCGGTGGACGAGCGGGGCAGGGTCTACATCTCGGACGAATGGTCCTGCACGATTCGTCGCGTCGATCCTCAAAGCGGAACCATCCAGGTCTACGCCGGCCGCAGCGCCCGCCACTACCCTTCCGAGCGGGGCGGCAGCCGGCCCTTCTTCGGCCCGGGGCTCAGCTTCATGGGCTATCACGGGGATGGTGGGCCGGCCGACGAGGCAGCCTTCTACCACCCCGAGCACCTGGCCTTCGACTCCAGGGGCGATCTCTACGTTTGCGACAACTCCAACGACCGCATCCGGAAAATCAGCCGGAGGACCGGGGTGATCGACACCGTCCTGGGAAACGGCCAACGGGCCTCCAACGGGGACGGGGGGCCGGCCGTGGAAGCCGGCACGCTGATGCCGGACGCCATCTGCCTGGATGTCCACGACAACCTCTACGTGGGGGAGAAATATGGGTTTCGGGTGCGGAAAGTAGAGGCTGCCACCGGCGTCGTCGACACCCTGGTGGGCACGGGTGTCCCCGGCTTCGGACAGGAAGGGCTGCACGGTTCGGTGACCGAGTGCAACTCCTGCGAAGCGGCCATTTTCGCCGATCCCGACGGTACCGTGCACTGGGGGGATTGTTCCGGGCGATTGAGGCGCTACGACGGGCGGACCGGAATCGTGACCACCGCCCTGGGCGGCACCGGCGTGCATGACGGGGAGGCGGCGACTCGAGCCTTTCTTTGCGGTCCCGGCGGCTTGTCTCTGGGGCCGGACGGGCACCTCTACCTCGCCGACGTCTGGAGCCAGCGCATTCGGGCCATCGATCCGGAAGCTGGAGTCATCCGCACCGTGGCCGGCAACGGGGCGCGGGCGTACGGGGGCGACGGCGGCCCGGCCACCGACGCCTACCTCGGCAACCCCTACGACGTGTCGGTCGATTCGAGGGGTCGAATCGTCATCGCGGACCACCGCCACGGTCACGTGCGCCGGGTGGAGCTCGACGGGACCATGCGCGGCATTGCGGGAGCCGCTTTTCAATGGGACAAGGGTGACGGCGGCCCGGCCAACTGCGCCTGCCTGGTGGCTCCCACGGCGGTAGCCCACGATTCCGAGGACAATATCTACGTCGGGGATGGCGGCGTGGGCCGAATCCGCAGGATCGACCGATCCACCGGCATCATCGACAGCCTGGCCGGTTGCGGTCTTCCGGGCTACAGCGGCGACGGCGGCCCGGCCAGGCGGGCCCGGATCGGCTCGCCCTCGGCCATCCGCTTCGACGCCTCGGGAAATCTCTACTTCACCGATTCGACCTGCCACGTCATCCGCAGGGTAGACCGCGACGGCCGCATCGCCACCGTGGCCGGCAGCGGCGAGGCAGGATACTCACCGGACGGCACCCCGGCCTTGAAGGCCCGCTTCCATGCACCTTGGGGATTGGCGATTGCCCGGGACGGCACTCTCTATTTTTCGGACCGCCAAAACCACCGGGTGCGGCGTATCACCCGAAATGGCCTGCTGGAGACGGTGGCCGGGTGTGGGGAGGGCGGCGACTTCGGGGACGGCGGACCGGCGCCGGCGTCACGCCTCAACGAGCCGTGTGGGCTCTGTCTCCGGGGGGACGACCTGCTGTTCATCAGCGACCACTGCAACAATCGCATCCGAGCCGTGAGGCTTCCGGCCGGAGATTGACGGGGCAGCCGGTGGTTACCCCCCACCGCATCAGCCTTCGCCATTCGGCTCGGCGACTCCCCCTCAAGGGGGGGAGTGATTTAGTTTTCTTATGGGAGGTTTCGTCGGATTGTGGGCGGGATGACCTGTGGGGGGGGGCTATGGCGCATCCCAGGGCATGGCCAGTCTGGGTTGGTTGGCGTAGCGTTGCATGGAAAATTCCAACCGGCTGCCACAGCCGGGCTCCAGACGCAACCCGACCGATGGCCCGTGGATTGGGATGGTCTTCCCGTTCAGGGTCACGCTCTGAAACCGGTGCTCGGCGTAGGCCCCGGCCTGGACGATCAGGTCGCGGGGATGCAAGGGACTGGTGTTCACCAGGGTGAGGGTTACGCTGTCTCCCGTCAGCTTTTCTACCAGGGCCGCCACGTCCGGGGGCAGTCCGGAACGGCGCCGCTCCGGGTCGAAGTAGCGAACCCGGGTGTGCAGGGTCCAGATCCTGCCGGTCAGGTGACCGCCGAGCATCAGGTTGACCAATGTCCCGGTCCTGGCGGGATTGAGGTCCAGGAGCCAGTCGGCCAACCGGGTCTCGGGCGTGGTCGGATCCTCTTCGATGCCCTGCATGGTGGTGCGGAGGCTCTCGAAGTCTTTTCGCAGAGCTTTCTCCGGGTACCCTGGGTCGGCTCCCTCCAGGAAGCCGATCCAACCGGTTTTGGGCAGCCGCTCCAGGTCTCTGCGGTCCATCGACCAGAGGTAGATTTCCATCAGGCGGCCGATGAACAGGTTGGTTGTCCAGCGGTACCACTCTTCCCGGCCGCTGAACTTGTAGCCGCGAGGGTCCCCGTACATCTGGGGAACCATGAGCCGGCCGTCGACGACCTTCTTTTGAGCGTAAATGTTGTCCATCTGGCGGCGCAGGGTGTCGATGTAACCGGCGTCGCCCGTCAGGAGGTAGGCGTTGCCGAAACCCGGCCAACTCCCCGCCGAGAAGTTGTTCCGATGGGCGATCCGCTCGATTTCCCCGTCGAAGATGGTGAAATTCCATCCATAGGTTCCCTTGTACCACTTGCCGCCATACTCCCCGCCGATGGTGCCGTCCAGACCGATATTGGTGGGGATGTTGCCCCCGTTGGCCTCGGTTCTCTCCTTCCAGGCATCCACGTATTCCAGAGCCCACTCCCGGTATTTCGGCTCCCCGGTGAGCATGTAGGCGTTGAGGGCCAGATTGGTGGCCGCCAGGTTGAGCGGATGGTCCCCCACGCTGTCGAGGTATTCGTCGCAGTGAGCCAGCATCTTGGGGTAGACCTTCTCCAGGTCCAGCATCTTGCTGCGGCCGAAAGGGCTGTGCAGGATGTGAAAGCGGCCCGGGACCGGATCTCCCACCCAATCGTAGGTGGTGGCTTTGCGGAGCATGGGGCCCTTGCTGCCGTTCCATATGCTGCGGATGATCCTGTGCTCGGGGTCGTAGTTGGGCGCCTCGGGATCTTCGTTCATGTAGAGTCCGGCGAAGCGCTTCATGCGCTCCCGCAGCCGGGGCGAACCCGGTTCGGAAAGCCCCTGGAACATGAATCCCCGCATCCCTTCCCCGGTATGGAACCAGTCCGACATGGTGATGAATTCGCGGTGGTAGGCGCCCTCCCGGGCCAGGTCGGTCAGGGTGGTTCGGAGCTGGCCATACTGGTGCAGGTGCCCCTCCAGCGCCTTCTTGAACAGCTCCAGAACGGAGTCGGATGCCCCCAGCGCATGGAGCAGGGTCCAGTTGTGAAAGGTCTCGATTGCGTCGTCGGGTCCGTCCAGAGTCCCCCAGCGGGGAGTGTGCAGCAAGTGGCCTCGCTCATCCACGTACTTGGCGGCGAAGATCTCGCAGGCTTCGGAGTTGAGGCGCAGCAGCTCGCGCTCCATCAGCGCCCAGGCCGGTGGCGGCATCGGACGGTCCAGCACCAGGGGAGGGTCTTCGGCGGCCATGGGCCTGCAGGAGATCAGCCCCGCCAGCAGCAGGAGGAAGAAGATTCGTGGAATCATTGGAGAGGTTTGGGGTGGCGTTCCGCGAGACGCCCGAACTGGTATTGTCCTATAGAATGAGCCTTTTGCAAAATTCGGAATCGGGCATGACATTGGGCTGGCAACAGTGATGTTCCGGCGGTGACTACCCAGCTGCAAAGACCCTTTTGAAGGAAAAAGCCCGAATCTGATGGCCGGATGGCCAGCGGTCGCCGGACGCAGGCACAGCTTACCCTCTCCCGGCCTTGAGGCGGGCGAACCTGCTGTGCGGTTGGGGGTGGCAACCCGGTCTTCAGAGCGTCAGGCGCATCAACTGATCCACCGTCAGGGCCAGAATGCCGAACATCAGGTGGCACCTCACCTTGTCGGGGCCGCGAACCCTCACCTGCCTCCCGCCAAACTCCTCCTTGAGCCGTCCGTTGACCCGCTCCACCGTCGAGCGTTCCCGGTAGCGCCGCGCCTCGGGAGTCACTTGGCCGATACAGCGCCGGGCCAGTGCCTCCCGCTTCCGCTCGGCTTTCAAGGTAGCTCTTCGGCGGGGGTTGACGTCAATAATCGGCACATGCCCCAGCTTCTCACTGAAGGCCCGGATCTCCGGCGCATCGTAGGCGCTGTCCATCAAGTCGTAGAGACTCTCGACCCGCCTTGCCGTCAGCGTCGCCAGCGGAATGGCTGCCTGAGAGTCATGCACCGAGGCCGAGGTCAGCAGACAACTGACCGGAATCCCGCCGTCAATGGCGTCGAGGTGTAGCTTGTAGCCGGTCCAGCTCTCCTGATGCCCCTTGGCGTTGCGCTTGACGCCGATGTCGCAGGCCTTGGGCAACTCCTTCAACATTTCCTCCAGCGTCATCGACCCCTGCCGCTCCAGCCGGCTCAACCGCTTGGGCCGTCGCTCGCCCTTCGGCGGCCGGCCCCGCCGGCGTTTCCGCTTGGCCTCCGGCGCAGCCTTGGCCGCTGGCTTTTCCCGTCCCGCAATCGCCGTCGAGTCCCTCGACACATGCCCCGCCAAGTGGCCCTTCAGCGTCTCCTCCAGCAATGCCTCGTGCAAACGCCCCGGCAGGTCGCTCTCAGCGAATTCCGCAAAGGCCCGCGAGAAGGTCGACTCGCTCGGTACCTCCCACGCCCTCTCCCAGCCGCACAGCCGCCGCAGCCTCCCCTCACTCCTCAGCCGCTCCACCAATCCCCGCGTGGTCGCCACCTCCAGCATCGACTTCGCCAGATAGGCTCGCGCCAGCACTGCCCGATCCTCCAGCGGCCGGCCACGCCAGCCCCGACTGTAAGGCAGCAACTCCTCCACCCGCACCAACTCCAATACCTGCACCAGCCGCTGGTAACGCTCTCCCAGAGGCCCCAAAACTTCCTCCAGCAGGGGAAACAGCTCTCGTTGAAACCGGAACCAGTGTCGTGATAGGGTTTCCCTAAGGGGCAAGTTCCACCTCCGTTCATCATGTGGTTCAGACACCTTCATGATACAACAGACAGTGGTCTTGCCCCTCCTTCCACCTGCCCTCCTTGATCTTTCCCCACGTGAAAATTCCCGCTATCTGCGAATTTTGCAAAAGGCTCGAATAATACCCTCGGCCAGAATTAGTTCTCCGTGGAGCCCTTTGACGAAGATATCCACGAAGGGGAACGACGAACCACGAATGGACACGAATGAACACCAGAACCTTTTGCAAAATTCCGCAGCCAACGGTTTTATGGAGGCTCGGAACAGGTTTTGATCAACATGGATGCACAGGATGCACAGGATTTTTTCAGGAAACGGCAGGCTTGTAATCTGAGCATCCGCAAATCCGCACACGATCATTGCCGGAGCCGACTTCTCGTGCAGCAGCGTCCCGTCCTGGTTATCCTGTGCATCCATGTTCATTATGAGCCTTTTGCAAATATCGCAATCGGGAATGACATTGAGGCGGCAAGGATGATGTGCTGCAGGCTCCAGCATTCGCCACGATAAGCACAAGAGACAACAGAAACCACAAGAAGCACAAAAGGCAAAAAACGAGTTTCTTGATTTCGAGACTTGCCCATCCGATGGTTCTTTTTGTGTTTTTGTGCCTTTTGTGGCCATTGAAATTCAGACGGCAAACGGGTTCAGTGTCACCGGATCCTTGAGGGACTCGGGAGGAAAAACCCTCGATCCGAATAAGGATCGCCCGACGACGAATTTTGCAAAAGGCTCAAATGATCGGTCGTTTTTCCTCGAGTGATCCGCACGGCAGGGGGACGGCGCGCTAAACCCCTATCGCCAAAGCGCCGGCCGCTGGTTGAGGAGACCATAGGGTGAAAACCAACTCCGAATCTCTCGGTCACGTGAGCTGCAGCCTGGGGGGCCGGGTGGTCGCCAGCAGTTACCGGACCTGCCGGCTGACCTACACGGCCGGCTTCCACGGTATTGACGACACCGGCTCGATAAAGGTGGTGATGCGCTATGCCACCGATTGCGGAGTGCCCCAGTTCGATCGGCCCCAAGCCCCCAACTACACCACCGCCCGGGCGTCCAATGGCGCCCGCCTGCAGTTGCGCTACGACCCCAAGGACAACCTTCGCCCCTGGGGCAAGACGCTCCACCTGAAAATCGTGCAGGGATTCCTGCGCCAGGGGGATCGGATCGAGCTGACGCTGGGGGATCGCAGCGGCGGCTCACCCGGCTGGCAGGTCCAGACCTTCGTGGAAAAAACCTTTGAGCTGCGGGTGCTGGTCGACCGCTTCGCCACCTATTCCTTCGACCGCTTGCCGGATTCTCCCAGGTTCCGGATTGTGGCCGGCAAGCCGGTGCGACTGGTGGCGGTGGCTCCCAGTCTGGCCGGCGCCGGTGAGCCGATTTCGGTCCGGAGCAAGCTGGAGGATCGCTGGGGCAATCCGGTGGGCCGCCCGCGAAAGACCGTCTTCCCCGCCTTTGATGAGCCCGGAAACTACACAATTTCCGTGAAAGACGCCCGAACCGGTCTGGCGGGACGGACCAATCCCATCCGGGTCGGTAGAGGCGAGCGATTTGGGAGATTCTGGGCCGATCTGCATGGCCAGAGCGAGGAAACCATCGGAACCAATTCCATCGGGGACTACTTCCGCTTTGCCCGAGACTACGCCTTCCTGGACATCTGCTCCCACCAGGGCAACGACTTTCAGATCACTGACGGCTTCTGGAGGAAGATCCAGACCACAACCCGAAAATTCCAAGAACCGAGGCGCCTGGTGACCTTTCCCGGTTGGGAATGGAGCGGCAATACCGCTCTGGGTGGGGACCGCAACGTGATTTTCCGGGAAGAAGGCGGGCCCATCGGCCGCAGCTCCCGCGCCCTGCTTTCCCCGGGCCAGGCCCGGGAACCCTGCTGCCCGACCGTGGAGGAACTGTTCGCCCGCCTGCGGGATTGCGGGCGGGAGGTGATGGTCATTCCCCACGTCGGAGGACGCTTTGCCGACCTGACCCGCCACGATCCCGGGCTGGAATGGGCGGTGGAGGTTCATTCGGCCTGGGGGACGTTCGAATGGATGTTGGCGGACGCCTTTGCCCGGGGGCATCGCCTGGCCATCGTGGCCAATTCCGACGGGCACAAGGGCCGCCCCGGAGCCAGCTATCCGGGCGCCGCCACCTTCGGCAGCTACGGGGGGCTCACCTGCGTTCTGGCCGAGGGCCTGACCCGAGAATGCGTGTGGGAGGCCTACCGGGCCCGTCGGGTCTATGCGACCAGCGGCGCTCGCATTTATCTGGATGTCGAAGCCGAGGATGGAATTCCGATGGGGGGTTTGCTCAACCCCGGGTCCGGTTCAGATCCCGAGTTCCGCATCCGGGTCTGCGGAACCGCCCCCATCGAGCGGGTCGAGGTTCGTAACGGAACGCGGGTGGTGGAGTGTTTTCGAACCTACTCCGCCGCCCATCTTACCAACCGGATCAAGCTGCTTTGGGAGGGAGCCGAGGTGCGGGGGAGAGGCCGGCAGGTCGCCTGGAACGGATCTTTGACCCTGTCCGGGAATCGGATTCAGGGAGTGACCCCGCTCAATTTCCACAATCCCGATCTTCCCTGCCGGCAAGCCGACCCCAGGCGGCTCGACTGGGAATCCATCACCACCGGCGGGGTGGCCGGCCTGATCCTGGACTTGGCCCGTCCGGAAGCCGGCCGGATCCGGGTGGAAACCGATCAGACCTGTCTTGAGGCAGGGCTGCAGGGCCTGGGGGTGGAGGGCAGAACCTGGCCCCTGGGCGGCCTGGACAAGCGCATCTCGCTCTACCGCCTGCCGGCCGCCGACGGTCCGGCTCATTGTGAGTTCACCTACAGGCTTTCCGCCGGAGACTGCCGCAAAGGGGACAATCCGATCCTGGTGAAGGTGGTTCAGGAGGACGGGCACATGGCCTGGTCGAGCCCGATCTATGTGGTGAAGACCTAGTCCCTTGCGGGAAGGGTAGCCGGCTGGTAGAGTTTGGGCTGCTCCGCGGCGGACTCTTGAGACACCCGGGAGGTCGATACTTTCCATGGCCTTGGTCGACACTCGATGGCAGCGCAGGGTGACCCTGTGCGCGCTCTATTTCGCCCAGGGGATTCCCTGGGGCTTCATGTTGATTACGCTGCCCTCCTACCTCTCCTACAACTACCAGATTTCCGACAGCGATATCGGCAGCCTCAAGGCCATCATCCTGGTGCCCTGGTCCTTCAAGCTGATATGGGCGCCCTTGATGGACAGCTTCACCATTCGCTCCATGGGGAGAAGACGGCCCTGGATCATCGGTTCCGAATTGATGATGGCGCTGACGCTGCTGGGATTCATCGGCATCGCCGATCCCTCCCAGGAGTTGAAGTTCATCCTCTACATGTTCTTTCTGCACAACTGCTTTGCCTCCCTGCAGGATGTCTGCACCGACGCCCTGGCGGTCGACATTCTGCCGCCGCACGAGCAGGGGCAGACCAACGGCATGATGTGGGCTTCCAAGCTCATCGGCAAGGGGTTGGGAGCCTGGAGCCTGTCCCATGTGATCAACGCCTGGGGTCTGGAGGCCTGTGTGGCCGTTCAGGTGCTGTTGCTGCTGGCCGTCATGCTGGTTCCGGTAGTGTTCTTGGAGCGGCGGGGAGAGAAGCGGTTCCCCTGGAGCGCCGGCCGGGCCGCCTCTACGGCCGTCGGGAGCGTGAGCAACCCGCTCCGGGTCATGGGCAGTGTTCTCAGGGCATTTTCGCTGACGACCACCTGGGTCTTCATCCTGTTCACGCTGCTGAAGCTGATTGGGTTGGGAGTCAACGAGGTCCTGTCCAACGCGCTCTACACCCAGTACCTGAGCCCGCGCTGGACGGATGTGGAGTTCTCGAGAGCCTCCGGTCTGTATGCCACCGCTCCCATTATCGTGGGCGCCGTGCTGGGCGGATATCTGGCCGACCGCTATGGGAGGCGCTTGATCCTGACCGTCGGCTATTTCGGCTATGGGGCGGCCGCCATGATCTTCGCGTCCTTCCCCGGCCTGTGGAACGAGGGCTGGTTCGCCATGTCCTATGTGCTTTCCTACGAGACCCTGGCGGCCATCGGTTCGGTCGGGTTCCTCTCCATGGCCATGAGGATTTCCTGGACCGTGGCCGCGGGAACCGTGTTCACCACCTATATGACGCTGTCCAACGTTTCCCACGTCATCGGGAACTGGCTGGCCGGCCCGCTGCGAGAATGGTTGATCTGGTCGCAGGGCGGCGCGGCCGACAATCTGCTTTCCTACCAGTCGGCTTTCTGGTGGCTGGGTATCATGACCATCGTCCCCGTAATTCTGCTGTTGCTGGTGAAGACCGGGGAAGTCGACCGCGCCCGGGCCGCCGATGCCACCGTGGCCGCTTAGGAAGGAACATGCCCGATCGATACCGCATCGAGGACAGCCGGCAACTCGCCACGCCGGCGCTGGTGGTCTTTCTGGAACTGGTCCGGGAAAACCTGGACCGGATGGTGGCGATGGCCGGAGACCCGGCCCGCCTGCGACCCCACGTCAAGACCCACAAGACCCGGGAGGTCGTCCAACTGCAAATGCAGCGGGGAATCGACAAATTCAAGGCGGCCACCTTTGCCGAGTGCGAAATGGTGGCTCGGGCCGGCGCGCGGGATGTGTTGCTGGCTTACCACCTGGTGGGGCGCAACATCGAGCGGGCCGTTCGCTTCGTGCAAGGGTTTCCCAAGGTCCGGTTCATGGTGATCGCCGACCACCCCGAACCGGTGGAAGCCCTGTCCAGGCTGATGGCCGAGGCCGGACAAGAGGTGGAAGTTCTGCTGGACCTGGATACCGGCCAGCAGCGCACCGGTCTTCCGGTCGGCAACCGTGCGCGCCGGCTTTACGGACAGATCGCCGAAAGCCCGGGTCTGCGAGCGGGTGGATTCCACGTTTACGACGGCCACGTGCGCTATCCTTCGCTGGCGGAGCGGTCGGCCGCGGTGAGGGAGCGATTCCAAGGGGTGGACGGCTTTCGCCGGGAGCTGACCGCAGCCGGCTGGGAGGTGCCGCGCCTGGTCTGTGGAGGGTCGGTGACCTTTCCCGTCTATGCCGGGATGGAGGATCCGGCCATCGAACTCAGCCCGGGCGCCTGCATCTTCCACGACGCCGGATACGGAACGAGTTTCCCCGATCTCCCTTTCGTGCCGGCAGCGGTCGTTCTGACCCGTGTCATCAGCTTGCCGGGAGAGAACCGGGTCACTCTGGACCTGGGCTACAAGGCCGTGGCCTCCGACCAACCCATGGAAACGCGGGCGGTTTTCCCCCAATTGCCCGACGCCAGGCTGGTCCTGCAGAACGAAGAGCACCTGGTCATTGAGACCTCCCGGGCCGGGACCCTGCGCCCGGGAGACGAACTGGTGGCCATTCCCTGGCATATCTGTCCCACCACCGCCTTGAACAAGGATGTGGTGGTGGTCAGCCAAGGACGCATCCGGGAGCGCTGGGAGGTGGCCGCCCGCGACCGCTGCCTGACGGTTTAGCCCTGGGCGGGGTGCCGGCCGGGTGCCGAGCGGCGGGCCTGGCGGCGCCAATCCCGCCAGTTGACCCAGGCCGAAACCCCCAGGGCCGCCACGCCGAAGAATACGACCGAGGCGTCCAACACGTCCGGGTCCCAATCCTTTCCCGTCAGCAGGTCCATGTAGTACTTGATGAATGAGTTGGGGAGGCCGGTCTGGCCCATGGCCTCCTTGATTTGCCAGTGCCAGTCGGTGCTGGGGCAGTAGCCGAAGCCGTAGAACCATCCCAGGCCGAACCAGGAGAAGAGGGTGAGGGTCATCAACCCCAGGTGGAAGCGGCGTGTGCGCCGCCAGATCCACCCCGTCAGGTTGAAAACGATCTGAACGGTGTGGAAGACCATAAAGAAGAGGTCCAGGAAGGCGTACATGGGGCGACCTTGAACCAAGCTGGCTAGCCGGTGCTGCGCGCTGCCGTGCGGATCATAAATTGAAACAAGGGACTGTAATGGCCTTTCGAGAGTAAGTGCCATGTCCCGTTAAACTGGTTTTCTGGATTAATAAACCAACTACCAATGCTTGACTTTGAGCTGCTTTCCCGCCAGCCCGCGCAGGGAGTTGTTTCAGGCTACCGAATCCTGTCGAGGCTGAGCGACCGGGTGGCGGCGTCGAGCACCGGACGAAGATAGGGAAGTCATTGTAAACTCGAGGCGCAGTTCCACTGAGACAAAAGTTGCAGGTAGACAGGTAGAATGGATTCGATCAATCCCGTCCCGGCAGGAACCTGTGAAATCCCTCTATCGCATTACCTCGATCGCTCGGACCCTCGATCCCCGCTTTCCCACCAATCTTGCTGTCCTGGTCCTGCTGCCGGCGGCCGCCGGCGTGGCGGGAGCCATGGCCCTGTTGCGGGGAAGCGGCTTGCCGGATATTGCGCAGGCGGCGCTGTTCGGGGCGGCAGCCGCGCTGGCCGGTTGGGCCTTTGCACGGGAACTGGCTCCCGATCTGGAACGGCTTGCCTTTCTCAGTCTGCTGCTGACTTTAGGCGCCTTCCTGACTGTGGAATCCTCCAGCCTGTTGCTCCTGTTTGCGGCCCAGTTTCTGGTGCGCATCGTCAACCGCAGCGTCGGCTTGCCGGCCCGAGGTATCGATTCAGTTTTCGTGGCGGTACTCACCGTTTGGTCGGCTTGGGGCGGGGCGTTTCCCGGGCTGGGGGTCATCGGCTCCCTGGCCTTTGGACTGGATGCGTCCATGAAGGAGCGTCTTCGCCGTCAATGGTTTTTCGCCGGTATCTGCTTGGCGGCCACCTGGGTCTACCTGGACCGGCAAGCGCTGTCGTGGTCCCCGGAAACACTGCCGGCAACCGCGGCGGGGCTGCTTCTGATGGTTACAGTGGCCTACGGCCTGACGATGTGGCGAACCCGTGCGGTAACATCCGTGGCCGACGCCACCGGGATTGCCCTTTCTTCGGCTCGTGTTCGGGCCGGTATGGCGGTGGGTCTGCTGGCCGGATTGCAGGCGCTCGCCCGGGGACAGGCGGGACTGGAGGCGGCGGCCCTGGTCTGGGCGGTCCTGGCGGCAGTGCCGCTGGGCGCGCTGGTTTGGCCGAGGCGTTAGAGCCGGATGAACCCACATGATCGGTCTTGAAATCAGGTTGCTGGATCAACTGGTGGTGGCCGCCGGCATAGCGGTGCTGATCCTGATCGGCGTACGCTCCTCGCGATCGAGCCAGACCGACGAAGGCTATTTCCTGGCGGGCAGGTCCATGCCGGGATGGGTCATCGGATTCTCGCTGATGGCCACCATCGTCAGTTCAGTCACCTTTCTGGCGCTGCCGGCCTTCGCCTACGGCGACGGCAACTGGCGGAACTTCGCGTCTCATTTCGGCTACATCCCCGCCATCGCGATCGCGGTCCACCTGTTCATTCCAATGTACCGTTCGACCCGGGTCAGCTCGGCCTACGAGTACCTGGAACGGCGGTTCGGGCTCTGGGCCAGGATGTATGCCGCCGGCACCTTTGTCCTGTTTCATTTCATCCGTACGGGCATGGTGCTCTATACGGTCTCTCTGGCCATCCAGTCGATTCTGCGGACCGGGGAGGACTCGGTGCCGGCCATTATCGTGGTCGGGGGAGTGCTGGTATCGATCTACACCGTGGTGGGCGGTCTGAGAGCCGTCATCTGGACCGACGTCTTCCAGGGCATCGCCCTGATCGGCGGCGGGCTGCTTTGCCTGCCCATCATCCTGTCCCAGATTCCCGGAGGTTTCTCCGAGTTGATTCGGGTGGCCGCCGCCGACAACAAGTTCGACCTGGGCGATCCCACCCTGACTCTGCAGGGGAAGACCCTCTGGGCCTACCTGTTTGCCGAGTTCATGATCCTGATGCACCTGATGGGCACCGATCAGACCAACGTGCAGCGCTATGCCGCCGCCGCCAGCGACAAGGCGGCCGCCCGGGGGGCCTGGATCGGTTGCTGGCTGTCGGTGCCGACCTGGAGCTACTACCTGTTTTTGGGCACCTGCCTCTATGTCTATATCAAGGTGGTGCCCGGGACGGGGCTGGAGGGACTGCCTCCCGATGCCGTTTTCCCCCGCTTCATCCTGACCCAGGTCCCGGCCGGCCTGGGCGGCTTCGTGCTTTCGGGACTGCTGGCCTCGGCCATGTCCACCCTGGATTCAAGCATCAACGCCACCGCCGCCACCGTCACCACCGACTTCTACAAGAGGCTCTGGGTGAAGGGCCGGAACCCGATCCACTACGGCAATGTGGGGAAGTTGGTGAGCCTGCTGTTCAGCCTGGTGATGATCGCCACCGCCTGCGGCATCCACTTCTACCGGGTTTCCGAGACCCTGGACGACCTTCAACGAATGCTGCTTTCGGTCATGGGCGGGGGATTGCTCAGCCTTTTCCTGGTCGGTTTCGTGACGCTCCGGGTCAACAGCCGGGCGGCCATGACGGCCACCGCCGTCACCGTGGTGTCGGTAGCCGGCTGGCTCTTCATGGACACGCCGCTGGGACGGGGGATGTTCCCGGGGTTGGCCGCCGCCATGCCCGGCAACTTCTGGGTCAGCACCTTCGCCAACCTGCTGCTGTTCGGGATCGCCTACGTCTCCAGCCTGCTGATGGGCAGCCGCAAGCAGGGGCACCTGGCCGGGCTGACGATCTGGAAAGGGCGGACCGGCCTCGACTGAGGCGCCCCCTCCCGCACCGCGGACCGCAAAAACATTGACGGTTCAGGGCGTCGAGGTGCGTTGAGGTTGACTTTTCAAGCCCTTGGAGGTAACTTGATCCTTCCGACAACGCATATCTTCCTCCGGGTTCTTACCGCCACATGAGCTCCCTGTTTCGACATCTTCTGGCCTGCTGTCTTTTGCCGGTTCTGGCGCTTCCCGCCGCCGGCGAGGAGGCTGCCGTCCCGCCGGAGGCGCAGGAACGGTTCGAACGCGAGATCCGGCCCATCCTGAGCCGGAACTGCCTTGCCTGTCACGACGGCGAAACCCGCCAGAGCGGACTGGCGCTGGAAAGCGTGGCCGATATTCTCAAGGGGGGCGCCCTTGCGGGGCCCGCGGTGCTGGCCGGGCAAAGCAGCTCCAGCCCCCTTGTCCAGTACCTCAAGGGAGAAAAGCAGCCTCGGATGCCTCTCACCGGCAATCCGCTGCCGGAAGCCGACATCGCAGCCATCTCCCAATGGATTGACGAACTGCCGGCGGCTGCCGATGGAGGGGGCGGGGAGCGGTCGCTCGCCTGGCCCTGGACGCCCTTGGCCGAGCCTGCGATGCCCCAGGTGCGCAACCGATCCCGGGTCAAGAACGGGGTGGATGCCTTCATCCTGGCCAGGCTGGAAGAGAAGGGAATGGTCCCGGCGCCGCCCGCCTCCGACCGGGCTCGCCTGCGGCGCCTCTATTTCGGCCTGATCGGACTGCCGCCCACTCCGGAGGAAGCCGAACGCTTTCTTGAGGATCCGTCCTCCGAGGCCTATGGCCGGGAGATCGAGAGGCTGCTTTCCCGTCACGATTACGGCGTCCGCTGGGGCCGGCACTGGCTGGACCTGGTACGCTACGCCGACACCGGGGGAGAGTCGACCGACGATGCCCGCTCCCATCTGTGGCGATACCGCGACTACGTGATCCGGGCATTCAACCAGGATCGCCCCTACGATCGATTCATCAAGGAACAGATCGCCGGCGAAGCCTACCGCCACTACGGCGACGAGGCCAAGCTGGGAACCGGGTTCCTCTACCAGTGGATTCCGGTGCAGCGGGACAGAGGTCCGGAGCGGCGCCGGGATGTCCTCAACGACGTGGTCGGCACCACCGGTTCGGTCTTCCTGGGCATGACCCTGGGTTGCGCCCGCTGCCACGACCACAAGTACGACCCCATTCCCACCCGCGACTACTACCGGCTGGAGGCCTTCTTCGCCCCGCTGCTGCTCAAGGCCACGCCCGTTCCCTTTACCGAGTTCGAACTGGCCGGCCGCCGGCCCGAGGTCTGGAAAGAGAAGGCTGCCGCCTGGGACGCCGTCCTGGAATCCCGAAAGGCCCTGGGAGAACGAAAGAATGCCGAGTTCAAGGCCCGCATGAAGGCCCACCGCTGGCCGATCATGGCCCAGGATCTCAAGGACTGGGCCCTGGATATCAGCGACACCGATCTGAGATGGGCCATGAAGCAGGGAGTGCTCTTCAGCAAGGAGGAGCAGGACCTTTACCAGTTGCTGCGCAAGCAAACCACCCGTTTCGCCAACCCCAACAATCCGGGCTATTTCAAGCCCATGGCCTTTACGGCTTCCGACTCCCCCCTGCGGGACACGGTGGGCACTTACGTGCTGAAGGGCGGCAACTACCTCTTGAGGGGAGAGGAAGTCCAGCCCGGCTTCCTCAGCGCGGTGACCGGACACTCCGATCCGGTGAACCTGGAGGGATTGTCCAACCGGCGCAAGGTGCTGGCCGAATGGATCGCCAGTCCCGACAACCCCCTTACCGCCAGGGTGATGGTCAATCGCATCTGGCAATACCACTTCGGCACGGGGCTGGTGCCCCAACCCAGCGACCTGGGGAAGAACGGAGGCGGGACCCGCCATCCCGAGCTCATCGACTGGCTGGCCTGGAAATTCATCCGGAGCGGGTGGAGCGTGAAGGCGATCCATCGCCTGATTCTGCAGTCGAATACCTACCAGCAGTCTCTGCGCCATCCCCGGTGGGAGTCCTACCAGGAGATCGACAGCGCCAACCGCTATCTGTGGAAGCGCAGTCCCATTCGCCTGGAGGCCGAGGTCATTCGCGACAGCCTGCTGGCGGCCAGCGGCGAACTGAACCCCTTGCAGGGAGGCCCGCCTTTCTTTCCCAGGATCGACCAGGAAGTCATGGACCGGGCCGGCACCTGGTGGGAGCCCTCTCCGGTCGAAGACCGCAACCGGCGCACCGCCTACATGCTGCAGTGCCGCTCGCTGCAGTCTCCCATGATCAGCGCCTTCGACGGACCCAATATCCAGGAGACCTGTCCCGTGAGGGGAGTGACCACGGTGACTCCTCAGGTGTTCGCGCTCTTCAACAGCGACTTCTCCCACCAGCAGAGCCAGGCCATGGCCCGCCGCATCGTCGGAGAAGTGGGGAAGGATCCTGAACGCCAGATCGAACGAGCCTTCCGCCTGGCGTTGCAACGGCCGCCCTCTCCCGAGGAAAAGCAAAAGTGCCTGTCCTTCTTGGGCGGAGGTCGGGACCTGCCCGACGAGAGCCGGGAGTTGACCCTGAAGGCCATCTCGTTTTCAGGCGGCGCCGGGGCGGAAGCGAAGGCTCCGGCTCGAGCAGGATCCCGCAAATATTCGCTGGCCGGCCTCTGCCTGGTGCTGTTCAACATGAACGAATTCGTGTTCCTGGAATAGCCTGAAGGGCCACGGAACCCAATAAGGAGTCCCCGATGCCAAAGCCCGAATTCAGCTTCTGCGGACAGGTCGAGCCCGGTCCCGACCCTCGCCTGGGCGGGTTGGGGCGCAGGGACTTCCTGTTCCGGTTCGGCCGCGGCCTGGGAAGCCTGGCCCTGTCCTCGATGCTCTTCCAGGACACGCTTCGCGGCGCCAGTAGCCGGCTCGAGGATCCCCTGCTGCCCAAGGCCCCCCATTTCCAGAGCAAGGCCAAGTCCTGCATCTTCCTCTTCATGGAAGGCGCCCCCAGCCAGATGGACACCTTCGATCCCAAGCCCGCTCTGGACAAGCACCACGGCACACCGGTCACCCGGATTTACGGCAGCATGGAGAAGCGGATCTACGTGGGCTCCCCCTTCAAGTTCGCCAGGCACGGGCAGTGCGGCATGGAGGTCTCGGATATCTTTCCCCACCTGTCCACCTGCGTGGACGACATCGCGGTGGTCCGGTCGCTGCATACCGATTCCCACAACCATCCGGCGGGGTGCTTTCTGATGAACACCGGGGTCTCCATTCCGGGAAGTCCCTCGGTGGGCTCCTGGCTGATCTACGGGCTGGGCAGCGAGAACCAGAACCTGCCCTCCTTCGTGGTGTTGCCCGACCGGCGGCGAGGCATTTCGGGAGGCGCGGTCAACTACTCCAACGCCTATCTGCCGGCGGCTTGTCACGGCACCATGCTCAACCCCGACGGTGTCCCCATCGTGGACCTGCAGCCACCCGCGGGGACGAGCCGGGAGGAACAGGAGGCCAGCGTCACGCTTCTGAACGAGCTGAACGAGCCCTATCTGCAGTCGGACCCCTCCAACAGCGGCTTGCTGACCCGCATGAAGAACTACGAACTGGCCTTCCGCATGCAATTCGCCGTCCCGGGGGCTCTCGACGTCGACAGCGAGTCGGAGAAGACCAAGGAGCTCTACGGACTCAACGACGAGATCACCGAGCCCATGGCCCGCAAGTGCCTGATGGCCCGCCGCCTGGTGGAGCGCGGGGTGCGCTTCGTGCAGGTCTACTGCAGCGGCTGGGACTCCCACGAGAACATCGCGGCCGAGCATCGAAGGCGGGGCTATGAAACCGACCGACCGGTGACCGCCCTGCTGAAGGATCTGAAGCAGCGGGGGCTGCTGGACCAGACCCTGCTGGTCTGGGGCGGCGAATTCGGACGCACGGCCGACAATTCCATGGACTTCTTCCGTTCCAATCCCGGCCGCGACCACAACAAGGAAGCCATGGTGATGTGGTTCGCCGGCGGAGGGATCAAGGGAGGCACGGTCGTCGGCAACACCGACGAGCTGGGCATCAAGGCCGCCGAGAACGTCTACCACCTGCACGACCTGCACGCCACCATCCTTCGCCTGATGGGTCTGGACGACATGCGCCTGACCTACTACCACGCGGGACGCCTCAAGCGGCTCACCGACCTAGGCGGCAGGCCCATCAAGGAAGTCCTGGCCTGACCCGGCACGCAGCCGGCCCCCATCCAAAGCCATTCCGTCCTATACTCCGTCTCCCTCCCCAAGGCGGCCGGGGGCCGTGCTGCCTAGCCCGCATTTCTCACCAGGGGGCATGAACATGGCGCAGGATATTTCCCTTCAGGGCGTGCTCGCGACCGAAGAGCGTAGCGGTCACTACGCGCGAGGGAGCATGTGCGCGCTGAAGGGAAAAAGACAAGCCAGGGCATGCCCAGCGCAGTCTGTTACCCGCAAGCCCTTACCATGGAGCCAATCAAAGTACTGAAGATAAACTGCTTTTCGTCATGGCACCAGCGACCTGGCGAGAAATGCGGGCTAGGAGTCTGCGCCGCAGGACGATTTCGGAAAGTTCAAGAGCGAGAGGCTACTGCGCAAGGCCGGTTCCAAGGAGTGCTTGGGAGCCACTTGGGCGTTGATAGAGTCTCAAGCGTCCTGTGGGCTCCCACAATGGGCGGTTGAGGACCTCCGTGGCCCTGGGTATTGGGTGGAAATCCCTTGCTTCAGGCCGCCATCAACGCACTCATCCTCTTGATGTTGAGGGCCAGACACACCAAGTCCCACTCCCCCTGCACTGATTGCAAGCCCCGCAGACTGAACCGTCGGAATCCCAGCCCCTCCTTGATCCACCCATGAGGGGCTTCGGCAATCCACTTCCTCCGCCGATACTCCACCTGACCGGCTAGGCTGGCCAGCTTCTTCCTCATACGACTCTTGGCCGGATGCTTCCTGGGATCGATCTCTACCGCCCGCTTCCCCTCGCGCCCCAGCGCAACATAACCGTCCACTCCTCTCTCTTCCAGGGCCTGCAAGTCCTCCTCATTGCAGTAGCCCGCATCCGCCAGCACCTGTTTCGGTATCTCCTGGAAGCTCTCCTCCACCTCCTCCAGCAACTCCATCATCTGCCCCTGATCGCTCGCCTGCGCCGTTACCTCGGTGGCCACAATGATCTGGTGCTCTCCGTCCACCGCCACCTGCGCGTTGTAGCATTGCTGGAACCCCTCGGTGGAAGTCTTCATGATCCGGCTTTCCGGATCGGTGAAATTACTCTGCGCCTTCTCCTCCGGTTCTCCGTAGGCCCGCTTGTAGGGCCGTCGTGCTTTCGGGTTGCGGTCCTGTCCCGGTTTGCGCCCCCGCTCCTCATCGGCCTCCCGCTGGGCCGCCTCCAGCCGCTGCTTGGCCGCCTCGATCGCCGCCAGCCGGTCCTCCCGCCGCCGCAACTCCTCGGGCAACTCATCCCCACGCCGGTCTTCCCCGTACCGCTCATCTTCCTCCCGGTCCTCCCGCCGCGCCTTCTTCAACAACTCATGGATCTCTGCCTTCAGTTGCCGCTCCCGCTCCTTCATCCGACCATAGCTCATCGCCTTGCGCCGGCTCGCGTTCGCCCGCACCTTCGTCCCGTCGATCCCCAATCGCCCCAACCCCACCATCCCCATCTCCCGCGCCAAGCTCACCACCTGTACGAACAGCTGCTTGAAGTCCTTCAAATGCCGGCGGCGAAACTCGCACAACGTCCGATGCTGCGGAAAGTTCCCCGCCGCCAGCATCCGAAACGCCACGTCTTCCTCCAGCTTCCTCGCGATCTTGCGCGACGAGAACACCCCTGTCGCATAGGCGTAAATCAACACCTTCACCATCATCCGCGGCTCGTAGGGCGAGTTGCGCCTCCCGTCCTCTTCATAGGGCCGGTAAAACGCTCTCAACTCCAGCCCATCCACCAACTCACTCACCTGATGGGCCAAGTGCCCTTCCGGTACCCACTCCCCCAGGTCCGGCGGCAACATCAACAGTTGCTTCGGCTGATACGGGCGAAACCTTGTCCCCATCCACCACCTCCTATGATGTCTCTAAGCCCGTTATTGTATCATTCAGCCCTGCCCGGGTTTTCTGCGGCGCAGACTCCTAGCCCGCATTTCTCACCAGAGGTAGGAAGCATCGGTTCTCGGAATCTGGTAAAATACTCTTGTCTAAGGAGTTAACCAGATTCTTAAAGGAGAACCGATGCCGACACAGTGTAACACCAAACCCCTGGAGTTTGAACCCCACGGCCGCCGCCGCGTGGTGGCTGATTTCGACGGCGGTCCCATCACTTCCGATGCCGGCTCCCTGCTGTTGCGCCGGGTGGATCGGGGCTTATCTCTCTCCGACCAGGTGGCCGACTGTTTCACCGATCACCGCGACCCCAAGCGGACCCAATACAGCCTGCGCACCCTCATCGCTCAGCGCATCCGTGGCATCGCCCTCGGCTACGAGGATCTCATCGACCACGACCAACTCCGTCACGATCCCCTCATGGCCTTGTTTTCAGAGAAAGGCCGTCGTGGCGACTCGCCTCCCCTGGCAGGCAAGAGCACCCTCAACCGACTCGAACACGCCCCCACCCAAGGCCCCACCCGCTACCACAAGATTGACCACGACCCCGAGGCCTTGCAAGCCCTCCTGGTGAAACTGTTTCTGCAAGCCCATCCCCAACCCCCCGATGAGATCATCCTCGACCTCGACGCCACTGACGATCCCCTCCACGGGGAACAAGAGGACCGCTTCTTCCACGGCTACTACCGAGGCTACTGCTACCTGCCCCTCTACATCTTCTCGGGCCGCCATCTGCTCTCGGCCCTGCTCAGACCCGCCAACATCGATGCCTCCGCCGGCGCTCTGGAGCAGGTCCAGCGCATCGTCTCCCGCCTACGGCGTGTCTGGCCTCAGGTCAAGATCCTGCTGCGGGCCGACTCCGGCTTTGCCCGTGAGGAGCTGATGGGGTGGTGTGAGCAGCATCAGGTCGACTATCTCTTCGGCCTGGCCCGCAACTCCCGCCTCCAAGACGCCATCGCCCCCGAGTTGGCTCAGGCCCAGGCCCTCTCAGACCAGCAACAGCAGCCCGCCCGGATCTTCACCGACCTCTCCTACCGCACTCACAAGAGCTGGTCCCACGAGCGCCGCCTGGTCGCCAAAGCCGAGGTCCTGCCCCGCGGCCCCAACCCCCGCTTCGTCGTCACCTCTCTGTCGGTCCAGGACTACCCCGCCCAGTTCCTCTATGAGAAGATCTACTGTGCCCGCGGTGAGATGGAAAACCGCATCAAGGAGCAGCAACTCGACCTGTTTGCCGATCGCACCTCCACCCACTCCTTCCGGGCGAATCAGCTCCGGCTCCTGATGACCTCTTTCGCCTATGTGCTGGTGGAGGGCTTGCGCCGGCGGGCGCTGCAATCCACCTGCCTGGCCCGGGCCACCGTCGGTTCCATCAGACTCAAACTGCTCAAGATCGGCGCTCAGGTCACCATCTCGGTCCGTCGCATCAAGGTCGCCATGGCTTCCGGATGTCCTTACCAGAGGGAGTTCCGCATCGCTTGGGCTCACCTGCCGCCCTGAGGTGCCCTGACCCGACCGTCACTCCTGGCCCTTGAAGACGCGGCCACCAGGCCCGATGGCAGAGGTGTCGCTGTTTTCGAGGGAAAATGCCGCCTGAGGTTCCTCGGAGAGCCTCAGAAGCCTCCGCTGTTGGCCTTTGCCTACCGATCCAGCCACCAACGTTGTTAAACTCGGCCTCAAATGCCTCCATGGCCCCTTTTACCGCTCCTGTGCGAACTCTGGTGAGAAATGCGGGCTAGTGCCGGGTGGCGGCGTGACAGTAGTTCCTACAATATGCAAGCCATTGTATCCTTACGGTCCATATAGTCTCTTCCTGTGTACCTTTCAGGTTCCTATTGACCTAAGGTGCCAATCTGTGATAGTCTTCTTGCCGGTCGCGGGCGATGCGCTGGCGAGATCAGGGAAGGAAGGATTGCCTGCCACCGCAGCGTTGCAGTAGGCCCGAAGTACTGGGAGCGACAGATTCCACTGGCGTTATTTGAAGGACTCTTGGAGGGAAGTGACCCAACAGGGGGAGGGAATGGATCTGTTACACGAATTGGCAAAGGAGCCGTTTGGGGCGGAGGTAGCCCGGGAACTGTGTCGACTTCCAGGGATCTTTAACCTTGGGGAATTGTACAAGAAGGACAGAATCTGTGAAGTGCTGAGGGAACAATTCCTTCGCTTGGGTGGGAGCAGGGACACCACCAAAAAAAACATAGCGATCGTTCTCAAGAAATGGCTGGTTGGAAATGAGAGCCCCTTCCGGAAGGAAGCCCGCGGTCGCTATCGGTTTACAGCCTTCCCCGATCAGGCGGAATACGCGGACCACTCGGCTGCTTCTCCGCTTCAGGTAAGCGATTCGTACGACGGCGATTCTCTGGCTCCTGAGAAGGACTTCGGGGAAGGACCCTGTGAGGTCTATGCTTGGTGCCTTCCACGTTACCGCGAAACTTTCCGGCGAAGATGGAGGATAAAGATCGGACGGGCTGGCGCAGACGGGTTCCGGCGGCGGCTTGGGGATTTCTGGGAGAATCTACCTGAACGGCCGTGCTACCTGCTTCGGATTGGGTGTGAGGACGAGGCTGAAGCCAAGAGACGTGAGGATCTCCTCCATGCATGGTTCAGGGAGCGCAAACAGGTGATCGATGACTTACCCGGGAAAGAATGGTTTCTGACCAATCCGACTGAGATCGAGGCGGCCATTCGAGCGATTCTGATTCCTGATGAGTCCACTGCACAGGTAAAGCCTCCCGATGTGGAGGATGCAATGGCTGAAGCATTGAAGGGTGTCACCGCCGAGGATTGGGAAAGCCTTCCTGCAGACCTTACGGACCGATTGGACCACTACCTGTACGGCGACCAGAACTGGTGAAGACCGTATTCGTTGACACTGTCTATTGGATTGCTACAGTCCGGCCGAACGATCCGTGGAAAGAAGCTGCGACAAGAGCCCGCCGGCAATTGGGTCACGCGCGCCTTGTTACTACGGATGAAGTTCTGACGGAGTTTCTGGCGGCTTTGTCCCGGGGTAGCCCCGCGCTTCGCCTCGGTGCGGCAAGAATCGTGCATACGATTCTCGCGAATCCGAACGTAAGTGTGGTTCCCCAATCGCGAGAATCCTTTCAAAAAGGACTGGCGCGGTTTGAGGCGCGAAGCGACAAGGCTTACAGTCTGCAGGATTGTATTTCCATGAACGTCATGGAGGCCGAATCCATCACCGAAATCCTGACCAATGACCGCCATTTCGCCCAGGAAGGCTTCATCATCCTAATGAAAACGAATTGAAACCGGCAGGAAATTCAGCGTGCGGCATGCGACCGTGCGCGACCGGCTGGACGATCTGATTTCCCTGCTGAGCGATGTCATGGAGGCTCTCAACGGACACGAGGTGAAAGATGGAGAATAGCCCCTCAGCCCATCAGGAGATGACCGTCGGCCGGTGGATGTTCAATCCCTTCGTTCGAATCGCCGGTGCCCGGTCCCTGGCTATCGGCCTCGCCGGGATTGTGGCGGCCGGACTGGCGGCCGCCGGCGCCGGCATACACTTCGACGGGTTGCTCGACGTGCATGGGGGCAACGAGGTCGCGCTGTGGGTGCCGGTGGTGGAGGGGCTGGTGAACTGGTCCGTGTTCACTCTGCTGCTGCTGTTGGTGGCTCTGCTCTTCAGCAAGAGCGCCGTTCGGCTTATCGACATTGCAGGCACCCAGGCCATGGCCCGGATGCCCCTGCTCCTGGTGGCCGCGATCTGCAACCTTCCCTTGATCCAAGACGCTTTCGACGGGGTGGCGGCGGCCGTGATAAGCGGTCAACTGGCCGGACTTCCCTGGGGGGCCCTGGCCACCGGTATCCTGGTGACCTTGGCCGGGGTGGTGTGGATGGTGGCCTTGATGTGGAAGGCCTTCTCGATCTCCTGCAACATGAGGGGCGGCCGGGCCATCGCCCTCTTCATCCTGGCCGTTCTGATCGGCGAAGCGGCCACCGTCTATCTGACCAGGCAATTCATCGTGTAGATGGAATCCCTGGCTGGGACAGGGGCCGGCATTTTCCAATGATCATCCCCCGGGGCGCCACTCTGGGGGCCAATAAGCCGCCAAGGCGGCGTCCGCACTTAACCGTGGGCGTAAGTCGGGGCGGCAGCCCATTGGAACAGGTCAGTTCAACCCCCTAGCCCGCATCTCTCACCAGGTCGCTGGTGCCATGACGAAAAGTAGTTCATCTTCAGTACTTTGATTGGCTCCATGGTAAGGGTTTGCGGGTAACAGACGGCGCTGGGCATGCCCTGGCTTGTCTTTTTCCCTTCAGCGCGCACATGCTCCCTCGCGCGTAGTGACCGCTACGCTCTTCGGTCGCGAGCACGCGCTGAAGGGAAAAATCCTGCGCCATGATCATGCCCCCTGGGTAGAGTCGAGGACTGGCGCGTTGACTATAGGGTCCGGTGGCTATTCCGTCGCTTTCGCTTCGGGCCTCAGTCCGGCTCCCTTATCACGTTTCCAGTCCCCGCTCTCCGAACCGGACGTGCGGTTTTCCCGCATCTCGGCTCTCCAGTGGGATCATGCGTCTCGCACACAGGTCCCCGCTCGCATCCGTGGACGACTCCTATGGGATTGGCACCCGTCCCCCACTCCATCCACTTCCGCTCCCGGGTTGCCGCCAGGCCTGTTGATGCCCTGACGACGCCGTCCTCCTCCGACGACCCTTTCACTTTTGCATGTGATGCTTCCGGAGTCTCCGGCCCTTTTTTGGTCGGGGTTTCAGGCTTTCGCCACTCCCGGGACCCTTCCCCCTTCGGTCACCGCTCCTCACCTGAGGCCCCTTCCCTCCACCGGTATTACCCGGCTTCTCCGGTACTACAGGCCTCTCCGCCACCCTGTCGGCCTAGACTGACTCTCGCGAGCTTCCGGTTCGGTGCGTGCCTCACCACCCACAGGGCTTCCCATGTTGCTGCCTTCTTCCCCTTCCATGCGTGCCAGCGCCACTACCCCGGCGGGTCCAAAGGGGTGCCCGCGTCGCTCGCTTCCCCCTCCGTCTTCGGCCTTCCCCATTTCTCAGGTGGGTCGGCCCCCGCATTGCCCGTTTCGAGGCCTGCTCGACGTTCACTCGCGTTCCGGCCCGCATGCTCGCTGAACCGCCTTAAGCGGCCCTTTGACACCAGAGGGCTTCAGACCATATCGTTACCTCCATGATCCGCCCTGACTGCTACCAACCGGAGCGACAGTTGTTGGACGGGTTTCGCACCCGTTGGAAGAAGGCGCCTTTCCATGGCGCACTGAGAAATGCGGGCTAGCTGCATAGGCGGCGGAAGCAATCCTCCCGCTTGTTCCACTACCCGGGCGCCGGTGAGCAACGCGGCTTACCGCAGCAGGTCCCGGAGCAGGGGAGTCTGCCGCTTGCTCACGGTGTATTCCAGTCCGTTGGTCAGAGTCAGCAACCAGCGCTGGCTGCTGAGAGTGCTTATCTTGCGGACCTTGTCCAGGTTGACCAGAACGCTCCGATGGACCCGCTGAAACTGGGTTCCGCCCAGGCGATCGTCGATGGCCTGGAGGGTCTGAGCGGCCATGTAGCTCTTGTCGCGGGTCCTGATCCAGACGATTTCGCGATCGGCCTGAAAAGCAAAGACTTCATCCATATCCAGCAGATAGTAGTCTTCACCTTTCCTGGCGGCGATCTTCACTACTCGCCGCTTCTTCCCGGCCTCGGCCGCACCCAGCGTTAAGGCCACCCGTTCCACGGCTTCCAGCCGGTTCCCCAGGGCGGCCCAGGCACGCTCCACCGCTCTGTTCAGACGATCGGGACTGACGGGTTTCAGCAGGTAGTCGACTGCCCCGACCTCGAAGGCATTGAGGGCATGCTCGCTGTAAGCGGTCACGAAGATGATGGATGGCAGCGGCCCCTGGAGTTGGCTGAGCACCTGGAAGCCGTCCATGACCGGCATTTGAATGTCGAGCAGGACCAGGTCCGGCCGGAGCTTCTCGATCTGCTGCAGCGCCCGCTGGCCGTTGTCGGCTTCACCGACCACCGAGACGTCCTCCATCTCGGCCAGGTCCTCCAGCAGCACCCGCCGGGATACGGGTTCGTCGTCCACCACCAGCGTTCGAAGGGGTTTCCTGAGCATAGTTGCTCGTTCTTATAAACCAATCCCGGGTTCAAGGCAGAGTGGGTTTCGACCGGTGGGAGGATCTGCCGCATCGGCGGCCCCATCCGAACCGCGGGCGGATAACCCGGGACCCGTCGTGACGACCCGAGCCGGAGCGGTCGGCATCGGCTCCCGGAGCCATGGCATGTCGTTGCCGGCTGCCGGATGACTCGAGCGCCGCCCCCTGTCGGGCGATCGAGACGCGTACCGGTTTTCCTGCCAAAGTTCCTATTATGCACCAACGGCGCAGAGCCAATGGAAAATGCCCGTTCAGAACGTATACTGATGGGGGCAGGCCCGATCCATGGACAATGAATCCACCATTCATCTGCCGCTGCTGGTCAATACGCTGGGCCACATCTTTGGCTTGGCGGCCTTCAGCGGTTTTCTCTACTTCCTTTGGCGCAGCCGGCGCCGGTCGCTCCGCGGGGACATCTGGCTGCCGGGCGGGGCGGCCCTGCTGGCCCTGCTGTGGAACGCCGGTTCCTTGGGAGTGCTGGCGGCGGCGGATTCACCCAGCCTGGCGCGCCGTGTGATGGTGGCGGGAAGTTTTGCCACCTTGAGCCTGCTGCCGAGTGTGCTGCTGCACGTTTCGATGGGCTCACGGCGTTCGCTGCTGAGCTGGACCGGTTACGGAGTGGGGTTGCTGGCCTGCGGCATCCATCTGGCTGAAATCTTCGGCACCGAGGGGGCTTCCCATCAGTTCGGGCTCCGGCTGATCACCTTCGGATTCGGCGGCCTGGCCGTGCTGGCGGCCCTTGTCCTCTGGAAAGACCAGCAGCGGCGCAAGGGGGCGGGCATGCGCATGCTGGGCGCCATGGCCCTGTTCCTGTTTGCCGTCTCCTTCCTCCACTTCGGGGAGGTCCACGGACCCGATGCCTGGGCTCACGAACTCCTCCTGCACCATGTCGGCATCCCCGTGGCCCTGGTGGTGCTGCTGCAGGACTACCGCTTTCTGCTGCTGGACGTCTTCGTTCGCTTTCTGGGGAATGCGCTGCTGGCGGTGGTATTCGCGGTGGGCTTAATCGGGCTGTTGAGCCGGCTGGAGCTCGATCCCGCCTCCGCCCAAGGGGGATTCTCACTGGCGGTGACCATCACCGGGGTGGGCTTGGCCCTGCTCGGATTTTCCGAGCTGCGCGGCCACCTTCAGAGATGGGTGGAGCGCCGGGTCTTTCGCAGGGGGAGCCTGAGTGCGGCGCTGCAGAAGCTCCAGGCGCTGGCCGGCGCCGGGAGCGAAGAGGTGTTTCTGCAGCAGGCGGGCCGGGAAGTGGCCGCCTTCGCCAAGGCCGGCCGCGCGGAGCTGCTGGCGGAGAGCGACACACCGGGGCCTGTTGTCAGGGAGGGAATCGGCCCGCAGGTTCTGGACCGTGGCCAAAGTGCGGAACTCGGCTCCAGGAGATGGGCCGAAGTGGCGGTGCCCCTGCGGTTTGCCGAGGGAGACCGCCAGGTACTGCTCTTGAGCGGGCGGCAGGCGGGGAGACGCTACCTCAGCCAGGACCTGGAGGATCTGAACCGCCTGGCCACCGAGGTGGAGGCGCAAGTGGCTCGCCGGAGGCGCACCGAGCTGCAGGGTCTGGCCACCCGGGCGGAGCTGCAGGCCCTGCGGGCGCAGATCAATCCCCACTTCCTCTTCAACTCCCTCAATGCGCTCTACGGCCTCATTCCGCGAGCGGCCGCCGAGGCACGGCGCACCGTGGTCAACCTGGCCGAGATCTTTCGCTACCTGCTGCAGGGGAATCGCCAGCAGGTGCCGCTGGAAGAGGAACTCCGAACCGTGCAGGCCTACCTGGAGGTGGAGCGCTTGCGGCTGGGGGACCGCCTGTCTACCCGGATCGATGTCAGCCCGGAAGCCCTCCGGGTGGAAATCCCGGCCCTCTCGATCCAGCCCCTGGTCGAAAACGCCATCAAGCACGGGATCGGCAGGAAGGCCGAGGGGGGAAGCATCGGGCTGGACGCCGCCCTGGAAGACGGCGCCCTCAGGGTCACGGTCTCCGACGACGGCCCCGGGTTTCAATCCTCCGGACACCGGGAGAACGGACAGGGCCTTGAGAACGTCCGGCGCCGCCTGCGGCTCTGTTACGGGGAGCAGGGCACCCTCGAGGTGCAGTCTGCCGCCGGCCGAACCAGGGTGGGCTTTCGGGTGCCGCTGAAGGAGCAGTCCTCCACCGTCCTATCCAAGTAAAGCCTCGGCGCAAAGCGGCCGCTCCGCCTCCCGTTTATTACTGCGAGCCTTTTGCAAAATTCGGAATCGGGCATGACATTGGGCTGGCAACAGTGATGTTCCGGCGGTGACTACCCAGCTGCAAAGACCCTTTTGAAGGAAAAAGCCCGAATCTGATGGCCGGATGGCCAGCGGTCGCCGGACGCAGGCACAGCTTACCCTCTCCCGGCCTTGAGGCGGGCGAACCTGCTGTGCGGTTGGGGGTGGCAACCCGGTCTTCAGAGCGTCAGGCGCATCAACTGATCCACCGTCAGGGCCAGAATGCCGAACATCAGGTGGCACCTCACCTTGTCGGGGCCGCGAACCCTCACCTGCCTCCCGCCAAACTCCTCCTTGAGCCGTCCGTTGACCCGCTCCACCGTCGAGCGTTCCCGGTAGCGCCGCGCCTCGGGAGTCACTTGGCCGATACAGCGCCGGGCCAGTGCCTCCCGCTTCCGCTCGGCTTTCAAGGTAGCTCTTCGGCGGGGGTTGACGTCAATAATCGGCACATGCCCCAGCTTCTCACTGAAGGCCCGGATCTCCGGCGCATCGTAGGCGCTGTCCATCAAGTCGTAGAGACTCTCGACCCGCCTTGCCGTCAGCGTCGCCAGCGGAATGGCTGCCTGAGAGTCATGCACCGAGGCCGAGGTCAGCAGACAACTGACCGGAATCCCGCCGTCAATGGCGTCGAGGTGTAGCTTGTAGCCGGTCCAGCTCTCCTGATGCCCCTTGGCGTTGCGCTTGACGCCGATGTCGCAGGCCTTGGGCAACTCCTTCAACATTTCCTCCAGCGTCATCGACCCCTGCCGCTCCAGCCGGCTCAACCGCTTGGGCCGTCGCTCGCCCTTCGGCGGCCGGCCCCGCCGGCGTTTCCGCTTGGCCTCCGGCGCAGCCTTGGCCGCTGGCTTTTCCCGTCCCGCAATCGCCGTCGAGTCCCTCGACACATGCCCCGCCAAGTGGCCCTTCAGCGTCTCCTCCAGCAATGCCTCGTGCAAACGCCCCGGCAGGTCGCTCTCAGCGAATTCCGCAAAGGCCCGCGAGAAGGTCGACTCGCTCGGTACCTCCCACGCCCTCTCCCAGCCGCACAGCCGCCGCAGCCTCCCCTCACTCCTCAGCCGCTCCACCAATCCCCGCGTGGTCGCCACCTCCAGCATCGACTTCGCCAGATAGGCTCGCGCCAGCACTGCCCGATCCTCCAGCGGCCGGCCACGCCAGCCCCGACTGTAAGGCAGCAACTCCTCCACCCGCACCAACTCCAATACCTGCACCAGCCGCTGGTAACGCTCTCCCAGAGGCCCCAAAACTTCCTCCAGCAGGGGAAACAGCTCTCGTTGAAACCGGAACCAGTGTCGTGATAGGGTTTCCCTAAGGGGCAAGTTCCACCTCCGTTCATCATGTGGTTCAGACACCTTCATGATACAACAGACAGTGGTCTTGCCCCTCCTTCCACCTGCCCTCCTTGATCTTTCCCCACGTGAAAATTCCCGCTATCTGCGAATTTTGCAAAAGGCTCCTGCTACAATGGAGAAAGGTTGCACCGGAGTGTTCGCGGAAAGGGAAGAATTCCCACTTCGGCCGTCCGGGACGAAATGTCCAAGGAATCCGCCATTTTCCAGTCGGAGAGGATCCGTAGAGAAGACACAAGAGAGAGCCATGAAACACCTCATTGCTTGTTGTGCCCTGTTGATTCAACTCGGGATGCTTGCCTTCGCGGAAACGGCAGTTTCTGAACGCGACGTGAATGCGCTCGGATACGCTCGACCCACTTCGCTGGCCGTGATTCCCACGGCGGCCCACGTGAAGAGCTTCAGAACCCGAGTCGTGATAGGCAACCTTACTTCGCATGAATATTCCATTACGGCCACTCTCTACGGTCCGAATGGCCTGGTGAGTCAGAAAATCATCTCCATGCCGGAGACTCACTACAGAGGGTGGGATAATTTTTTCAGGTCGGTGTTCAACTACACGGGCAACGGATCGGTCGTGCTTCAGTCCGAGAGAGACAGTGAGGCCGGCGATTCTGCAGAGTCCCGTTACAAGTTCTACTTGACCGCCGAGGTCTACGCAGACTCGGAGAACGGCCGTTTCACCACGCCGGTCGTCAATGGGATCGCTCCATTGGTCGATGAAGGAGATCGGGCCTACAATTTTGGAATCACCGTCAATGAGCATCAAAGAACCAATATTGGCGCTTTCAATCCAAGCGATGAGCCTGTTTCGATTCAGGCCGAGGTCTCCGACGAGTCCGGCCTGGTCGAGACCCTCAGCTTTGAAATGGCGCCCTACTCCTGGCAGCAAAAACCCATCAGCGCCACGGTAAACTTCGGATGGATCGAGTGGAAAACAAGCGGTGGTACCTACCTATGGGCGGTGTCGGTCGACAATCGATCCAACGATGGAACCCTGGTTTATCCGATGAAGCCGGAAGACGGCGCCGGACCGCCCACCGGAACCGGTGAGTCTCAGGCTTGCACTTCCGAAACCGTCCTTCGATCCGGAGGCCAATGCAGCCTCACCAGCGGGGGCAGCCGGATCGGGACCTTCACGGTGAACCCCAACGGTACAAGCTGTTTGAGCATCGGTAGCTTCACTTCCTGTTCGGGCTCATCCCACAACTTGAGCAATACCGCGGTGAGTCAGTATCGGATTACCTTCGTGGCCGGCAGGAATGACGACGGGAGCTGGACGATTTCAGAGATCTCGATATCGGGGTAACGACACGTGACCGAACCTCTCAAACGGCACATCCGGGAAGCGGTCAGCCGGCTGAGCAAGACCGGCGGCGGGACCTGGCCAACTGCTTCGAGCCGGGCATCGCGGTTTGCGCAAGCGTATAGAAGCAGTCTCACTACCCTTGGCGTCCTGTGCGTGATGGCAGGCTCGCCGGACCTGGTCACTTCCGAGACTTCCCCTGGCGAGGGCCGGGAAAAGGCACGGTTGGCCCCGGCGCAGGCATCCAAGATGACCCGAGCCGCCGCGGCCCGGATATCCGAGGAAAGCCGTGGAGGCGTCCGGGAACCGGCCATTGAGGCCGCGCCTCGATCTTCCGCGGCGTCGTCCGTCTCCGAACAGTCCGTGCAAGACTCCTCTCCCTCCCCTCCCGCCGGCTATTCGTTCGTCTCCTACCACGGTGAGATGCCCCGGGAGCGACTCCAGGGTGAGGTGGCCGCTGGAGGCGAACGCTCCCTGATGGATCTCGACTGGCTCGGCACGGAGACTGCGATCGAGAGGCTGTCCGCCCAGGCCGCCGCGGCCGGACGTGACTGGTCTTTCGGCTGGATCCGGCTTGCCGGGGACGCCACGGCCAATGACCTGGCGCAGGCGCTCGAAGGCACGGGCGCCCGGATCGTCGGTTCCTCGGGAGTGCTCGTTCGCGCCAGGCTCCCGGGCGACGAGGCCCGTCTGCAAGCCATCGCGGCCTTGCCGGAGGTCGATGGGCTGGGCGCCCTGCCCCTGGAGAGAAAACTTGCCCAGGCGCTGGTGAACCCATCGCCCGGCGCCTCCGCCCAGGAATCGACGCCCGTGTACATCACCCTGATGACCGGCGATCCCGACGCCCGCTGGCGGCAGGCGCTCGAGGAGCTGGGGGCGGTGGTGGGTCGCTTCGACCCGAACATCCGGGTCTATGCGGCCAGTCTGCCCCAGGCTCGGATGGAGGCAATTGCCGCGGCGGATTTCGTGCTGGCGGTCGAGCCCATCGGGATCTTCGAATCCAGGCTCGACACGGCTGTTCCCGCCATGGGCGCCGATGCCTTGCGAAGATACGACGGGGCTC
Source organism: Candidatus Versatilivorator sp. (assembly GCA_965207735.1). Taxonomy (GTDB): domain Bacteria; phylum Acidobacteriota; class Terriglobia; order Versatilivoradales; family Versatilivoraceae; genus Versatilivorator. Next base: position 4,935,197 of record OZ242296.1, on the reverse strand, counting down.
CCGGTCTCTTCTCGGGCATCGGCGGGGCCTCGGTCCCTATCGGCGTCATGGACACCGGAATCAATATCAACCATCCCGACATCGCGTCCAACCGGGAAAGCGTGTGCGGGGCCAACTTCTCGCTGGACCTCGGCTTCTTGGGGTTCGGCGGGACCGACGAGTCCGAGGACCTGTGGATCGATGCAGGTTCACACGGTACCGCCGTCACCGGAACCATCCTCGGAAACGGTTCCGACGAACCCCGTTTCGCCGGCATGGCGCCTTCGGTTCGCCACATCCGTTTCGCCAAGGTCTTGAACAGCTCCGGATTCGGATTCGGGGACGGCGTCAATCGAGCCATGGATTTTCTTGCCCGCCCGACCGAGTGCGCCGAAGCAGCCAACCCGTCCCTTCCGGCTAAACCCCTGATCGTCAATGTGAGCCTTAGTGGGTCCTCCAGGGAATTCGAGGGAAGGGGAGTCGACGAGCGCAAGCTCGACTCCATCGTCTGGAGTCACCGCCAACTGTATGTGGTCGCGCAATCGAACGAAGGGATCAATGGATTCTCCGACTTCGCCAGCGCCAAGAACTCGCTGGCCGTCGGCGCCGTGCTGGACAGCGGGGACATCGCGTCCTTCAGCAGTCACGGGCCCACCTTCGACGGACGCCTGGCGCCCCAGGTGGTCGCCACCGGCGTCGGCATCCACACGGCCCGGGGCGAGGGCAGCCCCGGGGGCTATGTCCGCTTCAACGGCACCAGTTTCTCGTCGCCTGCGGTGGCCGGGGTGGCCGCCCTGCTGATGGATGCGGTCCCGGCCTTCCGGGAGCAGCCCGCGCTGGCCCGGGCCCGGCTGATGGCCAGCGCCATCCGGCCGGACGCATGGCTGGAGGACGCCGCGGCGTTCCCCGCGACGAACACCGGCGGGCCGGGAAGGCTGCATGCCCAGTACGGACTGGGCAAGGTGTCTGCCCGAACCGCCGTGCTCAACCGGGATCGAACCGACGGCTGGAGCGGCGGCGGCGCGGTCTCCGAGTTGCAGGACGGCGAGTACGCCTTTCAGGACATCCTGGTGCCGGAAGGCGCCAGCCGCCTCGACCTGGTGATGGCCTGGGACGAGCCGCCCACCGACACCATCGCAAGCGCCGTGTTGAACGATCTCGACCTGTGGCTCGACCGCGACGCCGATTGCGGGGCCGTCGCCTGTGGGGAGCATGTTTCCTCTTCCCGGGTGGACAACGTGGAGTGGATCATCCTCAGAAATCCACAACCAGGCGTCTACCGGGCCAAGGTGGCGGCCCACCGCATCTACACCGCCGCGCCTCGGGCGGCGCTGGCCTGGACGGTGATCCGGGGCGCCTCCACCCCCAACCTGAGGATCGAAGCCGACAGCAGCGCCCTCGAAGGCGGCCCGGAACAGGAACTGACCCTGACCCTGAGCGCAAACGACTACGTGGCCTCCGGAACCCGGCTCCACATCGACTGCCGGGACGAGGGAGGCCTCTCCGGCTGCGACCAGGTGCGGATTCACACCGTGGAGGTGTCCCGCCAGGATGGACTGACGGTGGAGTTGTCGGGTGAACTCGAGGCGCCGGAACCCGAGATCCCTGCATTTCCGGGGCAGGAAGCGGTCGAGGCCTCCCCCGTTCCTCTGGGGTCTTCGATCCCGCTCGGCGAAATCTCGGCGGGAGAGGCTCGGGAAATCAAGTTGAGGGTTTCCCACACCGGGGAGTCGGGCACGGCGCGCCTCTACTTTAGCGCGAGCGCCTGGAACGCGCAGGCGGCATCGGTGTCGGTCGGCGCGGGTGCGGGCCAAGCCGCATCCGGGATTGCCGGCAGGCCCCCGAACGACGACTTCCTGGCGGCAGCCCCGATCGAGGGCCAGGAGGGGTCAGCGGCTCTGGATCTGCTACTGGCCACCCCGGAGCCGGGAGAACCGCTGTTCACCGCCAGCCGGGGGCGCCCGGCCGGTTCGGTCTGGTACGCATGGACGGCGCAGGCCGACGGTCCGGTCCATTTCGACATTCCTCCGCCTGTCGATCCCGGTGACATGCGCAGCGACCGCATCGACATCTTTCGAGGCGACCGCATCGCGGCCCTGGACCGGATCGCCTCCGGCCAGTGGGGATCGACATTCTTCGCCGAGCAAGGACGGACCTATCGCATCCGGGTGAGCAACGACGCCAGAGGCGCTGCCCTCGAGCTTCGCTGGGCCAGGGGATCCCGCCCCGTCAACGACAACCTGGCGGAGGCCAGCCTGATTGAGGGCCCGGCCGGCCTGGTCCTTGGCAACAACCGGGGGGCCACTCTGGAGCCCGGCGAGTGGTTCGGGTTCGCGGCGGCCACCACCTGGTACCGGTGGACCGCGCCCGCCGACGGCTTGTGGGTGTTCGAGACCGATGCCCCGCGGCGTGTCTTTGTGTTCGAGAAATACCCAGCCGAGAGCGGCGTCTTCGAGAGAGACCTCTTCCCGCCCGACACCACCGCCACAGACGGCATTTCCCGGCTCCGGCTGGTGTCGAGCTTCCCCTTGGAGGGCTCGGTTGTCACTGCCGGAGGCGGAAGGGAGTATCTCATCGCCGTCGCCGAGCCCACGGCCTATTCGTCCGGAGGCGCCTACCCGCTGAGATGGTCGGCGCTGCCCTTCGCTCCCCGCCCTCCAAACGACGACATTGCGGGTGCGGAACCGATCGAGAGCGCGCTGGCCTCGGAACACCTTATCGTGGTGGATCCCTTCGCGACCGTGGAGCCTGGAGAGTCGGCCGAGAGCGGAGTCCGGACCAAGTGGTGGGTGTGGGAAGCTCCGGAGGACGGCCTCTATACCTGGAGCCTGAAGGATCCCGGCGAGTTCTCTCTATCGCTGTTCCCGACGCATTCGAGGCTGCGGGTGACCGTGTTTACCGGAAGCTCCATCGAGGCCCTGCACCTGGTGGCGGAGAGCCGGATGGATGCGGAGCCGTCCGATTTCGTCTTTCAGGCCGCGGGCGGGCAACGGTACTGGATCGCGGCCGGCTTCCCGACGGGTGACCTCTCGGGCTTTTCAGAACCAGGGGCCAGCGCGAAAATCGTCTGGGGACCCACCCCCGGCAACGACCGTTTCCACAGCGCCGCGCCGCTGTCGGGAGCCACGGGTTCGATCACCGGCTCGAATCGCTATGCGACCATGGAGCCGAGCGAACGGATCGGCCCGCTGGGCCACTCCTCGCTCTGGTGGACCTACGAAGCGCCCGCTTCCGGATGGTACAGATTCCGGATCGATGAGCCCTTCGCTCCCTGGGTGCTGGCCGTCTACAGGGAATCCCTCGACGGTTTCGGACCGCTCGAGTTCGTGAGAAGCAGCCATCAGCCGGAATGGACGGGTTCCTACGCCATCGAGGTTGTCTTTTTTGCCGAGGCCGGGTCCCGATACAAGATCCGGCTTGGAACCCGAGGCAGTGAATCCGGCGACGAGTTCTCCTTGGACTGGGATGAGAGTGAAGCTCCGGTCTGGCTCAAGTACGTCGGAAGTCTGGCTGACGGGGATCTGGACGCCCAGGGAACCCCGGTGGCAATTCGGGGTCCGGCCAGCCTGGCCCTCAATGACCGGGGAACGGTGCTCTACGTGGCTTCGGGGCTAGGCCTGCAAGTGTTCGAACGCGACTCCAAGACCGGTAATCTGACCCTGCTTCAGGAACTGGGAGACTACGATCTGGAAGACAGTTCGCTGATCTGGGATGGGCAAAGAGCCGCGCTCTATGCCCATCGGTGCGGGGCCTGGCGCCGGTTTGCACCGGTCGATGAAACCCACCGGGAACTTCGGGACGAAGGCATGCTGTCGGTCACCGACCTGTCCGGTGCCGCCAATTGCAGTGGCGATGTCTTCATGGACTCCGGGGGATCGTTCATCCATACGGTCGATCCCCTACAGGGTCAGCTGCAGGTTCTGGCCTTCGATACGGCGGGCGAGCTGCGCCACGTCCAGACCCTGACGGTTCCCGGGCTGAAGCGAGCCCTGATCTCCAACGGCGGCAGCCACGTCTACGCGGCCACCCACTCCTCGCTTCTGGTTTTCCAGCGCGACGGGGAAACAGGGGCGCTCACCCAGGCTGGGAGCGTCGAACAGGGCTTGCGGAACCTGGAATCCATTGTGATCAGCAGCGACGACCGCTACCTGTTCGCCTTCGACGACAACGGCAGGAGGTCGAACCTGTTCCGACTGGAAGAGGATCCCTCCAGTCCGCAGCCGATCGGCAGCCTGCCGCCGTTCTGGAACCCGCCGTTCGAGTTCTTCACCTTCGACAACCGCTGCGGAGGAATCGCAAGAAGGGGAGGCCCGGCGGTCGACCTGTTTTGCAAGGACCTGGCCTTCGGCGTGCAATGGCAGCCGGAAAACGGTGTCCTGGAGCCGACCGACCTGGTTGCGCCCTGGCGGCCGGATCGGTTCAACAACCCCATCCCCGAGTTCGGCCACACACGACACTTTGTGGCCAGTCCCGACGGCAGGCACGCCTACCTCAGCACCGAAGAGGCGGGACTCCTCATCTTCGAGCGTATCGGTGTCGGTGCCGATCGATTTGTGCGACTGGAAATGCTCTCCGTTTCACCCGGCCAGGTCAGGTTCGGTCCCGTTTCCAGCAGTGACTGCATCGCGGTCGAAAACGTGTTCATCGACGGCACCCACTTCGCCGTCCTCCAATCGAAGTGGCAGACCCGAGCCGGTCCGGACGCCGAATGGGACGACATCGAGGGAACGCAAACGGTCGGAGAACTCTGCGCCCATGCGCCGTCGGCTCCCGGAGAATTCAGGCTGGTCGCGGAAATCACCATCGATGGCAAAACGGGACAGTATGCCAGCAATATCCTGATCCGGTAGGCCGCTTGCCTTGCCTGAAACAACCGAAAAAAGACAAAGAAAAAGACTTATCCACGAAGGACCACGAAGGGGCACTAAGGCGTTGAGGTTAACCGCGACGGGGTGCCAAGGTCGCGAAGGGATGATCGATTTCCGTTTGTTTCACTCTATGTATGATCCGCACGGCAGGGCGGGGGTCCGGCTTGTCTGAAACAACCTAAAAAGACAAAAGAAAAAGACATTTCCACGAAGGGGCACGAAGAACGACGAAGGGGCACTAAGGCGCTGAGGTTGGCCGCGACGGGGTACCAAGTTCGCGAAAGGATTGTCGATTTCTGATTGTTTCATTCTCGAATGATCCGCACGGCAGGGCGGGGGCGGGACTTGCCTGAAACAACCGACAAAAGACAAAAGAGCCTTTTGCAAAATTCGGAATCGGGCATGACATTGGGCTGGCAACAGTGATGTTCCGGCGGTGACTACCCAGCTGCAAAGACCCTTTTGAAGGAAAAAGCCCGAATCTGATGGCCGGATGGCCAGCGGTCGCCGGACGCAGGCACAGCTTACCCTCTCCCGGCCTTGAGGCGGGCGAACCTGCTGTGCGGTTGGGGGTGGCAACCCGGTCTTCAGAGCGTCAGGCGCATCAACTGATCCACCGTCAGGGCCAGAATGCCGAACATCAGGTGGCACCTCACCTTGTCGGGGCCGCGAACCCTCACCTGCCTCCCGCCAAACTCCTCCTTGAGCCGTCCGTTGACCCGCTCCACCGTCGAGCGTTCCCGGTAGCGCCGCGCCTCGGGAGTCACTTGGCCGATACAGCGCCGGGCCAGTGCCTCCCGCTTCCGCTCGGCTTTCAAGGTAGCTCTTCGGCGGGGGTTGACGTCAATAATCGGCACATGCCCCAGCTTCTCACTGAAGGCCCGGATCTCCGGCGCATCGTAGGCGCTGTCCATCAAGTCGTAGAGACTCTCGACCCGCCTTGCCGTCAGCGTCGCCAGCGGAATGGCTGCCTGAGAGTCATGCACCGAGGCCGAGGTCAGCAGACAACTGACCGGAATCCCGCCGTCAATGGCGTCGAGGTGTAGCTTGTAGCCGGTCCAGCTCTCCTGATGCCCCTTGGCGTTGCGCTTGACGCCGATGTCGCAGGCCTTGGGCAACTCCTTCAACATTTCCTCCAGCGTCATCGACCCCTGCCGCTCCAGCCGGCTCAACCGCTTGGGCCGTCGCTCGCCCTTCGGCGGCCGGCCCCGCCGGCGTTTCCGCTTGGCCTCCGGCGCAGCCTTGGCCGCTGGCTTTTCCCGTCCCGCAATCGCCGTCGAGTCCCTCGACACATGCCCCGCCAAGTGGCCCTTCAGCGTCTCCTCCAGCAATGCCTCGTGCAAACGCCCCGGCAGGTCGCTCTCAGCGAATTCCGCAAAGGCCCGCGAGAAGGTCGACTCGCTCGGTACCTCCCACGCCCTCTCCCAGCCGCACAGCCGCCGCAGCCTCCCCTCACTCCTCAGCCGCTCCACCAATCCCCGCGTGGTCGCCACCTCCAGCATCGACTTCGCCAGATAGGCTCGCGCCAGCACTGCCCGATCCTCCAGCGGCCGGCCACGCCAGCCCCGACTGTAAGGCAGCAACTCCTCCACCCGCACCAACTCCAATACCTGCACCAGCCGCTGGTAACGCTCTCCCAGAGGCCCCAAAACTTCCTCCAGCAGGGGAAACAGCTCTCGTTGAAACCGGAACCAGTGTCGTGATAGGGTTTCCCTAAGGGGCAAGTTCCACCTCCGTTCATCATGTGGTTCAGACACCTTCATGATACAACAGACAGTGGTCTTGCCCCTCCTTCCACCTGCCCTCCTTGATCTTTCCCCACGTGAAAATTCCCGCTATCTGCGAATTTTGCAAAAGGCTCTTACGTCATTGATAAGGAATGAGTCGCTGTCCGGAAAGCTGACACAATGAGACGTTATCGGAAGCACCTGCGCACCTCGTACAGCTGCACATTGGCGTTTTGTCCCGCACCTTCTGTTGTTATACCGGACAGTACTGTTTTGACAGAAATATTCGCGATTGTTCCTGTCTTTGACGGGTAGAGCGTCCTTCGTCCTTTTATTCCCGTGCCGGCCCATAGGCTCCATCTCCGCTGCGCTGTCCCGGGGCCCCGCCGTCATTGACCACCCCATAGGCCAGAAACGGGTTCTCCCCCGACACCTTCTCGATCCGGATATACCCCTGCCGGGTCTCCGAAGAGGCTCTGCCCAGGATCCCGTTGATCTGATTCCAGCTCCGCGCCGGGATCGGCTTGGTCACCACCGTCTCGGCCAGCATCCCTGTCTCCCCGTCGTAGATCTCCAGATGGAAGACGCTCTCACTGCCGTCCACCTCCCCCGTGTTCACCAGAGCCAGGTTGCTGCGGTTCTCCTGGTTCTGCTGCAATCCCTCCACCCAGGCCTCCTCGGTGAAACCCTCACCCTGCGGCACCGCGTTGTAGAAGACGCTGTAGGATCCCCCCCCTCCCTTCGAACCCGTCCTGGCTCCGATCACCACCCCGCTCAGGTCTCCCTCTTCGGCCGTGACGAACAACGGCCCCGCGTAGAACCCCCGCGTCGCCCCCAACCCCGCCACTCCCTGGCGCCGCAACTCCTCCACCACCTCGGGCACGATCGCCTGCTCGCCCCCTTCCAGCACCATGCTGAAAGCAGCCGTCCTGTCGTCGGCTTTGACTTGCTCGCCCACAAACTCGAAATCCAGCCTCCTGGGCTCCTCGGAGAAGTTCGTCACCGTCAACTCGCTGGTGAACTCGCTCGTCTCCACGATCACCGGCAAGGTCTGCGCCACCTTCCCCTCCAGCGAACCTGCCGTCACCGGAAAGACGAACGACCCGTCCGAGTTCTCCTGGTCATTGATCACCCCATAGGCGTAGAAGGGCGCCTCTCCCTCCACACGTTCCACCTTCACGTAGCCGTTCTCCACACTGCCCAGCAGCCCCGAGTACTGGTGAAACCCTCCCGGCTCCAGCGTTACATCGTCCAGCTCCCGGGCCGTCGTATCCGCCGCTTCTCCCGAGTAGACCGTGGTCCTCAGAGTGATGGCACCCTCTTCTGAAGTCCCCATGTTCTGGAAGGCCACGTTGGAGCGGTCCTGGCTGTTCTGCCTGAGCCCGCACAGGTAGACCGGCTCCTCAAAGCCCTCTCCCTCGGCCACCCCCGGGTAGGCCAGCCCCGCCCTCCCCTCTGGCACCAGCGTGGTGGTCCGCACCACCGCCTCCACCTCGGAGCCCAGCTTGACCTCCACCCTCAATGTCCCGATCCGGTTCCCGGTTGCGGGAATCGGTACCCCCAGACCCCTCAGATAGTCCAGGGCGTCGGTCTCGATCTTCTGCCGACCTGCGTCGAGCCGGTCGGTGGCCGTGCCGCTTCCCCCGCCTGCATCCGCCGTGTAGATGTAGTGGAGCGTGGCCTCTTCCATCCCCCGGTTGGTCAGCGTCAGCTCCGAGGTGAAAAACGAGTTGTTCCGCCCCGCCGAGGACAGGATCACCGGAACGAACAGCGACCCCGTCGTCAGCCGGAAGCTCCCCTCGGCCACCTCCCCTTCCCCGCAGTCGTAGAGGTACCCGCCCACTCCCGACTCGGTGAAGCTCAAACGAAGCTCGCAGGAGGCCCCGTCATCGTAGTCGAGCCTCACCGTCCCCCTGCCCGGACCTGTCCTCTCATAGGCGTAGCTGCCCGATCGCGAGGTGGTGCTCTCCGATCGGGATTCGGCGCTCTCCGACCGAATCGCCGCCTGCGCTTCCACCCTCTCGATCTGCTCGAATCGGTTGCCTTCTGCAAACCGCAGTTCAATGCGTCTGGCGGTCCCCTCTTCGCCCGTGATCCTCAAGGTCGCCCGCCTCCCCTCCAGGTCCTCCTCGCTGAAGTCCGCCGGATCCTCTGCGTCGGGCTCCTCCATCCCCGTCCTGCCTTCCCCCGGCTGCGACCACTCACCCCTCCCCTCTTCGTTCATGGCCCTCACCTCCACCCGGTAGAGCCTCTCCTCCTCCAGGCCCGTCAGCGTCAACGTCAGTCCCGTCCCCTCGTGTCCCCCATCCCGGTAGCCTTCCTCTCCCTCCTCCCGGTAGCGCACCTCATAGCCGGTGATCTCAGGCCCACAGTTCTCAGGCTCGGACCAGCTCACCTTCAGGCTGTCCGTGCCCTCCGCTCTCACCTCCGGAGCCGGCGGCGCCCCCGGTGGCTCCTCCTCGTCACTCACCCGCACCCGTATGGCCCTCTGCCTCCTCCGTTCCCTCTCTCCCTCCCCGCTCCTCGCCTCCACCACCACCACGTATTCGTTGTCTGCTGCAGGGCTTTCGGGCTCCGCGCTCACCGCATCGGCAGGCCTCTCATAGTCCGGCGCCTCCGTGAAGCTCAGCTCTCCCGTCTGCTCAACTACCCTAAACAGCGCCCCGTCCGCTCCTCCCGTGACTTCGTAGCCGGCAACCTCGTCCCCCTCGTCGGAGTCCACCGCCTCCAGCCGCACTACCTTTTTCTGGTTCTCCGCCACCTCCAACGGACCTGTGCTCGTGATCTCCGGCAGCCGGTTCAGCTCGCTCAGCCGGAAGCTCCCCTGTCCCTGCAACGCGCCCCCGCAGCGGTAGCTGTAGCTGCCTGCTCCCACTCCGCTGAAGCTCATCCCCAGCTGGCACGTCTCCCCCCCGTCGTAGTCCAGGCTCAGCTCTCCCGTCGTCCGGCTGGTGTAGCGGTACCGGTAGCTCCCCATGCGGGTCGCCGTCACTTCCCCCGCTGCATCCAGCTCCCTCTCCTCGAACCGCAGCCCCCCTCCAAACCTCACCTTCAGACTCCGCCGGCTTCCTCCAAACGGCGTCCACTCCAATCCGGCCTCTCCACCCTCCAGGTCCTCCGCCCGGAAGTTCGACCGATAGGCCGGGTCCAGAGGCATCACCGCCTCCACCGCCTCCGTCTCCCGCCCGTTGCCGATCTGGTTGACCCCACGCAGCTCCAAGGCATAGACCGTCCCGTTGAGAAGCCCCATGAGGGTGTAGCCGGAGGCGTTGACCTCCCCGGGGGCGCTGTCCGGGATGGGTGTCCACTCGCCGAACTCGCCCAGGCCTTCTTTGAGGCGGTACTCATAGCGCAGGATCTCGGCGCCCCCGTCGCTTTCCGGCGGGCTCCACGCCAACCGCACCGCCCCGTCCCCGGGTGTCGCCGTCAGGGCTGCCGGCGCCTCCGGCGCAAACAGCAGGCCGCCTCCTCCGCCGCCGCCGCCGGTGCCGGTGCCGGGCCGCGTTACCCCTTGCTCAGGTGTCACCATCGCCGTCTCCACTCCCCCTTTCCCCAAAGCATTGACCGCCCGCACCTCGAAGACATACTCCCGGCCGTTGATCAGGCCTCCCACCGTCACCCCGCTCGACCCCGCTCCCACGCTTCCCCACTCGCTCCACGCCTCCCCGGTAGCCGCGTGCCGGTACTCGTAGCGGATGATCGGAGAGCCTCCGTTATCCGACGGCCGGTTCCAGCTCAACCTCACCGATCCGTTTGCCCCATTGGCTTCCGGACTCAAAGTTGAAATCGCCTCGGGCGCCCCCGGCGGCGACACCCGCACCGCCAGCGGCTCCTCGGGTTCCTCGTTGGGCTTGCTGTCTACCGACGACCTCACTGCGTCTGCCGGAAGTGTCAGCGTCAACGCGTAGCTGTGGGCCACACCGCTGGTCTCCGGCGTCACCGTGGTGGTGTAGACCCGGTCGTCGGCCGTCTGCAGAGCCCCGATCCCCGGATCGCAGAACACCGCATTGTTCAGATCGTCCGTGCACTCAGGATCCTGGTCGGATTCGATGTCGCTCCCGCTGAACCCCGACACCGGCTCAGAGAAGCTGATTCTCACCATAAACGAACCCGACACCGGAGGCTCGGTCCCGCTCGTCATCACGACCGTCAGCGGCGTCACGGTCATCCCCTCGCCCGAGGCCGACCAGTCGCTCGCCCCCTCGTCGTTTCTGGCCTTGATCTGCACCTCGTAGTCCGTCCCCGGCTCGAGGTCGGAAAGCGTCAAGCTGAGACCCGGCCCCTCGTGGCCTCCGTCTCGGAAGCCCCCCCTGTCCTTTTCCCGGTACTGCACGTCATAGTCGGTGATGGGAGGGCCGGTGTTGTCCGGCTCGCTCCAGCTCACCGTCAGGCTGTTTGCCGTCTCCCCCGAAAACGTGGGTGCGTCCGGAACGCCAGGAGGTTCCCGCTCATCCGTCACCGTGATCGTGAAGGTCTTCTCCACCGTCAGCTCCCTTCCGCCCGCTCCGCTGGTCGCTTCCACCGTTACCTCGTACTCGTTGTCTCCGGGAGCTTCGAAATCCGGAGGATCCCGGAAGCTCAGCTCTCCCATATCCGAGGTGATCTCGAACTGCCCCTGGTCGGCCCCGCCCGTGATCGCCCATTCCGTCACCTCGTCCCCCAGGTCGGTGTCCCTTCCTGCCAACCGCCTCACCAGCACCTGGTTCTCCGGAACACTAATCGCACTCGAACTCGTGATCTCCGGATCCGTGTTCGGCGCTCCCGTCGTGTTGGTCACCGACCGGTTGCTCAACCCCGCTGCGTCATTGCCCACCTCGTCCTGAATCGGGTTGGTCCCCGCTGTGTAGCTCACCCAAATCCCCGTATCCCCGTGCTCGACCGCCGTGTCGAGGGTCAGCGTCACCACGCTCCCGCCGATCGACACTCCGGAAACCGTTCTCGCAGACCCATCCACCGTCACCGCGAAGTCCCCCGACGCGGGCCTCGACCCCCCATCCAGCGCCTCCCGGTAAGTCAGCGTCAGCGAGGCCCCGTCCACCGCCGCGCTCACAAACGCCGGCCGCACCCCGTCCACCTGGTGCCCCGTGTCGGCCGCTGCCGCCTCGTGAGCCAGCTCCGCCGCATTCTCCGCCTCGTCCTTGATGGTCCCTCCGTTGAGCCTCAGTCGGTTTGCCTGCACACTGACCCCGTCAGTGTCTTCGTCGCCATCGGCTACCTCATAGGCAAACACCAGCGCCTCCGTATCCGTACCTCTGTCGTAGCCGGCCGGCCGGTTCCGGTTCCCGACTCTCAGCGTCAACTGCGGCGTCCCCGTCACCTTCACCGTCTCGTTGAAGGTCACCGTCACCTCGATCTCGTCCCCTGCTGCATAAGTCTCGTCAGCTTCCGGGTTCGAACTGATGGACAGACTGCTTACCTCTGGAGCGGTCGTGTCGGGCGTTTCGTTCGTCACCGCTTGGCGGCTGAGCGCCTCCGCTTCGTTGCCGGGCACGTCCCGGATCTTGTTTGTCCCAGGCGTGTAGCTCACCTGGATCCCCACCTCCTCGTGCTCGGCTCCCACACTCAGGGTCAGCGCCACCGCGCTTCCGCTCACTGAAACCCGGGTGACCGTCCGGGTCTGATCGCCTCCCGACACCGTGAAGTCTCCCGCATCGGGCGTTGAGCTCCGGTCGAGCGGCTCGTCGTAGGTCAGCGTCAGCATCGTCCCATCGACCACCGCTCCGCCGGTCGAGGCCAGGCGCGGCTTGACCCCGTCCACCTTGTGACTCGCGTTGGCAGCCACCGCCTCATGGTCCAGCACCGCGTCATTGCCCGCAACGTCCCGGATCATCCCTCCGTTCAGCGACAGGCTGTCGGCCTCAACCCCCACTCCGTCCGTGCCGCTTTCCCCCCCAGCGACTGTGTGGCCGAACACCAGAGCCGCCGTTCCCGAGCCGCCTTCATAGGTCGCCGTTCGCGTCCCTCCTCCCACCTCCAGCCTCAACTGCGGCATCCCCGTCACCTCCACCGTCTCGCTGAAGGTCACCGTCACCCGAATCCGGTCTCCCGCCGCATACGTCCGGTCCGTCCCCGGGTTCGAGCTGACCTCGTTCCTGCTCACCTCCGGGGGAGTCGTATCCGCACGGATGACCTGTGATGCGGGCACTTCCGAGACCTCGGCGCCGTCGGCCGTGCAGATGCCGTCACCGGCGCAGGTCTGATCGGCCACCAGGCCGAAGGTGATGTCGCCGGCGCCGGCGGGCGTCAGGGTGACAACATAGGCGTTGGCCGCCTCACCGGCCACTCGGTGTGGGCTGACGCTTGCAATCGTGGCGCCTGTGACGCTCAGCGACGGGGAGGTCTCGTCGAAGTCCACCACGGGCCGGTTGAAGGCGACGACCACCTGCGGCGCGTCCCCAGCGCCCGTATGGAGAAGCGAGGTGTGGTCGCTGACCGGGAACTCCGCCGCAAGGGGGACGGGTTGCGGTGCCAGGGCTTCGGCCGGGGCCACGCTCGGGCTGATGCGGCGCGCACTCGCAAGGGCGGGCAACTCCCTGAAGCGGATGCCCAGCTTCTCCTGACCGGTGGCGGGATCGACCAGCGTGGCCATCTCGTTGTCCGGAAAGCGGTCATTCTCGTCGAGAACCCGGCCCCAGCTCACCAGCCAGTCGCCGTTGTCGAGCGCATTGACGTTGCCGGTGGCGTAGCCAACGTGGGCCCGCTCGCCCCGCAGGGAGTGATCGCGCACGAAGACCGCCTCGTGGTTGTCGAGGTCGAGCGCGTACTCCACCGCGCGGCTGAAGTCGTTCCCTTCGCGGCCCAACTCCTCGAACGTCCACGGGTCGATCACGCACTCTACGCCGTTGTCGAAGAGGAAGACGTTGCCGCTGGGCAGGAAGCGCGCCGTGTGCTGGCCGCAGAACTCGCCTTCGGGATCGTTGACGAAGTCCAGCGGCCGCGGGCCGATGTCGCGCGCCGCCCATTCCGCGTCGCTCAGGTTGGTGCGGCCCATCCGCCACAGCACGTCTCCTCGCGTAGCGCCGGGTTCCACGTCTATGGCCAACACCTTCGAGCAACCCCGCAGCGAGGCGGCGAGGACGCCGTCAACCACGTGCATCCCGTTGATATGCGAGTAGCTTGTTCGGGGACTCCTCGCATCGGGATCGGTGGAGAGAGTCACGGGGAAGTAGTGTGACACGCAATCCTCGATGGCTATGTTGCCCCAGGAGTTCCAGGTGAATGCGGCTTCCCCCCCCGGCGTGACGATCTGGAACGCCGAGTCCCGGACGCTGACGGCGGAGAGATCAACAGTCGAATCGGCGGGAGGCGGCAGATCGATGTCTCTGAAGTCGCGCGTCGCCGGTTCGAATGTCATGAGCAGGTAGTTGCCGTCCTCCAGAATCTGGAAGTCGTGGTAGCCCAACACGGTCAACGGCGCCACGACACTCACGCCGCCGGCAACGACCTCGAAGTTCTCGTCGAGGATGGTGTAGGCGGAATCCAGGTAGAACCCGTAGCGGTACGCACCGTCGGCACCGATCCGGTAGAACCTGATGGCGAACGGTCCCAGAGTCGAGTAGGCGCGGCGGAATCGCGGCACCCCGTTACGGTCCATCAGTCTGAAGTAGCCCCCGCGGTTGAGCAGGATCAGATCCTCGAACGCGTCAGTGCCCGGGAACGTGTGCATCTCGATTTCGAAGAACACGTTCGCCAGGCAGTGCACGACGTAGGCCGTGGCGGCGCCGCTCGCCTCGGTCACGCGGATCGCCACGTCGCTATCCTCGGACACGTCCACTGACATGGGCGCGCTTCCGGCCTGCACGCCGTCCACCGCCACGCGCGCGTTCGCCGGCGCCGACACGGTCAGGACCATCGTGTCGGTGCCGTTGCACCCGATGCCGTAGTGAAGCGTCTGCGCGTCGAAGGCCGGATACAGGCCCCGCGCGGTGTCGGCCTGGGAGTTGCCGGTCTCCGCCGTCAGACCCGTCAACAGGGGCCCCGTGACCACGTTGGGCGCCACCTCGCTGACCGTCTTGCCGGTCCCGTGCTCGTCATCGTAGGTCGCCGTCACCCGCAGAAACGTGTTCGCGTCCGCCGCCACCGGCGTGTAGCTCGCCGCATCGGCGCCGTCGATCACGGCCCAGGAGTTGCGGCCCGTCGACCGCTCCCACTGCCAGACCGCCGTCGAGTCGGTCACGCCGTCCGGGTCGCTGAGGTCGGCGGTCAGCTCGGCCCCCAGCGCGGGAAGGGTCGAAGACAGCGACAACTCCCCTTCCTCGTCCTCGTCGGTAACGGTCACCGTCAAGGTCCGCGTGTCCGTAACGGACGTGCCGGCTCTCCCGAACAGCGTCAGCTCGTAGGTGTTGGCCGCGTCGCCGTCGACCGGCGCCTCAAAGTCGGGCGGCTCGGAGAAGATCCGCGGGGAGACCTCGTCGAGGGCGAACCGCAGCGCGCCGGCCGGGTTGTCGATGCTGAAGTGGTCACTGTCGGTCCCGCCGAGGATCCACTCGATGCCGGCCCGGTCCTCCTCCGAGGACGCCGTGAAGGTCGCCGCCCGCGACCAACTGTTCTCCGGGAAGGTGACGCTCTCCGGCCCGGTGATCGCCGTGAGCTCGGTGACGTTCTGGAGCGTCACGAGCAACTCCGCCATGTCCGAATCGGTCCCGTCGCTCACCTGCACGGTCACTTCGTAGGTGCGGTCCGTGTCGGCGTCGTCCGGGGCCTCGTAGTCCTTGGCCGAACTGAAGGTGAGGACGCCGGCCTCAGTGAGTGAAAACTTGTCCGAGTCGGCTCCGCCCGTCTTCGACCAGATCAGCTCCCCTGCGGTCGTGTCGCTGTCGTCTGCAGTGAGCGTGGCTACCGCCGTCTCGTTTTCCGATACGAGAATCGGTGAGGTCGTCGTGATCTCCGGCGCCGACAGGAGATCGAAAGTAAGCGTTGCGATCGGTTCGTCTGAAAACTTGCCCATTCCCTTGATGCTGGTGATGGTTCCCTGCGGCGAGGTCGCGGAGTTCGACAAAGAGAACTCGGTTCCCTCCTCGGTCCCGGCGTCCCAGGGAAACAGGTTCACCGTGAGGGTCGGCTGCCAGCCGTCATCGGCCGTATTGCGCAGGGACAGCCCCGAGACACCGACGAACCAGTCCGGGCTGGGGGCGACCATCGAGGTCAGGGTGACCAGAGGATGGTCTGTGGTGAGCGTGATGTCTACCGTAGCCGTGGCTGTCCCGCCCGATGCGATGGACTGCTCGATGACGGCGAGAGCATTCGAGCCGGCGGCGTTGATCTCGGACTTGAGGGCGCTCGTTCCCCCAACTTCCGCCATGCTCTCGATCCCTGCGCTGGCCGTACCTCCATCGCTCCAGAAAGTGGCGCTTCCGTTGTGCACGGCGCCGATCAAGGTCGTGAAATGCGCACCAGACGGGACCGATACCCCGCTGGCAAGGGCACTTGCGGTGAATTTGGCTTCAAAGGTCACCCGGTAGGTGACCGATTGCGGGTTGCCCTGCGCCGACGTGATCACTGGCAGCGTAGCGAGCGTCAGCAGCAGTCCCGCCGCCGAGTGGGCAGTCAGGGATCGAGCAAGGCTTGCAAGACGGGTGAAGCACCCCGAATGGCACCGGTGATGCTTGCGGCGCATGGTGTCACACCATCCAGCGCGCCAAGCGAAGCCGTTCGGAAAGTCTGACGGATGGAGTCCGTGTATCAATCTTCGGATTGCAACAAAGCTGCACACGTCGCCCACGTGGGTTATTGCTGGATCTTTAGTTGAAACCGAAAGAAAATCGTCCCAATCGTATGGATCACCTGTATCTTCAAGCCTTTTGCAAAAACGGGCAAGAAGGGGGATTTTGATAACGTGAGGGGTAGGGGAGGATAGGTAAGTAGAGGGGCAAGACCACTCTCTGTTGTATCATGAAGGTGTCTAAACCACATGATGAATGGAGATTGAACGTGCCCCTCAGACAAACCCTATCACGACATTGGTTCCGGTTTCAACGGGAGCTGTTCCCCTGGCTGGAGGAGGTTGTGGGCCCCCTGGGCGAGCGCTACCAGAGGCTTGTCCGGGTGCTGGAACTGGTGGGGGTGGAAGAGTCGCTGCCCTACAGCAAGGGGTGGCGGGGCCGGCCGCTGAAGGATCGGGCAGCGCTGGCCCGGGCCTTCCTGGCGAAGGCGGTGCTGAACGTGGCAACCACCCGGGGGCTGGTGGAGCGTCTGCGGACCGATGGCACCCTGCGCCGGCTGTGCGGCTGGGAGGTGGCGGGGGCGGTGCCGAGCGAGGCGACCTTCTCGCGTGCGTTTGCGGAGTTTGCTGAGAGCGACTTGGCGGGGCGTTGGCACGAGGCGCTGCTGGAATGGACGCTGGCGGGCCACGTTTCGAGGGACTCGACCGCCATCGTGGGACGGGAGTCGCCGGTGCCCAAGCCCGGCCGGACGGCCCGGCTGAAGCGCTGGCGGGGCCGGCCGCCGAAGGGCGAGCGACAGGCAAAGGAGCCGCGCCGACTCGAACGGCAGACGGCGATGACGCTGGAGGAGATGCTGAAGGACCTGCCCAAGGTCTGCGACGTCGGCGTCAAGCTCAACGCCAAGGGGCATCAGGAGAGTTGGATCGGCTATAAGCTGCACCTGGACACGATCGATGGTGGGATTCCGGTCAGTTGTCTTTTGCATGGGATGCTTCCGGGGTCTCCGGTCCTTTTTGCCGGGGTTTCAGGCTAAAGCTTCCGCCGACAACCCTTCAAGCCTTCCGGCTCCGCCAGGGGCCGGACCGGTCCCGACTGACCCGGTCGGATAGAAGTTGACAACCGAGAAAGCCTGCCTCTATGATGCAAGGCTCTCTAGCTTCATACGGAATCAACGCTAAATCACCAAAGGCCGGCGGTCCGCCAGGGCCGGATATCGGCCCGTGAGACGCCTGTCGGCAGCTACGGCCTGCTTTGCGAAAGCGATGGTCTTCCCCCTCAGGAGGTAACGCATGCCAAAACCCAAAGAGCCCGAAGCCAAGGGCGCGCTCGAGGTATCGCGCAGAGGCTTCCTCAGCGGCGCCGGAGCCGTGATTTCCTCCAGCCTGGTAGCCGGAACCGAGGCGTTGCGCGCCGCTCCGGAATCCACGGGGACTCCGGTGGTCGGTCCGGGCAAGGTCGACATCACCCTCAAGGTGAACGGAGCCGAGAGAACGCTGGCGCTGGAACCCCGCATCACCCTGCTGGATGCGCTTCGCTTCGAACTGGATCTCACCGGGGCCAAGAAAGTCTGCGACCGCGGCACCTGCGGGGCCTGCACGGTCACCATCGACGGTAAACCCGCCTATGCCTGCTCCGTTCTGGCCATCCAGGCCCAGGCGAAGGACATCCGGACGGTGGAGGGGCTGGCCCAGGGCGACCGATTGCATCCGATTCAACAGGCCTTCGTCGACAACGACGCCCAACAGTGCGGCTATTGTACGCCCGGGTTCGTGATGGCCTGCAAGGCCTTTCTCGACAAGAACCCCAACCCCACCTTGGACCAGGTCCGGACCGGTCTGGGAGGCAACCTCTGTCGCTGCGGAACCTACGTGGGCGTGGCCCAGGCCGTGCTGCAGTCGTCAGAGAGTCAAACCGGCAGCCTGGTCGGCGAAGGGAGGAACCATGCCTGAGTATCGATGGCCTGACAGGAACGAACGCCAAATCCTGGGAAAACGAGTCAGTCGGCTCGACGGCCCCGACAAAGTCACGGGAAAGGCCAAGTACACCTCCGACGTCAATCTGGCTGGAACCCTGCACGCCAAGTTCCTGCGCTGCCCCCACGCCCATGCCAGGGTTACCAGTATTGACACCAGCGCCGCCGAGAGCCTGCCCGGCGTCAAGGCCGTGCGGGTGATCCAGGGTGCGGGCAAGGAGGTCCAGTGGTCCCTGGATGACATCGCGGTGGTGGCTGCCGTGGATGAAGCCACCGCTGAGGACGCGGTTCGACGGATCGTGGTGGAGTACGAAGTGCTGCCCCACCTGGTCAACGAAGACGACCCCGCCAAGGTCGGCGACCACAGCAAACCGGCTTCGGAACAGGTCAAGGGCGACCCCGATCAGGCCTTTCAGGATGCCGACGCGGTGGTCGAAGGCGAGTATGGGATCCCGGTCATCACCCATTGCTGCCTGGAGCCGCACGGCCAGGTCATCGATTGGAGCGGGGACTCGCTCACGGCTTATCAATCGACTCAGAACATTTCCGGGATGGCCAACCAGTTCGCCCAACCGCTGGAGATCCCGGCCGCCAACGTCTCCATTGTTCAGGATCACGTCGGCGGTGGCTACGGGAGCAAGTTCGGGGCCGATAGCTGGGGCCTGGAAACCGCCAGGCTGTCTCGGGAAACCGGCAGGCCGGTGCGCAACTTTCTGGAACGGGACGCCGAGCTGTTCGTGGCCGGGGTCCGCCCCTCCGGTTTCGCCAGGATCAAGGTGGGAGCCAAGAAAGACGGTTCGCTAACTGCCTGGGAAGCGGAGTCCTGGGGCACCAGCGGCTTGAGTGGAGGGGGGATCTCCATGCAGGTCCTTCCCTACGTGATAAACCCGCCCAATGTCCGCAAGAAGCACACCGGGATTGCGACCAACACCGGCGCGGCGCGGGCCTGGAGGGCGCCCAACCATCCTCAGACCTGCTGGTTGACCTTCGCCGCCCTTGACGACCTGGCGGCCAAGTTGGAGATGGACCCCCTCGATTTCTACCTCAAGAACCTCAACCTCACCGAGCGGCCCGACCTCTATCGCAAGCAGCTGATCCGGGCGCAAGAGCTGATGGGGTGGCGGAAGAAGTGGCGCGCCAGGGGGCAGGAAACGGCAGGTCCGGTCAAGCAGGGGATGGGGCTGGCCTTTCACACCTGGGGAGGACGGGGCCACAACAGCACGGCCCGTTTGGTGATCGATCCGGACGGTTCGGTTTCCATTAGCCTGGGCACCCAGGATATCGGAACCGGCACCACCACCGTCATTGCCATGGTGGCCGCCGAGACCTTTGGATTGCCGGTCAATTCCATCAAGGTCAACACCGGCCGCTCCCCCGACTACCCCCGTTCAGGCCCCTCCGGCGGCAGCACGACCGTCGGCGGCGTTTGCGCGGCCACCCGGCGGGCCTGCCAACTGGCCCTGGAAGAACTCTTCGAAAAAGTGGCGCCCAGGCTGGGGGTGGAGCCGTCCGAGCTGGAGGCCGCAAGCGGCCGCATCCGGGTCAAGGGCAAACCCTTCAGAAGTTTTTCCTGGAAACAGGCTGCCTCCCGTCTGGGGGTGACTCCTCTGGAAGTGACCGGCAGAAACATCAGCGCCAGCCGTCGAGCCTCGGACGGCAAGCTGATCGATTCCGGGGTGGCCGGAGTGCAAATGGCCGAAGTCCTGGTGGATACCGAGACCGGAGTGGTCAAGATGAAGAAGTTCGTGGCCATTCAGGACTGCGGACTGATCGTCAATGAGAAGCTGGCCGAGAGCCAGGTCTACGGGTCGTTGATCATGGGGATCTCCTCGGCATTGACCGAGGAGCGCATCATGGACGAGCGATCCGGGGCGCTCCTGAACGGTGAGATGGAGTTCTACAAGCTGGCGGGCCTGGGAGACATCGGTCAACTGGTCGTGGAAATGTGGAAGGATGCAGAGCAGGATGCCCGCGGGGTGATCGGTCTCGGGGAACCCCCGGTGATCGCGCCGGTCGGCGCCATCGGCAACGCCGTGGCCAATGCCATCGGCGTGCGGGTCCCGCGGGCGCCCTTCATTCCCAGGCGCGTCCTGGCGGCACTGGAAGAGAAAGGAGGGCTCTACGCATGAAGGCTTTCGAGTATGCCAGTCCCACCACCAAGGAGCAGGCCATCCGGTTGCTGGGAGCCCAGTGGGAAGAGGCGGAGGTCTTGGCTGGCGGCACCGACCTCCTCAGCCTCATGAAGACGTTCGGCGCCACTCCCAAGCGGGTGGTGAACATTCAGGGCATTCGGGAATTCCAGGGGATCGACTACATCTCCTCCTCCGGCCTGCGCCTGGGAGCCCTGGCCAGCCTGTCGGAGCTGATCGACCATCCGGCGGCCCAAAGGGACTATCCTTCGCTGGTACAGGCTGCCGGCGGTGTCAGAAGCCAGCAGATCCAGAGTTTCGGCACCATTGGCGGCGACCTTTGCCAGAGGCCGCGCTGCTGGTATTTCCGCAACGGCTTCGGTTACTTCCCCAAGGATGCCTCCGGACAGGACCTGGTCCGACAGGGCGAGAATCAATACCACGCCATCCTGGGCAACTCGGGAGAGGCGGCCTTCGTCAGTGCTTCCAGCCTGGGGCCTCCGCTGATCGCCCTGGGCGCATCCCTGCGGATTGTCAGCAAGGACGGTTCGCGCGAACTGCCGGTGGCCGAGTTCTTCCGCATCCCGCAGCAGGAATCCGATCGCGAGACGATCCTGAAGCCCGGCGAGATCCTGGGAGAAATCCACATTCCCCCGGCCGGGCAAACGCTCAACGCCACCTACGAGGTTCGGGAAAAGGAAGCACTGGACTGGCCGCTGGCCACGGCCTCGGTCGCCTTGAAGCTAAGCGAGGGGACAGTGGAGCAGGCCCGCATCGTCCTGGGTCACGTCGCCCCGGTTCCCTGGAACGCCGACCAGGCGGCCAAGGGCCTGGTAGGCAAGTCGATCGATGAAGGCACGGCAGCCGAGGCTGGCGCTGCCGCCGTTGCCGGAGCCACACCTCTGAGCAGGAATGGGTACAAGGTTCAACTGGCCCGGGTGGCGGTGAAACGGGCGATTCTCAACGCTGTCATGGGAGGGGCATAGCCATGGCCGGACGCTTTGAAGGTTACGAACACGAAGTCTGCAACTGCCTGCGCTGGAAGAGCCTGTTCTATGAGTCGCTCCCCGATCCGACGGTGCCTCCGGCAGGCGACGAAAACTACTGGTGCGCGCTGACCCAGAGAATCCTGGGACCCGACGAGCAGCTGGTGGAGCCTGAGAGCTGCAAGCTGGGGCGAACCTGCTTCCGAGGAGGCTTCTAGCCCGCATTTCTCACCAGGGGGCATGATCATGGCGCAGGATTTTTCCCTTCAGCGCGTGCTCGCGACCGAAGAGCGTAGCGGTCACTACGCGCGAGGGAGCATGTGCGCGCTGAAGGGAAAAAGACAAGCCAGGGCATGCCCAGCGCAGTCTGTTACCCGCAAGCCCTTCCCATGGAACCAATCAAGGTACTGAAGATAAACTACTTTTCGTCATGGCACCAGCGGCCTGGTGAGAAATGCGGGCTGGCCCGCATTTCTCACCAGGGGGCGTGATTGGCAGCTGAGGGGGAGACTCGGCCGGTGCGGTTGAGTTGCACCTCTCCGGCGTACTATAATGCCGGCGAAGAAGTAATCAGGAAGCATCCACGGGAGGGACAAGGAATGAAATCCACCATCCTATTGGTCTTGATCCTGGGTCTGGCCTGCCCGGGCTGGGCGGCCGTCATCTCGGGCGACTATGTGGAAACCCGCAGCGCCAATGTCTATACCGGCCCCTGTGTGGCCAATGCCGAGACCGGCCTGACCGGCGATCAGGCCATTCTGGCCTGGCGGATCCGAAAGGGAAGCTGGAAGGGAGTCAAGCTGGACGGTCTGGGCGTGGTGGGCGTTACCAAGGCCAAGGCCACCCTGGGCGATCCCTATGGGAATCCCTATCCCGCAAAATCGGTGCTCATCGTGGATTCCCGGGCCACCCCCCGGCAGCGCACGGCCCTGGAGGCCTTTGCTCAAACCATGGCCCCCGAACTCCTGCGCAACGTGGTGAACATCGAAACCGCACCCATCCACCTGGCGCTCGGTGAGGGTGAGTCTCACGGTTCCGCCGAGTTGCGGGCCGGAAATCTGGCCAGGATCAAGGCCCGGCCCATTGGAGCCAAGGACCACCTCTGCGGCAACGAGCACGTCTACTACCCTCCCCTGACCCAGCTCTCCCATGCCATGCCGGCCTACACCATCAACGACGAGTTCAGAGGAAGCGGACTGGGAGTGAACTGGAGAATCAACGGAAAGACCAACGCCTTCGTGGGACACTTCTCCTACGACTCCGCCCAGCAACGCTGACCGCAACCAGGCGGCCACCAACCGAATGCGACGGCCGGAGCTCAGCTTCCGGCCTTCCACTCTTTACACCGACATGGTCCTGCGTTTCGCCAGCCTAGGCCTCCTGCTGCTCACTCTCCCGGGAGCGCAAACAGCCCAGGCAGAAGACTTCTCCCTGGAGGTGGCCGAGCATCTGCCCAGGGCCGTGGCCGAACCCCTCAAATCCATCCTGAAGCCGGAGGGAGTTCGTGTGCTGAATGGTCAGGGAAACCCGTGGTGCGAAGTCTGGATCCGTCGAGAGATCTCCGATTCGGGACAGCCGGCCTCCCCGGAAACCGTATACCCGGCTTTCCATTCGGGAGTCCTGCTGGGGTTGATGAGATTTCCCGAGGGTGGAACCGATTTTCGGGGTCTTCCCGTCGGGAAGGGAACCTACACCATGCGCTACGGAGTGATTCCCCAGGATGGAAACCACGTCGGGGCCGCGCCCATCGTGGACTTCGTTCTGCTGGTTCCCCTGAGCGAGGACAACCAGGCGCCGGATGCGCACCTCACCTCCGAGGAACTGGTGGAACTCAGCAAGAAAGCCTCCGGAACCCACCATCCCACTGTCATCAACCTGGCATTCCCTCCCGACTCGGTGGAGCGCCCTCTCCTGGAGAAAGATGACTCCGACCATTGGATCCTGTCGCTGCCCCTGGTTCAGGAATCCGGCGGGCAATTGCCGCTGAGTATCATCGTCCACGGCCAGGCCGCCGGATAGCCCTTGCAACCCGGGGAGTCGTTACCTCTTCCCGACCGCCGGGAATTTTCAAGTTGCCATGCATGCCGACTTCGGTGCATGATTTCGGTTCGTTTGAGCCAGCCTAAGTTTCGGAGAGTGCGCCGTGATCGAGAAAGGGACCGAAGTTGCCGGACCCCAGGGTAAGCTGGGAGTTCTTCTGCCGGGGATGGGCGCCGTGGCCTCCACCTTCATTGCCGGAGTCGAAGCCATTCGCAGGCGAAACGCTCCGCCAATCGGGTCCCTGACCCAAATGGGAACGGTCCGCCTGGGCAAGCGCACCGATAAAAGGGTGCCCTTGATCAAGGACTTCGTCCCCCTGGCTTCGCTGGATGACCTGGTCTTCGGCGGTTGGGACATTCACGGCGAGTCCTGCTACGAGACGGCCGTTCGCTCCGGAGTGCTCGATCCCCAACAACTGGAAGAGCTGCGGCCGCACCTGGAGAAGATCCGCCCCTGGAAGGCCGTCTTCAGCCGTAAATACGTCAAGCGCCTCTCGGGACGCCACGTCAAGAGAGCCTCCAACAAACGCCAATTGGCTCTGCAGGTCATGAAGGACATCGAGCAGTTCCAGAAGGCGCACGACCTGAGCCGCCTGGTGATGATCTGGTGCGGCAGCACCGAAGTCTTCCTGAAGCCCAGCGAGGTTCACTCCAGTCTGGCCAAGTTCGAAAAGGGGCTGGAGGAGAACGATCCCAAGATCTCCTCCAGCATGATCTACACCTATGCCGCCCTCTCGATGGGAATCCCTTATGCCAACGGGGCTCCCAATCTGTCGGGCGACATTCCGGCCATGCTGGAACTGGCCAGGAAGAACAAGGTTCCCGTTTGCGGCAAGGACTTCAAGACGGGGCAGACGCTCATGAAGACCATCATCGCTCCCGGACTGAAGTCCCGGCTCATCGGCCTGGCCGGCTGGTACTCCACCAACATCCTGGGCAATCGGGACGGCGAGGTGCTGGACGAACCGCAGTCATTCAAGAGCAAGGAGGAGACCAAGCTCTCGGTGCTGGATCAAATCCTGCAGCCCGGCCTCTACCCCGAACTCTACGGGGACTATCACCACCAGGTGCGCATCAACTACTACCCGCCGCGTGGAGACAACAAGGAGGGATGGGACAACGTGGATATCTTCGGGTGGCTGGGATATCCCATGCAGATCAAGCTGAACTTTCTCTGCCGCGACAGCATCCTGGCGGCTCCCCTCTGCCTGGACCTGGCCCTGTTCCTGGACTTGTCCAAGCGCGCCGGAATGCATGGGATTCAGGAGTGGCTGTCCTTCTACTTCAAGAGTCCTCAATGCGCGCCGGAACTCTATCCCGAACACGACCTCTTCATCCAGCTCATGAAGCTCAAGAACACCCTGCGGTACCTGAAGGGTGAGGAGATGATCACCCACCTCGGCCTGGAGTACTACGACTGACCGGCACCGTTCAGAAGGCGATGCCGACCGACACCGTCGCCCGCAGCCTGGGAAAATTCCCCAGACGCACTTCCGGGGCCAGGAACAGGTGCCGGGTCAGGAACAACCGCACACCCAGTCCCCCGCCGAGGCTGACGCTGTTCTCCTGTTTCCTGCGGAGAAATGAGACTCCGCCCACCAGGTAAGGCTTGAAGCGCGGCAGTTCCAGGAACGTGCGCTCAATGATGGGACTGATCAGCAGCCCGCCCTCGGCGGTCTCCTGCTCCTGTCCAAACACTTCGGCCCGCAGCACCTCCACCCCGAGTCGAGTGCCCGGCCAGACAGCGGCAGTCACGGCCCCACCTCCCAGCCAGGCATCGGGCAGCGATTCCTCCAACAGGTAGGTGTACCCTCCGTTCACTCGCAGGTCGATCAGGTTTCGCTGACCGAGCGCCGGCTGAAGCAGCAGCACAAACCCGGCAAAAACGCTCGGCAGAATGGTCCGAAAAAGAGGCATGGCCGTCTCCTGTCGGTTCAATTTCGGTAAAATGAATTGTCGATTGGTGATTTCTGATTGTTGATTTGGAGCTTGTGACGACGGATTCTGCCCCAAATCCACAATCCAGAAATGTCACCCATTTCGGGTAATGAACTCGGGAAGCCCATCCAGCTTCAGCCTGGACGAAAAATCCTGAATTTCGGCTCGGCTGTCGGGAATTCCCTTGCGGCCGATCGCGTTCTCCAGGTTGGCGATCTCTTCCTGAGCCACCAGCTGCGGCGGCCTCTGCCTGAGCGCGGCCAAGCTCCCTTGCCATGCCAGCCAGTGGCTGAAGGTCCTCAGGGCTGGGTAGTAAAAAAACAGGTTCGGCCCGGGGATGGGAACCAGAAAGGGAGTCAGCGGCAACATGCCCAAGGCCAGCAGGCCGTCGAAGATCATCCAGGCTCCATGACGATTTCTTTGGCCAACCAGCAGCGACTTCAGCCTGGCCCGGGCCTCCGATTCCGAAAGGGAGGAGGAAAAGTGCACCCGCATGGGGCCGGCATGGCGCATGCGCTTGAACACCCGTTCCATGGGATCGAGCCGGTTCTGGAGTTCGTAGTACCCATCCCGTACGGCGCGGATCAGACGGCTCATCCCCGCCGCCCACCAGACGTCCCGTGCAGCCAGGTTCCGGATGATGCGGTCGGCAGGATGCTGAGAGTGGCCTGATTCCCCCTTTGGAGCAGGCGCGTCCTCGGCATACAGGACCCGGCGTTTCCCAATGTGGATTAGATAGGAATCCATTGAGGTTCCTGCCGGAAAGTTGTGGCTCTCACCGGCAAGAAAGCAGGCGGACCCCGATGGTTGAAGCCCGCATCCGTGGGTGGGTGTGACGACCTTCGATCCGGTCGTCGTTTACTCCGGCAGCTTGGGTGCGGTCAGTTGACAGTCGTTGGTCAGTGATCCCAAAAAGGCAATCAAGTCCTTCTTCTCGGCCTCGGTCGCCTTCCGCTTCTTGAGATTGGTGCGGTCCAGATACTTGTTGGGCTTGCCTCCTTCAATCATCAGGTCCACGGCCTCCTCCAGGGTGGCCACACTGCCATTGTGAAAGTAGGGACCCGACTTGGCGATATCTCGCAGAGTGGGCGTCTTGAAGGCCCCGGTATCCTCTTCCTTCTCGGTCACCTTGAATCTGCCGACGTCCGGTTTTTCGGCGTCCATTCCGATGCCGACGTTGTGGTACTGCATGTCGGTGAGCAGCACCCCGTCATGACAGTTGTCGCACTCCAACTTCTTGAAGACCTCGTAGCCCCTCTTGACCTCTTCACCCACCGCCGCTTCGTCCCCGGCCCGCCACCGGTCGAAAGGCGTGTCTCCGCTGATGATGGTCCGTTCGAAGGCGGAAATGGCCTGGACGATCCGTTCGGGAGTCGCCTCGCCGCCAAACAACGTCTGAAACTGGGACCGATAGCCTGAGAGGGCATTGATCCTGGCGGTCGCGGCCTCCAGGTCGGCTCCCATGTTGCCCCCCTTCCAGGCTGCCAAGGCCTGCTTTTCCAGAGAGCCGCTGCGGCCGTCCCAATAGAACTCCGAGTGGTAACCGATATTCCAGAGCGTGGGGCTGCTGCGGGTCAGCTTCTTTTCCCGAGCCCCGATGGCCGTGGGCAACCCGTCCGTCAGCCCGTTCTCGCACAGGTGGCAGGAGTAGCAGGAACGGGACCCATCCCCGCTGAGCCGCTTGTCGAAAAACAGTTGGCGTCCCAGGGCGACCTTCTCCGGCGTCATGGGATTGTCCTC
Source organism: Candidatus Versatilivorator sp. (assembly GCA_965207735.1). Lineage (GTDB taxonomy): Bacteria > Acidobacteriota > Terriglobia > Versatilivoradales > Versatilivoraceae > Versatilivorator. The sequence goes on along the minus strand of OZ242296.1, from coordinate 4,908,157 downwards.
CGGAATCGACATCTCCTCGTAGGTCGCCAGCTGCTCGGGCAACGGCAGGATCTCCGGTTGGTACTCCGGAGCCGGCGGTTCACTCGGGGCGCATCCCGTCAGGAACACACCCAGAAAAAATCCGATCGCCACCGAGAAAGCAACAGGGCTCAATGAATGCATGGACCGCATGATTCCTCCTCGACTCTGTTTGATGTCTACCCTGGTTCCAGTCCACTCGGCTGAAGTTCCCTGGGCACCCCCACCCCCGGCTTGGCGGTACGGCGTTCGCATTTCGAGTCGCTCCGCTCAGACAACCGTCTTCGGAGAATCGGAGCTACCCTGCCAATTCCTGAAAGGAATGGAAGTGAAGGAAGGACTGCTACGTCGACAACCGCGTTCCATTGTACCCAAGCCTCGGTCCCGACTCAATAGGGAGATGGGCATTGAAGCAACTGGCGTGCACCCGGCGACCCTTTTGGCTTGAAAAACCCCGGGGGCTCACGTATTCTCTCCGATTGCCGGTAGCGACCGGGCCAACATTCCGGGTCCGGGAATCGGCCAGCCCACAGGAGGACGGTTCTCCCGCCCGGGACAGATCGCGAACCTTGAATCACGGCGTCCGGCGGGACAACAGCAATCCGTTGCAGAACACCAATGATAAGACTGGAAAGCTTGCCTATGTGAGTGCCGACGGTGGGCTGTTCCGGGTCAACTCCTCGAGACTGGCTGCCCACTACGCCAGCAATGCCCAGACATTTTCGGGCCGAATCCACCGCCTGCTGGGCGTCGGTCTGATGCGTTCCATCCATCTGATCGTGGGTATCTGGAACCCCCGGCTGGCTACCCGACTGATCCACTTGCCCCTGCGGGGCACCAGCCGCGACCGGCTGGACCTGCTGGGTGAAGAATATTTCCAATACAAGCTGCGAAACCAGCTTGAGCCCCAAGGGGTTAAGGCTATAAAGCAGTTAAGCGCCGCCGGCAATCGGGTGGTGCTGGTCAGCCGGGAACTGGACCACCTGCTCCGTCCCCTGGCCCAGCATCTGGGCGTCCAGAGCCTGGTCTCCAACCGGCTGGAGTTTCGGGACGGACTGGCCACCGGGCGCCTGCATTCGCCCATCATCCCCGACACCCTGCAACCCGAGCCGAGCCGGGCGCGGTTCGGTTTCCAAAGTTTTCTCATCGACGGTCTGCCCGGGCTTCCCTTCAGCGCCCTGGAACCGCACATCCAAACCACCGCCCGGCAAACCAATAGCCTCGCTCCTCCGGTGGTGGACTTCCACCGGCGCCGGGCCAGACACGAGAATCTCTCGGTACGCCAGGCCCTGGCCGGCAAGCACATTCTGCTGATCGGCGGGACGGGATTCATCGGCAAGGTCTGGTTGTCCATGCTGCTGGAAGATCTTCCGGAGATTGGAAGGATCTATCTGCTGATCCGACGGCAGGGATCGCGCAGCGCCCTGCAGCGCTTCGAGAAGATCGTCGCCGAATCCCCCGCTTTTGCTCCCCTTCATGAACGTTTCGGCGACCGACTGCCCCGGATGCTCATGGACCGAGTGGAAGTGGTGGAGGGAGACATCGGCGATCCCGGCCTGGGACTGAACGAAGGCACCCTGGAGCGCCTGACGCAGGATCTGGACCTGGTGGTCAATTCAGCCGGCCTCACCGATTTCAATCCGGACATCCGCCTGGCCATGACCACCAACGTGGACAGCGTCATGGGTCTGATCGACTTTCTGAAGCGCTGCCGCCGGGCCGCCTTGCTGCATGTCTCCACCTGTTTCGTCAACGGTCGCATCGACGGGCGGGTTTCCGAGGAACTGCTTCCCAACTACACTCCGGCCGGCCGAGCCGATTTCGACGTCTACCGGGAATGCCGGTTGGTCCATCAATCCATCGAGCGCATCACCAGCCAAGGAGACAGCGAGGCGGTAACAGAGGAAGTGCGAGCCCGGGTCTCTGCCCGCAAGCCGAATGTGAGCGATCCCTCACGCCTGATTCGCAAGGAACGCACCCGCTGGATTCGCGATCGCGGAATCGAATTCGGGATCGAGCGAGCTCAGCACTGGGGTTGGCCCAACATCTACACCTTCACCAAGAGCCTGGGAGAATCGTTGCTGGCCACCCAGGATCTCCCCATTGCCGTGGTCAGACCCTCGATCGTGGAGTCCTCCATCAGTCAACCGTTTCGGGGCTGGAACGAGGGCGTCAACACGACGGCCCCGTTGTCTTACCTGTTGAGCACCTACTTCCGGCAACTCCCCTCCAACAAGCGCAAGCGCCTGGATGTCATCCCGGTAGACCTGGTGTGCCGCGGACTCACCCTGGTGGCGGCAGCCCTGGTGCGCCGGCGTCACGACCGGGTCTACCACCTGGCAACCTCGGCCACCAATCCCGCCGACATGCGCCGGACCATCGAATTGACCGGCCTGGCTCATCGCAAGTACTACCGCTCTCTGGAAGGCCTGGAACATTGGCTCCGGGCCCGCTGCGACACCATCCCGGTTTCCCAGGCCCGCTACCGGAACGTTTCCCTTCCCCTCTTGAAGGTGTTGCTTCAGGGTCTGCAGCGCTTGACCGGGGTGCTCCCCGTCAATAACGACAGCCTCACCCGAAAGCAACGGGCCCTGGATCGGGTTCACAAGGTCATCGAGCTCTACCAGCCATTCATTCTGGACAACGAGTACTTCTTTGCCGCAGACCACATCCGAGAACTGGGGGCAGCCTTGCCCAGCGATGAAGTCGCGGATTTCGGATACCATCCGGAATCCATCGACTGGTACGACTACTGGGTGAACCTTCACGTTCCGGCATTGCGCCGCTGGACCTATCCCATCATCGAAGGGCGCCGCCCCGACACCGGCCTGCTCCCCCGCAACTTCAAGCTGGAGCCCGCCTCCACCTCAGCGGCAACCGCCAGTGCCTCCGGAGACCCGATGGGCGGCAGGGTCTACCATGCCCGGTCGAGCCAAGGCTGACCGACATGGCCATCTTTCTCACCGGATCCACAGGCTACCTCGGCGCTCACATCGCCACCGAGTTGCTGGAAAAACACCACCAGCGCCTCATTCTTCTGGTGCGGGCTCCCAACCGTGAAGCCGCGGCCCAACGCCTTTGGCGGGCCTTTCAGCTGCACCTGGACTTCGACCGCTTCCACCACCACCTGAATACCGGCATCGAGGTGCTGACCGGGGACCTCACCGAAGAAGGATTCGGCTTCAGTCCGGACCAGTATCGCCACCTGGTCAAGAACGCGGATTCGATCCTGCATGTGGCAGCCTCTCTCAACCGCAAATCGGAACGAGCCTGCCTGAACATCAATCTCAGAGGCACCCTGGAGGTCGTCAAGCTGGCCCAGGCCATCTCTGCCCATCACGGCCTGAAACGTTTCAGCCACATCAGCACGGTGGCGGTGGCGGGAACCCGTCAAGACGAAGTCATTGGAGAAGAGGAAGCCATCGACTGGAACCGCTCAGACTACGATCCTTACGCCCGCACCAAGAAGTTCTCTGAACACCTGATCCGAGAGCTTCTGCCGGATACTCCCCTGACCATCTTTCGCCCCAGCATCGTGATGGGAGACAGTCGGCGGGCGGAAACCACCCAGTTCGACATGGTCCAGGCCTTCGCCTTCCTGGCGGGGCTGCCACTGCTTCCGCTGCGACCGGGCGACCGCCTGGACATCGTCAACGTGGACTTTGTGGCCGAGGCGGTGGCGACCCTGCACCAGAAAGAGAGTCCCGGCTTCGACACCTACCATCTTTCTTCCGGAAGAGCTTCCCCCACCTGCCAGGACATTACCAACGCCTTGAGCGCCGTGCGCAACCGCCGACGGCCGACCTATGTCCCCTCTCTGATCCGCCCCGTCAACTCCTTGGTGAGCTGGCTGGCCCGGCGGCGGGGCACCGCGGTTGGCTATCTGGCCAGTCTCATGCAGGTCTTTCTTCCCTATCTGCATTGGAACACGGTCTTTGACAACAGCCGGGTGGTGCAGGAAACCGGGATGACCCCCGCACGTTTCACCGACTACTGCTATCCTCTCTATCAGTTCGCCACCAGGAACCACTTCACCTATCCCTACCGGGAATGGCCCGAGACGGGGGCTGCCCTATGATGGATCTGGGACTGGAGCTGTGGGTCAGTAGCCTGATCGAGCTTTCCAAGCTGAGATGGATGCTGGGATCGGGAGAGTCCTGGCAGCCGGGAACCCCCCTGCGCCTGCTCTTTGCCGGGTACAACGGAAACCGCAATACCGGGGCCGATGTCCGAGTCCAGGAGATGATTCGTCAGGTTCGCCACGTGCTGGGCGACTCCAACCTGGAAATGAGTGTCCTCTCGCACAACCTGGAGTGGTCTCGCGGCTATTTCGATTCGGTGCGCCAGGTCAAGCTGCCGGATGTCTTTCCGCCCTTCCTCTTTCGCGAGGTCGGCCGCTACCATGGGATTCTGGCTTGCGAGGGCTCGATGTTCAAAAGCAAGTTCGCCAACGCCCTCAGCGCCATGATGATTGGCTGCCTGGGAATCGCTGCCGCCCATAACAGGCTTTCGGTGGGATATGGGGCGGAAGCCGGCGACATGGACCGCTTCCTGAAATCCATGTGCCGGCGTTTCTGTTCCGATTCACTGGTCATCACCCGCAACGAGGAATCCCAGGGCATCCTGGGCGGCTTGGGGGTTCCAACCGAGTTGGGGACCGATACGGCCTGGACCTTTGAACCCCACGGGCCGGAATACGGGCAAAAGCAGCTGAAGGCCGCCGGTTGGGATGGACACACCCCGATCCTGGGGCTCTGCCCTATCAACCCCTTCTGGTGGCCGGTGCGGCCTTCGCTGGCCAAGTTCACCGCCCGTACCCTGCTGGGGTTGTACAAGGCCAGCCACTACCGTTCCATTTATTTCCATCACGACAACCCCGAGGTCCGGGAGGCCTTTCAGCGCTATCTCGATGCCTGGAGCCGCGGCATTCAGGCCTTCCAAAAGAATCACCGGGTGTTTCCGGTATTGATCGGCATGGAGGCGCTGGATCGAATCAGTTGCGAGAGAATCAGCCATGACCTGGGAGGCGCCCCCTGCTTTGTCGCCGACCAGTTCGACATGTACCAGTTGGTGAGCATCCTGAGGCAGTGCCATCTGCTCCTTTCCTCCCGATTCCATGGAGTGGTCACCAGCATGCCGGCCGGCGTGGCCTCGGCGGGCATCACCATGGATGAGCGCCTGCGCAACCTGATGCGGGAACGGGGGCACTCGGAATTCCTGCTGGAGGTCGATGACCCCGATCTGGAGTCCAAGCTGGAGGTCCTCCTCCCGAAATTGCTGAGTCAGGCTGAGGAGATGCGGGCAAGCCTGGGGGCAACGGTGGTGCGAAACCTGAAGGTGATGGCGCGCATGGGGGTCTATTTTCAGCAGCACCTGCTGGAGCGCTATCCCGAATTCCCCACTCGGAACGGCCATCTCTCCTGGGAAGATTATCTTCCCCCGTTGAGCGCCAACCTGGTCAGCCTGATCGAGACTTATGAATGATGAGTGATGAATGATGACTGGAGAGTGGTCAGCGGAGGGTTTCGGGAGCAGGCAAGCGCCCTATGACCTGGTTGCACTCTTTAAACGGCTGCGACAAGATCAACAAGATGCTCGACGTGTCGATTCAATCACTATTCACTCATCACTATTCATCATTCATCACTCATCATTCATCATTCACCTTGCGGTCCCATGAACTTTCTACGGAAAATTTTTTCCAATCTGGCGCAAAGCCCACAAAAAACGGTCCTGCAAGAGGTTCGGGAGGACGGTCTCCACTCGGTTAGCGGAGCCGGTCTTCTGGATTGGATCGGCCAGGCCCGCCGTGGCCTGAGGGACGCCGGACTCCGCCCCGGGGACCGCTGTGGACTGCTGGGCCCCAACAGCAGCCACTGGGTCGCCATGAACCTGGCCATCATGGCCGAGGGGGCCATCGCCGTTCCCCTCTATTCCAGGCAGGCCCCGGACGAGCTGGTTGTCATGATGAAGGATTGCGGGGTTTCCCTGCTCTGCTGTTCCCGGGCCTCCGAAATCGAAACCATCCGCTCCTGCTGGAGCGACCTGCCTCCCGTCCTCGACTTCTCGCAGGTACTGGGGGAAGCGCCGCCAGGGGAAGAGGGCGCTCCCGTTGCCGGCGGCGGCAACGAAATCGGGGGCGGGGAGCCCCCCGGCCAACTCCAGGTGGTAACCATCATCTACACCTCGGGCACCTCGGGCGAGCCCAAGGGTGTCATGCTCAACGGCGAAAACATCGACTTCATGCTGGAACGGACCACGGCCCGCCTGGAAGAGCTGATGGAGGGCGTCCCCGGGGATGCAGATGACCGAGTCTTCCACTATCTGCCCCTCTGCTTCGCCGGCTCCTGGATCCTGCTGCTCACCTGCCTCTACCGCAACAACAACCTGATGTTGTCGACGGACCTCAACCGTCTGGCCGATGAGTGGAAGCTGGCGCGCCCCCAATACATGCTGAACGTCCCCGCCCTGCTGGAACGGATCCGAACCGGTGTCGAGGAAAAGATACGGGAGGGCGGCGGTGTGGGCCTGCTGCTCTTCAGCCGAGGTCAATCGGCTTGGTTGCGGGCACAGGAGAATCGAACCCGGCTGCTTGACGGGGTCTGGCTGCCCCTGGCGGGACACTTGGTTTTCCCCAAGATCCGAGACCGCATCGGGTCCGGGCTGCGAGCCCTGATCTGCGGCTCCGCTCCCTTGGCGGAGGAAACCCAGCAGTTCTTTCAGATGATCGGCATTCCGGTCCTGCAGGTGTACGGATTGACGGAAACCACCGCCATCTGCACCATGGACGACGTGCGCCGGGTGACGGCGGGCCGGGTGGGTCCGGCCATCCGGGGCATCGAAATGCGGCTGAGCCAGGAGGGAGAAATTCTGGTGAAGGGACCCAATATCTTCCCCGGATACTGGAACCGCCCCCAGTCCAATCGGGACGTCTTCGAGGAGGGGTGGTTCCGCACCGGCGACCAGGGTGAGGTGGACGCCACCGGAAACTGGAAAATCGTGGGAAGAATGAAGAACATCATCATCACCACCGGGGGGCACAACATCAGCCCGGAGCCCATCGAGCAATGCCTGCTGGAAGCCTTGCCGGCCTCGACCCAGGTGATGGTGGTCGGGAACGGGCGCAAGTACCTGGCTGCCCTGCTGACGGGACCGGCGAGCCGGGAAGAGTCGGCACGAGCCATCGAAGAGGTCAACCGGCAACTGCCGCACTACCGCCGGATTCGCCGGTTCCACATTGCCGCCGAGCTATTCAGCATCGAAAACGGCCTGCTTGCCGCCAACGGAAAGCAGCGCAGAGCGGCCATCGAGGCCCATTTTCGGGAAGAGATCGAGGCTCTCTACCAGTCTGATTGACCATCATGAGTCCATTTCAAGGCAAGACGCTCTCCTACAGCCTGGCCGATGAGATCTTCGAGTTGCGGCTGCACCGGCAGCCCTGCAACGAAATCGGGTCGCTCGCGCTGAAGGAGTTGGAGGGCTTCGTCCAGGCGCTGGAGGAACAGGCGGCCCGTGCCAAAGCCCTGGTGGTCTACAGCTCGATCGAGGCCGGGTTCAGCGCCGGAGCCGACCTCAGGGAGCTCTTTTCCGGGCTGCAGTCACGCGGCCAGGCGGAAAGAAACACCGGTGTTCGCGATTTCCTGGAACGCATCCATGGGGTGTTCAATCGGATCGACCAGATCCCCGTGACCACGGTGGCGGCAGTTCACGGAGTCGTCTTCGGGGGAGGGTTCGAACTGGCCCTGACCTGCGATATGATTGTGGCCGACCGCACCGCCCGGTTCTGCTTTCCAGAATTGAGGCTGGGGCTGATCCCCGGATTCGGCGGAATCCCTCGACTCAAGCGGGACCTGGGCAACGCCCTGGTCCGCGATCTGCTGTTGACCGGAAGGAGCATCAACGCCGGCAAGGCGGCCGCGGCCGGGCTGGTCAGCCAACTGGTAGCGCCGGGCCATGCCCTGAGGGCGGCCCGAGGGATCGCCAGCCAGGCAACCAAGTTCGACTCGCGTGCGGCCCAGGAGGCCAAGCGCTTCATCAAGCCGATCCCTCATCGGGAGCTCGAACGGGAAATCGAAATCTTCTGCGCGCTCTTCGATCGGCCCGAAGTGGAAGCGGCGTTACGCAAATTTGTGGAGAGCAGCCAGGTTCAGCCCTATCTGCCCTGAATTGAGGAGGGACCGCAAGCGACCGCGGTTCTGCCGTCCGAATCGGGTGAACCCTTTCGCCGCCCAGGCGGCAACAGAACCAAGGAGACCCATTCATGCCCGCGCAAGAAGAAACCCTGAGCCGGATCCTTCAGTTGGCCTCCGAGCGGTTTCAAATTCCCCTCGGCCAACTGAGCGGAGACGACGACTTCTTCGAAAAGTTGGGAATCAACAGTCTGCAGGCACTGGATCTGTTGACCCAACTGGAAAATCACTTTAGCATCGAGCTTCCCGACTACGAACTCCAGGGAGTGACCGACTTTCGAACCCTGGCCGAGCGCGTGGATTCCAGACTCTGATGAAGATTGCCGGCCCCGACCTGACCCCCTACCGTTCTCTGGGCGAAGCCCTGCGTGCCTCCACCTCCAAGTGGGCGGATCACCTGGCGCTGATCGAAGCCGACCGCGACCGGGAGAACTGCCGCCTGTCCCACGGAGACTTCGCCGAGGCTGCCCGGCCCATTGCCGCCACCCTGCAGGCCGCCGGGTTCGTATCCGGCGACCGGGCCAGCATCTTGATGTCCAATCAGTCCAAGTGGCTTATCGGCGCCTACGCGGTCTTCTACAGCGGCGGCGTGCTGGTGCCCCTGGACTACAAGCTGGGGCCTTCGGACCATCTTGCCCTGTTGGCTCACGCCAAGGCCAAGGTGCTGATCATCGAGTACCCGCTCTGGCGGGCCCTGGCCAAGGAAATCAAGCCGGAAGACTTCAGGCCCGAAACCATCCTGGTCACCGAAGCCCCCGCGGAAGCGGATCTTTCCGGGGCGGAGCGCTGGGAGAACTGCCGGCAGGACCCCACCCCGGAGTTTGTCCCCCGCGACCGCTCGGACCTGGCCTGCATCGTATACTCCTCCGGGACCGGCGGCCGGCCCAAGGGGTGCATGCTGACCCATGACAACTACCTGAAGCAGTGCCAGTCGCTCTTGGCCTGGTATCCCTTCTGGCCGGGGCTGCGCTATCTCAGCATCCTGCCCACCAACCATGCCATCGACTTCATGGTGGGCTTCATCGGACCCTTTATCTGCGGCGCTACCGTCATCCATCTGAGGACGCTCCGGCCCGAATTTCTGAAGGCGGCCTTCCCCCGCTACCGCATCAACTACGTCGCCGTGGTTCCCATGGTGCTCAAGGCCATGGAAACCGGCATGAAGGCCAAGTTCGCCGAGCTTCCACCCTTTCGTCATTGGGTTCTGAACCGCCTGATCGGGATCAACCGCCTGCTGACGGCCGGCAAGCCGCGACCGGCCCTGAGCCGGCGGCTGTTGCCCCAGATCCACCAGGCCCTGGGCGGGGAGTTGGTGGCCTTCATCACCGGCGGGGCCTTTGCCGACCCCGAAACCCTGCAGTTCTTCTATGACCTGGGTCTGCCGGTTGCCAACGGCTACGGTCTCACCGAGGCCGGAACGGCGGTCACCGTAAACGATCTCGACCCCTTTCGCGCCGACACGGTGGGCAAGCCCCTGCCGGGAGTGGAGATCCGGGTGCTGGATCCGGACACCGAAGGCGTGGGCGAGATCGCAGTCAGGAGCGAGACGCTGATGCAAGGCTACCTGGATGAGCCGGAACTGACAGCCGAAACCTTCAAGGACGGCTGGCTTCTGACCGGGGACCTGGGCCGCATGGACGCCAGCGGGCACCTCCACTTGGTGGGCCGTCTCAAGAACATGGTGGTCACCGAGGGAGGCAAGAACATCTATCCCGAGGACATCGAGAACGCCTTCAGCGGCCTCGAAGTCAAGGAACTTTGCATCTTTGCCGCGAATTATGTCTGGAAGCGGCGTTCCCTCACCGGGGAGCAGTTGATCTTGGCGCTCCACCTGGAGGCGGGCGATTCCCTGGACCCCGAAGTGCTGGAGGAGCTGCGCCGCCGGAACCGAAGGCTCCCCGACTTCAAGCGGCTCTCGGGCTACCTGATGTGGCCGGACGACTTTCCTCGGACGGCCTCGCTCAAGGTCAAGCGCCAGTTGCTGGCCGACGCCATTGCGGCTCGCATGGACCCGGAAGACGTCCATTCGCTTGTCTGAAACAAACATGAAGCCTTACTTCGCCATCGTCAATCCCGCCGCCGGCGGAGGGCGCTGCGGGCGGCAGGCTCCGGCAGCCCTGGAGCGGCTGCGCTCGCAAGGGGTGCCCGTGGAGTCGGTGGAAACCCGGAGAGCCGAGCATGCCACCAGTCTCTGCCGCGAGGCCTACCGGAACGGTTTCCGCCGCTTTCTGGCCGTGGGGGGAGACGGAACCAGCTTCGAGGTAGTCAACGGTCTCTTTCCGCGTAAGGACGAATCCGAACCGGTTACCCTGGGATTTCTACCCCTGGGCACCGGGAATTCCTTTTTGAGGGACTTCAGCCATCGGGGACTGGATCATGCCGTGGAAGCACTGGTGGCCCAACGGTCCCGCCCCTGCGACGTCATGCGCCTGACCCATGCCGAGGGCGCGGTGCACTACATCAATCTGCTCAGCATCGGCTTTACGGCGGACGCCGGAGAGCTCACCAACCGGCGCTTCAAGGGTTGGGGAGAGTTGGGCTACCTGATGGCGATTCTGAGGTGTTGGATGGGGCTGCGCTACCCCACCTTCCCCTTCCGGTTGGAGCAGGACAGCGAAACCCACCGCCAACCCTGCACCTACCTGACCTTCTCCAACAGCCGCTTCACCGGCGGGAAGCTCATGATCGCCCCGCAAGCCGATATCGCGGATGGGCTGATCGAGATCACGCGGGTCGGCGCCATTGGACGCTGGGAGTTCGTGAAGACCTTTCCCCGGATTTTCTCCGGAACCCATATGTCGCACCCGCTGATCTGGCGAGCCGCGGCCTCACGGGTCGATTTCGACCTTGACGGTCCCACGCCGGTCATGATCGACGGCGAAGTGCTCGTTTGCCAACCGCAGCTCATCCAGGTCCTGCCTGGAGCTCTCCAGGTGGCGGCGTGAGTCGGAGAAGCTCCACGAGCACCGGTCACCTGGTGTACCAATCCCCGTCGGGCGAGCAGGCTCCGTTGAGCCCACCGAATCGAAACCTTCCATGCGCCGACTCTATCTGATCCTGCGCTGTGGCCTGATCTGGGCGGCCAGCAGCCTTCACTTCTTCACCGTCTGCACCTTTCTGGTGGTGCTAGGCATCTTCGTGGACCCGCGCTGGAACGACCGGCCCCAGAGGATCTTGTGCCGCAACATCGTTCGACTGGCAGGCCTCCGTTTCCGCAAGCGATGGGCGCCGGGTTTCGACCCCGATCGAACCAGCATCTTCATCTGCAACCATGTGAACATCTTCGACGCCTTTGTGGTGTACTGCGGGATCCCTCAGTTCGTTCGAGGACTGGAACTGGAATCCCACTTCAAGATCCCGGTCTACGGATGGATGATGAGCCGTTTCGGCAACATTCCGGTCAGCAGGGGCGGGGGGCCGTCCCACTTCAAGGCCCTGCTGAACCGGGTCCGCTCCCACCTCCAGGATGGAATCAGCGTGGTGATATTTGCCGAGGGGTCGCGGACCCTGACCGGCCGGGTCGGACCCTTCCAGAAGGGGGCCTTTGTCATCGCCCAGCGGCTGGGCGCCCCCATTGTTCCCATGAGCGTTTGCGGATCGTTCCAGTTCTGCCGCAAGGGAAGCGTCATGCTCTACCCTTCGCAAATTACCGTGCACCTGCATGACACCATCCAGACCAAAGGGCTGCGTCCGCGGGACATTCCCGCCCTGATGGACCGGGTGCACCGTATCATTGCGGAACCGGTGGAGGAGAATCTGCGGAAGCATCCTTCAGGCCACGCCGCCCCGAGCCCGCATTTCTCATAGAGAGCGGTCCTGACGGCGGGCGACGAGCTCGCGGCCGATCAGCGACGGAACCAGGTCCCACTGCGAGGCCAGCAGTCGGAATGGCTGCTTCCGAAAGTAGGCCAGGGCCGATCGCACCAAGGCCCTGGCCAGCCGCAGGGGGCTGCGACCCGCCACGTTGGGTAGCCAGGGGTCCTCCCAGGCTACCGGCCCCAGGCCCTTCCTTCCCAGCGGCGCCGCCAGCACCACCTTCTCCATTCGGGACTCGTCAAGGAACCGGAAATTGTGCACCCAGCCCCGGCCGCTCGCCTGCCCGGGACCGGGGCCCCAGGGCAGAGTGGTGGCGTAGGCCACGCCGGGATAGCTGTTGATGGCCACCACCCCGTGCTTGAGGCGGCGAGCCAATTGCTTGACGGATTCCGAATCCGAAAACGGTGTAAACACCGAGGCGCCCAAGTCGCCTGTCAGACCCGACTGATTGACCCGGGAGAGAGCCGTCTGGCTGAACCCCCTGTCGGGCAGGCTCGCCAGGCCCAACACCGGACCGAAGGACTCCTCGCGATAGAGCCTCATCTCTTCGGTGATTCCGCTCAGGAGCGTCACAGGGAAGCGGCGTCCCCCGGCATTCTCCCCGAACGAATTCAGCGTGGCTCCCAGACGGCGGGCGTCCTCGACCATGGCCGCCGTCCGGGAGGACGCCGCCTCATCGATCAACAGCCGATGGTGCCCGGCCGGACCCCCGGTCCGAGACACCAGCGCCATTTCCCTGGCCAGCGCCTGGCCCAGCGCGGCCCGCAGGGAATCCGGGACCAGGACCACCTGATAGCTGACGCAGTGCTGCCCGTTGTTGGCCAGGGCTCCGAAAACCACCTGCCGCGCCACCTGCCGCAAGAGACGCCTGTCCCGTCCCACCTCGGGAAGGACGATGGCCGGGGTCACCCCTCCCAGTTCGCAGGTAACCTTGTCCTCTCCGGCGATGGCCTCCACCGCGGCGGCCGTGCGCGCACTGCCGGTCAGGTGAATCCGGTCGAACTCGGGACGGGCCGCCAGGCCCGCCCCGGTGTCGGGGCCGCCCTGGACAAACGACAGGGCGCCACACGACACCAGAGGTGCAAAAATTTTTTCAAGGTGAGCTTTGAGAAAAGGAGCCTTCTCGGAGACCTTGGCCAGAACCCTGCTGGGGCCGTGGCAAAGCAGATGAAGGATGTCCAGGGCTCCGATGCCGGCCAGATTGAAAGGCAGCAGGCAAAGGGCCAGTTGCTCGGAGGAAGACTTCCTTGGCGGCAGGCTCCGGGACGGACGCAGCAGGACATGCCCCGAAAAACCGGGCAAGAGCAGGCGTTGGAACGCGTTGGCGGGAAGCAGCCGCACCGCCGGCGACCCGGCAAAGTCCTCGGTGGGTGTCGGCTCCGAGACGACAATTTCGCCCAGCGAGCCCTCGAGGGACTTCAGAAACGACGCGGTGGAAAGCAGGCCCCACACCGCGGGGAAAATGGACTCGAACCAGACTGACGCCGGAGACACCTCCATCCGATCCGCGGTCTCCGCGGCCAGGGCGTCCCCCCGGGTGTAAAAGGCCTCAGCCACTGCGAACAGCCGGCCGGCCAGTTCCCGCGCCGGAGTCCGCGCCCAGGGGCGAGACCGCTCGGCTTCCATGAGCGCTTCAAGCTCTTGCCCGCATTTCTTACCAGGGGGTGTGATCATGGCGCAGGAATTTTTCCCTCAGCGCGTGCTCGAGAGCGAAAAGCGTAGCGGTCACTACGGTCTAGCGAGCATGGCGGGAGCTTCGGAGGGGGCTGGCGGAGGCGTGTGGGAATCGAACCCACCCGTCCCGACATCGTCGCGACGCACAGGTTTTGAAGACCAGGAGAGTCACCAGACCCTTTTCGCCTCCATTTGGCAATATAGCACAGCCGCGGCCCCGGCCCATACCACCGACAGTCACTCACGGAGCGCCGCGTTTGCCCCCCTCCGGATCGACTGCGGGCGGAGCCCTCTCGCGACGCCGAGCTTGCCCCCCTCCGGCTCGACAGCGGGCTCCGCCCTCTCGCCGACTCCCCCTCAAGGGGGGAGTGATACTTGAGGCTTGCACATGGCTTCTTGCCCCATTCCTGGGCAGGATGTAAACCATGTTTCCGGTCTAACGCATAAACTCCGTTCCCTCTTCATAACACGGATATCACTCCCCCCTTGAGGGGGAGTCGCAGAAGCCGAGCCGAATGGCGAAGGCTGATGCGGAGGGGGGCCAACGCGGCGCCTCCGAACGGCAGCGCCGAATGGCGAAGGCTGATGCGGTGGGGGGTGGCGCCAGGGAACATGATTTCTAGGCCTTGGTGTAACGATGTCAAGCGATGCCCGCTTATTGGGAGCGCCGGCAGGCAAATTCAAGGTTGCATTTCCCGGGGATCCTACCTAACCTCAAGCCTGCGTTTCTGAGCGGGGAGCGTCATGAAGGACGAGATGGTCCTGGGAGTCCCGAGCCGATTGCTGCAGACATTGGAGATCGGGCAAGGTTTTCAACCCGAGGTGGAAGCCCGACTGGAGGCGCTGCTGGATCCCCGCAATAGCCGTTTCCGGCCCAGGTCCAAGGCCGAGCAGGACCCTGAATTCAAGCAACTGATTCCCTATGTGCTGATCCGGAAGGGCGACCGCTGGCTGCACTACGTCCGGGGAAAAGCCTCGGGGGAAAAGCGGCTGGTCCACATGGGTTCGATCGGAATTGGCGGCCACATCAATCCTGAGGACGAAAGCCTGTTCCATCGTGGACGGGAGTTCTATGAGGCGGCCCTGCAGCGCGAACTCTCGGAAGAACTCTCCCTGGACGGCATTTTCCCAACCCAGCCGGTGGGCCTTCTCAACGACGATTCCACGCCGGTGGGGCGGGTCCATCTGGGAATCGTGCACCTCTGCCGGCTGGATGACCGGGAAGTCACCAAGAGAGAGGGCTGTATCACCGACCTTCGCTTCCTCACCCTCAAGCAACTGCTGCGGCGCCGCCCGCAACTGGAGACCTGGTCCCAGCTTTGCCTGGACTACCTGATGCGGATAGAGGCCGCCCCCGCGGCCGCGGTTCGATCCGGGTGAAGCGTATCGCCCGCATTTCTCGACAGGCACCTGAGTATACGGCAGAAATCAGACAAAGAAGAGTCATGATGCCTTGCCATCCCGGACGTCGAAACCGTTGGGAGTCCTCCAAGCCGGCGGCTCCAGGATGGCGCCGGGGAACCGGAATCGGAACCCGACCCCACGTCCGAGCGGTGCTGAGCGGATTCCTCCTCTGGATCCTCTGCCTGGGGTGCGGCGGCGGACAGCGGCAGACGGAGCTTTCCCGGGGAATCCACTATACTGCCGTGGCCGAGGGGGAAGTGTGGTTCCGCAACTCCTCCATTCAGATCCGCTTCGATCGGGAGCTCTATTGCGGGTTCTTCTTCCGGCAGGACGGCCGTCTCCTGGCTCTCAGCCACAACCCGCCCGATCCCACCCTGGCCAGACCCAGCCACTTCATTTCGGTTGAGGGAAAAGAGATCCTGGATTTCTACGTCGACTACCGGAACATCGGCCTTTCCGAGGTGAGAGGCCGCTTCGGCCCCGGGAAGCGCCTCAAGATCACCGGCCACGGCGAAACCGAAGACGGCGTCCTGATCGAGAAGACCATGGTCGTCGAGTATTACGAGGCCTATCCGGACACGGCCATCATCTGGGCCGTCTATCGCAACCTGGACCTGGAACGCCCCCTCCGCATCACCCGGATCACCAACCAGTTCTACCGCATGGATGCTTCCCTGACCGATCCCCGGGCCCCTCGCCACGCCTTCCAGTGCTTTCAACTGGATCAGCCTGTCCATGGAGAGGCCGGCGGGCCCCTGCTCGACATCGACTTCTCCCGGACCGTGACCACCGCCACTCCCGGATTCGCCCGGGTGGCCTTCTGGAACCGAGACATGGGAATGACCGTGGCCAGCCGGCCTCCCGAGTCGGGGGCACTCACCATACCCGTGGGGACCGCCCGCGACCGGCGGGTCGAGGTCTCGTTCCACTACGATGTCGATCGGATCCTGGAACCGGAGGAGGAGCTCGTCTGCCCCAAGGGCTTTGTCATGGTCTATTCGGGGGACTACCGCTCAGGGTTGGCCCGAGAGAATGCCATGATGGGAGGGGAGGGTTAGCCAGAGGCTTTATCATTAGGCCTCATCATGATTTGACAGGCTCTTTCTTTTCATGTATGTACATTGTAATTACTTTAGCGAAGGGGAGGCTTCCGGTGAAAGCTGCTCTGATAAGGATTGGCAACTCGCGTGGTATACGCATACCGAAAGTGCTCCTGGAACAGTACCGTTTCAACGACGAAGTCGAACTGGAACCCCGCCACGACCACCTGGTCATTCGTCCGGCTACTCAGACCCGGGGCGGATGGGATGACGCCTTCCGGCAAATGCGTGAACACAGGGACGACGCGCTTCTTGATGAAGAGTTTCCATCAGCTACCCAATGGGACACCACGGAGTGGGAATGGTAGTTGCCCGCTTCGAGGTCTACCTGGTAAGACTCGATCCTACCAAGGGGCACGAAATTCGGAAAACCCGCCCATGTGTGGTGATCTCTCCCAATGAAATGAACCAACACATTGGCACGGTCATCCTTGCCCCTCTCACAACAAAAGGTGCTCGTTATCCCACCCGCGTTCCCGTCCACTTTCAGCAAAAAAGCGGGCAAATCGTTCTGGATCAGATACGCACGGTCGACAAGACACGCCTGCTTGGACGGCTGGGCAAGATCAACGACAAGGCTGCACAAACAGTCCTGAACGTCCTGGCCGAAATGTTTGCCCCATAGCCCGTATTTCTCAGTGCGCCATGGAAAGGCGCCTTCTTCCAACGGGTGCGAAACCCGTCCAACAACTGTCGCTCCGGTTGGTAGCAGCCAGGGCGGATCATGGAGGTAACGATATGGTCTGAAGCCCTCTGGTGTCAAAGGGCCGCTTAAGGCGGTTCAGCGAGCATGCGGGCCGGAACGCGAGTGAACGTCGAGCAGGCCTCGAAACGGGCAATGCGGGGGCCGACCCACCTGAGAAATGGGGAAGGCCGAAGACGGAGGGGGAAGCGAGCGACGCGGGCACCCCTTTGGACCCGCCGGGGTAGTGGCGCTGGCACGCATGGAAGGGGAAGAAGGCAGCAACATGGGAAGCCCTGTGGGTGGTGAGGCACGCACCGAACCGGAAGCTCGCGAGAGTCAGTCTAGGCCGACAGGGTGGCGGAGAGGCCTGTAGTACCGGAGAAGCCGGGTAATACCGGTGGAGGGAAGGGGCCTCAGGTGAGGAGCGGTGACCGAAGGGGGAAGGGTCCCGGGAGTGGCGAAAGCCTGAAACCCCGACCAAAAAAGGGCCGGAGACTCCGGAAGCATCACATGCAAAAGTGAAAGGGTCGTCGGAGGAGGACGGCGTCGTCAGGGCATCAACAGGCCTGGCGGCAACCCGGGAGCGGAAGTGGATGGAGTGGGGGACGGGTGCCAATCCCATAGGAGTCGTCCACGGATGCGAGCGGGGACCTGTGTGCGAGACGCATGATCCCACTGGAGAGCCGAGATGCGGGAAAACCGCACGTCCGGTTCGGAGAGCGGGGACTGGAAACGTGATAAGGGAGCCGGACTGAGGCCCGAAGCGAAAGCGACGGAATAGCCACCGGACCCTATAGTCAACGCGCCAGTCCTCGACTCTACCCGCCAGCCTGCACTTCTACTCAAGAGTGCAGCCCCCAAATGAGAAATACCGTTCAGAACAGGTAGCGCAGGGAAACCCGGAACCCTTGTCCCGACAGCTTTGCCCGGGTCTCGGCGAGACTGAGTTCCAGAGGTTGGCGGCTTCCATCATGCCAAACAATCCGTCCCGTGGCTCTGCCCGTCTCGGCGGCTCCGGAATTCGTGTAACGATAGGCGAGATCGACCAACACTGCCTCGGTCAGTGCTATCCCGACGCCCGCCGTCAGCATCCGGGCCAAACCAATCCTCCGCCCACCCGGAACAATAGTTGCCGTTCTTGGAAACTCCATGCGGGTTTCGCCGATTTGGATACGAGAAACGCCGGCTCCACCCCCGACAAACGGACTGAACGGGCCGAACTTTCTCAGGCCCAACCGTGGGAGATCCACATAGGCGGCAATCATGCCGGACAGGGAGGACAAATCTGCAGAGACCGACTGCCTTGCCGAAGTCTGGACAAAATTGGCTCGGCCTTTGAAGGAAAAGCTCGGGCGGTGTTGCAGGACAGCTTCCATCCGCAAGGCAGGCGCCACGGCGCGGCCAATCCCGACTTCGAAGCCGGCCATTCTGCCGAAATCGCCCAGCGTACTCGTGGGCGCACCGTCGTTTCCTGTTCCACAACCGTATAAGGCCGCCGGAGAGGTGCTCGAGCAGGATTGGTCCTTGAACCGGGTTTCCTTCGACCCCTCGAGGCCGACCCCGGCTCGCAAGTAAAAGTCGCCCGCTTGGGCCGCGATTCCGGAGAATACCCCTGCTGCCGCGACTATCAAAAAAGTGGCAGGGAACCGCCACTTCGTCATGGGGTGTTCTGTGATGGTTTTCACCTGACGGAAGGCTATTGGAGGTAGTGGCGGTCGTGAGCTTTCGCCAGCCTGCATTTCCCACCGGGGGCTCGACTATGGCGCCGGATTTTCCCCTTCAGCGCGCTGACTCTTTTTCAACAACGAGACCACTTCTGCCGGATCTGAGATCTTTTCCCTCACCTTGCCCCGCCTTCGGCCTCGCTCCTGCTCCTCCGTGTCGATGAGTTGCCAGTCCCGAAAGCGAATGGGCCGGATTCCTCGCTCCAGGAGCCGACGTTCCAGGACCTGACGGTTCCCCTCTGGAAAGCGCCTGGCCTCCCGGCCCTCGAGATCCTCCATCATCCCACGGACCGTCTCCGCCGAGTCCGGCCTGTTGGCGCCAATAAGACCGGAAGGGCCTCGCTTGATCCAGCCCACCACGTACTCGCCGGCGCCGGTTTCGTCGCCGGGGGAGCGTAGAACCCGCCCGGCCGCGTTGGGAATCAGGCCCTTGAGTTCATCGAAGGGAATGCCCGCAATCGGGACTCCCCGATATCCCACCGACCGAAAGACCAGGCTAACCTCGAGGCTCTCGAACTCTCCGGTGCCCAGGCAACGGGAATGTCCTTGTTCATCCCAGACCAGGCGATTCCGTTCCAGCCGGACGGATCCGACCTGCCCCTGTTTCGCCACGATTTCCACCGGCGAACTGAAAAAGCGCAAGCGGACGCGGCGGCATCCGGGGCGGAACTCCTGGTGAGCCCGCTCTTTCAGGTACTCGAAATTACGGCGGGCAAACCGGTCCTTCTCCATTTGGGAGCGAGTCGACGGGTCCAATTCCAGGTCCTGGGGTCTGACCGCCAGATCCACATTGGGAAGGCTGCCGATTTCCCGGATTTCCTTGGGAGTGAACTTGGCCTGGACCGGTCCCCGGCGGCCCAGCACCAGGACCTCTTCAACCGAGCTGCTGCGAAGGGCTTGCAAAGCGTGCCCGGCGACATCCGTCGAGGCCAGATCTTCCGCATTCCGCACCAGGATTCGCGTGACGTCCATGGCCACGTTGCCCACACCCACCACCGCCACCCGCCGTGCGGACAGATCGAACCGGTCGTATCGATGATCCGGATGCCCGTTGTACCACGCCACAAACGCAGTCGCCGTGTGGCTACCCGGCAGATCCTCTCCCGGAATATCCAGGCGCCGATCCGACCCACATCCGACGGCATAGACAATCTGATCATAATGCTCCTGCAGTTCGTTCACCTTCAGGTCACGGCCCACCTGGACGTTGCCGAAGAATCGGAATCGGGGATCCCTCGCGGTGACTTCGTAGGTGCGAATGACTTGCTTGGTTTTCTGGTGATCCGGAGCCACGCCGTAGCGCACCAGCCCGTAGGGCATGGCCATGCGCTCGAACATGTCCACGTTCAGGTGGAGATCCTTCTGCTTGAATAGGGTGTCGGCAGTGTAAAACCCGGAAGGACCCGAGCCCACGATGGCCACCCGGAGGGGCCGCTCGCTGCTGCCGATGGGAAAGTTCCTATGAGTTATCATTCTGACCGTCCCGACGGGTGTCTAAATGGAATGATGAGCGATGACCGCCGGGGGTTTTTCTCAACGGCCTTCAGTATCGGACAATCCATGAGGTGTTCTGTTGTTCTGCCGGTCACCAAAAACAAGGTGCTTGATCCCGTTCGGCATCGGACAGCCAACGACGAACCGATTGCCTGCATTGTATCCCCCGTGAGTTTTCCCGCTCAACGCCTTTCGGGACAGAAACGAGGGGCCGTTGTTGAATATTTGGAATAACTTCAATTGGCCATTCCTACCCCTTGGCGATGGCGGAGTCGGAGTGCCTGCCTGACAGGGGATTCATGTCCGAGACCATCCGACCGATTCCAACAACCGGTGTGAGTCAAGGTTTTCCGGTAATTCAACAATGTCCCCTGTTTCCACCCGACAGTGGCCGGCGACACTCTCGAGCCGCCGGAGGTTCCGGCGAAAGAACTCCATTGCTACACAGCATGGTGCCACATATAATATAGCTATGAAGACCATACAGATTACGATGGATGAAGAGTTATTGTCCAGACTCGACAAGGCTCAAGAAGTACAGCAGATTGGACGATCCGCAGTTCTTCGCCGTGCCGCAGCGGAGTATCTGGCCCGTCAAAGTCGAGTCGAGATTGCCCGTCAGTACCAAAAGGCATATGGCTCCAATGCAGACCTCGGGAATGAATTCAAGGGGTGGGAGGATGAAGCTGCATGGATGGACGGATAAGACGTGGTGAAATA
This sequence comes from Candidatus Versatilivorator sp., assembly GCA_965207735.1. Lineage (GTDB taxonomy): Bacteria > Acidobacteriota > Terriglobia > Versatilivoradales > Versatilivoraceae > Versatilivorator. The sequence goes on along the minus strand of OZ242296.1, from coordinate 4,887,333 downwards.
TGGTTATTTTCCTTTTCGCGTCCAGATAAGCGCCGGCCGGTCCTGGTGATAACGCGTCCAGACGTTATCGAACTATTGCACACCGTGATGGTGGCGCCGGTAACGTCCGTGATTCGGGGAGCGCCAAGTGAGGTTGTCGTGGGAGTGGAAGAAGGGTTGAAGATGGATTCGGCCGTGAACCTGGACCACGTCCAGACGGTCGAAAAGACTCGCTTGAAGAAATTTGTCGGTACGGTTGGGCCGGAGAAAATGAACGACGTGTGCCGGGCTCTTGCCATTGCCACCGCCTGTAGCGATGGCTGAACTTTTCGGCGTCGTGACCGCGAATTATTTGACTTGGCCCCAAAAACGAGGTTTCCCCAAGAGGCAGAGAAACCAGGGGACGTTGCTGAATAATTGGAAGAACCTCAATCGGCCGTTCTGAATCTCTCGGCAATTGCGGAGTTGGAGTGCAGGCTTCGCGGGGGATTCACGTCCGAGACCATCCGACCGATTCCAAAAACTCAAATCGGCCTCAACCTGTTCTGCCCTCAACCCTTGACTTCGGCGGCCAGGATGATGGCTTCCGAGATCTCCCGCATCGACTTGCGCAGCTTCATGCTCTTTTGCTGAATGCGGCGGTAGGCTTCAGCCTCGGCCAGCTGTTCTTCCTGCAGAAGAATCCCCTTGGCTCGCTCAATGATCTTCCGGGTCTCCAGGGCCTCCTTCATGGCGATGGTTTCGCTCATGAGCTTGGCGTTCTGTATGGCCACTGCCGCCTGGTTGGCCACCGAGGTCAATAGCTGCATTTCCTCGCGGGAAAAACTCCGTTCCTGGGAACTGTACAGATTGAACACGCCAATCACGAAATCCTTGATCATCAGCGGCACGGAGACCAGGGAGCGGAGCCCTTCCCGGCGAGCCAATTCCCGATAAGCATAGCCCCGCTCCTGGGTGACGTCGCGGATGACCAGGGGCTTTCGGCCCTTCACCACCCGCCCCAACAGGCTGCGGTGGACCGAAATGTTGGGCTTGGAGGCGTAGGCCTGACTGAGACTGTGAGTGGCCTTGATTTCCAGCTCCTCGCCTTCGTCGTCCAACAACATGATGGAGCAGATGGGGGAGTTCATGGTCTCGGCCATCATTCCCACGATGAGCTGAAGCATTTCGTCCAGAAAGTGGTGGGAGGTGATGGTCTTGCTGATGTTCGACAGGGTCTCCAACTGAAGGGCCTTCCGCTGGGCCTCTTCGTAAAGGCGGGCGTTTTCGATGGCGGCGCCGACCTGGTTGGCGATGGTCATCAACAGGTTCTTCTCGCTGGCGGAGTGGCGATGGGGCCGGCGATGCTGTACGTTGATGACCCCGATCACTTCGTTCTTGGTAATGACCGGAACCGACAGAAAAGCCTGATACCGGTCTTCCGGAAGGTTGTGGAACAGCTTGAACCGCGGATCGTTGCTGGCGTCCTTTTGAATGGCGACCGGCTGGCGTTCCTGGGCCACCCATCCGGTAATTCCCTCCCCAATCTTGACCTTGATGCGGCCGATGATCCTGGGGTGGGGGTTCTTGGAAGCTCGCAGCACCAGTTCTTCCCGGGGCGGGTCCAGAAGGTACAAGAGACAGGAATCGCCCTTGGTCACATCGGAAACCAGTTCGATGATTTCGTGCAGGACGTCTTCCAGATTCAGGATTCCACTGATCGCACGGCTGATCTGGTGCAGGATGGAGACTTCCTGATCCTTGAGTCTCAGCGCGGCCCGCAGCCGGCTTGAGTTTTCGCCTGAAACGTTCCGGCTCCCCGGCTCCGCGGTCTCTGGCATTGGGATTCCCGTCAAATGGAGGGTTGCAGCAAGAGGTCGAATGATAGCACAGTGCTCCGCCGAGCCCCACCGGACTGGTGCGGTCGGAAACTGCCTTCAGGAATGGACCCGGGGACGTCGCTGACCTCGCCTACCCACCGCAATCTCAGGCCACAGGCCTCAATGAGTACAACACACCCGGCCACCGGTTTGCTTGCGCGCCCCTCACAAGAGAGGAGGTCCCTCCACCTGAAGTGTCGCGCTATTGGTGAGAGCGGGCAAGCCGCAATGGATGCGGGGCACCTGCGGAAACGTCGCCTGCAAGGGTTACTTGCAGAGCGGCGTAGGCACGCCAGCTCTTCGTATCGGGAGGGCGTTCCGGATCATTTGTCCCTGCCCTCTGAAAGCCCGATTACATGTACAGGCAGCCTCCTGCCGTGGGCTGGCACATAGGCCCCGTCTCCGCTGCGCTCGCCTGGGGCCCCGCCGTCGTTGACCACCCCGTAGGCCAGGAAGGGGTTGTTGCCGGAAACCTGGTGGACCCGGACATAGCCCTGTTGGGTTCCTGGGGCATGGTCGGCCAAAATGGCGTTGATCTGGCGCCAGCGCAGAGTGGGAAGTGGTTGGGTCGTGATCGTCCTGACCAGCAAGCCCGTGTCCCCATCGTAGATGTCGAGGTCGAAGACGCTGTCGCTGTCGTCGACCTCCCCGGTATTGACCAGGGCCAGATTGCTCCGGTTCTCTGCATCCTGCTGCAGGCCGTCGATCCAGGCACTCTGGTTGAATGCCGCTCCGTCGGGCACCGCGTTGTAGAAGAGGCCGTACTGGCCGCCACGGTCGTCGGAGGTGCTGGTGCGGGCCCCGATCACGATCCCGCCCATATCGCCGCTTTCCACCGTGGCAAACAGAGCCCCGGCCAGTCCGCCTCGAGTTGAACCCACACCCTCGACACCCTTCCGCCGCATTTCAGTGTGGATAAAGTCGGGAATTATCCGCTGCCGGCCGGCTCCAATCGTCAGGCTGAAGCGGGCCGTGCGATCAGGGGTTCGGATCCCGTCGGCCACAAAGCTGAAAGCGAGGGTCTTCTCCTCCTCCGAGAAGTTTGTCACCATCAGCTCGCTGGTGAAATCCCGTATCTCCACGATCACCGGAAGAGTCTGCCGTGCAGCCCCCTCCAAAGAGCTTTCCCTGACCGGAAAGACGAACGAGCCGTCCGAGTTTGCCTGGTCGTTGATGACCCCATAGGCATAGAAGGGGGCGGTCCCCCGCGCCCTTGCCACCTCGACATAGCCATGGGGATAGTTGTGCTCGCTCAAGACTCCTGAAAATTGTTGGAACCCTCCCGGCTCCAGCATCACCTCTTTCAAGAACGCACTCTCATTTAGCCCCGAGTGCACCCACGTCCGCAGGGTGATGGGCCCGTCTTCGGCTGTCCCCATGTGCTGAACGGCCACGTTGGACCGATCCTTTTCGTTCTGGCGCAGCCCGCACAGATAGACCGCATCCTCGAATCCGTCATCCTTGGCAACCCCCGCGTAGGCCAGTCCGGCTCGGCCCTCGGGCACCTCCGTCGTGGTCCGGACCAGGATGCCCACGCCGGAAGTAGTCACGCCCTCAACCGCCAGCGTGCCAATCCGATTCCCCGAGCTCGGGATGGGAACGCCCAGATTCTTGAGATAGCCAAGGGCGTCGGGCTGGATCTTCTGCTCTCCGGGAGCAAGCCGGTCGGAAGCCGTTCCGCTTCCTCCTCCGGCATGAGCCGTGTAGGTGTAGTCGAGCCGCGCCTCTTGAGTCCCCCGGTTGGTCAGGGTCAGCTCCGAGGTAAAGAAAGAGCCCCTGCGCCCGGGCGCGTTCAGGATCACCGGTACGAATAACCGCGTACTGATCCTGGGAGCCAGAACATCGATCGGTCCCGAATCGGCCACTTGGGCGTTGTTGGTCTCACGCTTCTCGGCAACCCGATCCAGATCATCCACAATGACCCCCAGAAAGTAGCGCCCGGGGCTGACCCGGAACGGAATCGGGAAATCCCGGCTGCAGGTCTCGGATCCTCCCGCAACCAGCCCCGAGTCGTAGGTGCAGGCGGCAAACCAAATGTCTTCGTGAGTGATTTCAGGGTCGGCCGACAGATAAACGCCCAGCCGAAAAGGACCGGCATCGACCGAACCCTGATTGTGGACATGGGCAGTGATCGATACATCGCCGCCGGCAGCGGCCGTGGAGGAGGCCGTCAGCGAGGTCGTCAGCAGGTCCGGGGCGGGCCCCAGAGGTTCGAAGATAGCTGAGATATTTTGGATGGAATCCATCTCGACCACGCATCGGTTTCCCGAGGAAGAATCGCATCCGCGCCAGAGCCTGAAGCGAAAGCCGGGCTCGGGCTCAGGGGTCAGCGTCAGGCGAGTGCCGGTGGAATAGGACAGCTCGGGTATTACGACATCCAGGGCGGCATCGACCTGAATGCGGGGCTTGACGAGGCCGTTTCGAGGGTCTGTGATGGGAATCCCGGTCCGCGACAGCATGGAAAGCAATTGCGGCACCGTGGCGTTGGGAGCCTTGGATTTAAGCAACGCCCAGGCGCCGGCAACATGGGGAACTGCAAGGGAAGTGCCGTTGAAACTGGCGAAATCGTCCCCGGGAATCGACGTGGTGATCCCTCGACCCGGAGCCAGCAGATCCAGAGAAAGCGAGCTGTTCGAGAAGTCGGAAACTTCCTCCCGGGGTGTCTCATCGCCGATACCATCGGTCGATCCCACGCTGACGACGCTCGAGACGCAGGCGGGGCTGTTGATGTCCGTGCCGAAACCGCTGTTTCCGGAGGCGGCGATAGGTGCGACCCCGACCGCGCGCAGATTGTCCATGGCAGCCTTGACGGCCGGAAAATCGGAGTCGCAGTCCTCAGAGAAGAAGCCCCCGCCGAAGCTCATGTTGACGGCTGCGATATTGAAATCGGCGCTTAGCTCGAGCACCCGCTCCAGACCGGCAAGCCAATCGCTGTTGGATGAATCGATGCAGTCCTCGCCGCACTGCGAGAACACCTGGATTGCAATAATCCGGGCACCCCGGGCCACACCCGAGAACTCCGTCCCCCGGCCGGCGGCGACCCCGGCCATTGCCGTCCCGTGAAAGCAGTCGCTCAAGGACGGCGGACAGGGTGCCCCCGATCCCGGGAGAACCGATTCGTTCACGCCCTCGGGACAAAGCGATGTTCCCCCTCCGGAACCCGAATAGCAGGCCTCCGACACCACCTTGTCTCGGAGAAAAGGGTGATCCTTGTCCACCCCCGTATCCAGGATGGCGATCGTCTGGCCCGAACCGGCGTATCCCTGATCCCAGGCATGGGGAGCCCCTATCAGTGGCGTACTGTCGGCCAACAACGGTTTGACAGACAGGTCCTCCTCGATGCTGACCACCTCCGGGTCCTCGGCCAGTGACCCCAGTGCCGCCTCATCCACTTCCATCGCCACGTAGGGAATGAACTTGAACCGTCGAACAGAAGAGACTTCGAGATTGTTCATTCGATTCAACAACGACTGTTGAGCTCGAGCAATCAGGGGTGAGCGGGAAGTCGCATCCCTTAAGCTACGCACAGCCGAGACGGCAGATCGGACTGCGGTCCTCACCCCCACGATTACTCTGACGCGGTCTTCCGACCGGACTTTGGCTCTCAGGACGTCAAATGCCCTGGCCCGCTGGGCCGTGACAAGAGGCTCCCCGGCGATGTCCAGTCCCTTGTCCTGACCCTCCTCAAGGAGGCTCAGACTGCTGACGCTGACCGTGGCCTCGCCACAATTGGGCTCCCGGCTTAGCGCCAGCGTCCCGGCCCCCCGGGGTGAAACCCTCGTGGTCAGTGGAAAGCAATCGCCGGCGACGATGATGGTTCGGGTGTATTCGTTGTCGTCTTCATCGCTCTCTGCAACCTGGTTGCCGGCATCGGCAACGATGCGTAGTGCGTGTGTGCCGACGCCCAGTCTTCCGATAGGGTAGTCCTCGCGAAAACGAAAGACTTGAGGGTTCAGGGGTGAGGGAGCATCGAAGCTCTTCCACAATTGGCCGTCCACAAAAAGATCGATACGGAAGGGTCGGGTCACCGGGGTACTGCCGCTGTTGATCACGGCGAAATCCACAAAAATGATGTCGGAAGGCGCCAGTCTTCGGCTGTTGAGGTTGTCTCCTTGCCGGTTGGAGACCACGATGACATCCGACCAGCCTCTGGGCTTATGGGGCCTGAGATTGGGTGAGCCGTTCTGGGAACGATAAGATCCGGAGCAGACCAGGGCCAGCAAGACCGCGACAGCCCAGGTTGCTATCCGCAGGTGGGCTTTACCGCGCATGATTGGCATTGAATCGAACATTCATGGACCTGATCCGGTGTCCTCCGATTCAGGGTTTCCGGTAAGGCTCCCGGTGGAGAACTGCACCCGAGTGCCCGTAGTCCTTGTTTCAAGAACGGAAACGGCCAGTTGAAAGGCGCCGGCGCCCGGAACATCCAGGCACATCTCGATGATGGTTGGCCGGTCGAACTCTCCGAAAGAGAGCGTTTGATGTCTCCCGGAGACCTCCAGGCTGTCCAGAGGACCAAACAGGTTCCCCTTCAGATCGAACGCACGAAAATGCAGTTGAGCTCCGGGCGGAACGGTTTGGCCCGGCTGGGCCGGCGCCATGGCAAGAACCACATCTTCTCCCTCGCCGTACCGGCCTGTCCACCTGCGACAGTCGCCGTCTGCCAACAAATCCCCGGAGGACTGGCTGCTTAGGCCGAAGTTCCTCCCATTTTACACCCAAAAAATCGCCTTAAGCCATTTGTTTTCTTGGGGAAGAGGATTGAGGCGTGTGGAGTGTTGTTCCCATGTATATGATTAGCATTTATCTTGACATGATAGTTGTATGTGATATCGTAGTCCCATGTACGTCGAAACCGTCCCCAACCGCAACTCTCCCCCTGCCATCCTCCTGCGCGAAGGCCGCCGTGAGGGTAAAAAGGTCCATAAACGCACCCTGGCCAATCTCTCCCATTGGCCCAAGGACAAGATCGAGCGCCTCCGGCGCGTGCTCAAGAACGAACCCCTGGTCCATCCCGACCAACTCTTCGCCATCGAACGCTCCCTGCCTCATGGCCACGTCGAGTTGCTGCTGGAAGTGGTGCGGCAGCTGAAGCTGCCGGCGCTGATCGATTCCCGACCCTCTCCCCAACGGGACCGGGTCTTGGCCATGATCCTGCAGCGTCTGCTCTATCCGGCCTCCAAGCTGGCCACCACCCGTCTTTGGCACACCACCACGTTGGGTGAGGAACTGTCCCTTGAGGACACCGACGAGGACGATCTCTATGAGGCCATGGACTGGTTGCTGGAGCGTCAGGACCGGATTGAGCGCAAGCTGGCCAAGCGGCACCTGGCGGAAGGGGATGCGGTGCTCTATGACGTCAGCAGCAGTTACTACGAAGGCCAGACCTGCTCGCTGATGCAGTTCGGCCACAACCGGGACGGCAGGCGGGACCGGCCCATGGTGGTCTACGGGGTGCTGGCCGACCAGATGGGGCGGCCGCTGTCGGTGCAGGCCTATGCCGGCAACACGGGGGATCCGACCACGGTGGGGGATCAGGTGGAGAAGGTGCGGGGTCGGTTTGGTCTGGAGCGGGTGGTGCTGGTGGGGGACCGCGGGCTGCTGACCGAGACGCAGATCAGCCATCTGAAGCGTCATCCGGGAGTGGGGTGGGTCTCAGCCCTGCGCCACCACCAGATACGCCGTCTGGTGGAGAGCGAGGCGGTTCAGCTCTCCCTGTTCGACGAGCGTCATCTGGCCGAAGTCCGCAGCCCGGACTATCCGGGCGAGAGGCTCATCGTCTGCCACAACCCGCTGCTGGCCGAGCATCGGCGGCGGAAGCGGGAGGCTTTGCTGACAGCCACCGAGGAGGCGCTGGCCGGAATCGCCCGCCAGGTGGCCAGACGGACCCGCACGCCCTTGTCGGCGACCGAGATCGCCGAGAAAGTCGGCCGGGTCAAGAACCGCTTCCAGGTGGCCAAACACTTCCGGACCCAGATCGCAGACGGGTCCTTCCACTATGAACGGCGCACCGACGCCATCATCCGGGAGGCGCAACTGGACGGGTTCTACATGCTGAGGACCAGCGAGCCAGCCGATCGCCTGCCAACAGCCGCGGTGGTGCGCCGCTACAAGGACCTGACGCGGGTGGAGCGGGCCTTCCGCTCCCTCAAGACCGTCGACCTGCACATCCGCCCCATCCGTCATCGGGTGGAGAGCCGGGTGCGGGCTCATCTGTTCCTGTGCCTGCTGGCCTATTACGTTCAGTGGCATCTGCGGCTGGCCCTGGCTCCGTTGCTGTTCGATGACGAGGAGTTGGAAGCGGAACGGGCACGGCGAGACCCGGTGCTGGCGGCCCAGCCGTCGGACTCCGCCAAACGGAAGAAGAGCAAACGCCTCACCGAGGACGGCTTGCCGCTGCAGAGCCTGGAGACGTTGATGGCGCAGATGGCGACGCGGGCCCGCCACCAGTGCCGATTGCCCTCCGAACCCGATGGTCCGCGAGTCCAGCGATTGACCGAGCCGACCCCGCTACAGCAAAGGGCCTTCGAGCTCATCAGGATGTTCCCAGGCAAGACAACCTGAGATTCCTGATTGATGATTGAAGATAAAGGAGTTATCTTGTCGGTGGGTCAGGAACTTCGGCTTAGGGAATACAGTTCGTCGACTTCCCCGTCGACTGGGTCCTCAAGCAGGGCGCGTCCCTGAACGTGGAGGGAGCCGGCCGTACAGGCAGACCGGGTGAAGACGGAGACGGCCCCGACTGTCGCTTCCTCCTCATCGGGAGCAGTCAAGGTCAGGATCTCCGCGCCTCCTCGGGGAATGGTGGCGCGGAGCAGGTTCTGGTCCGGAAACTGACCGTCGAAGGACACTGCCGGAGCTTGGGTGGTTCCCTGGTGAAAAAGCACCGCCGCTTCGCAGTCATTCGCCTGGGGGCCTCTGTGGGTGACGACAAGCTCGGCTCGGGCAATGCTATCGCCCAGGCGGCCCATCAAGACATAGGGGAGGGTGGTCACCGTCGAGCAGGGCGTACCGTCCCACAGGGAGAGACAGAAGGGATCCTGGTCGTCGGTCTCAAAGTCGGAAACGGTGAGGGTGTGGATGGACCCCTGGTCGGAACCGAGGAGCAGGCTTTCGGTCTCTAGATAGCGGGCATCAGGACCGGCTCCGTCGGATCGGCGCAGACCGATCTCCTCAAGCTCTCCCAAGGCCAGCAGAACGGTCCGTTCCCCCTGGACGACCGAATCCCTTGGCAAAGTAAAGGTGATTTCCCGCTCGGTCTCCCCGGCCGGAAACAGCAGCCCTCTGTCCACCGACGGCGAGAGACCCTCCAATCCACCTGTGGCTCCACTGACGCCCACCCTATAGGGCACCCGTACCGCCACCGGCAAGGCACGGCTCAAGGTTACCGGGATTCGAACGGTGGCTCCTTCCGAGACCCGCTGTGAGGTTGCAGAGAAGGTAATTCGGGCCTTCAGTTCCGGGTCAACCACCAGTTCCCCCCGATAGGGGCCCAGGGTGGTAAGCACTTCGTGCCCCAGTGTATCGAGCACATCGTCGAATATCCCCCGGGGTAGTTCAGTCAGAGGGTTGGATTCCAACCTCAGGTCCGACAAACCGGTCAACCCCCTAAAGATTCCCACGGGCAGGCTGCTCAGCGAGTTGGACGTTAAAGTTACTTGGTTCAGAGTTTTAAGACCGCGGAACACTCCCTCGGGCAAGGTGGTCAGGGAGTTGTACCACAACCACAGGCGGTCCAGTGAACTCAGGTCCCGAAAGACCCCTTCGGGCAAGCTGCTCAGGGAGTTTCGGCTTAGCAACAGCTCCTCCAAGTTGCTTAGCCCGTGGAAAATGCCTTCGGGCAAGGCATTCACACCGTTTCCGCTCAGCCACAACTGTTGCAGACTGTTCAGCCCACGAAAGACTCCCTCCGGCAACGAAGTCAGGGAGTTGTTGGTTAGAATCAGACTTCTCAATGAGTTCAGTCCCTGGAAGATTCCCTCGGGTAATGAAGACAGCGGGTTGCCGAATAACCACAGAGTTTCCAGATTGCCCAATCCACTGAAGACTCCCTCGGGCAAGACACTCAAATCAGTGCTAACTAGATGGATGGATCGCAAGGAATTCAATCCATTGAAGACTCCCTCGGGCAAGGCGCTCAGGGAGTTGCCAGTTAAGTCCACCCACCTGAGGCCCCCCAGCCCGTCAAAGATCCCCTCGGGTAGAGAGTTCAGCTGGTTGCGCTCCAAGTCCAGCCCTTGCAGAGAATTCAGACCCTGAAAAACCCTTCCGGTCAATGCGTTTAGGGAGTTGCCGTCCAACCGCAGCTCTTTCAGGGAGCCCAGCCCGCTGAAGACCCCCTCGGGGAAGCCGTGAAGAGAGTTGTTACTTAACCACAAATACTGCAGCGAACTCAGCCCGCTGAAGTCGTTCTCTCGAAGCGTGGCGATTCCGGACGCACCAAGACGCAGTCTCCTGATGCCGGTCAGATGCGCCGTGGTGACCTCTGCGCAGTCGGATAGCTCCGGGATAGCCGCCACCAGCGCATCCCGGACCTGTGGGGTGCGGTCGCAGATGTCTGCCGGAACGGCGTCGACAAAGGTGACAGTATGGACAGCGCCCTCGTCAGGGCGGCTCAGCAGGGAGTCTGCACTCAGGTGGAGAGCGTCGGGGCCGGTGCCGTCTGAACGGCTCAGCCTGATCCGAGAGAGTTCCCCCAGCCTCACCTCGATCGTTCTCCCCAGAATGTTCGCGTTTCCCGGGAGAGAAAAGACGATCTCCTCGGCAGTCCAGTCGGCGGGGAACAGTAATTCTCCGTCGGGGACGGGCGGCAGACCAGCATCATCAGCCGTGGTCGCAGCCCATTCCGCACTGTAAGGCACCCGAATTGCCAACGGCAGTCTGCGGGTCAAACGCACTCTTACTTCCACGTCGTTACCTTTGGCGATGCTCTGTCCTACAGACTCGAAGGCGATGGTGGACATCAGGAAGGGATCGACGCGCAGGTCTTCCAACGTATCCAGCACGTCATCGAAGACTCCCCAGGGCAGTTCCCTCAGAAAATTGTTCATGGAGTTGTCCTGCAACCACAGCGCTCGCAGGGACCTCAGTCCGTTGAAGACACCTCGGGGCAATCTGATCAGCTTGTTTTGATGGATGAACAACTCCACAAGGGAGTTCAACCCGTGGAAGATTTCCTCGGGCAATGTCTTGAGATAGTTGTGACTCAGATTCAGCGTCCTGAGGTGACTCAACCCTTCAAAGTCACCGTCGTGAAGCAAGACGATATCGGAATGCGACAGATCCAGCATTGTCACTAGGGCCAGGTGCCCCGCAGTCACGTCCTCGCATCTTGACCTTCCGGCAAGCTCCATGAGCTTGTCCCGCACCTGGGGCGTGCGGTCGCAAACATTTGCCGATTCGCCGGAAGAAGAAACAGTGACCGTGTGACCAGAGGCTTGATCAGGACGGTCGAGAAGCTGTTCGGCCATCAGGTAGGGAGCATCAGGGCCGGTGCCGTCGGAGCGGCGCAGCCCAATGCGTGAGAGTTCTCCCAAGGTCAGCAAAATCGTCTCCTCCCGGCTGTCACTGTCCTCCTCCAAGGTAAACGTGATCTCCTTGAACGTCTCTCCAGCCAAAAACAGCAACCCTGTATTCGGATGGGGGGAGAAATTCGAATAGTCGTCCTCTGTGGCTGTTCCGCCCAGGTTGAAGGGTACGTGCACAGCCACCGGCAGCCGGCGATTCAGGGTGACCGGGACGCTCACGGTAGTCCCTTCCAGCCCGGTCTGTGCGGGTGAAGCAAATCGAAGACTTGCCTTCAGAATGGAATCCACCAAGAATTTGGAGGCACCCAGTGTGTCGAGGATATCGTCGAGAATGCCCGGGGGTAAGGAGTCGAAGCGGTTGTTGGTTAGCCACAGCGTCTCGAGCGAGTTCAATCCTACGAAGACATCCTTGGACAGGAGGGTCAGAAAGTTATTGGCCAGATCCAAGCGACGCAGGTTACGCAGCCCTCGGAAGACTCCCTCGGGCAGAGACTTCAAGGAGCAACTATTCAGCACCAGAGTTTCCAGGCTCCACAGTCCTCTGAAGATTCCCTCGGGTAATCCGCTCAGTGAGTTGTCTTGCAGCCACAACCTGGACAGATTGTCCAATCCGCTGAAGTCGTGTGCTTGAAGTGTGTGGATGCCGGAATCCTGAAGGGACAGACTGCGCACTTTGGACAGATTCGCTGCAGTGACGTTCCCACAGGTCGACACTCCGGCTTTCTCCACCAGCTTGTCCCGCACTTGTGGCGTACGGTCGCAAATCCCCTGGGCATCTGCCGTCGCTGCCAGCATCAGATGCAGTCCTGCGATCCCGCAGAGCGCAAGAAGGCCCCTGCGGAAAGAGCGGAATCGGCTGGAACAAGCGGCCGCTGGCTTTCCTACCCGCGGAGGGATCTCAGTCGGGAGAGAACAAGTCAAGGGGCCTCGCAACCGGCAGTAGTCGGGGGCAGTCAGGAGTTGCAGATCTCGCCAAGTCGTCGACATCGGGAGATAGCCATCCGCTCAGGCCGTCCTGGATCGACCGCCAAGGGCTCCGAGCAGATTCCGGAAAGATGTAGGGGACTGCAGATAGGTCCGGTGAGTCTACTACATGATGACGTGCCAGACAGCCGCTTTCCACCGTGGAACTCACAGATTGAGTTCGGGGCGTGCCCAAAGACTCCGAGACATTTCATGCCAATTTGACACTGTGTACGGGAACCGCGGTGGTGTTTCAGGAAAGAAGGGTCTGAGCGAGTGGGACCCGCACATCCAGGAGTCTTCGGAAGATTCTTACCGGAAGTGGCGAGGCACGGGTCGTGTCTGACGCTGAGGGTAGAACGGGAATTTTTCCTCTAGTTGAATCGGGATTTCAAGGACCCCTGGGCTACTCCTCCCAGGCGGGCAGGTAAGCGCCGTCTCCACTGCGTTCCCCGGGCCTGCCTCCGTCGTTGATCACGCCGTAGGTGATGAATGGGTTGTTGCCCGAGACCTTCCTCACCTGAACGTACCCTTGGCTGATCCTGCCCAGAATCCCGTTTTCCTGAGTCCAGCGGCGAGGACCGAGCGTCACACTCCTCGTTCTTGGTCGAGACTCTCCGCTGCCGTCGTAAATCGTGATCTCGAAGGTGCTGGGGGTGTCGTCGATCTCTCCCGTATTCACCAGGGCCAGGTTGCTGCGGTTCTCCGCGTTCTGCTGCAGCCCGTAGATCCAGGCGCTCTCTACGGAAGCCGTGCCATAGGGCACCCCGTTGTAGAAGAGGCTGTACTGTCCTCCTCTGTTGTCGGGAGCCCCCGTGCGGGCTCCGATCACGATGCCGCTCATGTCCCCCTCGGCCGGCGTGGCGAACAGCGCTCCCACATAGGCCCGATTGGCCGGGCCGATCCCCTCCACCTCCCGCCGCCGCAGTTCCTCCACGATACCGGGCAGGATGTGCTGTTCCCCGGCTTTTAACCTCAGGCTGAAGGTGGCCGTGTCGTCGCCCCTGTTGACCCCTTCGGCCACGAAGCTGAAGGTCACAGTCTTGTCCGTGGCTGAGAAGTTGGTCACCGTCAGCTCGCTCTGGAAGTTGCCGGTCTCGATGATGACCGGCAGGGTCTGACCCGTCGTGCCCACCAGGGAGGAGGCGGTGAGAGGAAAGACGAAGGAGCCGTCCGAGTTGAAATTGTCGTTGATGACCCCGTAGGCGTAGAACGGGGCCTCTCCAGAGACCTTTTCCACCTTCACGTAGCCCTGGGCCGGACTGCCCAGCCTGCCCAGCAATCCCGAGTACTGGTGGAAGCCTCCCGGTTGGAGCTCCACCTCTCCCACCACCAGGGAGCTGGTGTCATCGGCCTCCCCGGAATAGATGGTGGTTCTCAGGGTGATGGGGCCCTCATCGGGAGCTCCCATGTGCTGGAAGGCCACGTTGGAGCGGTACTGTAATGCCTTGGCGACGAATGTGTTGGAGTGTTTTGCCTGGTGGGGGATCTATGTCCGATTTCTCTTCGATCTCTCTCATATTTCGGTGTGAGCAGAATTTTTCCGGCAACTCAACGATGTGCCTTATTTCGTCACTCGAACGGGAGCGACAGTTGCTTCGGCGGTTTCTTGGGGAAGGTAAGGCCGTGAACATTTCTCGCCCGCCAGGTCCGGTCAGGCCGCCGCTTCCCCGGGCAGACGTCCCATGGTAGCTGCTCAAGCCTTCTCGAGGGCAAGTCCCGGTTGCAACGGCTGCACCGGTAGACCGGCGGATGGGACTGCTGCAAAGTCCATGCGTGCTTCATTGACCAAGCCAGTTCTGTTCAGGCGTTCGCATCAACCAGCGCCACGCCGGGCACCACTCCCGGCCTTCGCCACCAGCCCGCAATTCTCACCAGGGGGCGTGATCATGGCGCAGGAATTTTTCCCTCAGCGCGTGCTCGCGAACGAAGAGCGAAGCCGTCACTACGGTCGAGCGAACGGATTGAGGATTGTCAGACTCGCGATGCGCCGGCCTGCCTGCAGATCCTCCGTTAGCAATATGTCGCATCCGGCTTCCAGCGCGGAGGCGACGATCAGAGCGTCATAAAAGCTGAAGCCGTGGGATCGGGCCAAGGCAACAGCCTCTGTGTGGGTTTCGATACCGATGGGACGGACTGGATCGAGCGCAGTTCTCAGATCGGCGATGGCCTCGTCGATAACGTCCCACTCAAAGCCGAAATTGCGGCGAAGGACGGAAGCAAACTCGCTCAGGACCTGCACACTGATCACACCACCCGCCAGGATTGTCTGTCGCGCAACCTCGCTCTTGGCCCCGGTGCCTTGGGCGTGAATCAGAATGTTCGTGTTGAGGAACGCGATCACCGGGTGTTGGCCTCCTCGCGGTCGAACACGTAGTCGTCGGGTATGGACAATGCCCGAGCCCGCATTCGTTCGACAGCCAGGGCCCGTCGCTCATCTCTTGCGACAGCGATGCGATTCGGCGCTGCGGATATGACCTCCAACAGGTCTCCAGGCTTCAGATCGAGGTCCTCAACCAGTGCCTTGGGTAGTCGAATGGCGAGACTGTTGCCCCACTTGGAGACCTTCATAATATTCCTCAGGATATCAAATTAGATAGTATATCATAGAAAGTGGCCTTGATGAACGCTTGTACCCAACCACTTTTGGCCAAGAACACCGGCAACGGACGGGGTCTACCGTCCGGACCGTAACAGGCTGTCTTTTTCCGGAAATGAATCCAGCGACCCGGTGAGAAATAGGGGTTTGGGAGGGGGTAAGAGGGCGATGGAGCGGGAGGTGTCACGCCCTCTTTGAGGCAGGCTGCTGCAGGTTATCGGATCAGCACTTGGGGCCCCTGGTACTTATAGGGTGCCTCGATGTGCTTCTGGGCGATTTGCTGGGCGCCCTGGGTGTTGTCGTTGGTATCCAGAGCCTTCTGATACTCATTGAGGGCCCGGTCCCGTTGACCCGCCATATCGAAGATCTTGCCCAGGTTGATGTAGCACCAGACTTCAATCCACTGGGGGTCGAGGTCGCCGTTGAGGGCCTCCCGGAAGGAGTTGGCGGCGGATTGAGTGCTGCGTTGCTCCAGGAACACTTCGCCGATCCGGAAGAAGGCCAGCGAACTTCGCTTTTTCAACTCGATCGCTTGTTGGTACTGGGTAATGGCTTGCGTGTACTCGCCCATCCTTCTGAGCTCGTCTCCCTTGGCAATGAGGGTGGCCAGCTCAATGTCTCCGGAGACCCGCAGGACCCGATGGTTGGGGTCGATGACCGCCTTGATGGGCTTCCCGAAAGTCTGGACCGAAAAAAAGGACTCCATGCCCATGACCTCGATCTGTTTGGTCTCGGCCTCCCCCTCGGTCTCGATCAGAATTTCCATGGGCATCTTGAAGAGGTCCAGATCCTGTTTGACCACACCGTCTACCCGGAAACCGTCCCTGAGCCTGTAGGTGGTGAATTCGTACTGGAACTCGGGCACGCCGGTCTGTTCAATCCACTGGGAAAAGAAGTACCCCAGATCCTGTTCCGAAATCTTTTCGGCCAGGGCCTTGAAGTCTCCAATGGAGGCGGTCTTGTAGCCGAAGTCGTAGACGAATTGCTTGATCAACTCAAACCATTTCTCGTCGCCGATCACCGCCCGAAGCATGTGCAGGACATAGGCCCCCTTGTTCTTGAGCACGGAGTTGTACTCGGGCGAGTAAAGGTCCAGAAGCTGTGCGTTGAGGATGGAGGACTCACCTTCATAGAGCAGGGCCGCCACGGCGACCTCCTTGAGTTGCCCGGCAAACTCCTCTTGGCTGGAGACGCTCTCCTGATAGAGCAGTGCCGAGTAGGAAGAGAATCCCTCTTTCAGCCAAAGGTCCCGCTCGGTCCGCGGGGTGACCAGGGTACCCCACCACTGATAGGCGATCTCCTTGGCCAGCAGGTTGACGTTCGGCTCGGGGCCGAAGGCTCGGTCGGCCAGAAACTGCATGCCGGGCGAGGAAAAGCCCAACAGGGAGTCGTCGTCGATCACCGCCACCCTGAAGGTTCGGGAGGGGTAGGGCGCGAACTTGTCGGAATAGAGATCCAACAGCTCCCCGATCACCCGGGTATGGGCCTCCAGGTAGTCCCGCTTTCGGTCCATGACGTAATACCGCAGCTCCACCTGACCCGTCCGGACGGAAATTTCATTGAAGGGGGCCGCAGCCAGCGAACCGGGAAAATCCGGCTGCCGGTTCACGATGGTGAAGGTCTCCTGTTCCTCCTGCCGTTCCCGGGAGACGACCTCCCCGTCCATGGCAACCAGGTAGCCCTGAGGCACCGTCACCCGAAAGGTGGCCCGGGCCCGGTCCTCCCGGTATCCGTGCATGGGAAACCATCGACTGACGTCCACCAGGTAACACAGATCTTCACTCACACGAGCAGTAGTGACGCCGTAAAGGGGAGAGTGATCGGCAGAGAAAAGCCTGCCGTCATATTCAATCACCAGGGAGGCCGTCTGTCCCGAATCGAGCGACTGAGGGAGTTGGACTTCCAGGAGGTGCTGGTCAACGTCCTGGTAAAACTCGAGCAGGTTGGGATCTTGAGAAATCGGGCCCGGAGAGGAGGATGCAGGATTCGAAGGAGTCCCGGGGTTGGATTTTCGCCGCGACAGGTAGGGCACCCCTTCCCTCTCCTGATCCGGTCCGGAGGCGACCCGCGTCCGCGACGAGCCCTGCGACAGGCTGCCTGGAGCCGGAGGACGCTCCGCAAAGTAGACCCTCTTCACGGTCAGATTGGCATTGAAATCGAGGAAAACTCGGCTCAACCGCTCCTGGCTGGCGGAGAACTTGAGGGTGGCGGCGGCCTGCAGTTCCTGCTGAGAAGGCCGGAGCTCGACCGAAACGTCGTACTCCTCAACGTCGATCGAGGGGCCCTGGTCGATCTGCTGAGCCGACAAGGGAGGAGCGCCGGCCAGCAATGTCACCAGGAAAGCAAAACCCCAAGGACAAGATCTATTGAACCGTTCTGACATCAGCGTATCTCCAGTCGTTCCGGACTTCCCAAACGGTTAGGACGACAATCGGCCCGATCCTGTTGTCTCCATGGACCTGAAAATCCTGGCCGGCTGCAAGGTCGACCCGGAGTGCGACCGCATCATCCCCCTTTCGGTTTGGCTTCCATCCAGGAAGCAATGCTCTCGGCCGCCTTTGAGATAGCTCCTCCCGAACCCAGCCTTTCCCGAACCTCGGACAACCCCATTTTAACACGTGCGGAAGGGCCGGATTCGGTAAGCAGCCTCCGGATCTCGGCATGGAGCCGATCTTCGGTAAAGTCCTGCTGGTAGAGCTCGGGGATGACCTCGCGGCCGGCAATCAGGTTGACCAGGCTATAGTAGGGCACATCGATCAGGTACTGGCCGACAATCCAACTCGGAATTGAGATCCGGAAGACCGCTATCAGGGGAGTTCCCAACAGGGCGGCCTCCAGGGTGGCCGTGCCACTCGAAACCACTGCCAGATCGGAGTGCCCCACGGCGTTGTAGGTGTCGTCTTCGACCAGCACCGCCGAGAGCCCCGGGGCCTCGTCCCGGATCAGACCGCGGACCAGCCGGGCATGCAGGGGAGAGGCCAGGGGGACCAGGAACTGAACCGACTGTTCCCACTGGAGCCGCCGGGCCGTGCGGGCCATGGCCGGCAGATTGTACCGGATTTCCCTGGATCGGCTACCGGGAAGCAGACTGATGGTCAGACGGTCCTCGGCCAGCCGCAGGGAGCGCAGGAACTGAGCCCGCGAGCAGGAAGGCTTCACCCGATCCACCAGGGGGTGACCCACGTATTCGACCTGCATGCCGTATCGCCGGTAAAACTCCGCCTCAAAGGGCAGAATCACGATCATTCGGTCCACCCATCGTCGAAGGGCATGCACCCGGCGCTTGCGCCAGGCCCAAATCTGGGGGCTGATGAAATAGAGGATGCCCACACCCTGCCGCTTGAGCCTTTTGGCCAAAGGGAGGTTGAAGTCCGGGAAGTCCACCAGAATGGCCCAGCGAGGCTTCTTTTGCCTGGCGGCCGCCTCCAGTTGTCGCAAGGCGGCAACAAACCGGCCCAGATGAGAAACGGCCTCGAATGGCCCCAGCACACTCAGTTGGCGGTTGTCGACCTGGATCTCCATCCCCGCCTGCCGCAGAGCCGGGCCGCCGCACCCGAAGAAGGCCGGTCCGGAGGCACCCAGCCTGTTTCTCAGAGCTTGGACCAGTTCAGCGGCATACATGTCTCCCGAAGCCTCGCCCGCCACCACCAGAACAGGTGCCGCCGACTGTTGTGAAACGGACTTCATGGAAAATATCCTCCCCCGACTAATAGGGTGACATCTCCCCCGGCGGTCGGGTCTTCCAGCGGCGGTGAACCCAGAGCCATTGATCCGGGTGTTGCTTGACCAGGCGTTCCAGGATCTTGTTGAAGCGGGCCGTATTCTCCACGATGTCGGCACGGGTGTCACCCGTCTTGGCGATCTCGACCGGCGGCTCGAAGTGGAGTCGATGGATCTTCCGGGCGCTGTCCCAAATGAGCACGCCCGGAATGACAGTGGCTCCCGTTCGCAAGGCCAAGGCGGCCAGGACCGTGGTGGTGCAGGCCGGCAGGCCGAAGAAATCCACAAAGACTCCCGCGTCGCGGGTGGTGTTCTGGTCGATCAGGATGCCGACCCCTTCATTCCGTTTCAGGGTCCTGAGCATCTCCCTCAAGGAGTCCTTCTTCCGAATGACATGATTGCCGGATGCGGTGCGATAGGCGTTGACCAGTCGGTCCAGGTAGGGATTGTCGATCGGCCGGACCACGAATTTCAGCGGGTGTCCGTAGAGCGCATGGGCAAAGGGGCACAGCTCCCAGGCTCCGTAATGTGCGGTCAGGAAAAGGGTGCCGTTGCCCTGGCGAAGAGACTCGGCATAGTGATCGAAGCCGTCATAGACCACCACCTGGGAAATATTGTCTCGGGTGAGCTTGGGCAGCTGTGCGAACTCGGCCAGCAGTCTTCCAAAGTTCCGGAAGACTCCCCGGACCACCGCCCGGGTCCGCTCGGGGGTCCAGTGCGGAAAGGCCAGGTTCAGGTTTCGGGTAGCGGTGCGGCGGAGATGGCCCAGGCTCCGGTAGGCCAGGGCGGCAACTCCCCGGGCCAGACACAGGGAGGCCCGCCTGGGGAGAGCACCGAAGATTCCAAGCAGAAGCCGGGCCGCCAGGTACTCTGCCCTCAGTCGAATCCAGACTGGCAGCGAAGGACGGTTGCTGATGAGGTCACTCCTTTGGAGCCGTCCGGCGATACGCGAGGTCGGCGGGGCGTTTCAGTGGGCGGGAGGCACAGGGGCCACCCTTCTTCCGGGGGGATTTCTAACCCACCCACTCCAGGCTGCGGGTCTTGATCAGGCAGGTCACCTGCGATCCCGGTTGGAGTCCCAGGTCACGCACCGCGGCCGGGGTCACTTCGGCCCACAGGATCTGCCCCACGTCCACTGCCACGAAAAATCCGCCTGCCAACTCCAGCATTCGGCTGACCACGCCCCGAACATGGTTCCGGGTGCTGAGCCCCTGGACATCCTCAAGGCTCAAGGTCACATCCGAGGGCCGGAACTGGACAAAGAGTGGCCGGGAAGGGGCGCTGTTCAATGAAGGGAGCTTCATCTCCTGTCCCCCCAGCCTTCCGACCCACTGGTCGCCTCGCTGCCTGGCTTCATCGATCCGGAGCAGATTGACCGGGCCGGCCGAACGGGTCCATCCCAAGGGGGTGGGCTGACCCAGAGCCTCTTCCGGACTGCCCTCCGCCACCGCTCGCCCTCGCTCCATCACCACCACCTGCTGGGCGAATCGGCGCACCTCGGCCTGTCCGTGACTGACAAACAGGGTCGGAACATTCCATTCCGTGACCACCCGTTCCAGATAGGCCAGCACGCGAAGCTTGAGAGCCTCGTCCAGAGCAGCCAGCGGCTCATCCATCAGGAGCAGTTCCGGGTTGCTCAACAGCGCTCGCCCCAAAGCCACCCGCTGGCGCTCACCCCCGGACAAGCTCCCCGGATAGCGCCTCAACAGCTGCTCGAGCTCCAGCACCTCCACCACCCTGTCGAAACGAATGGGAGGACCGCTCCCCCGGCGCCGTTGCCCGTAGCCGAGGTTGGCCTCGACGCTCATGTGAGGGAAGAGCCAATGGTCCTGGAACACCATGCCGACCTGCCGGTGTTCGGTGGGCACGTGGATTCCAGCCGGACTGTCGTCGAGCCGGCGCGAGCCCAGCCGAATGCGACCGAAACGCGGAGGCAACCAGCCCGCGATCATGCCGAGCACGCTGGTCTTCCCGCTTCCCGAGGGACCGAACAATGCGGTCACCAGCCCGGTAGCCTCGAAGGCAAGGTCGATCTCGAACCCACTCCGGAACCGGTGCCGGCAGTTGAAGTCAAGCCGACTCATGCCGCAACCCCCTGCGCTCCAGATATTCGCTGGCTGCCAGCGCGCCGGCGGCCAGAAGCAGCGAAACCGCTACCAACGGCCAGATGGACGCCAGCCCGTCGGGCCTGTCCTTCAGGGTGTAAATCAGTAGCGGGATGGTCCGGTTGCCCTCTCTCTGGCTGGCCAGCATGACGGTTGCCCCGAACTCTCCCAGGCTCCTGGCAAAGGCCAGAACGCATCCGGCAATGACGCCGTTGCGGGCAAGCGGCAAGCTGACGGTGAAAAAGGTCCTCCACCACCCCGCGCCCAGGGTCCTGGCGGCGGTCTCGAGGTTCGGATCCACCGACTGAAAGCCGAGCCGGATGGCTCGCACCATCAGGGGAAAACTCATCACGGCGGCCGCGACCACCAGTCCCGGAAACTCGAAAGCCACCCCGAGGCCCAGCGTCCGACTCAGGAATCCGCCCACCGGAGCCGCCGGCTTGAAGACCTGCAGCAGCAGGTAACCGGTCACCACCGGCGGAATCACCAGGGCCAGGTTGACCCCCACCTCCACCAGCCACTTCCCCGGAAACCGAAATCTCGCCAACACATAGCCCAGGCATAGGCCCAGCGGCAGACTCGCGAGCACCACGAAGAGGCCGACCCTCAGGCTATTGTGAATCGCAGACCATTCGGCGGCGCTGAATTCCATGGAGACCGCTCTCGGCGACGACGAAGGAGGCTCCGTCCAATCGGCCCGGCTATTTCAGCAACCTACTCACGCCGGGTGTCCGACAGGAGTGCGAAGCCGTGCTTCCGGAACACGGTGGCTGCTTCGGCGCCCTGCAGGTAGTCGAACAGATCACGGGCCGCGGTGGAATTCCCGCCATGGCTCAGCAGCAACAACGGATACCGAATCTGCCGGTGCAACCCTGGAGCGATCTCAAGGGTCGAATCGACCCGAGAACTGGCCAATGCATCGGTTCGGTAGACGATGCCCGCCCCCACGCTACCTGTCTCCACGTAGGCCAGCGCAGCCCGCACGTTTTCCCCAAAAACCATTCTGGACCGCAATGCTTCCCACAGGCCCAGCCGGACCAAGGCTTCCCGGGCGTAGACACCCGCCGGAACCATGGAATCGGGATTGGCCATGGCAACCGATGCAAGGGAGGCCTCGAGCAACTCCCGAGGGGATCCGAGGGAACGCCCGCTGCCCTTGGGGAGCACCACTACCAGGCCATTGCCCAGCAAATCGACTTGGTCCACGACCAGACCCGGGATGCCGGCCAGGACCCGGGCCCAACTCTCGTCCGCCGCCAGAAACAGATCGGCTTCGGCACCGCTGCGGATCTGTGTCGCCAGGGTGGCCGTGCTGGCGAAGTTCAACTCGACCGCCCGGCCTGTCTGACGGCTGTATCGATCTCGGATCTCCTCAACCACACCGGTGGTGCTGGCCGCGGCGCATAGCAACAGGGAGTTGCCGCCGGGCGCCTGAGCCCGGCATCCGCACCCGAGCAGACCCAGGAGCAACGCGGGCCCGGTGAGGCGCCGACTCCAACTCCACCCTGCCATAGCCTCCCCCATCCAGCAACGCGCCGGCGGCGATGAGCGCAGCCCGCGCGGGCTCATCTTACCATGGGACCCACGGCCGCCGGCAGCAGCCTGGGGTTGCGGGTATGCGGGAGTTTCCCAAAGGGTAGAGGTTGGATTTCTGATGGGTCGGCCGCAATCGCTCCCACCGCATCAGCCTTCGCCATTCGGCGCTGCCGTTCGGAGACGCCGCGTCTGCCCCCCTCCGCATCAGCCTTCGCCATTCGGCTCGGCTTCTGCGACTCCCCCTCAAGGGGGGAGTGATACCCGTGTTCTGAAGAGGGAACGGAGTTTATGCGTTAGACCGGGAACATGGTTTACATCCTGCCCAGCAATCAGGCAATAAGCCCTCTGCAAGCCTCAAGTATCACTCCCCCCTTGAGGGGGAGTCGGCGAGAGGGCGGAGCCCGCTGTCGAGCCGGAGGGGGGCAGACGCGGCGTCCCGTGAGTGACTACCAAAAGGCACAGCCCGCAGTCGATCCGGAGGGGGGCCGACGCGCCGTCCCGCAAGTGAATATCAACGAGCAGGGCCTCAACGCGTTGGCGGCGTCCGCGTGTGGGGAGCGGCCGGGGATGCTTGGGGTCTGCTCTTGAGGAAACCTCGAGGAGGAACGAACTGGTGTCGACTCATGTCTACCCGCTCACCGGCAAACAGGACTCCCTCCTGTTCCAGGAGCTGACGCTGCTGGAGGGAACCCCCCGGCGGGTTGGGAGAACGGGTCAGGAGGCGCCCGCCCGCCCCCACCACCCGGTGCCAGGGCAGCCCAAGGGGACAACCGTGCATGGCCCAACCCACTTGACGGGCGAGGTAGGGAGTGCCGACAAGGGTGGCGATCTGCCCGTAGGTCAGCACCCGTCCGGGTGGAATCGCGCCCACCACACGGTACACCCGCTTGAAGAAGGAAGCTTTTTTCGCGTTGGCCAAAAGAGTTCGCTAATAGCGGGGCCCCGCCCTGCTGTGCAGACCATTCGAGAGTGCAACAACGGACCCTGGTGACCCTACGGGAGCAAAGGCCCTGTCCCGTTAATTCGATTGGCTGCATTATTGAACATCGATAGACAGGATGGACAGGATTAACAGGATGAGAAGCCGCTGCTCAGGAATCGGAGCGCGTCCGTCGGATTCTTGAGAGACCAGCCGGGCGGATCAAACGAGAGTGAAACAACGCATCTTCATGGCCTGTCGGGAACAAGGGCCCTGTTGTGCAAAACCGGTTTTCCATTGAGCCTTTTGCAAAATTCGGAATCGGGCATGACATTGGGCTGGCAACAGTGATGTTCCGGCGGTGACTACCCAGCTGCAAAGACCCTTTTGAAGGAAAAAGCCCGAATCTGATGGCCGGATGGCCAGCGGTCGCCGGACGCAGGCACAGCTTACCCTCTCCCGGCCTTGAGGCGGGCGAACCTGCTGTGCGGTTGGGGGTGGCAACCCGGTCTTCAGAGCGTCAGGCGCATCAACTGATCCACCGTCAGGGCCAGAATGCCGAACATCAGGTGGCACCTCACCTTGTCGGGGCCGCGAACCCTCACCTGCCTCCCGCCAAACTCCTCCTTGAGCCGTCCGTTGACCCGCTCCACCGTCGAGCGTTCCCGGTAGCGCCGCGCCTCGGGAGTCACTTGGCCGATACAGCGCCGGGCCAGTGCCTCCCGCTTCCGCTCGGCTTTCAAGGTAGCTCTTCGGCGGGGGTTGACGTCAATAATCGGCACATGCCCCAGCTTCTCACTGAAGGCCCGGATCTCCGGCGCATCGTAGGCGCTGTCCATCAAGTCGTAGAGACTCTCGACCCGCCTTGCCGTCAGCGTCGCCAGCGGAATGGCTGCCTGAGAGTCATGCACCGAGGCCGAGGTCAGCAGACAACTGACCGGAATCCCGCCGTCAATGGCGTCGAGGTGTAGCTTGTAGCCGGTCCAGCTCTCCTGATGCCCCTTGGCGTTGCGCTTGACGCCGATGTCGCAGGCCTTGGGCAACTCCTTCAACATTTCCTCCAGCGTCATCGACCCCTGCCGCTCCAGCCGGCTCAACCGCTTGGGCCGTCGCTCGCCCTTCGGCGGCCGGCCCCGCCGGCGTTTCCGCTTGGCCTCCGGCGCAGCCTTGGCCGCTGGCTTTTCCCGTCCCGCAATCGCCGTCGAGTCCCTCGACACATGCCCCGCCAAGTGGCCCTTCAGCGTCTCCTCCAGCAATGCCTCGTGCAAACGCCCCGGCAGGTCGCTCTCAGCGAATTCCGCAAAGGCCCGCGAGAAGGTCGACTCGCTCGGTACCTCCCACGCCCTCTCCCAGCCGCACAGCCGCCGCAGCCTCCCCTCACTCCTCAGCCGCTCCACCAATCCCCGCGTGGTCGCCACCTCCAGCATCGACTTCGCCAGATAGGCTCGCGCCAGCACTGCCCGATCCTCCAGCGGCCGGCCACGCCAGCCCCGACTGTAAGGCAGCAACTCCTCCACCCGCACCAACTCCAATACCTGCACCAGCCGCTGGTAACGCTCTCCCAGAGGCCCCAAAACTTCCTCCAGCAGGGGAAACAGCTCTCGTTGAAACCGGAACCAGTGTCGTGATAGGGTTTCCCTAAGGGGCAAGTTCCACCTCCGTTCATCATGTGGTTCAGACACCTTCATGATACAACAGACAGTGGTCTTGCCCCTCCTTCCACCTGCCTTCCTTGATCTTTCCCCACGTGAAAATTCCCGCTATCTGCGAATTTTGCAAAAGGCTCCATTTATTGAATATGGATGCACAGGATAAACAGGATAAACGGCACGAGAGGCTGTGCCACGGAAGCGGACCCGCTCGATGGTCGGGGGGTTGTTGGAAATGATCCAAGAGCCTGGGAGCGGGTTTTGGGAAATCCGTGTTGGAACAGAGGCGATGGTTGAACTCATGACGGTGGAATCTCTCGCCCAATAATCCTGTGCATCCTGTGCATCCATGTAAATTAGCCGTCTGACTATGCTGGACTTTGAACGGATGTTCCGCCACCCGGCACAAGGCGTTGTTTCAAATAAACATCCTTGCGTCGGCTTGTGCTTCACTTGGGCTCACCGGCATTTGCTTGCCGCCCCCGACGCGGCTCGACACCCATACGCGACGTTTCCCATGGGCTGACGCCCACGGCTACCTGCTGCCGCCGCTCCGCGGCTCGATGGGTCGCCCGGGCGTTCGCCCGGGATTATCAATTGCCAACAAGTCCGGCCCCCGCCCTGGTGTGCGGACCATCCGAGAGTGAAACAATCGGAAATCGATCAATCCCTTCGCGACCTTGGTACCCCGTCGCGGTTAACCTCAGCGCCTTAGTGGCCCTTCGTCGTTCTTCGTGGCCCTTCGTGGATTCCTCTTTTTCTTTTGTCTTTTTTCGGTTGTTCCAGACAAGTCCGGCTCACTTACCGCTCGCCCCACTTCAGCTTGCGCCTCAGGATGTCGAAGAAGCTGTTGTCGGGGGATTCGATCAACTCGACCGTGCTGGCGGACTTGCGGACCTGAATGCGGTCTTCTCCTTGCAGGTCCAGGCCGGTCTGTCCGTCCACGGTTAGAAATACCGACTCCTGGGTAGCCTTCAAACTCAATTCGATGGAGGCGGAATCGGGCACCACCAGCGAGCGGAAAGTCAAGGTGTGGGAGGCAATCGGAGTCACCAGCATCGCCCCCAAGGTTGGATAGA
Organism: Candidatus Versatilivorator sp.; assembly: GCA_965207735.1. Lineage (GTDB taxonomy): Bacteria > Acidobacteriota > Terriglobia > Versatilivoradales > Versatilivoraceae > Versatilivorator. Next base: position 4,861,398 of record OZ242296.1, on the reverse strand, counting down.
GAATGGGGCCGCCGGCGGAAAGCGTATAGGCGGTCGACCCGGTAGGGGTGCCCACAATCAGGCCGTCAGCCTTGTAGGTGGCCACGAAGTGGCCGTCGATCCGAACGTCGATATCGATAATCCGCGCCAGTACCGCCTTGGTCAGGACCGCGTCGTTCAGAGCCCGGTAGGCAGCAAAGGTTTGGCCGCTACGAACCACCGCTACGTCGATCATCATTCGACGCTGAACGGTGGCCTTGCCCTGCAGGATCAGGTCCAGAGCGGGAAACATCTCCTCCAGAGTGATCTCGGTCAAGAACCCCAGGCTGCCGAAGTTTACCGCCAGAATCGGCACCCGACGGGAGTCCAGAAAACGCGCCACCGACAGCAGCGTCCCGTCCCCCCCCAGGACCACAATCAAGTCGCAGGCGCCGGGGATCTCCGACTTGGGCAGCCCCCGCTCGTTGACGATAGCCGCGGTTTCCTGCTCCAGGATGCAGCCGACGCCACGGGAGGCAAACCATTCCTGCAAGCGGCCGATCACCGGGGCCACGGTCTTGAGCTTGGGCTTGGCGATAATTCCGACTTGCTTGATGGTACAGCTCATCGATCACTCCCGGCCATGGCCATGGCACACCCAAACGCCCCGGGGGCGCACGGCCACTTAACAAGGCCCTAATCATACCGCGAATCTTGGCTCTCCACTCAACCCGCTACTGCCGCCGACGGGTCGTCAGCCCATACTCCTTGAGTTTCTTCTGCAGTGTCCTCAAACCCATTCCCAAGAGCTTGGCTGCCCTTTGCCGATTGCCCTGGCTGCGCTCCAACGCCTGCAGGACCGCTTGACGCTCGATGGTATCCAGATTCAGGTCCGGGAAACGGGGAGGCACCGCTTGCGAGGCCGTCGTCGCCCCCGGCTGGCCGATGCGAAGCTCGGGGGGCAGATCTTGCATCCTGAGGGTGTCTCCCTTGGAGAAGACCACCAGGCTCTCCATCAGGTTTCGCAGCTCGCGGACGTTCCCCGGCCAGGAGTGCTGCACCAGCCTGTCCAGCAACTCCGGCTCGAGCCTGGAAATCCGCTTGCGGTGCTCGGCCGCGAAGACCTCCACAAAGGACCAAGCCAGGCGCGGGATGTCCCCGGTCCGATCTCTGAGAGGAGGCACCCGGAGCGTCACCACCCTGAGGCGGTAATAGAGATCGGTCCGAAAGCTCCCCTGGCTAACGGCCTGGGCCAAGTCCCTATTGGTCGCCGCAATGAGGCGAACGTCCAGATTCAGAGGGGCATTCCCCCCGACTCGCATGATTTCCCGGGTCTCCAGAAACCTCAACAGCTTTACCTGCATCTCCGGCGGCATCTCCCCGATCTCATCCAGGAAAAGCGTTCCCCGGTCGGCCAATTCCAGCTTGCCCAGGCGCCGCTGGCCGGCTCCGGTAAAGGCTCCGGCCTCGTGGCCGAACAGCTCGCTCTCCAGCAGAGTCGGACTGAGGGCGGCGCAGTTCAAGGGCAGGAAATTCCGGTCTTTGCGAGGGCTGTTCTCATGGATGGTTTGGGCCACCAGGTCTTTGCCGGAGCCGCTTTCACCCAGCAGTAGAACGGTGGAGCGGGTGGGCGCTACCGTGGCCAGCTGCTCGAGAAGATCCTGCATGACGGGGGAATCGCCCAATATCCGAGTGGCCCCGCCGCCGTGGCGCCGGCCGGTCGGGTCAGCCCCCGGGGCGCCGGGCGCCCGGCTCTCCAGAATCTGTCGCACCCGGTCCCGCAATTCGAACAAGTCCAAGGGCTTCAGGATGTAGTCGTCCGCCCCCAGCCTCATGGCCTCCACCGCGGTCTCCACCGTCCCATGGCCGGTCACCATCAGCACACCGGCCTCCGGATTGACGGATCGCACCGCCCGCAGCAGATCCATGCCGGTCACTCGAGGCATCTTCAAGTCGGTGATAACCAGGTCGAACTGCTTGAACCGCTCCAGCTGCGCCATGGCTTGCCGGCTGTCCTCATAGGAATCCACCTGGTAGCCCACTCTCCTCAGCGCGCGCGAGATCGCAGCCAGGCTTTCCCTCTCGTCGTCGATCACCGCAATGTGATGCGTTCGATTCATTGGGCGAGTTTCGACCTCCGCCGCCAAACACCTCGAATCCCCATCAACGCCAACATCCCCCAAAAAGGATAGTACTGCAACTTCAGAAAAAACGGGTCGCTCTGCCAGATTCCCAGAACCGACCAGTCGATGAGTACCTCGTAGGACAGGAACGACAGGCCGGACAGCAGCAACCAGGCCGGATTGGGAAAGAAGCAGAGAAAGGGAACGATCCAGACCAGGTACCAGGGGAAGAGCGTCGGGGAGAAGAGGAGCACGGCGCCGGTCAGACCATAGAGCTGCCGCAGGCTGCAGGACTCTCGAACCCAGCAGACACAGAGCAATATCAGAAGCCCGGCCCCCAACAGTCCCTCCACCCAGGCCTGATCCAGACCCTGGCCGGTCAACCAGGAATATAGGAAGCCGTTGAAACGCCAGTGATCGCGGTAGAGGCTCAGTCCTCCCACAAGGCGACTTCCCGCACCCAGGTAGGGCGCCACCATCGCCAGCAGGAACCCGGCCAGCAACGCCCAATAGCGGGCCGGCAGCCCCCTGAGGAAAGCAGGCGCCAGGATCAGGGGATAGAGCTTGGACAGCATGGCCGCTCCCAGCAGCCCCACGGCGGCTGCCCTTTTCCGGATCTGCAGCAGATACAAACCCCAAAGCAGCAGTCCCACCGCCAGCACGTCGTGATGCCCGCTCCAGGCCACTTCGATGACCACCAACGGATTCCAGGCATAGACCAGGACTCGACCCAGCGGCTGGCCGCGCCGTTTCAACAGGACCAGAATGGCCGCCACCAAACCGATCTCGACTCCCAGAAAGGCCAGCTTGAACCCGGAAACGGAGCCGAAACCGAGAAAGAAGAGAGCGTGGACCATCTGGGCGAAGGGGGGATAGATGGCGGAGACCTCCTTGTTGTTGACGAAGGTCCAGACAGTGTTTCGGAAATCCGACAGCGCCGGCGACCGCGGACTGTGCTCATAGGGATTGATCCCCTCCGTCTGCAGATAGCCTTCCCACAGGTAGCGGTAGACATCGTCGGACAGCGCCGGCGCCGCCGGCAAAAGCAGCAGCCGGAAGGCGAGGGCAAAGAGAAGAATGAGGGGCAGCTTGGCTTTGGAACTGCAGGGCGCCTGCGATGACAGCCGCAGGGAGAGCAGATAGATAAGGAACAGACCCAGGTAGAGGGTCACCAGTTCCGGGATTTTCTCCTGGACCGCCGCCAGGTCCGGCAGACGCCGGTAGAGGAACAGCGAGGTTAGTCCACAGGCGAGCAGGGCCCACAACGGCCAGCAGGGGCGGGCTATCCGCCCGATCCTGTCCCTGAAAACCAGTTGATCTTTGTCGGAGGCAAGAGTATAGTGCGAGGGATTTTGGAGTTTCCTGGTTGCGGCGGCAATCGTATCAATTTTCAGAAGTTCACCCTGCGAATCGGTATCCTGCGTCGGCCCAACCTCCCAGCCTGTCGATCCTGGCCAAGCACAATCGGGAGAACCGAATGAATTTTTCCCGGCAGCGCCTGCCTCTGAGTCCCCAGGCAGCCCGTGTGGCCGGCGCCTGAGCGTCGCCCCTCCTATCCCGCTAGATTAGGTTGATCCGTCCCCGTGCATCGCCTTGAGTATCCAGGACAGAGCTTTATTCGGGAGTTGCAATCTCTCCTGTTTCCCTCGGACCCCTACCGATCCTTTCTGGAGGGGGTGCGCGCTCAGCACAGCCTGGACCTGTTCGATCTCACCATCCTGATTCCCTACTTTATCATACTGGGAATCCTGGCAATCTACGGGCTCCACCGCTATCAACTGGTCTACCTCTACTTCAGAAACAGGGATCGAAAGCCGCAACTCAAACAGAGACTGGCCAAGCTCCCGGTGGTGACCGTTCAGCTTCCCATCTACAACGAGCTGTTTGTGGTGGAGCGGCTGATCGAATCGGTGACCAAGCTGGACTATCCCCGGGATTTGCTGGAGATCCAGGTCCTGGACGATTCCAACGACGAAACCCGATTCCTGGCTCGGCAATGCGTGGAATGCTTTCGCCAGGCCGGCTTCGACATCCACTACCTCCATAGACAAGATCGCCAGGGCTACAAGGCCGGGGCCCTGGAAGCCGGTTTGAAAGTGGCCAAGGGCGAATTCGTGGCCATCTTCGATGCCGATTTCGTGCCCGAGCCCACTTTTCTGCACAAGACCATCCACTATTTCGCCGAGCCCGAGGTGGGGATGGTCCAGACCCGATGGGGACACATCAACTCCGAATACAGCCTTCTCACCCGGACCGAAGCCATGATTCTGGACGGTCACTTCGTGATGGAGCACGGTGGCCGGCACCGTTCGGGTCTCTTCTTCAATTTCAACGGCACGGCCGGGATCTGGAGGCGCGGGGCCATCGAGAACGCGGGCGGGTGGCAGCACGACACCTTGACCGAGGATACCGATCTGAGCTACCGGGCCCAGCTTCAAGGCTGGAAATTCATCTATCTCCCCGATGTGGTCTGCCCCGCCGAACTGCCGGTTGAAATGAACGCGTTCAAGAGTCAGCAGTTCCGCTGGGCGAAAGGCCTGGTTCAGACAGGGATCAAGTTGCTCCCGACCATCTTCAGGAGTCGGCTGCCTCTGAGGGTCAAGATCGAAGCCGCCTTCCATTTCTCGGCCAACTGTTCCTACCCCTTGATGGTGATGTTTTCGCTGATTTTCCTGCCCGCCATGATCGTACGTTTTTATCAGGGCTGGTTTCAGATGCTCTTCATCGACTTGCCGCTCTTCATGCTGGCGACCATGTCGGTTTCGTCCTTTTACGCTCTCTCCCAGCGAGAGCTGGACGCCAGTGGCTGGGTGCAGAAGGTGAAGTACCTTCCCTTCCTCCTGTCGGTGGGTATCGGCCTGTCGGTGAGCAACTCCCTGGCGGTTCTGGAGGCTCTCGTCGGCAGAAAGACCGCCTTTCGCAGAACTCCCAAGCACTGCATTGCTTCGACCGGCGACGGCCTGGCAGCCAAACGCAAGTACCGCGGGAAAATGGGCTGCACTCCCTTCCTGGAACTGGCGCTGGGCCTCTACTTCGCCTTCACCGTGTATTTCGCCTGGTCGAGCGGGAACTACTTTACCCTGCCCTTCCTGATGCTGTTTTTGGTGGGGTATGTCTTCACCGGCTTCATGTCTCTGTTTCAGGCCCCTCTGGCTCGCTTCCTGGACGCCCGCCGAGCACCGCTGCTGCCCAAGACGGTTTCCTGACACCGCAAAAGACAGTGACTAGTGATCAGTGGCTAGTGGTTAGCCGTGCCCCCCTTCCGTGCGGATCATGCAGAGTGAAACAGGGGTGTTTCAGAAATGCGGCCTAAGCTCTTCAGCCATCTATGCCTTGCCGGCACTGTCCTGCTGGTGTCGCAGCCCGGCTTCCTTTTGGCCTCCCAGCTCAACCGGGAGGCCCGGGCAAGACGGATGGCCTACTTCCAGAGGGTGAGTGAGGGCGTGACGATCCTGTTCAACCGTCGCCACCACGACCTGAACGAGTACGTTCCCGACAAGAACTTCTACTACCTGACCGGCTGTGACGAGCCCGGAGCGGTGCTCCTGCTGATCCCCGGATCGGATGCCCCTCGGGAAACCCTGTTCCTGGCCAGACGGGACCCGAGACAGGAGCGGTGGACCGGACCCCGAATGGCTCCCGGCCGGGAGACGGCCCGCCGCCTGGGTATGCAGCAAGTTCGGGGTCTGGACGAGTTGCCGGCTGCCTTGGCTCAACGAGCCCCACCAAAGGGCAAGGTCTATGCCAACCTTCCGCCCGGCTCGCACCGGGAGGCCGGCGGCGAGTGCTGTCTGGAACCCTGGGTTCGCTTGCGCCGCTGGCTGCCCGACGCGAAAATCCTGGATGCCGGTCCCAAGGTGGCATTCCTCCGCATGAAGAAATCGGAGTGGGAGATCGAGAGAATTCGCCGGGCTGTCGAGATCACCATGGCCGGGCACCGTCACGCTCTCTCTGCAATCGGTCCCGGACGATTCGAATATGAAGTGGAAGCGGCCATCGAGTACCAGTTCCGCAGCCGGGGGGCCACCAGGCCTGCCTTCCCCTCCATTGTCGGATCGGGGCCCAACGCAGCCATTCTGCATTACGCCGAAAACAATCGCCGAATGAGCTCAGGGGACCTGGTCGTCATCGACGTTGGAGCGGAGTTTGAGGGCTACAGTGCCGACCTCACCCGAACTTATCCCGTCAGCGGCCGTTTCACCCGCCGGCAGAAGGAAATCTATAATATCGTCCTGGCGGCTCAGGAGGCCGCCCTGAAGCAGGTCCGCCCCGGGGTGACATTCGACTCCGTCCACAGAGCGGCTCTGGAGACCATTGACAGCCGTGGTCGAGACCGGCAGGGGCGAAGCTTGGGGCGATATTTCATTCACGGGACCGGACACCACCTGGGGCTGGAGGTCCACGATCCCGTGAGCGATCGCGGCCGCCCTCTGGAGCCCGGGATGGTGATCACCATAGAGCCGGGAATCTACATTCCGGAAGAGAACCTGGGCATCCGTATCGAGGACGACGTGCTGGTTACCCGGGACGGCTACCGGATTCTCTCCCAGGGGTTGCCCCGCAAGGCGAAGGAAATCGAGAGAATGCTGAGAGAGAGCCGCTAGCGGAGGTCTTGCACAGGAACAGGCAGCGATGGAAACCCAAGAGGTTGGAGGACCAGCATGATATCAGCCACCGGACTTAGACGCGGAATGGTGATTCGAAAAGACGGCGAGTTGTTCTCGGTTTTTTCCTTCACCCACCTGACCCCCGGCAACAAGCGGGGCTTTGTGCAATCCAAGCTCAGAAACCTGAGAACCGGAGCCCTCATCGACCACCGATTCCGTTCCGTCGACACCGTAGAGCGGGTGGCCCTGGAGCAGCAGGAGATGGAATATCTCTACAAGGACGGAACCGACTACATTTTCATGAACACCACCACCTACGAACAGGTTCACCTGGGTGAAGACCTGTTGGGAAACAGCATTCTCTATCTGGTTCCCAACATCACCATCAGAGTCGAATTCTACCAGCAGACCCCCGTCGGTATTCAGCTCCCCACCACGGTGGATCTGGAGGTGGTGGAGACCGAACCCGGCCTCAAGAGCGCCACCGCCTCCAGCGTCAACAAGCCGGCCAAGCTGGAAACGGGCCTGGTGGTTCAGGTTCCTCCCTTTGTCAACGCGGGTGAGAAAGTCCGCGTCGACACCAACAGCGGCGGCTACCTGGAAAGGGCCCGCTGACCCGCCGTAATCGTTTACCCCCTCCGAAGCCCATTGGCCGAGAAGCCGTACAGGTAACGTGCACCGGGAGACATGCGCCGGGCCCGCTCCGGTGAAATGCTGTCGCGGTAATCTGAAAAGGGTTTGATCCAGGAACGCTGGTAGAAGGAAATGATGGCGCGACGCGGGCGGTCGGTGGAATTGGGGCCTATCCTGTGCCAGGTGCTGGCCAGCCAGATCGCAACCGCGCCGGCGTCCCCGCACAGAGCCTTCTCTTCGGCCTGGTCCCCCCGCTTCCAGCTTGGTCTGCGGCGGGTCAAGTGGCTCCGAGGAACGATCCGGGTCGCCCCGTTGGCCGGGGTAAAGGGATCGATCATCCAGGCCACCTGAAACCCCAGGGGAAAATCGGGCAGCGGCTCGGGCATTTGAGTCAAGGGGTTGTCCAGATGCCAGGGCCCTCCCGGCGTGCCCGGACCGATACTGGTGGCGGTGACGTCACCCAGCACGCAGTCTCGTCCGAGTAGGAGATGGGCCAGGCCCAGCACCACCGGATGCTCGACCAGCGCATCGGCCAGATGGGTCTTGGCCGGCAGATTGCGCACGTACTGCGAGCGATCGTGATCGAAGAGATTGGGGATGTGCATGAAGGTCTTGTTGATTGCCCGCGGTCCCACGGGCCAGGGAGTATCGCGGTTCTCGGCCCGGCTGTGGCGGACACGCTGCATCATTCGGGCCAACTCCGTCCGGCTGACCGCGTAGGATTCCGCCAGATAGGTTTCGATTTCCTCGTCTCCGGGATGAACCGGCCCGTCGCCCGGCAGGAAGGGAGACTCGCGTTCCTGTTTCGTCAACCTGTCAATGAGGCCACGCCAATCGGTCAACCGGGTGGAATCCAGCAGTCCTTCCAGTACGAGGTAGCCCTCTCCTGCCAACTGTTGAGCGATTCGGGTCAGATCGAACCGGCCTTGCGAGTCTTTGGTCATCGACACCTCACCGGGTTCACAATCGGTGTGGCTGGTTGGCCCGCATTGTACCCGAAGGCGGAAGGCCGAGACAGTCTTCATGGATTGTCAGGCAGCGCTGGGCTGCCCGTCCCGGTGTGTTATATTAAGATTTGGTAAAGAAAAGACTCCAACCGGGCGTCGGGCGGTGGCTCCTCCCGCGAATACCCTCTGGACGTTCCAGCCATGAAGCCAGTTATCTCATTGAAGAATAAAGACATCCGCGGTTTTGCGTCGGAGTCGGCCCTCTTTTGGGTGAGAGCCATGTTTTCCCAGGCTGCCGGCACTCGGGAGGGAAAGGATATCGAACACCTCCACGATATGCGGGTGGCCTCTCGCCGGCTGCGGGAGTGTTTCCAGGTGTTCAGCGCCTTCTACGCCCCCAAGAAGTTGAAGAAGGTTCTTTCATCGGTCAGGAACATCACCCGGGTCCTGGGACGGCCCCGGGAAACCGATGTCAATGTCAGCCTGCTGGCAGCCTACCAGCCGGGGCCCTCACCGATCCTGAGCACCACCCACGAGTACCTTCTGGAGATTTTCCAATTTGAACAGTCCCGCCAGCGCCGGAAGATGCTCAAGCAGGTGGGAAGGATCGACCAGGGCGCCCTCCAATCCATGCTGAGCCGGTTTGCCGAAACCGCCCGCATGAACCGCTCGAGACCTTCGCTGCTTACCCAGGTGGGGCAGGAATTGGAGTTTGAGGGGTTCCTCAGTATCAGCACCAGGGATCTCAGGCAGAAAGTCGCAAAGATCTTTGCTTTCGAGGCGACGCCTTCCGAAGAGGAATACGAAACGCGTCTGCATGACCTCAGGATCAACACCAAGAAGCTGCGATACCGACTGGAACTCCTGAACGCGGCTTACGACCAGCGGTTCGGACGGGCGATCAAGCTGGCCAAGGACCTGCAGGACGTCATCGGATGGGCCCACGACTATGGCGTGCTGATCGTCCAACTGGAATCCCACCGGCGATACCTGACCCAAAAAGGCAGGATGAGGCTGGCCAGAGGCTGCCAGCGCACCATCGCGGACTTCAACGGGCTCAAGGCTTCCTACCTGGATCGGACGGAGCCGGCATGCATCGATTTTCGACAGGAACTCTCCGGGCTGGATCTGGCGCCCGAAAACCACCTGCTTCCCGGTCCAGGCCGGATCGAGAGACAGGCAATGTCCGGATGACCCCCGCCCTACCGCACGAAAACACCGTAGAGGCGTCCCTTATGGACGCCCTGTGCGGGGATTGACCGGTCGAACGGAAACAGCCGGCACCCACAAGGGTTGCCCCTACAGCCTGGGATCACCCACCGCATTCCCCAGGACTATCCCACGCTGGTTTCAGGTCTCGGGGAGGGCTTATTGGGGGCGATGTGGGTGGTTTGCAAGCGGTTCGTACCTGGGAAATGGGCCTGATAGGGGGCTCGACTACAGGACAACCTGAATCCGGCGGCGTGGAATCACCCCGGAGCCGAAAGTCATTCATCATTCATCACTTATCATTTGCCACCGACCGGTCATCCCAGTTCTGGTAGCGTGGGATCATCCTGCCTGATTCCCCACCAGTCATTGTGTTAGGTCTATGGCTGGGTTACACTAGCGCGGAACCGACATGCAGATCGACGAACGAAGAATTGCCGTCTTTATCGACTTTGAGAACGTGGCCATGGGTGTCCGCGAGAGTCGATACGGCAATTTCGACATCGACCTCGTCCTCAAGCGACTGGTCGAAAAGGGGAAGATCACCGTCAAGCGGGCCTACTCCGACTGGCATCGCTACACCGAATTCAAGAGGGCTTTTCATCAGGCTGCAATCGAGCTGATCGACGTCCCCCAGACCCGTTACAGCGGCAAGAACAGCGCTGACATCCGAATGGTGGTGGATGCGCTGGATCTGTCCTATCAAAGGGACCACATCGATACCTTTGTCCTGGTCTCCGGAGACAGCGACTTTTCCCCCCTGGTCTCGAAGTTGAGGGAATACGGCCGCTACGTGATCGGGATGGGGGTCAAGCAGTCTTCCTCCGATCTGTTGATCAACAACTGCGACGAGTTCATCTTTTATGAAGATCTGGTCCGGCCCGCCGCTGAAAATACGACCTTGGCTCCCAAGCTGAATGGACTGCCTCGCAAGAAGGCCGAGGCCCTGCGGCTGGTCGTCGAGACCTTTGAGGCGCTACAGCGGGAAGGCAAGGAAGTCATCTACGGCTCCGTCATCAAGCAGACGCTGGTCCGGAAGCTGCCGTCATTCAACGAGAGCTACTTCGGCTACCCGAGCTTCTCCCGACTTTTGGAGGATGCCGCCGAAAACAAGCTGCTCCAGTTGACCAAGGACCAGAAGAGCGGCGGCTACATCGTCACTTTGAGCGGGAATGGCGCCGGGACGGAGAAGCCTTCGGAGGAGTCGGCGGAGACAACATCCGGGCTCGAAAGCCCTTCGCCGGCCAGAAAAAGTAGTGCTCCGGCGAGAACCCGCTCCTCCCGCGGTCGCCGCCAGGGGGCTCGAGAGAAAGCCAAGAGCGATCCTCAGCCTCCGGTTGAAGCCACACCCGTCGACCCTCAGAGCGGATCCGACACCCGGGCCATGCCGGAAACATCCGAGCCTCCGGCCGAAGCCCCACTTCCAGGAGAGGCCGCCTCGGCCGAACAATCCACCGAGCCACCCTCCGCGACCGAACAATCCACCGAGCCATCTCCGCCCGCGGAAAAGAAACCGGCCCGTCCCCGCCGGCGCTCTTCCAGGAGTCGCGCTGCCGGGAGCCGGAAGACTGCCGTCCAAGCGACCGAGGAATCTCCTGCGGCAGAGGCTTCCGCTACCCCGGCTTCTGCTGCCCCGGTCCCCGCTGTCCCGCCGGATCAGGCCCCTGCCGCAGCGCCACCGGATCAGCCCGCAGAGAGCGCGGTGGCCAGTGCCGCTTCCCCCGCGGAGGGACAGTCTGAGGTGGAACAATTACCCCCAGGGGACACCGCTCCGGCCGAACAATCCACCGGGCCGTCTCCGGCCGTGGAAAAGAAACCGGCCCGTCCCCGCCGGCGCTCTTCCAGGAGTCGCGCTGCCGGGAGCCGGAAGGCCGCCGCCAAGGCAGCCGAGGAATCTCCTCCCGCGGAGGCTTCTGCCGCCCCGGCTCCCGAGGTCCCCGCTGCCCCGCCGGATCAGGTTCATGCCGCAGCGCCACCGGATCAACCCGCGGTGAGCGCAGCGGCCAGTGCCGCTTCCCCCGCGGAGGGACAGTCTGTGGTGGAACAATTGCCCCCGGCCGATACTACCCCGGCCGAACAATCCACCGGGCCGTCTCCGGCCGTGGAAAAGAAACCGGCCCGTCCCCGCCGGCGCTCTCCAGGGAGTCGTGCTGCCGCAAGCAGGAAGTCCGCTGCCAAGGCAGCCGAGCAGGCCCCACCGGCCGAGGTTCCCGTCGCCTCACCGGAGCAACCTCCGGAGAGCACGTCGACGGCTGCCGCTGGAGGACAGACTTCAGTGGATGCAGCATCCCCGGTAGAGGCGCCGGCCGCCGACGCACCCCTGCTGAGCGAGGCTGCCACGCCCATGACCGAGTCGGACTCGGACGCGGGTAGCGCACCGAAAAGTCGCCGGAGGACCACGACCGCCCGGAAGAGGACCACCCGCAGCAAAACAACCCGCAGCCGCAAGAAACCGGCTCCCGACACGGAACCTACCCTTTTCTCCCAGATTCCGGATTCAACCGAATAAGTCCAGCTTCACCAGCGCCCGGTGCGGCACTGCCTCGCATGGAGATGAAATTTCCGAACCAGCGGTTCAAGTAATTCCAGTAATTCAACAACGTCCCCTGTTACTGCATCGCGCTCTACCTGGTCCTTCCTTGTTGGGGTCCTCGCCGCCTCCCATGCCCCTACCTCCAGAAACGACGACTCCACCGCAGAAAGTTGAGCAGTTGCGCCGTTCCCTCTCCAGTTGTTGTTCTCTGGCGTAGGCACCTTTTTGTCTGAATACATAAATTATGTTAGCCAATACATAAGATATGCTACCTTAAGCTTACCTTTAAGTAGGTCTAGCCCATCTTTAACACGGCTTCCAAGTATACGTTTATTATCAACAGGTTACAAAAGGCTCAACGCGCAAGTGGCACTACAAACGCGTTGAAACCGGAGATTTTGGAGGAATCAGACGATCATCTTGCGGATCCCTCCAGGAGAGGGATCGATGCCCAGGGCGTCGTAGATGGCCCTCTGATCGGGTTCGGCCCGTGTGGCCTTGCGGACGTGCAAGGTCCGCCCGTCCTGACGCCGGAAGGTGACCGTGACCCGCTGCTGTCCTTCCAGGATGCGCCGCAGCGTGGTCCAACTGGAGGCCTCGCCGCGCTGCTTGAGGCGTTTGCGGATGACCTGCACCAGTTGATAGGCGATGACCGTCAGAAACAGGTGACCTTCCGAGCGCACCGGCTTGTGATGATAGATGGGCCGCAGGCCCAGCTCGGACTTCAGGGAGCGAAACACCGCTTCCACGTCGGTCAGAGTCGTGTAGGTACGCCAGAGACTTTCCTCGTCCCAGTCAGTCTGGTTGCTGCGCAGGCAGTAGACCCCCGGATGGGTGGCCATCGAGCCCTGGCGGGGACGGTGCTTCCATCTCAGCGCTGTCGCCTTGCGGCCGCTCTCGTCGGTGAGGACCTCGATGCTGTAGTGTTGCCCCACCCCGCGGCTCTGTTCCTTCAGCCGCCCGATCCTCTCCCGGACCTTCTCGACGCCTTTGTGAGTCCGCGGCCGGGAAAGCCCCTCGGAGAGTCGGGTGAGCCCCTGCTCGAAGCGCCGGCTGAAGCGCTCCACGATGCCCTTCTCCTTCTCAGCCCGCTGCTGTGAGCGGCAGTAGAGACGCACTTCCTGCCCGTCGTCGGAGATCTCCTTGTGGAGCTGCAGCTCGGCCTTGGAAGCCGTCTCCACCGTCACGGCCGCCTCGGCATCGAACTGCCTCCGGCCCTGGCGGCTGGCCACCAGGTAGCGATACCCTTCCTCCCTCAACCACTGGATCCGGTCCTCGGTCGCCACCCCCCGATCCATCACCACCAAGGCTCCCCGGGGCGCCTCCAGCGCCTCCAGCATCCCCTCCAGGGTGCGGGGCTCATCCACCCTACCGGCAAAGACCTCCGAGCGGCGCACAAACCCCGCCCCGTCCAGCACCAACCCCAGCGTCAGCAGCCGACAGTCGCTGCGCTTGTCCTTCGAGTGGCCCCGCTCGGCCTTGGGCTGATGGCTGGCCGCCCCTTCGAAGAAGGTGTTGGTCAGATCGAACAGGGTGACGGTCGGCTCCAGATCGAACAACCCCATGGCCCGGGTGAAGAGGTGACGCTCGATGGCCTCCCGATGCTTCATCAGCGCGTCCGAGGCCCGATACATCTGCATCAGACTCAGGCTCTCGAAGTCAACCTCCAGCAACTCGCCCAAGCCGCTGCGCCGCCTGAGCCAGCCCCAGGTGGCCCTCTCCGAGCCCGGTCGGGCCAGACGGCCTACCATGGCCCCCAACGCCGCTGCCCGCATCGGTCCGTTCAGCCCTAACTCGGTCAGCAGATCCCCCAGCCCCAACTGCTCCAGCGCCCAGCAACCGACCTGCTCCACCCCCACGCTGCGCGGACGTGTCAAGGCCACCGAATCCACCTCGACCGTCTGCAGGTCCTCTGAGGCGGCCTCCCCGCCAACGCCGGTCACGTCGGCTTCGCCCTCAAGCAAGCGCTGGGCCATGCGTTGGGCTTCCTCCTCCAACGGGGTGGAAGCCACCGGCAAGAGAGGCAACTGACCGGTGAGGATCTGATCGAGACGGCGGCACAACAAGGGCCAGTCCTCACGGGGGATCGAGAAGTGTCGACCGAGGTTGAGGAGGGTCTGCTGGCGGACCTTGCCACTGACGCGATGGGAGCGGACGAGGCGGTGGGTGAAGTAGGTCTGTCCGGAATGGAGGCTGCGGGTCTGGGTGCGTCGGATGAACATGGGAGGGACGCTACCAGAGGAGAGAGAGGGGGTCAAGCCCATCCCATACGATTATGGCACTACATTCACCTCCTCAACCAAGAATCAACAACTTACGGGTGGTTTTAGGCTAAAATGGGGGTAAAATACCTCAAATCGGCCGTTTCTTTGTTAAAGATGGGCTAGGCAATATTTTCATGAAATATTTGTCTTTATATCGGGCAATTAGCACCTGATCGGGCTGATTGAGAAGATATTCCATAGTTTCTGTGAATTAACGATCATTTCAGAACCGCTTACTAACAAACTTTCCTGGTTAACGCATCGATTCCCTCCCCTGGTTCTCGGGTTCAGAGCAGGTCGGGATCAGCGGAGAAGGCTGCCCGGCAGAAGTCTGGCCCGACCAGTAACAGCCAGTGATGATTCGAAGCCTGCGGGTCAAGATGAGGTGCAGGGGATTCCTTCGTGCATCCCCCCCGCAGCGGGTGGGCTCGTAGACGCCCGTTACCTCCGCCTGGACGCACTCGGTGGGGGGTTGGCTGGCGGAACCTCTGGAAAGGGCTGGGCGCGGCCCTGCGGGTCGGTACGCGGTGCATGGCTGGTGAATCTCGGGCGATCCTTCGAGAACAACCGATGCTTGCTGCTCCTCGCGCCGATCGTCCTGACCGTGCTCGCTGTTCCGGCCTCCGCCCAGAACAGCGCACCGGTGTTCAACCCCGTCACGGTCACCCGCTCGGTCGCCGAAAACGCTCCTGCGGGACAGAATATCGGCGATCCCGTCGCCGCCACCGACACGGACTCGAGCGACACCCTCACATATTCGCTCGGGGGCACCGACGCGGCCTTCTTCGACATCGTGTCGACGAGCGGGCAGATCCGGACCAAAGCCGGCGTTACCTACAACCACCAAGCCAAGTCGTTCTACTCGGTCACGGTCACCGCCTCCGACGGTACGGATGCCGCCGACGCAACGGTTAGCATCTTGGTCACGACGGTCGCCGAAGATGTCTCCGGGCAAGCCATCCACGAGTTCCAGATTGTCAGGATCTACTTCGAGGATGAAGCCACCGGCGCGCTTCTGGCGGCGAGCCTGGAGCCAATCGTCACCGACTACGACCGGAAACAGCTGGTCGTGGAGGTGACCCCCGAACAACTCGACGAGCTGAGGCGACGCGGATTGAGGGTGGCAGTCGTTAGCCCGGAGGATCTTGAGCGCATCGTCTCCCCGCCTGAGCGCATCGTCTCCCCGCCAAGGGGAAAGCCAATAGAGGAGCTGCCAGCGATTTCCAAATCTGTCCGCAGGCGCATTCCCGGCTATTCCTGTTACCGGACCGTCGAGGAGACCTTTGCATCTGCCGAGGCGATTGTCGAGAAGTTCCCTGACTTGGCCAGCTGGTCCGACATTGGTGATTCCTGGCTCAAGAGTGAGGGATCAGGCGGCTACGACATGAATGTCCTGGTCCTGACCAATTCCCAGGTACCCGGCCCAAAGCCCACGTTCCTCGGCCTGTCGTCGATACATGCCCGCGAGTACACGCCGGCCGAATTGATGACCCGCTTCGCCGAGCACCTGACCGACAATTACGGCCTTGACGCAGACGCGACCTGGCTACTCGACCACCACGAGATTCACCTGGTCCTGCAAGGGAACCCGGACGGTCGCAAGGTGGCGGAATCAGGAATCCTGTGGAGGAAGAGCAGGAGCCAGAATTCCTGCGTTGTTGACGTGTTTCAACGCACTGCTCGCGGGAGGGGCACGGACCTCAACCGCAATTTCGACTTCGCATGGGATTGCTGTGGCGGCTCCAGCGACAACCCATGCTTGCCGACCTTTAACGGCGGTTCGCCAGCGTCGGAGCCCGAGGTTCGGGCCATCCAGGACTACATGAGGCAGATCTTTCGGGATCAGCGAGGGGCAGGTCTTTCCGATGCGGCTCCCGAGGACACCACAGGCGTCATGCTGGACGTTCACAGTTCGGGTGAGTTGATCCTGTTCCCATATGGCTTCGCGAGAAGGGCCGCGAACCATGACGAGCTGCAGACACTCGCCCGCAAGCTGGCATTCTTCAACGACTACAGACCCATGAAGGCGCAGGGATTGTACATGACGGACGGAACGACGAGAGACTTCTCATACGGGGTGCTCGGGGTTGCCGCGTTCACGTACGAACTCGGCACGAGGTACTTCGAAGGATGCTCGGAATTCAATGACACGGTGGTTTCCGAAAACCTGCCATCCCTGTATTACGCAGCCAAGGTCGCTCGGGCACCGTACATCACTCCCTCGGGCCCGGACGTCGTGCGCGGCACACTCTCGCTGGGTGCCGGAGAGTGGCCGAACGCTGTCAGGTCCGGTACAACGGTCGCGCTCAGCGCGACACTGACCGACCGGCAGTTCCAGAATTCGAATGGTGTCGAATCGGTACAGGACGTCTCGGCTGCCGAGTACTACATCGACGTGCCACCGTGGTCCTCGGACCCATCGCCCGTGGCGATTCCAATGACGAGCCAGGGGGAGGGCCGGTATAGGGCGAACCTCAACACGAGTGGATTGAGCATGGGACGGCATATCGTGTTCGTGCGCGGGAAGGACACCACTCAGACGTGGGGAGCAGTGAGCGCGATTCTGTTGGGGATTGTTCCGTCAAGCGACGCGACGCTGAGCAGGCTGAGCCTGTCCGGCATCGACATCGGGACGTTTTCCGGCACGACGACAGCCTACATGGCGAGCGTCGCAAATTCCGTTACCGCCACGACCGTGACAGCCACCGCCAATCACTCCGGCGCGACGGTGGCGATCGACCCCGGGTCCGATGTCGCTCTAGCGGAAGGCGAGAACACGATCATGGTGACCGTCACGGCCGAGGACGGGACCACGACCAGAACCTACGCTGCGACGGTGACACGGGCGGCTTTGCCGATAGCGGCCATCACGGCGGGCGCGACTCCTGTCGCAGAGGGTGCCGCCGCGTCGTTCACGGTGACCCTGGACCAGGCGGCACCGGAAGCACTGGCCGTGGCGGTCCAGGTGACCGAGACCGGCTCGGCCCTGTCCGGGACGCCCCCGGCGTCTGTGTCGTTTGCCAAAGGCTCGACCAGCGCCACGCTGAGCGTGCCTAGCGACGAGGACAGCGTTGTGGAGGCGGACAGCACGATGACCGCGACGGTCATCGCTGGCACCGGCTACACGGTCGGCTCGGACGCCTCGGCCTCAGTGACCGTGGAGGACAACGACGCGGCGACGTTCACCGTGTCGGCGAATGCAGAGGCGATCCGCGAGGGACAGACCGTGACGCTGACGCTGGCGATCTCCAACGCGGTGACGTTCGCCGAGGACCAGGCCATCACGCTGGCCCTGTCCGGCACGGCGTCGGAGGCGGACTACACGGGTGTACCACCGATGCTGATGCTGGCGGCGGGAGCCTCCTCGGTGACGACCACGCTCGAGGCCAAGGCGGACCAGCAAGAGGAGGAAGCCGAGACGCTTACGGTGACGGCCTCCCTGGGCGAGTCCCCGATCGGCTCGGCGACCGTGACGATCACCTCCGTCTCACAGGACGCGACGCTGGCGGATCTGGATTTGTCCGGGATCGACATCGGGACGTTCTCCGGCGCGGTGTCGACCTACCAAGCCACCGTATCCCATTCCGTGGGGACGACGACCGTGACGGCGACGGCGAACCATTCGGCGGCGACGGTGTCCATCGAGCCGGGACACGAGGTGGGCCTGGACAAGGGCGCGAACCGGATCGCCGTCACGGTCACGGCCGAGGATGGCGCGACGACGAAGACCTACACAGTGACGGTGACACGGGCGGAACTGCCGGTGGTGTCGATCGTCGCGGTCGAGGAGCGCGTGGCCGGTCCGATCGGCGCATTCAGGCTGACCCGCACGGGGTCGACGGCGGAAGCGCTTGAAGTGCAAGTGCTGGTCACGGACACGAGGTCGCAGAGGGCTACACCGATGACGGTGCGGTTCCGGGCAGGGCAGGCCAGCAAGACGCACAAGATCCAGGGGGGCAACAACAGGCTGGTGGAGGATGACATCGGGGTGACGTCGACGCTGCAGGAAGGCGCGGGCTACGCGCTGTCGGCAGAGCAGGCATCGGCCTCGCTGGTGCTGGAGGAGAGCGACGTGCCCGCGTTCGCAGTGTCGGTGGAGCCGGCCGAGATCGTGGAGGGCGCAGCGGCGACGGTTACCGTCGAGATCACAAACGGCGTGCGGTTCCAGCAGGACCAGACGATCGACCTGTCGTTGTCGGGCACGGCGTCCGGGTCGGACTACACCGGTGTGCCGGCTACGCTGCGGTTGCGCGAGTTCCAGACGACGACCACAGCGGCGACGCTGATCGCTGAGGTCGATGAGGAGGAGGAATCGGAGGAAACAGTAACGATTACGGCCTCGCACGGCGGTTCGGAGATCGGCTCAGCAACGGTCATGATTGCGGCAAGCGAAGCGGCGGCGCCGCTGACGGCGCAGTTCGCAGGGACGCCGGCGAGGCATGACGGGGAGACCGCGTTTCGATTCGAGCTGCGGTTCAGCGAGGAGACTGCGATCAGCTACAGGACGCTGAGGGACACGGCGTTCGAGGTGACGGGCGGGTCAGTGACGCGGGCGCGGCGCATGAAGCGGCCGTCAAACCTGCGTTGGGAGATCACCGTAGAGCCGATGTCCGACGCGGATGTCGTCTTGGCGCTGCCGTCGACCACGGACTGCTCAGCCGAAGGGGCGGTCTGCACGGCTGGCGGGAAGGGGCTTTCGCAGCGAGTCACGGCGACCGTCGAGGGGCCTTCGGAGGTGGAAACGGCGGGCTTCCCGCTGGCGCGGGAGAACAGTCGGCCGAGCGGGATCTGGTCGGATGGAGAGACTGCGTGGGTGGCGGACCTGGACGATGCGCGCCTGTACGCGTACCGCCGTTCGGACGGGGAGCGGCAGCCAGGCAAGGACATCGCGACGGAAGCTGCGCCGATGGGGCTGTGGTCGGACGGGGAGACACTGTGGGTGGCTGGCCTCGGCGGAGGCCTGCGGGCGCACCGGCTGGCGGACGGGTCGCGGCTGGCGGGTCGCGACCTGCCGCTGGAGGCGAACGCGGCCCCGGCGGGGCTGTGGTCGGACGGGGAGACGGCCTGGGTCTCATCGTGGCTGGGCGATACGGTGCATGCGTATCGGCTGTCGGACGGCCGGCGCGTGGCGGACCGGGAAATCAAGCTGGACGGCGGCAACCTGATGCCGGTCGGGCTGTGGTCGAACGGGGAGACACTGTGGGTGGCGGACTGGCGGGAACGGCTGCACGCCTACCGCCTGGCGGACGGGCGGCGGGAGCCGCAGTTGGACATCACGGTGGGTGCGGCGGACACGGACCCGACTGGGCTGTGGTCGGGCGGTGGGACTCTGCTGTCGACGAGCTGGGAGGACCGCGAGGTCCGGGCGTATCGGGTGCCCGTGGTCGGGGACGCTCCGGCCGCGGAGGTCGGGGCTGCGAACCGCGACGGCTGGCCAGGAATCGTGCCCTTGATCGGCGATCCGGGACTGCGGGCAGCGATCCGGGAGGCCTTGGGCAAGGAGTCCGGGGAGCCTGTCAGCGCGGGCGAGCTGGCCGGGCTGGGATCGCTCAGCGCGCGGAACCGCGGGATCCGAGACTTGACCGGAATCGAGGCAGCCACCGGCCTGAAGGCACTCGACCTGGGCTTCAACCCGCTGGCGGACCTAAGGCCATTGGCCGGACTGCCAGCGCTGGAGTCGGTGAACTTGGACGGAGCGGCACTAGACCTGGGCCCACTGGCGGTGCTGACGGGTCTCCGGCGGCTGTCGGTGCGGCACAACCTAATCGACGATCTCCGTGCACTGGCGGCGCTGTCGGCCCTGACTGAATTGGATGTGGGCGACAACCGCATCGAGGATCTGGGCCCGCTGGCAGCCTTGGGGCGACTAGCGGTGTTGCGAGCGGATCGCAACCGCATCGGAGACCTGTGGCCGCTGGCCGGCTTGACGGGACTGCAGGTGCTGGAGCTAGGAGCGAACCGGGTCCGGGACCTGCAGCCGCTGGCAGGGCTGGAACGGCTCGAGTCGTTGCAGCTTGCGGGGAACGGATTGGCGGAACTCCACTCGCTCTCGGGACTGAAGCGGTTGACGTCGCTGGGCCTGGCCGGCAACGCCATCAAGAACTTGGGACCCATAGCGGGGCTGGACGGCTTGCAACGGCTGGACCTGCGCGGTAATTTTGTCGGCGACCTGTGGTCGCTGCGGGGGCTATCTTCGCTGGCCTGGGTCCATATCGGTGGGAGTCGCATCAAGGATCTCGCGCCGCTGGACGGCCTGGACAGGCTCACGGTCGCCGGACGCGACGACCTGGAGCCGCCGTCCGCCGGAGGCGGTCCCCTGCAGTGACCAGGGAGCGTTGACCGTCCGGGACCGGAATCTAGCCCGCATTTCTCATCAGGTCGGCGGTTGACACCCGTAAAACAGGCCCGGGGCGACGTGTTATACTGCCGCCCAGCGAGACGACCGGCTCGATCGATGTCGGCCCCAAGGGGCTGCTACAGGACAATGGAGGCGTGAAGATGGCAGGCGAAATGGTGACTTTCTCGAGCAACGGCGGCCAATGCCAGGGATACCTGGCCGGGCCAGCCGCGGGCGGCCCGGGCGTTGTCGTGCTTCAGGAGTGGTGGGGGCTTGTGGATCAGATCAAGGGGGTTGCCGATCGTCTTGCCGAGGCAGGCTTCGTGGCCCTGGCTCCGGACCTGTACCACGGCCAATCCACCAAGAGCCCCGACGAAGCCGGCAAGCTCATGATGGCCTTGAACATCGAAGCAGCCGCTCGAGACCTGGCGGGCTCGGTAGACTACCTCCTCAGCCTGGACGAGACCCGCGGATCCCGCGTGGGCAGCGTCGGGTTCTGCATGGGAGGACAGCTCTCACTCTACGCGGCCTGCGCCAATCCCGGCATCGGAGCCTGCGTCGTCTACTACGGCATCCATCCCAAGGTGCAACCCGACATTCCCGCCCTGGAGGCGCCCGTGCTTGGCTTTTTCGGCGAAAAGGACGCCTCTGTACCCCCCCAGGCGGTTCGTGAATTGGAAGCGGCGCTCCGGGACGCGGGGAAAAGCGTCGAGTTCCACATCTATCCCCAACGGGACCACGCCTTCTTCAATGAGGTCCGGCCGGACGTCTACCACCAAGCGGACGCCGAAGACACCTGGACTCGCATGGTCCGGTTCTTCCGGCAACACCTGCAGGACAGCCGCTGACCGGGTCAGACTTGAATTGTCTCGAGTTTGGGGTCCACCGAGAAACGGGCCGCGGTCGCCTGCCGAACCTCGTCCAAGCTCAGCTCTCCGGCAATTTCCACCAGTCGCAAACCCTGCGGAGTCACGTCCAGAACCGCCATTTCCGTGATGATCCGGTCCACCACTCCCACCCCGGTAAGAGGAAGGCGGCATTCGGGCAGGATCTTGGGGTGACCTTTCCTGGTCCGGTGCTCCATGGCGACGATCACACGTTTGGCGCCGGCCACCAGGTCCATGGCTCCCCCCATGCCCTTGACCATCTTCCCGGGGATCATCCAGTTGGCCAGGTTCCCCTGTTCGTCCACCTCCATGGCCCCCAGGATGGTGAGATCGATGTGGCCACCGCGGATCATGTCGAAGGATTCGGCGCTGGAGAAGTAGGAGGCGCTCGCCAGCGCCGTCACCGTTTCCTTGCCCGCATTGATGAGATCCGGATCCAACTCATCTTCCGCGGGATAAGGTCCCATGCCCAGCAGGCCGTTCTCCGATTGCAGGGTGACGCTCATGGCCTCGGGAATATGGTTTGCCACCAGGGTGGGCAGCCCGATCCCCAGGTTGACGTAGAATCCGTCCCTCAGCTCCCGGGCGGCCCGCCGCACGATGACGTCGCGTCTTTGGTCCGGCATGTCATTCCCTCACTCTTCGTCTCTCGATGCGTTTCTGGTAGTCGATCCCTTCGAAGATCCGATTCACGTAAATGCCCGGCGTGTGTATGGTGTCGGGATCCAGATCCCCGGGCTCCACCAACGCCTCCACCTCGGCGACGGTGACCTTGGCAGCCATGGCCATCAGGGGGTTGAAGTTCCTGGCGGTCTTGCGATAGACCAGGTTGCCGGCCCGGTCTCCCCAATGAGCCTTGACGAAGGCGAAGTCGGCCTTCAGGGGAAGCTCCAGGACGTAGCGCTCACCGCCCCAGGACCGGGTTTCCTTGCCCTCGGCAACTACGGTTCCGTAGCCCGTGGGAGTATAGAACCCGCCGATCCCGGCTCCTCCGGCGCGGATACGCTCGGCGAAGGTTCCCTGGGGACATAGCTCCACTTCCAGCTCGCCCTTGAGCACCAGTTCTTCGAAGAGCCGATTTTCGCCCACGTAGGTCGCAATCATTTTTCGGACTTGGCGTTTCTCCAACAGGATTCCGATGCCGAAATCGTCAATGCCGGCGTTGTTGCTGATCACTGTCAGATCTCTGGCGCCCTGGTCCCGCAACGCGTGGATGAGATTCTCCGGAATGCCGCACAAGCCGAAGCCGCCCATCATGATGGTGGCGCCGTCGGCGATGTCGCTGACCGCCTGTCCGGCATCGCGAATGACCTTGTTCACTGCCGTCTCCTGGAGCCCCCGGATCCTGAAGAGGGGCGGGTTGGTTGAGGGCGTTGCAGTGGCAACGACCTGGTGGCGCCGGTTGGCGGCTCCCCCGCCCTGCCGGGCGGATCATTCGAACTATAGCGTTCCGGGGGAGTTCCTGCCGGCAAGTCCTTGCTTTTTCTCCAACTGCTCCTCCAACCGAATGCACTCGTGAATGATGGTTTCGAAGATCCTGGCCACCGCTTCATCGGCAAGAGGCCCCTTGTTGTTGCGGACGACCCGCCCAAGGATTCGTTCTTCCCGCCGGGGATCTCTCACCGCGAGCTGCCGGCGGCTCTTGATCTTGCCGATCTCCATCACGCAACCGGAACGATCCGACAACAGGTCGACCAGCTTGGCATCGACCTCGTCAATTCGCTCTCGCCAATCGGAAATATCCATGGTCTAGCACCCTCCCTTGAGCCACCGCGCAAACCCTCCAACCCGTTCCGCCAGATCCGGCTGACCCAGGTTCCGCTCGATACAACCGACGATGGCGCTCCCCACCACCGCGCCTTCGGCCTGGGACCATACCTGGCGCAGATGATCCGGCTCCGAGACTCCGAACCCCACGGCGACAGGAAGGGACGTCTGCGAACGAATCTTTTGGATCAGGGACCGGACCCCTTCGGAAAGCGACTTTCGAGCCCCGGTTACGCCCGTGCGCGAGACGGCATAGATGAACCCGGAGGAGTAGGCGGCGATTTTTCGAATCCTTTCGTCGGTGCTGGTGGGAGCCGCCAGAAAAACAGCGTCCAGCCCTGCCCCTCGAAGCACCTGCAGGGGACCCTCCGCCTCTTCCACCGAGAGATCGGTAATCAGGAAACCGTCGATTCCGCGCTGTTTGGCCGCCGCTGCCAGCCTCTCGAACCCATAGGCAAACAACGGATTGTAGTAGCTGAAGAGCAACAGGGGAACCTGGGTCCGGCGGCGCAGGTCGGCCACCAGCGCCAACCCCTTTTCCAATGTGAACCCTCGAGCCAAAGCTCGCTCGGTGGCTCTCTGAATCACCGGTCCGTCAGCCAGGGGGTCCGAGAAGGGGACACCCAGCTCGATCAGGTCGGCGCCCGCCGCTTCCAATTCGAGCACGACCCGCCCGGACGTCTCCAGATCGGGATCGCCCAAGGTGACATAAGGGATAAACGCGCCTCTTCCCTGTTGCCGGGCCTGGTCGAACATCTTCCCAATGCGGGTCATTTCTCAATCCATCGCCGACGGAAGGCGCCCGTCCCACGCTTCCCCACGTCCCGCGAGGCGGCCTCCCGTCGATCCTCTTTCAAGTTCATCCTGAATCGGCGGCCGCCACCGTCTGGACATCCTTGTCGCCCCGGCCGGACAGATTCACCACCAGCAGGTCCTCTTCCCGGAGCCCGGGGGCCAGCCGCATGACCTCGGCGACGGCGTGAGCGCTCTCCAGGGCCGATATGATTCCCTCGGTACGACTCAGCAGATGGAGAGCTTCCAGGGTCTCCTCGTCGGTGGCGGAGGTATAGCGGATGCGTCCCTGATCTCTCAGGAAAGCGTGCTCCGGCCCCACCGAAGCGTAGTCCAGGCCTGCCGAGATGGAGTGGGTGTTGGCGATCTGTCCATCTTCGTCCTGTAGCACGTAGGAGTAGGTTCCCTGGAGAATCCCCGGCTTCCCGCCGCTGAAGCGAGCCGCATGCTCACCCAGGTTAGAGCCCCGACCGCCGGCCTCGACTCCCACCATGGCCACCGTTTCGTCCTCCAGGAACGCATGGAAGAGCCCGATGGCATTGCTGCCCCCTCCGACACAGGCCACCAGGGTGTGAGGCAGCCGGCCCTCCCGTTCCAGAATCTGCTCTCGGGCCTCCCTTCCGATGACCGCCTGAAAATCCCTCACCATCATGGGGTAAGGGTGGGCACTGAGAACCGAACCGATCAGGTAGTAGGTGCTGCCCACGTTGGTGACCCAATCCCGGATGGCCTCGTTGATGGCGTCCTTCAATGTTTGACTGCCGCTGGAGACTCCGTGGACCCTGGCTCCCAGCAGGCGCATGCGAAAGACGTTCAACTCCTGCCGCCGCATGTCTTCCTCGCCCATGTAGACCTCGCACTCCAGGTCGAGCAGGGCGCACACGGTTGCGGTGGCGACGCCGTGCTGTCCAGCCCCGGTCTCGGCGATGACCCGCTTCTTGCCCATCCGCTTCGCCAGCAACCCCTGGCCCAGGCAATTGTTGATCTTGTGGGCTCCGGTATGGTTCAGGTCCTCCCGCTTGAGGTACACCCTGGCGCCGCCAAGCTGCCCGGAGAGTCGATCGGCCCGCGACAGGGGAGTCGGCCGTCCACTGTAGTCTCGCAAGAGTCGATCCAGCTCCGTCTGAAAGCCGGGGTCCCGACGGGCCTCCAGGTAAGCCTCCTCCAGTTCTTCCAGCGGATGCATCAGGGTCTCGGGCACGAACTTGCCCCCGTAGGGACCGAAGTGCCCCCGGCTGTCGGGATATTGCCCCATGTTTCCCCTCATGCTCGTTCCGGTCATTTCAGTTCCCGCCGGGCCCGACGGATCTCACCGAAGAGCGCTGTCATCTTCCCGTGGTCCTTCAGACCCGGTTCCCTCTCGATGCCCGAACAGACGTCGATGCCGTAGGGCTGCACCCGGCGGATGGCTTCAAACACGTTTCCCGGGTTCAGCCCTCCCGCCAGAATGACATGCCCCAGCCGCTTGGCCGTCAGGGCCAGGTCCCAGTCAAAGGCCCTCCCCGTGCCCCCCGGGAGGGGCCCACCGGCCGTGTCCAGCAAAAAAGCCTGCACGGGAAAGGCTGCGATTCGGTCCAGCTCGAAACGCGGCCCCACGCCGAAGGCCTTGAACACCGGCAGCGGCCTGATCCGACGGACGTAGTCCGGGCTTTCCGAGCCGTGCAACTGGACCGTCCCCAGGCCGGTGGCCCGGGCAATCTCGACTACCTGCTCGGGAAAGTCCTCGTTCACAAAGACGCCCACCGTCGAAACCAGCGGCGGCAGTGCTTCAATCAGCGACCTGACCCGTTCGGGTTCGATGAATCGGGGGCTCTTGCGGTAGAAATTAAAACCCAGCGCGTCGGCTCCAAGCTCGACGGCCGCCCGCGCATCTTCCAAATTGGTGATGCCGCAGATTTTCGTCTTGACCTGCATGGCTTGTTCACGTCACCTAGTTGGCACTGTGAATCATCAACTCCCGCAAGGCCCTGCCGGGTTGATCCGACTTCATCAACAACTCGCCGATCAGAAAGGCGTCGAAGCCGGCCTCCCGCAACTGTCGAATGTCCCCCGGAGCCCTGATCCCGCTCTCGCTCACGGAAACGACCGATTCCGGAATATGAGGGGCCAGTTCCATGGAGGTGCTCAGATTGACCTCGAACGTCTTCAGGTTTCGATTGTTGACACCGATCAACCCGGCTCCCGCGTCCAAGGCAACCTTGAGCTCCTGCCGGTCATGGACCTCCACCAGGACTTCAAGGCCCAGGCGGTCCGCCAACTGCTTTAGCTTCAAGAGCCGTCGCGGCGTCAGGATGGCTGCAATCAGCAGCAAGGCGTCGGCGCAACCGGCGGCGGATTCATAGACCTGATAGGGATCCAGGATGAAATCCTTGCGCAGCACGGGCCGGGAGATGCTGCGCCGGACCGACTCCAGGTGCTTCATGGAGCCTTGAAAATAGTGTTGTTCCGTCAGAACGGAGACGGCCGCGGCCCCGTTGGATTCATAATCCACGGCGATTTCAATCGGCTCGAAGGGATCTCTCAAAAGCCCCCTGGAAGGGGAGGCCCTCTTGATTTCGGCAATGCAACTGACCGGTCCCGTGCGGCTCAAGGCGCCCATAAGGGAACGGGGCCTCATTCCGGGCTCCCGGCGTCCTGCCAAGACCTCTTCCTCGGACAAGGGGTGGGTTCTCTTGAGATGCTGGACCTGTCTTTGTCGGGCCTTGACGATTTCAGTCAGGACGTTTTCCGGCATCGGTTTCCTCACACGCCTGTTGCTGCCCGCCGGGTGTTTTTCTTGCGGGTCGGCGGTTGCCGGCCCCGTTCGGCATCCGGCGCCGCCTTGCCTTCCACCCGCTCACTACAACACCCCATCCGAAGGGTCGGCTTTAACCTGCCGGTTGGAGCACTCCACCAACTGTTCCAGCCGGGCCAGCGCCCACCCCTGATCCAGGGACTGGCGGGCTACCTCCACCGCGGTCTGAAGTGAATCCGCGCGCCCCGACACATAAATGCCTGCGGCAGCGTTCAGAAGTACGACATCCCTTTGGCCTTCGGTGCACTCGCCCTCCAGAACCCCCCGCAGTATCCGGGCGTTTTCCGGCGGCCCCCCGCCCTTTATCTGGTCCAGGGACCGGCTCTGGAACCCCAGATCCTGAGGGCTCAGCCTGTCGGTCCGGATGGCGCCACCCTTGAGCTCGGTGACCCGGGTCGGCCCCGCTATCGAGATCTCATCCAGACCGTCGTCCGCGGAGAAAATGAGAGCGTGTTCGCACCCGAGAGACTCCAACACCTGAGCGAACACCTCGGTGAGATGGGGAGCAAACACCCCGATGATCTGCCGGCGGGCCCCGGCCGGATTGAGCAGGGGACCCAACAGGTTGAAGATGGTTCGCATGGCCAGATTTCGCCTCAGGGGCGCCACCACCTTCATCGCCTGATGAAAGACCGGAGCGAACAGAAAGGTAATGCCGCAGGTCTTCAGGCAGTGCTTCAGGACCTCCTGGGGGGCATCGATCCTGACGCCCAACTGGGCCAGCACGTCTGCGCTGCCGCACTGTCCGGAAATCGCCCGGTTGCCGTGCTTGGCCACCGGCACGCCCGCTCCGGCAATGACGAATGCCGCCGTGGTGGAGATATTGAAAGTGCCGGATCCATCCCCGCCGGTACCGGCGGTGTCCACCAGGCCCTTCTGCCCGTGATCGAGCGCGACGGCCACTCTCCGCATGCCCCGGGCGAAACCGGTGATTTCCGAGGCGATCTCTCCCTTCACCGCCAATCCGGCCAGAAGGGCCGCCACCTGCACCTCACTGAGCTGGCGGTCCAGAATGGCGGCGATCAACCGCTCGGATTGGCCCTCATCCAGAGAATCGCCGCCCTGAAACTTCCGGATTGCCTCCTGGTAAAGTGCTGTTGCAGTCATGGAATCTCAAAGCCTCAAAAAGTTCTCGAGCAATTGCTTGCCGTCGGTGGTCAACACCGATTCCGGATGGAACTGAACCCCCTCGACCGCAAACCGGCGGTGGCGAAGACCCATGATCAGGCCGTCGCCGGAGGATGCGGAGATCTCCAGGCATGCCGGCAGACTCTCCTTCTCGACCATGAGGGAGTGGTAGCGGGTCGCCGGGAAGGCATCGGGAAGACCTTGGAAGATGGTTTTGCGATCGTGACGGATCTGGCTGATCTTGCCGTGCATCAGGTAGGGGGCCGGAACGACCTTTCCTCCGAACGCCTGGCCGATGGCCTGATGGCCAAGACAGACTCCCAGGATCGGAACCCTGCCCGCGAACCGGTCGATGAGCTCCAGCGTCACACCGGCATTGTCGGGAACGCCGGGGCCGGGCGAAATGACGATCTTCTGGGGCTTGCCGGACTCTACCCCGGAAACATCGATGTGATCGTTTCGGTGAACCACGACCTCTTCCCCCAATTCCCCCAGATACTGGACCAGGTTGTAGGTAAAAGAATCGTAGTTGTCGATGACCAGAATCATGGCATTGCCGGACTTCGCCTGGTTTACCGATGCCTTTCCAGGAAAACCGGGCAACCACAAGGGTTGCCCCTACAGTCCCTTCCCCGCCAGCTCCAGGGCCTTGAGAAGGGCTCGGGCCTTGTTGAGGGTCTCCTGGAATTCCCTCTCCGGAACCGAGTCGGCCACGATTCCGGCGCCTGCCTGGACATAGGCCTTGCCATCCTTGACCACCAGGGTCCGAATGGAGATGCAGGAATCCAGATTGCCGGAGAAGTCCAGATAGAGGATGGCCCCAGCGTAGACACTTCGCAGGCTGGGCTCCAACTCCTCGATGATCTCCATGGCCCGCACTTTGGGGGCGCCGGTCACGGTGCCGGCCGGGAAACAGGCCATCAGCGCATCGAAGCGGTCCAGGCCGGGGCGAAGTCGACCGCGCAGGGTGGACACCAGGTGCATCACGTGGGAATAGCGCTCCACGAACATCAGATCCACCAGCTCCACGCTGCCGTACTCGCAAACCTTGCCCAGATCGTTTCGGCCCAGATCCACCAGCATGATGTGCTCGGCCCGCTCCTTGGCGTCGGCCTTGAGTTCTTCCGCCAGGCGTGCGTCCTCATCGTCATGGCGGCCCCGAGGTCGGGTCCCCGCGATGGGTCGGTAGTAGGCTTCTCCCTCGGAGATCTTGACCAGTCTTTCGGGAGAGGACCCGATCACCGAGAAGCCGTTGAGCCGCAGATAGAACATGTAGGGCGACGGATTCACCATTCGGAGCGCACGATAGATGGTGAAGGGATCGGCTTTCACCTCCACGGTAAACCGCTGCGAGAGGACCACCTGAAAAATATCCCCGGCCTTGATGTATTCCTTGGCCCGCTCGACGGCCTTGAGAAACCCCTCCTTGCTGAAATTCGACCGCACCTGGACGGAGCCGTGGTTGGAGGATGGCGCTTCGGGCGCCGGCAGCGGCCGATTCAACCGGTCTTCCAGGGCCTCGATTTCCGAGACGGCGTTTCGGTACTTGACCTCCAGAGGCCCGGATCCCTCCTCGGTGAAAACGTTGGCGATAATCAGGATCTGCTGCCGGACATGGTCGAAAGCCAAGATATTGGAAAAATACATCAGGACCGATTCATCCAGATTCAGCTCGTCCTCCCCGGTATGCGGAATGTTCTCGATCCAGCGAACGGTGTCGTAGGCGAAATACCCCACCGCCCCACCGGTGAAGGGTGGCAATCCCGGGACCCTGACGGTGCGGTAGCCGTCGGTGGTCTTGCGCATGACATCCAACAGGCGCCCTTTTCGTTGAATCGACTCGCCGCCCCGCTTGATCTCTACCGTCTCTCCCCTGGAGCAGAAGGTGAGATAGGGGTTGCACCCCAGAAAGGAGTAGCGCGCAATCTTCTCGCCGCCTTCCACGCTCTCCAGCAGAAAGGCGCTCCTGGTGGAATCCTGAATCTTGAGGAACGCCAGCACCGGCGTCAGCAGGTCCGCCGCGACAGCCTTGTAGACCGGAACGATGTTGCCCTGCCTGCAATAGGCGGTGAACTGGTTGTAGTCGGGTTGGATCATGGATGTAGCGGGCCCAGAGGAATGTTCCCCCGAGGGCGGCCCGAAAGGAGCGGGAGCGTCTCCCCGCCCCCTCCGATGGGCGTGCTCTACGCGGCTGCACGGCTGGGATGCGACCGTCATTTCGGCTCGGGCGGAGCTGCCGGCCCTTTCCCGGATCTTCTGTCGAGCTCGCCCAGCACCTCTTCGAACTCAACCTCCTCGTTAGCCAGCAACACCAGCAGATGATAGAAAAGGTCGGCGCTCTCCGCGGTCAACTCCTTCCTGGACCGGTTCTTGGCCGCGATGATGGTCTCGGCCGACTCCTCGCCGATCTTCTTGAGAATCTTGTCCCGTCCCTGGGTAAACAGATAGCCGGTGTAGGACCCTTCGGGGCGATGCTTGCGACGGTCCTTGATGGTCTTCACCAGCCGGTCCACCGTTTCAGGGAACCGGCCGAAAGGCCTTTCTTCCACCGGGACGGCGGAAAAGAGCCGCTGGTGGAAGCAGCTCTGCGCCCCCGTGTGGCAGGCCGGACCGCTGGGGTGCACCAGCACCAGCAGCGCATCTCCGTCACAGTCCAGATGCATCTCGACGATCTTCTGGGTGTTTCCGGAGGTCTCGCCCTTGTGCCAGATCTCCTGGCGGCTGCGACTCCAGAACCAGGTCTCGCCTCGGGTCAGCGACAGCTTGACGGTTTCCCGACTCATGTAGGCCACCGTCAGGACCTGCCGGGTGGAGGCATCCTGCACAATGGCCGGGATCAGACCGTCGGCGTCGAACTTCAATCGAGAGACGATCTCCGCGGCTTGGCTGGGTGACATGACTTCTTCCGGAATACTCATCGAACCACCACTCCACGCGCCCTGAGATAGTCCTTGGCCTGCTGGAGGGTGTGGGTGCCGAAGTGAAAGATGGATGCCGCCAGGGCGGCGTGGGCGCCACCCTGGGCCAGGCCCTGGAAGAGGTGCTCCAGCGTCCCCACCCCTCCCGATGCAATCACGGGAATCCCTACCCGGGAGGTCACGGCCCGCAGCAGCTCCAGGTCATAACCCTCCTGGGTGCCATCCCGGTCCATGCTGGTCAGCAGGATTTCGCCGGCACCCACGGATTCCGCCTGTTCGGCCCACTCCAGGGCATCCAGGCCGGTGGGTGTCCGGCCACCGTGGATATAAACTTCCCAAGCGGGATTGCGGCCGGCAGCGGTCCGCTTGGCGTCAATGGCAACCACCATGCATTGACTGCCGAATTTCTCGGCTCCCGCCCGGACCAGTTGGGGATTCTTGACGGCCGCCGTGTTCAGGGACACCTTGTCGGCACCGGCCCGCAAAATTTTCTGGACGTCGCCGGTATCGCGAATCCCTCCCCCGACCGTAAAGGGGATGAAAATGGACTCGGCAACCCGCTGAACCACCTCCAGCATGATGTGGCGGTCATCGGAAGAAGCTGTAATGTCCAGAAAGACCAACTCGTCGGCGCCCTGCCGGTCGTACCGCTTCCCGCACTCGACCGGGTCGCCCGCATCCACCAGGTCCACGAAATGGACCCCTTTGACCACGCGCCCCCGGTCCACGTCCAGGCAGGGAATAATGCGCTTCGCCAGCATAATTCTTTTCGCTCCGTCGAATCAACCGCCAGCCGGTCCCCGGCCGCATACCTGAAACAAAAGAAAAAAGAGTTATCCACCAAGGGCCACTAAGAACGACGAAGGGCCACTAAGTCGTTGAGGTGAACCGCGACGGGATAGCAACCTCACGAAAGGACTATCGATTTCCGATTGTTTCACCCTCGTATGATCCGCCCCGTCGTCCAGGGCCGACTGCCGCTAACCCCTGACCGCCGACAGCGCCGCTTCCAGGGAAAACCTGCCTTCATACAAGGCCTTCCCCACGATCACCCCCTCTACGCCGCTCGACTTCAGACCATTGAGCCGGGACAGATCCTGCAGGGAGGAAACCCCCCCGGAGGCAATCACCTTCAATCCGCTCTCCCGAGCCATTTGCCCAATGGCCTCCAGGTTGGGTCCCTGGAGGGTTCCATCCTTGCCGATGTCGGTGTAGACGATTCGGTCCACACCGCGCATTGACAGATCCCTGGCGAAGGGCAGCGCTTCCAGCGACTCCAGCTGGTTCCACCCCCGAGTCGCCACCCGGCCCCGGCGGGCGTCCAGCCCCACGATCACCTGGCCGGGATGCCGGCTCAAGGCCTCCTCCACCAGATCGGGCCGCTCCACCGCGACCGTCCCCAGGATCACCCGGGCGGCTCCCGCGGACAGCAGTTCCCCGATGTCGGAAAGAGTTCGCACCCCGCCCCCGAACTGCACCGGGATGGGCAAGGCCTGAAAAATCTCCCGGGCAATGGCCCGGTTGTGGCTGTCCTGGACCATGGCTCCATCCAGGTCCACCAGGTGAAGCCAGGAGGCGCCCTGGTCACACCATTGGCGGGCAACCACCAGGGGATCCTCCGAGTAGACCGTTTCCTGCTCTGCCCGCCCCTGGACCAGGCGGACACACCTGCCGCGACGCATGTCCACGGCCGGAAAAATGATCATCTGGATTTCCTGTATTCCCGATGGCCGATCCGGCGCTTGTGCCGCCGGCCCCCGACCCAGTCCCCTCATGGTGTCGCCCACCCTGTCCAGGCGCGCGGATCCCACCGTTCAGAGCCCGGCAAAATTCCTGAGGATGCGCAAACCGACGTCCTGGCTCTTTTCGGGATGGAACTGGGTCGCCCACACGTTTCCCTTCCGGGTAATGGCCGTGAAGTCGATGCCGTAGTCGGTGGTGGCCACGACGTGCCCGGCATCGACGGGAACGGCATAGTAGGAGTGGACGAAATAGACGAAACTGCCCTCGGCCACTCCCTCCAGCAAGGGATCGGATTTAAGCAGGTGCAACTGATTCCAACCGATGTGGGGAACCTGTACTTCCGGCGGCAGCTTCTTGACTCTCCCCGGAATGCAATCGAGCCCGGCAACCGGACCGAATTCCTCGCTTTCGCTGAAGAGCAGCTGGAGGCCCAGGCACAGTCCCAACAGAGGAGTCCCATCGGCAAGTTTTTCCCGGAGCAGCGCCACCAGCTTCCTGGCGCGAAGATTGTCCATCGCATCCGCAAAGGCTCCCACCCCCGGCAGGATCAGCTTGCGGGCGCTCCGTATCGTCTCGGGGTCCTGGCTGATCTGCGACGGAATCTTCAGGCTTCGAAAGGCGTTCTGTACGCTATGCAGATTGTTGATGGCGTAATCGACGATGGTAATCATCACAGAACGCCTTTGGTGGAGGGGACTCCCTTGACTGCCGGATTCCTGGCGGCCGCCAGGGAGAGCGCACGACCGGCCGACTTGAACATGGCCTCGGCCATGTGGTGGGAGTTTTTCCCGTAGAGGATTTCGATATGGAGATTCATTCTGCCGTGGACGGCCAGGGCACGGAAAAATTCCTCCACCAGCTCGGTGTTGAGCTCGCCGACCTTTTCGGCCGGGAAGGCCACTTTGCAGACCAGAAAGGGGCGCCCTGAATAGTCCACCACGGCCCTTCCCAGGGCTTCATCCATGGGGACATAAGCCGTGCCGTAGCGAGTGATGCCTTCCTTGGTGCCCAGGGCCCGGTCGAAGGATTGTCCCAGAGCGATCCCCACGTCCTCGACGGTGTGGTGGCCGTCCACTTCCAGGTCGCCCTTGCAGCGCACCTCCAGGTCGAACAAGCCGTGCTTCGCCATCAGGATCAACATGTGATCGAAGAAGTGAATTCCCGTCGAAACCTGAGAGAATCCCTCTCCATCCAGGTTCAACCTGACTGAAATATCGGTTTCGCTGGTCTTGCGGGATATTTCGGATGTCCGCTGATTCTTCAACCCTCACCTCCTAGGTGCCACTCAACCAGCCCCACGGCTAGCCTGGCCACCGCCTCGCGACTTTCAGGGATAGCTCACATGGATAACCGGTCACTGGACCCGTTGGCCGTCTCATACTGAATGGCCACAAAAGGCACAAAAAACACAGAAAGAACCATCGGATCGGTAAGACTCTCAATCAAGAAACTAGTTTTGTGACTTTTGTGCTTTTTGTGGTTTCATAAGAAATTGATTCCCCGGCGCCTCCGACTGCCGGCTATGCGGGAACGACCGCAGACTGTGACTTCATGATCCGACTCAAGGCCGCCAGAAAGCGGTCATTTTCCTGGGGCAGACCCACGCTCACCCTGAGAAACTGCTGCAGCATGGGATAGCGGCTGACGTCCCGCACCAGGATTCCCTCCTCGCACAAGTCCTTGAAGACCCTACCCGGGTCCGCGGCCAGCCGAAAGACCATGAAATTGGCCCGCGAGGGAAAGGGCTCCACGCCGGGAATACGGGTCAGGCCTTCCCACAGCCGGTCCCGCTCGGCAATCACCCGTTCGATCTGCGGCTTCAGCAAGTCGAAATGCTCCAGCGCCGCCGAGGCCGCCGCCGTGGAAAACACATTGAGGTTGTAGGGGAGCTTGGCCTTGGACACCTGCTCCACCAGTTCCGGGCGGCCCAGAAGATAGCCGACTCTCAGACCGGCCATCGACATCGCCTTCGAAAAGGTCCTGAGCACCACCAGGTTCTCGAAACGTTCCAGAAGCGGCACCACCGACTGCCGGCTGAACTCGTGGTAGGCCTCGTCAACCACCACCAGTCCACCCGCCTGGCGCAGGATCCGTTCCAGGTCCCCGCGGCCCACCACTCCGCCTGTGGGATTGTTGGGCGAGCACAGGATGGTCAGATCCGCTTCACCGACTTCCCTCAGCAAGCGCGGCCCGTCGAACTCCAGGTCGGGCCTGAGGGGTACTTCCCGGCATTCCCCGCCCAGAATCCGCGCGAACATCCCGTAGAGGGTGAAGGTAGGCTGGGGAATCACCACCTTCTTGCCCCTCTCCACCACCACCACCATCAGGGCTTCGATCAACTCATTGGAGCCGTTCCCCACCAGCACTCCCTCCTTCTTCCAATGGCTGAAGTCAGCCAACCGGGAGATGAGGGAGGCGGGCACGAAATCCGGATAGCGGCACCAGGCTGTCTTGGCCACGGCCTGGTGCACCGCCCGCTTGACCGCCTCGGGCATATCGAAGGGGTTTTCGTTCTGGTTGACCTTTACCGGCGCCCTGAAGTGCTTGAGCGCATAGGGCTTCAGGTTCCTTACCGCCGGCTTGACGGAGGAAAGAGGATCACCCACGGCTGCCCCCGGAGGCTGGGGGCGGCAGACTCAGAGCCTTGACCTCGGATTGGAAGCCGACCCTGCGGTGGCTGCCGTCGCAAAAGGGTTTTCTGTCGGAGTGGCCGCAGCGGCAAAGGGATATGGTCGTGCGACCGCCGAGGTCGAAGGCCTGCCCTTGGGCGTCATGGAGGGTGAATTCGCCCGTGATTCTCAAGGAGCCGTTATTGTTCACCGTCAGCTTGGTGTCCGCCATTGGTAATTTCCTTTCGTCGCCAGTCGGAGTTTCGAAGCGCAGGCCGGCGCTACCGCCAAGCCGACCCCACGAAGCGTCTATGATAGCAGATCCGCTGAGGGACCAAATCTTGTTCATCCCGCTCTCAGCCACCGGCGGCAAATGGGGGGCGCTACGGAGATGGGAGAATGAAAGAGTTGTCGACGAAGGGATCAGTGCAGGACCGCGACGGGGTTAACAGAGTTATCCACGAAGGGATCTGCGGAGAACCGCAACGGGGAATGAACGCCCGGGCTTGACCCTCTTCCATGGATCTTGATATACAGGCTTTCCTCGCGCCAGAAACGGACGACATTACCGGAAAGCGCGGAGCAATCCGTCCCGACTGAGGTACTCCAGAACGGCAAGCCTCGGGGATGGTGTCGCCGCTCATGCCGGAGGGCAGGCCGATGATCCAAAAGATCCATGTAGCCCTGATCGGTTACCAGTTCATGGGCAAGGCCCACAGCAACGCCTACCGTCAAATGCCGCACTTTTTCAATCCACCGGCTCTGCCGGTCATGCAGGTGATCTGCGGGCGCAACCGAGCCGGAGTCAGCGCCGCCGCCGCCCAGTTGGGATGGAAGGAGTGGAGCACCTCCTGGGAAGAGGTGGTGAATCGGCCCGACATCGACCTGGTCGACATCGCCACGCCGGGCGATACTCACCTGCCGATCTGCCTGGCCGCCGCCAAAGCCGGCAAGGCGATCCTGTGCGAGAAGCCCTTGGCCAACAGTTTGGGCGAAGCCCGCAAGATGCTGGCTGCCGTTCGCCAGGGCGGTGCGCTGCACATGCTTTGTCACAACTACCGCAAGGTGCCGGCCGTAGCCCTGGCCAAGGAGCTCATTGCCGGCGGTGAACTGGGGACCATCAGGCATTTTCGAGGCACTTACCTGCAGGATTGGTCCATGAGCCCCGAGCTGCCCCTTCTCTGGAGGTTCGACAGGCGAAAGTCCGGGAGCGGAGCCCTGGGAGATCTGGGGTCCCACCTGATCGACCTGGCTCGCTTTCTGGTCGGCGAAATCCGCGGCGTCTCGGCCCTGCTGGAAACCTTTGTCAAGCAACGCCCCCTGCCGGATCGGCCCACCAGGAAGGGCCGGGTGACGGTCGACGACGCCAGCCTGGCGCTTCTTCGATTCGCCAACGGCGCGGTGGGCACCATCGAAGCCACCCGGTTCGCACCCGGCCGCAAGAATTACAACGCCTTCGAGATCAACGGCAGCCTGGGCAGCCTGTCTTTCAACCTGGAGCGCCTCAACGAGCTCAGACTCTTCCTTTGCAAGGACGCCAAGCACTCCCAGGGATTCAAGGACATCCTGGTTACCGAACCCTCTCACCCCTACATGAACTGGTGGCCTCCTGGACACATCATCGGCTACGAGCACACCTTCGTTCATATCGTCCACGACCTGATGCAGTCCATGGGGCGGAACCGGCCCGCCTCACCCGACTTCCGGGACGGTGTGGAGAACCAGAGAGTGATCGAGGCCGTCCAGGAGAGCGCTCAGTCCAGACAATGGATCTCGTTGCGGCCTCGGTAGCCGTGGAGCAGGACGGCACCGACGAGGCGGCCGCACCGACCCCAGACCCCAGCCCGGAGGAAGACAATGGCAAGACCCGTCACACTGTTCACCGGCCAATGGGCCGATATGCCTCTGGAAGCCCTGGCCAGGCAGGCCGGCCAGTGGGGGTTCGACGGCCTGGAACTGGCTTGCTGGGGCGACCACTTCGAAGTGGACCGGGCCTTGGAAAGCGACGGCTATGTCCGTGAGAAGCGTGCTCTGCTGGATGGGCTCGGTCTGAGCTGCCTGGCCATCAGCAACCACCTGGTGGGTCAATGCACCTGCGACCCCATTGACTCCCGGCACAAGGACATCCTTCCGGCCCGCATCTGGGGGGACGGAAACCCTGAAGGAGTTCGACGGCGTGCCGCCGAGGAAATGAAAGCCACCGCTCGCGCGGCCAGGCTGTTCGGAGTCGACACGGTCAACGGTTTTACCGGCAGCAGTGTCTGGGCCAAGCTCTACTTCTTCCCTCCCACGTCCCAGAGCCACATCGACGCCGGCTACCGGGACTTCGCCGACCGCTGGCTTCCCATTCTGGAGGTCTTTCAGGAGCAGCAGGTCCGCTTCGCCCTGGAAGTCCACCCCACCGAGATCGCCTACGACATCCTCACCGCTCATCGAGCCCTGGAAGCCATCCGTCACCACTCCAGCTTCGGCTTCAATTTCGATCCAAGCCACCTCATACCCCAGCTCATCAACCCCGTCTTTTTCCTCGAGGACTTCGAGGACCGCATCTTCCACGTCCACATCAAGGACGCCCGGGTTCAAGCGGACGGCCGCAGCAGCATTCTGTCCTCCCATCTGGATTTTGGTGACCGCCGGCGCGGCTGGGACTTCGTCTCCCCGGGCAGGGGCGGGGTCCAGTGGGACCAGATCATGCGGGCGCTCAATCGCATCGGCTACCAGGGACCGCTCTCCATCGAGTGGGAGGACTCCGGCATGGACCGGGAATGGGGAGCCCCCGAGGCGCTGGCGATGGTCCGGCGACAGGACTTTGCTCCCTCCCGGGTCGCCTTCGACGCCGCCTTCTCCAGCGATTGATGGACAGGACCTCCCTGAATATCTTTGCCAAGTCCCCCATCCCGGGAACCGCCAAGACCCGCATGTCGCCGCCCCTGTCCCCGGCGCAATGCCTGCGCCTGCATGAGGCCCTGCTGAACCACACCCTTGCCCAAATGCGGCCCCTCATCGCTCCCGGAGTGCAGGCGAGCCTTTGCCTTACCGGAACGCTGCAGGGAGCTCTGGTGCACGCCGGGCGGATGGACGCCGGGGGCTTCGAGGTGGATGTCCAGCAGGGAGCCCACCTGGGTGAGCGTCTCAGCCACGCGCTCACCACCAGATTCAGCCAGGGTTATTCCAAGGTGATCTTCATCGGGACCGACTGCCCCAAGCTGGGATCGGAGACGGTCCGGCATGCCATCCGCACCCTGAACCGGCAGGAAGTTGTCATTGGCCCCGCTCAAGACGGCGGGTACTACCTGATCGGATTTGCCGCCTGCCTTCCCGAAATCCTGCAGGGGATTCCCTGGGGGACTCCGGCGGTCTTCGAGACCACCCTGGACCGGCTCAGGCGGCGGGAAGTGCGCTGGAAGTCACTGGAACGGCTGGCAGACCTGGACACCTTCGGCGACCTGAAGCAATTCTGCCAGCAGGCATCGCCAGGACTCCGTCTGCAGGGTGGGATCGACCCGGCGCTTTTTGCTACCATAAGGGAATTGATTCAAGAGGAAGGTCATGATCCCTGAGGTTGAGAAGGGATCCATCCCGTGACAGGTCCGGCATCTGAGATCGCCGCCCCGTCATCGGGGAATTTCCACGCGGCCATGTTTCGATCCACCTCCGCAGGATTCCTGCTGATCGGCTTGAGCCTGCAGGCGCCGGTCCAGGCTGCCGAAGTGACCGGCCGCATTACCGATTCCCACACCGGAGAAGCCATTCCTCAAGCCGTTGTCCGGGCCCTGCCCGCCGAGGAAGGACGGCCGGTTGCTCAGGATCTGACCGACCACCGCGGGCGTTATCTCCTGGACCTGCTGCGCGGGCGCTACCGGATCCAGGTGGAAGTCCCCGATTCCAACTACCTCCCCAGGCGGTATGGGGGATCAGGAGATCCGGAAGACGGAGATATCCTTCACATCCCCACTTTCGATTCCTTCATCGTTCTGGACCTGTCTCTGCAGATGGGCGGCTCGCTCGCCGGGCGGGTGACAGGCGAGGGCGAGGCTCTCCTGGCCGAGGTAACCGTCCAGGCCGAGTCGGACGATCATCGAGTCTCCACCACCACCCGGGCGGACGGAAGCTATCGCCTGCCGAGGCTGCCTCCGGGCGAATTCCTGGTATCCGCCGGGACTCGGGACCGGCAGTATGTTCCCGCCTACTATCCAGGCGCCTCGATTCCCGAGGAGGCGCGGCCCCTCGCCGTGGAGCGCCGCCTGAACCTCTCCGGGATCGACTTTGCGCTGCAACGGGCGGGAGCCATCCGGGGACGGGTTCGGGCTCTAAAGGGAATGGAGCCGCTGGAGGGAATCCGAGTCGTTGCCGAAAAAGAGGGAGCTTCCTCAATCTCCCGCGTTGCCACCAGCGATTCGCTGGGGCGATTCCGTCTGGCCGGTCTCTCGCCAGGAGCCTACCTGCTGTCGGCAGGCCCCTCCGCAGGAGAAGACCGGCCCGGCCGGCAACAACCGGGCTGGCTGCGCCAGTTCTATCCCCAACGCTTCCATCGAGAGTCTGCAGTTGCTCTTGAGGTCGAGTCGGGTCTCACCCTTTCCGAAATCGACTTCACCCTGATGCAGGAGTGCTGGATCAGCGGGAAGGTTCTGACGCTGGGGGACGAGGAGCCTCTGGAGGAAGTCCAGGTGATTCCCCAACCGGTCGTATTGCGGGGTTTTTCTCCCGCCCGAACCCAGACCAATCGGTCGGGGGCCTTTCTGCTTCAGGGATTGCCCCCGGGGGACTACACCCTGGGCATGCTGCTCCCGGCCAAGCACCGGCGGCTCATCCAGGTCTACTATCGGGACAAGCTGAGCCTGGACAGAGCTGACAAGATCGAGTTGGAGGCAGGGAAGGCGATTCGGGACATCGACTTCAACCTGGCGGCCGGAGCCAGCCTCCGCGGCAGGGTTCGTATCGAGGAGCCCGAATATCAATGGGACACCTCACGCGACGTAATCGAGCTGGCACGTCTGGATTTCGATCCCAGGGGCTCCGAGGACAGGCAGTTGAGCGTGGAGGAGGACGGTTCATTCCGAGTGGACGGAACTCCCGGGGGACGCTATGCCCTGACCCCCAGGCTCTCGGACCCCAATCTGATTGCACTGCGGTCACCGCTTCCGCGGGTGGTGACGGTGGTTGAGGGCGACCTGTTGGAAGAGCTGGACTTCGACTTCCGCCTCGGGGGCTCCATCTCGGGCTCTGTCGAGTCGTCCGGCGACGCCCCTGGCTTGAACCAATTGCAGATCGTCCTCATCAATTTCGTCGAAAACACCTCGTCGGTGTTCGACCTCCCCTCACCCCAATACACGCTGGCCGGGCTTTCCCCGGGCCGCTACTTTCTGGCTCTCCGTTCCAAGCCGGACGCCTCCCACCCCAGTCGAGGCTACGGAATCTCCCAGGTATTCGATTCCAGGCTGGTCGACGTCGTCAAGGGGACCGGCACTTCGAATGTCGACCTGAGAGTGCGCTCGACCACGGCCAGGCGGTCTCCCTTCTAAACCGCGTTTCTGACCGGGGGAAGCCGATTGTTTCCGGGTGAGGTGTCGTGTATCATCGCTGCGCCCATTATCTTTCCGTTGAATAATCCCATCCGACTATCCCGATTCCATTTCAACCGGAGAACCCTGATGAAACCGGCTCTTCGAATCCTGGCGTCCCTGTTGCTTCCTCTGATCCTTTGTCTGCCGGCCGCCGCCGTCAGGTGGGCTCCCGTCGAGCCGGCCCACCTGGCTGTGCAAAGTCCCCGGATCGACCCCGATGCCGACGTCGAGGCGGTATTTTGGCGCACCTGGGTGACGGATCAAATGATTGGAGGGCGACAGCCGCAGAACGTCAAGGAGCAGTACATCCGCATCAAGATCTTCACCGAACGCGGTGTGCAGGAGCACGCCACCATCGACCTGCTGTCGGCGTCCGACGAGATTCGCATCGGCGACCTGCGTGCGCGAACCATCAAGTCCGACGGCCGCATTGTGGAGGTTCCCGGTCGATCCATCTTCGAACGGACGGTGGCCAGAACCGGCGGAATCAAGGTCAGGTTCAAGTCCTTCTCCATGCCGGGGGTGGAGCCGGGAGACATCATCGAGTACCAGTGGAAACAGTATCGCGACGACTATTTCTCCCAGTATGCCCGTCTCTATTTTCAGCGGGACATCCCTTCCTGGGAGGTCACCTACCACGTCAAGCCTTCGGACTATGCCTGGGAGCGATTGGGGTACCTGATGAGTTTCCAGGTGTTCAACGTGAGGAGCGAGGGATTTCGGGAAACGCCCGGGGGGTGGCAGTCCATCACGGTGCAGGACGTTCAGGCTTTCAGACGCGAAGCCCGTATGCCTCCCGAGGACAACATCCGCTCCTGGATGCTGCTATTCTACTCCAAGAAGCGCAAGTTCAAGCCGGACAAGTATTGGAGCGAACTGGGAAAGGCCATTCGCCACGAACTCAGGAACGAGATCAAGGTCGACGGCGCCATCAAGAAAAAGGCCGCCGAGCTGACCGCGGGTCTGTCCACATCCACCGAGAAAATCGATCTCATCCTCGACTACTGCCTCAACCAGGTCAAGAACATCCAACACGACCGTTCGGGGGTGACGGCCGAGCAGCGCCTCAAACTGAAACCCCGCAAGAAGCCGTCCGACACCCTGAAGCAAGGGATGGGAACGGGACGCGACATCATCAAGCTGTTCTCCGCGCTCCTGAACGCGGCCGGAATGCGGTCCCATATCGCTCTGGCCGCCGGACGGGATGACTTCTTTTTCAACTCCAATTTCATGGACCCCTATTTCCTGGACCGCATGCAGGTCGCGGTCGAGCTCGACGGAAGCTGGAAATTCTACGATCCATCCTCTCCCTACCTGGAACCCGGCATGCTGCTGTGGCCCGAGGAGGGCGTCGAATCGCTGATCCTCCACCGGAAGCAACCCTTTTTCCAGAAGACCCCCTCTTCCGGTCCGGAGAGAAGTCGCATTCACCGCAAAGCGAGTTTCAAGCTGGAGGAGGAAGGGTCTCTGGAAGGAACAGTGGAGATGGTCTTCCACGGCCACACGGGTTTATCCAGCAAGAACCTGTATGACGCTCTCACCCCGGAGGAGCAGCAGAAGGACTTTGCGGAGCGGGTGCAGGAACGGCTGAATACCGCCGAAGTGACCGAGGTCGAGATTCGGAACGCCAAAGCCATCCACGCCCCCTTTACGGTGCGCTACAAGATTCGGGTTCCCGGCTATGCTCAGGGAGTCGGCAGGCGTCTGCTGCTGCAGCCGGCCTATTTCCAAATGAATATGCTCCCAGAGTTTGAAACCAGCCAGCGCAGGTACGATATCTATTTTCGTTACCCCTGGACCGAAACGGATGAGGTCTCTATCGAACTGCCGCAAACCCACCGCCTCGAGAGGGTCTCGTCCCCCAGACCCTTCGCCATGAGAGGCGTGGGGAAATATGAGGCCAGCCTGGAGCCAAGCGACGGCAACCGTTTGACCTACCGGCGCACCTTTCGCTTCGGAGACAACGGAAACATATTGTTCCGCGCCGATGTCTATTCTCAAATCAAGCGAACCTTCGATTACGTCCACCGCCAGGACAACCATGTGCTCACGCTCACCCGCAAACCGCCGGTGGATTGACCGGTGGCGGGGCAGACAGCGGGCGGCCGCCCTGATCCTGATCTGCCTCTGCTCCCCCTGCCTGGCGGCTGAACGTCCCCCTTCCTGGCTCACCGAGCTGGCTTCCAGCCAAGTCCCGGAATACGACAGCGAGGTAGGAGCAGTCGTTCTTCTCGACGAAAAGACAGTGACGGTGGAACCGGACGGCAAGGTCACCACCTCGGTACGGAAGGCCGTCAAGGTCCTGACAAGGGAAGGCCGCCGGGAAGCTCGCGGGGTCGTGATCTATCGCAGCGACAGCGGCAAGGTGCGCCGACTGCGGGCCTGGACGCTCTACCCCTCCGGGGCTTCAAAAACCCACCGCAAGAAGGACATCGTCGATGTCTCGCTGGTAGAGGACGATGTCTACGATGTCTATGACGAGTCGCGGGCTTCGGCCATCCTGGGCGAGGACGACGCGGACACGGGTTCAGTGTTCGGCTACGAATCGGTCCTGGAAGACCGGTCGGTATTTACCCAGCTCAGCTTCAACTTTCAGGATGATCTGCCGGCCCTACTCTCTCGCCTTCGCCTGGAGCTGCCTTCGGGATGGAAGGCTGAATCGGTCACGGACAACCACCCGCCCCTGGAGCCCCTGGTCAACGACTCCTCCTACACCTGGCAACTGGAACGCCTGCCCCCGGTTTCGGACGAACCCGCCCGGCCCGGGCTGAGGTCGATCGTACCCCGAGTCAACGTCAGCTACTTTCCTCCCTCCCAGGTCAAGGCCGCCGGGCCGACCTTTCGCGAGTGGAGCCAGGTATCGTCCTGGCTTGCCTCCCTTGCCGATCCCCGGGCCAGGCCCGACAAGGCCGTCATCGCCAAGGCGCAGGACCTGACCGCGGGCAAGGAAAGTCAGCTCGAGAAGATCGAGGCCATCGCCGATTTCTCGCAGCGTATCAAGTATGCCTCCATCCAATTGGGCGTCGGGCGCGGCGGCGGATACCAGCCCAGTCCAGCGGGGGAGACGCTTCAAAAGGCCTATGGAGACTGCAAGGACAAGGT
The DNA here is from genome assembly GCA_965207735.1 of Candidatus Versatilivorator sp. Lineage (GTDB taxonomy): Bacteria > Acidobacteriota > Terriglobia > Versatilivoradales > Versatilivoraceae > Versatilivorator. Next base: position 4,817,483 of record OZ242296.1, on the reverse strand, counting down.
CAACCTCATGCGCTCCCTGTTGGCGGCGGTGGGCATCGAGTCCTTTCCGGTGGTGATCTTTTCCGGCAATCGCCGCTATGTGCGACCCGATTGGCCCTCTCCCCAGCAGTTCAACCACGCCATCATCGCCGTCAGGTTTTCAGGAGAGCTGGATTCGCCCGCGGTGGCCTCTACCGGTCACCTGGGGAAACTCTTGCTGTTCGACCCGACCGACCCCTTCACGTCTTTGGGCTACCTTCCCGCCCACCAGCAGGACAGCTTGGCGCTGCTGGTCAGGCCCAGCGGAGGTGAGCTGCTGCGCGCACCGGCTTCCCCTCCCCAGGCCAACCTCCTCAAACGCCACGTCACCATGAACCTGTCTCATGATGGCTCGATCGGCTGTCAGATTCGGGAGCAGTTGGAGGGGAGCGCCGCCAGCAGGAATCGCCGCCTTCACCGAAGACTGGGGAGCAGGGACTACCGCAGGGTCATCGAGCGTTGGGTCTCCCGGGGCGCTCCTGGCGCCGCGGTATCCATGATCGAAGCCGGCGAGCGGAATCGGGGTGGTTTCTTCGTGGATGTCGATTTCACCGCGACCGCCTACGGAAGGACGGTCGGCCAGTATCTGCTGATCTTCAAGCCCGCCGTGGTCTCCCAACGCGGCTTCACCTATCTCAACCAGACCGAGCGCAAGTACGCCGTGGTTCTGGAAGCCGACAGCTACCAGGAAACCGTGGAGGTGGATCTCCCCCGGGGATTCACGGTCGATGAAATGCCTGCGCCCGTGGACCTCACCACCCCGTTCGGAAGCTACCGCGCCGATTGGAAGCTCGAAGCCGGCAAGCTCTTCTTCAAGCGCCATCTCGAGCTCGACAACGCCGTCGTTCCACCCGAGGACTACGCTTCAGTGAAGGAGTTCTTCGACCGGATGATCGCGGCCGACCAATCACCGGTAGTGCTGGCAAGGCACTAAGGCAGTGGAGAGTGAAGAGTGGAGAGTTACTCGATCGATACGTAGAGCATTTTGTCGATGTCGCCGCAGTCTTTCAACAAGCGTAAGCAGATCATCAAGCCCTTGCCTGTTCCCGGAACCCTCGGCTAACCACTCTCCACTCTCCACTCTCCACTCTCCACTCTCCACTCGAAGAGTGGTAATCCCTTGACAGGCAGTCGGGAATTTACCTACCATCCTGCAGTTATCGACGCACCCAAGGGGGTGAAACAGAGTGGCTGAAGTCAGGATTCAGGAGGGCGAAAGCCTGGAAAACGCCTTGCGGCGCTTCAAGCGCAAGGTCCAGACGGAAGACATCATCAAAGAGGTAAAGCGGCACTCCTTTTATCTGAAACCGGGCGAAAAAAAACGGGTCAAGCAGGCTTTGGCTCGCAAGCGGAGCCGAAAAAAACAGCGAAGAGACGCCGAGTCGCGCTGACAAGAACTCGTCATCCACCCGGCAACCGGGTGGGCGACGGGGGCGGGGACCCCGCCTGGATCGCGGTGATCACCGCGGTGTTGACAATGTCCTGGGCCGTACAGCCCCTGGACAGGTCGTTGGAAGGTTTTTTCAATCCTTGCAGCACCGGACCGATGGCGCGGGCGCCGGCCAGGCGCTCCACCAGCTTGTAGGCGATGTTGCCTGCCTGCAGGTCCGGGAAGATGAGCGTGTTGGCTTGCCCGGCGACTGGACTCTCCGGCGCTTTGCGGCGGCCGATCTCCCCTATCAGGGCAGTATCCACCTGTAGTTCTCCATCCACCCGCAGCCCCGCATAGCGCTCTCGGGCAGTGCGAGTCGCCTCCACCACCTTGTCCACCAGGGGGTGGCGGGCGCTTCCCTTGCTGGAGAAGGAGAGCATGGCCACTCTGGGTTCTACCCCCAGCAGCGCCCGGGTGTTGCGCGCCGTCGCCATGGCGATGTCCGCCAGCTGGGAAGCATCCGGGTTGGGCACCACGGCGCAGTCGGCAAAGATCAGGGACCGCTCCTCCCGGCCGGAAGCTGCCGGCAGCAGCATCAGGAAGAAGCTGGAGACCAGGGAACAACCATCCTGCAAGCCAATGCACCGCAAGGCCGCCCGGACGGTCTCGGCCGTGGTATGGCTTGCCCCGGCCACTGAGCCGTCGGCATCGCCCCAGCTCACCATGGCGTTTGCAAAATAGAGGGGGTGCTCCAACTGGCGCGCGGCCTCCTGCCTGGTGATGCCCTTGGACCTCATGCTGTCATGGTAGAGCTCGGCGTAGCGGTTCAATCGGTCCGAGCGCCTGGGGTCGATGATTCCGACCGATTCCAGATTCACACCCAGGGCCTTGCCCTTTTCCCCGATGACGCCGGGGTCCCCCAGGAGAGTCAGCCGCATCAACCCCTGTTCCTGAAGGCTGGCGGCTGCCGTCAAAGTGCGCTCGTCGGTTCCTTCCGGAAGCACGATATGCTTCCCGGCTCCGGCGGCCTTGCGGCTCAACTGCTCCAGAACGGATGACTTGGTCAAGGCAATTCCTCCAACCCGCGTTTCTCCGTGAGCGGCTGGTTACATGCCGATCGACGATCAGCAATCAACCATTCATTAACCATCGCCTTCGTGGCCCTTGGTAGTCCTTCGTGTTTCTTCGCGGATATCTGTTCCCAGGCTCACCTGACAGATTCCAGCCGCTTCCCCAGACGTTCGGCAGCAGTCTTGAACTCCGGGTCGGGACGCAAATGGTGGGCTCGCCGATAAGAGTCCAAGGCTTGCCGGCGGTTTCCCGTCTTTTCCCGACAAAACCCCAAGGCGTAGTGAATGTCCGCGTTGCCGGGCTCCTCCTCCACGGCCTTTTCCAGAGCCTCGGTCCCTTCCGGGTATCGGTGCAAGCCGATGAGAACCTGCCCCAAGCTGTAGAAGATTCCCGGATGGCGCCTGTCGAGGGCAATCACTTTACGAAAGTGTCTCTCGGCATCAGGGAAATTTCTCAAGCCCAGGTGGCCCCTGCCTGCCAGGTGGTGTGCCGCCACGCTGTCCGGACTCGCTGCCAGAGCTTCCCCCGCCAGAGCCACGGCCCGTTCAAGATGGCCTGCGCTTGCGGCGCCTCCTTCGGTTGCCGAGAGCCGCAAGCAGACTTCGCCCAGGGAAACCAGGACTGCCGGCTGCCCGCGGTTGAGTTCCAGGGACCGTTCCAGGGCAGCCAGAGCTTGTGGAAACCGTCCAAGGCTGTATTCCAGACTGCCCATCTGCGCAAAGAAGGCAGGCTGTTTACCCGCAAAGGGTTCGGCCTTCCTAAATTCCCCGCGGGCCCGGGAGGGATGGCCCTGCTGCAGGAAAATCGAACCCCGGAAAAAATGATACTGGAATCTGTGCCGGTCGGTCTGAATGAACGCCTGTCCCTCGTCGAGGGACTCAAGGGCCGTTCCATAGTTGCCGCGACCCGCCTGAATTCGTGCCAAGCCCAACTTGGTTTCGAAGTCGGGCTGAAGCTCCAACGCTCTTCTCAGATAGGTCTCCGCCTGCTCATAGTCACGCAATTGGTAGTAGCTGAGACCCAGAATTCGATGGATCAGGGCATCCTGGCGATTCTCCCGGACTTCCGGCAGCAGCACTTCGACGGCTCGACGAAATTTCCCCTGATGGTAATAGCTCAGCCCCAGGAGCCAATCGGCGGCGGCGGGCAGTACAAATATTCCAACCGCGGCCGGCAAACTCAAAGCCCGGGCCATCCACGAAAGAGTTCTTCCCCGCGGAAACGGGGGAATCAGGCGTTTCATGAGCACTCGGCGCCCGGCGAGAATGGCGGGCTGGCGGCAAGGTGAGAATGGCGGGGGCTACTGTCGCATTCGCCTGCGTTTGGCGTCGATTCCCAGGCGTTTGACCTTGGAGTTGAGCGTGGAAAGCGGCAATCCGAACCGCTCGGCCGCTTCGGTCTGACTCCAGTTGACGCTCTCCAGCATCTGCAGGATCACGTCTCTTTCAAAATTGTCCAGAATGTCGCCGAGCGGCTTGCCGTCCATGGCAGGCACTCCGTTGGTCTTGTGAGTCGGCGCAGACGGCTTGACCTCATGGGAGATCAGCTCCCGGGAAAGATCGTCCGATGTGCTCAGCACCACCGCCCGCTCGATAATATTCTCCAGTTCCCTCACGTTTCCCGGCCAGTCGTACTGCACCAGCAGCCTCATGACCTCGGGAGAAACCGTCCCGAAGCTCTTGTTGTTCTCCTGGCTGAACTTTTTCAGAAAGTGATCGACAAGCAGGGGAATGTCCTCCTTGCGCTCCCGGAGCGGAGGCAGTTGAACGCAAATCACATTCAGGCGGTAGAACAGGTCCTCCCTGAAGGTGCCCTGCTCCACTAATTCCTTCAAGTCCACGTTGGTGGCGGCAATGATACGCGCGTCCACCTTTATGGTGTCCACACCACCCAGACGCATGAACTCTTTCTCTTGAATCACCCTGAGCAGCTTGGCCTGAGTCTCCAGTCCCACCGATCCAATCTCGTCAAAGAAGATGGACCCCTGGTCCGCCACCTCGAACAGTCCCTTCTTGGAAGCGACAGCGCTGGTAAAGGCTCCCTTCAGGTGGCCGAAGAGCGTGCTCTCCAACAGGTCGGCGGGAAGACTGCCGCTGTTTACAGTCACAAAAGCCTTCTTGGAGCGGTTGCTGTTGGCATGAATCGCCTTGGCGACAAGCTCTTTCCCGGTACCGCTCTCGCCCTGAATCAGCACCGTGCTCCGGCTTTGAGCCACCTGAGTAACCAGATCGAAGACCTTCAGCATCTGCTCGCTCTTGCCAATCATGTTGGCGAATCCGGACTGCTGCTTGAGAGCGCGCTTCAGTTCCCGGTTCTCATACAGAAGCCGGCGCTGTTGAATCCCGTTTCGGATATCCAACAGGAGCTTTTCGTTGTCCCAGGGCTTGGTGACGTAGTCCACCGCTCCGGACTTGATGGCTCGCACCGCGTTTTCGATGGTGCCGAAAGCGGTGATCATGATGACCGCAGTTTCCGGGGAGGAACGGCCGATCTCGTCCAGAACCTCCAGCCCGTTCTTGTCCGGCATCATCACGTCCAGAAGCACCAGATCGAAGAGGTCGGACTCCAGCTTCTTCAACCCCTCCAGCCCACCTTTAGCCAGGGCCACCTTGTAGTTGGCCTCAGACAGCAAGATCTCGAGACTCTCACGAATCGCGGGCTCGTCGTCCACCACCAGAATGGATCCGGCGTTCTCAGACATTGGCCACCTTCCTGGCGGCAGGAAACTCCACGATGAACCGCGTGCCCCGGCCCGGCTTGGAGTCCACCATGATGTTTCCCGAGTGTTCCTGAACGATCCCGTAGGTCACCGAAAGCCCCAACCCGGTTCCCCGTCCCATTTCCTTGGTGGTAAAGAAGGGATCGTAGATCTTCTGCAGGTGCTCCTCGGGAATCCCATCCCCGGTATCCTCGATCTCGATACGGAACACGGAATCCGGGGTGGATGTCCTGACCAGCAACTCTCCCCCGCCAGGCATGGCGTCCTTGGCATTGATGAACAGATTGAGGAACACCTGCTGCAGCTTGCCGGGGTCGCCGTGGACGCGAGCGCTCGTGGAACCCAACTCCGTCCTCAGACGGATCCTGGATGCCTTGAGCTGGTGCTCCAACAGGGACAACGTCTCGGAAACGACGCTGTTGACCTCCAATTCCCGAAAGGCCGTTCCCTCGGTCCGGGAGAAGTTGAGCAGGCGGTTGGCAATCTCGGAGGCGCGCTTGGACTGCGCCACGATCTTTCCCATGATTTTCGCCTTGGGATCTTTCTGGCTCAACTGCTTGCCCAGCATCTGGCTGTAGGTGGAGATCACCGCCAGCGGGGTATTGACCTCGTGGGCCACACCGGCAGCCAACAGCCCGATCGAGGTCAACTTCTCGGATTGCGCCAGTTGATCCTCCATCTGGGCCCGCTCGGTCTTGTCGTCCAGAATGATGATCCGACCGGTGACTCCACGGTCCTTGTCCATGAGAGGAGTGACGGTGGCGTCAACCACGCGCGGATCCCCGCCGATCTTTAGCCGGCACTTGTAGAGCCGGAAGACCTCGGAATGTCCCGAGGGGTCGGGTCCCATTCGCATCCGCATCTCACGGACCAGGTTCTCCGGAAGCACCTCGGAAACCCCCTTGCCAATGACCTGATCCTTGGAAACCCCCAGAAGACTCTCCATTTGAGGGTTCCAGCTCTCGATCCGCTCCTCCAGGTCCACCACCACCACCCCAACACTGATGGACTCGACGATACTCTCACTGTATTCCTTGAGCTGTCGGAGCTCTTCCGCCTTCTGATGAACCGACGAGTACAGCCGGGAATTCTCCAGAGCGATGGCCACGTAGCCGGCGATGGTATGCAGAAGCTCCACATCCTCGCTGGTGAGCAAGTCGCCCCGATGGGTCCGCCCCAAACCCAGGTAGGCAATGGGCTGCCCTTTGGTGATACAGGGAAGGTAGTAGTGCAGCCCCAGTTGTGCCAGGGCTTCACGATGTTCCGGCCTCTCCGCCAGGAGGCTTCTGAGGTCCTCGTAGAACAGGAAGCCCTTGGCCAGGGAGGGATTACGGGGATCCAGAAAGCCCAGGTCCAAGCCACGGGGTTCTCTCGACAGGCCCACCGACTTGGCCAGTCGGAACTGCCGGGCGCTGCTCTCCGTCTCCAGAAATATGGCCACCTTGTCTACCGAAAGAGTCGTGCTGATCTTTTCCGTCACCGATTCCAGCAGCCGGGAGACATTCACCTCGGAGCCCAGTTTCTTTCCGAACTCGATCAGCGTCTGCCGGTAATCGTAGCGGTCCCTGTAGAAGTACTGGTCCACCTTGGCCTGAATCCAGTTGCGCAAGGGAACAAAGGCAAAACCGGCCACCACCACCGAGATCATGGCGTACCAATTGATGGACTGGGCTCCGGCCGCATGGAACACCTGACTGACGATGGCGAGCAACCCCAGGTAGAAGCCCACATTGGCCAAGGAGGCCAGCGTCGAGGCCATGCCCTTCTTGAAGATGATGTCCACATCCATCAAGCGGAACTTGATGATGGCGTACCCGAAGGTCAGCGGGATCAGCACCAGCGGCAGCACCGTGATCTCCATCCAGACCGTGGGAACGACTCCCATCCAGTAGGGGACGGCATAGACCAGAAAGAAGGGCAGGGTTCCGACCACGGTTCCCATTACAATCCACTTCATCTGCTGTCTCAGGATCTGGTTGGTGCTGGCCCAGTAGGTGTGGGCCAGGGCCAGCATGCCCAGGATGAACAGACCCGCGAAATGAAGCATGTGAAGCTGATCCAGCAGAATCCGGGTCCTCAGCGGCGCCTCAACCAGCAACAGGTTGAAGACAAACAGGAATTGAATCCCAAGCAGCAGCAGGGCCGGCAGGTAGAGGACGACCTTCAGAGGGGCGTAACGCTCCAGGAACGACTTCGGATGGGGAAAACTCAGACAGAAGTGGAGAAACAGCGGCGGCAAGAACAGCAGGCAAACGGCGTCCAGCCAATAGACACCCCAATCGAAAACGTTCAGCTTTCCGGTGTAGGAAAAAGCAAAGACCCCGAAAGAGGCCAGGCAGATGGTGTAGAAGTGCAGGGCCCCCTTGGCTTGCCAGCGCCGCAGAAAAATGAAGACGCCGATGATCAGGTAGAGGAAACCGACCGATTCCAGAAAACCTTTCAGGCGCAGATTGGTCGGCTGGGGAACGATCACCAGGGTGGTGGCGTAGCCGGCCCCCGAGCGTGTCAGGGAGTATTGCACTTTCGACCACACTCCCAGTTGATCCAGCTCCTCCGACACCTGGGTGGCCCGGGTGATCGGCCTGTCGTTGATGGCCACCAGCAGGTCACCCTTGCGAATGCCGGCCTTGTCCGCGGCTCCTCCGTCTTCCACGATGAAGGCTTCCACCCCGCGAGCGGTCCTGATCCACCCGCTCCCGTCATCCGGCGTGACATGCTGTCGCTTTTGCCGGATATTCTGGATGCCGATCACCGCCAACAACGCGGTGAGAAGAACGATCAGAGTCGTCTTGAAGCCGAAATTGGCAACCATTGCCTTGCTCCAGGACAAATGCGGGGTCGGCCCGCTAGAACTTGAGCCTGATGCCACCCCGCAATGACCGCGGGGTCTGGAGGAATTCGGAGTGTCTCGAATCACCGGCAGCGTCCGTCAAGTCGAACCGGTGCTGATCGAAGAGGTTGTGGACATCGAGCTGCGCTTCCAGTTCGCCCGGGATGAACCGCCCTACGTAGGGTATGGACTGCGTCACCATGAGACTCAAGCCGGGTGCAGAACTCTCGAAGTACTCCTGATAGGGGTCGATGACGGTGAGTGAAACGCCGGAGATATATCGATAGGTCGCGGCCACTCGCGTCCCGGAGGAATTCGCCTGCGCTTTCAGCCGGGCCACCATCATGTGATAGTTCCTTGGCGTCAGGCCGAATGTGGGGTGCCCCCACTGCGTCCCTCCTCCGAAGGTATATCCCAGGTCCGTGTGAATACCCTGACTCAGCGGACGCCCGTAAGCGACCCGAACGCCCTTGGTGGAGACCGGGACAATACGCCGCGAGCCGGCCGCCGCCCAGGCCCTGCCCGGAGAGAACTCATCCGAATAGACCCCCACGGCCAACAGCGATCCGTCGCCGAGCTCCTGGTCCACCGTCATTTCGGTGTGGGTGGCTTCGGTCTGACCCAAACGCATCTTGCTCCCGAAGGGGTGCAGGAAGGGAGATGAGAAGGAAAGCTCTTCTCCGGAATCGGTTGGAGCCGTGCGATAGAGCCGCGGCATGGACTTGGTGCGAATGAACGCCACCTGGTAGGCGGGATGGGGCCTCATTCTCAACCCCCAGCGCGGCCGAACCCGTCGGGCCTTCACCGAGGGATCGGTGGCCTGGATCTCCACTCCGTAGATCGCCGAGATCATCTCGGAAATGGCCACCTCGTCCTGGAAGTCCAGGTTGAAAAGATTGAGCCGCTGAAGGTGGCCCTTCTCCGATGGAACCTGCCGGTCCAAATAGGGGAAACTGCCCAGGCTCACCCGCAGCGAGGGATTGTGCCCCTTCAGGTTTTTCCATCGGATCAGCGAGTCCAGCTCCGTGTAGCCGCTCTCGGAAACCGTTCCCGCCATCAGCCAGCGGGAGTTCGAATTGAGGTCCTTCACGAAGACGAACTCGGTAAAGGCCCCGCCCAGGTCCAGCAGGTCCGGATCGGCGGAATAGGCGGTGGAGTAGACATGAACCGAGCCGCGCCACCCCTGGTCGGCCGGGGCCGTCCCTCGGGGCGATTCCAGATCGAGCTCCAGGTCGGCCGTCTGGCCGGTCCCTTGGAAGCGCAAAATCGGCCGGGTGGAAGAAGCCATCCTCAACACCGAACCGATATCCTCTTTCGGGGCAGAGGAAGGATCGCCCGGCACCCCGGGGGAAAGGGTCTGGAGATAGAGATTCTGCAAGCTGAGGTTCAAGCGCTCCATCTTGCCGGCCGCCACCTCGATTCCCGACTTCATCATCGGCAGGTAGCTGGCCAGGCTGACGCTGAGAGTGTAGGAACCGGGCAAGAGGTTCTTGATCTCGAATTGACCGAATCCGTCGGTGGTGGCCCTCTGAACCACTCGCGGGTTGAAGGTTCCCTGCAAAACCTTAACCAGCACGCCTCCGAGCGGTGTTCCCCGTGAGTCCTTGATGAACCCGGAGATGTACCCGTGGTCGTCCTGTGCCGCCGCCTGGGCGTGCAGGATCCCTCCAACCAGCAGGGCAATGAGTAGCACGACAGTTGTCTGACCGATTCGCATCGAGCGTTTCCTCGTTTTCATTCTTCCGAACCCACGACGCTCCGGGGGGTCAATGCACCTCGAAGCGTCCGACCTGGACGACCGAGCGGTCCGACAACTTGTCGGTCACCTCGACCTCCAGGTGGTAGCGGCCGGGTTGCAGGGACTTGAGCGAAACCTTCCGGGCCAAAGTCAACTGCCGGGAAGCCCCCACGAGCTCCTGCTGGTCCTCCTGTAATCGCGCGATTTCCTCTTTATCTCTCCTGAAACGGTATTCTATGGCCGCCGAGGGCCGCTTCGTCTTCTGATCCAGCGTCAAGTTGTAAACCTGGAAGTAGATCCCGAGGCTCTGTTCCCGACCGAACTGCTCACTCACATTGGGATGGACCTTGGTTTCACCGATCACGAACATTCCCCGCCCCACCTGCCGGTCGGGAAGCTTCTCGATGCGGTCGGCCAGGATGAGACTGCTGGTGGCCAGCCGGTCGTCCTGATACTTGGGCACCAGGATTCCGACGTACTCCGTCCCCACGTTACCGCTTTGCAGGTCCTTGAGCACCAACTCCAGCTTGTAGCGCCCGGAGCGCAAGGGCACGGCACGCTGATAGAGGGATTTTCCGCCAAGGGCCTGCTGGAACAGGGAGTTCGGAACGTCCTTGACGACCGCATCCTCGAAGACCTGAACCACCCGGCCGGTGATGGTGGACACCCTGCCGAAGATGTTGACCTGCGCCCGGCGAACTCCCTCCTGGTCCTTGAAGGTCATATTCTTGTGGAGCAGCTCGATGGTGATGGGAGTCAGCACGGTATCTTCGGTGATCCTCAGAAAGTCGGTTCGGGAATTGAAGGGGAGCAGGTTGTAGGAAATCTTGGTGTTGACGACCGCCTCCAGGTCAGTGAATCTGACCTTGGGCGGGCGTTGCAGGGCCGCATACTGGGAGAGGCGCTCGAACTGATTGTACCGGCGGCTCCGACCGCCGGGGGACGCCCCCAGGCGCATCCCGGAAGGATCGGTGAAACGGTCCGCCTTGCTGGCCATACCCATGCTCTCCATGGTGGTCAGCCCGGCGTTGGGCACATACAGCAAGGCATCCTTCTCGCTGGGATCCATGGTCATGCGGTATTCGCCCGTCATGGTGGGGTCGACGAACTCGATCAAGACTTCGTTGCCCAGATCCGGCCCCTCCAGGTGGCGGTAGCGCCAGATTTCGAAGGGGTAGGTGCTGGTGATTCCTCCGCCTTCGTCAATGGGACGGGCGTAGCGACCGCCGCCCGCATGGGACTCGATCTCGTTGGGAGGACCGAAGGTGATATAGATCCGCCCGCGATCCGTCAACCACCCCGGGGTCCCGGAGGAAAATCGCTCATTGGCATAGGCGATGCGCCGGTAGTGTTCATCCCTTGCCTCGTTCACGACCGTATCGGGATTGGGATCCCGCCTCAACCAGAACTGTTCGATGAACTGGTACCTTTCATCGTCGGTGGTCAGCTGCTGGAAGGCTTTCTTTTCTTCCTCCGTAATGATGTAACGGGCGTCGTCACGAATCCACTTCTTGAGATAGCGATCCGAGGTTTCCCGCTTGAGAGATTTCTCCCGCTGTTCTGCGTCCTTGGCCGCCTCCCCAGGGAGTCGACCTGCAATCAGAACCGCGGCCACCCAGCAGAAGAGGATGATCCGGCTTGGCTTATGCACTCTCACGGACAGTCCTCTCAGTCCACGTGATATCGGTCGGATTGCGGCATTGGAAAGTGGACTGGAATCTTATTGATTATAGACCGCAACCGATTGATGTCAATACCATTATGGCCTTGGTTACTGCTCTCCGGCCCGGGTGCGCGCTTTGCAATTTTCGGACCGGTACCGTGTTCCCGAAGGGTGCACCTCATTCGCCGCCTTCGCGGCTGCGGCAGTAGCAGACCGACACGACCCCGGGCTGCCGCCCGGGGCTACACGAGGCCGCAGCTCCGCTGCTCTATAAGGAGGGACTATAGGAGGCGTCTTGCCGGGCAACCCACGCCAACCGCAGCTTCGCAGCTCTCCCTTGACTACGACACTGCCGGGGGATAGGAATTTTCCAATTATTTGTCCCCTGGGGCGGGACTGACTTGCAGTCGACCGCCGTGATAGTATGCGGCCGGGATGGCGGAGGAAATTCTGAGAGTTGTTGATTCCCTGCCGGCTCCCTGCCGCGGTTTCCGGAGAGCTCCAAGCCTCCCATCGTTTCCATGACGCCCTCCAAGCGAACATGCCCCTTGTGCCGGGCCCGCAAGGCCAAGCGCTTCTGCCCGGCCAAGCAGACCCACATCTGCCCGGTCTGTTGCGGGCAAAAACGGGAGGTGGAGATCGACTGCCCCGCCGACTGTGTCTACCTCCACTCGGGTCGGGAATACGAGCGGGCCCGGAGAGTGAGGCAGGGAGAGGGAGGGCAGCTCACCGCAAGGCTCTGGGACCGATCCTTTCAGGCCAGGAACAGCGAGTTGCTGACAGGTCTGTGGATGACCATCCACGAGTCGCGCTCCCAGTCTCCGGAGCTGGTGGACGGCGATGTGCGGGAGGTCCTGGAACGGCTGGCTCGGACCTATCGCACACTGGAGAGCGGCATTTACTACGACCACGCGCCCGACACGCTCACTCAGAAAGCGCTCTATGGATCGCTGAAGTCTCTATTGGACAAGCGCCGGAAACCTGAGGATCTCTCGGCTTCCACCCCCAAGACCGGCGATGTGCTGGATTGCCTCCAAATGACCCTGGAAATGGCCAACCTCTCCGACTCGTCTCGGTCCAGGAGCCGGGAATTCCTGGACCGGCTTTCAGCCATGGCGTCGCAATCCACCAAAGAGCACCCCCCTCGCGAGGACTCGCCCAAAATAGTCCTGCCCTAGTGGGATTGTAGATTTTGGATTGTGGATTTTGGATTTAAAGCAAGATCAGTTGTCACAGGACCCCAATCTACAATCGCAAATCAGCAATCGACAATTCATCGGATCGTCTCGATAATTTGGTTCAAACTCAAGAGAGGATCGGGGGCCGCGGTCACCGGCCGGCCGATCACCAACAGGTCGGAGCCTGCCCTGAGAGCGTCTTGCGGGGTGGCCGCCCGGGCCTGATCATCGAGAGACGTCCCGACGGGGCGAATTCCGGGTGTCACCAGTAGAGGGTCGGGACCGAAGTTCCGGCGCAAGCGGGCAACTTCGGCCGGAGAGGCTACCAGGCCATCCACGCCGGATTCGATAGCAAGCCCGGCCAGGCGCAAGACCTGGTCTGCCGGAGATCCGGAGATTCCAAGGCGTTCAAGATCGGAGGAGGCCAGACTGGTCAACACGGTCACCGCCAGAACCAGGGGGCGCTTCGGCTCGGTCGGAGGCGACTGCAGGGCTCCCATCACCGCCTTCAACATTGCGGAACCCCCGCCGGCGTGCACGGTGATCATGGAAACGCCCATGGCCCGGGCGGCCAGGGCGGCTTTGGCGGCGGTATTGGGAATGTCGTGGAACTTCAGGTCCAGGAATACCCGCTCGCCCATCTGCAGGATCCCGGCCACCATCGGCGGCCCCGCCGCGGTGAACAACTGACTGCCCACCTTGAACAGGCCCACCCGGCCACGCAACCGCTCCACCAGCCCCAGACCCTCGGCAGGGGAGTCGACATCCAGCGCAATTATGATCCGATCTTCGACCTTCACCCCTATTTCTCTCCCGACCGTTCAGTCGGCTCGAAGCCGGCCGATCACCGCGCGGATGGAGGGAAAACCCTTGCGCCGGCAGAAGGCACCAAGCCCCTGGATCACCTTCAGGGAAGCCTGCGGATCCACGAAGCTGGCCGTCCCCACCTGCACGGCCTTGGCTCCCACGATCAGATATTCCAGGGCGTCCTCGGCCGTTCGGATCCCGCCAATGGCCACCACCGGAATCCCAACCGTCCGTACCACCTCATACACCATCCTCAAGGCCACCGGCTTGATCGCCGGCCCGGAGAGGCCTCCCGTAATGTTCCCCAACCGCGGGCGAAAGCTCTCCACGTCCACCGACATTCCCGTCAGCGTGTTGACCAGACTGAGCGCATCCGCACCTCCGTCCTCGGCGGCTCGGGCCAACTCCCTGATGTCGGTCACATTGGGAGACAGCTTGACCAACACGGGACGGCGAGCCCGCAACTTGACGGCCTCGACCACCTCCCGGGTGGCGCACGGATCGGAGCCGTACATCAGTCCCCCCGACTTCACGTTGGGGCAGGAGATATTGAGCTCATAACCGGCCAAGCCGTCCGACTCGTTCAACACTTCCACGACCCGCACGTACTCTTCGGTGGTGAATCCGAAAACGTTGGCAAAAATGCGGGTGCGATAGTCGCGAAGCAACGGCAGCCTGCTGGATACGAACTCCTTGACCCCGACGTTCTGCAAACCGACGGCGTTCAGCATGCCCATGGCCGTCCCGTGAAGCCGCGGACCGTCAGCCCCCCCCATCGGCTCAATCGAGAGTCCCTTGACAACGATGCCTCCCAGCCGGTTCAAGTCCACCAATCGGCTGAACTCTTCACCGTACCCAAAGGTGCCGCTGGCGGTCATCACTGGGTTCTTCAGCCTGATTCCCGCAAATTCGGTTCTCAGATCGACCATGGCAGACCACTGGCTATTGGCCCTTTCGATGCCCTGCCCGCAAGGCAAAAAACTAAATTCAGGCACGCAGGGAACCGGAAGGGGCAAACAGCCAACCTCCCCTGTCCCATCACCCCGATATCCCTAAACGAGGGGACGCTTGCCGCGGGATTGGAACAGAAGTTCGAGGGCTTCCTCAAGCAGCGCTTGAGAGGTCGTGTCCTCCTCGACGGCAATCAGACGAAGCTGCTTCACCGTCTCCGGAGGAAAATGTCCGCCGATATGCCTTGTCCCCTGGCGCTGCCGGGCACGGCCACTCCGCGTGCTCTTGAGCTTAATGGCAGTGCCGAATTCGTTAGCCATCTGGTAGGCCTCCACTTGCTCATAGTTGACTTAACCGTCTCTGAACGAATTGGTGCAGCCGGCCCATCTCTTCGGCCGCCTTGCCCTTGGGATCGAACTCCAGGGCCACCAGCCCCGTGATCAGCGAGCGCGCAAAGGCCACCCGGTGCCCCAATCGAACCGGACAGATCTCTACCCCCAACCCCTTGAGTGCCTCGACTGCCTGGTCGGCGTCGCGACCAACCGAAGCGATCGAGTTGAGCACCACGCAAATCGGCTTATGGGCGGTGCGAATAAAGTCCAGACTGTTATTGAGGGCGTCCAGGTCCAGGATCGCCGGACGGCAAGGAATCAGCACCAGATCGGACAGCTTGGCCGCTTCCAGCGCCGAACCGTCCGAATGGGGAGCTGTATCCAGATAGAGCATCTCTCCCCCGACGATGGCGACCCGGGTCACTTCCCGGCGCAGCCGGCTGGCATGGGCCGACAGCACCACAGGCACCTCCGTATCCCGCCGGTCCGCCCAGTTGGCCGCGGAGGCCTGCGGGTCCAGATCGATGACAGCGGTGTTCCGACCCGCCAGCGCCGAAGCCACCGCCAGGTGCAGTGTCAGGGTCGTCTTGCCGGCCCCGCCCTTCTGGCTGATCACAGCGACTGTTTGCATCCTTCCCCCTGCTCGCCCGGACTGCGCTCGCCCGATGCTGCTCCCGGCGGCCGAACGGATTGCCGCTTTTATACATCCGAACAACTTCAAACCTATATTTGTATAATCCTATGAGATTACACACCTGAAGTCACGACAAATGATAAGATCCATCCCGGCTGGCCCACGGCCACCTCTTCCTCCGGACCGAACATGTCCCGCCTTCCAGATCTCTGCTCCGATGCAGTCCTCCAGGTCCTGCGGTTCACTATTCAGGAAGCGCAAGGCAACGAGGTCTTCTTCCTCGGAACGACCGACGAATCCGGGGTGCTTCAGGAGGTCGACCCCTTGGCCAGAGGCAACGACTCTGCCGTTCCCGCCCTTCTGCAGGTGGCTTCTCCCGGGAAGGTGATCCTCCACAACCATCCCTCGGGGCATCTGGTCCCCTCCGACGCCGACCTAGAGCTGGCCTCCCACTACGGCAACCAGGGGGTAGGTTTCTATATCGTCAACAACTCCGTGGATCAGGTCTACGTAGTGGTGGAGGCCTTCAGAAAACCCGTATCACCGATGCTGGCCGTTCCCGAAATCCTTCAAATCTTCTCGCCCGGCGGAGCTCTGGCCAACAGATTCACCGACTACCACCGCCGTCCGGCTCAAGAACAGATGGCCGAAAGGGTCGCAGAGACTTTCAACGATTCCCGGGTGGCCCTCATCGAGGCCGCTACCGGCACCGGAAAGAGCCTGGCCTACCTGATTCCGGCGATCCTGTGGGCGGTACGCAATCGGAAGCGGGTGGTGGTCTCCACCAACACCATCAATTTGCAGGAACAGTTGATTCATAAGGATATTCCTCTGCTGCAGCAAGTGTTGGACTGTGAATTCAGTGCAGTGCTGGTCAAGGGAAGGGGCAACTATCTTTGCCTGGACAAGCTGCAGGCTACGGATCAACAGGGCAAGCTGTTTCTGGAGGAGGAGTGGGCCGATTTCACCGCGTTGTCCCAATGGGCCGAGAAGACCTCGGACGGCAGCCGGTCCGATCTGTCTCTCAATGTCTCGTCCGCCCTATGGGAAAAGGTATCCTGCGAGAGCGATACCTGCACCCGAATCAAGTGCGATCACTATAGCCGCTGTTTCTTCTACAAGGCGCGGCGCCAGGCGGCCGCGGCCGATCTGCTGGTGGTGAACCACCACTTGTTGTTCGCCGATCTGGCCGTGCGTCAGGCCACCGGGCGCTACCATGACGCCGCCGTCCTCCCGCCCTATTCCAGGTTGATTCTGGATGAAGCCCACAACGTGGAAGACATCGCCACCGAGTACTTCGGCGTCCAGGTTTCCAAGCTCTCCCTGCGCCGGCTCCTGGCGCGTTTCTACCAGGTGGCGAAACGGGGGACCGTCCGGGAGAAAGGAGCCATTCCGATACTGCTTGCCAGACTCCGGTCCCAGGGAAAAGGAGTCGATCCCAATCTGGCGGGTCGAATCGAGGAGCACGTCCAAAGCCGCCTGCTGCCCGAATTGGAGCAAACCTCCTTTCTGGCCGAAGGGGTGTTCAACGATTGCGCGGCCTGGTTCGAAGCCCGCAGCCGGGAGCCATCCGTGGAACGGAAAGTGCGCTTCACCAGCGATCTCTACCGGCAGGAAGACTGGAAGGGCACTATCCTGGCCCGAATCCACCAGCTCCTCCAAGCTGCCCAGGTCCTTTACGGAAACCTGCGGGCGGTGGACCGGCTGCTGACCAGCCTCCCGGAGGAAACTCGAGAAGCCCTGCAACGCCAGAGAATCGAGCTGAACGCCTTGACCGATCGCCTGGAGGCGACAACGGTCACCTTGGCCGAGATTTTCGGGGGCGAGGAAAACGGCAAGGTTCGGTGGATCCAATGGTCTCCGTCCCGATCGGGCAAACGGGTAACCTTTCGCCAGGTCCCCCTGTACATCGGCGAGCTTCTCCGCCGGAACGTTTTCGAGAAGTTCGCGACCGTGGTGATGACCAGCGCTACACTGACCAGCGAAAAACGATTCGACTTTCTGAAAGAGCGCCTGGGGCTCCAGCAGGATCCGGACTCACGCCTGGTGGAACTGGCGCTGCCCCCCGTCTTCGACTACCGGCGCCAGGCCATCCTGGCCATTCCCACCGATTTGCCTTACCCCGACCACCCTGGTTTCGCCGAGGCGCTCGGCCGATTCCTGCTGCGGGCGCTGGAATCCTCCCAAGGCAAGGCCCTGGTGCTCTTCACCTCCTACGACCTGCTGAAACGCACCTACCAATGCCTGGTCCAGCCCCTGAGCGCACTGGGCATTGCCGCCTTGAAACAGGGAGGCGCTCCCAGGCACCGGCTCACCCACCATTTCAAGAGCGACAAGACCAGTGTCCTGTTCGCCACCGCCAGCTTCTGGGAAGGCGTGGACGTAGCCGGAGAGGCTTTGGAGAACCTGGTTCTGACCAAGCTTCCCTTCAGTGTTCCACGAGACCCGGTGGTGGCTGCCCGGGTCGAGGACATCCGGAACCGGAACGGCAATCCCTTTCTCGAGTACATCGTTCCCCAAGCGGTGATTCGTTTCCGTCAGGGATTCGGACGGCTGATCCGCGACCGCAAGGACCGCGGATGCATCCTGATTCTGGACCGGCGTGTGCTGGAAAAGTCCTATGGCCGGACCTTCCTGGATTCGCTTCCCGACTGCCGGCGCGTGACCGGCAAGAGCGACCTGGTCCTCGAAAACCTCAGAGAGTTTTTTGGGAGCGTCCGTTGAGGTTCCGAATCAGATGCGCTTGAAGGCTTTCAGAATCTCGTTTTTTTCGTAGCGCAGAATGATGGGACGGCCGTGGGGGCAGGTCATGGGGTAGCGGGTCTTGAGCAGCTCGTCGATCAGCCAGACCATTTTGGACCGTTCCAGGTGGGTATTTACCTTGATGGCCGCATGACAGGCCACCGAGGCGGCAACCTTCTCCTGCAACCGCTCCAGGCTCACTTCCCTGGCCTCTTTTTCCAGACCCTCCAGCAGTTCGCCCAGCAGCCTGCTGGAGTCCGAAGGACCGAGGTCGGCGGGAAGAGCCTTGACGGCCAGCGTTCGACGGCCGAAGGGCTCCACCTCGAAACCGCAGGAATTCAGTTCGGGAGTCAAATCGTCCAGCAGGATCTGCTGGCGGGGGTTCAGTTCCACAATCAGCGGCAACAGCAATCGCTGACTCTCCACCCTGCCGCCCCGCCGCTGCCCGAGGACCTTCTCGAAGAGCACCCGCTCGTGGGCCACGTGCTGGTCGATGATGAGCAGGGATCCACGATCGCTGGCGACGATGAAGCTGTCGTCGATCTGGCCCAGCAGGTGGATATGGGCGGGAGAAAGCGTACCCGAGGCGGCGGTTCGGATGGCCTCGGCCTGCTCCCTGGAGATCAGCTCCGCGGCGGCGCAGGTGGGGGGCGGGGAATCTCGGCCGGTGTCGGAAGAGGAGAGGGCTTCGGCCGCTACGGGCCCGGAAGAGTTTTCAAGGCCCGGCAGGAGCTCCGGTCCGGCAGGGGCCGGCTCCCCCACCTGCAGCGGCAGGGACCCCTTGCGGGTCGGCGGCCGCAGGCCCGGCGCGCTCGCCGGGCGGGCGCCGGAGGCAATGGGCGATTCTACCTCCATTCCCCTGGGCTGAATCGAAAACGCGGCTTCAGGCCGGGCTTCCATCAACGCCTTGCGAACCGCCTCGCGGAGGCAGTCGTGAATCAGCGACTGCCGGCGAAAACGGACCTCGGTCTTGGAGGGGTGGACGTTGACATCCACTTCCCCATAGGGCATCTCGATAAAGACCAACGCTACCGGAAAGCTTCCGTCCGGAAGAATGCGTTGGTAGGCTTCACCGAGGGCGTGCATGAGAATCCGGTCCCGCACCATTCGGCGGTTCACAAAAAAGTAGAGGGATTGGCGATTGGGCTTCTGCACTTCCGGCTTGGAAACGAAGGCGTGAAGACGGATTTTTTCTCCCGGTCGCGGACCCTGGGGAGATGGCGAACCGGGCACGAACGGCAGCTCCTCCTCCAGTTCCACCAGTTGCCGGAGCAGCTCCGCTCCGAATACCTGGAACAGCCGCTCGCGCAATGATTCCACGGCCTGGAAGTCGAACATCCCGGACCCCCAGCCGGCCAGGGCAAAGCGGCCTTCCGGATGAGCCAGGGCGTACTGCGTCACGACGTTGACGACGTGGCCCAGCTCGGTGCGGTCCGCCCTCAGGAATTTCTTTCGGGCCGGCACGTTGAAGAACAGATCCCGCACCGTCAGGGTGGTCCCGACGGCTCGGGCAATCTCTCGCACCCCCGCCATCCGGGACCCGGCGATCTCCACGGCCGTTCCCACCCTCTCTCCCTTCGCCTGGGTCTCCATCAAGAGCCGGGAGACTCCGGCGATACTGGGGAGCGCCTCACCCCGGAAACCCAGGGTGTGGATGCAGCTGAGATCTTCGGTCTTACGGATCTTGCTGGTGGCGTGACGCTCAAAGGCCAACAAGGCATCGTCGGGAGTCATACCCTCCCCGTCGTCCAGCACCCGGATCAGACGCTTTCCGCCCGCCTGAACGGTGATTTCCAGGTTACGCGCCCCGGCATCCAGGGAGTTCTCCAACAGCTCCTTGACCACCGAAGCCGGTCGTTCGACCACCTCTCCTGCAGCAATCTGGTTGGCCAGCGCCTCCGGTAGAAGACGTATTCTCGACATGACGTCAATTCAAGCTCTTGTCCGCCAGGCGAATCCCCAACTCGTCCAACTGCTTCCGATCCACCAGAGTCGGACAATCGGCCATCAGGTCGACCGCTCGGGCCGTTTTGGGAAAAGCAATGACATCCCGAATGGAACTGTCACCCGTCAGCAACATCACGATTCGGTCCAGCCCAAGGGCAATCCCCCCATGAGGCGGCACACCGTATTCCAATGCCTCCAGGAAGAATCCAAAACGCAGCCGCGCCTCCTCTTCGTCCAGGGCCAGGGCTCGAAATACCTTGGCTTGGAGGTTCTGGCGATGAATACGAATCGAGCCTCCTCCTATTTCCACCCCATTGAGCACCAGATCATAGGCTCTGGCCCGTACCGACCCAGGGTCGGATTCCAGCCTGGGGATATCTTCCTCCATGGGAGAGGTGAAGGGGTGGTGGCAAGCGACGTGCCGCTTCTCGGTCTCGTCGTACTCGAACATGGGGAATTGGGTCACCCAGAGGAAGTGGTTGGCTTTCAGGTCGATGAGGCTCTCCTGCCTGGCCAATTGGAGGCGGACGGCGCTGAGGGAGTCCGCGACCACCTTCCGGCTGCCCGAAACCAGCAGAATCAGATCCCCGGACTCCGCCCCGGACTGCTGTGCCAGGCCGCGGCAACCCGACTCTCCCAGGTGCTTCAGGAGGGGAGACTGGACGCCGGCGTCCAGAACCTTGAGATAGGCCAGCGTGTGAGCGCCGAAGACTCGAGCCACGGCCGTAAGGTCGTCCAACTGCTTCCGGGAGTATCCGGAGCACCCTGGAACCCGGATTCCCTTGACCTGACCGCCATCCTCGAGGGCGTTCCGAAAGGGCGGAAACTCCGTCTGGCCCAGGCACTGGCTGAAATCGACCAACTCCAGCCCGAAGCGGGTGTCGGGCTTGTCGGTGCCGTAGCGTGCGATGGCCTCCTCATAGGGAATACGGGGGAAGGGCGTTTGGATGCGATGACCCGTCAACTTGAAAATCTCCGCCATCATCGGTTCCACCACCCGGAAAACGGTCTCCGGATGGGCGAACGACATCTCGATATCGATCTGGGTGAACTCCGGTTGCCGGTCGGCTCGCAGGTCTTCGTCCCTGAAACAGCGCACGATCTGGAAGTACTTGTCCATACCTCCAACCATCAGCAGCTGCTTGAAGAGTTGGGGCGATTGAGGCAGGGCGTAAAAGCCCCCGGCATGGAGCCTGGAGGGAACCAGGTAGTCGCGAGCCCCTTCCGGCGTCGACTTGGTCAAAAAAGGAGTTTCGATCTCATAGAAACCATGGCCGTCCAGGAAGCGGCGGACGGCCATGGTGGCCTGATGCCGCAATTTGAAATTGTGGCTGAGGCGGGGGCGTCGCAGGTCCAGGTAGCGATACTTGAGCCGCAGGTCCTCGGAGGTGGCAATATCGTCTTCAATGGGAAACGGGGGTGTCTTGGACTCGTTCAAGAGAAGCAGCGAAGAGGCCAGGACTTCAATCTCGCCGGTGCCGATGGCCGGATTCACCGTTTCCGGATCTCGCTGCAGTACCCTGCCTCGGACCATGATCACGTATTCCGAGCGCAAACCCTTGGCCTTCTCGTGAGTTTCCGGGGACTGGTCGGGATTGAAGAGCACCTGGGTCAACCCTTCCCGGTCCCGCAGATCGATAAAAATGAGATGTCCCAGGTCGCGGCGCCTGGCCACCCACCCCATCAGCACCACTTCCTGACCGCCGTCGCTCGGGCGCAGCTGTCCACAGTGATGGGTGCGTTCCACTCTCTCCAACGAGTCCAATGCCAAAGCCGTTCTCCTCCCCTAGTCTTCCCAGCCGTTCCCAAGCCTGGAAACCACTTCCGCTTCACTGACCAGGATCTGCCGCCCGTCCCTCATGCGCTTGAGCGGGAATTCCCCGGTCTTCAACTCGTTCTCCCCCACGATCAGGACATGGCCGGCCTGGAGCTTGTTGGCCAGGCGCAGGGAGCTCTTGAGGCTGCGGGGGGCGAAGTCCATAAAGCAGTGAATGCCCTGGCGTCGAAACTCCCGAGCCATAAGCGACGCCCTGTCCAATGCCGGCTCGCCCAACGGGGCGATAAAGAGCTGGGGCTGCCCCGCTGACGAAGGGCTATCCCCATGCCGGCTCAGGAGAATGACACGCTCCAGACCCAAAGCAAAGCCGAAACCGTGGGTAGGCTGCCCCCCCAGAACCTCGGCCAACCCGTCATAGCGCCCCCCGCCCACCAGGGCATTCTGGGCGCCCAGCCCGCGACTGGTGATCTCAAAGGTGGTGCGGGTGTAGTAGTCCAGCCCCCGCACCAGGCGCGGCACAATCCTGAACCCGATATCGCGGCGCTCGAGATAACCCAGGAAGCGATCGAAGTGCCGGCGGCAGGGCTCATCCAGAAACTCCAGGATCGAGGGAAGCTTCTCGATTACAGGCTGGCAGGCCTCGCGCTTGCAGTCCAGCACCCGAAGTGGATTGGACCGGCAGCGCCGGCGGCAGTCCTGGCAGAGCCGGTCCTCTATTTCACTCAGCGCAACTTGCAGTTTCTGCAGAAATCCGGGGCGGCAGCGGCCGCAGCCAATGGAGTTCACCAGCAGTTCGGTCTCGCCCACGCCGATCCGATCCAGGAACAGTTGCAGCAGCTCGATCACTTCCGCTTCGATGGCTGGATGATCCGAGCCCAGCACCTCGGCGCCCAACTGGTGAAACTGCCGGAAGCGCCCCTTCTGAGGTCGTTCCCGGCGGAACATGGGCCCCAGGTAATAGACCTTCCAGATCTGCGGGTCCCGATGGAACTGGTGCTCCAGATAGGCCCGAACCACTGACGCCGTCCCCTCCGGACGAAGCGTGAGCGAGCGGCTGTCACGATCGTCGAAAGTGTACATCTCCTTGGCAACAATATCGGTGTCTGCTCCCACCCCCCGCGCAAACAGCTCGGTGCTCTCGAAGACCGGGGTGCGGATCTCGGAAAACCCATAGACGGAGAGGATCTCCCGGGCGGTCTCCTCCACCCGATTCCATACCACCGATTCCTGCGGCAGTATGTCCCGAGTCCCCTTGATGGCCTTGATCATGGGCGTTTCCTTGGGCAGGCTCGAATGGGGGCGCTTCAACCAAATGGGGTGATTTGGGCGGGAACCCGTCGTATAAAAGGGAAACCGCACCCCCGGGGAGAAACCCGGCATTAGCGGCGGCCTGACTGTTGCAAACGCCGCCGTCGCCAAAAACGAGTAAAGCTAGCACAAGCCATCCGGCCAGGCAAGCGGCCCCGGGCAGCCCCGGGCTTGTCTGTTCGGTCGTCCCCGGTTAGCCGGCCCCCCGCCCTGCCGTGCGAATCATACGAGAGTAAAACAACGCATCTTCATGGCCTGTCGGGAACAAGGGTCCTGTCGTGCAAAACCGGTTTTCTACTGATTGAACATGGATGCACAAGATTAACAGGATAAACAACCAGCCGTTTTGGTTTTGGCAATGAAGACGAATCACCAATGAACACGAATGGGGACGAATAGGGATGGAGCTCGGTCAATGACGAGCGGCGCCCGGGTGCTTCTGCGATATTGTGACGTAGGTGTCACGGCGTCAGGGGAGAATGCCCCCCCGGGAGCGCGGGCGTCCCGCCCGCATCCTTATGCCCCATTCCTTTGGCTGGCGCTGAGCCTTCGTCCGGTGCTGAAGGGTGCCGGCCTGTCGGCGGCAACCTCAACGGTCAAACCGAAGCAGACCCAGGGCGCAGTTCCGGGTCGATCCGAGTGGCGGAGATGGCCAAGGCTGTGCCCGACATGGTGCGGGCGGGACGCCCGCGCTCCCGGGGGGGCATCCTCCACACCCTAAACCGGGAACATCATTTACATCATGCCCCGGAATCAGGCAAGGAGCCTGGTTCAGCGCTCAAGTATCACTCCCCCCTTGAGGGGGAGTCGGAGAAGCCGAGCCGAATGGCGAAGGCTGATCCGGAGGGGGGCCAACGCGGCGTCCCGAGAGTGCTCCGCCCGCCGTCGATCCAGAGGGGGGCAGACGCCACCTCCCGGGGATCACAACCCTTCCCGGTAATCAATTCCGCTTACCGAAGAATTTTGCAAATGGCTCAAGAGTCAAACAATCGGAAATCGACCAATCCTTTGCGAGCTTGGTATCCCGTAACGGTTCACCTCAATGCCTTAGTGGCCCTTCGTCGTTCTTCGTGGCCCTTCGTGGATCACTCTTTTTCTTTTGTCTTTTTTCGTATGTTTCAAGGCAAGGGCGGTGGAACTGCAGTTCCGATTGGAACCGGTCATGGGCTGTGATAGTTTAGCCTCCCGATTCGAGTTGATGCCGCCGTCTCGCTTGCCGTCAAGATAACCGAAAAGCAAGCCCATGTTCCGCTACAGCTACATCATCATCCCGCCCCTGGAGTCCCTCGGATCCCATCAGCGGATCCGTGAGACCCTGACATTGCTGAAGGAGTGCGGTTACGCCGGGGTTGAAGTGAATCTGACCGATTCACTGGCTCCCGACCTGGACCGCCTGGAGCAATTGCTGGACGACCTGGATCTGACGATCCCCTCTTTTCTGACCGGCGAGGCCTACGGGCAAGGGCTCTGCCTGAGCTCGCCCGATCCGTCCATCCGACGGCAAACGGTCGACCGCCTGGTGGGCTTCCTGGAGGTCGCCCGGCGATTCAAGGCCATCCTGGTGGTCGGCCTGCTACAAGGACTCTTGAGCGATGAGCCCGAAGTTGAGGCCGCCCAGGCAAGAATCCGGGACGGCCTCGGGCAGGTCGCCGCTCAGGCCGAGGCCCAAGGGGTGGACGTGGTGGTGGAACCGGTCAATCACTTGCAGGTGGGCTTCAACAACAGCGTGGCCGAAGTCCGCCGGCTCATCGCCGAGGTGGGGTCTCCGGCCCTCAAGCCCATGGTGGATACGATCCACATGAACGTGGAGGAGCGCTCTCTGGTAGATCCCATCCTGGCATGCGGATCCTCCCTTCGCCACGTCCACCTCTGCGAAAGCAACGGATCCCTGCTGGGGACGGGACATCTGGACTTCGCGGCCGTGCTGAGAGCTCTTGACCGCATCGGCTACGACCGCTTCGCTTCCGTGAAAGTCTACCGCGGGGCCAGCCTGGAGGAGGCGGCCCCCCGCAGCCTCCGTTACCTTCGCCGACTCCACCCCGGAACGCCGGCGCCAAGCGGAGGCTGACCGTGCCGGGCGGCGACGCACCGGAGCCGATCCATCCCTCCTGCCATGATCCCCCGATCCCCCTGTGATCTGTGCGGCGCCCGAGAGGCGGAAGACCTCGCCAGTCTGGACCGGCACGGGAAGCCCCTGCGAACCGTCATCTGCCGGAAATGCGGTCTGGTCTGGAGCGACCCCGTTCCCAGCGAGCAGACGCTGAGAAAATTCTACTCCGAGGAGTACCGGCTCCAGTACAAGGGGATCTCCCGTCCGACACTGGAACACGTCTACCGGGCCGGCAAAGTCGCCGTCCACCGCATTCGACAACTGCAGGGACTGCTGAAACCGGGCTCGGCGATCGTCGACGTAGGCTCGGGAGGAGGCGAGTTCGTTTATCTCATGCGCCGTCTCGACTTCGATGCCCAAGGGGTTCAGCCCCACGAGGGCTACGCCCGCTACTCGCAGGAGGAACTGGAAATCCCGGTCCACCTCGGTTTCGCACGCGAGGTCCGGCTTCCCTCGGAGAGTTGCCACATGGTGACGATCTTTCATGCCCTGGAGCACATGGCCTCTCCATCGGAGGTGTTGGCGCATGTCCGGGAATGGCTTGAGCCCCGGGGTCGGCTGGTGATCGAGGTCCCCAACCTGGAGGCCACCTGCCAGTCACCGGGACATCGCTTCCATCCAGCCCACCTCTACAGCTTCAATCCGGCCAGCCTGCGGCAGTTGGGGGGAAAAGCCGGCTTTCGCCACCACCGAACCGATCTGTCCCCCGACGGCGGCAACATCACGGCCGTCTTTGAAAAGGAGGGTGTCGGGTCTGTCGGAACGGAAATTCCCGGAAACTGCGAGCGTATCCTGGAGATTGTCCGCGGGCACTCGCTCTTGCGGCACTTCGCCTCTTCCCATCCCTACCTGCGACCACTGCGGAAGCTCCGGCAGCGGCTGCAGGAGAAACGGGCCACCCGTCGGTTTCACAGCGGCAGGGAACTGCTCGACGCCATCCGATCCCGGGAGCTGCCGGCGAATTTTCACTGAGTCAGAAAGATGGTATGATGCCCTTCCTCTAAGACAATTCGGCCGAGACTTCTCACACGAAACCCATTCCATGCATTCAGGTGAAGATCACGACCAGGGCTCCGACGAGCTGATCCGGGAACCCCGACGCCATCCCTGGCTGTGGCTGGTCTATCTGCTCCTTTACGCCGTCGCCGTTCCCTGGTACTGGCCGGCCGGATACCGCGGCCCGCTGATTCTGGGGCTGCCTCTCTGGATGGTGGTCTCGCTGCTTGCAGTGTTGTTGTTGGCGGGATGGACCACCTGGGTGATCTTTCGCTACTGGAAAACCGTCGGGGAAGAAGACTCCCATGGGGACCGGTGAAAGCCAGTTGACGCTCGGTTGGGGGGCCTTGACGGTCATCGCCCTCTACCTGTTTTCCACCATCGGCGTCGGCTGGCTGGCCCGGCGCCGAAGCCGGGGCCACAGCCTGTCGGACTTCTACCTGGCTGGGCGGTCCCTCGGCTTTCTGGCCCTCTTCCTCACTCTGTACGCCACTCAATACAGCGGCAATACCCTCTTCGGCTACACCGGGATCTCTTACCGGATCGGATTCAGCTGGACCGCCTCCATCCTGTTCATGTTCTCGGTGATCGCCGGATACCTGCTGTTTGCGCCGCGGCTGGTGGCCCTATCCCACAAGAAGAAGTTCATCACCCCCGGAGATTACATCGCCCACCGCTTCGGCTCGCCCCCACTCACCCTGCTCAGCACCCTGTTGATGATCTACGCCCTGGCCAACTATACCCTGGCCCAACTGAGAGCCATGGGAGCCGCAGTCGAGGGCCTTACGGACGGAGCCGTGCCCTCGGCCTACGGCATCGTCACCCTGGCGATCATCATGGTGGTCTATGAGACCCTGGGAGGCATGCGCAGTGTGGCCTGGACCGACATGATCCAGGGCATCCTGCTGCTGTTGGGTTTCACGATGCTTCTCTTCATGGTGCCCAGTCTGGCCGGCGGCCTGCCGGCAGTGGTGGAGCAGCTCACCCACGCCGATCCCGCCAAGGTTCAGGTGCCTACCCTGGAGGGATGCATGAACTGGCTCAGCTACGTGTTCCTGTTCGGATTCGGGGCGGCCATCTACCCCCAGGCTATCCAACGCCTCTACGCCAGTCGATCCACCCGGGTGCTCAAACGGTCTCTGGCTCTAATGACCATCATGCCTTTCACCACCGCGCTGATCGCCATGATCTGCGGCGTGACTGGAAGCGTGGTGCTTCCCGACCTGGCCCCCGGAGAAACCGATCAGGTGCTGGCCCGCCTCTGCGGTCTCATCATGAGCCAGTCGATTCAGGGGTATTGGCTGGTGGTCCTCATCTTCGCGGCCGCCCTGGCGGCTCTGATGTCGACGGCCGACTCGGCCTTGCTCTCCATCTCCTCCATGGTCACCAAGGACATCTACCAGGTCTACTTCCGTCCCCAAAGCAGCCAGGCCGAGTTGACCTCCGTCGGCAAGTGGTGCTCCTGGATCATCGTCGCCCTGCTGGTGATCATCGCCATCGGGACCGAGAAAACGCTGATCCGCCTCCTTGAGCTCAAATTCGAGGTGCTCATCCAGATCGCTCCCTGCTTTTTCCTGGGCCTCTACTGGAAACGGCTCCGGGGTCAGACCGTGCTGACGGGCATGGTGGCGGGACTGCTGGTGGGACTGGGACTGACCTGGCTGGGGTATCCCCGCCTGTGGGGATTCCATGCCGGGGTCATCGGCCTGCTGGTGAATTTCGGCTGCTGTCTGCTGGGCACCCGGAGGGCGACTCATCCCGCGAAATAGATCAACACCAGGGGAACCAGAAAGAAGGTCGTCGCCACGTAGACCAGAGGGACAAGTCTGGACTTGAGCGACCACTGCGCCATCATCTCGGCCATGGTGATTGGAATTCGCCGGATCGGCCAGACCAGCACCACCCCGAACAGGTTGACCAGCAGGTGCGCGAAGGCGACCGTCACTGCCGCCGGGTTGCCCGTCACCAGCGAGGCCAGCATGGCGGTAATGGTGGTTCCGATGTTGGCGCCCAGCGTAAAGGGAAAGATCTGCATCAGCGACAGAATGCCGGCGCCCGCCAGCGGGACCGCCAGGGATGTGGTGATCGAGCTACTCTGAACCGCTACGGTCAACAGAACACCCAGGATCAGGGCTCTGAGGGCCGTCTTGAACAGGACCTGGTCGAAGAAACTTTCGATCCTGCCGATGACGAGGGATTTCAGGACCACCACCAGGTAACGCAGAGAAAGGAAAAGGAGGCCCACCGCGACGAGCAGCATCAGGGCGCCGGACTCCGAGGTCCCCCGACCGATGATCTGCACGGCAGGCTCCACGATGGCCTTGATCGGATTGACCAGCTGCAGCCCTCCCGACTCCCTGAGTGCCTCGGTCAGCACGGACGAAGCGCGCCCCAGCACGTTGGTGAACAACTGCAAGGGGAAAAAGACTACCACCAGGATGAGATTGAAGAAGTCGTGGACCGTAGCCGCCGCAAAGGCCCGCCTGAATTCGTCAGGTCGAGCGATATGGCCCACCGAGACCAGCGTGTTGGTGACACTGGTGCCCACGTTGGAACCCAGGATGATGGGGATGGCCCCCTGAACATCCAGGGCTCCCCCGGCTACCAATCCCACTGTCATGGCGGTAACGGTCGAGGAGCTCTGAACCATGCTGGTGGCCAGAATTCCGATAAACAGACCCAGAAACGGATTGGCGGTGGTGGCCAGCAGGCGCTCGGCAAATCCGTGACCGAAGAACTTGAAGGATGCCCCCATCAGGGAAATACTGAGAAAGAACACATATAGCAGCATCAACAGCAGCAACACTCTCAGGAGCGGGTTGGCGAGAAATCGTTGAAAGTTGATGGCGGTTCCTCCTCACCCGTAGCGGGCACGCGGCGGAGCTACTCAAGCACCTTGAACTCCGCCACCCGTCCTCCCTTGAAGCGAACCCGGAAACGCCCGGCTGCTCCCCCCGGCTTGCGCCGGAACTCATAGATCTGAACGTCTCCCGCTTCCTGGGTAACCAGCCTGCCGTCTCCGATGGAGAGTGCGACCTGGGCAAAGGTCATGTCCAATGCCAAATCGTGGTCCCGAATGAGTCTCCAGGTATTCTCGCTCCAGTGCGAGTAAAGCTCTCGGGGGTCCTTGGCATAGAAGAACTGGTCCAATACCATCTGGTAGAGTTGCCGATTCCCGTCAAAGCTACCGATGACGGTTCCCATGGCCGCCCCTTCCTTCTCGAAGACGGCCAGGACCTGCTTGTCTCCCGACCCGCCCGGGGAGGGCTGCTCCACCACCTCTCTCACCACCAGCTCTTCCAGGGCGAGAAGCCGCCCTGCCCCACCTCCGGCCCTGGATTTCCCGCCCTTGCCAACAGGGAAATAGGACAACTGAAATCCCTTCTTCACCCAAATCGGCTTCCCCACCAACCCTTTGGCTCCCTCGAGCGTCGAGATGTAGAACCGGGGAAGCCGGACCAGATAATCCCGCTGAATTTTTTTGGAGGCCGTCTTCTTGGGAGTGACGGGGCGGCTGCGGTCGTAAAGCATCCAACCCACGCGGAGAGCCAGCAGGGCTATCAGCACGGCTGCCCAGATGATCCTTCTCTTGGCCCGTTTGGAGAGCGTCATTCGATTGTCCTCTCGACGGAATCTGAACTGTCCTAAAATAAATTTGGTGTTTACAGTTCCCTGACAGCGGGAGGCCGTTTCTGGAGGAGGTCGGTCCGGCTGGCCGAGGGACCGGCGCCCCCGGGGAAGAAACCCGTTCCCGGTCTCAAGCCCATCCTCACCCCGGAGCGACCATGAAAGCGGTTGTTTTCGATCGGAAGCTTGAAGTCGTAGACGCATCCAAGCCGGTATTCACCGGGGACGAAAGCGTGGTGCGTCTCATCCAGGCCGGCATTTGCAACACCGATATCGAAATCACCAGAGGGTACTTCGGTTTCAAGGGCGTGTTGGGCCACGAGTTCGTCGGCAGAGTCGAATCCTCCAGGACTCCGTCGCTGGTGGGCGCCCGGGTGGTTGGAGAAATCAACGCCGTCTGCTCCCGGTGCGAATTCTGCCGAACCGGTTGGGGGAGACATTGTGCCCGACGCTCGGTGCTGGGAATTCTGAAACGGGACGGCGCCTTTCGCGGGTACTTCACCCTTCCGGAGCAGAATCTCCATCCGGTTCCCGACTCGGTTTCCGACGACGACGCGGTCTTTGTGGAACCGGTCGCCGCCGCCTGTGAGATTCTAGACCAAGTCGACATCCAACGGGTGGAAAAGATCGCCGTCCTGGGAGACGGAAAGCTGGGACTGCTGATCGCCATGGTCCTGGCCCAGGCCAGACCGGGTCCACATCCTCCCCTGACCCTGATCGGCAAGCATCCGCGGAAAATGCACCTCGTTGAGGATCTGGGGGTCAACACTCTCCAACTCGGCTCGGCCCAAACAGCAACTCGCTCCTTCGAACTGGTGGTGGAAGCCACCGGTTCGCCGTCGGGACTGGAGCTGGCCCTCAGACTCCTGAAACCGCGAGGCACGGTGGTCCTGAAGTCCACCTTTCATGGACGGCAGTCATTCGATCCGGCCTCGGTGGTGGTGGACGAACTCACCCTGTTGGGGTCTCGCTGCGGCCGTTTCGAACCGGCGCTCGATCTGCTGGTCCGCAAGCGCATTCAACCCAGCCGACTGATCGGGGAATCCCTGCCTCTGAACGAGGCGGTAGAGGCATTCCGACTGGCTCAGTCCCCCGGTGCGCTGAAGGTGCTGCTGCACCCGGGATGAGTGCATTTCAGGTCTGAAGCATCCCCAGCTTGAAGGCGGGCGCCTCCGGATTGAGGGCGGCCACCTGAAGGCTCCGAATGAGCACCTCCCGGGTCCGGGACGGATCGATCAGAGCATCCACCCACAGCCGGGCTGCTCCATAGCGAGGATCGGCCTGCTGTTCAAAGGTCTCCCGGACCTCGGCCTCCATTTCCCGGCGTTGCGCATCCGTCAACCCGGCTCCTTCCCTTTCCCGCTGCGCCAGTCGGACCTCCACCAGGGTGCGGGCCGCCTGATCCCCGCCCATGACCCCGTAGCGGGCACTGGGCCAGGCGTACAGGAACCTGGGCCCGTAGGCTTTGCCGCACATGGCGTAGTGCCCGGCTCCGAAGCTGCCGCCCAGGATCACCGTGATCTTGGGAACGACACTGTTGGAGACCACGTTCACCATCCTGGCTCCTGCCTTGATGATGCCCCCATGCTCGGCCTCCCGACCCACCATGAAGCCGTTGACGTCGTGCAGAAAAATGAGCGGGATGCCGTTCCGGTTGCAGTCCATCATGAAGCGCGCCGCCTTGTTGGCGCTCTCGGCATAGATCACGCCGCCGACTTCCAGCCGTCCGTCCTGCCTCTGCTGATGCCGTTTCTGATTGGCCACCAGACCCACGGCAAACCCGCCCAACCGGGCGTATCCGGTGATCAGGGTCCGGCCGTACTCTTTCCGGAACTCGGTGAATCGGCTGTCGTCCACCAGGCGGGCAATCACCTCCCGCATCTCGTATTCGCCGACGGGATCGGCGGAGAATACCCCCCCAAGCTCCGCCGGATCATGGCGAGGCTCCGCCGAGGGGCGGCAATCCGGACTGGAGCCCGTCCTACGGCCCATCTTGTCCACCAGTTCGCGAATACGGCCCAGGCAACTGAGATCGTCCTTTTCCCGGAAGTCGACGGTGCCGCTGAGGCCGGCGTGCACCGCGGCGCCGCCCAGTTCCTCGCTGGACACTTTCTGTCCGATGGCCGCCTTGACCAGTGCCGGTCCGGCCAGATAGAGTCCGCTCCCCTCGGTCATCAGCAGCTTGTCGCACATCACCGGCAGATAGGCTCCGCCGGCCACGCAGGAGCCCATGACGGCGGTGATCTGTGGAATCCCCCGGGCAGAGAGGACGGCGTTGTTGTAGAAGACCCGGCCAAAATCGTCGGTGTCGGGGAACACGTCCTCCTGAAGGGGTAGAAAAATGCCGGCGGAGTCCACCAGGTAGATGATGGGCAGGCGGTTCTCCAGCGAGATCGTCTGGGCCCGCAAAACCTTCTTGGCGGTCATGGGAAAGAAGGAACCCGCCTTGACGGTGGCGTCGTTGGCGATGACCATGAAGTGGCGCCCACAGACCTTGGCCATGCCCGCGATCACGCCGGCCGACGGGGCGCCGCCCCACTCGGCGTACATCTGGTGGGCCGCGTAGATTCCCAACTCCAGGAATGGGGGATCGGGATCGACGAGGTGTCGGATCCTCTCCCGAGCAGTCAGGCGTCCCTTGGCATTTTGCCTGCGTGCAGCCTCGGCTCCGCCCCCCTGGCGGATGGCGTTCTCGTCCCGCCGCATCCGTTCCACCAGCGCTTCCATCGCCCTGTGGCGCCTCTGAAATCCCGGACTGCGCCGGTCGACAGCGGTTTGAAACACCTCGGGAGAATCTGCCATCGTCATGGGTCCCCGATCTCGAGAAAAGTTGCGACGTCCCGCTCAGGGGGAAACGGTTCGGGGCATCGCGTCCGGTCGCTCCAGCCAAGCGGCATAGCCCGCTTATCCCTCCTGCCTCTCAGAGCAGGCTCATCTCCTTCTCCTTCAACGCCTTTATCTGGTCTCGCAACCGGGCGGCGGCTTCGAATTCGAAATTCCGGGCCGCCTCCTTCATCCTGGCTTGCAGCTTGAGGATCTGGGCTTCGATTTCATCGGGAGAGGTCACCTCGACGGCATCCTGCTCCGGCGCCAGGTCCAGATAGTCCGCCTCGACCATGGCGATCAGGTGCATGTCGACCGGTTTCATAATCGATTCCGGAGTAATCCCGTGTTTCCGGTTGTAGCCAAGCTGCTTTTCCCGGCGCCGGTTGGTCTCATCCAGGGCCTGTCTCATGGACTCCGTCATCCGATCGGCGTAGAGTATGGCCCGGCCGCTCAGGTGGCGAGCGGCTCTCCCGATCGTTTGAATGAGAGAATCGCGGGACCTCAGAAAGCCTTCCTTGTCGGCATCCAGGATGGCGACCAGCGACACTTCCGGAAGGTCGAGCCCCTCGCGCAGCAGGTTGATTCCCACCAGCACGTCGAAATCCCCCAACCGCAGGCCTCGCAGGATCTTGATCCGCTCCAGCGTATCGATCTCCGAATGCATGTAGCGGCAGCGGACGCCCACCTCGCGATAGTACTCGGCCAGATCCTCGGCCATGCGCTTGGTCAGGGTGGTCACCAGCACTCTTTCCCGTCGTTTTTCCCGCAGTCGAATCTCGTGAAGCAGATCGTCCACCTGGGACCCGACGGGCCTCACCTCCACCGCGGGATCCACCAAGCCGGTGGGACGAATGATCTGTTCCACCACGACGCCACTGGTCTTGGTCAGTTCGTAGGGCCCGGGGGTGGCCGAGACGTAGATCACCTGATTGAGGCGATGCTCGAATTCTTCGAACTTGAGAGGGCGGTTGTCCAGGGCCGAGGGCAGGCGAAAACCGAAGTCGACCAGGTTCTGCTTGCGGGAACGGTCCCCGGCATACATCCCTCGAACCTGGGGGACGGACTGATGACTCTCGTCGATGAAGAACAGGTGGTCCTGAGGCAGGTAGTCCAGCAGGGTTGGTGGAGGCTGGCCGGGGCAGCGGCCCGAAAGATGGCGGGAGTAGTTCTCGATGCCGTGACAGAATCCTATTTCCTTCATCATCTCCAGGTCGAACAGGGTCCGCTGCTGAAGACGCTGGGCCTCCACCCACTTCCCCTCGGCTTCCAGCCGGGGACGCCACTGTTCCAACTCCTCCCTGATGGTCTCAATGGCCTTGAGCAAGGTGGGACGGGGCATGACGTAGTGGGACTTGGGGTAGATGGGAAGGCGCTCGTAGGAGAAGCGGATTTCGCCGCTGAGCGGGTCGATCTGAAACAGGGACTCGATTTCATCCCCGAACAGCTCGATGCGGTAGGCTTGATCGTCGTAAGCCGGAAAGACCTCGATGCGGTCCCCCCGGACACGGAAAGTGCCCCGGCGAAAATCGTCATCGCTGCGCTCGTACTGGATCTCCACCAGCTTCTTCAGTATCTCCTCCCTGCTGACCCGCTGTCCCTTGGCCAGAAACAGCAACATCCCGTAGTAGGCTTCCGGAGAACCGATGCCGTAGATGCAGCTGACGCTGGCCACAATGACGCAATCCCGCCGTTCGAACAGGGATCGGGTGGCCGACATGCGCATCTTGTCGATCTCGTCGTTGATGGTGGATTCTTTCTCGATATAGGTGTCGGTAGCCGCAATGTAGGCTTCGGGTTGATAGTAGTCGTAGTAGCTGACGAAGTACTCCACGGCATTGTCCGGGAAAAAGCTGCGGAACTCCTGGCAGAGCTGCGCCGCCAGCGTCTTGTTGTGAGCCAGCACCAGAGCCGGACGGTTCATCTGCTCTATGACCTTGGCCATGGTGTAGGTCTTACCGGAACCGGTGACCCCCAGCAACACCTGGTGCGGCTCGCCATCGTCCAGTCCGCGAACCAGTTCCCGGATCGCCTGAATCTGGTCGCCCTTCGGTTGATACTGGGTCACCCGAAAGGGTCTTTGCGTTTCCACCGCTGTCGCTCCACCCGAACCAAGAGTCTCCAGTCCGAGTGTATCACGCCTGAAATGAACTCCCGCGGGCCGCAACCCATGAGCTTGTGGCCGGGTCACACCTACGGCAACCTGCTGCCGCCGCCTTCGCGGCTCAACCCTGGCACCAACCCTTTCCATGGGCTGACGCCCACGGCTACCTGCTGACGCGGCTTCGCCGCTCTCCCGTAAACCAGGACACTGCCGGGGGAAAGGGTTTGTAACCGAAAATCCCCGGGCAGCAGCCTGGGGCTTCCAGTAAGCCGCGAAGCGGCGGCAGCAAATGCCGGTGAGCCCACTTGAGGCGCAGGGCAACGCAATGGCCTTTCTCACCTGCACAAACGCATCTTGAGCCGGCCTCCCTCAGAGCCGCGTAGGCGGCGCCAGCAGGTAGCCGTGGGCGTCAGCCCATGGGAAACGTGCATCGGAAACGTAACGTACGGGAGTCGAGCCGCGTAGGC
The DNA here is from genome assembly GCA_965207735.1 of Candidatus Versatilivorator sp. Lineage (GTDB taxonomy): Bacteria > Acidobacteriota > Terriglobia > Versatilivoradales > Versatilivoraceae > Versatilivorator. The sequence goes on along the minus strand of OZ242296.1, from coordinate 4,782,269 downwards.
GGCGCCAGCAAACACCGGTGAGCCCACGTGAAGCGCAGGGCAACGCAATGGCCCTTCTCACCTGCACAAACGCATCTTGAGCCGGCCTCCCTCAGAGCCGCGTAGGCGGCGCCAGCAGGTAGCCGTGGGCGTCAGCCCATGGGAAACGTGCATCGGAAACGTAACGTACGGGAGTCGAGCCGCGTAGGCGGCGCCAGCAAACACCGGTGAGCCCACGTGAGGCGCAGGGCAACGCAATGGCCCTTCTCACCTGCACAAACGCATCTTGAGCCGGCCTCCCTCAGAGCCGCGTAGGCGGCGCCAGCAGGTAGCCGTGGGCGTCAGCCCATGGGAAACGTGCATCGGAAACGTAACGTACGGGAGTCGAGCCGCGAAGCGGCGGCAGCAAATGCCGGTGAGCCCACGTGAGGCGCAGGGCAACGCAATGGCCTTTCTCACCTGCACAAACGCATCTTGAGCCGGCCTCCCTCAGAGCCGCGCAGGCGGCGCCAGCAACCTTCCATAGTGTTCGAGCTCAGATAAGTCGGGGCACGCTCAGCACAGTCTGTATGTTGAAGCTACCCAAGAATCGCTGCAAGACGCTGACGAAAAACACTCTTCCAGCCAATGCCCGATCCTCTGGTGAGAAATGCCGAAAGGCCAAGGCTGATGTGATGGAGGGGTGGAAGCCGGGTTGTCAGGCCCCGGCGTGCCGCGGGCTATCCCTGATAGCGGCGGAACAAGAGGGTGGCGTTGGTGCCCCCGAAGCCGAAGGAGTTGGAAAGCGCATACTCCAGCGGCTGCTTCCGCGCCTGGTTGGGCACATAGTCCAGGTCGCACTCGGGGTCGGGGTACTCGTAGTTGATGGTCGGAGGAACCGTTTGATGGTGGAGAGCCAAAACCGAAATCGCCCCCTCCAGGCCGCCGGCCGCCCCCAGCAGGTGACCGGTCATGGACTTGGTGGAACTCACCAGCATCCGGTAGGCGTGCCGGCCGAAGGCGAGCTTTATGGCCTTGGTCTCCAGCCGGTCATTGAAGGGTGTGGAGGTGCCGTGAGCATTGATGTAGTCGACCTGTTCCGGCCGAATTCCGGCATCCTGCACCGCGTTGCTCATGACCTGGCAGGCCCCTTGGCCGTCTCCCGAGGGCTGGGTGATGTGGTAGGCATCCCCGGACATGCCGTAACCCACGATCTCGGCATAGATGGTAGCGCCGCGGCGCTCGGCCCGCTGCATCTCTTCCAGAACCAGGATTCCCGAGCCTTCTCCGATCACGAAACCGTCCCGGTCGCGGTCGAAAGGACGACAGGCCTTCTCAGGTTCTTCGTTCCGGGTGGACAATGCCCGCATGGAAGCAAATCCACCCACGCTCATGGGAGTAATGGCGGCTTCCGACCCGCCGCAGAGCATGGCGTCGGCTTCCCCTCTGGCAATGATCCTGAACGAGTCGCCAATGGCATGGGACCCCGAGGAGCAGGCGGTGCAGGTGGCCGTGTTCGGACCCTTGGCCCCGAACCGAATGGAGAGCTGCCCGGCCGCCAGATTGATAATGGACGAGGGGATGAAAAAAGGAGAGATCCGCTTGGGACCGCCTCGCAGCAGCGCGCTGTGTTCGCGCTCGATGGTGGAGAAGCCTCCGATCCCCGATCCGACATGGACTCCGAATCGGGGCGCCAGCTCCGGCGTTACCTTCAGTCCCGACGACTCCATGGCAAAGTCGGAGGCCGCCACCGCGTACTGGATGAAAGGATCCATTTTCTTGACATCCTTTTTGGGAATCCAGTCAAGCGGATCGAATCCTTTGACCTCTCCAGCGAATTTGACGGCAAAGGCCTCCGTATCGAAGCGTGTGATGGGCTTGATACCGCCTTCTCCCGCGACCAGAGCGTCCCAGTTTTCCCGGGTTCCGATGGCCAGCGCAGATACCACGCCGATACCGGTAACTGCCACTCTTCGTTTCAATGCCCCGTCCTCCCGCTACCGAACCGGCCGCCTGGTCACGTTCCCTCAACCAGCCAATGCGTCCGGTCGTCCAGCAGCGTTGCAGCCAAGCTACAGGACACTATCCCTTGGCGTGGGTCTCCACGTAGGCAATCGCGTCCTTGACCGTCTGGATCTTCTCTGCATCCTCGTCGGGAATCTCGATTCCGAAACCCTCCTCGAAAGCCATGACCAGCTCCACCGTATCGAGGGAATCCGCGCCCAAGTCGTCCACAAAGGAAGCCGTAGAGGTCACTTCCGATTCGTCCACCCCCAGTTGTTCCACGATGATCTGTTTAACCTTGTCGTCCACGCCCGAATCTGCCATCCCCATATCCTCCTCGATTGAAATCGAATTGAAACTTTGTCTGCCAAATGACGCCCAAACCCGCTGCGTTATTGCCGGCTCGGAGACTGCAAGGCCCTGTCGGCAGAAAGGCGCCGCCACTTTCGGCCCCGCCGCAAAAAAGGCTCATGTTGCCATCAGCGTTCGAAAAAGGCAAGCGAACCGTTGGGGGCGCCATGCCCCCGGAACCGACTTGCCAGAGACCCCGAAACCGGGACCTCACATATAAAGCCCTCCATTGATGTGCAGCACCTGGCCGGTCACATAGCCGGCTTCATCCGAGGCCAGGAACCTGACGCCCAAGGCGATTTCCCGATCCAGTCCAACCCGGCCCATTGGAATCCGCTCGAGCAGCTTGGCTCTGGCAGCCTCGGGTAGCGCCTGGGTCATGGCGGTGTCCACAAAGCCGGGGGCCACCGCGTTGACGGTGATGTTCCGCCTGGCCACCTCCTGAGCCACCGTCTTGGTCAAGCCGATGACCCCCGCCTTCGAGGCCACATAGTTGGCCTGACCGGCGTTGCCCGTCAAACCCACCACCGAAGAAAGGTTCACGATTCGACCGTATCGCTGTCTCAGCATGATCTTGACCGCGGCCTGGGTGCACAGAAAGGTGGCGGTCAGATTGGTCTGCAGCACTTCCGACCAGTCTTGCTGCTTCATCCGCAGCAGCAGTCCATCCCGGGTGACCCCGGCGTTGTTCACCAGGATATCCAGTCGGCCGAAGGCATTCATGACCTGCTCAAAAGCCGTCCTGATCTGAGCCGATTGGGTCAGGTCCACCGAAACCGGCAGGGCTTTTCGCCCCAGCCCTTCGATCTCGGCAGCCACCGCGCTCAGCCGGGCCTCATCCCTTCCACCCACGGCCACATCGGCGCCGGCGTCGGCCAGAACCAGGGCGCAGGCCCTCCCGATGCCCCGCGATCCACCAGTGACAAAGGCAACCTTACCTTGAAGCGACATCGATCTCCCTCTTCATCCCGCAACTCCCATGGCAGCCAGGGTCTTGTCAAGGCTCCGGACGTCTTCCACGTTGAGAACCTCCAGCGAGCGGTCGGTTTGCCGGACCAGCCCCGACAACACCCGGCCCGGCCCTACCTCGACGAATCTGCGCACGCCTCGATCCCTCAGGAACTGAATGGTCTCACTCCAGCGAACCGGAGCGCACACCTGCCGCACTAGGGCCCCGGCCACCTCGCTTCCCCGATGGATCGCAGCGCCCTCGGCGTTGTTCACCAGGGGACACTGAAGATCCCGAAATTGGAGTTGACCCAGGTCCTTCTCCAGGCGGTCACGGGCCGGTTGCATCAAGGCGCAATGGAAGGGAGCGCTGACCGGCAGGGGAATGGCCCGCCTGGCTCCCCGTTGAGGCGCAAGCTGGACGGCTCGACCAACCGCCTCGACGGCGCCGGCAATCACGATCTGAACCGGAGAGTTGAGGTTGGCCGGCTCCAGCACCTCACCCTGAGCCGCTTCCCTGCAAAGAGATTCCACCGATTCCAGAGGCATCCCCAAGAGAGCGGCCATCGCACCCTGACCCACGGGGACGGCCTCCTGCATGTACTGGCCGCGCTTCCTGACCGTGCCGACGGCGTCGGCCAGAGACAGGCCGCCGGCAGCTACGATGGCGCTGTACTCCCCCAGGCTGTGGCCGGCCACGAATTGGGGGTGAACGCCCCTAGCCGACAATACGGCATGAGCCGCCATTGAAGCCGTCAGGATGGCAGGCTGGGCGATCTCGGTGAGTTGCAGCTCTTCGGGCTTGCCTTCAAAGCACAGCCGTCCGATGGAGAAGCCCAGTGCCCGGTCGGCTTCCGCCAGGACGGCCTTGGCTTCCGGAAAGGCTTCGGTCAATTCCCGGCCCATCCCCGGGTACTGCGAAGCCTGTCCGGGAAAAATAAAGGCGGTGGGGTGGTTCATTGGAGCCGATCCGGGCGGGGGCCACGGGGACCGGTGATTGCCTATGAGCGCCGGGCACGGCACCGGGGGAGCGGCCGGCCGGCGGATCCAACGGATCTTGGGATCGGCCGCCCCCGGAGCCTCCGGGGACTACTTCTCACCCACTTCAATCACCTCTCGCCCGCGGTAATATCCGCAGTGCGGACAGACCCGATGGGGCAGCTTGGTCTCGTGGCAATTGGGACACTCCGAGGTGGAGCGCGCGGTCAGGAAATCGTGAGACCGTCTCTTGTTGCGGCGGGATTTGGAGTGACGTCGTTTCGGATTCGGCATTTCGGTTCCCCCGGATCGAATGGACCCTCAATTCCTGAATTTCAGCAGCGGGGCCAAACGAGGGTCGCTGACCGCCGGGCCGCAACGGCAACCGTCGCGGTTTCTGTTCCGTCCACAGGCCGGACACAGGCCCCGACAGTCCTCCCGACAAAGCGGTTTCATGGGCAAGCTCAAGAAGATCTGCTCGCGAACGATGTCGCTCACATCGATAAAGTCCCCGGTGAAAAACCCCACTTCCAGATCCTTCTTCTGGAGAGCGATCTCCCCGGTCAGCGAGTGGTGAGCGTTGGATTGATAGTACTGGTTGAAATGGGCTGTCAAAGGACGGGACAGCGCCTCCAGACAGCGGGCGCAGGTCAACTCCATTTCAACACCCAGTTCGCCCCAAACCCTCACGCCGCCTTGAGCCTGTCTTTCGGCCGTCAAATGAACCGCCACCTTGCCGGAGACGCGAACCTGCCCTTCATCCAGATTCAACTGGCGGTCGGTCAGGCTGGCCTTCACAGAGCGCGGCCCCCGCTCCAATTCCCTGGTGTCGATCCGCAACGGATTCATGAGCTTCGCGCCAAGCCGGCCCTCTTGGCGCCTGGTGAGAAATGAGGGTTAAGTACCTCAAAACCAAAGCGCTTCATTATAGCCGGGGCCAATGGGATGTCAACGTCTAAAGGCCGGCGAGCTGGCCGGAACGGGGAGAGGCGCAAACAATCGCAAAGGGATGGTCAGGTAGAAGGCTGCAGAGACTTGACCTTGGTCTGGTAGGACTTGTTCAGGATGATCTGGAGAAGAGGATTGCCGATTTCAGTCTGTTCGATCCGCTCCTGGATCTCTTCGAGTTCCTCCAGGTCCCTGGCGCGCTTGATGACGTTCTTGAAGAAATTCAGGTCCCCGACCGTCATGATCTCTTCGCTCTCTTCGTCCTCGATAATGGCCAGATGCGATTCCGGCAGAAATTCGCGAATCTTCCAATAGAGCTTCTCCCGGTAGTCCAGGTTCTTCTCTCCCAGATCGGGATGAAACCACTCGGCCGTGAACGTGCCTTCTTCGTTATCCATATTGAGGTCCGTATAGATGTCCGGTTCCTCCTCGGTCATCTCCAGAATCAACTTCTCCAGATCCTTGATCACGCCGGCACTGGAATAAACGGTCAGAATGGTTACTTTCATCAGCGGCCTCTGCCTCTTTGAGATCCTTCCCGGTTTGCGACTGGATTATAAGGAGAAAGGAACCCCAATCCAACCCTTTTCGCCCCGCCGGGGGTGGCGGAGGCGGCGACGACTCACGTGCCGGTCGGCTGAAAACTCGAGCAGGGCCCGCTGCGATAAGGGAATCGACGGATCACAGCCTCATTGACGTTGACGCCCAGCCCCGGAGCGTCAGGAACGACAAGCTCCCCCTGATCGACCCGCAGGGGAGTGTGCAGCATCTGCTCCGCCAGCCGAAAGGGATAGGTGCCGGACCTGCCGTCGCCGGAGAATTGCGCCCATTCCATCCAACCCACCAGGTCCACCTCGAAACAACTGGCCAACTGGACCAGGGCTGCTGCTTCCAGTGGAGTCGAAAGCCTTCCCATGGCCACCCGGCGGCCAAGCGGTTGCACCTCCCGCAAGGCCTGGTGACCGTCGACCAGTCCCCCAAGATGAAGCACATCCAACTGCAGGACATCCTGCGATCCTCTTCGGGCCAGGTCGAGCCAGCCTTCCAGAGAAGACACGCCACCCCCTCCCGAGATCGGAACCGGACAATCCTTGTTCAACTGCCGAAGTGTCCCAATGTCCTGCGGAGCCACCGGTTCTTCAACCCATTCGAGTCGGCTGGAAGCCATGTCCCGCAGCAGCCGCCCGATCTCCTCCAACCCGTAGTGCCCCCCGCGCCAGGCCCTGGCGTCCACCATGATCGCCCAGGGCGCAGGAAAGGCATCGCGCAGCTTGCGGACGGTCTGCATGTCTTGCCGGGGCGACAGCCCCAATTCCAGCTTGCAGGCCGAGAACCCCGAACCGGCCCAAAAACCGGCCTCCCGGACACTCTCCTCGCCATCGAGGTAGACGCCTCCGCTGGCGTAGATTCGGACTCTGCGTCTTGCCCGTCCACCCAGCAACTCCGACAGGGAGCACTTCGCGATCTGTCCCTGAAGGTCCAGCAAGGCCATTTCCACGGCGGCAAAGGCCTGCACCAGGCCCGGGTACCTCGGCCGGCGGTGGAACACTTTCCTCCGCAGGCCGGCCAGGTTTCCGGGGTTGAGGCCCACCACGGCCGCACGCAGGTTTCGATTGATCAACTGAGCCACGTTGGGAGAGGGAGTGCCGACCCCAAAACCCACCTGCCCCTGGTTGGTGCGGGCGCGGACCAGCAGGCAATCGCGCTTGTAGATGGTGACCTGGCCTCCCTGAACCGGTCGCCGGAGCGGTTGGGGCAGCGGCGAACTCAGCAGACAGGCCTGCAGCTCATCGACCTTCACTTTCATGGAACTCTACCCCCCCGCCACTCCACCATACCTCCTTCAAAAACTCAAGTATCACTCCCCCCTTGAGGGGGAGTCGGCGAGAGGTCGAGCCGCAGGCGAAGGCCGATGCGGTGGGGGGTTCGCACAAGGCGAGTCCTCAGGCGAGGGCTTGTGCGCCGAGAGGGAGTCGCAGAGGTCGAGCGGGCAGGCGAAGACTGATGCGGTGGGGGGTGGAAGCGGGTTGCGGTCCTGCTGCCTTGGCGCCTTGTTTCAGCTTGGCTAGGCCCCGGCGACTGCCGGACGCGCAAACTGGTCCACCCGGGCGTTCACGGCCGAACGGAAGGACTCCAGGGCATCCTCGACGCCATAGCGAATGTCGTCGTGCATGGACTCGTAGCGGGCATGGACTCGCGAGAACAGCTCCTGCATCTGGCCCCTGAGTTCGTCCACTTCCCGGGCTCCGGCACGCATCGAGTGCGAAACCGCTGCTTCGAACGATTCCAGCTCGGCCGCCAGGAACTCCTTGAAGTCGTGGATGGCGATCTGCTGGCTGGTGACCTTCTCGAAGTGGTATCCCATGACGGCCAGATGGAATGCCTTGGTGAGCATGCGGGGATGGTCCCTGGCCACCTTGGCAATGAACTTGAGGTAAGCAGGACCCTGCCGGGAGAAGAGCTGCCGGCGCAACGACTTGCCAATGGCCCGCACCTCGTTCATGCCCACCGGCTTGGAAACGTAGGGGCTGGGCTTGACATGCTCCATCATGTTCAGACAGCGTCTGAAGTAGTTCTCCAGAGTCGGGTCGTAGATGGTGGTCAGCACCCGTCGATATCCCTCGATCAAGGTCTGGGCCTCCATCTCGGGCTTGTAGTTGAGGACCACGTTGACGCTGGTCCCGGTGGTCTCCTCCAGCAACCGGTCTTCCCTCTTGAGACGGTCGTAAAGGTCGGTGCCCTTCAGAGCCGTCAACAGCCCCACCATGGCCATGGGAATGCCGGCTTCCTGTATGAAGTCGATCTGGGCGTCGAACACCCCTTCGTCGTCGCCGTCCAGGCCCAGGATGAATCCACCGCTGACCTCCATCCCTTTCTGCTGAATCGTGCGAACGGCGCTCAGTAGGTAATTTTCCTCTTTCTTCTTGCTGGTGTTCTGAGCCTTCTTGGTCTTGATCAGAGCCTCGGGATTGGGAGTCTCGATCCCCAGAAACACCCAATCGAAACCGGCCTCGATCATGGCCTCCATCAATTCGTCGTTTCGGGACAGGTTGACACTGGCCTCGGTGAAGAGGGCGAAGGGATAGCGGTGGTCCCTCTGCCACTCGGCCACCACGGGCAGGAGTTCCAGCGCCTCCCGCTTGTTGCCGATGAAGTTGTCGTCCACCAGGAAGACGTTGCCTCGCCAACCCAGCTCATAGATGGAGTCCAATTCACCCAACATCTGTTGCGGCGTCTTGGTCCGCGGCACGCGGCCGAAGAGCTTGGTGATGTCGCAGAACTCGCAGTCGAAGGGGCACCCCCGGGAGAACTGCAGGCACATCGAGTAGTAGTCCTTCATGTCGACGAGGTCGAAGCGAGGGACCGGCGTGCGCGTCACATCGGGTTTCTCCGGCGCCCGGTAGATGGCCTTGGCGGTTCCGGTCTCCAGGTCCCGCAGAAATTGCGGAAGGATTTCCTCGACTTCATCCAGCAGGAAGTGGTCTACTCCCTGGATTTCCTCGTGATAGGTAGTGGGGTGAGGCCCACCGGCCACCACCGGAACGCCGGCCCGGTTGCACTGCTCGACCACCGAGTCCAGGGAATCGCGTTGAACGATCATGGTGGAGGTAAACACCACGTCGGCCCATTCCAGGTCCGAGTCCTTCATGGTGGTCACGTTCAGATCCACCACACGGAGGTCGTATCGGGAGGGGAACATGCCGGCAATGGTGAGCAGGCCCAAGGCGGGAAAGCCCGCCTTTTTCCCGACAAACTCCAGGGCGAACTTGCCGCCCCAGTAGGACGGAGGAAATTCAGGGTAAACTAAGAGTGCATTTGGCATGATTGCGATCTCCGGAGTCCCCCTGATCGGGGACGGATTTCAAGCCCGGCCAATTGCCAAGAACCTGGCCCGCGACAACTGAGTGGCCCACACTATATCAAGTTGGCCGGGATTGCTCCCAGAAAGTTGTAGCCGGCACCATTATCTTTGGCAGACCCGGCCCATGGCTGTAGTCTGAATCTGGGAATTGAAGCGGTATCTTGCCGAGGAGATCTCCCGATGTCAACCGAATCGCCCAGATCCCTGCTCAACCGGCAGGCTTTCCTGAACTCACCCCTTTGGCGGGCCTGCCTGCTGGGGCTGCTGGTGCTCCTGCTGCAGATTCCCATCCTGCTGATTTACAACGTGACTTCGGAGCGCCAGACGAGACAGCAAGAAGCCACACGGGAAGTTACCTCCAAGTGGGGCAAGGAGCAGTCCCTGGCGGGCCCCCGGATTGTCATCCCCTACCTGGAACACCACAGCGAGCGGACCGCCGAGGGTGAACTCTCCACCCGCACCGAAGTGGTCTACGGACACTTTCTGGCGGAAAGGCTCACCATCTCCGGCAGGGCCGAGACCCACCTGCGCTATCGGGGCATCTTCGAGGTTCCTGTGTATCGATTGGCCCTGGAATTGCGGGGTGCGTTCGCCGAGCCCGACTTCAGCGAATGGGGAGTCCGACCGGAGGCTATTCTCTGGGACCGCGCCCATCTCTCGGTGAATATCTCCGATCCCCGAGCCATCCAGAATTCAGCCGTGCTCTCCTGGAACGGCCAAAGTCTTCCCTTTCAGCCCGGATCGGGGGAATCCAGCGGCGACCTTCCCGGAATTCACGCCAGCCTGCGAGAGCGGCTGAAGGGAGCAGCCTTCGATTTCAAATTTCCGCTGGAGCTCAATGGCAGCGGGGCTGTTTTCTTTTCACCCTTCGGCAAGCAGACCACCGTCGACCTGCAGTCGAACTGGCCCCATCCCAGCTTCCAGGGAAACTGGCTCCCGGTCGAGCGCACGGTGACGGACCGGGGGTTCGAGGCCAGTTGGAGCATACCCTTCCTGGGACGCAGCTACCCTCAGAGGTGGACCTCCCAAACCGCCCCGTCCTCGATCCCACCCTCCCGCTTCGGCCTGACACTGGCAACACCGGTCGACCCCTATCGGATGGTCGATCGCAGCGTCAAGTACGCCATCCTGTTCCTGGCTCTGACCTTCATCACCCTGTGGCTCTATGAAGTTCTCTCGGGATTGCGGATTCACACGCTGCAATACCTGCTGATGGGCGCGGGGATGTGCCTGTTCTATCTGCTGGTGCTTTCCCTTTCCGAGCACCTGGGTTTCGGCCCGGCCTATCTTCTGGCCGGCGTCTCCACCGTGGTCCTGCTCGTCAGCTACAGCCTGTCGGTGCTGGGCAAGCCCCGCGGGGCCGCCTTGATGGCCGTCATCCTGGGGCTCTTGTACGGGTACCTCTATATCCTGCTTCGCAATCAGGACTACGCCCTGCTGGTCGGCTCCCTCGGCCTCTTCCTGGCGCTGGCCGTCACCATGTACCTGACCCGTCACCTGGACTGGCGTGGGCTGAAGCACAAGGCCTGAGATCCGCCCCAATCGATTCCGGCCCAAAAAAAGCAGGGGCCTCCGAAGAGGCCCCGCGCCCTGCGGTCGAAACCGAAAGGGGAATAGGCTGCAAATTAGCCGCAATCGGCGGAAATTTCAAGAATCACGCGGTCCCGATGCTGCACCGACGGGCGCGAAGACGGTGGAGCACTCCTTCGTCTAGAAGAAATAGGCCAGCAGAAAGACCGCAATCATCATGAAGACCAGCGACACCTTGACCGCCGTGCCCACGACCATTCCCAGCCAGGTGCCGATGCCCGCGCGGCCGGCCCTTTCCAGGTTGCCGTGGAGGCTCAGCTCACCCAGCACCGCCCCCAGGAAGGGGCCGACCAGCACCCCGACGATGCCGAAGAACAGCCCCACCAGCGCACCCAGCCCGGCTCCGGCCGCGGCCCGCCCACTGGCGCCCGAACGCTTGGCCCCAAGGGCTCCCGCGACAAAGTCGGCCGCGTAGGCCAGCAGGGTGAGGCCCACCAGCACTGCTACCGTTACACCGCCGATGCGGGAGAACCCATCGATCCAGGCAGCCAGCACCAAGCCGGCCAGCACCAGCACGGTGCCCGGCAGCCCCGGCATGATCGTCCCCGCCACCCCCACCGCCACCAGCAGCAGGGCCAGGGTCCATAACAGGATCGAAATCAGCATTCAGAATAGTTCGGCTAACTGCAAGTTTGCCAAGCGGCCGATTGCAAGTTTCGGGAGCGGCCAATTGCAACATTTGCCGGACGACTTTATTCGACCTGCAGCATTGCAGCCGCTTCGCGGGCGAAAGCGATCAGCATCTCGTCCGACCCCGGAGCCGCGATCAGGGAAAGTCCCACCGGCAGCCCCTCCGCCTCGGCCCAGGGCAGGTTGATTTGAGGCGCCCCCATAGTTCCGGCGGTGCAGGTCAACTGCACAATGCGGGAGGTCATGGGGCGCCGCTCGGACATGGTTTGCGCCCGGGGAGGGGCCGGCGTGGGAGCCGTGGGCAGACAGACCACCGTATCTCCGGCCAGCAGGGTCCTCATGCGGGCCATTACCTTTTGCCGATCCGCCAGGCCAGCGGCTACCTCCTCGGGTGTCACGCTTCTGCCGGCCAGGCAACTCTCCGCCACCTGAAAGCTCATCCTGGGGTTCATGCGGTCGATCCATTCCCTGACTACCGCCCAGGCCTCGCTGCTTGCCCGTACCCGCTGCCCGGCAGCCCAGTCCGAGAGGCTGGTGGGGGCCAGCCGCTCCCGGCTGGAGAGGCCAATCAAGGCACCCAGCCGCTCCACCAGGGGCTCGAGGGCCGCCCGGACCGACTGGTCAGCCACCTCAAAGGCATCCTCGGCCACCACCAGGCGGCGCGGCCGAGCCGGGCCGATCTCGGTCTGAAGCAGCACCGACCCCACCCGGGCAAACAGGCCTGCGTCTCGGGCAAACCAGCCCACGGTGTCGTAGCTGGGCGCCTGCAGCAGCATTCCGTCCAGGGAAATGCGCCCGTGAGTGGGTCGCAGCCCGTAGAGTCCGCAGAAGCTGGCCGGTATTCGAACCGAGCCGCCGGTGTCGGAACCCAGGGCGAAATCGACCAGGCCGCCCGCCACTGCAGCCGCCGAGCCGCTGGAGGAGCCCCCCGGAACCCGGCCCGGGGCTCTCGGGTTCAGCGGTGTGCCGTAGTGGGCATTGAGGCCCAGAATTCCACGGGTCAACTCATCGGTGTGGGTCTTCCCCACCATGGTGCCCCCGGCGCCCACCAGCACCTCCACGGCCCAGGCGGTGGCTTCGGCGGCCGGTTGACTGGCCTTCCAGTCGGGATTGCCCCCTCCGGTCACATGACCCTTGACGTCGAAGATGTCCTTGGCGGCGAAAGTCAGCCCGGCCAAGGAGCCCCCATCCTCCCCTGGCAGATAGGCCCGGCTGTCCGGGCAGAAGGCGTTGAGCCTGTCGTCCGGAGGCAAGGACGGGTGGTTCATGGCTTTTCTCCTGATCCAAACCGGTCCACCGGGGCAGCGAACGCTAATCGGGGCTGTCCACAACCTGGTTTTCGAGCCGACCAATCCCGCTGATTTCCACTCTGACCCGATCCCCCGCCCGCAGGTACTGACCGCTGACGGCTCCCACGCCGGCCACCGTTCCGGTGCTGATGACATCCCCCGGCTCCAGGGTCACCATGGTGGACAGGTACTCGATGATCATGGCTACCGGAAAGATCATCTGAGCCGTGCTGCAGTTCTGCTTGCGTTCCTGGTTGACATAGGTGCTGAGCTGCAGCGTCTGGGGGTCGGGGATGTCTTCGGTGGTGACGAGCCAGGGCCCCATGGGGGCAAAGGTGTCGTACCACTTGCCGTTGAGCCAGTCGAAAAACGAGTCCTCGGACCGGCTTTCGGAACGCCCCCAGATTTTCAGATCCCGTTCCGAGACGTCGTTCACGATGGTGTAGCCGGCCACGTAGTCGAGAGCCCGGTCGGCCTTGACCGCCTTGACCCGCCGCCCCATGACCACGCCCAGCTCTCCTTCCCAGTCGATGGCCCGGCACACCGGCGAAATGCGGATGTCCCCGCCCGGCCCGACCACGGTGCTGGAGGGGGGCTTCATGAAGATCCGGGGAGTCTCCTTGTCCTGGGGTGCCGCAACTCCCCCTCCCTCCTCGATATGCTCCAGGTAGTTGCCGGCCAGGCAGAAGAGTTTTCGCGGACAGGGAACCGGGGCTTGCAGCTCCTCCATCCGGAACGCCCTTCCCCGCCCCTCGGCCAGCCCGTGATCGATCAGCCTGCCGGCCAGCGACCTTCCCTCGGCCCCGCTCTCCAAGAACGTGATCATGTCGCCGAAGAGCTCGGTGGAAAATCCCGTCTCTCGGGATGCCTGCTCGAGGTCTATCAGCTTGTCCCCGTCCGGGACGATCGCCGCCACACAACTGCCGCCGTCCTTCCTCAATGTCGCCAGTTTCATCGATTGTCTCCTCAACTCAAGCGGAGCGAGCCCGCGGGCGAACGCTACGGCAACCCCGCGCGGCAGCTCAAATTGGGCACAGCATACCATAGGGGGATAGGGCTTCTGCCCAAGCGCTTCCACCCGACCCCAGCCCCTTGCACCCTTGAGTTGGCGGTCTTTCTCCTGCAGAATGGTCGGGCGCTTGGGGGGGCTGGCCGGTTCCGCCGATTGCCTCGGGAAGTCTCCTCCGGCCGTTCCCAAAATAGGTTGTGATCATGAGCTCCTGGGACTGGACGCTGGCGGTTGCGCTCAACGGAGTCATCATCCTCTACGGGTTCTACCTGAGCCGGGGGGTGCGCTCCAGCGCCGATTGGTTCCTGGCGGGACGCAGTCTTCCCTGGTGGCTGGTGGGTTTTTCGATGTATGCAACCGCCATCGACTCCAGCGACCTGGTGGCCGATGCCGGCGGCACCTACCTGCTGGGATTCAGCTACTTCGCCACCAACTGGGTGGGGTCGGTGCTGGGTTGGACCCTGGCGGCCTTTTTCATCTGCCTGCCCATGTACCGGGCCGGGCTCTACACCAACGCCGAATACCTGGAGGCTCGCTTCGGAACCGCCGCCCGGGTCATCTGCGCCTTCGTTCAGGTGCAGTACCGCACGTTGGTGCTGGGAATCATCGCCACCACCCTGTTCCTGACCCTTTCGATCGTGTGCGGCCTCTCGGATGCGGCCGCCTGGACGGTGGTGGGTGCGATCGCCGCCCTGGCCGCCATCTACACGGCTTTCGGGGGACTGCGGTCGGTGGCCATGACCGACAGCCTGCAATTCCTGGTCATGACCGCTGCCGGCCTCATCATCTGGTTCCTGGTGTGGGGCCAGGTGGGAGGCTGGGAGGGATTGGAGCGGCGCCTCAACGACCACGATCCGGCCGTGGCAGCCCGGCTGCTGCACATTGGCCACGAAGACGTCCGGACCGAGACGGTAGCCGGCGAGTCATCCGTGGAAGTCCAGCGGAAGCTCGGCCTGGGCGGAATCCACGACCCGGCCTCGGAGACCATCCGTCACCACACTCCCGGGTGGCTCGTGACCCTGGCGCTGGTGATCATGGGAATGGCCTATGCCATCGTCAACCACACCCAGGTGATGAGGATGTTCGCCGCCCGCAGCGAATGGGACCTGAAGATGTCGGTGTTTGCGGCCAGTTCCGTAACCATGGTGATGACTTTCTTCAATCTGTCCATGGGCGTAATGGGCAGGGCCCTCTACCCGGTGCAGAGCGCCCTGCCCGACGGGCGCCAGGACGCCATCTATCCCCTGCTGGTCAGCCAGATCGAGACCGTGGGACTGAAAGGGATCGTGGTCGCGGGCATACTGGCGGCCTCCCTGTCGACCTATGACTCCATCGGCTCGGCGCTCTCGGCTCTGCTCACCCGCGACGTCTACGCCCGCCTGCTGGTTCCGGGGCGGGACGACCGCCATTACCTGCGGGTCAGCCAGTGGCTGACCCCGGCGGTGATCGGCGTCTCCTTTCTCTACGTCCCCGGCCTGCTGAAAGGCGGCATGGTCCTCTACTATCTGGACTTGACCAGCGCCTTTGTGATTCCCCTGCTGACCCTTTACCTCATGGGAAGCTTCACCCGGGTCCACCGCTCGAGCGGCCTGATCGGCTTGCTGGCGGGCGCCTCTTACGGCTTGTTGCGTCTGGCGGCGCCTCTGGTGGCGGAACAGACGGGTTGGGTCCTGCTGCCACCGGCGATGATGGGGACCTACGCCGCCTATCCCTTCAGCATGCTGGTGACGGCCGGAACCATGGTGGTGGTTTCCCTGGTGGCCGGATGGGACAGCGGCAGCGCATTCGACCTGACCGACCGCCAGGAGAAGAGCGCCTGGCTGCGTTCCAGCCAACTCAAGATTCGTCAGATTCAGAGTGAGATCGCCAAGCGCGCTCCCCAAGACCAGCGCCTGCCGGCCCTGCTCAGCATCCTGGCCCTGGCGGTGGGATGTGTTCTGACGTTCGTGGTCTTCTGGTAATGGAAGCAGACCACCCCCCACCGCATCAGCCTTCACCGTTCGGCGCTGCCGTTCGCGGACGCCGGCGCCTACCCCCACCGCATCAGCCTTCGCCTGCGGCTCGGCTTCTGCGACTCCCCCTCAAGGGGGGAGTGATACCCGGGCACTAACCGGGAACGGCGTCTACACTTTAGACCGGGAACATGGTTTACATCCCGCCCGCGAATCGGGCAAGGCGCCCCATGCAAGCCTCGAGTATCACTCCCCCCTTGAGGGGGAGTCGGAGAGACAAGGGCGAAGCCCGCCGTCGATCCGGTGGGGGGCAAACTCGGCGTTGCGGAAGAGCCGATCAGCAGTACTCGCAGAGCCACAAAGCGAGACGGACCTGCTTCAACGGCACGGGTTGCCCCAAAGCTGCGGCCGCGTGTAGCCCCGGGTGGAAGCCCGGGGGCGTGTGAGCTCGCGCCGCCCTAGCCGCGTAGGCGGCGGATTAAGAACGGCGTCCCCGCTCACGAACGGGTCGGCTTGCTCTGCCACCAGATGCGCTTGAGCCATCCGGCCAGGTCGTCGAAGAGCGTGTAGTAGGCGGGCAGGACCACCAGGGTGAGGAGGGTCGAGGAGATCAAGCCTCCCATGACGGTGCGGGCCAGCGGGAAATAGCGAAGCTGGAACATTCCGGTGGTGCCCAGCGCCAGGGGAATGAGCCCCACCACGGTGGTGGCCGCCGTCATGAGAATGGGGCGGAACCGCTCCCGGCACCCGGTGAGGATGGCCTCGGACCGCCCCAACCCCTGGCGGCGAAGGTTGTTGATATGGGCGATGAGCACGATGCCGTTGTTCACCACGACCCCCAAGAGAACCATGAGGCCGATCTGGGACATGAGGTTGAAAGGGGTCCCGGTCAGGAAGAGAAACCAGGTGACTCCCACCAGGGCGAAGGGAAGGGAGAACATGATGGCGAACGGGTGGGCCAGGGACTCGAACAGGGAAGCCATCACGAAGTAGACCATCAGGAAGGCCAGCAGCAGATTGAGAATGAAGTCCACATTGTCCTGCTCCTGCCGCTGCGTCCAGAACCCGTAAGTCCATCCGTAGCCGGCGGGGTATTCCAGGCTGTCCATCACCTCGCTCATCAGTTTCTTCCCCTCATCCGACTTGCCACCCGAGTAGCTCACGCCGATCTCGGTATAGGTGCGGCGGTTTTCCCGGCGAAGGACGGAAGGCGTGTCGATGCGGCGGAACTCGGCCACCTGGGAGAGCAGGATCTCCTGGCCCTCGGGTCCGTTCCCCACCGCCACCGACTTCAGGTCTCCCATATCTTCCCGGTCCCCGGGCTGAAGCCAGAGCCAGATCTCCACTTCTCCCTCGGGCGTGCGGTAGCCCCGGATCTCCCGTCCGCGGATGACAATTCCCAGGAGTCGGGCCACTGACTGGGGAGAGACCCCGTAGCGGCGAGCCAGGTCCCGCTTCAGGACAATCTGGACCTCCTCGCGGGCACGTTCGTTCCCGGCCTGGATTTCGTTAAAGACGCCCTTGTCCCTCAACCGGCGCCTGGCCTCCCGGGCCAGTGCCTGAAGCCGCACGTTTTCGTCCCCGTACATGTTCACACTGATAAAGGTCTGAGACTCGGCCCCTGCCTGCCGCCCCAGCTCGATCTCGGCGCCCGGAATTTCCGGCAGCCGATCCTGAATCTCCTGCCGGATATCGAGCAACTCTTCCAGGGTCAACTTCTCGTTGTCGAAATAGACCTGGGTGGAAGCGTTGTTGTTGCTGAAGCTGCTGGAGACGTTCGAGATCTTGAAGGGCTCCCGGTTGGCCATCAGGAAGTCTTCGACCGGCCCCAGGAAGTCCCTTTCGATCTTGGCGTAGTGGTAGTTCTCGGTGAAGTCGTAGCGAATATCCAGGTTCTGCAGGTCCCGGGCCTCGGGCGAGCTATCGGGAACCCAGTGAATGAGAGCCATCAGCGAACCGACAACTATCAGAGGCACGATACACAGACCCACCAGGAAACGATGCCGCAGAGGCCAGCTCATCAGCCTCAGGTATTTCTCCACCACCGTCTCGCCCCAACTCGACCGGCTCGGTCGGGAATCGGCCGGCGGGGCGTCCTCTCCCGCGGAGGTTGGATTTCCGCCGCCACTGGCCGAACCCGCCGCAGGGGCCGGCCCGGGATTGCGAGCGGACCGGATACCGAACAGCCTGGCCGCCCCCAGGGGAATGAGAGTCAGCGATATAAACAGGGAACACAGCAGAGCGATCATGATGGCGGCCCCCACGTCGGCCAACCAGATCGAGTAGGCACTGGTCTTGCCGAATACCAGGGGCACAAAGATGATGATGGAGGTCAGGGTGGCAGCCAGCACCGCCATGGCTACCGCCTGGGTCCCGCGGCTGGCGGCCTTCACCCGATCGTAGCCCTTTTCCAGCCACTGGTAGATGGACTCCAGCACCACAACGGCGTTGTCCACCAGCATCCCGGCGGCCAGCATCAGTCCCATCATGGAAAGGACGTTGAGGGTCTTTCCGAACAGGTAGAGGAATCCAATGGTGGCCACGATGGAGAAGGGAATGGCGAAGCCGATGGTCAGCGTGGCTCCCAACCGTCTCAGAAACAGGTAGAGGACCCCCATGGCCAACAGGGCTCCCAGTGTGCCCGCATTCAGCAGTCCGGTCAGCGCCCGAATAATCTCCTTTCCGGCATTGTGCCAGACCTGGACCTCGATGCCTTCCAGGGCCGAATCCCGGCTCAGCCGATCCAATACCGCCATGACCCCGTTGACCGTTTCCACCGTATTGGCCTCGGAGGTCTTGCGGATCTGCAGCTCAACCGCCTGTTCCCCGTTCAGGTGCTTGCCGGAGTTTACGGGACGACTGCCGTAATAGATGTCGGCGACCTCTCGCAGCCGCAGCCCCCGCTGATTGACCGGAAAGTCGGCAATCTGTTGCATCGAGGTCAGGGAACCCCGGGCCGTGGCGCCGTAGCGGGTGCTGCCGTCCTGCATTCGACCCAGGGAAAGGTTGATATTGGCGCCGTCCATGCGCTGGAACATCTGCGCCACGTCGACCCGATAGCGCTTGATGTCGTCCAGCCGGAGGTAGATGTTGACCTCCTGGCGGCCGGCGCCGCTGATTTCGGCTTCGGCCACTCCCGGCAGGCGCTCCAGCGGAGTTCGGATCCTGGCATCCAGGAAATCGAAGGAGCCGCGAAGGTCTCGACCGGAGGAGATCTGGCCCCGGATGATGGGAAAATCGGTGGTGCTGAAATTGTTCACCAGAATCCGTTCCACGTCGTCCGGAAGCTCGGAGCGCACCTGTTCCACCTTTTCCCGGACCTCCGACCGCAGCAAGTCCACGTTGCTCGCCCAACCGAAAAACATCTGGATCATGGCCTGATCGGCGGAAGAGCGGGACACCATCCGCTGCACGTCGGGAATGGTCGCCAGCACCTCCTCCAGCGGGCGGGTAATCGACTCCTGCACTTGGCCCGGAGTGGCATTGGCGTAGGGGACATGCACGAAGACGCCGGGAAAATCGATGTCGGGGGTCAGCACCAGCGGGATCCGGGTCAGAGAGATGCCCCCCAGAACCAGCAGACACAGGCACAACATGAGGACGGTCACCGGGTAGCGAATGGAAAAGTCCGCCAGCCTCATTCCGGACCCGGCGGGGCCGTTGGAGGAACGGTTCGACCCTTCAGGCTCTTTCACGGCCATTCTCTCTCTCCTCGACCAGGCTTCGGGGCAATGCCCACTCCTCCCCGAGCCTCCTCACCTCGTTTCGTCCGCGCCCGCTCCGGCCCCGAGGGCGGCAGGGGCCTCGGCCCGCAGGTCCCGTCGATCCACCAGCTCGTAGACCACCGGAATGAAGAAGAGGGTCAACAGAGCCGAGAACAGCAATCCCCCCATGACCGCGATGGCCATGGGAGACCGAATCTCAGCTCCTTCTCCCCAACCGAGGGCCATGGGGATGAGCCCCAGGGCGGTGGTGAGGGTGGTCATCAGGATGGGCCTCAGCCTGACCCGACCGGCCTGCAGCAGGGCGGCGCGCCTGGCCTGTCCGCCCCGGCGGAGCTTGTTGGTGTAGTCCACCAGGAGTATGGCGTTGTTGACCATGATCCCCGACAGGATGATCAATCCCAGCATCACCACCACGCTGACCGCGGTGGCCGTCAGCACCAGGGCCAGGACCACCCCGACCAGACCCAGAGGAACCGTGAACATGATAATCAGAGGATGAATGAAGGATTCGAACTGCGAGGCCATCACCAGGTAGACCAGGAACACGGCCAGGGCCAGAGCCATGAACAGGCTTCGATAGGAGGTCGCCAACTCCCGGTTCTGTCCGGCCAACGACAGGCTGACAGTCGCCGGAAGCCGCCCGCGAAGGTCGCCCAGCTCGGCCTGGATCGCCCGGGAGGCACGGCTGAGATCCATTCCGCTCAGATTGGCCGACACCACCGCCGCCCGCTGGGAACCGATGCGCCTCACTTCGCCGGGGCCCCTGCCGATGTCGATGTCCGCCACCGAGTTCAAGCGGATGGGCACGGTTCGGGCGGCCTCGGAGTCCCCATCGGCGGTTTGAACGGCTGTCCCCTCGGCGCCGGACCCGGCCCCCTCGCCGGAGCCGTCGCCCGCGGCAGTCCCCGAGCTCGATTCGCCGCCCGCGCCCGAAAAGGCCCTCGAACCCATGTTGATGACCAGTTCCTTCAGATCCTGGATGGCGTCCCGGTCCGATTCGGCCGCTCGGACCAGAATATCGATCTGCTTGTCCTCTTCGCGGTAGCGCGAGGCCACCTCTCCGCGAATCTTGTTTCTCAGAATATTGGCAATCGAATTCTCGTCCAGATTGAGGCGGGCCAGCCGTTCCCGATCGAAACGCACCTGGATCTCCGGATTCCCCAGACGGGTCGTGGTCTTGACATCCTTGAGGCCGGCGATCCCTTCCATGCGTGCGGCGACCTGGTTGGCCGCTGCTTGCAGCTCGCCCAGGTCGTAGCCGTATATCTCCACTTCGATCGGGGTCTTGAAGCTGAACAGAGTGGGCCGGCGAAAGGTGTAGGTCAGTTCCGGGTATTGGCTCAGCCGGCCACGGAGGCGCTCGGTGACCTCGAGCTCCGCCTGCCTGTCCCGCCGGTTCTCCATGACCACGTGAAGCTGGCCGACGTGCTCCTCCTCGAGCTGCCGGGCGAACTGGTTCTGGTTGCTGCCTCCGGCACTGGAGAAGACCGTTTCGACCCCCTCGAATTCAGCCACCTGCCTTTCGACCTCTTTCAGAAGCCGGTCCGTCCGGGCCAGCGGCGTCCCCTCCGGCAAGCGAACTTCGAAGGCGAACTCCCCCTGGGTCAGGGATGGGATCAATTCGGCACCCAGCCGAAAAGAGGCAACCACGGCCAGGGCGACCAGCAGACCGGTTGCCGCCAGGATCCGTCCCTTGTGGTCGAGCGCCAGCTCGAGCCAGCCGGGATACCGGCGCCTCACCGCCTCCAGGACCGCCTCGAAGGCGCTCAGACCCGGAGCCATCAGCCGCAGCATGCCTCGGCCCAGCCATTGCAGCCCAACCCGAACGTCCACCAGCACCACGGTAAGGAGGTCCACAAACACAAAGGCAACCGCCCGGCCGAGGACTTTGCGGAAAAAGAAAAGGACGCGGCCGGCGGCTCCCCTGAACCCGGGGGCGAGGGTCTTGGGCTCGGGCTCCGGAAGGGCTTTCCCCGGAGCCGGGGGAGGCGGCTGGATCTGCAGCGCCAGCACCATGGGAATGAAGGTCAACGCCACCAGCAGCGAGGCCGAAAGAGAAAAGATAATGGTGAGGGCCTGGTCCTTGAACAGTTGTCCGGCGATGCCCTCCACAAAGACCAGCGGCAGAAACACCGCCAGGGTGGTCAGCGTGGAAGCGGTGACCGCGGTTCCGACCTCCCGAGTCCCCCGGTAGACGGCTTCCGGCAGGCTGGTTCGGGAGCGGTCCTGGCGATGCACCGCCTCCAGAACCACGATGGAGTTGTCCACCAGCATGCCCACGCCCAGCGCAATCCCGCCCAGGGACATGATGTTCAGGGAAACATCCATCTGGTACATCAGGGCGAAGGTCGCCAGGACGGAAATGGGAATGGAAAAAGCCACCAGGAGGGTGCTCCTGAGGTGACGCAGGAACAGGTAGAGCACCAGGGTGGCCAGGACCGCTCCCAACACCGCCGACCAGAGCACGTTGTCCACGGCCTGCTGAATGAAGCGGGCCTGATTGAAAACGGTGCGGACCTGGAGATTCCCCGAAAGGACCCCGTCCTTGCGCAGCTTCTCCAGCTTTGCCTCCACGGCCCGGGCCACCATCACCGTATTGGCGTCGCCCTCCTTGTAGACCGCCAGTTCCACGCTCTCCCGGCCGTCGATGCGGGCAATCACCTCCCGGTCCTTGGAGCCCCGCCAGACCTCGGCCACCTCGCCCAGGACGACCCGCTTGCCATCCGAATCCCGCAGGATGATCCGGTCGATCTCTTCCACCGAGCGGAACTGGTTCAACATGCGAACCATGTAGTTGGCATCCAGGTCATACAGGCTCCCGGAAGCCTGATTCAGGTTCTCCCGGGTAAGCACCTGGGTCACTTCCGTGATGGGAATCCTCAGCTCCGCCAGCCGCTTCTCGTCGATTTCAATGCGGATCTGCTCCTCCAGGCCGCCCACCACCTTGATGGCCGCCACGCCTTCGGTGGACTCAAGGCTCTTCTTCAGCTCCTCGTCGGCCAGGTAGCGCAGCCGGCTGAGGCTGACTTCACCCCAGAACTGAAGGCGCATGACGGGATCGTAGGAAGGATCGAAGCGCAACAGCACCGGTCGCTCGACGTCCCGGGACAACTGCAGCAGATCCAGCTTCTCCCTGACTTCCAGGGTGGCCACATCCATGTTGGTCCGCCAGGTAAACTCCAGAACGACTTCCGACTGACCCGATCGCGACACCGACTCCACCCGGGTCAGGCCTCCCACCACCCCGACCACCTCCTCGATGGGACGGGTGATCAGGTTTTCGATCTCTTCGGGAGCCGCGTCCTCGTAGTCGGTCAGGATGGTGAGTGCGGGATAGGCGATTTCCGGCAGCAGATTGAGGGCCATCCGCTGCAGGGAGACCAGGCCGAAAAGGGCCACCGCCACCACGAACATGGAGACGGTGACGGGACGCCGAATGGCAAGCTGAATCATGGCTCAGGAGGCTTGAAGGCCAAGGCCGGAATCGGAAAGATATGCGGGAGCATGCCGGCAGGGACGCGGGTCAGGTTGACGGTCCGGGGCCAAGCCAGGGCCGGATGCCCGCCATGCAACCCGGACTGACAGGGGAATGCAGGCGGCGGGGGTGTCAGGTGGCTCCTTCAGGCACGCCGTTGGCAGAGTCTTCCCCCACCTTCCTGATCTCGGACCCATCCTCCAAGGCGCCCTGTCCGGCGACCACCACTCGATCCCCGGCGGAAATGCCCTGCAGGATCTGGATATTGCCATCCTCTTCATAACCCAGTTGCACGGGCACCCGCCGCGCCACGCCATTGTCGGCCAGAAAGAGGAAGGACTCCCCATCCCGTTCCATCACGGCCCGCTTCGGAACCAGGATGGCATCGGGCCGCACGTCGGTCTGAATGGCCACCCTGACAAACCCGCCCGGCATGAATCCCTCGGTTTCGGGGGTGAGCTCCACCGTAACCTTGATGGTTCCGCTGGAGGTGTCGACCACCGGACTGACCCGCACCACCCGTCCCACTCCCTCAACGTCTTCATCCGCACCCAGGCGCACCGAGGCCTCCTGTCCGGGGCGTACCCGGCGGGCCTCCCGTTCCGAAAGGAAGACGTCGGCATACAGAGGAGAAAAGGCTCCCAGCTTGAACAGCTTGTCGGCACTGCGAACATTTTTCCCCAGCTCCATGGTGCGTTCGGTAATCCGTCCGCCGAAGGGAGCCGTGATCCGGGTATGGGAGATCTCGAGCTCCGATTTGCGGATCTCCGCCTCCAGTTCCTGCACGCGGTGAACCAACTCCCGGCTCTCCGAGGCCGAGACCCGCTCGTCGTGGCCCAGTTCGTCCAACTGATACCGCACCTGGTCATACTCCCGCTCGCTGATCAACTGCTCTTCATAGGCTTCCTGCAGCCGCTGGCGTTCATTCTCGGTGTTGGCGATCTGCACCTTGGCCTTTTCCCGGCGGATGCGGGCTTTTTCCAACTGCAACTTCGACTGGGCCAGCTTTTCCCGCGTCAGATCCAACTGGATTCGGAGCGAGCGGTCATCCAGGCGACCCAGGAGCTGTCCCTGCCTGACGAAGTCCCCTTCCTCCACCAGCAGGCTTTGGACGATTCCCCCGGTTTGGGCCGTGACCTCGACTTCCCTCAAGGGCCTCAGGTTGGAAGTGGAAGAGAGCTGGTGGGTGATCCGGTCCCGTCTGGCCTGGGCCAGCTCCACCGGGGCGGCCGCGGCGCCGTTCTCGCCGCCCGGAGAGGCTGCCGGGGACCCTTGACCGGAGGCGGCCGGGGTTTCGAGCTTCTGTCTGAGAAGGTGGGCTCCGCCGGCCAAGACCGCCAGCAGGATCAGAAACCCATAGACTTTGGTCCGTTTGCTCATGTCAGGTCGGTTTCCTGAGAGGAGGGTGAAACTGGTGACCTTCCGGCACCTTCAGATCAGTTCCCAGCCGGTTCCAAATCAAGGTTAGCATGAAACAGCAGTTCGGATCGGAAAAGGTCGGGGCGAGCGGGAACGGGCGGCAAGCTCGGCCAAGGAGATCCTCTGAGGGGCGAGTGATCCAACCCGACATCCCCCTGTTTACATTGGAACCGGGATGGAGTAGATTTTTTCTTCCTCCGGTTAGGGATCGGTTCATGAGGACGTCGCGCAACCAGTTGTTGGGACTCTGTATCCTGGCCACGCTCCTGTTTGCCTACCTGGCCCTTCGTATCTGGCTCTGGTCTTGACGAATCCACCCCTCATCGCCGTTCTGGGACCCACCGCAAGCGGGAAATCCGGCTTGGCGCTCCGCCTTGCCCGTCGATTCCAGGGCGAGATCGTCGGTTGCGATTCGGTGCAGGTCTACCGCTTTCTGGACATCGGCACCTCCAAGGTGCTCAAGTCCGAGCAGGCCGGCATCCCTCACCATCTGATCGACTTCCTCGATCCGGACCAGCAGTACACCGCCGGACAGTACATGGTCCAAGGCCGAAGGGTATTGTCGGAAATCAGACAGAGGGGAAACCTGCCGATAGTGGCAGGGGGCACGGGGCTCTACCTCCGCGCACTGCTCAACGGACTCTTCGACGGACCCTCCCGCTGCCAATCGCTGAGACAACGCCTGCAAGAGCAGGCCCGGCGCAAGGGGGACACTCACCTCCACCGTCTGCTGGCGAGAGTGGACCCGGACTCGGCCCGGCGCATCTCGCCCCCGGACCGGCCCAAGGTCATACGAGCCCTGGAGGTCTTTTTTCTGACTGCCAAGCCCCTCTCGGTTCACTTCCGGGCCGCCACCGAAAAACTGCAGGGGTACCGGCTGCTGAAGATCGGACTCAACCCGCCGCGGGACCGGCTCTACCAAAGAATCGAGGAGCGCGTCGACCGCATGTTCGCCGGCGGACTGGTGGAGGAGGTTCGGTCCATCCTGGCCAAGGGGTATACTCCCGACTGCAAGCCCCTCCAATCGCTCGGTTACCTTCAGGCGGTGCAGTTTCTGCGCGGAGAGATGTCCCTGCAGTCAGCGGTTGAGGCCACCAAACAGGCCACACGCAATTACGCCAAGCGCCAGTTGACCTGGTTTCGCAAGGAAGAGAAGGTGATCTGGTTCCCGGGATTCGGGGATGACGATTCCCTCGGATCGGCCGTTGAAGCCAATGGGCGCGATTTTTTCCAAGCCGGCTCAGGGCAGCCTTCGGGGAGGTTGACTCCTTCCGTGCTTTCGTCTTCACCTTAGAGGTCTAAAAGACCGAAACCCGGACGGTATTCAGGAGAATCAGGAAATCCATGGAAAAGCAACCACACAATATTCAGGATGTCTTTCTCAACCAACTTCGCCGCGAGAAGCTGGCGGTAACCCTCTTCCTGATGAGCGGCGTCAAGCTGACCGGCCGGATCAAGAGCTTCGACAAGTTCGCGGTCATTCTGGAGTCCGGCCAACGGGACCAGCTCATCTTCAAACATGCCATCTCGACCGTTGTGACGACCAAATCGGTCGCCGTCGCTTCGGCTTCGCCCTCGCCGCCTTCGGAACCGCCCTCGCCGCCTTCGGAACCGCCCTCGCCGCCTTCCGAACCTCCTTCCCCGGCAGCCACGGCCCCCAAGCCGGAGCCTTCGAACTGAGATGGACGTCGCCGCCCCGGACAAAGAGAACGTCATCCTGGTGGGATGCGAGCTGAAGCGGTCTGTCACCGCGGCTTCCGCCAGGGGAGCCGGTCTGAGCCTGGAGGAATCGCTGGATGAGCTGGCTGCCCTGGCTTTCGCCGCCCGAGCCAGGGTGGCCGCCCGCATGCTGCAGCAACGGGCCCGCTATGACCCGGCATTTCTGATCGGCAAGGGGAAGCTGGAGCGGTTGAAGGGACTGCTGGATCGGCACCGGGCCG
This sequence comes from Candidatus Versatilivorator sp., assembly GCA_965207735.1. Lineage (GTDB taxonomy): Bacteria > Acidobacteriota > Terriglobia > Versatilivoradales > Versatilivoraceae > Versatilivorator. Next base: position 4,756,191 of record OZ242296.1, on the reverse strand, counting down.
ACACCGTGATCTTCGATGACAACCTTTCTCCGGCCCAGCAACGAAACATCGAGCGCGCCCTCGACTGCAAGGTCGTCGACCGAACCCAGCTCATCCTGGATATCTTCGCCAGCCGTGCGCGAACCCGGGAGGGCAAGCTGCAGGTCGAACTGGCCCAGCTCGACTACTGGCTGCCTCGATTGGGGGGACGGGGAGTGGAACTGTCCCGCCTGGGTGGGGGAATCGGGACGCGCGGTCCGGGAGAGACCAAGTTGGAGACGGACCAACGCAAGATCCACCAGAGAATTCACAAGATCAAGCGGGATCTAAAGCGGGTGAGGGGGCACCGGCAGTTGCACCGCTCCTTTCGCCAATCCGTTCCCGTTCCCACCGTCTCGCTGGTCGGATATACCAATGCCGGTAAATCCACACTCTTCAATGCACTGACCCAATCGGACACCCTGGCCTCCCGCCAACTCTTCGCCACCCTGGATCCCTTGCTGCGCCGCATCCGGCTGCCCTCCAAGCGGGAGGTCATTCTGTCCGACACGGTCGGCTTCATCAGCAAGCTTCCCGCCACCCTGGTCTCGGCCTTCCGGGCCACCCTGGAGGAGATCGGAGAAGCGCAGCTGCTGCTGCACGTGATCGATTGCTCCAGTCCCCGGGTCGAGCACCAGCGAAACTCGGTGCTCAAGGTCCTGGAGGAGCTGGGGGATTCGGGCAAACCGATCCTCGAGGTCTACAACAAGACCGACCTGCTGGAGCAACCGCTAAGGCTTCCCACGGGGGACGATGCCCTCCGGGTATCGGCGCTCCGGCGCCAGGGAATCTCCAGGCTCCTGGAGAGGATCGATGAGTCCATCGACGGGGATCCACTGGTGCGGGCGCGGTTCCGGGTGGGGGCTCACCAGGGGGACCTGCTTGCCCAGATCCATGCCAACGGCAGGCTGGTTAGCCCATCTTTAACACGGCTTCCAAGTATACGTTTATTATCAACAGGTTACAAAAGGCTCAACGCGCAAGTGGCACTACAAACGCGTTGAAACCGGAGATTTTGGAGGAATCAGACGATCATCTTGCGGATCCCTCCAGGAGAGGGATCGATGCCCAGGGCGTCGTAGATGGCCCTCTGATCGGGTTCGGCCCGTGTGGCCTTGCGGACGTGCAAGGTCCGCCCGTCCTGACGCCGGAAGGTGACCGTGACCCGCTGCTGTCCTTCCAGGATGCGCCGCAGCGTGGTCCAACTGGAGGCCTCGCCGCGCTGCTTGAGGCGTTTGCGGATGACCTGCACCAGTTGATAGGCGATGACCGTCAGAAACAGGTGACCTTCCGAGCGCACCGGCTTGTGATGATAGATGGGCCGCAGGCCCAGCTCGGACTTCAGGGAGCGAAACACCGCTTCCACGTCGGTCAGAGTCGTGTAGGTACGCCAGAGACTTTCCTCGTCCCAGTCAGTCTGGTTGCTGCGCAGGCAGTAGACCCCCGGATGGGTGGCCATCGAGCCCTGGCGGGGACGGTGCTTCCATCTCAGCGCTGTCGCCTTGCGGCCGCTCTCGTCGGTGAGGACCTCGATGCTGTAGTGTTGCCCCACCCCGCGGCTCTGTTCCTTCAGCCGCCCGATCCTCTCCCGGACCTTCTCGACGCCTTTGTGAGTCCGCGGCCGGGAAAGCCCCTCGGAGAGTCGGGTGAGCCCCTGCTCGAAGCGCCGGCTGAAGCGCTCCACGATGCCCTTCTCCTTCTCAGCCCGCTGCTGTGAGCGGCAGTAGAGACGCACTTCCTGCCCGTCGTCGGAGATCTCCTTGTGGAGCTGCAGCTCGGCCTTGGAAGCCGTCTCCACCGTCACGGCCGCCTCGGCATCGAACTGCCTCCGGCCCTGGCGGCTGGCCACCAGGTAGCGATACCCTTCCTCCCTCAACCACTGGATCCGGTCCTCGGTCGCCACCCCCCGATCCATCACCACCAAGGCTCCCCGGGGCGCCTCCAGCGCCTCCAGCATCCCCTCCAGGGTGCGGGGCTCATCCACCCTACCGGCAAAGACCTCCGAGCGGCGCACAAACCCCGCCCCGTCCAGCACCAACCCCAGCGTCAGCAGCCGACAGTCGCTGCGCTTGTCCTTCGAGTGGCCCCGCTCGGCCTTGGGCTGATGGCTGGCCGCCCCTTCGAAGAAGGTGTTGGTCAGATCGAACAGGGTGACGGTCGGCTCCAGATCGAACAACCCCATGGCCCGGGTGAAGAGGTGACGCTCGATGGCCTCCCGATGCTTCATCAGCGCGTCCGAGGCCCGATACATCTGCATCAGACTCAGGCTCTCGAAGTCAACCTCCAGCAACTCGCCCAAGCCGCTGCGCCGCCTGAGCCAGCCCCAGGTGGCCCTCTCCGAGCCCGGTCGGGCCAGACGGCCTACCATGGCCCCCAACGCCGCTGCCCGCATCGGTCCGTTCAGCCCTAACTCGGTCAGCAGATCCCCCAGCCCCAACTGCTCCAGCGCCCAGCAACCGACCTGCTCCACCCCCACGCTGCGCGGACGTGTCAAGGCCACCGAATCCACCTCGACCGTCTGCAGGTCCTCTGAGGCGGCCTCCCCGCCAACGCCGGTCACGTCGGCTTCGCCCTCAAGCAAGCGCTGGGCCATGCGTTGGGCTTCCTCCTCCAACGGGGTGGAAGCCACCGGCAAGAGAGGCAACTGACCGGTGAGGATCTGATCGAGACGGCGGCACAACAAGGGCCAGTCCTCACGGGGGATCGAGAAGTGTCGACCGAGGTTGAGGAGGGTCTGCTGGCGGACCTTGCCACTGACGCGATGGGAGCGGACGAGGCGGTGGGTGAAGTAGGTCTGTCCGGAATGGAGGCTGCGGGTCTGGGTGCGTCGGATGAACATGGGAGGGACGCTACCAGAGGAGAGAGAGGGGGTCAAGCCCATCCCATACGATTATGGCACTACATTCACCTCCTCAACCAAGAATCAACAACTTACGGGTGGTTTTAGGCTAAAATGGGGGTAAAATACCTCAAATCGGCCGTTTCTTTGTTAAAGATGGGTTAGCCGGGAGGATCGGGGCAGCCGGATCCTGCTGGAAGTGGAAGCCCCGCGCTCGGTGGTGGAAAGGCTCAGGCAGGTCGCCAGTCCGTCGCGGGAGCCGGGTTAGGGCTTCCCTTCAACATGAATGGCCCATGCTATTGGCAGAGTGTGCGCCATGAGACCGGCCGGAAGCCCTCCAGCGCTCGAACGCAGCCACCAAGGTGCCGACGACATTCACTCACGGGACGCCGCGTTGGCCCCCTCCCGGATCGACTGCGGGCTGGCGCCTTTGGTAGTCACGCACGGGACGCCGAGTTTGCCCCCCTCCGGATCGACTGCGGGCGGAGCCCATTGGTAGTCGCTCTCGGGACGCCGAGTATGCCCCCCTCCGGATCGACTGCGGGCGGAGCCCTTGTCTCTCCGACTCCCCCTCAAGGGGGGAGTGATACTTGTGGCTTGCAAGAGGCGCTATGCCCAATTCCTGGGTACGATGTAAACCACGTTCCCGGTCTACCGCATAAACTCCGTTCCCTCTTCATAACACGGATATCACTCCCCCCTTGAGGGGGAGTCGCAGAAGTCGAGCCGAATGGCGAAGGCTGATGCGGTGGGGGGTTCGCACAAGGCGAGCCAAAGGCGAGATCTTGTGCGCCGTAGCGGTAACCGCCGGCGTGCGTCGGTTGCGGTGGGGGAGTCGCAGAAGCCGAGCCGAATGGCGAAGGCTGATGCGGTGGGCGGTGGGCGGTGGACGGTGGACGGGTTGCGGCGTTAGGAATCCTGGTAAATGCGCAATCATGCTAAAATGCGCGCGACCGGCAGCATGGCCCCTGCGGCCGTCAATCCGGTCCAGCCCACCTCGAGGACGGAGCCACCCGCCACCGCCGATTGATGACTGCCCTTAAGTTAGTCTTCACAAACGTCGTACACCGCCCGGTCCGAGCCTTCGTCGGCATTATGGCCATCAGCCTCGAAGTCACGTTGATTCTGTTGGTGATCGGTATCGCCAACGGCATGATTCAAGACAATGCCGACCGCCAACAGAACATCGGCGCCGACATCATCGTTCGGCCGGCCAATGCGCCCCCGCTCTTTTTCACCACCGGCAGCACCATCATCCCAGAGTCCGTGGCCGAGACCCTGCGCCGGCTGGAGTCGGTGCGGGAAGTGACACCCATTCTTTTCCTGGCTCAATTGCAGGGAAGCTGGAGGACCGTCTACGGTATCGATCTGCCCAGCTTCGAGGCCGTGGCCGGCAGCCTGGAGTTCCTTGATGGCCGCGGCTTCAGCGGTCCCGAATCCCCGGAAGCCATCATCGACGACCTGCACGCGAGGTCGAAGGGCCTGGTTGTGGGCGATCGCTTCGATTTGAAGGGAGAGTCGTTCCAGGTAGTGGGTATTTACCGCAATGGCATCGGAGGCCGTGTCTACCTTCCCATCCGCAGTCTGCAGGCCATCACCGACAAGGCCGGTCAGGCTTCGACCTTTCTGGTGAAGCTCTACGATTCCGAGCAGATCCAGGCAGCCATGGCCCAGATGCAGGGCCTGGTTCCCAACATCAGCATCACCTCCATGCGGGAGTGGGTTTCGCTGCTGAGAAACGGCAGACCTCCGGCTTACGACACCTTCATCACCGGGGTCGTGGGTGTGGCCATCTCCATCGGTTCGTTCGCCTGCTTCCTGTCCATGTACACCACCATCGCGGAAAGAACCCGGGAAATCGGCATCCTGAAATCCCTGGGCGCCCGGAAGGGCTACATCGTCAAGCTGGTGCTGATGGAAGTACTGGTGCTCTGCCTGAGCGGACTGCTGGCCGGATTCCTGCTGACCTTCCTGGGCCAGCGGCTCATCCAGTTCCTTTTCCCCGCTCAGATGCTCCTGATCCCACCTGTCTGGGTTCTGTATGCCGTACTTTTCGTCTCGGTCAGCGGGATCGTCGGGGGGCTCTACCCGGCACTCAAGGCGGCGGGCAGCGATGCCGTCAAGGCGCTCTCTTACGAATAGTAGGATGCCGGGACAATCCGCCCGGCTCCGACTTCTCGGGGGCGACACCGCCCGGCGAACGGATGTTCCGAGACGGAGGCCCGTGCCGCCAAAATCGGTGCCGCGGACTTGATGCGCCGGTGGCTTGAGCCTATACTGCTTATCCGATTCCCAACCTTACAAGAGACGGAGGACCACCATGCATGGCACCGCCACTCGCCGGCAAATACTTCAGGGGATGGGCGCTCTGGCCGTGGGGCTGGTCTCCGGCCCCCCATCGGCGGCTTTTGCCGGCGCCCGCGTTCACTCCAAGCGGGTGATCAGCATGCAACCCCGGCTCTATCACGGCTGGCCCACCCTGGCCAGGCGCCGCAACGGCGAACTGCTGCTGGTGTGCTCGGGCGGGCGGGAATCGCATGTCTGTCCCTTCGGCCGGGTGGAGCTGATGCGCTCCCGGGACGAGGGGCGGCACTGGAGTTTTCCGCGGGTGCTGATCGACGGTCCCATCGATGACCGGGATGCAGGCGTGGTGGAAACCGCCAAGGGATCGCTGCTGGTCACCACCTTCACCTCGATCGGCTATGCCGACATCCTGGCCCGGGCCGAAGAGCTGGAATCGAAGGGAAAAGGCAAGTGGGTCCGAGAGAAACTGAAGCGCTGGCAGGCCATTCACCGCCGCATCACGGCCGCCGAGCGGGAAATCGAGCTGGGCAGCTGGATGATCCGATCCACCGACGGGGGCCGGAGCTGGTCGTCGCCCTACCGCTGCCCGGTCAATAGCCCTCACGGCCCCATTCAGCTCTCCGACGGGCGCCTGCTCTACGCCGGCAAGATCTTCTGGTACGGCCCCAGCGGACAGTCTGAGGGGCGCATCGGGGTCTGCGAGTCCACAGACGACGGCCAAAGCTGGCGCTGGCTGGCGGAAATCCCCACCCGAAAGGGCGACGACCTGGACGGCTACCACGAGCTGCATGCCGTGGAAACAACCGAAGGAGCCCTGATCGCCCATATCCGCAACCACAACACCGCCAACGAAAGGGAGACGCTGCAGAGCCGATCCACCGACGGGGGCAAGACCTGGTCGCTTCCCCGCGCCATCGGGGTGTGGGGACTGCCATCCCACCTGCTGAGGCTGCGGGACGGGCGCCTGGTGATGTCTTATGGCTATCGCCGGCCCCCTTATGGAAACCAGGCCCGCGTCAGCGAGGACCAGGGCCGCAACTGGTCCGGCGCCATCACCATCTCCGGGGACGGCATCTCCAGCGACCTGGGCTACCCTTCCACGGCAGAGTTGAACGACGGTTCCCTGCTGACGGCCTGGTATGAAGTGATGGATAACCCTGTGCCCAAGAAACCGCCCTCCCAGGAACGTGTCCAGCGGCACCTGGAGATGGCCTCCCGCCCGGATCTCGCCGTGCTGCGACAGGCCCGCTGGACCCTCGACTGAAGGGCGGGGGTGGACCGCTAAGGGATTTCTCCGTTAACCCATGCCTGACCGTTTCCTGCCTGCCGTCACTCCTCCCGAGGACCTTCAGGCGCCCGCCTGGTGGTTCGCCTTCCGTGGAGACCTCCTCCTGGTCCAGATCCGCAACGGCTCGGCCTCCATTCCCCTGCTGCACCACCCCCGGGACCTGAGCCTGCGTTGCCTGCGGAGCCAGTATCTGGGGGCTCTGAACGGCAGACACTGTTTCTCGGCGGAATTGCACCAGGAGAGCCAGCCGACCTCCGAGACGGCCTTCGACAACCTGCGCGCCCTCTATGCCTCCCTGGGAGACCGGCTTTTCGCCCTGGCGGGCCGCGCCAAGCAGATCGTGGACTGGGACCGGAACCACCAGTTCTGCGGGCGGTGCGGATCGGCCACGGTTGCTCACGAGCGGGACCGCTCCCGGACCTGTCCGGGCTGCGGACTGGAGAGTTTCCCCCGCCTGTCTCCGGCTGTCATCGTGCTCATCGCCCGAGGGGAGGAGCTGCTCCTGAGCCGCTCTCCTCATTTCCCAGCCGGCGTGTACAGCATTCTGGCCGGCTTTGTCGAGCCGGGAGAAACCCTGGAGGAGGCGGTTGAACGGGAAATCGAGGAAGAGGTGGGCATTCGAGTCAGGAACATCCGTTACGTGGCCAGCCAGCCCTGGCCCTTCCCCAACTCGTTGATGCTGGGATTTCGGGCGGAATACGCCGGAGGAGAGCTGAAAATGGACCCGGAGGAACTGGAGGACGCCCTTTGGTGCCGTCCGCCCAACCTGCCCGGGCTCCCCTCCCCCGCCAGCATCGCCCGCCGGCTGATCGACGGGTTCCTGCGGGAACAGGGCCACGCTTCCTGAGGAGCGTGCGGGGCGGCAGAGGCTGCGGATTGCAATCTGGCAGGTCGGCGTCTACCCCCCACCGCATCAGCCTTCGCCTGCCGGCTCGGCTGCGACTCCCCCTCAAGGGGGGAGTGATACTTGAGTTTTTTGACGAGGTTCGTTCCATGCCAAACGCGTCCGTGACTATCCTGGGAGGCGGCAACACCGCCTTCTCGACCGCCGCCAGCCTCACCCTGCGCGGGTTCGAGGTGACCCTGTTCGAGATCGATGGCTTTGAGGCCAGCCTGGATCCCGTCCTCGAGTCGGGCATCATCCACCTGCTGGGGGAATGCGGCCAGGGTCCCGCCAAAATCCGCTGTCTGACAACCGACATCGAGGAGGCGCTGGCGGCGTCCGAACTGGTTCTGCTGATTGTCCCGGCCTACGCCCACAAGCCCTTCGCCGAAGTCTGCGCTCCCCATCTCAACTCCCGACACACGGTGGTGCTGATGCCGGGCACCCTGGGCGCCCTGGAATGGTCGCAGATCCTGCGCCGCCGGGGAGCAGCCCAGGTAACCCTGGCCGAGGTGGACACCGCGCCCTATGTCTGCCGCAAGACGTCGCCCGACACCGCCACCATCTGGGGGGTGGTGAGCGGCCTGGGACTGGGGGTGCTGCCGGCGTCGGAAACCGCCAGGGTCCAGGAGGCTTTGGAGCCGCTCTTCCCCGGCATGCAGACCTATCCCGATGTGATGGCCTGCGGTCTGGCCGCCATGAATCCGGTGGTCCATCCCGCCGGCGTGCTTCTCAACGCCGGGAGAGTGGAATACTCCAAGGGGGACTTCTACTTCTATGAAGAGGGCGTCACGCCCTCGGTAGCCAAGGTGATTCGGCAGGTGGACGAAGAGCGCCGGGCGGTGGCCGGTGCCCTGGGCTATGACCTCTGTCCCGTGGAGGAAGCCTTTCACCAGGCCGGGTTCGGGCCACGGGGGGACCTGTGGGCCGCCATCAACGGGAGCTGGATGCTGACCCGCCTCAAGGCGCCCGGGACCCTGGAGAGCCGCTGGCTGACCGAAGACATCCCCTACGGCCTGGCCGCCTGGGCATCGGTGGGAGGCCAGTTCGGGGTGCCGACACCCACCCTGCGCAGCCTGGTCGACATCGGCTCCATCGTCATGGGCTTCGACGCCTGGAAAGAGGGACGCGGGGTCGACCGACTGGGCATCTCCGGGATGAGCAAGGAGGGGCTCAAGAGCTTCCTTGGGTCCGGCACGGTCGATGTGTGACCGACGGCCTCTCTCCGTTAACTCGTTCCATGTTGTGGACTTGGTGATAACTTCGAGAGAACATCCCGACAAGGGTGTCCAGTGAGAACCGTTCTCGTCACATTTGCTCTTGTTCCGTTGCTTGGTGGAGCCAATGGTCCCATATCCGCCGAAATTGTGACGAAAAACGAGTCAAACGTGGTTAAACGCATCCGCCAAAGAGCCGAAAAGGGCGACGCTGTGGCCCAGTACATGCTCGGCGAAACGTACGAACGTGGCAATGCAGTATCGCAGGATCGTGAGAAGGCCAAAAAGTGGCATCGGAAGGCCTTCCAGTGTTTCCAATTAGTTGCTGAGCAGGGTGACTCCTTCGCTCAGCTCTGGCTTGGTTTCATGTACACGAGCGGTAAGGGTGTGGCACAGGATAGCCTTGAAGCTATCAAATGGTACCGCATGGCCGCCGAGCAGGGCGACCCTATCGCTCAGCACGCGCTTGCTCTTATTTACAGCGAGCCGGCGCCGCAGAACTACGTAGAGTCCTACAAGTGGGTCAAGTTGGTGGCCTCGAAAGATCGCAGGCTGGCTAGAAAAGTGCTTCCCCTCGTCGCTGCAAAAATGACTCAAGAGCAGCTGGCCGAGGGTAAACGTCTCGTTCGGGAGTGGAAGCGGCAGTGGAAGCGGAAGGGAAAACGCGAGTGGAAGCGGAAGAGGCAAGAAAGGCGCAGACAATTCTCAGATTCGATACGATGCGAGTGGTGAAAGCACAACCTGTCCCAAGATATACACAACTCGAACCACTTGTCTGAAACAACCGACAAACGACAAAAGAAAAAGAGTTATCCACGAAGGGGCACGAAGGACCACGAAGGGCCACTAAGGCGTTGAGGTAAACCGCGACGGGATGGTCGATTACTGATTGAGCCTCTTGCAAAATTCGGGAGCGGGACCCTTGCCGGGGATGGCCACAAAAGGCACAAGAACACAAAAAGAGCAGAACGCTGAAAGCCTGCAAGACGTTGACTCCCGAACCCGTCGCACAAGTTCCGCGCTATCTGCATACATTCGGTCAACGCGTCGCCATGGGGATCAAATTCGGATCGTCAGGACTCGAAATCACGAAATTCGTTTTGTGACTTTTGTGCTTTTTGTGGTGAACTCCTTTTTCCACCAGGTCGCACCCGACTATTGAAATAGGCAGAACATCACGATTGCCGGCAAAATGACCTGTCCCACTGCCAATATTGCAGAAGCACCCGGGCGCCGCTCGTCATTGGCTGTTTATCCTGCCTATCCTGTGCATCCATGTTCAATCAGTAGATAACCGGTTTGGCACGACATGGCCCTTGTTCCCGATAGGACATGAAGATGCGTTGTTTCACTCTCGTATGATCCGCCCGGAACGGCGGGGGCGGGACTTGTTTGAGTCTCCCGTTGTGGTCCCGGTCGCTTTTCCGGGGCCTGATGGCGCTTCAGGGCTTCTGCCAAATCCTCTGGGAATAGGTCGGCACCCCCTCCTCCCCCACCTCCAGCTTCCAGATGGCCCCGGTCTGGCCTTCGCAGACCAGCAGGGAACGCCCCGCGAAGATGACGTTGGTCGGGAACAGGCCCGGCACCCGCAGGCGGTCGATCACCTTGCCCTCCGGGCTCACCACCGCCACTTGGCCCCTCCCGAAGAGAGTCACGTACAGGTTGCCGCTGGCGGCAAAGCGGATCCCGTCGGGTCCGACGCTACCCTCGAAGCGAACGAATTCGCGCAGGGGCTCGGCCAGGGTCCCGTCGCCGGCCAGAGCCGCCCGCAGCACTTTCCCTGTGGTCGTTTCCACCACATAGATCTCCCTGCCGTCCGGGGTGAAGTCCAATCCGTTGGTGAACTCCAGGCCCTCCGCCAGCAACTCGGCCCGACCCGTCCCATCCACCCGGGAGAGGGCTCCCTGCGGCCGCCCGCGCCAGGCCCTGCCGGGGTCGGTGAAGTAAATTCGCCCATCGGGTCCCAGGGCGATCTCGTTGGGACCCCGCAGTCGGCTGCCGTCCCGGTAACGGCCGCAGAACTCTTCCAGCCGGCCGCCGGCATCGGCCCGGAAGATCATGCGTTTTTGATTGTCGCTGATGAACAGGCGTTCGTCGGGAGCGACCACCACCCCTTGAGGCTTTCCTCCCGTGGAGAGGAAGTGGCTGACTTCTCCGCCGGGGGAAATCCTGGAGAGATGCCGGGCCCGGCAGTTGGCAACGAACAGGTGACCCTGGCGGTCGAAAGCCGGCCCCTCGGCCATGGAGAGGCCCCGAGCGAAGAGCGTCGGCTCCGCCATTTCCCGGGTCGAGGCCGGTGTCCCCAACCACTCTTGCCGGGCCTGCACCCGGGGGAGGGGAAGTTGCACCTGCCTGCCGCTGTAGGCCGAGAGTTGGGCCGCCTCCATGATCTCGACGCAGCGCAGGCCGTCCCAACCGGTCAGCACCGGCTCGGCATCCCGACTTACCCAGGCGGCGAAGCTCTCCAACTCGATGCGGTAGGCCTGTTCAAAGCCGGCCTGGTTGTCGAATCGAAACTGTTGCGGAGGCTCGCCCCGGCCCTGCACGGTCACTGTCGTCTCCGCCGGATCGTAAATGAGGTCCCCCCGCTCCAGCACGAAGTGGACTCCAAAAGCCTGGCGGAAGGTCCGTTGAGGGGAGAAGGGACTGACCTGCAGGGTGGCCACCGTGCCCGATTCGAACTGAATCAGGAGCGCCAAGGCGTCCTCGAAATCGGTGCCGTGGTCGGTCTTGACCGGACTGCGGGCAAAGACTGTTCCAACCTCCCCGCAGGCGTGCCGCAAGAAATCCAGGTCGTGGACCCCCGCGTGAAACAGCAGGCCCCCACCCGTTTCCCTCCGCGTCCACCAGTCCCAGAGTTCGCGGCCGTAGAACCCGTTGACCTGCACCGCCAGGGGCCTGCCATAGCGCTGGCCGCGCACGATCTCAGCCATTTTGACGTACTGGGGACGCAGTCGCCGCTTGTGGCCCACCATCAGCTTGACCCCATTGGACTCGGCGGCCTCGATCATGGCGTAGCATTCGGCCACGTTCATGGCCATGGGCTTTTCGCAGAAGATGTGCTTCCCGGCCTCGGCGGCGGCGATGGCCATGGGGGCGTGCAGGTGGTTGGGTGTGAACAGAGCCACCGAAGTGGCCTCGCTCTCTTCCAGGCAACGCTGGAAAGAGGCATAGGCCGGGACCCCGAGCTCCCGGGCCAGGGGCAGGGATTTCTCCGCATCCGGATCGCAGACGGCGGTAATGTTCAGGCCGGGCAGCCTTTCCAGAAGGTCCGCCATATGCCGCCCGAAGCTGCCGCATCCCACGGTCGCAATCGACAAGCTGTCCATGACCTTAACCCGCTTCGCGGCCGGCCACTTCCCTTCCCGGACCGATAACCGGATGGAGGACCCCAAAGCGCCGATTGCCCCTTTTCGGACAACCCGCGATCAAGGGGACGCCGCCCCCCCTGGCCGCCTTGACTTGCCTCATGACCTCATCAATAATGAGTGGCCCCGTATGCTATGAACGGTTTGGGGTGTTGTCAACCGACTGACAGGCAGCAACCCTTCCGGCCCGACCGTCACCGTCAGACCGGTCATCGGTGTATAGGAAGTATCCACTTCGGGAGTCGACCATGAAACTTAGAAGGCTGGGAGCCAGTGGCGTTTCGGTTTCACCCATCTGCTTCGGGACCATGCTTTTCGGGAACCCGACCACGGAGACAGAGGCCACCCGGCTGATGCACCATGCCATCGACCGGGGCGTCACCCTCATCGACACGGCCAGTTCCTACGAGGGCTACGACCGCAGCGTCGGAACTCCGGGGGGCGTGGCCGAGGAGTACCTGGGAAGGATACTCAAGGGCAAGCGCGACCAGGTGGTGCTGTTGACCAAGATCGCCAATGCTCTGGGGCCCGGTCCTCACCAGCAAGGCGGGTCCAGAATTCACCTCCAGACCACACTGGAGAATTGCTTGCGGCGGCTCCAGACCGACTGCGTGGATATCCTGATGCTCCACTGGCCCGACCTGGAGACTCCCTTCGAAGAGAGCCTGCGAACCCTGGATCTGTTCGTGAAACAGGGCAAGATCCGTTACTTCGGCGTCTCGAACTATCTGGCCTGGCAGATGTGCGAGCTGCTCTGGCTGAGCGACCGCAACGCCCTGGAACGGATGATCGCCTACGAACCGCCCTACAGCATGCTGCGGCGCGATATCGAAATCTCCGAAATCGGTTTCTGTAAGAAATTCGGGGTCGGCATCACCCCCTACCAGGTGCTGCACGGCGGCTGGCTGAGCGGCAAGTACCGGCCGGGGGAAACTCCTACCGGCAGCCGGCTGGCGGAAAACCCCGGTTGGATGCGGCCGCTTTCAGGCGCCATCTGGGAGAGGATCGACGTGGTCAAGGGCCTGGCGGCCGAACTGGGGGTCAGCCTGGCCGAATACTCCATCGGCTGGGCCTTGAGGCATCCCGAGATCAGCTCGGTGATCCTGGGCATCCGCAATCAGGAGCAGCTCGAAAGTTCGATCCGCGGGGCCGAGGTGGAAATTCCCCAGGAGCACCTGGACAAGATCGACGAACTCTTCCCGCTGGCCATGGACCTGCGATGGGACTTCGGGGGGCCCAAGGTAAGAGCCTGGGTGTAGCGTCGAGCGAGAACAAGGATTCTCAAGAATGAGTCCCCGGCTGACAGGCCGGGGCTTCCAGTAAGCCGCGAATGCGGCGGCAGCAGGTAGCCGTGGGCGTAAGCCCATGGGGGGGCAGTTCATGCAAGCACTGAAAATTGCGGCCGTGGCCATGAACGGTCTGCTGGGCCAGGCGAAAGAAAATCTGCGCTCCATCGACCGGTGGGCGGCCCAAGCCAAGGACTCCGGGGCCGACCTTGTATTGTTCCCCGAGTTGGTGGTGCACGGCCACAACGATCCAAATACCTGGTACGCGGCCGAAGCCGTGCCAGACGGACCCAGCGTCGAACACCTCTGCCTGCTGGCTCAGGCCCTGGATCTGTACCTCAGCGTGGGCCTCAGCGAAAAAGAACGTGACATCGTCTACAACACCCAGGTGCTGGTGGGCCCGCAGGGCTACATCGGGGCCCAGAGAAAAATCCACCTCTCCCGCGACGAGGTCATCCACTACGAGGGCGGCTCCGAGATGCTTGTCTTCGACATCGGCAAGTGCCGGGTGGGAACCATCATCTGCTACGACAACTCCCTTCCCGAGGTCCCTCGGATTCTGGCTCTGAAGGGAGCCGACGTGCTTCTGATGCCCCATGCCGCCCGACTCAAGACGTGGACGGACGATCCGGAATCGGAGAAGCAGGCGGCAGCCTATTCGGGCCGCTACTTCCACATGATTGCTTCCGCCCGGGCCTATGAAAACAGTTGCTTTACCGTCCTCTGCAATCAGGCCGGACGGGCCGGGATCGTCGACACCTACCCCGAGGACAGCCCCAATCAACCCAACCATGCCGGCGGCTGCATCGTGGTGGACCCGCTGGGCCAGGTCGCTGCCCGAACCTCGTTCGAGAAGATCGAGGAGGAGATGGTGGTGGCCGATCTGCGGCCGGAGAAGCTTTGGGAAGCCCGCAGCCAACCCAACTACACCCTGCGCCAGAGACGCCCGGAGCTGTTCGGCGCCCTGGTGGAGTAGAGGCAGTGGTTAGTGGTTAGTGGTTAGTGGTTAGTGGCTGGTGGTGGTTGGCCGAATCCGTTCCAGACCCTTGGCGGTTCTCTTTTGAGCCCTCTCCAACCCCTTCGTCGTCCTTCGTGGCCCTTCGTGGATATCTATATCTTATCCCTTGGCGGCGATTCGTTGATCCACTCTACGGCATCAGCATGCCGCCGTTGACTTCCAGAATTTGTCCGGTGATGTAGGAGGCGTCCCTACTGGCCAGGAACAGGGCTGCCCCCACGCAATCTTCCGGCTGGCCGTCGCGGCCCAGGGGGATGCGCTCGATCAGGCCCCGGTAGGCCTCTGGAGGCGTGCGCTGCTGGTGGATGCGGGTCCAGATCAGGCCCGGAGCGATGGCGTTGACGGTGATGCCGCGCGGAGCGAACTCCTTGGCCCAACCCCGCACCAGGTTGTTCACGGCCCCTTTGGCGGCCGTGTAGGTTATGGTTCCGGGACCGCCCCCGCTGCGTGCGCTGATGGAAGAGGTAATGAGGATCCGCCCCCGGCCCTCCGGCAGGTGAGGGGCGGCGTGCTTGACGCACAGAAAGACCGACTTGCAATTCAGGTTCAACCCCGCATCCCAGTCCTGGCTGGACAGATCCTCGGTGGATCAGCTCTCGGTCGGCCCCCCGGCGTTTGCCATCAGGATGTCCAGCCCGCCGTAGGTCCGGACCGCGGTCGCGATGGCCTGCCTGACCTGGTCCTCATCGGTCACGTCGGCTCGAACAGCCAGGGCCTGCCCCCCTTGGGTCGCGATTTCGTCCACGGTGGACTCCGCCTCCGCTGCGCTCCGGGAATAGTTCACCACCACCCGGGCTCCGCAGCGGGCCAACCCCAGGGAGATGGCCCGGCCTATCCCCGTGCCGCCTCCGGTCACCAGGGCGCAATATCCCTCCAGGTCCACCGTCAATCGCCGTGTCATGAAGCCAATTCCTCATCCAGGACAGCCGCAATCACCCCCACCGCTTCTTCCAAGGCCTCCCGGTCAATCGTCAGCGGAGGCACGATCTTGAGGAAGCCCCGCCCCGTGACAAACAGCAGGACACCCCGGCGAACGCACTCCAGGGCCACCCGATCCGCCATCTCCACCCCGGGCTGCCCCGTGTCCGGATTTTTCAGGTGGATGGAATAAAACAATCCCTTGCCGTTGACCTGGCCGATCGATCGAGGATGCCTCCGCGTGACCGGCGCCAGCCACTGTTCCAGCAGCTCTCCCAGCTCCGCCGCCCGGTCCACCAGCCCTTCCTCTTCCATCAACTCCAGGTTGGCCTCGGCGGCGGCGGCGCAGACGGGGTTGCCGCCGAAAGTGCTGGACATTTCCCCGGGAGGAGCCAGGTCCATCACCTCCCCGGCCCCGATTACGGCCGAAACCGGCAGGCTGGAGCTCAGCCCCTTGCCGCAGGTAATCAGGTCGGGAACAACGCCGTAGTGTTCAATGGCGAACATCTTCCCGGTCCGCCCCATCCCGCACTGGATTTCGTCCACGGCCATCAGCGCCCCATGGCGGGTCGCCCAGTCCCTCAGCTCCCGGACGTACTCCAGGGGATGGCAGGCGGTGGTGACCCCGGGAATGGATTCCAGGATGACGCCGGCGACGTCTACCGGCTCCAGGCCGCAGGACCGCAGATCGACGGCGAATCCGTTTTGGCCGGGCGGGGGAAGCAGAAAATGGCGCAGCTGGTCCCGAGGAATGCCGTCCACCCGGTCTTCCCCCCCGCTGGCCGCCTTGGCCGCCAGCGTCCGCCCGTGGTAATTCCCCTGAAGAGACAAAATCGCCGTCTTGCGAGGCGAGATCCGCTGGCCGTGCCGCCGCATCAGCGTGATGGCGCACTCGTTGGCTTCGGTTCCCGATGAAAACAGGATGGCCTTGTCCAGCCCGGGAGGCGCCAGCTTGACCAGGCGCTCCAGCAGTCGCTGCCGAACTTCGCCCGGATAGGCATAGGTGAACAGCAGCGGCGAGTCCGTCTGCCTCCGGATGGCTTCCAGGACGCGGGGATGGGCATGGCCGCTGTTGGCCATCACGATGCCGCTGCTCAAGTCGATCCACTGGTTGCCGTAGGGGTCGCGCACCTGGAACCCCTGGGCCCGATGCCAGACAATGGGCACCATACCGGCCATGGACCGCGGCTCCACTTCCCGCAGGCGCCGGATCAGATCGATGGATTGGGGAACAGGGATGGGGGTGGCGATACGGCGGAATCGGGTCTTCACCGGTCGGGTGGGGGCAGGCGCCAGATCCAAAACGCTCATTGCCATGGTAAGCAACTCCTCGGCGGAGGGATGCCGCAAGTGGGAAAGCAGACCCGTGTTTTCGACTTAGCCGGAATCCTCCATCTCCTTGACTATTGCGGCATATTCGTCGGCTTGAGCCACGATGTCCACGCCGACCGTCTCGCTGAAGGCCGCGATGAGTTTCCGGGTCAGACGGCCCGGCTTCCCATCGCCCACCGGCATTCCGTTGATGCGGGTGCAGGGCATGACGGCAAAGGTGGTGGCGGTGTGAAACGCCTCGTCGGCGTTGACCACTTCGTAGGACCCGAAGTCTTCCTCCGACCACGGCACCGACATGGCTGTCAGCAGGTCCAGCACGGCGTTTCGCGACACGCCCACCAGAATATTGTGGCTCTTGGCGGTGAGCACCCGCCCCTGGCGCACGATGAAGAAGTTGGAGCCGCTGCCTTCGGTGATGAAGCCCTGATCGTCGGTCAGCAGGGGCAGGGCGTGGGAGTCCACCCTGTGGGCCTGCAGGTTGGCCATTTGGTAGTGGATACGGCTCCTGTTCTTGACCTTGGGATCGATCAGGTAAGCGGGCACCGATCTCTGGGGAACGATCACCGAGTGGATCCCTGAGCGGTAGAGGGGGCCGTTGCCGGCCAGGTGCCACCACAGGGGCCAGCAGTTGATGGAGACGGTGGGTTCGACGGCGCCACCGAACACGCTCTTGTAGACGGGCAGAGGCCCTCGGGAAACGTCGTGCATGATCTGAAGATCGGCGCCGTCCACAACGGACAGGTTCCTTTCCAGGGTCTCCAGGGTTGCCTGCTCCATCTCCTCGATGGTCAGGCCGCAATCGATCTCAAGGTACTTGAGCCCGGCGTAAATGCGCTCCAGATGCTCCTTGAGCCTGAAAGGCTTGTGGCCGTAGGTCCGGGTCATGTCGAACACCATGTCCCCGAACATGAGGGCCGAATCGAAAATCGAGACCCGAGCCTCCTGCTCGCTCACGAACTCTCCGTTGAAGTAAACCGTTCTGGAAGCCATGTCTGTTTCCTCGAATTCCCCGGCCCATCCCCGGGGTGTTGGGGCAGGAAGTGTGCCACCCGCCTCCAGCGGCGATTCCCGGGCCGCCGGGGCGGCAGGCATGCAGGGCCCCTAGAGCTAGCCAGCCCGCAATCTTTGCACGGCCGCGCGAATGCTGTCGGCCATGTAGCGCAAGGTCTCCTCCGGCATATCCGACCAGAAGGGAAAGCTGATCATATTGTCGAAAAAGGCGTCGGTGTTGCTCAGGCGCATGTTTCCATAACCGAAGGACTGAAAGAGCTCGGAGCGATAAAGAGGCCAGTATTGGACAATACACCTGATCCCGTAGTCGCGGTGCAGCAATTCCATCAGGTCGTCCCGCGTCCCCGGTGTTCGGGAACTGTCGAAGTGGGCCACCAGCAGGTGATAGGCGTGCAGGTGGCCGTCCGGAATTTTCTGGAAGGAAAGCTCGGGGACGTCGGCCAAGGCCGTACGGATCACGTCGGCCTGGGTCCGCCTGCGCGCATTGATCGCATCCAGACGCCGCAGCAAGCGCCGTCCCACGGCACACTGCACTTCGCCAAGGCAGAAGTTGAAGGGCCAGACTCCCTTCATGCCGCTCACCAGGTTTCCCATGGCCGGCACCCAGTAACGTTCCCGGTCTCCGGGAAAGGGCCAATTGCCCATCCAGCGGAGCTTCCTGGCCCGCTCTCCGTCGGCCGGATCGCTGATGGTCAGCATGCCACCCTCTCCCAGGGTGGAGATATTCTTCTGGTTGTGGAAGCTGAAGGCGGCGAAATTCCCCATGGACCCTGTCCTGCGACCCTTGTAGACCGCGCCCGGGGCCTGGGCCACGTCTTCCACCACCTTGAGGCCATGCTCGCGGGCCAGGCGGAGAATGGGATCCATGTCGGCGGGCAAGCCGTAGAGGTGGACCACCACGATCGCCTTGGTACGCCCGGTCAGGCAAGGCTCGACATGCTCGGCCGACAGCAGCCGGGTGGCCGGATCGATATCGGCGAACACCAGCCGGGCTCCGGTGCGGGCAAAGGGAACGGCGCTGGACACGAAGGTGTGGGCGGGGAGAATGACCTCGTCCTCCGGGGTCAGCCCGCACAGGGCGGCTGCCATCTCCAGGGCCGCGGTGCAACTGCTGACGGCCAGACTGTCGGCACAGCCGACGTACCGGGTGAATTCCTGCTCGAAGGCCTGCTGCTGCTCGCCCTGGCTCCAGGTAGGGCTGTTGCGGATCGTCTCCATGACCACGGCCTCTTCCTCGGCGTTGAGCCGGGTTTGAACCGCGGGAAAATCCACACGGAGCCGCGGGGAGAGGGTCGCGGGCATACTCGATATCCTCGCCT
Source organism: Candidatus Versatilivorator sp. (assembly GCA_965207735.1). GTDB lineage: Bacteria > Acidobacteriota > Terriglobia > Versatilivoradales > Versatilivoraceae > Versatilivorator. Next base: position 4,737,390 of record OZ242296.1, on the reverse strand, counting down.
TGTCGGTGGGGGTCGATTGCTGAAACCGCACTATCCTATGGAAAGCCGATGGAACCTGTCAAATTGAATGCAGGAGGAGTGTGAGTGGACCTTCCGAGGCACGAAAAGATATTTGACCCGGGGCAACCTGGTTTGCTATATTGCGCGCGACTGCGGTTCATAAGCAGGAATCCGGCACTTGGGAGTGCCGTTTCCTCCCTCACTTTTAGAGAATCGCTTGAAGTCATACCCCTACCGCCCCCATGAAGGTCGCCGACCGATCCGGTACCCGGGATTGGTGGCGGCAGCGGTGCTGCTCAGTTTTTTCGGTGTGGTGTCGCTCACGACCCGGGCGGTGGATGTCGCCCGCAACACCCACCAGTTGTTGGACCTTGAGCGGCTTCGCAGCGAGCTCCGCCATTCCACACAGGAAAATCAACACCTGAGAAAGACGCTGCAGCGGGTGGGAGACAGACTCTCCTCACTGGAGCTGCTGGCCGAAGAAGTCCAGGCACTTGCGCGACTAGGCGCCAGGCGGGGGCGGAACGGGAGCCCTTCCCGCGTCTATTTCAGCCGGCTCACCCTGTCCGAGGCCGGCGGCCCACCGATACCGGCACGATCGGAGGCGTTTGGCAGCCTGTTCCAGGACGTCGACCGGCAAATCGACGACCTCGCCCAAGTCTACCACCAGCGGCATTTTCGGCTCAGCTACACTCCCAGCACCTGGCCGGCAGACGGAGTTCTGGGGGACCGCTTCGGTTTCATCCTGAACCGGTTCGGCCCGGGACTGTCCCGGTTTCATCGGGGCATCGACATCGTCAACCGCCCCGGCAGCCAGGTGGTGGCCTCGGCCGACGGAATCGTTCTGTCCGCCAAGTGGCGCTCCAACTATGGCAAGACGATCATCTTGAAACACCACTTCGGGCTCTCCACCATTTATGCCCACCTCTCAGACTACAACGTGGTAGCGGGTGAATCGGTCCGGCGGGGCCAGGTGATCGGCTTCGTGGGGAACACCGGCCGATCCACCGGTCCCCATCTCCACTACGAAGTTCGAATCGGGGACATGCCGGTCAACCCCCTGAGGTATCTCTCCAACCAGGCTCGTATCACGCTGCCTAAGCTGGAGGGAATCACTGTCGCCATTGCCAGGTAACCTTCGTGCCGCGTGTTTTTCAGGCCCCATTCTTGTAATCGGCACACCCTTTGCCTGCAGCCGGTCCCGCACTTGAATTCACGCCTTACAGTTGTTAGAATCCCCAGCCGCTTTCCCCAGGACCCTGGCAGTATCCGGGAGGTTGACCCCCATGCCGATTTATGAATATGGCTGCGATGCCTGCGGCAAGGTAATTGAGGTCATGCAGAAGTTCTCCGATGAGCCGCTCAAGACCTGTCCCGACTGCAGCGGCCAATTGACCAAGCTGATCTCCAGGACTTCCTTCCAGTTCAAGGGCACCGGCTGGTATGTCACCGACTACGCCCGCAAGCCGGAATCCAAGGCCAAGTCCGAGGCCGAATCCAAGCCTGCCGCCGATTCCAAATCCGGCGCTGACGCCAAAGCCGGCGCCGAGTCCAAGTCCTCCGGCGAATCCTCCGGTTCCGGCAATGGCGGCAAGCCCTCCGACGCCGGAACCAAGAGCGACAAAACTCCCTCCTCTCCGAAACGCTGAGCTGCTGTTTCAAATTCGGGAATGGCGTCAGCTCTTCCAGAAATCGCGGACCGTGTCGGCGACCCGGTCCGTCTCCTCCGATGTCAGTTCCGGATAAACCGGCAGGGAAAGGATCTCTCCGGCCAGGGCTTCGGCATGGGGAAAGGACCCCTCCCCCTCTGCCCAACGCCGGTAGGCCGGCTGCAGATGGAGCGGCAGGGGGTAGTGAATGGCGCAATCCACGCCTCCGGCCCGGAGAAACTCGGCCAGCCGGTCACGGCGGGGGGAGCGAATGGAGTACTGGTTGTAGACGTGCCTGACCTCCGGAGCACGGTAGGGCGGGGTTGGCGGGAGAGGCTCCAGGGTCCGGTCGTAAGCCTCCGCAATCCGTATCCGCCTCTCGACCCAGGACTCCAGATGGGAAAGCTTGACCTTGAGGATGGCTGCCTGCAGGGAATCCAGCCGGCTGTTGAGGCCGAGGAACTCATGCCGGTACCGCTTATCGGCGCCATGCAGGCTGATCATGCGGCACTTTCGGGCGAGATCGGGATCGTTGGCCAGCAGTGCTCCCGCGTCTCCGCAAGCGCCCAGATGCTTGGCTGGATAGAAGCTGAGACAGCCGATATCGCCCACGGTCCCGGCGAATTGCCCCCGATAGCGGGCGCCCACGGCCTGGGCGGCATCTTCAATGACCCGCAATTGTCTCTCCCGGGCGAGCGCCAGGATGGGCGCCATATCGGCGGGATGGCCAAAGAGGTGAACCGGCAGGATGGCCTTGGTCCTGGGGGTGATCCGTTCTTCGATCCGGCCGGGGTCCAGGTTGTAGGTGCGGGGATCGATATCCACGAAGACGGGACGTGCCCCCTGCAGCACGATGGCCTCGACCGTAGCGGCGAAGGTAAAGGGAGTGGTGACGACCTCGTCGCCCGGGCCGATCTCCAGGGCCATCAGCGCAATCCGCAGAGCGTCGGTGCCCGAGGCGCACCCCACCGCAAAGCCGGCCCCCAGATAACGGCTCAGCTCGGCCTCGAACTCGGCCACGGCCCGGCCCATCACGAAGTCGCAATCTTCCAGAACCTCCCGTACGGCGGCCTCGATGGGCTCCCTGAGGCTGCTGTGCTGGCGTTGCAGATCCACCATCCGGATGGGCGGCATGGCTGGAATCCTTTCCGAGCCGGCCCCTGGCTGAAAAGCCGGTCTCCGAGTCCATCCTAGAGACATAAGGAATCGTTTCCAAGGGTTATTTTGCCGATTCCCCTTCCTCCCCAACCCCGCCGGAGATAACATCTGCAGGCAGCTTGGGAAGCTCGCCAAGGGAACCCGCCTGCTCCGCGAGCCGCTCGATCAGAATGGAGGCTTTCATGTTCGCGACTTCTCCCCGATCGGCCAGGGGCTGCCCGCGCCTCTCCCGGCTTCGGAGTCTTGTCCTGGCAGCCACCGCGACAACGGTGGTGGCCACGGGAGGATGCGGTCCCGGGGCTCTACAGCCTGCCGACCCGGTCCGGGTAGTGAATCCCAACGTCATCGGTAAGACCCGGCTGGCTTCGGAGCGGGTTCCCATCGGCATCCCGGAGGACTACAAGCCCTGCATCGCCCGGCTGCCCGACGGGCAACTGCTGCTGGTAGCCTTCCACGCGCCCCGGGAGGGCGGAGTCCCTGAAGAGTACGCCTTCCTCTACCGCTCCCGAGACGGGGGCCGCAACTGGTCGCGGCGCCGGAGGCTGGAGGTGCTGGGACGGGAACCCTATCTGTCGGTCACCTCGGACGGCACCATTTTCGTCAGCACCCATCTCCTGCCCCGGGCCAGGGGAAACCGGGAAGGCTATACCCAAAGCTTCCTCTACCGGTCCACCGACGGCGGAGACAGTTGGGAGGGACAGCGAATCGGCTTCCAGGACCTGAAGGGGATGGAGGGTCCGGGTACGGTAGTCACCGGCCGCAACGTACTGGAGCTGGACACCGGAGCGCTGGTCTTTGCGGTCGGGGGCAAGGGGGGCCACGAATTCCTCTGGAGATCGAACGACGGCGGCGAGACCTGGGACAAGTCCATGGCTTGCCGCTTCGAGGGTGTGGAGCAGAGCGCCCTGCCCTTCCCCATCCTGGGAGAGGCTTTTCTCTGGCAGGCCCCCGCCGGCGACCTGCTGGCTATCTGCCGGATCACTCCCAAGTACTTTCCGCCCCTGCCGGGAACGGAAATTCCCGCCGAGAAGATCGACCATTACGAGAGGATGGTCCTCTACCGCTCTCGAGACGGCGGGCACCAGTGGTCGCTGGAGGAGTTCGGCAGCTACTACGGAGAAATGTACCCCGCCCTGATGCGCTTGCGGGATGGCCGCCTGCTGTTCACCTTCACCCTGAGGGCAGCCGTGCCTCCCAACACCCCGCCCCCGGGCGTTCGGGCGGTGCTGGGACGGGAAGTTCCGGAGGGCTTCCAACTGGACTTCGGCAATGACCGTATCGTTCTGGATGCCAAGAACCCCGTCGGGATGCTCAGCGGCGGCGGGTTCGGGCCGACGGTTCAACTGGAGGACAAAACGCTGGTCACCAGCTACTCCTACCGCACACCGGACGAGAAGACTCACCTGGAGATCGTCCGCTGGCAGCTGCCGGAAACCGCGAATTAATAAGGCCAACACCCTCAGTACCGGCCGTATTTCGCCAGGGCTTTGAGCATGGACCTGGTCTCCTTGATCAAGGGAATCATGGCGCTCTCCTTCTCATCGTATTCCCGGATCAGCGCCAGCACATCCTCGGCCCTGTCGGCGGGCACGACCACCACACCATCGCTGTCCCCCACGATGTAGTCGCCCGGCCTCACCGGCACACCGGCGCAGATCACGGGTTCCTGCATGGAAACGCTCACGTAGCGCCCGACCACCGTGGCGGGACTGACCGCTCGGCTGTAGACCGGAAAGCCGATGCGTTCGATCTCCTCGATGTCCCTGGCGGCTCCGTCGATCACCGCCCCCGCCAGACCCCGGACCGTGGCGGTGGTGGCCATCAGGTTGCCGATTCCGGAAACGTGCAGGCCGTTTTCCAGGACATAAACCAGAACGCTCCCCGCCGGGGCCTCGTCCAGTACCTGGAGGTGGTAGTTGGGATACTTGCGTTTGTCGGTGGTCAGGATCGGCCTCAACAGCGCCGTCGCCGCCGGACCCACCACCTTGGCCCGAAAGATGGGCTTCATGTCGTGGGTCATGAATCCGGCCCTTCCGGTAGTAGTCTCGATGGCATCCGCCAGGTTGCCGGTGCTGGCTTTCTTGAGGGCCTCGATGATTTGAGCCTGGGTGAGGCCTTCGGCCCCCGGCTGTGCGGCGGCTCCCGAAGCGGGGCCGAGCCGTGACAGCAGAATGAGGACCAGGCAAAGCCCGACCGCCAGGGAAGGAAGCAGGATGGATAGGCGTTTCATGAAAACTCCTTTTCTTGGAACCAACGATTGTCAATAGACTCTACTATTGCCAATTATATACAGAGGAAGGAACAACAATATCTGTTGAGGATGTTCCGAGGGGGTTTTAAACTAGCCAGGTTCCGGCTTGAGGAGGGACAGTATGGGTGGAGGATCGTCGGTTCGGCCGCGAAGCATCCCATCGCAGCAACAGAGACGGCGGTGTCCGCAATGGTCTCGGTTCCTGGGCGTCATCGCGTCCCTTGCGGTTCTGGGGAGCGTCCTCCTGGCCGAGGATGTGTCCGTGACCGACCTGCTGTCGCAAGCCCGCAGCGCCTATCAACGCGGGGACCTGGCCCAGGCCCTCTCACTCGCAACCCGAGCCGTTGAACGGGACCCTCAAAACCCGCAGTGTTTCTATATCCGCGGGCGGCTCCATGAGACGCAGGGACGACACCGCCGGGCCATTGCCGATTACGATGCCGTGGTGAAGCTCGATCCCAAAGCGGTGGAGGTCTACAACCGTCGTGGCAGCGAGCACTTCAAGCTGGGCCAGATCGAGGCTTCCATCGCCGATTTCGACCGGGCGATTGAACTCGAGCCCAATCAGGAACCCTACCATTGGCAGCGCGGCATCTCCTATTACTACGCCGGTCTCTATCGCAAGGGCCGGGCTCAGTTCCAATCCCATCAGCAGGTCAACGCCAACGACGTGGAGAACGCCGTGTGGCACTTTCTCTGCGGGGCGCGACTGGAGGGGGTGAGGAATGCCCGTCAGTCCCTCCTGAATATCGAAGGGGATCGGCGGGTCCCCATGATGGAGATCTATCGATTGTTCAAGGGAGAAGGAACCATCGATGAAGTCATGCGGGCGGCCCAGGCAGGAGACAGCGACCCCGAGGTTCGCAACCGGCAACTCTTTTACGCCCACCTCTACCTGGGGTTGTACCATGAAGCCCTGGGAGACGAGACCGAGGCCCGTCGGAATCTGGTCCTGGCCGCCGAGCGCTATCCCGTCAAGCACTACATGGGGGACGTGGCCCGAGTCCACGCCGACAGACTGAAACAGCAGTGAAATTGCCCGTATTTCGAGTAGCATCGGGAGGCGGGCGTTTCCCGCCGACATGGAGGAGTGAAATGCCAAGAAGCATCAGCCGCAGACATCTGTTGCAAGGGAGCGCCGCCTTGGCCGGATGGGCCGCCTCGGCGATTCTTACACTGGGGCTGCCTCCCCTGGAGGCGGACGAGACGGTGGTCCCCTTCACCGATTTCCCGGCCGATTTCAATCCCAATCCCCGGCCCGGCGTTCGCTATCTGGACACGCGCAAGATTCAGAGCTTTCTGACTCCCGCCAACCGGTTCTTCACCGTCCAGCATTACGGCCAGCCGACCGTGGACCCGGCCGGCTACCGTCTCCGCATCGACGGGCTGGTGGATTCCCCCCGGGAACTGACTCTGGAGGAGCTGAGGGGGCGGCCGCGGTCCACCCACACGGCGGGGTTCGAGTGCTCCGGGAACAGCCCCCGCAGAATCAACGGGCTGGTGGGCAACGCCCGCTGGGTTGGGGTCAGCCTGACCAGCCTGCTCAAGGAGGCGGGAATCAAGGCCTACGCCCGAGAAGTCGTTTTCTGGGGGGCGGACAAGGGGACCGAGGAGATCTATCACGGCGGAACCACGGTCAACGTGGAGCAATCCTTCGGAAGGAGCCTGGCCCTGGCGGACGCCATGAAATCGGAAGTGCTGGTGGCCTACGAGATGAACGGCGAGCCGCTCTCCCACTATCAGGGCGCCCCGGCCCGCCTGATCGTGCCCGGCTGGTACGGAGTGGCCAACGTCAAGTGGCTGACCCACATCCACGTGCAGGACCGGCGCTTCATGGGGAAGTACATGGCCCGCGAGTATGTCACCCTGCGGGGCATGCCTGACGGAAAAGGCGCCATCTGGAATGAAACCTCGGTCAGCCGCATGCGCCTGAAGTCCATGGTGGCCCGGGTGACCCGCAGCGGCTCCCGCTGCAGGATCCTGGGGTTCGCGCTCAACGACGGCACGCCCCTGAAGGCCGTTGAGGTCAAGATCGACGGGGGGCCCTGGCGACCGGCCGCCGTCGACCGGCATTCCACGGCCCATTCCTGGAAGCTCTTTACCTGCCTTTGGGAAGACGTCACCCCGGGAACCCACACCATCGTGTCGAGGGCCATCGATGCCTACGGCAGGGTTCAGCCCGAAGCCGGAGATCTGGAGCTGAAGAAGACCTACTGGGAGGACAACTCCCAGTTCGCGCGGACCGTGATGATTTCCTGAGCTGAGCTTGCCTGAAACAACCCCGCAGTTCAAGCGGCTGCGATTTGTGGAACTAGGTTGAAACCAAGAGACTTAGCAGCATCTTTGAGGCCCGCGAGGCGGCGTCTCCGGAACCGGTCTTCGTAGCACGCTTCCCCGATGTCGATGTAGTCCTGGCCGTAGCGCAGCATGCGGTAGACGAGAACGGCCAGCCGGCGGGCCATGGAGAAGACGGCGACGGTCCATCCCTTGTGGCGGGCCTTGCGACGGAAGGCGGCCCCCAGAGCGGTCTTGGAGTGCTTCAGAGAGACGGCTGCCATGCGCAGGACGGCGGCGGCGCGAGTAGACCCGGTGCTGTTGGCCTTCTTGTAGTGGAGCGGCTTGCCTGCGGAGACGGCCGTTTTTGGAGCCAGGCGCAGCCAGGATACAAAGTGCTTCTCCGAGGGGAAGGCCGTCAGGTCGAGGCCGGCCTCAGTCAGCAGGGTCAGGGCCGCTTCGGTGCCGATGCCGTCGATGCGCGTCAGATCGACCCCGGCAAAGCGCCACAGTTCGGTGCGCAGGTGGTGCCCGCCTCGGCGGCTAATCGCCTTTTCCTTGATCGCATTGGGATGCTTCGGCACGGGCTGGTCGCGGCGCTCCACCGGTTGCAGCGCTTGGATTTCCTCCAGAATGCGGGCCTCATAGGCCGCAATCTCGCGTTGAGTCATGTCGTAGAGCTTCAGCGCCGACTTGAGGTTGAACAGATGCTCGTCGCGCCAGTTGCCCGTGAGGTGCTCGGCAAACTCCCGGCTGGACTTCTTGCACCGTCGGTCCCGCAGACCCGCCAGACGGACCGGGTCCCGTTCGCCGTCGACAATCGCCCGCACGATCGCCATCCCCGTCTGACCGGTCAGATCGGTGACCGCACGATGGATCTGGACGTTCATCTGATCCAGCGCCTTCTGCATCCACTGCACAAAGCGGGTACTCTCGGCCCCCAGAGTGCTCAGTTGCCGGTGCAGGGTCCGAACCCGGACGATCGCCTCGTGCGGACGGAAGGATCCCCGCAGCAAGCCGCAGCTGTGCAGCAACTGGATCCACTGGCAGTCCCGCATGTCGGTCTTGCGGCCCGGAACGTAGCGCAACTGCCGGGCGTTGACCAGCAGCACCTCGATGCCGCAGGACTCCAGCAGTTCGTAGAGGGGAATCCAATACACGTTGGTGCTCTCCATCGCCACCGACTCCACCCCTTGTTCCAGCAACCAGTCGGCCAGATGCTGCAACTGCGGCATGGTGGTGCCGAAGGTGCGCACGTTCGGCTTCCCTGGGGTTACCTCCGGAGCGCACACCCAGTGCTCCCGACTCCCCAGGTCGATCCCTGCCACCTCGGGGTGGATCCGCGACAAGGCCGTCGAACGGCTGCGCTTCTTCTTCGCCTTCGTGTTGACTTTCCTGCTCTTTTGCATGAGATTGGCCTCCTCGAGAGCGAGGGCTCCGGCCCGAGTTGGCGTGGTCGTTCGGATTCTTGCCTTGAGGAGAACTTCCCGGGAAGCCTCACTAATGAATGATGACCTGCTCGGACCCAGACTTGCCTTGGGGCACGGGGCACCAATGCTGAAACGGGGCGTAGCTGCCGGAGTCTCGCCAGGTGCTTATTCTTTCACAATGATCCGTTGTTTCACCCTCGAATGATCCGCCCCGTCGTGGGGGGCGGGGGCGGGACTCGCCTGAAACAAACGAAAAAAGACAAAAGAGCCTTTTGCAAAATTCGCAGATAGCGGGAATTTTCACGTGGGGAAAGATCAAGGAGGGCAGGTGGAAGGAGGGGCAAGACCACTGTCTGTTGTATCATGAAGGTGTCTGAACCACATGATGAACGGAGGTGGAACTTGCCCCTTAGGGAAACCCTATCACGACACTGGTTCCGGTTTCAACGAGAGCTGTTTCCCCTGCTGGAGGAAGTTTTGGGGCCTCTGGGAGAGCGTTACCAGCGGCTGGTGCAGGTATTGGAGTTGGTGCGGGTGGAGGAGTTGCTGCCTTACAGTCGGGGCTGGCGTGGCCGGCCGCTGGAGGATCGGGCAGTGCTGGCGCGAGCCTATCTGGCGAAGTCGATGCTGGAGGTGGCGACCACGCGGGGATTGGTGGAGCGGCTGAGGAGTGAGGGGAGGCTGCGGCGGCTGTGCGGCTGGGAGAGGGCGTGGGAGGTACCGAGCGAGTCGACCTTCTCGCGGGCCTTTGCGGAATTCGCTGAGAGCGACCTGCCGGGGCGTTTGCACGAGGCATTGCTGGAGGAGACGCTGAAGGGCCACTTGGCGGGGCATGTGTCGAGGGACTCGACGGCGATTGCGGGACGGGAAAAGCCAGCGGCCAAGGCTGCGCCGGAGGCCAAGCGGAAACGCCGGCGGGGCCGGCCGCCGAAGGGCGAGCGACGGCCCAAGCGGTTGAGCCGGCTGGAGCGGCAGGGGTCGATGACGCTGGAGGAAATGTTGAAGGAGTTGCCCAAGGCCTGCGACATCGGCGTCAAGCGCAACGCCAAGGGGCATCAGGAGAGCTGGACCGGCTACAAGCTACACCTCGACGCCATTGACGGCGGGATTCCGGTCAGTTGTCTGCTGACCTCGGCCTCGGTGCATGACTCTCAGGCAGCCATTCCGCTGGCGACGCTGACGGCAAGGCGGGTCGAGAGTCTCTACGACTTGATGGACAGCGCCTACGATGCGCCGGAGATCCGGGCCTTCAGTGAGAAGCTGGGGCATGTGCCGATTATTGACGTCAACCCCCGCCGAAGAGCTACCTTGAAAGCCGAGCGGAAGCGGGAGGCACTGGCCCGGCGCTGTATCGGCCAAGTGACTCCCGAGGCGCGGCGCTACCGGGAACGCTCGACGGTGGAGCGGGTCAACGGACGGCTCAAGGAGGAGTTTGGCGGGAGGCAGGTGAGGGTTCGCGGCCCCGACAAGGTGAGGTGCCACCTGATGTTCGGCATTCTGGCCCTGACGGTGGATCAGTTGATGCGCCTGACGCTCTGAAGACCGGGTTGCCACCCCCAACCGCACAGCAGGTTCGCCCGCCTCAAGGCCGGGAGAGGGTAAGCTGTGCCTGCGTCCGGCGACCGCTGGCCATCCGGCCATCAGATTCGGGCTTTTTCCTTCAAAAGGGTCTTTGCAGCTGGGTAGTCACCGCCGGAACATCACTGTTGCCAGCCCAATGTCATGCCCGATTCCGAATTTTGCAAAAGGCTCAAAAGAAAAAGACTTATCCACGAAGGGGCACGAAGAACGACGAAGGGCCACTAAGGCGCTGAGGTTGACCGCGACGGGATACCAAGTTCACGAAGAGACTATCGATTTCTGATTGTTTCACTCTATGTATGATCCGCCCGGTAGGGCGCGGCAGGAGCTACCTGAAACACCGCTGTTTCAGGCCAGTGGAGAGTGGAGAGTGCTCAGCCGAGCGTTTCGGGAACAGGCAAGCACCTGATGAACTGACTGAGCTAATTTGTAGGACTGAACCGATACCGGCAAGATGCTGTGCCGGTCGATCAAATAGCTCTCCACTCTCCACTATTCACTTTGCACTTTTCACTTGGTTGCGCCGCCGTCCCATACGACGAGGCGGCTCAGAACCGGCGACACAGGGTTGTTTCAGGCCAGTGGTGCCCCCGCCCCGAAGGAGCGCACGCCGGATAACTTCATGCCCTTTGGTTTGCTACGATTCGGAATGAGCCGGCGCTATCCGGAACCGCGCATGTTCCGTTGCCCCGACCGGCTGAAGCCCCACTACGACGCCGTCATCATCGGGGCCGGTGGACATGGCCTGGCGGCCGCCTACTACCTGGCCCGGGACCACGGAATCCGGGAGGTGGCCGTCCTGGAGAAAAGCTACCTGGGCGCCGGCGGAACCGGACGCAACACCGCCATCATCCGTTCCAACTACCTGACGGCCGAGGGCGTTCGGTTCTACGACGAGAGCCTGCGCCTGTTTCAGGATCTGTCGGCCGACCTGGACTTGAACCTCTTCTATTCCCGCAGGGGGCATTTCACCCTGGCCCACAGCGACGCCACCCTGCGGACCATGCGCTGGCGGGCCGAGGTCAACAAGCACCTGGGGGTGGACAGCGAACTGGTGGGGCCGGAGGTGATCCGCCGGGAATGCCCCCAACTGGACCTCAGCTGTGGTGGGCATACCCCGGTGCTGGGAGCCCTCTACCACCCTCCCGGAGCCATCGCACGCCACGATGCGGTGGCCTGGGGGTATGGCCGCGCCGCTAGCCAAAGAGGCGTCGAGATCCACCAGCAGACCGAGGTCACCGGGATCCGTGTCCAGGGCGGGCGGGTGGCCGGGGTGGAAACCAACCGGGGGTTTGTCGAAACCGGCAAGGTCCTGTCGGCGGTGGCCGGATACACGCCGGCTGTGATGGAGATGGTGGGCGTTCGCACGCCGCTGGAGGTGCACCCCCTGCAGGCCTGCGTGAGCGAGCCCTTGAAGCCCTGGCTGGACACCATCATCGTTTCGGCCAACCTGCACCTCTACGTCAGCCAGTCGTCCCGCGGCGAGCTGGTCATGGGAGCCGCTCTGGACCCCTACGAGCTGCACTCCACCCGCTCGACCCTGGATTTCGTGGAGGGCCTGGCGGGACACCTTCTGGAGCTGTTCCCCTTCCTGGGCCAGGTGCGGGTGCTGCGCCAGTGGGCAGGCCTGGCTGACATGACTCCCGATTTCTCCCCCATCATGGGGAAGACCCCGGTGGAAGGACTCTACCTGGACGCCGGCTGGGGCACCTGGGGATTCAAGGCAACCCCGGTATGCGGCAAGACCATGGCCCACACCCTGGCCACCGACCGGCCCCATCCCCTGATCGTGCCCTTTCGACTCTCCCGATTCGAGGAGTTCGATCTGGTGGGCGAAAAGGGAGCGGCCTCGGTCGGGCACTGACGGCTTCCAGCGGACCTGAGGATTACGGCAGATGAAGCTGATGCATTGCCCCGTCAACGGCTGGCGGCCCGTTCAGGAGTTTTCCTACGGCGGCACCTTCCGGCCGATGCCCCCGCCCGGTGAATGCTCCGACCGGCAGTGGGCCGGCTACGTGTTCCACCGCTCCGGGGCCGCCGCCGTCAAGAAGGAGTGGTGGTGCCACCTGGCCAGCGGCGTCTGGTTCATCGCCGAACGCAACACCTCCAGCGACGAGATCCTGCGAACCTACCTGTATGGGGAAGATGACCACCATGAGTGAACGCCTCGGCCCCCAACCCGGTGAACGAATCGATCGGGAGCAGCCGGTCGGCTTCTCCTTTGAAGGCCGCCGCTACCAGGGATTTCGGGGGGACACCCTCAGCACGGCCCTGTGGGCCTCGGGCGTGCGGGTGCTGGGACGCAGCTTCAAGTACCATCGGCCCCGCGGCATCTTCAGCTTGTGCGGTCTGGACTGCAACGCCCTGGCCGAAAGTCGGGACTCGACCAACCTGAGGATGGACACCGCCCCCATCGAGCCGGGGCTGAAGGTAAGGGCGGTCAATACCTGGGGAGGCGTGCAGTCGGACCTCTACCGCTTCACCGAGCTCTTTTCAGCCTTCCTTCCGGTTGGCTTCTACTACAAGGCCTTCCACCGACCCCGCGCACTCTTTCCCTTTTTCGAGCGCCGCATGCGCCGTATTGCCGGGCTGGGCAACATCCAGCCGGATCAGCCGCTGGAACCGACCCCCAAGCGCTACGACTTCTGCGATCTGCTGGTGGTGGGCTCCGGCCCCGCCGGCCTCTCGGCGGCCATCGCGGCGGCCGAGCTGGGGTTGAAGGTCCTGTTGGTGGAAGAGGATCGCCGGCCGGGCGGGAGCCTGGCGTTCCAGTTGCCTGGAGAGCCGAAAGCCGGGGGCCTGTTGGAAGAACTGCTGGACAAGGCCGAGTCCCTGCCCAACCTGGAATTGCGCACCGGAACTACCGCCGCCGGCTGCTACGCCGACCGCTGGGTATCCCTGTTCGACTCCCGGCGGCTAACCAAGCTGCGTGCCGGCGGCCTGGTGGTGGCGGCCGGCTGTTACGACCAACCCGCCGTATTTCGCAACAACGACCTCCCCGGAGTCATGCTGGCCTCGGCGGCGCAGCGTCTGATCCACCAGTATGCGGTAAAGCCCTTCCGGCAAGCGGTGGTGTTGGCGGCCAACTCCGACGGTTACCGGGCGGCGGTCGACCTGCACCGGGCCGGGGTGAGGGTGGCGCTGGTCTCCGATCTGCGCCCGCAAGGGGAGACTTCAGGCTGGAGAAAGGAAGTGGTCGGCCTCGGGATCCCCATTCGCCACGGCACCGCCGTCCATGAAGCCCTGACGGCTCCCGGCAAGCGAGCCATCCGCGGAGCCCGGCTCTGTTCTCTGGATGGCCGCGGCGAGGCCCTGACCGAACAATCCGAGCCCATTGCCTGCGACGGCATCGCCATGAGTGTGGGATGGGCCCCTGCCGACGGCATCCTCCGGCAAGCCGGAGCCCGCATGGCCTACGATGAACGTCTGGAACAGTATGTCCCGGACCAACTGCCGGCCGGGGTCTTTGCCGCCGGACGGGTCAACGGGGTCTATGCCCTGGAAGATCAGCTAGAGGACGGCCGACGCGCCGGCCGCCAGGCGGCAACCTTTTTGGGGAAAGCCGGTTCCGAAGCGCCGGCGGAGCCCCCACGCCGGGGGCCGGCCTTCAGCCACCCCTACCCGGTGGTTCCCCACCCACGCGGCAAGGTTTTCGTGGACTTGGACGAGGACATCCAGCTGGATGACATTCGGCACAGCATCCAGGAGGGATTCGACAGCGCCGAGCTGCTGAAACGCTACTCGACCCTGGGCATGGGACCCAGCCAGGGCAAGCACTCCAACCTCAATGGCAGCCGCATCCTGGCTCGCCTCAAGCGGAAATCGCTGGCGTCGACCGGACTCACCACGTCCCGGCCCTTCACCAGCCCGGTGCCCTTGAGCCATCTGGCCGGGCGCATCTTCAGCCCCCAACGCCGAACCCCCATCCATACCCGCCACCGTCAACTGGGCGCCCGTTTCATGGTTGCGGGAAGCTGGCTGCGGCCGGAATACTACCAGGTCCCCGGAACCGACCGGAGGGCAGCCATCCAGGCGGAAGCCGAGGCTGTTCGCGGCCGGGTGGGCCTGGTGGACGTGGGCACCCTGGGCAAGCTGGAAATCTGCGGCCCGGACGCCGTAGCCTTCATTGAGAGGATGTACACGGGTCGGTTTGCCAAGCTGAAGGAAGGCAGAAGCCGCTATCTCCTGATGTGCGACGAGAGCGGCATGATGGTGGACGACGGGGTGGCGGCCCGGCTGGCCTCCGACCGCTTCTACGTGACCACCACCAGCGGGGCCTCCGACGCGGTTGCTCGGGAGATGACCCGCTGGGCCTTGGTCTGGTCGCTAAAGGTGATGGTTCTCAACCTGACGGGCGCCTACGGGGCCATGAACCTGGCCGGCCCCCAATCCCTTGAGGTCTTGCAACCGTTGACCGACATCGATCTGGATCCGGAGGCCTTCCCCTACCTGGGCGTTCGCCAGGGCCGGGTTGCCGGGGCGCCCGCCCGCGTCCTGCGAGTCGGATTCGTGGGCGAGTGGGGCTACGAGATCCACCTGCCCGCCGATGCCGCCGTGGGGGTCTGGGACCGGCTCCTGGAGGCCGGGCGGGGCGCCGGCATTCGCCCCTTCGGCGTGGAGGCCCAACGCCTGCTGCGGCTGGAGAAGGGGCACCTGATCATGGGCCAGGATTCGGACGGGCTTTCCTATCCGGCCGAGGCGGGGATGGACTGGGCGGTCAAGGGCGACAAACCCTTCTTTCTGGGCCAGCGCAGCCTCTCCATTCTGAAGACCAGGCCCCTCAAACGCCGCTTGGTGGGGTTCGCCTTCCCCGAGTCCTATGGGGGACCCGTGCCCCGGGAATGCGAGCTGGTGATCCATGGGGGAGAGATTGCGGGCCGGGTCACCAGCGCCGCTTTCAGCCCCACCCTGAAGCAGGTCATCGGCCTGGCCTACGTACAGCCGGAACTGTCCGCACCCGGCACGCCCGTCCGCATCCGAACCGGCGGCCGCTGGCTGTTCACGGCCCGGGTGGTGGAGCTGCCCTTTTACGATCCCGGGAACCTGCGGCAGAAAGAGCGGATTGTCTGAAACAACAGAAAAAAAGAGTTATCCACGAAGACACACGAAGTGACGCCCTTCAAGTTCCGGCGTTTGGTCTCGGCCCCGAGCGCAAAAAGAGTTGTTTAACATGGATGCACAGGATTTACAGGATTGTCGTCCTAAACCGCCTTGCCCCGATTGCGGGCATCCTGCGTCTCGTTTCGCGCCAGTCAGCTTCCTCTGCAGCAGCGTTTCGTCCTCTATATCCTGTTCATCCTGTCTATCCATGTTCCCTCATGCAGCCGACCGGTTTGACGGAAAATTTCCCTGTTGCCGAAACCTGATGATGTTGGGTTGTTTCACCCTCGAATGATCCGCCCCGTCGGAGGGCCGCGCCACTCCATGAATCTTTCGATCCCAAGACTCACCAGGCGAAGCCCGGTCCATGACCTGCTGGAACCGATGCACCCCGTCTGGACCGAGGTTCAAGGCATGGCCGCGGCTCTCCGATTCGCCGACCCCGAGCAAGAAGACCGTCTCAAGCAACACCTTGCCCTGGCCGACCTGAGCTGCCTGCCCCGGCTGGGTCTGAAGGGAGCAGGCGTCCTGGCCTGGCTCCGGGAGAACGGCCTGCAGACGGGAGCCGCCCTCTATGCGGTCACACCCATTGAAGAGCGTGGGATACTGGTTCGCATCGACAGGGAGGAAGTGATTCTGGAAGACGGGCTTCGGGGGCAGGTGGTCTCCCGCATCCAGGAGGGACTCTCGACTAATCCCCCGGAGGTCTACCGGGTGGAGCGGCAGGAGGCCTCGTTTCTGCTGATCGGGTCACGGACCGATGAGGTTCTCAGCCAGACCTGCGGCCACGATTTTCGGGAATCGGCGGGACAGGTGGTCCTGAGCCGGGTGGCCGGAGTCTCCTGCCGGCTGCTGCGGGTGGAGGCGTCCGGCATCGCCGGGCTTCGAATTTGGCTGGACCCGAGCTATAGTGTGTATCTTTGGAAAACGCTGCTGGGCATCGTCAGGGAAGACGGCGGCGATGCGGTGGGGCTGGGCTGCCTCTATCCCGGCCTCTCTCCGGCGAGTTCACTGAAAGGATAGCGTCCATGAATCTCAACCAAGCCCAGACCTTATTGAAGGAAAACGATGTCAAGTTCGTCCTGGCCCAGTTTGTGGACGTCCACGGAGTGGCCAAGACCAAGTCGGTTCCGGTCAGCCACTTCGAGGATATCCTGACCGACGGCGCCGGGTTTGCCGGGTTCGCCGTATGGGGTCTGGGACAGGAACCGCACGATCCGGATTTCATGGCCGTGGGGGATCTGGACACCCTGACGCTGGTGCCCTGGCAGCCCGGATATGCCCGCATCGTCTGCACCGGCCGGGTGAACGGAGAGCCCTACCCTTTCGACACCCGCCACATTCTCCAGCAGCAGGTGAAGCGCCTGGAGCAAAGGGGCTGGACTTTGAACACCGGCCTGGAACCCGAGTTCATGCTGTTGAGCCGAAATCCGGACGGTTCCATCCGGCCCGCCGACGACACCGACACTCTGGAGAAGCCCTGCTACGACTACAAGGGACTCTCGCGAAGCCGGGCCTTCCTGGAGAAGCTGGTGGGCTCGCTGCAGTCGATCGGATTCGACGTCTACCAGATCGACCACGAGGACGCCAACGGCCAGTTCGAGATCAACTTTGCCTTCTCGACGGCCCTCACCTCGGCGGACCGCTACGTGCTGTTCCGGATGGCCGCCGGAGAGATCGCCCGTGAATTCGGGGTGATCTGTTCCTTCATGCCCAAGCCCATGTCCAACCGCACCGGGACCGGCAGCCATATCCACATGTCGATCTGGGACGGCCAGGGCAACGACCTCTTCCAGGACGACTCCGACAAGAACCGACTGGGTCTGTCGGAGCTGGCCTACCACTTCCTGGGAGGGTTGCTGGCCCACGGGCCGGCCCTGACCGCCCTGGTGGCGCCCTCGGTCAACTCCTACAAACGGCTGGTAGTGGGCCGCTCGCTGTCGGGAGCCACCTGGGCTCCGGCCTATATCTCCTATGGGGACAACAACCGGACCTCGATGGTGCGGGTCCCCTACGGGCGGCTGGAATTGAGGCTGTGCGACTCCAGCTGCAACCCCTATCTGGCCACGGCGGCGGTGATCGCGGCCGGCCTGGACGGTATCGAGCGCAAGCTGGACCCCGGACCGCCCCACAACATCAACCACTACCGCTACACCCCGGACGCTCTGCGGGAGATGGGCATCGGCCTGCTTCCCCAAACCCTGATCGAAGCCGTGGGCGCCCTCAAGGCCGATCCCCTGTTTGCCGAACAACTGGGAGAGGCGTTTCTGCAGGAGTTCACGGATCTGAAGGAGATGGAGTGGACCGAGTACCAGCGTCACGTCTCCGATTGGGAAGTCCAGCGCTACCTGGAGTTCTACTAGCACCAAGGTCACTTACCGGAGGATCCGCATGTGCGGCATTATCGGATTGCTGATCAAGCCCGAGTCCAAGCGGGACCGGTTGGGTGAATGGGTCACGCCCATGATGGAATGCATGGGGGATCGCGGGCCCGATTCAGCCGGTCTGGCGGTCTTTGTCCCGGTCGGGGACGGCCCGTTGCGGAGATTCAGCCTGTTCTGCGGCCAGAAGGGGTTCGACTGGCAGGAACTGGGGCAGGCCTTCGAGCGGGACACCGCTTGCCAGGGCGATCTGAGCTGGATCGAAAATCATGGACGGCTGATTTCCTCGATCGCGCCCCGGAGCCTGGAGGAGTGGCTGTCCCGGGAGTTCCCCTCCGTGCACCTGCTCTCGACGGGCCGGTCCATCGAGGTCTACAAGGACATGGGCCATCCCGCCGAGATCGCCCGGCGCTACGGGTTTGGCGGGTTGGCGGCCAGCCACTGCGTCGGTCACACCCGCATGGCCACCGAATCGGCGGTCTCGCCCGCTCACGCCCATCCCTTCACCGCCGGCGAAGACTTCTGCCTGGTGCACAACGGGTCCCTCTCAAATCCCTGGAGCTTACGCCGGCGCCTGGAGAAGCGGGGCATTGATTTCGAGACCGACAACGACACCGAAGCTGCCTGCCGCTTCCTGGAGTGGCGGATGAGCGAGGGAGAATCCCTGGAAGATGCCTTGAAGGAAGCCTTCATCCAACTCGACGGGTTCTACACGCTGCTGATGGCCACGGCCGAGAAGGTGGTCCTGGTTCGGGACGCCTTCGCCTGCAAGCCGGCGGTGGTTGCGGAAACCGAGGATTACGTGGCCGTGAGCTCGGAGTTCCGCTCCCTGGCCCACCTGCCGGGCATCCGGTCGGCGGAGCTGTTCGAGCCGGTGCCGGAGGAGATCTACTCGTGGAGTCTATAGACCTCCAGTCACTCGACCTCCAAGAGCTGTCGGTCCGCCAGCTGAACCACTTCCTCCATCATGAAATCGGGACCAAGTCCCTTTCCCGGATCGAGATCCTCAACCCCAACGGGCTTCACAACATTGCCGTGGGCCTGGACGCGCCGGTCCAAGTGGATGTCCGGGGCCACACGGGATACTTCCTGGGAGGCATGAACCGGCAAGCCCGGATCGTGGTCCACGGGAACGTGGGCTGGAGCGTCGCCGAGAACATGATGTCGGGGGAAGTGCGGGTCAAGGGATACGCCTCCCAGTGCGCCGGGGCCTCGGCCCACGGGGGCCTGCTCTTCATCGAGGGAAGCGCTTCCTCCCGCTGCGGTATTTCACTGAAGGGCGGCGACATCGTGGTGGGAGGCCACGTGGGCCACATGTCCGCCTTCATGGCCCAGGCCGGACACCTGGTGGTTTGCGGCGACGCCGGCGCCGGGCTGGGCGATTCGCTCTATGAAGCCGTGATCTATGTCCGGGGGCGCATTCACTCGCTGGGAGCCGAAGCCCGGGAAGAGCCCATGGCCGAGGAGGACTACGCCACGGTCGGACAACTGCTGGACCGGACGGGGCTGGACTGTTCTCCCCGGGAATTCAAGCGGGTGGCCTCGGCCAAGACGCTCTATCACTGGAATGTGGACGCCGATCAGGACTACTAACGGGAACGGGTTTCCAGAGGAAGACATGACTGAGAGTCCATTGGGTTGCATCGAGCCATGACGAAGAAGATCGATCTGGAAGAAAGTTCTCTCTACGACCGGCACGTGCTGGAGTACATTCACCGGGCCTCGGAGCACGGCCTCTACGACATTCGGGGTTTGGGCGCCAAGAGAAAGGTGCCCAACTTCGACGACCTGGTCTTCCTGACGGCCTCGGCTTCCCGCTATCCCCTGGAGGGCTACCGGGAGAAGTGCCTCACCCGGACCGTCCTCGGCACCCGACGGGCCAAGAAGCCCATCACGCTGGACATTCCCATCACCATCGCCGGCATGAGCTTCGGCTCGCTTTCGGCCAACGTCAAGGAAGCTATCGGGCGGGCGGCCTCTGAGGTGGGCACCTCCACCACCACCGGCGACGGGGGCATGACCCGGGAGGAGCGGGCTTCCTCCAAGACGCTGGTCTACCAGTGCCTGCCCTCCCGCTACGGGTTCAATCCCCAGGATCTGAAGCAGGCCGACGCCATCGAGATGGTGATCGGCCAGGGGGCCAAGCCCGGAGGAGGCGGCATGCTGCTGGGGCTCAAGGTCAGCCCGCGGGTGGCCCAAATGCGGACCTTGCCCGAGGGCATCGACCAGCGTTCGGCCTGTCGCCACCCCGATTGGACCGGGCCCGACGACCTCACCATCAAGATCAACGAGCTGCGGGAAATCACCGACTGGCAAATCCCCATCTACGTCAAGCTGGGAGCCACCCGGGTGCGGGACGACGTCAAGCTGGCGGTCAAGGCCGGCGCCGACGTAGTGGTGGTGGACGGCATGCAGGGAGGCACGGCGGCCACCCAGCAGGTGTTTATCGAGCACGCGGGGATCCCCACCCTGCCGGCCGTGCGGCAGGCGGTGGAGGCGCTGGACGAAATGGATGTCCTGGGCGAGGTGCAGCTGGTGGTTTCCGGGGGGATTCGCACAGGGGCCGACGTGGCCAAGGCCCTGGCCATGGGGGCGGACGCCGTGTCTCTGGGCCAGGCCGTGCTGATGGCGCTGGGCTGCAACAGCCCCTCGTACTTCGATGGGCAGGAGCCGGTGGACGTCAGCGATGAGTACGCCAAGCTGGGTACGGGACCCGGCTACTGCCACCACTGTCACACGGGGCTGTGTCCGGTGGGAGTGACCACCCAGATCCCCGAGCTGGAAAAGCGATTGCAGCCCGATTGGGGAGCCCGCCGCCTCAAGAACTACCTGCAAACACTGACCATGGAGTTGACGACCCTGGCCAGGGCCTGCGGCAAATCCAACGTCCACCACCTGGAGCGTGAAGACCTGGTCGCACTCACGGTGGAAGCGGCCGCCATGGCCAAGCTCCCCCTGGCCGGAACCGACTGGATTCCGGGGAGCCGCAACTGTTGAAACTCAAGTACGGTGCAAAGCCATTTTGGCGTGTTGGCGAAGCACACGGTTGATTTCAGTCTGGTACCCCCGTCCACCAGGGGCGTTGGTCTTGAACCACGCTACCACGTCGGCATCCAGCCTTAGCGTAATGTGCCGGTCTGTCCGACTCCCGCTATTCAAGTCCCGACGCGGACCGGCGCTTGTCCCTCTCCTCGGCGGTGGCCTGCGAGTCCAGTGACAGATCGTCATTGAGAACGACCCCGTAGATGCTCAGAGCCGACTCCCTCGAGAGCAGTTCCTGAACGACGTCCTGACGGACCTTTTCGGCAGGGCGTTGGCAAGGCTCTCCCCATCCTCCGCCCCCGGGAGTGGTGCTGATCAGCCGGGACCCCTTGGTCAGGACCCGGGTCACTTTGGAGGGGAGTTGCTCCACGGATCCGTCGGGCAGCACCACCTTGCAGTCCCCGGTGGAAGCGCTGAGGCCGCCGAAGATTCCCCAGGGAGCCAGCTCGAATCGATCCGAGCTGAGGGTGACCGTCACCCTCTCCGCTTCGATCTCGAACTCGCGCCGCATGCCGTAACCTCCCCTGAACTCGCCGGCCCCGGCGCTTTCCGAAACCAACCCATAGCCGCGGATGAAAAAAGGATAGGTCGATTCGATCACCTCCACCGGGGCGTTGCGGGTGTTGGTCATGTGCATCTGCACCGCCGAGGTTCCGTCGCGGTCCACCAGGGCGCCCTGGCCGCCGCCGTAGGTCTCGATGTAGTTGAAGAGGGCCCCGCTGCGGGGGTCGCGGCCTCCGATGTTCAACAGGTTCATGGTCCCCGAACAGGCGGCCGCGGCCCGCTCGGGAATGATCTGGAGAAAGGCGCCCATGAGGGCGTCTACGATTCTCTGGGTGGTCACGATGTTGGCGTTGCAGAGAGCCCCGGGAAACTGAACCTCCATGAGCGTGCCGGGTTTGGTCAGCACCCGGATGGGGCGAAAGGCTCCCGAGTTGGGGGGCAGGCCCGGATCCAGCAGGGCCTTGGCCAGGTAGTAGGCGCAGGCCTTCACCGAGGGCGGACGGCAGTTGATGGGACCCAGGGCCTGAGGATCGCTCTCCCGGAAGTCGGCCACCAGCTCCGACCCCTCAACGGTGACCGTCACCCGGATGGCGATTTTCTCGGTGGAGATCCCGTCCCCTTCCAGATAGTCCTGCGAGGAAAAGGAACCCTGGGGCAGTTGCCCGATGGCCGCCGAAAGCCGCCGCTCCGAGTAATCCATGATCTCGTTCATGTAGTGGAGCGCCGTCTCCCGGCCGTACTTTCGCATGAGGCCCTGAAGCCGCTCCTCGCCCACGTTGTTGGCTGCGATCTGAGCCGCCAGGTCGCCCCGGAACTCCACCGGGGTCCGCAGGTTGGCGGTGATGAGGCGCACCAGGTCCTCATCGATGCGCCCCCGCTTGACCAGCTTCAGCGGGGGAATCTGCAAGCCCTCCTGAAAGTGCTCCCAGACACCGAAGGCCATGCTGCCGGGAGCGAAGCCGCCCACGTCCACGTGGTGGGACATGTTGGCCACGTAAGCCACCAGGTGAGGGCCGTCGAACACGGGTGAGACCAGGGTGACATCGTTGAGATGGCCGGGGCCTTCAGGGTAGGGGGTGTTGACGATGATGTCGTCCCCGGGCTCCAGGGTCTCGGGGAGCACGGCGGCGATGGCTGTCTGAACCGCCGGCAGCATGACTCCCAGATGGAGGGGTGTGCCCACCTCGCCCTGGGCCACCAGTTGTCCGTCCCGGGTGAAGACGGCCCCGCTGCAGTCCCTGCGGTCCTTGATATTGGTGGAGAAGGAAGTCCGAATCAGAGCCGCCACCATTTCATCCGCCACCGAGTAGACGGCATTGGTCATGACCTGCAGGGTGACGGGGTCGGTGCTGACTTGGGAACTCGGATTTCCGGCGGTCATTGGTGGTTCTCCCAGGCGATCATCAGATTGCCGAATTCATCGGTTTCGGCCCGCTGGCCGGGCAGGATGAGGGTGGTCGAGTCCAGTTGCTCCACGATGGCCGGCCCGGTCACCACCGAGCCCCACCCCAGTCCGGAGCGCCGGTAGACGTTGGCGTCGGTGAATCGGCCCTCCACGTAGATCTTCCTGGTTCCCTCCAGGGCCGGCGCCGGATCGGGTTGCCTCCGGGGGAGTCGAACCAGGGTGGCCGGCGCGAGTCGTCCGATGGCTGCCAGCCGAAGGTTGACCACTTCGATGGCGGCCTGCGGGTCGTGGTATCCGTAGGTTTCCTGGTGCCGCTGGTGGAATCGCTGGATCAGTGGAGTCAGGTCGTTCCAGGTGGAGAGTTCCCCCAGATCGAACGAGACGGGAAGGGAGAACCCCTGCCCTTCATAGCGGAGGTCGGAAGCGGTGACAAAGACCACCAGGTCCGAGGCAACACCTTCCTTTTTCATCTGGGCCCGGGCCGCAGCCTGCATTTCTCCCAACTGGGCCTTGAATTGACCCAGGGAGGCCTGTTGCTGCTTCCACAGCACCGTGCGCACGTAGTCGTGGCGAAAGTCGGCCGTGATCAGGCCCAGCGCCGAACTGACCCCGGGGACCGGCGGCACCAGCACCCGGGGGATCTGCAGGTCGGCTGCCAGCTCGGCCGCATGCAGGGGACCCCCGCCACCGAAGCTGACCAGAGTGAACTCCCTGGGATCGTAGCCCTTCTCCACCGAGAGCCGCCGAATGGCCTTGGCCATGACGGCATTGATCACCCGAATGATCCCTTCGGCCGCCTCCACCAGCTCCAGGCCCAGGGGAGCGGCAATGCCCTCCCCGATGGCCTTTGCGGAGAGCTCCGCATCGATGGCCATCTCGCCCCCCAGCAAATGGCTGGCATTCAAGCGACCCAGGACCACGTTGGCGTCGGTAACGGTGGGCCGGCTGCCTCCCCGCCGGTAGCAGGCGGGTCCCGGATGGGCGCCGGCGCTCTGGGGTCCGACCTGCAGGGCTCCTCCGGAATCGACCCAGGCGATGCTGCCGCCGCCGGCGCCGACCGTATTGATTTCAATGGCCGGGATCTTGAGGATCTGCCCGGCGATCTCGCTTTCTTCGGCAAAGTGAAGGTTGCCGTCACGGGCCACGGCCACGTCGGCGCTGGTGCCCCCCACGTCGATGGAAATGATGTGGTCCAGTCCGGCCTTCCGTCCCAGGACCAGTCCGCTCAGGGCTCCGGCGGCCGGGCCCGACAGCACCATGTGCACACAGTGGCTCTGGGCGGTCTCCGAGGTCATGATACCGCCGTTGGACTGCATGATATGGAGCCCCGAGGGAATTTTCAGGGAGTCCAGACCCTCCTCGAGCCGCTGGAGGTAGCTGCCCACCGAGGGCATGACGTAGGCGTTGACGGCCGTGGTGCTCAACCTCTCGAACTCCTTGAACTCGGGCAGAATGTCCGAAGAGAGCGAGACCCGGGCTTCCGGGATCTCCTGCCGGATCCAGTCCCGGAGCGCCTTTTCGTGGGAAGGGTTGACGTAGGAGTGCAACAGGCAAACGGCGATGTCCCGGATTTCCAGTTCTTTCAGCCGGCGCAGCAGTTGTCTGGTGGGCTCCTCCTGCAGCGGCCGGCTGACTTGTCCGGTGTAGAGCATGCGCTCCGGGACTTCAAAGCGGCGCTCTCGCGGGATCAGGGGCTGGGGACGCTGCTGGAAGTAGTCGTAGAGGCGGGGCCGGTCCTGCCGCATGATGTAGGGCACGTCCCGGAAGCCGGCGGTGACCAGCAGGGCCACCTCGGCCCCCTTGCGCTCCAGGATGGTGTTGGTGGCCACGGTGGTCCCGTGTATGAAGAACCCCACCGACTCGGCGGGAACCTCGAACTGGCTCAGGACCCGGCGGGTTCCCTCGACGACGGCCGTGCTGGGCCGATCGGGTGTGCTGGGAATCTTCAGCAGCCTGAAGTCTCCTTCTTGCTCGTCAAAGCAGACGATGTCGGTGAAGGTTCCCCCGACGTCAACTCCGATTCGGACGGACATGGTTCTCCAATGGCGGTGGTGTATGACCGACCGAAGCCACCGGTCGGCGGCTGCCTTTCGGAGGGAGCGCACCCTCTGAGGCAAGAAGCTCTCTATTGTAATATCGCGAATGCATGGATCAGGAGTTTTCCAGGTCGAACAGGGAGATGTTCATGGCGCGGGCGATGGCGATCATCCGTCGGTCGTAGCTGGCCAGTGCGATCGACTGGCCCTGGCTGCGCGAAAGGTAGCAACTGGTTGCTACGGTATTCAAGGCGAAAATGACCTCGTGTCAGATAGTAGGGCGTCTCCTCCCCTTCCAGTGGACCCAGGCCTGGGCCGCTGTCGTCAACACCACCACCACGGCTACTGTCTGGTAAGGCGCCCGCGACCCCAGCCACAGGCTCACCAGGCCCCCGCCCAGGGCGCCCGCGGCGAAGCCCACCGCCAGGCTGGCTTCGTGCATTCCGCTGAACAGTCCCTGCCGCTGCCGGTCGAAGGTAGTGGTGCTGTAGAAAATGCTGGAAAAGTAGTTGTAGCCCGATAGCAAAGCAAACAAGACCAGGCCCAGAATTAAAAAGGCGACGCTCCGACTGGTGGCGAGAAGCGCCAAGCCGGCCAGGGCGCACAGTTGCGCCAGCAGGGCGGCGGAAAATCGGTAACGCCAGAAGGTCAACCAGAACATCAGCGAATAGGTGACGATGACCACCGACCGGTTGGTGGCCACCATCAAGCCGTGGATGGGAGCACTGATCTCCAACTCGGTGGCCAGATGGGGAAAGAGGTGGATGATGACGCTCACTCCCATGGCGCTGGCCACGTTGGCCAGCCATCCCAGGTAGACGAAGGTGCGGGCGGACTTGGGAACCACGACCGCCTCCCGCTCGGACGGCGGCAAGGCGGCGGGAGTGGGAGCTGCGATCGGAAAACCGGTCCTAACCAGCACGCCCAGCATCAGCACCACCCCCACCAGCAGGGGCAGGGTGGGACCGGACGGATAGAGCCAGCCTCCTGCGGCCTGCCCCGCGATCATTCCCAGGTTCCAGGACAGACAGAACCGGAAGAGCCGCCGCCCCAGCAGCCTGGGGCCAAGCTGGGCCAGCCCTCCTCGGGTCAACCAGGCTATGACCGGGGGAAGCATTACCCCGACCGAGGCCCCTGAAATCGGCGCATACAGGTAGAACCATTGATGGTCGGAATGCCATTGGATGCACGCCAGCAGGACCAACGCCTGGGCGGTGGCGCCGACAGCGACGACGCGGCGCCCTCCCCAGACGTCGGACGCCCAGCCTCCGATCGGAGCCCCCAGGCCGAAGCCAAGCGAGGAGACGGCCCCCAGGATTCCCAGAGACATCAGGCTGGCCTGATTTTCGGCCATCAGCCGGGTCACCGTGAAGACGAACAACATGTAGGCGAAGTCGGACGACAGTGCAATCCAGTAGAATTTCAGCTCACGTCGAAGCATGGATGATGAAAAGAGTTATCCGCGAAGGGGCACGAAGATCCACCAAGGGACGCTAGGGGATTGGCCAATGAATTGTTGATTGACGATTTCTGACTGTTGATCTAGGCCTTTCCAATAGTCGTTGCCCTGCCGGTAATCGTTCGCCTCAGACTGTTTCTTGGGGCTGTAGCGTCTCTTTCTCGTTCTCTTGAAGGACTTGAAGTGTCGGAGCTGTGGCCGAAGGAATAGACACCTGAAGAGTTTGAAGAAAAATAGAGAGGCGACCAGGAGGACAAGGAATTCCACTATTACCCCAAAATTCTTGAGCTTTGTGGGCCGGGCTACGGTTTCTCGGCTTCCGAAGTACCCTAACACCCCGAAAACGCTTCCTGGGCGAATCTTGGCCGTCCTGGGCGAAAAAAGAGGTCCTCAGTTGCCCTCTACTGCATCTTCTCGGGTTCCGACGACCCGAACACCTGGAGGCAAGGGATCCTACATGATTTGATGGACTTCATGAACGCTGACACCATTGCGATCATCGTTGCCATCTTGGGGATTGGTCTGGCTCTGTGGCGTGCGATTGACTCTCGACACAAGGACATCCGGCGGCGCCAGCAAGCAATGGGCTACTCCTGGGCAGGCAGGAAGGCGCCGTCCCCGCTGCGTTCCCCGGGCCTCCCGCCGTCGTTGATCACGCCGTAGGAAATGAACGGGTTGTTGCCCGAAACCTTTCGCACCTGCACATATCCCTGGCTGGTGTTGCTCAGAATCCCGTTGACTTGGTGCCAGCGGTGGGGACCGACGGTCCTGGTAATGCCCCTCGGCTGAGACTCCCCGCTGCCGTCATAAATCGTGATCTCGAAGGTGCTGGGGGTATCGTCGATCTCCCCCGTATTCACCAGGGCCAGGTTGCTGCGGTTCTCCGCGTTCTGCTGCAGCCCGTAGATCCAGGCGCTCTCTACGGAAGCCGAGCCATAGGGCACCCCGTTGTAGAAGAGGCTGTACTGTCCCCCTCTCTGGTCCGGCGCCCCCGTCCTCGCCCCGATCACGATGCCGCTCATGTCCCCCTCGGCAGGCGTGGCGAACAGCGCTCCCACGTAGGCCCGGTCAGCCCCGCCGATCCCCTCCACCTCCCGCCGTCGCAGTTCCTCCACGATACCGGGCAGGATGTGCTGTTCTCCCGCCTTGAGCCTCAGGCTGAAGGTGGCCGTGTCGTCTCCTCTGTCGACCCCTTCGGCCACGAAGCTGAAGGTCACGGTCTTGTCCGTGGCCGAGAAGTTGGTCACCGTCAGCTCGCTCTGGAAGTTTCCGGTCTCGATGATGACCGGCAGGGTCTGTCCCGTCGTGCCCACCAGGGAGGATGCGGTCAGGGGAAATACGAAGGAGCCGTCCGAGTTGAAGTTGTCGTTGATGACCCCGTAGGCGTAGAACGGGGCCTCTCCGGAGACCTTTTCCACCTTCACGTAGCCCTGGGCCGGAGTGCCCAGCCTTCCCAGCAGTCCCGAGTACTGGTGGAAGCCTCCCGGCTGCAGCTCCACCTCTCCCACCACCAGGGAGCCGGTGTCGTCGGCCTCCCCGTAATAGGCGGTGGTCCTCAGGGTGATGGGACCCTCATCGGGAGCTCCCATGTGCTGGAAGGCCACGTTGGAGCGATCCTGAGTGTTCTGGCGCAGCCCACACAGGTAAACGGCTTCCTGGAAGCCCTCCTCCTCGGCGATGGAGGGGTAGGCCAGGCCGGCCCGACCGTCGGGGACGGCGGTGGTGGTGCGGGTGGTCAGGCTCACCTCGAGGGAACCAGAAACCTCCACTCTCAGGGTCCCAATGCGGTTTCCGGAGTCGGGAATAGGGATGCCGAGGCCGGCCAGGTAGTCGATGGCGTTGGATTGGATACGCTGCTGCCCCGGGGGCAGGGTGTCGGTGGCGGTGCCGCTGCCGCCTCCCGCATCGGCCGTGTAGGTGTAGTCGAGGGTGGCCTCTTCGCTCCCCCGGTTGGTCAGGGTCAGCTCGGAGGTGAAGAAAGCGTCGTTGCGCCCAGCCGAGGTCAGCAGCACGGGGACGAACATGAAAGGGCAGCTCGCGACTTGGACGTCTCCGATACCATCGAGCCAAGCCCGAATGGAGGGGCCCGGCTGATGGCACAGACCAGGGTTCAGATGAAACCAGAACAATTCCAATGACCCCAGGTTGGTGAAAGACAGTGGAATGGGACCCGTCAGTTGGTTGCCGTGGAGAGCTAGCTGCTGCAGGTTGGCGAGCTTTCCCAGCTCGGACGGAATGGCGCCCGTCAGTTGGTTGTTGTCGAGATACCGCAGCTGCAGGTTGGCGAGATTCCCCAGCTCAGCCGGAATCGCGCCTGTCAGTTGGTTGAAGTTGAGCCACAGCTGCTGCAGGTTGGCGAGGTCCCCCAGTTCCCCCGGAATCTCGCCCGTCAGTTCGTTGTTGTCGAGAACCAGCCACTTCAGGTTGGCAAGGTCTCCCAGTTCGGCCGGAATCTCGCCTGTCAGTTCGTTGAAGTTGAGCCACAGCTGCTGCAGGTTGGCGAGGTCCCCCAGTTCCCCCGGAATCTCGCCCGTCAGTTCGTTGTTGTCGAGAACCAAATGCTGCAGGTTGGCAAGCTTCCCCAGTTCCGCCGGGATGGCGCCCGTCAGTTGGTTGTGGTCGAGCCACAGCTGCTGCAGGTCGGCGAGGTCTCCCAGCTCGGCCGGGATGGCGCCCGTCAATTGGTTGTGGTCGAGAATCAGCAGCTGGAGGTCGGCGAGCTTCCCCAACTCGGCCGGAATGGTGCCCGTCAGTTGGTTGTGGTCGAGCCACAGCTGCTGCAGGTCGGCGAGGTCTCCCAGTTCGGCCGGGGTGGAGCCCGTCAACTGGTTGTTGTCGAGAATCAGTCGCTGCAGGTTAGAGAGATTCCCCAGCTCCGCCGGGATGGCGCCCGTCAGTTGGTTGTGGGACATAACCAGCTCCTGCAGATCGGCGAGGTCCCCCAGTTCAGACGGAACGGCGCCCGTCAGTTGGTTGTTGTTGAGATCCAGCATGGTGACCCGCCCCTCGTCGACGGTGACGCCGTGCCACTCCTCCAAAGGCTCGTCACTCAGCCAGTTTCGGTTATTACTCCAAGTGGCGCCACCGGTGGCTTCGAAGAGGGCCGCCAGAGCCACCCTGTCGGCTGCAGGGCTTTGACCCCGGGCCTCGGGAAGCAGCCCGGCCGCAGCCGTGAAACACCCCATCCAGACTCCCAAGACACCCCTTGCGATTACTCGTCCGGACATCCGAAAACCTCCCTTGAGTTCAACGCACCAAGCCGCCCCGTCATCGAGTCTAATTGTGCAAAAAAGCTGCATGTCAATAGTGTGAATAATCAGGCCTTTTCGCGTTATCTTCATGACTTTCATGGCCGAGATCCCGATGTAGGCAGCTATCGATCTCAGCTTGTCTCGCAACAGGCTTATCCGACCGGACGGCGGGCGGCGGCTGGGACGCAGCTTTGATTTCGGAGCCCAACGAGGGCAGGGAGGGATTGAAGGGCCCTAACGCATTGATGACAACCGGGGGACGTTATTGCATCACTGGAATTTCCGCGCTGGGCGCCTCTTCGTGGATCACTCTTTTTGGATTTCCATTTGGGTGCTTCGATTCCCGGTGCGGATAACCCCTCAATCGGTCCGATTTTGCACTATCATAGCCCCGTTTGAGAGCCGGGGGGTGGCTGTGGCAGTTCTCAGGGCCGAGGGCATCGGCAAGACCTACACCCATGGAGAAGCTCCCGTGGTGGCCGTGCGGGAGGTGGGCCTGTCCCTGGAAAAAGGAGAGTTCGTGGCCTTGACGGGACCCTCGGGTTGCGGCAAGTCCACCCTGCTGCATCTTTGCGGGGGCATGGATTATCCCACCCGGGGACGCATTTGGCTGGACGGTTGCGACCTCGGGAGCCTGGACGACGGCAGCCTGACCCGGATCCGCCGCCGGCAGATCGGATTTGTCTTTCAAACCTTCAATCTACTGCCCACCCTCACGGCCGTCGAGAACACGGCCCTGCCCCTCATGCTGGAGGGGGTGTCCCCTGACGTCGCCAGGCAAAGGGCTACCGGTCTGCTTGAACGCGTCGGCCTGGGTCATCGCCTGGGCCACTACCCCCAGCAGCTCTCGGGAGGAGAGATGCAGCGGGTCGGCATCGCCCGGGCGGTGTGCCACCAGCCCTTGCTGCTTCTGGCGGACGAGCCTACCGGGAACCTGGATTCCGCCAACGGCGCCGGCGTGCTGAAACTCCTGCAAGAGCTGAACCGGTCCCTGGGAGTCACGGTGCTGCTGGCCACCCACTCCGCCGAGATGGCGGCTGCCGGCCAGCGAGTGTTGCACATGGTGGATGGCAGGATCGAGTCCCAACTGGGGTCCCGGCGGCCCATCGTCCGAACCCACGCCGACGATGAAAGGGGATGAGCCCCCTGCCCGCGCTCCTCAGCCGAAGCCTCTGATGTTCCTTTTCCGGACATTCATCCTGCGCCGACTGCGAGAGGAAAAGCTGCGCTCCCTGGCCACGGTGTTAGGCGTCGCCCTGGGCATCGCCGTGGTGCTGGCGGTTTGGATGGCCAATCAGAGCTCGGTCCGGAGCTTCGAGACCGCTCTGGAAATGGTGGCCGGCAAGACCTCGCTGGAGATCGTGGGGACAGGCCCCGGTCTAAGGGAAGAGCGGCTGCTGGAACTGGACTGGCTGGAGCAGTTCGGACGGATCAGCCCCATCATCGAAGGCGAAGCCCGGGCTTCATTTCCCTCGGGGGACAGGGAGTGGCTAAGAATCCTCGGGGTCGACATTCTCAGGGACGAGAGTTTTCGCGACTACCGGCTGGTGCGGTTCACCGGCCAGTCGCAATCCCCCGGCCCCCGCGAGTTTCTGCAACTGCTCAGCGACCCCAGCGCCATTCTGCTGACACAGAAGTTGGCCCGCCGCCATGGCCTGGACCCGGATTCCAGCCTCGACCTCGACGTCAGGGATCGCCGGGAAACCCTGACGGTGCGCGGACTGCTTCTGGACCGGGGGCCGGCCCGGGCCCTGAACGGGACCTTTGCCCTGATGGACATCGCGGCCGCCCAGTGGCTTCTGGGGCGCCTGGGTCGGATCGACCGCGTCGACCTGCGCTTGAAGCCGGGGACCGGGATCGAACAGGCCGAAGCCGCCATCGCGGCCCGGCTGCCACAGGGATTGACCGTCCAGCGGCCATCCCGGCGTGGGAGGCAAGTGGAGAAGATGCTGGAGGCCTTCCACTTCAACCTGACCGCCCTCTCCCACATCGCCCTGCTGGTCGGCCTGTTTCTCATCTACAACACGGTGTCGCTCTCGGTCATCACCCGCCGCCGGGAAATCGGGATCCTGCGGGCCGTGGGCGGCTCCCGGCGGCAGGTGGCGGGGTTGTTCCTGGCGGAAGCCGGCCTGCTGGCGACCCTGGGATGTGCTCTCGGAATCCTGTTGGGAGGCTGGCTGGCCCGCGGCGCCCTGAGTCTGACAAGTTCAACCCTGGATCGGCTCTACATCAGATCGGCCGCCGAACCGGTGCCAGTAGGCGTGGAACATCTGGTTCTGGCGTTTGCGGTGGGCATCCCCCTGGCGCTGCTGGCTGCGCTGGTCCCCGCCCTGGAGGCTTCGCGGGTGGCTCCGACCGAAGCGGTCCGCGGCGCCGACCGGCTCGAAAGCCGTTACCGCCTGAGCTGGAGGCAACGCTGGATTCCTCCGATCCTGGCCGCCCTGGCCCTGGGGTTCGCCTGCCTGGATTCGGTCGACGGCATCCCCCTCTTCGGCTACGCGGCCTGCCTGGCCACCGTCTTCGCGGTGGCCTTTCTGGTACCGGCGGTGCTGCATGTCTCGGGGCGGGCCGGCTCCCGGCTCACTCGGCGATGGACGGGGGTGGAGGCACTGCTGGCCAACGCCAATCTCAGCGGATCCATTCCCCGCATATCGATCTCGGTGGCGGCCCTGGCGGTGAGCCTTTCCATGCTCACGGCCATTGCCGTCATGATCGGCAGCTTCCGGGAGACGGTTCAGTACTGGGTGCAGCAGACACTGCAAGCCGACCTCTATCTGGCGCCGGCCACCCGTTCCAACATCTATTCGGAGTCGAGCCTTTCTCCCGAGTTGGTGCGGTTGGTTGCCGCAAACCCCGGGGTGGCCGCCGTGGACCGCTTCACCAGCTTCACCATCGACTACCAGGGCCGCCAAGCGCTGCTGGGATCAGGCGACTTTGCGGTCCAGTTGGACCGCGCGGGACTGCTGTTCAAAGCCCCACGGGATGGGAGATCGGCCGTGAGGGCAGCCATCGGACAAGATGCGGCGGTGGTCTCGGAGAGTTTCGCGCTCCGGCACCGGAAGACGGTGGGGGACGCAGTGGTGCTCAACACGCCCCGGGGGCAGCGTGCCTTTCGGGTCGCCGCCGTCTACTACGACTACTCGAGCGATCAGGGCATTGTGGCTCTGGACCGCAGCACCTTCCGGAAATATTACGGAGACCAGCCTCCCCGCAGCCTGGCGGTCTATCTGAATGAGGGACTCGACCCGGAACGGGTCCGCTCGGAGATCCTTGCGGGACTTCCTCCCCAATCGCGTGTTTTCGTGCATACCAACGCTTCTCTGAAAACGGAAGTCCTGAGAATTTTCGACAATACCTTTACGATTACCTATGCTCTGGAGATCATCGCCGTGGCCGTGGCCATTCTCGGCGTGGCCGCCACCCTCATCACCCTGATCCTGGACCGCAAACCGGAATTGGCTTTGCTGCGCTGGACCGGAGCGGAACAGCGGCAAATCCGGAAGATGGTGGTCATCGAGGCAGCGCTGTTGGGTGCGATAAGCCAGGGCCTGGGAGTGGCGGCCGGAATTCTGCTCTCTCTGATTCTCATTTTTGTGATCAACGTCCAGAGTTTCGGCTGGACCATCCAGTATCACCTGCCCGCGGGCTTCCTGCTGCAGTCATCGCTTCTGATCCTGCTGGCCACGGCGCTTTCGGGCATCTATCCCGCCTACCGGGCCGGACGGGTGCCGCCGTCCCGGGAAGCCTGAGAATCACGGAAAGGAAATCGTGTTCATGCTGCTCCGGCTTCCAGGTGAGCGGTTCGGGCCGAGTCGCGGTCCCGGCAAGGAGCTCCGTCGCCGGATGAAGTTTCCGGTCTGGCCGCGATGGCGGCCGTGGCTCCTGCCGGCGGCGATCCTGGTTCCCTGCCTGCTGGCAACCCTGGGCTGGGCTCAAACCTGGCGGCAGGCCAGTCCTGGCTACCGCCTGCAATTTCCCCGTGACCACGCCAGCCACCCCGAGTACCGGATCGAGTGGTGGTACTACACCGGGAACCTGGTGGACAGCAGCTCGCGGCGGTTCGGCTTCCAGCTCACCTTCTTTCGGGCAGGGGTCCGAACCCGTCCGGAAAACCCCTCCCGCTGGGCGGTCCGCGACCTCTTCATGGCCCACCTGGCGCTGAGCGACCTCGAGACCGGCCGTTTCCATTTTGCCGAACGGTTGAACCGCGCCGGACCGGGATGGGCCGGAGCCTCTACCGAAACCTACCGCGTCTGGAACCAGAGCTGGGAAGCCGGGCTCGACAGCGACGGCCGCCACCGGCTGCGGGCCCGGGACGGGGATTTCGGAATCGACCTGGTACTGGAGCCCGGCCGGCAACCCCTCCTGCACGGCCAGGCCGGACTCAGTCAAAAAGGAGCTCAGGAGGGGAACGCCTCCCATTACTATTCCCTCACGCGGATGCCCACCCGAGGCAGCATCCGAGTTGACGGCCGGGAATTCGAAATCACCGGCTCGAGCTGGATGGACCATGAATTCGGCACCAGCTTTCTGGAGCCGGAACAGATCGGTTGGGACTGGTTCGCCCTCCAGTTGGACAGCGGCCAGGACCTGATGGTGTTCCAACTGCGCCGGTCCGACGGACGGCGCGATCCCAATTCCGGCGGTACGCTGCTGGACGCCTCCGGAAAACCCCAAGCCCTGGGCAGGTCCGACTTCAGTCTGGAACCGGTGCGGACCTGGCAGTCGCCTCACAGCGGAGCCCGTTACCCCATTCAATGGCGCCTGAGGCTTCCCCGCCAGGGACTGAGCCTGACGGTGACCGCCGCCCAACCGGACCAGGAGTTGCGTACCCGGTGGTCCACCGGGGTGACCTACTGGGAGGGTGCGGTGGTGGTGACAGGCGCCCGGGGCGCCGAGCCGGTTTCAGGCCGCGGATATCTGGAGATGACCGGCTACGCCGGCCAGTCGATGGGCGACGTGTTTCGGTGAGACAGTGGAGAGACAGTGGCCAGTGGTCAGTGGTCAGTGGTCAGTGAATTGACGTTAGCGGGGACCTAACCGGGCAGGTAGACAAGGGTTTAGTGACGAGTCCATAGGTCACAAGCCAAGCCGAAATGGAAAACGATAACCGTCCCATCCTTCAGGTGGTAAATATCCGGCGGACCTTTCCAGGGGTCGTGGCCCTCGGTGGGGTGTCCCTGGATCTCCATCCGGGCGAAGTCCATGCCCTGGTGGGCGAGAACGGCGCCGGAAAGAGCACCCTGATCAAGATCATCTGTGGAGCATTGGCTCCCGACTCCGGAAAGCTGTTCTTCCAGGGCCGCGAAGTGCGTTGGCCCACGCCGGTCGCCGCCCGCGCCCAGGGAATGGTCACCGTCCACCAGGAGGTGGAGCTCTTCCCCACCCTTTCGGTTGCGGAGAACATGGCGCTGGCCGCCGGGCTCCCGCTCCGCGGCCCCGGACTGGTGGATTGGAACCAGGTGCACCGCCAGGCCCGGGAGACGGTTCGGCAGATCGGCGAGACAATCGACGTCCGCCAGCCCGCCTCCCGGCTCAGCGTGGCTCACCGCCAGATGATCCAGGTGGCGGCTGCCATCCTGCAGAACGCCAGGGTGGTGGTGCTGGACGAGCCCACCAGCGCCTTGAGCGGGGAGGAGGCCCGCTGGCTGTTCCAGCAGATCGCCCGCCTGAAGGCGGACGGCGCCGGCATCCTCTATATCTCCCATCGCCAGGAAGAGATCTTTCGCCTGGCCGATCGCATTACGGTATTGCGGGACGGCCTCAAGGTGTGGACCCGGTCCAGGAAGTCCGTGGGTCCCGAGGAGACCATCGAGGCCATGGTGGGACGGGCGGCCTCGACTCTGGGGACCACTTCCTCCAGTCGGGCAAGCGCCCCCATCGCCCGGGAAGC
The DNA here is from genome assembly GCA_965207735.1 of Candidatus Versatilivorator sp. Classification (GTDB taxonomy): domain Bacteria; phylum Acidobacteriota; class Terriglobia; order Versatilivoradales; family Versatilivoraceae; genus Versatilivorator. The sequence goes on along the minus strand of OZ242296.1, from coordinate 4,701,976 downwards.
GCCCCTCCGCTTCCAGGTCAGCGGGTTCACCGACCGGGGCGGCCGCTTTCGACAGCTCGATCTCAAGGCCGGATCGGGTGAAATCGTGGGGATTTATGGGCTGGTGGGCGCCGGACGCAGCGAGTTTGCCCGGGCGGTGTTCGGTCTGAGGCCCGCCGAGGGACTGGTCCGAATAGACGGCAACCAGTGCGAAATCGACCGGCCTCGGGAGGCTCTCAAGGCCGGAATCGCCTACGTTCCCGAGGACCGCCTGAGCCAGGGACTCTGCCTGGGTCTGCCCGTCCGCTCCAACGCGGTGCTCTCGACGCTGCGTCGCTGGACCCGTGGCCTTCTGGCCAGCAGGACCCGGGAACAGCAGGCGACCCGCCAGGTCGCCGGCCGGCTGGAGGTGCGCTACCGATCCACCGAACAGCCGGTCCAACAACTGTCGGGCGGCAATCAGCAGAAGGTGGTCCTGGGGCGCTGGCTGCTGGCCCAGCCCAGTGTTCTCATTCTGGACGAGCCCACCCGCGGCGTGGACGTGGGCGCCAAGGCCGAGATCCATCGGCACTTGCGCCACCTGGCCCGGGAGGGTTGCGCCATCCTCCTGATCTCTTCCGAACTGCCCGAGATCCTGAAACATTCCGACCGGGTGGTGGTCTTTCGCGAGGGGGAGATTGCCGGGGAGTTCGATCCCCGCCAGGCCGGCCCTGCCCGCATTGCCGCCGCGGCCCTGCCCCGGCAGGGTTCCGAAGAAGCGTCCGCCGGCCGGCTCCGGTCCAGCGCTTCGCGGTTTCAGGGACGGTCCTTCAACGAGCTGGCGCTGCTGCTGTGCGTGGCCGGGCTGGGCCTGTGGCTGACGGTTTCCACCGAGGGGTTCAGCCTGTTGAATCTGCTGACCCACGCCTCCCTCTGGGCCATTCTGGGCTTGGCGGCCGCCTCGGTCATCGTGGGCCGGGGAATCGACATTTCGATCGGCTCCATGGTGGCTCTGTCGGCGGCCTCCGCCGCCTTGGTGCTTAAGCTGCCCTATTCGCCCGAGTTCCTGATTCCCGTCGCAATCGTGGCCGGACTTCTGGCGGGAACCGCGGCAGGGGTTCTGAACGCGGTTCTGTCACTGTTGGGAGGACTTCACCCCATTGTGGTGACCCTGGGAACTCTGACCATCTACCGCGGACTGGTGATCACCATGCTGGGAGGCAAGTCCATGACCGGACTGCCGCCCGAGTTCGGCCGGCTAACCATCGATCCGGCAACCGGCTTCCGGGGCGCGGTGGCGGTGGCCGCGCTGGTGGTTCTGCTGGTTTATATCTGGATGGCCCACACCCGCAGCGGCCGTCATGTCTACGCGCTGGGCTCGGCTCCTCGAGCCGCCGGCCTGCTGGGTCTTTCCAAGGCACGTCTCTGGCCGGTCACCTTCGGCCTGGGCGGGCTGCTGGCCGGACTGGCGGGAGTCCTCCAGCTCTCCATGGGCCAGCAGATGCAGGCCCGCCTGGGAGCCGGATGGGAACTGAGCGCCATCGCCGTGGCCGTCATCGGCGGCGTGGGCATCACCGGCGGCCGGGGCACGGTGCTGGGTGTGGTGCTGGGGGCTCTGCTGTTGAGGCTGGTCAACAGCGCCCTGGTGCGTTGGGGAGTCTCGGATCAACAGACCGACCTGGTGGTGGGCGGCTTGATCCTGGCGGCGCTGCTGCTGGATCTTGCCTGGCGAGGATGGAAGCGATGAGTCAGCCAAGACAGGAGAGTGCGGCAGCCGCGCCCTCCCCGCCCGCGCCGCCGGGCGAACGCTCCAACCGCCGGTTGTTCGGCCTGCTTCCCTGGGGTCTGCTGGCCCTGGCTTTGTTGCTGGTCTTCTCCCAGGTCCGGCGGCCGGAACTGCTGATGGAGGTCTGGGTTCCATGGGTCGAAGTGGGAATCCTGGCCTTCGTCATGACGGCCATCATCCTCACCGGTGGCATCGACCTCTCGGTGGGGTCCATGGTGGCTCTCACCGGCATGGTTCAAGCCATCCTGTGGCAGGATTGGGGATGGCCCATTGAAGCCGCGGCCGGGGGCGCCCTGCTGGCCGGTGCCCTGGCCGGGGGATTGAACGGCCTGCTGGTGGTGGCCGGCCTCTCTCCCCTGGTGGCGACCCTGGCCACCATGGCTCTCTATCGTGGACTGGCCATCACCGTCGCCGGCGGCGACCGCATCGCCGGCTTTCCCCAGTCCTTCCTGGATATGGGCCGGCTCCTGGGGGTGCCGAGCCAGTTCTGGCTGGCCGGGCTGGTTTTCCTGGGCATGGTTCTGCTGGTGCACCACACTCGCTTCGGGCGCTGGTGCTACGCCGTGGGTGACAACCGCCAGGCTGCGCGCTTTGCCGCCGTTCCCGTCAACAAAGTCGACGGTGTTCTGTATACTATCAACGGTCTGGTGGCCGCCTCGGTAGCCATTCTGGGAGCCATGCGGCACGACGCGTCCATCCCGGACGCCCACATCGGAACCGAGCTGCAGGTGATTGCCTGCGTGGTGGTGGGAGGCACTCTGATCACCGGCGGCCGCGGCAGCGTGCCCCGCTCGTTGCTGGGACTGGCCGTCATCTCCCATCTGGACGTGGGCCTTCAGTTCCTCAGCTCCAGATTGTCCTGGTTGACTGCCGAATCCCGGCTGATCGTCATCGGCATTCTGCTCATCCTGGTTGCCGTCTGGAACCAACGGAGCCAGAAGGAAGGCTAAACCCGCTGTTATTGCAGGGCCGGAGGGAAGGGGGGACAATGAAGCGCGGAACCATCATCGGTGGCAGGAGATCCGGGCGCTTTGTGTTGGCCGTCCTGCTGGCCGCCCTGGGCCTCCAGTGCGCCGGACCCGATCGGGATGCAGCCCTGCGGATCGCCATGATCCCCAAGCTGGTGGGGATCGGTTATTTCGAAGCGACCGAGCGGGGCGCCCGGGAAGCGGCCCGGGAGCTGGATGTCGAGCTCGTCTATGACGGCCCCACCGATGCCCGCACCGAGGACCAGATCAAGATGATCGACGGGTGGATGGCCCAGGGATTCGACGTGATCGCGGTGGCTCCCAACGACCCCGAGGCCATCTCCCGGACGCTACGCAGCGCCGGGGAGAGAGGCGCCCTGGTCCTCACCTGGGACACCGATGCCAATCCCGAGCTCTCGCGGCGGTCCGTTTTCGTGAACCAGGCCCCCAATCGGGCCATCGGCCACACCCTGGTGGATCTGATGGCCGAAGGCGTCCGGGCCCAGGGCGCCTCTCTGCCGGGCGACTACCTCATCGTCAGCGGCACTCCCACGGCCTCCAACCAGAACACCTGGATGAAGTACATGCGAGAGCGGATTCGAGAGAAATATCCCGAGATGCATCTGCTCCAGCATCTGACCCCCGGGGAGGACCAGCAGAAATGCCAGGAGCAGACGGCCGAGGCCCTCAGCGCCTACCCGAATCTGAAAGGCATCTGGGGCATCACTTCCGTCTCCTTTCCCGCCGTGGCCAAGGCCGTGCGCGACGCCGACAAGGTGGGGCAGATCGAGGTGACAGGGCTGGGCATGCCCGAGCAGATGCGGGAATTTGTCAAGGACGGCACCGTCCGGAAGTTCTGCCTCTGGGATCCGGTTGATCTGGGTTATCTGACCATTCGGGTGGCTCACCGGCTCAAGCAGGGACCGCTGCCTCCGGGACGCTACGACTTCGGCAGGCTCACGGGGGTGGAGGTTCGGGAGGGGGAAGTCCTCCTGGGCCCGCCGCTCAATTTCGACGCCGACAATATCGACAACTACAACTTCTAAAGCCTAGTGAAGGGTTCCGTTGCCGGGGAGCTTTCCCGGTCCGGGCGGGTGCGAATCGGGCACGGCTCTTCCGGTTTCGCTGAGGATCGAGGCCATGCGTCATTCAAGAATTCACTTCTGCTTGCTGGCGGTTCTGCTGGCAGTGGTCGCGTCTGCCGGCTGTGGCCCCGAGGAGCCGGCTACTCCCGATAAGACCCGCCTGCTGCTGATCGGCCAGGGGCCTGACGGCCATCCCCCCGGGACCCACGAGTTCCTGCCGGGGGTGCGGATCCTGGATCACTGCCTGAAGCAGTTTCCGGACCTGGAGGCGGAAGTGGTCGCGGCCGACGAGCCCTGGAGCGAAGGTCCGGCCTTGCTGGATTCGGCCGACGGCCTGGTGCTCTTCGTGTCTGAGGGGGCCAAGTGGTTGAGCAACGACCCCGACCGTCTGGCGGCCATGCAGCGATTCGCCCGCAAAGGCGGGGCAATGGTAGTGCTTCATTGGGGCATGGGCACGGTCGAGGCAAAGAACATCGCCGCTTTCGTCAAGTTGTTCGGCGGCTGCCATGGCGGACCGGACCGCAAGCACGACACCCTGGAGGTGACGGCCAAGATCCCGGCGCCCAACCACCCGGTCACCCACGGCATTTCCGATTTTACCGTGCACGACGAGTTCTACTACCGCCTCAAGTTCGTGCAGCCCACCTCGAGCATCTTCCCCCTGGTGCAGGCGGACATCGAGGAGCAACGAGAGACCGTTGCCTGGGCCTGGGAACGCGGCGACGGGGGGCGCTCGTTCGGCTTCAGCGGCTTGCACTTCCACAGGAACTGGCGACTGGAGCCCTACCGCCGGCTGGCGGTCCAGGCCGTGCTCTGGGCGCTGCGGCTGCCGGCCCCGGAGGGCGGAGCCGACCTGGATGTCCCCGAGGAGCTGCTGAGCTTGCCTTCGAGCTGAATTGCCTCACCGAGCCTTTAGTCCTCTCCGCCGGGGACTGAGCCAGCAGGAACCTGACTGGGATGAAAATCTGGTTCTACCGCTTCACTGCGATCCATTTCTGCCTGACCGCGCTCAGCGGACTGATTCTCTACTTCCGCCCACACAACGAAAGTGAGGGCTGGTACTCCGAACAGACCAAGGAGTGGTTGGTGGGTCTGCACAACGGAGAGCTCTGGAGCGATCTCCTGCTCGGCAACGGTCTCCTTTCCGGGATAGCGATCGGCCTGGTGCTGTCAATCACCCTTATCCTCTTCTCGGTCAGGAGTCTCAGGGGTCAGCGGCGAAAGGGCCCGGGACAGGGAAACGGGTGACCCCGTGACGCTCAAGCAGCCGTGGACCCTCGGTACGGCCCTGCTCTTTCTGGCCTCCAGCCTGTTTCCAGCCTGTTCCCCAACGCCCGGCACCGCCCCCGAAGAGGCGCCGGCCCTGGGCAACCGGCGGCAACTCTTCCTCGACGACACCCTCACCCAATCGATGACCGGGCTTTCCCGCGTTCTGCATCAACCGGAAAGGGTCTCCGGCAACCCCCTGCTGTCCCGCATTCCCAAGGAGAGCACCGCCTGGGATGCCGGCATGTTCATCGGGTTTTCCAGCGTCCTCTACGACCAGCGGGAGGGCCTGTTCAAGATCTGGTACAGCCTGCATCCCGGAGAGGGAGGGGACGAACTGGCCCGGCTCTGCTACGCCACCAGCCGGGACGGTATCCACTGGCAGAAGCCCCTGCTGGGAAGGGTGGAATCGGGCGGCAGCAAGGACAACAACATCGTGATGCCCCACAGTGGGGTGACGAGCGGGGTTTTCCTCGACGAAAGGGAGCCCGATCCCGACCGGCGGTACAAGATGCTGCACATGTGGCAGGGATACAAGGTCTACGCCTCTCACTCGGCCGACGGCTTGAACTGGACCCCCTACAACCAGGGGAATCCGGTGCTGTTCGTTTCACCCGGCCACGACAGCCACATGGTGCCCTATTGGGACGGGCTGCTCGGCAAGTACGTGGCCATCGTGCGGGACCGCACCGGACGCATCCCGGAGGTGCGGCCCCAACTCACCACCGACCCGGAGGCGGTGGAGACCTGGCGGCAGCTCTGGGACCCGGGGCGCGAGCGCCATCCCCGCAACCACAGCCTGCGTCGAGTGGGACAGGCGCTCAGCCGGGATTTCATCCACTGGACCGACTACCGCCCCATCCTGGGAGCGGACACCCAAGATCCCCTCAATCGGGACCAGTTCTACAACATGGAGGTTCTGGCTTACGAGGGGCTGCGCCTGGGCCTGATGACGGTCTTCAGCTACGACCCCGAGTATTGCCGGGGAGCGGTGCAGCTCACCTACAGCCGGGACGGCAGGCACTGGCAGAGGGCCGGCGACCGCCAGGTGTTCCTGCCGCTCTCCCAAAGGCCGGGAGACTTCGACTGGGGCAGCATCTATCCCCTGCAGGCGCCGTTGCTGGTGGGAGACGAGATCTGGATCTACTACACCGGCTTCGGGGTGGACCACAACCACAGACTCCCGACCGGAGTATCTCGCGTGGCCAACGGCATCGGTCTCGCCAAGCTCAGAATGGACGGATTCGTGTCACTCCAGGCCGGAAAGACTGAGGGAAGCCTCACCACCAGGGCCTTCACCTTCGAGGGGAAACGCCTGACCATCAACGCCGCCGCCCCCAAGGGAAGGGTTCATGTGGAAATCCTTGGCAGCGACGGCCTCCCCCTGAAGGGCTACGGCAAGGATGATTGCCTGATGGAGCGCTTCGATCGGACCCGCCAGGTGGTGGAGTGGAACGGAAAGGACAGCCTCGGTCACCTGCAGGGACAGGTCATTCAATTGAGGTTCACCCTGCAGCAGGCCCGGCTCTATTCGTTCAGGTTCGGCCCGGCCGAATGAGAGCCATGGCGTCGGGTCCGGTCGATCCGGGTGGAGAAGATCGCCGAGGCTGTGCCAGGATTCGTGCGGGCGGGACGCCCGCGCTCCCGGGGGGCTTCCTCCCACGACGTCGTCGCACCAACGTCACATAATTGCTGCAGCATTCGGGTGCCGCTCGTCATTGAAGGAGCTCCATCCGCATTCGTGCTTATTCGTGTTCATTCGTGGTTCGCCCTTATTGGCGGTCGATTGTTCCTCCTCTGTATGATCCCCGGAGCGGGGGGCGGACCGGCCTGAAATACGGGGGCCAACCAAGGCAGGTCATTCCTCGGGGGTTAAAAACAAGCGGCACGATCATGTTCCGGTTAATTCCTGTATCCGTGGAAAGCGTGGTTCTTACTGCGCTGTTCGCCGTCCTCAGCGCCAGTGGTGCGGGCTGCGGCCCTCGGGCCGAGGACCATCGGGTGCGGGTCGAAATCGAGGGGCAGGTGGAGATCGTTCCTCCGGGAAGCGGGCAGGGGCGGGGGATGCTGGGGATCGTCCGCCATCCCGACGGGTCGATCTATGTCAACACCCAGACACGGGGGCTGGTGAGGAGCACCGACAACGGACGGACCTGGGAGGCGATCGAGGCGGAGAATGCCTTCGCCCTGGGGGTCACCCGAGACGGCCGGCTGTGGCTGGCCGGTCAGACGGCTCAGGATGCGGTTTCGGTTTCCTATTCGGGGGACCGGGGACGGAGCTGGACGGCGGCCCTGGTGGACGGCGCCGGCTTGGCCCCGGGTTCAAAGCGGCCCTACGACTGGGTGGGAGACGACTACAACACCTTCCTGGAAAGTCCCGACGGGGCCTTGATGCTGGGCGTCGGCGCCCGCTATCTGCCTTGGTATTATCGAGACCCCAACCTCCTGCAGGAAGGCCTGGTCCGGCCGGACGCGGACATCGGGGGTCTATTTCTGATTCGCAGCACCGACGGCGGGGCCAGCTGGGGAGATCCGACCCTGATGCATCCCTTCGTGTGTGAAGTCGGTCTGGCAGCCGACCCCTCCAACCCGGACCATCTGCTGGCCATGACCCGCATCCAGAGGCCGCTGCTGGCTGGTGAGGATCGAAAGACCACGCTGGAGAAAACCGGAAGCCCTGCCGATGTGCCCTCCCACGAGCCCTCCATCTACAAGAACGGCCTCCTGCTGGAGTCCCACGACCGCGGCCGCACCTTCCGGGAGGTGCCCGGCAGCCTCACCGGCTACTACGAGCACCGGGGGACCATTCTCTGGACCGGGAACAACCTGGTGGTGGTGACCCACCAGGCGAGCAACCAGAGCCCGCGTTACGGGGCTCTTTTCGCGCGGATCAGCCTGGACGGAGGAAAGACCTGGGCGGATGGGACTCCCTCAGGAACGTCCCGGATGAACCAATCCACCCGCTTCCAGCTGGTTCCCAAGCCTCCTGGCCACTCCTTTACCGCACCCACCCTGGAACTGTCCCGGGACCGGTTCCTGACTCCCTATCTCCACGGGAGCATCGCTGCCGGCACGGCAACCGTCACCGGAGTCTTCTGGCGTCTCGAGCGGCAATAGGGGAAAGCGGGAGACGTTTTCCAATGAGTTCGGCCCCCGCCCTGGTGGGCGGTTCATACGAGAGTGAAACAATCGGAAATCGATAGTCCTCTCGCGACTTTGGTACCCCGTCGCGGTGAACCTCAACGCCTTAGTGGCCCTTCGTCGTTCTTCGTGTCCCTTCGTGGATAACTCTTTTCCTTTTGTCTTTTTCTTTTGTTTCAGCGATCTCTTATTGCATTCGGGGTAAGGATCGGAACCGAAAACACCGATGCCAGGGCGAGCAGGTCGTCGTCGCCTGTCACCAAGGCATCGGCTTTGCCCGCCAGCGCGAGTTCGAGAAAAGGCCTGTCAGCCGAATCGCGGCATTCCAGCACCACCGCAGGCTTCGACACGATCACGGTCTCGCACCAGGGCAGGTAATCGGCCAACAGGTCTTCTCGTTCGGCGGCGGTCAGGCGGAACTTCGGATAGCACAGCACCCGGAGCAGTTCCTCCGTCGTATCACGGCTTACCAGTGGGAGGATGGCTTCCGACTGCCAGGCATGGCGCAACCAGGACAACGATCCGGCGGGGAACAGCAGGGCCGACAGCAGCACAATGGTGTCGAGCACCACGCGCAGCTCGGTCATGGTGCCCGACGAGCCCATGCCACGGCTTCGGACACATCGGCCTCGGACAGGCCGAGTTCAGCCAACTTGGCGCGCACGGCATCGGCGCGGTTCACACGCACCGGTGTCAGCACGATGCGGCCATTTTCTTTAGTGACATCGAAGTACTCGGTGCCCTGGAAGTTGGAGACCACGGCTTTGGGCAGGGTCAACTGGTTCTTGGACGTTAGCTTGGCAAGCATGGTATCCGCTTCGCAGTGAGGGTAAGGAAACAAGGATAGGATGCTTCCTTTCAACGGCAATTGCAATATGGTGAGTCTTGTCTTTCCAAGAAACCAAGGGAGGCAAAGAGGTGCCTGGCCCTGCTCCCTCAAGCGGAGACGATGCCCAGGGGCTGTCTCTTCTTCCAGGCGCCGCGGGTGAAATCGGGAAAATGGACCGGTTGGTTCCGGCTGGCGATGGAGCGCTCGCTCAGGGGAGATACGGCACTCAAGGCCGCGGCGTCGTACACGTCCATGTCGAGCGGCGTGCCCCGGCGCAGGCACTGGATCAGACGGTAGTCCTCGATGTAGTCCATGCCTCCGTGGCCGGCTCCCCTGGACTGTTCTTGCATAGCCTTCCACAAGGGGTGCTCAAACTCCGGGCCAAAGTTGGAAAGCGGTTCCCACTGGTGCTCCGGGGAGCGCCCCTCGATGTAGATCTTCTCCTCGGGATATTTTCGCACCAGGCCCCGGGTCCCTTGCACGTTGATATCCCGGCTGTAGGGCCGGGGGGAGTCGGTATCGTGTTGCACCACGATGGTCTGTCCCTCGACAGTCCGGATCAGGGTGGTGACCACGTCCCCGAGCGCATACTTTTTTCGGGCCTCCGGGCTGTCCGGGCCGAATTTCTTTTCCGCAAACAGATTGAGTCCCCGGGAGGGACTGCTCATGGAGACCAGGCGGGCGAACTGGTTGCCGCGGTTGATGTTCATGCACTGAGCCACCGGCCCCAGCCCGTGTGTCGGATAGAGGTCCCCGTTGCGCGTCACCGAATGGGCCAGCCGCCATAGGCCCTCCCCTTCGTCGCTGAACTTCATGTCGCGCAGGTCGTGCAGATAGCCGCACTCGGCGTGGAGCAGCTCTCCCAGCAGGCCCTGGCGAACCATCTTCAGGATCATCAGCTCCACCCGGTCGTAGCAGCAGTTCTCCATCATGACGCAGTGCCTGCCGGTACTCTCCGAGGTCTCCACCAACTGCCAGCACTCCTCCAGCGTGACCGCCGCCGGCACTTCGGTGGCGGCATGCTTGCCGTTCTTCATGGCGGCGACGCAGACCGGGACATGCCAGCGCCAGGGCGTGGCGGTGTAGACCAGGTCCAGGTCTTCCTCGGCGCACAAACGCTCGAAATCGCGCTCGCCGCCGGTATAGAGCCTGGGCGCCGGCTGCCCGGCCTGCTGCACCATGGCGGCGGCCCGCCTGGCGTGCTCTTCCCGGATGTCGCAGATAGCCGTAATTGCCGCACCCTCGATGCGGACCAGGTTCCGGATGTGGCCGGTCCCCATGCCGCCCACGCCCACGAATCCCACCCGGACCGTATCCATGGAGGGTTGGTGGGCCATGGCCCGATGTCCGACTGCCAGGCCAAGTCCGGCGACCGCACCGGATTTCACGAAGGCTCGCCGGTTGATGATTGAACCGAGGGACTGGTTTTCCATGCTCATGGAGTTTCCTTTCCTGCGGGCAGAGTTCTGGTCCCTGCCTTTCCCGGGAGGTAGCTGTTTACAGGATTCAATTATATGCCAGCCGCGAGGTTTGACGGCTGGCCGTTCATGAAAACGAACCACGAATCGAGAAGGACTATAAGTTGAACATCGATGCACAGGATAGACAGGATAAACAGCCAGCCGTTTTTGTCTTGGAAATGAAGAGGAAGCACGAAATTCCGGATTATTGAACATGGATGCACAGGATAAACAGCAGACAGGTTCGGGAGTCGACCCCTTGCTGGCTTTCAGTGTTCTGCTTTCTTTGTGTTTTTGTGCCTTTTGTGGCCATTCCCGGCAAAGGTCCCGCTGCTGAATCTTGCAAGAGGCTCAAGAGTGAAACCATCGGAAATCGACCATCCTTTCGCGACCTTGGTACCCCGTCGCGGTTAACCTCAACGCCTTAGTGGCCCTTCGTCGTCCTTCGTGGCCCTTCGTGGATAACTCTTTTTGGCTTTGTGGATAACGCTCAATTGTTCAAGACAAGCCTACAGACCTTCGCCAGTCCGGCCAAAACGTTGTATCCTTGCCGGAAATCAATCCATCAGGACTGGATCGGCTCGCCATCGATGGCCGGCCGACGAAACGGCAGGCAAAAAAAGGGAAGGTCGACATGAACGGTTACCGGGCATTGATACTGCTGTCTCTCTGGCCCCTCCTGCAGGGATGCGCGGCCAAGCAGGAGATCACCCAGGTGGATGTTTTCACCTCGGGGCAGGACGGCTATCACACCTACCGCATCCCAGCCGTGGAAACCGCCCCGGACGGGTCGCTGCTGGTGTTTACCGAGGCTCGCAAGTACAACAGCCACGATCCCGGAACGCACGGCAACGACATCGACCTGGTCTACAAACGCAGCACGGACGGGGGCAAGACCTGGTCGGAGATGAGGGTGCTGGACAACCCCGGGGAGCGCTGGGCCTCCTGCAACCCGGTCACCCTGCTGGATCGAGCCACCAAGCGGGTGTGGCTGTTCCACAACCGCACCAAGCCGGACCGCAGCAGTTCGAGCGCCAGGGTCGGGACCGACGACTCTCAGGCCTGGGCACGCTACAGCCAGGACAACGGTCTCACCTGGTCGGAGCCCATGGACCTCACCGCAATCGCCCGTGACATCGAGCACTGGGGAAGCGCTTTCTTCGGTCCGGGGGGCGCCGTTCAGAACTCCGAGGGGCGCCTGATCGTTCCGGTCTCCCAGACAACCGGAATGGGCGACGGTGACGAAAGGTCCACTCCCACCACCTGGACGGCGTTCACCATCTACAGCGACGACCACGGTGAGACCTGGACTCGGGGCCAGTTGGCCTCCTCTGCCAGCAGCGAGAACCAACTGGTCGAGTTGGCAGACGGCAGCCTCCTGATGGACGCCCGCCAGGACGAGGGTTCGACCCGGTGGATCTTCCTCAGCAGCGACGGCGGCGAAACCTGGTCTCCCCCCAGGACCGGGCAGGTGGTGCCGCCCATCGCCTCCGCCATCGAGCGTTACTCGCTGGCGTCGGCCGGTGACGACCGAGACCGGATCCTCTGGACCGGGCCCAAGGGCCCCGGGCGGCAGACCCTGGTTGTGCGCCTCAGCTATGACGAAGGAGAGACCTTCACCAACGAACGGATCGTTTCCGAAGAGAAGGCGGCCTATTCCGACCTCACCCTGCTGGCTGACCGGAGCATCGGAGTCATCTGGGAGCGGGGCGGTTACGCCTTCCTGACCTTCTCGCGCTTCGACCTGGGATTTGCCGAGTAGGAGCGCCGCTTGTGGGCGCCCAACGCGGGGATGACCGGGCGAACGGGAACAACCGGCAACCACAGGGGTTGCCTCTGCGGTTGGGGGGTTCAGCGTACGATGGCCGGTTCCCCACCGCGGCTTCCTTGCCCCGACCGGGTAGGGAGGTTAGAATCTTACCGTTGGCTGGATTGGATTCGGAGAAGAAGCGGTCGAACCTGAATTTGGAAATCGAGGGTCTCATGCGTGGAACAGTCGTGCTTGCCGGAATGCTTTGGGCGGCGGTCGGTGGCGCCACCCTGGCTGTCGCAGAGGATGGGTCCAACAAGGAGAACGGGTTTCGAGACTCCTTTGCCAGTCTCAAACGAACCCTGTGGACCACCTCTCGCGTCAAGGGATCTCCCGATCCCCCCAACCCCTTCCGCACCGAGGTGGCCTTCCCCCACCTGAGGTTCGAGCAGCCGCTGGAGTTGACCATCGCTCCCGGCAGCGATCGCCTGTTCGTGGCGGAACGATTCGGTAAGATTTTTTCTTTTGAAGTGAATCGGGAAACCACCAAGGCGGAGCTACTGATCGATCTCGAGAAGACCACCTACGGGTTGGCGTTCCACCCCCGGTTCCAGGACAACGGCTACTTCTACGTCACTTACGTGCTGGACCCCCTCAAGACCCTCCCCAAGGGCACCCGGATTTCACGCTTCCAGGTTCGGCCCGACAACCGCTACCAAGCCGATCCCGCCTCGGAAACCATCATCTTTGAATGGCCTTCCGGCGGACACAACGGGGGGTGTCTCAGGTTCGGGCCCGACGGCTATCTCTATATCGCCACGGGCGACGGCAGCGGCATCGCCGACGAACTCGACACCGGACAGGATGTCTCCGACCTGCTGGCCTCCATCTTGAGGATCGACGTCGATCGTCCCGATCCCGGCAGGAAATATGGGATTCCCAAGGACAACCCCTTCATGGGGCGGCAGGGCGCCCGTCCGGAGATCTGGGCTTACGGACTGCGTCAGATCTGGAAGATGAACTTCGACCGCCAGACCGGAAATCTCTGGGCCGGAGAAGTGGGTCAGGACCTGTGGGAAATGATCTATCTCATCCAGCGGGGAGGCAACTACGGCTGGAGCGTCCAGGAAGGCAGCCACCCCTTCCGGCCCGAGCGCCGCCTGGGGCCGTCGCCCATTCTGAAGCCCGTTGTCGAGCACGGCCACTCCGATTTCCGCTCCATTACCGGAGGGTTCGTCTACCGCGGCAAGCGGCTGCCGGAAATCGCCGGCACCTACGTCTACGGAGACTACGACACAGGACGTATCTGGGGGTTCCGCCACGACGGGGACCAGGTCAGCGACCACCGGGAGCTGGTCGACACCTCCTTCCGCATCATCGATTTCGGACAGAGCCACCAGGGCGAACTCTATGTGATGGACTTCATCGGCGGCCAGATCCACCGACTGGTCCGCTCTCAAGTCGTGCACCAACCCAATCAGTTTCCCCTTCGTCTCAGTCAGACGGGGCTCTTCTCCTCGGTGCGGGAGCACAAGCCCGCCCCCGGCCTGATTCCCTACTCGGTGAACTCGGAGCTCTGGTCCGACGCCGCCGTCAAGGAGCGCTGGATCGCCATCCCCGGAAACTCCCAGGTGGAATTCGATACGGTGGAGTACCCGCAACCCGCGCCCGGCGCCCCTTTTGGCTGGCGCTTCCCCGACGGCACCGTGATCGTCAAGACCTTCTCGCTGGAACTGGAGACGGGAAATCCGGACAGCCTCCACCGGGTGGAGACCCGCCTGCTCCACCAGGAGGCCCTGGGGGGAACCGAGGAGGTGGGAGACCAGTACTGGAAGGGATACTCCTACGTCTGGAACGAGGACCAGACCGACGCCACTCTGGTCGAGACGCGGGGCCTGAATCGAACCTACACCATTGCCGACCCGGAAGCCCCTGGTGGAAAGCGCGAGCAGGTCTGGCGATTCCCCAGCCGTGCCGAATGCACGCTCTGCCACACCGTGCCCGCCAAGTACGTCCTGGGCTTGAACACCCTGCAGTTGAACAAGGAGCACGACTACGGATGGACCACGGCCAACCAGCTGGAGGTGCTGCACCGGTTGGGGGTGTTCACCGAGCCGTTGCCCAAGTCGCCGGCGGAGCTTCCCAGAATCTACAATCACCTTGACCCGAGCCGTTCTCTGGACGAGCGGGCCCGGGCCTACCTGCACTCCAACTGCGCCCACTGCCACCAGAAATGGGGAGGCGGCAACGCCGACTTTCTACTGCACGCAACGATCTCCTTGAAAGAGACCAAGACGTTGGGCGTGACGCCCGGCCACGGAGATTTCGGCATCGCAGACGGCCGCTTGCTGGCTCCGGGAAACCCTGAGCGGTCCCTGATCCTCCACCGCATGACCAAGCTGGGCCTGGGCCGCATGCCGCACATTGCCTCCAACGTGGTTGACCGGGAGGCCGTGGAGCTGATCCGGAAGTGGATCTCCAGCCTGCCGGCTGAAGCTGAAGTCGCCTCAAACCAGCCCTGAAGGCGCGGCCGGTCCTTCCCCGAAACCGACCATGAGGCCATTCGTCAAGACTATGCGCTGGCCGAACCTGGTCATGGCATTGCTGTACCTTTTCTGCCTGGCCGTCCAGTACAACGATCCCGACCCCTGGCGCTGGGCCGGACTCTACGGTCTGGCCGCCCTGAGCTGCTGGCTGGCCACCAAGGGACGACTGCCTCGAATCATTCCCCTGGTATTGGCCCTGGGGTCCCTGGGCTGGGCCGGGATGCTGGCTGCACGGGTGTCCGGCGCGTTGCCGGCCTGGGAGCTGCTGGCCACCTTCGAGATGGCGAGCCTGGAGGTGGAGGAAATTCGGGAGATGGTCGGCCTGATACTGGTCGGCTTGTGGATGGCCGTCCTGACGCTCTTTCCCGGGCGCAGGTTTCCGTACTGAAAGACAGAACAGACCAGCTCCGGTGAACGCGGGCGAACGGAAGTATCGTCAAGGAGGATTTCCGTCGTGGGCCGCGGGCAAGTCGGGGTTCGGAATCCCAACCCTAGCCGGGTCCGTGCGTGTATGCCGTTCGGGTACGACCCCGCACTGCCCTGCGTCCTTGCCGGAAAAAATACAGCCGGACCAGCGGTCAAGGAACGCTGGTCCGGCGGGTGGCTTCCTTTGAGTATGAGGGTCAGCCCTTGATGCGGTTGATCGTCCTTACTGCCAGAACGGTGGCGACTGAGGCGATCAGTGCCATGCTGATCTGATCGATGATGGCGTCCAGATAACCGCCGATCCCGGGGATGGCACCCAGCACGTCGGCTCCTGCTGCAACCGAGGCCGCGACGGCAACCACCAGGTAGTCGGTGGCATCCTCGGCGTTAACGGCCGTGGCGCCATAAACCAAGCCCGCAAGGACCAGAATGATCCCAAGAGCACCTTGATCCTCCAAGTTGGGGGCAAAGGCTTTCACAATCGCCACGACTGTCACTATAGCAACGAGAATCCTAGTTAGCATTTTCTTCTCCCCTTGTATTCACAAGTGTATGTTGCCGCACACCACCGACTTCCCGCAATGAAGACAAGCCCCCCATCAGCAATGGAAACCAGCTGCCATCAAGGGGCTTCAAGTAAATGTTGCGCAGCGTGAGTGGGAGATATATATCAAGGCTTCATCGATTTGAATAGAAAAAAATGAAAGAAAAAAAAGCCCCCCGGAGAGAGGCTTGAAGAGTTGCGTTGGCGGACCTCGTGAAATCCGCGAAACACCGCGCCGGGAGTGCGATTCCGGCCATCCTCCATCCCCGCCGGATCGGGGTTTCCACCCCCTTGAGCCAATGGCGTATTGCCGGCGCTCACGAGGAAATCTTACAGATGGAGTTTCATCGTTCACCCTGAGGGCTCATCGCCAAGCCGCAACCCCCCAAGATCTCGACACGGATGGGGACAACTTCCCGAAGCGAATCGAAGGACGGAACCAAAGTAACAGAGTTCTATTGACTGTTAGTGACTAGTCACATAATCTAGTCACATGGAAACCATCAATGCATCCGATTTCAAAGCCCGCTGCCTGGCGATCCTCGACCGCGTTCAGGCGACCGGCGAGCCCGTGGTCATCCTGAAGCGTGGGCGGCCTGTTGCCGAGCTCTTTCCCGCAAGCGGAAGTCCTTCCAAGTACCCTCAGTTGGAACTGGCCGGAACGGTCCGCGAGGTCGGCGACGTCGTCGGTCCGGTGTTTCCTGATGAGGATTGGGAAAGCCTGCGGCCATGAGGTTACTGCTCGACACCCACGTGCTGCTCTGGTGGCTCAACCATTCAGGCCGACTCTCGGCCGGCCAACGGGAGGCCCTCGGGCTGGCTGGCGAAAAATCGCCCTTGCTGGTGTCGGACATTTCGCTCTGGGAAGTGGCCATGTTGCACAACCTGGACAGAATCAGGCTGGCGATGCCGCTGAGAGAGTGGCTGAGTAAGGCAGTAGCGCCTCCGCTGGTCAAGACCCAGAGCATCACTCCGGCAATTGCGACGGAGGTGGCCGCACTTCCGGACTCCTTCCACCGTGACCCGGCAGACCGGATAATCGTGGCCACCGCCCGGGTTCTGGGGGCGACCCTGTTGACTCAGGACCGAAGAATCGTGGACGCGGGGCTTGTGGACACCCTGAACTGACCGAGCCCCCCGCGGTCGTCCGGATCGGTGAAACACCGCATTCCCGGCTCTCTTCCCTTCAGTCGATGAAAGCCCCCCCCTTCAGCGTCTGTTATTGGGGGACTCTCCCGGGATTCCGGTTCGCTCCCGGAAGCGCCATCATCCACCCCTCAATCCCTGGTGATCGGTCTCAGCAGTTCCTGGTAGAGATCGGGGCGGCGCTTGCGCAGGGTAAAGTTGGTATTGGCGCGGGCTTTGGCAAAGGATTCGGCCGTCAGGTCGGCCACGGCCATGTCGGCTTCGATCTTCCGGGTCCGGGACTCCGCCAGCAGTTTGCCGTCCGGAGCAAAGATCAGCGATCCACCGGCGTGGTAGGGCTGGCGGCGATATTCGGGACGATAGAACTCCACCGTGCCTGCCGCACCGGCCTGGTTGGTGATCACGGCGAAGACTCCATTTTCGATGGCGCGGAAGCGATAGAGACTGAGCTGTTCCTTGGTCCGGCGCGCCACCGCCTCCTCGGTTTCCTTGGTCCAGGGACCGCTGCGGCCGGCGCTTGCCATCAGGAAAACTTCAGCCCCCTTGAGGGTCAGGACGCGGGCAACCTCGGGGTACATGGCGTCGTAACAGACGATGACGCCCACCTTGCATTTCCCCACGTCGTGCACGGGCAGTGCGCCGCCCCCCACGTACATCAGACCCTCGTCCTCGGACATGTGCACCTTGCGGGATTTGCCCAGATAGCCGTCGGGGCCGACCAGGACCTGGCAGTTGTAGACCAGATCCCTCTCCTTCTCCGACATGCCCACCGCCAGCACCATGCGGAACTCGCGGGCGATCTGCTCCAGGCGCCGGACGCTGGGGCCTCCCGGCACCGGCTCGGCCGACGACCAGCACTCCTCCGCCATCCAGTGGCCGTGGATGGCAAGCTCCGGGAAAAGAGCCATCTCCACGCCCTGCTCGGCGGCCTTGCGGGTCCAGCATTCCACCTCCGCCAGATTTCGCTCGGCCTGCCCCAGGTATCCATTCATTTGAATTGCGGCCACTCTGACGGTCTGCAAGAGGTCCTCCTTGCCTTGTCTGGATTCAGGTTAAAACCGAATGCTCCAGGTTCCCGACTCCAGGTAGACGTCCAGGGCCACGCCCTTGAGATAGTCGTAGCAAAAGCTGTTGAGGGCGCCCAGGGCCCCAAGGTCGGAGGGGTCCCTGACCGCTCCGGCCCAGTGCCGGATGGCCGACTTCAGCAGGGCCAGGGCCTTCTCCAGCCGGTCATTGGTTTCGTTCATGACTCGTTCGTAGCCCGGGGCGTCCTTGTCGGCCAGCGCCTTCCTGGATAGCAGGTAGGACAGCCTGGCCCGGCGCACTTCCTGCACGGCGGCGATGTAGTCGGTGCCGAAATTCAATTGTCCCAATAGCTGCTGCAAGTAGCTCTTCCCCTGGGGGCGACTCTTTTGCAGCGCCGACTCCACCAGCGGCGCCGCCTTGAGGTAGTGAGCCCGCAACTCGTCCCATCCCGGGTTGGGCCCGGAATCGGAATTCCAGTGCTTGCGCATCATGGTGGTGACCGGGAAAAGGAATCCCATGGCCACCCGGTCTCCAATGAGAGTGGCCTCTTCCAGGATGCGGTAGGCTTCGAGCATGTCGGCAACTGCCCCTTCCCCGCACACCTGCCTTACCTGATCCCGGTAGACCGACTCGGGGGTGACCCCGGAGGACCAGGAGGCCTGAGCCATGTAGGCGGTTCCCGCCTCCAGCTTGGTGACCAGGAACTGCCGGCCGAAGTAGCCGACGACGTTATAGCGCTCCATGGCCTGGAAGATGCGATGGAGCGGCTGGGTGGGCAACTGGGGGAGGATGCCGATGTTGTCGTCGGCCAGTGTGGCCAGAATCGCCACCTTCATGGGACTGTGCTCGGCAAAGGCCAGCATTTCGGTGCGCTCGGCAGCCAGTGAGGTCAGGTAGTCCATGGGCACCATCAACATGACCCGACCCGGGAAGATCCTGGGCATGACCGGATAGAATTCGTCGCTGAAGGTGCTCACCACCACCGTGGCCTCGGGATTGGCCGTCCCTTTCAGGATCCCGCCCTCGTTGAGCAGCTTGTCCAGCGTATCGGCGTTGGCCAGGGCTCCCTTGAGCTCTTCCACCGGCCGGTCCCCCCTGCGCACGCCCACCGGCAGGGTGTTGGCCTTGGCCGACTCCAGCATCCGATCCAGGCTGAACTCCGGTTCCAGCCGGTACTTGCGGTCCAGTCGCTCCCACATCTCCCGGTACTTCTCTCCGCCTCCCGGCAGCTCCGGCTGGGTCAATCCATAGAAGTCCGCTTCCGGATAGGTGTTGACGTGAGCCCGGATGATGGTCTTGTTCAGCTCCATGACGGCGGGGTTGTCGGGCGTCATGTAGGGAAACGCCCGCGGGTCCACGGCGTATTCCGAGATTCCCAGGCGGGCATTGCGCGCACCCTTCATGGCCTCCTCGGGAAAGTACTTGTGCTCCGACCACTGGGGCAGCTTCCAGTTGAACTCGTTGGTGAACTGGTTGATCCTGAAGTTCAGACCGGTCTGCATGCCGCGGCGCTTGGCATAGGCAAACAGTTCGTGCAGCAGTCCCTGGGCGGCTCGCACCCGTTCCCGGTAGGTGGTGGCGCCGGCCAGTTCCGGGTTCACCAGCTGGCTTCGCCCGTCGAAAAGCTCCCGGCCGATGGTCTCCGCATGAATCGGGACCTTCCAACCATAGTGCAGAACCCCGGTGACCTTGGGCTGGTCCCGCATCTGGTAGTGAACGAAGGGCTGGTGCGGATAGATCTGCGCGTAGAGGACATTGAACTTCATCTTGGCCAACTGGTCGATCAGGTGTCGGTAGTCCTTCATTCCGTAAAAGATGAGAGAGGTGGCCAGGTTGTTGATGGCGCGGTAGGAACGAAACCGGAAGCGGGGCTCCCGCACCAGGTCCAGTTGCCGGGGCGGGAACGGCTCCGCAACTTCGGGGAAGACGTCTTTCTCCAGCAGGAAACGGACGCCCGAGCGTTCCACCAGCTCGTAGACCGCCCACAGGGTCGCCGCCGGGCTGCCTCCCCCCAGGATGAGCAGATCCCTGTCTCCGGCGCTCACCCGCTTCAGGACGATGCCCTGGTCGCTCACCCGCGGCCAGGTGTGATGAGCCGAGATGGATTGAAAAGCGGGATTGGTTTGGGGATTCCCCAGGAGGATGCCGAGTCCCGAGCCGTCCTCCAGCGACCGGACCAGCTCCGACCGGATGCCGTAGAGCTCTCTCAGATAGCGGATCAACTCATGGGCAGCGAAGACTTCCAGGTCGGGCGCTTCGGGGCCCAGGACAATGGAGCAGCGAAGGGACCGATCCCGGGTTGCAGCCTCCTCGGCCGCGGGAACGGTCGAGGCATTCGCTGGGCTCAGGCAGAAGGCGGCCGCCAGCAATAACAGCAGCCCTGGCCCCCACCGGCGTACGCGAAGGAATGTCCCTTCCATGGGGCCTCCCGGGTCGGGGCCGATCCACCGGCGCGCACACCCTGCCGGACGCCGGATCGTTCGCCCTCTCACGACTGTTCTGATAAGTCCCGCCCCTGCCTTGGTGGGCGGATCATACGAGTGTGAAACAACGCATCTTCATGGCCTGTCGGAAACAAGGGCCAAGTCGTGCTAAACCGGTTTTTACTTATTGAACATGGATGCACAGGATAAACAGGACTAACAGCACGAGAGGCTGTACCACAGAAGCAGACCCGCTTGATGATCGGGTGGGTGTTGGAAGTGATCCAAGAGCCTGGGAGCGGGTTTTGGGAAATCTGTGTTGGAACAGAGGCGATGGTTGAACTCAACACGGTGGAATCTCTCGAAAAATAATCCTGTGCATCCTGTGCATCCATGTTAATAAACCAACTACCCATGCGTGCCTTTGAACCGGTTTCCCGGCACAAGGCATTGTTTCAAACAAACATCATTGCGTCGGCTTGTGCTTCACTTGGGCTCACCGGCATTTGCTGCCGCCGCCTTCGCGGCTCGACGTGGAGCTACTCCTTTCCATGGGCTCACGCCCACGGCTACCTGCTGCCGCCGCTCCGCGGCTCAATGGGTCGCCCGGGCGTTCGCCCGGGGATTATCAATTGCTAACAAGTTTCGCCCCGCCCTGTCGGGCGGATCATTCGAGAGTGAAACAATCGGAAATCGATAATCCTTTCATGACCTTGGTATCCCGTCGCGGTTAACCTCAGCGCCTTAGTGTCCCTTCGTCGTCCTTCGTGGCCCTTCGTGGATAACTCTTTTTTTCTGTTGTTTCAGGCAAGCCGGGCCCCCGCCCTAGTGTGCGGATCATACATAGAGTGAAACAATCTGAAATCGACCACCCCTTCGCGAACTTGGTACCCCGTCGCGGCAAACCTCAGCGCCTTAGTGCCCCTTCGTCGTTCTTCGTGCCCCTTCGTGGAAATGTCTTTTTCTTTTGAGCCTTTTGCAAAATTCGGAATCGGGCATGACATTGGGCTGGCAACAGTGATGTTCCGGCGGTGACTACCCAGCTGCAAAGACCCTTTTGAAGGAAAAAGCCCGAATCTGATGGCCGGATGGCCAGCGGTCGCCGGACGCAGGCACAGCTTACCCTCTCCCGGCCTTGAGGCGGGCGAACCTGCTGTGCGGTTGGGGGTGGCAACCCGGTCTTCAGAGCGTCAGGCGCATCAACTGATCCACCGTCAGGGCCAGAATGCCGAACATCAGGTGGCACCTCACCTTGTCGGGGCCGCGAACCCTCACCTGCCTCCCGCCAAACTCCTCCTTGAGCCGTCCGTTGACCCGCTCCACCGTCGAGCGTTCCCGGTAGCGCCGCGCCTCGGGAGTCACTTGGCCGATACAGCGCCGGGCCAGTGCCTCCCGCTTCCGCTCGGCTTTCAAGGTAGCTCTTCGGCGGGGGTTGACGTCAATAATCGGCACATGCCCCAGCTTCTCACTGAAGGCCCGGATCTCCGGCGCATCGTAGGCGCTGTCCATCAAGTCGTAGAGACTCTCGACCCGCCTTGCCGTCAGCGTCGCCAGCGGAATGGCTGCCTGAGAGTCATGCACCGAGGCCGAGGTCAGCAGACAACTGACCGGAATCCCGCCGTCAATGGCGTCGAGGTGTAGCTTGTAGCCGGTCCAGCTCTCCTGATGCCCCTTGGCGTTGCGCTTGACGCCGATGTCGCAGGCCTTGGGCAACTCCTTCAACATTTCCTCCAGCGTCATCGACCCCTGCCGCTCCAGCCGGCTCAACCGCTTGGGCCGTCGCTCGCCCTTCGGCGGCCGGCCCCGCCGGCGTTTCCGCTTGGCCTCCGGCGCAGCCTTGGCCGCTGGCTTTTCCCGTCCCGCAATCGCCGTCGAGTCCCTCGACACATGCCCCGCCAAGTGGCCCTTCAGCGTCTCCTCCAGCAATGCCTCGTGCAAACGCCCCGGCAGGTCGCTCTCAGCGAATTCCGCAAAGGCCCGCGAGAAGGTCGACTCGCTCGGTACCTCCCACGCCCTCTCCCAGCCGCACAGCCGCCGCAGCCTCCCCTCACTCCTCAGCCGCTCCACCAATCCCCGCGTGGTCGCCACCTCCAGCATCGACTTCGCCAGATAGGCTCGCGCCAGCACTGCCCGATCCTCCAGCGGCCGGCCACGCCAGCCCCGACTGTAAGGCAGCAACTCCTCCACCCGCACCAACTCCAATACCTGCACCAGCCGCTGGTAACGCTCTCCCAGAGGCCCCAAAACTTCCTCCAGCAGGGGAAACAGCTCTCGTTGAAACCGGAACCAGTGTCGTGATAGGGTTTCCCTAAGGGGCAAGTTCCACCTCCGTTCATCATGTGGTTCAGACACCTTCATGATACAACAGACAGTGGTCTTGCCCCTCCTTCCACCTGCCCTCCTTGATCTTTCCCCACGTGAAAATTCCCGCTATCTGCGAATTTTGCAAAAGGCTCTTTTGTCTTTTTAGGTTGTTTCAGACAAGTCTACCGGCACCGCTTTAGACTACGGCTGGCAGGCCCGGTGGTAATCGGCCAGTCGCTCCGCCACGAATCCCTCCAGGTTGACCGACTCGAAGAATCGGGCGCCCTTGTCGTAGAGCTGCTTGACATGCTCTTCGCTCTCGGGCGAGACGCCCACATGGATGCCGTGCCGCCTGCCGACTTCCAGGGCCTTGTCCAGGGCCTGCAACACCAGGGGATGGCGGGTCTCGATGGGGTGCCCATAGGCGGTGGACAGATCCCAGGGACCCATGTTGAAGATATCGATTCCGGGAACGGCGCCAATGTCCTCCAGTTGCTCGACGGCAGCCGGCTCCTCCAGCATGAGCGCCACCAGGACTTGATCGTTGGCCTGATCCAGGTAGGCGCGGGCGTCCTCCAGTCCATAGCCGATGGGGCGTCCGGGCCCGGCGCCGCGCCTTCCCTGCGGGGGGTACTTGCACAGCGATACCGCCGCCCTGGCATCCTCGACGCTGCGGATATGGGGAAAGAGGATGCCGTCGGCCCCATGGTCCAGGGCCTGCTTGACCAGGGTTCGGTCCACTCCCGGCACCCGAACGATGGGAGTCGCCCCGGTGGCCCGCACGGCCAGAATCATGGCGTCCAGGGTGTCGCTGCTGACGGTTCCATGCTCGGCGTCCAGCATGATGCACTCATACCCGGCCAGACCGGCGATCTCGGCCAGGTTGGGATGAGGGGTTCTAATGGTGCAGGAAAAGACCGCCTTGCCCTGACGCAGCAAGGCCTTCATTCGGTTTTGCATGAGATCACGACTCCTGTGGTTTGTGATTAGTGGTTAGTTGTCAGTGGTTAGTGGCGGTTAGTGGAACGAATCGGGGGAAGGCAAGCCCCTGGTGACCTGGTTGCACCCTTTGTAGGACTGCTCCGAGGCCCTCAGGATGCTAAACGCATCGATCAAAAACACTAACCACTATCCACTAGCCACTATCCACTCAATTCAGTCCCTCGGGGTAGCGGAATCCCTTCACCTTGGTCTGGATGGACCAGACCGAGGACTGCCCCACCATGTAGAGCACGTCGTAGTTCTCGCCGCCGAAGGTCAGACTGACCGGAAACTGCGGACACCAGATGGTTCCCACGTAGTTGCCGTCGGCGTCGAAGATCTGCGCTCCCGAGAGGGTGGCCACGTAAATGCGGCCGTCCATGTCCACCGCCATGCCGTCGGCCTGGGAGTTGAAGCGGTCCTTCACTTCCTCGGCATCCAGCACGTCCGGTCCCAGGTTCAGACTGGCGAACTTGCGCTTGTTGGTGAGCGAACCGTCCGCCTGGACGTCGTAGGCCCAGACAAAATTTTCTCCGGGCTGCAGCCAGGTGTTGTTGACGTAAAAAGTCTTGCCGTCGGGAGAAATCTCCACCCCGTTGGGCATGGCGAACTCGCCCGCCGGGATCACCACCTTGCTCCTGCCCTTGGCGTCGCGGTAGTAGACCTGGGTCCCCGGCATTTTCTTGGCGTCCGGGATGAACTGGGGATCGGTGACGTAGATGCCACCCTTCAAATCCATCACGATATCGTTGGGACCGTCGATGCGGGTGCCGCCGACCCTGGAGAGCACCGTCTTCAGGATCCTGCCGTTGTGGCGACTCATCTCGATGACTCGATGGCCGAACATGTCGCAGACCAGCAGATGCCCGCGCTTGGAGGCAATGGTTCCATTGGTCTGCATCCCCGTGGCGATCGCCTTCCATTTTCCGTCGGGCGACATGCGAATGGTTCGACTCTTGCTGACATCGGCCGACCAATCGGCGCGGAAGTGCATGTCGGAGAAATAGAGATTGCCTTTCAACCAGGTGGGGCCTTCGGTAAAGACGAATCCCTCGGCCAGCTTGACGGGCTTGACACCCGGGTCGATGACCTCCTGGTAGAGAGCGTTCTGCTTCTCCGCGTAGGAAATGTAGTCGGGCCGGACCGGCCAGAAGATGTCCAGGGCATCGGCTCCATGCTCTCCCATGTGGCCCGAGTGGACCATCCCGCCCGGCAGCAGGTGCGTGTGCTGCTCTTTCCCGTCAATAGGGTGGCGGGCATCCAGAATGCCTTGCTCCAGCGAACCCCGCAGGGTGACCATCAACTGATCCTCGGGATGGATGTGGAGGGGGAAATTGGAGTTGGGATCCATGCGAATCCAACTCAGCATGACGTTCTTCCCCCAGATCAACCGGGAGAGGGCCGCGCTGCGCTTGTAGGTCTTGTCCTTGGCCGGCGGTGTCAGGCCCGTCCACTGGATCTCGTTAAGGTTGTACACCTTGTTGGGCTCGATGGACGGAGTCACGCCCTGGTCGGGGAAGGACACCCGGGTGTTCTCGGAGTGCTCTTTTCCGGCCAGGCTCAAATGGTCCAGCCGAACCGGAGAGAAGACCTCGATGGCCTTGAGCCCCTCCTCGCCCGCCTTGAGGGAACGCTTGCTGCCGGGCGTCAGGTAGAGCAGGCTGTCCTTGGTCAACTCGAAGGTTTCCTCCCCGACCGTGCAGGTCGCGGAGCCCGCCTCCACCAGCGTGATCACCTCTTCAGCCAGCGCCTGCTCGGGATAGCTGCTGCCCGCCTCCATGCTGAGGCGCTCCATCAGGACGCCCTCTCCCCAGGCGACGCTGGCCTGGACGCCTTCGGCGATCCGGATCACCGGAAGCTCAGACGTGGGGACGGTCTTGCCCGCCTCCAGGCTGGGAGCAACCTCGGTATGGGGGATATCCCGCTCCCGTCCCTTGATGTTGTTCTCCTCGATGACCTTCCGGTTTAGGGCCCGCCACCCGTTTCCGGCGGTGCAGCCGGCAAGGCCGGAGATCAGCACCCCGCAGACCAGCAGAACCAACAATGGTGAATCTCGGTGTACCCGCTTCATAGTGGAAACTCCTTCTTTAATCGGAATCGAAGCAACACTCAAATGAACATTTCCGGGGCGCCCTCTTGTTCCCGGTTGCGGGAAGGGGACCCTGGAAAGGAACTGTTTACCCGCGGCGATAGCTCAGGTGGATCTCGACGCTCTGCACCGTCAGAGGCGGCCGGATGCGGGGATCGCGCTTCAGCAGCCGCACCTGGACGTGGTGGACACCCCGGCCGGCCTGATCCGGCGACAGCCGCCACACCAGCCAACTGTTTTCGGCCACGTCGGAGGGATTGTTCGGGTCTTCCGCGGCCACGTTTCGTATCTCGGGCTCGGGAAGCAGGTTTCCATCCAGCTTCACCTCGACGCGGTCGTTCACCGAACGGTTCTTGAGCTCCAACTGCAACTCGATCTTGTCCAGGCTCCCGGCCCGGGCCTCCTTCCGGGTGTCGTCGTAGACCCCCACCTGAAAGCCGGGGCCCTCCTCGGTCAGGGTGGGATAGAGCTGGACGGGAGTCTCTCCGTAGATGCGGTCGTGCAGATCGGCTCCGGCCCAGGCTCCCTCCTTGGGTTCGCTGAAGGGCCAGCCTCCGACGTATCGGTGGAGGGTGGCGTAGACCTTGTCGGTCCGCTTCAGGGTCTCCGGGGCTCCGATGGTGGTGAGCAGGGGCCGCCGGGTCTTCTCGTTGGCGTGCCAGTTGAAGACGTACATGCCGTCGGCTCCCCGTTCCCAGTAGGCGCTGGCGGCCGCTCGCACCATGGCGGTATTCCACTGCTGGCGGGGCAGCAGGCTTTCGTGGGGACCCCAGAAGCCGGAGTCGAACCCCGGGTAGAAGGGAATTCCCGAATCCTCGAGCAGGTCCTGGAAGGCCTCCACCTCGACGCCGTAGTCGGTGCCGGCTCCTCCCCCGGCGATCACCAGGTCGCAAAGCCCCTCCTTGACCCAGACCGGCAGGTCATAGCCGATCCGCCCGCAGGATTCCAGGGTGGTGGCCACCCGGACCGCCACCTGAAAGGGTCTGCCCCGCTCCCGCCCCACCTGCTCGGTCATGCGGCGCAGCGCCCGCTGCAGGTCGGTGAGGGTATAGCGCAGCCGGTAGGCGTCATCCAGGGGAAGGTGGAAGGCGTGCCGCTGCCAGTCCAGCTCGACGCCGTCCCAGTCGGCCAGGCGGCAGACCTCGGTCACGTGGCGCAGCCGGTGTTCCCGGACCTCGGGGATGGCGAAGTTCCAGGAGGCCGCGAACCACTTGGGGGCCTGGCGCGGGCCCAGGCACCACTCCGGGTGGTCGCGCCGCAATTGAGTCAGTCCCTGCATGCGCGTACCCGCCATCTCGGAGACCTGCAGTCCCCGGAAATGGTTGTCGTTCATTCGGATGGAGGCATAGACCTGCATCCCCAGCTCGTGCCCCCGGTCCACCACGGCCTGGAAGGGATTCTCGCCCCGCTCGAGCATGGCCCGCACCCCTTCGCTGTGGCGCATGGACCCGACCCTGTCGTAGACCCGATCCACGGTGTCGCCCACCATCTCCATGGATTGGGACGCCCACTTGGCCTCATGGGTGCCCAGGCACCAGAAGTGGGCCCCGACCTGGGTGTCCTTCATGGGGGCGTAGACCTTGTCCAGGAACTGGTCCAGCGACTGGGGAAATTCCGAGTAGTTGTGGGGAGCTCCGTCCCAGTTGTAGATGATGCGGTAAGCAGGCGGCTTAGGGCGTCCGTCACTGGCCGGACGGGAGGCAGGCTTTGTGCCGGAGGCCGCTGTCGGGGCAGCCAGCGCATTTCCGAGAGCGGCGGCTCCCAGAGCCCCGGCTCCCAGAAAGGTCCGGCGGGTGTGCTCCATTTCCAATCTCCCTTCCTGTCCGGCCTGGAACCCGGACCCAATGAAATGTCCCTGCCGGCAGAATCAGGCCCTGCAGAAATGAGAGCCCTCTGGCGGCTGGTAACTGATCTGCAGTTCGGGAGTCTCCAGCTTGCGGTTGCCCTGGACTTTGGACTCCAGGCAGTGGTCGAGGATCCCGCTGACGATCAGGGTCCGCTCCGCCGGAAAGGGAGCCTGGCCCGTCTCGATCATTTCCTCGATCTTTTCCGCCAGGCAGGCGGAATAGGTGACGTTGGGCACGGGCGGCAGTTGGAACAGCAGCGACTGCGGTTCCGCCATCCCTTGCAGCTTGGCGGCAAAGGTCCTGTCCTGCACGCCGCCGTTCAGCATGAGCAGGGTGGACTGCAGGCCGTCGGCATGCTCGATAAAGTAGGCTGCCGGTTCCTTGACGATCTTCGGCAACTGTCCGTTGTTGGCCAGGTCCTGGGGCCGGGCATCGATCAGCGTTTCTCCCAGCAGCTTGTTGGAACGCGCCAGCGCTGCCTCCAGCAGCCTCTTGGACCAGCGGCCTTCCTCGCCGGCCTTCCACACGGCATCCCCCTGGATCAGCTGAACCGACTTGACGCCGGATTCTCCGCCCCGGCGCCGCTCCACCATGCACTGCATGGCCTCCAGAGCGTGGTAGTCGCTGGCGTCGGAGGACCCCACACCCACCATCAGGGCTTCCTCGATGACGCAGTCCAGCGGAAGCTCGATGGCCGGGATTCTCCAGGTGACCGGCAGGGAAGATCCCGCCAGCAGGGGGAACCCCAGCCGCTTGGAATCGGCCACCATCTTCTTGGCCTTGGCCGTGTCGTAAGAGAGGTGCTTGTCGTTGAACACCGGAACAGCGCGCCCGTCCTGCTCGAATACCTCCACCACCTGCTGAAAGAACTCATAGCGCGGATAGAGCACCTGTCCCTTGGCGTTTCGTGGATAGTCTCCGTGCTCGATGATCAGCAGCACGGCATCCACTGCCAGCTTGTCGCCGCCGCACCTCAAAGCCTCCTGGATAGTGGGGTAGACCTGGAAGCCGAACTCGTCGGCCCGGGCCTGGCTTTGATCTCCTTCCGGCTTCTGGTCGACATACAGAGAAACCACGTCCATTTCCGGGAGGTGCCACCGCCCCTTGCTCGGGTATCCCACCAGAAAGCGGTCCCCGAAATGCTGCGCATGGGAGAGGTACCTCCAAATAGAGGCGATGATGGCCAGCTTCTTCCGCTTCTTGGCGGACGGCCCCCCCGCACAGCCCAGATGGGCCGCCAGTCCGGAGGCCGCGGCGATTTCCAGAAAGGTCCGTCTGCTGAGCATCAGCTCCTCCAGAAAGTGGACTCTTGAGTCGGTTGGTAGCGGATGTTCAAGTGGGGCGTCTCCAGGCGCTTCTGCCCCTGCCAGACGGACTCGACGCCGGCGGCCGTCAGGCCGGTGGTCAGCAGGGTGCGTTCCACCGGGTAGCCAGCCTTCCCCGTCAGGAACATCTGCTCCACGTGATGACACTGCGGATTGAAGAAGTTGCAGACCTCCCGGGGCGGCAGAAACATCTGGGTGGAGATCACCTCGCCCCCTTTGAGGCGGGCGGCGAAGGTGAAGTCCATCACCAGTCCTTCCATCAGCAGGATGGTCCCCTTGAGGCCATCGAGGTATTCGAAGCGATAGGCGAGTGGCGTGTTCTCAGTGATCAGCTCCGGGACCGCGTCCAGGCTGGGCAGCACGTGGTTGAACCCCTCGCGGCTGGGGGTCACGCTGTGGCTGCGGCAGAGACAGGCCTGCAACAGCTCCGGATCCCACCCGCCCGCCTGCCAGGACCCGGCCTTCATGGCCTGGTAGACTGGATCTCCCCTGAGGGCGTGGATGGATGCCGCCCCGGTTTCGCCCCCGCGCCGGCGCTCGACCATGCACTGCAGCCCTTCCAGGGCGTGGATGTCGTATCCGTCCATTCCTCCCACGGCCAGGCAGAGCGCCTCCTCGATCTCCACTCCCAGGGGCATGTCGATGGAAGGCAGCCGGGGCGTGACCGGCACCGAAGAACCGGCCAGGAAGGCAAAGTCCAACTCCCTGGAGATGTCCACCATCTCCTTGGCCCATTCCCACTTCCAGGAAAGGTGCTTGTCGTTGAACACGGGGACGCTCCTCCCGCTGTCGCGGAAGACTCGGGTGATTTCCTTGAACCACTCGTAGCGGGGATAGAGGGTCTGTCCCTTCTCGTTCCTGGGATACTTGCCGTGCTCGCCGATCAGCAGCACGCCGTCCACGGCCAACCGGCTCCCGCCCTGAGTCAGGGCCTCGGCAATGGTGGGGTACTTCTTCATCTTCGGGAATCGCCGCATGCGGTCGTGAATGAGGGTGTTCTCCGGAGTTTGATCCACGTACACCGAAACCACGTCCATGGGAGGGCGATGGTGGCGGTTGCCCCAACCGTAACCCCACAGGAATCGATCCACGATGTGCTGGGCGTGAGAGTAGCGGCGGTACTCGCTGACCACCGCGGCAATGCGGGGCCTCTTTCGGGAGGGGGCAGCGGCGGCCATTCCTCCGGCGGCCGTCAGCGGCGCGGCCGAAAGGAAGTTCCTTCGAGAAAATCCAGGTGAGGGTGCCCGGAGCATGGTTTGGACTCCTGGAAGCGCAAAACAAAGACTGAAAAGGACCTTTCGCAGGGCTACAAAGCATAATCAAGCGATTCGAACAAAGCAACTGGTTTCCGGGCAAGGCCGGCGGCCCACCCGGGCGGACCCCTTTGTCGTCAAATCTCCCTGCTTTGACTGAGTCGAGGGGCTTCCCTACAATCTTCGCCGGCAGAAACTGAGCGACGATCCGCCAAGGACCACGGGTACTTCAAAAGCAATTTGTGTTCATTCGTGTCCATTGGTGGTTCATCTTTATTGACGATCAACCGTTTTTCCTCGAATGGTCCGCCCGGCAGGGCGGGGGCCGGGTGAACACGTACGGCCGCTTGTCGGGAATCGGATTCCCACTTTCATGGTCACTCTCTCCGATATATCCAGGATCCTGGTCATTCGCTACGGACGGCTGGGCGACCTGGTGCTGCTGATTCCCGCCTTGCGAGCCCTGCGCCGGCAGTATTCCGCCGCCCACATCTCCGCCCTGGTGGATCAACGCTACGCTCCCGTTGTGGAGATGTGTTCCGCCGTCGACAGGGTGATTGCATCGGATCGCATCGGCATGCGCGACAGCCCCTGGTGGTCGGGAGCTCTCAGCGCACTCCGGTCGGCCCATGAGCTTCGCAAAGCCCGCTACGACCTGGTGATCGATTTCCACGGCTTTCGGGAAACCAACCTGCTGGCCTGGTACAGCCGGGCCCCCTGGCGGATCGGTCTCAAAAGGAACGAACCCTCCTATCTGCCCTTCTGCTTCAACCTGGACCCGGTGCCGGAAGACCAGAGCCTGCACGTGGCCGATCGGTTCGATTCCCTGGTGGAAACCTTGAGGGCGAGCCCCGGCGCCCGGGACATTCGGCTGGAAGTCCCTGCCGAAAGCCGCACCACGGCGGAACGATTATTGCGAGAAAAGGGGATGGACGGATGTCCCTGCCTGATCGGAATGAACCTGGGAGCCAGCGCCGCCGACAAGATGTGGCCCGCGCCGCGCTTTGCAGCCCTGGCCGACAAACTGGCCGGCCGGTTCGACCTGGGCGTTCTCTTACTCTGCGGGCCCGGAGAAGAGGACTTGCTCAGACAAGCCGAGTCCTCCCTGAAAACCGTCCACTACGCCCTGGCCGGTCAACTTGGACTGAAGGACCTGGCCGCGGTAATCAGCCGCTGCCACCTGCTGGTGAGCAACGACTCCGGCCCCATGCACTTCGGCCCCGCCCTGGGCGTTCCCACCCTGGGCCTGTTCAGCCTCAGCGATCCCCTGCACTACCGGCCGCTGGGAGACGATAGCCGGATCATCAGGAAAATCCCGGTCGGGGAGATCGAGGTGGAGGAAGTTTTTGAACAGGTCTCGGAGATGCTGGCGCTGAGCTAGTGGTACGCGGGACACTCGCCACAAGATCCTTGTCGGTGAAAACAGGGGACGTTGTTGAATTAGTGGAATAAGTGGAAAGACTGGGAGGGGCGATTCTGTGATGCCTTGGATACGGGCTCAAGGACTCGATACCGCGCCGTGTGACAGGGTGTGCTGCAAACCAGCGCTGTCCAGCTGGACATTTCGGAGCCTCGGCTGCTCGTAACCCGCCAGCCAAGACGTAAAAGCCGGAACAAAGTTTTTGCGGTGATTCAACAACGTCGCCTTATTTTTTCTCGGCCAAAATCGACTTGGGTCACGACGTGAGAATCTTGTAAAGCAGGCCAAGCATGGGAATGAACAGCAGGCTGACGAGCGTCCAGATGAACTTGTTCAGGGTGTTCATCTCCGTCCGGAGCGCGGTGATTTGGGTCTGCATCTCCGCCCGAAGCTCGGTGATTTGAGCGCCGATGGCGGTGATGACGTTCTGCCCACTCAAGTTACGCATCTCCTCGATGGCGGGATGAATCAGCTTGGGGTCCGCGCCGCTGTCGATCAGGACCCGATGGATTGCGCTGGTTTCAGGCTTGGACGAGGTCGGCATCAACTTTCTCCCTTTCCGGACGGGGTGATTTCCCTCACCCAACCCGTGGAAACGATTCAATCGAAGAGGGAGAAAGGTGCAGCCACGCCGGGGACCGGGACCGATCGGCACCGGCGAAACCATACCTTGAAGAGTATACCCTGACAGGCTCCCGCTTGCCGCCACGAATCCTTGCCCTGTTTCCCTGCCTCCGCCTCCAGGCCACCGCGAACAACCGGGCAACCGCAAGGGTTGCCCCTACGATGGGGAGACAACGCGAGTTGGCCCGGGAAAAAGCGGGGAGGGCGAGTCTGAAGTGCTCTGGATCTGGCGAGACGGACTCGTTGCCTACAATGTGATAGGGCGTGCCGCGGACCGGGACCGCTCAGCCGGGTTTGACCTGGCGTCGGATGCCGGTTTTCCGCAAGCCAAGGCGCGGAAGTGAGAAACAAGTTATTCCAGTAATTCAACAACGTCCCCCTTACTTTCCTTCGTGGTTCGTCTTCATTCAACGATCGGCCGTCTTTCCTCGAATGATCCGCGCGGACGGGCGGGGGCACGGCCAATCACTCTCCACTCTCCACTCTCCACTGTCTATTCACTGGCCGGAGGCAGAGCCTTCATATAGTCGACGATGGCTTTCATGTCGTCGGGGGGGAAATCGTAGGGGGGCATGACGCTTTGGGGGTCGAACTTCTGGGGGTCGCGGAAGTGGTCCTCCAGCCATTGGGCCGTGCGGCGCTGGCCCACTCCGTTGAGAGGGGGACCGCTCTCTTCTCCGCTTCCATTGACGACGTGGCAGGAGGCGCATTGGCTTTCGTGGTAGATCACAGCCCCGCGCATGGCGTAGTCGGGTACGACCTCCAGAGCGGTGGCGTTGCCCGGAGTCAGCTTCAGCACAAAGGCTGCCAGACAGGTCAACTCGTCGTCGGAAATGGTCATGGCCGGCATGGGACTGCCCGGAACCACTTCGGACGGATTCTTGAAGTGCTCCATGAGCCATTCGGCCGACTTTCGATGGGAAACCGTGGCCAGGGTGGGTCCCATCTTGGGCTCACCCTCGGCCAGGTTGTGGCAACGGGCGCATTTCTCCCGCTGGAAGTAGGCTCGGCCGGCCAGCTCGACCGGCGTCAGGAACCGCCAGTCCGCGGCAGGCGGACTCGTCTCCCGAGCGGATGCCACCGGCTCGGGGGTGGTCAAGAACGCGGCCACCGTCAGGGCCAGCCAACCGGCCAATACCAGGCCCACCACGGCGAAGGCCAGCGTCCGCTGCTGGATGCGCTTGACCTTGGCGCGATCCAGAAAAGGGACGGCAAGCAAGGCAAGGACGGCCAGGGTGGGCAGGATCACCGCCCCAACCACTTCCCAGCGGCCTTCGAAGAATTTGAGCGTCTGGAAAAGAAAGAGGAAGTACCACTCCGGACGGGGGACATAGGTGCTGTCGCTGGGGTCGGCCAGGCCCTCCAGGGGCACGTCCACCGTGGCTGCCAGAACAAACAGGAGGATGAAGACGGCGAAAAAGGCCATCAGGTCCTTGAAGGCCTGCCCGGGATAGAATTTCTTCTTGGGCTGCCCGATCGCCCGGGGAGACGGAGTTACTCCGTGCTTTCGCACCAGGTGGATGTGGAGCATCATCAGGAGCACGGTCAAGGCCGGCAGCATCAGGACGTGCAGGGTGTAAAAACGGGTGAAGGTGGAAACACCCACGCCCTCGGCCCCGCCCAGAAACTCCAGAATGTACTCCCCGAACAGCGGCACCAGGCCGGCAATCTGGATGGTCACCACCGTGGCCCAGTAGGCCCGGTTGTCCCAGGGAAGCAGGTAGCCGGTCAGCCCGAAGGCCAGCACCAGCAACAGCAGCAACACCCCCAGAATCCAGGTCGCCTCCCGCGGTTTCTTGTAGGCTCCCCACAAGGCCACCTGGATCATGTGCAGCCCCACCACCACTACCATGAGGCTGGACCCCCAGTGGTGGAGCCCCCGGATCAGACGTCCGCCGGTGATCTCGCTTACAATGTATTGGAGACTGTGGTAGGCATCCCCGGGCTGGGGGGCGTAGTTGAAGGCCAGCAGAACGCCGGTAAAGGCCTGGACGAAGAAGAGGAAGAGGGCAATGCTGCCGAAGACCTGGTGCCAGCTGCTGGAAGCGGGGATGTCCTCGTAGAGGAAGTTCTTGACGGCCGTCTCGAACCCGGTGCGATGGTCCACCCAATCCAGGATTCTTCGAATCAGGTCCCTCATTGGCCGCCGTTCTCCGAAATGGGACGAACCCCACCGAGCCAGAGGCGGTTCCCTTCCGTACGAGTTTCGAAACGGTCCAGGGGTCGTGGGGCGGGTCCCTCCAGCACCTCTCCCGTCATGGAAAAGCCGGAGGTGTGGCAGGGGCAGACAAATCGATCGCTGTCGGTTTCCCAGTGGTAGCCGCATCCCAGGTGGGTGCATCGGGGAGAAAAGGCGATCAACTCCCGCTCGGTCCTGACCACCCAGGCGGTAGACCGCTCGGTGGAGGTCTTCCAACCGTCAACCCGCTTGCGCTGGAAAGCGAGTTCGCGGGGTTCATTCAGGGGAAGAGCCGAAACATCGCCCGCGTCTGTCCAGCCTTCTTGGCCGTCACCCTTCCTTCGAGACGGAAACAGGTAGCCGACGGCAGGAATTGTCAGCGAGGCCGCGATCAGGCTGCTCACGCCATAGATCATCCTCTGATAGAAGGTTCTGCGCGAGCTGGACTGTGGGTCCTTTCCCATACCTTGAGTTCCTCGGGAGCATCGAGACAGAGGCAGGCAGCCAAACCGGCGCCTATTATGACAGACCTGGAGGATCGATCTGAAGGACAAAAAGCCTCAGGGTTGAAGCTATCGCCTGGCGGCGAGTTGCGCCAATGGCTGAATCCTCGGCACTCTTCGCAAGAGTGCAACCCCCGCGGACAAGCATCACCGGGCCGGCCGTTCCCAAAGAAATTCATCGCCACCCGGAAAAGAGTTTTTGGATTTCGAACCCATTCAGTTGTACTCTAATAGCGCTATGCACCGATTGACTTGGCCGTGGGTTCTGACAGGGCTCCTGCTTGTCACGCCTCTCGCCCTGGCCCAGGCCCAATCCCCGAGCTTCTCACTCACACAAATCGCGCACCAGTTTCCCTCCCGGGGATATGAGCCCAGGGTCGCCTTCTGGCGGGCTGTCTTCACCCGGTATGGCGCCAACCAGGTCATCCTTCACGACACCGACGACTTGAGGCTGATCTACGAGGTGGTCGAGTTCAAGGAGGGTATCGGCCGCAGCAGAGCCGCCTCCAGACGCCACCGGAGGACAGTGCGCGCCCGCATTCACCGGCTGTCGGTTGCCATGAACCGCTTGCGGACCCACGACCCCAATCCCGAGAATCCCGACGCGGTGCAACGGAGCATCCTGAAGGTAGTGCGCTCCGCCGGCCTGCAACCCACCCGCGCCCTCTTTGGAAAGCTGCGCCACAACATCCATGCCCAGAGAGGCGTGAAGGAGAGGTTCCGGAAGGGCATCATTCGCTCCGGTCGCTACCTGGAGACCATGGAAGCCATCTTCGAGCGCCACGGGCTTCCCAAAGAACTGGTGCGCCTCCCTCACGTGGAATCCTCCTTCAACTATGCTTCCCGCTCCAGCAAGGGCGCCGCCGGCATCTGGCAGTTCATGCCCAGGACCGGCAGGGCCTACAAGCTCCGGGTAGGCCGTAACGTCGACGAACGCCTGGACCCCATCGCCGCTACCGACGGCGCCGCCCGCTATCTGAAGGACGCCTATCGGAAACTGGGCAACTGGCCCCTGGCCATTACCTCCTACAACCATGGCCAGGCCGGGATGGCCCGCGCCAAACGCCGTCACGGTCCCAACCTCCTCAACATCATCGACAAGTACCAGTCCAGGTCGTTCCGCTATGCCAGCAAGAACTTCTACCCCGAGTTTCTGGCTGCCGTCGAGGTCTCCGAGAACTACCGCACCTACTTCGGGCCGCTGGAGCTGTTGGAACCCCACCGGTATCAGGAAATCTACCTGGAAACGTCGGTTCGTGTGAGGACCTTCACAGCCATTGAAGGTCTTTCCCAGGATCTCCTGCGGGAGTACAACCCGCAGTTCAAGCGCCGCCTCTGGACCCGTTCCCGGGTTCTGCCGGCGGGTTTCAAACTCCGCGTCCCGGCAAGCAAAGCGGCGGAGGCTCGGCTGGCCCTGGCCAAGGCCCCGGCCGTCCGCTGGCGCGGCGCCCCCGCCAAGGTGCCCCCGGACGGCTATCGGGTACGATCGGGGGACTCGTTGACGGTCATTGCGCGACGCTTCGGGACATCCGTGAAGGCCGTTCAACGGTTGAACGACCTGGAGGGAACCCGGATCTATGCCGGCCAGGTCTTGAGAATCCCCGGTTTGCCCCGAGCCTCGGCCGGCCAGGGCGGCTCCCCCCGGTCACAGTCGGCGGCACGGGCCGCGCCCGCTTCGGCGGCATCCGCGCCTGAGAGCTATCGAGTCCGGCGGGGGGACTCCCTGAGCGTGATCGCCCGACGGTTCGGCACCACTGTAGGAGCCATCAAGCGAATGAACGGCCTCAGGGGCTCCCGCATTCACCCGGGCCAGGTGCTGAAGCTGTCCGATTCGCCTCAGGTTCCGAAGCAGTCCGCCAGTCCTGAGCCGACGGCCTCGGCCAAAGCCCAAGCTCCGCCCGGTTCGCCGCAGCCGCCGGCATCCCAGCCCAAGCTGTATCGCGTCAGGCGAGGCGATTCACTGACTATCATCGCCCGGCGTTTCGGGACTTCGGTAGGCGAAATACGGCGGGCCAACCGGCTGAAAGGGTCCCGCATTCTGGCGGGTCAGAAGCTGAAGATACCCGTCCGGGCGGCGGCGAACGGCAATCGACAGACCGGCGCCGCCAATGGCCGGTACCGGGTGCGCCGCGGAGACTCTCTGGGTTCCATTGCCAGGAAATTCGGAGTCTCGGTCCGACAGCTCAGGACTGCCAACGCCATCCGCGGCCATCTGATCCATCCGGGCCAGACCCTGATCGTTCCCACGAACGCCACCACCCCGAAGGCCGACAAACAGTAACGCGACCCTGCCCGAGCCCGCTCCGGTCGTTTTTCTCAAGGGAGCGGCCGCTTCCCAAACCTTCCGTCACGGCCGCCCGGGCGCCTTCCAGATTCCATGAAATCCAACCCCATCAGCAAGTTTGTTGGACGTCACTTCCGCCACTTCAATGCGGCGGCCTTGTCCGATGCGGCTGACGGGTACCGGGAACTCATCGCATCGGGGGGCCGCATGCTGGTGACCCTGGCCGGGGCCATGAGCACCGCCGAGATCGGGGTCAGCCTGGCGGAGATGATTCGGCAGGACAAGATCCACGCCATCAGTTGCACCGGAGCCAACCTGGAGGAGGACCTCTTCAACCTGGTGGCTCACGACGAGTATCTCCGCATCCCCAACTATCGAGACCTGACCC
Organism: Candidatus Versatilivorator sp.; assembly: GCA_965207735.1. Classification (GTDB taxonomy): domain Bacteria; phylum Acidobacteriota; class Terriglobia; order Versatilivoradales; family Versatilivoraceae; genus Versatilivorator. Next base: position 4,664,425 of record OZ242296.1, on the reverse strand, counting down.
CGGAGGCCGAACAGGATCTCTTCAGCCGGTCCTTCAATCGAGTGACCGACACCTGCATTCCCGAAAAGGCCGCCATGCTGAAGCTGGATCACGCCATCCGGGAACTCTGGTACCAGGCCGAAGCCGCGGGAAAGAGCTATCTCCCGCACGAGTATGTCTATCAACTGCTGCGCAGCCGGGCTCTGGACGACTCCTACCAGATCGATCCCAGGGACAGTTGGGTGGTGGCGGCCTGTGAAAAGGATCTGCCCCTGTTCGTGCCGGGCTGGGAGGATTCGACCCTGGGGAACGTCTTTGCCTCCTACTGCATCAAGGGCACCATCAAGAACCCCCAAACCGTACGCAGTGGCATTGAATACATGGTGTCGCTGGCGGAGTGGTATCGAGAGACTTCAAGGCAGGGCTCCATCGGCTTCTTCCAGATTGGCGGGGGTATCGCCGGCGACTTCGCCATCTGCGTGGTTCCCATGCTCAAGCTGGACCTGAAGCTGGAGGACACCCCGCTCTGGAGCTATTTCTGCCAGATCAGCGATTCCGTCACCAGCTTCGGCTCCTACTCGGGCGCCGTCCCCAACGAAAAGATCACCTGGGGCAAGCTGGCAGTGCACACCCCCCGCTACGTGATCGAATCGGATGCCACCATCGTGGCGCCGCTGATCTTTGCCTGCGTGCTGGAAACCTGATCACAGCTTCATCGGAGGCCGCCCCCAAAGGGTGAGTTCCGGCTTTGCCCGGGGACCGGGAACAAGGTGGCTGGCCAGGTAGCCCAGGCCGAAGCTGATGCCGAAGGCGATGGGGAAATAGTGGATGAAGTGCACCTCGGTCCAGTTCTGCAGCCAGACCGAGACTCCCAACGAAGGCAGCGTACCCAGCATCCACCCCCGGAAATGGGCTCGCCGGGTCAACATCCCCAGCAGAAAGAGCGATAGCACCGGACCGCCGAAAAGACTCAGAAAAGCCGAGGCGGCCTTGAGAATCTCGCCGATCCGCACCGTATAGCAGGCGGCGCCGATGGCGAAGATACCCAGAACCAGGGTCAGGGTCCGAGCCAGCTTGACCTCCGACAGGCTGGAGACCGTCCGGCGCCGGAAGGGCTTGATGAAGTCGTTCATGATGACCGAGGAGAGCGAGTTGATTCCCGAATCCAGGCTCGACATGGCCGCCGCCAGGATGGCCGTGATCAACAGCCCGGAGACGCCGTCGGGAAGGGCGTGGATTATGTAGTAGGCCAGAATCCCGTCACCCGACACCCCCTCGGCCAGCCGTTCCGGGAAAGACTGAAAGTAGGCGAACAGGCCCAATCCCACGAACAGCAGCACGTTCATCAGGACGAGATCGATCAGGGAGTTCAGGATGGCCGCCTTGGCCATGCCGCGGGCGTCCCGAACCGACAGGAGGCGCTGCACCGAGACCTGGTCGGTGCCGTAGTCCTGCATCAACTGAAACAGGTAGGAGAGAGCCGCACCCAAAGCCGTCATCTCGAACCAGTTCAACTGCCACTGCCAGATGTCCAGGCGGCCTGTCTCGCCGGCCACGGCCATGATTTGCGCCACCCCGCCCGGCACGCCGTGCATCAGAGCCAGGGCCACCCACAGAGCGCCGCCCGCCAGCAGGCTGAACTGGAGCACGTCGGTCCAGATTACCGCCGACAGTCCCCCTGCCGTGGCATAGGCCGTGGCGATAATCCCCATCAGGAAAATGGCGGGATAGAGGCCGATGCCGGTCATTACCGAGAGGGCCAGGGCCGGAGAGTAAATGACCACTCCCAACCAGCCCATGCGGGCCAGGCAGAACAATCCGGCCACGCACAAGCGCGCCGCCCGACCGTAGCGCAGATCCACGTACTCGTAAGCGGTGATGACCTGCAACTGGCGGTAGAAGGGATAGAAGATCAGGATCAGCAGAGGGGCCACCAGCGGGCTCACCAGTCCGAGCACCACCATCGAGATGTTTTCTCGAAAGGCAATGCCGGGGACACCCAGGAAGGAAGACGCACTGGTGAGGGAGGCGAACATGCTGACTCCGACCGCGAGCCAGGGCATGCGGCGTCCGCCCAGGAAGAAATCCTCGGTGCTCCGCTGCTTTCCCGCCAGTCTCAGGCCGATCCAGACCAGGGCCGACAGGTAGACCACCAGCACCAGCAGGTTCAACCGGCTGAATTCGACTGCCTCCATTGTTCCCCTCTGCCGACCGACACTCGGATCTCAATAAGCGACGGCAATCCCCATCCAGTCCGTATCGAGGCAGAGCACCCGGACTTGCCGGCTCACTCCCTCAAAAAGAATGGCAAGCATACCATGCCGCGATTTGCTTACTCGGTCGCTACGGTGGCCGCCTAAAAATGGATGCCGAAGGCACTGACCAGCCCAAAGTCGTTCCGTTGCACCCTCACCGGAGGTCGGTGGGCATATCGATCGTAGAAGCTGAGGCTCCAGCTAAGATTCTTCGAGAGTGGCATTCGCATGGTGCCGTCGTATGCAAGGCGGTAGTCCTCTGCATCCCTAAGGTTTGGATGAGTCGTCAGCTTGCTGGAAAATTCAATCCAGTCAAACAGATCCACCTTCCATTCAACTCCCGCCAACCCCTCCCCGCTACGTATGTTCGGTGGGGCCGCCGCCCCTTCGTCCATGCGAAACCGTTCACCGGTAAACGTGAGACCGCCTATCAGGGAGAATTCCGCCTTCTTGTTCTTGATCAAGGTCCAACCGAGACCGCTTCCCAGAAGGGTGCGGAAATTGAGCCTCTGCCGGTCATTGCGCTCGAAGTTGCCGAGGGAAAAATGGAAGAGATGGGGACTGATGAATCGGTCGATGCGGATCCTCGCAGTCTGACGGCTGGTGGGGTCAGTATCCTCGTGTCGGCTGAGGATCGAAGAGAGGTCCCCCGAGATCTTGTAATGGCCCTGATCGTACTCGGCTCTTGCCAGCAACGATGACTGATGGAGACGGGAATGGCCGCGGGTCAGGTTGTAGCCCAGGTCCAGGGTCCCCTCCACCTCCCTCCACAGGCTGCCGCCTTCCTTCTCGGCCTTGGGAGCCAGAGCCACCACCCGGTCCTTCTCGACAGAAACCGTCTCCTTGGCGGTTGCGACCGTGAGCTTTCCCTCAGCCAGGACCAGCTTGCCCCGGTACTTGCGCCCGCGCTCGACCTCCACTTCGAACCGGCGGTCGCTGCTGAAGCCCTGCAGCTTCAGCCAGTCGATCTGAATGGTGCCGGCATAGGCGGTCTTCAGGAAAACCCTCTGGCCGGTCACCTTTTTCACCTGGCCGGTCAAGCGGTCGCCATTCTCCATGGTCAGAATGTCTGCCGCAAGACCGGCGGCGGAACCGCTGGCCAGGAGCAGCCACAAGAAGAAAAACGCGGTAAGGATGTTGTCGACCAGGCGCACGAGGCACTCCTTAGGGGTTGGGTCCGGAGGAGGGGTTTGTCCCCACGGTGAACACTTTCCGGGTGGCATCGATGGCCAGCCAGCACAATCCCGCGAAAACGTAGGCTCCGGCAATGGTTTGAAAGAGAACCGACCAGCCCAGCCGTTGCTTGATCCAGCCCAGGACGGGTCCCGACACGAAGGCCCCCACCGAGCCGGCCATGTTGACGGCTCCGAAGACCCGGCCCGAGGCCGGACCGGAAATGTCGGTAATGGTTCCCCAGACCGTGGGCTGGCTCCAGTCGGTCAGAAACTTGGCTCCCGCCAGCAGAACCATGATCAGGCGACCATCCTCCAGGTCGAGGCTGATCAGGACCAGGACGGAAGCCAGCACCTTGCCTGTCAGCCCCACGGCCTTCCTGGCGAACTTGCGACCCCTGAGACGAATGAGCCAGTCGTTGAGCACCCCGGCAAAGGCCCCGCCGGCCGCTCCGCCCCAGAGGGGCAGACTGGCGAAGATCCCCATTTGGACGGGGTCGAACCCCTTGGCCTCGCTCAGGAAGAGCGGGATCCAATAGACGTAGAGCATGTCGGCGCCGGCGCTGGCCACCCCATGAAGCATGAGCATGGCGAGGTTGGCCAAGGCCGGCCGGCTCCGGTCCAGGCGGGGCGCGGCGCCGGATGCGGGCGCCTGGACCGGCTCTTCGCGGTCCATCAGCGCCTGTTCCGCCGAATTGGCCCAGGGGTGCCCGGCCGGGCTGTCGGTGAACAGCAGTCGAAAAACAACGGCAAAGCAGATTCCCGCCAGCGCCAGCCACCCCATGGCCGCTTGCCACCCCATCTGCAGCCAGCCGAGCAGCAAGGTGCCGACGACCAGGGCGGCGCTGGCCCCGCCGGCCCGTCCGGAAAAGGATCCGATCAGCCCCTGAGCGGTGGTGCGCACCGACAAGGGGAACCAGCTGCGGGTCACCTTGGAGAGATTGGAATAGGCCCCGGCCTGGGTCAGGCCGAAGAGGGTGCGCACGGCGGCAAAGGACCAGGCCTGTCCCACCATGGCGGTGCCGGCCACGCAACCGGACCAGGCGAAGATGATGACCGGCAACACCAGCGCCGGCCCCAGCAGATCCCCCAGCAGGCCGCCGGGAACCTGGAACAGGGCATAGGAGAGGTTGAAGGCGGAGTCCAGCCACCCCAACTGGGTGTCCGAGAATCCGAATTCCGACTTGACCTCCGGCTTGATGACGCCCCAGGAGTACCGGTGCAGGTAGAGAAACCAACTGGTCACGCAAGCCAGTGCCAACACCAGCCAGCGGATGCCTGTGGGCCGGGCGGAGGCGGTGGTGGAGGGCCGCTCACTCATGGCGAGGCGCCTTTTCTTTTTTCAGGGAGTTTCCGGATTCCATCGGCTCGACCGCGGGCGTCGCCCGCGTCTGACCGAATCCCCCTCACGGGAGAGCGATGTTGAGGAGCTGACCGGGGGGTGCAGTGGTCTTGTGTGCTAATGGGCTTGCTGAATAAGGAAAAGATGGAGCGGGAGACGGGGATCGAACCCGCGACGTCCAGCTTGGGAAGCTGGCATTCTACCGCTGAATTACTCCCGCTCGTTCCTGCCTCGCCAAAAGGCGGTGCGGCAGCCCTCAATATAGTCGGTCCGCTTCCCGCTTGCAAGGGATCGGCCGGCAAGCCCGTGCCCTCGAGCGGGCCGCTGCCGGAGCGGAGGTGGCTCAGGTAAAGACAGGCTCGGCCAGCTTGGACAGCAGAATGGCCGAGGCGTTGTGGACGTCGGCGTGCAGGGAATTGCCGTGGGAATCCATGGTGACGATGGCGGGCAGGTCCTTGACCCGCAGGTGCCACATGGCCTCCGGAATCCCGAATTCCAGCAGGTGGACGCCCTTCACCTCCTCGATGCAGCGGGAATAGTACTGGGCCGCCCCACCGATGGCGTTCAGGTAGACGGCGCCCGAGGCCTTCAGCCCCGCCAGCGTCCTGGATCCCATGCCTCCTTTTCCCATCACGGCCCGAATGCCGAACCGCTCGATGATATCGGCCTGGTAGGGTTCCTCGCGAATGCTGGTGGTGGGTCCGGCCGCCGTGATCCGGTAATGGCCGTTGTCTTTCAGGACCACCGGACCGCAGTGGTAGAGCACGCTCCCCTGAAGCTTCACCGGGGCATCGTTCTTCATCAGATAGGCGTGGACGGCATCCCTGCCGGTGTAGATCTCGCCGTTGACCAGCACCACGTCGCCCATCTTGAGCCCGCGCACCTGTTCGGCAGAGATGGGTGCCTGCAACCGGACCTCCCTGCCCGTGCTCGGAAATCCCTCCCCGGCCGCCATGGGAGCTGCCGGTTGGTCTTCCCGGTAGAGCCAGCGCTTCAGAGCCCCGGTCCCGGCATCCAGGATGACCCCCAACCGCCGGAAAGCCCAGCAGTCATAGGCCACCGACACGAAGAAGCAAGCCGGCAACCGGTTGAGGACCCCGACTTTGCAGCCGATCAGCGTCACCTCTCCCCCGAAGCCCATGGTGCCGATCCCCAGGGTGTTTCCGGCCTTCATGATGTAGTCCTCCAGAGCGGCCAGTTGCGGGTTGGGGTTGGTGTCGTCCAGGGTCCGGAAGAGCTGCTCCTTGGCGTGAGTGTATCCGGAGGTGCGGTCGCCTCCGATGCAGACACCCACGGCCCCGGCGCTGCACCCCTGCCCCTGGGCCTGCCAGACAGCGTGCAGGATGCACTTGCGAACCCCGTCCAGGGTCCGATCGGCTCTGCCCAAGTGGGACAGCTCGCAGGGGACGGAGTACTGGATGTTCTTGTTTTCGCAGCCTCCTCCCTTGAGGATCAGCTTGATCTCGATCTCCTCGGTGTTCTCCCACTGCTCGAAATGGACGATGGGGGTGCCGGCGCCCAGGTTGTCGCCGCTATTCTTGCCCGTCAGCGAGTCCACCGAGTTGGGCCGGAGCTTGCCCCTCCGGGTGGCCTCGGCAATGGCCTGGTGGAGGTCCTGCCGCAGCGCCAGTTGGTTCGTGCCCACCGGGGTCCTGATCTTGAAGGTGGGCATCCCGGTGTCCTGGCAGATGGGGCCCTCGTCCTGGGTAGCCATGTCGATATTGGTGGCGATGACGTTGAGGGCCTGGGAAGCCTGGGTGGCGGGCGTCTCGGCTTGCAGGCCGTCCGCCATGGCCCGCCGCACGTCCGGAGGCAGGTTGGTGGAGGTCTCGGTAATGAGTTCCAAAATGCTTTCTTGAAATAAGGACATGATCACTCCTTGAAAGCCGGACCTGAGAGCGAAAAACGCCGGGAGCAGGAGCCCCCTCAGGATACTCCCGAATTATAGCCGAGTTGGGCTCCCCTCGGGCAAGAGCCAGACCCCATCCGGGTGTGCGACCCATCGGTGAGAAGTCACCCGCAGGGCTCCCTCTCGCCCTGAAACCGGACGGTACCCCCCGGGAGCGCGGGCGTCCCGCCCAACACCAAGCGATCCGATTGCCCTTCAAAGCCACCCCCCGGAAATCACCAAGAGATGTGCAATCTATTCATGGCTTACACGAGACCAAGGCGAAGCCCGCAGTCGAGCCGGTGGGAGGCAAACCCGGCGTTCCGGGACTTACAGGAATAATTAACATCGATGCACAGGATTTGCAGGATTTTCCTGAATGTTCCTTGTCCTCTAGTCCGGAACATTCGCGAGCCCGCTCCGGATCATCAGCCGAGCCGACATCTCGTGCAGGAACCTGTCGTCATGTTTATCCTGTGCATCCTGTGCATCGATGTTGATAATGAAAAATTATTGATCCCCGGTCCCGAGCTGACATCTCACCCCGCCAATCACAGCCGGAATGGACCGGCAGAAGGGGCACGCTTGCGGTCACGGCCTGCTATAATCCACGGGTTTCGCCATGACCAAACCCAAACTGCTCATAACCGGGATCAACGGTCTCATCGGAAGGGTCCTGCGGGGCCCTCTGGGGAAATCCTTCGAGGTCTGCGGAATGGACCTCACGCCGCCATTTTCCGACCGGGTCTTCCAGGCCGATATCGCCGACGCCAAGCAAGTGTCGCAAGTCCTCGACAAGCTGGCGCCGGTCCAATGCGTTATCCATCTGGCGGCCCAGGTTGCGGTCGCTACCGCCTGGGAGCCCGTGTTCCGGGTGAACATCCAGGGAACCCGCAACCTCTACGAGGCTGCCCGGGTGTCGGGGGTAAAACGGGTGGTCTTCGCCAGCTCGAACCATGTGACCGGCGCCTACGAGGGCTTCGCGCCCCACCTGCATCTCCACACGCAGGCGGAACCGGTCCCTATCTCGGTGTACCACCCCATGCGGCCGGACAGCGATTACGGCGTGAGCAAGGCCTTCGGCGAGATTCTGGCCCGCTACTACTGCGCCCGCTGGGGAGTGGAATCGATCTGTCTCAGGATCGGCTCGGTGCGGGCGGACGACGATCCCACCACCGATCCCAGGTTTCTGCGAACCTGGCTGAGCCACCGCGACCTGGTCCACCTGGTGGAGCGCTGCCTGCGCGCCAATGTCAGCTACGGCGTCTACTACGGCATCTCCAACAACAAGGGAGCCTTCTGGGACCTCTCCAATGCCCGCGCCGAGCTGGGCTATGACCCCCGGGACGACGCCTCGCAGCGGATTTCCGGGTAGGCGTATCACTCCCTCTTGAGGGGGAGTCTTGGAAGTCGAGCCGCGGGCGACGGCTGATACGCTGGAAGGCGCCAGCCACTGCTATTTCCAATCAGGGTGAGGAGGAGCCATGCAACCGAAACATCGCCTTTGGGGCCGCCGCCGTTTCCTGTCGGGAGCGGCCTGGCTATCGACGTCTCCGACCCTGCTGGCCGCCGCCGGAGTTGAACGGACAGCGGCCTCGCCTCGAAAAACGGAAGACAATGTCTACAGCCGCCTGGGCGTCCCCACCTACATCAACGCCCTGGGAACCGTCACACGGCTTGGCGGAACCATCATGCCGCCCGAGGTGGTCCGGGCCATGGACGAGGCCGCACAGCACTTCGTCCCTCTGGCCGATCTCCACGAGAAAGTGGGCGAGCGCCTCGCCCTGCTGATTGGAGTGGAGGCCGCCACCGTCACCAGCGGGGCCGCCGGCGCCATTACCCAGGGAACCGCGGCCTGCGTCACCCGGGGAGACCCGGACAAGACGGCCCAACTGCCCGACACCACCGGCATGCCCAACCAGGTCATCATCCAGAAATCACACCGGGAAGCCTACGAAGCCCAGATCAAGCTGGTGGGCACCCGGGTCGTGGAAGTCGAAACCACCGCCCAGTTGGAAGCCGCCATCAATCCCGGGACGGCCATGCTCTTCTTTATCAACACCTTCAACCCCAAGGGCCGGATCGATCGGCAAACCTGGGTCGCCATGGGAAAGAAGCACGGGGTTCCCACTTTCAACGACGCCGCCGCCGACGTTCCTCCCAAGGGGCGGCTGTCCGAGTATGTCAGTATGGGATTCGACCTGGTGGCCTTCAGCGGCGGCAAGGGCCTGCTGGGGCCCCAGTGTTCCGGCCTCCTGCTGGGCCGCAGAGACTTGGTGATGGCCGCCAGGCGGTGCGGAAGCCCCTGGGGCGGCATTGGCCGGGGCATGAAGGTGGGCAAGGAGGAGATGATCGGCCTGCTGGCGGCGGTGGAGCGCTATCTCAAGATAGACCACCAGGCAGAGAAACGCCTCCTCCAGTCCCGGGTGGACACCATTGCCGCCGCCCTGGCCTCCATCCCGGGCGTCCTGGCGGAACCGTTTGTGCCGGAGATCGCCAACCACGTCCCCCACCTCAGCCTGGAGTGGGACTACGACCGCATCACCATCACCACTGCCGAGGCCTCGGGACAGCTCAAGCAGGGCCATCCGCCCATCGAAGTGGGCGGCCACCACTGGATGCGGCCCAACCGCCAAACCCCCGACAATATGCAGGGCTTGACCGTTTCCGTCTGGATGTTGCGACCCGGAGAGGACCGGATTGTGGCCGAGCGCCTGAAATCGCTGCTGGCCGGCTAGAGAGAGGAATTCCAAGATGCTTCATCAACGACTGGCTGAACTGGAAAGAGAGGGACGTCCTATCCAGGTCGGAATCATCGGCGCCGGAACCTTCGGAACACAAATCGTGGCTCAAACCTGCCGCATCAAAGGCATGCGAGTCGCGGCCGTTGCCGATCTCAAGCCGGAAAGGGCGGTCCGTGCCCTGAGCCTCGGGGGGGTCTCCCGCGAGGACGTCCAGGTCGCCAAAACGGCCGGCGATATCGACCGGGCCATGGATCTGGATCGGCCGGCCGTGACCGCCGGGGCCGAGGAACTGCTCGGCAGCCGGGTAGACGTGGTGGTGGAAGCCACCGGCATCCCCGAGGTCGGCGCCGCCAACGGCTATGCAGCCATCCAACAGAAGAAGAACCTGGTCATGGTGACTGTGGAAGCCGACATCCTGGTGGGGACCCTGCTGAAACGGATGGCCGACCGGGCGGGCGTGCTTTACAGCATGGCCTATGGAGACGAGCCGGCCCTGGCCGCCGAGCTCTGCGACTGGGCGCGGACGCTGGGATTCAAGCTGATCGCCTCCGGCAAGGGCACCCGCTTCAAGCTGGCCTTCCGCAAGGCCAACCCCGACGATGTCCCCAGGATGTACGGCTTCAAGGGCAAGGACTACAACGCCAGCATGTTCTGCTCTTTCCTGGACGGCACCAAGCACTCCATCGAGATGGCCGCCCTCTCCAATGCCACCGGCCTGGTCCCCGACATCCGCGGGATGCACTTTCCTACAGCCGATTTGCGAGAGATCCCCGAAAAGCTCTGCCTCAAGGAGCGCGGCGGCATTCTGGAAACAGAGGGGGTGGTGGAGGCCGTCAGCTCCATTTATCCCGACGACACCCCGGTAGAGCGCGGCCTGCGGGGCGGCCTCTATGCGGTGGTCGAGGGCCAGGACGACTTCCCGGTGGAGTCGATGGCCTCCTACGGAGAGATTACCGGCATGATCATCGGCGCCAGGAGCAAGCATGCCATGATCTACCGCCCCCAACATTTCATCGGGCACGAAGTCCCCATCGGGATCGCCCGCATGATGATCCACCGGGAACCGGTAGCCTCGGTGATCGGACAGATCTCCGAGGTGGTGGCGGCAGCCAAGAAGCCCTTGAAGGCGGGAACCGTTCTGGACGGAGAGGGGGGCTACGCCACCTATGGAATGGTGGAACGGGCGGAGATAGCCCGGGAGGAACGATTGGTTCCCATCGGCCTGACCCACGGCGCCGAAGTGATCGAGGACATCCCGGAAGATGGGATGATCACTTACGACAACGTGAGGCTGGTGGATTCGGAGCTCCTGGAGCTCAGAAAGAAGCAGGACGAACTGATCGGCTAGCGGAGAGGCTGTTGTCCGGTCGGAACGAGATGGTCCCGGTTGTCCCGGGTGGCTGCCCCCGTCCCCGATACACTCCAGGTTTCATCCAGCGATTGCTAGTCGCTTGAGGCCCCATTCCAAAAGGGCTATAGTTTTACTAATTAGAGGTCACTTCCGACGGGTCTTGGCGGGATGCCGGCGTCCGATTGACCTGGGCGGCTTTCGGGCACGACCCGGACCCATTCCTTAGGAGTCCGTTGTGAATATGAGTGTCCACACCTCCATCAGGCCTCTCCGGCTGCGGCTGGGAGCGGCGCTGCCGGCGCTGATTCTCTGGCCCTTAGTGGCCGGCTCCCCCCAAGACCCCGGATCCGGCGCGGTCCCGCCCAAAGGCCAGGCGGTCCAACAGGCACCCACCGGCGAAACCCCGCGTTTCAGGTACCGGGGCGAACAGGGATGCACCGACGACGCTGGGGTTCAGGGACTCAATACCGATTTTCGGGGAGAGTGCGGCGACCTGCGCAAGGCAGATCTGTTCAAGGCCGACCTGCAGGGCAGAAACCTCTCCGGCGCCAATCTCTCGGGGGCATCCCTGACCGACGTCAATCTCCAGGGAGCAACGCTGGTTGGAGCCCGGCTTATCGAGGCCACCCTCACCCGAACCGACCTGCGGGAAGCCGACCTGAGCGGCGCCGATCTGACGGCCGTCCACCTATCGAGAGCCCAACTGCAGGGAGCCAAGCTCAATCGAGCCAACCTGAGTGAGGCCGTCATCCGTAGCACCGACCTGCGGGGCGTCGAGTTCGACCAGGCGCTCTTCAACCGGATGATCCTGTTCGGGGTCAATCTCAGCGGGGTGGACCTGAGCGGGCGGAACTGGGAGGGAGTGGAGGTCTCTTCCTCCGACCTCAGCCAGGCAGTGCTCACCGGGCTCAACTTTCGAAACGGCTTTTCCGACAAGGTGGACTTCATGCAGGCCGATCTCGGTCAGGCCGACTTCACCAAGGCGGAGGTGTACCGCGGCAACTTCATCGGCGCCAATCTTCAGGAAGCCAAATTCTCCCAGAGCCTGCTGACTCAAGCCAATCTGACTGGGGCCCGGCTGGAGAAGGCCGATCTCAGCCAGGCCGACCTGACCCAGGCCGACCTGAGCGACGCCTCCCTGGCCCAGGCAAACCTGAGCAAAGCCATCCTGGACGAGGCGCTGCTGACAGGAGCCGATCTGCAGAACGCCGACTTGTCGGGGGCCTCTTTGTCGGGGAGCGACCTCAAGGAGACCGACCTGCGGGGAGCCAACCTGACCGGGGCGGTGGTGGGAGATGAGGGACGGGTCTTGGCCACCGGCAACCCGGACGCCCCCCTGCTGCGGCCGACCGAAGTGGCGGGGGCCACCTGTGATCAGGCAAGCCAACTCCCGGACAAGTTGCTGTGCAAGAAGCAGGTCGTGGAATTCGTGGCCTCGGCCCGAGTGGTCAAGGTCGCCCGCAAGAAACGCCCCCGGCGCGTCGCCAGCAAAGCGTCAGACCTGATGAAGCCGGGCACCAAGCCCACCAGCAAGAACTGGCCGCTGTTCCTCAAGACCGTTCGCGCCAAGACCTTTGACTATGAGCGCACACTGCCCGAATTCGTCTGCAACCAGACCACACGCCGCTACCGCCAGATCGGTCGGGGGGGATGGACGCAGGAGGATTTCCTGGCTCACCAACTCTCCTATCACTCCAAGCAGAAGCATTACAAGAACGTGGGCGCCAGCAGCGCTCCTCCCCAGACGGCAGGGGAGTTCGGTCCCGCCATCGCCGAGCTCTTTTCCCCGGAATCCCAAGCCACCCTGGAACTGGAACGCCTGGAGAAGATCAGCGGCCGCGAGGTGGCGCGCGTCCGCTTTAGTGTTGCGTCCGAGCACTCCAAACGAACTCTCCGCGTTAGCGACAAGAAATCCGTCACCTACGGGTATGAGGGACAATGTTGGATCGACCTCAAGGACTTCCAGGTGGTGCGGTTTCGCGCCAAGGACGCCGAGATCCCCAAGGAGTCACCCATCAAGGCCTACGAGCTCACCATCGACTACAAGAAGATTGGAATCGGCAAGCGATCCTACTACCTTCCGTCCAGAATGCAGGAGACGGTGAGAACCAGCTTCATAGGAAACAGAAATCTCGGCCTGATTGGTTCTGAGGCAGGCCCGGGGTCCCCGGTGCAGCCGAGAAATTTCGACTCCATCTCCACCAGGTTCGTGACCCTCTTCGGCAAGTACCGGGACTACGCGCAGCGTGCGAAGGCCAATTAACCCGCATTTCTCACCAGGGGGCATGAACATGGCGCAGAATTTTTCCCTTCAGCGCGTGCTCGCGACCGAAGAGCGTAGCGGTCACTACGCGCGAGGGAGCATGTGCGCGCTGAAGGGAAAAAGACAAGCCAAGGCATGCCCAGCGCCGTCTGTTACCCGCAAGCCCTTCCCCTGGAGCCAATCACAGTACTGAAGATAAACTACTTATCGTCATGGCACCAGCGGCCTGGGTAGAGTCGAGGACTGGCGCGTTGACTATAGGGTCCGGTGGCTATTCCGTCGCTTTCGCTTCGGGCCTCAGTCCGGCTCCCTTATCACGTTTCCAGTCCCCGCTCTCCGAACCGGACGTGCGGTTTTCCCGCATCTCGGCTCTCCAGTGGGATCATGCGTCTCGCACACAGGTCCCCGCTCGCATCCGTGGACGACTCCTATGGGATTGGCACCCGTCCCCCACTCCATCCACTTCCGCTCCCGGGTTGCCGCCAGGCCTGTTGATGCCCTGACGACGCCGTCCTCCTCCGACGACCCTTTCACTTTTGCATGTGATGCTTCCGGAGTCTCCGGCCCTTTTTTTGGTCGGGGTTTCAGGCTTTCGCCACTCCCGGGACCCTTCCCCCTTCGGTCACCGCTCCTCACCTGAGGCCCCTTCCCTCCACCGGTATTACCCAGCTTCTCCGGTACTACAGGCCTCTCCGCCACCCTGTCGGCCTAGACTGACTCTCGCGAGCTTCCGGTTCGGTGCGTGCCTCACCACCCACAGGGCTTCCCATGTTGCTGCCTTCTTCCCCTTCCATGCGTGCCAGCGCCACTACCCCGGCGGGTCCAAAGGGGTGCCCGCGTCGCTCGCTTCCCCCTCCGTCTTCGGCCTTCCCCATTTCTCAGGTGGGTCGGCCCCCGCATTGCCCGTTTCGAGGCCTGCTCGACGTTCACTCGCGTTCCGGCCCGCATGCTCGCTGAACCGCCTTAAGCGGCCCTTTGACACCAGAGGGCTTCAGACCATATCGTTACCTCCATGATCCGCCCTGGCTGCTACCATCCGGAGCGACAGTTGTTGGACGGGTTTCGCACCCGTTGGAAGAAGGCGCCTTTCCATGGCGCACTGAGAAATGCGGGTTAAGCCTCTCCCGGCCGGTGACGGCGGGGTCAACCCGACAGGTTCGCGGCCGCTCCCCTGGGAAGAGATCCCTGCCGCGAGAAGCCCCCTCCAGAGTCGGCGAAGCAGTGAACAAAGCCGCCGGCGCCACCGGGACCGCCCCGGGCGCCGGAATGGAAGCCCCCGTGCGCGACCATCGCCGGGATGGCCATGGCCTCGTTCAAGGCCATTTCGCCAGAGGTCCTTTTTCGTCGGTGGTGTCAATCAATTGGGACCACTTCCGGCTCTTGCACACCTGACTGGGCCACCGCGTTTTGGAAAAGTTCCACGATCGTCGGATGGCAGGTAAAGACCAGCACCTGGTTGGTCCGGGACAACTCCACGAAGGCACGCGCGGCCCGCAGTCCCCGGTCGGGATCGAAGTTCACCAACGCCTCGTCCACGATCACCGGAAGCGGCTCCGACCGCTGGCCCAACTCGCGGACCAGCCCGAACCGCAGCGACAGGAATAACTGCTCCCGCGTACCGCGGCTGAGCTGGTTGGGCTGTTTGGAGATGCCCGAGGAATCCGTTACCTGTATCTCCGAACTGCCGAGCGGAGAAAACACTGTCTGATAACGCCCGTCGGTGATGGTGCGGAAGAACTCTTCGGAGTGGCGTACCACGTCAGGCTGGCGCTCCTTCTCGAACTTGCCTTGCGCCTCCTTGAGAAGGTTCTGGGCGATGGTTCGAACCGCCCACTCCCGCGCATGGCCGCGCATCTCCTCCAACAGGCGGTGCCGTTCCGCCCGCAGCTTCGATGACTCCTCCTCGCCGGTCAGGCTCTTGAGGTCGGATTGGATCGATCCCTGCTTGGTGGACAACTCTCTTATCTCTGCGTCGGCGGGTTCAATTTTTTCCTCGAGCAAGCGTTTCTCGTCGCGTATGGTCTGAAAATCCGTGTCCGCAAGTTGCTTCTTCAAGGCTTCGAGCGGCTCTCCGGGGCCGCTGAGGCGCTGCAGTCGTCCGAGCGCGCCGCGTCGCTGCTCTTCCAGTTTCGTTCTCTGCCGCACGATCTCTGCCCGCGTACGAAAGTCCTCGCCATCGGCGGCGCCACCGGATCGGAGCAGCCCCTTCATCATCTCGGTCGCCTTCCGGAGATTGCTTTCGCGCTCCTTCAACCGGCTCTCGGCCTTGATCAATTCCTCCTCGGCTGCCTTCCGGTCGTTGACCTTCCCGTCGACCTCATCGTGCAGTCCGATCAGCTTCGCGACAGCGGCATTGACGGTACTCGATTCGTTCCTGTCGAAGGGAGCGCCGAAGTCCGACGCCAGAGGCACGGCCATTGCAACGTAGTTATCGATATTCTTCCGTATTGCGTCGATGCGCTGCCGATGGCTTCCTAGACTGTTCAATCGATCACGTCCAAGTTCGACCTTGCCGCGAAGCTCCACCACGGTCTCCGGCAAGAACGTCTCCCGCAGATCTCGGTCTGCGAGCCACTGCCGCCAATCTCTCTGAACGGACGCGAGTGAACGCTCCGCCTCTTCGACAGCTTTCCGGGAATCCTCCACCCTTTTCTTCCGTTGCTGGGCCAAACCTCTCGCACTGTCGAGGTCCCTGGAGAGACGCGCATGTTCCATTTCAGTGCCCGTAGATGACTGGCCGGACCGGAACAAGTATGCGGCGACAGCCGCGAGCGCGACGCCTCCGATAATTCCCAGGAAGAGAGCAGACCCGCCAAGTACCGACCCCACGGCCAAAAGCGCCATGCCGACGGCAGCGCAGATGGCGGGCAGCACTTTGCCGCCGTTCTTGCCACCGGGCGGCTTGACGGCAACCTCGAGCTCCCGTTCGGACCTGCCCTTCGCCTCGACAGCTTCCTCCAACAGGGTCTGATTCCGAGTGAGATTGGAGTTGCTCTGATCGAGTTCCTCGTGCGCCTTTCGCAGACACCCCTGGAATCGCGAGATTTCCTCGCGGACGGCCAGGGACAGGTCGAAATTCTCCAGGCGGGCTTCGTCCCAGTCAGGACCGAGATCCTTCAAGGTTTCGGCCAACAACTTCTCATGATCTTCGAGTTCAGCATTGCGCTTCGGCAAGTCACGGACGGCGTTGTTGAAGAAGGTACGGCCCTGTTCCAGCGTTCGGATTTCGTCCGTATGGTTGAGGATGGTCTGATGCTCAACCACCGCCTCCGCCTTGGCTTTGGCTTCCTCAATCGCCTCGTCTGCGGAGTCGTATTCCTCCTGCGCAGTCTTGATCCGCTCCTCCAGTGTTTTCAGTCGGCTGACGCCGTCGATGGGGAAATCGTCGATGGGCGGCAACCCGGCCAGCTCTTCCTCGGCCTGGTTGAGGTCGTTCCAGTCACCCCAGGCACTCTCCAGCCGCTTCTGGTGATCGAGTTCCGACTGACGCTTCCGGCGGAGGCCGCTTAGCCGTTCGAGCTCCTCCTTGACCCCTGCGAGGCGGGTCATCAGTTCACCGTATTTCGCGGCGTGCTGTTTTACCTGTCTCAAAGTGGATTCGATCTCGCTGAGCGCATTGCCGGCCTGGATGATCTTGTGTTTGTTGCCGCCCTTGAGGAACAGGGATTGCTTCTCGACCTCAAGCGCTTTCAGTGATGCGGGCAGCTTCGTCGCGCCCATACCGGCGCTGTATATCTGAGCGTTGACGGTGTCGTCTTTCAGCAGGGTCTCATCGTTGAGTTCCTCAAGCGTGAAGGCAAAGATGTTCTGAAAGACATCCCTGGAGTGGTGGCCTAACAGACGTGGCAATTCGCCGTCGGGGAGCGGCCCGCCGTATGCGGCGGCCAGCCTGACCGGCCCGCCGTGCGTTCCCTGGAATCGCTGAACGGTGACGGTCTCACCGGCGTCGCTGACGATGGTGACAGTACCCCCGTGCCGGCCACCGGCCAGCGGCGGGTAAGGATTGTTGCTGCTGCGACCGTCGGGGAATCCAAAAAACACCCTTCGAACAAACTCCAGGAGAGTGCTCTTGCCCGCCTCGTTGGGACCGAAAAAGACGGTAACGGGCCGTTCGAACGGCCCCAATGCCCGGTCTGCAAACCGCCCGAAGCCGTCGATGTGCAGATTCAGAATCTTCATCGGTCGTCGTCCTCGGCAAGCAGGTCCACGGCCATGGCCTCAGCCTCTTCGACCAGCGCGGCAATGTCCTCCTCGTTTGGGGCAAGCTTGGACAAATATCGGCGAAAGCGGTGGTGCTGGTAGAGGTCGGAAAGCCCGGCGCCAAGTCTGGAGATTAGTGCGGGGTCGGTCTTCGCCCGGTCGGCCGTCCGCAGCACTTCCGCCAGAAAATCGGAACCCTTCAGCCTGGCTTCGCGGTCGAACGGAGATGCGCTTGCGTCCTCAATGCGTTCGCACCAGACGAACGGTGACCTTTCGGCCCATTCCCCATTGATTTTTTCGACGAGGTCATCAATGGTGTTCGGCCTGCGGAGAGTTCGGTTCAACGCACCGCGTCCGGTGAGGGTAACGCGACCGACGGCCGACCGGCCGTCGGTGCTGTCCAGCAGACCTTGCATTCCTTCCTGCAATGCGTCCAGCAGTTCCTGTTCCCTCTCGAACGGCGCGATGTCGACCTGGAACGTTTCCCACCGGACGGTGGCCATCGGGTGGAACGTCGAGTGCACGTTTCCGCCATCGTCCACCTCGACAAGATAGACACCTCGAGGGCCGGTTTCGTTCGGATGCCGGCCCTGTGGGTTGCCGGGATAGACAACCGCCGGTTCCCGCTCGCTCAGAACCTGGCGGGTGTGCACGTGGCCGAGCGCCCAGTAGTCAATGCCGGACGTTGCAAGGTCCTCTAGCGAGCAGGGGGCGTAAGCCGCGTGGTTGGGGTCATTGCTCACGTTGGCGTGCAGCAGCCCGATCGAGAACGGGCCGGGATCGACCCTTCCAAGGCGGCGGGCCAGGTTCTCAGTAAACTCGCGCTTCGGGTAGCTGATACCGTGTATGACCGCTCGGTTCGGGTTCTCGAACACCGGCACGGCTTCCCACTCGGTGCCAAAGCGGCGACAGCTTTGCGGATAATCCAGCCGTGCCTGCCAGCCGTCCAAGGGGTCGTGGTTGCCGTGGCAGACGAAGGAGCGAATGCCCTGGGTGTCCAACTTATTCAGCCCCTCGACGAACTTGAGTTGGGCGCGCAGGCTGCGGTCGGCTCCATCGTAGACGTCCCCAGCCACCAGCAGCGCGTCCACCTCTTCGGAAATGCACAGGTTGATGATGTTCTCGTACGCGTCAAAGGTGGCGCTATACAGCGCGGTCGCCACGTTTTCGGGCGCGGCGGCCTTCAAGCCGGTGAAGGGGCTGTCCAGGTGAAGGTCGGCGGCATGTACGAAGCGAATCCTCATCGTCTTTCTCTAAATCCGGGACCGAATAAGTCCAGCCCTCGCCCTGCCGGGCGGATCATACGAGAGCAAAAAAATCGGGAATCGATAATCCCTTCGTCACCTTGGTAACCCGTCGTGGTTAACCTCAACGCCTTAGTGGCCCTTCGTCGTTCTTCGTGGCCCTTCGTGGATAACTCTTTTTCTTTTGTTTCAAATAGGTCCGCCAGTATAGCAGAGGGCTCCTGGCTGCGCGGCAAGCTGCACCGGCCGACGAAACAAAGTGGAGGGACAGTCCTCAACCGAGGTTGCATCGCTCGACTCCAGGCACTTAAGATAGCATCCTGGAGGCCGGAGCCCACGAAACCCGGTCTTGCTCGAAGGCTGCAAAGGGTAATGCCTGGCGCGCGCCGGCCGTTCACGCCGCCATGGCAGGGACGGCCCGATGGAACGGCGCCTCCACTTTGCCGGCCCGAGCGCAAGCCGGTTCAACAACTACCCGTCATGAATGAATTGAACGGAAGGGTGGCCATCGTCACCGGGGCGGCCTCCGGGATCGGCCGCGGCGTGGCCGAACTCTTCGCCCGGGAAGGAGCGGCCGGCCTGACGCTGGCCGACAACCAGGCGCCCCCCCTGCAAGACCTGGCTTCAGAGCTGCGGAAGCGTTGCGGCTGCGACCTGCTGGTTTCGGAGACCGACGTTTCCGAGCCGGACCAGGTGGACCGCATGGTTCAGGCCACCGCGGAACGGTTCGGGCGAATCGACATCCTGGTCAACAACGCCGGCATCTGCCCCATGGTTCCCTGGGACCGGACTACGCTGGAAAGCTGGAACCGAATGCTCTCGGTCAACCTGACCAGCGCCTTCCTTTGCAGCAAGGCGGTGCTGCCCCATATGAGGAAACGGAAGTTCGGCCGGCTGGTCCACATCTCCTCGGTGGGAGCTTTCGTGGGCAGCGTCACCGGTCACGTCGGCTACGGGGTGAGCAAGGCGGGCGTCATTGTGCTCTCCAAGTACCTGGCCAAGCAGTTTGCTTCCGACGGCATCCTCTCCAACGCCATTGCGCCGGGAAGCATCGATACTCCCCTTGCCGAGGCCTTCGGTGAGGAGAACCTGCAAAGGTACGTGGAGGCATCGCTGGTGAAGCGCCAGGGAACGCCTCGGGAAATCGCCGAAGCGGTCCTGTTCCTGGCCGGTCCCCGGTCGAGCTACGTGACGGGTTCGACCATGCACGTCAACGGAGGCTCGCTCTTGATTTGACTTCCATCCGGCGGACGGCGAAAAGGTTCAAGGAGCAGTCGGCTCCCATCCTCCCCCAATCTTCCCCCGGCTTTCCACAAGAAAGGCATTCTCAATGGCACACAATCCGGAATGGGTCCTGGACCCGAAGCACTTCCCTGTCTGGCAGGCTCCCGATGGGTCCCGCCGGGTCAATCTGCTGGTGAGCCCCGAAACCTGCGGCGCCGGCGACATCGCGGCCGGATTCTTCTGGCTGCACCCGGGGCATGAGACCCAGGCCGACATCCACCCCGAGTCGGCCGAAATCTACTACGTGGTGAGCGGCCGGGGGAGACTGGTCATGGACGGTCAGGATTTCAGGGTCGAGAAGGGCATGACCGTCTACATTCCGGCGGGAGTCGAGCACCAGTCCTTCAACGACGGCCACGAAGACCTCTGCTACTTCTACGCCTTCGCTCCGCCGCCCCCGGGGCCCAGCAAGCAGGAGGATCAGGGCTGGAACCGGATGGCTTTCCGGTAGAGGGATTCCGTGAACCTGGCCCTGCTTTCCGATTTTGCAAGAGA
The DNA here is from genome assembly GCA_965207735.1 of Candidatus Versatilivorator sp. Taxonomy (GTDB): domain Bacteria; phylum Acidobacteriota; class Terriglobia; order Versatilivoradales; family Versatilivoraceae; genus Versatilivorator. The sequence continues at coordinate 4,644,208 of OZ242296.1, read as the reverse complement.
GTCCGGCCCGGCCCGGCACTCACCCAAAGGTCACCGGGAGCCGCTCCAGGCCGCGAAAGACCGTATTTTTCCAGACCAGCTCATCCGTGGCCAGCTCAAGGTTGGGCAAACGCCGCAGCAGCGCGTTGATGGCGATGGGAGCTTCCAGACGCGCCAGCGGTGCTCCCACACAGAAGTGAGGACCCTGACCGAAGGAGACATGTCTATTGGGGTGCCGCTCGATATCGAATGAGTCCGGGTTGGGGAATACGGCCGGGTCCCGGTTGGCCGCACCCAGCATCTGCACCACCAGTTGACCCTTCTGAACGAGATGGCCGTCCAACTCCACCGCCTCGGTGGCGAGGCGGCGGTTGCGCTGGAACGGTCCCTCGTAGCGCAGCATCTCTTCCACCGCCGTCCCGGCCTTGTCCGGTTCGGCTCTCAGCTTCCGCATCTGTTCCGGGTGCTGGATCAGGGCCAGCACGCCGCTGGAGATCAGGTAGGTGGTGGTCTCGTGCCCGCCGATCAGCAAGGTCACGCAGGTCGAAATGAGTTCCTCTTCGGTCAGTCGTTCCCCTTCCTCTTCGGCAGCCACCAGGGCGCTGATGAGATCTTCGCCCGGCTCCAATCGCCGCCGCCTGAAGGTCGAACGAAAGTAGTCCTGCAGAGCCAACAGAGCCTCCTGGGATGACAAGAGCACTTCGGGCACGGGCTTGGGGGTGGCCATGAACTCGATAATCTTCCCCGACCAGCGCTTGAGCTTGCCGTGGTCAGCCGCCGGGACTCCCAACAGCCTGGCAATGACCGTGACCGGCAAGGGGTAGGAGAAGTCCCAGATGATGTCCATCCTGCCCCGATGCCGCACCTCGTCGATCAGCCCCTCGACAATCTCCTCCACGTAACCGGCCATGGCGCCGATGGTGCCGGGCAGGAAGGCCTTGTGCACCAGTTTGCGCAGACGGGTGTGATCCGGTGGGTCCACATTGATGAGACCCTGGGAATAGTGGCGCACCAGGGGCTGGACCTGTTCCCGAACGGCTTGCGGGAGCTCCATGGTGGCGGTAAGCCTGCCGACGCTGGTGAAGCGCCTGGGATTTTGGAGGGTGCTGACAATTTCCCGATAGCGGGTGAGGATCCAACAACCCCAGAGATCGCTCCAGTATATGGGAGCCTCGCGGCGCAGCAGGTGGTAAGTGGGATAGGGACTCTGCGCGTATTCGCGGGAAGTGAGGAGGTGGTCGAACTCGGCCATGGGCGGGTCTCTCCAATCGGATGGGTCCCACACAAGCACCCTGGCTTGAACCCCGCTTGGAAACTGCGGCTCTGCCGACAGGCCTTGTCATGACGGGTGGGACCGCCACATCCTTCGGAATTCTAGCACGGGAATTCCGAAGGCAGCTTCCAGTTCGGCTTCTGTAACTCCCCCTCAAGGCAGCAGCCGCTCCGCCTGTATCGATGTGCTGTAGACTCGGGGTCAGGCATTGGCCCCCCTCCGCATCAGCCTTCGCCATTCGGCTCGGCTTCTGCGACTCCCCCACCGCAACCGACGCACGCCGGCGGTTACCGCTACGGCGCACAAGATCTCGCCTTTGGCTCGCCTTGTGCGAACCCCCCACCGCATCAGCCTTCGCCATTCGGCTCGACTTCTGCGACTCCCCCTCAAGGGGGGAGTGATATCCGTGTTATGAAGTGGGAACGGAGTTTATGCGGTAGACCGGGAACATGGTTTACATCCTGCCCAGCAATCAGGCAATAAGCCCTCTACAGGCTTCAAGTATCACTCCCCCCTTGAGGGGGAGTCGGCGAGAGGGCGGAGCCCGCTGTCGAGCCGGAGGGGGGCAAACTCGGCGTCCCGAAGGTGCGCAGCCCGCAGTCGAGCCGGAGGGGGGCATACTCGGCGTCGCGAGGGGGCCGCCCACGGTCGAGCCGGAGGGGGGCAAACGCCCCGTCCCATTCAACCGAATCTGGATCAGTCGATCAGCCCGGCGTATAATCGGACCCTCAGCCGAGAGTTTCTTTGACGACCCCGAAGGGAACCATACCAGCCAATACCCTTCCCAGTCTGCCCCGAGGACCCTTCCATGGAATCGACACTGTTCCCCACCACCGTGATTGGCAGCCTGCCCCGTCCGGCCTGGGTGCTCGACCTGGTCCTGGACCGCAAGGCCGACCGCATTTCGGAGGCAGAGGCCGAGCCGCTGCTGGACCGGGCCATCGAGTCCTCCATCGCCCTGCAGGAACGGGCCGGGCTGGAAGAGATCACCGACGGCGAGTGGCGCCGGGAGAGCTACGTCAAGGTATTTGCCGAACGGGTACGAGGCTTCAAGGCCGACCTTCACGACAGCGGAATGCCCTATCCGGCCGTGGTCGCTCCCGTCGAGTACTATCGCCCCCTGGTGCTGCACGAGCTGCGCTTTCTGCGGGCCCGCACCCGGCGGCGAGTCAAGATCACGCTGCCGGCGCCCTACATCATCGGACGGCGCATGTGGCACCCCGACCACTCCCGTAAGGCCTACCCCACTCGGGAAGGATTGATGGAAGCCTGTGTCCCGATCCTGCGCCGGGAAATCGAAGCCCTCCGCGAGGCCGGGGCCGATACCGTCCAGTTGGACGAGCCCTGGCTTTCCACCATGGTGGATCCGACCTTCCGCAAGCGGGAGGGGATCGACAATCCCTCCTACGAAATGGACCGGTGCGTGGACCTGGTCAACCAAGTATTGGACGGCTTCCAGGGCCTGACCACGGGAATGCACCTCTGCCACGCCCATTTCGACCGCCAACACGGCAGCGAGGGTCCCTACGGGCTCATCATGCCGGCCCTGCAAAAGGTTCGGGTGGGGACCATTTCCATGGAATTTGCCACCCCGGTGGCCGGGGGATTGGATTCGCTGGCGCAGTTCCCGGACAAGGTGCGGCTGGGCCTGGGTTGTATCGACCACTGCGAACCCAGAGTGGAGAGCGTGGAAGAGGTGGTTAGGCGGGTGGAGGAAGCCATGCGCCACCTGGACAAGAGCCGTATCACCCTGCACCCGGACTGCGGGTTCGCGCCCTCGGCCCAGAACCCGATGGATCTGGACGAGGCCTATGGGAAACTCAAGGCGATGTGCCAGGCGGCCCGGGTGCTGCGGGAAAAACATGGGTGAAGGTCCGCATGTCTTGCCTTGTCTGAAACAACCCTTGTCTGAAACAAACGAAAAAAGACAAAAGAAAAAGACTTATCCACGAAGGGGCACTAAGAACGACGAAGGGGCACTAAGGCGCTGAGGTTGGCCGCGACGGGGTACCACGGTCACGAAAGGGTAGGAGAAAACTCGAGAGGGATCCGTCAAAGGTTGGACAGGGGGAAAGATTTCCACCAACGGCGCTACAGCATCCCTTTGTTCACCGGGTAGCCGGAGATGGAGGACCTGCGTCTTGTCAATGGGAAAGGAGTTGTCCGCAATGGTAAAGCTGCTTGCTGGATTGACACGAAAAACATCGGTTCGGCTGTGGCTGGCCGGGACCGCTCTGGTGCTCCTCTATCTGGGTTGTGTGACGGGCGGCCCGGGGGACTCCGCCGGCGAGGCCCGCTGGCTGGCGGGAGACCACCACATCCACAGCCGTTTCAGCGTGGGTTGGAACCGGGACAATGACCCACCCACTCCGATCATCGGGGGCGACGCCATCTACCCCATCCCCATGAATGCGCTCATGGGCAGGCGCTTCGGACTGTCCTGGACGGTAGCCACCGACCACGGCGGCCCCAACCACAGCAAGGTCAACCTGGAGCGGGCCTATCCCGAGCTGGTGCTCTCGCGGGAACTGGTCCCCGAGGTGATCCAGTTCTACGGCATGGAATTCAACTCGCCGGGCGCCGACCACAGCAGCCTCATCATTCCCCACGGCCCGGACGAGGCCCAGCGGTTGTACGAGCTGGAGTCGGGATTCGACCGCCACGAGGCCCATCCCTTCGACAAAACTCGGGATACCGAACCCCGGATGATCGAAGCCATTCAATTGATGAACGGCTTGGAGCGCAAACCGGTCCTGATCGCCAACCATCCCTCGCGTTCGGCCTCGGAGACTGGTGAATACGGGGCCTACGACCCGGCCGAGCTGCGGCGGTGGAACGATACGGCTCCCGAGGTGGCGGTGGGCATGGCGGGAGCACCCGGGCACCAGGCAAGGACGCTCAACCCCGACGGCACCCTCAACCCGGAGAGTCCCCGTGGGTCCTATGGCCGCTATCCGACCCGGGGAGGATTCGATCCCATGACCGCTCGGCTGGGCGGACTGTGGGACTCGATGCTGGGGGAGGGGCGCCGGTGGTGGATCACCGCCAACTCCGATTCCCACGTGCACTACACCGAGGGTGGCAGTGATTTCTGGCCCGGTGAATACTCCAAGACCTATGTCTTCGCCGAGAAGTCGCACCCGGGAATCCTGGAAGGCCTCCGCCGGGGTCGTATCTTCGTGACCACGGGGGATCTGCTCTCCGAGCTCTTCGTGACGGCGCGTTCAGAGGATCAGAGTGCGGAAATCGGAGACACCCTTGAGACTGCCGCCGGAGCTTCCGTCGAGGTCACCATCCGGTTGAGAGATCCCGAGACCCCCAACTGGCACGGGGACAACCCGGAGGTCGCCCGGGTGGACCTGATCGTCGGCAGCCAGACCGGTCCGCTGCCCGACCCCGCCCAGGACCGTAACCCCACCACCCGGGTGGTTCGGCGCTTCGGGCCGGACGACTGGTCCCGCCAGGGAGAGTACCGGACCATGAGCCATATCCTCGAAGGCATCGACGGCAACTGTTACCTCCGGGTTCGGGGCACCAACACCGGGGAGCCGGAACCGGAGCCTGATCCTCGCGGGGAGGACCCCTGGAAGGACCTCTGGTTCTACTCCAATCCGATTTTCATTGAAATACGCAATGGCGACTGATTCTTCGCCCAACGACAGCCGATGCCGGATCGCCGTTGTGGGTGGCGGCATTGTGGGCGTCTGTTGCGCACTGTACCTGCAGCGGGACGGACATCGCGTCACTGTCATGGATCCGGGCGGACCCGGCGAGGCCTGCAGCAGCGGCAACGCGGGACAATTCGTGACCGGCTACTGCGTGCCCCTGGGCCTTCCGGGAATCGCCAAGGACGTGCCGGCCATGGTCCTGGATCCCCTGGGACCCTTGACCATTCGCTGGCCCTACCTGCCGAGTCTGCTCCCCTGGCTGCTGCGCTTCGTGGCTGCAAGCTCCCCCAGGCGCGTCGACGAGATCGCCAGTGCCCTCTACCGGCTCAACAAGGATGCCCTGACCGCCTTTGACCCGCTCCTGGAGCAGGCCGGCGCCGAGCATCTGATCCGGCGCAACGGCAGGCTGGACGTCTACCAGTCGGAGCGGGTCTTCGCCAAGGCGCAAGTCAAGTTCGACCTGCTGCGCCGCTGCGGCGTCCAGGTGGAGATGCTGGATCAAAATGGTATCCGGGAACTGGAGCCGGCGCTGGCGGACCGATGCCGGCAGGGCGCCTTTTACCCCGAGTCGGGCCATACCACCAACCCGCTGGGACTGACCCGGTTGCTGGCCGAGGATTTCGTGCGCCGCGGCGGGGTCATCTTGCGGGAAGGGGTCACCGACTTTCGAATGGGTGGTGACGGCGCCTGGTCGGTGGTCACCGATGCCGCCCGCCACCCCGCGGATCAAGTGGTGGTGGCGGCCGGGGCCTACTCGCGCCCCCTGGCGGCCAAGCTGGGCAGCCGGCTGCCGCTGGAGGCCGAGCGCGGCTACCACCTCATGCTGCCCCAGGCCGGGATCAAGCTGCAGAGGACCGTGGTCCACGGGGACCGATACTTCGGCCTGACGCCGATGGAAGGGGGACTGCGCCTGGCCGGCACGGTCGAGCTGGCCAGCGTCCACGCCAAGCCGAACTTCGCCCGAGCCCACGCGCTGTTCCAGGCTGCTCACCAGGCACTGCCCTCACTGAACGGTCGGGGGGCCGTCCCCTGGATGGGCTGCCGTCCCTCCATGCCCGATTCCCTGCCGGTGCTGGGCCGATCACCGATTCACCGCTCGGTCTATTTCGCCTTCGGCCACGGGCACCTCGGACTCACCGGCGCCGCCACCTCGGGCAAGATCATTGCCGACCTGGTGGCCGAGCGGGCGGAGGACAGCCAGTTCGAAGCCTATCGCGCCGACCGGTTCTGAAGCACAATTCCAAAGAAATCCGGGAAGTATCGGACCTCAGCTCACTGAACTATCCACGAAGGGGCACGAAGAGAAACCTAAAGAAGCAGGAAGGCCTGGATGTGAGCCGGCTGCAAGCCAGTGCAGAGACTGAATTCCGTCCGCCCGGCGGGGAATGGTACGCCCGGCAGGATTCGAACCTGCGACCCCCTGCTTAGAAGGCAGGTGCTCTATCCAACTGAGCTACGGGCGCTTTTCCTGAAGAATATAGTGCCTTTCCCGGTGCACGACAAGTCTATGGCGCACTGTGGAAAGGCGTTCCCCTCAAGGTGAGGAGTGATTGGAGCGCCGGAAGCCGGGTCAAGGCTTCTCCGGATAGATCCGCATCACGTGGCCCCCGCCAGGCGCCAGCCGGGCCGTCACCACGTCGAGGGAGCGGACTCTGAGCTGTTGCCGGCGGACTCCGGTCGGATCCCCCTCGACATCGGCATAGACCTCGGCCCGGTATGAGCCCGACCCCAGGAACCCCAGGGGAATGCTCAGCTCCCGCCCCTCCCAGTTGGTCATGCTTCCCACGTACCATTCCGTACCGCTCCTGCGGGCCACGCTGATGAACTCTCCCACCCGGCCCTGCAGGACTCGAGTCGCCTCCCAGGTGGTGGGAACCCTGGCGAGGAACTCGATGCCCGGCTGCCCCCGATAGGCGGCGGGATAGTCCACCAGCATCTGCAGGGGACTCTCGTAGACCACGTACATGGCCAGTTGATGACAGCGGGTCCCCTGGGCCAGGGGTTCCCGCGCCCGGGGCTGGAAGTCTTTCCGGAGCGCGGTTCGGAAAGCTCCGGGCGTGTAGTCCATGGGTCCGGCCAGCATGCGGGTGAAGGGGAGAGTCAGGTCGTGGGTGGGGCTGCAGCGGGTGCCCAGCCGGTTCCACTCCAGGCCCAGAACGGCTTCGCGGGTAATGATATTGGGCCAGGTGCGGCGCAGGCCGTCGGGCTTGTAGGCTCCGTGGAAGTTGACCAACAGGCGGTGGCTTGCAGCGCGTCGGGCCACTTGGTGGTAAAAACCGACCATCTCCTGGTCGTCGCGGTCCATGAAATCGATCTTGACGCCGGCAACCCCCCAGTCCTCATAGAGACTGAAGGCCTCTTCCATCTGCGCCCGGGCTCTCTTCCAGTGCAGCCACAGCAGGATGCCCACCTTTCTCTCCCGCGCGTACCCGATCAGGTGAGGGAGATCGATCTCGGGCCGGCTTCGGGTGATGTCCCCTTCCTCCTCGGTGCCCTGATGCCAGCCGGCATCGATCTGCAGATACTCCAGGCCGTGGTCGGCGGCGAAGTCCAGGTAGTGCTTCATGGTCGCGGTATTCATCCCCGGCTCGAACCCCACCCCTTTGGCGCTGGTGCCGTTCCACCAGTGCCAGGCGGCCTTTCCCGGACGGATCCAGGAGGTATCGGCAATCCGGGTCGGCTCGTTCAGATGCAGCAGCAAGACATTGTTCTCGATCAGTTTCCCCGGAGTCCTACCCAAAAGGAAGACGCGCCAGGGCGACTGCAGGGACCCCGCTGTCCTAACCCTTACTCCCGCCCGCCGCGGATGGGGCGAGAGGCGGCTTTCCAGCGTTTCCGGAATGCCCGAAACGGGGGTCAGGTACATGCCGGCGTAGTCGGTGAGGTTGGCCTCGGTGACGGCCAGCCAGGAACCCCCGAGGGTCTGCAGCAGCAGCGGCAGGCCGACGATGGCGCCGGGCTGCAGGTACCACAACGGCTGGGGATTGAACTCCGACTCGTAGTTGGTGGCGTAGCCTCGAAGTTGCAGCACCCAGGCCCGGGTGCCCTCCGGGAAAAAAAAGGTGGAGTGCTCCTCGACCAGGTCCACCTCCGGCAGGCCGGGCTGGGGAGGAACGCGGTAGCGAAAGGCGGCTCCCTCGTCGTAGGCGCGAAAAATCAGGTTTAGCCGGCGCCCGGAAGACCCGCTTTCGCGAAGGCGAAGGACACCCTGGCTGTACGCATCCCGAAGCTCTCCCCGAGTTCCGTAGGGAAGCCGGTAGCGCTGATCCCCGGTAGTGGCGTCCCAGCCCAGCAGGACGAAATCCCGCCCAAGCGGCAGGCCGCCCTTGAGATCCAGCCCCAGCCAGGAGTCCCGTACCACCGTCTCCCCATTGAAGCCAATTCGATAGTAGGGGCGCACACCCTTGGGATAAGGGGTCCGCAATTCCTTCAGACCGACCGCGACGGTGACCTTGCCGTTGGGCGAGCGAAGCTGAAAGTCCAGCGCCCGGACCGCCGGATAGGAGACGGCTTGCAGCGTGCAGAGAAGCAAGGCTGTGAGTGCGGTCTTGAGCGGGTCGATGCGTCTGCCGATCCTGGTATTGTTGTCATGCATTTGGAGCTTCCGCCTTCGCCGTCCGCTATCCTAGTACAAGTTTGGGACTGCGTTCACAATGTTGGGCCTATTGCAAGATTCTTCGGTAAGCGGAATTGATTACCGGGAAGGGTTGTGATCCCCGGGAGGTGGCGTCTGCCCTCCTCTGGATCGACGGCGGGCGGAGCACTCTCGGGACGCCGCGTTGGCCCCCCTCCGGATCAGCCTTCGCCATTCGGCTCGGCTTCTCCGACTCCCCCTCAAGGGGGGAGTGATACTTGAGCGCTGAACCAGACTCCTTGCCTGATTCCGGGGCATGATGTAAATGATGTTCTCGGTTTAGGGTGTCGAGGATGCCCCCCCGGGAGCGCGGGCGTCCCGCCCGCACCATGTCGGGCACAGCCTTGGCCATCTCCGCCACTCGGATCGACCCGGAACTGCGCCCTGGGTCTGCTTCGGTTTGACCGTTGAGGTTGCCGCCGAAAGGAATGGGGCATAAGGATGCAGGCGGGACGCCCGCGCTCCCGGGGGGCTATTGGGCGGCCCGTGCAGATCCGAATTTTGCAAAAGGCTCACTTGTAAGGGTGTTCTCCGATATACTTTCCAAGGCTGCATTTGTTGGAGTTGTCCATGGCTGTAACCCGCATTTCTCACCGATTGACCGGCCTGCTCTTGCAGGCCATCCTGGCTCCCTGCCTCGCCCTGGGTGAGCCCACCGATCCCCTGTTTGAAAAGGAGGTCAAGCCCCTGTTGCTGGCTCGATGTCAAGCCTGTCACTCCGAGGGAGAACAGACCAGCGGTTTTTCGGTGACGAGCCTGCATTCGGTGATTTCGGGCGGCAACAAGCACGGCAAGGCGGTGCTGGAGGGCAATGCGGAGGGAAGCCCTCTCGTCCGTCTCCTCAAGGGCCAGATCAATCCCCGGATGCCTCTGGGCGGAGTCTTGACCGAGCGCGAGATTGCACGGATCGAGAACTGGATTCGCAGCCTCCAACCGACGGAAGGAGCCCAAGCCGCGGCTTGGACTTGGCCTTTCCGCCAACCGGTCAAAACCGTTCCTCCCGAGGTCGAGAACTCCGGCTGGGTGCGCAATCCCATCGACCGATTCATCTTGCACAGACTGGAGAAGAAAAACGGGTTGTCCCCCGCCCCCCCTGCCTCCAGGCGAACGCTGGCGCGCCGGGTCTATCTGGACCTGATCGGGATGCCGCCCACGCCCGGGGAAATGCAACGCTTTCTCAACGATCCTTCGCCCAACTCCTACGAAAAACTGGTGGACACCCTGTTGGCCGACGCCAGATATGGCGAGCGCTGGGGACGCCACTGGCTGGACCTGGTCCGCTATGGAGAGTCGGACGGCATGGAAGGAGATATTCTCATTGGGAACGCCTGGCGCTATCGGGACTGGGTGATCGAGGCCTTCAATTCCGATCTGCCCTACGATCGGTTTGTCATGCTTCAACTGGCGGGCGGCGACGAGCACAGCCGCAAGGCCTGGTACAATCCGGAAATTCAGGGACACATTCCCGCGGGTTTCCTGCGGCTGGCGCCCTGGGATCTGGGCAACCTGGCCTCCGAACAGTTGAGACAGGACTTCCTGGATGAAGTGACCACGGCGACGGGGTCCATCTTCCTGGGGTTGACCCTCGGCTGCGCCCGCTGCCACGACCACAAGTACGATCCCATTCCCGCCAGAGACTACTATCGCTTCCAGGCTTTCTTCAACGCCATCCGGGTCCCCCTGCCCCCCAACACCTCCGGGATTCCGCCTGAAGAGTTCATCGTCCCCTACAAGGACCCGCGTTTCAGGACCTTGGCCGAATCCAAGATCGAACAGTACCGGAAGCGCCTCGAAAACGGGCCGGAAAAGCAGGAGTTGGACGCGTTCGAACAGGCGCTTCTGGACAAGCTGATCTCAAAGAAAATCTCGGAGGCAGCCTCAGAAAAGCTCACCGCAAAGGACCTCGAACTCGAATTTGCGCGCAAGGAACAGAAGGTCTTTTCCGCCAAGGAAAAAACAGAATATGACCGCTTGAAGGAGACCGCCGGGCGCACGCTGGAGCAGATGGACCACCAGGCCCTGGCCCGCTATGAGGGATGGCTGCTAGAGAAGCTCACCGCGGCTTATGCCGACCGGGTCGTCGATCCGCCGGGGCGCTTCCGGGCGCTGGGGCTGGCGGATGTTCGCGCCGAAGCCCGTCGCGTGAATCGACCCTCGAAGTACTTTACCCGCGAGGAGAAGCAGCGGCACCTTGAACTTTCGGACACCATGGAGGTTCTGCGGCGCCGGCTGTTGCGCTGGAGGCCGCTGGCCCTGACGGTGACCAACGTGATCGGTCCTCCCCTGGGACCGGGAATCCCGGCGACCCGCGTGTTGAAGGGCGGGGACTACCGGCAACCCGGAGAGGCGGTCGATCCTGGATTCCCCAGCGCCATCACCGGGAGCGATGGCGCGGCCGTGCTGGAAAAGGACCGCTACCGCCAGTATCCAACCCGAGGCCGGCGCATGACGCTGGCCAAGTGGATCGCCAGCCGAGAGAATCCACTCACCGCCCGGGTGATGGTCAATCGCATCTGGCAGCAGCACTTCGGACGCGGCATTGTGGGAACTCCGAGCGACTTCGGCAAGAACGGCGACCGCCCCACCCACCCCGAACTGCTGGACTGGCTGGCGGTCCGGTTCATGGAAAAAAGCTGGAGCGTGAAAGCCATGCATCGGCTCATGGTGACCAGCAGCACCTACTGCCAGTCGGCGGACAATCCCGGGGTCGGCGGTGCCTCCTCGGACCCGGAGAACCGCCTGTTGTGGCGCTTCAACCGCCGCCGGCTCGAGGCGGAGGCCATCCGAGACAGCATTCTGTCTGCCAGCGACCGGTTGAATCTGGAGCAAAGAGGACCCAGCGTCTTTCCGCCCTTGCCGGATGACATGAAGGATCTGAGCCGTCCCGCCCGGGCCGGAGGCTCGATGTGGGAGCCCATCGAAAGCGAGCGCGACGCCCGGAGACGGTCGGTCTACATCTTTCAGCGACGGTCGCTCCCACTGCCCATGATGGCCTCGTTCGATGCACCGGTCTTCAACGAATCCTGTGAGCGCCGCAGCGTCACTACCACTCCCCTGCAAGCCCTTTCGATGATGAACGGCCGGCTGTTGAACGAGGAAGCGACCCACCTGGCGGCCCGCGTGGAACGAGAAGCCGGCGGCCGGAGGAAGGACCAAGTGGCCCGACTATTCGAGATCGTGTTGAACCGCCTGCCCGATCAGGCCGAGCAGCAGCAATTCGTGGAGTTTCAGGGGTCTCTGGAAGCCCTTTGCCGGGTCATCCTCAATTCCAACGAGTTATTATTCATAGACTGAGTGAGTTAGAATAGTGTCACAGAGTCCGATCCGACGAAGCCCTCAAAGGGATTCCAACATGAGCGCTCGACCTTCCCGCCGGGAGTTTCTGCAGAAATCGTATCTGGGTCTCGGCAGCCTGGCCCTCATGGACCTGCTGGCGACCAATCTGGGCGCCTCGGCCGGTTCGGCCGAGAATCCGCTGCTGCCCAAGCCGGCCCACTTGCCGGCCAAGGCCAAACACTGCATCTTTCTCTTCCTGGAAGGTGGAGTGAGCCAGATGGACACCTTCGAGTACCGGCCGGCCCTCGACAAGTATGCAGGGCAGCAGATGCCCTCAGTCCGCGGGACCGACCTGGACGTGGCCAGCCTCGGAACCGCCCACAACCGCATCATCCCTTCGCCGTTCAGCTTCGCTCGGCACGGCCAGTCAGGCCGGTGGATGTCGGAACTGCTGCCCCACCTGTCGACCTGTGTCGACGACATGGCCTTTCTCCACGGTGTCACGGTCGACAGCAGCAATCACGCTCCGGCTGTCTATCATTCCCTGACGGGACAGATCCTTCCCGGCGGAGCGGCCATCGGTGCCTGGATGACCTATGGTCTGGGGAGCGAGAACCGGAATCTGCCGGGCTTTATCGTGCTGGGACAGGGGGCTCCCGCGGTGGGCGGCGCTTCCCAGTGGAGCCACGGTTTCCTGCCTGCCATCCACCAGGGAACGCTCTTCCGGCCGGGCTCCAATCCCATCGCCGATCTGCACCCGCCGGCCGGGACTTCTCCGAGCAACCGGCGCAACGAGCTAGACCTGCTGAAATGGCTGAACCGGAGGCACGCCCACCAGCGTACCCGAACCGGAGAGCTCGAAGCCCGAATCGCCGCCTACGAGATGGCCTTCCAGATGCAGAGCTCGGCGCCGGAGTTGATCGATCTCTCCGGAGAATCGGAAGCCACCAGGAAGCTCTACGGGCTCGACGACCCGGTTGCAGAGACCTTCGGCCGCCAGTGCCTGATGGCCCGCCGCATGGTGGAGCGGGGGGTTCGCTTCGTCAAGCTCCTGCACGGCAAGGGCAAACCCTGGGATCAGCACGGGGACCTGGCCGGTCGCCTGCCGGTCTTGTGCCATGAAGTCGATCGGCCCATTGCCGGCCTGCTGAAGGACCTGAAATCCCGGGGAATGCTGGAAGAGACCCTGGTGGTGTGGGCGTCGGAGATGGGAAGGACGCCTTTCGATTCCAACGTGGTTTCGGACAAACCCGGACGGGACCACAATCGCTTCGGGCTGGTCATGTGGATGGCGGGTGGAGACGTGCGCCCCGGAGCCACCTTCGGAGAGACCGACGAATTCGCGCTGCGCAGCGCCGGAGAGTCGCTCCCGGTGCGTGACGTGCACGCAACCTTGCTACGCCTGATGGGTCTGGATCAGCATCAACTGACCTTCCTCCATGCCGGGCGCTTCAAACGGCTCACCGACATCGGCGGACGGGTCATCGACGAAATTCTGCTGTAGACCGGTGGACTGGCTGGATCCTGTAGATTCTTGGACCGGGCTGAGTCATGGCCGATCTTCAACTCCCGGTTCCGTGAGTCAGTGCCGGCGGAATGGCGAAAAAAGCCTCTACCGCGTCAGCACATAAAGAATAGAGCTTGGCCCTCTGCAGGACAAACCTCAGACGAACCGATCGCCCGGCCAAGTCTTCCAGCCGGTTCGAACCCTCAAAATGAACCTCGCCGTCGGTCACGCTGCCCTCGACGGGCCGGCTGGTGGCCAAGACCTTCCCTTGGTCACCGATGAGGGCCACTTTCACCCAACCGGATTCAGAGTCCGCCGTCAGGCGCAAGCCACCTCGCCAGGTCACCGGTTTGGTCACTAATGTTGCCTGCCGGGAAATTACCGGGTCGGCAGTTGAACAGCCGCCAAGCAGGGGGCAGCCGGCTGTCATAAGCATCAGGCCTGCAAGCAGTGGGTGCATTGAGCCGTCAGGAAGCCCCGGTTGGTCAGCCGCGGGTGGGGCCGAACGCCGACCAGCCCAGCAGGTAGCGGGCGTGGGGTGGGTAACGATCCACCACATCGTCAGGAATGCTGCGAGTGTAGTCGGTGAAGGGCTTGATCCAGGCGCAAATGAAGTTCCCCAGCACGGCTCTCCGGGGGGCGTCCGTCAGGTTGGTTCCGGCTCGGTGCCAGGTCTGTGAAAACCACACCGCCAGGCTGCCGGCAGGGGCCGTCAGGGCCACTTCGCCCTCGACCGAATCGTAGGTCCAGGGTGGCTTCCTGCCGCTGAGGTGGGTGCCGGCCACCACTCGGGTGGCGCCGTTTTCCACGGTGAAGTCGTCCAGCATCCAGCCGATGGCGATAGCCATGGGGATGGTGGGAAGGGGCTCGGGGACCATGGTGAACGGCGAATCGACATGCCAGTAGGAGGGCTCCGACTGAGGGCCGATCCGGGTGGCCGCCATATCGGACAGCACGCAATCCTTCCCAAGCAATTCACCCATGAGCTGCCGAAGAATGGGATGGTCGAACAGACGGTCGCAAGCGATCAGCTTGGCGGGAAGGTTGAAGCAGCGCTGCAGGCGTCCTTCGTCCAGGAGCAGGGGGATGTGGAGAAAATTGTGGTTCACCTGCTCTGCCGGCACCGGCCAGGGAGTATCGTGATTGCGGGCTCGGGTGTGGCGGATCCTCCTCATGACCCGGTTCAGCTCGGCTTCGTCCACCTTGTAGGTCCGGGCCAGATAGGCCGCTATTTCAGCGTCGTCGGGGGATTCGGGTCCGTCGCCCGGATCGAAGTGAAATTCGCGCTCCCTGGCCATCAGACGGTCGCAATCGGTGACGATCTGCTGCAGTTCCTTTCCTCGAAAGACCCGGTCGAAAATCACGTACCCCTGCTGCTTCAAGAATTCACAGGCGTCCTGACTGTCTTCGGGATCAAAGACCTTGCCAGCATCCATTGTCGTGCCTCCCTTCGAACTTCCGGGACTATATTGGCAGAACCATCATACTCCTTCCAACGGTAATTCTGCATCCTGACTGATTCCACCTCCAGCTTCGCTTTCCCGCGGACTGAAACAAAAGAAAAAAGAGTCATCCACCAAGGGCCACTAAGGCGTTGAGGTTAACCGCGACGGGGTACCAAGGTCACGAAAGGATTATCGATTTCCGATTTTTTCACTCTTGAATGATCCGCCCGGCAGGGCGGGGGCCGGACTTGCCTGTCCTATGGTATCGGAAATGGTAAGTCGTGTGATTGCCGGCCCGAATTCGAATAAATGCGCGAACCTCTCAGGGTCGACAATTATCCCGGTAAGATGTTAGCTTACCTGGCATGAAAACCGTCATCTCTACCAAAGGCCAGATCGTCATACCGGTAGAACTGCGCAAGCACGACAACATCCAACCCGGCCAGGCGTTTGATATCGAACGGGTGGATAATGGTGAATATCGTCTTGTGCTCGCCGAACCCCCGAAGAACCAGGGACTGGTGGATACACTCCTCGCTTGTCCCGTGAAAGGCTGGTTCGTGTCTACCGAAGTAGATTGATTGTTCCTCCCTAGCACTCCACGACGAATATTGCAAAAGGCTCGTGCCGTTGGATTCTGTGCCGAACCACCGAAGTGGATCCGGGCGGGCGGCCATTCAGGAGCATAGACGATGGAGAACGAAGCCAAACGATCCCCAGGTCAAGGCCGGGCTCCAGGCGGTCAAAGCCGGAGGGACTTCCTGAAGTCCGGAACTCTGGCGGGGGCCGCCGGGCTGCTGGCCCCCGGCTGTGGGCTGGAGAAGTCCGGAAAGCGGGTTTCGACCGCCGGGAAGCCGGTAATTCCGGAACCCGACGACATCGTCCTGGAAAACCGGCAAGCCCGCTTGATCATCGGGCCCGAAGGCACCGCCCGCAGCCTCTGGCACAAGGGGACCGGCCAGGAATGCCTGGCTCCGGGGACCGCGACCCCCGTTTTTTCGGTAACCCAGTACCGCCCCTACGAAAACGAGCTGCAACTCCGATACCCCGCCAAATCGAGGACCTTCCCTGCCCGTTCGGTTCGCCGCCAAGGAGATCGGCTGGTGCTGGAGTTCGAGCTGGTGGATCATGAAGTGACCCTCAAGACCCGGGTCACCGAGGACTACTTCAGCTTTGCGGTGGAGAAGATCGAGTCGGCCGGAAAGCCGGGGTTCCGCCAGAAACGGCCGACGCCGCTAGACGAAGTATGCCTGCTTCAGCTTCCGGTGCGCGACCGCACGCATTTCGGGGAGTGGCTGAACGTCCAGTGGGACGACTCGGTGGCCGTCTGCCTGTTGGGATCCGACCCCTACCCGCGCATCGACGGACTGGAGCGGGACGGTTACCACCTGATGCAGGCCGCGGCCATACGGGAGGTCAAGCTGGAGGGGGTGGGAGCGGCGCTTGTCGTGACCGGCGCCGACCGGATCCTGGACGGGGTGGCGCAGGTGGAAAGGGACTTCGAACTGCCTCCCGGTGTGGAGAGTCGGCGGCGCAGGGAATACCCCTACTCCTACTACTGGGTCAGCGACGTCACTCCCGGAAACATCGACCGCCACCTGGAATACGCCAGGCGGGGCGGATTCCGGACTTTCATGATCTACTACACCGCCTTTGCCCCGAACCCGGGGCACTACCGCTTTCGAAAGGACCGCTTCCCCCGGGGCATCCGGGACCTGCAGCAGATCGTCCGCAAGATCAAGGATGCCGGCCTGATTCCGGGACTCCATCACCACTACAACAAGGCCATCGGGCAGGACCCCTATATCACTCCCCGGCCCGATCCTCGCCTGAACCTGAAGCGTACCTTTACCCTGGCCGGCGCCACGGATGCCGGGCAGACCACAATCGACGTCGAGGAAAACCCCGAGGGCTGCGACCTCGACTCCGCGGTCAAGGTGCTGAAACTGGAGGAGGAACTGGTAGAGTACGGCTCCTTCACCACCGAGCGCCCCTACCGCTTCCTGGGATGCCGCAGGGGAGCCCTGGGAAGCCGGGCCGGGCCGCACCGGTCCGGCCGCAAATTCGGCCTGCTGGGAGAGGTGGCCGGGGTGGTGGGCGTCTACGATCAAAAGACAGGCATCCAGGAGGAGGTCGCCCAACGCCTGGGGAAGCTCTATGGACAAGCCGGCTTCCGGTTCGCCTACTTCGACGGCGCCGAGGACGTCCCCCCGCCTTACTGGTTCAACGTCTCCCGGGCCCAGTGGCTCACCTGGAATCAGTTGAAACCGCGACCCTTGTTTGCGGAAGGAGCCTGCAAGTCCCACTTCAGCTGGCACATCCTCACCCGGGGCAACGCCTTCGACATCTTCCGCCCGGAGGTGATGAAGGACGCCACCCGGGCCCATCCCGGCGAGGAAGCGCCCCGCATCGCCAAGGACTTCACCGGACTCAACTACGGGTGGATCGACTACTGGGAACCCTCGGCGGAGACCGTCGGGACCCAGCCGGACATGTTGGAATTCGTCACCAGCCGGGCCGCCGCCTGGGACTGCCCCATTTCCTTCCGGGGCCGGCTGGAACTCTTTTCTCGACACCCCAGGACGCCGGACAACCTGGAAGTCCTGCGGCGGTGGGAAGAGGTCAGGGTGAGCCGCTGGCTGACGCCGGCCCACCGGGAGATCCTCAAGAACCTCGAACAGGAGCACACCCTGCTGCTGACGGCGGCCGGCGAATTCGAGCTGGCGCCCTGCTGGCAGATCGAACGCGGCGGCAACGGCGACGACCAATTGCGCGCCTTCTTCTTCGAACACCGGGGAACCTCCTGGGTCCTCTACTGGCACACCGCGGGCAGCGGCCGGGCGGAGCTGGAATTGTCGGGAGAAGGCCTGCAATTGTGGGAGGATCCGGGAAAGGGGCCGGTAGGGTTCGACTCCACGGAAAGCCGGGTGGTCCTCCCGGTGGAGGGCCGGCGCTATCTGGAGTGCCCCGGACTCTCCAGTGATCAGGTCAACCGCGCCTTTCGGGAAGCGCGGCTTGCCTGAAACAACCGACAAAAGACAAAGAAAAAGACTTATCCACGAAGGGGCACGAAGAACGACGAAGGGGCACTAAGGCGCTGAGGTTGGCCGCGACGGGGTACCAAGTTCGCGAAGGGTTGATCGATTTCTGATTGTTTCACACTTGTATGATCCGCCCACCAGGGCGGGGGCCGAGCTTATTGGTATTTGATAATCCCCGGGCGAACGCCCGGACGACCAATCGAGCCGCGGAGCGGCGGCAGCAGGTAGCCGTGGGCGTAAGCCCATGGAAAGCGGTAGCTCCACGTCGAGCCGCGAAGGCGGCGACAGCAGAGGGCAGAAAGCGCGAGGCCGCGGAGACCGGTTCTCCCCAAAAACCCGAAAATGGCGCCAAGGTCACTTGCCTTGTCTGAAACAAACGAAAAAAGAAAAAGAGTTATCCACGAAGAGACAGTGCGCCGTGGAAAGGCGCCTTCTTCTGGCGGGTGCGAACCCCGCCCAACAACTGTCGCTCCGGTTGGTAGCAGCCAGGGCGGATCATGGAGGTAACGAAATGGTCTGAAGCACTCTGGGGTCAAGGGCCGCCAAGGGCGGCTCAGCGAGCATGCGGGCCGGAACGCGAGTGAACGTCGAGCAGGCCTCGAAACGGACAATACGGAAGCCGACCCTCCTGTCTTTAGGGGAAGGCCGTTGGCGGATGGGGAAGAGAGCGACGCGGGCACCGATCCGCTTCCGTCGGGGTAGTGACGCTGGCACGCATGGAAGGGGAAGAAGGCAGCAACACGGGAAGCCCTGGGGGAGATGCGGCACACATCAACCGGGACCCCGCGAGGGGCAGGCCGGGCCGTCAGGGTGGCGGATGGGTCGGTAGTACCGGAGAAGCCGGGTAACGCCGGTGGAGGGAAGGGACCCTGAGTTGAGAGCAGCATGGAAAGGAGGCAAGGCGTGGCCACTGACAAGAGTCTAACAGGGTCAGAGGGGGTTCGGAAATTCCAGACCATGCTACATGCGAAAGCGAAGGAGGACCCCAAGCGGCGGTTTCATGCGCTGTCGGACAAGGTGTGGCGAGAGGACTTTCTGAAGGAAGCCTGGGCACAGGTACGCCGAAACGGCGGGTCGGCCGGGGTGGACGGGGAGGGCTTCAAGGACATCGAGGCGTATGGGGTGGAGGGCTGGCTGGGGGAACTGGCGCGGGACCTGAGGGAAGGAACCTACGTACCGAAGCCGGTGCGGCAGGTGCTGATCCCGAAGAAACAGCCCGGCAAGTTCCGGCCTTTGGGCATACCCTGCATACGGGACCGGGTAGCGCAGACGGCGGCTTTGCTGGTGTTGGAGCCGATCTTCGAAGCGGACCTGCAACCGGAGCAATATGGCTATCGGCGGGGGCGGAGTGCCAACGACGCGGTCAAACGCGTGCATGAACTCCTGCAAAGGGGTTACCAGGAGGTGGTTGACGGCGACCTGTCCAACTACTTCGGCGAGATTCCGCATGCGGAGCTGATTCGAAGCATTGCCCGGCGCGTGAGTGACGGGAGGATGCTCAAGCTCATCAAGGCATGGCTGGAGATGCCGGTGGAGGAGGACGACGGGAAGGGTGGCAGACGCCGCCGGAACCGAGGGCGCCGGGAGCGGAAGGGGACACCGCAAGGAGCCCCGATCTCACCGTTGCTCAGCAATCTCTACATGCGGCGCTTCGTTTTGGGCTGGAAGGTGCTGGGATATGCCCGGCGCTTCTGTGCGGAGATCGTCAACTATGCGGATGACTTCCGTGTACTCGGCAGGGCACCGGCGGCAGAGATGCTGACGGCGGTCAAGCGGATCATGGAGGAGCTGAAGCTACCGGTCAACGAGCGGAAGACCCGATGCTTGCGGTGTCCGGAGGAACCGATGGGGTTTCTGGGATATCGCATCGGACGCAACTATCGCCCCAAAGGGAAAGGAGCCTACATCGGCACACGACCCAGCCAGGCGAGCGTCCAGAGCATCTGCCGCAAGATCAGCGAGTGGACGGCGCCGAGGAACGGGACGCTGCTTCGAGGACAGATGGTAGAACACCTGAACCGGGCGATGACCGGGTGGGCGAACTACTTCGTTCTGGGGCAGGTGAGCCCGGCCTACCGAGCGATCGACCGCCACGCGGGCGGGCGGCTGCGTCAGTGGCTCTGTCGGAAGCACAAGGTGAGGACCGGGGGGAGTGTGCGCTTCTCGGACGAGAGACTATGGAAAACCTATGGACTCACTTGCCTGGGGTCGAAGCCACAGAGCCTTCCGAGGGCGAAGGCATGATCTTGACTGAAAGCCGGATGCGGGAAAACCGCACGTCCGGTTTGACGAGCGGGGGCGAGGAAACGCAGCGAGGAACGAGATTGAGGCACCGGCGAGTGGCGAAAGCCGCCGGCAACAGCGACTCCCTCGATCTAAGGCCGGCGCGCCTCCCCTCGACTCTACCGAAGAACGGCGAAGGGCCACTAAGGCGTTGGGGTTAACCGCGACGGGATACCAAAGTCACGAAAGGTTTGTCGATTTCCGCATGGGATCATCGCCGGAGTCAGTCTCTCCTGCAGCAGCCTCCCGTCCTGATTATCCTGTGCATCCATGTTGAATAGATAGTCCTTCTCGATGGATCTGCCCCGTCGCGGGTGGTACGCCAGCGTTCCCAGGAAGCCTTTAACCTGGGATCCTCACACCAAGAGGCACAAAGAGGTCTCAATTGCCATCAGCACGCTCAAACCAGAATATCCGCTACGAAGTGGACGAGCGGTGTCCTCCGGTTGTGGCCGTTGGGGTCGCAATCCAGGGCATCATGATTGTGCTGGCCCCGACGGTGCTGATCGTGGCCATCACCGTGCTGGCCGCCGGCCAGGACAAACTCCAGTTGTCGTGGGCCGTCTTCGCCACGCTGATCATCGTTGGAGTGGCCACTGCGCTGCAGGCCGCCAAGGTCGGGCGACTGGGCGGCGGCCACGTGCTCATTACGGGAGTCACGCCCAGCTTCATCGCTCTCTCGGTCTTTGCCCTGGCGGAGGGCGGACCAGCCATGCTGGCAAGCCTCATCGTCCTTTCGTCGTTCTTTTACCTGGCGCTGGCCTCGTGGCTGCCGCAACTGCGCCGCATCATCACGCCGGTCGTCTCCGGCACGGTCCTCATGCTGATCGCAGCCATGGTCCTGCCCATCGCTTTCGATCGGCTGAAAGAGGTCCCCGAAAGCGCACCACTGGCGGCAGGTCCGTGCGTCGCGGCCGTGACGCTGGTCGTAGCCACAATGTTGATCCTGCGCGCTCCCGGAATCTGGCGACCCTGGTCGCTGCTGATCGGAATCGCGGCGGGCTGCCTGGCGGCGGCGCCCTTCGGCCTGTACGACTTCGAGCGCCTGGTCGCGGCTCCCTGGGTCGGAGTCCCCGAAAGCGGGTTTCCGGGGCTGAACCTGATTCCGTCCGCCGGCTTCTGGGCACTGCTGCCGATGTTCCTGATTGTCACCCTGGTGCAAGTCATCAAGAGCATCAGCGACGCCGTGGTTGTCCAACAGGTGTCGCGCCGCCGGCCGCGGGCGACCGACTTCCGCCTGATTCAAGGCTCAATCTATGCCAACGGGGTGGGTATTCTGCTGTCGGGGCTTGCCGGGACACCGCCCACTACCTCCTATTCGTCGCTTACGGTCTCTCTATTCAACCTCACCGGGGTCACCGCACGCAGCGTTGCCTATGTCATGGGAGCCCTCCTGGTGGTGCTGGCGTTCTTTCCCAAGGTAACGAGCGTGCTGCTCACCATTCCCAGCCCGGTCATGGGGGGCTTCCTGCTGGTCGCGCTGGGGATGCTCTTCGTGGAAGGAATCCAGACCCTGGTGCGGTCGGGCCTCGACCCGCAGAAGGCCATGGTGGCGGGCTTGGCGTTCTCGATAGGCCTCGGCATGCAACATCAGAACATTCTGGAAGACCTGCTGGGCAATCCCTGGGGCACGCTGCTCGGCAACGGCATGACCGTCGGCACCGCCACTGCGATCGCGCTGACCGCTTTCCTGGAACTGACCCGCCCGCGGCGCCGTCGCCTGGAGGTGCGGTTGAATATCGCCGACCTTCCCCGGATCGATGCCTTCCTCCGGAAGGTTGCAGTCAGGATGGGTTGGGATGCGGCGGCGACCGAGCGGCTGCGTTCCGCGGGTGAGGAAACCCTGGCGAGCTTGTTGCAGCCGGGGAACGAATATCCGGACGCGGAAACGCCGCGCTTGATCCTGGTGGCGCGTCCCGAGGCCGAGGCGGTGGAACTGGAGTTCCTGGCGGTTTTCGACGAGGAAAACCTGGAAGACCACCTTGCCTATCTGAACGAACAGACCGAGATCTACGACGAAAGGGAGCTATCCTTCCGCCTTTTGCGGCACTACGCTTCTGCCGTTCGCCACCAGAAGTATCACGGACTGGACATCGTTACGGTTCGAGTGAACAGCTAGCCCGCATTTCTCACCAGGTCGCTGGTGCCATGACGAAAAGCAGTTTATCTTCAGTACTTTGATTGGCTTCATGGGAAGGGCTTGCGGGTAACAGACCGCGCTGGGCATGCCTTGGCTTGTCTTTTTCCATTCAGCGCGTACATGCCCCCTGGGTAGAGTCGAGGACTGGCGCGTTGACTATAGGGTCCGGTGGCTATTCCGTCGCTTTCGCTTCGTGCCTCAGTCCGGCTCCCTTATCACGTTTCCAGTCCCCGCTCTCCGAACCGGACGTGCGGTTTTCCCGCATCTCGGCTCTCCAGTGGGATCATGCGTCTCGCACACAGGTCCCCGCTCGCATCCGTGGACGACTCCTATGGGATTGGCACCCGTCCCCCACTCCATCCACTTCCGCTCCCGGGTTGCCGCCAGGCCTGTTGATGCCCTGACGACGCCGTCCTCCTCCGACGACCCTTTCACTTTTGCATGTGATGCTTCCGGAGTCTCCGGCCCTTTTTTGGTCGGGGTTTCAGGCTTTCGCCACTCCCGGGACCCTTCCCCCTTCGGTCACCGCTCCTCACCTGAGGCCCCTTCCCTCCACCGGTATTACCCGGCTTCTCCGGTACTACAGGCCTCTCCGCCACCCTGTCGGCCTAGACTGACTCTCGCGAGCTTCCGGTTCGGTGCGTGCCTCACCACCCACAGGGCTTCCCATGTTGCTGCCTTCTTCCCCTTCCATGCGTGCCAGCGCCACTACCCCGGCGGGTCCAAAGGGGTGCCCGCGTCGCTCGCTTCCCCCTCCGTCTTCGGCCTTCCCCATTTCTCAGGTGGGTCGGCCCCCGCATTGCCCGTTTCGAGGCCTGCTCGACGTTCACTCGCGTTCCGGCCCGCATGCTCGCTGAACCGCCTTAAGCGGCCCTTTGACACCAGAGGGCTTCAGACCATATCGTTACCTCCATGATCCGCCCTGGCTGCTACCAACCGGAGCGACAGTTGTTGGACGGGTTTCGCACCCGTTGGAAGAAGGCGCCTTTCCATGGCGCACTGAGAAATGCGGGCTAGGAGTCTGCGCCGCAGAAAACCCGGGCAGGGCTGAATGATACAATAACGGGCTTAGAGACATCATAGGAGGTGGTGGATGGGGACAAGGTTTCGCCCGTATCAGCCGAAGCAACTGTTGATGTTGCCGCCGGACCTGGGGGAGTGGGTACCGGAAGGGCACTTGGCCCATCAGGTGAGTGAGTTGGTGGATGGGCTGGAGTTGAGAGCGTTTTACCGGCCCTATGAAGAGGACGGGAGGCGCAACTCGCCCTACGAGCCGCGGATGATGGTGAAGGTGTTGATTTACGCCTATGCGACAGGGGTGTTCTCGTCGCGCAAGATCGCGAGGAAGCTGGAGGAAGACGTGGCGTTTCGGATGCTGGCGGCGGGGAACTTTCCGCAGCATCGGACGTTGTGCGAGTTTCGCCGCCGGCATTTGAAGGACTTCAAGCAGCTGTTCGTACAGGTGGTGAGCTTGGCGCGGGAGATGGGGATGGTGGGGTTGGGGCGATTGGGGATCGACGGGACGAAGGTGCGGGCGAACGCGAGCCGGCGCAAGGCGATGAGCTATGGTCGGATGAAGGAGCGGGAGCGGCAACTGAAGGCAGAGATCCATGAGTTGTTGAAGAAGGCGCGGCGGGAGGACCGGGAGGAAGATGAGCGGTACGGGGAAGACCGGCGTGGGGATGAGTTGCCCGAGGAGTTGCGGCGGCGGGAGGACCGGCTGGCGGCGATCGAGGCGGCCAAGCAGCGGCTGGAGGCGGCCCAGCGGGAGGCCGATGAGGAGCGGGGGCGCAAACCGGGACAGGACCGCAACCCGAAAGCACGACGGCCCTACAAGCGGGCCTACGGAGAACCGGAGGAGAAGGCGCAGAGTAATTTCACCGATCCGGAAAGCCGGATCATGAAGACTTCCACCGAGGGGTTCCAGCAATGCTACAACGCGCAGGTGGCGGTGGACGGAGAGCACCAGATCATTGTGGCCACCGAGGTAACGGCGCAGGCGAGCGATCAGGGGCAGATGATGGAGTTGCTGGAGGAGGTGGAGGAGAGCTTCCAGGAGATACCGAAACAGGTGCTGGCGGATGCGGGCTACTGCAATGAGGAGGACTTGCAGGCCCTGGAAGAGAGAGGAGTGGACGGTTATGTTGCGCTGGGGCGCGAGGGGAAGCGGGCGGTAGAGATCGATCCCAGGAAGCATCCGGCCAAGAGTCGTATGAGGAAGAAGCTGGCCAGCCTAGCCGGTCAGGTGGAGTATCGGCGGAGGAAGTGGATTGCCGAAGCCCCTCATGGGTGGATCAAGGAGGGGCTGGGATTCCGACGGTTCAGTCTGCGGGGCTTGCAATCAGTGCAGGGGGAGTGGGACTTGGTGTGTCTGGCCCTCAACATCAAGAGGATGAGTGCGTTGATGGCGGCCTGAAGCAAGGGATTTCCACCCAATACCCAGGGCCACGGAGGTCCTCAACCGCCCATTGTGGGAGCCCACAGGACGCTTGAGACTCTATCAACGCCCAAGTGGCTCCCAAGCACTCCTTGGAACCGGCCTTGCGCAGTAGCCTCTCGCTCTTGAACTTTCCGAAATCGTCCTGCGGCGCAGACTCCTAGGAAGTTGTTCACGATCGTGCGTTCCGCTCGACAAATTCGCGCAGTTCGGCCACGCATTCCTCGGGCTGCTCCACTTGCAGAAGGTGAGTCGTCTCAGGCAGGAAATCGTAGTCCACGGTCAATATGTGACTGAGATCGAGCGTCGGCAGATAGGAGTAGGGCAGGGTAGGATCGGCGCCGATGACCTTGATCGGGCAGTGGAAAGCTGCAAAGTCCACCAGCACGGCATAGGGGGCGGCATATTCCGTGACCTGCGCTTCAAATTCTCGCGGGCAGCGAAGCACATACCCCTCACCACTCTCGCAGTCGCGCAGCGTTGTCCTGGCCATCAGATCGAAAAACCCCGGCACGGTACGCTGGAAGGTCGGGACATAGGAAAGAACTTCCGTCAACTCTTCTCTGTTCCTGAACCGATGCGCGCGGCGCCGGATCATGACCGCCAGTCGCTCGGCGGCCTTATCGAATTCCTCATAGCTGGCCCCGCGCTTGCACAGTGGCGGGTCGAACAGAACGTAGCCCGAGTAGCCGCGGCCCTTGGCCGGTGACATCAGCGTTGTCAGAGCTGAAACCGAATGAAATACGCCTATTTTCGGTTTCTCTCCGTAGTCACGGTCGATCGCTTGGAGGATAAGGTCGTGGTCGTTGACGAAGGTCGGCACATTATGTTTTTGCTGGGAGCTTACGGCATTCCAACCATGGTTTCTGAGATCGTAGATCATCAGGTCGAAATCGGCGAGAAGCAGTGACCAGAAGGGGAAATAGAGATCGATCGCCAGACCGTTCCCGTGGCTCAGAACGAGCCGCGGTCCCGACGGATTTCCATGGCGGCGCAGGGTGATAACGGTCTCATCGTCCACCCGAACATCGCTGGTGGAGAGAGGCTCCGGTATCTCCCATACGGTCTCTGGAGTGGTAGTCAATGGAGACCCGGGGGCAATTCATGAGCGATGGCGGCGGCAAAGCGCTCGTTGCCTAGATCCTCCAGCCACCATCGGACGGTCGGAATGTGAGGGAACCGAAATACGCTGGCCTTCATGCCGCGGCGCATGGCCGACGGGACCTCGAATCGGGACACGTCCAGGGAATGTCCGGTGCCAAGCGCCTTGATCAGTGCTTCCTTGACTGTCCAGAGATGATAGAACAAGTGACGCCTGTGGCTCCCACGCGCCACGGCCAGCTCGGCTTGTTCGCCCGGCCCCAGTACGCTTCCGATGAGTCCATCGAGATTACGCGTCGTGCTGCGTTCCTCCAGGTCCACCCCCAGCCTGCCATCGGCGGCAAAGGCAATCAGGCCATGTGCGCTGCCGTGACTGACATTAAAGCCGATGGGGACCGGTTTCCCCTGGACCAACGCATAAGGCTTTCCGTGATGGGAAGCGCCGAAGCCAAGCTGCCGGTTCCGGCAGCCCAACTGGCCACAGAGAATTGCCCGGAGCGCCGCGCGGCACAAGGCAAATCGGCGCCGAGCACCGTCGTGCCGAAAGCGCTGCCGCCGCGATTGTTCTTCCTCGTCGAGCCAAGTCAAGGCCGCCGCTTCACGAGCCGCATCAGGCGCCAGATCGACGTACAGGACCGTAGCATCACCGATTTTCCTGAACGGACGCCACCAGCACTCGGCAACAGAGGCAGCCATCACCTGTCGAAGTTTCGCACTAACCCCGCGGCAGCGCTGAAGGCCGCCGTCCCTCAAGACCAGCAAACGACCCCATGCAAAGCCTAGCCGGCTTGGGTATCGATGAAGTCGGCCACTTCCCGAATGCTGTTGAGCGAGGTGCAATGTTCGGGAGCAAATTTGATGTTGAAGTCCTGGGCGACCAATTTCGCGAACGCGACCAGATCTACCGAGGACACACCGGACTCGAGGAGGCTGATATTCAGATCCTCCGGCACAGGTATGGACTGTCCATCCACTTCGAGATTGTCGGCAATGAGTGATTTGAGGCGATCACCGGTTGAGGCCATGACTAGAACCCTTTCACAAGTTCAGAAGGATTGGTTAGAGGGAAAAGAAAAATAACAAGCGGTGCAGGTTAAGTCAATTCAATTTACTCAACCCACGGTGCTTGCAGCTGTCCGCTTGGGCAGATCGATCCAGTGGCGCCGTCGCTGGAAGGGATAGCCGGGTAGTGAGACCCGGCGCCGCGCCTCCCCGGCGAACAACCCCGCGAAGGACACACCCAGCCCCGCAT
The DNA here is from genome assembly GCA_965207735.1 of Candidatus Versatilivorator sp. Taxonomy (GTDB): domain Bacteria; phylum Acidobacteriota; class Terriglobia; order Versatilivoradales; family Versatilivoraceae; genus Versatilivorator. The sequence continues at coordinate 4,617,172 of OZ242296.1, read as the reverse complement.
GGTAGGCTCCCGCAACGGCCTCCAGGAAGTTGTGGTTCCCCCGCGAGTCCCGCCGCAGGCTCGACAGCACAACCGGAGCCCTGGCGCCGCCCGACGACTCCGGCCAGGCCGAGGGGACCATCGGGCCCAGCACCGCGTCCGGGCCGATCTCGACCAACACCTGTACACCCAGATCGGCCATTGGCTCCAGACAGCGTTCGAATGCTGCTGTCCCACGCGCCTGACGCTGCCAGTAGGCCTGGTCGAGCCCGTCTCCCGACTCTACCAATCGGCCCGTCAGGCTGCTTACGAAAGCGAGCGAGGGCGGAGTAAGCGCGATGTTTTCCGGTTGTTGCCCGGCGCCGCGAGCGGCGGCAAGCCGCAGCCCCTCTTCCAAACCGAAGACCCCCGCCGCCTGCGCCGCCGCCAGTTCCCCGAGGCCCTGCCCGACCACCGCGCTCGGCCGAATCCCCAGGCTCGACCACAGCGCCGCCAGCGCGCATTCAAGGGCGTAAACGGCCGGCTGCGTCCACCCGGGGTCGTTCAAGACTCCCTCCCCGCCGGACCGACCGAACATCGCGTCCAACAGCGACAAGTCCCGTTCTTCCCGCATTGCCGCGTCGCAGCGATCCAGAATCGCCTTCACCACCGGCTCGCATTGGTACAGCGCCTGCCCCATGCCGACCCAGTGGCTGCCTTCCCCTGCGAACGCAAACGCCACCTTGGTCGCCGGCACCGGCCTCGGTCGGTCTTCCATGTCCACGAGTTCCTTCAGCCCATCCCGCAGGGAGGCGGGGTCGTGGAACACCACCCCTGCCCGGTAAGCGAAATGACTCCGCCCCACGCCCGCGGTCCAGGCCATGTCGGCCAGCAGCGACTGGCAGGCACCTCCGGCAGAAAGTTCTTCGGCTCGCTCGTCGAGCCAGGACAGATAAAGCCCCGCCAGTTCCCGAAGCGCGCCGTTCGCCTTCCCCGACAGCGGCAACAGCCGGGTCCCGCGTTCCGGAAACTCTGCTGCCCCCGACGGTCGCAAGTCCGCCAGCGGATCGGGCAGGGAAACGGCTACGGGTCGGGCCGAGCCTCCGGGCAGGGACTCCGCATCCGGTTGGCTTTCCGCTCCGTACCCCTCCACCACCAGGTGGGCGTTGGTTCCCGAGATCCCGAAGGCGCTCACCCCCGCCCGGGCCGGGCGTCCGGGATGGCCCGGCCACTCCGTCAGGGCCGAGACCACCCTTACCGGAAGCCGGTCCCAGTCCACGTGGGGGTTCGGATCCTCGAAGTGCAGAATCTTCGGAATCACCCCCCGGTTGATGGCCAGCACGACCTTGATGAGGCTGGCAATTCCGGCAGCCGGCTCCAGGTGGCCGATGTTGGTCTTGACCGAGCCGATCAAGAGCGGTCGCTCGGCGGCGCGTCCCTTGCCGTACACCGCCGCCGCCGCCTGCACCTCGATGGGGTCGCCGAATGCCGAACCGGCCCCGTGCGCCTCCAGGTAGTCCACTTCCCCGGGCGCAATGCCCGCCCGCTCCAGCGCCTCTTCAATCACGCGCTCCTGCGCCGGACCATTGGGAACCGTCGGTCCGGCGCTGGCCCCGTTCTGATTGACCGCCGACCCGCGGATGACTCCCCAGATGCGGTCGCCGTCGGCCTCGGCCTCGCTCAACCGCTTCAGGACGACCATGCCGCATCCTTCGGCGCGCACGAAACCGTCCGCGGAGGCATCGAAGGCCCGACAGCGCCCGCTTGCCGACAACATCCCCAGCTCCACCATTTCACTTGTCAAGTTCGGCGAGAGGACCGCGTGCGCGCCTCCCACCAGCGCCATGTCCACTTCGCCGCGCTGCAAGGCGGCAACGGCGTAATGCACCGCAACCAGCGAGGAAGCGCAGTTGAGCTCCACGGGCATGGTCGGCCCCTCCAGACCCAGCGCGAAGGAAGCCCGCCCCAGCGTCATGCTGGCGGCCGTTCCCAGATAACTGAGGCCGTAGTCGGCGCCGGCCATCAGGTCCCGATATTCACTGGCGGCTATGCCGGCGTAGATGCCGGTTCGGCTGCCCCGCAACCCGTCGGGATCCATCCCCGCATCCTCAAGAGCCAGCCAACTCGTCTCCAGCAGCATCCGCTGCCGCGGGTCCATCATGCGGGCGTCGATGGGCGAAATCCGAAAGAAGCGCGAGTCGAATCGATCCAGCCCCTCCACAAATCCCCCCTGGCGGTACGCGGCGTGCTCCGCCGGCAGGTCTTTGGACAGCTCGCTCCAGGAACCGGAACTACAGCGTCCATCCGTCACGCCGTCCTCACCGGCCTCGAGCAGACGCCGGAATGCCGCAAGATCGGGCGCTCGGGGGAACCGGCAGGCCATGCCCACGATTGCTATGGCCTCTTCCTGCCGCTCCATCTTCGGAGCCTGGGCCGGCTCGGCTTGGGCCTGAGGCTCGGGGGCAGCGACGGCCCCACCGAGTTCCCCGGCCAGGTGACGGGCCAGAGCGGCAATGTCGGGGTAGTCGAAGACCAGGGTGTTGGGCGCCACGTATTCCCCGGCAAAGGCCCGGTTGAGCCGATTCCGCAGCTCCACCGCCATCAGCGAATCCATACCCAGGTCGAAGAATCCCACGGTGGGCTCGGGGAGGGAGGGCATCCTCAGCACCGCCTGTGCCTCTCGCTGCAGGAACGAAACCAGCAGCTCCTCCCGCGCGGCCGGCGGCGACTCCCTTAGCCCGGACATCAGGTCTTCCGGCGAGGCGGCGGTATCGGCCTCGCCGTCCTCGTCCGCGGAAAGCAGATCCTCCAGCAGGGAGGGACGTGTATCGGCAGCCTCTCCGAACAAGGACCAGTCCATCGCCATCACCACCGAAGTGGCAACGTCCTGGCGCACCAACTGTTCGAAAGCCCGCATACCCTGCTGCGGTGTGAACCAGCCGCTGCCGAATGCCTCCCGTCTCCGGGAGATGCGCTCCCGCTGCTCCTCCGCTTCGCCGAGACCGGACCAGGCGCCCCAGGCGATGGCTTGCCCCGCCAGCCCCAGCGCACGCCGGTGAGCGGCGAGTTGATCGAGGAAGGCATTGGCTGCCGAGTGGTTCGCCTGCCCCGGATTGCCCAAAATGCCGGCGATGCTGGAGAACAGGACGAAGAGATCCAGATCGCGGTTCTCGGTGGCGCGGTGCAGATGCCAGGCGCCCAACACCTTGGGCCACAACACCCGCTGGAACCGTTCCCAGCTCTGGTTCGCCAGCGCGGCATCCGCCAGCACTCCCACACTGTGGATCACCCCCCCGAGCGGCGGCAGGGTCGCGTCCATGTGGGCCAACATGGCGTCCACCCCCTCCGGGTCGGTCACATCCGCCAGTTCCACCTGCACCGTCACGCCGCGCTCCCGCAGCTTGCCGATGGCCTCCTCGGCCTCGGCTCCGGGGGGGCGGCGGCCGTTGAGCACGATGGCGCCCGCGCCGCGATCCGCCAGCCAGTCGGCCACCACCAGGCCGATCCCACCCATTCCGCCGGTGATCAGGTAGGTCCGGTCGTCGCGCAACCGCCCTCGGGCCAGCGGAGAGTTCGTCAGCACGATCTTGCCGATATGCCGGGCTGCGCGCATGCACTTCATGGCCGGACCCGCCTCCGCCAGGGGCCACCTGGCGTGGAGGAGGGGCTTCAGCTCGCCAGCCGCCAACCGCCCTATCACCCGCCGCAGGATCTCGCCGGCATGGGCCGGCTCCTCTTCCTTCAGGGCATCGATCTTGAGGATGGCGTAGTCCACGTCCGGCCGGACGGCCGCCATCTCCTCTTCGCTCAGGATGTCCACCCTGGCCATTTCCACAAACCGACCCCCGCGCGCCAGGCAGGAGAGGCTGGCATCGATGAAGCCCTCGCCGGTCAGGCTGTTCAGCACCATGTCGACCCCGGCGCCGCCCGTGGCTTCGAGAATCTCCTTCCCGAAGGCGGTCGTGCGGCTGTCGAACACCTGTTCTACACCGAGCGAGCGGAGATAGTCCCTCTTGCGAGCGCTTGCGGTGGCGAACACCTCCGCGCCGGCTGCCCGCACCAACTGGATGGCTGCCAGTCCGACCCCACCGGCGCCGGCGTGAATCAGCACGCGGTCGCCGGCCTTCAGCCCTCCGAGGTCGAACGAGAGCGCCGCCGAAACGAAGGCCGTGGGAATCGTCGCCAACTCGGTCACGGAAAACCCGGGCGGCGCCGGTGTGACCAGGTCTTCCAACGTCACCGTCTCCGATGCGAAGGCCCGAAAGGTCATTCCGACCACGCGATCGCCCACGGCGACGCTTGAGACGTCGTCTCCGACTTCCAGCACCCGGCCGCAGAATTCCCCGCCCATGAAATCCTCGACCAGGCCGATGGCGATGAAAACGTCGCGAAAATTGAGTCCGAAGGCCTCGATCGAAGCCCGGATCTCGCCCGGCTTGAGCCTGTGCTCCGGCAGGGGCACCACATGAATGCCGTCGAGGGAGCCGCCGGCATCGGGCTGCAGCGCCCAGCCCAGCTCGTCCGGAAGGGTCAGCCGATCGGTGACGGCCGCGGCCCGAACCAGGCGGGCGCACTGCCGGTGGCCGAACCGATAGGCGATGTGGGATTCGGGATCGGGGTAGAGCAGCTCGTTCACGACATCGTCCAGGGGCGCCGCAACTCCGGGGTCGAGATCGATCATCCTCGGCTGCAGATGGCCGGCTTCCCGGATCAAGACCTTGCCAAAGCCCCACAGCGTGGCGCCGGCAAGCTGCCCGCCGCGCTCCTGCTCCAGCACCTGCGCGCCGCGCGTGATCATCCAGACGCCCTTAGCGGGAGTCAGGTCGGAGTCGCTCAATCCCTGAACCAGCGCCAACGCGCCGGCCGCGGCCCGATTCACATCCGCCGCCATCTCCGGAGTGGTCGACCGCGGTCCGTGCCCGTCCAGCCCGGCCAGGTGAACCACCCCGCTGAGAGGCACATCCTGCTCCAGGTCCTGCAGGAGAGATTGCCACGACGCGCGCTGCTGCCTGTCCAGGGTGACACGACGGATTCCGGCGCCGGCCTCCTCGCGCCCCGTATCTTCGGACGCCAGCACCACCCTCTGGTTCCGCACCGCCAGGGCCTCCGCCAGTTCCGCCGCCACTCCGCCGTTGTCGGCCGCCAACACCCAGACCCCTGGAGCCTCCATCACCTCGGCCGGTCCCTGAGCCACGATGATCCCCCGGTCAGGAGTCCCGGCCGATCCCGATTCATCCACTCCCAGGACCGCAACCTCTCCGAAACCCGCATCCCCCAAGGCCTGTCGCCATACCGCCGGGCTGGCCAGGGCGTGGTGGGGGCGGTAGCTGTCGGCAAAGCGCCACCAGCCGTCCAACTGCCCGAAAGTCAGATCCAGCCAACCCTGGCCGCGCAGGTTCTCGAGGGCCACCAGTTGCCCGGAGGGGGCCAGAAGCTCCCGGCAGTGGGCCAGCGTCTCCTGCAGGTACCGGGTCGCGTGCAGCACGTTGGAGGCAATCAACAGGTCGTAGCCGTGGGAGTCGAAGCCCTGATTCAACGGGTCCTTTTCGACATCCAGCACCCGGTACTGGATGGGGCCTCCGCCGAAGCGCCCCTCGGCCTCGGCAAAGAAGCCGGCCGAGATGTCGGTGTAGGTGTAGTCGAACCGTCCCTCCGGAAGCTCCGGCAGCACCGAGGCGGTCGCCGATCCGGTGCCCGCCCCGATCTCCAGGATCCGCAGCAGCCGCCCCTCCGGCAACCCGGCCGCCAGATCCCGAATGGCATCGGCCAGCATCCGGTTGGCCGCGCGCGCCACCGGCGCCTTCAGGTACAGATCGGCCGCGCTGGGTTCTCCGCTGCTAAACAGGAGTGTGAGCGGGTCCGCCTGGTCGCGAAGCACCTCTGCCAGGGCGCCGCCGGAGCGCCGGAACAGCCCGATCTCGTTGGAACCGTGCGGGTAGAGCCCGGCCATCCGGGCGGCATCCTCGTCGGGGTCGGCCGGCAGTCCCTCCGGCAGCGGTTCCCCGGAACCCACGGCCACCACAAAGCCATCGCCGGCCTGCTCGAGCACCCCCGCCTTGGCCAGCATTTCGAGCATCCGGCGGAAGAGGCGCTTGTGCTCGTCGATAACCTGCAGCCGGCCCCTCAAGGCCTCGGGATCCACGGCCGCACCCGCACTGCGCTCCCAACCCAGCTTGTCCAGGGTGGCCAGCGCGTAGGACTGCGACAACCACTCCAGATCCTCCAGCAGGGCCGTCCTGCCCTCGGCTCCGACCCCTTCGGCTGCAAGGTACTGTGCGAACAAGCCCGAGCCTGCCCCAACGGACGCCGGACTCGGGAAGAAGTCCGCCGGCGGCATTCCCGGAGGCAGGACCTTGTCCCGCCACACCACCTCGTAGAGGAGATCCTTCAATCCTTCGACCGCAGCCAGCAAGGTTGCCCGAGTCGCCCGCTTGACCGTGTAGCCGCTCAATTCGCCAATCAGGACCCCACCGGGATCGTAGATACGCAGATCCCCACTCAGGACCTCCAACGGTTCATCGGTTTCCTTCCCGGATGAATACTCCTTCAGATGTACGTGGCAAATCAGCCGATCCGGCAGCCCGCCGGCCAACCACAACCGTTCCCAACCGAAGGGCAGATAGGTGGTGCCGTCCTCGCTTCCGCCCGGAGGACGCGCCGCCGCCAGGACCTGAAAGCAACCGTCGAGCAGGAGCGGGTGCAGATCCAGCCCGTTGCGGCCAAGGCTTGCCGGGAACACCACTTCTCCCACCGCCTCGCCGGCCCGGGCCCAGACCCCTTCCAGCGTGCGGAAGGATGCACCCAGCCCGATCCCGACACCGGCCTTGGCACGGTAGAAGGCTGGCACGTCCACCGGAGACAGCTCCGCCTTCAGACCCTCCAGGTCCAACGGCGGCGCCTCCCGCGGGCGGGAACCGGGTGCTGACGAAACCCGGGCTTCCGCGTGCAGCGTCCACTCCTCATCCTCTGCACCCTTGCTGAGGATCCGGATCTGGCGCGCCGGCCCTGCCTCGGATCCATCCAGCAGCAACTGCACCTTCCGGCCAGCTTCACCGGCATCCTCTCCCGATTCCTCCTCCGGGAAGATCAGGGCGTTTTGCAGTTGCATATCCTCCACTACCACCGATCCGGCACCCTCGCCGCCCGGGGATGCCGAGGCCGCCATGGCCCCGTAGAGTGCGCCCGGCACCACCCGCCGGCCGAACACCTTGTGATCGTTCAGCCAGTCCGGGTCCGAGGGAAACAGCTCCGCTTCGAAAACAACTTCGCCGCTGGCCGATTCGTGCCGATCGCCCAGCAAGGGGTGCCCGGCGCTCACCCGCCGCCGCTTCGGCGCCCCGACCCAGTGGCGCCGGCGCTGGAAGGGATAGCTCGGCAGGGCGATCCGGCGCCGAAACTCTCCGGCGAACAGTCCCGCGAAGGACAGTGGCAGCCCCGCCTCGTAGGCCTTGGCAACCGCCGCCATGAAGGCGCGGTCGGCTTCCGCCTGCGACACCTTGGAGGAAGGCCGCAACAGGCTCGACAGCGCAACCGGCGGCCCGGAGCCGTCCGAAGACTCCGGCCAAGCCAGGCTTGCCATCGGGCCCAGCACCGCGTTGGGGCCGATCTCGACCACCAGATCGACCTTCAAGCGCGCCAGTGTCTCGATTCCCGGGCCGAAGGCCACCGGCTGGCGCGTGTGCCGGCGCCAATATTTTCCGTCCGGCAGTTCTCCGGATTCCACCACCCGCCCCGTCACGTTGCTCACCAGCGTCAAGGACGGCGGCGCGATTTCGAGCCTTTCGCAGACGGATTCCAGCTCGTCCAGCATGGGCTCCACCAGGGCGCTGTGGAAGGCGTGCTCGGTGCGCAGGCGGTTGACTCGTATGTCCTGGTCCAGGAAGCGCTCCGAGATGGCCGCAACCATTTCTTCCGGGCCGCTCACCACCTGGTGGGCTCCGTTGTAGGCCGCCATGCTGAGGCCCACCCCGGAGGAGGCCGCGTTCAGCTCATCGATGGCTGCCTCCACCTCCGGCACCTCCGCAAAAATCGCCGCCATGGCTCCTCTTGGCAGCCTTGCCGTCAGCGCCCCCCTTGCCGCGGCAAACCGCAACCCCTCTTCCAGGCTGAACACTCCCGCCGCACGGGCCGCGGCAATCTCCCCCAGGCTGTGCCCCAACACCACGGCGGGACGGACCCCCAGGCTCGACCACAGCGCCGTCAGGGCGCACTCCAGCGCATAGACAGCCGGCTGTGTCCAGGACTGGTCCGCCAGATCCGCCTCCGACCCCGACCGTCCAAACATCACATCCAGCAACGAAATTCCACGATCCTGCCGCATCCAGGCGTCACAGCGGTCCAGCACCGCCCGCACCACCGGCTCACTACGGTAGAGGCTCTCACCCATGCCGACCCAGTGGCTACCCTGTCCGGTATAGACGAACGCCACCTTGGAAGGCGATGGCGGCGGCGCGCCCGCCGCGGCAAGCTCGCTCAGGCCCTCCCGCAGGGACTCGGCGTCCTGGAAGGGCAAACCTCTCCGGTGAGCGAAGTGACTGCGGCCCACCCCCGCCGTCCAGGCCATATCCGCCAGCAGAGACTCGGCGCCTCCGGGGGAAGCCAGGGCGGCGAAGCGTTCGTCGAGCCAGGAAAGATAGCGTCCCGCCAGGTCCTTGAGCGCCTGGTCCGTCCTGCCCGACAGCGGCAGGAAGCGCGTCTCCCGCGCCTGCAGCGACGCTTCCGCCGGAGGGCGGTCCGCAACCGGCTCCGACAGGAAGACCTCGAGCGGCCGACCGGCGCCCGCGGCCAGGCGCATCCCGTTGCTCGGAGTGGAATCGCCGTCCGGGGAGCCGTACCCCTCCACCAGCACATGGGCGTTGGTGCCCGACCAGCCGAACCCGCTCATGCCCGCTATCGGGGGACGATCGGGATGGGATGGCCAATCCGTCGGCTCCGAAGCCACCCGCAACGGCAGTTGGTCCCAGTCCACCTCCGGAGTGGGCTCCCGGAAGTGCAGGTGTTTTGGAATCGCGCCCTGCTTCATCGACAGCATGACCTTGATCAGCGCGGCCACCCCCGCCGCCGACTCCAGATGGCCCATGTTGGTCTTCACCGAGCCGATCAGCAGCGGTCGGCCGGCGGCCCGTCCCGTGGCGTAAGCAGCCCCGGTCGAGCGCAATTCGATGGGATCTCCCACCAAGGTTCCCGTCCCGTGGGTCTCCACGTAATCCACTTCCGAGGGCAGAACCCCGGCCCGCGACAACGCCTCCTGGATGACCCGCTCCTGAGCCGCCGGGTTGGGCACCGTCAGGCCGGAGCTGATGCCGTCCTGGTTGACCGCTGAACCCCGGATTACGCCCCAGATCCGGTCGCCGTCCGCTTCGGCCTCGCTCAGCCGCTTCAGCACCACGATGCCGCAGCCCTCACCCCGCACGTAACCGTTTGCTGCCGCATCGAACGTCTTGCAGCGTCCATCCGGCGCCAGCATTCCGGCATTGGCGCGCAACTCGAACAGCCGCCCCGACAGGATGGCGTGGACACCCCCCGCAAACGCCAGATCGGCCTCGCCTCTCTGCAAGGCCACGGCCGCCTGATGAACCGCAACCAGCGACGACGAACAGGCGGTATCGATCGACAGCGCCGGTCCCTCCAGGCCCATCGCAAAGGCCACTCGCCCGATGGCGGTGTTGAAGGAGGTGCCGGTGACCGAATAGAGGCTCTCGGCCGGCTCGGAAGTATCGATGGAGCTCAGGATCAGGCCCCGGTATTCGTTGTTGCTGATCCCCGCAAACACTCCCGTGCGGCTTCCCTTCAATCCCTCCGGATCCATCCCGGCGTCTTCCAGGGCCTGCCAGCTCGTCTCCAGCATCATGCGCTGCTGCGGGTCCAGCAGGTCGGCCTCGACCGGAGAAATCCGGAAGAATTCGGCGTCGAACCGGTCGATGCCGTCGACGAAGCCCCCGAACCGGCAGGCCCGGCTCTCAATCGTGGGGTCGGGGAAGAGCTCACCCACGCGCCCCACACCGGAACCGGGAACCCCCTCGGTCACGGCGTTCTTGCCGGCTGCAAGCAGGCGCCAGAACGCCTCGAGCCCCTCCGCGCCCGGGAACCGGCAGGCCATACCCACCACGGCTATCGGCTCTGCGGTCCCGACCGGTTCGAACACCCGTGCTCGATTCCCAGTCGCGTTCGAGGATCGATTGCTTCCCATCCTTGACTCCTCTTTCCCCAGGTTCTGCGCCGTCCATCCTAATGCGGTAACTCCACCGCATTATACACGGTTACACGGTAATGACAATTTTACCCCCGCCGAATTACCTGAGATGACAGTCGCCCATTTCCCTACTCCACTTCCTTGTAGAGCAGCACCGACCCCGAGGCGGCCAACTTGAGCTGCAGCCGGATGCGGGCCGCGAAGTCGTCCAGCACCGCCCGGGTCAGGAAGCGGGCGCCTGCCCCCACCACCAGCGTCACCACGGCAACCGCCACCGTCGAACGGAATAGAATGTACTGGATCCCGACCGCAAAGGGGCGGAAGGAGGAATCGGGGGTGGTGAAAAACCAGGCGACGGCCTTGAAGTCGTTGCCGTAGACCACCGCCTTGACCAGGTGGGTCAGCTTGGCGGCCGAACAGGTGGCTCCGTTTACCGGCTGATGGGCCAGAATCAGTCCCTCGACGGGGTTGACCAGGTTTTCGCCCGCCTCGGGGACCAGAAGTATGCTGAGGTTAAGAACGGTGATGCCGAGAAATACGAGGAGGTACCATTCGGGGTCGGTACCGGTGAATACCATTATCAGGCCGATGAGGCTGGCCAGGAAGAACCAGAAGATCACCAGGAATCGCAGGGAGTAGTCCTGGTTGCCCATCCGGGCCACTTCGCCCCGGCTGCCTAGCGTGTGGAACAGATCGACCAGCAGCCAGAATCGGCGGGGCTCGATGTCGCAGCTCTCCAGCAGCGAAGCAAAAGCCCTGCCACGAAAGCAGCGCCTTGCGATCGAATCAAGGACCCTCATGACCGGAGACCCTCGATGATTTCGGTGACACCGCTCACCGTTTCCCAGCTCTAATCTCAGCCGTCCGCAGCTTGAACGTCTTTTGCAAGTTCAACCAGAACTCGGCCGTGGTGCCGAGATAACGGGCCAAGCGCAACGCAGTGTCGGCGGTAACGCCGCGCCGCCCATTCAGAATGGCCGTAATTCGGTTGCCGGGAACCTGCAAGGCGGCGGCAAAGGCTTTTGCCGACATGTGCAGCGCATCCAGCTCATCGCGCAGAATTTCACCGGGATGCACAGGTCTCATGCCATTTCTGCTCATATCAACGCCCTCCCTTCTGCCGATAGCGAGCCTCAATTCCCAGCCAAATGCTGGCATCAAGGCCAAGCACCTTCTCAAATTGCAGCGCTGTCTTGGGCTCAACCGTCGCCTTTCCTGCAATGATTTCGCTAATCAGTTTTGCGGAACGGCCACATTGGCGGGCAAGCTCGGCAGGAGAGAGACCTTGACTCTTCAAGTGCTCCTGCAGGACCCAGCCGGGCGGGACCGCATAGTCGGGCCGGTAGGAATATGTCGTTGCCACCATGTCGTTTGCCTCCCTCAGTGATCCCCACACTGGCATCTGAATGTGTTACCTATCCGGTAACCTTTTATTTGTACTTGGGTTTAGAAAACAAGCGAAATCCAACACGAAAATGGATGGACAGGACCAGAAGCTGCCGCTCAGGAAGCGGAGCAGTGGCGCCATTCTCTGCAGATCGAAGTGAGAGAGATCGGGCCCGGCTGCGCCCGGACCGATGCGGGCGGGACGCCCGCGCTCCCGGGGGAGCCTCCTCCCATCATGCTTGCTTTTGAAAGGGGCGCGTCGGGTTTCAAGGCCGCAACTCGTGCCGATGCGACAGAGCCGTTCCGCTTCGTAGCCCTTCGTCGTCCTTCGTGGATAACTCTTTTTTCTTTTGTTTCAGGAGAGCCGGTCTCCGGGGCCTCGCGCTTTCGGCCCTCTGCTGTCGCCGCCTTCGCGGCTCGACGTGGAGCTACCCCTTTCCATGGGCTCACGCCCACGGCTACCTGCTGCCGCCGCTCCGCGGCTCAATGGGTCGCCCGGGCGTTCGCCCGGGGATTATCAATTGCTAACAAGTGTCGCCCCTGCCCTGCCGGGCAGATCATCCGAGAGTGAAACAATCAGGAATCGACCAATCCCTTGGCGACCTTGGTATCCCGTTACGGTTCACCTCAACGCCTTAGTGGTCCTTCGTGTGTCTTCGTGGATCACTCTTTTTCTTTTGTCTTTTTTCGGTTGTTTCAGGCAAGCCGAGCCCCCGCCCTGGTGTGCAGATCATTCGAGAGTCAAACAATCGGAATTCGACAATCCCTTCGTGAACTTGGTACTCCGTCGCGGTCAACCTCAGCGCCTTAGTGGCCCTTCGTGGTCCTTCGTGCCCCTTCGTGGATAAGTCTTTTTCTTTTGTCGTTTGTCGATTGTTTCAGACAAGCGGCCGCGACTCAGAAATACAAGAGCAGACCCACCCTGGCGCTGACTCCGCTGGCTTCCAACGACAGGGGGACCGTCACCCCCACGTCGGTGAATGGAATGATCCTTGAGGCGCTTCGGTAGTCGGTGTACCTCACTTCGCCCCTTATGGCGATGGCTCCCAGCTTTTTTTCGATCCCGCCGCCGGTGGTCCAGCCGATGAAATTCTCGTCGAACCTGTCGGTCCCCGAGGTGAACTCGCCGGCCTCGGTACAGGGTTCCGGATTCAAGCACCCGGTATAGTCCGACCTGAAACCCGCCTTGAGGTGGCGCAGGCCGACCAGCCCGTAGACACTCGGGCCGAGCCCCGGCCCCACCACCGGGATTCCAGCGCCCAGTCGCAGGGTGAAACCGACGCTTCTGTCCTTGTCGAAGGACCAGTCCTCGGGCCAGACCTCTCCCAGTTGGTTGCGCCCCTCGGAAGTCCCCAGTCCCGGCAAGCGTCCTATCACTGCACCACGGTGATAGGCCAGGTCGCCCTCGGCGGCCACAAAAACACCGGTGAGGCCGAAAGGCACGCGGTAGCCGGCCAGGAAACCGTAGCCGTAAGCCGCCTTGGTAGCGGAGTCATCCGCTCGAAAAACCTCGCCCGGGTTGAGTGAAAGGTTGCTGGGACTGGTGTTGTCCACGGTCTTGTCGTACAGGACACCCAGACGTTCGCCCGACCCCGTGACACCGACATAGAAGTCTCCTCCTTCAGCCGGCGCTGCGCCCATGGCGATCCAGAGCAATCCGGCTACTACAAGACAGTCCCAGGTCTGGGCTCTTCGAATGGGAGTCATCCGCATAAGGACCTCCGTCATGCCCGCGCAACGGCAGGCGATTGAAGTGATTGAAAGGGTTACGGGAAGGCGGCAAGAAGATAAGTATCCAGGCTTGCCTTTACGTTTTCAGAAATGAGTACGGGGAACCCGCGATTGAGCGGCTACACCTCCAGCAGCCGCTCTTGCGAGTCGCCGAACTCTTTGAGGTGAATGCCGTACTTGTCCAGCATGGACAGGAACAGGCTGCACATCTTGCGGTTGGGCTTGTCGAGGTAGTCCAGGATCCGGCCGCCCTTCAACTGCCCCCCGCCGCCGCCGACCAGGACCACCGGCAGTTGCTTGGCGTTGTGGCGGCCCGTCAGCATGCTGGAGCAGATCATCAGCATGGAGTTGTCCAGGGCGGTGCGCTCGCCTTCCTGAATAGAGTCCAGCTTGCGGGCGATGTAGGCCAACTGCTCCACGAAGAACTGGTTCACTTGCAGCCAGGCTTCGTTGTCCTGATGGGAGAGCTCGTGGTGACCGACCGTGACTCCCAGGTGGCGGAACAGCAGGTAGCTGTGATCGTTGTTGAGCTTGAGCGTGCAGACCCGGGTGGTGTCGGTCTGGAAGCCCAGCACCAGAATGTCGCTCATGAGCCGCATGTGCTCGGGGATGTCCTGCGGCATGCCGTCAGGCGGACGAGGGATGTTGGGCTTGTCCAGGGTGGGGCGCCAGCCCTGCACCTCGCCCCGATTGCCGGCCTGCTCGATGCGCCGCTCCACCTCTCGCACCGAGTTCAGATACTCGTCCAGCTTGTGCTGATCGTTGGAGCTGATGTCTCGGCGCACTCGATGGGCTTCGTCCAGCACCGCATCCAGCACACTCTGGTCTCCGCGCTCGACGCTGTCCTTGAACAGCCGGTCGAAAGCCAGGGCGGGATAGACCTCCAGCGGGGTGGGAGCCGTGGGAGAGCTCCAGGAGATGTGCGAGCTGTAGAGCATGGAGTAGTTCTTGTGAATCCCCGGGTTGGACCTTTCGCAACCGACCACCAGGCTGGGCACCTTGGTCGAGCGCCCGTAGTTCTGGGCCACCACCTGGTCGAAGCTGGTTCCGGAACGAATCTCGCCACCATTGGCCAGCGGCGCCCCGGAAAGCATGTTGCCGGTCTGGGAACTGTGGATGTTGCCCTTGAGCGCCTCGGCGTTATAGAGCCCGCGGATGAAGAGCATGCGCTCGCGAAAATCGGTCAGGGGTTCCAGCACCCGGCCGAGCTCCATCTGACTCCCGGCTCCCTTGGCCCACCACTCCTTGCTGTGAAACCCGTTGCCGGCAAACAGCACTCCCAGGCGGATCGGGGCCTCATTGGAGGCGCGCAGGCCCGGAGCCGCCACAGCATCCCAAACCGGCAGCGACTCCATCCAGGGTAGCGCCATGGTGACGCCCAGCCCCCGCAGGAATTTTCGTCGAGAAAATTGACGGTCAGTCATGATCGGCCTCACGGCAAAAGAGAGAGGAATTGCCCGGCTATTCTACCTCAAATGGCCTCCGAACGCGCCATGAACGTGAATGCCCCCGGTCAAGGGTTCGGATCGGGAACGGCCTCGCCGGAAGACTGCTCCCGATGATCAGGGACTGGCACCCCGGGCCACTTGCACGTCCCGGCCCCGGATCTCCCGAAACTGACGGCTTCCAACAATCGTCTCGATGGCCACCGAGAACCGGTAGTCGTTTTCGGCCAGACGTTGAAGCATCTCGGTGACCAGCGGCTGGTCGGAGAGCTTCAGTTCCCGGCCGATGGCGTACCCCAGCAGCTTGCGGCAGAACTGCCGCAGCACTTCCTCTCGCCGGTGCTCCAACAGGTAGTCCCGCAAGCCTGCCAGTCCCTCGACCTCGCTTCCGTCGGGCAGCGTGGTCCGGGTATCCAGCGGCCGGCCGGCCATGTCCCGGTCGCGGCGCCGGCCGATGGCGTCAAAGCCCTCCAGCGCAAAACCGAAGGGATCGATCCTTCGATGGCAGGAGGCGCAACTGGGCTCGCTGGTATGCAGGGCCACCAGTTGGCGCAGGGTCAGCCCCTCGGTAGCGGTCTCATCGGGTGGAAGTTCGGGCACGTCCGGTGGCGGCCTCGGCAGCTTCTCTCCCAGTAGCACTTCGCTGATCCAGTTGCCGCGCAGTATGGGACTGGTCCGGGAGGCCCCCGACTGCTTGCTCAGGGTGGTGCCCAGCGCCAGAATGCCGCCGCGCCCATGCTCCTGCACCTGGATACGCTGCCAGTCCTCGCCTTGAACACTCTCGATCCCGTAAAACTCCGCCAGTCTCTGGTTGACGAAGGTGTGATCGGCTTCGAACAGGTTCAGCAGGGAGGCGTCCCGCTGAAACAGATCCGTAAAGAACCGGATAGACTCCTCGTACATGTCCCCGCGTATTTCGGCAAACTCGGGGAAGTGCTTCTCGCTTTTTTCCTCGGTCTGGTCGAAGTCGTAGATGTGCAGCCACTGGCAGGCAAACTCGGTGGCAAGCCGCCGTACCCGGGCATCGGCCAGCATGCGCCTGGCCTGCCAGACCAGCACTTCGGGAGCACGCAGCCTGCCCTGTACGGCCAGGGCGCGCAGCTCCCGGTCCGGTTGGGAGGACCACAGGAAGTAGCTCAGACGGCTGGCCAGCTCCCAGTCGGAGACTTCACCCGTGGCTTGGGGCGGCGCCTTCTCCGGCCGGTAGAGGAAGGGGGAGGCGACAAAGACCCGGGCCAGGGTCAAGCGAAAGGCCTCCTCGTGGGAGAGCTCCTGCTCCCGCAGCCGGCGGTACAGCCCGTGCAGTTCCTCCACCTCCAGTTCGGTCAGGGGACGGCGGTAGGCTCGGCCGGCAAACTCGATCAGGGCCGCCAACTGCCGGGGTTCGGCATCGACCAGTTCCCGGCGAAAGGCCTCCGCCCCCCGGTTGATGGGTGGCTGCAGAGGCAGCAGGGCGAAATACTGGGAACGGTCCCTCCGGCCGTTGCCGACCATGGCTTCCAGAAGCAGGTCCAGGGCCGTCACCCGCTCGAAGGGACTGTGGCTGACGAAGCGTAGTTCTTCCCAGAGCCGGTCGAGCCGAGCCCGCTGGCGGCTGTCCAGCATCAGCCGGGCCAAGTGGTCATCCTCTCGAAAGAACAGTTGCAGGGTGAGGATCTCGTCGACCGGTACGATCTGGGTGAAGCAGAGTGCCGCCGGAAAGAGGCCGCGGTAGTCGTCCAGCGCCGTCTGGATGCGCTGGCGGGCGCCACCGGCTTCGGCCACCAAGATGGGCCGCGACAAGGACAGGTCCCTGCGGTCCGAAAATACCTGGCTCACGCTCGAATACAGGACGTTGGTCCGGCTGATCAACAGACCGGATGTCTCTGCCGCTTCTCCCAGAACCAGCTCCACCTGCACGCTGCCCTCGCTACCGGATTCCTCATCCAGCACGGCCCTGGCGACCAGGTCGCGCCCGGACGCCAGGGAGGCGGGCAGGCGAATGGGAATCACCGCCGGCGCGCGCACGACGAGCGAGTCGGCATCGATGGCCTTGCCGTTGGGATGCCTCCCGAACATGGCCGGGTCCAGGCCCCACTCGGCTTCTTCCGTCGAGGCTTGCCCCGATTCCGCCCCCCGCAGTCTGCGGCCGAGGCCGCGAATCTCCCTCAGCAGCACGTCGGGTTGGCCGACCCGCACCAGGCGCGGACGCTCCAAAACCACGAAGTCACCTTCGTTCCCGTCCCCGGCATCGGTCACCACCAGGGACACCAGCACTTCTCCGTCTCGCCGGTCTGGCGGCCTGGGCGGAATGGAGGCGCACAGGTGCTGCTGAAAGACCAGGGGGTCGACCGGCTCCATCCACCGCTTGGGACCTCCGGTCCTGCCGATCAAACCGACCGGTCCAAAGGTCCAGAGGGCCCGCTGCCAGGCAGCAACCGCCGAGGTCAACGCACCGGCATCCGAAGGCCCGGCGCCACGCCAGCGGGCACGCAGGTCATCCATCAGGGGAGAGGGGGCGACTCCGTTGAGACTGTTCCACAGCCTGCCGAGGTAGCTGGCATTCAGCCCGTACTGATCAGCCACGGCCGGGATGGTCTTGCGGCCGGAGCGCAACGACTGCCGCTCTGCCAGCGTGGCTGCAAAGTATTTCTGCAGCGGCAGGACTCCGGACAGCCCGATGCGGGAGTTGCCGTGGACGTTGACGTTTCCAACCTCCGAACCCACGCCCAGCTTCCGCACCTCCGTGAACCGGCCGTAGAATTGGCGGATCTCGGCCAGTATCTCGTCGGTCCAGTCGCGCCGGGTCTTCTGAAGGGAAAAACGGAAGCCGTCAGGCAACAGCACGGCGTGTTGGGCAATGGCCTTGCCGGCGTCGAGATACTTCTGCAGCAGGCCGGGAGACATCACCAGGGCGTTGCCGGCATTGGTAAATCCTTCCCCGGCCGCGCTGTCGGTGGGAAACTCCCGGGTCGGGTCCAGTTCGACCCCCGTCAGATCCTGAACGGTGTAGGTGTACTCGGCATTGTTGAGCCGTCTCAGCACCACCGGCCCCGGGTCCCCGGCATTGGCCAGAGACTCCGCCCGCAGATACCCCTTCACCCAGTCCAGCAAAGCCTTTCTCTGCTCGGGCAGCGGTTGGCCGGAACCCTCGGGGGGCATCTCCCCCCGCTCCAGCATGTCGACCACCTTGACCCAGGCCCCGGCATCCCGACGCACCTCGGCCATGTCGGTGAACCGCTCCAGGTCCAGTTCCCCCGTGCGCAGCTCCGTT
This sequence comes from Candidatus Versatilivorator sp., assembly GCA_965207735.1. Taxonomy (GTDB): domain Bacteria; phylum Acidobacteriota; class Terriglobia; order Versatilivoradales; family Versatilivoraceae; genus Versatilivorator. Next base: position 4,599,207 of record OZ242296.1, on the reverse strand, counting down.
GAGTGGCACCCCTGGCAGAACTGCCCGATCAGCGGCCGCACCTCGCGGCTGTAGCGGAGTCCGAGCGCCTCGAAGGACTCGGCCTGTCGGTCGTCAGCCAAAAGCGGCGCACCAGGCACCGCCGCGGCCAGACAGAGCAAGGCCCCAAGAACGGCCGGCGCCAGCACGCCTCCGGCTCTCCCGCGGGTACGAAAAACAGCACCCATCGCAAACCTCCAAGTGTGAGTCACAATGTAGCGCAACCGCCCGATGCTGTCCACACCCTTGGAGGTGTAGGAGGGGCGAGTCGTGCCCGTAGGAATCGATACCGTGCCTGACGTTGCGCGGGCGTGTGGGCAACTTAACGCCAGCGCGGAAGCGCAGGACGATAATGCTCGCACGGCTTGAACCGGTGCCGTGAAATGCTGCCGCCGCCGCAACGTCCCTACAAAATCCAGTGATGTCTAGAGCCGTCCAGTGGTGTCTATAACTGTCTTATTTATGAGTGTCTTATATAAGTCCTGCCGTGGCTTGTCTTGCCACCAACATCCCTTGCAATCCACTGCCATCCCCCATATAATGGGGGGATGGATACTGTAACGGACTTCGCACCTGTCCGACCTAAAACCAAACCCATCGGCCGTCACCCCAGCAACGCCCTCTCGGCCGCTTTCCTGCGCTCCGCTCCGCCCGGAAGATACGCCGATGGAAACGGATTGTACCTCTTCGTCCAGCCCAGCGGAACCCGCAGTTGGATTCAACGCCTCGTCGTCCGTGGCCGTCGCCGGGAGCTCGGTCTCGGCAGCCTCGCCCTGGTCTCCCTGGCCGAGGCTCGGGAGAAAGCGCTGGCTAACCGCAAGTTGGCCCGTGTGGGCGGAGATCCTCTTGCCGAGAAGCGCCGCACCGAGGGCATTCCTACCTTCGCTGAAGCCGCCTCACGTGTGCTGGAACAGAAGCGGGACGGCTGGCGCGGCCGGCGTCACCACCGGGAGTGGATGGCGAGCCTGAGGCGGTACGCCTTCCCCCGCATCGGCAAGATGCCGGTCTCAGAGGTCACCAGCGCCGATCTGCTTGAGATCCTCACCCCTATCTGGCACCGGAAGGCCTCCAGCGCCCGGCGGGTGCGCCAGCGCCTGCGTGCGGTCCTGGAATGGGCCGTAGCAATGGAGTACAGAATCGACAACCCCTGCGACAGGATCGGCCCGGTCCTGGGTCCCCAACATGACGTTACCGAGCACATGCGGGCCATGCCGCATCGGGAGGTGGCTGCGGCCATCCGGACGGTGCAGGCAGCGACGGCGCCCGAGGTGGCCAAGCTGGCCTTCGAGTTCCTGGTGTTGACGGCGGCCAGGTGGAGCGAGGTGCGCTGGGCCGAGTGGGAGGAGATCGATCGGGACGCTGGTGTATGGACCGTCCCGGCCAGTCGGATGAAGGCGAACCGCCAACACCGGGTGCCGCTTTGTGGCCGTGCCCTGGAGATTCTCGAGGCGGCAGGGACCCTGGGCAAAGGAGCCGGTCCTCTGGTGTTCACCCGTGGGCAAGGGAAGCCGCTCAGTGACAAGGAGCTGCGGTGGCTGGTCCGCGAGCAGGGGATTGCAGCCGTGCCGCACGGGTTCAGGTCCAGCTTCCGGGACTGGGCGGCCGAAGAGACCGACCATCCCCGGGAGGTGATCGAGGCGGCCCTGGCGCATGTGGTCCGCAACCGGGTCGAGGCGGCCTATGCTCGCTCCGACCTGTTCGAGCGCCGGCGCACGTTGATGGACGACTGGGCGCGTTACCTGGACCAGGGGTCGGGGGAGGATCTGGAGGCCCTATAGTTGAGTGGCCCATGGATCCTGCGGGAGGTGTGGAAATCCCCGTGGTTCCGAATCCCGGCGTTACGAACTTACGGAATGATTTCCCACACCTCCTTGGAGAGACATTTCCCACCCACAGGCTCCACCGGATCGGCCGCGGGCTTTAAGAATAATCCGAAACATGCCCTGCGTCGCGTTCCACAGGAGCGGGAGAAGAGCAACCACCGCTTCCGGTGAAATCCTCTCTTCCACCATCGGCAGGCCACTGTCTGCTCGGAACTGCTCAGGTTGGGAAGTCCCGTTCTCCCCCCCTGTGGAGGGGAGTTTGAGTATGGATCGGGACCTTGCGTGCCCGAGTGGGACCCAAACAACCAAAACAAAGTGTGTGTGCCTCTGAGAGAATAGCTAGGGGGTGTTTACAATCAAAAGCGGAGAGCGGTGAGGCTCTCCGCTTGGTATTGCTTCTCAGGGTGAGGGTGGAGCAGATTAGCTTGTGCTCTTTGCCTTTTGACGATCTTGTTTCTTGGGAGTTGCTGATTGCGGCGCACGATCCTGCTCATCGCGTTGCCGGGGAGGGGTCAAGGGATCGTCCCACCGCGGTTTCGACGGATCGTCGATAACGCGAACAGGAGAGGGCTTGCCCGCAGAAAAAGTCATGAACGTGTCGGACCTCATGATTCTACCTCCTGGATTCAATGTAATACTTAATCCTGTTGGCGTCAAGGAACTGTCTTACAGTCTTGATCTCAACAGCCCTACCAACATTCAACACCTGATTGCGCCATTTGTTTGGGAATCCCAACGGGTAAAGGTGAGTGTTGACCTGGATACCACAAATTAGGCCGTCCTCATCAGCCAAAGGTCCCCCGCTTTGCCCTGGAAGACCCGGGGAGCTGGTTTCGATCCACTCATCACCATCCGAATGAATACGAAGGATCCGGCTCACCAATGCTTCGTTGACGAAAGCAGGAACTGGAAGTAAATTGGGAGCGGTAAATCCATCCTCTTCGCTCCATGCTATTTGAATGGATTGGATATCAGCTACAAAGGGAAAACCAATCCGGCAGAGAAGCTCTCCCGGCTCGACTCCTGTGGATCTCAGACGCGGATACACACGATCACTTTCGGGAACAAAATCCTGGACCTTGAGAACTCCTATATCAGTGTCGACTCGGGAAATCCCACGCTCAAAAGGCGAGTTTCTGTGCCCAATTAGAAAGCTATATTGGGTAACAACGATGGGTTTTTTCTTGTTAGATGTCTCCAGGATGCCAGAATCCACCACGCTCCGAATTTGCTCCACGATGTGAGCCGCGGTGAGCACCCAACCGTCCTCATTGAGGATCATCCCTGCTCCTATAGTGAAGCCCACCCTGCCCTTGTCGTCCCTATACAACAGCACGATGGGCACCATGGAAGCAGCAACGATCTTACAGGTATTTTTAAACATTTCACCTTTTTCTCCTTTCCTAAAGTCCGTCGTCGGTGTCCAAAATCAGCGCGAATGCCTTGTGACTGGTGAGGAAGGGTCGATCAAACACCTTCTTTGTATCATCCCTGCCCCCTTCTTACTCACAGGTTTGTCGGAATCAAAGTCCCTCTGAACGTAGCGACCTCTTGCGTAGTTTTCTCTTGACAATCTGACCCGAAACCCCTATGGACGCAATGTGCGTCTCTACAAAACCCTGCTGGCAATGGGGTTGGTGGTAGACCCCGTTTACTATGAGGGACACCCTGAGAAGATCGACTGCCGGGTGGTTTCGGCCGACCCGCGCCTGAGGCTGCAATTAACTATTGCGGGCGAGGTTGGATCTCCAGTGAAGGGGTCGGAGGTTGTCGATGTCGTCAGTCCCCCCGTCAGCAACCGGGAGAATGTGGTCGATTTCCCAACCGTAATCGGAGTTCCGAGAGCCATACGCCGAGAATGACATAGTGCGGCCAAATGCGTCCCTGCGCCAAAGAGCTGGATCGTAATTCAGAATGATGGCGCCCTTCTCCCAGACTTCCAGGACGCGAACTTGGGGACAAAACATGCCGAGTATTCCCATCGGGTTGCTCCTCGAGTAAACTCCTTTGTTTGTTTGGGGGGTGCCCTCCCTTCCTTCGCCTATTGCTCAGTTGCCCCGCATCCCAGGTGTTCACCAGTTCGCGCCACAGAACAGCATGGGGATAGACGCGGCCGGCAGGAAGGAAATAACGTCCGGGTCCAGACGTGCAGGAAAAGCGGATGCGGCCCCCGATGTTTCACCATCCCATCCAAAGCGTGGTTCCCTGGCTTGCTTGAGGCGGAAACAGCCAGAGAAAGAGCCAGAAAATGATGACAGCCACGACCGACACTAGGCCGAAGTAAAGGTCTTTCTGTTTCATCAGTCTGAAAACTAAGCTCACTCTCGAATCTCTTTTTGTGGATCACCAAGAGAGTCGAAGGCTCTCACTATTTCATCGTCCTGAGCCCAGAGGCGCCGGTATAACTCCCAAGCAGAAGCCTTCTCTTTTCCCTCAAGCTGTCTCCTTTCTCGCAAGTACCACAACGAAATGGCGATAAAGCAGCCCATCTCAAAGGCCAGGAGCACGGAGCTGATCCAGAACGGCATTATCCCTTCGCCTCCTTTCTTCTCTGGAGATCCTTTTTGCAGCGTCTCCAGTAGACGATGAGAAAGAAGATCAGCGGCGAGTTAAGCGCCAACAGAACGATGAAGTCCTGGAAGGTCATGTCCATCTACTCCTGAAACAGCAGCACCACGATGTAGATCATGAGTCCCAGCCCATTACAGGTTGTTGAACGGTTCTGGGGATCCTGTGACTCGCCTGGCATGTGCGAGCCAGACTTGGCCCGCCAGAAATGCATCCCTTGACATCGCTTGTCTCATGAGATTCAAGGTTTCTTCGATTTCCAGATGGAGGCCGTCTTTGCTGTAGAACATCGAGGAAACAGGGACAGGTTGACACCTTTCACTCCATCGGTAGAACCAGCCTTCTTCAGTCTTGAAAAACTCACATTTTGAGGCAGGAGATTGACTGTCGCTGAAATGGAGAATCGAGGCCATAAGCAGCACAATAGCAAGGGGTAGTGTCGCAACAGCGATGGCTCCAGCATTCTTCATCACTTGCTCTCTCCTTCCCGGGAACCCAGATCAATTCCATCATCAAGGCGAATGCGTGCGTTGGGCTTGGGCGGGGGAGGGTGTGTTTACATTCGAATGTGAACGGCTCTAGAGGAGGCGATGTCTGAAGCTCATGCACGAATCTGAAGCAGTCCTACGGTGCGAGTGCCTCCGACAAACACGGCTGAATGGCCGCCTAATATCCTCAGCAGGAATAACTTCTAGAATAGCCAGCCTGGCATGATTTAGGTGTGAGAAATTATGCAGAAATCATTAATATACGGTGATTTATTTTGGAAAAAGGCCCGAATCGTCATTGGGGATGGTACAGTTGAGGCTCGCCGACCTCCCCGCCTACGGCCGTCCGGTCGGCTTCGTCTCGAACCCGATCCCGCCGAAGTCCTTTCTGGCAACGCCGATCCGTCACCTGCGAAGGTTGTCTTGCGAGCTCTGGTCAGAAACCCCGCCGCAAGCTCGGAGATGACGCCGACGATCCATCTACATCCTTACCATACGTAGCGTCGGCTTCAGTATGCCCCTGCTAGCCGGTTCCTGAGCGCCGGTGTCCTCGGATCGAGCGGCCCCGGTGCCGCTGTATGGCCGTGCCCTAGAGATTCTCGAGGTGGCGCAGGCGCTCGGGGAGGAAGCCGGTCCACTGGTGTTCACCCATGGGCGCGGGAAGCCTCTCGACGACAAGCAACTGCGGAAGCTGTCGCGTGAGCTTGGGATTGTGGCGGTGCCGCACGGGTTCAGGTCCAGCTTCCGGGACTGGGCGGCCGAGGAAACGGATCACCCCCGGGAGGTGATAGAGGCGGCCCTGGCGCATGTGGTCCGCAACCGGGTCGAGGCGGCCTATGCCCGCTCGGACCTTTTCGAGCGCCGGCGTGTCCTGATGGACGACTGGGCGCGTTACCTTGCCCAGGGAATCGGTTGCCCGCGCCAAGTCCAGCGAGGCGACCTCGTCCGGGGCAAGCCAGCTTGAGCAGGACAACCCGGGTCCAGTTCTTCGGTATTTTGGCCTTCCCGCCAGGGATCACTGTGGAGGGAGCGACCCCACAAGGGGAGGGTTAATCGCGCGCCACTGTACGCGCCGGTTCACCCTCTCCGGTGATGCACCAGCAACAAAAAAGGTGGGGTCGCTCCCTCCACCTGCACCCCTCTCGTACTGCGCGCCGTTCCGCCGGACGGGAGGGCGACACGCGAGGCGCAGCCTCGCTTCGTCTTTTCACATTGGGGGAGGGAAATCCGTCTCATCCCGCGTCCAATGCGGCGTTCGCAGAAAGTCCTCAACCACAACGGGGTGGGCGCCGCCCTCTGAGAGAGAAGCGTTGTGGTTGTTGAAAGCACGCGCCACCTGGACGCGCCACCGGGGTTTTTTTGGTGGCGCGTTGGTCTGTCTACACCGCCTTGACCCCCAGTGGCGGAAATCGTCGATTATTCCAGGGTCATTGGGTGAGCCCGTTTCGTGCTCCGTTTGAAGGACATTCTTGACGGCGGCATCGAAACCGGCATCGCGTTCACGGGTTTCCCAATCGGTACCAGCGATGGTCTGGGGAAGAACCGCCGCGTCTGGCGTGGCTTGTTTCCGGGACTATGCTGCCAAGAAGACGGACCACCCCCGGGAGGTGATCGAAGCGGCCCTGGCGCATGTCGTCCGGAACCGGGTGGAGGCGGCCCATGCCCGCTCCGACTTGTTCGAACGCCGGCGTGCCCTGATGGACGACTGGGCGCGTTACCTGACCCAGGGGTCGGGAGAGGATCGGTCGGTTGATTCGCCCTAACCGTTCAACAGTCGCCCCCACTAGATCGCCCTCTATCGGATTCAAACACTGGAGGGAAGCGGTGAGTGCGGCGTCGTGTGAGCCTGAGGCCTGATCGATTCTTCCACATGCCCACCTCCAGTTTTTGGGCAAGCTCTTCGTCTTCCCGGTATTCGTCGGTTCCAAAGGACTTGCCGAACCCATTGGCCACTACCCATCGGTTCAGGTTCACTTCCGTCCTTTCGCCTACCAGGTAGCAGGTTCCCAGAAACCGCTGTTTCCTGAAGTCATTGGGCTTTTCTAAATTCTCACACCGCACCGGCTGCCTGTCGAGCATCATCTGAAGGTGGGAAATGGGGTCAAGCTCTTCCGGTTTCCGCTTGTAACTGACTGCCTTGGCTCCCCGCAAATTCACCACGAATCCGTCAACCTTGAGCAAGTCGACGTCGACGGCTTCGGCTTTCCCGAAGATGTATCGAGGCACGGGTTCTTGGACTGAGGGTAGAGGCCCGACAAAGATTGGCAGGAGGTAGACAAAGGCGTGGATCCACATGTCGTGTACTCCCGTCCCTTCAGAAGCTCTAAATCAGCCTTGGGTGTTTCCTTGGACTGCGCCGTCGATTGCGACTGCGGGGAAGATAAATCTTCTTGGAATCCCCAATGACTGCCAGTGCATCGAAAATTCCCAATAACCACCAAATCCATCGTCCTTCTGGCACTATGATTTTAGCCGATATTCAAGGAAACGACGCGATGAATCAGGCAGGAGGCGTCAAGTAAGCGTTGCAATCCCCCCTGATTCCGCGAGCTTTGCCGGGCAGGCTGGACTTTCTCACTCCCTGGCGTACCAGAACACCCCGGAACGCCTCCTGCACCGACTCCCCTCTCAGAGACCGCAGGTCTCGCCGGCTGTGGAGAAACCGGAATGGCCGGCCCCAACAGTGAGCCGCTCGACCGTGGGGCTCCGGGGCGTGGTCGCAATTCGGTCTCGGCCATCCGTCCCTCCACCGGCACCCCACTGGCACGGCGCGGTGGCGGGCCGTGCGAGGCGGGGACAGCGGGGCCGGCGCCGCACCGCGCAGTGCCGGGGAGCCAGCCTACCCAAGTAGAGTCGAGGGGAGGCGCGCCTGCCTTAGATCGAGGGAGTCGCTGTTACCGGCGGCTTTCGCCACTTGCCGGTGCCTCAATCTCGTCCTAGCCGCGTTTCCTCGCCCCCGCTCGTCAAACCGGACGTGCGGTTTTCCCGCATCCGGCTTTCAGTCGAGATCATGCCTTCGCCCACGGAGAGCCTTCGTCCTCGACGCCAGGCAAGTGAGACCATAGGTTTGCCGCAGTCTCGCGTCCGAGAAGCGCACATACCCCCCGGACCTCACCTTGTGCTTCCGACAGAGCCACTGCCGCAGCCGCCGGACCGCGTGGCGGTCGATCGCCCGGTAGGCCGGGCTGACCTGCCCGAGGCAGAAGTAGTTCGCCCACCCGGTCATGGTCCGGTTCAGGTGTTCTATCATCTGTCCTCGAAGCAGCGTCCCGTTCCTCGGCGCCGTCCACTCGCTGATCTTGCGGCAGATGCTCTGGACGCTCGCCTTGCTGGGTCGAGTGCCGATGTAGGCTCCTTTCCCTTTGGGGCGATAGTTGCGTCCGATGCGATATCCCAGGAACCCCATCGGTTCCTCGGGACACCGCAAGCATCGGGTCTTCCGCTCGTTGACCGGTAGCTTCAGCTCCTCCATGATCCGCTTGACCGCCGTCAGCATCTCTGCCGCCGGTGCCTTGCCGAGTACACGGAAGTCATCCGCATAGTTGACGATCTCCGCACAGAAGCGCCGGGCATAACCCAGCACCTTCCAGCCCAAAACGAAGCGCCGCATGTAGAGATTGCTGAGCAAGGGTGAGATCGGGGCTCCTTGCGGTGTCCCCTTCCGCTCCCGGCGCCCTCGGTTCCGGCGGCGTCTGCCACCCTTCCCGTCGTCCTCCTCCACCGGCATCTCCAGCCATGCCTTGATGAGCTTGAGCATCCTCCCGTCACTCACGCGCCGGGCAATGCTCTTCATCAGCTCCGCATGCGGAATCTCGCCGAAGTAGTTGGACAGGTCGCCGTCAACCACCTCCCGGTAACCCCTTCGCAGGAGTTCATGCACGCCATTGACGGCGTCGTTAGCACTCCGCCCCGGCCGATAACCATACTGCTCCGGTTCCAGGTCCGCTTCGAAGATCGGCTCCAACACCAGCAAAGCCGCCGTCTGCGCTACCCGGTCCCGTATGCAGGGAATGCCCAAAGGCCGGAACTTCCCAGGCTGTTTCTTCGGGATCAGAACCTGCCGCACCGGCCTTGGTGCGTAGGTCCCTTCCCTCAGGTCCCGCGCCAGTTCCCCCAACCAGCGGCCCACTCCATACGCCTCGATGTCCTTGAAGTCCTCCCCGTCCACCCCGGCCGACCCGCCGTTTCGGCGGACCTGTCCCCAGGCTTCCTTCAGAAAGTCCTCTCGCCACACCTTGTCGCACAAAGCATGAAACCGCCGCTTGGGGTCCTCCTTCGCTTTCGCATGTAGCATGGTCTGGAGTTTCCGAACCCTTTCTGACCCTGTTAGACCTTTGTCAGTGGCCATGCCCTGCCTCCTTTCCATGCTGCTCTCAACTCAGGGTCCCTTCCCTCCACCAGCGTTACCTGGCTTCCCCGGTACTACGGACCCATCCGCCACCCTGCAGGCCCGGCCTGCCCCTCGCGGGGTCCCGGTTGATGTGTGCCACATCTCCCCCAGGGCTTCCCGTGTTGCTGCCTTCTTCCCCTTCCATGCGTGCCAGCGTCATTACCCCGACGGAAACGGATCGGTGCCCGCGTCGCTCACTTCCCCATCCGCCAACGGCCTTCCCCTAATTACAGGAGGGTCGGCTTCCGTATCGCCCTGTCTCGAGGCCTGCTCGACGTTCACTCGCGTTCCGGCCCGCATGGTCGCTGAACCGCTTCAGAGCGGCCCTTTGTCACCAGAGTGCTTCAGACCATTTCGTTACCTCCATGATCCGCCCTGGCTGCTACCAACCGGAGCGACAGTTGTTGGGCGGGATTCGCACCCGCCAGAAGAAGGCGCCTTTCCACGGCGCACTGTAATACATTGGGGCTGGCGAGGGGCTCCGGCCCCTTCGAACCCCCGACCGGGGAGAGCGCCTCCCTTGCCCCCCATCACCCCCGCCGCTCCCCTCTCCCTTTCTCATAACGGAGGCCTTGGTGGCGCGAGCAGCGACCGCGACGGGGGTGATGCGGCGTTTCGGGGAAGCTTTCGACCACAACGAAAAAAGGCTCCGCCCTCTGAGAGAGAAGCGTTGGGGTTGTCAACAGGGTGCACCACCCAGGTGAATAACCTGTGTCTCTGTAACGTATTCACCCATACGGCGGCATCTGCTTGCCCCCCTGGGGGCGGAAATTGTCGACTATTTCCCGGCCGTGCCGCATGGGTTTCTCCGGACCTTCCGGGACTGGGCAGGTGCGTATCATCCCGGGGGGTGATCGAGGCAACCCTTGCACATGTGGTCCGAAACCGGGTCGAGGCGGCCTATGCCCGCTCAGACCTTTTCGAGCGTCGGCGTCGGCTCATGGATGACTGAGCCGGCTACCTGTCCCAATGGAGGGAGGAGATTCCAGAGCCCATGGAGTAAGGAGGTCCGTGGATCTTGCCGCCGCGCGTTGCAGATCTCCAATAAGACTCATCAAATACTCACCAGTATAGTCCTACTAATCACACTAATATCACATAAATCTTGTTATATTCCTTGATAAGAGTTGAGGTGCAGCCTAAGTACGCTTTTCCAAAAACGCGAAACAACCTCATGAAACCAAGAGGGGCAGAAACCATGAAAAACCTCAGGAGGAAACTTGCTTCCCCGGTATTTTGTTTGACCATTGGTTTGGTGGTGTTCGGTGTCTCTTACACCATGCTGGGGCAAGGTCCGGGTGCAGAACCTGGAGAAACTGATACCGAAGGATCTACCGGTAATACAGGTGCGGGTCCTGGCGGTGGAGACTCGGGCGGAGGAAACATCGATGTCGGCGATCCGCCAGAGACACCGGCACCGAACCCAACGCCGGGAGGTCCGGGAACCGATGAAGGAGAACCGGGGCCGGTTGGGCAGGTCAATGAGTTGTTTGACGTGCTTGCTGGCGGTGATGTTCCGGCGCTAAAGCAGCTCCTTGAAGATGGCGCAGACCCCAACGCAAAAACCCGTGGAGTGACGCCTTTAAGTTGGGCAATCGTTGGCAGTGAAACGACGCCAACCGTTCATGCTCAAGTTCTGGCTTTATTGGCGGCTGGTGCAGACCCCAACATTAGGGACAACGTCGGCCGGACGGCCTTGCATTTCGCGGCCCAGTACGGCGGCAGCGACGCTGTAACACGAGCCCTGATTGACGGCGGGGTCGGTGTGGATATCAAAGATCAGCAGGGGGTTAGTCCGTTGCAGTTGGCGACGATGATGGGCAATGACGGCGCACGATCAGTGCTTGAAGCGGCGACAACAATCCGGCCGCCAGACTACGACAAGCTGAAGGCCATTGGCACTTTCTCGAAGAAACTGAAAGCGGCCACAACGGAAGAGGAGAAAAAGGCGCTCGTGGAACGTGAAGCTGCGTCGATGGTCGAGCGAGGTTGGATGACAGAAGAGGAACGGAAAGCATTGCTTCAGGCTATCGAAAACCTGGGCGACTAGCGATTAAAGGAAGGGGGGAAACGAAATGCAAAGTAAGAGCGTGGTTGTTTTTGTGTGTCTGGCGTTGCTGGTTTCTCATTCCGCCTATGCGCAGGTTCCGGGAGGTGAGAATTCGCGGGAATGTGCAAACTTCGATCATTGCGCGGATCGGGTAGAATCGGATTACCGATGGGCAAAAATCGGCTGCACAGCGGCGAATTACGTTGGAGGGGCTTCCTGTGGGGTCATAGGCTTAGGGGCAGGGTCGATGACTGGAGGGATTGGTGGGGTAGTTACCGGTGTTGCCTGTGGTTATCTCTTATCGTTTATAGTGGATAAGTGCAAGCAAAATGCAAGGAGCAGCTGCAGGAGTGGATTGAGCAGTTGCAGACAGTGGAACACCACCGGCCGCTGTTTTTCCAATGTCTGCGATTAAGGAACCGTCGGCCTCGAAAGGCGTGTCATGCCTTGGTACGTTTTAGCTTCTATCATCCTGCTTCCGATTACGGTCGGCCATTTCCTGTTGAATGTTCCGCGGGAGCGCTGGAAGCGAGAATTCTTTCGGAAATTTATTTGGTTGATTCCGCTGGGGTATGTGCTCCTTGGGGTGTTTGACCGCTACGTCCTACCCCGCCTGCCTTAACTCTTAACCCTCCGGTCTGGCCCGTGTTCGTGCACCGAGCTCGGGCCTTTTTTGTGCCTGGATCTCTGTTGAGCCGTGGCGGCGCAGTCCTCTCCAACGCTCCAGCAGCTGTCGATCGCGGTCCTCGGTGAGGACCTCGTCCATCATCCGATCGAGGCGATCGGCGGCGTTTGGATCCTGGGCAACGCGAGCCAGGAAGGTCCCGCCGATCAGGATTTTCCAGCGGGTATCCCGCTTGCGCTCCTGGGTGTTGAGGCGAGACTGGACCCGGCGCATTTGGTTGCGGAGGGCGGCAACCTTCCGCTCCTAAATGGCGTTGAGTTGTCGGCGCTTGAATGGAGTATGCCGGACCTCGGGAAAGTCCAGCACAGGGCATCCTGCGGTCTCGTTATTCTCCCGATCGGAGTGAAATTCCGGAGCGCCCACAGACGGGGATGGGGGCGCCCTCTGAGAGAGCCATTATCGCCCAGCAAGGCCTTTGGGGGGTATTGGGTACGCCAGGGAACGAGATAACGCAGCCTGCCCCGGAAAGCTCGGCCCGCTTATTGGCATAGTGGGCGTCGGTGAGCTCGGCCACGGCTCCTCCTAGAGCGGCTCCAGGACGTCAACCATTGCGCCGAAGATATGTGGGGCCACCGGTTCATCCCCGCGCCTGCGGGGAACAGGACCGTGACCACTATTCCCGCATGGCTGAAGACGGACCATCCCCAGGAGGTGATCGAGGCGGCCCTGGCGCATGTGGTCGGGAACCGGGTGGAGGTGGCCTATGTCCGATCGGACCTGTTCGAGCGCCAGCGCGTCCTGACGGACGACTGGGCGCGTTTCCTGGCCCAAGCGACGGAGGAGGATTCCGAGCCCAAAGAGTAGTCAGGCCCGTGGATCCCGCTGGAGGTATGGAATACTTCGTGGCACCGGATCGGGCCGGTGTTGCTCACCTGCGGGTTTCCCACACCTCCTTGGACGGGCACGGACCACCCACAGCCACCACAGTCCCGACGGCGGTCTTCCTGAACACGCCGCTGATTGATGTCCTGCCACTTCCCGTTTCAGGGAATCGTCAATATCCATCAAATTGCCACCAATGCAATCTTCTTGGTTACTCTAGACCGAAGTTCCCCCCATTTTACACCTGAAAAATCGCCTTAAGCCATTTGTTTTCTTAGGGAAGAGGATTGAGGTGTGTGGATTGGTGTTCCCATGTATATGATTAGCATTTATCTTGACATGATAGTTGTATGTGATATCTTAGTCCCATGTACGTCGAAACCGTCCCCAACCGCAACTCTCCCCCTGCCATCCTCCTGCGCGAAGGCCGCCGTGAGGGTAAAAAGGTCCATAAACGCACCTTGGCCAATCTCTCCCATTGGCCCAAGGACAAGATCGAGCGCCTCCGGCGCGTGCTCAAGAACGAACCCTTGGTCCATCCCGACCAACTCTTCGCCATCGAACGCTCCCTGCCTCATGGCCACGTCGAGTTGCTGCTGGAAGTGGTGCGGCAGCTGAAGCTGCCGGCGCTGATCGATTCCCGACCCTCTCCCCAACGGGACCGGGTCTTGGCCGTGATCCTGCAGCGTCTGCTCTATCCGGCCTCCAAGCTGGCCACCACCCGTCTTTGGCACACCACCACGTTGGGTGAGGAACTGTCCCTTGAGGACACCGACGAGGACGATCTCTATGAGGCCATGGACTGGTTGCTGGAGCGTCAGGACCGGATTGAGCGCAAGCTGGCCAAGCGGCACCTGGCCGAAGGGGATGCGGTGCTCTATGACGTCAGCAGCAGTTACTACGAAGGCCAGACCTGCTCGCTGATGCAGTTGGGCCACAACCGGGACGGCAGGCGGGACCGGCCCATGGTGGTCTACGGGGTGCTGGCCGACCAGATGGGGCGGCCGCTGTCGGTGCAGGCCTATGCCGGCAACACGGGGGATCCGACCACGGTGGGGGATCAGGTGGAGAAGGTGCGGGGTCGGTTTGGTCTGGAGCGGGTGGTGCTGGTGGGGGACCGCGGGTTGCTGACCGAGACGCAGATCAGCCATCTGAAGCGTCATCCGGGAGTGGGGTGGGTCTCGGCCCTGCGCCACCACCAGATACGCCGTCTGGTGGAGAGCGAGGCGGTTCAGCTCTCCCTGTTCGACGAGCGTCATCTGGCCGAAGTCCGCAGCCCGGACTATCCGGGCGAGAGGCTCATCGTCTGCCACAACCCGCTGCTGGCCGAGCATCGGCGGCAGAAGCGGGAGGCTTTGCTGACAGCCACCGAGGAGGCGCTGGCCGGAATCGCCCGCCAGGTGGCCAGACGGACCCGCACGCCCTTGTCGGCGACCGAGATCGCCGAGAAAGTCGGTCGGGTCAAGAACCGCTTCCAGGTGGCCAAACACTTCCGGACCCAGATCGCAGACGGGTCCTTCCACTATGAACGGCGCACCGACGCCATCATCCGGGAGGCGCAACTGGACGGGTTCTACATGCTGAGGACCAGCGAGCCAGCCGATCGGCTGCCAACAGCCGCGGTGGTGCGCCGCTACAAGGACCTGACGCGGGTGGAGCGGGCCTTCCGCTCCCTCAAGACCGTCGACCTGCACATCCGTCCCATCCGTCATCGGGTGGAGAGCCGGGTGCGGGCTCATCTGTTCCTGTGCCTGCTGGCCTATTACGTTCAGTGGCATCTGCGGCTGGCCCTGGCTCCGTTGCTGTTCGATGACGAGGATCTGGAAGCGGAACGGGCACGGCGAGACCCGGTGCTGGCGGCCCAGCCGTCGGACTCCGCCAAACGGAAGAAGAGCAAACGCCTCAGCCAGGACGGCTTGCCGCTGCAGAGCCTGGAGACGCTGATGGCGCAGATGGCGACGCGGGCCCGCCACCAGTGCCGATTGCCATCCGAACCCGATGGTCCGCGTGTCCAGCGATTGACCGAGCCGACCCCGCTACAGCAACGGGCCTTCGAGCTCATCAGGATGTTCCCAGGCAAGACAACCTGAGATTCCTGATTGATGATTGAAGGTAAAGGAGTTATCTTGTCGGTGGGTCAGGAACTTCGGTCTAGTTTATGGGGGGAGGTCAGGAGCAGGCGCTTTGGCCTTTGGCCTTGGACTGTACGGGGTATCGTAACGAGGATGGGATTGGCTGTATTCTCGTCACGAAATCTCGGACCGGCTTGTTGAATGGAAGTTAGAGATAAAAGCTACATCTGGCGGAATATTTCTGGTGGATTTGTTGATCCGCGGCCACACCGATGCGGAACTGAAAGGACCGCTGAAACAGAAATTTCTCGTAGCGGGCTAACATGGTTTAATTGCCAGTAGACGCTTGCGTAGCAACTTCCCTTCGTGTGGGTGCAAGCGGCACAAATATGCCACTTTCCCAGATATTCGTCTCCATTCCACCAAGAAGAACGGCCTCTGTCTCATCAACTTTGTCTGATTAGCTAATTGCTCGCATTGATGGACCGAGGCACGTGTTTGCGAGCGGTACTCTCTAGGCAAGCCAACTTGCCGATTGACAATCAAACCAGTCGTACACATTCGATTGCCGTTCGTGGTCAAGCCATGTTTCGATCGTTTTAAACGAAAGCCCAATGGTGAACACATTCGGGCGATATGTCTAAAAACCTCCGCGGCCTCTTGCCGCGTGAGATCCCTGTCAGTTGAAAGCGTGATGTCGTCAATATAGCGAGAGTAGGTGAATCCATTCCTTCTTAGCCATTCCACCAATCTAGGTTCTGTACGGGACAATGCTAGATTCGCTAAGTAACTACTCGTTTTTGCGCCTTGCGGTAAATAGCCGTCTAGGGTCGTTAGTCCCGTCAGGACGCGTGCAATATGATCAGGAAAATGGAAAAGAGAACGCCACAGGTCATGGATGAGATCTGATCTTGTCGAAGGGAAAAAATTCTCGATGTCCTCGGAAATCACGATCCGCCGACCACAGTGCAATGAAGCATTGCTAACGGAGTCTCTGGCTTGCTCTTCGTCTCTAATGCCCCCTTGCAGGTAGTCGGGGTACTTCACTTTGCGTAGTATCAGACATTGGATGCGAGCTTGGATGGACTTGAGCGGCGCGAGCGCATCCCACGTCTCTCTTACCTTGCTCTTATCCTTTATCGGGATGTAACGATAGTAGTCCTGCGGCGATTCCGCAATCGATCGTAGAATCGCAAATTCCTCCCTAAGGAGTCTGCCCAACGTCAAAGGGCTGCTGAAGGGATCATACGGGTAGTGAGGTTTTAGCAATCCTCGGCTCATTCAACAACCTCAAGACTACGGATGAAAGTTGATCTCGAACCCCTTCCGGGAGACCTTGCAGTTCGTGGCTGTCAGACGCCAAAAAAAACAAAAGATTGAGTGGGATTTCTAAACCTTGTGCAATGGACTTCAAAGTAGAGACGTTTGCATCACGCTTGTCATTCTCCAGTAGAGACAGGTAGGACAAGGATATCCCTGCTCGCTTGGCCAACCTCGCTTGGGTTAGGCCGCGAGAGGCTCGACAGACTTTGATGGTATTGCCAAGACGCACGGTCAATTTTGAAAAAAGAAAATAGTCTGTTGCATCAGCTCTTGTATCGGTCGATAAGGTCGGAGACGTTTGTTGTGAAGTCGATCAGTCGTCCTAGAAACGGAATGACTCTATCGATGTTCGCCAATTGGCGATGGTCTGACCCACGATCCAAACAATCTTGAAGTTGACTTATAACAGAGTCGAACTCCATACCGATGCTGGGGTCCAGCACATGGTTTAACTGAGTCCTGATCTCTCGAAGAGACTGGATACAGCCAAGAAGGTCTGCGTTGTTCATACTTGCACTTCCTTTCCGACGCTCCAATAGCGTCGTCCGTCAGCGCCGCAACTAGGAGAGTCGGCATGGCTGCACCCCACAGACTATCTCTCTTAAAGATCCGTCGGATCTCGTACCCAAAGTGCGAGTCACGGACCTGTCCAGAACACCTCGCCCCACTACTGGCCGCCCGCGGTAGACAGCGGCCGACACAGGAGAAGGGAGAGAGTCCTGGCTGCCGAAAGGCCCCAAAGGGCCGCCCGAAAGAATCGAGCGTGTAAATCGTTCCTAGTCGCATTGAACAACAAGTACCTTCTTGCAAAAACACAGCCTGTTTCGGCTGCCCGAAAAGAAGCTATCACAAAATTTTATCCGATGGCAATAAATTTTTACACTGAGTCAACTATGGCCTCCTCTTGTCGGGGTAGTTCGGTGCGACGGCCTTCCGTGTCCCTCCATCGGAGTCGTCGGTCAATCCCTCCCTTGTTGGTAACATACCTGACTTGCCGCTTGAGGATCTTTCAACATCCACCAGCGGCCGTCGCGGCCCATGGCCCTGGGTCCGGCCGGGAGCAGTTGGGGGATAGGACTTGCCCAGGCTGGTGCAGAAAAACGTCACCGTCGCCCACCGTCGAGCTTCTGGCACTTGGGGGCGTTTGGGAGCTTATGAAGCGGAATTAGGCGCTATCCTGAAGATGGTTCTAGTGAGTGTTGAAGGGGTGGCAGGAGTCGGGTTAACTTGCCTCAATACCGTGCCGAATCTGGCGAGGCTGAGGGCATCAGTGAGGCGGAGCCAGCCCTTGGCGTAGTCCCAGGGAATGCGACCGAGCCGATCCTGGGCTTCCCGATCGACTCCGGTCCTCAGCAGGGTCTCGATCAACACATAGGCGAAAGCCGGCAACGAGAGCCGGAACTGGTTGGCCCTGAAGGTGTGGGAGGAGGTGCGGTCGGCAAACAGATTGTACCGCCCCTGATTTCTTGAACAGATAAGACCCACCATACTCAACCGGATGGTTGCAAGGCAAGCCGGACTGTAAAGGTCTTTGCGGTCGTTTGGGACTAGCAACATCTCGACCGCACCCAGCGGGTTCTCCAGACCTGGACAACCCGAGACCCTGTTGCGGCCAAGACACCAGCGGCGGCCCTCCGGCAAGCCATCGCCGAAGCCGATTGGCACACCCTTAAACGCCATGCCGGCCTCGACGCGGTCGTGGACATGATTGACCAGGCGGCCTCGGCCGGAGCGGGATGGATCGACGATATCCGCCTCCGGGGGTCAAGGACGTGGCGTCGTATGGGTGGCCACCTTTCAGACGGGGGGTGGCTCACCGAGGTGGCTCACCAGGTGGCTCACGCTTTTGACCACCTTTCCACCCCTCGTTTTCGGGGGTCGCTCCCTCCATTGTGATCCCTCCGGGTAGGCAATCAAACACGAAGAGAGAGTCGGTGTCGCAGCATTCGACACAGGCCGTGCGCTACGCGCAAGAAGACGCGACTCAGGCAGCAACACCTACGGGGTGCGGGTCGAAACAGGTGCCGTCACGCGATATGGCACCGGCGACGACCTTTTCGCCCCTCTCATTTACTCGGGTGACTCAGGTTTTCAGTCGATGAGCCCTACAGTCTCAGCATTCTACCATTTCGTCAGATCTTCCCAGAGGGGCGCACTCCTGAATGGTTGCCGTCCCGGCGATCGGTCTTCTGATTGAGCTTGACTGTTGGCTCGGGGGAACTTTCCACTTCCTATTTTCCGCTATTCCTCGGTAATGGATGCAAACCGGTTCCCGCGCTCATGGGGAAATGGGGGGCGGGGGAATGGGAGGCGTTTCAAAAACGGGAACCAGTTATTGGGAGGCTTTTCTTTGCCTTTAATTCGATTTAGATTTCCGTCTCTGGTACGGCTCCGCACCACGTTGTGAGCCGTGACCCAGCCCTTCGAAGTCCTGTCCGGATAATAATTCGTGTGACGATTTGCCTTGTGGCGGGGTAATACAAGGGTAAGAACGGAGCATGATCGCCGCGTGAGCAAACAACCTGACGTTTACCAGGATGATGACCCTGAACCAGATTCTCGAGATTTAGCGCGTCAGGCACAAATAGAGCTTCCGTACGGCACCACCGCATTTCGGAAACTTGTCGAGCGATACAGCGGACGGGTTTTTCGCCGTGCCGTTCGGCTCGTTGGCTCGATTCAGGATGCAGAAGAGGTCACGCAGGATGTTTTCCTCCGAGTTTTTCGCTCTATCAAGCGCTACCGCGCCGAGCAGTCCTTTGAGCGCTGGTTGCTAGCGATCGCAACGAACTCTGCGCGCAATCTGCTGCGTAGTCGCTACCGTGAGAGCCGGAAACAGGCCGAATATGCAGATTCACTTGGGGCTTCGAACCTCACCCTTGATGTGGCGGACGCCGTGGGCATACACGAACTGGAACGGGCCCTGGCAACTCTGGATTCAACCACGCGTCTGGCGATTTCACTGCGGTTTCTCGAGGACCAGACCTATTCGGAGATCGCGGCACAACTCAGCATGACGCAATCCGCGGTCAAGATGCGGGTCCGCCGCGGGATTGAACAGTTAAGAAGGAATTTGTCCGAGAACGACTAATGAAATCAACTAACGGAAACGACAACAGATGGGAACAACAAGCGCGATCCCTTTTCGCTCCACTCGCGGATCGAGTGCCCAAGAACAATCCCGAACTGACCGATAGAATTCTAGGCCAGATACATGCGTCAATATGCGCCTGCGACATCGTCGAGTTAGCCACGACGGTGTTTGTGAAAGAACACATTGGATCAACCGTCGGAGCGTTGGTCGATCTTTGCGTTCCGGACAAAAAAGAGATACCGACCCATGACTGACATCAGCAATATCGAAGATTTGAAATCCACCTTGGTGGGTGCGCTTGCAGACCTCGGTTTGCAGCTAGCCGGTTTCGTGCCAAAACTGCTTGGAATGCTCGCAATACTCTTGATTGGATGGGCCATTGCGCGGGCTGTCCAGGCGATCACCGCCAAAATCCTGGCGAGCATGAAGTTGGATCAGGCCGTCGGCTATCTGGGCCTTGGTGAGGTTCTCGCGAACGCCGGCATCAAACGACCGGCTTCCGGACTGATCAGTCGATTGCTGTTCTGGTTGCTGATATTGGCATTCGTCCTGCCAGCTACCGAGACACTGGGGCTCACCTCGGTGACAACCACGATTAACCGCGTAATTGCCTATCTCCCCAACGTGATCGCGGCCACCCTGATTCTCTTGCTGGGGCTACTGCTTGCCCGATTTTTAGGGAACGTGGTCGGTTCGGGTGCGGCATTTTCCGACGTGCCCTATTCGAGACAGTTGGGCCAGGCGGCGCGAGGAGTGATGATCGTCATGGTTAGTGTTGTCTCCATTGAACAACTGGGCATCAAGACTTCGCTTTTTCAATGGTCGCTGGTCGCGACTCTGGCTGCGGTGGTTTTCGCAATGGCGATCGCATTTGCCATGGGATCCAGGGAAGTGGTTGCAAGCATTCTGGCCGGATACTATCTGCGCAAGAGTCTGCGCGAAGGCACTTCGGTCGAGGTGCTCGGACGTAGCGGCACCCTTTCCCGAATCGGAGCCACCGACACTCTGTTTCGGTCAGGTGACAAGAGCTGGAGCATACCCAATCAGCAACTCTTGGGGTCCGTGATTGAACGCGATGCCAAGGGTCGAGCGAAAGACCATTGACGCGCAAACATCCGATTTGCGGAATGTGTCCTCATGGAGAATGGATTGGAAAGGAGAGCCAATGGACTTGGCGAGTTGGACTCACAGTCTGGAAACCGTTATTGGACGAATTATCGAGATGCTTCCAGCATTGCTGTCCTCGATTGTGCTTGCCCTCCTGGGCTGGGCGCTGGCATACGTGTGCAGCATTCTCGCCAGAAAGGTCCTAAGCAAGGTAGTGGACCAAGTCCAGGCGCGGTTGGAAAAAAGAGGGTTCCTACGCGGGTCCGGGTTTTTCCTGGCCTCGCCAAATGTAATCGCAAGAATCGTCTATTGGGCCATTCTGCTGTTTTTCCTGGCGGCGGCGCTGGACAAGCTGCCATTGCCTATAGTTTCCAACTTGTTCCAGACTGTCGCTTTTTTCCTGCCAAGAGTCCTGTTGGCAGCTACAGTTCTGTTCATCGGAGTGGGTGCAGGCAGCATGGCTCATCAATGGATTTCAGGTCTCACACACAAGATTGGAATCGAGCACGCTCAGATACTTGGGCGCTTGGCCCAGGTCACCATTGTCGCTCTGGCACTGATTGTCAGCGTCCAGCAGGTAGGCCTGGAAGGCAGTCTTTTCATTTCGCTTGCCACGGTCATTCTCGGATCGACCCTGGGTGGTATGGCCCTGGCATTCGGTCTTGGATCAGGTCCAGTCGTCACAAATATTATGGCGTCCAATTACGCATCGAAGGCATTGGTTGCCGGAGATACTGTACGGATCGGAGAAATCCAGGGCACCATCCGGGAAATCACCTCAACCTCCATAGTCATTGATGTGGACGGCGACCGTGTGTATCTGCCGGCGAGGAAATATTGCGATGAGGTGTGTGTATTGATTGGGGCCAACCATTGAGTAACGAGATTCGTAATCTGGCACTCCTTCACCTGCAGCACGATGCCGATCGGTCGGCCCGGATTCTGGAAGGCCATCGACCGGCCGAGGTGGCCGAGTTCCTGATACATGCACCGGCCAAGTATTCAGCTGCGGTACTTGCACGGCTAGCGCCGCAAGTGGCAAGCGCTTGCCTGGAGCATTTCCCAAGCGAAACACGTCCGCAGGTACTGGCCGAGTTGCCGATCCCGACCGCTGCCGCCGTTCTGCGCCGGTTGCCTCAAGCGGGCAGAGATTCCGTCCTGAGAGAGCTTCCTGCTCCGATCGTGACGGCGATTAACAGGGCTATTCGGTATCCACCGGAATCCGCCGGCGCCCTGGCGGACCCTCGCGAGCGAACGCTCTATGATGATTTGAAAGTGGAGGAAGCCATTCGCGTGCTCCGCGAGGGCGGTGGTCCGATCTCCACGGCCATATTCGTCCTCAGCCGTTTACAGAGAGTGGTCGGCGCCGTTACACCTGCGAAGCTCCTATGCGCCCTTCCCGAGCAGACGTTAGGGGCATTAGGACTGGATACCGTTCGGACTCCATCGGCAGCCGTACCCGTTTCCGCATTGGCTGCCGACGACAGGTTTGGAGCCGGACCGTTGGCCGTCGTGGACCACTCCGGGAAATTTATCGGAGTCCTGAGCAAAGACACGCTTCAAGACAGGGAAAAACGCACGTCTACACGGCCAACAGCACGTTTGGTGGCCGACATCGCGGAACTTTACTGGGTTGGCTTGGGCGAACTATGGGTTGGATTGAGCAATACCCCCGCTTTGACAGTTGAGACGGGAGAAACGGCACTTGGCTAATGACTAGCACGCAAATTGAAAGTCTCCTCGCACACGATTTCGTCAAGCGATACCCAAGCGAGGCCGCGGAGCATCTCGAGGCCATTCCGAGGGGTGAAGCGGCCAAGGCCATCTCGCTGCTAGAGCCCCGGAACTGTAGCCAATCCTTCGCCACACTCCCACCGACGATCGCGCTCGACATCCTTTCCGAAGCCGAACCCCAGGCTGCGGGAGCTCTGCTGCAGCATTTAACGCCGACGCAAGCCGGCCCTCTACTTGGCGCACTCCCGCGATCTCAGCGCGAAGACGTGCTTGAGTGCATGTCTCCCTTGCAGGCCAATGAGCTTCGAAGAATCATGACATACCCGCCGGAGAGCGCCGGCAGGTTCATGGATGCCAGGATCCCTGCATTCCGCTCCAGAACGACGGTCAGCGACGCTCTCGCACGGTTGCGAGTCACGCACCCGGACCGAAGCATACTCAATCTGTTCCTCATTGACGACTTCGGCAAGTTGGTCGGAGTCGTGCCGCTGTACCAGGCTGCTCTGGCCGAACCCGATTCGACTCTCGATTCGCTGATCGAAGGATCACCCGTCACGGTACCTCCATTCGCCACCCGCGCTGAGATAGTGGAAACCATGGAGCGACACCAATCGACCAGCCTTCCCGTGGTCGAGGCACAGGGAAGGCCGATTGGCGTCCTGCGGCTCAACGAGCTTATGCAGGAAGTCGGCAAGGAACTGAGCGCTGACCTCGTAAGCATGACAGGCGCCAGCAAGGAAGAAGCCGCCCTTTCCAGTCCTCAATTCGCCGTGCGCTCCCGCTTGCCGTGGCTGCTGATCAACTTGGTCACGGCCTTCGCAGCCGCATCCGTGGTTGGACTTTTCGAGGACACGATTGCCAAATTTACGGCCCTTGCCGTGCTCCTGCCCGTCGTGGCCGGTCAGTCGGGAAACACCGGGAGCCAAGCGCTCGCCGTGGTTCTTCGCGGTCTGGCCCTCCGAGAAATCACTTTACGTTACTGGCCCAGAGTCGTAGTGAAGGAATTCGTTGCAGGATCGCTCAACGGAGTCGGCGTGGGGGTCGTCACTTGTGCCAGCGTGTACTTATGGAGTGGCTCGATCGGACTTGTGCTGGTCATTGGCATCGCAATGGTCCTCTCGATGGCCGTGGCAGGCATTGCTGGCGCCATCATTCCGCTTCTTCTCACGGCGGCCGGCAGAGACGCCGCACAGTCGTCATCCATCCTGCTGACCACGGTTACCGACGTCGTCGGTTTTTTCAGCTTTCTTGGACTGGCCGTGGTGTTTGCCGATCTCATCTGAAATTCTACCTCAAACTGTGAGGGGTTCGCATGATTCTGCTACTGGTTGCCGCCAGCCTGACGGTGTTGACATCGAGTATCTGCTCCCTGTTCGAGTCCATCCTGTTCTCGACCAGGATGGGAGCACTGGAAGCAGAGAGGGCCGATGGCAGGCATTCCGCTTTGGCCGAGCGTTTCATGAACATGAAATCAAACATCGCCCGACCGACCTCCGCCATCCTGGTGCTGAACACCATAGCCAACACGGCCGGAGCAACCTTCTGTGGCATGTACGCTACCGAGATTCTGGGTTCCTCCCTTGTGCCGGCCGTTTCTGTGATCCTGACGGTGGCGATTCTGTTTGTCGGCGAGATCCTGCCCAAGACGTACGGAGCCACTCGTTGGCGCACGCTCTGGCATCTCACCGTCTGGCCCCTGACCATTATGCAGAGGGTACTTGCTCCGATCATAAAGGTGACTCAGGCGTTTGCCAACTTCTTCACGGGAAGTCACAACTCCGCCACGATCACGGAGGATGAAATCCAGGCCAGTATCCGCCTCGGCCGCAAGGAAGGCGAACTATCGGGGACGGAACTTCGACTGCTAAACGCAGTGTTTCAATTCGACGACTTGTCGGTCAGACAAATCATGGTCTCGCGCAAGGACGTTGAATTTCTTGGTGCGACCTGGTCTCTCACCAAGAGCCTCGAAGTCGCAAAACATACTCGACACACACGATTCCCCCTATGCCACGGCTCTCTGGATGAGGCGATCGGCATCATCCACGTCAAGGATCTTCTTGGAGTGACTGAAGGCCCGGAATTCGAGATCCGTTCGATCGCAAGACCCCCTTGGCATGTGCCGGAAACGCTACCGATCAGCAGACTCTTACGCGAGATGCAGCGCACCCGTCAACATATGGCTCTGGTGGACGACGAATACGGAACCGTCGTGGGCGTCGTTACCTTGGAAAACGTCATGGAACAAATCGTTGGCGCTGTTCAAGACGAGTTCGATTCAGAGTCACCGGACATCGCTCGGGAGGGTCCGCTCACCTTCAAGGTCAAGGGCCAGGTACTGATCGAACGGGTGAATCGGGAGTGCGGTCTCGACCTGTACTCAGCGGACGTCGAGACCCTTTCAGGCCTGTTGGTCAGTCACCTCGGCCGCTTGGTGAAAGCAGGTGACCGTGTCCAACTCAGGGGTGCCACGGTGGAGGTCGTCGAGGAGAAGTACGGTCGCGCCGAACTGATTCGGATTCATGTCTCTCAAGGGAACGGAGGTGAAGAATGAATCCCGGTGACGCTCCTATCATGAGGGACGAGCGACGGAGGGTAGGCCGCAAGCCATGGGAACGCGACCGAACCCGAGGGAACAGAGGGCAATCGGTGCACGATTTAGCACCGCCGGGAATCCTCCTGAAGTGGCAGACATGTCTCCGTCGGCATTGCATCGGCATCCCCATCGGTCTTGTGCTGATTTTCTGGGGAGCGGGAGCCAACTCCCAAGAACTGACCCATTCCCTGGCACTGCAGTACCTGCGCAAGAGCTTTTCGCAAATGGAAGCACCGGTAAACTCTGCAGCGGCCGAGGCGTCAGTCGTGCGATCCCCGGCCAATCCTGGCCCCATTCTGAGCTTATCGTTCGAAGGCGCCGGTCGAACTGACATTTATGGTATCGAGCAGGAGATCGCTGTAAACGGACAGCGCAGGCTCTTGCGGCGCGCTGGACAATCGGCTGCCGCTGCCGATACGGCCGATGCAATTCATGAGTTGCGCCAGACGGAATCCCGGATGCTCGAAGCATTCTATCAACTCATACGCGCACAGAAACGAAAGGAAATCATACAGCACGCCATCACCGTACTTGAGAAGATTGTCAGTGTCGTACAAGAGCTTCATGTCAAGGGCATGGCATCACGCCTCGACGGGTTCCTCGCCGAAGAGGCACACGCAGAACTTGGCGTCGCGGGAGCCGAATCCGATATCGCAATCGTGGAAATGCGGGCGCTGCTGGCCGGACTCTTGGGTGGGCGTGCCGATCCGGAAAAGCTTCGCGCGTCGGGAACTCTCGACCCGAGGTACGAGTTGCCGCCTCTCGGGGCAGCACTCGCCGAATCACTCTCGTCCCGTTACGATTTCCAGGCAGCGACAGAAAGGCTGCAGCTATCCCGGCTCGAAGCCGAGGCGGCTAACCGATGGCGCCTCCCCAACCCAAAGATCCTCGGGGGAATCAAGAGAGCGGACCTGGGCGACCGCTATGCCGTAGGACCCTATTTTGCCGTATCGATTCCCTTGTCGGTCTCCGGCCAACGACGGCAGCTCAAGACATCGGCGAGCGCGGTGGAAAGCGACCGGCGAATACGTCTGAACAGGCTTCGGCATCGGATTCTTTCAGAGGTTCGTGCAGCTCACCATACCTTACGCATCCGCCGCCAAGTTGTCGAAGACTACCGGTCTCGATCCCTGGTGAGTCTCGACGAACTCAATGAAATTGCATTGACCGAGTATCGGGCCGGAAAGATGGATGAAACGAACCTGCTAAATGCCGTTCGGGCAGCGCTGGATGCCGCACTACGCTTGCTTGAGTTACAAGCTGCGTCCAAGCTGGCGGAGATCGAATTCGACAGAGTCAGTGGAAAGGATGCCTTGTAGCGGGACAAAGCTTTACATGACAGCGCGGTTCGCCGCCTGCTGCGCCAGCTTGGGATTGCGGTGGTGCCGCACGGCTTCCGCTCTACCATCCGGGACTGGGCAGCCGACGAGACCGATTATCCCCGGGAGGTGATCGAGGCAGCCCTGGCGCATGTGGTCCGCAACCGTGTGGAGGCGGCCTATGCCCGCTCGGACCTGTTCGAGCGCCGGCGTGTCCTGATGGACGACCAGGCGCGTTACCTGGCCCCGGGGATCGGTTGCCCGGGGTAAGCCAGGGTGAGAGTCAGGATCGAAGTTCCCGGGAGAGGGAAAAGGGAGCGACGGGGATGATGGGGGCAGGGGGGTGTTCCCCCCGGTCGGGGGTTCGAAGGGGCCGGAGCCCCTCGCCAGCCTACCCAATGTATTACATTGGGTAGGCTGGCTCCCCGGCACTACGCGGTGCGCCGCCGGCCCCGCTGTCCCCGCCTCGCACGGCGCGCCACCGGGCCGTGCGAGGGGGAACGCGCGAGGCGCAGCCTCGCTTCGCTTTTCCGTAGCGGACGCGGGAAATCCGTGTTGTCCCACGTCTGGTACAGCGCTTCAGGGAAGTCCCCCGCCACAACGGCGAGGTCTTCGCCCCTCTGAGAGAAAGGCGTTGTGCGTATCAGGATCGCCGCCAAGTCAGACCGCCACCCCCCCGTCGGAAAGGTGGCGGCATCTGACGGCATCTGCTTGACCCCCAGAGGCGGAAAGCGTCGACCCATCCCGCCGGCCGCAGCCGCCGTTTCCTCCTTCGCCTGGTCGATCCTATCTACGACGGCATCGAGGCCGCCGTGGCGTACGACGGCGATCCCATCACTTCCGCTTCCTTCGTCCCCTGCGGCAAGGCTGCGCGACCCGTAGCACCCCGGAAAACGATGCCGATCCGGACCCCGCGTCACGTCCGGGCCGCAGATCGGTTCAGGGTCTCAATCGTGGCCCGGAAGCGTGCAATTCTGCCGATTCACGGGGTGAGTGGCGTCCCTTCAATCCTTGCGCTTTGGGGGTCAGGCTGGACTTTCCCGGACCCGGCATACTAGATTACCTCGGAAACCGCTCCAGGCGCTCTGAGACGTTCCATCTGTAGGGGTAGTGGGAAAAAGAGGAGGGTTTTGACGATGAATAGCAAGCAACTGGTCAGGGTAGCCATCGCAGGGGTTTTCCTGACTTCATCCGTGTTGGCTCTGACGGCTGCGGCCGGGGGTGGCAGTGAAGGACGGACAATGGAGCGATGGAGAGTTGCCGCAGAGCCCCATCCACTGACGGGAGTCATTACTGGCATTGCACTCTCTCCAATGGTGCCGGCGGAGTCATACGGAGAGGTGGAAAGCCAGATTGCGATACACTGCAATCGTGGAAGAACCAGAATCCGAATCCGCTTCAATCAAGAGCCTAATTTTGTTGGGGGTAAGAATAGCCAACGTTTCGCTGGAATGGTCTATTATTATTTTCGGAGTGGGTGGGACGGTGACGTAAAAACAATGCTGTTCTACCATGGCCCTGGAGAACGATTTGTTCAGTGTGGTAGTCCTCCAGGGATACTTGAAGCAGGCGATTTAACGGCGGGTCTACGAAGGCGTTTCAGGGGAATTTTAAGCAAGAAAGACTTCTGGCGCCGGCTGTCGAAACACCAGGAGTTTCGATTGGAAACTAGATGGTCTGGATTGGGCGAAACCTACTTTGTCTTTCCACTGGCAGGAGCAAGAGAGGCGATCAGGAAGTGTAGGGAGATTGGCAACGGCAAGGCGACCCGCTGACGGAGTAGTCCCGGCTGCCGGACAAGCCCGAAGAGCAGAGGCGATATTGCTTGACAAGGAACAGCTAACGTTTCAACCCGCTTTCCTTGAGAGAGCAAGGGAGTATCAGCTGCGGAAGAGATAGAATAGAGACACACGGGCCTTCCATCACGTCGTTATGTCAAGAGGTTGTCTTGGATGCGACAGTCTCGTCGCCGGCTCTTCGGGTGCGGACTAGGGGGCGGCCACAGAACACCCATCCGGAAAAGGACAGGAATTCTCGTGAATTAGGAGGCAAATTCACGGAGACATCAATGAGCACAGAACAATTCCAAGTCGGCGATTCAGTTCAGAAAAAGGATCAGAAGGAACCCATTATGATAGTGGCTGAAGTCCGATGTGATGGATCCGTGCTGTGCAAATGGTCACAGGGGCCAAATAACGAACTGCATTGTAGTCAGTTTTTCGCATCCACAGAACTTGCCATTGTTCAAAAACACAACTACCTTCCAGAGTGGCCTCGTGATGTAGTTTGACTCGGCATTAGGTCGTAGATATCGCTGCCGCGACAGGCTGTACCGCCCCCGATTTCTTGAACGGATAAGACCCACTATATTCAAGCAGCCGATTGCAAGGCAAGCCGGACTGTCGAAGTCTCTGCGGTCGCTTGGGGCCAGCAACACCTCGACTCACCCAGCGCGTTCTCCAGGCCTGGACAACCCGAGACCCGGCAGCGGCCAAGACAGACGCGACCGGGCTGCGGCAAGCCATCGCTGATGCCGGTTGGGACACCGTCGAACGCCATGGCGGCCTCGATGTCATCATGGAGAATATCGTCCAATAGGAGCAGGAAAGCCCGGCTTCCAACGGCCGTGAAATGATTGACGTTTTCCGCCTCGGGGGGTCAAGGACGTGGCGTCGTATGGGTGGCCACCTTTCCGATGGGGGGTGGCTCACACAGGTGGCGCACCAAGTGGCTCACGCTTTTGACCACTCCAACGCTCCACTCTCGGAGGGTGTAGCCCTCGCCGTTGTGGTCCAGGTTGTGCTTGGAAATCCTTATTGGACCCGCGTTGGCACGGATTCCCCGACTCCTCTACGGTAAAGCGCAGTGCGGTGCCGGCGCCGCGCGTCCCCGCCTCGCATGGCACGTCGTGGCGTCGCACAGGAGGGGCAGGAAGTGGAGGGAGCGACCCCCTCATTTTTGCCGCTGGTGCGGCACCGGGCAGGGTTAGGTGGTGCACGCCAAAATCCACCACCTCCCCTCCCCTTTCCGGGGTCGCTCCCACCACAGTGATCCCTGGCGGGAAGGCCATCGAGCACTTTTTCGCGCTCACGGTGGCTGCGTGTGTCTCCATGTAGCGTTGTGTAGCGTTGTAACCTGCTTGTCGCTCCATGTGTTGTTGTGTGTCTCTATGTTGCACCGTGTACCGCTTCATATCCATGTCTCTCCCGAAACCCGTCAAGGTTTCCAGTGCCTCGTCATCCAGCGGCACCTCAACGTCGGCTCCTGGCTGCGCGCCCTCGTCTATGAAGCCCTCGAAGAACAGAAGACTACAGATGGCCAGAGGCCGAGAAGGGCAAGGCTGGAGGATGCTCACAACCCGATATCTCCGATCCGAACCCAAGGGCAGCCTACCACCCGGCTCGACGGTCTCGGAGGCAGAGTCTCGGGGGTTGCAACATCGTAAGACCTGTCCACCAACGTCCCGAAAAGTCCAGTGGATTCCCGTTCAAATAGAGGGATATAATGAGGGGATTACAACAGGACAAACCACAATAAGTCTATTATAATGAGCAGTTACAAGTTTTCTGATGTAGTCGCCGCCTACGCGGCTCGGGAGATTCGCTACCCGTTTCCATGGGCTGACGCCCACGGCTACCTGCTGCCGCCGCTTCGCGGCTCGCATTGACCCTCTGGCTAGCGCGCGGGGATAATGAACCGAAAAATTCTTACCCCCTGGCAGTGTTGTGGGTTAGGGGAGAGCAGCGAATGCGGCGGTTGGCATGGGATGCCTGAGACAAGGTCGCCTGCAAGCCATCCTTATAGAGCAGCGTAGCTGCGGCTCAGGGTAGCCCCGGGTGGAAGCCCGGGGTCGTGTGAGTGCTGCGCCGCCCCAGCGGCGGATTAAGAGCTTCGTCCCCTATATACGGCGCTCCCACTCGCAGGCGCCGCGTTGGCCCCCCACCGCAACAGCCTTCGCCATTCGGCTCGGCTTCTGCGACTCCTCCTCAAGGGGGGAGTGATACTTGAGTTTCTTGAACGACGTTTTGCGGAATTGGGGAGCGGACGCCCGGAGACAATCATTTGAAAAATCCTATCCACCGGCAGTGTCGTGGGTTAGGGGAGAGCCGCGTATGCGGCGGTTGGCGTGGGTCGTCCGAGGAAACCTCACCTGCAAGCCATCCTTTTAGAGCAGCGTAGCTGCGGTCTCGTGTAGCCCCGGGTGGAAGCCCGGGGTCGTGTGAGCTCTGCACTGCCTTAGCCGCGTAGTTAACGGTCACTCATATTCCAGTAAGGTCTATCGGCGTCCAGTAACGTTTATAACGGTTTTTTTATCAGTAGTTTATCTCTGAACTCCAGCGGCTTTACCCTCCTGCATCATCTCTTGTAATCCACTACCATCCCCCATATAATGGGGGAATGGATGCAGTAAACAACTCACACCGACCGTTAACCGGGATGAAGCCCACCGGCCGCCATCCCCAAAAGGCCCTCTCGGCCTCTTTCCTCCGCTCCGCTCCGCCCGGAAGACACGCCGACGGCAACGGCCTCTACCTCTTCGTCCAGCCTACCGGAACCCGCAGCTGGATTCAACGCCTCGTCATCCGTGGCCGCCGCCGTGAGCTCGGACTCGGCAGCCTCGCCCTCGTTCCCCTGGCCGAGGCCCGGGAGAAGGCGCTCGCCAACCGCAAGCTCGCCCGTGAGGGCGGAGACCCTCTGGCGGAGAGGCGACGGACGGAGGGTATCCCTACGTTCGCCGAAGCTGCTTCGCTTGTGCTGGAACAGAAGCAGGCCGGCTGGCGCAGTCGGGACCACGCCCGCGAGTGGCTGTCGAGCTTGAGGCGGGTGACCTTCCCGCGCATCGGCAAGGTGCCGGTCTCCGAGGTCAGCAGCGCCGACGTGCTCGAGATCCTCACGCCCATCTGGCACCGGAAGGCGGAGACGGCCCGGCGGGTGCGCCTGCGCCTGCGTGCGGTCCTGGAATGGGCCGTGGCCATGGAGTACCGCCTCGACAACCCCTGCGACCGGATCGGACCGGTTCTGGGTGTCCAACAACACGTTGCCCGGCACATGAAGGCCTTACCGCATCGGGAGGTGGCTGCCGCTATCGGGACGGTGCGGGGATCGACGGCATTGGAGGCCGCCAAGCTGGCCTTCGAGCTCCTGGTGCTGACGGCAGCCAGGTGGGGCGAGGTGCGGTGGGCGGAGTGGGCGGAGATCGATCGCAGCGGGAGGGTGTGGACCATTCCGGCCAGGCGGATGAAGACCAACCGCCAGCATCGGGTGCCGCTGTGCGGACGTGCCCTGGAGATTCTCGAGGAGGCCCAGGCACTCGGAGAGGGCGACGGTCCGCTGGTGTTCACCTATAGGGGCGGGAAGCCTCTCGATGCCAAGCAGCTGCGGTGGATGCTGCGCGAGCTTGGCATTGCAGCCGTGCCGCACGGTTTCCGCTCCAGTTTCCGTGACTGGGCAGGTGAGGAGACCAATCATCCCCGGGAGGTGATCGAGGCGGCCCTGGCGCATGTGGTCCGGAACCGGGTGGAGGCAGCCTATGCCCGCTCGGACCTGTTCGAGCGCCGGCGCACGTTGATGGACGACTGGGCGCGTTACCTGTACCAGGGGATGGGGGAGGACCGGGAGCCCCGAAAGTAAAGAGGTCCAAGCGGATCGGTTCTGGAACGATCCATTGACATCTCCCTGCTCTTTGGCGGTGAAACGCAGCTTCCCGCTGAACCCCCGTATTTCCCCCTGTGGAACCCCATGGGAATCCTGATGACCTTTCTCCAGGCCGGCCGGCCCAAGGAACCGGCGCAGTTTCCTCACCTGAAGGGACGGGAACAACTGCTGAGGCCTCTGGGCTTCACCCCCCAACAGGCCGAATGGATCACCCTGGTCTGCCTGCACTCGGGCCTGTTCACCCGGGACCAGGTCGAGGCCTTCTTCGGATTCGCCAAGTCCAGCGCCAACCGCTTTATCCGGGCGTTGCTCCGCACACGCATATCCCACAAGCCGATAGCGTCGGAGACCGTCACCGACGGCCGCCGGATTTGCCGGATCTTCGGCAAGCAGATCTACCGGGAGCTGGAGATCCCCCCCATCCGTCACCGCCGGGAGACCTCGCTTGAAGTCACCCGGCGGCGACTGCTATCGCTCGATTTCGTGCTCGATCATCCGGAGTTGTCTTGGCTGCCGACAGAGCGGGAGAAGCTCGCTTGCTTTGAGCAGCTCGGGATCGAGCCATTCATGCTGCCCCGCACGATCTACGCCGGCCATGCCAAGGGGCGGGTTCAGTATTTCCCCCTCAGGATGCCGGTTGCCATGGGGCCGGAGGCGGCTCTGTTCGTCTACATCGACCCCGGCATGGGAACCCGTACGGAGCTGGACTCCTGGAGAGAGGCCCACCGGCCGCTCTGGCAGATGCTCCGAGAGTTAGGGTGGCGGGTCGAGGTGGTTGCGGTCGCCTGGGAGCAGGAACTGCTGGACCGCGCCGAGCGGGTGATGCGATCCTGGGTAGGCGGAGACCTGACCGAGGCCGGCAGAGAGCTTCTCAATCTCCGGTGGGCTGTCTCCAGCGCCGACTGGGAAACAGTCGAACGCTATGGCGGGCTCAATGCCGCCCTGAAGAAAATCAACCAATTGAAGCAGGCAGCGCCGGAGCCCCAGCGCCTGGGAATGATCGACGATTTCCGCCTCTGGGGGTCAAGCAGATGCCGTCGTATGGGTGGCCACCTTTCAAAAGGGGGGCGGCTCACGTAGGTGGCTCACTTAGGTGGCGCACGCTTTTGACCACCACAACGCTTCTCTCTCAGAGGGCGCGTCCTCGCTGCTGTGGTCGAGGCCTTGCCTGGAAAGCCTTATGGGAAGCGGGTTGGCACGGATTCCCCGCGTCGGCTGCGACAACCGTGGCGGGCCGGCGCCCGGCGTGTCCCCGCGTCGGCCGGTGCGCCGCGACTGGAGGGGGAGGAAGTGGAGGGAGCGACCCCCTGGTTTTTGGCGCTGGTGCGCCACCGGGCAGGGGGAGGTGGCGCACGCCAAAATCCACCACCTCCCCTCCCCTTTTCGGGGTCGCTCCCTCCACAGTGATCCCTGGCGGGAAGGCCATCGAGCACCTTTTCGCGCTCACAGTGGGTGCGTGTGTCTCCGTGTAGCGTTGTAACCTTCTTGTTGCTCTATGTGTTAATGTGTGTCCTATGTTGCACCGTGTTCCACTTCATATCCGCGTCTCTCCCAAAACCCGTCAACGTCTCCAGCGCCTCCGCACCGAGCAACACCTCAACGTCGGCGCCTGGCTGCGCGCCCTCATCGACGAGGCCCTCGACCGCGAGTTCGGTCCCGCTCCCACGGACGCGAATGAGCCGGTCGCGCCGGTCAAGGCCGCGCCCCCTGTCCCCCTGCCTGGATGGACCCCCGCCAGGATCAAGGGCGGCGCCTGGGGCGCTCGCTTCCAGGGCGATACCCGCACCCTCCCTCTTGACCTCGATGGCCTCACTATCTCTGTGACGGCCAGCTCCGGGGACTCCTGGAACGCCACCATTACCGAGGTCGTCGAGCGCTCCCCCGACCGCACCCTCGTCCGTACCCAGAGACTCAATCAATGAGCCTGTCCACCTAGACCGGAATTTTTAGGCCGGCTCCGCACCACACCAAGGCCCACACTTGCTCTAAAATCGACTTTCTTGGGGTCCAGCATACTCCAGCACACCGGATTTGCTCTCCCTCTAGACTCGCGGTGGCTGCTGGTATTGAAAGATGGTCCGTAACTTGTCGCACCTCTTTGCCCGAGTGTAGGCTGTACGAGCTATGGACAGTCAACAGCCCCTCGCTATTTCAATTCCCTAACCGAAGAGTTGCACGCGGTGAACCAGTTTGGCTCGATGCACACCTGCCGAATCAGGTTCGGTATGCAAAAAACAGCTCATCCGAAGACATACAGCGGGGCATCCAAACGACAGGAGTAGACATCGAGCCGAAGCTTCGTGAGGCCAAAAGCAATTCAATAAGTCCGGGGATGGTGGTGCTTTGGACATCGATGTTTTCACGTAGCTCCCGGGTCGTGATTTCTTAGAGCTGAACCCCTCTACTGGACCGGCTTCGAGGTGCATTTTAGTGCGACATTCCTGTAGTCAGTGATTTGAGATACCATAGAATGTTTGAGAGGTGGGACTCCAAGGTAGGACCATGAGAGAGTGATTCTTAAAGTGGAAGCAGATCGCTATGCCGCTCTCCTTTCCTGCTTCATGCTACAGCATCGTAACCATTGCTCATGATACTGATAAGATCCCGCAGTCCTCTGAAATCCCAGATACTGCGGGTCGCCGGCCCCCGAGAAGATGCAGCACAGGGCAAATACGGGCTTTGTTTCGCTCGATCAACCCGAAATATCGGATCTTGCCCACAGGGAGAGAGATCCGCCTCTGAGAAGAAAGTCGGAGCTGTGACGGCTTCCGGGGTATCTCTGGTACGTTAGGGACCGGAAAAACGCAGCCGCCCGGCAAAGTGCTCCACGACAGCGGGTGTCTGATGGGAATCATGGTCAGCGAAGTCTACGAGGCGCTGATTGACGTTAGCGCCTCTGAAATGAAGGTATGGTCACCGGTAGAATTTGGCTGCGATTGATACGACGGCCGACTAGGCCGGCGCATCAACGGGCTGACTGCATACTGAGTTTCTGACCGCTGCTGATTATGGCGCAGGCCTACAAAAGTCAATCCACGACTCGCAAGAATACCGCAACCGATGCCCTCACCAAGATAGTTCGGGCAGCGGTGATGGGCGCTCCCCAACGAAGGCCAACCCCACGGCCAGGAGAATGGCCGTTCCATACCCCTTGGCCCCGGCACGAAGCGCTGTAGAGTCAATGGGAACTCGGATCAGACCAACCAGGAGCGACTCGTGTCGAGGTTGAGCAACCTGCTTCGGCAGGTAGAGACGAAAGACCCGCAGCTAGCTGCCGACCTGAAGCGGGAGGTGGATGCGCTGTCCGGGCGGCGTGCGTTTGGCCTCAACTTCGAGCGACATATTCCCGAGACGGTGGAACTGCCAGGCCGCCAAGTGCGCAAAGGCGACAAGGTCAGGTTCCTGGCCGGGCGGGGCGAGAAGCCGAAAAGCGCTGACCGTCGCTTGTGGAGGGTTACGCGGATTCGCCGAATCGCAGGCGGGAAGCGGGTGGCCAACTTGGTCCCGCACCGCGACAAGCAGGCGGGAGCCACGAGCCGGACTGTTGAGGACTTGGTCGTTGTAGTCGAGTTCCGCGATCCGGTGT
The DNA here is from genome assembly GCA_965207735.1 of Candidatus Versatilivorator sp. Classification (GTDB taxonomy): domain Bacteria; phylum Acidobacteriota; class Terriglobia; order Versatilivoradales; family Versatilivoraceae; genus Versatilivorator. The sequence continues at coordinate 4,563,877 of OZ242296.1, read as the reverse complement.
TCCCTGGGCTGGTATCTACCGGCAAGGTGGAGCGGGGTGGCGACAGACCCTTCCACACCGTCATCAACGCCGAGAATTTCCACGCGCTTCAGGTCCTGCTCTACACCCACGAAGGGCGCGTCGATGCGATCTACATCGATCCGCCCTACAACTCCGGCGCGAGGGACTGGAAATACAATAACGACTACGTCGACAGCGAGGACGCCTACCGCCACTCGAAGTGGCTGGCGATGATGGAAAGGCGACTCAAGCTCGCCAAGCGGCTACTCAACCCCGACAACTCCGTGTTGATTATCACGATCGACGAGAAGGAGTATCTGAGGCTGGGACTGTTGCTGAAGCAGGTGTTCGAGGCCAGTCGTGTCCAGATGGTGAGCATCACTATTAGTCCCCGGGGAACCAATAGGACCAGTGAATTTTCGCGCGTCGACGAGTACGCTTTCTTCGTATTCCTCGGATCCGCAGCGGTCCAGGCAACGACTCCGCTCGACGGGGACGAACAGGAGGTGCGCTGGCAGTACCTTCGGCGTGGGCAGAAGACGTTGGTTCGCGCGTCGCGTCCGAATCAGTTCTACCCGATCTACGTGGATATTCAGAGTGAGCGGATCGTCAAGATCGGATCACCGATGAAGACCGATGAGCCTCTGGCGAGTGTGCCTGATGTTCGTGGCGCTGTGCCGGTGTTTCCGATGGATCCGGATGGCCTTGAGAAAATATGGGGCCTCACGCCTGCGACGCTTCGAGCGGCGCTGGAAGGCGGTTACGTTCGTGTGACGGCAGGGAAGGGGCCTCAACCGTACACGATCTCCTACCTGACGACCACGAACATCAAGCTCGTTGAGGCCGGTAGGGAGCTTCGGGTCATAGGTACGCGCCCAGACGGCTCTAAGATCGTCGTCTTTTCGGGCGGTAAACCAGGGCGGCGCAGTACGGTATGGCGAGATGGTCGTCATGACGCGGGTGCTTACGGCACGTCGATCCTGCGCTCGCTGCTCCCGGATAGATCGTTTCCGTTTCCGAAGTCTCTCTACGCAGTCGAGGATGCCCTGTCGACTTTCGTCGCCGCTAAGCCTCAGGCTGTGGTTCTCGACTTCTTCGCTGGCTCAGGGACCACCGCACATGCCGTGATGCGCCTCAATCAGCAAGACAGTGGACGGCGACAATGCGTCCTTGTAACCAACAATGAGGTGTCGGCGGACGAACATGAGAGACTCTGGAAGCAGGGTTTGCGGCCAGGCGACCCCCATTGGGAGGCGCTGGGGATCTGTGAGCACATTACGAAGCCCCGCGTAGCGGCTGCCGTGACCGGGAAGACCCCAAGCGGAGTGCCGGTCGAAGGATACTACATGTACGACCTCCCAATTGCCGACGGGTTCGAGGAGAATGTGGAGTTCTTCACCATGACCTACGAGGCACCCCGACCCGTGGCCCACAACCGGGCGTTCGAGGCGATAGCGCCGCTGCTTTGGATCAGGGCCGGGTCGCACGGACGCCGAATCGAAGTGGCCTGTGATGACTACGACGTGGCGGACACGTACGGTGTACTTTTCGATCTGGACGCTTCCGGGGGGTTCCTCTCCACCGTTCGCCGAGCCCAAACCGTCCGAATGGCTTTCGTTGTGACGGACGATGACCGCGGGTTCCAAACGGTGTGTGGCGAACTGCCCGCAAGGGTGGAAGCCGTGCGGCTATACGAGTCGTATCTCACCAACTTTATGATCAACACGGGTCAGGTTTAGCCGTGCGCTACACGCTCAAGGAATACCAGGAGGACGCTGTCGCCGATGCGCTGGGGCTTCTCGCTCGCGCGCGGGACGACTGGCATCGATGGCGGTCGCCGGTAGCATTCTCGTTGACGGCAACGACCGGCGCGGGTAAGACCGTGATGGCAGCAGCAGTGATCGAGGCGCTGTTCAACGGCAATTCTACCCACGAGTTCGATTCCGACCCCGGCGCTGTCGTGCTGTGGTTCACAGACGACCCGTCGCTCAATGAGCAGACCCGGTTCCGCTTGCTAGATGCCTCCGATCGTCTCGCTCATTCACGCTTCGTGGTCATCCAGAACACCTTCAACCGAGCGAAACTCGAAGCGGGCAAGGTCTACTTCCTCAATCGCCAGAAGCTGGCGAGGAAGTCCCTGCTGGTCAGGGGAGCACCAGAGGATGCTGCGGAAAAGGCACAGCGTGACCTCCTGCCGATGCCGGACGCGCGAGCCTATACGCTGTGGGATACGCTGGCGAACACCATCTCCGACAAAAGGCTTACCCTATACCTCATCCTCGACGAAGCCCACCGGGGCATGAGGCCGCCGAACCAAAGCGCCCGAGCTGAGCAGAACGACCGGACGGAGAAGGCAACGATCGTGCAGCGGCTCATCAATGGTGCAAACGGTGTCCCGCCGGTGCCAATCGTCTGGGGAATCTCGGCGACCGTACAACGCTTTGATGAGGCGATGGAAAGGGCTGAAGGGCGGACCACCTATCCACATGTGGTGGTTGACCCCGCGCGGATTCAGGAATCCGGACTGCTCAAGGACAACATCCGATTGGATTTCCCCGCCGAGATCGGTCAGTTCAACACTGTCCTGCTCGCCCGCGCCACCGAGAAAGTGAAGGAGGCCACAGATCGATGGCGAGCATACTCTAAGCGGGAAGGCATGTCGGCGGACGCGGTGGTGCCGCTCTTGGTCGTCCAAGTGCCGAACATGCCCTCGGATGAGTTGCTTCAGTCTGCGTTCACCACGGTCCGCCAGACGTGGCCGGAAATCGCCGAACACGCGATGGCCCATGTTTTCGGCGACCACGCGGCGATCAAGGTCGGCGGGTTCTATGTCCCCCACATTCGACCAGAGACTGTGCAGGACCGCACCAGCATCCGGGTGCTCTTCGCAAAGGACGCAATCTCCACTGGTTGGGACTGTCCGCGCGCTGAGGTGCTCGTGTCGTTTCGCCCAGCTCAGGACGAGACCCATATCACCCAACTACTTGGGCGAATGGTCCGGACGCCGCTGGCCAGACGGGTGCCGGGCGACGACGTGCTGAACTCCGTCGCGTGCCTGTTGCCGTGCTTTGACCGGAACACTGCCAACAGAGTTGCGAGGGCCATGATGGGCGACCGCGAGCACGACGCCGACGGAACAGGGGGTGGAACTGGACGCCGCGTCCTCCTGGCACCAGTCGACATGAACGTCAACCAAGCGATTTCGGAGGAAGTGTGGAATGCGCTTGATGGAGTGCCCTCCCAGACATTGCCGCGGAGGGCCGCGCGCCCAGTAGGAAGACTAGCTGCACTGGGCCAAGCACTGTCGCGAGATGGACTGAGGGCGAATGCACGCAAGCATGCCTATCAGAGGCTCTTCGCCAAGCTTGACGGCCTGCTGGCCCAGCATCGAGTAGAGGTGGCTGCCGCCAGCAAGGGAATCCTTGAGGTGCAGGGCGAGACTGTCGTCACCCGCGTCATCGACGGTGAGGTTCTTGGGTACCAGCCGTTCGTGGCAGTCGCTGATGAGCAATCCGTCGAGGAGGACTTCAGGGCCGCTTGCCGTACCTTTACTGCGGACTTGGCACGCAAGTACGCTGACCACCTCGCGAGCGGGGACGAACACGACGACGGTCTGTTTGACGCCCATGTCAAGGTCGCCGCTCTAGGACAGATCGACAGCGTATCGGACGAGCTCGACCGGGAAGCCGACAGGATTGCCAAACGGTGGTTCGGTGAGTACCGGGTTGCCATCAAGGGCCTAACAGACGATCGCCGGGCCGTATACGACGAGATCAAGGGCATGTCGGCCGAGCCACAGGTGATCGAGGTCAAGCAGCCCCGAGTCCGCACCGAAGAAACCAAGGACGCCGACGGCAACGAGTTGGAGACCCGGACAGGCCATCTAATGTCCGACAGCAACGGGAACTTCCCCGTCGGCTCACTGAACAAGTGGGAAATCGAAGTCCTCGACAAGGAGATGGGACGCCCGGGGTTCCAGGCTTGGTATCGGAACCCTCCACGCCCGTCAGGCGATGCACTCGCAATCGCGTACCAGAATGCTAGGGACAATTGGCGCCGGATGTGCCCCGACTTCCTGTTCTTCCACGGCGGTGGCCAGAAGACAAAGGTCTCGATTGTCGACCCCCACGGCCCTCACTTCGCCGACGCGATTCCCAAGCTGTGCGGCCTGGCTGACTTCGCCGCCACCTACGGCGAGAGATTCCACCGAATCGAATCGGTTGCGCGCATGACGGAAGGCACGTTGCGTGTCTTGGATCTCATGGATGCTTCCACACGCAAGGACATCGCAGAAGCCACCAACGCCGAAGCCCTTTACCGCAGCGACACGGCCACCGACTACTAGAACGATCAGGGCGATTTGACGATCAACAGTGTGACGAGTACGCGCGCTACGCGCCGGAACCATTGGGAAAAACTCCGGCAGAGGGGCCGCCGCGTCGAGGTGGTCGCGATGGCCTGACAGCAGAAACATCTCGAACCCGGCGGGCGGGCACTCGGGTTCTGGGGAGCCAGCGACAGTCGACCGGCTGCCCAGGAAGCGACTTTCTCCGCCACGCCATCGCCGATGCCGATTGGGCGATGGTCGAACGCCATGGCGGCCTCAATGCCATCATGGAGAAGATCTACCAATAGGGCAGGACACGCCAGCCTCCAACGGCGCAGGAATGATCGACGACTTACGTTTCCGGGGACAAACTCGTGGCGCCAAATGACCGCAATTAGAAAGTCATTGTCGAATTGTGCGGACCAGTTGCGCAGACAAGCCCCGTATTCCCCCCTCGCAGAGGGCGGTGCTCCCGCCGTTGTGGTGTAGACTGTGCCGGAAAACGTCACTGGACGCGAGTTTCCCACTTTCCCACAGCCTCGACGACGGCGATAATATACCCAATTCCTCACTCTGGGGGTGGACCTAAATTGGGGGGGAGGTCAACTGGAGCAGTCAGATCTATGAAAGTGACAATTAACGATGTAGGGCATGGCTTGTGCATATCACTTGTCCACGATAACGGAAACGTAATGCTCTGGGATTGTGGACACCATGAGCAGAATCGACCATCCGTATTCTTGCCTGATAGGGGGATTCAGCGGATTGATTACTTCTTTGTGACTAACTACGACGAAGACCACATAAGTGATCTTCCCAATCTTCGCACGGAAATGAGTATCCGACTTCTTTGTCGAAATAGAAGCATCTCAGGGGAGCAACTGAAGAGGTTGAAACAGCAATCTGGACCGATTTCCGTAGCGATGGGTTCAATGCTCGATATGATTCGAACATATACGAGTAGCCCAACCGCTTATCCCGAATTTCCTGGGGTGCAGTATTCAACTTTCTGCAACAACTATAGAACTGATTTTAGCGACACCAACAACATCAGTCTTGTGACGTTCCTTGAGTTTGGAACTGTTCGGCTCATCATTCCGGGTGATCTTGAGGTGGTCGGATGGAAGCGATTGCTAAATGAGCCTTTTGCAAAATTCGGAATCGGGCATGACATTGGGCTGGCAACAGTGATGTTCCGGCGGTGACTACCCAGCTGCAAAGACCCTTTTGAAGGAAAAAGCCCGAATCTGATGGCCGGATGGCCAGCGGTCGCCGGACGCAGGCACAGCTTACCCTCTCCCGGCCTTGAGGCGGGCGAACCTGCTGTGCGGTTGGGGGTGGCAACCCGGTCTTCAGAGCGTCAGGCGCATCAACTGATCCACCGTCAGGGCCAGAATGCCGAACATCAGGTGGCACCTCACCTTGTCGGGGCCGCGAACCCTCACCTGCCTCCCGCCAAACTCCTCCTTGAGCCGTCCGTTGACCCGCTCCACCGTCGAGCGTTCCCGGTAGCGCCGCGCCTCGGGAGTCACTTGGCCGATACAGCGCCGGGCCAGTGCCTCCCGCTTCCGCTCGGCTTTCAAGGTAGCTCTTCGGCGGGGGTTGACGTCAATAATCGGCACATGCCCCAGCTTCTCACTGAAGGCCCGGATCTCCGGCGCATCGTAGGCGCTGTCCATCAAGTCGTAGAGACTCTCGACCCGCCTTGCCGTCAGCGTCGCCAGCGGAATGGCTGCCTGAGAGTCATGCACCGAGGCCGAGGTCAGCAGACAACTGACCGGAATCCCGCCGTCAATGGCGTCGAGGTGTAGCTTGTAGCCGGTCCAGCTCTCCTGATGCCCCTTGGCGTTGCGCTTGACGCCGATGTCGCAGGCCTTGGGCAACTCCTTCAACATTTCCTCCAGCGTCATCGACCCCTGCCGCTCCAGCCGGCTCAACCGCTTGGGCCGTCGCTCGCCCTTCGGCGGCCGGCCCCGCCGGCGTTTCCGCTTGGCCTCCGGCGCAGCCTTGGCCGCTGGCTTTTCCCGTCCCGCAATCGCCGTCGAGTCCCTCGACACATGCCCCGCCAAGTGGCCCTTCAGCGTCTCCTCCAGCAATGCCTCGTGCAAACGCCCCGGCAGGTCGCTCTCAGCGAATTCCGCAAAGGCCCGCGAGAAGGTCGACTCGCTCGGTACCTCCCACGCCCTCTCCCAGCCGCACAGCCGCCGCAGCCTCCCCTCACTCCTCAGCCGCTCCACCAATCCCCGCGTGGTCGCCACCTCCAGCATCGACTTCGCCAGATAGGCTCGCGCCAGCACTGCCCGATCCTCCAGCGGCCGGCCACGCCAGCCCCGACTGTAAGGCAGCAACTCCTCCACCCGCACCAACTCCAATACCTGCACCAGCCGCTGGTAACGCTCTCCCAGAGGCCCCAAAACTTCCTCCAGCAGGGGAAACAGCTCTCGTTGAAACCGGAACCAGTGTCGTGATAGGGTTTCCCTAAGGGGCAAGTTCCACCTCCGTTCATCATGTGGTTCAGACACCTTCATGATACAACAGACAGTGGTCTTGCCCCTCCTTCCACCTGCCCTCCTTGATCTTTCCCCACGTGAAAATTCCCGCTATCTGCGAATTTTGCAAAAGGCTCAAATAACAATCAATTCAAGAGCAAACTGTCTAATGTCAATGTTTTTCTTGCCTCACACCACGGTAGAGAGAACGGCTACTGTGCAGAAGTGTTTAGAATCTGTCGTCCAGACGTCGTTGTTTTCTCAGACAGTCCAATCAAATATGCAACTCAAGAAATGGCATCAATTTATGGGAGGCATGCTTCTGGAGTGAATTTCAACGGGGAACGGCGACACGTGATATCGACGCGTAAAGACGGCTCGGTATCGTGGAACGTATAGGTATGTGTTGCACACCACCGATTGAGTGATTGATCGATCTAAAATATCTTCCATGGAACGCATACCATTTGATCCATACGACTTCTTCGGCCATTTAGCCTCCGGCTTGGTTCTTGTCGTTGGGATGCAGATAGTCTTAGGGTTTCCTGAAGTGATCGGTCATGAATTCGGGGTCGTCGATAGTGCCGTCTTACTTCTCGGAATCTACGTGGCCGGGCAGATCGCGGCAACACCGGCAAAGGCTCTGCTGGAAGACGGTATCGTTCGTAGAGTACTTGAGAAACCAAGTGTAAATCTGTTTCGCGAAAGAAGACCCAGAATTCGTGGATTTTTGTTTTCTGGATTTTATGTGGCTTTGCCTATCCAAAGAAGGAAAAGGATTCAGGAGAAAGCTCGTCTTCAAGGCATCACAGTGTTGGGGGAGGATCTGTTTTTACATGTGAGATTCTGTGAAGAAATTAGGTCCGACGACCGTCTTCTCCGACGGCTTGATAGTTTCCTCAACAAATATGGTTTCAGCCGTAATCTATCATTCGCAACTGGCGTGGTTGGTATAGGATGTCTGATGAAATTTGCTATTGGCGGAGCGGAAGAACCTATGCTGACAAGGTATGGGTACACAGCCCTTGTTGTGTGCTTGATGCTCTTCTATCGCTATCTTAAATTCTTTAGGCAGTATTCGTTTGAGTTGTTCAACACATTCGGTGGGAAGTAGGTTGTACAGTGATCCCTGATTGTCCCCCGCAGCCTTCTGGGGCCCTCCTCATTGGCTTGGGCACTAAGCCGCATGTTTTACCAGGATTTGTAGATAAGGCTTAAGAAAGGTCATCAAGGCGTTTTGGGGGGAGGTCAACCAACGCGGCCAAAATCCCTCCCAGGTTGCCGGTCACGGGACTATGAATGAATCGTTTACAAATCGACCTGGCGCCGGGGATTTGACGATTAACTTTTTTCGCAGGCATGCGAAGAATGTTAGAACGGCATACCTTGCCTGTCCCTTTTTCACTGATTCCGAACCAATAGAAATTCTGGTATCAGCTGGTTGCGGGAAGATTCTCTTGTTGGTGCGCCTATGTGAAGTCACTTCAACGAAAGCTCTGGAGAAAGCCAGAGCATCTGGAAACGTGGATATCCGGTTTTTTACAGATGATTTTCATGCAAAGTTCTACATTCTGGACAATGTTGCCTTGGTCGGGTCTGCCAACCTTACAGATCCTGGCCTCAGGTTAAACAGAGAACTATCTGTATCCGTCCGGTCCGAAGATCCGGTATTTGACGACATTCCCGCGCTGTTTGGTGAATTGTGGAGTTCGGCAAGCGTTCTAACAGACCATACGCTGAATTGTTTCCGGGAATGGCGACGAAACAACAAGCCTCGGTCATTTCCTTCCATCCCAGGAATCGACTCATGGTCTCCTCCGACGATCAGAGTGAGCTCCCAGGCCGTAAATCGCACAAGAACCTATCTTGAGACATTTCGCGCCTTTTATGTGGAAGGGCTGATCCCTGCCTACCGGTCGGTAGAAACAACCTACTCGGAAGCACCAAACCGACACCCAGCCTTTACGAAATTTTCCTCCAAGTACGAGATTGACCGCTTTCTCTATTGGGTGAAGGGCCAAACGACGGATGAGCTTCTCCATCAGAAACCACTCCGTTCCGGAGACGATTTGAAGAACAATATCTACAAATACGTCACGGAATGGATGAAGATGAAGGATAACTTGACCATTTATGCGGATCGAGTCGACCGCATTGACCGACTGGAACGTCTGTTCGGTGACGAACGGTCCCTGGGATCTGTTGGGATTGACGAGATTGTGGACATGATTCAGGCGTGTGCGGCGTTCGTCGAGATGCGCCGCTTTACCGAGGGAGGACTTGAGAGTTTCATTGAGGGGTTCAAACAAAAAAACCGGATCGAACGAATCCGGAAATCGTTTCATCATTTAGCATTTGGACCCGGCGATTACGTTCAACGGGCATACGATTGTATCTATGAATCCGAGTACAGGTTATCTGACTGGGGAAAGAACTGCACACTGGAGTTGTTTGGCTGGGTCAACAAGGACGGTGTTCCGCCATTTAACGGCCGAACCATGAAGGGTCTACGATTCTTGGGAATGGACGTTTTCGGAAGCTCTGTTCAGTTTCGATGAAAGAAGAAGTTGCCTATTCCTGGAGGGTGGCGCCGTTCCTGCATTGAATGAGACGACGCGCCTGCAGGCGACCACAGATGCCCAGGGGGCCGAGAGGGGCAAGGCTGGAGGATGCGCACAACCCGATATCTCCGATCGGCAGCACCGGCTGCGTGCCACCCCGCTTGACAGCCTCGGATTCAGGGTTGATCCTCGGCTGACCTGTCCGCCAGTAAGCGTTCGGCCAAGCTGTGGAGTCCATCCGCCGTCCGGGGGAGGCGTAGCGAGCAGAACCGACGGATCGCCTGTGATTACAGGCACCTCCAATCTCTTCCAGGTCCAAGCCATCACGGCCTGACCAAACAGTTACCGTCCGTCAACGTCCCGAATGGTCCAATGGATTCCTGTTCAATTAGGGGGATTCAATGAGGGGAATGAAGCGGGCTATTCCAGAGTAAGTCTTTTATAATTATTGCGTTACAATCGATACACCTCAGCCGCGTAGGCGGCGGACTAAGAGCCGCGTCCCGGGAACCCGCGGCCTCCTCAAAGGAACGTTAAGAACCTACCGGGCGGAAGCTCGGGGGCGTATGAGGCCCGCGCCGCCGCGTAAACGGAAGGGCCGCCAGGAACACCACTACCGCCACGCCGACGCCGAACAGGGCTGCGCCCAGGTCTCCCGGGGGATCCAGCCACAGCCAGAGGATGGTGGCCGCCGTAGCGGCCGCCATGGAGGCCACCACGGCGGGCGCGCGTTCGGCGCGGTACCAGAACAGACCCACCAGAAAGGGCAGCACCATGCCCGGGGCCCAGAAATCGTAGACGAACACCAGCACCGCGATGATGTCCTGGTAGAGATAGGCCAATAGGGCGGCCGCCACTCCGGTGCCCAGGGTGGTCCACTCGGCCACCCGCAGCAAGGTCCGGTCCCCGGCCTCAGGATTGATGTAGCGGCGATAGATGTCCTGCATCACCACGGTGGCGTTGCAGGAGAGCACGCTGTCGGCCGAGGACATGGCGGCGGCCGCCATGGCGGCGATCATGACACCGGCAAAGACCGGGTGAAAAGTGGTTCGAACCAGGGCGGGAAAGACCTGCTGAACCCCTTCCGCGGCTGCCTGCTGCACTTCGGGCTGGACGGCCGCGGAAAGCCCCAACACGCAGGTGGCGATGGGCAGAAACAGCAGCAGGAAGATGCCGCTTCCGGCAACTCCCAGCCTGGCCTGGCGGGCGTCGCGGGCAATGAAGCAGCGAACCGTGTAGGTGGGGATGAACATCTCTCCCAATAGAAAAGCCACAAACAGGCTGACGACCCCCGTCACCGACCAGTGCCCCGTAATCTGGAAGTAAGCCGGCCCGAGCTGCTCAGCCAGGGGAAGAAAACCGCCATGCTGGAAAATCAGCATGCCCGAGGCGGCAGCCAATCCACCCACCAGAATCACGAACTGCAGGACATCGGTGGCCACCACCGCCCGCATTCCGCCCACCGTGGAATAGAAAATGGTGACCGTGGCCCCGATCAGCAGGGCGGCGCCGTAGGGTATGCCGGCGGTGGCTGCGGTGATGGTGGCCATGGCCGCCATCTGCGCCACCAGCGCCCCCACCAGGAAGAAAAGGCAGTGAGCCGTGGCCAGGGCCCGGGCCACCCGGCCGAACTTCAGCTCGAAGAAGTCCGATACCGTGACCAGGTTGAGCCCCCGAAGGCGGGGGGCCGCCCACAGGCCGGTAAAGATCAGTTGCAGGTGCCAGGCGCAAGTGACCAGCGCCGCGGCCACACCAATTTCATAGACGCGGGAGACAGTGCCCACCGAGGCTCCGCCTCCGATCAGGGTGGCCGCGGTGGTGGCCAGCAGCACCACCCAAGGGACGTTTCTTCCGGCCAGCGTGTAGTCGGTAGAGGTGCGGATGCGGCGGGCGCTGCCCAGCCCGATCCACAACAGAACCGCCAAGTAGGCAATCAGGGTGGTCAGTTCAACCATGCGGCTGCTATCGAACATGGGAATTGACGTCTGCTGGAGATGGGTCGACGCAGGCGATCCATCCGTCGCCGCCGCTGTCTCGAAAATAGCCAAGCGCCGCCGGGGCAGCGCTTCCGAATAAGGATAATCCCCGAGGGCGGTGGGTGTTTAACGTTTTTGGGGAGCGGTTGGCATGTAGATGCCGAGTCGGCGTGGTTTTGGCCCAGCAGCTTTCGCTTGGCGGCGCTGGTTTCTGCGACTCCTGGCGGCCTTGGGCTGCGGGCGATCCTGGCTGGGGCCTCGGCGTCTGCCCCCCACCGCATCAGCCTTCGCCATTCGGCTCGGCTTCTGCGACTCCCCCTCAAGGGGGGAGTGATATCCGTGCTATGAAGAGGGAACGGAGTTTATGCGGTAGACCGGGAACAGGGTTTACATCCTACCCAGGAATCGGGCAAGAAGCCTTGTGCAGGCCTCAAGTATCACTCCCCCCTTGAGGGGGAGTCGGAGAGACAAGGGCGAAGCCCGCAGTCGATCCGGAGGGGGGCATACTCGGCGCACCGAGAGCGACTACCACAGGGCGCAGCCCGCAGTCGAGCCGGTGGGGGGCCAACGCGGCGTCCCATTGGCGCAGCCCGTTGGCTATTCGGTGGGGGGCGGACGCGGCGCCCCGTGAGTCCCCATCAGCGGAACCGCCGACCCTCAATTGACGCTGCTGCTATACTCGCCCCTGTTGGCAGGGGCCGGACGTCGATCCGGTCGTCGATCCGGTCGTCGATCCGGTCGTCTGCCGGCGACAGGCCGGTCGAATGGCAGAACACGGAACGAGTCCCCCGATGGATTCATCCTCTAAGGTCCACGTCGAGTTCGAAGGCGTCAGCAAGAGCTATGACGGTCGCACCATCGTGGTCCGGGACCTGGACCTGGTGGCTTACGAGGGCGAGTTCCTGACGTTGCTGGGGCCCTCCGGTTCCGGCAAGACCACCTGCCTGATGATGCTGGCGGGCTTTCAGATACCCACCTCGGGCACCATCCGCATCGGCGGGCGCGCCGTAGACGATCTCCCCCCGCGTAAACGCGACATCGGCGTCGTCTTCCAGAACTATGCCTTGTTTCCCCACATGACCGTCGGGGAAAACCTCTCCTTTCCCCTGGAAGTGCGGGGGATGGACCCGAGCCAGATTCGGGAACGCGTCCGCGGCGCGCTGGAACTGGTGCGCCTGGAAGGGCTGGAAGGGCGGCGACCGGGCCAGCTTTCCGGCGGCCAGCAGCAGCGGGTGGCCATCGCCCGAGCGCTCGTGTTCGAGCCGGCCCTGGTGCTGATGGACGAACCCCTGGGAGCCCTGGACCGCCGCCTGCGGGAGGAGATGCAGTACGAGGTGCGGCGCATTCAGCGGAAGCTGGGAGTGACCGTCGTCTACGTCACCCACGACCAGCAGGAGGCCATGGCCATGTCGGATCGGGTGGCCGTCTTCCAGCGGGGCCGAATCGAGCAGGTGGCGCCGCCCGAAGCGCTCTATGAAGAGCCCGAGCGGGAGTTCGTGGCCCGCTTTATCGGAGACAACAACCTGCTGCGTGGAAGAGTCGTCGGGATCGAAGGCGACTTCTGCCGGGTGGAGACCGGCGGCCGGATCGTCACCGCCTTCCGGGTGGCGCCCTGCCGGGTCGGCGACTCCGTTTCGGTCGCCATCCGCCCGGAACGGGTGGCCGTGGCCCCCGAGCCGGGCCTCTACGGCAACGAGTTCGATGCCAGGATCGACGACATCACCTTCCTGGGCGATCACCTCAGGCTGCGCATGACGGTGTGCGACAGCCCGGACTTCATCGCCAAGATACCCAACATCGTGGGCCACGGAGCCGTGCTGGCGGGGGATCGGGTCCGGGTCGGCTGGACCCTGACCGACGGCCGGGCGCTGGAGCCCGACGAACCCGAGGAAGGCTTGCCTTGAACACTCCTGTTTTGCCCCTTGTGAGCCGCCCCGTCGTATGGAATGGCGGCGCAGCCAGGTGGAGAGTGGAGAGTGGAGAGTGGAGAGTTTATTGATCGACACGTTAAGCATCTGCCTGAAACACCCGGTTTCACCCTGTAGGGTCCGCACGGCAGGGCGGGGGCGGGGCTAACCATGATTCTGAACCGTTCGGGACGCTTCAGCCTCGGTCTTCTTGTCCGAGCCCCGGGTACGGACAGGCGGTACGGACGGCCAAACCCTGCCGCGCTGCTCCTGCTATTGGCCATTCTCACCGGGGGCCGCCCCTTGGCGCTGGCCGAATCTCTGACCATGGTTTCGTGGGGTGGTTCCTACGCCCGGGCCTGCGATAAGGCCTATCACGAACCCTTCACTGCCGAAAGCGGCATCGAGATACGGCTGGAGGACTACAACGGCGGACTGGCCCAGATTCGGGCCCAGGTCGAAACCGGCAATGTCCACTGGGACATGGTCGATATGGAAATGGCGGACGCGGTGCGGGGTTGCGACGAAGGACTGCTGGAACCCATAAGCCCCGGCGACCTGGCGCCGGGGGCTGACGGCACGCCCGCCGAGGAGGACTTCTTCCCCGGTTCCCTCACCGAGTGCGGGGTCGGAACGCTCTTCTATTCCACCATCTACGCCTACAACCTGGAGAAATTTCCCGAGGCCAGGCCATCCACCATCGGCGACTTCTTCGACCTGAAAAAATTCCCGGGGCGCCGCGGCATGCGGCGGACCCCGCAGGTCAATCTGGAGTTCGCGCTGATGGCCGACGGGGTGCCGTTGGACCAGGTGTACGCCATCCTCAACACCCAGGAGGGACTGGACCGGGCCTTCCGCAAGCTCGACAGCATCAAGGATCACATCGTTTGGTGGGAAGCCGGCGCCCAGCCGCCTCAGATGCTGGCCGATGGCGAAGTGGCCATGACCACGGCCTACAACGGCCGCATCTTCAACGCCCAGGTGCTGGAAAATCAACCCTTCGCCATCGTCTGGGACGGCCAGTTGCTGGACATGGGCCAACTGGTGATCGTGGCCGGAAGCCCGAACCTGGAAGCGGCACGGAAATTCCTCTCCTTCGCCACCACCGCCCGGTCCATGGTGGCGGTGGGCCGCTATATCTCCTACAGTCCCGCTCGGCATTCGGGAACGGCGCTGATTTCGACCCACCTGGAGACGGGGGTGGACATGAAGCCGCACATGCCCACCACACCCGAAAACGTGGCTAGCGGCCTGCAATACGATTGGGAATGGTGGAGCGATCACATCGACGAGATGAACCTGCGATTCATCGCCTGGCTGCTGCGCTGAGAAGTCCCCGCTTGCGTCCGGCCGCCTTGGTGTTGCCCCTGGCAGCCTTCATTCTGGTGACCTTCGTGGCTCCGCTGGTGGTCATGCTGGGGCGCAGCGTCCACGACCCGCTGGTGGCCGATGCGCTTCCCGAGACCCTCCGCCTGTTGCGTGAGTGGGACGGCGAGCGCATCCCGCCGGAGTCGGTCTTCGAGGCCATCGGGGGCGAGTTGCTGAAAGCGCGCCGGGAGCGGACCCTGGGGCGGATCGCCACTCGCGTCAACCGCGTGCAGGCCGGGCTGCGCAGCGCCCTGCTGAGGAGCGTGCGCAAGCTGCGTGGGGCCCCCCGCCCCGACTCCTGGCGCGAGGCCATGATCGCCATCGATCCCAAGTGGGGCCAGACCCGAACCTGGCATGCTATCCGCCGTGCGGGAGAGCGCTTCACCCTGCGCCACTACCTCCATGCCCTGGACCTGGACCAGGCCCCCGGCGGAGGCATCGTCAGGCAACCGCCCGACCTGCGCATTTACCTGCCGCTGCTGAGCCGCACGCTGGGGGTGAGTCTGGGCATCACCCTGCTGTGCCTGCTGTTGGGCTATCCCATCGCCTATCTCATCGCCAATGCTCCGCCCCACCGGGCCAACCTGCTGTTGTTGCTGGTGCTGGTTCCCTTCTGGACGTCGCTGCTGGTCAGGACGACCTCCTGGATCGTGCTGCTGCAGACCCAGGGGGTGATCAACGACCTGCTGGCGGCCGTGGGGCTGATCGGCGATGACCAGAGGATCTCCATGATCTACAACATGACCGGCACCGTGGTGGCGATGACCCATGTGCTGCTGCCCTTCATGGTGCTCCCCCTCTACTCGGTCATGCGCACCATCCCACCGCTCTACATGAGCGCGGCCGCCTCGCTGGGAGCCAGCTTCCTGCAGGCCTTCCGGCGGGTGTACTGGCCGCAGACACTGCCGGGGGTGGCGGCCGGCTCGCTGCTGGTGTTCATCCTGGCCATCGGCTACTACATCACTCCCGCGCTGGTGGGCGGCCAGAGCGGCCAACTCATCTCCAACATGGTTGCCTACCACATGCAACAGTCTCTCAACTGGGGGCTGGCCGCCGCGCTGGGCGGCGTCCTGCTGGGGGGAGTGTTCCTTCTCTATCTTGTCTTTAACCGGCTGGTCGGAGTCGACCGTATGCGATTGGGGTGAGGCGAAGATGTCCGGCAATTCCTGGGGACGAGTTGGACGACTCGGCTACCTGGCCTACTGCTCGGCGGTGTTCCTCTTTCTGACGGCGCCCATCCTGGTGATCGTGCCGCTCAGCTTCAACGTCGAGCCCTACTTCACCTTCACCGAGGGAATGCTGAGCCTGGACCCCCAGGCCTATTCGCTGCGCTGGTACCGCACCGTGGCCGAAGACCCGCAGTGGCTGCGGGCGCTGGCCAACAGCCTGGTCATCGGTTTCGCGGCCACAGCCCTGGCCACGGCGCTGGGCACGCTGGCTGCCCTGGGACTCTCCAACCCCGCCATGCCCGGGCGCTCCCTGGCCATGGGCCTGCTGATCTCGCCCATGGTCACGCCGGTCATCATCTCGGCGGCGGGCATGTTCTTCTTCTATTCCGACCTGGGGCTGGCGCAGACCTACCCGGGGCTGATCCTGGCCCACACGGCGCTGGGCACTCCCTTCGTGGTGATTACCGTCACCGCCACCCTCAGCGGCTTCGATCCCAACCTGACCCGCGCCGCCGCCAGCCTGGGAGCGGGACCCGTGCGGACCTTCCGGCGGGTGCAGTTCCCTCTAATCGCACCCGGCGTGATTTCCGGCGCCCTGTTCGCCTTCGCCACCTCCTTCGACGAAGTGGTCACCGTGCTCTTCATCGGCGGGCTGGACCAGCGCACCATACCGCGCCAGATGTGGTCGGGCATCCGCGAGCAAATCAGCCCGGCCATCCTGGCCGTGGCCACCCTGCTCATCGCCTTCGCCCTGCTTTTGATGCTGGTGGTGGAATGGCTGCGCCGGCGGGGGAGCGCCAAGCCGGCTTAGCCGGGCGTTTCCGACCAAGCCTGCACTCATGAGAACAGGTGGACGGTCGGCGTGGTTCTGGTAAGGCTGTGCGTATTGGAACGGCGCTGAAACGACTTGGTGCGACAGCCCGGCGCAGCTTAGCGACCCCGAGTCGGCCCCCCACCGCATCAGCCTTCGCCATTCGGCTCGGCTTCTGCGACTCCCCCTCAAGGGGGGAGTGATATCCGTGTTATGAAGTGGGAACGGAGTTTATGCGGTAGACCGGGAACATGGTTTACATCCCGCCCAGCAATCAGGCAATAAGCCCTCTACAGGCCTCAAGTATCACTCCCCCCTTGAGGGGGAGTCGGCGAGAGGGCGGAGCCCGCTGTCGAGCCGGAGGGGGGCAAACTCGGCGTCCCGAAGGTGCGCCAGCCCGCTGTCGAGCCGGAGGGGGGCAGACGCGGCGCCCCATAGGTGACAATCGAGCGTACCCCCATTGGACGCCGGTGCTACAATGTATGACACCAAGGAGGCACCCATGCGCTCGAGAAAACTGGTCACCATTTCCCTGCCGCCGCCCCTGCTGAAGGAAGCCGAAAAGGTCGCAAAGGAAGAGTACCGCAACATGTCCGAACTCTTCAGGGAAGCGCTCCGCTTCTACATCGAGACTCGCGAAGTGCGGCGGGAGGCCGCCAAGGATGGCCTTTTCGACGTGATCGCCTCCGCCCAGGAGCGTTCCGCCAAAGACTGAGGTCCGAGTGACGCGCCCTGCCCCATCGCACCCTTTCTACCTGCAAGACGATCCCAGGCTGCCCCCACTGTAGGGGCAAACCCTTGTGGTTGCCCCTTGTTCGCGTTCGCCCGGTTATCCCCGGAGCCCTTTGCAAAATTCGTCAGCAAGCGGGATTAATTGCCGGGAAGGGTTGTGACCTCCGGGAGCGTGGAACCACGCCGGAGCCGAGAGTCACTCATCATTCATCACTCCTCATTCATCATTTCCGGCATTACTCCTCATTCATCATTCATCATTTCCGGCACCGTGGGATCACCCATGCGCCGTCCCCCCTTGACCTGACCGGGAACTGGTGAGACACTTCAGGCATCGTGAAACCTCAACGGGCAGTAGCAGCGGTCGCGGCCCTGATGCTTTGGGTGCAGGGTCTGCCTGCATCGGAGAACCCCTCCGATTTCTTCGAGGAGCGCGTCCGTCCGCTGCTGGTTCAACACTGCTTTACGTGCCACACCGATTCGCCTCAAAGCGGCCTTCGCCTGGACTCTCGGGAATCGATCCTGAAGGGCGGCCAATCGGGTCCGGCCATCCTTCCCGGCGACCCGGAGGCCAGCTTGCTGATCCAGGCGGTTCGGCGCACCCATCCGCGCATCAAGATGCCGCCCGGAAATCCCTTGCACCCCGGCCAGGTCCGCGACCTGGAGACCTGGGTCCGCACGGGCGCCTTCTGGCCGGAGGCCCAAGACCAGGCGGCTAAGGCAAAGACTGAGAACGGCCACCCCTACCGCATCACTCCGGAGCAGCGGTCCTTCTGGAGCTTCTTGCCCATCCGCAAGCCGGCGCCGCCCGCGACCACAGGCAGTCAATGGCCCCGATCGGCCATCGATCGATTCATCCTGGCCCGGCTGGAGTCGGAGGGAATGCGGCCGGTGAAACCTGCCGACCGGCGGGTGCTCATACGGCGCGCCGGCCTGGACCTGATCGGACTGCCGCCCACCCCGGAGCAGGTGGAGGCCTTCGTCCGCGACCGTTCGCCGCTGGCCTTCGCCAGGGTGGTCGACCGCCTGCTGGCCTCGCCCCACTACGGGGAGCGCTGGGGACGTTATTGGCTGGACCTGGCCCGCTATGCCGACGACCGGCTCAACGACACCAGGGACGATCCCTATCCCAACGCCTATCGCTACCGGGACTGGGTGGTGCGGGTCCTTAACGAAGATCTTCCCTACGATGTCTTCACCAAGGCCCAGATCGCGGGAGACCTGATGGAGCCGGAGGCGCCGGAGAGATTCGCGGGCGGTCTCGGCCTCTACGGTCTGAGCCCCCGCTTACCGGACGATCGGGTGGACGTCACCGCTCGGACCTTTCTGGGGCTGACGGTGGCCTGCGCCAAGTGCCACGACCACAAGTACGACCCCATTCCCACCCGCGACTTCTATTCGCTGCAGGGCGTCTTTCAGAGCACCCAATCCCACGAGTTCCCCCTGGCTGCCGAGGCGGTGGTCTCCAAGTATCAGGAGCAGGCCAAGCGCATCGGCAACCTGGAAACGGACCTCAAGGAGTTCCTGAAGCGGGAGACCCTGCAACTGGGAGACATCCTGG
The DNA here is from genome assembly GCA_965207735.1 of Candidatus Versatilivorator sp. Lineage (GTDB taxonomy): Bacteria > Acidobacteriota > Terriglobia > Versatilivoradales > Versatilivoraceae > Versatilivorator. The sequence continues at coordinate 4,544,976 of OZ242296.1, read as the reverse complement.
CCAGCCAGACGGCCAGGTACCTGGGGGCTGCCCGGCAAGTGCTGGGTGAATCCCGGTTGCCGGTGGCCGACGCCGCCCGGCAGGCCGGTCTGGACGGCGAGACCCTGCAGCGCTGGATCAAACACCTGGAGACCTGGCCCAAGGAGCATCCCTGGCTGAACGACTGGCCCGAGCGGCTCCAGGCATCCGAGGAGGACTTTCGGAAATGGGCGGAGGCGTTTCAAGCCCGGGTGATCTCGGTGGCCCGGGAACGCAAGGAGCTGGACCGGAAGAACCAGAGCGCTCCCAAGGGGAAGCCGCCCGAGGTGATGGAAGCCGACAAGGCCGGCTTCTGGAACGCCTTCTACTTCTCCACCCCCAGACCCGACCTGCCCTATCGCCCTCCGCTGGGCATCTACTACTACGGCGAAGTGAACCAGTATCCCGGAATGGAAAAGAAGGTGATCCCCTTCCTGAAGGGCGAGCGCCGGGACTACGTGGATGGGGTCTTCGAGGAGATCCGAATCCTGAAGGAAAGCCTACCGGCCAAGTACGCCTTCCTCCACGCCATCCGGGACTCGGAAAAGCCTACCGACCTGAAAGTTCACATCGGCGGAAGCAAGGACAACCTGGGAGATACGGCCCCGCGGCGCTTCCTGCAGATCCTGTCGGAAGGAGAACCCGCACCCTTCCAAAAGGGAAGCGGCCGGCTGGAACTGGCCGAAGCCATCGCCGATCCCGGCAACCCCCTGACGGCCCGGGTGATGGTCAATCGCCTCTGGCTCCACCACTTCGGACGGGGCATCGTGGGCACGGTCAGCAACTTCGGCCGACTGGGCGACCGACCCACCCATCCTCTACTGCTGGACTACCTGGCTTCCCGGCTCATCTCCAGTGGCTGGTCGCTGAAGTCGCTCCATCGCGAGATCATGCTTTCGGCCACCTATGCCCTCTCCAGCGCCGGCTCCGACCGAAACGCCGAGCTGGACCCCGACAACGGCCTCTACTGGCGGTCCAATCGGCGGCGGCTGGATGCCGAGGCGTTGCGCGACAGCCTGCTTTTCGTCTCGGGGAAACTGGACCCAGCCCTGGGAGGCCCCCCGATGTGGTTGACGGAGAACCTGGCCTGGCGCAAGGGCCCCGACGGGGAGCCCGACAAGTACAGCCAGCCGGCGGAGTGGATCCTCACCGATTCCAACCGGCGCACCCTCTACGGCTTCGTCAGTCGGCGGCGTCCGGACAAGACCATGACCTTGTTCGACTTCCCTAATCCGACCGCCATCAGCGAAACCCGATTCGAGACCTCCACGCCCCTGCAGCGGCTGTTCTTTCTCAACAGCGCCTTTCTGACCCGGTTGTCGGAGGCGCTGGTCGACCGGTTGGACAGCGGGGCGGCGGACCCGGCCCGGATCCGCCGGATCTACCACATCCTGTTCGGCCGCGACCCCAACCGCGAGGAGCTGCGGCTCGGGGTCAAGTTTCTCCGGGAAAACGACAAGGGCTGGCCCCAATACGCCCGGGTGCTGCTGAGCTCCAACGAGTTTCTTTATGTGAAGTAGGGACGCCGGCGTCTGCCGGTGCGGGAGATTGCCATGAATCGTCGCCAGGCACTGAAGAATCTGGGAAGCGGGTTCGGCCTGCTTTCGCTGGCCCATCTGCTGTCCAGGACAGGCCTTGTCCGAGAGGCCGGGGCCGCTCCAGGACTTCACTTTCCCGCCAAGGCCAAGCGGATGGTCTACCTGTGCCTCAACGGCGGGCCCTCCCACGTGGACACCTTCGACCCCAAGCCCATGCTTGCCAAGTACGACGGGCAAACCGTTCCCGAAAGCATGAAGCTGGAAAACGCCAAGGGCATCCTGATGAAATCGCCCTTTCGATTCCAGCCCCACGGCCAAAGCGGACTGGAAGTCAGCGAGATCTTTCCCAAGCTGGCCCGCTTGATCGACGACTGCTGCGTCGTTCGTTCCATGCACGGCGACAGCTCGGGTCACGGCATCAGCCTGCTGCAGATGAACAGCGGTCACCTGACCGCCGGCCATCCCTCCATGGGATCCTGGATCACCTATGGGTTGGGCAGCGACAACCATAACCTGCCCGGATTTATCGTCCTCTGCCCCGGCCTGCCGGTCATGGGAGCCCAGTTGTGGACGTCGGGTTTCCTTCCGGCCATCCACCAGGGGGCTCACCTGCGCAATCGGGACGAGCTGGACCCGGCCAAGCTCGTTCACTACATCCAGGGGAGCCGGCACGGCCACCCGGAGCAGCGCCGCCAGCTCGATCTCTTGTCCCGCCTCAACCGGCTGGACATGTCCCGGGAAGGAGAGAGCCCCGAACTGGAAGCCAGCATCCAGTCCATGGAGCTGGCCTTCCGCATGCAGACCGAGGCCCTGGACGCCTTCGACGTGCGCAAGGAGAGCCAGGCCACCCGGGACCGGTACGGAGACGGCTACTTCTCCCGCGGCTGCCTGATGGCCAGGCGACTTCTGGAACGAGGGGTGCGGGTGGTCCAGGTGTTCTTCGGGAACCGCAACCCCTGGGACAGCCACGCCAACATCTTCGACCAACGCGACCTGGCGGCTTTATCCGACGGGCCCATCGCTTCCCTGATCGGCGACCTCAAGACGCTGGGACTGCTGGAGGACACCATCGTCATGGTGGGCGGAGAATTCGGCAGATTGCCGACCCGGGACGGGGTCTACTACGGCCGGGGGCACAACAACCGCGGCTTTACGGTCCTGCTGGCCGGCGGGGGCTTCCGGGGAGGCATGGCCTACGGCGCCACCGACGACTTCGGTTTCGCCGCGGCCGACAAACCGGTCCACATGCACGATCTCCACGCCACCCTGCTGCATCAGCTCGGCCTGGACCACACCAAGCTCACCTTCCGCCACAGCGGCCGCGACTTCCGCCTGACCGACGTCGGCGGCAAAGTGGTCAAGGAGATCGTCACCGGGGTCAGGTAAAGGAAAAAGAGAAATCCACGAAGGGGCACGAAGGACGACGAAGGGCCACGAAGAACAACCAAAAAGAAAACCCCGGGCGCCAGCCCGGGGCCTGATAGGTCTCCCTCCCAAAAACCACGTCACTCCGGATGGATAGGAATTCTTGAATGATTCCCGGGCGCCAGCCCGGGATCGAGTGGAGCGGCGAAGCCGCGGCAGCACTTAGCCCGAAGTTCCTGACCCACCGACAAGATAACTCCTTTATCTTCAATCATCAATCAGGAATCTCAGGTTGTCTTGCCTGGGAACATCCTGATGAGCTCGAAGGCCCTTTGCTGTAGCGGGGTCGGCTCGGTCAATCGCTGGACTCGCGGACCATCGGGTTCGGAGGGCAATCGGCACTGGTGGCGGGCCCGCGTCGCCATCTGCGCCATCAACGTCTCCAGGCTCTGCAGCGGCAAGCCGTCCTCGGTGAGGCGTTTGCTCTTCTTCCGTTTGGCGGAGTCCGACGGCTGGGCCGCCAGCACCGGGTCTCGCCGTGCCCGTTCCGCTTCCAACTCCTCGTCATCGAACAGCAACGGAGCCAGGGCCAGCCGCAGATGCCACTGAACGTAATAGGCCAGCAGGCACAGGAACAGATGAGCCCGCACCCGGCTCTCCACCCGATGACGGATGGGGCGGATGTGCAGGTCGACGGTCTTGAGGGAGCGGAAGGCCCGCTCCACCCGCGTCAGGTCCTTGTAGCGGCGCACCACCGCGGCTGTTGGCAGGCGATCGGCTGGCTCGCTGGTCCTCAGCATGTAGAACCCGTCCAGTTGCGCCTCCCGGATGATGGCGTCGGTGCGCCGTTCATAGTGGAAGGACCCGTCTGCGATCTGGGTCCGGAAGTGTTTGGCCACCTGGAAGCGGTTCTTGACCCGGCCGACTTTCTCGGCGATCTCGGTCGCCGACAAGGGCGTGCGGGTCCGTCTGGCCACCTGGCGGGCGATTCCGGCCAGCGCCTCCTCGGTGGCTGTCAGCAAAGCCTCCCGCTTCCGCCGCCGATGCTCGGCCAGCAGCGGGTTGTGGCAGACGATGAGCCTCTCGCCCGGATAGTCCGGGCTGCGGACTTCGGCCAGATGACGCTCGTCGAACAGGGAGAGCTGAACCGCCTCGCTCTCCACCAGACGGCGTATCTGGTGGTGGCGCAGGGCTGAGACCCACCCCACTCCCGGATGACGCTTCAGATGGCTGATCTGCGTCTCGGTCAGCAGCCCGCGGTCCCCCACCAGCACCACCCGCTCCAGACCAAACCGACCCCGCACCTTCTCCACCTGATCCCCCACCGTGGTCGGATCCCCCGTGTTGCCGGCATAGGCCTGCACCGACAGCGGCCGCCCCATCTGGTCGGCCAGCACCCCGTAGACCACCATGGGCCGGTCCCGCCTGCCGTCCCGGTTGTGGCCGAACTGCATCAGCGAGCAGGTCTGGCCTTCGTAGTAACTGCTGCTGACGTCATAGAGCACCGCATCCCCTTCCGCCAGGTGCCGCTTGGCCAGCTTGCGCTCAATCCGGTCCTGACGCTCCAGCAACCAGTCCATGGCCTCATAGAGATCGTCCTCGTCGGTGTCCTCAAGGGACAGTTCCTCACCCAACGTGGTGGTGTGCCAAAGACGGGTGGTGGCCAGCTTGGAGGCCGGATAGAGCAGACGCTGCAGGATCATGGCCAAGACCCGGTCCCGTTGGGGAGAGGGTCGGGAATCGATCAGCGCCGGCAGCTTCAGCTGCCGCACCACTTCCAGCAGCAACTCGACGTGGCCATGAGGCAGGGAGCGTTCGATGGCGAAGAGTTGGTCGGGATGGACCAGGGGTTCGTTCTTGAGCACGCGCCGGAGGCGCTCGATCTTGTCCTTGGGCCAATGGGAGAGATTGGCCAGGGTGCGTTTATGGACCTTTTTACCCTCACGGCGGCCTTCGCGCAGGAGGATGGCAGGGGGAGAGTTGCGGTTGGGGACGGTTTCGACGTACATGGGACTACGATATCACATACAACTATCATGTCAAGATAAATGCTAATCATATACATGGGAACAACACTCCACACGCCTCAATCCTCTTCCCCAAGAAAACAAATGGCTTAAGGCGATTTTTTGGGTGTAAAATGGGAGGAACTTCGGCTTAGCCGTGGGCGTAAGCCCATGGATACGAGTGCCCCTCCCTCCGAGCAGCGTAGGCGGCGACAGCACGTGGGGCCGCTACGCCCGATACCCCGACGCCGCGCTCGGTTTCCGCGTCGAGCATGCGTCGATCCCTTATCGACATGAATTCTTTACATGAATAAACAGGATTTACAGGATTATTCCTGGGAGCCGGTTGTCCCGTAATCCCGGGCACCCGCAGTGCTTCGAGCCAGCTTCGCGTGCAGCGGCTTCTCGCCCTGTTTATCCTATCTATCCTGTGTATCCGTGTTTCCTCAGGAAAGAATACTTGATCCCCGGGCGCCAGCCCGGGGATTCCAATCGAGCCGCGAAGCGGCGTCAGCAGGTAGCCGTGGGCGTAAGCCCATGGAAAACGGATCCCAACCCCGAGCCGCGTAGGCGGCGGCAGCAATCACACCCGGCGTTCGGTCTCAAACAGGCCCGAACGGACCCAGCGCAGCCTGTACCCTGAAGCGTTTCCTAAAAAGCAATCTCTCACCCGTCACTTCGAATCTGAAAAGCGTACAACCTGGCCTGCCTCAGGTGGAACTTTAGTTGGACCACCCTGCCCCGCAGTCGCTTCAGGTCGGGAAACCGCTTCCAACCGGGCCGAAGCCGCAACTCATCCACCCCGGCGTATCGCTTGGCCTCATCCCGCCCGAAGCCCTCGATAGCCCCCCGATTCGGGTCGAGCACTTCGGCGCGGAATTCGCCGTGCCGCGCATCCACATTGACCTCGAGATGATCTCCCTCCAGCCGGAACGGCCTGGTGACCAGCTCGCCCCCCTCTTCGGCGGCAGCCAGAGCCACCCATCGATCCAGCGGCAGCGTGGCTAATCCGATGACATTCCATCGCTTCAGGCACCAGTGGCGTTCATTGCCGGCGCCGTAATAGATCCAATGACGATCCTTCCAGGTCACAACCTGGGAGGCCGGCATGATCATGTCCTTGTCGAACGATCCCTCCGGACCCCGCCGGACCATGGGCTTGCCGTCGTAGACCCAGCCGAGGTCCCAGTCGTCGCCATCCCGGCTGGTCGCAATGTAGAAGTTCATGATGTCCCGCTGGTGGCGGGTGCGGTAGTCGGGCTTGTCGGCGTAGGGCGGCGGAATCGCCCTGGGCGGAAACTCGTAGACGCTCATCAGGGCGAAATGCAGCCCCTGGTAAATCCAGTCGGTCAGCCCGTAGATCTGGCGGCGCCACCGCTCACTCGCTCCCTCACGGTCGAACTTCCAGCTTCTCACCGTCGTCCAGCCGGTCGGGTCGGCCTTCACGTCGGGGTTGACCATGGAGCGGGTGCCCCTCCACTCATTGACGTCATCGTCTCCGAAGTCGCTGCGGGTGTAGAGACGGTACACCCGCGCCAGCGGATCCCACAGGATCTGGTTGTGGGTGTCGGCCGCCCTGCCGGTGACCGGTTGGCCCTGGTTATAGCTGCTCCATTGAATGCCGTCGGCCGAGTGGGCCAGGGCGGCCCTGACTCCAGGACCATAGTAGGCCGCTTTGTAACGGTGGCGCAGGTCGGTCTCATGGGGATCGATGAAGACACTCATGTGCCCCCTGGCGTCGAAGACAATGTTCGACTTGCCGTCGGAAGAGACACGAGGCCTGGTCCAATGGATTCCGTCCTCGGACTCCGCATAGCCGATCCCCTTCTCTTCCCCGGCCCCATACCACATCTGAAACCTGTCGCCCGGCTGGTCGCGCAGAACCGTCAAGTAACCGCCAAAGGCCGAGGGATTATCCCAGCGCCGGTCCGGCAGCAGCACCGGTCGGGGATGTTTGACCACCTCCCCAAGCCGGCGATCGAGCCCCGAGGTGAAAGCCACGACATGGTCATCGACCAGCAACTGCTTCTCCTGTCCAATGGACAGGGGAGGATCGGGAGCAAACATCATCCGGACGCAGCAGAAAACCAGCCCAAGCGAAACCAAGACGCTCTTGAAAGAAAAAACTGCCGGCCGATCCCTCGGAAGCCTGGCGATGTTCACAGTGACGCCTCCATCAGCCTCGGTGTAAGGGATGATTCCAGTCTATACCCCACAACCACTCAACCCTTGAGAAGCGCCGCATGAGATGACGCCCCCCGGGAGCGCGGGCGTCCCGCCCGCATCCTTATTCCTGCAATCAGCCTGCGGACCACGGCACACCCTTACAATGCGCACCGAACCCGCCTTTACGGGGATCTCTTCCATCATGCCGGGTCTTGTGCGGGCCAGACGCCCGGGCTGGCGCCCTGCACCACCGACGCAACGCTGACTCTCACTTTCGGAACGCCGCGTTGGCCCCCCTCCGGCTCGACGGCGGGCTCCGCCCTTGTCTTGCCGACTCCCCCTCAAGGGGGGAGTGATTCTTGAGGCTTGCATCAGGCGCCTTGCCCGATTCCCGGGCACGATGTAAACCATGTTCCCGGTTTAATATGTGGACGATGCCCCCCCCCGGGAGCGCGGGCGTCTCGCCCGCATCCTTATTCCTGCAATCAGCCTGTAGCCCACCTCGATGAACCGACAACGGCGCCGTTCCCATATCACTGTGCAAGGAATGGTTCCACCTCCCATTCCCCCTCCCACTTGACAATATCACTGCATTCTGAAAAATGTTCCCCCATGAGACACCAAACTATCCTTGCTATTTTCCTTGGCGCACTGGTCTTCACCATTGCCGCCTCCCCCGGCCGGGCCCAAACCCTCGAGAGCCGTGAGGACCCGTCGCTCGACTATCCGATCGAGGTGCTGGAGGCCGATCCCTACTGGCAATCGGCCGGCAAGTGGGCGCTGGAATCTCCCCTGACCACCCTGGGAGCCATGCGAGCCATCTATCGCAAGCTGGGAACCCTGCCCGCCCAGCGGCTGCGGCTGCCGGTTCCCAAGTCGCCCTGGAAGCTGACGGGGCGAGTCGGCCGGACGGGCGACGGCACCCTCTACGCCGCATTCGGCCGCTACCTCTACCACTCCACCGACGAAGGCCGAAGCTGGCAGGGAAGGAAGCTGGACAACCTTGCCGGCGCCCGGGAGGGCCAACCGGTCAGCACCGCCGCCTTCGGAAGCAACGACGAGTACATCTTCCTGGCCCACGCTCACCGGGGGCTGCTCCCCATCGACCCGGAGTCGGAGAACCCGGCCTACCCGGCGGTCATCTCCCGATCCAACGACGGCGGCCGGACCTGGCAAGCCGGCGATCCCTTGAAACATCCCTTCAAGAAAGCCGGGGGCGACGGCAATCACATCGTCAGCCTGGGCGGCGGCGAGCTTCTGGCCAACCTGGATGGATATGGAGGATCGCTGGACCCGAACGTCCCGGAACAGGGCGGCATGGTGATCTTCCGCAGCACCGACAGCGGAAAGACCTGGAAGTTTGACTCCTACCTGCCCAAGATCGCCGAAACCGGCTTCCTGCACCTGGGCGGCCGGCGGATGCTGGCGGCCTTTCGCAACGAAAGCGGGAAACACGACAGCAAGACGGTGCAGCTGGCCGACTCGGAGGACGGAGGGCGCACCTGGCACAGCCGTCGCCCCCTCACCCGCATGTACGGCCAGGCACACGGGGACCTGGCCGCCCTGCCGGGAGGAGGCGTGGTGGCCACCTTCGAGAACCGCTACCCCTACGCCGACGGGGGCGCCATGCTGGCCCGGGTCAGTTGGGACGGAGGCCAAACCTGGGAGCCCGAACTCTACAAGCTCAGCCGGGGCCACGGCTATTCCGGCTCGGTAGTGCTGAAAGACGGCACCATAGTCACCCTGGCCGGCGACGGACAACTGAGCCGGGCGGGCCGCCCCACCGGCCGCCGCTACACCCTGCAGGCCCTGCGCTGGAAACCGTTGCCGAAGGGGAAAAGAGCCGGGGAGTAGCCAGACCACCCGAGCCATTCCGTTACCTGCATCCATCCCATATTTGGAGGGCCATCCCGTGGCCCTGCTTGCCGTCGCCGCCGCCGTCTCCCTGGCGCTTGGGCTCGGCGCACTATGGGCGCTCTACGGTCGCCTCGACAACCGTACCGAAGGGTTTGTCCTCGCCGCGGGCGGCGGGCCCTGATGTTCTCCGCGGTGCTCGGGGTGAACAATCACGGCAGCTATGGCCGCTGGGCTCTTGCCGGGTTTGCGGACATCTACGTAATGCAGTCGGACTTCGAGGCCAAAGTGGAAGCGGCGTTCAAGCAGATGTTCGAAATAGCGGCCGGCGGCGGAAACACCCAATCTGAACACGAAAATAGTGTACACTACACAAGTGTACACTTGCCAATACGGAGGTGACCGTGAAAAACATTACTCTGAGTGCCGACGAGAATCTGATAGAAGCGGCGCGACGAAGGGCTGTGTCGGAGCACACGACATTGAACGAGCAATTTCGGTTGTGGCTCGAGAGCTACGTTCGGCGCGAACAGCAGGCTGCCGAAGCCGTGAGAGTCATGCGTGAGCTGCAGGGCAGCATATTTACCGGAGGGCGAAAGTTCACTCGGGACGAAATGAATGAGCGTTGAAAACTTCCTCGACACCAACATCCTTGTTTACTTGTTTGATGAAGTCGATAACGAAAAACGCGAGACCGCTGAGCATCTGGTCCAACAAGCCTTGCACAGCGAAACCGGTTGCATCAGTTATCAGGTCGTCCAGGAGACCATCAGCGTCATTACCCGGAAACTCAATGCACCGCCGGAGAAAGCTCGACAGCTATTGAACCACATCTTGACACCTCTTTGGCGGGTCAACCCGACCCGGACGCTTTACCAACGCGGCCTCGATTTGCAAACCCGCTACAGATTCAGCTTCTACGACAGCCTGATCGTTGCCGCCGCGCTCGAAGCGGGCTGCAAGACCCTCTACAGCGAAGACCTGCAGCACGGACAGCAAATTGACGGAGTCACCATCACAAACCCGTTCAGAACATGAGCTGATTGTTGGCGCAAACTCCAAAAACCGGCAAATCCAAGATCGTCGCAACCATCACCCACGGCAAGGCCAAACGTACCAACATCTCCGGGGCCGAGCACCAAGCGGCGATTGCGGAGGACGACCGCAATCCCATCCAGGTAGCCTATGAGCGCCGCAACCTCGACCCGCAACTCGTCTGGCGCGGCAAGGACCACCAGGACTGGTCGGATCCGGGGTGCAGGGACCGCCTCTATTCAACCAAGAGAAGGTGAATCCGAAGGTGCTGATCGACGACCTGCCGCAGCGGAGCAAGGAGACGGAGAACATCCCCTCACCCTCACCCGCATCCACGGCCAGGCTCACGGGGACCTGGCCGCCCTGCCGGGAGGAGGCACGGTGGCCACCTTCGAGAACCGCTACCCCTACACCGACGGGGGCGTCATGCGGGCTCGGGTCAGTTGGGACGGAGGCCAAACCTGGGAACCCGAACTCTACAAGCTCAGCCGGGGCCACGGCAATTCCGGCTCGGTGGTGCTGAAGGACGGCACCATAGTCACCCTGGCCGGCGACGGCCAACTGAGCCGGGTGGGCCGCCCCACCGGCCGCCGCTACACCCTGCAGGCCGTCCGCTGGAGACCCTGACCGAAGGGGAAGAAGGTTGGAGAGTAGCTGGACCGCCCGAACCGTTGCCAAACCTACATCCATCCCGTAGTTGGGAGATCCCGTGACCCTGCTTGCCGTTGCCGCTGCCGTCTCCCTGGCGCTTGTGCTTGGCGCACTGTGGGCGCTCTACGGCCGTCTCGGCGACCGTACCGAAGGGTTTGTCCTCGCCGCGGGCGGCGGGGCCCTGATGTTCTCCGCGGTTCTCGAACTGATCGTGCCCGCTCAGGAGTTCATTAGCCTGACCGCGACGGGACTAACGCTGATGATCGGTGCAGGGACTTTCGCCCTCATCGACTATCTTATCGACAAGCGTTGGGGCGATGAGGGCGGCGTCGGCTTTCTGGCCGCGGCAACCCTGGACGGCGTGCCGGAGAATCTCGCATTGGGAGTGGCTCTGGTCGGCACCGGTTTCTGGGACGTCGCGGGCCTCGCCGGGGCCATCTTCCTCTCCAACGTGCCCGAAGGCGCCAGCGGCGCCAAGGGCATGCGCGCAATCGGCTGGCCGCGCGGCCGGATATTGGCGATCTGGCTCGGAACGGCGCTGTTCCTGGTCGTAGCCGCGGTGGCCGGCAACCTGCTGTTTCGCCACGCGCCACAAGAGTACCTGGTGCTGATGCGCGTCTTCGCCGGCGGCGCAATCATCGCAGCCCTCGCCACCGAGATCTTCCCCAAAGCCTACCGCCGCGACCACCAAATGGCCGGAATCGCGACCGCGCTTGGACTCCTGGCGGCGCTCGTCTTGATCCACACCATGGCTGAGTGAACCGCACGGGGTTTTGCAGGGATCCTGTTCGTTGAGAGGGTTGTGGTCCTCCTGGGAAGACCGATTCCATATTCCGCTGAAGCGCGGGAACCTGCGGTCCGGATGGTGTTTGGACTGGTGTGAGAGTAGAACGCTCAGCAGGCAGCAATGGTGCCGACTACTGCCAATGCCGGCTACTGGATGAATTTACGGTGCTGATCCAAAAACTGTGGTCCAGCTACAACACTATTGCCGTCCGTGAGACCCGCAATGGAAGATTGTCCCTTTCGTGTAAACTACAACACCGCTGGCACCATGAGGCGTCGGACAACACGCCACCGACGGATGTGTTCTATTTTCATCAACTGGAAATGCTTACCAATTGTGAAAGGTGAATATGAGTAACAAGTACGTGAAGTCCGAACCCATACCGCTAAAAGGGCATCCTGAGTTTAACGAAAAATGGGTGCAAGACCTCATTGCAAACGATCCTTCGATCCTCGGGCTTGGAGACCTAGTACTTAGGGACGTGGAGCGAATACAGCCGCGCGCAGGCCGTCTCGATCTTCTGCTTCAAGACACTGACACAAACCGAAGATACGAAGTGGAACTGCAACTCGGGGCAACGGATGAAGCCCATATCATCCGCACGATCGAGTATTGGGATATTGAGAAAAAGCGCTACCCACAATATGAGCACTGCGCCGTCCTCATCGCAGAGGACATCACAAGCCGTTTTTTAAATGTCGTCTCGCTTTTCAACGGAACACTTCCACTGATCGCCATTCAGATGCAGGCTCTCAAGGTAGGCGACCACCTTACGATTGTCTTTACAAAGGTCATGGACGAACTTTCGCGGGGACTTATTGACGAAGATGAGGACGCCAAGGCGGCACCTACAGATCGTGCATACTGGGAGAAACGTGCCACCAAAGCAACGGTCGGTCTGACCGATCAGATGCTCGAGATTCTTCGCAGCTTCGATCCGACTCTGAATCTGAAGTACAACAAGTTCTATATCGGCGTCGAGAAGGATGGGCAACCCTACAATTTTGTGACGTTCAGGCCAAAGAAGAACACGCTCAATTTCGAGTTAAAGCTTTCCCAGACCAATAATCTTGACGCCAAGATCGACGAAGCAGGCCTCGACACGTTTGAGTACAACAAGAAATGGGGGCTCTACCGCCTTCGTCTGACCACCAAAGACATTAAGACGAAGCCAGAGGTTCTGCAGGAGTTGTCAAGGCTAGCTTATGATCGGCGAGCCAGTGTTTAGGGCGCGGCTCAAAGTGTACGGTAAATGCAGCTTAATTCTTCGCAAAATCGCCTATAGGAGCCATGTTAATCAGATCCATCAGATTGAAGAACGGATACAAGCGCTTCAAGGACCTTACAATTGATCTCGGCGACAACCCCTCCCGCATTGTCGCTTTGGTTGGCCCGAACGGCTGTGGCAAGAGCAGTATCTTCGACGGAATGCTTTTTCTCCAAAACGCTTATCTGGCGTTTCTGTCGACGCCTAGAGAGAGGACAAGAGGGAGGAAAAGTCCAGGATACCGTTGGAGGAACTGCTTGGTGCGACCACTCGGTCGCATTTTGAGGACGAATCGCCGTGTCTGTGCCTGCGAGCGTGCCGAAGCGCTCGGGAAGGCATATGCTTCGCCGTTTTGGTCAGTCAGGAATAAGAAACTGGGAGAGTTATTCCAGTAATTCAACAACGTCCCCTTTTTTCCCCCCGGTCTTCGGGTTCAGGGAGCTGTCCTTCGTCTCGGCCACCAGGCGGCAGGCCACTGCGATGTCTGCCTGGGAGTGCGTTCAGTGAAAAACTCGGCTTGGGACCTGCCCTCCCCAGTCTTTAGCTCACTCAGCCAGTGACTTCCCGCCTTTCGTTCAACCGACCCTAACTTGTTCTCTAACCTCAATCAGGGCCGAGCACTTCACCCTCCCCCCACCAGCCAATCCATGGTAAACCGCGCGAACGTAATCGTCTCGTAAGGGATCGACTTTCCGCGCTCGTAGAGGCAGCCGATGGACCCGTCAGGGAGGATGGCCAGGTTGGAATAGGCTGAGCGGCCGGCGTTTAGCAGTCTTGAGACAGGCCAGGTCTTTCCCGAATCGTAGCTGAGCCGCACCGTCAGGTCGATCCGGTCTGTTGGACTGGCCGGATTGGAAAAGAGTACCCGGGAGGGTGACTCGTCGGTAGCGCCGTGTCCCAAGTGGCGTATCAGGCTGGCTTGGCAGATGGGCTCGATGAGGGTTGGGTCGAAGGCGAGTTCGGACCAGGTTGCACCGCCGTCCTGGCTTGTTGCCAGGGCCCGCATGCCTCCGCGGTCGGGCCGGCCGCCTTGCCGCCCCCAGTAGTTGCGCATGTTGATCAGGAGGTTTCCGTCGTCTGTCTGGACCAGTTGGCACTCGTCCGTGTGGGGAGCGACGCTGCCGCCACGCTGCCAGGTTTCGCCGTGATCGTCGCTGTAGAAGACGTAAGAGTACTGAACTCTTTCATCGCCCTCCTCGCCGCTGCCTACTCCATGATCGCTGGGGATAAGCAGGCGGCCCTTGTAGGGTCCCTGGTGAAGCTGAATTCCAATCCCGGGACCGGTTGCCACCCAGGTCCACTCGGGTTTCTTGACGCTAGCGGTGATATCGACAGGGTCTGACCAACTGACACCGTCATCGATGCTCTTGGTCATCAGAACGTCTTTGTTGTCTCGGCAGAAGGGGAGCCAGATGGTGCCGGTTTCCCGGTCCACCACGGGACAGGGATTCCCGATGGTGATTTCTTCCGATCCTCCCTCCTCGTACACAATCTGCTGATCCGACCAGGTCTGACCGCCGTCGGTGCTCCTCTTGAGCAGCAGGTCGATGTCGCCGTGATCGCGGCGATTGTTCTTTCGACCTTCGCAAAAGGCCAGCAGACTGCCCTGCCGGGTGACGATCAGGGCCGGAATCCGGTAGGTGTGGTAGCCGCCTTCCCCGCTCACAAACAGGTCAGCCTGGCTGGGGCCGGGGGGAGACACCTGTATTTCGGGCGACGGTCCGCACCCGATGCCGAGAATCATGATCGCCATGGAAGCCTTGAGCAGGCGGTTGACGGGTTTGCTTCGAATCACGATGCCTCCTTGGTCTGGTTCCTTTTTCGGTTGGCCGGGTCCGCGCCTGCCCGGAAGGTTCCTGGGCGGCGGGCGGCCCGCCCCTGTACAATCCCCGGGAAAGGGATTAACGTCATGGCCGGGTGGCTGAATCCTACCGGTTTATGGGCACTGCCCGGCGTTGTATCCAGGTCGGGAGATTCTGTATTCGCGGGCTTGTGTGCAAGTTTCCCTGCCTTGACAGCTCAGTTGCAGCCCCCGGGAGGACAGTCGAGCCGGTCGCATTACCGGCAAGCCGCAAGCAGGGCTTTCGACGACTGCTTTTCGGGGACGATGCTGTCAAGCCTAGTGGATTCCGTCCGGTAGCTCAAGGGGTGGTTGGGAACGGGTCGGTAGCAAGTGAAGTGTCCGGTGTAAGTAGCAAGTGAAGTGTCCGCTTCGGGACAAGCGGCATAGGATAGGCCTTTTTTACAACCGGAAAGGAGGAGGCGGGATGATCAAAGTCGATATCCACAGCCATATCTACGAACGGCGTCACTGGGCCGACAGGACCATCGCGGAGGTCGAGGCCAGCTACGGCAAGACCAACAAGTGCCACTGTCCGCCCGAGGAGCACTGGGAACAGGTGGCGCAGAAAGTGGAGCGGGCGGCCGTTTTCGCCATGATGATGAATGCCGCCGGCCTGGTGGTTCCCAACGATTATGTCCATGAGTATGTCCGGCAGCACCCGGACAAGCTGGTGGGCGTGGCCAGCGTGGACCCCAACGATCCCGGCTGTATCGAGCAGTTGGAGCATGCGGTCAGGGTTTTCGGCTTTCGAGCGGTCAAGTTGAGCGGCGCCTACCAGGATTTCAACCCGGCTGACCCCTGCCACGACCCGCTTTACCGCAAGGCCCAGGAGCTCGACATTCCCGTCTTCTGGCATCAGAGCACGACTCCCTTTGCCATTACCCCCTTGCGTTGGTCGAAACCCATTCTGCTGGATGAGGTCGCCCAACGGTTCCCCAAGCTGCGGCAGATGATCTGCCACATCGGGCACCCCTGGCACACCGATGCCGTGATGATCGTTCGCAAGCACAAGAACGTGTATGCCGACATGTCGGGGTTCTGCATCCGGCCTCTGCGTTTCTACGAGGCGCTGGTCACGGCCATCGAATACGACGTGGCCCACAAGATTCTCTTCGGCTCGGATTACCCTTATGTCGGAGTGGACGACAGCGTCCGCGCTCTTTATCACGCGTCCAGCATGGCTGAGCGGGCCGGTCTGCCGCCGGTCCCGAAGGCTTTTATCGAGGAGTTGCTGGATCGGGATTCTTTGAAGGTGCTGGGGATGGATTGAGGGGGGGATTCTCGGCGGCTTGCTGGGCGTTCTGCGCCGGGCGTGCCGGGGCCTGCTTGAGATCGAACTCGCGGGATGACTGCTGTTGAAACAACAGCAACGGATCAGCCGGCGAATCTCAGCAGCCAACACCAAGCAAGGCGTTCGACCAGGTCACTCATCTCCAGGATCATATCAGGCTCGCCAATGGTGGTGTGCATTCCAGCAAGGCTCACCTCAAGCACCGGCACCCCCTCATAGCTTGTCCGACTCACGGCCATCGCTATCTGGGTTGTCCTCTGAGGCCCGTTGCCATGCCACACGCGTGCGTGCAGCCTGCCATGGTTAACCTTGGCCCGGAGCCAAAACCCACCTTTGATCGTTACCACCAGATCGTTCTCAAGGGCTTCGGCAAGTCTCGGCTGCAGTTCGTCGAGCGTTACCCGCGACACGTCATCAGCCGATAAGAGACGCTCCTGTCCCGTCTCAAGGACGCGGCGGACGAAAAAAAGTTTTTCCGGCTTCCGGTTGGCACTTGCCGGGACTGCGCAGAGAAAACTCACACGGAGCTACCTCTGGAAAATATTCCGCGTAACCTGATTCAGCGTGTCAATGCAAGGATTGGAGCCAGTGACGGAAGCGCTCCTTAAATGACGCTCGATAGGCACGGGGGAGAGGGACGGGTAACGATACAAACCGCATACATCGTTTACAAAAGCAGCCGGGGAGGGTGGCGTTCTCGATTGGTTGGAGCCGGAGTGATAGGCCGAGGCATTGTAAGGGAGTGGCGTGGACCGCGGGATGATTGCAGGAATAAGGATGCGGGCGGGACGCCCGCGCTCCCGGGGGGGGCCGTCAACCTACGGCATTGCTTTTCCGCTACACGGTGGAGTGATTGGCATGTGCGCGCCAGCGGGCAAAAAAAACGGCGGCATGGGGAATGCCGCCGTTTTGCGTTTTTCCGGATCAGGGACAGTTCGTGTGGACTCCCCGACCGGGCGCTCGGTGGGAGCCGCCTTTCAGCGGCTCCGGAGCCGTTGATTTGGCTACGACCTTACCGCTACAGGTCGAAGCGGTCCAGGGTCATCACCTTGGTCCAGGCTGCAATGAAGTCCTGCACGAAGTCTTCCTTGGCGTCCCCGGCCGCGTAGAACTCGGTCACTGAGCGCAGCTCGGAGTTGGAACCAAAGATCAGGTCAACCGGGGTAGCCGTCCACTTGACCTCACCCGTGGCGCGGTCACGACCTTCGTAGATGCCCGCGGTGGAGGACTTGGTCCACTGGGTTGACATGTCGACCAGGTTGACGAAGAAGTCGTTGCTCAGAGTGCCGGGACGGTCGGTGAACACTCCGTGACCAGAGCCTCCCGAATTGGCATTCAACGCTCGCATGCCACCGACAAGCACTGCCATTTCAGAGACCGTCAGCTTCAGCATAGCCGCCTTCTCCACCAGCCTCTCCACCGGAGATCGGGAGTTGCGGCCGGCGAAGTAATTGCGGAACCCGTCCGCGGTGGGTTCGAGCAGGGCAAAGGAGCTCGCGTCGGTCTGCTCCGCCGAGGCGTCGGTACGGCCGGGTGCAAAGGGCACATCCACATCCATCCCGGCCTTCTTTGCCGCCTTCTCGATGGCAGCGGCGCCGCCGAGGACGACCAGGTCGGCCAGAGAGACCCGCTTGCCGCCGGACTGGGCGCCGTTGAAACCGCTCCGGATTCCCTCCAGGGTCTTCAACACGCGGCCCAGCTCGGCCGGATCGTTTGCAGCCCAACCCTTCTGGGGCGCCAGGCGGATACGTCCCCCGTTGGCGCCGCCGCGCATGTCGGTGCCGCGGAAAGTGGACGCCGAGGCCCAGGCGGCCCTGACCAATTCAGCGGTAGACAGCCCGGAGCCCACAATCTCGGCCTTCAGCGCGGCCGCGTCCTTGGCATCGATCAAGGCGTGATCGACTGCAGGAATCGGGTCTTGCCATACGAATTCCCGGTCAGGCGCCAAATCGCCGAGGTAACGCGACCTCGGACCCAGGTCGCGGTGAATCAGCTTGAACCAGGCCCGGGCGAAAGCGTCCTCGAACTCTTTGGGGTTCTTGAGCCAGCGTGAGGTGATCTCGCGATAGGCCGGGTCGGCCCTCAGGGCGATGTCGGTGGTGAGCATCATGGGTGCATGCCGCTTGGACGGATCGTGGGCATCCGGAACCAGGTCGGCCGCGGCGCCGCCGGCCGGCTTCCACTGGATTGCCCCGCCGGGGCTCCGGGTCTGCTCCCACTCATAGCCGTACAAGTTTTCCAGGAAGTTGTGGGTCCAGGCCGCCGGGTTCCGCGTCCACGCACCTTCCAGACCACTGGTGATGGTGTCGCCGCGATTGCCTTTGCCGTACTTGTTTTTCCAACCGAACCCCTGGGCTTCGATATCGCCGGCCTCCGGCTCCACACCGACGTACTTGGACGGATCGGCGGCGCCATGGGCCTTGCCAAAGGTATGGCCCCCGGCAATCAGCGCAGCCGTCTCTTCATCATTCATCCCCATGCGACCGAAAGCCTCTCGAATGGCCTGAGCGGACGCCTGAGGATTGGGTTTGCCGCCCGGACCCTGAGGATTCACGTAAATCAGGCCCATCTGGGAGGCTCCAAGAGGAGGACGCAGCTTGCCGTCCTTGTCGCGTCGATCGAAGGCGAGCCACTCGCCCTCAGGTCCCCAGTTCACGTCCTCGGGATGCCAGGCATCGACACGACCGCCAGCGAAACCCAGGGTCTTGAAGCCCATGGATTCCATGGCCACGTCACCCGCCAGGATCAGCAGGTCGGCCCAGGAGATCTTGCGGCCGTACTTCTCCTTGATCGGCCAGAGCAATCGCGTCGCCTTGTCCAGGTTGGCGTTATCGGGCCAGCTGTTCAGCGGAGCCAGGCGCTGCAGTCCACCGTCACCGCCACCCCGTCCGTCGATGGTTCGATAGGTGCCGGCACTGTGCCAGGCCATGCGAATGAAAAAGGGTCCGTAGTGGCCATAGTCCGCCGGCCACCAGTCCTGGGAAGTCGTCATCAGCTTGGTGAGATCCGCCTTCAACGCATGCAGGTCGAGACTCTTGAACGCCTTGGCATAGTCGAAGCCGTTGCCGACCGGTCCGGATTCCCGAGACGCCTGGCGCAGCGGTTCGAGGCTCAGCCGGTTAGGCCACCAGTAGTCATTGTCGGGCGCCTTGTCCTTGGCGCCTGCCAAGCTGATCGGCGCGACCGGAGAGATCCCGATCGCCAGCAGGGTGATTATGGATATCGTTCGTCTAAGCATCTGAGTTGCTCCTTTGGATTCGGAATACATCGAAGCGGTGCATGCGCTCGAGAAGCGCGGCCTGGTTGTCGGAAACCTCTTGGGAGCAGGACAGACCCGCGCCCCCTGGATGTTGCGTCATTTTCACACTCAGTCTCTGCCTACAGTTTATACCACAGGCTCAATTCGTGTCCCCGGATGCTCCATTCCTTCCTCCGGACAAAGAGGGATCGACCTCTCCTGCAGCTTCGCATACCGTCTCTCACATCACTGTCCCAAGAAATGGCAAGGCGGGGGATATTGACCGTACACACGACTTGCACGGTATAAACACCGAGTGGGAGTTTGGCTGTCGGGGCGATGAGGCCAATGAGCAGTTTCGGTAAATGGGTGATTCGCTTTGGCCAGGAAGGAAGGCGTAATTCATTCCAATACTGCAAATACTGCAATGGCATGGACTTGATATAATTGGGGCATTACAAAAATCTATTTTCTCTATCTTCTCCTTCGATGTGCTCTTAAGTTCAAAATCCCACCTACAATTCGGGCCATAGCGACGCACAACAGCAAAAGCAAACCGGCGCATTCCCGGGAGGGGTTGCTCCCTGTCCCTCCCTTAGCTGACGCTCCTCAGCAGCCAGCACCAGGCAATTTGCGACATCAGGTCTCCCAACTCCAGGGTCACCTCGCGCGCCACAACAGCCGTGTGCATGCCTGCCAGGCTCACCTCAAGCAGCGGCATCCCCTCACCGCATGTCCGACTGACGCTCATCACTATCAGGGATATCCCGGATGCCTCCTCGCTATGCCACACGCGGGCCTGCATCCTGCCCTGTTCGACCTTGGCCCGAAGCCAGAAACCGCCCCGGATCCAGAACCTGCCTCGGACCGAAACCGGCAGGTCGTTTTCAAGGGCCTCGGTCAGGCTGGGTTCGAGCGAATCAAGCGATGACTGCGACACCACATCCGACGACAAGAGGCGTTCCTGCCCGGTTTCAAGTACGCGGAGGATTAGTTCACTCGGCATTGCCTCTCCCGGTTTCCTCGGAACTTGCACCTTGCCGGCCAAGCTGGGGTTTCCCGGTGCCCGACCTGCCGGATACCTCAAAACCGCGCATCGAAACACTCTCAGCGCCTTCGAGCCTCACCGCGTGGCGCCAGGCCGGATTGCGCCTATTCGCCCTCAATCTGCTCCCGGACATCACGCGCGACGTTTGCTACCAGCCACAATCCGATCCGGCAGAAAGCCCACAGCGCAAGCAAGAAAGCGCCGACGCCTAGCACCCAGGACGGGACATCCAGAGATGGAATCTGCATGGCATGATCCTCAATCGCAATCACAACGTCAGGCAGACCCTTGCAACTGATTGGCATACAGGCCATCGGACTTCCCGGGGATACTTGGCAACTCGGCTATCGAACTCCCAACCCCTGGGTCGAGATCGTGACGGATGGGAATCTCGTGCTGCTCACCGCGCGTTCTTGCTCCGTCGATCGATCTTGGTTTACCGGTGACCACGGTCACCTAAGGATAATGCTTCGCCAGGATAAT
Source organism: Candidatus Versatilivorator sp. (assembly GCA_965207735.1). Lineage (GTDB taxonomy): Bacteria > Acidobacteriota > Terriglobia > Versatilivoradales > Versatilivoraceae > Versatilivorator. Next base: position 4,524,386 of record OZ242296.1, on the reverse strand, counting down.
GCTTCGCCATCATTATTCAAATACCATTTTTGGTAGACGAGCCTTTTGCAAAATTCGGAATCGGGCATGACATTGGGCTGGCAACAGTGATGTTCCGGCGGTGACTACCCAGCTGCAAAGACCCTTTTGAAGGAAAAAGCCCGAATCTGATGGCCGGATGGCCAGCGGTCGCCGGACGCAGGCACAGCTTACCCTCTCCCGGCCTTGAGGCGGGCGAACCTGCTGTGCGGTTGGGGGTGGCAACCCGGTCTTCAGAGCGTCAGGCGCATCAACTGATCCACCGTCAGGGCCAGAATGCCGAACATCAGGTGGCACCTCACCTTGTCGGGGCCGCGAACCCTCACCTGCCTCCCGCCAAACTCCTCCTTGAGCCGTCCGTTGACCCGCTCCACCGTCGAGCGTTCCCGGTAGCGCCGCGCCTCGGGAGTCACTTGGCCGATACAGCGCCGGGCCAGTGCCTCCCGCTTCCGCTCGGCTTTCAAGGTAGCTCTTCGGCGGGGGTTGACGTCAATAATCGGCACATGCCCCAGCTTCTCACTGAAGGCCCGGATCTCCGGCGCATCGTAGGCGCTGTCCATCAAGTCGTAGAGACTCTCGACCCGCCTTGCCGTCAGCGTCGCCAGCGGAATGGCTGCCTGAGAGTCATGCACCGAGGCCGAGGTCAGCAGACAACTGACCGGAATCCCGCCGTCAATGGCGTCGAGGTGTAGCTTGTAGCCGGTCCAGCTCTCCTGATGCCCCTTGGCGTTGCGCTTGACGCCGATGTCGCAGGCCTTGGGCAACTCCTTCAACATTTCCTCCAGCGTCATCGACCCCTGCCGCTCCAGCCGGCTCAACCGCTTGGGCCGTCGCTCGCCCTTCGGCGGCCGGCCCCGCCGGCGTTTCCGCTTGGCCTCCGGCGCAGCCTTGGCCGCTGGCTTTTCCCGTCCCGCAATCGCCGTCGAGTCCCTCGACACATGCCCCGCCAAGTGGCCCTTCAGCGTCTCCTCCAGCAATGCCTCGTGCAAACGCCCCGGCAGGTCGCTCTCAGCGAATTCCGCAAAGGCCCGCGAGAAGGTCGACTCGCTCGGTACCTCCCACGCCCTCTCCCAGCCGCACAGCCGCCGCAGCCTCCCCTCACTCCTCAGCCGCTCCACCAATCCCCGCGTGGTCGCCACCTCCAGCATCGACTTCGCCAGATAGGCTCGCGCCAGCACTGCCCGATCCTCCAGCGGCCGGCCACGCCAGCCCCGACTGTAAGGCAGCAACTCCTCCACCCGCACCAACTCCAATACCTGCACCAGCCGCTGGTAACGCTCTCCCAGAGGCCCCAAAACTTCCTCCAGCAGGGGAAACAGCTCTCGTTGAAACCGGAACCAGTGTCGTGATAGGGTTTCCCTAAGGGGCAAGTTCCACCTCCGTTCATCATGTGGTTCAGACACCTTCATGATACAACAGACAGTGGTCTTGCCCCTCCTTCCACCTGCCCTCCTTGATCTTTCCCCACGTGAAAATTCCCGCTATCTGCGAATTTTGCAAAAGGCTCAGACTTAATATACTTATGCCAATGGCACGCCTCTCGTCAGTGCAACAATTCGAGCCTGAGCAGAAACGGTTTTGCCATGACACCATGACAAAAATATGTTATGTCTACAGTCAGTAGCTTCCCGTTAACCAAGTTATGCCGCCGCTACCGCCGCTTGAGTGTCTGCGCTTTTTCGATGCCGCTGCCCGACACCAGAGCTTCGTCCGGGCCGCGGAGGAGCTCCAGGTCACTGCCGCCGCCGTCGCCCACCGCGTCAAGATGCTCGAAACCCACCTCGGCCACACCCTTTTCGACCGCAAACACCGCAGCGTCACGCTTAACCTGCGTGGCAAGGCCTGTTTGAGGGACGTGCGACGCATCCTCGCCGAGATCGGGGAAGTCATTGAGCGTTATCGGAACGGGCCACGGATGAGGCGCCTGAGCGTCGTCGTGGTCGAGTCCGTCGCCGAGCGGTGGCTCATGCCGAAGATCGCGGACTTCAACGCTGTCCGGCCAGACATCGCCATCGAGTTGGAGACTGATCACCTCGGCGTCGACCCCAACCGGCACGACTTCGACATTTGGATCACCTATGACGGCGGGACCAAGGCGCCGAGCCAGGAGGTGGCCCTGCGGGAGACGCTGTTCGAAGATACGTTGCTTGCTGTCTGCAGCCCGGCTCTTTTCGAAACCCATGGACGGCCCCGCAAAATGAGGGACCTGTATTCCTGGCCCCTGCTCTACCATCTGGGATTTCCTTCCGACTGGGCTCACTGGTTCGCCTCCCAGGGTGCCCCCCCGCCGGACTTGTCGCATTCATCGAGCTTCCGCTTGTGCAGCCTGCTACTGCACGGGACCTTGAAGGGCATGGGGGCAGCCGTCGGACGCCCGAAGACGATTGTGCCGGAATTGGAAGAGGGGACGCTGGTACCGTTGTTTGACCGGCACAACGATGTGCCGACGCGGTGCTGCATGATGACCACCGCCGCCGCACGGCGCAAGCCGGAGGTCCAGGCATTCCGGGAATGGATCCTTGAGAGTGCCCCCTATCCCGCGGAGAAGGTAGACCTTGCAGGGGAATCTCATGACAGACAATGAGCTTCGCCCCCCTGTGAGCGGCGCGGAAGGCTGTCCGGTCTTCCGGGCCTGTCTATATCGGTAACTCCAGTCGATTTCGGGCCACCGAGCGCGGCGCCTCCCCTGGCCATCCTGATTCATCAACGCCAAATTCCGCTTGGCGAGCCGGCGCCTCCGGTTCAGGCAAGCCGGACCCCCGCCCTGGTGTGCGGATCATTCGAGAGTGAAACAATCGGAAATCGACAATCCCTTCGCGAACTTGGTATCCCGTCTCGGTTAACCTCAGCGCCTTCGTGTCCCTTCGTGGTCCTTCGGTAGAGTCGAGGGGAGGCGCGCCGGCCTTAGATCGAGGGAGTCGCTGTTGCCGGCGGCTTTCGCCACTCGCCGGTGCCTCAATCTCGTTCCTCGCTGCGTTTCCTCGCCCCCGCTCGTCAAACCGGACGTGCGGTTTTCCCGCATCCGGCTTTCAGTCAAGATCATGCCTTCGCCCTCGGAAGGCTCTGTGGCTTCGACCCCAGGCAAGTGAGTCCATAGGTTTTCCATAGTCTCTCGTCCGAGAAGCGCACACTCCCCCCGGTCCTCACCTTGTGCTTCCGACAGAGCCACTGACGCAGCCGCCCGCCCGCGTGGCGGTCGATCGCTCGGTAGGCCGGGCTCACCTGCCCCAGAACGAAGTAGTTCGCCCACCCGGTCATCGCCCGGTTCAGGTGTTCTACCATCTGTCCTCGAAGCAGCGTCCCGTTCCTCGGCGCCGTCCACTCGCTGATCTTGCGGCAGATGCTCTGGACGCTCGCCTGGCTGGGTCGTGTGCCGATGTAGGCTCCTTTCCCTTTGGGGCGATAGTTGCGTCCGATGCGATATCCCAGAAACCCCATCGGTTCCTCCGGACACCGCAAGCATCGGGTCTTCCGCTCGTTGACCGGTAGCTTCAGCTCCTCCATGATCCGCTTGACCGCCGTCAGCATCTCTGCCGCCGGTGCCCTGCCGAGTACACGGAAGTCATCCGCATAGTTGACGATCTCCGCACAGAAGCGCCGGGCATAACCCAGCACCTTCCAGCCCAAAACGAAGCGCCGCATGTAGAGATTGCTGAGCAACGGTGAGATCGGGGCTCCTTGCGGTGTCCCCTTCCGCTCCCGGCGCCCTCGGTTCCGGCGGCGTCTGCCACCCTTCCCGTCGTCCTCCTCCACCGGCATCTCCAGCCATGCCTTGATGAGCTTGAGCATCCTCCCGTCACTCACGCGCCGGGCAATGCTCCGAATCAGCTCCGCATGCGGAATCTCGCCGAAGTAGTTGGACAGGTCGCCGTCAACCACCTCCTGGTAACCCCTTTGCAGGAGTTCATGCACGCGTTTGACCGCGTCGTTGGCACTCCGCCCCCGCCGATAGCCATATTGCTCCGGTTGCAGGTCCGCTTCGAAGATCGGCTCCAACACCAGCAAAGCCGCCGTCTGCGCTACCCGGTCCCGTATGCAGGGTATGCCCAAAGGCCGGAACTTGCCGGGCTGTTTCTTCGGGATCAGCACCTGCCGCACCGGCTTCGGTACGTAGGTTCCTTCCCTCAGATCCCGCGCCAGTTCCCCCAGCCAGCCCTCCACCCCATACGCCTCGATGTCCTTGAAGCCCTCCCCGTCCACCCCGGCCGACCCGCCGTTTCGGCGTACCTGTGCCCAGGCTTCCTTCAGAAAGTCCTCTCGCCACACCTTGTCCGACAGCGCATGAAACCGCCGCTTGGGGTCCTCCTTCGCTTTCGCATGTAGCATGGTCTGGAATTTCCGAACCCCCTCTGACCCTGTTAGACTCTTGTCAGTGGCCACGCCTTGCCTCCTTTCCATGCTGCTCTCAACTCAGGGTCCCTTCCCTCCACCGGCGTTACCCGGCTTCTCCGGTACTACGGACCCATCCGCCACCCTGACGGCCCGGCCTGCCCCTCGCGGGGTCCCGGTTGATGTGTGCCGCATCTCCCCCAGGGCTTCCCGTGTTGCTGCCTTCTTCCCCTTCCATGCGTGCCAGCGTCACTACCCCGACGGAAGCGGATCGGTGCCCGCGTCGCTCTCTTCCCCATCCGCCAGCGGCCTTCCCCTAAAGACAGGAGGGTCGGCTTCCGTATTGTCCGTTTCGAGGCCTGCTCGACGTTCACTCGCGTTCCGGCCCGCATGCTCGCTGAGCCGCCCTTGGCGGCCCTTGACGCCAGAGTGCTTCAGACCATTTCGTTGCCTCCATGATCCGCCCTGGCTGCTACCAACCGGAGCGACAGTTGTTGGGCGGGGTTCGCACCCGCCAGAAGAAGACGCCTTTTCACGGCGCACTGCCCCTTCGTGGATAAGTCTTTTTCTTTGTCTTTTGTCGGTTGTTTCAGGCAAGACAAGACAACGCCTTGCGCTGAAACCGGCGGCTTGAGCATGGTGGGTCTAATCTGTCCAGGAAATCGGGGACGGCATACAGCTTAAGTATCTGAAAATTAGCAGATTCCAGACTTTCTTGGACTTCGTTGGAAGGAGAACTGGTAGCGGGGGGGGGACTCGAACCCCCGACCTAAGGATTATGAGACCTTCGCTCTAACCACTGAGCTACCCCGCCACTCGGGACTCAAAGTATAGCACCTCTTGCGGGTTGACACCCCCGGGAGCGCGGGCGTCCCGCCCGCATCCTTTTCCCTTGGCAGTTCCTCTCGAACCTCCTCCAACCCCTTGGTGGACCTTCGTTGTTCTTCGTGGATAACTCTTTTTCGTGGATTTGTTCCTGGAGGACACAAGCCGGCGTCTTACCCCCCACCGCATCAGCCTTCGCCTGGCGGCTGGGGTTGTGCGCCCCCCTCACGGCGCACAAGTCTTCGCCATTCGGCGCTACCGTTCGGAGGCGCCGCGTTGGCCCCCCTCCGCATCAGCTTTCGCCATTCGGCTCGGCTTCTGCGACTCCCCCTCAAGGGGGGAGTGATATCCGTGTTATGAAGTGGGAACGGAGTTTATTCGGTAGACCGGGAACATGGTTTACATCCCGCCCAGCAATCGGGCAAGGAGCCTTGTGCAAGCCTCAAGTATCACTCCCCCCTCGAGGGGGAGTCGGCGGAGGAGCCCGCAGTCGAGCCGGTGGGGGGCAAACGCGGCCCCCCGCGAGTGAATACCAGCGGCGCGGGACGAGAAACCTTGTTGCAATCGTTAGCCCCCGGAACCGCTATCCGGCACCACCGACAGGTCCACCCGGCGGCGGAAGCGGTCGATGCGGTCGACGCACACTCTCAACCGCTGCCCCAGCCGAAAGACCGCGCCGAACTGCCGCCCCACCAGGGACAGGGGCCGCGTTCGCAGCCGGTAGTCGTCGCTCTCCAGGGTCTCGATTCTCACGAAGCCCTCCACGAACAGTTCGTCCAGCTCGACCGCCATCCCCTCCCGCTTCAGGTGGATGACCGTCCCTTCATACTCCTCTCCGAGCTTGCCGGCCATGAACTCGAGCTTCTTCAGCTCGATGAGCTCCCTTTCGGCCTCATCGGCCCGCCGCTCGGCGTCGCTGGTTTGGAGACCCATGCCTTCCAGGACCTCGGGTTCGTAGAGCCGGCGGGCATCGGCCGCGGCGGCGGATTCGCCGGCATCTCCAGGGCCGTCCTGGCGCAGGCGATGCTTCAGGATGCGGTGGACGATCAGGTCGGGGTAGCGCCGGATGGGAGAGGTGAAGTGGGTGTAACACTCCGAGGCCAGCCCGAAATGCCCCCGGTTGCGGGGGGAATAGCAGGCTTGCTTCATGGACCGCAGCATCAGGTAGGACAGGATCCGTTCCTCGGGCCTGCCCAGGATCCTGTTCACCAGCTTCTGGTAGTCGCGCGGGGTCACCTTGAGGTTGAGGGCGCGCAGCTCCTTCAGATCCCTGCCCCGCTCTCTCGATCCCCGCCCTCTGAATCGGGCGCGGTCCCTCACCCGGGGCGCGGCGGAGGTGCTGTCGCCGGTGGGCGCGCCCAGTTGGTAGCCGAAGCTCATGGCGATCCGGTTGAACTCCAGCACCTTGATGGGGTCGGGGGACTCGTGGATGCGGTAGAGGAAAGGTAAGCGTTGACCCCTGAGGTGGCCGGCCGTGACTTCGTTGGCCAGCAGCATGAACTCCTCGATGATGCGATGGGCGACGTTGCGCTCCGACTGGAGGATGTCGGTCAAGCTGCCCGACTCGTCCAGCGTCAGCTCGGCCTCGGGAAGGTCGAAGTCGATGGAGCCTCGTTTCTGCCGCTTCCCGTGCAGCAGCAGGGCCAGCTCGCGCATCCGCTCGAACTGGGGAACCAGCGCGGCGTAGCGGGCGCACTCCGACGGATCCCGGTCCAACAGGATCCTGGCCACCGCGGTGTAGGTCATCCGTTCCCGGCTGCGGATCACACCCTCGTGAAAGCGATAGTCTTGCACCTCTCCGGTGTCGTCGATCTCCATCAGCACCGACAGGGTCAGCCGGTCTTCCCCGGGTTTCAGGCTGCAAATCCCGTTGGACAGCTCCTCGGGCAGCATGGGGATGGCCCTGTCGGGAAAATAGACCGAGGTGCCGCGCCGCAGGGCTTCCCGGTCGAGTGCCGAGTCCCGGGACACGTAGTGGGCTACGTCGGCGATGTGAACTCCCAGCCGAAAGCGGCCATTCTCCAGCCGTTCCAGGTGGACGGCGTCATCGAAATCCTTGGCCGTTTCGCCGTCGATGGTCACGACGGGCAGTTGGCGAAAGTCGGTCCGGCGGGCCGACTCGGCCGCCGGAACCTGCCAGCTCCCGTCCCGCACCTCCTCCAGAACCGAGGCGGGAAACTCCACCGGGATCTGGTGCTTGCGGACCATGATCTCGATGTCCACGCCCATGTCTCCCGGGGAGCCCAGAACCTCGATCACCCGCCCCCTCAGGGACTGCCCGGCTCCACCGGGGAACCGGGTCACCTCGACATTGACGATCTTTCCATCGACGGCCTCTCCTTGATCCCCTTCCCGAATCAGGATGTCCTGCCCAATCCGGAAGTCATGGGGCATCACCCGGTGGAAGGGCCTGTCCTCCCTGAACTGCCCCACCACAGTGGCATTCCTGCGGTGCAGGATCTTGAGGATCCGACCCTCGGCCCGATTGCCGCCCGGCCGCCGCTCCAGGCTGGCCAGCACCGTGTCTCCCTGCATGGCCTCGCCCACATGCCTGGCGGGAATGAACACATCGCCCTCCAGGCGCGGCGGCCGCTTGTCCGGGATGACGAAGCCGTAGCCGTCCCGGTGGATCGAGATCCTGCCCGTCACCAGGGACTGCCTGGAAGGAACGGTATAGCGGTTCCCCTTCAACTTCAGCAGCACCCCCGCTTTCACCATGCCGTTCAGCACGGATCGGACCTCCCGCCTCGCGGCTTCCCCCATATCCAACTGGCGGCTCAGTTGCCGGAAGCTGCCGATCTGAGAGGGCGAGGCCTTGATCAGCCGCATCAGGGTCTGTTCCAGCGGTTCCATGTCGGGTCTCTCGATGATCCTGGGCGCCCGGCGACCGGACGATCCCATTTGGCGGCAGGCTCTGTTCGGCGGGCAGCTTGGGTTGGCGGCCCCTTGGGTTGGCGGCCTCTTTACAAGGGCTGGCGGGCGTGTTAACTTTCAGACGGCCCACCCGAGCGGAAGTGGCGGAATTGGCAGACGCGCTAGATTCAGGTTCTAGTGGCCGCAAGGTCGTGGGGGTTCAAGTCCCCCCTTCCGCACCACATGTTGTCCACGCCTTACACGATACCATCAACTGGGAGAAGGACATGGGGAAGAAGATACAGAGCCGGAGACAGTTCCTGGCGACCGGCGCGGGAGGACTGTTGGCCACGGCGGCGCTGCAACAGCCCTGGCTGGCGCTGGCGGCAAAGAAGACCGCCGATTCGGTCCGCGGTCGGATCACCATCACCGACATCGAGAAACACGAGATCCATCCCGACTACGTGGACTGGCTCCACTACGAGCTGAATCACTTCTACGGTCCCACCAAGCGTAGCGTCTATGTGGTTCACACCGACAAGGGCCTTCAGGGGTTGGGCGAAGGGAGCGACGAGCCGGATGAGGTGCTCGAGAAATACATCGGCACCAGCCCCTTCGACTGGGTCGGGGACGAGACCTCCATTCCCATGGCCAAGGCCACCTACGACCTGATGGGAAAGGCAGCCGGGGTCCCGGTCTACAAGCTCTTCGGCCAGCGCTACCGGCGCTGGGTGCCCGTCTCGTCCTGGACGGTCTCCACCCATCCGCCCCACATGGTGGAAGCCGTCCAGAAATACTCGGCCATGGGCTACAACTGGATGAAGTATCACCTCTCGCCCTTCGAGAACGTCTTCGATCAGCTCGAGGCCATGGAGCAGGTGGCCCCCAAGGGGTTCAAGCTGCACTTCGACCTCACCCGCTTCCACCACTACGGCCACAACCCCGACCTGGTGGAGCGGGTGGCTCGCTCTCCCATTGCCGGCTGCTTCGAGGACCCGCTGGAGACCACCGACATCGATGCCTACATCGATCTGCGCAAGCGAATCCGGCTGCCCATCCTCATCCACGGCAGCAGGATCCAGCACAGCTTCGAGGTGCTGCGTCGGGCCGCCGACGGGTACATCATCGGACACAGCAAGCTGGGTCTGGTCATGCAGCGAGCCGGACTGTTCGCGGCCGCGGGTGTACCCTTCACCGTCCAATGGGTCGGGGGCGGCATCACCCAGGCCATGTTGATCCACATGCAGGCCGCCTTCAAGACCGCCGACTTCCATATCACCACCGCGGCCGAGACCCTGGCCGGTGACGTGACCAATGAACGCTTCCGGCCCACCAACGGCTTCGTTCGCGTCTCGGAGAGCCCCGGCCTGGGGGTGACCCTGGATCGGGAAGCCCTGGAGACGCTCAAGCACAACCGGCCGCCCCAGCAACCTCCCTTCATTCTGAGGACCCGCTTCAAGAACGGGGCCGTGATGTACAACCTGATGAAGCCTCCCGAGACTCGGCATCTGATGGTCCTGCCCCACCGATGGCGTCTGATTCCCATGGCCTTCGACGCACCCCTCTCTACCGAGTACTGGGACAACGACGGCTCTCCCGAGTTCCAGTCCATGATGAAGCGCCTGGAAGCCGAGGCCATGGTGCTGCAGAACGAGTAGGGCTGATTATTGTAGACATCACTCGGGCTTCGAGCTGACCCGCGGAGGTCGCAGCGACATGAAGCCGAGGTCGTGAGCCCCGGGAGACCCCGTGAGTCCATCCGAATCCGAATCACACAAGACCGAAAGGCGGCGCCGGCTCCGTTGGTGGCCGGCGGCGGTCATCGGGATCGCCGCCCTGGTCGCCTTGACCTGGATCTGGTCGGCCGAGGTGAGCCAGGAGGCGACCCGAACTATCCGGACAGCCCTGGTCCTGATCGTTTCCACGCTGCTGCTGACCCTGTGGTGGCTGCTGGCTTCGGGCCTGAGCTGGAAAGCCAAGGGATTGGGATTGGCGGCGGTGGTCCTGTTCGGGTTCCTGCTGCGGAGCGTGCTGGTCTACGAAGGAGTGGACGGCAACCTGGTTCCCATTCTGAGCTGGAGCTGGACCTCGCGGACTGTCCCGGACATCCCCGGCACCGCTTCGGGAACCCACACGGTTACGGTAGCCGGCGCCGCGACCGACTTCCCCCAGTTTCTGGGCCCCAACCGGGATGCGCGGCTGCCCGGACCCAGGCTGGTCACCGACTGGACCCGACACCCTCCCGAGCAGCTCTGGAAACAGCCTATCGGGCTGGGATGGTCCTCCTTCGCCATTGCCGGCGAGCTGGCCCTCACCCAGGAACAACGCGGCTCCCGGCAACTCGTCGTCGCCTACGAGCTGCGCACCGGCAAGGTCGTTTGGGTTCACACCGACCAGGCCACATTCCACAGCGCCCTGGGGGGAGACGGCCCGCGAGCCACTCCCACCATTTCTCGTGAGGGCAGAGTCTACACCCTGAGCCCCAGGGGCCTGCTCAACTGCCTGGAACTTGAAACCGGCAAGCTGCTTTGGCAACGCAATATCGAGACCGAGAACGCGGCCGGCGGCTTGCGCTGGGGTCGCAGCTCTTCCCCGCTGCTGGTCGACGACCTGGTGGTGGTCAACCCCGGCGGTTCCCCCCATCGTTCCCTGGCTGCCTATCGCCAACTCGGCGGTGAGTTGGTCTGGATCGCAGGAAACGCCGTCACTTCCTACGCCTCACCGACGCTGCTCACCCTGCTGGACCGGCCTCAGATCGTCATGGTGAATCAACAGATGGTCAGCGCCCATTCGCCCGACGACGGCAGCGTCCTCTGGGAGCAGGCCTTTCCCAGCGGTCAGCCTCATTGCTCCCAACCGGTGGCCATAGCCGACGACCTGGTGCTCGTCTCCAGCGGCTATGGAATCGGCAGCAAGCTGTTTCGGATCAGTGCCGGCGAGGATGGAAAGTACCGTTCAGAAACCGTCTGGGAAAGCAGGGGACTCAAAACCAAGTTCACCAACACCGTGCTGCACAAGGGTTCGATCTACGGTCTGGACGAGGGAATCCTGGTTTGCCTGGACCCGGAGACGGGCCGGCGCCGCTGGAAGAGGGGCCGCTACGGACACGGCCAACTCGTTCTGGTGGGGGACCTGCTGCTCATCACCTCGGAGCAAGGCGAGGTGGCGCTGGTGGAGGCCAATCCCGAGCGGTACAAGGAAGTCGCCCGCTTTCCGGCCCTCGAGGGAATCACCTGGAACACGCCGGCCCTCAGCGGGGACCTTCTGCTGGTCCGGAATCACCAGGAAGCTGCTGCCTTCAAGCTTCCAGTGCTGCAGTGACGGACCTGTTCCCAAGCCCTCATATCTCATTCCTTGGCCGAGCCATCGGCCGTCCATAGCATCTTGCAGCGCTTCTCAGGGGAGCCTTAGGGCACGGACTACTCCGGCAGCGGTCTGGCTTGTGCGGAATTGAACACCAGGGAAGATTGCTGTCGCCGCCGCAACGTCCCTACAAAATCCAGTGATGTCTATCGTCGTCCAGTAGAGTCTATAACTGTCTTAGTTATGAGTGTCTTATCCCGGTTCTACTGTGGGTTGACTTGCTACCAACGTCCCCTGAAATCCATTGCCATCCCCCATAATATGGGGGGATAAATACTGTAACGGACTTCGCTCCTGCCCGACCTAAAACCAAACCCACCGACTGCCACCCCAGCAACGTCCTCTCGGCTGCCTTCCTGCGCTCCGCTCCGCCCGGAAGATACGCCGATGGAAACGGATTGTACCTCTTCGTCCAGCCCAGCGGAACCCGCAGTTGGATTCAACGCCTCGTCGTCCGTGGCCGAGCGTTGGGGGTTCTCGAAGCGGCACGGACTCTGGGCGAAGGAGCCGGTCCTCTGGTGTTCACCCGCGGGCAAGGGAAGCCGCTCAATGACAAGGAGCTGCGGTGGCCGGTCCGCGAGCAGGGGATTGCGGCCGTGCCGCGCGGGTTCAGATTCAGCTTCCGGGACTGGGCGGCCGAAGAGACGGATGATCCCCGAGAAGTGATCGAGGCGGCCCTGGCGCATGTGGTCTGCAACCGGATCGAGGCGGCCTATGCTCGCTCGAACCTGTTCGAGCGCCGGCGTGTCCTGATGGACGACTGGGCGCGTTACCTGGCCCAGGGGTCGGGAGAGGATCTGGACTGAGAGTAGTTAGGCCCAAGGGATCGGTGGCGTGAACCAAGTCAAGCTAGGAAACTTCTCCCAAAGCGCGCCAGGGATGGAGCCACACCCGAAGGCCCACGGCCGTCAAGGCCAGGTTGACTGGAATGATTTGGGTCCATGTCTTCATTGTACCCTTCCCGCAGGAATGGCCACCCCAATGGCAGAATAGAGTTGCAGCTTTAAAGAAAAAACTGCTTAAGCGCCACTCGTTCAAGGCCCTCACCCTCATCCACGATTCACTTTCATCTCCTTGAACCAGTCAGAAGATGGTTTCTGGAAGAGAAGGATCAGTGCAATTATCTGGATGACTATCCCTCCGATATTAAGCAGTCCAGAAATAGGGGCCACGATGAGGATTTGCAGTGTTTGGAGAATTGAGAACGGTGTGCCGATGATAAACAACACCAAGAAAGTTATGCGTACCCAGTTACGCCCGTTCCAAATCATATATGTCAATAGAATCCCAATCCCTAAGAAAGCGGAGACGGTGAATGCTATGAACGCTGGAGGTGCTATTTTCAAGAGCATAGATGCGTTCAGGATGAGCTGGATGAAACCTGTCGCCATCAAGAGGCAAAGAAGTATAACTGCGATGGTGACCTCTTTCGGTCTATTGATTTGACTTGGATCCATTAGATACTCCTTTCATCGTGCTCAACTTCAAGCTCTGTACCGCCCCTGATTTCTTGGAAAGATACCATCAACCATACTCAAGCTAGTGGTTTCGGAGCAAGGCGTTGTCTTACCTGACCCGGAAGCTCGAAGACCGGCAGCAGTCAAAGCCAGGTTAAGCAAGACAAGACAACCTGAGGCCCACGTCGTCTGCAATTCGGCCTTCCCGCAGGGGATCAATGTGGAGGGAGCGACCTCCCCGCAAGGGGGGGACGCGCAAGGCGCAGCCTCGCTTCGCCTTTCCGCAACGGACGCGGGAAATCCGTGTCGTCCCGCGTCTGGTACAGCGTTTCAGGGAAGTCCTCCACCACAACGGCGAGAACTTCGCCCTCTGAGAGAAAGGCGTTGTGCGTAGCAGGATCGCCGCCAGGTTAGACCGCCACCCCCCCGTCGGGAAGGTGGCGGCCCATCTAACGGCATCGGCGTGACCCCCAGAGGCGGAAATTGTCCATTAGTCCTGCTCCGGCCGCATACTAAATTTAACCTCGATTTTCACGCGTAAATCGACGGGTCTTCCGTCTTTCATGCCAGGACGAAACCGCCAACTCTTTAGAGCCTTAATGGCGCTCCCATCTAATCCGAGGCCTAGCCCGCGCAAAACCTTCACGGATTCAATAGATCCGTCCTTACGGACAATGGCGGAAAGCTCGACCGTTCCTTCAAGGTTAGCTTTACGGGCCGCTTCAGAGTAGACTGGTTCGATTCGGGACAGCACTGTGGGTGAAATTACCTCCCCAGGCAAAGCACACTTGTCGGTCGGTTCTGGCACCGTTGTGGTCGTTCCGCTCTCCGTCAATGCCTCCTCCAATTCGTTGTGTTTTTGCCAAGCCAGTTCTGGCGACTGCGCTGGGACCGCCTGCGGGCGTTCGTGAAACTTCGGTGTGGCTTGGGAGAGTTTGGGCGGGTGGCTGGTGGCGGCCTTGATGAGGTCCCGGGGCACTCCCTGGTCTGTGGCGTACATCTGGCCGTGCCCCTTGGCTACCGTGGGCGATCCCTGACGGGTCGTTTCTTGAAGCTCTTGGAGGGAATCGGAAGGAGGCCTGGTTGGAGCCGCCTGCCTCTGGCGCTTCTTTCGGCCCTCGATCTGCTGGAGAAGCTCGACAGCGCGTTCCTGCCCGGCGGCGAGTATATGCGGGGGCGCGTGTCTTGTCACTTTGGCCATTTGGGTTTGAACCTCACTGTCTCCTGGCAGTGCACCGGCGCCAAGAATGGTCCACGCGCAGGCTTCGACAAGATCAGTCGTTACGCCGTGACCTCGGGTGTAGATACCGGCAAGGGCGAGTTGAGAGTGGGCGAATCCTTGAAAGGCGGCCTCCCGGAACCACTTGGCTGCCATCACGTAGTTCTGCGCCAATCCGTTATCGCCTTGATAGAACATGACGCCAAGGGCGTGTTGAGATTCGGGAAGTCCCGCGTTGGCTAGCGCTATCGTCGCGTCCACTAGGTCTTTTTCGGTTAGCCCCACGGATGCAGCGTAGCGGCCGAGCTCGGTTTGCCGCGTGGGGGTCTGTGACGTGCAGGCTTGGGCTAGCAGGATCAAGAGCAGGCACAAGAACCGCATCCATATATGTCGGTGATGAACCGGCATTGGTAGTTACCTCATTCGCGGACAAGTCCTCTTGGCAACCCTAGCTTCATAGCGACCATCGTCAATCAGGGCGTCCATGGCTTCGCTGACCATGGTTTCCATCAGCCCCTACACGTTGCCCTCGACAGTTGACATACTCGACGTTATCGGAAGTGTGAACTACTCTCTAGGAAACTCTGTAGAGGCAACACTCCATCAGCCAGGGCTCGTTGCCGTTGAGGACGAGCGGCTTGGACGGCACCACCTCGATGCAGATGCCGTGATTTTTATTCCGAACTTCCGTTTCCAGTTCCGTAAGCCATCCCTGAAGGAACCCGGAATAGAAGCACGCCTTGGGGGCATGCAGGATCAGGAGGACGAAGTGTTTGAGGTTTGGTTTCTTATTCGCTCGGCATCGTTGCTTCTCAAAATCTTCTAGAATTTTGTTGTAGAGGCCTTGGTCAAAGTTCTCTTTGACCTCATATGGTCCTTTCAGTTCCACAGAAAAAAGACCGTGAATTGACAGATCCACTTGAGACAATCCGCCAACTTCAGTTTCTATCCTTAACTCTCGGTCAGGAATCCGGCCAGAGATCTCTCGGACCAAGAGATAGCGAATCCAGTCCTCACGGTACCCCAGCACGGTCCAAGGCCACAGCGGTTCCCCCGGTCGCTCCGAACGTGGTTTGAGCCGCAGTTCCTCAGATTCCAACGCATGCGTTATCGCATCTAATATCGTCTTGCTAATATCCATCAGGCTCTCCCCAAATCCTTGAGATTTGTCGGCCAGGCTGAGATTTCCCGGCCTCCGGCGTGCCCCAATGACCGCATTACGATACCTTGGCGATTCTAGATCTCTTCGATGCCGCAGCCCTCGCTCGTTACGGGCCATCCGGGGTTTTCATCCGAACAAGCGCGAAAATAACGCGCACAGTTGCCCTGTGCTAGGCCGAAGTTCCTGACCCACCGACAAGATAACTCCTTTACCTTCAATCATCAATCAGGAATCTCAGGTTGTCTTGCCTGGGAACATCCTGATGAGCTCGAAGGCCCGTTGCTGTAGCGGGGTCGGCTCGGTCAATCGCTGGACTCGCGGACCATCGGGTTCGGAGGGCAATCGGCACTGGTGGCGGGCCCGCGTCGCCATCTGCGCCATCAGCGTCTCCAGGCTCTGCAGCGGCAAGCCGTCCTGGCTGAGGCGTTTGTTCTTCTTCCGTTTGGCGGAGTCCGACGGCTGGGCCGCCAGCACCGGGTCTCGCCGTGCCCGTTCCGCTTCCAGTTCCTCGTCATCGAACAGCAACGGAGCCAGGGCCAGCCGCAGATGCCACTGGACGTAATAGGCCAGCAGGCACAGGAACAGATGAGCCCGCACCCGGTTCTCCACCCGATGACGGATGGGACGGATGTGCAGGTCGACGGTCTTGAGGGAGCGGAAGGCCCGCTCCACCCGCGTCAGGTCCTTGTAGCGGCGCACCACCGCGGCTGTTGGCAGGCGATCGGCTGGCTCGCTGGTCCTCAGCATGTAGAACCCGTCCAGTTGCGCCTCCCGGATGATGGCGTCGGTGCGCCGTTCATAGTGGAAGGACCCGTCTGCGATCTGGGTCCGGAAGTGTTTGGCCACCTGGAAGCGGTTCTTGACCCGGCCGACTTTCTCGGCGATCTCGGTCGCCGACAAGGGCGTGCGGGTCCGTCTGGCCACCTGGCGGGCGATTCCGGCCAGCGCCTCCTCGGTGGCTGTCAGCAAAGCCTCGCGCTTCCGCCGCCGATGCTCGGCCAGCAGCGGGTTGTGGCAGACGATGAGCCTCTCGCCCGGATAGTCCGGGCTGCGGACTTCGGCCAGATGACGCTCGTCGAACAGGGAGAGCTGAACCGCCTCGCTCTCCACCAGACGGCGTATCTGGTGGTGGCGCAGGGCTGAGACCCACCCCACTCCCGGATGACGCTTCAGATGGCTGATCTGCGTCTCGGTCAGCAGCCCGCGGTCCCCCACCAGCACCACCCGCTCCAGACCAAACCGACCCCGCACCTTCTCCACCTGATCCCCCACCGTGGTCGGATCCCCCGTGTTGCCGGCATAGGCCTGCACCGACAGCGGCCGCCCCATCTGGTCGGCCAGCACCCCGTAGACCACCATGGGCCGGTCCCGCCTGCCGTCCCGGTTGTGGCCGAACTGCATCAGCGAGCAGGTCTGGCCTTCGTAGTAACTGCTGCTGACGTCATAGAGCACCGCATCCCCTTCCGCCAGGTGCCGCTTGGCCAGCTTGCGCTCAATCCGGTCCTGACGCTCCAGCAACCAGTCCATGGCCTCATAGAGATCGTCCTCGTCGGTGTCCTCAAGGGACAGTTCCTCACCCAACGTGGTGGTGTGCCAAAGACGGGTGGTGGCCAGCTTGGAGGCCGGATGGAGCAGACGCTGCAGGATCATGGCCAAGACCCGGTCCCGTTGGGGAGAGGGTCGGGAATCGATCAGCGCCGGCAGCTTCAGCTGCCGCACCACTTCCAGCAGCAACTCGACGTGGCCATGAGGCAGGGAGCGTTCGATGGCGAAGAGTTGGTCGGGATGGACCAGGGGTTCGTTCTTGAGCACGCGCCGGAGGCGCTCGATCTTGTCCTTGGGCCAATGGGAGAGGTTGGCCAAGGTGCGTTTATGGACCTTTTTACCCTCACGGCGGCCTTCGCGCAGGAGGATGGCAGGGGGAGAGTTGCGGTTGGGGACGGTTTCGACGTACATGGGACTATACTATCACATAGAACTATCATGTCAATCTAAATACTAATCATATACATGGGAACACAAATCCACACACCTCAATCCTCTTCCCTAAGAAAACAAATGGCTTAAGGCGATTTTTCGGGTGTAAAATGGGGGGAACTTCGGGCTAGGCGTTCTCAGCGTCTGGCAACTTGTAGCACCTAGGATTTCAGAGGTCTACGCCCTTCTATCTTATAGTATCTCAACTCACTGCCACACAGGGGGAAGTGATGAGATCACCGGCGAACGCGACAACGGCTTCGGCCGACGCGGGATGGGTCGATCATTTCCGCCCCCGGGGGTCAAGGATATGGCGTCGTATAACTGTCACCCTTTTGGAAGGGGGGGGTGACATCGAAGGGTGACATGCTTTTGACAACCACAACACCTTTCTCCCAGAGGGCGGAGCCCTCGCCATTGTGGTCGAAAGCTTCCCCGATACGGCGCGTCGCCCCCGTGATGGGGGGCCAGGGGAGAACTTCCCCCCGGTCGCGGGTTCGAAGGGGTGGGAGCCCCTCGCCAGCCCCAATGTACTACATTGGGTAGGCTGGCTCCCCGGCACGACGCGGTGCGGCACCGGCCTCGCTGTCCCCGCCTCGCCCGGCGCGTCGGCGCGCCACACGAGACGGGTGCCGGCGGTGAGAGCTTCCTTTTTCGGCGCTCGCGCGCCACGGAGGAGGGCAAAGGTGGCCAGGGGTCCGGACACCCTTTGCCCCCGCGCGGAGGTCGCTCTCTCCGCATGGCGACCCCGGGACCGCTGAGCGAGCCGGCCAATCCGATTTCCCCACCGGCGGCGGTCCCTGCGGTCCCTGAGACGGAAATCGGTCCAGGAGGCGTTCCGGGGTGTCCTGCTATGCCAGGGAGTGAGAAAGTCCAGCCAGCCCCCCGCAAAGCTCGCGGATTCAGGGGTCAGGACACGGTCGAACGCCATGGCGGCCGCGGTGTCGTCATGGAGAAGATCGACCAATGGGAGCAGGAAGACCCGGCCTCCAACGGCCGCGACATGATCGACGATTTCCGCCTCCGGGGGTCAAGGACGTGGCGTCGTATGGGTGACCACCTTACAAAAGGGGGGTGGCTCACGTAGGTGGCGCACCAAGTGGCTCACGCTTTTGACAACCCCAACGCTCCTCTCTCAGAGGGCGAAGTCCTCGCCGTCGTGGTCCAGGTTGTGCCCGGAAACCCGCATGGGAAGCGGATTGGCACGGATTCCCCGAGTCGTCTGCCGTAAAGCGTAGTGCGGCGCCGGCGCCGGGCGTCCCCGCCTCGCACTGCGCGTCGTGGCGCCGCACAGGAGGGAGAGGAAGTGGAGGGAGCGACCCCGGAAAGGGGAGGGGAGGTGGTGCACGCCAAAATCCACCACCTCCCCTCCCCTTTCCGGGGTCGCTCCCTCCACAGTGATCCCTGGCGGGAAGGCCATCGAGCACTTTTTCGCGCTCACGGTGGCTGCGTGTGTCTCCATGTAGCGTTGTGTAGCGTTGTAACCTGCTTGTCGCTCCATGTGTTGTTGTGTGTCTCTATGTTGCACCGTGTACCGCTTCATATCCATGTCTCTCCCGAAACCCGTCAAGGTTTCCAGTGCCTCGTCATCCAGCGGCACCTCAACGTCGGCTCCTGGCTGCGCGCCCTCGTCTATGAAGCCCTCGAAGAACAGAAGACCACAGATGGCCAGAGGCCGAGAAGGGCAAGGCTGGAGGATGCTCACAACCCGATATCTCCGATCCGAACCCAAGGGCAGCCTACCACCCGGCTCGACGGTCTCGGAGGCAGAGTCTCGGGGGTTGCAACATCGTAAGACCTGTCCACCAACGTCCCGAACAGTCCAGTGGATTCCCGTTCAAATAGAGGGATACAATGAGGGGATTACAACAGGACAATCCACCATAAGTCTATTATAATGAGCAGTTACAAGTTTTTTGATGTAGTCGCCGCCTACGCGGCTCAACACTTATGCCCAATTTCCCATGGGCTTACGCCCACGGCTACCTGCTGCCGCCGCTTCGCGGCTCCACTCGAACCCCAGGCTGACGTTTGTCTCAAGACTGCAGCTGCCGGTGGGTTCAGATCCCATACATCCTTTACGCAGGAAACGGGGAGCGGCGCCGTTCCCGGTTGATCGACGTGGGGCAGATCGGTGTGGCTGCGCCAGGGCT
The DNA here is from genome assembly GCA_965207735.1 of Candidatus Versatilivorator sp. Lineage (GTDB taxonomy): Bacteria > Acidobacteriota > Terriglobia > Versatilivoradales > Versatilivoraceae > Versatilivorator. The sequence goes on along the minus strand of OZ242296.1, from coordinate 4,505,030 downwards.
TGTGCGGGCGGGACGCCCGCGTTCCCGGGTGGTCGTCGTCCGCACACTAAACCGGGAACATGGTTTACATCGTACCCGGTGATCGGGCAAGGCGTCTTATGCAAGCCTCAAGAATCACTCCCCCCTTGAGGGGGAGTCGGCGAGACAAGGGCGGAGCCCGCCGTCGAGCCGGAGGGGGGCCGACGCGGCGTTCCGTAAGTGAGAGTCAGCGTTGCGTCGGTGGTGCAGGGCGCCGGCCCGGGCGTCTCGTCCGCACAAGACCCGGCATGATGGAAGATGTCCCCGTCGAGGCGGGTTCGGTGCGCATTGTAAGGGTGTGCCGTGGACCGCAGGCTGATTGCAGGAATAAGGATGCGGGCGGGACGCCCGCGCTCCCGGGTGGTCGTCGTCCGCACACTAAACCGGGAACATGGTTTACATCGTACCCGGTGATCGGGCAAGGCGTCTTATGCAAGCCTCAAGAATCACTCCCCCCTTGAGGGGGAGTCGGCGAGACAAGGGCGGAGCCCGCCGTCGAGCCGGAGGGGGGCCAACGCGGCGTTCCGTAAGTGAGAGTCAGCATTGCGTCGGTGGTGCAGGGCGCCAGCCCGGGGGTCTCGCCCGCACTAGACCCGGCATGATGGAAGAGGTCCCCGAAAAGGCGGGTTCGGTGCGCGTTGTAAGGGAGTGCCTGGACCGCAGGCTGTTTGCAGGAATAAGGATGCGGGCGGGACGCCCGCGCTCCCGGGGGGCGTCTACGACTTTTTTCAAGAGGCTCAGAATCGGAACACGGCCAGCACGGGGAGGTGGTCGCTGGCGGCGATGCTTTTGGGGTCGTTGGGGTCGAGGGCGGCTGCGCCGCGAGCCACGATCTCGATGGACTCCAGGCGGTCGGCGATGTCGGGGGTGCAGAAGATGTAGTCGATGCCGCCCCGGGTGCGGTCTCCCTTGAGGCTGGTGGTGGTATGAGGGAGGCCCAGGTGGGCAAAGGCATCCACCAGTCCCATCCGGTGGAATCGTTTGTACAGCACGTGGGTCCGCTGGATGTTCCAGTCGCCCATCCAGATCATGGGGCGCTCGAGGGCGCGGTCCAGGCGGCAGACCTCCTCGATGAGGTCCATCTCGGCGTCGGGGTTTGGATCGTAGTGCCCTCCGTAGATCAGGATCTCCTGTCCCCCCGGCAGGCGAGCCAGAGAACGGCCCAGGAACCGCTTGATAACCACCTGGCCCTCCATCTCCAGGAAGGTCAGATTCAGGTTGTCCAGCAGCGGGTATCGGCTCAAGGTGGCCCCGGCGCAGTGCTTGTGGTGGGAAGCCGGGAAGAAGCTGGCCAGGTACCCCAGCCGGTCGATCAGCCGGAGCTGCAGGGGCTTGTCGTAGTCGCATTCCTGCAGGGAAGCCAGGTGGGCGTCCAGCATCCCCAGGGTTCTGAGCTGGATGTCCAGCTTTTCCTGGGGGTCGCTCTTCCAGCGCGCCGTTCCAAGGTCCTCCGGATAGCCTCTGAAGTTGTGAATGTTGAAGGTCAACACCCGAAGCCGCAGCCCGGTGTCGCGGCCCTCGGTCGGGGGAGGCAGGGTGGCGTTGTGTGCCTGCAGGGCCTCCAGGGTCTTGACGACGGGCCCGCTCATGCTGTGCCATCGCTGCTCGCTCTCCGCCTGGTCGGTTGCGGCCGCAATGGCCGAGAGGGCGATCAGGATGACGAGCAGCGGAGCTAATGCTTTGTTGTTCATAGGATCAAGACTCCAGAGCACCATCGATTGCCTTGCCCCCGAATTGTCTCAGGGGCAGGGAAGTGTCGGTCAGCCCCTGATGGAAGTGGTCGATGGCTTTTCTTCGAACCGGGCCAGCTTCAGGTAGAAAACGATCAGCAGGGCGAAAGTCAGGGGGATCAGAAGCAGCAAAACAGGGATGATGATTTCGGGAGAACGCGGGGCCGGATTGAGGATGAGCCATAGGATTATCGGCACGTCGGGCAGGAGGGTCAGCACCAGGATGGTCGCGAGACTCTTGGGTGTGATGCGCAGCACCTGCTCGCATTGGGGACATATGACCTCGGCCTTGTCCAGGGTGCCGGATTTCAATGCTTTCCAAAGCAGATGGCGAGGCAACTCGGTGTGGCATTTCATGCAGTTGGCCGCCATGGGTCCTCCTTGGGTTCAAGTCTTGCCCGCCTCCGGGCGCTACTCGGTCCGCTCCCAGCGGCTGGCGTCGATGCCGGGTCCCTCGCTGGCCATGTTGGGAGGCTTGTTGCCGCCCTCGAAGTGCCAGATGCGGGTGTTGGGATCGCCCATGAGCTCCCGCACGGCGGGGGGCACCTTGGCCAGTTCCTCCGGATCCCAGGGCTTGATCTTGTCGCTGGGTCCGGCCCAGGAGGGGCGGTAGGCCAGTCCCAGCATTTCCCGGGCGTAGGTGCCGATGTTGGGATAGTTTCCGTGAAAGACGTTCTGGTTGATCAGTACGGCCGAGCCTGCCTTGCAGGTGACCATGGCCTGCTCTGGATGCTCATCGTAGCGGAGGTAGGGATTGCCGTCATGATGAAAGCTCAGATGAGAGCGCGGCACCACCTTGAAGGCCGACACTTCGGGAGTGAGGTCCTGCAGGTAGTAGAGCACTCGAATCAGGCGGGGGCAGCTCTGCTCGTACCCGAAGATCTCCGACCCCCAGGGCTGCCCGTCGCAGTGCAGGCTGATTCCGGGATGGCCGGGCTCGGAGCGGGCGTAGTCGTAGCTCATGAAGATCAGCTCGGGGCCGCACATGGCTTTGAGGAAGCTGATGAGGGGAGGATGGGCGATAAGTTCGGTGATGGGTCCGCCCCGGAACTGGATATCCTGGCACCCCCTCTGATGGACGCTGTAGTCGACGTGGAAGGTCTCCAACTTGCCGGCCTCGGCCTGAAGCCGCTGGATGTGGTCCGAGTCCAGCAGGTCGGGCAGGACCAGGTAGCCTTCCACCTCCAGGTGCTCGATGCGTTCCCCCAGGGTCATCCCGGCCCAATCGGTGTCAACGATGCGATCTTTGCGATCATTTTGTTTGAGCACGTCTCTCTATTCTCCCGTGGCAGTTGAATGGTTCGGCAGGCCCGCTTTGCGGGTCGTCTACAGGTTAGCCCAAGTTTACCAGAAGGTGTTCGTGTGGCGGAGACGTGGCTGTGTTTTTTGGGAGCTTGGGGCGTGGAGGTTGCGCTGGGTGGTCTGGGGGCGAATGCGCGGGCTCCAGTTTGATGGGCCGGCGTCTGCCCCCCACCGCATCAGCCTTCGCCATTCGGCGCTACCGTTCGGAGACGCCGCGTTGGCCCCCCTCCGCATCAGCCTTCGCCTCCGGCTCGACTTCTGCGACTCCCCCCTTGAGGGGGAGTCGGAGAGACAAGGGCGAAGCCCGCAGTCGATCCGGAGGGGGGCAGACGCGGCGTCACGAGGGTGCGCAGTCCGCAGTCGATCCGGAGGGGGGCAGACGCGGCGTCACGAGGGTGCGCAGTCCGCAGTCGATCCGGAGGGGGGCAAGCGCGGCGTCCCGTTAGTGAATATCCGACGGTACGGGAAGCGCTGAGTTGGCGGCGTCGTTCGAACGCTGGACGGCGTAGTGGCAGGGCGTGGAGTCGCGGACCGCCGTGGTATGATGCCGGCTCCGGAGGAACGAGGGAGGAACGACTATGGAAACGCCGTTGAAGGGGATCAACCGCCGTCAATTCCTGGGCAGCACCGCGGTCATGGCTGCCGCGCCCGCCTGGGTCGGAGCCGCAACGGCTGCCGCCCAGGAGTCCGGGAAGCCGGCGAGCCTGGTGGAAGTCGTGGCAGAGCTGGCGCCCGAGGGGGTGTCGCTGAAACCGGGTCCCGGATTCGCCATGGAGCGCAACGGAGAGATGCTGGGCTGGAAACTGGAGTCGCTTGAGGCGGACACCGGCGATCTGTGGCAGTTTCGCTACCGTTCCGAGGACGGGCTCGAGGCGGCCGGAAGCCTGCGGTTGGACCGGACCCTCCGAGTGGCTGAATATCGGGTGAAGTTGACCAACACCTCCGACGGGCGTTCTCTGCCCCTGACCCGCCTCTATTCCCTCTTTCTGCGGCTGGGCGGGGTGACCGCCCCCCGTATCATGGGCTGTTCCGGGGCCGGCAGCGCCTCCTACTTTCCCCACGCCCGCGAATTCCCCTCGGACGCCTTTCGTCCCCGCTGGATCGAACCCTTTCACTATCGCCCGGTGGAGTTTGCCAGCCACCGAAACCTGACCGGGTGCCCCACCGGCTCCTGTGAAGTAAGAGTTCCCGTCAAGCAGCGAGGCTTCGGAGAACGCTGGACCGGATCCTCTTCCCAGGATCTTCCCCTGTTCATGGTTAGCCAGGGTCCCGATTCGGACCAGCCCGGGATCTTCTTCGGCATGGAGTGGTCCACCTTCTGGCAGGCTCGCGTCGCTTTCGACGGATCTCCCACCGACCTGAAAATCGAGGTCGGCCCCTTGATCAAGGACCTGGTTCTGAACCCGGGGGAGAGCCTGGACCTGCCGGTGGTCCACCTGGGGTTTTTCGAGAAGGGCTTCGAGTCGGGTTCCAACGGCCTGCGCCGCTACATTCACCAGCGCCTGACGCCCCACTACCGGGGAAAGCCCATGGTGCCGCACGTGGCCTACACGCTCTGGCCCGGCATCAGCGTGACCTACACCGAAGAGGAGCTCCGCAGTCAGGTGGACGCGGCAGCCGAGACCGGTGTGGAGATGTTCTGCGTGGACGCCGACTGGTACAAGGGAGGGCACTCCAAGGGCAGGGGAAACTGGGAGGTGGACCCCGAGAAGTTCCCCCGGGGGATGGAGCCCTTTGCCGAATATGTCCGCTCCAAGGGGATGGGCATGGGACTCTACTTCGAAGCCGTGGCCTTTCCCTGGACCAATTTGCCTCGGGAGCATCCCGAATTCTTCTACAAACTTCCCGAGGGTTTCCATCCGCTCAAGTACAACTTCAGCTCGCCCGAAGCCTGCGACCACTGGATCGACCTCATCGGCGGCTTCGTGGAGCGCTACGACCTGCGTTACATCCGGGCCGATTTCTACACCGATCCCATGCGGGGCGAGGAATCGTTTCACTGGGACTTGGTGGACAACGACGGCAAGACCCGCTTCGCTCACGTGCGCGGGCTCTATCGGGTGTGGGAGACCCTGACCCGCAGGCACCCTCGCCTGATGCTGGAGCTGAACGCCGGGGGCGGCAACGCCATCGATCTGGGCAGCCTCAGGCGTCACCACTGCGCCTGGGCCAACGACATGAGCGGGCATCCCCACTCCTGCCGCATGATCCAGTTGGGGGCCAATGCCTTCCTGCCGGCCAACTACATGGGATCGGCGGTGGGACCCGACCGGGAGGGGCGGGACAACGGCCTGGATGCCGGCTTTTCGGATCAGGCCTTTCTGAGCCGCATGAGCGGGCAGCTGCTCCTGCACGGCGGACTGGCCGCCTGGCCGCCCGAAGTGCTGCGGCGGGCCAAGCACTGGGTGGGGGTCTACAAGAAGATCCGGCCGCTGCTGGTGAAGGACTACTACCGGTTGCTGTCGGTTCCCAACAGTGAAGCCGATTGGGACGCCGCCCAGTTCTGCGATGGCGCCGAGGAAGGGGTGGTGTTCGTCTTCCGTTATCTGGGGCGCCGGCCTCGCCAAACCATTTTCCTGCAGTCTTTGGATGCCGGCCGCCGCTATCGCCTGCGGGACGAGGGCACCGGAGAAAGCCGGACCCTGTCGGGAAGTGAGTTGATGCACGGTGGGCTCTCGGTCCCGCTGGCTCCCAACTCAGCCAGGTTGTTCTCCTATCGGGCGGTGTGATCGGGGAGCCGCGGTCGGTTGGGGGAGGGGATCCAGACGTAGTAGGCCGACAGCGAATCCGGATTCAACCTATTCGGGTATTCCGGAGGCGCCGTGGCATGTCCCGGCCCCCATCCAGGGTTAATTAAACTCCATGGCTCGCATACTCATTGCCGGTTGCGGCTACGTCGGGCAGGAGCTGGGTCTGCGCCTGGTTCGGGAGGGTCACTCCGTCTGCGGCTTGCGGCGTGGGCCGGGTCGGCTGCCGGCGGGGCTGGGCGGGTTCAGCGCCGATCTCACCCGGCCTGAAACGCTGGGGAACCTGCCGGGACCTTTCGATGCGGTGTTCTACACCGCGGGGGCCGATCGTCGCTCGGAGGCGGGCTACCGGTCGGCCTACCTGCAGGGCCTGGGCAACCTGATTGGAGCCCTGCAAGGGCAGAACCCGCCCGTTGGCCGCCTCTTCTTTACTTCCAGCACGGCGGTTTACGGGCAGTCCGGAGGAGAATGGGTGGACGAGGATTCACCGGCCGAGGCCGGCCACTTCAGGGGGCAGTTGCTCAGAGCCGCCGAGCAGGTGCTGTTGGGGGGCCCGATCGCGGGCACCCTGGTTCGCATCGGAGGGATCTATGGGCCGGGCCGGCACCGCCTGATCGACAGCGTAGGGAGCGGTGAGGCTTGCTGTTTCGAAGGGCCGCCGCGCTATCTGAACCACGTCCATCGGGATGACTGCGCGGGAGCGCTGGCCCATCTGATGGGGCTCGACAGCCCGCGGTCCCTCTACCTGCTGGTGGACCATGAGCCCGCCGAGCAGTGTGAGGTCCTGCGCTGGATCGCCGGCCGGCTGAAGGTTCCGGCGCCTCCCCGGGTGTCTCCCGAGGCAGGCAAGCCCGCCCGCGGAACCAAGCGGTGCAGTAACGCCCGGTTGCTGGATTCGGGCTATGCGTTTCGCTATCCGACGTTTAGGGAAGGGTATGAGGCGCTGATTGCGGGTGAGAGGGGATAGGGCGAGGGTGTGGGGGGCGGGTTAGGTGCTGGCGCCGCCTACGCGGCTCTCAGGGAAGCCGGCTCAAGATGCGTTTTTGCAGGTGAGAAAGGTCAATGCGTTGCCCTGCGCTTCACGTGGGCTCACCGGCATTTGCTGCCGCCGCCTACGCGGCTCGACTCTTACGCGACGCAATCCATGGGCTTACGCCCACGGCTACCTGCTGCCGCGGCTTCGCCGCTCGAGGGGATCTCCGGGCTGGCGCCCGGGGCGTTCTATTGGAAAAATTCATCTTCTCAAGCGCCGCAATTGTCCCTGTCCCTGCACCCGGCTCGCAGGGGTTTTGTTCGGTGGGAGGGGTGGGGTTGGTGGGTTTTTCGATGGGGCCGTGCGTTCCCGAAGGACGCTATTGATTCGCCGCGTCGCGGCTGCGGGGGCTACCACGACCTTGGACTTCCCGCCGGGGCTACAACCCCGCGCCCATAGCTGGCCCGGCGTCTGCCCCCCACCGCATCAGCCTTCGCCATCCGGCTCGGCTTCTGCGACTCCCCCTCAAGGGGGGAGTGATACCGTGTTATGAAGAGGGAACGGAGTTTATGCGGTAGACCGGGAACATGGTTTACATCATGCCCAGGAATCGGGCAAGGCGCCTGATGCAAGCCTCAAGTATCACTCCCCCCTTGAGGGGGAGTCGGAGAGACAAGGGCGCAGCCCGCGGTCGATCCGGAGGGGGGCATACTCGGCGCCCCGAGAGTGACTACCAAAAGGCGAAGCCCGCAGTCGATCCGGAGGGGGGCAAACGCGGCGCTTGGTAAGTGGCTACCAGCGATGGGTTGGCGGCGCCGGTATGCCGCCAAGCTCCCAAGCAGGCCAAAAACGCCTGGTGCCAGGCACTCCTGCCGCACCGCAAAGCCTTGCGGAGCGTCTAATCAAAAGATGTCGAAGCGTTCCTGGGGGAAGAGGGGATCGCTCTTGATCACCACGTCTTTCTTCAGGCTCGACTCCAGTTCGTCGACCACCGAGGCCTCGGTGGTCTTGAGGGCTTTGGCGACCACGGGGTGCACCCTGACTGTGATCTCCGGGTCTTCGATGGCGCCGGCCATTTTCCGCGCTTCCCCTTGAATCTCGTAACAGACGGTCTGGGGAGACTTCACCATTCCGGACCCGGAGCACTGGGAACAGGGCTCGCACAACACCTTCAGCAGCGATTGCTTGACCCGCTTGCGGGTAACGGCCACCAGGCCGAAGTCATTGAATTGAAGCACCTTGGAAGGCGACTTGTCGCGCCTCAAGGCCGTCTCCAGCGTCTGGGTCACCTTGAGCCGGTTCTTGCGGTCCTCCATGTCGATGAAGTCGCAAACGATAATGCCTCCCAGGTCGCGCAACCGCAACTGCCGGGCGATCTCCTTGGCGGCCTCCACGTTGGTCTTGGCAATGGTGTCTTCCAGCTTGTTCGACCTGCCCACGTACTTGCCGGTGTTCACGTCGATGGCCACCAGAGCCTCGGCCTGGTCGATGACGATATAGCCTCCCGATTTCAGCCAGACCTTGGAGCGCAGGGCCTTGTCCAGTTCCGACTGGACCCCGAACTCTTCGAATATGGGTGTCTCTCGGGTGTAGAGCTTGACCCGTTTGACCAGGTTGGGTTGGAATCGATGGATCAGCTCCACGATGGAGGCGTAGGACAGCTCGTTATCCACCCGGATCGCAGAAAAATCCCGGTTGAACTGGTCCCTGAGAATCCGTTGCACCAGGTTCAGTTCCCGATGGATGATGGCGGGGGCGGACTTTTTCTCGGACTGAGTCCTGACCTCTATCCAGAGGGCGCGGAGAAACCCGATGTCCGCCTTGAATTCGTCTTCTCCCTTGGACTCCCCGGCCGTACGAACAATGAACCCGCCCGGCAGATCTCCCCGGTTGTCCTGAATGATCTTCCTGAGTCGCTGGCGCTCCTCGCTGGAGCTGATTTTGCGGGAGACCCCGATGTGGTTGACCGTCGGCATGTAGACCAGGTAGCGCCCCGGAATAGCGATGTGGGAAGTGATCCGGGCTCCCTTGGTGCCCAGCGGCTCCTTGGCAATCTGGACCAGGATCTCCTGACCCTCCTTGAGCAGGTCGGCGATCATGGGCGCGGGGGAGGCTGCCTCCCGATTCTGGCGCTCCTCGCCGCGAAAGTGGGAGCGCCGCCGGTCCGGTGACCGGCGAAAAAACCGGGGAGTGTTGGGACGGCTGCGATACTGGGCGTTGGAGGCTCGGGGTCTGGAGGTGGGAGCGGAGGGTGATTGGGATGCCCCGACCGTCTCGAGTTCGAGTTCGGCGGCCGCTTGCCCGGTCGAGCTTGGGTCTTCGGGCTGAGCCGGGTCGGATGCACTCTCTCCGGTGCCTACGGCCGGCTCGGCGGCTTGGGAGGAGGGAGGTTCGGCGTCCTCGACGGCGGCCGGCTCCGGAGTCTCGTCCGTGGCGATCGACGCCGCAGCCGGCTCCTGAGGCTGGTCCGTCTCGGTCGAGGCGGTGGCCGCCTCCGCCTGGTCTCCATCCTGGGCTGTGGCAGAAGAGGCGCCGGATTCATCGGCGGCGGCCTCCGCGGCCGGCTCGGCGACTTCGGGAGCCGGATCCGTGACGGCTCCGGCGTCCTCGGCGGGAACCGCTTCGGGCGGCGCCGGGGCGTTCGATTCCGGGGAGGCTTCCACTTGCTCACTGACCTCCTCGGCCACCGACTCTTCCTGCGTCGGGCCGGGAGGGTTCTCCTGCGCAACTGCCTCGGGCTCTGCCGAAGCCGTGACTGTTTCCGCGGGTTCCTCGGAGGAAGCTTCGGGGGCCGGCACCGAGTCGCCACTGGAGGGGGCGACTTCGGCAGTCACCTCCGCCGCTTCCGTGTCCGCGGTCTGCGTTTCTTCAGGGGCTGGCGCGGGAGAGCCCGCCTCAGCGCTTTCGGCAGCAGTTTGCCTGGAGCGCCTTCGGCCCCTTCTACCCTTCAGGGGCGCGGGCTCCGGCTCGGCTGCTTCGGTGACCTCGGCCGCTCCGGTCGGTTCTGCGGCAGCGGGTGCCTCGGGAGCAACGGTGGGTTCAGTCGCAGCGGTAGGCTCAGCTGCTTCGGATGGCTCGGTTGCCGCGCTCGGTTCGGACTGAACCGCGGGCGTTTCAGTCGGAGCTGCAGCCGCCTGAGCGCGTTCGGTTCCCTCTATCGGGAGGGATTCGGTAACCGCGGCGTACTTGGCCAGCGATTCCCCGGGAAGCACGGAAAGAGTCTCGGTTTCGGCGGAAACCGGAGCCGGGGAGGGCGGAGGGCTGGCCGGTGGCGCGGCGGGCGGTGGCGCAGTGGGCGGTGGCGCAGTGGGTGGTGGCGTGGCGGGCGATTCGGAAGGAGCAGCTTCCTGGCGTTTTCCTCGCAAGCGGCCCCGCCTGGCACGGCGGGAACGCAGTCGGCGATCCGGGTTGCGGGAGCCGGTGAAGTCTTCTCCGCCGGTGGTGGATTCCTTGGTGGTTTCGGAACCGGGTTCCTTGTCCAGCTTGGCGACCTGCTCTTCGGCGGTGCTTACGATCCGGTCATATTCGTCCGTGTCTTCGAAAAAGTCGGAGACATAGAGGAAGGCATCCCGTTCCAGACCGACATTAACAAAAGCGGACTGCATTCCCGGAAGCACCTTGGTCACTCGACCCTTGCAGATGCTTCCTACGATTCCCTGGTCCCCTTCACGCTCAATGTGGATTTCAACGACTTCGCCGCCCTCCAGGATGGCGGCCTTGGTTTCTTGTGACGACGAGGAAACAATAAGCTCCTTCGACATGAGGTACTCCTCCTTGGTGAAACACCGAGGAGCTGTTCGGCGGGGCAGAGGGTGGTTTTGAGCGGGTCGAATGCCCGGGTTGGTAGGGCGGACTCAACCCTAAATCGAGCGAGTATCCTGTCGATCCCATCACGGATCTACTCCTGTGGCCATGCCAATGCCTGGCTTCCGCGGACGAGCAAGTCGAGCTCGCCGGGAATACTACCGTTCAAGCTCTTTGGTGTTTCTCGATGATTCCGATCCGCTCGACCATTCCTGTCGAAGCGGGACCGGGTTTCAATTTTCAGAAAAAACGTTGGTAAACCTCGGGACTGGCGAGGAGCTTCAACTCCGGCAGCCCCGACCGGCGTCATTAGACCGTCCGGGCTAATAAATGTACCGTCTCATTCCGACATTCATGATCAATCCCAGCAATATGAAGGTGGTGAGCATGGAAGATCCTCCATAGCTCAACAGGGGAAGGGGAATGCCCGTGATGGGCGCCAGGCCCACCACCATGCCGACGTTCACCAGGATATGGAAAAAGAGCACGCTCACCGCTCCCAGGGCGAGAAAAACTCCAAGCTTGTCGCGCGCGGTCTGTGCAATCCGAATCGAACGCATGATGATCACAAAGTAGAAAGCCAGGATGGTGAACGATCCGAAGAAGCCAAGCTCTTCTCCCACCACCGAAAATATGAAGTCGGTATGGCGTTCAGGAAGGAAGCCCAGCGCCGTCTGGCTTCCCTGCGTGACTCCCTTTCCCAGCAGACCGCCGGAGCCCATGGCTATCTGGGACTGAATCGCCTGGTAACCCTTGCCGCGAGGGTCTCTCTCCGGCTCCAGGAACGTGTAGACCCGTTCCTTTTGATACGGTTTGAGACTATACCATCCGGCGGCAGTAATCAAGGTCGACACGAGCAGGCAGGCGAGGATCCACTTCCGGCGGAGTCCTCCAAGCACCAGGCCGAGCGCGAGCGGTGGAAGCAGGGTGATGGCTGAACCCAGGTCGGGTTGCAGCAGAATCAGTCCCAGGGGCAGTCCCACCAAAAGACAGGCCTTGAGGATTTGAGCGGAGGTCAGAAAGTGGGTGCGGTTCTCGCTGAGGAAGCGGGCCATCGTCAGAACGACGGCTACCTTGGCGAATTCCGCGGGCTGGATCTTGAAGGCGCCCAGCGGAATCCATCCACGGGTGCCGTGGATGGCCGGGGCAACGAACAGGACCAGGAGCAGCGACAGAATTGCAACCAGGTAGATATGGGGCACCTGCTGGGACAGGAGTCGATAGTCCAGGCTGACGACCAGGGCCAGCACCGCCAGTCCCAGGATAATAAAGTAGATCTGTTTGACGTAAAAGGATTCCGACAGTTCGTATTGGGTGGCGCTGAAGATCTCGGCAACTCCCAGGGCGGCGACGGCCAGGGCCAGGGAGAGGATCACCCAGTCACATTGCTTGAGATAGGGCAGGATTTGTCTTGCCACGTTGGGTCAGTCCACCCTCTCGGACGGCAGGGAAAACGTGATTTGCTCCGAGTCGCTCCCGTTTTGGGGCTGCTTTTTCTTGTGCTTGTCGAAGTAGACCTGGAACATGGCCTGAAGGACGGGCGCCGCACTGGCGCCGCCGCTTCCACCCTCTTCCACGAATACGGCGGCCGCAATTTCAGGAAGGTCCCTGGGGGCGAAGCCCACGAACCAGGCGTTGTCCTGGAATGACTCTCCGTCGGATTTCAAGCGCTCCCGTGATTCCCGGCCGATGACCTGGGCCGTCCCTGTCTTGCCGCAGACGTCGAATCCCTGCACGGCAGCCCGCCTGCCGGTGCCGTACTGGTTGACGACACCCCACAGACCCTGGCTGACGAGGCGCACGGTCCGGGGCTCGAGAGGAGGGTCCGGCTTGAATGCGGCAGGCAATTGCTTGCCCGCGCGATGCCGCTCCGCGGCCGGCACCACGTGGGGAACGTTGTAGACGCCTCCCAGGCCCAGTCCTCCCAGGGCCCGGGCGAGTTGAATGGGTGTCAGAGAAACCGCCCCCTGACCGATGGCCACCGAAATGGTCTCTCCGGGATACCAGTTGGCGTTGTAGATCCGCCGCTTCCACTCTGGGGAGGGAATGATTCCCGGGTTTTCGCCAAGCAGGTCGATTCCGGTCTTGTATCCCAATCCCATGGCTTTGGCATGGACGGCGATCTTTTCGATCCCCAGCTTTCGACCCAGGCGATAGAAAAAGACGTTGCAGGAAGACACGATGGCGCGGTGGAGATTCACCCTTCCGTGCCCCCCCTTTTTCCAACAGGCGAAGCGGCGGCCGTAGATCCGCGTGCCCCCGGTGCAGTACTCCGTGTGGGTCGGGGTCAGCATCCCTTCCTGCAGGCCGGCGACGGCCAGGAAAATCTTGAACACCGAACCCGGGGGGAAGCGGCTCTGAATGGCGCGGTTCTGCATGGGTTTTCGGGGATCCAGCAGCAGTTGGTTCCACTTTTGCCGGCTGATTCGGGTGGCGAAGCTGTTGGGATCGAAAGCGGGGCGGCTCAGCAGGCAGAGGACTTCCCCGGTGCGCGGATCGACGGCGACGGCTGCTCCCGCCTTGTCGCCGAAGGCTTTCTCGGCGGCTTGCTGAATATCGATATCGATGGTCAAACGCAGGTTGTTTCCGGCCTGGGGCGAGATCATCTCGATGGTTTCGATCTCGCGGCCGCGACTGTCGACCCGCACCGTCTTTTCCCCGTCCACACCCCTGAGGATGTGGTCATAGACACGTTCCACCCCTTTTTGGCCAACGATGTCGCCGGGTTTTGCCGTATCGCCGAATATCCCCGAGTCCAGTTGAACCTCCGATATTTCGGTCACGTAACCCAGCAGGTGAGCCGCCACCTCGGTTTCGGGATAGTTTCTGATGGGATGGGGAACCACCTGTATGGCCGGAAGCTCCTGGCGGTGGGCCTCGATGAAGGAAATATCGTCAATTCCCGCATCCTCCTTGAGAACCAGGGGTAGGAACCTGGGGCGTCTTCGCTGCTTCTCGATCTGAGACCGCAGGAAGTCGGGCTCGAACTGGAGGCCCTGGGTCAGGAGGTCCAGGGAGGACTCGAGCTCCGGAAGGTCCTTCCTGGTCACGCTGAGTGTGTAGGAACGCCGGTTGTTGGCCAGCGGCCGTCCATAGCGATCCAGAATCTTGCCGCGAGGGGCCACCCAGCGGATGGATCGGATCTGATTCTGCTGGGCCAAGGCGGCATAGTGGTTGTGCCGCAGGATCTGCACCTTCCACAGCCCGCCCAGCAGCACCAGGAACCCCAGGATCACCGACACCTGAAAAATCGGGATTCGAGCTTGAATCGTCTCCTTGTCCTTGTAGAAGTCCCGGAGTTGCATCGGTCAGCGTGCCCGTTCTTTCAGGTATCGATCGAAGAGGGTAAAGATCGGCAGCCCGAGCCCGGCGCAAACCAGGCCGCCCATCAGCAACTGGTCGAAAGGGAGGCTCTCGAACCGATCCAGGAAAGCCACCCGCAGGACCCAGGAGATGAAGCCGGCGGCGACAAAGGACAGCCCAAGAATGCCGGTGCGCATCATCCAGCCGTCCATTGCAATCATGGTGCCGCCCATGTAGACCAGGACGCATACCGACAGGTTGCAGAATCCGCTGAGTCCCAGAAGATGGACACCCTGGCTGTCTTGCAGCAGGCCGACCAGGGCTCCCAGGAAAAGGATCCAGAGCAGGTCGGCTTGGGTCAGTGTCATGTAGAGCAGGACAATCAACGGCAGATTCAGCAGGGAAGCGGCGTTTGGGAAGAAGTGGGCGGACACGCCCTGAATGACCACCATCCCCGTCAGCAGCAGCACGTCCACAAGGGCCTGAATGAGGGATTGCATCAGCCTGTCGACTCTTTTTTGAGGATCAGGACCTCTTCAAGCTTTTTCATCCGGGCTGTGATGGCAACCTTGAGCTGTTGCGAGCCGGTCCGGCCTGAGGTTGCCGACAGCACGTTCCCAACCAGCAGCCCCTTGGGGTAAATCTGATCCAGTCCCGAGGTGATCACCCGCTCTCCGGGTGAAGCCTTTTCGGTGAGGGGGACATAGTGAATAGTGGCCGTCTGTTGGCCGGAGCCCCTCAATACGCCGGTAGCGCGGCTGGTTTCCAGCAGGATGCCGACGCCGCTGTCCATATCCGAGATCAGCTGCACCACCGCGCTGTTCCTGGAAACGTGCACCACCCGGCCCACCACGCCTTCGGCGTTGATCACCGGGGAATCCCGACTGATTCCCGAGCTGGAACCCTTGTCCACGACTCTGGAGCTATACCCCATGCGACCGTCTCCGCCAATCACGTTGGCCGCCACGCTGGGTCGGTTCAGAGTGACCTTGACCAGATCCAGAACCTCCAGCCGTTTGAGCCTGCGAACCTCTTCTTCGTAGACGAGGAGGGCTTGCCTGTAGTCCTGAACCTGGCTCTTGAGGCGCTCATGTTCCTCCTTGTCGACCCTCAAGCGGACGTAGTCCTCCCAAAGCCCACTCAGGCTGCTGACGCCACCGACAGCGCCCCTCAGGAACGGCAGGACGACCTCCATGGCCCAGTTGCGCAACAGAGGAGTGGAACTGACCTTCGGGATCTGGGTGGAGAGCAGGGCCAGGTGAGCCGCCAGGGTTACAATGACGATCACCGCTTCTTTTCGCGACTTGAATAGCGTCTTCATGGATGTCACGCCAATGGAGGGGGCCGAGCCCGGTTTCTAGTCCGGTCGTGACGTCGTCAGAAGGAATCGACAGAGATTTTCTTGAGGAGATTGAAGTCTCCCAACATTTGTCCGGTCCCCCGGACCACGCAGGACAGGGGATCTTCCGCCACGGTGACCGGCAATCCGGTTTCCTCCCGGATACACTTGTCCAGGTTCCGAAGCAAGGCGCCTCCTCCCGTCAGGATGAGGCCTTTGTCTACGATGTCGGCCGAGAGTTCGGGTGGCGTTCTTTCCAGCACCGCCCGGATCGCATTGACGATGGCCCCCACGCCCTCCGCCAGCGCTTCGCGGATTTCACCGTCGGTAATGACAACGGTTTTCGGAATTCCCTCGACCAGGTTCCGCCCCTTGATCTCCATGGTTACCGGTTCGTCCAGGGGGTAGGCCGAACCGACTTCGATCTTTATCTGTTCCGCGGTGCGCTCACCGATCAGCAGGTTGTGCTTGGCTCGAATGTATCGAATGATGGCGTCGTCCAGCTCATGGCCGGCCAGCCTGACTGAGCGGCCGTAGACAATCCCAGACAGGGAGATGACGGCGATGTCGGTGGTGCCGCCTCCGATGTCCACCACCAGATTCCCCGAGGGTTCGGAGACCGGAAGTCCCGCTCCCACGGCCGCTACCATTGCCTGCTCCACCAGGTAGACCTCGCTGGCCTTGGACCTGTAGGCCGAGTCGATGACGGCCCGCTTCTCGACCTGGGTGATTTCCGAGGGAACTCCAATGACAATCCTGGGGTGAACCAGCAACTTCCGGCCATGGGCCTTGCGGATGAAGTAGGTCAGCATCCTTTCGGTGATCTTGAAGTCGGCGATGACGCCGTCCTTCAGCGGACGGATGGCGACGATGTTGGCTGGGGTGCGCCCCAGCATGTACTTGGCCTCGCGGCCCACGGCTTCCACATCACCCGTGGATTCGTTGACGGCCACGATGGAGGGTTCATCGACCACGATTCCCTTCCCCTTGGCAAAGACCAGGGAGTTGGCCGTGCCCAGATCTATGGCAAGGTCGCTGGAAAAGAGGTGGAAGGCAGTTCGCAAACTCATTCAGTGGCTAGCTCCTCGACCGGCATCGTTCCCTCAGCAGGAACGGGTCCAGCGTGCGCTTGCTGTCGACACGAGTTACCGATGATCAACTTTGAACAGGCGCCCAACACCAATGCAGTCGGATTGAAACCGGTTTCCAAACAGGATTCTCCAACTCTGGCGGGTTGCGGTGGTCCAATGCTCAAGAAGGTCTTCCGATTCTCCAGTCGGGAATTAGAGGCTGCCGTTGCCTGATTGGCTCTCCGGAGGGTCCGCCTTGGTTCGAACGGATTCAGGTTGCGCTGGGAAACGTCGTGCCCGGACCGCTGTCAAAGCAGGCGGCAACTGTGTTTCGGTTCGTCCTAGAGTAGCAAAGTTTCCCTTGATTTACAAACACTTAACCCTCATTTTCTCAGGGGTGAAACGCACTCTTGAGGTACATGTTTTGAGACGATTCCCGCTCTGCTATAATGGCTGTTTCAGGGTTGACGGGTTAACCCGCATTTCTCACCAGGGGGTGTGAAGACCAATGATCCTGGATGTCATGCGTCGGCAAAAACGGGTGTTCGCCTGGGTGGTTCTGCCGTTGCTGGTGGTGGGCCTGGTGAGCTACCTGATCCCGGGAGTCGGCGGGGTATGGGGCCATGAGATCGGCGTGCCCTTTGTCGCCCGCGTGGGAAGCAACGAGATCTCAGCGGCGGAACTGAAGGTTGCCCTGTTCCGGTTTCTGCGAAGCAGCCAAGTGCCCTACGATCGCAAATTGTTGAGACAGTTAAGGATCGAACAGCAGATCCTCAATCAACTCATCAGCCGCGAGATCGTCTTCCAACAGGGCCGCCGGCTGGGAGTGGATGCCACCTCCGAGGAGATTCAGGAGAAAATCCTGACCGTTCCGGCCTTTCTCGAAGAGGGGAACTTCTTTCTCGCCCGGTACAAGGCGATCCTGCGCCAAAACGGACTGACGGTGGAGGAATTCGAGGAATCGATTCGTTATGAGATCATGCAGGAAAAATTGCGTGGTCTGGTCACTGAATATGTGAATGTCTCCGATTGGGAGGCCGAAGAAGACTATCGGCTTCGGAACGAGAAGGCCAGAATCCGCTACGCGGTCATTGACCCCGATTCGTTCAAGGAATCGGTGTTCGTTGCTCTGGATGAGATCACGGCCCACTACGAGGAGAACAAGGCGACCTACCGTCTTCCGGAGCAGCGTCGGATCGAGTATCTGCTGGCGGACACCAGCCGGCTCAGGGCCACCTTCGAGCCCACTGACGAGGATATGCAGGACTACTATCGGAAGAACCGGTCCGAATTTCAGGTTCAGGAACAGGTTCAGGCTGCTCATATTCTGTTCAAGACCGCCGGCGAGTCGCCCGAGTCCGTGCAGAAGATTCGGCAGAAGGCCCAGAGGGTTCTTGAAGAGGCCAAGGCGGGCAAGGATTTTGCCCAATTGGCGAGGCGGCACTCCGAGGACGGTTCGGCTGCAAGCGGCGGAGACTTGGGGTTCTTTGGCCGCGGCAGGATGGTGCCTGAATTCGAACGGGCGGCATTCGGCCTGGCCAAGGGTGAAATCAGCGGGCTGGTGACTACCCAGTTTGGATTTCACATCATCAAGGTGCTTGAGAAGCAGGCCGCTCGCACCCAGGCCCTCGAAGAGGTGGAAGGCCTCATTCGGTCCTCGATCACCAGTGAAAAGGCCGAGGCGGCGGCAAGGGATCTGGCCGACAAGGCCTACCGGCAAACCAGGAATGAACGCTCCTTCGAGGAAATTTCCAAGGAGTTGGACCTGGTGTCTGAAACCTCGCCCTTGTTCTCTCCGGGAGCCGCCATTCCCGGGATCGGAAATGCACCCGATCTTTCGACCAGGGTGTTCTCCATGTCGGAGGGAGCCATCAGCGCACCCCAGCGGGTCCCCAACGGATTCGTTCTGGCCCGCCTGGTTCAGGTGAAGCCCTCCGGAGTTCCTGAATTGGAAGAGGTGCGTGGCAGGGTGGACCAGGACGTACTCACTCAGAAAACCAATGCTGTGGCTCAATCCAAGGCCGAGGACCTGGTCAAGAATGTGAAGGCCGGTCGAAAATTGTCATCAGCGGCTCGGCGAGCCCGTATCGAGGTCAAGCTCAGCGATCCCTTCAGCCGCAATGGTTCCATTCCGGATCTGGGTGCGAGCACCCCACTGGATGAGTTTGCCTTTTCGGCCAAGGAGGGGGAGGTCAGTGAGCCCATCCAGGTGGGCAGGCGGCTGGTGGTGGCTGTTCTCACGGAGAGACAGGATATCGATCCGGAGAAGTTTGCCGTGGAAAAAGAGGAGATACGCAACCGGTTGGTGACCCGGAAGCGGCAGACCGTTTTCGACGCCTTCCTGGAAGGGGCCAGGACCCGGATGCAGGACCGGGGAGATATCCTGGTGAACCAGGCCCGCCTGGACGAAATTTCCGCCCAATTCTGACCTTTGCCTGAAACAGTTCTGTTTCATTCCGAATAAACCGCCCCTTCGCTGAAGTGACCTGGGGTTGCCGCAAAGCCGCGCCGGCGACCGCCCCCCACCGCATCAGCCTTCGCCATACGGCTCGACTTCTGTGTGCAAGCCGAACATGGTTTACACAATAAACCGGAAACATGGTTTACATCCTGCCCAGGAAACGGGCAAGGCGCCCCATGCAAGCCTCGGGTATCACTCCCCCCTTGAGGGGGAGTCGGAGAGACAAGGGCGCAGCCCGCAGTCGATCCGGAGGGGGGCAGACTCGGCGTCGCGTAAGTGACTACCAGCGACACGCCCTGAAACTCTTTGGGCGTCGGGGGCATCACAACCAGCATTCTCTTGGGAGTCGATCCAGCCAGTCGATCAGTAAGGAGGAAGGCCATGAAAACTCTTGAACGGGCAACCTGGTGTCTGAGTGCCGCATTGCTGCTGTCCCCGGCGGCCTGGGCTCAAGACCGAAGCGCGGGGAGAGAGGCCTCCGCGAGGAGGACGGTCGGGGGAAGGGACGCGATGCATGAACGGTTAAGGGCCATCCGCCTCAGCCGATCCAACCTTAGTGGGTCCGTGCTGCAACTGCGCAGCCACTTGCAGCAAGCCAATCAGGAAGGCTCTGGAGACGGCGACTTCGACAACTATTCCATCGTGATACCCATGGTCACCAGCGAGGGCGGAGCCCGAACCAACGTCGGACTCAACAACTTCACCCGGTATTCAGTACAGAAGGGGGCCGATCCGAAAGCCAGCGTATTGATTCTACTGTACGATCCATCCGGAGAACTGGACCGATACGGTTTCTATGACGTGCGGTCGAACCAGATGCTTCAAATCAACGATATCTTCAGCCATAGAGATATGGTACCTGAATCCGGAAGAGGGACGGCAACCACCGGATGGCTGCATATTTTCTCGGATGAACCCATCACCGCTTGGGCCTCGGTCATTCTGGACCGGATGAGCAACGACCCCGCCATGGAGCTGGCCATCGCGGACCAGATCTTCAAACCCTTGTCCTTCGTGGAGAGCCAGGGGAATCCCTCCAACCCGCTTCTCATACAGTCCTCGGTCAAGGCGGGCTCCTTCCAGTCGCGGTTGGCGGTGGTCAACATCGGCGTGGGGACGGGACGGCTCCGGATCAAGCTCTTCGATCGAAACGGAGCCTTGCAACGGTCCCTGCCTCCCGTCGATGTCCGCAAACATGCAATGTTTGTGAGCGACGACATTCGTTCGTCGGTGCCCGGTAGCTACGGTCAGATCGTCATCGAGGTGGATTACCCCGAGGAGTACGATGGTGAGCCGGTAATCGTTGCCACCTCCCTGGTTGAAAGCACCACCGGTCCCTTTGCTGGGTTCTTCCCCGCCTTTGCAATGCCCCAACCCGATACCATGGCTATCGCCGGAATTTGGGAGGGTGAACTCAGGGGGACAATCATGAACGCTGATGTCAAGGTGGCGCTCCATCAGGAGAGAGACATGCTCTATGGGGCGCTTCAGATTCTGAGCGGGACCTTCCCCACTATCGACCGGGAATTTCTCATTACAGGGGAGGTCATCAACGGATCGATTCTCCTGGAAATCCAAAATTTCTTCGACGCTCCCCCGTCCAGGGATTCTCTCCCCCCCTTTATCGGCTACCGGATGTTTGCCGACGAAGTCGAAGGTCAGATGATGAGCGGCGATACCATCTACTTTGATGGAATGGAGCGATTCGACAAGGGGCATTTCACGCTGGAACGGAAGCACGACCTGTACGATCTCAAGGAATTAGAGTAGCAATGGCACCGCCAATCCCACCTGTCGCGGGGAGATTTGGTTGTCTCCCCGTCCTTTTCTTCACCCCCCTTTTTCTTCTGGCTTGACAACCTGCCTCCTTGCTTTCAAGCTTTGGGGCCGGAGGTTTTCAGGCCATGCCCAAACAGTGTCCCAGTTGCCAGCAGATGCTTGACGACAGTGCAAGCTTGTGCCCCATTTGCGGAGCGCCCGTGGGTCACGTGGATCCCAATCCCAAGCCCGTAAACGTCCCCTTGGAACAAACCTCTTCTGCTGCCGGCGAACCCGCCCCCGTCGAACCTTCACCACCGCAGGCGTCTTCGCCACCCCCGTTCCCACCCACTCCCGGTCCCAGTCTGACCAAGCCGGCCTTGATGGCCGGAGCCGTTCTGGGAGTGCTCTCCGCCATGCCCTACGTGAACATCTGCTGTCTGCTCTGGGTGGCAGGCGGCGGAGTCCTGGCGGTCTATTTTCTCCGGACCGAGACGCCGGGATTGATTTCGTCCGGGACCGGTGCCAGCCTGGGGCTTCTCACCGGCCTGTTCGGCTCCCTGGTCTGGCTGTTCCTGGAGGTTCTGGTCAGGTTGGTCTCCGGGCCGGAGAACCTGGACAGTGTTCGAGAGCAGTTTGCTGCAATAGAAGGCCTTCCGCCCGAGTTCGTGGAGCAGGCGATGGAGTTCTTGAGTGATCCGCTCGATCCTGTTTTTATCATCGTCAGCCTGTTGACCAAGTTGATCCTTTGCGGGATTTTGACCACCTTGGGTGGAGTCCTGGGCGCCTATCTGTTCGGGAAAAGCCGCGCCAACCAGTCCTGAAGGCGTCCGGCCAAATGCTGCCGGTAGAACCCCGAAGGTCGCGGCAGCGGGTGATCGCGGTGTGGGGCGGCGTTTCTTTGGGGAAGCAATGCGTTCTGGAACGGGTGCTTTCTATTCGCCGCATTCGCGGCTGGGTTGGTGCAAAATCGATACGACCCCGGGCTGCCGCCCGGGGCTACACGAGGCCGCAGCTCCGCAGCTCTATAAGGATGGCTCATAGGGGGCGTTTCCTCGGTTAGCCACGCCAACCGCAGCTTCGCAGCTCTCCCGTAAGTCACGACACTGCAAGCGGAAACGTGCTTTTTTTTGGATAATGGCCCAGGGGTTCGAGTGGTGCGGTGTGGCCGGGATTGATGGTTCGCACCCGAGAAAACGCTGCTCGTGCCGGCTCCCTTTTCGAGCGGCGAAGCCGCGGCAGCAGGTAGCCGTGGGGGTCAGCCCATGGACAGCGGGGTGCCGAGGGCAGACACGTGCCGGGCAAGAGGACAGGAAGGATCGGGTCATTAACCGTGGACGGGGAAGTAACCTGGGGTTTGGCGGGATGCGGCGACATCGCCGAAAAGCGGGTGGTGAGGGCCATTCAGGAATCGGCGCAGGGCAGACTGGCAGGTTGCACTCGCCGCAATCCTCAACGCCTGGCCGAGTTTCAGTCCCGGCATTCCATTCCCAAGGGATATGCCGACTACCGGGAAATGCTCGGCGACTCCGAGTTGACAGCCGTATACCTGGCGACGCCGGTGTGGCTGCATGGCGCCCAGACCATTGAGGCGGCCGAAAACGGCAAACACGTGTTGTGTGAGAAGCCGATGGCCATGAACCCGCAGGAATGCCGGCGCATGATCGACGCCTGCCGCGGCAACGGAGTCAAGCTGGGTGTCGCCTACTACCGGCGCTTCTATCCGGTGGTGCTGAAGATGAAAGAGCTGCTGGATCAAGGGGCGATCGGCCGGCCCATTCTGGCGCGGTCCACCCTGGTGGAACATGCCCGGTTGAAGGAGGGAGGCCATCCAGGCTGGAGGTTTGTCCGGAACCAGGGGGGCGGCGGCCTGCTGATGGATATGGCCAGCCACCGCCTGGACGTGCTGGCCATGCTTTTCGGGACTCCCGAGTCGGTGTCGGCCTTCACCGATACCCGTGTCTGTCCCATCGAAGTCGAAGACACCGGAAGTCTGCTCATCCGTTTCGCCGGGGGGATTCACGCCATGGTCTTCGCCAGCCATTGCGTGGAGCCTCCGCGAGACGATTTCGAAATTCTGGGGGCGCGGGGATGTCTCAGGGCAGCGCCCCTCAACGGAGATCGACTGGAGTTGACCGGAGCCGGCGGGAAGGCGTATCCGGTCCCCAAGGCGGAGAACGTCCATCGGCCCCTGATCGAGGATTTCAATGGCGCGATCCTGGAGGACCGCCCACCCACCGTTCCGGGGGAAGAAGGGATGACAGCGTCCCTGCTGCTGGCGGCGGCTTATCGGTCGGCCCGATCGGGCCGGGCGGTTCAACTGGATCACCTGTGGGATGGCGGCGCGGGGTAGCCGAACTGCCTGGCAAAAGGATTATTCGAGAGTGAAACATCAGGCAAACTGGAAAGGGCTGACGGCATGGCGGAAATCGGAATTGGAATCATCGGGTGCGGAGGGGTGTCCGATGTGCACGCTCAGGCCATTCAATCCATTCCCGGGGCCAGGCTGATCGGCTTCCACAACCGGACCCGGCCTCGGGCCGAACGGCAGGCCGAACGCTACGGCGTCAGTTGGGACCTGGACCTGGATCGTTTTCTCGAGCGCCCCGGAATGGATGCCGTGAGTGTCTGCACTCCCAGTGGAACTCACGGTGAGCTGGGAATGCTGGCGGCCCGGGCCGGCAAGCACGTCATGGTGGAGAAGCCCATTGAGGTGAACCTGGAGAAGGGCAGACTTCTGACCGCCGCCTGCCGGGAGGCCGGCGTCCGACTAGGGGTCATTTTTCAGTCCCGATTTCTGCCGGCGGTCCAAAGAATTCGGGCAGCGGTGCAGGGCGGAGCTCTGGGGAAGGTGCTCCTGGGGGAAGCGTCGGTGAGGTGGTTCCGCAAGCCCGACTATTTCCAGGCCGGACCCTGGCGGGCTACCTGGGCCCTGGACGGCGGAGGAGCGCTGATCAACCAGTCGATTCACACCATCGACCTGCTGCAATACCTGGTGGGCCGCCCCCGGTCGGTGTTTGGACTTGCCAGGAATCTCCTGCACGCTTCGATCGAGACGGAGGATACCGCGGTGGCTGTTATAGAATTCGGATGCGGCGCCTTGGGCGTGGTTCAGGGATCCACCTCCCTGCGGCCGGGGTTCCCGCGGCGGTTGGAGCTGTTTGGCGAGAAGGGAAGCCTGCTTCTGGAGGGGGATGAGTTGGCCCGCTGGGACGTCCCCGGAATGACCGGCGGGAGCCGGGGCCGAACGGTAGCCGGGTCGGGGAGCTCCGATCCGTTTTCAGCCTCCATCAAGTCGGAGGTGGCCAACCACCGACGGCAGTTCGAGGATTTCATTGCGGCCATTCGGGAGGACCGGCCTCCCCTGGTGGATGGGGAAGAGGGGCTCAAGGCCCTGGAGATTGTTCTCGCGGTCTACCGCTCGGCCAGAGAGAAAAGGCCGGTGGAGTTGCCGCCGGTTTGATGCGAAGGAATGCACAGGAGAGCGTCATGGCACAAACGATCGGATTCATAGGTCTTGGCATCATGGGAAAACCCATGGCCAGGAACCTCATCAAGGCTGGGTATCCGCTGGTGGTCTACAACCGGACGGCTTCAAAGGCCGCGGAACTGGTGGAATTGGGAGCACGCCAGGTCGAGTCTCCCAAGGAGGTGGGGGCCAGAGCGGAGGTGGTCATCACCATCGTGTCCGATTCCCCGGAGGTGGAGTCGGTCGTGTTGGGAGGCAACGGGGTGATCGAGGGCATTGCCGAGGGTGGCGTCGTGGTGGACATGAGCTCCATTTCTCCCATCACCACACAGCGGATTGCCGCCGAATTGAAAGGTCGGGGCGTCGCCATGCTGGACGCTCCCGTCAGCGGCGGCGAGATCGGCGCCATTCAGGGGACCCTTTCCATCATGGTCGGGGGCGAGGAATCGGTCTTTTCTCGGGTCAAGCCCATTCTGGACAGCATGGGCAAGAGCGTGGTGCGCGTGGGAGAAGTCGGCGCCGGAGGATTCGCCAAGCTCTCCAATCAGATCATTGTCGCCGGTGTGCTTCAGGCTGTCTCCGAAGCCATGGTCCTGGCCAAGAAAGCCGGTGTCGACATCCAGCTGGTGTATGAGGCCATTCGGGGCGGCATGGCCGGCGGCCGGACCCTGGACATGAAGATCCCGGCCTTTGTGGAGGGCAAGTTCGAACCCGGATTCAAGATGGACCTGCATATCAAGGACGTCAAGAATGCTCTGTTGGCGGGAAAGGCCTTGGGAGTGGCGCTGCCCTCCACCGGCCTGGTGCATGAGCTGTTTTCTTCCTGCAGTGCCCAAGGCAAGGGACAGAAGGATCACTCGGTCATCTTCACGCTGCTGGAACAACTCTCCGGCTTGCGTTAGTCCTTGACAAAGACAAAAACGTGCTGCCAGGGAAGAAAGTCGAGCCTGGATTGAAGTTGGAAGCCCATGGGCAGGACTTCCAGCAGGACCTGCTTGACCGTCATCTTGTGTTCAGGCCTGATGGGCACCGTCGGGTCCTCGCCACGGTATTCCACCAGGACCATGCGGCCGTTCTCCTTGAGGGACTCGCGGATCTTGGCAACCATCGCCTCCGGGTGCTGAAACTCGTGGTAGACGTCCACCATGAGCGCCAGGTCCACCGATTGGGCGGGCAGATTCGGGTCCACCGGCGTTCCCAGGATGGACCGGACATTCCTGATGTCCCGCTTCTTCATCTCCGCACCTAGACGTTCCAG
The DNA here is from genome assembly GCA_965207735.1 of Candidatus Versatilivorator sp. Taxonomy (GTDB): domain Bacteria; phylum Acidobacteriota; class Terriglobia; order Versatilivoradales; family Versatilivoraceae; genus Versatilivorator. Next base: position 4,479,798 of record OZ242296.1, on the reverse strand, counting down.
CATCTCAGGCTGGATTTCCACCGCCAGTACCCGACCCTCGGGGCCCACCCGTTTGGCGATTCTCCAACTGAAGTAACCGATTCCGGCCCCCACGTCCGCCACCGTCATCCCGGATTCGATCTGCAGGGCATCCAGCAGGCGATCGGGAATCTCCATCTTCTCCCGTTCGGGCCGATTCAGCCAATCGGCCCCGGAGGCGCTCATCACCGGAGCAATGATGCGTCCCTTGTACCGAGCAGGGCCCTTGGCGCTCCTGTCCGCATCGGAGCCAAGGCATGCTGAGGCGAACGGGACCGTCAGCATCAGGGAAAAGGAGAGGACCAAAAGGGGGTGCATTAAACGGATGCCGATCGGCGGGATAGGGAAAGGACTTGCGGAGAGTGCAGGCAATCTCACCGGTACTTCTTCTCACGCTTGGCCTTGCGCTGTTCGTACTCGGCGCGCATGGCCGCGAATTCCCGGGCTTGGTCCGGATTCAACTCTTTGCGAATCCTCTCCGCCATCTGTTGGCGAATGGTTTCGAACTGAGGCTTGACGCTTTTGTGCAGCCTGCCGAACTGTTGGTGGGATTCATCCAGTATGGCTTGAACTTGCGTCCTCTGTTCACCGGAAAGGTCGAGCCGTTTCTGTAGCTTCTCAATGAAGGGTCCGCGGGAGTGGTGGTGGGGTCCCCAAGCGGAAATCGACCGAAGAACGGTCCGGCTGAGCGAGGCGCCGGCCACCGCCCCCAGCACGAAGACAACCGCAATGACCAACAGGGCCTTGAACTTAGAAAGATTCATCATAGTCATCATCCACCGCGATTCCAATCGCGGGATCTCCCATCAATGTTCGGACGGCCAGGTTCGGATCTCCGGCAACGGCTTCCGAGAATACGGCTTCCGTCATTCCGTCTTGCTGCTCCGAGTAGGATTCGAGCAGGGGATCTTCCCAGGCGGCAAGGGTCGGTGCTTCCGAGGGTCCTTGAAGGAAAGCCATGGCTCCCAGGAGAATCGTCAGAAGCGCCATCACCGGGATGGCTTTCAGGGCCATGGCACGAAGCGGTAGCCAGAAGAGGTAGACTTCCCGGTGGCTCTCCAGGCGCCTTGCCAGCCTCCGGGCAAAACCCGGGGACGGTTCCGGATGGTTGGTCAGACTGGTCGCCCGCATCAATGCTCGGATCCACCCCAGGGCGCGCAGGTGCCGGTTGCAGGCGGAACAATTCGCCAAGTGCCGCTCAACCACTTTCCTTTGTTCCGGCGACAGCTTGGATTCGGCAAATTCTTCCAACTGAGACCGGACTGTTCGATGGCCCATATGGCTACTTCCCCCGAGGGAGCCTCCCCTTCTCATAGGCACGCCGCAATTGGTGGCGCGCTCGGAACAACCTCAGCTTTACAGCGTTCTTGGAGATCTTGAAGACACCCGACAAATCCTCGATCGAGAAGTCCTCCATTTCCTTCAGCACCAGCATCATGCGATCCGCGGGCGGCAGCAGGCTCAGCAAGCGGTCCGCGATCTCCCGCATTTCCACGGTCTTCCCGATATCGGGAGGCCTGGATTTGGTGAGCGACGGTAGACTTTCAAAGACCGAGGCCTCGGTTTCCGAAAGATCGGAATAGTTGATTTGAGGGGTGCGCTTGCGCTTTCGCAAATGGTCATAGCACTGGTTGACTACGATTCGGTAGAGCCAGGCCTGAAAGGAGGAATCCAAACGAAATTGAGGTAGAGAAAAGTACAGCTTGGTGAAAACCTCCTGCGCGACGTCTTCCACCTCCTCCGGCGATCTAAGGACCTGGTAGATCAGACCGAACACCCGTTGCTGGCAACTGGCAACCAGTTCTTCGAAGGCCTGTACATCGCCTTGCTGGCTGCGTCGAACCAGTTCGGTCTGCGGCGTCATCGTCCCGGTGTTCCTGCCCGCAGCCCGGCTTCTTTTGTCATACATTTACAACGAAAGCCCGGCTGCTTCGGTTTCTATTTTTTGATGACATCCGGCCCGTCTGCAGGGCCGGCTCATGGAATGGGTCCAAATCCCGGTCCCCGACCGGTGGAAGCCCCGAGGAGCTCCCAAGCCATCGGCGGAGTGGTCATCACGATTATGACGGTTCCGGAGAGGAACTGAAAGCGGCAGCGCGGGCGCGGGTGGTTTTCCCCGCCAGTAAGGGCGGCCCGGCGTCCGCCCCCCACCGCATCAGCCTTCGCCATTCGGCTCGGCTGCGACTCCCCCACCGCAACCGACGCACGCCGGCGGTTACCGCTACGGCGCACAAGATCTCGCCTGTGGCTCGCCTTGTGCGAACCCCCCACCGCATCAGCCTTCGCCATCCGGCGCTGCCGTTCGGAGGCGCCGCGTCGGCCCCCCACCGCATCAGCCTTCGCCATTCGGCTCGACTTCTGCGACTCCCCCTCAAGGGGGGAGTGATATCCGTTTTATAAAGAGGGAACGGAGTTAATGCGGTAGACCGGGAACATGGTTTACATCCTGCCCGCCAATTGGGCAAGGCGCCCCATGCAAGCCTCAAGTATCACTCCCCCCTTGAGGGGGAGTCGGAGAGACAAGGGCGCAGCCCGCAGTCGATCCGGAGGGGGGCAAGCTCGGCGCCCCGAGAGCGACTACGAATGGGCGAAGCCCGCAGTCGATCCGGAGGGGGGCAAACGCGGCGCCCCGTAAGTGACGATCGCCGACACCCGCAGCCGCGTAGGCGGAGAATCAGGTCCGCCCTTCGGGAACGCAGTGCCGGTCCACGTAATGTTCCCCTTGACAATATATGGACAGATGTCTATATTGACGTGTGTCCGTATCCTGATGTGGCGTCGATTGCAGTCTCCAGAGCGCGCGGTCGGCCGGACCGAGGTGGCGGCTGGGGCTTCGAGGTGGGTGCCGGCCTCCAGGAGGGCAGGCTCATGAGAGCGTTAACCGAAAAGCAGCGTCGAGTGTACGAATATATACACGATTACTGCATCCGTCAGGGGTTGCCTCCCTCGGTGAGAGAGGTGGCCCAGGCGCTGGGAAAGTCAGCCCAGGCCATCCAGCAACATATCGAGGTGCTGCGGGCCAAGGGATATTTGGACCACCAGCCGTCCAAGTCGCGGGCCAACGTGCCCCGAGGCGGGGTGACCGGAAATGAACGGTCCGTGGAGCTACCTTTGCTGGGACGCATTCAGGCCGGCCTCCCCATTCTGGCCGAGGAGAACCGGGAGGGGACGGTTCCTTTGCCACGCGATTGGGTCGGGGACGAAACCGTATTCCTGCTGAAAGTGGAAGGGGACAGCATGATCGACGCTCACATTCTGCCGGCAGATATGGTTCTGGTCAGAAAACAGCCCACGGCCGAAAACGGAGAGATCGTGGTCGCTCGGGTCGACGGGGACGAAGCCACGCTGAAGCGTTTCTATCGATCGGACGGAAAGATTCGTCTGAAGCCGGAAAACCCCCGCTACCAGGTCATCGAGCTGGGGCCGGAAGAGGTTGAAATCGTCGGCAAGGTGATCGGAGTCTTTCGACGGTTCTAGTCACCTCGTCCTGAGGGGCGTGGCAGATGAATTTCCTGCCGGTCATTCGGAAAGTTTTCTTTCGAGGGAAGATATCCAGGAGGTTGCCATGGAACTGACACTGCCGGTGGAGACGGGTGAATGGCTGGACCGATTTCGAGACGGGGTCCACAGAGAGCGCCAGATACTTGGGATGCTGATCGCCTGGGGGTTTGCCGGGGCGGCCTTCGACATTCACCGCGATATTCAGGCCCGGTTGAAGAGCATTCGGGAAACCCCGGCGTCGTCTCGAGATTCCCTGGCCCCGGGTGTTTCCGACCGGCTGGGCCGGGAGATTCGCCGGATTCTCCGCAGCCACTACCTGGAGGGACTCGCCGGTCCCTGGGTCGGACAGAACCGCCGTCTTCTCCAGGGCGCCTACCTGAACGGGTTCGAGAAGACGACCTCCCATTTGATTCAACTCTATGGTCCGCATTGGGGAGAGTCGCCAGTCGTCTCCGCCGACGTGGAAGCGGCCTGACCGAACATACCTGGAAACGCTGGTGCGGATTCAGCCCGCCGCCGGCCTCGCTCCCTCTGCAGTCAGTTTACCCGTGGTCCCCTTCTGGCGTAAAATGGCTCCGGTTGTACCCTCCCTCCCTTTCCGGCGCCGATGATTGAGTTGAGCCAACCCGCGCAGTGCCTGTTCTGTTTTCAGAGGCGCAGGATCGCTCTGATCATGAAAGTTGTGCTGGCTGTCAGAGCGGCTCTGATCGTCGGTGTGTTTCTGTGAGGTTGAGTCTTGGCTCTGCCTGTCCTGAAGGAATTCATGACATGAAGAAGCCCGCCTATCGAGCCTTCAAGTCGTTTGCCGAATTGGCTCGGATTCGTCGGCGATCCCCCGTGGCAGTTCCGGAAAAGGCGAAGGCCCCGGTCGGATTGCCCGAGACCCTCAGCGACGACCAATTGTTCGCCCGGTCCATGCGGGAGGTGGCTCCCCTGGGTTGGAGTTCCGCTCCATCCCGGGCGACTCCGGTGCTCGAAATCCCGGGTCCCATTGACGACGAGGAGGAAGGGTTGCGCTTGCTACAGGAGTTTGTCTCCGGGAAGGGACGTTTCGACTTGACCATGAGTGGAGAATACCTGGAGGGGACACCGCATCCCGAGGGCCGCCGCTGGATCGGCAGCCTGAGGAAGGGGCGTTTTTCGGTACAGGCTCACCTCGATCTGCACGGACTTGTCGCCACCGAGGCCAGGAAAGCCTTCGAGGATTTCATCCATTCCAGCCTCAAGCAGGGCCATGGATGCGTACGGGTGGTTCACGGGCGGGGAAACCACTCGAGGGAGGGTCGGCCGACATTGAAGGAAAGGCTGTCGAAATGGCTGGACACCCGGCGCATGAGCCGTCACGTCATCGCCTATGCATCGGCTCGTCTCGCAGACGGAGGCGGCGGAGCCCTCTATATTCTCTTGCGGCGGCGCTGATCCGGCCCCTCGTAGGGGACGGGGGGTGCTTGCCTGAAACAACCCCGCAGTTCAAGCGGCTGCGATTTGTGGAACCAGGTTGAAACCAAGAGACTTAGCGGCATCTTTGAGGCCCGCGAGGCGTCGTCGCCGGAACCGGTCCTCGTAGCACGCTTCCCCGATGTCGATGTAGTCCTGGCCGTAGCGCAGCATGCGGTAGACGAGAACGGCCAGCCGGCGAGCCATGGAGAAGACGGCGACACTCCATCCCTTGTGGCGGGCCTTGCGACGGAAGGCGGCCCCCAGAGCGGTCTTGGAGTGCTTCAGAGAGACGGCTGCCATGCGCAGGACGGCGGCGGCGCGAGTAGACCCGGTGCTGTTGGCCTTCTTGTAGTGGAGCGGCTTGCCTGCGGAGACGGCCGTTTTTGGAGCCAGGCGCAGCCAGGATACAAAGTGCTTCTCCGAGGGGAAGGCCGTCAGGTCGAGGCCGGCCTCAGTCAGCAGGGTCAGGGCCGCTTCGGTGCCGATGCCGTCGATACGCGTCAGATCGACTCCGGCAAAGCGCCACAGTTCGGTGCGCAGGTGGTGCCCACCGCGGCGGCGAATCGCCTTTTCCTTGATCGCATTGGGATGCTTCGGCACGGGCTGGTCGTGGCGCTCCACCGGTTGCAGCGCCTGGATTTCCTCCAGGATGCGGGCCTCATAGGCCGCAATCTCGCGTTGAGTCATGTCGTAGAGCTTCAGCGCCGACTTGAGGTTGAACAGATGCTCTTCTCGCCAGTTGCCTCTGAGGTGCTCGGCAAACTCCCGGCTGGACTTCTTGCACCGTCGGTCCCGCAGACCCGCCAGACGGACCGGGTCCCGTTCGCCGTCGACAATCGCCCGCACGATCGCCATCCCCGTCTGACCGGTCAGATCGGTGACCGCACGATGGATCTGGACGTTCATCTGATCCAGCGCCTTCTGCATCCACTGCACAAAGCGGGTACTCTCGGCCCCCAGAGTGCTCAGTTGCCGGTGCAGGGTCCGAACCCGGACGATCGCCTCGTGCGGACGGAAGGATCCCCGCAGCAAGCCGCAACTGTGCAGCAACTGGATCCACTGGCAGTCCCGCATGTCGGTCTTGCGGCCCGGAACGTAGCGCAACTGCCGGGCGTTGACCAGCAAGACCTCGATGCCGCAGGACTCCAGCAGTTCGTAGAGGGGAATCCAATACACGTTGGTGCTCTCCATCGCCACCGACTCCACCCCTTGCTCCAGCAACCAGTCGGCCAGTTGCTGCAACTGCTCCATGGTGGTGCCGAAGGTGCGCACGTTCGGCTTCCCTGGGGTCACCTCCGGAGCGCACACCCAGTGCTCCCGACTCCCCAGGTCGATCCCTGCCACCTCGGGGTGGATCCGCGACAAGGCTGTCGAACGGCTGCGCTTCTTCTTCGGGGTCTTCTTCGCCTTCGTGTTGACTTTCCTGCTCTTTTGCATGAGATTGGCCTCCTCCAGGGCGAGGGCTCCGGCCCGAGTTGGCGTGGTCGTTCGGATTCTTGCCTTGAGGAGAGCTTCCCGGGAAGCCTCACTAATGAATGATGACCTGCTCGGACCCAGACTTGTCTTGGGGCACGGGGCACCAATGCTGGAACGGGGCGTAGCTGCCGGAGTCTCGCCAGGTGCTTATTCTTTCACAATGATCCGTTGTTTCACCCTCGAATGATCCGCCCGTCGTGGGGGGCGGGGGCGGGACTTGCCTGAAACAAACGACAAGAGACAAAAGAAAAAGACTTATCCACGAAGGGGCACGAAGGACCACGAAGGGGCACTAAGGCGCTGAGGTTAACCGCGACGGGGTGCCAAGTTCGCGAAGGGATTGTCGATTTCTGATTGTTTCATTCTCGTATGATCCGCGCGACAGGGCGGGGGTCCGGCTTGTCTGAAACAACCGAAAAAAGACAAAAGACAAAAAACTTATCCACGAAGGGGCACGAAGAACGACGAAGGGGCACGAAGGCGCTGAGGTTGACCGCGACGGGGTATCAAGGTCGCGAAGGGATGGTCGATTTCCAATTGTTTCACTCTATGTATGATCCGCACGGCAAAGCGGGGGCCCGGCTTGTCTGAAACAACCCTGTTTCTTCACCTTCGAATGATCCGCCCCGTCGTGGGGGGCGGGGGCCTCGCTTGCCTGAAACAACCGACAAAAGACAAAGAAAAAGACTTATCCACGAAGGGGCACGAAGGACCACGAAGGGACACGAAGGCGCTGAGGTTAACCGCGACGGGATACCAAGTTCGCGAAAGGATTGTCGATTTCTGATTGTTTCACTCTCGAATGATCCGCACGGCAGGGCGGGGGCGGAACTTGCCTGAAACAACCGACAAAAGACAAAAGAAAAAGAGTGATCCACGAAGGACCACGAAGGGGCACTAAGGCGCTGAGGTTAACCGCGACGGGGTACCAAGGTTGCGAAGGGATGATCGATTTCTGATTGTTTTGCTCTCGTATGATCCGCACGACAGGGCGGGGGCGACACTTGTTGGCAATAAGAAATCCCGGGCGAACGCCCGGGCGATCCATCGAGCCGCGGAGCGGCGGCAGCAGGTAGCCGTGGGCGTGAGCCCATGGAAAGGGGTAGCTCCAGGTCGAGCCGCGAAGGCGGCGACAGCAGATTGCCGAAAGCGCGAGGCACCGGAGATCGGCTCTCCTGAAACAAAAGAAAAAGGAGCTATCCACGAAGGGACAAGAAGGACGACGAAAGGCCACCAAGGCGTTGAGGTTAACCGCGACGGGATGCCAAGGTCGCGAAAGGATGGCCGATTTTCGATTGTTTCACTCTTGTGTGATCCGCACGGCCGGGCCCTCACCCCAATTCCGGCAGCTTCGGCCGGGAATTCTCGTGATTCTGGAGGTATTGCATGTCCAATCCACCACTGAGCAGCCGAACCATCCTGCAGGGCCGGGATCGCGCCCCCGCGCGCTCCTTTCTGAAGGGCATCGGGTACACTGATGAGGACCTCTCCAGGCCCATTGTCGGGATCGCCAATACCTGGATCGAGGCCATGCCCTGCAACTTCCACCTGCGGACTCTGGCGGCAAAGGTCAAGGAGGGGGTGCGCGCTGCCGGCGGGACTCCCATGGAGTTCAACACCATCGCCGTGAGCGACGGAATCACCATGGGCACCGAAGGAATGAAAGCCTCCTTGGTGAGCCGTGAGATTGTGGCCGACTCGATCGAGCTGGTGGGGCGGGGCTACATGTTCGACGCCATGATCGCCTTGGTCGGCTGCGACAAGACCCTGCCGGGAGGTGCCATGGGTCTGATGCGGCTCAATGTGCCCTCGCTGGTGCTGTATGGGGGATCCATCGCTCCGGGGAAGTACCGAGGACGCGACATCACCATCCAGGATGTCTTTGAAGCCGTGGGCGCCAACGCGGCGGGGCGCATCAGCGATGCCGAGTTGCTGGAGATCGAGAACACGGCCTGTCCGGGGGCCGGCGCCTGCGGCGGCCAGTACACGGCCAACACCATGGCCACGGCCCTCGAATTCCTGGGCTTGTCTCCGATGGGGTCCTCCAGCGTGCCGGCCACCGATGCCCGCAAGGATGGGGTGGCTTTCGAGGCTGGAAGGCTGGTGATGGACCTGGTCAGGAGCGGCACCTGCCCCGGAGATTTGATCTCTCGTCAATCCTTCGACAACGCCATTGCCAGTGTGGCGGCCACGGGTGGATCCACCAACGCCGTTCTGCACTTCCTGGCGCTGGCCCGGGAGATGGATGTGGATCTGGAAATCGATGATTTCGACAAGATCAGTGCGCGGACACCCTTGATCGCCGACCTGAAGCCGGGGGGGCGGTTTGTGGCCGTGGACGTCGATCGAGCCGGCGGGGTGCCTGTGATTGCTCAGCGTCTGGTCGAGGGCGGATACGTGGATCCTGCTCAGAAGACCGTGACCGGCCGCACCTTGGGGGAGGCGTGCCTCGACGCCGTGGAAACTCCGGGCCAGGAGGTGCTGCGACCGCTCTCCAACCCGGTCAAGAACACTGGGGGGCTGGTGATCCTGCATGGCAACCTGGCCCCGGAAGGATGCGTGATCAAGGTCGCCGGCCACGAGAGGCTCTACCACCGCGGCCCGGCCCGCGTCTACGATCGGGAGGAACTGGCCATGGAGGCGGTGACCCGTGGGGAGATTCAGGCAGGGGATGTGATGGTCATTCGATACGAGGGTCCTCGGGGAGGACCCGGCATGAGGGAGATGCTGGGGGTTACGGCTGCCGTGGTGGGAGCAGGGCTCGGCGAGAGTGTGGCCCTGATCACCGACGGGCGATTCAGCGGCGCCACCCGAGGACTGATGGCCGGCCACGTGGCACCCGAAGCCGCGCGCGGCGGCCCCATTGCGGCGGTGCGGGAAGGGGACACGATTGTGGTGGACATCGATCGGCGGCGGCTGGATGTCGAGTTGTCCGAGGACGAGATTGGCCGGCGCCTCTCCCAATGGACCGAGCCCCAGCCCCACTATTCCTCGGGGGTGTTCGCCAAGTACATGGCGCTGGTTTCTTCGGCCTCTCAAGGAGCCGTCACCAAACCCGGCGGCGGCTAACCCGAAGGTTCCTTCTCCGAGTGGAGGGATCGCCGGCGGGGGCAGGCCGCGCAGGTGAGAGACTCTCCTTTGGAGTCGAACAGGTCGGGGCCTCCGCATGAGCCGCGCAGGCAGGGTCTCTTGAAGAAAAGACCCACCGCCATAAGGACCATGACCAAGCCGACCACAACCAGCGTGACAAGGAAAAGACTCACGATTCGCTCTCCCTTTCCGAGTCCGGACCGGTCCCGGTAGGCTTTGCCCGGAAAAGACGCTGGAAGGCGGGCGTCTCCATCTCCCGGAAAGATCCCTCACGGGTCCGCACCAGAAAAAGCGCCGCCAGATCCTGCTCGGTTGCCAGGCGATAGCCGTCGCCTTCCCCCAAAACCATCAGGGCGGTGGCATAGCCGTCGGCCCGCATGCAGGAGGCATCCACCACGCTGACTGAAGCCAGCTCGTGTCGGACCGGTCGCCCCGTCCTGGGATCGATGGTGTGAGAGAGGTGTCCCCCCTCCGCCCGGTGAAAATTGCGGTAGTCTCCGGAGGTGGCAACGGCCAAGTTCTCCAGGGGAAGAATCCGCTGCAAAGCCCTGCCGGCGGATACGGGTTTCTCGATCGCAATCCTCCAGGGGTTTCCGCCGGCATTGCGGCCACTGGTTCTTACCTCGCCTCCCAGCTCCACCATGTGTCTGGTGAGGTTCATTTCGTCCAGGACTTGCGAGAGTCGATCGACAGCATAGCCCTTGGCGATTGCCGAGAGGTCCAGGTAAAGGGCCGGCTCGCCCTTGCGAATCGTGGGAGCCCGGGGATTCAGCTTAATTTTCTCCCAACCGCTTTGCAACTTCAACTGCTCGATCTCGACGGCCGTGGGCAGGGCTGCCGGGTGAGGCGCGGGTCCGAACCCCCAGGCATTGACCAGGGGGCCAACCGTAATGTCGAAGGCTCCGTCGGTAATCCGGCTGATTCTCAGGGCCTCGGTCAGCACCGTGAAGGTTTCCCGGGATAGCGGCTGGGGGGTGGTTTCGCGCGAGCGGTTCAGGCGGGAGATTTCGGAAGCTTCCTGGTAGGTCGACATCTTGCCGTCGATGTCCTGCAGTTGAGCCTGAATGGCCTCCCGCACCAGCTCCTGTTGTTGCTCCGGCAGCAGGGAGGCCACCACCTTCACCTCGAAAGTGGTTCCCATGCTGCTGCCCTGGAAGCGGTATTCCTGGATGGAGACGGGCGCCCGACATCCCGTCGCGGCCGTCAGCAGGACCAGCAGGAGACAGCCGGCCGCCGATCCGGAACGCCGCGTTGGCCCCCCTCCGGATCGACTGCGGGCTGCGCGCTTGTTTCTCCGATTTCCACTCACGGGGCGCCGAGTATGCCCCCCTCCGGATCGACTGCGGGCTTCGCCCTTGTCTCTCCGACTCCCCCTCAAGGGGGGAGTGATACTTGAGGCCCGCACAAGGCTTATTGCCCGATTGCTGGGCGGGATGTAAACCATGTTCCCGGTCTAACGCAAAAACTCCGTTCCCCCTTCATAACACGGATATCACCCCCCCCTTGAGGGGGAGTCGCAGAAGCCGAGCCGCAGGCGAAGGCTGATGCGGAGGGGGGCCAACGCGGCGCCTCCGAACGGTAGCGCCGAATGGCGAAGGCTGGCGCGGCGGCGGGTGTGGACTCTACGCTGCCGTAGCCGCGCAGGCGGCGATTTAGCAGCATCCTTCCGGAACGCAAAACCTCTCCAAAGTGCGGCTGAACACGGCGTCAATCGCCACGGCCTTCTCGAGAGTGCAACCCTTCGGTGAGCCCTCCGGGCTAACCGCCGAAGTCGTCGAAGGCTATGTTTTCCGGCTCAACCCCCAGGTCATCCAGCATCTTGAAGCAGGCGTTCATCATCGGGGGAGGACCACAGATATAGTACTCGATGTCTTCCGGGGCGGGGTGGTCCTTGAGGTAGTTGTCGTAGAGGACCTGATGGATGAAACCGGTGTACCCGGTCCACTGGTCCTCGGGCAGGGGCTCCGACAAGGCCAGGTGCCACTTGAAGTTGGAATTTTCAGCCTGGATCTGGTTGAAGTCATCGATGTAAAAAGCCTCGCGGAGGCTGCGAGCCCCATACCAGAAGGTGACCTTGCGTTGGGTGCTCAAGCGGCGAAACTGATCGAAGATATGGGACCGCATGGGAGCCATTCCGGCCCCGCCGCCGATGAAGACCATTTCCGACTCGGTGTCCTTGGCGAAGAACTCGCCGAAGGGGCCTGAGATGGTGACTTCGTCGCCCGGCTTCAGACCGAAGGTGTAGGAGGACATCTTTCCCGGAGGCGTGCCCTTGGGGCTGCGGGGCGGCGGGGTGGCCACCCGGATGTTGAGCATGATGATCCCCTTTTCCTCCGGGTAGTTGGCCATGGAGTAGGCTCTGTCGACAGGTTCCTCCACCATGGACTGGACCTCCCACAGGTTGAACCGGTCCCAGTCCTGGCGGAACTCATCCTCGATTTCAAAGTCCTTGTAATTGACGGTGTGGGGAGGGCAGGTGATCTGGATGTAGCCTCCGGCGCGAAACGGCACTTCGTCCCCGGCAGGCAGCTCCAGGACCAGTTCCTTGATGAAGGTGGCCACGTTGTGGTTCGACCGCACCTTGCAGCGCCACTGGCGAACGCTGAAGACCTCGGGCGGCACACCGATCCTCAGGTCCTGTTTGACCTTGACCTGACAGGAGAGCCGGCACCCTTCCCGAGCCTCCCTGCGGGTGATATGGGGGGGCTCGGTGGGCAGCATGGCGCCGCCGCCGTCGAAGACGTCCACCTTGCATACGCCGCAGCTCCCCTTGCCTCCACAGGCCGAAGGGATGAAGATCTTCCGGGCTGCCAGGGCGCCCAGCAGGGTCCCTCCCGCGGGTACCTGGATGGTGTTGTCGGCGTCGTCGTTGATCACGATGTTCACTTCGCCGCCGGCCACCAGCTTGCTCCTGGCGACCATCAACACCACCACCAGCGAAAGAATGACCACGGTGAACATGATCACGCCCAGAATCACAGTCATGAGGAACCGTCCTCCTACGATGCTTCAGCCAATCCAGCCTGCCTGGCCGGCTTGTCTGTTAAAGCTGAATGCCTCCAAAGGCCATGAACCCGATGGCCATCAGGCCGGTCAGGATAAAGGTCATGCCCAACCCCCTCAGCGCCGGGGGAACGTTGCTGTAGCGCATTCTTTCCCGGATCGACGCCAGGGCCACTACCGCCAGGAACCAGCCGATCCCGGAACCCAGGCCGAAAACGACGCTCTCACCGAAGTTGTAGTCCCGTTCCACCATGAAGAGCGAGGCGCCCAGAATGGCGCAGTTGACGGCAATCAGGGGCAGGAACACACCCAGCGCCGCGTAGAGGGTGGGTACGAAGCGGTCCAGGGTCATTTCCACGATCTGGACCATGGCGGCAATGGTGCCGATGTAGCAGAGGAATCCCAGAAAGGAGAGGTCGTAGCCCGCCAGATCGGGATGGAGCCAGGAGAGAGACCCCCCCTTGAGGGCGTAGTTGAACAGCAGGTTGTTGATCGGCACGGTCACCGTGAGCACGAAGATCACCGCCAGGCCCAGGCCGAAAGCGGTGTTGATCTTCTTGGAAACCGCCAGAAACGAGCACATGCCCAGAAAGAAGGCCAGGGCCATGTTCTCCACGAAGATGGTTTTGACCGCCAGTCCGAGGTAATGTTCCAGCATGATGTCTCAGCCCTCCTCTTCCACCTGGTCGCGCTTCCAAACACGAAGCGCCCAGATGAAGCCGCCGATAATGAAAAACGCGCCGGCCGATAGCGTCATCAACCCGTTGGGCGCATACCAGCCTCCCTCCGTCACCAGGGGCAGCACCGTGTGGCCGAAGAGTTTTCCGGAACCCAACAGTTCCCGGAAGAAGCCGGTGGCCAGCAGAATCAGGCTGTAACCGAAGCCGTTGCCCAAGCCGTCCATGATGCTCAAGCTGGGTCGATTCTGCATGGCATAGGCTTCAGCCCGGCCCATGATGATGCAATTGGTGATGATCAATCCCACGAACACCGACAACTGCTTGCTGATGTCGTAGAGGTAGGCCTTCAGGAACTGATCGGCAATGATCACCAGGGAAGAAATGATGGTCAACTGCACGATGATGCGGATGGAGCTGGGAATGTTGTTGCGAAGCAGGCTGACGAAGAAGTTGGAAAAGGTCAGAACAAAGATCACCGCCCCGCACATCACCACCGAGGTTTCCATCTTGGTGGTCACGGCCAGGGCCGAACAGATCCCCAGCACCTGCAGGGCAATGGGGTTGTTTTCAAAGAGTGGATCGAGTAGCGCCTTGCGCCCGGGAGCTGCCATTTCGCTTCCTCAGGATGACTTTCGGCTGTCGCGAAGTCTGTTCAAATAGGGTCCGAATCCGTTTTCTCCCAGCCAGAACCGCAGCATGTTGGTGACACCCCGGCTGGTTATGGTGGCGCCGGCCAGTCCGTCAACGCGATGAGGGTCGTCCTCCGGAGGACCGGCTCGGCCCTTGATCACCTCGATCACCGTTTGACCGGTGCTGTCGAAGGCGATCCGGCCGGGCCAGCGGGCCTTCCAGCTGGGATTGTCCACCTCGCCCCCCAATCCCGGGGTCTCGCCGTGTTGGTAATAGGTGAGCCCTCGCACCGTTCGGGTATCGGCGTCCAGGGACAGGAAGCCGTAGAGGGTAGACCAGAGTCCGTATCCCTCGATGGGCAGCACCACCATCTGCAATGCCCCTGCGTCGTTGAGGACCCGGTAGACCACGGCGTGGTTGGGCAAACGGCTGATGCTTGAGTTGTTGGCCGGGGCCGGACGGCTGGAATCGGGATCGTTGCGGGCTTTCCTCTGATCGAAAGTGGAGGCGTCAGCTTCGGGAACCGCCTTCCCGGACTGCAGGTCGATGACCACCGGTTTCACCACCCGAAATCGTTCCTGAACCTGGGCGGCGTCCAGCCTCTCCGAGGGTTGAGCCAGGCCGGCCGCCAGCAGGACGTTCTTGCGTTTGTCCAAGGCGGCGTTGGCCTGCTGCAATTCGCTGAGCGATACCGCCGAGGAGGAAACCAGCACGGCGCAGACGACGCAAATCAGGCCGGCAAAGAGAATGGTGTAAGCGACGCTATGCTGCATAGCGGGCCCTCCTGCGCTTGACGTTGGCCTGGACCACGAAGTAGTCGATCAGGCCGGCAAACAGATTGACGAAGAGAATGGCCAGCATCATTCCCTCGGGATAGGCCGGGTTGACCACCCGAATCAGGATCGCCAGGATCCCGATGCACAGGCCGTAAATGTATCGGCCGATATTGGAGTGGGAGGCTGAGACGGGGTCGGTAGCCATGTAGACCGCTCCGAAGGCCCACCCCCCCAAGACCACGTGCCATCCGAAGGGGACGGCCAGCAGGGGATTGGTGTCGGAGGGGAGGGTGTTGAGCACCATCGAGGCCGCAAAAGAGCCGATCACAACACCCATCATAATGCGCCAGGAGCCCACCTTTGTCACGATCAGAATCAAGGCTCCAATGAGGCATCCCAGGGTTGAGGTTTCGCCCATGGACCCGGGGATAAACCCCAGGAAGGCGTCCCACCAGCTCAGTCCTTCCAGGAGTACTTGATGCCCCAGGGTAGCCGCCTCGGCCAGCCATGTCGCCCCGCTGACGCCGTCGGCGCTGGTTTGGGCCGCCACCCAGACCTTGTTCCCCGAGATCTCGGCGGGATAGGCAAAGAAGAGGAAGGCTCTGGCCGTCAGCGCCGGGTTCAGGATATTCATTCCCGTCCCCCCGAAGATCTCCTTGCCGATGATCACCCCGAAGGCAATGCCCAGGGCCACCTGCCACAAGGGAATGGTTGGCGGCAGGGTCAAGGGGAAGAGCATTCCCGTCACCAGGAATCCCTCGTTGATTTCGTGCTTGCGCACGACGGCGAAAAGAGCCTCGCAGTGGCCCCCGATCAGGAAGGTGACCAGCAGCACGGGAAGGTAGTAGAGCGCCCCGTGAAGCATGCAGGCCAATGGGTCGCTCGGATCGAACCCATTCAGTCCCAGGTGGATCATTACGGCCGTCTGCCAGGTTTCCAGGGGCAGCGCTCCCTGGGAGATTGCCCGATGCGCCTGCAAGCCGGTGTTGTACATGGCCATGAGCACCGCCGGAATGAGGGCGATGACCACGGTCACCATCATGCGCTTCAGGTCGAGTCCGTCCCGGACGTGGGAACTGCCCTTGGTGACCTGTCCCGGCGTATACAGAAAGGTGTCGAGGGCTTCGTAGAAGGGATAGGCGAACTCCAGCGGGCCGCCCTTGTGGAAGTGCTTGGCCTGTGAATCCAGAATGGTGCGCAGGATCTTCATCAGCCTTCCTTCTCGATAGTGGTCAGAACCTGCCGCAAGAGGGGTCCGTACTCGACCTTGCCGGGGCAAACAAACGAACACAGGGCCAGATCTTCTTCATCCAGCTCCAGGCAACCCAGTTCTTCGGCCTTCTCGGTGTCGCCCGCCAGCAGGGCTCTCAGAACGAAGGTTGGAAGGATGTCGAAGGGAAAGACGCGCTCGTACATCCCGATGGGAACCATGGCCCTGGAGGATCCGTTGGTCGAGGTGGTGAAGCGGAATTTCCTGCCCGGTAAAAGCTTGGACAAATAGGTGTTGATGGTGGAATAGCGGCTGACCCCGGGAGAAAGCCATCCCAGGAACTCCCTGGAGCGGTTTTCCGGGAGAACGGAAATCTGTTGATGGTAGCGTCCCAGAAAGCCGAAGATCCCGCCCGAGGCTGTCCGTCCGGACAGGACCGACCCCGAGATAATGCGAGATTCGCCGTCGGTCAACTCCCCCTCGGTGAGGTCTCCGGTGGAGGCGCCCATTCGGGTCCTGAGCAGGCGCGGCCGTCTGACCGAGGGGCCGGCCAGAGAGATGATCCGCTCCGGGTGCAACTGGCCGTCACCGAAGAGGTTTCCGATGTCCACCACGTCCTGGAAGTTCAAATGCCAGACCAGGCGATTCTTGTCCACCGGGTCTAGGGTGTGGATGTGGAAGCCGACGGTTCCCGAAGGATGGGGCCCTCTGAACTCTTCCCGTCGGAATTGGGAATCGGAAGGAACGGGGAACCCGCTCTCCGGACTCTCGCAAACGAAGACCGGCCCTTGGGTCAGCTTGGCCACGGCCCGCAATCCCCGTTCGAAGGCGGCCTCCTGTCCTTCCAGCGCCAAGCGGGCAGGGGGAGCCAGGGGGTGGCTGTCCATGGCGGTGACGAAGATCGACCGCGGAGTTTCAGCCGGGTCGGCCACCTTGCCGAAGGGCCGAGCCCGCAAAGCCGTCCATAGGCCGGATTCGAGCAGCAGTTCCTGGACCTGGGTCCTGGTGAGGGAACCGGGGTGTCGCCCGGTGTAGGCGCTGAAGCTGACGCTGTCGGCGCGGCCGCTCAACTCGGAGGCGTCCAGTTGAATGACCAGAGACCGAAGGGCGCGCCGCTCCCCCCGGTTTACGGCCGTCACCCGGCCCGAGCCCGGTGAGGTGTATCGAACCCCGGAGGTTTTCTTGTCTTCGAAAAGGAGTTGGCCTCGGCGAACCTCGTCCCCGACCCGCACGTGCATGGTCGGACTCATGCCCGGGTAGTCGGCAGCCAGCAAGGCCACCTGATGCGCCGGTGAGGCCGTCTCGATCCGGTGCTCGGGCTCCCCGGCGATTGGCAGATCCAGACCTTTGGTGTTCCAGTGAAGCATGCGACCTATGGGCGGGGCCACCGGAAAGTCCGGCCCGGGCTGCGGAGCCGTGGAGATGTCTCCGCCAATCCAGGGCAGTCTCCCGGAATCAACTCGTGGGGCCGTGGCGCCATCAACCGTCCGGTTTCTCTATTGTCCGGTGCCAAACAGAAAGATGCAGCCACCGCTGTGACGGCGGCGGGAGCATTGATCCAGGGCGTCGCCATTCGAGAGTAAACGGAATGCAGGGCGGACAACGGAAACAATCATCCCTCACACCATGTTGTGAATAATCTCACAAACTGTAGCTTAACACCATGTAGTCTCAGAACACAAACGAAAGTGGAGGAGATCCACGGAGAAATGTTGGCCGGACCGTTGCCTGTTCCTGAGGGGGAACGGGGCGGCCATTTTCAGGACTCTTGCCCCAAGAGGGTACAATCAAGGGGGCCTGATCTGGAGCCAACGCGATCCAGGCCCGTGCGTTTAACAGCCACCACCGGAACCTGAAGGAAAGGAAGCCTGCATATGACATTGTTACTGCGAACGCTTTGGGTGGATATGGGAGTCGGTTTCTATTGGCAACTCATGGCCGTCTGGTTCGTGGCGGCGGCCTTGATGGGCTGCTCCGCCTCGGGCCCGAGCAACCCGAAGGTGCCCAAGGGGGCCAAGAGCTCGAGTGGAAAGCAAGCCCGGATCGAAACCGAAATAGGCAACATCACCATCGAATTTTATCAAGACGACTCTCCCACGGCGGTGGAGAACTTTCGTCTGCTGGCCGAGAATGGCTACTATGACGGGCTGACGTTTCACCGGGTGGTGGAAGGCTTCATGATCCAGGGAGGAGATCCCAGGGGGGATGGGACCGGGGGCGAAAGCGCCTGGGGAGGTTCCTTCGCCGATGACATCGATCGCGACTCCGCCCTCTACCGGCGGGGCTATCGTCGCGGCATCGTGGCCATGGCCAACAGCGGGCCCGACACCAACGGCAGCCAGTTCTTTATCATGCACGGCAACTCGCGGCTTCAGCCCAACTACGTGATCTTCGGCAAGGTGGTGGAAGGCCAGCAGGTGGTGGACGCCCTGGCAAGCGTTTCAACCGCTCGAAGCAGCAGTGGTGAGATGAGCCGGCCCACTCGGCCGCTGGTGATGCGGAAGGTCGTCATCCTTCCTTAGCCGCCACCGCTAGCCCGGATTTTAATCAAGAGGGTTTGCAAGGCGTCGGGGTTGGTCGCGCCGCCCGGTTGGTACCTGTTCTGAACCCCTGTTTCACTCCGTTTGATTCGTCCCGTCGTCGGGGACGGGGGTACCTGCTATTCCGTTTCCGCCTCGTACACGGGATCGCCCCGGTGAAGCCGCACGGCGATTCGCAGGGTCTGGTTTAGCGCCCGCTGGGTAGGTGCGTGGGCGGCAAGGTATCGGGCAGCCGCGACCATGACCAGCCGCTTTTCTTCTTCATCCTCCAACTCGTCGTGCTGACGGATCGCAGCTTCCAGGACCTGGAAGCTGTGGAACTCGGCGTCCTCACGGAGCAGACTCTCAGTCAACGTGCGGAAGAGCGCAGCGCTGTCGCCCCGACCGTGCAGATAGCCGTAGACCCTTTGCCCGGCAGCGTCGGTTTGTTGCTGAATGTTCATCAGGTTGAGCAGATCCTGCAGAGCGGCCTCTGGGCGCTGGCTCGCTTCCCCGTTGCCCGATGGCGCTCGGGCGGGGGGGATGTTGAAGAAACGATCGAGGTAGCACCGCATTGCGCCGTGGAAGACGCCGCGGAGGAGGTCGGCCGATTCGGTCCGCTTGAGCAGTTGATGCAACGCATTGGCATAAGTGAAGGTGTGGAGCGCCGCGATCCAGTCCGCGAACTCATTCTGCACGTGGAAGCGCACGATCCGCAGCGCGGCAACGTAGGCAACGGCCTGCGCCAACTGCACCGGCTTGGCCCCTTCGCGCAAGGCGCCCTTCAGCGCGTCCAGGCAGACGAACGGATCATCCAGGAGGAGTTGATCCGCGAAACCTGGCTTGCGGACCCAGGTTTTCCCCGCGCCTTCAGCCAGTATGCCGGGAAGCTCTTCGAATGTGCCGCGCAACACCGGAAGAAGGTCGATAGGATGGCGCCAGGCATTCCGCTCCTCGCTGCGGGTTGCGGTGCACAGCCGGTTGACCAGAGATGGCAGAATCCGGTCCGCATGATCCCATCCGATACGGTCGAGCAGTTCGAACGCCTTGTTGATGAAGTCGACCACGTGGCCGCCGTCGAGATAGAAATGGTCGGTCGCCGCGGTCACGATCATGTCGGCGATGTCGGCGCCGGACATGCCCTTCTGCACCGCGGTCAGCACGCACCGTTCCGCTCCCTCCGTACTGCGGACCTCGACAAAATAGCGCAGCCAGCGCTTGAGGTGCTCATGGGGAATCTCCTCATTGTCCAGGGGGCTGATCTCGAATTTGGGCGTCATTCCTGCACAGTCCCGTGCTACGTGAACAAGTCCGTGAAACAAAGGTGCAATCCGGTCATCCCCCTCCAGGTGATCACAAAGGTTGGCCATCGCGCTGAGGATGGTCAGACCCGACGCCCAGTCCTGCCGGTGCCGTACGCCGTAGAGTGCGCCGAGCTTCGCGATCTCATCGGGTGTGACGCCGCTGTGCAAGAGGCCGATGACCGATTTGCCGATGATGAGACTGAGATTCTGCTCCATCCCTTCCCGAAGCCGGCGCGACCAACGTGCGACCGGATCCCGCTGCGGCCTGACCGTGCTCAGATAGACCTCGCCCCCCTTGACTATGACCGGATAGGCATCCACATCGTCGGCGAACAGATTGAAGGTGCAGCCACTGGCCAGGTCGAAGCGGGCGTGGTGCCAGTGACAGGTGAGAATCCCATCCTCGACCGTGCCGCGATTAAGGGGGAAACCCATGTGCGGACACCGGTTGTCGACTGCGTAGATCTTTCCTTCATGGTGGAACAGTACGATCGGGACGGGACCGTCCGAGACGAGGAGCGGACTCCTGGCCTGCACCTCCGCCAAGGACCCGACGTGAATCTCGCGATCTATGCTGGCCATAGGTGCAACCTCATTCAGAGAAACGATGCTTCCTGCCTCTGCTGAGAAATGCGGACTAATCCTTGGAAAGATACCGCTCGACGTACTCTTTCACGGCTTCCCGGGTACTGGGGAAGGCGAGTTCCTGCCAGGGAATCTCCCCGGGGGCAAAGAGCCCTACCTCCAGGCACTCGTCTCCGGCTTCGAGCGTGCCGCCGATGACCTCGGCGGCATAGACCACCAGAATGACCGGACTCCCCGAATACGAATAGACATTGAGCAGGCTGACCAGGCGTACCTCCAGGTGGGCTTCTTCCCGGGTTTCCCGGACGGCGGCGTCCTGGATGGCTTCACCCCGGTCCACGAACCCACCCGGAAAGACCCATTTTCCGTAGCTGGGCTCGATGGATCGCTTCAGCAGCGGGATCTTGCCCTCGATGGCGAAGAGGGTCCCGGCGGCGACCTTGGGGTCCAGAAAGAATACGAAGCCGCAACGGGTGCAGACCAGCCGTTCCGGCTCGTTGGCTTTCAGTTTCCTGGAGGCCAGGGAGCCTCCGCACCGGGGACAGAATGAGTATTCCATGGGAACCTTGGTCGACGATTCAAACGCCCTGCCGTATCCCCCAGCGTAGGGGCAACCCTTGTGGCTGCCCGTTTGTTCGCGAACGTCGCAACCCTCCCGCCATTGGGCGTCCACAAGCGACGCCCCTGCGGATTCAGAAATCGGTGGGCGCAAAGCCGATGGTGCGGTCCTTGCGTTCGACCCAAAAGGGGATGGGTATTCTGAGTTGGCCCTCGTCTGTCCTGATTTGCACCCTCACGATCACCCCGCTGCCCTGCGACTCGGATTCGACGATCCGGAAGGAGCGGACCCGCCCGTAGTACCCGCCGTCTCCCCAGTCTTGCAGGAAGTCCTTGAGGGTGTACTCCTCGGTGGGGCCCCAGATCTGATAGGCCGCGGCCATGTCTCCCTTCTGCAGAGCCTCGAAGCACCGCCGCACGGCACGCTCTTCCCGAAAGTTGGCAAAGAAATAGATCAGAATCCCCAAAAAGACCAGGACTCCCGCCAGAATCAGAGGCGTTTTCAAGAGTCGATTCTTGGCCAGCTGCACCATGTCTTCACTCCGTCGAGGCCCCCCGCCTTCGAGACCTCCCGCGTGGGGTGTCGGAAATACAGGAGCCGCCCGGCGCGCATGGCCGCGCCGGCAGCTACAAGTAGCGAGGCCGTTCCAGCAGGGTCATGGCAATGGTCATCGGGCGGCCGTCGCGGTAGATCTGGAGATCGATGGTCTCTCCGGGTCGTCTCTTGTCGACGATCCGCTTCAGGCGAGCGAGGGAGTCAACCGTCTGTCCATCGGCCTCCGCGATGATATCCCCTCCCAGGAGGAGCCTTCTGTTGCCGACCCGGTAGGTCTGTCTCCCGCCCCGGACCCCCGCTTTGGAAAAGGAGTCTCCACTGGCCGTGCGGGCCACCAGGACTCCCTGAGTCACCGGAAGATCCAGGATCCGAGCCAACCGCGGGGTGATGCGATAGCCCTCCAGGCGTGCGAAGGGGCGCCGCACCCGTCCGGCTGAGATCAGGTCGGGAATGATGCGTCTGGCGGTATCCACCGGCACGGCGAAGCCGATGCCGATGCTGCCGCCGCTGGTGGAAAAGATCTGGGTGTTGATGCCGACCATCTCGCCCCGGGCGTTGAGCAAAGGACCTCCGGAGTTCCCCGGGTTGATGGCGGCATCGGTTTGGATGACGTCGTCTATCAGCCGGCCTCTCTGGTCCTGAATCGACCGTTGCAGGGAACTGATCACCCCCACCGTCAGGGTTCCCTGCAGTCCGAAGGGGTTCCCGATGGCCAGCGCCTTCTGCCCCACCCTCAGATCGGCCGAAGCTCCCAGGGGGACGACGGTAAGCGGCGCATCGGCGGGATCGATCTTGATGATAGCCAGGTCGTTGGGTGGATCTGCGCCAATAACCTTGGCTTCGAACTTGCGCTCTTCGGTCAGCAGCGTCACTTCCAGGAGTCGAGCCTCTTCGATCACGTGGAAGTTGGTCAGGATGTGGCCTTGGGTGTCGATGATGGTACCGGAAGCGGAGCCCTGCTGGGGGACGGCGCTGAAGAAAAAGTCGAAGCCGAGGGTGGTGGAGGTGATGTTGACCACGCCGGGACTTACCCGGCGGTAGATCTCGATATTTTCCGATTCGTCCTGGCTGAGGGGCCCCTCCGGCAGCGGGGCCGCCACCACGCTGGTGGATTGACCGGGATAGGGAGCAGGCGTCAGGTCCTCCCGGGTCGGACGCCCCAGCAGCCAGGTGAGAGCGGAGGCCAGGGCCAGCAGGAACAGCAGCGTCGACAAACGAAGGTTCAGCTTCATGGTGTTGAGAGATGCGGGCTGGGGTTTACCCGCTGTCGGTTCGGCCGAGACCCCCTCAACCCGGGATGCCCTGGAACGCCACCGGTCAGGTCCGGAATTTTCGAACCAGGGGTGGAGTTCAGGTAAGTTCCGCCCCCGCCCCCGACGGCGGGGCGGATCATACGAGAATGAAACAACAAATCTTCATGGCCTATCGGGCGCAAGGACTCTGTCCCGTGAATCCGGATTCACGGATTATTGAACATGGATGGACAGGATGCACAGGATAATCAGGGCGAGACGCTGCCGCACAGCGAGCGGACTCGCTCAATGATCGGGTCCGTCTTCGAGGGGTTCCAGGAGCTCGGGAGCGGGATTTGGAATCCTGGTTGAAACCGGGGCGATGGTTGAGCGCAAGACGGTGGAAGCTTTCGCCCAATAATCCTGTGCATCCTGTCCATCCATGTCAATAAACCCTCAACTCATGCTTGAATTTGAACCGGTTTCCCGCTACTAGGCGCGCCGTTTGTTTCAGGCAAGCGAGGCCCCCGCCCTGCCGGGCGGATCATACGGGAGGGAAACAATCAGAAATCGACCCGTCTTTTCGCGACCTTGGCATCCCGTCGCGGTGAACCTCAACGCCTTAGTGGCCCTTCGTCGTTCTTCGTGTCCCTTCGTGGATAGCTCTTTTTCTTTTGTCTTTTTTCGTTTGTTTCAGGTGTTTCAGGCAAGCGCAAAATGGCCTCTGCTACCCCAGGAGTTCCTCGATGGTGCGTCGGGTATCCTTCATATAGGCGGGCCGATAGCCGTCGTACCTTTTGACGATCTCTCCCTGCTGATCCACGATGAAGGTGGTCGGAATGGCCCGGACGCCTCCGAAATCGTCTCCCACCGAGGGGGCTCCCACCACGACCGGATATTTAATGCGGTGTTGCCGGGTGAATCGCAGGACGTGTTCGGGGTCGGCCGAATCCATGGAGATGCCCAGGACCTCCACCCCCTTGGAACGAAAGTCCCTGTAGAGGTCGTTCAAGTGCGGAATCTCGTAGACGCAGGGTGTGCACCAGGTGGCCCAGAAGTTCACCACCAGGATCTTCTGATCATAGTCTTGCGATTTTACGGTTTCCCCGGTCAGGGTGGTCAGTGAGAAATCAGGCAAGCTCGATACCTTCCGGGCTCCCGAATCCCCGGGTCCGTTCGTGGTCGGGGAAACACAGGACCAGGACAACCCGTGCAGAAGGCAGAGGGTGACGGCAAGCAAGCGGCTCCTCTGGGCCAGGTTACGAAACGGGTTCATCGGCTCTCCCAGTAAGACCCCGGTACGGTTCGACTAATCATTGTTGCTGCCATTGTATTTGCCTCCCGCTCGGGCGCACAAGCTTCAGCCCGAGACACCCCCGGTTCCGGTTCTTCTCGGAGCGGGGAACGAGTGTCCCGGCTGGAATTGGAGGAGGCCTCGATCCGTTGGATCCGGGTCAGGAACCGCGCCGGCGGTTCAAATCCTTCCAGGCGCAGATCGGTGCGCTCCCGGCCCGAGGAATCCAGGAAGAGGATCGTCGGCACCCCCAGGATGCCGAAACGCCCCCGGGCGCGCTCGGCATCCGAGCCCGATTCAATCAGGGTCAGGTCGAGCTTGAGCCTCACCAATTCCTCGGCGGCGCTCCGCACCGCGGGATCGGTGAAGGTAAACGTGTCCAGCTCCTTGCAGGGGAGGCACCAGTCGGCATAGGCGTCGATCATCACCGACTTCCCCTGCTGGCGAGCCTGAGCCAACGCCTCTTCCGAGTAGGTTGCCCAGACAATGCCCTCCTTGGGTTGGCCCGGAGCCAGCAGCACCGCCGCCAGCCCCAGCCCCGCTCCCAGACAGACCAACAGCCCGGCAAAGACCCGGGAGGCGGCGCGCCGGGCCTCCACCAGAATCAGGTAGGCTGCCGAAGCCGCCAAGAAAGCCACCAATGCCCAGGCGCCGTAGTGGCCCATCAGCGGGTTCAGGAAGTAGAGAGCCATGCCCAGCAGAACCAGGCCAAAGAAGCGCCGCACGGTCTCCATCCATTGTCCGGAGCGGGGAAGCTTCTTCAGAGCGCCTGAGAAGGTCCCCAGCACCAGGTAGGGAAGTCCCAGGCCCAGCGCCAGGACGAAAAACATGAAAAATCCATAGGCCGGTTCTCCCTTGTTGCTGACGTGAACCAGCAACCCGATCACGAATGGCCCGATGCAGGGTGCCGCCACGATGCCCATGGTGAGCCCCATCATCAGCGCTCCCAGGTTTCCCTGGGAACTCTGGGGGACAAGTCGATTCAAGCTGACCGGCAGGCGGAATTCATAGAGTCCGAACATCGAAAAAGCCATCGCCACCATGAGACCCGCCAGCCCCAGCAGGACCAGGGGGTGCTGGAGCGCCGCCCCAAAAATCCCCTGGGTCAGGGAGGCTGCCACACCCAAGGCGGAGTAGGTGACCGCCATGCCCAGGACGTAGGCGGCGGCCATCAGAAAGGTGCGGCTCAGCCGTCCCTCGGTCTGGTTCGAGAAGAACCCGATGGTGATGGGAATGATGGGGTAGACGCAGGGCGTGGTGTTCAGGGCCAATCCTGCCAGAAACACCAGCCCAAGGGTGACCAACAGGCCTTGGCTAGCGATGGTTTCAGACAGCCTATCCTCTCGCCGAGCGCCGGCGAATTCCTGCAGCGTCGCCGGCTCCGACTCCGAGCCGGCCGTCTCGGGCGAGGGCTGCGACGATCGAAACAGTTCCTGGTTGATCGGTTTGGGAGCGCCCCCGGCCTCGAGCACCTCGAGGGAGATGGAGAAGGGAAGGTTGACCGGAGCCAGGCACTGGTTGTGGCTGCAGGCCTGGACGGTTACCTTGCCGCGTACCGGAATCGAGGCGGCGCTATCGATTTGGGCAACTTCTCCCGCGGCGGCAATGATGACCCGGCCCTCGTACACGTCCAGCGGCTGTCCGGGGGCGAACTCGAAGGTGCGACGAATGGATTGGGGGTATTGCGGCTCGGCCATCCGGACGGCGCCGGAGGAGTCGAAGGCCAACCGGGTGGGAATCAGATAGTCCAGGGAGGGGACGTGGGCGTTGATGTGATAACCCGGCTGAATGGTCAGCACAATGGCTATTTGCAAGGCGTCTCCGGACCGCACCCCATCCACGGAGGGAAAGGCCTCGAGACTGACGACCCGGCGGCTGCCCTGGGCCGGAAGGAGCGGCTGAGCCAGGGCCAGGCAGAGGAAGAGTCCACAGATCCAGCCCCATCGAATGGTGAAACGGGTCAGCATTTCGCCTTTTCCGCCTCCAGGGTCTCCAGCAGCCGGTCCACCTGATGCCGGGTCTGCTCGAGCGTTCCCGAATTGTCGATCACGACCGTTGCCAGGGGCAGCTTGGTCTGCAAGGGCCACTGCAGCCCGATGCGTTGCAGGGCTTGGGCTCGGGAGAACCGGTTTCTCGCCATCAGGCGCTCCGCCTGCTGGTCGATGCCGCAACTGACCACAATCAAGTGTTTGAACTGTTTGTGGAATCCCGACTCGATCATCAGCGAGGCGTCCACCACCACCTTCGACGGCGGATGGGACCGTTCCAGCCGGTCCAGTTGTTCCAGAATATTCCGGATGACGTCCGGATGCACCAGAGCATTCAACTCCTGCAGTCGGGCTGGGTCGTTGAAGACCACCTCGCCCAGCCGGTTTCGGTCGATTTCTCCACCCGCATCCAGAATCCGGGTCCCGAAGACGGCTACCACCGGATCGAAACAGGGTTGCCCTTTCCGAATCAGGCCATGGGCCACCCGGTCCGCGTCGATCACGTTGAAACCGCGCTCCGCAAGCCAGTTGCAGACCGTTGACTTCCCGGAGGCGATGCCCCCCGTCAAGCCTACTCTAAGCATAGCTCAGGGCTGTCCAAGTTTCTATTTCCGAGACAGAACACGAGCCGCTTGAACCGTGTTCTTCATCAGAAGCGCAATGGTCAGCGGACCGACCCCGCCGGGAACGGGGGTGGCGGCAGAGGCCACTCGGGAGACGCTTGACCACTGGGCATCGCCCACCAGGATCGAGTGGATCCCTTTGCTGCGATTGCGTTCGTATCGAGGCTGCAGCGAAGGGTCCTCCGCGAGCAGCTTTTCCAGTCCGGGCCCCTCGACCCGGTTGATTCCGACATCGATGACCACGGCTCCGGGCTTGACGAAATCGGCCGTCACCATGGCCGGTCTTCCCACGGCGGCCACCAGAATGTCCGCGGATCTGGCGACCGCTGCCAGGTCGTGGGTTCGGGAGTGGCAGAAGGTGACCGTGGCGTGCTGTTGCAACAGGAGCAGGCCCAATGGCTTGCCCACCAGGTTGCTGCGCCCGATCACCACGGCGCGGGCGCCCCGGAGGGGAACCCTTTCCCGGCGAAGGGCCTCCATGACCCCGCTCGGGGTGCAGGGCCGCAAGCCCTCCCGGCCCAAAGCCAGCGCTCCGGCATTCATGGGATGCAGGCCATCCACGTCCTTGGCGGGGTCGATGGCCGGCAGCACGGCTTGCTCGTCTACCTGGCCCGGCAGCGGCAATTGAACCAGGATGCCGTGGATCGAGCTTCGCCGGTTCAGATCGGAGACGCATTCAAGGAGTTGGGCCGTAGTGGTTTCCTCAGGCAAGGCCACCAGTTCGCTGTACACACCCAGCGATTGGCAGGCCTTGATCTTGTTCCTGACGTAGACGCGCGAGGCCGGGTGGTTGCCCACCAGCACGGCCGCCAGGCCGGGAACCACCCCCCTGTCTTTCAGGTGCGCCACTTCAAGGCGCACTTCCTCTTTGATTTCCTGTCCGATCCTCTTGCCGTCGATGATCCTGGCTGTCATGGTGGGCGGTCTGACCAACCTCCGGGTCGAACGGGTGTTGGAAGGAGAATCGGCGGCCGCCGCCGATTCACTTCTTGGGCAACGGACGGGGTCGCCAGGGGAAAATGGTAGCATGGATTCCGGGGACTGGAGGGACGGACTGCAGTGGCGCCTCAGGGCGACACCACCCGAATCCCGCGAATCCCAATCGGTCCTGCCCACGCCCTGTCGTGCGGTTCATTTGAGGAAAAACGGGCGATCACTCAATGAAGTCGAACCACCAATGGACACGAATACACACGAATCCAGGTGGACTCACTCAAGCGACAAGCGGCATCATAATGCTTCTGCAACTTTGTCACCTTGGAATGACTTCGTGTCCGTGTTAGATAACCCCTCAATATCGGTGGTCACACCCCCCAATCAACACCTCATCAATCCGTCAATTGGTGTTCATTCGTGTCCCTTCGTGGATAACTCGTTTTCTTTTGTCTTTTTTCGTTTGTTTCAGGCAAGTCCCGCCCCCGCCCTGGTGTGCGGATCATACATAGAGTGAAACAATCAGAAATCGATCATCCCTTCGCGAACTTGGTACCCCGTTGCAATTCACCTCAGCGCCTTAGTGCCCCTTCGTCGTTCTTCGTGCCCCTTCGTGGAAAAGTCTTTTTCTTTGAGCCTTTTGCAAAATTCGCAGATAGCGGGAATTTTCACGTGGGGAAAGATCAAGGAGGGCAGGTGGAAGGAGGGGCAAGACCACTGTCTGTTGTATCATGAAGGTGTCTGAACCACATGATGAACGGAGGTGGAACTTGCCCCTTAGGGAAACCCTATCACGACACTGGTTCCGGTTTCAACGAGAGCTGTTTCCCCTGCTGGAGGAAGTTTTGGGGCCTCTGGGAGAGCGTTACCAGCGGCTGGTGCAGGTATTGGAGTTGGTGCGGGTGGAGGAGTTGCTGCCTTACAGTCGGGGCTGGCGTGGCCGGCCGCTGGAGGATCGGGCAGTGCTGGCGCGAGCCTATCTGGCGAAGTCGATGCTGGAGGTGGCGACCACGCGGGGATTGGTGGAGCGGCTGAGGAGTGAGGGGAGGCTGCGGCGGCTGTGCGGCTGGGAGAGGGCGTGGGAGGTACCGAGCGAGTCGACCTTCTCGCGGGCCTTTGCGGAATTCGCTGAGAGCGACCTGCCGGGGCGTTTGCACGAGGCATTGCTGGAGGAGACGCTGAAGGGCCACTTGGCGGGGCATGTGTCGAGGGACTCGACGGCGATTGCGGGACGGGAAAAGCCAGCGGCCAAGGCTGCGCCGGAGGCCAAGCGGAAACGCCGGCGGGGCCGGCCGCCGAAGGGCGAGCGACGGCCCAAGCGGTTGAGCCGGCTGGAGCGGCAGGGGTCGATGACGCTGGAGGAAATGTTGAAGGAGTTGCCCAAGGCCTGCGACATCGGCGTCAAGCGCAACGCCAAGGGGCATCAGGAGAGCTGGACCGGCTACAAGCTACACCTCGACGCCATTGACGGCGGGATTCCGGTCAGTTGTCTGCTGACCTCGGCCTCGGTGCATGACTCTCAGGCAGCCATTCCGCTGGCGACGCTGACGGCAAGGCGGGTCGAGAGTCTCTACGACTTGATGGACAGCGCCTACGATGCGCCGGAGATCCGGGCCTTCAGTGAGAAGCTGGGGCATGTGCCGATTATTGACGTCAACCCCCGCCGAAGAGCTACCTTGAAAGCCGAGCGGAAGCGGGAGGCACTGGCCCGGCGCTGTATCGGCCAAGTGACTCCCGAGGCGCGGCGCTACCGGGAACGCTCGACGGTGGAGCGGGTCAACGGACGGCTCAAGGAGGAGTTTGGCGGGAGGCAGGTGAGGGTTCGCGGCCCCGACAAGGTGAGGTGCCACCTGATGTTCGGCATTCTGGCCCTGACGGTGGATCAGTTGATGCGCCTGACGCTCTGAAGACCGGGTTGCCACCCCCAACCGCACAGCAGGTTCGCCCGCCTCAAGGCCGGGAGAGGGTAAGCTGTGCCTGCGTCCGGCGACCGCTGGCCATCCGGCCATCAGATTCGGGCTTTTTCCTTCAAAAGGGTCTTTGCAGCTGGGTAGTCACCGCCGGAACATCACTGTTGCCAGCCCAATGTCATGCCCGATTCCGAATTTTGCAAAAGGCTCCTTTGTCTTTTGTCGGTTGTTTCAGACAAGCCGGGCCCCCGCCCTGCCGTGCGGATCATTCAGAGGAGAAACAGCCAGCTGTTTGCGTTTTGGAAAGAGACAGGATTAATAGGACCAGAGGCCGCTGCACGGGACGCTGACTGGGAATCGGGGCGTTGGGCACGGCCAAGGCCCGCCACGGGGAAGATCAATCGAGAAGGACTAAGAATTGAACATGGATGCACAGGATGCACAGGATTAACAGGACGAGAGCTTCCTGCACCAGAAGCCAACTCGGGCGATGATCCGGTGCGGATTTGCGGATTCCCGGCAGTAGAAGCCAGCCGTTTCCTGAAGAATCCTGTGAATCCTGTGCATCGATGTTAATGATCTCCTTAAATCACGATGGGGTCGGAAGCCCCCCACTGGCTCGGCCGCGGTCCTTGTTGCTTCTTCGCGGACAAATCCTCTTTGTCCCTTGTGTCCTTCGTTGTCCTTCGTGTGTCTTCGTGGATAAGTCTTTTTCTTTTGTCTCTTGTCGGTTGTTTCAGGCAAGCCGGGCCCCCGCCCTGGTGTGCGGATCATACATAGAGTGAAACAATCGGAAATCGACCAACCCTTCGCGAACATTGGTACCCCGTCGCGACCAACCTCAGCCCCTTAGTGCCCCTTCGTCGTTCTTCGTGCCCCTTGGTGGATAAGTCTTTTATCTTTTGTCGTTTGTCGGTTGTTTCAGGCAAGCCGGGCCCCTGCCCTGCCGGGCAGATCATCCGAGGGTGAAACAATCAGAAATCGACAATCCCTTCGCGACCTTGGTATCCCGTCGCGGCCAACCTCAGCCCCTTAGTGCCCCTTCGTCGTTCTTCGTGCTCCTTCGTGGACAAGTCTTTTTCTTTGTCTTTTGTCGTTTGTTTCAGACAAGCTGCGAATCCCATTTCGTATTGACAATGCCCGTGGATGGACTATGATGGCTTTGCAGGTTAGGGTCGGTGAAGTTATCTTGAGGTTTGTCCGTGTCTTCGCAAACTTGCATATCGAAACTGACAATGCGGTCGCGTTGTGAAGTCCGCCGACCGGCGCCGCGCCAGAATCGGCCTTATTCCAGATTCGGTTCCTTTAGCAGCCTGTCCTGGTATTTTTGGGGCAGGCGGGCGGATTGAATCGAGCTGAGGATGATCCTTGGAATGAATTCAAGCCCGCCTCCCCGGCGGGCTTTTTTGCGGTTAAGGAGTGTCTCATGATCATTTCCATGATCCGTCAGGCTACCAGCCAACAGGTGGATTACGTGTGCGACAAGATAAAGAGTTTCGGCTATGCAGCCCATCCCATCCAGGGTGCGGAACGAGTGGTCATCGGAGCCGTCGGCGACGGAAAAGACAAGGACCGGGTCATCTCGGTCATGGAATCGGTCCCCGGGGTGGAATCGGTCATTCCCATCCAGCAGCCTTTCAAGCTGGTGGGCAAGGAGTTGAAGCAGGAGCGTACCGTTGTCCGGATGGACGGATTCACCATCGGAGGGGACCAGTTCGTAGTCATGGCCGGTCCCTGCTCGGTCGAGTACCGGGAACAGCTCATGCAGACGGCCGAAAGCGTCAAGGCAGCCGGCGCCAAGGTTCTTCGAGGCGGGGCCTATAAGCCGCGGACCTCTCCTTACGATTTCCAGGGCCTGGAGGAGGAAGGGCTCAAGCTACTGGCGGAGGCTCGGGAGCGAACCGGGCTGAAAATCATTACCGAGGTCGTCAATACGGAGAACGTCGATCTGGTGAACGAATACACCGATATCTTCCAGGTCGGAGCCAGGAACATGCAGAACTTTGCCCTGCTGAAGCGGCTGGGCAGGACCCGCAAGCCCGTCCTGCTCAAGCGGGGCATGATGTCGACGCTCAAGGAGTTCCTCATGTCCGCGGAATATATCCTCTCCCAGGGCAATTCCCAGGTCATTCTCTGTGAGCGCGGTATCCGCACCTTCGAGACCTACACCCGCAATACCCTCGATATCTCGGCCGTGCCGGCCCTGCAGCAACTCTCCCACCTGCCGGTGGTGGTGGACCCCAGCCACGGCACCGGCAAACGCAACCTCATTGCTCCCGTTTCCAACGCTGCAGTCGCCGTGGGCGCCCACGGCCTGCTGGTGGAGGTTCACCCCAAGCCGGAGGAGGCCTTCTCCGACGGACCTCAGTCACTGCTGCCCGCCGAATTCGAATCGCTGATGGAGGGAGTCAGGAAATATGTGAGCGTGGATGGGCGCGGCATGTAAACGGCGGCTCATTCAGGTCTTGCCCTGGGGACGCGCTTCAGCCGCCCGCGCCAACTACGGCAGCCCGCACCGGGGCGCGAGACGACCGACTGCCCGGCTTGGAGCGCCTGTACTCGATCATCTGAGCCACCACGCTCACGGCGATTTCCTCGGGTAGAATGGCGTTGATTTCAACCCCCATGGGGGATTGGACCCGATCCAGCGCTTCCTGGGGAATGCCCTCCTCCCGCAAATTCTGAAACAACGTTCTCTTCTTGACCTTGCTTCCGATCATGCCGATGTAGCGCGCGCGAGTGCGGGCGGCCCAGCCGAGGACGGTCTGGTCTTCCTGATGGCCGCGGGTGACGATCACGATGTAGGAAAACTCGTTGGGATGGATGTCCTCAAAGGCCGCCTCGAAGCTCTCCGAGTAGATCCGAGTGGCCTCGGGGAAACGCTCGGCGTTGGCGTACTGGGGACGATTGTCGATGATGACCGAGTTGAAGCCGGCCAGTACCGCCACCTTGGAGATGAACTTGGAGACGTGGCCGGCCCCGAAGATGTGGACCGTGGGGGTGGCCAGGATAGGTTCCACGAAGACCTCGACCTTGCCGCCGCAGATCAGCCCGGCCTCCAGGTTGGAGGTGTCGGTCAGGTCGAAGAGCAGGCGCTTGGGTTTTTCCGCCGCCATCACCTGGCGGGCAGCCTTCCAGACATCGTTTTCCACGCAGCCGCCCCCGACCGTACCCAGGGTGGAACCGTCCTCGCGCACCAGGATCTTGGCGGTTTCGAAGCTGGGCACCGACCCCCGGATCTGAATAATGGTGGCCAGGGCCGCCCGTTTCCCCTGTTGGCGCAGGCGTGTAATTTCTTCGTAGATATCGACGTTCCTGGAGGTGGTCATTCCGGGTTCCTCTTCGATCGGGGCGTTCTGCTTTGCGGCCCTGAGCCCTCACAGGCCGACAGGTATGCCAGTATAAACTAAACTGCAGTGGAGAGTGGAGAGTGATGAGTGATGAGTGGAGAGTGGAGAGTGGAGAGTGTAGAATGGCCTCCACCGGTGAGATGAGAGGGAGTTCGAGATGAAAATGTTCCTGGCGGACCAATGGGTCGAAAGATCGGAAAAGATCGAAGTGAGAAATCCCTTTGACGACAGCGTGGTCGATACCGTGCCTCGGGCCGGTTTGGCAGATGTGGACAGCGCGCTGGAAACCGCTCAGCAGGGGGCGGACCTCATGAGGCGGATGGACGCCTATGAGCGGTATGAATTGCTGGCCAGAGCCACCCGCCTGGTTGAAGAGCGCAGCGAGGACCTGGCCAGGACCATCACCCTGGAGGAAGGCAAGATCATCGGGGAGGCCCGGGTGGAAGCGTCGCGGGCCGCCCAGACTCTGGAGGTCTCGGCCGAAGAGGCCAAGCGGGTGACGGGCGAGATGATTCCACTTGGGGGCGCTCCCGGCTCTGGCAACCGCTTGGGGTTCACCCTGCGGGTGCCCTGCGGGGTGGTCGCCGCGGTGACGCCCTTCAATTTCCCGCTCAACCTGGTGGCCCACAAGGTGGGACCCGCCCTGGCCGCGGGCAACAGCGTGATCATCAAACCTGCCAGCGATACTCCGCTGTCCGCGTTGAAGCTCACCGAGATCATGCTCGAGGCGGGGTTCCCGCCGCCGGCCGTTCAATGCATCACCGGGGGTGGAGGGGAGATCGGCCGAGCCTTGTGCGCCGATCGGAGGGTCCGGAAAATCACCTTCACCGGCAGCCGGGACGTGGGGGAGGACATCTGCAAGACGGCCGGATTGAAGAAAGTCACCATGGAGCTGGGCAGCAACGCCCCGCTGATCGTCATGCCCGACGCCGACCTGGAGAAGGTGTGCCAGGCCATTCTGGCCACCGGCTACAGCAACGCCGGTCAGGTTTGCATCAGCGCGCAGAGGGTCCTGGCGCTTTCTGATATCTATGGAGAGCTTGGCGAAGCCTTGAGCCCCAAGGTGAAGTCCATGAGTTTCGGCAACCCGCTGAGCCAGGACATCGGCATGGGGCCCATGATCCGAGAGTCCGATGCCGAGCGCGTGCAGTCCTGGGTGCAGGAGGCGGTTGCAGGTGGAGCCCGGCTCCTGGCCGGCGGAGACCGCCAGGGAACTTTGCACTCGCCGACTCTGGTCGGGGACGTGGACCCCGCCATGCGTATTTCCTGCGAGGAGGTGTTCGGCCCGGCGGTAGCGCTCAGTTCCTGCGCGTCGGTGGATGAGGCTGTCAGGCTCGCCAACGATACCCACTATGGACTGTCCGCGGGGATCTTCACCGAGAACCTGGATTGGGCCATGAAGTTTGCCCGCGAGGTGGACTCCGGCAACCTGCATGTCAATTGGGGACCCCAGTGGAGAGCGGATCTGATGCCCTACGGCGGGTTGAAGGAAAGTGGATTCGGCAAGGAAGGCCCAAAATACGCCATCCATGAGATGACGGAACAGAAAATGGTGGTCTTGCACCTGAAGTGAGCGTTGGGAACCCATGCGAATTCGCAAGGCAGTGATTCCGGCAGCCGGCCTGGGGACCCGGTTTCTGCCGGCCACCAAGGCCCAGCCCAAGGAAATGCTTCCCCTGGTGGACAAGCCCTTGATCCAGTACGTGGTCGAGGAGGCCGTGGCCTCCGGCATCGACCAGGTGATCATCGTGACCGGAAGGGGGAAGGGCGCCATTGAGGACCATTTCGATGTGGCTTTCGAACTGGAGAAGACCTTGGAGGAACGGGGGAAGGGCGATCTGCTGCAGCAGGTTCGGGCGTCCTCCAATCTGGCCACGGTCTCCTTCGTTCGGCAGAAGCAGGCTCTCGGACTGGGTCACGCCGTGCTGGCCGCCCGGGACCTGGTCGGCGATGAGCCCTTTGCGGTGCTGCTGGGCGATGACATCATCGACGGCCCCACGCCCTGCATCGGCCAGATGATGGACGTTTTTGAGGAGTATCGGACCTCGGTGCTGGCCACTCAGGAGGTCAACGGTCCCGCCATCAGTCAGTACGGCGTGATTGAGACGGGCGCGACGGTGGGAGTCGCCGAGTCGGGAGTCTTCAAGGTGCTTGACCTGGTGGAGAAGCCACCCTTCGAGCAGGCACCTTCCAACCTGGCCGTCATCGGCCGTTACCTGCTGACACCGGAAATCTTCGAGGTTCTGGACCGGACCGCTCCCGACGGGGGCGGTGAGATTCAACTCACCCATGGGTTGAGGGGTCTGTTGAACAGTCAGGCCATTCACGCTCTCCGTTTTGCGGGAAAACGTTATGACGCCGGCGACAAGCTGGGTTTTCTGGAAGCGACCGTCGAATTCGCCCTCAAGCGACAGGATCTGGGCAGACGGTTTGCGGAATACCTGAGGCAGCTGCAGGTTTAGCGTCCTGTCTCAGAAACAAGGTGACCATCTCCGACGGAGGTTCCACAGGGGAACGGTCGCCAGGAGAAGTTGGTTGTGTTTCAGCCAACAGGTGCCGTTGCGCCCCGAAATATGGCAACCCTATT
Organism: Candidatus Versatilivorator sp.; assembly: GCA_965207735.1. Taxonomy (GTDB): domain Bacteria; phylum Acidobacteriota; class Terriglobia; order Versatilivoradales; family Versatilivoraceae; genus Versatilivorator. The sequence goes on along the minus strand of OZ242296.1, from coordinate 4,444,535 downwards.
TTTGAGACAGAACACTACTCGGCCGGCGAAGCTGGGTGTCCTCCCGAGGACGGGGAAAAAGATTCGCCCCTCCCGCACTTGGCGGGAGGGGGAAAGCCTAGGTGTGCTTAAAAGCAGTGAAGTGAAAAAAAATACCTGGTCGGCTGCCCAGAAAGGACAGCGAATAGATGGACTGACTTCGTTAATGAAAGGGGCCCTTTTTCCTTCAGGAACCTCTGCTACCAGAGGGTTCCCTTGTCACGCCCAGCGCGGGTGTAATAGCTTTCTAAATGGGCGTCACTGGAAACCGAGCTAAGTTGACTTTGAGTGTAAACTATATTTCTTATCTGTCAAGTAAAAAAAATCACTAAGTCCTGCAGCGGGCCATGAAGCACATTGTAGTGGGGACGGCCGGCCATATCGATCATGGCAAAAGTACCCTGATCAAAGTCCTGACGGGTGTGGATCCTGACCGCCTCAAAGAGGAAAAAGAGCGGGGGATCACCATCGATCTGGGGTTTGCCAGCCTGCAGCTCGGCGACCGGTTGAGAGTGGGCTTCGTGGACGTTCCCGGCCACGAACGCTTCGTCAAGAACATGCTGGCCGGCGTTGGAGGAATCGATGCGGTGCTGCTGGTGGTGGCGGCCAATGAGTCGGTCATGCCGCAGACCCGGGAACACTTCGACATCTGCAGGCTTCTTGCCATCCCGCGAGGGGTGGTGGTGATTACCAAGTGCGATCTGGTCGATCGGGAGATCGTCGAGCTGGTTCAGTTGGAACTGCAGGACTACTTGCGCGGCTCCTTTCTGGAAGGAGCCCCCGTCATTCCCTTCAGCGCCTCCAGTCGAGAGGGGCTGGATCCCATCAGGCAAGCCCTGTCCGAGCTGGGTGAAGCCTTGCCCCCCCGCAATCCGGATCTCCCCTTTCGGTTGCCGGTCGATCGCTGCTTCAGCTCCAGGGGATTCGGAACGGTCGTCACCGGAACGCTGGTGAGCGGCGCGATTCAAAAAGAGGGAGAGGTCGAACTCTATCCGACCGGGAAGCGGTCGCGGGTGCGCCACCTGCAGGTCTATTCCCGGGAGGTCGATCGAGCCCAGGCCGGACAGCGCACGGCCCTGAACCTGCAGGGGGTGGACGTCGGCGAAGTCCACCGGGGCGTGCAACTCTCGGTCTGCGGCCGCTACCGGGCCGTCTCGCGCTGCGATTGCCGCCTGTCGCTGCTGGAGTCTTCGCCGGTGCCGCTCAGGAATCGCAGCCGGGTGAGGTTCCACCTGGGCACGTCTGAAGTCCTGGCAGAAGTCCGCCCGCTGCAACCGAAAATGCTTGTCCCGGGTCAAACGGGCATGGTGCACCTGGAGCTGGAGAAGCCGGTGCTGGCCTTGGTGGGCGATTCCTTCATCCTGCGCCGGACCTCGCCCATGATCACGGTCGGAGGGGGAGCGGTCCTGGATATCTTTCCGCCGCGCCGCCGTCGAAGTCGGGATCTGGACCGGCGACTGGAGTTCCTGCAGTCCATGGATTCGGAAGATCCGAAGACCATGATCGGACAACTGGCCGGTCGAGAGGCCAGTGGAGTCATCGATGAAGACCGAATTCTCTCCCAACTGCCTTTAACCAGGACCACCGTCCGCGAGGTCTTGTCTCTTCTCGTTGAAGAGGGACGGGTGTGGCGGCTGGCTCGGCTTCCCTTGCAGGTAATGGATCGGGAGTGCTTCGATGGTCTCTGCCGCCAGTCCCTGGCCTTCATCCGGGACTATCAGCAGCGCCAACCCCTGTCGGTGGGACTCCCGAGGGAGCAGCTCCACTCCAGCCTGTTCGCCGGCCTGACACAGACCGTGTTCAAATCGGTATTGGCCCACTTGTGCGACCGGGACCTGGTCGAGTTGGACCAGGATCGGGTGCGGCTCAAGGGCTCCGGGGTTCGCTTGAGCGCGGATGAGGCCTGGGCTCTGGATAGAATCGAACAGGCTTTCCGTGGCTCGGGTCTCCAGGTCCCTTCGGTCGAGGAGGTCATCCGGGAGGTCGCCCTCCCCCAGGAACAGGCCAGGCGGCTGGTGGTCCTGCTGACTCGCCAAAAGAAGCTGGTCAAGGTGAACGAGACGCTGTTCTTCCATACCGACTCCATCGAGGAGGTCAAGAGAAAGCTGAGGGAGTACAAGAAGCAGCGAGACCGAATCGATGTTCCTACCTTCAAGAAACTGGCCGATGTCACCCGCAAGTACGCCATCCCTCTGCTGGAACACCTGGACCGGGAACGTGTGACCCGCCGAGCCGGAGAATTCCGAATAATCGGTTGAGCCTTGCGCCTTTTGCAAAAGCCCCGTTCAGGAATTCAGGGGGTGGCCACCGGCGTGGAGGGTTGAGGTGCGTCGCCCTCGGACGGATTCAACCGCTGAAACTCCACCAGCGCCATTTCCGAGGCTTTCTTTTTCCCCATTCGCTGGTAGAGGAGGTGCAGCCAATAGTGCAGCCGGGGATCCTCCGGGTCCAGGTAGGTAGCGTCCTCGAAAGCCTCGGTGGCTTTCTTGAACTGTCCCAGGCGCCAGTGAATCTCTCCCACCAGAATGTGGGTGTTCTTCAGCCTTGGCTGAACTTCCACCGATTTCAGGGCGAAGCGGAGGGCCCCCTTGGGGGAGTCTTCCAGCAGTAGGCGGGCCATGCTCTGATAGGGATAGCTGTAGCCTCGAAAGAAGGTTTGCTCGATGAGGGCAATGCTTGCTTCGAAGTCTTTACGGGCCTTGTCCTTGCGACCCATCTTCTGGAAGGCCCGGCCTCTGTGGTAGAGCGCCTGAACGTAGCTGGGTCGGAGCCGCAGGGCATTGTCGAAGGCTTTGACGGCGGCCTGGGGATTGTCGTTCACCGATATCTGGTGGAGTCCCCAGAAAAAGGAAAGCTCGGGATCGGTGGGGGTCTGGAGGAAGGCGTGCTCCATCTGGGACTCGAAGAGCCGGTGCTGCCTGGCCGAGAAGTAGCAGATGGCCAGAGTCTTGGCCAGACCGGGGATTTCGGACCGAAGATCCTGGGCCTGTTTCAGAAGGGGGATGGCGCGGCCATAGCGGGCCTGACTAAACTGGACCATTCCAGCCAGGAAAAGAGCCCGCGGATTGTCGGGGGAGCCGGCCAGGAGTCGGGTGGCCACCCTCTCGGCCTGGTCCCAACGCCTGGACTTGATGAGCGTTTGCAGGATCTCCAGGCGAGACCGCCGCTTGAGTTGAGGTTTGCCGGACTCCTGAGACTTGGGGAGGGCCTCGGCCCGGAAGGTAACCGGGATCGCCAGGACCCCGAGGCACAAAGCCAGCATGACTCCGAGAGCCGCCGATCTTGAAGGAGGAGTGGTCAAGCTCACCTCGATCCTCTCGCAAGGGACCAGCCGGGCGAAAGAGAATGCTGCTGCCAGTAGATACTACCGGCTATTTTATCCTGTCCGATGGCCTTTCCCTCAAAAAAAGAAATGGCCCGGAAGCGGGGGCCAACCTCCGAGTCGTTTGACAGAGGTTGATAGAATACCCGGCACCGTTTCGATCACTGTGATGAGGGTTTTCCAGCCTGAAGAAAGGTAAGCCGATGCTTCGAACCGTTCAGTTCCTGTTTTTGTCGTTGGCGATGCTGCATGGCGCCTGGTGGGCTGTTGCCGCCGGCCAGTCCGCCTATTTTGAACATGACACCCTGGAAACCCTGTTCACCGGCGGGGTCCTCACCGAGGGCGCGGCTGCCGCGCCCGACGGAACCATCTATTTCAGTGACATCACCTTTACCCGAACCGCGGGCATGCAGGCGGGTCACGTGATGAAGTACGACCCCGGGACCGGTAAAGTCAGCGTCTATCGATCCCCCAGCGGCATGTCCAACGGCATCAAGTTCGATGCTCAGGGGAACATGATCGTGGCCGAAGGGGCGGACTTCGGGGGGCGGCGTGTCATTCGAACGGACATGAAGACCGGCAAGAGCGTGATCATCGGCGGCTTCTATAACGGAAGACGGTTCAACGCCCCCAATGACGTCAGCATCGACCTCAAGGGCCGGATCTACTTCTCCGATCCCCGCTATGTCGGCCACGAGCCCATGGAACAGGGAGTGATGGCGGTCTATCGGATCGATCCCGACGGATCGATTCACCAGATCGTCACCGATGCCGGAAAACCCAACGGGGTTTGCGTCTCCCCCGACCAGAAGACCCTCTACGTGGTGTCCAACGACAACGGCAACTTCGACATCTTCCAGTTTTCCACCGATCTTCCCTTCCACAAGGGCAGGATGGCCCTTTTGGCCTACGACCTGAGTCCCGAAGGAACGGCAACCTTCAGGAAGACGCTGGTGGACTACTATCCGCAGGACGGACCCGACGGACTGGTGGTGGACGCGGAGGGCAACCTCTATGTGGCGGTTCGGGATCAGACTCGGCCCGGCATCTACGTCTACTCTCCCGAGGGCAAGGAGCTTGACTACCTTCGCACGCCCGATCTGCCGACCAACGTGGGTTTTGGCCGCGGAAAGGAGCTCAAGACGCTCTACATCACTTCGGGCGACAAGCTCCAGCGGGTCAGGACCAAGAAAGAGGGGTATCACTTACCCCCCAAGTAGAGCCGGACGGGCCTGCGGGGGATACGCGGGCGTCCTGTGGACCGGCATCCCCCACCGGCCCAGGGCCGAGCCAGGACCCATGGCGAATCCAGAGCAGAATATTAAGCTGGAGCGGACCCGGGTGGTCAAGAAGCCGGTGTGCATCGACTTCATGGGCCCCGGGGTCCAGCCCGTGCTTTCCACTCCCTCCCTGATCATGTGGCTGGAGATGGCCTCCCGAGAGGCAGCCGCCCCATTGCTGGGCCAGGATGAAGAGACGGTTGGAACGGCCATGGACCTGAAGCACCTGGCTCCCACGCCTCTGGGCATGAAGGTCACCCTGAAGACCCGGGTCGTCGAGGTCAAGGGGCGGAGAATCCGGTTTCAACTGGAAGCGTTCGACGAGGTCGAGAAGATCGCCGAAGGCTGGCACGAGCGAACGCGTGTGTCGGTTCCTCGCTTTGCCGCTTACCTGGAAAAAAAAAGAGTGATCCACGAAGGGCCACTAAGAACGACGAAGGGCCACTAAGGTGCTGAGGTTAACCGCGATGGGATGCCAAGGTCGCGAAGGAATGGTCGATTTCCGATTGTTTCACTCTCCAGCCTTTTGCAAAATTCAGCGGCGGGACCCTTGCCGGGAATGGCCACAAAAGGCACAAAAACACAACAAGAGCAGCACACTGAAAGCTTGCAAGGCGTTGACTCCCGAACATGTCGCACAAGTTCCGCGCTATCTGCCTACATCCGGTCAACGCGACGCCATGGCCCTTATTCCCGGCAGGACATGAAGATTCGTTGTTTCACCCTCGTATGATCCGCACGGCAGCGCGGGGGGACCAGCCTGGAAGGGCTCCAGTTTTCGGTCGGGGGAGAGTTCACAATGAGAGGAGGCATTCCATGGAAGGGCTGAAAGGCAAGGTGGCTATCGTGACCGGCGGTGCCAAGGGCATCGGCCGCGCCTGCACGCTGGCCCTGGGTAGGGAGGGAGCGTCGGTCGTATATGCCGATATCGATCGAGCTGCCAACCAGGAGCTACTGGGAATGGCCGAGGACGACGGGCTGGCGGTCCAGCCCGTGGCGGCCGACGTGTCCGACTCCGGGGAGGCGGCCGGGGTGGTCGGCTATGCCGCCCAATCCTACGGCGGAGTCGACATACTGGTCAACAACGTCGGAATCCAGCCGCCGAGTTCCTACATGAATGCCGTGGACACACCGGAGGTGCTCTGGGATCGGATCATCGACGTCAATCTCAAAAGCTTCTTCCTGATGTCCAAGTTCGCCATTCCGGAGATGAGGCTCCGGGGCGGAGGCGTGATCGTCAACATGGCCAGCGTGCAGGGCCTGCAATCCATGAAGAAGGTCCCGGCCTATGCGGCCAGCAAGGGAGGCATCCTCTCCTTGACCCGCAACCTGGCCCTGGATTTTGCCGCCGACAACATCCGGGTGCTTGCCATCTGTCCCGGCGGCGTGGACACCCCCCTGCAGCAGGAGGCCTTCGAGGCCTCGGGGGGCGACGTGGCTGAGCTGAGAGCCAAGCTGGGCGCGGCCCATCCGCTGGGCCGGACCGCCGGTCCGGAGGAGATCGCCAACGTGCTGGTCTTCCTGGTGAGCGATCGGGCTTCCTTCATGACCGGCGAATACGTCTGCGTCGACGGCGGCATCAACGCCCGCGGCACCTGGGACGACTGAGGGGCATGATCCCTGCGGGCGGCTCTGGTCCTACCGAAAGGTGAGCGCAACCTCCTCCAGGATGGGCGAGACCGCGCCGTGGGGGGTGTTCAGGAAGGCCCGGTACTGGATCCAGCCGTGGCCCTCGGGACGGTCCGCCAGGGCCGAGGGGTGTTCGAAATAGGAACCGGGGCCGGACGGTCCCTCCCAGCGGGCCTTTTCCAGGCCTTGCTCGTCCGCGGCCGTGCGAAGCTGAAATCGGAGGCTGCTTCCATGGGGCGTCTGTCCCCGCCAGGCAAGGTCGGCGGGTTGCCGGCCGCCATAGTGGAAGGCTGACGAGACATAGGTGAACTCGTGGCGTCGATCGTAGATGTTGCCAAGATCCACCACGGAATCGAAGTGGGGGCCCCGCACGGGGATCTCCAGGCGATTGTCGGCTCGGAAGCCCTCCGGACTGCCCCAGTAGAGATAGGAATCGGTCACGTGGTCGCCAAAGGAGCCGATCCGGTTGGGATCGCCTTCGGACCGGTGGCAGATAATCAGGATGTCGGCATAGCCGTCGCGGTTGAAGTCGGCCACCATACTGCCGGTTCCGGCGTTGCTGGGTAGCTCGAACATGCGGTCGGAGCTGATGCCGTCCGGTCCCCCCAGGTAGATCTTGGTCATGGTGGCCCGGCTGGAGCCCGTGTTGTAGCTGGGGCAGATGAAATCCAGCCAACCGTCCTGGTTCACGTCGCCAACCGTCAGGGTGATGAGTCCCTCGGTGGCGAACTCGAGCCTCCCCTCGCTCTTGTATTCCCCACTGGAATTCCCCCAATAGACGAAGCCGGTGGTCTGGCGTTTCCCCAGATCACCACCCCGGGTCAAGATCAGGTCCAGATAGGAGTCCCGATTGACGTCCGCCACTTCGGATCCATGCATTCCCTTGCTGTCGGGGATCAGGGTCCTGCGGCTCTCGGAGAAATTGCGGCTGCCGTCGTTCCAGAAGATTCCCACTCCCTCGCTGCCCCCGAAGACCAGATCGGGTCTGCCGTCCAGGTTGAGATCGGCGACGGTGGAGGTGCCTCCGCCGGGAACTTCGCTCCGCTGGGTCACCACGAAGCCCTCTGGACTCCCCCAATAGATGAAAGCTCCCTTGATTCCGTCTTCCGGACGGGGAGAGTTGCTGAGGATGACGTCCAGGTGACCGTCCTGGTCCAGATCCGCGATGGAGGCCCCGGCGCTGCCTACGCCCATGAGCGCCGAGCGGCTGTCGACCGAGAACCCTTCGGAGTTTCCCCAGTAGATATAGCTTTCCTGACGCCAGCGGACCGTTTCCCCGAAGTTGGAGACCAGGAAGTCGACCCAGCCGTCGTCGTTGAGGTCGGCGGCTGCCCACTCGTAGGGGTCGACCGAGGGGAGTGAGAGGCGGTCTTCCGGTGTATATCGCCCCTCCCGGTTGCCCCAGTAGATATAAGTGGGGACAACGCCGCCTCGGGAGCGGGAAATCGTGTTCATGAACAGCAGGTCGGGATGGCCGTCCTGGTTGAAGTCCGAGACCAGGTTGCCGACCGCGCCCTGAGTGAAGAGAGAGGTGCGGCGCACATCGGAGAAGGTGCCCTCGGAGTTCCAGAGAACGATCGAGGGCACGTCGAAGGAAAAGTGCTCCTTGTAGTTGGAGACGATAATCTCGGGGTATCGGTCGTGGTTCAGATCGGCCACCGAGACCCCCCAGGCTCCCACCGTCTCGAATTCCTGCCGGCCCTCGTCGCTGAAGCCGCTCTCCCCTCCCCAATAGAGGTAGGAATGGGTCAGACGATTGTTGCTGGTGTGGTGGTTGGTAAAGAAAACGTCGTTGCGGCCGTCCCGGTTCAGATCGGCCACGGCGCAGGCCTTGGCGTTGCTGGTGGCCAGTTCCAGCCGCCGGCCGGGCTTGAAGCCCTTGGAGCCGTTGAGGTAGGCATAGGAGGCGGAGCCCTTGCCGTTGGCGAAGACGATGTCGGGGCGGCCGTCGTTGTTCACGTCTCCCAGAGTCACCCAGTTGGCCTCGTGGGTGGGCAAGCCGGTCCGGCGCGCGGCGTCAAACCCGTTGGCCCCGCCCCAGTAGACGTAGGAGTCCACATCGGGATTGCCGTCCCGTCCCTGATTGGCCAGCACGATGTCCGGCCAGCTGTCCCGGTTCAAGTCCCCGATAACGACCGAGGAGGCGCCCAGGGCCGGGAGATCGATCTGGTTGTCGTCGCTGTAGCCGTCAGCCGAACCCCAGTAGATTCTGGAGGGAGACTCGTACCCTCCGGTGGCGGCCCGATATTCCCAGAAACCGGCAGAGAAGGCGAATACGATGTCGGGGAAGCCGTCCTTGTTGAGATCCTCGACGGCCGCGTGCTGGGCGGCCCGGCTGGGCAGCGTCACCTTGCGGGCGAAGGGATGAAAGCCCCATTGGGAAGCATCCTTGCGCGCCTTGAGCTCCTGGATGCCGCCGTAGTAGAGGTATGAATCCATGCCGTCCCAGGTTCCGTTGGTGTAGTTGGCCAGGACCAGGTCCATCTGGCCGTCCCCGTCCAGATCGGCAGCAGCCGCGTTCTGGGCGCCGTCGTTGGGGACGAAGGAACGCCGCGAACCGTCGAAGTCCTTGCCGTTACCCCAGTAGATGGCCGCATCCATCTTCTCGCGGTGGGGGTGGGTGTTGGAAAACACCAGGTCCAGGTAGCCGTCCTGGTTCAGATCCCAACTGTTCACCAGTTGGATCCGGCCTCGAGCCGAGACGTAGGTGTTGGCACCGCCGTCGCCCAGTCGGCCATCGGCGAAATCCTCGAAGGTCTGTTCCTGCCACACCAGCGTGGAAGGTGGCTCCGAGGAGTGAAGCGACCAGGGAACTGCAATGAGGATCCCGGCCAGAATCCACCAGGTATAGCCGAGTCGGCTGTGTAAACGGAATGGCTTAGGTGATGTCATCGCTTCCTCCAACCCCGATATTGATTATTAGTTTATCAGACTGTACCATTCGATCGTGAGCAAGCGACTTCAAGTACTCTTGGACCCGCAAGAAAACCGCGAGATACAGGGAACCGCCAGACGGCAGCGAATGTCGGTTGCCGAGTGGGTACGCCATGCACTACGCAAGGCCCGCAGCGACTCTCCCCTCGCCGTCGAAGCCAAGCTGCGCGCCCTGGCCGAGGCCTCCCGTTACCAATTCCCAACGGCAGATTTCGAAGTCATGCTACGCGAGATTGAGGCGGGACAACGTCTTCGGTGAGCTTCGATTCCGCTTTCGATTCCATCCCTGAAATCGAGCGTATTCACTGAAGGTTGGATCTGTTTCGGATCGTCGGCAAAAGTGTTCCGGGGCATCGGCGTAACCGCTTTTCGGCAATGTCGGGATCTGCCTCACTCCGGCGTTCCCGATGTGCCGTAGCCCTTGAATCCCATACCTGACCGGGAAGAGGCGCTCCCAATGGGCGCTTGCTTCGCCAGTCCCGATTTGGCTCTATATGGAGGAGGTCGCGTCGTGAAGCCCATAACCGTTGTTTACGTCGAGGCGGACGGAGTTCCGGTGCCCACCTGGGTCGAAGAGGACCTGCAGCGGGGCGGAGTGGACCTGCGGATTCACCCCTGTACTTCCGGAGAGGAGTTGTTGCGGGCGGCGGCCGATGCGGATCTGGTCTGGCTCTACGGGAATCCGGTCATTACTGCCGAACGCCTGAAAAAGCTGCCGCGCTGTGGAGCCATCCTGCGGACCGGCAGCGGTTTCGACAACGTTCCGGTGGAGGCGGCCACCCGGCAGGGGGTCATCGTGGCCCACACCCCCACTGCCGTCTTCGACGAAGTGGCCGACCATGCCATCGGACTGCTGTTTGCCGTGATCCGCCAGATCGTGCCCCACGACCGGGCCCTGCGAGAGGGGCGCTGGGAGCGCCGCGAGCACATTCATCGCTGGCATCTGCGGGGAAACACCCTGGGCCTGATCGGCTTCGGGCGCATCGCTCGCAGCCTGGCCCGCAAGATGCAAGGTTTCAAGATGCGGATCCTGGCCTCCGATCCCCTGCTGGAACCGGAGGTGATCAGGGCCGAGGGCGTCCGTCCGGTCGAGATGGAGAACCTGCTCTCCCAATCGGATTTCGTTTCTCTGCACACGCCCCTGATCCCGGGGACCCGTCACCTCATCGGTGAAACCCAATTGCGGTCGATGAAGCCGGAGTCCGTACTCATCAATACCTGCCGGGGACCGGTCATCGACGAGCAGGCTCTGATCCGGGCGCTGCAGGAAGGTTGGATCGCCGCGGCGGGTCTGGACGTCTTCGAACCGGAACCCTTGGCTCCCACCAGTCCTCTGCTGGAGATGGAGAACGTGGTGCTCACCCCTCATGTGGCCGGGTGTTCCGATATCAGCAAGGACTCCTTTTGGCGCCTGTCGGTGGAGACCCTGATTCGACTGGCCGAGGGGCGTTGGCCCGATGCCTGCGCCAATCCCGGAGTCACACCCAAGTGGAGCCTGCGGCGGTAGTCCGCGCGGTCTTCTGTCGCGGTGCGGAATCGGTCGCCGCCCGGGTGGATCGCAACAGTCGGAGAAGGCATGCCTGTAACCGCCTCCAGCCAACCTGCGAACTTCTCCGGGGAGGTTGCCCTCAGTTGCGCCTCCCTGGTGAAACGCTACGGTGAGGTGGTGGCCGTGGCGGGCATTGACCTGGAAGTCCGGATGGGAGAGTGTTTCGGTCTGCTGGGGCCCAATGGGGCCGGCAAGACCACCACCGTCGAGATCTTCGAGGGACTCACCATTCCCGACAGCGGCAGGGTGGAGGTGTTGGGCCAGGGCTGGGGGGAAGGGGATGACCGATCCCTACGGGAGCGTCTGGCGGTTCAGCTCCAGGAGACCCAATTTTCCGAGCGCTTGACGGTGGTGGAGACCATCGCGATGTTTCGCAGTCTCTACCGGCGAGGGTGGGACCCGGACGAGGTCATCCGCCTGGTGGAGATGGAAGAGAAACGGGACGCCCGGGTGGGAAAGCTTTCGGGAGGCCAGAAGCAGCGGCTGGCCATCGCCTGTGCGCTGGTGACGGCTCCCGAGGTGCTCTTCCTGGACGAACCCACCACGGGTCTGGATCCTCAAGCCAAGCTGAAGCTCTGGGATCTGATCGAAAAGTTTCGTTCCCGGGGTGGTACCATACTGTTGACCACCCATTACATGGAAGAGGCGGCCCGCCTGTGCGACCGGGTGGCCATCATGGATCATGGGAAGGTGATCGCGCTGGACACCCCCAACGTTCTGGTGGAGTCGTTGGGGGCCGATCAGATTGTGGAATTCAGCCTGGAAGGTTCCGTCGGCAACGAGCGGCTCTCCCGGCTTCCCGGCGTACGTGGAGTGCAGAGCCGCGACGGAAATTACCTGCTGACCGTCTCCAGCGTGGCTGAAGCCCTGCCTGCCCTGCTGGCGGAAGTGGAAATTCAGGGGGCCAGGCTGGTGGGCATGACCACCCACACGGCCACTCTGGAAGATGTCTTTGTGAACCTCACCGGAAGAAAGCTCCGAGATGCCTGATGTCATCGGCGCCAAGCCCCGCCCCCCACGGCAGCAAGCCCCACCGCCCACCGATTCGGTGGAGACCGGGCCATTGCCCAGCGGCGCCACTGATCCGGAGGCGTCCGGCCCGGGCACTGCATCGCTTCCGGGGGCCAGCCGCTACCGCCCGGTCAATCCGCTGTGGGAGCTCACGCTGGCCAGGATTCGGGAGTTCTCGCGGGAACCCGAAGCCGTCTTCTGGGTCTTCGTCTTTCCCGTTCTGTTGGCCATTGCCTTGGGGATCGCCTTTCGGGATACGGGCCCGGAAAAGGTCCAGGTGGCGGTGGAAGTCGGCGGCCCCCAGACGCCGACCTCCGGCTCCGACCGGCTGATGGAATGGCTGGAAGGGCGTTCCGATATCGAGGTCCTCCTGCTGTCCCCGGCCGAGGCGGCGCGGGCGCTGCGTACGGGCAGGGTGTCGCTGGTGCTGCAGCCTGCTCAGTCGGAGGCTCCGGCGACCGAAAATCCCGAGGCTGGAGAGAGGGTCTCCGCCCTCCCGGCCCTGCCGGGATTGGGTTCGGAAGGCTTGGTTTACCGTTACGACCCGACCCGACCCAACAGCCGGGTCGCCCGGCTGGTTGTGGACGACGCCCTGCAGCGGGGGATGGGACGGGAAGATGTCGCCCGGGTCAGGGACGAAGCCGTGGCCCATCCCGGGGCCCGCTACATCGATTTTCTGATCCCCGGGTTGGTGGGGCTGAACCTGATGGGGAGCGGGATGTGGGGCCTGGGATTCGCGGTGGTTCAGGCACGCACCCGCAAGCTGCTGAAGCTGCTGGCGGCCACTCCCATGCGCCGGACCCACTTCCTGCTGTCCTTTATGCTCTCGCGCCTTATTTTCCTGGCGCTGGAGGTGGTGGCCGTGATCGGCTTCGGCTGGATGGCCTTCGGGGTGTCCGTGCATGGTTCGATCCTGGACCTGGGAGTGATTTCGCTGGTGGGGGCCATGTCCTTCGCCGGGCTGGGACTACTGGTGGCTGCCCGCCCCCAGACTATCGAAGGCGTCTCGGGGCTGATGAACCTGGTGATGCTGCCCATGTGGCTGCTCTCGGGGACCTTTTTCGCCGCCGGTCGCTTCCCCGAGTTCTGGCAACCGGTCATTCAAGCCCTGCCGTTGACGGCGCTCAACGATGCCTTGCGGGCAAACATCAATGAAGGTCTTCCCCTTGCCTCCAGCTTGCCGGATGTGCTGGTGATGGCGGCCTGGGGAAGTGTCAGTTTCCTGCTGGCCTTGCGGTGGTTCCGATGGCAATAGACTCTTGATTGGTGAAACAGGGGTGTTTTAAACACGACGGGGAGGTGACGATGATGCTGCAACAGAGTCCGCGGCCAACGGTTCGACTGACGGTCGCGCAAGCCCTGGTGAAATACCTTCAGGTGCAGTTCAGTATGCGCGATGGACGATCCCGCCGCCTGATCCCGGCCATCTTCGGCATCTTCGGCCATGGCAACGTGGCCGGTTTGGGGCAGGCGCTCTATGAGTACGGGGCCAATCTTCCCTACTATCAGCCCTGCAACGAGCAGTCCATGGTGCACACGGCCGCCGGATACGCCAAGGCCAACTGCCGCCTGTCTGCCATGGCCTGCACCTCCTCCATCGGGCCGGGGGCCACCAACATGCTGACGGGGGCGGCCACGGCCACCATCAATCGCCTGCCGGTCCTGTTGCTGCCCTCGGACTACTACGTCACCAGGCACCAGGGACCGGTGCTGCAGGAGCTCGAGCATCCGGTGTCGGCCGATGTGAGCGTGAACGACTGTTTCCGCCCGGTCAGTCGTTTCTTCGATCGGATCTCGAGGCCCGAGCAACTCCTGACGGCCCTGCCCGAGGCCATGCGGGTGCTGACCGATCCCGTCGAGACCGGAACGGTCACCCTCTCGCTGCCCCAGGATGTGCAGGCCCACGCCTACGACTACCCGGCGGCCTTTTTCGAGGAGAGGACCTGGCGGGTGGAGCGGCGCCTGCCCGACCCCGACCGCGTTCGGGAAGCGGTCGGCCTGTTGAAGCAAGCCAAGCGTCCCATGGTGATTGCCGGCGGCGGGGTCCACTACTCGGAGGCCTGTGAGGAGTTACAGCGTTTTTCCAGGGAGTTGGGCATTCCCGTGGGAGAGACTTTTGCGGGCAAGGGCGCGCTGCGCGAGGCATCCGAGTTGGGCCTGGGCGGTTACGGGGTGACTGGAAATCCCTGCGCCGGCAAGGTCGCCAGCCAGGCCGACCTGCTCATCTGCGTGGGTACTCGGCTCACCGATTTCGCCACCGGGTCGCAGTCGGCTTTTCAGAACCCGGAGGTAAAATTCATCAGCCTGAACGTGGGACCTCACGATGCCTACAAGCAGGGGTCCGTGCCCCTGTTGGCGGACGCGCGGGCCGGACTGGAAGCGCTCACCGAGGCGGCCCTGGCGGCCGAGGTGAGGCCGCGGGCCGACTATGCCCGGGAAGTCGCCGGGTGGAAGCGGGAGTGGCGGAGTCAACTGGAAAACGAGGTCTATCAGCCGGTGGCCGGGGAAGCCATGAGCCAGGCCCAACTGGTGGGCGTTCTCAACGAGGAGGCCCGTTCCGGGGATACCATCGTGGCCGCCGCCGGCAATCCTCCCGGCGATCTGCTGAAGCTGTGGGATGCCACCGGCGGGAAGAACTGCCACGTGGAGTTCGGCTTTTCCTGCATGGGCTACGAGATCCCGGCCGGACTGGGCGTGCGCATGGCCCAGCCGGAAGGGGAAGTGTACGTGTTCGTGGGTGACGGCACCTACCTGATGAATCCCATGGAGCTGATGACCGCCGTTCAGGAAGGGCTGAAGATCACGCTGGTCATCTCGGAGAACCACGGCTACCAGTGCATTCGCGGCCTGCAGTTGGCGCGGGCGGGTCACAGCTTCGGCAACGAGTTCCGGGCTCGCGACCAGGAGACCAATCGTCTGGATGCCGATTTCGTACCCATCGATTTTGCGCACAACGCCCAGAGCCTGGGGGCTCACGCCATGCACGTCTACACCACCGACGAGTTCCGGGAGGCCTTGCAGGAGGCCAGGAAGAAGTCGCAGCCCTGCGTCATCGTGGTGGATACTGAAAAGTATCGGACGCCTCCGGGTGCCGGCATCTGGTGGGACGTGGCCGCTGCCGAGGTGAGCGGGGATCCGGAAACCCGCAAGCGCCGGGAGGAGTACGAGAGCGAAAGGGCGCGGCTGCAGCGCTTCTACTATTGAATCGGTCAGGGAGGGCCGGAACCGCCATGGACGTCAAGATCGGCAGTGCCCCCGACAGTTGGGGTGTCTGGTTTCCCAGTGACGACAAGCAAATTCCCTGGCAGCGCTGCCTGGACGAAATTGCCGAAGCGGGCTATGAGTGGACCGAGTTGGGGCCCTACGGCTATCTGCCCACCGATCGGGCCACGCTTCAAGGCGAGCTTTCCAAGCGCGGCCTGCGGGCTTCGGGCACCTTCGCCATGGGACACCTGGAAGACGAGGCCGCCTGGCCGGGTCTGGAGAAGCAGGTGCTGGGCGCGGGGGAGTCCCTGGCCTATCTGGGAGCCGAATACCTCATTCTGATCGACGACACCTATACCAATCTCTGGACGGGCGAGGCCACCGCACCCGGCAGGCTGGACGACGAGGCCTGGAAGCGGCTGGTCGACCGGGTCCATTACGTGGTGGATCTGGTCCGGGAACGGTTCGGCCTGCAGGTGGTCTTCCATCCTCACGCCGAGACCCACGTGGAATACGAGGACCAGATCGAAAGGCTGCTGAGCCAGACCGATCCCGAGCGAGTCGTGCTCTGCCTGGACACGGGCCATCATGCCTACCGGGGGGGCGACCCGATCGCCTTTCTTCGCCGTCACCACCGGCGGATCCCCTATCTCCACCTCAAGAGCGTCCGCCCCGATCTTCAGAGGAGAGTCGCCGAAGAGAACATTCCCTTTGCCCACGCGGTGGGCATGGACCTGTTCTGCGAGCCTTCCCAGGGAGTGGTGGATTTTCCGGCTCTGTGCCGGGTGCTGCAGGAGATCGACTACTGCGGCTACGCCATTGTCGAGCAGGACATGTATCCAGCCCCCTTTGAAAAGCCCCTGCCCATCGCCAGGCGGACCCGGGAGTATCTGAGGTCCATTGGCATCGGATGACCGGGGGCAGTTGACTGTGAGGTTCGTTTCTTGATCACTCAACTCAACCTGGGCCTGTTCGGCGCAGGCCGCATCGGGCGCATCCACGCGCACAACCTGACCCGCAGCATCCCGGAAGCCCACCTGTCGGTGGTAGTGGACATTTCCCGGGAGGCCGCCGAGCGCTGCGCCGCCGAATTCGGGATTCCCTCCTTCAGTGAGGAGGAGGCGCGCATTATGGAGGATCCCTCCATCGACGCGGTGGTCATATGCTCCAGCACGCCCACCCATCCCGAGTTGATCCGGCAGGCGGCATTTGCGGGAAAGCACATCTTTTGTGAAAAGCCACTGGCCCTGGATCTGCAGGAGATCGACGATTCCCTGGAGGCCGTTCTGGAATACGAAGTAAAGCTGCAGGTCGGATTCAACCGGCGCTTCGACCCCAGCTTTCACCAGGCGCGGGAGGCCGTGGCCGCCGGCAGGATCGGAACGCCCCACCTGGTTCGCGTCACCAGCCGGGATCCCGAACCCCCTCCCGCCGAGTACGTGAAGGCTTCGGGCGGAATCTTCCTGGACATGACCATCCACGACTTCGATATCTCCCGCTACCTGGCCGGCGACGAGATCGAGGAGCTCTATGCCACCGGAAGCACCTTGATAGACCCCGCCATCGGCCTGGCCGGCGACCTGGATACGGCCATGGTGATGCTGCGCTTCGCCAAGGGCGCCCTGGGCGCCATCGACAACAGCCGCCGGGCCGTTTACGGCTATGACCAGCGGGTGGAGGTGTTCGGTTCGGAAGGGCAGGTGGTGGTGGGCAACCGCACCTCTCATCAAGCCGTTTACAGCAATGGCCAGGGGGTTCACGGGCCGCTCCCCCTCTATTTTTTCCTGGAACGCTACCAGGAGTCCTACCTTGCCGAGATGAAGGCGTTTGTCGGATCGGTGATCGAGGACTCCCCGCCGCCGGTCACGGGCCGGGACGGGAGGCGGGCGGTGGAACTGGGGTTGGCGGCCTGGAGGTCCCACCGGGAAAACCGTCCGGTGGGTGTCGGCAATCCGGGATGAAACGCGAGCTGGCCGGCGTCGTCGAACGGGCCGGGCAGGTGAAATAGATCAGAGGGGGTGCTTCCTTGCACAAGAATACGACCAAGGCCAAATTGAAGGCCGGTGAGACCGTCTTCGGGGCTTTCGTCCGTTATCCCGATCCGGGACTGATTGAATTCCTGGGGTACCAGGGGTGGGATTTCCTGGTCTTCGACGGCGAACACGGGACGGTGGAGCCGCGGGACTGCGAGAACATGACGCGGGCGGCGGAGTTGCGGGGGGTGACGCCCATCATTCGGGTCACCACCAATCAGCAGCCCATCATCCTGCGCTTTCTGGACACCGGTGCCCAGGGAGCGCTGGTGCCCTGGGTGCAGACGGCGGCCGAGGCCGAGGCTGCCGTTGGCTCGGTGAAATATCAACCCCAGGGCATCCGCGGCCTGGCGGGAGTGCGGGCCGCCGACTACGGGCAGACCCAGTCCCTGGGGGAGTACGTGGAAGAGGCCAATGCCGAGACCCTGGTGGTGTTGCAGATCGAGACCGCCCAGGCGGTGGACAACCTGCCCGAAATCCTGAAGGTAGGGGGGATCGACGTGGTCTTCATCGGGCCTTCCGATCTGTCCCAGTCACTGGGCCTGCCGGGTCAGGCCCAGCACCCCGAGGTCCAGGCGGCCATGCAGCGCATCGCCGATGCCGTGGCCCCCACCGATGTGGCCCTGGGACTCATGGTGCGCAACCTTGAGACCGCCCGGCAGTGGCGGCAAAAGGGCGCTCGCTTCATCGCCATCTCCCTGGAGTCGGTGCTGGGCCCGGCGGTCAAGAGCTACCTGCAGCAGGCCAAGGAGTGAGGGTGGACTAGGCTCGGTGTCCCGCATGGAGTATGATTCAGGAAACTCAACCGACAACACCAGGAGGGTGGCATGACCAAGCCCACGACTTTCCGACTCTGCGCCCTGGCCGTTTGCGCCTTGGCCCTTGTGGCGGCCCACCATCGGACCAGGACCGAGACGGTCCTGTATGAAACCGCCACGCGGTTTGTGAACTCGCTCTCGGACGAGCAGCGGGCCAAGGTGGTCTACGACTTCAGCCACCAGACCCGGACGGTGTGGCATTTCTTCCCGGACAGCGCTTTCGCCAGGGAGTACGGCTACGCCAGAAAAGGGGTGAACTACAAGGGCATGGCTCCCGAACAGCGCCGCCTGGCCGACGCCCTGCTGGCCGCCGGGCTGAGCCAGGCCGGCTTCGCCAAGGTGATGGCGGTCCAGACCCTGGAGGAGATCCTTCGGGTGCTGGAGAAGGACACCACCGGAAACCGCGACATCGACAAGTACTACTTCAGTGTTTTCGGCAAGCCGTCGCTGCAGGGAACCTGGGGCTTCCGGGTGGAAGGGCACCATATTTCCCTGAATTTCACCTTCAAGGAGGGCCGCCTGGTTTCGGCCAGTCCCACCTTCCTGGGAGCCAACCCCCACCAGGTCATGGCGGGGCGCTACCAGGGGATGAGGGCCCTGGCCAAGGAGGAGGATATGGCCCGCGCCCTGGTCCGGTCCCTGGACGCCAAACAGCTCGGCAAGGCGGTTGTGGCCGAGGCGGCCTATCCCGATGTCCTCACCAAGGCGGATTCCCGGGCCAAGCTGGAGGGCCAGCCGTCAGGTTTGCCGGCCTCCGACATGACCGCCGCGCAGGTCGACCGGTTGATGGCCCTGATCGGCGAGTACGCCAACATCCTTCCGGACGAGGTGGCCGAGCGTCGGATGCAAAAGGCCAAGAATACTCCTCCCGACCAGCTCTTCTTTGCATGGGCCGGTTCGGTCAAGCCGGGAGCCGGCGACTACTACCGGGTCCAGGCCCCTTCCTTCCTGATCGAATACGACAATACCCAGAACAACAACAACCACAGCCATTCCGTCTGGAGAGACTTCGACGGAGACTTCGGCCGGGACGTGCTGGCCTGGCACTACCGACTCCATCACCCGGTGCAGATAGCCAGGGGCCGGTAAACGGCGGTCGGCGCGGTGTCCGGGCATTCCCCCGAACTTCAGCCCCCACAGCTTCCGCGTCCTGGTGGTGACCGACCTGCCCTTCCAGGACGTGCCTCTTGAGGACGTGCAGTACTTGGTCGGCCACGCCAAGCCCGGGACCACCCGGATTTATGACCTGCGCCGGCGAGTCACTCTGAATGTTGTGGAGAGAATTTCTGTGTGTATGGCTCGCACCCAGGTGTCTGTGTGCCGTCCGCATGAACCGTGCCATCGCTCTGCTCAAGCGCCGCATTGATGCACGCACGCAATCGTTTTCGCCCAAAGGCTCCAGACGGTCCTGAGAGGCCTTTCCACAATAAACTTGTAATCAATAGGCCGTTTCGACTGTTTATAGGAGTATAGGCGCAAAAATCGGGCCTGGAGCCACGTCCGGGGAACAAGCGTCGGGGAATCACTCAACCTGGTAGCCTTGCCGCCAGAAAGAGAGGTGTCGCATGAAAATCACCACTTTGGTCACTTGCCTGATTTTTGTCTTCGGTTGGGCGGCCGAGCTGCTGGCGCAATTCGTGCCCGTCATCGCCAAGCAGAGAAGCGTTCAATACCTTATTCAGCCCGACGGAACCGAAACGGAGGTAGTGCGGGAGGAGGGCGCCTACTTCCGTTCCTCCTCCGGTTCCGTGCTGGATACCATGGAGTCAGTCAATGGGAAGAATCGAAGATCACATCGATCGACTCTCATGGATGCCTCGACTCGAAAAACCTATGACCTAAACCACAATCTCAAAGAAGCAACACTAATGCAAGTCCGGCCAGGACCGTTCCGGCCATTTGCATTAAGACCCGATCTTGCAGTTGACGAAGGAGTTATTGGAGGGCTTGATTGTCTGGCAATGCCTGTCTTGTCGCCCGGCAATTCAGAGGAGCCTGTCGGTAAAGTTTGGGTGGCGAGAGATGCAAACGTGTCCGTCAAGACGGAGACGAACTTGGGTCGAGGAAGGCAAGTCAGAGAACTCTACGACATCCGGTTTGCCGAGCCCGAACCATCGGTCTTTAAGATTCCGGCAGATTACAAGATCGATGACTCTACATGGAAGGAGCGGAAGATTGCGCAGGTTCACGCTGCCGGCAGTCCGATATCTCAAGCATTGGAAGGCACGGAGGCGGAGGCGTTTCGCAGCATACGGCGCGGCACGTTGCCGGACGCGACGGGCACGCGGCTCGACGGCGTCGAGGAATCCCTGTCCGACTATCGGGGCCGCATCGTGCTGATCGATTTCTGGGCAACCTGGTGCGGGCCGTGCATCGCACATCTGCCGAAGCTTCGGGAACTGGTTGCCGAGCTGCCGGCGGACCGGTTCGCTCTCGTCGCCATCAGCGTGGACGAGGAGCTTGGGACCGTGACCAAGTTTATTGAGGATGAGCCAATGCCTTGGACGAACTGGCATGCGGGTGAGACAAGCGACCTCAAGCGTCTACTGCGTATCAGAACCTATCCTACCTACCTGCTGGCCGACGAGAACGGCACAATTTTAACCCGAACCGGCGCCCTGGATTCCGCGTTCATTTCCCTGATCGAGAAGGCGGTGGACCAGTTGGGAGAATTCGGAAGCACCGAGGGCTTCATGTCGAGTTTGAACTGAAAGACATTCGTTCGGATTAGGGCGATTGACGCCGCCGAGATGTTCAGCTGCCCGCGGCCCTAAAGCAATTAACTCTGCTGAAATTAGTGAGAGACCTTTCAAGTGCCGAATTGAAGGACGTACTCAATCGTTGCCGGTAGCGAAGGAGAATGGGTTAGGCAATGTGCGGCATGGAGTATTCACCTTAGGAAAAGACAGCGTTACACGCACATTCACCGGAAGGGCCACACGATGGAAAACGAACTCAGCGCACCATGTACCTTTCAATGGCGCTCGCTCGGTTGGATCCTTGTTGCGGCAGCCGCGGTGACTCCGATGGGGTCGTGCCAGCGCGCAGCCGCCCCGGATGCTGAGCTGTCCGAGATCGGGCCGGACTGGGCCGTGGTGCAAGAATACCTCGACCAGGAGCGCGCCTGGCAGAAAGACAGTCGGGAGCGTTTCAGGAAGGGCGCTCAAGAGGGCAAGTCGCCTCGTGAAATGCGGGAGGGTCTTCCAAAGCCCCCTGACGTCGAGCCCGCTTTAGCGGCGGCGACCGCCATCTTGAACATGGGCGGCGCACATGACAAGACCATCGAGGCCGCCGAGTTCCTCGTGAGGCGGATGCATGCGCACCAAGAATCCGGCCGTTACTTTTACATCGGCGCCAAGGCTCTCCTCTCCTACGCGCCCGACTACCAGGATTGGCCTCGGGTTCTGAGCGAGATCTATTACGCTCAGACTCCTTACGGACCGCAAGTTGCAAAGTTCTTCGAGGAAATGGCCTCCGAGGCCGACGACCCCGTATTGCGCGCCAACGGCAAGTATTACCTGGCAGCCGGAATGATGCGTGCCGCCAACCACCAGTTCGTGCTGCCGGCCGAGGATCGGGAGGTCCTGCGTCAGCGGGCGATCGAAGCAGCCACCGGATTGAGCGCCGGCGTGGAGGAGGAGCAGTTCTTGGGATTGCACCACGACCGCATGGCAACTTCTCAAACGTTGGCCAAGGCGGAGGCGGAGCTGCTTCGCAGCCTGCACCATGGGAGCGTGGGGGCCATGTTGCCGGAGGTGACGGGCAAGCGGCTCGACGGCCTCGAGGAACGTCTGTCGGACTACCGGGGGCGCATCGTGCTGCTCGATTTCTGGGCGACCTGGTGCGGGCCGTGCGTGGCGGATTTCCCGAAGCTTCGGGAACTGGTTGCCAAGCTGCCGGCGGACCGGTTCGCCCTCGTCTCGATCAGCGGGGATGAAGAGCTCGGGACCGTGACCCGGTTTATCGAGGATAAACCAATGCCTTGGACGAACTGGCACGCGGCTAGAGGGAGCGACTTGGAGCGTCTCCTGCGTATTGATGGCTATCCGAGCTACGTGCTGGTCAGCGAGGGCGGCAAGATTCTAGCCCACCTACCCTCCCTGATCCCCCCGTTTGCTTCCCTGATCGAGAAGGCGGTGCGCCGCCTCGGGGAATTCGGAAGCACCGAGGGGCTTGATGTCGAGATTACATTGGAAGACCTTCGCTCGATGAGGCCGGGTTAAGATCGTCCAAGACGTTCATATCCCTTTCGCTTTTGGGCAGTCGCCTCTGAGGAGGCTATGGTGAGAACCGGCACGAATTTGTGGAGTTTATTCAGACAGGGCACGGCTACAGGACTTGTGCTGCTGTTGACTATGATTAGCTTTGCGCCAGTGGCAGAGGCAGCAACGTGGTTTATCAGGCGGGACTGGTCAAAGGTCCAGGGAATTCCTCCCGGAGCCCGAACCAGGGTGCGGCTCTACAAGGATCGAGCCCCTGCAGGCAGTCGGAAGATTGCAGGGTCTTTCAAATCGGCCACCGCCGAAGCGATCACGCTCACATTATCGGGTGGAAACCCCCACACTATGCAGAAGCAAGACGTGACCAAGGTGGTGGTTTTTCGCCCCCTTTCAAAACGGTACCATGTGTGGATCACCCTTGGAGCTTCCGCCGGCTGGTCGATTCCCACAGTTGCAATAGAAGGCGACCTCGTACCGTGGGGGAAATTACTTTACAACGGGGTCTTCATCGGGGTGCCCACGGTCATCGCCTTGTTGGCAGCCCCGAGATGGGGCGGCGTCTACAACATGCCGCGCAAACTCCGGGATGATGCTGCACCCAAGCCCCCGCCAGCGGCGACCAAGCAACGCTCAACCACCTCAGGGAGCGGCCTGCTCTTGCTCGAAGATAAGGCACTTGGACCGGAGTCCCGCTGGTCGAAATCCCGGCGACCTCTGCTTCCGGAAAAGCTTCTGCTTGATTTGTCGAGCCGGTCCGTGCATGCGCCCAATTGAGACGCGGGGCTCTCTCCGGTATACTTCCGCCAGATTCGTGTTCCATCGAGGCGAGGGCATGGCTTTCCGGCGAAAGGCTGCAGGGTATTGCGGTTGTTTGGTTCTTGCCCTTCTCCTGTCGGGAATCCTGCCCGCCGGATCCGGCGCCGCCGACCTTCAGCCCACCGATCCTGAAGTCATCCACATGTTTCCTCTGGGTGGGCAGCCGGGGAGCACCGTGGAGATCGAGATCCAGGGAAGGAATCTGGAGGGTTCCCACGCTCTCTGGGCCGACACCGACGCCATCCAGGGCCGGGTGGTCAGGGTGGAGCCGGGGTCGGCCAGTATGAAGGAGGGGCGCAAGGTCAAGGACATTGCGGGGCAAAGAGTGGTGGCGGCGGTGACGATCGACCCGCAAGCCGAACGGGGTCCCCACGCCTTGAGGCTGGTTTCGTCCAAGGGCGTCTCCAACGCGCTGATTTTCTGGGTGGTGCCCATGCCCACCTTGCACGAGACAGCCGAAGAGCATGGGACCGCCGAGCAAGCCCAGGCCATAGCCGTTCCCTCTGCCCTCAGCGGCCGGATTGCCGAAGAAGACCAGGCCGACTTCTACCGTTTCGAGGCCAATCCGGACCAGGAGCTGGCGTTCGAGGTGGTGGAAGGCGTTCAGCGCATGCTGGGGGACCTCAGGAGGGCTCCGGGATTTACTCTGGAACTCTCCGGGCCGGGTGAGAGCTGGTTCGATGAGGAGCGGCGGGTCAAGCTGGGTTCCGCCAATACCGCCGTCTTCCACAAACTCATCTCGGCTTACAGGCCCAGGCTGATCCACCGTTTCGCAAAAGGCGGCTCCTACACCCTGGAAGTCAAGGGGGAGCCGGGAGCCTCCTACCAACTGCAGATCGGCTCTCCCGCCGACTTTCCACCGCTGGTCCGGGCCCAAGGCCTGGACAGGCTGGCGGCAATCGGGTGGCAGGAGCGGGGTTTCAGCCGCCGGTTGGAGCCTGACCGCCTGGTCCGGTTGCAGGCTCGATCGGGAGGTTCGGTGCGCCAGGCCTCGCTGGCCGTGATGGAAAAGCAACTGAGGGACCTGATGGGTCTGAGCGGCGAGGAGAGGTCGTCCCCAACCGCCGCCGCCCGCCCGGCCGCGATCATTCAGGAACGGGAACCCAACGACGATGCTCCGCGGGCCCTCCCGTTTACTGTTCCCTCCATCATCGAGGGGACCATCGGCTTTCCGGCGGACGTGGACCACTTCCGTTTCGAATTGCAGGACGGGCAGGACCTGGCTTTCGAGATCGAAACCCCCGAGCGGCACTATCCCTACTTCAATCCGCGCATCGAGGTCTTAGACCAGGCAGGCAGGGAATTGGTCAACAATATTTACAAGCGCCAGGCCTCCCAGAACATGTGGTTCTGGAAGACGGCCGAATCCAAGACCGTCGTCAGCTTTCCCGAGAGTGGGTCCTACCTGATCCGGATCCGGGACGTGACCCGCCGCAAGGGCGGTGCCGGGTTCCGCTACCGCCTCATGGTGCGGCCCCAGGTGCCCCACGTGGGCGAGGTCGAGGTGGCGGAGGTTCTGAACATCCTGGGCCGGGAAATGCTCGACTGGATGATCGAGCTGGACCGGGTCAATCTCTATCCGGGCGAGGCCAAGAAGGTGAACGTCATCATCAGCCGGGAGGAAGGGTTTGCCGGAGACCTGGCGGTTTCGGTGGACAATCTGCCCGAGGGGGTCGAAGTACTGCCTGGAGCCGATATGGGGCCGGAGTTGGGACTGCCCCAGGATCAGGGCCGCAAAGAGAATTATGCCGGGGAAGACCAGGTGGTCACCCTGTTGCTGGCAGTGCGGCCGGATGCGCCCCCTACGGCCATGCCCAGGTGGATCCGGTTCCATCTGCGGCCGGTTCAACCCGGCCGGCTGAACCGCTATCGCAAGATGACCGGCGAGGATCCCTTTCGGCCCATCTGGGAGGGAAAGATGGGACCATCGATTCCCGTGGCCCGGGTCCCGATGATGGTGCTCCACCCCTCGGGAGGCGGACCGGCGGTCAGCCAGGTGATTCCCGCGGGCAACTGAAGGACCGAATGGACAGGATGCAGACAGGGAACAGGAGTCCGAGATGGATCGGGGGAGCTTTCCCCGGATCCGGTCTCTGCAAACTGGGCTTGTTGATCGGGCTGCTGGGTTGGCCGGCGTCACTCCGGTCCTCTGGCCCGGTGACGGCGGGGGAGCCTCTCCCCGCCGCCCGCCTGCTTTCGGTCAGGCTCCTGCCCGAAGAGGTGCGGCTCCGGGGCAGGGGGGCGGCCCAGCAACTCCTGGTCATCGGAACCTATGACGACGGTCTGGAGCGGGACCTGACCGAGGCGAGCCGATTCTCCATTGCCGATCCCGCCTTGGCCGAGATCGATGCCCAGGGCAGGGTGAGGGCGCGGTCCGACGGCCAAACCCTGCTGACCGTGCGGTCCTCGCGCCAGGTTCTCCAGGCGGACGTGCAGGTGCGGGATTCGGCCGTGAGCCGCCCGCTCCGTTTCGATCGCGACATCGCCGGGATTCTCACCAAGCGGGGCTGCAACAGCACCGAATGTCACGGCAGCGTCACCGGGCAGGGCGGGTTCAAGCTCTCCAAGAACGCCACCGCTCCCCGGGAAGACTACCGCTGGATCGTGGAGGGCGGCGCCTTCCACGTCCTCACGACCGAGACCGGCGAGAAGGCGCCCCGGGTCCGCTCCGAGGATCCCGACCAAAGCCTGTTGCTGCTGAAGGCCAGCCTGGCCGTGCCCCACGGGGGCGGCGAGCGTCTCGAGAAGGACTCCCGGGACTATCGGCGCATCCGGGACTGGATTGACGGGGGCGCGCTCTACGGTCCCGAGAATGGCGCTCGATCCGCGCCCCTGGAGCGGGTGGCGGTCATACCCGGGCAGGTGGTGTTGCAGAAGGGAGGGGCAAGGCAACTGCTGGTGACCGCCCATTGGGCTGACGGCGCCCGGGAGGATATCACCCGCCAGGTGCGCTACCTTTCCAACAACCCGGAAGTGGTTTCGGTGGGACCCGATGGTCGGCTGACGGGGCGGCAGGTGGGCGAGACCGCCATCCAGGTGCTGGCCGGCGGGCAGAGCGCCAGTGCCACCGTGGGTGTGATCGAGGAGCCGGTGGCGGCCTACCCCGAGGTTCCACGCCACAACTTCATCGACGAACATGTCTTCGCCAAGTCCCGCAAGTTTCACCTGGTTCCTTCACCGCTCTCCTCCGACGCCGAGTTTCTGCGCCGCCTCTGCCTGGACCTGACCGGCAGGCTGCCTCCCGTTCATCGCGTGCGCCAGTTCCTGGCCGACGCGGACCCACAGAAGCGCTCCCGGCTCATCGAACTGCTGCTCCAATCGCCCGAGTTCGTGGATCACTGGTCCTGGCGCTTTTACGACTTCCTGCGGGTGATCAACCCCCGCTACAAGCAATGGGTTCGCCAGGCCATTGCCGAGAACAAGCCTTACGATGAGTTTGCCCGCGAACGGGTGGCCGCCCAGGGTTTCGACGGCCCCTCCCGCCACTACGAGGATATGGGAGGCACGGCCGTGCCGCTGCCGCAGAATGCCATGGGGGAGCAGGTCCGGGTCTTTCTGGGCCGGCGGATGGACTGCGCCCAATGCCACGACCATCCCTACGAGTCCTGGAGCCAAAACCAGTTCTGGGGCCTGACCGCCTTCTTCGGCCGCTTGAGCAATCTTCATCCGGGATTTCCCCAGGTGGATTTCGTGATCGTGGACGATCCCGAAGGCTACGGGACCTTCGGCAAGGGGGCCAAGGTCATTCACCCCCGCACCAAGCAGGAGGTTCGGCCCAGGTTCCTGGACGGGAGTCCCATCCCCCGGGACCGGCGGGACGACTGGCGTCTGGCGCTGGCCGAGTGGATGACCTCGCCCGAAAACCCCTACTTCGCGCCGGCCATGGCGAACCGCATGTGGGGCTATTTCTTCGGCAGGGGGATCGTGGATCCTGTGGACGACTTTCGCTCCAACAACCTGGCCACCCATCCCCGGCTGCTGGAGGCCCTGGCCCGGCACTTCGTCAGGAGCGGCTATGACCTGCGCTCCCTCATTCGCCTCATGGTGGAGTCCAGGACCTACCAGCTTTCGGGAGATCCCAACCCCACCAACCGCTACGATCGGGTCAACTATTCCACGGCGCTTCCACGCCCCCTGGACACCGAGGTGCTCTTGAGGGCCATCTCGCATGTGAGCGGCGTGAAGGGAGAGGACGGAAACTTCTTCAACGTCTACGGGAAGCCCGACCTGAGCTCCATTCCCGAACGCGACATGAAGCCCAGCCTGCTGCAGGCCCTGCACCAGTTGGCGGGTCCGACCTTTACCGCCAAGCTTTCCCGCAAGGGAGGCCGGGTGGACCGCCTGCTGCAGCGTCAGGCCTCCGATGAAGCTATCATTGAAGAACTGTACCTGGCGGCCCTGTGCCGTTTCCCGACCGAAGCCGAACAGGCCTCGCTGAAAGCCTTGATCGGGCGGCGGGATTCACGGCGAGAGGCGCTGGAGGATCTGCTGTGGGCCGTGGTGAACTCGGAGCAGTTCCTGAACAACCACTGATCCGACAAGGGGAGTCCCGGTCATGAACCGATGGGGATGCGACAGTTTCTGCGAGAGCCTGGCTCGCCGGCACTTTCTGCGGGTCGGGTCATTGAGCCTGGTGGGGATCCACCTGGGCCAGTTTCTCCAAATGAAGGGCTTGATGGCTGCTTCGGGCGCCAAGGCTCCTCCGGCAAAGGCTCAGGCCTGTATCCTGCTCCTGCTGGAAGGCGGGCCCAGCCAGGTGGACACCTGGGATCCCAAACCCAGCAGCGGATTCCGTCCCATCGGCACCAACGTGCCCGGGATCCAGGTTTCCGAGATTCTGCCTCGGATGGCCCGCCACATGGACAAGTTGTCCATCATTCGCTCCATGACTCACGAGGAAGTGGACCATCCCCTGGGCCGGGAGTACATCACCAGCGGTCACCGTCCGGCCCCGGCCATGGAGTTTGCCAGCGTGGGGTCCATCATCGCCAGGGAACTGGGGCCTCGCAACGACATTCCTCCCTATGTTCTGGGCGCGCCCCACCTCACCCAGAGCTACTATGGAGCCTCCTCCCTGGGAGCCGCCTACAACCCGCTGGTGGTCCCCGATCCCAGTAAGAAGGACTTCAAGCTCAAGGACCTCACCCTCCCCAAGTCCATCACCGAGAAACGGATCGAGGATCGCCGCGGTTTTCTGCAGGTGGTGGACGGCCTCTACCGAAGCAGGGAAGTCCTGGTGGAAGCGGCCACGCGCGAGACGTTTCGGGACAAGGCCATGGAGATGATCCTCTCCCCGGTCATGAAGAAGGCCTTCGATCTCTCTCAGGAGTCGGAGCAGATCAAGGACGCCTACGGCCGCTACGGATTCGGACAGAGCGCCCTGCTGGCGCGGCGCCTGGTGGAATCCGGCTCCCGCTTCGTTACCGCGGCCGGTTACAACCTGGACAGCGGCTGGGACACCCACGGCCGGGGCTCGGGGGGAGAGAACGACAAGAAGCTGCGGGCCCTGTTGTGCCCCACGCTGGACCAGACCCTCACTGCGCTGCTGGTGGATCTGGAGCAACGCGGGCTGCTGGAATCCACCATCGTGATGGCCATGGGCGAGTTCGGCCGCACCCCGGAGATCAACCCCATCAACGGCCGCGACCACTGGCCTTTCTGCTGGTCCATGGTCCTGGGAGGAGGCGGGTTGCAGGGAGGGCAGGTCATCGGAGCCAGCGACGAGAGGGGCGGATACGTGGCTGAGCGTCCGATCTCGGTGGGAGACGTTTTCGCCACCATCTACAAGGCCATGGGCATAGACTGGACCAAGGAGTACATGACCCCGGTGGGCCGGCCCATCAAGATCGCCAACTCCTTCGACGACACCACCGGAAGGCCAATCGAGGAGCTGATTTAGGGCGTCAGTGTCTCGGACCCACAAACTGCGGAAAAGATATCCAAGACGGACCACGAAGAGACTGATTCAGGAGGCATATCATGGCTCGAATACGTCATCTGGCTCTCCGCTGCCGTAACATGGAGGAGTCCCGTCGCTTCTACGAAAGTGTCTTCGGGTGGAAATTCATCGGCTATCGGCCCAGCCGGCTGGGCATGGACCTGACCGACGGCGTGACCAACATCACTCTGATTCAACAGCCCGCCGACTGCGATCGACCCCGCATCGAGGAGGGCAACGAGTATGTGCACTTCGGCGTCATGGTGGAGGACCTGGAGGCCGCCTGGCAGCGCTGCCGCCAATGGGGCGCCGAGGCCTCCAAGACCGTCAAGGAGCGCATCGATCTGGACCGACGCCGGCTGCCCGATCGCGCCTTCAAGATCGAAGACCCCGACGGCAACGTGGTGGACGTGACCGCAGACAAAGGCGAATGGCGGGGAGTCAAGCTGTAGCAAAAAAGAGATATACACGAAGGGTCTGATTTTGAATTGTTGATTTCTGATTGTTGATTGGAGAATTTTCGCAACTGTTGTTGCCCTAAATCCGAAATCCACAATCTACAATCCACAATCTACAATCCACAATCGAGGGAATCGGGTGACAACCAAGCCGGATATTTCAGCAGCGGGACTGCCGGGTCCTGCTCCCCAGCCGCTATCCGCCGCCGGCCGCTACCTGATCGTGGTGACTGCCTTTCTGGGATGGATGTTCGCCGGGGTGCAGATGTCCATCACCGCCCTGGCCATGCGTTCGGCGGCCATCGACCTGCTCCAGTCGACCAACGAGGCTCTGGTCGGAAAGTGGTTCGCCTGGTATGTATGCGCCTTTCTCTTTGGCGCCGCTGCCGGGGGGTGGCTTTTCGGGCGGCTGGGAGACCGGTTCGGCCGTGTCAGGGCCATGGGGTGGAGCATTCTGTGCCTCTCCATTTTTTCCGGTCTGGCCTGGTGGGCTCAAAGTCCCTTCGAGTTGCTGGTCATACGATTTTTGACCTGCCTGGGCATCGGGGGCATGTGGCCCAATGGCGTGGCCATTGTCTCGGAGGCCTGGTCCGATCTCTCACGACCGATCCTGGCGGGCATCATGGGGACGGCGGCCAACGTGGGCCTGCTCCTGATGGCCTGGACCGCCACGGGAGTCGAAATCACCCCCGACACCTGGCGATGGGTGATGGTGGTGGGAGCAGCGCCCGTCGTTTTGGGTCTGTTCGTTCTGGCCGCGGTTCCGGAGTCACCCCGCTGGTTGGCGCAACGAGACGCTCCCCGACCCGCTGGAGAAAAGCAATCCAAAGCCACCGCCGAGGTCTTCCGGCCGCCTCTGCGAAGTCTGACCTTGATCGGGATCGCCTTGGGGACGGTTCCCTTGCTGGGGGGATGGGGCGCCTCCAACTGGATGATTCCCTGGGCGGGCGAGGCCGGCGCGGCGGCCGATCCGCCCGACCCATTTCTGAAGTCCTGGGTTCAGTTCTACCGATCCCTGACAGGGACGATCGGCAGCCTCCTGGGGGGCGTCATCGCCAGCCTGGTCGGCCGCCGCCGCACCTATTTCCTGATGAGTCTGGGAGCTCTGTTTTCCAGTCAGTACATGTTCTGGTTGCTCACTCCCGTCGATGACAGCTTCCTGATTTGGGCCTCGGCCCTGGGATTTTTCTCCGGGGTCTACTTCGGATGGTTGCCGCTGTTCCTTCCGGAGCTTTTTCCCACCGCGGCTCGCTCCACCGGCTCCGGGGTCAGCTTCAATTTCGGTCGCATTCTGACGGCGGTAGCCGTATTGTTGGCCGGATGGCTGATTGCTCACTTCGACGGGGACTACGCCCGCATCGGAAGGGTGACCAGTTTCATCTACGCGGTCGGGATCGTCGTGATCTTCTTCGCGCCCGAAAGCTCCGACCACAGGCTGCAGGACTGAGCGACAGGCCGCGGGAGCCAACGGAGTCCGACCCAGGCGGGGGCATGTAGGGTGCACCCGCCGACCAGCGGCAACGGAGATACAAGACATGAAATCGATTTCTCGTCGTAGGATCCTGTCCTATTCCCTGGGAGGATCGGCCGCTCTGGGAATGATGGGTACTCTGGCAATCCGGTCCAGCTCCGCCTCGCCCAACCAGAAGGTGAACGTGGCCGTCATCGGCATGAACGGCATGGGCCACTTTCACGTCAGGACCCTGGCCAACCGGACCGATGCCCACATTGTGACCCTGTGCGACGTGGACCCGGCGGTCCTGCAGAAGGCAAGTGAGACGGTCAAGAATGCGACCGGCCAAACGCCCAAGCTGGAAGGCGACTTCCGCCAGGTCCTGGCCGACCCCTCGATCGAGGCGGTCGTTATCGCCACCCCTCACCACTGGCACGCCCCCATTGCCCTGCGGGCCATGAAGGCGGGCAAGGACGTCTACGTGGAAAAGGCCGCCAGCCACGTCTTTCGGGAGGGTCAGCTTCTGGTCGAGGCCGAACGGAAATACCAGCGGATCTTTCAGCACGGAACCCAGATGCGCGCCAGCCCGCTGCTGGCCCGTGCCGGCGAGATCCTGGCTTCGGGGACCCTGGGCGAGATCAAGACGACCAAGGCCTGGAACGTGCAGCGGCAGATCGAGCGCCCGGAGGTGGCCGATGGGCCGGTTCCCGAGGGAGTCGACTACGAGATGTGGCTGGGTCCGGCCCCCCGCCGCCCCTTCAACCCCAATCGATTCCATCGAAACTGGAGACTCTTCCGCGACTACAGCAACGGGGACATCGGTGACGACGGGGCCCACGATCTGGACCTTGCCCGCTGGGCGCTGGGGGTCAAGACTCACCCCGAGCGCATTACCGCCCACGGAAGCCGAATAGCCCTGGCGGGGGCGCGGGAATACCCGGACAACATGATGGTGGCCTACCAGTACGAGGAAGGCAAGGTGCTCCTCTATGAAGAGCGCCTCTGGACGCCTTACGGACTCCATGGGTATGACAGCGGCAACACCTTCTACGGGACCGAGGGGTACATGGTGCTCTCGAGGCGAGGATATTTTCAGGTCTATATGGGCAAGAAAGAGCGCAAGGGAGAGGGCATGAAGGAAGGGAGCCTGTCTGAGACCGGTCGTCAGAACATGGCCCAGTTTCTCCAGTGCGTGCGCGACCGCTCCCGCCCCACCGCTCCCGCCGGGGAAGCCCACCTTTCCTGCGCCCTGATCCATCTGGGGGAGATCGCCTTCCGGCTCTCTCAGGTGCTGCAATTCGATCCGAAGAGCGAGAGCTTCACCAACAATGCCAGGGCCGACGCCATGTTGACCAAGACCTACCGGGAACCCTGGACCGTGGAAGGCTTGTAGTCTGGGAATCCCCGCTGGAAGGAGAGATGAGATGAGACGACGAGAATTTCTGACCACCATCGAACGCGCCGGCCTGGGCATGGCTGCCGGTGCTCTAGTGACTGCGGGAGCCGGTCAGGCCCGGGCCGGCGCGGCCCCCGGCAGGGCCGCTGGATCGCCTGAAAAGGCCGGCACCGGACACCGTTTCCGGCTGGCCATGTACACGCCGGAGTTGAGGCTTCCCTTTGACCAGGAACTGGCCCAGGCCAAGGAGGTCGGCGTGGACTACGTCTGGTTCAATCGCCTGCTCAACGAGACCCCCGTGGCTGAAATGAGCGACGCGGCCGCCGACCGCATGGCCCAGCGGGTGGAGCGGCACGGCCTCGAGATCTTTCTGTTCAACGCCGGCAATCCCTTCAAGCACATTCACCTGACCGACCTGGATCTCAAGACCATGGCGGATCACCAGGGGTTCAAAAAGGACTTCCAGCACCTGGTTCGCTCCATGCAGATCGCCTCCCGCATCGGCGTGGGCGCCGTGGGCGCCTTCACCTTCGCCTGGCCGGGCGAGTACTCCAGCGGCAAACCCACCTGGCCTATGCGCTGGCTCACCCGGGGCGGGGTCATCGCCGAGGTGGACATGGAGAAGCTGGTGAAGGCCTTCACCCTGGTGGCGGAGGAGGCCGAGCGCTACCAGGTGGACGTGGCCCTCTCCATGATGCCCTGGAACTACACCAACACCACCGGCAACTTCCGCAGCCTGGTGGAGCGGGTGGGCTCCCGCCGCCTCACGGTGATGTGGGGGCCGGCCGACTGCTGGAACTGCGGCGAGTGGGACGTGGCCACCGCCGGCTTCGCGAACATTCGGCCCTATCTCCACGGGCTTCACCTCAAGGACCTGCACGTGCTCGACGGCCGCAAGCTCAAATTCGAATACCGTCCGCTCGGCGACGGCGACGTGGACTACCTCACCATTCTGCGCGGCATGCGCGACCACGGCTGCGACGTCTTCCTCTCCCTGGCCACACACTTCCGCCCCCCCAGCGGCTCCCGCGTAGAGGCCATGAAGATCAACTACCGCAATCTGAACGAGATGATCCGCAAGGTGGAAGCGGAGGTCTGAACGGCGTTAACCGCATCGCGGCGGGAGACAACGATTTCAAGGAGAGATTGTCGTGAATCCTCTCACCCGAAGGACCTTCTTATCCCGGTCGGCCCGTGGGGCGGCGCTGGGAGCGCTGGGCCCGGTGTTGACGGCCCGTCGGGCCTGGTCCGCCAACGACCGCTTGGGGATGGCCGTCATCGGACTGCGGGGGATCGGTAACAGCCATCTGAAGCGCATCCTGGCGCGGCCGGATACGGACTGCCTGGCGGTCTGCGACGTGGACCGGGAGTTCCGGCAGCGCGCGGCCGAGACCGTCAAGCAGGCCACCGGGCGGAAGCCCAGGGTAGTCGTCGATTTTCGCCATCTGCTGGATGACCCCGCCATCGATGCCATGGTGATTGCTACCCCTCACCACTGGCATGCGCCCATTGCCGTTCGGGCGCTGCAGGCGGGCAAGGATCTCTACGTGGAGAAACCGGCCAGCCACGTGTTTCGGGAGGGACGGGTGATACTGGACACGGCCAGGAAGCACGGCCGCGTTGTGCAGCAGGGCACCCAGATGCGCTCGAGCCCGGTGACGCTCAAGGCCGGGGAGTTGTTGAAGGCGGGGGTGATCGGGGAAGTCAAGATGTCGAAGGCCTGGAACCTGCAGCGCCACAGGCACCGCACCCCGGTTCCGGACGGTCCGGTCCCGCCCGGGGTGGACTACGACCTGTGGCTGGGTCCGGCTCCCAAGCGGCCCTTCAACGCCAATCGCTTTCACAACTATTGGCAGTGGCACCGGGACTACGGCAACGGCGACATCGGCAACGACGGCAGCCACGACCTGGACATGGCCCGTTTCGGGCTGAATCCCAAGGGCCTGCCCGTCAGGATTACCGCCCACGGCAGCCGCATCGACCTGGAAGGTGTGCGGGAGTACCCCGACAACATGATGGTGGCCTATCAATATCCGGACGACAAGGTGCTGCTCTACGAGGACCGCGGCTGGACGCCCTACGGAGGCTACGGCTTCGACAGCGGCAACGCCTTCTACGGCACCGAGGGCTTCATGATCTTCTCGCGGCGCGGCTACTTTCAGGTCTACCTGGGCAAAAAAGAGGAAAAGGGGCCGGGCATGCGCGGCGGCATCGGCAAGGAGGAGCATTTTGCCAATTTCCTGGACTGCGTGCGTTCCCGCAAGCAGCCCAACGCCTCGGCCGAGGTGGCCCATCTCTCCTGCGCGCTCAGCCATCTGGGCGACATCGCCTACCTGACCCAGCGGGTGCTTCACCTCGATCCCGAAACCGAAACCATTCTCAACGACCCCGAAGCCAACGCCATGCTGACCAAGGAGTATCGGGAGCCCTGGTCGGTGTGAGGACCGGGTTGTCCGAGTCAATAGACACGGCTCCACATTCAGGCAGGTTTTGGGAAGGTGACGCTGAGGTGCCGTCATGAAGATTCTGATTTTTCCGGCGGTTGAATCGGAACGGCTCCGGAAGATCGTGGAGGCCGCCCGGCCCATGTCGGTGGTGAACGTCGACGGGGAGGAAGCGGCTCTGCGGGAGATCGCCGACGCTGACGCCTTTTTCGGAAAGCTCACGCCCTCACTGCTGGCGGCGGCAGGCCGGCTGAGTTGGGTGCAGTCTCCCACCGCCAGCCTGGAGCACTACATGTTCCCGGCGCTGGCGGACCACCCCTGCCGGCTCACCAACATGCGCGGGATCTATGCCGATGTCATTGCCGACCACGTCTTCGGCTACATCATCTGCTTCGCCCGCAATTTCCCCCTGTACCTCCGGCAGCAGCTCCGGTCTCACTGGGAAGCGGCGGGCGGAGAGGCCGAACGCTCGGGTTTTGTCCTGGGACCCTCGAGGGTCAGCGGCATGGACCGCGCCCACCGGCATCTTCCGGATTCAACCCTGGGAATCGTCGGTCTGGGTAGCATCGGCTCCGAAATCGCCCGGCGAGGACTGGCCTTCGGGATGCGGGTGCTGGCCGTGGATCCGCAGCAACAGCAGGCTCTGGATGGGGTGGAGGCTCTGTGGAGGCCGGACCGACTGCCCGACCTGCTCTCCGCCAGCGATTTCGTGGTGGTTGCGGCCCCACACACGCCGGAGACCGAGAAGCTGTTCCGCCGTCCGCTATTTCAACAAATGAAGCCGGAAGCCTACTTCATCAACATCGGCCGTGGGATGATCGTAGACTTGGCCGATCTGACCGAAGCGCTTCAGGCGGGCGATATCGCGGGGGCCGGACTGGATGTCTTCGAGACTGAGCCCCTCCCCCCGGACCATCCGCTCTGGAAGATGGACAACGTAATCATCACGCCGCACGTGGCCGCGGCTACCCCCAGAATCGCCGAACGCCACTTGGCGGTTCTGCTGGACAACGTGCGCCGTTTCGCCGAGGGCAGGCCCCTGCGCAACCTGGTGGACAAGGCCAAGTGGTATTAGGAGGGCGACCTCTTGAGAAGCCGTAACTGTTTGGTGTTTTTTTAAGAGGCACTGAGTCCTGGTAAGGACGCTCCTAACTCGCCGCCTACGCGGCTACGGTAGCGCCGGGTTCAAACGACCCCGGGCTCACGCCCGGGGCTACCTGCTGGCGCGGCTGCGCCGCTCTATAAGGAAGACCTGTACGAGGCGTTTCCTCAACCGACCTAAGTCAACCGCGGCTTCACCGCTATCCCTTACAGCAAAACACTGCCGGCAGACAGGAATTCAAGTGATGATCCCCGCGGCACCGGCCTGGGGTTCCAGAAAGCCGCGAAGGCGGCGACTACATCAGAAAACTTGTAACTGCTCATTATAATAGACTTACTGTGGTTTGTCCTGTTGTAATCCCCTCATTATATCCCTCTATTTGAACGGGAATCCACTGGACTATTCAGGACGTTGGTGGACAGGTCTTACGATGTTGCAACCCCCGAGACTCTGCGTCCGGGAACGTCGAGCGGGGTGGCAAGCTGCCGGTGCTGCAGTCCGGAGATGTCGGGTTGTGAGCATCCTCCAGCCTTGCCCTTCTCGGCCTTTGGCCATCTGTGGTCTTCTGTTCTTCGAGGGCTTCATAGACGAGGCCGCGCAACCGGGAGCCGACGTTGAGGTGCCGCTGGATGACAAGGCGCTGGAGGCCTTCCCGCCAGGGATCACTGTGGAGGGAGCGACCCCCGAAAACGAGGGGCGGAAGGGTGGCCAGAGGCCTGGCCACCTTTCCACCCGCTCGTGGCGCACCAGCGGCAAAAATGAGGGGGTCGCTCCCTCCACTTCCTCCCCTCTCGTGCGGCGCGCCACCCCGCCGGGCGAGGGGGGGACGCGCGAGGCGCAGCCTCGCTTCGCTTTTCCGCAGCGGACGCGGGGAATCCGTGCCAACCCGCTTCCAATGCGGGTTTCCGGGCACAACCTGGACCACGACGGCGAGGACTCCGCCCTCTGAGAGAGGAGCGTTGGGGTGGTCGAAATCATGTCCACCTTGGATGTCCACCCCCCCGTCTGAAAGGTGGACACCCCTACGACGCCACGTCCTTGACCCCCGGAGGCGGAAATCGTCGATCATGTCGCGGCCGTTGGAGGCCGGGTCTTCCTGCTCCCATTGGTCGATCTTCTCCATGACGACACCGAGGCCGCCATGGCGTTCGATCGTGTCCTGACCCCTGAATCCGCGAGCTTTGCGGGGGGCTGGCTGGGCTTTCTCACTCCCTGGCATATCAGGACACCCCGGAACGCCTCCTGGACCGATTTCCGTCTCAGGGACCGCAGGGACCGCCGCCTGTGGGGAAACCGGAATGGCCGGCTCGCTCAGCGGTCCTGGGGTCGCCATGCGGAGAGAGCGACCTCCGCGCGGGGGCAAAGGGTGTCCGGACCCCTGGCCACCTTTGCCCTCCTCCGTGGCGCGCCAGCGCCGAAAAAGGGCGCTCTCACCGCCAGCACCCGTCTCGTGTGGCGCGCCGACGCGCCGGGCGAGGCGGGGACAGCGAGGCCGGCGCCGCAACGCGTAGTGCCGGGGAGCCAGCCTACCCAATGTAGTACATTGGCGCTGGCGAGGGGCTCCCGCCCCTTCGAACCCCCGACCGGGGGGAACTCCCCCTTGCCCCCCATCATCCCCGCCGCTCCCTTCTTCCTCTGCAGGGAACTTGGAGCCTGGCTCTCACCCTGGTTTGCCCCGGGCAACCGATCCCCTGGGCCAGGTAACGCGCCCAGTCGTCCATCAGGACACGCCGGCGCTCGAACAGGTCCGAGCGGGCATAGGCCGCCTCGATCCGGTTCCGGACCACATGCGCCAGGGCCGCCTCGACCACCTCCCGGGGATGATCCGTCTCTTCGGCCGCCCAGTCCCGGAAGCTGGATCTGAACCCGTGCGGCACGGCCGCAATCCCCTGCTCGCGGACCAGCCACCGCAGCTCCTTGTCATTGAGCGGCTTCCGTTGCCCACGGGTGAACACCAGAGGACCGGCTCCTTCGCCCAGGGTCCGTGCCGCTTCGAGAATCTCCGACGCTCGGCCACGGACGACCAGGCGTTGAATCCAACTGCGGGTTCCGCTGGGCTGGACGAAGAGGTACAATCCGTTTCCATCGGCGTATCTTCCGGGCGGAGCGGAGCGCAGGAAGGCAGCCGAGAGGGCGTTGCTGGGGTGGCAGTCGGTGGGTTTGGTCTTAGGTCGGGCAGGAGCGAAGTCCGTTACAGTATCTATCCCCCCATATTATGGGGGATGGCAATGGATTACAGGGGACGTTGGTAGCAAGTCAACCCACAGTATAACTGGGATAAGACACTCATAAATAATATGGTTATGGACTCTACTGGACGACGATAGACATCACTGGATTTTGTAGGGACGTTGCGGCGGCGGCAGCAGGTAGCCGTGGGCGTAAGCCCATGGAAAAGGATGCGACGAAAGCCCGAGCCGCGAAGGCGGCGGCAGCAATTTCCCCTGGAACTGATTTAGCATATGCCGAAAGGAAAACCGAACATGCCGAGTCGGACTCGCCGTGCGCGGCTGTTTCGCAGTGGCCACAATCAGGCTCTAAGAATCCCGAAAGAGTTTGAACTGAGCACAGACGAAGTATTGATAAGCAGGGAAGAGGACCGTCTGGTGGTCGTGCCTGTCCAAGAACTTCCGTCACTTGGCGAGGTCTTGTCCCGTTTGAGGTCCTTGGACGAGGACTTCCCGAATATCGCAGATCCGGCTACCAAGCCCCAAGATCTCCTCTGACGTACCCCAACTACGATTCCTCTTTCACTCCATCCAGGGTTCAAGGAACGTCGCGCTGCGGCGGGCGGCGGCGGCCACCGACATGATGCCTGCAAAGGCTTGGTGGATGGTGACATAGCCCCGGTATTGGATGTCCTCCAGGCCCTGGAAGACCTCTTCGAAATTGACCCCTCCCGACTCCCACAGGCCGATGTGGTCCAGTCGGACCGGGCCGCGATTCCAGGTTTGGACCACCCCCTCTCCCTGGGGATTGAGGCGGTGATTCTGGACGTAGACGTTGAAAAGGTGAGGCCCCAATCTCTTGATGGTCTCGCTGCCGTAGTCTTCTCCCGCAATCATCCAGTTGGCGGGTTCGTAAATGATCCCGAAGTTGGGGCGGTCCACCTTTTCCAGCACCCGGAGGGAGCCCTCTACGGTTTCGAACAGGCTGGAGCAGTGGGACTGGTGGGCCAGGCGGATGCCTCGCTCGGCGGCGGTGTCGGAAGCCGTTTGGGCCCAGGGAATGTCCTCCTCCTTCTTCATGCAGATTCGGATCAGGTCGGCTCCAAAGGTTTCCGCCAGGTCCAGGAAGGGCGCGATGTTGCGGAGGCCGGCCGGCCCCAGCTCGTCGTTGCGGGGCACGGCGAAGTCTCCGGTGACCATGGAGACCCGGAGGCCGGCCTCCTCGATCCGGCGGCTCATGCGGGCCACTTGTTCGGGCGGCGAATGAATGCCCGCCTGAGAGGCCCGCATGCAGAGGGCCCGATACCCGTGGTTCCGGGCCAGGTCGATGAGTTCCTCCAGGTTCAGCGAGGCCTCTTCCTTGTTGGAAAAGCTCTCCGCAACCCGGGCCGACAGCGATAGTTTCATGCGAGCCTCCTTGCCATCCGCCTGCCCGGATGGCTTCTTGCCGCCGCCCTCCCGGGAGGCGCAGCTCCAGCCTGCGCCCAGCAGCATGAGTTGGAATGAATTCCGAAGAAAATCCCGGCGGTCGGGCGGCTTGCCATGCATCGATTGCTCCTGACCTGTGCCTTTCTGCTGTTTCAACCTCCGCAACGGGGTTGTGTCGAGAGGCAGTGCAGAGTAATATTCGCGCCAGCGTTGCCAGCCGTCAAGCCCGACCTGAAGGACACCCATGCCACCCATGACGGGATCCCGCTACTTTGCCGAGGCCATGCAGGCCTATGGAGTCACCCACGTCTTTCTGGTCCCCACCATCCTGACACCGGCCCTGGCCGAGATGGAAAGCCTCGATATCGTGCGGGTGACGGCCCACAGCGAGAAGGCGGCCGTCTACATGGCCGACGGCTACGCCCGCATCTCGGGCAGGCCCGGGGTGGCCATGGCCCAGACCATCGGCGCCGCCAACCTGGCGGCAGGGCTGCGAGACCCCTATCTGGCCTGCGCTCCGGTCATTGCCGTCAACGGTGGCCGGCTTCCCGAGAGCAAGCACCGCGGCGTCTACCAGGAGGTGGATGATTTTCCCCTGTTCGAGCCCTTGAGCAAGTTCAACGTCCAGGTGGATCTGCCCCAGCGCCTGCCCGACCTCCTCCGCCAGGCTTTCCGGGAAGCCACCACCGGATGCCCGGCTCCGGTTCACCTGGAGATCGCGGGCAACTTCGGTCAGGCCATCGAGGGAGAGGCTGATCTGGACGCCGTCTTCGAGCCCCAGTTCGCTCGATATCCCGCCATCCGCCCTCGACCGGAGCCCGACAGCTTGCAGCGGGCGGCCGAACTGTTGAGCCGAAGCCGCCGGCCGGTCATTGTCGCCGGCGGAGGAGTTACCCTTTCCGGAGCCCAGGCCGAAGTGAGGCAGTTGGCGGAAAAGCTCTCCATCCCGGTGGCGACCTCTCTGAACGCCAAGGGGACCCTTCCGGAAAACCACTCCCTGTCCATCGGAGTGGTAGGCTCCTATTCCCGCGACTGCGCCAACCGGCTGGTGTCCGAGGCCGACCTTGTCTTTTTCATCGGCAGCCGCACCGGGGGGCAGGTCACCAACAGTTGGCGCATTCCGCCCAAGGGGACTCCCGTCCTTCAACTGGACATCGAACCCGGGGAACTGGGCCGCAACTACCCCAACCTGTGCAGCTTGTGGGGCGATGCCAAGGTCGGGCTGCAGGAGTTGAATGCGGCCCTGGCCTCGCGGCCGCCCAACTCCGAGTGGCTCTCGCGGGTGGAGCAGGTGGTGGCCGAATGGCGTTCGGAGGTAGCTCCCCTGCGGTCTTCGCCGGCGGTGCCCATGCGCCCGGAGCGCCTCTGCAAGGAAATAGAATCGGCCTTGCCGCCGGACGCGATCCTGGTGTCGGATACCGGCCACTCGGGGATCTGGTCGGGGACCCACATCGAGTTGCACCACCCCGGCCAGAGCTATATACGGGCTGCCGGATCGCTGGGCTGGGGCCTGCCGGCGGCCATCGGGGCCAAGTGCGCCGCGCCCCAACGGCCGGTGGTCTGCTTCACCGGCGACGGCGGCTTCTACTACCACCTGTCGGAGTTGGAGACGGCCCTCCGCTACGGCATCCATCCCGTGATCGTGGTAAACGACAACCGTTCCCTCAATCAGGAGACCGAGATATTCGCCAGCGCCTACGGAGGGGTGCAGCGCCAGGGTTTGGAGATGTGGCAGTTCCGGGACCTGAACATCGCGGCCATGGCCGAGTCCCTGGGCTGCCGGGGCATCCGGGTGGAGCAGCCCGAGGGGGTGGTCCCCGCCC
Source organism: Candidatus Versatilivorator sp. (assembly GCA_965207735.1). Classification (GTDB taxonomy): domain Bacteria; phylum Acidobacteriota; class Terriglobia; order Versatilivoradales; family Versatilivoraceae; genus Versatilivorator. The sequence continues at coordinate 4,403,491 of OZ242296.1, read as the reverse complement.
TGGAGGAGGCGCTGCAGGCCGACCGCCCGGTGGTGCTGGATGCGGTCACCGACATGGAGGCCCTGGCTCCCGATCCCTGGGGGTGAGGAGAACCGACCTTTGTCCACTATCGGAAATATCGCGGTGCTGGGGCTGGGAACCATGGGTCATGGTATCGCCCAGGCCTTTGCGTTGGGGGGCTGCCGGGTCAGCGGCTACGACCAGTCCCCGGAGGTGCGAGGATCGGTGGCCGGCCGGATCGAGCAAAACCTGAGGACGGCTGCCCAAGCCGGTTTCGGGGAAGAGGCGGCCATTGTACCGGCGCTGGCCCGTTTCCGCGTCTGTGAGACCGAAGCCCAAGCGGTTGAGGGGGCCGAGTTGGTGGTGGAGGCGGTTGCCGAGGACCTGGAGGTCAAGCGCCGGCTGTTCAGCCGGGTGGAGTCCCGGGTTTCAGCCGAGACCATCCTGGCCAGTAACACCTCCAGTTTCCCCATCTCCGAGCTTGCCGGGGATCTGAGCCGTCCCCAGCGGGCCCTGATCACCCACTGGTTCAATCCGCCCCACATCGTGCCGCTGGTGGAGGTGGTTCCGGGAGAGAAAACCGGGACCGAGGCCGTCGAAGCGACCCTGGCCGTGCTGCGACAGGTCGGGAAATCCCCGGTACAACTGAAGAAGGAAGTTCCCGGATTTCTGGTCAACCGCATCCAGATTGCCATGCTCAGGGAGATCCTGGACCTGCTGGACCGGGGCGTGGCGGACCCCGAGGAGATCGATCGGGCGGTGAAGAGCACCATCGGTTTTCGCTTGGCGGCCATCGGCCCGCTGGAGGTCATCGACTTCGCGGGCCTGGACGTCACCGCCAGCGTGTTCGAGAACCTGGTGACGGATGTCCGATCCGACCGGCAGCTTCCGGCGGTACTGGCAGACGCCGTCCGGTCGGGCCGTTTCGGAGTCAAGAGCGGAGAGGGGATCTACCACTACACCCCGGAGACGGCACAGGCGAAGGTGTCGGAGCGAGACCGCCGCTTTCTGGCGTTGCTGCGGTTGTTCCACGGGTGATCGGAGCCCCCCGACGCAAACCGCGGGCAGAGGCTCAGCAAACAACCAACGAGCGAACCATGAAGATTCGAGAGGGAACACGAGTGCTGGTAACGGCCGGAGCTTCCGGCATCGGGCGCAGGATTGCGGCTGCCTTCCTGGGGGAGGGAGCCAGGGTGCACGTGTGCGATGTTTCCGGGGACCGGGCCGCGGATCTGTTCCAGGAGCTTCCGGGAGTGGGCTTCACCCGGGCCGACGTGGCCATTCCCGCCGACGTGGAGCGGGTCTTTGGGGACCTGGCGGCCCATATGGGCGGACTGGACGTGCTGATCAACAATGCCGGCATTGCCGGCCCCACCGCGCCGGTGGAGCAGGTGAGCCCGGAGGACTGGAGCCGGACTCTGGACGTCAACATCACCGGCCAGTTCCTTTGCGCCCGGTTGGCGGTGCCCCTGCTGAAGCAGGCGGGAGGCGGCTCGATCATCAACCTTTCCTCGGTGGCCGGCCGGCTGGGGTATCCCATGCGAACCCCCTACGCCGCCTCCAAGTGGGCCGTGGTGGGCTTCACTCAGAGCCTGGCCATGGAGGTGGGGCCTCACGGGATTCGGGTGAATGCCCTGCTGCCCGGAATGGTGGAGGGCGACCGCATCCGCTCGGTCATCACCGCCAAGGCGGCGGCTATCCAAAAACCCTATGAGGAACTGGAGGCGGAACACCTGAGGCAGGTCTCGCTTCGCAGAATGGTGAACCCCGACGAGATCGCCAACATGGCCCTCTTCCTCTGTTCCAAGGCGGGATCCGCGATCACGGGTCAAGCCCTAAGCGTCTGCGGCAACGTGGAGCGAATGATCTGAGCGGGGTAGAAGCGACTTGGCGTGGCGACGGCCGCATCTGGTAGCCCGGCGTTGGCCCCCCACCGCATCAGCCTTCGCCATTCGGCTCGGCTTCTGCGACTCCCCCTCAAGGGGGGAGTGATAGAAGCGTCTTATGCAGGCCTCAATTATCACTCCCCCCTTGAGGGGGAGTCGGAGAGACAAGGGCGCAGCCCGCAGTCGATCCGGAGGGGGGTAACGCGGCGCCCCGTAAGTGGAAATCAGCGGCACAGCCAGCCAGGACCAGACTCAATCGTGTGAAGGAGCACGCTTTCCCCTTGACCAAAACCCGCCCTACTGACTCCGACTCCCTGCACTGGGTCCTTTTCGGACTGCTGCTGGCTTTGTGCCTGGTGGTGGGAGTGGCCCTCTTTTGGGAAGAGCCTCCCGACAGCCAGGGGTATGGGCACGGGCAGCTGAGCACCATGCGGCAAGGGGGGGCCGGGGAGCGGCATGCTCAGGTCCTGTGGCTGGGCACGGCCTTCGGGATTCTGCAGCTGATGCTTTTTGTCGCCTGTCTGGGCTTTGGCCTGCGAGGCGCCAGGGGTTCTTCCCGGGCCAAGAGAAGAGCCCTCCTGCTGGGCGGCGTCCTCTTCCTGGCCGTCTTCATGGTCCTGATCCTCGCCTACCAGGACTACCTGAAGGATCCCACCCGGCTCCTGGTGTCGCTACCGCCGCCTACGGCCGTCATGCTTTGGGTCCTGTGGCCGTTTCCCCTCTATTTCGTGCTGGTATACAGCTTGAAGTTCGAGGACTGGGTGTTCCGCAAGGAAGACAGCCGCAGCTTCCGGGAGCTGGTCGACGCCGCGCCGGCGGCGAACTCCACCCGGACGGCCCCCGAATCGCCCGAGGAGGATGGCTGATGGACACGGACCGGGGCGTCACCATCCTGTTCTCGGTGGTGTTCTACATGGGAATCTGCATAGTGGTGGGGCTGTGGGCGCTTCGGCGGACCCGGTCCAGCGCGGATTTCTTCATGGCCGGCCGGAACCTGGGGGTCATCGTCACCGGTTTCGCAGTCTTTTCCAGCATCATGAGCGGCTTCGGCTTCGTGGGCGGGCCGGGGCTGGTCTACCACATGGGAATGAGCTCCCTGTGGATGGTGATCAGTGCCCCCATGGGCACCTGCATCTCCTTCTACCTGTTGGGGAAGCGCATTCGCCTGCTGGCCGAGCTGAAAGAGTCGGTGTCGCTGCCGGACGTGGTGGCCGCCCGGTACAAGAGCCGGCTTACCCGCCTGCTGACCTCCCTCGCCATCCTGTTGGGTGTGATGGGTTACCTGGGGACGCAGATTCTGGCCATGGCCACCGTCCTGCAGGACATCATCGCCAATACACCGATCGGACGGTTGAGCCTGGAAGCCTGCGTGACCGTGTCGTTCGCGGTCCTGGTGTTCTACTGCGTCACCGGCGGCATCATCGCCTCGGTCTACACCGACGTGATTCAAGGCTTCATCATGGTGATTGCGGCCCTGCTGGTGCTGGTGGCGGCCACCACCGCCGTTCCGGACGGCTTTGCCGGCATGTCACTGACCATTGGGGCCGACGACCCGGAAGCCATCAGCCCCTGGGGATCGGTGGGAATGCTGGGATGCCTCTCCTGGTATTTCCTCTTCACCCTGGGGGCCTCGGGCCAGCCTCACGTGATCACCAAGCTGATGATGAGCAAGCGGGTGGAGGATGTGCGGCGCACCCTGCCCATCTCGGTGGTGGGGTATTCGCTGACCGCGCTCCTCTGGCTGGCCATCGGCCTGGCCATGAGAACTCTGGTGCTGTCGGGCAGCCATCCCGAACTGCCCGGGATCGATGCCGCGGCGCCCCAATTTCTGCAGGCCTATACCCATCCGCTGCTGGCCGGCCTGGTCTTCGCGGCCCTGTTCGCCGCCATCATGTCCACCGCCGACGGCTTCCTGAACATCGGATCGGCCGCCATCGTCCACGACATTCCCCAATCCCTGCGGGGCCGGTCTCTGAAGAACGAACTGCTGTGGGCCCGAACGGCCACGGTGGTCATTGCCCTGGCGGCGTCCCTGATTGCCGTCTATTCCGGCGACCTGGTGGCCATCCTGGGAGCTTTTGGCTGGGGCACCTTTGCGGCGGCCCTGGTCCCGGTGGTGACCATCGGCTTCAATTGGAAGCGGGCCACCGCCCTGGCCGCCAACACCGCCATGATCTCCAGCCTGGTCATCAATCTGGGAGTCAAGCTGCTGAATATCCAGATCCCCTTCCGCATCGACGCCGGAGCCATCGCCCTGCTGGTCTCCCTCACCCTCTTCTTCGGAATCTCCCTCCTCTCCAAGCCCCCAAAGCTGGACCCGGACGTGGACCGGGTGATGGACCTGTGATGCAGACCCGCATTTCACGCCAAGTGCGGCGAACGTCGGCTCTCAGTCCACGAAGGAAAAGAGATATCCACGAAGGGGCACGAAGGACGACGAAGGGACACGAAGAAAAACTATTGGAGAATGTAGGCGCTTGGCTTACGGCCTTTGACGTTCCGGTCGGACTTCAACCCCAACTCGAAGGCTTGGCTAAAACAGCTTGAGAGCGGCAAAGAGCAGTCCGGCAATGGCGAGCTGCGCCAGCAGTATCCGGTTGACCGCGGTGGCAAGTTCGGTTCTGAGGTCGGCGTTGTCCTGTTTGAGTTCGGCCTTGACGGCGGCTATGTCGGCCTTGAGGGCAGCTAGATCGGCCTTGGTGGCGACGGAATCGTCGAAAGCCTTGGCCATGGTGGAAACGATGGCTTCGGCCTGCCTAGTTTCGATGCCGGCGTCTTCAAGCTGGCGGGCGGCATTTAGAGTGTCGAAAACAGCGGTGGTCATTCCGTTGCGTTCCGTGTCGTTCCGAGTTGCTCTCTATTGTACACCATGACCTCCTGAGGGCTAAGCGCTGACCACCGCCTTTATTGGGTCAGGCAATGATCTCGTGGAGCACGCGGCCGCCGATGTCGGTCAGGCGGCGGAAGCGGCCGGCATGGAGGTAGGTCAGGCGCCGGTCGTCCAACCCCAGCAGGTTGAGGATGGTGGCGTGCACGTCGCGCAGGGGGATCTGTTCCTCCAGGGCCTTGACGCCGAACTCGTCGGTGGCTCCGGCGGTGGCGCCGCCCTTGACATCTCCGCCAGCCATCCACATGGCCAGGGCGAACTGGTTGTGGTCGCGGCCGGGAGTCTTGGACTCGAGGTCGTTGAGGAAAGGGGTGCGGCCCATTTCCGAGGCCCAGACCACCAGCGTTTCATCCAACAGCCCTCGCTGCTTGAGGTCCTGCAGAAGCCCCGCCACCGGCAGGTCGACCTCGGCGGCGTGGTTCCGCATGCGTCCCTCCACATTGGTGTGATCGTCCCAACTGTGCTTGTTGATCTCCACGCCGTGGACCAGCAGCGTGTACCGGACTCCCCGTTCCACCATCCGCCTGGCCAGCAGACACTGGCGCCCGAACCCCTCGGTGACGGGATTGTCCAGTCCGTAGAGACGACGGGTGTGGGCCGACTCTCCCGACAGATCCACCGCTTCCGGGGCCGAGGCCTGCATGCGGTACGCCAGCTCGTAGGCGCTGATCCTGGCCTCCAGCTCGGAAGCGCCGGGCCGCTGGTCCAGGTGCCGGGAGTTGAGGAAGTGGAGCAGGTCGAACTCCCGCCGCTGCTGGGCGCGGTCCACTCCGCTGGGAAGGTCCAGGTGCAGAATGGGGGCGCCGCTGGAGCGCAGCACGGTGCCCTGGTAGGCCGCGGGCAGATAGCCGCTCCCCCAGACGGCGGCGCCGTTCACCGGGGCGCCTCTGGGGTCTTGGATCACCATGTAGCCGGGCAGGTTCCGGTTGGGGCTGCCCAGTCCATAGGCGACCCAGGAACCCACCGAAGCGCTGCCCTGAAACTGGGACCCGGTGTTGACGTGCATGGTGGCCGGGCCGTGGTTGTTGTTCTCGACCTCGATCCCATAGACGAAGGCCAGGTCGTCCGCACATTGGCCGATGCGGGGAAAGAGGGTGGAGATGGCGCGCCCCGACTGGCCGTAGCGCTTGAATTCAAAGGCGCTGGGAATGACCCGGTGGGGCTTGTTGAGGTAGCCCTGGATCTCGCCGGAAAGACCGCTCAAGGGGGGCAGCTCCTGCCCGGCGAGTTTCTGCAGAGCCGGCTTGTAGTCGAAGCTGTCCACGTGGCTGACCCCTCCCGCCATGAACATGAAGATGCAGTGCTTGGCTTTGCGCCCGGAGTGAGGCAGGGGAGGTTCCGACGCCTCCGGGGTGCCTGCGGGCAACTCGTCCGCCAGCATGCCGGCCAGGGCCAGGGCTCCGATCCCGTTGCAGGAACGGCAGAGAAAGTCCCGCCGGGACAGAGCCTGCAGCGGCAGCTTGGCGATGTGGTTTCGGTGTTCCTCATTCATGGTCCAACTCCTTCTAATCGATATACACAAACTCGTTGCTGTTCAGCAGCACCCGGCAGAGAGCTGTCAGTCCCTCGCCGGAGCGGCTCTCCTCCAGCAGTCGCCGCGCCCCGGCGGTCTCGTCGGGACGGGGGTCGCGGCCCAGGGCAATGCGGAAGGCTTGCCGGATCCGGGAGGCAGGGCCGGCGCCGCCCTCGCGCTTGACCCGCTCGGCGAAGTGGCGCGCCTCTTCGTTCACAAACTCCCCGTCGTACATGGTCAGGGCCTGCAGGACCGAGACCGAGGTCTCCCGCCGGGCGCAGGAAGCGTTGGGCACCGGAGCGTCGAAGGTCTCCATCAGGGGCATGCTCAGAGAGCGACGCTGAAAGATGTAGACGCTTCGCTTGCGGGCCCGGGGGTCGGACATGGTCTCCCAGGTGTTGGTGCCCTGGACCTTCTGGGTTTCGTCAAGTCCCCGGGGCAGGGGAGGAAAGACGGGAGGTCCGCCCCGGTCGCCGTTGAGTCTGCCGCTGGCCGTCAAGATGCTGTCGCGGACGGCTTCTCCCTCCAGACGCCGCCGCCGGAAGCGCCACAGGAATCGATTCTGCGGGTCGATCCGGGCGGCATGGGGATCGGAGTGGAGGGAAGACTGGCGGTAGGCGCCGGAGGTCACCATGAGTCGATGCATGGCTTTGAGACTCCAGTTGCGCTCCACCAGCTCGCGCGCCAGCCAGTCCAGCAGGCGGGGATGGGTCGGGGCCGCCCCGTTCTTGCCGAAATCGCTGGGCGTGTCCACGATGCCTCTCCCGAAGTGCCAATGCCAGAGACGATTCACCATCACCCGGGCCGTCAGGGGATTCTCGGGGCTGGCGATCCACTTTGCCAGTACCAGTCGGCGGCCCCGGGTCGGGTAGCGTCCGAAGGGATCCAGGTCGATCCGGGCCGGTCGGGAGTGGCCCTCGACGGCGCTGGGAAATCCCGGTTCCACCGGTTCTCCCTTGCGGTTCCATTGGCCCCGTTCCAGGACGTAGGTGGTGGAGACGTTGGGGCCGTAGGGAGGACCGTCGGCGTTTCTCAAGGACATGGCCAACGGTTTGCGACGCTCGATGGCGTTCTTGAGCCGAAGAACGCGGTGGCTGAAGTCCGAGAACCGCCGGTGTTCTTCCATGGAGAACTTCCGGTAGCCCTGGTCGTCCCGGATGGCTTTCTTCAGGTCCTTGAGGGTGGGCGTTTCGACTTCGGGGGACGACAGGCGGTCCCGGGCGGCTTCCATCCTGTAGGCTTTCAGTCGCTCCAGCAGCGGTTCGTAGAAGAGGGAGAAAGACGTTTCGGTGGCTTGCAACCGTTGTTCCAATGCGGCCCGCTCCCGCTCCCACCGCTCTCCGCGGACCGGATTGACGAATCCGGCGGGTTGCGGCCCTCCCAGTTGCTGGATGTCCCCTGGGCGCGGGGGATCGATCTGCACCGTGGCGAAAAAGGCCTTGAGCCGGTAGAAGTCCCTGGTAGGCAGCAGATCGTACTTGTGATCGTGACACTGGGCGCAGCCCACCGTCAGCCCAAGGAAAACGGAACCCACGGTGGAGGTCATTTCACTGAGCAGGACGTGCCGGTCCTCTTCGCCGCGAGGCTCGGTGAAGGGAGCCAGCCGCAGAAAGGTCAGGGCCACCACCTTTTCCGGGTCCGGAGGCGGCAGCGCTCCAGCCGACATCATCTCGAAGAACTCGTCCCCGGCCAACTGTTCCTTCACGAACAGGTCGTAGGGCTTGTCCCCATTGAAGGCATCGATGACGTAGTCCCGGTAGCGCCAGGTGTGGTAGTACTCCGGATCGCCCTCGTAGCCGTTGGTGTCGGCATAGCGGGCCAGGTCCAGCCAGTGGCGCCCCCAGCGCTCCCCGTAGCGGGGATCGGCCAGCAGGCGGTCCACCAGGGCTTCATAGGCGTTGGGGAAGGGATCGTCGACAAAGGCCTCCACCTCGGCCGGCTCGGGCGGCACCCCCAGAAGGTCGAAGAACAACCTGCGGATCAGGGTCCTCCGGGAGGCAGGGGGTGCGGGTGAGAGTCCCTCCTCCTGCAGGCGTTTCCATATGAAGGCATCGATGCCGTTCCGGATCCAGGGCGCGCCCTGTACCTCGGAGGGCGGCCCGGCAGCCGGTTTGACGTAGGCCCAGTAGGGCTCCGCCGGCGAGTCCGCCCCGGGAGTGGCCGAGAGCCCGCCGATCCACTGCTCGATGAGTTGGATCCGGTCTTCGGAAAGGGTTTGGCCCAAGGGCATCCGCGGCTCCAGCTCTCCGCGCAGCACCTTTAACAGGGGGCTCTGCTCAGGGGCTCCCGGCATGACGGCGGCCCCGTGGCGGGCGCCTCCCGACAGAACCGAGTCCAGGCTTTCCACCGAAAAGCCGCTGGTTCGGGTGTGGCGATCATGGCAGGGGAGGCAGCTCTCCTGCAGGACCGGTAACACCTGATCCTGGAAGTCCACGGCGGCGCGGGCCGGAAGCCCGGCCATCAGGAGCAGGGTTGCACCCAGGCAGGCTGCTGAAAACCTCCTGTGGGCTGTCCGAATTGGGCCGGAATGTGGCGATGGCCTGTCCATCCAAGCTCCCCGCGGCCGTCCCCGCCCCGGGCGCAGAGTCGAGGTTGCCGATTGAAGGATGAAACAAAATATACAAGAGCCCCGGATCAATGTCACTCCCTTTGAGATTCGCTCTCCGGGCTCTTTCAGCCGGCCGCCACCAAGGCCAAGCCGATGAGGAGAATCAGCAAGCCCAGGGCCTTGGGGAGGGGAAGTGGCTCCTTGAGCCAGAAGACACCCAGCAAGGCTCCCAGCGGGATGCCGATCTGGCGAAAGGCCACCACGTAGCTGACGTTATGGCTCCAGGTCATGGCAGCCAGGATGAGCAGGTAGCCCAGGTTGATGCCCAGTCCCAGAGGGACGTAGGTCCGGGCCCGCCGGCGAATGAGCTCCAGGAAGGTAGCCCGCTCCGGCTTGCGGCCCAGCACCACCACCGCCTGCAAACCGCTGGAGGAGAGGACCCACAAGGCAAAATAAACCCAGCTGGCCTCGAGGTTGGAAAACGCCCCCAACCGCCCCGAAACCAGCAGTCGCAAGGCCTGCTCGTCGGCGATGGAGTAAGCGGTGGTGGCCAGGGCCGCCATCAGGGCCGCCAGGAAGACACGGCTGAGGTAGTGGCTGCTCTTGAGGTCGGCCAGGTGCCTCATGGGCAGGAGAATGCAGCCGGCCACCACCAGAACGATCCCGGCCAGGCATCCGCGGCTGATCTCGGAGCCCCTTCCCAGCAGGAACATGACCGCCACGATAAACAGCGGGGAGGATCGTGAAAGCGGATAGGCCAGGGAGAGATCCCCGGAGTTGTAGGCGGTGGCCAGGCAGCGGTAGTAGATGACGGTAGCGCAGCCGCTGACCGCAAGCAGCGGCCACAATTCCGCTAGAATCGCAGGAATTTTCGGGATATGGTAGGCCAGCCCCGGCAGCAGGCAGAGGCACCCGACCAGGTTGGCAGCCAGGAAAAGGGGGGCGCTGGGGCGGCTCCGCTTGCCGAGGGTGTTCCATCCCGCGTGAATGACCGCGGAGATCAGGATCAGCAGCAGGGCGATGGGTTGCATGGGGTCGGGCGGCGGGCCGGGTCGGGTGGAGTCGCGCCCGGATGATTATACCCAAGATTCCCGGAAACCCGGCGTCGGGGCAACCTCGGAGGGACAGGCATGGAAGAGGAGCTTGCAGCCATCCGGCGTTGGGAGGCAACCGTCGAGGCCCTGGTGGACTGGGACCCGGTCGGGGCCCGGCTGCGCCGCCGGCAGAGCGGCGCCGGGCCGCTAAGCGGCTGGTCGCTGGGGGTCAAGGACATCATCGACGTCCAGGGAATGCCGACCCGCTGCAACGTGGACTTTCTCCCGGAAACACCGGCCCGGGAACACGCCGGCGTGGTGGGGCGCCTGCTGTCTCTGGGCGCCTTCGTCCTCTCCAAGACCGTCACCACCACGTTTGCTTTTCTGGATCCGGGAGCCACCCGCAATCCCTGGAATCCCGGCCACACTCCCGGGGGCTCCAGCAGCGGGTCGGCCGCGGCCGTGGCCTGTGGGATGGTTCGGTTGGCTTTGGGTTCCCAGACGGTGGCGTCGGTCAATCGTCCCGCCAGCTACTGCGGGGTCACGGGGTTCAAGCCTACCTACGGACGCCTGCCGGTCACCGGCGTCTTTCCCTTTTCCCCCAGCGTGGATACGGTGGGTTTATTCACCCGCGGCGTCAGCGATATGCAACAGGCCGTCGCTGCTCTGTTGGGAGAGCCCACGGCAGGGGAGCCCGGACGCTTGAGGATCGGATTGGCGCCGGACCTGCATACCGAGCCCGCCGCCGGCGTCATGCTGAGGGCGCTGTCGCAGGCCGGGGACCGTTTGGCCGCCGGGGGATGCGAGGTCAAGAGAATGAGCTTGCCCGAAGCGTGTGTCGCCGCCTACAGGAATCACTTCGACCTGATTGCGTCCGAGGGAGCCCGAGGGCACGCGGAACTGATGGCACGCCACGGCGACCGTTATCCCCCCAAGCTGCGTGCGCTGCTGCTGGACGGGGAAGCGGTCACTCCTGAAGCCCTGGAACGGATTCAGCAACACCGGCGCTCGCTGACCGTCTCCCTGTCGGGATTGCTGGAGGAAGTGGACCTGGTGTTGTCTCCCTCGGCCGAGGGACCCGCCCCCCGGGGTCTGGCCATTACCGGCGATCCCCGCTTCAGCCTGCTCTGGACCTATACGGGGTGCCCCACGGTGACGCTGCCGGCGGCGCTGTCCCCCGAGGGGTTGCCGCTGGGCCTGCAGTTGTCGGCGCGCCCCATGGAGGACGGAGCCTTGCTGGCGGCCGCCCGCACGGTGGAGGCCCTGCTGGGATTTCGCGCCCGACCCGGATGACTCCGCTCAATCCTGTGTATCCATGTTCAATATGTAGAAAATCAATTTAACTGGACACGGCCCTTGTTCCCGATAGGCCATGAAGATTCGTTGTTCCATCTTGTATCATCCACGGGACAGGCCGCGAGCTGGCCAATCACTAGGCACTGGCCACTAGCCACTGACCATTCGCCTCGGTCGTGAGGCTGTCGTGACGCAAAGAGACCCTGACACGAACCCGCTGCGCATCGGACTTGCCGGCTACGGCAACTGGGCTCGCGAGGCTTATGTGCCGGCCCTGCGGGCTGACGGCAGGGGCACGGTGGTGGCCGCCGCGGTTCCCAGCCAGGCCAGTCGGCAGCGCATCCGGGAGGAACTGGGCAGCCAGGTCCGCATCTATCCTCACTTCCAAGCCTTGCTGGACGCCGGCGGTCTGGATGGCGTGCTGATGGCTCTTCCCGAAGCCCTGCACGAGCCGAGTCTGCTGGCCGCGATCGGTTCGAAAATTCCCTTTTTCTACGAGCCCCCGGTGTCGCACCGTCGGGACCGGATCGCTCCGGTTCTGGTGGAATTGCTGGGGGCCGGCCAGATCCAGCAGGCCGACCTGGAGCTGAGGTTCCTCCCGGTGGTGGCCGCGGCCGCCCAAAGGCTGGCCGAGGGGGCCATCGGAGAGCCGCAGACCGCCAGGATCCGGATGAACGGCAACTGGAATGCCCGGCCGGGAGGCGGGCTCTGCCTGAGCCATGTGCTGGCTCCCTGGTACGTGGACGCCTTGGACGCGATGCTGGGTTCTCAACCTCAAAGAGTGCTGGTGCAGGATGGCCGGGGAACCGAAGGCCGCATGCAGGCCTACGCCCTGACCCAGCTGGACTACGGCGGGGTTTGGGGAACCTTTCAGGCCAACATCTCCAGCGTTCAGGGCCCCGAAACCTGGGTCGAGATCCAGGGCCGGGACGGAGACCTCTTTGCGGATCTCTTTACCGGGGAGTTGCGGCTTCGAAGCCGGTCCCTCCCGGAGTGGCGGGTGGACCGAGTGGTCTCGGCCCTGCGGCCCTTCGCCGGATGGCCCGGCTTGCGGGAGTGCCTGTCGGACTTCCTGGACCAACTGGAGGGCAAGCCCTCCTCGGGGGTGCCGGCCGAAGATATGGCCAGGCTGCACCGCCTGGGTCTGGCTGCCGAGGAGTCCATCGACACTTTGTCCTGGGCTCCGGTGAGAAGCATGGACGAGTTGCGCCGGAATTTGCGATGATGGGAGGGCGGGGCGGGTAGGAGAGGCTTGCCCGACAAAAAACAAAGGCAGCGAGGTGGGGGATGATCGATCGAACGGTGAAGAGAGCATGGCTGGCCGGCGGCTTGGGAGCGCTGCTGTTGTTGGGAGCAGCCGGGGTTGCCGGGGGAGAGGACAAGTTCAAGTATCAATACGAATTCGAATCCATCCAGATTCCCAGACTGGACGCCGATGAGCCCAAGCTCCGGGAGGTCTCGGTGCAGCGTGCCCTGGACTTTCTCGACCAGGGGGCCACTGCCTGGAGCCGCGGACACAAGTGCGTGACCTGCCACACCAATGGCAGCTACATGGCACTGCGGCCCTCGCTGACCCGTTCCCTGGGTCAACCCTCCGGGGAGTTGCGCGATTTTTTTGGGAAGGTGCTTCGAGAAGGAACCGCACGACTGGGCAAGAAAGGCAAGCTTGGGGATTCGCAAATGATCTACCTTGCCCGCGGCCTGGCCGAATGGGATGCCCATGTGACCGGAACCCTGTCGGACGAAACCGAGCAGGCCTTGAAACAGCTGCTTGACCGGCAGCTTCCCACCGGGGAGTGGAAGGCCGCCCTGTGCTGGCCGCCTCTGGAATCCAGCGCCTTTCAGGAAGCTACGATAGCGGCCCTGGCGGTGGGGACGGCTCCGGGTTGGCTGTCCGGCCTGAGCGACGAGGGACTGAAAGCCGGGGTGAAGCGGTTGCAGGACTACCTCCGCAAGGTTGAACCGCCGCACGACTATGGGCGGGTGATGCTCCTGTTGGCCTCGACCAAGTTGGAAGGCCTGCTGGAGGAGGGTGAAAAGGAACGGATCATCGAAATGATCCGGAGCAAGCAGCGGGCCGACGGAGGGTGGGCGCTACGCGCCTTTGCCCGACCCGAGGAGTGGGGCGAGGGGAACCGGGCCGAGAAGCTCAGGGCCGAAAAGGAATTCGCCGACCCTCCCAGCGACGGCCACCAGACGGGTCTGGCTCTCGTTGCGCTACGAGAGGCCGGAGTCAGCGCCCGGGATCCCGGGATCCAAAAGGGTGTCCGGTGGCTGCTGGCAAATCAGCGAGAGTCGGGTCGCTGGTGGACCCGTTCGCTCAACACCGACAACTACCACTTCATCGCCTTCAGCGGGACCCTCTATCCGCTGGTGGCGCTCCACCTCTGCGACGCGCTGCCGCTCAACCGCAGCGCCTCGGCCAAGGCCCCGTAGGCGGCACTCTTCGCCGGGCCTTCTCCCCCAATTCCGCAAAACGTCCTTCAAGAAACTCGAATCACTCCCCCCTTGAGGGGGAGTCGCAGAAGTCGAGCCGAATGGCGAAGGCTGATGCGGTGGGGGGCAGACGCCGGCGCGGCTTTGGGGCAACGCGTGCCATTGAAGCAGGTCCGTCTCGCTATGCGGCTCTGCGAGTGCCGCTGATCGGCTCTTCCGGGACGCCGAGTTTGCCCCCCTCCGGCTCGACTGCGGGCGGAGCCCCCTCGCGACGCCGCGTCTGCCCCCCTCCGGATCGACGGCGGGCTGCGCCCTTGTCTCTCCGACTCCCCCTCAAGGGGGGAGTGATACTTGAGGCTTGCATGGGGCGCCTTGCCCGATTTCTGGGCAGGATGTAAACCATGTTCCCGGTCTACCGCATAAACTCCGTTCCCACTTCATAACACGGATATCACTCCCCCCTTGAGGGGGAGTCGCAGAAGTCGAGCCGAATGGCGAAGGCTGATGCGGAGGGGGGCAGACGCCGGCGCAGCTTTGGGACAACGCGTGCCGGTGGAGCAGGTCCGTCTCGCTTTGTGGCTCTGTGAGTGCCGCTGATCGGCTCTTACGGAACGCCGAGTTTGCCCCCCTCCGGATCGACCGCGGGCTGCGCCCTTGTCTCTCCGACTCCCCCTCAAGGGGGGAGTGATACTCGAGACTTGCATGGGGGGCCTTGCCCGATTCCTGGGCAGGGTGTAAACCATGTTCCCGGTCTAATGTGTGAGGATTGCAGGACGCCGGTCGCCGCGCCGCCGAGCTAATGAGGGCAGAACGCGGCCTCATCCCGCGTCACGCTGCCCCCGCCTCAACTCCTCCGTCGCAGCGGCATCGACCTTGCCCGTCCGCTCGTCGATCGCCACTCCATACTCCCGCCGGGCGGCCGCCGGGGAAACCTTGTCGTTCCTGACATCCCGCTCCACCGCCTGGGGGGACCGCTCCAGCGGGTTGCCCCAGCCGCCGCCGCCCGCCTGCCGGTGGTAGATGCGCTCGCCCTGCTTGATGGAGGTCGAGATCATGGTCTGCAGGACCCTGGTCTCCTCTTTCCCCCGCAGCTCGTTGATGGAGCCCCTTCCCGGCAGGCCGCCGGAGAGCCCGTAGGGGGGATGGTCCCTGCGGTCTGAGCGGATGGCCAGGTGGGCTTCCCCTTCCAGCAGGCGCCACTCGCGCTCGATGCCGAGACCGCCCCGGAATCGGCCGGCCCCTCCGCTGTCGGTCACCATTCCGTAGCGTTCGATGTGGACGGGATACTCGGACTCGGCCTGCTCCACCGGGATATTGGCGGCCACGTTGGCGATGTTGCACAGTCCGTCGTTGCCGTCCCGGTCGGGACGGCCTCCCCAGGTGCCCGAGAGGAGTTCGTAATAGACATAGGGCGCCCGGCGGCCGCCTTGTTCCCGCAAGCCGCCGATGATCACCAGGGTGTTGCCGCCTTCGCCGGCCGCAAAGACGCGGTCCGGCAGAAGGCCTGCCAGGGCGCCGAACACGGCATCGACCATGCGGAATCCGGTAATTCCCCTCATGGAGGAAGCTGCCGGCATGACTCCGTGCACCACCGTGCCGGGAGGAGCCACGATCCTCAGCGGCTTGAAGAGTCCGGCGGTGTTGGGGACCTCCTCCTGCATGACCGAGCGGATGCAGAGGGCCACCACCGAGGCGGTGAAGGAGAGCGTGCAGTTGATGGCTCCCCGCACCTGGGGGGCAGAGCCGGTGAAATCGGCGGTCAGGGAGTCTCCCTTCACGGTTATCGTGACCTTTATAGGTACCGGGGGGCCGCCGACGCCGTCACTGTCCATGTGGTCGGTAAAGGCGTAGCAGCCGTCGGGCCAGGAGGCGATTTCCCGTCGAAGCAGCCTTTCGGTGTATGCGATCAGCTCGGACGCGCAGCGAGTGAAGGTCCCCAGGCCGTAGCGCCGGATGAGTTCATGGATGGCCCGCTCCCCGATGTGGCAGGCGGCGATCTGGGCCTGCACGTCCCCGATGGTCATGCGCGGCACCCGGACGTTGGTTCTGAGCAGGGCAAAGAGAGCCTCATCGGGCTCTCCCCGCCGGTAGAGCTTCAGCCAGGGAATCCGCAGGCCGTCCTGAAAGATTTCGGTGTTGTCGCAGGCCGAGCTGCCGGGTAGCCGTCCCCCCAGGTCGAGGTGGTGGGCCGTGCTTACGGCAAAGGCGGCCAGCCGGTCCTCCCAGAAGACCGGCTTCACGATGAAGATGTCCGGGATGTGCATGCCCCCGTCGAAGGGGTCGTTGAGAATGAAGATGTCTCCCGGGCACATGCTCTCTCCATACTTCCGGAAGAGGGTCTCCATGGCGTAGGGCACCGTGCCCAGGTGCAGGGGAGTGGTGACGCCCTGGGCGATCATCTCTCCCTCGGCATTGCAAAGAGAGGTGGAGTAGTCCAGGCAATCGCGCACGATGGTGGAGTAGGCGGTCCGGTAGAGGGCCAGGGCCATCTCGTCGGCGGCGGAAGCCAGGGCATTCTGAATGATCTCCCGGGTGACGGGATCGATGGGAGCTTCCCCGGCAGGTCGTGTTCCGCCTGTGATGTCAGCGTTACTCATCCTCCACCCCCATGACCACATTCCCATGTTCGTCCCGCCGAACCGACATGAAGGGAGGGACGACGATGGTGGAGTCGTATTCGTCGATCAACAGGGAGCCCCTGGCGGTCCCGGAAAGGTTTGAGCGGGTCACCACCGCAGTGTCGATGACACCGTAGTCGGAGCCGAAGTAGGCCTGCCGGCGAGACCGGGCCGCAAAGGCGGATGCCCCGTGTCTGAACCCCGCCTCCCGCCCGGGGGCAGCCACCTGTCCCACCAGGCGCACGGCAATGATTTCAGTGGGATTTTCGGGATCCGACCGGTGGCCGTATAGCCGCTGGTGTTCGGTTTCGAAGGCCTCGTTCAAGGCCTGGATCCCGGGTCCGTCCAGGG
This sequence comes from Candidatus Versatilivorator sp., assembly GCA_965207735.1. GTDB lineage: Bacteria > Acidobacteriota > Terriglobia > Versatilivoradales > Versatilivoraceae > Versatilivorator. The sequence continues at coordinate 4,386,922 of OZ242296.1, read as the reverse complement.
GGTCGCCGGAGAGCTCGAGGCGGATCTCGGAGGCCTGTCCCTGAAAGCGCAGGTCGGCGCTCCAGCTCAAGGCGACCCGGGAGGCGGCGTAGCCCTCGGCTTCGAAGCGGTCCAGCATCTTCTGCCTCAACTCCTGCCGAACTCGCTCCAGGCTTGCCGCCTCGGCGTCGGTGGCGAAAAGCAGGCAGCTCCTGACGTCGTGGTGCTCCACTCCCGAGGCCAGCAGACCCAGGGCGCTGAACAGGCCCGGCAGGGGCGGAACGATGACCTGACGGATGTGCAGCTCCCGGGCCAGACCCGCCGCATGGACGGGGCCGGATCCGCCAAAGGCCATCAACACGAACTCTCGAGGGTCCCGGCCCCGCTCGGTGGAGACGGCGCGCAGGGCTCGCATGGTCCTGGCGTTGGCAATGCGGTGGATGCCTTCGGCCGCTTGCAGCAGATCCATTCCCAGAGGAGTGGCGATCCGATCCCGAACGGTGCTTGCGGCGGCATCCGGGTCGATGGCGATGTCCCCGTTGGCCAGTCGGCCCGGGCGGATGTATCCCAGCACCACGTTGGCATCGGTCACGGTCGGTTCCAACCCGCCGCGGGAATAGCAGGCGGGTCCGGGGACGGCCCCGGCGCTGCGCGGACCCACCCGCAGCCCGCCGACTCCGTCCAGATAGGCAATGCTGCCTCCGCCGGAGCCCACCTCGGCGAGGTCGATGCTGGGGGCCCGAATGAGCTCGCCGCCTCCGCCCGTCAGGCGGTTTCCCGCCGAAAGGGACGCGCCGACCTCGTATTCGGGGCTGTAGCGCACCCGGCCGCCCTCGATCAGGGAAGCCTTTGCGGTGGTCCCCCCCATGTCCAGGGTGATGACGTTCTCCAGTCCCAGGTGGCGGGCGGTAGCCTGGGAGGCGAGCACCCCGGCGGCCGGGCCCGATTCCAGCATGTATACGGGACGGAGGGCCGCCTCCTCTTCCGGGGTCAACCCCCCGGCGGACTGCATGATCAGCAGGGGCGAGCGGATGGCCAGGGCCTCCAATCCCGACCTCATGGCCGCCAGGTAGCCGCGCATGACCGGCCGCACGTAGGCATTGACCACGGTGGTGGCGGTGCGTTCGTATTCCTTGCGCTCGCGAAGCACCTCGGAGGAGAGAGATATCTGCACATCGGGGAGATTTCGGCGCAAATAGTCTCCCGAGCCTTTTGCAAAATTCGCAGATAGCGGGAATTTTCACGTGGGGAAAGATCAAGGAGGGCAGGTGGAAGGAGGGGCAAGACCACTGTCTGTTGTATCATGAAGGTGTCTGAACCACATGATGAACGGAGGTGGAACTTGCCCCTTAGGGAAACCCTATCACGACACTGGTTCCGGTTTCAACGAGAGCTGTTTCCCCTGCTGGAGGAAGTTTTGGGGCCTCTGGGAGAGCGTTACCAGCGGCTGGTGCAGGTATTGGAGTTGGTGCGGGTGGAGGAGTTGCTGCCTTACAGTCGGGGCTGGCGTGGCCGGCCGCTGGAGGATCGGGCAGTGCTGGCGCGAGCCTATCTGGCGAAGTCGATGCTGGAGGTGGCGACCACGCGGGGATTGGTGGAGCGGCTGAGGAGTGAGGGGAGGCTGCGGCGGCTGTGCGGCTGGGAGAGGGCGTGGGAGGTACCGAGCGAGTCGACCTTCTCGCGGGCCTTTGCGGAATTCGCTGAGAGCGACCTGCCGGGGCGTTTGCACGAGGCATTGCTGGAGGAGACGCTGAAGGGCCACTTGGCGGGGCATGTGTCGAGGGACTCGACGGCGATTGCGGGACGGGAAAAGCCAGCGGCCAAGGCTGCGCCGGAGGCCAAGCGGAAACGCCGGCGGGGCCGGCCGCCGAAGGGCGAGCGACGGCCCAAGCGGTTGAGCCGGCTGGAGCGGCAGGGGTCGATGACGCTGGAGGAAATGTTGAAGGAGTTGCCCAAGGCCTGCGACATCGGCGTCAAGCGCAACGCCAAGGGGCATCAGGAGAGCTGGACCGGCTACAAGCTACACCTCGACGCCATTGACGGCGGGATTCCGGTCAGTTGTCTGCTGACCTCGGCCTCGGTGCATGACTCTCAGGCAGCCATTCCGCTGGCGACGCTGACGGCAAGGCGGGTCGAGAGTCTCTACGACTTGATGGACAGCGCCTACGATGCGCCGGAGATCCGGGCCTTCAGTGAGAAGCTGGGGCATGTGCCGATTATTGACGTCAACCCCCGCCGAAGAGCTACCTTGAAAGCCGAGCGGAAGCGGGAGGCACTGGCCCGGCGCTGTATCGGCCAAGTGACTCCCGAGGCGCGGCGCTACCGGGAACGCTCGACGGTGGAGCGGGTCAACGGACGGCTCAAGGAGGAGTTTGGCGGGAGGCAGGTGAGGGTTCGCGGCCCCGACAAGGTGAGGTGCCACCTGATGTTCGGCATTCTGGCCCTGACGGTGGATCAGTTGATGCGCCTGACGCTCTGAAGACCGGGTTGCCACCCCCAACCGCACAGCAGGTTCGCCCGCCTCAAGGCCGGGAGAGGGTAAGCTGTGCCTGCGTCCGGCGACCGCTGGCCATCCGGCCATCAGATTCGGGCTTTTTCCTTCAAAAGGGTCTTTGCAGCTGGGTAGTCACCGCCGGAACATCACTGTTGCCAGCCCAATGTCATGCCCGATTCCGAATTTTGCAAAAGGCTCTCCCACCAAAGTCTCGTGTTGGGGCCAGGCGTAGGCGTGCAGCAGGCACACGGCTACCGATTCGACCTTCTCTTCCTTCAGGCCGCGGGCGATGCGGTTCAGGTCGTTCGGGTCCACCTCGGCCAGAACCTCGCCCCGGGCGGTCAGGCGTTCCCCGAGTTCGAACCGCAGGCAGCGCTCCACCAACTCCTTGGGTTTCTGGAAAAAGAGGTCATACATCTGGGGCGCCCGGATGCGGCGCAGCTCCAGCACGTCCCGGAATCCCCGGGTGGTGATCAGGGCCGTCAGCGCCCCGCGCCGCTCCAGGATGGCGTTGGTGGCCACGGTGGTCCCGTGAACCACTTCGGCCACCTCCGACCCGGAAGCCGCGGTGTCGTGGAGCAACCGCGAGATGCCGTTGAGCACCGCGGTCTCGAAGTCGGGCGGCGTCGAGGGAACCTTGGCGGTCCAGACGTTTCCCCCGGCATCGGCCAGGACCACGTCGGTGAAGGTTCCCCCGACATCGGCCCCCACCCGGATCGGACCCTTCGGCTTCATCCCGAATTCCTCTTGCTGCATTCCATGGCGTGCATTCCCGCCTTCCGCTGAGACATTGGGGTCAATCCGGAGTGCCGTAGCGCTCTCTCAGTTCCCGTCGCAGGGTTTTCCCATAGGCATTCTTGGGAATTTCCTCCACGAAGACCACCGATCGCGGCTTCTTGAAGCTGGCGATGCGCTCCCGGCAGAAGGCAATCAGCTCCGGGACGGGCGGCGGGGCTTGCGGATGGCGGGGCCTGACGGCTGCTTTCACCGATTCTCCCCATTCCGGATCGGGCACGCCGAACACGGCCACTTCGGCCACCTCAGGGTGCTCCATCAGGGCTTCCTCCACCTCTCGCGGATAGATGTTGGACGCTCCGGAGAGGATCATGTCGTTCTTGCGGTCTACCAGGAAGAGAAACCCACGTTCGTCAAGGTAGCCGATGTCTCCGGTGTGGAGCCAGCCCCCGCGCAAGGTCTCGGACGTGGCTCGCGGGTTGTTCCAGTAACCCTTCATGACCACGCCGCCTCGCACCAGGACCTCGCCGGAGCTGCCGGCGGGCAGCGATTGGCCGGCCTCGTCCACAACGCGGACTTCCACGTCGGTGCGCGGCAGTCCCGCGGTAAGCAGGGGCGGCGCCTTCTCCAGCTCCGCCGCCATGGCTCGCCGGCTGAGGGCGGTTATGGTCATGGGGGACTCTCCCAGCCCGTAGAGCTCTGTCAGGATGGGACCGAACCGGGTCGCGGCCCGGCGGGCGTCTTCCACGTACATGGGGGCGCCGCCCCAGGCAATGGCCCGCAGGGTGGAAAGGTCGTGGCCGGGGCCGACCGGCTCCTCGGCCAGCCGCTTGACCTGAGTGGGGGCCAGAAAGGGAATGAGGGTGACCTTCCAGCGGGTGATCTCCTCAAACACCCCAGCCGGGCTGAAGCCCACCGAATCGTGAAGAATGTTGGTGACGCCGCGGGCCACCAGGGGAAGTGCGTAGAGGCCGCTGCCGTGCGAGAGAGGGGCAGCGTGAAGCGCCACGTCGGTCTCGTCGGGGACGTAGTGGTCGGCGAAGAAGCTCATGATCATGGCCAGCAGGTTGCGGTGGGAGAGCATGGCTCCCTTGGGCTTGCCGGTGGTGCCGGAAGTGTAGAAGAGCCAAGCCAGAGCGTCCTCGTCAAGCTCGACATCGTCCGGGAGTTCGGGACCCTGCGCCAGCAGATCCTCGTAGCCCAGGGAGTCGTCGGAAGCGGGCTTGCCGGTGCTGATCCAGTGGCTCACCGAGGTGCCCTGGCGGGCTTGTGGAATCCGGGGGTTGAAAAAGTCGCCGTGGATCACGGCGGTGGACCGGCTCTGCTCCAGGATGTAGCGAATCTCGCGCGAATGGAGCCTGAAGTTGAGAGGGACCGCCACTGCCCCCAGGCGAAAGAGAGCAAACAGGGTCTCCAGAAACGGCGGCGCATTGTGCTGGAGGATAGCGACCCGGTCGCCTGACCGGATTCCCAGGCCCCTCAAGGACCCGGCCAATCGGCCGGTCCGCCGGTTGAACTCCTCGTAATTCAGGATCCGGTCGCCCTGCACCAGGGCAGGCTTGCCTCCGTGGGCCCGGGCGGCGCGGCTTAACAAGAGGGCGAGGTTCATGGGCTTCGAGCGACCGGCCCGGCGCTCCCGTGGCGGGAACGGCTGTGGAGCGGGTCAGGAATCGGCCGAGGTATCCAGGGGGCCGGCCTGCCGCCGTAACATATCCTGCTCCTCCCGTTGCGTCAACCGGATGCTCATACCTCCAAGGTGGTTGGGAGCCGGTCCGCGGTGGAGGGCCGGAACAGGCCCGAGAGCAACTCGGGGGCAACCGGGGCTCGGCTTCCCATTGCCTTGGATTTCCGCTATTCTGCCCCGAAGGCGGGGCGCCGCGGGCTATAGGTTGGCCCCCCCACCGCATCAGCCTTCGCCTGTGTCACTCCCCCCTTGAGGGGGAGTCGGAGAGACAAGGGCGGAGCCCGCAGTCGATCCGGAGGGGGGCGAACGCGGCGTCCCTTTGGCGAAGCCCGCGGTCGATCCGGAGGGGGGCAGACGCGGCGTCCCGTGAGTGAAGGGTAGCGCCTGCGATACAATTACGTTAAACACCTCCCGGCCCTAAGCCCATGGAATCCGGGGTCATCCAATCCTATGGCCGAGATCAGGCTGCAAAATCTCACCAAGCGGTTCGGCGAGGTGACGGCGGTGGACGACCTGAGCCTGGAGATCGCCGACCGGGAGTTCCTGGTGCTGGTCGGTCCCTCGGGCTGCGGCAAGAGCACGGTGCTGCGCTGCATTGCCGGCCTGGAAGAACTGACCGGCGGGGAGATCCATATCGGGGACCGCCGGGTGAACAGCCTCTCTCCCAAGGATCGGGACGTGGCCATGGTATTTCAGAACTATGCCCTCTATCCCCACATGAACGTCCGGGAAAATCTGGCCTTCGGCCTGCGCCTGAGGACGCCTCCCCATGGTCCCCTGACTTGGATTCTCGACCGCCAGGCCTGGAAGAGGAAACGGGAAGGCATCGATCGGCGGATCCAGTCTGTTGCGCGGATGCTGGAGCTTCAGGAGGTGCTGGGCCGGCGTCCCAAGCAGCTTTCGGGCGGGCAGCGCCAGCGGGTGGCCCTGGGGCGGGCCATCGTCCGCGAGCCCAAGGCATTCCTGATGGACGAGCCCCTCTCCAACCTGGACGCCAAGTTGCGGGTGGCCACTCGGATCGAGCTGGTCAAGCTGCACCGCAGGCTGGGAGTGACCACGGTCTACGTGACCCATGACCAGGTCGAGGCCATGACCATGGGAGACCGCATCGCCGTCATGAACCAGGGGATCCTCCAGCAGGTGGATACTCCCCTGAATCTCTACAATCGGCCGGCCAACCGGTTTGTGGCCGGGTTCCTGGGATCGCCTGAGATGAACTTTCTGGAAGGGCGGGTGGCCGCTCGGGACGGGGAGCTCTGGCTGGAGACCGAAAGCCTGCGGCTGCCGCTCTCAGAACTCACCCTTAATGGGGACTGGAGCGGCCAACAGGTCACCCTGGGCGTTCGCCCGGAACACATTCTCAATTGCGGGTCCGGGCCAGACGGGAACTCGAGTCTTGTGCGAGTGGAAATCGAGGTGGAGGTGGTCGAGCCGATGGGCAGCAGTGTCCTTCTCTATCTCAAAGCCGGCGCCCATACGCTGCTTGCGCTCTGGGGGCCTGAAGCGGCGGGCCGGCCCCCGCCCGAAAGGGTGAGTCTGGATCTATCCAAGGCGCACCTGTTCGAGTCGGGCAGCGGCCGTTCCCTCTGTCAGCCGGAGGGGCCGGCCGCGAACTTCTGGACCCGCCGGCCCAGCACGTCGCAGACGTAGACCTCTCCGGAGGGGGCCACCGCAACGTCGTGGGCCCAGTAGAACTGCCCGTCGTATCTCCCGAAAGAGCCCCACAGATCCAACAGCCTGCCCTCGGGACTGAACTTCAGGATCCGTTCTTTCTTGTCCCGATGGACCAGGTCCCCTCCGTCGGCCACGAAGACCGACCCGTCGGCTCCGATGTCCAGGCCCCAGGGGCGGCGCATCCGGGGACTGCTCCAGTGGTGGAGCAGCCTTCCCTTGCCATCGAACACCTGGATGCGCTGGTTGCCCCGGTCGGCCACGTAGACTCTGCCCCGGCTGTCGATGGCGATTCCGTGAGGCGTGTCGAGTTGCCCCGTCCGGTCTCCCTTGCTTCCCCAGTCCATCAGAAATTTCCCGTCGGCGGAGAATTTGGCTACCCGGCTGTTGACATAGCCGTCTGCTACGAAAATCTCCCCGCTGCCGGCCACGGCCACGTCGGTGGGCTTGTTGAAGTGCGCGGGTCCCAGGCCGGGAGTTCCTCGGGTTCCCAGGGTCATCAACAGCTCTCCCCGGGGGCTGAACTTGAAGACCTGGTGGTGACTCACGTCCACCACCCAGACATTGTCCCAGGGATCGACCTCCAGGCCGTGGGCCGCCTCGGTGAACCGGCCCTCGCCCCAGGATGCCAGCAGCTTGCCGGTGGCCCCGTCGAAACAGAGGATGGGCGGGTCGGTGCGTTGAAAGATGAAAACCCGGTTTTGTGAATCCACGTCCACCCCGGCGACCCCGGCAAAGGGGGATCCTTCGGGCGCCCGCGGCCAGCCGTGGACGACCCGGTATTTTGAGCCGGCAATAGGGTTCAGGTCAGGCCACAGCGCAATTCCGGCCAGCACCGCAAAGGCTGCCGCCAACCACAGGCGTCGCAATGGAGTCTCCTCAATCTTCCCAGGTGAACAGAACACCCAACATGGATTTTTCCCGATGGAAGATCATCTCGTAGGCTTCCTTCATCCGGGAGTAGTGGAAGCGGTGGGTGATCAGCTTTTTGGGTTCCAGCGAGGCCGTCTCCATCAGAAAAAGAACATGTTCGGCGGCTCGATCGTTGGAGAAGCGGTTTTCCATGGTGGGCCCGCCGTTTCCGTCCGGATAGAGATATCCCGTCGGTCCCGAAACGGCGTGCAGCGTGATGCCCCGGGTGTAGAACAGGGACATGGACAAAGGATTGAAGTCCAGTTGAGTTTCTCCTCGCCCCAGGAGGCTGACAATGGAAACTCGGCCGTGCTGGCGCACAATCTCGAGGGCGGTGCGGTAGGCGGGCCAGGGATTGGCTGTCAGGATCACCAGGTCGATGCCGGCTCCTCCGGTGGCGTCGTCCAGCTTGGCTTTCAGGTCCGGATCGTTGTAGAGGAAGCCTTCGTGAGCCCCCATGCGCCGGGCCATCTCCAGACGGGTGGGGCTGTTGCCGATCGCAATCACTCGCCCACCAAACAGCGGCCCCAGCGCCACCGCTCCCAGACCCAGCACTCCCAGTCCGACCACGGCCACGTTTTCGCCCGGCTCGAAATGGGCCTTGCGGTAGCAGAGGGAGCTGAGCCCATAGAGGTGACACCACACCGCGTCCTCGTCGTCCACGCCCTCGGGAACCTTCACCAGGCTGGCCGACTCGTTGGTGATGTATTCCGACTGGTGGGGTTGCCGGGTTACCACCCGGTCCCCGACTTGGACCCGACGGACCGCACTGCCCACTCCCATCACGATTCCCAGATTGCTGTCTCCCACCCACCGGGGATATATCGGGGCTCCGGGGACATGTTCGGCCCCCTCGTAGTTGCCTCGGTCGGTTCCGATCTTCAGGGCGCTCACCCGGGTCCGGATCCAGATTTCGTCCGGCTTCAGGTTGCCGGTATCCAGGGGTTGCTCTTCGATGTGCAGGTCTCTGGGTCCGCGAAGGTTGGCGATTTTCATGGCGGCTCCTTTGAATTCTCCGGATGGAACGGGGGCATCAGCCCCGGCATTTGGGACCGTCCCTGGCCTGGGCATGGTGCGCGTGCCGCGTAAGTCTATCACGGACGAGGAGGGTGCAGGCCCAAGCCCGGGAATAGATCGTGCGGGCTTTCAGAAGTAAATGCTCAACGAAAGGTAGGCCGTGGTGCCGAGGCCTCCATATTCGGAGGCGGGCGGTTCCTCGGAGCCCGGGGAGATATCGCCGAATCCCTTGAAGAGGCCGCCGGTGATGGTGACTTCGTTGCTTGCCGAGTAGGAGAGGCTTGGAGCCAGCAGAGAGCTGCGGTCGTTGAGGTTCCACAGGCAGAGCAGCGACAGGCTCCATAGGGGATGGAGCTGATATTGGGCCTGGGCGGCGGCCTCGTCGCGCCCCAGAACCTGCATCTCGCCCCGGGTGAAGACCGCAGACTCCAGGACCGACGAGGTTTCATCGGCGCCGGCGGCGCCCAGGCCGTCGTGCTGGTACTCGGCCACCAGGTAGAGGTCGCGGTTGGATACGGTGAGGCGGCGGTCGATGCCCAGGGTTCCTCTCAGCACGGTTTCACCATGTATCCTGCGCAGCGATGCCTCGCCGCGCAGCGCCACGGGGCCCAGCGAGCCGGAAACCGCCCCGGCCGCGGCAGGCTCGTCGAAGAGCGCTCCGGCCCAACCCGAGATTTCCCAGTTCTTCCAGGTAGCCAGGCCTCGCCCCAGGGCAGTGATTTCCCTCCCGGCGGCCGACCGGGTGGGCCGCACCACCACCTCGACCTGGCTGAGAGGGCCCGGATGGAATTGAAGCCGGGCGGCGTCGATGCCTCCCCGGTAGGCCCGAAAGGGATCGGCGGGGTTGAAGGGGGAAAAGGGGTCGGCCGGGGTGAGAAAGAGCGTGGTCGCCCAGGAGGCGGTCTGGCGCCCCAGCGTCACGTCCAGATTTCCGGTGGGCGCCCAGCTCAGGTTGAGGCGATCGAAGCGATGCTGCCAGCTCACATGCTCCTTTTCCCAAAGGTTCCATTGGAGGTCCAGCCAGGGACTGATTTCGGGGACGCCGGCGATCGCAAGCGCGGGGGAGGTCTGCAGCCGGTTCAAGCCGAGGGTGTGCTCGTAAGCGATCTCCAGGGAGAGGGGCCCCCAGCGAGGCTCGCTCATCAGCCGGAAACGGTTGAAGTCGCCGAAGAACCCGGCACGGGAGGGGGTCGCCCGGCTCCACAGGGGAAGGTTGTGATAGTAACCCCGGATCAGGGGCGTCTGGGCCGCTGCCGGTCCGGGGCCGCCCTGGTTCACCCCCATGGCCAGGAGGAATGCAGCGGAAACTATAATTCGCGCCGGGGCTCTTGCCATTGGTCAGAGACGATTTGACCGTCGACCAGGTGGATCAGGCGACGGGACCGTTCCATCAGTCGGGAGTCGTGGGTGGCGAAGAGGAAGGTGGTTCCAAGATCCCGGTTCAGTTCCTCCATCACGGTCAGCAGGACGTCGCTGGCGGCCGAGTCGAGGTTGGCGGTGGGCTCGTCCGCCAGGACCAGGGCGGGTTCTCCCACCACCGCCCGGATGACGGCCACCCGCTGCTGCTGCCCCCCCGACAGCTTCCCGGGCCGGCGGTGTTCCAGCCCCGCCAGTCCGGTGCGCTGAAACAGTTCGCGGACCCGCCGCTCTCGTCGGCCTCGCTCCAGGCCACGCAACAGCAGCGGGAACTCGGCGTTCTCCAGGGCCGAGAGGACCGGCAGCAGGTTGTAGGACTGGAAGATGAAGCCCAGTTTCTCCAGGCGCATCCGGGCAAGCTCGCGACTGCTCATCCGGGTCAGTTCCAGTCCATCCACCCACACTCGGCCGTCCGTGGGCGGGGTCAATCCCCCGATCAGGTTGAGCAGGGTGGTCTTGCCCGATCCCGAGGGGCCGGCCAGCACCACGAACTCTCCGGGCTGGATGGTGAGGGTGACCCCGCGCACGGCCCGCACCTCTTCCGCTTCCTGATGAAAGACCTTCCACACCGCTTCGGTACGCAGGGCCGGGTTGCCCACAATCTCGCTCCTTCAGCGCTCGAACTTCATGGTTTCGGCCACGTCGATGCGCACGGCTCTCAGGGCCGGGTAGAGGGAGGCCAGCATACCAATGACAATAATGAACGACAGACCCTGCACAACCCGGACCACCCGAAATCTGGGCACCACCAGCGGCTCCATCACCACCCCGGAGAAAGTCCACTCATTGTCCATCATGGAGGATAGGTCAAGCCCCTCTCCCCAGACGAACCAGGTGACCGACAGACCCAGGGCAATGCCGATAGTCCCGCTGAGAACGGTCAGAATCAAGCCCTCCACCAGAACCAGGCTGGCCGATTGGCCGGGAGTCAGACCCAGGGCCTGAAGCACGCCGAACTCCCTCCTCCTATACATCACCGACATGAGCACCGTGTTGACGATTCCCAGGGCGATGATGCCGAAAAGGATCCCCTGAAAGAGGTAGTTGGAGAAGTCATCGATCTTTACGGCGGCATCCAGCTCCGGCAGGGATTCCCGCCAGCTCAATGCCCGCAACGCTTCCGTCCCGTGAGTTTCCGAGAGCCTTTGCTGCAGTGAGCGCCGAACCTGAGGCACCTGCTCGCTGTTCCCCAACAGCAGCCCCATGGAGGTGACATCGCCGCTGCAGCCCAGCCAGGCCCCGGCGGTGGAAAGCGGTATATGCAGGAGCGAGCGGTCCACCTCGGGGATGCCGGTGCGAAAGGTCCCTACCACCCGAACCAGCTGGCCGGCGATCTCCCCGCCGGCATCCTGGGCGGTGAGGACAAACTTGGAGCCCAGCCGCAGATCGAGGGCTTCGAGGAGCCCGATTCCCACGTAGGCGGCCAGCCTGTCGCCTGGTCGCAGGTATCGGCCCTGCCGCACTTTCTCGTCCAGGACGGAAAAGGAGGCCTCAACAGCAGGGTCGACCCCCAGGATGCGAGCTGGTCGCGCCCCGGCCGCGGAGCTGGCCATGCCGGTGACGGCGAGCCGGGGGGCCATGACACGGATCTCGCCGACTGTGCCTCCTTGGAGCAAGGCTTGTTCCACAATGGCTCGGGATTCGCCAGGCATCCGGTCCTTCAGGGCGCGGCTCCCCTGGAATCGGGGCGACTGGATCGTAAGGTGTCCGTCAGCCATGCGCACGGCCGAGTCGATCCATTGTTCGTGGGTTCCGTCCCCCAGGATCAGGCTGAAAATCAACAGGGCGCCGCCTGCAATCATGGAGGCAGCCGTCAGCAGGCTGCGTCTGGCCTGTCTTCTCAGGTTGCGCAGGGCCAGTTTGGTAATGACGGCGGTCTTGAAGCTCATAGGCCCGAGAGCGTGTCGGCCGGTGGCAGCCATGCGGCTCGCGCCGCCGGGTAGAGACCGGCTGTCACCGCGGTCACCAGCAGCGCCAGGCCGGTCCACAGAGACACGGGGAGGTTGTACTCGATCCTGAGAACGGGGCGTATCAGCGCTCCCAACATGGTGAGATCGCCGTAGATCCAGCTCAGGTCGATCGGGTAATGGTGCCACCAGGCAATGAGCGGAAAGGTGACGGCCACGCCCAGGGCCAGGCTGATCCATCCCAGCGCCGTGGCTTCCGAAACCACCGTGAGCAATATCTGGTGGGGTCTGGCTCCCAGAGCCAGCATCACCGAGAACTCCCGCCGTCGCTCGAAAGTGGACATGAGCATGGTGTTGGCGACGCCGAACAGGGCGAAGGCGAAGACGATGAGCACCACGATCGAGTACCAGGAATCCATCAAAAGCGCGTATTCGAGCATCTCCGGCCGCAGCCGGGTCCAGTCAAGGACCTCCAGCTCTACCCCCAGGGGCGCCAGGCCGGCAACCAGCCGGCGGCCGGCTTCCGGAGCCAGCCAGGGATCGGCGGTAGAGAGGGCGATCTCGTGAATCCTCCCCGGATCGAGAGCCAGCAAACGCTGCAGCGACCGGATCGGCACCAGGGCGAAGGCGCCGTCCAGGTCCGCCATTCCCGTCCGGTAGAGCCCGCATACCTGGAAAATGTCGTTGCCCATGGAGCCGTCTGCCGCGGGAGCCACCAGGATGACCTCGTTGCCGACCTGCAGTTCGAGCCGGCGAGCCATTTCGGTTCCGATCATCAGTTCGTTGGCTGCCGGGGCTGGAGCCCGCCCTTGCGAAAGAGAATTCATGAGGCGACTGACCCCGGGCTCGCGATCGAGGTCGATGCCCATCAGCATGCCACCCCTGGTGGATTGTCCCGAGCTCAGAAGCCCCGCGCCGTAGACTCGGGGAGCGGCCCCGACCACGGCGGGGTCTCGGACCGCAGTCCGGATTACGGCTTCGAAGTCGGCTCCGGCACGGCCCCCGATGGTCTCGTAGAGGCTGCGGTCCGGCCTGTAGCGGGGCGAGTGGATCTGTATCTGCCCCGTCATCAGGCCGGTGCCGTTGTCGATCATCTCCACCTTGAGTCCGTCGGCGAAGCCTACCATGAAGATGACGGCAAAGTAGCCGGCTGCCAGGCCCAGGGCCGTGATGAAGGTGCGTTTGGGGTTGCGGCCGAGATTGCGCCAGCCGATTAGCCACCAGGAAGGCAGAGCCATGGTCGCTCACCTCCCGCGCCGGAGGGTCCGCAGGGAGAAGAAGGACTTGTCGATGTCCAGGTCGAATTGCAGCTCGTCGTAGCTCACGGTCGTCCGCTCCCCCGGTTTGTCGTGAGGATGCATGTCCATGTGGGCCGGAACCAGGCGGTCTCCCATGCGCCGAAAGTCGCTGAAGGTAAGGGTTCGCACCAGTTCGCCCTCTTCATCGAAGTAGCGTGCCTGCAGAGGCATGAAATCCCGTTGACGGACCCGGTAGTCGATCTTTCCCCAGACCACGGCGGCTTCAGGCTTTGGGGTCAGGGCAAATTCCCAGACCTTGACATTTTCGCGAGTTCCTTCAAAGGTGGTTTCTATTTCGTAATCCTCGACCAGGCGGCTTTCCTTGACCAGGTCATCGTTGGTGAAGTGGGAGCCCATCCAGGATCCCATCATCATGGAGGCGGGAATCTTGATGGTACGGTCCACCTTGGGCAGGTAGTTCCAGATGTCCCTGGAGGCTTTCAGGGTGCCCGTGCCGGCTTCCTTGGCGGGAGAGAGGACCCGGACCAGGGAGTAGTCGCTGCCCAGGGACCAGACCTCCATGGTCAGGCTTCGTTCCCAGTGCCGGGTGATCACCCTCATGGTGGCTACGCCGCGGCTGGAGGCTCCTCTCAAAACGCGGTCCACTCGGTCGATAATCTCCCGGGGCGAATGCCGCTCGCCGGCAGTCAGTCCCGCCGAGGTCAGAGTCATTGCCAGCAGCGGCAGTCCCAGCGTGTGGAGGAAGCGCCTGCCACGCCTGTGGTATTCGGTGAACGGCAATCCATTGCCTCCCGATTCCTGCACCCCTGCTCGCAACCTGACCCGCAGCCCGCCCCAGCCGGGCTCTGCACTACTGTACCCCTTGATTGGAGAGTGGCGCAACGGTTCCCGCCCGCCACCGGAGGCAAGATCCTAATTCCCGATCCTCACAGCGGCAGGCGTCTGAGACGGAGGGCGTTGCCGATGACCGACAGGGAGCTGAAGGTCATGGCGGCGGCGGCAATCATGGGGTTCAGGAACAAGCCGAAGAGCGGATAGAGGAGGCCGGCGGCAACCGGAATGCCCAGCAGGTTGTAGACAAATGCCAGAAACAGGTTCTGGCGAATGTTGCGCATGGTCCGTTGGCTGAGGCGGAAGGCCCGAACCAGGCCTCCCAGGTCCCCTCCCACCAGGGTGATCCCGGCGCTCTCGATGGCCACGTCGGTGCCGCCCCCCATGGCGATGCCCACCTGTGCCTGGGCCAGCGCCGGGGCGTCGTTGATGCCGTCGCCGGCCATGGCCACCCGCTTGCCTTCCGCTTGCAGCCGTTTGACGATCGCTCCCTTCTCGCGGGGATCCACCTCGGCCACGACCTGGTCGATCCCCAACTCATAGGCCACTTTTTCGGCGGAGGTTCGGTGGTCCCCGGTGACCATCAGGATCCGCAGTCCCGAACGCTGCAGTCGGAACACGGCCTCCTTGGCAGAGCTTTTGAGGGGGTCTTCCACCCCCAGCCATCCGGCCAATCGGCCGTCGGCCGCCACCAGCACCACGGCCTGGCCCGACTCCATCAGATTGTCCCTGCGATGGTGGGGCGCCCCCGTCTCGATCCCCAATTCCTCCAGCATCTTGGCGTTGCCCACTACCAGGGACCGTCCTCGGACGCGTCCCCGAATCCCTCTCCCAGGAACGGCTTGGAATTCTTGGACGGGGGCCGCGTCAAGGCCGCGGCTTTTGGCCGCTTCCAGGATGGCCCCTGCCAGGGGGTGCTCGCTGGCCTGCTCCAGGCTGGCCACCGCCGACAACAGCTCCTCGTCGCTCCAGCCCGGCAGGGCCACCAGCGTCCGCAGCCGGGGCCTGCCCTCGGTGAGAGTTCCCGTCTTGTCCAGCACCAGGGTGTCGATGCTGTCCAGAGCTTCCAGGGCCGCGGCATTCTTGACCAGCACGCCGGAGCCGGCTCCCCGTCCGGTCGCCACCATGATGGACATGGGTGTGGCCAGGCCGAGAGCGCAGGGGCAGGCGATAATCAAAACGGCCACGGCATTGATCAGGGCGTAGGCCATCGGCGGCTGCGGGCCCAGCAGGCTCCAGACCACAAAGGTCAACAGGGCCACCAGGAGGACCGCGGGGACGAAGCGGGCGGAAACCGCGTCGGCGAAGCGCTGGATGGGTGCGCTTGTCCTCTGGGCTTCGGCCACCATCCGGACGATCCGGGCCAACAGGGTGTCCTGTCCCACCCGGGTGGCGCGCATGACGAAACTGCCGGTCTGATTCATGGTGCCGCCGGTCACCCGGTCAGCCGGAAGTTTCTGGACCGGAAGGGGCTCGCCGGTCAGCATGGATTCATCCACCGAGCTGGAGCCCTCCAGGACCTCTCCGTCTGTCGGGATGCGCTCTCCGGGTCGAACCCGCAAGCGCGCATCGACGGAGACTCGGTCCAGCGGGATTTCCTCCTCCGCTTCGTCCTCGCGCAATCGGTGTGCGGTTTCGGGGGCCAGGCTCAGGAGCGAGCGGATGGCGCTGCCGGTCCGCTGCCGGGCCCGAAGCTCCAGTACCTGTCCCAGCAGCACCAGAGTGGTGATAACGGCGGCCGCTTCGAAATAAACGGGGACGGCTCCGTCCGGACCTCGAAAGGCATCGGGGAACAGGGAGGGGGCCAGCGTGGCTGTCAGGCTGTAGAGGTAGCTGGTCGCTGTGCCCAGTCCGATCAGGGTGAACATGTTGGGGCTGCGGTGGGCCAGGGAAGTCCACCCGCGCGCCAGTAGCGGCCACCCCCCCCAGAAGACCACCGGGGCGGCCAGCAGGCACTGAATCCAGGCCGAGACCCCGGCCAGCCAGTGCTGCCGCGGGAAGCTGCCCCCGATCATCTCCGACATGGCCAGCAGGAAGATGGGTAGAGTTAGAACCAGGCTGACCTTGAAACGGCTCCCCATGGTGGACAGCTCAGGATTGTCGGGCTCCTTCAGGGTTATCGCTTTGGGTTCCAGGGCCATGCCGCACAGGGGACAGGCACCGGGTCGGTCGGCCAGGACCTCGGGGTGCATGGGGCAGGTGTAGCTCGCCGTTTGGCCCTCGTCCTTCAAGACCGGTGTTTCGGTGACGGAGGCTGGGCCCGCGGCGGTCTCCCGGCTGCCCAGATAGCGATCGGGGTCGGCCTCGAATTCGGTCCGGCAATGCGAGCGGCAGAAGTAATAGGTCTGGCCGCCAAAGGCGTACGAATCGGCCGCGGTCTTGGGGTCGACCCACATGCCGCACACTGGGTCCCGCACGGCGTTCGGCTTGGGACCTGAAGGGCCATGGCCGCCTGGCTCGCCCGGGTCCGGCAGGATGTTCAATGTGGGAGGGTCCATGGCCTGTCACGCGTGGCGGCTTCGGGGGAGGAGCGGGTTGGGACGGTTTCTCCAGCGCTATTGAGTCGAATCGACGTCGATAGATGAGTCAAGTATCGTGAATTTTGGAATTTTGGATTTTTGATTTGAAGCAACATCGGTTGGCCTTGCTCCGCAATCGACAATCAGAAATCAACAATCACAAATATTCCACTTGCTATTCTACACGCCCGCGCGGGTTATGCCGGTGTCCCGAAACCCCTCCACGTTGGTGGCAGCCGAGGGTCTCTTGGTTGAATCGGCCTGAATTATGCTATCGTTCGGTCGAGTTGGCTGATCCTGAGAGCTGCCGGGTCGATCAAGGAGTCCCTGGTGCAAAGGCGGGTTGTTTCCCACCCTCATCGGCGCTTCTGGAAAACGGCGGTTGCCCTGGTCGGCCTGCTGCTGCTGGGTGCGTCGGGGTTCTGGCTGCTGGAGGGCATGGCGCTGCTGGATGCCCTCTACATGGCCGTGATCACCTTGAGCACGGTCGGCTTCGGCGAAGTCAAGCCCCTGACGCCGGGTGGCAAGCTCTTCACCATCGTGCTCATTCTGGGAGCCGGATGGCTGGCCATGTACCTGCTGAGCGGCATGGCCGATTTCCTGCTCTCCGGCGAAGGACGGGCCTACCTCCAAAAACGACGCTTGCTACGCATGTTGGACAAACTCTCCAATCACGTCATCGTCTGCGGCTACGGCCGGGTGGGCCGCCACGTGGCTCAGGAGTTGGACGCCCAGGGCCTGCCCTTCGTGGTGATCGATCCCTCGCCCGAAAAGATCACTCAGGTCAGCCAATCCGGTTTCCCGGCGCTCCAGGGGGATGGAGCCAACGAAGCTCTTCTGGCTCAAGCCGGAATCGGGCGGGCCCGCGGCCTGCTGGTGGCCGCCGATTCCGATGCCCAGAACGTCTTCATCGTGCTCAGCGCACGCAGCGTGAGGTCGGACCTCCTGATCGTGGCTCGAGCCATCGACGAGCAGTCTGAAAGCAAGCTGGTGAAAGCCGGCGCCAATCGGGTCATCCTGCCCTATCGTTTCAGCGGCCGCAGGATGGTCACCATGCTGATCCGGCCCGAGGTCGCGAACTTCCTGGATGAGGTGGCCCACGGTGGTGGAATCGAGCTCTTCATGGAACAGTTCCAACTCGCGCCCGACTCGCCGCTGGTGGGCCAGACCCTGGAGCAGTGCCGTTGGCGTGCCCGATTCGGCGTCACGGTTCTGGCCTGCAAGCTGGCCGACGGCGCGATCAACGCCAGCCCCTCCGCCGAAACCCCATTGACAGCCGGTCTGAGGATGATTGTTCTCGGAACCCGGGAACAGCTCGGAAGCCTGCCCGCCTTGGCCCAGGGGAAGCTCGAAGCTTTCTAGTAGTAAGTGGAGAGTGGAGAGTGATTGAATCAATGCGTCAAGAGTCTTGTCGATCTTGGCGCGGCGGCAAAAGCCGCATAAAGAGTGCAACCAGGCCTTACGGCGCTTGCCTGCTCCCGGAACCCTCCGCCCACCACTCACCACTCTTCACTATTCACTTAGCCACGCCCCGCCCCATGCGACGCGGCTGCTCATTCGGGGCGCAACAGAGCTGTCCCAGACTAGGGATACCGGCTCCTGATTCGAGGAATCAGGTACTGGCTGAAGGCGGCCTCCTTGTCGTAGCGGGGCGACCAGCCCCAATCGGTGCGGGCTGCCGAATCGTCCACTTCAGCCGGCCAGGAATCCACGATGCCCTGGCGCTTTGGGTCGGGATCGAAGTCGATATCGGCATGAGGCCACTCCTCGAGGATGCGTTGCTGTATTTCGGCGGCCGTCATGCTGAAGCTGCTGATGTTGTACTCGGTCTGACGGAGCTTGTCCCGAGGGGCCTTCTGGAGTTGCAGCAGGGCGTTGATGGCGTCCGGCATGACGATGAAGGGGAGACGGGTGTCGGGGACCACGAAGCAGCCGTACCTCTTCCCGCTGGCGGCGGCATGGATCATCTCCGGAGCGTAGTCGGTGGTGCCGCCGCTGGGCAGGGTGACGGCGCTGATGAGCCCGGGGAAGCGGATGCAGCGGAAGTCGATGCCGCGACCCGATGAATCGGCTGCCAACTGCCGGTAGTGGTTGGCGTAATAGCGCCCCAGATGTTCGCAGTAGAGCTTGTTGCAGCCATACATGGTGGTGGGGAAGTTCCACTCGGTTTCCCGGACCTTGCCGGTGCGTTGCTTGACAGCCCGGCCGGGGAGTCCGTAGGCGGCGATGGAGCTGGGGAACATGAACTTCACCGGGCGGCCGTGCCACTGAGACTGCTCGACGGCCATCTGGAGCAGTCTCAGCGTGCCGCCCGCATTCACCCGGTGGGCGGCATCGGGGGTAAACTCGGCCCGCGTGGACAGCAGAGCCGCCAGGTGATAGACGGTGTGGATCTCGTACTCGCTTTGCATCCTCTCCAGCAGTCTCTCGTCCAGAATGTCTCCGTTGACGCAGGCCTTGCATTGACTTCCGATCCGGTTGTCGATGGGTCGGATATCCAAGGCGACCAGGTCCTCGACGCCTTCATCCGCCAGCCGGCCAATGAGCCCATGTCCCATTTCACCGCTGGCTCCGGTGATCAAGGTGGCGGTCTGTCTCATCGGTTCATGCTCCTGGTCCAGACCCTCTTGTGGCTGGCAGGCTATTGGACTTCCAAGATCCGGGTGGGCTCAACCGTTTTGAGGTAGCTCGCTTCCCGCGTCGGACTCTCTCCTGGACTCCTCGGCCGCCTTCATCCGGCGAAAGATCTTCAAATGAGATTGCGCCTCCTCGCCGCGCCCCAGGCGGCGGTAGGCCCGCGCCAGCAGAAAGTGGACCTTGCTCTGATCGGGGGTCAGTCCGGCGACGGTTTCCAGGTAGGGGAGCGCCTCACCGGCCCGGCCGCTTTCCAGGGCCAGCCGGCCGAGTTGGTAGTGCGCTTCGGGAAGCGAGTCATCCAGCTCGACGGCTTTCTGCAGCAGGGCAACGGCTCGTTTCAGGGCGTCGTCGTCCCCGGTCTCTCCGGCTCTGAGGAGCATCAGGCCATATTCCTGATAGTGGGCTCCGTGGTCGGGGAACTTCCGGATACCCTTCTCGAGAGTGGTGGCGGCAGCCTCTCGCCTTCCTGAGGATCGCTGGGCTATGGCCAGCCCCAGGTTGGCTTTGGCCGAATCCGGATTGATTTCAAGGGCCCGCCGATAGGATCGGACGGAATCCTGGCTGTAGAGCATGGCCGTTTCGGCCAGGCCCTTCATCCGATAGAGACGGTCCGATTGAGGGATGCGAGCCACTCCCTTTTCGGCGATTCGGATCAGGACCCGCCAAATCTGGTGCTCGGCAAGAAGCTGTACGGCATCCAGATAGTGGGATTCCTCGGCCGGCTCCAGTTCCATGGCCTGTTCGAAGGAGCCAACGGCGCTTTGCAACTGGTTCTGAGCCGCGAAACAGTGACCCAGCAAATTGTGGATCGGTCCGGAGCGTTGGCCCTTCCCGATCGCCTCCAGCAGAGTTTGGCGGCTGCGGTCGATCCTGTTGGATCGGAACTGCATGAGGGCAATCCGGTAGCTCAGAGCCGCGGCGTCGGGAAAAGTGGAACGGATGGACAGGAAGAGTTTCTCGGCGGTGGCGTAATCTTCGGCATTGGCAGCCGCCTCGGCGCAGGCATGGACACCGCCGGGGGGCAATGACCGGTTGAGCGCCAGCGACTCCAATGTGCCCCGGGCCTGTTCCCTGTTGCCCAGGCCGTATTGCGCCCTGGCCAAAGCGGCCACCGCTTCCCCTTCGCCGCGCACCCGTTCCGGCACCGACTCCAGCAGCCTAACTGCCCGGGCATATTCTCCCGAATTCACCAGAATCATTCCCAGCAGGAACCGAGTGAGCTCGTCGTCGGGAATCTTGGCAAGCACCTGCTCCAGATTGGCCTTGGCTTCTGCAAACCGGCGCCGAGACCACTGGGTCAACGCCAGATTGCGGCGAATGGCCAGACTGTCGGGCGCCAGTTTCAAGGCCCGGCGGTAGTAGCGGGCAGCTTCCTCCATCCTGTTCTGCATTCCCAGAACTTGGCCCAGCCTGGCAAGATAAGCGGGATTGTCGGGAACCAGCTCTACCGCCTGTCGCAACTCGGTTTCGGCATTCCGCAGGTCTCCGTCCCGAATGAGCCGGGAAGCGTTGGCCAAGTGCGTTTCGGATTGAGCATCCGCGGGGGATGAGTCGGCGGGAAGCGTGGATGACGCGAGGATGAGGGTGATGGCAACGGCGGCGCGGCGCCAATGCTGCCTGGCAGCCCCGCACCTGCCGGTTTTGCCGGGACCGGTCACCAGTCCGCATTTCTCACCAGGAGGCGTGATCATGGTGCAGGAAAAGGGCAAGCCAGGGCGCGCCCAGCACCGTATGTAACCGCAAGGCATCACCATCGGACCAACAAGTTGCTGAAAATAAATGGCCTTTCATTGTGAATCCAGCGGCCGGGTGAGAAATGCGGGCTATGTCAGACCTGGGTTGGAGTTGGGGTAGCGGCCACAAATCCAGTATAGAAATGCGGCTGATCCGGTGTCAAACCTGGAGAGGCACTTGCCCGAGTCCCCTGTTTCACCCCCAATGGGCTGCTCCGCAACCGACAGGAGTCAGGACTTCTTCTTCAGGCTCATGATGGCATCGATGAGATTGAGGGGCAGGGGAAACACCAGGGTGTTGTTCTTCTCGACACCGATTTCGGTCAAGGTCTGGAGGTAGCGGAGTTGAAGAGCCACCGGTTGCCGGGCTATCACGTGGGCGGCTTCGGCCAGCTTGCCGGCCGCTTGGAACTCGCCATCGGCGTGAATGATCTTGGCGCGTTTTTCACGCTCCGCCTCGGCCTGCTTGGCCATGGCCCGCTGCATCTCCTGAGGCAGGTCCACCGCCTTGACTTCGACCAGGGAGACCTTGATCCCCCAGGGGTCGGTCTGCTTGTCCAGGATAGCCTGGAGTTTCATGTTGAGCGTCTCCCGTCGGCTGAGCAGGTCGTCCAGCATGACCTCGCCCAGAACGGATCGCAGGGTGGTTTGCGAAAGCTGGGAGGTGGCGTATAGGTAGTTCTCAACCTCGACCACCGCCTTGGTGGCGTCGAGCACGCGAAAATAGACCACCGCATTGACCTTCGCCGAGACGTTATCGCTGGTGATGATGTCCTGGGTGGGAACGTCCAGAGCGACGGTTCGCAGGGACACGCGGACAATGCGATCGATGGGCCAGAAGACGAAGATAAGGCCGGGGCCCTTGGGTTGAGCCAGCAGGCGCCCCAGTCTGAAGATCACGCCTCGCTCATATTCCCTCAAGACATTGATCGAATTGATCAACCATAGGGCAACCACCAGAATGAAGAAGACGGTGACAGGATTGACGCCCCACATGAGTCCCCCTCCGGTTCAAAGTCTATCGTTGGCTCCAGTGTATCTTAATCGGTGTCGAAAGGCGATGGGATTGCAGGGCAGGGATTCCGGCCAAGACCGGCGTGCATGTTTGGTCCGGCCCCGACCTGCAGTGCGGTTCATTCGAGAGTAAAGCAATCAGAAATCGATCATCCCTTCGCGAGCGTGGAATCCCGTCGCGGTTCACCTCAATGCCTTATTGGCCCTTAGTGGTCCTTCGTGTGTCTTCGTGGATCACTCTTTTCTCGGTTGTTTCAGACAAGCCGAGCCCCTGCCCTTTCGGGCAGATCATCCGAGGGTGAAACAATCGGAAATCGACAATTCTTTCGCGAACTTGGTATCCCGTCGCGGTTAACCTCAGCGCCTTAGCCCGCATTTCTCAGTGCGCCATGGAAAGGCGCCTTCTTCCAACGGGTGCGAAACCCGTCCAACAACTGTCGCTCCGGTTGGTAGCAGCCAGGGCGGATCATGGAGGTAACGATATGGTCTGAAGCCCTCTGGTGTCAAAGGGCCGCTTAAGGCGGTTCAGCGAGCATGCGGGCCGGAACGCGAGTGAACGTCGAGCAGGCCTCGAAACGGGCAATGCGGGGGCCGACCCACCTGAGAAATGGGGAAGGCCGAAGACGGAGGGGGAAGCGAGCGACGCGGGCACCCCTTTGGACCCGCCGGGGTAGTGGCGCTGGCACGCATGGAAGGGGAAGAAGGCAGCAACATGGGAAGCCCTGTGGGTGGTGAGGCACGCACCGAACCGGAAGCTCGCGAGAGTCAGTCTAGGCCGACAGGGTGGCGGAGAGGCCTGTAGTACCGGAGAAGCCGGGTAATACCGGTGGAGGGAAGGGGCCTCAGGTGAGGAGCGGTGACCGAAGGGGGAAGGGTCCCGGGAGTGGCGAAAGCCTGAAACCCCGACCAAAAAAGGGCCGGAGACTCCGGAAGCATCACATGCAAAAGTGAAAGGGTCGTCGGAGGAGGACGGCGTCGTCAGGGCATCAACAGGCCTGGCGGCAACCCGGGAGCGGAAGTGGATGGAGTGGGGGACGGGTGCCAATCCCATAGGAGTCGTCCACGGATGCGAGCGGGGACCTGTGTGCGAGACGCATGATCCCACTGGAGAGCCGAGATGCGGGAAAACCGCACGTCCGGTTCGGAGAGCGGGGACTGGAAACGTGATAAGGGAGCCGGACTGAGGCCCGAAGCGAAAGCGACGGAATAGCCACCGGACCCTATAGTCAACGCGCCAGTCCTCGACTCTACCCAGAGTTCGCACAGGAGCGGTAAAAGGGGCCATGGAGGCATTTGAGGCCGAGTTTAACAACGTTGGTGGCTGGATCGGTAGGCAAAGGCCAACAGCGGAGGCTTCTGAGGCTCTCCGAGGAACCTCAGGCGGCATTTTCCCTCGAAAACAGCGACACCTCTGCCATCGGGCCTGGTGGCCGCGTCTTCAAGGGCCAGGAGTGACGGTCGGGTCAGGGCACCTCAGGGCGGCAGGTGAGCCCAAGCGATGCGGAACTCCCTCTGGTAAGGACATCCGGAAGCCATGGCGACCTTGATGCGACGGACCGAGATGGTGACCTGAGCGCCGATCTTGAGCAGTTTGAGTCTGATGGAACCGACGGTGGCCCGGGCCAGGCAGGTGGATTGCAGCGCCCGCCGGCGCAAGCCCTCCACCAGCACATAGGCGAAAGAGGTCATCAGGAGCCGGAGCTGATTCGCCCGGAAGGAGTGGGTGGAGGTGCGATCGGCAAACAGGTCGAGTTGCTGCTCCTTGATGCGGTTTTCCATCTCACCGCGGGCACAGTAGATCTTCTCATAGAGGAACTGGGCGGGGTAGTCCTGGACCGACAGAGAGGTGACGACGAAGCGGGGGTTGGGGCCGCGGGGCAGGACCTCGGCTTTGGCGACCAGGCGGCGCTCGTGGGACCAGCTCTTGTGAGTGCGGTAGGAGAGGTCGGTGAAGATCCGGGCGGGCTGCTGTTGCTGGTCTGAGAGGGCCTGGGCCTGAGCCAACTCGGGGGCGATGGCGTCTTGGAGGCGGGAGTTGCGGGCCAGGCCGAAGAGATAGTCGACCTGATGCTGCTCACACCACCCCATCAGCTCCTCACGGGCAAAGCCGGAGTCGGCCCGCAGCAGGATCTTGACCTGAGGCCAGACACGCCGTAGGCGGGAGACGATGCGCTGGACCTGCTCCAGAGCGCCGGCGGAGGCATCGATGTTGGCGGGTCTGAGCAGGGCCGAGAGCAGATGGCGGCCCGAGAAGATGTAGAGGGGCAGGTAGCAGTAGCCTCGGTAGTAGCCGTGGAAGAAGCGGTCCTCTTGTTCCCCGTGGAGGGGATCGTCAGTGGCGTCGAGGTCGAGGATGATCTCATCGGGGGGTTGGGGATGGGCTTGCAGAAACAGTTTCACCAGGAGGGCTTGCAAGGCCTCGGGGTCGTGGTCAATCTTGTGGTAGCGGGTGGGGCCTTGGGTGGGGGCGTGTTCGAGTCGGTTGAGGGTGCTCTTGCCTGCCAGGGGAGGCGAGTCGCCACGACGGCCTTTCTCTGAAAACAAGGCCATGAGGGGATCGTGACGGAGTTGGTCGTGGTCGATGAGATCCTCGTAGCCGAGGGCGATGCCACGGATGCGCTGAGCGATGAGGGTGCGCAGGCTGTATTGGGTCCGCTTGGGGTCGCGGTGATCGGTGAAACAGTCGGCCACCTGGTCGGAGAGAGATAAGCCCCGATCCACCCGGCGCAACAGCAGGGAGCCGGCATCGGAAGTGATGGGACCGCCGTCGAAATCAGCCACCACGCGGCGGCGGCCGTGGGGTTCAAACTCCAGGGGTTTGGTGTTACACTGTGTCGGCATCGGTTCTCCTTTAAGAATCTGGTTAACTCCTTAGACAAGAGTATTTTACCAGATTCCGAGAACCGATGCTTCCTACCTCTGGTGAGAAATGCGGGTTAGTGGCCCTTCGTCGTTCTTCGTGCCCCTTCGTGGATAAGTCTTTTTCTTTGAGCCTTTTGCAAAATTCGGAATCGGGCATGACATTGGGCTGGCAACAGTGATGTTCCGGCGGTGACTACCCAGCTGCAAAGACCCTTTTGAAGGAAAAAGCCCGAATCTGATGGCCGGATGGCCAGCGGTCGCCGGACGCAGGCACAGCTTACCCTCTCCCGGCCTTGAGGCGGGCGAACCTGCTGTGCGGTTGGGGGTGGCAACCCGGTCTTCAGAGCGTCAGGCGCATCAACTGATCCACCGTCAGGGCCAGAATGCCGAACATCAGGTGGCACCTCACCTTGTCGGGGCCGCGAACCCTCACCTGCCTCCCGCCAAACTCCTCCTTGAGCCGTCCGTTGACCCGCTCCACCGTCGAGCGTTCCCGGTAGCGCCGCGCCTCGGGAGTCACTTGGCCGATACAGCGCCGGGCCAGTGCCTCCCGCTTCCGCTCGGCTTTCAAGGTAGCTCTTCGGCGGGGGTTGACGTCAATAATCGGCACATGCCCCAGCTTCTCACTGAAGGCCCGGATCTCCGGCGCATCGTAGGCGCTGTCCATCAAGTCGTAGAGACTCTCGACCCGCCTTGCCGTCAGCGTCGCCAGCGGAATGGCTGCCTGAGAGTCATGCACCGAGGCCGAGGTCAGCAGACAACTGACCGGAATCCCGCCGTCAATGGCGTCGAGGTGTAGCTTGTAGCCGGTCCAGCTCTCCTGATGCCCCTTGGCGTTGCGCTTGACGCCGATGTCGCAGGCCTTGGGCAACTCCTTCAACATTTCCTCCAGCGTCATCGACCCCTGCCGCTCCAGCCGGCTCAACCGCTTGGGCCGTCGCTCGCCCTTCGGCGGCCGGCCCCGCCGGCGTTTCCGCTTGGCCTCCGGCGCAGCCTTGGCCGCTGGCTTTTCCCGTCCCGCAATCGCCGTCGAGTCCCTCGACACATGCCCCGCCAAGTGGCCCTTCAGCGTCTCCTCCAGCAATGCCTCGTGCAAACGCCCCGGCAGGTCGCTCTCAGCGAATTCCGCAAAGGCCCGCGAGAAGGTCGACTCGCTCGGTACCTCCCACGCCCTCTCCCAGCCGCACAGCCGCCGCAGCCTCCCCTCACTCCTCAGCCGCTCCACCAATCCCCGCGTGGTCGCCACCTCCAGCATCGACTTCGCCAGATAGGCTCGCGCCAGCACTGCCCGATCCTCCAGCGGCCGGCCACGCCAGCCCCGACTGTAAGGCAGCAACTCCTCCACCCGCACCAACTCCAATACCTGCACCAGCCGCTGGTAACGCTCTCCCAGAGGCCCCAAAACTTCCTCCAGCAGGGGAAACAGCTCTCGTTGAAACCGGAACCAGTGTCGTGATAGGGTTTCCCTAAGGGGCAAGTTCCACCTCCGTTCATCATGTGGTTCAGACACCTTCATGATACAACAGACAGTGGTCTTGCCCCTCCTTCCACCTGCCCTCCTTGATCTTTCCCCACGTGAAAATTCCCGCTATCTGCGAATTTTGCAAAAGGCTCCTTTGTCTTTTGTCGGTTGTTTCAGGCAAGCGAGGCCCCTGCCCTGTCGGGCAGATCATCCAAAAGTGAAACAATCAGAAATCGGCTATCCCTTCGCGACCTTGGCATCCCGTCGCGGTTCACCTCAATACCTTGGTGTCCCTTCGTCGTTCTTAGTGTCCCTTCGTGGATCACTCTTTTTCTTTTGTCTTTGTCGGTTGTTTCAGACAAGCGTGATTGGAAAGGTGCCAGTTTGCTCTTAACTCTCCTCTATCCCCAATCTGAGCCAAACCGTTGACAAGGGTTTGCATCCCTACTATTGAATGGCCGGTTCAAAAGAGGAGGAATCTCCATGACTAGAGAACATCAAAGCGTATTCGACATGGCAATGGAGCAGTTCGAGGCGGCGGCCGATCTCCTGCAACTGGACGACGACGTGAGAAACAAGATCAAGTACCCGGAACGCTGCCTGATCGTTTCCGTACCCGTCCGACTGGACGACGGCCGCATCGAGCGTTTCGAAGGCTACCGGGTCCAGCACAGCACGGCCAGAGGGCCTGCCAAGGGAGGCCTCAGGTATCATCCCAGGGTGAACCTGGACGAAGTGAAGGCGCTGGCGACCTGGATGACCTGGAAATCGGCGATCGTGGGCATCCCCTTTGGCGGTGGGAAGGGCGGTGTCTGCTGCAACCCGAAAAGCATGAGCAGCGGTGAGCTGGAACGGTTGACCCGAAGGTTCACCAACGAGATCCTTCCCTTTATCGGTCCCGAAAAGGATATTCCGGCACCGGATGCCTACACCAATCCCCAGGTAATGGCCTGGATCATGGACACCTACAGCATGAACAAGGGCTACTGCGTTCCGGGAGTGGTCACCGGAAAACCTTTGGAGCTGGGGGGATCCATGGGCCGCTCCCAGGCCACCGGCCGCGGGGTGTTCTTCACCATTGGGTGTGCCGCCGAGCACCTCAAGCTGAAGCTGGACACTCTGAAGGTGTGCGTTCAGGGCTTCGGGAACGCCGGCTCGGTGGTGGCCCGGCTTCTGGACGAAGCCGGAGTCAAGGTGATTGGGGTCAGCGATTCCCAGGCGTGTGTCTATAACGGGAACGGACTGCCGGTCGGCAAGCTCATCGAGTACAAGGAGCAGACGGGGAGTGTCTCGGGTTTTCCGGAATCGGAGCCGATGCCGGCTGAGGATTTGCTCCATTGTCCCTGCGATGTTCTGATCCCTGCGGCGTTGGAAGACTCCATCACCAAGGAAAATGCCGCCGGGATCCAGGCCAGGATCGTTGCCGAGGCGGCCAACGGTCCCACCACCCCTGCCGCGGACAAGATCCTCCAGGCCAAGGAGGTGTTCCTGATCCCGGACGTTCTGTGCAATGCTGGGGGAGTCACAGTCTCCTATCTGGAGTGGGTGCAATCCATTCAACACCTTTTCTGGGAGGAGTCCGACGTCTTCGAAAGGCTGCAGACCATTATGAGACACAGCTTCAAATCGGTTCTGGATCTGTCCGTGGCCAGAAGGGTTCCCATGCGGACGGCAGCCAGCATGGTCGGGATCGAGCGAGTGGCCAGGGCTACCCGCCTGAGAGGACTCTATCCCTGACCTGCCGTTAAGGAAGTCTTGAAAATGTCCCTGGACGATTCCCGGCCCCTGCCGGCCGGCAAGCTGCCCAACCGGCTGTTGGACCAATTTCTGAAAGTATTGGATTGCAAGGATCCCTCCGTGCTGGTAGGTCCGCGGGTGGGGGAAGACGTGGCCGCCGTCAGCCTGGCCGGAGAAGACACGCTGGTGCTCAAGTCCGACCCCATCACCTTTGCCACCGACGCCGTCGGCTACTACGCCATGGTGGTCAACGCCAACGACTTGGCCACCTGCGGCGCCAAGCCCCGCTGGATGCTGGCCACTCTGCTTTTCCCGCCGGGGACGCCGCCGAGCCGGGTCCGCCAGGTCATGGTGGAGTTGCAGCATGCCGCCTCCCAATTTGGGGTGAGCCTGTGCGGCGGCCACACCGAGATTACCGACGCGGTCACCCGGCCGGTAGTCGTGGGGCAACTGGCGGGAACGGTCTCACGGTCCCGGTTCATCGACAAGCGCAAGATGCGGGCCGGGGACCAAATTCTTTTCACCAAGGGTGTGGCAGTAGAGGGAACGACCCTGATTGCCCGTGAGTTCGCGCAAAAGCTGTTGGACCTCGGAATGCGGCAGGAAGAGGTGGAGCAATGCCGGAGGTTCCTGACCGACCCGGGCATCAGCATACTGCGGGAGGCCGAGATAGCGGCCGACTGCGAGGAGGTTCGTGCCCTCCACGATGTCACCGAAGGCGGCCTGGCGACGGCCCTCCGGGAACTGGGCGCCGCCGGCCGGCATCGCCTTCGAGTCTATCCCGATCGCATTCCGGTTCTCGGCCCGACGGCTCGGATCTGCAAGCTATTGGGACTCAATCCGCTAGGGTTGATCGGCTCGGGGAGTCTGCTGATTGCCTGTGGTCCTGAGGGTTGCCGAGGGCTCTGCGATGCCCTGGATCAGGCTGACATTCCAGTGGCTTGCATCGGAGAGGTCCTGGAGGAGGGAAGCGGCGTCGAGGCCCTGGAGAGGGGAGGCGGCCGACCGGTCCCTTGGCCCGCTTTCCAGACCGACGAGATCGCCCGGCTCTACTCAGGGTAGAGCCATCAGTCTCTTTCCTTTCGTTCCCCTCCAGCCTTTCACCCGGCGATTCTGTCGCATCCTTCCGAAACGGGCAATCTCTCCAAATTCGCTCCAAGCCGCGTTTCTGACCTGGGCATGCCCAGCGCAGTCTGTTACCTACAAGCCCTTACCATGGAGCCGATCAAGGTAGTGAGGATGAACTACTTTTCGTCTTGCCACCAGCGACCTGGCGAGGAATGCGGGTAAGCACGCCCCGCCCTCCCTGCACTTTGCTGAAGAGCACTTCCCCTGGTGAGAAATCCGGGATACCCGCCCGAACAACGCATTCAAGCCGCAGCGTCGAAAACCGGCCGTAGCAGAAATCCCGGTCGGAATTCGACAGTTCGTCAGGCACCTGAGTGGCCGTATTCAGTATAATGGGCCCATTGATCGGGCACAGAAATCTGCAATCGACGATTCATTAGCGAGGTGTCTGCCATGCGGTGGATGACGAGACGGGAGTTGCTGGGCTCCGGTCTTGGCGGATTCATGGCCATTCCCTGGCTTTCCTGCCTCAACACCTGGGCGAAGCCTTTCGGAATGATCGAGCAAAGGAGGAAGCGCGACATGAACGGAGAAAAACATCCCGACACGCGAGCGGAGCAGACCGGGGTCACCGATGCCGAGATTGTTCTTGGTGTATCGGCGGCTTTCTCCGGTCCTTCACGCGGTCTTGGCATCGAGCTGTACCGAGGCGCTAATGCCTATTTCGAGCACGTCAACCGAGCCGGCGGCATCCGAGGCCGCAAGGTCGTACTCAAGACCTATGACGACGGTTACCAGCCGAACCCGGCAGTCACCAACACCATGACCCTGGTGCAGCAGGATCAGGTATTTGCCCTGTTCGGCTACGTCGGCACGCCGACCGTCACCCGTGTTCTTCCCATGCTCAAGAAGTTCCAGCAACAAAACGCCTACCTGTTCTTTCCATTCACGGGCGCCCAACCCCAGAGGGAACCGCCTTACGGGGATTTTGCCTTCAACCTTCGTGCCTCCTATCGCCAGGAAACCGCTGGTCTGGTCGACAATTTCGTCTCGATCGGCAACGAACGCATCGCCGTGTTCTACCAGGCCGATGCCTATGGCCGCAGCGGCTGGGCCGGCGTGCGGCGGGCGATGAGTCAACATGGTTTGCAGATCGTCGGGGAAGCCACCTATCGTCGGGGAGCAAAATATTCCGGCAGTATGCGACGCCAGGTGGAGATACTCAAGCAGGTGAACCCGAGCGCGGTCATCTGTATCGGCTCCTATGCCGCCTGCGCGGCGTTCTTGCGTGACGCTGTCGACCTCGGACTGGAAGTCCCCATCGCCAACCTCTCCTTTGTAGGGAGCGAGAACCTGCTGAAGTTGATTACGGAAGGTCGGGAGGACAGCCGGCGCTACACCAATCTACTGGTGAATTCTCAAGTCGTCCCCAGTTACGAGGACACGTCCATCCCGGCGGTCAAGCAGTATCGAGAGATGATGGATCGGTACAATCCTCAACCTCCGTCGCACGTGCTCAAGGAAGACTACTCGTCATTCTCATACAGCTTCGTCAGCCTGGAGGGATTTCTCAACGCCAAGCTGATGGTCGAGATCCTCCGGCGCTTGGGCGATCGACCCGACCGGGACAAGCTCGAGGATTCGGTCTTTACCATCAGAAATTTCGACATCGGCATTGCGGAGCGCGTTTCCTTCGGACCCGATCGGCGACAGGGCTTGCAACAGGTCTACTACACCGTTGTCGAAGAGGATCGCTTCGTCACTCTGGAGAGCTGGGAGGACAGGTTTGCGTCATGAAAATTCAGAAGCTTTTTCAGAAGACCCTGGTAGGCATCTTCTTCCTGTTCGCTGTGATCAGCCTCTCGACCTCCGCCCTGTGCATCTATACGGTCGATACCCACCTGTCCGCCGAGTATGAGAGCAATAGCCGCGGGATCGCAAAGACGATTGCCGATTCAAGCGTCGATATCCTGTTGAACCGCGACTTGTCCGCTCTGCAGTCCCTGATCGACCAGTTCATCGAAATCCAGGGTATCAGCTACATCTACATCACCAGCGAACATGGTGAGTTTCTTGCCCACACGTTCGTGCCCGGAATTCCCACTGAAATCGCCGAGAGCGATCATTCCTCCAGGGCGACCATGGAGCGCCATCTTCCCGGAATGGGCGACTTCGTCGAGGTGAGCAGCCCCATCCTTGCCGGTGTGGCGGGCGCCGTGCATATCGGCATGGATACGGGACTGATCGCGCTGAAGATTCAACGGGCGGTCGGGCAGCAGGTCTACCTCATTTCCTTTATCTTCATCATCGGGGTCTTTTCCGCCATCTGGCTGGTCAGGCTTGCCGCAAGGCCCATCGACTCGGTGATCGCCTATGCCGCCAGGCTGGCACGGGAGCGTAACAAGGACGGTTCGGACGACACGCTCCTGGCTCGCGACGACGAGGTCGGACAACTGGCTCGCCTGTTTCTCTATTTCTCGATGGTCAAGGATCTCGACAAGGCCCAAGGCGATCCGCCCGGGCCTCATGCCTGATTCGGAGGCAGTGAGAATGGCCATGCCGCGCGTCGTACTCCCTCGCACGGTGATCGTCCTGCTCTGCACGCTGCTGCAGATCTGTTTCGGGACGGTGTATGCCTGGAGTTTTTTCCAGACGCTTCTGGTCCAGGACTACGGTTGGACCTTCACTCATACCGCCATCGCGTTCAGCATCGTCATTTTCTCGTTGGGGCTTTCAGCGGCCTGGGCAGGCATGTTGCTGCCCAGGACCGGACCGCGACTATTGGCGACGGCCGGCAGCGTGATGTTTTCGTCGGGCTATTTTATCGGCGGATTGGCCCTGCATCTCGACAACCTGTTCCTGTTCTACCTCGGTTATGGCGTGATTGGCGGGGCGGGGATCGGGCTTGGCTACGTGACTCCTGTCGCGACGACGGCAAAGTGGTTTCCGGACCGCAAGGGATTGGCGACCGGAATTGTCGTCATGGGCTTTGGCATCGGAGCATTTCTACTCAGCAAGGTGCTGGCGCCCGTTCTCATGATGTATTTTACCGGGGGAAATCTGTCACTCCTCTTCGCTTGGCTCGGCGCCATATTCGCCTGCATCCTGATTCCATCCAGTCTTCTTCTCTCCGATCCGCCTGCTGCTGCAGCCCCCAGCCCGGGGAGCGCCGCCCCTCAAGAATCGGAATCCATCGGGCAATGCCTGCTCTCGTCCAGGTTCATTGTCATGTGGTTGGTCTTCTTCTTCAACATCTCCGCGGGGATCTCCGTGATCAGCTTCCAGTCTCCGCTGCTGCAAGATGTGTGGGGGTTGTCGGATCCTACGATCGAGCCTGCGACCCTGGTTGCCTATGGAGCCACTTTGATCGCTGTCAGTTCGTTGTGCAACGGCGCGGGACGATTATTTTGGGGGCTGCTGTCGGATCGCATCGGGCGTATCAGAGTGTTTCGCATTATCCTCGCCAGCCAGATGGTCGTCTTCGGCATTCTCATGACCGAGCGCAACCCCTGGGTTTTCTCGGCGCTCGTTTGCTACATCCTGCTCTGCTTCGGAGGAGGCTTCGCCACGATGCCTTCCTTCATTCTGGATGTTTTCGGCGCCAAGCGAATGTCGGCGATCTATGGGACGGTGTTGACAGCCTGGGCGGCGGCGGGGATCTTCGGGCCACTTTATGTCGGGCACCTCAAGGACAGATATCCCGACCGCGCCGTCATCTATTGCTTCCTGATCGGAGTCGTGATTCTCTCCCTGGGATACATTTTCTCCTACCTGTTGAACGATGAGAGAATCCGCCTCCGCCGGCCTACTCTCACGGACACATTACAGCAGTTCGGGATTCCCTCGCCACAGCGGAATTGACGGGAAGGGACTACTCTTCGTCGACAGGATCGAGGAAATGGAGCAGTTTGCGGTTGGAGGGAGAACAGCGGAGCTTGATCAGTGCCTTGGCCTCGATCTGGCGGATGCGCTCACGGGTCAGGGACAGATTTCTTCCAATCTGTTCCAGCGTGTGGGTGACCCCGTTTTCAAGGCCGAAGCGGAGCCGAATAACCTTTTCTTCCTTCGGATTGAGCGTCTTCAGAGCGCTTTCGGCAGCCTCTCTCAAGTCCCGGTTTTTCAGGAGATCGTCCGGCGAGGCCGCTTTGTCGTCCTTGATCAGATTCCCCAGCACCGAATCCTCGTTCTGACCGACGGGCGTGTCCAGGGAGATGGGCTGACGTGCGATCTTGAAGGCCTGGCGAACCTTGCCTACGGGGATGTTCAGGTGGCCTGCAATCTCCTCGGAGCTTGGCTCCCTTCCATACTCCTGCACCAGGGCCCTGGACGCCCTGATCAGCTTGTTGATGGTCTCGACCATGTGTACGGGGATGCGGATGGTCCTGGCCTGGTCCGCCAGGGCTCGAGTCACCGCTTGTCGAATCCACCAGGTGGCGTAGGTGGAGAACTTGTAGCCGCGCCGGTATTCGAACTTGTCCACCGCTCTCATGAGACCGATATTGCCCTCCTGAATCAGGTCCAGCATGGGCAGGCCGCGTCCGGAGTATTTCCGTGCGATGGAAGCCACCAGGCGTAGATTGGCTTGAGCCAGATCCCGCTTGGCCAGTGCTACCAGCTTGCTGTTTCGGGTGAGGACGGCCAGGGTCCGCCGCAACCCATCTCGGCCCGCCCGGGAAAGGTGCTTGCGGTCGCTACGGGCTGCAGTCCCGCCGGGGGCCCGCGACTTGGACCGGTTGGTGGACAGGTCTTCGTAGTGCTGGCTGAGACCCCTGATCAAACGACCGCGCTCGGAGTCGGTCAGTCGCAGGCGCCGGACTGCTTGGGAGACGAGGATGGTGTGACGGGCAAGCCGGTAACCCAGTCGGCGACGCTCCCCGGGTTCGACAGGGTCGGCCGAAGCCCATTGGTGTTGCAACTCCTCCCATTCTTCGGCCAACTCTCCAATTCCTTGGATCCGTTTCAACGCGTCCCGAAGCCTCACATCGATCAAATCACCGCTGGATACGACCACCCGGTTGACGGAACGCTCCCCGCTTTCCAGTTGGGCACCCAGCCGGAGGATTTCACCCACGACGAAGGGCGACCGAGACAGAGCCTTGGAAATCCGGAGGTTGCCCCGTTCAATGCGTTTGGCCAAGGCGACTTCGCCTTCGCGGGTCAACAACGGAACCGACCGCATCTCCTGGTAGTAGAGACTCACCGGGTCCGTCTCGCTGGCACGGTCCAAAGCGCCGGGTGTCAGGTCCAGTTGAGCGGAGTCCTCCCGGTCCTGAGTGCCGGTGCCTTCGCCGGCATCGACAGCGACGGTCTCGTCGTCGCTGGTCTGCCCTCCCGGAGACGCCTGATCTCTTTCTTCTCCGACAAAACGGCTGGCTCCTTCCGGGAGCGCTTCCGCGGGCTCTTCATCGAGTGCCCCGGGCCGTGGGGCAACCTCCCGGGCGTCGGCGCTCGGAGTCAGGGTCTGCTCCAACAGCTTGTCTTGTTCCGTACGGGGAATCATGGGTATGGTCGACTTGCCTTTTCGAGATTCGAAGGCGACCCTGAATGATTGCGGCCTTGCTTTCAGGTCCGGAGCACGATTTGAAAGGTCGCCCGTGGGTCAGCCCATGTAAGGCACGGCAGCTTCAACGCCGGAAAGGCTGCGCCGCACTCCCGGGCCTCCGTGTGGTGTGGCTGGTAAACTGCCTGGAAGGATTTCTGAAAACGAGGGATCGCTCGCAGGACCACTCGGGTCGTTGGCGTCACCCGGTCGATTCGCTCTGACGGGCCAATGTCGGGTCACGCTCTACAGGAGTTCTTACCGGCCTTCGAACCTTAAAGGGTAGCGCAGATTGGCTGTTACGACAACGTAGAATCGTATCGATCAGCCCTTCATGACAGCCAGAGGAACCAACTTGGCCAGCTTGGTGGCGATGCCCGCCCTTTCTACCACTTCCACCACCTGGTTGACGTCCTTGTAGGCGTCGGGCTTTTCCTCGACCAATCCGGACCGCGATTGCGCCCGTACCAGGATCTTCTTGGCCGCCAGCTCGTTCAGGAGCTTCCCAGCCGCCGTTTCCCGCTTGGCCTGGCTGCGGCTCATGGCGCGCCCGGCCCCGTGGCAGGAGGAACCGAACGTTTCAGCCATCGCCCGTCCCGTGCCCACCAGGACATAGGAGCAGGTTCCCATGCTTCCGGGCACCAGAACCGGTTGCCCCAGGTCCTTGACCTCCCGCGGCAGAGCCGGATGGCCTTTGGGGAAGGCACGGGTGGCGCCCTTGCGGTGGACCAGCACCTCCCTGGTCCTGCCGGCGATCCGGTGCTCCTCCCGTTTGGCGATGTTGTGGCAGACGTCATACACGACCTTGAGCTGCCGGCTGCCCAGGATCCGGCCGAAAGCCCGGCGGGTCCAGTAAGTGATCATCTGCCGGTTGGCGAATGCGAAATTGGCCGCGGCGGCCATGGCCGCCAGGTAGTCCCGGCCGTCGGCGGAGTTGATGGGGACGCAGGCCAACTGGCGGTCTATGACCTTGATCCGATGGCGCTTCATGGCTTGCTGCATCAGATCCAGGTAGTCGCTGCACACCTGGTGGCCCAGGCCGCGGGATCCTGTGTGGATCAGCACCACCACCTGGCCCCGGTAGAGACCGAAGCGTTCGGCCAGTTCCGAATCGAACACTTGCTCCACCTTCTGGATCTCGAGAAAGTGGTTGCCCGACCCCAGGGTGCCCAGTTGACGGTGACCGCGTTGCTTGGCTCTAGAGCTGACTCTGGAGGGATCGGCGCCCGGCATGCGGCCCAACTCCTCAATGAAGGCCTCGTCAGCCGCGTCACCGTACCCTTGCCGCACCGCCCATTGGGCACCGTCTTCCAGCACCGGGTCGAGGTCCCGCGGGGAGAGGTTCAGCAATCCCTGTTTCCCGGTGCCACAGGGGATGTCGCGAAAGAGTTGATTCAGGAGAGGCTGCAGCGTGGGTTCGACCTCTTCCGCCTGCAAGGGAGAGGCCAGCAGGCGGACCCCGCAATTGATATCGAAGCCGACCCCGCCCGCCGAGACGACGCCCTGGTTGAGGTCGGAGGCTGCCACGCCTCCGATGCAGAATCCGTAACCCTGGTGGGCGTCGGGCATGGCCAATGACCGTCCCACCAGCCCCGGAAGGGTGGCCACGTTGGCCACCTGTTCCTTGGTCAGGTCCTTGCCGATCTGCCGAATCAGCGACTCGTTGGCATAGACCAGTCCGTCGACTCTCATTCCCTGCTTGTAGGACTTGGGAATCAGGTAGCGGTAATCGTCCAGTTTCTTCAGCATGGCCTAATTGGCTCAGATCAAGCGGTCACCGTCCACCAGCACCGAGTCCTTGCGGTAGTGGCAGCCCCGGCTATGCCGGTTGTGGTAAGCGGCCCTGGCCACGATCAGGGCCGCTTCGACCGCGTTGCGCAGTCCGATCAGTCCGTCGCTCAGCTTGGTGGTTCGGTAGAACGTCTCGATTTCGTTCCACAGATGCCGTAGCTCCCGGATGGCGCGTGAGAGGCGGTCGCCGCTGCGGACCAGCCCCACGTAATGCCACATGATGTTTTGAATCGTCTGCATGTCTCCCTGGATAAGGGCCGGGTCGGGATCGGAAACCAGGCCGCTGTCGTCCCAGGGGGGCAAGGCTTCCAGGGATGGCGGCAGAAACGAGCCGGAGTTCATGCAGGCTTCCATTTTGTCGGCCGCTCGGCTGCCCCAGACCAACCCCTCCAACAGGGAAGTCGAGGCCAGGCGGTTGGCTCCATGGACACCGGTGCAACTGGCTTCACCCACCACGTGGAGATTTCGGATGTTCGATCGTCCCCAGGAGTCCACTAGTACCCCACCGCAGAAGTAGTGGGCGGCGGGTACCACCGGAATCGGCTCCGCCGTGATGTCGATGCCGGCATCCAGACAGGTGGACCGGATGTTGGGGAATCGTTTCTCGATGGCCGCGGGCCGCATACGGGAAGCGATGTCCAGCAGCACGTGCGGGTATCCGTGGGTTTCCATCTGGTGGTGAATGGCGCGAGCCACCACGTCGCGCGGGGCGAGGTCTTTCCAATGGGGGGAATAGTCGGCCATGAAGGCCCGGCCATCCGGGGAGAGCAGGATTCCCCCTTCGCCGCGCACGGCCTCGCTGATGAGAAAGCTGTCCCCGCCTGGCGCGGCCAGCGCGGTGGGATGGAACTGGACGTACTCGGCGTTGACGATGCGGGCACCGGCCCGGTGGGCCATGGCAAGGCCGTCGCCGCGGGCTCCAGCGGGGTTGGTGGTGTTACGGAAAATTCTGCCCAGGCCCCCCGTAGCCAGGACCGTGAATCGGGCAAGGTGCCGGTGGACCCGGCGTGCCTCGCGATCGAACATGTAGGCGCCGTGGCAGGTGATAGGCTGGTAGGTGGCCAGAGGGTCCCTGGAGTGGTGAGGAAACGTAATGAGGTCCACGGCCGTGAAGCCGGTGAGAAGCTTCACGTTGGGACAGCGGCGCAGCGCCGCCATCAGCCCTTCGATGATGCTCAGGCCGGTGGCGTCTCCCACGTGGACCACCCGCCTGCGCGAGTGGGCGGCCTCCCGTCCATACACCAATTGACCGGAATCGCCGCGGTCGAAGGGGATCCCCGCCCCCTCCACCAGGATTTCCTGCAGAAGTTGCGGGCCCTCTTCGGACAGAAGCTTGGCAGCTCGAGGAGAGCTGGCGCCGGCTCCGGCGGCGACAATGTCGGAAGCCAGGGTTTCCGGCGCGTCGTCCATTCCGCGTCCCACCACCCCTCCCTGGGCCCAGCGGGTGTTGGATTGCTTGGGATCTTCCTCACGGGTGACCACGGTCACCTGTCGTCGGGGATTGCGGGCCAGGCGGAGGGCCGTGGTCGCTCCCGCAATTCCGCTGCCGATGATCAGGACATCGGTGGCGCCGGGACCGGACTCGGCGCCGCTGGGGGACACGGGGTTGTTCTTGCTGGCTTCGGCCATCGTCAATGGCCTTTCGGGGGCACTGATTAAACAGCCCCGGCTTTCGGCGGATCGAAACGGTCCGGCCCTGAAATCCCTTTTTCCGAAAGGGATTCGGGGCGGAGGGTCACTGGGGAGGGTGAGTGTATCGGACAGCGATTGGCCTGTCCAGCCCACTCTCAGGCTATGTTGCCCAGCAGTGCCGAGGCGAGCCAGAAGTAGATCACCAGTCCGGCCACGTCGGCTATCGAGGTAATCAAGGGGCTGCTGGCCACGGCCGGATCGATTCCCAGCCGGCTCAAGAGGAAGGGCAGCACCACCCCGATCGTATTGGCTGCCACAACGATGGCCAGCATGGCCAGGCCCACCACGATGGCGAGGTCCAGCCCGCCTCGAAGCACACCGAAGATCCAGGCCGTGGCTCCCATGGTGGCCCCCAGAGTCCCCCCCACCGCCAGTTCCTTGAGGACGGTTTGGGGCCATTGTCTTGCCCGGATGTCTCCGGTAGCCAGGGCGCGCACCATCAGGGTGGCCGACTGGGCTCCGGCGTTACCTCCGCTCCCGATGAGCAAGGGAATGAAAAACGCCAGGGCGATGGCGGCCGACAGGGTTTCTTCGTAGGCGGCAATCACCGAAGAGGCGGCCAGGTTGACTAGAACCAGCAGGGCCAGCCAGGGGATTCTCTTACGATAGAGGGACCAGACCCCCGCCTCCTCGTAGCTCATTTTCAGGGGTTCCACGGCCGCCGACTTCTGAAAATCCTCGGTTGCCTCCTCCTCCGCTACGTCCATGACGTCGTCGACGGTCACCACCCCCAACAGCACGCCGCCGGAGTCCACCACCGGCGCCGCCACCAGATCGTACTTGCCCAAGAGACCCACGGCTTCCTCGCGGTCGCTGTAGGGGGACAAGGTGGCGACTGAGCGGTCCATCAAGGCATCGACTCGATCGCCGGGCGCCGCCAGCACCAACTGCTGCAGCTCGATCTCGTCCAGCAGCTTCCACTGGAGGTTGGTCACATAGACCGTGGCGATGGAGTCGAGCCCCTTGCCGACCTTGCGTATGTGCTGCAAGCTGCGCTCGATGGTCCACTCGGCGCGTACGGCCACGTAGTCCGGCGTCATCAGCCGACCCACGCTCTCTTCCGGGTATCCCAGCAGCTTGCGCGCTTCCACCAGGTCCTCGGGGCTCAGCAGGTTCAGCAGGCGCTGAGTGGCCCGTCCCGGCATTTCCTCCAGCAGGTGAGTGCGGTCGTCCGGCTCCAGGTTGGCCAGGAGCTGACGGGTTTCCTCGTCGGTCAACTCCTTGACCAGAGCGACTTGAGACTCGGTGCTGAGATGGGCGAAGACATCGCTGGAGACCGGTCGGGGAAGGAAGCGAAAAAGAAGGACGCGGTCCGACTTGTCCATTCCCAGGAGCAGTTCGGCCGTTTCGGGCGCAGGCCAATTGGACACCAGGGCCCGAAGGTCGGACCAGCTTTTTTTTTCGATCAATTCCTCGACGGATGGTCCGAGCGGTCGATTCATGGGAATGCCCCCTGCAGGGAGAGTGGAAACGCAACCTGAGTAGTTCTCGTGACCCGAAATCGCGCGGGCAGGAGCCTGCCGGCCCGGTATTATCCCACCAATTGCCGCAATGGTTCAGCAGTAACTTTGCGAGGGGAAATTCGCCGCGGGAATGACCTCGTTTCCGCTGCCCGCTTGCCGCTGTGATAGGCTGATAGACACATTCAGCCTGTCACAACGGCAGAGGAATCGGTTGCCTCAGGCGCTGCTGGAAAGCAGGACGCCTGGCCTTCGGCCGTGAGGAGTGGTTAAACCATGGATCGTCGAGAATTCTTGGGTGCTGCCGTTGCCGGTGTGGTCGGAGCCGCGCAACTCAGTGGGTGCCGCGTGGCTTTGGAGGATCGGCCCGGTGGAGGTAGGCCTCCCGTCCGGCTATCGCCGCTTCACCTGGAAGCCGTCAACCGCCGGCGGCGGGTGGCCAAGAACTTTGACGTGCTGCTGAGCGATCCCGACATCTATCCAAGTATCGATGCCATCCTGAAGAGTCGCTTTGCCTTCATCGACGACCCGGAGTCCTGCATCGACAGCGTGTGGTGGAACTGGGGGGAAGGTAACGTGGCCGCCTACCCCAGCAAGATCCTGCCGACCTACAACCAGCCCGCTTACCAACGCTGGATCGAGCAAGGCATTGACATCGTTCGGATCTTCCAGGACGAGACCCGTCAGCGGGGGCTGGAAGTTTTCTTCTCCGAACGCATGAACGGCAGCGACAACGACCCGCAGTTCATTCCGGGGCGGGGAACCTTCATCGATGACATGCACAATCAGAATCCCATCCCGCTCAAGCAGCAAAATCCCGACTGGCTCATGGTCTTGCCCTGGAATCCCAACGGGGTTTGGAACTATGCCGTCGAGGGTGTCCGTGACTACGTCTTCCGCAAAATGGAAGAAGTAGCTACGGTCTACGAGTTTGACGGAATCGAGCTGGATTTTGCCCGCATGTGCCCGATTTTCCCTCCCGGTCAGGCCTGGGAGAATCACTCCCTGCTGACCGATCTCATCCGTAGAATCCGGAAGATGACCCTGGAGGTGGAGCGCCGCCGCGGCCGGGCGTTCCTGTTGGCCGCCCGGGTTCCCGAGAACCTGGTGGGCTGTCATTTCGATGGATTGGATGTCGGCACCTGGATCAAGGAGCAACTGGTGGACATCCTGGCACTGGGATGCCGCAATTTCGAAGTGGACCTGGTGGCTTTCCGCCAACTCGCCGAGGGATTGCCCACTAAGCTGCTGGGCGTGATCGACGATCACCATTCCTCTGACGGCTACTGCGTTCCCCCCATCGAAGTCCTTCGGGGAGTTTGGTCCAACTGGTACCAGCAAGGCGCCGACGGCATACAGACCTTCAACTTCAAGTACGGCCCCGACCCGGGAGAACTCCATTGGCCCATGCATCAGCAGGCCTTCCGCGAGATGGGTGGGACCGAGGTCATTCGCCATCTGGACAAGACGTTCGTGGTTCAGCGACGGGGCGGCGGTCACGGAACCATCGTGATGCCGAATCCCGAAGACTGGACGACTCCCAGGTTGATGTATTCCAACACCAACATGCTGGAGGCGTTGCCAGCCGCTCTCGACAACAGTGGGAGGGTGGATACCCTGCTGACCCTCAATGTGGGGGACGACATCCCTTCGGAGGCCGACAGGGTCGCCAGTCTTCGCCTCCGTTTGCTGCTGAACGATCCGGCCGCGGCGCGGTTACCCAAGAGCAGGAAGCATCCCCCCGTTATGGTCAGGGACAGACTGGTCCCGGAGCGGGTGGGTGGACCGGGTCCGGAGCCTCA
The DNA here is from genome assembly GCA_965207735.1 of Candidatus Versatilivorator sp. GTDB lineage: Bacteria > Acidobacteriota > Terriglobia > Versatilivoradales > Versatilivoraceae > Versatilivorator. The sequence goes on along the minus strand of OZ242296.1, from coordinate 4,345,701 downwards.
CTGGACCAGCGGCATGCCTCGAGGCATCGATAAGAGGGTTGAAGTGAGGGTCAACAACCTCAACCTGGGAACCGGTCGTGTCGACGACGGATGGCTGGAATTTGACGTTGAGCCGGACCAGCTTGCCCTGGGCAAGAACCTGGTGGGGGTTCGCGTCGCCGACCGTCCGGCTGAAATTTCCGAGGAGATCCTGATCGAGAAGCTGGAGCTGGCGGTGCGTTACAAGGAGGCCAAATCGGCCTGATGACCGAATGTTCCTGTTCTGAAGCTTGCCTGCCGAAGTCCGAAATACGGTGCTCCATGCGTGAATTGGAGGATCGTTCCAATCCAATTTCCAACGGGGGGAGTACTACCATGAAACTGCGCGCCTGCGTTCTAGCCTGTGCCTGGGCCCTTGTGTTGAACCTCGGTTCAAGCTCTTCCATGCTCTTCTCTCATGACCGCGGGTCCGCAGTGGCCTACACGGTGCACGGTGGGCTGGCCGGCGCCAACAGGGCAGAGAACTCTCAAGGAGCCGTGAGCGGGCAGGGAGACATGAAGTTTCGGGTCCTTTATACCTCGGAACGGTTGCCGGAAGAGGCCAGGAAAGTGCTGGCCGCCGCCCACGGGGGCTTTACGGTGGACCGCCGCCCCGGAAGGGGAGAAACCTACTTCGCCTTGGCCGGAGCGGGAATCTTGCAGATCAGCGCAGATATGAAGACCGTGCGGCTGCTGGAGACGCCGGAGGCGATCAAGGACGTGGCCCTGCACAATGTCACCATCTGGTATGCCGCCGATGGCACCGGCTACCTGACCTTCCCGGGCCACAAGACCGGAGACATCCATACCACCACCCTCGACGGAGCCCTAGTCCACACGCTCCAGGCTCCCAGCCTGGAAAATGACTTCGATCATCCCACCGTCAACAGCTACTTCCGGGGAATGGGGAATTTCGCCCCCACCGACGTGGAGCATCTGGAGGGGATGCTCTACGTGACGACGGGCTACTCGAGTCTCGACTTCGTCCTGACGGCCCGAGTGCTGAGCACCGATCCCTTTCGGGTCAGCTGGCACGATCTGGCTTTCGGCGGCAAGGGCGATGGCCCGGGCCAGTTCGGCACGGGGCACGGCATCACCCTGACTCCCGACAAGCGACTCTTGGCGGTCTCGGACCGCCCCAATGCCAAAGTGGAGCGCTTCACGCGGTACGGGCACTACCGGTCCACCCTGCGGCTGCCGGTCGGTTCCTTTCCCATCGACATCGACTACGTGGGGAAATACGCGGTGGTGGGTTGCCTGTATGGCCCCGACCGCAGCAAGGGCGCGCCCATCTACATTCTGGAAGGGGACCGGGTGATTTCCACGGTGATGGTCAAGGATGAGCTGGGCCTGGAGACCTTTCAGCACATCCACGACGCCGTGGTGCGCCGGATCGACGGCAAGCTCTACATCATCGCCCAGACCTGGAACCCCGGAGACGTCGCCATCCTGGAGCAGGTCACGCCCTGACCTGCTTACCTGAAACAACAGAAAAAAAGAGTTATCCACGAAGGCACACGAAGAAAGACGGTGAGGGAACCGGAACCTGTCCCTGCCTCCCGATACGTCATCAATGTCCCCGGTTTCACCCTCGAATGATCCGCACGGCAGGGCGGGGGCGGCCCTTGCCTGAAACAATTGAGCGTTATTTACAAAGGCTAGTAATCAGAAAGCTATGCGCTGGATTCGGTCGACGGCGTCGAAATGACTGTCGTTGCTCAACACCGGCAGAGTGTGCTGGCGGGCCAATGCGGCGATCCAGACGTCGTTCGGCGGTATCGGAGACCCCATCCGTTTCAATTCCAGACGAATATCGGCATAGGCATCCGCTGTCCCCGAGGTGATGGTTGCGATTTCCGTCATCGGCAAGTAACGGGCAAGCCAGTCCTGATATCGGAGGCGGTGACGCGATTGGCGGATGCCGAAATAGTACTCACCGAGAACGACGCTGGGGACCACGAGGCGCTCGGCCGAGCGGAGGGGCGCTTCGACCCCGGCATACCCCTGCGCCCAGGCGGACAAGGCGTTGGTGTCGAGGATCATGGCAGGTTTTCGTGGAGATCTTCGGGGGAGAGCCTCTCGAACTCCTCTTCGATCAAATTGAGGACATGGCGGTTCTCGTCGGCAATGTCGGAAAGCGCGCCGAATCCTGCCATCCAGGGAGGCTCGACACCTTCGTTCCGGGTCTCGACAATGCAGCGCCGAAGTCGTTCCTCAAGCGCTTGGGTGAAGAACCGCTTCAAGGTCATTCCGCGGGCGACGGCCATGGCCTTGGCCTGCCGGAAGGTGGCTTCAGGGAGATCGATGGTGGTCTTCATAGAACCATATTCCCATATTTACGGTACAACATCAAGCTTTCTCGTTCGGTGCAGCTGTGGGTCGGGTGCACCCGGAGCGTCTTCCGGTGGGTGCGAGCTGTTGTCATCCGCCAGATTTTCGGCGATGCGCTGTGGGATACCTGCTACGGGGCACTGGACCGATTCACGGTCGAAGAAAGCAGGGCGAGTGACTGGTCGTACGTGGGCATGGCCGTGGGTATGGCGGGCAGCTTGCCTGTCACCTTGAGGCTCGTGCCCAGCATCAGCGCCCTCTACCTTCGAGCCGGCAAGTAGGCTCCATCGCTGCTGCGCTGTCCCGGAGCGCCTCCGTCGTTGACGACCCCGTAGGCCAGGAAGGGGTTGTTTCCGGAGATCCGCCTGATGCGGACATATCCCTGGGTGGTGTCCGGGGCATAGTTGCCCAGGATGTTGTTGATCTGGTACCAAGCTCCGGGCGCAACCCGTCTACCGGTCACGGTGTTGACCAACCGGCCCGTCTCCCCGTCGTAGATGTCGAGGCTGAAGACGCTGTCGCTGTCGTCGACTTCCCCGGTATTGACCAAGGCCAGGTTGCTCCGGTTCTCTTCATTCTGCTGCAGGGCGTCGACCCAGGCCATTTCGGTGAAGGATTCTCCAAAGGGGACGGCGTTGTAGAAGACGCTGTAGTGCCCGCTGACTCCCTGAGAGCCGGTCCGGGCCCCGACCACGATCCCGCTCAGGTCCCCCTCGACCGCACTGGCGAACAAGGGACCCGCGAGGCTACCCCTGGTCTGAGCGATGCCCCCAACACCCTGCTGGCGCCAGGAGGCGACGACGCCGGGGATAATGAGCTGCTCCCCGGCTTCAATGAGCAGGCGCACGGTGGCCGTGTCAGCCTCGGTGTCGATGGCATCGGCCACCAGTTTCAAGATGAGGTTCCTGGCATCTTCGGAGAAATTCGTCACCGTCAACTCGCTGGAGAAGACTCCCGTCTCCACCACCACCGGCAGGGTCTGGCCGGTGCTGGCTTCCAGCGAGCCGGCAGTTATCGGAAAGACGAAGGAGCCGTCGGAATTGGCCTGGTCGTTGATGACCCCGTAAGCATAAAAGGGCGCCGTTCCCTCGACCCGCTCTACCTTGACATAGCCGTGGGCCTCGCTGCCCAGCACGCCCAGCACTCTCGAAAACTGGTGAAACCCCCCCGGCCCCAGCCTCACATCCTTCAGGACTCGGGCTCCGGCGTCGGCGGCCTCTCCCGAGAACACCGTGGCCCTCAGGGTGATGGAACCATCCTTGGCGGTTCCCATGTTCTGAAAGGCGATGTTGGAGCGGTCCTGCCGGTTCTGCCGCAGGCCGCACAGATAAACCGCTTCCTGGAATCCGGCTTCCGCCGGAACACCGGGATAGGCCAGACCGGCGCGGCCTTCGGGCACGGCCGTGGTGGTCCGGACCATGACCCCCACCCCTGAAGCCCCCGAGACTTTCACGCCCAGCGTACCGATGCGGCTTCCCGAATCCGGGATGGGGATTCCCAGACTCATGAGATAGTCAATGGCGTCGGTTTGGATCTTCTGGCGCCCGGGGGCAAGGATGTCGGAGCCGGCGCCGCTACCTCCACCGGTATGTGCCGTGTAGGTGTAGTGGAGCGTTGCCGGATGAGCTCCCCGGTTGGTCAAGGTCATTTCCGAGGTGAAGAAGGAGCGGTTACGTCCGGCCGCCGTCAGGAGGACGGGAACAAAGAGATTCTCCGCCGCGTCGGGATCTGTCCCTCCCGAACCGGAGCCGGTGATGGTCACCGTGTGCGTGGCCCATTTGTTGGGACGGGAGAGAAAGACTCGGGGATCCAGACAGGACGTATCGGGATCGGTGCCGTCGGATCGGCGCAGCCCGATTTCGGAGACTTCACTCAAGGTCAGTACCATGAACTTGTCCTGATCGTCAGCGCTCTCTGCCAGGGTGAAAGTGATTTCCTTGCGGGTTTCTCCGGCCAGAAACAGCAGTCCCTCGGAGGGCGGCGGCGACAGGTCCCTGTAGTCGTCAGACGGCGCGCTGCCTGCGGCGGCAGGAGCCACACTCGCGGCCAGCGGCAACGGCGGGCTTGCGGAATAAGGCACACGCACGGCCAACGGCAGCGCCCGGCTCAGGGTTACCGGCACTTTGATGCTGTCCCCCGGCGAAGCTCTCTGCTCAGTCGAAGCGAAGGCAAGAGTCGCCCTCAGGTCCAGATCCAGGTCCAGTACTCCCTGAATGGACGCTCCCCAGCCAGTAATGTAAGGACAGTTCAGGGTATCGAGCACCTCGTCGAATGTCCCCAGAAGCGATTCTCGCCGAAGGGGATTGTCGCGCAAACTCAGTGATACCAAATGGTTCAGGTCGCTCAATGTGCCCGCCGGCAACGCAGCCAGGTGATTGTGGTTCAGAAACAGCCCGCGCAGGGAATTCAGACCGCTGAAGACGGCTGAAGACAGGGTGGACAGCCGGTTGTGGTCCAGAAACAACCGTGTGAGGGAACTCAGCCCTTCAAAGATGCCTGGGGGCAGGGTGGACAATTGATTGTGATCCAGAAACAACTGCTGGAGAGAACTCAGCTCCCCGAAGATTTCCGGGGGGAGGTTGGTCAGCCGGTTGTGGCCCAGAAACAAATGCCGGAGGGAATCCAACTCCCCGAATAATTGCGAGGGCAGGTTGGACAACCGGTTATGGTTCAGAAACAACTGTTTGAGGGACCCCAGCCCTTCAAAGATCCCTGAGGGCAGGCTGGACAACTGATTGTGGTGTAGGGACAGCGCTTTCATGGATCCCAACCCGCGAAAGATGGCCTCGGGCAGGGTAGCCAGTCGGTTTCCGTGCAACCGCAGCAATGCCAGATTGTCCAGCCCGTGAAACACGCCCTCGGGCAGGGCGGCCAGTCGGTTGCCGCGCAAACACAACTGAGCAAGGCGATCCAGACCGCGAAAGATTCCTTTGGGAAGTTCGGCTAGCTGATTATTGTGCAGATGCAACTGCTCGAGGGAACTCAACCTGTGAAAAATGTCCTCCGGCAGGGCGGCGAATCGATTGTCGCCCAACCCGAGATACTGCAGGGTACTCGTTCCGCCAAAAACCTCCACGGGCAGCGTGGACAGCCGATTGCCGCTTACCCCGAGATGCTGCAGGGCGCCCAGCTCAACAAAGATATCCTCGGGCAAGGCAGATAGCTCATTGTTATCCAGAAACAACCGCTCGAGGGAACTCAGCCCGCGAAATATACCCTTGGGCAGGCTGGAGAGCTGATTGTCATGGAGCGACAGCACTGTCAGAGAACCCAGTCCGTCAAAGTCGCCGACACGAAGCTTGGCGATGCCGCCCCCCCCCAGGTGCAGGCCTCTATTGGCAACCTCGTCCAGATCCCTCTGGGTCACGCTCTCGCAACTCGATACCATTGTGAGTTCCACCAGCTTGTCCCGAACTTGGGGCGTACGGTCACAGACCCCTTGAGCGGCTGCAGAGACCGGCACCGTGAGAATCGCGCCGGTGATCCAGCCAAGAATGAGAAAAGCCCTCCGGTAAGTTGCCGCCCGTGCCTGCCCTCCGTATTGCCGGTCAGGATGCAGTGCCGGGTCCGGGCGCGCAGACTGGCCTTGCTGCTGTCCCAGGCCATCAGAACGCAGCGCCCCGATTCCAGGAATGGGTCCGGACAGGGTAGGCTTGGCCCAAAACCTCATGCTCACGTTCCTGTTCTACTAGCCGTTATACCTGGAGTCTCCGGCCTCAGGGTCTTGAAAAAATCCCGTCTTCCAATCCGCGTCCGACCGTAGCCTCCGTGAATGACAGCGAGAGCACCTCGACGCCATCCTCGTATCTCTCCAGCCGGCCCAGTATCAACTGATCCCCGACCTGCTTCCATTCGCCCAGTTCAATTTTCACTCGTCTGGGCGGTCTCCCGCGCTTCGGATCCCAAGTGTACTGGACCTCCCTCAACACTGCTTCCAGCGAGTCGAAGTAGTAGAACTTCCCCTGGGGCAAGTACTTCCCCGACACGTTCAGCCAATCGGTTACCGAGTAGATGTCGTAAGACGGGCCGACCGGGTTTCCCGACTCGTCCTGTTCCCGAAATCCACCTCCCAAAAACCGAACCGAAAATCCCTCTATCTGACCGACGAAAAAACCTTCGACCGAATCATGGGTCAACATCTCGACCAAGTCCTCGTCCTCCGGCTTGACCAACCCATGAGACTTGCGCAGGTTCTCCCCGTCGTAGACGGTGACATCCACATTGCGTCCGGCTTCGGGGCCGAGCTGCTTTTCTATTCTGACCTTCCTCGGAAACTCCCAAATGATCCTCACCGCAACCTCACCGGAATCCTTAGGGTTCAATGTGCCTATCCACTCGATCCGTTCCTTGCCCGGACCCAATAAACGATCTCCCATAATCTCCACAGCCCGAGACAGTCCGAAGGGAACGTTATGAAACCCCAGATAGCGTGAGCGCTGAGATCCCCCCTGCCCATACATCTCCCCCGGTCCGCAGATAAGCCCCGGTCCTAACCAAAGACACAGCACCAGCTTCTTGATCATCATCCCAACCTCAATCAGGATTCTGTTCCGGCTTCGTCTATCCCTCGGAATGCTTCCTCTCTTCCTCTCGAGGGCAATCACTTGCGTTCTCGCAATCCAGTGGTGGAGGATCTCCTTTGACCGTACCGCCGACGCTGTGATTGGCTGATGGTTCGCCCGCATGTTGGCCGAAACCATCTGGTCCGGCGTCATATGACCGGGTACCGGAACCATAATAGATGACGCAAGCTGCTGACGAATTTCATCGAGGTAATGACCTTGCCGCAGCTCAGAGAGATCGAATTGATAAGGAATTTTTCATATGAATGCAGAGCAGTTAAGAGTGATCTTGTATGGCAATCACAACTTCGTCCTGGGTGCCTTCTTTCGGCTGTTTCCGTCTACTCCCTGGCCGGGATATAGGCCCCGTCGTCGCTCCGCTGCCTGGGAATTCCGCCGTCGTTGACCACCCCGTAGGCCAGGAAGGGATTGTTGCCGGACTCCTTTGTGATCCGCACATACCCTTGTTTGGCCCCCTTACCGTACTTGCGCAGGATGCCGTTGATCTGATGCCAACGCTTGGCCCCAACCGTGGTGTCGTCGTTGCTGACGATATTGACCAGCATGGCCGTTTCCCCGTCGTAAATCTCCAGTTTGAAGACGCTTTCGCTGTCATCGACCTCTCCGGTGTTGACCAGGGCCAGGTTGCTCCGGTTCTCTTCATTCTGCTGCAACCCGTCCACCCAGGCGCGTTCGGCGAAAGCTGCTCCCTGGGGCACCGCTGTGTAGAAGACGCTGTATTGACCCCTGCCCACGTCTCCCGGATCTGCCAGTGACCCCGTCCGGGCTCCAATCACGATCCCGCTCATGTCTCCATTTTCGGCTGTGGCGAACAAGGGCACGGCCAGGCCGCTCGGCAGGTTGATGCCGAGCTGTTGGCGCACCGTGTCTATCGCATTGGGAATGATGTACTGCTGACCGGGAAGAAGCGGCAGGCTAAAGGTGACCGTGTCATCCTCCGCCTCGATAGCATCGGCCACCAGGCTGAAACTCACGCCCTTCGGTTCGTCCGAGAAGTTGGTCACCGTCAACTCGCTGGTGAAGGGCCCCACCTCTATCACTACCGGCAGGGTCTGTCCCATGGCTCCCGCCAGTGAACTCTCACTGACCGGAAAGATGAACGAGCCGTCCGAGTTGGCCTGGTCGTTGATGACCCCGTAGGCGTAGAATGGCGCCTTCCCCTTCACCCGTTCCACCCTCACGTAGCCACCAAACATGGGATCGCCCTTATCAGCCATTACTGCATTGAACTGGTGGAACTCTCCCGGTCCCAGCCTCTGGTCCTCCAGCATCCGGCCAATCCTATCGGCCGCATTCCCGGAAAACACCGTGGTCCTCAAGGTGATCTCACCCTCGCCCCCCATGTTCTGGAGGGCCACGTTGGAACGGTCCTGCTGGTTCTGCCGCAGCCCGCACAGATAGACCGCTTCGTCCTGGAATCCCTCATGACCCGGTATCCCCAGATAGGCCAGTCCGGCCCGCCCTTCTGGCACGGCCGTGGTGGTCCGCACCACAACGGCCACTTCGGATGAACCGGTCACATCCACTTTCAAAGTCCCAACCTGACTGCCTCTTTCGGGAATGGGAACTTCCAGCCCCCTCAGATAGTCGATGGCGTTGGGTTTGATCTTCTGCTGCAGGGGGCCGAGCATGTCGGTGGCGGCGAAGCTCTTATCTCCAGGATGGGTCGTGTAGGTGTAGTTGAGGATGGCCGGTTCGGGTCCCCGGTTGGTCAGGGTCAGCTCTGAAGTAAAAAAGGAGTTGTTGCGTCCGGCGGCCGTCAGAAGGACGGGAACAAAAAAGTCCTCCGCCGCGTCAGGATCTGTCCCTCCCGAACCGGAGCCGGTGATGGTCACCGTGTGGGTGGCCTCCTCGAAGGGACGGTCGGCGAAGGTTTCAGTCTTGAGATAGGGAGCGTCGGGACCGGCGCCGTCGGACCGGCGCAGGCCGATTTCAGATAGTTCACCTAAAGTCAGCGTAACAGTCTTGCCTTGGCTGGATTTGTTCTCCAATAGTGAAAAGACGATTTCCTTGCGCGTCTCGCCGGACAGAAACAGCAGTCCCTCGGATGGGGAGGGCGTCAGGTCATTGTAATCGCCAGCCGTGGCGCTGCCGCCCGCGGAATAGGGGACGCGCACGGCCACTGGCAAGGGGCGGCTCAAGACCGCCGCGACTCTGACGGTGTTTCCTTCGGAGGCTTGCTGTGCGGTCGAAGCGAAATGGAGCGAGGCCTTCAACCCGGTGGCTAGAGTGAGTTCCCCCTGCAAGGTTTGCGCGTATCGAGGAGAAGCATAAGGACCACCCAAGGTATCGAGCACGTCGTCGAAAACTCCCGGGGGCAATTCGCTCAGGAGGTAGTTGGCCTCCAATCCCAGATAGGCCAGTTCGTCCAGCCCGCCGAAGACATTTGCGGGTAAAGCAGTTAGAGAGTTGTGACCCAATGTAATGAGTTGGAGGTCACTCAGCCCGCCGAAGACCTCCTCTGGCAAGGTGCTGAACTGATTGTCAGATAGGTACAGCCATGTCAGGGAACCGAGCCCGTGAAGGATTCCCGCGGGCAAGGTGCTCAGCTTATTGGAATTCAAACTGAGATTTCGCAGGGAAGCGAGGTTGCGGAAAATCTCTTCGGGCAAAGCGGCCAGCTGATTGGAGTGCAAGTGGAGAGTGCGCAGAGAACTCAGTCCATTGAAGGTATTCTCGGTCAATGTGGTCAGTTGATTGTCGTTCAGGTACAGCCACTGCAGGGAAGGGTGTCCGCGAAAGATGCCCTCGGGCAGGTTGGTCATAGCATTGTTGCTTAAGGTCAACAATGTCAGGTTGCTCAGTGTGCTGAAAGCTGACTCGGGCAGAGTGGCCAGTTGATTGGAGTGCAGGCTGAGAGATTGCAGGGAACTCAGTCCGTCAAAGATTCCTGCGGGAAGAGTTGTCAGTTGATTGTCACTGAGGGTCAGGCTTTGCAGGGAGCTCAATCCGTCAAAGACGCGTAAGGGCAAGGTAGTCAGTTGATTGTCGCCGAGTGACAGACTTGGCAGCGAACTGAGTTCGCGAAAGATGCCTGTAGGTAAGGTGCTTAACTGATTGGAGTAAAGGTAGAGAATCTGCAGGGAGCTCAGCCCATCAAAGACTCCAGCGGGCAGGTTGGTCAGGTCGTTGTGCTGCAACTCAATGCGGGTAACATTCTCCAGCCCGCGAAAGACTCCCTCGGGCAAGGTGGTCAAGTGGTTGGAGTGCAGTTGCAGTTGTAGTAGATTACTCAGCCAGTCAAAGTCACCCTCCCGTAGCGTCGTAATGCCTGACGATCCCAACTCCAAACGCCAAATGCGGTTGTTGGCCATGGATCTCCTGGTGACTTGCTCGCACATCGATGCCCCGGTGAGTTCTATCAGCTTGTCTCGAACCTGGGGCGTGCGATCGCAGATGTCAGTGTCCAGGACGGGAGAAGTGACATTTATGAAATGGGAACTGTCGGAGGAAATTCCGAGAAAGCTGCCGGCATTCAGGTGAGGGGCATCGGGGCCCGTGCCGTCGGATCGTCGAAACCCGATTGGGGAACGGCCGCCCAAGTTCAGAGTCATGTCCTTATCCTGTGCGGCACCGCTCTCCACGAAGGTCACGGTGATTTCCTTGCTTGTTTCTCCGGCCAAAAACAGCAGTCCGTCGGAAGGGGAAGGTGAAAGATCCGTGTAGTCGTCAGACGTGACGCTGCCGCTTATTGTATAGGGGACGTGGACGGCCATCGGCAAGGCCCGGCTCAGGGTGACCTCTGCCTTGACGGTGTCCCCTTGGGAGGCTGTCTGCCATGGCGAAGCAAAGGCGAGCCAAAACGTGAAGCCCAGGTCCAATCTTCCTTCGCGAGGTGATGACCCCCCAAATGAAGTGTAAGGCCCCCCCAAGGTGTCGAGCACCTCGTCGAGCATCCCGGGAGGCCATTCGCCGTCTCCCAGAACCAGAGTGGCCAGACTGTTCAGGTCGTTGAAGATACCCCTGGGTAAGGTGGTCAGGTTGTTCTCAGACAACCAAAGCACTACAAGCTTGGCCAATCCGGGAAAGACCCCGTCGGGCAAGTGGGTCAGCCGATTCTCATTGAGGTACAGCTCTTCAAGTGAACTCAGCCCTCTAAAGGTTCCGTCTGGTAAGGTGATCAGTTGATTTTGGTACAAGGCGAGATGCTGCAGGGAACCTAGTCCGTCAAAGATGCCTGCGGACAAGGTAGCCAGGCGATTGTGACCCAGTTGCAGAGATATGAGGTTGCTCAGCCCGCTGAATATCTCCTCGGGCAGACTGCCGAGCTGATTTCCGGACAAGTAGATCCCTTGCAGCGAGCCCAGTCCGCGGAACACGTCCTCCGGCAATGAGCTCAGGGTGTTGTAGCTTAAATTTGCGTGTTCCAGAGAGCCGAGCCCCCGAAAGACTTTTTCAGGCAATGAGCTCAGATGGTTTTGGTATATGTTGAGTATTTGAAGGGAGTTGAGGCCGTTAAAGATGTTCTCGGGCAATGTATTGAGTTTGTTCCTGTCCAAGTGGAGCTTTTCCAGAGAATTGAGTCCGTCGAATATCTCCTCGGGCAGGCTGCTGAGCTGATTGACGGCCATGTAGAGTTCTTGCAACGAGTCTAGTCCGCGGAACACTTCTGCCGGCAATGAGCTCAGGATGTTTTGACCTAGAATAAGGAGTTGCAGAGAGCTGAGGCCGCGAAAGATGTCCTTGGGTAATGTACTTAGCCCATTTCCACGCAGGCTCAGCTCTTCCAGGGAAATTAACCCATCAAAGTCCCCGTCTTGCAGCATGGTGGCGCCAGATGCCCAAAGAGATAATGTCTTCACATCGGCCAAGTGCATCGTGGTCACTTCTGCGCAGCTCGATACCCCGGTGGCATGGACCAAACGGTCCCGAACCTGCGGCGTTCGATCGCAAACCCCTTGCGCAGCCGCACTGGCCAGTGGAACAAGAAAAAAGGCTGCGATCCTGACAAGACTGAGAGAAATCCTGTGAAACCAAGTGATCGTTCCCGGAGGGAAGCACATCGCTTTAGGTCCCGTCATTCCTCCATCGGTCAGGAGAGCATGATTGTTCATGAGTCCTCGATTCTGCGGCGACGCCAACACCATTCTTGAGTGCAAGTGTACCACCGGTGGCCATCCGCACTGGAGAACCAGGTGTGCCGTGGTGCTTTCGGAGTGTTTGTTGGGCTCCCGAGAAAGGCTCTGTCGGCAGTAGCCGCTCCTCTCCAGGCGTCTGATCCCGTTCGACCTGGCGCAACCGCGGGGCGCCGGCATCGGAAGCCATGGGGTCGCCGCCAAAAACAGCCGCCACGCGGCGCCTGTCGAAGTCTTCAGACTCCAACGGGTTGGTGTTACACTGTGCGCCATCGACACGCGGGCGTGATGAGACGGTTTGCAGCAGGTTGTCCTCCGGTCATCGACTGGGACATCGCTCACGCGATGGCCGCAAACGAGGTTCCAGTGGTACAACCGCACCGTACCTTAATCAACTGGGGGACCGCGTAGCTCGGCTGGAGCATGGTCAGGCCAAGCTCGAAGGCCTGCTGGAAGGGTTGCGCGAGGCTATTTCCGGCCGGGTCACGGCCCGTTAGGAATGGAAGCTATGACTCGGAAGCAAGACTAATGACGGATGGTTTCCGATCGGGGACGTTTACTCCGGACAAGTCGGTCCGGAGAAGGATCTCCAGGAGGCCTCACCCCAGGCGACTTACCACTTCACCCGCGTCGACCAGTTGGACCAGTTGGTCGAGGCCAGCGAAGAGGATCCCGATATGGGGTTTATGGCGCGGCTGATGACGCTGTGCAGCCTGCTGCGCACCAACCCCGGCAACCGGCTTCAGTACGTTCACCGAATCGGGCCGTACACGCTGGGGATGACCGCTGGCATTAACAACAAGCTTGAGCCTATTGCAAGATTCGTAGTGGAGCATGACATTTTGCCGGCTAAGGTAATGTTCCGCCCGTGATTACCCGACAGCAAAGACATTTTTGAACGGAAATGTCCGGATCTGAATGCCGGATCGCAGGCGGTCGCCGGACTCAGGCACGGCTTGCCCTATCCCTGCCCTGCGGGCGGGTGCTCACGCTGCATTGTCCGGGATCCAACGCGACCTGCTAATAGCGTCAGGCGCATCAACTGCTCCACCGTCAGCGCGAGAATGCCGAACATCAGGTGGCACCACACCTTGTCAGGCGCGCGAGAAGGTCGCCTCGCTCGGCACCCCACCCGCCGCCTCCCAGCCGCACAGCCGGCGCAGGGTAGATTCCGTCCTCAGCCGTTCCACCAGCCCCCGGGTGGTGGGCACATCCAGCACCGCCTTCGCCGGAAAGGCCCGCGCCAGCGCGGCGCGATCCTTCAGCGGCTGTCCCCGCCCGCCCCGGCTGTAGGGCAGTCACTCCACCACCCGCACCAGTTCCACCACATGATCGATCGACCAATTGCGGCAAGACGGGGGGACAGGAGGGTGCTCGGATTTGGGTTCCGAATCGCCGTTGCGGTTTCCGTCCTGATCCTTTCCCCGGACTTCCATGCCGCCCAAGGCAGCCGGCCCAACCTCAAACCCTACCAGCCACGAGACTGGTCGGATGAGATCGTGGTCTCCAATGTAAAGGATACCCACAGCGACAGCTCTCAATTGAGGGACACCGATGATCTCTTCGTTGACTTTGCTGTGACCAACGCCGGCTCTGCTTCGGTGACGGAGACCTTCCGTGTTGAGCTCTTTGTCAACGGACGGCGGTCGTACAGAGGCATAATTGAAAATTCCCCGGCGGACCCACTTATGGTCAATTACTTCGTCGCCCCGTCGGACATCTGGATCGGACGACTAACCCGCATTTCTCACCAGAGTTCGCACAGGAGCGGTAAAAGGGGCCATGGAGGCATTTGAGGCCGAGTTTAACAACGTTGGTGGCTGGATCGGTAGGCAAAGGCCAACAGCGGAGGCTTCTGAGGCTCTCCGAGGAACCTCAGGCGGCATTTTCCCTCGAAAACAGCGACACCTCTGCCATCGGGCCTGGTGGCCGCGTCTTCAAGGGCCAGGAGTGACGGTCGGGTCAGGGCACCTCAGGGCGGCAGGTGAGCCCAAGCGATGCGGAACTCCCTCTGGTAAGGACATCCGGAAGCCATGGCGACCTTGATGCGACGGACCGAGATGGTGACCTGAGCGCCGATCTTGAGCAGTTTGAGTCTGATGGAACCGACGGTGGCCCGGGCCAGGCAGGTGGATTGCAGCGCCCGCCGGCGCAAGCCCTCCACCAGCACATAGGCGAAAGAGGTCATCAGGAGCCGGAGCTGATTCGCCCGGAAGGAGTGGGTGGAGGTGCGATCGGCAAACAGGTCGAGTTGCTGCTCCTTGATGCGGTTTTCCATCTCACCGCGGGCACAGTAGATCTTCTCATAGAGGAACTGGGCGGGGTAGTCCTGGACCGACAGAGAGGTGACGACGAAGCGGGGGTTGGGGCCGCGGGGCAGGACCTCGGCTTTGGCGACCAGGCGGCGCTCGTGGGACCAGCTCTTGTGAGTGCGGTAGGAGAGGTCGGTGAAGATCCGGGCGGGCTGCTGTTGCTGGTCTGAGAGGGCCTGGGCCTGAGCCAACTCGGGGGCGATGGCGTCTTGGAGGCGGGAGTTGCGGGCCAGGCCGAAGAGATAGTCGACCTGATGCTGCTCACACCACCCCATCAGCTCCTCACGGGCAAAGCCGGAGTCGGCCCGCAGCAGGATCTTGACCTGAGGCCAGACACGCCGTAGGCGGGAGACGATGCGCTGGACCTGCTCCAGAGCGCCGGCGGAGGCATCGATGTTGGCGGGTCTGAGCAGGGCCGAGAGCAGATGGCGGCCCGAGAAGATGTAGAGGGGCAGGTAGCAGTAGCCTCGGTAGTAGCCGTGGAAGAAGCGGTCCTCTTGTTCCCCGTGGAGGGGATCGTCAGTGGCGTCGAGGTCGAGGATGATCTCATCGGGGGGTTGGGGATGGGCTTGCAGAAACAGTTTCACCAGGAGGGCTTGCAAGGCCTCGGGGTCGTGGTCAATCTTGTGGTAGCGGGTGGGGCCTTGGGTGGGGGCGTGTTCGAGTCGGTTGAGGGTGCTCTTGCCTGCCAGGGGAGGCGAGTCGCCACGACGGCCTTTCTCTGAAAACAAGGCCATGAGGGGATCGTGACGGAGTTGGTCGTGGTCGATGAGATCCTCGTAGCCGAGGGCGATGCCACGGATGCGCTGAGCGATGAGGGTGCGCAGGCTGTATTGGGTCCGCTTGGGGTCGCGGTGATCGGTGAAACAGTCGGCCACCTGGTCGGAGAGAGATAAGCCCCGATCCACCCGGCGCAACAGCAGGGAGCCGGCATCGGAAGTGATGGGACCGCCGTCGAAATCAGCCACCACGCGGCGGCGGCCGTGGGGTTCAAACTCCAGGGGTTTGGTGTTACACTGTGTCGGCATCGGTTCTCCTTTAAGAATCTGGTTAACTCCTTAGACAAGAGTATTTTACCAGATTCCGAGAACCGATGCTTCCTACCTCTGGTGAGAAATGCGGGCTAAGCCCTGGCACACACACCCTCAAGATCGTTGTTGATCCCGAAGACTCGGTTTCAGAGAGCAACGAACGAGACAACGAGTACAGCAGAACCGTTACGGTCCGGCAAGGTTCAGCTTCCGGTTGCTTTCCTCTGACTACCGGGGTGGTCCCGCAGGGGGCCGGAACCGTCACGCCGAGCCAGACATCGACTTGCAGCGCCACAACGAGCAGGCTCAGTCGCCTCACCCGGGGTGTGGAGGATGCTCTAACCCCGTCGTCGGACGGACCCGTCATGGCAGTCAATCCTACGGCAAGCGCTCAGAGGACCAGGAATTTTGCGGTGTTGACCGCCAGGGTTCAGGAGGAGGGTCGGGTAAGAGTCATCGTCGGGTTGAGATCCGAAGGAGGCTCCGAAGTCTCGGCGGCAAGCAACTTCAAGGATGCGGCGGCACGGGCGGCCATGGTGAGCCGGATCGATCGTGACCAACAGGCCCTGTTGGTCAGAATTGCCAGCTTCAGCGTCTTGTCAGTCAGGAGGTTCAAATACATTCCTTACTTGGCCATGGAGGTGGACGCGGCCGCGTTGGAGGCTCTGGCCTCGGACCCGGAGGTGGTCAGTATCGAAGAGGACAAGCTGCTGAAGCCGATGCTGGAGGAAAGCGGTCCCCTGGTGGGAGCGCCTCAGGCCTGGAGTCAGGGGTTCAGCGGCTCGGGCCAGACCATTGCCATCCTGGATACGGGGGTGGACAAGGACCATGCGTTCTTGCGAGGCAAGATGGTGTCGGAGGCCTGCTACTCGGGTGGGGGCCACGGAGAATCGCTCTGTCCGGGGGGAGTATCCGAATCCACCAGGCCGGGCTCGGGCATGCCCTGTTCGGACCCCGAATTGTCTGGCTGCTTTCATGGGACCCACGTCGCTGGAATTGCTGCCGGCAAGGGGCCCGATTTTTCTGGCGTGGCCAGAGATGCAGAGCTCATTTCGATACAGGTTTTCTCGAGAAACGAGCCCGACGATTGTCTCGATGAGGATGAGGAAGAGGAGGCTGAAGGACCCTGCATAAGAGCATCTGACGGCGATATCATCTCCGGTCTGGAACGGGTGCTGGAACTCAGCGACAACTTCGACATCGCGGCCGTCAACATGAGCTTGGGCTCCGACGAAGCTTTCCCCGGTGAATGCGACGGTTCGAATTCAGCCAGCAAAGCTGCCGTCGACAATCTGCGGGCCGTCGGAATCGCCACCATCGCCGCCTCCGGAAACGAGGAATCCACCACGGGCATTGGCTCTCCTGCCTGCATCTCCAGCGTCGTAAGCGTGGGATCGACCGATGATGGCAGTACTGGTTTCGACGGCACCGAGACAACCCGGGACGAGGTCTCCGACTTTTCCAACAGTTCTCCCGAACTGGATCTGCTGGCGCCGGGCCGATGGATCCGATCGTCCGTGCCAGGGAATCGATTTGGCAGAGCAGGCGGTACTTCCGGGGCGGCTCCCCACGTGGCGGGCGCCTGGGCCGTGCTCAAGTCCAAGGCGCCCAACGCCTCGGTGGAGCAGGTGCTCTCCGCCCTGAAGAGCACAGGGGTGTCCATCACCGACTCGCGGAACAATATCACGAGACCCCGCATCCAGGTCGATGCCGCCTTGAGTGCCCTGGAGTCCCAACCCCGATATACCTATACCTCCGGGACCAGTCTGACCCTGACGGCGAGTCCCAACTCGGGCTATCTGTTCAAGAGTTGGCGCGGATGCGATTCCGTGTCCGGCAACCGCTGCACCGTCCGGGTGAGCTCCGCCAGAAACGTGACCGCCCTCTTTGAATCGGTGGCAGTCCAAGAGCCGCTCCAGCCTCCCTACCAGCTCACCGCCACGCCCCTGGGGCCACACCGCATCCGGCTCGATTGGAGAGATGACAACGGCGAGAACGCAAGGGGATTTCGCATCGACAGGCAGAATCAAGGCGGGGACTGGGGGTTGCTTGTGTGGCTGTGGAGGAGTCGCCGGGAGTTCGTGGACGGCAGCGTCGAGCCGGAGCGTTCCTACAGTTATCGGATGTATGCCTATGGTCAGGATGGCGACGTATCTGACTGGTCGAGAACGGCGTCAGCCAACACGCCTCCGGTTCCCGTGGGTGAAGGACTCACGCCTCTTACTTCCCGTCGCTGGGTTATTCCCACCACCGCCAACGTTTCCGGCAGGTTCGGGGGAATATTCAAAACCAACCTCACCCTCGCGAACCTGAGCGAGGAAGACATCGAGGTCACGGCCAGGCTCTACGGAGCCCAGGGGCTGGTGAAGGAGGAAACGATCTCGCTGGAAGCCGTTACCTATTACTCCTGGAACAATTTTCTGGGTTCCCTCTTCGAATACCGGGGGGCTGGCGCTGTCGAGTTCACGGCTGAGAAGCCCTTTCAGGTCGCTTCGGTCGAGGTATTCATCGATACTTCCAGTGGCAGAAACACCACCGTCGTCCTCAACCAGCCCACGCCCCCGCTTCTCTATACCGGATCGGCCATTAGCTTCGGTGTCAACGTCAACGACGACAAGCGGACCAACATCGGGGTGTTCAACAGTTCGAGCCGGAGCCAGACGGTGACTGCCGGAGTCCATTCCGGGGAGAGAGGCGCCGACCCTGTGCAGATCATCAGGTTCGATCTTCCGGCCAAGGGCTATTCGCAGAAGACCGTCTCGGCGCGGGTGGAGAATGGCTTCATCAGTTGGCAAATACCCGGGGAAGCCTACTTATACGTGGTGAGCGTGGACAACAGCTCCAACGACGGAACGCTCACCTTTCCGATCCCGCTGGAATAACAGGTCCGTACCCACCCGCGCTGAAAGTAGAACACCAGCGAGTACCGGGGCGCCGTGCCGTAGTTGGCTCCGCTGGTGTGCCGGAGGGCCGAGTCCCAGAGGATGGCGGAAACAGCCGGGGTCTCGGCTCGAATCCAACCGCCAGGGAGTGTCTGCGGCTGTTCCGGGTGTACTCGCGGTGGTAAAACGAGGTAGTTCCTTAGGAGAAAGAATCGTCGGTTACAGCAGCTTCACCAAGGCGGCGACCGCGCCGATTGCAACCACCATCATGGAGCCGAGGCGTATCGTCAAGCGTAGTTCCAGTTCTTTCAAATCCTGCTTGGTGGCCAGCGTCTCATTGATCAGCGTGGCTTGCGAGCGAGCCAGCACGTCGGCCTGCTTCTCCGGCATGCCGGCCTCGGCCAACTCCTTCACGATAGCGCGGGTGTCGAAAACGATGGTACCCATGGGCATCCCTTGAGGAGCCAGTCTAGCAAGAATTTGGCTCATCCAAGCAGGTATTCATGCTCCGACAAGTGACCCATAAACCGGACCCCGGTGCTGGTCTTGCAAAGCGCATCGGCGCGTGTCATGAAGTCGACGACACTTCCATCAGAAGGCCGCGATGTTCAGGACCGCCTTTTCCTCGGGCGTGAGGGCTTCGATCTGTTCCGGTGTCATTCCGCGGAAATGGGTATTGGGCGGGACCGCGGCTTCCAATCCCCAGATGCGGCGCTCCTCCTCCGTCATGCGCGCCCTGGCCTCCGGGGGGCACAGCCGGTAGGCGTCGTTGAAGCCTCGGACCCACCAGCGCTGGAAGTAGAACACCAGCGAGTAGCGGGGCGCGGTGCCGCAGTTGGCGCCGCTGGTGTGCCAGAGGGCCGAGTCCCAGAGAATGGCGGAACCGGCCGGGGCCTCGGCTCGAATCCACCCCTCCGGCAGGGTCCGTGGCTGTTCCGGGGGGACTTCCAGAGACAGGTGGGACCCGGGCCAGACGTAGGTGGCGCCGTTCTGCCGGGTGAACTCGGAAACGCACCAGACCGACTGCACGGCCAGCGGGTAATGTTTGCCGCCGATGAAGGGGTTGACCGTAAAGTGGTGCCAGTCGGCATGCAGGTAGCCGCCCAGCTTGGTCCAGTCCTTCTTGCCGGTCGGCAGTGGTTTGCGGATAGCCAGGTTGTGAGCGAACATGTCCTCCCCCAGCACCCGGCGCGCCACCAGGAGCGGTTCGGGGTATCGGGTCAACATGCCCGGGAATTGAGGGTGTTTGCCCTGGGCGTTGTAGCACATCAGGAGGTTCTCATTCTGCAGGCCGTACCGGCGGGCGGTGGCGGCTTCCGCCTCCAGGGTCTCGTCGATGGCCCGTCTGGCCTTGTCCAGATCTGCCCGGGACAACACCTCGGGGATGATGGTGTAGCCCTCCTCGACCAGCTTGGCGGCATGCCGGTCCAGTTCCGCGGAACTGAGCTTTGAAGTGTTCATTTCCGGTTCTTCCCCTCCATCTTCGCCGTTACTCGACTGTAAGAGACGGAACGGGTCGATCGGCTGCCGCCGGCGGTTGTCCGATCTCTTGTCAAGCCTCGGCCAACACCTCCACCCGGGTGACTCGCAAGGGTTTGTCCGATCCGGCGCCGCGGGCTGACAGCTTGAGATCCAGCCGGTTGCGGCCCTTCTTGAGCCTGTTGACGGGAAGGTCGAGCCGCAGGGCCCTGAACCGCATGTCGTACGATTCTCCGGCGGGAAAGCCCAGGATTCCCTCTTCGGTCGGCGGACTGACCTCGTAACCTACCTGCTGCCAGTGGCTGGATATGTGCTGTTCCCCGGGTTCCAGTGGCTGCCCGTTGAGTACGAGGTTCAAGACATCTCCCGTCCTGTGGTAATGCATGCCGATCCACAACTCAGCCTTCCGGGGGCGGTTCATCCTGGATCTCGGGTTATCCGCGATGGGAACCAGCAGGGTCTTTGCCTTGCCGTTGGGGATCAGGTCGAAAGGGAGCGGGGCATCCCGGAGGGCAGTGTTGTAGCGAATGGAGTCGGTTACGGGAGTAAAGGGCGTCGAGTCGAATCGATGGACGGTTGTATAGTGCTTGGTTGTTTTTGACAGGGTTTTCGGATCGGCAATCTCATCCAACAGAGGCTTCCGCCATGACCCGTAGGTGAACCAGTTGAAGGTGTAGAGACCGTCGGCTCCGTCCCGCCAGAGGTTGGCCGCGCTGCCTCGGATCACGGCATCGGGACTGATTCGGTATCCATTGCCGTACATGTAGAGGCAGGGATAGATGGGCAGGTTTTTGTGGGTCATCGGTTGTCGAAACTCTTTCAATTCCGGCAGTTCGGTCAATCCCTGTCCCAGGATCAGAAAATCCACCAAGTCCTCGGAAATCCAGGTTGGGAGGTCGTAACCTCCTTCCAGACACCACTCCAGGCGTTCCGGAACCCGTACGCCCAGCTCAATGGGTCTACCGCGGCGTCGGCCTCGTTCTCGCAGACTGCGGCGCACCGAGCGCATGAAGCTGTTGAGGTGTTTGGCGTTCTCACGTTCCGTTCCCCGGGGAAAGTTCAAGGTGTGGCGAAGCCAGTCCAACTCGATGCCGTCGAAATCCCAGCGATCGAAAAATTCCTCGATCACTCGCAGCTTGAGATCGCGGACCTGAGGTTTTTCAAAATTGAGCGCCGTCCACCAACGCAGATTGGAAAGCCAATCGGGATTGAGACGTTTGAAGGTGGGCAGTTCCGGGTTGGGCAACTGCCCGCGCCCACGGAGGGCATCGTGGCAATCGTTCATGCGCAGGGAAACAAAGGCCTCCAGGCCTCGGCGGTGGCACTCCTGGACCACAACCGCCGGGGGATTGTGTCCGGCGTCAGCCAGCGACTTCGGGTTCCGGTACTGATCCTTGGGGTCCACCGGGATGCCGGCGTGCCAGGTTCTTTCCTCGGGGAATCGGAAGTTGTCGGCTTCTCCCGGCCACTCCAGTACCCGGCTCTGGTACTCGGCCACGTTACCGCTGCCGAAGCTGAAAAGCACGGTATCCACGGCCGAGTCTTCAATGGGAGTGAACACCAGAGAAGTGAACTGGTCGCGGGTCAGAGGGCTTTTGGAGTGCGGCAGGGCGGTGCGTCCCCAGCAGTGGATCATGGAGCCGTCCCAGTTGAACAGGAGGCGACGTTTCCCGGGAGAGGCAATCCTGGAAGGGAGAGCAGCGGCAGGCCGCAGCAGATGGGCGGCTCCGGCGACACCCGTGGCCAGAAAGCCGCGCCGGCTGATGGTTTCCATCAGGCGATCATCTCCTTGATCAAGTGACCGCCCAGATCGGTGAGACGTTTGAAACGCCCGCCGTGATAGTAGGTCAGGCGCATATCGTCCAACCCCATCAAGTGGAGGATGGTGGCATGCAGATCGTGAATGTGATAGCGGGATTCAACGGCCCGTCGTCCCATTTCGTCGGTCGCTCCCACCACGGTCCCCGGCTTGACGCCCCCGCCGGCAAACCACATCACCATGGCTTCCTTGTTGTGCTCGCGCCCCATGGTCTCTTTCACCAGGCCGCGGCCGCTTGCGGGGGTGCGCCCGAATTCGCCGCCCCAGACCACCAGGGTTTCGTCCAGCAGGCCTCGCTGTTTCAGGTCCTGCAGAAGGCCCGCGATCGGACGGTCGGTTTCCAGACCCTTGCGGGAGTGCTCCTTGGTGAGATCGAAGTGGGAATCCCAACTGCTGTTGAAAACCTGGATGAATCGGACGCCGCGCTCCACCATCCGCCTGGCCATCAGGCACTTTCGTCCCATGGGCTCGGTGACGGCGTTGTTCAAGCCATAGAGTTCCCGAATGCTCTCGGGTTCCTTCTCCAGGTCCAGGGCCTCGGGGACCGAGGTCTGCATCCGGAAGGCCAGCTCATAGTTGCGGATGCGAGCCTGTAGGTCATCCTTGACCGGAACGGAACGCAGATGGTCTCGATTCCACTTGTTGATCAGGCGCAGATTAGCCGCTTGTCGGGGTCGGGTCACCCCTTCAGGCGGCTTCAGATCGACGATGGGCGGTCCTACCAGATTCAGCAGGGTGCCCTGATAAATGGCCGGCAGATATCCGTTGGACCAATTTTGGGGACCGTGGATAAAACGGTAATCGGGCAAGACCACAAAGGCAGGCAAATCCTGGTTCTCGGTGCCCAGGCCATAGACCATCCAGGAACCCAGGGAGGGACTGCCCGGCATGGGGCGGCCCAGGTTCATGAGCAGGGTACCGGCGGTGTGGTTGTCGCTGTCGGTGTAAAGAGACCGAACCACCGACATTTCGTCGACCCACTCGCCCAAATGAGGGAAAAGCTCGGAGACCTCGATGCCGCTCTTTCCCCGTTTGCTGAACCGAAAGGGACTGCCGATATAGAGGAGCTTGGAGCCTTCGGGTTGGTCCGGTCCGCCGCTGGCAACCGTTCCGTGGTGCCGGGTGAGATCCGGTTTGGGGTCGAAAGTGTCCATGTGGCCGGGACCCCCGCCCATGAACAGGAAGATGCAGGACTTGGCCTTGGCCGTCACGTGAGGGGGCTTGGGGGCCAGTGGGCTGGCGGGAGATTCCGAGGCCAACAGAGACTCTCTTTGCAGCAGGTAGGACAGGGCCAAACCCCCCAATCCGGCTCCACCCTGCAAGAGGAAGTGCCGGCGTCCCACGGGTCCCGTCTGCGGACTGCTCATGCGGCTCGGGACGGGGTTCCATTTCGGCAGACCGTAAGCCATGGTGAGGGTTCTCCTTGTCGGGGATGAGCGGGCTCATCCTCCCGCGTTGCAATTACTCGATATAGATGAATTCGTTCAGGTTGAACAGGGCCAGACAGAGATCGGCCAAGGTTCCCCCTGCATGCTTTTTCTGCCGTGCGGCGGGATTTTTCCGGTCGTCGTCGATCGAACCGCCCCCGCCCGCGGTCAGACTCACGGTATCCTTCAGATCACCCGAAACCTGTTGAGCGGCTCCCAGAAACTCCAGGCCGTCGGTTCGTTCCGAAGGAGTGGGGGAGCGTTGCAGGGCGAGTTGGAAGGCTTGCTCGAGCTGTTGTCCGGGATTATCCCCAACCTCTGCAATGATCCTGCCGGCCAGCTCGCGGCTCTGCTCGTGGGCAAACCGACTGTTGAAGAGGACGAAAACCTGGGGGGTCACCGTGGTGACCTCCCTGGCGGCACAGCTCTCGTCCAGTTGGGTGCCGTCAAAGACCTTCACCAGGGGTAACACCAGGCTGCGCTGCTGGTACATGTAAAGGCTGCGCCGATTTCTCGCCTCGGGAGGGGAAGGCTCGAACCAGGTCACTGCCCCTTCCAACAAGTCCTTGTCGATCCTGGGAAAAAATCCGGGTCCTCCCATGAGCGGATTCAACCGGCCGCTCACCGCCAGGACGCTGTCGCGGATGGCCTCGGCTTCCAGCCGCAACATGTTCCATCGCCAGTAATAGCGATTCTCGGGGTCGATCTTCCGGAAACGGTCGAATTCCGGATGATGCATCGACTGACGGTAGGTGTTGGACTGCAGAATGAGCCGGTGCATGGATTTGACGCTCCAACCGCTCCGGATAAACCGGGTGGCCAGCCAGTCGATGAGTTCCGGGTAGTCGGTGCCGGAGCCGTTGCGGCCAAAATCGTTGGGGGTCCCGACCAGCCCTCGGCCGAAATGATGCTGCCAGATCCGATTGACCATCACCCGGGCCGTCAGCGGATTTTCAGGGCTGGCGATCCACTCGGCCAAGACCTTGGTGGGGTTGCGGATGGGGCGGGAGACCCCGTCGTGGCCAACCTCTTCCAGCCCGGCCGGTTCCGAGTGGCCGGTCAGGGCACTGAGAAATCCCGGCTGGACCACCTCGCCCCGCTTCTTGGGATCTCCTCCCTCCAGCACAAAGGTGGTCGGTGGATCCGGAAGGCCTCCGGCATCTCTTCCCATGGCCGCGTAGTTCAGGCCCAGCGAGGCCGACGCCGAGTGGGCCTTGGCCTTGAAGTAGTCGGGGCTGTGCGGATTGCGATAGGCGGTGGTCTGCTTGCGCATCAGGTGGTAGAGCGCCTGTTCCTGCTCATTCAGGAGGACGCCCTCGAGGGCTGCCCGTTTGAGGTCTCCGTTCACGGGACTGTTGCTCAAGGGAGGCAGTTCCTTGAGATCTTGAAAAGCCTGCAGGAAGCGAGCCTTTTCCAGGCGTTCCTTGAATTTGGCAGTGGTCTCTTCGCGGAACTCCTTCTGGCGCTTGAGCAGCCCTTCCCAGTAGGCCTTGCTGTCTTCCCAGGCCTTGGAGTCGCGGCCGGGCAGCTCGTACTGGCTGAAGGGTACTTCCATGGTGCTGAGCTTGACCGGTGCGAAGAAGGCCTCCATCCGATAGTAGTCACGGATGGGGATGGGATCGTACTTGTGATCGTGACAGCGGGCGCAGGCCAGAGTCAGTCCCAGAAAGGCCGAAGCGGTGGTGTTGACGATGTCGTTGAGGGCGTCGCGCCGCACGCCATCCTCACTGAACACGGTGCCGTGCAGGAATCCAAGACCCAGCTTGCCTTCCTCTCCATAGAGCGGATAGGAGTCGCCGGCAATCTGCTCCCGAATGAAGCGGTCGAAAGGCCGGTCCTGGTTGAACGCCCGGACCACGTAGTCCCGATAGCGCCAGATGTGGGGGAGGGGACCGTCATAGCCGCCGTCGGTATCGGCGTACCGCACAATGTCCAGCCAATGCCGCCCCCAGCGCTCGCCGTAACGAGGGTCTCGAAGCAGCCGGTCGATTTCCTGCCGGTATGCGCCGGGGTCGGGATCACTGGTGAATCGATGCATCTGCTCGGAAGTCGGGGGCAGGCCGATAAGATCGAAATAGAGGCGCCGCAGCAGGAGTCGCTTGGAGGCCGGCGAGGCGGGAGTGAGCTTCCGGTTCTCCAGCTTGGCCAGGATGAAGGCATCGATCGGGTTCTTCACCCACTGATCCTGGCGCACCCGCGGGATCTCGGGCGCCTTCAACCCCCGCCAGGGCCATCCCGGCACCTGATTTCCGGTTTCCGAAAGTGGCGGCAGTCGATCGATCCACCCGGCTATCGAGGCAATCTCTTCGTCGCTCAGCGGATTGCCGCTCAAGGGCATTCGAGGTTGCTTGTGGCCGGTCAGGTAGAGAATCAACGGACTCTCCCGGCTCTTTCCCGGGATGACGGCGGGACCGTTCAATGCGCCTCCCTGGAGTGCAGCCTGGGGGCTCTCCAGGACCAGACCGCTCTGGTGTGACCGGGAGTCGTGACAGGCCAGACAGTGTTTTTCGAGAATGGGCCGGATGCCTTCGAAAGCGGGGACGGATTCGGCCCAAGACGAGGCAGGCAGGGATACCACCAGCAGTTGCAACACCAGCCATGGAAGGAGTCTTGCCGGCATACGGTTCACGGTTGCCGCGGATGGAGTGGAAAAGGCCTTGTCCGAACGTCTCTACTTTATCGGAAATTCACTCTGATCTCAATGGGTCAAGGCCCCCCGTGTCTCCCCTCAGGAAGGTCCTCAAAACGTTTTCCGTAATCCGGGACACGTTGTTGTCATAGTTGTTGTGGGACAGGCTGCCGCACCAGCTCATCGACCCCACCGAGAAGACCGCCCCTCCGTGGTCCGTCTCGAAGTAGACCATGTCGGCTCGAATCGGAGGATGGGTGCTGCCCCCGTAGACCCGTTCGCTCTTGAGTTGGGGAATGTCCTCGATGACCTGCTGGTAATGGTGGTTGTGGCCGGTGGAGGAGGCCAGCAGGAGTGCATGGGGAGGGGTCCCCAGCTCGAAGTCGAGCCGGTCCAGCTCGTCTCCGGCGGCTCCGCCCATGGCCAGCCCGAAGTCCCCGATGGTCTCGCATTCGCCCACGCCCTCGAAAATGAAGGCCGCCCGCGGGTCGCGACTGGCCGGAGTCCGGGCATATCCCGGCGACTCCGTGCTCCAGCCCATGCAGGAAAGGCCTACTCCCACCAGCTTGTTGGGAGCCTTGCCCCGGTGCCGCCACAGCCCTCCCATCTCCCCGGTAGTGCTGTGGTGGACCTCTCCGGGAGCCGATTCCCAGGTCCGTGACCCGGCATGCCCCCGCCGGACCTCCATGACGTGGGGATTTTCCGCGGACACACTGGTGACCCAGTAAAAGCCGTTGCCGCCCAGGTACATCAGCCGTCCCCCCTGGCCCAGGTACTGCTCCAGGGCCGAGAGCATGGCCCCGGTGGTGTACTCGGGATGGGTCCCGGTCAGCAGGACCCGGTAGTCCCGCAACAGTTCCAGGCCTTGATGGTTCAGGTCCTCATCCGTGATGACGTCGCAGTCGAATCCCTTGGTTTCCAGCCAATCGACCAGGTAGAGGTCGCCGGCCAGGTGGCGGGGGCCTCCCTTCCGCCATTTACGGTACTTGGGGCGCAGGTTGGTAATGGGCCGCAATCGGGAGGCATGGATGAAGCCGCTGCCGTCCCGGTGAAAGTCGTAGAGGGAGGACGACAGTTCCGGGTGGTCTACCAGGTAGAGGTCTCTCGGGTCCCGATTGAGCGGCCGCGGGCTGGCCATCAAGGCCGCCAGGCCGGGACTGTAGTCCATCCTTTCGTTGGCGTAAGCCAGGTAGGTCAGGGTGGGGATCAGCAGGGCCGCCCGAGCCCGCGACGCCCCCTCACCGGGCCTGACGAAGAAGGGGATGTGGTCTTCCCGATCGGCGCCTCTGAGCCGGGCCGCATAGATGCCGCTCTCGAGCTCGCGAGGAACCTCCAGGGTGAAGTCGGTCCGCCAGGCCGCATCCTCCAGATCGTCGCTGTGGAAATGGATGGCGCCGTATTCCGCGGGGGACCGCTTGAAGTCCGGTTCCCGTCCGCTCCAGTTGTGCCCGGTGGCGGCCCGGGCCGGCATGTTGGCGGCGGTGGCGTCGAGCTGGTTGGGACCCCGGTCCCTGACCCGGGAGGTGTGGATCTCCTTCGAAAAGTCCCAGGCGGCGACCAGATCCTGCCGGCCCACCTGATGGGGAGAGGCCCCTTGTCTCAACTGCTCCAGCTCCTCGGCCCCCAGGGCCCGTCGGAAGAGACTGGGGCGGTCGAGCTTGCCGTCATAGAGTTCCTTCCCCAGGATGCGTCCGTCGAGCCGCTGGGCCCGTCCGGCCGCCATCAGCAAGGGGGCATCGCTGTCGAGAGCCGCCTGCGGGGGAAGCGTGCCCGTGGCGCTGCAAGAGGTGGTGTCCGGACCGGGTCCAAGGCACTCTTGCTGGCGCAGAAGGACCTGCCGGCTGGGGACATCGATGGAGGCTGCAACGAAATACCAGTGATGGCCTCGCAGGGCGTGGCCGGTCGAGAGGCTCCAGATGTCGCCGTCCCGGCAGCCCACCCGCAACTCCAGGTCGCCCTTGGGCCCCAAAGTCAGCCCGTACCCGGCCGGATCGGTCGACCACCCCTTGGAGACCAGCCCCTGCCGTTCGCCTCTGTCGGTTCCCGTGGGGTAGATCCAGGCTTGCAGGGTGAACGAATTCAGATCCCTCAGCGCGGGTTGGTGGGGAACCATCAGCCAGGATCCGCAGTGGATTTTCTGCCTTCGACCGGGGTAGGGGCCGTCGACCGGGGTGGGGACTACTTCCTCCTTGAAGCCCGGTCCGGCCGGGTTCTCGTCACCGTGGATGAGGCGCACGATGGCGACGTCATATCGGGCCAGGTCGGTGCTGACCTTGAATGCCAGCTTCTCTCCGGGGGCCGCGCTGAACTTGTCGCTGTAGCCGATGAGCTCTGTCGCCATGGGCGCGATTCATCTTTCCCGACCCATCATTCACCCTGCCGGCCATACCCGACCGACACCGATCGCAACACCGGGCTGTTGGCGGAGTCCGGGCTGATCAGGCTGGCCTTGTACTGGATCCAGCGGGCCTTTGGGGGCAGGCCTGCGATCCTGGTCGGCGAGGTTCGGTAGAAGCTGTCCGGCCCCCGGGGACCCTGCCAGGGGGCGACGTCCAGGCCCTGGCGCGTTTCGGCCGCACGGAGCTGAAACTCCAGCCCGGTTCGCCAGGGGGTGTCGCCCTTCCAAGTCAGGGTGGAGAAGACGGCCCCGGGACCCGCGTCGAATGCCGGGGAGATGAAGTCGTAGCGGTCGCCGCGGTCGTAGATGTGGCCGATGTCGATGACGCTGAGGAAATGGGGTCCCAGCACCGGCAGCTGGCTGCGCCGTTCGGTCGAGAATCCGGCCGGGCCGCCCCAGTAGAGAAAGGCCTGGTTGCGGTGGTTCCCATCTCTGGAATGGCAGGAAAAGAGAATGTCCTCGTAGCCGTTGCGGTCGAAGTCGGCCGTCAGCACGCCCGAGGCCGAGTGGGTGGGCAGCCGGGTGAACCGGTCGGGCTGGAACCCCTGGTCGCTGTTCCAATAGATGGTGGAGGGGTGGCTGCGGGTGTGGCCGGCGTGGTAGCTGGTGAGCACCAGGTCCAAACGCCCGTCCCGGTCCAGGTCGGCCACGGCCACGTCGGCATTCCCGACGGAAGGCAGAGTCTGGCGGGAGGACGAGGAATAGCCCTGGGGGCTGCCCCAGTAGATGAAGGTATTGCCCTGCGGGGAGCCGCCGAAGGACTGAGGCTTGTCGGGACTCGGATCGGGATCGAACAGGTTGGGGACGATGAGGTCCAGCCAGCCGTCCCCATTGAGGTCGGCCACTTCGACGGTGGCGGCGACCCCGGTGGGCAGGCGGGTCTTGCGGGTGTTGTCGAAGCCCTGCGGGTCGTTCCAGTAGACAACGATCTCCCGGCTGGTGGTGCTGGTAAAGATGAGGTCCGGCCAGCCGTTGCGGTCCAGGTCGGCCAGGTGGTGGTGGCGCAACCCTCCCACCTGGAAGACAAAACGGTTGTCCCGGGAAAAGTCCCCGGGGCCTCCCCAGAGGAGACTGGTCTCCGCATGTCCCGGCTGCCACTCGCTCAGCGCCAGGTCCAGGTAGCCGTCGCGATTGAAGTCGGCGAACCTTCCCGAAATCGCCAGCTCGGAGTCCACCGTGGAAGTCCGGCTGGGGGAATAGGTCTCCCGGCCACCCCAGTAGATGGCGGGGGGCTTTTCCGGGAGAAAGAGATCGGGGAATCCGTCCCGGTTCAGGTCGGCCGCCGCGTAGGAATCGGCGCCGCCGCTGCCGAGCTCCAACCGCGCTTCCCGGCTGAACCGGCCTTCGGGAGCTCCCCAGTAGAGGAGGGAGGGCACCCGGCGGCTTCCGTCAGACTTGTTGGCGAAGACCAGGTCCGGGCTGCCGTCGGAGTCCAGGTCTCCGATGGCGATTCCGGCGGCGTTCAAGGTGGGCAGCGTCTGCGTGCGGTCGGGGCTGAATCCCTGGTCACTGCCCCAGTAGATGAGTGAGCCGTCGTCCGGGGCCAGGCGGTCCGCTCGCTGAGCGAAGACCAGGTCGGGATGGCCGTCTCGATTGATATCCTCTACTTCCACGGCGGCAGCTTCCGAGGTGGGAAGGGCCGACCGCTTGTGCGGGTGGAACCCGCCGGCCGATGCCCAATAGATGTAGGACGCCCCTCCGGCGCCGTTGGCGAAGACCAGGTCGGGCCTTTGGTCTCCGTTGAGGTCGGCTGCTTCCACGTCAAGAGCGGACACTGTCGGCAACCGGCTGGGCTTATCGGCCTCATACCCCTCCGGGCTTCCCCAGTAGACGTAGGAATCGACGGCCACCGTATCGATGATGGTGTAGATTTCAATCTCCCGGGCCCGAAGCCTGAAGCGGTTGGCCAGCACCACTTCCGGCCAGCCGTCGCCGTTGAGGTCGTTGGCGGCCACTGCCGAGCTCCTCTCACCGGGCAGCCTGGTGACCGGACGCCCGGAGAAGTCTCCTTTTCCGTCCCCCCAGTAAATCCAGGCGCCCGACTCTTCATCGCGGTTTCCTTCAATGGCGAAGACCAGGTCGAGGGAGCCGTCCCGGTCCAGATCGGCGATCTCCAGGTCGCGGGCCAGCACCGTCTTCAAGCTGGTGCGCCGATCCGGGCTGTAGCCGCTCGGGGCGCCCCAGTAGATGAAGGACCGGTTGAATCGGTCCACGGGAACGTGGTAGCTCAAGCCGCTGTTGGCGAAGACCACTTCCGGCCAGCCGTCTCCGTTAAGGTCGGCGGCGGCCACGGCCTCGGCGCCCCGTGTCGGCAGCAGCGTGCGGCGGCTTGGTTTGAAGCCTGTCGGGCTGCCCCAGTAGATGTAGGAGTCCAGATCGCTACGGGTGCCGTTGAAGCGGTTGACCAATATGAGATCGGGATGTCGGTCCCGGTTCAGGTCGGCAATGGCCACGGCTCTGCCCCCGTTGCTGGGCAGCCGGGTCTTGCCGGCGGAGTCGAATCCCGAGTTCCCCCAGTAGATGAACAGGTCCACTTTCTCGTTGTGGTCGTGGCTGCTCGGGAACAAGAGGTCCAGTTGGCCGTCGTCGTTCAGGTCCCAGAGGTTGACGAGCCGCACCGTGCCGTCGGCCCCCACGTAGGTGTTGGCGCCACCGTCGGTCAGGGTGCCGTCCACGAAATCCAGGAAGGAGGAGGTCTTCCATGCCCGGTCGGACCCGGTTTCTCCCGGAACCACGGTCCAGAGCGCGGCCAGCAGGATCGGGATGGCAATCCGAGTGGTTCTCTGCTTCACCAACAGTGACATGCGTTTCCCCCTTGTCGTCCGGGTCCGTGTCTCCACGGCACCCAACCGGGACGGGTCGTGTCGGGACCGTTGCTGGTTCCGTCAACGATCCTTGCGCAACGATTCTAGGCGGGTCGGGGTCCCTCCGAAAGGGAATTCGAAAGAAGGCCGGTCTGGCTTGCGGCGTCACCAACTCTTGATCCGACCGCACGAGTCCAGTAGCCTTGCCTCCTTGTCATGTCTGCACGAGCCGCAATGGCTGCAGACAGCCCCCGTCGGCCCCACTGGAATTGTAGAACCCGTGCTGGACAGGCGGTTTGGAGGCTGCAATGGACACCCCCTCGAAAGTGCTGATCCCCCGCCGTGCCCTGTGGCCCTTTGTCCTGCTCACCAGTTGCTTCGCCTGGTGGGGACTGGCCAACAACATGACCGATACGTTGCTGGCGGCCTTCAAGCGGATCATGAGCCTGTCGGACTTCCAGACCTCCTGGATACAGATCGCCTTCTACGGATCTTACTTCTGCCTGGCCCTGCCGGCGGCCCTGTTCGTCAAGAAGTGGACCTACAAGGCCGGGGTGCTCCTGGGACTCGGCCTGTTCGTGTGCGGAGCGCTGCTTTTCTTTCCGGCCAGCAAGACCATGAGCTACGCCCATTTTTTGTTGGCCCTCTACATCCTGGCGGGGGGCCTCTCCATCCTGGAGACCGCCGCCAATCCCTACATCATCGCCATGGGGCCGGAGGAATCCGGGACACGGCGATTGAATTTCGCCCAGTCCTTCAATCCCATCGGATCCATCCTGGGGGTCTTTCTCAGCAAGTGGTTCATTCTCTCCGAGCTGAACCGGGCCGGCGCCGAGGATCGGGCCGCCATGAGTCGGGAGCAGCTCGGCCGGATTCAATCCGAGGAGTTGGCGGCGGTCATGGAACCCTACGTGGCGGTGGCCCTGTTCCTGACCCTGGTATGGGTCCTCATTGCCGCCACCCGCTGGCCCCGGGCTGCCGACAGCGGCGGCGACCTGGAGTTGGCGGCTACCGTGGGAAGGCTGATCCGGGTGTCCCGTTACCGCTGGGGGGTGGCAGCCCAGTTTTTCTACGTGGGCGCCCAGATCGGGGTGTGGTCCTTCACCATTCGCTACGTGATGCTGGAGCTGGGGCTGAACGAGGATCAGGCGGCCAGTTACTACCTGGCGGCGCTGATTCTCTTCACCGTCTCTCGATTCGTCAACACCTGGCTGATGCGCTTCCTGAGTCCGGGGGCCTTGCTGTGCCTGATGTCCCTGATCGCCATGGGCTGCACCCTGGGGGTGATTCTGGCGGGAGGCCCTGCCGGGGTTTATGCCCTGGTGGGGATATCGGGGTGCATGTCGCTGATGTTTCCCACCATTTTCGGCTGCACCCTGGGGGTGATTCTGGCGGGAGGCCCTGCCGGGGTTTATGCCCTGGTGGGGATATCGGGGTGCATGTCGCTGATGTTTCCCACCATTTTCGGCCTGTCGGTGCAGGGGCTTGGCGAGGACACCAAGATCGGGGGAGCCGGGCTGATCATGGCCATCCTGGGCGGAGCCGTGCTGACGGCCCTCCAGGGCCAGGTCTCCGACATGACCGGCAGCATCAGGATTGCCTACGCGGTGCCGCTGGCCTGCTTCCTGGTGACAGCCTGGTTTGGCGGCGTGGTCTGCCCCAGGGGGGCCACATCCATTGAACAGCGCTGAGGGCGGGGGAGGTCCAGGGAAAGACCACCCCTGCACCTTTAACGGGGCAGTACTGAATCTTGATTGTAGATTTTCGATTTGAGGCGATATCAGTTGTCTTTGCTTCTCAATCAACAATCAACAATCAGAAATCAGCAATCAACAATTTTCTTCGTGGATAACTCTTTTTGCTGCTTGTCGGTCTGAGGCACATTCTGGCTAGGAGCTGGAGGGTTGCCCGGGCCGGGTCCGTTTCCCCAGGCCCGTCAGGGCTGCAATCAGGCCGAAAGCCAGGAAACCGCAGGCCGCCACGCTCAGCGCCAGCCGGAAATCGCCGGTAAGGTCTGCCAGCCTGCCGGTTCCCTTGAGAAGAACGAAGCCGATCAACTCGCTGACCAGCATGCCGCCGGCCACGATGGAGCCGAATTCGGCCATGGACTCCGAGGAGACTTCGCTGACCAGCACCGGGTACTCGGCGGCGAACATCATGCTGGCCAGGGTATAGAGAATCGGCACCGAGACCGCCGGTCCGAACCAGAGGGTCAGGATGATGGTGGTTCCACCCAGCGGTCCCGCCAGGCACAGGATGCCCCGGTGCCACTTCCCCTCGGGCCAGAATGACAGCAAAGTCCGGGTCGCCACGTAGGCCAGGCCGTGTCCGGCAACCGCCGTGGCCGGGGGCAGCGGGAGGTGCTTGAACTGGCTGGCCATGAACATGGGCAGGAAGGTGTAGAGGGTGGTGTCGGCGGCGGCGTGGAGAGACAGCATCAGAACGATAGCCAGGGAACGGAGGTGCAGCAACTGGCTGACCCGGATGCGATGGGGTTTTTCCAGCTCGGTCCGGGACTCCTTCAGTTTGGCCAGACCCAGCAGCAGGCCTCCCAGCAGCAGCGCTCCACCGCAAAAAACGAATGGGGTCTGAAGAATGGTGGCGAAAGCGCCGTCCCCGCGCCCGTCCGACCACTTCAACAACTCGTTGGCCAGCAGCGGAGTCAGTATGGAAGGTGCCGCCGAGGCCACCAGCATGACAGAGAAGATGCGCCGCTTGCGATCCGGGTAGAGCGAGATCAGAAAAGCGGGGATGGCAATGCCGGAGAGTCCCAGAAAAAAGCCCATGGCCGGCATGGACACCCGGAAGGCCGGCAGGGTCCCTCCCACGGCCAGGATCAGGAAGGCGATCCCGGCTCCCACAGTGGCCAGCGCCGTCACCCGCCGGACGCCCATACGGGCCAGCAGTGGGCCAATGGTCAACAGGGCAGGTATACGGCCCAAGCCGCGGGTGCCGAACAGCGTCCCGAACTGCTCGGCGTTGATGGCGAAGTATTCCCTGAGGCGGGTTCCGTAGACCAGGAGCATGGCTTGGCAGGAGGGCAGGGTTACCAGGGCGAGCACGAACAGGGCCAGGTTTCGCCGGTGTGAGTCCGCCTTGCTCTTGGCGTGGTGGGAGGGCTGGCTGTCGCCGGCTGTCATTCTTGGGTCTCCAGGCAGGAAACACTTGAGGAAAAAGTGATTCTCCAGTACACCGCGGGCGGAGTCAACTGGTCGACTGATCGTCCGCCTTGTCCGGAGGGGAGCCCGGCTTGCCTGAAACAACCGACAAACGACAAAGAAAAAGACTTGTCCACGAAGGGGCACGAAGAACGACGAAGGGGCACTAAGGCGCTGAGGTTAACCGAGACGGGATACCAAGTTCGCGAAGGGATTGTCGATTTCAGATTGTTTCACTCTCGAATGATCCGCCCGGCACGGCGGGAGCCCGGCTTGTCTGAAACAAACGAAAAAAGACGAAAGAAAAAGAGTGAACCACGAAGGGCCACGAAGGACGACGAAGGGCCACTAAGGGATTGTCAGATCGGGATCCAAGGCGACCATCCAGCCAGTTCGTTTGCGCCGACTCTCCCTTGAAGGGCAATTGTGACGAGAGCGGCCCGCCCGCGCTCCCGGGTGGGCTTCCTCCCATGACGCCGGGATGTCAAGGTCACGATATCGCAGATGCATTCGGGCGTGGTTGGTCATTGAAGGAGGTCCATCCCTATTCCTGTTCATTCGTGTCCATTGGTGGTTCATCTCCTTCATTAACCATTGGCTGTCCTTGCTCGGATGAAACCAAATCCCGTGCATCCTGTGCATCGATGTTAATGGTCCATTCAAATGATGCCTACGATTACGGAAGCCATACTCTCAAAGGCCATCCTGTATTTCTTGTCCATCCATGTGAATTGTTCCTGTTATTCACATGGCGGGGGAAGGCGGCTCCACCCCCGAAGATCACTTCCCAATCCAGGTATAATCCGGGTCGGCAAAGTAAACCAGGTGTCGTGCAAAGGAGGCTCACCATGCGATCCCATCCATTGAGCGAGGCCGTCGCGGTCCTCCTCTTGTTGACGGGCGGAACCCTTTCCGCGGCCGAAGTCTACAACGGCCAGGGGGAAATGGCGGGGGAGGTCACCGAGACGAGCGTGATTCTGCAGTCCCGCCTGACCCGGGGCACGGCACTGGTGGATGGAGATCTCCCCGGCAGCCCCGGGGTCGCCCGTTTCGAGCTGTCGGTGGCAGAGGACTCTGCAGACCCGAGGGTGACCGAGTGGATGACCGCAGTACCTCGGAACGACTATATCGTCAAGACCCGGATTTCGGGATTGACTCCGGCGACGCGCTACTACTACCGGCTGCGCTACGGTGTCGATCGGGCACATACCAGGCTCGGTCCCCGCGCCACCTTCAAGACCCTGGCCGGAAGTCAGAGGAGCGCCGTGGTGAGCTTTGTGGTGGTGACGGGGATGAACTATGCTTTTTTCCAGGACGGCGCTCCCATGTTTCAGCGACCCAAGTACGAAGGCCACGACAAGCCTCTGGGCTATCCGGCCTTGGCCACCATCCTGCGCATGAAGCCCGATTTCTTTGTGGGGACCGGAGACAATGTCTACTACGACCATCCGGCGGACTCTCGTGCTCGAACCCGCGCCGAATTGCGGAAAAAATGGCACGAGCAGTTCGTGCAGCCGCGGTTCATCGAGCTGTTCCGGCAGGTGCCCACCTACTGGGAAAAGGATGACCACGACCACCGCTTCAACGACTCGGATCCCCACACTCCCGTGCAGGGCTACCACGCCTGGGTGGAAGACCGGGAGAATCCGGAACAGGCTCAACAGCCCTCCAACGCCCTGGGCATCGAGATCTTTCGGGAGCAGGTGCCGGTAGTGGATCCGGCGGAGAAGGAGGCGGTGACCTACCGCACTCACCGGATCAGTCGGGAGCTGCAGATCTGGCTGGTTGAGGGCCGCGACTACCGCAGCCCCAACAGCATGGAGGACGGCCCGGGCAAGACCCTGTGGGGGAAGGAACAGATCGCCTGGCTGAAGCAGACGCTGCTGGAATCGGATGCCCCCTTCAAGATTCTGATCGCCCCCACGGCCATGGTGGGTCCCGACGGCGCCACCAAGCGGGACAGCCACGCCAACATCGGCGGGTTTCAGCACGAGGCCAGGGAGCTTTTCGCTTGGTTGGACCGGAACAATCCGGTGAAGAGGAATTTCTATCTCATCTGCGGTGACCGCCACTGGCAGTATCACGCCATCCATCCCGCCGGCGTGGAAGAGTTTGCCTGCGGAGCCCTCTGCGATGCCAACGCCTTCGCGGCCATTTCACCCGGTGACCCGAACTCAACCGACCCCGAGGGCAGGATCGTCCACAAGTACACTCAGCGGGGTCAGTCCGGCGGTTTCCTGCGGGTGCGGGTCCATCCCCCGGCCGGAGGGAAGCCGGCTCAGACCGAGTTCGCCTTCTACGATGAACTGGGGGCGCTGCTCTACCGGACCCTGAAGACGGCCCGAGAGCAATAAGAACAGTCAGTCCATTTTCTTCTGGGATCCGGCGGGGTGGTAGTAGGGGGCCAGCAGCAGGTGGGACTTGACCGGGTCGGCCTGGGTGCGCTGCAGCAGGTCGGCCGAGAATTCACAGCCGGGCCAGTTCTCCATGTAGGAAGGGCCGTACTGGAATTCGAGCCAGTGCTGGCTGTCCCGGCGGGGCGGCCTCAGGGCATGGGAGACGTTGTCGGTAAAGACCACTGCCGAGCCGGCCGCCAGGGGCAGATCCTGCAGGGGCGCGATTTCTTCCAGTTCGCGTTCGGAATAGGGATGGGGCAGGTGGCACTTGTGGCTTCCGGGGATGAGGCAAAAGGCTCCATCATCTGCGGTCGTGTCGCATAGCGCAATCAGGCAGGTCACCAACAGGCATCTGAACTCTCCCTCCGGACCGCAACGGTAGCGCGCGTATCGCCGTGGGTCGGCTTGCCCACCCTGAGTCAAGCGACTGCGGCTCCTCATCCCTCGAATCCTTCCTCGGGAAGCAATCAAGCGAAACTGCTGTCCCCAGATGAGCCCCTGCAGGTAGCGCTGCACGGGCTCCAGGGCCATGGCGTCTTCCAGGATGCCTCCGGCTTCGATGATGTTGAGCAGCTCAAGCTCGGAACATTCCGTCCGGCGGCAGCTGATCGCGGGGGTCGGAGCCTGAGCCAGGCGATCGAGGCTTCGCCGGGCCGCCTCGGCCTGCGGTGGTTTCAGCACTTCCGGCAGGAGGGCGTAGCCGGCGGTATCGAAGAAGTGCTGCTCCTCTTTAGAGAGCGTCTGCCGGCCGCTTCCGGTCTGAAGGTCGAAGACCTCTTCCTCGGTGGGGAGGCGCTGGGTTCGAGTGGCATCCATGTTTGACAAGCGCTTCTCCCGAAGGCCCAGCCTGAGGTGGCTGGGAGTTCAGGCCCGGGAGAAGGGTTTCTCTCCAGCGGCGCGGCCTGGCCCGCCTGGAATCAGACGGCGGTGAGGCTGGCGGGAATGTCCTCAAAGGGCGCCGGTCCCTGGACCAACTCCAGCCGGCGCGGATTGGCCCGGGACTCGAATCCGGGCGCCACCTCGGTCAACCGCCCCCAGGCGCATTGATAGGCGGGCGCGTAGGAATAGAACAGGGTCCGCCGCACTCTGGAGCCCCGATTCTGAACGGCTCCGTGGGAAAGGTCCTCGGAAAAGAGCACGGCGTCTCCCGCCTCGCAGGGCAGTGGCCGGACCAGCGGATGTGTCGGATCGGGAACCCGTCCCACCAGTGGATTAGGGAAGTGGCTCTTGTGGCTCCCCGGGATAACGGTAAAGCAGCCGTCCTCCACACCCACGTCGGTCAGGGCATAGGAGATCTTGATGCTGGCGCAGAGAAAGCCGTCCCGCTCGAAGGCGTACTCGCTGTAGGGCAGCATCTCGGCATAGCCGTGGTGGAATACGAAACCTCCTCCGCCATGACGGGACATGAAGCTGGCCGCGTCCAGCCGAAAGGGTACGCCAATGGCCTCTTCCAGGTAGGGAAGGACAGCGGGCCAGTCGATCAGTTCCTCGAAGGGGCCGCCGCAGGGAAGGATGGTGCTGGAGTAGTCCGCCAAGCCTTGCAGCGGCGCCGGACCCACCTGGGCGTAGACGTTGTCTTCCTGGTATTTCCGCGCCAGGTTGCGGGCCTCTACCTCCCGGTTGCTCAGGGCCTCCAGCCGGTCGATGCTGTCGTTCATGGCAGCCAGAACCGGCGGGGGCAGGACCTTTCTCAGCACCAGGTACCCGTTGAGATCGAACAGGTATCGCTCTTCAGCAGTCACGACGCCCTCCAGGAGACAGAAATGTCGCGCGGCCTCATGGTAGCAGATCGCCAGCGGCGTCGCCAACGGCCGTTCGACGATCCCGGCAGAACCGAGCGGAATCGGGAGGGATTGAGCAGGTCCGGCAACTGCGGTGTTGGAGCCGGGATCTTTTTGGTCATTATGTTCAAGCACTTAAGGGTGCCCGGCTGTTTCGCCTCTTCGCTCTTCTTCGTTACGCCTGTCACTGCGGATCCTGAGAGAGTTCTGTCCTCCCAGGACGGCGCCAAACCGGAAGCCCGTTGGTTCGGGTGACGTTACAGGCTGAAATAATACTGGTATTTGGTTCTGGAGTGAAGTCGTCGTTCTGCTATTCAACGAGCGCAAAAGAGCCATTCACGACCTCATTGCCGGGACTGTCGTCATACACAAGAGGTTCGCGAAGCAGGGCCATCAAGTTTTCGTTTTTGCAGGACGTGCAGTATCTGTCCGGCCACCCCAACCCAAAGACCATCCAGCGGCTCCGACCGCCACTGCCTTGTCACCTGCAATTTGTGGAGAGGATTCCCGTGTGACATGTGGCGGACACGTGCTAAGATTGGGTAATACTCCACTTCATCTTCATCAAGGATGGCCCGGGTTGCTGTCGATCCGTGGGAGAGTACCTCTAGGGAGGTGTCGAATGTCAGGCCGTACAAAGAAAAGATCCTGGTTCTTCAACCGGCTCACTCAACTCGCTCTGTTGCTGGCATTGTCGGCGCAGTCGCCTGCACTTGCAGCATCCCCGACCCAATTCGTCCGTTTCACCTGGGAAGAGCACTCGGGCAAAGGCAAAACCGAGTTCCGACGCGTCGTTCTCGGCAATCAGGGTCCCATCCGGATCCAGGTGAAGCAACGGACGCAGGATCCGATCGAACTTGATTTCAATCTGAAAACGCATCTTCAGTCCAATCTGGTCCAGAATCTGTTTCACCTCTTTACTCAGTCCCGCTCCTTCCAAGAGGAAGGGAAGAGGTCCCGCCGGCGGGCAGAGAAAGCAAGGGGAGGGTCAACCATCCGAGTTGACTACGGCAACGAAAACACAGTCGGAACCAGGTTGGTTGCCGTTAGCAAGAACGACCCCAAACTCCAGAGTATTCATGCCTTTTTCAAAAACCTCTGTGAGCAGGAACTTGCCTTGTTGGAACTGAAAACATCCCTCGCGAGGGATCGCTCGATATTGCATGCAAGACTGAAGGAATTGGATCGGAATCTGAGGTCTTCAAGGGTGCCGGCCCCGGACCGATTGATCCCCGTGTTGCAACGCATCTCTCAGGACCCGGCGGTGAAGAACGACGCAAGGACCCTGGCGTTTCAAATTTTCCAAGGGATTCGTTCCTCGATGGCCGCGGTCGGCGAGAGTCAAGGGAGTCAGACAAAGCAGGCGGAGCGAACTCAGCAGCAGGGGAACATTCCTCCTCAGAAGACAGCCAATCCGTCTTCCGCAGATGGAACGATTCGAAACGTTGTGGAACTGGTAGAAATGGATGTCATTGTGACGGACCGGAAAGGACAACACGTCACGGATCTTCGGAAAGAGGACTTCGAGGTCCTGCAGGACGGCAGACCCCAAGAAATTCAGAGCCTGTCCTACCAATGGTTGCAACCGTCCACGGCTGATCTTCAGAAAGGGGATTCGGCATTGCACGCTTCCCCCGACCCTGCGGCAGCATCGGAATCGACATTGAATCCTGAGCCACAGAGACGCCTCATCGCGGTAGTCGTGGATGAATTGGGGATCGACCAAAGGTATTTGTCTCAAATCAGGACAGGACTGAAGGAATTTGTCGACAAGCAAATTCAACCCAATGATTTGGTGACTCTTGTTCGTTCTGGCGTGGGGACCGATGGAATCTCTTTCACTTCGGACAAGGCACTTCTTCTAAAGGCGCTTGACCAAATCAAGTACAACACCTCCAGTCGTCCGGGACTGAACCACAATACGCTCGTCGCGCAAGACGTGTTGAGCGGATCCTCTCCGTTCAGGCAGGCGAACCTCACCCTGTACACCCTTGACACACTCTTGAACACCGTCGCCATGATGGAGAATTTGCCCTTTCGAAAATCTGTGGTCTTTATTTCAGGCGGATTGCCGCTGGTCTACTACAGCAAAATTGACAGAGACATACGCAGCACAATGCGTCGCCTGACCGATGCCTGCAACCGGGCCTCGGTAGTCATCTACTCCATTGAGGCGGAAGGGTTGGGACTGTTGCCGCAATACAATGCGGGTTCCGAATCCTCTCGATTGGGTGGAAGCGTAAGGACTCCGAACGACGGCAGGTACCATCTGGCCCGGGAAACCGGCGGCGTGTACTTTCAATCCTATGATTCCCCTCATATCGCTACCGATCGAATCCTCCAGGACCAACAGGGGTACTACCTGTTGGCCTATTCTCCGGATGCATCAGGCCCCCAGTCAATCAACCGTCGAATTGACAAGATCAAGGTCGCCGTCAAGAAAAAAGGCTTTCGAGTCCGCTCTCGCTCGGCTGCTTTTGGGAAATAGGCTTGGTTCAATAATCCGGGAATCCGGATTCACGGGACAGTGTCCTTTTTCCCGATAGGCCATGAAAATTTGTTGTTTCACTCTCGTGTGATCCGCACGGCGGGGTGGGGGACCGGCTAACCGCCGTCGGGCCACCTCACGCAGAATTGGGGAGAGAGATGGTTGTTCATCTTTGTCTGAGCCACGGCGCTCCTGGTCATGGCTGCCATCATGTGGGTGGGCTTGATGGCTCCACTCTCGATGCTCTGTTCGTCGATGGCGTGCACCTTGTCAATAAATGCCTTGTCGAATTCGCAATTGGGGTCGAAATTGTGTCCGAAGTTTCGGTCCACGAAGACGTCGATTACATTCGCGAAACCGACAAAGAGGTCGAAGTGGAATTTCTTCAAGAGCAGCGGCAGAATGTCTTGTGACCGGATTCCCTCATTTCCTCCCTGTCTTGAGCAATCCCAGTTCTCATATTCAATTTCCAATCGTCTGAGCTGGTGGTTGTACTTGTAACGAGCGGGCAGTTCCGCCCACAGTTCCTCAAGGATTGCCAGCGCTTCCGGCCATCTCATGTGGCCGTTTCGGCCGATCATGTCGTTGGTGACAAAGTATCCTTCGGGGTGAAGGACTTTGCGGATCGTGTCGAAGAGAAATTCCAAGGCGACAAAGTGGTGTAAGGAGTGGTTGACCATCACAAGGTGATACTGCTCAACGGGCTCCCACACGCTGATGTCAGAGCAAACGAAGCGCATTTGACTGAGCAACCCGTTTTCTTCCGCCAGGGCTCTTCCGCGCTTGAGCATATACTCGTTGACATCCAGGCATTCCAGGACGAAATTCGAATCTCCCGACTTCAGCAGCATTTGGGCAAGCTCTGTTTCGAGGTCACAATTGCCTGCGCCGATGCTGATGAATCGACAGTTTTCTCCACTGAAACGGCGACAACACCGCATCATGTACAAATGAAAGAATTCCGTGGGGTTGGCAAAACCGAAGGGGAGAAACTTGGGAACCAGGTACTTGTTTGACCAGTAATGGAAGATGGCCGGCAGCTCGTGTACGTTCCGACAAGACTTGAATCTCTTGATTTCCTGACGCATCTTCCAATAACGAACCAACCGGTGGGCCGCGTCAGTCATCTTGCCCAGAAAAGCGTGATCGATCATTGGCTTCACAGATTCGCTGAACTACGCCGGTGAGGCTGCTCGTACAGAGAAAGCGGTCACCGGCCAGGTTTCCTGAGCCATTCTACCCTTCCTCACTTCACGCAGGACCCTGTCGATCGTCTCGGTGCAGCGGAAATGGCGGGTCGGCAGGCAGGCAACGGCGCGAATGCCGGTTCAGCAGAGTACTTGGCAGGAACACCGGCAGGGGGCTGCCGCTACTCTGCATCCAGCGGCACCCAGCGCAGGCAGGAGGGGCTGCGCAGATCCATAACCTGTCCCGTGGGGGTAAGTCTTCCGGTCTGGGGGTCGACGGCGAAGGTGACGACGTTGTTGCTTTCCCGATTCAGCGCAATCAGCCACCTGCCGCTGGGGTCCAGGTTGAAGTTTCGCGGGTAGCTGCCCTGGGTGGGGGTGTAATCGACGGCGGTGAGCCGGCCGCTGTCCGGGTCGATGGAGAACACGGCGATGGAGTCGTGCCCGCGATTGGACCCATAGAGGAACCTCCCGGTCGGGTGGGCGACGATCTCGGCGGTATAGGTTTCCCCCGAAAAGGATGCCGGAATCGTAGGAACCCGCTGAAATTCCTCCAGGGTTCCGCGCCGCTCGTCCCACTTCAAGGCCATCACCACGTTGGCTGTTTCCTCGATGATGTAGCAGTACCGGCCCGAAGGGTGAAAGGCCAGGTGGCGGGGGCCGTTGCCCGGCCTGTCCGGAATCTCCGCGGGCACGT
This sequence comes from Candidatus Versatilivorator sp., assembly GCA_965207735.1. Taxonomy (GTDB): domain Bacteria; phylum Acidobacteriota; class Terriglobia; order Versatilivoradales; family Versatilivoraceae; genus Versatilivorator. Next base: position 4,303,206 of record OZ242296.1, on the reverse strand, counting down.
GCGGCTGCAGGGATGCTTGTGCGGGATCGGCGCGGTAGAGGTGGACCGTGTGGATGCCGACGTCGGGCACGATCAGGAAGCGGTCGTCCGGCGAAAAGTTGACCGAATGGGGATGAGGCGCCTCGGCTCCCCGGATCTGCATGACGCTGACCACCTCTCCCAGCCGGCCGTCTGCGAGCACCGGATAGGAAGCCACCGTTCCGGTGACGTAGTTGGCCACGGCCAACATGCGGCCGCCCGAGTCGAGACCGATGTGACAGGTGCCCCTGCCCTGCGCCGGCGCTTGGTTGAGGAGTCTGAGCTTTCCGGTCGCCGAATCGATGGCATAGGCGCTGACCGTTCCGTTCCGGCCTCCCACCTCGTTGGTGGAGTAGAGGTAACGGTGGTTGGGGTGGACGGCCAGATAGGAGGGGTCCTCGGCTTCCAGCGCCAGGAGGAAGGGGCTCAGCCCGCCGCTGGAGGCGTCGAAACGGCTGACGTAAATGCCCTTGGAACCATGCTCCCCCCGGGTAAAGGTGCCGAAATAGGCCAAGTAGTGGCCTGGGGTCTCGGGTTGCCCGGGGTGCGCCGGTTCAGGGGCCGAGTCGCCGCAACCGCCCGCAACAGCAGCCACGCAAAGGAAGCCGATAGGGAAATGGCGGCGCAATCTCATCCTCCTTCAGTTGGTTTTACCGGACTCGCGGCCGCGGGCTGGGGGAGGTGGGTTTCAAAGAAACGCTGCCAGTTGCGAAACATGATGTTCTCGATGGCCTCGGAGGAATAGCCCCGCTGCTCCAGCACTCCCGCGACTTTTTGGTAGTCGGCCACGGTGTCGATCTCGGCCGGCGCCCCTCCGCTGCCGCCCTGGCCGTCGGTGTCCCCACCGATGGCGGCGTGGCGGCTGTTGCCCGCCAGTTGACAGACGTGGTCGAGGTGATCGCAGTAGTCCTCCAGCGTCACCGCCTCCTTGGCGTAGACGCTGCGCCGGGGAGGAATGGGACCGCCCCAGTCCAGCCCGGGCCGGTACAGCATCCAACTGTCCATGGAGGCCCCGATGACCCCGCCCCTCCCGATTACGGCTCGCAGTTGGTCATCCGGGAACTGTCGTTCTCCGGGGACGATGGCCCGGCAGTTCTGGTGGCTGGCCAGCACCGGTCCCCCGAACAGATCCAGGGCCTCTCGAACCGAGGCGTCGGAAGCGTGGGTGACGTCCAGAATCATTCCGACCGACTCCATTTCCCGCAACAGGGCCTTGGCGGGCGGGAACAGACCTCCCGAGGTCCCGGTCCCGGTGCCGTGGCAGTAGGTGCTGAGGCCGTAGTGGGAGAGGCTGATGACCCGGATTCCGCTCTGCCACCACTGGGATACTTGGTTCGTCTCCAAAATAGGGTCGGCGCCTTCCATGCCGAGGATGAACCCGACGGGCAGTCCCTCGTGCGGATCGCCGGTGGACCACGACTGAATGTGGCCGGAGATATCCGAGCCCGTCCTCAGAATCCTGGCCTCCCCGCGCATCTCCAGCATCTGGTAGTAGGACAGTTGAGCCAGGGCCGCGGCGTAGGTCATCTCGGCGCCCCGATATCCCCACAGCGGGCTTCCCGAGCGATAGTGGCGGGCCACCACCTTGACCAGGGCCGCGGCGATCCCGCCCCGGCGCATCTCCGGCAGCGAGGCCATGGTATCGGCGTCGGGCCGGTTCTCCTCGGCGAAGCGGTCGGGAGCGGTGCCCCGAACCTCCGGCAGGGGGAGGGTCAGGTCGCGGTTCAAGTCCATGGCGCCGATGGCCATGGGGTAATCGCCGTCGATGATCAGCATGGTCAACCTCCCGTTGGGCCAGATTTGGTTCGGATCGCGAAGGATTTGCAGCGTGCAATCATTCCGGTCGGTGCCTCTTCATCCCCCGGCGACCTGGGCGATCTCATCCATCCAGACCACTCGTTCGGCCGTGGAATCGTAGTTGGGTGTCTGCTGTCCCACTCCCGACCAGTATCCCTGCCTGGATTGCAGGCGGGTCAGATTGTCGCCGATCCTGAGCGCCATGGCCCGATATTTTTGCTCTCCCGTGATTCGGAACAGCAGGGAAGCGGCCCAGCCCACTTTGCCTGCCCGGATCAGTCGGAAGAGCTCGTCGCTGGCCCCTTCAGCGAAGCGCATGTATTCAATGGCCAGATCCAGCCACTTCCTTTCCCGACTGGCCTGGAACAACCGGCAAAGGAACCCGGCGGCGATTCCCGGGTTGAAGAAAGCCTGGTCGGTGCGGGAGTCCGCCACTACCACGTGCCTTAAAGCCTCACCCTGATCGAACGCGGTATGCAGACCGTTATGCCTGCTGTAGACGGTGTGCAATTTTTTGGGAAACTCCGGCTGGGCCTCCATCAGGTTCCTCAACCAACCCGCGGCCCCGAAGGCCTCCCGGGTCTTTCCCATCGACAGACAGGCCAGTCCGCACAGGCTCACCACCATCAGATCCTGCCTGGTCTCAGCGCCCCGCTCGCTGGGGTCCGAAAAAAAGCCCCCGGTTTCCTCGTCTTGAAATGTCAGCAGGAAGTGGATTCCCCGCGTGGCAATGTCGAGCTGGCCCAGCCGCTGCGCCCCCAGGATGACCCAGGCATTGAAATAGGCGCAGGAGTAACCGGAGGCGCCTTCCCCTTTCGGACCGAAATCGCCCTCGGGAGTCGTACCCCGGGTGCGAATCCACTGGCAGAGGCGGTTGGCGGCGTCGTTGTGGCCACCGACCTGAAAGGCGGTGAGGACCTTGTAGTAGTCGTCCAGAACCGGTCGGCTCCGGGGAAATTCTCCCCGGATGCCCTGGTGGCGCAAGAGAAAGGCGCATCCGCGGTCTCTGGCCTGCTTGAATGCGGGGGCGGGGTCCATGGCTCGGTCCGGTTGGGTCCGCCGACAGGGTAGACCCTCTTTGAAAGAGTATCAATGGATTTCGAAGCCCGCGAGCCCCCATGGGGGAGAAATTGACAATGGGTTTTGTGGACGATTAGAATCGGATCGCTCCTGCACGCTTTCCAAGCTCGAGGAATCATCGTGGCCCTTTCCTGGAAACCCGCCAGCCTCTTGGGCCGGGGATGGATGGTCGCCGCCCTGCTGGTCCTGCTTCAGCCCCTCCCCTGTCCCGCCGAGGCCGACTCTTCCGGTCCACCCGAAATCCTTTCCCTGTTTCCCCTGGGGGGTCGGCCTGGAGAGGAGTTTCAAGGCACCCTCAGGGGGCGTAGACTGGAGGGAGCCCGCGACCTCTGGTTCGACTCCGGCGGCGTCAGGGCAACCGTTCTCGGCCTCCGCAACGAGGATGGGCCCAAGCCTGGAGAGACGCTCCAGTCGGACGCCGGGGCCAAGCCGGTCCAGTTGCTCAGCCTGAGGTTCCAGGTGGATCCGACTGCCCAAGCGGGACCCCGCGGCCTGAGAGCCATCACGCCTCGCGGCCTTTCCTCTCCCGTGTTCTTTCACGTGCATACCGAGCCTGGCCACCTGGAGAGCCGTCCCTCCCACGATTTGGCCTCCCAGGCCGAGCCCTTGCCCGAGTGGCCCCTGGCGGTTCACGGGACCATCGGTCAGTCTGCCGAGGTGGACTACTACGCCTTCAGCGTTGCCGAAGGAGAGCGGTTGCGGTTCGAGGTGCGCTCGCTGGCGCTCTCGGACATGGCCATTACCCTCTATGAACCCGCGGGGAGCTGGTTTAGCCCCCACCGCGCCCGCCGGCTGGCGTTCAGCGACGAGCCGGTCTTCTATCCCGAACTGAGCACCGAGCCCGTTCTGAGGCACCGATTCGAAAGGGCCGGTCGATACCTGGTTCGGGTCAGCGGCTTTATGGGCGAGGGCGGTCCCGATCACCCCTACCTTCTGCGAATCGCCAGGGATTCGGAGGAGGAGAAAGGAGAGGGGTCCGCTTCGGCCTCCACCGGCTCGGGCGCCGACGTCTGGCAGGAACGAAGCTGGACTCGGGAGCTTCGAACCGATCGAATGGAAGCTCTGCGGGCGCGAACGGCGTTGCCGCCAAAGCCTGCCTTCAACCCGGAGCCGGCCGCCGAAGGCCAGGCCGGAACCCAGGCCCGCCAAGCGCCGAAGGCGATCCCGATCGTCCAACTGGATGAAGCCCCGGACGAAGCCTCGGAAGCAGTGACGGTTACCCTGCCGGCGCTGCTGGTGGGAACCATCGAGCATCCAGGCGATATCGACCGGGTGCGGTTTGCGGCCAAGGTGGGCGAACGCATCGCCCTGGAGATTGAGACTCCCCAAGCCACGGTGCCGGTCTTCAATCCCTTCCTGAAGATGGTGGATGCCGAGGGAGCCGAAGTCCTGACCAACGTGCACTCCATATTGAATGCCAACACCGAGATCGAGAAGCAGATCCGCCCCAAGGTCATCCATTCCTTCCCTCGAGCCGGGGAATTCACGCTGGAGATCCGGGACATCACGGCGGCCTTCGGCGGGCCCTCCATGGCCTACCGAGTTCTGATCCGTCCCCAGGTGCCTCACATGGGCCGGATCCACGTGGAGGAGGACCATTTGAACCTGGTCACCGGTACAGCCACGCCCCTGAGCCTGGTCACCGACCAAGAGGAGCACTTCGAGGGCAGTATCGCCCTGAGTCTGGCGGGTTTGCCATCGGGCGTGACGGCCGTGGCAGCCACCCAGGCGGAACCCGATGCTCCTCCCGCGGTCAACGAAGGCCGCAAGGAGCGCTACGTTTCCCGGAGCCGGAAGGCAACCCTGGTATTGGTTGCAGCCGCCGACGCCCCGCCCACGCCGGTTCCGGTCCCGGTGAAAGTGATGGCTCAACCCATGGAAGAGGGACGCATGGGGCGCATGACTCCGGTGAAGGATCTGTTGTTGATGGTGGTGGCTCCGGCCGCGACCCCCACTCAGGCAGCCTTAAACCCGGTTGAAAAGAGCGGTCCGGATGGGGATAATAAGCAGGTATCCCCTGAGTGATTGAGATGCGATGAGCACGCATGCCCCCTGCCTTTCCCGGCGCCCGATAATTTCGCTCCTGACTGCCGGGTTCCTGCTGATCCCGGCGCTCCAGTCAACGGCCATCGCCGAGCCCTCTTCTTCGGATCTCCTCTCCCTGCGCCTAACGCCCGAAAAGACCACCCTGCGGTGGAAGGGCGCCTCCCAGCAGTTCTCCGTTGTGGCCACCCTCGCCGGGGGTCGCCAAGAGGACGTGACGGCTCGGGCCGAGTTCTCCCTGGCCGATCCCGTGGTGGCCCGACTCGGTTCCGCCGGTCGGGTGTTGGCGGCAGGGGACGGGCAGACACATCTGAAGGTGACTTTCGGGTCCTTGAAGGCCCAGTCCGCCGTGGCGGTGGTCGATTCGGCCCGCCCGCCTCCGTTCACCTTCGAAAAAGAGATCGGGGCCATCCTCACCCGGCGGGGCTGCAACGACATTGCCTGCCACGCCGGGGTCAAGGGCCAGGGCGGCTTCAGGCTTTCCATCAACGCCGCTCACCCGCGTCAGGACTACGATTGGATCGTCAAGGGCGGCGTCTTCCAGGTATTGACCGACAAGCCCGGAGAGCCGATCGTTCCCCGTGTCGACACTGAAGCGCCCGAACGCAGCCTGCTTTTGAGGAAGCCGTCCCTGGAGGTTGCCCACGGGGGCGGGCTGCGGCTGGAGAAGGGGACGGAGGACTACCGGGCGATCCTGGACTGGATCGGTCGGGGAGTGCCTTACCGTGAGGAAAACGGGCGGGACCTGCCCAAGGTGGAAGGACTGGAGGTGTTTCCCCGGGAAGGGTTGCTGCAGGAGGGAGGGAGCCGGCAGTTGATCGTGACGGCGCTTCTGTCTGACGGCACGCGGGAGGACTTTACCCACCGGGTGCGCTTCGAATCCAAGCAACAGGAAGTGGCCGATCTGGACGGACAGGGCCTGGTACGGGCTCTCAATCCCGGTGAGTCCAACATCCTGGTCCGCGGCGCCGGCTACGAAGTGCAATCCAGGATCGGCGTTGTGGCCGAGTGGATTCCGGACTATCCGGAGTTGCCCCGCGCCAACTTCATCGACGATGAAGTCTTCGCCAAGCTCAGAAAGTTCAACATCCTTCCCTCCCAGCGCTCCGGCGACGCCGAGTTCCTCCGCCGGGTCTGCCTGGATCTCACCGGACGCATTCCTCCGGCCGGCCGCGTGCGGGAGTTTCTGGACGACCCCGATCCCCGGAAGAGAGAGGAGTTGATCGAGGTGCTGCTCGACTCCCCCGAGTTCGTGGACTACTGGACCTTCCGGTTGGCGGATCTGTTCCGGGTGGCCGTCTTTCCGGTGGGGATCAATCCCAAGTGGAGCCAGTCCTACTGGGAGTGGATTCGGGACGCGGTGGCCCGCAACCGTCCCTACGACCGGGTGGCCGAGGAGCGGATGGCCGCTCAGGGATACAGCCCCGCCTCCCGGCACTATCTTCCCTACCTGGTTCTGCCTCCCCCCGAAAACATGATGGGCGAGGAGATTCGGGTCTTCATGGGACGGCGCCTGGATTGCGCCCAGTGCCACGACCACCCCTATGAGCGCTGGACCCAGGATCAGTTTTGGGGCATGGCGGCCTTTTTCGGATCCATGTTCAGGCTCGGCGCCAATCCGGAATCGGTGGTCTTCGACAGCCCCGACGGCCGGGAGGTCGCCGCCGATGTCCCCAGCCCCACCGAGCTGCGCGTCCTGCACCCCCGCACCGGCCAGGAGGTGGCCCCCACCCTGCTGAACGGCACCCGGGTGTCTTACGACGGGTCCGGCTTCCCGCGGGGCGAGATGGCCAGGTGGATAACATCCCACCCCTATTTCGCCGAGGCCTCCGTCAACCGGTTCTGGAGCTACTTCTTCGGCCGAGGGATCGTGGATCCGGTGGACGACTTCCGCAGCAACAACCCGCCCACCCATCCGGAGTTGCTGCGGCGATTGGCCGAGGACTTCGCCCGCAACGGCTACGACCTGCGGCACCTGTTCCGCCGGATCGTCCGTTCCCGGACATACCAGTTGTCGAGCGCCGTCAACCACACCAACCGGGCCGACCAACTCAACTACTCCCGCGCCCTGAGCCGTCCTCTGGATGCGGAGATCCTGCTGGATGCCATCTGCGACCTGACCGGGGTTTCCGAGACGTTCGGCAATTGGCTTCACAAGAAGAAGGGAAGAGGCGGGGCTCCCGAGGGAACGCGGGCCGTCCAGCTCAAGGAAACCGATATCTATCAGTCTACCTTTCTGGATACCTTCGGACGCCCCAACCGGTTTTCCGTTCCCGAGCGGGACGGCAAATCCAACCTGACCCAGGCCCTGCACCTGCTGGTGGGATCGACCTACAACGACAAGCTCTGGACCGAGGGCGCGCGGGTCTTTGAACTGGTTGAGCGGGGAGCTTCGGATGCGGAGATCGTCGAAGAGCTTTTTCTGGCGGCCTTCTCACGGTTCCCGACGCCGTCGGAGGTCGAGGAGCTGGAGCGTCTGATCGCAAGCACCCCCAGCCGGGAGCAGGCCCTGCGGGATCTTCAGTGGGCGGTGATCACTTCACGGGAGTTTGCGGAAAATCACTGAAGAATATAGCCGAAAAGGACATTCCAATTATCGTACTCATCACGAGAGGAAATAACATAGAATATCTTCAGCCGTTGGTTCCCAAAGTGCTCCAGGCTTTGGATGATCCGAAGCGCGGGGCGGTCGTCCATGTTGAAGCCTGATGACATAATGCCATGCTGAAAAAAGTCGGCTGTCTGTCTGCCACCCAACAACAGTGGAACCGGCGGGAGTTTATCGGTGTCGGGTCGCTGGGATTTCTGGGCATAAACCTGAGCCAGGCTTTGCGGCTGGAGGCGGCTCTGGCCGATCCTGCCCGCCCCAACCCGGGCAAGGCCAAGGCCTGCATTCTGGTCTGGCTGGGCGGCGGTCCCAGCCAGGTCGATACCTGGGATCCCAAGCCCAACAGCTCCTTTCGCCCCATTCCCACCAATGTGGCCGGCATTCAGATTTCGGAGCTTCTTCCGAGGCTGGCCAAGCGGATGGACAAGCTGGCCGTCATCCGCTCCATCAAGTCCTTCGGCAACGACCATCCCCAGGCGGTGCACTACTCCGCCACCGGACACCTGCACAATCCCGCCATGCAGTTCCCGGCTTTGGGGTCGATCGTGGCCAAGGAGCTGGGGCCGCAGAACAACATGCCCCCCTACGTGATTGCGCCGCGCTGGGAAAAGAGCACCCAGTACCAGGATTACTTCAAGTCGGCCTTCCTGGGTCCGGACTATGCGCCCATGACCATTCCGGATCCCTCCAAGGATGACTACCAGGTTCCGAACCTGAGTCTGCCCAAGTCGCTCATGCCTGCTGTGGTGGATAACCGCCGGACCTTTCTTCAGGCCGTGGACCGGCTCTACCGCCATCGGGTGGAGAGCCTGGAGCATTCCCGGATGGATGCCTTCCTGGAGAAGGCCTGGGACATGATCCTGACCCCGAGCGTGGGAGCCGCCTTCGACCTGTCCAAGGAATCGACCAAGACCCGGGAAGCCTACGGGCAGGATTCGGTGGGCCAGAGCCTGCTGCTGGCCCGGCGCCTGGTGGAGGCCGGGACCCGCTTCGTGACCGCGGCCGGCTTTCACGGAAACTCCTGGGACACCCACCTGGACAACGACAAGGGGCACCGCGACCGCCTGACCCCACCCCTGGACCGGGCGCTCTCGGCGCTTCTGGACGACCTCAGCCGGCGCGGGCTTTACGAGTCCACTCTGGTAGTGGCCATGGGCGAGTTCGGTCGAACCCCCCACATCAATCCCGCTCTGGGCCGGGATCACTGGCCAGGGTGCTGGTCGTTGGTCCTGGGCGGCGGAGGCCTGCAGACGGGTCAGGTGGTGGGACAGAGCGACGAGCAGGGAGCCGTGATCGTGGAGCGCCCCATCAGCATCGGGGACCTGTTCGCCACCGTCTACAAGGCCATGGGGATCGACTGGCACAAGGAGTACATGACCCCCGTCGGACGTCCCATCAAGATCGCCAATTCCTTCGACGACCTCACCGGCAAACCCATTTCCGAGCTGGTTTAAACCGCCGGCCAGGCGGCTGACCAATCCGCCGGACGCAGCAGTGCGCCCGACCATGGGAGCGTGGGCGCTGGTCTCTCCTCGCTTCAGTCCAGATAATAGCCGGCGCCGATGAGCACCGGGACTCCGAAGGAGGTAACCCTCTTGACGAAGGTCACCTTGCGTTGCCACCGATTGGCGGCCGGATTCCGGTTGGAGTAGTAGAGGAAGGTTTCGCCGAAGGCATCGGCAGCCGCCAGAACATTCCGGCCCCCGAAGCTGTCGATGTAGACCGAAGACAACTCGGACCCGATCAAGGGATTTGCCGGGGAGCCGCTGAAGAAAGTGTAGCCGTAGGTATCCAGTCCGAACAGGTAGATGGAGCCGCTACGCCAGCGAGGGTCGTTGGCCAGGCTGACCGAGGCGAAATAGCCCTTCGAGTCCAGCTCCATGGCTGCGCAGCGGACAAACTCCTGCAGCCGCTCCCGGGAAGGATCGGAGCCGAGCATGGCGGCATTGACCTCTTCGCTCCGGCAGGTGCCGGGCAGGTCTCGCCGGTAGATCCCCGCCCCGATCGCGGCCGGGATCCCTTCCCAGTCGATCGTCTTGAAATAGGATGCCTTCGGCTCAATGCTCCCTGTCACTGGGTTGGTGAAGGCGTAATAGATCCACCCCCCGCCGAAGTTCGAACCGATACGATAATATTCCGACATGAGGTCGTTGCCGAAGTCGTCCATCAGAAACCCCCACGGCGTCCCCTCTCTCGACGGGTCGGGCGGCTGAACGAGTGCGCGGGACGCTCCGGGCACCGGTGTGAGTTCGGCGACGAAGACATAGATGGGGCCGTGCTTCCACCTTTCGTCCTCATGGAAGGCTCGCCGGGCCTCGTCAAAGCCCATTTCCTGGACATACTCGTAGGCGCATTGCACGAAGACTTCAGCATCCTTCGGTGTCTCGACAGCCCTGGCGACGACGGATTGATCCGCGCAAGTCAGGGGACCCGGATAGCTGATGAGAGTCTGGGCGGCGCCTGTCAGGGGAATCAACAACAGTGTGAGCAGCCCAAGGTATCTCGTTCGATTCAGCATCGCAGGTTTCATCATGATCGTCCTCCGTTTTAGTGCAGCCTTGTGAGTCCCATTGAGGTTGTGTCCAGCCTAGGCGAGGATCTCGTGGAGAATCCGGCCGTGGACGTCGGTGAGGCGGAAGTCGCGGCCGGAGTAGCGGTAGGTGAGCCGTTCGTGGTCCAGGCCCATCAGGTGCAGGATGGTGGCGTGCAGGTCGTGGACATGCACCCGGTCGTGGACGGCCCGCATGCCGAAATCGTCGGTGGCGCCATAGGTCATGCCGGCCTTGACGCCTCCTCCGGCCATCCAAGCGGTGAAGCCGTAGTGGTTGTGGTCCCGTCCCGGTCTCTTGGTGCTGGGATCGGCGGTGGGAGTCCGGCCGAACTCCCCTCCCCAAAGCACCAAAGTCTCCTCCAGCAGTCCCCGGGCCTTCAGGTCCTTGAGCAGCGCCGCAATGGCCTGGTCGCAGTCCTTGGCCTTGGGCCGATGCCACTGGATGTCGCCATGGTCGTCCCAGGCGATGTCGGGGGCAAAGGCCAACTGCACCACCCGGACCCCCCGTTCCGAGAGCCGGCGAGCCAGCAGGCACCCCTCGGCGAAGCCTCCGAAGGGGCGGCCGCCAATGGTGCTGTAGGTGGGTTCATCGGTGATCCCGTAGAGATCGCGGGTGGCTTGAGTCTCCCGGCTGAGATCGAAGGCTTCGGGGGCGGCCGTCTGCATGCGATAGGCCAGCTCGAAGGACTGAATTCTGGCCTCCAGGGCCTGGTCCCGCTCCACCCGCTGCAGGTTCAATCGATTCATGCGGGCCAGCAGGTCGACTTGCCGCTTCTGTTCGGCTCGGGACAGGTAGGGGTTGCGCAGGTCGGGGACGACCTTCCTGGGGTCCAGGTTCTCGGTGTCGACGAAGGTTCCCGAGTAGATGCCCGGCAGGAAGCTGTTGTTCCAGGCGGGCTCTCCGGGACGGTGGCGGCCCTTGTGACAAATGGAAATAAAGGCGGGCAGGTTCTGGTTTTCGGTGCCCAAACCGTATCCCAACCAGGCCCCGATGCTGGGCCGGTTGGGTTGAATCGCCCCCGTGGTCATCATCAACAGCCCGGCCACGTGCTCGGGAAGGTCGGTATGCATGGAGTGGATGATACAGAGGTCGTCGATGCATTGGGCCAGGTGGGGAAAGAGCTCGCTGACCCAGCGGCCCGACTGGCCATGGCGCTGGAACTCGAAGGGCGACTTCATCAGGCCTTCTGTCTTGCGCTGGGTCTTGATGTCCACCGCCGCGGGGCGCTGGCCGTGGTATTTCTCCAGCAGAGGCTTGTGGTCGAAGGTGTCCACGTGGGAGACGCCGCCGTTCATCAGCAGGTGGATCACCCGCTTGGCCCGGGGGGCAAAGTGCGGCGCCTTGGGGGTCAGGGAGTTGCCGAGCCGCGCTTCCGAGGCGTGAAGCGGGCCGGAGTCCAGCCAGCCGGCCTGGTCCATCACGGCTGCCAGTCCCAGGGAACCGATTCCCGTGCCGACTCGGTTCAGCAGTTCCCGGCGGCTCAGGGATGTTTGAAGGAGTGGATGTCTCATCTGAAGTTAAGGGGACGTTGTTGACTTACTGGAATAACTTTGTTCCGGCCAAACCTTGGCTGGCAGAAAACGAGCATCCGACGCTCGGTCAAGCCAGTTGAACGGCCCAGGTTCGCAGCACACACTCTCACATTACACGGTATCAAGCCCTTCCGGCTAAATCCAAGGCATTTCAGAATGGCCATCCCCAGTATGTCCAGTAATTCAACAACGTCCCCTATTTCCCCTTGTTTTTCTTTGGGGCCTCAACCTGAAAATGATTACAAGGGAGCCTTTTGCAAAATTCGCAGATAGCGGGAATTTTCACGTGGGGAAAGATCAAGGAGGGCAGGTGGAAGGAGGGGCAAGACCACTGTCTGTTGTATCATGAAGGTGTCTGAACCACATGATGAACGGAGGTGGAACTTGCCCCTTAGGGAAACCCTATCACGACACTGGTTCCGGTTTCAACGAGAGCTGTTTCCCCTGCTGGAGGAAGTTTTGGGGCCTCTGGGAGAGCGTTACCAGCGGCTGGTGCAGGTATTGGAGTTGGTGCGGGTGGAGGAGTTGCTGCCTTACAGTCGGGGCTGGCGTGGCCGGCCGCTGGAGGATCGGGCAGTGCTGGCGCGAGCCTATCTGGCGAAGTCGATGCTGGAGGTGGCGACCACGCGGGGATTGGTGGAGCGGCTGAGGAGTGAGGGGAGGCTGCGGCGGCTGTGCGGCTGGGAGAGGGCGTGGGAGGTACCGAGCGAGTCGACCTTCTCGCGGGCCTTTGCGGAATTCGCTGAGAGCGACCTGCCGGGGCGTTTGCACGAGGCATTGCTGGAGGAGACGCTGAAGGGCCACTTGGCGGGGCATGTGTCGAGGGACTCGACGGCGATTGCGGGACGGGAAAAGCCAGCGGCCAAGGCTGCGCCGGAGGCCAAGCGGAAACGCCGGCGGGGCCGGCCGCCGAAGGGCGAGCGACGGCCCAAGCGGTTGAGCCGGCTGGAGCGGCAGGGGTCGATGACGCTGGAGGAAATGTTGAAGGAGTTGCCCAAGGCCTGCGACATCGGCGTCAAGCGCAACGCCAAGGGGCATCAGGAGAGCTGGACCGGCTACAAGCTACACCTCGACGCCATTGACGGCGGGATTCCGGTCAGTTGTCTGCTGACCTCGGCCTCGGTGCATGACTCTCAGGCAGCCATTCCGCTGGCGACGCTGACGGCAAGGCGGGTCGAGAGTCTCTACGACTTGATGGACAGCGCCTACGATGCGCCGGAGATCCGGGCCTTCAGTGAGAAGCTGGGGCATGTGCCGATTATTGACGTCAACCCCCGCCGAAGAGCTACCTTGAAAGCCGAGCGGAAGCGGGAGGCACTGGCCCGGCGCTGTATCGGCCAAGTGACTCCCGAGGCGCGGCGCTACCGGGAACGCTCGACGGTGGAGCGGGTCAACGGACGGCTCAAGGAGGAGTTTGGCGGGAGGCAGGTGAGGGTTCGCGGCCCCGACAAGGTGAGGTGCCACCTGATGTTCGGCATTCTGGCCCTGACGGTGGATCAGTTGATGCGCCTGACGCTCTGAAGACCGGGTTGCCACCCCCAACCGCACAGCAGGTTCGCCCGCCTCAAGGCCGGGAGAGGGTAAGCTGTGCCTGCGTCCGGCGACCGCTGGCCATCCGGCCATCAGATTCGGGCTTTTTCCTTCAAAAGGGTCTTTGCAGCTGGGTAGTCACCGCCGGAACATCACTGTTGCCAGCCCAATGTCATGCCCGATTCCGAATTTTGCAAAAGGCTCAAGGGTCTTTCGAATCGCTGCATGGCGCCTTTGAAGTTGGTACAGAACAGCTCGTGAAGGGCGTGAACCGAAATCGCAAAGGTCAGCAGGCCTTCACATCGCACCCGGCGGTTGGATCCCTTCCCGAGCAACGGCAGGGCATGTTTCAAGGTCCTCAACCTGGCGGGATTGAAGATTCCGCATTCTTCCGTCAACCGCCGGTCGAGATAACGGTTCAGCGGCGACCTTCCGTTCTGGAGATCCAGCGTCGCCGCGGGCGAGAAAAAGGCCTGCTTGGCGACACGGTAGGCGGGATGGGACTGGCCGAGGGCCTCCCGCAAGAGGACCTTGCCTTGACCGTCGCGGACCTTCAACGACCTTGGAAGCCCGAAAGCAAACTCCGCCAGCTTGTGGTCGAGAAACGGCACGCGGCCCTCGACGGAGTTCGCCATCTCCATGCGGTCGCCGAGGCAATTCAGGATGTAGCCGGGCAGCTGAGTTCTGAACAGGAAGTCCTGTGTGGCGCTCAGGGGGTCTTCGCCCGCCAGGGGGCGTGAGCTCCATCCGGCAGCGAGTTGCTCGAGCGGATCGAAATCGCAGATGCTGCGGATATAGTCCCGCGACAGCAGTTTGCGAATCCAACGCCCCAGCTTCAGCGCTCGCAGAGCGGGGTAAGGATAGGCGCCAAAGAGCTCGACCACTCGGTCGTATTCCGCGTAGTCGCTGGTTTTGACGGTGCCCGAAAGCAGATCCACGGAACTGAGGAATTGGCGCATCTGAGCACGAAGGGTGGGATTCCGCGGTTCGCGGCGCACACGCTCGATCAGGGCCTGGTGGCGAAAGAGATCGTAACCGGCCAGGAGCTCGTCGGCGCCCTCCCCCGTCAGCACCGACTTCACCTGCTGCGACGCCAGGCCGGAGAGCAACAACTTGGCAGCCCCATGACCGTTCACCACCGGCATTTCGCAGTGCCAGATGGATCGCACGAAATGGGATGCGAGCCCGGACGCCGGAATGGTCACGATGTGGTGGTCGAGCGCGTGTTGCCGCACCGTCTCGACGGCGCGCGCAGACTCGTCGAAGTCGGGATCGTCAAAGGCGACGGTGAACGCCTTCATGGGTCGGCCGGACAATCGAACGGCCTGGGTGGCTACCGCCCTCGAGTCCAATCCTCCTGAGAGGTAGATCCCCGGTTCCTGGTCGCCCTGCAACCGCAGTCCGACCGCTTCGGCGAACAGCCTGCGGAACTCCTCGACGAACTCTCGGGCAGGCACTCTCGAATCGGCCGCATCCGGCCTCTCGGCAAACCGCGGCTGCCAGTATCGGTGCGACTTGACGCCCGTCGCCGTCACCCGCAACAGACATCCGGGCTCGACCTGCCGGACCCCGGCGAACGCGGTCTCGTCGGGTGGCAGCAGTCCGTGGAGATAGGAATAGATGAACGAGCGGTTGAGTTCTCTCTTGATGGCCGGATTGCTGAAGATGGCCTTGATCTCCGACCCGAACAACAGGGATCGAGGTGACTCCGCGTAGTACAGCGGCTTGACGCCGAACCGATCGCGTCCGAGCCAGAGGGTGTGTTGTCGCTGGTCATACAGCGCGAAGGCGAATTCGCCACGCAGGTGCTCGACGAACGCCTCTCCGTACTCCTCGTACAAGTGCACCATGACTTCGGTGTCGCACCGGGTCCGAAGGCGATGCCCCCGACTTTCCAGTTGCCGCGCCAAGGCGGCGAATCCGTAAATTTCCCCGTTGAAGGTGATCCGGACGGACCCGTCCTCATTGGTGAGCGGCTGGGTGCCGCCCCCGATGTCGACGATCGCAAGGCGGGTGTTGACCAGGAAAACGTTCTTGGCCGGACTGAGGTAGTGTCCGTTGCTGTCCGGTCCGCGGTGGCGCAGGGCGGAGATCATCCCGCCGGCGGCTGCCGTGACCTGTTCCCTCTGGAACGCGAACTCACCGGCGATTCCGCACATCCGCGTCTCCCAACTCGGACATCAGCGCCGAGCGACCTCACCAACGGCGAGCCCGCATTTCTCACCAGGTCGCTGGTGCCATGACGAAAAGTAGTTTATCTTCAGTACTTTGATTGGCTCTCTGGTAAGGGCTTGCGGGCAACAGACGGCGCTGGGCATGCCCTGGCTTGTCTTTTTCCCTTCAGCGCGCACATGCTCCCTCGCGCGTAGTGACCGCTACGCTCTTCGGTCGCGAGCACGCGCCGAAGGGAAAAATCCTGCGCCATGATCATGCCCCCTGGTGAGAAATGCGGGCTAGCCGAGAATTCCGTGGAGGTTGCTCCCTGGCTAGGCGAGGATCTCGTGGATGACCCGTCCGTGGACGTCGGTGAGGCGGAAGTCGCGGCCGGAGTAGCGGTAGGTGAGCCGTTCGTGGTCCAGGCCCATCAGGTGCAGGATGGTGGCGTGCAGGTCGTGGACGTGCACCCGGTCGTGGACGGCGCGCATGCCGAAATCGTCGGTGGCGCCATAGGTCATGCCCGCCTTGACCCCGCCTCCGGCCATCCAAACGGTGAAGCCGTAGTGGTTGTGGTCCCGTCCCGGTCTCTTGGTGCTGGGATCGGCGGTGGGCGTCCGGCCGAACTCCCCGGCCCAAAGCACCAGGGTCTCCTCCAATAGTCCCCGGGCTTTCAGGTCCTTGAGCAGAGCCGCAATGGCCTGGTCGCAGTCCTTGGCCTTGGGCCGGTGCCACAGGATATCGCCGTGGTCGTCCCAGGCGATGTCGGGCGCAAAGGCCAACTGCACCACCCGGACCCCCCGTTCCGAGAGCCGGCGGGCCAGCAGGCACCCCTCGGCGAAGCCTCCGAAGGGGCGCCCGCCGATGGTGCTGTAGGTGGGCTCATCGGTGATCCCGTAGAGATCGCGGGTGGCTTGAGTCTCCCGGCTGAGGTCGAAAGCCTCGGGGGCGGTCGTCTGCATTCGATAGGCCAGCTCGAAAGACTGAATCCTGGCCTCCAGGGCCTGGTCCCGCTCCACCCGCTCCAGGTTCAATCGGTTCATGCGGGCCAACAGGTCGACCTGCCGCTGCTGCTCGGCGCGGGACAGGTAGGGGTTGCGCAGGTCGGGGACGACCTTCCTGGGGTCCAGGTTCCCGGTGTCGACGAAGGTGCCCGAGTAGATGCCCGGCAGAAAGCTGCTGTTCCAGCCGGGCTCACCGGGACGGTGGCGGCCCTTGTGACACATGGAAATGAAGGAGGGCAGGTTCTGATTTTCCGTGCCCAGGCCGTATCCCAGCCAGGCGCCCAGGCTGGGCCGGTTGGGTTGAATCGCCCCCGTGTTCATCATCAACAGCCCGGCCACGTGCTCGGGAAGGTCGGTATGCATGGAGTGGATGATGCAGAGGTCGTCGATGCATTGGGCCAGGTGGGGAAAGAGCTCGCTGACCCAGCGGCCGGACCCGCCATGGCGCTGGAACTGGAAGGGCGACTTCATCAGGCCCTCGGTCTTGCGCAGGGTCTTGATGTCCACCGCCGCCGGGCGCTGGCCGTGGTATTTCTCCAGCAGAGGCTTGTGGTCGAAGGTGTCCACGTGGGAGACGCCGCCGTTCATCAGCAGGTGAATCACCCGCTTGGCCCGGGGGGCAAAGTGCGGCGCCTTGGGGGTCAGGGAGTTGCCGAGCCGCGCTTCCGAGGCGTGAAGCGGGCCGGAGTCCAGCCAGCCGGCCTGGTCCATCACGGCTGCCAGTCCCAGGGAACCGATTCCCGTGCCGACCCGGCTCAGTAGTTCCCGGCGCGACAACGGTTCATGAACATCCATAGTGCTTCTCCAAGCTCCTGACGCTGCCATCGTCGAACATCCTCGCTTTCCATCTCGTCGTCGAACCCGTCCGTCCACGTCGTGGAGAGACGCGCCAGGCTGGTGGTTGGCCAGAGCAGAAACGGAGAAAGCTCGAGGCGATTCGCTTCGTTGGCTCGCCAATCTTTCAGGAGACGCAAGCTGCTTCGATTCTCCCTCCGGTCCGCCGTGCGTTTCCGCGGACGCTGGACGGGGCCTGTCCTGAAACCCTCATCGATGGCATGGCGCACACCCAAGGAGAACCGGCCGTCGCCGTATCTTCCAAGGCCCTTGAAGCGGGAAATATCGGAGTATGGGCTGGCCGCCAGCGCCATCATCGCCGCGTCGGAGAAGATCCTGAACGGTGGCCGATCGCACCGCACCGCTTCTTTCTCGCGGAAGGCGTAGAGCGATCGGAGGATCGCCAATCCCTGTCCGTCGAGGTCTCGACTGCCCTTGACCGAGAGGAATCTCCACTCGGCGTCCGGCGCCACATAGCGAATGCCCTCGAGCCGTTGGCATTCCTCCTTCACCCACTCCGTTCTGCCAAGCTTGTCCAGCCCTTCATACAGGAATGTCGTAAGGCGGTCGAGGTAAAGCACATCCAGGGCCGCGTACCGCAGCAGGGCGCCCGTAAGCGGTCGGCGGGACCAGTCGGCACGCTGCAGCTTCTTGTTTTTGGTTATCTCGATGCCCAGATGTTCCTTCAGGATCGCTGCCAGGCCGAGCTTCTCGGATCCCAGGAACGCGGCGGCTATGCTGGTGTCGAACAGGCCCCGCACGGGAAACTTCCAATCACGATCCAGGAGACGCAGGTCGGAGTTGGCAGAGTGGAACGCCTTTTCCACGGCGTCGTCGGCCAGGAGCTTCCCGAGAGGTGTAATGTCCTTGATTGCAAGCGGATCGACGATGTATACGCCGTCGGAGGTTGCAAGTTGTACCAGGCACACCCGATCGGGGTAGCGGTAGAAGTTGTCGGACTCCAGATCCACCGCAACTCGCGGCTGACTTAGCGCCGACTCGACGACTTCCTCCAGCCGCGCCCCGGTGGTGATTCTTTCGCCGATGTCCCCGCCAGTTTGCTCCAACCCCTCACCGTTCTTGAATTTGTCTATCGCATCCAATTGAGATCGTATCAAGCCTGGTGCCGAATTCGGCGCCTGAGGGGCTGTGGAAGAACCCATCCGCGGAGTGCCCTATACCGTTTCTTCCGAAGGTGTTTGAAGAAGAGCGTGCGTCATGATTGTGAGTCCGGACTCGTCGGTCCTTTCAGCGCACGTGCATCAACTCGTTCGAGCTCAGCAGCACCTGGGCGTACTGTTCCCAGCGGGTCAGCCGCGCAGGCTGGATACCTCCCGGGTCTTCCTCAAGGAATTCCAGCGCCAATCTCCGTTCCGTTTCCGATGGGGGACGCGAGAACACCAGGCGGAAGGCCTCATCGACGCGCTTGCCGTTTTCCTCCACCACCGAGAGGCGTTGGGCAAGGGCTTGGGCTCGAGCCACTATGAAGGGGCTGTTCATCAGAAAGAGCTGCTGCTGAGGCACGGTGGAGACGGTTCTCTGGCTACGGGAGAGCCAAGCGCTGGGAAAGTCGAACAGGCGCAGGAACTGGTCGGAGGCCGAGCGCATGTCCCGGTGGACAGAGGCGTAGAGAGTTCGCCGGCGGCTGCCGAGAATGTCCTCGACCGAAGGCCCTCCGATCTGCAGATCCTGCTCGCCGGCGGCGGCCAGCAGTCCGTCCCGCCAAGCCTCCACGT
This sequence comes from Candidatus Versatilivorator sp., assembly GCA_965207735.1. GTDB lineage: Bacteria > Acidobacteriota > Terriglobia > Versatilivoradales > Versatilivoraceae > Versatilivorator. The sequence goes on along the minus strand of OZ242296.1, from coordinate 4,284,318 downwards.
CCAGCCGCCTGGGGTTCATCCGCCAGTGCCAGCGGTTTTCCCCATCCACCTCGAAATTGCCGCGGTCGAAAGCGCTGCTCTGGCGGTAGGTGGCGGACAGCACGATTTCCCGGTGCATGCGTTTCATGGACCAGCCTGAGTCGATAAAGCGACGGGCCAGCCAGTCCAGCAGCAGCGGGTGGGTGGGAGGCTCCCCCATGAATCCGAAGTTGCTGGGCGTGCGAACCAGGCCCTGACCGAAGTGGTGCTGCCAGATGCGGTTGACCATGACCCGGGCCGTCAGCGGATTGTTTTCGCTGACGATGGTTCGGGCCAGCTCCAGCCGGCCGCTGCCTTGGGTGAAGGGCGCCGGCCGGTCCCCGGCAATGACGCGCAGGAATCGGCGGGGCACCATCTTGCCCGGATGCACCGGATCTCCTCTGATGGCCACCGGGATGTCCTTCGAGCCTCCCTCTGCGACGCTGTGGAGGTGAGTCGGCTCTGGGGGCAGCGTCTTCTTGAAGGCTTCCAGCTTGGCCGTCAGAGCGTCGACGGCCTTTTGCTGCTCCTTCATGGCGTCGACCTCGTCGTCCTGGAAGAAGATCTTCTTGGTCTTGGCCACTTCGACGCACTTCTTCTTGTCCTTGAGCACGGCTTCCAGGAACTCGTAGCGATCGGACACCTTGGACGGCACCGTCCACTTGCGGGACACATACTCGGTGTTGAAGAAAACGCCCGCCAGGGAGTAGTAGTCCTCGGTGGGGATGGGATCGAACTTGTGGTCGTGGCAACGGGCGCAGGAGACCGTCAGGCCCAGAACGGCTCGGGACATGGTGTCGATCTTGTCATCCATGGTGTCGTAGCGGTGGCGCAGCTTGCTTTCCTTTCCACCGCCATCGGACTCGTAGATGGGGCCCAGGGAAAGAAAACCCAGTGCGCTCCACCCTTCCATACCCACACCGCGCATCAGGTCCCCGGCGATCTGCTGCATGATGAACTGGTCATAGCCCAGGTCCCGATTGAAGGCCTCCACTACCCAATCCCGATACTTGTAGGCGTAACGCAGGTGCTTTCGACTATGGTTGTTGGCGCGCTGTTCTTCCGCGTAGCGGGCCAGGTCCAGCCAGTAGCGGGCCCAGCGCTCGCCGTAGTGGGGAGAGGCCAGCAGGCGGTCGACCACGGTTTCATAGGTCTGGGGTGAGGTATCCCCCAGGAAAACCTCGACCTCTTCCGGGGAGGGCGGCAGACCGATCAGATCCAGGGTGACCCGGCGAAGCCAGGTGCGCCGGTCGGCCGGTCCCACCGTTTTCAGTCCTTTCTCTTCCAGGCGGGCCAGCACGAAGCGGTCGAGGGAGGAACGGGCCCAGCCACCGTCCCGCACGGCGGGAAGCGCCGGTTGAGCCAGGGGTTGAAAAGACCAGAACTTGCGCCCCTCCTCCAGGTCGATGGCGTCCTGCACCGGCGCGGCTTGGGAAGCGTCGGTTCTGGGGTCGGGAGCGCCGACCCCCACCCACTGCTCCAGCAGCTCGACTTCCTCCGGTGGCAGGGTCCCCTCGGGCGGCATGGACAGATCGGGATCCTTGTAGTTGACGGCCTGAATCAACAGACTTCCGGCAGGGTTGCCGGGAACAATGGCGGGGCCGCGGCTTCCCCCGGTTACCCATCCCTCCCGGGTATCCAGGCGCAATCCCCCCATGGGAGCGGGTTCGGCCGAATGGCAGGCGTAGCAGCGTTCAACCAGTAGCGGGCGGATCTTGGATTCGAAGAATTCGACCTCTGCCGGCTTGAGGACCTGGGGTATCAGGACGTCGGCATCGGAGGCCGGAGACCATGAGGCTGTCGAGAGGAGTCCCCCCAGCAGCAGGAAGGCCAGGCCCAGAGATTTTCGGGTAGGAATGCTTGCCGACACGGTCACTTTTTGGGGTCCACGCGGGTTCGAGCCAATCACGGAAGCAGGGCAAAACAGAAAGCGTAATTTTATCCTAATCCCCATTGCCAGGACAAGGACCGGTACGCGCATGTGGCTGCCGTGCCGGGCTTGCATCGAATCGTCACTGCAGTAGCTGGGATTGAGAGAGCTTAGCCGAGCCCTGCCCTGGCGTGGGGAACATTCGAGGAAAAACGGGCGCTCGTTTTTGAAAATGAACCACGAATGAACACGAATGGGGATGGACCCCCTTCAATGACCAACCGCGCCCGAATGTATCTTCGATATCGTGACCTTGATATCCCGACGTCATGGGAGGGAGCCCCCCGGGAGCGCGGGCGTCTCGCCCGCGCTCCCGGGTGGGCGTTCTCCCATTCACTCTTGCTCCTCAAGAGAGCGTGTCGGGTTGCCGGGCCGCAGCCCTGCCGTGCAGATCATGCCAGAGAGCCTCTTGCAATATTGGCAGTGGGACAGGTCATCTTGCCGGCAATCGTGATGTTCTGCCTATTTCAATAGTCGGGTGCGACCTGGTGGAAAAGGGGAGTTCACCACAAAAAGCACAAAAGGCACAAAACGGATTTCGTGATTTCGAGTCTTGGCAATCCGAAGTTGATCCCCATGGCGACGGGTTGACCGGATGTATGCAGATAGCGCGGAACTTGTGCGATGGGTTCGGGAGTCAACGTCTTGCAGGCTTTCAGCGTTCTGCTCTTTTTGTGTTCTTGTGCCTTTTGTGGCCATCCCCGGCAAAGGTCACGCTGCCGAATTTTGCAAAAGGCTCATCCTTGCGTCGGCTTGTGCTTCACTTGGGCTCACCGGCATTTGCTGCCGCCTACGCGGCTCGACACCCATAGGCGATATTTCCCATGGGCTGACGCCCACGGCTAAGTGCTGGCGCGGCTTCGCCGCTCTCGAGGAAGCCGGCTAAAGCAGCATATTCTCAGGTAAGCCGGACTCCTGCCCTGCCGGCAGATCATACGAAAGTGAAACAATCAGAAATCGGCCAACCCTTCCTAACCTTGGTATCCCGTCGCGGTTAACCTCAACGCCTTAGTGGCCCTTCGTCGTTCTTCGTGTCTCTTCGTGGATTACTCTTTTTCTTTTGTCTTTTTTCCTTTGTTTCAGACAAGCCGCTGAACGCATCGATCCAATAACTCACCACTCACCACTCACCACTCACCACTCTCCACTCTCCACTCTCCACTCTCCACTCTCCACTAATAAATCACCAGATGGCATTCATCGACCAGACGTCAAGCGATTTCAGCACGGCGCCGCCGTTTTCGGCAAAAACGGCGATCCCAAGATCTTCTGCAGGAGCGTAGTTGACCCGTGTGACCGCGGAGCGTCCCTCGTCGACAAACACTTCCAGGACGGACTTGTCGAGAAACAGATGCACCTTGAGTGTCCGGGAACCGGTCTCCAGGGGCACTTCGGTTCCCGCCACGTTCAAAGTCCCGTCGCTGTAACGCAATGAAATGCCGTGCTGCCCATCCCGGCTGCAACGAACCTTCAGCCCGAAGGCAGCGGCATCTCCCGGGACGAATTCGGCCTTGATCTCCAGCGCATCCCCGCCGGCGCCCTCAATGGCCTTCAACTCATCGGTCAGGCTCAGATTCTCCACCTTCAGATGTCTTCCCCGCAGTTGTTCCAGCTCCGGCGCCGGGGTCTGAATGAGACGATCCTCCTGATCCAGGCTCAGCAGGCGGGGCAGGGACATGCAGCCGTTCCAGCCGCGATCGGGTTTGAAGCCGCTCACCCATCCCAGCAGGATGGTGCGACCGGCCGGATCGGCGAATACGGTGGTGCCGTAGACGCCCCGCTGCAGGGGTGACGGCATTTCCTCGCCGCCATAGCCGTAGTCCAGAACCCGAGGCTGGGTTTTGAGATCCAGGGCAATGGAGTCCGGATCGAAGTCGCCGATCAGGTAGCTGATGGGATAGGTGGACCGGATCAGCACCTGGCGGCCGTCCAGCGAGAAGATATTGGGGCACTCGCCGTCGACGCCTTCGACCTTGCCCACCGCTTGCCAGGTGGTGAGCCGATCGTTTTGCGCTTTGCAGATCAGCCCATCGGTCTCCTTGAAGGTGGCGAAGACGCCGTCTCCCACCTGAAACACGAACATGTCGGCCCAGTTGGCCCTGATGTCCTCGGGAATGCCACTCTTGCCCGCCTCCAAACCGATGTCGAAACGGCGCCAGACCATGAGGTCCTCATCGACCGGCTCGGCCGCCCACTGCTCGCGCTTGTTCTTGGAGAGATCCATGGGCGTATGCGCGAAGAACAGGATAGGACTGCCGTCCTTTCGGATGAAGGCGCTGCCGGAAGCTTCCAGCCTGGCGCCTTCCGGCGGCATCAGAGCCGGGCGCAAGTGCTCCCAATGCACCAGGTCGCGGCTTCTGGCGTGTCCCCAGCCGATGCCGCGGCCTCGGTTGTGGCCGTCGGACAATGGACCCTGTTGGAAGAAAAGGTGGTAATAATCCTGGTAGTGGAAGGCTCCGCAGACGTCGTTCATCCAAAGGGCGGGTGGGCGATAGTGGTAAATCGGACGGGTGGAATCCCGGGCCGCCTTCGGGGCGGCGGCTTCAATGGCCTCCACGGCCCGATCGATCCGTTCCTGCTCCGGATCCTTCACCTGACCGCATCCGAGGAAGGCGGCCGCCATCGTCAAGAGGGCCAAGCCCCCTCGTATGCTGCTCTGGTTCATCTCTTCCCCTTTTCCCGGTAACGTACAAGAGCGGGAATTATCGCACACGGGGCGACTGCGGGGAACCCCGCCCTTGCGCGCCCGTCGCCGGACGCCGCGACCTGTGGGTGAACGAGTCGGCCACCGTGCCCGCGGGCTGGAACTATGGGGTTTACGACGGGAAGCCGTAATCAGTATAGTGAGCAGCCTGTTACCCCCGTCAGGGTTGTTTGCGCGGGGCCTCACGAGGGACTGCCATGGATAAGCTCGTCATTACCGTCACCACCGACTCCACCGGGTCCTATCCCCGCAATCCCTACCTGACGCCCTGCACCGATGCCAGGGGCGTGGCCGAGGAGTACCTGCGTGCCCTGGATGCCGGCGCCGCGGTCGTGCACACCCATGGCGCCTACACCCACGATCCGGTCATTCAGCCCGACGGGCGCAAACTGTCTATCCCGGACATGGAGGGATGGCGGGACATCAGCCAGCGGATTCGCGCCAGGTTCAATCCCATCATGCAGTTTGGAATGGCCAGCATGCGCCTGGAGCAGAAGCTGGAGCTCTGGGAGACTCTTCGGCCCGACATGAGTTCCATCAACTTCAACTCCCACGACGAATACTTCCAGCCCGACCCGGAATATCCTCCCTTCAGCGTCTACTCGGTCCATCCGATCACCGAGCTCCGGCAGTATGCGCGCCTGGCCAAGGAACGAGACGTGAAGCTGGAGATCGAATGCTTCAGCACCGGAGCCTACTGGGCCATCGGCAAGATTCGATCGGGCGACTTCTGGACCGATGAGGGAGTGCGGGAGCAGGAACCCGGCCTGCTGGCCGATCCCCTGTGGCTCACTCTTTTCTTCGGCTGGGACGGCCAGAGCTGGGCCCCGCCCACGGTGCGGGCTCTGCAGTACATGGTGGACAACCTTCCGCCCAATGCCAACTGGAGCATGAGCTGCATGGAGCCGCCGGTCTACTGGTCGATGGTAGCCCACACCATTGCCGTCGGAGGGCACGTGCGCATCGGCATGGAGGACTGCCCCTACCTGGAGGACGGGGTCTATGCCAAGACCAACGCCGAGCTGGTGGAGAAGGCCGTGCGCATTGCCAGGGAAATCGGCAGGGACATCGCTTCGCCGGAGGAAGCCCGGCGAATCGTGGGCCTGTGAGCGCTGCGGCGCGGTTGCGCTCCGAAACATGGCAACCCTATTTCTGAGACAGAACACTGGCCGCATATGAAGGGAATCAGTTGCAACTCCAACCTGCTGAGCGACCTGCCGGTGGAGCAGGCCATGGACGTGCTGGGGGAGCAGGGCTACGCGGCCATTGACATCTGCCTGGAAATCGCGCCGCCCTTCGTTCCGATACCTACCCCGCACCTTAGCCCCGGGGACGGTGCCGCCAAGCGCGACCGGGTGCGCAAGCGGGCGGAAGAGGCCGGCATCGCCATTGCCGCCCTCAATGCCCACACCAACCTCTGCGCCCGCGATCCGGCCCAGCGCGCCGCCAATGCCCGTTTTCTGGAAGGTTCCGTCCGAATGGCGGCCGACCTGGGGGCCCCCATCGTGGTCACCGCCGGGGGAGGGAAGAACGCCTACGGATATGAGCAGTGGTTCTTTGATTGGGCCGTCGAGGTCCTCTGCCAGGTGCTGCCGACAGCCGAGCGCCTGGGTGTCGCTCTGGCCATTGAAGCCGGCAGTCCGGCCGGCTCCCTGATCTACAACCTCGAGACCATGCGGAAGCTGCTGGACACCAGCGGTCTGGAAGGACTGCAGGCCCTGTTCGATTGCGCCCACTACCACATTCGGGGGGATTCCCCGGTCACGGTGTTCAACACCCTGAAAGACCGCGTGGTCCACATGCATGCCAAGGATGCTGCTGGCGATCCGGAAAACATCGTCTTTCCGCCCCTCGGTGAGGGGGAGGTGGACTTCGACGGCTTGCTGGGGGCCATGGCCCGGGCCGGCTACAACGGGTACATCGCCATGGAATACGAGGCCTTTGCCTGGGGCTATTCCAAGGACTACCGGAAGGTCCTCGCCGAAAGCAAGGCCTTCCTCGACCCTCTGATCGCCAAGCACTGGGGCTGAGGCGAAGGGGCTGCGAACTTGGCTTGTCTGAAACAACCTAAAAAGACAAAAGAAAAAGACATTTCCACGAAGGGGCACGAAGGACCACGAAGGGCCACTAAGGCGCTGAGGTTGGCCGCGACGGGGTACCAAGTTCGCGAAGGGTTGATCGATTTCTGATTGTTTCACTCTATGTATGATCCGCACACCAGGGCGGGGGCCCGGCTTGTCTGAAACAACCGAAAAAAGACAAAAGAAAAAGACATTTCCACGAAGGGGCACGAAGGCGCTGAGGTTGGCCGCGACGGGGTACCAAGTTCGCGAAGGGTTGATCGATTTCCGATTGTTTCACTCTATGTATGATCCGCACACCAGGGCGGGGGCCCGGCTTGCCTGAAACAACCGAAAAAAGACAAAAGAAAAAAGAGTTATCCACGAAGGGCCACGAAGGACGACGAAGGGGCACTAAGGCGTTGAGGTTAACCGCGACGGGATACCAAGGTCACGAAAGGATTTTCGATTTCTGATTGTTTCACTCTCGTATGATCCGCACACCAGGGCAGGGGTCGGACTTACCTGAGAATCTGTTGCTTAAGCCGGCTTCCTTGAGAGCGGCGAAGCCGCGGCAGCACTTAGCCGTGGGCGTCAGCCCATGGGAAACGTCGCCTATGGGTGTCGAGCCGCGTAGGCGGCGACTACAACAGAAAACTTGTAACTGCTCATTATAATAGACTTACTATGGTTAACCCTGTTGTAATCCCCTCATTATATCCCTCTATTTGAACGGGAATCCACTGGACTATTCAGGACGTTGGTGGACAGGTCTTACGATGTTGCAACCCCCGAGACTCTGCCTCCGAGACCGTCGAGCCGGGTGGTAGGCTGCCCGTGGGTTCGGATCGGAGATATCGGGTTGTGAGCATCCTCCAGCCTTGCCCTTCTCGGCCTCTGGCCATCTGTGGTCTTCTGTTCTTCGAGGGCTTCATAGACGAGGGCGCGCAGCCGGGAGCCGACGTTGAGGTGCCGCTGGATGACGAGGCGCTGGAGGCCTTCCCGCCAGGGATCACTGTGGAGGGAGCGACCCCGAAAACGAGGGGCGGAAGGGTGGCCAGAGGCCTGGCCACCTTTCCACCCGCTCGTGGCGCACCAGCGGCAAAAATGAGGGGGTCGCTCCCTCCACTTCCTCCCCCTCCTGTGCGGCGCCACGACGCGCCGTGCGAGGCGGGGACGCGCGGCGCCGGTGCCGCACTACGCTTTACCGCGGAGGACTCGGGGAATCCGTGCCGATCCGCTTCCAATGCAGGTTTTCCGGGCACAACCTGGACCACAACGGCGACGGCTCCGCCCTCTGAGAGAGGAGCGCTGGAGTGGTCAAGAGCGTGAGTCACCTGGTGCGCCACTTGTGTGAGCCACCCCCCGTCTGAAAGGTGGCCACCCATACGACGCAGCGTCCTTGACCCCCGGGGGTGGAAGTTGAGGGCCGCCGTGGCGAAGGGGTTTCTGTGCCTCGTGCAGGACGGTTTCGAGGTCGGGACTCTCGCTGATGGGCAGGTTCGCGGCGCTCAGCCGGAAGATGGACACCCGTAGCGCCTCGATCTTTCGCTCCGGTACTTCGTGGGTGTTCAACGCTTCCATCTCCACTCCCGCTTCAGAACGCGGCCAGCACCATCGGCACGGATACGAGGGAACGTCGGATGCGGGATTGCGTGGAACTACCGCAGTCCTGACGGCTGCTTTCGCACCGCTCCACTGAAGGGTCACTACAAGCTCACTGTAAACAGCAAAACTATCACACAGTTCTCATAAATTGTTCTGCATACTAGGCTACCTGATTATCCATGCCCTACTGGCGAAGAAAAAGCACCGTGAGTGTCTGGGGAGAGAAAACACGCCCTGGACGCAGCAGGAGAAGCAGGAGGTCCAATTGGCGTGTCAGAAAAAAGATCCATTCAGAGCATTGCCGCCCAATGCGATCGAAACGAGGGGCGGCGCCTCGGGCGCGGCAGCCGAGATGCCGCCGATATACCGGCCCGTGAATTGGATTCGGCCGACACCCCCTCCGGAGGCAACTCCCCCCCACATCTCTCCCCACCCTTGGACGACGAACACGATTGGCCTCCGCCAGAGAACGTCGACGACTGGGACTCGGGCCACTGGGGAGAGCTGCTTTCCTCGACTGAACCCGAACTCGACACGGATTTCACCTCATCCATCTACGAGCTTGACGAAATCGGCCGCGCAGAAGACGAGGCCGAATGGCAGGATTACCTGTACTGGAAAGCCGAAAAACGATGCCAACAAGAGCTGGAGGACAACGTCCGGAGGGAAAGAACCCGAAAGCAAAGACGCATTGCCTACCGATTGCACCGCGAGCAAATGGAACAGCTCTACAAACCCAAACGGATCGACCCAGCCTTGATCGCCATGGTAGCCATCATCCTGTTGGGTATACTGATACTCCTGTCGACGGGCTGAATGTCATCAGGCTCTAAGCCAAGCCGGTTTGCTGGCCAGGATCGGCACCCCAGCTTTCTTGTTCCTGATCTGGATTGTATACCTTGGTCTTTGCCGAATCGACGATCTGCTGATGTCAATGGGCATCGAAAACTGCAAGGGTTTTGGGAACCGAATGTGTCAGGGTCCGAGCGTTGCCCCACGGAGGGAGCGGAGCGACCGGTGTGGGGCAACGGGCCGGGAGTGCGGTCGTCATGACAGAGCCTCTGTCGCTGCAGGCGATCCGCCGTCTATTGGATTCGCAACGGGATGGATCGCTTTGGAAGATTCTTGCGCGCTTAACAGCCACCACTGGCTGATTGAGCGGCTGGGATTAAAGCCTCCGGTTCAGGCAAGACAACGCCTTGCGCTGAAACTAACCGCTTGAGTATGGTGCGTCTTATCTGTCCACGATATCAGGGGCAGTACAGTCCCCCGCCCCTCGGTTTCTTTGGACAGTGATTCGAGTGACTGTATGAGAAGCTACAGGGGAGAAGGATCACGCTTGGTCCATGTCCAAGAGAAGGAATGGAGCCTCAGGAGCACCTCCGGTCGCCCAACGGGCGTCGAGGCGGCCCTTAAGTCCATGGGTAGGAGGAAGGGACGGTGGTCGGCCCGGCGAAGCTGACGATGATGTTGGAGCTGCTGCGTGGGACGGAACCGAGAGGATCGTATGAATGCTAACTCCGCAGGGCGTAGTCTGTTCATCGTTGACAACAGCATTTCCGGATGGACCGGACTACGGTACCTCGAAGAGTGGGCCGATATCGCCAGAGCATTCGACGTGGCAACGGGATTCTTCGAGATCGGTTCATTGCTCGCATTGGACGGAAAGTGGCAAGGCCTTGAGAAGATCCGAGTGCTAATGGGAGCTGAAACAACTCACCGCACACGCAGGGCGCTACTCGACTCGGTGCGTTCGCGGGCTGTAGAAATTCTTAACCAGAGCATTGAGTACGACAAGCAAGACAACCCCTTCTTGCACGGCGTCCCTGCTGTTCTCGAGGGTCTGCGGCGGGGTCAAATCGAGTGCCGGATCTACGACAAGGGCAAGTTTCATGCGAAGACCTCCATAACCCATGCCAAGCTTGCGGTCGTCGGTTCACAGGCGTTGGTAGGTTCCAGCAACTTCACCAAACCGGGACTCACGGAGAACATCGAGCTCAACGTGCAAATCCAAAGCGCTCGTGAGGTATCCCAACTTCAAGAGTGGTTCGAGGCCCATTGGAAAGAAGCCAAAGAAGTTACCGACGCCGTCATAGAGACGGTCGAACGGCACATCCGTCTTCATTCACCCTTTGAAGTGTACGCGAAGGCCCTGCAGGAGTTCTTTCGTGGCCACGAACTGACCGCAACTGAATGGGATGAAACGAAATCCAGAATGTTCCACCACCTCGACCGCTACCAACAGGAAGCGTATTGGGGGCTCATGAAGATCGCTCGTCAGCACGGTGGCGCATTCCTCTGCGACGGCGTGGGTCTTGGCAAGACCTTCGTCGGGCTCATGCTCATAGAGCGTTTGGTGCTCCACGAAGGCAGGCGAGTAGCGCTGTTTGCACCCAAGGCTGCGAAAGAAGGAGTTTGGGAACCCCACTTGAAGGAATGGCTGCCTCACATCGGCGGTGTCGGGAGCCGCGCCGATTTCAGCAACCTAGCCGTCTTCAGTCATACTGATTTATCCAGGAAGGGCGATTTCCCGGCTCGGTTCCAGCGAATTGCCGAATTGGCCGACGTTGTGATCATTGACGAAGCCCACCACTTCAGGAATCCGGGCTCACGCGGTAGCGATAACGGAAGGGAGCCCTCCCGCTATTACCGCCTATACGATCTTCTCGACAACTCGGTGCGGCGCAAGACCCTGTTCATGCTCACCGCAACCCCAATCAACAACCGGCTGAGCGACTTCCGCCACATGGTTGAACTATTCACCCGGCGGGACCAAGCCTATTTTGCCCGGACCCTCGGTGTCAACAACCTGCGTGCCCACGTCAATCAGATGGAACAGGCATTTCGTCAGCGCATAGGGCACACCGTGACTGACGTTACCGAGCAAATGAGCGAAGCTCATGAGACACTTTCGACAGACGCGATCTTTCGACAACTTGTGGTCCAGCGTAGCCGCGCCTACGCCCGCGAGAGCCAGATCCGCGAGACTGGCCAGGCCGCCGCCTTTCCGGAACGCAAAGCTCCAAAGGTTGCTGCCTACTCAATCCATAAGACCTATGGTCGGCTGCTGCAACTCTTCCAGAAGGCGTTCCAGCGTGAGAATCCACTCTTCACGCTTCCCATGTACTATCCACTTCACTGGTACAAGGGTCCAGACGAAGAAATAGACGCTTTCGAACAGAACCGGCAGCAGCAGGTTGTGGGTCTGATCCGGACCAATTTTCTCAAGCGCTTCGAGAGTTCCGTCGTGGCCTTCGAGCTATCCTGCAACCGGCTCCTGAAAAAGCTGCTTGCCTTCATTAAGGTCCATAGCGTGACTGATGGCGAAAAAAGACTACACACTCGGTGGGAGACGCAAAACGCAGAGATTTTGGGGTACACAAAGCAACGCCAACTCGACCTTTGGGGCGGGGATGACGACGAACCCGAAGACGAAGACATCGTGCCACCGGAAATGCTCGACGCCGTCGAGCGGCTCGACCGTGACCAGTACAACGTCGAAGAGATGATATTGGAGACCTATCTGGATCTTGACCAGATCGTTCAATTTCTCGGCGAGGCTCGGAGGTTTAAGCCCAAGCAGGACGACAAGCTTCAAAAGCTCATCCGGTTGCTCAAGACCAAGGAATTGGACGACCAGAAGGTGCTCATCTTCACTGAGTTCGCCGACACGGCTCGTTATCTCAAACGCCAACTCGACCATGGCGGAATCGACGGAGTAGCCCAACTGGACAGTGCAACCAAAGCCAACCGAGCTGAGGTAATCCAGCAATTTTCACCGTTCTACAATGGGTCCTCCTCGACTGAGCTTGCAGAATCTGGCCTAAAGAAAATTCGCGTTCTGATCTCAACCGATGTTCTTTCGGAAGGACTGAACCTTCAGGACGCCTCTCGCATGATCAACTACGACATCCACTGGAACCCGGTGCGGCTAATGCAGCGCATAGGACGGGTTGACCGCCGCATGAACCTGGAGGTCGAAAAACGTCTGATCGCAGAACACCCGGAGGTCGCCGCCTCTCGTGGCAGTGTGAGTTATTGGAACTTTCTGCCTCCTGAAGAGCTGAACGCCATCCTCACACTCTACACCAGGGTTACCCAGAAGACCCTCCGAATCTCAAAGACGTTTGGAATCGAAGGCAGGAAGCTTCTCACGCCCAAGGACAACTTCGATGCCCTTAGGGAATTCAACCACGCCTATGAGGGGACGCGTACCGAGATTGAAAACATGCATCTCGAATACCAAGCCTTGCAGCGGGATGATCCTGATCTGGAAACGCGTCTCAATCGCCTGCCCGGCGCTACTTTCAGTGGTCGTGAGCGATTGTCCAAAGGCGCGCGCGGTGTGTTCTTCTGCTATGCGCTACCAGCCCTCGACAAAGAAACCGGTACCTTTAGCGAGGAGGCAGGGTCCACACGATGGTACCTCTACGATCTTGATCGAAACGTAATCGTCGAGGAGCCGGGAGAGATCGTCGCAAGCATTCGCTCCAAGCATAAGATCCCTCGCAAATGCGCTATGGAAGAGAAAACTCTCATCGAAACGCGAACCAAGGTCCAACGACATATCAAGAACACCTATCTCAGGCGGGTCGATGCCCCGGTAGGAATAAAGCCGTCACTGAAGTGTTGGATGGAACTGAACGGCTGAGCGGAGTTCTCAATCACTAATTCAGGGACAGGAGCATGAACACTCTTGCACTGGTCACACCAGAAAATGTCAGGGTTCGAGCACCGAACGAGCCCGTACGGGTCGTCGGCATCGACCTAGGCACAACCAATTCGGCCATCGCTGAAATCCTCATGCAACCCGGCGGCACGAATCTGCCGGAGGTCCGTTGCCTCGAAGTCGAACAAGACACGCAGCAAGGCCCTTATATCCACACGTTGGTACCGTCGGTGGTGGCGCTACACGACGGCAAACGGCTTGTTGGGGAGGGGGCGAAGAGGCTGCGCACCCGCCTGCGTGACAGTGACCTGGAGCAGAACCGAAACATCTTCTGGGAGTGCAAGAACGACATTGGCGTCCGCCGGACTTACCATAAGGCACCGGACGGCCTTAATTCCGCCAAGACGATCGGCGGATGCCTGCTGAAATTCCTTATGGACGCAGCACTCACCGAGGACCCCACACCGGTGACAACAACGGTGGTCACCACGCCCGCCTCTTTCCAGGCTGCCCAGAGGCAGGACACTGTGCAGGCGGCGGCGCTCGCCGGCGTTGAGTTGCTTGAGGGCGGCTTGGTGGACGAGCCCATTGCCGCTTTCATCGCCTACCTCGTTGCTCACGGCAAACGAGCTTTTGCGGAGGTCTCATCGCCTCAGCGGTTTGTGGTTTTCGATTTTGGCGGCGGCACCTGCGACGTTGCCCTCTTTCAACTGCTGCCCGCAAAACCCGGGCGTCCGGTTAGAATCGCACCCCTTACCGTTTCCCGCTACCTCAGACTTGGCGGCGGCGACATTGACCGGGCAATTGTCGCCGAGGTGCTGCTTCCCCAATTGATCGAGCAAAATGGATCGAACGCCCGAGATTTGGACTACGGCCAGAAATCCAACTGGGTGATGCCTGCGCTGCTTGGTGCTGCCGAATCCTTGAAGATCGGCCTGTGCCAAGAGATTACCCGCCTAAAAAAATCTGATCTCTACGATAAGGAACGTGCTAACCTGATTCGGAAAATCCCTAATTTTTATTCCTGCTCTCTGCCAGATCGTACGCTACGGCTGCAATCGCCCACGTTGAGCGCGGTCCAGCTTGAGAAGGTTCTGGAACCCTTCTTCGACAAAGATCTCCCCTACCCCCGAGAGACCGACTACTTTCGGACCTGTTCGATTTTTGCCCCATTGCAAGATGCGTTGGAACGCGCAAGGCTGGAACCACACGACGTCGACCTTTGTCTGATGGTTGGCGGGAGCAGCCTCATCCCACAGGTTAGGGAGACCGTTGAGGGCTTCTTCAGAAAAGCACGGTTCTTGCGCTTCTATGACTTGGAGCAGACTCAGACCGCCGTCGCCCAAGGTGCGGCTTGGCAGGCGTTGTCGCTGGCCCTGTACAAACAGGGCATCTTCTGCCCTGTCACGAGCGACAGCATCAACATCCAGACTTCAGGTGGCGCAGTGGAGTTGATTAGATCTGGAACCGAACTTCCGTATCCATCCAACAAGGATTGGGCGCAGAAAAACGACCTGTTCGTTCCGAAAACCGGCCTGACCGAGACGGTGGAGCTTCGTGTGGAGTTACAAGATTCTCACAAGAATGTCCTGATGGAACGGCTCTGGGAAATCCCACCGATCGTCTCCAAGGGTGATCCACTGAGACTGCGTTACCGCATGGACGGCAACCAAGTGCTCCATCTCCGTCTTGCCCTGATGAATGATCTTGATCGGGGGGAGTTTCATGGTGAGATCGCAAACCCCTTGACGAACGTGGTGAATCCAAACGCTCAGCGCAACCGGATTCTCGAGTTGGAAGAGCAAATGCGCACAGAGCAAGAGATGACAGGACAGCAACAACGGGAAACCGTAAAGCAGATTGCCCTGCTGGAAGCAGACCTGGGTAGGTACGAAAGGGCGCTGTATCTATTGAGCCGTTTGAACAGCCCCAGGCCGGATGGCGGAATTCTCCACCGCATGGGCATCATCTGTGGCGAGGTGGGGGATTACGAACGTGAAGAGAAATTTTACCGAGAGGCCTCCCTCATTTGGCGCCGCTGGAACGGTTCGTTTTTCAACCTTGCATTGTCGAAGCGAGGTCAGGGCAAGTTGGATGAAGCAATACGGGTAATTGACGAGGCCATCTCCATCGATCCCGATCCACCTTGTTGGGTTCTCAAAGCGACTTTGGCTGAGAAGCTGAAGCAACCATTACTGCGCGACAGCCTGCTTGACAAAGCTTTCGGTATGTTTGAGCCTCTGGCAACTTTGAGTGACTTTGAACTGGTTTGGTATCTGACCGGTGCCAGGCTTGCCCGTGACGGCGAACGAGAGCAGGAGGCCAATGAGGAACGTTCGCGCCGGGAGAAGACTTCGGCCATCTCTGCCAGCGGTGACTTGCCAGATACCAGAGCTGAAATCGTAAGGCGACAATGAGTTGGCTCATCCCCCGCAATGAACTGACCGTCGAGCAAGTCCGTGCGGTCGTGATGCACCCAAGAGCACATCGCCTGGTGCTTGGTTCGCCAGGATCCGGGAAGACCATAGTCCTGTTGCACCGGTCGAGGCACCTAGTTGATGAATTTCGTGTCCCGCCGGAACGATACCGGATTTTTGTGTTCACCAAGACCCTGAAGGCATATATCCGTACAGCTCTCAAGGATCTCAGACTCCCCGATGACTGCGTCCTTACCTTCGACGATTGGTGTCGAAGATTCCATGAAGCGTGGATTGATAGAAGGCTTCCCCGGGCGAAACAAGGCCCTGATTTCGAGGCAATCCGCCAAGCAGTATGGGAAAAGGTACGCTCTCTGAAGCACTCCACCCGACTCTACGATTTTGCGATGATCGACGAAGGACAGGACCTCGACACTCGAGCATACGAAATCCTCAAAGCCGTGGCGAAGCATGTCACGGTCTTCATGGATCACAAGCAGCAAGTCTACGAAAAAGGTGTTGATGAGGCGAGTGTCCTGGCCACCTTGGGATTACACAAACGCAACCTGACGCTGCTCGACGCCTATCGCTGCTCACCCTACATCGTACGCGTAGCGGCAGCTTTTATTCGTGACGAGTCGGAACGCCAAGCCTTCATCGCACAAAATCCACCAATCGAAAAAGGCGAGCGGCAAAGCCCGCTGCTGTACATCGCCCAAAGCTTTGAGGACGAACGCCACCACATGATCGAGATGGTTCGCACCTGCATCGACAAAGGTGACCGGGTGGCCATCCTGTTTCCAACGAAAAGGCACGTCTATGGCTATGCCAATGCTCTGAAAGAAGTCGGCTTGGAGGTTGAGGTTCCATCCCAACCGGGAAGAGTGAAGGCGAACCCATCACCAACCATTGACTTCAGCACTTCGCGCCCAAAGGTCATGGCGTATCCGAGCGCCAAAGGATTGACTTTTGACACGGTATTGATGCCCCTGTTGAGGAGGAACAAGTTCCCGAAATTTCTGCACGTGAACCGGCTGGAGCGATGGCTGTTTGTCGGCATTACCCGCGCTACCCGGTGGGTATATTTCAGTGCCAGCGGCCAGTGCGCGTTTATTGAGCGTTTCAAAAAACTTAAACAAGAGCGGCAGTTGACAATCACGCGAGGCGATTTACCCCAGTCTACGGAACCACCTTCCGGCGGATCCGGAAGTGAGTCCGAAGACGATTTGAGGGATTTGTTTTAAGCGTCTATTCAGAATTTGTCT
This sequence comes from Candidatus Versatilivorator sp., assembly GCA_965207735.1. GTDB lineage: Bacteria > Acidobacteriota > Terriglobia > Versatilivoradales > Versatilivoraceae > Versatilivorator. The sequence goes on along the minus strand of OZ242296.1, from coordinate 4,267,647 downwards.
ATTCCTCGGGCTTAGATTGCCCTGCAACGTGGCGGCAGTCTAAGTGTTGATGGCAGGACGTAACGCGTTTGGAGTGGAGACTGAACCCATGCCTACCGACCACCGCACCGAGCTTGCGGCCATCCAGCGGTTCGACCAGTTGATCGTGTTTCTACGCGACGAGATGTATTGGCCAATCGACAGCGAGGACTTCGAGGAACTGACCTTCGAGTACACGCCGGAAGAACTCGGCATAGACGTAAGAAACGCAGCCAAAATTCAAGAAATCAAGCGCCTACGCCCGTTGGCAACAAACCAGCCCTGGGGTGTCTTCTTCGTGAAGTTTGAGCCAAAGCGCCTTCCCGTGGTGGCGTTGCGCAGCATCCTGGGGCGGGTGGCGCTCAAGAAACGTGCGTCCGCCAACAGTGCAGAGCGGCAAGCTTGGGCTGCGGAAGACCTGCTGTTCATCTCGAACTACGGGGAGGGCGAGGTTCGCCAGATTAGCTTCGCCCACTTCGCCGCCCCTGCCGGAAGCCGAGAGCTGCCTACCCTTAAGGTGCTCGGTTGGGACGACCGCGATACCGTGCTGCACCTGGATCACGTAGCCCGTGAACTGACAGAGAGCCTTGCTTGGCCCGAGGATGAGGACAATGCCAACTCTTGGCGCGAACAGTGGCGTTCTGCCTTTACCCTTCGCCACCAGGAAGTGGTCACTACATCGCGTGATCTGTCTGTGCGCTTAGCCAGGTTGGCCCGCGCCATCCGCAACCGAATTCGCGCCGTACTTGATATCGAAACCGCAGACGGGCCCGTCACAAGACTCGTGAAGGCGTTCCAACAGACGCTACTGCATGACCTAGATTCCGAAAGTTTCTCCGACATGTATGCCCAGACTATCACTTACGGCCTGCTCTCAGCTCGCATTGCCGACCCGCAGAAGAAGACGGCCGACGACTTCGCCGGGCACATGCGCACCAATCCGTTTCTCCGCGAGCTGATGGAAGCGTTCCTTCATATCGGCGGCACTAAGAGCAAGAATTACAACTCTGGAATCGATTTCGACGAACTGGGCGTTGCTGAGGTTGTTGACTTGCTCGACAACGCCAACATGGAGGCGGTCATCCGCGATTTCGGTGACCGGAACCCGCGGGAAGATCCAGTCATTCACTTCTACGAATGGTTCCTAAAGGAGTACGACGCGGAGAAGCGCATGCAGCGTGGTGTTTTCTACACCCCGCGTCCGGTGGTTACATACATCGTTCGGTCGGTAGACAAGTTGCTTCGCAAGGAGTTTGGACTTGCTGATGGCTTGGCGGATACCACGACCTGGGGTGAGATGGCGGAGCGCCACAAGAATCTAAAGATTCCCGATGGCCTGTCACCCAACCAAGATTTCGTCCAGATTCTCGACCCGGCTGCGGGTACCGGCACCTTCCTAATCGAGGCCATCGACGTAATCCACGGAACGCTCCTCAAGAGGTGGCGAGCACACGGTCTCCGTGATAGCCAAATCGCACCGCTGTGGAACGAGTATGTTCGCAGACACCTTCTGCCACGCCTGCACGGCTACGAACTTCTAATGGCCCCTTACGCTATCGCACACCTCAAGGTCGGCCTTAAGCTCTACGGGACCGGTTATCGCTTCCAAAGCGACGAGCGGGCGCGTATCTTTTTGACGAACGCCCTGGAACCGGCGGGCTCCAAGCAGATGACACTGGACTTTCTGCCGGCACTTGCACATGAGGCCCGCGCTGTCAACAAGGTCAAGAATTGGCAGAGGTTTACGGTCGTTATCGGCAATCCGCCCTATTCGGGGCATTCTGCAAACAAGGGTGAATGGATTCGCGACCTGCTGCGTGGCAGTGCGGGTGAGGGACGAGTTGAAAACTACTTCGAAGTTGATGGTAGCCCGCTAAATGAACGTAACCCCAAGTGGCTGAACGATGACTATGTGAAGTTCATTCGCCTTGCTCATTGGCAAATCGAACGGACGAGCCTCGGTGTGATCGGCTTCATCACCAACCATAGCTATTTAGACAATCCGACCTTCCGTGGCATGCGCGACAGCCTGATCGCCACGCTTTCAGTCGGGTACCTTCTCGACCTGCACGGCAACGCGAAAAAGAAAGAACGCGCGCCCGATGGAGGTAACGACGAAAATGTCTTCGACATCCAGCAGGGGGTGGCCGTTGGCCTATTCGCGTGCCCCGCTGCTAGTGGCCCTTCACCGACCCGACCCGTATACAAACACGCCAACCTTTGGGGTGTGCGTGAACAGACTGCTGGCGCTGGCAAGTACGATAGGCTTGCCACCGGCGATGTAGGGAGCATGGAGTGGAAGGAACTGCTCTCCAAACCGCCGCTACGTCTGTTCGTTCCACGGGACGAGGCACTGCATGAGGAGTACGAAGCTGGTTGGTCGCTTATTGACATCTTCCCGATCAATTCAGTGGGAATCGTCACCGCCCGTGACAAACTAGCGATATGCTGGACCCGTGAGGAAATGGAACAAGTCGTGACAGACTTTGCAGACCGAGAAACCGAGGACGCACGGTCGTTTTACGGGCTGGGGAAGGATGCTCGTGATTGGAAAGTTCGTCTGGCACAGGAAGATGTGCTGCGCGCGGATGGGCGCGTCGTTCCCGTTCTCTACCGGCCCTTTGACAAGCGCTTCACTCATTACACCGGAAGGTCCCGTGGATTTATATGTAGGCCTAGGCCGGAAGTCATGCAGCAGATGCTGGTGGGGGAGAATTTGGGGTTATGCATTGGGCGAGCCGGGCAAGTTATTGGATCGAGCGCATGGGACGTTGTTTTTGTTTCAAGCCTTTGCTCGGATTTCAATCTCTTTCGACGTGGGGGCAATTGTCTTTTGCCTGTCTATCTTTACCTGAAGCACACCCTAAAGCCCTCAGCCATTGTTGCGCGGCGTGTAAATCTTAAAAGGGAGTTTGTTAATGCGTTCGGTTCCGCTGTCGGTCTAGGATTCCAATCCAACGGTCCCGGCAACCTTGAGGAAGGGTTTGGACCAGAGGATGTCTTGAACTACATCTACGCCGTCCTCCACAGCCCTAAATACCGCCGCCGCTATGCCGATTTCCTGAAGTCGGATTATCCCCGTGTGCCGTTGCCAGGCAACCGTGCCCTGTTCGCGGACCTCAGCCAACTCGGAGCCCGTCTCGTCGGCCTTCACTTGATGGAAATCGAGAGCACGGACGCTAGCGCGAGTCCCCCCGTTCCTGGCAGCAACCAAGTGGAAAGGGTCCGCTACACACCGCCGCAGGGCAGTCGCCCGGGACGCGTCTGGATTAACCGCGCTCAGTACTTCAACGGTGTGGATCCGAAAACATACACTTTTGCCATCGGGGGATACCGCCCAGCGGAAAAGTGGTTGAACGACCGCAAAGGCCGCCGACTCTCAGCGGACGATGTCGCACACTACAGCAAAATCGTTGCAGCGTTAGCTGAAACCCGCCGCCGGATGATCGAGGCCGACGAAATCATTGAATTGCACGGCGGTTGGCCCACCGCCTTCCAAGCGGAAAAGGGCGAGTCGGGCCTTCCTCTGGACATCGACATAGCGTGATTCTTCTCTCCTGTGTCTTCTCAAACAGTCACTCAAATCACTGTCCAAAGAAATCGTGGGGCGAGGGAGTGATGAACCGCTGGTCAGGAAACGCCAGCAATAAGGATCGGCCCCGAACCCGGGCTGGTAGCACACCGGACGGTCGCAACCCGTCCAACATAAGGAAAAACAACAATGACTGACGACATGACAGAGGATTGCTACCAAAATGACAATTCTTCGGGCTCAATTCATGTAACGCGCACCTACAAACAGCACGATCAATGTTGGAAGGTGAGTTTTCAAATCAAAGACTGTCGGGTCGGGAGTGTCTACGATTTTTCTGAACACGTCAAGCTGTCGAAAACCGCATCCAAAAAGGAAGTCGTTGACCAAGCAATTCTTCAAATTACTCGCATGTGGGGACGAATGATTGATATCTGGTTGCCCAATGTCTCAAAAAACATAACAAATCAGTAGATCTCCTACCCCACCACATCCCAATACTGCAACCGCTTGCAACCCGCACCTTGGACCATCATGGCCATTTGGCTTAGGGTGCTGGATCGACGGTCATTGTGACGGCCTCCGCCGCCCCACGATTTCTTTGGACAGTGATTTGAGGGGATGGTCCGATTGCTGGTGAACTCAGTTAAGGTGTTCACTAGATTATATTTATGTCCCGTCAAGCAGCGAGTGGTCCCCCCATTGGTCACCCTCAATCAATGTGGTTTCGGAATCCGTTTTGCTGTGGGGACCATGGTAACCGTTCGGTCAAGCCGTGATGGCTTGGACCCGGACGAAGTTGGAGGTGCCTGCAATCACAGGCGATCCGTCGGTTCTGCTCGCTTTGCCTCCTCCGGACGGCGGATGGACTCCACGGCTTGACCGAACGGTTACTGGGGACCTAACGTCTGACGCTACCAGGGATTTGAGGCATGGACGTACAACCGGATCGGATGAGGATGCACGGCTTTCGGGCCATGGCGAGGATCCTGCGGGATGAAGTGTTGGGTTTTCGACCCGACTTAATTGAACACCAGCTGGCTCACGCTGCGCGGGTTCATCATAAGGGGGTTTACAACCGGACGGCCCACTTGCCGGGACGGCGAAAGATGATGCAACGTGTTGAGCCTGATTTTCAGCGATATCCGCAAGTCGGAGGTTAACTGGGAAAGCGGCGATGCACTGGTGAGTCGAAATGTTCTGGTTGGTGTGCGAAAGATTATGGTGCAATGGCCAGGAGCCTAGGTTGTACTCCAATTCCTCCAACGCTCGTTTCCACTTGTCCGGTGCCTAAATTTATTGTCAGCAGAGTCCTCGTCTGCGGACTGATGCCATAGACATTCCGGCCATCGCCACTCAACACTAGATCGCTACACGGAACTGGGGTCCTGATAATCGCCTCACGGGTCCAAGAGTTTGTGGTGTCATAGATGTGGATCTCATCGGCTGTGAGCGACGTGTGTACAAGCTCCTTCGAGGCGCAGCTGACGAATGCTTTGGCGCCGTTGGAGGAACGGCGTGAGCCCCCGACCTGAAGTACTGTGTGCGACGGATGCAATGGAGGAGCCAGCGTTGGATTGATCCGAAACGGACTGTCTCCGATCTCCGCCTCAAATATCTCTCCGTTGTTCATAATCAGTCCGAGTTTCCGAGCATCGGCTGAAGGAGAGGTCTGCGCGAGGGGTCTCTTCAATACCCTCCTGCCTGACGTAACTGCGGACAAGCTGATCGGCACTTCCACAAACTGAGATTGCTTCACAGAACCATCGGAAGCCAGGTTGATGCAACGGGCTCCCCTGGAGCCGCACATCACGACCAACTGCCATGTCCCGGAGACCGGAATGATCTCGGGGAAACCACAACGTGGCAACACAGCCTCTTCCGACAAGAATCTTTTCCTGATGGTGTCAAAGGTTTGTATTGCCTGCTCGTGCACACCTGGACGAATCGTGCGGCTTTTGGCTACATAGACATAACGGCCATCCGGCGACACCGCCAGTCCCCCGGGTGCGGGCAACGTGTAAGTAACCCTATCGGAAAGCTTGACTTGCTGAAGCAGATCCCCGGTTGCAGTATCGATTGTCCAGAGCTTGTCGGAAGACACACCTGAGCCGGGAGGACCGGGGGGCCGCGACGAAACATAGAGACGGGTCCCATCGGGAGACAGAGCAAAGAAAGGAGCGTAGCCGGCTTCCAGTCTTCCTTTGATCCCCTCTCTTGGATCTACCAGCCACACCATGGACTTCCCACTCGCAACTCTCGGATCCAGAACGTAAAGCCAACCCGATTTTGGCTCAGCCCAAGCGTTGGAGGGCTTAAGAGATGCTGCGACGTACGCTGTTACGGGAGCAACAGCCACAATCAAGAGCCAAAGAACGGCTGAGCGCGGCAGGAGACTCACTCTCCGTCTTCGATGCGGTCCGGTCCCATTACTTCCACAGGGTCTACTTCCATTTGATATCGTGGAAACGATAGACATTAATCGCATGCTCTTCTGTACCGCCCCTGATTTCTTGGACAGATAAGGCGCACCATTTTCAAGCGGCCAGAGTACGGCCCGAAACGCGTCGCAAGGCCGACGGGCCGACGGTCACCTCGCGACCCGGAGCCAGACCTGATTCTCCCACATCCGGTAGCTGTTGCCCCAGATATTGACGATGTGACAGTGGTGCAGCAGCCGGTCGATGAGCGCCGCGGCTATCACTTCGTCGCCGAGCACTCTACCCCATTCCTCGAAGCCCCTGAAGCCCCTATTCGGGTTCAGCACGGCCGGCAAAGAGGGCATGCATGAAGGGATCGGTTACCCGTACGAAGTCCAGCCTGCCCGGCAAGGTTCGTGGAATCAGGGGGTGGCAGGACCCCATTGAACGCCACGCCGGCATGAGAGAGGGAGACGGGAGCGGCGGGGGTGATGGGGGGGCCAGGGGAGAGCTCTCCCCGGTCGGGGGTTCGAAGGGGCGGAGCCCCTCGCCAGCCCCAATGTATTACAGTGCGCCGTGGAAAGGCGCCTTCTTCTGGCGGGTGCGAACCCCGCCCAACAACTGTCGCTCCGGTTGGTAGCAGCCAGGGCGGACCCTATAGTCAACGCGCCAGTCCTCGACTCTACTTGGGTAGGCTGGCTCCCCGGCACTACGCGGTGCGGCGCCGGCCTCGCTGTCCCCCCGGCCTCGCGCGGTGCGCCGGCGCGCCGCTCGCGAGGGGGAGGAATCGGAAGGTGAGGCGCTGGATCCAGCCCCGGCTGCCCGAGGGACGCACGTCGAGATAGAGGCCCTGGCCGTCAAATAGCGTCTGGACTGGCTCACGCTGCGGACAAAGAGGGGCGTGAGCGCGTTGTCGGGGTGCTGGCCGGGGGGCTTGCGTTGGGGAGGGCGTTTGGAAAGCGTCATACCCACCATCATACTCCCCGAAATAGGTGGGATACAAGGGTACGGCGCAGAACGCTATGGGAATGGATGGATGCTCAATCATGCTCATAACGGACTGTAGTTAAGTCAGTTATGTACACTATGGGACCTGGTTGGACGATCAGCCCATTCTGAAGCGGCATTCCCTGTGGGAAGGCTAAAGACCCGGACCCGGGTTGTCCTGCTTACGCTGACCTACCCCGAAGGAGCTCGCTTTGCTGGACCTGGTGCGGGCAAGTGATATTACGAGGTAGGTGTGCACAGTGTGGTAACGGTACTGCCGGATCTCGGTCACTTCAAGGGGAATAGTGTCGAGCATCATTTAGCGACTTACCGGGCTACTACTTCGGAAGAACACTTTCACAAGATCCGCCAGAATCTCTGCAATCCGGTCCAGCTTGATGATCTTGTCGAAAATCGCCCAGTAATCGTCCGGGGGTGTGGGGGGCGGTCCGGCTGTCCCAGTGGGCGCTGAAATCCCGACGTGGACACTGATCGGTTTAGCCTTTCCGATGGCAGGCTGAACTGTCGTGGACGTGTCTTCCATGTAACTCCCTCCTCACCCCGACTGGATAATCTGTGTGGCGACGATCTGCGGTTTGGTCTGCACCCACTCCTTAGAATCATGATAGTACGTATATTCCAGGGAGCCAAACACACCGACCCTCTCCCTTTTCCGCAACCCCAAGGCGCGGGTTCATAGTGGGGTTTTTCGGCACACAGCCGCATACTCCTGTCTAAGCAGGCTCCGTCCCGATCGGGTTGTTGTGGCCAGCGAGAAATAGACCTGACGATCTGCAACGCGCTTTGCTTCCGATCAAACGTGGCCTACGAGAGCGATGGATTTCAGCGACCTACCGACTTCCGACCTCCTTTTGTTGTCAGGCATTCGCTTTTCTGGTTGGCTCTTGTTCTTCAGACAGCCTCTTTTCAATTCTATGAACCGCCCGGTGAGTCTGAATAATCATACTGATTATCCATCCAAAAAAAAATAATCAGTATCACAAGCCACTCGGCTCCACCCATGGTAGGCACCTTTTTCCCTCCGACATGTTGCCTGTACGATGAATCCTTTATTGGCTGGTCGAGCGACTGCTTACAGTCCTCTAATTTGGGAAAACTTGAGTCCCTCGAGAGTGACTCCATAGATCGTGATGGAGAATGTAGCGCCACCGTCTAAAGGATTGACTTCGTGTTTTCCAGATAAGAGCCCTGAGTCAATTCCCGAAGTGAGGAGAGAAACCAGGCGGTTTGCGTGTTCGTCATTAAAATGTGTCCAAAAATCATCGCTGCCATCGAGTGTGGCGGGTAGTTTCCCTTCGGACATTCGCCTATCGCAATATCTCACGATCGACTGAAGCAGCCTTATGTTGGTCATAGGGTTGGATTCTCCTTGATTCACAGGTTTGTCGGAAGCGGATCAGAGAATGGTACGCTTCGTTCTGCCCCCCCTTCAGCTAGGGTTCTTCTAATCTGCACTTGTCTAAACTCACCGAGTGTGAGGAGACAGAGGTAATGATTCCGATACCTTCGATCTTATCTCCTTGGTTGTAGGTTGATAGCTTGCGTCGCCACTTTTTGCGACAGAAACTACAGGCCCACCTGTCCCCTTTCTTTGACTCACAAAAAACCAGAGTAAAGCTGGGATCATCAATAATGTCAGAGATATAACCACTGAATCTGAGTGAACGCCCTGAGTGTCTCTTGGAAATCTCGTTGGCAGCTAGGTCGGTTTTCCCCTTAACCTCTGCCATCATTTCTTTCGGAGTTCTGGGCGAACCAGCATTGGGATTTCTGGGGCGAAACCACGTGGTGGCTTTGTCTAGGCCAATCAAGGCCAGGTAGGCCGCTATTGCGGTAAGTGCCGCTCTGAAAGGCGACCACTCCTGAGTGATGAAATACTCCACCACCCCCGAGAACAGGGCAGAGAAAACCCTAAACACATGCTGCTTCAAGACAGCCCCCGCAAGACAGTATCAGGTTTCACTTCCCAAAAAAAGATCCCGCCCTTGCGGGTGTCTGTAAGTCGTTGAAAATCATTGAAAATCCTGGCTGTGGTTACTCTCCGACGTAGGTTCCGTGATTTGAGATACTTTATGAGAAAAGGAACTCCAAGAAAGGACCATCAGAAGGTGATTTTCAAGTAGAGGTAAATCGTTTTGTCGCTCTCCCTTCCTGCTTCAAACCGTTAATGTGTAACCGTTGCTCATACTTTTGATAAGATCCCGAAGGCCTCTGAAATCCTGGGTACTACGGTCATCCGACCCTGAGAAGATGCAGCACAGCGCAACTGTGTGCGTTGTAATCGTGCGGCTCGGGATGAAAACCCGGATGGACCACAACGAGCAAGGGCTTCGCCAGCTAAGAGATCCGGAATCGCCCTGGAAGTCCTGTGGGGATATTGGGGCACGCCGGAGGCCGGGAAAACGCAGCCTACCCGACAAAGCTCACGGTTTTGGGGGGAATATGATGACGGGGTGGAGTTCAAGAGCGGTCCCTGGAACATCGCAAGCGAACTGAAAACGGACAAGGTGAAGGTCTACACTTATGGAGTGGTTCGCTCCCGTTCGGCCATGCTGGTTCGAGCGGCCGTGGTCCGCCGTCGGCGACGGACTACGCGGAATATTGTGGAGAGGAATTTCGTGTGAGGGTTTATCGATGGCGGAAGCCGATAGTGTGAAACAGTTGGTAGCCGTGATTCGCCAAGTACGCGCTTGGAGACGAGCAAGCTTTGCTGTCAAAAGTCCGGTACAACCGGCTGATTGACATCTTCACCGGAATCACTTGCTATTAGCTGCAAAATCACCTTCGCTCCGCTGTCAAAGGCATCGGACAGGTTGAAACGGACGAGTTGTTTGTAGGTGTAGACGCAAAACGCTGCCAGTACGTCATTCCCGTTCAGGCAAAGGGCGGCCGAGACGAATTGAACATCGTTCAAATCGAGCAAGACATGGCATTGTGCCACGAGAAGTATCCTGATCTTGTTTGCCGTCCGGTAGCTGCACAATTCATGAGCGATGACGTGATTGCTTTGTTCGCTTTCGAACTCATCAAGGGAGAGGTCAAAGTGTTGGACGAGAAACACTATCGCCTAGTCGAACCGACCGAGCTCACAGCCGAGGACCTGGCCACATAGAGAAGGCGCACATAGGAGGGCATTGGCTTAACCAGTGAGTCCGGGGCCCTGCACCAGGGCCGGCGTCACCCGCCTAGATTGCATGATGGACGAGGCCTTAACCCAGAACCGCGAAAGTCAGCTGCTGTAGCGATGGCGGGGCCTCCGCAGCTTCGCCACGGCTACAGGCTCACAAGGAAACGTCTCATGAACGTCGGCGATGAAGAGGTTTGGCAAATAGCTGCTGGGGACACTGTTCGGTCGTATGCGGATTTGTGCCTGCAATGGGGGGTCGTTCTATTTGGCCCAGGCTCCCGAGGGCCGTGGCCTGATTGTGAGGCCCCTCTTCGCGACGACGAAGAGACGCAAAAGAAGATTGGCATGATACGCAAATACCACGAAGACATCAACGGTGGCGACATCGTTGTCCTAAGGTTGGGCACCAGCGAAGTCTATGGAGTCGGCCGGGTAGAAGGCCCGGTGAAATGGTACGACGACTTCGGCGACATTGACGGGTGGGACATTCAGCTCGTCCGTCGCGTGAGGTGGTGCTGGAAGGCCGCGAACGGCGAACCTAAGAGGTTTGGCACGAGGACGCTCAAATGGGGTGACACGATACAGAGGTTATACCGGACAGGGCCGGTGTTCGAATGGCTATTGCAACTACCAGAGGGCGATACAGAGTTACCTGCACTTCCGTCGTCGTGCCGCCCTAACGAACCCATCCCGCAAATCGACATAGGCGAGCTCGCCGAGTATCTGTTCGACCAGGGAACGGCGGCAGGCGCGATCAATGCACTTGCCGAAAGCATGCGTGGCCTCCAGCAGATCGCCTCATGGTATCGACGTAGGGGTACACATCCTTCGGAGTCCGAAACAGTTGCGTACCTGGTTGTGCCCTTGCTGCGGACATTGGGCTGGACGCCACAACGAATGGCCGTCGAATGGGACAAAATCGACATCGCGCTTTTCGACAGGCTCCAACTCACGGATTTCGACTGTTTTCAGCGCACTGATGAAAACCTGGCAGCTGTCGTTGAGGTTAAGAGACTCGGCCATTCGTGCCTATCGTCCAAAAACCAGGGTACTCAATACGCTTGCAGTTCCAGACGCGAAAAGTGCAGTCGCCTTGTCCTGACGGATGGCATCCGCTATGCCATCTATGTGAGAAAGACGAACGGTACGTTTTCAGAATCCCCGACCGCATACATGAACCTCAACCGTATGGTTCGTTCCTACCCAGTCTTAAAATGCGAAGGAGCGCCCAAGGCGCTCAGTCTGCTTGCCGCGGACTGGCGATCCGAATAGCGTGGAACCGTCACAAATCCAAGAAATTGTTGCGGCAATGCAAAACGGCGGCAACCCGTACGATTTCTGCCGTCCTGTGTCGTTTCTGGAAGCCTGTCGCCGAACCAGACCATGCGAGAACTACCACGGCATTGAGTCGGTTGAATAAGGAAAGTTTAATGGACCCTTACCAACGGGAATTGCAACACCAAGAGATTCTGGAAAAACATGCGAAAAATCTAGCCAGAGCCACATGGGTCTTGGCATTTTTTACAATGGTGCTCGCCGGAGCAACGATTGCCAACATTGTTTTTCACCTTACGTCTGGATGCTTTCAATAATCCCTCGTTACTTAGGTATATAATTCCCCAATATTGATTGAGTCACCCCTCGCATGTTGCGGTTTTTGCGAGTTCTTCACTCTCCGCCTGTGGAGTTGGCAGGAGTTGGCCTACCTTGGCGAAGCCGTGGAGAATGGCGTGAACTTTCTACCACCGAGTCGGCTACCGGGCTGTTGATTCAGCGGACAATCGACACCGGCCAAGACTGGCTTTCGCCACTGTAGGAAGTGGAGCCGGACATCCTGGCGCATTTGCGGCCTCTGGTGCGGGAGGCGAGCATTTCCGGACCTCTTTCCCGGCCGTAAAGGGTCGAAATTCGCCCAGGCAGTATTTTCAAGGTAGCTGCCCAGCCAGGCCGGCTAGGATCACGAATTGTGGGGCATTCAGAGTCTCCCCGCGTCTTCTGGTAGGTGTGCAAGCAGATCGGAGAAACCGAACAGGTCTACTACCGATGAACGACCCGCACGTCGTCTCGCTGCTTTACAAGATCAAGCCCGACCGGTCTGTAGATTACAGTGACGCGAAGCCATACCATCACGAGGAAGAGGCGTTTCGCGTCCACGCAGAGCAGGAGCAGGTCCGCTTCGAGATGAAGGCGCACTATGCGTCGGCAAATGAGGCCCAGGAAGCCGTTCGCAATTTCATTTGCGCGTGGGAGTTCTCTGCGAGTCTTAAATACGGACCCAAGGTGTTCAAGCTGGTCTTCAGGGATTACAAGATTGAGGACCGGAAACCAACGCCGGGTAAGGTTAGCCTCCGTGGCGATTTGGTGGTTCCGCCGCCGAATGTGCAGGGCGAACTGACGGTGATCACTCCCCGTCCCTACCCCGCGCCGCCATCAACCTTCAAGCACGTCTCTTCAAATGCGCAAAGCATGCACGACCGCTTCATTCATAGTCGTGCAGGTAAGGAGCCATTGGCGAGCATGGCCTATTTCTGTCTGACTGTCTTGGAGGCATCGGTCAGTCAATCTGACCAGCAACACAAGCGGAGGCGTAGCCAAAAGCGCAAACAGGCTGCCGAGAAATTTCGCATCGAGCCGGAAGTTCTGGACAAGATCGGAGAACTCTCGTCTGAGAGAGGCAGTCGTAACGAGGCCAGGAAGGCGTACCGCTCCCCTACTGATCTGGTTCCCCTCACGGACGTGGAACGCCGTTTCCTGATGGAGGTCATCAGGAGGATCATCTGCCGGGTGGCGGAAACCGAATATGATCCCGTCCAGGAGTTGCCTGAAATTAAGCTCTCCGATGTTGAGGTTGCTGTGTCACCGGAGTGAAGCAACGGCGGGCCAGTAACGCGGAGTGCGTTGCTGGCATTGTTGCAGGTGTGAGCGCCGGGCAGAACATGACGCCGCCGGGAACCATGAGGCCGTTGGGAGGGTGGCTGTTGGGAGGGTGGCTGTTACTCCCAATGATCCAGGGGCAACTGTGGGGGCAACCCAATCTAATCAAAGATCTTTGATTTATATAAATCAACGGTTTACGAAACATCTACAGTAGCCTCCAGGTCTTGCGAGGTGCCTTGCCACCTGTGAAGGGAGGGCACTTCGCTGCCCTGACCGATCCCAAGAAAATTGGCCCATTGCTGAGAGTCCTGGACGGCTACGAGGGATCACTGATTGTGCGCTGTGCCCTCAGACTGACCCCATTGGTTTTCGTCCGGCCCGGCGAACTCCGCCGAGCCGAATGGTCCGATATCGACCTGGAAACGGCCGAATGGCGCTTCACCGTCATCAAGACCGATTCCCAGCATCTGGTGCCCCTTTCCCGCCAGGCGGTGGGGGTTCTGCGCGAACTCTACCCGTTGACCGGACAGGGACGCTATGTCTTTCCGAGCGGTCGGACTCCCAGAGGAGACCGACCCATGAGCGAGAATGCCGTTCTGGCCGCCCTAAGCCGAAGTTCCTCCCATTTTACACCCAAAAAATCGCCTTAAGCCATTTGTTTTCTTGGGGAAGAGGATTGAGGCGTGTGGAGTGTTGTTCCCATGTATATGATTAGCATTTATCTTGACATGATAGTTGTATGTGATATCGTAGTCCCATGTACGTCGAAACCGTCCCCAACCGCAACTCTCCCCCTGCCATCCTCCTGCGCGAAGGCCGCCGTGAGGGTAAAAAGGTCCATAAACGCACCCTGGCCAATCTCTCCCATTGGCCCAAGGACAAGATCGAGCGCCTCCGGCGCGTGCTCAAGAACGAACCCCTGGTCCATCCCGACCAACTCTTCGCCATCGAACGCTCCCTGCCTCATGGCCACGTCGAGTTGCTGCTGGAAGTGGTGCGGCAGCTGAAGCTGCCGGCGCTGATCGATTCCCGACCCTCTCCCCAACGGGACCGGGTCTTGGCCATGATCCTGCAGCGTCTGCTCTATCCGGCCTCCAAGCTGGCCACCACCCGTCTTTGGCACACCACCACGTTGGGTGAGGAACTGTCCCTTGAGGACACCGACGAGGACGATCTCTATGAGGCCATGGACTGGTTGCTGGAGCGTCAGGACCGGATTGAGCGCAAGCTGGCCAAGCGGCACCTGGCGGAAGGGGATGCGGTGCTCTATGACGTCAGCAGCAGTTACTACGAAGGCCAGACCTGCTCGCTGATGCAGTTCGGCCACAACCGGGACGGCAGGCGGGACCGGCCCATGGTGGTCTACGGGGTGCTGGCCGACCAGATGGGGCGGCCGCTGTCGGTGCAGGCCTATGCCGGCAACACGGGGGATCCGACCACGGTGGGGGATCAGGTGGAGAAGGTGCGGGGTCGGTTTGGTCTGGAGCGGGTGGTGCTGGTGGGGGACCGCGGGCTGCTGACCGAGACGCAGATCAGCCATCTGAAGCGTCATCCGGGAGTGGGGTGGGTCTCAGCCCTGCGCCACCACCAGATACGCCGTCTGGTGGAGAGCGAGGCGGTTCAGCTCTCCCTGTTCGACGAGCGTCATCTGGCCGAAGTCCGCAGCCCGGACTATCCGGGCGAGAGGCTCATCGTCTGCCACAACCCGCTGCTGGCCGAGCATCGGCGGCGGAAGCGGGAGGCTTTGCTGACAGCCACCGAGGAGGCGCTGGCCGGAATCGCCCGCCAGGTGGCCAGACGGACCCGCACGCCCTTGTCGGCGACCGAGATCGCCGAGAAAGTCGGCCGGGTCAAGAACCGCTTCCAGGTGGCCAAACACTTCCGGACCCAGATCGCAGACGGGTCCTTCCACTATGAACGGCGCACCGACGCCATCATCCGGGAGGCGCAACTGGACGGGTTCTACATGCTGAGGACCAGCGAGCCAGCCGATCGCCTGCCAACAGCCGCGGTGGTGCGCCGCTACAAGGACCTGACGCGGGTGGAGCGGGCCTTCCGCTCCCTCAAGACCGTCGACCTGCACATCCGCCCCATCCGTCATCGGGTGGAGAGCCGGGTGCGGGCTCATCTGTTCCTGTGCCTGCTGGCCTATTACGTTCAGTGGCATCTGCGGCTGGCCCTGGCTCCGTTGCTGTTCGATGACGAGGAGTTGGAAGCGGAACGGGCACGGCGAGACCCGGTGCTGGCGGCCCAGCCGTCGGACTCCGCCAAACGGAAGAAGAGCAAACGCCTCACCGAGGACGGCTTGCCGCTGCAGAGCCTGGAGACGTTGATGGCGCAGATGGCGACGCGGGCCCGCCACCAGTGCCGATTGCCCTCCGAACCCGATGGTCCGCGAGTCCAGCGATTGACCGAGCCGACCCCGCTACAGCAAAGGGCCTTCGAGCTCATCAGGATGTTCCCAGGCAAGACAACCTGAGATTCCTGATTGATGATTGAAGATAAAGGAGTTATCTTGTCGGTGGGTCAGGAACTTCGGCCTAAGGCGCATGGGCATTGGCAAGGAGGAAATGACGGGGCACGGCTTTCGGGCCATGGCAAGAACCCACCTCGATGAAGTGCTGGGCTTTCGTCCTGACGTCATTGAGCACCAGTTGGCACATGTAGTGCGAGATCCTCTTGGGCGGGCTTACAACCGCACGGCTCATTTGCAGCAGAGGCGAGAGATGATGCAATTGTGGGCCGATTACCTGGACCAGCTCAAGGCTAACGAAAAATCCGATCCAACCCCGGCTGCATTGCCGACGCTGGCCGTCGGTAGCAAGAGCCATCGTGCCCGGCTGCCCGAGCCTGTCTGACAACCTTCCCGTAGGGATCACTGTGGTGAGAGCGACCTCCCCGCAAGGGGGGCAAAGGGTGTCCGGACCCCTGTCCCCCTTTGCCCTCCCCCGTGGCGCACCAGCGGCCAAAAAGGGGGGGTCGCTCCCTCCACTTCCTCCCCCTCCTGTGCGGCGCCACGACGCGCCGTGCGAGGCGGGGACAACTCAAGCCGGCGCCGCACGGAGCTTTGCCGAAGAGGATTCGGAGAATCCTTGCCAACCCGCTTCCAATGCGGGTTTCCGGGCACAACCTGGACCACAATGAGGAGGACTTCGCCCTCTGAGAGAAAGGCGTTGTGTTGGTCAAGTGCGTGAGCCACTTGGTGCGCCACCTGTGTGAGCCACCCCCCGTCTGAAAGGTGGCCACCCATACGACGCCACTTCCTTGACCCCCGGAGCCGGAAATCGTCGACCCATCCCGCTCCGGCCGAGGGCGGCCTGTCCTCGTCCGCTTGGTCGAACTTTTCCACGACGGCGTCGAGGCCGCCATGTGGAACACTTAACCGTCGACGAGGTGGAACTGCAAGGGTGACTGGAAGAGGTGAGCGGGGCCTGTGGAGGGAAAGCACGGCAGGCAGTCTTGGCCATGAAATTTCATCATCCGTATGGCTTTGAGCCGATCGTCAAGTAAACTCGAACTAGACCGGACTCCGGTTGGCTATAGTCGGCTCCTTCGCCAACCACTTGCGCCAATCCGCCAGTACACTTTCCGAGAGCCCATATGCTTGGGCAACGGCGGCGTCGATCTCACGCCGGACGGGATCTATATCCGCGTGTGTCCAGGGTTGCAGCTGCTCCCGACACAGACGGTCATAGACACCTACCAGCGCAGCCTGCTCTCCCACGTCATCTAGCGTTACCGGGACACGTACCGATCCAAGTTGCGCGACCGACCAGTTCAGGTACGTCAACTTCTTGGTGCGCATGTTCAGCAATTGCAGGAGAACGGGAGTACCGTTCCACACAACGCTTAGGGCCTTGGCCTGCTCGCGCGTCTCCGTCACCACTGGCATTAGGCCGGACCCAAAGCCTTTCGCCAAAGCGCACACACCCACGACCGAGGCCGCATGGGTGTCGGCACGGTTCATCAGCAGCATCCAGCCCGTCTGCGCAAGATATGAACGTACCATGCGCTCCTTTCTGGGTCTCGGCCGCCACATAGCATCCGGCTCGCCGGCCAACGAGACGCGAAGGTCGCTTGAGATCGAATCGAATACAGCCACATCGCTTGCCGTCGAAGATCCGTCCGTCACGCGCTCGAACGCATCACGGATACGTCGGCCGGCCGGTCCCATCTTGTACAGTACATCCAGCCGGCACAGACCGGATGCAGCTCGAAGTCCCGTTGCCGCTTCGGCTAACCTCGGATCGAACCACTGGACAGGAGACCAGTCGCCGGCGCGCACGCGATCGGCCGGCCACTTGCATAGCGTGCCCACCTCGTCGACACGCCGGTCTCGGATCGCGGCTACGACGTGCTGGACAGCTTCCACTGATTTCGGGAAGCGGCGTAGGTTGACAAACATGGTGGTTGGCCTGGAATCGGCCCCGTGCCGCGTCGCGATTAACAGGCACTCGTTGATCGACGTGTGAGTAGACAAATTCGGCTCCTGCGGCTCATGGCAGCACACGATCATGTGGATGTGGAACCGAGAAGCGAGAAACTGCCGTTCTTCGAGTCCGGAGGCTCCCGTGCAGGCCGTCACCGGCATGATCTTGGCGAGAACGCCGTCACTTTCGGACAGGACTTTTTCCGCGAGCGGCGTGAACATCGTTCTTATGCTGTTCGCGTCGATGACGCTTGCCGCGTCGAAATCGCTAACCGCTAGCCGATCGCGGATCTGCAACTCCCGCCTTTGAAGCGCCTTTACGACTTCCGGCGTGAACTTCCGGCCCTTTTTGTCGTTTGCAGTGAACGGCGGATTCATCATTACGATCCGCCGCTCCTCAACATCCTGCACGACCTCCGGGTCCACAGTAGACCACTCGAACAGCGCGCTCTGTCCCTTCCTTTCCGCAGAGCCCGTAGTCGCCGGTGCCGGCCCTACCACATCTTCGTCGGTTAACAACTCCAACGACCCGAGCCGTACCGCGTCGCCATCGAAGGGACCATACGGCAGAACTCGGAGACCCATCTTCCGGTAATCGACCTGGAGGTTCCCTAGCGTCAGTCGGCCGGCCGCCATTTGCAAGGACACAGGATTGATGTCCAGACCGGTCACGAGCCTCTCTACAGCGTACTTGTGGAACTCCGTGGCGCTTCGCTCGTCGCCTCCGGCCTCGCGTATCCGATCCTTGACTGCCTCCACATACGCATTGAGTAGAGTTCCGCTACCGCACGCAAGATCCGCCATTCGGAGTCGCTGCCATGTCCGCCGCTCGGTCCATTCAGATTCGCCTGTACCGTCAAGCGCCAATTCAGCGAGCAGCCTTGCGGCCGGTTGACGTGTGAAAAACGCGCCGTCGGACGCCTGGTTACCCAGAACGCGACTGAACAGTTCACCTGCATACTCCATTCCCATTGACACGTAGATCTCAGCGTTCTCCTCGGCCCAGGCGGCGACCGCTCGCAGCGCCTGGTTGACGCCGCCGTGCGCGTCCGCTGCAGCCAGCGCCTCAAGAACATCGAGTGCCGGCCGCAACACCGGCTCATAGTCATACCGCAGCACGGCCGTCCATGCCTCGCGCAGTACCTTGACCGGTTCGCTCCCGATGGCCACGTCGTGAAGGCGCCCGACACGAGCCAGATCCGCCGCCTGACCCTTCGTGTCCTCCAGCCGTGCGTGCAACAGTGCCGCGTTCATCAGTAACAACACGCTGACCGTGCACGCATCGGCAAAGGCGTCGGTGGACTGCAAGTGCTCCATGCCGAGCACCGCACGCAGTCGCCCCTCCAGTCCCTCGCGACTTAAATACCCCGATGAGCGCTGGACGGGCTCCATCAGCAGGTTGAAGTCGCGCACCTCGTTTCCGCGTAGCCCGGACTTCTCCATCACTTCGACACGCAAATCCCGGCCTACGCCATCCTGCCGGATCTGCTTTAGAAGTCGCTGCGTCGGCGACAACCCAGCCGACCGGCCGTTCTTGGACCCACCGCGCGGGGAGACGCGCCGCCTGGGACGCCTCGGCAGCGGGTTGAGTGACTCGGCAGCCTCACGCGCCCGCTCTACGGTTTTCGCCACATCGACGCCGCCATGCCGCTCCATGGACCGCGCCGCAGCCTGCACAGTGCAATGGACGCCGCCTCGTCCGCGCTGGATGACCAACACGACCGGCGACTCATCCAACATCCTCTCATCGTCGGCAGCCTGGCCGTCGGTGAAACGCCCAGACTCACTGCCTGTGGCCGGAGCCTCCTGCCACGCGAAGCCCTTGTCCTCCGTCAAGTACTCGGTGACAGGAGCCCCGCCCGCCGCAGGCTCACGCCACGCTGGCACTTCCGCTCGCGCCACGGCGTCTTCGGCGTGGCCCCGAGGTCCACTCCAAACGCCCATGCGAGTCACAGCGCCGTCCCTGACGATCACAGGCTGCCGAACCGGTTCCTCAGCCTCCGGCGGGACGTAGATCTGCAGCAGGCTTGAAATCTCGTCCTCAATGCGTCCATCGTGTGCTCGTAGCGCCCGCAGAACCTCACCGAGCGCCTTCCACTCGTCGCCGAGCGTATCCATCGATAGACTCGTCTCTGCGTCGATACCCCGCGGCAACGGAACGGGTACGATTACGTACCCGAATTGCTTTCCCGGCGCCCGGCGCATGCACCGGCCGACGATCTGGATCACGTCGGTCGGGCTGCGGCGCGGAGCCAGCAGAGCCACCGCATCGAGACTCGGACTATTGGTTCCTTCGCCGAAGATACCAACGTTCGCGATCCCGCGTGGCTTCTCGGTATGCGCCGCCGCGAGATCGCGCAGCGCCCGCCGCCGTTCGCGAACGGGGTGCCCGGCGTCGAGATGCTCCACGGCATACTGCCGACCGATCCCTTCAACCCCGCCCTCGGTAAAGTACCGCTCGATCTCTGCGCGTCCCTCGTCGCTGTTGAGCCACCTCACCATCTGGTTGGAACGCTGGACCTTGTTCAGGAACGCCAGCGACCGGCTCACGCGCACGCTGCCATCGTCTCCGACCGCGCCCCCGGCCAGGGTCACACCGTAGACCAGCCAGGAGAGCGCTTCTCGGGTCGTCAGCCCGCGCGTCTCGTTCGACTGCTCGAACAACTGGACAATCCGATTGGCCGCGGCCCATGCCCGCCCATCGACTCCGATCGCGATGATCCGGTAGTCCGACAGAAAGCCCTTCTTGACCGCTTCCTGGTACGGAAGCCGGTAGGCTACCGGACCGAAGATCGACTCGTCCGACATGCTCGCCACGATCCACTTCGTGCGGTCGATACGGGCCACCTTCGCATTGCTCGCATCGTAGACGCGGGGCGTCGCCGTCTGGTACAGACGGTACCGGGCCGGGAACGCATCCTGGTCGTGACACAGCGTGAACCTTCGCAGTCGCTCAGCCTGTCGCTGGCTCTTAGCTGGCCGCAATTGGGCCGTCCGGTGAGCTTCGTCCAGAATCAGGACCTGCGCGAACCGGCGCTCCGCCAGTAGCGCCTCCGCCGCGTGGTGCGCTGACTGGTACGTCGAGAAGATGATACGCAGGTCGGTCGAGTCCCTGCCAGTGCGAAGCCAATCCGCGACCGCGGCGGTGCTCTGCGCTACCCGGCAACCGACATCGGCCGCGCGGACCTGTCCCGTGTCCCGAGTGGGGTCCACCACGAGATCCGGATCCCGCTCGACATCGACATGACCCGCCGTCGCGTCGCTGCACACGGCCAGCGTCCGCACCGGACACCCGATGTGCGACAGGTACTCGTGCCGCACCTGTGCTATAAGCGCGATGCTCGGCACGAGCACGACGCCGAGGTCACCTGCCTCCGCCAACTCTGACATTATCCGCATCGATACGCGGGTCTTTCCGGTGCCGCACGGCAGCACCAACGTCGCCCGCGTCGCGTCAGAAGGCATCCATTCTTTCGGATTGCTGCCGACCCAGAGATCCTTGTGTTCCGGCAAACCGGCGCGAAGCGCCTGCACGCATTCGGCCACCGCCTCTTGCTGCATTGCCGTTCGAGGATCAGGTTCCGTCGCTGCCCGCTCCCGTTCCCGCGCATCCTCCAGTGCTTCGGCCAGCGCCGTCTCGAAATCGACGAAAGTCACCTGTGCCACTGCAGCCGCTTTCTCCGTCGCCTCGCTCCGACCGGCTTCCGCCACGAACCAGCGCTCCGCGAATACCGATGGCGGCGCAGCCCCCGCGAACTTCTGCACCTCCGTTATCGTTACCGACCCGCCACCGCTACGGGCCTTGCACTGGATGGCGACGCGCGAACCATCATGCTTTACGGCAACAAGGTCGATGCCGGCGTCGTGAGACGGCAGCGGCACACCGACCGACATTCGATGCGGCCACTCCGGGTATCTCCAACACCGAGCGATTTCCCAGCCGGGAATGTGTTCGGCATGCCGAAGCACCGCGTCCTCGAACGCCGTCCCGTCAGATCGCCGCGCGTCCCTGTTGATCCGCAAGGTTGCAAGCGTCTCGTCTATATCGGAAACTGGATCTGTCACGTCCTGCCTCTACTCAGGTGCTATTATCTCAGATTCTGCCTCAGTCTGGGGTGTGACAATGCCAATCTAACGAGCTTGTATGGAACAACTTACATCGAGAACCTCCGCAGTGCGTTCCACGGGAGGTGCTCTTTCGGTGCCGAAAGTCGGCACCGACCCTACGCCCACGTCGTATGACTCAGCCCGCATCCCCTTAAGTTGATTGTGTTCGTACACACCGTTGACGCATCACGTTAACCTTAAGCGGATTACAAAATTCTACGGAATCCAGGAGGCGGAGTCTTGAACTTCGTCTCCACTGAGGCTTCGTTACGCCACTTCTTGGCGGATTCCTCGATCGCCTGCGCTGTACCCGCTTTCTGTGCTCCCAGCAGTTCCTTGACCGGCAACTGAACGTCGGCTGTCAACACCAGGTGGCCGCCGCGAAGTCTCGCTAACTCACGCTCATGGGTCCTGCGTGGAGTCCACAGGAACGACCCGCCGAATCGACCGTGATTCACAGACACGACGTTGACGTAGTTTTCGTACGCACGCACCCATGTCAGCGAGTCAAACAGGTCGACATCCTTGTTAAATGCCACCATTAGAAGGTGTAAGAGTTCACCCCGAAACGCCCTCCAGGGCGCCGATTCGATCAGGTCCGCACAGATCGCCACTGTAAAGTCCCCCCAATTCGGATGCACAAATCGAAACCACTGGTTACCCCGCAGCATTCGCCACCTTGTCCCCGACACTTTCGATAGCGCCCTCGCTAGACCGTCTTCGGTGTGCGCAGACACCGGCTTTCGGACACGAAACCACCTGACTGTCGGCGGTCCATTGTCACGGCCGACGGGTACTACAACTTCGGCTTCGTTTACCAACCAAGCCTGTGTTGGTGTCGAAGGCCTTGAGGGCCGAAATGCAGGTTTCAGCGCGCGCCAATAGAGTCCCGCTACTGCTCCTTTACCCTCGGCTCTCACCAAGTCCCTTAGACTCCCGACTTCTTGCTGCGGAATTGACAATTCCGGAAGGACTACCAATTGCGGAGCCGCTTCGTCGACGGCTTGCGCGGGCGCAAGGAACACATTGGCAACCTGTTCGATCATTAAGTTCGCCATGGTAGACGGGATCCTCGGGAATCGTCTAACTACGTGCGCGTTGTTCGGCCATGCGGCCACCTGCCCCACACGTGCGACAAGCACATCCATAATCTGAGTCTCGTCGATGTGCAATTCGGGAGGTAGCTCTGGGCCGATTAATTCGCCCGCCGGACGGACCGTCCTAACGATGTCGAGATCCCGTCGAGGAGAAAGACCGATGTCAATCCTCTCAGGACGGAAATCCTCCCAGGAGACATATTTGCGGGAGTACTGGGCCAGCGAATCGACGAGTTGCCTCCCGGATGACGTAATATTGGACCCCGGCGACGCGCTCCAGCGGAGGATCGACTCAATGGACTTCCATGCCTGGAGCGGCAGGTGAATCCGCGACCGCCAGCCCCATCGGTCCACGAACGGCGTTCCCCTAATTCCCCATCTAGCCAAGATATCGAGAATCCGCTCGGCACCGTCAAGCAAAGTCAACAGAAGCAGCACATCGCAGTACAGGACGTAGCTCTCCACGTGCACTCTACCCGCAGCAGCCGACTCAAACGGCAGATAAAACGCCGCGTGCGGCAGAACCTCCCACGCCGTCGACCTTCGTACTGATATCAGTTCCTCATCCGTTTCCGGTTTGATTTGTGGGTGGTTGGCCAAGTCGTTGGATTTTTCGAGTCCTTCCAACTGCTCGCAGCGACCCGCGACCAAGACTCCCGCGTCATCGTCGATCAGCCACGTCAGCGGTCCCAAACTGCATTCCCATCCCACAGTAGTTGCTGTCTCACGGACGACACTGAACAGTGCCGCAGCAACGCGAAGGGGTAATCCCACCGCTGGAATCTCCCACTGGGCCATTTGCCATCCATTCAGCCTGGCTGCAGTCGGCCTCCCCCAAAGGAGCCGGTGGACCGTTGGGCGCGACGCTGCCTCAGTCGTTTGGCCGACGATTACGCGCCGTGCTCGATCATAGTCATGGAGCACAAACGCATTCCGATCAAAAGCGCCTGCACCCTCGTCCATCTTGGGAGCCGCTCGGTTCGCAAGCCTTAGACCGATCCATTTAAAACACCCTAGGGAGAATCCTGCGGCCACAGCCTCCTGTGCATTGCGCTCCGCTTGCCGTATGCGCGGCTTTCCGGACGGCGGGAAGAGAACACTTCCTAACCCTTGATCCCAACGACCCAACTGCACGTTCGCCAGCGCCCAGAGGTCGAGTTTCCGATTACGCCTCGATCCCTTCTGCTGGAGCCTTCCCGTCCGAGACAACAGCCGGGTCGCTTTCGGCATTCCTTCCAATCGAGGGGACTCAGGCACGCGCAACACGGATCCCGGACCCTTAGTGCTTCGCCATGCCTGCGCGAGTTCTGTGGTCGTGTGCACGGCCAAAACTGCTCCGACGAACTCGTCCAGTTCCCACGGCCACGTGTCGATTTTCACGTCATTCGCTGCTGGGTACAGTATCTCGACCCATTCGTCGATGCGGCCCAAGTCATCCACCGCTTGTCCGTAGCGTCCGTCTCCAACCGCTCTTGCCGTCCAGAGAAACGGCGATGGCACCCGCTCAGTTGATTCATCGTCCTCCACCGGCTTGGCATAACGCCCGAGTTCACGCACGGTTTCCGCGAGTGAGCGCCAAAAGACAGCTCGTAGGAACGACAGATAGAGGTGCTGCCATTCGTCTGTCCGTTCAGCGGTGTGGCCGTCGTCACGATCGATCTCCGGCCAAGCGGATAGCCAAGTCGTCGAGTTTATGGAGTCCGTTGCACACGCGATTCGACGGATGCGGTCGCACAACCACGCTGCCGCCTCTTGAGCCGCTATCCCGTTGTCCTTCGCCTCAAAAAGCGGGCGTCGCGCCGCGCCGCGAACCAACGCCCGCCAGATCGCGAACTTCCATGGCGTGCGGTCCAGCACGAAACCGATGGTCTCGCGGATCTGGCGCAACTCTCTATCCTCTTCGCCCAGCTCTGAGGACCTTGGCAACCATGCACGAACAAGGCGGTTGACCGCGAAGGTGCGACGCGTCTCAGGCGGTACCTGCTCGTCCTCTATGTCGAAGCGTGCCAGTTCGTGTAAACGTGCTAGATGATCCCGAGCGCCCTCACCGAATCGCTGTCGAAGCGTGTCCGTCCCCATGTCGCTCAGCCGTTCGACTAGCCGCGTGACGAACGGACCGACATCTCCTTTTTCGACAGCTGCGCGCTCCAAGGCTTCCTGTTCGGACGCAAACCGGCCGCCGGGCAAGAGCGCCGTTCCCAAGTCCGATATCCGTACGCTCGATGCCTGGTTACTCTTTGACTCCTTTGTGGACGGGGGCAACGGCTGTTTACACTTGTTGCTTCCACACTCGGTCCAACCCTGATCAAGGAGGTACTTGTAGATGATTCCCCGGACCGCATCCGGCTTTATCTTTCTCAAATTGATGCAGATGTTGGAAACCTCGTTAGGTACTGCAAGGGAAGACTCCTCGGTCCCCGACAGTGCTCCGTGAACGGCTTCAACCAAGGATAAGAGGCCCTCAGACGATCGGGACAGAATGTACATATCGTCCGCGAACCTGACGATCGCTCCGCGTCGTTTCCCCGAGGTCTGTTCGAGATATCGGCGGATCACTCGATCCGCCTCCATCAGCGCCACGTTGAGCAACATTCCAGAAATGATGAGTCCAGTAGGTATCCCGTTGAAACGTTCTGTTGTCACACTAGGGAAATCGTGTCCCTGAGGAGGGCTCCACGCATCTGGCGGAATTCCGCCAGCGTCCAAAGTGATCTCGCCCAACGTTGTGGTCAGTCGGCGCCCGACCTCCACTCGTACGTCTGTGATGGCAAGTGCTTTCAATACGGGTTCCGGGCAGCCGTCGTATAGTTGTTCGAGTTGGACGAGTTGGACCGGCTGCAGGAGTGCGCGTTCCATCGCCAAGGCTAACCGCTCGATGCGAACAGATGGATACGCGAGTTCAATGTCCAAGTAAGCCCAGAAAGCGCGCGCCGAGTTAACTGCTCCCGTCCACCACTCCGGTTTCGTCCACTCCGGGAGCGTCCCATCCTGGTAGTCCTCGGGACGCAGCATCCGGCCCGAGCTGTCTTCCGCGGGGAGAGTTGCCTGCGTCATCCGAGCCACTGTCCAATGCGCCACGCGCCGAAACAACCCGTGAGATCGTGCGTAAGATAGATAGCTCCTGTCCGTGAGCACTGGATATGGGCGATGCACCCACCTTGGGGGATGCTGCCTTCGGTCCCACGCGATCGGACGGTACCACCGGTTCCCAAACGCGAAATTCGCGAACTGTTGATCGAGGATCGGTCCCAACGCGACCATGTGAGCCATGAACGCCACTTGGTCCCGAACCGTCGGCATCGTGTAGTGCCTCAAACACCGGCCCTTCTTGGGATAGGGCACCTGCCGCCATAGCTCCGGTTTCCAGTCATCTTCGCGCAACCGCTGTGCCAGATCCCGAAGCATGGCCTCGGGGTGCAGACGCCATCGCGCAAGTTCCGGCTGCGGCGCGAGTTCCCCGTGTTTGTACCAAGCGTCCACGCGCAACCAAGCCCCACGCAAAATCGAAGGGTGCGCCAGAACGGCCGCAACCTTTCGTGCATTGTTTTCCGAATTCATATGGACATTCACTCTGGTCCGAACCTTCGTGAGTAGGTGACGGCGCTGTAATCTAGCACTGGGATGGCTCGGATCGCCGCGAATCCCCAGTTGGAACGGGGGAGCCTGGCTCCAGGATGAGGCTGAGGTCTAGATGGACGTTCCGTCGTACCCACAGCTATTAAAAAGGGCCGCAACCGGACCGACCACACCGGTGACGTTACGGTGGTCATTATCGAGGCAGTGACCGATTTTGACCAGGAGGGAATCGTTTCAGAGAACCTGGACGCGATGCGGTCGCCAACGCTGGCCGTTGTCATGAGTGGTCGTTGCCGGCAGTGCCCCTACGGGCGATGTTTGGTTGAGCGCCCTTTCTGACTCTTTCTTTTTGGCCAATCGGCAGTCCCTCCGGAAGGATTGAGCGAGTGCTCACACGGAAAATCTCTCCACAACATTTAGGGTAACGCTCCACCGTCAGCGATCATAGAATTATAGAATAAAGTGGTCCTAGGGTTAGCGTGGCCGGCCAAGTACAGCACATCCTCCAGTGGCACATCCTTGGAGAATAGGTCTGCCAACGCCAGGACATGCCTCAGGAGACCGCTTTCGCGATAACCGTCGACCTCGTCGACGCTTGCGTTCCCGCCAGCAGACTCATTGTGTTCAAGAAGCTGACCGCGTACCATTTAGAAGTCGACGGTCAGAATTAGATTTACCACCTTAAATGGCTCACGCTTCCCTCCATGCGCAGTTCGTTCCACCAGATGACCTTACGCCCCACCTTAAAATGCCGCGCAATGCCCCTTGCTGGTGCGGCTCCGGCAAAAAATGGAAGCAGTGCCACCGAAACCGGGAGTCTCAACCGCCCGTCAATTTCCACGACCAGTTGTCACAGCTGGACCATGAATTCGAAGGGGGGTACTGTTCTCATCCGGAAGCTAGTTCTGAAAACTGCGGGCGTAGAATAATTCGATCACACACGGTGCAACGACGTGGCGGGCTCGCTGCCATAGCCGAAAACGGCCATGTCATTTCCGCTAAAGCAGGATTCCGAGACCGGTTACGGAACCATGGCGCCTTTGTGCCCAGTAAGGTCGGGGTGCGGAGCGCTTCCACATTCATGGGATTTTGTGATACCCATGACCACTCGATGTTCCAGCCGGTCGAAAGCCACACTGTCCCGCTCACTCCAAAGTCTTGTTTCCTGTTGGGCTTTCGGGCAATCTCCTATGAACTATTTAACAAGAAGGCCGCACTTCGAACCGTGAATATAATGCGGGAATTCGACCGTGGAAAGCCCTATTGGGAACAGTGCGAATTGCAGCAGCATATCCACCTTCACAAAGAGGGAACTAAACGCGGTCTGACTGACTGCGAGCGGTGGAAGAAACAATACGACACAATCTTCATCGAGGAGCAATTCGAAGAATATCGATTTGTCGGCGTGGTTTTTTCGGCTGTCTTGCCTGTCGTGGGTTGTGGAGCATTTCATCCCGAGTATGACTTTGCTGGCAATCTACTGCAAATAGTCACCCGCGGTGATTCACCACACGAGCACGTGGGTCTTAACTTGACAGTTCTCAATGGCAGAAGCGTGCTTGTAATTGGCTGGACTGAAGGGCACAAGGGCCCTGCGGCGTTGTTCGGGCGCTCGTTCCAAGATGTGCCGGATGAAGAGAAGGCCAACAGGGGAATCCAGCTGGCGGTCGAGCATCTTGAGAACGTCTACATGAAACCAAGCTGGTGGAACGACTTATCTGATACCATCAGGAACGAGCTCGCCGCCCGGATGCAAACGGGCATACGTGCTTTTGGCCCGGACCGCGATCCGGACTGCCTTCGATCCGATGGACGTTCTTACACGACAAGTGTTCATGTGGCAGCGAGCATCGGTCGTTATTACTCGAACAGCCCCCCCTAAGTCCTCTAGCTAGGCCGCGTAGTACGTATTTCCCCGGCCCTCAGCATACCCATAATACACTGAAAATGGCCACAACCCCGATTTTCGTCTCAGAGACCGCTGGTCTCGATGCCTGGAGGCAATCCAAGATTATCGCGACCGATTTCCAGAGAAACGGGAGCAATGTATGAGAGTAATGAGGGGTTACCGTGGCCTCCCCTCGCCAGGCCATCGCGGATGCTAATTGGGACACCGTCAAACGCCATGGTGGCATTGAGGTCACCATTAAGAATGTCCTCCAGTTGGGGGACCAATCGGCGTAAAACAATGACCCTGCACTGATCGACGATTGTTACCTCTGGGGGTCAAGGAGATGCCGTCGTATGGGTGAAACGGCTACAACGCAGCGATGTTCACTCGGCCGTTTCATGATTTCCACACCCACAACGCCTTTCTCTCAGAGGACGGAGTCCTCGCCGCCGTGGTCGAGGACTCTCCCCAATCACCGCATCAGACACGGGACAACAAGGATTTTCCGTGTCTGACGCCACAAGGTGAAGCGAGGCTACGCCTCGCGCGTCCCCCTCCCTCCCGTCGCGGCGGCGCGCCGCACGAGAGGGGAGAAGGTGGAGGGAGCGACCCTGCTTTCTGACCGCTAGTGCGGCATCGGGGAGGGTTAGCCGTTTCACTTCACAGTTCACGGTTAACCTCCCCTTTTCGGGGTCGCTCCCTCCACAGTGATCCCTGGCGGGAAGGCTGAAGACCCGGACCCGGGTTGTCCTGCCCAACCTGGTCTTGACTGCTTCCGGACTTCGCGCTTGGCTCTCACCCTCGCCGGTCCGGGGCAGGTCGCCCTGCCAGCCCTGGTGCGGGCGACCGATGCCGTGGGCCTCTTTACGCAAGGAGCTCCGCGTCCTCCTCCGTCCCCCGGGCCAGAAACTCCGCCCACTGTTCCATCAGGACACGCCGCCGCTCGAACAGGTCCGAGCGGGCATAGGCCGCTTCCACCTGGTTGCGGACCACGTGCGACAACGCCGCCTCCATCACCGCATGGGGAGCATCGGTCCGCTCCCCCGCCCAGTCCCGGAACGACGAGCGGAACCCATGCGGCACGGCCCCGATTCCCAGTTCCCGCAGCAGGGTGCTGAGATCGCGGTCCGGCAGTGGGCCACCGGCCGGAGTCGGAAACACCAGATCGGAAGATCTCTCGATCCGCCTCGCCTCGGCCAGAATCCTCCGCGCTCCCGCAGACAACGGGACCCGGTGCTCTCTCTGGTGCTTCATCCGTTCCGGGGGAACCGTCCACACTCCCGCCTCCAGGTCGATCTCCGCCCAGCGCGCCCCGCGCATCTCCCCCGACCGGCACGCCGTCAGCACCAGGAACTCGAAGCCGAGCTTGACCCCCACGTCTGCTTCCGATTGCCGCACCGTCCGGATCGCCCCGGCCACCTCCCCATAGGGCAGAGCCTTGAAGTGGCGTGGGATGCCGCCCTGTTTCGGCAGCGCGGCCCCGAGCGCTTCCCCGGCCGGATTGTCCATCCGGTAGCCCTGGGCAATGGCCCACTTCATCACCGTGCCGATCCGTTGCCGCACCCGCCGGGCCGTTGCCTGCCTGGTGTTCCAGATCGGCGACAGGACGGCCATGACATCGGCCGTCGTGATCCCGTCCACCCGCATCCGGCCCAGCTTGGGGTAGACGTAGCTGCGCAGGCTGCCTTTCCACTGGGCGGCATGATGGTCGCTTCTCCAGTTGGGCCGGTACATGGCGTAGACCTTGGCGGCGGCCTGCTCGAACGTCGGGACGGAGTGGCGCCGGGAGGCCAGGGGATTGCCTCCCGAGCGGGCCAGCCTGCGGTTGGCGATGGCCCTCTCCCGGGCCTGGGCCAGCGTCACGAGCCGAAGAGAGCCCAGACCCAGCTCGCGGCGCTTGCCGTGGATGAAGAGCCGTTGGATCCATTGCTTGTATCCGGACGGTTTGACCCGTAGGATCAAGCCATGCTCGTCCCAGTAGAGTCCGGGCTGCTCGACGGAGCGGACGAAGGCGGCGGAGAGTTTCTTGCGGTATCGGGTCACCGGATCACCCCCTGTGAGATCACCCCTAAGATCACCCTGAACGTCCGGGAACACCCTGGACATCAATAGACACCAATATACCATAAGTGACTCATAAAGGTCTACTTACAATACTTTAGTAGATATCTCTGGAACTTTCTGGACTCTGCACCGGGGGATGGTCCGTCTCTTCGGCCGCCCAGTACGAGAAGCTGGAGCGGCACCCGTACGGCACGGGCGCATTCGAGCGCCTCGCGCAGGACGGTTTCGAGGGCGGGACTTTCGCTGATGCGCCGGTTGGCCGCGCCCAGCCAGGAGATGCACGCGCGCAGTGCCTCGATCTCCTGCCGTAGTTCGTCGTGGCTGTTCAACGGTTCATCCTCCTTCTCCGGGCCGGCCGGGAACTGATCCGGACAGGAGCCGCATTAATGCAACAGTCGTTTGCGGGGTTGCGCGAAACTGTACCATCCCCAATGACGGTTCTGGCCTTTTTCTAAGGTAAGTCACTATATACTCATGATTCTCGCATAATTTATCACACTCAAATCATACAAGTTTGGATAGTCTAGAAGTTATTCCTGCTGAGGATACTAGGTGTCCCTCCGGCCGTGTTTGTCGGAGGCCTTCGCACCGCAGGACTGATTCGGGTTCGTGCATGAGCTTCATATATCGCCGCCTCTAGAACCGTTCACATTCGAATGTAAACACACCCTTAGTATTAATCGTCAGGGGAGACTAAGGGTATTGACCCTGAACAGTTCCCTACCCATGAGCATGAGTTTCTTGATGATACTCGTCCGCCTGTGCGTGCACGTCTCTATCCGGTCGATTGCCTCCCTGATTTTCGAAGGTATTTCAATGAGGTTTGGCTACCCGGTTGGGCGAACAAGTATTTTGCGGAAAGGTTCCCGAAGGCCCTGCCATTCGTCAGCAAGATAGGCCAATTGGAGGGGGATCAGCCACGATTACCAGAAAGAAGAAACTAGGAGAAAAGTCCATGGATCAGATCAAAAACCACGTTCTCGACAATCACAAGGAGGCGTTGGAAGACCTCCAGGGAAGAATACAGGCGCATCGCGCTTTCTTGCTCCTAATATCCCGTCGTTTGTTCAATGATGCCAATCTTAAGATCATTCGATCAGTAACCGAAAGGAGGGCAGACCAAGGAACGTCTGGGAAAGTTCAGCCGCCTGAGTACTTCGAGAGAGGATTCAAGAGGGAATGTAGCGTGATCGCTGAGCGCCTTGCAGGCGTTGGCGACACTGGCCAAGAGCCGCTTCCTGAACAAACCAAAGATCTGGATTCAACCGAGGAATGGGAGGAGGTCTAATGAGATGGGTGATACACAATTCAAGCCCGGAGACGTGGTTCAACTGAAGTCAGGCGGTCCTCCAATGACGGTGGAGAGATCCTCAAATGTAGGCGAGGGTTACGGCGAACTGCTGCACTGCTCGTGGTGGGCGGGGAAAGAACTGAAGCACGAAAACTTCGCCCCCGCAGCTTTGCAATACTACGAGAAACCAGCGAACCCTTATGTCTGATCGGGATGCACCGAGGCGGAGTGAACAGAACCTAGTTGTTGCCTAATTCCCTGCAGACGCTTCTCGCCTAGTCCTTTTCGCTGTCCTTCTCCGCAGGCGCTCTCTACGTTATCATTTGGGCTGTCGGGTCGATCGCCGCCGACCTGATTGAGCTGGCCAAAGCCCTGCTCGGAAAGTCGTAAAGAACCCTAAACGCGCTCAGGATTACTAATCACTACACCAACCCTTCCGCTTCCCGCCATCATAAGGACGGCCATAGCCTGATTTGATTTGATCATTCTGGTGGTGGCATCGTGACCGCCTCGGACGATCACTCGTGAAACCACTCGGCCAGCATACTTTCCACGCTTCGGCCCCTTCAGTGTAACCTTGCCACCGCGGCCGCCACGGAGCGATTTCAACAGGCTCTTGGCTTCCCTGGCTCTCTGCTTCTCATCTTCACATTTGCCGTTCATTTCCGGGGTGTCCACGCCAGCGAGCCGGACCGATACACGCATGGTGACTCCTGGCCATGGCTTGGCGTCAGCGACGAATGTATCGCCGTCATAGACGTCAACGACTTCAGCCGGCACCAGGAGATCCTAGGAGGTAGCTGGTGAGGACAGCGCCAAGACCAGCGCTAGAAGGGTCAGAGTTGACAAGATTATGGGGAGGAAGGGGCTACACGTCCGACTTCAGGATAGCGAGAACTTCGGCCACGTCATCATGAATATTGGCGTGGTAGCTGTCGATTTTCTTTTCCAGGTCGCCTATACGCTCTCCCATAGCAGCATGGTCACGATTGTTCTGTTCTTCCATGCCGTCGAGGCGTGCGAGGATAGTGCTGAATTGATCTTGAGTCATCAGAAGACCTCAGAATCCGGATCCCTTGGGCGTAAGTTCTACACGTTTTTGACGTGTTTGGGACACGTTGCCAACAAGTTGGAGCAATTATTGCACAAATACGCAAACAACGGGATTTATTTTCTAATATCTCTGCAACGTGCGTATTATACAACAATTTACACCTACACCACTTCAGGCTCAAAACATCTCTATTTGTACAATAAAAGGCTAAAATTAGCCCTACCCCCTCCCCCTCCTCTTTTGATTGACAAGATTGACAAGAACCCTGAATGTACACAGAGACCTCAAGGACGCCTTGGCGCCTGTCCTCAAGGCCTCTGGAACAGTTCCCGATAAACCACTTTATCGTGCATTACTGCCTGCAAGCGGGACGATCAGAATGTGCGGCTCGTCAAAGGAAGATCTGAGGCGCTCGAGAATTGAGACGGTCGAACCGATAAGTGCGACCAGCAACATCTCGACCGCACCCAGCGGGTTCTCCAGGCCTGGACAACCCGAGACCCGGCAGCGGCCAAGACAGAAGCGGCGGGGCTGCGCCAGGCCATCGCTAACACCGATTGGGAGACACTTGAACGCCATGGCGGTTTCGATGCCGCCGCAAAGAAAGTCCACCAAACGGAGCAAGAAACGGGCTCACTCGATGACCGTGGAATGACCGAAGATTTCCGCCTCTGGGGGTCAAGCAGATGCCGTCAGATGGGTGTCCCCCTTTTAGACGGGGGGGAGGACATCTAAGGGGGACATGATCTTGATATGCACAACGCCTCTCTCTCAGAGGGCGGAGCCCTGCCGTTGTGGTGTGGGACTTTCCCGAAACGCCGCATCAGACGCGGGATAGGACGGATTTCCCGCGTCCGCTGCGAAAAAGCGAAGCGAGGCTGCGCCTCGCGCGTCCCCCTCCCTCCCGTCGCGGCGGCGCGCCGCACGAGAGGGGAGAAAGTGGTGAGAGCGACCCCCCTATTTCGGCCGCTGGTGCGCCACGGGGGAGGGCAAAGGGGGACAGGGGTCGGGACACCCTTTGCCCCCCTTGCGGGGAGGTCGCTCTCACCACAGTGATCCCTTCGGGAAGGGCGAAATGAAGACCTGGAGCCAAGTCATTCTCGTCAACCTGGCCTTGACGGCCGTGGGCCTTCGGGTGTGGCTCGATCCCTGGCGCGCTTTGGGAGAAGTTCCCCTGCTTGACTTGGTTCACGCCACCGATCCCTTGGGCCTAACTACACTCAGACCTCCAGATCCTCTCCCGGCCCTTGGTCCAGGTAACGCGCCCAGTCGTCCATCAGGACACGCCGGCGCTCGAACAGGTCGGAGCGGGTATAGGCCGCCTCGACCCAGTTCCGGACCACATGCGCCAGGGCCGCCTCGAACACCTCCCGGGGATGGTCGGTCTCCTCGGCCGCCCAGTCCCGGAAGCTGGACCTGAACCCGTGCGGCACGGCTGCAATCCCCTGCTCGCGGACCAGCCACCGCAGCTCCTTGTCACTGAGCGGCTTCCCCTGCCCACGGGTGAACACCAGAGGACCGGCTCCTTTGCCCAGGGTCCGTGCCGCCTCGAGAATCTCCAGGACACGTCCACACAGCGGCACCCGGTGCTTCCGGTTGGCCTTCATCCGACTGGCCGGGACGGTCCATACACCAGCGTCCCGATCGATCTCCTCCCACTCGGCCCAGCGCACCTCGCTCCACCTGGCCGCCGTCAGCACCAGAAACTCGAAGGCCAGCTTGGCCACCTCCTCTGCCGTCGATGCCTGCACCGTCCGGATGGCCGCGGCCACCTCCCGATGCGGCAAGGCCCGCATGTGCTCGGTAACGTCCTGCTGGGGACCCAGGACCGGGCCGATCCGGTCGCAGGGGTTGTCCATCCTGTACTCCATGGCTACGGCCCATTCCAGGACCGCCCGCAGGCGCTGGCGCACCCGCCGGGCGCTGGAGGCCTTCCGGTGCCAGATGGGGGTGAGGATCTCAAGCAGATCGGCGCTGGTGACCTCGGAGACCGGCATCTTGCCGATGCGCGGGAAGGCGAACCGCCTCAGGCTGGACATCCACTCGCGGTGGTGACGCCGGCCTCGCCATCCGTCCCGCTTCTGTTCCAGCACACGCGAGGCGGCTTCGGCGAAGGTGGGGATACCCTCGGTGCGTCGCTTCTCGGCAAGAGGATCTCCGCCCTCACGGGCCAGCTTGCGGTTGGCCAGGGCCTTCTCCCTGGCCTCGGCCAGGGAAACCAGGGCAAGGCTGCCGAGACCGAGCTCCCGGCGACGGCCACGGACGACGAGGCGTTGAATCCAACTGCGGGTTCCGCTGGGCTGGACGAAGAGGTACAATCCATTTCCATCGGCGTATCTTCCGGGCGGAGCGGAGCGCAGGAAGGCGGCCGAGAGGGCGTTGCTGGGGTGGCAACCGGTGGGTTTGGTCTTGGGTCGGAACGGAGCGAAGTCCGTTACAGTATCCATCCCCCCATTATATGAGGGATGGCAGTGGATTGCAAGGGATGTTGGTGGCAAGACAAGCCACGGCAAGACTTATATAAGACACTCATAAATAAGACAGTTATAGACTCTACTGGACGGCACTAGACATCACTGGAATTTGAATGGCCGTTGCGGCGGCGGCAGCAAATGCCGGTGAGCCCAAGTGAAGCACAAGCCGACGGAATACGGAATGATGTTTATTGGAAACAGCGCCTTGAGCCGGGTGGCGGAACATCCGTTCAAAGTCAAGCATGGTTAGACGGCTAACTTACATGGATGCACAGGATGCACAGGATTATTGGGCGGGAGTTTCCACCGTCTTGAGTTGAACCATCGCCACTGTTCCAACATAGATTTCCCAAAACCCGCTCCCAGGCTCCTGGATCACTACCAATACCCACCCGATCATCAAGCGGGTTTGCTTCTGTGGCATAGCCTCTCGCGCCGTTTATCCTGTCCATCCTGTGTATCCATGTTCAACTAGGTAAAAAACCGGTCTAACGGGACATGGTCCTTGTTCCCGACAGGCCATGACGATTCATTGTTTCACTCTCGTATGATCCGCAGGCCGGGTGGGGGCATGGGGAAACACATACCATGCCTGCGGGAAGCCCATGGTAGAATCCCGGCAGGCCATGTCCGAACCAACCTCATCCACCCGTTCTCATTCGCCGGCAGCCGTGTCTTTGTGCACACGGCTTCGGGTTGCCTTGGAGCTGCTGTTCAGCCTGCGTCCGGCCGACCTGCAGACAGCCAGGATCTATGCCGACGCCCAATTCGCCGGTCGCTCCATCGTGGTGAGGTGGGCGAAGCTGGTGGGGTGGGCCTGGCGCCAGATGTGGGTCACCATACCGGACGCAAGCCAGGAACTCATCATCGAAGGCAGGATCTCCAGGACGCCCATGTGGTTGATCGACGCCAATCCCCTGGCCAACCACCCCTGGGAAAGCGATCCCTCGGCCCGTCTGCCGCAGGAGGTCGACACGGTGGTGATCGGCGCCGGGTTCACCGGTGCGGCCGTGGCCTATCACTGGGCTCGCCGGTGCTCCGGGGACCGGCCTTTGCTGGTGCTGGAGATGGATGATCCCGCCAGCGGCAGTTCCGGCCGCAACGAGGGGCTGGTGGTGATGGGCCGCTATTTCAAGTATGTCTACGACACCGTGCTGGAAGCATTGCCGCGGCTGCGTACCGATCTGAATCGGGACCAGCAGGCGCGGCTGGCCCGTCAATTCGCCCGGGTCTATTGTGCGGCGGCCTACCGCAACGCCGACCTGATCGAGAAGACCATCCGGAGCGAGGGCTTCGACTGCGACTATTCCCGCTCGGGCTGGGTTCAGGGCCAGGATGCCCTGGGGCAGGAGGGACTGGAAGCATCGGTGAAGATGGCGGTCGAAACCGGTTTCACCGACTGGACTTCCATCGGTCCCGAAGAGGTCCTGGAGCGCAGCGGGATGCAGGTGGAACATCCGGCCGGGTTTTCGCGGGCGGCGGCTTCCTGGCACCCGGCCAAGTGGGTCTGGTGTTTGCTGGGAGCCGCTCTCGGAAAGCCGGGCGTGGAACTGATGACCCGAACGCGGGTGGTGGGGGTCGAGGACGAGGGAGAGCGCTATCGCGTGTCCACTACCCGGGGCTCCCTCTCGACCCGGCACCTGGTTTACGCCACCGAGTCCTACACGCCCAAGATTTATCCGCTGCTGCATGACTGCATCCTTCCCATGCAGCAACAGGGCGCCAGCGGCGACGGCGGTCCGGAAAACATGAAGCCCCACGTGGGGATCAGCGGCTCCTGGTACTTTGCCGGACGCTACGCCCGCCGGGTCCTTTTCGGTTCGGGCGGCCCCCGTGTCCCCGATGGGGAGGCGGGCCGCAACCGGCCCTCACGCTTTCTCAGTCGGTTCGTGGCGGCGGAAATGAAGAAGCAATTCGGTCCCTATCGGCTCCGCCTGGCCAATGAGTGGAGCGGCACCGTGAGCTATACCCCGGATGAATATCCCATCGTCGGGCTGCTGGACGGAAAGCGGCGTCACATCATCGGCGGAATGGCCGGCTCCGGCAGCGGCGTCTCCTTCAACGGCGGTCGCTGCATCGTCAACCGCATCCTGGGCCTGGACGACGAGCCCGACGACTATCCCCCCGCCTACTTCGCTCCCAGCCGCCTGATCGATCCCGCCCGCCATCCCTGGCCGGAGGTCGAGGCGTAGGGGCAAACCGTTGTGGTTGCCCGATTGTTCTCCTGCCACGGCATTCGGCACTATCCCTCGGCAATTTATCGATCGATACGGTAGATCGGGTCGAGTCCTTGGGCCACCCGGTCCAGGTTCTCAGACGCCATGGCGGCACGGCGCTCGGCGGTCTCCTGGGTCTGGCCTGCGATGTGGGGCGCGGCCACCACGTTGGGGAGCTGGAGCAGGGGGGAATCGGGATCGACCGGCTCCTCGGCGAAGACGTCCAGGCCGGCCCCGGCCAACTGCTTTTCGATCAGGGCCTCATAGAGAGCTGGTTGGTCCACCAGTGCCCCTCGAGCCACGTTGATGAGGTAGGCGGTGGGCTTCATCAGCCGCAGCCGGCGGGCATCGATGGTATTTCGGGTTTCCCGGTTGAGGTGGAGGTGCAGGGAGAGGTAATCGCTGTGACCGATGACCTGGTCCAGTTCATCGGGTCCACCCACGAAATCGACTCCCAGCTCCTCCTGCTCCTCCTGGGAGATGGAACGGATGTCGATGGCCGAAATCTTCATGGAAAAGCTCTTGGCCCGCCGCGCCAGCTCGATGGCGCTGGCGCCGAAGCCCACCAGACCCAACCGCCGGTTTTCCAGGTCCAGCCCCTTGGGTCTGCCCACCACCCGGTCCCGGAGAAGAGCCTCGGCTTCCGGCCAGCGGCGGGACACCATGATCATGAGCATCAGGGCGCATTCGGCCAGGGACACGGCGCTGGAGCCGCCGGGGGTGTTGGCCACCGGAATCCGCCTTTCACGCCAGTAGTCCACGTCGAAGTTGTCGAATCCCGTGCTGACCAGCTGCCAGAGCTTGACCGAACCGGACAGCAGGTCGGCCAGCGGCCTCTTGTCCTTGGGACCGCCCATGTCCAACACGGCGTCCACTCCTTGCAATTGCGGCGCCGGGTCCTGTTGAGGGTCGAAACGGACAACCTGGTGACGGGGGGCGATCAACTTCATTGCCTCCTTCACCCAGAAGTCGGGAGGGGGCGAGGCAAGCAATAGAACCTTGATACGGGGAGCCATGGGATGAACCTCCTGGTTGGATGGTTTAGCGAGGCGGAGCCTCAGACCGACAGTTAACGAAGGGAAAAAGGATATCCACGAAGGGGCATGAAGGGAATTGTTGATTGCAGATTGTCGATTGTCGATTGGGGAGTACGGACAACTGAATATGCCGTAAATCGACAATCTACAACTACGAAGCGGGATCCTCCAACAGCGTTGCGATCTCTACCTGCCCTACCCTTCGGTCGAAAGTGTAGAGAGTGCCCGCGCCCACCCGTTTTGCGGCCGCCACAACCATGAGGTCGGAAAAACCGGCACCGCCCCGACGATAGCTCACGGCGGCGCGGGCCACGTCGTCAGCCGCCTCGACCTCAAGGGCTTCGGTGGCGACCAGATTCTCAAGCACCGTCGCAATCCGGTCGCGGGAAAACCCGTAGGCCCGACGCAACACCCACACCAGTTCGACAATCACCTCACGGCAGATGAAACCCGGTCGATCAGTCGTTAACCCTTCCAACAACAAACGGGCGGCCTCTGCCTGCCTCGCATCGTCCGCCACCAGATAGCGGACCAGGACGTTGGTGTCGAGCGCGATCACTTCTCGCAGGCTCCCTCGGCAACAGCCCGTTCCATGTCCTCCAGGGTCACGGGCGGGCCGTCATGTTTCAATGCGCCAAACAGCCGCCCGACGGGACGCACGGGCAAGATCCGGACCTCATTGTCCAGGATGACGTAACGTACGCGGTCTCCTGTCTTTACTCCGAGTGCCTGCCGCACGGACTTGGGCAATGTCGTCTGCCCCTTTGAAGTGATTGCAGATTGCACCATATAAACCCCTGAGTCCTTACTGTGATTAAATATGCCTTACCTTACAAGAAATCGCAAGGAGTGCGGGATACGTCCCAAGCCCTGGTCAGCCGGCCCCCGCCCTGCCGCGCGGAACACTCAGTGGAGCCACTTGCAAAATTCGGCGCCGGGATCATTGCCGGGAATGGCCACAAAAGGCACAAAAACACAAAAAGAGCGGAACGATGAGAAACGACCAAGGCATGCGGGCTTTGTGCCCCTTCGTGAAGTTCCTTATGGGAAGTGCTTGGCCAGTTCGCGCTTGTTGACCTTGCCCATCAGATTGCGGGGCAGGCTGTCCATCTGCAGGAAACTTTGGGGCACCTTGTAAATAGCCAGCCTGGCCTTGGCCCAACGGCGTAGGCGGTCCGGAGAGGGGGACCGGCCGGAGCGGGGAACCAGCGCCGCCGCCACGCACTCTCCCCATTCCCTGTCGGGAAGTCCGACCACGGCACACTCGGCAATATCCGGGTGGGTTCGTAAAACCTCCTCGATTTCCAGGGCCGAGACCTTGTACCCTCCGGTCTTGATGATGTCCACGCTATTGCGGCCCAGGATGCGGTAGGAGCCCCTCTCCACCACGGCTACGTCTCCGGTCAGGAACCACCCGTCGGCGAACGCCGCCCGGGTTTCCTCGGGCCTTCGCCAGTACTCCCCGAAGACACCGGGTCCCTTGACCTGGATCTCCCCTGGATTGCCGGCCTCGACCGGTTTCCCCTGGTCGTCCACCAATCGCACCTCGACGCCTGGAAGCGGTGTCCCCACGAATCCCGCCCGCCGTTCGCCCTCCAGGGGGTTGGAGAGGGCCATCCCGATCTCGGTCATACCGTAGCGTTCCAGCAGCCGATGGCCGCTGATCTGCTGCCACTTCTCCAGCACGTGCACCGGCAGCGCCGCCGAGCCCGAAACCATCAGGCGCATCTTTGAGCAGGCTTGGGACCAGATCTTTCGTTGGAAGGCAGGGACGGCCTCCCAGGCGGTGATCAGCATGGAGTAAACAGTCGGCACCGCCATGAACAGCGTGAGCGGACTCCGGACGAATCGCTCCCACACCTGGCCGGCCTGGAACCCGGGCAGCATCTCACAGGTGGCGCCCGACCAGAGAGCACAGCACAGAACATTGACGATTCCGTGCACGTGGTGCAGGGGAAGGACGTGCAGGATATGGTCCCACGGTTGCCATCCCCAGGCCCGCACCAGGGTCTCGATCTGGGCCTCAAGGTTTCCATGGGTGGAGACCACCCCCTTGGGCCGGCTGGTGGTGCCGCTGGTGTAGACGATCATGGCTCGTCGCGAGGGAGGGATCGAGGGCAGCCGGGCTGCCGGGGAGTCCGATTCCGGAGAGGCGTCGTCCATTACGGCCACGTCGCACCTGCGGGCCACCGGACGGATTCGTTCCGCAAAGGATTTGTGGACGACGACCAGGTGGGCTCCGGAGTCCCGGATGACGTATTCCCACTCCGGCGGCGGATGGGCGGTGCAGAGGGGTACGGCAATGCCGCCGGCCCTCCAGATTCCCCACTGGGTGGCCACGTGGGAACCCCCTGGGGGCAGCAGGAAGGCGACTCTCTTTTCCCCGAGGTCCCCGGTTCCCTGGAGCAATCTCCCGGCCGCGCGGGCCGATGCCCGCAGCAGATCGCGGTATGAGAAACAGGCGCCCTCGGCCAGAATCGCGGGACGGTCGGGATGTCGGCGGGCCCGTTGGACCAGTCCTGGTTCCATGGAGATTCTCCAGGGTCGGGAAAGTTGCCGGCCGGGACGGCAGGTCGCCGGAGGCCCCCGTCAGAACCGCTGGGTGACGGTCAGCTTTACCCGGCGGCCCCTGGGGTTGTGCGTCAGCGAGTCGAAGGCCAGCTCGGTGTTCACCAGGGGAGGCCGCTGGTCGGCCAGATTCAGGCCGGAAACGGTCAGCGTGGTTCCGGAATTGGGAATCTGCCACCGGAAGTTCATATCGAAGGTCAGAAACTTGTCGATCTGGCTGTAGGCGGCCACGGTGTCCCGATCCTCGTATCCCGAGATGTAGTGCACCCCGCCGATCAGGCCGTAGTGTCTCCAGTGGTAGCCCAGGCTGCCGTGGGTTCTCCAGCGAGGCAGGGGAGGCGCCAGCGGGTTGGTCCGGTTCAGGTAGCCGGCCGCCTGCTCCCTGGGCCGAAGTTCCACGCCGTTGTGGAGGAGGGCCTCCACTTCAAAGTCCAGGGTGTGGTTTCCGTCCAGATGGCCGACCAGCACGCCTGGTCCCATGAGCCGGCTGCCGCCCAGGTGCCAGTCGATGCCGGAGGTCTTGATGCCGGGCCAGTTGATGTGGTGCACCCGGATTCTCTCCATGTCTACCGGATCGCAACTGCCGTCGTTGCGGTTGCCCGGACAGAAGATGCGATCCCGCACCGCGCCTCGGGTGGCCGGATCGGCATAGGCGGAGGCCAGGGCGGCGTGGGGCAGGACCCCGATGGGGTTGTTGAAGTCGAATCCCCAGTAGTCCAAGGTAAAGTCGAAGTTCGGGTTCCGCTTCAGGATCACCCCCAGGTTGTAGGTGAGTGCATCCTCCGGCAATAGACTGGTGCTCCCGGAGGTACTGATGGCCTTCCAGGTCCCGCTGGCAGCCACGTAGTCGGTGGTGGTGACCAGGTCCTGGTTGAGGTCGTCCACCGAGGGAGTACGGAAGGAGGTCTGCACAGTTCCCCTCAGGGCCACCAGGTTGTTCAGTTGCACGCGAATGGAGGCCTTGGGGTCGAAGCTGTCGGCGAACTCGTAGCGCTCGTAATGGGCGGCCAGTTGGGCATCCACCCTCTCTCCCAGCTTGAGAGCCAGTTCGGCGAAGGTCACGTGCGTGCCCTGCTGGTCGTCGTAGGGATGGGCGCCGGAGGTGAAGGTGAAGGAACCGGTCTTCACCGGACAACTGTTGTCTCCCGGAACCGGGCAGGGGTTGATGTCCAGGTTGCCGGCGGCGTTGGGGGTCGTGCCCACGTCCACCAGCCGGTACTGATAGCCCACCGCGTAGCTCGCCACGCTGGAATGCAGCGTGCCGTTCAGGGTTGCGTCGGCCGTCACCAGGCTGGCCCGGTTGACGTAGGTGACATTCTGGTTGATCCATCCCAGCAACTCGGGACTGTTTGCCAGTTCAGGACGAAACTCGGGGTTTTGAGTGTCTCTGAATTGGGAGCCCGGCTGGGCCGAGAATCCGATGGCGTTGCTGAAGGGGTTGTAATAGGAGCAGTCGCCCCGCCCGGGAGCGACGCCCTCGGGGATGCGACCGAGAGCCATCCCGGAGGGAGCCGTCGAATCCACCACCACGTTGACCCCACAGTTGGGGCCGCCGAAACCCCTATAGGCCAGGAATTTGCGATGAGCCCATTCTCCGGGGTGGCTCAACTCTCCCCTGGCGTCGGAGTAGGTCGCTCCCAGGTCGTAGAAGAGGCCGGTTTCCCCGATTTCGCTCCCCACCGATCCCGCCAGCCGCCTGGTGCGGGACTGCCGGGGTGAGCTGCGCCCCGGGCCGGAGTTGCCGACCAGGCGGCCGAAGAAGTACCAGGGCTCCTCCCCGGTAAGGTCCAGCGGCTCGCCGGCGCTGCTAGGCAGCATTGGGTAGTTGTCTGCGAACGCCTGCCTGCCCGGGTGATCGGCGCTGACCAATTGCAAACCGTCAAAAATCGACACGGGCGGAAACGACGGAGTGGTCTCCCAGTCGGGGATCCGGGCATCGGCGTAGAGCATCTCCAGATGATAGTTCTTGTTGTCGCCGAAGGTTCCGTTGATCTCGGCAAACCCCCGACTGTGCTGCTGAGCATAGATCAGGCTGTCCCAGGGCTGATAGCGGAAGCGGCAGGTGCGGGAGCCGTTGTCGGTGTGTCCTCCCATTGCGTCGCAGCCCGGGTCGATAAAGCGGGGGGCTTCCACCAGAGCCGATATTCCGGTGGCCTCGGTCTGGGGCACGATGAAGGCGCCGGGGTTGCCCGTCCCCGACCATCCCCACCACCATCCCGGGTAAGGACGCAACGACCACCCGGTTTCCTCGGCTCCGAAATGCCCGCTGCGCTTGTGTTCCATGGCCACGACCAGGTGGGCGGAAGAACCGAACTTCCTGCCCCAGATCCCGCCCAGCATCCCGTCCTTGGAACCTGAGAAGTGGTCGTAGGAGGCCGAGACTTCAAAGCCCTCGAACTGGCTGCGGGTGATGAAGTTGACCACGCCGGCGATGGCGTCCGAGCCGTAGACGGCCCCGGCGCCTTCCTTGAGCACGTCGATCCGGTCGATGGCGATGGTGGGAAACGCATTCACGTCCACGAAGCGGCCGCCGGCCAGCCGGGCCGGCAGGTAGGTCTGCCGCCGTCCGTTGAGCAGAACCAGGGTGCGGGAGGCTCCCAGGGAGCGCAGGTTCACGTTGGCCACCGTCTCGGCGATGCCGGTCGAGGTGCCGTTGTACCAACTGTTGGACTCGCCCAGCACGCCGCCGCTAACGCTCATGTTCTTGAACAGCTCCACCACCGAGGGCGATCCCTGCTGGGACAGCGATTCCCGGTCGATGATGGAGACCGAGTTGGGCGAGTCGATGGGCGTTTCACGGATCACGGTGCCGGTCACATCGATTTCGGTGTAGATGATGTCGCCCTCATCGGTCAGCAGGATGTCGGTGTCGTCTTCTTCACCTGCCGGGTCGGTTTCTTCCTCCTGGTCTCGGCGGTCGGTATCGCCGGCCTCCTGAGCGGGCGCCGGTCGGTCCTGCGGGGAGGCCGGGGGGCTTCCGGCAGAAGCCCAGTCCCCGAGAAGCGCCAGGAGAAGGATTGGCACGATGGCCCGAGCAAGTCGATGGTTCATGGCTACTCCCGAATGGGTGATGGCGGCGTCAAGGCCGGGGTGGCTGACTGTCGTTTCCACCGCTGCTCTCCCGGCTCTTGGGGTTGCCATCGATGACCTCTCCAGTATAATCAAAACGTTCGGTTCGACTCCATCGCATCGGCGTTGGGAGAGGGACAGTGGCCGTCGCCAGGCTGGAAGGGCTGAAGATCGTTCCCACCGGCGGAGCCTTGGGCGCCGAGATCAGGGATGTGGACCTGTCCAAGCCGCTGCCGGCGGATGCCGTGGCGGGCATTCGCCAGGCCTTGCGGCAGCACTGTCTGATCTACTTCAGGAAGCAGCGCATCAGCGAGCGGAATCAGGTGGATTTTACCCGCCATTTCGGCAAGCCGGTGGAGCACGTGCGCAAGCAGCTGGATCGCCCCGTCAAGGAGATTTTCCTCATCTCCAATCTCAAGAAGAACGGCCAGCCGATCGGAGCCCTCAGCAACGAGGAGATCGGTTTCCATTCCGACCTGTCCTACCTGCCCCAGCCCGGGACCATCTCGACCCTATATGCCGTCGA
Source organism: Candidatus Versatilivorator sp. (assembly GCA_965207735.1). Lineage (GTDB taxonomy): Bacteria > Acidobacteriota > Terriglobia > Versatilivoradales > Versatilivoraceae > Versatilivorator. The sequence continues at coordinate 4,223,266 of OZ242296.1, read as the reverse complement.
GCTCCCCGAGGGGGGCGGTGGCGCCACCCAGTGGTGCAATGGATATGCTGCCTACGACGCCCTGGACGAAGGTCTCAAGGCGCGCCTGTGGGGGCTGAGAGCGGTCCATCGACACTCGGTGGAAGCCCAGAATCGCCCCTATCCCGTGTCTCACCCTCTGGCCTGCACCCATCCCGAAACGGGCCGCAAGGCCCTTTACCTGGGCCCCCACCTCACCAAACACGTTGTCGGACTCGACCCCTCCGAGAGCCGGCGGCTGCTTGACCTGCTTATTGGCCACATCGAGCTTCCCCGGTTCGTGTGGACCCACCACTGGCAGATCGATGACCTGGTGGTCTGGGACAATCGTTGCACCATGCACCGCCGCGAAGGGTTCCCCGGCCGGGAACGCCGCCTTCTCAAACGAACCCAAGTCTTCAACGACCAGACCCCCCGGGAATAAGCGATCAGGCAGGTTCCACCAAGCCGGGCAGGGTGTGTCCGATCTCTTCCCGGATCACCAGGTCGGCAAATCCATCCAGGGGGGTCTCGGTCCGGTTGAGGATGATGAGCCTGGCCCCGGACTGCTTGGCCAGAAGGGGCAGGGAAGCGGCCGGCTCCACTACCAGGGAAGAGCCTACCGCCAGGAAGACCTCGCAGTCCTGGGCGGCCCGGCGGGACCGGTCCAGCACCTCCATGGGAAGGGATTGGCCGAAGGAAACGGTCGCGGGCTTCAGCAGGCCCCCGCAGCGGGCACAGCGAGGCGCCGGCTCACCTTGGACCACGCGGTCGACGGCCTCATCCATGGAGATCCTTCTGCCGCAGCCGAGGCAGGCCGCTTCTGCCGTGGTCCCGTGCAGTTCCAGTATCAACCGGCTGTCCAGACCCGAACGTCGGTGGAGGCCGTCGATGTTCTGCGTGATCATGGCCAGCAGCTTGCCCTGCCGGGCCAGCTCGGCAAAGGCCAGATGACCGGCGTTGGGCGCCGCATCCCGCATGGCCGGCCAGCTTTCCACCTTCTGCCGCCAGTATTCGATGCGGTCGGCTTCGTTGTTGAGGAATTCCTGAAAATAGACGGTCCGGTTTCGGGCCCAGACCCCGTTGGGACTGCGAAAATCGGGGATGCCCGACTCGGTCGAGATGCCGGCTCCGGTGAAGCCGGTAACCGAGCGGCTTTCCGCGATCCAGCCTCTGCCTTGCTGCAGGTCCATTGGTTCGGTTCGCGGGAGGGGCTACGCCAGCACCGACTGGACGACCTCTCCCCGGACGCCGGTGAGGCGTTGGTCCAGCCCTTGGTAGAGGTAGGTGAGCCTGGTGTGGTCCAGTCCCATCAGGTGCAGAATGGTGGCGTGCAGGTCGGACACGTGGCAGCGTTGTTCCACGGCTGCAAACCCCAGCTCGTCGGTGGCGCCCACCGCCTGCCCGCCCTTGACCCCGGCTCCGGCCAGCCACATGCTGAACCCGTGCCAGTCGTGGTCTCTCCCCGGCTTGCCCATCCCCTCGCTGGTGGGGGTCCTGCCGAATTCACCGCCCCAGACCAGCAGGGTCTCATCCCACAGGCCGCTGCGTTTGAGGTCGGCGATGAGAGCGGCGATGGGCTGGTCGGTTTCCCCGGCGTGGAGCTTGTGATTGGTGATGCAGTCGCCATGGCCGTCCCAGGTGTCCTCGATGTGGCCGCCCCCGGAATAGAGCTGCACGAAGCGGACCCCGTTTTCCAGCAGGCGGCGGGTGATCAGGCACTTGCGGCCGAAGTCGGCCGTCAGGGGCCGGTTCAGGCCATACATTTCCCGGGTGGCTTCGTCTTCGCGGTCCAGGTCCACCGCCTCGGCGGCCGTGGTCTGCATGCGGTAGGCCAGCTCGTAGGTGTTGATCCTGCCTGCCAGCTCGTCTTCCCGGGGCCGCGAGGCCAGGTGCTCCTCGTTCAGGGTTCGCAAGAGATCCAGGGAATGGCGCTGGGTCTGCCGGCTGACGCCGGGTGGGGTGGCCAGATCCAGCAAGGGCGCCCCGGTGCTGCGGAACAGGGTGCCCTGGTAGGGTGCGGGCATATATCCGGCCGTCCAGTTGGAAGCCCCGCTGATGGGACCGCCCCGGGGGTCGGTCATCACCACGAAGCTGGGAAGACTTTGATTGAGAGTGCCCAACCCGTAACTCAGCCAGGATCCCAGGCTGGGCTTGCCAATGGTGACGTTGCCGGTGTTCATCTGGAGGCACCCGGAGGCATGGGCGGCCGTATCGGTATACATGGAGCGAATGACGCACAGGTCGTCGGCGAATCTGGCCGTGTGGGGGAAGAGACTGCTGATCTCCAGGCCGCTCCGGCCGTGCTTTTGGAAGGGGAAGGGGCTCTGCATCAGGTATCCGATGGCCCGGTTGTTGGAGCCGACCTCCAGGGGGCCCTTGTACGGAGATCCGTGAAAGCGGGTCAGGGCCGGCTTGGGATCGAAAGTGTCCACCTGGCTTGGGGCTCCGTTCATGAAGAGAAAGACGGCATGCTTGGCCTTGGCCGGGAAATGCGGCATACGGGCGTCCAGCAGGGAACCGGCGCTGGGGACGTTGTCCGAGGCGGCCGCGGTTCGGGTGAAGAAGCCGTCGCGAATCAGCAGGTCGGTGAGAGCCAGGCCTGCGAAGCCACCGCCCACTTCCCAGAGGAACTGCCGCCGGCTCCGGCCGCAGGGAGTGGGGTTGGGGATGTACCGATGGGACATGGTCTCACCTCTCCATAATTCGACCGCCCGGCAGTCCTGGCTGCCTGAGACGAGCTCTTGCCTTTTTCGTTTGTTTCAAGCGCGTCCGAATCAATCCGGATAGACAAACTCGTTCAGGTTCAGAATCACCCGGCACATCTCTCGCAGGGCTCCACGCCGCGCGTTGGCGGGAACGATGGCCTGCTGCCGGATCTGGTCGTCGGCCTCCTGCCTCAAGAACGCGAGCAGATTCCCTTTTTCGGTCGGGCTGGGAGGCCGGGCCAGCGCCAGGGTATAGGCCCTTACAATCTGTTTCTCCGGATCGGTTCCCACTTCGTTCTCCAGGCGGGCGGCCAGGTAGCGGGCCTGCCGGTTCACGAACTCGCTGTTGAACAGGATGAGCGCCTGCGGGGCCACGCTGGTGGTCATCCGCCGGGACGCGGTCTTGGTGGTATCGCACAGGTCCAGCACTTCCAGCATGGGAACCACCAGGGAGCGCTTCAGGAAGACATAGATGGTGCGGCGGGAGCGGTCTTCTTCTTCGGCGGACGGTTTCCAGACGGTGTCGGGATCGCTGTGCCCCTCCAGCGCCGCCCTGGAGATATTGGGAAACATGCTGGGCCCGTACATGCGCCGGTTCAGCCGGCCGCTGACCGCCAGCATGGAGTCCCGAATGGCCTCGACCTCCAGTCGAACCCGCGGCATGCGCCACATGAGGCGGTTTTCCGGATCTTCCTCGCCGTAGTGGGGATTCCACTTCCGGCTCATGCGGTAACTGTTGCTGGTGAGGATCAGGCGATGGAGCTTCTTGAAGGACCATCCTTCCCTCACGAACCAGTGGGCCAGCCAATCCAGCAGCTCGGGGTGTGTCGGCTTTTCGCCCCGGGCGCCAAAATCGCTTGGGCTGCGAACCAGCCCGAATCCGAAGTGCTTTTGCCAGATCCGGTTGACGATCACCCGGGGGGTCAGAGGGTTTTGAGGATCGGCCAGCCATCGAGCCAGGGCCAGCCGGCGCCCGCTGCTCCTGTTCCGGGGCTCCGGCCGAAAGACCGTATCCGACAGAATGGCCGGGAAGGCCGGCCCGACTTCCGGTCCCGGGTTGGCGGCGCTGCCCCGGATCAACAGATGGGTGGCGGGCGGGGACGGATCCGGTTCGTGCATGAAATAGCCGCGGGGCAGGTCGATTCGGGCGGCCTCCAGCGCCTGGATCTCCCGTTCCCCGGCCTCCAACTGCTCCCGGACGGCGTCCGGAACCGGGGCGTTTTCTACTTCTTCCGCCAACTGTTTTTCAAAAAGCTGCCTCAAGCCCCTCTGCTTCCGGCTGGGATCCTGGGCCAGAAAGGCCTGCACCGCCAGGGCCGGCAGGTTGGAACTGCCTGACTCCAAAAACTTCCGGCGTAACCCGGCGCTCAACCGGTCGAGCTCCTCCTGCAGACGCTCGATCCGGCGGGAGGTGGCCCGGTACTGCTGTAGTTGCCGGGGAGTCCCGATCGGCAGGTCCAGCTCGGTGCGCTTCCTGCGGGGACGCTGCAGGCCGTTGAAGACGGCCACCATGGAGTAGTAATCCCGGGCGGTCAGGGGGTCGAACTTATGGTTGTGGCAGCGGGCGCAACCCAGGGTCAGTCCCAGGAAGACCTGGGAGGTGGTGCTGACGATGTCGTCGAGTTGATCGAAGCGGTCGGTTTCGGGATCGGCGGGTTCATCGTCCCAGGGTCCCAGGCGGAAATACCCGGTGGCGATGAGGGTCTCGGCTGAGGCGTCGGGCAGTTCGTCTCCCGCCAACTGCTCCAGGACAAAGCGGTCGAAGGGCTTGTCCCGGTTGAAGGACCGGATCACGTAGTCCCGGTATTTCCAGGCGTGGGGCTTGGCGCCGTCCCGTTCGTATCCGTTGCTTTCGGCGTAGCGCACCAAGTCCAGCCAGTGGCGGGCCCAGCGCTCCCCGTAGGCCGGGCGCTCCAGCAGATCATCGATGGTTGCCTTGTAGGCAGCCTCGCTGGGGTCCTTCAGAAAGGCTTCCTGCTCTGCCAAGTTGGGGGGCAGTCCAATCAGGTTGAGATAGAGTCGCCGCAGCAGCTGATGGGGTTCGGTCGCGGGCGAGGGCTTCCAGCCTTTCGCCTCCAGCTTTTCCAGGACGAAGGCATCGATGGGGTTGTTGACCCACTCCTTTGTCTCCACGGCCGGCAACGCAGGTGCGGAGATCGGCTGGAAAGCCCAGTGTGAATTGACGCCGGACTGGGACTCGGAGGGGATCTCGTCCTGTGGCCAGACTGCCCCCTGGTCGATCCAGCGACGCAGCAGCTCCACCTGCTCACCGGTCAGCGGCGGTCCCTCGGGCGGCATGACCACCTCGGGGTCCCGCCCGGAGACATAGCGCAGCAGCAAGCTGTCGGAGCTGTTTCCCGGAATGATAGCCGGGACGCCGGAGTCGCCGCCCCTGAAGGCATCCGACCTGCGGTCCAGCCTGAAGCCGTGCAGCTGGGTTTGGCTGCCGTGACAGGCCAGGCACCGCTCCTGGAAGATCGGCTGGATCTCCCGGGCGAAATCCACCGTAGGTTCAGCGGCCGTTCCCGCAACGGTCAACAGCCCTGTGATGGCCGCAAGCGCCAGGGCCGCCCGAACCAGATTGCTCCTGTTCACAGCTTTCTCCTGAGTGCAAAGGATAGCAAAAGGGCGATTGGCCCTTCAAGGGAGGGATAGGTTCGCCCTCAAGCCCAGGCGCTCCATCTCGTAGCGCAGTGTTTCCCCTAGTCCCTCCTCCAGGGAGCGGGGGGCGAAGCCCAGCTCGCGGCGGGCTTTGCGGTTGTCGCCGATGTAGGTCGTCCCGGCCATGATTTGCAGGCTCTCCGCCGAGTAAGCCGAGGGAAGGGGAATCAAGGCTCCCAGTAATTTCATGAAGGCTGCCATAGACTTCATGGCTGATGGGCCGGGGTGTATCCGGGGGGCCGGGATGCCGGTCAGGCGCTCCGCCAGTTCGAAGACCTCCCGGAAGGTTTGGACCGGGCCGGCCACAATGTAGCTCTCGCCCAGTTGGCCTCGTTCCATGGCCAGCCGATGGGCCGTGGCGGTGTCCTCGACGTGGCCCCAGCAGAAGGCGGTTCGTTGAGGGGTCACGGGCAACCGACCCTGCAGGTACTGCCGGAAGGCCGTGCCGATGGCGCTGGGGTCGCCGGGGCCGTACACCACGCCGGGCTGCAGGATGACCAGGGGAACGCCGGCCTCGGCCATGGGCAGGGCCACCTGGTAGTGGGCCATCCACTTGGTGCGCTCGTACTGGCTCAGCCAGGGTCCTCGGTGGCGGAACCCTTCATCGACCAGCCTGCCGCCGGTGTCGGAAGAGACGGCCACGGTGCTGGTGTAGACAATCCGGGGGACGCCCAGATCCCGAGCCGTTTCCAGGACGTTGCGGGTGCCCTCCACGTTGGTCTGGTAAGCCTCCCGGCGGTTCCTCCCCCCGATCCGATACCAGGCGGCCAGGTGGAAGAGGCCGTCAACTCCGCTCATGGGAGCTTGCAGGGAGGGTTTGTCCCGAACATCCCCCTGGTGGATGGACACGCCGGCGGCCTTGAGGTCCGTGGCGGCCTCGGGGTTGCGCACCAGGGCTCCTACCTCGTGCCCGGCCCGGACCAACTGTCTGGCCAGGCAACCGCCAATGAACCCGCTGGCGCCCGTCACCAGATATTTCATGAATTGCTCCCGATCTCTTCCATGGGTGTCGGCTGCCTCTCAATAATAGCAATGACAGGAAGTGATTATCTCTGGAAGAATGGAAGCGGCGTCGCGAAAGAGGTTGGTCAGCTCCCCGCCCTGACCTGCAGATTGTTCAGGCAATTAACGGCAGATCGTTGGGCAAGTTGAACCACGAATGAACACGAATATACACGAAAACAGATGGACTTCGTTCAATCGGAAATCGACAATCCTTTCGTGACCATGGAATCCCATCGCGGTTCACCTCAACGCCTTAGTGGCCCCTTGTCGTTCTTCGTGTCCCTTCGTGGATAACTCTTTTGTTGTTTCAGTGACATCGCGGTTTCGGGAGACTGGCCATGAGAAGTCCAAGACGCTCCGTACCGGGCGGATGGATCCTGCTGCCCGGGATCGTTTTGGCACTGGCGGCTGCAGCCTGCGGTCCGCGCAATCAAGGGCCGGCCGAGATCCTATGGGACCGCTGGGGTGTGCCCCATATCCATGCCACTGAGCCCGGTGAGCTGTTCCGGGCCTTCGGCTGGGCCCAGATGAAAAACCATGCCAACCTCATCTTGCGGCTCTACGGTGAAGCCCGGGGCCGAGCGGCGGAGTATTGGGGGGAATCCTATCTGGCCTCCGACCGCTATCTGAGAACCATGGGAGTGCCCGAGCGGGCACAGCAGTGGTACGAGGCGCAGAAGCCGAGGTTCAAGGGGTATCTGGACCGCTTTGTGGAGGGGATGAACGCCTATGCCCGCCTGCACCCGGAGAGTATCGATCCTGAGCTGGAGTCTGTGTTGCCCCTGGACCCGACCGATGTTCTGGGGCACTTGCAGCGGGTGATCCACCTCTCCTTTGTCGGAAGAGAGGTCACCTTCGGCAGAGCCGGGCAACCGGTCCCGGGGTCCAATGGATGGGCCATTGCGCCATCGCGTTCGGCCGGCGGCAATGCCATGCTGCTGGTCAATCCCCATCTTCCCTGGAGCAGTTTCTTCACCTGGTTCGAAGTCCAGTGGAAAACACCGGAAGTGGATGCCTACGGCGCCACCCTGGTCGGAATGCCCATCCTGGGGTTGGGGTTCAACGATCACCTGGGCTGGACCCACACCACCAATCCACTGGATGGCATCGACCTTTTCGAGCTGAGCCTGGCGGAAGGCGGTTACCGCTGGGATGGAGGGGTCAAGGCCTTCGAGACCGAGACCCAGTCCATCCGGGTCCGTCAATCCGACGGGACCATTCGCCGGGAGACTCTGACGGTGCGCCGCTCTATCCACGGTCCGGTCCTGGAAATCAAGGGCGACAAGGCCGTTGCGGTTCGGCTGGTCGGTCTGGATCAGCCCCACATGTTCGAGCAGTACTGGGACATGATCCGTGCCAGGAACCTCCGGCAGTTCGAATCGGCGCTGCGGCGGCTGCAGAATCCAATCTTCAACCTGATCTACGCCGACCGGGAGGGGCACATTCTCTACCTGTTCGGTGGACGGACACCGGTCCGTGCCTCAGGCGGTTGGCAGGACTGGCAGGGGATGGTTCCGGGGGACCGCCCCGAAATGCTCTGGACCCGGACCCACCCCTACGAGGAGCTGCCCCGGGTGGTGGACCCCTCCGGGGGCTGGGTGCAAAACGCCAACGATCCGCCCTGGAGTTCCACGCTTCCCCGGCTGCTGAATCCAGGCGATTTCCCCGCCTACCTGGCCCCCCGTAGGATGCGTTTCCGTGCTCAACGATCGGTGCGCATGCTGGAGGAGGACCGGAAAATCAGCTTCGAATCCTTGAGCCGCTACAAGCATTCCACGCGGATGGAATTGGCCGATCGCATTCTGGATGAACTGACGGCCGCGGTGGGTCCGCGGTCAAGCGATCTGACCCGACAGGCGGCTCGGGTGCTGGAGGATTGGGATCGAAGGGCCGACGCCGGGAGCCGGGGCGCCGTGCTGTTCGCCGAATGGGTCCGGACTCTTGGCGCCGGCATGTTTGCCACGTCCTGGCAGGAGGGGGAGCCCCTGACCACGCCCAAGGGGCTGGCCGATCCCGTCGCCGCCGTGGCAGCCCTGGAAAAAGCCGCCCGCGCCACCCGGGGCCGGTTCGGCTCTCTGGACGTGCCCTGGGGAGAAGTCTTTCGCCTGAGAATTGGAGAGCGCGACCTTCCGGCCAGCGGAGGCCCCAGCCGGCTGGGGATCTTTCGGTCCCTGGAGTTCGCCCCTGATAAAGACGGCCGCTTCCGGGCGCTGTTTGGCGATTCCTTCGTGGCGCTGGTGGAATTCTCCGAACCGGTCCGGGCGGCGGCCCTGCTGAGCTACGGAAACGCCTCCCAGCCCGACTCGCCCCATCGGGGGGACCAGTTGGCGTTGTTTGCCCGCAAGCAGCTTCGACCGGTGTGGCGGACCCGCAAGGAAATCGAAGCCCACCTGGAGTCGAGGGAAGTTCTACCCCGCATTCCTCACCAATAGCTCTCACTGATCGCCCGGCTTGGGCATGCGGTAGCCGATCTGGCGGACGTTGAAAACGTAGGTTGGGCTGGCGGCGTCGTCGCCGAGCTTACGCCGCAGTCTTTTCACGTAGGCCCGCACAGACTGAGAGTCGCCAGTGTCTTTCCCGCTCCACACCCGGCGCAGCAGAGAATCGTAGGTCGTTACCCGTCCCGCGTTGACCGACAGCACCCGGAGCAGCTCGTATTCAGTGGCCGTCAGTTCCACGGGATGGCCGGCCACCGTCACCAGGCGTTGCTCGTAGTGGATGGTCAGGTCCCTCAGTTGAAAGGGTTCGGGCGGATCGGCAAGTCGGCGCAGGGCCGCCTGGACTCTCGCAGCCAGCTCGGTCGGCGAGAAGGGCTTGACGATGTAGTCGGCGGCCCCGCTTTCCAGGGCCCTGGCGATGGTCTCGTCCCTGCCATAGGCCGAGATGAAGATGACCGGCAAGTCGGCCAGCTCGGGAACGCGCTCCATCAACTCGATGCCATCGGTGCCGGGAAGCATCAGGTCCAGCAGGACCAGGTGGGGCTTTTTCAACTTGACCAAATGGGACACTTCCCTTGGGTCGCCGGTCACGACAGGGGAATAGCCCGTCGCCGTTAGAGCGTCCCGCACGTAGCGGAGCGTCTGGGGATCGTCGTCCACCACCAGAATACGCCTGGGTTTCCTCCGTTTCCGCGGCGAGCGGGAAGCGCTTCGGGCCGAGCCGGGCGCAGCGATGTTTCCGGTCTGCTCGGCCACGGGGATGGTGAAAGTGAACCGCGTGCCCTGATCCTTCCCGCCGCTTTCAGCTCGGATCCGGCCCCCATGGGCCTCCACCAGTCCCTTGCAGATGGCCAGGCCAAGGCCCGACCCGCCGATGCCACGCTCCTGATCACCGGAGCCAACCCGCGTGTGCTTCCGAAACAGGTAGGGTAGCAGGTCTGGCGACACACCCCGCCCCTCGTCAGAGACCGAAATGGCCACGTATACGCCATCCCGCACCGCGCCCACCCGGATCGGAGAGGACACGGGAGCGTGCTTGGAAGCGTTGGAGAAGAGGTTGTTCAGAACCTGGACGATGCGTCTGCGGTCGGCCAGCACCGAGGGCAGGTCCGGAGGTAAGTCGATAAGAACGGTGTGCTTGCCTCCTCCGCTCAGGAAGGTATTTCTGGCCTGTTCGAGCAGGTTGCCCACCTCCGCCGGTTCGGGAAACACCGACAACGTGCCCGTCTCGATTCGCCCGGCGTCCAGCAGATCGCTGATCAGGCCCCGCATGTGATTGGCCTGCTCGTCGATGATATGGAAGAACTGGAGCATCTCGGCCGACTCCAGGGACGGTGAGGCGCCCAGCACGGTTGCGGTCGACCCCTTGATCGAAGTCAAGGGAGCCCGGAGTTCGTGGCTCACCAGGCTCAGGAACTCCGCCCGCGATCGCTCCAGCTCCTCCAGCGGCGCCAGATCCTGCATGGTTACCACCAGCGATTCGACCTCCCCATCCGCGGAACGGATCGGCGTGGCGTTGACCAGAGTCTTCACTCTACGGCCGTCGGGGACCTCCAGCACGATTTCCTCGGCCCGCACCGTCGTCGCGGCGCTCAACTCCTGCGCCAACAGAAATTCGTTCAGGGCAATTTCCCGTCCGTCGGCACGCCGGTAGGTAATGGCCGCCAGAAGTTGCTCAGGGGATTGGCCCAGCTGGCGCGGACCCTCGACCATCCGCCTTGCCTCCCGGTTGAACCTCAACGGATGTCCGGTTCTGGCACCGAAGACCACCACCCCCACCGGAGAGGTTTCGACCAATGCCTCCAGATCTGCTCTCGCCTGCTGCTCGGCCCTATGGGTGCGCGCGTTGGCGATCGCCGCCGCCGCTTGCGAGGCGAACAGCACCAGGACCTGTTCGTCCTCGCTGGTGAACTCCCCCCCGCCTTCTTTCTCGGCCAGAAAGAAATTGCCGACGTGGACACCTTGGTGATGCATGGGCATTCCCTGAAAAATCTTCCACCGAACCAGCTCAGTGGAAAAACCGAGTGACCCAATATAGCCGGGCAGGTCGCGAAGTCTCAGCGCTCCCGGCAGGTCCCGGAAGTGTGCGAACAACTGCAATCCGTCGGGCCAGTCCGCCAGTTGTTGGTCTTCCTCCGGCGTTAAGCCGGCACTGACCACATCCTGAACCTGCCCCGAGTCGTCGACAGTCGCAATCACGCCGAAACGGGCACCGGTGAGCTCGCAGGCGCTTTCCACGGCCTCGCGCAGGACGGTGCCCAGGTCGAGGCTGGCGACGATGCGCAGGCTGGCCGCGCTCAGCTTGGAGATACAGTGCCGTAGCGCCTCATGTTCTCGCTTCAGTGTGTCGGGGTTGGTCAATGGCCGATCCTCCGTCGGAGGCGGACCCTTCCGGGGACAGCCGCCGGTTGGCACGATGGAAGCGGGGGTTGGAGTCGCGCCCAACCTTTCCGAAGCCGACCATAACATCGCGATGCACAAAGACACCTATATTTCACTAAAAAAGACCATGAAGTCACACTTCTGTCACGTAAGCTCAATCATGCGGGCACTCGTGTCTCGTTAAAAGTCCCATAGAATCAAGTACTTAGGGAAGAGTCCACTCTCGGATTCGTGTTTGAATTTCGGAAGTTATAGATTCTAAAGTACTTGAACGGCCGGCCGGTCCTACAGAATCTGTTGGTTCTTGTAGAATGACATGGGGTTGTGAGGTACTTGGGAAGGCTAGAGGGGGGTCTGGATTTCGAGTTGTTTGCGAATGTTGGCGACGCGCTCGTACACCAAGACGGCGACCCAGAGCGGTCCATGACATAGATGGCTCCCGGTTCCGGAGCGAGGATATCGAGCACGTTGACGTCGTGGAACTTGCCGTCGGAAACGTGCATGAAGCTGGGAATGGATCCGCATAAATCCAGCAATGTGTGCAACTTCACGGCAGCCTTGGTGCTTCGGAAGTTGGCCCAGGGGAAGACCGACAGGCACAGATCGATCGTGGTGGAGTCCAAGGCATAGACGGTATCAGCCAGTTCCACAGCGAGCGGTTCTCCGGCATAGAGTCTTCGGGCGCGGGCGATGAGGCGCTGGGCAAAATCGGCCTGGATGCGCCAGTCGCGGCGCTCGTTGGCTCGGGCCGGGGTCGGGCGTTTGACCGGCGCCGAAAAGCCGGAATGGTAGAGCTTGGCGGGATGGGCCGCCAAGCACGTTTCGATGTCACGCAAGCTCTCCCGCAATGTGAGTTGGGCGAAGGCGAGAGCGCGGAAGTGCTCGGTGCAGGGCAGGTTGCGGACTCGCCGGTCCCCCGAGTAACGGTCGACGATCCGAGCGAAGGTCGTCCAAGGAAGGAAGCTCATGACTTGAGCGAAAAGAGTTTTGCCAGTGTACATCCGGACAGACTATGAAATCGGCCTATGCCCGGCAATTCGACTGGCAGGTGGCAGGTCCGCTGAAAATGGCCCGTACCTAAGGCAGAGTCAAGTCGCCACCACCTCAAATCGTCTCTATGTTATTTGTTATGAGGTGATTATAACCTTGAGTCGACTGCTAAGTAGTCCATTTCATAAATACGATGATATATAAGTCTGGCGGTATTAAGCATAATGGGATAGGATTCTTCCCGAGGGGAGGGAGAATTCTATGCCAAAGACAAGCCCATTCAGGATCATTCTTACCGATTCCGAAAAAAGAATTCTGGAGGCAAAGGCGCGTAAATATACATCATCGTATATTGATGTTATTAGGGCCAAGATCGTTCTCTACGCCTCCCAGGGATTCGACAACAAAGACATCGCAACCCGACTGGATACGTCGGCCCAGATCGTGTGTAAGTGGCGCAAACGTTTCTTCCAATATCGTCTGGCCGGGTTGGAGGAGGCTCCCCGCAGAGGCCGGCCGCCTCGCTTTCCCCCCCGAAGTGGTCGTTGAAGTGAAGTCGCTGGCCTGTGAGTTGCCTCATACCTATGGTCTGCCGCTGTCCCGCTTCAGCATGGCGGAGATACAGCGTGAGGTCATTGGTCGGGGACTGGTCGCTTCGATCGGAGAGACCACGATCTGGCGATGGTTGTCACAGGATGCGATTCGGCCTTGGTTTCACCGAAGCTGGATTTTTCCCCGAGATCCCCACTTTGCCCAGAAGGCCGGCCCCATCTTGGATCTCTATGAAGGCATCTGGAAGGGACGCCCCCTCAGCGATGCCGATTGCGTGGTGTCGACCGACGAAAAGACCAGCATCCAAGCCCGCCGGCGGGAACATCCGAGCCTCCCTCCGGCGCCGCGCCACGCCATGCGCGTCGAACATGCCTATGCCCGGCGCGGCGCCCTTGCCTACTTGGCAGCCTGGGATGTTCGGCGCGCCAGGATCTTCGGACGATGTGAGCACACCACTGGCATTGCGCCCTTCCAGCGTTTGGTCTCCCAGGTCATGTCCGAGGAACCCTATCGTTCGGCTCGCCGCGTGTTCTGGATCATGGACAACGGCTCCTCCCATCGGGGCCAGCGCAGTAACCGCCGGCTGATGGCCCAATGGCCGAACATTGTTCCTCTTCACACGCCGGTCCATGCCAGTTGGTTGAACCAGATAGAAATCTATTTCTCGGTGATTCAGAGAAAGGTCCTCACACCCAACCACTTTGAATCCACCGCTGAAATCGCCGATCGCCTCCTTCGATTTCAACAGCACTACGAGCAGGCCGCCAGTCCTTTCCAATGGAAGTTCACGCGCCGTCACCTCCACAAGCTTCTCAAAAAAATCCAAGCTCTGGAGGTTCACACTGCCGCTGCCTAGGCCTGACCGAATACATCATCGCATTTTTGGAGTGATGCACTAAGCGAGACACTAGCGTCATGCGGGGTTTTCTTGATGGAGTTGCTCAACCTATTGGGAATCCCCGGGCGTGAGCCCGGGGGCGTGGGCATTCTGCGCTGTGGTAGCCGCGTAAGCGACGATTTGGCTGCACCCTCCCGGAACGCCCAGCCTCCCAAAAACGACGCCAATCACGATCCTTCCTCTCTGTAGGCGTCTCGACAGTGCGACACTTGGCGAAAAATGCTAGCTAGGAGTCTGCGCCGCAGAAAACCCGGGCAGGGCTGAATGATACAATAACGGGCTTAGAGACATCATAGGAGGTGGTGGATGGGGACAAGGTTTCGCCCGTATCAGCCGAAGCAACTGTTGATGTTGCCGCCGGACCTGGGGGAGTGGGTACCGGAAGGGCACTTGGCCCATCAGGTGAGTGAGTTGGTGGATGGGCTGGAGTTGAGAGCGTTTTACCGGCCCTATGAAGAGGACGGGAGGCGCAACTCGCCCTACGAGCCGCGGATGATGGTGAAGGTGTTGATTTACGCCTATGCGACAGGGGTGTTCTCGTCGCGCAAGATCGCGAGGAAGCTGGAGGAAGACGTGGCGTTTCGGATGCTGGCGGCGGGGAACTTTCCGCAGCATCGGACGTTGTGCGAGTTTCGCCGCCGGCATTTGAAGGACTTCAAGCAGCTGTTCGTACAGGTGGTGAGCTTGGCGCGGGAGATGGGGATGGTGGGGTTGGGGCGATTGGGGATCGACGGGACGAAGGTGCGGGCGAACGCGAGCCGGCGCAAGGCGATGAGCTATGGTCGGATGAAGGAGCGGGAGCGGCAACTGAAGGCAGAGATCCATGAGTTGTTGAAGAAGGCGCGGCGGGAGGACCGGGAGGAAGATGAGCGGTACGGGGAAGACCGGCGTGGGGATGAGTTGCCCGAGGAGTTGCGGCGGCGGGAGGACCGGCTGGCGGCGATCGAGGCGGCCAAGCAGCGGCTGGAGGCGGCCCAGCGGGAGGCCGATGAGGAGCGGGGGCGCAAACCGGGACAGGACCGCAACCCGAAAGCACGACGGCCCTACAAGCGGGCCTACGGAGAACCGGAGGAGAAGGCGCAGAGTAATTTCACCGATCCGGAAAGCCGGATCATGAAGACTTCCACCGAGGGGTTCCAGCAATGCTACAACGCGCAGGTGGCGGTGGACGGAGAGCACCAGATCATTGTGGCCACCGAGGTAACGGCGCAGGCGAGCGATCAGGGGCAGATGATGGAGTTGCTGGAGGAGGTGGAGGAGAGCTTCCAGGAGATACCGAAACAGGTGCTGGCGGATGCGGGCTACTGCAATGAGGAGGACTTGCAGGCCCTGGAAGAGAGAGGAGTGGACGGTTATGTTGCGCTGGGGCGCGAGGGGAAGCGGGCGGTAGAGATCGATCCCAGGAAGCATCCGGCCAAGAGTCGTATGAGGAAGAAGCTGGCCAGCCTAGCCGGTCAGGTGGAGTATCGGCGGAGGAAGTGGATTGCCGAAGCCCCTCATGGGTGGATCAAGGAGGGGCTGGGATTCCGACGGTTCAGTCTGCGGGGCTTGCAATCAGTGCAGGGGGAGTGGGACTTGGTGTGTCTGGCCCTCAACATCAAGAGGATGAGTGCGTTGATGGCGGCCTGAAGCAAGGGATTTCCACCCAATACCCAGGGCCACGGAGGTCCTCAACCGCCCATTGTGGGAGCCCACAGGACGCTTGAGACTCTATCAACGCCCAAGTGGCTCCCAAGCACTCCTTGGAACCGGCCTTGCGCAGTAGCCTCTCGCTCTTGAACTTTCCGAAATCGTCCTGCGGCGCAGACTCCTAGCTCGCGAAAGGCCACTCCCGCCAGCCCTGAAGCATGGGGAAATAGAGACCCAGGCGAATGGGGCGGGAGTCCATGAACCGGATCAGGCTCGCGTAGGTTTCCAACTGAGTGCGGTAGCGCGCCTGCTCATTGTCCAGGAATTCTTTCGGGGACCCGCCGGAGTGGGTTCCCGTCTTGTAGTCGATGATCCAGCGCGTACCGCCGGCCACAAAGGTCCTGTCCAGGACATATCTCCGTACTTTTCCTTGGACGACCGTCGAGAGTGCGTACTCTCTCTGATCGTCCTGGTGGTGCGAAAGAATCCAACGGCCGCGTTCGTCGGCAATGGTGTTTTTGAGAGCGGAAACGGCTCGGGACAGGGCTTGGTCGAGCTTGTCGCCGTCGAGTCCCTCCTGCAATAGCGCGACACGGAGAGCGTCCCGGCCGAAGTCGAGACGGTCCGGCGCGCACAGTTGCTGAAGCATCCCGTGGACGACGGTACCCACTCGCCGCTGCAGATCGCTCACCCACTCGAAGGTTGGTTGGGGTGTCTCCACGTCCTCGGTCCCGGCCGGCTGTTTTCGTGGTTTCCAAACCGCATCCTTCGGGGGAGGGGAGGGCGTCCAATCGGCGGCCAGACGCCGCAAAGGGATGCCTTGAGGCTCGGGGGCGACGGTCTCCTCCGTTTCCACTTCTTCAGTTACCCGGTCCTTTAGACGTTCCGAGAATTCCGGCTCGACGGTTGTCCAGATCTTCGCCAGCAGGGTGCGCGAATCGGGGTCTCTCAACCGCGCCCCCTCAGGATCGAGTTTGGTGTGTCCGAGCAAGTGCAGATTTTTCCGGGCCCTGGTGGCGGCCACGTAGAGGAGGCGGGTGGTTTCATGAACCCGCTTATCCCGGTCAGCCTTCTTCACGTATTCGTAGAGCGCGTCCCCGTCGCCCGCGGCCCGGGGAATCGGCGCCAGCAGCAGGCGGGCCACATCGCCGTCCATGTATTCCAGCCACCGCAGCAGGCGTGAATCGTCATGCCGAGGGCGGCGTCCCAGGCCCGGCAGGATTACGGTGTCGAACTCCAGCCCCTTGGCTTTGTGGATGGTCATGAGTTGCAGCTCCTCGCCGGCTTCGACGTCGGAAGGCGCGTACAGGCCGGCGACCTCTTCGGCGAACCTGGTCTCGTCCAGGAGCTGCATGCCGTCCAAAGACCGCTCCAGCAGATCCAGGTAGGCGGCGGCATCTTCGAGCTCCGCGCGCGTCTCGAGGCAGGCCGGGCCGCCCAGGGCGATCCAGAGGCTCTCCACCCAGCGGCGAACCGGCAGTCGTGCCCGACGTGCCAGCGCATCGTCGAGCAGAGGGATCAGACGCTCGAGGCGTGTCCTGCCCTCGGGAGACAACCGCTCTCGTCTCGCCGGATCTTGAAGAAGATCCCAGACCGCGGCCGTGGAGTCGCCATCCATCAGCGCATCCAGGTCCGCCAGCCTCAAACCGCACCAGGGCGCCCGCAGAATCGACAACCAGGCCAGCCGGTGGGCCGGATGCAGGAGCGCCCGGGTGAGCGACATCAGGTCTTGAACCACCTGGCGTTCCCCCAGGGCCTCGATCTCCACGGCGCGAAACTTCTTTCCGCCTTGGCGAAGCGCGGCCACGATATGGAACAAGTGGCTGCGGGCCAACACCAGCACGGCAATGGTCCCGCCCGGGTTCTGTGACTGGGCTTTCTCGATGGTTTCAATCACGCGCCGGGCTTCCTCGAGCACCGGCTCATCCGTCAGAAACGGATGCAAGTGAACGTCCCTGCCGGGACTGTCTCCCTTGAACGGTACCGAGGGTTCGTAAGTCACCGCGCCTGTCAACACATTTTCCGTTTCCGGGAAAGCCTGGCTCAGTGTGCGGTTCACCCAATCCACGATTCCCGGACTGGAACGAAAGTTCACCGAGAGCGTGAGCGGCGTCAGCCGGACAGCGCCGATCCCGTTCGACCGAGCACTCAGAAAAAGGCTCACTTCGGCCTCTCGAAAGCCGTAGATCGACTGCATCGGGTCTCCGACCAGAAACAGGGTGCGGCCGTCTCCCGGCTGCCAGTCGCCGATAAGTCTGGCCAGCAGTGAATACTGGCTTTGGGAGGTGTCCTGAAACTCATCGATCAGCAGATGCTGGATTCGGCAGTCGAGCGCAAAGGCGAGGTCGGTGGGAACCTCGTCCGTCCCCAGGGCGATTCGTGCTCGAATCGCGATCTCGCTGAAGTCCACACTCCCTTCTTCCCGAAAGACCAATTGAAGTTGGCCGAGAGCCACGGGCAACAGGCGCAGAAGGGCGGCCAGCACCTCCCACTGCCCATCGTGGAAGCGGGACGGTGGCAGCGATCTCAAGGCGTGGAGTGCGGCCACGGCCTCCTCGTCGAGTTCGATCCCGCGCCACACCTCCTTGGCTCCACGTCCTAAAGGGGTTGGCGGGAACCCCTGATTCTTGTTCAGGGTCCGGCGGCGGATTCCCTGTTGGGTCAGGAACATCTCCGCCAGCCCCAGCCAGCGAGGCAACGACTCCAGGCCGGCATTCGGAAAATCACGGAGCTCGAAGCAGGCCTCGAGGGCACTGCCGCGCTGCTGTTCTCGAAGGCTGCCGGCCGCGAAGCGGGCCAGTCCAACGGTCACGTCCCTGAAGTTTTCGGGGAATGCGGCCGCCACCCGTTTCAGGGCGCGCTCGACAATCCGTCTGAGTGCGGACTCAAGATCCTTGCGTAGATCGTCCGTAGGCTGGGTTCCAGCCACGTGCCGCAGCCACTGGTCCCGTTTCCCCAGCATGGTGCTCAACAGTTGCTCCACCGTTCCGACGTTGTTGTCCAGGTGTGCGAGAAGTTGCGACAAGGCCTCGGAAATTTCAGTCCGCCCCCCTTGGGGATCCAGCATGGCCAGCGTTCGGCGGGCTGCCTGAAGGTAGAGGCGCCCCGCGTCTTCTTCGGGGCCGAGCGAAGTGCCCATTTGCGAAACCCAGGGCATCTGGCGAACCAGCAGGGCGCACAGTGAATCGATGGTCTGGATGCGAAGACGGGAGGGATGCTCGGTCAGGCACCAGTTGCGTTCGTTGTTCCGAGCCAGCGCCGCCTGCGCCAGTGACCAGGTGTGAGCTTCATGCGGCGTGGCGGGCTTCGGTCCCGAGGCGCTCTGGAGAGCAGCGATGACCCGGTGGCGCATCTCCGCGGCCGCCTTTCGGGTAAAGGTGACGGCGACCACGGCCTCGGGTTGCTCGACTTGCGCCAGCAGCCCCAGGAATCGCTGGATGAGCAATTCTGTTTTTCCGGAACCCGCGGGCGCCTGCACGATGAACGACTGGGTCGGGTCTAGCGCCTGCAGACGCTGTTTTCGGTCCAGGACCTCGTCAATCACTATCGCCCTCCACCTCGGAAGGGGCCTGGCCGATCCGGCAGAGCGCCGGCAGCGCGCAGTGCCGGCAGGTCTGGCGGGGTCGCTTGGGGTCCACGATGGCTTGTCCTGCCTTGAACTCACGGCCCAACCGATCCAGGACCTCCCGCCACTCTTCAATCGTTTCTCCCAGCGACGGCTGATCGTCGGGTTCCTTGACGCCGGGAACAATGCCATCGGAACCAGCCAAGCCTCGAAAGGCGAACTTCCCGGTCTTGAGCCTGCCGAACAAGACACCTGCAACCGGAGAGTCGGCGGTCACGGCGTAGATGGGCAGTTGCGGTTCATCGGGCCTGGAGCCGTCCCAATCGGATGGGCTGCACTCGCCGGTCTTGTAGTCCAGAATGACCAGCTCCCCGGTTTCGAGGCGGTCCACCCGGTCGGCTCGGATATTCAACTGGAGGCCGCCCAGTGTCACGCGCCGTCCCGTTTCCTGTTCGAGCATGGTGAATGGTTGCCGCTGCTTTTCCAGGAGCAGCCACTGCCCGACAATGCGTTCGATTCGTTCCCGCTCGATGGCTGCAAACCGGGCGTTTCGCAGAACCCGGCGGCGTCTGGAGAACTTCCGAATCTCGGCGTCGGCCTCGGAACGCACCAGATCCACCAGTCCTTCCTCACTCATCGACAGCAATCCCTGGTGGGATCGCAACTTCTCCCAGACATGCTCCAGAATGCGGTGGACCAGTTGTCCCCGGTCGAGAGCGTTCAAGCCTGGCTCGGGCTGGTCCGGCGCTTGTGCTCCAAGGCGCAACTCGGCAAAAGCCCTGAAGGGACAGGCCGCCTGCAGCTTGAACAGAGAGGTCCCGGCTCTGAAGGGAACATCGCCGCACGGCGGGGCGCGGTGGTCCTGGATGGTCTCCATTCGGGACGACCGCCGAAGTTGTTCCGGGTAACTGTCCGAAGCCGGGAGCCTCAGGTCGGCCTCGGCAACTTCCGGCAGTGCGGTCAGGAGGGGGCTGACTCTCAAATCGGAATCGCCATCCCGCTCCGGATGGCTGACGACCACGGTTGGGGCGCTTGCCAGGAGCCGGGTGGTGAACGTCCGGGCAAACTCCAGTTCTCGGTCCGGGGAGGAGCGGGGCAGCTTGAAACGCCGCTGCAGGTGAAACGGCAGAAACGGATCGGGCGACGGCGCCGCCGGCCAGGCATTGTCGTGCATCCCCATGATCCAGAGCCGCTCGAAGCGCAGGCCGGAGGCTTCCAGCACGCCCAGAATCTGGACAGGGGCCGGCTCGGACTCCGGCTGAAACTGCCGGGTCGAAGCCAGGTATCTCAACTTGCCGACGGCCGTACCCAGCGAGATGTGCCCGCAGACGCGGTCGAGCCTGGCCAACTCGGAGAGCAGTTCATTCCAGACTTCAAGCGTCTGGAACTCCATGCTGTCGATACCGCGATCTCCGGGCCACCCGATCTCCTGCAGGAATTGGGAGAGGACGGGAGCCCAGTCGCTGGGCAGCCGGCTGGGCTGCAGCGCCTGGTGCCGCTCCGTCCAGGCGAGCAACCGGCCGGCGAGCCGGGGGCACCGAAGCGAGGCATCCCCGCCGCGGGCCGGGGCGATGATGTCCCTCAGCGAAAGGTAAGGCTCTCCCATGGAACGCAATTCGACATCCAGCAGGGCCCGGCTCGTGAATTCCTCCTCGGAACCCTGCAGAAACGGCGATCGCAAGAGTCGGCCGGCGACCTCGATTGGAATTTTCCGGGGATCGGTCGCAAGCAGCAGGAAGGCCGCCTCGATGAGGGGGTAGTCGGCCGCCGGCAACCCCAGCGAGATGTTGAAGAGCCTCTTGGGGTCCAGGTCCTGGCGCAGCCGGGTACGGGGATGCAGGGTGTCGGCGAAAACACGCTCGATCTGGCTACGGCGCCCTCCCAGATCGGGAACGATGACGCCGATTCGAAAATTCGGGGTTGCCGCCTCCGGGTCGTTTTCCAGAATCCGGCGCGCCCATTGGGCGGCGGCCCTCATTTCACGGTCGGCATCCCTCAGGCCCAGGCGCACGGCCTTGCCGGCTGTTTGGGGGATTTCGCGGTGGCGAACTTCCGTCCCGCGCCCAGCCAGGGAGTCGAACAGCCTTTGTTGGGCAGGCGTCGGCTCAAGAAAGCCTGCAAATTCCACTTGGCCGGGGACCGGAAGGCGTCCCCTTTCGATGAGATCCGCCACAAGCGCCGGAAGTTCGGCGCCTGACAACCACCCATTCCGGCGGAAGCGGCGGCCAAATTCCTCGGCCCACGACCGAAAGGTCTCGGAATCCTCTTGATCTCTCCACTCCGGGGGGTCCAGGGGAATATGCCAGGCCCACAGAAGATTCCAGGAGGACAGTGCCGACTCGGCGGTCCTGGGGACTTCCAGCAGCGGGTTATCGGGCATTGAACGGATGATGTCTTCCCAGATTGTCCGTTCTTCCGTTGGACGGAGGAGGCGTCGGGCGGTTTCCGCACGACGGGAAAACAACGCCTCTCTCCACAGTTCGGAAAGCCATGCCGACCAGGGAAGAATGCGGGGCGTCGGCCAGCAGGACAGCCCTGCCGCCTGCTGTTCCCGGTCGTATTCCTGCTGGAGTTCTCGGGCGAGTCGGAGATTCGCGGTGACAACGGTCATATTCGGACTCTCGAGTTACGCCCGCATTTCTCAGCGGGTCGCTGAATACGAATTCACAGTATATCTTCAGCAGTTTGTTGGTCCCAATTCGGTTTTCCACCTATTGAACATGGATGGACAGCATTACTAGACGATGCGGGCGGGACCCCCGCGCTCCCGGGAGGGCCTCCTCCCATCACACGTGCCCCTGGAGGGGGTCGTTCCGGGTTGCCAGGCCGCAGCCCTGCCGATGCGGCAGAGCCGTCACGCCTTCGTGCCCCTTCGTGGATAACTCTTTTGTCTTTTGCCTTTTTTCGGTTGTTTCAGACAAGCCGGGCCCTCGCCCCCAGCGCCCGGATCAACCACCTTGGAGTCGTTCGCCCGGCAGGGTTGGCGGCCCGACTCCGTCTTGACGGGGGAGTGGCGGAAGCCCTATCATTGCGGCTGGAAGCGTACCGCTCCATCCAATTTCTTTCCAAGCGCAGGTTTTTGCCAATGGCAGGGTTTTTTCGGTTGTCCTTCCTGAAGGCCGTGGGGTGTTTGTTGCTGGTCTGGACGGTGGTCCCCTCCGCTCCCGGCAGGGCGGAATCCGCGGAGGAGCAGCCGGCGTCGGCTCCCAGCTATTTCCGGGACATCCGTCCGGTGATCCAGCAGCACTGCCAGGGCTGCCACCAGCCGGCTATCCAGCAAGGGCACCTCGACCTGACCCAGTATCGGACTCTTCTCAAGGGAGGTCACAGCGGACCGGGCCTGGTCCCGGGAGATCCCGAGAGAAGCCTGTTGATCGCCATGATGGAAGGCAGGCGCCCGCCCCTGATGCCTCTGGGCGGTCCGCCGCTGGACCGGGAGACCATCGCCAGGTTCCGGGCCTGGGTGAAGGCAGGCGCCACCGACGACACGCCCATCCAGCTCGACAGGGTTTCTCAGAACGAGCCTCCGGTCTATTCCTCGCCACCCGTGATCACGGCCCTGGCCTATTCGCCGGACGGTTCCCTGCTGGCCGTTTCGGGATACCGGGAGGTCCTGCTGCACCGATCGGACGGTAGCGGGCTGGAAGGCCGCCTGGTGGGACTCTCCGATCGCATCCAGTCGTTGGTCTTCACTCCGGATGGAAAAACATTGGTGGCGGGGGGTGGGACGCCGGCCCGTTTCGGGGAGCTGCAGTTTTGGGAGCTCGCCTCCGGCAAGTTGAAACGCTCGGTCACCGTTTGCAAGGACACCCTCTTCGGGGTTTCCCTCTCGCCCGACGGTTCTCGAGTAGCCTTCGGATGCTCGGACAGCACCGTCCGGATCCATGAGGTGTCTTCGGGAAAGGAGTTGCTGAAGACCAACCACCATGAGAACTGGGTTCTGGGGACCCGTTTCGGCATGGACGGAAAGCGAATCGTCTCGGTGGGGCGGGATTTCGCGGCCAAACTGATGCATGCCGAGTCGGGAGCCTTCATCGAGAACCTCAACAAGCTGAGGAAGGAGTTGGCGGCCGTGACCCGCCATCCCAGTCGGGACCGGGTGGTGGTCGGCGGCGAGGAGCGAATCCCCTATTACTATCGAATGGATCGACCCAAGAAGATCTTCGCAGGCCAGGAAGGCACTTTGATCCGCGCCTTCGAACGCCAGTCGGGGGAGATTTTTGCCCTGGGGTTCAGCGCCGACGGCCGGAAGCTGGCCGTAGCCGGCGCGGGAGCCGAGGCCCCCATTTATGACGCGGAGAGCGGAGAGCGCCTGGCGGCCTGCACCGGGCATGAGTCCGGGATCTATACCCTTGCCTTCCACCCCGGGGGACGGGAGTTGGCCACGGCGGGGTTCGAAGGTCGGGTGCGGATCCACGAGGTGGCGTCGGGGAAGCTGTTGCGGGATTTTGTTCCCGTCCCGATGAAAGCGGAGATGGCGGCCTCCGGCCCATAGAACGTAGGCGCAGGGCCGGGCGGGAAGGGAGAAGAGGATGATGGAGAACCGCCGATGTTGCTGGGCGGCCTGCCGGGGAGCCGGTTTGCTGGGAGCTTTCCTTCTGGGGACTCTGGCCTCTCCAGTCCAGGGCGCCAGCCCGAGCCTGAAGCGGCTGGATCCGCCGGGAGCCCAGCGGGGAACCGCTTTCACCCTCACTCTGGTTGGAAGCCACTTGCAGGGAGCCGAGATCGTCTCCAACCTGCCGGGCACATTCACGCCCTTGACCGTCTCCGGACAAGGGGCCGGGCCGGGCAAGACGGAGGAGAAGCGGCCCTTCCTGGTGGAACTGCCCGAAGAAACGGCGGTAGGGCTCTACACCTTGCGGCTTCGCTCCTCCGAGGGACTGTCCAACGTGCTGCTGTTCAGCGTCGGCGCCCTGCCGGAAGTTTCCGAGGAGGAGTCTCGCCAACCGGTTCACAAGGCCTTGAACAATTCCGCCGAAGGGAGCCAACCGCTGCAGCTTCCGGCCACGGTCAACGGGACGCTTTCCGGGCCCGACCGGGATTTCTTCCGGTTCGAGGGCCGAAAAGGGCAGCGCCTGGTGGTCGAGGTGGAAGCCCGTCGGGCCGGTTCGGCGCTGGATCCGGTCATTCGACTGTTGACGGCCGAGAAAAAACAGATCGCCGTCTCCAACGATGCTCACGGCCTGGGTGTCGATTGCAGGCTGGACATCTCCCTGCCCGAATCGGGCGACTACTACCTGATGGTGCACGATGCGCGTTTCAGCCTGCAGGAGCGGAACTTCTACCGGCTGAAGATCGGGGAGTTCGCCTACGCCGCCGGCCTCTTTCCCTTGGGGGGGCGAAGAGGGGATAAGGTTCAGGTGCGGTTGGTGGGCGGCAACCTCAGGGAATCCAGGGAGGTGACGGTGGATCTGAGCCAGGTCGGCCCCACGGCCGATTTCGCCATGGTGCCGGTCCCGGGCTCCCCGGGGAGCCTCCCGCTTCTGCTTGCGGTGGGTGATCTTCCGGAGACGAGCGAACCGGACGGGGGAGCCGAGGTCGGGATTGAGCCGGATACCGTTGTCAACGGACGCATAGCGAACCCCGGGGAAGTAGACCGCTACCGTCTGGCAGTCAAACCCGGAGAGGAGTGGATGATCCAGTTGGAAGCAGGTGGATTGGGGACCTCACGCCTCTACGGCAGATTGACCGCCTACGATAGTGAGGGGAATCGCCTGGCCTCGGCGGGGGACGATATTCCGGAAATCGCGGTCTTCTCGGCAGTGTTGCGGGGGTTGAGGACCAGTTCCGACCCGTTTCTCAAAGTGAAGGTGCCCGAGGGCGTGCGAGAGCTGCTGGTGGCGGTGGAGGACCTGGTGGAGCGGGGAGGTCCGTTGTTCGGCTACCGACTCCTGGCCCGCCGGCAGACGGCCGATTTCGTCCTGAGTCTGGATACCCCCTACGTCAATATTCCGGCCGAGGGGACGGCGGCGGTCGAGGTCAATATTCAACGCAGAGGGTACCTGGGGGAAATACGGCTTGGCATTTCGGACGCCGGCAAAGACCTGGTAGTCGAAGGCGGGCTGGTTCCTGCCGCCTCCCTGGTGCAGGGAGAGAGGGCCGTGTCCGCGAGCGGCATGCTGACCGTTACCGCCCGCAAGGGCGCCTCGCCCAGGTTGAGAGAATTGTCCGTTTGGGGAGAGGCGGTCCTGGAGGACGGAACCCGGCTGCGCCGGAGGGCGCGAGGTCCCGGATTGGTCACCCAGGTTCAAAGCAGCCGGGGAACCGGACGGCCCGATCCCAACAACCGGGACGATCAGACTCCCTTCGCAGCCCACTGGCTGGGAATGGAGCTCCCGGCCATGGTGTCCAAATCCTCCCTGGCTGAGCTGAGTGTGGAGGGTTCCCGGTCGATCCGACTGGTGCAGGGAATGCAGACCCAGCTGCCGTGGAAGTTCGAGAGCGCCGTGGCCGGACTTCGCCCTCCGGAAAGGGTTGTCGCCAGATCAGTCGGATCTCGAGAAGTGAACGTGAGGGTGGGAGAGGTCGGCGCCAAGTACATCAGCGAGGGTTGGCTGAGGATCGGCACGACAGTGGGTACGCCTGCCCTGAAGTTCAACATGGTTCTGACCGGTCTGCTGGACGTGGATGGCGCCCCGGTTACCGTCTACTCGAGGGCCATGACGGTTGACGTGGTGCCGGGATACCGCCTCAGCCTGGCAGGCGAAGGGATCGGGTTGACGCCGGGTGGGGGCGGGGAACTGCTGGGCAGGGTCGAGCGGGAACCCGCCTTCAAGCAGCCGGTGAGCATCCGACCGGAGAACTTTCCGCTGGGCGTATCCTGCCCGCCTGTGGAAGTTCCCGCGGATGAAGACGAATTTCGAGTGGTGTGCCGGGCGGAAGACTCCGCCGCTCCGGGAGAATATGAGTTCGAAATCACTTCCTCCTCCATGTTGGCGGGGAGAGAAAAGGAAAAGGTCCCCTACCGTATTGCTCCCCTGCGCTCCAGAATCGTGGTTTCAGCCGGGGAGGACACGGCCGGTGTTCATATTCCGATCGAGAGGTAAGCGTTTCATGGTTTCCAAGCCGATAGCGACCTGTCTTTGGGCAGGCAGCCTTATCCTGATGGCCGCCGGCACTGGTCTGCCGGCCGGAGACGGTTCGGCCGGGCCGCCAGCCGAAATCCGTGAGCTGCAGGTGCAGCCTGGCGGTCTGGTTTTCAGCAGGCCGGGAGAATTGCGGAGGATCCTGGTCACCGGCATCTCCGCCGGCGGCGAGCGACTGGACCTGACGGAAAGGGCCCGGATCGAGCCGCAAGGCGGTATCGTCGAGTTGGGACCGGACAGCTATCTGCGGGCGGTCCGGGAAGGACAGGCCCGGGTGACGGTTCGGTCCGGCGGGCATTCGGCCGAGATTGCCGTGCGCGTGGATGCCTCATCTGGTTCCGCCAGGACAACCTTTCTGCGGGACGTCCTGCCCATCATGAACAAGGTGGGATGCTCCCAGGGAGTCTGTCACGGGGCGGCCAAGGGCAAGAACGGGTTCAAGCTCTCCCTGCGAGGGTATGACGCGGAGTTCGACTACCGGGCGCTTCTCTACGACATGTCCGGCCGGCGCTTCAATCGAGCCGACCCCCCTAAGAGCCTGATGCTGGCCAAGCCCACCCAGCAGGTCGCCCACGGTGGCGGCTTGGTGCTGCCGCTGGGCTCTCCCTATTACGACTCCATCCTGACCTGGATAGAGCAAGAGGTTCCCTATGGCGATCCCAAGGCGGATCGGGTGGTAGGGGTGGAGGCTCATCCCGGGGAGATCTTCATGCACGCCCCCGGACGCAGGCAGCAGGTGGTCGTGGTGGCCCGCTACCCCGACGGGTCGACCCGGGACGTGACCCGGGAGGCGCATCTTGGCAGCAGCGACGTGGAGGCGGTGGCCGTCGAGGGAAGTGGGGTGAAGGGTCTCCGCACGGGAGAATCGACCCTGATGATTCGCTATGAAGGTCAATTCGTGATGGTTCCCGTGACCGTGCTCAATCCCAAGCCCGGGTTTGTCTGGGCTGCCATGCCCCAGTTCAACTATATCGACAAGCTGGTCGACAGGAAGCTGAAGCGGCTCAGGGTTCAGCCCTCTCCGCTGGCTGAGGACGCCGAGTTCCTGCGCCGGGTCAGCTTGGACTTGACCGGCAAGATCCCTGAGCCGGAGCGAATTCGGGCCTTCGCTCAGGATCCGACCGATTCTCAACGGAAGCGTTCCCGGGCCATCGATGAGCTGATCCGCAGCCAGGCCTACGCCGACTACTGGACCCTGAAGTGGGGCGATCTGCTGCGCAGCAATCGCAAGTTCATGAGCTACAAGGGCATGTGGACTTTCCGCGAGTGGTTGCGCCAATCCATCGCCGACAACAAGCCCTATGACACGCTGGTGCGGGAGTTGCTCACCTCCAAGGGGAGCACCTTCGAGAATCCGGCCGCCAACTTCTTTCTCTCGGCTCGCGGCCCCACTGCCGCCATGGAGACCACCACCCAACTCTTCCTGGGAGTTCGGATGGTCTGTGCCCAGTGTCACGACCATCCCTTTGAAAAGTGGACCCAGAACCAGTACTTCGAGATGGCTGCCTTTTTCTCTGCAATCGGGGTGCGGCCTGGATTCGAAAGCGGAGAGGAAGTGGTCTATCTCAAAAGGGTCGAGAACGAGTTGAAGCACCCCAAGGACGGGCGAGTGGTGAATCCCCGGTTTCTGGTCACCGGCGGGGCCGTGCCCTCCATTCCCTCGCTGGCCGAGGGAGACCGCCGGCCGGCCCTGGTCGAGTGGCTCACCTCCAGGGAAAACCCCTTCTTTGCCCGCGCCATCGTGAACCGTGTCTGGAGCTACTTCTTTCACCGGGGGATCATCAGCCCGGTAGATGACATCCGCGCCTCCAATCCCCCCGTCAATGAAGCGCTGCTGGCGGCCTTGGCCGAGGACTTCGAGAAGCACGACTTCGACCTGCAGCATCTCATGAGGACCATTACCAATTCCCGGGTCTACCAGACCACGTTCCGCACCAACCAGTGGAACCGGCATGACGATCGCAACTTCTCCCACCAGATCCCCCGCCGCCTGGGCGCCGAGCCCCTGGCGGACGCCATCGCCCTGGCTACCGGGGTCCGATTCGAACTCCCCGAAATGCCGGAAGACTACAGCGCGGTGCAGGTCCCCGATCCCCACGTGGGCAAGGGCGGCTTCCTGGACCTGTTCGGACGCCCGCAACGGGAAGAACCCTGTGAGTGTGAGCGCCGCAGCGATGTCAGCCTGCCTCATGCCCTCAATCTGGTGAACGGCCCCACGCTGGCCAATGCCGTCTCGGCTCCCGAGGGCCGCATCGCCACTCTCATCCAGCAAGGGAAATCGGACCGCCAACTGGTGGAGGATCTCCACCTGGCTACCTTGAGCCGGCCGCCGACTTCTCAGGAAATGCAGGTCGGTGTGGACCATCTGAAGCATTCCGAAAGCCGGGCTGCCGGCGCCCAGGATCTTCTGTGGGCGCTGCTCAACAGCAATGGCTTTCTCTTTAACCGTTGAACCGGTATGATCATTCCTGAAAACAAGCAGGTATTTTAGGAAGGAGGGACAAAATGCTAGTGATTCCAGGCCGCGGCGGCAATTTCTGCGATGGACCCACCCGCCGGGAGTTTCTGCGGGTCGGATCCGTGGGTTTGTTCGGGCTCGGGTTGCCCCATTTCCTGGCCATGCAAAAGGCGCAGGCGGCGTCCACGCCCGACTTGGCGGCCAAGTTCGCCGGAGTCCGGGGATTTGGGGCGGCCAAGCACGTGGTGCTTCTCTTTCTGCAGGGAGGACCCAGCCATCTCGACATCTGGGATCCCAAGCCGGAGGCTCCTTCCAACGTCCGGGGCGAGTTCAACCCGATCAAGACCAAGGTCCCCGGTATTCAGCTCAGCGAGACCATGCCCCTGCTGGCCGATCAGGTGGACAAGTGCACCTTGATCCGCTCCATGAGCTACACCCCCAAGGGACTGTTCAACCATACCGCCGCCATCTATCAGATGTTGACGGGCTACCCCCCGGACAAAGTGGCCCCCTCGGGTCAGCTCGAGCCCCCTTCTCCGGCCGACTTTCCCACGGCCGGCTCGCACGTTTCCAAGATGCTTCCGCCCGATGAGCCGGTTCTGCCCTTCGTGGAGCTGACCCGCCCCTTGCAGGAATCCAGCGTGATCGGCAAGGGGGGAGCGGCCGGCTTTCTGGGCAAGGCCTACGATCCCTATCGGCTTTACCAGGATCCCAATCAATCCGTCAACCTGGATGATCTGACGCTGCGCAGGGAAATTTCGGAGCAGCGCCTGAAAGACCGGTATACCTTGCTGAAGGGGCTCAACCAGTCCATGCCGGAACTGGAAAAGGCAGTGGGCCAACACGCCCTGGGAGAGTACTACGAAAAGGCCTTCGATCTGGTGCTTTCAGGCAAGGCTCGGGATGCCTTCGATCTGGACAAGGAGTCCAGCGCGATGCGGGACCGCTACGGTCGAACCACCTTCGGTCAAGGGGCCCTGCTGGCCCGCCGGCTGGTGGAAGCCGGAACCCGCTTCGTCCAACTGAACTGGCCGGCCGTGGCCAACGGCAATCCCGAGGTGGATGCCTGGGATACCCACGCCTCCAACTTCAAGCCCTTGCGCAATCTCCACTGTCCCAAGCTGGATCGGGCCCTCTCAGCGCTGCTGGAAGACATGCACCAGCGCGGGCTGCTGGAGGAGACATTGGTGGTGGCGGTGGGAGAGTTCGGTAGATCGCCTCGTCTGGGCGTGAGCACTTCGGGCAACACCAATGCTCCCGACGGCCGGGACCACTGGCCTTACTGCTACACCGCGGTCATTGCCGGGGCCGGAATCCCGGGCGGCCAGCTCTACGGGGCTTCGGACGAGACCGGTTCCGCGCCCAAGGACAAGCCGGTTCACCCCAACGATCTGTTGGCAACCGTCTATTTCACACTGGGGATCAATCCGGAAATGGAAGTGCTCAACCACCTGGAACAGCCCCGGGAACTGGTCAAGGGCCATCCGGTGCTGGATCTCTGGTCCTAGTTGCCCCGCGATTTCCACCGGTTTGCTGCAAGCCTGGCAAGAGGAGATATGGAAGCCCGTGTGACTTTGCCGGAGGGATTTGAAGAAACAATGGCCATTCCCAACGCCGCCGAGCGGCTGCGGGAGGCCAGGGAAGTGGGCGATCGACTACTTGGCGGGGGGATCCCGCTGATGGATCACCCCGACCACTACGCGATCTTCTCGGAGCCGCCCCGGATGCTGGCGGAGCCGCTGAGAAGCTTGGGGTACGTGGTCGGATCGGACAACCGCTGCTATCCCTCTCCGGTGGACGGCTGTGACTACATCAACGTGGCGGCTTCGCTGCCGGAGGTCAGCCCAGCCCGGGAAAAGGGCTGGCCCGACCACATTGCCGTGGTTCATCCCCTGGACGAGACGGGCTACCGCCGCATGATGGACCAGGGGTATGGAAATCCTTTCATCCATCACATCACCTGGGGCATTCGGCCCCCGGCTCAAGCGCCCGGCGACGAGGTCGCCTTCGCCGGCAGCCTGATTTCCCGGATGGCTGAAATTCGGGAACGGATCCGGGCACTCCTCCGGGAGGATCCGGGCACCTTGATCATGGCTCTGCCCGGCAGGGTGGTCGAAGCTCCTGCATTTCAGGCGCAACTGGCCGCCTCGTTGGGGGGAACGCCCGAGGACGAATACCAGGTGGAAGTGATGGAAGGGGGCGGATACCTCCTGCAGTTCTTCGTATTGACGGGCGGCCGAATCGAGGTGGCTCTCAGAGTCGGAACCAGCCAAACCTTCAACCCCAAGAGTGTCCACAAGATCTCCAAGGACGAACTGAGCGTGGACCAGGGGCGGGCCGTCGGTTCGGAGACCATGTAGCATCGGAAACGTCCTGCCGCTGCACTCCTGTCCTGTTTCCCCCAAAGAAAGCATCGCATGGCTCAAAACGCTAGCGCGGACGTGGGACTGATCGGTCTGGCCGTAATGGGCCAGAATCTGGCCCTGAACATGGCCGACCACGGATTCAAGGTGGCGGTCTACAACCGCACCCGTTCGGTCATGGAGCGGTTCGTGGCCGACAACCCGGAGACTCCCGGCGGGCTGGTGGCATGCGCCTCGCTGCCCGACCTGGCGGCAGCCCTCAGGAAACCCCGAAAGGTGATAATTCTGGTCCAGGCGGGGCCCGCGGTGGACCGGGTGATCTCACAGCTCCTGGAGGCGGGCATCGAGGACGACGACCTGGTGGTGGATTGCGGCAACAGCCTTTGGACCGACACCATCCGCCGGGAGCGGGAGTATTCCGGCCGCTGCCTCTTCTTCGGTTCGGGAGTGTCCGGAGGGGAGTTGGGCGCCCGCTTCGGGCCTTCGATGATGCCCGGTGGCCAGGCCTCGGCCTGGAAGCACCTGCAGCCGATATGGAACAGTATCGCGGCCAAGGTGGACGAGAGCAGCGGCAGGCCCATGGAGACGGCAGAGCCCGGAAAGCCCGTCCGGGGCGGGGTGCCCTGCACCAGCTACATCGGGGAAAACGGAGCGGGGCACTATGTCAAGATGATCCACAACGGCATCGAGTACGTGGACATGCAGCTCATCTCCGAAGCCTATTTCCTCCTGAAGAAGCTGTTGGACTTGAAGTCGGATGAGCTGGCGGCGATCTTTGCCCAGTGGAACCAGGGGGATCTGGACTCCTATCTGATCCAGATTACGGCGGAAATCCTGCGCCAGCCCGATCCGGCCGACCCCGACGGCTTTCTGGTGGATCGCATTCTGGATGCGGCTCAGCAAAAGGGCACGGGAAAGTGGACCAGCGGGAACGCCCTGGACATGGGAATCCCGGCCAACTCCATTGCCGAAGCCGTCTTTGCCCGCTGCCTGAGCGCTCTCAAGAGCGAGCGCGTCGAGGCATCCAGGCAACTGTCCGGTCCCGCCTTCAGCTACCGGGGCGATCGCCGGGAATTGATTGCCGCCGTCCGTGACGCCCTCTACTGTTCCAAGATCTGCGCCTACGCCCAGGGGTTTCAGCTGATGCGCCAGGCCCAGGTGGAATACCGCTGGAAGTTGGACTTCGCCTCCATCGCCAGGATCTGGAGGGGCGGGTGCATCATTCGCGCGCGGTTCCTGCAAAAGATCACCGAGGCCTACACTCGCGATCCCGAGCTGGTCAACCTGATGCTGGATCCCTATTTTGAGGGGCAGATTCGGGAGGGGCAGGCTCATTGGCGCCGGGTGGTCAGCCTGGCGGCCCAGGCGGGCCTGGCAGCTCCGGCCTTCATGTCGGCCCTGGCCTACTACGACGGCTACCGCTCGGAGTTCCTTCCCGCCAATCTCCTGCAGGGCCAGCGAGACTATTTCGGCGCCCACACCTACGAGCGCACCGACCAACCTCGAGGCGCCCGCTTCCATCTGGACTGGCCCCATCCCAAGCGGCCGCAACTTCCCATCGATTCCGGCGGGTAATCCTGCTTCCCGGCACCGAACGTCTCCGTTCAGTTGGACAACTGGCGCGTCCGATCGGTCTGGTTGCCGCGCACCGATTGCTCCAGAGTTGCGCGTGGAGCGATGCGGTCGTAGATGTAGTCCATCAGGTGGGTTGCCAATCCGCGAATCCGCTTTTCGATGGCCGCATCCAGGCATTGGCCATTTTCGCCGAAGACCGACTGCACCCGGGCGACCGAGACCGACCCCGGCAGAACAAAGGCCCCCACGTGGGAGCAGACGCTGCCCAGGTGCTCCAGTGCCTTGACCGCGCCGATCTGTCCGGCGGCGGCTCCCAGCAGGGCCACCGGCTTGCCTGCCAGGGTGGAGGGGAATCCCAGGTTTTCGATGAACCGCTTGATGGCGCTGCTGTAGCTGCCGTGGTACTCGGGGGTGGCCAACAGGATCCCGGCAGCCCCCTTGACAAGTTCCTGTGCCCTTTGGGTGGTCTGGGAAGGGCCCTGTCCCGGAAAGGGAAAATCGGTGGTGGCGAGATCGATCAGGTCCACCTGGACCTGGTGTCGGTTCTGAAGTTCTTCGACGGCCAGGGCCAGCACCCTGCGGGTATAGTTACCGGGACGGGAACTGCCCGACGCGGCCAGGATGTGAAGGGGTTGGAGGCGATCCATTGAGGATTTTCCTCCCTGGGGAGCGCCAGCCACCACCGGTCCGCCCGAGAGGACTCTTGCCTTTCTGCCGGGGTTGGCTGAATCGAGGCGCTGCCGTCGAATCGAGCGCAGGCGTGGGGGTGAACCGCCTATTGGGACGCGATCTGAACCAGCGCCTGGGGGATGGCGAAGTGGACGCGCTCGTCCTCGAGTTCCAGGCCCTCCACCTGGACCGCTTGGGAGGATCTCAGATAGTCCACCACCTGCAATACAATGTGTTCCGGAGCCGACGCCCCGGCGGTCACCCCAACCACCTCGACCTGTTCCAGCCATTCGGACCGAATCTCGCTTGCGTCGTTCACCAGGTAGGCGCGGACGCCGGCTGCATGAGCCGCCTCGGTCAGACGCTGGGAGTTGGAGCTGTTGGAAGATCCCACCACCAGCATGAGGT
Source organism: Candidatus Versatilivorator sp. (assembly GCA_965207735.1). GTDB lineage: Bacteria > Acidobacteriota > Terriglobia > Versatilivoradales > Versatilivoraceae > Versatilivorator. Next base: position 4,189,883 of record OZ242296.1, on the reverse strand, counting down.
CGACCTGTTCCGCCAAGTCCTTGACGGCGTTCTGGCGGTTTTGGGTGGCGTAGCAGATATCGTCCTTGGGTGGTGAGCTCAGCCGAGGGTAGCGGGTTCGCAGGGCCTCCACGATCTGAGCCGTGTCGTCCAGGCTGAGAGTGGTCTGGGTCAGATAGACCACCTTGTCGGGATTGGAGACCTGAAGGCTGTCGACATCCTGGACGGAACTGACCAGGTGCATGGGAGCTTCGCCCATGGTCCCGTCGACTTCGTCGTGGCCGGGATGGCCGATCAGCACCAGGGAGTATCCCTCCCGGGTAAACCGAATGGCCTCCAGGTGGACCTTGGTGACCAGGGGACAGGTGGCGTCAACCACTTGAAGCTGCCTGTCTTCGGCCACCTGGCGGACCGCCGGGGACACCCCGTGGGCGCTGAAGATACAGACCGAACCGTCCGGGACCTCGTCCAGGTGGTTCACGAAGACAACCCCACGGCCGCTGAGACGGTCCACCACGTGGCGGTTGTGGACGATCTCGTGGAAGACGTAGATCGGAGGGGGAAGAAGATCCAGCGCCCGCTCCACCACTTCGATGGCACGGACCACCCCGGCGCAAAAGCCCCTGGGATTGGCCAGAATGATTTTACTGATTGGCACGGATGTTTTCCTTGCGGTGTGGTCGCCTCCGGGGTCGACAGCAGACAACCGAGCCAATGTAGCATGTTTCTCGAATCAGAAGCAATCGGGCCGGAGGCTCCGGTGGGGCGGAAGCGCCGGCAGGGAGGGAACGCGGGCGAGTGGAAGCGGCCCAGTGCCGGGAATCGAAATTTTTTTCATATGAGCCTTTTGCAAAATTCCGCAGCCAACCGTTTTATGGAGGCTCGGAACAGGTTTTGATTCACATGGATGCACAGGATGCACAGGATTTTTTCAGGAAACGGCAGGCTTGTAATCTGAGCATCCGCAAATCCGCACACGATCATTGCCGGAGCCGGCTTCTCGTGCAGCAGCGTCCCGTCCTGGTTATCCTGTGCATCCATGTTAATGATGAGCCTTTTGCAAATATCGCAATCGGGAATGACATTGAGGCGGCAAGGATGATGTGCTGCAGGCTCCAGCATTCACCACGATAAGCACAAGAGACAACAGAAACCACAAAAAGCACAAAAGGCACAAAACGAGTTTCTTGATTTCGAGACGTGCCCATCCGATGGTTCTTTTTGTGTTTTTGTGCCTTTTGTGGCCATTCCCGGCAAAGGTCCCGCTGCCGAATTTTGCAAACGCCTCCATGTTAGTTTTCTTTTTCCCGACCCTTGGCCGATCCCTCTGGAGCTTTCTCCAAGCCCTTTGTGGCTCTTCGTCGTCCTTCGTGCTGCTTGGTGGATTACTTTTTTTGGGCCTCCGTGGACGACCCTCAATGGTTTCAAAAATGGCGGAGGCACCCATGTTCCTTCCCAGGCCGACGTTCCACAAAGTGATGGAATTGGCGCGGCGCCGGTGCTACGCTTGACCCGCCCAAGGGTCTTGACTTCGGGCTTGGAACTGACCGAGAGTCAGATACTGCAAGGGAGGGTTTTTACCAGATGCTGATTGTCGATTCGCACATCGATATTGCTCACAATGCCCTTGAATGGAACCGGGACCTGTTGCAGAGCATTGCCGGGATCCGGGAATCGGAAGCCGGCATGGCCCAAAAGGGCCGGGGCCTCAACATGGTCAACTACGAGGAGCAGCGCCGGGGAGAGATCGGGCTCTTTTTCGTTACCGTTGCCTGCCGGGTCGCATCCATGGGAAAACGCTTCTCCGGGGTGCGAAACCAGGACATCGCCTATGCCAGGTGCCGCGGCGAGCTGGCCTACTATCGCCTGATGGAGTCCAAGGGAGTACTCCGTCAGATCCGGGATCGCCAGGGCTTGGAGGCTCATTTGACGGATTGGGAACGGGACCCCAGTTCCACCCCCCTGGGGTTTGTGCTCACCATGGAAGGAGCCGACGGCATCGTCTCTCCCGAGCAGGTTCCGGAGTGGTGGGATGAAGGCCTCCGGGTGGTGAGCCTGTGCCACTACGGCGTCAGCAGTTATTCCCACGGGACCCAGGCTCCCGGGGGCTTGACGCCCCGCGGGCGTCCCCTTCTGAAAGCTCTGGATGCAGCCGGCATGCTGCTGGACCTGACCCATCTGGCCGATCAGGCCTTCTGGGAGGCCCTGGACGGCTTCGGGGGCCGGGTGCTGGCCACCCACAACTGTTGCCGGGCTCTCTGCGACCATGACCGTCAGTTCGAGGACAGCCAGATTCGGGCCATCGTGGAGAGGTCCGGGGTTATCGGGGTGGCCCTGGACGACTGGATGCTCTCACCCCTGTGGGACCATCAGGCGATCGACAACAGCGGCATCACGCTGGAGACGGTGGCCGACCACATGGACCACATCTGCCAGGTAGCGGGCAACTGCAACCACGCGGGGATCGGGACCGATCTGGATGGGGGCTATGGGAAAGAGCAGGCTCCCTGCGACATGGACACCATCGCCGACCTGCAGCGCATTCCCGAGATCCTCCGCAAGCGGGGCTACGCCGATGCGGACGTCGCCAGGGTCATGCACGGAAACTGGATCGAGTTTCTCAAAAGCAGTTGGAGTTGATTCGCAGGCGCCCACGGGTGCGGCGCTTGCGGCCATTCCGGCGGCCGTTGCCACCCTGATCCACTGAGACCCCAATGAAGATCGAACCGCTCATTTCTCCGGATGCCTTCGTCGGACTGGAAGGAGTGACCCACCTCTGCACGGGTGGGGAGGCTCCCTGGATGAAGAGCCACCAGTCGGTCTACGCCGATTTCGCCCGCTTGAAGAGTCGGGGGTACGAAGGGCGGGGGGAGGTGGCCGCCCGGACCGAGGCCTGCCGGAAGAAGGTGGCCCGGTTGTGGAACGTCCCAGCCGACCGGGTGGCCTTCATGCCCTCGTCGGCAGAGGGGATGAACTGGCTGGCGCGAGGTCTCGATTGGAGTGCCGGGGACAACATCGTGACCACCAGCCTCGAGTTTCCTTCGGTGGGCTACGCCTGGAAATCGCTGGAGGCGGAGGGCGTGGCGGTCCGACGGGTTCCCCATCGCCGCTGGAAGGTCAGGGAGGAGGATCTGCTGGGGGCCATGGACGCCCGCACCCGGGTGCTGGCCGTTAGCCAGGTGAGCTTCTACACCGGCCAGTGCCTGGACTTGCAGCGCCTGGCGGAGGGGGCCTCTCGGCGAGGTGTGCTGCTGGCCGTGGACGCCACCCATGGCTCGGGCGTGGTGGAGGTTCCGGCAGGCGTGACCGACCTGTGCGTGAGCAGTTCCTACAAGTGGATGCTGGCCACCCATGGGGTGGCTCCCTGCTATCTGAGCCCCAGGGCCGAGAGTCGCACGGCCGCAACCTGCTTCGGCTGGCGCAACCTGGTGGCCTGGCCGGAGGAACGCATGGAAGTTCTCCCGGAGGTTCCGATCAGGCCCATGCCGGAGAAGATGGAGCCCGGCAACCCCAGCCTGGTGTCGGTGATGTTCTTGAACAATGCTCTGGATGTGCTGCTGAGCACGGGGATGGATCGCATTCAGGAACATGCCCGGCAGTTGTCGGCAAGGATCGCGGCCGGCCTGGAGCGGCTGGGACACACCGTAATCACGCCCGGGGAGCCCTCGGCTCGTTCCGGAAACACCTGCTTTCTGTCTGAAGAAGCCGGGAAGATACATGATCATCTGAGGAGCCGGGGAATCCTGGTCTGGGGCGAGCTGGGCCGGGTGCGGATTTCCGGACACCTCTACAACGACAGCCGGGACGTGGACCGCTTGCTGGCGGCTCTGGCGGGAAGTTGAAGCGGGCAAAACAAGGCCAATAAGGCAATGAAAATAAATAGTCTTTCACAATATCTCCAGCGACCCGGCGAGAAATACGGTCCGGGGACAATCGCCGGCCCGAAGTGGCTGTCTGTCGCTCTACTGGTCCTGGTTTCGGTGGGAGGCCGCCCCGAGGCTGTCGCCGCAGGGGCCTCGGCCGAAGGGGTAAGCCGGGAGAGTCTGGACTACTTCATCATCGTGACCGGTAGCGAGCTGCTCCAGGGCGTCTATGCCGATCGGCATACCCAGTTCATCACCCGCACCTTGGGTCCCTTGGGATATCGCTGCCTGGGTTCGATGAGCATCGGAGACCTTCAGACCGACCTGCAACAGGCCCTGGATTTCGCCCGCGGCAAGGCTCCCCTGGTCCTGACCACCGGCGGTCTGGGTCCCACCAGTCAGGACATCACCCGCGTAGTGCTCTCCGACTACACTGCCATCTCCCTCAAGGAGCATCCCGGAGCCTTGAACGATCTCAAGCGGAGATACGGTGGGGAAAAGGGAATCCTGCGGCCCGTCTTGCGCGGGCAGGCGCTGGCCCCCGAGAAGGGGACCTACCTGCCCAATCCCAACGGAACCGCCGTGGGGTTGGTTTTCGACGATGGCCAGCAAGTGATAGCGGCGTTGCCGGGGCCTCCGCGCGAGCTTCAACCCATGGTCAGGAACGAGCTGGTGCCCTATCTGTCGGAGCGTTTCGGGCTGCGCAAGGTCGGCCATTCTCTGACCATGCGTTTTGCAGGTATCGGCCAATCCAGCATCGACCGGGTGATTCGCGACCATTTGAAGTTGCCGGGGGAATTGGCGGTCTGGTCTTCCTTCAACTCCAACCGCGTCGATATCACCTTCTCCTTTCCCGGCAACTCGCCTCAGGAACTGGAGCGCCTGAGGGCTCTGCAAGGTGAGCTTCTCGATCACGTCGGGGAGTACATGTATTCCGACGCCGGTGCTTCGCTGGAGGATCGGATCTGGCAACTGCTGCTGCAGCGAGAGATATCCCTGGTGCTGGGGGAAATCGCCAGCGGAGGAGCCGTTTCCTCCAGTCTGCTGGCGGGGCGGAGGGATTCTTCCCGTTTCGCCGGAGCCTATGCGGCCGGGAGTCCTCAGGCCTTGAGCCGATTGTTGGGCGGCAGGGGCGAAGCGACCACGGCCGCTTCACCGGAGCGGGTCGTCAGCATGCTGGCGAAACGAGCGGCGGAAAAGGAAGCGGAGGCTTGGGGACTGGTGGTGGGTCCGGTGGGTCTGGAAGAGAGCGGGGCGGCGTCCGTCTGGATATCCGCCGGGTCGGTCAGGACAGGCTTCGCCTCCCGCAGGATCAACGTGAGAAAGGGCCGCCGGCTGCGCAGGGATCGACTGGTGACCCATGCGCTGGACCTGCTCAGGCGGGAGTTGTCCCAGGAAACGGGTCTCGCCCCATGAAACGGTTGCCGCTGGCATTGGGAGTGGCTGGAATCATCCTGCTGGGCTCGGCCCTTGCCTACTACCACTTTCAGGTGGCGCCACGGATCCGGAGCGGCCGGATGGCCGGGCGTTATGCAGACCCCGCCTCCCGTCCGGATGTCGGCGGATTTCACTTTGAAACCCGGCGCGGAGTCGAGGATATCGGTGACTTTTCCGGGCGGGTGGTGGTGGTGGACGTCTGGGCCAGTTGGTGTCCTCCCTGCGTTGAGGGCATTCCGCGTCTGGTGGCGCTGGCAGAGAGGTTTAGGGCAGCGCCTTTCGATCTGTTGGGGTTGAGTGTGGACCGTGGAGGCTGGGAAGATCTGGATCCTTTCCTGGAGAGGCATCCCGAGATCAATTACAGGGTGGCCGTTCCCCACCCCCCTCCCGCCTTTCTACTGCGTACGCTGGTCGACCTGGACCCATTGGGTGACGTGGCCACCCTGCCCACCTTCTTTGTCATCGATCCCCAGGGCAGGCTGGCCGGAAAGTTTGTGGGAGCCAACACCCTCCCCGAGGTTTCAGCCATGGCCGGCCGGTTGCTGGAGGAGAACTCCGATGGCTGAATACACCCCGGATCATGCCAAGTCCGGAATCGATGCGGTGCTTCCCAAGCTGGAGGTGTGGCCCAACCAGTTTCGAGACTACGAGATTACGATCCAGGTGCCGGAATATACGTCCATTTGTCCCAAGACCAACCTGCCTGACTTCGGCACCGTCACCCTGAGTTACGTGCCCGACCGGGTCTGCCTGGAACTCAAGTCCTTCAAGAGTTACATCCTCGGGTACCGATCCCTGGGCATCTTTTACGAGAATGCCGTGAATCGAATCCTGCGCGACGTGGTTGAGGCCTGTCAGCCTGTGCGGGCGGTGGTTCGAGGCGAATTCAACGTGCGCGGCGGCATGAAGAGCACCATCGAGGCTCGCCATCCCAGCGAGGGGTGAACTGGGACCCGAACCCGGCCGTCGTCCGCCCCCACCGCGTTAGCCTTCGGCTGCAGCCCGGCTTCTGCGACTCCCCCTCAAGAAGGGAGCAATAGTGGAGTGCTCGGGAGTGCCGGGCCGCGGTATCGTCGGGAAGGGTAAAATCCGGTCGGACGCCCAAGATGAGATTGATTGGGATTTCCGCCCATGTTACTATTTTTCTGTTGTTTGCCGGTATTGCCGGCTGCAGGAAATCGCGCTTCCCGCCTGGCGGCTAAAGTTTTGGTTGACAAGAGTCCTTTCCTGGCAGATACCTTTAGGCGACAGTCGGCCAGGGTCGAACGTCGGGTTTCCTGAAATGTTCCTGAAGGCATCATTTTTTAAGAGGAGTTTGGCATGACCTACATCATCACCGAGCCCTGCATTGGAACCAAGGACACTGCCTGTGTGGATGTGTGTCCGGTGGATTGCATTCATCCCAAGTCCGATGAAGGTGGGTTCGAAGAGGCCGAGCAGCTCTACATCGATCCTGAAGAATGCATCGACTGCGGTGCCTGTGTTCCTGCCTGTCCGGTGGAAGCCATCTTCGCCGAAGAAGATCTTCCGGATCAGTGGAACGAGTACCTTGAAATCAACGCTGACTGGTACCAGAAGTGAGCGCTTTCGCTTGACGACGGGATGGGGGTGGGCTTACCCCTCCAACATTGTGAACCTCATGCTCCCGGAGCTGAAACAAGGAGGAAATCGATCATGGCTTACGTGATTGCCGAGCCCTGTATCGGAACCAAAGATACAGCCTGCGTGGACGTCTGTCCCGTGGATTGCATCCACCCGAAGACCGACGAGGATGAATTTGAGGGTGCCGTGCAGCTATACATCGATCCGGACGAGTGTATCGACTGCAACGCCTGCGTCCCTGCCTGTCCGGTGGAGGCTATTTTCGCTGAAGACGACCTTCCCGAACAGTGGAGCGAGTACCTGGAGATCAACGCCGACTGGTACAAGAAGTAAGTGGACTCTAAGCGGTCTCCAGGTCGGGGTGAAGGGGAGTGCTCAAGTATTTCAAGCCACTGTCGCAGACCAGGAAAGCGACGGTGGCCCCTTTCTCCTTCTTTTGTAGCAGTTGAATGGCCGCGGCCAGATTAGCCCCCGACGAGAAACCTCCGAATATCCCTTCCTCTGCAGCCAGCATCCTGGCGGCTGCAATTGCCTCGTCATCGGTGACCTGAAGGTAGCCGCTCACCAGGTTTCGATCCACAAGCGGGAGATCGGCAAGGCTGTATCCACCGCCCTGTAGCTGGTGGTTGGAACGCTTGACCGCTTTCCCGGCCAGCACGGCCGCTCCGGCGGGCTCCACGATGTAGGCGCGAATTTCGGGTTTTTGCCCTTTCAGATAGCGGGTCACACCGCTGAAGCTTCCGCCCGAGCCCACGAAATCCAGGAACACGTCGATGTAGCCACCGGACTGTTCCCACAGTTCGGGACCCGTGAAGCGTTCGTGGGCCAGTGCGTTGGATTTCAGCTCGAACTGGTTGGCTCGAAAAGCCTGGCGCTCCCGGACCAGTTGGCCGGTTCTCTTTTCCACCAAGGCCAGATCCTCGCCGGAGACCTGGTTGGGAGGAGAACCCGGAGCCTGGTCTACCAGCACTACCTCCGCGCCCAGAGCCCGCATCATCCGTGCTCTCTCGGGGGTGTTTCCACGCGACATGACCGCGACGAAGGGATGTCCCCGAGCCCGGCAAACAATGGCCAGGCCGGTGCCTGTGTTTCCGCTGGTGAGTTCCACCACCGTTTGTCCCGGACGAAGCGAGCCGTCCCGCCTAGCCTCTCGAATCATCTCCAGCGCAATCCGATCCTTCTTGCTGAATCCCGGGTTGAAATACTCCAGCTTGGCCAATAGGCGTCCCCGAAGCCCCAGGATGCTCCCCGTGCGCTTGAGCTCGACCAGAGGGGTATTGCCGATGGTGTCGGTGATGGAGAGGCTGGGTGAACGATTTGCCATAGGTTTCCGGGGATGGGTTGGCATAGGGAACGACACCGGCAAAACCGGCCGGAAACAGTGACCTCAAGGCCGTTTCGGTATTATAATCCACTCCATGCCCGCAGCTTGAGATTGCCCGGGAGTTCAGCCCTATTCGCCTCAACAGATGGCTTCCCTCCGCAGCCGGGCACAGGGCATCAAGGGTCCGGATCTGGAGGACTGGAAGAGGGATCTGGAGGTCCGCGTTGGAATGGGCCCGCGTCCGCCCTATCTGGGCGGGTGAATGGGTCCGGGTCAGACGTGGTCGATCTTGCAGAATCGGTCGGCGGTCGCCAGGTGCCTCTCCCCGATCTTCAAGCCGGCGTCCAGGGGTTTGACCATGGTGACGGATTCGGTTCGGGGTTGAAGGTCGAACAGGGACCGGATGGCTGGCTCGTCGGGCAGCCATCCTCGAACCTCGGTCTTCCCTGTTTTCCCCGCCAGGTCGATGACCAGCCTGAACAGCAGGTGGAGGGAGTCGGACCGTTCCCGCCTGACCGCGAAATCGCTGATTTGCCAGTCTCCGTCCATCTCTGTCATCCGCACGTAGCCCTGGGTTCGCAAATCCGGGTCTTTCAACCAGTAGAAGTCATCCCCAGGTTGCTTGAGCAAGGTGTATTTCCAGTAGTCGAGCGAGCGCGCCACGGCCAGGGGGTAGGATCCGTGATAGGCGCGGTAGAAGCCTTGAAGCTCCGGTAAGGCCTGAGAAGCGGAAAATCGATGCAAGACCCAGGATTGCTCCCCGGTTCCGGGGGACACCGGACCGGGTGCCGTCCGGGCGTTCCAGGAAGGACAGCCCAGGTAACCCTGCTTGGCGTAGTAGCCCGGATCGATGTCGGAGTAGAGAGAACTGAGTCGGGCTCCCTGCTTCTTCCGGTCGCGTTCCGCCCAATCCATGACTGCAGCGGCAAAACCCCGGCGCCGATATTCGGGTCGGGTGTGAACCGATGCGATGGAGAAGCCGTCCACCTCCCGGCCGTCGAGGTGATATTTCAAAGGATGGCAGCCTAGCGAAGCCACCACCTTGCCGCCCAGGCATCCGGCGTACCACTGGGCCCGTTGGTGTTTGGCGGACTCCAATCGGAGTCGAAGATGCTCTTCCAGGGAAGGAGCCATGGGCCAGAACTCAAAGATGTTCTCATAGATCCGCAGCCGTTCCTCGGAAGAGGCGGGATGGATGTCGAGTTTTTCGCTCATGGAATCTCCCGATCGGACGCCGGCGGCGCAACGGGCATTGCCGACTCCACCCATAATCTACTACGGAATCGAATTTGAGCGTGAGGTATTGGTCATGATGAAACCATTGGTGATGCTGAGCCTGGTCGTTTTGCTGGCGGTCTCCCCGCGCGGGATGGCAGGGGGGCCGGATGAGTCCGGCGACACAGGTGCAGCCGGCAATGGAGGCTTCAAGGTCGTCCACCAGGGATTCGAGGCTTTCTCCAAGGGTGAATTCGAGAATGCCGGTCAAAACATCTATGTCTCCCGAGGCGGGCGCGTGCAGCTCATTCACCGCTGGGACCTGAACAACGACGGTTACTACGAGTTCGTCTTCAGCAATACCCATAACGTGATGGTGGGTGGGGTGGATGCGCTGGGTTACCTTCAGACGAGGCGGGGATTTCGTTCCGCCATTTCGCCCGTCCACCGTTCCATTGCCCTCTACGACCTGTGGCTCCAGGAAGAGAAGAGCCGAGACTGGGTGGTCCGATTTCCGGTCGAGCGTCCCGCCGCCGTGCAGTTTCACGATCTGGACCGGGACGGTTCGACGGACATTCTTTTTGCCTCCTCGGGAGCCGGAGACACCGTCTCGACCGACAGCCTGATCTACTGGGGAGATCCTACCGGGTACCGGACGCGGAGACGGGTGGGGCTTCCCACGGTCGGAGCCCGGGATCTGGCGGTCGGCGACCTGAATCGGGACGGCTACACCGACATCGTTTTTGCCAATTCCGGCAGCAGAAAGCCCCCCAAGATCAACGAGGGATCCTACATTTACTGGGGTTCGGGAGACCGCTACGGGACACACCACCGGAGCGTGGTGCCGACCCGGTCCGCGATCGGCTGCGCCCTGGGGGAGGTGAACGGAGATGACTACCCGGATTTGATCTTCGCCACATCGGAGCAGGGCCGGGGCGAGCTGTGGTTCTATCCGGGCTCGCCCGAAGGGCCGGATCTTGAGGCCGTGGTCAAGGTTTCGGTCTCCGAGTTGCAGTCGGTGCGTGTCGGGGATGTCGAGGGTCTGGGCAGGGTGGTGCTGGCCCTGTCCAAGAAGCACCTGCGCTTGTTTTCCTGGGATGCGGGAGGTTTGGTGGAGAAAAGGACCCTCGCCCTGGGAGGCGCCCGGGCCGTCCTGGCCGATCTGGATCGGGATGGGCGGACCGACCTGGTCGTGGCAAGCGGCGACCGCTCCGCCGTTTTGTGGGGGAAGTCAGGCTGGTCTACCGATGTGGCCCTGTGGTTGCCGACCCTGGAGGCTACCGACGTGGCGGTTGCCGATCTCAATGGCGACGGCCGGTCCGAGATCGTCTTTGCCAACCAGCTGCAGGGAACCCACGGGGATCTGGATATTGCCTCCTATGTCTACTGGGGAGAACCCTGGGGATACGGGCCGGATAGCCGCACCGACCTACAGACCTTCGGAGCCACCGCTGTAGCCGCTGGTGACATCGACCGGGACGGCCGCCCGGACCTTCTCTTTGGGAACTCGGGCAGCGGCATTCAGGGCGGAAAGGGAGAAGAGATCTACGTCTACTGGGGCCGACCCCACCGGGGTTACGGTCCTGCCGCCATGACGGCCTATCCCTGCGTGATGGGCATGGCTACCCTGATGGCGGATCTGGATGACGACGATCACGCCGAGCTGCTGGTGGCCAATTCCGGCCGCCACTACAGCGGGCAAGCGGGGGCCAGCTACATTTACCGCGGCGGTCCCGCCGGCCCCGCCCTGGAGGACCGACTGGAAGTTCCCGCGCAGGAGGTGGGTTCCTGGTCCGTGGCCGACCTCAACCGCGACGGCTTCCTGGATGTCCTGGCTTGCGACTTCGATTCGCTGGCTATTGCCTGGGGCTCGGCCGCGGGAGTTTCCACCGATCCCCAGCGGGTTGAAGGAGTGGCCAAGTCCAGCCAGAACTGCCGGCTGGTAGACTTCAACCGGGATGGCCGGCTCGACGTCTTGGTGGCCGACGTGCAGGGCTCCAGGAGTCGGGTGTTGTTGGGAGACGGCCGGGGCTTTTCGCTGGATCGGTCGGCCTGGGTGGAGGCGGCTTATGTGGCCAACAGCGAGTTTGCCGACCTGGACGGGGACGGTTGGCTGGACATGATGCTTACCCGGTCCTACAACTCCTTCGACCGCAACGACTCCTGGATCCGCATCTACCCGGGTAGCGCCGAGGGGTTTGCCCAAACCCACCGGTTCGAGTTCCTCACCGCCGGTGCATTCGACATGGCCGTGGCCGACCTCGACCGCGACGGCGACCTGGACATCGCCGTTTCGCAGTACGCTTCCAGGGATCGGCGCAATCTGCCCGTCTATCTCTTCTGGAACGATGGCGCCGGCCAATTTTCTTCCGAAAGACGGACGGATCTGCCGGCGGAAAGCTCTTCCGGGCTGCTGGCCGCGGATTTCGACGAAGACGGGCACCCGGACTTGCTGGTCTTCAATCACAAGACCACCTACAAGGAAGACAATCACAGCAACGAGAGCTTCGTCTACTGGGGATCTCCCCGGGGCTACCACACCCGCAATCGCAGCTACCTGCCGGCCCACGGACCGCACTTCATGCAGAACGTCGACATTGGAAACCTGTCCAGCCGCAAGGCCGGAGAATCCTACCGGTCGGTTCCGATCGAGCTGACCGCGAGGCCGGCCAAGCTGGTTTTGTCCTTCCAGGCGGAAACCCCGCTGGGTTCGGAGGTGCGCTTCGAAGTTCGAACGGCCAGCACCTCGGCCGCGCTGGCGCAAGCAAGCTGGCGGGAGCTGGGACCAGGTGGGGAGTTGACTGTCCGGAAGGAAGATCGCTGGCTGCAGTACCGGGCGACGCTGAAAGCCGGACGGGGATATGCAACGCCTTACCTGACCCGTGTGGCCGTGGAGGCAGTGGCAAGTGGAGAGTGAATAGTGGAGAGTGGAGAGTGGAGAGTCCCGCCGCCGCCTTGACGGGCGGATCATACGAGAGTGAAACAATCAGAAATCGACCATCCCTTCGCGACCTTGGTATCCCGTCGCGATTGACCTCAACGCCTTAGTGTCCCTTCGTGGATAACTCTTTTTTCTTTTGTTTCAGGCAGGCAGGCAGGCGCTATCGGTAGGATGTTTCCAGGTTGGAATAGACCAATCGGCCGGCTGAATCCCGGTAGCTGACGATATCCGGTTTTATTCCGCCGGCGGTTGTGTCCGGCAGGTCTTGGCCATAAAGCTGCCTGATCTTGTGGACGTAGTCCCGAGTCTCCTGGTAGGGGGGAATGCCGCCATGCTTCCGGACGGCGTTTTCACCTGCGTTGTAGGCCGCCAGCACCAGGGAAAGGTTGCCCGGAAATTGATCCCGCAAGAACTTGAGGTAGCGTATTCCTCCCTCGATGTTTTGGGCGGGATCGTATGCGTCGGCTACCCCAAATCGCTTGGCGGTCTCCGGCAGCAACTGCATGACTCCCAGGGCTCCTTTGGGGGAAATTGCCGTTGGATTGTAGTTGGACTCCACTCTGGCCACCGCCTTGACCAGTTCCGGATCCATCCCGTGCTTTCGGGCGATGCGATCGATGAGTCTTCCGATCCCGGCAGGGGGCCGACCCTTTCTGCGAATCCTCAGTCGCACGCCCGGCTCCGGCGCCGGAGAGAGCTTGGCCGGAGAAATGGCGATGTCGCCGGAATTGGAAAAGATCCGGCGTCCGTCGGGTCCGGTGACGCTGAAGATCTCCGCGTTTTGGGCGGGATCGTATGTGTCGGCTACCCCCCCAAACCGCTTGGTGGTCTCCGGCAGCAACTGCATGACTCCCAGGGCTCCTTTGGGGGAAATTGCCGTTGGATTGTAGTTGGACTCCACCCTGGCCACCGCCTTGACCAGTTCCGGATCCATTCCGTGCATTCGGGCGATGCGATCGATGAGTCTTCCGATCCCGGCAGGAGGCTGCTCCCTTCGGCGAGTCCTCGTTGACGCGCCCGGCTCCGGCAATGTGGGAGAGCTGGTCGGGGCTATGGAGATGTTTCGAGTATTGGAAAATATGCGGCGTCCGTCGGGTCCGGTGAAGCTGTCGATCTCCCCGCCGATCGAGGTCGGGCACACCACCAGGGTGAACAGGCAACCGGCCGAAACCACGTATCGGTTCAGGTTCCAACCGGGAGTGTTGATTTTCGTGGGGGTAACCATGGAAACAGGAACTGAATGATGGGGCAACGTTTTCTCTCTCAGGACAATTAGATGTCTCGGAACCGGAAATAGTCTAACGATTTCTCCGAGGACCAGTGACTGGAGGTGTCTTCTCGGCCAGCCCCGACCAGGCGGATTCATTGGCGCGACAAAAAAATGGGCGGGTCAACCCGCCCCTTGGATATGCCTCTCGACGTAGCCGGCAACCGCCTCCAGCGCCAGGGGTAACTTGCTCGGGTCCTTTCCCCCGGCTTCAGCCAAGCCCGGTCTGCCGCCGCCGCCGCCGCCGACCACCGAGGCGATTTCCTTGACCATCCTGCCCGCGTGGAGACGGGAAGTCAGATCGGAGGTAATGGCCGCGACCAGGGAGACTTTGCCGGAACCCGAAGTGGCCAGCACCACTACGCCCCGGCCGATCCGCGACTTCAGCTCGTCAGCCAGATTGCGCAGCGAGGCATTGTCTAGCTGATCCACCACAGAAGTCAAGACTTTGATGTCATTTACACGCTTGGCGGTATGCAGCAGTTGCCCGACCCGGTCCTGGGCCAGGCGGTAGCGCATTGCCTGTAGTTCCTTCTCCAAAGACCTGATGGAGGCCTGGTACCTGCGGACCGATCCCACCAGCTCGGGCCGAGTCCCCTTGAAGAGCCCCTCCAACTGGCTGAGCAGTGCCTCGTCCTCGCGAAAGCGGCGGAGCGCCCCGGTGCCTGTAATGGCTTCAATACGGCGGACCCCTGCGGCGACCCCGCTTTCGCTGACTATCTTGAACAATCCGATGTCGCCGGTGCGGGATACGTGGGTGCCGCCGCAAAGCTCCTTGCTGAAGCCATCCACCGACACCACCCTCACCCGGTCACCGTACTTCTCTCCGAAAAGAGCCATGGCTCCTTCCGACACCGCCTGGTTCAATTCCTGAACCAGCGTGGTGACGGACAGGTTGTCCATGACCTTGCGGTTCACCAGGTCCTCAATCTCGATGAGGTCCTCCGGCGAAAGGGCCGTATAGTGGGTGAAGTCGAAGCGCAAGCGATCGGGAGCCACCAGAGAGCCGGACTGTTTGACGTGAAACCCGACCAGTTGGTGGAGGGCGGCATGGAGCAAGTGAGTGGCAGTGTGGTTTTTCCTGATGGAATGGCGGCGGATCGCGTCCACCCTGGCCTCGACCCTTTCCCCCACTCGCAGGGCTCCCCGGGAGCAGCTGACCCGGTGAGCGGAGTAGCCGAGAGGAGCCGGATAGGTATCCTGCACGACGGCCTCGGCCTCGACGCCCTGCAAGACTCCGGTGTCTCCGACCTGGCCTCCCGTTTCCGCATAGAAGGGCGTCTGGTCCAGGAAGATCTCTCCCACCTTTCCGGCCGGCAGCGAGTCGGTCTGCTTGCCCTCGATCAGGATTCCCATCACGGTCGACTGGTCGGTGCCAAGCCGGGTATAGCCGAGAAAGCGGGTCTTCTCGGCGGTGGGCGGGGGCGCCGAGCCGGCAGCGGTGGCCGTTTCCTTCCAACTGGCCCGCCCCCTCTCGCGCTGGGCCGTCAGCCGCCGGTTGAAGCCTTCTTCGTCCAGGATCAGTCCATTTTCGTCCGCGATCTCCTGCATCAGGTCCAAGGGCAGGCCGTAGGTGTCATAGAACTTGAACATGACCGTCCCCGGTAGCCGTCGGGGACGCCCGCCGGAGGATTCCAGTCGAGACAGCACGTCGCCGAGCTGGTCCAATGCGATCCGCAGCGTGGACGAGAAGCGCTGCTCTTCGGTGCGCACCACCCTGGACACGTAATCCCGGGTGGAAGCCAGCTCCGGATAGGCGTCCTGCATGAGATCCGCCACCCTGTCGGCCATCCGGTGCAGAAACTCGTCTTGGATTCCGATGAGCCGTCCGTGCCGTATGCCGCGACGCATGATTTTTCGCAGGACATAGCCACGCCCGTCATTGTCGGGTACCACCCCGTCGCTTACGAGGAAAGCCGTCGCCCTGGCATGGTCCGCGATCACCCGCATGGAAACGTCGGCGGCCCTGTCGTTGCCGTAGTCCCGTCCGGCTATTTCGGCTGCGAATTGCGTCAACGGCTTCAGCAGGTCCGTGTCGTAGTTGCTGTACTTCCCCTGGAGCACCGCTGTCATTCGCTCCAGGCCCATGCCGGTGTCCACCGAGGGCTTGGGTAGGCGAACCAGTTGACCCGAGCTCTGCCGGTCGAACTCCATGAACACCAGGTTCCAGATTTCGACAAAGCGGCCGCACTCACAGGGAAAACTGCATTGCGTATGTCCGGCCTCGCTGCCGGCCGGCCCCTGGTCGAAATGAATCTCGGAACAGGGGCCGCAGGGACCGGTGTCCCCCATGGCCCAGAAATTGTCCTTCTCTCCCAGTCGAAAGATGCGGTCGCCCGGAACCCCGATCTCTCGGTTCCAGATCCGGTGCGCGTCGTCATCGTCCCTGTAGACCGTGATCCAGAGTTGCTCCGGCTTGAGCCCGTAGACTTCGGTCACCAGTTCCCAAGCCAGCGGGATGGCTTCCGATTTGAAGTAGTCGCCGAAGGAAAAGTTCCCCAGCATTTCGAAGAAGGTGTGGTGTCTGGCGGTCTTGCCCACGTTCTCGAAGTCGTTGTGCTTTCCGCCTGCCCGAACGCATTTCTGGGAGGTGGTAGCCCGAAGGTAGTCCCGCTTCTCCCGTCCCAGGAATACGTCCTTGAACTGGTTCATGCCGGCATTGGTGAACAGCAGCGTGGGATCGCCGGCGGGGACCAGCGAAGAGCTTCTGACGATGCGGTGCCCTCTCTGTTGAAAATATTCCAGGAACTTCCTGCGGGTTTCGGTTCCGGTCACGACTGCGGTGTCCTCTATGCCGAATTGTTCTGGCGGAGGGGTGCTTCAGTCCGCCAATTCAGAGAGTCGATGGAATCGCTTCCTGAATTCACGCCGCACGGCCTCCAAAGGAAAGCCTCGGCCGAGCAGGTAATTATAGAGCCTGGCCAGCCTTTTTTCATCCAGTGGCTCGGACAAGGCATCCAGCTTGCGTTCCAGGCTGTGCCGTAAATGGGCCAGCTCTTTTTCCGGCGGGAACACCTCGTCCAGCACCTGGTCGACCAGTCGCCTGGGCAGTCCCCGAGCAGCCATCTCCTTCTGCAGCCTGGATCGGCTGCAGGCGCCGCGGCGCAGACGGACGGCAACGAGGGTCTCGAGGCACTGCCGGTCATCCAGGTAGCCACTCGCCTTCAACCTGGCAAGGACGCCGGCCACCGCGGACGCATCATCGGTCCGGGCCAGCAGCTTGACTTCCAGTTCTCGGGTGGAGTGGATCTTCCGGCCCAGGGCCCGGAGTGCCCATTGGAAGAGGGCCTCTGAATCGTGTGGACGGGGCTCCTCGCTCACGGAGCGTTGTGCAGGATTTGGGATGTCGGGATCATACGAAGGCCAGCCATTCGGGGTGGTCCTCGCTTTTGCCTTCAACGATCTGGAAGAATCGTTGCTGGATTCTGGCGGTGACCGGCCCCCGGCGGCCGCTGCCAACGCTGATCTTGTCCACGCTACGGATCGGCGTGACTTCTGCGGCGGTGCCGGTAAAGAACAACTCGTCAGCCAGATAGAGGAGCTCCCGAGCGATGCCTTGCTCCCGAACTTCAATGTCGAGGTCGCGACAGATCTCGATCACCGCCCGACGGGTAATTCCGGGGAGGACGGAGGAGGCCAGCCCGGGAGTCAGGAGGACGCCCTCCTTGATGACAAAAATGTTCTCTCCGCTCCCTTCGCTGACGTAGCCGGCGGTATCCAGGGCGATGCCCTCCGAGTAACCGGCCTGCATGGCCTCCATCTTGATAAGCTGGGAGTTCATATAGTTGGCTCCCGCCTTGGCCAGGGTGGGGAGGGTATTGGGGGCGATGCGGTTCCAGGATGAGACACAGACATCCACGCCTTGCTCCAAGGATTCCTTGCCAAGATACTGACCCCATTCCCAAACGGCGATGACGACCTCCAGGGGGCAGCCCAGCGGGTTGACGCCAATCTCGCCGTAGCCTCTGAG
Source organism: Candidatus Versatilivorator sp. (assembly GCA_965207735.1). GTDB lineage: Bacteria > Acidobacteriota > Terriglobia > Versatilivoradales > Versatilivoraceae > Versatilivorator. Next base: position 4,172,285 of record OZ242296.1, on the reverse strand, counting down.
AATGATGGGACGGATGTAGCATTCCTTCAGTCTGTTTTCCCGAATGGTTTCCAGGATGGCTTGGCAGAGGTCCCCGGCTGAATAGGGGATCTGCATACGATAGAGCTTGGCCGAATTCAGGAGTCGCTCCACGTGTCTTTCCAGGCAGAACACCGCCGAACCCTTAGCCGTGTTGTAACAGCGAATGCCTTCGAACACGGCAGATCCGTAGTTCACCACGTGGGACAAGACGTGGATCTTGGCGTCGTCCCAGGGAACGAAATGTCCGTTGAACCAGATCTTTTGCGACTTGGGAATGGGCAATTCAGCTCCTTGACTTGGACCGTCGCCGGGTGTCAGGAAGGGTGCGGTTTTCGGGGGACCTCCCCCGAGGAGCGAGAAGTATAGCACAGCGCCGGAGTTTCTCGGCAACCGCCCCAAGTCGGCCCCACGGGGCAGTACGGACGGGCCGACTGGCGGGTTGTTGAGGGGTGAGAAGTGAGGGACGGCCGGGTTTCGGGTCGGGTCTCGGCAGGCGGTTCGGCTAATCCAGCACCAGCTTCACATCGGTTTCGAATTGTCGATAGTCGGTGAACCGGGTGATGTTTCGAGTGTGGACCCGGGCACTCTGCAGAATGCCGATCGACATGTTGAACTGAGCCCGGACGGGAAGCCAGTGTTGGCTTTCCCCGATGCGGACCTGGTCATAGGCGATGTTCACCTCCGAAGTCTTGACGGGGAAATCCGAGGGGAGATCCACTGTCTCTTTGAGCAGTTGGACCACCTGGTAGGAGCTGACGTCAATCCAGCACAGTCCCCGGTAACCCACTCGCAGGGGATTGCCCTGGTAGGTCACTTGAAGAGCGGAAGTCTCCTGAGGAATCCGAAAGGCCACCCGCACGGTCTGACGCCCCGCGATCTCCTCGGCGCCCTCCAGACGGAAGGAGGTCCTGCTCTGAGGAGCAAACACGTTCTGGATAGCGGCCGCGAATTGACCGATGGAATAAGCGCCGTCCTGGCTGCCCGATGCCTCTTGCCCCCCCACGGGCTGGTAGGTCTCTTCTCCATTCGCGAACAGGAGATCCTCCTGGAACTGGTCTTTTTCCTGCCAACCTTGGAACAACCGCTCGAATCGTTCTGTCCGGCGGCGACAAACGAAGTCGGGCAGGTTCCGGAAAGTTGCGTCTATCCTGCGACGGACGGCATCCAGAAAATCCGGCCATTCGGCGTCGGTCGGCACCCCACCGGGCTGACCGGAGGCAAGAGTGGGGGCCGCGGATCCACTGACGGTAAACTCCTCGGACCCGCTGTCCATCATGAACTCGGGGCGACGGTAGGTTGAGGGGGTATCGTCGGGCTGCATTTTCCTGGTCGCGGCCTGTTGGGAGTCGAACGGCAATTGAGTGCTCTGGTCAAAGCGGGCTTCTGCAAACTGCGTCTTGCCGATTCGGATGTTGCCGGCAAGGGGAATAAAGAGATTGGCCTCCCTTCCATCGACCAGTGCTGCCCGGGTCAGTCTTGCGCCGCGAAGGTCGGCCAGCCTCAGATCGCTGCCGAACAGGATTGCTTCCGACAAATCGGCCACCTGCAGATTGGCCTTGTTCAAGCGGGCATCCTTCAGAATGGCGCCTTGCAAATTGGCGCCCAGCAAGTCGGCGCCTTTCAGGCTGGCTTGGGTCAGGCTGGCGTTGGCCAGATCGGCCCCTTGCAGTTTTGCGCCGGCCAGCTTGGCCTTGATCAGTTCGGCACCGGTCAGCTTCGCGCCCCGAAGATCGGCACCTCTCAAATCGGCCTCCCAGAGCCTGGCTTGGGTCAAGTCGGCTCTCAGCAGCACCGCGTCCCGAAGGTCGGCCTTGCTCAGATCCATGCCGCTCAGGTTGGCTCCAAAGAGATTCATTCCCCTCAAGGCATGCGACTGCAATGGGTTCCCCCGCAGATCCCCGCATTCGCCAGGGTGATCGGGGTTGTAGCCGAGCTCTCCCCGGTCGTTGGCGCAGGCCATCAGGTCGGGGCGGAATCGGTAGGCCAGTGCGGGAGTCGTGTGGCCCGAGGACCGTGGGATCTCCAGGCTGGCCCTGATCTTTTTCAGGTCGAGGCGAACCACCGGTTCCGGACCGGAGGCCCTTTCGGCACGGGGTTGTTCGGCAATGGCCGGCGCCGGCACCTCCCCGGATGCGGCCGTTTGCGAGCCCCGCGTCACCACGAAATCGGTCTCGGTGATGGTAGCGCGACCGCTGCCTGATTCCTCGGTGGTAATCTCGAATCGGTAATTGCCCGGGCTCAAGGATTGGGTGGAAAGCTTGAAACCGACGGCAACCTGACCGGGTGCCCGCTCCTCCAGGTGATTCCGGTCCAGCGCGATGGGCGGAAAGTCGACGGCTTCGCCAGTGTCCTTGACGGCCTGGACGTGAGCCGTGAGATTACCGTCCTCAAGCTTGGAGGCGTTGTAGAGTTTGTAGAATAGGGCCAGAGGTTGGGGAGGTGCAATTTCGTTGCTGATCGCCGGCTTCACCCGGAACCCGCGGTGAAACAGCCAGCGGGCCTCCGGGACTTGCATTCCGGCCACGGATGGGGAAAAGGGCTCCAGGTCCTGACTCAAGATCAGGCCGCTGGTCATGAGCGCATCCTGGGGAAGGTCTGGAATCCACAAGGACTGCTCGGCCGTCCCCAATTTGCCCCGGCGGTCAGCAGCCACCAGCTTGATGCGATACTCTCCCGGCTTCAGCTTGAGAAATCCCTGCACGGCCGACTCCGCCTTCCCGTTTGCCAGCGGGAGAGTCTGGCTGAAAAGCGATTCCGCTCTCCCGTCGTCAGAAAAGGCGACTCCCATCAGGCGAAGGTCTTTCCCCGGCAACCAACCCTTTAGGGTGTCTCCAGCAGACCCGTGGGCGACCTTGGCCGTGATCAGGACCAGCGCCTGCTCGGATTCCTGGTAAAAGAAGTTCGCCTTGAAATTCACATCGAGATCCTGGTGCCGCTCGGATGATTGCAGTCCGCTGAGCGCGGTCTTTTCCAGGGTTCCCATGATTTCCCGGTCTGCCGGCAGGGGCACCTCGACGGTTCGACGGAGCGAGCCCAGTCCGGCGTTGAGGTTCTCCCGTGCCGCAACCTTGACCTGATACCGCCCCGCCGGAACCTCAAGCACAACCTTGGAGGTCAGGCCCGATTGCAGAAGAGCCTGGTAGCTGCTGTCGCCGAGCTTGAAGTTCCAGGCTTTTTCGTCCCCTCCGACATACTCGTCCTTGGCGTCGAAGGCAACCACGGCCAGGTTGATCCGATTGATCCGCTTCCCCTCTTCGACCAGGAAGGGGAGGTCCTTGAATCCCAGCCGGGTCACGATCTCCAACCGATAGGTGTCCGGGTCCAGGCGGGAGCCGTGGTAGGACATTTGCAGTGGGATTTCCCTGAGATCGGTGGGCGCCCGCATGGCTTCCAGCATTTCCTTCTTCTTCTGTTCTTCGGGGGACAAGCGCTCCTTGGGGGCATAGAAGCCCTTGCGGTGAGTGACCCGGACTCCGGGCCGTGAGACTTTCACTCGTAGCCTGTAGTAGCGCCCATCGGGTTTCTTGGGCGGGGTGGCGTAGCTCAGGACATAGTAGGAAAACTGCTGGTCCACCACTTGTCTCAGACCCGCCCCCAGGTCGTTGTTGTCTTTGAAGTAGATGCCTCCCGTAGCCCTGGCCAGATAATCTAGCGACATCCCTTTTTGCCTGCGGTCCTCCGTGACCAGCAAGGCCTTTTCAAGCCGGATACTGCTGTTGTTGGTGAAATTTTCGCTGGCGTCGTACATGGGGCTGGTTTCCAGCCCGGTGGACCGGATGGTATTGAAGATGATGCCGGTCTTCAGCGCCATGTCGACCAGGCGCTCCAGGTCATAGCGAAGCGCCCGGTGCAGGAAGCCTGCCGAGAGCAGCACCATGGATTTCTTTGCCTCCACCGGTCCGAGAGAGCGGATGTGCCCCCGCAGAACATCCAGCAAGCGCCGGGTGCGGCCCTTTTTCAGGGACAGGTGCTGGGACGCCAGGGTGCGTACATAGGTTTCAATGGCCTGCTGGGTTGCATCGACCCCGGTCGCGCCGACGCCGACCCGAGGCGCCCCCCCGGCCAGTGCGCTGGATGTGCTGGCGCCTATCCCGCAGTCTTCGGCTTCGGCCATGGCCACGTCGAAGGCCCGGCTGCCCGGCGAGGACGAAACGACATGGATTTCCTCGGCTTGAGCATCGGTCATGGTGACGCATCCCGGTCGGTTCATGGACGGCGTGAAATCCAGCTTCTTGTGGATTCTGTCGATCTCGGCCAGCAGCAGTTGGCTGTCCTGAGTGAAGGGGACGAAATGTCCGCGGGAGGCCGTCATGATGGAGATGTAGTTTCCCTCTTTCAATCCCCTTTCCACGAATCCGCGAATGGCGTGGATGGTGCGGTTGAGGGTGCCCATGGGGGGATAGGTGAGGTCGTCGATGACCAGACTCAGCAGGCGGGGCTTTTCGGGGGCCGCCTCAGGCGCCGGTTGCTCCGCGCCGACCGCGCTGCCCCAGGTGACGGAACTCTGCGGGCTCTGGTTGTAGATTTCCTGGGAGAACGACTGAATGGTCTGCTTCTTGCGGTTTTCGAGAACCTCGAAATCGTCGACGGTCAGATCGGTGATGGGATTTCCGTCCCGGTCGGTGACGATGGCGTTGACCACCACCACTTCCACCGGCACCTTGAGGGTGAATCCGGAAGAGGCTTGCCCTTGGATTTTTTCGGTTTCTCCGGGCTTGTCCTCCGCAATTGCCGGGATCGGCGCCGAGGCGGCTGCCAACCAACCGGCAACCAGGATTCCCGACAGAACTGCACCAGGGAGAAGGGGCCTTCCGAGCGACATGGTCTGCACCTGTTTTTGGAGGGTTTTAACGGACCGGAAACGGTGGCTCATTATGGAACGTTCGACCCTCGTGGGCAACCCCATTTTGCGCGGCCCGGAGCCGGACCCGAGCTTGACCCCTCTTCCGGCCCTTTGCTAACATCGCCGAAGGTTTGGTGAATCGGCTGAAACTCAAGCCAGACGAAGGATTTCAGGCGTATCCCCCCTCAGTGACCTGCGATCATCACCACGAGTCCGCATTTCTCACCGCGGGGCGTGACAAGGGCACGGGAAAAGGAAAATCCAGGGCACGCTCAGAGCAGTCTGGTCAGCATGTCCTCGAAACAACACCCACATGGCCCTGAAAATCAATGTCTTTCCCAATGCGCCCGGCGACCCGGTGAGAAATGCGGGCTAAATATACTCCCGACCGAATAGAAGCCAAGTGGGCCGACCGCTGGGAACGGGACGGGCTCTATCGGACCGCTCCGGCCGACGGTCGTCCCAAGAGGTACGTGCTGGATTTCTTTCCCTATCCTTCGGGGGACGGACTCAGCGTGGGCCACTGCCGGAACTACGTTCCCACCGACGTGTTGAGCCGCTACTACCGCATGCGGGGCGAGAACGTGCTCCATCCCATGGGTTGGGATGCCTTCGGTCTTCCCGCGGAAAACGCGGCTATCCGTCAGAAGACCAACCCGGCAAAGCTCATCGCCCGCTTTGCCGCCAACTACAAGCGGCAGATGCGGCTGCTGGGCATCTCCTTCGACTGGAGCCGGGAGATCAACTCCTCCCAGCCCGAATACTATCGTTGGACTCAGTGGGTTTTTCTGCAGCTCTACCATTCCTGGTACGACCCGCGGCTGCAGAAGGCCTGTCCCATCTCCGGCCTGGAGGAGGAACTGGCGACCCGCGGCAGCGGTGGCATTTCCGGAGCGCCGGCCATGACCGCCGAGGCCTGGAGGCAATTGCCGGTCACGGAGAGAAAGGACTATCTGAGCCACTATCGGCTGGCCTATCGCGGGGCATCCACGGTGAACTGGGACCCGGTGGAAAAGACAGTGCTGGCCAACGAAGAGGTGGTGGACGGGCGCGGCTGGCGAAGCGGGGCGTTGGTCGAGAAGAAACGGCTGATGCAGTGGTTCTTTCGAATCACGGCCTACGCCGACCGGCTGTTGGCCGACCTGGAGGGCCTGGACTGGCCGGAGAGCATCAAGCTGATGCAGCGCAACTGGATCGGACGCAGTCGGGGGGCCGAAGTCGGTTTTTCCACCGCCGCCGGGCCATTGAAGGTGTTCACCACCCGCCCCGATACGCTTTGGGGAGCTACTTTTATGGTGCTGGCGCCGGAGCATCCTCTGGTGCCCGCCCTCACCACCCCCTCCTCGGCTCGAGAGGTCGATACCTATCTGCAGCAGGTCCAGGGCAAGAGCGATCTGGATCGTACGGCCCAGGGACGGGCCAAGACGGGCGTGTTCCTGGGATCCCGTGCCACCAATCCGGTCAACGGTGAAGCGATCCCGATCTGGGTGGCGGATTATGTGCTGATGGGGTATGGAACCGGCGCCATCATGGCGGTCCCGGCCCACGACCAGAGAGACTTCGAGTTCGCCCGACAGCACGGCCTGGAGATCCGGGTGGTGATCCAACCCGCAGGGCGGGATGAACCGCTGCGTTCCGACACCATGGAGGAGGCCTGGACTGGTGAGGGGGTCATGAGCCGGTCCGGCTCCTTCGACGGCACCCCCACCAGCCAGGCCGTCGACAGGGTCACCGACTGGTTGGAGAAGTCCGGTAGGGGCAGGTCCAGCGTCCATTACAAGCTGCGCGATTGGGGGATCAGCCGCCAGCGCTACTGGGGCACCCCGATTCCCGTCGTTCACACCTCCGACGGCGAGGTGCCCGTGGCTTCGGCCGATCTTCCGGTGCGGCTGCCGGAGGTTCGCCACTACGAGCCCACCGGCAGCGGAGAGTCGCCCCTGGCAGCCATTTCCGAGTTCGTCCAGGTATCCCTGCCCGGAGGCATCCGGGGACGCCGTGAGACCGACACCATGGGAACATTCGCCTGCTCCTCCTGGTACTTTCTGCGCTTCGTGAGTCCCCGCGATGCTCGGGCCGCCTTCGATCGCAAGGAAGTGGACTACTGGCTGCCGGTGGACGTGTACGTGGGAGGAGCAGAGCACGCGGTCATGCACCTGCTATACGCCCGCTTCTGGACCAAGGCGCTCTACGACCTGGGCCACCTGCCCTTTGCCGAGCCCTTCAAGTCCCTGCGGAATCAGGGGATGATTTTGGGTCAGGACGGAGAAAAGATGTCCAAGAGCCGGGGGAACGTCATCACACCGGACGAAATGGTGGAAGCCTGGGGCGCCGACGCCTTGCGCGCCTACGAGATGTTCATCAGCGATTTCGAAATGTCCACGCCCTGGAACACCAACGGTCTCTCAGGTACCTTTCGTTGGCTGCGCCGAGCCTGGGAGGTGATTTTGCGACCGCCCCCCCAGGAGCCTTCCTCCTCGCGGACCCGGAAGCCGGACCGGGATCTGCGCCGCTGGATGCACAAGACCTTGCTCAAGGTATCGAGCGACATCGAGGGATTTCGTTTCAACACCGTGATTTCGTCGCTCATGGAGTTCACCAATGCGCTTCAGGACGCCGTCAAGCGGCCGGTTGGCCGGGAGGCCTGGGTAGAGGCCACCGATGCGCTGCTCCTGATGGTGGCGCCGATTGCTCCCTTTATGGCGGAGGAGCTCTGGGCCTTGAAAGGGCGTCCCTACTCGATCCACCAGCAGCCCTGGCCCCAGGCCGACCGCCTGCTGGCGGCCGAGGAGGAAATCACGCTGGTGCTTCAGGTCAACGGCAAGGTCCGGGGGCGACTGAACCTTCCGGTCGACCTTACCGAAGCACAGGCTCGGGAGGCGGCTTTGAGCCAGGAGTCGGTGCAGCGCCACTTGAACGGCAAAACCCCAAAACGGCTGATTTATGTTCCGGGAAAACTGGTCAATATCGTGGTCTGAGGGGCAACGGGCTCGGCAGACATCCGGGCGCGCGCCCGCCAAGATGTTTCCGGGGCTGGCCGTATGGCTGCTGAGCGGCCTGCTGGCTGCCGGCTGCGGGTACCGCCTGGCCGGGAAAGCCACGGCCATCCCCGAGTCCGTCGACTCCATCGCCGTTCCCATTTTCACCAATCGGACGACCAAGTACCGGTTGGAGCAGCGCCTGACCTCGGCAGTGGTGGATGAGTTGACTTCACGCACCCGGTACCGTATTTCCTCTAACCCTGCTTCGGCCACAGCCGTTCTGACCGGCGTTGTCACCGGTTTCACCTCGACGCCGGTGATCTTCTCGGGCAGGGCGGGGTCCACCTTTCTGGTGACGGTGCGCCTGCATGTCGAGCTGACGGACTCCAAGTCCAAGAAGCTTCTTTTCGAGAATCGAAACTATTTCTTCCGGGAAGAGTTCGAGATCAGTCGGTCCTCCCAGGACTTTTTCCCCGAGGAAGGGCCCGCTCTGGATCGGCTGGCCGAGGCTTTTTCGCGGGATCTGGTGAGCACCATCCTGGAATCCTTCTGACCCCCATGTCCTTTTCCCAGTTCCAGGCACACCTCCGCAAAGGAGAGTTCAGTCCGGCTTATTTCATTTTCGGTCCCGACGCCTACCTGAGAGATGCGGCCAGAAAGGCGCTCATGGACGCCTTGACCAAGGCTTGGGGGGGCGAACCGCCAACTTCGAGTGTCGATCTGGACCAGACCCGGCTGGATGAGCTGCTGGCCTCGGCCGCGACCCCCTCGCTGTTTGCGCCCAGGCAGGTCATGCATATCCGGGGAGTCATGAAGCTGCGAGACCGGCAAGTCAGGGAACTGGCCGACTACCTGGGCCGTCCCAGCCCGGCTACCGTCCTGGTGTTCCTGGCGGGAGAACTGAGCCGCGACGACCGCAGAAAAAAAATTTTCAAGACGCTGCAGGCGGGCAGTCGGATGGTCGACCTTGCCCTCCTGAATGAGGCCCAGACCCGAAGCTGGATCGCCAAGGCTCTGGGCAAGCGGGGCCACGGCATCCAGGAAGAGGCGGTGGAGTGCCTGGTAGAACTCCAGGGGACCGATTTGGGCCGGGTGCATCTGGAAGTAGAGAAGCTGGCCCTGCTTGCCGGGGAGGGGAAGACCGTCACGCTGGAAATGGTTCAGGAGTCGGCTGGATATTGCCGGGACCACACCGTTTTCGACTTTCTGGATGCGGTTTTGGCCCAGGATCGCCGCCAAGCCCTGCGGCTGTGCTGCGAATTGTCGACTCAGCCGGCCGAAATGCTGTCAATGGTCACGCTGCTGGGGCGGCGGCTGCGCAGCCTGCTTCAAATCCAGGAGATCCCGCCAACCATGAGCCTGGGGGAAATGGCCCGTCAGGTCGGGGCCAATCCCTACTTCCTGAAACGGCTGCTGGGCCCTGCCAAACGTTTTCGCCGCCAAGCCCTGCTCACGGCCATCGACCGATTGGCATCCATCGACGACGGGATCAAACGGTCCAGTCCCGACAGCCGTCTCCGCATGGAACGCCTGGTTGCAGAGCTGAGCGCCGGCGCGGGTAGCGCCAGGCGCTAGTGGGCTCAGCGGGTGTTGCGGTATTCCTTCAGGAATCCCTCGAAGAGCGTTCGGTGCATCTCTTCGTCCGCCACCAGCCGGATGGACAGTTCCCGGGTGACGTAGTCCACGCCTTCACAGCGGCGGATCACACGATTTCCCGGTCGGGCCGATCGGTTCTGCGGAAGATCTCCTCGGCGGATTGCAGTCCTTCCCAAGCGGAGGGGAAGCCCGCATAGAAGGCCATTTGCAGCATGGTCTCCCGAATCTCCTCTCGGGTGGCGCCGTTGCCCAGGGCCATCTCCACGTTGAGCTCCAGCGCCCGGCTTCTCCCCAGGGCAGTCAGGCCTGCAATGGTGACCAGGCTTCGTGTGCGCCGGTCGAGCTGGGACCGCGTCCAGACCTCTCCGGCCAGCACTCCCAATACGAACTGCTGGAAGTCGGGCGAAATTTCCCCCCACACGTCCCGCAGCTGGCGGGCTCTGTCTGCTCCGGCCATTTCCACAAACTGCTCGAACCCTCGCTGCACCCTGTCTTGAGTCGGTTCCATAATGAAAATCCTCCCGCGTCGGTTCTCGAAATTCCTCGGCCTTTCCAGTTTCCAAAAGCCCTGAACCTTTGATACAAGTCCGGAGCCCGGCAGGGTCGCCGAATACCCGTGAATGTCCCATGAAGCTTATCCGCTCGCGAGCCAAAACGACAGTCCGACGCCATCGCCGCTTGAGATTGAGGTTGACGGTGACCGGCGTGAGCGAAGCAATTGACTCCATGACCTGTCGGGAACTAGGATCCTGTCCGGTTAAACCGTTTTTCTATCTGATTGAACATGGATGCACAGGATAAACAGGATAAACGGCACGAGACGCGCCGCCACCCTTAGCCACCCTAAGCGGACTCGCCCGATGATTGGGTGCGTGTTTGAAGGCATCGATGAGCCTGATAACGGGTTTGGGAGAATCTGTGTTGGAACACAGGCGATGGTTGAACTCAAGACGCTGAAACTACTCTACAAATAATCCTGTGTATCCTGTCCATCCATGTAAAAGAAAGAGCGGGTAGTCCGGCGCCCGAAGACTGTCATAACAACATGAAAGATCAAGCCGTTCTGCTGATCGGTTTCGGGGGACCGACCCGAAGCGATGAGATCCGTCCCTTTCTGGACAACGTCCTGCGCGGGCGTCCCGTACCCCGGGAACGGATCGAGGAGGTGGTCCACCATTACGAATCGATCGGAGGGCAATCTCCCTTCAACGAACTTACCTTCCGCCAGGCGGATGGGCTCAGGAGCCTGCTGGAACGGGAGAGCCCCCGCATCCCGGTCTACGTGGGAATGCGCAACTGGCATCCGCTTCTGGCCGATGTTCTGGAACAGATGGCCGGTGACGGGGTGCAGCGGGCGGTGGGGGTCATCCTGGCGCCCCACCAGGGCGAGGCCAGTTGGGGACGCTATCAGGGCTCGGTTCGGGAGGCCAGGATCGCGGTGCAGGAAAAGCTGGGACGGCCGGCCCCGGTGGTGGACTATTGCGAGGCCTGGTTCGACCATCCCGACTTTGTCGGGGCGGTCGCCGATCGGATTCGGCGCCAATGGGAGCGGATTCCGAGCCGAAACCGGCCCCGGACGCGGCTGCTCTTTACGGCTCACAGTGTCCCCAGCCGCTTCGACAGCCCCTATGTGGACCAACTTCGGGAGTCCTGCCGGGCGGTGGCTTCGGCCTTGGAGATATCGGAATGGGATCTGGTCTACCAGAGCCGCAGCGGCGGGCCGAGGGATCCCTGGCTGGAGCCGGATGTCTGTGACGTGATCGAGAGCCTGGGCAGAAAACAGTGTCCCGGTGTGTTGCTGGCCCCCATCGGATTCGTGTGCGATCACGTGGAGGTTCTCTACGACCTGGACGTCGAGGCTCGGCAGGTGGCCGCCAAGTGGAAGATGGACTTTTTCCGGGCTCCGACGGTCAACGATCACCCCCGCTTCATCCGGATGCTGGCCGACGTGGTCAGCCGGGCTCTCGAGGGTGGGGTTTCTCGGGGGTTGTAGTCCGCGATTTCTCTTACGGGACGCCGCGTCTGCCCCCCTCCGGCTCGACAGCGGGCTGCGCCCTCTTGGTAGCCACTCAAGGGGCGCCGCGCTTGCCCCCCTCCGGATCGACAGCGGGCTTCTCCAAAGGGACGCCGCGTTGGCCCCCCTCCGGATCGACTGCGGGCTCCGCCCTTGTCTCTCCGACTCCCCCTCAAGGGGGGAGTGATACTCGAGGCCAGCATACGACGCTCCTATTACTCCCCCCTTGAGGGGGAGTCGGAGATTGCGGGGCGAGTAAGGCTTCAGACACCCCCAATAGGGGAATCCCACCACCACTCGCCAATCGACAATCAGAAATCAGCAATTCTTTGTTTTGACCTTGGACCGACCACCCTTGCTTGGCCGTCCGGCGGGAAGGACCTTGGCCGCTTCGGAGTGGTGTTCGGTGTGCTCGGCCAGGGTTGAGGAGGCGGCAGGCGTCGTCTTTCCTTCCTTGGCAATCGCCGCGAATTCCTGCGACAACTTCTTCAGCTTGTCGATCTGGCTCTTGGTGAGTGCGCTGGCCATGGTGTGAGCGGGTGGCAATGCAATTCGCCGGTCGGCCTTCGCCGGGGCTTGGCACGGGCCGGCACCTCGGTCTGAGGTGGGCTACGCCGGATCTTCGAGCTCAACCGCCTGAAACAGTCCTTCGGTCACCCAGCCGCGGAACCAGGAGAAGAGCTGCACCTCTCCAACCGGCTGGCGCCTCCCTTTCAAGACGCTGCTCAATGCGTCTCCGAGCGGAACGCCGCCGACCAGAGCCTGCAGAAGCCTGTAGGCGGGACGGGATAGATCCAGCCAACGGAGCGCGTATTGACGCCGGTAAACCACTGCCCAGTGGTCTTTGCGCCGCGTGCTGGGGCAGGTCGTGCCCTGGCGCACCGCCTCCAGATAGGCTCCCACCGGGTAGCGAAGCGCCTCCACCGAAAGAGCCGCGATGGGTTTGAGACGGGCTGTCTCCCAGCTTTCCGGGGGTACCGCGGCGATGGCATCGGGGGTGAGGACCGGTGATTCCTCAGCGTCGAACAGTCGGCTCATCAACAGCTCGAAGCGAGCCATTTCGTAGAGGAAGTCCTGCCGCACTATTCCGGGGATGCTCCGGATGTATTCGGGCAGATAATCTCCCAGGCGGTTCAAGGTATAGCTCCGGGAGGGATAGCGGTCGACATAGCCCCCGACCAGCTCGGAGAAGCGCTTCCGACCCAGAAAATGCAGCAGCCCGGGAAAGTCGGCCTCCAGGGCTTCCTGCAAGCGGGCCAGGTACATGCCGCGGTAGATTCCGATTCGGTCGAAGGAATCCAGCGTACGGGATGGTCTTATCAGGCGTGGAAACCGGCTTGTCGGCACTAGTTTGCGGGCTTTCGGGGAAGCCACCGCCTCGCGATCGGAGCCCGGATGCAGAATGACCGCCTGCATCCATTGCTGGGTGTCGCCCAGATCAGGTGCCATAGGCTCTCTTGTGGTCCGGCTCGGGAAGGCCGCGGTGCCGGCGGGCTTTCAAGGCTTCGGCGTGAACCACCTCGAAGCTGGGAATGTTCTCGTCCCACTCCAGCAGGGTTGCCACCCCGCCGGTTCTCCGGCAGGAGCGTCGATAGAGGGACCAGACTTCGTCGATGACGTAATCGCTGTGGGTGTCCAGAATGTGGGTTCCCTTGTGGGTGTGTCCGGCCAGGTGATACTGAACCACACGGTCGGCCGGGACGCGGTCGATGAAGGCGTCCGGGTCCAGGCCGTGGTTGAAGCAGCTGACGTAGACGTTGTTCACGTCCAGAAGTATCCCGCAGTCGGCCTCCTGGGCCAGGGTGGACAGAAAGTCGACTTCGCTCCAGGTCGAGGTCCCGAACTCCAGGTAGGTCGAGGGATTCTCCAGCACCAGGGGGCGCTCCAGGATCTCGGAAACCGCCTTCACCCGTTCGATGGTGTAGCGCAGGGATTCGTCGGTGTAGGGCATCGGCAGCAGGTCATGGACGTTGATGCCGCTCACGCCGGTCCAGCAGAGGTGGTCGGAGACCCAGTGGGCCCTGGTACGGTCGGCCAAGGCCTTCAGTTTCTTCAGATAATCCAGGTTCAAGGGGTCGGTGCTTCCCACCGACATGGAAACGCCGTGGAGCACGACCGGGTAGCGTTCCGCCACCTGGTCCAGCACGTAAAGCGGCCGTCCTCCCGTATCCATGTAGTTCTCCGACAGGATTTCGAACCAGTCGATGGGAGGGTGGTTGGCGAGAATGTAGCTGTAGTGGACGGTGCGGAGACCGATTCCGAACCCCAGGTCGGGCAAATTCCATCGGTTCCTGCCCATAAGGGACCTCCTGGTCCGACGCACGGACTCGGCCGCCATCCCGCTTCCCGGCCGCGGAGTCGTGGGCTGCACCCCGCGGTCGGAAACGTCGGGAGACCGGCCGGTCCTGGAGAGTCAGGCTATTTCTTCTTTTCGGTCCCGTGAACGGGAACGGCGCAGCCGCCCTTGCCCTTGCAGGAATTCTTGCCGGCGCAGCCGTTGTCGCCGCTGCCGCAGCCGCCCTGGCCCTTGCACTCGTTCTGACCCTTGCAGGCGTGCTTGGCCACGGTGGCGCAGCCGCCCTTGCCCTTGCAGGAATTCTTGCCGGCGCAGCCGTTGTCGCCGCTGGCGCAACCGCCCTGGCCCTTGCACTGGTTACGGCCCTTGCAGACGTGCTTGGACTTCTTGTCTTCATCGGCCAACAACAGCGAATCCGTTTGACTGACCGCTTTGGAACCCGCCACCATGCCGGCCACGGCGGCTCCCATGACCTGAGTGAATTTTCTTCGATCCATAGAGGAATCCTCCTTGAGGATGGGTTTGAACATCATCTCCATAGCGATCCGGCGAACCATGCCCGCCGGTCAACTGGTACTTTCGAGAGAGCCAGAATATAGCCCAACCTCCCGGAAAAATCAAAGCTCGCAATTTGCCGGTAGAGCGGGGATGCCCAGCTGCTGTGCTTGTCTTGATAGACCGGCGGCATGGACAACTGCGGGCTAGTGCCTCTGATCCCCGGTTGCCCCGTGTCTGTGGTATAGTCCCCGGCGTTTGAGACAAGTTCCGTCCCCGCCCTGCCGGGCGGATCATACGAGAGTGAAACAATCGGAAATCGATTATCCTTTCGCGACCTTGGTACCCCGTCGCGGTTAACCTCAGCGCCTTAGTGGCCCTTCGTGGTCCTTCGTGCCTCTTCGTGGATAAATCTTTTTCCTCTTTTTCTTTTGTCTTTTTTCGTTTGTTTCAGACACGTATTCCTATGTCGGGGGCACCAGCCGGGAGGTCAACGGTCATGTTCGAGACCATCGCATGGAGCGACGAAGGCGTGGTCATGATCGACCAGCGGAAGTTGCCGGCGGTCGAAGAGTACCCGGTGTTCAGAACCTACGAGGAAGTGGCGCAAGCAATCAGGGACATGGTCATTCGAGGCGCGCCGGCGATTGGAGTCGCCGCTGCCATGGGAGTGGCGCTGGGGGCCGAGTCCGTCAAGTCCCATGAGCCGGAGCGGTTTGACCAGGAGTTTCAAGCCATATGCGGGACTCTGGCGGCGACCCGGCCCACGGCAGTGAATTTGTTCTGGGCCATCGAACGGATGAAGGGGGTCTACCGGCGGAAAAAATCCCGGGGACCGCTGGCCGTGGCTGCCGCCCTCAAGACGGAGGCCCTGCACATCCACGACGAGGATATTCGACTCAACCGGCGCATGGGGAGTCACGGGGCCGGTCTTATCCAGGACGGATCCCGGGTTCTGACCCATTGCAATGCCGGCGCCCTGGCGACCGCCGGCTACGGCACGGCTCTGGGAGTCATTCGGGCCGCGGTGGAGCAGGGCAAGAGAGTGGAGGTGCTGGCGGACGAAACGCGGCCTTTCCTGCAGGGAGCCCGCTTAACCGTTTGGGAACTGCAAAAGGACAATATCCCGGTCACCTTGATCACCGACAACATGGCGGGGTATTACATGAAACAGGGCCAGGTGGACTGCGTCGTCGTGGGAGCTGACAGGATCGCAGCCAACGGGGACGTGGCCAACAAGATCGGCACCTATTCAGTTGCCGTGCTGGCCCGGGAGCATGAGATCCCCTTCTACGTGGCGGCGCCCCTCTCGACGGTCGACCTGGACGTTCCCACGGGCGACGAGATCCCCATCGAGCAGCGCTCCCCGCGAGAAGTGACCCACCTGGGCGAAAGGGCCATTGCGCCCCAGGGAGCCACCGCCGGAAACCCCGCCTTTGACGTGACCCCTCACCGCTACGTGGCGGCCATCATCACCGACGCCGGAGTTGCCCGGCCTTCCTTTCTGGAGAACCTGAAAATTCTGAAGGCCGGGGGCGGATCTACCTGACGTCCCGGGGAATGCTCAGTCCAGGCCCTCGAAGTCCTTGATTCGTTGCCGCATCGACTCGGGAATGCGGACCGTCCGGCCGCTCTTCCTGTCGTAACAGGCTTGCACCGACAGGCCGTCGGCAATCAGACGCCCGCTTTGGCTTTCGGTCAGGCGGTATTCGAAGGTGAAGCTGGAATTCCTCAGGGCCGAGACCCGTGCCGCGATGTCGATGGTCTCACCCAGAAGCGCCGGGGAGCGGTAGTTGCACTCCGTCCTCACCATCACGAAACCCCAGTCATCGGCGGGAGGAAGTCCGAACAGGCTCTTCCAGTACCGGGTTCGAACGATCTCGAAATAGGTGAGGTAGACGGCGTTGTTGACGTGGCCTAGCGCGTCCAGATCTCGAAAGCGGATCTCCAGGGCGGTGGTGAAGCGAAAGGATGGCATGGGCTGGAATTCGTCAGGTCGTCCGAGAGATCGTGAAAGCCTGTGAAGAAATCAATCCCGCAAACCACCGAGCGAGGTCACTTTCATCTGGCCGTCAGTCAAAGGGATACTGAGTCACCTCGGCGTCGGTCCGCACGCCGCCGTTTTCCACTCCGACGGCGGTGCCGGGATCCCAGGCCTCCTTGCGGACATAAGCCAGGGCGATGGCTCGCCCCAGCCTGGGAGAGTAGGCGCTACCCGTTACCCAGCCCACCTCCTGCCCGTTACGGAATAATTTGTCTCCTCCGTGGGCGGGCTTACCGGATGACAGGAGGAGGCCCATGAGCCTGCGATTGACCTTCCCGCGGAAGGTGGCCCGGGCAACGACTTCCTGGCCGATATAGCACCCCTTGCTATAGCTGATGGCCTCTTCCATGCCGACCTCCAGGGGTATGCGGCCTTCGTCCATATCGATCCCATACCAGGCGATTCCCGCCTCGATCCGGTGGATGTTCCAAGCTTCAAGCCCCACCGGCTGAAGGCCGACCGGCTCTCCCGACTGAAGCAGGAGGTCCCAGAGATCGACTGATTGGGCTTGGGGCACAATGAGATCGTAGCCTCCCGAGGCGGTTCGCCGCATGCGGGCACAGCGGGCCGGCAGGTTCCCGACTTGCATGAGACGGTGCTCGAAAGGAGCCTCGGGCAGGGACTGTTCCGGACACAGCCTGGCGAGGACCTCGGAAGCCTTGGGTCCTTGCAGCGAGAGAATAGTCAGGTCGGCCGACCGGTCGATGACATCGACCTGATCCGCAATAATGTACTTCCTCAAAAGAGCCAGGTCCTTCTCCATGAGGTCGGCTTCGACCATCAGCATCAGGGCCTCTTCCAGGCTGAGGACCCGCATGTCGGTGAGGATCCGTCCCTGGGGAGTGAGCATGAGGGCATAGCAGCCCTGTCCGGGTGAAAGATTCCGGATGTCGTTGGTGACCATTCCGTGGAGAAAGCGCGATCGATCCCTGCCCCTCAGCTCGGCCAGGCTCTGAACCGACAGGTCGAGCAGACCGGCCTCACGTTCCAAGGCGGTGTACTCCTCTTCCAGCGAGCTGAAGCGGCTCGGGATCTCGCGGCCCCGAAATTCCATGAATTCCGCTCCCGTGTCCCGCTGAGTTTCAAAAAGAGGAGATCGCTTCGGCATGATCCTTAACCGTCCAACCTGGCTCTCAACAGTTCATTGACCAACCGCGGATTGGCCTGCCCTCTGGTGGCCTTCATGACCTGGCCCACAAAGAAGCCGAATGTGGCCTTCTTCCCGCCCTTGTACTGTTCATGGATCTTGGGATTGGCCGCAAGGACTTCTTCAATCACGGCTGTGATCGCTTCGGGATCGGTGATCTGCTTCAGGCCCTTTTCACGGATCACTTTCCCGGCGGTCTTCTTCTCCCGAAACATGACCTCGAAGATAACCTTGGCCATTTTGCCCGAGATCTCTTTGCTGTCGATGCAACCGATCAATTCAGCCAATTGGAGCGGGCTGACCGGAGATGACTCGATGTCGAGATTGAACTCCTTGAGGTCCCGCAACAGATCTCCCATGATCCAGTTGGAAGCAGCCTTGGGATTGCTGGATCGGGCGGCGGTTTTTTCGAAGAAATCGGCCAGGGCGCGCGTGGTGGTGAGCACGCCGGCGTCGTAGTCCGGAATCGCGTACTGGTCCACGAACCGCTGCTTTTTCTCTTCGGGCAACTCCGGCATGTCGGCGCGAATTCGACCCTGCCAATCGGTGTCCACCACCAGCGGAGGCAGGTCGGGTTCGGGGAAATAGCGGTAGTCGTGAGCCTCCTCCTTGCTGCGCATGGGGAAGGTGCGCTGCTCGGTTGTGCTCCAGAGGCGGGTTTCCTGGGTGACGGTTCCTCCCTGCTGCAAGAGGCGGGTCTGGCGGCCGATCTCAAATTCCAGCGCCTTCTGAAGGAAGCGAAAGCTGTTCAGGTTTTTGAGCTCGGTCTTGGTCCCGAGGGTGCCTGAACCGGCCGGGCGAATCGACACGTTGGCGTCGCAGCGGAGACTACCCTCTTCCATGTTGCCGTCGCAGACTTGCAGGTATTCGAGAATTACCTTTATGCGGGTGAGGTAGTCGTGGGCCTGGGCCGGCGAATAGATCTCAGGTTCGCTGACGATTTCGATCAGTGGAGTGCCGCTCCGATTCAAGTCGATATAGCTGTATCGATCGGAATCGGCAAATCCGTCGTGGATGGATTTGCCGGCATCTTCCTCCAGATGGACCCGCTTGATCGCCACCCGATGGCGATGGCCGTTCTCATCGAGATCGAGGTGACCGAACTCTGCCAGGGGTTTGTCGAATTGGGAGATCTGATAGCCCTTGGGAAGATCGGGATAGAAATAATTCTTGCGTGCAAAAATCGAAAGGGAATTGATGCGGCAGTTGAGGGCCATTGCCGCTTTGGCGGCCATGACGACGGCCTCGCGATTGAGCACCGGAAGTGCTCCGGGCAGACCCAGACAGACCGGACAGGTATTGGTATTGGGAGGGGCTCCGAATTGGGTCGGGCAGGAGCAGAAGATCTTGGTTCGGGTCAGCAGTTGGGCGTGAACCTCGAGGCCAATGACGGCTTCATAGGTCATGGAGGTCATGGGATCTTGTGGATGCGGCTAGTGACGAGATTCTGTGGGTCGAGTGCTGCTCGGGTATGAGGAGCGCGACAGGGAACCGGATAGATCAATCTCCCTGCTTCTTGACCAGCAAGTCAGGATCGCCCGGGTCACGGCTGATAAGAGTCTTGGCCTGAGGAAGCACCTCGAGGGCCTTGGCGAATTGGGGGTCGTTCTCCAGGAAAACCTTGTGAGCTTCGGCTTGACCTACCCGAGAGAGAAAGTATTCGTAGCGCATCTGGAACTTGATGAAATCCAGGTTGTCCGTAAAGTCGCTTTCCTTGAAGACGAGCTTCTGGCTGGTCAGATAAGTCTGGAACTCTTTCAGAATTTCAGGTGTCGTATGGAAATTCCGGTCTACCGTGGGATGGTTGGCATTATAGGTGCGGATGAAGCTGAAAATCATTCCCTTGCTGGTGAGCAGCAGCTGGAATTCATTGATCTTATTGGCTTTGACCTGGAAATCCGGAGTAATGCCGCCCCCCCCGTAAACCTCGCGGCCGCTGTCGGTGTAGTAGACCTGTCTTTTCTCGGGATCCTTGTTTCTGGCGTAGTAATAGTCGATATAGGACTGGTTGGCGTAATCTCTCTGGATGAGCCGGCCACTGGGAGTGTGCCACTTGGCGGTGGTGAGGGAGACTCCTGCGCCGTTGTCGAGGGGATAGACCGTTTGAACCAAGCCCTTGCCGAAACTGACCTCGCCTACCAACAAACCGCGATCGTGGTCCTGGATGGCCCCGGCCACGATTTCGGAAGCGCTGGCGCTGCCGGTATTGATGAGCACCACCAGGGGGAACCGAACTCCCCCCGATCCTCTGGGAGCTTCGTAGGACTGCTTGGCGCTCGCCGTGCGTCCATCGGTAATCAAGACTTTCTGGCCCTTCTCCAGGAACTTGTCCGCCACCTGAATGGCAGCCTGCAGGTACCCTCCGGGATTGGATCTCAGGTCGAAGATCAGACCCTTCAGATCCGTTCCCAGTTCTTCCAGGCTTTCTTGAACCTCCCTGTTGGTGGTCTCGTTGAAAGTACTGAGCTTGATGTAACCGATGCCGGGGCGGAAGAAGAAGGCGAAGGGGACACTGTGATGGGGGATTTCATCGCGGATGACGGCCATATCCAGCAATTTCGGGATTCCGGCTCGGTCTATGGAGATGTTGACCACCGTTCCCTTGGGGCCCCGCAGCTTTTCCACGACTTCCTGAATGTCCAGTCCCTCGGTCAGACTCCCTTCAATCTTGGCAATGACGTCCCCGGAGCGTATGCCCAGCCGGTATGCGGGGGTCCCGGGAATGGGCGTAATGACGGTGGGCTTGGCATTTCTCATGGAGATGATGATGCCCAGCCCATAGAAATTTCCTCGCTGGTCTTCCCGGAACTGGGCGAACTGCTTGGCGTCAAAGAAGTTGGAATGCGGGTCCAGCGTCTTCAGCATGCTTCGCAGGGAGGCGTGGACGCTCTTTTCAACGTCGATTTCGTCGGCGTAGTACTTCTCGGCCAGATCGAGCACCTGGGCGTAGACGTTGACCAGGTGTTCACGGACGCTGGACTGGGCGGTCGCTTGTACCGGCCTCCCCCAGAAACCTCCAACCAGGGAGGCGATAACGATCACGGTAACGACCGTGGTCCAGGAACGAAGTCTTTGCATACCCACCCCTTAACTTGGCCCAAATATAGCACCGGCCTCCAATCGAAGTAAAGCCTCAAACGGGAAGCCCTGCCTTGACTTGTAATCCTGCTCCAATTATGATTCGGTACGTTTGGAGGAACGGATGGGACCCATCGGCGTACCCGAGTTGATCATCATTTTTGTGGTGGCGTTGCTGGTATTCGGGCCACGCAAGCTGCCTGAGTTGGGGAAATCTCTCGGCCGGGGACTCTCCGAGTTCCGACGCGCCTCCAACGAACTCAGAAATACCCTGGAGGAAGAGGTTCGCGCGGCGGAATATGAACCTCCCCCTCCCCCGCCCAAGCTGGAAAAGCCGGCGGAAGCTGCAACTGCCGACCCTGCACCGGCCGTCGATACCGGGGAGGAAGCGGCGGCACCGACCTCTTCCGAAGCGGAAGGCGGTGATGTTGCGGCGGAAGCTGTCTCCGCCGAAGAGAAGCCTGAAGCACCCTCCCATCCTTCTGAAGGCGACGCCGGCCGGGAGCCGGAGGCTGCGATAGCCTCCTCATCCGGCTCGAGCTCGGAGCCCAAGCCTGAAACCAAGCCGGATGGACACTGACCCAAGGGACGACAACGAGCTTGCGACGTCCGGCAAGATGTCCTTTCTGGATCATCTGGACGAGTTGCGCCGGCGTATCATCGTCGCCATCGCTGCGGTAGGCATCAGTTTCGTTGCCTGCTGGATCTTTCACGAGAGAATCTTCGAGTTCCTGTCGGTTCCGATTACCCAGCACCTGGGGGACAGCAAGCTCACCTATCTGAGCCCCACCGAGCCCTTCATGATCTACATGAAGGCTTCTTTCTACGCCGGGATCTTTCTGGCCTCTCCGGTAGTTCTGTGGCAGGTCTGGTTGTTCATTGCCCCCGGCCTCTATTCCCGGGAAAAGCGATACGCCATACCCTTCCTGCTTTCCTCCAGCCTTCTCTTTGCACTGGGGGGGATCTTTGCCTACACGGTCGGCCTTCCCATGACCTTGAACTTTCTCACCAATTTCGGCCAGAACTTTCAGGAGATCGTGACTGCTACCTTCTACTTCGACTTCGCTCTGGTCGTCATTCTGGGATGCGCCATCATTTTCGAAATTCCGATCGTCATCTTCTTCCTCTCCATCATGGGCGTCACCAATGCCCGATTCCTGTTGAGGAATCTCCGCTATGCCGTCCTCATAATTTTCATTACAGCAGCCGTCATCACGCCAACGCCGGACATCCCAACCTTGATGGTATTCGCCGCGCCCATGCTCTTGCTGTACCTGGTAGGCATCCTGGTAGCCTGGATCTTCGGCAAAAGGCGCCTGAGGGGCGAGGATTCCGACTGAGGTTCCTCCGCCCCTTACTCGAGAAGGCATACGATAAATTCGTTTTGTGGCTTTTGTGCTTAGACAGCATTTTTCACCAAGTCGCACCCGATATTGAAAAAGGCAGAACATCACGTTTGCCGGCAAAATGACCTACCCCGTTGCGAATCTTGCAAAAGGCTCCAGAGACAATCGGCTGTTTTTCCTCTGAAGGAGCCGCCCGCTCCGTGACCTGCCGTGGCCGACCCCTCCAGCACAGATCGGACGTCTTTTCGAACCCGCGTCAAGGGCAAGCCGATCTTCAGGCGCCACCTCTTTATCAGCTCCGCTCTCTTTCTGGTGGTGATCGGGGCCATCGCCTTTTCGCTGATCGATTTGGCCAACCGCTGGGCAAGCGAGCGGGTGGAGCTTGTAATGGAGGCATTGCGCGACGATTTGCAGGATCGGATCGAGAATCAGATCCGTCTCCTCGATCTGGAGCTGCCGGGCACCGATCCTGCCGATGAACTTCGCCGCCGGCAGCACATGGAAGGGTATCTGGAGGAGTTATTGGCCGGCGACGACCAGGTCGTCTACGTTTTTGCCCAGCATCCCCGGGGAGAGCTGCTTTGGCGCCGCTTGCAGATGGGAAGGGAACTGGAGCAGAGCCACTTTACGGACCTCATTCTGTCCTCCAGGGCAAGGCAGGAAATCGCTTCGGTCAGCAATCCGGGGGAGCGCATCACCGACTGGGTCGAACCGGTGGTATCCAAGGGTCAATTGAGGCTGCTTATCCATTTCGGTTTCGACAACACCCTGATTGCCAGCCGGGTGGCTGTAGATCAGAGCCGGATCAACCAGCAGGTTCTAATGGCCTCCTCGGTGGTGCTGGCGCTTCTGCTGGTGGCCATGTTCTATGTGCGCTGGCTGCTCAAGCGAGCCCAGCTGATCGAGGCCGAAGCCCACACGGCCGACCGGCTGGCAGTGCTGGGGATGCTGGCCAGCGGGTTGGCCCATGAGATCCGGAACCCTTTGAGCGCCATCAACCTGAATCTGCAGATGATCGAAGAGGAAGTTTCCGAGTCTCGGGCGCATTCCGAGGAGATGGCCCAACTACTGGCCGGGGCCAAGTCCGAGATTCGGCGGTTGGAGCGGTTGGCGCGCAATTTCCTGGTCTATGCCAAACCCTTGAAGCTGGATCGCCAGGTGGTTGCACTGCCCCGGGTGCTGGATCAGGTGGTCCAGCTTGTGGCCAAGGAATGTGACAGCGCAGGAATCGAGCTGGTGAGGCAGGATGGACCGGGGATGCTGGAGGTTCGGGGAGACCGCGACTTGTTGCAGCAGGCCTTGATGAACCTGCTGGTCAATGCCAGGGAATCGGTCCTGGCCAGTGGGGACGGACCGCGCCGGATCTCAATGGGGGCCAGGCGGGAGTCGGGCCGTTTGGCGGTGTGGGTTCGCGATAGCGGTACCGGAGTCTCGGAGGAGGAATCCGGCCGGCTGTTTGACCTCTTTTATTCGAGCAAGCGCGGCGGGACGGGTTTGGGCTTGCCCATAGCCCAGCGGATCGTGGAAGCCCACGGCGGCCGGCTGGAATGGAAGAATATCGACCGGGGAGGGGCTGAATTTTCGATCTTCCTGAACCTCTAATCCGGTCCGCGGTTAAGGGAATAGAATCACGAAAAAACACGAATAGGGTCATGGAACCAGCCTCTCCCATTCAAGTTGTGGACGCTTGAAACTAAGGATCATTCCGATTCTGAGTTGCGTCATCTTCAGGTAGTCAACAAATCTGGCCCCGTTCCAAATTGGTAATCCCTTCATTCGTCTTGGTGCCTACAACGCTTTCCTAAACCAGTGAATTTCCTATAGCTTTTCCACAAAGCAATTCCCTAGCCTGCTGAGAACTTCCACCGCGCAACCGACGACTCGAAACACTTCTTTTTTCAAGAGAAACTAGTATTCACTAGTGTCCATTCGTGGTTCACTTCCGTATTTCCGTCGCGCAAAAAAAAAGCCACCGGAGCGGGCTCCGGTGGCTTTGCGGTTATTGTTCCGAACCGGCCGTCAGTACATCCCGCCGCCGTGAGGTGGTGCCGGCGGAGGTGCCTTGTCCTCCTCGGGAATGTCCGCCACCAGCGCCTCGGTGGTCAGCAGGAGCCCGGCGATGGAGGCGGCGTTCTGCAGGGCCGTCCGCGTCACCTTGGCCGGATCGATCACGCCCGCATCCACCAGGTCTCCGTAAGAGTCGCTGGCGGCATTGTAGCCGTTGTTTCCGGTTTCCGCAGCGACCCTGGAGACAATCACTGCGCCCTCGACACCTGCGTTCTGGGCGATCTGCCGCAAGGGCTCCTCGAGCGCCCGGCGAACGATGTTGCAACCGATCTGCTCATCGCCCTCCAGGTCGAGTTGGTCAAGACTGGGAATGGCTCGAATCAGGGAAACCCCGCCGCCGGCCACGATGCCCTCTTCGACAGCAGCCCGGGTGGCATGCATCGCATCTTCGACGCGGGCCTTCTTCTCTTTCATCTCGGTTTCGGTCGCCGCTCCCACCTTGATGACGGCTACCCCGCCAACCAGCTTGGCCAGCCGTTCCTGCAGCTTTTCCCGATCGTAGTCGGAAGTCGTCTCGTCGATCTGGGACCGCAACTGGTTGACCCGGCCCTGGATGTCGGAACTCGCTCCCGAGCCTTCCACGATGGTGGTGTTGTCCTTGTCGATGGTGACCTTCTTGGCGTCGCCGAGATCGCCGAGCTGGACGTTCTCCAGCTTGATGCCCAGGTCCTCGCTGATGACTCTGCCACCGGTCAGAATGGCAATGTCTTCCAACATGGCCTTGCGCCGGTCGCCGAATCCGGGGGCCTTCACGGCCACACAGTTGAGGGTTCCACGCAACTTGTTCACCACCAGTGTCGCCAGGGCTTCACCTTCCACTTCCTCGGCCACGATGACGAAGGGCTTTCCGGTTTTGGCAATCTGCTCCAGCAGGGGAAGCAAATCCTTCATGGAACTGATCTTCTTCTCGTGGAGGAGAATGAGGACATTGTCCAGCACGCATTCCATCCGCTCCGGGTCGGTGACAAAATAGGGAGACAGGTAACCACGGTCGAACTGCATGCCCTCCACCACCTCCAGTGCGGTTTCGATCGTCTTGGCTTCCTCGACCGTGATGACTCCATCCTTGCCGACCTTGGCCATGGCCTCGGAAATGATGGTGCCAATAGTCGCATCCCCGTTGGCGGAAACCGTGCCGACCTGGGCAATGGCATCTCCCCGCACCGGCATGGAGCAGTTGGAGATTTCCTCCACGGCTCTCGCTACCGCTTTTTCGATGCCGCGCTTCAGGGCCATCGGGTTGGCTCCGGCCGCGACCGTCTTGACCCCTTCCCGGAAAATCGCCTGAGCCAGAACCGTGGCCGTGGTCGTCCCGTCGCCCGCCACGTCGCTGGTCTTGGAGGCCACTTCCCGTACCATTTGGGCTCCCATGTTCTCTTCGACGTCCTTCAGTTCGATTTCCTTGGCGACGGTGACTCCGTCCTTGGTGATGGTCGGCGATCCGAATTTCTTGTCCAGAACGACGTTCCGTCCCTTGGGACCCAGGGTGATGCGAACCGCGTCGGCCAACTGATTGACACCCTTCAGGATGGCTTGACGGGAATCTTCACCGTGAGTAATTCGCTTTGCCATGCTTCATTCCTCCATGTTTTTCGTGGGTTGATCTATCGAGGCCGGATTGGCCCGGGGGGACGCCACGGCCTGCTAGCCGGCGTCCGCAAGGATACCGAGGACCTCGTCTTCCCTCAGGATGAGGTATTCCTCACCTTCAATCTTGATGTCGGTGCCCGAATATTTGCCGAATAGGATGCGATCGCCTTCTTTGACCTCCAAGCTCAAGCGCGTGCCATCGTCCAGGATCTTTCCGTTTCCAACCGCCGCCACGATCCCCTCCTGGGGTTTCTCCTTGGCGGTGTCGGGAATGATAATCCCACCCCTGACGTTTTCAGTCTCCTCGATGCGCTTGATCAGTATCCGGTCGTGGAGCGGTCTGACCTTCATACTGGGATCTCCTTTCTATTCCAAGTGTGACCAGTCTCAGTTCGGATCGGGGTTGTTAGCACTCCAGATCCGAGAGTGCTAATAATAGGAACGGGTCCCTACCGAGTCAAGCGTTTTTTGGGTGGCCCGGCTTTTTTTCGGGGCTGGGAGTGGTTGGAGGCGGAAAGCTTTTTCTGCAGGGTGTTGCGGTGGATTCCCAACGTGTTGGCGGCCTGGGTCCGATTGCCCCCGGATCGCTCTAAACACTTCATGATAAACTGTTTTTCAAATTCCTTGGTGGCTTCTTCCAAGAGTAGCCCGCGATCCAGCAACTCGGTGATCAGTCGGTGCAGTTGGTCTTTCACGATCGAATCCCCATCAGTTTGCCGCGCCGCGCCTCCGAAACGCCTTGAGACCCGGCTATACTCCCGACCCACGGGCTGAAAGTGGTTCGGCGCCTCACTCCCGGTTGAAAAGGACCCTGCACAGACAGCGAAATGCGGCCTATGCCTCCTCTTCGCTCGGCGGCTCGGACTGTTCCCGCCAGAATCTCTCCACTTGGCCGTAGCCTTCCATGAATCGATCCTTCAGAGACTGGGGGGTGACCAGGATCAGGACACGGGCGCTGACCAGCAGGAAGGGCGCCAATCTGGCCTCCTGGATGCTGGCCAGCCTCACCGGGAAGGCCGTCAGGAGCAGAACCATAACGGCAGCGATCATCCACCCCCGAATCAGGCCGAAGGCAGCTCCCAGCAGGCGATCGAACCACTGCAGGTGAGCCAGTCGCACGAATTTGTGGACAAAGGAGGAGACGAGGGCGCCTGCAATCAGACAACCGCAAAATATCGTCACAAAGCCCAGGATGGCGGCTAGGTCCTGGCCGCTGACGAACTGAAGAAAAAAGCTCGTGGTCGTGGGGTAAAACCAGGAAGCCAGCACGATTCCAACCACGACCGACCCCAGAGAGATGGACTCTCGGGCGAAGCCCTTCAGGAGACTACCCGCCACGGAGACAAACACCACCGCCAGGATGACCCAGTCGAGGGAGTTCAGGTCGTGGAGAGGCTCCATCCAATCAGCCCTTCCTTTCCATCAACTCTTCAATCATCTCTCTGCCGCGGGCTTTGACGGAGCCAATACTGACGTGGGGTTTGACTCTTCCGTGAAAATCCGAGCCCGCGGTCCTCACCAGATCCCAGCGCGCCGCCCAGTCCGAGAAACGTCGAGTGGACTGGGGCTCGTGGTAGGAGGAATAGACCTCCAGCCCCGCCAGCCCGTGGGCGACAAACGTCTGCAGAACATTCTCGTCAGCCTCGTAGCCGGGAGCCCCCGGGTGGGCCAGCACGGGAACACCCCCGGACCGGCGGATCAACTGCAGGGCTTCCAGGGTTCCCAGCCTCTTCATCTCGGCAAAGGCGGGTTTCCCCCGGGCAAAGAAGTCTCGATAAAAGGCAATGACCCCTCGAGCGGAGTCATTCCCATGGAGATAGCGGTGCAACCTGGGGGACTCCTGGGATTCGGGTTTTGCCAGAAGGGTTTGAGCGATGGCCGGGCCGGTCGGTATCGGGTTGCCGGACCCTCGGATGACCTCCTCAAAGGTAATCTCGAAGCCCAGATCCCGAAGCCGGTCAACCCTGGCTTTCGCCAGTTGGCGTCTTCCTTCTGCCAAGCCCTGAAGCTTTGACTGCAACTCGGCAGACTGGTAATCGACCAGGGGAGCCAGCACGTGGAACTTGCGGGTCCCGTAATGGGTGCTGATCTCTACGTTCGGGTAGAACTCGAGGGGAAATTCCCGAGCCAACTGCGTCCCTTCGGCCATGGCCGCCACCGTATCGTGGTCGGAGATGGCAAGACCGGCAAGGCCGGCCTCGCAAGCCATTTCAAAGAGAAGCCGGGGGGGATGGTCGGCGTCGCTGGAGTAATTCGAGTGAATGTGCAGATCGTAGAAGCTAGCCCGCATTTCTCACCGGGGGGCGTGACAATGGCGCCGGATTTTTTCCTTCAGCGTGTGAATAGAGACTGAAATCTGTCATGAACAGGGAAGAGGCCCCTTGTTCAATCGATTGTGCGGTTAATTAATGGGAACACACTTCAAGGGCAGGCCCTCTGCAGGGCAAACTCCCGGCATTCAGCCATCCAGTTTTCTGCCGGTGAGGCGCTCGAAAGCATCCATGTACTTTCGGCTGGTTGCCTCCACGACCCAGTCGGGCAGATTGGGTGCGGGGGGCTTCTTGTCCCACTGAATCTCTTCCAGGTAGTTCCGTACGAACTGCTTGTCGAAGGGCTGCTGGGGTTTTCCGGGCTGGTAGTCGGAAGCCAGCCAGAACCGGGAAGAGTCCGGAGTCAGGACCTCGTCGATCAGAATGATGTCGCCCTGGTAGGTGCCGAACTCGAACTTGGTGTCGGCAATGATGAAGCCCTTGGAAGCCGCATAGTCGCGAGCCTTGCAGTAGATGTCCAAACTGATTTCACGAAGGCGCTCGGCCGTGTCCTGCCCGATCAGGTCCACCATCCGTTCAAAGGAGATATTTTCGTCGTGACCAGTGGTGGCCTTGGTGGCGGGAGTAAATAGAGGTTCCTCCAGACGGGCCGATTCGGGCAGTCGGGCAGGCAACCCGATGCCGCAGACCGACTGGGACTGCCGGTACTCCTTCCAGCCCGATCCGGCCAGGTAGCCCCTGACCACGCATTCCACCGGAAAGACCTCGGATTTCTTCACCAGCATGGATCGTCCGGCCAGCACCTGGGCATAGGGCTGAAGATCGGCCGGGAACTCCTCGACCCTGGCGGTCACCAGGTGGTGGGGAACGATTTCGCCGATGCGCTCGAACCAGAAGAGCGACATCTGGGTCAGGATGCGTCCCTTGTTGGGAATGCCGCTGGCCAGCACGTAGTCGAAGGCGGAAATTCTGTCGGTGGCGATGATCAGCAGGTGGTCGCCAATTTCGTAGATGTCACGGACCTTGCCTCTGCCGACCAGATGATGGTCGGGTAAATTCACCTTGGTTTGCAGGCTCTCTTCGGCCATGGGATTGCACGCTCTCCTTTCGTTTGGGAGTGTCAGGCGGGAATGGGGAGAAGACCCTCGAACCAGCCCGTGGCTTTCGGCTTGCCCGGATTTTTCCAGCAGGAGGTGGCCATTCTAGTACAACGAGGTTGCTTGTCAAGACCCATGTGTGAACCCATGTGAAACTCATGTGAAAACCCTGTCGGTAGCGTCTATAAACCTGGGTGGGACCCGTGAATAGACGGCCGGCGGCAGGGGAATCAGTTCATCCGGACCGAGACCAGTTTGGACACGCCGGCCTCTTCCATGGTCACTCCGTAGAGGGCGTCAGCCGCCTCCATGGTCCGCTTGCTGTGGGTGATGAGCACGAATTGGGTCTCACCGCTCATGGTCTTGATCTTCTGGGAGTAACGCCCCAGGTTGACGTCGTCCAGCGGAGCGTCTACTTCGTCCAGGACGCAAAAGGGGCTGGGTTGGTAGCTGAAAATGGCCAGCAGGAGGGCGATGGCGGTCAAGGCCTTTTCGCCTCCCGAGAGCAGCAGCACATTCTGCAATCGTTTCCCCGGAGGCTGGGCCACGATTTCGATCCCCGTCTCCAGAGGGTCCTGAGGGTCCAGCAATTTCATTTCGCCCCGTCCCCCGCCGAACAGCTCCTGAAAACTTTCCCTGAAGTTCAGGTTCACCGCATCGAAGGCTTGCTGAAACTGCTCGCAGGAAACCTCGTCGATCTCGCGGATGGCAGCGCTGGTGTCCTCTATGGAATCGAGCAGGTCCTGGCGTTGCCGGTTGAGAAAATCGAACCGCTGCTCGCATTCCTGGAATTCCTCCAGGGCCATCATGTTGACCGGTCCCATGGAATCCAGGCGCTTCCTGAGGCGGAGGTATCGCTCCTCCGATTGCCGATAGTCCTCCTGGTTGAATTCCCCGACCTCCTCCACCTGAAGCGATTCCAGGGGTTCCCCCAGCTCCTGGCGGCAGGATTCCTCCAGATGGGAGTGGTCGGAGGCGAGTCGGGCCCGCTCGACCTCGGTTTGGGTCTTACGGTTCCGTAGCTCGTCCAGTTCCAGGCGCCACCCCTGCAGCTCTTTTTCCAGTTGCGCCTGGCCCTTTCGGGAGGTCTCCATCCGACCTTCCCTGATCCGGATATCCGCTTCCAGAGACGCGCGTTTAACTGCTCGATTGAAGACGGTCTCCTCCAGTTGTCGAACCGAGTTCCGGATCTCGAGGCTTTGGGCGGCCCACTCCTCCCGCTGGGCGTTCAGCCTGGTCCCGCGTTGGAGGCAATCTTGCAGGTTGGCTTGAACCCGTTCCCGGTCGGCCTCGGTAGCGAGCTTGCGCTCGCCGCATGCGGCCAGCTCCGAGCCCACCTGGCTGAGCTGCTGCGAATGGTGCAGCCATTCGTCCCTCAAGCGCCGCCAGGCGGCCTGAATCGAGTCGATGGTCTGGTCCACCTCCGTCTTGCGCGCTTCGGCCCGCGTGATTTCCGATCGGGATTGGAGGCGGCGCTGGTCGATTTCCGACCGCTCTTGAGCCAAATTCCGGATTTCCGTGGAGACTTCCCGCTCCCTTTGGCTGAGGCGTTCGAGCTCATTGGCGAGGGTCTCGAGCCGGTGGTTGGAGCCTACCAGCTCCTTTTCCAGTTCCTGCACCTGCCGGTTTACCCGGGTCAGCTCCTGCTCACTGGCTCGCACCGACCGGTCCAGGGACTGGAACCGTTCCTCCAGCAACAGTAGGTCCCGGCGAGCCGATTGGAGCCGGCGGTCCAGCTCGCGGATCTCTCGCTTCAGGGAAAGGTGTCCGCGCTGGTCTCCGCTGCCGCCGGAAATGAGCTGCCCGCGAAACACCTCACCCTGCGGCGTCAGCACCGTCACCTTCGGATGGGCTTGAGCGATCTGCAGGGCTGCCTGATAGCTGGGGGCAATGAGGCTGTGAAACAGATGGGGGAGGGCGGAGCGAAGCCCCTGGCGATGGCGGGGCGGCACACGGATGACGCGGCTCATCGGAACGAGCCGCGGGTCTCGAGCCACCAGATCCTGGATCAGGACGTCAAGAGTGTCGGCGGCCGAGTCGGAGGCGCTGTTACCGGGGACCAGAAAGGTGGATCGGCCGGAGCCGCTCTTGCGCAGCAGATCGATGCCTTCCCGCGCATTGGACGGAGAATCGACCAGGAGAAATTCGAGCTCCTGACGCACAAACTGTTCCACGGTGCGCTCGTGCTCGGCATCCACCTCCACCAGATCGGCCAGGATCCCATGGGTCCGAAACTCGGCCCCCCGGGACCGGTCGGCCACCGACAACAGTGTCCGCACCGATTCGGCGCTGTAGGCATGATGCGCAGCCAGTTCCTTCATTGACTGGAGCCGTTGATCCTGCGCACTGAGCTCTTCCCGCTTCTCGGCCACCTGCTGCCGGGCGCGAACCTGCTGCTCCCGTTCCCGGTTGACTTCGGCCGAGAGTGCCTTGACCCTGCCGGTCAACTCACGCAGCCGCGCTTCCTCCCGGGTGTGCCGGCTGCCGGCACTCTCGCAGGTGTCCGCCAGGTTCCGGCGATCGCGGGATGCCTGTTTGCGTTCGTTTTCCAGGCGAACGGATTGCAAGCCCAGCTGCTTTTCGTGCTCCTCCAACTGGATGACGGTGCTGCGAAGGGTGGTCGCTCGACTCAGCAATTCCAGTTGTTCCGACCGCAGACGGTCTCCCGAGACTTCCAGGTCGCCCAGCTTGTTCTGCCGTAGTTCCTGTTCCCGATTGCGGGCGTCGTACTGCTCCTGCAGCCTGTCGAACTGCCGGGTCACCTCCTGGAGGGCCTGCCGCCTTTCGCGGGCTTGCACCTGGTATTGCTCCTCCTGCTCCGCGAGTAGCTGGAGCTCCAAGGCATTTTCGCGAGACCGGATTCCCAGTTGATCGAACCGGTCTTTCCGATGCTGAATCGTTTGTTGGTCCCTTTGGTTTTCCATCTGCAACTGGGACAACTGTTCGCGTTGCCCTTTCAATGCGGTCTCGGCCTCGAAGAGGGTGTTGTTGTCCAGGCGAAAATGGGCTTCCCGCTCCTCGATGAAGCGCTGTTTCCGATCGACCTGGTCCTGGAATTGCTCGAATTTTTCCGACACCTGGCTCAGCTGGGCCTTCAGACGGCTGGCCCGGGCGGAGAACAGGCTCCTGGAGAGATTCCGGGCTTCCAGGCTGAGCTCCCGGTAACGGCGGGCCTTGGCAGCCTGACGCTTGAGAGCATCCAGCTGGCGGGAAACCTCCTCGGTGATATCGTTGACACGGAGCAGGTTCTGCCTGGCCTGCTCCAGCTTCGAGGCCGCCAGCTTGCGCTTGACCTTGAATTTGGTGACGCCTGCGGCCTCCTCGATGATGGCCCGTCGATCCGAGGGTTTGGAGCTGAGAATCAGGCCGACCCGGTCCTGCTCGATCAGCGCATAGGAATCCGGCCCCAGTCCGGTTCCCAGAAACACCTCCTGAACGTCCCGCAATCGGACCCTCCGTCCGTCGAGCAGGTACTCGCTCTCTCCCGAACGAAAGAGGCGCCGGGATACCACCAGCTCACCCGGTTTGGCCGGCGTCTTGGTTCGCCTTCCCTTCTTTTTTCCGGAGGCTGAGTCCGTGCCGGCCTCCAAGGGAGTGGGCCGGCCGGAACCTTCGATTCTTGCCTCATCCTCGGGAAGTGAGCCGTCGCGGCCGGCTGCCGGGTCATTGCCGGCCGGAGCCGCCTCGGGAGAAGAGGAGGCGGTGGGAAGCGCGGTTTCGGCCTTCTCCGGATCGTACAGAACCACGCTGACCTCGGCCAGACCCAGGGGCAACCGGGAGCGGGTGCCGTTGAAAATGACGTCCTGCATCCTTCCGCCTCGAAGGGTCCGGGCGCTCTGCTCCCCCAATACCCAGGCGATGGCATCCGAGATGTTGCTCTTGCCGCAACCGTTGGGTCCCACAATGGCTGCTATGCCGGATCCGTCAAAGGTCAGTTCGGTTTTGTCGGCGAAGGATTTGAATCCTTGAATCTGGATTTGCTTCAGTTTCAGCAATAGGAAGGCACCCTCAATGGCTTACCGGCAACTGCAGCCATTGGATGTGACAGGGTCGAGAAGAGGTAGGATCTCATGCTGACCCGGCGAGTGTAACACGGATCCGCAACCAGTGCAAAGCACCCTGGAAAAGACTCGCCTGTATTGACTTATCGGTGAACAGCGGTCTATTCTAGCCGCGGAAATGGACCCGGGACGGGGTCCTGGCCGGACAGGCCTGCGCCGCCGCCGGGCTGCGGCGGCTCGATGGAGATTTCACCCATGCTGCGGCTTTCCAACACCCTCTCCGGGAGGGTCGAACCCTTTCGACCGCTGGAGCCCCACCAGGCGAAAATGTACACCTGCGGCCCGACGGTGTACGACTTTGTCCACATCGGAAACTTGAGGACCTTCGTCTTCCAGGACGTTCTGAAGCGCTATCTGCGGCACAAGGGGTTTCAGGTCTTTCACGTCATGAACATCACCGACGTCGACGACAAGACCATCCGGAATTCCGAGGCGCGGACCGTCGCTCAGCTCAGAACGTTTACGGACCGTTTTACCCGGGCCTTTTTCGAGGACTGCGACCGGCTGGGCATCGAGAAACCCGACCGGGCCGTTCATGCGACCGATCACATCGATGACATGGTTTCCCTGATCCGGCAACTGCAGTCCGGAGGCTACACCTACGAGAAAGACGGCTCGATCTATTTCCGGATTGAAGCCTTCGGGGACTACGGGAAGCTGGCCAAGCTGGACCGGGAGGGAATCCAGGTGGGCGCCCGGGTGGATGTGGACGAGTACGACAAGCAGGATGCGCGGGACTTCGTCTTGTGGAAGGCTCCCAAGAACGGGGAACCTCGCTGGGAGACCCCCCTGGGTCCCGGTCGGCCGGGATGGCACATCGAATGTTCCGCCATGAGCATGAAATACCTGGGTGAAACCTTCGACCTGCATTGCGGCGCGGTGGATCTCATCTTTCCCCACCATGAGAACGAGATTGCTCAAAGCGAGGCCGCCACCGACAAGCCTTTCGTGCGCTACTGGGTCCACGGGGAGCATCTCATCGTGGATGGCGAGAAGATGTCCAAGTCCAAGGGCAACTTCTTTACGCTACGGGATCTGCTGGGGAAGGGAATCCAGCCCGGGGCCGTCCGCTATGCGCTGCAGAGCGTTCCCTATAAACGTCAGCTCAACTTCACCGCCGACGCGGTAAGACAGGCCGGGGCTTCGCTCCAGCGGCTGCAGGACTTCAGGCATCGGATCGAGACCGACCCATTGCCGAGGGGCGCCAGTCCCGAACTCCAGTCAGGCTGCAAGGCGGTTGTGGGGAAGTTCGAGGAGGCCATGGATCAGGACCTCAACACGGCTCAGGCCATGGCGGCCATCTTCGACTGGGTGCGGGAGGTCAACACCGCCCTGGCGGCGGGCCGGGTCCATGACGGAGACGGCTCCGCGATTCTGGCGACCATGGACACGCTCAACCGGGTCCTGCCGCTGTGGGAGTCCGAGCAGTCCAGTCTGGACCCCCAAATTCAAGGCCTGATCGAGCAGCGCGGCCAGGCACGGAAGGCACGAGACTTCGCCCTGGCGGACGAGCTCCGCGACCGGATTTTCGACCTGGGTTACCTGGTCGAAGACACCAAGGAAGGCGTCCGCTGGAAGAAGCGATAGGACCGATCCCGCCGCAGGATGGCAATGCCCCCGCCCCAGACGACGGGCCGGATCGTACGAGAGTAAAACAACGAATCTTCATGTCCTGTCGGGAATAGGGGCCATGTCGTGCAAAACCGGTTTTCTACTGATTGAACATGGATGCACAGGATAGACAGGATAAACAGCCAGCCGTTTTGGTTTTGGAAATGAAGACGAACCACCAATGAACACGAATGGGGACGAATAGGGATGGAGCTCGGTCAATGACGAGCGGCGCCCGGGTGCTTCTGCAATATTGTGACGTAGGTGTCACGGCGTCATGGGAGAATGCCCCCCCGGGAGCGCGGGCGTCCCGCCCGCAACCTTATTCGTGCAAACAGCCTGCGATGCAGGGCCACTTCCTCGCACAGTGCACCAAACCGGCCATTGTGGGGATCGTTACAATGGTGCCAAGTCCTGTGCGGGCGAGACGCCCGCGCTCCCGGGGGGGGCGTCCCGATGGTGCGATGGAGGGCATCCGGCGGGCGAATTCTCTGAAAGCCGACGGTCGCCTTCTGGAAAACTCCCGTTTGTCCGCGAGCCCAGCCCCACAGCCGCCAAGGTGGCGGTAGCACTTAGCCGTGGGCGTCAGCCCATGGATCGGGTTGGCTTAAGAGTTGAGCCGCGTAGCCGGCGACAGCAGCCATCCGTGAGCGTGAGCGGTTTCTAGGATAAGATAGCAGGGCTCTCTCGCCACATTGCCGGAGTGCTTCCCCACCGGCATCTCTCCCTCCACAACCTGTTGACGGTTCTCAAACGATCCGGTTGGGCCGTTGGGCCCGGAAGGGGGAGGAATGCGTTCCACCTGGCTTGAAAAGGGATGGCGATGGCTGTCCGGAGGCCGCTTCGGCCGGGCCCGGAAACCAGGCCGGCCCAACACCTCGGAAACGGGCATGAAAGGAGAGTTGCTCGCCTATGCCTTCCTCAAGCGGCAAGGCTATCGAATTGTGGCCCACCGCTACCGCAGCCGCTCCGGGGAGATCGATCTCATCGGTTGGGACGGAGACATCCTGGCATTCATCGAGGTGAAATATCGCAGGAATCGTCTATACGGCGGACCCGAGGAAGCGGTGGACCGTTTCAAGCAGCGCCAGATCTGCCGTGCAGCCGCCGACTATCGCCGGGGCCTTCGTCGCCAGGCAGCGGCTTGGCGTTTCGACATCGTCGGCATACAAGGGAGCTGGCAGGATCCGGAGGTGTTCGTCATCAAGGATGCCTTCCGGGAGCCGGACCGGGGCGGCTGGTAGTTCCCCCTCCCGCTCAGAACTTGTAGCTGGTGAACAGGTAGGCGTAAGTGAATGGGTGGCCGGGGGTATTGGCCTTGACAAAGGGGCCGGGAAGCATGTGTGCGAGGCCGGCTCCCAGGCTGAAGTTGTCTGTTACCGGCACGGTGAAGACGGCGTCGACTTCGTTGCCGACCTTTGCGTCCCGGGCGCCTCCGGGGGGCGGGGCCACCGACACTTGCCCGCCCGCGCTGTAGAGGGCATCGGTCTTGGAGGCCAGCCAGAAGGAGTGGAATTCCAATAGTAGCGTCAGCTTGGAGTGCGGCTTGAACTCGCTCCCCAGGCGCAGACCCTTGTGGTTGCGCCAGCCGACCCGGTTGGCGCGGCCGTACAAAAAGGCGGTGGTGGGATAGAGGTTCACGAAGCCCCCGAATCGGCCGTCTTCGGGGTCCTTGTCGCCCGATCCGAAGTTGTAGTGGATATAGAGGCGTGGGTTCAGTCTGGCCTCGATCGAATAGCCCAGTTCTCCGTAATAGGCCCAGGCCTGGATATCCGACCCCGCCACCTGCCCCCACTGGCGGACCAGGGCGGCGTTGTAGTCCCAGGGCCCAAGTCCCTTGCCCCAAGCCCTGAAGCCCAGGGTATAACGGTCCAGATCTCCGGGTGCGTTCAGCTCGTTGACTACCGAGGACTTCGTCTGCCAGAGCAGGTAGGGTTCGAGAGTGGATCCCGGGATGACGTTCTCCAGGGAGCCGTAGAGGCCGTGCAGGTATTCTCCCTCGACCGATCGGTTCAAGCGGCGGTTGGGGTCGTTGCGCACCACCGAGGCCGAGAAAAGGTCGAGCTTGGCGCCCGATCCCCGCATCTGCAGCCTTACGGCGTCGAAGACGCGGGAGGTGTTGGACCAGTTCGGAGCTCCGATCAGGCGCGAGTCGCCGTAGATCAGCGCCTGCCTGCCCACCTTCAGTGACGCCGGGGACCGACTGGCGCCGATCTCGGCGTAGGCCTGGCGCAAGTCGAACGGATCCCGGACGGCTCCGGAGTCGGAAAGGGCCGGCCGGATCCCCGGGGCCCTGGAGTCCTGTGCCTGAATCCCGAAGTTCAGCCAGGCGACCGGCCGGACCCCCAGATCCAGACGGGTCCGCGTCAGTCCGTAGCCGTCGTCGCTGTCCTCGCTATAGCCCAGCCCCTGTGGGTTTTCGAAGCGGAAGCGGAACTCGCCGGACAAGGAGAGCCAGCCCGGCAGTTCGTCCCCCAGACCGCTCTGCAGCGTGCCGGGAGTTTCGTCCCGCTTGGGGGCGCCGCCTTGACCGAAAGCGACGGGGGCCGACAGGATCCAGATCAGTCCGGCAAGGACCGCCCGCTTTAGTGGGGCGGAGCCATTCCCCCGGGGGGGCCGCCTTGGAGGGTCGATCGAGACCTGATGTGACGCTTGGCAGAGAGCCATCGGCTCGGTAATTCCTGTTTCTCTCACATGGGAGCTCGGGGAGTCCCCACCTTGGAGGTCAAACGAACGACGGTCTGGCGATTAACTGAAGGCCTCGTCTCGGATCGATGCCGTCCTGGGCATGCGACGGCTAACGCCGGCTCACGAGCCCCTGGAATCGAGCTTGTCCGATTCACCGGCGGAAAGCACCGGCTCATCGTCCTCATCGTCCGCGTCTTCTTGTTCGGCCATTGCCGCGGGGGATTCCAGGGGCAATTCGACC
The DNA here is from genome assembly GCA_965207735.1 of Candidatus Versatilivorator sp. Lineage (GTDB taxonomy): Bacteria > Acidobacteriota > Terriglobia > Versatilivoradales > Versatilivoraceae > Versatilivorator. Next base: position 4,134,802 of record OZ242296.1, on the reverse strand, counting down.
AACATCTCGGTGAAGCTGCCGGGTTCGGTCTCCACCTTGATGGCCCCTCCATGCTCTCGCACGATGTCGTTGGACAGTGCCAACCCGAGCCCGGTTCCCTCGTTGGTGGGCTTGGTGGTGAAGAACGGGTTGAAGATCTTCTCGACGACATCGGCGGGAATGCCGCTCCCGTTGTCCCGCACGCGAATTTCGATCCGGTCCTCCAGGCGCTTGGTGCTGAGCCACAGGGTCGGACTGTATTCGCCATCCCCATCGGCCTGTTCTCCACCGTCCGTCCCCAGGGAACGCCGTTTCTCATCGGTGGCATAGCAGGCGTTGCTGACCAGGTTGAGGAAGACCCGTCCCACGTCCTGAGAGACGACGTCGATGGTTTCAATCCGGGGGTCCAGATCCTGCTTGATGTCCAGGTTGAACGACTTGTCGGTGGCCCGGGCGCTGTGGTAGGCCAGTCGAGTGCTTTGATCGAGCAGGCCGTTGATGTCGGTCGGTTGCCGCTCACCCGAACCTCGTCCCATCGACAGCATGTCGTGTATCACCCGGTTGGCGCGGTCGCCGTGGTGGCGGATGCTCTTGAGATTGCCGGTCAGATCTCCGGAAATCTCCTCGATCAACTCCCGGTCGTCCTTGCTCAGCTTCTCCTGGTTGTCGGTGAGGACCTCCCCCAGTTCCTCCATCAATTCCTCTGAGACTTCCGAGAAGTTCTTGACGAAATTGAGCGGATTCTTGATCTCGTGGGCGACGCCCGCGGTAAGTTGGCCGAGTTCCGCCAGTTTGTCGCGCATGACGATCTGATCCTGAGCCTTGCGCAGATCGTCCATGGCTTTTTCGAGCTGAGAGTTCTTTCCCTTCAGTTCTTCGGCCAGCTTCTCGACCAGGTTCAAACGCTGAACCTCCAGGGCGTGACGTCGAAATACCTCCAGAGCTGCCGCCATCTCGGCGACCTCATCGCGCCCGCTGATCTCCACCTGGGCCTCCAGATCGCCTCCGGCCATGCCGCGCATGCGATCGGACAGGTTCTTGAGGCGGCGCAACAGAATCCGCCCGACAAACAGCCAACCGATCAGCACGGCCCCGCTGATACTGACCAGGTTCAGGACCAGAAGCAGTCTGCGTCCGGTGAGGATGGCTTGCGTGGAAGAGAGAGCCGCATCCTGGGCTCGCGCACTGGCCGAACCTACCATCCCTTCGACTTCAGCCACCAGGTCGACGGAGAGTTTACGATTGCGCTCCAGCAGATCCCGCTGCCTGTTGGCGAGACCCAGCTCCTCGGCTCGGAGATCGAATCCATTCTGTTCCCCCAGCCCCAAGTCCAGCAGTTGGTCGAAAACCGGGGTGATCCTGTCCCGCAACGGAGCGCTTCCGAGAGCCACAAGGCTGCGCCCGATACCGTCGCGGGCGGACTCGAAACGCTCCCGAACGGGTTCGATCACGGGGATTTCCGTCAGATTGGTGACACCGGCAAGAAGCTGGGTCGCAGTGGTCGCATGTGCCTGCAATTCAATCATGTAGCGGTAGCGGTTGAACTCGGACTTCGAGAAGTGCCGTCCCGGGGAGGTCGGCCGTTGGCCGAGGTTTCGGTAGCCGGTCAGCGCATAGAAGAGATGGTCATCGATGGCGGGCACCAGGATGCGGGTCAGTTCATCCTGCAGGGTTTCCAGCTTCGTGAGCAGCTCTTCGCTTTGCCGGCTCAGCAAGAAAGACTGGGATACCGAATCCCGAATGGCCCCGATGTTGGAGATAATTTCACTCCCATGGGCCAGAATGCGTGAGACCGTTTCTTCTTCACCCTCCCGGGGGGTCAGGGCTTGAAGGCGTGTCTCGAAGTCCGTTTGCTCCTTGGCAACCGCGGCAGCGACACTGGTGAAATCGACCGGAGTTGCGGCGGTCACCAGGCGCGGGGCCGCCGCCACCAGGGTGCCGGCCTGGCGCGCCACACCGAAGGCGGCCGTCATTTCCGGGATACTGTCCTCGTTGACTCGATTCTGGGAATCTCCCACCTGATTGAAGGAGAACCAGGCCACCAGGCTCGCCGACAGGGTGATGACCACAGCGCCGCCGATCCCTATATAGAGCTGCATTCCCAGCCCGATTCGACCTTCACGCAGCCGCTGCAGCAGCTCCACCGCCAGCCCGCGATTGCGTTGAAGCCTCTCGGTCCCGATCAGGCGGGACAAAGGGCTCAAAATCGCGGTCAGGAATCGGCTCTCGATCAGTTGCTGCAGCAGGCCGGCGCCGACAGCCGCGATTGACTGACCTGTTCGGGTATCGGTCTTGCCGGCAGGGCGCTTTGATTCCCCGGAGCGGAATCGGTTCTTCAGCAGGCGTCGCAGCCGGTCGATCACGGTCGAACCCCGATGCGTAGCGTCTCGATGGGGTGATAGTAACCGTCGCGGCCGATCCTGGTCAGGAATACGGAATCGGAGCCCTGGTTGTCGCTGTCACCGAAGCGGAGCTCGAACCCGTCCAGATCGATGGGTTCGGAGAGACGCAGGCTGTCGAGAAAGCCGGCTCGGTCCACCTCCCGGCCGCAACGTTCCAGGGCCGCGATGGCCAGGCGGCCGGCCAGGTAGCCTTCGAACGAGACAAATCCGGGAGTGGCGTCCGAGTCGAAGGCCCACAGGGCGCGGTTGTAGTTGGCGGTGATGGGGTAGGTGGTATCGGTTGGCGGAGGAACCACCTGGGTCACGAATACCCCGACGCCGGCGGGACCGAGCGCTTCGGACAAGGCGTTGCTCCCCACGAAGGAGAGCGCCATGAAGACCGCGTTCATTCGGGTGTGGCGTGCCCATGCGATCAGGGAGGCGACCGGCTTGTAGGCCCCGATGAGAATCACCGCGCCGGGATTTTCGGCGCGCAGGTCGAGAAGAGGCGTCTTCACGGCGGTGGTGTTGCGCTGATATACCCCCACCGATACCGGCTTGAGCTGACGTCTTCCCAGGGAGCGTCTCAAACTGCGGTAGGTGTCACGGCCGAACGAATCGTCCTGATACATCACGCCGATGCGGTCGATGCCAAGTTTGTCGGTCAAGTGGGAGACCATGGTATCGATCTCCTGACGGTAGGAGGCCCGCAGGTTGATGACGTTTTTCCACTCTTTTTCCCTCAGGAAGGCGGCGCCGGTGAAGGGCGCGATGTATGGAACTCCGGCGCTGGCGGCCACGGGGGTGGATGCGCGCGAGGTCGGCGTGCCCACGGCTCCGATGAGGGCGAAGACCTTGTGGGTGTGGATCAGTTGGTGGGTGTTGTCAATGGCTGCTTCGGGCTCATAGGCATCGTCGAGGCTTTGCAGTTCCAGCTGCCGCTCGTGAACGCCGCCTCGCGCATTGGCCTCGTGAAAGGCCGCTTTGATTCCCAGACGCATGTTCCGCCCCAGCTCTCGAGCGGGTCCGGTGAAGGCAGCCGATTGTCCAAAGAGGATACGATTCTCATAGACGCCAACCTCTTGCGCCAAGCCCGCGGTTTGCCAACAGAATAGAGAGCCGAAGGCGAGCAGCAGCGCTGCCGCTATCCGGCGCGCCGGACTCATCAGTCCCTCCGCTTGACCAATGTCAGATGATTTCTGTCCTGTTCCCGACGGTAACGGGCTTCATCCATCAGGGTTTGCACCAGGTAAACGCCCAACCCGCCGATGGGACGGTCTTCGAGGTTGGCGTCCACATCGGGTGTCGGGGCCTGGCTCAGTGGATCGAAGGCGCGGCCGTCGTCGGCAATTTTAATGGTGAGGATGTCCGGTTCGGAGATCAGGTGGACGTCGATCTTGTGCCCCCCTCCCTCGTAGCCGTAGTTGATGATGTTGACGATCACCTCCTCCAGAACCAGTTTGACCTGGTAGAGGAGGTTTGGGGGCCACTGCTCCTGCTCCCCAAGATCCTCAACGGCCGCTTCGAGTCGTTGCAACTCCTCGAGTCGGGATTCGAGACACAAAGAAAGCATCGGAATTAGCCGCCGTCGCTACCGTGCAGGAGTGTCACGCAAGTGATGTCGTCGGACTGCGGGGTGTCGCCGGCGAATTTCTCTACGGCTTCGAAAACGGAACGGTTGGCTACTTTGACATCTGTCGGCTCAGCCCCTGCAAAGACCTCTTGCAGGCGCTGGGCGCCGAACTGGTTCCCCTGTTCGTCGAAGGCCTCGGTGACACCGTCGGTGTACAGAACGATCAAGTCCCCGGGAACGAGGGTCACGGTCTTGTTATCGTAGTTGAGATCAGGCAACAACCCCAGAGCGATGCCTCCGGTCAGGGGCAACTCGGCGGAGGTTCCGTCCGCATGCACAACCAGAGGAGAATTGTGCCCTCCGTTGGCATAGTGGAATCGCCGGCTGTCGGGGTCGTAGACGCCATAGAAAACAGTCACGAACATGGAGGCGTCGTTGTCCTCCTGCAGCAACTGGTTCACCTCGTGCAGCACTTCTCCGGGATCGGTTTTGCCGATGGCCGCACCCTTGATCAACGTGCGGCAGGACATCATAAAGAGCGCGGCGGGAACCCCCTTGTCCGATACGTCGGCGATGGCGATGCCGATTCGGCCGTCCGCGAGGTGGATGACGTCGAAGAAGTCCCCTCCCACGTTGCGGGCAGGCTTCATGTTGGCGAAGATGCGGCAGCCGGGCCTTTCGGGGAAACGGGTGGGCAGGATGGACTGCTGTATCTTGCTGGCGACGCCGAGCTCGTTTTGCAAAGCCACCAGCTTGTCGCGCGATTCAAGAGCTTCGCGCCATTCGACAAGGTGCTGAAGGGTGCGCGAGATGGTGAGTTTCAGGTCGTCGAAGTCAATCGGCTTGGTGACAAAGTCGAAGGCGCCCCGGTTCATCGCCGTGCGGATGTTTTTCATGTCGCCATAGGCCGAGATGATCACCGAGCGGATATCGGGTTGGACCTTGGGGATCTGCTCGATCAGTGTCAGTCCGTCCATCTTGGGCATATTGATGTCGGAGAGCACCAGGTCGATGTCCGGCTGTTCCTTCAGCAGGTCGAGGGCTTCCACGCCATTGTGGGCAAAGACGAACTTGTAGAGGCCGGCGCGAATATCGCGACGCATTCGCTGCAGCATGAGCCGTTCGAGATCAGGCTCATCGTCCACGACCAGTATCTTGTATTTCCAACTCATCTGTTGGTCCATCCCCCTACCGGGGATCCCATGGCTCTACCCGAAACGCCTAACTTGCTTGCAAATGCCGGACTACCAATTTTGGGAGGAAGCACTGCCTCGCGCACCATGGTCCGGTCGAAATCACCCCGGTCAAAAGGGAAGTCGTCCCCGCCAGACCGCCGGAAAGGCGATCGCCATTAGCCCATAGAGGCTTTTGCCGCGGCCAGATCTGCATGTATCGGGATGATCTTGTCGAAGCCACTGATTTCGAAGACCTCCCGAATTGGCTCCGCGAGCGAGCAGATCAGCAGCTTCGCGCTCCTTTGCTGGAGGGTCTTGGCGGTCAGCAGAATCACCCTAAGGCCCGCGCTGCTGACGTACGAGACTTGCTCCAGATCCATAATCAAAACCTGGTCGCTTTCGCTGATCGCGGATTTCAAGGCATCGTCGAACTCTCGTGCATTGATACTGTCGAGGCGACCTCCCGCCCTTGCAACCAGGAGCGTACCTTCCCGCTCCGTACTAATCTCCATCGGCCTCGTCTCCTTGATGTCAGGTTCAACCTCCGGTTGGCCGTGACACCCGCATTATAGTTAGCTGCTCACAAAGAACGCTCTAGTGTAGCAAAAATGGGCTTACCAGAGTACTCGAACGGAAAATCCATGTTTCCGGCACCCTGCTCTCCGAAATTTGGCAACCCTATTTCCGAGACAGGACACCGCCCCTGTCCACGATGACCTCTTCCGGTGTGGTTTGGGGATTTGCACGGGCGTTCACCTTGACGGCAACCTCTATACCGGCGTTCTCGCCCCCTCGCAGGACTCCGCGGGTAGGCGAAACATCTCTGTAGTCGCGTCCTACGGCAATGCGCACATGACGCTCGTCTGCCAGGCACCGATTGGTAGGGTCGAATCCCACCCAGCCGAGTCCCGGAAGCAGGCACTCGACCCAGGCGTGGGTGGCGTTTGCCGGCGCCTGCTCGCCATCCAGACCGGCGAGGTGCAGATAGCCCGAGACATAGCGGGCAGGAATGCTCCAGGAGCGTGCGATGGCAATCATGGTGTGGGCGTAGTCCTGACAGACGCCGCTGCCGGATTTCAGGATGTGCTCGATGGAGGACATCACCGAGGTGCTTCCGGGAGTATAACGGAAGCAGCCGTGCAGCGTGTCCGAGAGTCGCATCAGCCCCTCCAGAGGATCGTTCCCGGGCCGGATGTCGTGCCGGTCGACGAATTCGTCAAGAAAGGATGACGGTCGAGTCAGAACGCTTGGGTAGATAAAGTCCCAGAGAGCGAAGGAGTTCTTCCACGACTGGATCTCGTTCCAGGCGCCTGCGCCAAGGGAGTGGGGCAGGGGACCGAAGGGGGCCGGGGAGACCGTGGACCGCGCGGTGATCTCCAGAACCTGATGCTCTCTGTTGAGATTGAAGACGTGTCGCGTATTGCCGTAACAATCCTGCTCGGAGGTCAGTATAACGGCCGGGTCGGTTTCGATTTCAAAGTTCAGAACTCGCTGCCCCCGGTCGTCTCGAGGTTTCAGACAGAGCATCATCACGCACTGCTTTGGACTGCGGTTGTAGCGGTAGCGGGAGAGGTGCTCAATGTCGTAGTGGACGGCTTCAGCCATGGAATTAGTGCACGGGGGCGTCGTCGACACTGTAGTCGATGTAAGCGGCCATGACTTGATTGTGGAGGTTCCGGCAATGCTCGCCGATCTGCCGAAGCATGGCCTCACGATCTTGCCGATCGGGCCATTCATGTCGGATCAGGGCTTGAAGGCGGCCTGCCAGCCGCCTGGCGGCGGCACTGCTGGACGCGCTCGGCCCATGAGCAATGGCAGCCAGTTCTCCAGCGGCGGAGTCCAACGAGCGGCAGAGCGAGTTGGGCAGCAGGGGGTCGGCGGCCAGCAGGTCCAGCACCTGGTGGGGCTGGATTTCGACGCTGTGCTTGCGGTCATAAGCGTCGAAGGCATGGTAGAGGCGTAGCAGGGCCGTGCAGTCCGCATCCGGGGAATCCTGGTAGAGCTTGGCGGTGGCCATCTGAGCCAGGAATAGTGCGACCGAAAGCTGGGCGCGCTCGATGTAATGGCCCAACTGCATGAAGTGCCAACCCTCGTCGCGGTACATGGTCGTGGCGGCGACCCCCGAGAAGGTATGAATTTCTTCCACCGTCTCCGAGTAGAAATTCTCGGGCGAGGTCTTCCAGATGTCCTCGATGCTCAACTTCTGGATTCTCAGATAGGCCAGGTTCAGACAGATCCACATCTCGGCGCTGATGCGGTGGCGCATCTGCCGTGCATTCTCGCGCCCCAGGGCGAAACAGTTCCAGACCGAGTCGGGATTGGAGCGCTCGAAGGTGAGATCTCCAGCCAATGTATAGGAATCGGCCAATGTGTAGTTGTCTCTCTTGTCGTACTGGATGCCGCCGAATGGAGGCTCTCGGTTCAAGGCGTTGTAGATTCTGCTCCAGCCGAGATGGATCTCCCAAACAGGCCTGTCCACCAAGGCCTCCACCTGTAGTTGCAGCAGGCGGCAGAGGTGCTGGGCACGCTCCAGGTACCGGCCCATCCAGTAAAGGCCCTGCGCGCTGCGCGAAAGCACGATCCCTCTCCAATAGAAAACGGATCCGGTCTCCGCTTCGGCTCCAACTCGTCGGGAAACCACGCTTTGCCGGGCGCTGTCCGTTATGAAGGTAGCGGCCGGAAATCCCGCGGTTCCGACAAGGATTCAAGCCGTCTCCGGAAAGGAGCCATCCGCGCCCGCTACGTGCGCCTCAGTCCCGATCTTCCTCTTCCGGCATGAGCACGAACTCCGGATAGGCTTCGATCCCCAATTCCCCGGCGTCCTGTCCCAGCTGCTCGACCTGGCGGGTCACGCGAGCGGTCAAGATCAGATCCAGCAGGCGCCACAGCACCCAGGAGCTGGCGAACACGAAGGCGCCGATGGCCAGGATGCCGATCAGCTGCACACCGAGATTGCCGCCCCCGGCGATACAGACCGCCAGAGTTCCCCAGATGCCGGCGAACAGGTGGGCCGGCACGGCTCCCACCACGTCATCCAGCTTGACTTTCTCCAGGAATTTCAGTCCGGCGGTGCAGATGATGGCTCCGACGGCGCCGATGATCACGGCCCAGTGGTGCTCCACAATGTCGGGTGCGGCGGTGATCGAGACCAGCCCCGCAATGGCCCCGTTCAGTCCGGCAAACAGATCCATGCGCCCCAGGATGGTCCGCGAGAAAGCCAGGGCCGTCATGACTCCGGCGGCTGCCGCCAGGTTGGTGTTGACCAGCACATGGCTCATGGCGATGGCGTCAGTTGCGCTCCCCAGCGCCAGTTGTGAGCCGCCGTTGAAGCCGAACCATCCGAACCACAGGATGAAAACCCCCAAGGTCACCACCAGGATGTTGGAAGGCGGGGTGGCCTTGATGGTGCCGTCCTTGGGGAATTTGCCGTACCTGGGCCCGATTACCATGGCGCCCGCAAGCGCCGCCCAACCCCCGGTGCCGTGCACGATGGTGGATCCGGCAAAGTCCTTGAAGCCCATTGCATCCAGCCAGCCGCCGCCCCAGGTCCAGGCGCCCACAATGGGATAGATGATGGCGGTCAGCAGCAGCGTGAAGAGGAAAAACGGCCACATCTTGACCCGTTCCGCCAGTGTGCCCGATACGATGGAGGCAGCCGTGGCCACAAAGACCATCTGGAAGAACCAGTCCGACATGGTGGAGTAGCCCTTCTTGATCAGTTCGGCTGAGGGGGCGGCCGCCTCGGATGCGGCTAGCAGGGCGACTTCGGCCTCCGACGGCCCGTAAAGGAATTTGAATGACCCGATCACGCTCCCCACATCGACGTACATGAGGTTGTAGCCGATGAAATAGTAGGCCAGACCGGCAATCGAGTAGAGGCCGATGTTCTTCAGACAGATCATGGAGGCGTTCTTGGTGCGAACCGAGCCGGATTCCAGCATGGTGAATCCAGCGCACATCCACATCACCAGGGCGCCCCAGATCAGAAAGGAAAAGGTGTTGAAGACGAACATAACTTCGCTTTCGACCGCTGCCTGCGCGGCCGTGGTTCCAAGCAACAGGCAGCCAACCAGGAGGAGCGTCTTTCCCGCCAGCTTGCCGGCGCGGCCATGATTCCAGAACCCATTCATCGCTTTTTTCGGCATAGATACCTCCTGACCGTTCGAGTGGTAACGGCGAGACGATTAACCGTACTCTACATCTACTTCCGACTGCTTCCGCAAGAGATTATTCAGCAGAAATCGATTTCCCTGGTTGAATTGGCGGCGTAGAAGCTTCCGCCAGGCTGCCGGACGTCCCGCGCCAACCCCATTCAATCTTCCAATACCCAGAGGTCCTTGCCGCCGCCTCCCTGGCTGGAGTTCACCACCAGGCTGCCGCGGCGCAAGGCTACCCGGCAGAATGCTCCGGGCACGAGACGCGTCGTGGTCCCGTGAAGCACGAAGGGGCGCAGGTCCACGTGCCTGGGCTCGGGACGGCCCTCGACCAGGCAGGCTGCGCGTGACAGCGGCAGCACCGGCTGGGAGATGTAGTCGGCCGGGTTGGCCCGCATTTGCTCGGCATAGGCCTCGCGCTCCTCGGGGGTTGAGTGGGGACCGACCAGCATGCCGTAGCCCCCCGACTCGCCCACACGCTTCACCACCAGGTTCTCCAGGTTGTCGAGGGTGTACTCGAGATCCTCCGGCCGCCGGCAGAGATGCGTTTGGACGTTGGCCAGGATAGGCTCCTCTGACAGGTAGTAGCGAATCATGTCGGGGACATAAGCGTAGACGCTCTTGTCGTCTGCGATTCCCGTTCCGGGGGCGTTGACGACGGCCACGTTGCCGAGCTTGTAGGCGTGGATCAGCCCGGGGACACCGAGCAGGGAGTCCTCGCGGAAGACCAGGGGATCGAGAAAGTCGTCGTCGACCCGCCGGTAGACCACGTCCACGCGCCGCAGTCCGGTGGTGGTGCGCATGTAGACGAAACCGCCGTTGACCAGAAGGTCACGGCCTTCCACCAGTTCCGCGCCGATCTCCCGGGCCAGGAACATGTGCTCGTAGAAGGCCGAGTTGTAGACTCCCGGCGTGAGTAGCGCGATGCAGGGGTCGTTACGGCCGCTCGGGGAGAGCTCGCGCAGCGTCTCTTGCAGCAGCCGCCCATAGTGCTCGACCCCCCGCACCCGGGAACTTCGGTACAGCCGGCGCAGACTGGTCTTGACGACCTTGCGGTTTGCGATCATGTAGGAAACGCCCGAGGGGACCCTCAGGTTGTCTTCCAGCACCTGGAATCCCTGGTTGGTGCGCACCAGATCGGTGCCGCAGACAGCCACCCAGGTTCCGTGAGGTACGGAGACGCCGCACATTTCGCCGCGGTACTGGGGACAGCCACGCACGACGTCAGCCGGAATCACACCGTCACCAATGATGCGGGCCTTCCCGTAGACATCATCCAGAAAGCGGTTCAGGGCTGCGAGGCGTTGCGTCAGACCGATTTCAAGATGCCTCCACTCGGCAGCCGGCAGGATCCGGGGCAGGCAGTCGACTGGGATAATGCGCTCGTTGGCTTCGGCGTCCCCATAGACCGTGAAGGAGATACCCTCGTTCGAAAAGGAGCGGGTGACCCGTTCCTGAATGCTGCCAATATCTTCGCTGGAGAGCTGGCACAGGGTCTCGTAGAGCAATCGGGAATGCTCCCGAGGCTCCCCGTTCGACTGCAGCATCTCGTCGTAGATCCCGTCGTCAAGATCGTAAGCGGCAAATTCCATGGCGCCGTTCACTCTTTTGGAGGATTTCGGAGGACCTGTTGCTGATTTCCGGCATTATCGGGCGTCATCAGGCCCTTGTCAATCCGGTCTGTCTGTCAACGACTTGAGCTTGCATCGGTTCCGGTTGTGACGATAGACTTTTGAGCCGTTGGAATTCAAGGGGGAAAGGAAGACTAACATGGAGTGGAAACGAGGCGACCGGCTGACCGAGCCTCTGGTGAGGGATGGCGCAGGCCTTCATCCGGCAGGTTGGGACGTGGCCCTGGATCGGGTCGCCCGGGGATTCGAGAGGGTTGCCAGGGACAGGGGGCCGCAGGCTTTCGGGATGTTCAGTTGTTCCAAGACGACCAACGAGCTCAACTACGCCGCCCAGAAGTTCGTTCGTACAGTCATTGGCTGCAACAACATCGACAGCTGCAACCGCACTTGACACGCTCCCAGCGTCGTCGGTCTGGCGACGGTTTTCGGGATGGGTGGCGGGACCAGTTCCTACCAGGAAATCGAGGACGCTGACCTCATCATCCTCTGGGGATCGAACGCTCGCGAAACGCACCCGATCTTCTTTCACCATGTGCTGAAGGGAGTGAAGCGCGGGGCCCGGCTCTTTGTCATCGATCCCCGCAGAACCAGCTCGGCCCAATGGGCTGACGGCTGGCTGGGCCTGGAGGTGGGCAGCGACATTGCCTTGTCCAACGCCATGGCCCGGGAGATTCTGGACGCCGGCCTTGAGGATCGGTCCTTCATCGACCATGCCACCAGCGGGTTCGATGAATACTGCCGATCGGTGGACTCCTACACCCTGGAGCGGGGCGAGCGGGAAACCGGGGTTCCGGCCGAGAGCATTCGTATGCTGGCTCATGAATACGCCCGGGCCCAACGGGCGGAACTCTGCTGGACACTGGGGATCACCGAGCACCATAACGCCGTCGACAACGTTCTGGCCCTGATCAACCTGGCTCTGTTGACGGGTCACGTGGGCAAATACGGGAGTGGGCTCAATCCTCTTCGGGGACAGAACAACGTCCAGGGAGGCGGCGACATGGGCGCCATTCCGGACCGGCTTCCCGGTTTTCAGCACGTGGAGAACGACCTGCTCCGCGACCGGTTCGAAGTGGCCTGGGGGGCAAAGATTCCATCCCAGCGGGGCCTGCACCTCAGCGGAATGTTCGACGCCATGGAGGAAGGCAAGCTGTCGGCCCTCTACATTCTGGGAGAGAACCCGGCGGTGTCGGAGGCCGACCAGGGGCGGGCCCAGCGTCTCCTGGAAGGATTGGAATGCCTGGTGGTGCAGGACCTGCTGATGACGGACACCGCGGCCATGGCAGACGTTGTCCTGCCGGCTGCAGCCGGCTGGTGCGAGTCGGAAGGAACCGTCACAAGCAGCGAGCGCAAGGTGCAGCGTGTCCGCCGGGCGCTGTCCCCGCCACCCGGAGTTCGGGATGACCTGGACATCCTCTTCGAGTTGGCTCGCCGCCTGGGTCGCAACTGGGGCACCCCGGATCCGAAGCGGATATGGGACGAACTCCGCAGCCTCAGTCCAATGCACCGGGGAATGACCTACGAGCGGCTGGAAGCCCTCGACGGCATCCGCTGGCCTTGCTATGACGAGTCGCATCCGGGCGAGCTCTACCTGCACAGCCGGTTGTGGCAACAGCCCCTGCTGGGACCGCAGGCGCCCTTCAGCCCGGTGGAGTTCGAACCTCCGGTGGACAAATTGGACGATCAGTTTCCACTCAGACTCACCACCGGCAGGCGCCTGGATTCCTACAATACAGGCGCCCAGACTTCGTCCTACTCCTCTCCCCTCCGCCGGGGCGAGTCCTTGGATCTGTCTCCGGAAGACGGTGAGCGCTATGGGGTTCGGGAGGGGGAGCGGGTCAAGGTGATGTCACGGCGCGGCTCGGTCGTTGCCCCGGTCCGTTTCGATACCGGTCTCCGCCCCGGTCTGGCCTTTATGACCCTGCATTTTCCGGACGAGGTTCAGACCAACCAGCTTACCATCGACGCCGTCGATCCCAAGTCGGGCACCGCGGAGTTCAAGGCCGCTGCCATTCGCATTGTCAAGCTGGCGGCTTCCCAGCCAGATTAACCCGGCCGGGATAGCCGAGGAGACTACCGTTGGATCTTCACATTGCGGGTCAACCTCCGGAGCGGGACGAGCGCGCCGCGGTCAATAGCGTCGTTGGTCCTCTCCAGCTCGGCAAGGCGGAAAGCTTTCACCTCCAGCAAGAACGGCCGGCTCGGTCACAGAGGCACCTGCTGCTTCCGGTTCTTCACGCCATCAACAGCCGCATCGGCTGGATCAGTCCCGGAGCACTGAACTACGCCTGCAGGCGGTTGAACCTCCCTCCCGCCGAAGCCTTTGCGGTTGCCGATTTTTACGGGCTCTTCTCAATGACCCCGAGGCCGCGGGTCGTCATTCACGTGTGTGACGACATTGCCTGCCTGATGCAGGGGGCGCCTGCGATCTGCGAGCACTTGGCGGGCCGCCTGGGACCTGCCGGTGCGGCCAAGCCCTCGGACAGGCTCACCTGGCTCAGGAGTCCCTGTCTCGGTCTCTGCGACCGCGCCCCGGCGGCCCTGGTCTCGGCGGCCGGCCTAAAGCCCTGGGAATGTGCGCTGGCTCCGACCTCGGCAGATGCCTTGCTGGCCGCGGCGGAGCAGCCGGAACGCAGGCCGGAGCCTCCGCCCGTCGCCGCATCACTCAGCGTCCCGCAACAGGGGCAGCCGGGATTGCGCCTGCTGCGCCGCGTCGGCCGCTTGCAGCCGGAGAGCCTGGAGGATCATCTGGCCGAAGGAGGTTATGAGGCCTTGCGCCGGGCAGTCGTCCTCGGTCCCGAGCGGGTCATTCGCGAAGTCATCGATTCCAGGCTGGTGGGGAGGGGCGGTGCCGCCTTTCCCGCGGGGCGGAAATGGGAAGCGGTTTACCGTGCCCGTTCCTCTCAACCCGCCCGCTACCTGGTCTGCAACGCGGACGAGTCGGAGCCAGGAACCTTCAAGGATCGGGTGATCATGGAGGAAGATCCGTTCCTTCTCATCGAATCCATGACCATCGCCGGGCTGGCCACCGGATGCGAGCGGGGTTACCTCTATATCCGGGGAGAATACCCTCTGGCCTTCGACCGCTTGAGCCAGGCCATCCGTCAGGCCAGAAAGCACGGCTTTCTGGGGAAACGGATCCTGGATCTGGACCTGTCCTTCGACATCGAGATCCGCCGGGGAGCCGGCGCCTACATTTGCGGCGAGGAGACGGCGCTGTTCAACTCGATCGAGGGATACCGGGGAGAGCCCCGAAACAAGCCACCTTTCCCCACCGAGGTGGGCCTGTTCGGTCGTCCCACCCTGGTCAACAACGTCGAGACCCTGGTCAACGTTCCCGGTATCGTCCTGTGGGGAGGCCGGTCCTTTGCCGGCATCGGGACCCCCGGGTCGACAGGCACCAAGCTGTTCTGCCTTTCCGGCCACGTCGCCCGTCCGGGAGTCTATGAAGTTCCCTTCGGCGCCAGCCTGGCCAGCCTGCTGGAGCTGGCAGGCGGAGTGGCGGGCAGCGGCCGGCTGCAGGGTGTCCTGATCGGGGGTGCTGCCGGGACCTTCCTGTCTCCCCGGGAGCTGGATACCCCGATGACCTTCGAAGGCACCCGGGCGATCGGGGCCGCCCTGGGTTCGGCGGTGGTGATGCCCTTTGACGACAGCGTGGACCTGAGTAAAATCCTCCTGAGGATCGCGGCTTTCTTCCGCGACGAGTCCTGCGGCCAGTGCGTTCCTTGTCGGGTAGGCACCGTGAGACAGGAGGAAGCCTTGTCCCGCCTGTTCGGCGGGCATGTCCAAGGAGTGGGGCAGGCGCCGTTGCAGTTGGCCGAGATCGGTCAGGTCATGAGTGACGCTTCCATTTGCGGGCTCGGACACACCGCTTCCAGCGCCATCCAGTCCGCTCTGGTCCGTTGGGCCGAGTTTTCGGATCTGCGCCAGAGATCGAATCCGGAGGACTAGCAGGCCTGAGGTCTCCCCGGTATTCAGTGCCGGTCCGGCGGACTCAAGACCCTTGTAATCAATTCCATGGATAAGAAAAAACCAGAAACCCAGGAAAGTTTTCCCTTCATCGCCTCGGCTCCATCCCCGACAGTCCCGGTGCCGCAGGGTCCCATCCCGCCGCCGCCGCCGGCCACACCCAGGAACGAAGTCGTCCTGACCATTGATGGCAAGACGGCTCGGGTTCCCGAAGGGTCGACGCTTCTGGAGGCCTGCAAGACTCAGGGGATCGACACGCCCACCCTGTGCTACCTGGAAAACCTGAATCCCGTTAATGTCTGTCGCGTCTGCGTCGTCGAGCTTGAGGGGGCTCGGACTCTGGTTCCGGCATGTTCCCGCCGGGTGGAAAACGGGATGGTGGTCCGCACCGACAGTGAGCGCGTCCGCCTGAGCCGTCGCATGGTCCTGGAGTTTCTGGCTTCTTCGGTGGATGTTTCCACCGCACCCGAACTGCAGTCCTATCTGGAGCGCTATGGCGGTCAACCGGAGCGATACGGGCCCGCGGCGCCGGCGGCAGCAGCCGGAGAACCGGAAGCGGCCTCGGCCGGTGTCCACTCCACGCCGGACGGGCTGACGGCGGCTACCGTGGCTCAGCCGGTCAAGATCGACAACGACCTCTACGTCCGCGACTACGGCAAGTGCATCCTCTGCTACAAGTGCGTGCAGGCGTGTGGCGAGGAGGCTCAGAATACCTTTGCCATCGCCGTGGCCGGCCGCGGGTTCGATAGCCGCATCTCCACCGAATTTTCAGTTCCGCTCCCGGATTCCGCCTGTGTCTACTGCGGGAACTGCATCGGGGTCTGTCCCACCGGCGCCCTGATGTTCAAGTCGGAATACGACATGCGTGAAGCGGGCACCTGGAAGGAATCGGAGCAACAGCGCACCGACACCATCTGCCCCTACTGCGGGGTCGGCTGCACCCTCACCCTGCACGTTCAGGACAACCAGATCGTCAAGGCCACCTCGCCGCTCGACCAGGAGGTGACTCGCGGGCACCTCTGCATCAAGGGACGCTTCGGCTGGCAGTTCGTTCGGGGAAAAGACAAGAAGAAATCGTCATGAGCGGGCGAGTGATTTAGTGGAGAGTGGAGAGAAGTGAAGAGTGGAGAGTGGAGAGTGGAGAGTGGAGAGTGAAGAGTGGAGAGGGATTAGTAGTTAGGCGGTCCCCCGTCTTCGACGACGATACGGATCATTCGGGGTCAAACAAGGGAAAGGATGCGGGCGGGACGCCCGCGCTCCCGGGTGGGTCGTCCCGATGGTGCGATGGAGCGTATCCGGCGGGCAACTTCTCTGAAAGCCGACGGGCGCCTTTTGGGAAACTTCCGTTTGTCCGCGAGCCCGGCCGTGCCGTGCGGATCAAACCAGAGTGTGACAATCAGTAATCGACCATCCCGCCGCCACCCCGGTACCCCGGCGCGGTTAACCTCAACGCCTTAGTGGCCCTTTGTGCAACTTCGTGGATAACTCTTTTTTCATTTGTTTCAGAAAAGATGCTTAACGTGTCGATCCAATAACTCTCCACTCTTCACTCTTCACTCTCCACTCTCCACTAATCACTGCCTTTCTCTCCCCTCTCCGCTACGATCGCCTCGGCCATCTCTCCGATGGAGAAATAGACGAAATCGGTAGAGGGGATGGACTCCATCGGCTCGGTTGCTCCCCAACTCCCACCTTGCGACAGTCGCTGCCGGTCGATCCAGGCGCTGGCGATGCCGAAACGGTTGGCCGGTGCGTGGTCGTGGTAGAGGCTCTGGGCCACGTGTAGAATCTCTGATCGTTCCAGCCCGAAATCGGATTTCAGGTGGTCCAGAAGATAGGTGAAGTTGGAGTCGGCCGGCTTGAAGGAGCCGACGTCCTGAGCAGTGTAGACCGCGTCGAACTCAACCCCGAGATTCCTCGTTGAGGCGGCGATGCCGTCGCGATCTACGTTGGACAGGATGACCAGCTTGTAGTACCGGCTGAGGAGGCGCAGCCCGCCGGAGCTGTCCGGAAATGCCGGCCAGTGGGGTACTGAGGCCCCGAAGGCAACGTCGAGGTCCCGATTGGATTCAAGACCGAAGTCTTGCGCCATGCCCCGATGCACGCGCGCCAGCAGCTCCGGATAGGGTAGCTCGGGCGTGGCCATTTGCTGCCGGCTCTCCCACCGGGCGAAGGCTCCAAGCGCCGCCTCGCGAGTGAGGTCGCACCCGGGGTTGTACCGGATCAGCGGTTGCAAGGCCTCCCAGATTCCGGTTTCCCAATCGATCAGGGTGCCATAGCAATCAAAGGTGAGGGCACGGTAGTCGGTCAGTCGAGGCATGGTTTCAGGTCTGGTTGGGCATAGAGACTAAGGAGGAACCCTTAAGATTACCCATGAAGGGGCAAAAGCGAATAGGGGACGTTGTTGAATTACTGGAATAACCTGTAAAAGGCGCTTGGGAGACGTAATTGAATTGTATCAAAGCGGTTCAGGAGCGGCTGATCGAAGCTATTCCAGTAATTCAATTACGTCCTCAGCGCTGCCGCTTAACAGGCCATGCTCGGCGGCGGAACTGTCAGGTGATCGCTGTTGCTGTACATTCATTTGCTGGATATATTTGAGGTAACGCCGCCAAAAGGAGGGGATAGCGTATAGCGGGGTTTTGTTTCCACTAGCCACTAGCTGTTTCTTGATGGGATCTTACCCAATCCGACCTCAATAGCTAACTATAGCCCAAACCAACTTACTCGGAGCATGGGCATCATCGAGCATCCTGCTGCTCTTCGATCAGGAACAGTCCCGTTTCGGAGATAGGGCAGAATGCCTCATCGTCCCGAAAACCCCGTTTCCGCAATCCTCTGGAATTGAATGGCGCAGACCCGGAGGGTGCGCCGGGGGTTTTGCCTCCAGAGCCATGACGGACTCACCCGGACCTGTCGGACCTGGGTGCGGAGGAAGGCGTCCTGGCTCACCAGTGCGCAAAGCTCCTGTGGACTCACGCCCAGGAAGGCTTCGCCGCGAGGCGTCGGGGCGCCCGACGTCGACGGAGCCTTTCGGGTCGGCTGGCCGCCGCCTGGCTCCAGGGCGAAGTCGGTGACCAGGTAGCCGACTGCGCCCGGCAGGAGCAGTTCCGCCAGCAGGCGCAGGTGGCGCTGTTGCAGAGTTCGCACCAGTTCCAGGGGTACGGCCCCGGGTCCGGTCACCGAGACGACCGAATCGATGATCTGGGACAACAGGCAGATCGAAGCCGCGACTTCGAACCCGCCCGGGAAGGGAAGACCGGCAAAGGCCCGGGCTTCTCGGATGCAGTGGTCGATGCTCTCTCTGCCGGGCCGGTAACGTTCCCAGGTGTCCAGGGTCTTCAAGATGCCGGTGAGGTCGACTCCCCCGTGGAGACTGATTCTGCCGGGGGCGGGTGGAGACTGCCGTTGGACCCCGGCGGCCATGGCCTGCCGGTCGAGATCCACCAGGTCAACCCGTGTGAAGCGGCCGGTGAGTCGGGCCAGATCCAGGTCGTTGCAGTTGCCGGCGCCCAGGATGCAGAGTCTGGCTGAGGCCGGCTGATGTGGCCGGCAGATCAGGTCAGCTACCGCTTCCCGGTGAGAACGGTAGAGGCGCCAATTGTCGAGGGTTTCCCGGTTGAGCCGCAGTTGGCGCGCCACCAGCCTGCATTTCTCACCAGGGGGTGTGATCATGGCGCAGGAATTTTTTCTCAGCGCGGGCTAACCCATGTCGGGCAGCGCCATCCGGTCGCCGGTCTTCCGTCTTGAGCCAGGTGTATTGGTTCACGCTGCACCCGATGGGCCACGAAGGTTCGTTGTTTCACTCTCGCATGATGCGCCTTTTGGGGCGGGATCCAGCAATCCTCCCCGCGGTTTCAACCTGAACTCTCCTCGCCTCGGCTTCCGGCATCGTCACGACCGGTTTGACCTGGTCCAGGTGCCTTCGGCTGGGTTCGGTTCGATTGGGGACGGCGTCCCAGGATTTCAAAGTTCAGGGGAGGTCGTCGGGACCGGTCCACACTGAGCTTGAAGATGTCGAACCGGTTGTACCCGCCCACCACGTCGTGGATCTGCTTGGGGGCTACTGTTTGGGAGAGATCGATCTGGGCGTAGAGGAGGCCTTCCTCGTCCTGCAGAATCGGGCTGACGGGGGTTCCCTCCGGACCCATGACCACCGAGATGCCTCTGGGGCTTCCATCCAGGATGCGCCCGGCCTCCGGCGTCAGCCGGCCTAGCTGCTCCCGGGCGGCATCATCCAGAAAACCGGAGGCCACCACGTTGAAGACCTTGCCTTCGAAGGAGTGGTTGCCGGCCCGGATCAGTATCGCCTGCTTGAGATCGTAGTTGCCGCCGGTGGCAGGATCCCGGGTGGGCCACAGGGGCGGGTAGGTAGATAGATGGATCTGTTCGCCCTGGGCCAGCAGGGCGAACCGGGCCAGGGGGTTGGTGTTCTCTCCGCAAATCAGCATTCCCACCCGACCCAGCCGGGTCTCGCACACCTGCAGCCCGCTGCCGTCCCCCGGCGCCCAGACCAGTTTCTCATAGAAGGTCGGAACCAGCTTGCGATGGTGGCAGAGGATGTCTCCCCGATCGTTCAAGAGCAGGTTGGCGTTCCAGAGGCAACCGTCGCTGACGGGCGAGACCTCGTTGAACCCCAGGGAAACAAAAATGCCACTGCGGCGGGCCGCATCGGCGACCTTGCCAATTTCCGGCCCGTCCACCCGCAGACTGCCGGCAGCGAGTTGGCAGAAGAGCGCATGGTTCTCGATGGGAGCCTGCAGAGCGCACCAGAGCGGAAAGGCGGGTATGAAGGTCTCCGGGAAGACGATGAGCTGAGCCCCGTTGCGGGCGGCTTCCCGGATCAGGGCGCAGGCCTTGTCCAGGGTGGCGTCCCGATCGAGGAATACCGGGGCCACGTGAGCGGCGGCCACCTTGTAGGCTTGAGGTTGCATGGTGAATGGGTGCCGCCCCGGGCGGCAGTCAACGGGGGCGCGGGCAGGTCAGCCGGGGATTGGCACCGCCCGATCGAATGGGAACGCCCGTCCTTCCAGTTCACTCCATCCGGGTCGCCATTCCCTGGAGAATTGGATCCAGGAGTCGATTCAGCCGGGTGAAGCGCCGGGGATCGGACAACATCTGCTCTGCACTTTGTATGAACGGTCTGTCGACGAGTTCGTCGGCACAGCCGTGAGCCAGATCCTCAAGGGCTTTTCGGGTGGTCTCGAGATGGAATTGAAGCCCCAGGACCCGGTCGCCGTAGGCGAAGGCCTGGTTCACACAGGCCTGGCTGCGAGCCAGGTGCAGAGCCCCTCGGGGCAGGTCGAAGGTCTCTCCGTGCCAGTGAAAGACCTCGGCTTGTTGGGGAAACAGATTCCCCAGGTTGTGAGCAGCCGCCTCCGGGGAGCGCTGGATGGGAAACCAGCCGATCTCGGGCTCGCGGTTCTTGTATACCCTGGAGCCGAGAACATCGGCGATGAGCTGGCTGCCCAGGCAGACGCCCAGAATGGCTTTATCGGCCTGGAGTGCCTGACCGATGAAGTCCTTTTCGGCCTTGAGCCAGGCGTGCCTGGACTCGTCGTTGGCGCTCATGGGGCCGCCCATCACCACCAGCCAATCGATCTCATCCACGGGTGGAAGCGGTTCATTCCGATAGAGCTCGGTCAAGCTGACCTGACATCCGCGTTCCCGGAACCAGGGAAGCATGGAGCCCAGTCCCTCGAAGGGCACGTGCTTAAGGTAGTGAACTCTCATATCCTCAAGTTCCCGAACTTCCGGCCGCTCATTCCGCTCCGAATGTGAACACCACGGTATGGCGGTAGGTCTGACCCGGCCGCAGGATGATGGAGTGCCACCCCGGTTGGCCCTCCTTGGTGATGGAGTCGGGAAAATGCTGGGTCTCCAGGCAGAATCCGGTCTGTTTTTGGTAGGCGATGCCGCCCTTGCCTTGGAACGATCCGTCCAGGTAGTTGCCGGTATAGAGCTGGACCCCCGGCGCGGTGGTGTGCACTTCCAGGGTCCTGCCGGAAACGGGCTCCCGCACCCGGGCGGCCCGCCTCAACTGTCCGGGGGAACCCTCCAGAACAAAGTTGACGTCGTAGCCCTCGCGCTGATCCTTGGCGTCCGCGGAAATATTTCCGATGTCGGCGCCGAGCGTCTTGGGCTTGGTGAAGTCGAAGCGCGTCCCCTCGACCGGTCCGATCTCGCCGGTTGGAACCCCCAGCCCATCCGATACCGTATAGCTGGGCGCGTTCAACTGCAGCTCATGTCCCAGCACGTTGGCGGCGTCGTGTCCCGCCAGGTTCCAGTAGGCGTGATGGGCCAGGTTGACGAGGGTGGGAGCGTCGGTTTCGGCCTCCATCTCGAACCTCAGCGAGTTGTCGTCCGCCAGGGTATAGGTGACCGAGGTGGTCAGATTTCCGGGGTAACCCTCTTCTCCGTCGGGGCTGGTGTAGGTCATCTTCACCGAGGCTCCGTTGTCTGATTCGGACTCTCCGGCCACTGTCCACACCTTTCGATCGAAGCCCTGGTCGCCTCCGTGCAGGTGGTGTTCCCCGTAGTTTTTGGTCAAGGTGTACTCACGGCCGTCGAGGGTGAACCTGGCGTTGGAAATTCGGTTCACCACCCGCCCGCAGATGCAGCCGAAGTAGGGATGCCGCGGCAGGTAGTCCGCCAGTTTGTCGAAACCCAGGGTGATGTCGGCCATCCGGCCCTGGCGGTCCGGAACGTGCATCTCTGTGAGGATCGTTCCGTAGTTGGTGACCTTGGCCTTCAGTCCCTGCCGATTGGTCAAGGTGTAGAGAAGCACGGGAGATTCCCCTACCTGGCCCCATTCCGCCTTTTGCACTCGGGACGGCTTCTCCTCGTCGCCGAGCCGGCTGGATTCCGGCGGGCCGCAGTTCAGAGTCCCGGCCAGAAGGCTGACGGCCATCAGGGTCGGCGCAAATTCTCGAAAGCTTCTCATCATGGGTTCCTCCGGTGGATGGACGGCCGGTTGCCGTGCATGAGCCGGATCGGCCTCCGTTAGGGGTCCGGCATTCCCAGCCGGCAGGTAGCTCCATCCAGGATGCGCCCGGTTGGTTTAGCGGGCCTGATCCACAAAAACCGGCTGAGTCCAGGCCGTGTATCCCATGGAGTCCACCACCCGGGCCCGCACGTATCGTTCGCCTCCCTGGAACCGATAGCCGGCCTTCAAGCCGTGAGCCTTGCTGAGCAGGCGGCCCCCGTCACCGATGAAATGGGTGGTGTACTTGAAGGTGGGTTTTTCCTGAATGGCGATCTCGATTCCCTGGTCGTCGACCTGCAGGTCCGACAGGGAAACGCCGGTGGACGAGTAGAAGCGGCCGGCCTCCAAGCCCTCCATGATGGCCCCTGCCGAGAGCCGGGGAGCCCGGACCACCACCCAGCCGCGCCCCGGGTTGAGGCGGTCGGGGCTGAATTCACCCTTGAAGTGGTGAGCGTCGTCCACGGCGATGCCGTAAATGAGCTTGCCGCTGCTGAGGATCTCGTCCCACATGGCCTCCAGGCCGGGCGAGCCGCCGCCTCCGTGGTTGTTGACCGACGGCGAGCCGTTGTAGATCTCCAAGAGCTTGTTGTTGCGGACCTGGCGCATTTGGTCTGCGGTCAGAGCCCAGTGGAAGTTGGGGTGGTTGATGTGGGGCACGCCGCCCACCCCGCGGATGGCATCCACGTTGCGCTGAAGGGTTTCCACCGGATCGGAGCCGCCTTGAGGCGGGACGACCTCCCGCAGGTTCAGTCCATTGATATGGATGGGGCTTCCTTCGAAGCTGTCGGTGACTTCTTCTCCGTTGATGACCAGGAATTTCTCCCGGGCTGCAAAAATGCTGTTGAGACCCTTGACCTCGGTCAGAAAGTTATGGTCCGACAGCACCAGGAAGTGGAAGCCGTGTTCCTTGTACCAGCGCACTACCTCGTCCGGGGTGCTGTCTCCGTCCGAGTTGATGGTGTGGGTGTGAGTATTCCCCTTATACCACTGCAACGGTTGACTCGGAGTCATGGCCATCAGGCAGAGAGGGATGAATGCGAAGGCAAGATGGATGCGTTTCATGGGACCTGTTTTCAAGGGGATTGTGTCGACATTCGGCTGTAAGCGAGCCTAAACATAACCCATCCCTTTGAGCCAAGGCAACGATTCCCGAAGGTGGCGGGATTCTTGGGGGAAAAAGAAAGACAAAGCCCTGCCGACTTGCAATACTGGTTCCCAGGAAGCGCAATGGAAGGGACGGGTGCAGGCATCCAGTCGCTCCCGGAAACGGCTCGCCCGGCATTCGCAGACAATGGAGGTGAACCATGGTCGAAGAAAATTCTTCAAGGAGATCGAAGCGCTGCTGTGAGGGGCAAATTGCAGCTCGCGTTCTCCCTACTCATTGATGCAGATCCCCAACCGCGGTGATAGGCCATGATGACTGGATTCCTGATTCCTTCACGCCGGATTTTGCTGCTTTCGGGGTTGCTTCTATCGCTGGGCGCAAACCCACATGGGGTGAACCCGGTGGCGGCCGGAGAGTCGGACTGGCCCCAGTTCCTGGGCCCGAAGCGGAACGGGGTCTATGGGGGAGCGGCGATTGCCGGTTCCTGGCCCGCCTCGGGGCCTCCCGTCCTCTGGCGAAAGCCGGTGGGGGAGGGGTTCAGCGGAGCAGTGGTGCGGGCCGGCCGACTGATTCTTTTCCATAGGCTCGAAGGTCGGGAACGGGTGGAGTGCCTCGAGGTCCAAACCGGCCGGACGCAGTGGCAGTACGACTATCCCACCAATTACCGGGACGATTTTGGTTTCGACGGCGGACCGCGAGCCACTCCCTCGGTCCGGGAGGGTAAGGTCTACACCCTTGGCGCTCAGGGATTGCTGCATTGTCTCGAGCTGGCGAACGGCAGGAAAGTCTGGAGCGTGAGGACCCACGAGAAGTTCGGCGTACGCAAGGGCTTCTTCGGCGCCGCTTGCTCCCCTCTGGTCGAGGACGGCCGGGTGTTCCTCAACGTCGGTGGACGAGACCAGGCGGGGCTGGTTGCCTTCGATGCTCGAACGGGGCGAGTCTTGTGGACCGCCACCGATGACGAGGCCAGCTATTCCTCTCCCGCCATGGCCACCCTGGGCGGCCGCCGCCAGGTGCTGTTTTTCACCCGCGCGGGTCTGGTATCGGCGGATCCGGCCAGCGGAGAGGTTCTGTTTCGCTTTCGCTGGAGGGCCCGGAGCCGGGCTTCAGTGAACGCCGCCACCCCGCTGGCGGCGGGTCCCTTCGTTTTCCTCTCGGCCAGCTATCGGACCGGAGCGGTTCAGCTCAGAGTCAAGGACTCCGACCTGGAAACGGTCTGGACCTCGGACGAGTCCCTTTCCAACCACTATTCAACCAGCGTGATCCGAGGCGATCACCTCTTCGGATTTCACGGCCGGCAGGAATATGGCCAGTCCCTGCGCTGCGTGTCGCTGCAGACGGGACGGGTCCTCTGGAGCCGGGATGGGTTCGGAGCCGGCACCTTGAGCCTGGCGGGGGATCGGCTGCTGGTGCTGAAGGAAAACGGGGAACTGATTCTGGTTGCGGCCTCCCCACAGGCCTTTCGCCTCATCGCCAAGGCCAGGATTCTGGCCCCGACCGTGCGAGCCTATCCCGCCCTGGCCGACGGCCGCCTGTTTGCACGCAATCAAAAGGAGTTGGTGGCCGTGGACCTTCAGCCAGGCCGTTAACAAGCATTAGCCACCAAGGGACAAAACACCCATAGACCCGTCTGGAATCCCATTTTGTGCCCTTTGTGCTTTTTGTGGTTGAGCCTATTGCAGAAGTAGGCTCACAACGAGAGCGTTGCCGGGAAGGGTCAGGGGACAGCTCCATCGAGGGACCGGAGCGCTCTCTGTTGTCTCATGCAGATGCCGGATTCCGAGTTTTGCAATAGGCTCTTCTGAAACTGGACCTTGCTTGTCCAGGCTTCAATAATTGCAGAATGCTTGTGGCGCCGCGCAGTCAGGGGGCGTCGGAGTCGGGAGCGCGCAGGTCGTAGCACAGCAGCCGGGGGGATCCTCCCCGGACGAAGTCCCGGCGGTTCTGGGAGATGTAGAGAAGGCCCCGGCTCAGGACCGGAGGAGACCACGACTCGCGGGCGGCGAAAAGCCAGGCGCGAGAGAGGATCCGGTAGCCCTTGGGAGAGAGGTCGAGCCACAGGAGGTGACCCAACTCTCCCAGACAGAGGAAATGCCCATCGGCCCAGAGCAGGGATCCCCGATAGGTGGTGAAGGTTCGGATCACCTGGCGGCCGCCGAACTCGAGGGTTTCTTCCCATTCCGGCACGGCGCGCCACATCTCCTTTCCCGTCTTCAGTTCGATGCACACCAGGGCCGCATCGGGCTCATTGCGGCCGTCGAACCCATACAGATACCCGTCCCGGTGAATGGCCGTGTTCCAGTGCAGGCCGAAGTGGGGCGCGGTCCAGGCCAATCGATGGGTCCCGTCGGAGAGAAGGTCGAGCAGAGCCGCTCCCGTCTTGTAGCTGGCCGAGATCAGAACCTGGTTGCCGATCACCACCGGGTTGGAAGCATTGACCGACTCGTAGCTGCGGCTTCTCCAGGGGAAGCGGAAGTCGATCTCTCCGTTGGCGGGATCGATGCTCAACAGCCCCCCGGTGGGGGGGCGGCTTTCGCCTCCGGCGAAGACGAAAACGCGCCGCTTGCCTCTCACGGTGGCCGGAACCGGGGACGAATAGCTGGGACCCCACCGGTCCCCGGCCTCCCAAACGAGTTTGCCGGTGTGTTTGTCCAGAGCGATCACAGAAGGCCCTTCCGGGGCGCCCACATTGACGATCAGCAGGTTCCCCTCGACCAGCGGTGTGGAAGCGACCCCGAAGAAATCCTGGGGCACCCCGAATTCCTTTGACAGGTGGCGTTTCCAAAGGATTGCACCGGACTCCAAGTCGAGGCAATGGAGCTTGCCTTCGGCGCCGTATGTGTAGACGCGGTTGCCGTCGATCACCGGGCTGCAGCGGGGCCCGTCGTTGTAACCGTAACGGTCGCTGTAGCCTGTGGGGTAGCGAAAGGTCCAGTAACGTTGTCCGGTTTCGGGATGCAGGCAGTCGACGATCTCCTCCTGGTCCTGGCGGTTGAGGTAAACCAGCCGGGAGTCGTGGATGGCGGGTGAGGTGTAGCCGGTCCCCTTGGCCAGCTCCCAGACCAGGGGTGGCCCGCCCTCCGGCCAATTTTTGATCAGGCGGGTCTCGCTGGAAACCCCGTTGTGGGTCGGTCCCAGGAAGGAGGTCCAATCGTTGGTGACGGCTCCCGCGGGAAGAGGCTTGGGCTTGGCGTGAAAGCGAACGCCGGGGTGGGGATCCGGTAAAGGAGTGCTGCTCTTGGCGGACGCCAGCAGCCGAGCTGCTCCGGTCGTCCAACCATGGGTCGGCAATGACCGGTCGCCTGTCTGACAGGCACTCTGGCCGAGCCAGAATCCGGCGAGCATGAATCCCAGCAACAGCCGTCTCATCGCTTCCTTCTCGAATCCGGAGACCGTCATCGACTCGGAATAGTACCTGCCTGAAACAAAAGAAAAAAGCGTAATCCACGAAGGGCCACGAAGAACGACGAAGGGCCACGAAGGCATTGAGGTTAACCGCGACGGGATACCAAGGTTCCGAAAGGATTATCCATTGAGCCTTTTGCAAAATTCGGCAGCGTGACCCTTGCCGGGGATGGCCACAAAAGGCACAAGAACACAAAAAGAGCAAAACACTGAAAGCCTGCAAGGCGATGACTCCCGAACCTGTCGCACAAGTTCCGCGCTTTCTGCCTACATTCGGTCAACCAGTCGCCATGGGGATCAACTTCAGATTGTCAAGACTCGAAATTACGAAATTCGTTTAGTGCTTTTTGTGGTGAACTCCCATTTTTCACCAAGTCGCACCCGACTATTGAAATAGGCAGAACGTCACGATTGCCGGCAAAATGACCTGTCCCACTGCCAATATTGCAAGAGGCTCTCTCGCATGATCTGCACGGCAGGGCTGCGGCCCGGCAACCCGACACGCTCTCTTGAGGAGCAAGAGTGAATGGGAGAACGCCCACCCGGGAGCGCGGGCGTCTCGCCCCCATAGGACTTGGCACCATAGTAGCGAACCCTGCAAAGGCCGGTTTGGTGCACTGTTCGAGGGAGTGCCCCTGGATCGCAGGCTGCTTGCACGAATAAGGTTGCGGGCGGGACGCCCGCGCTCCCGGGTGGGCTCCCTCGCATGACGTCGGGATATCAAGGTCACGGTATCGCAGATGCACCCGGGCGCCGCTCGTCATTGAGGGAGCTTCGTCCCTATTCGTGGCTATTCGTGGTTCGTCTTCATTTCCAAAACGAAAACGGCTGGCTGTTTATCCTGTCTATCCTGTGCATCCATGTTCAATAAGTCGAAAACCGGTTTAGCACGACATGGCCCTTATTCCCGACAGGATATGAAGATTCGTTGTTTCACCCTCGCATCATCCGCCCGGCAGGGCGGGGGCCGGGTTTGTCTGGGATGCAGCCTGCCGGTGAGACCGGGGGGTCAGTACCGCACTTGGGTGGGCCGTCCTCGGTCCTCGCCCCGCAGCCAGATGAAGACCGGGGCGTGGGGCTCGGGCGAGGGCCAGGGCAGGGCGATCCTCAAGGTCTGTTTGTTCGGGTCGTCCGGGAAAGGGGTGGGGATACCCGCTACGGGGTGACCCTGGCTCTCGTCCCAACCCGCCTTGGCGATATGGTGCAGTTCCTCTCCGGTCAACAATCCCTCGTAGAGCGATTTTCCCACCTTCCTGCGGGTCAGTACGAATCGCTCGATCCTGGGAAGGCGGACCACCCGGCCCAAGGGGTGCGGGTCCGACGATCCGGTGGTCTCGTTGCGGACCACCACCGCCAGGGAGCAGTCGGTAGCGCTCAGACTGCCCGGGTCCAGCGAGAGAAACAGGGTGTCCTTCCCGGTGACGTCCAGCCGGGTGGACCCTTGTGCCTGGCCGGGTTCAAGAGTCAGCCTGGATTGGAATTGGCCGCCGCTCCGGCATCCCAGTTGGAGGGAGGCCAGCGGATGGAGGTTCTCCACGCCGATGGCGAAGCTGACCGGCCGGCCGGCCGGGAGCTCGCCCTCACGCAGTCCCAGCGCGGACTTGGGTGGGAAGGAAGTACTGGCGCGTGCAATGGCCGGCCGCGGCCCCACGAGTCGCAGCCCCTCCTTCAGCACGACCGGAGCGTTCAGTCCGATGACCCTCAAGGTGACAGGGAGCAGATCGCCCTCTTGGGCCACCTCCTCCAGATAGGCCGTGACGCCCCGCTGTTCAAGCTCCCGCGTTTCGGGCGACACCGGCGCCAGTTCCCATCGGGCCTTGGCGCTCTCCAGCTCGCCGATGCGCTCCAGGCCGGTTCCTTTCAGCAGGAGCCCCTGGTTTTCTTCACCGAGATTGACTCTGAGAGGGAGATTGGAGAGTTGAGGGATCGGGGGGTGGACCCTTAGAGGAAGAACTTGTGGTTCGGCGTCGGCCTGGGAGATTTTCAGCTCGTAGAGGCCGGGGGCAAGCCCGTTGGTATCCAGTGCGAAGCCCAGTTGTCCCTGCCTTCCGTCAGGGGTTCTTGGAGACAACAGGAAGGCAAGCGGCGTGGCGGCTCGGTCTGTATCGTTGGGATTCACCACCTCCAGTTTTTTGACGAACTGGAAGTCGGCACCCATCAACTCGACACGGATACGCCCGTTTTTTGTCACCAGCCTGTCTTGGGATTGGGGGGTCAACCGCGCCATGCTCAGGTCCCCCAACTGGTGAAAGTGCAAGCGGCCGGCCAACTCAAAGGGTTCCCAATCCCAGGAAGCGGCAAGGGTGTATTCCCCCGGAGGAAGCGCTTCTTTGCGGGTATCCAGCTTCAGGGCGCGCAGCGACGGCTGAAGCGAAACACCGACGGCGAAATGCCGGTCGCCACCAGCCCGAACCAGCTTCCAGTCGTGGGCTCGCGGTAATTGCCTCCAATGGGAGGCATCCTCCGTGGAAATCGGGACCAGGGCTTCCCGGCCGATGGGCAGGTGGGCGCCGGAAGGGACAGTGACCTGCGGCGGCCCTTGGGAGGGGATGCGCAGAGCCCACAGGTAGGCGATCCTGGCCCGGGTCTTGGCAGGCCGGCGCTGGGAGCAGAGCTGGATGTCGTGAGGGGGAACGTTCTGGGCGAAGGCAGAGCGGAAGTCGGTCCCGGGCGAGATCAGTGTCCTCAGGTTCTGAAACAGAGCCACCCCTCCGGTGGCCAGCAGGACCGAGTTTCCCAGGAACAGGGTCGCCAGGGATGCGGCCAGTCCGGCCGATTGTCGTATTCCATGGGCCGGCTGGGGGTTGAGCGGGTCGTAGGTCGCCAGCGACGGCAACAGGGTGCGTAGCAGCAGGGCCGCCTGTTGATCGGCCGGCGCCTTGGAGTCGATGCGGGGCAAGCTGACATTATGCTGAGCCGAGAATCCCTGCAGCACGGCGTCCAGCGGTTGGGAATTGGCGGGGGAGCGTTCCCAGGCCGCCAGCGCTTCCACCAGGGCACCGACCTGGGCCGTCTGCTGGGCGTAGTCGGCAAGCTGGGTGATGACGTCCCCGTTCTTCTTGACCAGGTCCTTGACCTTCTTGACGTTCAGCCCCCGAGGACCGTAGACGGCTGCCACCACGCCGACGTCGAAGGGAACCTCCCACTGGGTGGCCGCCGCGGCCGGCCGGGGGTCCAGAACCACCCATTCCTTGTCGGGGCCGCCCTCGGTGGGGATCAGCACCAGGGCGATGGTGGCCTGTCTCTGGCGGTCGGACTTCAGCCGAATCGGGATATACAGGAGCTTATGGCCTATCTCCAGTCGATTTACCGCGGCCAGGGGGCGCGCCCGCACCTTGGGGGCCGGTTGCACCAGGAAACGAAATTGGCCCAGAGATCGACTGCCGGCGCAGACCGGCGGTTCGGCCGCCGCGGCCGGCCGGCACAGGATCAGAGCCAGACCCATCGCCACCACTGCAGATATTCTTTGCAATTCGCCCCCCCTCAGAATCCATGATCGCCCATCCCGGAGAGGATTGAAAGACCCAAAAAGGCGGATGTTTTAGTAGTCGGTGGTTAGTGATCAGTGGCTAGGAGTCTGCGCCGCGGGACAATTTCGGAATGTTGGGGAGCGAGAGACGATTGCCGGAAAGCTGTTGATGGGAAGTGGATAGAGACGTTCAGGAACCTTTTCAGCGTTTCTGTTGATGCTGTCTTGAAAGGAAGCACCATAGCCGCATGGAGAGGAGGTTTGTTCACAACCCCTGCAGTTCGATTGGTCGCTCTCGTAATCTGGCGGGAAAGGGTGAGGATTTACTGCTCCTCGCTAACAAGGAAGGCCCCATCACCGCTCCGTTCGCCGGGCCTGCCGCCGTCGTTGATCACCCCGTAGGCGACGAACGGATTGTTGCCCGAGGTCTTCCTTACCTGAACGTACCCTTGACTGATGTTGCCTAGAATCCCGTTCTCCTGCGTCCAGCGGCGGGGCCTCAGCGTCACCTGTTTCGTTCTCGGTCGAGACTCCCCGCTGCCGTCGTAAATGACGATCTCGAAAGTGCTGGAGCTGTCATCGATTTCACCCGTGTTGACCAGGGCCAGGTTGCTCCGGTTCTTCGCGTTCTGCTGCAGCCCGTAAATCCAGGCGCTCTCTACCGAAGCCGAACCGTAGGGCACCGCGTTGTAGAAGAGGCTGTACTGCCCCCCTCTCTTGTCGGGAGAGCCCGTCCGCGCCCCGATCACGATGCCGCTCATGTCCCCCTCGGCAGGTGTGGCGAACAGGGCGCCCACAAACTCCGGACCAACTGCGCCGATTCCCCCTACTTCCTGTTGACGCAACCAGTCCACCACCTGGGGCAAGATCTGCTGCTCACCCGGCTCCAGCCTCAGGCTGAAGCCGGCCAGGTCGTCATCGGTCTCGACCGCATCGGCCACAAAGCGGAAATCCACCCTCTTGGCAACCGGGGAAAAGTTGGTTACTGTCAGCTCGCTGGTGAAGCCTCTGTTTTCAATGATGACGGGCAGAGACTGTCCGCTGGTCCCCACCAGGGAGGATTCAGTGACTGGAAAGACGAAGGAGCCGTCCGAATTGAAATTGTCGTTGATGACCCCGTAGGCATAGAAGGGCGAATTGAAATTGTCGTTGATGACCCCGTAGGCATAGAAGGGCGCCCTCCCCTCCACTCGCTCCACCTTCACGTAGCCGTTTTCAAAACCGGCCTCCTTCAGGATGCCGTCGTACTGATGGAACCCTCCCGGAGGCAAGGTGATGAGATCCGGCAAGACCATGCTCCTCACCGGGGCAGCCGGATCTCCGGAAAACACCGTGGTCCTCAGTACGATCTCTCTTTCTTCCACGGCCCCCATATTCTGGATGGCGACATTGGAACGGTCCTGTTGGTTCTGGCGGAGGCCGCACAGATACACCGCTTCCTCGAACCCCTCGCCTTCCGCAATTCCCGGATAGGCCAACCCGGCCCGGCCGTTGTGCACCTCGGTGGTGGTTCTCGCCATCGCACTTACCTCCAAAGAACCCACGAACTCCACCCTCAGCGTCCCGAGCTGGTTCCTTTGAGAGGGTAGGGGGACACCACGTTTGCGAAGGAACTCGATAGCGTCAGGAACGATCAACTGCCGCCCAGGTTCCAGGAATTCGTATAGTCTTCTGATCTCTAAACCGTAACGGCTCGTGTACGCGTATTCGAAGTCGAGCCTTGTCTCACGATTCCCCCGGTTCGTCACGGTCAACTCCGATGTGAAAAAAGATTTACTCCGACCGGTCGAGCTCAATATGACAGGAACGAAGAGACTGCGCTCCGGAACGGGTTCTGAAGCCGCCAGGGGTACCAGGTGTCTAACGGAAGAAATCCATGAAAGGTGGAAGAGATACTGTGGAGTACCCAGCGATACCTCAATCTGTCGATAGACCGTATCGGTGGGCAGTCCTGTCAGCGTCAACTCGATCGTTACTCCCTCTCCCCGCTGCAGCATCGTCTCGGGATTCTCTACCAACGTCCATCTCGTCCAAATCCCGTTCTCGCCCTGAAGCCGGTACCAGTAATGGACATTGGGGTCGAGAGGGTCGTCCCAAGTGACCTTCATCCGATCCGTGTCCGGCCGAGTTGCGGTCAGGTTCAATACGTAATACAGGGGCAGACCATTCAACCGGCCAGGGAAGGGTTCCGACAACCGATTGCCCTGGACGCTGAACTCTTCCAGGTGGGGCAATTGGCCCAACTCTGCCGGGATTGGCCCTGTCAATTGGTTGTGCTGGAGGTGCAAAGCCTCCAGCCGTTCCAGTGTGCCCAACTCGCGTGGAATCGACCCTGTCAGTTGGTTGTTGTCGAGAGACAACTTCTGCAGATGAGGCATTTGCCGCAAGGAGGGGGGGATCTCGCCCGTCAACTGGTTGGCGGAGAGTGACAACTCCAGCAGAAAGGGCATCTGGAACCAGAACGTCGGGATTGGTCCCGTCAGTCGGTTTTGATCGAGGTGCAACAATGACAGCCGGATCAGGTGCCCCAACCTCGATGGAATCTCCCCCGTCAGTTGATTGTTGTTGAGAAACAGGAAATTCAGTAGGGACAGATCGCCCAATGTCTCCGGGATCTCTCCCGTCAAACGGTTGTGACCCAAAAACAACCCCTCCAGCTGGGACAGTTGACTCAGTTCGGGCGGGATATCTCCTGTCAGGTCATTGCCGTTAAGGTATAGAAATTCCAGGTTGGACAATCGGCCCAATGCTGCCGGGATCTCCCCCGTCAGTTGATTGAATAGGAGAGCCAACTTCTGCAGACTCGACAGTCGACCCAACTCGTTCGGGATGTTCCCCGCTAGCCCGCATTTCTCACCAGAGGTAGGAAGCATCGGTTCTCGGAATCTGGTAAAATACTCTTGTCTAAGGAGTTAACCAGATTCTTAAAGGAGAACCGATGCCGACACAGTGTAACACCAAACCCCTGGAGTTTGAACCCCACGGCCGCCGCCGCGTGGTGGCTGATTTCGACGGCGGTCCCATCACTTCCGATGCCGGCTCCCTGCTGTTGCGCCGGGTGGATCGGGGCTTATCTCTCTCCGACCAGGTGGCCGACTGTTTCACCGATCACCGCGACCCCAAGCGGACCCAATACAGCCTGCGCACCCTCATCGCTCAGCGCATCCGTGGCATCGCCCTCGGCTACGAGGATCTCATCGACCACGACCAACTCCGTCACGATCCCCTCATGGCCTTGTTTTCAGAGAAAGGCCGTCGTGGCGACTCGCCTCCCCTGGCAGGCAAGAGCACCCTCAACCGACTCGAACACGCCCCCACCCAAGGCCCCACCCGCTACCACAAGATTGACCACGACCCCGAGGCCTTGCAAGCCCTCCTGGTGAAACTGTTTCTGCAAGCCCATCCCCAACCCCCCGATGAGATCATCCTCGACCTCGACGCCACTGACGATCCCCTCCACGGGGAACAAGAGGACCGCTTCTTCCACGGCTACTACCGAGGCTACTGCTACCTGCCCCTCTACATCTTCTCGGGCCGCCATCTGCTCTCGGCCCTGCTCAGACCCGCCAACATCGATGCCTCCGCCGGCGCTCTGGAGCAGGTCCAGCGCATCGTCTCCCGCCTACGGCGTGTCTGGCCTCAGGTCAAGATCCTGCTGCGGGCCGACTCCGGCTTTGCCCGTGAGGAGCTGATGGGGTGGTGTGAGCAGCATCAGGTCGACTATCTCTTCGGCCTGGCCCGCAACTCCCGCCTCCAAGACGCCATCGCCCCCGAGTTGGCTCAGGCCCAGGCCCTCTCAGACCAGCAACAGCAGCCCGCCCGGATCTTCACCGACCTCTCCTACCGCACTCACAAGAGCTGGTCCCACGAGCGCCGCCTGGTCGCCAAAGCCGAGGTCCTGCCCCGCGGCCCCAACCCCCGCTTCGTCGTCACCTCTCTGTCGGTCCAGGACTACCCCGCCCAGTTCCTCTATGAGAAGATCTACTGTGCCCGCGGTGAGATGGAAAACCGCATCAAGGAGCAGCAACTCGACCTGTTTGCCGATCGCACCTCCACCCACTCCTTCCGGGCGAATCAGCTCCGGCTCCTGATGACCTCTTTCGCCTATGTGCTGGTGGAGGGCTTGCGCCGGCGGGCGCTGCAATCCACCTGCCTGGCCCGGGCCACCGTCGGTTCCATCAGACTCAAACTGCTCAAGATCGGCGCTCAGGTCACCATCTCGGTCCGTCGCATCAAGGTCGCCATGGCTTCCGGATGTCCTTACCAGAGGGAGTTCCGCATCGCTTGGGCTCACCTGCCGCCCTGAGGTGCCCTGACCCGACCGTCACTCCTGGCCCTTGAAGACGCGGCCACCAGGCCCGATGGCAGAGGTGTCGCTGTTTTCGAGGGAAAATGCCGCCTGAGGTTCCTCGGAGAGCCTCAGAAGCCTCCGCTGTTGGCCTTTGCCTACCGATCCAGCCACCAACGTTGTTAAACTCGGCCTCAAATGCCTCCATGGCCCCTTTTACCGCTCCTGTGCGAACTCTGGTGAGAAATGCGGGCTAGTTGGTTGCGGTGTAGAAACAGGATCTCCAGATTGGACAATTGTCCCAACGTCTCCGGGATCGCCCCCGTCAAACGGTTATTGTAGAGATCCATCCTCTGCAACAAGGACAGTTGACCTAGTTCGTCCGGGATCGCCCCCGTCAGCTGGTTGCTGCCGAGATCCAGTGTCTGCAGGGAGGACAACCGTCCCAACGCCTCCGGAATCGCCCCCGTCACCCGGTTACTGCTGAGATCCAACGTCTGCAGCAACGAAAGTTGACCCAGCGCTTCCGGGATCTCTCCCGCCAGCCGGTTTCCACCAAGATGCAGTGTCTGTAGCGAGGACAGTTGACTTAACGCTGCTGGAATCTTCCCGGTGAGACGATGTTGCTCGAGGTTCAACGCCGATACACGGCTCGGCGACCCCGATACGCCGATTCCTTCCCAAGCGGTTATGGCCAAGCCGCTACTCCAGTTCAAAGTCGTGTGGCCGGCCAACTCGTCATGAAAAGCCAAAAGGGCCTTACAGTCTGCGACCAAGCCGGGATTGTGGTTCGGGTCCGGCACAGCCGTTCCATCATCGCAGGCCAGAAGGGGTGAACTCCCCGCCGCAATGAGCATCACTGTCGCGAGGAGTCGAACCCATCTGACCTTGGCGGAATGACTGCAACGTCTCCAAATCGCTGTCGGACTCATTCTGTGTTCTCCACCTTTACCGTGACAGCAGTCACCAATCGGTCCCCGTGCCAGACCGCGTTTAGGACTGCCTTATCCCCCGAAAAACGGTGGACCTCGCCAGTGAGGACTTGTTGGTTGCCTAGCCCGCATTTCTCGCCAGGTCGCTGGTGCCATGACGAGAAGTAGTTCATCTTCAGTACTTTGATTGGCTCCATGGTAAGGGCTTGCGGGCAACAGACGGCGCTGGGCATGCCCTGGCTTGTCTTTTTCCCTTCAGCGCGCACATGCTCCCTCGCGCGAAGTGACCGCTACGCTCTTCGGTCGCGAGCACGCGCTGAAGGGGAAAATCCTGCGCCATGATCATGCCCCCTGGTGAGAAATGCGGGCTAGTGAAGACCTATCTGCTCTCCCGGCAGGTGCCGCTCAAGGATGTCCAATACCCGGCCCTCCAATGCCAACCTTGGGACCACCCGGCGGGTATGACGGGGGCGACGGCGTGTTCCCCTCAACCATGTGGAGAGAATTACCGTATGAGGTTCTGTCCGTCGAGGAGGCCTTCCCGTAAAGCCACATCGCTACTCCCGTGCCGGTAGATAGGCCCCATCTCCACTCCGTTGACCAGGTCGGCCGCCGTCGTTGATCACCCCGTAGGCAACAAACGGGTTGTTGCCCGAGGTCAGAAGGACGGGAACGAAGAGGTTCTCCGACGAGCCGGGGTCGAAAGCCCCGGCGGTCACCTGTTGCTTCACCTCGGCACGCGATGTATGGGTGCCGGTGTCGTTACTCAACATAATCTCAATCTGGTCATCGACGACATCGGTGGGCAGACCGGTCAGCGTCCACTCAATCGCCACGCCCTCACTCCCCTCAACATCGTCTCTGGATCTTCAATCGGAACCCACTCAGTCCAGGTTTCGGTCTCATCCCGAAGCCGGCACTCGTATTCCGCCGCCGGGTCTCCCAGGTCGTCCCAGCTAACCTCAACGCGGTTCGAGCCCGAACTACTTGCGGTCAGGTTTAACACATGGACATCGGGCAGATGGTTCAACTCTGATGGAAGCGATCCAGTCAACAGGTTACCCTGAAAGCTGAACTTCTCAGCAGGTACCCGCGGGCTTGGTAGGTGTTGAGCCGAGTCCCCGCACCATACATCAGGCGGCTCATCGGGGGTAGTAACTCCACGGCCGGAAGGCGGCTGCGCCGCGGAAATGCGGCGGATGTCTTGAGGTGATCGTCGAGTCAGCCGCAATTCCGCGCCGGATCTCAAGCAAACAGCGGTGTGATCTCGTCCACGTTCAGGAAGGTGGTTCCCGAGACCGGTTCCAGGTACTCGAAAGCCCGACCCGAGGGGGTGTTGGTGATCTTCTTGGACCAGTCGATGCCCAGGGCGGAGTACATGGTGGCGGCGATGTCTTCGATATAGATGGACCGCTTCTGGCTCCATCCGGAATCCACCACTTTGCCGCCGGTAGGGTCGGTGGCGCCGATGATGCGGCCGCCCCGGACTCCGCCGCCCGCAAACAGGCTGGTGGAAGCGAAGCGGTGGTGATCGCGGCCCTTGTTGACCGTGAGGTCCCCCACGGTACGTCCGAATTCGCCCATGCAGACAATCAGGGTGCGGTCCAGCAGCGCCTGTCCGTCCTTGGTCTTGCGCCGGCTCAGGTCGGTCAACAGGCTGGCGAAAGCCGCATCCAGCTCCCGGCCCAGAGTGTACTGGTTGGGAGTGCTGGTCTTGTCGTAGGCCTTGGCGTGAAGGTCCCAGCCGTCATGGGTGATGAACACATAGCGGGTGCCGGCCTCGGCCGCGATCAGGTTGCGCCCCAGGATGCAGGCATCCCCCAGGGCCGAAGACCCGTAGCGCTTGCGTTCCTCCGTCTCCAGCTTGAAGACTTCCTGGACCTCGGGAGCCATCATGATGGAGTGGGCCTCCCCGTAGTAGGATCGGAACTCTTCGATCGGGCGCGAACTCCCGGTCGACGAAACCGGATGTCCCTGCTCCAGCCGACTCAGCAGATCCCACCGCCTCAGAAAGCGTTCCCTGTCGCCGTCCTCCAGCAGGAAGTGCCGACTCTCCTGGGTATTGAAGGCCAGGGGACCGTATCGTGGCTCAAGACAACCGGACCCCACGATGCCGGCGCCGCTGGTGATGTTGTAGTTCATGGACACGAAGGGAGGGAGAAAATCGCCGGGCTTGCGGCGGGCCTCCATTTCGTAGGCGACGACGGCTCCCAGGGAAGGCATTTCGGCCCGGCGGGCCGGGCTGACCGGGTGAGCCACCTGCAGGACGTACTGGGCTCGGGAGTGGCCGGCTTCCCAAGCCTCCACCGAACGCACGATGGCCAGGTCGTCCAGCTTCTCCGACAGCCGGGGGAACAAGGCGTAGGGCAGTTTCAACATCCCGCCCTTGACGGTCCGCAGGTCGAAGTCCGCCGGCGTGTAATGCCCCTCCTTGAAGTCGAAGGTGTCGATCTGGCTGGGCCCGCCGTCCAGAAAGAGAAAGATGCAGTAGTCGGCGCTGCCCCGGGGGTTCACCTTGCGGGATGCCCGCAGGTTGAGCGGGTCCATCATGGGCGAAAGGCAGAAACCGGTGGCCGTGGCGGCCCCGGCGCGAATGAAGCCCCGCCGGGTCAATTGGGGAATGCGGGTCATGGCTTCTTCCATGGTGCTGGTACCTCTCCTAAAGGTTGAAAAGAAACTCCTTGGTGTTGAGGAGGCTCCAGAGCAGGTCCTCGGCACCGGACTCGCGGTAGGTTTCAATCTGAGCCACCCCCAAGCGCTGCTCCTCGTCTCGCGGGAGCCGGCCCAGAGTCGCCAGAAAGAGCTCTTCCACGATGGTCTGGTTGCTCTTGAGGGGCTCCTGCTTGAGCAGCGCTTTCAGTCGGCCCTTGCCCGCCTGAACCTTCTCCTTGATCAGGTCGCTGTTCAGTAAGAGCGAGGCCTGCACGGTAGAGCCGGCCAGGCTCTTGTCGGCCACGTCGCGGTTGCTCCGGCCAAAGGCGGCCAGAAAGACCTTCAGCTCGCCCTGCAGGTCGTAGGGTCCCCGGGTCTGCATCACGTACTTGACCTTGAGGTCGGTGCCCATGATGGGGATCTCGGGGAAGACCCCGGTGGCCTGACAGAGGCTGTCGTGGAGTTGGGCTGCCGAGAGGCGCCGGGCATTGCGCCGGGCGAAATAGCGGGCATATTCGGGGCGCCACTGGCCGGGAAACCGGCTGGAGAGCTGATAGGTGCTCGACTTGGCGATCCGCCGGATAATGGCCCGCAAGCTGAAGCCGCTCTCCGCGAAGTCTTTCCCCAGGGCGTCCAGCAGCTCCGGGTGGGTGGGCTGGATGGTCCAGGGAGAGGGCGGGGGATCGCCGGGGTCCTGGCGGGCCAGGTCGAACTCGAAGGGAGGATCGACGATGCCGACCCCCATCAGCTCGGTCCAGATCAGGTTGGCGGTAGCCCGGGCAAACTGGGGATGGGAAGTGAGCATGCGGGCGTAGGCCCGGCGAAGGTCCTCTCCCGGCCTGGCCTGCTCGCCGTCGAGCAGGAAGGTGGGAGTGGTGTCCGCCGAATAGCGCGTCATGCGCTTGACGCTGGGGTACTTCAGGTCATAGCGGTGGGAGGCTTCCTGCACGGGAAATTCCTGGCCGATCCCGAAGCCGCGGGACATCCGAATGCCCCCGAAAAAGGAGGCCTGGCGCCAGAACTCCTCCCGCTTTTTTTGGCTGAGCCAGAGGTTGATCTTTTCCAGGTGGTGGGCTCCGTCGTGGCAGGCGATGCACTCCAGGTTGATCCCCAGGAAGTTCCTGGTGCTGCTGATGGCGATGTCCTCGATGCTGTCCTCGTGGTTGACGGCCAACCCGTCGGCATCGTCGGCGTGGTTCCTGGCCAGATAGTTGGCGGGTGCCGACTCCCAGTTGGAGCGGGCCGTGGCCGTCAGCATCTCGGTGACCAACTGGTCGTAGGGCACGTCCAGCAGCAGGGCCGTGTTGAGATAGTCCCAAAAGAGATTCCGTCCCTTGGGGCCAATCCCGCCCTGGGTGGCGCGAAAGAGATCGCACAGAAAATAGGTCCAGCGATCCAGGTAAGGGTGGGAGGGGTGGTCGGCGGCGGCGGGGTCCACCCTGGCTCCGGTCAGCTCGTCGATGAGCCTGGACCGCTTGTCGGGGTCGGTGTCCTTCAGGAAACTCCGCACCTTGTCGACCTCCGGCAGGCGGCCGGTCAGGTCCAGGTGGGCTCTGCGCAGGAACTCGGCGTCCGAGGACAGGGGAGCGTGCGGAATCCCGTCTTGCTCCAGCTTGTCGAAGATGAAGTCGTCGATGTAGTTGTTTCTGCGGACCGGCGGCGAGTTTTCCGGACCGGCCAGGCCGGCTGTCACCCGGGTGGTGACCTCATCCAGCTCCGCCCGGCTGCCGGAACCGGGCTTGGGCGGATGCGGCTTCTTGCCTGCCTTGTCTTCAGGCTGGCCGATGGCCACCAGGGTGGCGATGAACAACGCCGGCAGCAGCGGAGGTACCTTCATGGTTAACGCTCTTGGTCCGGAGGTCGACTAATCTTGGGCAAAGTGGTCCAGGAGACGGAATGAGGAATTTTATCAGGATTTTGTCGAAGTTTGAAACGGTCTTGCGCGGGCAATAGGACATTGTCTGCAAAGAAGATTCGCTATTCTCGGGACCGGGAGGGCGAAAGCCATGGGAGTTGCGCACTACATGACCTATTCCAGGGTCGGACTTGGGGCGATTGCGGTCTCAATACTGGTCACAGGGCTGCGCGGGCTTCTGACCCAATGGCTTTTCCTGATTTTACCCCGGCGGATGTTCGTTGCTCTCAAGCCATCAGAACAAGATACGGAGTGCCTCCTGCGGATTGACCGCAAGAATTGGAGA
Organism: Candidatus Versatilivorator sp.; assembly: GCA_965207735.1. GTDB lineage: Bacteria > Acidobacteriota > Terriglobia > Versatilivoradales > Versatilivoraceae > Versatilivorator. The sequence goes on along the minus strand of OZ242296.1, from coordinate 4,094,903 downwards.
ACGTGCATAGTCTCTGACGTTTCTGGTTACGATGTGCCGGGCGCCGCAGGCCCGGGCGGCCGCCACCTGCATGGCGTCCTCGAAGTCCTTCATGGGAAGCCCGACGGCGTAACGAATGCCTTCGGTGTCAGTGGTTGCCACCGAAACGAAGCGGGTCAGTTCAGCGATGAAATCCAATGCACTCACCCCGCCGCGGGCTGGAGCTACGATGTAGTAGAAATTCGAGACGGAGTGCCACGCGATGAATGCGCTCTCCGCGCCGTATTCAATCCTGTCCAGGAGTTCGGAGGCGGGTTCGGAGTGGGGACGCCGGTCGAGGGCGGTATCGATAAGAATGTCGGTGTCCAGAAGTATCATTGAAGGTACTTCCTGGCGAGCGCGTCGTAACGTGGATCGTCACGCTCCGCCGCTCTGAACCGGCCCCGCCAGCGGCCCGAAAATGACGGGGTATCATCCCCTGCAATCTCTCTGAGAGACTGCTCGACAAGAAAAGACAGCGAGACACCGCGGGAGCGCGCGTAGCGCTTGGCTATGGGAAGGAGCTCGGAGTCCACGGTGATTGTCAGCTTTTGCTTCATGATAGTTGGCGCCTCCAATATAGGTATACTAATTGTACCCTAGAGTATACGTATTTCTCAACCCGTAGCCGATACCCGAACACGCCTTCCCTGCCATGGTCTGCGGGAGGGGTTTACGTCCCGCTCCTCAACAGAGACACACCCTGAGCTCCCAGGAGCAGCGGCAGAGCGGCGTCGATCACTGCCCAGATTACCGAAACGGCGTCCGGCCCCACGGCGTTGTAGGCAGGGCTCTGCAGGTTGAACCAGTTGAAGAAAAAGAGGATGCCGATGAACAGCAGCCCGTAGAAGATCGTGTTGGCAGCCAGATAGGCACGGGTTACCGGTGCATTGCCGCCTTCCCGGCCGACCTCCTGCTTGCGCATGCAGCTGAAGATCAGGCCCAGCGCTATCGCAATCGCCATCAGCGGGTTGATATAGCTCCAGTTGGGGCTGTAGGGGTTGGCCTGGCTGGAGGCGTGATAGAGCGGCTCGATGACGGTGTGAATCGCCACCAAGGCCCCGATGAGGATGAGAACGGCACCTATAACCTTCGTGAGGGTAGTCATCAATCTGCCTCCTTTCGCAGTTGACTATGGTCGATCTTCGTGAGTCCGGGTCAAGCCGGCGCCGGGTCAGATCAGCCCATCGATGGGCACGCCGGTCTCGTCGTCAATGGAGTTGGCAATCTTTATGGGGCGTCCGATCGGAGTCATGTAGGTCTTGGTCCAGTCGATGCCGAAGGCCTTGTAAACGGTGGCGAACAGATCGCCGATGGTGGTGAGCCGTTCCACCACCTTGGCCCCTCTCTCGTCGCTGGCCCCGATCACCTGGCCGCCCCGAATGCCGCCGCCTCCCAAAACCAGTGACCAGCAGTTGGGCCAGTGGTCGCGGCCCATGCCCGGATTGATGTGGGGCGTCCGGCCGAACTCGCCCATGGCGATGACCACCGTCGATTCCAGCAGCCCTCTCTCCTCCAGGTCCTCCAGCAGGGTGGACAAGGCCTGGTCCAGCTTGGGAACCAGCTCCTCCCGGTGAAGCTTGTCGTTGGTGCCGTGGGTGTCCCACTGACTGTACTTGTAGCCGGAGGCGGTGACGAAGCGGCAGCCCGACTCCACCAGGCGCCGGGCCATCAGCACGCTCTGACCGAACCCGTGCCGGCCATAGCGGTCCTTGGTCTTGTCGCTCTCCCGGGACAGGTCGAAGGCCTGCTTGACGTTGGGCGAGACGATCATTCTCATGGCCTGCTCGGTGAAGGTGTCCATTTTGGCGAACTCGGCCGCCGCTTCCTTCTGGCGGTAGAGACGCTCCACGATGTCCAGCAGGCCGCGCCGGCTCTCCACCCGCTGCAGCGAGAGAGACTTGGGCAGGCTGAGGTCGGGGAGCTGGAAGTTCCCCTTGCTGGGATCGGGGATGAACATGGGGTTGTGACCGGGTCCCAGAAAAGCCGCCTTGAAAAAGCTCTCGTAGGCCTTGTGGATGTACCACTCGGGACAGACCACGTAGGCCGGGAGCTCGTTGCGCGGCCCCATCTCCTTGGAGACGATGGAGCCCAGGCTGGGAAACTGCATGGCCGGATTGGGCCGGTGTCCGGTCAAAGCGTAGTGGTGCCCTTCGGGGTGGTCGATCTCCTCGGTGTGCATGGAACGGATGATGGACAGCTTGTCCATGTGCCTGGCCACCCGGGGCAGCAGCTCCGAAATCCGGATTCCGGGCACGTTGGTGGAGATGGGCTTGAAGGAGCTGTTGGGCTTGGGGTCCCAGGTGTCCACCTGGCTGGGTCCCCCTTCCAGCCAGAGCAGGATGCAGGCCTGGGCCTTACCCTTGGGGGCGGTGCCGCTGGCCAGCGCCGTCCGGCGGGCGTGGAAGAACTGGCTCAGGTGGATTCCGAGCAGGCTGAGTGAGCCCACCCGCAGGAAGTGGCGGCGGGGAAAGGGGTGTGTCAGCTCCTTTTGAAACGAAGATGGATTCACTGGTCTGCTCCCGAATTGATAACGCGGATCAATGGTTCGAGGCGAACTCCGCCGTGGCTATCATGGCCCAGGTTAGGTCTTCCAGCGCCTCCCGCCTGGAGGAGGCCGACGCCAGGGCCTGCCGCAACTCCTGTTTTTCCCGGGGCGCCGGGAAGCGCGACAGCGCCGCCAGGTAGAGCTCTTCGATCACCTGGCCGTCGGAGGCCTGCTCCCGCAGCAGACGGTCCAGCCGCCCGCCCTCGGCCGACAGCTTGCGGGTATAGGTCTCTCCCACCAGGCGGTGGAGCGCCTGGCCCAGGCTGGCTTCCGCCTGCCGCTCGGGAATCATCTGGCGGTTGGGCCTTCCGTGCAGCTCCAGGAAGTGGGAGGGCACCACGTCGGGCCAGATCAGGTTTATGGCCCGGGTCCCGGAAGGCTCCCGCCCGGGGTCCCAGTGATGGAAGTCCTCGTTGATCCCGGTGACCTGGGAAATGGCGTCGAGGACCACTTCCGCATCCAGGGGCCGGGGCAGCGCCCTGGAGAAGTTGACGCGGTCCTTGCGGTTGCTGGGGTTGGTCCCGCCGGACAACTGGTAGGTCCTGGACTGGACGATTTGCCGCATCAGGTGCTTCAGGTCGTGTCCCTGCTTCCGAAAGTCCTTGGCCAACGCCCGCAGCAGCCCGGGATGGGAGGGCGGATTGGTCAGGCGAAAGTCATCCACCGGATCCACCAGGCCACGCCCGAAGAAGTAGCCCCAGAAGCGGTTGACCGCGGCTTCCGCAAAGTAGGGATGGGCGGTGATCCACTCTGCCAGCTTCATGCGCAGGTCGGTCCGTTGCTCCTCGGGCAGGGGCTGTCCGTCCAGGAAACGCGGTTCCACCAACTGCCGGGTGCGGGGATGGATGACCTTCTCCCCCTGCCCGAATTGGCCGTGGCCGGCCGGGTCGTCGATGATGATCATATCCATCCCCAGTTGTCCGATTCTGGAGACCCGCCCGAAGAAGGCCGCCAGACCCCAGAACTGGTCCTGGCTCCAGCGCTCGTAGGGATGGTTGTGGCACTGGGCGCAGTCCAGCCGTCGCCCCAGGAAGACCCGCACCTGCTCGGCCATCATGTTGGCGGGGAGGGGGAGTTCTCCTCCCGGACGGTAGTAGTGGCGGGAAGGTCCGTCGTAGCCCTGGGCTCCGATGCGCTCTCTGGCGATCCGGTCGTAGGGGCGGTTGCGGGCCACGCCGTCGCGGATCCACTCCCAGTACATGCGGGTGTTCTTCAGCTTGCCGGTGCTGTACATGGCCACCCGGAACAGGTCCGCCAGCCGATAGGTCCAGTAGTCGACGTATTCGGGAGAGTCGAGGAGGACCTCGATCAAGCGGTCCCGCTTGCCCGGATCGGGATCTTCCAGATACTCCCGCACCCGTTGCGGGGGTGGCAAGGTGCCGGTGAGGTCGAGACAGACCCGTCTCAGGAACTCTTCATCGCTGGAGAGCTCCGAGGGCAGGATGTTCAGGCGGCGCAGCTTGGCGAAGACGAACTCGTCGATGGTATTGCGCCGGGGGACCTCCGGGTAGTCCAAAATAGGATCGGCGATGACGCCCACGCCCATACTGGCGGCCTGGCCGGCGGCGCGCACCACTACCGCCGTTTCTCCCGTCTGCATTCCCGTCACCAGGCCCCTCTCGGAAATCTCCACGACGCTGGCGTCATTGGAGGCGTAGAGGACCTGGTCGGTAAGGTCTTCCCGGCGCCCGTCGGAAAGGTGAGCCATCACGATGAGCTGGGACGTTCCTCCGGTATCGAGAGTGACCGATCGAGGCAGGATTTCCAGCCTCCGGATGCGGGCAGCGGTTCCGTCGTGCTCCTGGCCGTAGACCGCTCCCTCTCGTATCCAGTCCAGAATCGCCAGGTAGTCCCGGGAGTCCGGGTTGAGCCGGGCTCCGCCCCCGTGAGGCAGGGCCAGGGTGGCCTTGGCCAGCAGCAGGCTCTTCTCGGGGTCCTTCAGGTCGATCCTTGATTTGCGCTCCCCGGCCGCCTCAGGCGAAAGCACCTGGTAGGCCCCGCCCTCTACGATCCACTGGTAGTCCTCCTTGGGATAGAGGGCGTTGGCCGAAAGCTTGAACCCGCCCTTGCCCTTCACGCTGCCGTGGCAGTCGCTGGCGTTACAGCCTTTCTTGGTCAGGATCCCGCCGATCTCGCGTCCGAAGCTGAAGGGGCGGGTTCCGTCGGCGGCGGTCACGTTGATTTCTGCACCGGCTCGCAGCCCCTTCACCGCTGCCGTCAGCGTTGCCGCTCCCCGGGCCACTGCCGCCACTTTCCCCTCCCGGTCGAGGCGGGCCACCGCGGTGTCTGAAACGGACAAATCGGCCTGTGACGTCAAATCGCGCTCCAGGCCGTCTCCGTAGCGGCCCAACAGCAGGAATCGCTGGGTGGCCCCGGCCTCCCACAGGCGAATCTCCTTGGGGACCAGGCGCAGCGAGAGGGGAGCCTGCCGGGATTGTCCGGCGGCGGAGGAGTCGAACAGCAGCCCTGCCAGCAGGCAGACCGGCAGGGCCGCAAGGCGGCCCGGTCTGCGGAGGGGATGTGAGAAGCCAATCACTGCGGCCCTCCTCCTGTGTCAAGGCTGGACATCTTGCGGGTCGCCGCGGTAACCATCACCGGAATCCGCTTCACCGCCAGCCGGGGTCCGACTTTTCCACCGACCACCACTCGAGCCGAGACCTGCACCGACCTGGGCATCGAGGTTGCCGGGGTCGTTGCTTCGGCCAGCAGCATGAGGATGGCTTTTTCGGTCTTGGGAACGAACCGGTCCTTCTCGCCCTCATCGAGCGGGGGTCCCTTGTCGGGTTCCACCTGGGTGCCGGGCAGGAGTCGCACCCCCTCCGGCAGCCCTTCCAGGGTGATGGCGATGTCGTGCTCGAACCCTTCCTCCTGAGCCGTGGTTACCGTCAATTTGCGGGCTTGGCCCGGCTTCAGGTTGAGCCGGTCCTCCAGCACCTGGATGTCGCCGACGTGGGGGATTTGAGGGCGAATCAGCAGGCGATAGCGAAAACCGGGATCTCCGTAGCGGGAGGTCACGTCCCGGATCTGCAGGTAGTGTTCCCCGCCCAACCTGAAGGTGTAGAGGGTCTTGGGCTCCACCGTCTTCAAATAGAACTGGCCGTTGCGGCTGATTCTCTTGTAGACGTTGGTCAGGAACTCCCTGCCGTCGCTGTCGAAAACGCCCAGGCGGGGATTGAACTGCGGCGTTCTGGATTCGGGTGTCTCGATTTCAAAGGCCAGGCGGTCGCCGGTACCGACCTGAATCTTGAAGGTGTCCACGTCCCCCGGGTGCTCGATGGCTCCTTCCACCAGGGCCGGCAGGCCGACTTCCACCGCCTGCTCGAAGGAGTTGTTGGAGGGGCCTTCCCCCACGGGGTCCGGAAGCCGGTCCGAGTCGGGGGCAGGGGCAGGTGGATGGCCCGCGGCGGATCCGTTTGCGGCCGGCGTTTCGCCCTCCCCGTCCCGATCGGCCGAGGGAGCTTGCGGGGGCTCAAGGGTTCTGGATCGAAGGCGCAGCAGGTGTGTCTGTCCCAGAATCCGCTCGAAATCCCGCTCTTTCCATTGCGTCTCCGGGCTGGAATGTTCGGGAAGCGCGCGTTCTGCCGGGGCGGGCAGGGCATCCCCCTCTTCAAGAAGGGTCAGAAGCAGCTGATAGCAGAAGTCGGGGTCCCCCAGTCCCTTGAAGGATCCTACCTTGATGAAGTAGCGGCCGGAGGCTGCGAAGTTGTAGACCAGCCTGGGGGCCTTGCTGCGGCGCGGCGAGAGCGGTTCGTCGTTGAAGGCCAGGCGGACCGGCCGGAGGGGGTCGAACCAGCTTCCGCCGGAGGCGTAGAGCGTCAACTCGGGATCGAGGGTCTTGCGAACGGGCCGGCCGGGAATTCTCGGAGGGCCGGGGTCGTAGAGCACCTCGAAGAGACCTGTCTGCCCCTCCGAGGCTTCGAAAGCGTAGGTGTCTTCCTCGCCGCCCTGCCCGATTCTGCCGTTGACTGCTACCGGAAGTTGCAGCAGCTCGGGGGGCTCCTCCTCCCGGATTGCCGGAAAAGGCGTGACCAGAAAGCGCAGGCTGTTGGTTACCCCGCTCGGCGTCACCAGTCGAACCTGGCGCTCGCCCGGTACGGCTTCGGCATCCACTTCCAGTTGGATTGACACCCTTTGTCTGGGGCGTTCCGGCTCCGACCCGACAGCATAGTCTTTTGGCTCTTCGGCTTCGACAGAGGCGATTCCCCGGATTTTCCCCGACAGGCCCCCGGCGCTGACCCAGAGGGCGTAACAGCCGTCGAGATCATGTCCCGATACTTCCACCAGCAGGCTGTCGCCGGGCCGGGCACCCAAAGGATAGACGGATAGCACTTGTGGTTCCGGTGAGGAGGCGCTCTTGGGGTTCTGGGCGTGGATGTTGCCGATTGGAACGACGAGAAAGGAGAGGAGGGCGATTCGGAAGGCAATGATCCATGCCGGATCGAACCCTGTTCCTGAGCACATGGGATGACTCCTGCAACCGGTCTGCAAATTCTATCACCGGCCTTGCTCCGGAACCAGAGTGTCCGGTAATTCAGATGGGGGATCCCGTTTCCGGCTCGATCCTCGATCAGGTTGGGGAGAGTTCTTGCGGGAGGAGAGGATAGGTGAATTCTGTTGAAGACGATTCGCCGGTCTCGGGATGGAATTCACACAGAAAGTGAGTTACTGGTGGCTTGGAGGGTTGCCGGTCGCAGCCGTTTTCGAGACAAGGGAACGGTGTTTTATTTCAGCAAGAGGTGGGATTACCGTATAGTTAAGGCATCAATTTTCGGACAGGGAGCTATTAGCCTGATTTTCCTTTCAATTTTGGTAGAATGCGGGAGTCAGTTCTCCTCTTGAAACCCGGCAAACTTTGTTCACACGAGTATTGCATCCCGTTTCGAGAACCCATGCTGCCTGCCCACGGTGAGAGATCCAGCCCCGGATTCTGCTGGAGAGGATTCCAACAATGAAACTAGCTCGTACTTGCATTCCGTTTCTGACCTTGCTGGTGGCCATCGCCCTGTTCGCTCCCGAGGCGCAGGCTCAATCGAGCAGCTTGAGTGGAGTGGTCACCGATGAGACCGGCGGCATCCTGCCCGATGCCGAGGTCACCGTGATCAACCAGGACAACAACCTCCAGCGAACCGTGCTGTCCAACGAAGAGGGTCTGTTCGTCTTTGCCCAGCTCCCTCCCGGTGCCTACACCCTGTCGGCGACCCAGCCGGGCTTCAATTCGGTCACCATTGAAGGCATCACCTTGCTGGTCAACACCAACCTCGAGCTTCCGGTGGTGTTCGACACCGTAGCCACGCTCACCAAGTCCATCACGGTGGCTGCTTCGGCTCCACAGCTGAATACCACCGACGCTTCGGTGGGGAACGCCTTTGGAACCAAGCCGATCAGACAACTGCCTCTGAACGCGCGAAATCCGGCCGGGCTGCTCTCGCTGCAGGCGGGCGTCACCTTCCTTACCGCCGACCCGCTGGACTCCAAGTTGTCGGGTGACATCCGGAACGGCACCGTGAACGGAGCTCAGAGCGACCAGTCGAACGTCACCCTCGACGGGGTCGACGTGAACGATCAGAACGGACGCTTGCCCTTCACCAGCGTCCTTCGCAACACGCTGGATTCGATTCAGGAATTCCGGGTGGTGACCACCACGGCCAATGCCAACCAGGGCCGTTCATCGGGTGCGCAAGTGTCGCTGGTGACCAAGAGCGGCACCAACGAAGTCCACGGGTCGCTCTACGAATACCACCGCAACACCATCACCGCCGCCAATGATTTCTTCAACAACAGGGCCGGCGTGGATCGCCCCAAGCTCATCCGGAACGTGTTCGGAGGTTCTGTCGGCGGTCCCGTCAAGAAGGACCGCGTCTTCTACTTCCTCAACTACGAAGGGCGGCGGGACGCCAGCGACGGCAGCGCGGTGCGCCGGGTTCCGACGGCTTCCATGCGCGATGGGTTCGTTCGGTACAGAAGCGTTGACGGGGTGGTACAGACACTCGATCCGGCATTCATCCGCACCCGGATCGATCCGCTCGGGACCGGTCCCAGTCCCGCCACGCTCGAATACTTCAGATCCTTTCCGGAACCGAACGACTCCACTGTCGGAGACGGTCTCAACACGGCGGGATACCGGTTCACGGCTCCGACACCCCTGAGCTGGAACACCTTCATCTCGAAGACGGACTGGAATTTGGATCAGCAGGGTTCGCACAGCATGTTCCTGCGTCTCAACTACCAGAACGACAGCATCGGAAGCGTTCCCCAGTTTCCCGGGCAGCCCCCGAACACGGAGACCGCCGACACCAGCCGCGGTATGGCATTGGGGTACAACGGCTTGTTCGCCGGCAACCTCGTAGGCACGTTTCGCTACGGATTGACTAGCCAGAAGTTGAACTTTTCGGGTGTGCAGACGGAATCCAGGGCAAGTCTTGGGGATAGCATCATCGACGATATCGAGGGTGCGACGACCCCCCGGGACGTCGAACTGCCGACTCAGACCCTGTCGGCGGACTTCTCGGTGATTAGTGGTGCCCACTCCCTGCAGTTCGGAGGGGCATTCTTCTCCAATCGCAACCGTCGTTTGAGTTACGGCAACAGCTTTCACTTCGCCAAGCAGGCCGCCTGGGCTTTAGCCGACGGCCCGGCGTTATTCGACGGCCCACTCTCGGCAGCGGCCGCCAACCCCGGAGTCTACCGGGAGACCATGGCGACCGCCCTCGGGGTTCTCAACTTCTTCGACGCCAATTACAACTACGATCTGGACGGCAATCCGCTGCCTCTGGGTGACCCCGTCAACCGGACTTTCGGAGTGGAACAGCTGGAGCTTTACTTCCAGGACACCTGGCGCGTCCGGCCGGGCCTGGCCATCACGGCCGGCCTGCGCTGGTCGCTGATGCCGCCGGTCAGGGAGGTGAATGGGATCCAGGTCAGCATCACGCCGGGTCTCGACCAGTACATCGGGCAGCGTCTGGACCTGGCGGCGAACGGTCGTCCCACGCGCGAAGCGGGCTCCATCGGCTTCGTGGGAGTGGACGACGCCCAGGGCGGTCCCCTGTGGGCGACCCATGCCAAGAATTTCTCGCCACGGCTGGCCATCGCCTACTCGCCGGGGTCCAGCGACGGAGTTCTGGGCAAGCTGCTCGGCGGCCCGGGAAAAACCTCGATCCGGGCAGGGGCGGGCCTCTTCTACAACAGCTTCGGGATGGGAATGATGCAGATGCTGGACCGCAATGCCTTCGGGCTCACCAGCAAGGTGACCAACCAGATCGCCAGAGTCGCCGATGCTCCTCGCTTCACCGGGCTATCGACCCTGCCCGCGGCAGGGATCCTGCCTCCTCCACCGGGTGGCCCTGGCACACCCAACCCGACCGGACTGGGATGGAGCCAGGGAGTCGACTCCAGCCTGCAGCCGCCCTACAGCATCAACCCCACCTTTTCTTTGGCCCGTGAGTTTGGCGGGGGATTCCTGGTGGACATCGGCTATGTGGGCCGACTCGGCCGCAGGCTGCTGGTCAACGACACCGCCTCGGCCCAGTACACCAACTTCAAGGATCCGGCGTCCGGCCAGTATTTGATGGATGCGCTTCAGGCAATGGAACGCATGGCGCACCGCGGAGTCCCGACCGAGTCCGTGCAGCCGATCACGTTCTGGGAGAACCTCTATGCCGGAGCTGCCACGCCGGACGCAACCGCGACTCAGCGTGTCTACGATGTTATCCGGTCCGCCAGTCCCGACACGGGCACGGCTCTCTATTACCTCGACTACGCCTGCATCCCGTTTTGCAGCGACATGGGGCCGGGGGTGTCCATGAATCCGCAGTTCTGGGCCTTCGATGCGCTCCGGTCTTTCGGAACCTCGACCTACCACTCGATGCAGGTGTCCCTGCGGAAGGCTTTCTCCCAAGGGTACCAGTTCGACCTGAACTATACCCTTTCCAAGTCCACCGACCTGGTGTCGGTCGCCGCTCGCCGCAGCCAGGGAGAACGGTTCGGCCAGATTCCGGGAGACACCTACTGGTCCGCCTTCAGCGTCATCAATTCCTGGGACCGGGAAGCCCAGCGGTCCGTTTCAGATTTCGACATGCGCCACCAGTGGAACGCCAACTGGGTGGCGGAGTTGCCGATCGGAACCGGGAAGCCGATCCTTCCGGATATGGGAGGTGCGGGCCAGGCGGTGCTTGGAGGCTGGCAGCTCAGCGGCCTGATGCGCTTGACCTCGGGCCTTCCCCTCAGCGTGCTGAACGGTCTGGCCTGGCCGACCTGCTACTGCTACCAGCACTTTGCCGAAACCGACGGGCCGGCGCCGGCACAGACCAACGCCAAGAACGCGAGGTTGATCGGAGGGGGGTCCGGACCCAACGTCTTCAGCGATCCGGAGGCGGCCCTGGCCTCGTTCAGGCAAGTCCTGCCCGGGGAGGTCGGACAGCGGAACAACCTGCGCGGCGACGGGATCTTCTCGATCGACATGTCCATTGGAAAGCGCTTTGCATTGCCGTTCGAGAATCACAGCCTCCAGTTTCGGGCCGAGGCCTTCAATTTGACCAACAGCGTTCGGTTCAATGCCGACGTTTGGGAAACCCTCTCGTTCACCTTCCCCGGGAGCTTCGGCAACTACTCCCGGGTCATGGTTCCGCCGCGAGTGATCCAGTTCGGCCTGCGCTATGAGTTCTAGCTGGGATCTTACCTTGAGGGCGCCGAGCCGATGGCGCTTTTCAGCAGGGCCTGGCGAAATTCGTCGAAGGGGATACCGTTGGAGACGATGAAGATGTTGCGGTCGGTGGGCAACTGGCGAAGGCCCACAGAGACCGGCACCCTCATCGGTCCCTTGAAGTCCATCCTGAGCGGAGAATCGTTAGCCGATCCCATCCACCACCAGTGGACGCCTCCCAGGTGCTGAGTCTCGCGAACGGGATCGGGCCAGAGCTGGGTGCCGAACTCGTCGAAGAGCTTGAAGGCCTTCAGGTCGAAGGGCAGGCTGACGAAGAGTTGGGCCTGGGCCAGGCTGCCCCGGGTTCGCACGAACCAGGCCATGGGACGTCCGTCCTCCAGTTCCCACAGGAACATGCGGACCTCCTCCCCCACCGCCACCCTCTCCTTGAACTTTGCCCCGCGTAGCAGCGGCATGCCGCTCACCGACAGGTTGTAGTCGATTTCAATGGGCCGGGACCAGCCGAGGTAGGTGCCCACCATGGCCTTCCAGGTGGTGGCGCACTGTTCGAATCCCTCGCCGAAGGCCAGGGCCTCGACCCTGTCGGGATCGACCCGAAGCCGCCGCTCCCGGAACCCCCGCTCGATTTCGAGCGCGATCATGCGGTTGTAGAAGATGACTTCCAGCGCTTGGGCGTTCCAGGTGTCGCTGTTGTGCCGTACGGCCTCCAACAGGTCGTCCAGCAGCTCGATTTTCACCGCGTCCGGCAATAGTTGCCGGTAATCCACCTTCTGGTTGGCCGAGGGGCTCTCCGAGCGAATGATCAGGCAGCGGCGCCCCAGCCGTTCCCGCCCCTCGTTCTCCAGGGCCTGCATGGCCGGCCGGTTTCCAATGGGGTAGATGATCAGTGCCTCGTCAGGGCCCATGGCCCGGATGTATTCCTTCTGTTTTCGGTTGACCCGCCGCTCCCATTCCAGGATCTCGTAGAATTCCTGCTTGTCGTACCAGGCGCCGCCACGATAGGTGAAGGACTGGTAGAGGAATTCGGGGCGCATGCGGCCCCCTTCCGCCAGGGCCAGGTCCCAGCAGACAGGATGGATCAGGAAGCTGACCTTGGAAATATGGATGGGGGAGGCGGCCCCGGTTGCATCCTGAGCCCCGGCGCCGGCTGCTGGAACGATCGAGAAGAGGAGCAGCAAAGGCAAAAGCCGGAGAAGCGGGGTGTGCGATTTCATTAGTCCCCCAAGCCTGCCGGGTGGATGATACGAGAGCGAGACAAATTTGTCTCAGATGCTAAACGTGTCGATCCAATAACTATCCACTTACCTGAAACAACCCCTGGGATCGGGTGAAGGGGAACCGGTTGAGGGGTATTCCACGACGGACACAAAGTTTCACCCTACAATTCCCGGCGTTTTGTCTCGGCGTCGAGAATAAGTGAAACCCTGATTTAACTGCGTAATTAACATGGATGAACAGGATATACAGGATTCTTGGTTGATGGGTCTGGACAGAATGCTCCGGGACGGACGTTCTCCCCCCTCGAGTTCGACCGTTACCCTTACTTCAACAAGGATTCCAAAACCCGCTCCCATTGTCATGAATCACATCGAGCGAGCATCCGCTCATCGAGCCAGTCCGCTTCCCGCGCAACAGCTTTTCATTCCTTTTATCCTGTTAATCCTGTATATCCATGTTCCCTCATGCAACCAACCGGTTTAACGGAACATGGGCCTATTCCCGATAGGCCATGAAGTTCCGGGTTCCCTTCGGCGTCTTGCTTCGTGAGTCTTCGTGTTCCTTCGTGGAAATGTCTTTTTCTTTTGAGCCTTTTGCAAAATTCGCAGATAGCGGGAATTTTCACGTGGGGAAAGATCAAGGAGGGCAGGTGGAAGGAGGGGCAAGACCACTGTCTGTTGTATCATGAAGGTGTCTGAACCACATGATGAACGGAGGTGGAACTTGCCCCTTAGGGAAACCCTATCACGACACTGGTTCCGGTTTCAACGAGAGCTGTTTCCCCTGCTGGAGGAAGTTTTGGGGCCTCTGGGAGAGCGTTACCAGCGGCTGGTGCAGGTATTGGAGTTGGTGCGGGTGGAGGAGTTGCTGCCTTACAGTCGGGGCTGGCGTGGCCGGCCGCTGGAGGATCGGGCAGTGCTGGCGCGAGCCTATCTGGCGAAGTCGATGCTGGAGGTGGCGACCACGCGGGGATTGGTGGAGCGGCTGAGGAGTGAGGGGAGGCTGCGGCGGCTGTGCGGCTGGGAGAGGGCGTGGGAGGTACCGAGCGAGTCGACCTTCTCGCGGGCCTTTGCGGAATTCGCTGAGAGCGACCTGCCGGGGCGTTTGCACGAGGCATTGCTGGAGGAGACGCTGAAGGGCCACTTGGCGGGGCATGTGTCGAGGGACTCGACGGCGATTGCGGGACGGGAAAAGCCAGCGGCCAAGGCTGCGCCGGAGGCCAAGCGGAAACGCCGGCGGGGCCGGCCGCCGAAGGGCGAGCGACGGCCCAAGCGGTTGAGCCGGCTGGAGCGGCAGGGGTCGATGACGCTGGAGGAAATGTTGAAGGAGTTGCCCAAGGCCTGCGACATCGGCGTCAAGCGCAACGCCAAGGGGCATCAGGAGAGCTGGACCGGCTACAAGCTACACCTCGACGCCATTGACGGCGGGATTCCGGTCAGTTGTCTGCTGACCTCGGCCTCGGTGCATGACTCTCAGGCAGCCATTCCGCTGGCGACGCTGACGGCAAGGCGGGTCGAGAGTCTCTACGACTTGATGGACAGCGCCTACGATGCGCCGGAGATCCGGGCCTTCAGTGAGAAGCTGGGGCATGTGCCGATTATTGACGTCAACCCCCGCCGAAGAGCTACCTTGAAAGCCGAGCGGAAGCGGGAGGCACTGGCCCGGCGCTGTATCGGCCAAGTGACTCCCGAGGCGCGGCGCTACCGGGAACGCTCGACGGTGGAGCGGGTCAACGGACGGCTCAAGGAGGAGTTTGGCGGGAGGCAGGTGAGGGTTCGCGGCCCCGACAAGGTGAGGTGCCACCTGATGTTCGGCATTCTGGCCCTGACGGTGGATCAGTTGATGCGCCTGACGCTCTGAAGACCGGGTTGCCACCCCCAACCGCACAGCAGGTTCGCCCGCCTCAAGGCCGGGAGAGGGTAAGCTGTGCCTGCGTCCGGCGACCGCTGGCCATCCGGCCATCAGATTCGGGCTTTTTCCTTCAAAAGGGTCTTTGCAGCTGGGTAGTCACCGCCGGAACATCACTGTTGCCAGCCCAATGTCATGCCCGATTCCGAATTTTGCAAAAGGCTCTTTTGTCTTTTTGGGTTGTTTCAGGCAAGTCCCGCCCCCGCCCCCCACGACGGGCGGATCATTCGAGGGTGAAACAACGGATCATTGTGAAAGAATAAGCACCTGGCGAGACTCCGGCAGCTACGCCCCGTTCCAGCATTGGTGCCCCGTGCCCCAAGGCAAGTCTGGGTCCGAGCAGGTCATCATTCATTAGTGAGGCTTCCCGGGAAGCTCTCCTCAAGACAAGAATCCGAACGACCACGCCAACTCGGGCCGGAGTGATCGCCGCCGAGGAGGCCAATCTCATGCAAAAGAGCAGGAAAGTCAACACGAAGACGAAGAAGAAGCGCAGCCGTTCGACAGCCTTGTCGCGGATCCACCCCGAGGTGGCAGGGATCGACCTGGGGAGTCGGGAGCACTGGGTGTGCGCTCCGGAGGCAACCCCAGGGAAGCCGAACGTGCGCACCTTCGGCACCACCATGGAGCAACTGCAGCAACTGGCCGACTGGTTGCTGGAGCAAGGGGTGGAGTCGGTGGCGATGGAGAGCACCAACGTGTATTGGATTCCCCTCTACGAACTGCTGGAGTCCTGCGGCATCGAGGTCTTGCTGGTCAACGCCCGGCAGTTGCGCTACGTTCCGGGCCGCAAGACCGACATGCGGGACTGCCAGTGGATCCAGTTGCTGCACAGTTGCGGCTTGCTGCGGGGATCCTTCCGTCCGCACGAGGCGATCGTCCGGGTTCGGACCCTGCACCGGCAACTGAGCACTCTGGGGGCCGAGAGTACCCGCTTTGTGCAGTGGATGCAGAAGGCGCTGGATCAGATGAACGTCCAGATCCATCGTGCGGTCACCGATCTGACCGGTCAGACGGGGATAGCGATCGTGCGGGCGATTGTCAACGGAGAACGGGACCCGGTCCGTCTGGCGGGTCTGCGGGACCGACGGTGCAAGAAGTCCAGCCGGGAGTTTGCCGAGCACCTCAGAGGCAACTGGCGAGAAGAGCATCTGTTCAACCTCAAGTCGGCGCTGAAGCTCTACGACATGACTCAACGCGAGATTGCGGCCTATGAGGCCCGCATCCTGGAGGAAATCCAGGCGCTGCAACCGGTGGAGCGCCACGACCAGCCCGTGCCGAAGCATCCCAATGCGATCAAGGAAAAGGCGATTCGCCGCCGCGGTGGGCACCACCTGCGCACCGAACTGTGGCGCTTTGCCGGAGTCGATCTGACGCGTATCGACGGCATCGGCACCGAAGCGGCCCTGACCCTGCTGACTGAGGCCAGCCTCGACCTGACGGCCTTCCCCTCGGAGAAGCACTTTGTATCCTGGCTGCGCCTGGCTCCAAAAACGGCCGTCTCCGCAGGCAAGCCGCTCCACTACAAGAAGGCCAACAGCACCGGGTCTACTCGCGCCGCCGCCGTCCTGCGCATGGCAGCCGTCTCTCTGAAGCACTCCAAGACCGCTCTGGGGGCCGCCTTCCGTCGCAAGGCCCGCCACAAGGGATGGACCGTCGCCGTCTTCTCCATGGCCCGCCGGCTGGCCGTTCTCGTCTACCGCATGCTGCGCTACGGCCAGGACTACATCGACATCGGGGAAGCGTGCTACGAAGACCGGTTCCGGAGACGCCGCCTCGCGGGCCTCAAAGATGCTGCTAAGTCTCTTGGTTTCAACCTGGTTCCACAAATCGCAGCCGCTTGAACTGCGGGGTTGTTTCAGACAAGTTCCGCAAGCCCCGATCAGGCCAGTATCCCCTTCACCACCCGGGCCGGGTATTCGTCGGTGAGGCGCTCATTACGTCCTTCGCGCCGGTAGACCAGGTCGCGGTGGTTCATTCCCAGAAGGTGCAGGATGGTGGCGTGCAGGTCGTGCACGCTGACCGGGTTCTCGACGGCGCGGTGGCCGAGCTCGTCGGTGGCGCCATAGACCGTTCCCCCCTTGATCCCGGCCCCGGCCAGCCAGACGCTGAATCCTGGCGGTCCGTGGTCCCGGCCCGCCGCCTTGTCGGGATGCTGGGAAAGAGGCAGCCGGCCGAACTCGCCTCCCCACACTACCAGGGTGCTGTCCCACAGGCCTCGCTGCTTCAGGTCGGTCAGCAGGGCGTGAACGGGCTTGTCGGTCTTGCCGCAGGCGTAGCGCAGGCCGCCCGCCAGGTCTTGGTGCTGGTCCCAGATCTGCTCCTCGATGTAGAGCTGGACCATGCGGACTCCCCGTTCCACCAGCCGGCGGGCCATCAGGCAGCGCCTCCCGTAGGAAGCCGTGGCCTCGTCGTTCAAGCCGTACATCTCGTGCGTGGCCGGGCTCTCCTGGGAGAGATCCAGGGCATCGCTGGCGGCGATCTGCATGCGGGCGGCCAGTTCGTAATTGGTGATGCGGGCCTGCAGCTCCGGCTGGCCCGGGTGGCGGTGCAGGTGGCCCCGGTCCAGCCGGGTGAGGATCGACCGGGCCATGTTCAACACCGGACCGGGAAATTCCTCCTTGGGATGCAGGTTGAGCAGGGGAGAGCCCTCCGACTTCAAGCGGGTTCCCTGGTAGATGGGTGGCAGCCATCCCGCCTGCCAGTTCTGAAGGCCGTTCACCGGGAGCATCTTGGGGTCGTCCAGCACCACGTAAGCGGGAAGATTCTGGTTCTCGCTGCCCAGCCCGTAGACCACCCAGGATCCCAGGCTGGGACGTCCGACGATGGTCCGTCCCGACTGCATCAGGAAAATGGCGGGCTCGTGGTTGAAGTGCTTGGTGAACATGGAACGGACCAAGGCGATGTCGTCCACCTTGCGGGACAGGAAGGGAAGCATCTCCGAAATCTCCATTCCGCACTGGCCCCGCTTTCGGAATTCGAAGGGGGAGGGCATCAGGGTGCCGACGGAGGCGATCTGTTCCACGTCATTGGTCAGGTCGCGTCCGGGCGGCTGCCCCTCGTGCTTCTTCAGCATGGGCTTGGGGTCGAACAGATCGATCTGGCTGGGCCCGCCATTCATGAAGAGGTGGATCACCGACTTCGCGCGCGGTTGATAGTGAGGTCTCCTGGGTCTCAGGTCGGGCGCCTGCCCGCTGTCGGCCGGCAGGGGTTGGGCGGACAAGAGGTCCCTTCCCAGCAGGTAGGCCAGGGCACCCCCCATAAACCCGTTGCCCAGGCTGGAAAACAGCTCCCTGCGGGAAGGCAGGGGCGCCGCCGTTTCCGCGGACTCCCGGCTCGGAAGGGTGGACTCCAAACGGGATCGGTCCCCAGGTCTCATGGTTTCCTCGCTCAATAGAAGATAAATTCCGCCGAGTTCAATATGGCGTGACAAAAGGTGGAGAGGGCCAGCCAGCGGGCTCGCGACCGCCTGGGCTCGGCCGGCGTGTCGCTCTCCAGGTGCTCGGCCCAATGCCGGTCCAGTTGACCGATCTCCCTGAGGGCGACCGCTTTCTCGGTGGCGGTGGGCCAGCGGGACAAGGCGGCCAGATAGACCTGCTCCACCTGGCTCTCCAGGTCGCTGCCCACGGCGTCGATGACCCGGCCCGCGAAGTGGCGGGCACTCTTGCGGGCCAGTTGGCTATTCCAGAGTTGAAGGGCCTGTGAGGTGACCATCGACTGGGAACGCTTGACGCAGTTGGGGTTGAGCTGGGGGGCGTCGAAGGTATCCAGCATGGTCAGGGGAGTGGTGCGTCTTTGCAGCATGTAGACACTGCGCCGGCAGCCGGCCGAGCTGCACTGGCTGGTGACTTCGCCGTCCTTTTGGACTTCGACCTGGTCGGCCGGGCCGAAGGGAGTGGGGTCCAGCCGGGCGGAGATCTTCAGTATCGAGTCGCGCAGGGCCTCGGCATCCAGCCGCTGCAGGGGAAATCGGGAGAGCAGGGAGTTGTCCGAATGGCCGTTGGCCGCCTCATCGCCGGCACTGCCCGAGGACTGGCGGTAGGCGCTGGAGGTCATGATCAGCCGGTGCATGGCCTTCATGCTCCAGCCTCGTCGCACGAACTCGGTGGCCAACCAGTCCAGCAGTTCCGGATGGGATGGGACGGCCCCCAGCTTGCCGAAGTTGCCGGGCGTGGCCACCAGGCCCCTGCCGAAATGGTGCTGCCAGATACGGTTCACCATCACCCGGGCTGTCAAGGGGTGATCGGGTTGTCCCAGCCACCTGGCCAGAGCCAGTCGCCGCCCGCTGCTCCACTCGGGCTTCTCGATACGGTAGGGACGGGTTTGCGGCCTGAGCGCCGTGGGGATTCCGGGTTCGACGGAATCGCCGGGACGGATATGCTCCCCCCGAAGCAGCAGGTAGTTCGGAGTGGGTTTCCCCGGCATGTCGAACAGCGCCCGGATGGAGGGACGGCGCTGCAGCTTCTTTTCGGCCTTCGTGACCGCTTCCTTGATCTTGGCCGACTCTTTTCGGTACTTCTCGAAGCGTTTCTCCAACTCGCCGGGTTCCAGCGTGAGAAACTCTTGAAAGGCCTCCACCAGGTATTTCTGCAACTCGCTGCGACTGTCCTCGGCAACCTCCGCGGCTGCTTCCACGTCCGCCCGCAGTGCTGCCGGGATCTTTTCCATTTTTTCCTGCAGCAGTTGCTTTCGGAAGGGGGCTGCCTTCTCTTCCAGAGAACGCTTCAGACGCTTGATCTCTTGCTCCACGGGACCGTTGTTCCGCTTCACCTGCCGGAGTTCCTTCTCCGACCCGTAACGGAGCAGCCGTTTGGGAAAGGGGCCTCCCGACGGCGCCAGCAGGGGCTCCTGGGGAATCAACCAGTCGTAAGGGTCGTAGGCCGAGCGCAGGATGGCGCTGAAGCGATAGAAGTCACGCTGGGGGAGCGGGTCGTACTTGTGGTCGTGGCAGCGGGCGCAGGCCAGGGTCAGGCCCATCACCGTCGAGCTCAGCACCTCCACCTGGTCGGCCACTACGTCCAGCCGCTCGGGGACGAAATTCTGAGCTCCGGACCAGGTGCCGTCGGGCGCCATGCGCAGGAAGCCGGTGGCGATCAGAGGTTCCACCTCATCCGGAGTCAGGGATTTGAGCTTTCGGTAGTCCACCAGCTCGTCGCCCGCGATCTGCTCCAGCAGGAAGCGGTCGTAGGGCTTGTCGTCGTTGAAGGATCGGATGACGTAGTCCCGGTAGCGGTAGGCGTGGGGCCGCAGATTGTCGGCATGGACCTTGCCCTCGGAGTCGGCGTAGCCGGCAGCATCCAGCCAGTATCGGCCCCAGCGTTCCCCATAGTGCGCGGAATCCAGCAGCCGATCGACCAGCCGTTCGTAGGCTTGAGGGTCGGCGTCCCGGTGGTAGGCCCTGACTTCGTCGGGGGTGGGAGGCAAGCCAACCAGGTCCAGATAGGCCCGGCGCATCAGGGCCAGGCGGTCGGCCGGGGGAGCGAAGGCAAGCCCGCGTGCCTCCAGCTTTTCCAATAGAAAGGCGTCAATCGGATTCCGGACCCGATTGCTTTCGGCAACTCGGGGGACGGCAGGCCTGCGCGGCGGCTGAAAGGACCAGAGCGCCGGGTCTTTTTCCGTGTCGGCCGATCCCTTGGCGGCTCTCGAGGCCCCGTTTGGCGGGGCTTCCGGAGCTCCGTCGGCAATCCAGCGCCGCAGTTTCTCCAGTTCGCCCGAGGTGACGGGGCGGACACAGAACCGGGAAAAGTCCTTGGGAGGCGGCATCTCCTCGGCCTGGATGCGTTGCAACAGCAGGCTCTCTTCAGGCTTGCCCGGAACCATGGCCGGGCCCGACTCTCCCCCTTTCAGGATGCTGGCCCGGGTCCGCAGGTCCAGGCCTGCTTCCTGCGTTCGGCGTCCGTGGCAGATCAGGCAGCGCACGTGCAGGATGGGCGCCAGCACGTCGTGGCTGGTGACGGCGGGTTTCAGATCCTTGCGGGCCTGGAACGCCTCGGGATCCTGGCCGTCGGCCAAGGCTCCCTGGTCGATCCAGCGCCGGATGATTTCCAAGTCGCGGGGGCTCAGCGGATCCTGCCCGAGCGGCATCTGCCCGGTCTCCACCTTTTGAAAGAGCAGGCTCTGCTCGGCAGATCCCGGAACGACCGAAGGTCCCGAGGCCCCGCCCTCGAGGAGGCTCTCCAGAGAGCCGAGGTCCAGCTCACCCTGCCGGCTTTGCGGGCCGTGACAAGCCAGGCACTTGGCCTGCAGCACGGGCAGAATCCCGGTCTCGAAGCCGGGCGGAGGGTCGGATTCGGCAGCCGCGGGGATTGCCCCGGGTACGACCAGCAGCCAGGCGGTCAGCAGTGAAAGGCGGATTAGAGACGCTCGGGACAACAGCGCAGCCATGGGGTTGGCCTCGTAGGATCGTCCTCTGTGAGTTTAGATTAGTGAAGCGGGGCAGCGGAGTCAAGAGGCCGGGCCTTGACTGGTTTCGGAGACCGGGGGGAACAGGCTGCCATGTGATTCACATCGATTTCTTACATCGATGCACAGGATGCACAGGATTGGCGCGGAGATCCCTTCCTGAGGCTTTGCGATGGGACCGCCTCCGACTAGGATAGGGGGTCCGGGCGGCTTGGAATCGCCGGCGCAGGCCGCCGCAACCCGGGCGATGGCGATTCCGCCCCGAGATTCCGTTTCGATCCAACGTTGTCAACCGAATCAACCGACACAAGGAGGATGGCATGCTCAAGGCAGGGGACAAGGCACCGGAATTCACGGGCACCGACGATCAGGGTCAGACCGTGGCCCTCAAGGACCTACTAGGCAGAAAGGTGGTGCTCTACTTCTACCCCAAGGACAACACATCGGGGTGTACGCAGGAGGCTTGCGACTTCAGGGATTCGATGGCCGATCTCAGCCAAAAGGGCGTGGTGGTGCTGGGGGTCAGTCCGGATTCGGTCAAATCCCACCAGAAGTTCAAGGCCAAGTTCTCGCTGCCGTTCGGATTGCTCAGCGACGGAGATCACGCCATCGCCGAGGCCTACGGAGTTTGGCAGGAGAAGTCCATGTACGGAAGGAAGTACATGGGCATCGTCCGCTCCACCTTCGTGATAGACGAGGAAGGCAACCTCGTCGAGGTCCACGGCAAGGTCAAGGTGAAGGGCCACGTGGAGGGGTTGCTGAAGTCGCTGTGAAAAGAAGAGCAGCGAAGCGATGTGAAGTCCTTTCACCGGCACGAGGCGTTTAAAAGGGATTGCCCCCCCGGGAGCGCGGGCGTCATGCACACCTTATACCGGGAACATGGTTTACATCCCGCCAAAGAATCGGGCAAGAAAGTTGGTTCAGAGCTCGAGAATCACTCCCTCCTTGAGGGGAGTCGGCGAGACAAGGGCGAAACCCGCCGTCGATCCGGAGGGGGGCAGCCGCGGCGTCGCGAGAGGGTGAAGCCCACCGTCGAGCCGGAGGGGGCAAACGCGGCGTTCCGGGAGTGGGGGTCAGCGTTGCGTCGGGGGTGCAGGGCGCCAGACCGGGGTTCCACTTGAGCGGCGAAGCCGCGGCAGCAGGTAGCCGTGGGCGTAAGCCCATGGAAAGTGTAGCGTAAAAGTCCGAGCCGCGAAGGCGGCGACAGCAACGTACTCGACCGCCACAACAGGCCTGGCCGTGGTCGTAGGCGTGAGGCCGGCAAAGCCAGCGGGTCCCCTACGAGTGCCCGCGGCCGGCCACCGGCCAGTAGCCCTCAACCTGCTCTCCCCGGCGCAACAAGAGGCAGTTGTATAGATTGACGGTGGGATCGCAGTGCGGCACCACGAACTCCAGTCGGTCCCCCAGCTTGATCTCCCGGCTGGGGTTGGGCAGTTGGAGCATCCCGTGCTCGTCGCCGCCGAACTGGTACCGGGTGCCGCTGATACCCTTGACTTCGGGCACCGACTCCCGGTCGGTGGCGAAGGCCTTCATGCCCGCGTCCAGGGTGGCCAGGTCCCGGTGGAGCTTGCTCATGACGGTGGTCAGCACGGTCAGGGCAGGGGCGAAATCGTCGTAGACCTCTCCACCCTCCCCCCCGATGATCTGGTAGTCGACGTCCATGAAGACGTAAGACCCCACCTGCATCTCGGTGATCTCTTCCAGAAAGGGGTCGATGTTGTAGGTGCCGGTGCTGGCTCCGGTGAGAATCTCGACCGGCATCCCCGCCTTCTTCATCCGCTGAAAGGTATCGATGGGAGGCGCCATCACCTCCTCCGAGTGGGCCTTGCGCTCGGCGAATCCGACCACGTGGGAGCTGGCCCCCGAGTAGGAATGCACTCCGCGCAGGTTCAGGTTCGACAGCTTCAGGATCCCCTCGGCCAGGGCCATGGCCGGATCTCCGGCCGTCGTTCCTGTCCGGCGCCCCATGGGGTCGATGTCGACCAGCACGTTGAGCTGCACATTGCCCGCTTGGGCCGCGTCGTTGAGCTGGCGGGCGTGCGCGATGTCATCCACCACCGACATGGTGTCGGGCTGCCTGCGGGTCAGCGCCACCAGCCGCTCCATCTTGTTGCGCCCCACCATCTCGGAGGTGATCAGCAGGCCGGGTATGCCTCCCGCCGCCAGCACCTCGGCTTCGTGGATGGTGGCGGTGCAGGCCCCCAGCGCACCCGCCTCGACCTGCCGCCGGGCGATTTCGGGGCATTTGTGGGTCTTGGCGTGAGGCCGCAGCCCGATGGAGTGGCGCTTGGCGTTCCGGCTCATCTTGTCGAGGTTGGCCTCGAACAGATCCATGTCCAGAAGCAGGCATGGGGTGGGAAGCTCGTCCAGGTGGACGGACTCGCCGGAATCCAGGCGACTCAGGAGGCCGGCGGTGGAGCCGCCGGCCGGCGCCAACGGGAAACGTCGCAGGGTTTGATGGGTCATGTTCCTCTCTCGATGGGTTCAGTGGAAACAACGGAACCGGGCAACCGGTCGGACTCAGGATCCGTAGGCCTGGGCTGCTTCCCGCAGGAAGCGGGCGCAACGGCGGGCCTGGTACTGCGATTCCAGCTCGCCGGCCAACTGTTCGAGCCGTTCGGGGGTGCTGCGGCCGGGTCTCAGGGCTTGGTAGACCTCCAGGATCCTGTCCTCCGGAACCCCAACCAGCTCGGCCGCCCGTCTCAGGTTTTCCGCCAGTTGACGCCTGCCGGCGCTCTCGGCGATCTGGGCTTGAAGCTCCAGGGTCTCGGGGGCGATTCGCAGATCGCTCATGCTGAGGGTGCCGTCCAGGACCGATTGCAGGTCGATGTCCTTCCAGGAGGCGCCCGTGGGAGTGGTCAACCGGTCGGGGTTCTTTTCGGACAGCGGGTAGTTGTCGGTGATGCTGCTCATGGTTCTCTTGCCGCCTGGAGCCCGGGCGCGGCCGGTCAGGCGCCTGGCCGCGCCTCTCAGGCCTGTGTCACCTTCTCGACCGCGCCCGATCCGGCCGCGGCCTGAATCGGGCTCCAGTCCAACTCCCGAGCTTTGCGGTCCTTTACTACCTGCCGGGTTTCGTGAAGGTGGAGGACCGTGGTCCTGACGATGTACTTGAGCCGGGCCGTGTTGTCGATCCGGGTCGGGACGGGCGTCACCGGCTCTCCCTTGGCGTACTTGGCCGCGTTTTGCCCAATGGTCCGGTAGGAGCTCAGGTCGAGGTTGGGGGCCTGGGGAAACAGCTCCAGGTTGTTCAAGGGCTCCAGGTCGCGCTGGTGGATGATGGTGGTGCCCTTGGACTGGATGCCGATGGCGATCCCCGAACCGCTCAGTTGAGCTCCCCGGTGGCCGATGAAGCCGCAATCGGAGGTGGCGTATATCTTCACCACCCTGGGCCGCAGGCCCTCGGCGCAGATCCCGTCGATCAGAGCCTGAAGCACCTCCCGGTGGGGGATGCCCAACAGGGTGGATCGAAGCGCGGTGCCGAAGGCCGGTCCCAGCGCAATCACGATCTCCCCTGGATCCGTTCCGGCGTGGGCCTCTCCGGTTTCCCTGAGGAAGCTGCCGGATTGGGCGGAGGGTTCCCGCCCGATTTCCCGCGGATCCAGGGCCTGGTTGAGCGAGGCGATCTCCTGCCGTCGTTCCGAACTGAGGCTGTAGCCGGTCCCGGGTCCCCGATAGTCGTTGGGATCGTTGACGGCGCTGACCACCTTGGGTCCGGGGAGCACCATGGCCGAGGTCTGCAAGTGATCCCCGGAAAGCCTCAGCTTCTGGAGCGCCAGAACCTTCCGGGCGATATCTTCAAACCCCTCCCGGGCTAGGGCACGGATCACGTCCAGTCCGCTCCTGCCTTCCTCCAGGAAGCGACCCGCGGCCTCCAGGTCGCCCACCACGTCCCGTTCCGGCATGTCGGTGCTGCTTTCCGCCCGGGTGGCGGCTTCCACCTCGGCCTCGCTCACCGGCGGCAGTTCCAGTTGCCGAAAGACGGCCTGCACGGCTTGGGCGGCTCTGCGGCGTACCTTGAGAACATCTTCGTCGCTGACGGGGCGCAGCCCGCCGTCCACCTGCATGTCCCGCTGCAGAACGTTGTAGTCGTCCAGGTCGTGGGCATCGAAGTTGCCGCCGCCGAAGAGGTTGTCTTCCTTGGGCATGGAGCTGTAGCCGGAGAAGATGTAGTCGGTTCCCGGCAGAAACTGCAGCATCAGCTTGGCCGATTTGCGGATGGAAGAATGGGAGGCCAGGGCGTCGTTGCCCGAGGCCAGCTCCAGGTCCAGCAGGGTGGCGATCAGGTTTTCGGCCAGCACGCCCCGGACCCCGCCCGGCAGGGACTCCGGAAGGGCGATGCAACTGATGGAGCCGTTTTGCACTCCCTGGGACCCGGCCCCCTTGATAGCCATCAGGCAGCGGGCTTCCAGGTAGAGCATGGACTTGGCTTCGGCGTGGCCCATGAGCGCCTCCGAGCCGGTCCCCGAGGTAAACCGCACCTTTATGCCGCGGGAGGCGTAGGCCGAGGCCAGGAAGGCTTTGGACCAGGGCGTATCGTCGCCGTCATGGAAGGCCTTCTCGGTTCCGTAGACGGAGAGGGTCTCGGCGTAGGTGGTCAGACCCAACAGGGCCAGCTTGAGGCTGAGGGCCTCCTCCACGGCGCACTGGGTCAGGGCCGTGCCCCGTCCCGTCTGAGAACCGATGAGCAGGGCCAGGGCGTTGAAGGGGGCGTAGCGGGAGACGCCTACCGTGGTCTCCAGCTCGGAGAAACCCCGTTCCACCGCCTCGGCCGCGTCGGCGGCCAGCAAGGCCGGGTTCTCCTTGCGGTTGGTCACGTGTGCCTGGTTGGAGGGAGTCCGGCGGGCCCGCATCTTCTGCAGGCCCATCATCATCTCCACCGTGTTGAGCCGGTTGACCACCTCCACGATCCTGGCGGGGGTCAGGGCGCCGAACAGCTCCACCAGCTCCTGGCGGGGCACGCCAATGTCGATCAGCCGGCGGGCCACCTCGGTGGAATCCAGGGCCATGGCCTCTTCGGCCCGGGTCAGGTCGATGGCGTAGCGGGCGATGAACCGGTCGATGAGATCGAATTCGGCTTCAGGCTTGCCGTCCAGCTCACACAGTCGGCCCCGGGAGATCCGAATCCCGGGTTTGGGATCGAAGGGACTGTTGAACAGGATCAGCCCGGTCTCCGGCCATTCCTGGATGAAGCTGTCCTGGTTGACCGGGCGCCGGCTGGAGAGATCCAGACGCTTGGACTTCATGGCTGCCATTTTCCTCCGAAAGCGGCCGATCGATGGGGGGCGGGCAATCCGTCGCCGTCGGGCGATCCGCTCCCCGGCGGACACCGGAAATGCTCGCGGCAGGTCGGTCCGCGGCCCGTCGGGCGACCCGCCGATCTTACCACAGCAGGAGTTGCCTCAAACGGCTTCGAGAGCGGAATCCAGGTCCCGGATCAGGTCTTGGGGGGCCTCCAGTCCGACCGACAGGCGGATCAGCCCTTCGGAAATTCCGGCACGCCGCCTCTCTTCCCGGGAGAGCTCGGCGTGAGAGCTGGTGGCCGGCCGGGTGATCAGCGACTCCACGCCCCCCAGGCTGGGGGCGTTGACGGGCAGGCGCAGCGCCTTGAGGAACCGCTCGGCCGCCTCGGTTTCCCCGTGCAGCTCGAAGCTCAGCATGCCCCCGAAGCCCTTGAAAAGGCGGGAGGCCCGCTGGTGGTCGGGGTGGTCCTTTAAGCCCGGATAGTTGACCTTGGCCACGCCGGGGCGGGTCTGCAGGAACTCGGCCAGTTCGAGGGCGCCGCGGTTCTGGGCCTCGACCCTCAGCGCCAGGGTCTTGATGCCACGATGGAGCAGGAAGGCCGCGTGCGGGTCCAGCGAGCCGCCCAAGTGGTTCGCCGTATGGTGGATCTTCCGGATGTGCCCGTGGGAGCCGATCACGGCGCCGGCCACGATGTCGGAGTGGCCGTTCAGATACTTGGTGCCGCTGTGAACCGACAGGTCGAACCCCCATTCCAGCGGACGGAAGTTGACCGGGGTGGGGAAGGTGTTGTCGATGACCGAGATCAGGCCGTGCTCCCGGGCGAAGCGGGCCAGGGCTTCCAGGTCGGCCACCTGCATCAGGGGATTGGTGATGGACTCCACGTAGAGAATCCGGGTGTTGGGCTTCAGGCACCGCCGCCAGGAGTCGGGGTCGTCGCCTTGGATGAAGTCGAAGTTCAGGCCCAGGCGCACCATGTCCCGGGTGATCAACCCGTGGGTCCCCCCGTAGAGGCAGTCCTGAGCCAGCAGGTGATCGCCGGCATCCAGGCAGGCCAGCAGGGTAGTGGCGATGGCCGCCATGCCGCTGGCGGTCACCAGCGCCGCCTCCCCTCCTTCCAGCGCCGCCAACTTCTGGTGAAGCGCCTGGTGGTTGGGTGTGTTGCTGAGTCGGAGATAGCGGTCGGATACGCCGTCGGCCTCGTAGGTGGATGTCTGGAAGATCGGCAGGGTCACCGCCCCCTCGATGCGGGGTCTGAGTTCTCCCGCGTGGATCAGGTCGGTTTCCAGCCGGTGGGGTTTGTCGGGCATGGTATTGCTCCCGGTGGCTCTTACAGATTTGCTTCCGGCGAAGTGAAGGGATTCTCGTCGGTGGTTGACGATACCTGCAGGTTGGGAAAAAGAATGCGCACGGAACGTCCCTGGATAATTTTTTCTTGAGACAGCAGGATGCCTCCGAACTTCTCCCACCGGACCCAGTCGGCCCCGGTCGCCGGACCCTTTCCACCTTTCAAAATGTATTCCCAGCGGTCCATCAGCCCCGTCTCTTGGTTGATGTAAGCCCAGTAGCGGTCCTTGGGCGTGAGACCCACGTTGTCGTCAAAGGTCAGAAGGACTTTGTCCCACATGGTGCCCCCGCCCCCGCCGGCAGTGCCTTCGTACTTCAGGTGAACCCCCGGATCGTTCCACTTGAAGGGCATCAGCAGCCAGTAGGTGTCGTTGATGAAGCGGCCATAGCCCAGATCGATCAGCTTCTTGTGGTCCTCACCCTGGACGGCTTTTCCATTGCGAAAGGCCTGGCCTTTTTTGGCATTGATGTCCTCGAACAAGACCACGTAGTCCCCCTTGTCTCGGGTCTTGCCTTCCACGCGATATCGCCCGGTGTAACGATCCCAGAGGTGTTTGACCGTTGACACGATCTTTCCATCCCGCTTCACCACAAAGTCAAAACGGAGATAGCGAGCCCGGTCCCAGTTTTCCTGTCCCCCCAGGGCTTCCATCAGTTTGGCGGCGACCTCTTGAGCCTTCCCATCTTTCGATGGGGCGGCTTCGGCCGGCGTCGTTGGGCCCAACAGGCTTGTGACCAGGAGCACCAGCATCAGGGTGTTCGAGATGAGAGAAACCGGTCTAAGCATTAGAATATTGTCTCCTATGCCTGGCGATGAAACGAGAGGGACGCACCGGCAGCGGGATACAGGGCCAGAAGCGCCGCGCATTGCGGAAGGATCTTGATCGCCTGATCGCAACCGCACCGTCAAGAAGCGCTACTCTATCCGAGGGTGCCGGCTCCAGCAATAGCGAAG
Organism: Candidatus Versatilivorator sp.; assembly: GCA_965207735.1. Lineage (GTDB taxonomy): Bacteria > Acidobacteriota > Terriglobia > Versatilivoradales > Versatilivoraceae > Versatilivorator. The sequence continues at coordinate 4,066,610 of OZ242296.1, read as the reverse complement.
TATCAAGGGGTAGGGCCCGGCATGCCGGGTTGTCTTCCGTCTTTGATAGACTACGAGGCGTTCCATGGGACATCGCCCCACCATCCTCTTCAGCCTGGCCCATCCCGACGACGAGAGCTTCATGGTGGCGGGGGTGTCCTGCAAGTATGCCGCCCGGGGAGTCCGGCTGGTGCTGGCCACCGCCACCCTGGGCGATGCCGGAAAGGTGGGAGATCCTCCCGTCTGTTCCAGAGAAGAACTGCCCCGGGTGAGAGAAAGCGAGCTGCGCCGAGCGGTGGATCTACTGGGCATCGACTCTCTCCACCTGCTGGGATACCGGGACAAGAAGTTGTGCGATGCCGATCCTGCGCGGATCCGCGGGCAACTGGTCCGGCTCCTCCGCCGCTACCGGCCGGCCCTGGTCATCACTTTCGACCCCAACGGGTTCAACCGGCACCCCGACCATATTGCCATCAGCCGGTTCACCTCGGACGCCATCGCCGCGGCGGCCGACCCGCGCTGGCTGCCGGAGGCAGGCGAGCCCCATCGAGTGCCCCGGCTGCTGTGGACGCCGCCCCTGCGGCCTGAGGAGATCGGAGCCGGCCCATCTCTGGGCAACCGGGCCGGCGTCGATTTCCTGGTCGACATCCGGGCCTGGTCGGCCCGCAAGGCCGAAGCCCTGAGAGCCCACCGCACCCAGCACCTCTCCATCAATCGGATCTGGTTCGATCGACCCGACCCGGAACTGGCGCTGTCGAGCGAACCCTTCCGCCAGGCCTGGGGGCCACCGCTGGTGGCGAGGCCTGAAACCGACCTGTTCGCGGGGATGGAGCAGGGGGCGGGAAGAGCGCCGGCGGATCGTGGGTGAGAACGTCTGCCGGGGCGGGCGTTGCCGGTGCGTCAGGGTTGGGCCTCCGTGGCTCGCTCTCCGCCGGCCTTGGGCGGCAACCAGGACCGATGTCCCCACTTCTATCCCTCTCATTCTAAAAGGACTGCTGTGGTTCCAGGCGGCTTGACAGACTCTTCGAGCCCAGCCTATAATGACTCTACCTCACCCGCTGTCGAGTTTTCGGCGGGGCAGATTCCCCTGGGGGCGAAACGGTTTCGACGGGATTATCGAGGCTGAAGATGCGTGTCGAGGACCATCCCCTCGTTAAAAAGATGGACCTAAACGTAACTGCTGATAAACCATTGGCACTTGCTGCTTAAAGAAATTTAAGTAGCCGTTCCCTCCGCTGATACCTGTGCGGCGGATGTGGGGCGTCGACTAACAGGCTAGCCGGTGGCAGCTGTCCGGGGGCCGTCGGCGAAACTCACCGGTCTAGTCGCCAGGCACTCTTGCCGGTTCTCGATGTCGGGCGGCGAAACCAAAAAGGAACCGGATACACACGTAGATTCTTTTCGCCAAGTAATTTCGGACGCGGGTTCGACTCCCGCCGCCTCCACCATTCTTCCCGACACAACGCTCTTTCCTTTCGGGTACCTTTTTTCGTGACGCTACAATTCTCTTTCGGGCATTTTTTTTGGCGACTCGCCTGGTGGATTTCTTTTCACAATCCGAATAGGATCTCAAGTGCAAAGCTAAGGTAGTCGCGTGATCATATTCGTAATCGCCCTCAGCCTGCTCGGAGCCCCCGAGGAAGCCGGTCAAGACCATGTCAGCTTCTTTGAGGAGAAGATTCGTCCCGTGTTGGCGGAGCGCTGCTATCAGTGTCACTCGGCGGAGGCCGCCCGCAGGGGAATGCTGATGGGGAAGCTGCAGCTCGACACCCGGAAGGGTGTCCAGCGGGGCGGGTCGCGGGGCTCCGTCGTCGTGGCGGGGCGACCCGATCAGTCGATGCTGATCGAGGCCCTCGAGTACACCAACCCCAACCTGCAGATGCCGCCCGGCGGCAAGTTGCCCGACGAGGTCACCGCTGATTTCGTCCAATGGGTGGCCCTCGGTGCGCCCGATCCAAGAGATACGCAGTCGGTTGATACGGCGAAGATGGATCTCGAATCAGGACGTCTCCACTGGGCCTTCCGCCCCCTGCGTCCTGTCGATCCGCCTCAGGTGTCGGCGGCAAGTCCGGAAGAGTCCACGTGGACGGACTCGCCGATTGATCGTTTCGTCCTCGCCAAGCTGCACGGAAAGCAGTTTCGCCCTGCACAGGAGGCCGATCGGCCGAGGCTGATTCGCCGCGCCTACTTCGACCTGATCGGATTGCCGCCTGCACCCGACGAAGTCGAGGCGTTCGTTCGAGATTCCTCTGCGGAACCCTTTCGCCAGCTCGTTGACCGGCTGCTCGCCAGCCCGCACTATGGCGAACGGTGGGGGCGGCACTGGTTGGATGTGGCTCGGTTTGGCGAGAGCCTTGGAGCACACGAGGGGGACAACCCAATTCGAGAGGACGCATATCGATACCGCGACGCCGTGATTCGCGCTTTCAATGACGACCTGCCTTACAACGACTTCGTCCGCTACCAGGTTGCCGGTGCTCCGAGAGGTATACCCGTCGGCCGGCGGGACCTGGGCAGGTTCGTTCAGATTGGAACGAATCTGAGCAAGAACGACAACCCGAACGATCGGAAGTTTCACCGACTCGACGACATGGTGTCGACGACCGGTCAAGCGTTCCTTGCCCTGACGGTCGGGTGTGCGCGTTGCCACGACCACAAGATCGACCCGATCACGGCCGAAGAATATTATCAGTTGACGGCTGTATTCTTCGACGAAGCCGAGGTCAAGCCAGATGCAGGCGGCAAGTATGTTGCCCTGGAGGTACCCACACCCCATCTTCTGGCCGGCGGTAGTTGGGCGCGCCCCATCAAGCCAGTCAAGCCAGGGTTCCTGCGCGTCTTGATGCGGGACGGTCGCAGCGCGAAGGATTGGCGGCCCCGTCCCGAGGCCACCGATGGCCCCGAGCCGCAGCTTGAGGCGTCGAAGCTTCGGATGCTTGCGAGTTGGCTGACCGACGTCGAGCACGGCGCCGGTGCGTTGCTGGCTCGGGTGATCGTCAATCGTCTCTGGCAACATCATTTCGGGCGCGGCATCGTCAGCACTCCCAATGATTTCGGCAGACTCGGTACCGAACCCACGCACCCCGCTCTGCTGGATTGGCTCGCTTCCAAGCTGATCCAGGAGGGCTGGCGATTCAAACCGATCCACCGGCTGATGATGAACAGCGCCGTATACAGACAGGCGGCCAGCACGGAGTTGGCTCAGGCCCAGCGCGATGCTTACAACGAGTACCTGTGGCACCGCAGGCCCTTGCGCATGGAGGCTGAAGTCATCCGCGATCATATGTTGAGCGTCTCCGGCGCTCTGCGCACGAACATGTACGGGCCCAGCACTTCCATTGGCAGCCGCAAGGAACCTTTCAAGGACACGCCGGACACCTGGCGCCGGTCAGTCTACCTCATGTCGCCGCGCTTCATCCTCCATCCGGTTCTCAAGATCTTCGACCTTCCGGACAACACGCAAAGCGTCGGCCTTCGTGACATCAGCACGACACCGAGCAGCACGGCGTTCACGCTGAATGCGCCATTCGTGTGGGAGCAAGCGAAGCGCTTCGCACAACGGGTGCGGGACAGAGTCGGAGGCGACCCCGGCCGACAGATCGAGTCGGCATACCGGATTGCTCTTTCTCGGCCGCCGACCGTGGAAGAACGCGAGATCGGCCTGTCGTTTCTCGGTCAACGGCGCGCTGGCTCCTTGGAGGCAAGCAAGGAGCCGGGGTCTTTGGATGCGCGAAGCCCGCTGGTCCAATATTGCCATGCCGTCATGAGCCTGAACGAATTCATCTATGTTCACTGACGCAGCTTATCGAACTCGACCGATTGGCAGGGACCGCCGTGGGTTCCTCAAGGAACTGGGCCTGGGTGGCATCGCTCTGGCCAGCCTGCTCGCGGACCAGACAGCGAGCGGTGCGGCGCCTGACCTCAGCGAGCCACTTGCGCCCAGGCAGCCACACTTCGCTCCCAGGGCGAGGAGCGTCATCTTGCTGTTCATGGTCGGCGGCGCAAGTCAGCTGGAGACGTTCGATCACAAGCCGCTTCTGAAAAAGTACGCCGGAAGATTGGCACGAGACATATTCTCCAAAAAAGACTTGAATGGCCTTAACCCGGAGAAGTCCTACACCAACACGCGCATCGTTCCGCCGGTGTTCTCCTTCAAGCGCTATGGGCAGAGCGGCGCATGGGTCAGCGAGATCTTCCCGAACCTGACCAAGGTGGTCGACGACATCGCATTCATCAAGTCGATGCACACCGATTCAGCACTTCACTTCACCGGCCAGATCCTCATGCACACGGGTTATTCCAGACAGGGCCACCCCAGTCTTGGCTCGTGGGTGACCTACGGTCTGGGGACGGAGAACCGGAACATGCCGGGATTCGTGGTGATGACAGACGGCCGACCGTCCGGCGGGCGCGCGCTTCACCAGGCCGGATTCCTCCCTGGTATCCACCAGGCCACGCTGGCGGACTTCAAGCCCGGACATCCACCGGTGCCGCACATCAATGCACCGGCATTTCTCAGCCGAGGCCAGCAGCGCGCGCAGTTGGATCTGGTGCGGAAGTTGAATCGCCTCCATCGCGGTATTTATCGCACCCAACCCGAGCTCGACGCGCGCATCGCCGCATTCGAGACGGCCTTTCGCATGCAGATGGAAGCGCCGGAGATCTTCGATATCCGGAGCGAGCCGGACTCGGTGAAGGCTCTATATGGCGACACCGACTTCGGGAGGAAGTGCCTGACGGCGAGACGGCTGGTGGAGAGCGGCGTCCGTTTCGTGGAGATTCTCGACGGCGCCCAGGGGCGGCGATGGGACGCGCACGGCAACCGCGGCGGGCTCATCAACAACCACCGCACCAACGCGGCGCGCACCGATCGTGGGATCACCGCCCTCATCATGGACCTGAAGTCGCGCGGTCTGCTGGACGAGACTCTCGTCGTCTGGGCCACTGAGTTCGGTCGCACGCCGATGGAGGAGGCTCGTAAGGAGGAATCCCTCGGCCGCGGCCATCACCACTACGGCTTCTCCATGTGGATGGCGGGCGGCGGCGTCAAGCCGGGGATCACGCACGGCGCGACCGACGAGCTCGGCATGCACGCTGTCAAGGATCGCGTCTCGCATCACGATCTTCACGCCACCATCCTCCACCTGTTGGGCCTGGATCACAAGCAGCTCACCTACCGCCACAACAGCCGCGACTTCCGCCTGACCGATGTCTACGGCAACGTCGTGCACGACATCATTGCCTGACAGTGAAAAGTAGGGGACGTTGTTGAATTAGTGGAATTATTCTGTATGGCGCTTCTGTAAACTCTTGGCAATTGCGGAGAGAGAGACCCCTAACTCGCGAGCAACTTCCGCCAGGGAAAGCCCGAATTCCTCCATTAACCGTTGTGCCAGCAACGCTCGAATCTTTGACACCTGCCTCCGCCGACTGCCCGCCCTAAGTTCCAGTGGGCTGACACCAGCCTGCTGACAGACCTCCTCTATTGCCTCGGTCATACCAGACTGGTTTCGTCGCACCTCCAATTGTCGGCGTATTCGCTCTTCCGCTTCCCGTAGTACCGTGTCCACGAAGACCTCACCGCCAAGGATGCGCCCATTCCCTGCTTTTTGCCGACTGCGGCCGCGAACTACCGACCAACCCCCTCCTGATCGGACCTGTCCTCCTCCGACCAGCCCAGGCCGCCGCTCCTGTCCCACCCCCGCCGCTACAAATTCCCGATAGGCCCTCTTGGCACTATCGGCCGTATTGCCGAACCAACTCAGGACCCACTCCCGTTCTTGCCAGCTCCCTACGACCTCTCCCAACAGCACTGCATGCCCGATCCAGGGATAATGCTCCAATTCGCCTAAAGTGCCGACCAGCCCGGCACGAATAGGATTGAGATGGATGTAGCGGAGTAACTCCACAAAATAGCCGTCCTCCTCACACACAATGGATTTGTAACGATTCTGAAAAAGGTGACCGTGACTCTCGGGGAGCCAATAGGGGACGTTGTTGAATTAGTGGAATTATTCTGTCTGGCGATTCTGTCGACGCCTGGAAAGGGAAGAAAAACAGAGGGAAAATCCGGGATGGCGTGAGGAAACTGGGTGATCCTCCTCTCGTGTAGCTTCTCATAGAGTCCCTCAAATCACTGTCCAATGAAATCGTGGGGCGGGGGACTTGCAAACGCTTGGAACGCTGCGACTTGGCTCTTAAAACTGTCCCTGAGGGCGCCAAGCGCGCACAGCACACTCTGTGAGGTTCTAAGAGTGAGATAGTGTGTATAATACATACAATGAGGAGCGCGGAGGTTATTCGGAGACTGAAGCGGGATGGCTGAGTGTCCCGCAACGTGCGCGGAAGCCATCACCAATTCGTTCACCCTGAAAAGTCCGGACGGGTCACTGTGACGCACCCCAGTAAGGAGATCCCCATCGGCACTCTGCGCAACATCTACCGACAAGCCAATTGGAAATGGGAGGACCGCTGAGATGCGATACCCGGTTGTGATCCACAAGGACGTAGAGAGTGCTTATGGGGTTAGCGTACCAGATCTGCCTGGCTGCTTTTCGGCGGGAGATACGCTTGAGGAAGCCGTCGAGGCGGCCCAGGAGGCTATTGCCTGCCATCTGGAGGGACTCCTCATGGATGGAGAACCCATACCTGCCAAGGAATCGTTGGAAACACACCAGGCGAATGATGATTACAAGTCTGGGATTTGGGCACTCGTGAACGTTGATCTCTCCAAGCTGTTGAGCAAGACCAAGCGAATCAACATCACGGTGCCCGCCCGCGTTCTGGCGATTGTGGACAAGGCGGCGGCCCGAGAAGGGGAAACACGGTCAGGCCTGCTCGCTCGCGCCGCGCTTAGCTACGTAGGACGTCATTCCACGGAGAAATAGGTGCATGGTATCTGTCCGGGGAATCGGGGGCGGTACACTTCCATGCATCATCTAGTTGCACACTCCACAAAACTGCAGGAAGAAAAAACTGGGTAAGTTATTCCAGTAATTCAACAACGTCCCCTAATTCTTACAAGATGTTGCGGACGACCATCTGTTCAGATTGACGCGGTTTCCGATGACCGTTGACAGCCGCCCCTGCTCTCATGCGCGGTCAGTTGCCGGCGGATGGTCCGGACGTACCCAGAGAATGACCATTGCTGCAACGAGGATGGCGGGAATCGAGGAGTAGAGCACCCAGTTCCAGCCAAGCAGCTCCATGACTGCCCCCGAACTCCAGGAGGCAAGGGCCGAGATACCCATAATGCTGAAATCGTTCAGCGCCTGAACACGGAAGCGTTCGGCTGGACGATGGGCTCGGGCCAGTAGCGTCGTTCCTCCAACATAGAGGAAATTCCAACCGACGCCGAGCGCCACCATGGCCAGGCCGTAGTGCAGCATGTGGCGGCCCGCCAGGCCCGCAACCAGGGTGGCGCCCAGCAGCGCCACTCCCCCAATCATCACCCGCCCGGCGCCGAAGCGTCCGATGAGAGCACCACTGATCAATGAAGGAAGGTACATGGCCAGCACATGGGCCTGGATGATCGACGCCGTTGCCGCCAGGGAATACCCGTCGACAACATGCATGGCCAGCGGTACGGCCGTCATCAAGACAGTCATGACGCCCCACCCGACCCCGCCCCCCGTGACGGCCGCGATAAAGAAGCGGCCGCGAACTATGACGCGCAGAGGACGAGCGCCCCCGGTTGTTTCTTCCTCGGCCGAAGGGGTCATCGGCCGCAAGGCAAGGAGGGCGGCAGCGCCAAGTAAATAGCACGCCACAATAGCGGCGAACGAGCCACCGAACGGTGCTCCCGCGACCCAGGACTCACCCCACGATATCAGTCCCGGGCCGAGGAAAGCGCCAACGATGGAGCCCAAAAGCACGATTGAGATCGCTTTTGGTGCGGCCGCCGCACCGACACATTCAGTGGCGGCATAGCGGTATTGCTGAGAAAATGCGGCCGCGCAGCCGATCGTGATCGAGCCGCCACAAAGCAGCGCGAAGTCGTGAGTCAGGGTTGCAAGGAAAGCACAGGCTGCTCCGAGGGCGCCCACCGTGGCGCCAATCGCAAAGCCACGGGCGCGGCCCACGCGCGCCATGGTCCACGAAGCGATGATCGCGCAAACGGCGTTGCCCACGACGAGCAGTGACACCGGCAAGGTCGCCAGGGCCGGGTTTGCCGCCAGGCTACGGCCAAGGATTCCGCCAGCCGTAACGACAGCGAACCAGCCGGTGATCCCCACTGCCTGCGCGAATAGCAGGATCGCCAAATTGCGGTTGAAGAGTTGGGAACGGATGGCCGGGACTTGTTTTTTGCCAAAGCGCATAGTTGAGACTCAGCGGCACAATTTCAGACCCCGGAAGCGTGGCGCTATCACTAGGGAAATTGTTTGACACGGCACTATCTGCCGCGACCAACAGCCGAGGCGTTGACTAATTTGAGACCGCTTCAGGAATTCGTGTGGGCAGCGAGCGCGTTCGGGTAGAGGTCGAGCCCTTCCTGCCCCCACGCAACGTGCCTCAGTTGTACTGCAGTTGGGTGACCTTGAGGCTTTTCTACGGACTCTGTGACCTCCCCCCCAATTTAGGTCCACCCCAGAGTGAGGAATTGGCGCTAATGAGGGGTCCTCCAGGCATCGGCGCGCACTCCCTTGCGGGTCTCGGCAATCACCAGATCGACCACGGCCCGCAACGCTTCTTGCTCGGTGTCGCCCTCCAGCCGGCGGAGCCGAAAAAGGTCGAGCTGGCGGTCGGCGCCGCTGCCTTCTCGAACGATGGTGAGCACGTGGCGAAGCTCCCGCTCGCAGCCGAGCTTGTGCGCATCCTCCGCCAAATCCTCCACCAGCCGCGCGGCGTAATCTTCGATGTCGACGCGCCCTTCGGCGCTGTTCATGTCACCGAAGAACGCCAGCACGCCGTAGCGCTGGGCAAGCCAGCGGTTCTCTGCGATAATTTCGGTCGGCGGATCGGGGGGCAGCAGACCTGCGCTGTCGAGGCGCAACAGGCGCCGGACCAGCGAAGCGTAGAGCGCCACGATGCTGGCCACGTCGTCGAGACGCGGGCAAACGTCGCAGATCCGTATCTCCACCGTCGGAAAGTTTTGGGACGGTCGAATGTCCCACCACAGCTCGCTGCCGCTCTGGATGAAGCGCATGCGCCGGTAGGTCGCCAAGAGACGTTCATACTCCGCCCGCGACGACAGCGGGCTCGGCAGGCTGGTGCGGGGCAGCACTCCCAGGATGTTCAGGCGGTAGGACTTGAAGCCCGTCTCGCGCCCGCCATGGAACGGCGAGGATGTTGACAGCGCGTGGATCAGCGGCAGGTACTGCCGCATCGCCGTCATGACCCGGATCCGCGAGTCGGGGTCGCCGAAGCCGGCGTGGATGTGCATGCCGCCGATGAGTTGCTGCCGCACGCTCTCCTGAAAGGTGACGACGAATCGCTCGTAGCGCTCCCGCGGCGTGATGAGTTGGGACTTCCATTCGGCGAACGGGTGGGTCGACGCCGCCAGCACCGCCACCCCGTGCTCGGCGGCAGCCTCGATCACCAGGCGGCGGGTTTCCCACACTGCTTCGCAGGCCTCCGTCACCGACCCGCACACCCTGGTGCTGGTCTCGATCTGCGTCCGCAAAACCTCGTGTGCGACCGTGTGGGGCCCGCGGTTCTGCTCGCAGGCCTCAAAGATACCAGGGTTTGGATCGGACTCCAGGTCGCGGGTGTCGGGGTCGACCAGGAAGAACTCCTCCTCGACGCCGAGCGTGATGTTGAGATCGGATTCACTCATTTCCCTCTCATGCGCCCTTCCACGGGTCAAGGATGTCTATGCCCGTATTCTCGAAGTCCCGAGTATTGCGGGTTACCACTGCCATGCTGCGCGCCACAGCGATGGCCGCGATCTGGCAATCGGCTTCCGGGATCGGTCTGCCCAGTTGGCGTCTTACGGCAGCGATCCTGGCATATGCCCGCGCGGCACCCCTGTCGAACGGCAGCACACGGTTCGCAAAGCCCGTTTCCAGGACGCGTTCAAGCGCCGCTCCAAGGCCGTCCCGGCGCTTGCCGGTTGGCATGACCGCAAGGCCGAAGCGTAACTCGGCCTCCGTCACTGCGGTCAGAAACAGGCTCGATGTCGCATGGGCCGCGACCCAGGATGCAATCACCGGATCGGGCGCCGGGCGCATCAGCTCGGACACCACGTTGGTATCGAGAACGAACATTGGTGAGCCTCAACTGAAATCAGGCGGCTCGCGCATCGGTTCGCGTGGCGGTAGTTCTAGTTCCACCCCGCCGAATGGCTCGAAGCATTCGCGGATGAAACTGGCCAGGTTCTCGGGTTCGGCTTCCCGGCCGACCGCCTCGCGCAGGATGATCCGCGCCTCCTCTTCCATCGATCTACCGTTGGAGGATGCTCGAACCCGAAGTCGGGTCTTCACGTCGTTGTCGAGATGGCGGATCGTGATGCTTGCCATTGTCACACCTCCGTCTTCGGAGAAAGCTTACCCGACGATTGCGTTGCAATCAAGGGTGTCTCCCGAAAGTCAACTCAATTAATTCAACAACCTCCCCTATTTCCGGTCCCTTGTATTGTTAGCTCCTCTAGGATGTGCCATTCTTCAGGAGGTTCGGGAGGATTTCGGGACTCCCGGTTCAATTCGGGAACTTTAGCAGAGGCTGTGGTGTCCATACTGGGGAAGAACAAAGCTTCTCGTCGTCAGTTGGAAGAAGCCGGTTGGCTCTGCCGGCAAGTATTTGAACAGGGGATTGACCATGTTTAACGGGTTTATGGATTCGGGAGAGGCTGGCACGGCGGCGAAGAAATCAAACACTCTGATGGTTTCAGTCGCCATTCATGTCGCTCTGATCGTTTCAGCAATTACCCTGCCGCTGCTCTTTCCCGACACCGTGTCGGGGTCTATTCAGCGGCTGAGTTTTCTGGTAACGCCTCCCCGTCCCCCTGCACCTCCTCCCGCAGCCCCGGCGGAGGCGACATCCAGGAGAATCCCGAGGACGGTTGTTGAGGATGCCTTCCAGGCTCCGGTGGAAATCCCCCAGGAGATCCTCACAGGCATGGATGAAGCTCCTCCGCTCGACTCGCTCGTCGCCGGTATTTCGGGGGGTGTTCCGGGAGGTATTCCTGGTGGTGTGCCCGGTGGCATCATTGATGGAGTCATCGGGGGGGAGCCGGCTTCAATGGATCCTCTTCCACTCCCTCCGGCACCTCCGCGGGCCAAGCCCTCTCAACGCGTGCGCGTGGGTGGAAGCGTGCAGCACGCCAAGCTCATTCGACAGGTGCGTCCCCGTTACCCGCCGCTGGCGGTACAGGCCCGTATCCAGGGAACGGTGATTCTGGAAGCGACTATCAGCGAGCTGGGTTTGGTGGAAGATCTGCGCGTAATCAAGGGCCATCCCTTGTTGACTGAGCGCGCTCTGGAAGCTGTCAGACAATTGCGCTACAAGCCCACCGTGCTCAATGGAATGCCGGTTCGAGTGGTGACTCGCATTACCGTGAGGTTCAACCTGGCTTGAGGGCAGTATCGTTGGGGAGGGCCCGGATTCAGACTGGCCACCTTACAATTTTCGCCGGGCGCGTCTGCCGGACGACTTCGGCTTCCGCTCTGCTGCGATATGATGCTTTTGTTCATCCCATGACGGGTGTCATTGGCATCGAGAGTCCTGCGGCGTTCGAACGCGGGTCGCTGTCTGCATAGAGGCGGGGAATCGAATGAAATTGAGAATCTTTCTTGTCATAGGGTTGCTGGCGGTCGGAATGGTCGCCTGTCGCACATCGGATGAAACGAATCTGTCCGGCCAGAAGCAGGTGAGGGCCGACGAACCCAGGCATCTCAAGGTCTACTTCGAGAAGGGCATGTTCGGCGGCTGGCCGGCCAATCACGGCATCTGGAGTTGGGGCAACGAGATCCTGGTCGGTTTCGGAATGGGTTACTACAAGGACCAGGGTCTGGGCCACCACATCGATCGCGAGAAGCCGGAGATTCCGATGTTGGCCCGAAGCCTTGACGGCGGCGAGACGTGGTCGATAGAGGACCCGGGGGCGAAGGGGCACCTGCTGGCTGAGGGTGGATACCTGCACGGCATCACCCGTCCGGGTGTCACGATCCCGCCGCTGAAAGATAGCGAGGGTGGCATCGACTTCACCCACCCGGACTTCGCTCTGACCGTTCGCACCAACAGTATTCACGCCGGAATCGGCCGCGTCTTCTATTCCTATGACAGGGGCCGCACCTGGGAGGGCCCCTTCCGCTTGCCCAGCTTCGACTCACCCGGCATTGCCCCCCGCACGGACTACATCGTTGACGACAAGCAGACCTGCACGCTCTTCATCACGGCCGCAAAGGCCAACGGAAGGGAGGGAAGGCCGCTTTGCGTGCGGACCACCGACTCCGGCAAGACCTGGAAATTCGTGTCCTGGATCGGTCCGGAGCCCGAAGGGTTCTCCATCATGCCGGCCTCGCTTCGGCTATCCGACACGCACATTCTCGTGACTGTTCGAATGCGGGAGGCGACCCGCAGGTGGATCGGGACCTACCTGTCGACCGACAACGGCGCCGGTTGGGAGTACTTGAACGAGGCGGTGCCGGACGCGGGGGTGGGCAATCCACCCGCGATGATCGAACTGCAGGACGGACGGATCTGCCTGCTCTACGGCTACCGAGCCGAACCCTACAGCATTCGCGCCGTGCTTAGCGGCGACAGGGGCAGTACCTGGAGCGATCCCATCACGCTCCGCGACGACGGGGCCAGCCGGGATATCGGTTACGTGAGGGCTATCCAGAGGCCGGACGGCAAAGTCGTTGCCGTGTACTACTTCACTGACGAGGCCTCCGGCCCGGAACGCTACATCGGAGCCACCATCTGGAGTCCGCCGCCGGCGTAGTCGGCAATCCCTGAGTTCGTCATTCGACACAAGTGTGCCCGGTATCCTGTCCTGAAACAGTCTGGTTTTTATCGCGAACACATTGTCCATCGCGGCTAGATTAGGCCTATATGCCTACGACGCATACTTTCTGGATTGTGCCGCGCGCTACAGTGCACCCCTGCTGACGTTGGACCGGCCGCTGAGGCTTGCCGCGGACAGACTTGACGTCAAGCTCGTAAATCTGGAGGCGTAAGGTGGAGATCTATTCATACTCGGAAGCCAGACAGAAACTTTCCAGTGTGCTCGACGAGGCTGAGTCAACGGGAAAAGTATTCATTCGTCGAAGGGATGGCAGGACTTATGCGCTGGTTCCGGAGAGAATGCCCGACTCGCCCCTGGACGTTCCCTCTGTGAACGCGAACATCTCTACACAGGAGGTTGTCGAACTCATCAGGCGTGAGCGCGGTAGAAGGAGAGGGGTGAGACGGAGTCCCTGACGCTCTCCATGGGGCTTGAGATTATTTAGCAGTGAAACTGTTTTTGGAACCGGCTGCTTACGATCTCTACTTGGTGGGCACGGCCTCCACAGTTGAAGAAGCCGGACAATTCCCGGCTGTCGGAATACGAACGACGTTCACCTGCTGAGCGGCCTGAAGTTCAGCGTCAACAAGGTGTTTTCATCCTTTTTGATTTCCAGCGACGGGGTCGTCAGGGAGGATTGATCCAGTATGACTGTCGAGCCGAAACAGGTATCGTCGAAAAAGGGATCGTCTTCCATCAGGACGACCTGGAGTTCGTCGTCCGGGTAGACGCGTAATGAGCCGGGTCTGTTCGCGCTTGAGCGCATTTCAATCTGGCGTAGCAACCGTCGCCGTTGGGTCTTCAACTCCTTCATGCGAGCCAGCACCGACGCATCCGCGGTCGAAATAGGCTCTCTGGCCCGGAGCGACCTGAACTCTCGAGCTTCGTCATCCGTCCGCTCTGATCGCCTTTTGCTTCGCAGCCTCTCCAATGACTCCAGTTCAGCCTCGGAAAGAGGATCGCTCTTGCTGTTGAAGTCCTGTTTCCGCAAGGAATCCACGCGCTGCTCCGCGTGCCACCAGGCCATGCTGCCTGTGATTTGTTGAGCTTCGCGCTCCGTGTCCTCGATCTGGTCCTGCAGTTCCAGGTCCAGACGCTTCACCACGACATACAATTCCTCCGACCCGAATTCATCGTTGTGGCAGAGGCCGAATGCGCCGTGAATGGTCACGGTCAATCGGTAGGCATCCGCCGCCGGCAGCACTGCAGGCGGCGCTTTCGGTTGAGCCGTTGACCGCTCAACGGACTGAGTTGGCGATTGCTCTCCCGACTGGGCTGGAGATCGGTCCTGCGGCTTCTCCGCCGACTGAACGGTCGGTTGCTTCTCCGGCTCAGCTCCGGCCTGATCTGCCGAAGGATCCGGTGACTGCTCCACGGCCTCAGTTGTCGACTGGGCTGGAGACTTTGCTAAGGACTCTTCTTCCGAATGAGTTGCGGACTGCTCTTCCGGCGAGGCTGACGACTGCTTTGCTGGCTGCTCTTCCAACTGCGTCGAGGACTGCGCTCGCGCGCCGACCACTAAACTTATGAGCAGTAGAACCGCAATCGTTCCAAACCATTTACGGATCAGTTGAAACACGATTTCCTCACTAATGCGCTCTACAAGTCCGTACGCCCAACTTTATGTCGATAGCTTCCGCCAATAGTTCCAAGTCCATTCTCTCACACGCCCGACCAGGGGCCAACCGCACAGACAGAAGCTAGCCGGCAACAGGTTAGAGTAGAGGCGAAGTCCTTCCATTTCAGGTCAATCGAATGGTAGGGGTGTTCTCTGCTGTCACGGCCTTTGCTGGCGAAATGTTCGAGTCGCTTGAGGGTGCCCTTTATTGCAAGCAGGACCGAGTGGTTGAGGTGGCAGTAGAGATGCCTTGGGAGGAGCACCGTGATTGGATGGTGATGGAGTTGATTGTGGTCGTAAACGTGCTCGTGCCCGACTCGATGTCGACAATGCGACAAAGCACTGCGCGGTGAGGTTAGGTTGGATTCAGTCGAAGTTGAGGCCGTCGTCTAAGCGGGCTACCAAAGTGTCAACGAGAAACAAGCGCTGATCGATCTACGGCACAGCAGGTCGCTGGCATCGCAGGTGATGGGACCGCCGTCAAGTCCAGCCTCAGGCTTGTTCAAACTCCCGCAATTTGGTGGTACAGTATGAGAGCACCCGTTTTCTTTCAGGGATTTGTCTAACTTGCTTTATAACAGTGTTTTAATAGATTCCAAGAACCAACGCTGCCTACCTGTCGTGAGCAACCTGGGTTATGCCATTTTTGGTATTACCCACTGAACGAGAAGTCACGTCAATGACCAAAAAGATCTCTCCGGTGGCGATACAGGCACTAAAGGAG
The DNA here is from genome assembly GCA_965207735.1 of Candidatus Versatilivorator sp. Lineage (GTDB taxonomy): Bacteria > Acidobacteriota > Terriglobia > Versatilivoradales > Versatilivoraceae > Versatilivorator. Next base: position 4,051,343 of record OZ242296.1, on the reverse strand, counting down.
GCCTTAACACTTGTCTACTGGTACAAATCCGATCTACGGAGTTTCTTGACTCAATGCCTTTCCGAATCGGCAGTCTTGTCACGCCTCAATTGGTCTGACTACAAGCGGAACATTGTTGCAACACTTGTGGATCACCTCGTCAAGCGCCAGGACGTATATCAACAGGATCTGATCCAAATCATATCGGAAGTCTGCCAGATCACAGACTTCTCCCATCTCCGCAAGCTTGAAGACGGTATCAGCAAGTCGAAAGATGCTAAGGCTGCAGTGCAGGGGCTTCGTGCGCAACTCACAGGCTACAAGGACATAGAGGAAGAGGCGCGAAAGGCCGAAAAAAGACGGAAGGACGCTTACGCAAAGGTACAACAGGCTAACGCTCTGCAACAGCAACTACAAATCCTAAAGCGTGAGTTCCTTCAGCTAGTTGAATCGGACACACCCCAACAGCGTGGATACTCGTTGGAGAAGGTCATCAAGGGGTTGTTTGATCTGTTTGACTTGGATCCAAAGGCTTCATTCAAGATTGTGGGGGAGCAAATAGACGGGGCATTCAGTTTCGAAGGCACAGACTATCGAGCCTTTTGCAAAATTCGGAATCGGGCATGACATTGGGCTGGCAACAGTGATGTTCCGGCGGTGACTACCCAGCTGCAAAGACCCTTTTGAAGGAAAAAGCCCGAATCTGATGGCCGGATGGCCAGCGGTCGCCGGACGCAGGCACAGCTTACCCTCTCCCGGCCTTGAGGCGGGCGAACCTGCTGTGCGGTTGGGGGTGGCAACCCGGTCTTCAGAGCGTCAGGCGCATCAACTGATCCACCGTCAGGGCCAGAATGCCGAACATCAGGTGGCACCTCACCTTGTCGGGGCCGCGAACCCTCACCTGCCTCCCGCCAAACTCCTCCTTGAGCCGTCCGTTGACCCGCTCCACCGTCGAGCGTTCCCGGTAGCGCCGCGCCTCGGGAGTCACTTGGCCGATACAGCGCCGGGCCAGTGCCTCCCGCTTCCGCTCGGCTTTCAAGGTAGCTCTTCGGCGGGGGTTGACGTCAATAATCGGCACATGCCCCAGCTTCTCACTGAAGGCCCGGATCTCCGGCGCATCGTAGGCGCTGTCCATCAAGTCGTAGAGACTCTCGACCCGCCTTGCCGTCAGCGTCGCCAGCGGAATGGCTGCCTGAGAGTCATGCACCGAGGCCGAGGTCAGCAGACAACTGACCGGAATCCCGCCGTCAATGGCGTCGAGGTGTAGCTTGTAGCCGGTCCAGCTCTCCTGATGCCCCTTGGCGTTGCGCTTGACGCCGATGTCGCAGGCCTTGGGCAACTCCTTCAACATTTCCTCCAGCGTCATCGACCCCTGCCGCTCCAGCCGGCTCAACCGCTTGGGCCGTCGCTCGCCCTTCGGCGGCCGGCCCCGCCGGCGTTTCCGCTTGGCCTCCGGCGCAGCCTTGGCCGCTGGCTTTTCCCGTCCCGCAATCGCCGTCGAGTCCCTCGACACATGCCCCGCCAAGTGGCCCTTCAGCGTCTCCTCCAGCAATGCCTCGTGCAAACGCCCCGGCAGGTCGCTCTCAGCGAATTCCGCAAAGGCCCGCGAGAAGGTCGACTCGCTCGGTACCTCCCACGCCCTCTCCCAGCCGCACAGCCGCCGCAGCCTCCCCTCACTCCTCAGCCGCTCCACCAATCCCCGCGTGGTCGCCACCTCCAGCATCGACTTCGCCAGATAGGCTCGCGCCAGCACTGCCCGATCCTCCAGCGGCCGGCCACGCCAGCCCCGACTGTAAGGCAGCAACTCCTCCACCCGCACCAACTCCAATACCTGCACCAGCCGCTGGTAACGCTCTCCCAGAGGCCCCAAAACTTCCTCCAGCAGGGGAAACAGCTCTCGTTGAAACCGGAACCAGTGTCGTGATAGGGTTTCCCTAAGGGGCAAGTTCCACCTCCGTTCATCATGTGGTTCAGACACCTTCATGATACAACAGACAGTGGTCTTGCCCCTCCTTCCACCTGCCCTCCTTGATCTTTCCCCACGTGAAAATTCCCGCTATCTGCGAATTTTGCAAAAGGCTCTATCTTTTAGAGGCGAAGTGGCAAAAGGGTCCCGTCGCCGCTATGGAACTAGACGGTCTAGCAGGGAAACTGTCCAGAAAGCTAGAAAATACGCTGGGGCTCTTCCTCTCGGTCAATGGATTTTCCACGGACGCAATCAATACTCATGCTTCGGGACGCCGTTTGGTAATCTTGATGGATGGGAGCGATTTAATGGGAGTGCTCGAAGGACGAATTGATCTAGTTCAACTGCTGCTGCGGAAACGGCGATATGCCGCTGAGACCGGAAACATTTACCTGCGTATCCATGAAATACTCTAGGTACGTGTTTGGCAACGCAATGGCCACGCGTCAACGGGGCAGGTGATGGCACGTATCGCTATTCTCGCGTACGGGTCTCTAATCAAAGATCCGGGTGTAGAGTTGAGTCCGTTGGTTTGTAAGAAGATTCATGGTGTTGGGACGCCATTCTCAGTTGAGTTTGCTCGCTCCAGCCGCACTCGCGGTGGAGGACCGACCCTCGTTCCCGTCGAGGTTGGTGGCGCTCCGGTGAAGGCGGTACTCCTCGTTCTCAAATCCAATGTGGAACGTGTGCGAGCCAAAGATCTTTTATGGAGGCGAGAGACGAGAAATGAATTATCGCAAAAGCACTACAGCCGCCCAACCAAGCCTGGCCAAAACCATGTCTTGGTGGAGTGTGTGGAAGATCTTGCGGGTGTCGAGACCGTACTCTTTACAAATATTGGTGCGAACATCGAAAAACGAACCCCTGAGCACCTTGCGGACTTAGCAATCCGTAGTGCGCGAGGAACGGCTGGTGCCAAGAGGACTGACGGCATTAGCTATTTGGCTTCGGCAATTGTCGAGGGCATAGAGACTCCTCTCCTGCCAGAATATAGAGCTACGATACTCCGCAAGGTAGGAGCATGTGACCTTTACACGGCACACTCAATGATCAGGTCAGGCAATATCTGATATTGGACAAATCGCTCAGACTCATTGCATCCACACAAATTTTAGTTTTCCAAGCCTTGCCCGATCCCTGAAAATTAGTGAAAAATCAGTTAAATAACGGTTGCAGGAGCTCTTCCCTTCCGGTAGAATTACCGCATTATGAAAACTAAAACCCTTTCGATTCTTATTTTTCTGGGGGCTATCCTCGTCTCACCGGGCCTAGCCTCTCACGATACCTGTGAGGAACGCACCATCGTGGCCAGCGCCGTGCGCACCACGGAGGACGTGCAGGCCTTTGTGCAGTGCGCCTACGAGTTCGTCCAGGAAGTGGGCTTCGAGGAGGCCCGCAGAGCCTTCAACGAGGACGAGCGCTGGAAGAGCGGCCCCACCTATGTCTTCGTCGACGAAATGACGGATGTGCCCGGGGCCTCCCGTGCTTTCGTCTTCCCACCTGATCCCTCTCTGGAGGGGTTGGCGTGGGGAGTCCTGGTGGACGACTTCGGCTCCGACCTGATCCTGGAGTTCTATCGCGTCGCGACCAACTTCGGTCAGGGTTGGGTCTATTATTCCTTCACCAATCCTGCCACCGGCAGAGCCGAGCCCAAGGCTTCGTACTTCAAGGCCATCGACTGGAACGGGGTGTCCGCCGCCATTGGGGCGGGGATCTATCGGCGCGACCTGCCCAGCAGTTGCCGGAGCGACGAGGTCAATTCCGCCATGCTCCACTCCTATCCCTCCGAGGCGCGGCTGCAGGAGTTTGTCCGCTGCGCCGCCATGGAGCTGGATTCCATGGGGTATTTCGCCTCGGTCAGCCTGGCCAACGATCCTCGTTGGAAAAGCGACTCCATCTACCTGTTCGGCCTGGACACCTACGGCTACACTCTTTTTACAGGCTCCCCGGCAAATCCCCTGATCGGGTCGGAGTTGTCCTCGGTCTATATCGGCAGCTTCGCAGGGCGGAACGTCCTGGGGGTTGCCGATGCCTTCGGTGAGTCCTTTCTCTACTACTGGAACCGGAATCCTGCCACCAACCAGTGGCGGCGCAAGGTGACCTTCGTCAAGAGGGTGGTGTCCTTCGGGGTGCCGGTGCTGATCGGAGCGGGCTATTACCTGGAATCTCCCGCACCGAACATGAACGGAACGGAATCGGGGAACTGAATCGCGTAGATTAGCCGGCCGACGGTCCGGGCTGTTCTTGCGGTCGGTCTTATCCTCCAGTCCTGTATTCGTTCACGGAGCATGGCTTGACCATTCCGTGCAGAGGGCCCTGAGACTCTGCAGAGCTCACTGCACATCTCTGCAACTGCTGCGATTGCCATCGGAGCAGGAAAGCGACCCTACGAACGCAGGATCTCGTCGGAAGTAAACTCCCGGTCAACGGTGGCGCCTCCGGCTGAAAGCCCGACAATCTGGGTTACTTCGACCGATTCGTTTCCCGACAACGGTTGCTTGCCCGTTCTCTTGCCCAGTTGGGCCACGCTCGCCAGCTTCTTGAGCCTCTCGGCGCCATCGATGGCTGCAACGTCCCCCCCATACCATTCGAACCAGGGAAAACCCGCTTCGGTGTACTCCAACGCCGACGGTGGCACTGTTGGCGGCCTTTCACCGGTGATCGCCATCCATTGGGTGGAATTGGCGATGGTGACGAAACAGCGCCTGGAGTGCTTCTGGTCCCAGGCGTCCAGACCGTAGGGGTCGTCATAGACTTCCTGCCTCATCCTCCCTCCGGGGGCCAGGCCCATGGGCTCCTGAGCTACACAACAGACCGCATCTTGCATGTGGGGGAGGCGGGGCCACCGGGAAGCCCGAGCCATCAACTGCTTGTAACGCTTGCGCTTCATCGGATAGACCATGATCTGAAGGCCGCCGTGCTGCGCCGCTCCAGTCAACTGCTCCTCGACCGTGTAGCCCTTGCCCAGGGGCATGGCCACGAACTGGCGGATTACTCCTTTCTCCACGCAGTAGCCGTCCAGCCAGGGCTGCTCAGGCAACACTACGTAGTCCTTCGGGTCCTTGTTCAGGTGATTCACCCAGGGGTCGCCGCTGATCGCACAGATCTTTCCGGTGGCGATCTTCACCGCAAAGGGGTATTCGGAATGGCCCCCGAATGCGATCCACATGGCTTCGGCCTGGTGCATGGGCGCGATCACGCCACCCCTGCGGCGCCACCGCTCCGGCAAGCGCCTTGCGAAGTCGTCGATATGCCGCAAGGGGAAGCGGCCCAGACCCGGCGGTAGAGGATAATCTCTGTCGTCATCGGGAATTCGCAGGGTGCGCTGAAACTCGATCGTGCAACGCGCGTCGCGGTGCACCTCGGGGAAGCGGAACTCCAGGCTGTCGTTCTTGAGGGTGATCATCGTCGATGTCTCCTTGTGGGTTCGTCCTCACCATTCGCCGTCCCGCACTTCCCGCACCACGTGGAGGAGTGCGTGGTCGGGCGCTTCCTTCAGTTGACGGATCAATTCCGCGAATAGCTTGGGCCGCTTGCGGATGATGTTCTGAAGGTCGCCCGAGACCTTCCCGGCCAAGGCCAGGAGCACGTCCGGGTCCTCACTCAGTTCGTGCGCGAGCCTGACCGTGGTCGCCTCCGATGGCGGTGAGACCTCGCCCCGTTCGATCTTGCTCAGATAGGCCGGCTCGATCCCGATGCGCAGGGCCACCTGGCGCAGGGAAAAGCGCTTGTCCTCCAGGTGGAGGTGCTCTCGGCGGGCTCGAATGCTTCTTCCAAAGTGTGTCATGTGTATTAAATAGTACACACTTTGAATGTTGTCAAATTAAAAACTTTCCCAAACGTCGCGGTAGCGCCTCCAACCTGCAGTCGTGGTAACCTAGCGCTTGCAGGAAATCGGAAACAAATCATTGACAGCCACCGCTGACCGGCTTGCAGTCAGCCCCTCAAGATCTCTCCCATGACCAAATTTCGACTCGGACCGGGTCTGCTGGTATCGGCTGCATTCATCGGCCCGGGCACTATCGTGACGGCCAGCACCGCCGGGGCCGGTTACGGCGCCGCTCTGCTCTGGACTATCGTTTTTTCCGTGGCGGCCACCATCGTTTTGCAGGACATGGCGGCCCGGGTGGGCATCGCCGGCGGCCGGGGCCTGGCTGAGTCCATGCGCGCCAGCATTGGGTCGCCGGTGCTCAAAGGCGTGGTAGTCGTGCTGATCGCGGTGACTATCCTGCTGGGCAACGCCGCCTTTCAGGCCGGTAACCTGCTGGGGGCCTCGCTGGGCTTCAACGCGCTTACCGGGCTGGACCCGGGCTTGGCAATTCTCTTGCTGGGCGCTCTCGCCGGCGGCCTGCTGCTGACCGGCAGGTACCGCATGATTCAGAACGTGCTGGTGGCGCTGGTGGTGGTGATGGGCGTCACTTTCTGCATCGTCGCCGCGATGACCGCGCCGAGTCTGGGAGAGCTGGCGGCCGGCGCACTGGTGCCGTCCGTGCCGCCGGGCTCGCTGCTTATCGTCCTGGCGCTCATCGGCACCACGGTTGTCTCCTACAACCTCTTTCTGCACGCGAGCACCGCCCTGGAGCAGTGGCCCGACGCGGAGCGCAAGGAGGCGAATGTGAAGGAGGCTCGGCTCGATACCGTCTGCTCGGTAGCACTCGGGGGACTGGTCACCGCCTCGGTGCTGGTCACCGCCATACCTCTGCACGGGCTGGGGGTAGAGGTAAGCGCCGCCACCGTCGGCCAGCGGCTGGAGCCGCTCCTCGGTCCGGCAGCCCCGGTGCTGTTCGCCGGGGGCCTGTTTGCCGCGGGCCTGACCTCGGCCATCACCGCCCCGCTGGCGGCCGCCTACGCCGTCTCCGGGGCCTTCGGCTGGACTCCCGACCTGCGGAGCGCCCGCCTGCGTCTGCTGGGCGGATTCGTGCTGGTAACCGGCGTGCTGTTCGGCGCACTGTTCGACGGCTCGCCCTATAGGGTGATTGTCTTGGCCCAGGCGGCCAACGCGCTGTTCCTGCCGGTGGTGCTGGTGTTGCTGCTGGTCATTGCGAACCGGACCGAGATCATGGGCCGCTTCCGCAACACCCGCCTGGCCAACGCGCTCGGGGTGCTGGTGGTGCTGGTGATCGCCGCGCTCTCGGTCCTGCAGCTCGCCCGCCTGTCGGGAATAGTGGAGTAGGGAGCAGCCTCCCGGCCTGAGTTTCTTTTTCCCGCAATCGGTTAGTTCCTACCGCAGAAGCGATTGCTCCAATGGATCAGGAGGGAATAGACAATGAACAGTAGCCAGAACCCGGATTCACCCACGGCTTCTTACACCATGGGTTACAGCGACGAGTTCTTGCAACTACTCGACCGCCGCAATGCTGAGACCAACGCCGGGCATCTGTTGGCCCATCTCAAGCCCGGAATGCGTGTCCTCGATATGGGTTGCGGTCCGGGAACCATCTCGTTGGGGTTGGCGAAGGCAGTAGATCCCGGAGAGGTGCACGGCATCGACATGGAAGAGTCCCAGATCGAGATCGCCAGGGCTGCCGCTACAGCCGGCGGACACCACAACGCGGTCTTCCGGACGGGCGACGTGACTCGTCTTCCCTATGAAGACAGTTCGTTCGATGTCGCCCACTGTCACGCGCTCCTCATGCACGTTCCCGACACCGATGCCGTCCTGGCCGAGGTGAAACGGGTGTTGAAGCCGGGAGGCCTCATCTCGGCGCGCGAAATGATCGGTTCCTCGTCCTTTTCCGAACCCGCATTCGAAGCTCTTGCCGATGCCTGGGTGACCTTCTCCAAGCTGCTTGAGGCCAACGGGTCCCATCCGGAGATGGGCAAGGAACTGCCGAGGAGATTTCTTGAGGCCGGGTTCTCGGTGATCCATGGAAGCGCCTCGTTCGAATACTTCGGCACGCCCGAGGACGTTGCCTTCTACCACGCCTTTTCCGTCAGTTGGTTCTTTGCCCCCAAAACCGTCGAGGCTGCCATCAAATACGGACTGGCAACTCAGGAGAAGTTCGACAACTGGCGCCGCTTGCTGGACCAATGGAGGGATTCCCCGGGCGCCGTCTCTGCCATCGCCTGGGGAGAAGCGATCGGACGGAAGCCGTAGGGGCTCCCGGGTCTTGGGCTGAACCTTTCCTTAAAGTCTGTCTGGCTGGAACACCAAGCGTTTTCGGACGTTTGCCGGGGTCCGAATCAGAATCTGGTCTCGCTACTTGACGCGGCTCAGAGCTTCAGCCGGCAAACGATGCCGACGTCGTCGCAGTACCACAGGACGCCGTCCCGGATGGTCATTCCGTGGGGCAGGGGGTCATCGTCGGCGAGCTGGATCTTCTCGACGATCTCCCCGGATTGGGGATTGTGTTTGAAGAAGGCGTTACGGTTGGTGTCGGTGCACCACAGGTCGTCGCCTTCCCAGCCGATGCCGTGGGGGCGGTTGCCCGCCGAGGGGAAGCGCTGCTCGACCATCCAGTTCCGGGGATCGATGCGGTAGATCATTCGGGAGGGTGGCACCGCCGCCCATAGCTTGCCCTCTCGCCACTCCAGGCCATGCGCGCCGGTCGCCGGGCGGGGCTTGGCGGGGGCGGGCGTTGCGCTCGCAGGCGGCGGGGCGGGGGCCAGCGGGCTTCGGCGACCGGGGGGATCCGAGGGCATTCTGTAGATCACGCCGGCGCCGGGTGTGAAGTGCTTCGCAAGGGTCTTGCCGCTGGAGGCGTCGGCGCGGATGATCTCCCGGCTGTAGGTCGACGCCACCCAGATCGCCTCTCCGTCGAAAGTGATCCCGCTGGGGTGGACGGCCCCGGTATCGAAACCCCGCAGCACCGTTCCGTCGCTGTAGCTGACGAGGTGGGCGCGGGCGTCTTCCCCATCGATGATCCACAAGCCCTCGTCGGTCGCCTGCAGGCCGTTGGGGTAGGGGCCGGGGCTCTTGAAGACGGTCTCCACGCGGCCGGCCTCGCGCATGGGAATCTTGCCGAGCACGGGCGCCGCGGCCAGCAGCGCCACGAACTGCCTGCGTTCCATCATGGGTTTCACCTCAGGGCGGTGACAGGGCAACCTGCGCCCGGGTCGATTGCCTTGGAAGGTGGCAAGGATTTCATGACCTCGCCGGGGAGTCAAGATGCGTCAACCCCGAACAATTCTGTCGCCTGAAACAATTGAGACGTTACCGCAAGGGTCCGAGAAAAGAAATCCTCACAAGGGGACGAAGGGCAAAAGTGAGCCTTTTGCAAAATTCGCAATCGGGAATGACACTGAGGCGGCAATGGTGATGTGCTGCAGGCTCCGGCATTCACCACAAAAAGCACACGAGGCAACAGAAACCACAAAAAGCACAAAAGGCACAAAACGAGTATCTTGATTTCGAGTCTTGCCGACCGGATGATTTTTTTGTGTTTTTTGTGCCTCTTGTGGCCATTGACCGTCAGACAGCAAACGTGTTGCCTCGAATGATCCGCACGGAAAGGCAGGCGGCGCGCTTGTCTGACCTCCTCCCTTTCCTTTTCCCAACCACCCTTTCAAGAAATTTGATGGGGCGGGGAGTCGGGTTCGGATTAGAATGCCTGCCTATCCTTAATCAATCTCGTCCAATCCAGGGAGGATCAGTCAGCATGACCACCATGGCGTTTCACAAGTCGGCGGAATGGAAGACCGGTCTCCGCTCCTACTTTGAGTATCGGGATCTCGGCATCGTTGCGGCCACCAAGGGCAAGGTCCTTGCCCACTGCATCCGGGCCACGGAATCCTGCAGCGGACCCGGCGGGCGTCACACCCACGACCTCGAGTTCCAGATGAACTACGTCCTGCGCGGTTGGACCCGGGTCGAGTTCGAGGATATCGGCGAGGTCCGGTTCGAGGCTGGCGACAGTTGGTACCAGCCTCCCAAAATCAAGCACGAGGTGCTGGAGTTCTCCCACGACTTCGAGGTGATCGAGATCTGCATGCCGGCGGATTTCCCCACCGCAGAAGCGTCGCGCTAATCCGCCGGGCGGGCATTCCGGACCGGGTCCACCGATGCATTCCAAGGACGGGACCGATGGGAAGACTGGACGGCAAGGTGGCGGCGGTCACCGGAGGCGCCTCGGGCATTGGCGAAGCCACGGTGCGGCTGTTTGTGGCCGAGGGGGCGCGAGTGGCCTTTGCCGACCGGGACCGAGCCCGCGGACGCGAGGTGGCTGAGCAAATACGGGCGGGGGGAGGCGAGGCCTTCTTCGTGGAAGCCCGGCTGGACCGCCAGGCCGAGGCCGAAGGCTTCATTCGGCGTACCGTCGAGCGCTTCGGGCGGCTGGACATTCTGGTTAACAACGCCGCCATCCGTCTCTACCACACCGTGGAAGATGCCAGCGAGGAAAGCTGGGACACCATTTGGGGCGTCAACGTCAAGGGGTATGCCTTCTGCGCCCAAGCCGCGGTCCCGGTGCTGCGTCATTCCGGCAAGGGCAGCATAGTCAACATCGCCTCCAATAGCGCCTTCATCGCCAGCTACCACTCGGTTCAGTACGATACTACCAAGGCGGCGGTCACCGGCCTGACCCGCGCCATGGCCCGGGACCATGCCGAGGACGGCATCCGGGTCAATGCCCTGTGTCCAGGGCCTACCATGACCCCTTTTCATCGGCGCCGCGCCGCCGATGCCGGCAAGACCCTGGAGGAGTTCAGGGAAGAATTCGGGCGGCCCACCATGCTCAAGCGGCCCGCCGAGCCGGCGGAGATCGCCGCCTGCGCCCTGTTTCTGGCTTCCGACGAGTCCTCCTTCGTCACCGGCGCCTGCCTCTTCGCCGACGGCGGCGAGAGCTCCACGGGCAGCAACCGCGCCTTGAAGCCCTCCGGCTAGTCTGCCTCCCGCCCACGTTGACAGTTCCGTAAGGGCCGGGATATGCTGGCGCCCTTTTCACGAAAACTTTGAATTAACGGGGGTTGTGATGATTTTGCAGCGGATGACGGTATTGCTGTTGCTGGCCGGGGTGGGACTTGCGCAGTCATGCCAGGCCGGAGCTCGACAGGACGGAGGGACTCGATATCTTCGCTTCAGCCTGGGTGATCGCGAAGCCTACGGCATCCTGGAGGGAGACCGGGTGCGAGAGCTCAAGGGCGACCTTTTCGGAACCTGGGACAAGACCGAAACCACTCATGCTCTGGCCGACGTGACGGTTCTGGTCCCCAGCAAAACCCCCTCCAAGGTGCTGGCGCTGGCGGGCAACTACAAGTCCCACCTCGATGAGGATGCCGAGCCGAGCCCCCATCCGCAGCCTTTCATCAAGTTGCCTTCATCCCTGCTGGCCCACGGCGGAGAGATCGTCCAGCCCGCCGACACCGATCCGGTTCACTACGAAGCCGAGGTGGTGGTCGTCATCGGCAAGCAGGCAAGGAACGTCTCCAAGGAGGCGGCTCTCGACCATGTTCTGGGAATTACCTGCGGCAACGACATCAGCGCCCGGACCTGGCAGAGGGGGGACGTGCAGTGGTGGCGGGCCAAGGCCGCCGACACCTTCAGTCCGACGGGCCCCTATATTCTCTCGGGCGTGGACTACAGCAAACTGAAGATGGTGCTCAAGCTGAACGGGGAAGTGCGCCAGCAGGCCCACATCTCCGACATGATTCACGGGATATCCGAAACCGTCAGCTTCATCAGCAGGTATGTGACCCTGGAGCCCGGGGACCTCATCTTCACCGGTACCCCAGGAACCACCAAGGGAATGCAGCCGGGGGACGTGGTCACGGTGGAGATCGAGGGAGTCGGGGTCCTGAAGAACCGGGTGGTCGCCGCCTCGCCTTGAGACGGCTGGACTTACCTTACCCGGCATCAGAGTCGCGGGTGCGTTTACCTCCCGATTACCGCTTCAGCAGCTCCTCCAGAGACAGCTTCTCGAAGATCAGGTCGGCCTGGCTTCCCTCGTACACGATTCCAATGTGCCGGTCGTCCACCCGGCTGATGCTGGGGTAGCCCCGCCCGCGGCCTTCATCCAGCAGGATCTGGTACTCCTCCGGCCAGGTCATGCCCTGGTCGAAGCTGAGCTTCAGGGTGTGGTGGTGCCGTCCCTCTTTCGAGTTGGGATTGGCAAACAGCAGCAGTATCTTCGTCTCTCCCTCATCGCGGTAGTCGAACCGGTACAGGCTTCCGTTGCAGTTGGGTTCCACCAGCGCCTTGCGGTCGGTGGGATGCGGTTCCCAGGTCCGGCCCAGGTCCCGGGTCACGTAGACGGCCCGGTAGGGGTCTTTCTTGTCGTTGCGCATGTTCAGCATGATGGACCCGTCGCCGAGCTGGACCGCCTGGCTCTCGTTGCCGCCGCTGAAGGCGTGGTTGCTCACGGTCCAGGTGGCGCCGTGATCGCGGCTGTAGGTGATGTTGGCGAAGGGGTATCCCGTCCGGTCGCGCCCCTGGGTGGGCATGACCAGGGTGCCGTCGGAAAGAGCGATCCCCTGATTGGGCGCCGGGGCGAAGAGCCACCATTCCGGCTGTTTCAGCGTGCGGGTGAGGTTTTTGGGCTCGGTCCAGCTCAAGCCGTCGTCCCTGGAGCGGGCCATCATGAACTGGGCGCTCCTGGCGATGTCGTATCCGGGCTCGGAGCCGTCCTCCACCCACTGGTGCTTGCCGGGCTTTCCCCACATCCACACGGCGAAGACGAAGATCTCTCCGGTCTTGGGATCGACCAGGATGCCCGGGTCGCCGATGCCGTTTTCCTCCTGGGGCCGGCCACCCCATTCCCCCATGTCCATGATCACCCGCTGGGTCCCCCAGGTCCGACCGCCGTCGGTGCTGCGGCTCAGCCCGACGTCGATGTCTTCCTGCAGATCGCGCGACTTTCGTCTCCGCATGTCGTAAACGCACAGCAGGGTGCCCTTGGGAGTGGTGGCCAGAGCGGGGATGCGGTAGGTATGCACCCCTTCTTCCATGTGTTTGCGCAGAGCCACCCCGATGCGTTTGCTGACCTGGGGGGTCGTGTCCTTGGGTTTCACAGTCCCCGCCGAGGTCTCCACCGCGGTGCAGACCGCATCCACCCGGTGCCCCAGATCGGCGTCGGGCTTCAGCCGGACGGAGAGCCGGAAGACGTGTTTCCCCGGCGGGAGTTCCCGGTCGCCCTGGAAGGCCAGTTCAGGGGCGGGGCCAGCGGGATCGCCGAAGGGGTTCCCGATCTGTAGATCCTCCCCGCCGCCCGAATAGAACAACTCGAGCGACTCGATGTCGCTGGGATCGTCGGTGCCACTCAGCCTGAATGTGAAGGATCGGACGCTGAGTCCCGGATCTTTGGATTCAACCGTCAGCCGCATCAGGGGATTGTGCTCGTTTCGGATCAGCACCGGATGCACGCGTTGGGAGAACGTGACTTCCAACCCGGCGGGCGCGGACCCGCCGCACCCGGCCGCGACCAGGACCAAGGCCAGGCAAGCCGCAAGTTTCATCCGGACCGAATTGGCCGGTTCTATGGATCCTCGTCCAGTATTCATGCTCCTCCTCCTTCAGCCCGTTCAAGATTAGGTGACGCTTGGACAGATTCTACTCTCATTGCAGGCGTTTGCGTTTCGGGACACAATGGTGATGCCCATGAGAACAAGAATTCTTCTATTCGGAGCCTTTTGCAAAATTCGGAATCGGGCATGACATTGGGCTGGCAACAGTGATGTTCCGGCGGTGACTACCCAGCTGCAAAGACCCTTTTGAAGGAAAAAGCCCGAATCTGATGGCCGGATGGCCAGCGGTCGCCGGACGCAGGCACAGCTTACCCTCTCCCGGCCTTGAGGCGGGCGAACCTGCTGTGCGGTTGGGGGTGGCAACCCGGTCTTCAGAGCGTCAGGCGCATCAACTGATCCACCGTCAGGGCCAGAATGCCGAACATCAGGTGGCACCTCACCTTGTCGGGGCCGCGAACCCTCACCTGCCTCCCGCCAAACTCCTCCTTGAGCCGTCCGTTGACCCGCTCCACCGTCGAGCGTTCCCGGTAGCGCCGCGCCTCGGGAGTCACTTGGCCGATACAGCGCCGGGCCAGTGCCTCCCGCTTCCGCTCGGCTTTCAAGGTAGCTCTTCGGCGGGGGTTGACGTCAATAATCGGCACATGCCCCAGCTTCTCACTGAAGGCCCGGATCTCCGGCGCATCGTAGGCGCTGTCCATCAAGTCGTAGAGACTCTCGACCCGCCTTGCCGTCAGCGTCGCCAGCGGAATGGCTGCCTGAGAGTCATGCACCGAGGCCGAGGTCAGCAGACAACTGACCGGAATCCCGCCGTCAATGGCGTCGAGGTGTAGCTTGTAGCCGGTCCAGCTCTCCTGATGCCCCTTGGCGTTGCGCTTGACGCCGATGTCGCAGGCCTTGGGCAACTCCTTCAACATTTCCTCCAGCGTCATCGACCCCTGCCGCTCCAGCCGGCTCAACCGCTTGGGCCGTCGCTCGCCCTTCGGCGGCCGGCCCCGCCGGCGTTTCCGCTTGGCCTCCGGCGCAGCCTTGGCCGCTGGCTTTTCCCGTCCCGCAATCGCCGTCGAGTCCCTCGACACATGCCCCGCCAAGTGGCCCTTCAGCGTCTCCTCCAGCAATGCCTCGTGCAAACGCCCCGGCAGGTCGCTCTCAGCGAATTCCGCAAAGGCCCGCGAGAAGGTCGACTCGCTCGGTACCTCCCACGCCCTCTCCCAGCCGCACAGCCGCCGCAGCCTCCCCTCACTCCTCAGCCGCTCCACCAATCCCCGCGTGGTCGCCACCTCCAGCATCGACTTCGCCAGATAGGCTCGCGCCAGCACTGCCCGATCCTCCAGCGGCCGGCCACGCCAGCCCCGACTGTAAGGCAGCAACTCCTCCACCCGCACCAACTCCAATACCTGCACCAGCCGCTGGTAACGCTCTCCCAGAGGCCCCAAAACTTCCTCCAGCAGGGGAAACAGCTCTCGTTGAAACCGGAACCAGTGTCGTGATAGGGTTTCCCTAAGGGGCAAGTTCCACCTCCGTTCATCATGTGGTTCAGACACCTTCATGATACAACAGACAGTGGTCTTGCCCCTCCTTCCACCTGCCCTCCTTGATCTTTCCCCACGTGAAAATTCCCGCTATCTGCGAATTTTGCAAAAGGCTCTTCGGACTGGTTTTTCTGGTTCAGGCCGGTTCGGCAGCGCCGGCTCAGCAACCCGGGCGCCTTCCCGGCACCGCCGAGTTGACTTGGGAGGGCGACCTGTCGGCTCGCATGGTGGCCGGGATCGACCGTTTCCTGATGCGGCGACTGAAAGCGGCGCCTGAGGGGCGAGCGGCTTTCTGGGAGAGAGATTTCTCCTCGGAATCCGACTACGTCCGGTCGATCGAGGCCAACCGGGAGCGATTCCGCAAGATCATCGGAGCGGTGGACCGCAGGTCCCCGCCCCGGCTGGAGTTCCTCTCGGCCGAGGGAAGCGCGCCCCTGGCCCAAAGCGATTCGGTGACCGTCTGGCGGGTCCGTTGGGACGTGGTGCCGGGCCTGTCAGCCGAGGGACTGCTGGTGCGACCCAGGAACCGGCCTCCCATCGCCCAGGTGATTGCGCTGCCGGATGCCGACGTCACCCCGCAACAACTGGTGGGAGTGCAGCCGGGAGTTCGGCCCGAGGACAGATTCGCTCTTCGTCTGGCGGAATCCGGCTGCCAGGTGATCGTGCCGGCCCTGGTCGACCGCGGCAGCCGGTTTTCGGGCAACCCGGCTCTCGAGCCCGCCGGGCGCGCCATGACCAACATGCCTCACCGGGAGTGGCTCTACCGCATGGCCTACCCCCTGGGACGCCACCCCATCGGATACGAAGTGCAGAAGGTCCTGGCCCTGGTGGACTGGCTGGAGTCGAGATCCTCGCCGGGAGCCGGGATTGGCCTGGCCGGGCAGGGCGAGGGGGGACTGATCGCCCTCTACGCCGCGGCGGTGGATCCGAGAATCGATTCCTGCCTGGTGAGCGGCTATTTTTCCGCTCGGGAGCGGGTCTGGCAGGAACCGATCTACCGCAACGTCTGGGCCCTGCTGACCGAGTTCGGGGACGCCGAGATCGGGAGCCTGGTGCTGCCGCGCACCCTGGTCGTCGAGCACTCGCGGGCCCCCCGGGTGGAGGGTCCGCCTCCCCCTGGGGAGGGCCGCAGGTCCGTGGCCGCGCCCGGCAGGATCGAAACTCCCGCTGCCGAGAGGGTGATCTCCGAGTTCAACCGGCTCAAGCAGTGGGCGGCGGCCCTCCCCGCCGGGGCCGCGGGCCGGGTCAAGCTGGTCCCGCCGGACCCGCGTGCGGGACTGGTCTCCGCGGGGTCGGAGGCGGCGCTGCAGGGGTTGCTGGAACCCCTGGCGGAGGGTGCGGTGGTTGCGGCAGTTTCGGGCGCGGTGCCGAAGCGAAGGGGAAAGGGACCTCCCGATGCGGCTGAGCAGCAGCGGCGCCTGGTGGGCGGTATCCAAAGGACGCTTCAGGACCTGCAGCGAACCTCGGACCGCATCCGCGACCAACGCTATCTGAAGCGAGACAACCGGGAATCGGCCGAGTCCTTCACCCGCAACTCGGCCCGCTGGCGCTCCACCTTCTGGAAGGAGATCCTGGGCAAGATCGAGGACCCCATGGTTGCCGGCGACCCGCGTTCACGCCGGTGGAGGGAGACCGGGAAGTGGACGGGGTACGAGGTGGTGCTCGACGTCTGGCCCGATGTCTTTGCCTGGGGCCTTCTCCTGGTCCCCAAGGATCTTCAGCCGGGGGAACGCCGCCCGGTGGTGGTGGCTCAGCACGGTCTGGAGGGGCTGCCCGAGGACGTGATTCGGACCGACGTTGACGGATTTCGCTACTATCGGGCCTTTGCTTCCCGCCTGGCCGAGGAGGGCTTCGTTGTCTTCGCCCCCCACAACCCCTACCGGGGAGGAGACCGCTTCCGGGTGCTGCAGCGCAAGGCCAACCCCCTCAAGCTCTCCATCTTTTCCTTCATCGTGGGCCAGCACCGCCGCATCCTGGATTGGCTGAAGACCCTTCCCTGGGTGGATGGGGAACGGATCGGCTTCTACGGCCTCAGCTACGGCGGCAAGACCGCCATGAGAGTCCCGGCTGTTCTGGAGGACTACGCCCTTTCCATCTGCTCCGGGGATTTCAACCAGTGGATATGGAAGAACGTGACCGTGGAGTGGCCCAACAGCTACATGTTCACCGGAGAGTACGAAATGCCGGAGTTCGGCTTGGGAACGAGCTTCAACTATGCCGAGATGGCCTACCTGACCTTCCCCCGCCCCTTCATGGTGGAGCGCGGGCATCGGGACGCCGTGGGACTGGACGAGTGGGTCGCCCACGAATACGCCAAGGTGAGGCGTCTCTACAGGGAACTGGGCCTGGGCAGCCGCACCGAGATCGAATGGTTCGAAGGAGAACACGAGATCCACGGGGAAGGGACCTTCCGCTTTCTGCGCAAACACCTCGACTGGAATCAGCCGCGCTGACGGGAGCGGTCCGGCAGTCGCTGTATCTGTCGGGGGGTCCGCCTCATGGGGGCGGCTCCCCCCGCCCACCCGGCTTGCGAGGTTGTCCCTGGCGGAATTTTGATCGGTGGGCAATTTTTGCGGTTAAAATGGTTTTAAGAACCCTTTCACGGTCAATACCTGTAGTCCGTTCTTGACGAGAGGTGCGGAATGAGATCACTCCCCCGAGGTCTCCTGTTCCCAACCCTGCTGGTGGCGGCTTCGATCCTGGCTGTCCATCCGGTGCGTGGCGCCACTCCGGTGCTGGATGCCATGAAGGAAGAGCTGCAACGCTCGGTCGAGACATTCTCGAAACAGCCGACGCCGCTCTACTTTCTCAGCTACGAGGTCACCGGAAATCAGAGATATTCGGTGAGAGCTTCGTTCGGGAATATCATCGGGAGCTCAGAGGGTGAGAGCGCCGTAGTCGACGTCGATCTCCGGGTGGGCAGCCCCGAGCTGGACAACACCCACTCCATCCGGGGAGACAGGTCGGCCAATTTCCCTCGGTATGCCTATCAACAGACTCCCTTGGGAGATCCGGCGGCGCTTCGAAGTATCCTCTGGCGCCGGACCGACCAGCAGTACAAGGCGGCCGTCGAGCGGTTGGCCAAGGTCAAAACCAACGTCCAGGTCAAGGTGGAAGAGGAGGATCAAGCCGGGGACTTCTCGGCCGAACCGGCCCAGAAGTGGCTGGAGGAGGCGCTTCCTCTGGATTTCGACCGATCTCCCTGGGAAGAGAAGCTGCGCCGGTACACGGCTCCTTTTGCCGGTTCCGGCTACATCTACTCGGCCAATGCCACGCTGTCGGCCAGCGTGGAGACTCGCTGGTACGTGAACAGCGAAGGCAGCGAGATTCGAACCTCCCAATCCTACTACCGCCTGATGATCATGGCCTACACCAAGGCCGAGGACGGGATGGAGCTGCCGCGTTACGAGTCCTACTTCTCCTTCACTCCCGAGGGACTCCCCGACGACAGTGAGATCCTGCAGACTGTCGAGAAAATGATTGCCGATCTCAAAGCCCTGAGGGAGGCTCCGTTGGTGGACCCCTATACCGGCCCGGCCATTCTCTCCGGCCGGGCCAGCGGGGTGTTCTTCCATGAAATTCTGGGCCATCGCGTGGAAGGCCATCGCCAGAAAAGGGAAGAAGAGGGCCAGACCTTCAAGAAGATGGTGAATCAGAAGGTGCTGCCGGAGACCTTTTCGGTCATTTTCGACCCCACCGTTCGGCGCAGGGAGTCCATGGATCTGGTCGGGGCCTACCGTTACGACAATGAGGGAGTGAAGGCGCGCCGGGTGCTTGTCATCGAGAAGGGCGTGTTGAAGAACTTCCTCATATCCCGGACGCCTATCGAGGGATTTTCCCGCTCCAATGGGCACGGTCGAAAGCAGGCAGGCCTGGCTGCGGTGGCGCGCCAGTCGAACCTGTTCGTCGAGGTGGACCGGACTCACTCCCGCGACGAGCTCAAGGCCATGTTGATCGAAAATCTCAAGCGGGAGGACAAGCCCTTCGGACTCTATTTCAAGGACGTCCAGGGCGGGTTCACCATGACCGGCAGGGTTAGACCCAATGCCTTCAACGTGCTGCCGACCATGGTGTACCGAATCTATGCCGACGGGCGCGAGGAGCTGGTCCGAGGGGTGGACCTGATCGGCACGCCGCTTACTTCCTTCAGCAAAATTACGGCCGCGGACGATCAGGTCGAGTCCTTTAACGGCATCTGCGGAGCCGAGTCCGGGGGGGTGCCGGTGTCAGCCGTCTCTCCGGCGGTGCTGGTTTCGCAGATCGAGGTCCAGAAGAAAGAGAAATCCCCGGAACGACTTCCGATCCTTCCCCCACCCTGGGAGTCGCCTTAATCTTTCATGGCGGCATCACGTCCCCGGTGAGAAATGCGGGCTAAAGGAGCAATCCCATGAAACGCGGCACTCTTTCCACCCTCTGGCTTGCTGTTCTGCTGCCCGTTGTCCCGCTTCAGGCACAGGAAAACCTGCTCATGAAGGCCCTGCGGGACGAGATGGGCCGGACCATCGAAAGGCTGCAACTGGAGGACATGGACAGGCCCTATTACGTGGCCTACTGGGTTCGGGAATCCGATGGTCGGAGTCGCACGGCCATTCTGGGCGGACTGCTTGGCCGCGGCAGCGGGAGCGGCAGCCGATATCTGTCGGTGGAGCTGAGGGTCGGAGATCACGACCTTGACAACACCAATTTCATGGATTTCGGAAGAATGCGTTCCAGGGTGGTCCCAGAGGGGTTTCCCGTCTCTCTCCCGTTGCGGGACGACTACAAGGAGCTGAGGCGGCAGATCTGGCTGGCTACAGACGGCGCCTACAAGCAGGCCGTCCACAGCCTCGCCAAGAAGCGCGCCAGTCTTCAGAACAAGACGCGGGTCGAGGAAATCCCCGACTTCAGCCGGGAAGAGCCGGTCGAGTACAGAGACGACGGTACCCAGGCGCCGCTGCCGGCTGAGGCTCAGCTGGAGGAGACAGTGCAGGAATTGTCCGCCCTCTTCAAGGGTATGCCGCAGGTCTTCGACTCCAGGGTCAGCGCCGGCCTGAGTCGCGCAAAGATCTACTTCATCAACAGCGAAGGCTCTTCCTACATCAGGAACTTCTCCTCTGCTTCCATCCGGGCCCTGGCGGCCACCCAGGCCGTCGACGGGACACACCTGGAAGACTTCGTGGTCGCACGCGGCCGTCAATGGAAGGATCTGCCGGAACAGGCCGAACTGGCGGCAAGAATCCGGGCCCTGGCTGAACGCTTGGGTCGGCTCCAGGGAGCCGGGTTCGTGGAGCGTTACAACGGGCCGGTGTTGTTTGAAGGGCAGGCCGCGGCAGAGCTTGTCAGCCAGATTCTGGCGCCCAGGCTGCTGGCTCTGCGGACCCCTATTTCCGACGATCCCATATTCGGCCGATTCGGGTCTGCGCCCCCAAATCCGTTCCTGGAAAAGCTGGGCTCCAGGGTCCTGCCCGGGTTTCTCAGCCTCATCGACGACCCCACGGCCGGAAGTCACGGCGAAGCGCCGCTGCTGGGGGGGTATGAGGTCGATGAGGAGGGGGTGCGCTCCCGCCGCACAACAGTCGTCCAAAGGGGCATTCTCAAGACCCTGCTTGCCACCCGCACCCCGGTTTCAGGGGTGTCCAACAGTACGGGGAATCGAAGAAATACGGGACCAAGTCCCTCCAACCTCTTCCTGATGCCGCAGAATGGGTCGAAACAGGAGGAAATCAGGCA
The DNA here is from genome assembly GCA_965207735.1 of Candidatus Versatilivorator sp. Taxonomy (GTDB): domain Bacteria; phylum Acidobacteriota; class Terriglobia; order Versatilivoradales; family Versatilivoraceae; genus Versatilivorator. The sequence continues at coordinate 4,030,763 of OZ242296.1, read as the reverse complement.
GGAGTTGCTCGACCTGGTGGAAGAGCGGGGCCTGGATTTCGGAATCGTGGTGCGCCGGATCGGCAGTCCCGAAATGACGTTGTCTCGAGACCGAAATGTCTTTTTCGCGATGCCGGGTGAGGAGGCGAGACCGAAGCTCAAGCCTCTAACCGAGGCCTACAAGGTATTTCCCGACGGGCGTGAGGAGTTGATTCGCAAGGCGGTCATTTTGGGATTGAGCGCGTCCAGCTTCCGGGAAATCGCGGCTGCCTCCGAGGCTCTGACTCCCCACCATACGACCATGCGTCTCCCGATGACCAATCCCTTTTCTGCCATGGGTTTCATGGGGCCACCTCCGATCGTCTCGCTGGTGGTGCCCTCGCTCCTGTTCGAAGACCTGGCGCTGAGACGGCCCCCCGGAGATATTCCTCGCCTGCCGGTGCTGGCCAACCCCTTGAGCCAACCACAGGCTCAGGGCCCGAACGGTCGTTGAGACGCTCCTGCAGGCCACGGCCCCGGGTTCGCGCAACTTCCCAGACGGCGGCGTTTTTGTTAGCCTGTCCTTGACTTAATCAACACCAGTAGAGCCCCGGCTCCGGCCGGCGCCCCAATGACCGCACAGGGAAAGGTGTCTCTTCCATGTCCACTAGACGACAGTTTCTCAAGATCGGCGCCGGCGCCGCCGGACTGCTGGCAGCAACGGCTCCGAGCTCGGGCTCCGGGCGCGAGACTCGGAGCCGGACCGGCAAGCCTCGCCTGATCTACAACGACGACGGCAACAGCGTGGTGTTCATCCCCCACCGCTACCCCATGAAGGTGGAGGAGCTCACCGACCTGGTGGATCAGTTCTCGGGAATTCCGGTTGACCGGTACGTCTACTGCCTGGTGCTTCCGCGGGTCTTCCTGCACGACACCAAGGTGGGCGAAAGGGCTTGGGACCTGGCCAAGGGGAAGTATTCCAGCGCCTTCGATTTTCGAAGAGGGGAGAACGCCCGCCACCTGGTGGAGCAGGGGAACGACCCGGTACGGGTGCTGGGCGAGCGCGCTCACCAGCGAGGGCTGCAGTATTTTGTCAGCCAGCGCATGAACGATGCCCATTTCGCCTACTCCAAGGAGGGACCGGAGAAGAATTTCTGGACCGGGACCTTCTGGCACCAGCACCCGGAATTGCGCATCGGCGGCAATACAAAGCACTATTCCCGGCATCTCTTCGACTTCTCCCACTCGAAGATCCACGACTTTCACCTGGCCATCATTGAGGAAACCTGTCAGCGCTATGACATCGAGGGCTTCGAGCTCGATTTCCTGAGGCACCCCTTCTACTTCAAGCCGGAGGAGGCCCGCGGCAAGGCGCCCGTCATGACGGAATTCGTGAGGAAGGTGCGCCGCCGCATGCAGGAAATCGCGCGTGAGAAGGGGAGGGAATTAAAGCTCCAGGTGCTGGTGCCGAGAACACTGGAAGGAGCCCTCGGGATCGGACTGGACGTTCAGGCCTGGATCGAGGAGGGCCTGGTGGATTCGGTCGTACCCAAGCACTACATCCGGTTCAACATGGAGGTTCCGGTGGAAGAATTCCTGGAGCTGACCTCCGGGACTTCCATCGCGGTGTCGCCCTGCCTGGAGCAGAGAATGGACGTCAGCGACGAGCAGTTCCGGGCGGCGGCCTCCAGATACTGGCAGGCAGGGGTAGACAGCCTCTACCTCTACAACTTCTTCAACCATCGCCCCCACCCTCTCTGCCAGGACGACCGGAGAATCCTGCGGGAGATCGGCGATCCCGAGGGCATCCGGCTGCGAGACAAGCACTACTTCCTGCTACCCAACGCCAGGCACGACCTGGCTGACATCCCAAGGCAGATTCCCAGGAAGCTGGACATCCGGGCCAGCGGCCATTCCGTATCCCTGATTGTGGGCGATGACCTCCCGGCGGCAGCGGCCACCGGGCTGGTCAAGGAAGTGAATCTGAAGTTGGGCGTCCCCGGGATCACCCCTGAAAGCGACGAGTGGGAGGTCCATCTCAACGGAGCGCCCATTCCCCGCTCCCAGCAGCGCTGCCAGGCCGACCCGGTGGCTTTCGGCGAGCGCTGGATCGAGATCGACCTGACCTCGGGTCCCTATCCCAGGCCCGGCAGCAACGAAGTCCGTTTCTTCCTCAAGAAACGCAATCCGATGGTCACGGCCACGCTGGAGCTGACCGAGGTTGAGCTGTGGGTGCGTTACCGTTGATCCCGAAAGCCCCGGTCGATAGAATCGCCGCCACCATGAACAGCAAAGACGCTGGATCTATTTCTGGGAGAGATCACCCGTGTTGCGGGCCCCTACATCCCAAAGGCAGAGACGACCTAACGACTTCAACTTGTTCGGCCTGGGAACTTGTCCAAACTACGAAGGCCACCTCTCCTCCAGGAGCTCCAATCTATGTGCGTCTGGTCCTGAATTGGGCATGAAGTCTGCCTCCTCAAACCGTGTAACATAACGTCCTTTTTGTTACTTGATAATCCGAGTAAGAGGCCTCGTTCGCTGGCCGTTCGACCCGAAGCGGAGGGAGCCCTCACCGGTCGTCCTCTCTGGCCATGCGGTAGCCGACTTGGCGTTCGGTAAAGATGTAGGAGGGGTGGGTGGCGTCATCGCCCAGCTTGTGGCGAAGACGCTTCACAAAGGCGCTCACCAGCCGGGTGTTGCCGGATTCCCGCCGGGACCACACTTGGCGCAGCAGGGAATCGTGGGTCACGACCCGTCCGGCGTTGACTGAAAGCACGCGGAGCAGCTCGTATTCGGTGGCGGTCAGTTCCACCCGCCGGCCGGCCAGCGTGACTCGGCGACTCTCGTAGTCGATGGCCAGGTCCCCCAGCCTGAAGGGCTCCGACGGCTCAGTGCGTCTTCGTAGAGCCGCGTGCACTCTGGCCGCCAGTTCGGTCGGCGAGAAGGGCTTGACGATGTAATCGGTGGCTCCCCTCCGCAGGGCCTTTACAATCGTCTCGTCCCTTCCATAGCCCGAGATGAAGATGACCGGCAGATCGGCCATCTCCGGAAGGCTCTCCATCAACTCGATGCCATCGGTCCCGGGCAGCACCAGGTCCAGCAGGACCAGTTGTGGCTTCCGGGTCTTGATCAGATAAGGCACCTCCCGCGGGTCTCCCGTCACAAGCGGTTCGTAGCCCTCGGCCGAGAGAGCGCTCCGAACCAGGCGGAGCGTCAACGGGTCGTCGTCCACCACCAGGATGGGCGTTCCCTCCTGTTTTCCCCGAGGCGATCGCGAGGAGCTGCTGGCTATGCCGGCAGCGGCGCGGAGAGGAGTCTCCTCGGCCACCGGAATCGTGAAGGTGAACCGCGCGCCCAGGCCGGCTCCGCCGCTCTCGGCCCGGATACGGCCTCCATGGGCTTCGACCAGTCCCTTGCAGATGGCCAGCCCCAGGCCAGAGCCGCTGATGCCGCCTTCGCTGTCTCCGACACGGGCGTACTTGCGGAACAGGTGTGGCAACTGCTCCGGCGGTATGCCCCGGCCTTGGTCGGAGACCGAGATGGCCAGGTGAAGTCCGTCCCGCACGGCTGAGACCCGGATGGGCAGTGTCGCGGGAGAGTGCCTCGAGGCATTGGAGAAGAGGTTGTTGAGGACCTGGACGATGCGGCGCCGGTCAGCCAGCACCCGGGGCAGGTCCGGCGGCAGATCGATCAGGATGGCATGACGGCCGCCCCCACTCAGGAAGGTGCTCCTGGCCTGGTCCACCAGGGCGGCCACCGGTGCCGCCTCCGGCGTGACCGACAGAGTGCCGGCCTCGATACGGCCCGCGTCCAGCAGGTCGCTGATCAGGCCCCGCATGTGATCGGCCTGTTGTTCGATGATGCGGAAAAACTGCGCCATCTCGCCCGGATCCGGATCGGGAGAGGCTTCCTTGACAGTGGCGGCCAAGCCCTTGATAGAGCTCAGCGGCACCCGCAGTTCGTGGCTCACCAGGCTCAGAAACTCGGACCGCGACCGCTCCATCTCCTCCAGCGGCGCCATGTCCTGCAGGGTAACGATCACTGACTCGACCACGCCATCCTCGGAATGGATCGGAGTGACGTTGACCAGCATGTTGACACTCCGACCGTCGGGAACCTCGAGCACGATCTCCTCGGCCCGCACCGTTGTCGCAGTGCTCAGCACTTGCGTCAGGGGAGACTCTTCCAATGAGATCTCCCGTCCGTCGGCACGCCGGCACGTCGCCACCTCCAGCAACTGCTCCGCCGAGTGTCCCGGCAGGACCAGTCCCTCGACAATTCGCCTCGCCTCCCGATTGAATAACACCGGTTTCCCGGTCCGTGCATCGAAGACCACCACCCCCACCGGCGAGGTGTCGACCAGGGCCTCCAGGTCGGTCCGGGACCGATGCTCGTCACGATAGGTGCGCGCGTTGGCGATGGCCGTGGCTGCCTGCGCCGCGAACAACAACAGCACCTCCTCGTCCTCTTTGGTGAACTCCGCTCCTCCGGCCTTCCCGGCCAGAAAGAAGTTGCCGAGGTGCACACCCCGGTGTCGAAGCGCCGTCGCCTGCACGGTCTTCGGCACCACCGCGTGCGGGGAAAAGCCCAGGGCCCGGATGTAACCGTGCAGGTCCTTCATTGTCAGCGTGCCTTCAAGGTCGCGGACGTGTTGGCACGGCCGCGGCCCCTCGGCCCACTCCAGCAACTGGCGGTGCTCTTCGGTGGTCAGTCCGGAAGAGACGAAGTCGAAGGCTCGTCCCGACTCGCCGCTGGTCACGATCCCACCATAGCCGGCGCCGGTCAGAGAGCGGGCGCTTTCCACCACCTCGCCCAAGACAGTGTCGAGATCGAGGCTGGCGCTGATGCGCAGACTGGCCGCGCTCAGTTCGGAGATGCGTTCCCGAAGCCTCTCGTTCTCTCGTCTCAGTTCGTCGCGACTCTTCAAGTCATCCCCCTTTCGTTGGGCCTCGGAGTAAGACCAGTTGGTTGTCGGCCGGTCTCGGCTCGATGGAAGAGCCGGATGCGAGTACCTCCAAGGCGCAACCGAGTCGATTCTAGCAGTAATGGGAAATGAATTCGCATGTTATTCACCTAACAACTCATATGGTCGCCTTGGATTCACATTGGTTTTATAGAGTACAGAGGTCTGAAAGCTAAGCAAAGTCTTCGATCCTGTCACCTGAAGCAAGAGTGGAGAATGGCCAACCCAACACAGCCCCCCTTTGTCATGGAGTAGCGTGCGGTGCGTCACGACGGTCCTTGGGACGGGACACCCGGACCGGATCCGAGGGTCAAATAGCGAGGAGCAACACAGTGTCTTTACGGTCTTTAAACAAGGGAATCCTTTGGAGCTTCACCGCGCTGTTGATCGTAGTCTGTCCAGGTGTAGCGCTTGCTCAGCTTGCGCCACAGAGTCAAGAGGAATTCGAGCAACGGTTCACGGGGTGGACCTTGCAATTTGACGCCCCGGATTGCAACGAAGGCGATGGGGTTGAACCCATCAGCTTCATCGGACCAGGCCGATTCGCGACAAGGGGAGTCATTGAAATAGGTGACAGAACGCAAACCGTGGATGTGGAGGGCGACTACGAATACGAGGAAACCGGCGCAATCACGGGAACCCTCACGACAACGGTTGATGACCTTCCGATTCCCTTTGTGTCTGATTTGACCTTCAGCTCGCAGACGAGGGGCACGTTCACAGCGGCGGTGTTCGGTCTGGTGGTCTGTAGGGGCAGCTTCGAGTTGGTTGAATCGAGTGCGGTTCAGCCGCCCCCACAGACGGAAGAGCAGACCTATTACTTCCCTCACCTTGCCGTGGGAGCGGGATGGCAAACCACCCTCACCTATATCAACTACTCCTCCGAGGAGGTGAGCTGCCAGACGGATTTCCTTTCCGATCAGGGAAGTCCGCTGATGGTCTCGTTTGCGGATCGGGGAACGGTGGACAGCCGGACCGACGTTCTGCCGCCCGGAGGGTCGGTTCATGAGGAGACCAACGTGGAGCTGAGCGCACCGCTGGCGCCCGGCTGGGCGCGGGCCACCTGTTCGGGGCCGGTGAAGGCCAGCCTGCTGTTTCGCCGCCACAACAGCCAAGGGGCGCCCGTGGCGGAAGGCGGAGTCAATGCGGCGACCGTTCCAGCCACCCGCTTCGTCACCTTTGCCGAGCAGGGAGAAGGCCGGTTGGGGACCGGAGTGGCCTACGCCAACCCATCCGACACGGCGGCCCTCGTCACCTTTACGGCCAAGGACTCGGCGGGGCAGGTACTGGCCAGCGTCGAGCGGAACCTGTTGCCCAACGGGCATGGTGCGCACAATATGGCGGGACTGTTCGGTCTCAGCCGGTTTAGCGGATCGCTGGAAATCACCTCCGCCGAACCCATCGTCACTCTGTCGCTGAACTTCGAAGCCAATCCGGTGTTCTCCTCCTTGCCGCCGGGGGAACTGGATGCTGCCGCCGAGGGAACGACTACCTATTACTTCCCCCACCTTGCCGTGGGAGCGGGATGGCAAACCACCCTCACCTATATCAACTACTCGGCCGAGGAGGTGATCTGCCAGACTGATTTCCTTTCCGATCAGGGGAGTCCGCTGATGGTGTCATTTGCGGGACTGGGAACGGTGGAGAGCCGGACCGACGTTCTGCCGCCCGGAGGGTCGGTTCATGAGGAGACCGATGTGGAGCTGAGCGCACCGCTGGCGCCCGGCTGGGCGCGGGCCAGCTGCTCGGGGCCGGTAAAGGCCAGCCTGCTGTTTCGCCGGTTTGAAGGGGGAGTGCCCACGGGAGAAGCCGGAGTCAACGCGGCGGGACTTCCGGCAACCCGCTTCGTCACCTTTGCCGAGCAGGGAGAAGGTCGGTTTGGGACCGGATTGGCCTATGCCAACCCATCCGACACGGCGGCCCAAATTACCTTTACGGCCAAGGACTCGGCAGGGCAGGCGCTGGCCAGCGTCGATAGAAGCCTGTCGCCCAACGGGCATGGTGCGCAAAACATGGCACCCCTGTTTGCGCTCAGCGGCTTTAACGGATCGGTCGAGATTACCTCCACCGAGCCCATCGTGACCCTGTCGCTGAACTTCGAAGCCGATCCGGTATTCTCCTCCTTGCCGCCGGCGGAAACTGTCACCCCCCCAGACACTCGTTCCGGCGGCGATCCGGACCTGACCGTCTACTCGTTCACCGTCTTTACGAACCCTTCCGGCACTCCTCCGGGAGGGTCGTTCTCGCTGGCGGCGGGAGTGCGCAACGTCGGGGAGGGGGCCTCCCCGGCCACGACGCTGCGCTACTACCGTTCGACGGACGCGACCATAACGAGCGGCGATACCTCGGTGGGGACGGACGCGCTGGGCGCCCTTGCCCCATCGGGCCTGACGGAAGAGTCGATCCGGTTGACGGCCCCGGCGAGTGCGGGAACCTACTACTACGGCGCCTGCGTGGACGCGGTCAGCGGGGAGAGCCGGACCGCCAACAACTGTTCCAGGGGCCGGCGGGTAGTGGTCACGGCCGGCGGCGCGGAAGCCGCCAGCGGCTGGAGAATCGACACGTTCGCCGGTACTCGGGATGTTGGGGATAACAGCCCCGCGACCGCGGCTTGGCTAAGGGGCCCCGAAGGCGTGGCGGTGGACGGTGCCGGCAACCTCTTCATCGCCGATTGGCTCAACCAGCGGATCCAGAAGGTGGACACGGCAGGAGTCATCACCACCGTGGCGGGCACGGGAGAGAGGGGGTTCAGCGGGGACGGCGGCCCGGCGACCTTGGCTCGGCTGGCCTTGCCCAGAGGCGTGGCGGTGGACGGCGCCGGCAACCTCTTTATCGCCGATTCCGACAACTACCGGATCCGCAAGGTGGACACGGCGGGGGTCATCACCACCGTGGCGGGCACGGGAACGGGGAGGGGCAGCGGGGACGGCGGCCCGGCGACCTTGGCTCGGCTGGCCTTGCCCAGAGGCGTGGCGGTGGACGGCGCCGGCAACCTCTTTATCGCCGATTCCGACAACTACCGGATCCGCAAGGTGGACACGGCGGGGGTCATCACCACCGTTGCGGGCACGGGAAGGTTTGGGTTCAGCGGGGACGGTGGCCCGGCGGCCGCGGCTCGGCTGGCCTTCCCCGAAGGCGTGGCGGTGGACGGCGCGGGCAACCTCTTCATCGCCGATTCCCACAACTACCGGATCCGCAGGGTGGACACAGCGGGGGTCATCACCACCGTTGCGGGCACGGGAATGGGGGGGGGTAGCGGGGACGGTGGCCCGGCGGCCGATGCCTATCTAGACCGGCCCTCTGACGTGACGGTGGACGGTGCGGGCAACCTCTTCATCGCCGATTGGGGCAACCAGCAGATCCGCAAGGTGGACTCGGCAGGGGTCATCACTACCGTGGCGGGCACGGGAAGGTTTGGGTTCAGCGGGGATGGCGGCCCGGCGGCCGATGCCTATCTAGACCGGCCCTCTGACGTGGCGGTGGACGGTGCGGGCAACCTCTTCATCGCCGATTCGGGCAACCGTCGGATCCGCAAGGTGGACACCTCGGGGGTGATCACCACCGTCGCGGGCGCGGGAGAGCGCGGCGACGGCGGTCCGGCGACCAAGGCCCGGCTAGACAGCCCCTCTGACGTGACGGTGGACGGCGCCGGCAACCTGTTTATCGCCGATTGGGGCGCCGGTCGGATCCGCAAGGTGGACACGGCGGGGGTCATCACCACCGTTGCGGGCACGGGAGAGAGGGGGTTCAGCGGCGCCGGCGGCCCGGCGCCGGCGGCCCGGCTGCGCAGCCCCTCTGACGTGGCGGTGGACGGTGCGGGCAACCTCTTCATCGCCGATACGAGCAACCAGCGGATCCGCAAGGTGGACACCTCGGGGGTGATCACCACCGTGGCGGGCACGGGAGGGTACGGGTTCAGCGGGGACGGCGGCCCGGCGACGGCGGCTCGGCTGGCCTTCCCCGGAGGCGTGGCGGTGGACGGCGCCGGTAACCTCTTCATCGCCGATACGAGCAACCAGCGGATCCGCAAGGTGGACATGGCGGGGGTCATCACTACCGTTGCGGGCACGGGAGAGAGGGGGTTCAGCGGGGACGGCGGCCCGGCGCCGGCGGCCGGGCTGGCCGTTCCCGAAGGCGTGGCGGTGGACGGTGCGGGCAACCTCTTCATCGCCGATACGAGCAACCAGCGGATCCGCAAGGTGGACACGGCGGGGGTCATCACCACCGTGGCGGGCACGGGAAGGTTTGGGTTCAGCGGGGACGGTGGCCCGGCGGCCGCGGCTCGGCTGGCCTTCCCCAGAGGCGTGGCGGTGGACGGCGCCGGCAACCTCTTCATCGCCGATTGGGGCAACAACCAGATCCGCAAGGTGGACACCTCGGGGGTGATCACCACCGTGGCGGGCACGGGAACGAGTGGGTTCAGCGGGGACGGCGGCCCAGCGACCGCAGCCCGACTTGACCGACCCGTTGGCGTGGCGGTGGGCGGTGCGGGCAACCTCTTCATCGCTGATTCGGGCAATCACCTGATCCGGATCTTGACGCCGGCAGTGCACTAGCTGGACCTACTCTTTCAGTGGTCTTGAAAACTGCCAGTCTCACGGCCGGTGTCCCGATCGGTCGCTAATGTGTTCGCACAGCCCCCGCCGTTTACTGAGGAGGATGGCCATCATGCGGGAACCCGGTGCCGACACGGCTCCAAATAAATCAAAAAAGGACTTGACATGCCCACCACTCCCGGACACTGCATTCTTGGCCGAGGGGGCGCGTCGTGAGGCGCCCGCGCCCGGCGCCTTCCACGGGTTTCCTGCGGTCTCACGGCGGCTCCCTCCGTCTCCTCCCAGCTCTGGCGCTGCTGCTGGGCGCGCTCGGCCCGTTCGCCGCGCCGGTGCGCTTCTAGCCGGCGCGCTGTTCCTGCTCGCCGCCCTCCCCGCCGCGGCGCAAGTCTCGGCGCCCGCGATCACCAAAATCGTCCGCAGCAGCTTCCTTCCGCAGTTCGGCACCGGCGATACGTACTATCTGGGCGACCGGATCTTTCTGATCGTCGAATTCGACCAGACGGTGAGCGTGCGGGGACAGCCGCGCATGGCGTTGACCATCGGCGCCGACACCCGCTACGCCGTCTTCGATCAATTGGAGTCGCAGCGCACGGGTGCCATTTTCTCCTATACCGTGCAGGCAAGCGACAGCGACACGGACGGCTACAGCATCGCGGCCAACGCGCTCGATCTCAACGGCGGCTCCATTACGGCCCAGGCCGACCCGTCGGTGAACGCCGCGCTGACGCACGCTGCACTCGCTGACGGCGCCAACTTCAAGGTCGACGGCTCGACGTCGCCCCAGCCGGAGATTCTGCAGGTTTCATTCAGTGGTTTGCCCGAGAGCGGCGACGGAACCTACATACAGTATGAGAGCGTCGAAGTGAGGGTGGACTTCAGCCGGACCATCGCCGTGACCGGCCGGCCGCGCTTGGCCCTGACCGTCGGCAGCCAAACCCGGTACGCGAACTTTTCATCCCTCGTGACGAGTTTAGCCGCTCAACCGTTTATGCTCTTCTCCTACACGGTGCAGGCCTCGGACTCGGACACCGACGGCATCTCGATCTCTGCGAACGCGCTCGAGCTCAACGGCGGGACGATCACCCACGATGTGGACACCGGCACCTCGGCGTCCCTGACTCACGCTGAGGTGGCCGACAGTGCGAACCACAAAGTGGATGCCAGCACCGTCCTCGCTCTGCAGGCCGGTGCTCCCGCCCTCAATGTAAACAACCCACCGCCCGGCAGCGTCCTTAAAAGGTGCGACGCCGCGACTGTGAGTGTCTCCTTCAGGTACCCGGTGGTGGTGACCGGCTCCCCGACGGTGCAACTCGACGTCGGCGGCGTCATGCGGCAAGCCAGCTTCCAGGCCCTCTCCGCCGAAGCGACTACTATGTTTTTCTATTACGACGTGATGGCGGCGGACTCGGACACCGACGGCATCTCGTTCCCTGCGAACGCGATTTCTCTGAACGGCGGCAGCATCGTCCGCCGGGACGTTCCGGCCCTCCATGCCACCATCACCCATGCCGCCCGGTCCGCCTACGCCGACTACAAGGTCGACGGCTCCATGGCCTCCCCCAACGAATTGGCCACCGCCGCGTTCGCCGCCGACATGCCGGACGATGGCGCAACCTATTCCCTGGGCGAGCCGATCTATATGTGGGCTATTTTCGAAGACCCCGTCGAGGTGAGCGGCACGCCGCAACTCGCGCTGACCGTCGGCGCCAACACCAGGCAGGCCGACTTCGTGTACGTCCACCCTTCCTTCGCCTACTACGTCCTCTTCGCTTACATCGTGCAGCCATCCGACACCGACGCCGACGGGGTCGACATCCCGGCCGACGCCCTGTCGCTCAACGGCGGAACCATCACCCGCAGGTGCGACTCGGCCGCCCCCACGCTCACCCACGGCGCGGTTGCCGGCGGCTCGACCCGCAAGGTGAACGGCGCCGCCGCCGTCGTGACTCCGGAGGTGACGGGAGTCGGCTTCGTGAACAGGCCGGAGGACGGCGCCGCCTACGACAGGGGCGAGACGATCATTGCCATCGCCCTCTTCAGCCGGGCGGTGAGCGTGAGCGGCACGCCGCAACTCGGACTGACCATCGGCGCCAACACCAGGCAGGCCCGATTCCAGCGGCTCACCCGAGGGGGCTTGAGGGCAGTCTTCGCATACACCGTGGCAGCGGACTCGGACACCAACGGCATCTCGATTCCTGCGAACGCGATCTCCCTCAACGGCGGAACCATCACGTTCAAGGGCGATTCGAGCAATACCGCGGCCGTGCTGACCCATGCAGCGGTCTCCGACGACTATTTCCGCCAAGTGAGAGTCACACCGATTACTCTCACGCTCTCAGCCGCTCCGAACCCGGTGGATGAGGGCTCGTCGGTGACGGTGACGGCGGCGCTGTCGGCGGCGCTTTCGAGCAACATCGATATCCCTCTGACGCTGACGGCGGGGACGGCGGAGGAGGGCGACTTCGGGGCGCTGACCAGCATCACGATCAGCAGCGGCTCGACGATGGGCACGGGCACGATCACGACGGCGCAGGACGCGGACACGGACGACGAGACGTTCACGGTGGCGCTGGGCGCGACGCTGCCTTCTAATGTGGCGGCGGCGGAGGAGGTGGTGGCCTGCTGTTTCCTCCGCAGGCGCCGGGGGGCCTGATGGCCATGCCGGGGGACGGGGCGATGCGGTTGGCGTGGAGTCCGCCGGAAAGCGACGGGGGCTCCGAGATCCTGCGCTACGAGTACCGCCTCAAAGAAGGCCTGGGCGAGTTCGGCGAGTGGACACCCATCCCGGACAGCGCCCCCGGGGAGGTCAACGCCTCCGGCTACACCCTCATGGGGCTTCTCAACGGGACGGTCTATGCCTTGGAGCTGCGTGGGGTCAACCAGATCGGCAACGGGCGGGAGACGGAGGCGGTGGAGGCGGTGATGCCGCTGGACCCGGCCTATCGGTCGAACTTCCGGGCGGAGGACCTGGAGGGTGGAGAGGCCGGATTGGAGTGGACGCCGTTTGGAGGAAGCCGGCGGAGTCTGAAGGTGAGGTTTGGAGGGGGGCTGCGGTTTGAGGAGAGCGAGCTGGACACAGCAGGGGAAGTGACGGCGACCCGCATGGGGAGCTACCGGTACCGCTACACCAGCCGGACGACGGGAGAGCTGAGCCTGGACTACGACGGGGGGGAGTCGTGCCAACTCCGGATGAGCTTCAGCGGAGTGGGAGCAGGCAGCTACAGCTACCGCTGCGGGGGCGCGTTGCAGGGACAGGGGAGCTTCCGGCTGAGCGAGCTGAACCGGCTGCCGGAGATCACCAGCCCGGGGCAGTTCGAGGTGGTGGAGAACCAGACGAAGGTAGTGCGGCTGGAAGCGGTGGACTCCGACGAGGGGGACGAGGTTGCCGGCTACGGGATTGCGGGGGGAGCGGACGGGGCGCTGTTTAGGGTAGTTGAGCAGACGGGAGAGCTGAGCTTCACGGAGGCGCCGGACTATGAGAGGCCTGCCGATGCGGCTGGCACCGACCCGGCAAGCGGAGCGGGAGACAACGAATACGTGGTGGTGGTGGAGGCGAGGAGCGGGGAGGGGGAGAGGGAACGGAGGAGGCAGAGGGCCATACGGGTGCGGGTGAGTGACGAGGAGGAGCCGCCGGGGGCGGTGGCGGCTCCGGAGGTGACCGCTGAGGGCACGGACAGCCTGACAGTGAGCTGGTCCGAGCCTGAGAACCGGGGGCCTGAGATCACCGGCTATGAGGTGCGCTACCGGGAGGAGGGAGAGGAAGGCTACAGGGACGGGGGGCACGAGGGGACGGGACTGAGGTTGACGCTGACGGGCCTGGAGGAGGAGAGGCTCTACCGGGTGGAGGTGAGGGCCATGAACGAAGAGGGGAGGGGTGAGTGGTCGCAGCCGGGGGAAGGAAGGACGGGAGGGGAGGAGCCCGACTCGGACGATCCCTCGGACTTCACGGAGGAGGACCTGGAGGATGAGCGTTTGACCTTGCGGTTGGGCGGAGAGGCGGGGACCGACAGACGCATTGAGCTGCGGTTTGGAGAAGGCAACCGGTTCGAGCAGATCGAGAGGGTGGGAGCCCAGGCGGCGATTCGGTCAGAGAGCGCCGAATCCCGATCGGAGAGCACCACTTCGCGATTGGGCAGCTACGCCTATGAGAGGACAGGGCCCGGGATGGGGACGGTGAGGCTGGACTACGATGACGGGGCTTCCTGCGAGCTCCGATTGAGCTTCACCGAGTCGGGAGTGGGCGGGTTCGTCTATGACTGCGGGGACCCGGACCTGGCCGAGGGGAGCTTCCGGTTGACGACGGGGTCGCTGTTCGTTCCGGTGATCCTCTCCTCTGCAGGCCGGAAACAGTCCTTCTTCACCTCGGAGCTGACGCTGACCAACCGTGGGGAGAAGGAAGCGAGGGTGGACTACCTCTACACGGCCGATGCGGGAGGAGGGAGCGGGACGGCTTCCGACAGACTGGCAGCCGGCAGACAAATCGTCGAGACCGACGCCCTCACCTATCTGAGGGGTTTGGGGGTACCGATTCCCGAGACGGGGAACCGGGTGGGGACACTGCGGGTGGAGGTCAAGCTGGGTTCGGAGGTGGGTGCAGTGGTGCGGACCACGACGGTAGTGCCTGACGGACGGGCGGGGCTGGCCTACCTGGGGATAGCCGAGGAGGAGGGGTTTGACGAGCCGGTCTACCTGTGCGGGCTCAGGCAGAACAGCCAGGACCGCTCCAACGTAGCCTTTCAGAACATGGGGACTGCGGGGGAGGGAGCGATCACCCTCAAGACCACGGTCTACTCAGGAGAGGCGGGGGATGGGACTGCCCGGGAGCTGGACGAGGTAAGGTTGGAGCCAGGAGGATTTCACCAGCACAACGCAGTGCTGAATGCAGTGGGCGGCAATGCCAGCGGCTACGTGAGGGTGGAGCGGGTGGAGGGAACCTCACCCTTCTACGCCTACGGGGTGATCAACGACCAGGTGAACTCGGACGGGTCGTTCATCTTTCCGGTGACGGCGAGTTCACTGGCGGGGAAGAGGGGGCAGACGCTGCCGGTGATCGTGGAGACGAGTGAGTTCAGGAGCGAGTTGACGGTGACGAACTTCTCCCAGGAGCCGAGGAGACTGAATTTCCAGTTTGTAGCCGAGGGGATCGATACGGACGACCGGACGGCGGTGTTCAGCATGGAGCTGGAAGCCGGCCAGCAGGAGATCGTACCGGAGGTGGTGGAGGCGTTGCGTGGTGAGGAGGTGGCGGGACTGGGGACGGGCAGGCGGACCTTGGCGGGACCGGTGTTCGTCACGGCCGAAGAGGGAGACCTGAGCGGAATCGTGGTAGGAGCCAGGACGGGCTCGAAGGGAGGCGGGGGACAATACAGCGTCTTCTACAACGCGGTGCCGGAAGGCGAGGCCTTCACCCGGGTTGCCTGGGTGGACGGGATGCAGCAGAACAGCCAGGACCGCTCCAACCTGGCGCTGGTCAACACGGGAGAAGTGGACGAAAGTGAGAGCGTCTTTCATCTGGAGATCTACGACGGGGAGACGGGGATGCTGGTGGAGACGGTGGTGACCAAGGAGGTCCCGGTCCGGGGCTGGCATCAGATCAATGGGATCCTGGGCAGAGCCTCTTCGGAGACGCGGCAGGGGTATATCCGGATCGAGAGGGTGTCGGGGGAGAACCCGTTTCTGGCCTACGGGGTGGTCAATGACGGTGGCAGGCCAGGAGAGCGCAGCGGCGACGGGGCCTACTTGCCTGCCCGGGAGTAGCAGCTTGCTCTATCCTGCTGCTGAATTAGGGGTTAGCCTTGATTACATACTTTATCAAGCTATCTCTAAGGTCTGAATCTTGGCGTAGTCTGTCGAGTGCTCGCGCTCAGCGTCCCATATGTCAATCGCCTTCTGCATGTTAATCCAGAGCGTCGGCCCGTTGCCGAAAAGCTTCCCGATCCGGTGCGCCATGTCAGCGCTCATTGATCTTCGTCCTTGACAAATCTCGTTAATGGTCCTGCGCCCGACACCGACAAGACCTGCCACCTGCCCCTGATTGAGTTTTCGAGCCTCGATCTCGCCCCGTAGCAACGTGCCTGGATGCGTCGGTCTCCTCTCCAGATTTCTAGCCATGTCCCGCCCCCGTTCTAGTGATAATTCTCTAGGTCTACCTCGACGGCATCTCCCGCCTCGAATCTGAAGGTAATCCTCCAGTTCTTCGTCACAGTCATTCCCCACTCACCTTTTCGGTTGCCCTTTAACGGATGGGTGCCGAGCGTCAGGAGGTTCAAATCTTCTACTTTCTCTGCTGCATCCAATGCGTCCAGAAGAAGTTCAACCCGGGCCCTCCATTGAGGGTTGATCCGCCGGTAGTCCCCATCTTCAAATGCTTTCCTAAGGACCTTGGAAGCGAACCCTTTGATCATGCAAGGAAGTGTACCATTAAATGTTACACTGTAGTCAGCATTGGGCCATGCGCTACCCTAATCACGGTCCATGACGCCCCCCCTAAACCACCACTGGATCCTGGGAGGCTGTCAGAGTGTTAGAGTGGAGCGTAGGATAGTGTCTTCATGGTATCCTTGTATACGCTAACATTGTTAGAAGATTATAATAGGATACGCGTATGCGCGTGATCGCATTAGTGACCCAAAAGGGTGGCAGTGGCAAATCCACTCTTGCGCTCTCCTGTGCTGTAGCCGCTGAGGAACAGGGAAACCGTACCTTGGTGTTAGACATGGACCCACAGGGTACGGTGGAAGAGTGGTACCAGATCCGTGAGGCTGACACTCCGAAATTAGCTAGAGTCACGACCGCCGAGTTACCCACCGCGATTGCACGGGCAGCGCAAGCTTTTGACTTGGTCGTGATCGATACTCCTGGACGAGACGAGCCGGGTATTGCGGCGGCAATTCGTCAAGCGAATTTCTGCCTGATTCCATGCCGAGCTACTCCGGCCGACATGAAAGCTACGCCAGCAACGGTCGCAACCATCACCCGTTTGGGAAAATTGAGTGCGTTTGTATTGTCTCAGACCCCCCCGAGAGGCGCCCGCATTCGAGAAGCCGCAAACGGGTTGCGAGTTCTGGGGATGGTAGCCCCGATGCCTATCGTGTTACGAACTGCCTATCAGGATGCCCATGGGCGAGGACTGACCGTGACCGAGTATGAACCGAAGGGAAAGGCGGCCGCGGAAGTTCGAGCTTTATGGCAGTGGATAACCACGAAAATGGAGAAATTGACCTATGAGCAAGAAACGCACATCGCTTGAGGACATCTTCGGCGGGAACGAGCCAACTGCGCCAGTTCCCACCGTACCTCAGCAGACACCGGTCAAGCCAAGAGGTAACCGTCCCCGGGTCAAGCAGCAAACCGCGTATCTGCCCTTACCCGTCTATGAGCAGGTGCGGCGACTAGCGTTTGAAGAACACGCTAAGATGCATGATTTCTTGATGGAAGGCCTAGATTATGTGTTTAAGGCTCGAGGGCTGCCGTCTATCAATGAGCTTACTAGGAAGAGGCTCTGAACGCGTATAATATGCTACGCGTACCCGCGTAATACAGCCGCGCTCCAGAGAAAAGAGGAACAGTCATGTCGGAAGTTGTTTTCATCGCAATAGCCGTGGTTGCCGTTATCGGTCTCCTGTTCGCTCTGCGGTCGCTCCGAGACACGAGACGGCAGAACGGAGACATGAGACGGCGGTACGGAGGCATCATCGACGTGGAGCGGGAGCGCGATCGTGTAGCTGCGGAGAAGGAGACGTTGGCGTCGGAGGTCGCAACTCGTCGAGCGTCGTGGGAAAAAGACTTTGGTGAAGCTCTTCGTGAACTCGAGGAGCTGACGCGCGAGCTAGACGCGGCTCGCGATCAGGCCGCACTTCAGTCCTTTGGCATCTACGAGCCGCACTACGATTTCGAGTCTTCCGCCGCGTTCAAGGCCAAGCTGGACGAGATCCGGGGGCAACAGAAGGCAATGGTCCGAGACAAGACGGCCGCGGTCTGTAAGACGGAATGGCACGTCGAGGGCAGTAGGACTGAGGGGCGCCGGATGGTACAGCGGTACTTAAAGCTCCAACTTCGAGCCTTCAACGGCGAATGCGACGCGGCGATTGTCAAGGTGCGTTACAACAATGTGACTGTGATGGAAAAGCGTATCAGCCGGTCGTTCGAGGCCTTGAACAAGCTCGGCGAGACGCAGCACTGTGCCATCGTTCCGCAATATCTCGATCTAAAGATCAGCGAACTCCGCCTTGCGCACGAGTATCAGGAACAGCGGGAGGCGGAGAAAGAGGAGCAGCGCCGCATCCGCGAACAGATGCGTGAAGAGGAACGTGTCCGCCGGGAGATTGAAAAGGCGAAGAGCGACGCAGAGAAGGAGGAGCAGCGGTATGCGGCCGCACTAGAGAAGGCGCGTCAGGAATTGCAGCGTGCCGGAGACGAGAAGAGTACGGAGCTTCAGAGCGAGATCGAGAGGCTACAGAGTCAACTCGACGCGGCCCATGAAACGAAGGAGCGTGCCCTATCGCGTGCACAACTCACGAAGTCAGGTCACGTCTACGTCGTCTCGAACATTGGATCATTCGGGGATAATGTCTACAAGATCGGCCTGACGAGGCGTTTAGATCCCGGCGACCGGTTCCGGGAACTCGGCGATGCGTCGGTGCCGTTCCCATTCGACGTTCACGCGATGATCTACTCGGAGAATGTTCCAGACCTCGAGCAGACGCTGCACGCCGCTTTCGACAACCGGCGGGTCAACCTCGTGAACATGCGCAAGGAGTTCTTCTCGGTGTCACTTGCTGATATCGAACAGGTCGCGCAAGATCGCGGCTCTGTGGAGTTTACCCTTGCGGCCGAAGCTGAGGAGTACCGGAAGACGTTAGCACTACGAGAGGTGCAGGAAACCGCAACCAACGAGCCCGAAGCCCCGGCTGTCGTGGCTGACGCAAGGACACGCTTGGAACAGCGCAGGGCGTCATGGGCGAGCGAATCGGCGTAGGCGCGGCGGGTTCTTGTATCACATCCATCCGGTGTCCCGGCCGAGCACTAGACTAGGGAACAAGCCGTTGATATTCGGGGGTACTGAGGCATGCCGGACCCGAGAAGTTGGAGCACAGGGCTTCCCGCGGCCTCTTTTTCCGACGATCGAGATGGGAATTTCAGGTTTCCCACAGGGGGATGATTGTCTTATGAAGCTGAAAACATCTATCACACTTGAGCAAGAGGTGGTCACAGCCGTTGACGAGGCTGCCCGAGAAGGAGAAAGCAGATCCCAGGTGATTGAGCGGCTGCTTCGTCAAAGCTTCTCAGCGAGAGAACGGGTAAGGATCGACAAGCGCGACCGCAATATCATCAATGAGCACGCCGATGAACTCAACGAAGAAGCGGTCGATGTCCTGGCATATCAGGTAGTCACGTGACGCGCGGGGAGCTCTACCGGGTCGAGCGACCCCACGCGCGCGACCCGAAGCGTTTTCGCGTGTTCGTCGTAGTCAGCCGGCAGGCAGTGATCGACTCTCACTTCTCGACGGTTATCTGTGCGCCAGTGTACTCGAAGCGTCACGGGCTGGCAACACAAGTCGATGTCGGATTGAACGAAGGACTTCGACACGACTGCAGCGTGCACTGCGACGAGCTTGTCAGCCTGCGGAAGTCGCAGTTGACTCGGTTCGTAGGGAGCCTCGATGCCACCAAACTCAAGTCTCTCGACGACGCACTGATGGTTGCCCTGGGCTGCTTCCCGGATCGTGAGAGCTAGCGCCTCGTCCTATAGTTTCGGCTATGCTCCCACAGGAACTGACTTCCGATAATCCTTCATTATGTCAACTTTAGCCGCACCCCAACATCTTGGGGCCGCGCAGGCCTCCGCGAGCTCGCCAAGGGGCAATATCTTAGGGTTGCAGGTTCTCCTATAAGCTCGATCACAGATCCCACGTCCCAGGCCGCCGTCCAAGGTCCTCAGCCCCCCCCGTCGGGCTCCGCGCATCCACCGCCGCGCCCCGCCTAGCGGCGCTCTCTCATCCGCTTGCGCAGTTCCGCCTGGCGTTCCTTCTGGATCTCCCTGTACTCCGCGAGCTGCTTCTCGTCCAGCACCTCGCCGAGTTCCCGGAGCGTCGACTCCCGGATCGCATCTATCTCCCTCCGGAGCTTGCGCATCTGCCGCAGGTTCGGGAGACCGCCCTGGCGGCTCCTCGCCCCGCCCCGCGCGAATCCCTGCTCGGCGAACAGTTCCGCCTGCGCCTCGATCCCCTTGCGCAGGATCGGCCCGATCTTCTCGACCTGTTCGTCGGTGAGCATCAGCCGCTCCCGAACCTGGGTCACGCGCTCCGCCATCTCGTCGGCGCCCTGTTCGACATCCAGGCGCGCGGCCCAAGCCGCAGCTGCGTCCGCCATGGCGGGGGCGTCTTCGGGCAGCACGATGCCTTGTTCCACGGCCCGGTCGAGTGCCGCCCGCCAAGCCTTGAGATAGTGCCCGCTGTCCGGATACAGGCTGGCGAGCTTCTCGCCATCAAAGTCCGCTGCCACGCCGAAGATGAAGCCGAACTGCGTCCCCGGCTTCTGTACCCCGAAACCGCTGTGCGAAGCCGTCGGCACCTCGACGTCCGGCAGACGGATTCCACCCACCGCGTTGCCGTGATCGTCGCGCACGACCTGGGGTCGCGCCGCCGCGCCGGTCTGACCGGTACCGGGTACGACTTCGACGCGCGGCATCCGCGGCGGTTCGACACCATCCGTGATCCAGCGATGCAGATGCCGGATCGATGCGTCGTACACGGGGCGGTAGGACAGCCAGTTGAAGCCGGTGTCCGCTTCCTCGGGTCGCGGCACCGACACGTGCGAGGTGCCCGCGATCTCCCAGAGGCGGAAGCGGTCGGAGTCGTCCTCCCGCACCCCGTAGTAGCTGGTCACCTCGGTCTCCGAGTTCACGACGATTACCGGGACGTCGAGGTCGGAACGGATCGACGACCAGCCACCCCAGAGCTGACCGGCGCTATCCGCCGTGAACGGCACCCCGCGGCCGAAGTCGACGAACGGAATGTAGCCGTCGAACACGCCCGTGTGTTGGTGTACGCCGTTGATGTACGTTCGCAGGCGTGCGGCGGACTGCGAGGGGCCCACGGCGATCATCCGCTCGACCTCGAGGCCGCCCATGGGATCAAGATCGGACGTGTCGCGTTCCGGACCCACGGCGCGGGCGACCTGGGTGAAGATGTCGTAGGAATAGGCGTCGCCCGGATGAACGAGGGAACCGTAGCGCTTCGCATCCCAGGCCTTGAGACCTTGGGGATCCTGCGGGAACCCGTCGATGCCGACCTTCTGTGCCGAGACCCCGACCCAGGCGTAGCCGCGCAGTGCCTCGCCGACCGCCAAGCCCACTTCGAAGCCGGCGGAGACGTTCAGCCACAAGACGATGACGGTGCCGTTGAAGGCGTCGGGATCCTCCGGGCGAACCACCAACAGGCGGGTCTTGAAGTCTGCCTTGTCCGCTGCCGGGCGCGTATTCCAGCGGCCGTCGGGCGTGTGCTCCCCTTCGGCCAGTTCGTAGGCCGTGGCGCTGCCGGCGAGAAAATACTCCTCGGTCTGGTAGCCCCGGTCGGCAACGTCCACGGCGCCGTACGGACCGCCCCGTTCTCCCTCGGTCACCGGTCCCGTCAGGGTTCCCGCGGTCGCGCTCAACGCGAATCCGGCCGCAATCACCAATGCCACGCCGCGCGCTAGGCTGGTCTTGAATATCATCCGCCTTCTCCCCAAGGTTGGACATTGAGTGTACCACGTCGCTACCGTCGCCGAGGAAGGCGGTTTCACCGGATGATCACGTTTCGACACAACGGCCGCTTGGCCGAACCGGATGACCCCAAGCGCGACACGCCGCTGGTGTACGCCCTGGGCGGTTCGGCGGTGGGCGACACTTCCGGCCACTCGCTTCGTCACCTTTGCCGAGCAGGGAGAAGGTCAGTTGGGGACTGGAGTAGCCTATGCCAACCCATCCGACACGGCGGCCCTCGTCACCTTTTCGGCCAAGGACGCTACGGGCCGGACGCTGGCCAGCGTCGAGCGGAACCTGTTGCCCGACGGGCATGGTGCACAAAACATGGCGCCTCTGTTTGCACTCAGCGGCTTTAACGGATCGGTCGAGATTACCTCCACCGAGCCCATCGTGACCCTGTCGCTGAACTTCGAAGCCGATCCGGTATTCTCCTCCTTGCCGCCGGCGGAAACTGTCCCCCCCCAGACACTCGTTCCGGCGGCGATCCGGACCTGACCGTCTACTCGTTCACCGCCTTTACGAACCCTTCCGGCACTCCCCCGGGAGGGTCGTTCTCGCTGGCGGCGGGAGTGCGCAACGTCGGGGAGGGAGCCTCCCCGGCCACGACGCTGCGCTATTACCGTTCGACGGACGCGACCATAACGAGCGCTGATACCTCGGTGGGGACGGACGCGCTGGGCACCCTTGCCCCATCGGGCCTGACGGAAGAGTCGATCCGGTTGACGGCCCCGGCGAGTGGGGGGACCTACTACTACGGCGCCTGCGTGGACGCGGTCAGCGGGGAGAGCCGGACCAATAACAACTGTTCCAGGGGCCGGCGGGTAACGGTCAGGGCCGGCGGCGGGCAAACTCCCACCGGCTGGAGGATCGACACCTTCGCCGGTACTCGGGATGTTGGGGACAACAGCCCCGCGACCGCGGCCTGGCTAAGGAGCCCCGAAGGCGTGGCGGTGGACGGAGCGGGCAACCTCTTCATCGCTGATTCGGGCAATCACCTGATCCGGATCTTGACGCCGGCAGTGCAGTGACCGGACCTACCCTTTCGGCGGTCTCGAACGCTGCCAGTCTCACGGCCGGTGTCCCGATCGGTCGCGGACGTGTTGGCACAGCCGCGGCCCCTCGGCCCACTCCAGCAACTGGCGGTGCTCTTCGGTGGTCAGTCCGGAAGAGACGAAGTCGAAGGCTCGTCCTGACTCACCGCCGGTCACGATGCCACCGTAGCTGGCGCCGGTCAGCGCGCGGGCGCTTTCCACCACCTCGCTCAGGACAGTGTCGAGATCGAGGCTGGCGCTGATTCGCAGGCTGGCCGCGCTCAGTTTGGAGATGCGTTCCCGAAGCCTCTCGTTCCCTCGTTTCAATTCGTTGGGCCTCTTCAAGTCATCCCCCTTTCGTTGGGCCTCGGAGTAAGACCAGTTGGTTGTCGGCCGGTCACGGCTCTGTGGAAGAGCCGGTTGCGAGTACCTCCAAGGCTCAACCGAGTCGATTCTAGCAGGAATGGGAAACGAATTCGTATTTTATTCACCTAACAACTCATCTGGTCGCCTTGGATTCACATTGGTTTTATAGAGTACAGAAGTCTGAAAGCTAAGCAACCTCTTCGATCCTGTCACCTGAAGCAAGAGTGGAGAATGACCAACCCAACACAGCCCCCCTTTGTCATGTTGTAGCGTGCGGTGCGTCACGGCGGTCCTTGGGACGGGACACCTGGATGGATCCGAGGGTCAAAAAGCGAGGAGAAAAACAGTGTCTTTACGGTCTTTAAACAAGGGAATCCTTTGGAGCTTCACCGCGCTGTTGACCGTAGTCTGTCCGGGCATGGCGGTTGCCCAGCTTGCGCCACAGAGCCAGGAGGAATTCGAGCAACGGTTCACGGGGTGGACCTTGCAATTTGACGCCCCGGATTGCGACGAAGGCGATGGAATAGATCCCTTCAGCTTCATCGGACCAGGCCGATTGGCTACAAAGGCAGTCATTGAATCAGGTGGCAGAACGCAAACTGTGGATGTGGAGGGCGACTACGAATACGAGGAAACCGGCACGAACACGGGAACCCTCACGACAACGGTTGATGACCTTCCGATTCCCTTTGTGTCTGATTTGACCTTCAGCTCGCAGACGAGGGGCACGTTCACAGCGGCGGTGTTCGGTCTGGTGGTCTGTAGGGGCAGCTTCGAGTTGGTTGAATCGAGTGCGGTTCAGCCGCCCCCACAGACGGAAGAGCAGACCTATTACTTCCCTCACCTTGCCGTGGGAGCGGGATGGCAAACCACCCTCACCTATATCAACTACTCCTCCGAGGAGGTGAGCTGCCAGACGGATTTCCTTTCCGATCAGGGAAGTCCGCTGATGGTCTCGTTTGCGGATCGGGGAACGGTGGACAGCCGGACCGACGTTCTGCCGCCCGGAGGGTCGGTTCATGAGGAGACCAACGTGGAGCTGAGCGCACCGCTGGCGCCCGGCTGGGCGCGGGCCACCTGTTCGGGGCCGGTGAAGGCCAGCCTGCTGTTTCGCCGCCACAACAGCCAAGGGGCGCCCGTGGCGGAAGGCGGAGTCAATGCGGCGACCGTTCCAGCCACCCGCTTCGTCACCTTTGCCGAGCAGGGAGAAGGCCGGTTGGGGACCGGAGTGGCCTACGCCAACCCATCCGACACGGCGGCCCTCGTCACCTTTACGGCCAAGGACTCGGCGGGGCGGACGCTGGCCAGCGTCGAGCGGAACCTGTTGCCCAACGGGCATGGTGCGCACAATATGGCGGGACTATTCGGTCTCAGCCGGTTTAGCGGATCGCTGGAAATCACCTCCACCGAGCCCATCGTCACCCTGTCGCTGAATTTCGAAGTCGATCCGGTGTTCTCCTCCTTGCCGCCTGGGGAACTGGATGCTGCCGCCGAGGGAACGACTACCTATTACTTCCCCCACCTTGCCGTGGGAGCGGGTTGGCAAACCACCCTCACCTATATCAACTACTCCACTGAGGAGGTGAGCTGCCAGACGGATTTCCTTTCCGATCAGGGGAGTCCGCTGATGGTGTCATTTGCAGGACTGGGAACGGTGGACAGGCGAACCGACGTTCTGCCGCCCGGAGGGTCGGTTCATGAGGAGACCGACGTGGAGCTGAGCGCACCGCTGGCGCCCGGCTGGGCGCGGGCCAGCTGCTCGGGGCCGGTAAAGGCCAGCCTGCTGTTTCGCCGGTTTGAAGGGGGAGTGCCCACGGGAGAAGCCGGAGTCAACGCGGCGGGACTTCCGGCAACCCGCTTTGTCACCTTTGCCGAACAGGGAGAAGGTCGGTTTGGGACCGGAGTGGCCTACGCCAACCCATCCGACGCGGCGGCCCAAATTACCTTTACGGCCAAGGACGCGGCAGGGCAGGTGCTGGCCAGCGTCGATAGAAGCCTGTCGCCCCACGGGCATGGTGCGCAAAACATGGCGCCCCTGTTTGCGCTCAACGGCTTTAACGGATCGGTCGAGATCACCTCCACCGAGCCCATCGTGACCCTGTCGCTGAACTTCGAAGCCGATCCGGTATTCTCCTCCTTGCCGCCGGCGGAAACTGTCCCCCCCCCAGACACTCGTTCCGGCGGCGATCCGGACCTGACCGTCTACTCGATCACCGCCTTTACGAACCCTTCGGGCACTCCCCCGGGAGGGTCGTTCTCGCTGGCGGCGGGAGTGCGCAACGTCGGGGAGGGAGCCTCCCCGGCCACGACGCTGAGCTATTACCGTTCGACGGACGCGACCATAACGAGCGCTGATACCTCGGTGGGGACGGACGCAGTGAGCGCCCTTGCCCCATCGGGCCTGACGGAAGAGTCGATCCGGTTGACGGCCCCGTCGAGTGGGGGGACCTACTACTACGGCGCCTGCGTGGACGCGGTCAGCGGGGAGAGCCGGACCAATAACAACTGTTCCAGGGGCCGGCGGGTAGTGGTCACGGCCGGCGGCGGGCAAACTCCCACTGGCTGGATAATCGACACCTTCGCCGGTACTCGGGATGATGGGGATAACAGCCCCGCGACCGCGGCTTGGCTAAGGGTCCCCGAAGGCGTGGCGGTGGACGGCGCCGGCAACCTGTTCATCGCCGATCGGGGCAACGACCGGATTCGCAAGGTGGACACAGCGGGGGTCATCACCACCGTGGCGGGCACGGGAGAGACCGGGTTCAGCGGGGACGGCGGCCCGGCGACCGCGGCTCGGTTAGCACACCCCACCGGCGTGGCGGTGGACGGCGCCGGCAATCTGTTCATCGCCGATCAGTACAACCACCGGATCCGCAAGGTGGACACAGCGGGGGTCATCACCACCGTGGCGGGCACGGGAGAGAGGGGGTTCAGGGGGGGGGACGGCGGCCCGGCGACCGCGGCCCGGCTGGCCTTCCCCGCTGGCGTGGCGGTGGACGGTGCCGGCAACCTCTTCATCGCCGATTTGCTTAACCAGCGGATCCGCAAGGTGGACACAGCAGGGGTCATCACCACCGTGGCGGGCACGGGAGGGCTTGGGTTCAGCGGGGACGGCGGCCCGGCGACCGCGGCTCGGCTGACCTTCCCCCATGGTGTGGCGGTGGACGGCGCCGGCAACCTCTTCATCACCGATCGGGACAACCACCGGATCCGCAAGGTGGACACGGCGGGGGTCATCACCACCGTTGCGGGCACGGGAGAGAGGGGGTTCAGCGGGGACGGCGGCCCGGCGACGACGGCCCGGCTGGGCAGACCCTCTGACGTGGCGGTGGACGGCGCCGGCAACCTCTTCATCGTTGATGGGGGCAACCGCCGGATCCGCAAGGTGGACACGGCGGGGGTCATCACCACCGTGGCGGGCACGGGAAGGCTTGGGGTCAGCGGGGACGGCGGCCCAGCGACCGCAGCCCGGCTGGCCGGCCTCGGTGGCGTGGCGGTGGACGGCGCCGGCAACCTCTTCATCGCCGATCGGGGCAACCGCCGGATCCGCAAGGTGGACACGGCGGGGGTCATCACCACCGTGGCGGGCACGGGAACGGGGGGGGTCAGCGGGGACGGCGGCCCGGCGACGGCGGCCCGGCTAGACGACCCCAGAGGCGTGGCGGCGGACAGTGCCGGCAACCTCTTTATCGCCGATTCCAACAACCACCGGATCCTCAAGGTGGACACGACAGGAGTCATCACCACCGTGGCGGGCACGGGAAGGTTTGGGGTCAGCGGGGACGGTGGCCCGGCGGCCGATGCTCGGCTGAACAGACCCAGAGGCGTGGCGGCGGACAGTGCCGGCAACCTCTTTATCGCCGATTCCAACAACCACCGGATCCTCAAGGTGGACACAGCGGGGGTCATCACCACCGTGGCGGGCACGGGAAGGCTTGGGGTCAGCGGGGACGGCGGCCCGGCGACCGCGGCTCGGCTGTACGGACCCGGAGGCGTGGCGGTGGACGGTGCCGGCAACCTCTTCATCGCCGATTCGGGAAACCACCGGATCCGCAAGGTGGACACGGCAGGAGTCATCACCACCGTGGCGGGCGGGGGACGTGGGGGGTTCAGCGGGGACGGCGGCCCGGCGACCGCGGCTCGGCTGGCCTTCCCCGATGACGTGGCGGTGGACGGCGCCGGCAACCTCTTCATCGCCGATTCGGCCAACAATCGGATCCTCAAGGTGGACTCCGCGGGGGTCATCACCACCGTGGCGGGCACGGGAACGAGGGGGTTCAGCGGGGACGGCGGCCCGGCGACCGCGGCCCGGCTAAACTACCCCGAAGGCGTGGCGGTGGACGCAGCGGGCAACCTCTTCATCGCTGAGTCGGGGAATCACCTGATCCGGATCTTGACGCCGGCAGTGCACTAGCTGGACCTACTCTTTCAGAGGTCTTGAAAACTGCCAGTCTCACGGCCGGTGTCCCGGTCGGTCGCTAATGTGTTGGCACAGCCGCCTTTATTTGCTGGCTTGACAGGATGGGAGCCGTGGTTAGCTGGCGCACCCGCGTGTCGCTCCGACCTCGCAGTCGGGGGTCCGTGGCCCGGGTTCCGAAAGGGCCGGCGAGCCGGTGGCGACGCCGGGCGAGCCGGGCTCGAGCAGGCGCCGCCGTTTACTGAGGAGGATGGCCATCATGCGGGAACCCGGTGCCGACACGGCTCCAAATAAATCAAAAAAGGACCTGACATGCCCACCACTCCCGGACGTTGCATTCTTAGCCGAGGGGGCGCGTCGTGAGGCGCCCGCGCCCGGCGCCTTCCACGGGTTTCCTGCGGTCTCACGGCGGCTCCCTCCGTCTCCTCCCAGCTCTGGCGCTGCTGCTGGGCGCGCTCGGCCCGTTCGCCGCGCCGGTGCGCTTCTAGCCGGCGCGCTGTTCCTGCTCGCCGCCCTCCCCGCCGCGGCGCAAGTCTCGGCGCCCGCGATCACCAAAATCGTCCGCAGCAGCTTCCTTCCGCAGTTCGGCACCGGCGATACGTACTATCTGGGCGACCGGATCTTTCTGATCGTCGAATTCGACCAGAGGGTGAGCGTGCGGGGACAGCCGCGCATGGCGTTGACCATCGGCGCCGACACCCGCTACGCCGTCTTCGATCAATTGGAGTCGCAGCGCACGGGTGCCATTTTCTCCTATACCGTGCAGGCAAGCGACAGCGACACGGACGGCTACGGCATCGCGGCCAACGCGCTCGAGCTCAACGGCGGCTCCATTGCGGCCCAGGCCGACCCGTCGGTGAACGCCGCGCTGACGCACGCTGCACTCGCTGACGGCGCCAACTTCAAGGTCGACGGCTCGACGTCGCCCCAGCCGGAGATTCTGCAGGTTTCATTCAGCGGTTTGCCCGAGAGCGGCGACGGAACCTACATACAGTATGAGAGCGTCGAAGTGAGGGTGGACTTCAGCCGGACCATCGCCGTGACCGGCCGGCCGCGCTTGGCCCTGACCGTCGGCAGCCAAACCCGGTACGCGAACTTTTCATCCCTCGTGACGAGTTTAGCCGCTCAACCGTTTATGCTCTTCTCCTACACGGTGCAGGCCTCGGACTCGGACACCGACGGCATCTCGATCTCTGCGAACGCGCTCGAGCTCAACGGCGGGACGATCACCCACGATGTGGACACCGGCACCTCGGCGTCCCTGACTCACGCTGAGGTGGCCGACAGTGCGAACCACAAAGTGGATGCCAGCACCGTCCTCGCTCTGCAGGCCGGTGCTCCCGCCCTCAATGTAAACAACCCACCGCCCGGCAGCGTCCTTAAAAGGTGCGACGCCGCGACTGTGAGTGTCTCCTTCAGGTACCCGGTGGTGGTGACCGGCTCCCCGACGGTGCAACTCGACGTCGGCGGCGTCATGCGGCAAGCCAGCTTCCAGGCCCTCTCCGCCGAAGCGACTACTATGTTTTTCTATTACGACGTGATGGCGGCGGACTCGGACACCGACGGCATCTCGTTCCCTGCGAACGCGATTTCTCTGAACGGCGGCAGCATCGTCCGCCGGGACGTTCCGGCCCTCCATGCCACCATCACCCATGCCGCCCGGTCCGCCTACGCCGACTACAAGGTCGACGGCTCCATGGCCTCCCCCAACGAATTGGCCACCGCCGCGTTCGCCGCCGACATGCCGGACGATGGCGCAACCTATTCCCTGGGCGAGCCGATCTATATGTGGGCTATTTTCGAAGACCCCGTCGAGGTGAGCGGCACGCCGCAACTCGCGCTGACCGTCGGCGCCAACACCAGGCAGGCCGACTTCGTGTACGTCCACCCTTCCTTCGCCTACTACGTCCTCTTCGCTTACATCGTGCAGCCATCCGACACCGACGCCGACGGGGTCGACATCCCGGCCGACGCCCTGTCGCTCAACGGCGGAACCATCACCCGCAGGTGCGACTCGGCCGCCCCCACGCTCACCCACGGCGCGGTTGCCGGCGGCTCGACCCGCAAGGTGAACGGCGCCGCCGCCGTCGTGACTCCGGAGGTGACGGGAGTCGGCTTCGTGAACAGGCCGGAGGACGGCGCCGCCTACGACAGGGGCGAGACGATCACTGCCATCGCCCTCTTCAGCCGGGCGGTGAGCGTGAGCGGCGCGCCGCAACTCGGACTGACCATCGGCGCCAACACCAGGCAAGCCCGATTCCAGCGGCTCACCCGAGGGGGCTTGAGGGCAGTCTTCGCATACACCGTGGCAGCGGACTCGGACACCAACGGCATCTCGATTCCTGCGAACGCGATCTCCCTCAACGGCGGAACCATCACGTTCAAGGGCGATTCGAGCAATACCGCGGCCGTGCTGACCCATGCAGCGGTCTCCGACGACTATTTCCGCCAGGTGAGAGTCACACCGATTACTCTCACGCTCTCAGCCGCTCCGAACCCGGTGGATGAGGGCTCGTCGGTGACGGTGACGGCGGAGCTGTCGGCGGCGCTTTCGAGCAACATCGATATCCCTCTGACGCTGACGGCGGGGACGGCGGAGGAGGGCGACTTCGGGCCGCTGACCAGCATCACGATCAGCAGCGGCTCGACGACGGGCACGGGCACGATCACGACGGCGCAGGACGTGGACACGGACGACGAGACGTTCACGGTGGCGCTGGGCGCGACGCTGCCTTCTAATGTGGCGGCGGGCGCTCCGAACTCGGTGACGGTCAGGATCACCGACGACGGCGGCGGCGGCGGTGGTGGTGGAGGTGGCGGCGGAGGAGGAGGTGGTGGAGGTGGTGGAGGAGGTGGTGGCGGCGGAGGAGGTGGTGGCCTGCTGTTTCCTCCGCAGGCGCCGGGGGGCCTGATGGCCATGCCGGGGGACGGGGCGGTGCAGTTGGCGTGGACTCCGCCGGAAAGCGACGGGGGCGCCGAGATCCTGCGCTACGAGTACCGACTGAAAGAGGGCCTGGGCGAGGTCGGGGAGTGGACACCCATCCCGGACAGCGCTCCCGGGGAGGTCAACGCCTCCGGCTACACCCTCATGGGGCTTCTCAACGGGACGGTCTATGCCTTGGAGTTGCGGGCGGTCAACCAGATCGGCAACGGGCGGGAGACGGAGGCGGTGGAGGCGGTGATGCCTCTGGACCCGGCCTTTCGGTCGAACTTCCGGGCGGAGGACCTGGAGGGTGGAGAGGCCGGATTGGAGTGGACGCCGTTTGGAGGAAGCCGGCGGAGTCTGAAGGTGAGGTTTGGAGGGGGGCTGCGGTTCGAGGAGAGGGAGCTGGACACAGCAGGGGAAGTGACGGCGACCCGCATGGGGAGCTACCGGTACCGCCACACCAGCCGGACGACGGGAGAGCTGAGCCTGGACTACGACGGGGGGGAGACGTGCGAACTGCGGATGAGCTTCAGCGGAGTGGGAGCGGGCAGCTACAGCTACCGCTGCGGGGGCGCGTTGCTGGGACAGGGGAGCTTCCGGCTGAGCGAGCTGAACCGGGTGCCGGAGATCACGAGCACAGGTCCGTTGGAGGTGGTGGAGAACCAGAGGAAGGTAGTGCGGCTGGAGGCGGTGGACTCCGACGAGGGAGACGAGGTTGCCGGCTACGGGATCGCGGGGGGAGCGGACGCAGCACTGTTTATGGTAGTTGGGGAGACGGGAGAGCTGAGCTTCACGGAGGCGCCGGACTATGAGAGGCCTGCCGATGCGGTGAGCGCGGAGCCCGAAAGCCCTGCAGGAGACAACGAATACGTGGTGGTGGTGGAGGCGAGGAGCGGGGAGGGGGAGAGGGAGCGGAAGGGGCAGAGGACCATACGGGTGCGGGTAAGTGACGAGGAGGAGCCGCCGGCGGCGGTGGGGGCGCCGGAGGTGACCGCTGAGGGCACGGACAGCCTGAAGGTGAGCTGGTCCGAGCCTGAGAACCGGGGGCCTGAGATCACCGGCTATGAGGTGCGCTACCGGGAGGAGGGAGAGGAAGGCTACCGGGACGGAGGGCACGAGGGGACGGGACTGAGGTTGACGCTGACGGGCCTGGAGGAGGAGGCGCTCTACCGGGTGGAGGTGAGGGCCATGAACGAAGAGGGGAGGGGTGAGTGGTCGCAGCCGGGGGAAGGCAGGACGGAGGCAGAGGAGCCCGACCCGGACGATCCTTCTCACTTCACCGGGGAGGACCTGGAGGGCAGACGGTTGAGGTTACGGATCACGGGCGAAGAGGGGACCGCCAGACGCATTGAACTGCGGTTTGCAGAAGGCAACCGATTCGAGCAGATCGAGAGGGTGGAAGCGCAGGCGGCGATTCGGTCGGAGAGCGCCGACTCCCGATCGGAGAGCACCACTTCGCGATTGGGCAGCTACGCCTATGAGAGGACAGGGCCCGGGATGGGGACGGTGAGGCTCGACTACGATGACGGGGCCTCCTGCGAGCTTCGTTTGAGCTTCACCGAGTCGGAAGTGGGCGGGTACCTCTACGACTGTGGGGAAGGGGAGGTGGCCGAGGGGAGCTTCCGGCTGACGACGGGGTCGCTGTTCGTTCCGGTGATCCTCTCCTCTGCAGGCCGGAAACAGTCCTTCTTCACCTCGGAGCTGACGCTGACCAACCGTGGGGAGAAGGAAGCGAGGGTGGACTACCTCTACAGGGCCGATGCGGGAGGAGGGAGCGGGACGGCTTCCGACAGACTGGCAGCCGGCAGACAAATCGTCGAGACCGACGCCCTCACCTATCTGAGGGGTTTGGGGGTACCGATTCCCGAGACGGGGAACCGGGTGGGGACACTGCGGGTGGAGGTCAAGCTGGGTTCGGAGGTGGGGGCGGTGGTGCGCACCACGACGGTAGTGCCTGACGGACGGGCGGGGCTGGCCTACCTGGGGATAGCCGAGGAGGAGGGGTTTGACGGGCCGGTCTACCTGTGCGGGCTCAGGCAGAACAGCCAGGACCGCTCCAACGTAGCCTTTCAGAACATGGGGACTGCGGGGGAGGGAGCGATCACCCTCAAGACCACGGTCTACTCAGGAGAGGCGGGGGATGGGACTGCCCGGGAGCTGGACGAGGTAAGGTTGGAGCCAGGAGGATTTCACCAGCACAACGCAGTGCTGAATGCAGTGGGCGGCAATGCCAGCGGCTACGTGAGGGTGGAGCGTGTGGAGGGAGAGGCGCCCTTCTACGCCTACGGGGTGATCAACGACCAGGTGAACTCGGACGGGTCGTTCATCTTTCCGGTAACGGCCAGTTCGCTGGAGGGGAAGGTGGCGCAGACCTTGCCGGTGATCGTGGAGACGAGCGAGTTCACCAGCGAGCTGACGGTGACGAACTTCTCCCAGCAGCCCAGGAGGCTGGATTTCGAGTTTGTATCGGAGCAGATCAAAGGGGAGGACAAGAGGGTGGAGTTCAGCATGGAGCTGGAAGGGGGCGAACAGCAGATCGTTCCCGAGCTGGTGGAGGAGTTGCGGCGCCAGGGAGTGGCGGGGCTGGGCACAAGCCGGGGCTTTTACCTGGGGCCGGTGTTCGTCATGGCCGAAGAGGGAGACCTGAGCGGGATCGTGATCGGGGCCAGGACGGGCTCGAAGGGAGGCGGTGGGCAATACAGTGTCTTCTACGACGCGGTGCCCTTCGGCGACGCCTTCTCCCGGGAGGCTTGGGTAAATGGATTGCAGCAGAACGAGGAGAACCGCAGCAACCTGGCGCTGGTCAACACGGGGGAGGTGGACGACAGTGAGAGTGTCTTCCATCTGGAGATCTACAACGGGGAGACGGGACTGCTGGTGGAGACGGTGGTGACGAAGGCGATCCCGGCACGGGGCTGGCATCAGATCAACGGGATTTTGGGGCGAGCCTCAGCCGAGACCCGTCAGGGGTATATCCGGATCGAGAAGGTGTCGGGGGAGAACCCGTTTCTGGCCTACGGGGTGATCAACGACGGCGGGGCACCGGGAGAACGTAGTGGCGATGGTGCCTACTTGCCTGCCCGGGAGTAGCAGCTTGCTCTATCCTGCTGCTGAATTAGGGGTTAGCCTTGATAACAACCTTTATCCGGGGATATGAAGGGTCTCGCCGTCGGCCCCAAGGCGGTGCCGGGCATGGGCTAGGCGACGGGGTCATTGCGGCTGAACAAGGCCTGATAGAGGGCGTCATGGCTCCCTGCCACAAGAGGCTCCTGGCTTCGTCTCCGTCACGGCTCGGCCGAGGCGGAACTATCGTGAGCAGAACCCGATAATTGTCGGTTCCGATGGTTTGCAGGCCTTGACGGTGAGCATGAGTGCGTCCAGATCCACTCAGTCATCTTTCCAACCTTTGAGTTCTTCTGCCTTTCGCCGGACCGTCCGGCGGGCGTAGTAGCCGGGATTCGGCTTGTCATGGCTCTGCTGCTCAAGGCGTGAGATGACGGCCTCGGGATCTTCCCCCCTCCACAGCGCGTCGCCCGCTGCGGCGCAGTCCCTTTCGCTCTGGGAATGGTGGCCGAGAAGCATCCTGCGCTGGGCCCCGGGGCGGCGGGTGGGCTTCTGCTCGGGCACGGGCAGACCCAGGAAGTCCTCAGGCCTCACCATCCGGCCCCCATACCAAGTCCAGGTGACCGGGGCCCCTGCCCTGCTTCTTGATTATCAAACAGCTCCAACAAACAAAATATTTGAGTAAGACCAGTTGGTTGTCGGCCGGTCTCGGCTCTGTGGAAGAGCCGGATGCGAGTGTCGCCAAGGCGCAACCGAGTCGATTCTAGCAGTAATGGAAAAGAATTCGCATGTTATTCACCTAAAAACTCATCTAGTCACCTTAGATTCACATGGGTTTTGTAAAGTGCGTATGCGCGAGAGGGGGGCACAGTCCTCGTTCACTTAGCGCACGACAAAAGATACAAAGCGCGCATTCACGTTCACCGATTTGAGTTGCGGATCGCTCTGGCCTGTATAGCCATTCAACGGCGACGTCCTGGACGAGTTCTTGCGCTTCAAGGCGATGCACCGACGCCATTGCAAGATCTTGATCAGGACATCCGGAGCGCCCGGGTCTCGAATAGGAGGCCGGTTCCTCATACGCGCCAAGGTCCACTCCAGTCTCTTCACGCTGTCAGCAGCCATTGCCGTATCGGCAGCGGCCCTCCTTCTGGCCCCGGCCGCCTTTGCCCAGACCCCCGACGCCACGCTGAGCGATCTCAGCGTTAACGGGACGTCCGTGCCCGGTTTTACCCCCGGCACCGTCAGCTACGCCGTTGGTGTCGGCAATGCGGACGCCACCGCGACGGTTACCGCCACCGCAAGCGCGTCCACCGCCACGCTCACCATCGACGGCACGTCCGTGACCAGCGGCAGCGCCCACACGGTCAACCTGGACGAGGGCGTCAACACGTTCTCGATCGTCGTCACGGATGGGACCGCCATGCAGACCTACACCCTCAGGATCGTCCGGCGCGTGGACTTCGGATGGACGGTCGTGGACGACATCGAGAACCTTGTGGACACCAGCAAGTTCGTCCGCGACATCTGGTCCGACGGCGAAACGATGTGGGTGGCCGACTCAAACGATCGCGACCTGTACGCCTACAATCTGGCAACCAAGGCGCGCGACGCGGACAAGGACTTCACCAGCTCGGACTTGTCAGGTAGCAAGAATCCCTTCAACATCTGGTCCGATGGCGAGATCCTGTGGGTGCGGTATCGCCGGCCGGACCAGCGCTTCTACGCCTACAATCTGACGACCAAGGCGCGGGCAAACGACAGGGATCTCCCCATCGGCAACGACAAGATCGCCGACCTGTGGTCGGACGGCGAGACCGCGTGGGTCCTGAAGAACACGAACGCGGACGCCGCCAGGGTGTATGCCTACACGCTGGCGGACTGGGAGCGAGGCAACGCGGACGACGCCAGGTTGCCGGCCAAGGACATCAGCATTTCCACCATGGCCACGGCCGGCAACGAGCATCCCATGGGCATCTGGTCCGACGGCGTCACCATGTGGGTGGTGGACTCGGACGACGACAAGGTCTACGCCTACGACCTGGCAACCCAGGCGCTCGACACGGACAAGCAGTTCGAGGTCGAGGAAGTAGAGGGCGCCGGGGGCTTGTGGTCCGACGGCGTCACCATGTGGGTCTCCGACGGCCATGTGGACAAGGTGTTCTCCTACCACATGCCGGAGTCGACCAACACCGACCTGGGCGGCCTGCTGGTAGGCGACGCCAAGATCACCGTCACCGATACGCCGGCGGAGACGTACAGCCATCGTGTCCACGGCGGCGTGCAGCAGGTCACTATCACACCGACTGCGCGCCAGCTCAAGGCTACGGCTGCCGTCACCTCGCCGACAGACGCCGACACGAACACGGACGGCCACCAGGTGAACCTCTCGTCAGGCGACAATGCCGTGACGATCACCGTCACCGCCCAGAGCGGCGCCACCCGAGACTACACCCTCACGATCGACAAGGGCGGCCCCGGCCCGCCGCGGAACGTCCGCGCGCAGCAGCCAAGCCCCGGAACGCTAACGCTGGACGTGGAGTGGCGGGCGCCCAGCAATAACGGCGGCAGCGCGATCACCGCCTACGACTTGCGTCACATCCCCGATATCGCCAACAGCGAGGACGACGCGAACTGGACCGTGCTCGACAATGCCTGGACCAGCGGCGGGCTGGAGGCTCAGATCACCGGCCTGACACCCGGGACCTACAAGGTGCAGGTGCGGGCGGTTACCGACGTCGACGGGCTCTGGTCAGCCACCGCGACGGGCGAGGTCACGCTGTCGGCCAACGCCGACCTGAGCGCCCTCACCGTCGACGCCACTCCTGTCGGCCCCACGAACCTCGGTAGCTTCATGCCCGACGTCCTTGAGTATTCGATGGGCGTCGCCAACGCGGTGACCCAAACCACGGTCACGGCGACCAGGGCCGACACCGCGGCGTCGGTGGAGTATTCCGTCGCCGACGCCGACACCGCCCCCGGCCATCAGTGGAACCTCAGTCCCGGCCGCAACGAGATGACGATCACCGTCACCGCCGCGCAAGGAAACACGAAGACCTACACCCTCGTCATCAGCCGGAGCTCCACGGAGCCCAAAGGCTGGAATCTGGAGAAGGACCTGAACACCCTGATCGGCGCCGGCAACACCTCCCCCCGCGGCCTGTGGTCCGACGGCGAGATCATGTGGGTCGCGGACTCGAGCGACAAGAAGCTGTTCGCCTACAATCTGGCGACCGGGGCGCGCGTTGACGGTCGGGACATCACCCTGGATGCCGCCAACGACGACCCCTACGACCTCGCGTCCGACGGTGAGATCCTGTGGGTGGCGGACTTGAACGGCAAGAAGCTGTACGCCTACACCCTGGCGGCCGGGGCGCGCGTGGCCGATCGGGACATCACGGCATCCGACAACACCCTCGGCGCCGCCACTATCTGGACCGACGGCGAGACCATGTGGGTGATGACTCCCAGCGAGACTATAGCTCATGCCTACGTGCTGGCGACCGGGGCCGACGACGACAGTAAGGATTTCACTATCCATGGTGGCCGGGCGAACGGAGCGGCCCACTCCGACGGAATCACCTTGTGGATCACGAACCCGTCGGGCCCCATGTTGCGCGCCTATACGTTGGGCGGCTCCCAAGACGAGCCCAGGTCCGTCGATCTGGTCGCCGAGAACGCCGACGCCTGGGGCCTGTGGTCCGACGGCGAGACCATGTGGGTGGCGGACGACGAAGACGACAAGCTGTACGCCTACAACATGCCGGCCAGCGCCTACCTCAAATCGCTGACCGTCGACTCCACGGACATTCCCGGCTTTTCCTTGAGCACCGAGACCTACGCCGTCGATGTCGCCGCCGGTGTGGCCGTCGTCACCGTGGCGGCCGACCCGGTCCAGGGCCGGGCCGCGGTCGTC
Organism: Candidatus Versatilivorator sp.; assembly: GCA_965207735.1. Taxonomy (GTDB): domain Bacteria; phylum Acidobacteriota; class Terriglobia; order Versatilivoradales; family Versatilivoraceae; genus Versatilivorator. Next base: position 3,993,818 of record OZ242296.1, on the reverse strand, counting down.
ATCACCCCCGCCGACGCGGACGGCGACGACGCCAACGGCCACCAGGTGAACGTTGCCGCGGGCGCCACCACGGCCATCAGCTTCGCGGTCACGAACGGTTCGGCGAGCAAGACCTACACCGTCAACGTCACCCGCCCGACCTCGATCGGCAGCAACAACCAGCCGGCGTTCCCCTCCAGCGAGACCGGCGCCCGCGCGGTGGCGGAGGACGCGGGGCCGGGCGAGAACATCGGCGCGGCCGTGGCGGCCATCGACGCGGACGGCGACACGCTGACGTATACCTTGGGCGGGACGGACGCCGCCGCCTTCGATATCGTTGAGACGAGCGGGCAGTTGCAGACGAAGGCCGCCCTCGACTACGAGACCAGGTCGAGCTATGCCGTCACCGTCACGGTTCGCGACAGCAAGGACGGCAGCGGCGAGCCCGACACCCTCACCGACGACAGGGTCGACGTGACGATCACCGTCACCAACGCGGATGAGGCCGGGAGGGTGTCGGTGTCGGCGCTGCCTACGGTGGGCACGGCAGTGACCGCGACACTGACCGACCCGGACGGCGCGGTGAGCGACGTCACCTGGAGGTGGGATAAGTCCACCAGCGTCTCCGGCCCCTGGACCGCCGTCACCGGAGCCACCGGCAACGGCGCCACCTCGAGCTACACGCCGGTTGCCGCCGACACGGGGAACTACCTGCGGGCGACGGCGTCCTACACCGACCCGCTGGACTCGGGCAAGAACGCGGCGGGGATTTCGGCCCTCATCGCCGGCACCGACCCGTCGTTGACACCGAGCCCGGACGACCCGGAGGTCGCGATCAGGTCGAAGGCTGTCTACAGGGTGGTTTTCACCAGCGAGTGGACCACGTCCGTCACCCCCGGCGGCGTACCCAACACCGCACACTTCACGACCCTGATCGGCGGCATCCACAACGACGCCGTGACCTTCCTGGAAGCCGGCGGCACCGCCACCGCCGGGGTCGCGGCGATGGCGGAACGCGGGACCACGACCACGTTGGCCGCCGAAGTGAATGCCGCCGGAACCGACAGCCTCAGCGTCCTCCAGAGCGCGGGCGGCCTCGGCGCGGAGGATACCGAGACCATCCAGATGGTTACGCTGACCACGGACCATCCCCGGGTCACCCTGCTGACGATGATCGCCCCGAGCCCCGACTGGTTCGTGGGCGTTTCCGGGCTCTCGCTGCTTGACGTGGACGGCAACTGGCTGGCGTCGCACGAGGTGAAGCTGTATCCCTGGGACTCCGGGACCGCGGAGGGCGAGGGGTTCGGGCTGTCAACCACCAAGACCATCCCCCAGGAAACGATCACCAGCCTCCGGGGAAAGGGCAAGTTCTCGAACCAGCGGATCGCGACCCTGACTTTCACTCGCCAGTCGGTCAACACCGCGCCGTCCTTCACCAGCATGGCGAGCTTCCAAGCGGACGAGAACCAGACGGCGGCAGCCACTGTGGCCGCCGCGGACCCGGACAGCGTCGACGGGGTCAGCTATGCGATTACCGGCGGGGCCGACTCTATGAAGTTCGATATCGGCGAAACGACGGGTGTGCTGACCTTCAAGGTCCCGCCGAACTACGAGAGTGCAGCGGATGTCGCCAGCACGGATCCCCTCAACGAGGCGGGAAACAACGAGTACGTCGTGACCGTGACGGCGACCGGCGGCACGGCCGATCGGGCGCTGACGGCGGAGCACACGATCACCGTCAGCGTGCGCAACCTGGAGGAAGCCGGAACGGTCAGCTTCTCCCAGATCGGGTCTGCAATCAGGGCGACCTTGAGTGATCCCGACGGCGGTGTGAACAGCAGGAGCTGGCAATGGGCCAGGTCTTCGGACCGCAGCACGGGCTGGACCGATATCGGCAGCGCTACCTCGGCCAGCTATACGCCGTCCAGCGACGATAAAGAAATGTACCTGCGAGCCACAGCGTCCTACAACGACGCGCAGGGTTCCGGCAAGCAGGCGCAGGGGGTAAGCAGCAGCGAGATCGCCCCGCCCGATCTCCAGGTTGACACTCTCGTCTCCGGCCTGTCGATCCCCTGGGACATCGCCTTCGCGCCCGACGGGACGATGCTGTTCACCCAGCGGGGGGGTGTGCTGAGCCGTCGACTCACCGATGGCACGGTCCAGACCGTCACCGCCGATTTCAGCGACTTGTTCGCTAGCGGAGAGACCGGATTGATGGGCATCGTCGTCGATCCGAGTTTTGCCTCCAACCGGCGCTTCTACACCTGCCAGGGCCACACCGGGCCTGAGATACAGGTGATCGCCTGGACCATCGACACCACCTACAATGCGGCCACCCGAGACGCCGATCCCCTTGTCGGGGACATGCCCATCACCAGCGGTCGTCACGGCGGCTGCCGGCTGCGCTTCGGACCGCAGGGCTATCTGTGGATCGCGACCGGCGACGCGGCATCCGGGACGGTCCCGCAGAATCTGAGCTCGCTCGGAGGGAAGGTCCTTCGAGTCGACGCATCCACGGGCGCCGGGGCGCCGACCAACCCATTCGCTCCATCACCGGTCTACACCTATGGCCACAGGAACGTGCAGGGCTTGGCTCTCCGCCCAGGCACGAGCCAGATGTGGTCGGTGGAGCACGGCCCGAGAGTGGACGACGAGATCAACCTGCTGGTTGCCGGCCGCAACTACGGCTGGGACCCAGTGCCCGGCTACAGCGAAAGGGTCTCCATGACCGACCTCGCGAAGTTCCCTGACGCCCTTGAGGCCAAGTGGTCGTCGGGTTCCTCAACCTTGGCTACTAGCGGCGGCATCTTCCTCGAGGGCGAGCATTGGGGCGTCTGGGAGGGGCGACTGGCGGTGGCTACGCTCGCGGACAGCAAGCTACGCCTCTTCGAGTTCACCCCGGAAGGGGCCTTCGTGAGTCAGGTCATCGTGCCCGAGCTAAACGGCGCTTTCGGTCGGCTGCGGACCCCGATGTTGGGTCCTGACGGAGCCCTGTATGTGACCACCTCGAACGGCGGCAGCGCGGACCGCATACTCAGGATCGCCGAAGACACCACGGCGCCGACGGTGAGTAGGGTCGAGATCAGCTCGAACCCGGGGCCGGACCTGACCTATGCGATCGGCGAGGAGATCGAGGTGACGGTGACGTTCGATGAAACCGTGGTGGTGACGGGGCTGCCGCGGTTGTCCCTGACGGTGGGGGTGCAGACAAAGCCGGCGACCTACGCCCGCGGTTCGAACAGCGACACGCTGGTGTTCGCCTACCCGGTGGCGAGCGGCGACCTGGACACCGACGGGGTGAGCCTTGCTGCCGGCCGCATCGACCGGAACGGGGGGACGATCAAAGACGGCTCGAGCAATGATGCTGAACTGGACCATGATGCGGTGGCCGCCGACTCGGGCCACAAAGTGGATGCGGTCAACCCGCAGCTGGTTGTCACCGGCGGAGCGGTGGTCGACGGGACGATGCTGACACTGACCTACGACGAGCCGCTCGACGGGAGCTCGACCCCTGAGCCGGGGGACTTCACGGTGGATGGAGGCGATCATACGCGGACGATCACCCGAGTTGCGCTCCGCGGTGCGACGGTGGAGTTGACCCTGGATGTGGGAGCCGAGCACGAGGAAGCAGGGATCCGGGTGAGCTATACGCCGGGAATGAACCCGATTCGGGACGCGGTGGGCAACGCGGCGATGACGCTGAGCCGCGTGCCGGTGACCAACGAAACTCCGGACACGACCCCGCCGACGGTGAGCAGTTTGGCCATCACCTCGAACCCCGGGGGGGATCAGATCTATGCGGCGGGGGACGAGATCGAGGTGACGGTGAGGTTCAACGAGACGGTGACGGTAACGGGAACACCGCGGCTGAGGCTGAGCGTGGGGGGCAGGAATCGCATGGCCGGCTATGAGAGCGGCACGGGCACGGCGGCGCTGGTGTTCGGCTATGAGGTGGTCGATGGCGACGAAGACACCGACGGCGTGAGCGTGGAGGCAGACCAACTGACGCTCAACGGAGGAAGCATTAAGGATGAGGCGGACAATGCGGCGGCGCTGGCCCATGAGACGGTGGCGACGCAGGCGGGGCACCAGGTGGACGGGGTGAGGCCGGCGTTTGCGAGTGCGGCGGTGGACGGGGCCTCGCTGACGCTGACCTACGGAGAGGCGCTGGACGAAGGATCGAGGCCCGCTCCAGAAGACTTCACGGCAGAGGTGGACGGGAGTGGGCGAACCGTTTCGGGAGTCTTGATCGGCGGGACTGTGGTGACCCTGACTCTCAACCCCGAGGTGGAGCACGGGGATACGGGGATTCGGGTGAGCTACACAGTGGGGACCAACCCGATCCAGGACGAGGTGGGCAATGACGCAGCGGGGCTGAGCAACCGGTCGGTAACCAACACGACGGGTGCGCCCAACACGGACCCGGAGATCACGAGTCCGAGTTCGTTCGAAGTTCCGGAGAACCAGACGGCGGCGAGGCGTCTGGCGGGGAGGGACACCGACCCGGGGGACGAAGTGACGGGCTGGGCGATTACGGGCGGGGCTGATCAGTCGCGGTTTGAGATTACCTCGGACACAGGGGAGTTGAGCTTCCGGGATCAGTCGGATTTCGAAGGTCCCGGAGACAACGAGTACGAGGTAACGGTGGAAGTGACCAGCGGGACGGGATCCAGGGAGCTGACGGTGGAGAAGACGTTCACGATCACGGTGACCGACGAGCGGGAACCTCCTGGTGTTCCGGACGCACCCACGTTTTCGGAGGAGACGACCGACAGTCTGACGGTGAACTGGAACGAGCCGGACAACACCGGCCCTCCGATCACCGACTATGACGTGCAGTACCGGGAAAAGGACAGGGGGGGCTTCCGTGACGGAGGCCACGACGGGCCGGGCCTCAGCTTGCCCCTTTCCGACCTCGAGCCGGGCACGGACTACGAGGTACAGGTGCGGGCCAGAAACGACGAGGGGACGAGTGACTGGTCGGAATCGGGCGAGGGGATGACCGTGACGCCGCTGACGGTCGTGATGACGAGCGGCACCGAGCCTCCGGTGTCGGGTTCGTTCACGGTGAGAATCAGCTTCTCTGAGCCGGTGCCGGGGTTCAGCGGGAGCGACATCGAGTCCGACCAGGATCCTGAGTGCACTGACGATCTGAACAATCCGGTGTCTTGCGATCCGGGGATCGGGGCCCTGCAAACGGCTGACGACCGGGTTTTCACCACCACGGTGACCCCGCATACCGGCAGTGTGGCCCACAGCTACACCTTGACGTTGACGGTGCCGGCGGGCCGTGTGAACTCGTCTGCGGACAGCAAGCCGAACGAAGATCCCGAGGAGCCGCTTGCGGTGCGGGTGTCGCCGCCTGGGGCGCCCGAACCGATTTCGACATTGAGTCTTGCGGCCAACGGGAGCAACGAATCGGTGAGGTTGAGATGGAATCGGCCGTCGGATAACGGAGGCTCGGCCATCATCCGCTACGAGTACCGGTATCAAGCGGTGGGAGACGCGTGGAGCGAGTGGGAGAACGTGGGAGCTGGGTCGATCGGGGTGACGGTGGGAGGCCTGATCAACGGCCGGGAATATGTCATCGAGGCGCGGGCGGTCAATGCTCTGGGCAAGGGCGGGGTAGAGACGGCGATGGCCACGCCGATAGCTGGAGGAGGAGGTCGTGGCGTCGGTGGAGGAGGCGGAGGAGGTGGTGGCGGCGGCGGTGGCCTGCTGTTTGCGCCGGAAGCGCCGGCAGTCCTGACGGCGACGCCCGGGGACGGGGCGGTGCGGTTGGCGTGGAGCCCGCCGGAAAGCGACGGGGGCGCCGAGATCCTGCGCTACGAGTACCGCCTCAAAGAAGGCCTGGGCGAGGTCGGCGAGTGGACACCCATCCCGGACAGCGCCCCCGGGGAGGTCAACGCCTCCGGCTACACCCTCATGGGGCTTCTCAACGGGACGGTCTATGCCTTGGAGCTGCGTGGGGTCAACCAGATCGGCAACGGGCGGGAGACGGAGACGGTGGAGGCGGTGATGCCTCTGGACCCGGCCTATCGGTCGAACTTCCGGGCGGAGGACCTGGAGGGTGGAGAGGCCGGATTGGAGTGGACGCCGTTTGGAGGAAGCCGGCGGAGTCTGAAGGTGAGGTTTGGAGGGGGGCTGCGGTTCGAGGAGAGGGAGCTGGACACAGCGGGGGAAGTGACGGCGACCCGCATGGGGAGCTACCGGTACCGCTACACCAGCCGGACGACGGGAGAGCTGAGCCTGGACTACGACGGGGGGGAGTCGTGCCAGCTGCGGATGAGCTTCAGCGGAGTGGGAGCAGGCAGCTACAGCTACCGCTGCGGGGGCGCGTTGCAGGGACAGGGGAGCTTCCGGCTGAGCGAGCTGAACCGGGTGCCTGAGATCACCAGCCCGGGGCAGTTCGAGGTGGTGGAGAACCAGAGGAAGGTAGTGCGGCTGGAGGCGGTGGACTCCGACGAGGGGGACGAGGTTGCCGGCTACGGGATCGCGGGAGGAGCGGACGGGGCACTGTTTAGGGTAGTTGAGGAGACGGGAGAGCTGAGCTTCACGGAGGCGCCGGACTATGAGAGGCCTGCCGATGCGGTGAGCGCGGAGCCCGAAAGCCCTGCAGGAGACAACGAATACGTGGTGGTGGTGGAGGCGAGGAGCGGAGAGGGGGAGAGGGAGCGGAGGAGACAGAGGGCCATACGGGTGCGGGTGAGTGACGAGGAGGAGCCGCCGGGGGCGGTGGGGACGCCGGAGGTGAGAGCGGAGGGCACGGACAGCCTGACGGTGAGCTGGTCCGAGCCTGAGAACCGAGGGCCTGAGATCACCGGCTATGAGGTGCGCTACCGGGAGGAGGGAGAGGAAGGCTACCGGGACGGGGGGCACGAGGGGACGGGACTCATGTTGACGCTGACGGGCCTGGAGGAGGAGAGGCTCTACCGGGTGGAGGTGAGAGCCGTGAACGAAGAGGGGAGGGGTGAGTGGTCGCAGCCGGGGGAAGGCAGGACGGGGATGGAGGAGCCCGACGCAGAGGATCCGGCGGACTTCAGCGAGGAGGACCTGGAGGGGAGGCGGGCGACCCTGAGGATCACGGGCGAAGAGGGGACCGCCAGACGCATTGAACTGCGGTTTGCAGAAGGCAACCGATTCGAGCAGATCGAGAGGGTGGAAGCGCGGGCGGCGATTCGGTCGGAGAGCGCCGACTCCCGATCGGAGAGCACCACTTCGCGATCGGGCAGCTACGCCTATGAGAGGACAGGTGCGGGCAGGGGGACGGTGAGGCTCGACTACGATGACGGGGCCTCCTGCGAGCTTCGTTTGAGCTTCACCGAGTCGGGAGTGGGCGGGTACCTCTACGACTGCGGGGAAGGGGAGGTGGCCGAGGGGAGCTTCCGGCTGACGACGGGGTCGCTGTTCGTTCCGGTGATCCTGTCCTCGGCGGGGCGGAACAACTCGTTTTTCACCTCGGAGCTGACGCTGACCAACCGTGGGATGGAAGAGGCCACGCTCCACTACATCTACACGTCGGATGCAGGCGGGGGAAGCGGCACGGCCACCGACCGGCTCGAGGCAGGCCGGCAGAAGATCGAGACCGACGCCCTGGACTATCTGAGGGGTCTGGGGGTACCGATTCCCGCAACGGGGAACCGGATCGGGACATTGAGGGTGGAGGTGGCAGTGAAGTCCGAGGTGGAGGCGGTGGTGCGGACCACCACGCTGGTGCCAGAGGGGAGGGCGGGGCTGGCCTACCCGGGGGTGGCGGAGGGAGAGGGCTTTGAGGAGGCGGTCTATCTGTGCGGGCTCAGGCAGAACAGCCAGGATCGCTCGAACGTGGCCTTCCAGAACATGGGGGCGCCGGAAGAGGGAACGATCACGCTGAGGACCACGGTCTATTCGGGAGAGGCGGGGGATACGACGCTCCGGGTGCTGAAGGACGTGGTGCTGATGCCGGGAGAGTTTCATCAGTTTTCGGGAGTGCTGGGCGGTGTGGAGAACGGCTACGTGAAGGTGGAGCGTGTGGAGGGAGAGGCCCCCTTCTACGCCTACGGGGTGATCAACGACCAGGGGAACTCGGACGGGTCGTTCGTCTTTCCGGTGACGGCAGGTTCGCTGGAGGGGAAGGTGGCGCAGACCTTGCCGGTGATCGTGGAGACGAGCGAGTTCACCAGCGAGTTGACGGTGACGAACTTCTCCGAGGAGCCCAGGAGGCTGGAATTCGAGTTTGTGGGCGAGCAAGTCAAGACCGACGACAAGACGGCTGCTTTCAGCATGGAGCTGGAAGGGAGCGAGCAGGCGATCGTGCCCGAGGTGGTGGAGGAGTTGCGGCGCCAGGGAGTGGCGGGGCTGGGGGCGACGCGGGGGTTCTACGCGGGACCGGTGTTCGTCAGGGCCGGAGAGGGAGACCTGAGCGGGATCGTGATCGGAGCCAGGACAGGTTCAAAGGGAGGGGGCGGGCAATACAGCGTTTTCTACAACGCGGTGCCGCGGGGTGAGGGTTTCACCGAGGAGGCCTGGGTGGAGGGATTGCAGCAGAACCAGGAGAACCGCAGCAACCTGGCGCTGGTGAACACGGGGGAGGTGGACGGCAGTGAGAGCGTCTTCCACCTGGAGATCTACGACGGGGAGACGGGGATGCTGGCCGAGACGGTGGTGACCAGGCCGATCCCGGCGCGGAGCTGGTATCAGATCAACGGGATCCTGGGCAGAGCCTCTTCGGAGACCCGGCAGGGGTATATCCGGATCGAGAAGGTGTCGGGGGAGAACCCGTTTCTGGCCTATGGGGTGGTCAACGACGGCGGGGCTCCGGGAGAACGTAGCGGCGATGGTGCATACTTGCCTGCCCGGGAGTAGCAGCCCGCACTATCTTGCTGCTGGATTGGGGGTTAGCCCTGATAGAGGGGAGTGTACGGAGGTCGGTGTCTATTCCCACCGTCACGAGTTGCCAACCCCACCGGATGGAAGTCCTCGGAGGGGACTTCCATCCAGACCGCGAGGCTAAAAATGGCCCTCGACGCAAGCCGATGAACATCGAATCAAGTTTTTCGGCATTTTGCTGCCTTGAACGTGCGGTACATTTGTGTTGCGATCAGTTGATGAATTTATTGGCGTCGTTTGTCACTCGTTTGTTACAGAGAATATAAGGCGAATTGGGCATCACGATTCCCGATTCGATGACCATCCAGGTCCATGAGAGCGACATGCAGACGGTTCATCTCGCCTTGCCGCCGGATCCGAACATCACCCAGGAGCAGCTCGAAGCCGTCTCAGCCGGCCTTTGCTGCTGCTGGTAGACCCATGGCAGGCGTGCAGCCTGTCAAGACACGGAGCAATCCGAATCCGCATCCGTACATCGCTTGAATTGAACCCCCGTCGCCCCCCATTGTGGGGCAGGCGGGGTTTTTTTTGCCCGGGTCAGGTAGATGTCAACGGTCGACCGCAGCCGAAAGGACCATGAACACATATGCCTTGGCTTTTCGAAGCCGATCTCCGGAAACGACCAGCTTTATGTGGTGAATGCCGCGTAGCAGTACGAAACGTCCGGACTTCCCAAAAAGCGGCGTCGCTTTCGAAACCCAGCCGGCAAGGGCCGTAAGCTTCTCGGGAACCACCAGATCCTCCTGTCCCAGGGCCTCCAGGAACGGATCCCAGTCGGTCATGCCGTCGTGCCAGTAACGTGAATCCTTGGTATATCTCTGCTTGACGGGGTGGCAAGCTGCCCGTGCTGAGGATCGGAGATATCGAGTTGTGTTCATCCCCTAAGCCTGCCTCTCTCCACCGAGGGCCAGTATGGTCTACTGTTTTTTGCTGTTGGCTTCCTGGCCGGATCGGCCGCCTTCCCGTCACCGGGTCCGATCCGCCCTTCGGCACGCCGGAGGCACGAACATTCCCTCAACTTCTTGAAGCGGAAAGAGTTCGGAACAACCGCCCGCATTACGTGGCATACCCCGCTGGGGTATTTGCCCCTCCAGTCCCTTAACACGCCTCGATCGGCACGCAACGGCTCTGTACCCCGTAATCTGAGCAACTATCCCCGACTGCAAGATAATGCAGATCACTACTCCCGTGCCGGCACGGGAGTAGAATCGGGACGTCGAGCGCTCATCCAGGCTTCTGAGACAGACTCAACCCATTTCTTTTCAAAACGTTAAGGCCTTGTGCGGTTTATTTGCTTGACGAAACTACCGCATTGTATAAATTAGTAGAGCCTTTTGCAAAATTCGGAATCGGGCATGACATTGGGCTGGCAACAGTGATGTTCCGGCGGTGACTACCCAGCTGCAAAGACCCTTTTGAAGGAAAAAGCCCGAATCTGATGGCCGGATGGCCAGCGGTCGCCGGACGCAGGCACAGCTTACCCTCTCCCGGCCTTGAGGCGGGCGAACCTGCTGTGCGGTTGGGGGTGGCAACCCGGTCTTCAGAGCGTCAGGCGCATCAACTGATCCACCGTCAGGGCCAGAATGCCGAACATCAGGTGGCACCTCACCTTGTCGGGGCCGCGAACCCTCACCTGCCTCCCGCCAAACTCCTCCTTGAGCCGTCCGTTGACCCGCTCCACCGTCGAGCGTTCCCGGTAGCGCCGCGCCTCGGGAGTCACTTGGCCGATACAGCGCCGGGCCAGTGCCTCCCGCTTCCGCTCGGCTTTCAAGGTAGCTCTTCGGCGGGGGTTGACGTCAATAATCGGCACATGCCCCAGCTTCTCACTGAAGGCCCGGATCTCCGGCGCATCGTAGGCGCTGTCCATCAAGTCGTAGAGACTCTCGACCCGCCTTGCCGTCAGCGTCGCCAGCGGAATGGCTGCCTGAGAGTCATGCACCGAGGCCGAGGTCAGCAGACAACTGACCGGAATCCCGCCGTCAATGGCGTCGAGGTGTAGCTTGTAGCCGGTCCAGCTCTCCTGATGCCCCTTGGCGTTGCGCTTGACGCCGATGTCGCAGGCCTTGGGCAACTCCTTCAACATTTCCTCCAGCGTCATCGACCCCTGCCGCTCCAGCCGGCTCAACCGCTTGGGCCGTCGCTCGCCCTTCGGCGGCCGGCCCCGCCGGCGTTTCCGCTTGGCCTCCGGCGCAGCCTTGGCCGCTGGCTTTTCCCGTCCCGCAATCGCCGTCGAGTCCCTCGACACATGCCCCGCCAAGTGGCCCTTCAGCGTCTCCTCCAGCAATGCCTCGTGCAAACGCCCCGGCAGGTCGCTCTCAGCGAATTCCGCAAAGGCCCGCGAGAAGGTCGACTCGCTCGGTACCTCCCACGCCCTCTCCCAGCCGCACAGCCGCCGCAGCCTCCCCTCACTCCTCAGCCGCTCCACCAATCCCCGCGTGGTCGCCACCTCCAGCATCGACTTCGCCAGATAGGCTCGCGCCAGCACTGCCCGATCCTCCAGCGGCCGGCCACGCCAGCCCCGACTGTAAGGCAGCAACTCCTCCACCCGCACCAACTCCAATACCTGCACCAGCCGCTGGTAACGCTCTCCCAGAGGCCCCAAAACTTCCTCCAGCAGGGGAAACAGCTCTCGTTGAAACCGGAACCAGTGTCGTGATAGGGTTTCCCTAAGGGGCAAGTTCCACCTCCGTTCATCATGTGGTTCAGACACCTTCATGATACAACAGACAGTGGTCTTGCCCCTCCTTCCACCTGCCCTCCTTGATCTTTCCCCACGTGAAAATTCCCGCTATCTGCGAATTTTGCAAAAGGCTCATTCTATACACCGACAGTGTCGTGGGTTACGGGAGAGCCGCGTAGGCGGCGGTTGGCGTGGGTTGCCTGTGACAAGGTCGCCTAAAGGCCATCCCTATCGAGCAGCGTAGCTGCGGCCTCGTGTAGCCCCGGGCGGAAGCCCGGGGTCGTTGGAATCCTGCGCCAACCTAGCCGCGTATGCGGCGGATTAAGAGCCGCATCCCCTGTGCACAGCGCTGCCGCTCGCAGGCCTTGGCGTCGCGAGAGGGCGCAGCCCGCAGTCGATCCGGAGGGGGGCCAACGCGGCGTCTCGTAAGTGAATATCAGCGGCAAGTGCAGCGGCTGAAACAGCATGCGCAGACGATAGTCTACTGCCCGGCGACAAAGGGGGTTCGGGGGAAGCCCATCAGCAGTTCCGGACCATCCTCGGTGAGGTGGAACACGTCGCCCAGCGGCACAAACATCTTGCCGGTTCCCGGCAGGCCGAAGATGGCGTGCATCACGGCAGTCATTCCGGCCTGCATGGGAGCCGGGTTGCTGTCGTCGAAGGGGACGGGCTGCTCGCTGTAATCCATGCCGATGCCGTGTCCGATTCTCCCCCCCAGAAGATCCAGACCGTGGGGAGCCACATGCTCCCGGATGGTCCGGCCCAATTCGGCCACGGGCGTGCCCGGCTTCAGTATCTCCTGAGCCCGATCATGGGCTTCCCGGGTCACCTGACACAGCCGGGTGAGGGCGTCGCAGGGTTTTCCCAGGGTTCCAGTGCGGTGCCCGTGGCACCAGTACCCCTGGTAGACAATATAGGAGCAACTGGCCATCAGGTCGCCGTATTGAAGGATACGCTCATGGGGTCTGATGTCGAGCCGGGTGTCGTTCCAATCCGGGGGTGGGCCCGAAGCCATCCAGTACTTGGCGTGGTCGGCTCCTTCCCGGCGCGCCACCCTCTCCATCTCGGCCACGATTTCTATTCCGGGCAAACCGGGCCTGGCAACCTCCAGCATGGTTTGAAAACCCAGATCGCTCAGCTCTGCCGCCCGTCGCATCAACTGCAGTTCGGCCTCGCTCTTGACGGCTCGGAGTTGGGAAACCACATCGTCCACCCGATGGAGCCGGTCTCCCAGGCCGAGAGCCAGTCCCTCGTAGAAGGGAGCCGGCATGGTGCTGATCCCGACCACACCCACTCCCTCCCCTCCCAGGCCGTTTTCTTCCAGGACTGCCAGGGTCTGGCCGGCAAAGTCGCGGGGGCCCTCGTCCCCGTTCCCACCCCGATGACCCGCCACCGCGTTGGGGTCGACGGCTTCCACCAGCCGCATATCTTCGATCGGAGACACCTCCGCGGCCTGCTCGAACATGAATTGCATTCCGGCAGCCAGCATCACCGGGTCGCCCTGGCGGGGCACCACCACCACCGTTTCCACGATCCGGTCATCGTTGGCCCAACCCGACAGATAGGAGACATGGCCCGTCTGGCCCCATTTGTGCTCGCGCGCCGGAGAATAGGCCATCAAGGCCCCCAACTGCCGTTCCTCCAGGAAACGTTGCACACGAGCGTAGCGGCTCTGAAACTCCTGTTTGGATATCGCTTGAGATTCCATCCCTGACCTCCCATTGCTGCCGAACCAGCCGATAGGAAAAGAAGTCCGGCTTTAACCCGGAGCTTTGAATCGCGTTCCGCCTGGGGCGGAAAGGTTGTCGCGACCGGCCCGTGCTGAAAGAATAGCACCGGGTGAAAGGGATTTCACCTCCGTTTCACCGTCTTGCCAGCCGGCAGGCAGCGTAGTGTTCCGTGACCAATAGGCGGGACTTGCCTGAAACAACCGACAAACGACAAAACGACAAAAGAAAAAGACTTAACCACGAAGGGGCACGAAGAACGACGAAGGGGCACTAAGGCGCTGAGGTTGGTCGCGACGGGATACCAAGTTCGCGAAGGGATTGTCGATTTCTGATTGTTTCACTCTATGTATGATCCGCACACCAGGGCGGGGGCGACACTTGTTAGCAATTGATAATCCCCGGGCGAACGCCCGGGCGACCCATCGAGCCGCGGAGCGGCGGCAGCAGGTAGCCGTGGGCGTAAGCCCATGGAATGGGGTAGCTCCACGTCGAGCCGCGAAGGCGGCGACAGCAGAGGGTCGAAAGCGCGAGGCCCCGGAGACCGGCTCTCCTGAAACAAAAGAAAAAAGAGTTGTCCACGAAGTTATTCGAAGGATTACGAAGGGCCACCAGGCGTGGCCCCTCTGCCGCATCGGCAGGGCGAGGGCCCCTAAACACCTACAGCGGCGCCACGGGCTCCCGCGGTCGTGGCCGGCCAAAAAAATTGTTCGGCTTGTACCAAACTGAATTAGACTGAGCTCGCGGAGGGCCGAGCCGAATGACAAGCACAACCCTGGAGCGTTCCCGTTCAGAACTGTGGCAAAGCCAGGGGTACCTGACCGGCCTGGAGGTCTTCTCGGAATCCGAGATCAAGGACTACCGGTCGCAGTTCGACGCCCTGGAAGCAGATCGGGGACGAAGCAAAGCCGAAATCGGGCTCAACAATCTGCACTTCACCCACGAGTTCGTCTGGAGGCTCAGCACCCGTCCTCCGGTTCTGGAAGCGATCCGTTCGGTCCTCGGCCCCGATGTCCTTCTCCTGGGCAACCATTTTTTCTGCAAGTATCCCTCCGCATCCCGAGGGGACAAGTTCGTGGCCTGGCACCAGGACGTGACCTACTGGGGACTGGAACCGCCGCGAGCGGTCACCGCCTGGCTGGCCATAGACGACGTGGATGTCGACAACGGCTGCATGCGGGTGGTTCCCGGGTCCCACCGCCACGGCATTCTGACCCACGGAACGTCGGCAACGGCTGGAAATCTGCTCAGCATCAACCAGGAAATCCCCGAGGAGAGCTTCGACTCGAGTCAAACGGTGGACCTTGTGTTGAAGGCCGGCCAGATGTCGGTCCACGACGGCATGCTCATCCACGGAAGCAACCCCAACCGCTCCGGCAGACGGCGCTGCGGCCTGGCGATTCGATTCATTTCTCCGCGGGTCAGGCAGGTCCGAGCCAACTCTCTGGGAAGACACTACCGGCCGGTCCTGGTTTGCGGTCGGGACGAATACGGTCACTTTCCAAGGAATCCCGTACCATTTGAGCAGGCCGACGGAAATTGAGGAATTGGGGCTGACGAACCTATGACTTCCAGTAGTCAAAGCGCCGGACATTCAGCCGATCCCGGCGACTCGGTGGTGGTCCTATTCAAGGGAGGCCGACTCCCGACCTGGCATCGTCTCTCCCAAAGCGAACAGGAGGCCTTCTCACAGGAACATGTCGACCTGATGTTGTCGGTGTCGCGTCGATTCCGGCTGATGCACCTGGAGGGTTTTCGACTGCTCGGTCCCCAAGACAACTGGCAACGATTCTGGGTGATCGAATTCCCTTCGCTGGCGGGAGCCGAAGCCTGGATTCAGGCCGAGATGGCACCTCCATATGGGCGCTACGGCTACTACGAATACCATCTTGCACGACGGGCGGCGCAGGACCAATTCACTGACCGGACTTCCCGTCCCCCCGTAGGAAAATTGCAGGCCGCCAGCGAAGATCCCCATCGAATTCCATCCTTGCGGATAGACCCCACCAGCCTGGTGGTTCTCAGCTTCCGGCGCTGGTTGCCCGGGGCCGGCGAGCTGTCGACCGAGGAGCGCGGAGAGGTGGAGCAGGTCCGCCGGCTGAAGGCCGTCGCCCAAAGCCACGGGCTGATTCGGCTGGAGCGTTTCCGGCTCGTGGCTCCCCAGGCGGACTGGCATGAGGTGTGCCTGGCCGAATTGCCCTCCTTTGCCGCGGCCGAGGCCTGGATGGAAGTAGAGACGGCACTCCCCTACAGCAGTTTTGCCCTTCTGAACATGCACCTGGCCCGCAAATGGGCTCCCGCCTACTTCGCCCAGTGGGTATGCGCTGTTCCGTCCGATTGACAGGTCAACTCACGCGTTCCCAGCGGCTGGGGTCGATGCCGGGGGCCGCCAGGGGCATGTGGGGAGGCTTGTTGCCTCCTCCATAGTTCCAGATACGGGTGTTGCGGTCACCCATCACCTCTCGGACGGCCGGCGGGACCTTGGCCAGTTCTTCCGGATCCCAGGCCTCGATCTCGCTCCCCGGGCCTGCCCAGGCGGGGCGGTAGGCGATGGCCAGCATCTCGCGGGCGTAGGCGCCCACGTTGGGAAAGTTCCCGTGGAAAACGTTCTGGTTGATCAGAGCGGCCGATCCCGCCCTGCAGGTGACCATCACCTGTTCGGGATGATCGTCGTAGCGGAGGTAGGGGTTGCCGTCGTTGTGAAAGCTCAGATGGGATCGGGGAATCACCTTGAAGGGAGAGACTTCCGGCGTCAGGTCTTCCAGGTAATAGAGGACCCGCACCAGGCGGGGACAACTCATGTTGTAGCCGAAAATCCTGGAGCCCCAGGGCTGTCCGTCGCTGTGCAGGCTGATCCCGGGGTGACCCGGCTCGGACCGGTCGTAGCCGTAGCTCATCATGATGATCTTGTCGCCGAAAAGCGCCTTCAGGAAGGCGATGGTCGGCGGGTGGGCGATCAACTCGGTAACGGGACCGCCCCAGAACTGGACGCTGGACCGGCCGCGCTGGTGAATGCTGTAGTCCCGGGGTACGGTCTCCATCCTGGCGGTCTCGGCCTTCAAGCGCTCAATGTGTTGGCTGTCCAGGAGGTCGGGTAAGACGACGTAACCTTCAACCTCCAGATGCCGGATGCGCTGCCCCAGCGTCAGCGCGGACCAGTCGGTATCCACAATCTTGTCTGTTCGTGTTGCCATGGGTATCCCCCGGATTGGATCGATGCCACGCCACCCGGCCCGCGTCTCCAACCCGGTGGCGGATCCATGCTAGCGAAGCCCGCCTGCCGGGGTCAAGCGGCGCCGGGGTGCACGTCCCCATAGGCATGCCATGGGATGATGACCTCCCAAGAGCGCGGTGGGGGGCCGGTGGACGGCTCCTCAAGAATTTGACGTGCACCCCGGGATTGCGGCACAGGGGGCGGCCCCAGTCAGTCCATGCTCGACAGGCGGCCGGACTTGGGAGATAATCGCCGACGGTTGCACGCGGGAGCGCGGCTGCACCTACAGAACCCCGATCGGTCATGACAACCCTGAACTTCCGAGCGCAGGTCCCTGTTTTCGACGCCAACGTCGGCGTGGGGCATCGCCGCGATCGGGTCTCGCCGATTGAGACCCGCGACCAGCTCCTGGAGGAAATGAACCGGCACGGCGTGGATCGAGCTCTGATCTACCACCTCCAGGGAGAAGCTCTCAGCACTCTTGAAGGCAACGAGAGTCTATTGACCTGGGTGGAGGGGCAATCGGCGCTGCATCCCCAATGGGTGGCCGATCCCACCCCCGAGAGCCTGGCCCAGTTGCAGCAGTTGCATCGAGCGAAGCGACTCACCAGCGTCCGCCTCCACAACACCGAGGAATGTCGCCTTCCCTTCGTGGACTGGATCTATGGGGAGTTGCTGGAATGGTTGGCTGTCGAGCGCATCCCCCTGTGGCTTTCTCTGGCCGACACGCCGGCAGTGGAAGTCATGGACACGCTGCGCCGGTTGCCGGATCTGGTTACCGTCCTGCTGGGCGCCCACTATGCCCATTACGCGGTGGTCGGACCGCTATTGCGTCAGTTGCCCAATGCCCACTTGGAGCTGAGCCGCTACGAGGGCCTGGAAAAGCTTCAACCACTGATCGACGAATTCGGCATCGAACGCCTGGTTTACGGTTCCTTCTACCCTCGCTACGCCATGGGGCCCATTCTATTCTTGATTCATCACTTGGGCCTGGACCCAAGTGCACTGGCGATTCTTTGCGCCGGTAACCTCGAACGGATTTTAGGAGACAGGAAGACACCATGATTGCGGGAACAATGGTGATCGATTTCCACGGCCACGTGGGCAAGCAGAATTGTATGGGTCTGATCGATGATCCCGACGAGATGCTTCGGGCCATGGACGCGGTCGGCATCGACAAAAGCTGCGTTTTCAATGTCTTTCATCCCGACGGCCGCACCGGAAATGACCTGACCGCCCGCTTCGTGGAGGCCCACCCCGATCGCTTCATCGGTTTCGCCTACGTGTCTCCCCTGATGCCGGACACAATGGCGCCGGAATTGGAGCGAGCCTTCGACTCCCTCGGGATGCGGGCCATCAAGATCTACCCACCCTACACGCCCTTTCCATTGGACCATCCGATCTGGGACCCCATCTACGACTTCGCCCATCGGCGCGGGCTGCCGATCATTAGCCACACCGGTATCGAACCCACGGCCGCGCCACGATTCCTGTCTCAGGTGGCGCCACGATTCCCCGGCGCGAGCTTTGTGGCCGGCCACTCCGGCAACGTGGAGCCCCCTCGCAGCCAGGCCATTCAAGCCGCCCGGTCATACCCCAACGTCTACCTGGAGACCTGCTCGACCTTTCGCAGTCCGGGAGTGGTGGAGGAACTGGTGCATAAGGCCGGAGCGGAGCGGGTCCTGTTCGGTTCCGACACCCCTCTGATGGACCCGCGATCCCAGATCGGCAAGATCCTCACGGCAGACATCGGCGATCAGGCCAAGCGGCAGATCCTGGGCGAGAACGCCTGCCGCCTGCTCGGGATCTGAGTTTCAACGCTCGGGATTGACAAGGAAAAACCCGAAGCGTATAGTGGCCTCTGACTCTGGTGAGGCGAGTGTCTGTTCGGTTTTGAAGCAGCCGCCGCGGTTTGAGGCGGCTTTTTTTTGTCCCGACACTCGGAGATCCGGGGTGTCAACTATTTTGGAGAAGGAGTGAGCGAAGGGCTATGTCAGATAGAATTCAGGGAACTGTAAAGTGGTTTAACTCAAGCAAAGGCTACGGCTTCATTTCTCATGAAGGCGGCGAGGATGTCTTTGTGCATTATTCGGCGGTGCAGTCGGATGGCTACCGGTCGCTGGATGAGGGACAGCGGGTGGAATTCACCATCGAGCGCGGTCCGAAGGGGCTGAAGGCCAGCAACGTGGTAAGCATTCAGTAAATGCAGTAGCACGCTAGGCAATAATATCCTGGACGATGCGGGCGGGAAACTCGTCCGTCAGTCTTTCGCTACGGCCCTCGCGCTCGAAGATCAACTGCCGGTGGTTCATACCCAGCAGGTGAAGGATGGTGGCGTGGAAGTCGTGCACGCTGACGGGGTTGTCCACGGCCTTGAAGCCGATGTCATCGGTGGCTCCGTAGACGGTGCCCCCCTTGATCCCGCCTCCGGCCAGCCAGACGCTGAATCCCGAGGGGCCGTGATCACGGCCCACCTCACCACTGGCGGGCTGCTGGGCGATGGGAAGCCGGCCGAATTCCCCTCCCCAAACCACCAGGGTTCGATCCAGCAATCCCCGCAGCTTCAAGTCCTTTAGCAGGGCCGCGGCCGGTTTGTCGGTCTTGCCACAGGCATAGCCCAGGTTCTTGACCAGGGCGCTGTGGTTGTCCCAGATCTGGCCTTCGATGTAGACTTGAACCAGCCGGACTCCCCGCTCCACCAATCTTCGAGCCATCAGGCAGCGTTTGCCGTAGGAAGCCGTCAACTCGTCGTTGAGGCCGTACATCTCCTTGGTGGCCTCGGATTCCCCCGACACATCCAGAGCATCCGAAGCGGCCAATTGCATGCGGGCCGCCAACTCGTAACCGGCGATGCGAGCTTCCAGCTCCGCTTCGTCCGGGTGCCGGCTCAAGTGGTTTCGGTCCAGGTGTCCGAGCAGAGAACGGGACAGCTTCACCACCGGATTGGGCCACTCCTCCCTGGGATGCAGGTTGAGTAGCGGTGAACCCTGGGACCGCACCCGGGTCCCCTGGTAGACGGCCGGCAGAAAGCCTGCCTGCCAGTTCTGGATGTCGTTGATGGGCAGTCCCTTGGGATCGTCCAGCACCACGTAGGCGGGCAGGTTCCGGTTCTCGCTGCCCAGGCCGTAGACCACCCAGGCGCCCAGCGAAGGCCGCCCGGGAAACATGCGCCCCGAATGCATGACAAACAGCGAGGATTCGTGGGCGATGTGGGGCGTGAACATGGACCGGATCACCGTGATATCGTCCACCTGCTCCGCCAGGTGAGGCATCACCTCCGACACCTCGGTACCCGATTCACCCCGCTTGGCGAACTTGAACGGGGACGGCATCAGACCGCCGGCTTCCCGCACTGCTCGAATTTCACTGGCCAGGTCTCGGCTGGGAGGCTGACCGGCAAATTTCTCCAGGGCGGGTTTGGGATCCAGCAGATCCACCTGGCTCGGTCCGCCGTTCATGAACAACTGAATGACCGAGGTGGCCCTGGGCTCGTAATGGGGTTGCTGCTTTTTCAGATCGTAGACCTGTCGCGAACCCGCCGCCAGGAGGGAACCGGGCGCCAGAAGGTCCTTCCCCAGCAAGGTGGCCAGGGCGGCTCCCTGAAGGCCGTCTCCCACCTGGGAAAAGAAGGTCCGCCGGTCGATGGGTGCGGGACGACTCCCGGGGGCAGCATGCCTTTGTCTGGAATTCATAGGACTCGTTCCTCGATTTCAGCCAAGCTTTTCAATTCACATACAGAAATTCGGCGGAGTTGAGGAAAGTGTGGCACAAGGATGCCAGCGCCAGCCACCGGGCTTTGCTGGCAACCGGCTCCGCCGGGACCTCCACTTCCAGATGCCGTTTCCATTCTCGAGTCAACTGGCGGAGGGCCTCCTCGGCCGTCGCGGACTCCTCGGCACTGGGCGGTCGGCTCAGCGCCAGCAGGTAGACCCGCTCGATCTGCCTGGTAGGATCCTCCCTCACGGCGTCAATCACCCGACCGGCCATGTGCTGTGCGCTGAGGCGCACCAACTGGCTGTTCTCCAGGTGCAGGGCCTGGGATGAAACCGTGGAATGGGGCCGCTTGAGGCAGTTGGGCACCAGCAGCGGGGCATCGAAGGACTCCAACAGGCTGAGGGGTTGGGAACGCCTCTGCCTCACGTAGATGCTTCTCCTGTAACCCTTGGAACTCTCTTTGGCGATCACCTCTCCGTCGGGCTCGATCTCCAGCTCGTCGGCGGGACCGTAACGGGTCGGGTCCAGCCGGCCCGAAACCTTGAGAATGGAATCCCTGAGAGCGTCCGCATCCAATCGCCTGAGGAGAAAACGGGACACCAGGCGATTGTCGGGGTCGCGCTCCAGGGAGAGCCGTCCGGCGCTGGATGTCTGACGGTAGGCCGTGGACCTCATGATCAAGCGGTGCAGGGACTTGAGGCTCCAACCGCTATCCACGAATTCTCGGGCCAGCCAATCCAGCAGCTCGGGATGGGATGGCCGCGCACCGGTGCTGCCGAAGTTGCCGGGTGTGCTCACCAGCCCCACGCCGAAATGATGCTGCCAAATGCGGTTCACCACGACGCGGGCCGTCAGGGGGTGGTTGGGTTGAGTCAACCATTTGGCCAGGGCCAGACGCCGCCCGGTGGTTTCGGTGCTCCAGTCGGGCTTTTCCAGCCGGTAGGGCATCAACTCTCCGTTGAGCACCGCCGGCACTCCCGGCAGCACCCGGTCCTCGGGATTGGTGTATTCTCCCCGTCCCAAAACCCGAGTGGGGGTGGGACGACCTCCCATGTCGAACAGCGCCCGTATCTTGGGCTTGGCCTTCAGCTTCTTTTTCTCGTCCTTGATCTGCTCCTCGATCTCCTTGGAGGTCTCGGCAAAGTCCTTGAACCGCTGAAGTATTTCGGCCTCGGTTACCTGAAGGGTCTCCGCAAACTTGCCCAACAGATACTTCTGAACCGGGGTTCGTTCTTCGGGACCGGCCTGAGAGGCCTCTTTCAAATCCTGCCGCAGGGACTCGGGCAGGGCCGCCATCTTTTCCTGGAGGAGCTTCTTGCGAAGGGGGCGGGCTTTCTCCTCCAGTTGCCGCTCCAGTTCCGCGATCTTGCGCTTGAAGGGAGCGTTGTACTCCTCCACCTCCCGCAGCTCGCCGGACGAAGGCAGCGGCAACAAGCGGGTGTTGGTCTCGTTGCAGTTGGCTCCCACCCCGATGCAGCCCATGCTGGGCGACAGCCAGTCGTAGGGATCGTAGGCCGTCCTCAAGATGGCGCTCAGCCGATAGTAGTCCCGTTGGGACAGCGGATCGTACTTGTGGTCGTGGCAGCGGGCGCAAGCCAGTGTCAGCCCCAGGGTGGAGGAACTCAGGATTTCAATCTGGGTGGCCACCACATCCAGGCGTTCCGGCAGGTTGTTCTGCTCGGTGCTGTAGGTCGAGTCCGGTCCCATTCGCAGAAATCCGGTGGCCACCAGCAGGTCCAACTGATCGGGGCTGTAGGTCTCCACGGCCTTGTAGTCGAACAGCTCGTCGCCGGCGATCTGCTCGATCAGGAACCGGTCGTAGGGCTTGTCCGCATTCAGCGACCGAATGACGTAATCGCGGTAACGGAAGGCGTGGGGCCGGATGTTGTCGGAGGAAACCCCTCCTTCGGAATCGGCATAGCCCACGGCGTCCAGCCAGTAGCGGGCCCAGCGCTCACCGTAGTGGGGTGATTCCAGAAGACGGTCGACCAGGCGTTGGTAAGCGCCGGGTTCGGAGTCGGCCAGGTAGGACTGAATCTCTTCGGGCGAAGGAGGAAGGCCCACCAGGTCGAGATAGGCCCGCCTCATCAAGGTCAGGCGGTCAGCCGGCGGGGAAAAGCCCAGGCCCTCTGCTTCCAATCGAGCCAGCAGGAAGGCGTCTATCGGGTTCCGGACGCGATCCTTTCCCTTCACGCGGGGTTCGACCGGCCGGCTGGGCGGTCGAAAGGACCAGAATTGCCGGTCCTTGGAGCCTGCCATCGGATCCCGACCCGGGTCGGTTTCGGGAGGCTTTTCGGGATCGGGCAGGGCTCCCTGGGCAATCCAGGCCTGCACCTTCTCAAACTCGACCGAGGTCAAGCCACGCACCGAGAACTGTTCCTGCAGATGGGGCGGCGGCATCTCCTGCGCCCGGATGCGCCGAACCAGCAGGCTTTCCTCCGGCTTGCCGGGAACGACGGCGGGGCCCGACTTTCCCCCTTTCAACAAACCCTCTCGAGTCCTCAGGTCCAGGGCGGCTTCCTGGCGCCTGCGCCCGTGGCAAGGCAGGCACTTGGCCCCCAGAATGGCCGCCATCACCTCCCGCTCGCGCACGGGAGACTCGGTCGCGGGAACAGGGGTCTCCGCGGTCTCCCCGGGCATCCCGGCTTCGATCCAGCGGCGAACCAGGTCGATGGCCCCCGCCCCCAGCGGCGGTGCTCCCATGGGCATGCCGCCGGAGTTGATCAGGACCAGCAGCCGACTTGCCAGAGGATCGTGGGCCACCACCACCGCACCCGAGTCTCCGCCGGCCAGTACCCTTTCCAGGGTCTCCAGGGACAATCCCCCTTGACGCGCCTGGTCACTGTGACACTGCAGGCAATGCTGCTGAAAGATGGGCAGCACGTCGGTATCGAAGCCGGGAGGACCAACCTCCTGAGCCGGCAGGGACAGGACCCGCATGCTCATCAACCCCAGGATGAGCCATCCCTTTCGCCATCCAGAGCCGCAATTCTGGGCGATCCAGCCTCTCTGCCGTCGTCCCGCCGTCTGCCCTGTTTCCGACACGATGAAACCCTCCGAAAAGCGATTATATCACCCCACAGCCGTGGATGAGGCGCCCGTATATAGCCCTTGGTGTATGATCTTCGAGGTGCAGCTGGAAGCAATCCGGTTCCGTGAGACCGATGGGCTTCGACGTCACAACCCGCCTGCAGAAACTCTACCGGCAGTGGTGCGGTGAACCGGCCGAGACGATGGCTTCGGTCTCGGCCGATGGATCGGTCCGCCGCTACTTCCGCATGACCGGAATGGGGCGGACCGTCATCGGAGCCTTCAACCCCGACCGCAAGGAAAACCGGGCTTTCCTGAAGCTCTCCCGCCACTTTCGCCGCCAGGGCCTGCCTGTGCCCGAAATCTACGCCTCGGACCTGGACCGCCATATCTACCTGCAGCAGGACCTGGGTGACGTCACCCTCTTTTCCCTGGTCTCGACCCTGACCCGGGAGGAGGCATTCTCCGAACGCCTGGACGGTCTCTACCGCCAGGCCCTGGAGACGCTGGCCCGATTTCAGATCGTCGGCGGCCGGGATCTCGACTATGCCGAGTGCTACCCCAGACCCTGCTTCGATCGGCAGTCCATGCGCTGGGACCTGAACTATTTCAAGTACCACTTCCTGAAGCTGGTGGATGTCCCTTTCGAGGAACAGGCGCTGGAGGATGACTTCGACACCTTGATCGATTTCCTGATGGAAGCCGACACCAACCACTTCCTCTACCGCGATTTCCAGTCCCGCAACCTCATGTGGTTTCAGGAAAGGCTTTACTGCATCGACTACCAGGGGGGGCGGAAGGGCGCGCTGCAGTATGACGTGGCTTCACTGCTGCTGGACTCCAA
This sequence comes from Candidatus Versatilivorator sp., assembly GCA_965207735.1. Classification (GTDB taxonomy): domain Bacteria; phylum Acidobacteriota; class Terriglobia; order Versatilivoradales; family Versatilivoraceae; genus Versatilivorator. The sequence continues at coordinate 3,969,762 of OZ242296.1, read as the reverse complement.
GGCGGACCTGCCCTGGTCCTTGAGGAATGAGTTGCTGAATCACTACCTGGGAGTGGCCGCCAATCTGACCTCCCTCCAGCCGGAGACCTTCTTGCGCTTCTACCGGCCCTACGCCCTGTTGCGCCTGATGCAGGCCTTCGGCGCCTACGGCTACCGGGGACTCCACCAGGGCAAGAGCCACTTCGTGGCCAGCATTCCCTATGGCCTGCACACTCTGGAAGGACTCCTGGCTCAGGGCGCCTTGCCGGTCCGGCTGCCCGCGTTGTCGGAGGTATGGCGGCGCATGATCGGATGCGATTCCCTGCGCCGGAAAGGACAGGAGCAACGACCGGGGCTCACCGTTCACGTCAAGAGCTTTTCCTACAAGCAGGGCCTGCCCCGGGACCGGACCGGGCATGGGGGAGGATACGTGTTCGACTGCCGCATCCTGCCCAACCCCGGCCGCAATCCAGCCTACGCCCCTCTCACCGGCCGGGACCAGGAGGTCGTCGGCTTCCTGCAAGAGGACCGCGAGGTGCAGCGCTTCCTGACTCAGACCAGGACGCTGGTGGATCAGGCGGTGAATCACCACCTGGGGCGAAACTTCACCGATCTGACCGTCGCCTTCGGCTGCACCGGTGGGCGCCACCGTTCGGTGTTCTGCGCCGAGCGCATGGCTGCCCACCTGCAATCCCGGAAGGACCTTCGGGTCGATCTTCATCACCGCGAGTTGGCGGCCTTGCCATGAAAGCCATGATCCTGGCAGCCGGACGGGGAACGCGCCTGGGTCCGCTGGGCCGCCAAAAGCCCAAGGCGCTGGTGGAAATTCAGGGAATCCCCCTGTTGGCCGGGGTCATCTCTCGATTGGCTCAACAGGGCTTCAGGGAGATCATCGTCAACACCCACCACCTGGCCGACCAGGTGGCGGAATTCCTGACCGGCTACCGCCGGCGTCACCGCCTGGCCGGCCTCACGCTGGCGGTTTCCCGGGAAGAGCAACTGCTGGACACCGGCGGCGGCCTGCAACGAGCCGGCTGGTTCTTCGACGGCGGGGAACCCTTTCTGGTCCACAACGTGGACGTGCTCAGCGACCTGCACCTGGGACGACTGTTGCAGGCCCACCTCGATTCCGGAGCCCTGGCGACCCTGGCGGTCCACCAGCGAAAAAGCTCCCGGCGCCTGCTCTTCGACTCCCGGGAAAGGCTGTGCGGCTGGCAGTCCCTGGCCACCGGGCAAGAGCGCATGGCCCGCTCTCCCGACGGTCCCCTCACGCCCCTGTCCTTCATGGGTATTCAGGTAGTCTCCCCCGCCCTGCTGGACAGGCTCACCCTCTCCCCACCCTTTTCGCTGGTGGACGCCTACCTGCAAGTGGCGGGCCAGGGACAGCCCGTCGGGGCCTACCGCGCCGACGAGGCCAAGTGGGCGGACCTGGGCAGCCGGGAACGCTTCAAGCAGGCCGAGGAGCTGTTCGAGCCGGCCTTCTTCGCCGGACTGAGGAAGGGCGTCTGAGGTCCCCCGACTGTTCAGTTCATGGCCGCCCCGCCATCCACGTGAATGGTTTGGCCGGTGATATTGCGGGCTTCCTCCGAGGCCAGAAAGGCGGCGAGGTTGCCGATGTCCTCGGGTGTCTGCTCGCGCTGCAGGGGTGTGCTCTTGTGGAACCAGGCTTCAAACAGCTCGCGGGGCTCCATTCCCGTAAAGGAGGGTTCTCCCGCCGCCACCAGGGGCGCCAGGCGCTTCCAGAAATGTCCCCAGACCATTCCCGGACAGATGGCGTTGACGTTGATGTTGTAGGGAGCCAGGTCCTTGGCCACGATGCGGGTGAGGGTGAGCAGGGCGTTCTTGCCGGCGGCGTAGGCCGGCACGATCTGGGGATCGCGCTTGGCGGCGATCGAGGAGATGTTGATGATCTTGCCGGAACGGCGCTCCATCATGTGTGGAGCTACCGCCTTGCAGAGGAAGAAGGGGCCCTTGACGTTAATGGTGTAATTGTCGTCCCACTCCTCCTCGGTCTGATTGGTGAAGGGCAACCCCAGGCGGTCGCCGAAATGGCCGGCGTTGTTGACCAGGATGTCAATGCGCCCGAACTCCTTCAAGGATGCCCGGACCAGCTCCTGACAGTCCTTTTCCAAGGTGATGTCGGCCTTGACCGCCAGAGACCGCCGCCCCATCCCGCGGATCTCTTCGGCGCGCTTTTCCGCAGGCTCCAGGGCAATGTCGGCGACCACGATGTGGGCGCCCTCCCGAGCCAGGCAGCGGGAGATGCCGCCGCCGACAGCCCCGGCGCCGCCTGTGACGATGGCCACCAGATCCGGTATGCGCATGGAAATCCCTTTCAGTTGAACGGTTGCAGGTTGCTGCCTTCCGTCCCGGAGTATACCCGGACTCCCTCGGAATCGGACAGGCTTTTGACGAACTCCGCGCCCGCCACGGAGGTTAGCCGCTTCTCCGTCCCCGCGTGCGGATCATGCGAGAGTGAAACAACGAATCTTCATGGCCTGTCGAGAACAAGGGCCATGTCGTGCAAGACCGGTTTTCTACTTATTGAACATGGATGCACAGGATAAACAGGACAAACGGCACGAGAGGCTGTGCCACAGAAGCAGACCCGCTTGATGATCGGGTGGGTGTTGGAAGTGATCCAAGAGCCCGGGAGCGGGTTCTGGGAAATCCGTGTTGGAACAGAGGCGATGGTTGAACTCAAGACGGTGGAAACTCTCGCCCAATAATCCTGTCCATCCATGTAAATTAGCCGTCTGACGATGCTGGACTTTGAACGGATTTTCCGCCACCCGGCACAAGGCGTTGTTTCAAATTAACATCATTGCGTCGGCTTGTGCTTCACTTGGGCTCACCGGCATTTGCTACCGCCGCCTACGCGGCTCGAACCCATAGGCGACGTTTCCCATGGGCTGACGCCCACGGCTAAGTGCTGCCGCGGCTTCGCCGCTCTCAAGGAAGCCGGCTAAAGCAGCATATTCTCAGGTAAGTCCGGCCCCTTCCCTGGTGTGCGGATCATTCGAGAGTGAAACAATCAGAAATCGGCTATCCCTTCGCGACCTTGGTATCCCGTTGCGGTTCACCTCAACGCCTTAGTGGTCCTTCGTCGTTCTTCGTGGCCCTTCGTGGATTCCTCTTTTTCTTTTGTCTCAGGAGAGCCGGTCTCCGGGGCCTCGCGCTTTCGGCCCTCTGCTGTCGCCGCCTTCGCGGCTCGACGTGGAGCTACCCCTTTCCATGGGCTTACGCCCACGGCTACCTGCTGCCGCCGCTCCGCGGCTCAATGGGTCGCCCGGGCGTTCGCCCGGGGATTATCAATTACAAAACAGTCCGGCCCCTTCCCTGCCGGGCGGATCATTCGAGAGTGAAACTATCAGAAATCGATAATCCTTTCGCGACCTTGGTATCCCGTCGCGGTTCACCTCAACGCCTTAGTGGCCCTTCGTCGTTCTTCGTGTGTCTTCGTGGATAGCTCTTTTTCCCTTTGTCTTTTTTCCTTTGTATCAGGCAAGGCAAGTCCCGCCGGATACGGGAACCCGTTGTCTTTTGGGTCCCGATCGGGAGAAAATGCCGGAAACGGTACAGTTTGAGGGGACCGGACATGAGCGACAGCGTTCGCTCCATGGGTTGCAAACTTCCCATCGTTTGAGAACCGCCGGAGAGACCATGGGCCAGCAAGGGAGCGCCAATCCCACAAGAAAGGCCGGCAGGAAGCGAGACCGACGCCTGCCCCTGATCGACACCGACGTTCACACCCAGCCCCGTTCCTGGGACGATCTCAAGCCTTATCTGCCCGCCGGAATGCGCGAGCGCGGATTCCCCATTCCGGACACGGCCGGCACCGGTTACGCCAATCCGATCGGGGTACTGCGGCGCGATGCCTTTCCCCCCAGGGGCGGGCCTCCCGGCTCCTGCTACCAGACGCTGCGCAAGCAACTGCTGGACGCCTACGACCTCGACTACGCCATCCTGACGGGCGCCGAGATCGTGGGCATCGGCACCTCGGCCGACTACTACTATGCCCCGGTGATGGCTCGGGCCTACAACGACTGGTTGATCGAGGCCTGGCTCGGCGAGGACCCGCGCCTGTTCGGCTCCCTGGTGATTGCGCCTCAGAACCCGCCCGCGGCGGCCCGGGAAATCCGCCGGCTGGGCGGGCACCCGCGCATCAAGCAGACGATCATGACCTCGGCCTCGCGCATCCCCTACGGGAACCCCTTCTACCATGCCGTCTACGAGGCCGCCCAGGAATGCAACCTGCCGGTGGCGATACATCCCGGCCACGAGGGATCGGGAATCTCCGGGCCGCCCAGCTCGGCCGGATACCCGTCCAGCTACTTCGAAAAACACACCAACATCAGTCAGAGCTACATGGCCCAACTAGTCAGCCTGGTCTCGGAAGGGGTATTCGAGAAGTTTCCCAAGCTCAAATTCGTCTGCATCGAAGGCGGATTCGGCTGGGTCCCCCACTTGATGTGGCGCTTCGACAAGAACTACAAGGCTCTGCGGATTCAAACCCCCTGGTTGAAGCGCCTGCCCAGCGAGACCATTCTCGACCACGTGCGCTTTACCAGCCAGCCCATCGAAGAGCCACCCAAGACTTCACAGTTGCTGGAACTGTTCGAGATGATGCGAGCCGACCGGGTCCTGATGTTCGCCAGCGACTATCCCCACTGGGACTTCGATTCTCCGTTCGCGGCCTTTCCCAAGGTCCCGAAAGAGCTGGGAGAACGCATTTTCTGGCGCAACGCCCAGGAACTCTACGGCCTGGACATCCAAGCCCCGGAGGGCGGGGAGCGAAGGAATGGCTAAGCGGTACAGGGTGTGCACCACCGAGGAGCTGCAGCCGGGAGAGCGAAAGATCGTGGATGCCGACGGCCGTTCCATCGGCGTCTTCAACGTCGGGGGCAGCTACCACGCGCTGCTGAACCTCTGCCCCCACCAAAGAGGCCCCCTCTGCCTGGGGCAAGTGACCGGCACCATGCTGCCCTCCCCGGTCGGAGAGTTCCGCTACGGCCTCGAAGGCCGGATCATCCGCTGCCCCTGGCACGGGTGGGAGTTCGATTTGACAACCGGCAAGTCGGTCTTCAAACCGGACCGTGTGAAGCTGAAGGTCTATCCGGTGACGGTGGAACCCGCCTGTTCAGGGTCCCAAATGGAGAATGAGCCCAGGGTGGAGACCTTCCCGGTGACGGTGGAACGCCAATGGATCGTTCTGCACGTCTGACAGGCGGTCTTCACACGAGCGTCTTCAGGTAGGTAATGCCTTGCCGGACCGATTCGTCGTACTCCTCGGCGCTGAGCACGCCCGACCCGTGGTCCTGCAGGAATTTCAGCATATCGGCCGAGACCTCTCCCGAACCGGTGTCCTTCCGGACTCCAAGGGGGGTTCGATCGATGGGATTGACAAACTCCTGGGTGAGGTAGGCGTCGTACCCCACCTCGCGCAGGGTCCGAATCACCGCTTTCCAGTCGTAGCTTCCCTGTCCCGGCGGCCGCCGGTTGTTATCGGCCACGTGGAAGTCGATCAGGCGCGAGCCCACGTTGCGTATGGCCTGCAGGGGATCGACTTCCTCGATGTTCATGTGAAAGGCATCCAGCGCCACGCCCACTTCCGGCCCCACCTCGTCGGCCAAGGCCAGGGCTTGATCGTGGCGGTTGATGAAATGGGTCTCGAACCGGTTCAGGGCTTCGATGCCCACGCGAATGCCGCGCTCGGCCGCATATTCGGCAATCCGGCGGACTCCCTCGATCCCCCAGCGCCACTCCTGGTCGGGATTGGCCACCCGGGCGAGCCGGTTGCACTCGCTGGGGAAGATCACGAAAATCGATCCTCCGAGCTCATGAACCATGCGCACGCAGGCCTGCATGTATTCCACCGTTTCGTCCCGAACCGACGCCTCCTCGGACACCAGGTCCCGCCCCGGCATCATGATGCTGTGTGAGCCCCAGCAGGCCAGCCGGTACTTTTCCAGCAATCCGGCGACGTGGCTTGTATCATATTGGGTCGGTTCTCCGCTGATCTCGATCCCGTCATACCCGAGGCGGTGGAGACGTTCAATGGTGGTTTCAATGGGTTCCTGGCGCATCCAGTTGTGCATGGCGAATTTCATGGCAGGGTTCCTTTCGCAAGCGCGTTAGCGGGAGCTGCATTATCTCAAGAGCGGACGGCCGGCGGCAAGGAACACTCGCTTCCCTGTCGTTGGCAGCCGCTCGGTAGGGACGCCATTCCCGTACATCGATTTCTCCCCGGATCATGATTTCGAGCAATCATCAACCGTCCATCGTGGTGGTCGGAGCCGGGTTCGCCGGAGCGGCCACGGCCTTTCATCTGACCCGCATGGGGATGGATCGGGTCACCATCCTGGAACAGGAGGACGTTGCCGGGATGCACGCCTCCGGAAGAAACGCGGCCATGGTCCGCCAGGTGGTTCCCCATGAGTCCGTCGCCGCCCTGGCCCGGGGAGGAGCGGCCTTCCTTCGCCGCCTGCCCCCGGATTGGCCCCTGGAAACCCGCTTCGAACAGAATGGCTCCTTCTTGCTGGCCTCGGCCAAGGATTCAGCCAGGCTGAAGCAGGACGGCGCCCGCAGCCGCGAACGGGGGGTGCCGGCGGAGTGGTGGCCCATCGAACGCATTGTCGAGGCCGTGCCGATCCTGGAGGGTGCTCCGGCAGAAGGAGGCTTGTGGTGCCCCACCGACGGCGTGGTCGATATCCACGGCCTGCTGCACGGTTATCTGAAGGCGGCAGCCTCGGCCGGTGCCCGGTTGAGGACCTCAAGCGCCCTGCGCCGGGTTGTAGTCCGCCAGGACAAGATTTGCGCCGTCCAAACGGAATCCGAAGAAATATCGGCCGATGTCGTGGTCAATGCGGCCGGAGCCTGGGCTCAACAGATCGGTCAATTGGCCGGCGCCTCCACGGTCCCGCTGGTCCCCTATCGCCGCCATCTGTTCGTGACCAAGCCGCTTGACCGGGTCGATCCTCGATGGCCCATTGTCTGGGACCTCAGCCAGGAACTCTACTTTCGCCCCGAATCGGGGGGCCTTCTCCTCTGCCCTTGCGATGAGGAAGCTCAGGAACCCGGGACGGCGGCGGACGATCCGGCGGCCCTGCAGATGCTGGCCGACAAAGTGACCCGCCACTATCCCGGGCTTTCCGATCTTCCCATCCGGCGATCCTGGGCCGGACTCAGAACTCTGGCGCCCGACGGTCGATTCGTTGTGGGATGGGACTCGTCGGTGAAGGGGTTCTTCTGGCTGGCGGGCCTGGCGGGGCACGGCGTGACCACCAGCTACTCGGTGGGGCTTCTTGCGGCCAGCCTGGTCGTGCAAGAGTCTCCCAGCGCGGCCCCCAACCCCTTTGGGCCGGGTCGATCCCTCTGATGGCAGAGGGGTTGCGCCCTCGCTTTCTCAAACTACCTCAAGTCGAGGCTGACCGTCACCACCTCGGAGTCGTCGGTGACGGTGAACTTGGCGCGTTCCCATTTGGGACCGCCCAACCCGATGGGCGGGTTGTTGGACATCCCCCAAGGCTCCTTCGGAAGACCCAGCCAGTTGTCGGTCATATCACCGTCTCCGTCGAAGTCCTGCAACACCTGAACCGCGTAATCCCCCGGAGGCACATCCTTGAACTCATACTGAACCGACTTGCCCAGCGCCTTGACGATGCCTTTCATCAAGGGCTTTTTCAACTTCCGCCGCATCAGAAACTGGGCCTTGTTGACCAGCGTAATGTGCAACATTCCCTTTCCCGGCCTGACCTTGTTGACGGTGACAGCCACCCTGGAACCCGCAAGCAAGGGAATTGCGCTGAACAAAACCAGCGGCGCAAGGACCACTGAAAGGAGCATGAAGTGCCTCGCAACTTTCCACCGGTCACTCATCATTCTCCACTCTCCACTCTTCACTCTCCACTCTCTAGCGCCGCGGCGTGGCGGCCCGCCTTGGGATCGCCGGCCACCAGAACCGTTCCATCCTCAGGATCTACCTGAAGCATGACCGGACTGGCCACCCGCTCCACGAACTGCAGGCTGTGTCCGCGGCCCTTGAGCTCGTCGGCCACCCCCTTGTCGGTGCCCTCATAGAGGCTCAGGCTTCCCAATTGGGGAGGAGGCTGGCTGAAGGAGCCCGTGTGATGGGCGGTGGCGAAACGGGGGACGGTGACGGCCTGAGCCGGCTTCATCCCGAACTCGACGGCATCCAGCAGCAGTTGCAGGCTCACCTGGTCCTGATGATCGCCCCCGGCCACGCTGATGGCGATGACCGGCTTGCCCTGCTTGAGGACGATGGTGGGCGTCAGGGTGATTCGAGGCCGTTTGCCGGGAGCCACCACGTTGGGGTGGCCCTCCCAGGTGTTCAGGCTGACCAGGCGGGTCCCGTGGGTGACACCGGTGCTTCCGCCCTCATCCACCTGGCTGCCCCACCCGCTGGGCGTGGCCGCCACCACGTTGCCCCAGCGGTCGGCCACCACGCAGGTGGTGGTATCGCTGGACCGTCCAACACTCCGCGGAGCCTGCTTGCGAGACACCTGGACCGGGCGCATGCCGTGGGGATCTCCCGGACGGACCGCGAGCGAGGCCTTCCCGAGGTCGATCAGCGGACGGCGCAGTAGCGTGTACCGGTCGGACAAGAGGTTGGCCAGGGGCACCTCCACAAAACGCGGATCTCCGTAGTAGAGATCACGGTCGGCCAGGACCAGCTTCATGGCCTCGGTGACGACATGAATGTAGTCGGCGGAAAGGTGACCCAGTTGCCGCAGGTCGTAACCCTCCAGCAATCGCAGGGTTTGGGAGAGATAGGGGCCCTGGGTCCAGACCCCGGCCTTGCAGACGGTATAGCCGCGATAGTCAACCGTGACCGGCTCCTCCACCCAGGTCCGGTGGGCGGCCAGATCCTCCTTCCGCAGCAGTCCGCCATGTTTCCGGTACCAGGCGTCCAGCTCCTCGGCAATGTCTCCCCGGTAGAAGCGGTCGGAAACGGCGCGCAGCCCCTGCATCCGTCCACCCTCGGCCTGGTTCTCGGCCTCGATCAGGCGCCGCAGCGTTCCGGCCAGCTTCGGGTGCCAGGATTCCTCTCCCGCGTCCAGGATCTCCAGCACCGGGCGGGCAGCTTGGGCGAAGGTTCGGGTGCCGTAACGCTCCAACGCGGTCACGCACAGGTCGATGACCGCCGGGACCGCCGCGGACTGGAGGTTGTTGGGGTCTCCTCCCTGGGGGATCCCGCCGATCTTGCTGAAATGCTCCAGCGTCGCCAGCTTGGGAGCCGCTCCCTGACCCGAGAGCACCTCCACGGCTTCACGCCGGGTGTCGTAAATGAGAAACGGGACCTCTCCACCGATGCAATATTGCCCGTAATCGGTCACGCTGAGCGCCAGGATGACGGCCACCGCGGCATCGGCGGCGTTGCCGCCGTCGCGGAGAATTTCGATCCCGGCGTCCACGGCGCGGCTGTCGCCGGCCGCCACCGCCCCGACCCGACCTGAAGCCTTCCAACTCATTTCAGTTTCCAATGGTTCTTCCGATTCTTTCGGAAAATAGGCGACGGCCAACGCTATAGCGACGCCCAACAAGCCAATCAATCCCAACTTCATAAGGCCCTCCCCGTGAACCCGGCCTCGCCATAAGCCTGCAGGGGCCGAGGGACGATTCACATTCTCATTAACTCGGCCAGGAGAAAAACACCTCTTGCGGAAGAAACCTTCCATCCAAAACTGACCAGGGATACGCCCAAAATGCCGATGGCGATCAACTCCGCGCTGATTCTCATTGCCGATTCTCCTTCCACTTTGACGGACCTGCTGTGAGGGAGATCAGACCAGGTGAGGGGGTGTTTTGTTGACGGCTCTCCCGGCCAGTGTACCACGATAAGCCGGCCCGAGGTAGGAGAGCCTGGGCCGCCGGGTGCAGGTCAAAAAAGGAATGTCACCTGCCCGCAGCAGGCAGGTGGGATGACGAATCCCTGAGAGCACCTGCCTCGCGAGAGGCCGGCGGGCGTTTCCGGCAATGACGTCCGCCGGCCCCAATTGAATGGGTCCAAGCCCGGGCGCAAAGGTGTACAATGCGGCCATCTTGAGCGAAAGGAGAATCGCCATGAGCCACAAGAGGCTCCCGACCGCAGCACTGATTGCCACCGTCATCGTTTTGGCTTCCTGCAGCCAGGTACAGCTTCCCCAATCGAACCATTCCTTTCCCGAGGGCCTGTGGCCCCAGTGGCGGGGACCGGAAAGAACCGGCCTTTCCACCGAAACCGGATTGCTTGGGCAGTGGCCGGCCGGCGGCCCCGCTCTGGTCTGGTCCACTTCCGACCTGGGAGAGGGCTATGGGAGCGTGGCCATTCAGGGAGGCCGGATCTTCGTCCAGGGCACCCGCGAAAACGACAGTACCCTGTATTGTCTCGAGGAAAGCAGCGGCCGGACGCTCTGGACCGTGTCCCTGGGGGATCGATTGGACCATGGCCGCGGACCCGGTCCCCGGGGGACTCCCACCATCCACGAGGACCGCATTTACGTGCTGACCGAAAACGGCGACCTGACCTGCCTGCAGGCCGGCGACGGCAAGACCTTGTGGCACCGCAACATCCTCAAGGATTTCAAGGGCGAGAATCCCAAGTGGCTCATCAGCGAGTCGCCTCTGGTGGACGGCGACCGGCTGATCGTGATGCCCGGCGGCGATCAGGCCAGCCTGGTGGCTCTGGACAAGAATACCGGAAAAACCATTTGGACCAGCAAGGAGCTCAGCGACCGGGCCGGCTACTCCTCCTGCGTGGTGGCTGAAGTCCAGGGCATCCGCACCCTGCTGGCCTTTACCGCCGCCGCGGCCGTGGGGCTGAGGGCCGATGACGGGCACCTGTTGTGGCGCTATGAGCCGGTGGCCAACCGGACCGCCAACGTCACCACTCCGGTCCTATACCGGGACCGGGCTTTCTACAGCTCCGCCTACGGCACCGGCTGCGCCTTGCTGCAGCTCAAGGCCGACAACGGCTCCATGGATGCCGAGGAGGTCTACTTCAACCGCGAAATGATGAACCACCACGGCGGGGTGGTCCTGGTCGACGGCTACCTCTACGGGTTCTCCAACGCCATCCTCACCTGCATGGAGTTCGAGACCGGCAAGGTGATGTGGAAGGACCGCAGCGTGGGCAAGGGATCGGTCATCTATGCCGACGGCCATCTCTACCTCTTCAGCGAAAAGAACGTGGTGGGCCTGGCCGAAGCTACGACCGAAGAGTACCGGGAGAAAGGCCGCTTCGAGGTGGCCGACCAGGGATGGCCCAGTTGGGCCCACCCGGTGGTGAGCGGCGGCAGACTCTACATCCGCAACCAGGGCGTGCTCAACTGCTACGACATCCGGGCAAGCAAGAACGGCGGGGCGCAGCCGAGCCTGGAATACTGAGGGGGTGCCCGCGGATCGGAGCCCGCATCCTGGTCAAATCCACCCGGGACATCATGCGCCAGGTCAAGTTCCGAATACGGCTTGCTCCCTCCTCATCCATGTCTCAAAATAGGTGCCATGAACACGATCACGGTTCGCCTGGATGAAGAACTCGCCCTTGAGTTGACGAAACTCGCAAAACGCACGGGACGCCCCAAGAGCGAGTTGATTCGCCGTGCCTTGCGCCGCCAACTGGCCTTGGCCCAATTTGAAGAACTGCGTCAGAGTGTCGCGCCTTTCGCAAAGGCCAAAGGTTGGCTAACGGATGAAGACGTTTCTCGAAACGTCTCATGAGGGTGTTCCTGGACACCAACGTGCTGGTCGCGGCATACGCGACGCACGGGCTTTGTGAGGACATCTTCCGAGTCACTTTGGCGGAACACGAGATGGTCGTGAGCGAGACCGTGCTGGCCGAATTTGAGCGCGTCCTCGTACAGAAGCTTCACTTGCCTCCCCTGCAGGCCAAGACGCTTTCGTCCTTTCTGCGAAGGCAGGCCGAGGTCGTTGAGCCCGCCGTCCCCGCCGTGTGGCCGAAGCGCGACCCGGATGATCGTTGGGTCGTTGCGGCCGCGATAGAGGGACGTGCCGACTTCCTTGTCACTGGTGATCGTGACCTGCTTGAAGTCGCAGCCGAAGTCACCGTTCCAATCGTCTCGCCGCGTGCGTTCTGGGAGCAACTCGGTTAACGTTTCTTTTCGGCTGCGCAATCAAAGCTGCTTCGGGACTCCCGCATTCAGCGACACTGAAAAGACGGGAAGCACCCCAAGACGAACGTTGGATTGAGGGGATGGCGCTGGCGGCACAAACGCGCGCTTCCCATGGAGGCTCAAGATCGCGCGGAAGCTCGCAGCCGCCCCCGGGCCAGCCAGGCCAGGGTTCCTGCCGAACCAGTCGCCATGGACAAGAAGAGCCTGAGCGAACGGGACATCTGCACCAAGTTCATCACCCCGGCCCTGCGGAAAGCCGGCTGGGACGAGATGACGCAAATCCGCGAGGAAGTCCACTTCACCAAGGGACGCATCGTAGTGCGCGGCAAGCTGGTCAGCCGGGGTAAAGGCAAGCGGGCCGACTACGTTCTCTACTACAAGTCCAACCTGCCCATCGCTCTGATCGAAGCCAAGGACAACAACCATTCCATCGGCGACGGCATCCAGCAGGCCCTTGACTACGCCGACGCGTTGAACATTCCCTTCGTCTTCTCCTCCAATGGCGACGGCTTCCTGTTCCATGACCGCACCAGCGCCACCGCCAAGGAAACCACGCTCGCCCTCGATGCCTTTCCGCCGCCGGGCGACCTGTGGTCGCGTTTTCGCGCCTGGAAGGGACTGACGGCCGAGTCCGAGAAGATCGTCCTTCAGGACTATTTCGACGACGGCGGCGGCAAGGCGCCGCGCTACTATCAGGTCAACGCCATCAACGCCGCAGTCGAGGCCATCGCCAAGGGCCGCGACCGCGTCCTGCTGGTCATGGCCACGGGAACAGGCAAGACCTACACCGCCTTCCAGATCATCTGGCGGCTGTGGAAGGCGGGCCGCAAAAAGCGCATCCTGTTCCTGGCCGACCGCAACGTATTGGTCAATCAGACCATGGTCAACGACTTCCGGCCCTTCGGCCCCGCCATGGCCAAGCTCTCGACCCACTCTAAAACCATCGAACGCGCGGACGGGTCCTTTGAGGATCTGGCCACTGCCATCAGCAAGAAGCGCCGCATCGACACCGCCTACGAGATTTACCTCAGCCTCTACCAAGCGATCACCGGGCCGGAGGAACAACGGAAGATTTTCCGCGAATTCTCCCCGGGCTTCTTCGACCTGATCGTGGTCGACGAGTGCCACCGGGGCAGCGCCGCCGAGGATTCGGCTTGGCGAGAAATCCTGGAATACTTTTCCACCGCCACCCAGATCGGCCTGACGGCCACGCCCAAGGAAACCCGGTACGTTTCCAACATCCACTACTTCGGAGAGCCGGTCTATTCCTATTCCCTGAAACAGGGCATTCTCGATGGTTTCCTGGCGCCCTACAAGGTCATCAAGGTCCATATCGACCGGGACGTGGAAGGTTATCGCCCCGAGCGAGGGCAACTCGACCGGGGCGGCAACGAGGTCGAAGACCGTCTCTACAACCGCAAAGACTTCGACCGCACCCTGGTTCTGGACGAACGCACCAAGCTGGTGGCCCGCAAGGTCACCCGGTACCTGAAGGAAGGCGGCGATCGCTTCCAGAAGACGATCGTCTTTTGCGTGGACCAGGAACACGCCGCCCGCATGAGGCAGGCGCTCATCAACGAAAACTCCGACCTGGTGGACCGGAATCACCGTTACGTCATGCGCATCACAGGCAGTGACGCCGAAGGCCAGGCACAACTGGACAACTTCATCGACCCCGAATCCAAGTATCCCGTGCTGGTTACCACCTCGCGGCTGCTCTCCACCGGGGTCGATGTTCAGACCTGCCGGTTGATTGCGCTTGACCGCGAGTGCGGCTCCATGACCGAGTTCAAGCAAATCCTTGGGCGCGGCACCCGAGTGCACGAGAACACCCGCAAACTCTACTTCACGCTGATAGATTTCCGGGGAGTCACCAACCACTTCGCCGATCCGGAGTTCGACGGAGAGCCGGTCCAGATTTACGAGCCCGGCGAGAACGATCCCGTCACGCCGCCGGACGAGGATGATACCCCGCCACAATCGGATGAGGACGAAACCAACGGCGATGTTACGCCGGACCCACCCCCGAAGGGTGGCCGGTACAAGATTTACGTCAACGGCGTGCGGGCGTCCATAGTCGCGGAGCGCGTCTCCTACGTGGACCAGTACGGCAAACTCATCACAGAATCCCTGCGTGACTTCACCAAGAAAGCCCTCAAGAGACGTTTTGCCAGCCTGGACGACTTCCTCAGGCGATGGAACGCGGCCGATCGCAAGCAAGCCATCATCGACGAGCTGGCAGCCGAAGGCCTGGAACTCGATGTGATAACCAAGGAACTGAACAGAGAGCTCGACCCCTTCGACCTCATCTGCCACGTGGCCTTCGACGCCAAGCCCTTGACCCGGCGCGAGCGCGCCGCCGACGTCAAGAAGCGAGACGTGTTCCACAAGTACGGCGGCAAGGCCCGAGCCGTGCTCGATGCGCTCCTCGCCAAGTACGCCGACGAGGGCGTATTCAACCTGGACGACGTTACCGTGCTCCGCATCCCGCCTTTAACGGAACTCGGCACCCCGGTGCAATTACTCAAGGCCTTTGGCGGCAGGGAGGGCTTCGTTGAGGCCGTCCGCGAAATGCAAGACGCCCTCTATCGGGAGATCGCGTAGCCATGGCCGTCCGCACCCAGGTCAAATCCATCCAGAACATCATGCGCCTGGATACCGGCGTGGACGGCGACGCCCAACGCATCAGCCAGTTGTGCTGGATGTTCTTTCTCAAGATCATCGACGATCAGGATCAGGAACTGGAGTTGATGCAGTCCGACTACACCTCGCCGATTCCCGAGCGCCTCCAGTGGCGCACCTGGGCGGCCGACCCCGAGGGCTCCACCGGCGATGCCCTGCTTGACTTCATCAATAACGACCTGTTCCCTGCCCTGAAGAATCTCCGCCCGAGCGGCCAGCCCGGGGACCGCGGGCGCGTCGTGCGTGATGTGTTTGAGGATGCCTACAACTACATGAAGTCGGGCCAGTTGATGCGCCAAGTGGTCAACAAGATCAACGACGTCGACTTCAACGACCTGACTGCCCGCCAGCACTTTGGTGACATCTACGAACAGATCCTCAACGATCTGCAATCGGCCGGCAACGCCGGCGAGTACTACACCCCGCGAGCCGTTACCGCCTTCATGGCCGACCGCATCGACCCCAAGCCCGGCGAAACCCTGTTCGACCCGGCCTGCGGCACCGGAGGGTTCCTGACCTGTTCCCTGCGCCACATGCGCACCCGCTACGTCAGGCGTCCCGAGGACGAGCACACCATGCAGGCCGCCCTGCGCGCCGTAGAGAAAAAGCAGCTCCCCCACATGCTGTGTGTCACCAACATGTTGCTGCACGGCATCGAAGACCCCAGCTTCGTCCGCCACGACAACACGCTGGCCCGGCCCTATATCAGTTGGGAACAGAAGGACCGGGTGGACATCGTGCTCACCAATCCGCCCTTCGGCGGCAAGGAAGAAGAGGGAATCGAGAGCAATTTCCCCCAGCACTTCCGAACCAAGGAGACCGCCGATTTGTTCCTGGCTCTGATCGTGCGATTGTTGAAGCCCGGCGGGCGTGCCGCCGTGGTGCTGCCCGACGGCACCCTGTTCGGAGAGGGCGTCAAGACACGGCTTAAGGAGCATCTGCTGGAGGAGTGTTACCTGCACACCATCGTCCGCCTGCCCAACTCGGTCTTCAGACCCTACGCCTCCATCGGCACCAATCTACTCTTCTTCGAGAAGGGCGAACCCACCCGGAACATCTGGTTCTACGAGCACCTGGTGCCTCAGGGCCAGAAAGCCTACTCCATGACCAGGCCCATCCGGCTGGAGCACCTGCAACCCTGCATCGACTGGTGGGGCGGAGCGGAGCGCAAAGATCGCAAGCAAACGGACCGTGCCTGGAAGGTAACGGTTGGCGAGGTGAAGGCGCGGGGCTACAACCTGGACATCAAGAACCCGCACACCTCCGAAGACGACCACGGCGACCCGCAAGAACTGCTGGCCAAGCTGAACGCAGCCGAGGCCGAAGCCGCGAGGTTGCGCGAGCAGTTGAAAGCGATATTGGCGGAGGCGCTGCTGAGATAGGTGTGGAGAGAGAGAACCCGGGTTGTTGCGTTTTCTGGATAAAGGCTACATACTCCGATTGAAAAAACAGTCCTGCAGGGAGGAGGGTCCCGCAGCATGGAGCAGGCGCAACCGTCCGGTCAGCGAGGGGAAAACGATCTTGAGTTGATTGAATTGTCCGTTGTTTTGGTAGCGGATTCCAACAACCCTTCCATCATCAATCCAGACTTCCTGAAGTACAACGGGATCGTAGATCCTAGTTTTGAGGTTAAAGATTTTCCGATCTCCACGCCAGCCTTTTCCCAGGTGGCCTACAAGAACGGGATCACGGTGACGTCCGACCCCGCTCGTGTGCTGATTCAGCAAAGCAAGGAACTCACTAAAGCTAATATGATGTCCCCAGGAATTGCGAAACGCTATCTTCAGTGTGTCCCGCACGTTCCCTACAGCGCCATCGGCATCAATCCAAAAGGATTCCGCCGCATGCTTGTGCAGGAACCCAACGTCATTGTAAACATGCTGCGTAATAGAGGAACATGGATGTCGTTCCAGGACGTCAATCCGGATGTTCGACTCAAAGCCATATATCGCTACCACGGAAGAGTCATTTCCCTGGATGTCATGAGCACACAAAGAACGGAAAACAATCAAAAAATAGCCGGGATCTTGTTTCAAGCCAATGTCCACCGCGACTTGACCGAAACGAATGCGGCGTCACGTATCCAATTCCTACAATCCGTTCTGAATTCATGGAAAAGCGATCTAGAAGATTTTCAGAAGTTGACAGGCAGATTCTACGAGGAGAAATGAATGCCTACCGATGGCGGTTTGGCTCACACTGCGCATTCGTTCGATTTTGTTGAGTTCATTTCGTCTCCGACGGATGTCGGGGTCGATGAGATTGCGAAACGTCAGGCTCTATTTTGGGCGCCCTCCTCAATCGACCCGCTTGGCTCATCAGGTTGGCGTTCTACGGAAATCGGCGCATCCTTCTCCGGCACTCGACAATCCGAAGCACAGCGTAAAACAGCTTTGGTGGGGTTGTCTGGCTGGATAAGTCTTGAGGGAAGGTCGAAGCTTGGCGCATTAGAATGGGACGTCCTAGGCGAATTGGTCGCCCATGGCTTGGAGGACTTCCCAGTCAGGCTCGCCGACGCCCTGCGTGATTTGGAAGAGGTCACCGACGAAGCCCGTACAGAAGGCTTTCGAACGCCGACGGATGTGGCTTGCAAGAACGCAAGCCGGTTATTGAAGGAAATGTACCGGCTGTCGCGACGTCGCTTTGAGGTCTATCCCATGCCCGATGGTGAGATCGCCATTGACGCGTCCGATGGTCAAGGGAGTTCGGTGCTGTTGTTATGTGATTCGGACGGTGGTGCGCTCTGCCTGGTCAATATGAGAGGCAACCATCGCCGGGCCAAGTACTCCTCTGGCGATGCCCTGCCCGACGGTTTTGTGCGTGAAGCTCTGGTGGAACTTGAACTAAAGGGCGACTGAACTTGGCGGAAATATTTGAGCAAGTTGGCCTCCAAGAGGAACTCGGACGCGGTGTATTTTCAAGCAAGAATGCAAAACGCGCCAAACGTTCACGGGTCCCGGCACATGTGTTTTTGGAAAAACTAGGCGAACCCAAAATTTCCGTTGACAGGCTGAGTGTTGCGCCGCTGGACGCGGTCGTTAAAGTCGCAGAGCGCGTGGCCGTTGGGCGCGGCGCTAGCTTCTACGGGTGGGCAATCGTCATTGCTAAACGCATCCGGGAGAATAGGCGAGAAGTGGTTGCTACCCCGTTACCCGATAACCCGTATCATGCCGATATCCTCCTGCCCGAAACCGCAGCCGATGACCGCGAGGAACAGCAACGGCACGCGCAAGAGCTGGCAGATGCATCGCGCTGGAAAGATCGTCCGAACGCCGCCGTATGGTGACTGCTGAGACGGTGAAGCCGCGCAGCTACAACCTCGACATCAATCCCATACACATCCGAAGACGACCGCGGCGACCGCGTGGCGTTGCTCCCAATACCGAACAACCTATAGCCCAAGTCTACACAAGCAACTGAAAGCGATTCTGGCGAGCGCGTCGCTGCAATAGGGATGATGTTGACCTTGAGCCGTCCGGGGCTTGCGCTGCTGCGGGCTCTGGTTGATTATTCCTTCACTCCTCCACAAATCGAGCTATGGAGGATTTTTCGATGCCGTTAATCACCAAAGACTCCGAAACGCACGCCTTGGCGAAGCGGCTGGCAAGCCTGACCGCAGAATCGCTGACCCAAGCCGTCAAGCAGGCCGTCCAGGAAAGACTTGCAAGGGTGGAAAAGAGCCAGCATGGCATCCGGCTCGCCGATGAGCTGGACCACATTGCCCTGCATTGCGCCGCTTTGCCCCGCCGCGACAGACGGAGCACCGAACAGATCATCGGTTATGACGAACGCGGTCTTCCGGTCTGATGGTGATCGACACATCGGCACTCATCGCCATCATGAATAATGAACCGGAACGCCGCCGTTTCAATGAATTGAAAGAAGCGGCGAGGGGACTTTCGGCTAACGAAGAACTGCTGGCCAGACCGTTTGCCGCCGAGGTCGAAGCCGCCAGGCTGCGCGACCCGTTGTAGACGGCATTGTCGGAGGCCCCGCTGGGGTGGTGGAAGCTCTTGCCAAACAAACCGTTATCCGCCATTATCCGCCAACCGGAACAATCGCTGAGAATTTGCCATGCACACCGCCATCGCCGACAAAAAGGCCAGGCTGATTGAACTCTGCCGCCAATACCACGTGGCGCGCCTCGAAGTCTTCGGCTCAGCCGCGCGCGGCACGGACTTCGATCCACAAACAAGTGACGCAGATTTCCTGGTCGAATTCGAACCCGAAAGCGACCTGTCGCCCTTCGATCAATTCTTCGACTTCGCCGAAGCCTTGAAAACGGCCCTGGGCCGTCGCGTCGACCTCGTCGAAACCGCTGCCATCAACAGCCTTTACCTCCGCACCGCCATCAACAAATCCCGCGAACTTGTCTATGCATCCTGATCCTCGCGTCTTGCTGGCGGACGTCGAACAAGCGGGCGAGGCCATTAAGCGCTTCACAGAGGGTATGGATCAAGCGGCCTACGCGAGTGATTCCCGTACCCAAGCGGCCGTCGAACGGAAGTTCGAAATCATTGGCGAAGCACTGAACATTCTGAGCCCATCCAACCCCGAACTTGCCGAACGGGTGCCTCGGAAACGCAAGGTAATCGACTTCCGCAACCTGCTGATCCACGGCTATTCCAGCGTTAACCCCGAACCTGTATGGGACGACGCCAAAAACCACCTGCCGCAACTGCGCCAAATCGCGCAAACCCTGCTTGCCGAACTGGGTCCGCCCGAAGAATAAACAAGGTGACTGCTGACGAGATGCGTGCTGTTCGTCAGAGCCGAGCGATGAGTATCGACTTTCTTTTCGATGATTTCGATCGACTGATTCAGTCTCCCGAATCCGTTCATCGCCTGCGCCGCTTCATTCTCGACCTGGCGGTACGCGGCAAACTGCTGCCACAGGACCCGAACGATGAACCGGCCTCGGAACTGCTGAAGCGAATCACGGCAGAGAAAGCGCGGTTGGTGAAGGCGGGGGAGATTGGGAAGCAAAAGCCCGTGGCCCGGCTTAAGGAAACACAGCAAGCGGTTGACCTGCCAAGTGGCTGGTTCCCAACTAGCCCGCATTTCTCACCAGAGGTAGGAAGCATCGGTTCTCGGAATCTGGTAAAATACTCTTGTCTAAGGAGTTAACCAGATTCTTAAAGGAGAACCGATGCCGACACAGTGTAACACCAAACCCCTGGAGTTTGAACCCCACGGCCGCCGCCGCGTGGTGGCTGATTTCGACGGCGGTCCCATCACTTCCGATGCCGGCTCCCTGCTGTTGCGCCGGGTGGATCGGGGCTTATCTCTCTCCGACCAGGTGGCCGACTGTTTCACCGATCACCGCGACCCCAAGCGGACCCAATACAGCCTGCGCACCCTCATCGCTCAGCGCATCCGTGGCATCGCCCTCGGCTACGAGGATCTCATCGACCACGACCAACTCCGTCACGATCCCCTCATGGCCTTGTTTTCAGAGAAAGGCCGTCGTGGCGACTCGCCTCCCCTGGCAGGCAAGAGCACCCTCAACCGACTCGAACACGCCCCCACCCAAGGCCCCACCCGCTACCACAAGATTGACCACGACCCCGAGGCCTTGCAAGCCCTCCTGGTGAAACTGTTTCTGCAAGCCCATCCCCAACCCCCCGATGAGATCATCCTCGACCTCGACGCCACTGACGATCCCCTCCACGGGGAACAAGAGGACCGCTTCTTCCACGGCTACTACCGAGGCTACTGCTACCTGCCCCTCTACATCTTCTCGGGCCGCCATCTGCTCTCGGCCCTGCTCAGACCCGCCAACATCGATGCCTCCGCCGGCGCTCTGGAGCAGGTCCAGCGCATCGTCTCCCGCCTACGGCGTGTCTGGCCTCAGGTCAAGATCCTGCTGCGGGCCGACTCCGGCTTTGCCCGTGAGGAGCTGATGGGGTGGTGTGAGCAGCATCAGGTCGACTATCTCTTCGGCCTGGCCCGCAACTCCCGCCTCCAAGACGCCATCGCCCCCGAGTTGGCTCAGGCCCAGGCCCTCTCAGACCAGCAACAGCAGCCCGCCCGGATCTTCACCGACCTCTCCTACCGCACTCACAAGAGCTGGTCCCACGAGCGCCGCCTGGTCGCCAAAGCCGAGGTCCTGCCCCGCGGCCCCAACCCCCGCTTCGTCGTCACCTCTCTGTCGGTCCAGGACTACCCCGCCCAGTTCCTCTATGAGAAGATCTACTGTGCCCGCGGTGAGATGGAAAACCGCATCAAGGAGCAGCAACTCGACCTGTTTGCCGATCGCACCTCCACCCACTCCTTCCGGGCGAATCAGCTCCGGCTCCTGATGACCTCTTTCGCCTATGTGCTGGTGGAGGGCTTGCGCCGGCGGGCGCTGCAATCCACCTGCCTGGCCCGGGCCACCGTCGGTTCCATCAGACTCAAACTGCTCAAGATCGGCGCTCAGGTCACCATCTCGGTCCGTCGCATCAAGGTCGCCATGGCTTCCGGATGTCCTTACCAGAGGGAGTTCCGCATCGCTTGGGCTCACCTGCCGCCCTGAGGTGCCCTGACCCGACCGTCACTCCTGGCCCTTGAAGACGCGGCCACCAGGCCCGATGGCAGAGGTGTCGCTGTTTTCGAGGGAAAATGCCGCCTGAGGTTCCTCGGAGAGCCTCAGAAGCCTCCGCTGTTGGCCTTTGCCTACCGATCCAGCCACCAACGTTGTTAAACTCGGCCTCAAATGCCTCCATGGCCCCTTTTACCGCTCCTGTGCGAACTCTGGGTAGAGTCGAGGACTGGCGCGTTGACTATAGGGTCCGGTGGCTATTCCGTCGCTTTCGCTTCGGGCCTCAGTCCGGCTCCCTTATCACGTTTCCAGTCCCCGCTCTCCGAACCGGACGTGCGGTTTTCCCGCATCTCGGCTCTCCAGTGGGATCATGCGTCTCGCACACAGGTCCCCGCTCGCATCCGTGGACGACTCCTATGGGATTGGCACCCGTCCCCCACTCCATCCACTTCCGCTCCCGGGTTGCCGCCAGGCCTGTTGATGCCCTGACGACGCCGTCCTCCTCCGACGACCCTTTCACTTTTGCATGTGATGCTTCCGGAGTCTCCGGCCCTTTTTTGGTCGGGGTTTCAGGCTTTCGCCACTCCCGGGACCCTTCCCCCTTCGGTCACCGCTCCTCACCTGAGGCCCCTTCCCTCCACCGGTATTACCCGGCTTCTCCGGTACTACAGGCCTCTCCGCCACCCTGTCGGCCTAGACTGACTCTCGCGAGCTTCCGGTTCGGTGCGTGCCTCACCACCCACAGGGCTTCCCATGTTGCTGCCTTCTTCCCCTTCCATGCGTGCCAGCGCCACTACCCCGGCGGGTCCAAAGGGGTGCCCGCGTCGCTCGCTTCCCCCTCCGTCTTCGGCCTTCCCCATTTCTCAGGTGGGTCGGCCCCCGCATTGCCCGTTTCGAGGCCTGCTCGACGTTCACTCGCGTTCCGGCCCGCATGCTCGCTGAACCGCCTTAAGCGGCCCTTTGACACCAGAGGGCTTCAGACCATATCGTTACCTCCATGATCCGCCCTGGCTGCTACCAACCGGAGCGACAGTTGTTGGACGGGTTTCGCACCCGTTGGAAGAAGGCGCCTTTCCATGGCGCACTGAGAAATGCGGGCTAGGAGTCTGCGCCGCAGAAAACCCGGGCAGGGCTGAATGATACAATAACGGGCTTAGAGACATCATAGGAGGTGGTGGATGGGGACAAGGTTTCGCCCGTATCAGCCGAAGCAACTGTTGATGTTGCCGCCGGACCTGGGGGAGTGGGTACCGGAAGGGCACTTGGCCCATCAGGTGAGTGAGTTGGTGGATGGGCTGGAGTTGAGAGCGTTTTACCGGCCCTATGAAGAGGACGGGAGGCGCAACTCGCCCTACGAGCCGCGGATGATGGTGAAGGTGTTGATTTACGCCTATGCGACAGGGGTGTTCTCGTCGCGCAAGATCGCGAGGAAGCTGGAGGAAGACGTGGCGTTTCGGATGCTGGCGGCGGGGAACTTTCCGCAGCATCGGACGTTGTGCGAGTTTCGCCGCCGGCATTTGAAGGACTTCAAGCAGCTGTTCGTACAGGTGGTGAGCTTGGCGCGGGAGATGGGGATGGTGGGGTTGGGGCGATTGGGGATCGACGGGACGAAGGTGCGGGCGAACGCGAGCCGGCGCAAGGCGATGAGCTATGGTCGGATGAAGGAGCGGGAGCGGCAACTGAAGGCAGAGATCCATGAGTTGTTGAAGAAGGCGCGGCGGGAGGACCGGGAGGAAGATGAGCGGTACGGGGAAGACCGGCGTGGGGATGAGTTGCCCGAGGAGTTGCGGCGGCGGGAGGACCGGCTGGCGGCGATCGAGGCGGCCAAGCAGCGGCTGGAGGCGGCCCAGCGGGAGGCCGATGAGGAGCGGGGGCGCAAACCGGGACAGGACCGCAACCCGAAAGCACGACGGCCCTACAAGCGGGCCTACGGAGAACCGGAGGAGAAGGCGCAGAGTAATTTCACCGATCCGGAAAGCCGGATCATGAAGACTTCCACCGAGGGGTTCCAGCAATGCTACAACGCGCAGGTGGCGGTGGACGGAGAGCACCAGATCATTGTGGCCACCGAGGTAACGGCGCAGGCGAGCGATCAGGGGCAGATGATGGAGTTGCTGGAGGAGGTGGAGGAGAGCTTCCAGGAGATACCGAAACAGGTGCTGGCGGATGCGGGCTACTGCAATGAGGAGGACTTGCAGGCCCTGGAAGAGAGAGGAGTGGACGGTTATGTTGCGCTGGGGCGCGAGGGGAAGCGGGCGGTAGAGATCGATCCCAGGAAGCATCCGGCCAAGAGTCGTATGAGGAAGAAGCTGGCCAGCCTAGCCGGTCAGGTGGAGTATCGGCGGAGGAAGTGGATTGCCGAAGCCCCTCATGGGTGGATCAAGGAGGGGCTGGGATTCCGACGGTTCAGTCTGCGGGGCTTGCAATCAGTGCAGGGGGAGTGGGACTTGGTGTGTCTGGCCCTCAACATCAAGAGGATGAGTGCGTTGATGGCGGCCTGAAGCAAGGGATTTCCACCCAATACCCAGGGCCACGGAGGTCCTCAACCGCCCATTGTGGGAGCCCACAGGACGCTTGAGACTCTATCAACGCCCAAGTGGCTCCCAAGCACTCCTTGGAACCGGCCTTGCGCAGTAGCCTCTCGCTCTTGAACTTTCCGAAATCGTCCTGCGGCGCAGACTCCTAGACTCGGACTGGTTGCTGTGTGTTTGGACTACATGCGAAAGCCCGTAAACGGAACTGAGCGCAAACGGAGGATTGCGGGGAAGTCCCATTCACAACTGTTTCCATACTTTGGTGCGACACAACAGCAAGGTTGGATCGACGAATACATTTTCGATGAGGAGCTTGTACTACTCGGCGAAGACGGCGTACCTTTTTTCGATTCCCTACGGCCTAAAGCCTATCTGATCGCTGGCACGTCTTGGGTGAATAACCATGCCCATGTCTTTCGCGGTGTCCTCGTTTCCAACGCGTACTTGGTCCACTATTTGAATGTCTTTGATTACTCAGGGCGAGTGGTTGGTGCAACGAGGTCAAAGCTTAACCAAGCCAAAGCGCTAGAAATTCCGGTGATGCTCCCACCCCTTGCCGAACAACACCGCATCGTCGCCAAAGTCGAAGAACTGATGGCGCTCTGCGACCGGCTGGAGGCAGCGCGGGCTGACCGGGAGGCGACGCGGGATCGGCTGGCGACGGCAAGCCTCGCTCGCCTCAACGCACCTGACCCCGACCCGGCGACATTCCGGCATGATGTCACCTTTGCCGTCAACAGCCTTGGTCCGATCACCACCCGTCCCGACCAGATCAAGGCCCTGCGCCAGACCATCCTTAACTTGGCTGTACGCGGCAAACTGGTGCCGCAGGACCCAAACGATGAGCCGGCGTCGCAATTGCTGAAGCGCAAAAAGATTCCTGTTCTACGCACTGGCTCATTTGAGCTTCCCGAATCGTGGACTTGGGTGAAGGTGGGCGCGGTAGCTGACTCCCGCCTCGGTAAGATGCTCGACAAGTCCAAAAACAAAGGAACGCCTCACAAATATCTCCGCAACATCAACGTGAGATGGTTCGACTTCGATCTATCCAACCTGCTGGAGATGCGATTCGAAGATTCGGAGCTTCCAGAGTTCGCGCTTCGATTCGGCGATGTGTTGATATGCGAGGGAGGCGAGCCTGGTCGAGCGGCGGTGTGGGACACCCGCGAAACCGATATCTACTTTCAGAAAGCGATTCATCGTGTTCGTTTTGTGAACCTCGTAGCTAGCGATTATTTTGTGAGGGCGCTCCGGGCGAGTGCCGATGACGGACGTTTGGCCGAGTATTTCACCGGAACCGGTATCAAACATTTCACCGGCAAGGGCCTCGCAGCCTATGTGTTTCCTCTTCCACCCCTCGCCGAGCAACACCGCATTATCGCCAAACTGGATGAGCTAATGGCGATCTGCGACCAGTTGGAAGCGAGCCTTATCAAAGACGGCAAAGTGCGGGGGAACTTAGTTGAGGCGTGTTGTATGGACCATTAGCGACACCGGGGACCGCCGGAAAACGATATTCCTCTCCGCATCCCGTAGACGCTAGCCGCCTTGCGTTAACCGTCTTCCCAAGGATTACCGCAAGTGAATGTACGTTGCGAGCCTCTGAGCTATTGTTGACTGGAGTTTGAGGAATACATTTTTCAACGCGGTTCCTCGAAACAAACTTAATGCCGTAAAAACCCCAAATACGGCGATCATGACCCATCCAGTCCAACTTGGACCTGGCCATAGGTCGAATAGTCCCGGCAAGCAGAGGGCTAGACCTACTAGGATCGCAACTCCTACCACACTTATGGTGAGCAGGGAAACCATTGTCGCTATACGGCCAACGAACCCTTGGACCTGAAGTTCAAGCTGACGAGATTTCTCACCTTCTGAATGTGCTTGACGTTTCGCTTCAAGGACTCTGGTTTCCGCATCGGCGCGATATTTCTCGCCCTCTGCATGCGCTTGACGTTTCGCTTCAAGGATCCTGGCTTCAGCATCGGCCCGATATTTCCCTTTCACCCGGTCAATTATCTCAATGATCGAGCCTGTGTCTGTTTCATCCTCGTCTTCAGCATCGGAGAGATACTTGTTCAAGTAACTCGAGGCTAAGATAGCGACGGCTTCGTCAGAAGTGATTTCATCTTGTTCTTGTAGTTGCTGTAGATGTCTTGTGAACTTATTCCAGATCTCCCGGCGTGGTTTAAGCGCAGCTGTGCAAAGAGCTATCAATTCGTTTGTCTTTAGAGCCTTTTGCAAAATTCGCAGATAGCGGGAATTTTCACGTGGGGAAAGATCAAGGAGGGCAGGTGGAAGGAGGGGCAAGACCACTGTCTGTTGTATCATGAAGGTGTCTGAACCACATGATGAACGGAGGTGGAACTTGCCCCTTAGGGAAACCCTATCACGACACTGGTTCCGGTTTCAACGAGAGCTGTTTCCCCTGCTGGAGGAAGTTTTGGGGCCTCTGGGAGAGCGTTACCAGCGGCTGGTGCAGGTATTGGAGTTGGTGCGGGTGGAGGAGTTGCTGCCTTACAGTCGGGGCTGGCGTGGCCGGCCGCTGGAGGATCGGGCAGTGCTGGCGCGAGCCTATCTGGCGAAGTCGATGCTGGAGGTGGCGACCACGCGGGGATTGGTGGAGCGGCTGAGGAGTGAGGGGAGGCTGCGGCGGCTGTGCGGCTGGGAGAGGGCGTGGGAGGTACCGAGCGAGTCGACCTTCTCGCGGGCCTTTGCGGAATTCGCTGAGAGCGACCTGCCGGGGCGTTTGCACGAGGCATTGCTGGAGGAGACGCTGAAGGGCCACTTGGCGGGGCATGTGTCGAGGGACTCGACGGCGATTGCGGGACGGGAAAAGCCAGCGGCCAAGGCTGCGCCGGAGGCCAAGCGGAAACGCCGGCGGGGCCGGCCGCCGAAGGGCGAGCGACGGCCCAAGCGGTTGAGCCGGCTGGAGCGGCAGGGGTCGATGACGCTGGAGGAAATGTTGAAGGAGTTGCCCAAGGCCTGCGACATCGGCGTCAAGCGCAACGCCAAGGGGCATCAGGAGAGCTGGACCGGCTACAAGCTACACCTCGACGCCATTGACGGCGGGATTCCGGTCAGTTGTCTGCTGACCTCGGCCTCGGTGCATGACTCTCAGGCAGCCATTCCGCTGGCGACGCTGACGGCAAGGCGGGTCGAGAGTCTCTACGACTTGATGGACAGCGCCTACGATGCGCCGGAGATCCGGGCCTTCAGTGAGAAGCTGGGGCATGTGCCGATTATTGACGTCAACCCCCGCCGAAGAGCTACCTTGAAAGCCGAGCGGAAGCGGGAGGCACTGGCCCGGCGCTGTATCGGCCAAGTGACTCCCGAGGCGCGGCGCTACCGGGAACGCTCGACGGTGGAGCGGGTCAACGGACGGCTCAAGGAGGAGTTTGGCGGGAGGCAGGTGAGGGTTCGCGGCCCCGACAAGGTGAGGTGCCACCTGATGTTCGGCATTCTGGCCCTGACGGTGGATCAGTTGATGCGCCTGACGCTCTGAAGACCGGGTTGCCACCCCCAACCGCACAGCAGGTTCGCCCGCCTCAAGGCCGGGAGAGGGTAAGCTGTGCCTGCGTCCGGCGACCGCTGGCCATCCGGCCATCAGATTCGGGCTTTTTCCTTCAAAAGGGTCTTTGCAGCTGGGTAGTCACCGCCGGAACATCACTGTTGCCAGCCCAATGTCATGCCCGATTCCGAATTTTGCAAAAGGCTCTTTAGCTTAATAGCTGCTGCGGGCTTTTTTAGCCAAGCGAAGTTAGTCAGGCGTATTTGGTGTA
Organism: Candidatus Versatilivorator sp.; assembly: GCA_965207735.1. Lineage (GTDB taxonomy): Bacteria > Acidobacteriota > Terriglobia > Versatilivoradales > Versatilivoraceae > Versatilivorator. Next base: position 3,942,131 of record OZ242296.1, on the reverse strand, counting down.
CGATCGGTGGGAGTCCGTCGACTCCTTCCTCTGTCATCCACTCGCTTACTGTAGCTACAAGCCTGTTGTTCGTTGTTAAGAAAACAGCACCTGCATTATCATAGCTTCTTGGTTCCATTCCCCTTCGGAACGTAAGAATAGCCGCGATGCAATCGACGTCGTGAACAATTCGAGGTTCCGTTTCAGATTCATTGGGTCTCTTGAGTTTTAGAGTCAGGGATCGTTCAGTGAGCGTAAACTGCTTCTGTCGCTTGGGAAACTGTTTCAGCCCGATTCCCAACTGCCGCAGATTTTGCTCGACTAAAGCGCTCGCCTGTCGCACGTCTGCTGGTGAATAGTTATTCGTGAAAAAATGCTGTGCAAGTGCTCCTGGACGAAGGCTCTTACGACCTGCTGTCGTGCCTAGCTTCTTGGTTCCATTCCCCTTCGGAACGTAAGAATAGCCGCGATGCAATCGACGTCGTGAACAATTCGAGGTTCCGTTTCAGATTCATTGGGTCTCTTGAGTTTTAGAGTCAGGGATCGTTCAGTGAGCGTAAACTGCTTCTGTCGCTTGGGAAACTGTTTCAGCCCGATTCCCAACTGCCGCAGATTTTGCTCGGCCTATCCTGTGCTCGTAAAGGCTTAGAATTCGTCTAATTTCATCGATGGTAGAATGAAAGACTGTCAGCCGAGCATGCATTGTCTTCAAGATTGAGAGCGCTTCACGCGTGGCTATCTTGTTGGGACCACCCTCTAGACCAAGCGCGCGCAGTACGCAATTCGAATCAAGAAAGACTTCCAAGTTTTGAAATGGCCTGCTTGCCTGACTAATATCTTTCAAGAGAAGCGCGTTTTGGAGAACATAGCCTTGAATTAATTGTTCCAGAATTCGAGTCAAGCGGGAATTGTCACCGAGAGTTTTCCGAAAGAATCTCGCAACAATGCGTTGTGTTCTGTGCGGGGTAATGGTCTCAATCCCTGTCGAGTCATCATGGAGCAGTACCGCCATTTCGTTCTCTGCCAGGAATGATATAAGGAGCGAAAGGGCTTCAGCATGAGTCTTCAAATCGAGTTTCCACGATGCTGCGTAACTTCGAAAGGCCTCTGCAAGCTCCTCATGCTCCCGCATTACTGAGTCCTGTTGAGGCTTGAGGTCCGGAACCTTACGGACCTTTGTTAGCCTAAAGTACCGACCCTCTTCACGTCGAATAAACCCCTTCCTTGTCGCTCGGGTGATCAGAACTCGAAGAGTTCCTTGTGGAACAGAAAGCCCATGCCTGTCATAGAGGCATTCCTTCAATTCATGGACAGAAAAGTCATCACGTGGAAGATTCGCCACTGAATCGACGATAAAGGGAAGAAACATCCCAAGATGGTCTTTCCCCTTGTCGAAATTCGTCTTTAGGAGAGCCACAGTAGCGAGTCCGCGGATGGGAGCGGTGTCTTTAGTCACTCTTCCTCTCTTTCTTCTTTATTGCATCTATCCGGCGGCCACATTGAATATAAGACCGCTGTCCGGCTAATCAATTGGGTGAACCGGAACGAATGGATCTCGGCAAAGACTCACTCTGTCTCGCACGCTCCGGGCCAATCAAGTTGACGACCCAGTTCAAGTGATGCGGTAGAACTCGCATGCGGCCACCGAGTAGAGCATCGAAAACCGCATCGGCGAGCCGGGCGGTCCCAAGTGTTGCCTGAACATCGTCTTGAGCCAAGAGATCAACGGTGCTGCCCGTTACAAGGTGAGCGAATCGGTCAGCGCAGATGCGGTTTGCCTTGCGTTCGTCTATAAGGGGGATGGCAGGGGGTTTGGTTTCCAAGGCATGGGCGATGGTTGCGGCTTCCCCATCATCAAGTGTTTGAGCGGCGGGGCCGGAAACGAGGTTGAAGAAATGCTGCGCCCCGGTGTCCCCAAGCGTCACGATTTGCACTCGCCCCGAAGTACGCCATTCCTTGAGCGCGGCAGCGTCGTTTCGGCCGGTTTGCAGGCCGCTCTCAAGCTCCAGCACCACTTCCGACACAACGAGAAATGGATTGGGCAAAGCGGCCAGAATCGTTTCGGCACATTGGGTGGCATTCAGATTAATCACCACGCTCGTGTCTGCGATGACGGGAACGGTCCGATCATGCAGGCAGTTTTGGCGCACCATCCGCCTCAACTCCTTCCGTTTCCACTCCATCCAGAATTTCGCGCAACTGAATACGGTCAAGATGGAAGAGGCGGGCAAGCTGTCCCTCGCTGAGCAGTTCTTGCCGCCATGCTTCAGCAGCGAGCAGACTCAAGCGCAGCGTCGTGGGCCGCGTTGCATCTATTGTGTCCCTATCCGTGCCCTCGAGATCGCCAAGGACCTGTCGAGCCTGTTCGTCCGTGATGCTACCGTTCGCCTGAAACCAATCCCAGGTGCCCTCTTTCGTTAGGTTGAGTTCTTCAAGCCGCCGAACCAGTGCTTCACGCGATACGCCGAAGGTGTAAGCGAGCACAATGACGTGCCGGCGCGTCAGTTGGAAAGCGCCCTGCGTCACCTCTCTGAATCTCTGCATCACCGTCCGCGCCGGCGTCAGAAAAGCGCGGCCGAAAGCGTCCGCGTATCTCTCCTCACGTGAGCCCTCACCTCCATCGCGGTACTGAACGTCCGGGAATCGGCGGTTTGAAACAAGGTGACCGAGCTCATGCGCCGCGGTCTGCATCCTCCGTCCGCGCGGATGGCTGGCATTCAGCAGCATGCATGCGCCAACCTGCTCATCAAAAGCGAACAGTCCAGACACCTGAGGAGCAAGCCGCCGAACGTAAAGGCGAATCCCAAGGTCGAGTTCCAGCAGACTCATCAGGTCTCGGACCGGCGCCAATCCCAGCCCGAGTTTCTGCCGAAGTTCCGTCGCGTCATTTTCGGCCTGGGTGCGCACGTCCCCGGGCAGCAACACTCGTTCCTGAGGATAGTTTCGTGGATGGGTGATCCCGAGAAGGTTTTCAAGTTCCACTTCGGCTCGAACGAGGTCTGCCAGCAGCCGGCACGCCTCGGCGGACGCCTCGTCGTCGCTGCCAGGGAGCTTGCGAAATCGAGGCACGAGATCGGTGTATACGGATTCTCGCCGCAGCAGCGCATTGACCGACGTGCCGTACAGCCGGGCCAAGGGCCGAAGTTCAGCAAACCGAACCGTGCGCTGACCTTTCTCTATGGCAACCAGCGTCGTGCGGGCCGCATTGATGTTGGCGGCCACCTGCGCCTGGGTCATGCCGGCTGCCTCACGCGCGATTCGCAAACGCCGGCCGACATCAACGACATTCACCTCCGGGCGAGACATGTTTATCTCTCCTTTCAACCCACTGAGTTACAAATGACGCCGACCCCAAGGACTCGACAAAACCCTGCCACTCATCCGTGTGTTTCCTTATCAACCGTTCCAGTTTTGCTCGAATTTCCCCTTTAGGACGTCCAAGGGATCTGCTCAACAGAAAGACCTGTCGAAAGAGCGTGGCCTGGTTTGCACGGGAATGCAGGATACCTGCCAAATGATCGAGATGAAGCGTTCCTGCAATCGCGTACTCATACATGGCGCCTTTCGGCTTTCTTTTTTCAAATGTAGGAGCGGCACCGTCTTCATATCGCATCGTGGTCAGATCCTCCCAGACATATAATTGTTTACATTCCGAGAGACCTGCAGCGTGGACGCTCATGCGCCTGAGCATACAGGCGGCACAGGTGCCGCACTGGCGCATCTTTCCGGACACCGACACATGCCTTTGACCCTGCCAGCAGGACCGGGTTTGATCCCAACTCCGTACGTCCTCCGGACATTTGGCCACGAATTCGGCAAGGGTCTCCGCCTTGGTGTGCCAGAGACGGGGATAGGCAAAACGAACCGTATGACCGAGAAGAGCAGACAGGAAAGTCGCAATTAGATCCGTAAACAAGGGGTGATTTCGGTAGTCTTCGTACTCTTGACCAACCGGAACAAGACTCGGTCCCAGGGCACCCTGGCCACTTTCGGGCATAAAGACATCTTTGGCTCCCGACAAATAGGCTGCGACGCCGCTGAGAACCGCGAACTTGAAACCACGTGACCTCCCGCTCATTTCAACGGCGCGATTCTTGCCATATCCTATACGGTACGGAACGGAGGTGAATTGCGGCAATCGACTGCCGTTTTGGTTTCCGTGCCACAATTTCTGCCCAAGCCGTACTCGGATCACGTTGTAAGCATGTTCCAACTTCATGAGACCAGCCACTGCATGTGAATCAAGACCGTCGCTGAAGGGAATGATTACCGAGGTGTCGTCAGGCACATTGAAGTTACCGGAGCGGGGAACCGATGCAGCGGTCTTCCTTGTCTCGAAGGTAATCTGCCACTGATCGCAGGTGAGCAACCTCAAGGCGTCATGCAGGGGAATCGAGACATCCGCCGACTTCCAGTGCCCCGGATCATGAACCGGAATTCGCAAGACAAAATTGCGTCCCCACTCAGCCGAAGGTCGACGCTTCGTGTGATCGCAAAACTGCACCGCCGCAGCAACGACAAACGCGTCGTAAACCCGTGCATCCCAATTGGCGAGGCAATAGCTTTGGAGACCACCCATGTCGAACTTGAGGTTCTCGCCGATCTCGCAGCTGACCCAATGGCGACGGGCAGACGCTCCCTGTTCCACGACATGGACCCGATGTGTCGGCAAAGTGGTGTTCAATGCTGTTGCATTCTCCATTAGAGGCGCACTCCGTCGTCCAGACCCGTCTTCTTTGCAAGCGTTAGTGGGGGCTCATTCTGATCGATGCCGAGAAGACGGTGGGCGGGCGCCGCAGTTTCCAATTCATTAATTGCGCCTTCGATGCGTTGTCTGAAATAGGTGCCGCGTCTTTGCCCCAGTTTTCGTAGACAGTGTTCCTCGACTTGGCGTGTGCGGCGCGCCGCGAGATCGGAAAGGGTCTGATAAGCCGCCTCGATTATTGCACCATCTCCTGAATGCCCTGCGGCCACAGCGTTGTCCAAAAAGTCGAGAAATGCATACTGAAGTGGGGACAAAGCTGCTTCTCTTCGAAGTAACTTGAGTTTTTCAGCGCCTTGATCGCAGAAGAAATGGGTTTGGCGGTCGCGCAGAGTCTCACCAACTCTCTGGACTAGTCCTTCCATATTCCCTTTGCGCCAATCCTGTTCCAGCGCCGTTACCAGAGCATTGCGTTCTTCGTCATGACTGAACGCTTCGATATAGATGCGCTCCACGAACCGCCTCCAGCCCCACGACATCGGTAGGCTTCTGTGTGGCCCGTCGCTCATTTGAATCCTCCAATGTCATTTATATAATAAAATTATGTGACATTGTCAAGTCCAATTCTACTCACCCTTTCATCTTGGAGCCTTTTGCAATAATCGTCGTACAGCGCTGGGGACGTTGTTGAATTGCTGGAATTACTTTGATCGGCCGCTCCTGAATTGCCTTTGTTCGATAACGGCACCTACGCGCTCTTTACAAGTTATTCCAGTAATTCAACAACGTCCCCTGCTTCCTCCCGTCCCCTGCTTCCTCCCGAGCGAAAGGAGAATCGCCATGAGCCACAAGAGGCTCCCGACCGCAGCACTGATTGCCACCGTCATTGTTTTGGCTTCCTGCAGCCAGGTACAGCTTCCCCAATCGAACCATTCCTTTCCCGAGGGCCTGTGGCCCCAGTGGCGGGGACCGGAAAGAACCGGCCTTTCCACCGAAACCGGATTGCTTGGGCAGTGGCCGGCCGGCGGCCCCGCTCTGGTCTGGTCCACTTCCGACCTGGGAGAGGGCTATGGGAGCGTGGCCATCCAGGGAGGCCGGATCTTCGTCCAGGGCACCCGCGAAAACGACAGCACCCTGTATTGTCTCGAGGAAAGCAGCGGCCGGACGCTCTGGACCGTGTCCCTGGGGGATCGATTGGACCATGGCCGCGGCCCCGGTCCCCGGGGCACTCCCACCATCCACGAGGACCGCATTTACGTGCTGACCGAAAACGGCGACCTGGCCTGCCTGCAGGCCGGCGACGGCAAGACCTTGTGGCACCGCAACATCCTCAAGGATTTCAAGGGCGAGAATCCCAAGTGGCTCATCAGCGAGTCGCCTCTGGTGGACGGCGACCGGCTGATCGTGATGCCCGGCGGCGATCAGGCCAGCCTGGTGGCTCTGGACAAGAATACCGGAAAAACCATTTGGACCAGCAAGGAGCTCAGCGACCGGGCCGGCTACTCCTCCTGCGTGGTGGCTGAAGTCCAGGGCATCCGCACCCTGCTGGCCTTTACCGCCGCCGCGGCCGTGGGGCTGAGGGCCGATGACGGGCACCTGTTGTGGCGCTATGAGCCGGTGGCCAACCGGACCGCCAACGTCACCACTCCGGTCCTATACCGGGACCGGGCTTTCTACAGCTCCGCCTACGGCACCGGCTGCGCCTTGCTGCAGCTCAAGGCCGACAACGGCTCCATGGATGCCGAGGAGGTCTACTTCAACCGCGAAATGATGAACCACCACGGCGGGGTGGTCCTGGTCGACGGCTACCTCTACGGGTTCTCCAACGCCATCCTCACCTGCATGGAGTTCGAGACCGGCAAGGTGATGTGGAAGGACCGCAGCGTGGGCAAGGGATCGGTCATCTATGCCGACGGCCATCTCTACCTCTTCAGCGAAAAGAACGTGGTGGGCCTGGCCGAAGCTACGACCGAAGAGTACCGGGAGAAAGGCCGCTTCGAGGTGGCCGACCAGGGATGGCCCAGTTGGGCCCACCCGGTGGTGAGCGGCGGCAGACTCTACATCCGCAACCAGGGCGTGCTCAACTGCTACGACATCCGGGCAAGCAAGAACGGCGGAGCGCCGGCGAGGTTGGAGTACTGAGGAAGAGCCCGCGAGTTATCCCTGCTATCCTCGACGAACAAGGGTTTGCATTTCAGTTTCCCTCATGGCCCGAAGCGACCGGTGACCTTTGCAGGAAAATTGGGAATCCCAGGGTATCGGTTCACAATGACCTGTGACGAATTCTAAAGACAAGACGCGCATTCGCTACGTTGTGTGCCAACCCACAACGAGGCCACAATGCACTTTGCCAAGTAATCTATCTGTCGCGATCCATTCAGGTAGTCTTCGGGGAAAAACCCGTATCCACGAAATGGCGGGGGGAGATCAAAGAAGAACCGGTTGGAGGGTTCTCGACAAGAAGCCGGTCACCCGTGACCAGTTGTGTCTGCGGATGGGTCGCGAGCAACGCCCACAGGTGGACGTCCCCCGCGCTGGGCGCATTGCCGCCGGCGACAGGCTCGCGCCACACGGCGTTGGCGACCAGGTCGGCAAGGAGTCGGTCGATTTCGTCGTCTGTCAGTCCGTGCAGTCGGACGAGACCCGGGCGCCGCAACACTGACGAATACTCGTTGAGAAGGGCGTCTGACATCAGATAGAGGAGCGTGCCATCAAGCATGGCCTCCAGGATCAGAGCAGGGGGGCTCTGCGGGTCTGCACCGATCACGCCCGAGACGATGACGTTGGTATCCACAATACAAGGCTGGAGCGTCATCGGCTCTCTTCCACACCTCCACGATCTGGCGGTTGGCGCCGATCAGCCCGATGGTTCGTCGCGAAATCTTCTCGTTTCCTCAACTGCCAGGACCATTGCCTCGTCAGCGCTCAATCCGGACTTCGCTCGCGCCCTGGCAACGATCTCCCTGGCAGTGTCGTAGGGCCGTACACCTCTCAATTCCAGGCTCTCCTCGATGATTGAACCCATGGAACGATTCTGTCGGGCCGCAGTTTCCTTCAGTGCCCGATGTGTCCGGTCAGGCAGACTAATGGTCAAGCGAGGCATGGTAGGGACTCCGATTCAGTAACTGACACACCATAGCATCAATACACCAATATGACAACACACCATCCGTGAGGTTGAGTGGTGAATGCTCAAGCGCGACCGGTCCGGACGAGCTCAACGGTCGCCCGATGACCGTGTGTGGCGGCCAATCGGGCGTCACAGGTGATCAATGGCGCCGGAAGCGATTCTGCGAGAGCCAGGTAGGCTGCATCGTAGGCGGTGACGTTGTGACGAAGTGCCCAAATGCGCGAGAGAAACAAGTCATGCGGGTAGCGAATAATCGGAAGATCCGCCAAGTCGGTTAGCGCCTGCTTCCCTCGTTGCGACGTCAGTTCCCCAATCAGTACGTACCGCTGCAGGACCTGAGCTATCTCGAGATCAATCAGATGGGGCGCATGCAGAGACTCTTCGCCATCGAGAAGCCGCCTCTGAATATCCAACGCGGCAGTTGTTCCCAAGAGCAGCTCAAGGACGGCCGAAGCGTCTGCAACGATCACCGCCTGTCCCGTTCTTCCCGGATCATTTGGGCCGGCCGCACAGTTGGATGTACCCGGGTTCGAGCCAGGAGCCGTCGACGAAGTTCCTCCATGGTTGGGCGTTCGGCATGACGCCGAATCTCCGCAATCAGATAGTCCGACAGAGATTTTCCGGCCAACGCAGCCCGGGACTTGAGAACCCGGTGAAGGTCATCGGGGACATTCCGCAACTGAATCATCTTGGACATGTGAAAAACCTACTTACATGTTCTCCACATGTCAAGGCCGAAAATAGTGGTCTCTCGTCTTGCAGCACTTGGTGACGAAACCATCCGGTATCGAGGCCTTCATCGCCGCCCTTCGTTTCGCAACTGAAGAATCTCTTCGGTTGTCGCCCGCCCGACACGTTTGCACAAGTCGCGCAGGGTCGCGGCTGCGGCAATAGCGCTTCGACGGGCGGGCGCTTCCGACGGTGTCAACCTAGCCACCGGGCGTCCGCGCCTGGTGATGATGATGGTTTCTCCGCCGGCGACTTCATCGAGAAGCGCGGAAAAATGGGTTCTGGCCGCGGAGGCGCCGATTGTTCTCATAGTCCCTTGTGGTGAACCGATTCCTCTATTGGAGGCTCAACCTCGGGCAGCACCCCGCAACCTTCCCCGGGCCAGCGAGGCCAGGATGCCGAACACACAGAGCACGCCGGAAATCAGGAAGGCCACCTGGGTGCTCTTCAGGAACAGCGGATACTGCTCGGGCGTGATCTGCACTCTCCCGATATAAACGGCGAAAATCAGGGTGGCGATGCCCATGCTGAGCATCTGGCCGGTCAACCGCATGGTCCCCAGGGTGCCGGAGGCTACGCCGAAATACTTCTTGTCCACCGAGCTCATGACGGCATTGGTGTTGGGCGAGGAAAACAGCGCGAACCCGAGTCCAAGAAGAATCAGGTTGGCAATGACCATCCCCACGCCGGTCCGGCTGTCGATCAGGACCAGCAGGAACAGTCCCAGGGCCGTCAAGGCCATTCCGACCGAGGCCACCAACCTGGGCTCGATGCGGTCCGAGAGCTTGCCGGCATAGGGCGAGAAGGCGGCCATCACCACCGGTTGGGCGATCAGGACGATGCCGGCGCTCTGAGCCCCGTAGCCCTGAATGTACTGGAGGTAGAGGCTCAGCAGAAATCCCACCGAAAAGGTGGCGCTGTAGTGGATCAACGCGGCCAGGTTGGAGTAGGCAAAGACGGTGCTGGTCCGGAACAGCTTGATGTTCATCAAGGGACTCTCGGTCCTCAGTTCCCATCCCACAAACAGGACCAGCCCCGCCGCGCCGGCCAGGGCCAGCCAGCCTCCCAGCGCCTGGGGCAGCAGGGAAAGCCCGTAGACCACCCCCAACAGGGAAATGGTGTAGATCAGAGAGCCCGGCCAGTCGAATTTCTCCCCCCGGGCATCGGCCCACTCCCCCTTGAGCTTGGCTGCAATCAGGGACACTATCAGCAGGCCGATGGGGACGTGCACCAGAAACACCGATCGCCAGCCGAACTGCTCGGTCAGAATCCCCCCGATGGAGGGGCCGAAGCTCAGCCCCAGGTAGACGGCCCCCACGCTGAATCCCAACACCTTGCCCCTCTCCTCCTGCGGGTAGACGGAGGTCAGGATGGCGATTCCGGTGCTGAAGATCATGGCGCCCCCCAACCCCTGGAGCCATCGAAACAGGATCAGCGTCAATCCCGAGGGCGCAACCGCTGAAAGGAAGGAGGCCAGGGTGTAGACGGCGATTCCCCAGGCAAAGAAGCGTTTGCGGCCATAGATATCCGCCAGCCTCCCGCAAGGCAGAAGAAACATGGCGGCCGCCAGCAGAAACGAGGTGGCTACCCAGCTCAGCGAGACCGCGTCCATGCCGAAGTGCTCGCCGATGGTGGGCAAGGCGATATTCACCGAGGAGCCCATGAAGGGGATGAAGAAGGCGGCCAGGGTAGCGATGACCAGCGCCACTTTTTGATCGGGGGTCTTGCTCAAGATATTTCCGTGGGGGCTGACCCACATTTCGGGCGGGATGCGCGTACGCTCGTTCAGGCCGGGAACCGGTGCGTTCGCCGGCGTGCACCCGTCCCCCATTCTATCCAAAGGAACGAGGATGTCACGGGATGAAGCCCACCCGGGAGCGCGGGCGTCCCGCCCGCACAAGTCCTGGCACAGCCTTGCCTATCTCCTCGACCTGGGTCGAGCAGCAAGGGAGCCAAGGCTCTGCTTCGACCGGGCTTATGCGGTTCCCACCGGCGGGAAGGGCGGGCTGCCGCATCAAAGGGAAACTGAGCCGCAACCCAAGGGACAGGATTAATAGGACCAGAGGCCGTTGCACAAACGCTGACTGGGAATCGGGGCGTTGGGCACAGGCAAGGCCCGCCACGGGGAAGATCAATCGAGAAGGACTATAAATTGAACATGGATGCACAGGATTAAACCGAAGTTCCTGACCCACCGACAAGATAACTCCTTTATCTTCAATCATCAATCAGGAATCTCAGGTTGTCTTGCCTGGGAACATCCTGATGAGCTCGAAGGCCCTTTGCTGTAGCGGGGTCGGCTCGGTCAATCGCTGGACTCGCGGACCATCGGGTTCGGAGGGCAATCGGCACTGGTGGCGGGCCCGCGTCGCCATCTGCGCCATCAACGTCTCCAGGCTCTGCAGCGGCAAGCCGTCCTCGGTGAGGCGTTTGCTCTTCTTCCGTTTGGCGGAGTCCGACGGCTGGGCCGCCAGCACCGGGTCTCGCCGTGCCCGTTCCGCTTCCAACTCCTCGTCATCGAACAGCAACGGAGCCAGGGCCAGCCGCAGATGCCACTGAACGTAATAGGCCAGCAGGCACAGGAACAGATGAGCCCGCACCCGGCTCTCCACCCGATGACGGATGGGGCGGATGTGCAGGTCGACGGTCTTGAGGGAGCGGAAGGCCCGCTCCACCCGCGTCAGGTCCTTGTAGCGGCGCACCACCGCGGCTGTTGGCAGGCGATCGGCTGGCTCGCTGGTCCTCAGCATGTAGAACCCGTCCAGTTGCGCCTCCCGGATGATGGCGTCGGTGCGCCGTTCATAGTGGAAGGACCCGTCTGCGATCTGGGTCCGGAAGTGTTTGGCCACCTGGAAGCGGTTCTTGACCCGGCCGACTTTCTCGGCGATCTCGGTCGCCGACAAGGGCGTGCGGGTCCGTCTGGCCACCTGGCGGGCGATTCCGGCCAGCGCCTCCTCGGTGGCTGTCAGCAAAGCCTCCCGCTTCCGCCGCCGATGCTCGGCCAGCAGCGGGTTGTGGCAGACGATGAGCCTCTCGCCCGGATAGTCCGGGCTGCGGACTTCGGCCAGATGACGCTCGTCGAACAGGGAGAGCTGAACCGCCTCGCTCTCCACCAGACGGCGTATCTGGTGGTGGCGCAGGGCTGAGACCCACCCCACTCCCGGATGACGCTTCAGATGGCTGATCTGCGTCTCGGTCAGCAGCCCGCGGTCCCCCACCAGCACCACCCGCTCCAGACCAAACCGACCCCGCACCTTCTCCACCTGATCCCCCACCGTGGTCGGATCCCCCGTGTTGCCGGCATAGGCCTGCACCGACAGCGGCCGCCCCATCTGGTCGGCCAGCACCCCGTAGACCACCATGGGCCGGTCCCGCCTGCCGTCCCGGTTGTGGCCGAACTGCATCAGCGAGCAGGTCTGGCCTTCGTAGTAACTGCTGCTGACGTCATAGAGCACCGCATCCCCTTCCGCCAGGTGCCGCTTGGCCAGCTTGCGCTCAATCCGGTCCTGACGCTCCAGCAACCAGTCCATGGCCTCATAGAGATCGTCCTCGTCGGTGTCCTCAAGGGACAGTTCCTCACCCAACGTGGTGGTGTGCCAAAGACGGGTGGTGGCCAGCTTGGAGGCCGGATAGAGCAGACGCTGCAGGATCATGGCCAAGACCCGGTCCCGTTGGGGAGAGGGTCGGGAATCGATCAGCGCCGGCAGCTTCAGCTGCCGCACCACTTCCAGCAGCAACTCGACGTGGCCATGAGGCAGGGAGCGTTCGATGGCGAAGAGTTGGTCGGGATGGACCAGGGGTTCGTTCTTGAGCACGCGCCGGAGGCGCTCGATCTTGTCCTTGGGCCAATGGGAGAGATTGGCCAGGGTGCGTTTATGGACCTTTTTACCCTCACGGCGGCCTTCGCGCAGGAGGATGGCAGGGGGAGAGTTGCGGTTGGGGACGGTTTCGACGTACATGGGACTACGATATCACATACAACTATCATGTCAAGATAAATGCTAATCATATACATGGGAACAACACTCCACACGCCTCAATCCTCTTCCCCAAGAAAACAAATGGCTTAAGGCGATTTTTTGGGTGTAAAATGGGAGGAACTTCGGATTAAAAGGACGAGAGGCCGCCGCACGGGAAGCAGATTCGCTCAAAGATCGAGTGAGGATTTACGGATTTCCAGGAATACAAGCCAGCCGTCTCCGGAAAAAATCCTGTGCATCCTGTGCATCCATGTAAATTAGCCGTCTGACTATGCTGGACTTTGAACGGATGTTCCGCCACCCGGCACAAGGCGTTGTTTCAAATAAACATCATTGCCTTAGTGGTCCTTCGTGTGTCTTCGTGGATCACTCCTTTTTCTTCTGTTCCAGGTAAGCGCCGCCCGCCGCGGACGGCAGCCGATGGTTGGCGGGCATTGTTCGGGACCTGTGCTAGACTGTGTCTCAATGACCGTTGCTGATGCAGTCGCCCGTATTCTGATTCTGGAGGGAGTGGATGTCCTTTTCGCTTACCCCCTGAACCCTCTCATCGAATCGGCATCCAAGGCAGGCATTCGGCCCATCATCGTGCGCCAGGAAAGAACCGGCCTGCACATGGCCGATGCCTTCAGCCGGATGCACAGCGGCGAACGGATCGGCGTCTTCTGCATGCAGAACGGGCCCGGCGCCGAAAACGCCTTTGGCGGCGTGGCCCAGGCCTACGCTGAATCCTCCCCGATCGTGGTCTTGCCGATGGGGCATTCCCGGGAATGGGCCCAGGTGCAGCCCAACTTCAACTCCTCGCTCAACTACCGCCAGGTGACCAAGTCCTGCGAGCAGGTCACGCTCCCGGCTCACCTGACGGCAACGCTTCGCCGCGCCTTTACCCAGGTCAGGAACGGACGTCCTCGTCCGGTTATGGTGGAGTTTCCCTCCGACCTGCTGACCGAGGAAGTCCCCGAGCCTTTCTCCTACCAGCCGGCGCCAAGGATCCGATACGGTCCGGATGGACCGTCGGTGACACGGGCGGTCGAGATGCTGCTCGAGGCGGAACGGCCTGTCATCTACGCCGGGCAGGGCATCCATTACGCCAAGGCCTGGCAGGCCTTGCGGGAATTGGCCGAACTGCTGGAAGCACCGGTGACGACCAGCCTGGGCGGAAAGAGCGCCTTTCCGGAAAACCACCCGCTCTCGCTGGGCTCGGGCGGACGTTCCACCACCCGGATGGTGCATGAGTTCCTCAGCCAGGCCGACCTCGTCTTCGGGGTGGGCTGCAGCTTTACCTCCACGCCCTTCGGGTTGTCGATGCCGAGCAGCGCCCGGATCCTGCACGCCACGGTGGATTCCGCCGACATCAACAAGGACGTTGCCGTAGAGCACGGATTGGTCGGGGATGCGCGCCTGGTGCTGGAAGCCTTGCTCGAGAAGATCGGACCTCGCCTGAATCCAGAGGGGCGAGGGAGGGGCGAGGGAATCGCCCAGCGGATTCAAGCCATCAGGAAGGAATGGATGGCTGTCTGGAGACCGAAATTGACCGCCTCCCATCAGCCCTTTACCCCCTACCGGGTGATCGGGGACCTGATGCGGACGGTGGACGTTGCCGAAACCATCATCACCCACGACTCCGGAGGTCCCAGAGACCAGCTCTCTCCTTTCTGGGAATGCGTCAGCCCGCTGTCCTACATAGGCTGGGGCAAGTCGACCCAGCTCGGCTACGGATTGGGCCTGGCCCTGGGAGCCAAGCTGGCCCGGCCGGACAAACTGTGCATCAACCTCTGGGGAGACGCCGCCATCGGGTTTACCGGCACCGACCTGGAGACGGCGGTTCGAGAAAAGATCCCCATCCTCTCCATCCTGTTCAACAATTTCTGCATGGCCACCGAGTTGATGTTCTATCCCACGGCCAGCGTCAAGCACCGCATCACCGATATTTCCGGCAATTACGCCGACATGGCCCGATCTCTGGGCTGCTATTCCGAACGGGTGGAAAAGGCCGAGGCCATTGTTCCGGCCCTTGAGCGAGGAATCCGGAAAACCCGGGAAGGCGTACCGGTGTTGCTGGAGTTCATGACCACCCAGGAAACGGCCATGTCCGTCTTCCCCTAGCTCGCATTCAGGTCAGATTGAAACCCCCGGCAAATGGATGTGGCACCCAAACAGGAGGTTAACGCGTGAATTCTAAGGAGTTTATTGAAGCCATCCCGCTCGGCGGCTTGGGGGAGTTCGGGATGAACATGATGGTGTTCCGCTACGGCGATCAGATGATCGTGGTGGATTCGGGCTTGATGTTTCCCGATGAAGAGCTCCTGGGCATCGACGTCATCGTCCCCGACATCTCCTTCCTGATTGACAATGCCTCCCAGGTTCAAGCCATCGTGCTGACCCACGGCCACGAGGATCACATCGGGGCCCTACCCTTCGTGTTCCCCGCCTTGAGCCATGTTCCCATATACGGCACCGGATACACCCTGGGCCTGGCCTCCGCCAAGCTGGCCGAGCACCATTTGCTGGATCAGGCCGAGCTCATCACCGTCGAGGCCGGCCAGACCCACCAAATGGGAGACTTCCGGGTGGAGTTCATCCATGTCACCCACAGCATTGTGGATGCCGTCATGCTGGCGATCACCACCCCGGCGGGAGTGATTCTCCACACGGGGGATTTCAAGATCGACCTCTCACCCCTGGATGGCCGGGTCACCGACCTGCCCCGAATTGCCGAGTACGGAAGCCGGGGGGTGCTGGCGTTGTTTTCAGACAGCACCAACGTGGATCGGCCGGGATTTACCCCCTCGGAAACCGCCGTGATCGAAAAGCTGGACGAGATCTTTCACCACGCTCCGGGCAAGGTGATCGTTTCCTGTTTCACCTCCTCCATCCATCGCATTCAGACCGTGTTCAACCTGGCCCAGCGCTATGGGCGCAAGGTGGCCATCGCCGGACGGAGCATGCTGTCGACGACCAGGGTCGCCCACCAGCTCGGCTACCTGAACATTCCGGACGGACTGCTGGTCAAGATACAGGACGTCAGGAGAATGCCGCCGGAACGCGTCGTCTTGATTCTGACGGGCTGTCAGGGGCAACCGCTGGCCGCCCTGCCCCAGATGGCCGTGGACAACTTCAAGAACGTGAAAATCGGGCGGGAAGACACCGTGGTGATTTCGGCGCGCATCATTCCCGGCAACGAAAAGACCATTTCCCGCATGGTCAACCATCTCTACAAGAGGGGTGCGGCCGTCCATTACGATGACGGATCCCTGCCTCCCATTCACGTTTCAGGACACGCCAGCTCCGAGGAGCTGAAGCTGCTGCTAAACCTGGTACGCCCCAGGCATTTCGTGCCCATCCATGGAGAATACCGCCAACTCCATCGCCACGCGGAATTGGCCAGAAACCTGCACGCGGTGGGAGACACGGTGCTGGTCGCGGAGACCGGCGATCGCATTCAACTGAGCCGGGAGGGGGCCGAGGTCAACGGCAAGGCGCCCGTGGGCCGAATCTTTATCGATGAGGGCAGCCTGGACGAGCTGGAGGAAGTGGTGGTGAGGGACCGCCGCCATCTTTCCGAGGACGGCATTGTGCTTCCCATTCTGGCCATCAACAAGGCCAGCGGCCAGATGGAGACCCAGCCCGAGATCATCACCCGAGGCTTCGTCTTCGTGGACGAAGACGACACTCTCCTGGAAGAAGCCCGCGGCCGTGTGCTGGAAACCCTGGAGGACTCCAGCGTGGAAGAGAGAACCGACTGGTCCCTCATCAAGGAGAAGATCCGCACCGACTTGCGCCGCTTCCTGTTCAAGCAGACGGCCAAGCGGCCGCTGGTGCTGCCGGTCATCCTGGAGATTTGACGAGTCGCCCGACGGCTTTGGTCGAGGGCGCCCGCAGCCACGCGAGAACTCCATGACCATCAGGCAGGCGATTGTCCTGGGAACCGTGCAAGGCCTGACGGAGTTCCTGCCTATCAGCAGTTCCGCTCATTTGATTCTGGTTCCCTGGATAACGGGTTGGCCCGACCAGGGGCTCACCTTCGACGTCGTCCTGCACGCTGCGACTCTCCTGGCCATTCTCTCTTGCTTTTGGCGAGACTGCTTCCGAATCCTTCGGGAGAGCATTCAGCCCTCGCGAGCCCTCGCCCCCGAGCGGCCCGGAGGGCGCGGCATGCTTCTGTTTCTGTTCCTGGGAACCCTTCCCGCCGCCACTACCGGGTTGTTGGCGGAAGAGCTGGTTGCCACCCAGCTTCGGAGTGCCGGCATCATTCCCATGACGCTGATCTTCTTTGCGCTCCTGCTCTGGCTGGCGGAACGTCGAGCCACTTTGAAGAAGGGAGTGGAGAAAATTGCCCTGATGGACGCGCTATGGGTGGGGATAGCCCAGGCACTGGCTCTGATTCCCGGGACCTCCCGCTCGGGCATCACCATAACGGCCGGACTTTTTCGAGGGATGACGCGGGAGGCGGCCGCCCGATTCTCCTTCCTGCTTGCGATCCCCATCCTTGCGGGAGCCAGCCTGAAGAAGCTCCTCGAAATCAATCAGTTAGGAATTCCCGAGGGCGAGGCCGCCAGTCTGTTGGCCGGCTTCTTCACGGCCCTGATCGTCGGTCACATCACCATCAAGATCTTCATGCGTTTCCTTCAGAAAAAAACGCTTTATGTTTTTGTCCATTACCGTATCCTTTTGGGTATCGTGATTCTCATCATCCTCCAACGGGGTGGACTGTAGGCATGAGTTTTCTGGCCCCCACCGCACATCCGCGTCTCAACGAAGCCGTAGGACTGATGCTGCTCAGCCTGGCTCTCCTGCTGGTGTTGAGCCTGGTCTCCTTCCATCCGATGGACCCTTCCCTCAACGTGTCGCGCCAGCTGCTCAGCCAGGATACGGTGCACAACTACATCGGCAAGTTCGGGTCCGTCGTGGCCGATCTGTTGCTGATGTTCTTCGGATACGCCTCATTCCTTTTTCCGGTGACCTTCGCGATTTTCGGCTGGAAATGGTTGCGTTCTCAGGACATCGGCACACCAGTCACCAAAGTCGTGGGCCTGCTTTGCCTGGCCGGCTCCGGATGTCTTCTCCTGGCGTTGCTGTTCCCTCAGCCTGTGACGGTGGGGTGGTCGCTCCAGGCCGGCGACGTCGTCGGCACCGGCGGCGCCACCAAGGCCGGAGGGGTGGTCGGAGACCTGCTGGCGGAATGGTTTCAGGTCCGCTTCAATTGGGCCGGCGCCTGCATCGTTGGCTTCATGATTTTCATGGCCTCCCTCTTTGTTGCCACCCGTTTCTCCTTCAAAGTTTGTCTGGACTGGCTGGACAGACGACTGCAATTCTTGCGGGGGTGGCAGGACCAATGGCGGAATAGGCGCAAGGCGGCAGAGAAGAAGAGACAGAAAAAGAGGTTGGAGGCCAGACTGAAGCGGGGCGAGGAAAGAAAGGTGGTCACCACTCAAAAGGTTTCCGAGATAAAGCAGTGGGAAGCTGCCGAGGAGGAGCCGTCCGCGCCGACGCTTTTCGATGGCGAAGAGGAATCCGAGGAGGCTGCTCCCCTTCCCGCCAAGAGAAAGACCAAAGCCAGACGGACGACTGGGACATCCCCGACCGACTTCCCCATGCCCTCCATCGCCCTGCTCCAGGCCCCCGGCGAGCGGGCGGACGTCGGCGAGGAGGAACTTCTGGAGCGTGCCGGCCTATTGACGGAGAAGTGCAGGGAGTTCGGCGTTGGTGGGCAGGTCTTGCATATTCATCCCGGCCCGGTCGTCACCACCTACGAATTCAAGCCGGAAGCCGGAGTCAAGTACAGTCGAATCACCAACCTGGTGGACGACCTGTGCCTGGCCCTCAAGGCGGAGTCGGTGCGCATCAATCGATTGCCGGGGAAATCCACGGTTGGAGTCGAGGTCCCCAACGCCAATCGGGAGCAGATTCTTCTCAGCGAGGTCATCCAGTCCACTGAATTCAAGAAGTCCACCTCCCGGCTGACCATCGCTCTGGGCAAGGACATTGTCGGAAAAATCGTCGTTGCCGATCTGGCCAAGATGCCTCACCTGCTCATCGCCGGGCAGACCGGCGCCGGCAAAAGCGTGGGGATCAATGCCATGATCCTTTCCATCCTCTACAAGTCCCCGCCGGAAGAAGTGAAGTTGATCATGGTGGATCCCAAGCGCCTGGAACTGGGTGTCTACGAGGACATTCCCAATCTGCTGACCCCGGTGGTGGTGGAACCCAAGCGGGCTTCCAATGCCTTGAAATGGGCGACCAAGGAGATGGAAAACCGGTACAAGCTGCTGGCCTCGGTGGGCGTCCGCAGCATCGACCAGTTCAACACCTTTGTGCGGAAGCCCCGGAATCTGGAGCTGTTCTCGGAAGAGCAGAACGCTCCTCTCACACCCCTGCCTTACATCGTCATCGTGATCGATGAACTGGCCGACTTGATGATGGTGGCCTCAAAGGACGTCGAAGAATCCATCATGCGCCTGGCTCAGATGGCCCGGGCCGTGGGGATCCACCTGATCGTGGCCACCCAGCGCCCCTCGGTGGACGTGCTTACGGGAATCATCAAGGCCAATTTCCCTTCCCGGATTTCCTTTCGTGTCGCTCAGAAGGTGGACTCGCGCACTATTCTGGACCAGATGGGAGCTCAACAGCTCCTGGGGAAAGGAGACATGCTCTTCATTCCACCCGGGACCTCGAGGATGACCCGGGTCCACGGCGCCCTGGTGACCACCGAGGAGATCGCCCGCGTGGTGGAGCACCTCAAGTCCCAGGCGCAACCGGTCTACGATCAAGGGGTGGTGGAAGACCGCTCCGAGAAGGCAGACACGGAGGAAATGGAACGGGATACGGACGAGCTCTACGACGAGGCGGTCCGCATCGTGGTGGAAATGGGTAAGGCCTCCACTTCCACCCTGCAGCGCCGTTTGCGCATAGGCTATGGCCGGGCGGCCCGCCTGCTCGACATCATGGAAAACGACGGTATTGTGGGCCCACCCGACGGCAGCAAGCCGCGAGAGGTTCTGAAGCGCCCGGACTACTACCGCGAGATGGACGAATCCCGGGTGGAGTGAAGCCGATCCGGGCAGCCCCATCCTGCCGATCAACCAACCGCTTGCTTCCGCTTCCAGGATGTGCGACGTTTTCGCCTGGAACCCTCTCCCAAGTTCAATAAGACCATCACGCCCAGAATTACTGCCACCACACACCCATACTGTGCCGGCGTGAAGCCCAGGTACCGGGCGTCACCGATTCGAAGCTCGTCCAGAAAGAAGCGAACCGGGCCGTAGAGTACGAAAAAGAGGCCCAAAAAAAAGCCGTCCTGCCTGGGACGCCGATCCAGCCACTGAAACAGGCCTGCCAGAAACAGGGCGTAGAAGAATTCCAATAGACCCAGATCGAAGCGCGGGCCATCCGGATACTGTACGGCCCACCACCCCTGGGTGAGAATTCCCGGATGGTCGTGGGCCACGGCACAACCGGCCCGCCCCAGGATCCAGGCAAAAGGGAAAACAAAGGCGACCTGATCCAGATAAACCCGGACCTCGGCGGGCCTCAAGCCGGAACGCCGCATCCACCAAAGTCCGGCAAGGATCCCGGCTGCAATCCCACCTACCGAAGACAGCCCCTCCCACAGTCGAATCAGGACCAGCGGGTCCTGCAATACATCCCTCGGGTCGGAGAGAGTCACGGCAACCAGATGGGCTCCCGCCAGGCCGCCGGCGACTATCCAGAGGACAAGCCGGGAGGTCGTGTCCTCGTCCAGCCCTCTCTTCTTGGCTCGCCGCACCAGCATCCAGCGGCCCAACAGGATTGCGGCTGCAACCAACACCCCGAAGGCGTGCAAGGTAAAGGGGCCCAGTCTGACGGCTGGAGCTTCAAAGTAGGGAAACATGAAAGTCCCTTCAGGAATGGTGGCTGACCGCTCGCGCGGTCGGGTCTGGGTGGCGTTCGCGGCGTTCGACGGGCCGGACGACACCCCGGCCGGCCTTCCGGGATGCGTTTGGGTTAGACTGAGGTCTCGCGACTACAGCGACGGCATTTCCGATCAGTCTCTGTCACAGGAGGAAACAAGCATGGGCAAGACCGTCCATAATCCCCCCACTCTCTGCCGGCCATTCGGCATCTTTTCCAACGCAGTCCTGGCGGGACAGGGCCGCATGTGCTTCATCTCCGGCCAGGTAGCTATCGATGCCGAGGGGCGCCTGGTAGGGAAAGGGGACATCCGGCTGCAAACCCGGCAGGTGCTCCATAACATCCTGGCCGCCCTGAAACCTGTCGGCGGCACCCTGGAGGACATTGCCTGTATCAACGTCTTCCTGGTGAACATGGAACACCTGAAGGCCGTTCACGAGGTGAGAGCTGAATTCTGGAGCGCCGACTATCCGGCCAGCACCCTGGTTCAGGTGGCGGGCCTGGTGCACCCCGACTATCTGATCGAAATCAATGCCACGGCCGTCATTTCCTGAGCCGGTGAGGAATGTGGATTAATTCAGGCAGTCGGAACCCAACCGCTTCTCCAATGCCCTGGTCAACTTACGGAGGGTTTTATCGGGCGCTCCTCTACCGCTTGGTAGAGTCATGTACATCTGTCCTTTTCAGGCCTGCTCCACCAGAAAGCGCTCGGCCTCCAACGCGGCCATGCATCCCGTTCCGGCCGCTGTGACAGCCTGGCGCCACACCTTGTCCTGGACGTCGCCGGCGGCAAATACACCCTCGACCGAGGTTCGGGTGGTCCCCGGGGTGGTCACGATGTAGCCGGTGTCGTCCAGTTCGAGCTGTCCGTCCAGGAAGCTCGTGTTGGGAACGTGCCCGATGGCGTAAAAGAGTCCCTCGGCCTCTATCACATTGGTTTCATTCGACTTGACGTTGCGAATGCGAACGCTCTTGAGCGCATCGTCGCCCAGGGCCTCTTCCGCCACCGCACTCCATTGCATCCGGATCTTGGGATGGGAAAGCAGACGCTGCTGCATGATCTTGGAGGCTCTCAAGGTGTCCCTGCGATGAACCACGACGACCTCGGTCCCGAACTTGGTCAGATGGGTGGCCTCCTCTACCGCGGTATCCCCTCCACCGATGACCATCAACACCTTGTTGCGGTATATGGGGAGGGCGCCGTCACATACGGCGCAGGCGGAAATGCCCTGCTGCCAGTAGTGTTCCTCTCCGGGGATGCCCAGGCGCCGGGCCGTGGCGCCGGTGGCCACAATCAGGGTCTCGGTCAAGGTTTCCCCGCTGGAAGTCATCACCCGGAAGGGACGGCGGCCCAGATCCACCTTCTCCACCGTCTCCGTAAGAATACGGGTGCCGAAACGCAGCGACTGTTGGCGGAACAGGTCCATCATTTCCGGCCCGTTAATACCCTCGGGGAAGCCCGGATAGTTTTCGACATCGTTGGTGGTGGTCAACTGACCTCCGGCCGCCACGCCGCCTGCCATGAATCCCTCATACATCAAGGGGGAGAGATCGGCCCGCGCGGAATAGATGGCGGCCGTATGCCCCGCGGGACCCGAACCCACAATCACAAGTTTTTCGACTCGATCTGACACCTCTAACCTCGTTGTTTTTGAGCCTGCCTATGGAATGACTACCGTCCGACCCCTGAACCGGGAGGTGTAATATAACCTGCAGGGGTTCGGATGCAAAGACGCCCCGCCCCCTTTCTTGGCTGAAACAAACGAAAAAAGACAAAAGAAAAAGAGCTATCCACGAAGGGACACGAAGGACGACGAAGGGCCACTAAGGCGTTGAGGTTAACCGCGACGGGATGCCCAGGTCGCGAAGGGATGGTCGATTTCCGATTGTTTCACTCTATGTATGATCCGCACACCAGGGTGGGGGTTCGGCTTGTCTGAAACAACCGAAAAAAGACAAAAGAAAAAAGACTTATCCACGAAGGGGCACGAAGAACGACGAAGGGACACTAAGGCGCTGAGGTTGGCCGCGACGGGATACCAAGGTCGCGAAAGGATTGTCGATTTCTGATTGTTTCACCCTCGGATGATCTGCCCGACAGGGAAGGGGCCCCGCTTGCCTGAAACAACCCCGCAGTTCAAGCGGCTGCGATTTGTGGAACCAGGTTGAAACCAAGAGACTTAGCGGCATCTTTGAGGCCCGCGAGGCGTCGTCGCCGGAACCGGTCCTCGTAGCACGCTTCCCCGATGTCGATGTAGTCCTGGCCGTAGCGCAGCATGCGGTAGACGAGAACGGCCAGCCGGCGGGCCATGGAGAAGACGGCGACACTCCATCCCTTGTGGCGGGCCTTGCGACGGAAGGCGGCCCCCAGAGCGGTCTTGGAGTGCTTCAGAGAGACGGCTGCCATGCGCAGGACGGCGGCGGCGCGAGTAGACCCGGTGCTGTTGGCCTTCTTGTAGTGGAGCGGCTTGCCTGCGGAGACGGCCGTTTTTGGAGCCAGGCGCAGCCAGGATACAAAGTGCTTCTCCGAGGGGAAGGCCGTCAGGTCGAGGCCGGCCTCAGTCAGCAGGGTCAGGGCCGCTTCGGTGCCGATGCCGTCGATACGCGTCAGATCGACTCCGGCAAAGCGCCACAGTTCGGTGCGCAGGTGGTGCCCACCGCGGCGGCGAATCGCCTTTTCCTTGATCGCATTGGGATGCTTCGGCACGGGCTGGTCGTGGCGCTCCACCGGTTGCAGCGCCTGGATTTCCTCCAGGATGCGGGCCTCATAGGCCGCAATCTCGCGTTGAGTCATGTCGTAGAGCTTCAGCGCCGACTTGAGGTTGAACAGATGCTCTTCTCGCCAGTTGCCTCTGAGGTGCTCGGCAAACTCCCGGCTGGACTTCTTGCACCGTCGGTCCCGCAGACCCGCCAGACGGACCGGGTCCCGTTCGCCGTCGACAATCGCCCGCACGATCGCCATCCCCGTCTGACCGGTCAGATCGGTGACCGCACGATGGATCTGGACGTTCATCTGATCCAGCGCCTTCTGCATCCACTGCACAAAGCGGGTACTCTCGGCCCCCAGAGTGCTCAGTTGCCGGTGCAGGGTCCGAACCCGGACGATCGCCTCGTGCGGACGGAAGGATCCCCGCAGCAAGCCGCAACTGTGCAGCAACTGGATCCACTGGCAGTCCCGCATGTCGGTCTTGCGGCCCGGAACGTAGCGCAACTGCCGGGCGTTGACCAGCAAGACCTCGATGCCGCAGGACTCCAGCAGTTCGTAGAGGGGAATCCAATACACGTTGGTGCTCTCCATCGCCACCGACTCCACCCCTTGCTCCAGCAACCAGTCGGCCAGTTGCTGCAACTGCTCCATGGTGGTGCCGAAGGTGCGCACGTTCGGCTTCCCTGGGGTCACCTCCGGAGCGCACACCCAGTGCTCCCGACTCCCCAGGTCGATCCCTGCCACCTCGGGGTGGATCCGCGACAAGGCTGTCGAACGGCTGCGCTTCTTCTTCGGGGTCTTCTTCGCCTTCGTGTTGACTTTCCTGCTCTTTTGCATGAGATTGGCCTCCTCCAGGGCGAGGGCTCCGGCCCGAGTTGGCGTGGTCGTTCGGATTCTTGCCTTGAGGAGAGCTTCCCGGGAAGCCTCACTAATGAATGATGACCTGCTCGGACCCAGACTTGTCTTGGGGCACGGGGCACCAATGCTGGAACGGGGCGTAGCTGCCGGAGTCTCGCCAGGTGCTTATTCTTTCACAATGATCCGTTGTTTCACCCTCGAATGATCCGCCCGTCGTGGGGGGCGGGGGCGGGACTTGTCTGAAACAACCGACAATAGACAAAAGAAAAAAGACTTATCCACGAAGGGGCACGAAGGACCACGAAGGGACACTAAGGCGCTGAGGTTGGCCGCGACGGGATACCAAGGTCGCGAAGGGATGATCGATTTCCGATTGTTTCACTCTATGTATGATCCGCACACCAAGGCGGGGGCGGGACTTGTCTGAAACAACCCGCTGCGCCGGGTGGCTGGAAACCGGTTCCAAGTCAAGCACGGGTAGATTTTTGGTTCACCTGGATGCACAGGATGCGCAGGATTTTTTCCGGAGACGGCCGGCTTGTATTCCTGGACATCCGCAAATCCGCACACGATCATCGCCGGAGTCAGCGTTTCGTGCGTAGCGTCCCGTCCTGGTTATCCTGTGCATCCATGTTCAATTTATTGTCCTTCTCGATTGATCTTCCCCGTGGCGGGCCTTGGCTGTGCCCAACGCCCCGATTCCCAGTCAGCGTCCCGTGCAGCGGCCTCTGCTCCTATTAATCCTGTCCCTTGGGTTGCCGCTCAGTTTCCCTGAGATGCGGCAGTCCGCCCCCCTGCCGGTGGAAATCGCATGGGCCCGGCCGAAGCAGAGTCCTGCGCCGTTGCCGTTCGATCCCGGTCGAGGAGATGGGTGAGGCTATACCAGGATTTGTGCGGGCGGGACGCCCGCGCTCCCGGGTGGGCTTCCTCCCATGACGTCGTGACACCAACGTCACAATAATGCAGAAGCATTCGGGCGCTGCTCGTCATTGAAGGAGCTCCACCCGTATTCGTGTATATTCGCGTTCATTCGTGGTTCGTCTTCATTTCCAAAACGAATACGGCTGGCTGTTTCCCCTCGGAATGACCCGCACGCCGGGGCCGGTCTCGTCAGGGTTCGAAGAGCTGGCCAATCGCACCCGTTCGGCCCGGAGATACCATTCACTGGAAATCCAAGGGTCGGCTGCTCCCCCGGAACGAGCCAAAGAGTTGCAGGAAGTGGGCCAGGGAAATCTTCTCTGCGCGAACCGTTTCGGGATAGCCGAGTTCCCGCAAGGTTTCGTCCATCCGCGCCCAGGCTTCCGGCTGGACCTCACCGAGGCAATTCCTGAAAGTCTTTCGCCTCTGGGAGAATGCCTGCTTGACGAATCCGAAGAAAAGGCTCTCCTCCGCGGGCCTCAAGGGGCGGTGGGACCGGGGAACCAGACGTACCACCTTGGAGTCCACTTTGGGTTTGGGCTTGAAAGCCTGCGGTGGAACTAAAAAAAGCGGCACGGGACGGAAATGGTACTGGACGATCAGAGACAGCACTCCATAGTCCCGTCCGCCGGGGCTGGCCGCCAGACGATCGGCTACCTCGGCTTGCAACATGACCACAGCCAGGTCGATGACACCGGCGTGGCGGGCGATATGCTGCAGTATCGGGGACGAAATGGCGTAAGGGAGGTTTCCCACGACTTTGAAACTCCCGTTGGCATGGCGCTTGCGAAGCTCGCCCAGGTGCAGGGTCAGGATGTCGCGATTGAGGAATTCGATCCCGGGACCGCCGAATCGCCGCCGCAATTGCGAACAGAGAACGGCATCCACCTCTACCCCGATATAGTGGCAGCCCAGTCCAACCAGGTTCCCGGTCAAGGCGCCGGTACCGCACCCGATCTCCAGGACAGTGTCGCCCTCTTCCATACCCAGGCCAACCACGATCTTCCTGGCCAGGGAAGGGTGGCGCAGGAAGTGTTGTCCCAGCCTCTTTTTGGCCCGCACGGCTTGCTGTTGCATCGATGGTTGAGACCTAGTAGTCTGAACTGTTTGTTCTATCCGGCTCCTGTCTTCCCGGCCCACCGGTCGGACAGCCAAGCGGACGGTTCACAGCCGTTTGTCTCAGGTGAGCTTAACCCGGTAGAGTCGGATGGATCAAGAAAGGGCGCCATGCGCATTGTGTTCGTCGCTTCAGAGGTGGTCCCCTGGGCCAAGACCGGGGGGTTGGGCGATGTTCTGGGCGCCCTGCCCAAGCGGCTCCGGCAGCTCGGTCAGGAGGTTTCGGTGGTCCTGCCCCGCTATCGAGGGATCGAAGCCGGGCGGCGGCGCATTGCCAGCCTCACGGTTCCCCTGGGAGACCGGCTGAGGTTCTGTCCCGTCTATACAGTCACCCGCCGTCAAGTCAGATTTTTCTTCATCGACTACCCGCCATATTATGATCGAGACGGCTTGTACCTGGCGGGCCAACGGGAACATCCGGACAATGCCGAACGCTTTGCTCTGCTTTCCCTGGCTGCTCTGGAGCTTGCCA
This sequence comes from Candidatus Versatilivorator sp., assembly GCA_965207735.1. Classification (GTDB taxonomy): domain Bacteria; phylum Acidobacteriota; class Terriglobia; order Versatilivoradales; family Versatilivoraceae; genus Versatilivorator. Next base: position 3,915,653 of record OZ242296.1, on the reverse strand, counting down.
AACGCTCCCCTACCCCGCCCGACGTGATTCATTGCCACGACTGGCACACCGCCCTCATCCCGGCCTATCTGAAAACGATCTATGCTGCCGATTCCTTTTTTCGCCGCACCCGCACGCTCCTGACCATCCACAATCTGGCCTATCAGGGAAGGTTCCCGAGGTCGACGCTGCGCAGGGTCTCCCTGTCCAACCCTCGGTTGAACCCCGCGGAGCTCGAGCTGTCGGGAAAACTGAACTTCCTGAAAGCGGGACTGGTCTTTGCCGACAAGATCAACACGGTCAGCAAGAAATACAGCCGCGAGATTCTCACCCCGGAATATGGAGCGGGTCTGGACGGTGTGCTACGGACAAGAGCCGGGGAGCTGACCGGAATCTTGAACGGCGCCGACTACGATCAATGGAACCCCGCAACCGATCCCCACCTGGCTTCCAACTATTCGGTCCATTCCCTGGAAGGCAAACAGGCCTGCAAACGGGATCTGCTGGCGACTTACGGCCTGCCCCGGGATGACCGCCGTCCCCTGGTCGGGATCGTTTCCCGCCTGACCGGTCAGAAGGGGTTCGACCTGCTTCCCCATGCCGCCCCGAAATTCATCGCCGAGGGCTTTTCCCTGGTGGTGCTGGGTACGGGCGAAGAGCGATACGCCCGCTTCTTTCGGGGCCTCCAACGGAAATTCCCCAACTATGTCTCCGTCAAAATTATGTATCATGACGCCTTGGCCCATAAGGTCGAGGCGGGGGCCGATCTCTTTCTCATGCCTTCCCGCTACGAACCCTGCGGGCTCAATCAGATTTACTCGTTGAAATACGGCACCGTTCCAGTGGTGAGAGCCACCGGCGGTCTCGATGACACCATCGAGGATTATCGGGAGGACGGCAGCGGCAACGGATTCAAGTTCAGCAACTATGATTCCGGCGAGTTGCTGCAGGCGATGCGTCGGGCCCTGCAAGTCTATCGTTCGCCCCAACGCTGGAGAGACCTGGCAGACAACTGCATGGGAATGGATTTTTCCTGGGAGGCTGCCGCGCGCAGCTACCTGGAACTGTATCGCTCCCTGATCGCCACGCGGGACCAGGGGAGACAATAACGGGAAGGACCGGTTCGGTAGTTCCGGACCGCTTTCCCGCCCCGCCGAAACGGACCGGGGGAATCCTGAAGCGGCTGCCGGAGAATTTGCCTGGAGCCGCTATTCAAACGGACAGAGGCAATGGCCAACATCATCATTATCGGCGCCCAGTGGGGAGATGAGGGCAAGGGGAAGATCGTCGACCTGCTGACCGAGAAATTCGACATCGTCGCCAGGTACCAGGGGGGACACAATGCCGGTCACACCGTGACCATCAACGGCAAGCAGTTCATCCTGCACCTGATTCCCTCGGGAATTCTTCACGGGGGCCGGCTGTGCGTCATCGGACCGGGCGTCGTCCTCGACCCCAAGGCCTTTTTTGAAGAGCTCGACATGCTGGAGCAAGCCGGCATCCAGGTCCGGGGAAACCTCTTCGTCAGTAACCGCGCCCACTTGATCCTGCCCTATCACCGTGCCGTCGAGCAGGCCGCCGAGGAGGCCCGGGGGGCCAAGAAGATCGGGACCACCTCCCGGGGGATCGGACCCGCCTACGAAGACAAATCGGGCCGGCGGGGCTTGAGAGTGGTCGATCTCTTCGATGCGGAGACTCTGAGGGAGACGATCTTCGAGCTTACCCGAGAGAAGAACTGCCTGATTCAATCCCTGTATGGAGGTCCCCCCCTGGATGCCGGGAAGATCTACGAGGAGTACCTGCAATATGGTCAACGGCTGAAGGAATTCGTGGTGGATACGGCCTTTTTCCTGAACGATCATATCCGGCGCGGCAAACGGGTGTTGTTCGAAGGCGCCCAGGGGACGCTCCTCGACGTCGACCACGGAACCTACCCCTATGTCACCTCTTCGAATGCCACTGCCGGGGCGGCTTGTGTGGGATCCGGGGTAGCCCCCTCCTGGATTACGGGAGTGATCGGAATTGCCAAGGCCTACACCACCCGAGTCGGCGGGGGCCCCTTCCCCACCGAAGCCAACGGTACCATCGGAGACGAAATCCGAAGACGGGGAGCCGAATTCGGAGCCTCTACGGGCCGACCCCGCCGCTGCGGATGGTTCGATGGGGTTGCGACCTTCTATGCGGCCGTCCTGAACAACCTGCAGGCCATCGTCATCACCAAGCTGGATGTCCTGGACGAATTCGAACAGATACTGGTCTGTACGGGATATGACTACCGGGGCTGCCGACTCAAGGAATTTCCGCCGGAGATCAAGGTCCTGGAAGCCGTCAAACCGATCTACAAGTCGGTCCCCGGCTGGCAAAGTCCGACGGCAGGCATGCGGGACTACGACGAGTTGCCGGTGAAGGCAAGAGACTATCTGAAAATTTTGTCAGACATCACCCAGACGGAATGCTCCTTCATCTCGACAGGTCCCGATCGGGAACACACCATCGTCCTCCCCGATTCCTGGACTGCCAGGACTCTCTGAGCCTTTTGCAAGATTCGTCGCTCAGCGCCCCTACTTGCGGATTTTTTGCAAAAGGCTCTCTCCATCAATAGGAATCCGAGCATCATCGGCCGAGCACCCGGAGGCGAAGTCCGGCCCGGGCGTAAATGCCCGGATGCGGGAATCCTATGAACTCGTGGTAGCTGCTGTCGAAGACGTTGTCGACCCGCCCGAAAGCCTCCAGTCCGTGGGGAAGCTGGTAGCCGAAAACCACGCTGGAGGTGGAGTACCCCCCCACGGTTTCCATGTCCGGAATGGGAAGCTGGAAATCGAAGCGCTCGCCCACCCAGAGGATATCCCATCGCAAGCGAGCTCGGGGGTGGAGTTCCCAGTCCACATAGGAGCCTCCCCTCCAGCGAGGGCGGTCCCTCAGAGGTTCAGTGGTTCCTTGCAACTCCCAGTCCAGGAACTGCAGGTGGCCTCCCAACCGCCCCTTTCCATTCAGTGGCAGGGCGGCTCCGAATTCCACTCCTCGGGTGGTGGCCCGGCTTCGGTTGACGAGCTGGAACAACTGGGGACTGAAGTCGACCAGGTCTCTGAACGAGTTGTGGAAGACGGCTCCGGACAGATGCAATCGAGACACCTGCAGAGTGTGCTCGAAGCCGAGGTCAAAACCGCGGCTCCTCTCCGGCTGAAGCTCGGGATTGCCGATATTCGGTTCCGCCAGGGCGTAGAAGGAGGGCAACTTGAACCCGTCTCCCCAGCTGGTTTTCAAGCGGGTCCGCTCTCCCAGGGAAACCACCGCGCCTGCTCTGGGAGAGAACACGGCGTCGAAGCCTTCGGCGCCGTCCACCCGGCCGCCGAAGCTCAGGGTGAGCCGGCCGGCTCGATAGAGGATTTCTCCGGTGCCGGCCAGAGTTTGGCGCTCCAGGTCGAAGACACTGGGGAAAATGCCGGCAATCAGAGTGTCGTTGGACCCATCTTCGTTTCTGACCCGGGCCCCCAGGTTGAGCGACAGTTCCGGAGTCAGGTCCAGTTGAGTCGTGAAACCCACCCGCAACCGGTGGAAACCGGTTTGGCTGCTCAGCGGGGGAAGGGCACGGGGGGATGGGGGCAATCCGTCCAGGACCGCTGGAGCCGTATCGTCCTGTTGGCGGGAGAACAGGTCGAAGTCGAAGCCGTAGAGCCACCCCGGGGAGACCTGCTGCTGGTACCCCATTCGCAGGGTCAGTTGCTCGACGTCGGCAACCTTGGGATCCCGCAGGATGGAGAACCCGGGGCCGCCGCCGTTTTCCGGGAATCCCTTGGAGCGGCTGTCCTGGTAGCGGGTGGCGAACTGCAGCGCCTTGCCGTCTCCCAAGGGAAGCGCCGACTTGAATGAGAACGTCCCCACCGAAAAGTCATCGTTTTCGATCTGCTCGTCGATGTCGAAGTAGGATCCGGACAGGGACCAGTCGATCCCACCCAACTTGCCTCCGGACTGAAATCCGGCTCGACCGGAGCCGAAATTGCCCAGCGCCCCTTCCACGGAGAAGTGGGGAACGTCCCCTCCGCCTCGGGTAAGGATGTTGATGACTCCGCCGATCCCCTCCGACCCGTACAGAGAGGATATCGGCCCACGAACGATCTCGATTTGCTCGACGTTGTCCGTGCTCAGGGTTGAGAAGTCGACCGCGCCCCCGAGCAGGTTGGTGGGATCGTTCACCGGAACCCCGTCGATCATGACCAGGGTGAAGTTGGCTTCGCCTCCCCGCAGGGAAATCGTCGTCAACCCGCCCCGCCCCCCGGTCTGAGACAGATAGAGAAACGGGACCTGGCGCAGCAGGTCGGCCATGCTTTCGGCCCGGCTGTTTTCCACGAACTCTCTGGTGAGGATGGTCACCGAGGCCGAACTGGCCGAGAGCGGAATGGCCTTGGCCGAGACCGTGACCACGATCGGATCGGGCTGAAGGGAGGGAGATTGGGCCGGGGGCGGATTCTGGCAGAGGCCGTTCGCGGCCGGGAGCAGGAGCGCCGCCGCCAATGGCAGCCGTCCAGACCTGAATCCGTGCCGCGCCAGGATTGAAAGAGGGCTCTGCAACAGCATGGCGGTAGTGGCTTGAATCCCACAAATCATGGTCACACCTCGGCTTACTTCGCCAACCCCTTCCGTGAGAACTCCTGCAGAATGGAGAGAGCGTCCACCGGAGGCAGTCCAACGGCCCCCATCGCATCCTGCACATAGGTTACCCGCCGCATTCCATTGAGGACGCAGGAGACCCCCTCGAGATTCAGCAGGAGGCTCATGGCTATCTGACTCAGCGAAGCCCGGGTCCTCGGATACCCGCACGCCTCCAGCAGGCTCCGGACCCGGTCGGACTCTTCCTGCTGCTGAGACAGCGTAAAGTGCTCCAGATCTTCCAGTAGGGTTCGAATGGCCTGAAAGTACCGCTCCCGCCACTCTTCCCAAAAGGCCTCGCCCTGACAAGCTTTTTGGCAATCCTGGATCCACTGCTGAAGGGGAGGAGCCACATATCTCTCCACCACCCAGTCCCAGTCTGAGGCGGCGCGCACCTGGGGAGCGATCCGGAGGATCAATCCGGCCACGCCATAGTCGGGGCCGCCAAGCAAGGGAACCTTCAGTCGGTCGGCCAACGACTGCTCCAACTGGCGCAACGGGCCGACCAGCAGTTCGAGACCCTTCGGGCCGCCCGCCGCCTGACCCTGCCCGGGGAAATCGGAAAGCCGAAACATCCGGTTCTCGGAGAAGGCGTTGAGGGGGCGATTGATGAGCACCCCCAGTCCTTCCCGCCGGCAGAATTCGAGGGCGGTCAGGCCGTCGTTGTTAGGCTCCAGGGCACCGCCGCTCTCGTAGGGGTTGAGCGGTAGCTGGACCACTCGGAAGCGATGGCCGGAGGAAATCCCTTCCGCCTGGCGGAGGCACCGCTGGACGCTGGTCATGGTTGGATCCGCGGCGGACAGGCCGTAGTGGTTGGAACTGATTCCGTACCAGCCTATGCGACCCTCCCTGGCCTGGTCCTCGAGATAATCGAAGGCCTGTCCGATGCGGCGGTAGAACTCCTGGTGGTCCTGAGGTGTCGGCGTGTGGTCGTGGGCCTGGTGGCTGAGAAAGTATTCCGGATTGTGCAGCAGAAACACGTCCACCCGATCCCGCTTCAGACGCCGGCAGGAAGCCCTGAGCTGGGTCTCCAGGAACCGGGGGTGGATGCAGTGCCAGATCCCCTCGCCGTACTCCACCACCTCCGGGAAGGAGTGCTGTTGGGCCAGGGTCATGTTCTGACCCTGAATGTAGCCGGCCTTGGTGACCACCACCGCCCCGGAAGCCCCGTTCCCGGAAAGAACCTTGCCCACCAGCGATTCCGACCGGCCGTCGGTGTAGTTGGCGCTGGTGTCGATCAGGTTCCCTCCCCGCCCCAGGTACTCCCGAAGCGCGGCTTCGTGTTCTGCGACCCCCTCGGCGATGCGATAGCAGCCGAATCCCAGAGGATGACACCGGATATCGGTATCCCCCAGGGGGCGAAAGTACTCAGGAAGAGGATGGCTCACGGATGGAGACCTCGTTTGGAACTGCAATTGTCAGAGGTGGATAGCCCGGCCAAAGGCGGCCGCGCCGGCTTCATGAACGGCTTCACCCAGCGTGGGATGGGCCTGGATGGTGGCCTCGAGGTCTTCGAAGGTGGCTCCCAGCGTCATGGCCAACCCAAGCTGTCCGATCAGCTCGGTGGCCTCGGAGCCGATCAGGTGAGCCCCCAATAGTTCCCCGTCAGCTTTGCCGAAAATCAGCTTCACAAACCCCTCGCTCTCCCCAACCGCCAGGGCCTTGCCATTGGCCCTGAAGGGGTATCGGCCGACGCGGTAGGACTGGCCCGATTCCCTGGCGGCCCGTTCGGTGAGCCCGACGCTGGCGACCTGAGGGTTGCAGTAGGTGCAGCTCGGATAATGGGGGAGCGGCCTGGGCTTCCCTTTCCCGAAAAGACCCTCGACGGCCTGAACGGCCTGGTAGCTGGCCACATGAGCCAACCAGGGCGGCCCAATCACATCCCCGGCGGCATAGACGCCCTCTACCGAGGTCCGATAGTTGCGATCCACCTTGATATAGCCCCGATCGGTTTCGAGTTCCAGCCCGGGTGGCAGAAGCGCATCCACCCCCACGGCCACCAGTACCGCCTCAGCCTCCACTCTGCCGGTAGTTTCACCACCGAAGCTCACCTGAACACCGTATTGAGTCGCCACCCCCTCTTCCACCCGGGTGGAGGTGTGAACCTCGATGCCCTGCCGGCTGAAGGACCGGGCCAGGGCTAGGGACACTTCCTCGTCTTCGACCGGAAGCACACGCGGCATCATTTCCAGCAAGGTGACACGGGTGCCGAAGGCGTTGTAGAAGTAAGCGAACTCCACCCCGATGGCCCCGGCCCCAATGATCACCATGGATGCCGGAGGCGCGTTCAACGCCAAGGCCTCCTTGCTTCCGATGACCCTCTTTCCATCGAAGGGCAGACCCGGCAGGGAGCGGGGGCGAACCCCGGTGCTGACCAGGACGCAAGCAGCCTCCAGGCGACGCCTGGAGCCGTCGGAGAGTTCCGCGGTGACCAGACCCGGCTCGGCCAGCTCTGCCTTGCCCACCAGGTAGTCGACCCGGTTTTTCCGGAACAGGAAAGCGACGCCTCCGGCAAGCTGATCGGCCACCTTTCGGCTTCTTCCCATGATCCCGGACCACTCGAAGGACAATCCCTCGAACTTCAGGCCAAAGTCCCCGGCCCGGTTTTTCAGAAGCCGATAGAGCTCGGCGTTCCGCAGCAGCGACTTGCTGGGAATGCATCCCCAGTTCAGGCAGGTCCCCCCGGCCCGGTCCATCTCGACGCAAGCCACCCTCTTGCCCAACTGCGCCGCCCGAATGGCGCCCACGTATCCCGCGGGGCCACCTCCAATCACCACCAGGTCGTAGCTCTCAGGCATCGTGAGTCTCTCGAGATCGATGAACCCTATGGATGGCTTCGGTTGAGGGAAGACACTCCGGGAACTTTAGCCGGACCCGATCGCAATTGCCCGCGGGGGCGGCTCCCGCCACGGAGGTCTTGGCCGGGCGGCTCGACCGCGGGCTACAACAGCAGCAACGCCGGTTGCTGGAGCAGCCTCCGAATCCGGCCAAGAAATTCGGCCGCCACGGCGCCGTCGACCACCCGGTGATCGCAACTCAAGGTCAGGTTGAGCCGATGACCCGGCCGAATGCGATCGTCCTTGTCGACCACCGGCTTCTTGACGATGGCGCCCACTCCCAGAATGGCTGCCTGGGGGGGATCGATGATGGCCTGGAAGCTGTCAATGCCCCGGGCGCCCAGGTTGGAAACGGTAAAGGTGCCGCCGCGATACTCATCGGGGTTCAACCGCTGACTGCGCGCTCTTTCAATCAGATCCTTCGCCTCCCGGCTGATCTGTCGCAGGCTCTTGGATTCGGCGCTTCGGATCACCGGCGTCAACAACCCCTCCTCCAGGCTGACCGCAAACTCCAGGTCCACCTGATCATGGCGAACAATGCCCTCCGGCGTGAAGGAAGCATTGAGCTGAGGCACCCGGGTCAGGGCCACGGCCGCCGCCTTCAACACCATGTCATTGAGGCTCAGCCTGCTTCCGCCCCACTCCTCCAAGGCGGAGTTGACCTGGCCCTGCAACTCCAGCAGGGGTTCGGCATCGATCTCCACCTGCAGATAGAAATGGGGAATCCGGGTCTTACTCTCCACCATGCGTTCAGCGATGAGCTGCCGCATGGAACTCAGCGGAACCCGGTGGCTTCCGGCCGCGGGGGGGTGGTCCGAGGATGCTCCGGCGCTGCCGGCAGCCAGAACGTCTCGATAGAGAACGCGGCCCGAGGGTCCGGAACCCTCCACGCCGGCCAAGTCCAGATTCATCTCCTCGGCGGCTTTTCGAGCCCGGGGCGAGGCCTTGACCCTCCCTGAGGGAGCCGCTCCGCCGGTGGTCCTCGCGGGTATCTCGGGAGACGCAACTTCCGCGGCTACCTCAGCCGATCGCGACGACTGGCCTCCGGCATCGATTGCAGCCATAGGTTGACCGACGGAAGCCCTTTGGCCCTCCTCAACGTAAATTTCCGACAGAACGCCGTCCTCCCGGGACTCCATCTCCATTGTGGCCTTGTCGGTCTCGATCTCCGCCACCACCTCTCCCTTGGCCACCGTCTCTCCGATACTCTTGAGCCAACGCAACACCACGCCGTCTTCCATGGTGTCACTGAGTTTCGGCATGGTGATCTCAGCCATGGCTGGTTCCGGGGTTCAGTCCTGACCCACGAACGGGGAGCCTGTCGCTCTTCCCTCTCCGCCGCCGCCCGAGGAGAGAAAAGATACCGGCTTGTCTTCAGTGGGCGCCACCGTATTGTACAGTAGCACTCGCTCCAAGGAACACTAAGAGAAATGGACCTCCTTGTCCGACGAGGCGCGCCCCGACTCCTCTGCAAGCCGGTGCGCTTCGCGCACAGCGCTGGGGACGTTGTTGAATTACTGGAATTACTTCAATCAGCTGCTGCTGAATTGCTTTGATTCAATGACGTCTCCTATGCGCTCTCTACAAGTAATTCCAGTAATTCAACAACGTCCCCTTTTCACACGGCCGGTTCGGGGTCCCCGAGCGCGTCCCGCGTGGTTGAGCCCAAGGCATAGGGGGCCGACACCAGGAACAGAAAGACCATCAATACTTCGGAGTCTCCGAAATTGAACTCGAACAGCCCGGCCAGGAAGAGCCCCAGCAGGCCGAGCAATCCCCCGGCATAAACGGATTTTTCCAGGGACGGAAGACTGGCCCGCCTGAAGCCTCGCCAGTGGTCCCACCCCATGCGGAGGATGAGCCAGAGCCAGGCAAGGGCACAAGGAACGCCTCGCTCGGCCGCGAACTGAAGCAGGTTGTTGTGCATGTGGATCCAGAAGAAGCCCCCGCGGTGACGGGCTCCCGGGTCGGGATGATAGTCGAAGAAGACTTCGGAGACTCGCTGGGGACCCACCCCGAACCAGGGGTTGGCCTGCACCATCTGCGCACCCGTCTTCCAGATCTCCAGGCGGGCGGCGTTGGACGGGTGCGCCGGGTCCCAGATGCTGGCCAGCCGCTGCTGAAGGGAATCGGGCAGGCACACCACCAGTATCAGGATGCCGGCGCTGCTGACGAGCACCGTTTTCAGAGTGGGGAACCTCAGCCAGGCGGCCACCAGCAGTCCGGCCAGACTGGCGATCCAGACACTTCGGGTCAGGGTCAGCAGCAGGGTCACACCCAGGAAGCAGACGGCCAGCATCCAGAGCGTTCGGCGCCTGGGGGCGGAGAAGAGCAGGTAGCCGAGCATGGCCAGGAACACCAGCATCAGGCCCCCGCTCAAGGTCATCCAATGGCCCATGAAGCCGGTCAACCGGCCGTGGACACTCCCCAGGGAAGGCGCCACGTATTGAGCCAGCGCAAAACCGGCCGCCACCAGACCCGTGGCGAACAGTGCATGGAAGGCCAGGCGCGCCCTGGTTCCGGAGAAATAATTGGCCACCAGCAAGAGGATGGCAAACAGCCAGAACTTGTAAATGGGAGGCAAGCCGATTTCGGGTTCAGGGGAGACTGCCCAGGACGCCATGGTGGTCCCGACAAAGAGCAGCAGGGGCAGTTTGATGGGAGGGAAATGGACGCGCTTGCGGCGATTCAGGAGGCAGTCCAGCAGGAAGCCCAGAATGGCCAGCCCCAGGAAGATCTGAGATACCGCAATGCTGATCACCGGCAAGGCGACCGCCAGGGTCGTCAATCCGAAGACGATGGGGTCAAGATGGCTCTTGAACCATTGCATGCCGGCGGAAACGGCCACTCAGGCGACCCTCGGGATTAAAGAAATTGGGGCTTCTCGGTCATACCGGCTGCCTACTTGCGAGCCACCACGACCTGTCGATCGAAACCCCAGCCGGTCACATCCTCGCCCCGGACCAGCCGACGCCGGCTGAAGCCGGCCGCGCCCAGCCGATCCAGAATATCGGTCCCATAGTTGCGAAAGCAGAGAACGGCCCCGGAACCCCGAATGCGGTCCCCATGATATTCCGGTGGCAGCAGGTGCTCCAGCCCACCATTGACCAGCCGGACTCTCTCCACCGTCTTCTCACCGCCGTCCATGGGAACGGTGAACAGGAGGACCCCGTCCGGCCTGAGCACCCGGTGCAGCTCTCGAAAGCCCTCCAGGTCGCAGGGAACGTGCTCGAAGACTTCGGTCGAGGTGCAGACGTCGAAGCAGCCGTCGGGATAGGTCAGTTGTTGCACATCCTGACATTGAACCCCTGCCTTGTATTGCCCGGGCGGCACGTCATCGAAATACTCCGAAAGCGTCAGCTTGCCGGCACGCCCGCGAAGATAGCCCACCAGGGGGCCTCTTGAGGACAACTCGTACACATGCCGGCGGGACAGGTCGGGGAGGACGCCCTTCAGCACGCTCACAAAGCTGAGAGTGGCCGCGCTGGAGCGGCACCTGAGACAGCGGACGGCCATCTCGTAGTCATCCAGCTTGATAAACCCCGTCCGGCCGCACAAGGGACAATCACCGAGCCTGACCCCGACCTTGCGCCATTTCAGCAGCGCCACGGCTGTCCGTATCTCCCTCAACATGGTCCTGCCCTATTCGAAACAAGAGAAAAAGAGTAATCCACGAAGAGACACGAAGATCAACGAAGGGCCACCAAGGCGTTGAGGTCAACCGCGAAGGGATACCAAGGTCACGAACGGATTGTCGATTCCCGACTATTTCATCCTCAAACGATCCGTCCACCAGGGCCGGGGCCGCCCTTGGCCTGAGGAACGGCCGCCGAAGGGCTACTGGAGTCGAGTGCGGCCTTTCATCGGCTTGGGGGTGTCAAAAAAATCGTCAATCACCCGGCGCGCCGACTTCAGGTCGCGGCAGCGGTTCACCTGGGTGGAAAGGTAATGCCCGAAATGGACCCACTTGTGTCCCCAAGCCAGAAACAGCCGCAGGCGAGGCAATTGCTCGGCCGGCGCGAACCCGGCTTCCAGCCGATCGCAGAAAAACGAAAGGGCACGCTGGTATTCCCGGCCTTCCTCCTCCGCGGTCCGGGGAGCCTGCTGCCCCTCCCTTCCCCTGGGATGGTCAAACCCCAACTGTTCGGCCACCCGCCAGAAAATCCAGGGCCTGGCGGTAGCGGCCCGAGCCACCATCACGCCGTCACAACCCGTCTGCTGCAGCATGCGCACAATATCCGAGGCCTGCTGGACATCCCCATTCCCGATGACCGGGATTCGCACGGCATCCCGCACCCTACCGATGTACTCCCAGTTGGCCTGGCCACGCCGGTGCTGAGACTGAATTCGGGGATGGAGCGTAACCCAGTCCGCCCCAGCCTGCTCCAGCATTCTGGCAAAATCCACCAGATACTCGGGGTCGTCCTTGAGGCCGGTCCTCATCTTCACCGAGAGCGGCAGGGAGGTAAGCCGCCGGGTCGTGCGCACCACTTCTTCCGCGTACCGGATGTCGCCCATCAGGGCCACTCCCCAGTTGTGCTTGAGGACCTTGCTGACCGGACAGCCCATGTTGATATCGATTCCGGCCGGCGAGAGGGTCATCAATTTTCTGAGCGAAGGCGCGATCCAACACTCATCGTTACCCAGAAGCTGGGGAATCAGGTCCCGCTCCCCCGCGGCCACCCGGGTCTTGGGTGTCCGGCCGACCTCCTCGCCGGGCAGAATGCGCGTGGATAGCATCTCCGTAAACAGCAGCGTTCCGGCATTGGCCGGAAGGTAGGTTCGAACCAGCTGGCGAAAGGCCAGGTGCGACAATCCCGCCATGGGCGCGAAGATCACCGGAAAGCTGACCCGCACCCCGTTGCCGAAAGGAACGCGAAACAGCCGGCTGTCCCGCACCCTGGCGGGCGCCGCCTCGCCGGCCGGGACGGATCTCGTCTCGCGCTCTTCCACGCTGATCATGCCTTCGTGTCCCCTTCGTGGAGAACTTTCTTGTTATGTCTATCGATCTGAGGAACAGACGTTCTAGTGGACGGTCAGATCCATGTTGCCGATGGCTTTCAGGGCCACCTCATTCTCGGGATCGATTTCCAGCGCCTGCATGTACTCGTCCAGGGCCTTCATCTGCTCACCCTTGGCCAGGTAGATGTGCCCCAGGTTCAGGTAGGGGAAGTGCTTGGGGTCGTACCGCTTGGCCTTCTTGGCTTTTTCCAGCCAGTCGACGGCCTCGTCCATTTGACCCTGGCGCATCAGGTAGACGCCGATGTCGTTGTAGGGATTGCCGAATTCGGGATCGACGGCAATCGCCAAGTGGCAATCGCGGATGGCCTGGTCCAGCATGCCCAGAAAAGATACGGCCCAACCCCGGTAGGTGTAGCCTTCGGCGGTTGGATGGGCGGCGACGCTGCGGTTGAACAGTCCGACCGCCGTCAGAAAGCGGCCCTTGACCAGGTGTTTGACTCCCTCTTCCCAAAGGGTGCGCGCCTGTTCTTGGTTCTGATCTTCGGAATGCATAGCTATGGCGAGTAGGATAACCAAAGCTACTAGGCAATGCAAGAAATTGATTTATAGGAACTTAAGCGCTACCATGGGCGTACGTCCAGGACGTGGTTGGGCAGGGGCGTGCTTGTGGTTCTTGAGAGGCCGTGCGTTCAGGAAGGATGCATTTATTGAAACCCGTACAAAAATTGTGCTGAGCCCCAGCGGCCCGCGTTCCACCCCCCACCGCATCAGCCTTCGCCATTCGGCGCTACCGTTCGGAGGCGCCGCGTTGGCCCCCCTCCGCATCAGCCTTCGCCATTCGGCTCGGCTTCTGCGACTCCCCCTCAAGGGGGGAGTGATATCCGTGTTATGAAGAGGGAACGGAGTTTATGCGTTAGACCGGAAACATGGTTTACATCCTGCCCAGGAATGGGGCAAGAAGCCATGTGCAAGCCTCAAGTATCACTCCCCCCTTGAGGGGGAGTCGGCGAGAGGGCGGAGCCCGCTGTCGAGCCGGAGGGGGGCAAACTCGGCGTCCCGAAGGTGCGCCAGCCCGCAGTCGAGCCGGAGGGGGGCAGACGCGGCGCCCCGTGCGTGACTACCAATAGGCGGAGCCCGCAGTCGATCCGGAGGGGGGCAAGCTCGGCGCCCCGTGATTAACAAGGACAATGCCCCCGGCTTGACCCGATATCGGCAATTCCTTTACTCTGTGTTGGCATTGGCCTGATCTCAATGCAAACGTGGCGGAGAGGCTTCGGATGGACACGATTCAACGGCGGCAGACGGTGGCGGTCCGGGTAGGACCGGTCATGGTAGGCTACGGATATCCGGTGGCGGTGCAGTCCATGACCAACACCGACACTGCCGATGCTGCCGCCACCGCCAACCAGGTGGCCGCTCTGGCCCTGTCGGGCTCGGAGCTGGTTCGGATCACGGTAAACAACGATCAGGCAGCCCGGGCGGTCCCCGAGATCGCGTCCCGGCTGCGCGACCTGGGGATCGGAGTCCCGCTGATAGGGGATTTTCATTACAACGGGCATCTCCTGCTCAGCCGCTTTCCCGGCTGCGCCCGAACCCTGGCCAAGTACCGCATCAACCCCGGCAACGTCGGCGCCGGCAGGCACCGGGACAACAACTTCCGGCGCATGATCGAGGTGGCCAACGAAAACGCCAAGCCGGTCAGGATCGGGGTGAACTGGGGGTCGCTGGATCAGGCGCTGCTGGTCCGCCTGATGGACGAAAATGCGGCCTCCTCCCAGCCGAAGGACGCCGCCGAGGTGACCCGGGACGCCATCGTCAGGAGCGGGCTGGAATCGGCCCGCTTGGCGGAAGAATACGGGATGCCTCACGACCGCATCATCTTGAGCGCCAAGGTCTCGGGAGTTCAGGATCTCATCCAGGTCTACCGGGTCCTGGCGAGGGGCTGCGACTACCCCCTTCACCTGGGATTGACCGAGGCGGGCATGGGGGCCAAGGGGATCGTGGCCAGCGCGGCCGCCCTGGCTGTACTGCTTCAGGAGGGAATCGGAGATACCATCAGGGTCTCCCTGACACCTGCACCCGGGGGCGACCGCACCGAAGAGGTCCAGGTCTGCCAACAGATTCTCCAGTCCATGGGAATTCGCAGCTTTCTGCCTCAAGTGACCGCCTGCCCGGGCTGCGGCCGCACCACCAGCACTTTTTTTCAGGAGATGGCCGAGGAGATCCAGAGCTACTTGAGAGCTCAAATGCCGATCTGGAAGGATCGGTATGAGGGTGTCGAAGACCTCAAGGTTGCGGTCATGGGCTGCATCGTCAACGGCCCCGGGGAATCCAAGCACGCCCATATCGGCATTTCCCTTCCGGGAACGGGAGAAGACCCCAAAGCGCCCGTGTTTGTCGACGGCCAACTCAAGACCACCTTGCGCGGCGCAGGACTGGTGGCCGAGTTCCTGGAGCTGATCGACGGATACGTGGACTCGCACTACTCCAGCAGAGACGCCGCGCTTCCGGTGGTGCAAGAGCCCGGCGGCTAACCCGCATGACTTCCCGGGTCGCCCCTGAGTAGCGAAATAGCTCATTGAGCCTTTTGCAAAATTCCGCAGCCAACGGTTTTATGGAGGCTCGGAACAGGTTTTGATCAACATGGATGCACAGGATTTTTTCAGGAAACGGCTAACTGATAATCCTGAGCATCCGCAAATCCGCACACGATCATTGCCGGAGTTGGCTTCTCGTGCAGCAGCGTCCCGTCCTGGTTATCCTGTGCATCCTGTGCATCCATGTTTATTATGAGCCTTTTGCAAATATCGCCATCGGGAATGACATTGAGGCGGCAAGGATGATGTGCTGCAGGCTCCGGCATTCACCACGATAAGCACAAGAGACAACAGAAACCACAAAAGGCACAAAACGGGTTTCTTGATTTCGAGAATTGCCCATCCGATGGTTCTTTTTGTGTTTTTGTGCCTTTTGTGGCCATTGAGCTTCAGACGGCAAACCGGTTCAGTGTCACCGGATCCTTGAGGGACTCGGGAGGAAAATGCCGCGATCCGAAAAAGGATCGCCTGACGACGAATTTTGCAAAAGGCTCCATTTTCTTTGGGTTTTTCTCCGTGGCCTTTCGTGGATATCTTTTTTCCTTCGCATCCCTTCGTGGATTGAGAACCGACGTTTCCAACCCCCCGGTGAGATATGCGGGCGAGCTCTCCAATCTCCGCACCGATCCTGCTGGCGGTGTGGACCCTGGCCTTCCCCGGATCGCCTTGTCTCCAATCCTCCGGCTTGAGCAACCCTTCCGAGGTTATCCCCGGCGGTGAGACCCTCGTCTACGAGGTCCGCTGGGACCCGCCGGCCTGGCTATTCTTCATCCCCACCATCAGCGCCGGCGAGATGACCCTCAAATTCGAGAAGGGAGTTGACGACGGCGGGAAGCCGATTTTCAGGATCACGGCCGACGCGGTTTCTTCGGGAGTGCTGCCCAGACTGACAGGCATCACCGTCAAGGACCACTTCGAGTCGCTGGTGGCGGCTGAGGGGTTCTGCCCCAATCGATTCACCAAGATCACCCGGGAAGGCAGGCGGCACCGCGACGTGGTGCTCACCTTCGACCAGCAGGCACGCCGGGGGCGGTACCTGGCCTACGACGCTGCCCAAAGGCCGCCCAGGGAGTTGAAGAATGAGGAACTGGAGGACCTTCCCCCCTGCGTCCAGGACTTCCTGTCGGCCATTTACCGCACGCGATTGCGAGGACTCCGGGTGGGAGATAACTATCCACTGCACGTAAGCGACAACGGGGTGGTCAAGGAAGTCGACATCCGGGCAGTGAGGCGCGAGCAGGTGGAGGCCATTGCGGGAACCTGGTCCGCCATCAGGATCGACACCGTTTCGGTGGGAGGTCTCTTCAAGGGGGGCGGAAGCTTCGTGCTCTGGTTCAGCGATGACGGAGCCAGAATCCCCGTCAAATACGAGGCCCAGGTCAAGTTCGGGAAGCTCTTCGGCACCATCAAGCACCGGGAGGGCGCCGCGGCCAAACGGGTCGATCCGCCCGCTGCGAAAGTTCGGGCGTCAACCGCAAGGCTATACCAGTTCCTGGATGGGCGTTCCGGTCTCGTCGTTGATGGAGTTGGCAATCTTGAGCGGGCGGCCGATGGGATGCATGTACTCCTTGGTCCAATCGATGCCGAAGGCCTTGTAGATGGTCGCCAGCAGGTCCCCGACGGTCACCATCCGATCGGCCACATAGGCCCCGCGCTCGTCGCTGGATCCGATCACCTGGCCGCCTCGGATTCCGCCGCCGCCCAGCGCCACCGAGAAGCAATGGCACCAGTGATCCCGGCCGCCGCCTACATTGAGGTCATGGGTCCGGCCGAACTCCCCCGTCACCACCACCACCGTTGACTCCAGCAGGCCTCTCTGCTCAAGATCCTCCAGCAGCGCCGACAGCGTCCGGTCCACCACCGGCACCAGGTAGTCGCGGTGCTGGTAATCGTTGCCGAAGTGGGTGTCCCAATCGCGCCCCGTCTCGGGCCGGTTCAGATCCAGAGCCGTCACGAAGCGGCTGCCCGCCTCCACCATGCGCCGAGCGATCAGCACGCTCTGGCCAAAGGTGTTGCGGCCATAGGCATCCCGGGTCGCCTCCGACTCCTTGGAGAGGTCGAAGGCCTCGCGGACAGCCGGAGACAGGATCATGTTCCAGGCCTGCGCCCGAAAGGCATCCATGCTGGCATGCTCGGCCCTTTCCACCTTCTGTCGGTAGAGCTGGTCCACCACCCCCAGGAAGGTGCGCCGCGACTCCATGCGCTCCACCGTGAGCCAGTCCGGCAAGCTCAGGTCGGGCACCTCGAACCCCTGGTCGTTGGGATCGGGAATCTCCAGGGGTTCATATTGGGCTCCCAGAAAGTGAGCCTTGTAATAGTTCCTGTATCCCGGATGGATCTTGGGGACGATGATATTGGCCGGCACGCCCTTGCGCGGCCCCATCTCCTTGGTGATGATGGAGCTGAAGGCCGGAAATTTCATGGAGGGGTTGGGACGATGCCCGGTCATGACATAGTGGTGCCCCATGCCATGGTTGTTCTCC
This sequence comes from Candidatus Versatilivorator sp., assembly GCA_965207735.1. Taxonomy (GTDB): domain Bacteria; phylum Acidobacteriota; class Terriglobia; order Versatilivoradales; family Versatilivoraceae; genus Versatilivorator. The sequence goes on along the minus strand of OZ242296.1, from coordinate 3,898,148 downwards.
TCGGTATGCATGGAACGAATGACCGCCAGCTTGTCCATGTGCCTGGCCGAACGAGGCAGAAGTTCAGAGATCTGAATGCCCGGCGCGTTGGTCGAGATGGGCTTGAAGGAGCTGTTGACCTTGGGGTCCCACATGTCGATGTGGCTGGGACCTCCGTTGAGCCAGAGCAGAATGCAAGCCTGAGCCTTGCCCGGCAGCGCCGTGCCGCTCGAGTTCACGAGCGGAGCCGCCTGCAGATAACGGCTCAGGTTCATTCCCATGAAGCTCAAGGCACCTACCCGCAGCATGGAACGGCGGCTGAGATCGGCTCCGTCGACTATCCAACGACTTGGCTTTTTCATGGAACTACCTCGCTATGACCGGTAACGGTCCCTCAGTGGTTTTCCGCGAACTCCCGGGAAGTGATCAGAGCCCACAGCAGGTCTTCCAGGGCTTCCCCGCGCTGGGGGTGGGAGCGAACCAGCGCGGTCAGCCGGCCCAACTCCTCGTCCGCGGGAAAGCGGGAGAGGGTGGCCAGGTAGAGTTCCTCGATCGCCTCCCGGTCCGAAGCTCGACGGCTGAGCAACGCCGCCAGGCGCCCTCCCGGCTGGCCGAGCTTACGGTTGTAGGTCGAGCCGACCAGGATGTGCAGCGCCTGGCTGAGATTGGCCTTGTTGTCCCGTCCTCCCACCGAATCCCGCTGAGGCCGGCCATAGATGTCCAGGAACCGGGATCGGTAGCTGGCGGGAAACTTCAGATTGATGGCCCGTGTTCCCGGGGCCGCGGTTTCGTAGGCGTAGATTTCTCCGCCGGGGGGAACGAAATCCTGGGGGACGCCGGTCGCGGCCGAAATAGCGTCCAACAGCACTTCTGCTTCGAGAGGTCGAGGCAGCGCGTGGGAGTAATTGATGCCGTCCTCTCGATTCCCCGGATTGGTCCGGCTGGAGAGTTGATAGGTCCTGGACAGGACGATTCGCCGGATCAGGTGCTTCAGGTCGTAGCCGTGCTCGCGAAAATCCTCGGCCAGCCGATTCAGCAGCCGGGGATGGGTGGCCGGATTCCCCAAACGGAAGTCGTCCACCGGTTCCACCAACCCTCTTCCAAAAAAATGGCCCCAGTAACGATTGACCGTCGCCCTGGCAAAGTCCGGATGGTCCGTCATCCAGCGAGCCAGTTCCAGGCGCTGATCGGTTCTGGAAGTGGGAGCCAGGACAGTCCCGTCCAGGAAGGCGGGTTCCACCCGGGTCTTGTTCCGGGGATGGGTGACCTGCTTGAAGACCAGCGAAGTCTGTCCCATCTCCCCATAGTCCTGTTCCTGTCCCGCCGGATCGTCAAAGACGACCTGGTTCGACCCGCTCCCGATATTGGTGGCTCGACCGAAGAAGGCGGCCAGCCCCCAGAACTGGTTTTGGGTCCACAGATCGTAGGGATGGTTGTGGCACTGGGCGCAATCCATGCGGCGGCCGAAGAAGACCCGGAACTGCTCCGCCACCACCCGTTCCACGTTGGCGCCGGCCCGTATGAGGTGTTTGGAGGCGCCATCGGCTCCCTGGGCGGCGATCCTCTCCTGGGCGACCAGGTCGTAAGGCTTGTTGGAGGCCAGGCTCTGGCGTACCCACTCCCAATAGTCGTAGGCGGAAAGCCGGACCCGAAAGAGATCCGACCAGCGGAAGGTCCAATAGTCAACGTATTCAGCGGAATCGAGCAGGACTTCTACCAGCTTCTCCCGCTTTTCCGGATCGTGGCTGGCCAGGAACTCCCGAACCCGCTGGGGAGGCGGCAGGGTTCCCGTTACATCCAGGCAGACCCGACGCAGAAACTCGGCATCGTCAGCCGGCGGAGAGGGAAGGATGTGGAAGCGCTCCAGCTTGTCAAAGATTTCCTCGTCGACAAGATTGTTCCGCGCCACCCGGGGGAAACCGTCCAGGGTCCGGCGGATCACGCCGAAGCGGGCGTGGCCCACCTTGCCTGCCGCCCGAACCAGGACCACGGCTTCGCCGACGCGCCTTCCCTGCACCCGCCCGCCGGAACTTACCTCCAACACTTCCCGATCCAACGATTCAAAGCGAACCTGCTCGGTAAGGTCTTGGCTGCGGCCGTCGGAGAAGTAAGCCGTGACCAGCATCTGGTAGCGGCCGTCCTCAAGCACCACCGCCTCTTCCGGAAAGACCTCCAGTCGCCGGATGACCGGATCCGTCCCCGCGGCCCGGCCATAGGGTGCACCGGCTCGAATCCAGCTATGGATCGTCCGGTAGTCCGTGGAACCTTTTTCAAACCGCATCCCACCGCCATGGGGTTGCTCCAGAGTCGGCTTCAGCAGGAAGAGGCTGTTGTCTGGATCTTTGAGGTCGATGCGGGGAATTCGGGCACCGCGGGGCTTGTCGGTGAGAACCTGGTAGCCTCCGCCCCGCACAATCCAATCGTAATCTTCGGCGGGATGCATGGCATTGGAGGAGAGTCGAAACCCGCCCCGGCCCTTCACGCCTCCGTGACAACTGCTGCCATTGCAACCCTGCCTGGTCAGTATTCTGGCGATGTCGGTGGCGAAGCTGACCTGTTCCTTCCTTCCGGATTGACTGGTGCGGACCGTGGCCAGGGCGCTCCGGCCGCCCAGTGACGCCCGGAGGGCGGTCTCTCCATCGGAAACCGAAACCACCTTGCCTCTCGGACCCAGCCTGGCTACGTCCTGGTGGGAAATCGACAGGCTTGCCTGCACCGTTACCTCCCGCTCCAGGCCGTCGCCACCCGTCGCCAGCACCAGAACGCGCTGGCCGGCGCCGGCTCCTTCAAGCACCACCTGCTCCGGCATCAGCCGCAGGGAAACGATCCCGGAGGCGGACAGTCGATCCTCGGCCAAGGCGCGGCCCGGACCGAGGGCTCCAAGCAAACCGACCGCCAAGCCCAGGGATCCGGCAATGAGGATCGACCGGAACAGCTGATTTCGCCTGGCTGGCGCCATGATCATCGTAACCGCCTTACCTGAAACAACCGACAAAAGAAAAAGATTTATCGACGAAGGGGCACGAAGGGCCACTAAGGCGCTGAAGTTAACCGCGACGGGATACCAAGTTCACGAAGGGAATATCGATTTCCGATTGTTTCACTCTATGTATGATCCGCACACTAGGGCGGGGGCCCGGCTTGCCTGAACCAAACGCTGCGCCTGGTGGCGGGAATCCGGTCCAAAGTCAAGCATGAGTCGAGGGTTTATTGACATGGATGGACAGGATATACAGGATTATTGGACGAGAGTTTCCACCGCCTTGCGCTCAACCATCGCCCCGCTTTCAACCAGGATTCCAGATCCCGCTCCCAAGCTCCTGGAACCCCTCGAAGACGGACCCGACCATTGAGCGAATCCGCTCCCTGTGCGGCATCGTCTCGTCCTGATTATCCTGTGCATCCTGTCCATCCATGTTCAATAGTCCGTGAATCCGGATTCACGGGACAGGGTCCTTGTTCCCGATAGGCCATGAAGCTCCGTTGTTTCACCCTCGAATGATCCGCCCCATCGAATGAACCGGGGACATGGCTAATCTCCCGCTGCGATTTGACTGACCGTCTTGGGCATCACCGGGTCGACCACCGTCAGGAAGAGATCCTTCAAGGGAAAGGGTTGACCTGGACGCCCCTCCGCTACCACCCGGGCAACCAATCTCACCGGATGAGGGCGCAAGCGACCCGGAGTGTCTCCCTCCGCCAAAAGCGTCAAGGATACTTCCTGTTTCCGCGGGAAAAACCGGTCCGGATGGACTTCGTTCCGCGTGCGTCTGGGATTCCCCGATTCTTGCTCCGGGACGACTGTCGGGAGCACTTGAACCCCCGGGGGCAGATTCTCCAGATGCAGCGTCACCATCTGATCCAACCCCTCTTCCCTCTCCAGGGTCAGCTTGAGGGTTCTGGCTTCACCCGGAACCAGGTTGATGGGGTCTCCACCCGCCAAGCTCACCTCGCCGATGTGGGGCACCTGAGGACGAACCAGCACCCGGTAGGTGAATCCATTCCCTCCTCGCCGGGAGGTCAGGTCCCTGAGCCGCAAAATGTAGTCGCCCGCTTCCTCGAAGGTAAAGATCGTCTTGGACTGGAGAAACCTCTGCCAGTAGGCGGAATTGTTCTCCACGTTTCGATAGACATTGGAGCAGACGGCTTTTCCGGAGGCATCCAGCACCTCCAGCCAAGGGCTCAGCTCCGGGAACATCCGGTCCACGGTCTGGATCTCGAAGGCGACTCTCTGCCCTGCCTGCACCGAAAAACGGAAGTGGTCGAGGTCCCCGGGAGCGTCAATTCTCCCCTCGAGCATGACGGGAAGGGAAATGGCTGAAGCTGAATCCGGCGTCTCGTCGGGTTCGGATTCCACCAGGGAAGGATACCGGGCCAGGGGCGCAGTCTGATCGCCGGGGCCGGCACTGGACCGGTCTGGCTGATCCGTACCCTCTCCCACAGGAGTCGTAGCGGGGTTGCCGTCAGGTTCAGCGAAGGCGCGGGACCGGAGTTGTTGGCGCCGGCCGGGATGGATCTCCCGACCAAAACCTCTCTCCTGCCAGTCGACAAGGGGGGCAGCATGGGCCGGACGGTAACGGGTCCAATGTTCCTGACCGTGCCGGGAGCTTGACCCGACCGGAGCGATCCGCAATTGATAGTTGTGGCCGGGACCCCCTTTTTGAGCCAGGCTTCCGACGGCAACCAGGTAACGGCCCGGTTTGCTGAAGCGGTGCCGCAGCCGGGGCCTCAGGATTCCTCCCTCTACCGGCAGGAGGAAAATCGTCGATTCAACGCGAGTTTCCAGCCGCCGGGCTTCACCCTGAAACCAACCCTGGGAAGGTTGGTAGAGAATCAGCTCGGGGTCCCGCAAGTGAATGGGAGAGCCCGACAGGATTCCGCCGGCAACCAGGACTTCGAACTGCAGTTCCTGGTTCTCAAGCACCTCGAAGGCATAGAAATCCACCTCCCCGTTCCGGCCGATCCTGCCGTTGAGATTGGCCGGCAACTCAAGCATCTGAGCACTGTCGGGGTCGTGATGGGGATTCGGCTGTTCCCGCGCGACCTTCCGGTTGCTGACCACCAGTGTCACCGGCCCCGACAGGCCCCACTCGGTGAGGAGTCGGAGGGAGTGAGCCCCCTGCGCGGCATCCGCCGCGATTTCGACCTGGATCCACACCTCCTGTCCCGGGGAGTAGGTCTTCCTCGAGAACCTGGCCTTTTCCAGCTTGATCTCCTTGACCGTCTTCACTTTGGCAGTCAAGCCATCACAATCCAGCCAGACGGAACGGATCCCCTCCAGATCTTCTCCGCGCACTCGGAATTCCAGGGAGGAGCCCGGGTGACCGCCCATGGGTGTCATTGAGAGCAGTTTCGGATTTCTTTTCCGATTCTCCGGGGCCTCATTGGCCCAAAGGCCCCCGGCGGTCAGCACCAGCACCAAAGAGAGCAACCCTGCAACCCGCTTCACGCCGACCTCCTCGTCACCCGGGAAGAGCAATCCAATGGCTTACGCCCACGGCAAAATGCGAACCCGCATCGCAGCTTAGCGAAAACCTCGGGCTGACGCCCGGGGAAAATCTATTGGAATTGAGAAGTAAGAAAGGAACGGGCGGCAGGTGCGGCGCTGAAATAGGCGATCGGCGCACCCTCACCGGGACAGGCGCGACTCTGCGGTCGCCTGAGCCGGGCTAAACCAGCTCGTGAACCGGATGGCCCTGCTTGTCCCCGATGGAATTGGCGATGTAGAGAGGCCGACCGTCCAGACCGGTATAGGTCTTGGTCCAATCCACTCCCAGGGCCTTGTAAACCGTGGCGAAGAGATCACCGATGGTCACTTCGCGCTCGGCCACGTAGGCTCCGCGTTCGTCGCTGGCGCCGACGATCTGGCCGCCCTTGATTCCGCCACCTCCCAACACCATCGACCAGCAATGGGCCCAGTGATCTCGACCGGCCCTGGCGTTGATTTTCGGAGTTCGCCCGAATTCGCCCATGGCCATGACCACCGTCGTCTCCAGCAAACCCCTTTCCTCCAACTCGGTCAGCAACATCGAAAGCGCTTGATCGAAGCGAGGGGCCAGATTCTCCGACAGCTTCTTGTCGTTGTCGAAATGGATATCCCATTCGCTGTGGTTGAATCCCTCGGCGGTCACGAAGCGGCAGCCCGCCTCCACCAGGCGGCGAGCCAGCAAGACCGACTGTCCAAAGCGCGTCTTGCCGTAGGCTTCCCGTACCTGGTCCGGCTCCGCCGAAAGGTCAAAGGCCTTCTTGACGTTGGGCGAGAGGATCATTCTCAGGGCCTGCTGCTGATAGGTATCCATCTTGGCAAACCGGGCAAACTCCTCCTGCTGCCGGTAATGGTGATCGACCACCTTCAGGAAGGACTGACGGTCCTGAAGCAGATCCGGGGAGAGGGACTTGGGCAAGGTCAGATCGGGAATCTTGAAGTCTTCCTTGCTGGGATCGGGAACGATCATGGGGTTGTACTGGGGCCCCATGTTCCCCGCCATGTAGGAGTGCCCGTAGGAGAGAGGCGGAGTGACCACGTAGGGCGGGATATTGTGTCGCCCGCCGAGCTCTCGGGAGACGATCGATCCCAGGCTGGGAAAACGGAAGGCCGGACTGGGGCGATGTCCGGTCATCCCATAGTAGGTGCCTTCGGGATGGTTCCCCTCCTCGCTATGCATGGAACGGATGATGGACAACTTGTCCATCTGCCGCGCCACCCGGGGAAGCGTCTCGGAAATCTGAATCCCGGCCACGTTGGTCGAGATGGGCTTGAAATTGCTGTTGGTCTTGGGATCCCACATGTCCATGTGGGGCGGACCGCCGGAAAGCCAGATGAGAATGACCGACTCGGCCTTCTTGCGCGCACCGGTGCCGGTGTCGGCCAATGTGTCGGCCAGCCTGAAGTAATCGCTCAGCGTAATGCCGAGGAACGTCAGGCCGCCCACCCTGAGGAACTGGCGCCGCTCAAAGTCGCCTCCGGTACAGGAAAAACATTCCGGCAGGTTCATCACGATCCCCCAAAGACACTAATTGAAACGGGGTTACGGCCGAGCTGACCGAACCCCCAGATTCTTATAGAGTTTTCCAACCCCAAATTATTAATGATTGTGCGAAAATTGTCGAGAACTAATTAGACCCCAAGTCAGGCTCTCGATGGCTTCTCTTCGAGGGCGCACGGCGATCATTTCTTCCAACCGGGTCCGCTCCGCGGCAGTGGGAAACCGTGACAGGGCAGACAAATAGAGCTCCTCCACGATTTCTCCGTCTCCCGCTCCGCTCCGGATCAGCCGGTCCACCCGCCCGCCTTCCCTCGCCAGCTTTTCGGTAAAGGTCTTCCCCGTCAACATGTGCAAGGCCTGGGCCAGGGCGGGCTCGGGCTTGCCTTCGGGAAGCGTCTTGCGCTCATTGCGTTCAAAGACCTCCATGAACTGGGAGGGCATGTCCGGCATCAAAGCGATGGCCCGCGTTCCCGCGGCAAAACCCCGATCGCCGCTGGCGAACTTCTCGGGAACCTCGGTTACCTGCGAAATGGCATCCAGTAGCACCGCCGCCGAAAGCGGCTTCGGCAGCGCGTGAGAAAAGTTCAAGCGATCGCCCCGGTTCGTCTCGTTGGGGATGCCCGACAGTTGGTAGGTCCTGGACTGGACGATCACCCGCATCAGGTGTTTCACGTCATGGCCGTTGACCCGGAAGTCCTCGGCCAGGGCTTTCAGCAACTCCGGGTGGGTGGGTGGATTGGTGGAGCGGAAGTCGTCCACGGGATCGACGATGCCCTTGCCCAGGAACCAGTCCCAGACGCGATTGACAAAAGCTTCGGCGAAATAGGGGTGGGACACGATCCACCGGGCCAGCTTCATCCGCAAATCGGTTCGCTCGCCTTCCGGCAATTCCTGCCCATCCAGGAAGCGCGGATGGACCACCTTCTTGGTCCTGGGATGAACCACCCGATCCTTGAGCGCGGGGTCGTCCACCAGCAGGGAGTCGTCCATGACAGAGTCACGCAGATCCACCATCCGGCCGTAAAAGGCGGCCATCCCCCAAAACTGATCCTGGCTCCAGGCTTCGAAGGGATGGTTGTGGCAGCGGGCGCAGTCCAGCCGCCGGGCCAGGTAGATCCTCACCTGCTCGGCAATCATTTCCTCCGGGGGAATGATGAACCGCAACTGGTAGAAAAAGCGGGAAGGCCCGTCGTAACCCTGAGCCGCAATCCTGTCCACCGCCAACTCGTCGTAAGGCTTGTTGATGGCGATGCTTTGTTTCAACCACTCCCCGTAGAGCTGGGTATCCTTGCCCAACTGGGTGGCGCCGCCATACCAGCGGAAGATCTCCCCGTACCGGAAGAATAGAAACTCCTCGAACTCGGGTGAATTCAGCAGGATCTCGATGATCCGGTTGCGCTTGTCGGGGTCCCGGGAGGCCAGGAACTGGCGCACCCGGTTGGGCGGCGGCAGGGTCCCGGTCAAGTCCAGACAGACCCGCCGGAGAAACTCGGCGTCGCTGGAGAGCTCCGAGGGAACGATATTGAATTTTTTCAGCTTGGCGAAGACATGCCGGTCGATGAAGTTGTTTTCCGGCACCTCGGGGTAGCTGGGCAGTGGATTGGCGATCACGCCGAAACGGACGGCGGCGGCTCGGCCCGGCGCCCGAATCAGGACGCTGGTCTCCCCGGTCTTGTGGGCTCCCACCAAGCCCCTTTCGTCGACGTCCACCACCGACCGGTTCATGGACTCGTAGACGACCTGCTGGGTTACATCCTCGCGCCGGCCATTGCTGAGGTGGGCCGTGACCAGAATCTGCTGCTTGCCATCCAGAGCCAGCACGCTCTCCCGAGGATAGACTTCCAGGCTCTCGATCTGGATGTTCTCCGACTCACCTTCCTCTCCGTAAGGCGCCCCAGCTTGAATCCACTGGAGGATTCTGGCGTACTGCGGGGAGTCGGCACCGAACCGGAGCCCGCCTCCGTGCGGTACCTGGAGAGTGGCTTTCTGGAGAATCAGGCTCTTCTCCGGACTCTTCAGATTCACACGCGGATGGGGAGGTTCCTCCGCTTCGGCAATGAGGACCTCGAACTTCCCTCCCTCCACGATCCACTTGTAGTCGTCGCGCGGATAGGTGGCATTGGTGGAAAGCTTGAAACCGCCCTGTCCGGGAACGGCGCCGTGGCAGGTGGTGTTGTTGCAACCCTGTTGAGTCAGCAGCGACCCGATATCCCGGGGAAAGCTGAAGGGGCGCTTCTCTTGGGATCCCCGAATGGCGATGGCGGTCGTGGACGTTCTTCCCGCCACTTTGGCCGTGAGGACCAGGTCGCCGTCCGCAAGCGGTTGGATGCGGCTGTGAGCGGTGAACCGGATCAGACCGTGCTTGGAGCCGGAAAACTCGGCCTGCGCGGTGAGGTCGCGCTCCAGGCCGTCCGAGAACTTTCCCATCACCAGAAACTGCTGGGAGGCATCGGCCCCCTGAAGCCGAACCTCGGAGGGCACCAGGCGGAGTGACAACAATTGGGCGGAAGCTCCCGGCGCGGTTCCTCCGACGTCGGCAGCCTGGGCAAAGACCGCCAGGAAACAGACTGCCCCCAGGGTCAGCATCGCAAAAAGAGCAGCCGGCTTTCGGCGGCCGGCGACGGTCTTCCTGCAGGATCTCGTTCCCATGCTCGTTACCTTTCACCCCCGGGTCGCCGGGTCGCCAGCCGGCTCAGTTTTCCGGCTGGATCGGGATCCAGGATCGTCAGTGGAATCTTCTTGACCGTCAGCTTGGGACCCAGCCTGCCCCCGACAATGGGTCGGGCGGTCACCGTGACCCAGACGGGCAGGTGGGTGGGCGCCACATCGTCCCGGGAATGAAGCACCACGCTGATGGTCTGGACCTCGGGCAGGTGGTGGTCGGCCCCCTTGATGACCGGCGGCTTGGGAGAACCCGGCAATCTGTAGCTGCTGGCGCCGGGAAGAGCCTCGACCCCCGCCGGCAGGCCTTTGACCGACACCGCAATCTGATTGGAGGGCAGGAAGAAACCCTCTTCCTGCTCCATGATCAAGGTGAGCTTTGCGGCTTTACCGACCGGCAGATTGACGCGGTGCGGGTCCACCCGGCCATCCTCGAAGTCTCGCGTTCGCGTTTCCAGATGGATGTCGCCGACGTGGGGGATTTGTGGCCGGACCAGCACCCGGTAGCGAAAGCCGGGTTCGCCTTTCCTGAGAGTCACATCCCGGACCCGCAAGTAGTAGTCCCCCCCTTTTTCAAATGTGCCGATCACCTTGGGATCCACCGCAACCAGGTGAACACTGGTGACGCTCCGGTACTTTTCGGTTCGGCGCAGGCTGCTGAACAGGTCCCGTTCCCTGGAATCGATAATTTGCAGCAAGGGGTTGAAATCGGGGCGAGTGGACTGGGGAGTCTCGACCTCAAAGGCCAGCTTCTGTCCGGAGTGAACCTTGAACTTGAACAGGTCGCTGTCCCCGGGGTGTTGCACGACCCCCTCGACGATTGACGGCACCGGAATCTCGACGGCGTCTTCCAGCCGGTCCCCGGGTTCCTTTTCCGAATGGACGCCGAGGGCAAGGGTAGGGTCGGAGAGCTTGAGGTCGATTTGGGCCGGGTCGGGCTCCTTGGAGCTTTCGTCTTCCTGGTCGCCCTCCGGTTTGTTCTCCAAGGCCGGCCCATCGTCCCTGACTCCCCTCGACCACAACTGCTTGAGCCGGTCACCGGTGAGTTTCCGCACGAAACTCCGTTCACTCCAATCCCGAGGCCCCGGAGTCTCATGGGAGGGTTGGTCCGGTGGCGCCACCCGCAACTGGTAGACAAAATCGGCCTTGGCCTGCCCACCCAGCGAGCCAATCTCCACAAAGTAGCGGCCCGCCTCAGCGAACCGGTGCCGCAGGCTGACTCGAGTCCCGGTTCTCTGCCTGGGGTCCCGGGCCGCCGTGACGCGTTCCCCCCGGTCCTTGTCGCTGAAAGCCAGGCGCACTACCCGATCAGGATCGAACCAGCTTCCCCGGCGCCCATGGATCGATATCTGGGAGCGAAAGACGTTGGCCGCCGATTCCTGGCTGCGAGTCACTTCAAACAGAAGCTCCTGCCCCCCGGCGACCTCAACCTGGTAGAAATCCATCTGGGCGGGCTTGTCGATCTGCCCGTTGACCACCACCGGGTAGTCGATCGCCTGGGCCCTGTCGGGGAGGTCATGAGGGTCGGCCGACTCCCGGATCACACGATCCGCATTCACCCGAAAGTGGACCCCGTTGGTGATTCCCCCGGGAGTGACCACCCGCAACCAGTGGTTCCCCGGGCGGGCCGCCGCATCGATTTCCACGCCCACTCGCACCCGGTACTCCGGCTCCTTCTTGTCATCTTGCTTCGGGGCACCCTCTTCGCTCTCCTCCAAAATTTCCTCAACCGCGCGGAACTCGGTCCGGATTCCCTCTTCCTCGGCAACCACCGCATAGGCCGACTGCAGTGCTTTCCCCCGAATCTCGACCTCCAGGGCGGTTCCGCGCTGCCCCCCCAAGGGAAACAGCCACATCGCCTCCGGCTCCAGATTCGGCTTGGCCTCCTCGGCCGCCCCGGGGTAGGGGTCAACCCAAAGGAGACTGCAGAGGGTCAACAGGACAGGGATTCTGAAGCGCGGCGCCATGGAATATCGAGTCGTTGGAAGAGAGCCAGGGACCAAGAACGCTTATGAAATTATACCAAACGGGGTACCCGACGGCAATCCGCGCCGCTGTCGGGCTCCATGCGTCGTGGTTCGGCCGATCATCGCAGAAACAAAGAAAAAGGAGTGATCCACGGAGGGCCACTAAGGCGTTGAGGTTAACCGCAACGGGGTACAAAGGTCGCGAAAGGATTGGTCGATTTCTGATTGTTTCACTCTCGAATGATCCGTCCGGTAGGGCGGGGGGACGGCTTGTCAGGAACACCCCTGTTTCGCCCGGTAGAAGCCGCCCATTGTATGGAGCGGGGACTCGGCCAAAACCCTATGCCACTAACGGCTACCTGCTGTCGCCGCCGCAACGTCCCTATAAGATCCAGTGATGTCTAGCGCCGTCCAGTAGTGTCTATAACTGTGTTATATATGAGTGTCTTATCTAAGTACTGCTGTGGCTTGTCTTGCTACCAACATCCCTTGCAATCCACTGCCATCCCCCATATAATGGGGGGATGGATGCTGTAACGGACTTCGCGCCTGTCCGACCTAAAACCAAACCCACCGGCCGCCACCCCAGCAACGCCCTTTCGGCCGCCTTTCTGCGCTCCGCTCCGCCCGGAAGATTCGCCGATGGAAACGGATTGTACCTCTTCGTCCAGCCCAGCGGAACCCGCAGTTGGATTCAACGCCTCGTCGTCCGTGGCCGTCGCCGGGAGCTCGGTCTCGGCAGTCTCGCCCTGGTCCCCCTGGCCGAGGCCAGGAAGAAGGCGCTGGCCAACCGCAAGCTCGCCCGCCAGGGCGGAGATCCCCTTGCCGAGAAACGCCGCACCGAGGGCATCCCCACCTTCGCCGAAGCCGCCTCGCGTGTGCTGGAACAGAAGCGGGACGGCTGGCGCGGCCGGCGTCACCACCGCGAGTGGATGTCGAGCCTGAGGAGGTTCGCCTTTCCCCGCATCGGCGAGATGCCGGTCTCCGAGGTCACCAGCGCCGATCTGCTTGAGATCCTCACCCCTATCTGGCACCGGAAGGCCTCCAGCGCCCGGCGGGTGCGCCAGCGCCTGCGGGCGGTCCTGGAATGGGCCGTAGCCATGGAGTACAGGATCGACAACCCCTGTGACAGGATCGGCCCGGTCCTGGGTCCCCAACAGGACGTTACCGAGCACATGCGGGCTTTGCCGCATCGGGAGGTAGCTGCGGCCATTTGGACGGTGCGGGCAGCAACAGCGCAGGAGGTGGCCAAGCTGGCCTTCGAGTTCCTGGTGTAGATCGTCTAGTATAACTAACTGATATTACAAGATATATTCACACCTAGTCCGCTACAATCCCCTTATTGAATCCCGCTTTGTGAACGGGAATCCATTGGACCATTCAGGACGTTGGCGGACGGTAACTGTTCGCTCAAGGTGTGGAATACCGGTCGGACCGGCATCCTTCCCGCAGCGATCAAGCCACATTGCGTCGGTGTCGCCGCTGAGCCGCCATCGTAGCGGCTGCCCCCCAGGACAGGCCAGCCGAGAGTGCTCGCTAGCCACGAAACCCCTCTGCACGGATGGCGAACCGACCATATCGGACCGACTCCACGGGTTTCATCTCCGCTCTCTGCCCCCAGTCCGATGGAGGTGGAAGGGGGACGCTTCGTCGGTTGCTCGGTTGGCATAGAGGACAAACCCGCAGGAGGTCGAGCCCACAGCTTGACCGAACAGTTACTTACGGGCAGATCCTGCGATGGTTCAATTCCGGAGACTCTTCGTCCGGGACCGTCGAGCGGGGTGGCACGCTGCCCTTGCTGCGGATCGGGGATTTCGATGCCCATGACCCTGACAGTTTCGATGCTGATTGACAGCAAACCCTCGGCCATGGTTCCTGTACTGCTATACTCAAACTCAACGTTTGCCGCTCAGCCGTCCAAAGCGAACGTGCGCTGAGGGAAAGGGACAAGCTAGGGTGGGCCTAGCACATTCTGTGCGCTGAATACTCCAAACTAAGCCCTGCAAGATGATGAGGAAAAACCCTTTTCTACCATCTGCTCAGCGATCTGGTGAGAAAAGCAGGCTAACGTCCGAAGAGCGGCGGAAAATTTACCTGGAAGAAAAGGCGCGGGCTGAAACCAGAGACAGACTGGCTGCCGAAAAAAAGACGGAGAAACGCACGCTAACGCCAGAAGAGCCGAAGAAGTGGAAAGAATTTAAGTATGGATGCCTTGTGGTGCTCGGCATAGTGATATTAGGCAGCTTGTTTTGTCCAGGAGATCGTATCTACGTTGAAACTGAGGCCAGAATGCATTGCAGAAACTACGTTCGCTTATATCTCGACTCCCCTGAAGCAGCAGACTTCCCCTTTGCCAGCATCGGAAGTACAACTGAACGGTTTGGAAACAATACTTATCGAATCACATCTCACTTCGATTCTAAGAATGTTTATGGCACAACCATGCGAACGGAATATGTTTGTACTATTAGATTTGAAGGGGACCCTGACAATATGACGGACGAGGCTTTGGAACTTCGCCAAAACTGGGCCTTAATTGATATGAGATTTGGTAGACCGCTACCGCAGTGACGGAGGTGATTCAAGGAGGAACCGATATTGTCGGCTCCGTGGATCCCACTGAATCTGTAGGCGATGACAGCCTCGTAGACGCAGATGGCCTTGTGCGTGGCAGGGACGGGAGAGGCGGGAGGCAAACGGGCGATTCAGGTTGCTTGGCATGCCGCCGTGAGCGCAGGTAACATGCAGGGTCCAGCGGGCATCGAGGGAACCTGCGCCGCGCTCGATCCCGCGCTGTGATTTTTCCTGAAGCACGGGTGTCGACATTGCGAAGCGGTTTCGCGCCGCAAACCGATCGGCAGGGCCTGTCGCCGATGCATGGCTTTCGGACGTGCCGGAACGTAGGGGAAGACGGTGACGCCGGATTGTCAGGGGTAGCGGATCGATAGTCGGATCAATACTGGTTGATGGTCCCGTCCCGGCGGCGTGGGTGGATCAAGTTATTGGGACAACGACAAAGAGGAAGAGCAACAGATGACGATGTGGATGGTACGAGCCGAAAGTGACGGCAGCCTTTTCCAGCGTTTCATTGACAAGGGCCTTGTTGCCATTGGCTGGCCCGACATGGGAGATCTTGGCCGGTTTGAGTCGAGGGAGACGCTTCTGGCGGAGCTGCGCGACAGGTATCCGAGCGAACGAGCGGGGTGGTACGCGAATGCGGGAGGGATGTTGCACCGCTTCTCTAGGGAGCTGCAGGCGGACGATGGCGTAGTCAGTTACGACCGCACGAGACGCGTCTACGCGGTCGGTGAGCTGCAGGAAGAGTACAGGTTCGACCCAGGTTTCGATCTCGCCTATCCGAACGTCTGGGGTGTCGAATGGAAGGCGATGGAGGTTCCACGTGACGCGTTAGCCACCGCGACGAAGAACTCGTTGGGATCGACTCTGACGCTCTTTCAACTGCCGGAGACGGCCGAGAAGGATGTCTGGCGAGCGGCCACAGGGGAGCAGGGGGAGCCGTCGGAAGACGAAGAGGAGGGCGACGAGGAAGAGAAGCTGCTTCTGGAGGATCTTGAGTCAAGGAGCATCGAATTCATCAAGGATCGGATCGTCGGGCTGGACTGGAAGGAGATGCAGTCGCTGATTGCGGGAGCGCTCGGCGCGTTGGGCTACAAGGCCCGGATTTCAGCGCGCGGGCCGGACCGAGGAGTGGACATCGTGGCGTCTCGGGACGGCTTCGGTTTCGAGAGCCCGAGGATCGTGGTGGAGGTCAAGCACAGGACTGGGGATCAGGTAGGCGCGCCGGGAATCCGGAGCTTCGTGGGTGGCCGTCATATCGACGACAAGTGCCTCTACGTGAGCACGGGGGGATTCAGCAAGGAAGCGAGATATGAAGCGGACCGGGCAAACGTCCTGGTGACGCTGCTGGATCTCCACGACCTGGCGAAGATGCTTGTTGAGAACTACGAATCTCTCGACGGCGAGACGCGACGGCTGGTCCCGCTGCGCCGCATCTACTGGCCTGTGGGGTGAGGGTCAATGGTTGAGGCAACGGGTGCGGGCGTCGGCAACGGCAAATGCGCCGCGATGAGCCGTCCGTGACGAGTCGACGCAATGCGCAGGTCAAGCATTTGGACCGGTACTGCATGAGATTCCGGCGGCGTTCGAAGAGGTCGTTGCAGCGGTAGGCGGCCTCGACGCGGTCGCTGTTGACGTCGGCCCGGTCGGGTTCGCAGACCTTGCCGCACGTTCGCCGAAGCCGCCTCGCGGGTGCTGGAACAGAGGCGGGGCGGCTGGCGCGGCCGGCGTCGCCACCGAGAGTGGATGTCCAGCCTGAGGCGTTTCGCCTTCCCGCGCATCGGTAAGATGCCGGTCTCCGAGTGGGGGAGACCCCACACCCCAAAACACCACAGGGGGGACTTCGCCCTCTGAGAGAAAAAGCCTGTGACCATGCACGGCGAGGTGAAATGACATGAAACGTCCTCGGTCCCGGACACGCCGCGCCTTCTCTAACCAAAGTAGTCGTGGGGGACAGGGTCTTGGAATGGCCACCCACGTAGAGGCTTCCCCAGGAGCCATCGGCGAGGCGGGGCAGACCTCCAGACTTCGAGGGGTGCGGACGTCGCCTGCGATACGCTTGGCGAGGGGGAAAAGTGGCAAGAGCATCAGACGGTCCCGGCTTTGCTGTTGCCTTCAAGCAGGGGGCAGTCTTTGGCGGCTCGCTTAAGCCTCGGGGGAACCAGAATGTGGAAATTGCCAGACATCAGTTAGCTCTTGCCTTCAGTATAGCTCACAGTCACAAGACCAACCCATAGCAGAAAGAGCGTCGCCCTCTGAGATAACCTACCGGCTCACCATCCACTTGACGGCCTCGGACTCAGGATTGATACTCGGCTGACCCGTCCGCGAGTAACTGTTCGGTCAAGCTGTGGTGGAGTGGTCGAAACGACATCCTCTCCGCAGCGATCAATTCCCGTTGGGTTGCTGTCGGGCTTGAGCTACCCGTCGCGGCGGCAAGACCTCCCACATACAGGATAACGGCAAACGATCGTCAGCCTCGAAGTCCTTACGCACCACGCGATCCGACCGTATCGTTCCGACAAGCACGGGTCGCTTCTCGGCTCTGTGTCTCCATCCCATGGAGGTGAAAGAGTGCCACTTCGTCGGGTGCTCGGTCGCCATTGAGCGCGAAGCCATAGGCCCGGCGCAGGACGATGCTCCCCACGGCTCGACCTAACAGTTACTGGCGGACCAGTCGCTAATCGGGACAGTTGGTCCGGACCGAATGGTGACCACTGACCCATCCGACCATTCTGGTTTCCCCACAGGCGGCGGGACCTGCGGTCCCTGAGAGGGGAATCGGTCCAGGAGGCGTTTCGGGGTGTTCTGCTATGCCAGGGAGTGAGAAAGTCCAGCCTGCCCGGCAAAGCTCGCGGATTCAGGGTGCAGGAGGACACCGTCGAACGCCACGCCAGCCTCGATGTCGTCCTGGAGAAGATCGTCCAATGGGAGCAGGAAATCCCGGCCTCGAACGGCCGAGGAATGATCGACGATTTCCGCCTCCGGGGGTCAAGGACGTGGCGTCGTATGGGTGGCCACCTTACAAAAGGGGGGTGGCTCACGTAGGTGGCGCACCAGGTGGCTCACGCTTTTGACAACCCCAACGCTCCACTCTCAGAGGGCGAAGCCCTCGCCGCCGTGGTCCAGGCTGTTCCCGGAAACCCGCATTGGACGCAGGTTGGCACGGATTTCCCAAGTCCTATGGGGTAAAGCCCCGTGGGGCGTCGGCATCGCGTGTCCGCCCCCTCGCCCGGCGCGTCGTGGCGCCGCACAGGAGGGGGAGGAAGTGGAGGGAGCGACCCCCTGTTTTTTGCCGCTGGTGCGGCACCGGGGAGGGGGAGGTGGTGCACGCCAAAATCCACCACCTTCCCTCCCCTTTTCGGGGGTCGCTCCCTCCACAGTGATCCCTGGCGGGAAGGCCATCGAGCGCTGCCGAGGTCAGGGCCGATCAACCGATCGGTCCTGCCCCTCGACACCCGCCGGCCAGGTAGCCGGCCCAGTCCTCCATGAGCCGGCGCCGACGCTCGAACAGGTCCGAGCGCCGGTAGGCGGCCTCGATCCGGCTGCGGACCTTGTGCGCCAGGGCAGCCTCCAGGATCTCCAGGGCACGGCGGCACAGGGGGACCCGGTGCTCGCGATTCCCCTTCGCGCGCGGGCCGGGATGCTCCACACACCCTGGTCGCTTTCGCTTCCCGCGCCATCGAGGCCTCGGTCATGGGAGAGGGAGAAGGGAGCGGCGGGGGTGATGGAGGGGCCGGGGGAGAGCTCTCCCCGGTCGGGGGTTCGAAGGGGCCGGAGCCCCTCGCCAGCCCCAATGTACTACATTGGGTAGGCTGGCTCCCCGGCACTACGCGGTGCGGCGCCGGCCCCGCTGTCCCCGCCTCGCACGGCCATCGAGCGCTACTCCGGCCTGCGGCCCTCGACACCCGCCGGCCAGGTAGCCGGCCCAGTCATCCATGAGCCGGCGCCGACGCTCGAACAGGTCCGAGCGGGCGTAGGCTGCCTCGACCGGGTTGCGGACGGCAAGGGCCGCCTCGATCACCTCCCGGGGGTGATCGGTCTCCTCACCCGCCCAGTCCCGGAAGCTGGATCTGAACCCGTGCGACACCGCTGCAATCCCCTGCGCGCGGACCAGCCACCGCAGTTGCTTTTCAGTGCACACTGTACAGGCAGAACTCCATCAGTCCTTGGTCGCCGTTGAGCACGAGCGGTTTGGACACGCACAACTCGCTGGGGTTCCTTGCGCCGGAGCAATTTCGAGCCCCCGGCGACGGTAGCTGTGGAAAAGCCGGTCTCTCCGGGTCCTTGGAAAACTCTTCGAGTTGCCCACTTTCACAGGCCCGGCGACTGCGACTATGGGAGGTTTCTTTGGCTGCCCAAACCGGACACTTCACGTTTCACTAAAACCGATCATCTTGACGTATTACCAACACAACTATATGGCATTTTTGCTTAAGAGCCTGCTACTATCAGCCCCGCAACCAAACGAAAGAAACCACATCTTGTGTCGGTCTTCGGATCTTCGTTCGATACAACACCCGCAGTATGTTTCCACGCCCAGCGGCGCTTGGGCGCAGAATTAGGGAAATAGACGAGCGACCATCCCCTTTCTGCCAGTTGCAAAACCCAGCATCGATCTTAAGGTGTCCCTGTAACGAAAGGAAGAGAAATGCGAATCTACGCCCTCTCGTGCCTTGCCGCCTTGGTGGCCCTTCCGCTTTCGGCTCAGGATTGCCCCGATCTGAAGCCCACCCTCAGACAGTATTACATCCAAGAGTGGGGTCAACGCTACGTTGATTCCGGCGGTGGAATTCCCGTACCGTCCGATTCGAACGCCTGCGAGAAGTTGCGCTATGACGCCCGGGTGTACATTTGCCGGCACCGAAACAACGATCCGTCCAGCCCCATTCTTGAGCTAGAGAAATCGGGGATACCGGTGATTGTTGCTCAGGCCCAGCGCCAGAAGGCCCATCGCGTCGGAGGCCCCGCTGCCAAGCGGCGTAACGTCCAAAGGGCCTGGGGGCATTATAAGAAAGCGAAGCAAGAGGCTGGCCAGAAGCGAGCGAAGCAGATAGCGGCCAGGGAAGGTTATCAGGCGACCGTTAGGAAACTCAAAGCGGCGGGTTGCAAGCCGCTGACTTCGATGCGGCCGATAGTTCTGGATTAGGTTTTAAACAAGAGAAAAAGGTTTGGGAATGAAAAGTAATGGAACCACTACGGACTTAAGCATCGCGAAGGCAACGACGTGTTGGCCATCGATTATTGCTCGATTATTGCTGAACTTTGAAATCCTTGTTTAACAAGTTCGTTTCCCATCCTTCTCTCCTTATCCAATGAGGACATCGAGGAGGAGTTCTCCATAACGGTAGAGGTCTATAACGACTCAACCGATGGGCGCCTCACCACCACGGTCGCCAACGGGCTGCTTCCGCTGATCCTCCGCAAGCCCATGGCCTACAACGCCGGCATTACCGTTAACGAGAACCAGCGGGACAATATCGGAGTGTTCAACTTCGTGGAAGTCGGCGACACCGTGGTTCGGGCCAAGGTCTATGACGCCGCCAGCATGTTGGTCGAAGAGATCCGATTCACAGTCGATCCATGGGCCTGGACTCAGAAACACATCAGCGCCCCTGTCACCAATGGCTTGATTGTGTGGGAGATCGAGCGTGGGGTGCTCTATATGTGGGCTGTGTCCGTAGACAACCGCTCCAATACCGGCACCCTGCTATGGCCGGTCTGGCCTTTAAAATGATTCGATGGGAACCCTGGGGCCGGAACTCTAGGGCCAGGCGCGGTCGGCTGTGTCACCCTTCCTTCGGCGGGCCGCGCCGCTTTTAAGCGGAGACACCATAAATGCCTTGTTGAAGTCCCTTATGGTCTTTCTGGTTGCGGCTGGAATGACCTGCCAGGTGAACAGCACAGAAGAAATGAGTGCTGCCGATAAGAGTCTGATCGACAAGTGGGCTGACCAGGCTAATTGGGTGACCAATCTGGTTTCGGCGGCTGGCAACCATGACACTGACAAGGTAAAGAGAATCGTTAAATCGTCAGAGTTCAACCCGGCCATCACCATGACCGCCACACAGGGGAATAAAGGCAACATTCCTCTGTTGACCCTCATTTACGCATCAAGCGTGGTCGCGGGAAACGACCATTCGGGCCAATCCTTGAGAATAGTGCTGGAGGCTGGAGCAAACCCGAACGTGTACGACGCAGAGGGAAACACGCCCCTCCACATGGCGGTGGGGTTCAAGTACGCCGCCCCATTGAATATTCTTCTGAAGTATGGCGCGGATCCCAACATCAAGAACCACGCCGGCGTCTCCCCATTGGATTTGGCCAGAATAATGAAGGACAGGAGGGTGATTCAGATCCTCTTGAACTGAACCAATAGGAGGTCAATCATGAGTTGGGTTACAGAGCGGAGCAAGTGCTCCGTGCAAGAGCAATTCAAACGTCTAGTTGTAGAAGTGGAGGCGGTGGTTATGGAGCGCAACGCCATCCTCGGAACCAACAAGTATCTCTGCAAGAGTTTCGGCGACCGTTTAGAGGTTTGGAATAACCATGGTGGATCGGTTACTTTTGGGATCCGCGAAGGGCAGATACTGGTCCAGAAGAACTTCGATGGAACTTTCTTCACCGCGACGCCGGTGTTTGGGAAGAACGACACCTGCTTTTTCAACATCAGAACCGACGATGATTCAATCTCAAGACTCACTGGCGAGCAAATGATCCGAAAGGGTTTGGAAGAGTTCCTGTTTTTGGGATTTCCTCCATGATCCTGGCGCTCATAAGTGGGTTTACTCCTTCCCTCGTGAAGGCGTAGTTAGCCGAGAAGGCGAGACGCCTCAGAGCGAAGATGGATTTCGTCGGGATGACTATTGCCCTGCGGAAACTGGCGACGGGGAAGTTGGACAAAACCACAACTTGACAAATCTCGCAGGTGTCAAAAAACTCGAGGAGAAAGCAATGTCAGAAAGTCGTTTAGATGATTTGGAAAGAAGAGTTAGGGATTTGGAAATCAGGGTGATGAATGCGAGCAGAGTCGTTACTATGCTCAGTTTTTTCAGTGCGTTGCGTATTAAATCAGGTTCTCACTTAATTGATGTTGCTAACGCACTTAAAGGCGCAGAACACACTGATATCAAAGATCCTGCTGAGCAAGCGCTGTTTGTGAAAAGGACAAACGAAAGTTCAAGCGCACTGAGAGCTATGGGAGAATCTGTAGAAAGCATCTTTAAAGGAAAACGAGAATCTGAACAGAAACTCCAAGAGGTGCAGCTAAAGAAGAAAATCGAGGAGGTTTTAGATAACTTCCACTTTGAAGTCCTTCCCGTCAGAACTATCACAGAAGAGTAAACCTGTTTTCAACGACTTGCGGGCGTGTGGTTAGAACCGTATATAATTTCCCCAAAAACCTCAGTAGCACAACCTGGATGATTGTAAACACACCCTAAGGCGTGGCGGCATCTAGGACGTCAATAATCAACTTGACTGAGCGACGCTTCTGTCTCAAATTTCCGTCGGCATCACGGTAGCTGACTCTGAGATTGGCCCTCCAATCTGACAGAAAGACGAGCATTGTTCGACCGTGCCGCTATAGCTCTTTCTGTCGGACGCCATCGTGCCAGTGAAACAAATGGCATTGGTGGCACCAGAAAGATTAACGGATTCGAGTCTGTCGTCACCAGTCGCAGTTGCGCTGAACCCAACAACAGGGTAGTAGATGCAGTTACCGGCCCACGCCGCCACACCCTCCAGCCTGATGACCCCGGTTGGATAGATTGCAACAGCCATGATTTGCTCCTCTGATCAGGGATATCGAGAGTCTCCAAAAGACAGGAGGTAATACCACATGTGGATCCATGCCTTTGTCTACCTCTTGCCAATCCTTGTCGGGCCTCTACCCTCACTCCAAGAACCCGTGCCTCGATACATCTTCGGGAAGGCCACAGCCGTCGGTGTCGACCTGCTTAAGGTTGACGGATTCGTGGTGGATTTGCGGGGAGCCAAGGCAGTCACTTACAAGCGGAAACCGGAAGAGCTTGACCCCATTTCCCACCTCCAGATGATGCTCGATAGGCAACCGGTGCGGTGCGAGGATTTGGAAAAGTACAACGACTTCGGCAAACAGTGGTTTCTAGGAACCTGCTACCTGGTAGGCAAAAGGACGGAAGTGAACCTGAACCGATGGGTAGTGGCAAATGGGCTTGGCAAGTCCTTTGGGAACGACGATTACCGTGAAGACGAAAGGCTTGCCCAAAGACTGGGGGTGGGCATCTGGAAGAATCGATCAGGCCTCAGGCTCACACGACGCCGCACTCACCGCTTCCCTCCAGTGTTTGAATCCGATAGAGGGCGATCTATTGGGGGCGACTGTTGAGCGGTTAGCCCGCATTTCTCACCAGAGTTCGCACAGGAGCGGTAAAAGGGGCCATGGAGGCATTTGAGGCCGAGTTTAACAACGTTGGTGGCTGGATCGGTAGGCAAAGGCCAACAGCGGAGGCTTCTGAGGCTCTCCGAGGAACCTCAGGCGGCATTTTCCCTCGAAAACAGCGACACCTCTGCCATCGGGCCTGGTGGCCGCGTCTTCAAGGGCCAGGAGTGACGGTCGGGTCAGGGCACCTCAGGGCGGCAGGTGAGCCCAAGCGATGCGGAACTCCCTCTGGTAAGGACATCCGGAAGCCATGGCGACCTTGATGCGACGGACCGAGATGGTGACCTGAGCGCCGATCTTGAGCAGTTTGAGTCTGATGGAACCGACGGTGGCCCGGGCCAGGCAGGTGGATTGCAGCGCCCGCCGGCGCAAGCCCTCCACCAGCACATAGGCGAAAGAGGTCATCAGGAGCCGGAGCTGATTCGCCCGGAAGGAGTGGGTGGAGGTGCGATCGGCAAACAGGTCGAGTTGCTGCTCCTTGATGCGGTTTTCCATCTCACCGCGGGCACAGTAGATCTTCTCATAGAGGAACTGGGCGGGGTAGTCCTGGACCGACAGAGAGGTGACGACGAAGCGGGGGTTGGGGCCGCGGGGCAGGACCTCGGCTTTGGCGACCAGGCGGCGCTCGTGGGACCAGCTCTTGTGAGTGCGGTAGGAGAGGTCGGTGAAGATCCGGGCGGGCTGCTGTTGCTGGTCTGAGAGGGCCTGGGCCTGAGCCAACTCGGGGGCGATGGCGTCTTGGAGGCGGGAGTTGCGGGCCAGGCCGAAGAGATAGTCGACCTGATGCTGCTCACACCACCCCATCAGCTCCTCACGGGCAAAGCCGGAGTCGGCCCGCAGCAGGATCTTGACCTGAGGCCAGACACGCCGTAGGCGGGAGACGATGCGCTGGACCTGCTCCAGAGCGCCGGCGGAGGCATCGATGTTGGCGGGTCTGAGCAGGGCCGAGAGCAGATGGCGGCCCGAGAAGATGTAGAGGGGCAGGTAGCAGTAGCCTCGGTAGTAGCCGTGGAAGAAGCGGTCCTCTTGTTCCCCGTGGAGGGGATCGTCAGTGGCGTCGAGGTCGAGGATGATCTCATCGGGGGGTTGGGGATGGGCTTGCAGAAACAGTTTCACCAGGAGGGCTTGCAAGGCCTCGGGGTCGTGGTCAATCTTGTGGTAGCGGGTGGGGCCTTGGGTGGGGGCGTGTTCGAGTCGGTTGAGGGTGCTCTTGCCTGCCAGGGGAGGCGAGTCGCCACGACGGCCTTTCTCTGAAAACAAGGCCATGAGGGGATCGTGACGGAGTTGGTCGTGGTCGATGAGATCCTCGTAGCCGAGGGCGATGCCACGGATGCGCTGAGCGATGAGGGTGCGCAGGCTGTATTGGGTCCGCTTGGGGTCGCGGTGATCGGTGAAACAGTCGGCCACCTGGTCGGAGAGAGATAAGCCCCGATCCACCCGGCGCAACAGCAGGGAGCCGGCATCGGAAGTGATGGGACCGCCGTCGAAATCAGCCACCACGCGGCGGCGGCCGTGGGGTTCAAACTCCAGGGGTTTGGTGTTACACTGTGTCGGCATCGGTTCTCCTTTAAGAATCTGGTTAACTCCTTAGACAAGAGTATTTTACCAGATTCCGAGAACCGATGCTTCCTACCTCTGGGTAGAGTCGAGGACTGGCGCGTTGACTATAGGGTCCGGTGGCTATTCCGTCGCTTTCGCTTCGGGCCTCAGTCCGGCTCCCTTATCACGTTTCCAGTCCCCGCTCTCCGAACCGGACGTGCGGTTTTCCCGCATCTCGGCTCTCCAGTGGGATCATGCGTCTCGCACACAGGTCCCCGCTCGCATCCGTGGACGACTCCTATGGGATTGGCACCCGTCCCCCACTCCATCCACTTCCGCTCCCGGGTTGCCGCCAGGCCTGTTGATGCCCTGACGACGCCGTCCTCCTCCGACGACCCTTTCACTTTTGCATGTGATGCTTCCGGAGTCTCCGGCCCTTTTTTGGTCGGGGTTTCAGGCTTTCGCCACTCCCGGGACCCTTCCCCCTTCGGTCACCGCTCCTCACCTGAGGCCCCTTCCCTCCACCGGTATTACCCGGCTTCTCCGGTACTACAGGCCTCTCCGCCACCCTGTCGGCCTAGACTGACTCTCGCGAGCTTCCGGTTCGGTGCGTGCCTCACCACCCACAGGGCTTCCCATGTTGCTGCCTTCTTCCCCTTCCATGCGTGCCAGCGCCACTACCCCGGCGGGTCCAAAGGGGTGCCCGCGTCGCTCGCTTCCCCCTCCGTCTTCGGCCTTCCCCATTTCTCAGGTGGGTCGGCCCCCGCATTGCCCGTTTCGAGGCCTGCTCGACGTTCACTCGCGTTCCGGCCCGCATGCTCGCTGAACCGCCTTAAGCGGCCCTTTGACACCAGAGGGCTTCAGACCATATCGTTACCTCCATGATCCGCCCTGGCTGCTACCAACCGGAGCGACAGTTGTTGGACGGGTTTCGCACCCGTTGGAAGAAGGCGCCTTTCCATGGCGCACTGAGAAATGCGGGTTAGGGCGAATCAACCGACCGGTCCGCCCCTCGACACCCGCCGGCCAGGTAGCCGGCCCAGTCATCCATGAGCCGGCGCCGACGCTCGAACAGGTCCGAGCGGGCGTAGGCTGCCTCGACCCGGTTTCGGACTACATGCGCCAGGGCCGCCTCAATGACTTCACGCGGGTGGTCCGTCTCCTCAGCCGCCCAATCCCGGAACGACGACCGGAAGCCGTGCGGCACGGCCGCGATGCGGTACTTCTCGAGCAACCGGCACATCCGCTTGTTGTTGAGCGGCTGCCCGCGCTCGGTGACAAAGACGATCGGACTGCGGCCTCCGCCCAGTGTCCGGGCGGCATCGAGAGTCTCCAGCGCCCGGCCACACAGCGGCACCCGGTGCGGGCGGTTCGCCTTCATGCGGCTGGCGGGAATCGTCCATACACCGTCCTCCTGATCGATCTCCGTCCACAGCGCCCCGCGGACCTCGCCGCCCCGCGCCGCCGTCAACACCAGAAACTCCAAGGCCAACCTGTCCGCCGTGGCCGGTTCCGACGCCCGCACCCTCGCCAGGGCCGCCGCCACCTCCCCGTGGGGCAAGGCCCGGCGGTGTTGGACGACATCGTGTTGGGGACCCAGCACCGGCAGCAGTCGATCGCAAGGATTATCCCCTCTCCAACCCATGGCAATGCTCCATTCCAGCACCGCGCGCATGCGATGCCGCACGGCACGGGCCGTCTCGGCCTTGAGGTGCCAGATGGGCGTGAGGACCTCCAGCACGTCAGCGCTGGTGACCTCCGAGACGCTGATCTTCCCGATTCGCGGGAAAACGTAGGCGTCCAGGCTGCGCAACCAGTTCGTCGCCGATTTGGGATTGCGCCAGCCGGCCCGCTTCCGCTCCACCACCCGCCGGGCGGCTTCGGCGAAGGTGGGAATGCCCTCGGCGCGGCGCTTCTCCGCCAGCGGATCCCCTCCCGCGCGTGCCAGTTTGCGGTTGGTCAGGGCCTTCTCCCGGGCCTCGGCCAGGGAGACCAGGGCGAGACTGCCGAGTCCGAGCTCGCGCTTGCGGCCCCGGATGACAAGCCGCTGAATCCAGCTCCGGGTGCCGCTGGGCTGGACGAAGAGGTACAATCCGTTGCCGTCACAGTGCCTTCCCGGCGGAGCCGAGCGCACGAAGGCGGCCGAGAGGGCCTTTTGGGGATGGCGGCCCTTGGGCTTGGTTTTGGGGGACGTGCGGGGCGGATTGATTCCATAAGTCATTCCCCAATTATATCGGGAATGACTCTAGCTTTCAAGGGACATCCTGGGCAAACACGGAGTGTTGGATAATGCATGTAAGTATATGTTTATAGAGATAGTTATAATCCTTATTGGACGACTATGGAAGTCTATGGATTCTATGAATCCATACCAGTTCCTGGTGCTGACAGCGGCTAGGTGGAGTGAGGTGCGCTGGGTCGAGTGGGAGGAGATCAATCGGGACGCTGGCGTATGGACCGTCCCGGCCAGGCGGATGAAGGCGAACCGGAAGCACCGGGTGCCGCTGTGCGGCCGTGCCATGGAGATTCTCGAGGCAGTGCAGGCACTGGATGAGGGAGCCGGTCCTCTGGTATTCACCCGTGGACAAGGGAAGCCGCTCAGTGACAAGGAGCTACGGTGGCTGGTCCGCGAGCAGGGGATTGCAGCCGTGCCGCACGGGTTCAGGTCCAGCTTCCGGGACTGGGCGGCCGAGGAGACCGATCACCCCCGGGAGGTGATCGAGGCAGCCCTGGCGCATGTCGTCCAGAATAGGGTAGAGGCGGCCTATGCCCGCTCGGACCTGTTCGAACGCCGGCGTGTCCTGATGGACGACTGGGCGCGTTACCTGGCCAGACTTGATCCCCTCCGGCACCAGAGGCCGCAACTGCGCCAACATGTCCGGCTCCACTTCCGACAATGAGGAAGGGCGTTCCTGGCCGGTCTCGATTGTCCGCTGAATCAACAGCCTCATAGCCGCCTCGGGGGAAAATCAGCGACCCATAGCACCTCGATAATTAAACAGGCGGCGGAGGCCTCGCCACCTGTGTCCCAAAGCCTCAGGGATCCGCATCCGTACTACAGTTGAAAGATATTGACGCTTGGACTCATGTTTGCATGGCGCCTGACGTGCACCATGAAGCGCCTGCTATTCGGGTCCAGCTTGCCGTGCCTGTCGAGGGTGGGCAGCAGTATGGACACTTCTTCCTCGTTTGCATTCCACTCGATGGTCGGGCCCAAACCAGCATTCACTTTCAAGATAAATCCACCGGAGGTCGATTCGAATTCCATTGGGACTCTCTCCCTTTTGAAGGGGGGCGCTCGACGCAGGACAAACTCAGGCATTTACGATCGGACTCTTTGCATCTGGAAGCTCTGCACTCCCCGGGATCTCTCTTGTATCCATGAGCTTTGACAGGTAACCTGCGATTTCTACGACTCCGTCGTACCCAGCATCCCAAGAACGCTTACAGCGCGAATTTCGGCCCGAAAAGCAAGAAAAGAGGCCTTCAGTTGGCCTGTGCTGCAACCTCTCCAGGTCTGGCAATCCCTAGTGCCTGAAGTTATTACTGCGATTGCCCCTTTGTTGACATAGGTAGGTCTTATCGGAAGTTGGAGGAGTTACTGAGATCGTGAGGATTCGATGCGGTCGAACAGCTCGGCAGCGAGCTTTTGCCCTTCGGACACTTGCTCGGCGGTCATCCTCGATCTGAGCAAGTCCTTACCTCTGGCAGCGTTCTCCTTGCCATTGGCGGCGGAAAGATTCAGCCAGGCATAGGCTTTCACACGATCCTTCGGCACGCCCTCACCCAGGTCGTACATGACTCCCAGATTGTATTGAGCCGAAGCGTTTCCCTGCGCGGCCGCCTTGCGATACCACTTCACCGCCTCCCTGTCGTCCTGCCGAACTCCCTCCCCCTCGTCGTACATGACCCCCAGGTTGTTTTGTGCCGCAGCGTTTCCCTGCTCAGCCGCCAGCCGATACCACTTCGCGGCTTCGGCATAATCCTGGGGCGTTCCCTCACCAAGGTAGTACACATTACCCAGCTTGTATTGCGCCTCGGCATTTCCAAGTTCAGCAGCCAAGCGGAGCTTCTCGATGTCTTGGTTCTCGGGACGAGCATTTTGGTGGATCATGGGTTCCATCCCCCGCCTTAGTCCTTGGAGCTTTGCCGGGTAGACCGCACTTCCCCTCTCTGGTCTACCGAAGTACGCCAGAAACTGCCGCCACCCCGATTTTCGTCTCAGAGACCGCAGTCGCGCCGCCTGTGGGACAACCGGAATTTGTTGGCGTGCCCCGCTCCAAAGAGAGGCCCACCGTTGACCCTTGCTGCGTTTTCTCAAGATCTGGCATACCCGAGTATCCCGGAATTTCACTAGATCAGGCACCGTCCGGATGCGGCTCAGTGTTCGCTGCCAAGTCGCTTACCCTCAACTATCCACCGATCCCCGTTCTGCTCTACCTTGGAGATCTCGAATTTTCCTCGCCTGCCATGCAGCTTCGATTAACGGGAAACTCTTGCACTGGTTCGCAAAGTGAAACGTGCTCCATCAGGAATTTCCTCAACACCAATGACGTTGCCAGTGGCAATGACTGGATCCGGTCCGAGCAAAAGGACAATCTCAACGCTCTCTAGTTTCATCGTGAAGCCCCGAAATTCCTCGAGCTTTGCTGGACAGGCTGTGTCTTCCCTGCCCCTGACGTGCCTCAAACCCTAAAGTTGCTTCCTGCGCCTCTGATGGGTGCTAAGGGTGTTCGCCCGCCGAAGCGCTCGAGCCTTCAGGCCTTTTCTGCGCGCAGTAACTCAATTATGCCGGTTTTCTTCTTTACTCAAAACGATGGCATATCGCAGAAATAAGACCTACCCACGACACATGATTGTGACATCCATTCAAGTGTCCCGCCCCTGACTTCTTGAACCGATAAGACACACAATACTCAAGCGGCTGGTTTCAGCGCAAGGCCTCATCTTGCCTGAACCAGAGGCGCGAAGCCCGGCAGCAGTCAAAGCCAGGTAAAGCAGGGCAACCTGAGTCCAAGTCTTCAGTGTTTAGGCCTTCCCGCAGGGATCACTGTGGAGGGAGCGACCCCCGCCCGGGAGGGGAGATGGTGCGAATTTTCATGCGCGCCACCTCCCCCTGCCCGGTGGCGCACCAGCGCCAAAAACCAGGGGGTCGCTCCCTCCACTTCCTCCCCCTCCTGTGCGACGCCACGACGTACCATGCGAGGCGGGGAAGCGCGGCGCCGGCACCGCACTACGCTTTACCGCAGAGGACTCGGGGAATCCGTGCCAACCCGCTTCCAATGCGGGTTTCCGGGCACAACCTGGACCACGACGGCGAGGACTTCGCCCTCTGAGAGAGGAGCGTTGGAGTGGTCAAAAGCGTGAGCCACTTGGTGAGCCACCTGTGTGAGCCACCCCCCATCGGAAAGGTGGCCACCCATACGACGCCACGTCCTTGCCCCCCCGAGGCGGAAAACGTCAATCATTTCGCGGCCGTTGGAAGCCGGGCTTTCCTGCTCCTATTGGACGATATTCTCCATGACGACATCGAGGCCGCCATGGTGTTCGACGGTGGTTTTCAAGTGGGGGCGAATCGTTTTGTCGAACTCCCTTCTGGGATCATTTCCTAGAATCCGTAACCGTTGCTAATACTTCTGATTAGATTCCGGAGACCTCTGAAATCCTTGGTACTACGGGTCATCAAACCCAAAGAAAATCCAGCACAGCGCAACTGTGTGCGTTGTTTTCACGCGGATCCGGGCGAAAACCCCGGATGGCCCACAACGAGCGACGGGGTGCCCTCTGTGAGATACAGAATCGCCCCGGAATTGTTCGAGGGTATTGGGGGGCACCCCGGAGTCCCGGAAAACGCAGCCTGACCGGCAAAGCTCAAGGATTTAGGGGGGATCTGGTGACGGGCTGGAGTTCAAATGCGGTCCCTGGAACACCACAAGAGGCCTCCCGACTAGGCTGCCGGCGGCCTACATCTTGTGGTTTTGGGGAGATCCAGACTGAGAATATTTCTAAGTCCTTTGGAATGAGTCGAGGCTACTTCCGATAATCGTTGAATATGTCAACTGCTGCACTCTGGTCAATCAACTGCTGGGTCCGTCGGGCTATAGAGCTGAGGGTCCAGAAACAATCATCGTGTTGTGTACCCTTCCGGAATGCCGAAAGTGACGGAGTTATCTGGTTCCTTGAACTCTATATCGTACAGCTCAGTAACTGAACGTCTGGTGGAGAACCAGAGACAATCACTCTTCACAGCTAGATCGTAGGCAAGGTTAACCCAAGACTTTCCCGGCACAACGTTGTCGTCGTCAAACCCACCCTCATAACACTTCAAAGCGATACACTCTACCCCATTGATCGTGCCGCTGCCGATCACTCGATCGTCGGTAAGATCGTCTCTCGGCGTTGGTAGCAGCGGAGGTTGTCTTACGTATGATGACACCCGGGCAGTCCGCCTTTTATGATTGAGGGAATAAGTCTTCCCTGTTTGCGCGTCAATCAGAATCGACGATCCCTTCCCCTGTGTCTGTCCATCTTTCACAGTAAATAGCGTGCGAATGACCGAGCCGGATGATGTACGGAAGAAAGTGCCTCTACGCTCCGAGACCAGCACTTCCGAGCCATCGGGATTGACCTCATAAACGAGACTCCTTTGCTTTGCCACAACCGGCATCCACTGGGCGGCAGAAGAAATCGGCAGTGTGAGAAATGAGGCAACGAGAAATAGGGTTGCCCATAGTATGGGTTTCATTTCTCCCCTCCGTGATGGTACATGGTTGAATTTTTGGAAATCAGTGAGAAGAGTCTAACGCCCTAGGAGTCACAATAGCAACAGCTTGGTTCACTTCCGATAAGGTCTCCTTATGTAAACTGGCGTGACACTCGTTGACTGGATTCTCGGTGCCTTGCTGGTCCTGCTCTTGATTGGCTGGCTCGCCGACAGACTCACCCGAGGCCCCAGGCGCTAGCCGCCGACTTCTGATAATATCGGGATATGTAAACTTTACGACGCCGGTGACGAGGACGAGCAGTACTTGGCCGGCCACGCAACGGCTATGGCCGGCGGTGCCGGCGGGTGACTCGGAATGTGGGGGTAGGATTTCCGTCTGAATGGTTCGGACAGAGTGAGCCAGCTTGTTGACGACGAAAATGGAACCACGAGGTCATGACATGAAGCGGTGGCGAATCCTTGGCGTGTTGACAGCGTTTCTGGCAATGAACGGAATCCTGCTTGGCTCCGACCCGGAAAAACGTCTGCAAGTCCGTTGGAGTGAACTAAAGAAAGTGATCCGTGGGAAGAAAGTCACACTCCACGTCGCCGAGGGCGCACGGGTGAAGGGGCGAGTCAAGAGGGTGAAGGAGTCGTCGGTCGTCTTATGGGTCAAGAGGAGCTCCGATGACCCGAAGGGACAGATTGAGGTTGCGAGAGAAGCCGTCTCTCGAATCGAGGCCCTAGATGTCAACGCAAACTTGGTCGCGAGGAGGGCGAAAAAGGCCGCGCTGACCGTTGGGGCTGTCGTGGGTGCTTTGGTGGGAACCGTTGCGTTGAACTACGTATGGGGATCCGGCCAAGGATCGGGTGCTCCTTCACTATGGGCAGGTATTGGAATTGGCTCGGCCCTTGCCGTGTTGATAAATCTTCCCCGGGGTTCAAGGAATGTCACCCTTATCGAAATCATCCCCGATTCGCCCGGCGAAGGAGAGCCGAAACCCACAAACAAGGATCAGAGTTCAAACACGACGGCCTCGGAAGAAGCGTTGGCCCTCTCACTCGTTGAGGAATCAAAAGCGGATCGGCTTCGCCGGCAATCCCGGCGAGCCGTGATGCGGCAAAATCTCCCACTTGATTTGTCAAGTGTGCCCTTGCACTTCCGAAAAGGTCCCAATATGTCAATCAGGTAAAACTCGGGGTGCCAATGAAGGCAAACACAGGTTTTTGGAAGCTGTTCAGACAGGGCACGGCTACAGGACTTGTGCTCCTGCTGACTGTAATTGGAGTATCGCCTGTGGCAGAAGCAGGAACGTGGATCAGGCGGGACTGGTCCAAGGTGGAGAGAATTGCACCTGGAGCGCGCACCAGGGTACGGCTCTACAAGGACCGGGCTCCTGGAGGCATTCAGAGGGTTGAAGGACAATTTCAGTCGGCCTCGGCCGAGGCCGTCATGCTCCTGTCGCCGACCGGGCAAACGCTCACTCTCCGGAAGCAAGCCGTTGAAAAGGTTCTCGTATATCGTCCTCTTTCGAAACGGTACCTTGGATGGATCACTGCTGGGGCCTCCACGGGGATTTTTCTCGGGTTGGCACCCGGGTGGGATCTGAATGGCCGAGGATGGGCCTTGTTTAGTGGTTTGTTCGTGGGAGTTCCCACAGGTATTGCTTTCCTGGTTTCCCCGAGATGGGGCGGTGTCTACAACGTGCCGCGCAAGCTCCGGGATGATCCTGCGCCCGCGCCCCCACCAACAGCGACTAAGCAAGGCTCAAACACCTCAGAGAGCCGCTTGCTCTTGCTCGATGATAAGCCCTTCGGACCGGAGCAACTCCAGTCCCAAACGCGAAGACCTCTGCTTCGGGAAAGGCTTCTGCTTGATTTGTTGAGCCGACCCGTGCATGCGCACAGATCAGGTATTGATTGATCTCCCCTGCTGTTTTCTCCCCAACTTCCGATAAAGTCCACCTATGTCAACCAGGGGAGAATCCACCTCCAGGTCGTAGGGGTATGCTAGAGGTTGGGAAATCGCAGGTTGCCTCGAAAAGCTCACGGATTTAGGGGGAATCTGAATATTTCTGCAAAGAGGTCCCAAAAGAACCAGGCATTCCCGGCAATAAGCGAGATGCTGGTTGTCCTGCCAGGTAACCCTTCAAGCCAGTGAATAGCCAGCGCCGCCAGCAGATAGACACCAACCGGGAACAATCCCCAGACCTCGAATCTCGGAGTTGCTGCGAGGTATGCTGAGGCCGGCAGAACAAGCGCCGCTGCCACAAGTAACGGGGTGATTCTTCGCAGGATCACTCCGGCAATGGCAACTAGAACACTGAGCGCGATGGCCGGCCAGAAGAACAGGGTGACTATCATGCTTCCGATCAGCAAGAGGTGGAACTCCGCCCTCTGCGCTGGTACACGGGTTGAATTCTTTGGAATCAGTGTGACGAGGTTACTGAACTGCGTTTCACGAAGTCAAGAAGGCTCAACTTCCGATAATCCTTCATTAAGTCGAGCCTTTTGCAAAATTCGGAATCGGGCATGACATTGGGCTGGCAACAGTGATGTTCCGGCGGTGACTACCCAGCTGCAAAGACCCTTTTGAAGGAAAAAGCCCGAATCTGATGGCCGGATGGCCAGCGGTCGCCGGACGCAGGCACAGCTTACCCTCTCCCGGCCTTGAGGCGGGCGAACCTGCTGTGCGGTTGGGGGTGGCAACCCGGTCTTCAGAGCGTCAGGCGCATCAACTGATCCACCGTCAGGGCCAGAATGCCGAACATCAGGTGGCACCTCACCTTGTCGGGGCCGCGAACCCTCACCTGCCTCCCGCCAAACTCCTCCTTGAGCCGTCCGTTGACCCGCTCCACCGTCGAGCGTTCCCGGTAGCGCCGCGCCTCGGGAGTCACTTGGCCGATACAGCGCCGGGCCAGTGCCTCCCGCTTCCGCTCGGCTTTCAAGGTAGCTCTTCGGCGGGGGTTGACGTCAATAATCGGCACATGCCCCAGCTTCTCACTGAAGGCCCGGATCTCCGGCGCATCGTAGGCGCTGTCCATCAAGTCGTAGAGACTCTCGACCCGCCTTGCCGTCAGCGTCGCCAGCGGAATGGCTGCCTGAGAGTCATGCACCGAGGCCGAGGTCAGCAGACAACTGACCGGAATCCCGCCGTCAATGGCGTCGAGGTGTAGCTTGTAGCCGGTCCAGCTCTCCTGATGCCCCTTGGCGTTGCGCTTGACGCCGATGTCGCAGGCCTTGGGCAACTCCTTCAACATTTCCTCCAGCGTCATCGACCCCTGCCGCTCCAGCCGGCTCAACCGCTTGGGCCGTCGCTCGCCCTTCGGCGGCCGGCCCCGCCGGCGTTTCCGCTTGGCCTCCGGCGCAGCCTTGGCCGCTGGCTTTTCCCGTCCCGCAATCGCCGTCGAGTCCCTCGACACATGCCCCGCCAAGTGGCCCTTCAGCGTCTCCTCCAGCAATGCCTCGTGCAAACGCCCCGGCAGGTCGCTCTCAGCGAATTCCGCAAAGGCCCGCGAGAAGGTCGACTCGCTCGGTACCTCCCACGCCCTCTCCCAGCCGCACAGCCGCCGCAGCCTCCCCTCACTCCTCAGCCGCTCCACCAATCCCCGCGTGGTCGCCACCTCCAGCATCGACTTCGCCAGATAGGCTCGCGCCAGCACTGCCCGATCCTCCAGCGGCCGGCCACGCCAGCCCCGACTGTAAGGCAGCAACTCCTCCACCCGCACCAACTCCAATACCTGCACCAGCCGCTGGTAACGCTCTCCCAGAGGCCCCAAAACTTCCTCCAGCAGGGGAAACAGCTCTCGTTGAAACCGGAACCAGTGTCGTGATAGGGTTTCCCTAAGGGGCAAGTTCCACCTCCGTTCATCATGTGGTTCAGACACCTTCATGATACAACAGACAGTGGTCTTGCCCCTCCTTCCACCTGCCCTCCTTGATCTTTCCCCACGTGAAAATTCCCGCTATCTGCGAATTTTGCAAAAGGCTCTTCTATGTGTCGGTTACGTCAAGAACGTCGGCGGCATGCGCAAAGGCGACAGCGGCGGCCCCCTGGTAATCCAAATCGACGGCGCGACAGCCCTGGTCGGCATCGCGGCAATCTTTCAACCCGTGTTCTACTCAGCACCGGCCTTTTATACCCGGGCCGCCCTGGTCCAACACTGGATCGAAAGCCACACCGCCGCCGACCCCGGCAAACCCGCCGCCCCCAGCGTCTCGCACATCCTCACCCACGTCTTTGCCGGGCCGCTGGCAAACTCCACTGCACGAACCGAAATCACAATTACCAACCGCACCGCATACCCGTGCAACGCTACTCTCCGGTTTCACCAAGGAACGACAGAGGCTCCCCGGGTACGTTTCAACGGCCGCCACCTGGACAACAACACCCTGGGAATCAGCTTTCCGCCCGACGCCGCGTCGTATGCGCACGGTTCCCAAAAGATCACGCTGACCGGAGACGCCGGCCAGGACCTCGCCGTTGGAGCGGTCTACATCGAGAGTGCCCCGGACTGTGAGCCCGAAGCGTTGCACGTCGAAGGCCGCTACCTGATAACCCGCAAGGATGGCGAGATCTTGGAAGCGTTTTCGATTCCGACGCAGACACCGGCCGACTTCGGACCCAACAGCAACGTCGGCTTGGCCTTTGTGACCGCAGAGCCCGGCATGCCCGCGCCGCCAGAAACCCGGCTAAGCGTTCAAGCGTACGACTGGCAGGGAAACGAATTGGGCAGCCTTCCGGCCCTGAAGATATCCGGCAAGCATCACGCGCTGAACCCTTGGACCTTTACCGAGCCGCGCCTGCTCCGAGTCTGCCTCCGGGCGCCCGGCAACACCGGATTTAACTTTCAGCTTTCGATGATAGCCATTGCGGCCACCACCAGCAGCCGCAACGTGCAATACTCGGCCCAAGCCTTGATCCCGGATTGAACCGCC
Source organism: Candidatus Versatilivorator sp. (assembly GCA_965207735.1). GTDB lineage: Bacteria > Acidobacteriota > Terriglobia > Versatilivoradales > Versatilivoraceae > Versatilivorator. The sequence goes on along the minus strand of OZ242296.1, from coordinate 3,862,376 downwards.
GGCAGGACAACCCCACGACTGGGCCGCCGCGGCCGTGCCCGGACCGTCGGGTGCTTTGGAAATAGCTTAGAAGGCAACGGAGGGTCTGTTTTTTTCAGGATTTCGTCCAAAATCCGATGTTGCTTTCTGTTCCCCGCAGGCGCGGGGATGAACCGTGAGGCAAATAGTGGCAGACAAAACAAAACACCGGAGTGCCTGGACCGCGACGCCTAGCCAGCGCCGGCTTAGCGTAGGATTTCGCCCCCTCCCGCAAACAACCCGTCATGCGCCAAGCGGCCTGGGGTCTTACCGTAGAAGTCCCGCGCGTCAGGATCGGCTCCAGCCTTGACCAGCGCCACGAATGCGGAGGTAAAGCATCTAGCCGCCGCATGATGAATCGGGGTACGTCCTTCCTTGTCCCGTGCCTCGACTTCGGCTCCAGCCTTGATCAGGGCCTCGACCGTAGAGATGTCCCAATCAGCTGCCGCTAGATGAAGTGGAGTGTGACCTTGATTGTCCCGTGCCTCCAGGTTGGCTCCAGCCTCCAGTAGAGGCTCAAGCAACCGATGAAGGATAATGCGGTCGGTTGCTGCCTGATGCAGCGGGGTTCGATTCCGCTTGTCTCGTGCGTTGGCGTTGGCTCCTCCCTCCAGCAGGACCTTGGCGGCTGCTAGATTTGGGGTCGAATACATTAGCTGAGGCGATACCGCCAAATGTAGAGGGGTCGAACCGTCGTAGCACCGCGCCTCAACGTTGGCTCCAGCCTCCAACAGCGCCTTGGTTGCTGTGGCCGATTGCTGCGCTGCCTCGTGTAGCGGCGTCCACATATGTGTTTCGTTGCGTGCCTCCAGGTTGGCTCCCGCCTTGACCAAGGCTCGAACAATAGCTTTTTGTGTTTCACGTGTCTCATGTGTTTCGTAGGGCGGGACCGCACTATGAAGTGGAGTCCTGTCAAAATGGGCTCGCATGTTGGGGTCTGCCCCAGCATCCAGCAGCGCGGTGGTGATGTCGAGGTTACGGGTATGCCACACGGCACTATGCAGAGCGGCCGGACCCCATTCGTTCAGTTTCGCCGGTTCCGTGTTGTACTCCTGCTTGATAAGAGATCCTGGGGACTCCCTCGCGTTAGGATCTACTCCAGCCTTCAATAGAAATTTGACCTCTTCCGGACGGTTATGATCCACCGCCGTATGTAATGGGGTCTGACCCCGCTCGTCTCGTGTGTTTAGGCTGGCCCCGGACATCATTAGGGACTCAACTTCTCTTAGGCGGCCATGCTCAATGGCCCAATGTAATGGGTAGTCTTTGGCACGTTTCTCTGCCTCTTTTTGGGCATGTTTTCGGGCACGTCTCCTTTCAAAAGGAGATCCTCGAAACTCAGAATAAATGCAGTAAGCAAACCAAGCAAGACAGAGCAAAAAAATGACAACCAATTCCCCCAAGATTCCCACCTCACCTGTGGACTTCGAAACGTGGCTCGAATTGTCGGACACAAAGGCCCCCTTCCCAGCGCCAGCTCGGCGCCGGTTTCCCGGGGCCGTCAACCCATCGCTTCACTCCCCAATTTAATCGCTCGCAAACCACTAAACCATCTGTTCCCCGCGGGCGCGGGGATGAACCGCGTGATCGATAATCTCGTGGGTGAAGGACCACCTCCAGGGCGCACATTCTCTCCAAGATCCGAGTAAATTGGGCGTCTTTCTCGTCGTCCCAGGGCTCCATTGAGGCATCTCCTTCTCTCTTCAATTCACTCCTCTCTGCTTTCAATCAGTTCTGCGGCAAACCGAACCACTCCAATCAAGCCCCAAGCCGCCAAAATGACGAAGGCCGCGAGGCTGGCAGCCACAATCACCAGGCCGGCGGTCGTCCAGGCATCGAGAGCCGTGATGAGGCCCACCAGGGACAGGAGGATGACGAAGGCCACTCCCTCACCGCTCCCGCTTACTTGATTGAGCCTTTTGCAAAATTCGCAGATAGCGGGAATTTTCACGTGGGGAAAGATCAAGGAGGGCAGGTGGAAGGAGGGGCAAGACCACTGTCTGTTGTATCATGAAGGTGTCTGAACCACATGATGAACGGAGGTGGAACTTGCCCCTTAGGGAAACCCTATCACGACACTGGTTCCGGTTTCAACGAGAGCTGTTTCCCCTGCTGGAGGAAGTTTTGGGGCCTCTGGGAGAGCGTTACCAGCGGCTGGTGCAGGTATTGGAGTTGGTGCGGGTGGAGGAGTTGCTGCCTTACAGTCGGGGCTGGCGTGGCCGGCCGCTGGAGGATCGGGCAGTGCTGGCGCGAGCCTATCTGGCGAAGTCGATGCTGGAGGTGGCGACCACGCGGGGATTGGTGGAGCGGCTGAGGAGTGAGGGGAGGCTGCGGCGGCTGTGCGGCTGGGAGAGGGCGTGGGAGGTACCGAGCGAGTCGACCTTCTCGCGGGCCTTTGCGGAATTCGCTGAGAGCGACCTGCCGGGGCGTTTGCACGAGGCATTGCTGGAGGAGACGCTGAAGGGCCACTTGGCGGGGCATGTGTCGAGGGACTCGACGGCGATTGCGGGACGGGAAAAGCCAGCGGCCAAGGCTGCGCCGGAGGCCAAGCGGAAACGCCGGCGGGGCCGGCCGCCGAAGGGCGAGCGACGGCCCAAGCGGTTGAGCCGGCTGGAGCGGCAGGGGTCGATGACGCTGGAGGAAATGTTGAAGGAGTTGCCCAAGGCCTGCGACATCGGCGTCAAGCGCAACGCCAAGGGGCATCAGGAGAGCTGGACCGGCTACAAGCTACACCTCGACGCCATTGACGGCGGGATTCCGGTCAGTTGTCTGCTGACCTCGGCCTCGGTGCATGACTCTCAGGCAGCCATTCCGCTGGCGACGCTGACGGCAAGGCGGGTCGAGAGTCTCTACGACTTGATGGACAGCGCCTACGATGCGCCGGAGATCCGGGCCTTCAGTGAGAAGCTGGGGCATGTGCCGATTATTGACGTCAACCCCCGCCGAAGAGCTACCTTGAAAGCCGAGCGGAAGCGGGAGGCACTGGCCCGGCGCTGTATCGGCCAAGTGACTCCCGAGGCGCGGCGCTACCGGGAACGCTCGACGGTGGAGCGGGTCAACGGACGGCTCAAGGAGGAGTTTGGCGGGAGGCAGGTGAGGGTTCGCGGCCCCGACAAGGTGAGGTGCCACCTGATGTTCGGCATTCTGGCCCTGACGGTGGATCAGTTGATGCGCCTGACGCTCTGAAGACCGGGTTGCCACCCCCAACCGCACAGCAGGTTCGCCCGCCTCAAGGCCGGGAGAGGGTAAGCTGTGCCTGCGTCCGGCGACCGCTGGCCATCCGGCCATCAGATTCGGGCTTTTTCCTTCAAAAGGGTCTTTGCAGCTGGGTAGTCACCGCCGGAACATCACTGTTGCCAGCCCAATGTCATGCCCGATTCCGAATTTTGCAAAAGGCTCGATTGCTTGATTCCCGCCAAGCGGAAAGATCGGTTCGTGTTTACGCAGATCATTCCTGACGACGAGGATGGCTTTGTAGATCCACCACAATACCAGCGGCGTCGCCACCGGGAGGGCCGAGCCTGCCACTGTGAACACGGCTTCGAGGACAAATCCTATCTGGTCCATTGCCCTCTCCATGATCGGCGTTGTCGATTATCGCTTACCCAACTCCTCCAACGTGCTGAGGCACTTTCGGATGCTGTCTTCGCTACGCTCTTGCCGAACGGCGATTTCCTTGATGGACACCCCGGCTCGGCAAGCCGCATTGACTCGATCCTTTTCCTCCTCAGTCCAGGGTTTATTAGATCTCCGCGTAATCACCTTAGCCGTCTCCGGGAGACATTGCTGAATCACGCGGATGTATTCGACATGCAGGCGGAAGATCTGCTCCTGCGCCTTGGAGGTCCTGTCGATTCGGCGTGAGAGTTGTCTATACTCTTCGGAATGAACTGTCAGGGCCATTGGCTGTTCTCTTTCTGGATGTGATCTCGGATAAATTGCCGCTGCACCACGGCGTCCGTAGATGCAAGGGACGAGTTTAATTCGGACCGGACATCACGGTGGCGACCGCCATGGTTTTCTCTACGTCGTTGCGGGCGGTGATCGTTACATCGGTGGCATTTCGGACTTTTCGCGTCCCTGCAAAATCACCGGGGTCGTGGCGGAAAACCTTCAAGAAAAGTCACTTCCACGGTCTGTTTCACCTCCCGTTTGGGATTACGGGCAGTCAGCGTGTAGATGGTTGTTTCGGTGACATCGACGGTCACGCTGCCGCCTCTGGGATCGACGGGGCCGATTCCGGAGATCTCCACCTCAGTTGCGTTGAGGACATCCCAGTCCAGAGTGACTTCCGTGCCCAAGACACTGAGAAATTGACTTGGTTTGGCCGTAAAGCGAAGGATCGTGATTTCGGAATCAACCGTCACTTTCACGGTCTGTTTCACCTCCCGCTCGGGATTACGGGCAGTCAGCGTGTAGGTGGTTGTTTCGGTCGGACTGACGGTCACGCTGCCGCCCCTGGGGTCGACGGCGCCGATTCCGGAGATCTCGACCTCGGTTGCGTTCAGGACGTCCCACTCCAGAGTAGCTTTCTCTCCAATTGGGATGTGAAGTGGATCTGCCGTGAAGCTCTGAATGGTGATTTCCGAATCAACCGTCACTTCCACGGTCTGTTTCACCTCCCGTTTGGGATTACGGGCAGTCAGCGTGTAGATGGTTGTTTCGGTGACATCGACGGTCACGCTGCCGCCTCTGGGATCGACGGGGCCGATTCCGGAGATCTCCACCTCAGTTGCGTTGAGGACATCCCAGTCCAGAGTGACTTCCGTGCCCAAGACACTGAGAAATTGACTTGGTTTGGCCGTAAAGCGAAGGATCGTGATTTCGGAATCAACCGTCACTTTCACGGTCTGTTTCACCTCCCGCTCGGGATTACGGGCAGTCAGCGTGTAGGTGGTTGTTTCGGTCGGACTGACGGTCACGCTGCCGCCCCTGGGGTCGACGGCGCCGATTCCGGAGATCTCGACCTCGGTTGCGTTCAGGACGTCCCACTCCAGAGTAGCTTTCTCTCCAATTGGGATGTGAAGTGGATCTGCCGTGAAGCTCTGAATGGTGATTTCCGAATCAACCGTCACTTCCACGGTCTGTTTCACCTCCCGCTTGAGATTACGGGCAGTCAGCGTGTAGGTGGTTGTTTCGGTCGGACTGACGGTCACGCTGCCGCCCCTGGGGTCGACGGCGCCGATTCCGGAGATCTCGACCTCGGTTGCGTTCAGGACGTCCCACTCCAGAGTAGCTTTCTCTCCAATTGGGATGTGAAGTGGATCTGCCGTGAAGCTCTGAATGGTGATTTCCGAATCAACCGTCACTTCCACGGTCTGTTTCACCTCCCGCTTGAGATTACGGGCAGTCAGCGTGTAGGTGGTTGTTTCGGTCGGACTGACGGTCACGCTGCCGCCCCTGGGGTCGACGGCGCCGATTCCGGAGATCTCGACCTCGGTTGCGTTCAGGACGTCCCACTCCAGAGTAGCTTTCTCTCCAATTGGGATGTGAAGTGGATCTGCCGTGAAGCTCTGAATGGTGATTTCCGAATCAACCGTCACTTCCACGGTCTGTTTCACCTCCCGCTTGAGATTACGGGCAGTCAGCGTGTAGGTGGTTGTTTCGGTCGGACTGACGGTCACGCTGCCGCCCCTGGGGTCGACGGCGCCGATTCCGGAGATCTCGACCTCGGTTGCGTTCAGGACGTCCCACTCCAGAGTAGCTTTCTCTCCAATTGGGATGTGAAGTGGATCTGCCGTGAAGCTCTGAATGGTGATATGGGAATCAGTCGTACTGACCATCACGCTGTCCGTACCTGCTCCCTCGTGATCGTCTCTTACAGTCAGGCGGAAGTGATAGGTTTGCCCCTCTTCGGCCGTGAAGCTGGTCTGAGAGGATGTCGCCGAGGAGAGAGCCACGACGGGGCCGCTGACCTGCTCCCAGGCAAAGGTAATGGGATCGTCGTCCGGGTCGTAGGAAGCCGAACCATCGAGCATGATGGTGCCGGACTCGACGCCCACTTGGTCCGGCCCCGCGTCGGCCACCGGCAAATCATTGCCGGTCCGGACGGTGCGCGTATGCACCTCATAGCGGATTTTGGGGACGCTTACTGGCACCGGACCCTCGGTCCTGGCGTAGTTTTTCGGGTTCAGCCATTTGCCGAACTCAAGGCCAATCGTGAAGCTTCCCTTGTTGCTGCTCGATATAAGAGTCTCGTTAAGGCCGGCGGCGAGAGTGATGGCAATATGGTCCGTGATCGGATGTACATAGCGAACGCTGCCGCCGACGGTATTGCTGTCGAACCGGCGGAACTGGGTCGCGAAATCGCCCTCGAACCAGGAATCTCCCCATACGCCGATGGCCGTCGCAAAGCCGAATTGATCCACAATGCTCAGGTAAGTCTCTTCGACTCGATTCTGGCCCAGGAAACGGCTGTTCAGGACGGCGCCGTCGAGGAACCCCTTGGTTCCGAATAGTCCCACCCGGCCTTGGGAGAAGAGGTAGTCGAGCGTGCCGGCGGCATGGCCGAGGGATCCGCCGTGGCTGAATTCGTCGAACTTCACGTATTTGAAGCTCGAAAAGACCCCCGCTTGCATCGGTCCGAAGCGGTTGACGATCCCTAAATCGAATTGTCCCTCGTTGCGGCGGAAGTTGCGCATGAAGTCACCCTGCGCCTGCAGCGCGTGGTGCCCGCCGAACGGCAGAAACACCTGGCCTTGAGCTCCCACGGTCAGGTTGCCGTCTGGCGAGGTGGGACCTGCCATCAGGTTGTAGCGCGCGTATTTTTCGGAGGGTTTTGGGGTGTCCTCGACAATCATCTGGCGCACATGGCTCTCGGTGACCGGCTCAGGCACGGCGGCCACCTCGGTTTCCAGCCCCTTCTGTGCTTGCTGGAGTTTGTCGAAATCGGACTTAAGGGATTGGTGTTTGTCTTTGAGGCTCTGGTATTGGCCCTTGAGTTCCTCCAACGCTGCCAGGATCTGATCGAGCTTCTTCATTTCCCGAAGGATTTGATCGCAACATCCCTCCTGCGCCTCCACCTGTTTCCCAATCGATCCGATCGCTTCCTGGACTCCCTGATCGCTGATAACGCGACCTTCCCCGTCAGTGACCGTGATCTCAACGCGGCGGTTCATCCAGCGGCCCGCCCCAAGTGAGTTGTCGGCCCTCGGTCGCTGCTCGCCGTGGGCTCCTATCTCGATCTGGTCTGCCCGGGCACCGTACTTGACCAGAAAGTCGCGCACCGCCTCCGCACGTCTGTGCCCCAGATTCATGTTGTAGCTGTCCGGACCGCTGCTGTCGGCGTGGCCCTCCAGCTTGACGTGGTAGTCGGGGTGCTGCTCCAACAGTTCCGCTAGGCGCAGTAGACTGGGAAATCCGTCGGTGAGAACCGAACGGTCAGTCGCGAAGTTGATCTCTTCCCAGTCATCGTGTTTTTGTTGGAGCTGTTGACTGAAGAGGAACGTTGCCGAAAGGCTCATTACAATGCAGAGATAAAGAAGCTGTTTACCGATCGAGCCGTTGCTGTAAACACAAGGGTTCGATCGATTGTGTTTTGGTTTTGTGTGGTCAAATGATTTCGATTCAAGCATGTTCTTCTGCATGTGGTCTCCGTGGTAACTTCTCGGGGTTCAGTTCGAACAGTAGGAACAGTGAGAACCTCCCAATCCGCCGCCATGCTCCACTGAGCAGGAGCATGGCCCGCCAGGACGCACAGGATTGCGTTTGCCGGCCACGCCATCAAGCGGCCGGAGCTGCCCTGGTCAGCAGCCCTCACTGGAGTTTCTTTTATCTTGGGATTGATTCTCTCGGAGAATGATGTCCCGCCCCGCTGAACGTGTCTTCACGATAGCCAGACCCACACCAAGCAGCGTTCGATATCCCCAAGGGCGGCGGTCACGTCTGAGTCGACCTCGGATAGGGTGGGAATCGACACCTGCAGGAGGGGCCGCCTGTCCGTCCCCGGGGGCGGCCGCGAAACAAAGACTTCGACCAGGGGCGGGCCAACCGGCTCCGGGCCATGCCAGATTTTCGCTTCAAGCTGGCCGGCGTCGTCTGCGGCCTGCAGCCAGAAGGCGGCTCCCACGTGGAGGGGCCGGACGTGCTTGAGAGCCTCACGGACCAGCGGGCGCAGCAGGGCCGGCCCGTCGCCCCCCGCTTCCGAGCCTGGGGACAGGTCCTCTGTGGCCGATGTCAAGCGTTTGCTGAATAAAAATCTCGGTCATGGAAACCTTGCCGCCGGCCCCGCTGCTCACACGGCAAAGACCGCTAAGACCACCGCCGTGACGATCAGAATAACGGCCAGGACCAGCAACACCTGTCGAGACCGCCGCCGGTGCTGCCGCCTATCCACCTTCTGCATCGCTACGTGGGCTTGTTCCATTTCCGTCAATTCCCTATGAGAGATCATTTAGCCCCTGTCACTTTACGTCGTTGGCCAATGACTGGAATCGTCTCGGAATCCGGCTCGCCTCCCCTTCGGGCTTGATCCGGTCCGCGTCAAGGGAAACCGGTCCCTCGACTCGGACCGCTGCCATGCCGCGCTTCAGGACCAGCACCTGGGCTTGGACCGCCGGACCCCTGGCCACGGCCAACCGGTCGGCGCGATCAACCAGCACTTCCAGGGCGGGCCGACCCTCTTTCGCATTCCGGCTCACGCTCAAGGTGACGAACTTCACGGGAGCCTTCCCTTCCTACCGTGAAAACAGGTCGGCGCAAAACCTCCCGCCCTCGACGTGGACCGCGAGGCTCCAAAGTGCCAGGTCTGGGTCTACAGGCTGGGAAGCGGTTTCGGGTGTCCCCTCAATGTCGGTCCAGATCTGCACCAGTACGTTGCCAATTTTGCGTTTCAAGTTCTCGCCCTTTCCCCCGGCACCTTCATCCTCGTAAATCCTTCGAGCGTGCTGCCCTGCGTCCCCTTGATGGAGGGACTCCTTGTCGTGTGTGGAAGCCAGTATTCTGACGTCAGAAAATCGACAATCTGAAGCGTTGTTTCCTTTCGTGTAGGGGAGAGGAACCGCCCCTCACCCCATACCACACGGCGGTCGCCACGATAGCACTCAAGGCACCGCTCCAGCTCGTCCGGGGCTTCGCCCTTCACCGTTCGGGCCATGGAGTATAAAAGCCGAGGTTTCCAGCGGCCGCTGAAACCGATTATACAGCGAAGCGGGGGCTTATTGGAATGCCGTTTCTGCTAAGATGATGTGGCAAAGAAAAGCATCCGACCGAGCGTAACCAGTTGGTTGGAGTCGCCTGGCTGATGAGAGTAGATCACGCGTACGGTAGAACGGTTTGGCTCTTTGCGCGGATGACGGTTAGCGTATTCGACGCTCAACTTGTGTGTCTGGGCGTTACGAATCGCGGCGTCCCGCGCTTCTAGGTACGCATTGTTGGCATGGATGAGTGCTTCCGCATCTGCTTGGAGGTCTGGATTCAGCACCTCCATCGCATCTGCCAATTCGTCAAGCCGAACCTCCAACGCGGACAGGCGTGCTTCGCCAGTCGTCAATATCAGCAGATTCTGAGTTGTGTCACTCACCCAGCATGTGTATTTGCTCAGGAACGCTCCGTTTCCCATCAAGTTGTTGATGGCGTTCAGGAGATCGTTCACTTTCGAGCTCTCTCGGAGTGTTTCTACTTGAGAATCCCAGTTTCTCATGTATTCAGGATCATCCAGGTTAGTTGAGCCCGTCAGATCGAAACGCACGCCCCACGCCGCCATTTGTGAATCGCTTCCGAAGATTTCGGCGGTTGTTAGGGGCTGCACGTTTTCTTTGTTTATATGTTCAAAGGAAACGAATCCCGAAAGGCGTCTGAAGTGACGGTATGCGGGCGTCCGATCATCTATCTCAGCATAGTAGGGGAATTGCTCCGCTCCTAGCGCCAGTTTGGCCAGTCCCAGCGCGTTACCGCGCAATGTCATAACCGTTCCGTCGGCTACTTGGCGAATACCTCCACGTTCAATTGCCAGACCCACGACGGCGGGGGCTGCAACGGAAGATACTAGAGACGTGGTGCCAGTTTCACCTGAGACGGCACCGATAAGCTTGTTAAGGCGCAGACCCTCAATCGTGCGCAAAAAGGCACCCCAGTCAGCCGCCGCAGAGGCATTTCCGCTGCTGCGGCTGACGATGTATCGCGCAAAAGCAGCCTGGTTTTGAAGCGGCATCAGCCATTCGATTTCGGACTTGTCTGCCCTCGCGAGGTCTACGTCTCCCACATACTGACGGACCGCAGTGCTCTGACCGATGGCGGGTGAGACCAACGCCAATATGAGCGTGACTGCTCTGATCATCTCAAATTCCGTCAACAATGACGCTACGGGGATCTTGGGTACGTTTGTATTTGTACTTCAAGATCTCCACCTCGGAATTACCGCAGGTCTCGACGATGCGGATCATCGCGTTCAGTTCGAGGGCGGTGACCAAGACGGTCAAGAGCCGCGGTCCATGTTTGACGTCAAACTGAAATGGCGGCTCGCCGTCGATCTGACCATCGTATCCAATCTTCACAATCCGGACTCCGGCATTCTTGGCCGCCCGTAATTCGACGGTAACTTGAGAACCCACTTTGGCTTTGTATTGAACCCCCAGGGAAACCGGTGTGAGAGAGCAGCTCATGTTAAGATTCTCCGTTCAGGTAGAGGTCATGGGGCGAGGTCATCTCGTGTTTTTTCTGCAACGCCACAATGCCGTCTATCGCCTATGGCCAGGACCGTCGCTTTTGAGAGATGGCTTCGATTGTCACGGGATAATTAGTGGGTGTTTAACGACCTGTGATATTCACTGGCCCGCTTGCAGCAGGACTGTAGGGTAAATAGCGTCACTGCGCAGGTAAGTGGGATAGCTCAATACTTCCACCTAAGAATTTCTTGTTTATGTCCACGGTACTGAGACGCATCGAGATATCATTGATATTCCCAATGTCCAGGCAAATAGCATCTTCACCTGCCGTGTAAGTGTTGACGGCGATTCGATATTCCTGTTGTAGATTGAATTCATCGCGCTTCCAGAATGCTGCTTCTAGCCCCGCGAATTGTCCATGGTAAATCCTGGGGTCATAGTATTTGACCAAACCAGAAGCGACCGCAAATCCTTGCGATTTCGCAGCCTTTTTGATGCGGTCAAGAAACGTGGCGCGAGCTTTGACAATTACCGCATGCTCACCCAGCCGTTGACAGGACTTCATAGGAATCTTTAGTTGTTTCCTCAGGATGTTGATGTTCTTGGACGATATCGTACGTAGATCCAAGTCACCGGTATGTGCTGCGTACATGCAGAAGATGTTTAGATCGTTAAGCCAGTTCATTTGTATTTCGACGGGGCCGCCCAGATCGTTACTAATATCCATCCCATTGATGTTGGCTTGGATTCTCCCAGGCTGAAACCAGCCGCTTGCACCTTCATGTGGGTCGGCTCGATTAGAGCCATGGCGGTCTTCTAATCCCTTGAAATATGACAATCGGTTCATGTAGATCTCACCGCTGAGAAATTTCTCGACGCTTTTTTCTTGGGGAAAGAACTTCACCAAAAAGAATGTAATTGGAGCCTTTTGCAAAATTCGCTACGGAGAGTTCATTCTTCACCATTGGAAGAATCGCCGTCCGAGATATTACAAGTATCTGCGGGATGAATTGGTATTGGAAGAAGCGGTTTGGATAGCAATCGAAAACGAGGAGCGTGCAGTTAACAGGGGTTGGACCCGGGAGTGTCCAGTTGACATGTGGCCCGTGGTAAGGGGCCCGTTGCAGAGCTTGGAAGGGGTAGATCCCGACCTGCCTATAGTGAAATCCGCTCAGTAAACTTTCCGGACAGTGACTCATTCCTTTTCAATGACGTAATGAAAGTGTAGGCGTCTGTTGGATAAGACGTGGCCAGTCTGGTCGAACAGGTCCGAGCGGGCATAGGCCGCCTCGACCCGGTTGCGGACCACATGCGCCAGGGCCGCCTCGATCACCTCCCGGGGATGGTCCGTCTTCAGCCATTCGGGAATACTGGTCACGGTCCTGTTCCCCGCAGACGCCGAGATGAATCAGAGTAAGAAACAGGCTCACCCAATGACGGTGGAATGATCGACGATTTCCGCCTCTGGGGGTCAAGCAGATGCCGCCGTATAGGTGAATACTCTACAGAGAGCGGGTTACTCACCTGGATGGTGCACACTATTGACAACCACAACGCTTCTCTCAGAGGGCGGAGTTCTCCCCGTTGTGGTTGGAAACTTTCACGAAACGCCGCATCAGAAACGGGACAACACCGATTGCACGGGTCTGATGCGACAAAGCGAAGCGAGGCTGCGCCTCGCGCGTTCCCCCTCGCCCGGCGAGGTGGCGCGCCGTGCGGAGCGGGGACAGCGGGGCCGGCGGCGCACCGCGTAGTGTCGGGGAGCCAGCCTACCCAATGTAATACATTGGGGCTGGCGAGGGGCTCCGGCCCCTTCGAACCCCCGACCGGGGGAACTCCCCCCTGCCCCCCATCATCCCCGCCGCTCCCTTCTCCCTCTCCCGGGAACTTCGAGCCCGGCCCTCACCCTGGCTTGCCCCGGGCAACCGATCCCCTGGGCCAGGTAACCCGCCCAGTCGTCCATCAGGATACGCCGGCGCTCGAACAGGTCGGAGCGGGCATAGGCCGCCTCGACCCGGTTGCGGACCACATGCGCCAGGGCCGCCTCGATCACCTCCCGGGGATAGTGCGTTTCTTCGGCCGCCCAGTCCCGAAAGCTGGATCTGAACCCGTGCGGCACGGGCGCCTTCCCAAGCTCGCGGACCAGCGACCGCAGTTCCTTGTCATTGAGCGGCTTCCCGCCACGGCGGGTGAACACCATAGGACTGGCTCCCTCACCGAGTGCCTGCGCCGCATCGAGAATCTCCAGGGCACACCTAACTCAAAAAGTACGAGCCTTTTGCAAAATTCGGAATCGGGCATGACATTGGGCTGGCAACAGTGATGTTCCGGCGGTGACTACCCAGCTGCAAAGACCCTTTTGAAGGAAAAAGCCCGAATCTGATGGCCGGATGGCCAGCGGTCGCCGGACGCAGGCACAGCTTACCCTCTCCCGGCCTTGAGGCGGGCGAACCTGCTGTGCGGTTGGGGGTGGCAACCCGGTCTTCAGAGCGTCAGGCGCATCAACTGATCCACCGTCAGGGCCAGAATGCCGAACATCAGGTGGCACCTCACCTTGTCGGGGCCGCGAACCCTCACCTGCCTCCCGCCAAACTCCTCCTTGAGCCGTCCGTTGACCCGCTCCACCGTCGAGCGTTCCCGGTAGCGCCGCGCCTCGGGAGTCACTTGGCCGATACAGCGCCGGGCCAGTGCCTCCCGCTTCCGCTCGGCTTTCAAGGTAGCTCTTCGGCGGGGGTTGACGTCAATAATCGGCACATGCCCCAGCTTCTCACTGAAGGCCCGGATCTCCGGCGCATCGTAGGCGCTGTCCATCAAGTCGTAGAGACTCTCGACCCGCCTTGCCGTCAGCGTCGCCAGCGGAATGGCTGCCTGAGAGTCATGCACCGAGGCCGAGGTCAGCAGACAACTGACCGGAATCCCGCCGTCAATGGCGTCGAGGTGTAGCTTGTAGCCGGTCCAGCTCTCCTGATGCCCCTTGGCGTTGCGCTTGACGCCGATGTCGCAGGCCTTGGGCAACTCCTTCAACATTTCCTCCAGCGTCATCGACCCCTGCCGCTCCAGCCGGCTCAACCGCTTGGGCCGTCGCTCGCCCTTCGGCGGCCGGCCCCGCCGGCGTTTCCGCTTGGCCTCCGGCGCAGCCTTGGCCGCTGGCTTTTCCCGTCCCGCAATCGCCGTCGAGTCCCTCGACACATGCCCCGCCAAGTGGCCCTTCAGCGTCTCCTCCAGCAATGCCTCGTGCAAACGCCCCGGCAGGTCGCTCTCAGCGAATTCCGCAAAGGCCCGCGAGAAGGTCGACTCGCTCGGTACCTCCCACGCCCTCTCCCAGCCGCACAGCCGCCGCAGCCTCCCCTCACTCCTCAGCCGCTCCACCAATCCCCGCGTGGTCGCCACCTCCAGCATCGACTTCGCCAGATAGGCTCGCGCCAGCACTGCCCGATCCTCCAGCGGCCGGCCACGCCAGCCCCGACTGTAAGGCAGCAACTCCTCCACCCGCACCAACTCCAATACCTGCACCAGCCGCTGGTAACGCTCTCCCAGAGGCCCCAAAACTTCCTCCAGCAGGGGAAACAGCTCTCGTTGAAACCGGAACCAGTGTCGTGATAGGGTTTCCCTAAGGGGCAAGTTCCACCTCCGTTCATCATGTGGTTCAGACACCTTCATGATACAACAGACAGTGGTCTTGCCCCTCCTTCCACCTGCCCTCCTTGATCTTTCCCCACGTGAAAATTCCCGCTATCTGCGAATTTTGCAAAAGGCTCGTACGATTGCTATTTACGGCAGAAGCAATGCATGGAACGGCGTTTCGGGAAAATCACGTGATTCCAGAACTTATGGGTGTGCTGGAAGCAGTGAATCAGGTGTGCATTGCCCCTACCGCATCATTCGCCTAGCTGCTCGGCTTCTGCGGATCGCCCTCAAGGCGGGAGTAACCGGAGAGACATTAGACCCTCCAATGGCGGATTCAGAATTCCTTTTCCAGAGCCGCGATCTCGCGTTGAAGCCGGCGAGCTGCCCATTGATTCAACATGCCGATTCCTACGAAGAGAATTACGAACCACACCAGAAAGATAACCCACCGAGTCCAGGGCTCCTGCATGACCTGTGAGGCAAAAAACAGGCTGAATCCTGGCACGAATGGCAGCAGATACCAGCGCCAAACGTCTCGCAACAGGTCTCGCTGCTGCACCAGCTCTGTTCGATGGAACTCAAGACAGGTTTTCAGACCCGGCTCGGCCGGCAGTTTTCTGGCCGATCCCCGCTTCTGAAGCTGGTAACAGACATACAGAGAACCGGCAATAGTCAGGGCCGTCGCTAATCGCAACAATGCATCGTCCATGATGAAAAAAAAGTATCCGAAGGCCACCACCACCACCACCGATGCCAAGTATTCTCGTAGATTCCTCCAGCGGATTTGGGATTGGAATCGGCGAGCTTGGCTACGAATTTCCTCCAACGAAACCGGGTAAGATTCCAACTCTTGGTTTCTCCACAGGGTTCTCATGTCCTGCTGGGAAGGCTCACGGGTCATGGAATCGCCCTCCGGTTAAAGCGGTTAGCCAGCACGTTCTTCAATCGATGGATTTTTGTTGCCACGTTGGCCGATGAAAGGCCAGTAATCTCAGCAATCGATCCAGCATCCTCACCTTCCAGGTAGGACAGCATCACTTGGCGGTCAAGCGGCTTGAGGCGCTGAATCAAGCCCAGCAGGCGCTCCAGTGTCTTGCGCTGGTCTGCGACCGTTTCGGGTTCGCAACCGTCGGAGAGCATCTCCACCTCATCCAGATTGACGAAGATCTCTTTCCGGCGGCGACGCTGCCGAAGGACATAAGAGGTGGCTGTGTTATGAGCCACGCGGTAGACCCAAGTTCGGAGCGAGCATAGGGAAGCGTAACTGTCGAAGCTGCGCCAAAGAGCGATATGGATTTCTTGAAGGAGGTCGCGTCGATTCTCTGAGTCAACCTCGTAGGCCCGGGCCAGTCGTTCCAGCGCAGCCCCGAAGGCCTCGGCAGCCTGTAGGTACAGCTCATCCTGGGTAAGTTTTGCACCGGGGCTGGACCCATCTTGCTCCATACAAAGATAGTCATCCATCGAAGCAATTTCTTACAACTTTTCGCCAAACCATTGTTGCGGGCTGTGTCCGTCGCTCCTTCCGAAAATGGCTCCCTCCTTGAAATGGAGCCGACCTCTGGCGCAGCCCGCAGTTGAGCCGGTGGCGTCCAAACACCCCCCTGAATGAATATCATCCGGCAGGGGCAGTCGCACGCCCATACAGCGGGACTCGGTGCTGGCGGTTGGCCTTCTTCTGCCTGACCGGCAAGGTCCATACACCAACGTCCTGATCGATCTCCGCCCACGCGGTCCACCGCAAACCCAAGAGCCGCCTCGATCACCTCCCAAGGATGGTCCGTCTTCAGCCATTCGGGAATGCTGGTCACGGCCCTGTTCCCCGCACACGCGGGGATGAATGGGAGCAAGAAACAGGCTCACCCAATGACCCTGGAATGATCGACGATTTCCGCCTCTGGGGGTCAAGCAGATGCCGTCAGATGGGTGTCCCCCTTTCAGACGGGGGGGAGGACATCTAAGGGGGACATGATCTTGATCCGCACAACGCCTCTTTCTCAGAGGGCGGAGCCCTCGCCGGTGTGGTGTGGGACTTTCACGAAACGCCGCATCAGACGCGGGATAAGACGGATTTCCCGCGTCCGCTGCGAAAAAGCGAAGCAAGGCTGCGCCTCGCGTGTCCCCCCCTCGCACGGCGCAACGGCGCGCCGTACGAGAGGGGTGCTGGTGGTGAGAGCGACCCCCCCTTTTTGGCCGCTGGTGCGCCACGGGGGAGGGCAAAGGGGGACAGGCCTCCGGACACCCTTTGCCCCCTTGCGGGGAGGTCGCTCTCACCACAGTGGTCCCTGCGGGAAGGCTGAAATGCCTCTTCAGTCGGTCTCGGCCAGGAGGCTGTGCTCTTCGGCCGAGTCGAAGGCGCCATGCTTTTCGAGCAGCTCCGGGGGAACACGATCTCGATGGAGTCGTCCTGGTCCATGTGGGCAAAGGCCCTCAGGAACTCTTCCTCCGTCTCGACGGTCAAGACAGCCCTGCCTCGGTCGGTTTTCTGTCCGGAGTGGGTCGGGCTACTAAATGAAGTGGTTACATATATCGTTGTATGGAAATTCCCAGGTGTTCCAGCATGCGGTTCTTCTCTTAGGAGTGATACAGTAAGGGACTTGTACCTTTAGCACATAAGTTGGGATACGATCTGTTCGGTGTCGCAGATAGGGAGGTCGACGTCGAGGATAGACTCACACTTGACGGCTCACAACCCACAAAGAAAGAAAGTGAGGAAGTGAAATGAATTTGTGGGGCAGCAAAAACAATGGTTTTTGGTTGGCGCTAAGCGTGGCGGCGTGCTTGGTGATTTTGTGGGCAGCCTTTTTTTCTGGACCGGGAAAGGTGCTGTCGCAAAACCCCTCCAACACCACCACCGACCCGAATCTGCGGCGCTTGTTTCTTACGGCGGGCCTAGGCACAGCGGAGGACGTGGACACTCTCTTGAGAACCAGCGGCTTTGATATCAACGTCAGAAACGCTCACGGCGACACCCTGCTGGGGCATGCGTTAACTATGTCACGAGCGAAAGAAAACCCCACTCTGTACGGCACAGTTGTAATGCTTCTCTCCCATGGCGCAAATCCAAACCAGGCGAACAATTCCGGATGGACGGCGATGCACGCAGCGGCCTATCTCGACAATGAAGCGGTTATGACAGCGTTAATCCAAGCCGGTGGGGACCCGCTTATCGATAGCGACGGGAGGTCGACCCCATATGAAATTGCGTTGACACAGGGAAACCTGGGAGTGGTTGCGGCCGTTGAAAGGTCCGTCACGTACCGCCCCCCAGATATCGAGGAACTAAAGGAGGTGGGGACATTTTCCCGAACTCTGCGGGCGGGTTTAGCGAGGGCGACCACCGTAGATGAGCGCAAGTCGGCCATACGTGCAGCAGCAGCCGCTCTTTTTAAAGATGATGAGGCACAAGCAGAGAGTCTCTATCAAGAGGTATTGGACCGCGTCCAATCCGAGGGAACGGGGTTTTTGGGTGACTGCGATTCTTGCGAGGGAGAATGACCATGCTGAGGACTCTTGCGATTGTATTGGCAGCTTTTGCATTGGCATTGGTGGCCTTGCAAGCTGTGAATTATTGTAAACCCGCAGTTCTACTGTCGGCCCCCCCACCGCCCCCCCAATCCGGGGATGATCCCTGCACGGATTCTGAGGACTGCTACGACCAGCCCGACACGCCACGAACGCTGGGCACAACCAGCGATCTCCGATTCGCAGTACGGGTCGGTTGCACCCCACTCGCAGCCCTCGAACTCCAGCGTTGTTCGCTCGGCCAACCTGTCCGCCAAGTAACCGTTCGGTCAAGCCGTGCAATCCATCCGCCGTCCGGGGGAGGCGTAGCGAGCAGAACCGACGGATCGCCTGTGATTCCAGACACCTCCAACCTCGTCCGGATCCAACCCATCACGGCCTGACCGAACAGTTACGTCCACCAACGTCCTGAATAGTCCAGTGGATTCCCGTTCAAATAGAGGGATATAATGAGGGGATAACAACAGGGATAACCATAGTAAGTCTATTATATTGATCAGTTACAAGTATTATGTTGTAGTCGCCGCCTACGCGGCTCAACTCTCAGAGAGCACGTGGTCCATGGGCTGACGCCCACGGCTACCTGCTGCCGCCGCCTTGGCGGCTGCCTGGAACCCCGGGCTGACGCCCGGGAGAAAACCATTTGAGCCTTTTGCAAGATTCGGCAGCGGGACCTTTGCCGGGAATGGCCACAAAAGGCACAAAAACACAAAAAGAACCATCGGATGGGCAAGTCTCGAAATCAAGAAACTCGTTTTGTGCCTTGAGCCTTTTGCAAAATTCGCAGATAGCGGGAATTTTCACGTGGGGAAAGATCAAGGAGGGCAGGTGGAAGGAGGGGCAAGACCACTGTCTGTTGTATCATGAAGGTGTCTGAACCACATGATGAACGGAGGTGGAACTTGCCCCTTAGGGAAACCCTATCACGACACTGGTTCCGGTTTCAACGAGAGCTGTTTCCCCTGCTGGAGGAAGTTTTGGGGCCTCTGGGAGAGCGTTACCAGCGGCTGGTGCAGGTATTGGAGTTGGTGCGGGTGGAGGAGTTGCTGCCTTACAGTCGGGGCTGGCGTGGCCGGCCGCTGGAGGATCGGGCAGTGCTGGCGCGAGCCTATCTGGCGAAGTCGATGCTGGAGGTGGCGACCACGCGGGGATTGGTGGAGCGGCTGAGGAGTGAGGGGAGGCTGCGGCGGCTGTGCGGCTGGGAGAGGGCGTGGGAGGTACCGAGCGAGTCGACCTTCTCGCGGGCCTTTGCGGAATTCGCTGAGAGCGACCTGCCGGGGCGTTTGCACGAGGCATTGCTGGAGGAGACGCTGAAGGGCCACTTGGCGGGGCATGTGTCGAGGGACTCGACGGCGATTGCGGGACGGGAAAAGCCAGCGGCCAAGGCTGCGCCGGAGGCCAAGCGGAAACGCCGGCGGGGCCGGCCGCCGAAGGGCGAGCGACGGCCCAAGCGGTTGAGCCGGCTGGAGCGGCAGGGGTCGATGACGCTGGAGGAAATGTTGAAGGAGTTGCCCAAGGCCTGCGACATCGGCGTCAAGCGCAACGCCAAGGGGCATCAGGAGAGCTGGACCGGCTACAAGCTACACCTCGACGCCATTGACGGCGGGATTCCGGTCAGTTGTCTGCTGACCTCGGCCTCGGTGCATGACTCTCAGGCAGCCATTCCGCTGGCGACGCTGACGGCAAGGCGGGTCGAGAGTCTCTACGACTTGATGGACAGCGCCTACGATGCGCCGGAGATCCGGGCCTTCAGTGAGAAGCTGGGGCATGTGCCGATTATTGACGTCAACCCCCGCCGAAGAGCTACCTTGAAAGCCGAGCGGAAGCGGGAGGCACTGGCCCGGCGCTGTATCGGCCAAGTGACTCCCGAGGCGCGGCGCTACCGGGAACGCTCGACGGTGGAGCGGGTCAACGGACGGCTCAAGGAGGAGTTTGGCGGGAGGCAGGTGAGGGTTCGCGGCCCCGACAAGGTGAGGTGCCACCTGATGTTCGGCATTCTGGCCCTGACGGTGGATCAGTTGATGCGCCTGACGCTCTGAAGACCGGGTTGCCACCCCCAACCGCACAGCAGGTTCGCCCGCCTCAAGGCCGGGAGAGGGTAAGCTGTGCCTGCGTCCGGCGACCGCTGGCCATCCGGCCATCAGATTCGGGCTTTTTCCTTCAAAAGGGTCTTTGCAGCTGGGTAGTCACCGCCGGAACATCACTGTTGCCAGCCCAATGTCATGCCCGATTCCGAATTTTGCAAAAGGCTCCCTTTTGTGCTTTTTGTGGTTTCTGTTGTCTCTTGTGCTTATCGTGGTGAATGCTGGAGCCTGCAGCACATCATCCTTGCCGCATCAATGTCATTCCCGATTGCGAAATTTGCAAAAGGCTCAAAATAAACATCGATGCACAGGATGCACAGGATAACCAGTACGGGACGCTGCTGCACGAGAAGCCGGCTCCGGCAATGATCGTGTGCGGATTTGCGGATGCTCAGGATTACCAGCTAGCCGTTTCCTGAAAAAATCCTGTGCATCCATGTGAATCAAAACCTGTTCCGAGCCTCCATAAAACGGTTGGCTGCGGAATTTTGCAAAAGGCTCTGCTTCCTCTTCATTTCCAAGACGAAAACGGCTGGCTGTTTATCCTGTCTATCCTGTGCATCGATGTTCAATTTATAGTCCTTCTCGATTGATCTTCCCCGTGACGAGCCTTGGCTGTGCCCAACCCCCGCGCTTCCAGAAGATGCCGTGCAGCTGCATGGAAGGGGGTGTCAGGCGGCTGACGTCTCGACAACCCGACGCGCACCCCAGTGGCGGGAGGCGAACTGAATGTCGATCCTGAAGCAAAAAAAAAGCCAGGCAGCCGAAGATCGACTGCCTGGCGAAAAACAACTCCCGCGGCTTGCTAGAAACCGAGGCGCAAGCGGAAGAACATGTTCCGAGTGTGCCAACTCGCCGCATACTGCCCGAATCTCGGATCATTGAAGGTCAGAGAATTGGGCCCGCTGGGGTTGGTGTGGTTGAGCGGGTTGTTGATATAGGCCTCCAACTTGAAGTAGGGGCCATTCTCGTAAGGCGTCAACGGGAAGACCTTGAAGATGTTCAAGTTGAATTGAGGATCCCGCGGCTGCTGCAGGACGCCCCTGGTTGCCGTTCCATAGGTTCCACTTGCAGGAATGCTGAAGCAGGACGAATTCCAATAGGAGGTGTATGGAACGGTATTGTCCCCGAATCCGTTGGGGTTGCAGCCCGGCTGAATGTCCGGACGGCCGCCCGAACGGCCGACGTTGGGTGAATCGAAACCGCCGAAGTTGGGGGTGCTGCGACCGCCCATGTTCAGGGTGATGATCGGCGTAAGCGTCCACTGGCTGACCAACTGGTTGATCACGCCCGAGGCCCCCGAGAGGTACCGCTGTCCCTTGCCCAGGGGCAAGGAATAAACAGCCACCAAACGAGATCTGAACGGGAGGTTGCCATCCGTCCAGCCCTTGTCACGGGAGCGGTTGTAGGGATCCTCGGTGGCGAACCCACCAGGACCCACCCAGCCGAACCGGCCACCTTCCACGTCATTGAGGATGGACCGGTACTCGGCCCAGGCCCGAAGGTAGAGTCCGCTGGAGAACTGCCGCAGCAACTCGGCTTCCCACCCATGATAGTTGGAGTTTCCACCCAGACGGTAGTCGGTGATGGAACCGTAGGGTTCCGCCCCGAACACCTTGCGGGAGGCCGTGAAGGGAATGGTGCTGGCCTGGGGGATTTGCACGTTGACGTTGTAGGGCCAATGGGTCCCCTTGGAAGCCACGTAGGAAAGACGACCGGTCATACCACTGCCCAGTTCCCTCTCCAGGGTGAGGTTCCACTGCTTGTCCGTGGGCCAGTTCTCGGTGCGGGTGTTGAGCAGAATGGCTCTCGGGTTTTGCAGCGACGTTGCGCCCGTCCCGGGAGCCGGGAAGGCGTTGCTGAAGGTCAGCGTGGGAACACCGTTGACGATCTCGGTGGGCCCGAAGCTCTCGTTGAGCTCAAAGGGACCGCTGGTGAACCCGGCGATGGCCTGCTGCATGTTGTCCGGAGGGGTCAGAGGCACGGTGTAGACCCCAAAACCGGCGCGAATCACCATCTTGTCGGTCAGCCGGTAGGCCACGCCGACACGGGGCTGGACGTGGACCAGCTTGTACTCGAACAGATCGGCGGGGAAGCCCGCGTCTCCGTTTCCGACCACCGGAATGCTCGGGGCAAAGCCGGCCACAACCCGATGCAGCGACTGCTGGGGCACCACGAACCGGCCGGTGCCGCCATCCAGCAGGTGCTGGAGGTCGAAGTTGTACCACTGCCCTTGGGCATCTCGACCAGCGGTGTAATGCTGGAAGCGGAGACCCGGGGTGATGGTCAACCTGGGCGTCACCTTCCAGTCATCCTGGAAGAAGATCCCGAACTGTTGCGACCGCGGGCTCAGCTCCCCTCGCGCCTGGGCGATCGCGGTGCTGCGGGGCAGGCCCAACAGGATGTCGCCGTAATCCCAGCCGGTGTAGTTCCCGGAGAAATCCCAGCGGCCGTAAGCATTGTTGGTGGGCCGGTAGCGATCATCCAGACCCCAGATGTTGGAGAACCCCATCTTGAACAGGTGGGTGCCCTTGGTGATGGAGATGTTGTTCTTCAGGTGAACGGCATTGGCGTCGGTCCGGCTGCCGTATCCGGCGGCGCCGCCACCCAGCGCATTGGTCAGACGGGCGTCGAAAGCCCCGCTGATGTTGGAGAGGTTGCCGATCGAACGAGCCGTGATCTGAGGCGCTCCCGCGAAGCCCTGCGGAATCTTGCCTTCACGTCCGCCGAAGTCGATGAGCCCCTGGGGGTCGATCAGCCTCAGCAGATCGCTTCCGGCGCAACCACTCTCGATCAGGTAGAGCTGCTCGTTGTAGCCGACCGAGAATTCGTTGATCACCGAAGGCGAGAAGACGTGGCTGTCCAGAATGCTCCAGGCCCGGGTGGGGTCGTGACCGGTACGCCCGCAATCCAGCGGCCCGTGGTCCCACTTCGTCTCGTTGCTGTCGCGGGTGTAGCGGAAGTGGTTGAACGAAATGGTGTTGGCTTCGTAGATCTGGTGGTCGAAGCGGAAGTGCCAGTACTCCTCGCTGCCACTGTTCTCGTTGATCCCGGTTCGGTTGGTCGCCAGACCGGGTCGTTCCGGCAGGGGAAGCAACTCGGTGAAGCGAACCCCCAGGGGATGGAACATGTCGCTGGGAATGGTGTTGTTGGGGAAGGGCGTCATGGTGTAGGGATTCATGATCACACCCTTGCCATTGGCATCCCTGATCCCGGAGAATTCCGCGACTTCGCTCAAATTCCCCGACCTCATCAGAGGAGTGGGATAAGTGAGGTTGGGGTTGATCTCCAGGGTGAAGTTGCTGTTCGGCTGATACAGGAAGTGGAAGAAGCTCTTGTTGCGGCCGTCATAGATCTTGGGAATCCAGATGGGTCCGGCGGCTTCGTAGGACCACTTCAAGGAGGGCGTCTCCGGTTTGGGCCTGCTTGCCAGAGAACGGTTCTTGGCCGCCAGACGAGCATGCCTGAAATCATTCCAGATCTCGCCGTGGAACTGATTGGTTCCGCTGCGCCCCACGCCGATGATGTTGTTGGCGTGCTGGAACTCGGCCGGCGCGTTCAGCGTTTTCAAATGAACTTCCTGCAGCACTTCCTGCGGAAAACGGAAGGTGCCGTAGGCGAGAGTCAGAATCCCGTCCTGGGAAGCCGAGACGTTGTTGGCGTAGGCTCCGTGAATCTCGTTCCGGTTCTGAACTCCGGGGGCCGCCCCCACCGTGTAGATCAGGCTGGCCGCCACGTTGGTATAGTAGACTTCCTTGTTGGGAGTCTTGTAGGTCACCGAGGGCGTATCGGTCTCGATGCGAGCCCCTTCCTCGGTCACGGTGATGGCATCGGCCAACTCGCCGATCTCCATGGAGATGTCCACCCGCCGCGGTGACTGCGAGTAAACGATCACGCCCGTGTTCTCATAGCGCTTGAACCCGGTGGCCTCGGCGGTCAGGGTGTAGGTGTCGGGCAGAATGCCGCGCAGCTCGTACTCCCCAACCTCGTTGGTCACCGTAGTGTAGGTCAGACCCTTGGACTCGTTGATAGCCGTAATGCTGACGCCGACCATCACGGCCCCGGTCGTGTCAACGACCCTGCCGCGAAAACCGGTGACGTCCTGCGCTACCGTCAAGGTGGGAATGACCAACAGGCCCAAGAGCGCAATCAGCCCGAAACTCCAGACCGATTTTCTTAGTGCTTGTTTCGTCATTAGCGAAATCTCCTTGTTTTAATGAGGCTCCAAGTTGAAAACCAACCGACTTGCAAGAACCGGTTGCGAATCAAACCTGGAAGCCGACCAGACAAATTAACTTCACGTGCGCGTAAGTTGCAACTAGGCTGCCAAACTTCCCGTCCTTGGCAATATTTTTTAAGGCATTTATTGTAAGTAAGTTGCAGAAGCATCCCAGGGGCTTCGGATTCCTGAAATGCTCGCCGAAAGGCTCCCCCGATTGATATTTCGGATTGTGATACGAAATATCGGAAGCCTTCAGATGTCGAGACAGGAATGCCCGGGTCCGCCAAAGGGACAGCCAAGGTATCATTAGTCCCATGTAAATTTGGGCCATTCTGTGAGTTGGTAGAGATACCGAGCCATTCTACGCACTTCATGCGTAGATTACGCCTGTTTTCCCCGCATCTTCAAACCCATTCTCCGCAATCTGAGCGGGTAGGGACCGTCCCTCGAAGACCGATGGAATTCCTTCAATGGCGAGTGGCGCCCCAATGCTTCGAGAATGTCGTTCCCTCGGTGCAACGGCATCATGGGATGAAGCCCACCCGGGAGCGCGGGCGTCCCGCCCGCACAAATCCCGGCACAGCTTCGCCCATCTCCTCCACCCGGCTCGACCGGCAGCGGCGACAGGACTCTGCTTCGGCCTGGCCCATGCGGTTCAGGCTGGCAGGAAGGACGGCTGCCGCATGGCAGGGAAACCGAGCGGCAGGCAAAGGAAGAGGATGCGGGCGGGACGCCCGCGCTCCCGGGTGGGCGAAGCCGTCCCGCTTGGTGGCACTTGGTGGTCCTTCGTACCCTTGGTGGATTACTCTTTTGGCTGGTCGTGGAAAGTCCGTCGAGTGTTCAGGGCGTGGGGCTGGAGCCGCCCTGGGCCAGGGCCCGCTTTCGATGCCACAGTTCGGCCCGAATCTTGGCTATGGGTCCCCGGCGCTCCTCCGGGGTCATGTAGAACCGGTATCCGAAATCCTTCAGGCGCACTTCCAGCATCTTGTCGAGCCACCTCCGGGTAAACTGGCGGTTGATCAGATAAGGATCATCCAGCACTCCGATCAATTCCGGCAGCGCCCACCCGGCGCCGGTGCGGCTAAGGACGTCGGCCCCCACCAGGCGGACTGCCGGCGACTGGCTCTGCAGCCAGCCCAGCGCCGCCGGCCGCACCCGGTCGGGGTAATACTCCGCCAGCTTCTCTTCGGAGTACTCGGCGCCGTACCATTCCTTCAGATAGCCCACCGTCCAGTCGATGGCCCGGTCGGTGTGGCACATGTTGCAGGCGTTGGGGTGGTTGGCTTCAATCATGGCCTTGTCGGTGGGAGAGAAGATGGTGTGGGTCCGCACCAGGTCCTGGATGCCTTCGTTGATTCGGGGTCGGTGGCAGTTCATGCAGCGGGCTCCGCTGCTGCCGGCAGGATGGTGGGTATGGTTCCGCCTGGCCTGCGCCGGCTCGAATTGCTGGTGACACCTGAGACACAGCCGGTCATCCTCGTCGGGCGGCCTGGACCAGCGAGGACCAATGGTTTCGTGGGGATTGTGGCAATCGATGCAGCGAAGCTGAGAGAAGCAGCCGCCTTGAACAGCGTCGCTGTACTCGGTTGAATTCCAGGTGGAGACCCCGTTGGCGTAGGTTGGCCTGGTCCCCACGTGGCAGCGGCCGCAGGCCCAGTTGAGGTTGTCGTGGGTCCGATCGAAGGAGATGTCCCTCTCGCGAGTATCCACGAACAGGTAGGGGCTGGAAGGGAAAAAACCGGGAGGTTCCTTGCCCCCGGAGGCCACGTGTTCCCTGCCACCCAGATGGCAGGCTTCACAACTTACCCCCAAGGTGGCCGCATGCAGCGGCGCCTCCAGCTTAACCAGCTCCTGCCGAATATGCAGAATGTCTTCGTCGCTGGCTTCGGCGGGACTTTGGAGGAATTCCACGATGCCCGACTGGTTCTGATCCAGATAGTGGCCCAGGGCGAAGTGCAGAGGAACCGGAACGTGGCGTGCCATGCGGGAGGGATTGCGGGCCAGCATGTCTCCCAGCGGGAAAGTGGTGTGACAAAAGTTGCAGCGGCTGGAGTAGCGGGCCAGAAAGGGCTGGGAGGTGGGCGGATCGAAGGGGTCGGGTCTTTCCCCGTCGGGCACCTCGGGACCCACGTGGACAATGGGCACCCACTGCCGCTGCTCCAGCCAGTAGCCGAAGAACAGCACGTGATCCTGACGATAGAAGAGATGGTCGCGCGGCTCGGGGCCCTCGGTCTGCTTGCCGATGTAATACTGGAAGAAGCGCGACCCGATGGTCTGATTCACCTGGTAGACGCGGCGGACTTCGCCCCGCTGCAGCCGCATCTTGTAGTGGCCGCCTTCCTTATAAAAGACTGCATTCCCACCGAGATAGGAAATCTCGGCCTGGCCGGAGAAATCTCCTTTGACGGTGGAATCGTCGGCCAGCGCGTTCATCCAGCGATGGGCGTGCCGGGACCAGGACTGGTACTGCTCCTGGTGACAGCTCTTGCAGGCATCCGGCCCGACATAGTCCTCCGGATGGATGTTGCTCCGGCTGCCGGTGGCCCGGAAATCGGTGCGAACGTTCTCCGGCAGGTCTTCCCACCACAGGGTGACCTGCTCCCGTTCGTCCGTGTCGCCGACCAGGGAACGGATGGGTCTCGCCGCAGCCTTTCGCTTGCCCAGCAGTTCCTCCAGGGTGGACCGGTATAGGCCGTTTTGAGGGTCCAGCGCCACTGCTTGGCGAAGGTGCTCTTCAGCCTCGGAATACTGTTTGAGCTTCAGCAGGATGGCTCCGTACAGATGCCGGTACGCGGCATTGCCCCCATTCTCTTCAACCGCCTTCTGGGCCGGCAGCATGGCAGCCAGATATTCCTTCCTCTCGTACTTCTGTCGGGCTTCCAGGTAGTCGGGGGATTGGGCTTGCAGTGGGCCGCCGGAAAAGAGTAGGCACACAAGTCCGAGAAGTATCGCGGCCGGAATTGGAGACCTCATGACGAAACCTGCCGCACGGGAACGAGCGTGGGAAGTGCCGGGCATCAATTTGTCCTTCTGAGGTTTCATGGCCATTAGTCGGAAAGGGGAGCGCATTCCGGGACGGCGCCACTAATCCGCCGCCTTCGCGGCTGCGGTAGCGCCGGGTCACACGACCCCGGGCTGGCGCCCGGGTCTACCCTGAGCCGCAGCTACGCTGCTCTATAAGGAAGGCCTGAAGGAGACGCGCCCTCAATTGACGCCCCTAAACCGCGGCTACGCCGCTCTTCCCTAAACCACGACACTGCGGCTGGGAAGGGCCTTTCTCGAATAGATGCTCCGTCGGTGTGAACCGGCAGCAGTTCCCCAACTGTCTCGATTATGGAGCCCTATCTGTCTCAAAATCAAGACCGGTGGACCCGCCGACTGTACGTCAATATAGTGAGACGATCACGAATGTCCGGTTTCGACGTGTTCCCAGAAGGATTAAAGCGGTCGCCGAGGAGGAAACATTTCAGCGCTCATTGGGGGAGCCTTCAGCGTTCAGGCGGCGATGGCGTGCCCGGGCGTGCTATGGATCGAATGTCACGGAGGATTGCTGCCGCCGCCTTCGCGGCTCGACAACTATGCCCATCTTTCCCATGGGCTTACGCCCACGGCTACCTGCTGCCGCCGCTTCGCGGCTCGACTGGAAATCCCGGACTGCCACCCGGGGCACTATCTCAATACAAAAAAGCACCTCTCTCCCGGCAGTGTCGGAGTGAGAGTAGGGGACGTTGTTGAATTACTGGAATAACTTTGATCGGGCGCTCCCGAATTGCTTGTGTTCAACAGCGTCCCCGGTGGTGCTCTCCCTGTAGGGAAGTGCCATGGACCGCGGGCTGATTGCAGGAATAAGGATGCGGGCGGGACGCCCGCGCTCCCGGGGGGCATCGTCCACACATTAAACCGCAAACATGGTTTACATCCTGCCCGGGAATCGGGCAATGAGCCTGGTTCAGCGCTCAAGTATCACTCCCCCCTTGAGGGGAAGTCGGAGAGACAAGGGCGAAGCCCGCAGTCGATCCGGAGGGGGGCAAACGCGGCGTCGCGAGGGTGAGAGTAGGGGACGTTGTTGAATTACTGGAATAACTTTGATCGGGCGCTCCCGAATTGCTTGTGTTCAACAGCGTCCCCGGTGGTGCTCTCCCTGTAGGGAAGTGCCATGGACCGCGGGCTGATTGCAGGAATAAGGATGCGGGCGGGACGCCCGCGCTCCCGGGGGGGCATCGTCCACACATTAAACCGCAATCATGGTTTACATCCTGCCCCGGAATTGGGCAAGAAGCCCCGTGCAGGCCTCAAGTATCACTCCCCCCTTGAGGGGGAGTCGGAGAGACAAGGGCGCAGCCCGCAGTCGATCCGGAGGGGGGCAAACGCGGCGTCGCGGGAGGAAATCCTTGGCCAGCCAGGTGCAGATTCCGTCAGAGGGAGGAGGGCTTGCCGTTGGCCAGATCGAGCCTGGCCTGGGCCAGCAGATCCTCCAAGCCATCCAGAGACCCTTGGTGAATCGCCCGGTAAACCAATTCCAGGTTCTCGCGAGCGATCTCGCCGAAGCGGCCGTTGAGAACCACGGCCTTGGCCAGGGGCTCGACGGCCTCCACGACCTGATTTCTGGCGCAGAAGACGATGCCAAGCTGGAACTGGGCGAAGTCGGAGCGGGGAGCCAACTCGACCGCCCGGGAGGAGTAGAGGTGGGCTTTTTGAAGGTTGAGCCCGGCATTCCGGTTGGAGGCGTCGCGCCGGTCCGCCTCGTACTGCGACAGGTAGGAGCTCCCCATGTAGGCGTAGTTCTGGGACATGAGACCGTCGATCCGGGACTGCCAGCGCTCCTGGTCCATATGGCCGGGGCGTTCCAGGCCTCGCAGGTTTCGAACGGCCCTGGAGGCCCGG
Organism: Candidatus Versatilivorator sp.; assembly: GCA_965207735.1. Lineage (GTDB taxonomy): Bacteria > Acidobacteriota > Terriglobia > Versatilivoradales > Versatilivoraceae > Versatilivorator. Next base: position 3,833,415 of record OZ242296.1, on the reverse strand, counting down.
CGGATGGCCTTGGCAGGCTCATCCAGCGCGTGATAGGCGGTTGCCAGGATGGTCAGGATCTGGGGATCGGAGGGAGATTCCGACAAGCTGGTCTCACCATGCTCAATGGCCTTTTGAAAATGGTTGAGCTGCCAGTAGAGCCAAGTGGCCTGGCGGCGCAGCTCTCGACCCCGTTCGGACTCGCGATGCCGCGCCAGGAAGGCTTCGATCAAGCCCACCTGCCGGGCCGGGTCCTCGGCGCCGGCGATGGCCATCAAATCGACCTCCTCCTGTGTGTCCTTGTCACCCGGTTTGGGCAGATTCAGGCCGGCGCTCCCAGCCGTCGATCCGTTCCCTTCCGGGACGGAAGCAACCGCCTCGACTCTCCCCGGCAGAACCTCGATAGTCTCCAAACGGGTCAGGACGCTTCGGGAGCCCGAAGCGTTCCGCGTTTCCACCGCGAGAGAATACTTGCCCGGCTCCAGGTCTCCGGTGGGAAGTTGGAAAGCCACACCGGCTTCTCCCCGGGTAGCGGCTTCCACTCCCTTGTTGAGCAGGACCGGTGGAAACTCCTTGGAGCCTCCGCTTGCCCCATCCAGGGAGACCCTGGCCATCAAGGGGCTTTGACCGTCTTCCGCCGCAAGGTTGTAAATCCTGTAGAAGACAATCAGCGGTTGGCCACGGTTGAAACGGCGCAAGGCCGGGGCCCGGATTTGGAGGCCCTGGTGGATGAAAGGGTCCAATTCGTCGCTCAACTTGGCCTGCACCGCAAACACGGAGGGCGGAAAGGGCTGCATTTCCAGGGTAGTGACCAGGCTGCTGGTGGCCAGCCGATCCTCCGGCAGCGCCGGTATGATCAGCTCGTCCTCGGCGGCGCCCACTCTTCCGCTAATATCGGCCACGGCCAGCTTCATGCGGTAACGCCCCGGGGGCAATTTCATCCGGCCGCCGAACCTCACTTTCCCGCCTGAATCGTCAGCCCCGGCCGAGCTGCCAAACAGGGAAGCGATTTCTCCATCCTCCCTCAGGGCCATTCCCAGAATTTGCAGCGGCTCCGTCATCGAAGCGCCGGGGGCCCCGTTCTCGGGCAGCCGCGCCTCGGCCGAAAAGCGAACCAGAGCCTGGTCGGGCTCCGGGTAGAAGGTGTAGGTGGTGAAGCTCAGCGGGATTGCGGAGGAAGTAGGCGGAGCCGCCAGCGCAGCCAGCAGGCGGTACTTGGGGCCGGAGGGCTTCCCGGCAGGGAGGCGTTTCGCCAGTACGATCCTTTCCTGGACGGAGCCGATGATGGCCTCCACACTCTCGCGCACCACCGCCTTGAGCTCATGCTCCCCGGGCGGCGCTTCCAGGGTGAATTTGGAAGTCGCCCCCAGGGACGCCAGTTCCTGCCGGCCCGACCGGGTCAATCTCAAGTCCAACTGCTTCTCCTGCCCCCCAAGGTAACCGCCCTTCTCCCCGTAGGCCGCCGTGACCAGATGGAGCAGGTTGGTCTGGCGGTCCTTCTCTTCCAGGAAGGGCAGCCGGCCGAAGTCGATGCGGGTAAGGACGTCGACCCGGTAGCGGTCCTCGCCGACGGGGAAGGCGTTGTAGGAGAGGCGGATGGGAACCTCGTTCAGATTTCCGGGAGCCCGCATGGCATCCAGAATTTCCCTTTTCTTGAGTGCGATATAGGTCGGGTCCTCTCTGGGCGCATAGTAGCCCTTGCGGTGGGTCACCTTGAGACCGGGACGCGAGACCTTGACCTCGATCCGGTGGTAGCGTCCGTCCGATTCGGTGGCCGGAGAGGCATAGGTCAGCACGTAATAGAAGGACTGGCTGTCGGCAATCTGCTTCAGCCCGCCGAAGAGATCGTTGTTGTTGCGGAAATGGACCCCGCCCGTTTCCAGGGCCAATTGGGCCAGGGGCTGGGACTGCACACGCATATTCTCCACCCGCATGGACATCTGGGACAGGGTGGCCTCGGTAGCCAGGGCAGCCACTTCCGAAGCGCGGTAGGAAGTGGTATAGAGCCCCCGCATGTCGACCGTGCTCAAGATGGTCCCCGAGCGAAGCGCGGAATGAACCACGCCCTGCATTTCGTAACGGAGTTGCTGGGCAAGAAAACCGTCGGAGACCAGCACCAGGCTCTTTCTGCCCTCGAAGTGCTGGAGCGCGCCAAGATGCTGTTGAAGCGTGTGCAGCAGGCTGCGGCTCCAGTAGTCGTTCTCCCGGTGGATGCGGGAGGCTTGGGCGCGGACCATCACCTCGGCGTGCTGCCGCTGTTCCGAGTTGCCCTGGGTCAGGTTGAAGTTCAGCAGGTTGGTGTCTCTGAATGCCCGGGGATTCTGGTCGGCGCCCCCCTGGCTGGAGCCAAAGACTCCCCCTGCAGCCATTTGATTGCAGTAGAGTTTCTCCGAAATGGCCGTCTCCAGCGCCAGGGGATCGGTTTCGTTGTAGATCCTCTGGGCCTGCAGATCGCTGATGGCCGGACAGTCGGATCTCACCAGTTGCCTGCGGTTCAGCTTCCCGGGCAAGAGCCGTACCGCCTGGAGAAGTCTCTCGCGGTCGGCGGTGAAGGGCTGATGAAACTTGCCGGAGGCCGTAACCAGGGCCACCCTGTCGCCGGGCTGCAGGCGTTCTTCCACAAACTTCTCGATGGCGTCCACGGTGCGCTTCAAGGCCCCGTGGGAGGGCGAGGTGACGTCGTCGATCATCAGGCTGATGAAGTGAGGCCGACTCGAGGCGGGACCGGCAGACGGAGCCGGCGTTGCCTCCGCACCGGCTCCAGCGGCCAGCGCTTCCCGCCGGCCGTTCTCAGGCTCATGCGATCGGACAATCTCGTAGGACTCCCGGGTGAAACTTTGAATGGGAAGAGGCTTTCCGTCCTCGAAGACGGAAAAGTCGTCTGCGGTGAGGTCGGTGACCGGCTTGCCGCGATCGGTGACTATGGCCCTGACCACCACCACGTCCACCGGCACGCGAAAGGTGAATTCCCCTTCCGGATCGGCCTGAGCCGGCTCCGCTTGCTGGGACCGGGCCGGACCTCCCAGGCTCAAGGCCAGCAGGATCAGGCCTGCCAGACTCAGGCTCTGTCTTAATGAATGGGAATGGGCGGTAGCGATCATGTCAGCACCCACAAGTCGAAATCAGGTCCGGCGCTTCGATTCCGAACCCGAAAACCCCCGACAAAGCGCAGGTGGGGCGGCCAAATTCGGCCACGACCTCGCATCCGATACAAGAACTCTCCAGCAGCTTGGCGGCAAAGCTCGGACAGCTACTGAACCTTGAACTTGGCCACCGGCGATACGGTTCGGTTGGCGAGGTTATCGGTGATGTTCAGAACCAGGCTGTAGTCGCCGGGTTGAAGGTTGTTCAGAGGAAACAGCTTGGCCAGGGTCACCTGCCGCAGGGCGCCTTCCGTTGCGCTCTTGCCCTCCCGGAAGCGGCGGATTTCCCGGTCGCCCTTTTTCAGGATGTATTCAATGGTTGCCGAGGGCTTCTGAGTCTCTTCGTCCACGGACAGGTTGTACACCTGGAAGTAAATGCGCATGGGCACGGCTCGATGAAAGGTCTCGGCCACGTTGGGGAAGACCTTGGAGCCTCCCAGTACAAAGGGCCCGGCGGCGGCCTGATAAGCCGGCAGGGGCTCGATTCTGTCCGCCAGGATGATGCTGCTGGTGGCCAACTGGTCTTCGGGAAACTTGGGAACCCGAATGCTGCGGTAGACGGTTCCGACGTCGCCGCTGTTGATGTCCTTCAATACCAATTCGACCTTGTAGACGCCGGAGGTCAGGGGTACGGTGGTCTGATAGAGAGACGTCCGTTCCAGGGCTTCCTTGTAGGTGGAATCCGGGGTCATCTGACGGATGGGTTCCTCGAAAAGGTGCACCCTGCGCCCAGTGATGGTGGTGATGCGCCCGAAGACGTTGACCGAGGCCTGGTGGACCCCCGCCTGCTGCTTGAAGGTCATGTCGCTGTTCTTCATGGCCACGGTGATGGCCGTCAGCACGGTATCGTCGGTGATCTTGAGGTAGTCCGTCTTGAACTCGAAGGGAAAGAGATTGTAGGACAGCTTGGTGTCCACCACCGTCTCCAGATCCTTGAACCGGATCTTGGGAGCCTGCCCCAGGGCGACCGTCTCCATCAACTTCTCGCTCTGGAGCGCGTGGAATTGATTGACATCCAGCCCTCCAGGCAAACGGTTGCGGCTGATCGGCTCCACCCCGCCCAGGATCAGCTTCTGGTCGATGTCGTAGCCGGGCGCATTGGCCAGGGCGTCCTTTTCGAAAGGATCTCTGGCGATGCGGTATTCCCCGCTCAAGCCACGGTCCACAAACTCGATGATGACCTCGGCGCCGAGGCTGGGACCTTGAATGTGGCGGTAGCGCCACTTGATGTGTGGGTATTTGACCGACCACCCGCCCCCTTCATTGAAATCCCGAAGGGTCATGTCGCCACCGTGAAAGGTCTCGATGGAATCGGGAGGCCCCCAGGTGATATAGATCCGGCCGCGATCGGTCTTCCATCCGGGCTTGCCCGAGGGAAACCGCTCGTTGGCGTAGGCGATGCGCCGGTAGTGCTCATCGCGGGTCTCGTTGACCATGGTGTCGGGAGTGGGATCCCTTCGCAGCCAGAACTGCTCCACAAACTGGTAGCGCTCATCGTCCGTTTGCAACCGGTCGAAGGCGGTCTTCTCCTGGGGAGTGATGATGTACAAGACATCCTGCTCCAGCCACTTCTTGAGGTATCGGTCGGAGGTCTCGGTTCGAAGAGACTTTTCGCGCCGTTTGTCCCCCTTCTTCCTGGCCAGCAATGTCAGGGAGCAGCCAAGGATCAAAACCGAAACAAGGAGAAGAGTGGGGATGCGATCGAGAAATCTGTTTTGCATAAGGCACCTGCCAGGACGGCATTCGGGACAAGACTACCAACTTGACGTTTGATTGATCTTCAGAATTATAGTCCCGAATCGTCGTTTGTGAAATGAATTTCAGCGGCCTCCCCTTTGCAGGGGCCCCAGCGTTCTCTGTCGCTTTTCCCGTTGGACCCTGCGAAAGGTATCCATCTGCCGGCGGGCCAGCTCCGCTTGCCCCGTTTGCTCGTAAATCTGAGCCAGCAGGTAGTGACCGTCGGGAAAGTCGGGATCCAACTCCAAGGCCCGGCGGGAGGCAGCCAGGGCTTTCTCCAGTTGGCCCAGATCCCGGTAAGCCTTGGAGAGTGAATGATTCAGGGACACGCGGTCGGCCGGGGATATATCTTGCTCCTCGAGTTGGAGCAGATGCTCGACCGCCTGGGCCGTGTCGCCGGACTTGAGCAGTGCCTCTCCCAGCTCCAGCCTTGCGGAATGGTGATCGGGATAATTCCGCAGTTCCGTTTGCAGCGCCTGCACGGCCGAGTCGATGGCGCCGGCGTTCATGTACACCACCGCCCGGGAGGAATGGATCCAGGGATAGCGGGGATTCTTGCGAGCGATAGCCTCGAATTGCTCCAGGGCCAGGTCGTGCCGGTTGAGGTCATAGTAGGCCCGGCCCAGCCGCAGGCGGGCTTTCAGCAGGCCGCGATCCAGTGCAACCGCGCGCTCCAGGGCCTTGAGCCCCTCGGGATCCACGTTCCGCATCCTGGGCTGGCCCACGCCGGAGCGGGTCTCCTTGAATATGGCCGCCTCCATGGTCCGGGCCAGCAGGAGTTCGCCCAGGGAAAATTGAAACTCGGCCCGATCGGGCTCGGAAGCCACGGCTTGCCGCAAATACTGTTCAGCTTCCGAGTATTGCTTCAGTTCCAGCAGGACGGCGCCGTACAGGTGGAGATGCTCCGCTTTGTCGCCGTCCTCTTCCACGGCCTTCTGAGCCGCCAACATGGCCAACAGGAACTCTCCCTTGTCGAACCGCTCCCGGGCTTCCCGGTAGTGGGCCGACTGGGTCCAGCCCACCGTCACCAAGCCCAAGAGCCCGGCAAAAGCCCAAAGAAAAGCACCCGCCCGCCGCGGATTCGCCCAACGCCGATTGGCGGTCGGATTGCCTGCAGGATTCCGGTCCTCGATCATCGTCCTCGATTCCGTTTCGATGGGCGGCCCCCTTGGAACGACCCTGCCCGAGCCGGTTTCCACTCAGGTTACTTTAGCGGGTGAGCTAGTCCGGCGCAACCTGGATTTGGTTGACAAAAGGTCCGCCCCTGTCCATGATGGCGACTGGTCGGAAAGATGCCGGCGTCTGGCCGAAACGCAATGGAAATGTTCGACAACCCTTTTAAAATCAACCCTATCAGGGAAACGCATACTGGACCGCAACGATTGACTCTGTCCGGGAAACCACTGGCGTTGCTGCTGTCTGTCCTGGTGGTGGCAGGGACGCTTTCGGCCGCGCTGCTGTCGACCTCCTCCCCGTCCGATTCCGATGCAGCCGAAAACGGCGCCGGGCAATGCGCCGCCTGTCACCTCGAGATCGCCTCCAGGCAACTGGCCAGCGATCACGCCCATACCATGATGAAAGTGGAAGACTTCCCGGAACTGATGCAGGCGCTGCCCGTCGAGCACCTGGACCGGGCCAGCGGGGTCAGATATCGGATCGAACGCTCCTCGGCACAACGGACGGGGGTGGACCTGGTGGCCCGGATGGGAACGCGGGAGGAGAGACTGCGCCTGCTCTGGGGGGTGGGAGCCGGCAGAAAGGGAATTACCTTTATCGGCCGGAGCGACCAGGGTGCATTCGGGCAGAGCCGGGTGAGCTGGTACCAGAAGATCGGGAAGTTGGATGTCACCACCGGGCTGGAAAAGCGCCCCGCCGATGCCTACGACGCCCTGGCGGGCTGGTTGAACCCGCACGAGAGCGCCCATTGCCTGAGCTGCCACATGACCCGCAACCAGAACACTCCTCCCGACTCGATCCCGGCGGCGGATGCCGGTGTTCACTGCGAGCGCTGCCACGGCTCGGGTGAGCAACATATCCGGGCCATGGCCGAGGACAGCGGCAACCCCTCCCGCGGCATCGGCAATCCAGGCCGCCTGGGCGCCCTGGAGCAAGTCTACTTCTGCGGCGCCTGCCACGGGATCCCCCCGGGAGGAGCCGACCTGAGAGCTCTGGGCCATGCCATGGCCATGGATCACAGCGTCCGCTTCCCGGCCGAGCGGCTGGTGCTCAGTCGCTGCTACAACGAGAGCGGCGGCCGCCTCAAGTGCACCACCTGCCACGACCCCCACGAGAATCTGGCCGGCTCCTTCGATCGCAACTGCCTGAGCTGCCACGGCAGCCAGGTCGGATTCGCCGTCCCCTGCCCCCAATCGAACAACGACTGCGTGAGCTGTCACATGCCCCAAGAGACCGGTTTCATGACCCATTCGGCCTTTGCGGATCACTGGATTCGGGTCGTGCCGCCCTCCGACTGATCAAAGACCCATTGAGGCGGATCAATCAGCTTTGGGAGGACGATAGGTGGCAGCCTGCCGGCTTCTCAACCGTTCCGCGGTCGCCAGCTCCCGCCGAGCCAGATCGGGCTGGCCGTTGCGGCGATGGAGCTGGGCCAACAGGTAGCGAGGAGCGGCCGCCTCGGGCGCCAGGTCGACGCACTTGCGGGCCGAGGCCAGGGCTTTCCCGGGCTGGTCCAGGGCTCGGTAGGCTTTGGCCAGGGAGTAGTGAAGGTCGGCGGTTTCCGGGCTCTCCTGCTCGGCCGCAAGCAGGTGCCGGAGAGCCACCCTGGGCTGAGCCAACTGCAACAGAAGGTCGCCCAGGTCCAGGCGGGCCATGGCGTTGTCGGGGTAGAACTCGACTTCCGTCTGCAGTGCCCGGATCGCCTGGATCACCCGTCCCATTTTCAGGTAGAGCACCGCCAGATAGGAGTGGATCTCGGGATAGCGGGGATCGGCGTCGGCCACCGCCTGGAATTGCTCCAGCGTCTCGAGGTGTCGATTCTGGTCGGTGTAGGCGCGCCCCAGGCGGACCCGAGCCGCCAGGTGGCCGCCGTCCAGCTTGACGGCGCGCTCCAGCAGCGCCAAGCCCTCCGCGTCCACGGTGTCGCTACGCGACATCCTGACCCCGGCGCTCATGCCTCGCCGGATGACGGCTTGCCGCGACTGTTCCAGCAGGACCCGCCCCAACTGGTAGAGGGTCTCCGCGTTTTGACCGTCCAGGGTTACGGCCTTTCGCAAGTGGGATTCCGCATCCGAAAACTGCTTCAGCTCAGCCAGGACGGCGCCGTAGAGGTAACGGTGTGCTGCGTTCTCTCCGTCCTCCTGCACGGCCCTTTCCGCGGCCAGCATGGCCAAAAGGTACTCCTTGTTTTCGTACCTCTGCCTGGCCTCCAGGTAATGGGGTGATTCGGCAGCGCCGGCAGCGCCGGAAACGAAGAGGCAGGCTGTCAAGAGGAGGAAAGAAATCCGGTGCATGCGCGCTTGCCTTGCCTGAAACAACCCCGCAGTTCAAGCGGCTGCGATTTGTGGAACTAGGTTGAAACCAAGAGACTTAGCAGCATCTTTGAGGCCCGCGAGGCGGCGTCTCCGGAACCGGTCTTCGTAGCACGCTTCCCCGATGTCGATGTAGTCCTGGCCGTAGCGCAGCATGCGGTAGACGAGAACGGCCAGCCGGCGGGCCATGGAGAAGACGGCGACGGTCCATCCCTTGTGGCGGGCCTTGCGACGGAAGGCGGCCCCCAGAGCGGTCTTGGAGTGCTTCAGAGAGACGGCTGCCATGCGCAGGACGGCGGCGGCGCGAGTAGACCCGGTGCTGTTGGCCTTCTTGTAGTGGAGCGGCTTGCCTGCGGAGACGGCCGTTTTTGGAGCCAGGCGCAGCCAGGATACAAAGTGCTTCTCCGAGGGGAAGGCCGTCAGGTCGAGGCCGGCCTCAGTCAGCAGGGTCAGGGCCGCTTCGGTGCCGATGCCGTCGATGCGCGTCAGATCGACCCCGGCAAAGCGCCACAGTTCGGTGCGCAGGTGGTGCCCGCCTCGGCGGCTAATCGCCTTTTCCTTGATCGCATTGGGATGCTTCGGCACGGGCTGGTCGCGGCGCTCCACCGGTTGCAGCGCTTGGATTTCCTCCAGAATGCGGGCCTCATAGGCCGCAATCTCGCGTTGAGTCATGTCGTAGAGCTTCAGCGCCGACTTGAGGTTGAACAGATGCTCGTCGCGCCAGTTGCCCGTGAGGTGCTCGGCAAACTCCCGGCTGGACTTCTTGCACCGTCGGTCCCGCAGACCCGCCAGACGGACCGGGTCCCGTTCGCCGTCGACAATCGCCCGCACGATCGCCATCCCCGTCTGACCGGTCAGATCGGTGACCGCACGATGGATCTGGACGTTCATCTGATCCAGCGCCTTCTGCATCCACTGCACAAAGCGGGTACTCTCGGCCCCCAGAGTGCTCAGTTGCCGGTGCAGGGTCCGAACCCGGACGATCGCCTCGTGCGGACGGAAGGATCCCCGCAGCAAGCCGCAGCTGTGCAGCAACTGGATCCACTGGCAGTCCCGCATGTCGGTCTTGCGGCCCGGAACGTAGCGCAACTGCCGGGCGTTGACCAGCAGCACCTCGATGCCGCAGGACTCCAGCAGTTCGTAGAGGGGAATCCAATACACGTTGGTGCTCTCCATCGCCACCGACTCCACCCCTTGTTCCAGCAACCAGTCGGCCAGATGCTGCAACTGCGGCATGGTGGTGCCGAAGGTGCGCACGTTCGGCTTCCCTGGGGTTACCTCCGGAGCGCACACCCAGTGCTCCCGACTCCCCAGGTCGATCCCTGCCACCTCGGGGTGGATCCGCGACAAGGCCGTCGAACGGCTGCGCTTCTTCTTCGCCTTCGTGTTGACTTTCCTGCTCTTTTGCATGAGATTGGCCTCCTCGAGAGCGAGGGCTCCGGCCCGAGTTGGCGTGGTCGTTCGGATTCTTGCCTTGAGGAGAACTTCCCGGGAAGCCTCACTAATGAATGATGACCTGCTCGGACCCAGACTTGCCTTGGGGCACGGGGCACCAATGCTGAAACGGGGCGTAGCTGCCGGAGTCTCGCCAGGTGCTTATTCTTTCACAATGATCCGTTGTTTCACCCTCGAATGATCCGCCCCGTCGTGGGGGGCGGGGGCGGGACTTGTCTGAAACAACCTAAAAAGACAAAAGAGCCTTTTGCAAAATTCGGAATCGGGCATGACATTGGGCTGGCAACAGTGATGTTCCGGCGGTGACTACCCAGCTGCAAAGACCCTTTTGAAGGAAAAAGCCCGAATCTGATGGCCGGATGGCCAGCGGTCGCCGGACGCAGGCACAGCTTACCCTCTCCCGGCCTTGAGGCGGGCGAACCTGCTGTGCGGTTGGGGGTGGCAACCCGGTCTTCAGAGCGTCAGGCGCATCAACTGATCCACCGTCAGGGCCAGAATGCCGAACATCAGGTGGCACCTCACCTTGTCGGGGCCGCGAACCCTCACCTGCCTCCCGCCAAACTCCTCCTTGAGCCGTCCGTTGACCCGCTCCACCGTCGAGCGTTCCCGGTAGCGCCGCGCCTCGGGAGTCACTTGGCCGATACAGCGCCGGGCCAGTGCCTCCCGCTTCCGCTCGGCTTTCAAGGTAGCTCTTCGGCGGGGGTTGACGTCAATAATCGGCACATGCCCCAGCTTCTCACTGAAGGCCCGGATCTCCGGCGCATCGTAGGCGCTGTCCATCAAGTCGTAGAGACTCTCGACCCGCCTTGCCGTCAGCGTCGCCAGCGGAATGGCTGCCTGAGAGTCATGCACCGAGGCCGAGGTCAGCAGACAACTGACCGGAATCCCGCCGTCAATGGCGTCGAGGTGTAGCTTGTAGCCGGTCCAGCTCTCCTGATGCCCCTTGGCGTTGCGCTTGACGCCGATGTCGCAGGCCTTGGGCAACTCCTTCAACATTTCCTCCAGCGTCATCGACCCCTGCCGCTCCAGCCGGCTCAACCGCTTGGGCCGTCGCTCGCCCTTCGGCGGCCGGCCCCGCCGGCGTTTCCGCTTGGCCTCCGGCGCAGCCTTGGCCGCTGGCTTTTCCCGTCCCGCAATCGCCGTCGAGTCCCTCGACACATGCCCCGCCAAGTGGCCCTTCAGCGTCTCCTCCAGCAATGCCTCGTGCAAACGCCCCGGCAGGTCGCTCTCAGCGAATTCCGCAAAGGCCCGCGAGAAGGTCGACTCGCTCGGTACCTCCCACGCCCTCTCCCAGCCGCACAGCCGCCGCAGCCTCCCCTCACTCCTCAGCCGCTCCACCAATCCCCGCGTGGTCGCCACCTCCAGCATCGACTTCGCCAGATAGGCTCGCGCCAGCACTGCCCGATCCTCCAGCGGCCGGCCACGCCAGCCCCGACTGTAAGGCAGCAACTCCTCCACCCGCACCAACTCCAATACCTGCACCAGCCGCTGGTAACGCTCTCCCAGAGGCCCCAAAACTTCCTCCAGCAGGGGAAACAGCTCTCGTTGAAACCGGAACCAGTGTCGTGATAGGGTTTCCCTAAGGGGCAAGTTCCACCTCCGTTCATCATGTGGTTCAGACACCTTCATGATACAACAGACAGTGGTCTTGCCCCTCCTTCCACCTGCCCTCCTTGATCTTTCCCCACGTGAAAATTCCCGCTATCTGCGAATTTTGCAAAAGGCTCAAAAGAAAAAGACATTTCCACGAAGGGGCACGAAGGACCACGAAGGGCCACTAAGGCGCTGAGGTTGGCCGCGACGGGGTACCACGTTCGCGAAGGGTTGATCGATTTCTGATTGTTTCACTCTATGTATGATCCGCACACCAGGGCGGGGGCCCGGCTTGCCTGAAACAACCCCCTGCGCCGGGTGGCTGGAAACCGGTTCAACGTCAAGCACGGGTAGATTCTTGATTCACATGGATGCACAGGATTTTTTCCGGAGACGGCTGGCTTGCAATCCTGGACATCCTCAAATCCGCACCCGATCATCGCCGGAGTCTGCGTTTCGTGCAGCAGCCTCTGGTCCTGATTATCCTGTGCATCCTGTGCATCCATGTTCAATTTATAGTCCTTCTCGATTGATCTTCCCCGGGGCTACTCGAGCTCGCCCCCCTCCTTGAGCCGGTAGACGCGGTTGACCGACAGGTTCTCGAAGTCCTGGGTAGTTCCATCGGTCCAGCGGACGATCAATTTCTTGACGGTCTCGAGCCCGCCCAGGCCGAAGTGGACCCGGAAGTCGTGGGTGGATTCGTAGCTGGACCCACCCCGCACCTCCCGGATCTGCTTCCCCTCTCCGGTCTCGAGGGTAATCCTGGTCCCGATGGCGCTGCGATTGGTTCGGGTCCCCTCCAGAGAAAGCAGGAGCCAATTGCCGGCCTGACTCCCCTTTCGATTCCTCAAGAGCCAGGGGACTCCGTCCAGGTTGTTGACGGCGACGTCGATATCGCCGTCGTTGTCGAAGTCGGCAAAGGCCACCCCCCGGCTGGACCAGGACTTGAGCTTGTCGAGTCCGGCCGACACCTCCTGGAACTTGCCGTCGCCCAGGTTGCGGAAGACTTGGCTGCGTTGATGGAAGCTGGTGCCGATCTTGTATCCGTCCACCTGGGGAAACACGTGGCCGTTGGCGGCAAAGATGTCCTCCCAACCGTCATGGTCCAGGTCCGCGAACCCCGTGCCCCAACCCACCATGGGCCAACTGCTGAAGGTCAAGCCGGCTCCCCGGGTCATGTCGCGAAACCTGCCCTGGCCCAGATTGCGGAAAAGCGTATTGTAGTCGTCTGAAAAATGGGTGATGTAGATATCCAGCAGGCCGTCGCGGTCATAGTCGCCGAAATCCACTCCCATGCTGCCCTGAGCCGTCCCGTCATCGCTGAATGCAGCGCCCGCAATGAGCCCGGTTTCCTCAAAGGTGCCGTCTCCCAGGTTGCGAAAGAGAAAATTGGCCATTTGGTCGTTGGCCACATAGAGGTCCAGGTCTCCGTCGTTGTCGTAGTCGGTCCAGATGGCGCCCAGGCCGTAGGAGGGGGGCACGTCCGAGACGCCGGCCTTCTCGCTCAGGTCGCTAAAGGTCCCGTCCCGGTTGTTGCGGTAGAGGATATCGGAATCGCCGACCATTCCCAGGGGACCGCACTGCACCGTTATCCCCCGGTAGTGGCACTCCATGGGATCGGGGTTCTTGTAGTCGAACTGGACCGTGTTGGTGACGTAGAGATCCAGCCAGCCGTCGGCGTCGTAGTCACCCCAGGATGCGCTGACCCCCCAACGACCGTCTCCCACTCCGGCCGTGCCGGTCATGTCCTTGAAGGTGCCGTCCCCATTGTTCCGGTAGAGGGTGTTGGGACCGTAGTTGCAGACGAACAGGTCCACCCAGCCGTCATTGTCGTAGTCGCCGGCGGCCACTCCCATTCCCCAGTGCCGATTTCCCACTCCGGCCTTTTCGGTCACGTTGGTAAAGGTGCCGTCGCCGTCGTTGCGATAGAGCGCATTGGAAACCGTGCGCTTGCCTTGAACCAGATCCTCCCAGCGGCCCCCGTTGACCAGGTAGAGGTCCATCCAGCCGTCCCGGTCGAAGTCGATCCAGGCCACGCCCCCGCTCATGCTCTCCAGAATGTACTGCTTCTCGGGGCTGCCGCTGAAATGCTGAAAATCCAGTCCCGCTTCGGCGGCCACATCCTCGAAGACCAGCGAGGGCGAGGCAGGCAATGACTTGTCCGAGCGGGACAAATCATTGGCGGATATCCCCGACAAAGCGGCCAGGCAAGCAATCAGACTCAGTGCTGTCGGCTTGTTCATCACTTGGATTGCAGCAAACTGCCTGAAGAAGGCTCCGGAAGAGGTCACTACGCGGAAAGCGACTGCATCATCGCCTACTCTGCGTTGATTTTAGCACGGATCGCGACTGATCCCGGGGCGACAGACTCTTGTTCGTAGATGAGACTGGAATTGAAGAATCAGGATCACTAAGATAGGGCCAGTGATCGATGGGTCGTGCCGTCCTCCCGTTGCATTTCCGATGTTGGGCTCATTTTTCCGCCGGCGGAGAGGCAAAGCCATGAAAGGAATCATCCTGACTTCGGCGGCCGGGGTCCTGCTTCTGGCTGGAGCCGCCCGGGCTCTGGCGAAGGATCCCGCGGCTCACGTCTCTCACCTTCAAGCCGGCACCGTCCGGTACGTCAAGGGAAAACAGCTTCTGCTTGCCGGCGGGCAAGGGGTGCCGGCTGAAATCGCAATCGGCCACCGATTGGAGCCCGGGGACATTGTCCGGACAGGCCGCGGGGACCGTCTCGAAATCATGTTGCATCCCGGCGGTTACCTTCGACTGGCTGACCAGGCCCGACTGGAAGTCCTCGACACGGCATACCGAAAAATGCACTTCCGCGTTTCGGAAGGAACCTTCGTCGTCGATTCCAGACGCTTCAAGAGCCGGCGTCACGCCTTGAAGCTATCGACACCGGCCGGAGATCTGGAATTTCTCAAAGACGGATTTTATCGAATTCAAGTCAAGGAACCCTCTTCATTGGAGGTTGCCGTTCACTCCGGCAAGTTGAACTGGCTGAAGCGAGACGGTCGATCGTTGAACCTGACCCCTGGCAAGCGGTACGTTCTCAGTAGTGCTGCAGAAAACCCTCCGGCGGTGGCCGAGCTGGGCAAGCACAGTCGGGATCACTTGGACCCCTGGGGCCAGGTGCGTTCGGCTTTCTTGTTGAACAGCTTCTGGGGAAGACCGCCTCAATATCGGTTCGCGGGCAGCAACCGCTGGCTGTTGACGGCCGGTCACAAGTTGAACGCCGGAGGGCGGCTAAGAACCCTGGAGAATGGTCGCGCGGAACTGCTCTTGAATCCAGGCAGCTACTTGCGGCTCGCCGAGAGCAGCCTGGTCCGATTCATCAGGACCGGCTATCGGAAGATGAAGTTCGAGATTCTAAAGGGTGAAATCATCCTGGAATCCGCCGCCTTCAATCCCGCCATCCACTCTTTGTCCATATCGACTCCAGCAGGCGATTTTCAAGTGGCCGCCAGAGGGCTGTATCGCCTCAGCCTCGAGTCCAGGTTGCGCGTCTCGGTCTACAAGGGGGCTTTGGAATGGATGGGGAATCACCGGAAGAGGCGACGGCTTGAATCCGGCAGAAGCTACCAGGTCGAAGCGGCAACCTCCAAGCTTCACTCGGGAAAGCTTAGGAAGAAGGACGACCTCAACCAATGGAGCAAAGAACGGGCCCAACAGTTGGCCAAGTCCAATTCACTCCTCTCGGCCAGAGTGCGCCGGTCGGCCTACCCCAGCTTCGGCTACCAGAACCGTGGAGGATGGGTGCTCGGCAGCCAGGGCCAATGGTTTACCTTCGTACCGTTTGATTCCAAGCCCAAATCCCCCTACGGATTTCGCTACAGGAACGCCTTGTGGATCAAGTCCAGGGACCTCGGGCAAAAACGCAACGGTCGAAGGCAACAGTCAGTGGGACAAGAAGAACACGATCGCGAGGTGCAGAACAATTCCGCGAATCGTGCGCAAATGGGGATAGGGAGGTGGAACAACTGATGTACGTCGCCATCTCTACCGCGCTGGCTCCCCTACGCTGCGCCGGCGGGAACGGCGGGGAGTCCGCCCCCTCGAGGAAGCCGGGAGTGAACCGGATTTGCCAGCGCGAAGGTTGTAGGCTCCATCGTGAATCAACAATAAGTGTACCTTAAAGGACGATTGCGGGGAGGAAAAGAGTCGGATTATCGACCTTGATCCCATGAGAAATTCGATAGGGATGTTGATTGGCAAGTCTACCCGCGGGAGACAGCCCGGAGCGAGGGCTCTGAATGGAAAATCGGGCTCCCTGTGCTTCGCGACGGTTGCTCTGGCAGCTTGCCTCTGGATGAGTCCCTCCCGCGCACAAGCCACCGACGAATCGGGCTACGTGGGGTCCAGCCAATGCGTGCAGTGCCACCGGGAGATTGTCGAGGTCCAGCTGGAGAGCGGCCATCCGCTGACCTTGAGGCGAGTGCACTCCCTTTCCCGGTTGCTGGAATCGGTGCCCCTGGAGTTTTCCGACCCGCGCAATCAGGTGGCCTATCGGATCGAGCGGTCCCCCGACCCCGAGTTCACCCTCGACCTGGTGGCCGCCAGGGCCGGAGAAGCCGACCGCATGCATCTGCTGTGGGGAATGGGGGCCGGGAGGAAAGGGATCACCTTCATCGGGATGACCGATGCCGGCGCCTACGGCCAGAGCCGGGTGAGCTGGTACCAGTCCACCGGGGGGTTGGACATTACCACCGGGTTGGAGGACCGGGTGGACAACCCCTATGACGCTCTGGCGGACTGGATGAGCCCGCCTCAACGAGAGCACTGCTTTGCCTGCCACACCACCCGGCATGCCGACCTGCCACCTGAGAAAATGGACCCTGGCTCCGCCGGCGTCCACTGCGAACGCTGTCACGGACCGGGGCAAGAACATATCCAGGCGATGAACCGAGGAGGGACCGATCCCGCCTCAACAATCCAAAACCCCGGCAGGATGGCGGCCGTCGAGCAGCTTTATTTCTGCGGCGCCTGCCACGGAGCGCCGCCGGGGGGCAACGACCTGCAGGCGCTTGCCAGGTACACGGTCGACAAGGAGGTGTCCCGTTTTCCGGCCCAGCGCCTGGTGCTGAGCCGGTGCTACAGCGAGAGCCGGGATCAATTGAAGTGCACGACTTGCCACGACCCGCACGAGAGCCTGGTGCAAACGGCTGCATCCTACGATTCCAAATGCCTGTCCTGCCATGGGGGCAACCATGCCACGGCCTCCGGATGCAAGGTGGCCACCAGCGAATGCAGCTCCTGTCACATGCCCTTTGAAGGGGGCTTCATGACCCACTCCGAGTTCGCCGACCACTGGATCCGCATCGTGGCTGAAAAGAAACCCTGAACGTCCGGAGCCCGCGCATTGCGGATCACTAATGCCAAATGAATAGGCCACTCACAGCCAGGAACAAAGCATGGACCCCGCCGGCAGTGCGGGCGAGCCGTCTGCCTCGCACTGGGGCGGTTCGGCGATTGGCCATCCCGGCGATTGCCGTTGTCCTCCTTTGGGCGGGCCAGCTCCGGGCGCAATCGGCCGAATACCTGGAGGCCAAAGAGCGTTATGAGAAGAAGGAGTATCTGCTGGCCATGCTGGCGGCTCAGAAAGCCGTGCAGCAGGACGGTGAGAACGCCGAATACCGACACCTGTACGGCATGACGCTTCTGCAGCTCAATCAGTACAGCGACGCCGAACCCGAACTGCGCAAAGCCCTGGCTCTCGACCCCGCCAAAGCCGACTTCCACTACGGTGTGGCGGCTCTCATACTCCAGCAGCGAAGCGAGACCGAGGATCCGACCGACCCCATGGGGATGGGCGCCAGAAACACCACCAGCCAGCCGGTGGAAGAGGGCATTCGGCTCCTGGAAAAAGCCCTGGAACTGGACCCCGGCCACCTCAAGGCCAGGATGCACCTGGGGCGGACCTACCACCAGCAGAACATGAGGAGCAAGGCTCTCCGGCAGTTCGAGGCAGTGGTCGCCAGGAAGCCCCGCTACGCCTGGGCTTACTACCACCTGGCCGCCGTTTACCTGGACGCCGGGAAGTTTCGGGAGGCTCTCCAAGCCCTGCAACGGGAGGTGGAGTACCACCCGGACCACGGCCAGGCCCGCCTGGAACTGGGAGACCTGTTGCTTCAGCTCGGAAAGCCCAAGCTGGCTTTGGCCCAGTTGACTGCCGTTTCCGAGGAGAGCCGCACGGTCTCGCTCCCCGATCTCCATTTCGGTCTGGCCAAGGTCTATCGGAGACTCGGACAACTGGACAAGGCTATTGAGGCTGCCCGGCAGTCCATCCGGCTTCTGCCCGACAACCCGGTGGCTCACCGCCTTCTGGCCAGACTCTACAGGGATGCCGGAGAGTCCGAACAGGCCCGGCAGGCGCTGAAGAGCTACCGGCAGCTCAAGGAGCGGATCGAGCGCTTTTCTCGATGATCCCTGTCTGAAACAAACGAAAAAAGACAAAAGAAAAAGAGGAATCCACGAAGGGACACGAAGAACGACGAAGGGCCACTAAGGCATTGAGATTAACCGCGACGGGATACCAAGGTCGCGACGGGATGGTCGATTTCTGATTGTTTCACTCTCGTATGATCCGCACACCTGGGCAGGGGCGGGACTTACCTGAGAATATGCTGCTTTAGCCGGCTTCCTTGAGAGCGGCGAAGCCGCGACAGCACTTAGCCGTGGGCGTCAGCTTATGGGAAACGTCGCGTATGGGTGTCGAGCCGCGTAGGCGGCGGCAGCAAATGCCGGTGAGCCCAAGTGACGCACAAGCCGACGCAATGACGTTTCTGTTTCTTTTCGCCCCAATCGATCGGGCGGAGGAGGTTCAAGAATGACTGACCTAAGCCCAAAGGGCAGACGGAGACTGACAACCAGTCTAAGCCTGGGAGCCGGCATTTGTCTGGCCCTGATCGGATTCCTGTCCTGCTCCGGACCGGTTCCGGACCCACGGGCAAACTGGTCGGAGGCCAAGAAGGACCGGGTGGAAGCGGCTGCCAGACAGCGCCGCATCATCTTCAACGACGACAGCTATGAGCTGTCCCGCGACGACGCCGGCACCCCCGAGGGGTTCCTGAAGCGCCGGCTGCAACCCCTGGCCGGAACCCAGGTCGATACCATTTCCTGGTCCATCCTGGGGGGTTGGGCCGACGCCCCGGTGTATGACAGCAAGATCCAGCCCATCTACGGCGATGCCCACGGAGGTCCGCCCGCCTATTGGTCCAAGGTCACCGCCAACGTGAAGCGGTTGATCCAGTCAGGCCGCGGCCCGCTGCAGATCGTCATCGATTTTGCCCGCGCTCACGGCATGGAGATCCTGGCATCGGTTCGCATGAACGACGTTCACGACAGCTTCATCGAAGGCGGCCTGACCACCTGGAAGAAGGAACATCCGGAGTTTCTGGTGAATCCCTCGGGGATGCTTGACTCTCTCGAGCTCTATGTCACCTCCCAGGACTTCTCCCACCCGGAGGTCAGGCAGCGCAAGTTCGAGATCATCGAGGAGGTCGCCGGCCGTTACGACGTTGACGGCTTCGAGCTGGACTACATTCGCCACCCGGTGTTTTTCAGCCCGACCATGCAGGGAAAGCCGGTGAGCAGCGACCAGGTCGAGGTTATGACGGCCTTCATGCGCCGCGTCCGCAAGCTCACCGACAGCCAGGCCGAGCGGCGGGGACGTCCGCTGCTGCTGGCCGCTCGAGTGCCGGACAGCTTCCAACGGGCCCTGAACATCGGGCTGGACCTGAAGGGTTGGCTGGAAGAGGACCTGGTGGACATTCTGATTGCCGGAGGCGGCTATGCGCCTTTCAGCCTGCCCTTGGCCGAGTTCACGACCGCCGCCCACCCCCACGGTGTAGCGGTTTATCCCTGCATCAACCAGGGCGCCGCAAACAGCGTGTCCCGGGGAAGTTTTCTGGAGGGGGTGCGGGGCATGGCCAGCAACTGGTTCCGGACCGGCGCCGACGGCATCTACCTGTGGAATCTGGGAACGCCCTTCGAGTACAAGACCGGACCTGACCTGATCGAGACCCGCCGTCGGTCCTATGCCTGCCTGAGCGACATCGGCGAGCCCCGCACTCTGGAAGCCAAGGACAAGCTGTTTTGCGTGGACAACCATGCCGGTGGAGTGTTCGACTACTACGCTCATGTCTCCAGCCCGCCACCGCTGCCCGTCAGCAGGGACGGAGTCATCAAGTATGGAGTGGTGGGGAGGGTTCCGCTGGTGGTCGGGGACGACCTGGCGTCGGCCAAGGAAAAGGGAACGCTGGACACCATGCGGCTGGTGCTGGATGTGAGAGGCGCGGCTCGGCCGGAGGCGGTGGTCTGCCGGGTGAACGGCAAGGACCTGGCCAATGGGCAATCCACGGTCATCGACGCCGGCAAGGGCGAGTATCGGATGAGCTTTCCCGTGGATGCTCCCCCTCTGCGTCAGGGAATGAACACCGTGGTATTGGCGCTCAAGGGCGCACGCCCCAGGCCGGGGGCCGTTCGGCCGGAGCGGCTGCCCGGGATGGCTGCCCGGGCGCAGTTCCGTGGCGTGCGGCTGGAGGTCAACTACCGATCGGAGTGAACGGCCGGGAAGAACGGCAGGCAGAAGCGCCCCTGGGATGCTACAGTTCCGACAATTCCTGGCACAGACTCGAATGGACAAGCAGCATGACCGGGGCGAAGTCATCTGCTGACGATGCTTGCGCAAGCTGCGCCGGGTCCCCACCGGCTGGGACCTTCCAACCGGAGAGCACGAAATGCCTGCGACACTGAACACCAATCAACTGGCCGCACGGTTTCAGGAAGACGGGTTCGTGGTGGTGAAGGGATTCCTGAACGCCAAGGAATTGAAGCGGACGGAACAGGAGATCGACCGCTACATCGCCGAGGTCCTGCCCTCCGTCCCCCGGATTCACGTGGTCTATGAATCGGGCTGGAGCGGGCCGCTGAAGCAGTTCTCCAGAATGGAACTCTACGATGAATACTTTCGGCAAGCGCTGCAGCGGCCTGCCACCCTGGATCTGCTCGGCGCCTGCCTGGGAGAGCCGGTCGAACCCATTACCACTGAGGTCTTTTACAAACCCGCCCGAGTCGGCTCGCCGGCCCTCTACCACCAGGAAAACGCCTACTTCAATTACCTCCCCCCCTACGGCCTGGTGATCTGGATCGCCCTGGATGAGACCACCCTCGAAAACGGCGCCGTCCATTTCGTCCGAGGCAGCCACCGGCTGGGACACATCCCCCACGTCCAGACCGGCCTGCCCCTGTTCACCAAGGCCCTCTCCGAACCTCCAGACCCCGCGCTCTACCCGGAAGTCCCGGCCCTGCTCCAACCGGGAGACGCCTCCATCCATCACTTCCTTACCGTCCACCGCAGCGGCCCCAACAACACCGACTCCCATCGCCGCGGGTTTGTCCTCGACTATCGCGGGCGCAGCACCGAGGTCAACCAGGAAGCGCTGCGCCGCCACGAAACTTACCGGAAGAGCATCTACCGCAAGGCGGGAGCTCTGTAGCCCGTTCTTCAGAACTCCTTCTCCAGACCGCTCTCCTCGTCAATCCTGTAGTGGGTGTCGGCGGGCAGGTCACGATATTCCTGCACCACCCCGCTGGGCCACTTCACCTGTACCTTTTCGATTCGCTCGGCGCCCCCCAGACCGAAATGAGCCCTGGGATCGCTGGCCGAGAAGATGCCGACGGTTCGCTTGATCTCCCGGACCTGGCGGAGCTCGCCGGCGACCACCGTGACGCGGGCGCCGATGCCGTCACGGTTGCTCCGCGTCCCCCTGGCGCGGAACATCACCCAATGGTTGGGACCGGCGCCTTCATGCCTGAAGAGCTGGGGAGTCCCGTTGAGATTGCCGATGACGAAGTCGATGTCTCCGTCGTTGTCCAGGTCTCCGAAGGCCATGCCCCGGCCCAGCAACTCTTTCTGCAGATCCGGTCCAGCCAACTTTCTCACATCCCTGAAGGTTCCGTCTTTTCGATTCAGGTAGAAGGAAGAAGGCTGGTGATAGCGGTCGGACCAGCCGGCCGTCAGCACCAGCGCATAGACGTGGCCGTTGGAGTGGAAGATGTCCTTCCAGCCGTCATGGTTCAAATCGTAGAATCCGGCCCCCCAGCCGACCAGCATCCATTCCGGCTGGCTCAGCCGGGCCTGCTGGCTCACGTCCTCGAACACGAGCTGCCCTCGATTGCGGTAGAGCGTGCTGTAATCGTCGGCGAAGTTGGTCACGAACAGGTCCACACGCCCGTCGTTGTCATAATCGGCCGCATCCACTCCCATGCCTGCCTGGAAACGCCCGTCGGCGTCGGTTGCCAGGCCGCTCAGGAAACCCAATTCCTTGAAGGTTCCGTCCCCCTGGTTGACAAAGAGCTGATTGGGTGTGCTGTCGTTGGCCACGTAGAGGTCCGGATCCCCGTCGTTGTCCAGATCGGCCCAAACCACTCCCAGGGAGTAATAGCGGTTTTTCACGTTCAACCCCGCAGCCTCTGTGACCTCCGAGAAGGTCCCGTCTCCGTTGTTGCGGTAGAACCGATTGGCCGCCCCGTCCAGTCCCAGAGGGCCGCAAAAGGCCGGCGCTCCCCGGTAGCTGCAGATGGGCTTGGAGCCGGGTGGGGGCAGACTGTCGAAATTGTAGCGAACATAGTTGCAGACGTAGAGGTCCAGGTCCCCGTCCAGGTCGTAGTCGCCGAAGGCCGAAGAGGAGCTCAACCCGGCGTCTCCCACACCGGCCCGATCGGTGACGTCCTGGAAGGTGCCGTCTCCCCGGTTCCTGTAGAGGATGTTGGCCTGCAAGTTGTTCAAATAGACGTCCACAAAGCCATCGTTGTCGTAGTCTCCCAGGGTGACTCCCATCCCCCAGGCGGACCGGGTCAGACCCGCCTTCCGGGTCACCTCCTGGAAGGTCCCGTCTCCCTGGTTCCGATAGAGCGCGCCGTGCGGGTTGTCGCCCCTGCGCAATCGTTCCAGGGTGGACCCTTGAACCATGATCAGATCCAGCCAGCCATCGTTGTCATAATCGAGGAAGCCGGCCCCGCCGCCCTTGGCCTCGAACAGGTAGGGCTTGGTCTTCTCGGGGCCGTTGATATGGAGAAAATCGATGCCGCTGGAACCGGTGACATTGGTGAACCGGGGCACTGATTCCGCCCGAAGGAACCCGCCGGCCGCAAGCATCAAGAACAAACAAATCCAGATTGAAATGGCGTCTCCGGAGAGGAAAAAAACGAAGGCCGGCTCTGAGTAGGTGGAAACGGCCGATCGCCGCCCGCCAATTTCGCCGGTCCGCCAGGCACAGTATGGGATCCATCTTGTCTTCAATGTCTTATAGCCGAGCTTTTTGTAAACGCCTCTCCTGACCAACCCGTTTATTGGTGTTCATTCGTGTTCATTGGTGGTTCGTCGTTCTCCTTTATGGATAACTCGTTCCGCAGCCTCACGGCCTCAGCCGGCCCCGTCCCTCCCGGTCGCGTATCTTCTCGAATCGATCCATCTGATCCCGAGCCTGCTCGGGGCGCCCCGTTTCCAGGTAGAGTCGGGCCAGCAGGTAGAGTGCGTCCGGGAAGTCGGGTTTGAGGTCGATCCCTTGCCGAAGCACTTCAATGGCCTTGGCGGGTTGCTTCAAGCGGTGGTAGGTCTTGGCCAGGAAGAAGTGAAATTCCGCCTGGTCCACCTTTTTGCCCTGCAGCGCCTGCAAATGGCCGAGAACCTCCTCGGTGCGGCCCATTCTCAGCAGGGCCTTGGCCAAGTGAAAACGCGCCTCCGCATGTTCCGGATGAGACTTCAACTCCGATCGAAAATGCTCGACGGCCTCACGGTCCTTGCCCTGCCTGAAAAGGAGTCTCCCCAGGCCGAATTGAACCGCGGGGTAGCGGGGGTCGGTCTTTGCCACCGCCGTAAATTGCTGCAGGGCCAGGCTGTCGAGATTGAGCTGAAGGCAGTAGACGTTGCCCAGCAAGAGACGGGCTCTCAGATTGCCGGGTTCGACGGCCACAACCCGCTCCAGTGCCGTCGCGGCCTGGCGGTGCTGCTCGTCCCGCAGGAAAAGAACGCCCAGTTGGAAATGGGCCCTGGCCAGGTCGGGCTGCAATTCAACCGCTCGGCGCAACGAGGTCTCGGCATCGCTGAACTGACGCAAGGCGCTGTAGACCTCGCCTTGAAGCAGGTAGTAGGCCGCCTTGTCATTCTCCACGGCCACTGCCTGCTGAATCCAGACCAGCGCCTCCAGGTAACGCTTGTCCCGATAGCTTGACAGGGCCTTGCGATAGTCGTCCGACTCGGCGAGGACCGAGGGGGCGATCCACAGCACCACCAGGGCCACGACATGCAATCGAGCCAGGACCCGCTTGATCATGAAGCCTCGCAATTCCGGCCCTTCGACCGGGGCTCGCGGCGGACTGTATGGCTCGGGGGCAGGGCAGTCGCTCTTACTCGGCCAGGCCCAAGGGGTAGTCGTTCCGTTGGCTCAGCAGGCGATCGAATGCCTTCCGGCGGAGCTTGCCGCGGCCATCGAACAGGACAGCGGACCCGCTTTCGGGCCGGTGTTGCCGGCCGGCTCGACGCCAGATCTCCAGGGCCTTGAGACGGGCTTCGGCTCGCCGCTGGGGAGAGTCCACGTAGTCGTATTGGAAGTCATCGAAGCCGGGCAGTCGGCGTAGCGAGCGGTAGGCGATAAACCTCACGGCATCGTAGGGGTCCTCCAGCAACTGGGCCAGATAGGGCGCCATCCACCCCGAACCGGAGGCGGCCCTGGCGGGTTCCCACCCCAGACTCCAGGCCATGAGGGCCCGCTGGCCGGCATCCCCCTTCAAGGTCCAGAGCACCGAGGCCGCGACGGACTCTTCTTCCTTGGACAGCTTGGGCTTGGGCACTCCATACCACTTTTGCAGGTTCTCAGCCGCCCAGCTCAGGGTCTTGTCCAGGTGGCACTGGTTGCAGGCGTTGGGCCGGCCCGTTTCCAGGCTGGCGGCCACCGTGGGGCTGTTGATCTGATGGCTTCGAATAGCCTTCAGCAGGGCGTAGGAAGTGTGAGGCATGTGGCAGTTGTAACATTGGCTTCCCGGAGAACCCGGCCGGTGATGGGTGTGTTCCTCCAGCCGGGACTCGAAGGCGGGGTGGCACTGCAGACAGGCCCGATTGGTGTCCATGCCAGGCTGCAACTGATCGTTGGCCCAGGACTTCAGGGAGCGGGGATCCTCCGGAGCCTTGTGCAGGCGGTGGCAGGACAGGCAGGACATCTGACCCATCTGGTAACACCCGGACTCCAGAAGCCCGCTGTACTCCCTTCCCGCCGTCCGAACCATTCCATCCGACCAGAAGACCGACTCCAGGAACCGTGGCTGCGCCTTCAGAAAAGCTTCCATCTGGGGAGCGTCCCGGTTTTGGTCGTATCGAATCAGAAAGCGGCTGTCGTTCAGATCCTGCCCCGGCCTATAGGAAAAGCCGTGGTTCAACCACTGGACCAGTTCCTGCCGGTCACCAAAGGTAAAGACGCTGTGGCACTGTCCGCAGACCTGGGAGGAACGGTCGTGGGGCAGCTTGGCGGGATTGACGATATGCGGATTCAGCTTGCCGCTACGATAGGCTTCCAGGCTGCCCGGCCGGTTCATGACCTGGACATGCCGCTCCCCCGGACCGTGGCAGGCTTCGCAGGCGATGCCGAACTCCGCCACCTGCGTATCCATGTTGTTCTGAGTCGCTACCCGGGGTCGTCCCAGAGTCGTGTGGCACTGCAGGCAAGCCTGGTTCCAGCGCCCCGGTTGAGTGGAAATCCGGGGTGAAGGCGGCATGAGAAAAGTGGACTTTTCCGGAATCCAGCGTCCTTCCTGGATGGCATAGACAAAGGGAAACAGCTCCAGCTTGCGCGTGGTGCCGCTGGAATACCAGTACATCTGGAAATGGTGCGAGCCCGTGGTCAGGACGATACGCCTCTTGATGCGTCCCATGGAGGGATGGGGCATTTCCGCCCACAGCCATTCCCCTTCACGCCTCAACCGGTAGGTCTGGCCTTCCAGCTTCAGATCCGCCTTCTCGATGGGAATAGCCAGCGCTTCGGGGGTTGCGACCTGGGTCATGGTCCTGTGGTAGGAGGCGTGCCAACTGGCATGGTTCTGAGGATGGCAGCTTCGGCACTCCTCCGACGAGACGTAGCCGTAGTCCAGGACCTGCACCGGCCGGCCCTGCTCCTGAGCCGGCTCCTCCCCGCCCAGGGCCGTGCCTGGCCACAGCAGGGAAATCACCACCAACACTGGAAGAATCATTCCCATGGGTCGATAAGGTTTATGGGGACTCCCGCAATCCGGCATCGGGGTCGTCCGCCGAGGTGAACTGCGACAGGCATTTGCCGAACTTCCACTATGGCGATTATGGCACACTGTCCCGGCCGGACCCAACAGAAGCCGTGGGGAGACTTGGTGGCTCAGCAGGGCTGCACTCTTGATAAGATCGCTGGGAAACTGAGCGGCAACCCATGGGAGAGGATGCGGGCGGAACGCCCGCGCTCCCGGGTGGTGTCGTCCCAATAGTACGGTTGAAAGTTTCCGGAGGGTGACTTCGCTGAAAGCCGGCCTGCGCCCTTTGGGAAACTCCCGGTTTGCTCGCGAACCCTGCCCCCTCACCGCCGCGACGGGGTAGATCCATCGAGAAGGACCATTCATTCAACATGGATGCACAGGATGGACAGGATAAGCAGATCATACGAGAATGAAACAATCAGAAATTGATCATCCCTTCCTAACCTTGGTATCCCGTCACGGTTAACCCCAACGCCTTAGTGGTCCTTTGTCGTTCCTTCGTGCCCCTTCGTGAAAATGTCTTTTTCTTTTGTCTTTTGTCGTTTGTTTCAGACAAGCCGGGCCCCCGCCCTGGTGTGCGGATCATACATAGAGTGAAACAATCAGAAATCGATCAACCCTTCACGAACTTGGTACCCCGTCGCGGTTAACCTCAGCGCCTTAGTGCCCCTTCGTGGTCCTTCGTGCCCCTTCGTGGATAAGTCGTTTGTCTTTTGTCGTTTGTCGTTTGTTTCAGACAAGTTCCGAAGCCGCCCTCAGCAAGGCCCGCCGCGCCTCCTTGCCGCTGCTGAAGCCGGACTGCTTCAGCCTGGCAAGACTCACGTGAGCGCCCTCGCTGCGTCCCCCGCTTCCGAACCACCAGACTCCCCGGGGCTTGAATCTTCGAATGTCTTCCAGGTCCATCCGCCAACTTTGCTCCAGGGCGATCGGCAGGGGCCACCGGCTTCCCCAGGTCATGACTCCTCGGGGGAGATAAAACACCTGGACCCCTTCCCGCTTGGGATGGTCGATGCAGAGATCCATCATCCCATAGCGGTGGTTCCACTTGTCGTACTCGTAGGTGGTGGCGGTCCAATCGGGAAAGCGCCTGTGGAATTCCCTCAGGTTGACGGCCTGACCCAGGGCGTAGGGCCTGGAGCCCGTTTCGCAGATCGTCGCCAGGTCCCCCCGAAACCCCTTGGCCCGCACGGCATCTTCTACGGCCCGGAGCACCCTCAGGCGGGAATCGGTGGTGTAGTCCCGCCAGTCGGGAACATCGAACGATCGGGGGTTGAACGGGTGGCCCAGCTCCACAAACGGCGGACGCCCGTTTTCCCGGGCCCATCGATCATAGAGCGGGATTCGGCGGGCGCTCTCGACTCCGGCCCCTTCAAGCTCCACCTCCAGGCCCCCGGCGCCCGGAAACAGCTCCACCAGTTCCTCGTAGATCTGAACGATGCGCTCGCTGAGCCCTGGGGTGTCGGTATCGAACAACCCCACCTCCACCGGCAGATCGAATCCGCTCAACCGAGTGTAAGTTCGGTAGGGATCGGCTCGAAACCTGGAGGTGTCGAAATAGGTCACCGCGCCTCCCAGCCAGACCTTGATCCCCCGTTGACCCGCCTCCTCGATGGTCCGCTGCAGCAGGGAATTGTCGGAGGCGATGACCGGGTTTTCGGGAGACTGATCCTGGAACGGGAGTCGGGACCGGTAACCCGTAGTCAGCCACTTCACGTAGATCATCAGGGAGTTCATGCCCGCCCCGGCCATGTCGTCGAGCAGGGAGAGATAGTCGTCCTGCCCGTAAGACTCCATTCCTCCGGCGCCCGGGGTGGTATAGTCCCAAAAACCGTGCTCCATCAAGAAATTCTTCCCTGACTCGGTCGGCGTTCCACCGGCCCCGGTGCGGGCAAGCAGCATTGCCGGAGTGGCGGTCGCGGCAGCCAGGAACTCTCTGCGTTTCATGGGAACCTTCCGATGGTCCCTACGGCAAGTGGCAGGCTGCACAGGTGTCCTCGAAGGTGTGGCAGGTAAAGCAGGAACGCAACTGCAAGGTGGCCATATCGGCGTGAGCTCCGGCCTTGAACAAGGCAAGCGGAAAGTGGCTTCTGGGAAGTTGGTTGTGACATCGGGAACAGGTGTCGGCCGTGTGGCAAACGGCGCACGCCTGGCGGTCCAGGGCCGCCTGCTTCCCATGGATGGCATCGCGCCAGCGCGCCGTGTGGGAAAGGGGTCGCATGACCTGGTGGCAAGCGGCGCAATCTCCCCCCGTGCGAACAGCAGGCGACACATGGGTGTGGCAAACGAAGCACTTGCTATTCCCCGCCGAGGCTTCTTCCTGGTGGTGCCTTCGGAAACCTGCGGTGTGGGACAGGGGCTTCAGGCTGCGGCTGTGGCTGGCAGGCAGGACTCCCTCCCGAGCGTCGAGGTGGCAGGCCTGGCAGTCTTCCATCCTGAAATGGGACACCAACTCCTGCTGCCCGTCGTGACAAGCCACGCAGTCCAGAACATCCGGATGGCTAAGATCGGCGAGGCGCTCACTCTGTGGGATTTCGTAGTGGCAGGTGATGCACGAGATACGCTCCGCCCCGTCTGATTGGAGATGGGGCAGATGGGCGAATTTCAGGTTTACCGCCGCCCCTGATTCCTGGTGAGTCCCTGCCAGGCGCCGCTCCTTGCTGAAGCCCGGGTTTTCTCGCTCAACCGCACCATGGCACTGCCTGCAATCGGCGCTGGTGGACTTGGCCGTGAGGTCGGGAAGGATGTTGGGCTTGGAGTGACAAGCGGCGCATTCAGCATGACCGGGAAATCCTGCGAAATCCCCCTCTCCCTCAAATTTGTGGCAAAAGGTGCAGTCGGCGCGAAACCCGGTAGCCGGATCCAGGCGCTCCGTCTTGTCCAGGTGCTGTGCATGAGAGAAGCGGAACAGGAGCGCCTGGGGCTTGCTGAATTCGGGATAGGGACGCAGGTCGTCGGAGCCCGTGGGTTGCAAGGCGGCATGGCACGCCTGGCAGAGGTCAACACCCGGTAGGCCCTGAAAGTCCTCCGGGTGACAGGAGAGGCATTGAGCGTGGCCCGGCCGGGCCAGGACCACCGATTCCGGTTGCTTCGGCACATGGCAGTCATTGCATTCCAGGCCAAGTTGCCCCACGTGGCGATCATGCAAGTGGTAGTCGGTGGAACCGGCGCGGGTTTCCTCGGCGCCACCGTGGTTAAAGGTCAACGCCACCCCGGAGGCAGTTAGCAGCATCAGGCCGACCAGTCGGGACACGCGCTTTCTCATGAGCCTTTTGCAATATCCGGAATCGAGCATCTTCATGAAACAACAGAGAGTGGAATCTTGCTACAGGTTCGAATCAGAGCTTCCAGTCCAATCCCATGCGATAGGTTCGAAATCGTTGCAGGCTGGGTCTGAAGATGTTGAAGTCCTCATCCAGCCCGTAACGGAAGTAGAGGCGGGTGCGGCGATCCAGCCGAAACCAGGCCCCGCCGGTGGCGCCCAAAACATGGGCTCTGTCTATGAAAAAGAATCGATTCTGCAAGTCGATCTCTCGGTGGTAGCCCCCGAGGGTAAGCCCCAGTCGGTCGTCGCCGAAGGAGCGGCTGACTTCAAGGCCGACGTCCCGCACGCGGGTCTCACCGGCGTTGCGCACATCGTCGAAGCCCTGGATCCCAAGAGGGCTGGGGCGGTCGGTGCGCCGGCGGTGAAACTCCAACAGCACGGTTGTTCGTCGCAGAGGGAACAGCTTGAGATGGGTTCGATAGTCCTCAAACGAGGTGTCGAAGGGACCGGCATCGCTATCCCGATTCAAGCGACGCACCCAAACGGCTCCCCCCACCGTGGCCGCCTCGAAAATCTGCCTATGGGCCTCGACGGAAAACTGACGGTGGGGCGAAATAATGCCGAAGTTCAGTCGCCTCAGGCGATTGAAGGAATCCCGGTCTCTAATCCAAACGGTGTAATCATAGATGAAGTCGTGTTGGGACAGCTTCTGGGCAAAGGTGAACCGTGCTCCCGTACGCCCGTCTTCAGGCAGGTAACCGAGGTAGGCGCCAAGGTCTACGGGCCTGGAACCGACCGATTTGTAGTGAGCCCCCACCCTCCAGGAGGGCTCCAATGGCTGGCGAAAAACCAACCGGTGGATCCCTTTGACATAGAACAGGCCCTGGTACTCGAAGCTGCCGCCTCCCGGCAGCCGGAAACCGAGGCTTCCGCCACCGATGGCCCGCTGCCGTGGGTTGGAGTAATAGGTAAAGCGCCGGCCTCCGAAAAGATTTACCCGGTACTTCGGCCGATCCAGGGCGAACGAAAATCCGTCCACCGTCGCCATCTCGGCGCCGTAGATGTTCTGCCGGCCCAGGCGCAGGGTCGAATCGCCAAGAGTCCCCTGCCCGGTCAACCCGTTCAACTCGACCACGCCGGTGGTCAGCTCGAAGAGCCGATTCCCTGAAAACGTATTCGCCACCGACCGGGCGGGAGAGCCGATGTCCAGGTCCCACAGGTCCTGGCGATAGCGGAGGGAAAAATTGGTATTGATTCGCGGCGAAAGCCATCCCCGGGTTCCCCAGTTCATTGACGAGTAGAAATGGCCCGAGTGAGGCTGAAAAGCACCCGGAAAAGGAATGGCCTCGGGATCGGCCACCGGTCCCGGCTCGCGGTCGACGACGCCGGTCAGGGTGGGCAGGCCGCTGAAGGTGGCGTGCTGGTGAACATACTCGGAACGGGTGTTGTAGAAAAAATGGTCGGAAAGATCCTGCCCGGAACTCTTGGGGGCGGAAGGTTCCGGGGAGACCAGAAGGCTCTTGGTGCTACCGTGAGCGGGACTGCCCAACAGGTCATTCCAGGCTTCTTCGATAGTAGGCTGGGACGATTGGGAGTAGGCGAAAAGGCACAAGCCAACCACGGCGGCAGGCAATGTGACAGTGCGGGACGCCATGCTTGCTCACCAAACCTTTGTGGACCAAACCCCGCCCGGCGGCAAATCATGCATCCGGTGCAACAGCCTGATCGATGACCCGTTGGTTGCCCAGCCGACCGGGACAGGACGGCTGTCGGAAGGCAGTATCTCAAGCCGGCCAAGATTACTCAAAAGGCAACCCTTGCGTTCCCCTAAAGGAGAATTCTTTCATCGATGACTCTCCTTCATTTTCCCGAAGATGGCCCCAGGCGCGCTCTCAATTGCTCCATGCGTCGTTGGGCCAGGGGAATCCGCCAGGGGTAGACGTCGCTGTGCCACCGGGTGGCCTTTAGATATTGATCGAGCTCAAACAGCGCCTCTCCATGGTTGTTCAACTTCTCCTGAATCCTTGCCAACATCCAGTGGGCGTGGGCATTGTTGGCCTCGTCACCCGTAAGACGCCGGGTCAGCTCAGTGACCGGTGACAGCACCATCTCGGCATTGAGCGCACGGACCGCTTCCAGGTAATGGGCTTTCTTGTCCTCGGAATCCGAGGTCTGGTCTCCCAGCAGTTCGTAGGCTTCGCCAATGAGCGCATTGACCTCCAACCGCTGGGGATCGATGTCGGTCACCTGGCGGAAGAGCTCGATGGCCTGCACCGGGTCCTCATGGAGCAGGAGATAGCCCAGCCTGAGCCGCGGAGTGAAGAGGCAGGGCGGCGGGGTGAGCTGCTGGAACTCGAGGGTGGTTGAAGGCAAGGCCTTCACAATCTGACAGGTGCCGTTGTCCGGGTTGTTGCGTTCGATGGCGGCGCGGTAGTCCTGAATGGCTCCTTCTCGATCCTCCAGATCGTCCTGGCGGTGGATCCCTCGTTGCATGAACTCCCAGGCATCCACCGGCTGATCGATACCCAACAGCTCGTAGTCAACCTTTCCCTCAAAGTAAAAGGGGTTTCGATCCAGGTAGTTGGGGTTGCGCTTGGGGGCTCCGGCTTGACCGTTCTGCGACCAGGCTTCCCCGTAGCCGATCCAAAGGGAGAGGGCCGCGATCAGGAGTCCCAGGGTGGCCAAAAGATGTATTTCCCTTCTGATCATGGCTCCACCAAGTCGATGGTGCGGTCCGCCGATGCGATGCCGCGCACATTTACCAGGAGATCGTCGATGAGCTTCTCATCGATCAAGTGGTAATCCCGTCCCCCCGGGCCCTCTGTGCTGGTGGTTCTGGCCATGAAGCGCAGAAACAACGGCGGAAAGTGAAGGAAGTTGACCTGGGCCTGGACGTGGAGAGGCGACTCCAGCTCTCCAACCCCAAGCAGTTGCAGTTCCTCCCGGGTCGGAAGCACCACCTCATAGGCGTAGGTCCTGGGCTGCAGTGGGGGTAGCGAGCGATAGTTGTCGACCGAGTTCGCCAGAACCGCACTGAAGGTTTCCTCCATGTGAGGTCGGGTCAAACGAATAGGATCGCCCTGCTCGTTGAAACGCCCCAGGCTTTCCCCGGGCAGGAAGACCCGGGTCAACTCGTTGCGCCACAGCACCAGGCCGCTGGGTCTGCCGAAGAAGATTCGGGCGTCGGGGCCGTTGTCCGGACCCGACTGAAACACCTGATTCCGATGTCCATTGGTGAATTGCCCCACACGGTAGACGTCCGCGGGATGCCCGGGGTCGACCACTGCGTGAAGGTGCTCGGGATCTTCATCGTCCAGGTTCCCATCGGGAGCCATCTCGCCCACCTCCGGGTGGGGCTTGTCCACCACATACCCGGACTGGTAAATGAGAAATCCC
Source organism: Candidatus Versatilivorator sp. (assembly GCA_965207735.1). Lineage (GTDB taxonomy): Bacteria > Acidobacteriota > Terriglobia > Versatilivoradales > Versatilivoraceae > Versatilivorator. The sequence continues at coordinate 3,801,085 of OZ242296.1, read as the reverse complement.
TTGTTGTCCCGGACGGAGAGCTGGATGTAAGCCGTTCGTTCCTGCGAGAACCCTGCCGGAAATCGGTGGCCGGTCAGAGCCACTGCCGTCACCTTGACCATCAGGGGCCGGCCGAGTTGTGCCGTCCGGTCGGACTTGTCCAGATTGATTCGAACCGAAGCCTTCAAGAGATCCTCGCGCCGCTGGGCCAGAGACAGCGGAATCCCGTATTCATCCACTCCCGGCTCATTGACATCCGGGTAGTCCTGGCCCAGACGGGCCCGCAACTCATCCGTCCTCAGAATGGGCACATCCACCCCGGTCATGTAGTGCGTCACCACCGGCCGCTGTTGCAGGGGATAGTTCAGGTCCGTCGAAATGCCAGGTACGGCCGCGAAGTTCAAGGGGAATTGGCCCGGGGTGGGACTGGTGACTTCCAGTTCCCCTACCTCGTAAGTGCTTTCCTGGCCATAGGGGAACAGGGACATGTGACAGTCCTGACAACGAACGACCCGGCCGAAGGGGTTTTGGGTGCTGTTGTAGGGGCCCGTCATCCACTCGGTGTTCAGGTTTTCGAGACGAAAAAGACTGACGCTTCGACTTTCCGGGTTCTGGCTGATCTCGCGGTGGGTCAACGACCCAGATCCGTCTCCAGGAACTCGGACATCGTGACAACTGCCACAGAAGTCGCTGCTCCGCAAATAGCCGATTTGATCGGGGTCGCGGCTGGCAAAGTGAAAATTGTTCTTGACCGGCGCCGGAAACAGAAAGGGACCGATCTTGCTGATGGAAGGGATCAGCTCGAAGCTGGAATTGGCAAGACCGTCGCGGTTGGGGCTGCGATCCAAGTCCGGGGCGGTGATATCGTGACAGACATCGCAGTTGATTCCCTGGGCTCCCAGCGAAGGCCTGGCCCCCGGCGGAGCCGGTCCACCGATTTCCTCCGGCAAAACCTGTCGATTGGAGTTGTCCACGAAATGGAAGTCCCGCAAGGGACGAATCAGATCCGGCCGAAATTTTCCGCCCACTTCCTCCAACTCGGGGATTTCCCTTTGCTCGGGATCTTCCCCCATCAACACGATATGCGGGTTGTGGCATCCGATGCAGAAGGCGGCCTGCACCTGGTTGATGTGACTAAAGGTGTCGGCGCTGTTCATGTTGGTGTTCAGGGGCTTTCCCTGACCGGCCACGCCGGTGACGTCAATGGCGGTAACCTTGTTGCTGTCTCCATAGACCGGCCGCAGCCGCCCACCGCTCAGAAAGTTTCCGGACAACTCCAAGGCGTTGAACACCGAGCTGACGCTTCGGTAGCCGGACTTGACCGAGCTGCGTAGCTCGTCGTACTGGCGCCGGTGGCAGGGCAGGCAGGCTTCCGCCCGCTGGAAAGGCTGAGGCCGTAGCGAGGGCTGGTGAGGATTACCGACCGGCCTCTGCGCCTGGATGGGCAGACCGCAGAGCAACCAAAGAAGCAGAAGGCGCCGGGCTCGAGGGACGATTCGGCCGAAAATCACCGTGCGGTTTCGGGACGAGTAGGGATAGGAAAGGCGGTCCGGGTCTATCCGATCAGCCTCGTCGGGATGCTCCGCAACCGGAGCGTTTGAAAACAGGGTTGGGGTGGTTGGCAGATGGCGGGAATCCAAGGGACGAATGAGCAACGGTTCTATTGGGCAATGTCCGCAACTCCCAAGACAAAGGCCCCATCGTCACTGCGTTCATTCGGCTTTCCCCCGTCGTTGATCACCGCGTAGGTAATGAAGTCGTTGGCTCCAGCCGTTCGCTTGACGTGGGCGTAGCCTTGGGATATTCGGGCCTGCGCCAAGATCATTCCGATCTGGTCCCATTGATTGGCAGAAACTTGCCGGCTGAGGGTCTTCACCATGAGGCCTGTAGCTCCGTCGTAGAGATCGATGTCATAGACATTGGCCTCGTCGTTCGCGCTCGAAGTCGTCAGCAGGGCCAAATTGGTGCGGTCTTCGCTATCCTGCTGCAGTCCATACAACCAGGCCCCGGTGCTGAACTCGGCTCCAGTGGGAACCCCCAGGTAGAAAACGCCGTAATGGCCCCCTCCTCCCGGTGACATGGTTCGGGCTCCCAGAAATATCCCGTCCCCGTCTCCGTCGACCGTAACCATCAAGGGGCCGGCATAGGCCCTCCCCGGCGGCAAATCGGCTTCAAAACCGGACTGGCGGAGCTGCTCTATGAATTCTCCCAGGATCTGCTGCGAGCCCGACTCGATGTCCATCGAAAAGGAGAGTTTCCCGCCGGCGATGTCACTATCGACGAAATCAAACGTCAACGCCTTGTCCTCGGAGGACCAATTGGAAACGATCACCTCGCTGAGGTAGGCGCCGGCCTCCACCACAACCGGAAGCGTCAAGCCGGAACGCCCGGCCATCCAGTTTTCCCGAACGGGAGCCACAAAGGAACCGTCGGAATTGGCCTGGTCGTTGATCACCGCATAGGCATAGTAGGGCGCTTCCCCGGACACCCTTTCGATTTTCACGTAGCCCTGGTCGAGCTTCAGACCTTGCGAATGCAAAATACCATTGAACTGCTTGAATCCCCCCGGCGGCAATGCCACCTCCGAAACCAGTTGGGGATCGGACAACGCGGCATCCCCCGAATAGAGGCTGACACGCAAGGTGATGTTTCCGTAAGCCCCCGCGTGCTGCACGGCCACGTTGGTCCGATCGGTCTCATTCTGCCGCAGGCCGCAGAGGTAGGACGGCCCGGTAAGAGCATCGGTGGCCACCGGCACAGCCATATAGGAAAGCCCGGCTCGTCCCTCGGGCACGGGCGAACTGGTTCTGACCGTCACGGCGACATCCGCGGGCGAAGAAGTCCCCACGGCCCGCACCATCAGCGTTCCCACTCGATTGCCCGAGGACGCAATGGGCAATCCCAGGCCTCTCAGGTATTCAATAGCGTTGGATTCGATTTGCTGGCCCGGGGACAATTGAACATCGGATACCCGCCCGGTTACATTGCTGGGCGTGGCGGTGTATCGGAGACTCAGGGTGACCGCAGTTTCGGTCTTGTTGGTCAGGGTCAACTCCGAGGTAAAGAAGGAATTATTGACTCCCGACACGGACACCACCACCGGCACGAACAGATCCAGGGAGGGTTGCCCTTCGGTGACGGTGAAGGTCATCGAGGTAGAAGTCCCGCCACCCGGCTCGGGATTGAAAACGGTTATGGCGACGTCTCCCGGGGTGGATAGGTGTTGCGGGGAGATGCGAGCCGTGAGTTCGCTGGTGCTCTCGAAGGTGGTGGGCAGGTCTTCCCCGTTCCACTGCACCAGCGAGGCACCGTCCACGAACCCGTCGCCGCTCACGGTTATAGTGAGGGTGGAGTCGCGTGACGGGGAGGAATTGGGGGCGATGTTGGAGAGAGCAGGAACCGGTTTGATCACCCAATGGACGGTCCGGTCCAGTTGCCTTGATTCTGCCCAAAGAGCGCCCGCTACGACCAGGGCCGTTGTGGGGACAACCAGAAAAGGCAGCCAATTGGAACGGATAACCTTCATGAAGAAACCTGCCGAAAAAGCCAAAATATCGATTGAATGCTAGCATTTTTTGAGCGCAACCTCCAGACGAAAAATGTATGCTTTGTGGAGATCGATTGCGCCCCAAAAGTCTCGTCTCGACGGCAGGTCCTCCCATGAGAGTGCTCCTTGCGATTGGCGTCCTTGGACTGTTGATCCACGGCTCTTCCCCGGCATTTCCAAGGACTCCAAGTGCTTCGGCCGCGGTGACCGACGCCCGGCCTGGGTTTGTCAGGCACGTCAGCGGAGGTCCCACTGTCCTGGGGGCCGGACGCCCGCAACCCGAGCCCTTGCCGGCGGGGCGCCGGCTCAAGAGGGGGGAGCAGGTGCACACTCGGCCGGGCGACCGCGTCGAGATCGTCCTGTCCGCCAACAGCTACCTGCGCGTCTCCGGACAGGCTCAACTGGAAGTCTTGACCGCTGACTACCCCGCCATGGATTTCCAGTTGGTGGAGGGAGAGGTGGTGGTCGATTCCGCCAGAACCAGGGAAAAGCACCAGGTCTCGACCATTTCCACCCCGGTGGGAGGCCTTCGGGTAGTTCGTCCCGGCTTCTACCGGATCCGGGTCCATCGGAAACGACCGGTCGGGGTCACGGTCTTCTCCGGGCGATTGTCCTGGCTGGGACTCAGGGGGCAGCGATCCGAGTTGAGCCAGAGCAGACACTATTCACTGGACCCCTTGGCGGAGACTCCCTCCGTCAGCCGCATGGACAAGTATGAGTGGGCCACACTGGATTCCTGGGCAAAGGAACGCTCCGCTTTCCTGGTGAACTGCTTCTGGGGACGGCGTCCGCTGGTCTCTGTTCCAGCGGCGACCCAACCGGTACGGGCCAATGCCGGCTATCGGATCAAGGCCGGAAGCGATTTGCGGACAAACGGCAACAGCCGGGCGGAGTTGCTGTTGAGCCCGGGGACCTACCTGAGAGTCACCGAAGACAGCGAGATCGAGGTGATGGACACAACCTACAGGGGCATGCGGTTCCGGGTGGTCCAGGGCACCGTCATCATCGAGTCGGCCAGCTTGAACCCCAAGATCCATTCCCTTACCCTGTCCACTCCATCGGGCGAGCTTCAAATGGAGACCAGGGGCTTGTACCGGCTCGATGTCGTGCCCGGGCAGGAATCGGCTCTTTCCATTTACAACGGGAGAGTTCTGTGGAAAGGAGCGGGGGGAAGGAGAACCCAACTGAAATCCGGCAGGCGCTGGCTCCTCGCAAATTCATCTCCCTCGCTCAAGCCGAGATCGGCAGGCCTCGACAAGAACCACCGAAAGGACCCCCTCAACCTGTGGAGCAAGCGGCGGGCCCGCCAACTAGTCCAGGTGAACGCCGGTCTCTCTTTGGCGAGCCGGAATTCCGCCTACCCCGACTTCGGCTATCAAAACCGAGGCGGCTGGGTTCTCAGCTCCAAGTCCCAATGGTTCACCTATGTTCCTTTCGATTCCGCACCTCGCTCTCCTTACGGGTTCCACTATTCGACCATCCGCTGGGTTCGCGGCCGGGACTTGCGCGACAGAATAACGATAGCGGGGCGCCGCTCGAACTCATACATGCTCAAGTCCGATCAGGCTCAGTACGAACCGCCCATGAAAGTAACCAATTCGGTACGGTAGTGGATCTTGCCCACGGATCACCGTCTTCTCTTGGTGGCCCTTCGTCGTTCTTCGTGGATCACTCTTTTTCTTTTGTCGAGGCGTTTGCAAAATTCGGCAGCGGGACCTTTGCCGGGAATGGCCACAAAAGGCACAAAAAGAACCATCCGATCGGCAAGTCTCGAAATCAAGAAACCCGTTTTGTGCCTCTTGTGCTTTTTGTGGTTTCTGTTGTCTCTTGTGCTTATCGTGGTGAATGCTGGAGCCTGCAGCACATCATCCTTGCCGCCTCAACGTCATTCCCGATTGCGATATTTGCAAAAGGCTCATAATTAACATGGATGCACAGGATACACAGGATTTACAGGACGAGAGCTTCCTGCACCAGAAGCCAACTCGGGCGAAGATCCGGTGCGGATTTGCGGATGTCCAGGACTGCAAGCCAGCCGTCTTCAGAAAAAACCCTGTGCATCCTGTGCATCCATGTGAATAAACCAACTACCCATGCTTGACCTTGAGCCGGTCTCCAGCCACCCGGCGCAAGGGGTTGTTTCAGGCAAGCGAGGACCCCGCCCTGCCGGGCGGATCATCCGAGAGTGAAACAATCAGAAATCGACCATCCCTTCGCGATCTTGGTACCCCGTCGCGGTTAACCTCAGCGCCTTAGTGGCCCTTCGTCGTCCTTCGTGTGTCTTCGTGGATTCCTCTTTTTCTCTAGTCTTTTTTCGTTTGTTTCAGACAAGAACTCTCTCTCCAACCCCTTATCTTCGTCGATCCGGTAGTGCCGGTCGACCGGCACGCCCTTGAATTCCTGCACCGCTCCGCTGGGCCATCTCACCTCCACCCGATCGATCCGGCCGGCTTTCCCCAACCCGAAATGGGCTCGGGGATCGCTGGCCGAGTAGATCCCGACGGTTCGTTTGATCTCCCAGACCTGCCGCAGCCGGCCGGTAACCACGGTGATGCGGGCCCCGATTCCGTCGCGATTGCTCCGGACCCCTTTGGCCCGGAACATCACCCAATGGTTGGGGGCCGCCCCCTGGTGCCGGTAGAGGCGAGGGGTGCCGTTGAGGTTGCCGATGAGGAAGTCCATGTCGCCGTCGTTGTCGAAGTCCGCGAAAGCCATCCCCCGTCCCAAGAGCTCCTTCCGGAGATCGCCTCCCGCCATCTTTCTCACGTCCCTGAAGGTCCCGTCCCGCTGGTTGATATAGATGGAGGAGGGCTGGAAATAGGTCTCCGACCATTCGGCGTCCAGGATGAAGGGATAGACGTGTCCGTTGGAATGGAAGATGTCCTTCCAGCCGTCGTGGTCGAGGTCATAGAAGCCCGTACCCCAACCGACCAACAGCCATTCCGGCTGAATCAACCCAGCCTGCTGGGTCACGTCCTCGAAGTTGAGGCCGCCCCGGTTCCGGTAGAGCGTGCTGTAGTCGTGAGCGAAGTTTGTCACGAAGACGTCCAACCGCCCGTCGTTGTCGTAGTCGGCGGCATCCACTCCCATACCGCCCTGGAAGTCTCCGGCGGCACTGGTTGCCAGCCCACTCAAGAGTCCCATTTCCTTGAAGGTGCCGTTGCCCTGGTTGACATAGAGCTGATTGGGGGTGCTGTCGTTGGCCAGGTAGAGGTCCTGGTCCCCGTCGCCGTCCAGATCGGCCCAAACCACGCCCAGAGAATAAAAACGGTTGTTCACGTCCAATCCGGAAGGCTTGGTGACGTCGGCAAATGTGCCGTCGCCGTTGTTGCGGTAGAGCCGGTTGGACCCGGCCTGGAGCCCCAGCGGTCCGCAGGGGATGGTAATGCCCCGGTAGTGGCAGACCAGCTTGGGATCGGGTGGCTGCAGGTTCTCGAAGTCGTAGTGGATGTAGTTGCAGACGAACAGGTCCAGGTCCCCGTCCCCGTCGTAGTCGCCGAAGGCCGAGGACGAGGTCCACCCGGAACCTCCCACGCCGGCCTGCGCCGTGACATCCCGGAAAGTCCCGTCGCCCAGGTTCCTGTAAAGGAAGTTGGAGCCCAGGTTGTTGAGGTAGATATCGGCCAAGCCGTCGTTGTCGTAGTCTCCGAAGCTGACTCCCATCCCCCAGGCCGTGCGGGTCAGTCCCGACTTCCGGGTCACGTCCCTGAAGGTGCCGTCTCCCTGGTTTCGATAGAGAGTGCCGTGGGGGTTGTCTCCCTTGCGGAATCTCTCCAGGGTGGATCCCTGAACCATGAAGAGGTCCAGCCAGCCATCGTTATCAAAATCGAAGAAACCGGCGCCGCCGCCCTTGAGCTCGAACAGGTAGCGCTTGTTCCGCTCGGCACCGTTCATGTGCCGGAAGGTGATGTTGCTGGAGCGGGTAATGTCGACGAATTGGGGAATCGCTTGCGGTTGGGCCGAAACCTGGAGGAGGTGCGCCATCAGCAGAACCGCCCAGGCCATTCCGAACCCGAATGAGCCACGAGCCGGACGTTTGGCGGGCACACCGGAACCGGTCTCCCCTCGCGACCGGTCCTTCATCACAGGCTCCGGGCTTTCAGCCGCCGACCACTGACCGGGGCCTTGGTGAAGCTTCACTTGCAACCCCCCTGTTGGGACCTCAAGAGCCTCAAGCCGTCTCTATTCGGACCAACGCCAACCTGCTTCTTATTGACTCTGAAGTTGTCGCAGAAGCTCGAATCGCCGGGCGAACTCCTGGCGGTCCAGGCGGCCGTCGCCGTTGCCATCCAAACCCTGGAAGAACTCGCCGTGCCTTGTAAATCCCTTCACCCGCGTATTGACGAAGCCTTCGAATTCGGCTGGGGTCAACTGGCCATCGCCGTCGATGTCGGCTTCGCTGAATTCCGGGTCCTGCCCCTTCTGCTTCAAAGCATCGACCGACCGCCCCCGACCTTCTCTCTGGCGCAATTGCTCGAACATGGCCATATGCTTCCGGGCCAGGTCGGACTGGCCGGTTTCCAGGTAGAGCCGAGCCAGCAGGTAGCGAGATTCATAGGAGTTGGGATTGAGCGCGATGCTCTTCTGAAGCGCTTCCAGAGCCTCTGCCCGTTTCCCCTGGCGGCGGTAGGCCGCACCCAGATAGTAATGCAGTTGCCCCTGGCCCACCTCTTTCCCCTGAAGCCCGAGCAAGTGCACCACCGCCTCTTCCGCCCTTCCCATTCGTACCAGCGCCTTGCCCAAGAGAAACCTGGCCGCGTGATGATCGGGGTTGTGCTCCAACTCGGTTCCGAAGTGCTCAATGGCATCGCTGTCCCTGCCCTGCCTAAAGTAAACCCGTCCGATGCTGTGGTGAACCGCGGGGTAGCGTGAATCGGCCGCCTCCACGGCCTTGAACTGGTCCAGGGCCGCATGGTCCCGGTTGATCTGCATATAGCTGACGCCCAGTAGAAAGCGAGTCTTGACCGAATCGGGTGCAAGCTCGACTCCCTTGGCAAGCGTCGTAACGGCCTCCTGGATATTCCCGCGCCTGAACAGGAGCACTCCCAACTCGTAGAAAGGCTCTACCCACTGGGGACGCAGTTCGCTTGCCCGCTTCAGGCTCATCTCGGCGTCGCCGTACTGTCGTAGCTCTGCCAAGACCTTGGCATGCAGCAGGTGGTAGGAGGCATTGCCTTCATCCTGGCTCACGGCATTCTGCACGGCCACCAGCGCCTCCAGGTAACTTCCGGCCCGGTATCTTGCCAACGCCTCCCGATAGGCGTCCGCCCGCGAGAACAGCGGGACTCCAAATAACAAAATGAGAAGTAACGGCAGGATTCGAGTTGTGTTGAACGGGACGTTCAAGGCTGTCGGCGGCGTCAATCCGAGAGTGTTCTTGGATGAGCTGGCAGGGACGGTGCTTTCGTTACACCAGATTCTGAATGTCCCGAGATCCGTGCAACACCCGCACGATTTCCAGAGGCGTGGTCTCTCGGCGATAGATGACTGAATACACTCCTACGGGCCAGAATAATACCGGTTGATCTGTCAAATCCTCGCGACAATGTCCCATAAACGGATTCCGTGCGAGTCGCTCGCAAGCCGTGCGAAGTCGAGTGACCACCCGCCGGGCTGCGTCAGTGCTGTCCCGTGCAATGTAGGCTTGAATTTCTCTGAGGTCTTGAACCGCGGCTGGGGAAAGAAGGTATCGACTCAATCTTCGTGCCGGGTTTGTTCCAGGATGCCCAACTCAGCCTCGAGTTCGGAGAATATCAACTCCCCGGCAATTCCTTCGCCGCGATCCAGTTGCTCCAATCCTTCGCCAATTTTCTTCCGTAGTGCGCGAATTCTCAGGGCTCTCAACTGTTCACGCTCCTCCAGCAGCCTCAATGCCTCACGAATCACCTCACTGGCCGAATGGTAGCGCCCACTCCGCACCTTGGTTGCTACAAACGCTTCAAGTTCCGACGTAAGAGACACATTCATTGACCAGACCTCCACGCGGTAGCACAGACATCCATCCTAGCAGGAATAACAAGCTTGGTCAAAAATGGTTACTGTAGCGGAATGGAAGCAATGGTGCATTCCCTTTCGATAAGAGGCCGAAGCCGTGCCAAGTCTTGTGCGGGCGGGACGCCCGCGCTCCCGGGGGGGGCCATTCCTTTACTTTCTTCTCAAGGGGGGAGCGATGGCAAAAAAAAGCCCCGTGCTGGTTGCACGGGGCTTTTGTAAAGGATCCGGCGCTCGGTCCTGCTAGAAGCCGAGACGCAAGCGGAACACGATGCGGCGCGCTTCCCACCCGCTGGGTTGGAAGAGTCCGAAGTTGGCAGCCGAGATATCGGTCGAGGAGGGACCCGAGGCGTTGCGGTGGTTCAGGAGGTTGGAGATGTAGGTCTCGAAGTTGAAGTAGGGTCCGTTCTCGTACTGGGTCAGGTTGAACCGCTTGAACACGTTGAGATCGGTTCCCCAATCCCGAGGCGCAATCAGCATCCCGCGGCTGGCGTTGCCGTAGCGGCCGATTCCTGCGTCAGGAATCTTAAAGCAGGACTTGTTCCAACCGAAACCTGGCGTTTCGCCGAAGCCGTTGGGATTGCACAACTGGTCCGGACGGCCGCTGGATCGTCCGGTGTTGGAGGGATCCGAACCGGAGTAGCCGGGCGTGAAGGCCGTTCCGGAGCCGCCGGTGAACTTGAAGGCGGCCGTCCAATCGCCGATCAGGGTGTTGAGAATGCCGCCGATGTTGGCGGCGTACTGCCTCCCCTGGCCCACGGGGAGATCCCAGACCCCGCCCACGTGCCAGCGCTGCCGGCGGATTCCGTTCTGGATGCCCTTGTCGCGCTGGCGGTCCAGCGGATCTTCGGCCTCGAAGCCGATGGTGGAGGAAAACAGCCCCGGGATGACGTCGGCCAGGTTCTTCTTCCACTCGTACCAGGCGCGCAGGTAGATGCCCCGGCTGAACTGGCGGGTGGCTTCCACTTCCATGCTGTGGAAGCTTCCGGTCCCTCCCAGGTCGTGCCGGTCGACGAAGGAGAAGTTCTCGCCCCAGGGGAACTTGTCCGTCCGCTCGTCGAAGGGAATGGTGCTGGGGGTGGGAGTCTGCAGGTTGCTCCGATAGGGCCAACTGGTTCCCTTGGAGGCCACGTAGGAAATCCGGGAGGCCCAACCGTCGCCCAGGTCGTTCTCCAGGGTCAGGTTCCACTGCTGGTCGTAAGCCCAGGCGTCCTTGCGGCTGTTGAGGGGAATCCCCCGCACGCCCTGCTTGGAGGTGGCGCCGCTGCCCGCGGGCAGGAAGGGATTCGTGAACGTCAACTGCGGCACGCCGTCGGTGATCACGTTGGGCCCGAACGTCTCCGATCCGGCGAAGGGTCCGGCCTCGCGGCCTCCCAGCCAGCCGGCCCGCCCGAGGCCGCTCGTTCCTGCCCCGGCGATGGCGAAGGGCACGTGGTAGATGCCGTAGCCGGCCCGGATCACGGTGAAGTCGTTGATGCGATAGGCCAAGCCGAAGCGCGGAGAGATGTGGGCCGTGGTGAAGTTGACCAGGCTCTGGGGATAGCCGGCGTCGCTGGCTTTCACCACCGGAATCGCTCCCTGCGGCCACACCGGCACCACGTGGTGGAAGGACCGGTCGGGAACCACCACCCGCAGGTTGTCGAAGTCGAAGTTGTAGAAGAGTCCGTTGGCGTCCGTAGGAGCCCCGAAGTGCTGGATGCGGGCGCCGTAGGTCATGGTCAGACGCGGGGTCACCTTCCAGTCGTCCTGGGCGAAGAACCCGAAGTCGAACCCGCGGGCGTGAACGGGGGCCCGGGAGGTCGCGATTGACGTCTCTCGGGGGACTCCGAGCAGGAAGTCGCCAATGTCGCTCCCGCTGTAATGGCCGGTGAAGCGATACACACCCCAGGCGTCTGGACTGTTGGCCGACCCGAAGGGCCGCTCCCAGTTGGCCTCGATCCCGAACTTGATGAGGTGGGTGCCCTTGTTGACGGAGACGCTGTCCTTCATCACCCAGACCTTGGGATTGCTGCTGTCACCGCCGGCGCCGCAGCGTCCCAGGAAGGGGAAGGTGAGCTCGGTGGCCGAGAAGGAACCGGAGAGGGCGCCCGGCTGGAATCCCCACAGCCCCGTGTAGATCTGGGGGCATCCGGGTCCCTCGGGCGAGGTGCGCCCGCCCAGGTCGATGCCGAACTCCCTGAGCAGGGTGTTGCCGTCGGTGGTGGCGCCCTGCTGGTCGTATCCCTGGTCGTTGGTCCCGAAGGTGAACTCGTTGATCACCGTGGGGGAGAACATGTGCGAATCCTGGACACTCCACATGCGGGTGGCGTTGTCGCCGTACCAAGTCGAAAGCGAAATGGTATTGCCTTCGTCCAGGACCCGGTTGTAGCCGTAGTGGTTGAAGGAGAGGGTGTTGGAGTCGGTGATGGCGTGGTCGAAGCGCACGTGCCAGTCCTTCTCCACGTTGCTCCCGAACTGGAACCCATGGGTGTTGTCGACCAGGGTGCCCAAGGGGTTGAAAGCATTGGGCATGGGAGCGTATCTCAGGGCCCCGATCGCCGCCGGGCTGATCATATCGGCGGGAATGATGTTGTTGGCGAAAGGCTCGCCCGTAAAGGGATTGATGACGGGATTCCCTCCCAACTGCTGCTGCACCACCTCGGTCAGGTCCCCGCCGCGAATGGCCGCCGTGGGGTAGACATAGTTCCGGATGGGAGCCTTCTGGTCGCTCCTGTTGGGTTGAACGTAGAAGTGGAAGAAGGTCCTGTCCCGGCCGTCGTAGATCTTGGGGATGTAAATGGGACCCGAGGCCGTGTAGTTCCAGCGGACACCCGGCTTGGCGGGAGGATGCCGGGTCTGGCCGACGGTCAAGGCCCGCAGGCGGGGATGGTCCAACTGCATCCAAATCTCGCCGTGGTACTGATTGGTGCCGCCGCGGCCCACCCCGTTGATGGTAGTGGCGGTCTTGTACTCGGCCGGGGCGTTCAGCGAAACCTGGTTGATCTCCTGCACCAGTTCCTGAGGCGCCCGGAAGGTGCCGTAGGCATTGGTGGCCACGCCGTCCTGCAGCGAGGTGGTGTTGTTGGCGAAGGCCCCGTGCACCTGACTGCGGGACTCGGCGCCGGGATTGTTCCCCACCGTGTAGATCAGGCTGGCGGCAATCCGGAAGGCCTCCACCTCCTTGTAGGGCAAGGTGTAGGTGATGCTGGACTTGTCCGTCTCGATGACGGCGCCTTCCTCGGAAACCGTGATGGTGTCCTGGATATCGCCCACCTGCAGCACGATGTTGACGCGCCGGGGACGTCCGGCGAAGATGATCACGCCGCTGTTGGTGTAGGCCTTGAAGCCGGCCAGCTCGGCCGCCAGGGTGTAGGTCCCGGGCGGCAGGCCGCGCAGCTCGTAGATGCCTACCTCGTTGCTCACGGTGGACCGGGTAATTCCCGTGGCTTCTTCGGTCGCCGTGACCTCGACCTGGGTCACCCTGGCGCCGGTCTCGTCCTCGACGTTTCCGTGCATGCCGGTGTACTCCTGGGCCAGCAGGGGCGTGTAGGACAGTGTAAGGGCCAGGACAACGGCCAATCCCGCCACTGTTAGAAAGCGTTGCATCAGTGGATACCTCCTCAAGTTAACGTTTGCCACTTAAATGAAGTCGATTCTGTGAAGCGACTTCGAGAAATCATGCCTAACCAGCTTTATAGGAGCAATCAGCTTGCCAAAATCCGGAAGATGAAAAAAATAAACTTAAACCTTTATTATTCAGTTCTTTAGAATCCAACTCCGCTCGCGCTCATCCAAACTCGCTACCGCCATTCTACGAAATATTGAAGTCAGTGGCTCCGCATCCGTCTGCCCGTCCGCCGCTTCCAAGGGGCTCAACCCAAGTAAGCTCAATGGAATGAATAAATTATAATGAACGGTCAGCTTTTTGGCCTCCGGCGCCGTAGTTTTGATACCCGATACGGTATCTCGTAGGACATTGAGGAATCCGGAAACCGTCCAGCCGCCCGGCAGGGCCGAGTCGGGCTGATTTCCCCAGGCCGGCTAGCGAACCACGAACTTGGCCTCGGGGGCGATAGACCGGTCAGCCACGTTGTCGGTGACCTGAACCACCAGGCTGTATTGACCGGGGTCGAGTTCGTCCAGGGCCACCAGCTTCTGCAGGGTCATCTGCTGAGCCGCTCCGGCCAGCTTGTCGTTGGACTCGAGGGCTCTGCCGATTTCCCTCCCGCCCTTCTTCAGCACGTATTCGATGGTGGCGGAGGGCTTTTGGGTCTGCTCGTCCCTGGCCAGGTTGTACACCTGAAAATAGACCCCCATGGGCCGGTCTCTGCCGAAAGATTCTTCGACGCTGGGAAGCACCTTGGAGCTTCCGATCACGAACTGGCCGGAACCCACCTGCTTTCTGGGCAGCCGCTCCAGTTGGTCGGCCAGGATGATGCTGCTGGTGGCCAACTGGTCCTGGGGAAACTTCGGCACCCGGATGCTGTGGTAGACGGTGCCGATGTTGCCGCTGTTGAGGTCCTTGAGCACCAGTTCCAGCTTGTAGAGGCCCGATCTCAGGGGAATGCGGGTCTGGTAGAGGGAACGCTTCTCCAGGGTGCTCTTGAAGAGGGCCTCGGGCGCTATCTGCCGGACAACCTCCTCGAATACCTGAACCGAGCGGCCGGTGATGGTGGTGATCCTGCCAAAGACGTTCACCTCGGCCTTCTTGACGCCCTCCGCGTCCTTGAAGGTCATGTCGCTGTTCTTCATGACCACGGTGATGGGGGTCAGGATGGTGTCCTCGGTGATCTTGATGAAGTCGGTCCGGTAGTCGAAGGGAAAGGCGTTGTAGGTGAGCTTGGTGTCCACCACCGTTTCCAGGTCCTTGAACCGGATCTTGGGAGCCCGGTTGAGAGCCGCCACCTGTCTCAACCGGTTCATCTGGCTGATCTGAAAGGTCGAATAGAACAACCCCGAGGGGTAACGGGTATGGCGGCTCGAATCGTCGCCCAGCCCCATTCTCTGGTTTTCGGTCAGGTCGGCCACCGGAGTATTCTTGAGGGCGTCCTTCTCGAAAGGATCGAGCGCCATGCGGTACTCGCCGGTAAAGGTGCGATCCACGAACTCGATGATGACCTCCGATCCCAGGTCCATCCCGTCCAGGTAACGGTAACGCCAGGTGATGAAGGGATGGGTGCTGGTCTTTCCTCCCCCTTCCCAGTAGGGCCGGTAGTAGGTGCCTCCCCCGTGGTGGGTCTCGATCTGATCCGGGGGGCCGTACATGATGTAAATGCGCCCGCGATCGGTCTTCCAGCCCATCTTGCCTGAAGTGAAACGCTCATTGGCGTAGGCGATGCGCCGGTAGTGCTCGTCCCGGAACTCGTTGACGATGGTGTCCGGGTTGGGATCCCGTCTCAGCCAAAACTGCTCGATGAACTGGTAGCGCTCCTCGTCGCTGCTCAAACTGTCGAACGCATCTCTCTCCTCAGGCGTGATGATGAAGGAGACGTCCTGCTTGAGCCATTTCTTGAGGAACCGGTCCTGAGTTTCCCGGCGCAGCGACCGCTCCCGCTGCCTGTCCTTCTTCTTCTGAGCCTCCATCACCGCCAGCGGTGACAGCAGCACTCCGCAAACAAGCCAGCACGTCCATTTCGCCAGTTTCATGAGACACTCACCCAATTCCGATTCAAAGGGTCGAATTCGATAACCAATCCATGTTGGTCCATGTTGGCCAAGGAACGGCCGAAAGTCAATAAGGAGGAACTCTCAGCGGCTGGGGCTCTTCTTGACTTTTTGGAAGGTTTCCAAGGACTGTCGAGCCAGCTCCAGTTCCCCGGTTTCCCGGTAGAGCTGGCCCAGCAGGTAGTGGGCATCGGAGAACTCGGGGTCCATCTCCACGCATTTCCGAGCCGCGGCCAGGGCTTGGGCGGGATTCCCCAACCCTCGGTGGGCCTTGGCGATGGCGTAGTTCAGGTCGACCGGATGGACCTCGTCCTGCTTCACCTGGGAAAGATGGCTCAAACCTCTTTCGAACCGGCCGGTCTTGACCAGCCACTCACCCAGCTCCAGTCGGGCCTGGGAGTGGGTCGGATGGAGCTCGATTTCCTTTTCCAGCTCTCGGGTAGCCGCTTGCACCTCTCCCCGGGCGGAATGGAGCAGAGCCAGATGGTAGTGGAGCCAGGGGTAGTCGGGATCCCTTTCCAGTACCGCATCGAACTGCCGCCGGGCCTTCAGGTGGTGGTTGTGGTCGTAATAGGTGCGACCCAGGTGGAGTCGGGCCTTGAGGTGGTTGGGGTCGAGCTTGACGGTCTTTTCCAGGGATTCCTGGGCTTCCTGTTCGGTTCCCAGAATGACCGGGGTGCTGGTGTCGCGCCGGTCCAGCCCCAGGGTGGCCTTCCACTCTATTTTCTGCTGCAGGAGCAGGGCGGCCAGGCGATAGTGGAACTCGGCATCATCCGGCCGGAGGCTCAGGGCCTTGCGAAGCTGAACCTCGGCTTCGCTGAACTGATTCAGGTCGGTCAGGATCAATCCGTAGAGAAAAACGTGGTCGGCGTTCTCCGGATCTTCCTCCACGGCCTTCTGGGCAGCCAGCATGGCCATCAGAGTCTGCTGCTTCTCGTGCAAGTCCCGAGCCTCTCGGTAGTGCCGGGACTCTCCCAGCAGCCAGGGACTGAAAAACACGACCCAGAGAACCACGGAAAACCCCAGCACACGGGCCAGGGGCTTGCGGGAATAGCCTCCCGGATTCCGGGGTAGTGCCCAAACAGCCGGCTTTGCCGACCGGCGACCCGCAAATAGAGCCCCCGAGGATCCCCGCTTGTATTGCAGATTGCAGATTGTGGATTGTGGATTTGAGGCAAAATCAGTCGTCATAACTCCCCAATCGACGATCAGAAATCATCAATCAACAATTCATCAGCCTTTCGGTCTGAGGCGCAACCTCGCTACTTGTCCCGCTCAAGACGGCCTCCTTCCTTGAGCCGGTATCTCCGGTTGCCGGAGACGTCGGTAAACCTCTGCGCGGTTCCGTTCGGCCAGCGCACCTCCAACGACTTGACCTTGTTGGCCTTTCCCAGGCCGAAGTGCACTCTCAGGTCATGAGTCGATTGGTAGCTGGACCCTCCCCGCACCTCCCGGATCTGGACCCCCGTCCGGGTGAGGGCCGTCACCCGGGCCCCTACGGCGCCGCGATTGCTGCGGGTGCCTTCCAGGCGCAGGCTCAGCCAGCGTTGCCGGCTGCCGCCATCGTTTCTCAGCAGCCAGGGGTTCCCGTCCAGGTTGTTGACGGCCACGTCGACATCCCCATCGTTGTCAAAGTCGGCAAAGGCCGCTCCCCGGCTGGACCAGAGCTTGACCTGGTCGAGTCCGGCCGTGACCTCGTGGAACCTTCCGTTGCCCAGGTTGCGAAAGAGCTGGCTGCGCTGATAGAAGCTCTGGCCCATCTCGTAGCGGTCCACTTGGGGAAACACGTGCCCGTTGGCGATGAACAGATCCTCCCAGCCGTCGTTGTCGAAATCCGCGAAGCCGGTCCCCCAGGCCAGATAGGTCCAACTGGGGAAGGCCAGTTCGGCCAAATGGCTGACATCCCGAAAGTTCCCGTCGCCCAGATTGCGGTAGAGCGTGTTGTAGTCGTCGGAAAAGTGGGTGATGAAGATGTCCAGCAGCCCGTCGTGGTCGTAGTCGCCGAAATCGACCCCCATGCTGCCCTGGGCGACGCCGTCATCGGAGTAACCGGCCCCGGCAAGCATGGCGATCTCGCTGAAGGTCCCGTCCCCCTGGTTCTCGAACATGAAGTTGGCCATCTGATCGTTGGCCACGTAGAGGTCCAGATCCTTGTCGTTGTCGTAGTCGGTCCACACCACCCCGAGTCCGAAGGAGGGTTTGACTCCCGCCACTCCCGCCTTCCGAGTGACGTCGGTGAAGGTGCCGTCGCCGTTGTTGCGGTAGAGGATGTCGCCGTCGCAGGGCAGGCCCGTGGGACCGCACTGGACGGTGATGCCCCGATACTTGCAATTCATGGGAGGCGGATTCATAGGGTCAAAGGTGACGTTGTTGGCCACATAGAGGTCCAGGTGGCCATCGGCGTCATAGTCCCCGAAGGCCGCGCTGACCCCCCAGCGCCCGTCCGCGACTCCGGTTCGATCGGCTACGTCGGTGAAGGTACCGTCGCCGTTGTTCCGATAGAGATTGTTAGGCCCGAAGTTGCACACGTAGAGGTCCGGCCAGCCGTCGTTGTCGTAGTCGGCCGCTGCCACACCCATGCCCCACCGCTTGCCCCCGACACCCGCCTTCCGGGTGACGTCGGTGAAGGTGCCGTCGCCGTTGTTGCGGTAGAGCGCGTTGGAGATGCTCCGTTTCCCCTGCAGCAGCTCATCCCAGTGGCCGCCGTTCACCAGGTAGAGATCCTGCCAGCCGTCCCGGTCATAGTCGATCCAGGCCACTCCCCCGCTCATCGATTCCAGCATATAGGTCTTCTCGGCGCTGCCGCTGTAGTGCTGAAAATCGATACCGGCCTGCTCGGCCACATCGACGAAGGTCATCGCGATCGGCTTCCCATTGACTGCAGGACCGCCGGCTCCATGTCCCGGAAACGCCCCCGCCAGAAACAGCAGCAACGGGATCAGGATGGTGAGATTCGGTTTGTGTTTCATTACTCTATTTCACGGTAGACGCGAGTTGGCTGACCGCCGCTCCGGTTTCCCATGGGCTGACGCCCACGGCTATGTGCTGGCGCCGCTTCGCGGCTCTCAAGGAAGCCGGCTCACGCTGCCTATGTGCAGCTGAGAAACGCCATTTCGTTAGTCAGCGCTTGGCATCTGCTTAAGGCATTTGCTGCCGCCGCATTCGCGGCTCAACTCCCGTACGGGACGTTTCCCATGGGCTGACCCCCACGGCTAAGGAATGTCCCCCATTCTCCGGGCTGGCGTCACGGGTATAGTCAATCAGAAAATCCCTTGCCCCGGCAGTGTCGTCCGCCGGCTTCCGGCTCCCGGTTATCTTACACTGAAACCACCGGCCCCCGAGGCCATTTGCTCCTTCAGAGCTGTCCCCGGTGGGGCTTTTCCCATTCCCCGCTGAACCCGGACACCCCTTGAACCCGGCACAGCCCGTTCGCCAAGTCGAAGTCCGCCTTGACCCCGTTGGCGTATGCCACCTGCTGCAGGGATCTTTCGGCGTTGAGGAACCGGTGGGAGACCATCTCCGACCAGGCCGTGGCGCGATAGAAGGCGCGCCAACGCTTCAGCCACTCCAGCCGGGCCTCCATCCTGGGGTTGTCCCAATCGGCAACCGGCACCTCGGTGAAAGCCGTCCCAGGATGGACATCGGTGTAGGGCAGCATCCAGTTGTAGGCCGGAGCCGCCCCGAACTCGCCAGGGCGCCGGCCTGCAGGAAACCCCTTCGGCTGATCTCGACAAGGCCGCTTGACGCCTCTGGACAACTCCTTACCTTGTTGTGACGGCTGGTCATGCGCTTTCCCCCCTGCCGCGGCTGCGGTGGCCAAAATCCTGACTTCCAGGCAGCGCCGCCGGGCTTGCGGCGAGATAATTATAGACGAAAGCTGATGCGGCGGGAGGTGGACGCCGGGCTGCCATACTCCGACTCCGCCGCCCATGGACAGCCGGGCGCCTGTGCTACAATCGGGCCGTCCTGGGTCCCCGGGGGGATTCGTGCCCAAGCCATTCTATCGACCGCGCCGCCTGCGGAGCAGCCGCCTGCTGCGCGCCATGGTGCGTGAGACCCGGCTCTCCCCGCTCGACTTCATCTATCCCCTCTTCGCCTGTCCGGGCGAGGGTGTGAAGCGGGAGATCCCCTCCATGCCCGGGAACTACCACTTTTCCATCGATCGACTGGTGGAGGAGTGCCACCAGGTGCAGTCGCTGGGAATCCCTGCCGTGCTGCTTTTCGGAATCCCGCCGGCGAAAGATGCCGAGGGCAGCGGCGCCTACGCCGAGGAGGGCATCATCCCTACGGCGGTGCGAGCCGTGAAGGCGGCCGTCCCCGATCTGCTGGTCATCACCGACGTCTGTCTCTGCGAGTACACCTCGCACGGCCACTGCGGCCGGGTTCACGAGGGGGACGTCGACAACGACGCCACCCTCGAACTATTGGCCCGAACCGCCCTGGTCTATGCCCGGGCCGGCGCCGACCTGATTGCTCCCTCGGACATGATGGACGGCCGCGTGGAGGCCATTCGGGACAGGCTGGA
This sequence comes from Candidatus Versatilivorator sp., assembly GCA_965207735.1. GTDB lineage: Bacteria > Acidobacteriota > Terriglobia > Versatilivoradales > Versatilivoraceae > Versatilivorator. The sequence goes on along the minus strand of OZ242296.1, from coordinate 3,781,400 downwards.
CGATCACGGATTCGAAAAGACCCCCATACTGTCCTACGCTGCCAAATACGCCTCCGGGTTCTATGGACCCTTCCGGGAGGCGGCCGACTCGGCCCCTCAATTCGGAGACCGGCGCTCCTATCAGATGGACCCTGCCAATCAGCGGGAGGCCCTGCGCGAGGTCGCTCTGGACATCGAGGAGGGAACCGACATCGTGATGGTCAAACCGGCCATGCCTTACCTGGACGTCATCTACCGGGTCAGGACGGAATTCAATCTGCCGGTGGCGGCCTACCAGGTCAGCGGCGAGTATTCCGCTCTCGTGGCCGCCCACAGAAACGGCTGGCTGGATGAAGCACAGACCATCCTGGAATCGCTCACCTGCATCCGGCGGGCCGGGGCCGACTGGATCATTACCTATTTCGCCAAGGCGGCGGTGAAGCTCCTTCAGGGTCAGGCCGCCGCCGGATCCTAGCCCAGGGAGGGATCTTGTACCGAAAGTCCCAACAACTTTACGAGAGAGCCCGGAAATTCATTCCGGGCGGCGTCAACTCACCGGCCAGAGCCTTCCAGGCCGTGGGAGGCAACCCCCTGTTCATGGATCACGGCAAGGGGGCCCGCATCTACGACGTGGACCGCAACGGCTACCTCGACTACGTGGGCTCCTGGGGTCCGCTCATTCTGGGTCACTGCCACCCCGAGGTGATGGCGGCCCTGCGAGGCGTCCTGGAAACCGGCACCAGCTTCGGCGCTTCCACCGAACGGGAAGTGGAATTGGCCGAGCAGATCCACCAGGCCTTTCCTTCGGTTGAGAAGGTGCGCCTCACCAGCTCCGGCACCGAAGCCAGCATGGCCGCCCTGCGGCTGGCCCGCGCCTTTACGGGTCGTCCCATGATCCTGAAGTTCGAGGGGTGCTACCACGGCCACGGCGACAGCCTGCTGGTAAAGGCGGGGTCCGGGGTGGCGACCCTGGGACTGCCCGACAGCCCCGGCGTACCCTCGGAGCTGGCCCGGCTGACCCTGACCTGCTCCTTCAACCAACTGCCCGCGGTCGAGGAAGCCTTTGCCCGCCACAACGACAAAATTGCAGCAGTGATCCTGGAACCGGTGGTCGGGAACATGGGTTGTGTCCCCCCGCAGCCGGGCTTCCTGGAAGGGGTGCGCGCCATCACCCGGCAGCACGGCGCGCTGCTGATTTTCGACGAAGTGATGACCGGATTCCGCATCGCCTACGGAGGAGCCCAGGAACGCTTTGGAGTTCAGCCGGATCTGACCATCCTGGGCAAAGTCATCGGCGGTGGCCTCCCTGTCGGGGCTTACGGCGGTCGAGACGAGATCATGAGCCGGCTGGCTCCGACCGGTCCCGTCTATCAGGCCGGCACCCTCTCGGGAAACCCTCTGGCGGTAACCGCTGGCATCGCCACCCTGAAAATCCTCGAACGGCCCGGGACCTACGACGGGCTCGAGCGCCTGGCCGAACAACTCCAGGACGGCCTGACCCGTGCGGCCAACCAGGCCGGTGTCTCCGTCCACGTAAATCACGTCGGCAGCATGTTCACGCTCTTCTTTACGCCGGGAAATCCGGGCGCTGAACAGGCCCAATCCGGCCAAGGCGCCGGCGCTCCCGTCACTGACTTCCCCTCGGCCAAGCGCTCCGATCCGGAGCGCTTCTCGCGGTTCTTCTGGGACATGCTGCATCGGGGAATCTATCTGCCTCCCAGCCAGTTCGAAGCCGCCTTCCTCTCTACGGCCCACACCCCCGCCGACATCGAAGAGACCGTGGCCGCGGCCGCCGAGGTCTTTGCCGGGTGGTCCCGCTGAAAGGACCACGCCTGCCTTGTTTTTGAGGGTGGTAGAGAGGTTGGGGGGTTGAGTCGACCCGCCCCTTTCGGACGGGCACCCGAGCCCGCATTTCTCACCAGGTCGGCGGATTCATAGTGCGAGCTAGAGAACCGTTCGCTTATGGGCCTCAACCCCCTCGACTACGCCATCATCGCGGTCTACCTTGTGGGCGTGGCCTGGATCGGCACCCGAATCGGCGGCCGCCAGCAGTCTTCCCGAGACTATTTCCTGGGCGGCCGTGCCTTACCCTGGTGGGCGGTGGGGCTCTCGGTGGTGGCCAGCGAGACCAGCACCCTGACCTTCATCAGCGTTCCCGGCCTGGCTTACCAGGGAAACCTGCACTTCCTCCAACTGGCCCTGGGTTACTTTGTCGGACGCTGCCTGGTGGCTCTCTTCTTCATCCCGGCCTACTATCGTGGGGAACTGGAGACCGCCTACGACTTCATCGGCAAACGGTTCGGCCTGCCCCTGCGCCGATTGACCTCCTCCGTCTTCATCGTCACCCGAGTGCTGGCCTCGGGGGTTCGCCTGTTCGCCTCGGCCATTCCCCTCCACCTCATCACCGGGCTGAGCTACCCGGCAAGCATCCTCCTGATTGGCGTCTTTACCCTTATCTACACTTACATGGGGGGACTCAAGGCAGTGGTGGCCATGGACGTGGTGCAGACGTTCATCTACCTGGCCGGGGCCGCCGTAGCCATGGCTCTCATATTGAACCACCTGCCCCAGGGGTGGGAGGACGTGGTCCGCTTCAGCACCGCGGCCGGCGCAGACAAGCTCTCGGTGCTGAACCCCTTCGGAGGAGCGGGCCTGATGGAGTGGCTGACCTCTCCCTACACCCTGACCGGGAGCCTGCTGGGAGGAATCTTTCTGACCATGGCCTCTCACGGCACCGACCAACTCCTGGTCCAACGCCTGCTGGCCTGCCGGAACGCCCGGGAAAGCCAGCGGGCCCTGCTTCTGGACGCTGCCGTCATCGTGCTCCAGTTCGCGTTCTTCCTGATGCTGGGACTGTGCCTGTTCGCCTTTTACGGCGGCGCCGACCTCACTCAGCTCGGACTGAAGAGTTCCGACCAGGTGTTTCCCAAGTTCATCGTGGAGCAGCTCCCCAGCGGACTGGCCGGGCTGGTCATCGCCGGCGTGCTGGCCTCCGCCATGGGGACCCTCTCCTCGGCCATCAGCTCCCTGGCCTCCTCCACCTACCTGGACCTGTTCCGTATTTCCAAACGAGCCCGGGCTTTCGATGCCCGGCAGGAGATGTTCTGGTCCAGAACCTTCACCCTGCTTTGGGGACTGGCCCTCATCGGGGGCGCCATGCTCTTCACCGACACCCGCAACCCGGTGGTGGAGTTGGGGCTGCGCATCGCCTCGGTGACCTACGGCAGCCTGTTGGGAATCTTCTTCCTGGGGCTTCTGTCCAAGCGGCCCAGATCCGGCGACGCCCTCGCCGGATTCCTGGCCGGCATTCTGACCATGGCCCTCGTCCTGACACTGACCCGAATCGACTACACCTGGCACACCTTGATAGGCTGTCTGATCACGGTCGGGGTGGGCCACGTCCGGGCAAGGCTGGGAGGTTGACCGGATATTGGGAATCGGCTTCTGACCGTGATCACACCTCGAGGCGTTCGATGACGAGGCCCCGGAAGCGGTCGAAGTCGCGATCCTCTGTCAAGAGGCGGGAAATGCCGTTCTCCCGGCACAGTGCCACAATCTGAGCATCGAACGCTACGTTCCCAATGGCGTTTGCCTCGCGGAGCGCTTCCAACAGGAGCTCCGGATAGGCGGAACCGGGGCGGACCACGGTCACACTCGGTGAGGCAAGCAGCCTGGTCAGTGCCTGGCACGCTTCGTTGGCGGAGTAAGGAGGATTGAACAGCCTGGGGTGGGTGATGACGCGAACGAATTCGCCGACGCAAAATACCGGGATACCCCAGCGGGCAGGGGACTCGGCGAGGGCGACGACGCGTGCGTGAGCGGCGAGATGCTTGGGCGACTCCTCGCGGTGCGCATGAACAAGAATGTTCGTGTCGACCGCAATCAATCGGGCGCCTCCATCCGCTCGTAGAGGGCGTCCCGGTCGTCCAGATTGACCCCGGCGACCGCACGGCCTCGCTTGGTCAGCAACTTGGCCCGAAACTGGCGCGCCGAGTCATGTGGACCGGCTTGAAGGTAATCTCGCAGGGCGCGTTCGATCAGTCGCGTCAGGGTCTCCCCTTGCTGAGCGGCACGGATCTTGGCGGTGCGGATCAGGTGGTCATCAAAGTTGAGAGTCGTTTTCATACAGATATCTGTATCATATTAGCCAGATTTCTGTCCACTCGTCTCCAATGAAACAAGGCAGGACACCGGTGGCTCGCGTTCAACTCCCCACTGACGACGGGTTCTTGCTTTTGGATCCATGATCAGAAAACTCTACTTGGCCTTGGGACTTGTGTCTCTGTCGATTGGATTCGCAGGGATATTCCTTCCCCTGGTTCCCACCACCCCGCTGGTATTGCTGGCCGCCTACTTTTTCTCCAGGAGCTCGCCTCGGATTCACCAATGGCTGCGAGCCCACCGGCGCTTCGGACCCATTCTGCGCGACTGGGAAAACGGACAAGTGATCCGCCCGGGGGCCAAGGCCGCCTCGGTGGTGCTGATGTTCGGCCTGGTCGGCTACAGCGTGTGGTTCGTGGTGCGCTCGCCCTACCTTCAGGTGGTGCTGATACTGATCAGCCTGGGGGTGGCCCTGTTCGTTCTCAGCCGTCCCTCCGCGCCGCCGGCTGGAAGCTCCAGGTAGCGAGGCTCCGTCCCCGACGACGGGACGGATCATTCGAGCGTGAAACAACGCATCTTCATGGCCTGCCGGGAACAAGGACCCTGTCGTGGCAAACCGGTTTTCTACTGATTGAACATGGATGCACAGGATATACAGGATAAACAGCACGGGAGGCTGTGCCACAGAAGCAGACCCGCTTGATGATCGGGTGGGTGCTGGAAGTAATCCAAGAGCCTGGGAGCGGGTTTTGGGAAATCCGTGTTGGAACGGAGGCGACGGTTGAACTCACGACGGTGGAAACTCTCGCCGAATAATCCTGTCCATCCTGTGCATCCATGTAAATTAGCCGTCTGACTATGCTTGACTTTGAACGGATGTTCCGCCACCCGGCACAAGGCGTTGTTTCAAATCATCCTTGCGTCGGCTTGTGCTTCACTTGGGCTCACCGGCATTTGCTGCCGCCGCCTACGCGGCTCGACACCCATAGGCGACGTTTCCCATGGGCTGACGCCCACGGCTACCTGCTGGCGCCGCTCCGCGGCTCAATGGGTCGCCCGGGCGTTCGCCCGGGGACTATCAATACCTAAAAAGTCCGGCCCCTTCCCTGCCGGGCAGATCATACGAGGGTGAAACAATCGGAAATCGATAGTCCTCTCGCGATCTTGGTACCCCGTCGCGGTTAACCTCAGCGCCTTAGTGTCCCTTCGTCGTCCTTCGTGTCCCTTCGTGGATCACTCTTTTTCTTTTGTCTTTTTTCGTTTGTTTCAGACAAGCCGGGTCGGCCTCGGATTTTGAGCTTGTCAAGGCCGAAGGAGGCGTGCCACAATCCCCGGCGAGGATTTCAACCCGGGTCGGGGCGCTTAACTCAGCGGTAGAGTGCCATCTTCACACGGTGGAAGTCACAGGTTCAAATCCTGTAGCGCCCACCATCCCTTTCTTCCCGAAACACCTCATTCTAAAGGCCTCCCGCATTCAGGCGCCCGCAAGGCATGACTCCTTGCCGGTAGAGGCCATTGGCGAATGGAGCAGGGTCCGCCTGTTGCTTCCGCCGGTGCCCCGTTCTTGTCTGTCGCGGCCCGTTTGATGGCCGGGAATTGCGTTGACAGTCTTTCGCGCGGCCCGTTAACATTTGCCGTTTTCGACCGGTTGTCCGGCCCCTGGCGATGACCTCCCAACTGCTCACGCCTGCCAATCAGATCACCATTCTGAGAATGGCCTTCATTCCGGTGTTCGTCAACCTGTTGCTCTACGAACAGCTCGGCTGGGCCTTCTTCGTCTTCCTGCTGGCCGGTGTCACTGATGGCCTGGACGGCCTGATGGCCCGGTGGCTGCAGCAGAAGACCTCCCTGGGAGCCCTGCTGGATCCCATCGCCGACAAGCTGCTGCTGTCCACCGCCTTCGTCGTGCTGTCCATCAAGGACCTGGAGCTGCCCAACCTGATACCGCTCTGGCTCACCATCCTGATTCTCAGCCGGGATGTCTTTCTGATCGTGAGCACTCTCATCATTCTTTTGATCACCGGTCATCGGAATTTTCCGCCCTCCATTTTCGGCAAGGCCGCCACGCTCATGCAGATCGTTACCCTGACCCTGGTGCTGCTTTTCAACTACCTGGGGACCTCTCCCCAATGGCTGTTCGTGCTATACCCCCTCACGGGAGCCATTACGGTCTTCTCGGGACTGCACTACATTTACCGGGGAAAGAGAATGGTCTCCGAGGGACCGGCGCCAGCCTGAGCGCCGCAAAGAGCCATCCCCCTGCCGCCATGCCCGAAAACACTTCGATCCCGGGAGTCGCCGTCGATAGCGTGGAAGACGGCTCCATTGCTCAGGAGGTGGGCATCGAACCCGGCGACCGCCTGCTCTCCATCGACCGGCGTGAGGTGGAAGATGCGCTGGACTACCGCTACCTGAGCTCGCTGGTCGATCGGGAGCTGAGCCTCAAGGTGGCCAAGAAGTCGGGAGAGCTGTGGGATATCGAGATTGAAAAAGAGGAGGACGAAGACCTGGGCCTCGAACTCGAGCCCATTCAGACCCGGATCTGCAAGAACAACTGCATCTTCTGCTTCGTCCACCAACTGCCGCGCGGCAAGCAGGTTCGCCGCACCTTGAGGGTCAAGGACGAAGACTTCCGGCTCTCATTCCTGTTCGGCCACTACCTGACCCTTACCAACCTCTCCGAGAAAGACTATCAACGAATTTTCGAGCAGCGGCTCTCGCCCCTCTACGTTTCCGTCCACGCCACCGAGCCCGGGCTGCGCCAATATCTGCTGCAAAACCGCCGGCCCGACGACCTGCTGGGAAATATCCGCCGCCTCATTGCCGGTGGTATCCGATTGCACACTCAGATCGTGCTCATGCCGGGGATCAACGACGGAGCCCACCTGGAGAGAAGCATCCGGGATCTGCTGGCGTTTCATCCCCAGGTCATGACCCTGTCGATCGTCCCGGTCGGCCTGACGAATCACCGCCGGGGGCTGCCCCAATTGACGCCGGTCGACGCCGACTACGCCCGCAAGACCATTGCCCACGTCTCCACCATCCAGGAACGCATTCGAAAATCCCACCCCACCCCCTTCTGTTTTCTGGGAGACGAGTTCTACATCATGGCCTCGCAGCCCATTCCGCCCCGGACCCACTACGGGGATTTTCCGCTGGTAGAGAACGGGGTGGGCATGGTTCGGACCTTCCTGGACGACTTCCACCGGGAGATGCAAAACCAGTGGGAGCCGGCCGCGGCGCCGATTCGCGGCACGGTCGCGACCGGCAGGATCTTCCATCCGATCCTGCGGGACTGTGTTGAACGCATGAATAGGGCCCTGGGAACCGAGCTGCGTTGCGAGTTGGTCGAAAACCGCTATTTCGGCGGCGGGATCACGGTGGCGGGGCTGCTGACCGGTTCGGATATTTTCGCGAGCCTGAGCGGGCGGGTCCACGGAGATTTCGTCGTCATCCCCTCGGAGTCCATGACCGGGGAAGAAGACCTGTTTCTGGATGACTGGGTGCGCGCAGACCTGGAGGAACGGCTGGGTGTGCCCGTCAGGGGCGGCGGCTTCCACGTGAACGAATTGTTCCAGGCCGTCCTGCAGGGAGCCGGTGAAGGGATGCCGGCAAGTCCCGCCAGGACCGGCACGTGAATCAGGATTCGAAGACGCTGTGCTTGAATCCCCGCTTGGACTGGTTCAGGGCGGAATGAATGCTGAGGAACTCGCCCACGTTCTCCATGGTCAGAAGACCCGAAAGGCGGCCGTTTCGGACCACGGGCATGGTGCGGCACTTGCACTGCTGCAGCCGGACAAAAGCCATTTCCAGCATTTCGGTGGCCTCCACCATCTGAAAATCCCGCCGCATCACCGAGGACACCGGGGTGCTCAATCCCTGCTTGGCCAACGCTACCAGCAGGTCGGCTCGGGTCAGAACCCCCACCACCCGGTCGCCCTCGACCACTGGAAAATCCTGCTGAGAGCCGGCCAGAATCTCGTCCACCGCCTGGCCCAGGGAGTCGTAGGGAGAAAGCGTGCGAAAGTTGGTGACCATGGAATGGCTGACCGGAATCCCCCCCAGGGCCGACCTCATGCCCACCAGGGACGCTTCCTGCTGGGCTCCCATCCAGACGAACAGGGCCACAAACAGCAGAAAAGGATTCCACGAATAGAGTCCGATGAATCCAAACAGGAAGGCCATCCCTTGACCGAGGCCGGAGGCGACCCGGGTGGCTCGCAGGTAGTCTATTCTCATGGCCAGCAGAGCCCGCAACACCCTGCCGCCGTCCATGGGAAAGGCCGGCAACATGTTGAAACCGGCCAGAATCAGGTTGACCGCCATCAGAATCGGCAGAAATGTCCCGAAGCTGAGCTGATCGAAGGCAATTCGATCCAGAGCCCCCCACTGGTTGGTTACCAATAGCCAGGCCGCCAGCGTCAAGGAGATGACGATGTTGACGGCGGGGCCGGCCAGGGCTACCCAGAGTTCCTGCCAGGGGTCCTCCGGCATCCGCTCCAGACGGGCCACGCCCCCGATGGGCAGGAGCGTGATATCCCGGGTGGCGATACCGTACCTGCGTGCCGTCAGAGCGTGACCGAACTCGTGAAGCACGATGCAGACGAACAGGGCCAGGATGAACAGGACCCCCGACAGGGCTGCGCCGGGGCCCCCGGCCTTCCAGTGCGTAATGGCGAAATAGCCGATGATCAGCAGAAAGGTGGCATGGATGTAGACGCCGATGCCCGCATATTCCCCGATTTTCCAGGACCACTTCATGAGAATCCCGCTCCCCCGTGAGGAACTTCGCCGGCAGTTTCAGGCCGGACCGTCCGGCGCGCCTGGCCACCACAGGCGAAACACCATTTTAGACGGGTCGGAGCCGATTCGCCACTCGGCGCGTGACTGCCTGTAGATATGGATTCAACCAACCAGGCAATAATGAGAATCCACCCTTCCACCCACAGGATTTCCGGCGCCCTGCTGATGGTGCTGGCTACCCTGGTGTTGACCTGCATGGTGGTCTGCATCCGCATGGTCCCGGGGCAACTGCACCCCTTTCAATTGGCTTTCTTCCGCAACTTTTTCGGACTGGCGGCGCTGGTCGCCTGGCAGTCGCACCGAGGCCTGGAGTTCCTGAAGACCCGCAAGGTCAGGCTTCATCTCGGCAGAGGTGTCTTCAACCTGCTGGCCATGCTGGCTTTCTATTCGGCCGTGCTCATCACCCCCATTGCCTCCATCGCGGCCCTCAACTTCACCTCTCCCCTCTTTGCGTCCCTGCTGGCTATCCTGGTCCTGAAGGAGCCCTTCCGGCTGCGCCGGCTGGGGGTGATCGCCACCGGAATGGCGGGCGCCGCCGTCATCCTGCGACCCGGTACTCAGGACTTCGGTTGGGGACCGCCACTCATTCTGCTGTCAGCCGTGATGTGGGCGGTAAGCCTGGTCTTCATCAAGGCGCTCTCCCGCACCGATTCCAGCCTGACCATCGCCACCTACATGGTGCTCTTTACCACTCCCTTTTCCCTGCTGGCGGCGCTGCCGGTCTGGAATTGGCCCGGCGGGGAGCAACTTTTCTGGCTGCTGCTGGTGGGTCTGCTTGGAACAGCGGGACAGATCTGCCTGGCCCAGGCTTTCAAGATGGCCGAGGCCTCGGCGGTGCTTCCCTTCGACTTCCTGCAGCTCGTCTGGGCCGCCCTGTTGGGTTTCCTGGTCTTCGGGGAAGTGCCCGACCGCTGGGTGTGGCTGGGGGGAACCCTGATATTCCTCAGTTCCACCTATCTGGCCCTCAAGGAATCGGGCAGCTCGGAGGTCTCCGTACCCTGACCACCGGAGGTAGGCTCAATTGGCGTTGGCCGGTGCCCGGGCTTGTGTCAGAATGGGGATCCTTCATGGGGTGGAAGAACTTGCCAAACGAGGTCGAGCGCCAATGAAACTCAAGAACAAAGTCGCCATTGTCACCGGATCATCCCGTGGGATCGGCCGTGCCGCCGCCATCGAGCTGGCCAGAAACGGCGCCGACGTCGCCGTGAATGCCTACAGCCACCCGGAGGAAGGGCGCGAAGTGGTTCGGGAAATCCAGGGGCTGGGACGCCGTTCCTTCCTGTTTCAGGGAAGCGTGGCCGATAGAGCCCAGGACGAAGCCATGGTTCGAGAGACGGTGGAAAGACTGGGCCGACTGGACATCATGGTCGCCAACGCGGCCTACAGCATCCGTAAGCCCTTCCTCGAAATGGAGGTCGAGGAGGTGGAGAAGACCTGGGGCGTGACGCTGTGGGGCGTCTTCCACTGCTGCCAACTGGCCGCCCGCCAGATGGTGAAGCAGGGGAATGGAGGCAGCATCGCCATCGTGAGCTCGGTGCACGCCTTTCGACCCTATGCCCTATCCACCGCCTACAACGGCGCCAAAGCCGCCATCAACCACATGGCGGCGACCTGGGCGGCGGAACTGGCCCAATACAGGATCCGGGTGAACGTCCTGGAGCCCGGCTGGATCGACACTCCCGGAGAACGCGCCTATACCTCTGACCAGCAGATCAAGGAACGGGGCAGCAAGCTGCTGATGGGCCGTCTGGGGACCTCCGAGGAGATGGCCAAGGCCATCCTGTTCATGGTCTCGGAAGAGGATTCCTCCTACATGACGGGTAGCTTCCTTCGGGTGGATGGAGGGTTCGTCCTGCCTCGGCCCTGATTAGCCAGGCTCCGCCCTGCCGTGCGGACCATACACTGCGAAACAATTGACCACTAATTACTCTCCACTGTCTTTAAGCTCTTCACTATTCATCTGGCCGCGCCGACCTCCCATTCGACGGGGCGGCTGATACGGGGTGAAACAGGGGTGTTTCAAAATAGCGACCCTTCCGGTTCCCCGGGAACGACTCCTGACACCACCGACTCACTTCCCGAGCAGCAGGAACTGGAAGGCCTGACGCCGTCCATGGAACGCCGGAACGGGGTCCTTTTCTTCTGCTCCTACGTGCTGATCTACTTGGCCGCCCCGGTCACCTACATCGGCATTGTCCAGGCTGCCCTGTGCGACAAGCTCGGGGCCGGCTACACGGTCGCCAGCCTGCCCGCATCCCTCCACCTGCTGGGCGGGCTCGGGCCGTTGATCTGTTCCTGGCTCATCCCTTACCGCCTGGAAAGGGCCACCGTGGTCTGGTCCTACGGCATCAGCACCACCGTGCTGGCTGCCGTGGGGACCACCTTGCTGCTGCCCTTCTCCAACGCGGTCCGCATTGCCGCTCTCCTGGCCCAGGGCCTGATCCAGGGCGTTTCCAATTCGGTGGCCCACGCTTTCGGTTTCCAATGCCTGCGCCGCGGAACCACCACGCCCGGGCGTGCCAGAATCTTCGGCATCGCTTTCGGGTTCACTCCCCTGGCCGCGGTAGCCGGCTCCCTGGGAGCCCAGTTCATTCTGAACCGGGGACTGCCCTTCTTGCCCTATCCCCTGGACTTCGCCTTCCTCTACGGCATCGGCGTGCCCTGCATGGCCACGGTGGCCTTTCTCAGCAGCCGCTACCAGCTGGTTCCGGTCAAGGAACAGAAGCAGCGCCCGCCCTTGCTGCCTTATCTCCGGAGCAGCATCGGGGCCTTTTTTTCCTCCCGCCCCCTGGCCCTGACCTGGATCGCCTATGTGCTCTGGTACTTCTCGCTATCATCCATGCCCAACCTCTCGCTCTATACCCGGCAGGCCATGGGGAGGGAACCCAAGGAGTTTTCGGGACTGGTGATGGCCCTTCGCTTCGGATTCAAGTCGGTGGCCGGGTTCCTGCTGGGGGCTTTGGCTCTCCGCAGGGGAATTCGGTCGCCGGTGACCACAACGGTCCTGCTGGTGGGAGCGGGAATCGCCTGGGCCTGGCTGGTGCCGGGCTTCGGCTACCTGCTTTCCTTCGGGTTGCTGGGAGCGGGAGAACTGGGAGGAGCCTACCTTCCCAACTACGTAGTCAGCATCTCGCCGGCGGCGGAGGGAGCCCGAAACATGTCGGTCATGGCCCTGGCTCCGCTGGCTTCCAGCGTGGCTCCCGCCACCCACGGAGCCTTGACCGGCGGGTTCGGATTCGCCGCCAGCTTCGGATTCGCCATCGCCACCATCCTGGGGGCGCTCTGGCTGGTGTTCCGGCTGCCCATCATCAGACCGGCCAAACCTGCCTGAGACAGCCGAGCGACGATCCGCGAAGGGACACCGGGGGGACGAAGTCGCATCAAGCTCACGAAATGATTGAAGATGTCGGATTTGAGGCGATCATCGAGCCAGTCCGCTTCCTGGGCAACTGAGCTCTGAAGTCCAACCCTCCCCTCAGTACTGGATGGGGGAGTCCTCGAAGTTCCTATGGTGGCGATAGTCGATATGGCAGTCCACATCCACCACGTCGACCGGGGAATTGATCCTGGGATCACGCTGGACCAGGGTCACCCCGACCTGGTTGGTTCCCTTCCTGGGGTAGTGTTCGGGAGGCAGGTGGTATTCCAGAATGTAGCCGTAGGGCCCGACAGCCATGTTCTTCAGAACTCTGAAATGCAGATCGATGTCGTTTCTGATGGCGTCCGGCAGAGTCCGGCCATTGAGGCTGACGGCCAGCTTGTCGAGGGAGGGCTCGATGGAGGTAACCCGCACCCGTAGCCGCACCGACTTGACGCGTCCCAAGGCCTGCCATGGTGACAGGTCGTCGGCCACGGCCAGGGGCAGGGTCACGAGTTTCCCCTCGGGCAATCTTTGGGGAAGGACAGGGTCCTGAATCGGGAACAAGGGCTTGGGATCGCTTGCGGCGCGGTCCAGCGAGCGGACCCGATAGTTCTTGTCGGCGGTGGCCAGCAGCTCAGGCTGCCCCAGCAAGCGCAAAGTCTCGTACTCCGGTGCCGTCCAGGGCCAGCCGTTCGGGGCCCATCCTCCCGAGCTCAGACCGAACCCGTCGGCTCCCTTGTCGTAAGCCAGGGCCGCCGCCCCCCAGAGCATGGGAGCCGTGGCCGTGCTCTCCAGTTGACGCCCCAGGCGGCTGGTGATCCCCGCCAGCACCCGGCAACCGGTTCCCCGGGTCAGCCTCACGGCGGCAGACAGGTTCAGATCCTGATCGAACAGGAGCATGTTGTTCCTGGGAGTCTCCTTCTTGTATGGACTCATGCAGACCAATCCGTCCACCAGTTTTTCCGTCACCCAGGTCTCCACTTCAAATCCGGGAATCCTCCACATGGAGGGGGGACCCGCGGGGATCCGCACATAGACCCGCTTGCGCCGGCCTTGCGCTTCCTCGGCCTTGCGGGCCACCTCTCTGATGTCCCGGATCCACTGCGTCAGGACGGGGGCCAGTCGAGTCACTTCGCCGAAACGGCAGAAGGGTCCGAATTCGTTGTCCAGCGAGAAGTCCAACTCCACCCCGTCGGACTCGTAACGAGTGAGCAATTCCTCGAAGATCCGGAACCGCTCCCTGCGCACCTCGGCGTGGAGAAAGTTGAGTCGCCCGGCGCCGAACATGCGTCCCAGGAGCTGCGCCTGCGGATGATCGTCCTCCCCCACGCAAAACTGGGGGTTGTCGAAAACGAAATCGGACTTCCTGCCGTAACCCCGCTCCGATTCCGCGCCTCCTCCGATGATGCAGACCGGACAGGTGGGAATGAACCAGATTCCCTTCCGGTGACAGCGCTCGGCCAGGATGCGCATGGGGTCGTTGCCGTCGGCCACCAGTTGCTTGAGGTTGCGTGAGGCGCGGTAGAAGATGGGGTGCACCCAGACATCCACGTTGTCGCCCCACAATGGAGCCACCTGGCTGCCGTACTGGACGGCGCCCCCTTCCAGTCCGGCCGAATAGAGCAGGGTGTCGACGCCGCTGTCGACCAGTTGATCCACGGCGTAGGTCAGATCGGCAGCCTCCAGCGGCGGGGCGAATTGATAGAGACCGGAATAGTGGCGCCCGTCGTCGTAGAAGAAGACCCTGGGGTCGCCCGCCTTCCCCTCCCCGGAGGCTCCCTGGCGGCGCTTTGCGGCCGAGGCTGAGGCCGGCGAGGCCAGGGCGGCGCCGGGGGCCGCCACGCCCAGAGCTTGCAAGAAATGTCTGCGCTTCATGGTTGGTCGCGGCCTGACGGACTCCATGGAACCGTCAAGGCTGCTCCTCCTTTCTCATGTCAATACTCGATGGGCCTCGGCTCGAAATGCCGGTGCAGCCGGTATTCGATGGAGCAGTCCACATCTTGGATGGCGAACAGCAGATCCACATCCGGGTCCTTCTCAAGCAAGGTCACCTTGACCACGTTTTCCCCGGGATTGGGGTAATGCTCGGGGGACAGCCGGTACTCATAGATCTGACTTCCCTGGTAGGCCACTCCTTCCTTGACGAAGCGGTAGTTCAAGTCGGTGATCTGCAGCATGGAGTCGGGCAGCGGCTTGCCGTTGAGCTCGATGCTGAGCCGGTTGAGGGAGGGCTCCAGGTTGTTGATGCGGACCCTCAACCTGGCAGACCTCAGCCGGTCCAGGGAGTGCCAGCGGCGGAGATCGTCGGCAACCCGTAACGGCACTTCCTGAGGCTGTCCAACTTCAAGCGGCTTGGGAAGCACGGGATCGAATCCAGGCAGGCCCGACCCGAAATTCCCGGGATTGCGAGGCTGGTCGCGCACATGGTAGATCTTGTCGGCGGTTTCCAACATCTCCGGAGACCCCAACGGACGCAGCGCGTCCACCATGGGCTCCAGGAAAGCCAGTCGCTGGCTTCGTACCATGTCGTTGATTCCAAAGCCGGCCGCTCCCTGGTGGTAAGCGTTGGCGGCAGCCCCCCACACCAGCCTGGCGGTCGGCTTGTCGTCCCGCCGCTTCCCCAGGGTCGTCCCACACTCGACCAGAATGCGGCAGGAACTCCCCCGGGCCAGCGAAACCACCTTGGATATATCGATGTCCTGGTCGAAAACTTCCGGGTCGGTGGAGGCACAGATCAGTCCGTCCACCAACCCCTCCGAAATCCAGTCGGCCACCTCGAGGCCCGCGGCCTCCCAGGCCTGGGGGTTCGCCGGGATTCGCATGTAGACCCGTTTGCGCCGGCCCTGCTCCTTCTCCGCCTTCTCGGCTATGGCCTTCAGGTCCCGTAGCCACCGAGTGAGCAGGGGCGCGCATTGGCTCACCTGGTTGAAGCGGCAGATGGGGAGCACCTCGGAGTGTACCTCCACGCCGTCGGTCGTGTAACGGGTGAGCAATTCCTTGAAGATGCGGAGGCGCTCCTCCCTGACTTCGGGATGGATGAAGTTGAGCCGGACCGGGGAAATGTTGCGGGCTCGCGGATCTTCATCCTTGCCCACCCGCAAGTGATCGCTGTCGAGCACGAAGTCGGAAAGTCGACCGGTGCCCCGGGCCTGCTCGGCAGCCCCGGCCCCGAGGTTGAGGTGAGCACTGGCAAGAAACAGCATCCCCTTTTCATGGCAGCGGTCGCAGAACAACTGGGGACGATCCCAACCCTCGCGCACCAGTTGGCGCACATGCAGGCCGTCCCGATAGTTCACCGCATGGTTCCATTTGCGCACGTTGCTCCCATGCATCTCTCCGACCTTGGTGTCGTAAATGCACATGCCACCCCGGGGAGCCAGTTGGAATATGAGGGTGTTCACCGAGGTGCCGGCAACCTGGTCCACCGTCTTGGTCACATCCGCCCTGGTCAGAGGCGGAGCGATCCCCGACATGTGGTGAAAGTCTTCCCGCAGAAACACGAGTGGCTCGGCCGGCGCCGGATCGTCGGCCGGGCGGGCGGGCGACAGGCTGCCCGCGGTTGAGACCATGGATAGGGGTGCGGCCGCACCCACGCTCTGCAGAAACCGCCTGCGATTCAGCATGATGTCTTGTCCTTCCTACTCTTTCGCGGATCGAAATTCCACGCTTCCCGACCCTGGTGAGAGATGCAGGCTAGCCGGGCTCGGCGTCGGCGTCGCCGACATAGGTATTGGACAGCTTGGCGTAATCCTCGCGGACAGGGCTGAAAATATCCAGCGCCCGCACCGGTCCACCCACTGCCACGGCCTTGTGGTAGACGTTGGGGGGCACCAGGAACATCGACCCCGCCTCGCAGACACGGGTCTGGTCTCCGATCGTCATCTTGAGCTTTCCCTCCAGCACGATTCCCCCCTGCTCATGGGGATGGTTGTGCAAAGGAACCACGGCGCCCTCCTCGATCTCCAGATAGGAGAGCATCAGGTTCTTGCCGTAGGGGGTGCGAAGCCGGACTCCGGGCTGAAGCTCGAGAGGCGGAAGTTCCAGGATGTTGATAAAAGGCATATCGTCTTCTCCTCTTTCCTTGGTTGTGAGACCGCGGCCGGGGAAGGACGGGCGAACGGCCGAACCCTCCGCATGGGGTTGTGACACGACCAGCGCCCATACCCGGACAGCCATTCCTCAGCCGCCGATGGCCTGATGCACTTCGTCCAGCCACACCACCATCTCGGCGGTGGCGTCGTTGCTGCTCATCTGGCCGAATTTCCAGCAACCGTCCTCGGCCTGAGCGGCCAGCACATTGTCGCCCACCCGTGCGGCCATTTCAGCATATTTCCGCTCACCGGTCAGGGTGAAGAGGTTGGAGGCGGCCCAGGCCACCTTTCCCGCTCGCAGGCTCCTGTAGTTGAAATCGCTGGCAATCTCGGCCAGCCTCAGATAGTCCCGGGCCAGGCGGAGCCATTCCTTCTGCGCGGTCGCCTTGTAAAGATTCGCCAGGAAGCCTGCGGCGATCCCGGGATGAAAGAAGTATTCGTCCCGCTCGGCAGAGGCGTTCAACACGAAACGGATTTCTTCCTCCGGACTGAAGTTCGATTGGAGACCGCCCGCACGGCTGTAGACCGAATAGAGCTGCTCCGGGTAGTTGGGCTGCAAACCCATCAACCGCTTCATCCAGCGGCCGACCCCAAGGCTCTCCCGCATCCGGCCGGTGTAGAGGGCGGCCTGGCCCCCTCCGCTCACCACCCAGAGGTCCTGCAAGACTCTGGCGGTCCTCTGGAGGGGGCTGGAATAGAATCCGCCGCTCTCCTCATCGTAGAAGCGCATCACAAAGTCCATGCCCCGTTGAGACAAGTCGAAGTGCCCCTGGCGGTGGGCCGCGATAATGACCCAGATGTTGTAGTAAATGTAGTAGTACCCGTTGGTTTCCGGCAAGCGGGGTCCGAAGTCTCCGTCCCGGCCTTGACCGTGCCGGCGAATCCAGTCCAGGAGCCGATTGGCCTCGGCGCTGGCCCCGCTGACCATCAAGGCCAATGGGACCTTGTAGTAATCCGCCAGCCCGCGTTCAGGCGATCCGAAGCCTCCATCCGGCCGCAACTGCCGCATCAGAAACCGGCAGCCTCTGTCACGGCCTTGCCGGAAGCGGTCCTCGGACTTGGATTTCGGTACCATGCGTCATCACCTCCAGTAGGGCGGCCTCGATCAAATCAGGTCCTGCCAGTAGATAGGGTCCACCAGGGTGCGATCGGACAAAGACATCCCCGCCATGGCCGGCATCACCGCCTCCGGCAGCGGGCCTCGGGAAAGGCTGGAAACATTGGACTCCAACTCGGCCTCATTCTTCAATCCCATCAGGACCGAGGAGATTTCCGGCAGGGAAAGGCAGAAACGCAGGGCGGCCTCGGCAAGACCGTCCACCTCCGGACCCAGAACCTGGAGAATCCTGGAGGCCTGCTCCCGAAGCGGGGCCAGCTTTTCGGGCAGGAAATCGATCTGAGGCGTGAGCACTCCCCGCAAGAAAGCGGACCGCACAAAGACACCGACTCCCTTGCGAGCTGCTTCCGGAAAGACCCGCTGTCTCATTTTCTGGTTGAGGAGGTTGAAAGGGACCTGCAGCACCTGAAACAGCGGGTCTTTCAGGACGGCCAGGGCGTCTTCCTCCCCATAGCAGGTCGCTCCCGCCAGCCTGATTTTCCCCTGGGACCGGGCTTCCTCCAGCGAATCGCGGATAGCGGTCTGCCCCAGCAGCTTCTCGGTGGCATTGTGGATGTAGAGCAGGTCGATGGCATCCGCCTGAAGGGCCCGCAGGCTGGATTCGATCGAATGGAACACATGGTCCCGCTGCCTACCGGGGTTCATGTCGCCGACCGGACCATCGAAGATCACCTTGCTGGAAATCCGAGGTCTGGGGGACAGGTCCTTCAGAGCCTGTCCGATTACCTCCTCGCTGTTGCCGTAGGCCCGAGCCGTATCCAGCCAACTGATCCCCCGATCCACACACTGGTGAATCAAACGGATCGAGTCCCGAATAGCAGGCCGGGAATATTGAGGCGAGTCCTTGAATCCGTAATCCAGGCCGATCTCGGCCGTCCCCAGGGACACCTCGGAGGCAGTCAACCCGGTATTTCCCAACTTGCGAAGTCTCATGGCTGGCCGCGGTCTCAAGTCCCGGCATCGCTCCGGGCCGTTACTAGGAAGGGGATTGGTCCGGTTGCGGCTTGCCGAAAAAGAGGACGACTCTTAGTGGCGAAGTCCCGTTGTTCTCGAAGCCGTGAGGCACTCCCGCAGGCACCAGGATGGCATCCCCGGCAGAGACGTCCACATGGTCGTCTCCAATCCACATCCTTCCCCGGCCCTGGGTAAAATAGTAGATCTCCTCCAAAGCCCCCGCTTCCTCGTGGGTGTGGGTGCCTTCGCTGGTCCCCGGATCGAGTTCCCAAACGTGGAAGCGCGTCCCCAGTCGGCTCTTGCCGTCAAAAAAGGACCGCACTTGAATGGCGCCCCGGCCCTCGTGGATACCATCCACTCGTCGGACCCCGGTCGAATCGTTTTCCTTGAAGAACATGAGCGAAGTTGACTCCTCCAGTCCAAAGGCGAGAAATTGTACCAGAGTGCCCTCGGGAAACTCAATTTGGAGGGGCCGATTGACTTCCCGCTGGTGTACCGATTCCGATCTCCTTAAAATGGAGCCTTTGTTTGCCCCGTCAGGAATTAGGAGGTTGCCGATGCCATTGACCAGTGACACCTTGAAAGGAATGTGGGCCGGCATGCCGGTTCCCTGGACCGCCCAGGACCAGGTGGACGAGAAGGCCTTGCGGGAGAACGTCCGGCGGACGTGCCGGGCCGGCGCCCATGGGGTATACACCCACGGAACCACCGGAGAGTTCTATGCCCAGACGCCGGAGGAGTGGCGACAGGTGGCGCGGCTCACGGTGGGGGAGTGCCGCCCGTTCGGAACCCCCACCCAGGTCGGATGCACCGCTCTCTGGACGGCAGAGGTCGTTCGCCGGGCCCGGTTTGCTCAAGAGATCGGAGCCGGCGGAATACAGGTGGCTTTTCCCTTCTGGCTGGCTCTGTCCGACGCCGAGGCTGCGGCATTTCTCAAGGAGGTCACCCGCCAGGCGCCCGGGATGCCATTGATTCTCTACAATACCGGCCGTTCCAAGAAGCCCTTGACCCCGGACCTGCTGAAGCGCCTGCTGGATCAGGACCTCCCCTTGATCGGGTGCAAGGGAGTCGATAGTCCGGAAGAGGCTGCCGCCTTCCTGGAGTTGGCTCCCCGGCTCAGGATCTTCGTGGGTGAACACAATCTGGCCGATTGGTGGCAGGCCGGCGTTCGCGGCTGCTACAGCTCCCTGATCTATGCCTGCCCCAAACTGATGCTGCGCTACTTTGAGCTCTGCGAAGAGGGCCATCCCGAGGCGGTCGAGATCGGCCAGGGACTGCAGCGCATCTCCCGGGAATTCGTGGTGCCTCTCCTGCCGGAGGGCTTCACCGACACCGCCTTCGACCGCACTTTCGCCGCGGCAACCGGGTTCCTGACCGGGGAGCTGCTTTCCAGCCGTCCTCCCTACCGTGCGGCCACCCAGAGTGACGTGGACCGGTTCCGGCAAATCTGCCTGAGAGTCTTCCCTCGGTTTTATGAAGAACATGAATGACCCTCGACCGACCGGTTCCCTGGAATCGGTTCCCGTCCCTCTGGATTCAGAAGGGTTGAGAGCCGGCTCCTCCGCCCCCGGGTTCCGGAGGCTCCTCCCAATCTCCCGGCTGGCGGCCTGGTTCACCCTGGCCGCCCTTTCCCTTTCGAGCGCCCAGGCCCAGCCGGCCCCGCCCGAAACCAGGACCTCCAGCTACACCATCCAGGTCAAGCTCCTGCCCGAGAAACGCCTGCTTGAGGCAAGCCAGGTCGTGGAATGGCGCAACGCCACCGGGAGGCCGGCCAACGAGCTGTGGTTCCATCTCTACTGGAACGCCTGGCTGAACAACCGCAGCACCTGGCTGCGGGAGGATTCCCTGCGCTCCCGGCCCCGTTCCTCACTGAGAAATCCACGTCCGGGAGACTGGAGCTACAGCCAAGTAGAATCGCTGAGGGTGGAGGCCGGCGGGCCGTTCGAGGAATCGGACCGCACCTCGGCCATGTACTTCGCTTCCCCGGACGACGGCAACAAGGACGATCGAACCGTGCTGGTGGTTCCCCTGGAACGGCCGGTGCAACCCGGAGAGACCATCAGAGTCTCCATCGACTGGAAAGCCAAGATCCCTCGCACCTTCGCTCGAACCGGCTTCCGCGGCAATTTCTATTTCATTGCCCACTGGTTTCCCAAGCTGGGAGTTTTTCAAGCCGATGGTTCCTGGAACTGCCACCAGTTCCACGCCGCCACCGAGTTCTTTTCCGACTACGGGAACTACGACGTCCGCATGACCGTCCCCACCGGATGGAAAGTCGGGGCCACCGGCGTGCAGCTTGGGGTGACCGATAACGCCGACGACACCTCCACACACCGCTACCAGCAAGACAATGTCCATGACTTCGTCTGGACCACCAGCCCGGATTATCGAGAGGTTCGCCGCCGTTTCGACCATCCCGGCCTCAAATCGGTCGACATTCGCCTGCTCTATCAGCCCGAGCACCAGGGACAGGTGGGCCGCCATTTTCACGCCACCGAGGCGGCCTTGAAGCTCTACGGCCTCTGGTTCGGGGAGTATCCCTACGGTCACCTGACGGTGGTGGATCCGGCATGGAGAAGCGGGGCTCGGGGCATGGAGTACCCCACCCTCTATACCTGCGGAACCCGCTATCTCAGCCCGCTGGGCGGCGGGGCTCCGGAAGGCGTCACCATCCACGAAGCCGGTCACCAGTTCTGGTACGGCCTGGTGGGAAACAACGAATTCGAACACGCCTGGCTGGACGAAGGCATCAACACCTTTGCCACGGCCCGGGTCTACGAGGCGACCTACGGCAAAAGGGGCCACGTGACCCGCTTCTTTCGGCGCTTCTTCCCGGTCATGACCCCCGAAATTCAGGCTGGGCGCATCCAGAACAGCCGGCGGCATCGATTCCTGGCTGCAGCCCGCGGGGAAATCCAGGCCCTGCCCACCTACCTCTATCATCCCTCCACCGCGGGAGCCACCAGTTACACCAAGACCGCTCTCTGGCTGCTGGCCCTGGAGCGGCGCCTGGGATGGGATGTCCTGAAGCGGATCCTCTCCACATTCTTCGAGAACTCCCGCTTCCGCCACCCCGGCCCG
This sequence comes from Candidatus Versatilivorator sp., assembly GCA_965207735.1. Taxonomy (GTDB): domain Bacteria; phylum Acidobacteriota; class Terriglobia; order Versatilivoradales; family Versatilivoraceae; genus Versatilivorator. The sequence goes on along the minus strand of OZ242296.1, from coordinate 3,759,913 downwards.
GACGATTTCTTCCGGGTGGCCAATCAGGTTTCAGGGCGGGATCTGACCCCCTTCTTCGAGCAGGTCTTTCACCGGGACCGGGTCTTCGACTACAGCGTCGAGTCCGTTTCCAGCGTGAAAGTGGAAACCAGGGGCTACGTCGACAAGGACGGGCAGTTTCTTCTGCTGGCGGAAACACCCGATTCCCAGGACTCTGAAGAAACGTCTGTCCTTTACGAAACGACCGTTCTGCTGCGGCGACTCGGGGATGGCATTCTTCCTCAAGACGTCCTGTTGCGATTCGCGGACGGCGAGGAGTTCAGAACGCGGTGGGACGGCGAGCGTCCCTGGAAGCTCTACCGGCTGGTCAAGCCCTCAAAGCTCGACTACGCCGCCGTGGACCCCGAGTTGACCAATCCCCTGGATGTCGACTTCACCAACAACAGCCGCCGCCTGCAGCCTCAGGCCAACCTGCCGGCCACCAAATGGGCCCTCAAGTGGCTGATCTGGCTCCAGGACTACTTCCAGACCGTCTTGGCTCTAATGTAGGAGACAGCCGCACATGGACGCGCGCACGCACTTTTTTTCCGGATTAAGGCTGGTTCTGGGCACGCCGTCCCTGCTGGCCTGGGTCTATCTGACCACTCTGGTCGTGGCTTTCCCCCTGACCCTGGCCATGAAGCACCTGCTGCAGGGCACCTTTGAAGGCAGTCTGGTAGAAGACGCCCTGCGCCAGGGCTTCGACCTGGCCTGGTACGAGGAATTCGCCGCCGGCAGTTCCGGACTGGGAAAGACCTTTGGGCCCTGGGTGGTGGGAATCCTCCCCGTGCTAAGCAACCTGGAGAGGCTGCTGGACGGAAAGCTGCACCAGGTCGACCCCATGGTGGTCGGGGCCGCTATTCTGATGGTGCTGGCCTGGTCCCTGCTGCTGGGGGGAATCCTCAGCCGATTCGCCGATGAGGGGGAGCCCCACTCGCGCGCCAGGTTTCTGGCCCGGGGAGGCCTCTTCTTCTGGAGGTTCCTGCGCCTTTCGGTGATCTCGGGACTGCTCTACTGGGGAATCTTCCGGGGCATCGGGCAGCCCCTGCATGGCTGGATCGAAACCGCCACCCGGGACACCACCGTGGAGCGGACGGTTCTGATCTACACCATCCTGGCTTACGCCTTGGTGGGACTGTTGTTCCTGATGACCCAACTGGTGCTGGACTACGCCCGGATCTCTCTGGTGGCGGAAGAGCGACGCAGCGTCCTGGCCGCGCTGTTTCGAGCCCTGGGTTTCGTCAAGGAACAGCGACGCACCGTGCTGAGCCTCTACCTGCTGCTGCTCGCCGCCTCCCTCCTCTGGTTTCTGGCCTATGCCTGGCTGGCCCCGGGACCCAACCAGTCCACCTGGACGACGGTCCTGCTGGCTTTCTCGCTCGGTCAGACCTACCTGGTGGGACGGTGGATACTCAAGCTCTGGTTCCTGGCAAGCCAGACCCGCCTGTTTGTTTCCTCACGGTCGCAGGCTCAGGCGACCGAGGAGTGGGAGGAAGCCCCAATGGAGGATCTGCCGCCCGCGCAAACGGGGCTGCCCTGAACCGACCCGGAGCGGGAAGTGAGCTTGCGCCCCGGGGCGTTTGATCCCCGAAGCCGCCCACCCGAGCCGGCAAGTGAGCATCTTTCATTGTCACACCCGCTCGGCCACCATCCATTGCATGCTCCGGCGGGGCGCCGTCCAGCGAAAGGGGACCCTGCCGGGCTCGGTGAGATAGCACTCGATCTCCCCTGAAGTGGAAGGGCGCATGACGCAGAGGTGGAGGCCGTCCTTCCAGGTGAACGGCCATCGGGGCGGTCCGGCCACCACCAGATCGCAGTTGGACAGTACCTGGCCATCCTGGATCACCGGTTGCATGGTGCTCACGAAAGAGATGTGCTCGGGACCCTGGAGGTCATCGCGCCCCAGTCCGAAGAGTTGCCGGATGCCCACCTGCAGCGTCCGTCCCCGCCTGGCCAGTTCCTTCAGTTCTTCCAGATCGCCGAACAGGGGCTGACCGCCGGCATCGTGCTCGTAGACCAGCCTCCAGCGGTCGCAAAAAAACCAACGGTAGACGCCATAGGGATAGTCGGCGCTCTCGTCGAGAGTCCGATTGTCCAACATCCACTTGAGGAGGGAAAAACGGCCGGAGAGGTCATATTTGAACAGGCAGAAGTAGGGCTGCTCGGCGAGCTTCCCGCGATGCACCAGGGAGTGGTGATGGGTCATGAGTCCGGCAAAGGCGTCGCCTTCCCCGGCATAGGTCTGCTGAAAATAGAGGGTCTCTTCATAGTGATCGGTGGTGAGGTAAAGGCGAAGGTCGGCGCCCCGCCGGACGGCAGCAGCTAGTTCCGGCGGGGACCCGGAGACGACCTCGCGATCGGCATTCTGTTCCAGACCCAGCACCCAGTCAGCGGCCATGGCGGTTACCTCCGCAGGTCAAGATCGCAGCCTCTACGCCCACGGCTCCCCTGTTAGAAGTGAGGGCATGCCGTGAGTCATAACAACACACCGAGAGGGATCACCACTCCCGGTGGTAGCCGGCCGTCCATCCGCCGTCGACCACCAGCACGGCACCGTTCACGTAGCTGGCTTCCGGGGCCACCAGGAAGAGGACGGCATGGGCGATCTCCTCGACCCGGGCCGGGCGGCCCAGGGGAATGTGAGAGATCAGGCTGGCGGCGTTTTCCGAGTAGGCCCCGTCCGGCCCATAAAAGAGGGCTTCGGTTCCTTGAGTCAGGGTGGAGCCGGGCGCCACCGCATTGACCAGGATGCCTTGCGGCCCCAGTTCCAGGGCCATGGAGCGAGTCAGATTGATCACTGCGGCCTTGGCGGCCACGAAGGCGCTCTGCAGCCGCAGGGGAACCAGTCCCGCCACCGAGCTGATGTTGACCACCCTTCCTCCGGAATGCTTGAGCATTACCGGAATGGCGGCCTGGCTGGCCACGAAGACTCCGTTCAGATCGATATTCAGGATCCGATCCCAGTCCCGGCTGGAAAAACGGTGGATGGGAACCCGGTCGCTCAAGGTGTTGATGCCGGCGTTGTTGACCAGTATCTGCAGGCCGCCCAGCCGGTCTTCGATATCCGCGATTGCCCGGTCCATCTGCTTGCGATCCGAGACGTCCCCTTCCAGGGCCAGGCAGGTCCCGCCCGTATGGCTCAGTTCCCGGGCCGTGCGCTCATTGGTTTCCCGGTCAACGTCCAGGCTGGCCACCCTGGCGCCGTTGTTCACCAACGACTCCGCAATGGCCCGGCCGATGCCCTGAGCTCCCCCGGTAACCAGGGCGACCTGACCGTTCAGATCGACTCTCATCACTTCCGCCCCAAACAGCGCTGTCCTTATTGTCTGGCCTTGGCGTGATCCCGAACCATGCCGCAAACCAGGTCGGCTCTCTCAACCATCAAGCCGAAGTCCACGCCGAATTGCAGCCAATGGACCCCCTTCTCCATCCACCGGATGCCCTGCTCCGGATCCGAGCCGATGGCGATCCCTACGTAGACGGAGCTGCGACGAACCCTGTCGATGATGGACTCGATCACTTTCACCACCTCCGGGTGGCCGGGATTGGCCATATGCCCCAGTGAGCCCGAAAGGTCATTGGGACCGATCACCACACTGGTCAGACCGGGGACGGCCACAATGTCATCCAGGTTTTCGACGGCCTCGGCCGTCTCGATCTGGACCACCGTCAACACCGATTGATTGGCTCTCCTGCAATAGTCGGATCCGCCGCTCCGAGTGTAGTTGGTGGGACGGCGGGGACCGTAGCCTCGAATCCCTTCGGGCGGGTAACGGCAGGCCGCCACCGCGTTGCGTACGTCCTCGGCGGTTCGAATCATGGGAAATATGATCCCGTCGGCGCCGAGGTCCAGCACGGGCTTGACCAGCACGGGATCGTTCCAGGGAACCCGCACCAGCGCGGTGGCTCCGGTGACCCGGGTGGCCACGATGTGTCCCTCGACCCTCTCCAGGGTCATCCCGTTGTGCTCGGTATCGATCCAGGCGAAATCGTAGACCTGACAGAGGGCTTCGGTGATCGCTCCGTCGTTGAAGCTGATCCCCGCCCCCAGGCAGAACTGACCCTGCTGCAGCTTCTGCTTCAGCTTGTTGGCATTTTCCATGGCTTGGCACTCTCCTCTTGTTTCATTATTTGGGGTGACACAAGGAAGCTTCCGGAAGGGCGCTGTGAACCTAGCACGCTTGCCGGGGCGAGTCAACCGCAGCGACCATGCGGCCTCATCCGCGCCCAATTTGGGGTTGAGGGAGCCCAGCGAGAGCGCTAGACTTAAGGATCAACGCCACCGGCTTGTTCACCTTGCCAGCGCCAGGATGCAACCATTGGCCGCACCGGTGGCAGCACAACAGCCGGGCGGCTGGAAGAACCGAAAGCCCTGCCGGCAAGGAATACTTGCGGAGAGGTCAATCCATGAGAAGGAAGGCTGGCTGGAGGATGGAGTGGTTCCTTGCGATGGTGTCGGGCCTGGTCCTGGGGGCGGGCACAGCCGCCGGGGCGCAGAGTCCCAAGCAGCCGGCGGTTGAGTTCGACCGCGACATTCGCCCCCTCCTGACCGACCGCTGCTACGCCTGCCACGGGCCCGACGAGGCGGCCCGCACCACCGAACTGCGCTTCGACACCGAGGAGGGAGCCTTCGCCGACCTGGGCGGATACCACGCCATCGTCCCCGGCGACCCGGAGCGGAGCGAGATGTTCAAGCGAATCACCGCCGAGGAGGAGGCCCTCCGCATGCCTCCGGCTTACTCGGGACTCAAGCTGAACAAAAAGGAGATGGAGCTCATCCGCTTGTGGATCGAGCAGGGGGCCCGCTGGCAACGGCACTGGTCCTTTATCCCCCCCGAACGTCCTCCGCTGCCCAAGGTGGCCGATGAGAACCGGACCCGCAACCCGATCGATTTCTTCGTGCTGGACCGACTGCGGAAGGAGCAGTTGGACCCCTCCGGACAGGCCGACAAGACGGTTCTCATCCGCCGGGTCACCTTGGACCTGACCGGGTTGCCCCCCACGCCGGAAGAGGTGGATGCCTTTCTGGCCGACGATTCGCCCCGAGCCTACGAGAAAGTGGTGGACCGCCTGCTGCGGTCCCCGCGCTACGGCGAGCACATGGCCCTGGGCTGGCTGGACGCGGCCCGTTATGCGGATAGCAACGGCTATCAGACCGATGGGGAGCGGACCATGTGGCGCTGGCGGGATTGGGTGATCGAGGCCTTTAACGCCAACATGCCCTTCGATCGCTTCACCGTGGAGCAACTGGCCGGAGACATGCTCCCCCAAGCCACCCTGGAACAGCGGATCGCCACCGGCTTCAATCGCAACCATCGCGGCAACGGCGAGGGCGGCATCATCGCCGACGAGTTTGCCGTCGAATACGTGGTGGACCGGGTGGAGACCACCGCCACTGTCTGGCTGGGCCTGACCCTGGGCTGCGCCCGCTGCCACGACCACAAGTACGACCCCTTCAGCCAGAAGGAGTTTTATCGAACCTACGCCTTCTTCAACAACATCCCCGAGCGCGGCAAGGTCTACAAGTACGGCAATTCTCCTCCAATGATCAAGGCGCCCACCCGCCCGCAACAGAAACAGCTTGCCGAGTTGCAGGAGAAACTGGACCATGCCGAGCGGGACTTCAAGGCTCTCGAACCGGAGCTGGACCGGGCCCAACAGGAGTGGGAAGCCTCCTTCAGGAAGCGCCGGCCGCTCCACTGGTCCATTGCGGAAGGCCTATTGGGACACTTTCCCCTGGATGGAAAGGCTCGCGGTTGGCGGCGTCCCCTCCCGGCATCCGCCAAAGGAAAAAAGTCGAAGTCCGATTTCAAGGACGGGCGGGCGGAATTCACCCGGGGGAAGGTCGGTCAGGCCGGCAATTTCAACGGCCGCCGTTTCATCGATGCCGGAGACCTCGGCAACTTCGGCTTCTACGACCGTTTCTCCCTGGGGGCCTGGATCTACCCCGAGGGCGAGCATGGCGGCGCCATCGTCTCGCGGACCCTGGAACTGGAAAAGGAAAAGGGCTATCGGGTGGCTTTGCTGGAAGGCAAGATCCACGTCAACCTGGTGGTGCGATGGCTGGACGATTCCATCCGAGTCGAGACGGAGAGGACTCTGGCCCCCAATCAGTGGCACCACGTGATGGTGACCTACGACGGGTCCCGCACCTCCAAGGCGATCAGGATTTACGTCGACGGCAAGCCGGAGAAGTTCAAGGTGCTGGTGGATGACTTGAACCTCACCTTCGAGAACCAGGAACCCTTTCGCATCGGTTCGGGGGGAGGAGCCGGAAGTCGTTTCCACGGGTCGATCGACGAGGTAAGAGTCTATGATCGAGCCCTGCCGCCGCACGAGGTGAAGGTGGTGGCCACATCGACGGCAATCAACGACATCATTGGGAAACCGTCGGATCGGAGAAGCATGGCCGAGACCGACAAGCTCCGCGCCTACTTCCTGCAAAAGCACGCGCCCAAGCCGGTGCGCCAAGCCCACCGCCGAATCCTGGACCTCGAGAAGCAGAAAACAGCTCTCTTGGAAACGGTTCCCACCACCATGGTGATGCAGGAGCGGGAGGAACCGAAGGACACCTTCATGCTGCTGCGAGGCGCCTATGACCAGCCCGGTGAGAAGGTCAGTCCCGGCGTTCCGGAAATCCTGAGCGGCGGTTCCAACGGAAAATTCCGGAATCGCCTGGACCTTGCCCGCTGGTTGGTCAATCCCGGCAACCCCCTGACTCCCAGAGTGGTGGTCAATCGATACTGGCAAAGGCTCTTCGGCCAGGGACTGGTTCGTACCGTCGAGGACTTTGGCTCCCAGGGCGAACGGCCGACTCATCCCGCCCTGCTGGACTGGCTGGCCACCGAGTTCGTGAGAACCGGTTGGGATCTCAAGTCCCTGCAGAAGACCATGGTCATGAGCGCCACCTATCGCCAGTCCTCCCGAGCCATCCCGGAACTGCTGGCCAGAGACCCGGAAAACCTCCTGTTGGCGCGAGGTCCCCGCCAGCGGCTTTCGGCCCAGGCGATTCGAGATCAGGCCCTGTTCGTGGGGGGACTGCTGGTGGAAAGGCTGGGCGGCCCCTCGGTCAAGCCTTATCAGCCGGAGGGGCTCTGGGAGGAACTGGCCGGGGATATTGCCTACAACCAGAGCACCGGGGAAGATCTCTACCGCCGGAGCCTCTACACCTTCTGGAAGCGTACCATCGCACCACCCTCCATGCTGAATTTCGACGCCGCCGCCCGCGAGATGTGCACCGTGCGGGTCAGCCGGACCAACACCCCCTTGCAGGCCCTCAACCTGATGAACGACGTCACCTTTGTGGAGGCCGCGCGCGGGCTGGCTCAGCGGGTGCTGTCCGAGCCGGAGAGCCGATCCCACTCGGACCGGATCGCCCGGGCCTTTCGCCTGGCTACCTCCCGCCGGCCGACTGCCGAGGAAGGAGAGATCCTGCTGGAAAGCCTGGAAGCCCATCTCGCCTCCTATCGTTCCGACCGCAAGGCGGCCAGGGAGCTGGTGGACACGGGAGAATCCCCGGCCCCCAAGGGATTGGACCCCCGCGAGGTAGCTGCCTACACGGCCGTCGCCAGCCTGATTTTGAACCTCGATGAAACCATCACCAAGGAGTGAGCCATGAATCCTTTCCTGGAAAGCCAGCTTATGCTCACCCGTCGCCACTTTTTCGGTCTCTCCAGTTGGGGACTGGGGACAGCCGCACTGGCGTCGCTGCTGGAGGGAGACGCGGACGCAGCCGGACCGGACCGGTCCACCCTCCAACCGCTGCCCGGAGATGGCGGGCTTACGGGGCTTCCTCACTTTGCCCCCAAGGCCAAGAGAGTGATCTACCTGTTCCAGTCGGGCGCTCCCGCTCAAATGGACCTGTTCGACCACAAACCCGGACTGCAGGAGCGCCGGGCAAAGCAACTGCCCGATTCGGTGCGCAAGGGCCAGCGGCTCACCGGGATGACCGCCACCCAGGAAAGCCTGCCCATTGCCCCCTCGATCTTCAAGTTCAATCGGAACGGCCAATCGGGAGCCTGGGTCAGCGAAATCATGTCCCATACCGCCAAGGTCGCCGACGAGCTGTGCTTCATTCGGACCATGCACACCGAGGCGATCAACCACGACCCGGCCATAACCTTTTTCCAGACCGGCGCCCAGTTGGCCGGCCGTCCCAGCATCGGATCCTGGCTCTCCTATGGGCTGGGAAGTCAGAACCGGGACCTGCCCACCTTTGTGTCCATGATCTCGCAGGGGACCGGCAAGTCGGACAGCCAGCCCCTCTACGATCGCTTGTGGGGCAGCGGCTTCCTTCCCACCAAGTACCAGGGAGTCAAGTTTCGCTCGGTGGGAGACCCGGTGCTCTACCTTTCCAATCCTCCGGGACTCTCGTCCGCCGGACGCCGCCGCTTCCTGGATGATCTCTCCCGCCTCAACCAGTTGAAGCTGAAGGATTTTGGAGATCCGGAAATCTCCACCCGCATTGCCCAGTATGAGATGGCCTACAGAATGCAGACCTCGGTACCGGACCTGATGGATCTGTCGAGTGAACCGGAGAGAACCTTCGAGCTCTATGGCCCGGCGTCCCGAAAGCCCGGGACCTACGCGGCCAACTGCCTGCTGGCCAGGAGACTGGTGGAACGCGGCGTGCGTTTCGTTCAGCTTTTCCATCGCGGCTGGGACCAGCACTCCAAGCTCCCCGAGCAGATCAAGGGGCAGGCCATGGATACCGACCAGCCCTCGGCGGCCCTGATCCAGGATCTGAAGGAAAGAGGATTGCTTGAGGACACCCTGGTGATCTGGGGCGGCGAGTTCGGTCGCACCATCTACTGCCAGGGAAAACTCACGGCCGACGACTACGGCCGCGATCACCATCCCCGCTGCTTTACCATCTGGATGGCGGGAGGAGGCATCAAGCCGGGGACCACTTACGGCGAAACGGACGACTACAGCTACAACATCGTCCGCGACCCCGTCCACATCCACGACCTCCATGCCACCATCCTGCACTGCCTGGGGATCGACCACACCCGCCTGACCTTCAAGTTTCAGGGGCGTCATTTCCGACTGACGGACGTGCACGGCAAGGTGGTGAAACCGATTCTGGCTTAGCCTTTTGAAACGGATATCAGACCGATTGGCCACGTCCGGTACCGGTAAATCGGTGTAATCGGCTCCGTAGCACAGCCGCAATTCAGCTCCCAGCATTCGCAACAGAATTGAGGAAGCCTTGAAGAATCATCCGACAGAGTCGAAGTTGGCTTCAGGGCGATGGGCTTCCAGAAGGGATCTCTGCAAAATGGGAGCAATGGCCCTCGTGGGAACGGCTCTTCCCTGGGGTTGCCGCCAGCCCTCCTCGCATGGCCGACACTGGAGTTCCACGGAGGAACTGATCAAGGCCCTGGACGGTCCCCACAACTACCTGCCCACTCCATTTCACGCCGACTACTCGGTAGACCTGGAGGGCCTTCGCCGCAACGTGGCCTACCACGCCGAAAGGGATCGACTGACGGTTGTGGTCGGAGGCGGCTATGGCGAAGGCTGGAAGCTGAGCCTGGAGGAACACCGTGAGGTGGTCGCCGCCACCGTGGCCGGAGCCCGGCGGCAGATGCCCGTGATGGCGGGTGTGATCGGCGGATACAAGATATCCATTGACATGGCCAGGAATGCTGAAAAGGCCGGCGCGGATGCTCTGGTGATTTTCCCTCCCAGGGGAAACTGGCCCGCGGAAAGCTACTACGAATTCTACAAGGACATCCTGACTTCGGTCTCCATCGGCGCTGTCGTCCTCCCCAAGGGCCAAGACGATTTCTGGCCGGAGGTGCTCATCCGATTGGCCGAGATCCCCAACATGATCGGATTCTTCCCCTCCCTGGGCGCTGATGAGGACTACTATCCCAGAACCGGGGGAGAGATTCTGGAGGCCGTCGCCAAGCCCCTGCTGTTCATGGCGGAAAATGAACCGGCCGCCTCCGATTCATTTTCCCGGGGAAGCCGCGCCTATTCCACCGCGGTGGTCGCGCTGGTTCCGGAGTCCTCCAGGCGTTTCTGGAAGCACGGAGTGGCCGGAGAGGCCGCCAAAATGGAAGAAGTTCTGCAAACCGAGTTGGACCCCATTCTCAAGATCCGCGGCTACAAGCCGGGCTACGGCATCAGCGGCATCAAGGTGGCCATGGAAGCCTTGGGAAGGGCCGGGGGACCTGTCCGTCCACCCGGCACCCAGGTGGATGCGGGAGATCGGGCAGGCATCGCCGAGATTCTGCGGAAGCATCCCGAGACCCGCGGCATGGTCATCGAGGACTTTACCTAGGAGTCTGCGCCGCAGAAAACCCGGGCAGGGCTGAATGATACAATAACGGGCTTAGAGACATCATAGGAGGTGGTGGATGGGGACAAGGTTTCGCCCGTATCAGCCGAAGCAACTGTTGATGTTGCCGCCGGACCTGGGGGAGTGGGTACCGGAAGGGCACTTGGCCCATCAGGTGAGTGAGTTGGTGGATGGGCTGGAGTTGAGAGCGTTTTACCGGCCCTATGAAGAGGACGGGAGGCGCAACTCGCCCTACGAGCCGCGGATGATGGTGAAGGTGTTGATTTACGCCTATGCGACAGGGGTGTTCTCGTCGCGCAAGATCGCGAGGAAGCTGGAGGAAGACGTGGCGTTTCGGATGCTGGCGGCGGGGAACTTTCCGCAGCATCGGACGTTGTGCGAGTTTCGCCGCCGGCATTTGAAGGACTTCAAGCAGCTGTTCGTACAGGTGGTGAGCTTGGCGCGGGAGATGGGGATGGTGGGGTTGGGGCGATTGGGGATCGACGGGACGAAGGTGCGGGCGAACGCGAGCCGGCGCAAGGCGATGAGCTATGGTCGGATGAAGGAGCGGGAGCGGCAACTGAAGGCAGAGATCCATGAGTTGTTGAAGAAGGCGCGGCGGGAGGACCGGGAGGAAGATGAGCGGTACGGGGAAGACCGGCGTGGGGATGAGTTGCCCGAGGAGTTGCGGCGGCGGGAGGACCGGCTGGCGGCGATCGAGGCGGCCAAGCAGCGGCTGGAGGCGGCCCAGCGGGAGGCCGATGAGGAGCGGGGGCGCAAACCGGGACAGGACCGCAACCCGAAAGCACGACGGCCCTACAAGCGGGCCTACGGAGAACCGGAGGAGAAGGCGCAGAGTAATTTCACCGATCCGGAAAGCCGGATCATGAAGACTTCCACCGAGGGGTTCCAGCAATGCTACAACGCGCAGGTGGCGGTGGACGGAGAGCACCAGATCATTGTGGCCACCGAGGTAACGGCGCAGGCGAGCGATCAGGGGCAGATGATGGAGTTGCTGGAGGAGGTGGAGGAGAGCTTCCAGGAGATACCGAAACAGGTGCTGGCGGATGCGGGCTACTGCAATGAGGAGGACTTGCAGGCCCTGGAAGAGAGAGGAGTGGACGGTTATGTTGCGCTGGGGCGCGAGGGGAAGCGGGCGGTAGAGATCGATCCCAGGAAGCATCCGGCCAAGAGTCGTATGAGGAAGAAGCTGGCCAGCCTAGCCGGTCAGGTGGAGTATCGGCGGAGGAAGTGGATTGCCGAAGCCCCTCATGGGTGGATCAAGGAGGGGCTGGGATTCCGACGGTTCAGTCTGCGGGGCTTGCAATCAGTGCAGGGGGAGTGGGACTTGGTGTGTCTGGCCCTCAACATCAAGAGGATGAGTGCGTTGATGGCGGCCTGAAGCAAGGGATTTCCACCCAATACCCAGGGCCACGGAGGTCCTCAACCGCCCATTGTGGGAGCCCACAGGACGCTTGAGACTCTATCAACGCCCAAGTGGCTCCCAAGCACTCCTTGGAACCGGCCTTGCGCAGTAGCCTCTCGCTCTTGAACTTTCCGAAATCGTCCTGCGGCGCAGACTCCTAGCCCTCATTCCGCACAAGCTCGTTCAATGATGATCTTCAGGAATCCTGTCAACTACCGATCCAGGAATGACCGCTCATGGTGACCAAGACAGCCGACGAGCTTCGCCGGTTGACCCGGCAGATTCTGGAAGCGGCCGGCGCCGTCCCGGACCAGGCCGAGATCGTTGCGGAGCACCTGGTCCTGGCCAACCTGCGTGGGGTGGATTCCCATGGCGTATGGCATATCGAGGGCTATGTCCAGGCCATCCGGGACGGACACATCCGCGTGGCGGCAGAGCCGATGATCGCCCGAGAAACCCCGGCCAGCGCGCTGGTCCAGGGGGATTGGGCCTTCGGACACGTGGTGGGTCGCTTCGCCATGCAGACGGCCATTGAAAAGGCCCGGGGCCAGGGTCTGTCGGTCGTCTCCCTGGTTCAAACCCACCACATCGGCCGACTGGGCCACTACGCGGAAATGGCCGCGGCCGAAGGCATGGTCTCCATGGTCTGGGCCGGAGGCCAGGGTGCCGAGAAACCGGCCGCGGCACCTTATGGGGGGCGCAAGGCTCTTTTCCATACCAACCCCATCGCCATGGGCCTGCCCACGGGAAGCCAGGCCCCGATCATCATCGATTTCGCCACCTCCGCCACCGCCGGTGTCAAAGTGGTCAACGCCTTCAACCGGAATCAGCAGCTTCCCCCCAATTCCGTTGTGGACAAGGATGGAAATCCCACCACCGACCCCCGGAAGTTCATGGACGGTGGTTCTCACCTGCCTTTCGGCGGCCACAAGGGCTATGCCTTGATGCTGGCCACCGAGATGCTGGGCAGAACTTTCAGTGGGGCCGACGACGGGGCCCAGCTTGACTATTCCGACCCTCTCTTTCGACGCCACGGCGCCACCTTGATCGCCTTTCGGGCCGACCTGTTCCAGCCCCTGTCCCAATACAGCCGGCGCGCCGACGAACTGGCCCGCCGAGCCCTGGCCATTCCACCCGCCCCCGGCTTCAAGGAAGTCCTGCTGCCAGGAGTGCCCGAGGACCGAGCCCAACAGGTCCGCCAGCGCGACGGCATTCCCATCGCCGACGACATCTGGGCATCCATCGCAAAGGCGGCATCCTCGGTGGAGATTGAGGCCTGAGTCTTCCTCAGTCTAATCGCGCGCAAAAGCAACCCCTCCCAGTTGCTCAGCGGCAATTTGGGCTGGGATGATTCCCTCGATGCAGTCAGCCTCTCTATCACGAGCAACGGAAAAAGACGGCTTCTCGCCACCAGCAAGTTGTTGAGTGGTGTACTCTATTATTTTGATTCGGACAGATAGAATATGACCCTGTTCTGGCAAGGGGCACTCCTTGATCCAGTCCCTGGCCGCCTGCCCCATCCTGTGGCTCGGTCCGAGTTAACCTCTCAGTCTGGGCCGAATCCAAGAGAGAAGGTCTCCGTACCATGAGAGAATACACGACGGTTGTCGAACAAGATCCTGAGACCGGTCTCTACGTGGGCTACATTCCCGGATTCCCTGGAGCCCACTCCCAAGCCGACACGCTAGACGAGCTCAACACGAACCTTCGCGAAGTGGTGGAAATGCTTCTGGAAGATGGAGAACCGATGCTTGAAGGAGAGTTTGTCGGCACTCAACGAATTTCACTCCCCTGAATCATGGCAAAGGCGCCGACTCTCAAGCCGCGCGAGGCCGTCGCGATCTTAAGCTCTCGGCTTTGCCGAGGTCCGGCAGCGCGGATTTCGCAAGCAGTTTTTTCATCCTGAAGGAAGAAGTGCCACTGTCCCCTTCCACTCGGGTCGAGACATCTATCCAATACTGTTGTGTCGGATCGTAAGAGACACAGGACTCACCCTCGGTGAGTTTCTCGAAAGACTTCCTTACACACTCGAGATTCCCTATGAAGCCGATCCGTGATTGGCTGATATTCGCAAGATTCGTAACGACTCCATCGGACATCCAACGGAGCGTCGTAGAGGTAAGGGCAAAAAAAGCTTCAACTTCATTTCACGTATGTCGATCACCAAATCCGGGTTCAACTTGATGACAATCGCGCAAAATCAGGGAAACCCTATGTTCCGTCAGGTGAGTCTCAAGGAACTCCTGGACACTCAACACAATCAGTTGGAAAAGGCCTTGACAGCGTTGCTTCAGGAATTGAGAAAGGAAGATATGGAACATCGACAACTGTTTGAGAAAGAGAAGTTGGAAGCACTGTTTCCCGAAACACTGCACTACTACTTCGAAAAGGTGTACGAGTCGATTCGAGGCAATCACGGCTGGGAGTATGGGGCTATTCACGTTTCGCAGATCCGTGAGATCGTTGTGAAGTTCAATGCGGCCCTTGAGAATCGTAGGATTGCCGGGGCGTACCCGGGTGTCGATTATCAGCTTGAATTACTTGAGTATCCGTTGAACCAGATTGCTGAGTATTTTGCCCACAGGGGGAGTGGCGGCTCAACGCAAAAGATGCCGAGATTTTCACGTCGTTCGTTCGGAGTGAACTCTCAAAACTGCGGGAAATGGCGCTTGAAATAGACGCGGAGTATGCTACGGAATCGAAATCACCTTCTGACTGAATAGATTCCTTGAGCCAAGGCGATATTGAGAAATGAGTCAAGTTCAAGCAGCGAGTGGATATCCATCGCTCTACATGCTTGGCGGTCTGCGGCACAGCCGGAATTGCCCTTGGGGTGAAACTGTAAGCAGAAAGGAACAATGATACGGGGTTTCGTTTCGGTCTGTTTTTTAGCTAGAACTACGACGATTTTCCGCCAGTACCGTTTTTAGCGTATACGTGAAAAACGGGGGGCTCTTCAAATGAAGAGCGATAAGAATGAACGGTTGGCTTTAACTCCACAAGCGTTTGATCCGAATACAATTGAGTGCCAGATCGACATGCTGATCAAAGAACTGGAAGAAATTAAGCGCGAACTCCGTACGAAGTTTAGAGCTTACGAATCAGGCATCACTCCAAAGGAGTAGGTGCCGCCAGCGTGCCATCGTTAGAGCGATTGTCTACACTCACTACCCACAAGTAGGCTTCTCGGGGAATTTTCCAAAAGATATAGCCACGTTCCCCCTTGCCGTTACAGTCTTTTGCATCCATCCCTTCGGCGGCAGGGAGAAGGAAAGGGGCGGGTCGGGGTCTTCGCTGTCGCTGTCGGGATAGTACACTTCGGCAGTAACAGTTTGACTCCGATTAGAGTTGTTGAAGACTCTGGCATTGGTGGGAGTGGCCCCATCTACCGCGACCACTCCCACGCTCGCGGCCCATGACGAGTAGGGCGTCAGCGGTGCCGGCCCGTTGTGAACGACCGTCGTGTACTTGCCTCCGGAAGACGTGGTGTAGACCTCAGCCGATTCGGTGAAAGGGGCGTTGCCAGAAAACTCGACCGCGCCAGCCCCCTGATAACAGCTTGTAACTGGGGGGTCTTCTTCATCAGGATGAACGGCTCCGAACGTATGGGCCGGGTTCTCATCTCACTCCTTCGGTGGCTTCGTTGAGCCCGGCGGGTGTCTGCCAACAAGACTCTTTCATATGTGTCTCAACTTATGAGACAATTCTTCACGTGAAGTTGAGACACAAAGGCTTGAGGCAGTTCTACGAACGCGACGACGTTCGCGGCATCAGCCCAGCCATGACGACTCGCATTCGACAAATCTTGACCGACCTGGAAAACGCCCGCACACCCCGGCAAATGGACATCCCCGGTTATCGACTGCACCCGTTGAAAGGCTCCTGGCGTGGTTTCTGGAGTGTCCAGGTGTCCCATAACTGGCGGATTGTCTTTGGGTTCAAGGATGGTGAAGCGGTAGATGTCGACTTGGTCGATTACCACTGAGGAGACAGCAATGGCGATGTTGAACCCGGCGCATCCCGGTGAAACCATCCGAATGGCTATTGAGGAAACCGGCTGGAGCGTCACCACGGCTGCAAAGCGGCTCGGTGTTTCGAGAAACACCCTGCATCGGCTCTTGGCCGGAACCGGAAGAATCAACCCCCGGCTGGCGTTGGCGTTGGAGCGTGTTGGCTGGTCGGAAGCCGACTTCTGGATGCGCCGGCAAGCCGGCTACGACCTGGCGCAAGAGAGGCGCAAGCAAGCGGCGGCCTGAGTTGAGGCTCACTTCGTGGAGCCATCCCCATAGCTGAAGGTCTGGCAACCCGGGCGGCCCTTCAGCAGCAAATCACCGCGCTGCCGACTGGCTAATTTCTTTTATCCGATATATGATCCGCATAAGAAAAACTTATGCTTTGCGAATGATGCCAGCCAGCCCGGTTCAGGAACCGAAAAATCGAGGAATGCCCCTCTCCACTGCGATATGAACCTCGACCAGATTCGCAACTTCCACGCCGTGGCGGTCCACCGGAGCTTCACCATTGCCGCCGAAAAGCTCTTCCGCACCCAGCCAGCCATCAGCACGCAAGTCCGGATGTTGGAAGAAGAGCTGGGAGCAAGGCTCTTCGATCGCATAGGTAAAAAGGTTTTCCTGACCCGGGCCGGGGACGTGCTGCTCGACTATGCCGAGCGGTTGCTGAATCTGCACGATGAAGCCAAGTTGGCGGTAACCGAAGTGAACACCGTTCCCAAGGGAAAAATACTGATCGGCGCCAATGAGTCCACCTGCCTATACGTGCTGCCCCAGATCTTCGCGCTTTTCAGGAAGAAATATCCGGAAGTCCAGATAAGCATCTACCGCAACTTTTCAAGGAAAGTCCTGGACAAGGTGCGCGGCAACCAGTTGGACTTTGGGATCGTCACCCTGCCTGTTCCGGAACAGGAGCTGAACATCCTGCCCATCGCCGACGACGAATTGTGGCTCATTACCGGCCCCGACCATCCCCTGGCTCTGGAGACCTCGCCCGACCTGGAGGACGTCGTCTCCTATCCCTTCATTTTCCACACCGCCGGAACCACTCGCGAACGGCTGAGGAAACACTTCGGAAGCCTGTGGGACCGCTTGCATATCTCCATGGAACTTGCCAGCATCGAGACCATCAAGAAATTCGTTTCCATCGGAATGGGCATTTCGATTGTGCCAAAGAGCTATGCTGAAGAGGAATGCAGGCAGGGAACCTTGTGCCTGTTACCCTTGAGGAATCTGAACCTGATTCGCAAGCTGGGACTCATCTACCGAAAAAACCGTTATCTCTCCCGGGCTTGTATCGTCTTTCTCGAGGTCGTGGAAGAGTCCATGCCGGCCTTGGCAATGGAACGGAGTGGTTAGTGGAGAGTGGAGAGTGGAGAGTAATTTAATCGGCGGTTTGAGCACTATCCATTGATGTCTACTCAACGATCAATTCCCAATACGATCTTAACGATGTCACGAGTAGCTGCCTTACTTCCGAAACTATCCACTAATCACTGACCACTATCCACTATCAACAAGGGTGAACCAGGATGGAGAACGAGAATCGAAACGCCAACGATGTTGCTCCCCAGCCCCCTTCCGAGACGGGGCCGGAGGATTTTCGAGTCGAGATGGTCGGACCTTCCAGAAAGCGCGCCTGGATTCTGGCGAGCGTGGTCATCACCGCCGTTCTTTTTCTGGTCGGTTCGGTGATCTCATCCTCCGGGGTGATGGACGCCTGGCTTCCCTGGACTCAGGAATACGCTCAGCGAAAGGTTCCGACGGCGCCCGATGGAGAGGAACCCCTGGCACTGCTGGAGTTCAACCAGGAACGCGGGGAGGACACCATCACGGTGACGGGGAAAGTCCTGAACCGAACCGAAAGCAGTCTCGAAGATCTCCTCGCTACCCTGACCTTGATTACCTCTCTGGAGTTGCCCTTGGAGGAGGACGTGCCGGTGACTCCTCAGATCCTGGAAGGAGGCTCGGAGGGAACCTTCGAGTGGGTGAAACCGCTGACCGGGGAGGCCGGCGGCGTCAAGCTCAAGTTCAAGCTGGCCAACGGAGCCGTCATTCAGCACCGGGACAGTCGCTATGAAGAAACGGAGGAGACGTCAGAGGAGGCGCCCCTAGAGTGGCCTGAGGCGTTGACCGAGGAGGCGCCTGCCGAGTAGATTTCGTTAGGCTCACGGAGATTCCTTTGCATATAGTGGTGCCTTGTCTGTCGGGTGGTCGGATCACTTCCGGAAACCGATCAACCTCGATTCGGTCTGCATTGAAGAGGGGTGCAAAGAGATGAACTTGGTTAACGGGACAGGAATTCGCCGGACATTCCTGGCGGCGCACCGGCGTGCAAGGGAGTGGCGCATGGTTGCCAAAGCCCTGATTTCCACCAGGCATCCGGTGCTGGCCCACCTCATCCCCATCCGGCGCTGCAACCTGTCCTGTACCTACTGCAACGAGTTCGACAAGGTCTCGGCACCGGTGCCCATCGAGGAAATGCTGCGGCGGGTCGACCATTTGGCCCGCCTCGGCACCAGTGTGGTCACCATCAGTGGCGGAGAGCCGCTATTGCACCCCGAGCTTGACGCGGTGGTGAAGCGGATACGGCTGCGAAAGATGATGGCCGGGTTGATTACCAACGGTTATCTGCTCAGTGGCCAGCGCATCCAACGGCTCAATCGGGCCGGCCTGGAGCACCTGCAGATCAGCATCGACAACGTCAACCCGGACGATGTCTCCAAGAAGAGCCTCAAGGTCCTGGACCGGAAGCTGGTGATGCTGGCCGCGCACGCCGACTTCGCGGTCAACATCAACTCGGTCATCGGTTCCGGTATCCGCTTCCCCGACGATGCGTTGCAGGTGGCCCGCCGGGCGGTCTCCCTGGGCTTCTCCAGCACACTGGGCATCATCCACGACGGGGAGGGACAACTGCGGGCCCTGGACGAGAAAGAACGGGCGGTCTATGGGGAGATCCAGAAGTTGGGCAAGAAGTCCTTTGCGCGCTTCAACAGGTTCCAGGAAAACATCTCCCGGGGGAAACCCAACCAGTGGCGCTGCCGAGCCGGCGGCCGGTACCTCTACGTCTGCGAGGACGGCCTGATTCACTACTGCTCACAGCAACGGGGCTACCCGGCCATTCCCCTGCAGGACTATACCCGGGAACACATCCTGCAGGAATTCAACCTTCGCAAGACCTGCGCCCCTTTCTGCACGGTCTCCTGCGTCCAGCAGGTCGGCGTGCTGGACAATTGGCGGTCACCCCAGACCGACGGCTCGCGGATGTAACCCGCATTGCTCACCGGGGGGTGTGATCATGGCGCAGGACTATTCTCTCCAGCGGGCACTCGCGACCGAAGAGCGAAGCGGTCACTCGGCTCGACCCCTTGAGCTAAGCGGGTTAAACCGTGGCCCGGTGGATTTTTCTCTTCAGGGCGTGGATCTGGCGGCGGATTGACTTCAGCCCCGCACGGTCCCTGGCCTCCACGGCTTGGTCCCGCTTTTTCTTGAGTTCCTTGATCTCCAGCTTGATGGCTCGCTTGTCGATACCCACCACGTCGTGGTGCTCGTGCATATCGACGTCAAGGGCTTCACAGATCGCCTTCAACAGAGGCTCCTTGGTCATCTGGGTAAAGCCCTTGACGGCCTCGTGCTCAATTTCACCGGCTATCTGGCGAAGCTGGGCCACGGTCTTGTGCCTCAGATCCCCGAACGTGTAGGCCATAGCAACTCCTTCTCCCTCCTGGATATGGTCACGGCGTGACTCGGCTCGAATTGTACATGATGTCTCCGGCGACCGCCGCGCCTCGCTGTTTTTTCGCCGGGAAATTTGCTAGTCTCATGTCCGCATCGCACGGGAGGTTTTCCATGTTGGAAGGGAAGTTCGGAGTCGTCTTCGGAGTCGCCAACAAACGCAGCATCGCCTGGAGCATCGCCGAAGCCTGGCATAAGGCCGGAGCCCGGCTGGCCCTGACCTACCAGGGAGAGCGGTTGCAGCGGAACGTTACCCAGCTGGCCGAACGCTTCGGCAACGAGGCTCCCCTCTACCCCTGCGACGTCACCAGGGATGACGAAATACAAAACGTTTTCCGGTGTCTCGATCGGGATTTCGGCAAGATACACCTGGTGCTGCACAGCGTGGCCTTTGCTCCCAGGGAAGCCCTGGAGGGGCGCTTCGTCGACACAACCCGCGAGGCATTCGGAATGGCCCAGGATGTTAGCGCCTACTCCCTGGTGGCCATTGCCCGGGCCGCCCTCCCCTTGATGACGGAAGGCGGAAGCATCGTGACCATGACATACTACGGGTCGGAAAAAGTGGTGCCTCACTATAACGTCATGGGAGTCGCCAAGGCTTCCCTGGAGGCAAGCGTTCGCTACCTCGCCTACGATCTGGGCTCCCTCAATATACGGGTGAACGCCATCAGCGCCGGCCCCATGAACACCCTGGCCGCACGGGGAATCCGCGGTCTGGGCAGCATGCTCAAGCACCATGCCGAGCAGGCTCCCCTAAAGCGGAACGTTCAGCCCGGGGAACTGGGCAATACGGGGCTGTACCTGGGAAGCGATCTCTCCGCCGGGGTCACCGGCGAGGTGCATTACGTGGATTGCGGATACAATATCATGGGAATGTGAGGAGCTGACCTTACGGAGGCAGGCCGCGGGAGAGAAGAACCGTCTCGTTTTTCAACACCCGGCCTGATCCATTCCGGGGACAGCGCCGGAAACCCTTCCCTGAGAAGCAAAGGAGAACCAGAATGGACAAACCCAATCGTCGACGACCGGCGCACCTCGGGAATACCCGCACTGAACCAGGCACTGGAATCTATCGGGCCTGTTGGTCCGGGATCGGACTCTGCCTGCTCTTGTCCGGTTGTGCCGGGGAAAGCGTTTCCAATGCTGGAAACGCTCCCGCAGCGGCGCCAACCGTAGGCTCGGCCGCCCCTGCCTCCGATCGCCAAAAGGTCTTGGGACCCTTTACTCTGGAAGTCCCTTCCGGCTGGGTCGAGCAAACGCCGAGCTCCGGCATGCGGCAGGCCCAATTCGCCCTTCCCGGAGAAAACGGCGACTCCGAGGATGGTGAACTGACCGTATTCTATTTCGGCATGGGACAAGGCGGGTCAACCGACGCAAACATCAGCCGCTGGATTGGACAGGTAAGTCAACCCGACGGTTCCTCTTCCCGAGCCAAGGCCAAGATCAGGCAAAGCCAAGTCTCAGGGTTCCCGATGACCGAAGTGGACGTAAGTGGAACACTCAAGGCATCCAACATGCCGGGTGCCCCTCAGCGTCCAGCCCGAACCGGCTATCGTTTGATGGGAGCCGTTCTGGAAAGCCCGCAAGGACCCTGGTTCTTCAAGCTGGTCGGCCCCGAGAAGACCATTGCCCGTTGGGCCGAAAGCTTCCGCCAGTTCATCGCAAGCGCCAAGAGCCCCTAACTCTGCGGGTTACGCCTGAGGTGCGGTTGGATTCGAACGAATCAGATCGTCGAAATGAAGCTCCAGGACGTCGCCGATCTGCTGGGAGGTAAACTTTTTGGGAACGACCGAAACCGGTGCCGACTCGATGGCACTCTGGAACAAGGGGTTCTCTCCGGCCAAATCGGTGACAACCACGAACACCAACTTGCGGTCCAGTTTTCGGAGTTCGCGCAGTGTTTCCACGCCATCCATCCGAGGCAGGTCCAGGTCCAGGAAAACCATGCGGAAAGACTCCCGCCTGACGGCGTCCAGCGCCCGGGACCCATCAGGCACGGCCACCGCCGGAATGCCGTGGAGTTGAACGATCCCCTGAAGACTGTCTCTTACCGCTTTCTCATCCTCCACGATGAGCACTTTCCCGGGGCCGTTCCTGGAACTGCTCCTGTTCGGCTCCGTCAGGAGCCAAACATCGATCTGGGACTTCTTGAAACGAAGACTGCCTCCCACCTTGAGGGAGGGAATCTTATTCTGCCGGGCCAGGAGATAGACCGTCTGTTCCTTCAGTTTCAGGTACCCGGCAACCTCCTTGACAGTTATCAATGAATCTTCCACTAACCCATCTTTAACAAAGAAACGGCCGATTTGAGGTATTTTACCCCCATTTTAGCCTAAAACCACCCGTAAGTTGTTGATTCTTGGTGCCTCCTCAACATCCATCCAGTTAGGGAACTCAAAGTATAATATTTATTGGTTAAGTTTGGCAATTATTGTTTGATGCTATAAACAACTGTATTTTATTTAACCATTAACGCCTTCCAAGCACCCCGGCCAGCCCTGGTCAGTGGTCTAATTTTTTTCCCTGGCGCGTCCCACCGTGACCCTGGCCGGGCGCACCAGCTTGCCGTTCAAGCGATACCCCTTTCGGACCACTTCCAGAATCAGGTTGTCTTTTTCCGGCTCCGAAACCTCGATTACCGCAACCGCCTCGGCCAATTCGGGATTGTAAGGCTCTCCCACCCCGGCCACTTCCTCCAGCCCCAACTCGGCCAATACTCCCCCAAACTGGCCGTGAATCAGTTCAATCCCCTTTAGGAGCCCCTCACGGTCGGGGCTCTTGCCGGCATGAATCAAGGCCCTCTCAAGGTTCTCGAAAATGTCTATGAACTTCTCAACCATCTCTCGCTGCGCCTGTTGAACCCGTTTCTCGTATTCGTTTCGAATGCGCTCTCGCGCTTGACGGTTCTCTGCCTCGGCCGTATCCCGGAACTCACGATAGGAGGCGAGAACCTGTTCGACTTTCTTCTCAGCCGCGGCCCTTCCTTTCTCCAGTTCCTCCACGTAAGTGGGCTTGAGAGATGAGGAGGATTCCTGCGCCGGTGCATCCTTCCCCTCCTGAACCCAAAAGCGTTTGTCGGTGACCCGAATTTTGACTTCCTGGTCCTGGTCCCCGGCCTGGGGAACGGGGGCCGAGTCCGGGGTGCTGCTTGGCGACGACTTGGATTTATCGGAATTCTGCATGGAAAATTGCCTCCTCCCTGGAGATCGTCAGTCTAGCCGAGCGCCCACCCTACCGGGCAGATCATTCGAGAGTGAAACAACGAATCTTCATGGCCTATCGGGAACAAGGACCATGTCGTGCAAAACCGGTTTTCTATTTATTGAACATGGATGCACAGGATAAACAGCACGAGAGGCTGTGCCACCGAAGCAGACCCACTCGATAATCGGGTGGGTGTTGGAAGTGATCCAAGAGCCCGGGAGCGGGTTTTCGGAATTCCGTGTTGGAACAGAGGCGATGGTTGAACTCATGACGGTGGATAACTCTTTTTTCCTTCAGGCTTTCTCGGTGACCACCGCCGGCTGGAAGACCATTGCCTCTCGTTTGGGGTCGGCGTCCACCAGGAGACGATCACCAGAATGAACCTCTCCGTTCAGCAGCTTGAGTGCCAGCGGATCCTGGATGAGGCGTTGGAGCGCACGCTTGAGCGGGCGAGCCCCATAGTCCGGATCGTACCCCTGGTGAAAGAGAACCTCCTTGGCCCGATCGGTGAGCTCCAGGTCGATCTTGCGCTGCGCCAACCGGGATCTGAGCCGCTCCAGTTGCAGATCGACGATCCGACTGATTTGTTTGCGCCCCAAGGCATTGAAGATGATGATGTCATCGATGCGATTCAGAAACTCGGGCTTGAAGGAGGCACGCAGCACCGCGAAGACCCGAGTCTGAATCTCCTTGGGATCTTGGCCGTTCATCTCCTGAATTGTCGATCCGGCAAGGTTGGAGGTCATGATGATCAGCGAATTCTTGAAGTCTACCGTTCGCCCCTTTCCGTCCGTCAAGCGCCCGTCTTCCAGTATCTGAAGCAGCAGATTGAAAACCTCCGGATGGGCTTTCTCTATCTCGTCGAACAGGATCACGGAATAGGGTCTCCGCTTGACGGCCTCTGTCAACGTCCCCCCCTCCTCGTAGCCCACGTAGCCCGGGGGTGCGCCAATGAGCCGCGCCACCGAATGCTTTTCCATGAACTCCGACATGTCCAGGCGCACCATGGCCTTCTGGTTGTCGAACAGAAATTCGGCCAAAGCTCGCGCCAACTCGGTCTTGCCCACGCCCGTAGGACCCAGAAAAATGAAGGATCCTATGGGTCGGTCCTGGTCCTGCAGACCGGCACGGCTCCTGCGAATCGCGTTGGAAACCGAGGCCAGAGCTTTTTCCTGGCCGATGACCTGTCGCCCCAGCCTCTCTTCCATGTGGACCAGCTTACCGACCTCTCCTTCCAGCATTCTGGCAACCGGGATACCGGTCCATCTGGAAACCACCTGGGCGATATCTTCCTCATCGACCTCTTCCTTGAGCATCCGACTGGACTGCTGCACCTGTTCCAGCTTTTGGTTGGCGGCATCCAACTCCTTCTGCAGGTCCACCAGAGATCCGTAGCGGATTTCCGCGACCCTGCCCAGGTCCCCGGCCCGTTCCTGCTTCTGCTCCTCGATCCGGGCTTGCTCGATTTTCTCCTTCAGGTTTCGGATACCGGAAATCAAGGCGCGCTCGTTCTGCCAGCGGGCTTTCTTTTCAGCCAACCTCTCCCTGAGGTCGGCCAGCTCACGCTCCAGGGAAGCCAGCCGTTCCTTTGAGGCCTGATCTTCTTCTTTCTTGAGGGCTTGTCGTTCGATTTCCAGTTGGCGGATTCGCCGCTCCACTTCATCCAACTCAACCGGCAAAGAATCGATCTCCATCCTCAGAGAGGCCGCTGCCTCATCCACCAGGTCGATGGCCTTGTCGGGCAGGAAGCGGTCGGCGATATAGCGGTCGGAGAGGGTCGCCGCAGCCACGATGGCCGAATCCTTGATCCGGACGCCGTGGTGCACTTCGTAGCGCTCCTTGAGGCCACGCAAAATCGCAATGGAATCGGCGACGGCGGGTTCCCCCACGAACACCTGTTGAAACCGGCGCTCCAAGGCGGCGTCCTTTTCGATAGTTTTCTTGTATTCGTTCAGAGTGGTGGCGCCGATGCAGCGCAGCTCCCCCCGGGCCAGGGCCGGCTTCAGCATGTTGGAGGCATCCACGGCCCCCTCGGCGGCGCCGGCGCCGACCAGCGTGTGCAGTTCGTCAATAAACAGGACCACCTGCCCCTCGGCTTCCGTCACCTCCCGCAGCAGTGCCTTTAACCGATCCTCAAACTCGCCTCTATACTTGGCTCCGGCAACCATGGCGCCCAGGTCCAGGGAGACCAGCCGCTTGTGCTTGAGGCTCTCGGGAACATCCCCGGCGACGATGCGCTGAGCCAGACCTTCGACAATGGCCGTCTTGCCCACACCCGGCTCACCCATCAGAACGGGATTGTTCTTGGTCCGCCGGGACAGAACCTGAATCACCCGGCGGATCTCTTCGTCCCTCCCAATGACCGGATCCAGCTTGCCCTTCCTCGCCAGGTCGGTAAGGTCGCTAGCATAGCGTTGCAACGTCTGGTATTTGTCCTCGGGATTGGCGTCGGTGACCCGCTGTGAACCGCGAATCTCAACCAGCGCTTGCAGGATCTTGTCGGAATTGACGCCCTGGGAAGCCAGGATTTGCTGGGTGGCGGACTCCTTGGTTTCGGCGAGGGCCAGCAGCAGGTGCTCGGTGCTGACATACTCGTCCTTGAGGCGGTCGGCCTGACGAAAGGCAGCTTCCAGGATGGTGTTGAGCACCCCGGCAATCGGACGGTTTCCAACACCCTGTACCGTGGGCAGCTTGGCCAGGGCTTTCTCGATTTCCTGCGACAGCGCTTCCCGGCCAACTCCCAACTTGCTCAGGACCGGAGGAATGACTCCATCGGCCTGATCCAGAAGCACCCGCAACAGGTGTTCCGGTTCGGTTTGCGGATGGGCATGCTCACTGGCCAGACGTTCCGATTCAACCAGAGCTTCCTGTGCCTTCAGGGTCAGCTTGTCATAGCGCATTGGCATCTTCCGAGCCTTTTGCAAAATTCGTCGTGCAGCCCTACTCCCTACTCCCTCTATCGGCGGAATTTTGCAAAAGGCTCATCTTCCCTTTGTAAATTCCAGTACGGGGAATAAATAAGATCGCCGGAGGCGCTTGTCAACAGGGCTCACCGGACCCGCGCCTGCCTTTCTCACCGAGGGAGGGAGGAAAGTGTTCCTTTCGGGAAGCGATGCCGCAGAGACTCAAGCGCCAAGCTCGGCAGAAACTTCTTGGTAGGGACCGGTTGCAAAGACCTGCGGCAACCGGAAAACAACAGGAAGGATTTCGCTCCTTACTCCTCGATTTCGGCCTCATCGACCAGCATGATCGGGATGTCGTCTCTCACGGGGTAGACCCGTTTGCACTGAGGACACTTCAGCCCGTCGCCCATTGGGGTCGGGCTGACCGATTCCTTGCAGAGGGGACAGACCAGGATCTCCAGCAACTCGGGACTAAGAGGCATCGGTTGCACTCCCTGCAGCCATCCGGTCAGCCAGGCCCGAGAGTTTGCAGCTTCCTCTCGTCCCGACCGGGATCGGCGATTTGGCTTGCCGGCAAGGGGGGCGAGGCCGGCGCGGTTCCTACTCGTTCTTCTCCAGGATGTCTTCGACCTTGAAGTTGAGATCCTCGAGAACCTTCTTGTCCACCTTGTACAGGGTAGGGTCGGCAGCGGCTTTCCCGAAAACGACCTCACCCTCCGTCTTCCCCAACACCACCTCGATGACCTCATCGTCCTGCTTCACCACCTTGACCTCAGCCGACGGTTCACTGAAGCCATACTTGGGGTCATCCAGATTGGCCCGGTCGACGATCTCTTTCCCCTCCAGATCCTCCAATGGCCAGAAGAGCTTGTACTCCAGGACCGATTTCTCCCCATGACCGGCCGGAGTCCGCAACCGCCATTGGTCTTCGGAGTTCCTGGCGAACTCGAACTCTCGGTCGGGCAGCTTGACTTCGACCCGTTTCACCTCATCCCGCTCAAAGCGGGCCATCTTCCGGTCGCGGAGCTTGGAGAGGTCCAGTTCCAACTTGTCCACCAGGTCTTCCTTGATCTTGAAGACATCCTCCCCCGAGTCATCCTTGGCGTAGAATTGAGTGCCGACTTGCTTTCCAACCAGCAGTGTCTTCCTGGCCCGATTGTCGCCCAGAAAGAGGTCGACCCGCGAGGAAGGCGCGTTCAGTCCGTAGGTCTTGAGTTTTCCGGCTCCCGGTTCCACGAATTCCTCCACTCGGGCGAACTCCATGTCACTGAGAAGGGATCGTATCTCGGAGCGGTCGGCCCTGGCTTGAATGGGCTCTCGGATAGACCAATCCTCCCCCTCCTTCTGCAAGCGGTAGGTCTTGCGCCGGGCCCGGATCCGGACTTCCCGGACCTGTTCCCTGTCAAAATCCAGCACCGATTTGTCCCTGAAATCGAACAGTTCCTTATCGACAGCGGTGTAGAACAACGTGGGCAACACCAGCACCTTGGCCAAGTGTGGGATTCTGCCGAAAACCGAGGCCTGGTTGAAGTCCTTGTCTCCAAGCTCCAGATCCAGCCTGCGGCCATCCTCCAATCCCACGGTGATTTTCAGGTTGGGATTTTCCAGGCCATAGTCCTTCCAGTCCACCGGACTTGACTCCAGAGATCTCTCCACCTGGGTGGAACTCAACTCGGAAGCCAGCCCGTCCACCGCCGCCTCGTCGGCCTTGGCTTCGATCGGAGCAACCAACTTCCAGCTACCGTTCTCCTGTTTCAGGATGATGGAACCGTCGCTTCGGGTCAGGGAGATGGAATTCACCTCCTCCTTCTGGAACCGGAAGAGCTTCTTGGCCTCTTCGGTGGCCTCTTCGCGTCTTTTCCCGCCCTCGATTTCATAGAAGTAGACGAAGGCTCCCAAGCCGACGAAGAGAACAGCCACGATGCCCAGGTTTCTCCAGATCATGACCTGCGTCTCCTTGACCAAACCAGGACACCCAAGCCCATGGCCGCTCCCGGCAACAGGAACATGGTCACCCAGAACAGCGTCCTGGAGTCGGCAGAGGTCATGTTGACACTGCGGTTTTCCGAATCCTTGGGCCGAACCGAAATCAGGTCCTCGTCCTCGGCCAGCCAGCTCACCGCATTCAGAAAGAGGTCCCCGTTTCGCTGGAGCCGCAGAAAGGCGTTGTTGGCAAAGTCGGAATCGCCGATTACCACCACCCGGGCTTCCTTGCCGAAGGATCCATCTTTCTCCGACTGTTTCTTGTCCGAATCTTCGCCCCCGTTTTCGTCTTGAGCTCCGTTCGAATCGGCAGCCGCCGAACTCACTGAAAGGGTGCTGACCACCCCAAGGACCACCGGCCCCTCGATATCCACGGCCGGGTTGAATTCCGCTGATCCGTCCACCAGGTTCTTTTCTCCCCAGCTTCGCTCCGAGGTACGAAACAGCGCCCTGGAGGTGAAGGAAGAATCCTCGTGGTCGACCGTCTTCAGCGAGCGAGCTTCAGGGAACACGGTCATGGTATTGTCGAGGTCATCGGTGATGGGGTGGGACTCGTAGGAGGTCACCAGAGGAGCCGCGGGGCCCATGCCGAAAAGTTGCCCCAACCCGCTGGAGTCGACCACAATGTCATCCTCCACCCCAATCTTCCACTTCTCCAGCAGTTCCTTCAAGCCGGAGTCGAGGTCAGGGTCCAGCAACAGGAGAACTTTTCCCCCCGCGTCGACATATCCATCGATGAGCGCCGTTTCGGTGGGGAGCAAGGCCACCGCCGGACCGGCGATCACCAGGGCGGAGCAGTTCTCGGGGATGCTCCCCGCCTCGGCCAGATTGATGATTTGCACACGGTAGTTCTGGTTCTCGATGGCCTGCTTGGCGGCAGCGTATCCCCCTTCTTCCCGGCTGTTTTCGATGTCGGCCTCGTTGTGTCCCATGGTGAAGTAGATGACCTTGTCCTGCTCCCGCGTAACCTTCAGGATGGTGTTGGTAATGTCCTCTTCCCGGGCTGCCTCCACGCTCTCCCGCTTCTCTCCCGAAATCACCACGATTTCTCCAAAGCGGTTCACTTCGTACTTTCGGGCCAGTCCCGGCTCGGCCTGGGGGTCCACCTTGCGGTAGCTCAGGCCCGAGGGGTTGAGCGCCACATACTCTTTCATCAGGTCGTCCAGACCCGGATCGGGGTTCTTGTCGAAGTGGATCACTTCCACCTCCGTTTCCAAACCCCTGACCAGTTTCTCCGTCTGGTCGGAGAGACTGTATTGCTGGTTGCTGGTGAGGTCCCAACGCTGCTGGTATTTCTTGGCCAGAAAGTTGATCATCCCCAGAAGGCCCACCACCATCACCACCATCAAGGCCGTGTTGGCGCCGTACTGGGCGGAGCGCCGCCGGAATCCGGCCTTGAGCTGATCGAAGTTCAAGGCAATCATGGCCAGTGTAAGAACCAGGCCTCCGTAAAGGGCAATCTGCACCCGGTAGTCCCAGACCCCCTGAATGGAATACCAGACGTAGGCAAGAATGATCAGTACCGGACCGAAGGAGGCGATGTTTTTCAGAATGTTCATCCCGTTATGTCCTCCACCGCCAGGATTCAATGGATCGATAGGTCAGGAAGAGCCCCAGAAAGACGAAACTCAGGTAAACAATCAGGCTCGAACTGTCGATCACTCCTTTTGAAAAGTCGTCGAAATGGTTGAGAATGGAAATGTAACCGAGGATTTCCTGCATCAGGGGTCCGGAAGCCTGGGCCGAGAGGTCGATCACCCAGAGGATCAGGAGAGCGCCAAAGGTGACGCTGGCGGCGACCATCTGACTCTCGGTAAGCGTAGAGATAAAGATGCCCAGCGAAATCAGGGCCGCGCCCAGCAACAGCAGTCCCAGATACCCGGAAAGGACCGGTCCCAGAGCCATCTTGGGAGAACTGTAGAAATAGAGGAAGGCGTGGTAGACCAGGGTCGGCAACAGCATGACCGCAAAAAAACCCATGGCTGCCAGGAACTTTCCCAGGATGAGCTGGACATGGGTCAGGGGAGAGGTCAGGAGAAGCTCGATGGTGGCTCGGCGTTTTTCGTCGGCAAAGGTCGCCATGGTGATCATGGGCACCATGAACAGGATGATGGTGCTGACGATGCCGAAGAAATTTCTTTCCACCAGCGCGGGAACATCCATGGCCGGGGTGGCGCCGCCGAACTGCTGGGCCTGGACCGCCATCATCATGGACCGCTGGATGAAAACCGTCAGGATGTTGTAGAAAAAGTACCCGCTCACCAGCAGAAATACCGTCAGCACACCGTAAGCGACGGGGGAGGCGAAATAGACCTTCATTTCCTTATCAATCACAGCCAACAGGTTTCTCATTGACTACGCACCTCCTCCTGGGTGGTGAGTTGGGTGAAGACTTCCTCCAGGCTCAACTGCAGCGAGCGAAACTCCAGTAGCTCAAAGCCTCCCTCGATAACACTCCGGGCTATCCGGCCTCTGACATCCTGCTTCAGCTCCGTTTCAATGCGGAAGGAGGAAACTTCCCCTTCCCCCAGCGGTCTGGATACGACGCTCAGAACTCCCTCGATCTGCTGCAGATGCCGCTGTACCGCGACATCCGAGCCCCTGGCTTCCATGTAAATGTGGGCGGCCCCCTGCTGCTGCCGGGTCAGGTTTTCGGGGGTGTCCACGGCTACGATCTTCCCGTCGGAGATAATGACCACCCGCTGGCAGGTCATGCTGACCTCCGGCAGGATATGGGTGGAAAGAATAATGGTGTGGTTACCGGAGAGGCTCTTGATGAGCTCTCGCACCTCCTTGATCTGATTGGGATCCAGCCCGACCGTGGGTTCGTCCAGGATCAGCACCTCCGGGTCGTGGATCAATGCCTGGGCCAAGCCGACCCGCTGCTTGAAGCCTTTGGACAGGTGCTTGATCAGCTTCCTCCCGTAGCCCTCGATACGTACCGTCTCCTTGACCTCCTGCAGGCGCCTCTTGCGGTCTTCAGGAGCTACCGCCTTGATCCTGGCTACGAATTTAAGGTAGCCATCCACCGTCATCTCGTCGTAGAGGGGAGGGTGTTCAGGCAGGTAGCCGATACGACGTTTCACCTCCATGGCATCTTCGAAAACGTCATACCCGGCCACCCGAGCCGTGCCTTCAGTCGCCGGCAGGAAACAGGTCAGAATCCGCATGGTCGTGGTCTTGCCGGCGCCGTTGGGACCCAGGAACCCCAGAATCTCTCCCTTTTCCACCTGAAAGGAAACCTCATCCACAGCCTTGAGGTTCCCATATCTCTTGGTCAGTCGATCGACTTCAATCACAAGACCTCTCCCTTCCCGAATTCAAAAAGACGATCCCGAGCGAGGCCACTGAAACCTGCACCAAGGAGAAACAAAGGGTCCGCTCGAACAGATTATTATAAGGAAAACGCGTGGGCTGTAAAGGGGAGCAAAGCGAGGACATGCGACCTCCGCAACGGCGAACCGACGCCTTTGGAAACCAGGGATATGAACTTCAACAATATATGCAGCGACCTGGTGAGAAATGCGGGCTCAAATTCAGTGGACCGTACCCGGCAGCAGCAGGCTGTTGCGATCGCCGCTGGTGGCCCAACCCTGGTCGATTCTCATGATGAGTCCGTGGAACAGGATGTCGCTTCCGGACAACACCACCAGCACGTCACCCGGCGTGACCTCGGGGTTCTTCAACTCGAACCGGATTACCGAAGCCCGCCCGTTCTGCTGCTTGACGGTCTGATAGGAAAAACCCTCCACCTCCACAGCCAGTGTCTGTGAATGGGGAGGAACCTCGTTTCTCTCCTGTTGATCGGACACCTTTCACCTCGAGGGATTGGTATAATCCGGCGCCATGAGCGGAGCGGTCAGCAAGAATCGGGGGGCAGCGGCAGGCCGTGCGGCCGTTGTAGCCTTAGCGCTGCTGGCTCATACCGGGGCGGCGACTTCGGAGGACAAGAACCTGGTGGTCAGCGGGCGCCTGGTGTGTCTGGGGGTGGACCTGAAGGAAAACTCCTGCGAAAAACCCCCCACCCGGTTGGCCCTCAAATCGGACGCCGGGCGACTCCATATCCTGGCCGCCGGGGACGCCGCCAGCACCCTCCTCCAGGAAAAGCGACTGAAAACACGACGATTCCGGCTGACCTTGAGAAGTCTGGATGGCGGCAAGACTTTTCAAATCGTCAAGACCCAACTGATCCGCGCCGCCAAAGTATACGATTTTCACTACTTCTGCGAGATTTGCAACATCACCACCTATTCGCCCGGGCCCTGCATGTGCTGCCGAGCCCCCACCGAGTACCGCGAGGCTCTGGCCACTCCATAGGACGCGGTTGGAATCGGCAGGGCGGTGAATGCCGGAGTCGGCTTCTACCGGGACGCCCGGTCCGGAGAAGCATCCTCAATCGACTGGTGAAGGTAGTTGAGAACGGCCCGGACGGAAACGATCCTGGGGGGGTGGTCGAAACTGACCACGGGGATGTGGCGAAATCCCTCCACCGACATCTGGTGGAGGACAAAGCGGATGGACTCCTCCGCCTCCATGGTCACCGGATGGGGGGTCATGACCTCGGAGACCTTGACCGAGCTGGCGGAACCTTCCATGCCCCCCAGCTTGTAGAGCACGTCCCGTTCCGAAAAGATACCGACCACGATTTCCTCTTCCACCACCAGGATGCATCCCACGCTCTTGTCCTTCAGAAGTTGGACCGCCTCCTCAACCGAAGCCTCGGGCGCAACGGTAACCGCGGGTTGGGGCTTCAGGTCGGCGATCGTATCCTCCATGAGCCGCTTCTGCAACCCCTCGGTGGCCAAGGGGATGTCCAGCTTGCTGAAAGGCAGCAGGCAGTCTTCACACCGGTCCGCCCCGGGAAGATTGACCGAGCCGCAAGCCGGACAAATCATGAAATGCCTCGCAAGAGAAGGATCCTAATTCACGACCCAGACATCGCCGCTGTTGAGCAGTCGTTCCAGGTCCCCGGCTCCCGAACGGCTGATTGCGTCCTGCACCTGGGCTTCCATCAGCTCGTCGTAGGTCGGTTTGGCCACGGAGCGGAAAACACCCAGGGGCACGGGAAAGTCGGGATAGTCCATGCGGGCCAGCAGGTTCGCCAGATGAGGCTCCGGGTCATGGATATCGTGGATGAGCAGATCTGCTTCGGAAGTCCCCCGTCCAAGCTCCACCACCTCCAGTCGGAGGCCGTTCAGCCGAATCCCCTTGTCCCGGTCCCTGCCGAATATCATCGGCTTCCCGTCCTCCAGCCGGATGGTGCGATCGTCTCGATACCCCCGTTCAGAGAAGTGCTTGAAGGCTCCGTCGTTGAAGATGTTGCAATTCTGAAATACTTCCACGAAGGAAACTCCCTTGTGGTGGGCTGCCTGGGTAAGCACCGAGGAGAGGTGCTTCACGTCCACGTCGATGGAGCGGGCCACGAAGGTGGCCTCGTTGGAGATCGCAATGCACAAAGGGTTGATCGGATAGTCGATGGACCCTGCCGGAGTGGACTTGGTCTTCTTGCCGAACTCGGACGTCGGAGAATACTGGCCCTTGGTCAAGCCATAGATCCGGTTATTGAAGAGAATGATGTTTATGTCCAGGTTTCTGCGAACCGCATGCATGAAATGGTTGCCCCCGATGCTCAAGGCATCGCCATCCCCGGTAATCACCCAGACCGACAGCTCGGGACGGGAGGCCTTGACGCCGGTGGCCAGGGTTGGAGCCCGGCCGTGAATTCCATGAAAACCATAGGTATTCACGTAGTAGGGAAAGCGGCTGGAGCAACCGATGCCGGAAACAAAGACAAAGTTTTCCCTGGGGATATTCAACTCGGGAAGCATCTTCTGAGTCTGGGCCAGAATGGAGTAATCCCCGCAACCCGGACACCATCTCACCTCCTGGTCGCTCACAAAATCCCGGCGTCTCAAGGGAAGCACTGCCGACCCCTTCCGTCCTCTGTCGCCGTCATGGCTCATGGTTGACCGCTCCTGCTCCGAACACGGGCTGGTTTCTCCAGAGGGAAATGCCCACCGTCAACCCTCTGGAATCAGAACATCTCTAATGGCTTCCTGCAGTTCTGAAATTTTGAAAGGCAGGCCTCGCACCCTGTTGAAACCGACGGCATCCACCAGGAAGCGAGACCGCAAGATCATCGACAACTGGCCCAGATTAAGCTCGGGCACCAGAACCTTGTCAAATCGAGAGAGCACCTCTCCCAGATTCCGGGGGAGAGGATTCAGGTATTGCAAGTGAAGGCTGGAGACGGGATGGCCCTGCTCCTGCATGCCCTCCACGGCTGAGGTGATGGCGCCATAGGTCGAACCCCAGCCGACCACCAGGACCTTTCCTTCCGGTTCGCCAAAGACCTCGGCCGGGGGAATATAGTCGGCTATCCGGGCAATCTTCTCGGCCCGCAGGCGCACCATGCGGTCATGGTTGTCGGGGTTGTAACTGACGTTCCCGCTGATATTCTGCTTCTCCAAGCCCCCGATGCGATGCTCCAGCCCCGGAGTGCCCGGGATGGCCCAGGGACGGGAAAGCGTCTTCTCATCCCGCAGATAGGGTTGAAACCCCTCTGCCTCCGTCCTGAAACGCACCTCGATGTCGGGAAAGTCCGCCACCGAAGGAATCTTCCAGGGCTCCGACCCGTTGGCCAGGTAGCCGTCGGAGAGGAAGAAGACCGGGGTCATGAACCGGGTGGCCAAACGAAAGGCCTCGAAGGCCATGGTGAAGCAGCTGGATGGCGTACTTGGCGCAAGCACTGCCACGGGACACTCCCCGTTCCGCCCGAACAGGGCCTGCAGCAGGTCCGCCTGTTCGGTCTTGGTGGGCAGACCCGTGCTGGGACCGCCACGTTGGATGTTGGCGATGACCAGTGGAAGTTCCGTCATGACCGCCAGCCCGATCGCCTCCGATTTGAGGGCAACCCCCGGTCCGCTGGTTGCGGTCAGTCCCAGGTGCCCCGCAAAGGAAGCACCTATGGCGGCGCCGACAGCCGCAATCTCGTCTTCCGCCTGAAAAGTCTTGATGCCGAAATTCTTGTGCCGGGCCAACTCGTGAAGGATATCGCTGGCCGGAGTGATGGGATAGCTGGCGTAAAAAATGGACCGTCCCAGCTTCTGAGAAGCCGCGATAAATCCGAAGGCCGTGGCCTCGTTGCCGGTTATGTTGCGGTACTTGCCGGGAGCCAACTTGGCGGTGCGAACCCGGTAGTGGGTGGTGAAGAGCTCGGTGGTGTCGGCGTAGTTGTAGCCGCTTCGCAAGGCCAGGGTATTCGCCGCCAGGATCTGAGGCCTCATTTTGAATTTGGCTTCGATCCAGGAGAGCGTCGGCTTCAGGGGACGATCGTATAGCCAGTAGGTAATTCCGAGAGCGAAGAAATTCTTGCACCGGTCCGCATCCCGCCTGTGAAGGTTCAACTCCTGGAGCGCCTTGCCGTTCAGCTCGGTCAGGGGCACGGCGATCAATCGGTAACCGGACAGGCTCCCGTCCTCCAGGGGGTTGGACTCATAGCCCGCCTTCTTCAGATTCAAGGGCAGGAAGGAATTGGAATTGGCAATGACGATGCCCCCGGGCTCAAGGTCCGACAAGTGCACCCTGAGGGCCGCCGGGTTCATGGCCACCAGAACGTTGGGCTGATCCCCGGGAGTCCGAATGTCTCGGCTGCTGAAGCTGATCTGGAAACCGCTCACACCCGGCAGGGACCCGGCCGGCGCGCGAATCTCAGCCGGAAAATCGGGGAGGGTGCTGACGTCGTTCCCAAAGATCGCCGAGGTATTGGTGAACTGGGTTCCGGTCAATTGCATGCCGTCGCCCGAGTCGCCCGCAAACCGGATGGTTGCGTTTTCGATCTCGACGAGGGCGCGGGGGGATTTGTGACCTTTTGCGGTAGTTATGGCAGGCACGGTGGCTGAGACTTTCGCTCCTCGCAGATCAACTTCCTAAATGGGTCCCGAATGCGACGGTATCCTTCCTCAGGCTCCGTCCGGCTCGCTGAAATTCTGACCGGGCGTGGGCGGAAGGGAAAATACCTCCTGAGGGTAGCACTCCAACAGATAGTCAACGATGTTGATCACGGACAGACAATCACAGACCCGATTGGCCGAATCTACCAGCGGAATATGGCGGTAGCCACCCCGGTTCATCAAACGAACCGCGTCCAGCAGAGAATCGTCCGGACTCAGGACCGCCGGCTCCGGCGTCATGAGGTCGCGAATCGGCCGTTCCAGACCTGCCTGGTCGCGACCTACCACCTTGCGAATCAAATCCCTTTCGGTGAATATGCCTACGAGGTTTGAACCGGCCGCCACCAAAGCACAACCGTTGCGCCGCCGCTGCATGGTTGCAATCGTCTCCCCCAAACTCGTTTCCGGGTCCACGCAGACCATGTCTTTCAACTGCAGGTGCCTGATTTTGGTCTGGCGTAGGGTCAATTCGACGCTCACGGCTTCAAACCCTGCATTTTCATCAATAACAGTTAAAAACATCGAACTCGGTTAGCTCCATCATAACACATATTTACCGCTTCCACTGGCTTGCGCCCGGCCCGCGCCCAGACGCCTGTTCAGGTCAATCGACCACCAGAACGGCCGCGCCCTGAACCGTTCCCGACCGAAGCGCCGTCAGGGCCCGGTTGGCGTCGCCAAGAGCAAAGGGATTGACCTGAGTTGCGATGGTGACCCGGCTCGCCAACTCCAGAAACTCCTCTCCGTCGCGCCGGGTGAGATTGGCGACCGAG
The DNA here is from genome assembly GCA_965207735.1 of Candidatus Versatilivorator sp. Taxonomy (GTDB): domain Bacteria; phylum Acidobacteriota; class Terriglobia; order Versatilivoradales; family Versatilivoraceae; genus Versatilivorator. Next base: position 3,723,621 of record OZ242296.1, on the reverse strand, counting down.
CGCACCACCCGCTCTCCCCAAAGAATCGAATAGGGAAAGGCCGGAATATCGCTCATGTGGATTCCGGCACAAATTACCGAGCCTCCCTTGGCCACCGCTTTCAGAGCGGCCGGGACCAACTCGCCGGCGGGGGCGAAGATGATGGCGGCATCCAGCGGGACCGGGGGCCTCTCACCCGATTCACCCGCCCAGGCCGCCCCTGAGCGGAGGGCAAACCGCTGGCCGGCCCTATCCCCGGGCCGGGTGAAGGCGTAGACCCGGCGGCCTTGGTGGAGAGCCGCCTGAACCAATACATGAGCTGCCGACCCGAACCCGTAAAAGCCGACCCGCCGGGCCTCACCGGTCATCCTCAGAGATCGGAAGCCGATCAGGCCCCCGCACAAGAGCGGGGCTGCCTGAACGTCGGAATAGTTGGGGGGAATGGGAAAACAGTAGCGCTCGTCGGCGGCCGCGTATTCCGCATAGCCACCATCGCGGTGATACCCCGTAAACCGGGCCCGATCGCACAGGTTCTCCCTGGTGGACCGGCAGTAGCCGCAGCGGCTGCAGGTCCAGCCCAACCAGGGCACCCCCACCCGATCTCCCAGACGCAGACGGGTGACTCTGCGACCGCAGCCGGCCACCGTCCCTACGATCTGATGCCCGGGAACCAGCGGCCGCTTGACCTGCGGAAGCTCACCGTCCAGGATGTGAAGGTCGGTTCGGCAGACCGCACAGGCGCGGACCCGCAGGAGCACCTGGCTCGGCCCCAGTCGGGGCCTGGGCAGTTCCCGTTCGACCAGGGGCTGCCCCGGCAACTCCAGAACCATGGCCCTCAAGACGAAGCTCCGGGATTTCTAAAATGTCGCAATGGGATTCAGAGGGGAGCCGGTGGCGCCCGGCACCGGCAGCGGGGCCACGGTCATGAGGAACTCCCAGCGTTGGCGGGCCTGGGCGGCCTCGCCGACAGCTTCCAGATCCAGAACATCCAGGATGGGAGTCCCCATCCCCACGATCAGGACCATGTGAACCGGCAGGAAGGAGTCCTTCACTTGAGAGGGCATGACGTCGGTGGCCAGATCGCTGCCCACGATGGCCACGTCGCGCTCTTTCAGCCAGGGCAGGCAGGACGCGTGCAAACCGGCCGAATTCTGCATGATGTCCCATGACCCCTCGGCCTTCCGCCTGGCCCAGCGTCCGGTCCGCAGCAGGAGGGCATCCCCGGAGCCCACCCGGACACCCGCCTTCTTTTCCCAGGCTTCCAGATCTTCAGGATAGATCGCCTTGTCCCCAGGCAAATAGTCCAAACCCCACAGGCGGGGCATATCCATGAGCACGGCCCGTGTGAAGATGCCGTCCTTCAGAGTGTTCACCGAGAGCTTCCCCGCTCCGCTCCGGGTGACTTCGTCCCTGGAGAAACCGTTGTACATCTTCCCCTGGTAAAAGAAGTGGCACAGGGCATCCATATGGGTGGTGGTGAATCCGTGGTAACTCACGGCAAACCGATCGTTGGCTCCCACGGAGTCGGGCTTGAAACTCTCCGGCAACATCTCGTGCTCGAAGGGAGGCGATCCATCCTGCTCGACCTTGATCGCGTCGTGGGCCATCGAAACCGAGAAGCCCTCCTTCACCAGGCCAGCCGCCTGCTTGCGCTTTTCGGCCGTGATCAGATTGATGGTCCCCAACTGGTCGTCCGAACCCCAACGGCCCCAGTTGGAAAGCGAGGTCATCATCCGGTCGATGTCCTTGCTGGTCAGGTTCTTGGAACTCCGACACACAATGACCGGGGCCATCGCCGTCAACAGAAGCACATGGGTAATCACTACGAATCGGGACAGTTTCATCTTCTTGATCCTCCCATAGGAACCGGGACTCATCGCCGAGACCTCTCCCCTCTTTCGGTGCGACTGAATCCACCCTTCTCTAGACGCCACCGAGCCCGGGGTCAATTCACCTACACAGGTCTTGTGCTTCGATAGTTTATCGATGCCCAACCGGCTCTTCAATCGTTTTGGCCGGAAAGGCCAAGAAGTCGGCCGGAGGAGAAGACAAAGGCAAGCCTTGCCCCTGCCCTGGTGTGCGGATCATACGAGAGCGAAACAATCAGAAATCGATCATCCCTTCGCGAGCCTGGTATCCCGTCGCGGTTAACCTCAGAGCCTTGGCCCTCATTTCTCACCGGGGGGGCTGGGCATCGGCTGGGAAAGGGTTTGTCTTTAACGTCTTGCCGCGCTTTTGGGCGGAGCCTTCAGGGTACAGACTGCGCTGGGTGCGCCCGGGCTTGCTCGGGAGCGAACGCCAGGGATGATTGCTGCCGCCGCCTTCGCGGCTCAACTCCAATCGGTTACGTTTCCGATGCACGTTTCCCATGGGCTGACGCCCACGGCTACCTGCTGGCGCCGCTACGCGGCTCTCAGGGAAGCCGGCTCAAGATGCTTTTTTGCAGGTGAGAAACGCCATTGCGTTGCCCTGCGCTTCACGTGGGCTCACCGGCATTTGCTGCCGCCGCCTACGCGGCTTCCTGGAACCCCCGGGCTGGCGCCCGGGGGATTGTCATCCTTTAATAAATCCTGTCCGCCCGGCAGTGTCGTGGTTTAGGGGAGAGCGGTGAAGCCGCGGTTGGCCTGGCTCGCCCGAGGAAACGTCCCCTACAGGTCTTCCTTATAAAGCGGCGTAGCCGCGGCAGCAGGTAGCCGTGGGCGTAAGCCCATGGACGTCGTATCTCCGCACTCCCGTAGCCGCGTAGGCGGCGATTTAGCAGCATCGCCCCGAAACGCACTACCTCTCCAAGATGACGCCAATCACGACCCTCCCTTTCAGCACTCTTCGCGACAGTGCGACACAGGGTGAGAAATGCGCCTTAGTGCCCCTTCGTCGTTCTTCGTGGCCCTTCGTGGATAACTCTTTTTCTCTTGTCTCTTGTCGGTTGTTTCAGGCAAGCCCGCATTTCTCACCAGGTCGCCGGATTCATGATGATAGGTCATCTATTTTCAGCAACTTGTTGGTCAGAGTGTGATCTCTTGCGGTTACACACAGGAAGGCTGCACTATAATGTGGGCTGTATGCCACTGAATCGAGAAGGTTTTAAATTCCTCGCCTATTTGAGCATCAGCGCCCTGCTGAGCCTCGCCATGTGGACGCTGATCCTGGTCCCGGACTACCTGGTCCATCAGGGATGGTCGGCCCAAAAGATCGGTTGGGCCATGGGCGTTTTTTTCGTATTTGCTCTCCTTTCCCAGATCTTCTCGGGGCATCTGGCCGACCGCATCGGAAACGTGCCTACGGCCCTGATCGGCGCCGGCGTTGCCTTGAGCGGCTGTGCCTTCTACTGGGTGAGTCTCTGGTGGCCGGAGGCCCTCTTTGCAGCTCGCGCCCTTCATGGCGCCGGGGCTTCCATGGTCCGGGCCGGCGCTCTTTTTCATTTGGTGCGGTCGGTGCCCCAAAACCTCAAGGGGCGAGTCATGGGCTATTTCGGCCTGCCGGGGTTCGTGATGATGGGACTCGGTCCGGCTATCGCCGAGGTGTTGCGTCACTCCTGGGGGATGGTCGGGGTGTTCACCCTCATTCTGGTCAGCTTCCTGGCGGTTGTCATTCTCCTCCGCCGCCTTCCGCGTCCCCTGGCTCCCAAGGGCACTCGACGGGAACCGTTCAGCCGCGCCTTCAGGGAGAGCTTTCCCAATTTGAGGCCGGTGATCTTCTTCGCTTTCTGCTTTGGTATGAGCTTGTCCGCCTGGAACAGCTTCTTGGCTCCCACCGTGAGTTGGATCGGGGCCGGAGCCGTCTCCGCCTTTGGCATTGGCTACGGTTCAGGAGCCTTGATGAGTCGCCTGGGTCTGAGTCAAAGGCTGGATCGGGGGAAGAATCGCCTGATCGCCATCTCCAGCCTTACCCTTTATGGGGTAGGGCTCGGACTGATTCCTCAGGCCGCCCATGCCTGGCAATTGGGAGTCATCGGGTTCGGTTGCGGGTTGAGCCATGGCCTCTACTACCCGGCCTTGAGCTCGTATGCCGCCCAGCGTTTTCATCCCCTGCACACCGGAAATGCCATGAGCCTGTACATGTCCGCGTTCGCCCTGGGCATGTTCCTGGGGTCTCCGCTGTGGGGTTACATCGGGAACCAGTGGGAATACCTCTGGATTTTTACTTCGGCAGGCCTGTTTGTGATCGTCTCTACGGTGATTTTTGTGATTTCCCGTTCCTGGCCCAAGGCAAGAAAACTGGTTTGGGCCTACACTACTCGGCGAGCTCCTTAGCCCGCCGCAGATTCAGGAAGTAAGCCTCGGGTGGGAGGCGAAAACGACTTGGAATCCTGGGAGAAAGAGGCCATGCAGATACAGTCCAAGCAGTTATTTGAGAAGGGAGCCGCACTGGACCCCTTCGCCGAACTCGACACTGTCACCGTGCTGTTGCCGATGCCCTTTCGGGGAGGACGGTTGGACGGGCGGGCGCACGCCAGAAACGTGGACTACTTGCTGGGAAACTGTTTTCTGGATGAAGGGCGGAGGCGGGTCATCGGGATCGGGGGAACCAGCCTGATCCACCACCTCGACCGGAGCACCCTGTTGGAACTGGTCCAGTCGACCGGGCGCCAGTTGGGCGCCGAGGCACTCTTCATGGCCGGGGTCATTCCCACGCCCCCCTCCGAATCCAGGCGATTCATCCAGGAATGCCTGAGCCTGGAGAGACCCCCCGACTACTTTCTGCTGATGCCCATTCCCGGTCTGTGCAACCCCGAGGGTGTTGAAGCCGAGCTCTCCGCTCTATCGGAATTCTTTCAAGACCGAGGGGCAGGCCGCTTTGTCCTCTACCTGCGCACTGGCCGCCTGAACGCGGCCTATGCTAGACTCGCCACCAGATTTGCCAACATAGCCGGCATCAAGGTGGGCACCCAGCCCGCAGACGTGCAGGTGCTTCGAAAGGCAGTGCCCCGCTCCAAGAGGGTACTTTGGGGAGTGGGCGACCGGGTGACGGCGGCGGCCCGCCTGGGCGCACGGGGCCACACCTCCGGGCTGACGCTGATCTGTCCCCGCCTCTGCGATGCCATCAACAACGCCTGCCGGCGCGAGGACTTCGAGGCCTGCGCCGAGTTGGAGCAAGTGGTTTCGGGACTTGAAGAGATTCGTTTCATGGAGGATCGAATCTACAACTACTCCGCCGTGGTTGCCGCCGGCCGGCTGGGTGGGTTCCAGGACATCGACCTGGGAGAAGGGGGTCCGTTCAACGCCCCGCCACCGCCGGCGATCCTCCAGCAAATTGCCCACTGCGTGAAACGGTTGAAACCCTACCACTGACCGGCCACGGGGGACTGAATCGGAGTAACCCACCGAGTCGGCGGAAAGATGCCTGATGCCAGGCGAGCGGGTCCAGGGATGACCGGGAATTCCCCAGAACTCACCAGCAACGGCCAAGGATCCAAGGTCGGCGTAGAGCTTGCCGAGAATCTGGCGGATGTCGAGGTCGACATTCTCGAGCGGATTCAGGAACGAGTCCTGTGGCTGAGCATGCAGATCGTGCACTACGCCAATTCCCTGCGGGAGAACGGCAACGGCGCCAAGGTGGGGGGGCACCAGGCCAGTTGCGCCTCCATGGTCAGCCTGATGACGGCTCTCTATTTCCACTCGCTTCGATTTGGAGACCGTGTCTCCGTCAAGCCTCACGGCTCCCCGGTATACCACGCCATTCAGTATCTTCTGGGCAACCTGCCCGAGGAGAAACTCCGCCAGTTCCGCAGCTTCAAGGGACTTCAGTCCTATCCCAGCCGTACCAAGGACGTGGACCAGGTCGACTTCTCCACCGGGTCGGTGGGTTTGGGAGCGGTGGTTCCCAACTTCGCTCGGCTGACCCGACAGTTTGTACGGGACCATTTCGGATACCCGAGGCGCAACCGCTTCATTGCCCTGATGGGCGACGCGGAGTTGGATGAGGGGAATGTTTGGGAGGCCCTTGGCGAAGAAACGCTGCAGGAACTGGGCCAGGTCCTCTGGATCGTCGATCTCAATCGCCAGAGCCTGGACCGCGTCGTCCCCAGCGGCAAGGCCCAGAAGATCGAGGAGATGTTTCGGATCAACGGCTGGCGAGTGCTTGAGCTGAAGTATGGCCGGAAACTGGAGGAGGTCTTCAGTCGTCCCCACGGGGAGAAATTGAGACAGCGCATCGACCTGATGAGCAACGACGAATATCAGAGCCTGCTGCGCATCGAGGACGGTGAACGGATCCGGCATCGCCTGGTCAACACTCCCGGCGGCCAGGACGAGGAGCTGCTGGAATTGTTGAGCGGCTACTCCACCGATGAAGTCAAGCCTCTACTGGCCGACCTGGGCGGCCATGACCTGCGCAAGATCCTGGAGGGGCTGGACGAGGCCGACCGTATTAGCGACCAGCCGGTCGTCATCATCGCCTACACCATCAAGGGTTGGGAGCTGCCGATCGCCGGGGATCCCTTGAACCACGCCAAGCTTTTGACCTCGGACCAAATGGCGGAGCTTCAGTCTCGACTGGGGGTTGCGTCCGGAGAAGAATTCACCCGATTCCCTTCGGAAAGCCGTGAAGACCGGTTTATCCAGTCACGCCTCAAGCTCCTCAATGGCGATGCCAAGGCCGAAGCCGCATCCGATCCCTCGCCCCTACAGATTCCCGACAGCCTGGGATCCGGCTACCGGGGCGACATCTCCACCCAACAAGCCCTGGGGAGCCTCCTCACCGCCTTGAGCCGTATCCCGGAGGTGGCGTCCCGCATGGTGACCACTTCCCCCGACGTGTCCATTTCGACAAACCTGGGGGGGTGGATCCACAAGATGCGGGTCTACAGCCCGGAGGAGAAGATCAATTTCTTTCGCGAGAATGCCGTGGGCTCCATGCTCAATTGGGAGCAATCCCCCAAGGGACATCACATCGAGCTGGGCATCTCGGAAAACAACCTGTTTCTCCTGCTGAACATGTTGGGGCTGTCACAGGAAATCTCCGGGGAAGTGCTTTTGCCATTCGGCACCGTCTATGACCCCTTTATCGGACGTGGGCTGGATGCCCTGACCTATGCGGCTTACACCGAATCCAAGTTCATTTTTGCCGGCACGCCTTCGGGCATCACTCTAAGTCCGGAGGGAGGCGCCCATCAGTCCCTGATCACACCCTCCATCGGGATGGAGATGCCCAACCTGGTCTACTACGAACCCACTTTCGCCCAGGAGCTGGAGTGGATCTTCCTGGCGGGCCTGCGGAACCTGCTCGACCGCAAGCGCGGCCAAATCCTCTACCTGCGGCTCTCAACCCGGCCGGTGCCCCAAAGCCTCTTCCCGGCCGACAGGCAAACGGCTCCCCGACGGTTGGAGCGCCTGCGCCAGAACGTCCTGCGGGGCGGGTATCGACTCCTGGAACACCGGTCCGATCCAAGGTACTCTCCCGGCAAGAACGTGCTCAATATCTTCACCTGCGGGGTGATGGTGGTGGAGGCCCTGGAGGCCAGCCGGAAACTCTCTCATGAAGGGATTTTCGCCAACGTTGTCGTGGTCACCAGTCCGGACCTGCTCTTCCGGGGCTGGCGGCAGGCCAGCAGGCTCAGGATGAAGAACCCCGGAACCCGTTTCACCTTCCACCTGGAGGGCCTGATCCCGCCCTCGGAGCGCCAGGTTCCCATCGTCACCCTGCTGGACGGCCACTCCCACGCCCTTTCCTTCATTGGGAGCGTGTTCGGCAGCAAGGCCCTGTGTCTGGGGGTGGATGAATTCGGTCAGTCGGGTCAGACCGAGGAGCTCTACGACCATTACCAGATCGGCGTCAAGGCCATCTCTCGGGCCGCCCGCCAGGCGATCGGTGGGGGTTAGCCCGCGTTTTCGGCCAGGGGCTGCTGCAGGGTGAGGCAGTGAAGGGTGCCGAAACCCCAGGCCAGATCCACGCTGTGAATGCCGACCACTGAACGGTCCGGGAATAATCGGCTGAGCCGGCTCAGGGCCAGGCGGTCGTTGGGGTCGTTGAAGGTGGGGACCAGGACGGTTCGGTTGGCGATATAGAAGTTGGCATAGCTGGCGGGGAGGCGCCGCCCGCCAAAAAAAAGGGGCTGCGGCATGGGCAGCTCAACCACCCGAAGGGGCCGCCCGTCCTGGTCGGTGGCTTCCGCCAGCCGCCTCCGGTTGTCCCGCAGGGGCTCGTAGTTGGCATCCCGCCGGTTGGATTCCACAGAAACAACCAGTGTGGTCGGGTTCACGAAGCGGGCGATGTCGTCCACGTGGCCATGGGTATCGTCGCCGGCAATGCCTCGACCCAGCCACAGGACTTTGCGGACGCCGAGACAGCGCCGGAAGACTTTCTCCAGCTCCGGCTTGGAGAGGCCGGGGTTGCGGGCCTGGATGGGGCTGAGCAGACATTCCTCGGTGGTGACCAGGGTGCCCCGGCCGTTCACGTCGATGCTGCCCCCTTCCAGAACAATCCTGCGCCCCCCGGGCGTCGTCCTTGGTTGCCAGCAGTTCAGTCCGAGCAGCCGGGCGATCGCGCCGGGAACGGCGTCGTCGCGCCGCCAGTTGGAGTACCGGGCCCAGCCGTTGAACTTCCAGTCCAGAATACCCATCTCGCCCGGCCCGGAACCGCATTGCCGGATGAATACGGGACCCGCGTCGCGCACCCAGCTGCGGTTGGTGGCCACCTGGTGGAATTCAACGGCGGCCGTATCCACCTCGGCCTGCGAAAGCAGCCTGCGGGCCCGCTGTTCCAGCCGCCCGTTCTCCACCAGGATCCTGACCCGTTCCTGAGCGTGCAGGCGGCGCGCCACCTCGCCGAACACCCAGGGGATGGCCGCGAACTTGCCGGGCCAATCGGCCCGATAGTGCGGCCAGGCGATCCAGGTGGCCTCGTGAGGCTCCCATTCCGCCGGCATGCGGTAACCGTGAGGAATCGCGATCAGGCCCATGGCGGTAGTCGGGTCGGACCATCCCGACTCACAACTGCTTCACTGTATATCCCCGGTTCTCCAGAAGTGCCACCACGCTCTCCGGTCCCACCAGGTGGAGCGCTCCGACCACCACCAGCGTAGTTCCCGGTCGATCCAGCAGGGGCTCGAGATGGAGCAGCCAGTTCTTGTTGCGTTCGACAAGCAGCCTTCGATACAGGCCGGGATAATCCTCGAAACTTTCCTGCATCAACTCCGCCAGCACCTTGACCTCTCCGTTGGACCAGGCTTGCACCAGTCTTTCGATTTCTTCCTCCATCCGACCCAGTTCTTCCAGGGTCTGCAAGAGCATCTCCTCTTGCAACCTGTCGGACATTCCATCAAACCGGTCCAACTGGTACTCCATGGATTCCAGGGCACGGATTTCCTTGCCCGCCTGTTTCCCCTTGTCGAAGTAGTAGCGGTCGACGCCGTGCTTGGGATCGAATCCGAGTGTCTGCAACTTGAAGAGGGTAAGAGTCAGACTGAGAGACCAGGGCTTCAGGGAGCGAAGCCGGTCAAAGGGCAGGCCCAACTCATCGGTTTTCTCCCTGGCCAAGGCCAAGGTCTCCGAGGAGACTTTGGCCTCGAGCGTCTCCCCCTGAAGCAATGCCTTCCGGGCAAACATTTGCTGGCTCTCCGGAGATTCGCCTTCGTCCAGGTCCAATTCCAGCAAAATCGTTCCGGCTTGCTGAAAGGCGGCTTCCGCCGCCGGAGAGACGGTATGGGTCCCGGGTTTCAGAACATGCACGGTGCCCAGCAAAAACAAGGTGCCGTTCTCGGAAGAAACTTCCCACAAACAGCCCCTGGAGGTCTCCCCGGTTGCGGGAGACTCCTGGGCCGCCACCGTAGCGGTGCCCAGGCTGAGGGTGAAAAGTATCGCCAACAGAGCAACGACCGCCTTCGTCCGCTCGTGGCCCATGGTCCATGGAGAGAATGACATCGGTCCCTGCCCTTTCCGAGGGTAACCCCTCTGTCACAATCCTGCAGCGGCGGCAGGCGCGGAGGCGGCAAACGGCCGCTCAGCCCACTCTTGTCGCCGGGTTCAGCCCCGCGGCGGACGATCGAGAAGGCGATTGACGATCGGCGCGTAACTGTCGATGCGGCGGTCTCGCAAGAAGGGCCATTGCCGCCGGACTTCTTCAATTCGACTCCAGTCGCACTCCGCCACCACCAGTGCCTCCTCCCCGGAAGCTTCCGTCAACACCGCGCCGAAAGGGTCGCAGACGAACGAGCCTCCCCAGAACTCCAGACCCTCGCCGCCCCGGGGGCATTCGAACCCCACGCGGTTGACCGATGCCACGAAGATCCCGTTGGCAATGGCGTGGGAGCGCTGCATGGTCTGCCAGGCCTCCTGCTCGGCGGCGCCGGATTGCTGCTTCTCCGAGGGATGCCATCCGATGGCCGTGGGATAGAAGAGGATCTGGGCCCCGCCCAGGGCGATCAGCCGGGCAGCCTCCGGATACCACTGATCCCAGCACACCAGCACGCCGATGCTCCCGTAGCGGGTCTCGAACGTCGGGTAACCCCGGTCCCCCGGGGTAAAGTAGAATTTCTCGTAGTAGAGAGGGTCGTCGGGAATATGCATCTTGCGATAGCTTCCCAGCATGGCGCCGTCCGCATCCAGGACGACCGCGGTATTGTGGTAGAGGCCTGCCGCTCTCCTCTCGAAGAGAGGCACGACCATCGCCATTCGATGCCTCCGGGCCAGCTCCGACAAGGCTTCGGTCGTGGGCCCGGGAATCGACTCGGCCAGATCGAAGAAGGTCTCGTCTTCCGTTTGGCAGAAGTATTGCGACCGGAACAACTCCTGCAGGCAAAGGATCTGAACTCCCTGTTCGGCTGCCTGCCGGACTCCCTCACGAGCCTTCTCCAGGTTGTCGCGAGGTTGCGGGCAACTCGCCATCTGCAGCAGGCCCACCTTCACTCCGGAGGATGGTTGTGTCATCGGTCTTAGGGGCGTATTCGTCTCTGTTCCTTGGCCGGCGACACTATATGGGGCCTGCCTTGGAAATTCAACGGCGGACTCGCCTAGCGAAAGGCAAATGGAATCGCTCCGGGGTGCGAGCGCGCGGGTCGGACCAAGCCTCACGGCGGACCCGGCTCGGCTCCCGCTCCCCAATCACCTGCTCAAGATCAACCCCTTTTGACGGGATCTACGCCATCCCGCTGGAAATTTAAGTCTAAGCTTGTGATAATATGGCATTTGTCAGTTCACGCCTTACCAGGAGTTGATGATGGAGATATTGGGTGGTCCGTTGTACGGGGTTGCCGGCGCCGGAGAATCCCACGGGCCCGCCATCACGACCATTGTTTTCGGTTGCCCTCCCGGGCTCAGGATTTCCCGAGAAAGGATCCAGCGCTACCTTGATCGCAGGCGGCCGGGGAGCAGCAAGCACGGGACACCTCGGCGCGAGCAGGACCGGTTGATCCTCTTGTCGGGCATATACCAGGAGAATACCGAACAGTTGACCGCCGGCCCCCCGATCCGCGTTGGCGATGAGGGCCAGGCACTCACGGTCCCCTCTTATGAGGAGGGCTGCAGCAGCGGCGAACCGGTAGCCGCCCTGGTTCTTTCGTCATCCAAGCGGCCACAGGACTATGAGCAGTTTGCGGGACCCGCGGGGGAAGTGCGCCCCGGGCATACCGACCTGGTCAAGCATCACCAGTCCCGAGGCTACGCCGACCCGAGAGGCGGGGGGCGCTCCAGCTACCGATCGACCATCTCCGATGTAATCGCCGGCTCCATCGCTCGGATATTTCTGCGGGAACATTTCCAGACGGTGATCCTGTCTTCCATCTGCCAGGTGGGACCGTTGAAAAGCCCACTGACCTTGGCCGATCGACTCGAAGACTTGCAGGAACCCGGCTCCCGCCGGTGTCCGCCGGACGCCCTGGAACGCCTGGAAGCATCCCTGGAGCGTTCCGAGATCCACACGCTCGACCCTGACTTTGCCGAACGGTCCGCCGAAGCCATCAGAGAAATTCGCAAGAAGGGAGACTCTTTGGGAGCATCGATCGAGGTGGCGGCGGTCAACCCGCCTCCGCTGGTCGGGGAGCCCCTCTACCAGAGCCTGAAACTGCGCTTGATGGGCACGTTGGGGGGATTGCACGCGGTTCAGTCGTGCGAGATCGGCGCGGGCTCGGCAGCCGTCGAGCGCCGTGGCAGTGAGAACAACGACCCCATCCGGCGTACGGGCTATCAGGGCGACCGCCACGGGGGATTGCTGGGTGGAGTGACCACCGGCAGTCCCTTGATCTGCCGGGTGGGATTCAAACCGACCTCCTCTATTCTGCTTCCCCAGCAGTCTGTCCGCAAAAACCTGGAAGAGATCGAGTTCAAGCTCAAGATGGGACGCCATGACCCTTGTGTCGGCGTCCGTGCCGGGATCACACTGGAATCGAGGCTGGCTATCGAGCTGATGAACGCGGTGCTCATGCACCAGGCGCAACGGCTGGATTTGAAGGGCCACCAACTCTTTTGAACCACCGTCCCGGCGTGTCCCGCAGCACCTGCCGGTGGGCCCCCGGGCGGCCCCGCCACCCGCTTGACGCCCATGGAATCGATGGTAGACTCATGGCTATGGATGCAAACATCAGGGGGTGAGGATCGGTCATGAAATGGATGTTTTACTTCGCCATTCTCCTGGCCCTGCTGATGTTTGTCCGCGGGGTGCTGCGGGCGCTCCTGGCTCCCATGCGGGCGCCCTCCAACTTCGAGAACCCCGGACCCTCCCGCTCCCGCGGGTCGACAGTCAAGCAAGGCACCATGGAGAAGGATCCCGTCTGCGGCACCTATGTCGACACCGACTCCGCCTTGCGCCACTCCTTCCGCGGAGAAACCCGATACTTCTGCTCCTCGGAATGCCTCGAGAAGTTCAAGCAGAACCCTTGAAGTACTCCGGACTCCGATAGACGATCTTACCCGCTACGATGGTGGCGGCTACCCGCCCTTTGAGGGCGGTACCGTGGAATGGGGAATTGCGGCTCTTGGACTTGGTCTGTCCGAGGTCATAGATCCATTCCGCGTCCGGGTCGAACAAGGTCAGGTCGGCCGCGGTTCCTGCTTTCAGATGGCCGAGCGGCTGGTTGATCAGTTGGGCAGGCTGGGTGCTCATGAGCTCCACCACGCGACGGAGACTGATGAGACCAGGATGGTAGAGGTGGGTCAGGACCAGGCCGAGCGCAGTCTCGAGGCCGATGATCCCGAAGGGGGCCCGGTCGAATTCCAGCATCTTTTCATTGGGATTGTGGGGAGCGTGGTCGGTGACGATGCAGTCCACCGTGCCGTCGACGATGGCTTCCAGCAAGGCCTCGATATCGTCCTCGGTTCTCAGGGGAGGACTCATCTTGGTGTTGGTGTCGTAGTCGCGGCAAGCAGCATCGCTGAGGGTGAAATGGTGGGGGCAGACTTCGCAGGTGACATGGATGCCCTTCCTTTTCCCCTGCCGTACCAGATCAGCCGCTCCACGGGTGGAAAGATGGGCGATGTGTATGTGAGCGCCGGTCAATTCGGCCAGCATGATGTCTCGCGCCGCCATGGCGTCTTCGGCCGTGCGGCTCATGCCCTTCAAGCCCAGAACCGTGGACTGGGACCCCTCGTTCATGCAGCCGCGGGCCGAGAGGTTGAGATCTTCGCAGTGTTCGATGAGGGGGATCTTGAAGGGCAGCGAATATTCCATTGCCCGACGCATGAGTTGCCCGTCCATCACGCCCTTGCCGTCGTCACTGATGCCGATGGCTCCCGCGTTGACCATTTCTCCAATTTCCGCCAGGCGCTCTCCGGCGCTGCCCACGCTGATGGCTCCTATCGGAAACACCCGGGTCAAGGCTCCCCGCTCAGCCTCCTTGAGGATGAAACTGGTGACCGCCGGATTGTCGTTGACGGGATCGGTGTTGGGCATGCAGCAGATGGAGGTGAAGCCGCCGACCGCTGCCGCCTCGGAGCCGGACTGGATGGTCTCTTCGTCCTCCCTGCCGGGCTCCCTCAGGTGCACGTGGATATCGATCAAACCCGGAGCCACGATCAGCCCGGAGGCATCCAGCACGGTGCTTCCGGGGGCTTGCAGGCCGCGGGCAATACGGGTGACCCTGCCATCCTCCAACAGGACGTCGCTGATCCCGTCCAACTCCTGGGCCGGATCCAGAACTCTTCCGTTTCTAACCAGCAGCGATGCCACTCGAGACTCCTCCAAGCTGGAATTCACCCCTCCAGGGCCCGGGAGGGTTGTTCCCTTCCTCCGATGACCAGGTAGAGAACGGCCATTCGAATGGCGACACCACTGGCCACTTGTCCCAGGATCACTGAATAGGGTCCATCGGCCACCTCCGACGCAATTTCCACGCCGCGATTGATAGGGCCGGGATGCATGATGATGGCGTCGGGCTTGGCCGACCTCATGCGCCTGGCGGTAAGCCCGTAGTAGCGGAAGTACTCCCGCACCGAAGGAAAGAAGGCTTCTCGCTGCCGCTCCATTTGAATGCGCAGCATCATCACCACGTCGGCACCCTCCAGGGCGTCGTCCATGCGATCGGTCACTGCCAGCGACCCGTCCGCGGCCCCCAAACTGTCAAAGCCTACCGGGAGCAGGGTCGGCGGTCCGCAGACTGTCACCCGGGCGCCCATCTTCCCCAGCAACAGACAATTGGACCGAGCCACCCGACTGTGGGCGATGTCGCCGATGATGGCGACCCGCAATCCTTTCAAGGTGGGCTTGTGGTCCAGAATGGTGAGCGCATCCAGCAGTGCCTGAGTGGGATGCTCATGGGCACCGTCACCGGCGTTGACGATGCAGGCGCTGCAGGTTCCGGCCAGTTGGTGGGGGGCTCCGGCCGAAGAATGTCGAATCACGATGACATCGGGGGCCATGGCCTCCAGATTTCTGGCCGTATCGACGAGAGTCTCTCCCTTCACGATGCTGCTGGAGGAGGTGGAGATATTGATGGCGTCGGCACTGAGTCGCTTGGCCGCGATCTCGAAGGAGGTGCGCGTCCGGGTCGAGGCCTCGAAGAAGAGGTTGATGACGGTCTTCCCGCGAAGCGTCGGTACTTTCTTGATGGGACGGGTTGAGATTTCTCGAAGAGACTTGGCTGTCTCCAGGATCAATCGAATCTGATCCACCGACAGCG
This sequence comes from Candidatus Versatilivorator sp., assembly GCA_965207735.1. Taxonomy (GTDB): domain Bacteria; phylum Acidobacteriota; class Terriglobia; order Versatilivoradales; family Versatilivoraceae; genus Versatilivorator. The sequence goes on along the minus strand of OZ242296.1, from coordinate 3,708,596 downwards.
GCTCAATGCCCAGCAGGTGTCTGGCATTGAATGACACCGGGCCTCCCCGCGAGGTGAATGGGGTGGATGCTCCGGACTCTGGGGCAATGGCTTCAGGGCTCATGAAGCAGGTTCAACCAGCAGGACACCTTCTCTACAATCGATCTCGTTCAACCGCACCTCCACCATCTCCACCGCGTCGGTCTCGACCGCCTTACCCACGAAGTGAGCCTGGATCGGCAGTTCTCGATGCCCCCGATCGATCAGGACGCAGAGCTGAATGGCCTTGGGCCTGCCGTAGTCCACCAAAGCGTCCATGGCGGCCCGCACGGTGCGCCCGGTGAACAGGACATCGTCCACCAGCACCACGATCTTCTGGCTCAACGGGAAATCGATTTCGCTGCTCTGTACGATCGGCTGGGTGGCTACCGTGGACAGGTCATCTCGGTAGAGATTGATATCCAGATGTCCGACCGGAACCCTGACGGCCTGTATTTCCCATAGAGCCCTGGCCAGACGTTCCGCCAGCGGCACGCCGCGGCGGCGGATCCCAACCAGAGCCAATCCATGCTGACCCCGATTGTGGCCGAGAATCTCCCGCGCCAGCCGGCGAATGGTGCGCGCGATCTGGTCGGAACTCATAAGTTCTTCTTTTTCAATGGGTCCCATTATACTCATCACACTTCTGCCACCTGACGCTCCCTGCAAAACCGTTCGAATACTACCACAGCAGGCAGTGGTCCGTCACCTCGGCTGCAGGATGGGCGTGCTTGGCAACTTGCCTGAAACAACCCTGTTTCACGCTCGGATGATCTGCCCGACAGGGCAGGGGCTCAGCTTGCCTGAAACAACCGACAAGAGACAAAAGAAAAAGATTTATCCACGAAGGGACACGAAGAACGACGAAGGGGCACTAAGGCGCTGAGGTTGGCCGCGACGGGGTACCACGTTCGCGAAGGGTTGATCGATTTCCGATTGTTTCACTCTATGTATGATCCGCACGGCAGGGCGGGGGCCCGGCTTGTCTGAAACAACCGAAAAAGAGTGATCCACGAAGACACACGAAGGACAACGAAGGACACAAGGGACAAAGAGGATTTGTCCGCGAAGAAGCAACAAGGACCGCGGCGGAGCCAGTGGAGGGGCTTCCGACCCCATCGTGATTTAAAGAGATCATTAACATCGATGCACAGGATGGACAGGATTCTTCAGGAAACGGCTGGCTTCTACTGCCGGGAATCCGCAAATCCGCACCGGATCATCGCCCGAGTTGGCTTCTGGTGCAGGAAGCTCTCTTCCTGTCAATCCTGTGCATCCTGTGCATCCATGTTCAATTCTTAGTCCTTCTCGATTGATCTTCCCCGTGGCGGGCCTTGGCCGTGCCCAACGCCCCGATTCCCAGTCAGCTTCCCGTGCGGCGGCCTCTCGTTGTGTTAATCCTGTGCATCCTGTGTATCCATGTTCAATAATCCGAAATTCCGAATCAACCTGGCAGGGTCCTTGTTCCCGATAGGCCGGGAAGATTTGTTGTTTCCCCTCGTTTGATTCACCCCGGGGTAGGGTGGCGGGGGCAGGCCCATTGGCAAAGGGAAGTTTCCCAAAGGGCTTTATCCCATGACATAGTGACACCAAAGGAACAAATTTTCAGAAGCATCTGGGTGCCGTCTGTCGTTGAAGGGATTCCATGTGTCTTCGCGGCCCTTCGTGGATTACTCTTTTTGAGCACCGACTTCTCCTACCGTTGGACAGAAATGCGAGTTAAGATCCCAACCGCTCCTCTAGTAGTGAAATCACCTGACCCATGAAGCCCGAAGACCTGCTGCTGGCGCCCGAACTTTCCGCGGAAGAGGTAGCGGAATTCCTCGCCCGATTTGGATTCGCGGACCCCGGAGCCGCCGACCGTAATCTTCAACTGATGGCGGAGGACGTAACTACCCGGCTGGCCCTGGCCCGCATGGTGGACAAGTTGCTGGAGGTGGCCCGGGAAACACCCGACCCCGACGGAGCGCTCAACCACTTCGAACGCCTGCTGGGGGTGGTCAGCCACCCCGTGAACTTCCTGGGCTTCCTGGGCGACACCGCCGAGGCCCTCGAGGCCCTGGTCCTGATCTGCGGCTCATCCAGCTACGTCTCCGAAATCATCATTCGCGACCCGGAGACCTTCTATTGGCTGCTGAACGAGCTGGGCGCGCCCTGGCCCAAGTCCCTGGCCTCCTATAACGAGGGGGCCCGTCAGGCTATCGCCCGGAGCTGGGACGAAGAGGATCAATTGAGGAGCCTGGCCCGCTTCAAGCGCCGGGAGATGTTGCGCATCAGCGCGCGCGATCTTCTGAGAATCATCGACGTGGGGGACACCACCACGGAACTGTCGCGTCTGGCCGAGTCGGTCATTGACCGTGTCTACGAGATTTGCCGGGCCCGGCTGGCGAGTCGTTACGGAGTTCCCCAAACATCCGATGGCCGGCGCACTATGAGAGAGGCCCGCTTTACCGTACTTGGAATGGGCAAGCTGGGAGGCGAGGAACTCAACTACAGCTCCGATATCGATCTGATCTTCTGCTACGACGGGGAGGAGGGCCACACCGGCGGCGTGTGGGCCGACTCCAAAGCACCTATTTCAAGCAGGCCTCCAGAGATCCTTTCAAATCGCGACTTCTTTACCAAGCTGGCTCGCATGATCACCCAAGCCCTGTCGGAGTCGACCGATGAAGGAGCCTTTTATCGGGTGGATTTAAGGCTGCGGCCCGAAGGCGGCGCCGGCAACATCGCAGCCTCATTGACCGACTTTCGGAACTACTATGGCAGTTGGGGGGAAACCTTCGAACGACTGGCCTTGATCAAGGCCCGGCCGGTGGGCGGATCCAGGGAACTGGGGAAGACCTTCTGCGAGACCTTTCGACCCTTCATCTATCGCAAGTTCCTGGATTTTGCCTCTCTGGAGGAGCTTGAGGAGGTCAAGAACCGCATCAACGCCAAGCTGGGTTCAACGGGCAAACAGGGACGGCACGTCAAGCTGGGAGAGGGCGGCATTCGCGAAGTCGAATTCTTCGTCCAGGCACTCCAACTCATCTATGGGGGCCGGCATCCGAACCTGCAGCAGGCGCAGACGGCGCGCGCCCTGGAGGCGCTGCACCGGGCTCGATTCCTCGACGCCAGGGAACATCGCAGTCTGCAGGAAGCCTACGAGTTTCTGCGCGACCTGGAGCACAAGCTTCAGATGGTCTCTCATTTCCAGACCCACGAATTGCCGGAGAAAGAAGAGGACCTCTACAAGTGCGCCCGTCGGATGGGGATTGCCGGCTCCACTGTCGCGGAAACCCTGGACAGGTTCCGGCAAACCTACGCCCGTCACACGGCGCAGGTGCACCGCATGTTTGAAGACCTGGTGGCCTGGCGGCGGGAAGGCACTGCCGGAGTCGAGATCAGGGAAGCGGCGCTGGTGCTCCATCCGGGACTTCCGGAACAGGAGGCCCACGACATGCTTGCCGCCCGCGGATTTGCCGACCTGAGAACCGCTTACCACCAGATCACCCTGTTGCGGGATGCCCCCTCCTTCGCGCATGCCCCTTCTCGCATGCGCAACCTGCTGGCCAACCTGATGCCCGGACTGCTGAGCCGTTTGCAGTCCAGCCCCGACCCCGACGCCGGCCTTTCTGCATTTGAGAGTTTCGCCGACGCCCTGGGCGATCGGGATTCTCTCTACGGGTTGCTGAACGAGTCCCCGGCAGTTCTGGCCCGACTCGTGAGACTGCTCTCCTCCAGCCGATTTCTTTCGGAATTCCTCTGCCGACGGCCCGAGTTCTTCGACACCCTGGTTCGCCCCGACGAGTTGAAGCGGCAGAAGACACTCTCGCGCTTCTCGCACGAGTTGGCCCCCCTGCTCCGGGAAGGCGGCAATGACCGGGAAAAGCGCGGGCGTCTGAAACGCTACCAGCAAACCGAAATGTTTCGAATCGGAATGAAGGACGTGTTGGGCGAGTTGAGTCGGGACCAGGTCGGGAAGCAGATGGCCGGCCTGGCGGAGTGCTGCCTGCTGGCGGCCTTCGATTTGGCCTGTGAAAGCCTGGAAGACCGCTTCGGACCGGGCTTCACCGGCTGGGCGCGCGAGCAGGTCGCCATAGTGGCCCTGGGAAAGCTGGGAGGCAACGACCTCAGCTACCACTCCGACCTGGACCTGGTCTACCTCTATGCCGACCAGGATGCCGCGGCAGCCTGGGAGAGCCAGCGACGCTGTGTCCGTCTGGTCGAACGCCTCGACGAGATCCTCTCGGTGTCGCAGGGCGAGGGAACCATTTATCGCATCGACACCCGGCTACGGCCCATGGGCGGCAAGGGAGAATTGGTCACACCGGCATCCCGTTACCGGGAATACCTGGCAACACGGGCGGAAGCCTGGGAGCGCCTGGCGCTGTCCCGCCACCGTTTCATTTCGGGCGGACGCCGCCTACGTCGGCAGATCGGAGCCATGATCGACGGATTCGTCTATCAGCCGGAATTGAGGCCGGAGGAAGCCTCCCAGATCGCTCACCTCCGGCGTCGCATGGAAATAGAGTTGGGCAGAGAGTCCCAACTAGCCCGCTTCCATTTGAAAGCCGGGGCCGGAGGCTTGCAGGATGTGGAATTCGCCACTCAGTTGTTGCAGCTCAAGTACGGAGGAGAGTATCCGGAACTCCGCAACCCTCACACACTCACGGCCATGGCTCGCCTGGAAAGACGGGGACTCCTGGGCAAGGGTGCGGTTCGGGACCTGTCGGAGGGCTACCGGTTCCTGCGCCGTCTGGAAAACAGCCTCCGTATCGCAGCCATCGACGGCGTCTCTACGATCTCTCGCGACCCGAAGCATCTCCGGAAGCTGATTCTCCTGCTGGGGGAACCCAAGGCTCCTTACTGCCAATCCGCGGAGGCCTTCGCCGAACACTACCTGGCGACCACCGGCCGCGTACGAAGCCACTATCAGGAGATCGTGGCCAGGCTGGGCGGGGGAGGGTGAATATTGGATTGTAGACTTGGGATTTGAGGTGAAAATCGCCGTCAATGCTTCCGTCGGCATTGTCTGTCGCAGATCCACAATTACAAATCTGCAATCGACAATCCGTCACTGGATGATCGGGTCAATTGACGTCTTTTTCTCCGGTCCGGATGTTGTATCCCTCCTCTACCGGAAGGACGAAAATCCGACCGTCCCCAATCTCCCCGGTTCTGGCGGTGTCGATGACGACCTTCAGTACCTCGTCCACCAGATCATCCGGCAGCACCAAATCGATCATCATCTTGGGCAGAAGGGTTACGCTGTATTCCCGGCCTCGATAAATGGCCTTGTGGCCTTTTTGTCGGCCATGACCGCGTACTTCGGTAACGGTCATACCGGAAACATTGACCTGCGACAGAGCCTCTCGGACTTCCTCGACTTTATTGGGCCGAATGATGCATTTCACGAGCTTCATGGATTTCCCCTTCCTCTTTGAGGTAACCAACAATGCGAATTCCAGAACAAATGACTACTCTTGATGAAGCTTGAGGGAGCCACGACTCGTATGCCGGCAATACGAAGCCGCGGTCTTGACTCCTGTCCTTCGGGTCGAGCCGTGCCCCGGATCAGGACCCATCCAGAGCCCGATGCAACGACTCTTCCAGCATCTGCTGAGGCATGGAGGTCAACTTCTCTCCCGCCCGCGTCAGGTAAAAAACGTCAATGGCTTTGTGTCCTTCGGTGGATATCAGGGCGACGTCGATGTTGCAGTCGTTCCTCGCCAGGGTGGTGGCGACAGTATACAAGAGACCAAAACGATCGCGGGTCACGATTTCCATCAAGGTGTACTTGTCCGAGGCATGGTCATCGAAACCCACAAAGGTCTGGATCGGTCTCCAACTCTTGGACTGCAAAAGAATACTACTTTCCCTTTTCTTGAGCAACACCGCCAGGTCCTGCCGGCCTAGCAACACCCCGCGCAGGGTATTCTGAAAGGCATCCATCTCGCTCCGGTTCATTTTGAACGTGTGCAGCCGGTCTTCAAACTCGATCAAATCCAGGATCAAACCGTGGCTGTTGGCGAAGGCCTGCCCCCGAACAATGTTCATGCCGTAGCAGGCCAGAACCCCGGTCAGTTTGGCAAACAGGTTGGGGCGGTCCAACGCCATGAAAGTGAGCCGGTAGGTCGACCGATGCCGGGTCAGTCGGCTGACGATATCGGTAGGGGATCGGATCCCTTCAGACAAACGATAGTGCTCGGCGATGTGCTCCCTGGGAGTGAAGCGCAGATAACGTCGCGGAAACCCATCCAGGAAGACCTGCAGTCGCGAGCTGTCGGTGCTTTCCCCCACCAGAGCGGAAACCTCCTCCATCAAGCCGGAATCCTCGTTCAGGTGCCAGCGCTCATCGGCGAAGTCCCGGGTCAGTTGAGCATTGGTTTCCACGTAGAGCTGCCATAACACGTCTTCCTTCCACGGGGTCAGCGCCTCGGGACTGACGGCCGTGATGTCGGCGTAGGTCACCAGACAGAGCAGACGGAGGTTGTCCTGGTTACCCACGAATTCGGCAAAGCGCTTGATTACGGATTCATCGGTCACGTCTCTCCGCTGAAAGGTGTTGGACATCTCCAGGTGGCCGCTGACCAGGAATCGGACCGTTTCGAGATCCGCCTGGGGCAGTTGAATCCGCTGGGCAATCCGGTCAACGGCCTCCAGGCTCTTCTCGCAATGGTTGCCCAGCTCGGCCTTTCCGACGTCGTGGAACAACAGGGAGAAGAGCAGCAGATCGGGACGTTGAAGGCCCCTGAGAATCTCGCCGAAGCGACGACTTCGCTCGCGATAGAGATCTTCCAGGTTCTTGACGGTCAGGAGGGAATGCTCGTCCACCGTGTACTTGTGAAAGAAGTCCCGGGTGACGTGGCAGCGAATCCGATCGAACTCCGGAAAGATCTGTCCCAACAGTCCGATCTCGTGCATCAGGAACAGCGCCTCGTAAACGCCCTGGCGCGGGCGCAACAACCTCAGGAAGTGGTCTCGGACTTCCGCCGTGCCCCGAAGCTTTTCGCCGATCAGCGGCAGGTTCCTCCGGATCTGATCCAGAGCCTCTTCACTGACGGGAACCTGGTACCTGACCGAACGGGAAAACAGTTTCAGGACGTTGAGAGGATTCTCATGAATCACTGCTTCCCGGGGAAAGGCCAGAGCGTTTTTCCTGACAACGGTGGTGGTCCAGGTCTTTTTCAGGGAGCGCCTGTGGCGTCTGACGGGAGGAAAGGCCCTCCGAACCATTGATTCGCAAAAGGCGTGAATGACCTTGGCCCTCAGGAAGTAGTCCTTCATCAGGTTTTCAACGGCCATCCAGGGAGTGTCGGCGGAGTAGCCCAAGACCTTGACCATCTCTTCCTGGGATTCGTGAGACAAGACGTTCCGGTTGCGTCCTGCCAAAACATGAAGGTAGGTCCTCAACTGCATCAGGAACCGTTGCGCCTCTCTGAGATCGTCCCACTGGGTCTGGCTCAGGAGGTCCAGATCAATCAGACCCTGCCCCGAGTCGACTCCGTACAGGAGTCGACTCAGCCAGCCGGCCACCTGCAGATCCCTCAGGCCGCCCGGGGTCTCCTTGATGTCGGGTTCCAACTGGTAGATGGTCGAGCTGAAACGCTTCTGGCGTTCCTCGTAGTTGTCCACCAGAACACGCAGGAATTGCTTGCGCTGCCGCTTGAGGAGCCGCTTCACGTCCCGTTGCAGGAATTGTTGATACAGGCGGGAGTCACCGGCCACCAGGCGCGTTTCCAGCAGGGCGGTAGCCAGCTCCAGGTTCTCCGGATCGAAGCGATAGCGGTTCAACTCCAGGATCTGGTGGCCAATGTGCAGCCCCAGATCCCAGAGCGGATGAAGCAGCCTCTTGAGGAAGGTTTCGTCCTCTTCCCGGAGCCGTCCGGCAAATAGCACCAGGATGTCGATGTCGGAATAGGGATGAAGCTGGTTTCGACTGAACCCCCCTGTTGAGAGCAACGCGATCCCGTTGCGGCCGGGGGGCAGCGCGGTTCGTGCCTCATGGTAGGCATCCTCGACCACGCCCTTGATGAGCCCGGTCATGGCCCCAAGCGTGGTCTCCACTTGCAGGTGCCCACAAAAGTCCTCTTTGAGGCGATCGAACTGCCGGTTCAGTGCTTCGCGCTTCATGGTTGACAGCATTCTTTCCCAGATAAAGCCGGGAAATCAAATCATTGTTGCCTGAGGGCAATCGGATTGACAGCGACCCGGGCCTGAGCTAAGCTGCGCCTGTTTCGACAGCACCGACATACGGCAGGCCTGCCCCAATCCATGGACCATCCCAACTCACCAGGGGACGAGCGGCCACGGCTCGATTCCAACGCCAGGCGGCTCTTCTGGGCCAGCTTCATCGCCTTGGTAGCCACCGCCTTCGGCTTCATCGTGCGCACTCAGGTCATCAACGAGTGGGGCGTCCAGTTCAACCTCAGCGAAACACAGAAAGGCGAGATATTCGGTGTGGGCCTGTGGCCCTTTGCCTTGAGTATCGTCCTGTTCAGTCTGGTTGTGGACCGAATCGGTTACGGCAAGGCCATGGCCTTCGCCTTTGTCTGCCACCTGGCCTCGGCCGTAATCACCATCCTGGCTCAGGGCTACTGGGGTCTCTATATCGGGACTTTCATCGTGGCGCTGGGCAATGGAACCGTGGAGGCTGTGGTCAATCCCGTGGTGGCCACCATGTATCCCCGGGACAAGACCAAGTGGCTCAATATCCTGCATGCGGGCTGGCCGGGCGGACTGGTTCTGGGAGGCATCTTGGCCCTCATGATGGGCGGCGTGGACTGGCAGTGGAAGGTGGCCCTGATCCTGCTTCCGACGGCAGTTTATGGACTGATGTTGCCGGGCTGCAAGTTCCCCGTGCAAGAGCGGGTCCAGGCCGGTGTTTCCTACAAGGCCATGCTCCAGGAAGCAGGGATTCTGGGAATCCTGATCGTGGTTGCCCTGATCGTCAGCGAGGTGGGCCGCGTGTTCTCCTGGCCACTCGTGATTCAACTGGCGGTGGGCGGCGTTCTGGTGGGCGGCTACACGCTCTACGTGCGCTCCTGGGGCAGGATGATGTTCTTCTTCCTTCTGCTGCTGATGATCCCGCTGGCCACCACCGAGTTGGGTACCGATAGCTGGATCACCTCTCTCATGGCCCCCGAAATGAGCCAATTGGGAATCCATCCGGGATGGGTGCTGGTCTACACCTCCCTCATCATGATGATTCTCCGCTTTTTCGCGGGTCCGTTCGTGCACAAGCTTTCCCCTCTGGGCCTGTTGGCCGTCAGCAGCCTGGTGGCGGCAGTCGGACTGGTAGCGCTGTCGACATCCACCGGGATCGTCATTCTGCTGGCGGCGACCCTGTACGGGTTCGGCAAGACCTTCTTCTGGCCCACCATGCTGGGGGTCGTTTCCGAGCAGTTTCCCAGAGGAGGCGCCCTGACTCTCAACGCCATTGCAGCCGTCGGGACACTCAGCGTGGGAGTGGTCGGCGCCGCCTTTCTCGGACACGTTCAGGACCGGGTGATCGAGCGCGAACTGCACGCGCAGAACCCTGCCCTGCATGCCCAGGTGGTGAGCCAGGAGAAGGTGAGCGTATTCGGCAGATATCGGCCACTGGACCAGAAAAAGCTCCAGGCGGCAAGTTCGGACGACCTCCGCCTGATCGGAGAGGTGCAATCCGGCGCCAAGAAGGATGCCCTCATGACCGTGGCCATCCTGCCCCTCATCATGCTCGCGGGGTATCTCATCCTGATGGCCTACTTCAAGCGGACGGGAGGCTACCGGGCAAGGCTTCTGGACCGGCCCAGTTCAAGCTAGTTTGAAACAAACGAAAAACAGGGTCCTTGTTCCCGACAGGCAAGAGATTTCCGGTTCGCACATCAATGGTGGGCCTTCGCCGGCTCGGCGAGACGGAATCCACATCCGATCCACAAGGAGGCGACTATGGCCGACTATATTCGCGTGGGAAGAACCGATGAGATTCCGGCCGGGCAGGGCCGAACGGTCGAGGTCGAAGGAAAGAGAATCGCGGTGTTCAACGTGGATGGCAATCTCCATGCCATCGACGACACCTGTGTCCACCGGGGCGGACCGCTGGGCCAGGGCGCATTGGACGGCAACATTGTGAGCTGCCCCTGGCATTCCTGGCGCTTCGATGTGGCCACGGGCGCCTGTTTGACCAACCCGCGGGTCCAGGTGGGATGTTACCCGCTCAAGATCGAAGGAGACGATATCTGGGTGAGGTGTTGAGAACCATGGTTAGGGGGAGAGTCGGCTGTCTGTTGGCGGTCTTGTGTTCATGCTAGTGTCATGCTAAGATCATGACATGGCTAACCTTCAAGTAAAGAACATCCCGGACGATCTTCACGAGCGCCTGCGCCGCCACGCGAGAGAGAACCACTGCACCCTGAGCGCGTCGGTACTTGCCGCACTCGAACGCGAGTTGGCAAGGTGGGAGTGGCGCAAGCACTTGGCTCAGCGCCCCAAGACCAGCCTCGGAGTACCGGCGGCAGCGTTGCTCCGGGAGGAACGCTCACACCGGGACCTGGAAATCGGGTGACCGGGTACGTAATCGATGCCTCGGTTGCGGTCGAGTACCTCCTGAGAACCTCCCTCGGACGGGCCGTAGCAGACATGATTGAGAATGCATCCCTGGCAGCGCCCGAGTTGATGGACGCGGAGGTCTTGTCGGTGTTGCGGCGCGCGGTGCTGAAGGGTCAACTTGAGGAGCCGCGGGCATTGTTGGCTATCGATGACTTGGCCCACTGGCCGGTGGACCGAATTTCACACCGGCACCTGGCTCGCCTGGCTTGGCAGTATCACCACAGCGTCAGCGCCTACGATGCCTTCTATCTCGCAGCCGCCCGCACACTGGATGTTCCCGTCCTGACTGCCGACGGGAGACTTTCCAGAACCTCGGGTCTGAGAGTCGTGGTACAGCACGTCCGGTTTGGGTGACTCCCGGCTCTTGCATGCCAATAGGTTCTGCCTGCCATGGCCTGCTCCCGCCAGGAACACTGTAAGAATCGGCGCATGCCTTAAACTTGCCTAACATCGTGGCCGGCGGGTAAAATGTTCTCGTCGGGTTTTTGCCGGGCGTCACGAGACTCGAATGGTTGACGGCGGGTTAAGGAAGAAGACATGGACAAGCGAAAAATCAAGTTCCTGGCTGGCTCTCTGGTTATCGTGCTGGCGGTCACCTGGCTGGGATTCAGCAGCTTCGACGAAAGTGTGGCCTACTACAAGACCGTCGACGAATTGCAAGCCATGGGGGACGAAGCCTACGGCCGGCGGATCCGGGTAGCCGGCAACGTCGTTCCCGGGAGCATCCATAAGAAAGACGCAGGCGTCCGGTTCACCCTGGAGCAAGAGGGACACAGCCTGCAAATCAGCTATGTCGGGAAGGACCTGCTGCCCGACACCTTCAAGGATGACGCCGAGGCCATGGCGGAGGGCAAGCTGCTGCCCAGCGGAGAGTTTCAGTCGACCGTGGTTCAGGCCAAATGCGCTTCCAAGTACGAGGCCACCTACAGCCAGGAGGCCCTCAAGCAGGCAGCCGGTCAAGACCAATGATCCTGCCGGGCTGGAGCGGACAGTGAAACGCCGCGAGTTGTTCCCTCCGGCGCCCATCCTCGGGTCAATTCAGCACCGAACTCTTATAGAAATCACTTCATGCAAGTCTTTTTGACCGATGTCGGACAGTTCAGCATGCTGCTGGCCTTTGGCCTGTCCTGTTATGTGCTGGTAGCGTCGCTGCTGGCAGGGAAATTCGGTCACCGCCGTCTGGCCGCCACCGGAGAAAGAGCCGCCGTCGCCGTCACCGTCCTGGTGACCATCGCCGTGATGAGCCTCTGGTATCAGCTCGTCACCAGCAACTTCCAGATCCAGTATGTCGCCTCCTCCAGCAACCAGGCCATGCCCTGGTACTACAAGCTGGGAGCCCTGTGGGGAGGACAGGAAGGGTCTCTGCTCTTCTGGTGCTGGATTCTGACTCTCTTCTCCATGGTGACGGTCCTGGTCCACCGCAAGAGAAATCCCACCCTGATGCCCTGGGTGGTGGGGGTGGTGGCCATGGTGACCACCTTCTTCCTGTTGATCAACAACTTCGTCGCCAACCCCTTCGACGCGATCGGGGTTGCGCGGGCGGGGGAAGCGCCGGTGCCCTGGAGTCCCCCCGACGGCCAGGGACTCAACCCCCTGCTGCAATACTGGGCCATGGTGATCCACCCCCCCATTCTGTACGTGGGCTACGTCGGATTCACCATCCCCTTTGCCTTCGGCATTGCCGCCTTGATCACCCGGGAACTGGATGAGGAATGGATCCGCACGACCAGGCGGTGGATGATGGTCCCCTGGCTGTTCCTGGGCACGGGAATCCTCTTGGGCGCCATGTGGGCCTACGTGGTGCTGGGCTGGGGCGGCTACTGGGGGTGGGACCCGGTGGAAAACGCCTCCCTGATGCCCTGGTTGACCGGGACGGCATTCCTGCATTCGGTCATCATGCAGGAGCGCAAGGGGATGATGAAAGTCTGGAACATGGTCCTGATTCTGGCCACCTTCCTGCTGTGCATTCTCGGCACTTTTCTCACTCGTAGCGGGATCGTTTCCTCGGTCCACTCTTTCGCCCAGTCTCCCATCGGTCCCTTCTTCTCTTCCTTTCTCATCCTGATGACCGCTCTGTCGCTCTACTTTCTCTTCACCCGCCTGGATGAACTCAAGAGCGAGAACCGACTGGACTCGGTCGTATCCAGGGAGAGCAGCTTCCTGTTCAACAACCTGGTTCTGTTGGCGACGACCTTTGCCGTGCTGTGGGGGACCATCTTTCCGATCCTGTCGGAATGGGTCACGAACGAGAAACGAACCGTGGGGGCTCCCTTTTTCAACCAGGTCAACATCCCCATCGGGCTGTTCCTGCTTTTCCTGACCGGTGTCGGACCCTTGCTAGCCTGGAGAAAAACCTCCCTGCGCAGCTTGCGGAAAAACTTCTCCATTCCGCTGGCGGCCGGGCTGGCGGCAGGCGTGCTGTTTGTGGCCTTCGGGATGCGCCACTTCTATTCGACCGTCTGCCTCATGCTCTGCGTCTTCGTGACGGTGACGATTCTGACCGAGTTCCATCGGGGAGCCCGCGCGCGGCGCCGGCAGGGTCAGGGCTATTTGCAGTCTCTCTGGATCCTGACCTTCCGCAACACCCGGCGGCATGGCGGCTATATCGTGCACGTGGCCATGGTCTTCCTGTTCGTGGGATTTGCCGGGGCCGGCTTTGACCAGGAACAGCAGCAAGCCATGGTTCCCGGAGACAAGCTGGAAATCGGCCGCTACACGCTGGAGATGAAAGAGGTCGAGAACGCCGACAACGCCAATTACACCTCCGCCATGGCCCGCATTCAGGTCTGGAAGGAGGGGCAGGCTCTATCCGAGATCAAGCCGGAACAGCGGCTCTACAAGACCAGCAAGCAACCCACCTCCGAGGTGGCCCTCCACCGGACGCTCAAGGAAGACCTTTACGTGGTCTTTGCCGGCCCCGACCAGGATGGTTCCAGGTTCATCATTCACGCTTACATCAAACCGTTGGTCGCCTGGCTTTGGATCGGAGGAGCCGTCTTTATCCTGGGGACGGTGATCTGCCTGATCCCCAACCAGCACGAGCGGTCTGCTCAGAAGGTTCCACTGAAAGTCGAGGCCAAGTCTTATGCCAAGGTCTAGTGTCGGCCAACAGGCAACGGACGGACGGCTCGCGATTCCGTTCCCGGCCGGCAGCGCCGCTTCCGTCCGGTATCGCTTTCCGGCCTTGATTCTGCTTCTGGGAATCCTGCTTCCCTCGCCGGCCTCCGCGCAAATATTTTCGCCCGAGGTCAAGAAGGTTTCCGAGAACTTTGTCTGTCAGTGCAGCTGCAACCACCAACTGTCGGGCTGTGGCATGCTGCACTGCGGTTCCGCCAACCCGCTCAGAAGCGAGATCGACCAGAAGCTTCAGGCGGGAATGACGGAAGAGCAGGTCGTCGACGACTTCGTGGCCAAGTACGGTGGCGTGATTCTTTCGGCCCCTTCCGGCGAGGGCTTCGACCTGGTGGCTTGGACCCTGCCGGTGGTGGCTCTGCTGGCAGGAATGATGGTGCTCTATCGGGTCGTCCGGGTGTGGACCCGGCGCCAGCCGCTCCCGGCTTCGACTCCAGCCGATCCGGAGGCCATCCCGGAAGAGTATCGCAACCGGATGGAAAAGGAGTTGAAGGATTTCGACTGAGTCCCCGGTCCGCGGTCCCGCCACACCCCGAACAGACGTCATCCTTCGAGATTCGAGGTTCAACTCCCATGGTCTGGCTGGTTCTGACATGCACCCTGATCTCCCTGGCCGTGGCTTTTTACGTGTTCCGCCCGCTGGTATCCACCGCCGGCAGCCCCTTCCTGGTGGATATCGACAGCCGCGCCACCGGCCTGAAGCGCCTGCTGCGAAGGAAGGAGACCATCTACGAGAACATCAAGGACCTGGACTTCGAGTACAAGATGGGGAAACTCTCCGACGAAGACTACGAGCGACTCCATCAGGACTACCTGAGAGAAGCTTATGAGGTGGTAAGTCAGATCGAATCGATCCAGCCCGAACCGCTCGACCGGACGGACCGGCCTCAGGTGGTGGCTGTGCTGAAGAGCGGCAAGCGCCCCGGCAAATCCAAGAAGCCTTGAACCGACACCCTTCCACTCCTCCCCGTCCTTCGGGGTTCCAATCGACACACCGCCCCTACTTCCGGCCTTCCCGGGGAAAATGGCCGCGAGGGGTTCACCGAAGAAGGGCCGAGCGACTTCCATGATAGCCAGCATTCCCGGCCAATGGGGCACCAGGCATAGCAAGGAAGATCGTTGCCCGGCCCCCCGCTGCCTTGGCCTGCTTCTGATGCTCCTCTGGGTATCCGGCCTTTGCTGGCAAGCGGCCTGGGCCCAGTCCTCCGTCTCGGGACAGGTGATCAACGGGACCACCGGCCAGCCGGCAGCCAACCAGAAGGTGGAGCTTCTGACCCTGGGAGAGGGCATGAACGTCACCAAGGAAACCTTCACCGGCAAAGAGGGCCGGTTTTCCTTCGGACAGGTCGAGTTGGCCCCTTCAAGCCCTCACATCCTGCTGCGCACCATCTACCGGGGAGTCAACTACAACCGCTCGCTGTCTTCCACGGCCGAGATGGCGGATCCTCAGCTCCTGACCATCTATGAAACGGCGCCCCAGCTCAGTGATGTCGGCGTTTCCATGCCCTTCATGGTCGCCCTGGCTCACGGCAACGAGTTGCGGATCGAGCACCAATACCTCCTGACCAACAACTCCCAACCCAAGCGAACACTGGCAAATTCCCAGTCGACCTTTGAGTTCGACACTCCCGACTCTCCACTCGATCTGAAGGTGTCGGTGCTGGGCCTGGGGAGAATTCCCCTGCCTCAGCGGCCCCTCATCCGGGACGGAGGCGGTTATCGGATCAACTACCCCATGAAGCCGGGAATCAATGAAATCTGGGTCGCCTACAACGTCCGGTTTCCCAGCGACGACCGGCAACTGAAGTTTCGGCTGCTCAACGGGACCGACCACTCTCAACTGTTCGTGAAGCCGTCCGACCTTCAAGTCACGGGCACGGGGGTGGTTTCCACGGGTATCGACTCCCGGACCGAGTCCGCAACCTTCCACATCACCCAGATCGCCGAGGGAGAGTTTCTCAACCTCAGGATCGTGGGCGAGGCCCCCGAACACTCCCCTCATGACGGCCACGATCACGGCGAGGACTCCGATTTCCGGGTGGTCCGATTGCCGAACCGCGTCTATGAGCAGCGAACGCTCATCTTGGGAATCCTGGCGGCTCTGTCCCTGGCCATCATCTTCTACGCACTGGGTCAGCAATCCCGGGAACGGCTTCACCAGCAGGCGCGAAAGCGCAAAAAGAAGCGCCCCTGATCGCAACGACGGGCACCTTAAATACAAGTCCGGCCGCCGACCTGCCGTGCGGATCATACGAGAGTGAAACAATCAGCTATCGACCATCCCTTCGTGACCTTGGTATCCCGTCGCGGTTCACCTCAACGCCTTAGTGGTCCTTCGTGTCCCTTCGTGGATAACTCTTTTTTGTCTTGTTTCAGGTAGTCGAGGGAGGAGTGATCCGATGATGGACAACACCGCCGTGGTGGTCGAGAACGTGGAGAAATGGTTTGGGCTCAACCCGGCCCTGGCGAATATTTCCCTGAGCGTCCCGCGGGGCGAATTCGTGGTGTTGCTGGGGCGCAACGGCGCCGGCAAGTCCACCTTGCTGCGAGTCATGGCTCGACTGGTGAGACCCAACCGGGGCCGGGTGCGGATCTGCGGCGTGGAGATTGACCAGGACCCCGAGCGCGGGAGGGAACGCATCGGCCTGGTGGCCCACCAGACCTTTCTCTACCCCGGCTTGACCGCCAGAGAAAACCTGCGGCTGCACGCCCGCTTGCACGGACTCGAGGGAGCGCCCCGACGGGTTGCCGCCGCCCTGACCGAGGCGGGGTTGAACCTGAGCGCCGATCGTCCCGTACGCGGCTTCTCTCGCGGAATGCAGCAGCGCCTGGCCATTGCCCGGGCCACCCTGCATGAGCCCGAACTGGTACTGTTGGATGAACCCTTCACCGGCCTCGACCTTGAAGCAGCCGAGCTGCTCTCGGAGAGGTTGCGACAATGGGCGGCAGCCGGGCGCACCATCGTCATGGCCACTCACAACCTGGAGCAGGGTCTGCAGGGGGTCAGCCGCTGGATCCTTCTGGACCGCGGCCGCATTGTGACGGAATGGACCGGCGATTCTGCAGCGGTTCGAGGCCGCTACCGGCGGTTTCTACACGCATCGCCTCTCGGCTCGGGGAGCCTGAGGAACTGAGCTCAGGGGGTTGAATGCGGGAGATCGGCCGCAACCCGATTACTTCGGATTGGGAGCATCGCCGGCAGAGTGAGGCGCGAGCGTGAAGTTCTGGAGCCAGACGGCGGCAATTCTGACGAAGGACCTTCTGACCGAGTACAGGACCAAGGATGTCCTGGCCTCGATGCTGCTTTTCGGGCTCCTGGTCATCCTGATGTTTCACTTCGCTTTCGAGCCGGATTCGGAGGAGATCCGGAAGTTCGGGCCGGGGCTCCTGTGGATGACCTTCATTTTCGCGGGACTCCTGGGCATGAACCGATCCTTCGTAGGCGAAAAGGAAAATGACGCCCTGGAGGGATTGATGTTGTCTCCGGTGAACTGGAGCAGCATCTACCTGGGAAAGATGCTGGCCAACCTGCTCTTGCTGCTGCTGGCGGAGGCCATCATTCTCTGCCTGTTCTCCCTCCTCTTCAACTACGCCATCTGGCCCAGGATCGGCTGGATGGCGGCCATCACCTTCCTGGGAACTCTCGGCTTTGCCTCGGTGGGCACCCTGCTGGCCGCGGTTTCCGCCAACACCCGCATGAGCGAGGTCATGCTGCCGGTGCTGCTGGTGCCCCTGGTCCTGCCGGTGATCCTGAGCGCGGTCCTGGCTACGGCCGCCAATTTCGCCCAACCCGCGGAGGAACCGGTGATGTTTTTCTGGATGCAGGTGCTGGCGGCCTACGACATCATCTTCGTGACCCTTCCCCTGATGACCTTCGACTACGTCCTCGAGAAATGAGGTTCTTGGCGCTCGGCTCCATATTTGGGTAATATGTCCCGATTATTCGGTCGGCTCCAACACGGGAGCGGAGAGACCCGATGGAAAGCTTGCAAAAACGACTTGGACTGCTGGCCCTGCTGGCCATGGTGGCGGCGCTGTACGCCATCTTCGTGCTGGCGCCGGTGGAACTCACCATGGGGGTGGTGCAGAAGATCTTCTACTTCCACGTCGCCGCCGCCTGGGTGGGCTTCCTGGCCATCTACCTGGTGTGCTTCTGCAGCCTCCGCTTCTTGCGGAAACGCGACCGCCAGTGGGACATTCGGGCAGCCTCGGCGGCCGAGGTGGGTGCGGTCTTCCTGACCCTCAACCTCGTCAGCGGACCCATCTGGGCCAAGCCTGTCTGGGGGATCTGGTGGACGTGGGATGCCCGGCTCACCACCACCTTCGTTCTCTGGTTGATCTACATGGGCTACCTGATGCTGCGCCGGCTGGTGGACTCACCGGAGCAGCGGGCGAGATTGAGCGCCGTGGTCAGTATCTTCGGAGCCGTGAACGCCTTGATCGTCTACATGGCCAACCGCTGGTGGCGGACTCAGCACCCCCAGCCGGTGATCGCCGGCGGCGAGGACTCCGGCTTGCATCCGGATATGCTGTTGGCCCTGTTGGTGACTGTGCTGGCATTTACTTTGCTCTTTTTTTGCCTCTGGAAAATGGGGTGCGACCTGGAAAGGAGCCGGGAATCCGTCGAGAGTCTCCGGCGGACCGCCCAGCGCCACCTGAGGGAGGTCCGATGAATCACTACCTGCTGGCGGCTTACGGGATCATGTGGCTCATCCTCTTCGGATATGTCTTCAGTATCGGCCAACGCCAAGTCCGGTTGCAGCAGGAGCTGGCCCGGCTGCGGGAAGCCCTGGACAAGACGGGAGAAGAGTAACCTCCATCCGTACGATTGGAGCGCATTCGAAAATGAACCATTCGGCCGGCCTGAAGATCGATGTCCAGGAGCGGGGAGCCCGGGGGCAAAGCCTGGATCGCCGCCTGTTCCTGCAACTGCAGGTCTTCGGCAACTGCGCCGGTTCCGCACCGGTCATTCGAGTCCTGGAGCAGAGCTCCCACGACCTGGTCCTCTATCAGGACCTGAACGACCCGAGGGGCATTGCCGTGCTGGGCATGAGCGAGGATCCCGCCTATTTCGTGACGGGATGGCGGGAACTGTTGAACTCCCCACCGTTGGCGGGGCTGTCGCCCAAGCCCGAGCTGACCATGCTGGGGAGAACCTATGCCTCGGGATTCGAGCCCGATCTGGAGCACTGGCTGCTGCACAAAACTCGCAGAACGGTGCTCAATCCGGACTGGCCCTGGGCCATCTGGTACCCTCTCAGGCGTTCCGGGGCCTTTGCCAGTCTGGAGCCGGCCCAACAGAGCGCCATCCTGCGCGAGCACGCCACCATCGGAAGGGCCTATGGAGAGGCCGACCTGGCTCACGACGTCCGTCTGGCCTGTCACGGGCTGGACAAGAACGACAACGACTTCGTGATCGGCCTGATCGGCCGTGATCTCCATCCCCTCTCTCACGTCGTGCAGTCCATGCGAAAGACCCGCCAGACCTCCCAATACATTGAATCCCTGGGACCCTTCTTCATCGGAAGGACCCTTTGGCAGAGTCCCCTGCCTTCCGCGGAGTGACTGCCTCACCCCCACTGGATTCTTCCCCGGCCCCCGGCCCCGGAATGAGCAGGGACAGAGCATCGGGCTGAATCGTCAACGACTGCGGCAAGCAGCCCATCAACTCACCGTCAACCTGGACTCCGATTTCCGGGCTGCCCTTGACCAGGACGGAGCGGGTGCGGAACTGGAGCACGTCCGAAAGGCGATGGTGCCTCCGGCGAAGCACATTCCAGAAATAATGGGGGAAACGCCATCGGCTCCTGGTCTGAAACAGGCACACCTGGAAATCTTCCGAAAAAAGGTCCGCCTGGCCGGCAATCTGAAACCCGCCGCCATAGTTCCTCGCTCTGCCGATCACCGCAAAGGTGGCTCGCCGGGATTCTCCCTCTGCCTGAACCTCGAATGGCGTAAAGGGGTAGCTCAGGAGCTGCCGCAAACCCGCCATCCAGAAGGCCCCCTGTCCCAGGAGCGTTTTCAGGCCTTTATGCACCGAACCCAGAACGGCGGCGTCCACTCCGATACCGGCCATTAGCACGAAGGGACGGCTGCCGACCCTGCCCAGAGCAATGCGACGAATCGGACCGGTCCGGAGCACCCCGACCGCATCGGCCCAATCCAGGGGCAGGCCGATTTCCTTCGCCAGGACATTGGCCGTACCGGCCGGGATCACCATCAAGGGAACCCGGGACCCCGCCATGCCGCCGACGACCTCGTTGACGGTGCCGTCTCCCCCGCATGCGATGATCAGGTCGCAACCCCTCTGCAAGGCCGAACGCGCCAGGCTGGTGGCATGGTGGGAGTCGGCCGTCGGGTGGACCTCCACCGCGAACCCGAATGAGCGAATGTGTTCCAATACCGCCCGAAGCTTGCGGGCCGGCCGCCACCGCAGCCGCCGGGCCGTGGGGTTGTAGATCAGAGCCGCTTTCGAAAAACGCACGCGCGGCGCATGACCGGCCGGCGCATGACCGGCCGGCGGACTTCCCGATTGGTCTGTTTTCAATTCCAGTTCCCCTGAGGATCAGGAAGACCCACACCCGAAACGAAGCCTGCCGGAATTGTGGCCGGGTGCAGTTGCATGGAACAACCGAGGGACAGGCCGGCAGGATCGATAGAAGGAACCCGGAGAGGTCAGGGGGCAAAGCCGCCAGCCAACTCGAAGGCATGGGCCGTGTTCAGAACCACCTGCTCGTCAAAGTGTTTTCCCAGGAGCTGAATCCCGACCGGCATGCCGTCGGGCGTCAGGCCGCAGGGAAGTGATATGCCGGGAATGCCGACGAGGTTGGCGGTAATGGTGAAGATGTCCGAAAGGTACATGGCCAGCGGATCGGCGGTCTTCTCGCCCAGTCGAAAAGGAGGCGTGGGAGAGGTGGGCGAAATCAGGAGGTCCACCTCTTGGAAGGCGGCTTCAAAGTCCCGCTTGATCAGCGTTCTCACCTGCTGTGCCTTCAGGTAATAGGCGTCGTAGTAGCCCGAGCTCAAGACGAATGTTCCCAGCATGATCCGCCGCTTGACCTCGGCGCCGAATCCGGCGTCCCTGGTCTCACGGTACATGCTGGAAAGATCGCCCTGTCCGGGAATCCGCAGCCCGTAACGCACTCCGTCATAGCGGGCCAGATTGGAACTGGCTTCAGCCATGGCAATCACGTAGTAGGTGGCAATGGCGTAATCGGTGTGGGGCAGATCCACCTCGATCAGGTGGCACCCCAGGTCCTCAAGCAGCTTCAGACCTGCTTCGATCCTGGTGCGGACCGGCTCGGAGATTCCGCTCTTCCGGTACTCTCGGGGCATTCCAATTTTCAGGCCTTCAATCGGTCGACCCAGCCCGCCCGCGTAGTCCGGCACATCCACGGCCAGGGAGGTGGCGTCGCGCGGGTCCTTGCCGGAGATCACCGTGAGGATCCTGGCTACGTCCTCGACGCCATGAGCAAGGGGGCCGATCTGGTCCAGAGAGGATCCGAACGCCACCATCCCGTAGCGCGATACCCGGCTGTAGGTGGGCTTCATCCCGACGACACCGCAAAACGACGCCGGTTGGCGAATGGAGCCTCCGGTGTCGGTGCCCAGAGCCGCTACCGCCATGTCGGCGCCTACTGCCGCAGCCGACCCGCCGCTGGAACCGCCGGGAACGTAGTCGGGGCGGTGGGGATTCCGGGTCGGGTGGAAGGCGGAGTTCTCGGTGGACGAGCCCATGGCGTACTCGTCCAGGTTGGCCTTCCCAAGAAACACTGCCCCGGCGGATGCCAGCCGGTCAATGACGGTGGCGTTGTAGGGAGCGACATAGTTTTCCAGGTTCCTGGACCCGCAAGTACAGCGCAGACCGCGGATCAGGAGGTTGTCCTTGATGGCCATCGGCAGACCGGCCAACTCCGGCAGCGGCTCTCCGGCCTGCTTCATTCGATCAATCCGACCGGCCTGGTCGAGCGCGAAGTCGTTGTCGTAATGAAGGAAGGCCCCAACCTTGGGATTTTGCTTTCGGATGCGATCCTGGAAGGCCCGGCAAATCTCCACGGCAGAAGCTTCGCCGCGCTCGATCAGCTCCTTGATTTTCCTGGCGGTCAGTCTCGTGAAGTCCATGAACACCTTCAGGCCGAAGGGGTGAAGTGGAGGGAGGACCGGGTTACTTCTCCGAGATCACTTTCGGCACCTTGAAGTGGCCCGACCCGGTTGCAGGACCATTGCCCAACGACTGTTCCTGGGAAAATCCCGCCCGGGACCGGTCGGCTCGCCAGCTATAATTCTGCTCCGAAGTGTGTACCACCTGCGCGGTGGGTTCGATACCGCTGGTATCCAGTCGGTTGAGCTGCTCCACATACTCCAGAATGGAATTCATCTGTCCGATGAGTTCCCGCTTTTCCTCTTCGGTCACCGCCAACTGGGCCAACTTGGCGATGTAGTCCACCCGGGCGCCATCGATCTTCATGGCAGTATCCTCATTTTCCGCGATCCAGACAGGCCGTAGCAGCCGCCTGAATCCGGGTTCGGAGCTCCTCGTCCGCGATCCCTTGAAGGGGAAGGTCGACTGGAGTCGAGGTTCTCTTGGGAGGCGCTGGAGGGATTTGGCGCGGCGCTTGCTCCACCGTGGAGTCGATTCTGAACTCCACCCGGGTGATGCCGGCCCCGAGCACCTGGTTGAGCCGGCTCACGATCACCCCCCGGAGAGAGCTCAATTGCCGCTTCCAGGTGGACGAGGGTACCAGAACCACCAGCTTGGATCGAGTGATTTTGACCGGTCGGGTGCGTCGGGCCAGGTGCTCGCCCACGATCTCCTTCCAAAGGGCCGCCGCCACCTGCTCCGGCCAGGGACCGTCGGCCGCGTATTGACGGAAGAGATCGGGAAACAAGGTTGTCAGCGGTTTCATTGTTGAGAGCCCGTCAGTGCTTGATGGCTTCCCAGTAGGAAACGAACTCGAACTCGGGGCTGTTGGAAGGATTGTGGCAGGTCACACAGGAATTCGGCCCCAGCGGTTCCATCTTGACTACGGTCGGCTGCTGACTGTGTTCCCGCCCCTGACCGTGACAGGCTTCACACTGGACATTGGCCAGGTGGGCGGTGCGATAGAGGTCTTCGAATCCTCCCGGCTGCCCCGAACCGGTCACGTGGCAGATGACACACTGGGTATCGAATTCCTTCCGTTCCCTGATAAGAATGTCGATGGCATGGGCGTGGGCCGAGCCTTCCCAAACCTGAAAGGCATCCGCATGGCAGGTACCGCAGGTTTGAGAGGTTACAAAATCGGAATCGGCGTGATCCTGGTGGCTGCCGTGACTGTGGCCGTGGGCATGGTCGTGCTCGTGACCGTGGGCCTGGGCGGTCTGTAGAGCCATATCGGTCTGTCTGGCCGAGATGTCGGCTTTGGCTTTCACCATAAAGGCGGCCATATCGGCGTCATCGGCCACTCGCCGGCTCAAGCGGTGATTCAAGGGTTGTACTGCCGGCCGGCCCAACTTCAGGGAAAAGCGCAACTCTCCCAGGCTCTTGGCTTCGTCTTCGGCGTAGACGATGGTGGACCGGCTCACCTTGATGGGAGGCATTGCCGATTGATGCTCGAATCCGTTGAGAATCATGTCGATGCCCTTGTGGTCGATGGCCAACTGGATGGCATCGCCAAGGGGCATGCAAGCCAATGCAATCACGTAGTCACACTTCTCTCTCAACTCCGGCAACCATTTCCCGGCGCTGTCGGACGGATTTTCCCAGCGGTATTCCGCCTCACTCTTGGAAGAGTGATTCCCCGACGCAAACCCGATGAAGCCGACCCGGAAAGCGGGGGCGGAAGCCGACGCGGACATCGTCTTGATCAGGTAGGGATCGAGCAGCGGATCTCCGGATTGGGCGGAAAGCAGGTTGGCGGAAATAAACCGCCCGTTCTTCCTGAGAGCCAGCCCCAGGGCTTGAAGTTCCCCGACGTCGTTGCCCCCGATATTGAAGACGTCGATTCCCAGCAGCTCCATCCCCTTCCAGAGCCACTCGTTCTTGACCGCTCGATCGGGGCCCAACCGCTGCATGAAGTTGCCGATCTCCACCTGGAGGGCCGGACGGGTCGGGAATTCCCTGGCCCTTTCCCGGATGACGTTTGCTCGGCGAGCCAGACCGCCCGCCGGATTGCGCGGTCAGCCGCAGGGTTCGAGATTCCCCCGAACATTTCCGGTAAAATAGATGCTGAAGTCGAAGTCGGCACTCTGGAGCTGCGGTGCCGATCGGACCTGTCCAATGACCGCCAGCACCAGCAACAAGAGGCCGGCGCCATAGCGCAAACACCTCTCAATCAATGGAAACATCCTCCTCGCAGGCAGAGCCGCACCGGGTGGCTGGAACCACGGAATGGACCTGTTCTATCATACCGCCCGGAAGTTTGTAAACGGGACCGTTCCGGGCAGGACCGGCAGGGGAATTGTCAGCCCGGGCACTCGATGCAGACTGCGTTCGGGAAGCCTTTCGAGGACCTCCACCCACATGCCCGCCGGACTCAGCTCCCATTCCCCAAGCCTGATTCTAGCATCGGCCTCGCCCAGAAGACAGGAGCTGATGAAGCTCCTCCGATTCGACTTCGAAGTCAGGACGAGCGGCGTCCCGGAGGAACCTCGACGGGGTGACTCTCCGGACCGGCTGGTGATGCGCCTGGCTCGAGCCAAGGCCGAAGCCATCCCCGACGCCCGCCCCGACGCCTGGGTGGTAGGAGCCGATACGGTGGTGGTCTGCGGCTCCGAGATTCTGGGAAAGCCCGCATCATTGGAGGTGGCGGCCGAGATGCTGCAGAAACTGAGCGGCCGCACCCACGAGGTGCTGACGGGCATCTGTATCCGGCACCTGCAACTCCGGCAGACCAGCTACGTCGAAACCACCGTTCGCTTCGCGGCACTTTCCAGTCGAGACATCCAGGAATACCTGGCCACCGGTGAGCCCCTGGGCAAGGCCGGAGCCTATGCAATTCAGGGATACGGCTCCCGATTCATTCAGGGCATTCGCGGCTGCTACTTCAACGTCGTCGGCCTACCCCTGGCCCACCTCCACCGGACGCTCATGCAAATGGGGTTCCCGGCAGATGGATAATTTCTGCCTCCAGGCGCTGGTGCGGGAACTTTGGGAGTTGCTGCCAAAGACCAGGATTCGAAAGGTGAGGCAGCTCGATGAGCGGCAATTTCTCTTCTCGCTGCATCGCCCCTGCCCTTTCGACCTGATGGTGGTGCTGGAACAGCGACTCCCATGCCTGTTCCTGCGGCCCAAGCAACCATCGACAGGACACACCGCCGTTCCCAGCGACTGGATACTTTCGATTCGGAGCCATCTGGTGGGGGCCACCATCGTTGCGATTGAAAAGGAGCTGGAGGATCGGGTGGTCGCTCTCGTGGTCGAGGATGGGCGGTGGCCCCATTCGCCAAGAACCCTCCGGTTGCGCCTGGAACTGATTCCCCTGCGGGCCAATGCCTTCCTGGAGGACGCCCAGGGCCGGGTTCTACGGGCCTTCAGACCCCACCAGCCCGCCGCCGGACCCGTTTCGGGCCCTGGGCCTGGCCTGGATAACCTCAATAGCCAAGCGTTCCATGACCTGATCCTGGATGCCGGTCGGCAGTCCGAACGGAAGGGTCCCGGGGCAGCCCACGCCCGCCGGCCCCGCCGGGGAATCCGAGGCCTGAGTCCCCTCTTCCTTCGAGAGTTTGCCTACCGATCCAGGCCGGATCCGGAGGGGTCGTGGGGCCACTTCCAGGAGTTCATTCAGCAGCTGCGGCAGGGTCCCTCGAGTCCCCGGATTTACCCGCCCGGCAAAGACAGCCAGCCCTGGATCTGCTCTCCTTTTCCGCTGGCACATCTGCAGGATTCTCCCCATCGGGAATTTCCCGACATGAACGCCGCCGTGGCCGAGACCTGCCGGCTTTTTCAGGATCGGCAACGACGGCTCCAACGGCGTCAAGCCCGGCTCTCACCGCTCCGCCAGCGAAGCCGGAAGCTGACCCGGTTGCTGAAAGACCTGCAATCCGACCTGGAAAGAAATCGCCAGGCCCAGCGTTTCAAGAAATACAGCGACCTGCTGCTGGCCCAGGCCACCGGGTTGGCCGCGGGCCGTTCATCCGTGCGGCTTCCGGACTTGTTTCAGCCGGGTCAGCCCGAGGTGACCATTCCCCTGGAACCCCGGCTCACGGCGCTCCAGAATGCTTCCCGCTATGCCCGGCAATTCCAGAAATCGAGCCGGGCCATTCCGAGGATTCTGACTCGCCTGGAAGCGCTACGGGCTGAGATGGAAACCCTGGAAAAGCAGCAGGAGCAGCCGGACCCGGAAACCCTTCCGCCAGAACCGGAGCCGCCGCCCGCACGACCGCACCCAGCCCCTTCTGCGACCCCGGCCGGGTCCAGGCGCCGCCACACTTCGAGGGAAGGCGGAACACCGGAAACTTCGAAGCTGGCTCGCCACTTTGTCTCGTCGGAAGGGTTGGCCATTCTGGTGGGCAGGGGAAACCGGCAAAACGACGCCCTGACGACCAAGGTGGCCCACGCCCACGACTTCTGGCTGCATGTGGCCGGGTATTCAGGATCCCACGTGGTGCTGCGAAATCCCGAGAAGCAGCCGGCCCCCTCGCAGCCCTCGCTGCTGGAAGCGGCCCAATTGGCCGCCTACTTCAGCCAGGCCCGCAACGCTCCCAGGGTCGAAGTGCACTATACGCAGAAGAGATTCGTGGCCAAGCCCAAAGGCGGGAAGCCCGGTCTCGTCCGGCTCAGGCGTTATCAGTCGGTTGCCGTCCAGCCCTGTATGCCCGGTTTGCCTGAAACAAACGAAAAAAGACAAGAGAAAAAGAGTTATCCACGAAGGGGCACGAAGAACGACGAAGGGACACTAAGGCGTTGAGATGAACCGCGACGGGATGCCAAGGTCGCGATAGGATGGTCGATTTCTGATTGTTTCACTCTCGAGCCTTTTGCAATATTCAGCAGCGGGACCTTTGCCGGGAATGGCCACAAAAGGCACAAAAACACAAAAAAGAGCAGAACACTGAAAGCCTGCAAGGCGTTGACTCCCGAACATGTCGCACAAGTTCCGCGCTATCTGCCTACATCCGGTCAACACGGCGACATGACTATCATGATTGTCTTGAGAGTCCGGCATCGGAGGGAAGCCTATGTCTGAGACCGAAACCGTAACTCTGAGTCGGGCGGACTACGACGCACTGATTGCTCGTCAGGAAGAGCTGGAAGATTTGTTGGCGGCCAGGGAAGCCGATGATGAGAGCCGCATCCCGCACGAAGTGTTCCTGAAAATCATGGACGGGGAGAACCCCGTAGCTGCCTGGCGCGCGTTTCGCGGTATGACGTTGAGAGCGCTGGCTGAAAGGACGGGGCTTGCCAACGGGTATCTCTCCGAAATCGAACGAGGTCTCAAGACCGGCTCCGTGAAGGCCTGGCACCGCATTGCGGAAGCGCTGGACACAAGGATCGACACCCTCATGGATTGACGGGGCGCTTGCCCCGCATTTATTGCTGACCATCCAGCCAGGGAATCTTGAAGTTCAGAGACTGAAGCTTTTCTTCCAGCTCCTTGCGCTCGCGGTTTGGTTTGAGACGGGGGCCGTCATAGTTGAGAAACCCGAATCGAGTGGCCAGTTCCTTGGCCTCCTCGGCCCGGTCGGCGGCCAGCATGCGGATAATCTGCTGCTCCCGGCGGGACAGGGCGGTGGAATGAAAGCGGTAGTCCTGGAAGGCTTCCCAGGTAATGGGGCACCAGCGGCTGAGAAATTGCTCGCCGATGACGATAGCGTAGCTGCGGATCTCCCACTGGGCGTGGGCATCCATTCTCAGGGCCAGGAAATGCAACAAGTTGTGGAGATCGATCTTCCAGTAGGCCTCGGTATAGGTTGAGAGCGGAAGGTCCTTGCGCGCCTGCTCTCTGGCGACCCCGGCCTCGAGTCGTTCCCGGTAGAGCCGGCGGCTGTCGCGAATCAGGTTTGCTTCTCTTTCGGAAAGCTCCGAGCCGAGCTCCCGAGTCAGGAATCCCGTGCTGCCCTGCCGGTTACCCCGGGATTGCTCCCGCCACTGGTCGTCGTCGGTCAATTGAGCCGAGTCGATAGCCTCGGAATAGCGGGTCGAGTACTCGTTGACACTGGCTGTTCGGTGGCGAATCCACTGGCGCCAGCAGTCCATCGGCACCCGTACATGCAGCTTGATCTCGCACATCTCGAAGGGAGTGGTGTGCTGGTGCCGCATCAGGTATCGAATCAGGCCGCGGTCCTGGTGGACCTTCTTGGTTCCCTTGCCGTAGGACACCCGGGCGGCTTGCACGATGGACTCGTCCGAACCCATGTAGTCGATCAATCGGATGAAGCCGTCATTGAGGACCCGGAAGGGAACCCCCAGAATTTCATCCAGCGCAGGAACGTTGAGGCGCTCGATCTTGCCGCTGCCTTCCATAAGGAGTCGTAACCTCGAGGTAAGGATTCTCCCGCTGACGGCGGGAATGGCCTGGCGCCAAGGAGATGGGGTTGTCCGGGATCGGGGTTGACGGAGGGAGAAGACCGGGAATCGGACTGCGCCGGCGGGCCGGCTCGGGGGCCGATCAGGGCAGATCGGTCGATCCCATCAGAAACTGGTCCACGCCGCGAGCGGCCCGGCGGCCTTCGGCGATGGCCCAGACCACCAGTGACTGTCCTCGCCGCATGTCACCGGCCGCAAAGACTCCCGGCAGGCTACTCATGTAGTTGCCGTCCGCCTCCACGTTGCCGCGAGCGTCCAGCTTGACCCCCAGTTGTTTCAGCATGCCGTCGGACTCCGGTCCAAGGAATCCCATCGCCAGCAACACCAGCTCGGTCTCTACCTCAAACTCGCTTCCAGGCACTTCCCGCATGGGCCGGCGTCCGTTGTCGTTGGGTTCTCCGAATTCGACCCGGACTGCATGCAGCTTCTCCACCCGACCGTTGGAGCCGCTAAACTGCTTGGTGCTGACGCTCCAGTCCCGAAAGCCGCCCTCTTCGTGGGAAGAGGAGGTTCTCAGGATCATCGGCCAGTAGGGCCACGGCATGGAGGGAGTCCGTTCAGCCGGAGGTTTGGGCAGAAGCTCCCAGGAGTGCACCGAGCGGGCTCCCTGCCTGAGAGCCGTACCGTGGCAGTCCGAACCCGTATCCCCGCCGCCCAGGATGATCACCCGCTTGCCCTTGGCGGTGATGGCTTTTCCCGGAATCTTCCGGTCCCCGGCCACCCGCCGGTTCTGCTGCGGCAGGTAATCCATGGCCAGATGGATGCCGTCCAGCTCCCGGCCCGGCAGGGGCAGATCGCGGGCCTTGGTGGCCCCGCCCGCCAGAACCAGAGCATCGAAGTCGCGCCTCAGATCCTCCACCGCCACGTTGAATCCGACGTTGGCCCCGGTCTTGAAGACGACCCCCTCATCCCGCATCAGATCGAGGCGGCGGCTCACTACCCACTTTTCCAGCTTGAAATCCGGAATCCCATAGGTCAGCAGCCCCCCGATGCGGTCGGCTCGTTCCAACACGGTGACCCGGTGGCCCACCTTGTTCAACTGGTCCGCACAGGCCAGACCGGCCGGGCCCGAACCCACCACGGCCACCTTTTTCCCGGTACGAACGGTGGGAGGCACGGGTTTGATCCAGCCCTCGCGGAAGGCGTGCTCGATGATGCTGATTTCGATCTGCTTGATAGTGACCGGATCGTCGTTGATTCCGAGCACACAGGCCGTTTCGCAGGGCGCCGGACAGACCCATCCGGTAAATTCGGGGAAGTTGTTGGTCTTGTGCAGTACCTGGATCGCTTCCCGCCAGCGGTTTTGATAAACCAGGTCGTTCCAATCCGGAATAATGTTCCCCAGAGGACAGCCGGTGTGACAGAAGGGAATGCCGCAATCCATGCACCGCGCCCCCTGGCTCTGCACCAGGGAGTCGGCAGGTTCCCGGTACACCTGGAACCAGTCCTTGAGGCGGTCCTCGACGGGTCGGCGGGGGGCCATCTTCCGGCCGATTTCCATGAAGCCCGTTACTTTTCCCATGGCTTCTCCGCCCCGGAGACAGTGAATGGGGACCCTGGGGCCAACTCCGAATCCAAGCCGGAACCGCGGGGTTCCGGTTTGTCTTGCCGGTGACCGGGCTAACGCGACAGGGCCGGGGTTTTGTCGCGGTCGGCCGCCGCGGCCCTGGCCTTTTCCAACTCCTGAAGGACTCTCCGGTAATCTACGGGCATGACCTTCAGGAACTTGGGCAGCAGAGCCTCCCAGTTCCGCAACACTCTTTCCGCGACCGCACTCCCGGTGAAACCCCGGTGCCGGGAGATCATTCCCTTGAGCATCTCCACGTCGGCAGACTCCACCACCGGTTCAAGATCCACCATGCTGTGGTTGCAGTTCTGCCTGAAGAGGCCCGACTCGTCGAGCACGAAGGCGACGCCTCCGCTCATTCCGGCGGCAAAGTTGCGCCCGGTCTTGCCGAGCACCACCGCCACTCCGCCGGTCATGTACTCGCACCCATGGTCCCCCACCCCTTCCACGACCGCACGGGCGCCGCTGTTGCGCACTGCAAATCGCTCGCCGGCCACCCCCCGGAAGTAGGCTTGTCCCCCGGTGGCGCCGTAGAGCACCACGTTTCCGATCAGGATGTTGTCTTCGGCCTTGAAGGTCCTCTCTCTCGGGGGAAACACGATCAACTTGCCACCCGACAACCCCTTGCCGATGTAGTCGTTGGCGTCCCCTTCCAGCCTGAAGGTAATGCCGGCCGCCAGAAAAGCCCCGAAGCTTTGCCCGGCCGACCCGCGAAAATCCACCTGAATGGAATCGTCGGGAAGCCCCGAGTTGCCGTGGCGCTCGGCCAGGGCGGAACTCAGCATGGTACCCACGGTGCGCTGGGAGTTCCTGATGGGGTAGCCGAGGGAAATCCGGGTTCCCTTCTCCAGGGATTCCCGGCAATCGGCGATCAACTGATGGTCCAGGGCCTTCTCCAAGCCGTGGTCCTGTTCCTGGACCTTGTGGGTGGCGACCCGCTCCGGAACCTGAGGCCTGTAGAAGATGCGAGTGAAGTCCAGCCCCATCGCCTTCCAGTGCTCGACCGCGTCGGTCACGTCCAGGCGATCCGACCGTCCCACCATCTCCTCCACCTTGCGAAAGCCCATTTCCGCCATGATCTCCCGCAGTTCCTCGGCCACGAAGGTGAAAAAGTTGATGACATACTCGGGCTTGCCGGCGAACTTGCGGCGCAGCACCGGATCCTGGGTGGCGACGCCCACCGGACAGGTGTTGAGATGGCACTTGCGCATCATGATGCACCCGGAAGCCACCAGCGGCGCCGTGGCGCAGCCGAACTCCTCGGCGCCCAGCAGGATGGCCACCGCCACGTCCCGGCCCGTCTTGAGCTGGCCATCGGTCTGAACCACGATGCGCCCCCGCAGGTCGTTGAGCACCAACGTTTGCTGGGTTTCCGCCAGGCCCAGTTCCCAGGGGACGCCGGCATGCTTGATGGAGGTCTGCGGAGAAGCGCCAGTGCCTCCGTCGTGCCCGCTGATGAGGACCACGTCGGAATGGGCCTTTGAGACCCCCGCCGCCACTGTGCCCACTCCCACCTCAGCCACCAATTTCACCGAAATCCTGGCTCGAGGATTGGAGTTCTTGAGGTCGTGAATCAATTGGGCCAGGTCCTCGATGGAGTAAATGTCGTGGTGGGGCGGAGGCGATATCAGCGAAACTCCCGGAGTGGAGTGGCGCACCCGGGCGATCACCTTGTCCACCTTGTGTCCGGGCAACTGGCCCCCTTCTCCCGGCTTGGCCCCCTGGGCCATCTTGATCTGCAGTTCCTCCGAGTTGACCAGGTACTCCACCGTCACTCCAAAGCGCCCCGAAGCCACCTGCTTGATGGCGCTGCGACGCCAGTCCCCGTTGGGGTCGCGGACGTAGCGGGCCGGATCCTCGCCTCCCTCGCCCGTGTTGCTCTTGGCCCCGATACGATTCATGGCGATGGCCAGGTTCTCGTGGGCTTCCTTGCTGATGGATCCAAAGGACATGGCCCCGGTAGCGAACCGCTGCACGATCTCGGAGGCAGGCTCGACCTCATCCAGAGGAACAGAATTG
Source organism: Candidatus Versatilivorator sp. (assembly GCA_965207735.1). GTDB lineage: Bacteria > Acidobacteriota > Terriglobia > Versatilivoradales > Versatilivoraceae > Versatilivorator. The sequence goes on along the minus strand of OZ242296.1, from coordinate 3,676,782 downwards.
CCCTTCTTGAGCTTGAACATTCCCCTGAGCGTACACAGGTTCCGGCTCTGGTCATTGATCAAGGTGGAGTACTGCTTGAACAGGCGGTAGTCGCCGTGACGGGTGGCTACCTGCAGCTTGGCCACCGATTCGGGGTTGAACAGGTGGAACTCGCCATCGCGCCGCCATTGATACTGTCCCCCCACATTCAACAAGGGTTTCCGAGACTGCGCCTGGGGGAAACCCTGACGGTGACGCGCGATGGCCTCCCGTCCCAGAACTTCCAGGCCGATGCCCTCGACGCGGGAGGCGGTGCCGGTGAAGTGGCGTTCGACCAGATGCGAGTTCAGCCCGATGGCTTCGAAAATCTGAGCGCCCCGATAGCTCTGGATGGTGGAGATCCCCATCTTGGCAATGATCTTGAGCAGGGCCTTGTTGATGGACTTGAGGTAGTTCTTGAAGGCAAGTTCTTCGGTGACCTCGGTACCAAAGAGCTTCTGGGTCACCATGTCGGCCAAGGTCCGGAAGGCCAGGTAGGGGTTTACCGCCCCGGCACCGTAGCCGATCAGGAGCGCAAAGTGCATGACCTCCCGAGCCTCGCCGGTTTCCACAACGATGCCGACCTTGGTCCGGGTGCCTTCCCGAACCAGGTGGTGGTGGACGGCCGAAGTCGCCAGCAGGGCCGGGATGGGCACCTTTTCGGCATCGACCCCGCGATCGGAGAGAATGATGATGTTGTGCCCCCGGCCAACCGCCTGGGATGCCTGGCGGCAGAGTGCCTCCAGGGCGGTCTCCAACCCGCCCTCTCCGTCGCCTCCGGGGAAATGCATCTTCAAGGTCTTGGCGCTGAAGTCCTTGACCGAGGCGTGCCGGATTCGGCCGAGCTCACGGTCGGTCAGAACGGGGCGCTGCAATTTGAGCAGGCGCGCATGTCTGGGAGTTTCGTCCAGGAGATTCTGCTCGCTGCCGATATAGCTTTCGACCGACATCACCATCTCTTCCCGGATGGAATCGATGGGCGGGTTGGTCACCTGGGCGAAGAGCTGCTTGAAGTAGTTGTAGAGCAGCGGCGACTTGTTGGAGAGAACCGCCAAGGGCGTATCCGTTCCCATGGAACCGACTGCTTCTTCGCCGTTCCTGGCCATGGGAGCCATCAACAACCGAAGATCCTCCACCGTATAGCCGAAGGACTGCTGCTGGGTCAGCAGGTCCTTGACCACCGGTTCTTCCCCCGCCGGCGCCGGCGGCAACTGGGAAAGCTCGATCCGGTTGGCGTCAACCCACCGGCGATAGGGCTTTCGGGTGCTCAGGGCCCGCTTCAGCTCCGAGTCGTCGATTATGCGGCCCTGCTCGGTATCGACCAGAAACATCCTGCCGGGTTGGAGCCGGCCCTTGTACAGGATCTGATCCTGGGGCATGTCCAGCACGCCGACTTCCGAGGCCATCACCACCAGGTTGTCCTTGGTCACCACGTAGCGGGAGGGCCGAAGTCCGTTTCGATCCAGCACCGCGCCGATGCGGGTCCCGTCGGTAAAGGCAATGGAGGCCGGTCCGTCCCAGGGCTCCATCAGACAGGAATGGTACTCGTAGAAACCCCGCTTGTCGGGATCCATGCGAATGTCCTTGTTCCAGGCCTCCGGGATCAGCATCACCACCGAGTGGGCCAGCGAGCGGCCGCCCTGCACCAGGAACTGCAGGGCGTTGTCGATGGTAGCGCTGTCGCTGGCCGTATCGGACACCAGCGGGAAAATCTTGGGAAGGTCCTCCCCGAACAGATCCGAGGAGAGCGTCTTGGAGCGGGCTCGCATCCAGTTGCGGTTACCGCAAAGCGTGTTGATCTCTCCGTTGTGGGCCAGGTAACGGTAAGGATGAGCCAACTTCCAGGAGGGGAAGGTGTTGGTGCTGAAGCGGGAGTGAACCAGACACAGGGCGCTCTTGGCTGAAGGATCGGCCAGATCCCGATAGTAGTCCGGGATCTGAGGAGCGGTCAGGAGGCCCTTGTAAACGACGGTGGCGGCCGACAGGCTGGCGATGTAGAAACTCTCGCCCTGGTCCAACTCCCGTCTCTCCACCTCGCGCTCCACCCGCTTGCACACCACGTAGAGCTTGCGCTCAAAGTCGACCATCCGCTTCAAGCCGGCATTTTTCCCGACGAAGACCTGGCGAATGACGGGCTCCGACTCTCGAGCCAGACTGCCGATGGCCCGGCTTTCGACGGGAACATCCCGCCAGCCCAGGAGGTGTTGCCCCTCGGCCTCGATCACCTCCTCCATGACCCGTTCCAGGCGGGCACGGGTTTCAGCCTCCCGAGGCAGAAAGACCATGCCCACCCCGTAGTCACCCGGCGGGGGGAGCTGCAGCCCAAGCGCCCGGCAGTCTCGCCTCAGAAATTCATGGGGGATCTGAATCAGGGCTCCGGCCCCGTCTCCCGTCTCCGGATCGCAACCGCAGGCGCCTCGATGAGCCAGGTTGCATAGGACTTCCAACCCCTGGCGGATGATGAGGTGGCTTCGGGTCCCATCCACGTTGACCACGAAGCCCACGCCACAACTGTCCCGCTCGAAGCGAGGATCGTACAAACCCTGTTTTTTCGGCAGTCCGTCCTGATGCATCGAAATCGCCTGAACCTCAACCGAGTCCGCCGTCAAATGGCGACAGCTACACCTCCGAAGCCGGCACCGGAAGATCCTGGAGCGGACCCGCGGTGCTGCCTTCCAGCTAAATCAGTTGGCTACGGTTGCTTGAGTTGGGGAAGCCAGCAAACTTGATTGACAGCCGGAAAGGGCATCTTGACTCATCGAACCAAGGATTGTACCAAATTTAGACCCTAGAAGTCTCGCTTGACCTGCCTGAACCTCGGTCGGAGCAAGCTGCCACTTGGGAACAATCCTGCTTGATGAACAAACGGCTCCCAGCAAATTCTAGAAGAAAGCCGTCGGCAGAATAAATTTATATTTCTTATGCCTTGGATAAACGGAATTGATACAGCATATAATCTGCCTCCATGTCCAAAGGCACCCGGATCCTCATCGCCGTCTCCCTCCTGGCCATACTGGGCTATATCGTCTACTCCTCCATGGCATTGGACGAGTACAGTTGCGAGGTCTGCATGGAGTTCCGAGGAAGGACCGACTGCCGCAAAGCCCTTGGAGCCACCGAGGCCGAGGCCCTGCGAACAGCCCTCGACACCGCCTGCGCCCAGCTCTCCTCGGGCATGACCGACACCATCGCCTGTTCCAGAACCCCTCCCAAGAGCGTTGCCTGCGAAAAGCGGTAAGCTGGCGGAGCCGGCCGGCACCCGAGTCCGGCAGGGGTGACTGCCACCCTCCTGACGCCCAATTTCCCTGTGTTACCATTAGCGACCGGAGAAACGAATTCGCTGGAGGTCGGTATGGAGAATCCGGGTGGCGCCGGTGACGATCGGCAACCCCAGAAGGGTCTTCTGGGCAGGTTCAAGGCCGCCGTGTCCTCGACCCGGAAGAACCTGGTGGCTCGCATGGAGCAGGTGCTGCAGGGACGGACGGCGATAGACACGGATTTGCTTGAGGATCTCGAGGAAATCCTGGTGGGAGCCGATGTGGGGATCGATACCACAACGGTGGTCCTCGACAGGGTCAGGAACCGGGTAGAGCGGAACCGCATCAACGACGCCGGCCAGCTCAAATTTTGTATCCGATCTGAACTCCTCGAACTTTTGCAGACCGGGGACGCCCCGAGCGACGAGCCCGCGACTTCCGGCCTTCAGGTCCTGCTGCTCGTCGGGGTCAACGGCGTAGGCAAGACCACCACCGCCGGCAAGCTGGCGGGCCGATGGGTTCGGGACGGCCGAAAGGTCCTGGTGTGCGCCGCCGACACCTTTCGGGCGGCCGCCGTGGAGCAACTGGAGGCATGGGGGAAACGCGCCGGAGCCCAGGTCATCCGGCAGCAGTCGGGCTCCGATCCGGCAGCTGTGCTCTTCGACGCCATTCAAGCCGCCAAGGCCAGGCAGGCGGACATCCTGATCGTGGATACGGCAGGGCGACTCCACACCAAGAACAACCTGATGGCCGAGTTGGAGAAAATGAAGCGGATCGCCGCACGGGAAGTCCCCGGAGCGCCCCACCAGATTCTACTGGTGGTGGATGCCACTACCGGGCAGAACGGGGTGGTGCAGGCCCGGGAGTTCACCCGGTCCACGGGGGTCAGCGGAATCGTATTGACCAAGCTGGACGGGACCGCCAAAGGAGGCGTCGTCATCGGCATTGCGCGGGATCTTGGAATCCCCATCCGATACGTGGGAGTGGGCGAGCGAATTGACGACCTGGTGCCCTTCTCAGCCGTACTTTTCATCGACTCCCTTTTTGACGGAGACGCGTAAGGTCCAGCCGGCGACCGGCGTTCACGGGTTAGGGACAGGAGTAATAGGACCAGAAGCCGCTGCACGGGACCCTGACTGGGAATCGGGGCGTTGGGCACAGCCAAGGCCCGCCACGGGGAAGATCAATCGAGAAGGACTATGAATTGAACATGGATGCACAGGATTAACAGGATGAGAGCTTGCTGCACCAGAAGCCAGTTCGGGCGATTATCCGATTTGGATTTGCGGATGTTTAGGACTGCAGGCCCACCGTCTCCAGAAAAAATCCTGTGCATCCTGTGCATCGATGTGAATCAATAATCTGCCCCGTCGCGGTTAACCTCAACGCCTTAGTGGCCCTTCGTGGTCCTTCGTACGACTTCGTGGATAACTCTTTTTCTCTTGTTTCGAATAAGTAGGTCGCGGGCCCGCAACACTCCACCATGTCCGAACGTGACCACTACCATATGGGGCAGGCCATGGAGCTGGCCCTGCAAGGAAGGGGGCTGGCCAGTCCCAATCCCATGGTGGGAGCGGTCCTGGTTCGGGACGGCCGCGTGGTCGGCCAGGGTGTTCATCGATACGGCCAACGCAAGCACGCCGAGGTTTGGGCCCTGGAGCAGGCCGGCGACCGGGCCCGGGGAGCGACTCTCTACGTCAATCTGGAACCCTGCTGCCATCAGGGCCGCACCGGCCCTTGTTGCAGGTCCATCGTGGACTCGGGAATCACCCGGGTGGTGGTGGCCATGAGAGACCCGAATCCGCTGGTGGCGGGCAAGGGTCTGGAGTGGTTGACCTCGGCCGGCCTCGAAGTCACGGCCGGTGTCCGCGAGGAGGAAGCTCGCAGGCTCAACGAAGCCTTTGCCAAATACATTTCCTGCCGGAAACCTTTCGTGACCGCCAAGGTTGGAGCCACCCTGGACGGCAGAATCGCCGCCGGCAGCGGCCCTCCTCAATGGATCACCAGTCCGGTGTCCCGCCAACGGGTGCACCGGATGCGCCTGGAGGCCGATGCCGTCCTGGTTGGCATCGGAACCGTGCTCCAGGATGACCCCCTGCTGACCGACCGCAGCGGACAGCCCCGGACTCGGCCCCTGCTGCGCGTGGTCCTGGACTCCCGATTGCGTCTCCCGCCGGACAGCCGCCTGGCAAGCACCCGCAGCCAGGGTGATATAATCGTTTTTTGCGGCCGGAGGCCGAACCCCGACCGGCGGCGCACGCTGGAGGAGACAGGCATCGAAGTCATTCCGACTTCCGGTGCCGGCGCCCGGGTTCCATTTGCTCCGGTTCTGGAGGAGTTGGGACGCCGTCAGGTTGTGGGCCTCCTGATCGAGGGGGGGAGCGAGATCAACTTCGAAGCCCTGCACGGCCAGGTCATCGACAAGCTGGTCTGCTTCCTGGCCCCCAGGATCCTGGGGGGACAGGCAGTCCCCATGTTCGGAGGCGCCGGATTCCCCAGGCTGGACCAGGCGCCTCCGCTGGCCTTCTCCAGAATCGAACGGATCGGTCCCGACCTCATGATCGAGGCTTACCCGAAGTCCTCGAGCCCAACCATGGACCAGCCGCATTGAGCCGGGAGTGGGATGTTCACCGGAATCATTCAGGACGTCGGTCGGGTGGGGTCGCTGAGCCGGCGAGGAGACACGGCCCTACTGGAAGTGCTTGCCTCTCGTCTGGGTTCGGAGCTCCGGCTCGGCGACAGCATCGCCGTCAACGGAGCCTGTCTGACCGTGACCGGCCGGAACGGGAAGGGGTTTCAGGCGGACCTGTCGCGGGAAACGCTGGAGAGGTCCAATCTGGGCAGTCTCAGTCCAGGGGACTCCATCAACCTGGAGTTGCCCCTGTTGCCCACGGCACGATTGGGAGGCCATTTCGTCCAGGGTCACGTGGACGCCGTCGCCCGAGTGGTCAGGATCGAGAAGCAGCAGGCGTTCGCCCTTTTCCGCTTTTCGCTGCCCGAGGGGATGCGAGCTTACGTGGTCGAGAAAGGGTCTATCGCCGTCGATGGAATCAGCCTGACGGTGTCCAGGCTGGGGAAAGATTTCTTTGAAGTGGCCATCATCCCCCACACACTGGAACATACCAACCTGTCCCGGCGACGGCCGGGAGATCGGGTGAACCTGGAGTGCGACATTCTGGCCAAGTACGTGGAGGCCGCGCTGGACCACCGGCGACACGACGGCAGCCACGACGGCCTGACTGCTCAGTACCTCCGGGACCGGGGATATTGAGGCTCAGCTCCCGAGAACACCATTCCATGCAGTGCCTGCCGAGGAAGCCATTGGAAAGTTATTTTTCAACCATTGAAGAGGCCATCGAGGACGTCAGGTCGGGAAAGATGCTCATCGTGGTCGACGACGAGGATCGGGAAAACGAAGGCGACCTGACCATCGCCGCCGAGAAGGTGACACCCGAAGCCATCAACTTCATGGCCAAATTCGGTCGGGGCTTGATCTGTCTTCCCCTGACCGGAGAACGCCTGGACGAGCTGCGGATTCCTCTGATGGTGAACGACAACAATTCCCGCTACGGCACCGCTTTTTGCGTATCGATCGAGGCCAGGGGGAAAGTGTCCACGGGAATTTCGGCGGCCGACCGCTCCCAGACAATTCTGACGGCCATCTCCACCCACACCCGGCCCGGCGATCTGGTCAAGCCCGGCCACGTGTTCCCCTTGCGGGCTCGCCGAGGCGGCGTGCTCATACGAGCCGGCCAGACCGAGGCGGCCGTCGACCTGGCCCGAATCGCCGGCTTGAGGCCGGCAGGCGTCATCTGCGAGATCATGAATGACGACGGCAGCATGTCCCGGGTCGGCGAACTGCACAAGTTTGCCACCGAACACGGACTGAAAATGATCACCGTGGCCGACCTGATTGAGTACCGGCTACGGACCGAATCATTCGTCAAGCTGGTTGCCGAGGCCGACTTGCCGACCGAGTTCGGCACCTTCCGCATGCTGGCCTTCGAAAGCGAGATCGAGCAGGAGACCCACGTGGCCCTGGTGTACGGCACCATTCGTCCGGAGGAACCGGTGCTGGTCAGGGTTCATTCCCACTGCCTGACAGGGGATGTCTTTCATTCGATCCGGTGCGATTGCCGCGCTCAGGTCGAACGCTGTTTGCGGCGCATTGCCCAGGCCGGCAGCGGAGTGCTGCTCTACCTGCACCAGACCGGGAGGGGATTTCAGCTCAAGAAGGGTGATGGACGCAATCGCATCGCCTACCATGGCATGACCTCCGCCGAGGCGGAGGTCTACAGCGGGCGTCGAGCCCAGAGGGACTACGGCACTGGAGCCCAGATTCTCTCCCGGCTGAACCTCAAGCACATTCGGCTGCTGACCAACCACCCCCGCCGCATCGTCGGATTGGAGGGCTACGGGATTCGGGTGGTCGAGCAGATTCCCATCGAAGTCCCGGCGCCGGCGACTCCAACGGTGGCCGAGGAAACCCGGTAATCGAATCTCTCCCTCCTCAGGGTGATCGAAGCCGGCTGTAGGCCGAGAGGCGGGAGGCGTCTCCCAGGACCACCCCCTCCCCCACCTCGGCGTGGGGCCCGATGCGGCAGCCGTTGCCCAGGACACAGCCCCGCAACTGGGCTCCTTCTCCCACCTGCACGTCTTTCCAAAGCACTGAACCGCGGATGATCGCCCGTTCGCCCACCTGGCAGTCCTGATCGATGGCGGAGCCGAAGATCCTGGACCCCTTCCCGACCCGGGCCGAAGAGGCGACTACAGAGTTCCGGACCAGGCTGTCGCAACCTTCCCGTTGAGGAAGACCCGCCGGGCTGAACCGGAAACCGGCTACAGTAGGAACATACCGCCCCTCCAAAATGTCCCGGTGAGCCTGCAAATACTTTTGGGGGGTGCCGATGTCGATCCAGTAACCCGGCGAGATATAGGCATAGACGGGCCTTCCGCCAGCCAGCAGACCTGGAAACACCTCCCTTTCGAAGGAGGTGTTCACGCCGGCCGAAATGGCCTTGAGAACTTCCGGTTCCAGCACATAGAGCCCGGCATTGATGGTGTCGCAGGTGACCTGGTCCCGGCCGGGCTTTTCCAGAAAACGCGCGACCCGGCCATCTTCCCCGGTTTCCACCAATCCGTAGGCGGAAGGGTTGTCGACTCGGGTCAGGGTCAGGGTGGCGGTTGCCGAGCGCCGGCGGTGGGAGCGAAGGATCTCGGTCAGATCGAAATCGCAGAGAATGTCCCCGTTAAAAACGACGGCTGGGCCGTCCAGGAATGGCTCCGCATTCTTGAAAGCCCCGCCGGTACCCAGGGGAGACTGCTCGACCACGTAGCGGAGCCGAATCCCGAATCGGCTGCCGTCACCCAATTCCGCTTCGATCTTGTCGGGCCGATAGCCCAGGCTCAGGATGGCTTCGCTGATGCCGTGGCGGCGCAGCAAGTCGAGCTGATACCCGAGAAAAGGGACGTTGGCGATGGGAACCACCGGCTTGGGCATACGGAGCGTCAACGGCCTCAGCCGGGTTCCCTCGCCGCCCGCCAGGATCACCGCCTTCATGCAACGCGCTCCTTTCCGGAAAGGCCGGACCTCAGGACCGGCGGCGCTCCACCTCGACCCCCACAAAACCCAGCTTTTGGGTGAAGGGACTGGTCTTGCCGATTCGAACCCTGACCTTCCTGACCGGGAAGTCCTTCAGCACCTCTCTGCAGATCAACAGAGCCGCTTCCTCCAGCAAAGTAAAGGTTCGAACCTCGCACAACTCCTCGACCCGGCGGTAAACGGCGCTATAGTCCACAGTCTTGTCCAACCGTCCCTTACGGGCTTTCTCCAAGGGCCGCCACAGGGTCAGGTCGGCCCGGCAGGGCTGAGCTTGACCGCGTTCCTGCCGGGTGGTGCCCACCTTCATCTGCAGTCGAATGTCCCTCAGCAAAATCTTGTCCATGACCGGTCGACCCTAACAGGCTCACAATGGCCCGATGATAGCATGGGGGATGTGCATGATGGTTCTTCGTTCCCCTTCGTGGATACCTATTCCCCCTTTCCTGACCCTTGACGGATCCCTCTTGAGCCTTCTCCAACCCCTTAGTGGCCCTTCGTCGTCCTTCGTGCCCCTTCGTGGATTTCTTTTTTGTTTTTCATGGATAGCCCTCAGCGGTTCAGGCAGGTCTCCCGACACTTTCTAGCCGTTTTGGGGGCGTGGCATAATGGACGGGGAAATCCCTATGCGAGCCCTGGAAGAAAAGACCGCCGATCTTCCCACCGAACCGGGGGTGTATCTCTACAAGGACAGCCGGGGCGACATCATCTACGTGGGCAAGGCCAAGTCGCTGCGCCACCGGGTCAGAAGCTATTTCCAGGATTCCCGCCACTCCGACATCAAGCTGGACCAGTTGCGCTCGGAGATCGCGGATCTCGAGTGCATCGTCGTCGACAACGAGATGGAGGCCCTGGCTCTCGAGAACAACCTGATCAAGCGACACAAGCCCAAGTACAACATCCTCCTCAGGGACGACAAGACCTACCCCTGCATCAAGCTGACCGTCAACGAGCCCTTTCCACGCATCCTGGTGACCCGCCGCGTCAAGAGCGACGGGGCCCTCTATTTCGGTCCCTTCTTTCCCGCCAGTCTGGCCTCCCGAATCTTCAAACTGATGAGTCGTCATTTCCAGATTCGTACCTGCTCCATTGAAATAGACGGCCGGCGGCCCAGGGTGTGCCTCGATTACCACATCAAGCGCTGCATGGGGCCTTGCGTGGCTTCGGTTTGCAGCCGAGAGGAGTATGCCGGGCGGGTCCGGGACCTCAGGTGGTTCATGGAGGGGAAACGGCGCGAGCTCATCAAGAGCTTGCGCGGCAAGATGATGAGAGCCGCCGATGGGGAACGGTTCGAATTGGCGGCTCACCTGCGGGACATGATCCGGACCATCGACCAGCTTTCCGAGCCGCAACGCATGTCTTCCAATCGAACCGCCGACCTGGACGTCTTCGCGCTCCACCGGGAGGAAAACAAGGCGGCCGTGCAGCTCTTCCACTTGCGAAGCGGCCGCGTGGTGGACCGGCACCAGTATTTCTGGGAAGATCTGGCCAGTGGCGCCACCAATCGAGATATTCTGGCCTCGCTGCTCAAGCAGTACTACTTCGACTCCAGTTTTACCCCCGACGAGGTCCTGGTTTCCTCCGGTTTTGAGGACCAGGATATTCTGGCTTCCTATCTTTCAAACCGGAAAGGGAGAAGGGTGGCCGTGAAAGAACCGCAACGAGGTCCCAAGAAGCAACTGGTCTGCCTGGCCCAAAGGAACGCCCGCCTGACTTTCGACCAACGCTTCCGCACCTTGAATCCCGGCATCCGGATGATCGGTGAGGCTCTGGCCGAGCTGATGGACCTGGAAAACCCTCCAAAGCGGATCGAGTCTTTCGACGTCTCCAACATTCAGGGGTCGGATTGCGTGGCCTGCATGGTGGTTTGGGAGGACGGCCGAATGAAGAAGGCCGACTACCGCAAATTCATCATCAAGACAGTCAGCGGTCCAGACGACTTCAAGAGCATGGTCGAAGTGGTTTCTCGCCGCTACCGGAGACTCCTGCAAGAACGCCGCCCCCTGCCCGACCTGGTCCTGGTCGACGGTGGCCTGGGACAACTCCATGCCGCCGCCGCCGCTCTCGACGCCCTGGACCTCACCACCCAGCCTCTGGCCAGCATTGCCAAGAAAGAGGAGCTGATCTATGTTCGAGGCAGCGAGCAGGAGCCCATCCGCTTGCACCGGCATTCTCCGGTCCTGCGGCTGGTCCAGCGCATCCGGGACGAAACCCACCGCTTCGCCGTGACCTTCCACCGGCGGCGGCGCTCCGGCCGAACCCTCACCTCGGTGCTCACCCAGATTCCCGGGGTGGGCGACAAGACCGCCAAGCGGCTGCTGCAACGGCTGGGCAGCGTCCCCCAAATCGCCGCCGCACCGCTGGACCGCCTGGTCGCCGAAACCTCTCCCCGAATCGCCAGAAACGTCTACGATCACTTTCGCCAGCCCGCGGCCAGCGGCCGCTGGTCTCAAAGGGAAGAACGGTGATTCAGTCGGAATCGGCGGATACGGTCCGGGATCCACGCAGGCGGGTTTCGGCCGCCTTGGCCTGTTGGGCCAGGGCAGTGCCTTCCCGGAGAAGCTCCTGGATCCTCTGCAGGGTGCGGGCAATGTTCGTCTGGCGGGAAAAGCTGGCGTCGGGGTCGTCGGAAATGAGATTGGCAAGTTTTTCGATTTCCTGCTCCAGGGACCAATCGTGGGCTTCCCGCGACACCAGCCCATGTCTGAGAAGGTCGGTTCGCCGCTTCTGGTCGTGATGGGAGGACTTGAGCTTCTCGATCTCTTCCCGGAGACTCTTCGATTCGTCCCGTTTTTCGGCGGTCAGCCGCGAGAGTGTCCCCGTCAACTCCTCGTGGCTTTGCCGGGAGAGTGCCAGCTTGGACTCGGCCGAGCGCAGGTCCTGCTTCAAACGGAGGGAAGCCCTCACTGCCGCCTCTTTCTCCTGTTGAAGAGCCTCCAATAGCCGGTCCAGTTCAGCCAGGCTCTCCTGGAATCCGGCAGCCGCCTGCTCTTGCCGCTGAAGCGCCTCTTCCAGCGACTTGGCCTGCGCCGCCAACTCGGTCTGGCGGCGGCCGGCGATCCGCTGATATTCCTGTTTTTGTTCGGTGAGATGCTGGACCTGGGCTTTAAGATCCGTTAGCGACCGGGCGGCCACCTCAAGCCGATCCAAGCGAGCCCTGGCCTCCTCCTGCGCTCCCGCCAATTCCGGCTGCAACCCGCGAATCAGGGAACCCTGCTGTCGAAACGACCAGGCCAGAACCAGCAGCGCCAGCGCCACTAGCAGGACCTTCAAGGCACCGAACCGGCTGCGCACTCCCAACCCGAAGAGCCAGAACTCCGGTCTTTCCTTTCCCAGCCGGACCAAACCACCAAGGGCCAAATAGGCTGCTCCCAGCCCCAACACCACCAGAACAATTGGCACCACGATTTCCATGCAGGCTCCTCGCGGGAATTGGCCGTCCCTGACTCTGGCCGGCCCCCATGGCCCATTAGCACAGGTCAAACTACAGGAAACAAACCTGATCTTGCAAGCAAAAGGCAACCCGGCCCTGGCTGCACGCGGCCCATTGGACGACTCCGTTACCTGTGCTATGATTAGGCCATTGTTGGAGATAAACGTTTTTCGACCCTGTCTTGACCCGGAGGATGGATGTACCCACTGGACGAAATCTCTTCCCTACCCAAGCTGGAACCCAAGTCGGAAGGAATAGAAACCCCACGCAAGAAAAAGCCCCGCGCCATCGCCGTCATCACGGAGTGCTGCACGGGCTGCGCCGGCTCGCCGGCCTGTGTCCCCTATTGCCCCGTGGCGGACTGCATGTTCTGGGTGCCGGACGAAGACCATCCTCCCTTTGGCCACATCGAAGTGGACCCTTTTCTCTGCATCGGTTGCAAGAAGTGCACCAGCCAGGGTCCCGACGGATCCTTTCTGGATGGCTGTCCCTGGGACGCCATCGAGATGGAGCCCATCGACGAGGTAGAAGCCGTGGTTGGAGAGATGTCGGTTTAGTCTGCCCCGCAGAAGAATTCCCAAGGACCAACTCTCAAAGATTGCCAACCTCAACGCCTTAGTGTCCCTTCGTCGTTCTTCGGGTCCCTTCGTGGATCACTCTGTTTTCTTTTATTTCAGGTGAGCCGGTCTCCGGGGCCTCGCGCTTTCGGCCCTCTGCTGTCGCCGCCTTCGCGGCTCGACGTGGAGCTACCCCTTTCCATGGGCTTACGCCCACGGCTACCTGCTGCCGCCGCTCCGCGGCTCGATGGGTCGCCCGGGGATTATCAATTACTAATAGGTCCGGCCCCCGCCCCCCACGACGGGGCGGATCATACGAGAGTCAAACAATCGGAAATCGATCATCCCTTCCTAACCTTGGTATCCCGTCGCGGTTAACCTCAATGCCTTAGTGGCCCTTCGTGGATTCCTCTTTTTCTTTTGTCTTTTTTCGGCTGTTTCAGATAAGCCGGGCCCCCGCCCTGCCGGGCGGATCATACGGGAGTGAAACAATCTGAAATCGACCATCCCTTCGTGAACTTGGTACCCCGTCGCGGTTAACCTCAGCGCCTTAGTGGCCCTTCGTCGTCCTTCGTGCCCCTTCGTGGATAAGTCTTTTTCTTTTGTCTTTTGTCGCTTGTCTCAGGCAAGCCGGGGCCCCGCCCTGGTGTGCGGATCATACATAGAGTGAAACAATCAGAAATCGATCAACCCTTCGCGAACTTGGTATCCCGTCGCGGTTAACCTCAGCGCCTTAGTGGTCCTTCGTGCCCCTTCGTGGATAAGTCTTTTGTCTTTTGTCTTTTGTCGGTTGTTTCAGACAAGCGGGCTTTTCCTGACCGCCTCTGCCGCGAATGGCGCCAATGGTGAAAGCCGCCTGCTGCAGGACTCGCTCGGAGAGCATCGGATTTTCCGACAAAAGAGTTTGAATGAGCGGCAGGTCCTGCAGTTCCCCGATGAAATACATGGCCCGAAGCGCTTCCCACACCTGGTCCTCTTCAGGGGCCAGGGAAACCAGCGGCTGGCCTGCCGATACCGTCGTCCCTTCCTCCGCCAGCCGCTCTTCCACATATCCCGGCACGGCAGTGCGAACCTCCTCATAGGCCCCGGCAGTCACCTGAATGCGAGCCACCAGGGTTCCCGCCCGAACGCTGTCTCCCTCGCTCAGCCGAAACTGCAGCTCCCCGGAAGCCGGCGCCGGGATGCGCCGGCTGGACAGCATGCCCCGCACTTCCTTCCGGCCGCCTATTTCCCCGAAAGCCACCAGAGAAAGGGCGGCGTTGCGTCGAACCAGCGGATTGGCGTCCTGAAGCAGTCGAGTCAGACTGACCCGGAATTCGGAGGCGGTGGGGTCTTGCCCCATCAACCAGGCCACCGTCATGCGCACTTCAGCGGTCGGGTGCTCCACCAGTTTCGCTACCTCGGGGTACCAGGCGGCGACAGCGGCCGGTCCCGAATCGGTCAGTTGCTCCGAGAGTTGCACCAGGGCGTGCTGAATCTTGCGTGGCTTGGCGGCAGGATCCAGATTCTCGCGAATCTCCTGATCGCTGAGGGCGGTTCCGAACCAGGTCTGCTGCCAAAAGAGGAAGGGAACCAGAATCGCCAGAAACACGAAGGCCACGGCCAGGAGGTGAGCCCACCAGCCCTGGCCAAGCCGTTTAGGGGTCTCGGGTATGTGGTGTTGGTTCGGTGTTGGATCAGGCATGGAACTCAACGATAGAGCATCCAGTAGATGATCACCCCGGTCACGGAAACGTAAAGCCAGATCGGAAGGGTCCAGCGGGCCAACCGCTTGTGGGACTCGAATCGCTCATTCCAGGCCCGATAGACAGTGACGGCGGCCAAAGGCAAGATCGCCGCGGCCAGGAGGATGTGGCTCAGCAAGATGGCAAAGTAGACCGGTCGAACCCAACCCGTGCCGGTAAAGGCGACCGACCCGACCTGAAAGTGGTAGATGAGGTAGGAAGTCAGGAACAGGCTGGAAAAACCCAGCGCGGCCAGCATGAACCGCTTGTGAGCGGCGACGCGCCCTCGACGGATCCAGTAGTATCCCCCCAGCAGGCAGCAGGCGCAGGCGGTATTGAGGCCGACGTTTAGGGCCGGGAGGTCCGCAAGGTCAATCATGCATCCCGATTGGAGGAGTCTTTCCTGAAAGTGTAGACCAGGATGGTCCCCATGATGGCCACAGGAGGAGTCAACAGGAAGAGGATGGCCCGTCCGAGGGCAGAGATTGCCGGCTCCGGCTGAGCCTCGGCGGCCGTCTTGCACATGGCGCAGCCCTGGGCGGCCGCCTCCGGCTGCAAGAGGCATGCCAGCACGACACCCGCCGCCAAAAACGGCCAGCTCTTTCGCAAACGGCTGTTGCAGGTTTCAAGCATGGCGCAACCCGCCTCCCGTCACGGGCGCAATTCCAGCAACCGGAAGCTGTCGGGGAAAAAGACGGCCAGGAGACAGATGGTGACCACCATGGCGGGCATCAGGGTCCACATCAGGCTCCGCTTTTCGAACCGCAGGTGCATGAAGTAGGCGATGATCAGGGCCGCCTTCACCAACGAGAACCCCAGCAGCAGGATCAGCATGGTGGTCACGTCCAGCTGGATGTATGCCAGAAACACTTCCACCAGGGTGATGAGTACCAACCAGAACCAGACCGTGAAGACCAGCCGGTTCCCCATGGCGCTGTGCGCGCCATGGTCCAGAACCAGGGGCACCTCCTTGCGAACCACGGGGTGAGCTTCGGGCTTCTCCGATTTCTTCCTCTTCGGGAGCAGCCGTTGCAGCAGCGGACTCAGTTCCCGGCTGCGCAAGGTCCAGTAGCCGTTGAGAAAGAACACCAGGGCCAGAACCATGCAGGAGATGGACAGGAACAGTCCATCGAGCGTCATCACGTCCTGGGGCGTCTGGCGCAGCACCGCAAATACGCATCCGGCTCCCAGAAGCAGGTTCAAGGCTAGCAGCAGCAACGTCTCGACCATCGGCGAATCTCCTCTTCTTCATTCCGCGTAGGTTTTACGCTCCCATGTCGACGGAAAGCAGGTAGACCAGGGGAAACACGAACATCCAGACCAGGTCCACGAAGTGCCAGTACAAGCCGCAGACCTCGACGTGTTCGGAATGAAACCGCTTCCTGGCGACCCCCCCGGCGATCGCCAGCAGATAGACCACGCCGGTAAAGACGTGAAACATGTGCATGCCGGTGATCCCGAAGAAAGTGGCACCGAACAGCGGTGTCCCCCAGGGATTCCCACTCAGAGTCATTCCTTGGTTTATGAGCCCCATCCATTCCAGGCCGTGCAGCACGATGAAGGCGGTGCCGAAAAAGGCCGTCCACAGGATCCAGCGAATGGTCCATTTGCGATCGCCCCGCTGGGCCGCATTGACGGCGAGCACCATGGTCAGGCTGCTCGACAGCAGAACGGCGGTCATCAACGTGGCAAAGACTATGGTCGGCCAGAAATGAAAGGGGGTCGGCCAGTCCGGGGTGGCTATCCTGACATAGCTGTAACCGAACAACAAGGCGGAGAAGGTCAAGGCATCGGAAACGATGAAGAGCCACATCCCCAGCTTGATGTGAGACACCGAGTAGGGAAGGGTCCCACCTCCCCACACCTGCAATCCCGTATTTTCCACACGAGCGTCTGCCATCCGCGCTTACCTCCAGAAAAACAACAAGACCAATAGATAAATCCAGAGCCCGTCCATGAAATGCCAGTAGAGCGTCGTGACGTTCAACGAGGCTCTTGCCGGGATCCTGGCCGCCGAGCTCCAGGCTCTGGCCGTCAGGTAGGCCAGCCCCGCCACGCCCCCCAGCAGATGCACGCCATGGACTCCCGTCAACAAGTAGAAGAAAGAGCTATGGGGATTCCCGCTCAGGTAGATGCCCTGATCGGCCAACAGCCTCCAGATCCAGAGCTGGCCAACCAGAAAGGCCGCTCCCAGCAAACAGGTCACGGTCATCCATCGCCTCAACTCGGAGGCAACCGCGGCTCTCCGTGCCAACTCCAGGCTGAGGCTGCTCGCCAGCAGAATCACCGTATTGATCCAGACAAAGGGCGGAGCCGCCATGGCTCGCCACTGGCTGTTTGTCCCCTGTCCCAGGATATAGGCGCTGCTGAAACCGATAAACATCATGGAAATGGAGGCCAGAGCCAGCCACATCCCCAACTGATAGCTGTCGGGGCGGAGCCGCCTGCCGCCACCGTCCCCCCATCGATCCGATCTCCGGTCCGATCCCGAGCCGCCTCCCGGTCCGCCCGATTCCGGGACCAGGTCTCCCTTGTCGGTTGGCGGCTTGACTTCAGGGGGTGCAATGGCCACAGGCATGGCGGGACCTCCGCAAGCGACCCGACGGTCGCCCTACTTTCCACTCTCAAGCGGTGGATCGGTCTGCATCACGTAGTCCCGCGGCGCCCCCGGAACCCCATATTCATAGGCCCCGTGGTGAACCACCAGCTCTCTCCCCCCAAAGTTGTCATGAGGTGGCGGAGAAGCGGTAATCCATTCCAGGGTGGTGGCCTCCCAGGGGTTTTCGGTGGCCTTCTTGCCCTTGAACATCCCCCAGAAAAAATTCACCAGGAACAGGAGCTGGGCGGCCGCCGTCACGAAAACCGCGATGGTCACAAATTCCTGATAGGGTTGGAGCGGTTCCATGAACTTGAACTCGGTCGACTCCGCGTAGCGCCGCAGTTGCCCCATGATTCCCATCAAATGCATGGGGATGAAGATGGCGTTCACACCGGCGAAGGTCAACCAGAAGTGCAGCTTGCCCAACCCTTCGTGAAGCATGCGCCCGAACATTTTGGGGAACCAGTAGTAGGTGGCCCCCAAAATACCGAAGATAGCCGCCACACCCATGATCATGTGGAAGTGGGCTACCGGGAAGTAGGTATCGTGAAGTTGCACGTCCACCGATGTCTGCCCCAGGAAAAGGCCCGTGATGCCCCCGGAGACGAACAGGGATACGAAGCCGATGGCAAAGAGCATGGCGGTGGTCAAGCGGATCTTCCCTCCCCACAAGGTTCCCAGCCAGTTGAAGGTCTTGATCGCCGACGGCACGCCGATGGCCAGGGTCAGGATGGAGAACACCAGCGCCGAAAAGGGACTCAGGCCGCTCACGAACATGTGATGTCCCCAGACGAAGAAGCCCAGCATTCCAATGGCGAAGATGGCCACCACCATGGCGTGGTATCCGAAAACCGGCTTGCGGGCGAAGGTCGCCAACAACTGGGAGGTCACGCCCATACCCGGAAGGATGGCAATGTAGACCTCGGGGTGCCCGAAGAACCAGAAGAGGTGCTGCCACAAGATGGGAGAGCCTCCCGAGCTCTCGATAACGGTGTCACTCACCACCAGGCCGGCCGGGATGAAGAAGCTGGTTCCGCCGATCCGGTCGAGCAACAGCAGGATTCCGGCCGCCAGCAGCACCGGGAAGGAAAGCAGGGCCAGGATAGCCGTGGTGAACCAGGTCCAGACGGTCAGCGGCATCTTCATCAGCGACATTCCCTTGGCCCGCATATTGAGAACCGTGGTGATGAAGTTGAGCGCGCCCAGCAGGGAGGCGACACAGAAGAGGGCGATACTGATAATCCACAGGTCCTGACCCGACCCCAGCCCGGGTCCGGCCACCTCACCCAGTGCGCTGAGCGGGGCGTAGGCCGTCCAGCCGGATATCGGCGCCCCTCCGGCCACGAAGAAGGCCGCAAACATCACTCCCATGCTCAGGAAGGTGACCCAGAAGGACAGCATGTTCAGCACCGGAAAGGCCATGTCGTGGGCCCCGATCTGGATTGGCAGGAAGTAATTCCCGAATCCGCCCTGTGGAGCCGTGGTCAAGACGAAGAAGACCATGATGGTGCCGTGCATGGTCAGCATGGCCAGGTAGAACTCGGGTGACATCACCCCGCCCTCGAACCCCACCGGAAATATTTTCTCCAGCCAGGGCCAGGACTCGGCCGGCCAGGCCAACCGCAGCCGCATCAGCACGGAAAGCGCCAGACCGGTGAAGACCGCGATCAACGCCAGGAAGTAATACTGGATCCCGATGATCTTATGGTCTGTGCTGAATACCCATTTGCGAATAAATGTCGTCGGCGCCGGATGGACGACAGGGTGGGCTGAATCAGACATGAACAATCTCCCTTGTTGGCTGGGACCGGGGGCCGTTGGTTCGGATCAGAATTCGGCGCGCTCCTTCAGCCAGGCTTCGAATTCCTGGTCCGACATGACCATCAGGAACCCTTTCATCTTGTAGTGCTGCAACCCGCACAATTCTGCGCAGGCGATTTCATATTCTCCAGTCTTCAGCGCCTTGAAATGCCCCGGCACGGCCAGCCCCGGAGTCGTGTCCTGCTTGAAGCGCATGGCCGGCACAAAGAAGCTGTGGGTGACGTCCTTGGAACGAAGGGTGAGCCGAATATCGCGGTTCACCGGAACTGCCATGCGGTTGAGGGTGACGACGTCGTCCTTGGAGGCAGGATCGCCGGAGTCAAGTCCCACCGGGTTCAACTGGTCGTTGATCAGGCGGGGGACGGTTCTTCCGAACTGGCCGTCGGGACCGGGATAACGGAAGTTCCAGGCGAACTGCTGAGCCGTGACTTCGACCTGGACGGCATTCTCGGGCATATCCTCCAGATGAAGATCGATCCAGACGCGCTGACCGATGATGGCCAGAGTCACGAAGGTGACCGCGGTGATCAGGACGGTCGCCACCTCGAACTTGGCGTTGCCATGGGTATAGACGACCCGCCCGCCGGCCCGGTCGCGGTATCGCCACACGTAGTAGCCGAGAGCCACCTGGGCCAGAATGAACCCGATGGCCACCACAACCAGGGTATTGTTGAACTGGGCGTCCATGGCATCGCCGTGAGCCGAGATTTGCGGCGGAAACCAGCCAAATTCCCCCGTGAACAAGACAACGGACGCCAGCACAATCGCCCAGATCAAAATTGCCAATGCAAGCGCCATAAATGAATCTCCTTGGTAGATATCCTCTCAGCCCGGGCTGAGGAGGATTTCAAGCTCCCACCTTGTCGAGCACCATCATCAGGTAGAGCAACGGAAGGTAGATGACGGTAACGTGGAGCAACAGTCTGGCCTGCTGCTTGGTTCGCTGGGCGTAGGCCCGCCAGGCGTAATAGAGGAATCCGGCTCCCAGGCAAAGCGCGGCCGTCAGATAGATCGAGCCGGCCATCCCCAGCCAGTACGGGGCCAGACTGGCGGAAACCAGGGCCAGCGAGAAGGCCATAATCTGGCGGAACGCCCGCCTTCCCCCGGCATCGCCCCGCGGAAGCATCAACAGGCCCGCCCTGGCGTAGTCTTCCCGATACATCCAGGCAATGGCGATAAAATGGGGGAACTGCCACAGGAACAAGACGGCGAACAGTACCCCGGCCTGCAGCGAGAGAGAGTCGGCCGCCGTCCATCCGATCAGCACGGGAGCCGCTCCCGGGAACGCTCCCACAAAGGTACACCAAGCCGTCTTTCGCTTCAACGGAGTATAGCCGGCCAAGTAGGCCAGACAGGCCGTCAAGCCGATCAGGCCTGCCAGCGGACTCACCCATACGGTCAGGTAGGCGGTTCCGGCCAAGGCCGAAACCACTCCCAGCCCGTAGCTTTCCCACAAGGCCAAACGCCCCGATGGAATCGGCCGGCGGACTGTCCTCCGCATCTTGGCGTCGTCAGCCCACTCCAGGCACTGGTTGAGAGCAGCCGTCCCGGCACCCAGCAGACCGGTCCCCAGCAGCACCTGCATCAAGCCCGGCAAGTCCAGTCGGGCAGAAGCCATGGCAAATCCCAGGCCGGCCGCTACCAGAACCAGGAAGGTCACTTCCGGCTTGGTCAACTCCAGGTAAGCCGACGCCCGAGCTCCGCAGGCGGATAGGATGCTCCCCCGGCCGGCCGGCTTGGCCTTGCAGCGGTCGGCGCCGAGCAGAACCGGAAGCGCCGGTGCCTCCGCAACCGCCATCCCCCCGACCTTGAGGATTTTTTCGGCGCTGTTCATGGTTTCACCGGGGCTGCCGAGGCGCCTAGTTCGGCCCGTCTATCTCCAGTCCGGACCCCCCAGGACTGCAAGGCCAGAATCACACCGTTCGCGAGAAGCAGGGCGCCCACGGCGACATGCGCGGTGGTGACGGCCACAAGCGGAAACTCCGGTTGCACCGCATCGGCGGCGGCCAGCCGCAACAGCCAGGAAGCCAGACCCAGCAGGAGTTGAAGCGCGAGCAGGACCCCCAGCAGGGTTGCGGCGCCGGTCAGTCCCGAGAATGCTTGTGGAGATAGGAACACGCGAGCGATCAGCCATCCGCCCAACAGCGTAACCAGGAGAGCCCCCAACAGGTGAGGCAGAATCCCGGATTGGGTGTGGCGAAAAATGGCGCCCAACAGAAGCTGGAGATAGATGGCCCCGGCGGTGGCCATGGCCAGTCGGTTGAGCGGAAGGCCAAGGCTTCGGTCCCGAACCCGCCGTTCCCAGGCGGGAGAGGACAGCCAGGCCAGGCTGACCACCAGGCAAAAGAATGCCTGGGCCAGGCAGGCGTGCAGGACCGATATCGGGGCCGGCAAATACCACAGGACAGTGACGCCTCCCAGGAGTCCCTGGGCGACCACCACCCCCAGAGCGATCCATCCCAGCTTGCGCACGGGCCCGCGGGTCTCCTTCTTCCACACCCAGACGGCCAGCGCAATGGTCAGCAATCCCACAAAGGCCGCCACCATTCGGTGCCCGTGCTCATAGCGGATGTTCCCTTCCCAGGGCGGATTCAACGACCCGTAGGACAACGGCCAATCCGGGACGGACAAGCCCGCCTCGTTCCCAGTGACCAGGGCCCCGGCAACGATCAGCAGAAAGGTGAAGCAGGCCGTGAGCACTGCAAAGTAGTGGTAACTCCCGGCACTACCGATGCTTGTCGGCAATGAGTGGTTCATGAAGAATTCAGCGGGCCCGGGGAATGACCGATTCCACAGCGAAGCCGTCTTCGCGAAGCGGATCCCTTGGGAATCGTCGGTCTCAGGAAGCCTGCTTCAGGGTGAATTCCACCGATTTGGACTCGCTGGCAGCCAGGGTGACCTTCTGGGTGGTGACACCCTCTTTCAGGAACTCGTGCCAGATGCCGATCGTGTAGTCGCCGGGAGGCAGTCCCGTGATTTCGAACGAGCCATCCCCGTCGGTCACCGAGAAGAACGGGTGCGGCAAAACGCCGATATAGCTCTTCATCCAGGGATGGACATTGCACTTGACCGGAATCATGACTTCCTCGCGAGGAAACTTCTTCACCTTGGGCGGTATGCCCGGAGCCATGGATTCGTTCCACTCGCGATTGTTCCTGGGGGTCGGATGGACGTTGTGGGTGGTGGGATCGCTGTTCAGGATTCTGACCGGCTGATTGATCTGGACGCCCAGCATGTGGGGCAGGTAGATACACCCCTTTTGATCCAGAATTGCCGGTTCGCTGGGCGTCTCGAACATCATGCCGTCCAGGCCTTCCTTGACGTACACGAAGACGTGCCTCAGCGTATTGTTGTCGTTGGGAACCACCACTTCGGAGTAGACAGGTGCAGTGTGCAGACCGGCGCAAGCCGGTTCCGCGTCCATCGCCAGCCGCCTGGCCCTGGGCAGGTCGCCTTCGAAGAAGACTTTGCCATTGACCGTAGCCGCAGTAGCGGGATCCACCTTGGTGACCGTTGCCGGAGCTTCGGTCCCATCGACGCCATCCAGATCTTCATCGTCGATGTCGACGCTGCCGCAGGCCCCCGCAAAGAGAGCCGCCAGCAGCGCAACAGGCAAGCACGGGTAATTCTTCGACCGCATCATAATGACCTCTCTGACCGGATGATAATAAAGTTGGGGTCGGGGCAAAACCGGGGGAGCGGCCTCGCCACCACCCGATGATTAATGTAACACTTCCAGCCCTCAAATTCGAGGGCGGTCCCGGCGATTGCTAGCGGCTGGCCACGCTGGTTGCCGCCGCGGGCATTCGCGACATCAGTCGCCGCTGTTCCTGAGGCGTCAACTGGAACATGTACCGCACCAGCAATTCGGCGTGGTCCTTGGCGTAGTCCCTGAAGGCGGGAGGCAGCGACCCGGCAAAGACCCAGCGGTCGCCATCCCTCTGGAACAGTCCGGAAGGCATGGCCGTGCCGGGGGCGATCATTTCCGGCGCTACCATCCAGCGCTCGGTCCAGCCGGGCTTCAGCCTTTCCTTGGCCAACAGGAAATTGGGCGCGGTGGCGTTGCGGTCGTGAGCCGGGTTCCCGGTGGCGTGACACCTCAGGCAGGGCGCCGCCTTGGAGGTGAAGAGTTGCCGGGCCAGTTCGAGTTCCCGGTTGCTGAGCGGTTCCAGTCGAGTTGGAATGTAGGGCCGATCCTGGGCCGCCAGGGCTTCGAAGAAGCGAACGATCTTCTGAATCTGGCTGTCGGAAAAACGGAAGGTGGGCATGCGGGCGTGGAGATAGCCGCGCACACCGTTGCTGTCGGTGCGCCCGGAATCCATGGCCGGGTTTCTGAGAAAACGCGCCAGCCAATCCGGGTCCACCCGAGCGCCCTCGCCGACCAGCGTCGGCGGAAGCTGCTCCTTCCAGTCCGGATCCTGATAGCGGGCCATCCCGGAAAGGTCCGACTGCTGTCCGGGCCTCACCTGATGGCATCCCATGCAGTTGTAACGCTTCACCAACCACCAGCCTTCCCGAATATCCTGTCCCCGGTCGCCGGGCGCGTAGAAGAAATGTTCGGGCAGGGTGGAGTCGACGCTCCCCAGCAGAAAGGTGGTCAAGCCCGCGATTTCCTCGTCAGTCAGCTTGAAATTGGGCATCCGGAGCTTTTCCACGGGGGTCTTGATCTTGCCCTGGTCGAAGATGGCCGGGTCTTCCAGCTTGCGCTCGAAGAAGCCCTTGTGGTTGTACCAGCCGTCATGCTTGGCCTCGTGGGTCAGCAAGGCGAAGTCCAGCCGCTCGATGGGTTTGCTGCCCTCGCGGGTCAACTCCGTTCCGATGCGCCCTTCCTCCTCGAAGCCTGCGATTTCGTGGCAACCCGCGCAGCCGAAGTGCTTGACCCACATCGATCCTTCGCTCCTGAGCGCAGGATCGTCCAGGTAGTCGGCCTCTGAGTAGGAAGCGTCGGCCTGCTTGAGCGCCATGAGATAGCTGGCGATGTCCCGAGTCTCCTCCTGGCTGAGCCGAAGGCTGGGCATGACCGACAGCGGTTGACGCTCCTGAGGGTTGTGAATCCAGGGGACCAGGTACTCGTAGCGCACCTTTTCCCCCACGCGCGACAAGTTGGCCGCGAACGAGCTCCCTTGAGCCGCATCCCCTTCGCCCACGGCATGGCAGCCCATGCAGCCCCGCGTCTCGAACAGCTCCTTCCCCCGAACGGCGTTGCCTTGGGGTTGGCTGGGCAATTTCCCTTCGGCCCCCGCCTGCCAGACGAAGGCGGCAATGGCGCGGCGCTGCCCTTCGTCCAGGCGAAAGGCCGGCATCTTGGTGGAGGGGCGGTAGGCGTGCGGGTTCTCCAGCCAGACCGGAATCCACTCCTTGCGGATCTTGAAGCGAACGTCCTTCAAGCTGGGTCCGATATTTTTCTGCTCGATCTGCAGGTCCGCGGAACGCACCTCCAACCGCTCCATTTCGTGGTCCAGGTTGCTGATCTGCTGCTTGAGTTCGTCCGCCCGGGCGTAGTACCGCTGAGCTTCCGCGTTGTCTTGAGCGTTATCGCCGGACAGAACGCTCTGCTCGATCTCCTTGCCCATCTCCTTCCGGTCCTCGACCAACGCGTGAATGGATGACTGAACCTCGGTCAGCGCCTCGGCCTCGGTGTCGAAGCCCTCGAAGCGATGGCAGCCCACGCAACCCTCGACGTAGTAGATCTCTTTTCCCCGGTTCAGGACCTCGGCATGATCGAGCACCAGATCCTGAGCGTGACACTGATGGCAACCGGCCTCGAAATTCTCCCTGTAGAACAGCGGCCACAACCAGTACTTGTGGCGACCATGGCCCTTGCGGACACTGGTGGTCGCCCTTCCGTTACCGTTATGGCAGGTGGAGCAACCGAACTGCTCCGGATCGTGCAAGGCCAACAGGGCGGGATTGGGGTGGCTGACAAATACTTCCTCGCCTCCCATGTCGGCCTTGGTCAGCACCACCGGCTCCCTGATGCCCAGGTGACAGGATTCACAGCGGTCCACCAAGTCTACATCGGCCACATGGATCTGCCGGATCTCCAGCTCGAAGTTGCGCATCTTTTCCCGCAACCCTCGGATCTGAGAGGCGGTCAAACCGGTGAGGCGGTCGTTGAGCAGAGTATCCCTCTCCCCCCGCAACTCGTTGGAGGCCTTCACCAGTTCCGCCCGCTGCGCTCCCAACTCGGCCCGCCTGGCCTGCAAGCGGTTGAATTCCGTCTCCAACTGGTTGAAATTGAAGCGTTCCTCCCTCTCCACCACCTCCCCGGCACCGTTGGCGGAAGCCAGCCTCAGGGTCACCTCGCGGGCCTTGATGGCATCGATCTCACGCTGCAAAGCGTCCTTATCCTTCTGGCTGGTGGCGGTTTCGATCTGGTAGACAAGGGCCGCGATCTCGCTGCGGGTGATGGCAAAGGGCTCGGTAATGACGCTCAACCGCCTGCCGACGATCTGGTTGGTCTCGCGGTCCAGATCGGAGATTCGAGGGGCAATCGACTCTTCGGCCTTGGTAACCGCATCACTCAGCGTCCGGTACTCCGCAGATTGGCGGACGGCCTGCTCGGCCCGGGCCTGGGTCGGCTGAATCTGCCTCAGGTGCCGGCTGTAGAGGCTGACGAAGCGCTTCTGGTAGTCCTTCCAGGGTCTGAGGCCGTAGGTCTCATCGTACAACGCCCACAGCAGAGAGAGGACCATCAGCAGAGATGAGATCAAAAGAATGCGACCGAGGGATCGGTTGAGGACCGGATCGTCTCCAACCGGGGGTTTCTTCGGCACCGATTCCTCCTTTACCCACTAGATATTGAACCAGGGAGTGACCCAAACGTACTTGATCCGAAACACCAGTCGAGCCACCATCTTGGCCGGCAAGAGCATCATGGTGACCAGAAAAAACTGCAGGAGCAGGTACTGAATCAAGCTCATGCGATTGTAGATTTTCCGGTTGAACTCATTCCAGGTAAACAGCTTGTGTACTCCCAAGGCCGTCACCAGGGCAAACAGGCCCACCACCACCGCCCCGAAGAGGCTCTTGCCGAGCATGCTGGTGATGCCGAACATATCCGGCAGATCCCGATTGGCCTCGAAGATCAGCTTGTTGTGGTCCCAGGTCTGGCCGGGCCAGAACCATATCCACCCCGGACCCCGAATGAATGTGCCAATGACCACCATCGACAACCACAACACGATGAAGCCGAAGCAGAAGGCCCAAATGGCGAACTTCCGCTGCTTGTAGGTGTAATAGCCGTTCCCGAGCGGGTTGGAATCCATGTAGGGTATCACCATGAGCCCTACCAGAATCAGGGTCGGCAGCACCACGCCGGCCATCCAGGGATCGAAATAGACCAGCATCTCCTGCAGCCCCAGAAAGTACCAGGGCGCCTTTGCCGGGTTCATGGTCAGGGAGGGATTGGCCGGCTCCTCCAGAGGAGCGTCCAGGGTAATCGACCACACCATCAGAATGAAGGTGACAATGATGGCAACCAGGAACTCCATGCGCAACAGGTAGGGCCAGACCTGAATTTCCCGAGCCCAGCCCGGTTTCCAGGGTTGCGTCTTGCGGTGGTGGGTCTTGGCCATCTCCGGGTCGGCTTCCAGACTGTCGATCAGCCGGTCGTTGGCGAATGCCTGCCGCAGGCCGTACCAGGCGTAAAAAGGGATGACCAGAATAAGCAGGACAATGGGAACATTGTCGGGCAGTGTGGTGATTTCCCAGAGCTGAACCCAATCCACTGATTTCCTCCTTATCCTTTTCCGAGCCGTTCCCGGTCAAAGGTCCCCGAACGATCGTCGCACCAACGAACGCTCAAAACCGTCGCGGCTCCTTGATTTCGGATTCCAGCATCACGGGAGCCGGTCCCGAGATGCCGCCGTCCTTACGAACTCTCCAGAAGTGAACGGCCATGAAAATCCCCGCGATCAGGGGAATGGCGATGCAGTGCCAGATGTAGGCGCGCAACAGCGCATTGGAGTCCACGATGGAGCCCCCCAGCAGAGCAAACCGAACGTCGTTGAAGGCGGTCATGCCGAGTTCCGGTCCCAACGGACCCTCGTGCCCCAACAAAGGCGTCGCCCGCGCCATGTTGGTGCCCACGGTGACCGCCCAGAAACCGAGCTGATCATCCGGCAGCAGATAGCCGGTAAAGGAAAGCAGCATGGTGAGCAGCATCAGAATCACGCCCACCATCCAGTTGAACTCCCGCGGCTTCTTGTAGGAGCCCGTCAGAAAGACTCTGAACATGTGCAGCCAGACGGTGATAATCATCAAATGGGCGGCCCAGCGGTGCATGTTTCGCAACAGCTTCCCAAAAGGCACGTCGTGTTCCAGGTAGAGGATATCCCGGAATGCCTGCACCTTGGAGGGGTGGTAGTAGAACATCAGCAGGACGCCGGTAAAGGTCAGCACGATGAACAGATAGAAGGTGATCCCTCCCATGCCCCAGGTGTAGTTGTAGGCGACCGCGTCGCGATTGATCTTGGCGGGGTGCAAATGCAGGAAGACGTTGGACAGGATCCCCAGCGCGCGGTTGCGCGGCTTCTCGTCGTGGGTCACCCGAAAGATAGACTTGAAGAGTTGGGTCTTCTGGGGCTTCTTGAGCGACTTAACATCGTCGAGGGCCTTCTCCTTGAGGTTTTTGACTTCCTTCAGGACGCCGTCGATCAAGGCCGCCCCCTTGCCCGCTGGTTTCTGCTCTTTCAGATCGTCTGCCATGGATCGACTCCTCGGATGGATACTTGCAACCCCCGCTACGCAGAATCGGCTACCGGCTACAACTGCAGGAACGCTCCCGGATCCCGGAACTCCGACCGCATCCCCTTGGGCCATTCGTAGAGGACGCTGGTGTCTACCACGATCTGCCCTTCGGCGTCGAGTTCAACCTTGGCGCGGTCCAGGGGACGGGGAGCCGGGCCTTCGAAATTGATTCCCATGCTGTCGTAACCGCTTCCGTGGCAGGGACACTTGAACTTGTTCTCGCTGGGCTTCCAGTCCGGAGTGCATCCCAGGTGGGTGCAGCGGGCGTAAACCACAAAGAGCCCCTCGGCGTCGCGCACCACCCAGATCCGCCTTTTCTGAAACTTGGTATCCACGCCGTAGCCGAAGTCGGAAGGATATCCAATGCGGAACAGCGTCTTGGGTTCAAACAGGGTTCTGGGAAAGAAGAAACGCAGGAACATCAAGAGATTGATTCCCAGGAACCCCGTGACCAGGGCCTGCACCGTGCGACGCCGCCGCTTGGCGGGATCGACCGACGCACCGTTCCCGAAGATATTCAGAATCCTCGATAACAACCCTGCCTTGGACTTTTGCTGAACCTTGGCGGGGGCGGGCGGCGTCCGCCTCGAAGGCGCGGCTCTTGGAGTCGCACCGGTTTGGGGTTGCATCGGACCGTCACTTTCAGTATTTGGCATCCACTCCTCCAAGGGTTCCGAGGCGTGACTGGCAGAGTCTGGTTGAACTTTGATTGCTAGGCAAAATGTTGGGCGGCGAGCAAGAATGTGCGCCGACTACGGAAGTATCCAGATTTTATTCCAAAAAAGCGGATTGTCAATAGCCCGGTGCCGTGGATCGTGCTCGGAAATCGGACCTGAGACCTCTTAACCTCTATTTCTCCAGCCAGGGAGCCGGAGCAGGCCGGTCAATTTTTTCTTGCCCCCTGCTTTTCCATTCAAAGTATAATGCCTCCCACACGTGACCAGTCGGCAATGATTTCCCATCCCAGGTGCTGCTGAGCAAGTGAGCCGACACCCGGGCGCTCGTCCGGGCCTGCCTGCAACTGCGAGAACCTGATGTCGAGAAAATACCGCCAACCCGGGTATCAGGACAACGAACGGGAGTCGCGGCCCCGGGTCCGAAAGCCTTCCAAGCCCCGAGGCGCCCCCGAGTTCCGCGCCAAGCCCATGCCGGGCTTTCAGGATGTGGTGCGCTGCACCATGTGCGGGGCGACCACTTCACCCGATATCGGGATGGAAACCCGGTGCCCCAAGTGCGGAGCCGACCTTCATACCTGCCGGCAGTGCGTATTCTTCGACACCTCGGCACGTCTGGAATGCACCCAGAAGATCCCCGAGCGCATTCCCCGAAAAAGCGTACGCAACCAATGCGGCCTGTTCGTGGCCAAAAAGACCATCGAAAGACAAACGACCTCCTTCACTCCTGCCGCTCCCGGCCCCAAGACGGCCCGGGAAGCCTTCGACGCGCTCTTCAAGAATTGACCTGGAACATAACGGCGACCGCCGCGGGTGAAACCATCTCCGGGGGGATCGACGGCCGGCGCGGGTTCACCGCTTTACGAGCAACCGATTCGATGGGCAGGGGATTGAAACGGTCGATTCTGTGCGGGCGGGTTGCGCGGAGAAATGCAACGACCAAGTGATGGTGCGGAAGGCGGGACTTGAACCCGCATGGCTTGCGCCGCCACCCCCTCAAGATGGTGTGTCTGCCAATTCCACCACTTCCGCACGCCAGACTGCGTTCCCTGGAAGGGCGTGTTCTATTCCGCCCGCTGGGAGCCGGATTCGTCCTCCTGGTCCGGTGCTGCCGGGCTCTCCGACGACTGAGGGACTGGAGTGGCCGCGGGGCTCTCAGGGGGAGCCTCTTCCTGGGGAGCAGTCGCGGCCGCGTCCTGCATGATGGAGCGACCTTCGTCCTGGGACGTCAGCAGCGATAGAGTAAAGGAGGTAGCCATGAAGACGATGGCCGCACCGGTGGTCAGCTTCGAAAGAAACGTGGCCGTCCCCCTGGCTCCGAAGGCCGTCTGGGAACCGCCCCCACCGAAGGCGCCTGCCAGGTCCGCCCCCTTCCCCGACTGCAGCAGCACAATCAGGATCAAAAGCACGCAGACGACCACATGGATGATTTGCAGTAACAGTGCCATCAGACCTGGAAGTTGACTATTGCGGCAAAGGATTCAGCCTTCAGACTTGCCCCGCCAACCAGGGCGCCGTCGATGTCGGCCCGGGCCATCAACCCGTCCACGTTTTCAGGCTTGACGCTGCCCCCGTAGAGGATGGGCAGTTGCTCTGCCGCCTGCCGACTGAAAACCTCTGCAGCCAAGCCTCGAATCAAGGCGTGGACATCCTGGGCCATCTCCGGAGTTGCCGCCCGCCCCGTGCCGATCGCCCACACCGGTTCGTACGCGATCATCGTACGGGAAAGGGCATCCTCTGTCAAGCCGGCCAGCGACTGCCGAAACTGGGCTCCGATGACTGTTTCGGTCCGGCCCGACTCGCGCTCTGAGAGCGTCTCTCCCAGGCAGACGATGGGGGTGAGACCCGCTTCGAGAGCCGCCGCGGCCTTGCGGCTGACGGCCCTACTGGTCTCGCCGAACAGGCTCCGGCGCTCGGAGTGACCGAGGATGGCGTAGCGGCAGCCGGCCTCGGCCACCATGGCTGCCGATACCTCTCCGGTATAGGCCCCCTGGCTTTCCCAATAGAGATCCTGAGCCGCGATGGCGATGGGGCAGCCCTCAGCGGCCTGGGCCGCGGCCCAGAGGGCGGTGAAGGGGGGCGCCACCACGATGTCGCAATGGCCCGAGGCCTCCACCAAAGGCTTGAGTCGGTCGACAAGCTCCACACTTTCCCGGACCGTCCGGTGCATCTTCCAATTCCCGGCAATGACCGGTCGCCTACCCGGGGTTGGGGATTCCATGAGACTGCTCCTCCGAAGCCGGCGGTGGCTCAGGGCCTGTCGCCCAACGATTCCACACCCGGCAGTTTGCGGCCGCTCAAGAATTCCAGCGACGCCCCGCCGCCGGTCGAAATGTGGGTGATCCGGTCGGCGACACCCGCCCGCCGGACGGCTGCAATCGAGTCACCCCCGCCCACGATCGTGGTTGCCGTGCCGGCCGCCGCGGCCTTGGCCAGGGACAGGGTGCCTCCGGCGAAGCGATCGATCTCGAACACGCCCACCGGACCATTCCATAGAATGGTTGCCGCCCTGGAGAGCACCTGCTGAAATTGGGAACGGGTTTCAGGGCCGATGTCCACCCCCATCCACTCCGGCCCGGTTTCCCCAACGGGAACTACCCGGCTGGGTGCGTCGGGCTCCAGAGTGCGGGTCACGACGTGGTCGACGGGGAGGAGCAGGGGAAGGCCCGCCTGCTCCGCTTTCCGGAGGAGTCCGCTTGCCAGGGGGATCTTGTCGGTCTCCACCAGCGACCGCCCCACCTCCAACCCGAGGGCCCTCAAGAAAGTGTAGGCCATGCCTCCACCCACCAGCATCCCGTCGACCCGTTCCAGCAGGTTCTCCATGACCTCGATCTTGTCGGATACCTTGGCGCCGCCCAGAACGGCCATAAAGGGCCGATCGGGACTGTACAGCGCCTTGCCCAGATTGGAGAGCTCCCGTTCCATCAGAAGGCCGGTCGCCCCCTTTCCGACGAACCGAACCATGCCGGCCGTCGAGGCGTGGGCTCGATGAGCGGCGCCGAAGGCGTCATTGACATAGCAGTCGCAAAGGCGGGCCAGCCCCCGGCAGAAGGATTCCCCGTTGCCCTCCTCCTCCGGGTGGAAGCGCAAATTCTCCAACAGCAGGATCCGGCCCGACCGCAGTCGAGCGCTTTGCCTCTCGACCGCTTCCCCCACGCAATCCCCGGCCATGCTCACCGGCCGGCCGATGGCCGATTCCAGGGCGGCGGCGACAGGCTTCAGGCTCAGGCTCGGATCGACCCGGCCCCGCGGCCGTCCCAGATGTGAGGCCAGCAGCACCCGGGCTCCGCGGGACAGCGCGTAGCGGATGGTGGGCAGGCTGGCTTGAATCCGGGCGGAGTCGGCAACCCGGCCAGAACCGTCCAGCGGGACGTTGAAGTCCACTCGTATGAAGAGCCGGCGGCCGTCCAGGTCCAAATCGCGAATGGAGAGCTTGTTCATTAGAGAGGGATTATCCACGAAGGGACCCGAAGACACACGCACAAAAGTTGAGCTCCAGAGCCGGCAAGCGGCGTTGGTGGCTGTGCCACTGGTAGTCACTCACGGGGCGCCGAGTATGCCCCCCTCCGGATCGACGGCGGGCGGAGCCTTTGGTAGTCGCTCTCGGGGCGCCGAGCTTGCCCCCCTCCGGATCGACTGCGGGCTGGCGCCCTTGTCTCTCCGACTCCCCCTCAAGGGGGGAGTGATACTTGAGGCTTGCATCAGGCGCCTTGCCCCATTCCTGGGCAGGATGTAAACCATGTTCCCGGTCTACCGCATAAACTCCGTTCCCTCTTCATAACACGGATATCACTCCCCCCTTGAGGGGGAGTCGCAGAAGTCGAGCCGAATGGCGAAGGCTGATGCGGTGGGGGGTTCGCACAAGGCGAGCCAAGGGCGAGATCTTGTGCGCCGTAGCGGTAACCACCGGCGTGCGTCGGTTGCGGTGGGGGGCGCACGCCGGCCTCGGGCGCCGGACGCTCCCATCCAGCCGTTCTTGACCTCGGCAACCGCAAGACATCACAATCGGACCGACAGGTTGCTGGCAATAAACCCTCTTCTCTCATGCATCCGGCGACCCGGTGAGAAGTACGGGCTCTTGGTCGACGGCAGAATGGGCAGGCCTTGATTCGGCGACTCTACAGCCTGGGCTTCACGCTGGCCTTCCTTCTGGCGCTGCCCTACTTTCTGATTCAAGCCCTCAGGCATCGCAAGTATCTCTCCAGCTTTCCCGAGCGCCTGGGCATCCTCCCCCGGGAGATCGGAACAGGTCCGGCAGGCGGCATCTGGGTCCACGCCGTCTCGGTAGGCGAGGTGCTGTCGGTGCTGCCCCTGATCAGGCAGATTCGCCGACGATGGCCCGGGCGCCCCTTGTTCCTCTCGACCACCTCAAGGACCGGTCAGGAACTGGCCCGCATGAACCGGCAGGGGCTGGCGGGCGTTTTCTACTTCCCCCTGGACTGGAAGTTCGCCGTGCGGCGCAGCCTCAACCGGGTGCGACCCGGGCTGGTCCTGGTCCTGGAAACGGAGATCTGGCCCAATTTCCTTCATGAATGCCGCCAGCGGGGGATCCCGGTCTGCCTGGCCAACGGACGAATCTCCGACCGCTCCTTCAGAAAGTACCACCGCTTCCGCCGGTGGCTGCGGCGGTCGGTGAGCCTGTTCGACTGCTGCTGCATGCAGGACCCGGTGGATCGGGAACGGATTGTCTCCCTGGGAGCGCCTCCCGACAGGGTGGAGGTGTGCGGCAACCTGAAATACGACATCGAACCGCCAGGCCGGCTTCAGTCCAGGCTGGCTCAATTTCGCGCCCTGATGCGACTCTCCTCCACGCCCTTCCTGGTGGTCGCCGGCAGCACCCGCAGCAACGAGGAGAGGCCCGTTCTGAATGCCTTCCGGGCGCTCCAGCAGGAGTGTCCCCAGGCCCGACTGCTGCTGGCTCCCAGGCACCCCGGCCGCTGCGCGGAAGTGGCGCAGTTGTTGACCTCCCAATCCTTTGACTTCGTCAAGCGATCAGAGTTGTCCAACAATGTAATACCCGCAGGCGAGAACCCGCCCGCCGAAGTCATCTTGCTGGACACCCTGGGAGAACTGCCGGTGCTTTACGCCCTGGCCGATCTGGTCTTCGTGGGAGGAAGCCTGATCCCATGGGGCGGACATAACCTGCTGGAGCCGGCCCTGTTCAGGAAGCCGGTGCTGTTCGGCCCCCATATGAACAATTTTCGTGAGATGGCCCTACACTTTATTCAGGCCGAGGCCGGCATAATGGTTCAGAATGAAGTCGAGCTGGGAGCGCGATTCATCGAGCTCTTTCGGGACGCCGGCTCCCGCAGGCGCCTGGGCGGCAACGGCTACCGAATTATCCGGACCCATCAAGGGGCCGGAGCCAGAATCCTGGATCGGATCGCCAAGTGCCTGCCCCCCGGCTGAGCCCGGCAAGGATCAGTGCACATGCCGGTGGGCAAACGGCTCCGGCCGGGGGCTCCCGGCCGGGGATCTCAAGGGATGATCACGGCATCGCAGTTGGTCTCCACCGCCTATGAGCAGGTTGTCCACCTCCGCAACCGAGGTTACGATGCCGGCTGGTTCAAGGTCCAACACCTCGCCCGGCCGGTGATCAGCGTCGGCAACCTGACCCTGGGAGGCACCGGCAAGACTCCAACCGTCATCGCATTGGGCAAAATGCTTCAAGGCGCAGGCTACTCGGTGTCGGTGTTGCTGCGGGGCTACAAGGGACGCCACCGGGGAGGACCGCTGCCGGTCTCCGACGGTCGACGCATCCGGAGCCAATCCGATCTCGCGGGTGACGAAGCCCTGGTCATTGCCAGGAACCTTCCCGGTGCAATGGTCACCGTAGGCAAGAACCGTGCCGGGGCCGGCCGCTGGATTGAAGGTCGGGACGCCGCCGACCTGCATTTGCTGGACGACGGTTTCCAGCACCGGCAACTCCATCGCTGTCTGGACCTGGTCCTGGTGGACGTGACCAACCCCTTCGGAGGGGGGCGAATAGTCCCCTCGGGTCAGCTGCGGGAGCCCCCGGAAGCCCTCGGCAGGGCCGACGCCGTCATCCTGACCCGCACGCGCACCGGACAGGACTATGACCCGCTGACCCATGAACTCCGGCGCTTCAACCCGGATCTGCCCTGCTTCCGCTCGACCCAGATCCTGGAGCCGGTCGCCTGCAGGACGGCCCGGGGAGAAAGAGTGGAGGCGCCGCTGGCAGGATGTCGAGCCCTGGCCTTCGCCGGGCTTGCCAACCCGCAGCAGTTTTTCGACTCTTTGAGACGCCACGGGGTGGAACTGGTACAAGCCCTTCCTTTCGGCGATCACCATCGCTATTCCACCGGGGAGTTGAGCGCCATTGGAGCCCGCTGCCGGGAGTTGCGGGTAGAGGCGGCCATCACCACCGAAAAGGACGCCGAGAATCTACCGCCCGCTTCCCTGCATCCACCGGCGCTTCGGGTACTGATCGCCCGGGTCTCGTTCGAGTTCGTGGGAGACGGCCTGCGGGATTTGCTGATGCAAACGTTGGGGAAAAAATTCCGGTGAAGACATTTCTGGAAGGCGACCACATCCGACGGCTGCTAATTCGGGGAACCAACTGGGTGGGGGACTCGGTGATGGCCATCCCCGCGCTACGAGAGGTCCGGCGGCTCCTTCCCCGGGCTCACATCACCTTGCTGGTGCTGCCCTGGGTCAGCGATATCTACCAGGGCAGCCCCTGGGTGGACACCGTCTGGCTCTACGATCGCGACGGCCGGCATGCGGGGACGGCGGGGCGGCTCCGGTTGGTTCGGAAGCTCGCCCGAGGCGGCTTCGATGCCGCTCTGCTCCTGCAGAATGCCTTCGAGGCCGCTTTCCTGACCCGGCTGGCCCGCATTCCCCTGAGAGCCGGCTACCGCAGGGATGGGCGCGGTTGGCTCCTGACCCATGCCGTTTCGATCGATCCACGACTGAAGGCGAGACATCAGACCTGCTACTACCTCGACCTGGTGGAACGGCTGGCGGGCCGGGAGAGAGTCCTTGACGCCCGCTCGCCGGGCCATGAGAAGACGACGCCGGTGCTGCCGCTGCAGCCCGAGGCCCGCGCTCTTGCCAGGCAGCGACTGGAACAGGAGGGCGTTCGATTTCAAGGCAAGGTGGTCGGCGTTCACCCGGGCGCCGCCTTCGGTTCGGCCAAGCGCTGGATGGGAGACCGTTACGCCCAGGTCCTGGATCGGTTGATCCGCACCCAAGAAGTGGAAGCGATCCTGTTCGGTTCCCGGCAGGAGCGACCCATCGCTGAGTCCATTTGCGGGCACATGGCCGCTCGCCCGCTGGTTCTTTCGGGCAGAACACGCCTCTCGGAGCTGATCGCCATGATTGCCTGCTGCGACCTCTTCATTACCAATGATTCGGGGCCCATGCACCTGGCGGCCGCGCTGGGAATCCCCACCCTGGCGCTGTTCGGCTCCACCGACCAAGTCGCCACCGGGCCCCTCGGCCCCGCCGCCGTGGTCCTGAACAAAAACGTTGAATGCAGTCCGTGCCTTCTGCGAGAATGTCCTATCGATCACCGCTGCATGACCCGGATCACGGTTGACGAAGTCTTCCAGGAGGCAGTGCGGATGCTCCGGGCAGGTGGCTGAGGGACGCCGTTGCTCGGAGGAACGGCCGTTTCCGTCAACCCTGGGGGCCATGCTCGCCCCTCCCGCGGGCTCAGGGGAACGGCAACCCCGCCAACGATCTCCCCGCGAGCCTCAACTGATCTCCACTTCGATTGCCCTGCTCTAGCTAGACATCTCGCCCATGGCTGAAATTGCGGCCTTTATCGATCGAGACGGCACCATCAGCGAAGAGGTCGGATACGTGAACCATCTCTCCCGCTTTCAGGTCTACTCCTGGACTGCCGAGGCCATTCGCGGGCTCAATCGGCGGGGGTTGAAATCCATCGTGGTGACCAACCAGGCCGGGGTGGCCCGGGGTTACTTCAGCGAAGATCTGGTTAATCAGATCCACACCAGGCTTCGCAGGGAAATGGAGCACGCCGGAGCCTATTTCGACGCTGTCTACTACTGTCCCCATCATCCCACGGCCGGCGAACCTCCCTATCGCCAGGTGTGCCAGTGCCGCAAACCCAAGCCGGGCATGTTGTGGCGGGCGGTCGAGGAATTCGGCGTCGACGTCGGCAAATCCTTCGTGATCGGAGACCGCTACAGCGATATCGAGCTGGCGCACAACGCCGGCGCCCGATCCGTCTTTGTCCTTTCGGGATACGGCCGAGGGGCCTACGAACACCAGAGGAACCAGTGGAAAGTTCAGCCGGAGTGGGTGGTGGAGAATCTGCTGGAGGCCAGCCGCGTCGTGCTGGAGACGGTATGACTGCCCCTGACGCCCGCCGCTACGCGGAGATCATCGACAGCTTCCCCGGCTGTCCCCTTGTCGTTTACGGCGACTTGGTGGCGGACGAGTTCGTGTTCGGAGAGTTCTCGCGGATTTCGCGGGAGGCTCCGGTGCTCATCCTCAAGCACAAGGAGTCGCGCATTCTTCCCGGGGGCGCGGGCAACGCCATCAACAATCTGACGGCGCTGGAGGCCCACCCCGTCCCGGTTGGAATCCTGGGCCGGGATGCCGCCGGAGAGGAACTCCACCGGCAACTCCAAGGCACAGAGCTCTCCATTCCCACGATCGAAAGGGACAGGGACTACCCGACTCCCGTCAAGACCCGCTTCGTGGCCGGCTCGGCCCACTCCACCCGGCATCAGGTCCTGCGGCTGGACCGCGAGGGCCGCTTTCGACACACCCCGGAGACCGAACAGACGGTCTGGACCCGCCTGGCGCCTCTGTTGGCTTCCTGCCAAGGCCTCATCATCTCCGACTACGGGCTGGGTTACGTGAGCCCCGCGCTGGTGGCCCGCCTGGCCCGGATGCGAGAGGAGTTCCCCATCACGGTGGATTCCAGGTACCAACTGCTGCAGTTTCCCGGGCTGACCGCCTCCACCCCCAATGAGCCCGAGGTGGAGGCCCTGTTAGGGTACGAGATCGGAAACGACAAGGCCAGGCTCGAAAAGGCGGGCAGGCGCCTGTTGAGGAAGCTGAATTCGGAGGCGGTCCTCATCACCCGCGGGCGGGACGGCATGGTGCTCTTCACTCCCCACAAGCCCTCCTTTTCCATTCCCATTTTCGGGAGCGACCAGGTTGCGGACGTCACCGGCGCCGGCGATACCGTCATTGCCGTCTTTACCCTGGCCCTGGCCGTGGGAGCCAGCTTCGAGGAGGCGGCCCGGCTCTCCAACTACGCCGGCGGACTGGTGGTGATGAAGCACGGCACCGCTACGGTGACCCGCCAGGAGCTCAAGGAGGCGGTGGCCCGGGACCGAGCTTCTCATGGATAGCGCCAAGATCCTCTCCCTGGAGGCCTTGCAGCCTCTGGTGACAGACCTGAAGGAGCGTGGCCGCCAGGTAGTGCTGGCCAACGGATGCTTCGACTGGCTCCATGTGGGCCACGTCCGCTACCTGCAGGAGGCGCGGCAGTTGGGGGACTGCCTGGTGGTGGCCCTCAATGGGGACGCCTCCGTGCGCGCGCTCAAGGGGCCTCCCCGCCCCCTGATGCCCGAACAGGAACGGGCGGAAATCCTGGCCGCCCTGTCCTGCGTAGACTACGTGCTGGTCTTTGAGGAATTGAACGTGGAACGGGTACTTCGCAGGCTGCAGCCCCACATACACTGCAAGGGAACCGACTACAGCGAGCAGACGGTTCCCGAGAGAGAGGTGGTGCTCTCCTACGGGGGACGGATCGCTATTGCCGGAGACCCCAAGGACCATTCCACCCGCGGCCTGCTGAAGGGACTGATGCAGCCCCAGGGGCCGCCTCCCTCCACCGGGAAGAAGGACCGATGAATCGGATCCTGATCATCAAGCTGGGTTCGATCGGAGACGTGGTCCACACGCTTCCCGCTCTGGCGGATTTGAGGACCTCCTTCCCCCGAGCCCGGATCGACTGGCTGGTCGAGAGGCAGGCCGGTGTCCTGCTGAAGAACCATCCCTGGCTCGACCGGGTGATTGAACTCGATACCCGCGGGTGGAGGCGAGCGCTGTGGCGTCCCGGCACCTGGCGCGAGATTTTCCGTTGTTTGAGCCAACTGCGGCGGCAGCGGTACGAGGTGGCCTTTGACTTCCAGGGACTGTGGAAGTCGGCGGCCTTCGGCCTCTTTTCCCGCTCCCGGTTGCTGGTCGGGTTCGACAAGCCCTACCTGAAGGAACCCGGTTGCCGCATCCTCTATGGCAAACGGGTGTCACCGCACCCCGCGACCCCCCACGTCAGTGAACTGCATCGCGCGCTGGCGGGCAGCCAGGGTGCCACCCGCGGCCAAGGGGGGTTCAAACTGGGAGTGGAAGAGTCGGACCGGGCCTACATCGAAACCCAGTTGGCCCAACGCCGCCTGGAGGAGTTCATCATCCTCAACCCCGGCGGCGGCTGGGTGACCAAGAACTGGTCTCCCTCCAACTATGGCCTTCTCCACCATCGAATCAGGCGGGAGCTGGGTCTGAAGACGGTGCTGACCTGGGGACCGGGAGAAGAGGACCTGGTACGGGAAGTGACGGCGGCCTGTCCGGGCGACCCGCCACCGACCTTTTCGACCACCCTGCCCCAGTTCATCGCCCTGGCCCGGAGAGCCCGCCTGTTCGTGGGTGGAGACACCGGACCGCTGCACCTGGCCGCGGCTTGCCGCACGCCGGTGGTGGCGATCTTCGGTCCGACCGACCCCGGAAGGAACGGGTCCCCCCATCCGGAGGACCTGGCGGTGTTCCACCCGGTTCCCTGCGGGCCCTGCTACAAGAGGACCTGCTGGAAGTACCGCTGCCAGTGCATGACCCTGGTCACGGTGGACCAAGTGTTCGATGCGGTGGTGAGGCGGCTGGAACGACCCCGTTCCCAGGCTGCGCTTCCACTCCGGG
The DNA here is from genome assembly GCA_965207735.1 of Candidatus Versatilivorator sp. Lineage (GTDB taxonomy): Bacteria > Acidobacteriota > Terriglobia > Versatilivoradales > Versatilivoraceae > Versatilivorator. The sequence goes on along the minus strand of OZ242296.1, from coordinate 3,637,432 downwards.
CCGACTGAGCCCAAACGCCTCATGCTGCCTATCCTCACCCGCCTCCGCGTCCCCGCCGGCTTTCTCCTGGCCGTCCTCTTTTTCTTGCTGGCCCACCCCACCTGGCCTCTCTGGCCGGCGGGAATCGCTCTGGCCTTCCTGGGAATGCTCTTTCGGGGATGGGCCGCCGGCCACGTCCGCAAGAACGACCAACTGGCCGTCTCCGGGCCCTACGCCTTCACCCGCCATCCTCTCTACCTGGGAAGCTTCGTGATCGGGCTGGGATTCAGCCTGGCCGGGCGCAGTCTGCTCATCCTGGCCCTGTTTCTGACCTGCTTTTTCCTCTTGTACGGACCGGCCATGCGGGCCGAGGAAGAGCGCCTGAGACAACTTTTCCCCCTGCGCTATCCCGACTACCGGAAGACCGTCCCCTTCTTTCTCCCCACCCGCTGGCCGGACAGCAGCGGCCCGGCCCCTTTCAGCCTGCAACACTACCGCCGCAACCGCGAATATCGGGCTGTGCTGGGATTCACCGCCGCCCTGGCCCTGCTCCTCTTGAAAGCCTGGTGGTTTTGAGGGCTAGCCATGGACTGCGCTTATGCCGGAAGCCACCTGCCGCTCACGAATTTCCTTCCCACAACCGCGGGCTTTGGTTTAGAATTCCGGCCTCGCTAACAGACCGCGTGTCCCGTTTCAGGCTGGCCCCGCCGGTTTTCTCGCAGGAAACACATCGCACGGTTACTTGAGGGGTGGAGAAGGAGTGGTGAATGTCCAGGTTTAAGGAAGGCTTGCAGGATGTAGTGGCGGCGACCTCATCCATATGCTACATCGACGGACAGAAGGGGATTCTGTCTTATCGAGGCATAGACATCCACGATCTGGCGGAACATTCGACCTTTGAGGAAGTCTGCTTCCTGTTGTGGTTCGGCCGCCTCCCCCAGCAGGCGGAACTGGACGAAATGACAGCGGTCATGGGTCGGAGCCGGGCCCTGCCGGAGCCGGTGTTTCAGTTGCTGAAGAGCTTGCCCCCGGACGCTCCCCCCATGGATGTCCTGCGCACGGCTGTTTCGGCCCTGTCCCATTACGACCCCGACGCCGCCGCCAACGACAAACCGGCCAACCTGCGCAAGACCTATCGTCTGACCGGCCAGATCGCTACCATCGTGGCCACGGCCGACCGCATCCGCAACGGCCAGGAACCGGTCAGCCCCGACTCCGGGCTTTCCCATGCCGCCAATTTCGTCTACATGTTGACCGGGAAAAAGCCCGATGCGACCGCCGAACGGGCCCTGGACGTGGCGCTCATCCTGCACGCCGACCATGAGTTCAACGCCTCGACCTTTGCGGCCCGCGTGACCGTGGCCACCTTGACGGACGTCCATTCCGCCATTACCTCGGCCATCGGAACCTTGAAAGGCCCCCTGCACGGCGGGGCCAACCAGGATGTCATGCGCATGCTGATCGACATTGGCGAGACGGAGCGGGCCGAAACCTATGTCAAGGAAGCTTTGGCCAGAAAGCGGAAGATCAGCGGCTTCGGACACCGGGTTTATCGAACCGAGGACCCGCGAGCCACCCATCTGCGCCGCATGTCACGCGACCTTTCCGAGAGTTCCGGCACCCGCAAGTGGTTCGAAACCTCCCGGGTGATCGAAGAAGTGGTGAAACGGGAAAAGAATATCAACGCCAACGTCGATTTCTATTCGGCCACGGTCTACTACAACCTCGGGATCCCGGTCGACCTGTTCACCCCGCTATTCGCGGTCAGCCGCATCTCCGGCTGGACAGCGCACGTTCTCGAGCAACTGGACAACAACCGCCTCATTCGGCCCAGAGCCGAATACACCGGCCCCTCTCATCCAGCGCCCTATATTCCCATGAACGAGAGGTAATCCCCTGCTGCCGCCAATTGTTCCATTCCGCGCCCCTTTGGTCCGCGGGCTGGTTGCCCTCGGCATATTGGCGGTAACTTTCGGCTTGGCTCACCATTCCTGGGCCTCCGAGGATGCTTTCTCCCCCGACAAGTTCTCCTCAACGGAGGAGGAAGCCCTGCGGAAGGCCAATACCCCGCGAAAGCAGCTGAGCGTATACCTGGACATCACCTTTGACCGGCTCAAGCAGTTCCGAATCCTGGTTCGGAAATGCGATCAGGACCAGGCTCGGATGTACCTGACCGGGTACGCCCTGGCCCTGAGCCGAGCCGATGACCTGGCTGCAAAGGAAGATCCCGACCAGAAAAAGGGTCAGAAACTCCTGAAGGCGCTCTTGAAATCCACCCAGAAGATCAACGCCTCCCTGATCCAGACGATTGAAAAGGTCCCCCAGAATTGCCGCCCCGTGGTTCAGGAGGCCCTGCAGGTCTCGCAGCAGGTCAACAGCGCCGTCAACGTCCAGCTCCTCAGAGCCGGCACGCCCTGAGAATCCAGGATAGGATGATTTTCCCATGAACGGGTTAAGGATCTTTGCGTTGCTGGCGCTCGTTTGCTGCATTGTGGGTTGTGCCTCCTCCCGCAAGCTCAGCCACGAGACCGCCCGAAAGAGAATCCTGAAGCTGGGGCTGCTGGAAATCGAGGACAAATCTCTGGAAATCCGAAAAGTCTCGCAGCCCGGAACCAATCAAGCGATTGCCGAAGCCAACTTGAAGATGGTTTTTCAGCTCTCCCGGAATTCACGGGGGAAGTGGGAGGTGGAAGCGGTTCGGTTGTCGGACGGGAACTGGGTTCGGATCGACACCTTGCGTCAGGCCCTGGACACGACCAGAAACCGACAGACCCGTCAGGACCTGAGCAAGCTGGCGGATGGAATCAGGGAGTATAAGAAAACCCATGGGGAGTATCCCCGGGCCCGAGACCTGTCCGGGCTGATCGATCTGCTGTTCCCCCGGCACATGGCTACTTCGATTCGCTTCGACGCCTGGGGACGCCCCCTCGTTCTGCAGCGTACCGGTCCGAAGGGTCTGCGGATCCTGTCCCCGGGCGCCGACGGCATCCGGGGGAACGAAGATGACATTGCCCTGTCCCCCTAGCCCGCATTTCTCACCAGGTCGCTGGTGCCATGACGAGAAGTAGTTTATCTTCAGTACGTTGATTGGCTCCATGGGAAGGGCTTGCGGGTAACAGACGGCGCTGGGCATGCCTTGGCTTGTCTTTTTCCCTTCAGCGCGCACATGCTCCCTCGCGCGTAGTGACCGCTACGCTCTTCGGTCGCGAGCACGCCCTGAAGGGAAAAATCCTGCGCCATGATCATGCCCCCTGGTGAGAAATGCGGGCTAGCCCGTCTTCAGTGATCGGAAAGATGCCCCGGATTTGGAGAATCGACTGATGGCCAAGGTGTCCTCCTCTCAAAAACCGCGTTCGGGAGCCCGCGGCAAGCCGCGCAAAAAAAGGGCCCGGTCGATCGCCAAGCCCCTGGCCCTCCTGGCCCTAGTGGTCGCGGTTGCCCTGGGAACGGCTTTCTACCTGCAGCGCCGCGCCGACGATCAGGCGGTCTCCGCACCGGCTCCAACCTCCAGCAAAACCCATTCCCCCATCAGCTCGCAGGGCTGGAGCAAGGGAAACAGCCTGGCCAAGGCGGTCCTGGTCGAATTCGTCGACTTTCAGTGCGGAGCCTGCGCCGCCGCCAGCACTCGAGTGGCCAAAATCGCCAGAAAGCACGGCTCCCGGCTGAAAATCGTCTTCAAGCACCACCCCATGCAGAGGACTCACGGCAATGCCATGATTGCCGCCCAGGCGGCCGAGGCCGCCGGGCGCCAGTACAAGTTCTGGGAAATGCACGACCTGCTCCTCCAGCGCCAGAGCGAGTGGGCCAAGGTGCCGGATGCCCAAACCTTCCTTCTCCGTTACGCCGCCGAACTGCAGCTCAACCTGGCGCTCTTCCGGCGAGATCTTTGGAATCCCGAGGTGAGGGAAAAGATCAACCGGGACATCCTGGAAGCCCAGTTGGCCCAGGTCCGCTCAGTTCCCGCCTTCTTTCTGAACGGAAAGCCGATCCCCAACAGCAGGGACGAAGTCGAGTTCGAACAGAGAATCGTCGACGGCATCCGGTCTGTCCAGTGAGCGGCAATCCCTGGCCGATTCGTGTGATGGTGCTGGCCGGGTTCGCCGGGATGATCGATTCCGGCTACGTCGGCTTCCACAGCCTTACCGGCCTGCTGATCCCCTGCGGGCCCGCCGGGGGCTGCGACCAGGTTCTCAACAGCGCCTATTCCCACTGGGGCGGCCTCTCCATCGCCTGGTTCGGCTTCGCCTTTTACCTGGCGGTGACCGCCGCCGGCATCTTCGGCCTGTCGGGATTCCGGCAAGTGTTCCGCTTCACCCTGATCGCCAGCCTGGCAGCCTTCCTGGTGACCCTCTACCTGCTGTACCTGCAGGCATTTGTCCTGCAGGCCTACTGCGACTACTGCCTGCTCTCGGCCCTTCTGGTCTTTGTGATACTGGGAGCCCACCTGGTCTTGCGGCCCTGGAACAGCACGGCGGACCCCGACTGATCCGCGGGATTACCCGTGCAGGCCCGGGGACCGGAGACCGGTGTCTTTCAACTCCGAAGGGAGGAGACGGCAGGCCAGCTCGGGGTGCGGGCGGAATGGTGCGAGGGGCGGCAAGGCTACCGCGGCAGGGCGCCCATCCCTTGCAGGACGCCGGACCCCCCGGGTGACAGCGGCCCCGCGGCGACCGGCCGCTCCATCACCCAGGCATCCTCCAGCGGATCCCGATAGTAGTTGCTGCGGCGGGAGACGATCCGGAAACCGTGTTGCCGGTAGAAGTGGATGGCGCGCTGGTTGGACTGCCGCACCTCCAGGAAGATGCGGGAACACTGCCGCTGGCGGGCCACTTCCATGCACCCGGCCAGGAGCCGCCGGCCCACCCGCTTACCCAGGTACCGGGGCGGAACCATCAAATTGCACAACTCGCCGTGATCGACCATCAGGGCCAACACGGCCGCGCCCGCCAAGGCCGCCGTTTCCCCGGGCGACGATTCGCCGGCGGATTCCACCTCCGCCACCAGGGGGCAGTAGAGGTAGGGCTCCCTGAGCACCTTCAGATAGCCCTCTTCCCCCCATTTGCTCAAGTAGTCCCAGCAGTTCTCAATGGCCACTACCCGGGCGACGTCCGCCTCCACCATCCGGCGAATTTCAACTTTCAAGAGCCTCCCCCGATTACGGCGTCAATCTGCATCTCCGAGTAGACGTATTCTTTAGGAGAGACCGTGTGTCAGTCGAGTTTGCGCGATGCGGACCCGTGGTAATGACGGTGTCCAGGACAGCAATTGGCGGTGAGCGATCGGTCAACCTGTCACTCCCCCGGGGTCCCACGGTCGCAGCCTGGGTAACCAGCGCGGCACGTTGGCCTTGTAGCGTCGATAGCTGTCTCCGAATCGCGTTTCCAGGCCCGGCTCCTCGAACCTTAGGAAATAGAGCGTCTTGAGCAGGAAAAAGACCGCCATCCACCCGGCCAGGTGCCAGGAGCCCAAGAGCAGCGACTCGGCGCCGAGGAGGAAAAGTACGCTCGCAATCATGGGATTTCTGACATGGCGGTAGGGACCGCGGACAACCAGTCTCGGCGCCGGAGCCCAGGGTGCGGGAGTGCCCCTGCCGACCTTCACGAACAGCCTGGCGCACCAGGTAGACAAGACCAGGCCGATCGTCGCCAAGGCAATGCCGATCCAGAATCGGACCTGTCCCGGTCCTGCCGGAGCAATGGCGCCCGGCCTTTCGGCCACCAGCCACAGGATCGCGCCTGGAATGTACACCAGGATGGTGCCCGGAAGGATGAGGATGTGCTTCACCCACTGCAGAATCATTCCAATCCCCGTGGCCGGACTATTCTCGGGCTCCGACTGACTTCGTCCTCTGCGGACCGGCAAGAAGATTCAGACACTATCCGTATGGAAAACGGGATGGCCAAGCGATTCCTCAGGGCCCCTTCCAATTGACCTCCGCGTCGGGACGGCGCAGGTAGAAGGCGCGCAGGTCCGGCGGCGCGGTCCATTCCCCGCGGTCCGCCTTGGAGGACGCCAGGGAGGCCAGGGCACGCCCCAGAAAGGGGTCGGTCTGGGCCACCCGCCACCGGGGGCGGCCCCGGGACCGGATGAGATCCCGATATTTCTGGGCGCCGCCTCCCAGGAAAAGCACGGTCTCCTCGTCCAGGGCATTCAGCAACTCCCCGGGGGCGCCGACGAATCCCGGATTCCGCTGAATCAGGCGGGAGCGGCGGCGCTCGAAGACGGCAGCGTACACCTCGCCCCGGCGGGCGTCGATCATGGGAACCATCACCCCTTGCCACTCCGGGAACCTCTCCACCCAGGCCTCGAAGGCGGTCACGGCCACGGCGGGTCTTTCCTGCGTTTCCGCCAGGCCCTTGACCGTGGTCAATCCGATCCGGACGCCGGTAAAGGAACCCGGACCGCAGATGACCCCGAAGGCCTGAATGTCGTTCAGCCCGATTTCGGCGTAGTCGATGAGGTACCGGATGCCGGACAGCAGTCGAGCGGTGTGGGTGCAGGCGGAATCCAGGTTGATCTCGCCCAGGATGGCGTCATCCTCCGACAACACGATGCTTCCGGCGCTGCCGGAGGTATCCAGGCAAAGGAGTTTCACGACTGGGATCTCCCGGCGGTCTGACCGCCCTCAAGCTCGACTGCAACAGGGATCGGGGTTCGTTGACACCCCCAGGGGCAGATTATATACTCCGGGATTTTGACGGAACAATCTCAGTGAGCCCAGCGTGTGCCGCTCCTGCCCGGGAGGTCCACACCCGGCACGCCTCCAGCACCTCTCGGGGTCGCTCTTCCCGACCCCTCTCAGCGGACTTCGGCATGCAACCCTCCACCCCCATGATGGCCCAATACCATCAGATCAAGAAGTCGGTTCCCGGCGCTATTCTGTTCTTCCGGCTGGGTGACTTCTACGAGATGTTCTTCGACGATGCCGTTGTGGCCGCCCGCGAGCTGGAAATCACCCTGACGTCGCGCAACAAGGAAAAAGGGACCCCGGTCCCCATGTGCGGGGTTCCCTACCACAGTGCCGACGCCTACGTCTCCAAGCTGATCCGCAAAGGCTACCGGGTGGCCGTTTGCGATCAGGTCGAGAATCCCAAGACCGCCAGGAAGCTGGTGAAGCGGGAAGTGACCCGGGTCGTCACCCCCGGCACCCTGAGCGACGGCAACCTGCTGGAGCCACGGGAAAACAACTTCCTGAGCGCCGTTTTCTCGGACGGTTCCGGACTGGGCCTGGCTTCGGTAGACGTCTCCACCGGCGATTTTCGAATCACCGAGTTTCGGGACGGTACCCGGGAATCCATGCTGCAAACGGAACTGGAACGACTGGGACCCAAGGAGTTGATCTGGTGCTCCCGGCTCAGCGACCGGAATCCCGCTTGGGCCTCCAATCTATCCGCCCTCAAGACGGAAGTGGAGGAGTGGATCTTTGCCTCGGACTTTGCCCAACGGCTGCTCACCGACCATTTCAAGGTCGCCAGCCTGGATGGATTCGGCTGTCAGGGGCGGGTCCTGGCCGTGGCCGCGGCCGGCGGGGCCCTGCACTACCTGCAGGAGACCCAGCGCGGCGAGTTGCTGCACCTGGACAGACTGCACTACTACGAGCTGGACCAGGCAATGCTGCTGGACCAGTCGACGGTGAAGAACCTGGAGCTGCTGGAGTCCCTCTACGACGGGTCCCGCAACGGCACCCTGCTTCAGTGCCTGGACGCCACCGCCACCGGAATGGGCGGCCGGCTCCTGAAGACCTGGATGCTGCGGCCGGAAATCGACCTCGCCGAGATTGAGAGCCGCCTGGAGGCAGTGGCCGCGCTGACCGAAGACCTGGTGTTGCGGGAGGAGCTCAGGGAGCGGCTCAAGCAGGTCTATGACCTGGAGCGGCTGGCCTCCAAGGTGGCCCTCTCCAGCGCCAACGCCAGGGACCTGATCGCGCTCAGGCAGTCGCTGGAACAGATCCCCGGACTCAAGCAGCTGCTGCTGCCGCTTGCGGCGGCGCGGCTGAGCAGCCTGGAGCAGGCCAGCGACCCGCTGGACGACGTGGCGGCGAAGATCCGAGAGTCCCTCAACGACGATCCTCCGGTGGTGTTGACCGAGGGCCGGCTGATCCGGCCCGGGCTCAACGCCGAGCTGGACAGCCTGCGAAAGGACAGCTCCTCGGGGAAGCAAACCATTGCCGAGCTTGAAGCCGGCGAACGCGCCCGCACCGGGATTTCCAATCTGAAGGTCAAGTTCAACCAGGTCTTCGGCTACTACCTGGAGGTCTCCAGGTCCAACCTGGGACGGGTGCCCCCCGACTATGAACGCAAGCAGACCCTAGTGGGAGCGGAGCGCTTCACCACCCCCCAGCTGAAGGAGCACGAACGCCGGGTGCTGGGGGCCGAGGAGCGCCTGGTGGAGCTGGAGTACGAGCTTTTCTGCCAACTCCGCGCCGCCGTGGGTCGGGAATGCCGGCGCATCCGCAACACGGCTCGCGCGCTGGCCCAACTGGATTGCCTGGCCACCCTGGCCGGCGCCGCCCATCAGTTCGGTTACGTGAAACCCACGCTCCACACCGGCGAAGAGTTGACGGTCAAGGGGGGGCGGCACCCGGTCATCGAACGTCTGGGCGAACAACTCCCCACCGGTCGGTTCATTCCCAACGACCTCTATCTGAACCCCACCACCGACCAGGTTCTGATCATCACCGGGCCCAATATGGGGGGCAAATCCACCTATCTCCGCCAGGCAGCGCTCTTCTCGGTCATGGCCCAGATGGGCTCCTTCGTTCCGGCCCAGGAGGCCAAGCTGCCCATCGTGGATCGGATCTTCACCCGCATCGGAGCCTCCGACAACCTGGCCCGGGGCAGGTCTACCTTCATGGTGGAGATGACCGAGACGGCCGTCATCCTGAATTCGGCCACGCCCAGGAGCCTGGTCATTCTGGATGAGGTGGGCCGGGGCACCGCCACCTTCGACGGACTTTCCATCGCCTGGTCGGTGGTGGAGCACCTCCACTCCCGCAACCAGTCCAAGACCCTCTTCGCCACCCACTACCACGAGCTGACCGAGCTGGCCCAGTTGCTGCCCGGAGTGAAGAACTACCAGGTGACGGTCAAGGAGTCGGGCAACGAGATCGTATTCCTCCGGCGGGTCGAGCCGGGAAGCGCCGACAAGAGCTACGGTATCGAGGTGGCCCGCCTGGCCGGCCTGCCTCGGCCCGTGATCCAGCGGGCCCGGGAGATCCTGCGGGGGCATGAACAGGGAGAGCACGAAATCAGCAACCATCTGACCCGGAACTACCAGCGCAGGAAGAACAACTCCGGCAAGCAGCTCAACCTGTTCGTGGTCTCCGAGCACGAGGCGCTGGAGCAGTTGCGCAGGCTGGACCCCGACCGGATGACTCCCTTGCAGGCCCTGCAAGCCATCCACCGACTCAAGGAAAGCCTGTGAGAGTGACTAGTGGTCAGTGGATAGTGGATAGTGATTCGATCCATGCGTTAAGCCCCTTGTAGATCTCGGCGCAGTCCTTGAAAAACGCAACCAGGTCAGCGGGCGCTTGCCTGCTCCCGGAACGCTCCGCTAGCCACTCAACCAAGCGGCGGCCCCATGAAAGACTCCAAGCTGGTGGTCGGCCTCATGTCGGGAACCTCGCTGGACGGCGTGGATGCCGCCTTGGTGCGGATCGTCCGGTCGGGTGAGGGCTGCTCCGTTCAGCTCAGGCACTTCCTTTCCACTCCCTATCCGGACGACGTCCGCCAAGCGCTTCTGCGGGTCGCTTCCGGCCAGCTGGTCGCGGCCGGCTTCATCAGCCACCTGGGGGTTCTGCTGGGGCGCCTCTACTCGCGAGCCGTCAAGGAGGTGTGCCGGGGCGTCGAGCTCCCCCTCGACCGGCTGGATCTGATCGGGTCCCACGGCCAGACCATATTCCACCAATCCGACCCCGGCGACTTCTGCGGCCGACCGGTCGCCTCCACCCTGCAGATCGGAGAGGCCGCCGTTCTGGCGGAGGAGACGGGAGTGACCACGGTTTCGGACTTTCGTCCCGCGGATATGGCAGCCGGAGGGACCGGAGCTCCGCTCATTCCGCTGGTGGACTTCCTGCTGTTTCGAGATCCCCGGAGGGGACGGGTGCTGCTGAACCTGGGCGGCATCGCCAACCTCACCCTGCTGCCCCCGGCAGGCGGGATATCCGAGGTCCAGGCCTTCGACAGCGGGCCCGGCAACATGGTGATCGATGCTTTGGTCCGGCGCCTGGGCGCAGATTCTCGCGGGTTCGACGCCGATGGACGACTGGCCCTGTCGGGAAGGCCCATCCCGGCCCTGCTGGAATCTCTGCTGGCCGATCCCTACTTCGCCCGCAAGCCTCCCAAGTCGGCCGGACGGGAACAGTTCGGCCAGGCCTTCGTGGAACGGATGCTGGCGGCGGCCGGGTCGGCCGCCACACCGGACCTGGTCTGCACGGCCGCCGAGCTGACGGCTCGCACCGTCAGCCACGCCGTGCTGCGCCACACTGAGACCTCCCACAACTGGGACCGGCTGCTGGTTTCCGGCGGGGGCGTCCACAACGCCTACCTGATGGGGCGCCTGCATGAGCTGCTGCCCGACTTGAAGGTGGCGCCCACCGATTCCCTGGGCATACCTGCCGATGCCAAGGAGGCCATAGGATTCGCCCTGCTGGCCAACGAGACCATCGAGCTGGCTGCCGGCAACGTTCCCTCGGCTACCGGCGCGCGCCATCCGGCGATCCTGGGCAAGGTCACTTACGGCAGGAACTATGGTCGGCTGAGGGGGATCTCGTGAAAAGTCCCGGACAGTGCCGAAGCCCCCGACTCAGGGAGTGAGCCAGGTGTTGTCGATCAGGCGGGTTGTCCCGACGAAGGCGGCCAGGGCCAGCAGCGATTTCCCTTGCAGCCGATCCACCGGTTCCAGGTGGACCGGGTCCACGATGGCGGCATAGTCGACCCGGACCCTAGCTTCAGCGGCAAGGCATCGATGAACCCCGGCCAGCAGGGCCGGCGCACTGCGCTCCCCCAGGGCCACCTCCCGGCCGGCCCATTCCAGGGCCCGAAACAGGACCGGAGCGGCCTTCCTCTCTTCAGGATTCAGGTACCGGTTACGGGAACTGACGGCCAGACCATCTTGTTCCCGGACCGTCGGACAGACCACCACCTCGATGTCCAGATCCAGGTCTCGGACCATTCGTCGAATCAGGATGGACTGCTGGGCATCCTTCTGTCCGAAGAAGGCGACCCGTGGCTGCACCAGATGGAGAAGCTTGAGCACCACCGTGGCCACCCCCTGGAAATGAGTGGGGCGGCTTAGGCCGCACAGCTTCCGGTCCAGCCCCTCCACCAGGACCCGGGTGCGGTGGCCGGCCGGATAAATCTCGCCGGCCTCGGGAGCCAGGACCGTCCCCACGCCCAGCCGCTCCAGCGCCTTCAAGTCTCCTTCGAGGGGCCGGGGATAGCGCTCGAAGTCTTCTCCGGGAGCGAATTGGGTGGGATTGACGAAAATGGACACCACCACCCGGTCGGACCGTTTCCGGGCCGCCTCGACCAGGCTGAGGTGGCCGGCGTGAAGGGCTCCCATGGTGGGCACCAGGCAGACCTCCGGGCCTCCATCCGGCCAACTCTTGCGGAGGCGCCTGAAGACCTCCAGCGATCGAACCACTTCCATGCGGATTATCGCTTCAGCGCCTCTTCCAAGCGGGGGAACTCAGCCGGATAGTAGGTCTCCTTGCGGGAGGGAAAGTCTCCCGAGAGGCAGTCGCTGACGTATTGGTGAGTGGCTCGAGAGAGGATCTCCTTGAGATCGACGTACTGCCTGACAAATCTGGGTTTTCGAGAGAAGGTCAGGCCGAAGAGGTCGTCGCAGACCAGGATCTGCCCGTCACAGTGGGGTCCGGCCCCGATGCCGATGGTGGGAATTCGCAGTTCCTGGGTGACCTGAAAGGCCAGAGTCTCGGGCACGCCCTCCAGGACCACGGCAAAGGCGCCCGCTTCCTGCAAGGCCAGGGCATCGGCCATCACGGCATCGGCCGACTCCGGGCTCTTGCCCTGCACCCGGTAGCCACCCATCACGTGCAGCGACTGGGGGGTCAACCCCACGTGCCCCATGACGGGAATTTCAGCCCGCACCAGCTTCCTGACCAGACGGCCTCGCCTGGCGCCGCCTTCGATCTTCACCGCCTCGGCGCCGGCCTTGACGAACTTCAGGGCGTTCTTCAGGGCTTGCTTGCTGCTCAAGTGGTAGGAACCGTAAGGCAGATCGGCCACCAGCAGAGCCCGTTGCAGACCCCGGCGAACGGCCTTGAGGTGCGGCAGGACGTCCTTGACTCTCAGGGGGAGGGTCGAATCCTGACCCAGCCGGGTGGTGGCCAGCGAATCGCCCACCAGCACCAGATCGATTCCCGCCTGGTCCAGGATGCGGGCGAAGGGGTAGTCATAGGCGGTCAGGCAGACGATCTTGCCGCCCTTGTGCTTGCGCTTGAGGAGGCTGGGTACGGTGACCTTGTCGGTCTGAAGGGGAGGGGTAGCGCTCATTCGATACGCTCCTTGTCATCGGTATGGAATGCTTGTTTTGGGCCAAAGGTCCGGCGGGCGTCCCGGTCAGAACACCGATCCAGGCGCCAGTGCTAGCCTAGCAGATTCACTCCACTCGGACAACCTGGGCCGGGTCCCGGCAGCAGTCCAGCAAGGCGGCCAGCGACAGGCCCAGACTCGGGTGGGTCCAGTCGGCGGCAATTTCGGCCGCCGGCGTCAGGGCGAACCTTCTGAGGTGGAATCTGGGGTGAGGGATGGTCAGCTTCGAGTCGCTGAGGATGCAGTCGGCGAAGAGCAGGATGTCGACGTCTATGGTGCGGGGGCCCTTGGGCAGCCGGCGCTGCCGCCCCAGCGCCTCCTCCACCTCGAGGCAGCAGGCCAGCAGCGGGTGGGGAGAAAGCCGGGTGCGGGCCAACAGGGCCTGGTTGAGAAACCAGGGCTGGTCGGGATAGTCCACCGGCTCGGTGAGATAGAGGGAGGAGGTCTGCAGGATCTCCAGCCCGGCGGCAGCCAGGCCCTCAATCGCCCGCCGCAGCTGCGTGCGCCGGTCACCGACATTGGAGCCGAGACCCAGAACCGCCTGCGAGGCTGCTTCCCGGGTCCCGGCGCTGCCATGCCCCATGGTAGGGTTCCATTTGCAGGCTACGACTCACCGCCACCCAACCCCTTTACCGGTACACCTTGTCGCGACTACCGACCCTCACCACCAGGACACGCAAACCATCGTCTTGAATGTCGCAGATCACCCGGCAATCTCCTACCCGATAACGCCACAAATCGCCCATTGGCCCGGTCAGCGCCGTGCCCAGGCTCCGGGGGTTCTCCAGTCCAGCAACCCGCTCGTTCATGGTATCGACAATGCGTCGAGCCATCCGCCTGTCGAGCTTGCAAGCTGGGTTCGAGCGGTTGCGGTGTACTCAATCGTCCAGGTTGAGGTCATTCCTCACGTCAGCGGAGGAGTATACTTTCTCCGTGCCTCGACGAAGGCGCTCCAGCACCTCCGCGGCAAGGTAGTAGTCCTCCATATCCTCTAGGCCACGCTCAATCATCTCACGCAGGTAGAAGGCCTTGGTGCGCCCGGTCCGCGAGGCCAGAAAATCAAGCCGTTGCTCGGTTTCCGGAGCAAGTCGAATCGAAGTCGCCATGTCGCCGGTCCTCCGCAGTCTGCTGAATATATGTATTCATCTTTGCCTTTTTTGCTTTCGCCAAATCAGCCGGTGCATTCACAGCAGGGGGAGTTGGCCGGGCGTGGGGGTCAGACCGAAGTGTTCGTAGGCCAGTTTGGTGGCCATCCGGCCTCGGGGAGTGCGTTGCAGCAGGCCCCGCTGAATCAGATAGGGCTCGTAGATGTCCTCGATGGCGTCCACTTCCTCGCTGATGGCAGCCGCCAGGGTGGCCACCCCGACCGGTCCGCCGGAGAATTTCTCGATAATGGTCTTGATCAGCTTCTTGTCGTTCTCGTCAAATCCGGTGTCGTCGATAGCCAGCATGGCCAGGCTCCGGCGAGCCACCTCCCGGTCGATGGCCCCGTCGGCCTTCACCTGGGCGTAGTCGCGGACCCTGCGGAGCAGGCGGTTGCCCACCCGGGGCGTGCCGCGCGACCGGGCGGCGATTTCCCTGGTTCCCGCCGCATCGATCCGGATGCCCAGGATTTCGGCCGAGCGTTTCACGATCACCCCCAGCTCCTCCTCGGTGTAGTAGTCGAGCCGGTGCACGATGCCGAAGCGGGATCTCAGCGGAGAGGAGATCAGCCCTGCCCGGGTGGTGGCGCCCACCAGCGTAAAGGGGGGGAGATTGAGCGCCACGCTTCTGGCGCTGGGCCCCTGGCCGATGATCAGATCCAGCTTGAAGTCCTCCAGGGCCGGATAGAGGATCTCCTCGATCTGAGGCAGCAGGCGGTGAATCTCGTCGATGAACAGCACGTCGTTGGCCTGCAGGTTGGTGAGAATGGCCGTCAAGTCTCCCTTGATCTGAATGATGGGCCCGGTGGTGGTCTTCAGCCCCACTCCCAGCTCGTTGGCGATGACAGCGGCCAGGGTGGTCTTTCCCAAGCCGGGTGGACCGTAGAGCAGCACGTGGTCCAGGGCCTCGCCGCGGGAGCGGGCCGCCGCCACCGAGATCTCCAGGTTCTGCTTGACCTGGGTCTGGCCTATATACTCCTGCAGAACCTTGGGGCGCAGGCTGAGCTCGTAGCTCTGCTCCTCCTCGAAGGGAGCCCCCGAAATGATTCGATCCTGGTCCATAGAGAGATTCGGAACGGCGGGAAAGGAAACCCCAACGGTAGCACAATGATCGGAAGCCATTCAACCGGAGGGGCCGCGGCGAGTGAATAGTGGATAGTGGTCGGTGGATAGTGATTCGATCGATGCGTTCAGCATCTTGTCGCTCTCCGCGCTGTCCTCTAAAAGGCAACCAGATCTTGCCTGTTCCCGAACCCCTCCGCTAACGTTTCACTCTCAAATGATCCGCTCGGCACGGCGGGGCCCGCCTAACCTCGTTTCGGTCGGGAGAGGACCTGCAGGGCCGCCTTGATCAGAACCTCCATGCCCTCCTCTGCCGGAGCCTCCCGGGCGGCTTCCTGAAAAGCCCTCGCGGCCAAGGCCTTGGGGTAGCCCAGGTTCACCAGGGCCGAGACCACGTCCTCCTGCAGGGAGGCAGTCCCGGTGACCTGCGGGGTGCGGGGTTCATCCGGGGCGGTGCGGGCCAGCTTGTCCCTGAGCTCCACCACCAGCCGCTCGGCGGTCTTCTTCCCCACCCCCGGGATCAGACACAGCCGGGCCGAATTGCTCTGGCGGATGGCCGGGATCAGCTCTTCCACGCTCATCCCCGAAAGAATGGTCAGGGCCAGCCTGGGGCCGACGCCGGAAACCGAGGTCAGGTGCTCAAAGGCCGACTTCTCCTGCAGGCTCTTGAAGCCGAACAGCTGGAAGGTGTCCTCGCGAACGTGGGTGTGTATGCGCAACCGTACCGAGGACCCGACCTCCCCCACCTCGTAAAAGGTGGAGAGAGGGACGTGGACCTCGTAGCCTACGCCGTTGACATCGATAACGACCAGCTGGGGTTCCCTGGAAAGGAGCGTGCCCGAGAGGTGAGCGATCATGGGGGGTCCGGCAACCCTGGTGAGACTATTCCGACAGATGCACCTGATCGATGACGCCGACCACGGCCATGTCGATGGGCGAGTAGGGCTTCCCCACCGACGTCATGGCGGACCACCCCTCCTGGGCGATCAGTACGTCGTCTCCCACCCCGGCATCCGCCGCATCCACCGCCAGGTGGGGCGAGCCCCTCTCGCTGCCGTCCAGATTGAGTATCTGGACATACAGAATCTTCTGTCCCTCATGGGAGGCATGCTTGCGGGTGGCGACGACTTTGCCGATGACTTTACCAATCAGCATGGTGGCTGGACCACCGCTTCAGGAATCAACCGATGGTTACCGAGTCGACGATGCCGACGATGGCGCATTCCGTCGGCACGACATGATGGGGATGCCAAGCCAGGGAGGCTTCCCGGCCGCGGCACCAGTAGATGGTCTCTCCTGCGCCCGCGCCGACCGCGTCCACTCCGACCAGGGTCCTGCCCCGGTCTCGCCCCTGTTTGTCCAGGGGCTGAATCAGCAGCAGCGTCTTGCCCTCGAGCGCGTCGTCCTTGCGGGTGGCCACCACTTGTCCGACCACCCGACCCAGTTGCATTCCAGCGTCTCCCTAAGTACTCACTTCCACCGAGTCGACAATGCCGACGATCGCCGTGTCCACCGGACAATCCTTGCAGTCCCCGGCCATGCGGGCGGAACTCCCGGAGACCAACAGTACTTTTTCCTTGAAGCCGGCGCTCACGGTATCCACGGCCACCAGGTAACCAGCCAGATCCTTGCCGGAGGGATCGATGGTCCGGACGACGAGCAGTTTCTTGCCCTCCAGACGCGGGTCCTTGCGAGTGGCGACAACCGTTCCAACAACCCGACCCAAAAGCATGGGGCACCCTCAGGGACTGGACCGCTGGTCCCGGCCCAGCCTTCCTCAACCAAATCGGGCTACTCCCCCGCTTTGCCGATGGGGAGGACTTCCTCCAGGTTGGCATGGGGCCTGGGGATCACGTGAACGCTGATCAGTTCTCCGACCCGCCGAGCAGCGGCGGCCCCGGCGTCGGTAGCCGCCTTGACCGCGGCCACGTCCCCGCGCACGATGGAAGTCACGTACCCGGACCCGATCTTCTCCCATCCCACCAGGGTCACCTTGGCTGCCTTGACCATGGCGTCCGACGCCTCGATCATGGCTACCAGCCCCCGCGTCTCGATCATTCCTAGAGCTTCGCCCATCTTCTCGTCCTTTCCATGGTGATCTGTCGACAAGCCAGTTGCTGCGAACGACCCGGTCCGAGTCCGCCCAGCTCACCGGGAACCGTCACCCGGTCGCTCCTCGGAAACAGACCTCAACCCGCGTTTCTCGCCGGAGGCTGCACGCTTCAGCAGTGCGCAGCCCGGTGAATGCGGGTTACCTCCCTTGTTGCAGAGACATCAACGCCGATTGGATGATATCGACCAGTTCGCTCCGGGTCAACGTTATCCTTGGCTCGGACTCTCCCTCGCCCAGCGTGGGACACCCCTCCCCCACCGGCGAAGGACCCTTGATCCCATACCTTTCGCGGGCAACCAGGAGCTTGTCCACATCTTCGCCGCTGAGCAGCCTTTCGTGACCCAGAACCTTGGTGGCGAGGCTGATGCGGGCGAAGTGCTCCACCGTTTCCATCTTGGCGTGAGCCAGGAAGAGATCGCTTCCATAGGTGACCACGCCGTGGTTGGCCAGCAGCAAGGCGTCGTGACGGGGAACGTACTCCCGTATGGCATCCGTCAGCTCGGAAGTCCCGGTGGTTCCGTAACGGGTGAGCGGGATGCAGCCCAGGACCAGCACCACCTCGGCCAGGATGGCCTTGGTCAGGGGGACGCCGGCGGCGGCGTAGCCGGTGGCGCAAGGGGGATGGGCGTGCACCACCGCCTGAACATCGGAACGGAGCTCGTAGATCAGCAGGTGCATGGCGATTTCCGAGGAGACCTTGCGTTTGCCCTCCACGGCCCGCCCTTCGGCGTCCACGATGACCAGGTCCTCTTCCGCCATGAAGCCCTTGCTCATGGCGGTGGGCGTGGCCAGCACGTTGCCGTTCTCCAAACGCACGCTGATGTTGCCGTCAAAGGCCGCCACGTAGCCGAGCTGGTAGATGCGCCTGCCGATCTCGACGATGTCCTTGCGGTGCTGCTCCAGAGTCTTTCTCATCTGCGCTCGCGACGGACCGCTCGCCTGCCGGAACTGCTTGAAAGGAAGTCGAAACCGTTGAATTCTAGCAACTTTTCCGAACCGCAGCAACGGGGGTCGCGGGGGGAAGCCGCATGGCAAATTGGTGCGGGCAAGGGACTCTCGGCAAGTGCGCCCGGTCAGGAGGGAGAAGGACCGGCGAGGCCCGAGTCGGAAAGGAAATAGGACAGGCTCTCGAAGGAAATGGCCAGATCCATGGTCTTCAGCTGCACCCCCGGTCGGGTATTGGGACGCACCGGCGCAAAGTTGAGAATGGCGCTGATTCCGGCCTCGGTCAATCGGTCGACCACCTCCTGGGCGTTTTCGGCCGGTACCGCTACCACGCCGATGACGATCCGCTCGCGGGCCACCACCTCATCGAGCTCGTCGATGTGGTGGACGACGACACCACTGCGGGAAGTGATCCCCAGGCGGGAGGCCTCCTGGTCGAACAGAGCGGCAACCTGAAAACATTCGTGCTCGAACCCCCGGTAGTTGGCCAAGGCCATCCCCAGGTTGCCGGCCCCCACAATTCCGATCCTGTGCTGCCTGTCCAGCCCCAGGATCTGATTGAGATGGACCCGCAACTCCGCCACGTTGTAGCCGACGCCCCGCACCCCGAATTCGCCAAAATAGGTCAAGTCCTTGCGGATCTGGGCCGAGTTCAGTTGAAACTGCTCGGCCAGGGCCTGGGAGGAGGTGGTAGTCACGCCGGATGCGGCCAGCAGATTCAGACACCTGAGATAGATGGAGAGGCGGTTGATGGTGAATTCGGAGATTTTTTCTGTCTTCATGCGCCGGGTTGGCTATAGTACTCTCAAGCTGGGGCGGGCAACCTGCTGGGTCGGTCGAAAGTTCCGTTCAGTATACCATAGGGGCCGTTGGCTCTCGCCTCTCAGCCGGCGGCGACCGCGCCGGAAGGAAAGCCGGGAGTTCTCCGGGGCCGAGATCCAAGGCGGGCCGGCCCATGCCTTGAAAACGGACGCAGCGGCATGAAAGACCTTTTTATCAGCGACCTCGAGCCCAACAAAGTCATCACTACCACCTTTCTGGTGAAGGTCAAGGAGGTCCGCGCCAAGAAGACGGGCGAGCCCTACCTCTCCCTGACGCTGGGCGACAAGAGCGGCAGCCTGGACGCCAAGATGTGGGACAACGTGGCCGAGGTCGAGCCCACTTTCGGCAGGGACGACTTCGTCAAGGTGAGGGGCCTGGTTCAGCTCTTTCGCAACAGGCAGCAGCTCACCGTTCATCGAATCCGGCGCTGTCAGGAATCAGAAGTCGACTTCGGCGACTACTTTCCCAAGACGAGCAGGGACGTGGAGCAGATGTTCGGCGAGTTGCTTGCGCTGGTGGGCCGGATCGAGAATCCCCACCTCAAGAAGCTTCTGGAAAACCTGTTGAACGACTCCGAGTTCGCCCTCAAGTTCAAACAGGCGCCCGCCGCCAAGTCCCTCCATCACGCCTGGCTGGGCGGCCTGCTCGAACACACCCTGTCGCTGTGCCAACTCTGCCAAGCGATGGCTCGACACTATCCGGGGCTCGACCAGGACCTTCTCCTGGCCGGAGCCGTCCTTCACGACATCGGCAAGACGGAGGAGTTGAGCTACAGCCGCAGTTTTGCCTACACCACCGAGGGTCAACTGCTCGGACACATGATTCTGGAACTGGATATCGTCAACCGGAAGGTGGCTGAAATCGAGGATTTTCCTCCCAGGCTCAAGACCTTGATCCAACACCTGATCATCTCGCACCACGGCGAATACGAGTTCGGCAGCCCCAAGCTTCCCATGTTTCCCGAGGCGCTGGTGCTCCATTGCCTCGACAACCTGGACAGCAAGCTGGCCGCCATGCAGGATCTGATTGTCGGCGATACCAACCCCGACCCGGAGTGGACCGCCTACTATCCCATGTTCGGGCGCCCACTCTTCAAAGGCTCGAAAGTATGATGAACCGTCCAGACCGGAAGACTCAAGCCGCCGCCGGGGCGGGGCTCGTTTCGGCCGATTCCGACTCCCGGGCGACCGGGAAGCTCACCGGCGCCGAGCTGAAATGCATGAAGGCTCTCTGGTTCGAGGGAGCGCGCACCGTGCGGGACGTCCATCAGGCCCTCCAGCCCAGCCACCCCCTGGCCTACACCACCGTCCTGACGGTCATGGACCGATTGACCCGGAAGGGGTTCCTGGCCCGAACCCGGCGCGGCAAGGCCCACCACTATCTCCCCCGATGCTCCTTCGAGGAGTCGCGTCGTCGGGCGGTTGCGGAAATGGTCCGGACCTGGTTCGACGGATCGGCCGAACAGTTGACGGTTTTTCTCACAGGGACGCCGGCGCAACCCGTACCCGCCCTGTCCCGACCGAACGCCAAGGCCGAGCCCGGGCCTCAATTGAACGAACACCTGCTTTAACCCGCATTTCTCACCAGGTCGCTGGATTCACTACGAGGATGCAACGTTCCGAGTTCGAATACCCGCTGCCCAGCGACAGGATTGCTCTCTACCCCCCTGAACAGCGTGACCAGTCCCGCCTGTTGCGACTGGTTCGAGCCACCGGCCGGATTTCCCACCACCGATTCGCCGAGCTGCCTGACCTGCTGAGCCCCAGGGATCTGCTGGTTCTGAACGACACCAAGGTGTTCCCGGCCCGCCTGATCGGAAACCGCGCCGGACTGACCAGCGACAAGCCACCCCCGGGAGGGGTGCTGAAAGCCCCCATCGAAGTGCTGCTGGTGAGACCCATGGGACCGGACACCTGGGAAGCGCTGGTCAAACCGGGTCGCAGGATTCGGGTCGGCGAGCGCCTGCTGTTCGGCGGCGGCCAACTGCAGGCCCTGGTTGCGGGTCGGGGCGAACGGGGCCTGCGCGTGTTGCGCTTCCAATACCAGGGCGACTTCGATGCCATCCTGGACCGGTTGGGCCACGTCCCCCTGCCTCCTTATATTCGCCGGCCCGACGAGAGCCGGGACCGCGACCGCTACCAGACGGTGTACGCCCGCAAGCGCGGCGCCGTGGCGGCTCCGACTGCCGGTCTACACTTCACCCGCCAGGTCTTCGCCGACTTGAGCCGCAAGGGGATTGCCCGTTGCGAGGTGACGTTGCACGTGGGTCTGGGCACCTTCCGGCCGGTGGTCAGCCATCGCATCGAGGACCACCGCATGGAAACCGAGCCCTTTGAAATGACACCCGAGGCCGCCCGGGCCATCTCGACGGCCAATTCCTCGGGGCAGCGCATCGTGGCCGTGGGCACCACCGTGACTCGTGTTCTGGAATCGGCCTTCCGGGAGACGGACCCCCAACTTCGCGGGGAAACCGACCTGTTCATCTATCCGGGCTTCCGCTTTCGCCGGGTGGGAGCCTTGCTGACCAACTTCCACCTGCCGGGCTCCACACTGCTCATGCTGGTCTGCGCCTTCGCCGGACGCGACCTCGTCCTCGAGGCCTATCGGGAAGCCCTGAAGATGGACTATCGCTTTTACAGCTACGGCGACTGCATGTTGATCGAGTGAATAGCGAGGGCGACCCGTCTCAGAGGTTCAGGTAGTTGGGGCCGCCGCCGCCCTCCGGGGGGACCCAGGTGATCACCTGGTAGGGATCCATGATGTCGCAGGTCTTGCAGTGCACACAGTTGGAGGGATTGACCTGGAGCCGACTGCCCCGGCCGTCCTCGCGGGGAACGATCTCATACACCCCCGCCGGACAGAAACGCTGGCAGGGGCTTCCGAACTCCTGCGGACACCGCTCCTGGCAGATCCGGGGGTCGGCAATTCTCAGGTGGGAGGGTTGGTCCTCCTCGTGCCTGGTGCCGGAAAAATAGACGTTGGTGAGCTTGTCGAAGGTGGTCTTCCCGTCGGCCTGCAGCGGACTCGGAGGAACCGCGCCGGCGCCATGGTAGGCGGTAAACGGCTGCATTCGCTGGTGCCCGGGGCGACTGGGGAGCGGGTCTTTCCAACCCCGCCCTCCGGTCACCATCTGCAGCCCTGCCTGGAGGAGCCCCCATCCCAGGCCGCGCTCGAACCCCTGGTGGAAGTTGCGCACCCGGTAGAGCTCCCGCCCCGCCCAACTGTTGCCCAGCAGCACGGGGTAACGGCTCAGTGTCCGTTCCGAATAGTCATCCCTGAGCAGGGCTTCCAGAATGGTCTCGGCCGCCAGCATCCCCGACTTCATGGCCAGGTGGATACCCTTGAGCCGCATGGAATTCACCAATCCGGCCGAATCTCCGATGAGCAGCCCGCCATCGAAATAGCTCTTCGGCATGGCGTGATAGCCACCCTCCGGCAAGGCCTTGGCGCCGTAGGCGGCCAGCCGAGCTACCGCCAGCCGGGAGGCGATCAGCGGATGGGTCTTGAGGCGCTGGAACTGCCTGTGCGGGTCCAGGAAGGGATCCTTGTAGTCCAATCCCACCACCAGCCCCAGCGAGATGGTGCGGCCCATTTGGTAGAGGAAGCCTCCTCCGAATTCCTCCCGCCGGAGCGGGTAGCCCAGGGTGTGGATCACCTGCCCCTTGTCCGGAGACTCTTCGGGGAGCTCCCAGACCTCTTTCACCCCGATGGCATAGACCTGAGGGGCCTTGCCCCGGTCCAGCCCGAGGCGTTTCACCGCTTGCCTGGCCAGCGAGCCGTGGACCCCTTCCCCCAGGACCACCACCTTGGCCAGGATATCGACGCCGGGCTCACAGGAAGGCTTGGGGTGGTTTTCCCGGTCGATGCCCTTGTCTCCGGTGCGGACTCCAATCAAGCGCTCGCCCTCGAACAGCAGCTCCGTCCCGGCGAAACCGGCGAAGAGATCCACACCTCGGGCTTCCACCAGCTCCCCCAGCCATTTGACGAACCGACTGAGCGAAATCAGGGAATTGCCGTGGTTGTTGAGCGGGGGAGGCACCCAGGGAAACCTGAATCGGTTCCCTGCAGTGAGGTAGTAGATGGAATCCCCGCTGACCTCCGGACCCAGCGGCGCATTTCTTTCCCGATAGTCGGGGATCAGCTCGACCAGGGCAATGGGGTCCAGTATGGCTCCCGAAAGAGTGTGGGCTCCCACTTCCCGGCCCTTCTCGATGAGGGCGATGCTGACCGAGTCCAGCCGCTCGCCGGGAGGGGACTTCCGGTTGTGGTTCTGGATCAGATTGGCGAGGTGGAGGGCTCCACTCAGACAGGCGGGACCGGCCCCCACGAAGAGAACGTCGACCTCCAACTGCTCGCGGGGTTCATTCACTTTGGATTCCCTCGCCGGCCGTGGGACGGATACCATCCAGCCAAGGCCATTGGGGTCGCTCCACCACCACGTCTCCCAAGACCCTGGCCTGGCAGGCCAGCCGGTAGCGGCCCAGCAGACCGGACTCGACCAGCATCTCCCGTTCCGCCAGCCGGGGAGCGGAAAGTCCCTTCTCACCCTCTTTGACCAGCACCCGGCAGGTGGTGCAGGAGGCCCGTCCTCCGCAGGCCTGAGGCAGCTCGATTCCGGCCGTCAGGCTGGCCTGAAGCAGACCGGTGCCGCTGGCCACCTGACTGATTCGCGCTTCCGGCAGGATCTTGAGGGTGGGCATGTGGATGAGCGGAGTTTTGCCCGTGGATAACCGATGGCCTGACTATAGCACATGGCCGGAGTACTGTTCCCGGGGACCCTTGGAAAGGATGACGCCACGCTTGGAGTCGAGCGGCCACGAGGTCGGCTACCGCCAAACTGCCGCCCTTGAAAATCCAGCCTCCTGAGACTACACTGATTCCCTTTTGCGGAAAGCATCTCCAGCCTGCCAGGGTATTGCACTTCGAAGTTGAACTCGGAACCTTTATCAATGAGATTACTCGGAATCTCGACTGATCCGGCCGCCAGCGAGGGGATGGTTTGCCAATGATGAAATGGGAATGGCGCAAACAGGTCGAGGTTGCTTCAAAGGCCGTCCGGCTCCCGGATCCTGAAACTTGGGGACGAATCGTCGGACTTACATGCTTGGCCGTGTATTTCTACGTGTTCATGGAGTGGCTATTCTTTGCTACCAAGCCGTCATTCATGTCCTCGTTGCCTTTGTCGGAGTCTCTGCTCATTCTCGCGGTTTCCTCCGGTCCAGTGCTGGTGGCGATGGTCGCACCCCTGGTGCTGTACTGGCTGGTCGGGGCCTTGATTCGCTGCGGCTTCGCGCTGGCTCGCTTCCAGGTTCCCCTCCTTTTCCACTCTCTTTGGGTTGCCGTGTGTCTCGTGCTTCCGTCAGGGGTGCTGGCTCTGGCCGCCTTTCTGATGGTCGACAACTTCACCTTGACGGTGCTGGGCTGGGGCATCAGGCACGTGGATGCCGAGGGGTTGCTGGTGTATCAGGCGCTTCTGCTGTTGATTGCTGTGGCGGTCTACTTGCCGACCTGGCAGGCGATACAGGCCATCTCACGCCACAGGCTCGGTCGTTCACTCGGTACTGCATGCGCCGCATTGGTTTCGATCACGCTGGTCGGGACCGCCTACGTGGGGACTCGCAAGATATCAGCGTCCACACCGGTCGGCACACACCTGAAGAACCGAGCGCTGCCCAACATGCTCCTGATCGTTGGAGACGGTGTCGAGGCCGAGCATATGTCACTGTACGGTTACGACAGGGACACGACCCCTTACCTGAGGAAACTGGCCGAAAGATCGCTGCTTTGCGAGAATAACTTCCCCAATGCCGGACCTTCGGCCGCTTCCGTTGCTTCCATTCTGACGGGGAAGCTTCCCACCGAAACGCGCCTCATATATCCGCCCGATATCCTGACGGGAAAGGATGCTTACCAGCACCTGCCGTCAATCCTGAAAACGCTCGGATACCGCAACGCCAACATTGGCCTCCGTTACTATGCCGATGCCTACGACCTCAATATGCGTCATTCCTTTGACTGGGCCAATGATAGGGAACTGAAGGGTTTCCTGATGCCGGAGTGGCTCACTGGTGCGATTGGACAGGGGGCCGCCTACTTCCTGACCCAGATTCGCGACCGGATCGAGAGTCGGCTCCTGCACGTCTTCGATGTAGAGAGGATGAGTGACGCATTCGAGCAGCTTGTTCGAGGCCCCTACCAGTCGCGAGGCGATACCGAGCGAATCGTCCAACTCTGGCGGTGGTTGGCCGAGGGAGAGGAGCCCTTCTTCGTCTACCTCCACATGCTGGGGACCCATGGGTCGAAATTCAATCCTGACCGACGCGTTTTCTCCGAGGGCAAGACACAGGACGAGCCGTGGATGACGGACTTCTACGACGATGCCATATTGCAATTTGATTTCAACGTGAACAAGATCCTCCTGGGATTGGCCCACCGAGACCTGCTAAAGGACACAATCGTGGTTATCACGTCCGATCACGGAGTCAAGCACAGCAACAGGAAACGGGTTCCTTTGATGTTTCTATTTCCAACTGATGACCGCCTACGCCGAGTGTCTTCCAACACTCAAAACCTGGATATTGCTCCTACCTTGCTTGACTACCTGGGAATGGATCGTCCGGGATGGATGAGGGGGCAATCTTTGATCGCGGGGGATCCGAATCCCGGGCGCACCATTTTCACAGCCGATCGGATTCATGGGCGCGGGGTGGTAGCCCGCAGGCAGATAACCCCTTCCCACAATGTTCCACCGTTCTTTTCACTCGGCCGTTTGTCGGTAATTCGATGCGACACGGTTTTCGAGTTTCAGTTGCGCAAGAACGTGGCTATAGCGTCGAAGGTCAACGGTCACACAAGACCCTGTCCGGATGATTTCTCACCGGCAGAGGACCTGCAGCGGATTGTCGATCACCTGGTTCGCTACGACTACGATACTTCTTCGTTGGACCTCTCTCGGGTGAAAGTAATCTTCCGCAATGAGTAACTTCAGTCTCTCTTTTCAAGCAGTGTTCAGGAGTCACCCACGAATTGAAGAAACCCTCAACAGTAAATTAGTCGTACAACTCGTCCCCGACCCAGAATCATGCTCCGACCAATGCACAGGCTGAAACAAGTACTGCCTCCCTCTCTATTGGTTTCCGCCAATCTATTTGTTTTCGGGACTTTTTCCGTATACCGGGGGAACCTCGAGGAGTTCGAAGTAGGCTATCGGAGCCTCCTCCCCATATACGGTCTTTCCAGTCTTCTGTTCACTGCCGCATTCCTTCTGATCGGCTTCATGATTCCGAGCCGAGCCGTAAAGGGACTCGTGTGCACAATCTTTTGCCTCGGACTACTGCTCTGGGTTCAAGGAAGCTTTCTGGTGGGAACCTACGGAGTCTTCGATGGAAGAGGAATCGATTGGTCGCAGTTTGGCCTGCGAGGTTGGATGGATGCGTCGCTATGGGTCCTGGTCTTGGCAGCCGGCCTGGGTTTTTCACGCTACCTGATCAACATCACCTCACATGCCAGCTGGACGCTGATTGGTCTCCAATCGGTTTTGATGTTGACACTAAGCCTCACTTCCGAAGGAGGACTGTGGTGGAAGGAGTACACCGCCCAGCACCGAGTTCCAACCGAGTTGCTTGGCTATTCCTCTTCAAAGAACATCGTTCACATTATTTTGGACAGCTTTCAAACCGACGTTTTCAGGGAACTGGTGGTCGAGCAGCAACTGGAAGATGACCTGGAGGGCTTTGTTCTGTTCGAAGACAACATGGGGGTTGCTCCCTACACTTCGTTTTCGATTCCGGCCATCTTCTCCGGTCAGATTTATGATGGGAAACAGCTTCCGGGAAGCTATTACCGAGAATCGGTCCGGAATGGATTTCAAAACCGTCTGTACGATGAAGGATATAACGTGAACCTGGTTCCCTTGGAGTCCATGCGGGAAGGCAAGTACACGAACTACTACAGCATCCCAAGAGTTTACATGGGTTCGCCGGAGGAAGTGGTTCAACTCAACGCCGCCCACCTCATGGATGTGGCGTTGTTTCGGCAACTTCCCCATTGGGCTCGCTATGGAATCTACAACGACAACAATTGGTTGATCACACCGCTGGTGGCCGGACACAGGAATGTCTCTTCCTTCCAGAAAAAGGCGTTCTTCAATGACTACGCGGGGAGCATTTTTGTGGGCGATCCCCAACCGGCCTATCACTTCCTCCACCTCATACCGCCACACCCTCCCTATGTCACCCGGGCTGACGGAAGTTATGCGGGCCGTGTCCTTCCCAATACCAGAGAAAACTACCGGAACGAAGCGCGGGCAATCCTGAAGCTTTTTCTGAAGTTATTGAATCGACTCAAGGAATTGAACCTCTACGATTCATCCCTCATTATTCTGCAAGGCGATCATGGCAGCCAGATTGCACCGGTTATCGATGGGAAAACGATCGATACCTGTGTCCCCCGGCTTGCTGCACTACTAACGATGAAGCTTCCAGGAAGGTCGGGGGACCTGACGGTTTCGAGGGCTCAAACGTCTCTCTTGGACATTGCAACGACCATCATGAAAGCGAGTGGAGTAGATGGAAGGTTTTCCGGCCGACCTATTTTTGAAATCTCCCCGAGAGAGTCAAGAAGTCGTCCTTTCGTAACATACCGCACGTCCAGTGGAGAGCCGGAGGTTACCAAGTATTTGATTAGAGGCAACGTTTTTGATCCGGCGTCATGCCTCGGTGGCGAGGCCGTTGCAGTATCGAGAAGGAGACCCCAGTACGAATTCGGTACCGACATCACTTTCGGACTGTTGGGGAATGCAGACGATTTTCTAGGTTTCGGGTGGAGCTCGCCGATGAGTCACGGCTGCTGGAATAATGGCCACAGCTCAAGCTTGAAGATCAAGTTGGCTGTACCTGAGACTGATCTCCTCTTGAAGGCTGCTCTCAGGCCTTACATCAGAACGGAGGTCCCGGAACAACAAATTCACGTCCTTACCAATGGCACAAAGATCGATCTCTGGTCTGCGAGTCGACAAAGGGCTCACCATTTCCGGGCCGTAATTCCAAAGGCACTGGTTAATTCTTCGGAGATGGAGATCCGATTCCATCTACCCAACGCGGTTTCACCCAGGTCGATTGGCGCCGGAGGCGACGGCAGAAAATTGGCCATTTTGATGCGTTCCCTCAGCCTGCATCCTTGGCCGGGCTACCAGTACGGGACACAGATTCGATTCGGAAGGGATGGTAACGCTGACGCCTTCTTGGGTAGGGGGTGGAGCAAGACGGCCCAGGACAATTTCCGCTGGACCAGCGGACACCTCGCCGGCCTCCATATTCCGGTGCCCGTTCCTGAAAATGATCTCGTCCTCCAGGCAGTGCTCCGGCCCTTCCTGCGAGAAGAGCGGGTGCCCAAGCAAACCATTCGTGTTTTAGCCAACAGAAACAAGGTCGGTGAATGGACAGTCACCGAGAGAAAAACTCACACGTTGCAGGCGACCATCCCAAAGGAACTGGTCGACTCCAGGGGAATCACGATCGAATTCGACCTGCCCGACGCCATCTCCCCCAAATCCATCGGCGGTGGATCGGATGTCAGAAGATTGGCCGCGGCCATGGTGAGAGTCAGCCTGAATGTGAAGGACAAGTAACCAGTGTCATGTGGCCGTACATGGCTCGCTCGTCCCCACCCCGGATGAGCAGCAGTTTCACAGTCGTTTTCTCTCCATTCGATACAGCATCCTCTCCGTTTGTCTGATCTTGCTGACCGCTCTGATTTCGAAATAACGTCCGAAAGCCTGCTCAAAGGCCTCCTGGGTGTAGTTCGGAAAGATGTCCTCCCTCGAAGCCAGCAGCCTTTGCACCTGCGAGTCCGTCTTGGGGACGAACTCAATGACCAGAGTGCGGCACAGTTCGCCGAAAAAACCAGCCAGCCGGGATAGAGGCAGGTTGTTGGCTATGGCCAGGTGGTGAATCAGAGCCAGGGCCAGAACCGCGTCCGGGGAGCCTCGATCCAACAGGGACATTCGTTCACGCCCGTGCCATCCCAGGTTGGGGCTGGGATTGGTCAAGTCGACCCATAGGGGAAGGATGTTGGTATCCCTTTCCTGCCGGCAGACCCGGTAGTTCCGCTCAACGCAGGCGGGATCCTGATCGAAGGCGATAGTGGTCATCCCGCGGCTCGCGGCCAGACGACTGAACAGTCCCGTGTTGGCGCCCAGGTCCCAAACCATATCGGGTTTGGGGTTGATTCGGTCCAGATACTCGCCCACCAGTTGCTCCTTGTGCCGAAAGGCCGCACTCGTGTAATTGGTCTCCCCATAGTAGGAAGCCCATTCCTGTTGGGGCGTGTTCCAATTGAGCGCCGCCACGCAGGATTCCAGGTTCTCGATCAAGCCCTGCAGCGCCCTGCGGCTGACGGACCGGTGGACTTGGCGCACGGGCTTGTCGGCAAAGTGCGTCTGGGCCTTGGCGTGAAGATGAAGGTGGGTCAGCAGGGAAAACCGGAATCGGGTGTGAAAGGGTAGCAGGTGACTGGCCAGGTCCAAAGGAATCCCGTCCAGGTGAATCCGGAGCAACTGGCCGAGTCGAATATCGGAGTAGCTAGCCAGCGCCAGAGGCGCCAGAAAATGCTGGCAGAATTGACGATAGGCTGTCCAGGGCCGGCCCTCCGAGTACCTTTCAAAGGACAAGGTATCGATAAACAGGGGTTTCCCCTCCCGGAACTGGATATTGTAGGCGGTGCCGTCCTTGAGGGACATGCCATGTTCCAGGCTTCGCTTTTGGATCGCCAGCGTGGTCAGGGCGGCATCCTGGAGCTGGCTGAAGCTCCACTCGAAGGGATAGGAGATGAAGGGCAGCGGCTCCGGCCTGAGAGTCTTGTAGCGTTCCTGCGGCTCCGGCCCCGGCGGCGTGACTTCCCGGTGAGCGACCAAAAGTCCCGCATCCACCAGGCTATCGAACAGACCGGAGCCCACGAAGTGGTCATAGTCTTCGCGGTAACTGCGATTGACCTGCCGGTAGAGCACACCCTGGTCGAGAAACAGAAATCCGCTGGGATCGCGAAAGGAGGAAGGCAGGCCTTCGATCGAATCACTCATGCTTGCCCGGATCATTTCCACCCGATGGCGGGTTTCCCTTGAAGAAGGCCTTGATCCTTGCCCAATAGATCCTGACAGAAACCAATGCGCCCAACAGGCCTGCGATCACCACCTGCAGAATGTAGCTGCCGGTCCCGGGGTCGATGTAGGCGTAGGTCGGCGGCGGGAATAGAAGCCAATAGAAGGTGAGGAGCGCCCACCAAGCCGGACGCGGTCTTGAGGGTGACCGCTTGAGCTCGCGTGGATCACACGCGTTGGCACTATCTCTTTCGGATATATGGGAAGCCCTTCTGGCTAAATTGGAATCCGGGCTCCACGGCAACTGATTTAGTCTGCGCATTGTCAAGACCTTTCCCTGAAATCACGTCGGACGCGGTTCAGCCGCATTCCTCGCCGGAGGCGACATCTTAGCGGCGAGCGCGGGAAGCGAGGCCGCCGCATGAGCGCGCCCCAAAGAGAAACTCGGCTTGGCACATCCACTCTATTGTCTGGACCAGCCACCGGAAGATCCCACTTAAGTCATTCGGCGCAAGGCCCAGAAATAAGAATCTATCACGTAACGAACATTTATATAATCTTTGGCCCCGGAATCAAGAACGGCACAGGGCGGGTGAAGACACTCAACGGCGACAGCAAGGGCGGCAATGCGACTCTGCACGGCATCCGCACTCGCCCGACCGTCTGCCGCTCGCCGGAATTCGTTGGCCCGTTTGTTTCACCGGGGAAGCGTGAAAATGGCCAAATTATCGAGGAAGAGGTGAAACGATGAATCCAGCAGCCCAGGGCCGCAGCGCCCTGACCCTCGGGACGCGAGTCCCCGAATCCACCCGGCTCTATCGCAGGGCCGACCAACTGATCGCCGGTCGCACCCACCTGTTCGGAAGGCGCGCCGAACTTCACGCCCAGGGGATATCGCCTGTCTACAGCCACCGCCAGCAAGGCTGCCGACTATGGGACGTGGACGGCAACGAGTACCTGGACTTCAATCTCGGCGCCGGCTCGGTCCTTCTGGGACATGCCTTCCCCAGCGTGGTCCGGGCCGTTCAGGAGCAGGCCGCCAGAGGCACCGGGTTGACCGTCAACCACCCCCTGGAGATCGAGGCCGCCGAATTGTTGGCCGAGATCGTTCCCTGCGCCGAAATGGTGCGCTTCTGCAAGGGCGGCGGGGAGTCGGACATGGTAGCCGTCCGCATCGCCCGGGCAGCTACCGGCAGGGACAAGGTGGCCTTTTGCGGCTATCACGGCTGGCACGACTGGTACCTGTCGGCCAATCTGGCCCCGGGTGCCGCTCTGGAAAAACACCTGATGCACGGGATCGCCCCGCGGGGAGTTCCCAAGGGTCTGCTGGACACCACCCTGGCTTTTGAATACAACAATCTGGACTCGTTGCGAAAGCTGTTGGAGGAGAACCGGGGTGAGGTGGCCTGCGTGATCATGGAAGCGGCTCGCACCTACACCCCCGACCCCGGCTATCTGGAAGGAGTGCGCCGGCTCACCCGGGACCACGGAGTGGTTCTGATCTTCGATGAGGTGGTTACGGGGTTCCGCACCGCTCTGGGCGGCGCCCAGGAGTTTTTCGGGGTCGTCCCCGATATGGCCACCTTCGCCAAGTGCATTTCCAACGGCTTTGCCCTGGGAGCAGTGGTGGGCAAACGGGAGATCATGGAGGTGGCTCTGGACTCCTTCATCAGCAGCGTCTACTGGGCGGAAGCCACCGGCCTGGCAGCCTGCAAGGCCACCCTGCAGGAATACCGCGCCCGAAACGTCAGTGGGATCATCCAGGACATCGGCCGCAGCTTCATGAAAGGCTTGAGCGGGATTTTCCGGGAGCTGGGGCTATCCTTCCGGATGATTGGACTGCCGTCCTTTCCCGCCATGGTCTTCGAGGGGGTTCCCGGCGATCAAAGCGCCGCCCTGACCACCCTTTTCCTGCAGGAAACCGCCAAGAGAGGTGTGATTGGCGGGCCGGGCTTCATTTTCTGCATGCAGCACTCCCAGGCGGACCTGGATCAAGCCCTGGAAAGGATTGGCGAGGCCCTGGTCGTGGTGGGAAAGGCGGTGGAGGAGGGCGACCCGGTCAAGTACCTGGAATGCCCCGTCAAGCAGTCGGGTTTTCGGCGGCTGGTGTAGTGTCCGCCTCTCTCAACGGGTCGCTTATGTTCACTAACGAGACGGGCGTTTGCCCCCCTCCGGCTCGACTGCGGGCCTCGCCCCTGTCTCTTGCCGACTCCCCCTCAAGGGGGGAGTGATCTGGGCGCGAACAAGGTTCCTTGTCTCAGACGGTGGGTAGCGCCGGGACCACTTCCTCAGCCAACAGTTTCATGGAACGGCGCCACTTGTCCTTGTCGTCCCAATCCTTGGAGGTCATCAACAGGGTCCCGAATCCTCCGGTCACCTCCCAGACCTCCTCCAGCTGACGAATGCACTCCTTGACGTTGCCCATGATGCAGAGATGCTTCACGGCATATTCGGGAGTCACCTCCTCGTCGGGTATCCCGGGATCGTGCTTGGCCAGGTGAAGCATCTTGGCTGACTTCAACAGCCCCAGGAGATACTCGAATGAGCGGGCCACATTGCCGGTCATGAGGTGATCCCAGGCTTCGTCCCTGGATTCGCCCACGTAGACGCTGCGGGACACCCTCCAGAGGTCGCGGCTGGGAGGCGGCTGACCGGCCTCCTCGGCGCCCCGGCAATAGTGGTGCCAGTGCTGAGCAGCCGTGGTATCTGGAATCAGGTTGGTGCTAAGGGGGAGATAGCCGCGCTGGCCGGCCATGAAGGCAGCCCGCGAGTCTCCTCGCACGATGCTCATGCCGATGGGAGGGTGAGGCTTCTGGTAGGGCTGCAG
The DNA here is from genome assembly GCA_965207735.1 of Candidatus Versatilivorator sp. Taxonomy (GTDB): domain Bacteria; phylum Acidobacteriota; class Terriglobia; order Versatilivoradales; family Versatilivoraceae; genus Versatilivorator. The sequence goes on along the minus strand of OZ242296.1, from coordinate 3,604,893 downwards.
AATGGTCCCGATTCCCAATTCCTGCCTCGGGCTCTGAATCCTGATGCGCCAAAACTTCCCTTGAAAGTCGAAGGGTGCCTCCGTTTGCCAGAGCTTCAGGATCATGTCGATCCCCTCGAGAGTCATCAGGCCCTGGGTCTGGGGGTCCGGCAGGTCGAACAGTTCCCAGTCGGTGGGCACGCCCCCCTGACCGAAGCCGCAATTGAGGCGCCCCTTCGAGAGGTGATCCAACATCGACAGTCGGATGGCGATGTTGGCGGGGTGGTGCTGGGGAATGATCGAAACCCCGGTCCCCAGCCGGATCTTGCTGGTGATGGGCAGGACATGGGCGATGAAAAGATCGTTGGAGGGAATGGGTTCCCAGGCCAGCGTGTGGTGCTGGCCGATCCAGGCCTCGGTGAAGCCCAGGGCTTCGGCCAGCAGAACGTACTCCACGTCCTCCTCGAAGCACTCGGTCCGGGATTTCTCCGGAGGATGGAGCGGCATCATGAAAGTTCCCAGCTTCATTGAGCGTGACCTCCTGTGGGTCCAGTGTCGGACAGGTGTTATTGAGGCAACCCGGATCCCGGGCGGGCTTTCATGAGGCGCACTTCCCGCCGCCTGATGGTGGGTCGTATCTTGCCCACGATCTCGAGCCACTCCGGACTACCGTAATAGGCGTCGATGGCCTTCTGCCGCTGTTTCACCGAGGAGAAGGAACGCATCCAGATGAACTCGTCTTCGCGTTCCAGGTTTTCCCAGGCCGTGACAAAGGTGACGCCGTACTTCTCCATAAAAGTGCGAGCCACCTTGAAGTACCTCAGGAAGGTGGGCTTGCGCCCCGGGTGAAAGCGGTAGATTCTGAGTTCGTAGATCATCCTGGGATTCCTTTCGCGGCCACAGGGAAGGGGGGCTGAACTAATCGATCAGAGCCACGGCCCGCACCGGCGACCCATCTCCCTCGCGAATCTTGAGGGGAAGGCTGATCAGGGTCACCCCTTAGGGCAGCGAATTATGTTCCCCCACCAAGGAGGTGTCAAGGAGAAGAGGAGGCCGCCAAACCGAATGACGGGTCGCCGTAATTCACCCCTGACCGCCCTCAATAGAGGAATCCCCTTGTCTTTCTTCTTGGCCCTTCGTCGTCCTTCATGGCCCTTCGTGGATAACTCTTTTCCTTGCTGGATGGACGGTCCCGCTCTTCTAATGCAAGTAGGCCTCGGCCGGCTCGGCCGCCTTGAGCCCGGACAGCCCCGGCAACGGCGCCAGCGCCTGGCCCGTATGGGAGTCCGGAACCTGGGCCACCTCCTCCGGGGTCCCCTGGGCGACGATCCGTCCGCCCTCTTCGCCACCCTCCGGACCCAGGTCGATGACCCAGTCAGCAGTCTTGATGACGTCGATCTGGTGCTCGATGACGATCACGGTGTTGCCCAGATCGGTCAAGCGGTGGAGCACCTCCAGGAGCCTCTTGACGTCCTCGAAATGCAGCCCGGTGGTGGGTTCGTCCAGGATGTAGAGGGTCCGGCCCGTCGCCCTTCGACTCAGCTCCCGAGCCAGCTTGATCCTCTGGGCCTCGCCGCCGGACAGGGTCGTCGCCGACTGTCCCAGCTGGACGTACCCCAGTCCGACGTCGCTCAACGTCTGCAGCTTCATCCGGATCGAGGGGACATTGGCCAGGATTTCGAGTGCTTCGTCCACCGAACTCTCCAGCAGATCGGCAATGGAGCGCCCCTTGTAGCGGACGGTCAGGGTCTCGCGATTGTAGCGGCGGCTCCGGCAAACGTCGCACTGGACGTAGACATCGGGGAGAAAGCTCATCTCGATGCGTCTCAGCCCGTCCCCCCGGCAAGCCTCGCAACGGCCTCCCTTGACGTTGAAGCTGAATCGGCCCGGTTTGTAGCCACGCTCACGGGATTCCGGCAGCGAGGCGTAGAGGTCACGGATGGCTGTAAACAGGCCGGTATAGGTGGCCGGGTTCGAGCGGGGCGACCGCCCGATGGGTTGCTGGTCGATCTCGATGACCTTGTCGATCAAAGCAGCGCCGGAAATACTCCGGTGCCGGCCGGGCTCGGCCAGCGAGCCGTAAAGCCGCTGGGCCAGGGCACGGTAGAGGATGTCATTGACCAGAGAGGACTTGCCGGAACCGGAGACTCCGGAGACGACCGTAAGCAAGCCCAGCGGGAACCGCACGTTGATTCCCTTCAGATTGTTCTGGCGGGCTCCCCGGACGATCACGGCCTTGCCGTCGCCCTTTCGCCGCTGGAGGGGAACCGGTATCGCCAGGTCTCCTGAAATGTAACGCCCGGTGAGGGAGCGGGGATTGTGCGATATCTCCGCGGCAGTACCCTTGGCAATCAGATCGCCTCCGGCCTTGCCGGCTCCCGCGCCCAGATCAACCACGAAATCGGCCCGCCGGATGGTGTCCTCGTCATGCTCCACCACCAGCACGGTATTGCCCAGGTCCCTGAGCTGCTGCAGCATGGCCAGCAGGCGCCGGTTGTCGCGGTGGTGCAGCCCGATGGAGGGCTCGTCCAGCACGTAGAGCACTCCCCGAAGCCTGGACCCGATCTGGGTGGCCAGCCGGATTCTCTGCGCTTCCCCTCCGGAGAGGGTCGAGGCGGAACGGTCGAGACTCAGATACTTCAGACCCACAGCGCACAGGAACTCGATGCGGTCGACCACCTCTTGAACCACCCGGCCGGCGACGCGGTCTTCCCGGGAGGTCAGCTTGAGGTTCCCTATCACCTGCAGGGTCCTCCCCAGGGGGAAAGCAGTCAGGTCCGCAATGGACAGTTCGGCAATCTTGACAGCCAGGCTTTCGGGCCGCAAGCGCCGCCCCCCGCATGCGGAGCAGGGCCTGGGAGTCAGAAAGGCCGCCAGCCGCTTCGGCTGGGTCTCCTGGTCGTAGCCCCACTCCTTGAGCTGCTGCAGAATTCCCGCGCCCAGAGCAGCCGAGTCCCCCACACCATTCCAGACGCCGGCACGCACCCTGGACGGCAGGCTCTGGTAGGGCAGGCTCATATCCACCTTGAAATGGGTGGCGATTCCCTTGAGAAATCGCCTCAGCCTCACGGGCAATCTGTTGCTCCAGGGGGCCAATCCCCCGTTGAGCAGCGACCTGGATGGGTCCGGAACAATCTTGGCCGGATCCAGCTCCATACGGGTGCCCAGACCGGAACAACTCGGGCAGGCACCGTAACGACTGTTGAAGGAGAAGGTCCTGGGCTCAACCGCCGGGATGGAGATGCCGCAATCGACGCAAGCCAGCCTCTCCGAATAGAGTCGCTCCGGACCGTTCACCACCGCGATCAGCACGATGCCCGAGGTCAACTTCATGGCCGTCTGAATCGCGCTCTCCACCCGACGCTCGATGCTGGGTTTGATCAAAAGGCGGTCGACCACAACCTCAATCGTATGGTTCTTGTGCCTCTCCAGTTGGATCTCCTCATCCAGCATCCTCAGCCGGCCATCGATCCGGGCACGGACAAATCCCTGGCGGGCCAGGTCTTCCAGGAACTGGCGGTATTCTCCCTTGCGGCCGCGCACCACCGGAGCCAGCACCATGATGCGTTCGCCCGCGGGCAGTTCTCGAACCCGCTCCAGAATCTGCCGAATGGACTGCCGGGCTATCAATCGGTCGCAGCGGTGGCAGTGGGGGACCCCGATGGAGGAATAGAGCAGACGAAGATAGTCGTAGACCTCGGTGATGGTGCCTACAGTTGAGCGCGGACTGCGGCTGGTGGTCTTCTGCTCGATCGAGATGGCCGGGCTGAGGCCCTCGATGGAATCCACGTCGGGACGTTCCATCTGATCCAGGAACTGTCGTGCATAGGCGGACAGGGACTCGACGTAGCGACGTTGACCCTCGGCGTAAATGGTATCGAAGGCCAGACTCGACTTGCCGGACCCACTCAGGCCGGTGATCACCGTCAGCCGGCGGCGGGGGATCTCAACCGTGATGTTTTTCAGGTTGTGCTGCCGGGCTCCCCGGACGACAATGCTGTCTAGACCCATGGTGGTCGACCCAGGAATGAAACCGGGACTCGATCGAAACCTGTCATCATAGACTTGCCGGGGAATGACCGTCAAGGGACGTGCCGGAGGCGGCTGAACAGCGGAACAGGCGATTTTGACTTTGACACCGGCGGCACCCTAGAATTTCCGGAGAGGCAAGCTTCAGTCTAAATTCAGGGGCAGAGGCAGGAGCAGGGGAATGGGAAATCGTCGTCAAATGCGCTGGCCATTGATCCTGCCGGCGCTTCTCGCCCTTGTGCCAGCGACAGCCGCGGCCCAGAAGACAGACGGACGGGAGGAGCCCATCCACCATTCGGTGGCTGGACGGGTCCTCACTCAAGACGGGCGTCCCAGCCAGAACATCAGCGTGGTTCTCTCCAGGGAGGACGGCAGCCAGGTTGGTCGCAAGACGGTAGGGTACGACGGCTCTTTTGGCTTCGGCTCCTTGACCTCGGGGGAGTATCTTCTCACCATCGAACGACCCGACTTCGCATCCGTCGGCCGCCCCCTGCAGATCCGGAACTACAAGGAACCCCGTACGGTGGTCCTCGATATCCGGCTCAAGGGCAACGAATCCGCTTCCTTCCGGGAGGTGGTGAAGGCCTACGGCTCCCTACCCTCCGATCGCAAGACCGAAGAAGGGTCAAAGAAAGTCAGCAGGAAGGCGGGTCAGGCTTACCTGAAGGCCTCGGCGGCAGCTGCCAAGGGAGACCGGGCCAAGGCCATCCGGCACCTCCGGAAGGCCGTGCGGGCGCAACCCGAATTCTTCGAGGCCCACTACAACCTGGGGGTGCACTATCAGGCTCTGGAACAGTGGGCGAATGCCACCCGGGCTTACCTGAGGGCCATCGAGCTCCGGCAAAATACGGCCCGGCCCAATTTCAATCTGGGGGTCATCTACCACAACCAGGGGAAGCTCGACCAGGCCATCCAGCGATACCAGCAGGCCCTGGAATACGACCCCAGCTTCGCCGAAGTCCACCAGGCCCTGGGAGAAGCCCGTTTTCAGCAAGGTCGCTCCTACGCCGCCGAGCAGCACCTGGAAACGGCCACCCGGCTGGCGCCCGCCAGGGCAGCGCCCTCATTCGGACTGCTGGTGAAGATACATCTGCTCAACAAGGATCCCAACCAGGCCCAGTTCTACCTGGACCAGTTCCTCCAACACCACCCCGACTCCCCCATTGCCCCAACCCTTCAAAAGGAGATCGACGGAATGCTGGCTGCAGGCCAAGGGCGGCGGTAGCCGGGCCCACGTTTGTCTGAAACAAAAGAAAAAGAGTGATCCACGAAGGGGTGCAGAACGATCAAGCGGGATCTGCCAAAGGTCGGGAAGGTGAGCGGCGCTACTCCTGGTACTGCAGCACGGAGCGGACCTCGACGTCCGGCAGGCGGCTGCGGCCGTTGAGGAACTCCAACTCCACCAGGAAGGCCGCGCCCACCAACTGACCCCCCAACCGCCGAATCAGCCGGACGGCGGCGGCCGCTGTTCCCCCGGTCGCCAGAAGGTCGTCCACCAGCAGAACCCGCTGACCTTCACGGATGGCATCCCGGTGGACTTCGAGGCTGTCCTGGCCATACTCCAGGTCATAGGTTTCCACGATGGCTTCGGCCGGGAGTTTCCCCGGTTTCCGGACCGGAACGAAGCCGGCGCCCAGCTCGCAGGCCACGGTGGGAGCAAAAATGAACCCCCGGGACTCGATCCCTACCACCAGATCGATGGCCCGGTCCCGGTAGAGATCCACCAGCCGCTCGGTCACCTCCTTCAAGGACCCTTTCTGCTTGAGGAGAGTGGTGATGTCGTAAAAGAGAATGCCCTTCTTGGGAAAATCGGGAACGTGACGAATCAGCGACTTGAAGTCATCCATTGAGGCGGCCTCCTGAACCCGCGGCAGCGGCAAGTGAAATGCGCAGCAGACTATATCACGGTCGCCGGCACGGTCCCAGGCGCCCTTGGCGGGCAATATTTGCCTTTGACAACCCTTTTTGGACTGTGGTACCTACCTGCGCACACGCGATCGGCGCACAGGCCGGGCTCTTGAAGAACTGCCGGCCCTGGCCCGTATTTCTCGTCGCGTTGCCACGAACAGGTCCCTTTCGATTCCGGCGCCCTTTCCCAACTGGAGCTCCCCGAACCATGATATATGCGTCGTTTGACCTGAGTGGAAAAGTCGCCGTAGTCACCGGAGGCAACCGAGGCATCGGCCTGGGGATCGTCTGGGGTCTCGCCGAAGCGGGGGCGCGAGTGGTTGTGGCGGCCAGGAACGAGGAAAAATCCCGGCAGGTGGTCCAGAAGATTCAAGAGGAAGGGGGAGAGGCGCTGGCGGTCAGCGTGGACGTCGGTGACGAGTCCTCGGTCGAAGCCCTGATGCAATCCACCGTGGACCACTTCGGGCGCCTGGACATTCTGGTCAACAACGCCGGCATGAACATCCGCAAGACTCCCGAGAAACTGACCCTGCCGGAGTGGTCCGAGGTGCTGCAGGTCAACCTTACCGGAACCTTTCTCGGCTCCCGGGCGGCTTACCCGGCCATGAAGAGCGCAGGCAGCGGCAAGATCATCAACATCGGCTCCATGATGTCCATCTTTGGAGCGCCCTTCAGCCCGGTCTACGGAGCCAGCAAGGGAGGCGTCGTCCAACTCACCAAGTCGCTGGCCACGGCCTGGGCGATGGACGGCATTCAGGTCAACGCCATCCTTCCCGGCTTCATCGACACCGACCTCACCCGGCAGGGCCGCCGGGACGTTCCCACCCTGCATGATCACGTCTTGAAGAGAACTCCGGCCGGCCGCTGGGGAAACCTGAAGGACTGTGCGGGAACGGCCGTTTTCCTGGCCTCTTCCGCCTCCGATTTCGTAACCGGCGCGGCCATTCCGGTCGATGGCGGTTTCTCGATTCAGGTGTGACGAACCGGTTCCTTGCCGCCGCTTCTCGGCGACGCAACCCACCCAGTCAAGGTTGTACGTCGTTCCCCTTCTTGTCTTTCTTCGTGGCCCGTCTTCCTCCTTCGTGTAACTTCCTGGATAACTCTTTTTGCCTTTGTGGTCAGTCCCTCAAATGCTTCAGCTCACCGGGTCACCCGGATCTCGCGAGCTTCAATGACGGCGCCGGATTTATCGTTCCAATCGTGCCACTCGCTCTCCCACTTCTGAAGGACCTCCTCTCTCGAAAGCCCTTCGATCACGATTCGGCGGGACAATAGCAGGCAGGTATCGGGACCGGTCGGCGCCAGCAGCGTATAGCCCACCGTGAGCGGGTCGGCAACCTTGGTCGGCCTGCTCCAGGTGTGTCCCTTGTCGAAGCTGGCCATGACGTAGTCCCCGGCGGCCGCGGAGGGATCCTCGATGCCGACCAGCGACCGGTACCGCTGCCCGTAGTCCCGGAGGGCTCCCACGTAGGCCCCGCCGTCCACCTGGGAGGGGATGGCCTTGAAGGGCCTCCATCCGAAGCTGCATACCAGGGCGCCATTGGGTAGAAGCACCATCATGGGAGAGAGCCCCAAGGTCTTCAAGGGTTCCGGCGGTCCCCAGGTCTTTCCCCCGTCCAGAGAGCGCGCCTGGTACATGGGTGCGTAGCGCCCGGTCCTCATGACGCTGAGAAGCTCGCCCCCGCCCAGAGCCACCAGGGCCGGCTCGCAAAAGCTCTCTTGCCCGCTGACGCCGTCATAGGCGACCGTGGAGCGATAGTGCCAGCTCCGGCCGCGGTCGGTGGATGCCAGCAGGAAGGTGCGATATTTGAACCACTTCTCCCCCTTGGTCGGAATAAACCCCGGCATGGGCGCCGTGTCGCCCACGAAATTCCCGCCCTTGGCGGTCAGCAAAGTGCCGTCCTCCAGTTCCAGCATCGGGCCGCCAAACCTGAAGGTGGTGACGGGCCGCCCGTCGTCGCCGTGCAGGTCGGTCCAGCGCTCCACCCTCACCGGCAGTTCCATCCACCGATCCTCGGTCCAGGAAGAGGGGTCATCCAGATCGGTCAGTTCCAGACGGCGGCCCACGAATTGTCCGCGCTCCCCGGCATGCCGGGTCAGGGGATCCAGCACGCAAAGGGATCCATCTCGAAGCTGCAGCAGTTGGCGGCTGGGAAGTTGCGGCGCCTGCAACCAGGTACGCCCTCCATCGGTGGACCGATGGGAAAACCCGGAGTCACCCAGAACCAGTGCTCCGTCCTGAAGCGACAACAGCGGTCCCACGCTCCATCGGCCCTCTGACGCGGCCCTGGGAATGACCCGGCTGACTCCCACTTCCACCACGGGCTGGCTCCGAACCGGCGGATTCGGTCCCGAGCAACCGCCCCAGACCAGAATCAGACCCAGAGTCAAACCGGGAATTCCTTTTCTCGCTTGCATGATTCCTCCTGATGATCGATTCTTGCAGGTACTTGGTTACCCGAGAGAGGCCCCGTTGTGGAACGCGGCCACCTAGGCTGGAAGTTACACCGCTGAATTATGCCGCATCCTCAGGGGGAAGCCAATCCGGCCGGGGCACCCCGGAGAGGGCCGGCCGTCTTTAATCCAACCATAGGAGGACTGTCATGCTGGCCTTCGATCGCCGCCACTTTCTGTCATCGCTAACCGGTGCGGCCGGCGCCCTGATGGTGGGCTCCGGTCACGATCGGAATTCCATTCATGCCGCGGGAACCGAGCCGAAGCCCGAGATTCGCATCACCGACGTGAAGACCACCATGCTGGAGGTGGACTGGGGCTGGCGGCGGCGCTGGATGTTGATCCGCATCGATACCGACCAGGGGATCAGCGGCTACGGCGACACCTGGGCCAATGAATCCGCCCGAGCCCATGTGCTGGGCTACCGCCAGTTGCTATTGGGCGAGGATCCCACCGACGTCGAGAGGCTGTTTAGACGGATGATGGGGCGGGCCTACAGCAATTTCGGCGCCGCCCATTTCGACAGCGGCGTGGCCGCCCATGCCGCCAGCGGCGTGGAAACCGCCCTTTGGGACATTGCCGGGAAAGCCCTGGGCACGCCGGTATACAAGCTGCTGGGGGGAAAGCATTGGGACCGGGTGCGCCTCTATTGCTGCGTGGGAGACCTGCAGGATTATCAGAGCATGGCCGACGTCTATCGGGAGCTGGGCATCACCTGTCTGAAATTCGATGCCACGCCTCCCAAGGTGTTTGGGGTCCCGGGCGCCGTCATGGACCGTCACCTGACGCGTAAGGGCCTGAGCCGGCTGGTCCGTCAGATCGAGGACATTCGGCGGGAAGTCGGCGAGGAGGTGGAGATCTCGGTCGAGGCCCGCTGCGGAACCCTGTCCAACGCCATGCGCTACCTCAAGGCCGTGGAGCCCTTCGACCTCACCTGGGTGGAGGATCCAATCCCAGCTACCGACGTCGAGGCCTGGGCGACCCTGACGGCATCCTCGCACACCCCGACACTGGTGGGGGAGGGACTCCACCTGCGCCACGAGTTCCTGGAATTCTTCCGGCGGTCGGCCGCCCGCATGGTCGCCCCCGACATCCAGGTCAGCGGCGGCATTGCCGAATCCAAGAAGATTGCGGACCTGGCCGACATCCACCACCTGCAGACCTGTCCTCACAACGCCTCCAGCGCCATCGGCATTGCCGCCGCCGTTCACTCCTGCGCCGCCATGCCCAACCTGCTGGCGCTGGAGTTCCACGCCATGCCCGGTTGGGACCGCATCCTCAAGGGATACCGGCCCACAATCAGCAACGGCTTTATCGATATTCCCGAGGGACCGGGATTGGGGGTGGAGCTGGACGAAGAGGAAACCCGAAAATACCTGATGGAAGGGGAAACTTACTTCGGAACGTAGCCTTGCGTTGTCAAACCAGCTCGTGGACGGGCTCTCCCTGCTTGTCGCCGATGGAGTTGGCGATGTAGATGGGCCGGCGTCCGGGACCGGTGTAGGTCTTGGTCCAATCGATGCCCAGGGCCTTGTAGACGGTGGCGAAGAGGTCCCCGATGGTGACGAGACGTTCCGCCACATAGGCCCCGCGCTCATCGCTGGCTCCCACCACCTGGCCTCCCTTGATGCCGCCGCCTCCCAGCACCAGGGACCAGCAGTGACCCCAATGGTCTCGCCCACGGCCCGGATTGATGTTGGGGGTGCGGCCGAACTCACCCATCACCAGAACGATGGTCGACTCGAACAGTCCTCGTTCCTTGAGATCAACCAGCAGGGTGGAGAGGGCCCGGTCCAAGGGGGGAACGAGCTGTTCCTTCACGTAGTAGTCGTTCCTGTAATGGGTGTCCCAATCGTGCTTGGCTTCCTTGTTCCAGCCGTCGATGGTCACAAATCGACATCCCGCTTCCACCAGCCGGCGGGCCAGCAGCGTCCCCTGTCCAAACCTTCCGGGCCCGTAGGCCTCCTTGGTCTTTTCCGATTCCTGGGTGAGATCGAAGGCGTTGCGGACCGACGGTGAGGTAATGAGATTGAGCGCCCTCTCGTTGAAAGAGTCGACCTTGGCGAAGTTGGCGTGGTTCTCCATCTGCCGGTAGCGTTCGTCCACCAGCTTCAAGAAAGCGTGTCGGGCATGGAGGGCGTCCGCCGAGACCTCATCGGGCAAGACCAGGTCGGTGACCTTGAAATCCTTGGCTCCCGGCTCCGGGATGATGAAAGGTTCGTAGTGGGGCTCCACGAACCCGGCGCTGCGACAGTTCAGTCGACCCCGTCCGGTGGTCACATAGGCCGGAACGCTGGTGCGCGTGCCCAATTCCTTGGCGACCACGGTGCCCACGCTGGGAAAGCGGGTGGTGGTGGTCGGCATGTGACCCGTCATGGCGTAGTAGGATCCTTCCGAGTGGGCGTTGGACTCGTTCTTCATGGAGCGGATGATCGACAGCTTGTCCATCTGCCTGGCCACCCGGGGCAGCAGCTCCGAGATCTGGATTCCGGGCACATTGGTGGAGATGGGCTTGAAGCCGCTGTTTCCCTTCACGTCCCAGGTATCCAGATGGCTCTGTCCGCCGTGCATCCAGATGAGAATGCAGGACTGTGCCTTGGCCTTTTTGGCGTTGGGGGAAGCCATGAGGTTGGACAACTGGAAATAATCGCTCAGGCCGAGGCCCAGATAGCTCAAGGCGCCCACCCTCAGGAATTCCCGTCTCCCCCGGAGATGCGGCCAAGCTTCTTGGACCCTTCCTTGCCTTTTCATCGGATTCTCCTGTTTGTGTCCGGCCAAGCCGGAACGCAAGACTCAGTGATTATGGACAAATTCCCGCGAACTGACAAGCGCCCAGGTCAGAGACTGCAACCCTTCCCGGCGCGACGGCTGCTGTGCCAGCATGGCCTCCAGCCCGGAGAGTTCCCGGTCCGTGGGAAAGCGAGTGAAAGCCGAGAGATAGAGATCCTCGATAATCTGACGATCGCCGGCCCCTTCCTTGAGCAGACGGTCCACCCGGCTCCCTTCCTGGGTCAGACGGCTGGTAAAGGTCGGTCCCGACAGCCGGTGCAAGCTCTGCAGCAGGGTGAGTTGGGGCTTGTTTTCCGGCACGCCCCGGCGATCGTTGCGGTTGTAGACCTCGAAAAAGGGTGACGGCACCATCCCCGGAATCAGGTTGATGGCCCGCGTGCCCGGAGGAGCGCCGCTGGAGGCATCGGGCTTGTCGGAGACAACCAGTTCCGAATCCACTCCCGTGGCATGAGTGATGGCATCCAGCAGCACCGGCGCTTCCAGCAGGCGGGGCAAGGCCCGGGAATAGTTGACCTTGTCGTCCCGGTTGGTCTCGTTGGCCTGTCCCGACAACTGATAGGTTCGAGAGCGCAGGATTGTTCGCAACAGGTGCTTCAGATCGTAGCCGTGGTCCACGAAATCCCGGGACAGCTCCTTCAGCAGTTCGGGATGGGTGGGCGGGTTGGTCGCACGAAAGTCGTCCACCGGTTCCACGATGCCCCGTCCGAAGAAGTGACCCCAGATGCGATTGACAATGGCCTCGGCAAAGTAGGGGTTTTCCGGCGCGGTCATCCATTCGGCCAATCGCATGCGCAGATCCCGCCGCTCACTGTCGGGAAGAAGGCTGCCGTCGGGGAAGCTGGGCCGGACCTGCTCCTTGGTCCTGGGATGCAGGATCTTGGCCGGACTTCGATCCTTGCGCCGACCATGTCCTTCGATGTCGTCAATGACGAAATAGGGTCCCCGTATCTTCTCGACCTCCATGATCTGCGTCATGTCGCCGAAGAAGGCCGCCAGCCCCCAGAACTGATCCTGGCTCCAGTTCTCGAAGGGATGGTTGTGGCACTGGGCGCACCCCAGCCTCCGTCCCAGGAAGACCCGGATCTGCTCGGTGGCGATTTCGGGAACCGGGGTCAGGTCCCGAAAGGTCCAATAGGACCAGGCCGGACCGCTGAAGCCCTGGGCAGCCAGCCGCTCTCTCGCCATCCGGTCGTAGGGAGCGTTGGCGGCAATGTTCTTCCGAACCCAATCCTCATAGATGAGCGCATGCTCCGCATTGAGGGTCGCCCCGGAATACACTCTGAGAATCTCGCTGAAGAAATAGGTCCAGTACTCGACGTACTCGGGCGAGTTCAGGAGCGTCTCGATCAGGGCATCCCGCTTCTCGGGATCCCGGCTCGACAGGAACTCACGGACCCTGTCGCCCGGCGGCAGGGTTCCGGTCAGGTCCAGGCAGATGCGCCGCAGGAACTCGCTGTCGGTGGAGGTTTCGGAGGGAATGATGTTGAAGCGCTCCAACTTTCCAAACACGTGCTCGTCGACGTAGTTCCTTTTCGCCACCTCGGGATACCGGGGCAGGGGCCTGGCAATCACCCCGAACCGGGCGCTGGTGGCCTGCCCGGCCGCGCGGATCATCACCGCGCTTTCTCCGATCCCCTTGGCGGTCACCACTCCCGCCTCGTCCACCTCCACGATCTCATGGTCGTTGGACTCGTAGAGCACCTGCTCGGAGACGTCTTCGCGGCGTCCGTTGGACATATGGGCGGTGACCAGCAGACGGTGCCGCCCCTTGCGGTCCAGGACCACCTCTCGGGGCAGGACCTCCAGCCGCTCGATGCGGGCGCTCTCTTCGCTGCCCTCCTCGCCGTAGGGCGCCCCGTTCCGGATCCAGCGTAACAAGATGCGATAACTGGAGGACTCCGCATTGAGCCGCTGGCCTCCTCCGTGGGGCACCGCCAGCGTGGGCTTCAGCAACAGCAGCGACTGTTCCGCATCCTGCAGATCGATTCGGGGCTTCTTCTCCCCGGCGGCCTCCGCCGACATCACCTGGTAGATCCCCCCTTCGGTGATCCAGCGGTAATCCTCCTTGGGAAACAGCGCGTTCACCGACAGCTTCAAGCCTCCCTGTCCCTTGACGCCCCCGTGGCACTCGCTGTTGTTGCATCCGGTCTTGGTGAAGATGGCTCCGATATCCCGGGCAAAGCTGAAGGGCCTCTCCTCGGAGATCCCGTCGATCACGACCGGGGTGCTGGCCGTCCGGTCCTCAAAGGCGGCCGTCAGGACGACCCTTCCGTTGGAACGGGCCACCACCTTGCCGGCCGCATCGACCTCGGCCACCCGCGGATCGGAAAGGTTGTAGCGCGCCTGGTCGGTGACATCCCGCTCCAGGCCATCGGCAAACCGGGCCAGCAGCAGGAACTGCTGGGAAGCATCAGCCCCCCAGATATGGGGATTGCCGGGAAGCAGTCGGAGCGACTCCACCGGCTGAGTCTCTTCAGCAACGGACACGCCGGGCAGCGCCAAGGCCGCCAGCACCGATCCCGCCAGCAGGACGGCTCCCGCAATCGGCAACCGCCAATGGCTGCGTCGCCTCTCTGCTTTCCCTCTCGTCATGACCGCCTCCATTTCCCCTTCACCTCGACCAATCAAACCTACTCCCCGACCGCTTCCCCGGGAACGGCCTTTGCCACCGATCCGGCAACCACCATCAGGGGCACATCCGCCACCGGAATGGTTGGACCGGGCCTGCCCCCGATCAAGGGTCGGGCCGTGAGGCGGACTGACTCCGGCAGGGCCATAGACTGGGCGTCGTCTTCGGCATGGAACACCATCACCGCCTGCAGCACGTCGGGAAGATAATTGTATTTCAGAAGGGTCTCGAAGCGCGGTTTCCCCTTGATCTTCAGGATACCGGTCCCCGGCAGCGCCTTGACTCCCCGGGGAAGCCCCTCTGCCTGCAGGATCATGTCTCCGGTTCCCCAGTCGAAAGCCCGTTCACCCAGAGAATCGGTGATCCTGGCGTCGATCTCCTCGATCCGCGCCGTTATGATCAAGCTCTTGGCCTCTCCCGGAGCGAGATTGATCCGCAACGGGTCGACCCGGCGGTCTTCCGTCCCCCGTTTCAGGGTTTCCACGGTGAATTCTCCCAAGTGAGGAATCTGCGGCCTGATCAGCAGTCGGTACAGGCATTCCCGGCTGCCGCTTCTGGAGGTCACGTCGCGAACCTCGACCGTGTATTCTCCCTCCTGGTCAAAGGTCTCGATCACCTTGGACTCAACGTCCTTGACCACCCACTGACCCTCGCTCAGCGTCGACTTCACTTTGTGCAGGTTGGTCACCATGGACCGACCCGCCGCGTCCTTGACCTCGAACCGGGGAGTGAAATGGGGTGGACTCAAGCCGGGAGTCTGGATCTCGAAAGCCAGGCGTTGAGCCGACGACAACTTGAATCGGTAGGTATCCACGTCTCCCGGCCGGTCGATGGACCCTTGAATCAGTCCGGGCAGGGCCACCTCGGTGGCTCGACCCGATTCATCGTTGGGTTCTTTCTCAGCCCAGTGGGTCACTCGGTTGGGAATGGGAGCCGGGCGCTTCCCCTGCTGGTTGTCGTAGGCGGTTTCCGGATCGGGACTGCCGGAAGCGGGCTGCCCATCGGACGCCGGATCGGTGGGGCGATTGGACGTGACCGTGCGCGCCCAAAGGGCCTCCAAACGGTCGGCGCCGATCCTGCGGGTGAAGGTTCGGCCCCACTCCGAGTCCTTGAGGCGGCTCTGGTAGTCCGCTCCGACCGGCGCCATTCGGAGCTGATAGGCGTACTCCGGTTTCCCTTGAAATCGCTCTGAAGCCACTTCCACCAGGTAACGGCCGGCCTTGCCGAACCGGTACTTCAATCCCGAGTTGATCGGCGTGGTGCCGGGAGGCGGTCCCGCTTCGCCCGGGCTCAAATTGATTTCTCCATGGACTTCACTGTGAAAAGCCACCTGGGTGAGCTGACGAGATCCCAGCCAACTGCCCGTGGTCTCATAGATTCGCAGTTGCGGGCGAAAGCCCTTGGTCAGGGTTTCGTGGCTGAAAATGACCTCGAACGCGACTTCCTGCCCCTTGGACGCTTCCAGGCTGTAGTAGTCCAGTTCCCCTTGCCTTGAGATGGTGCCGTTGACTACCACGGGAACGGCGACCGGCTGTGCCGTGTCAGGTTTTTGGTGGGGTCGGGGTGACTCGGCAATGACGGGGTCCTGGTGGATTTGCAGGTAGAGCCGGTTGGAGACTCCTCCTGCAGCCACCAGTCTCAGCGGGTGCGGACCCGGGGCGGCATCGGGGGCGATGTCGACCTGAAGCCTGACCCGGTACTCGCCGTCGTCCTTTGACTCAGCCTTGTCATCGCTTTCCGCCGCCGGGGAAGTAACCGCCTCCACCGAGGTCACCCGAGCTTCAAAGGCCTGGTGACCCGTCCAGATCGCGGAGGCCCCGGCCAGGAACTTGCCTCGAACTTCGACCTCCAGGCTTGAGCCGACCCCGCCGCCCAGGGGAGCCAGCGTGTGCAGTTCGGGCTCGGAGTAGGATGGCTTGAGCCGGTCGGCGCCGGCCGCCAACCCGGCAGCCAGGCCCAGCAGCAACAAGCCGACCATGAAACGGTTGAATCTGTGAAGCGCCATGCTCTGCTCCTCGGCTCTAGCGGCCTTTTCCAACAACTCTCGCACAATTCACAACTGGAGAAAGAGCTTTGTCGGCAAGGCCCCGGGGCCTACCTGTATCTGATGAGGAGACACTCCTCAGTGGGAAGCCTAACTCTATAGATCTCATGGGGATTTGTCAACGAATGGAGCGCTGTCCCTCCAGCCGCCGCTGCAGCGGCAGACCCATGGCGGCGGTCAACACGCAAAGGGCCGTATAGAACGCGCTCGGAATGGCGGCCGCATGGCCCAGATGAGCCATGGCCAGGACGGACCCCAATCCGGCGTTTTGCATGCCTACCTCGATCACCAGGGTCCTGCGCTGAGCCGAGGGCCAGCCCAGCAGGCCGCCCGCCAGGTAAGCCACTCCATAGGCGCTCAGATTCAGGGTCACCAGGGCCGCCATCAGCAGGGGGCCGGTATCGGCCAGCCTTTCCCGATTGGCAGCCACCACCACCATGATGATCAGGACGATGGCCATCGAGGCCACCAGTGTGGCCATCCGGTCCCACCAGGGCGGGAATTCCGGAAGGAACTTTCGCAGCAGAATCCCACTGGCGGCCGGCAGCAACACCATCCAAACCGCGCTCACGGCCAGGGAGCCCGCCGGAACCTCGAGGCTGGCGCCGGCCAGGAGCGGCAGCCAGAAGGCCAGGATCACCGGGCAGGTCAAGGTGGCCAGGGTGGTCAAGGTGATGGAGAGAATCAGGTCGCCCTTGAAGAGAAGGGTCATGACGTTGGAAGCGATGGCGCCGGGCATGCAACCCACCAGCACGATACCGATCCGGAGCGCCGGTTCCTGGAAGGCCAGGGAAATCAGCCAGGCGGTCAAGGGCATGACGGTGTATTGACAGATCAGGCCCAGGATGGGTCTCAGGGGAGCTCGCCGAAAGCTCTCCCTGTGTTCCGCCCGCACCAGGCTTCCTATCAGGACCATGGTCAGCGCGAAGGCAGGCGCCAGCAGCGGTTGCAACCGCAGGACGGCCTCCGGCAGGAAAAGGGCGACGGCGGCGGCAATCAGGACGCTGATCAGGACTCCCAAGCCGGACCTCCTGGAAGAAGGGGGGCATCCAAAGGACACGCCATCGATCAGAAGTTGGATTCAAGCTCTGAATGAGAGGAAGGAACGACTCGGGCGACCGCCGGCAGATCGTTGCCGGGCTACAGGCGGACGCTGATGTCGGGACGTTGAGCCAGGTGGACGGTGTCCACGAAGCGGACGTGCCGGTTGGCCAGGTTCATCAGCAGCGACTGCGTCCGGGTGCCGTCTCCGAAGAACCGCACGCCTTTCAGCAGGGTGCCGTCGGTGACGCCGGTAGCCGCGAAGATGATATTCTTGCCTGAGGCCAGCTCGGTGGTGGCGTAGACTTTGCTCGGGTCCTCGATGCCCATGCCCTTCATCCGCTCGGCCTGTTCCTCGTCCTTGACCACCAGCCTCGCCAGGATCTCTCCGTTCAGGCAGCGCAGCGCCGCCGCCGTCAACACCCCTTCCGGAGCGCCGCCGATCCCCATGACCGCGTGGACTCCGGTCCCGCGGAGGGCCACACTGATGCCCGCCGAAAGGTCGCCGTCGGTAATGAGCCGGATGCGGGCGCCGGCGGCCCGGATATCCTGGATCAGCTGAGCATGCCGCGGGCGGTCCAGAACCACCACCACCAGGTTCTCCACGTCGCGGTCCAGTCTCTTGGCGATGGCCCGCAGGTTGTCCTTGACCGAAGCGTCGATATCGATGACTCCCTTGGAGGAGGGACCGACGATGATCTTCTCCATGTAGCAGTCCGGCGCATTCAGCAGGCCGCCCTTCTCGGAGCTGGCCAGCACCGTGATGGCCCCCGGCGCACCGGTGGCGCAAAGGTTGGTGCCCTCCAGCGGGTCGACGGCAATGTCCACCTCATGGGCAACCTGCTCGCCCTTGGCGATGTCCTTCTGTTTGCCCACCTTTTCCCCGATGTAGAGCATGGGGGCCTTGTCCCTCTCGCCTTCTCCGATCACGATGGTCCCCTTCATGGGAACGCTGTCCATGATCTTCCGCATCACCTCTACCGCGGCCTGATCGGAGAACTCTCGGTCGCCTATGCCCATGGTCCGGGCAGCGGCGATGGCAGACTGTTCAACCACTTCGAGGAATGCGCGAGAAAGGTTCTGCAACGGTAAACGGATTCGGGCCATCATGTCCTCCTGCTGCCGGCGGTTCGGCAATTCCAGCCCAAGACTCAGGGGTTCACCACGTTCCGGGTCCGGTTCTCGAGGAAACTCTGCACGTTTCCAACCACGGTGTCCATCAGCCGTGACCTGGCCTCCCGGGTCGCCCAGGAGATGTGGGGGGTCACCAGGCAATTCTTGGCCGACAACAGGGGATTGGTATCCAGGGGAGGTTCTACCGACAGCACATCGAGCCCCGCCCCGGCAATCCGACCCGCATCGAGGGCATCGGCCAGGTCCTGGTCGACGATCAGGGGCCCCCGGGAATTGTTGAGCAGAAAAGCGGTAGGCTTCATCATCGCCAGCCGCTCGGCGTTGATCATTCCCTGGGTCTCGGGGAACAGAGGGCAGTGGAGGCTGACCACATCGGCTTCCTGCAGCAGCTCTTCCACTCCAACCCAGCGGAACCCGTCGTAGTCGGGAGGATTGACGGTGATGGCGTCATGGGCGATGACCCGCATGCCCATGGCGTCGGCGATCCGGCCGACCTGGCGCCCGATGCGGCCAAATCCCACGATCCCCATGGTCCTCCCGGACAGCTCGATGAGAGGGGTCTTCCAGAAACACCAGTCGATGCTGCCGGACCATTCTCCCCCCCGGACGGCATCGCTGTGGAGCTGCACATGGTGGCAGAGCTCCAGCAGCAGCGCGAAGGCGAACTGGGCCACCGAGGCCGTCCCGTAGGTAGGCACGTTGGTCACGGGGATTCCCAGTTCCCGGGCCGCCTGGATATCCGCCACGTTGTATCCCGTGGCCAGCACGCCCACGTAGCGAAGCCCCTCGCCATGCAGCCGGCGCAGCATCCCGGCGTCCAGGGCGGTCTTGTTTGTCAACACGGCCTCAGCGCCCCGAGCACGCTCAAAGGTGAGCTCGGGTTCGGTTCGATCGTGAACCTCGGTGGTTCCCAGCTTTTCCAAGCCTTCCCAGGAAAGATCTCCCGGATTCAGAGTGTATCCGTCAAGCACCACGATTCTCATAGTTTCCTTCCTTCCCTCAAGACTCGAACAGTTCCTCGCAAACCTCCGGATTGACGCAGTACCGGGGCCGCTGTCCCTGGAGAACCGCCACCATGTCGGTAGCCATGGAGCGGTAAATGCGCTCCATGGCCAAGCGGCTCACTCCCAGCAAGTGGGGAGCCCCGGTAAAGTGGGGGTGCTTGAACAGTCGGTGGGAGGTGTCGGGGGGTTCGGTGGGAAACACATCCAGACCCACCGCTCCCAGGTGGCCGCTCTCCAGGGCGTCGGCCAGGACATCCAGGCTTTCCACCACTCCGCCCCGGGCGGTGTTGATGAAGACGGCCCCCGGCTTCATGCGTGCGATCCGCTCCCGGTTGATCAGGCCGCGGGTCTGCTCCCCCAGGGGGACGTGCACCGAAACGAAATCCGAACGCCGCAGCAGGTCATCCAGCGGCACCGGCTCGACTCCCATTCCCTTGGCGGTATCCGCCGTCAGGAAGGGATCGTATCCCAGCACTTCCATCTCGAAATTCTGCACCAGCCGGGCCAGCCGCCCGCCGATCCGACCCAGTCCTATGATCCCCAGGGTGTGCCCGGTCAAATCCCCCGTGCTCAACTGGTAGCGTCGCTGCCACTGCCCCTGCTTGAGGATGGAGTCGGCCAGCTGGACCTTCTTGACGATGGCCATCAGCAGCGCCAGGGCGGCCTCGGCGACGGCGAACCCTCCGATGGGAGCGTACACCACGGGAATCTTCCGCTCGGTGGCAAAGGCCACGTCCACCGTATCGTAGCCGACCCCGGGTCGACCGATGACCCGCAAGCCCGGGCAGTTTTCAATGATCTTCCGGGTAATGCCGCCTTCGGTGCCTCGGGCCACCAGCCCGATGGTCCCCTCCAGCAGGGTGAGCATGGTGGATTCGTCCGGAGAGGAAGAGATCTCCACCGGAGCCACCTGTTGCAGGATGTCGATGGCTATCCGATCGATGGGAGCGATGGATACGATCCGTTCAGGCTGCATGAAAGATTCTTTCCCTTTGACTCGGGATTCCGTCCGAAGCCCCCAGGCGCCCGGGGCCTGACGGACCGGTTACACCGAGTGGGTGAGATAGTCGATGCGCCCGCCATCCACGGTGAGCACCTGCCCCGTCATGAAGGACGAGTCGTCCGAGGCCAGAAAGAGGGCCACCCCCGCGATGTCCACCGGCGCGCCCACACGACGCAGCATGGTCCGCTCGGCGATGCCGTCGACGTAGGTCCCGCTGGCTCGGGCGCCCTCCCGAGACATGTCTGTGAGGATAAATCCCGGCGCAATGGCGTTCACGGTGATGTTGTGGGGACCCAGTTCCCTGGCGAGCCGTCGGGTAAACATGTTAACCGAAGCCTTGGTCATGGCGTAACCGGTCACTCCGGGCATGGAAGTGCCCAGAGCGGCAATGGAGGAGACGTTGATAATCCTCCCGTGGCCTCGCTGCTTCATGCCCTCCACCACCGCCGCGGCACAGCGGATGACCCCCTTGACGTTGACGTCCACCATCCGGTCGAACCCGTCCCCGGTCGCCTCCAGCGACGGCTCCTGGTTGAGAAGCCCGGCATTGTTGACCAGGATATCGATTCGCCCGTACTCCTGCAGTACCTGCCGGACCATGGAGTCCACCTCTCCGGCAACTCCCACGTCGGCTTGAACGCAGAGGGCGCGTCCCCCGGCCGAAGCGATGGCGTCACGCACCTCTTCGGCCAAGCGGCCATTGGCGGCGTAGTTGACGGCCACCGCGGCACCCTCCTCGGCAAAGGCCAAGGCGATCGCCCGGCCTATGCCGCGAGAGGCTCCCGTGACCAGGGCCACCTTGTTCTCCAATCTCAGTCTGGTTGCTGCCATCGGCTACCCCGCTGAATCTTCCCCGGACTTGCCTGTACGTCCGGCACGCTTGCGCCTGCGGGAGTCGAACTCCCGTTGCAACTCCTCTGCAAGACCGTCCAGGACCTCTTGGGTGGTTCCGGACCGTTCCTGTCGGGCCGTCCAGTGCCACTGGTCCAGGTAGTCATCCGTGCCCGCCAGGCCCTCGGCCATGGCCACCCGGTCGATCTCGACCTGGAAGCGGTCGGGCAACAGCCTGGAAACGCCGCGACGGCCCTCGTAAACCTTGATCTGGGCCGGAATGTCTTTCCAGAACAAAATCTGATATTGCGGCATGATTCCAGCTCGCTCGCTCCACCGTCCCCAAGTTGCCGGGACGGCTACTGTAATTCCCCCTTGCGGTAGGCCCGCAGGAAACTCTTGCAGTGACGGTCCCTCCCCAGCAGCAGATCCTCCGTCATCCGGTAGGTATCGGCCTGGCGGTCCATGGAGAGGATCGCCTGCAGGTTGCTGGCCACCGGGTCGATGATCCCGCTGTCCGCACCAGCCTCCAGGGACAGGAGAATGAAGACATCGTTGATCAGCCGGCGGCGGGGCAGTCCAAAGGAAACGTTGCTCAGGCCTCCGGTGATATGGACCTCCGGTCCGTATCCGGCCCGCAGCTGCCGGATGGTCTCCAGGGCATGGTGGCCGAACCGACCGTCGACCGAGATGGGAAACACCAGGACGTCCACGTAGATGCTGTCCAGGGAGATCCCCCTGGACAGGGCGGCCTCCACCATGCGTGAGGCATTCTCCAGACGCTCCACTTCGTTCTGAGGCATCCCCTTCTCACCGGCCGCCGTCACGATGACCTTGGTGTCGTGCTCCCGGGCCAGGTCCAGGGCCTCCAGACGCTCCAGGGAGGCCGAATTCAGCAGGTTCCTCCCCACCTTGTCATGACAGGCTTCCAGGCCGGCCTGAATGATCTCGATGTTGGAGGAATCCACCGAAATCGGAACGGGGCTCATGGACTGCACCGTTCGAACCAGCCATTGCATGGCCTCCTTCTGCTCATTCAACTTGAGGGACACCTCGTCCACATTCAGATCGAGGAAGTCGACCCCCGCCGACAACTGCCGCTCCACCAGGTAGCGGAGATATCTGAGCCCCTCTTCCGACTCGGCGCCGCCGGCCTGGGCCGCCAGGACGGCGATCTTCACATGCTTGACCCGACCCTCCTGGTAATCCTGGGTCCGCTTGACCGCTTCCGGGATGGGCAGGTAACGGGTCTCTCCTTCGGAATTCCTGTAGTTGACCGATTCCACGCCGGCGGGATTCTCGCCGATTCGCTTCCCCTTTCTCAACAAGACCCGGGTGGTGTGAATGTTCTCGCCGATGGTCGTGAATTGAAGCTGGTTCCCGTTCCTGGTCATTGCCTCCACTTTCTTGCCGGGCTGCCGGTCAGGACCTGTAAAGACCTTATTGTCTTCCGCACCGTTTCACCCTGTCTTGAAACCCTGGCGGGTCAGCGCCCTTTCGAGGGGCCGGATCGGGAGGGCTCCCCACTCTCTCCGGCAACCGCGTGGTGGTCGCGCCCCAGGAAGGCGTTGGCCCAAGCGCTGGTTCCTCTGAGAGCACCGTTGCGAAAAACCGCCGGACGCTCCAGCATGCCTTCTTCTTCGCCGTAAGCCTTCAACCTGTCGTAGGCCAAGGCCCAGATGCACTCCTTTTCCCCCACCTCGCACTTGCCCTGCCGGGTGCCTCCGCAGGGGCCGTTCCGCTGGTTCTTGGCACACTGTGACTCCGGACAAAGATAGGCGATGTCCGGCAGAGAACAATCCCCGCAGTCGCGGCAATCGAAGCCCACTATCTTAAAAGCATGCTCTATCCCGTGCAAGGCCTTCCGCGCGCCCGGACCGGACCGCTCCACCGTTCGATAGAAACCCTGACCCAGGGGAAATCCCGGACTCTCCTTCTCAAAAACCCGCTCGTGAACCCAGCGATTGAGCTTGTAGTTCAGGGGAAGCCGGCCCCGCAGGGCGTCGAGGGCTTCCGGGGTCTTGGACGCCAGGTAGGATGGGTTGATCTCGGTGGAACTCAGGCCGGTCTCGGGATTGCCGTCAAAGAGATAGAACTCGTCCTTCTGCGGAAACCGTATCTCTCTGGCGAAGTCTTTCCAGTCGTGCTCGCCAAAACTGTCGGCGATGGAGAGCACCCGGGCATAGTGCTCCAGCTTGAGGTGTCCTCCCAGGTAGACCCCCCGATAGCCCAGCCCGCGGGCGATGGCGCACTGTTTGGCTGCAAGCTCGAGGAAAAAGGCCCTTCCCTTGTCCGGTGATTTCGCCTGCTTCTCCACCACACTGAGCAGCTCGTCGGTCACCACCACTCCGGGAATGGCGCCGGTGTTGAAAAAGCGAGCCGCGGGCCGACTCAGGACGTAGACATTGGCCAGCACCGGAACCTGTAGGCGGTAGTGGCTCATGGCTTTCAGCAATTCATCCTGCTTGCGGGAGTCGTAGCCGATCTGATTGATGATGAATTGGGCCCCGCTCCTGACCTTCAGCGCCAGCTTGAAGTACTGGGGCATCACCTCGCGCTCGTGACGCTTGAAGTTGGTGACCACCGCTCCCAGGAAGAACCGGGTGGGTTCCATGGTGGCTTCACCCCGCCCTTCGGCCGTCAAGCCCGCGTTCATGTCCGAATACATCTGCAGCAGCCCCACCGAATCGATGTCGAAAACGCCGCTGGCCTGACCCGCGTAACCACCGGTGGGACAGTCTCCGGACAGGGCCAGAATATTGTTGAAGCCCTCGCTGGCCAGCTTCCAGCCCCGGCTTTGAAGGGCATTGCGGTTCCAGTCCTTGCAGGAGAGATGGATGATCACCTCCTGCCCCCGCGCAGTCAGATCGGTCCCCAGAGTGTCCGCGCTCAACATGGCGTTGCCTCCGGGATTGTCGGTAATGCTGAGAGCATGGACCCGCGGGTCCCGGGCCAACCCGCGAGCCAGCTCCAGGACCCGACGCCCGCTGCGCTCGGTGATGACGCCCCGGGAGGTCACCAGTTCGACGCAGGTCACAAAGGTGTCGGTCTCCCTCAGCAAGTGCGCCAGCGGCTGTTTGGCCCAGGAACTGCCGGAAGGGTTGGAGTCGAGGGCGGACGGTCTCATGGCTACCCCACCTTCAGGTCGGCGGTTTCTTGAGGCATGGGCTTGAACTGACACCCCTCGACGAAGACTTCGAAGAAATCCGGCGTGGTTTCCAGCTCGACATGCTCGATCCTGCGGATCAGGCGTTCCAGGGATTTCCGCCGGCTGCGGGACAGCAGCACCGCCTTGGCTCCCTGAACCGCTGCATTGCCCACCTTGACGATGCGATCCCGATCCACCGGAGCCAGAAATCCGATGTCAATGGCATTGGCCACGTCGACGTAATTGGCGAAACCCCCTGCCAGGTAGAGCCGGCGGACGTCCCCCGGAGCTATCCCGAAACGCCGCATGACAATGTATTGCCCACAGAAATTGGCCGCCTTGGCTTGAGCCAGATTGCTGGCATCCTCTCGAGAGAGGGTGATCCCGTGCTCCGGAACCACGTTGATTTCGAAGGCCCTGTTGGGAAAAACCCCTTTGGGTGTCATCTGATCGGTGCGACGCAGCTCCGCCAAGAGGTCGATCAGCCCGGATCCGCAGATCCCCTGGGGCTCCACGTTGCCGATGGTTCGATAGTCGAAGCGTCCGTTCACGGCGCCGATGGATTCGATGGCCCCCTCGCATCCCGGCATTCCGTACTTGACCAGGCCACCTTCGAAGGCGGGGCCGGCCGGACAGGAGGCCGTCATCATCCGTTCTCCGTTCCCGACCACCACTTCGGTGTTGGTTCCCACATCCACCAGCATGGTGACTTCGTCCCGGCGTTCCATGTCGATGGCCACCAGGTCGGCAGCCGTATCGGCCCCCACATGGCTGGCAATCAAGGGCAGTCCGAAGATGCGAGCCCGGGGATGGACCTGGACCCCCAGACTCCCGGCCTCGACGGTGAGCGCCATGCTCTGGCGCTTTCCCTCCAGGACTTCATGCTCGATCAAGGACTTGTATGGCTTTTGCCCGATGCTCTGAACGTCCAGACCGAAGAAGAGGTCGCGCATGGTCGAGTTGCCGGCCACTGCCACCTCGTAGATCTCCCGGCGGCGAACGCGCAGCCGCTTGCAGAGCTCACGGATCTCGAAGTTGAGTCCCTTGACGATGGCCTGGTGGAGCTCGCCTTGAAACGGTCCCCCATCGTAGGAAATCCGATTCATGATATCGCTTCCTCCGAATCGCTGCGGGTTCTCGAAGGAAGCGACCGCCAGAGTCTCGCCGTTTTCCAGATCCACCAGTTCGATCACCACGGTGGTGGTTCCCAGGTCCATGGCAAGCCCGTACAAATGTCCCCGGTAGCGGTCGATGACCTGCTCGTCGTAGACAACCTCGTCTCCTCGACGGATCACCATCGGATCCAGCTGCAATGTCTTGACCGGGGTTGCCCGGGTGAGGATCTGGGGTTTGCGTCGGAGGGGCGCGAAGCCGATATCGCCGCCGTCGTCGATGACAGCGGACTGGCAGGCCAACCGGTAGGGGTCGCGCAGGAAGGATTCGCTGGGGCTTCGGGGACAGAGCGCCTCCATCCCCTGCTGAACTTCTACAATACACTCATGGCAGGATCCGGTCCTGCCGCAGGAGGTGGGCACCTGGACCCGCAGCTCGTCGGCATAGTCGAAAAGCGTCCTGCCCGCCTCCAGATCAAGACTCCGATCATTGTGCCGAATGGTGCCCATCTAGCCCGCATTTCTCACCAGGTCGCTGGTGCCATGACGAATAGTAGTCTATCTTCAGTACTTTGATTGGCTCCCTGGTAAGGGCTTGTGGGTAACAGCCTGCGCTGGGCATACCCCCTGGTGAGAAATGCGGGCTTGAATCCCTGCCACCGAGCCGAAACAAGCGCCTCGGGCACGCGGCCCCGACCGGGTCACTGCCCGGGCGCGCCGCCGTCCTCGGCCTGGGTCTCCCAGGCGCTGCGGTAGTCCAACTTGTCGTCTCCGCCGCACAGCAAAAGGTCCCCCTTGACCGGGGGCCGACGCTGGTTGCGACACCCGAACTTGGCCGTACACTGATCGAAGCGGTTCTTGTAGGGGCAGCGGTAAGTGGACAACTCATCGGCATGAACGACCATGCTCGAGAACAGCTCGCTGATCCGCTTCAGACGTTTTTCGTATTCGGCCTTGTCGATTTTTTGCATGACGGCGCTAAGGTGCTTCCACTTCCGCGCTCAGCAGCGTCTTGGCCAACTCGACGCAAGCCAGCGCATCCTTCCCGTACCCGTCGGCCCCCATGTCGTCGGCAAACTCCTGGGTGACCGGCGCTCCACCCACCATGATCTTGACGTCGTCCCGCAGGTCGGCATCGATAAAGGCCTCGATGGTCTTCCCCATGTTGGGCATGGTGGTGGTCAACAGTGCCGACATCCCCATCAGCGAGGCCTCGTGCTCCTCGATGGCATCGATGAACTCGTCCGCCGAGGTGTCCACGCCCAGGTCGATCACCACGAACCCCGAGCCCCGAAGCATCATGATGCACAGGTTCTTGCCGATGTCGTGGAGATCGCCCTTGACCGTCCCCATGATGACCCTGCCCAGGGGCTCGACGCCCGAAGCCGAAAGGATGGGTTCGATGTGCACCATTCCTGCTTTCATGGCCCGGGCGCAGGCCAGAACCTCCGGCACGAAGATGAAGTTTTCGCGAAACTTGATCCCCACCACGCCCATCCCCGCGATCAGGCCGTCGTCCATGATCTCGAGGGCTTCAATCCCGTCATCCAGAGCCGCCCTGGTCAAGCGATCCACGGTGTCGTTCTCACCCTCGATCAGGGCGGCGGCAATGTCCTGCATGGCGGGTCTCGCCTTGGCAAAAATGCCGACGGTCCGCTCGATCTCCTCGGGGCGTTCAAGGAATTCTTCGATCTCGTCGCGGAGGAACTCGTTCCGGATGTCTGCGATATTGGCCATGATTCCCTCTCGGTCGTCTACCCGCCCCCACGGCGAGAAATGCGGATTAATTTCCGGCGGCCTGCTCCCGGGTCCAGTCTCTCACCGTCAGCGGGATCTCCTTCAGGTTCTCAATGGATGTCTGCAGCGGGATGGCGCATTCGGGTCCCACCATCTGAACCCCCGCATCCAGGTTCTTGACCACCTCTTGCCGGACCTCTTCAGGGCCCTTGGAGAAGAGCGTCTCCGGATTGTTGATGTTTCCCACCAGGGAGATGCGGTTCTTCATGATGTCAACGGACTCTTGCGGCTCGTTCTTGGAGTCGTAGTGGAAGGCGGCCATGCCCGTCTGGGCGATGTATTCCATGCGGTCCACCGTCTTTCCGCAGATGTGCAGAATGATCGGGATCCGTATCTTTTCGGCGAACTCGATGTGGAGCTCACGGAGGTATCTCCTGTAGTACTCACCGCTCACCAGGTCTCCGGTGGCGTGATCGGGCAGCGTGATGGCGTCGGCTCCGGCCTCCACTTGAGCGATTCCGAACTGGATGGTGGCCTCTTTCATTCTGTCCAGGCAGAGCTTGGTCTTCCCCGGATCGTCCAGCGACATCAGCAGAAAGGGCTCCACCCCGAAGCAGTGATAGCCGAGCGACCAGGGCCCCATGGTCTTGCCGACGATGGCCACCTCGTTGCCGTATTCCTTCTTGAGGATCTTGATGGCCTCCAGGACGCAGCGGGTATCTCGATGGGTCAGGAAGTCGGGAGGAACCTTGATGTCGTCAGGGGTCTCCCAGATGGGCTCGCGCATCTTCACGGTCGGCCAATTGTCCTTTTGCTCCCACTGGATCTTGCATCCCAGCGCCGAGGAGTCCTGAATGATGGTAAACACGGGCATGATGGTATCGAACCCCAGCTCGGTATATCCCGTAGCCGCCAGGCGAGCCATGAGCTCGGGCTGCTGATTGGCTTCGGGAAAGGAGGCATCGACCAGGTCCATCAGCTCGACCGTGGCCACCGAGGTCGGGGTGCAGACAGGGGTGCGATCCACCGGCTCGCGCCGCAGCGCAGCCATGACCCTCTCGCGCCCGTTCATGGATGGAATCGATCCAGATCCGGTATCCATAGGACTTCCCTCCTGGATGAAACGTTCTGCCTAATTGTTCTGGGCGCTGGGAGCGGACAGGACGCCCCGGGAAGCCGCTGCTTCCTCTGCCCGAACGACGGCCCGGACGTTGAGGGCCCGGACCAGCAGCAATCCGACCAGTGCATCTATCGACTGTCCATTGGGCAAGGCTACCCGCGCCGGATGTCCTTCCACCTGGCCGGCCCCGCTGAGCTTGGCGATTCCCGCGGCGATAGCGGCGCACCGCCTGGAAGCGCGCTCCCCCTCTGCCTCCAGGGTCACTTCGTAGAGACCCTCTCCCAGACTGGCCACCTGAACCTGGCTCTGGGACTTCTTGTCGAAGATGGCGAGGGGGCGGGGGGCGACCTCCTCACCCGTGGGGCGCTTGCAGGCTTCCAGGAAAACCCTTCGGGCCGCCACCGGAAGATCGCTGCCCCGGGGGAAACGCAGGCTCAGCGATTCTCCCGGGAGGAGCTCCATTCCTCCGAGAACCGTCATGGCTTCGGCAATAAACTCCAGGCGCTCCCGGGTGCCGGCCCGCCGGCTATAGCTCTGGACCAGCACCTCCAATCCGGCCACTCCCTCTCGTCTGTAGAGGGCGATGGAGATGTCGTGAAAATGCAGGTCCATCGAGACCAGCTCAATCCGCCTTCCGAGATCGATGGTCAGACCCATGGCAAAATCCCCTCGGTTCCATTGCCGGACTGGCGAGGAGGCATACTCGATCCGCCGGCTATCCCCCGCAGTGCCCCAATGCGCGTGCCAGCCCACCTACACAAACTAGCCCGATTTACAGGTTGTCTGACAACCTGAACATAAGGTATTATAACTGTGGCTTTCAAGTAAAGCTTTTTCCCTGCCCCGGCGAGACCTGGATGGCAGCCGGAGGGAGGTCGGACGCCCCCCGGCGCAAAATGCGAGCTAAGGCCGACGGAGGTTCCCGGGAGAGGGAGCAGAACGGCGCCCGTTGGCTGAAACGCATAAGAATCTCTCAAACCGACCGTTTCCCTGTGGAACCTCCATCGGAGATGGTACTCCTGTTTCCGAGACAGGACACTAGAACCCATGACCGTCAATTCCGCCAGGCCCGAGCCCCTGCAAGAAGTGAGTCCCATTCGCCGGATCTCGCTGAGCGACAAGATCATCGAGCAGATTATCGATCTGATTTCTCGAAACGTGCTCCAACCCGGG
Organism: Candidatus Versatilivorator sp.; assembly: GCA_965207735.1. GTDB lineage: Bacteria > Acidobacteriota > Terriglobia > Versatilivoradales > Versatilivoraceae > Versatilivorator. The sequence continues at coordinate 3,575,757 of OZ242296.1, read as the reverse complement.
GAGAGACTTCCGTCGGAGAAGGATCTTTGCAAGCGCTTCGGGGTGGGGCGGGCCACGCTCCGAGAGGCATTGCGATCGCTGGCCGTGATGGGAATCCTGGACGGCCGCGTCGGGGAAGGGACCTTTGTCTCCCACAACAACCAGCGTTACCTGGAGCGAAATCTGCAGTGGGGACTCCTGCTCGACCCCAAGAAGGTCGAGAACCTTCTTGAAACTCGGCTCATGCTGGAAACTCAAACGGCATTTTCGGCGGCCCGCAAAGCCACGGCAGCCAACCTGGAGGCCATGGAAGGGACGATTCAAGGCATGGAGAACTCCGAGGCCCGGCCGGAGCAGTACCTGCGCTTCGACCTGGAATTCCATCTGCTGGTGGCTCAGGCAACCCAGAACACCATCCTGCACCAGCTTGTCAGCATGACACGCGGCTACCTCCAGGCCTGGATCAAGGAGAGCCTGGTATCCTCCCCCTCCAGTCCCGAAGACCGGCATCGAGCCCGATCCTCCATCCGGGAACACCGGGCCATCCTCAGGGCCCTGAGATCGGGCCAGCCCGAACAGGCCCGCCAGGCCATGAAGGACCATATTCTTTCCAGCAGTGCCGACCTGCACCAACACATCGAGCAGCCATCGACTTGAAGTATCGAATTTTGTTGATTTCTGGTGGCTCCCAAGATAATATCCGTGACCCGAGTGGGCGAAAGCCCACTTTTTTGTTGCCTTTCAGCCTGCGGGAAGTGAAGGATCTGCGGCTTGATCGACAAGATAACGGCACTCATCGACGAGGTGGTCCAGGCTGAGGGATTCGAGCTGGTAGAGGTTGAACTGAAGGGTTCCCCGGGCCGGCGAGTCCTGCGGATTTTCATTGACCGGGCAGGAGGAATCAAGCACGACGACTGTGCTCGGATCAGTGACCAGCTGGGGCCGCTGCTCGAGGTTGAGGAGGCCGTCGCGGGACGCTACACTCTGGAGGTTTCCTCCCCGGGCCTGACTCGAAGGGTGCGGACGGCGGCGGAGTTCCAGCGTTTTGCAGGCCGGCTGGTCAAAATCTCCACCACGGAAGCCGTGGAGGGTTTGCGGCATTTCCGTGGAACGCTGCTCGGCATGAAGGGAAACCGGGTCGCCGTGGAGCGTAAGGATGCAAGCTCGGTATTGATTCCATTGGAAGTCGTGTCGAAAGCGCACCTGGATTTCGACTTCTAGCCGGTTCGCGTTACGGGGCATTCATGAGCACCCTGCTCTACCAGCATATCGACCTTCTCAGCAAGGAGAAGGGAATCGATCCGGAAATTGTGGTCAGCGCCGTGGAAGATGCGATTCTGGTGGCCACCCGCAAGTACTACAAGTCCACGGAGGAACTGACTTCCTCCTTCAACAAGGATACGGGCCGGGTCGAGGTCCATGCGGTCAAACAGGTTGTCGAGGCGGTCACCGACCCCACCCACGAGATCTCCCTCTCCGAGGCCCGGCAGATCGATCCCGGTGCCGAGATCGATGGAGAGGTAAGAATAGAGAAACCCACCGATGTGCTGGGGCGCATTGCCGCCCAGACAGCCAAACAAGTGATTCTGCAGAAAGTTCGCGAGGCGGAACGGGAGAGCATCTTCGAAGAATACAGCCAGCGGATCGGCGAGGTGGTCACCTGTCTGGTGAAGCGGACCGAGGGACCCGACGTGATTGTCGACCTGGGAACTGCAGAGGGCCGACTCCCCAGGCGAGAGCAGTCGCGCCTGGAGAGCTTCACCATGGGCGACAGAGTCCGCGTGGTCATCATCAAGGTGGAGAAACCCTCCAGGGGCCCTCAGGTCATTGTTTCCCGCATTGACCCGGCCCTGCTGGCCAAGCTGTTTGAAATGGAAGTGCCGGAAATCTATGACGGGACGGTGACCATCAGGACTGCTGCCAGAGATACGGGGGAACGCTCCAAGATTGCCGTGTCCTCTCGCGACAAGGACGTCGACCCCGTGGGGGCCTGCGTGGGAATGAAAGGATCGAGGGTTCAGGCCATCATCCGTGAACTCCACGGAGAGAAGATCGACATCATCCCCTACTCCGAGGACACCATCAACTTCGTGATGAACGCCTTGAGTCCCGCCAAGATCAGTCGCGCCTCAGTCCTGGATGCCGAGGACAAGCATCTGGAAGTCATCGTGGAAACCGATCAGTTGTCTCTGGCTATCGGGAAAAAGGGCCAGAACGTGCGCTTGGCGGCAAAGTTGACGGGTTGGAAAATCGATATCAAGAGCGAAGAGGAGAAGCGGGCCGAGATTGAAGATCAGATGGCCATGCTGTCAGCCAAGACACCTCTTTCCGAGTTGCCGGCCCTTTCGCCGGGCATCCTGGCCAAGCTCACGGAAAACAGTATCGAGACCATCGAGGAACTGGCTGACACGCCGATTGCAGACCTGACCGGCATCAAGGGGGTCGGTCCCAAGAGCGCCGAAAAAATTATCGCCTCGGTGAAGGACTACTATATCCGATACACCGAAGCAGCCGAAGCCAGAAGGGCGGCCGAAGCCGAACAGAGAGCCGAGGAGGAGAGAGCCCGGAGGGAGGCCGCCGCCCGTGAAGCCGAGGAACCGGATGAGGAAGCCGCTGGCTCGCTCCAGTCCGCTGACCTGTCAGAAGTCCCCTCGGAGGAAGCCGAAGGCGCAGAGGCGGAGAGTTCTAACGAACAGCCAGGCTCGGATGAAGAGGGTCCTGCAGCCGGTGAGGACGAAATCCAGGGGAAGTAAACGGCCAAAGGCAACGTTTTCAAGAACGTCCAGGCAGTAGGCCGGAGAACCCAATTTCCACACGCAGTAATCGGGAGGGATGGCAGGCTGCCGGGGGAGGAATCCCTTGAGCCCTTCCCGGCGCCACGCGGAGGTTTTGTGAGCGAAAAGACGCGATTGTTAAAACTCGCTCCGGAGATCAAGGTCGAGGTCAAGGAGATCGTCGCCTACCTGAAGCAGGAGGGAATGAGGAAGGTCTCCGCCAGCAGTTTTGTGGAGGCCGAGGTCGTCCAGGACATCAAGGACCACTTCTCCGGCAAGAAGGCGGAGAAGAAAAAGGCGGCCGTGCCAGAAACAATAGCCAAGGCCGAAACCGCGGAGAAACCCCAACCCGCACCAGAGCCTGAAGTCCCGGACCAGGCCGGGAAAACCGCCGAGCCGGCCGCGGTTGAGACCGCCCCGGCGGCCGCGCCCCCCGAAACCGCCCCGCCACCGGCGGTCGAGGTGAAACCCGGTCCTCCCGTCCCCGAGATTGTCCCGACGGCGGAACCTGCAGCCCTCCCACCCCCGGCCGCCGCGCAACCGGCGGTGGTTCCTCAGCCCGTCGCCAAATTGGAGCCGGGGAGCACCAAACCGATCCCGGAGACCGGCACGGCGGCGGCTCCCAGGAAGCCCGCGGGCATGGAGCGGCCTTCGCCGACCGAAACCATCCGCCAGCACCTTTCCAGATCGGGACAGATCCGGACCCGGCCATTTCTTTCGCGATCCCGCCAGGGAGCACCGGCCCGGCCTCTCAGCCTGCCCGCTGGAACCAGACCGGCCACAGGCTTCACTCCCCAGCGCAGGCCGCTGACTCCTTTTCCCGGCCGCCCGCCCGGGCCCGGCGGACCACCCAGGGACCATCGCCGGGGCCGGCCCGGCCAGCGGCGTCATGGCGGCCGACATGAGTCTCGGGAAGCCCGCTTCGCTGCGCGCCAGGCACTGTCCGTGGCCCGGCCCGAACCCTTCCAGCCCATACCAATCAACCGCTCCGTCACTCTGACCGAGGGCGTCACCATCAAGGAGCTGGCCGAACGGCTGGAAGTCAAAGCCAAGGATCTGATCAAGCGGCTGCTGGACAAGGGTATCTTCGCCACCATGAACCAGACGCTGGACGAGACTCTGGCCAAGGACCTGAGCGCGGATTTTGGGGCGGAAGCCTCCATTGTCAGTTTCGAGGAAGACGCCGAGTATGAAGCCATCGCCGAGGAAAAGTCAGAGAACATCGCGCCGCGACCGCCAGTGGTCACCATCATGGGCCACGTCGACCACGGCAAGACTTCCCTGCTGGATGCGATCCGCGAGACCGACGTAACCTCCCAGGAAGCTGGAGGCATCACCCAACACATCGGAGCCTACCAGGTCCAAAAGAATCAGCGCACGATCACCTTCCTGGACACTCCGGGCCATGAAGCCTTCACCATGATGCGTGCTCGGGGAGCCAAGGTGACCGACATCGTCGTCCTGGTGGTGGCCGCGGATGACGGCGTGATGCCGCAAACCCTGGAGGCCATCAACCATGCCAGGGCCGCCAAGGTCCCCATCGTCGTAGCCATTAACAAGATCGACCGACCCAATGCCCAGGTGGACACGGTCAAGAAAAACCTGGCCGCCAACGGGTTGACACCGGAAGACTGGGGCGGGGACACGGTAACCGTGGAAGTCTCCGCCATAGAGAAAACCAACCTGGCCCTCTTGCTGGAGATGATTCTGCTGGTCGCCGACCTGCAGGGCCTCAAAGCCAACCCCCAGCGAACGGCCATGGGAACGATCGTGGAAGCCAAGCTGGACCGGGGCAGAGGACCGGTGGCAACCGTCCTGGTTCAAAACGGCACTTTGAAGGTCGGGGACCCTTTCATCGCCGGCCCGGTCACGGGTAAGGTCAGAGCCATGCTGGACTTCCACGGCGAGCCGGTGCTAACCGCCGTTCCCGCCATGCCGGTTGAGGTTCTGGGGCTTCAATCGGTCCCCCACGCTGGAGACCTGTTCCAGGTGCTCAGCGATGCCGGCAGGACCAGGCAAATCGGCAGCCTGCGCCAGTCCAAGCTCCGTGAGAGTCAACTGGCCAAGACGGCTCGCCTCACGCTGGAACACCTGCACGAGCAGATGAGCGAAGGAGAGGTCAAGGAGCTTCCCATCATTCTGAAGGCCGATGTCCAGGGTTCGGTGGAAGTCGTGTCGGACACCCTCTCCAAGCTCAGCAACGCCAAGGTCAAGGTGAAGATCATTGACCGCGGCACCGGAGCCATTTCCGAAACCAACGTGCTCTTGGCCTCCGCCTCCAATGCCGTCATCGTCGGATTCAACGTCAGGCCGGAGAAGAAGGCGGCCGAGCTGGCCTCGCAGGAGGGTGTCGATATTCGCCTGCATACCGTGATCTACAAGATCAGCGAAGAGATCCGGAATGCCATGCTGGGCCTGCTGGACCACACCTACAAGGAGGTCTGGCAAGGCACCGCCCAGGTCAGAATGACTTTCAAGGTTCCCAAGGCAGGAGTGGTGGCCGGCTGCTACATTTCCGACGGGAAAGTTGCCCGAAACTCCAAAGTGCGGTTACTGCGAGACAACGTCGTAATCTACGAAGGCAAGATCGCCTCCCTGCGGCGCTTCAAGGACGACGCCGGAGAAGTTCGCTCCGGCCTGGAATGCGGCATCGGCCTGGAGCGTTTCAGCGACATCAAGAACGACGACGTCATCGAATCCTTCACCATGGAGAAGGTCGCCCCGCAGATGGAATGAGTTGGAACCGGCTCCGTCCAAGTCCGCAATGAACATCGGTTTGCTCACCCTTGAAGTGGTCATCCCCTATGCTCAATCGCTCAAAGACAAACGCCAGGTAATTCGCAGGCTGCGGGACCGTCTGAAGAAGTTCAACGTGTCCATAGCCGAATGCGACCACCAGGACCTCTGGCAGCGATCGACCCTGGGAATCGTTGCCATTTCCTCCGACCATGCCATCCTGGAACGAACCCTGCAGACGGTGACGGATGAAGCCGAAAAGATCCTGGACGGGAACCTGGCGCAATGCCAGATAGAATTTCTATGAAATCTCCCTCCAGACGGCCGGGACGAGTCGGCGAAATGCTTCGAATGGCCATCAGCCAGGTCATTTTGCGCGGCCTGAGGGACCCGAGAATCGGCTTGGCCACCGTCACCGAGGTCAAGATGAGCGCCGACCTCAAGAAAGCCAGAGTCTTCGTCAGTGTGCTGGGCAGCCCGGAAGAACGAGAACAGACGCTGTTGGGTCTCAACCGGGCCTCGGCCCACATTCGCCATGAGATCTGCTCCCACCTGAAACTGAGAGCCGCCCCGGAGCTGGACTTTCAATACGATCGCTCCATCGAGTATGGAGCGCGGATTGAAGAACTGCTCGAGCAGACCCGAACCGTCGATACTCCCGACCAGTAGCCAGCCAGCCGCTTCCGATTTCTCACCGCAGCCTGCCTGTGCCCGAAACCCCCATGAATGGACCGCTCACGGGCTTTCTGGTCATCGACAAAGCAGAAGGCATGACCTCACACGAGGTCGTTCAGTTCGTCCGCCGCCAACTCCAGGTCAAGAAAATCGGCCACTTGGGGACTCTCGACCCCATGGCCACCGGTGTATTGCCCCTGGCAGTCGGCCGCGCCACCCGATTGTCGCGATTCCTCATGGGCGGCAGGAAAGTCTACGAGGGATCCATCCGATTGGGCTTCGCCACCGACACCTATGATCGCCTGGGTCAACCCACGTCCGAATTCCGACAGCCCCGTTTCCCTCCGGACCGCCTCCGGACCGCGGTCGAGTCCATGGTCGGCGAGCAGATGCAGACTCCTCCCCCATACTCGGCCAAGAAGGTCGGGGGGCAGCGCGCCTACCGACTGGCCCGGCAGGGGCTCCAGGTTGAAATCCCTCCCCAGCGGATCTGCATCCATCGATTCAATTATCGCCAGGGTGCGGCGGACGCCATCGATTTCGAAATCCACTGCTCGCCGGGCACCTATGTCCGCGCCCTGGCCCACCAACTGGGCCGGAAGCTGGGATGTGGAGCCCACCTGTCCAGACTGCGGCGCCTGTCCTCGGGCAAGTTCTCGCTGTCGATGGCCTGTCCCCTGGACCAGGGCCGAATACCCGAAGACTGGACCCGGTTCCTGCTCACCATGAACTCCATGCTGGAGGATATGCCCGGCGTCCGCGTGTCCGCCGAAGACCGGGAAGCCTTTGCCCATGGAAGGACGCTGGGTGTCAGGAACGTCCCGCTGACTGATTCGCCCACCCCCTTGATCCGGATCCTCTCCGACTCGGGTCTGCTCCTGGGACTGGCTGAAATAGCGGCCACGCCACGCCCGCCCGAGCGCGGCGAGCAGGCCTCGGTCCGCATTCTTCCCAAGCTGGTTCTGTAGGTGCAGGCCAACGGTCCCGAGACCGTTCCTGCCTCAGGGCCATCCCACGCCACGCCACCCCCAAGGTAGGGGCAACCCTTGTGGTTGCCTTTGTGGTTGCCCGGTTGTTCCCATTCGCCCGGCAAAAGCCGAATTGGGCGCCCACATGGATTGTGGGCCTGATTCAGGGGCATTGGCCTACCTGTCACCCTGAATTCCGTAGCGTGGGATGGCCCCTGGCTCCTGCCGTGATTTCGCTTTACTTCGGGGAAGGGACTATGCTACATTCCGCCTGCTTTGTCGGCTCGGAAGGAAACGATCCACTCTTCGACTTCATGGTACTGACACCGGATTTCAAGACCTCAGTGATTGAGAAATATCGGACCCATCCCACGGATACGGGATCGCCGGAAGTCCAGATTGCTCTGCTGAGCGAGCGGATCACTTACCTCACGGGCCACTTCAAGTCGCACAAGAAGGATCACGCCTCTCGCCGCGGTCTGCTGAAGATGGTCGGGCACCGCAGGCGTCTTTTGGACTATCTGAAAACCAAGGATGTCCAGCGCTATCGTACGGTCATCCAAAAACTTGGAATACGCAAGTAGAGAGCCCGGTAAGACAATTCGAATTAGTGCTATGAACTGGCGACTCCGAGCATTACCCAAGGTGATGCCCGCAGTCGCTATTTTTGTTTCGGCTGCATCCCGGGCAGGGAAACACTTCAATGATTGAAAAAACAAGCACCCTCATCGGAGGGAACGAAATCACCATCGAAACGGGCAGGATCGCCCGCCAGGCCGACGGCGCTGTTCAGGTCAGTTACGGAGACACGGTGGTGTTGGTGTCGGCCTGTTCCAGAAAACAGCCCCGGGACAAGGTGGATTTCTTTCCACTGACTGTAGACTACCGGGAAAACTATTACGCCGCCGGACGCATTCCGGGGGGCTTCTTCAAACGCGAGGGAAAGCCGAGCGAAAAGGAGGTTCTGACCTGTCGCCTGATAGACCGTCCCCTTCGTCCGCTGTTCCCGTCGGACTATCGTTGCGACACTCAGATCATCGCCCTGGTGCTCTCCGCGGACGGAGAGAACGACCCCGACATCCACGGCATCACGGGCGCCAGCGCGGCCTTGATGGTCTCCGACATCCCCTTTGAGACTCCTATCGCCGCGGTTCGCGTGGGTCTGGTCGGCGGCAGCCTGGTGATTAACCCTACCAGCCAAGACCTGAAGGAGAGCGAGCTCAATTTGATCGTTGCCGGCAGCGAAGAGGCTATCGTGATGGTTGAAGCCGGAGCTCGGGAGGTGAGCGAGGCGACGGTGGTCGAAGCCCTGGCTTTCGGGCACGAACACATCAAGCAGATCGTCCCCTTGCAACGGGAACTGGCGGCCCGCCTCGGCGTCCGGAAACGCCCCTTGGTTTCGCGGTCGGTCGATGAAAACCTGTACAGTCAGATTTCCGGGAAGATATCAGCAGATCTGAGGGACGCACTCGACACCACGAAGCATGGCAAGAAAGGAAGCTACGAACAGGTCGACTCCGTCAAGGAAGCCCTGTTGAACAGCTACCCGGAGGAGTCGGCCGAATTGAGGAGTGACGCTTCGGCCATTTTCGATCGCATCAAGGAACAAATCTTCCGCGACGACATCCTCAACCGGAAGAGACGCCCTGACGGTCGTGAGTTCGACGCCGTCCGTCCCATCACCTGTGAGGTCGGTCTTCTGCCCCGCGCCCACGGTTCAGCCCTTTTCACCCGAGGCGAGACTCAGGCGCTGGTCACCGCCACCCTGGGCACTTCGGACGATATCCAGAAGATTGACATCATGGAGGGAGAGTCGTCCAAGCGGTTCCTTCTCCACTACAACTTTCCGCCCTTCAGCGTGGGTGAAACGGGATTCATGCGAGGCCCGGGACGCCGGGAGGTGGGCCATGGCGCCCTGGCGGAGCGGTCCATTCTGCCCGTGGTTCCCTCCGAAGACCAATTCCCCTACACCATTCGCATTGTCTCCGACATCCTGGAGTCCAACGGTTCTTCCTCAATGGCCAGCGTCTGCGGCGGCATCCTCGCCCTGATGGACGCCGGCGTACCCATCAAGGCGCCGGTCGCCGGAATTGCCATGGGCTTGGTCAAGCAAGGAGACCAGTATGCCGTCTTGACCGACATCGCCGGGGCCGAAGACCACTACGGGGACATGGACTTCAAGGTCACCGGGACCCGATCCGGAATCACGGCCCTGCAGATGGACATCAAGATGGCCGGCTTGACCATGGAAATCATGACTGAAGCCCTCCAGCAGGCACTGCGGGGAAGGCTCTTCGTCCTCGACAGAATGCTGGACACCATTTCAGCCCACCGGAGCGATACTTCAAAATTTGCTCCCAAGATCTATTCCCTTCGCATCAAGCGGGACAAGATCCGCGATGTCATTGGACCCGGGGGCAAGGTGATTCGCGGAATCACCGAGCAGACCGGGGTCAAGATCGACGTCGCCGACGACGGCAAGGTCAACATCGCCGCGCTGGACGAGGCATCGGCCCGAAAAGCCATTCAGATCATCAAGGACATCACTGCCGAGGCCGAAATGGGCAAGATCTATCTGGGCAAGGTGGTTCGCCTGGTGGATTTCGGCGCCTTCGTGGAAATCTTCCCCGGAACCGACGGTCTCCTTCACATCAGCGAAATCGCCGAGCATCGAATCCGGCAGGTCAGGGATGAGTTGAAGGAGGGGGATCAGCTTATGGTCAAGGTCATCGGGATTGACGGCCAGAAGGTCAAGTTGAGCCGCAAGGCCGTGCTGCGGGAACAACGGCAGAAGTCATCCTGAAGCAGGGGCCCGCCCACCGAGCGGCTTGGTGAATGCTGTGCGGATCAAGCCGCCAGCGGCGGATGAAATTCACCCGTCAGGTTGGGGAACCTGCCAATAATCTCGTCCCGCAACTCCTTGGACAGAGCCTGCTTTCGGCTCTCCACAAACCGGTCGCCCTGGCGAATAAACAGCCTGAAGCTGTCCTTGTCCTCGTGTTTTTGCCTGATCAGCACCCAACGGGTCTTTGGCCCCGGATCGACCTGATAGACATCGACTCGCGTCTGAATCAAGGGCAACGAAATGCTGTCGAGATACAGGGCTCGGCAAGGATCGTTCGAAAACACCGAGAAGCTCATTTCCTGCCCCCCGTAGTAGAACTTGCATTCCCTCAGTTCCATAACGCCCTCCCGTTTCAGGAAATCTTGTGAGAGATGAGGCGCGCGCCCTGGCCGGCGGGTGTCGAACCGAAGCAACCTTTCGACGCCCTACGTTGCCGCCATACAACTCTGATGCGTAACGCCGCCAAAAGGGTTACCCGGAAATTGCGACTTCCTGATCAGGGATGCAGTAGGACCCCGGGAGAGGATCGGGGGCGGGAATTCTGAACCAGCAATGCCCGTATAAATTGGGAGGAAAAGGAGGGGCAGGTTGTAAAGATGACGCGGGGATCCTGCTCGCGCCCGAGGCGTTTTAGTCGAGGCGGTAGTTCGGGGCTTCCCGGGTGATGATGACGTCGTGGACGTGACTCTCTTTGAGGCCGGCGACCGTAATCCTGATGAAACGGGACTTTTCCTGGAGCTCCTCGATTTCTGAACACCCCACATAGCCCATCCCGGCTTTCAGCCCACCCACCAGCTGAGCCACCACTCCCGCCAGGGAACCTTTATAGGGCACACGTCCCTCGATGCCTTCCGGGACCAGTTTCTGCGTGCTGGTATCCTGACCGATTCGATAGCGGTCCCGGCTTCCTACCTGCATGGCTCCGAAAGAGCCCATGCCCCGATAGGCTTTAAAGCTTCGGCCCTGATAGAGCACCGTTTCCCCCGGGCTTTCGTCCGTTCCGGCGAACAGGCTTCCAATCATTATGCTGTCGGCGCCGGCGGCGATGGCCTTGGTGATATCTCCGGAAAACTTGATCCCCCCGTCGGCGATGACGGGAATCCCCGACTCCTTGGCAGCCCGTGCACATTCAGCCACGGCAGTGATCTGCGGAACCCCGGCGGCCGAAACCACCCGCGTGGTGCAGATGGAACCGGGTCCGATCCCCACCTTGATGCCGTCGGCGCCGCAGCGGATCATGTCGGCTGCAGCCTCGGCGGTCGCGATGTTTCCGGCGATCGTATCCGTTTCCGGGAACTTCCGCTTGATCTCCTTGAGTACGTCCATCACCCGCTGAGAATGGCTGTGGGCCGTATCCACGGCCAGCACGTCCACGTTGGCGTTCACCAGAGCCTCTGCCCGCTCCAGGTAGTCGCCCGTGACGCCCAAGGCCGCACCCACCAGCAAGCGCCCCTGGCCATCCTTGGCCGAATCGGGGTACTGGATCTTCTTCCGAATATCCTTGACCGTGATCAAGCCCTTCAGCATGTATTTGCTGTCGACGACCAGCAGTTTCTCCACTCTGTGCCGGTGCAGCATTTCCTCGGCTTCGGCCAGCGTGGTCCCCACGGGGACGGTGATGAGGTTTTCCTTGGTCATCACTTCAGAGATGGGCAGGTGCAAGCGGTCTTCGAAGCGCAGGTCGCGATTGGTCAGAATCCCCACCAGCTTGCCGTCCTCTGTGATCGGCACTCCGGAGATCTTGTAGTGCCTCATCATTTCCAGTGCTTCGTCGATGCGGTTCTGAGGCGACATGGTGATGGGATCCACGATCATACCGCTCTCGGAACGTTTGACCTTGTCCACTTCCGAGGCCTGACCCTCGACAGACATATTACGGTGAATAATCCCCATGCCTCCCTGCTGGGCCATGGCAATCGCCAAGCGGGCTTCGGTGACGGTATCCATGGCTGCGCTGACGATGGGCACATTGAGGTGGATGTGCCGCGTCAGCCTGGTTCGGGTAGACACCCCCGCGGGCTCGATGTCCGACTTCCGGGGGACCAGCAGGACATCGTCAAAAGTCAAGCCTTCAGGCACTTCCCTGGTCAGCATGGACACTCCCTGAGCGTTTGCCTCGTCAGGCCGGAGTCAGCGCGCAACACTTCTTGTACTTCTTGCCGCTACCGCAGGGACACGGGTGGTTGCGGCCGATCTTGGGCCCCCGAATGACGGGCCTGCGCGGCTCGGGCGCTTCCTCGGCAGGCCCCATCACCAATTCCTGTTTGCGCTGGCGGCGCTCCATCTCGCGAACCTTGTCCTTGTCTTCAACCGGTTGGAGCAGATAGAGATACCGTAGGCTCTGCTCCTCGATACCGTCCATCATCTGTGTAAAGGTAGCGAAGGATTCCTTCTTGTATTCCACCAGCGGATCTCTCTGGCCATAGCCCCTCAATCCGATCCCTTCCTTCAACTGGTCCATCGCCAGAAGGTGGTCCTTCCAATGTGCATCCAGGACGTTGAGTAGAATCAGTCGTTCGTACTGGCGCATCTGCGGCGAGCCGATTTCCTCGTCCTTGCGTTCGTATTTCTCTCTGGCCTTGGCGCAAATGGCCTGAAGCAGCTCCTCGCGATTGAGTTCCTCGACCCGGATGTTGTCGTGACGCAGATCCAGACCGAACTGCTGGGCGACGGCCTTGCGAAGCCCTTCGCCGTCCCATTCCTCCGGATCGCTATCGGCGCCGCAGTAGCTGTCGATGAACCCGCCGATCACGTCCTCGCTCAACTGCAGCAGGTACTCTTTCTGGTCGGTCGTGCCCAGGAACTGCTCCCTCAGTCCGTAGATCGTCTTGCGTTGCTGGTTCATGACGTCGTCATATTCCAGCAGGTGTTTGCGGATGCTGAAGTTGTGACCCTCGACCTGCTTTTGAGCCGATTCTATCCTCTTGCTGATCAGACGTGATTCAATGGGAACGTCCTCCTCCATCCCCAAACGCTGCATGATGCTGGACACCTTCTCGCTGGCGAAGATCCTCATGAGATCGTCCTCCAGCGAGAGGTAGAAACGGGAGCTTCCCACATCCCCCTGGCGCCCGGAGCGGCCTCGCAACTGGTTGTCGATGCGCCGGGACTCGTGGCGCTCCGTTCCCAGGATGTGCAGCCCCCCGGCAGCGATCACCTGCTCTCGACCCCGCTGAAACTCCTGTTCGATGTCTCCGAGGGCCTTCTCCCACTGCTCCTGGGTAAGCTCGGCCAAGTTCACATTCTGCTTGCGCAAGCGTTCCCTGGCCAAGAACTCGGCGTTGCCGCCCAGCACGATATCCGTCCCGCGGCCCGCCATGTTGGTGGCGATGGTCACCGCCCCCTTGCGTCCTGCCTGGGCCACGATCTCGGCTTCCTTCTCGTGGTACTTGGCGTTCAGCACCACGTGCTTGACCCCTGCCTTCTTGAGCAAGCCGCCCAATCGTTCCGACTTTTCGATGGAAATGGTTCCCACCAGCACCGGTTGCCCCTTCTGGTGCAGCTCCCGGATCTCCTCCACGACCGCTCTGAACTTCTCCGGCTCGGTGCGATAGACCACGTCGGGGTAATCCATGCGGATCATGGGCCTGTTGGGAGGAGCCACCACCACCTCCAGTTTGTAGATCTTGCTGAACTCCATGGCTTCGGTATCCGCCGTCCCGGTCATTCCGGCCAGTTTCCCGTACATGCGGAAATAGTTCTGGAAAGTGACCGTCGCCAGGGTCTGATTCTCCCTTTCGATCTTGACCCGCTCCTTGGCTTCCACCGCTTCGTGCAGTCCGTCGCTCCAGCGGCGGCCCGGCATGAGACGACCTGTAAACTCGTCGACAATCGTGACCTTGTTGTCGTTGACGACGTAGTGGACATCTTTCTCGTAGAGCCAGTAGGCCTTGACCAACTGCTGAATGGTGTGCAGGCGCTCGGTGACTTCGACGTAGCGCTTCTCGGTGTAGTCCGGGTCGTCCGGGTCGGGAATGATGTAGTCCTCCATTCGACCGCCCGCCAGAAATTCCTGTCCTTTCTCGGTGATCTCGACGTTGTGCGACTTCTCGTCGATGAAGCAGTAGAGCTGGTTGTCGAACTCGGAGAGCTGCTTGTTGCTCATGAGCTGGCCTTCGACCTGTTCGATCTTCTTTTTCAGATCCCGGTGCTTGACCAGCAGGTCCAGATACTGCCGATTCTTGGGATCGCCGCGCTTGACCAAAAGCAGCTGCTCCAAGGTTTCCTCGCTGGCCTGGCCGTCGGAGTCGATTTGCTGGAGGGACTCTCGCAAGGCGCGGCCGAGAAACTTCGTCTGCTGGGCACGGATGCGCTCAGCCAACGGCCGCATGGCCATGTAGGTCTTCTGCTGGGAACTCTCGACCGGCCCAGAGATGATCAGAGGCGTTCGGGCTTCGTCGATCAGGATGGAGTCGACTTCGTCCACGATGGCGTAGTGATGCTTTCTCTGAACACGGTCGCTGATCTCGAACTTCATATTGTCGCGGAGATAGTCGAACCCGAACTCGTTGTTGGTGCCGTAGGTCACGTCGCAGCCGTAGGCGTTGCGGCGCTGATCGTCGTCCATATCATGCTGAATCACCCCTACCGACAGGCCCAGGAAGCGATAGACCTTGCCCATCCACTCGGCGTCGCGGCGAGCCAGGTAGTCGTTGACGGTGATGACGTGCACACCCTTCCCTTCCAGGCTGTTCAGGTAGACCGGCAGGGTCGCGACCAGGGTCTTGCCCTCTCCCGTCTTCATCTCGGCGATCTTTCCCTGATGCAGGACCACGCCGCCCATGAGCTGCACGTCAAAGTGCCTCATTTTGAGCACCCGCCTGGAAGCCTCCCGAACTACGGCGAACGCTTCCGGGAGCAGGTCCTCAAGGGTTTCGCCGCCGGCCAACCGTGTCTTGAGCCGGCCGGTGTTGGCCCGCAACTCCTCGTCCGTCTGGCTCGAGACGGAGGTCTCCAGGGCATTGATCCGATCAACCGTGGGTTGAATGGCCTTGATGTCCCGCTGGTGCTTGCTGCCGAAGACTGATTTGAGAAGGGTGTCGATAACCAAGAATGGCCCCTTGCCTTGCCGTCGGAAATCTTAATTATGAGGGGATTGAAGACAATGTCAAGGCGTCAGCCGGAAGGCCGCAAGCGCTGCCGGCCAAGGGTTGCAAACCCTCTTCGCAGGGAGGACCGGAACGGTCCCGGCTGGCGCCCAGGAAAGCGCATTTGCGTCCCCTCAACCGGTTTGACAGTGCCATCGACCGCCTCCTATAGTGTCGAATTGACGGCTTCTGCACATTCCACCTCTCTCCCTCAAGGCGGTCATTCTCCCGTGAACTCCAGGTCAAAGCCTTCGTACCGGCTGGTTGTGGTTGGTGGAGGAATCTCCGGGTTGGCCGCGGCTCATCGGTTGCTGGAAGGAGCCTCACGGCTGAATCAAGCCATCCGCCTGGACTTGTTGGAAGCGGGCCGGCGCCTGGGGGGAGTGATCCACACCGTAAGGGAGCAAGGATATCTGCTGGAAGGCGGGCCCGACTCCTTCATTTCCGAAAAGCCCTGGGCGGTGGATCTCTGCCGCCGCCTGGGTCTGGAGCCGAGCCTCATCGGCACCTCTCCCCTCCATCGCAGGACCTTCATCCTGCGGGGCGGGAAACTGCTGCCTGTTCCGGAGGGGTTCCACCTGATCGCTCCCTATCGATTCGGATCCTTTGCCGCCTCGCCTCTTCTGAGTTGGGCGGGCAAGATCCGCATGGCGGCCGATCTCGTGCTGCCGCGCCGGCGGTTCCTTTCAACCGGCGAGGATGAGAGCCTGGCCGCATTCGTTCGGCGCCGCCTTGGAAGCGAGGCCCTGGAACGGCTGGCCCAGCCGCTGGTGGGAGGGATCTATACCGCCGATCCGGAAAAGCTGGGTCTGAGGGCAACCTTCCCTCAGTTCCTCGAAATGGAACAACGGCACCGCAGCCTCCTGCTGGCCATGTGGCGGGATCGCAAGCGGCAACCGTCTCCGGCGGCGGATCACCCTGCCGGACCTCGCTATGGTCTTTTCGTCTCCCTGGATCAGGGGATGCAACGGCTGGTGGAGCGGCTGGTGGAAAGCATTCCGGCCCCGTCGATCCGTTTGGGTTGCAAGGTAGTCTCGCTGCGGCGGCACGACCAGACCCGCACTTGGGAGATCGAGCTGGAGAAGGGGGCTCCGATCCAGGCCGACGGGATCTGTCTTGCCCTTCCGGCCCACCGCTCGGCCGGTTTGTTGGAGGTGCTGGATCCCGACCTGGCGGCAAAGTTGAGAAGCGTGGAACACGCCCCCACGGCAACCGTAAACCTGGCCTACTCGGCCGAGGACATTCCCGCCGCCATGGATGGGTTTGGCTTCCTGGTTCCGGCCGTGGAAAAGGGGGCGATGCTGGCCTGCAGCTACAGCCACCGCAAGTTTTCCGGACGCGCCCCCGGGAGCGGGGCGCTCTTGCGAGCCTTCGTGGGCGGAGCGCTGCACCCGGAAACGCTGGAGTGTGACGATCGGGAGTTGATTGCACGGGTCCGGCGGACCCTTGGAGATTTGCTGGGCATCACTCGCGCTCCTCTGCTAAGCCGGGTGGAACGCCACCCCGAGGGCATACCCCAGTATGGCGTCGGCCACCTCGACTTGGTGGCCCGGATAGAGAGCCGGACGCTCAAATGGCCATCCCTGCAACTGGCCGGAAACGGGCTCACCGGCATTGGCATCCCGGACTGTGTTCGGCGGGCCGAGCAGTGCGCCGACAGGTTGCTGGCCCGCATTTCTCACCAGGGGGCATGATCATGGCGCAGGGTTTTTCCCTTCAGCGCGTGCTCGCGACCGAAGAGCGTAGCGGTCACTACGCGCGAGGGAGCATGTGCGCGCTGAAGGGAAAAAGACAAGCCAGGGCATGCCCAGCGCCGTCTGTTACCCGCAAGTCCTTACCATGGAGCCAATCAACGTACTGAAGATAAACTACTTTTCGTCAAGGCACCAGCGGCCTGGGTAGAGTCGAGGACTGGCGCGTTGACTATAGGGTCCGGTGGCTATTCCGTCGCTTTCGCTTCGGGCCTCAGTCCGGCTCCCTTATCACGTTTCCAGTCCCCGCTCTCCGAACCGGACGTGCGGTTTTCCCGCATCTCGGCTCTCCAGTGGGATCATGCGTCTCGCACACAGGTCCCCGCTCGCATCCGTGGACGACTCCTATGGGATTGGCACCCGTCCCCCACTCCATCCACTTCCGCTCCCGGGTTGCCGCCAGGCCTGTTGATGCCCTGACGACGCCGTCCTCCTCCGACGACCCTTTCACTTTTGCATGTGATGCTTCCGGAGTCTCCGGCCCTTTTTTGGTCGGGGTTTCAGGCTTTCGCCACTCCCGGGACCCTTCCCCCTTCGGTCACCGCTCCTCACCTGAGGCCCCTTCCCTCCACCGGTATTACCCGGCTTCTCCGGTACTACAGGCCTCTCCGCCACCCTGTCGGCCTAGACTGACTCTCGCGAGCTTCCGGTTCGGTGCGTGCCTCACCACCCACAGGGCTTCCCATGTTGCTGCCTTCTTCCCCTTCCATGCGTGCCAGCGCCACTACCCCGGCGGGTCCAAAGGGGTGCCCGCGTCGCTCGCTTCCCCCTCCGTCTTCGGCCTTCCCCATTTCTCAGGTGGGTCGGCCCCCGCATTGCCCGTTTCGAGGCCTGCTCGACGTTCACTCGCGTTCCGGCCCGCATGCTCGCTGAACCGCCTTAAGCGGCCCTTTGACACCAGAGGGCTTCAGACCATATCGTTACCTCCATGATCCGCCCTGGCTGCTACCAACCGGAGCGACAGTTGTTGGACGGGTTTCGCACCCGTTGGAAGAAGGCGCCTTTCCATGGCGCACTGAGAAATGCGGGCTGGCCCGCATTTCTCACCGGGAGGCGTGAGATCCGTGCGGTCGGCGGATTACTTCAAGACCATACCGGTTCGGGACCAGCGGGTTCTGCTGAAGAAGTTGAGGGCCTTGCTTCCGTATTCACTGGCGTGCTGCAGAACGGATTTGGGGGTGGGATCGTAAGGGTCGTCGTCGTAGGACCAGTAGATAAACAGGGGTTTCCCGATGATGTTTCTGCTTGGCACCGGTCCCCAATACCGGCTGTCGTGGCTATTGTCCCGGTTATCGCCCATCATGAAGTAGTGGTCCGGCGGAATCAGGACCGGTCCGTGGTAATCCTTGGGCGCGTAACGGTCCTCCTCCAGGTCGAAGTACTGATAGGGCTCCTCGAGTCTGCTGCCGTCGATGAAGACTGCCCTGTCCCTGACCTCCAGGGTCTCGCCGGGAAGGCCGATCACCCGCTTTATGAAGGGCACGCTGGGATCATGAGGAGGCTTGAAGGCCACGATATCTCCCCGCTCTATCTCCCGATCGGGAAGAATGTTCAGGAGGAAATCCGGGTAGTTGGCGGGGAAGGCGAACTTGTCCAGAAAGAAATGATCCCCAACCAGAATCGTGGGCTTCATCGACTCGGTCGGCACCTGAGTGGCCTGAGCGATGAATTTGGTGAAGAAGAACACGAAAACCAGGCTGAACGCCAAGCTTTCGAGCCACTCACGGGCCGCGCTCTTGCGCCGTGGGGTCCCTGGTTTCAGGTTGGCCCGCTCCTCGACCGGGCGGTCTTGAATGAGATTTTCGGTCTCCTCGGGCATCCATCCCCCAAAGCCCCGCAATGGCGGGAACTCCTCTGAATCGGTTCTGCTATTATAGGGAATTTAGTGCGGCGGCTTCAAGCTGTCAACGAGCAGGGTCAGGTTGCGATCAGGGGTGACTTGCCGGGATCGCGACCCCGGAGCGGGCAATCCCGAGGACTGCCCCGGGACCCTGGCCGAGCTCGGGCGTGCCGGTCAGCCACGTCTAGGAACTTTCGGAATTTCTTCAATGGGAAACCCAACATTTTCGGTCCTCAACTTCGGCTGCCGGGCCAGCCAGTCGGATGGAGCTGCCCTCGAGCAAGCGCTTCTTCGGAAGAACCTGGAGAAGAGTCGCAAGGGAGAGGCCTCAGACGTCGTAGTCATCAACACTTGCACCGTCACTCGGACTGCCGATGCCCAGGCCCGTCAGGCGATCCGGAGGATTCACCGCCAAAACCCCGGCGCCCGCATCGTGGTCACCGGTTGTTACGCTCAGCGTGCGCCCGAGGAAATCGCCCGAATGGAGGGTGTCAGCTGCGTGGTGGGCAACTCCCACAAACAGCAACTGGCTGCTCTGGTCACGGAAAAACACCTGCCCGTCCACGTTCCCGCCGATTGCGCCGAGGCAGAGGCACGACTGCCCGGCGGCGCCGAGGTTTACTGCAGCAGCATCTTCGAGTCCCGGGAGCTGCGATCCATTGCCGACATGTCGGGGGGAGACCGAACCCGGGCTTTTCTGAAGGTGCAGGACGGCTGCAGCTATCGATGTTCCTATTGTGTGATTCCGTATGTGCGAGGCGACTCGCGCAGCCTGCCCCTGGAGGAGGTGCTTCGGCAGAGCCGTCACCTGATGAATCAGGGCTACAAGGAAATCGTGCTGACCGGCATCCACCTGGGAGGCTACGGAAGAGACCTGCAGCCCGGCGCCCGTCTGGCAGGTCTGATCCGACGGCTCCTTCAGGAAGAGCCCCTGAGACGGTTGCGACTCAGTTCCATCGAACCCCTGGAAGTCACCGACGAGATCATCGAGCTGGTAGCGACCTCTCCCAGGATGGCCAAGCACTTTCATGTTCCGCTGCAGAGCGGCTCCAGCCGCATTCTGGGTCTCATGCGGCGGCCCTACCGAGCCGCCCGCTACCTGGACCTGCTGAAAAAGATCCGGCGGCGGGTTCCCGAAGCGGCGATCGGAGCCGACGTGATGGTTGGTTTCCCTGGAGAGACTGAGGAAGATCATGCCCTGACACGGGACTTGATCCGGAATTCACCCCTGACCTACCTGCATGTGTTTCCCTTCTCCCGGCGACCCGGCACCGCCGCGGCCCAACTCGAGCCGGAGGTGCCCAAATCGGTGGCGGCCTCGAGAAGCCTGGAGTTGCGGACGCTGGGGGAACTCAAGAACCGGCGCTTTCGGGAATCCCAGGTGGGGCGCGATCTGCCGGTGATCACTCTCCAGGACGGACCTTCACAGACGACCCGGCGAGCCCTGAGCTCCAATTTCCTGCAGGTCGAAGTGGCCGGCGCTGAATCGCGGCCCAATCGACTGTTGCAGGTGCGAGTCACGGGACTCACCCCGAAAGGAGTCGCCGCTTTCGCTTCAGCCACCCCGGAAAGCGGGGCCTTCAGTCCTCGAGGATGACCTGGGCCACGGCGTAGCGATCGGTATGGGACAGGCTGACCCGGTAGCGAGCCGCCCCCAATTGGCGAGCCACCTCCAGGGCTTTGCCGGAGAGCAGCAGATCCGGTTTCCCGCTGGTCCGGTTGCGAACTTCGGCATCACGCCAACCCACCCCACCGCTCCATCCCGTCCCGAGAGCCTTGAAGAGAGCCTCCTTGGCGGCGAAACGGGCTGCGTAGTGTTGGAAGGGGTTGGGGCGCCGGTCGCAATAGCGGATCTCGTCCGGCGTGAAAATCCGGTTCCGCAAGCGGTCACCCCGCCGCTCCATGGCTGCTCTCAGCTTTCCGATCTCGACAAGGTCAATGCCGGTTCCGACGATCACGACCCTTTTGCCTCGTCACAGAGGAGACCCTTATGACCTGGGCCCCGGCGGTCTATTCCTGCAGCACCCGGCGCTGGCAGCCTGTCCGTGGCTGGTTCACGGATTCAGCCTGCGAAACCGCTTCTCCCGGGACCGCCCGGTGCCAAGCGCTTCGAGTTTCGGGCAATCCGGAGAAGATGTCAAACCCCTCCCGATTCAGACCGACTCTGTCACCGGCTTGGCCGGAAGGGACATGGCCCTGGTTCGGCTGCGCCAATGCCATTCCGACGGCGTCGTTTGCCTGGACCGGTTGGCGCCGGGAACCCCGCCGGCAGAGGGAGACGCCCTGATTACCCATCGCCCCGGACTGCTTTTGGCCGTGCAGGTGGCCGATTGCCTTCCCGTGCTCATCGTCGACAGGTCGAAACGGATCCTGGCGGCCGTCCACGCCGGTTGGCGAGGCATCCTGGCAGGGGTGGTTCCCAGAACCCTGGAGCGCATGCAGTCCCGATATGCCTCCGATCCGGAGCACTGCCTGGCCGTCATCGGGCCCTCGATCGGCCCCTGCTGCTATGAAGTGGGCCGGGATGTGGCCGCGCCCTTCGAGGAGGCTTTTCCCGGCCGGCCCGAGTTGTGGCGGGACTTGCAATCTCCCGGGCGGGCCCTCTCCCCCGGAACCGGGCCTTCACACGATCCCGGAAACACCCGGCGCCTGCTGGACCTGTCGGCTGCTTGCCGCTGCCAACTGGAAACCGCGGGGCTCCCTGACAAAAGCATCTTCAGCCGTCCACCCTGCACCTGCTGCAATCGAAACGCCTTTTATTCCTACCGGGGGGACCGAGGGAGCACCGGAAGAATGCTGGCCGCCATCGGCAAGATCTGTTGATCCGCTCCCTTTCCCACGCGATGTCGGCTACAATGGTGCGTATTCTCCCTCCTTTGGCCGCTCCCCGGCCCCAACCCTCCATCTCGAATCCGCCCATGGACCCCAAACACATTCTGGTTGTGGACGACGATCCCCATATTCTGGCGTTGGTCCGGACGATTCTGACCCAAAAGAACTACCGCGTGACCACGGCCGGCGACGGTCGACAGGCCCTGGACAGATTGAGGCGATCGAGGTTCGACGCCATCATCACCGACGTGCTCATGCCGGGCCTGGACGGCCCCGAGTTGACGGAAACAATCAAAGCCGACCCCAATATGAAGGACCTGCCGGTAATCACGATCACTGCCAGCAGCGAGCCCGGCATGCTCCAAAAGAGTTTTTCCTCAGGCTGTATCCTCTTCCTTCCAAAGCCTTTCACGGGCGCCAGCCTGCTTTCCATCCTTCAACTGGCTCTCAGGTAGAAGGCACGGCGCCCCCCAAGGAGAACCTGGATGAAATTCGCACTCTGCAACGAAGTCCTCCGAGACCTGACGTTCCCGGCCCAGTGCGAACAGGTCGCGGCGCTCGGGTATAGCGGTCTGGAGCTGGCTCCCTTCACCCTGGGAGAGGAACCTCATCTCCTCTCGGCCGACCAACGGACCCAGCTCCGCCGGGCGGCTGCCGATGCCGGCATATCCATCACCGGTCTCCACTGGTTGCTTCTGACACCACCGGGACTGTCGATCACCGCTGCCGACCCCGCCCTCCGCCAGACGACCGTCGATGTCCTCCGGCGACTCGTCGACCTTTGCGCCGACCTCGGCGGCAGGGTGCTGGTTCACGGCTCTCCCAAGCAACGCCAGGTGGCGGCGCACGACGATCCCCTGGAAGCCTGGAATCGTGCCCGCGATCTCTGGACAACCATCGCCGGCCGGGCCTCTCAAGCCGGCGTCGTCTACTGCATCGAGCCCTTGGCGGCGCACGACACCAACTTCATCAACACCATCGGCGTGGCCGTCGACATGATGGAGGCCGTGGGCAACCCCTCGCTGCGCACCATGCTCGACACCCGGGCCGCGTCTCACTCGGAATCGGCCTCCCTCCCGCAGTTGGTGGATCGATGGCTTCCTTCGGGAGCCATCGCCCACGTGCACCTGAACGATCCCAGCGGGCTGGCTCCGGGCCAGGGTGACCTCAACTTCGGCCCGATCCTGCAAGCCCTGCGGCGGCACCGGTACGAAGGCCTGGTATCGGTGGAACCCTTCGAATACAGGCCCGACGGAAGCACGGCAGCGGCCAGAGCCATCGGTTATCTTCAGGGCGTTCTGCAGGGCCTGGACTCCCCGTTGCCCTGACCTCGTGCGGAACCGGGTATAATGAAGCATCCCGCAACCCCAACCCGGCATCAGGAGAGAGGAACCCCAGCCTGCTGGTTGCCGGCGACCCCGGGAGAAATGCGGGCTCGGACTCATGAAAGGGATCGGGGCCATCGGAATGCCGCATCGCCGCCCGGACGGACGAACCGCCCTCCGCCAAGTTTCTTTTCTCTTCCTCTGGTGCTTGCTGCCGGCGTGGTCGGCTTGGGGGGACTACAAGAATCTGGCCGTCAAGGTCGGCCCGGTGGAAGGCTACGCCTCTCGTCAAAGCCAGGGGCCGGTGACCATCGCCGCCGACCCCTATCTATCGGAGACCAGGATACGGACCGCCTTCGACGTGAAAGGACTCGCCAAACTGGGGTTGGTTCCGATCAACCTCATCATCAGCAACCAGGGCTCTGACGCGCTTTCCGTCGACCGCGCGAGCATCACCTTGCTGGATCCCCAATATGGGTCTCTGCAGGCCCTGCCGCCCAAAGAAGTGGTAGACATGATCCTGAGACAAGACCGTCGTCGCCGGTGGGGTCTCGGCACGACTCCCCGGCCAAGGTCCCCCTTTGGCAGGGGCCTGAGCCGCGTGGAAAAACAGATTCTCGAAATCGAGGACGACATCATTCGAAAATCGCTCAAGCGCCGCATTCGCCCCAGGGCCACGGCTTGGGGTTTTGTTTTTTTCCAGCTTCCCAAGAGTCGGCGCTTGAGCGATTTTCGAACGATGTCATGGTTGGCCAGCTATAAAATAATTATTTCTGACGTAGAAAACAATAGAACTAAACAAAAATTATTATATTTCGATATCGAGTTAAAGTAGGCTCGGAATCTTTTTCCAATCAGCCACTGACGCATCGGGAGACCGTCATGAGAAGAGAACTCGCTCTTGGGGCTCTTGCAATTCTGCTGGCCCTCCATCAACCGCTGGGGCTGGCTGCCCAAACCCCCTCCGCTCGTAGCGCCGCACCAGAGCAAAGGCTCACCATTCAGGCCGGAACCCGGTTCAAAGCCTCCTTGCAGACGCCGGTCAGCACCAAGCTCTCGGAAAAAGGCGACCATCTCTACTGGACACTGTATGAGCCGCTGCGAATCGATGAGGAGCACGTGCTGCCTCGAGGCGTGGAACTCTCCGGGCGGGTGACTCTCGTCAAGCGGCCTGGAAGAGTGAAGGGAAAAGCCCAGCTATACGCTCTGATGAATGGGTTGGAGACACACTACGGGACGGAACCGATCGCCGTGTCGGTGGATGCAGCCGACGATATTCTCCTGGACGAGAAGATTCGAGCCGACGAGGAAGGCAAGCTGAAAGCCAACCGGGACATCGGCCACGATTTGGGAAAGGCTCAGCAGGGCGCGTCGATCGGGTCCATGGCCTCGATCCCAATCGCCATTACGACAGGCAGTCTGGGAGCTGCCATCGCGGGACCTGTTGCAGGGGCCATCGTGGGGATCCTGCTGACCCGTGGCAGGGAGATCCGCCTGCCGGCCGGAACGGTTTTTCGAATGAAATTTGTCCAGGACCTAGCCATCCCGGCTTCCGTCGCCGAGTTTCGCCCCGCCCGCGCGGCACGATCAGAGCCTAATTAGTGAGCAAGCGCTGATAGAGCCGTTGCAGTTCCTCTTGGGAGTAGTATTCAATTTCGATCCGGCCGCGGTTGCCGTCGGAGACGATACGCACCCTGGTCCCCAGGGATGTCTCCAGCTTGGCCGCGGCGGCCTTGACATTCGGATCCAGCCCCTTCCCTTCCTTCTCCTTCGTTTTCCCGGTGGACTTCTTTTGTTGCGCAATCAGCCTTTCGATCCGCCGAACCGACCATCCCCGCGTCGATGCCTGGGCAGCCAGAAGTTGCTGAGCCTGGGGGTCGTCCAGGGCCAGCAGCGCCCTGGCATGGCCCATGGAGAGTTTCCCCCCCTTGACCAACCCCTGCACCGGAGCCGGCAACTTTAACAGCCGCAAGAAGTTGGTCACGGTCGAGCGCTCCTTGCCGGTCCTGCGGGCAACTTCCTCCTGAGTCAATCCGAATTCGTTGGCCAGACGAGAGTAGGCGCGGGCTTCCTCCATTGGATTGAGGTTTTCTCGCTGCAGATTCTCGATCAGGGCGGCTTGCATCAACTGGTCGTCGTCAAGAGGCCTGACAACGGCCGGAATCTTGCGCAGCCCCAGGAGTTGGGCCGCCCGCCAACGCCGTTCACCCGCGATGATCTGAAAACGGTCCCCGACCTGGCGAACCGCGATGGGCTGAACGAATCCGTTCACCTCCAGGGAGCGCGCCAACTCCCGCAACCTGTCCTTGTCAAAGATCTCTCGAGTCTGGAAGGGATTGGGTTCCAGCAATGCCACCTCCAGTTCTCGCAAGCTCGAATCCACCTCGGGCTTGGCCGCACCCAGCAGCGCGCTAATTCCCCTTCCGAGCGCCTTTCTTGCCATGATCGATCACCTCCAGAGCCAATTGTATATAGCTGCCGGCTCCCTTGGACTTCACATCGTAAAGAATGATGGGTTTCCCGTGGCTGGGCGCTTCCGCCAGCCGGACATTCCTCGGGATGACGGTCCGGAACACCTGGCCCGCGAAGAAGGCGCGCAGGTCCGCGGCCACCTGTCGGCTGAGATTGGTGCGCTCATCGAACATGGTCAAGAGAAACCCTTCCACCGACAAGCCCGGATTCCATTGCCGGCGAACCTGGACCATCGTCTCCAACATCTCCGACACTCCTTCCAAGGCAAAGTACTCGCACTGGATGGGAATCAGGATGGAGTCTGCCGCCACCAAAGCATTGAGGGTCAAGAGATTCAGTGAGGGGGGACAATCGAGCAGGACATATTGGTATTTCCTGCGGAGGGGCTTGATCGCCTCTTTCAAGCGGAACTCGCGACGGTCGACCTCCACCAGTTCCACCAATGCACCGGTCAGGTTCTGATCGGCAGGAACAATATCCATCCCCTCCAGTTCGGTTTGGAGCACCCCCTGTTGCCAGCGGATCTCTCCCGACAGGAGATGATAAAGGCTCTTTCTGGAGGCGCTTTTGGGAAAACCCAGGCCGCTGGTGGCATTGGCTTGGGGGTCGCAGTCCACCAGCAGCGTTTTCATCTCGGCTGCGGCCAGGGATGCGGCCAGGTTAATGCCGGTGGTGGTTTTCCCGACACCACCCTTTTGGTTGGCGATGGCGATGACTTTCGCCAAGGGGGCCCCTTGAGTTCAGAACAACTGAAGGAGTTCGGAGTGCGAGCCTTTCCCGCCTGGACAGGTTGGAAGCAGGCAACTACTAGCAGAACCACCGGTAAAACTCAACCGATTCATCCTCCGCCGCCCGGATGTTTCACGTGGAACATTGACTCCTTAACTGGGTTTCCGCTGTCCCAATGTTTCACGTGGAACATTGGTTTTCCCTGGTGCCACTCACCAACAGGCGCTGCCGGCTCCAGGGAACCCGGACAGGAACCGACCAATCCACGCCCGGCAATGGCCGGACCTCCGCATCCCATATCCTTCTGGTAGTGAACAGCACCAACTTCACCCTGCCCTGGATCAGCCTGTCGCAGCAAGCCAGCTTGACGCCAACAGCCCCCAGGCCGCGCAGCGTCACCGTGCGGGGGGAGAGGACGAAATCGGACGGCAGACACTCCTCCAGCCGTTTGCGCATCACAAACACGCCCTCCAGGCCTAGCCGGCGACGAACCGTCTCCAGAAAGCCGGCCCGCTTTGCGCGAGGCTCCAAGAGATAAACCGAGAGTTCCGGCCGAAAAATCTTCAATGCCATCCCAGGGAATCCTGCCCCGGAGCCCACGTCCAACAGGGGTCCGTCCTCTTCGGCCAGCAATGGGGCCGCCAGGAACGACTCCGCGAACAGGTCACGCAGTATCTCCGTCCGGCCTCGAATTCCTGTCAGGTTTACCTTACGGTTCCACTGCTCCAACAGATCCAGGTAGGCTTCCACCCTGGCCGCCGTCAGCCCTTTGCACTCAATGCCCCATCGGCCCAGAAGGGACTCCACTCCCTGGCCCTCAGAGAAATCCCCGACTGCCATTCCTTGCCTACGCCCTCGCTTCTTTCTTGCGCCGTTCGAGCTCCAGGTGGACGTGGATGATCGAAAGGGCCGCCGGCGTCATCCCCGGAATCCGGCTGGCCTGACCGATGGTCACCGGCCGGATGCGGGAGAGCTTTTCCACGATCTCCAGGGAAAGGCCGGCGACGTTCCCATACTCGAAATTCGCCGGCAGCACCCTGGACGAAGCCCGTCTCATCTTTTCGATGTCCGCTCTCTGCTGCCGCAGGTACCCCTCATACTTGATCTCCGTCTCCACGCTGCGCATTTCTTCCGGGTTCAGGTCAGTCCGCAGGCCTCCGGGCAATCCCGACACAAACTGCTCGATGCGGAATTCCGTGCGCTTCAGGGCTTCTCTTGCGGAAATCCTGCCGTTTTCTACCCGGACTCGCACTTCCTTCAGAAAGTCTCCCAACCGTTCCATGCGCTTCTGCTTGGACTCGTATTCGGCCAGAGCCTCTGCCCCGACCAGTCCCAGCTTCCCGCCAAGAGGGGTCAGCCTGCGATCCGCATTGTCAATTCTCAACTGCAGCCGGAACTCGGCACGGGAAGTGAACATTCGATAGGGTTCGTCGGTTCCCTTGGTAACCAGGTCATCGATGAGGATCCCAATATAGGCCTCGTCCCTCCCCAGCACGACCGGTTCCTCTCCTCTGACCCATCGGGCCGCGTTGATCCCGGCCATGAGCCCCTGGCAGGCAGCCTCCTCGTAGCCGGTGGTGCCGTTGATCTGGCCGGCATGAAACAATCCGGCCACACGCTTGGTTTGCAGGGACGGAAACAGCTCTCGGGGATCCACGTAGTCATATTCAATGGCGTACCCCGGCCGGATCAGCTCTGCCTCTTCCAAGCCCCGGATCGAGCGGACCATCGCCATCTGGACATCCGGCGGCATGCTGGTGGAGAGGCCATTGACATAAATCTCATTGGTGGAGAGGCCTTCCGGCTCCAGAAAAATCTGATGCCTTGGCCGCTCCGGGAATTTCACCACCTTGTCCTCGAAGGAGGGACAGTAGCGAGGGCCGATCGACTGAATCCGTCCACTATAGAGCGGGGATCGGCTCAGATTTTCCCGGACGACCCGGTGAGTACGATCATTGCTGTAGGCGATGTAGCAGGACACCTGAGGATGGCGGATCTCCTTGGTTCTAAACGAGAAGGGGGTGGGGTCCTCATCCCCCTTCTGCTCCTCGGCCAGGCCGAAGTCGATCGTTCGTCCATCCAGCCGCGGTGGCGTCCCCGTCTTCATACGCCCCCAACCGAAACCCATGCCCTTGATCGATTCGGCCAGCGGCACTGAAGGAGATTCCCCGCTGCGGCCGGCCGCACTCTTCCGCTCGCCGATATGAATCAGCCCGTTCAAGAAGGTGCCGGTCGTCAACACCACGGCTCGAGCACCCACTCGCCGGCCATCTGCCAGCTCGACTCCCCTGACTTGCCCGTTCTCTCGCAGAATCTCCACCACCTCGGCCTGCTTGATCCCCAGGCGGGCCTCCCCTTCAAGCAGCCGCCGCATGGCGACACGATATCTCTGCTTGTCAGCCTGGGCTCGAGGCGACCACACGGCCGGGCCTCGGCTGCGGTTCAACAACCGAAACTGAATCCCTGTGCGATCGATCACCTCTCCCATAACGCCGCCCATCGCATCCAGCTCACGCACCAGATGGCCCTTGGCGATGCCCCCGATGGCTGGATTGCAGGACATCTGAGCGATGAGGTCCGCATTCATGGTGTAAAGCGCGGTGTCCAAGCCCATCCGGGCAGCCGCCACCGCCGCTTCCACGCCGGCATGACCGCCGCCGATCACCACCACATCATGGTCTTGAAACGTGCTGTCACCCATCACGAGTCTCCGCCTGGTGTTTCCTCCGGTTCACTTGCCCACACAGAAGGTTTGAAAGATGCGACCCAGAATGTCTTCAATCCCCGTCTCTCCCGTCAGTTCGTTCAGCGAGATCAAGGCTCCATGCAAGTCCAGCAATATCACTTCGTGCGGCAACCCTCGCTCGACAGCAGTCCCCGCTCTCTTCAAAGCTTTCAATGCCTCGCCAATCCTTTGCTGCTGGCGGAAATTGGTGACCAGGGTCCCTTCCTGCTGCATGGCTTTCCCTTGGCCCAGATCCTCAACCAGCACCTGCTTCAAGGCTTCCACCCCTTCACCGGTCAAGGCGGAAACCCGGACCACGGGCGCCTCGACAGGCCCCATCCCTTCTCCGGGCAACCGCTGTGGCAAGTCGATCTTGTTGATGACCAGGCAGCAGGCCTGCTGCTTCACCTCCTCCAACAGCTTCCTGTCCTCGTCCGTGAGATCGACCGATCCATCCAGCACCAGCAGCAGCCTGTCGGCATCGGCAAGCACCTCCCGAGTCTTGTCGATGCCGATCCGCTCCACCGGATCCGTCGAGCTGCGAATTCCGGCCGTGTCCAGCCATCGTACCGGAATCCCTCCCAACTGAGCCTCTTCCGCGACCACGTCGCGGGTCGTCCCTGGAGACTCGTTGACAATGGCGCGCTCCTGATTGAGCAACGTATTGAAAAGAGTAGACTTGCCCACGTTGGTGCGGCCGACCACGGCCACCGTAAGTCCCGCGCTCAGCAACCGTCCCCGACCAAAACCGGCCTTCAACTGCTGCAACCCGGCTACCAGCGGCTGCAACTGCTCTTGAATTGCATCCTCCGCCAGAACGGGTACGTCGTCATCTGCAAAGTCGATGCCGGCTTCCAGCAGCGAGATCAACCGCACCAGCAATTCCTTGATCGGCTTCAACCGCCGGGATAGCGATCCCTCCGCCTGCTGGCGCGCCACTCGAGCCTGATAAAGGGTCTTGGCCTCGATCAGGTCACGAATCGCCTCCGCCTGCACCAGATCGATCCTGCCTCGCAAAAAGGCCCTCAAGGTGAACTCGCCCGGCGTCGCCAATCTGGCGCCGGATTCCAGCAGGACTGCCATCACGGCCTCAAGCACCACCGGACTGCCGTGACAGCCGAGCTCCACCACATCTTCGGCAGTATACGACCTCGGGGCCCTGAAATAGGTCACCATTCCCTGGTCCAGCACCTCTCCCGTTCTTGGGTGACTGATCCTGCGCAAGCTGGTGGTGCGATCCCGAAGACTGTCGCTCCGACAGCCACAGACCCTCGCCGCGATCCTTCGGGCATCCTCTCCGCTCAAGCGAATCATCCCGATGCCGCTCCGTCCCACGGGGGTCGCAATGGCGGCGATGGTGTCGTCAATCAAGGTGGGCATGATTGCTGCTTGACAGATGCTGAGAATCGAGGCGTCTGGCCCTTGGAGAGAAATAGGAGCAAGAGGATGCCACGGCCCGGGAGGCGGGGGGGGGCGGTTCTGCCGACTATCTGGGGTGGATTACGACCCTTCTGTCTTCGCCGTATCCCTCGCTTTCGGTACGGATGGCTTCGTCTCCGGCCACGGCCAGGTGAACGATTCGCCGTTCCTCCGGAGACATGGGGCTCAAGGGAAAGGGTTGGCCCTGGCGCTTCACCTGCTCGGCGGCGGTAACCGCCATGAGCTGCAGTTCCTCGGTCCGCACCGAACGATATCCCTCGGAATCCAGCACGATTCGCAAGCCGCTTCGTTCAAACATGCGGTTGCACAAGGACTCCAGGGCCTGAAGGACGGCTGCCGAACGAGCCAGCAGAATCCCCCGATCTTCTCCAGTGAAGTTCACCTCGACCTGAGTGTCCAGTTCCACCACCTCGAAGGACAACTTCAGGTCCGCGGATCGAACGAAAAGGTTCAGAAATTCTTGTAGAGTCATGGTGCCCTTCAACGCGCCGACCGCGCTTTTCTTCGCTTGGACCTGCGGGGAACCGCTTTGGGCTCGGGCTTCGTCTGATCCACTTTGGCTGCGTTCTTGCCTTCCCCCCCGGACCCTCCGGCCTGCTTCGCCGGCGCCCCCGGACCGAAGCGATTCATGGCCAACTGTTGGAATATGTTGACGAGATTGCTGGTAAACCAGTAGAGAACCAGGCCGCTGGACTGAGTGGCCATCATGAAGCCGAAGATCAACGGCATGAAGAGCATCATCTTGGCCTGCAACGGGTCCGCCGACGGCATCGGCGTCAACTTTTGAGTCAACATCATGGAGCCGACCATGAGCACAGGCAGCACGTAGGTCGGATCCGGAGCCGACAAGTCATGGAGCCAGGCGACAAAGGGAGCCTGCCGCAATTCGATAGCCACGTTCAACAGGCTGTAAAAGGCGAACAGGAAGGGCATTTGCAGCAAAAGGGGCAAGCACCCTCCCAAGGGATTCACACCGTGTTCCTTGTACAACGCCATGACCTCGGCGTTCATCTGCTGGCGCTTGGGATCGGTTGCCTTGAGCTTCTTGTATTTCTCCTGGATGGCCTTGATCCTGGGTTGCACCTTCTGCATCTTCTGGGAGGCGGTGACTGACTTGTAGCGCAATGGAAACAGAGCGGCATTGATGACCACCGTCAGCAGAATAATGGCGACTCCGTAGTTGCCCACCACGCCGTAAATCCACTTCAGCCCGACGAACAAGGGCTTGCACAGGAAGGCAAACCACCCATAATCAATAAGATCCCGCAACTCTTGGGGCAACACCTCGGTGTCTTTGGGGCCCACGAACAGTCTGACGCGGCCTTCTGACGCCGAACTGTAAACCCCGGCCCTCAGCAAAAGCTCCTCCGATTCCTGCTCCGATGTTCCGGTGTCCCGGGCCAACTGGATACGGCCGATCCCGCTCGGGTCCACCGGCAGGAACACGGCTGCAAAGTAGTGATCCTCCACGCCCAGAAACCGGAATCGCCCTTCCATCTCCTGCTTGCTCTCGAGGTCCCCGGCCTCCATCCGTTCGATCCCTTCCTGGCCTCGATAGAACACCTGGCGCTTGGCCCAGGTGTTTTCCAGGGTGGCATCCCCGAATTCACCCTGCCAGAGGAGAAAGTAACCCACCGGTCGGCCGTTGACGGAGACGTCGCAATCCACCTCGACCTCGTAAGAGCCCGACCGGAAGGTTATGGTCTTCACCACCTGGATTCCACCCTCCGCATACTCGAATCGCAGGCTTCCCGAGCCTTCTCCACCGTGGGTCAGATCGACTTTCGCCGGCGACTCGCTGCGAAAGAGCACCGACCGGAGGAGAGCCGAGACGTCCGGCGCATTATCGACGATCAAGGCCATGGGGAATACAGCCTGTGGCGAAGAGTCCGCGTCGATGAGATTCAGCGGTTCGCCATTGGCGTCCAGGTAACGCTTCAGCACCCATTCCTTCACTACGGCTCCCCGGTTGGAAAACGACAGTTTGTACAAGTCGGTCTCCACCGTGTAGGCCTGCTCCCTGAGGGCTTTGCGGGTGCCGGCAAGAACCGGTGCCGGCCTATCCCGGGGAATAGGCGGAACGGCCGCCGCCGGTGCCGGCTCAGGGTCCGGCCGGTCCCCCTCAGGACCCGGCCGGTCAACCTCTGCGGTTGGCGCGGAAGGTTCGGGTTGGAAGTAGGGCTCCAGCAAGTAGCGGGACGCCAGCAGAACGAGGAAGGAAAGAGCAATGGCTAGGAGAAAGTCTCTGTTCATCGACGATCCGACTACTCAAGCGGGTCGTAGCCGCCTCGGTGAAGCGGATGGCAGCGCGCAATTCGCCTCACCGCGAGCAGTGTCCCTCTCAGGAGACCATATTTACTGATGGCTTGATAGGAATAATCCGAGCAGGATGGCCAGAACCGGCAAGCTGGAGGTAGTAGCGGCGAAGCAAACTGCTTGTAAAAGCGAATGATGCCGAGTACGCCTCTCTTGAGGAGTTCCAAGGGTCCTCGTCAAATGTCCCAGAAGGCGCTTCAGTTCAGAAAAGGTCGATTGAGATCCCAACGGTGTTGCAGA
Source organism: Candidatus Versatilivorator sp. (assembly GCA_965207735.1). Lineage (GTDB taxonomy): Bacteria > Acidobacteriota > Terriglobia > Versatilivoradales > Versatilivoraceae > Versatilivorator. The sequence goes on along the minus strand of OZ242296.1, from coordinate 3,543,023 downwards.
CGGCCTGGGATGCACCACCACATCCACACCACATTCCGCCAAGCGGGCCTTGTTCAGCCGTATCGCCTCTCTGATGCGACGCCGTAGCAGGTTCCTCCTGACGGCTTTGCCCAACTTCCGGCCCACGGAGACGCCAAAGCGGGGATGCCGAAGGCTGTTCCTCAAATAGAATAGTTGAATCTGACGGCCGCGAAGCACCTTGCCGCCGGAATAGACCCGCCGGTACTGCTCAGCCGTCAACAAGCGACTCGATTTTCCAAAACCGCAGTCCAAAGCGCCGCCTGATCAGGGAATCAAACGCTTGCGGCCCTTGGCACGGCGGCGCTTTAGAATGAGCCGCCCGGACCGGGTCCTCATTCGAGCTCGGAAACCGTGGGTCTTGGCACGCTTGCGATTGTTGGGACGAAAGGTCGGCCGCATAGATACCCCGAAGGATCTTCTCCTGTGCTCCTGTCCAAAACCCACCTTTATAGCACAAGCCTTTTGAGGCTGTCAATCCGACTGGACGGCGGGCCTTGCGCGCTCCGGGGGGCCTTGGGGGTTGAATCTCTACCCCCTGCTGTGGTATGTTTTTTGGGTTTTCAACATCCTCTTTTTTCCTCTTAATTTCTCTATTTTGTCGTTTTTTTATTGCTTCATACTAAAACTCTCTCTCCCTGAAGGTCTGGTAAGGATCGGCAGCTCCTCTCCCTATGAATGCTTGGCAACAGATCTTGAAGTGCGTCGAGAACAAACTCAACAAACAGACCTACACAACCTGGTTCAAGCCCACCCAGTTCCAGAGTTTGCAGGCTGACAACACCCTCCACGTGACCGTTCCCAACCTGATGTTTCAAAGCTGGATCGTGGAGCACTTCTCCGACGTTCTTGACGACGCAGCCCGCGAATCACACTTCCAAGACCTCAAGATTCGCTTCCACGCCAAGCCGGCTGACCAAGCGGCGTCCCCTCCGAAAACCGCTCCCTTTCAAAGAGAACTGGATTTCACTGCCGATGAGAACCTGCTGAATCCCAAGTACACCTTCGATCGATTCGTGGTTGCCTCCTGTAACCAGTTCGCCCACGCCGCCGCCCGGGCCGTCGCCGAGGCGCCGAGTCGTATCTATAACCCTCTCTTCATCTACGGTGGTGCAGGACTGGGAAAGACGCACCTCATGCAAGCCGTTGGGCACAAAGTGCGTTCGATCTCCAAAACGTCCCGCCTGAGCTACGTGTCCTCGGAAAAATTTACCAACGAGGTCGTCAACGCCATTCGCTACGACAAGACCTTGGCCTTACGGGAAAAATACAGAAACGTCGACGTGCTTCTTGTGGATGACATTCATTTCATCTCCGGCAAGCAGGCGACACAGCAAGAGTTCTTCCACACCTTCAATACCCTTTATGATGCCCAGAAGCAGATTGTCCTCTCCAGCGACTTGCTCCCGAAAGAAATCCCGGACATTCAGGACCGGCTGACGTCCCGCCTCGAGTGGGGCTTGATCGCCGACATTCAAATGCCCGATCTTGAGACCAAGGTCGCCATCCTGAAAAAGAAGGCGGAATTTGAGAATTTCGAGATCCCGGACAATGTGGCATTTTTCATTGCCAGCAAGATAGAATCCAATATCAGAGAGTTGGAGGGATCCCTGAATCGGCTGATAGCCTTCAGTTCCCTGACTGGAGAGCCCATCTCCCTTGGAATGGCTCAGAGGGTCCTGAAGAACACCCTTAAACCGCGAGAGAAAAGCGTCTCCATCGAGCACATTCAAAAGGTCGTCGCCGACTATTTCAGTGTCAAGGTCTCAGCCCTGAAGACCAGGAGCAACTCGACAGCGATCACCCAACCCCGGCAGATCGCCATGTACCTTTGCAGAAACTTGACCTCCGCCTCCCTTCCCGAGGTCGGCCGCGCTTTCGGTGGCAAGCACCACACGACCGTCATGCACTCCATCAGGAAGGTGGAAGCTCAACGGTCGTCCGAAAAAGATTTCAACAGCCTGATCAACATGTTTCTGGAGTCTTTGGAATGAGTCGCCTCATTTTCCACAAGGGGAACCTGCGACCTGCCTGTGGAAATAGTGTGGATTTCTTACAGAGCCCCTTTCTCACCCCGTTTTCCACCGGGTTATCCTTAGGATCATTCACAGGCTTTGTCATTGAAAAAGAATCGGATCGGGGATTTTTCCTCGCTTTCAACAACGTTACCAAGACTACTATTGGTATTTACTAGAATAAATCCTATGGAATTCACAGTTAGAAAATTGGACATTTTGCAAGAGGTTGGGTTGACCCAGGGAGCCGTTGAGAAGAAAACCACCATCCCCATTCTGGGTAATCTATTGCTGGATGCCGGTTCGGAAGAAATACACCTTGCAGCCACCAATCTGGATCTGGGAATCAAGAGTTCTTGCGGCGCAAAGGTCGAGAAACCCGGTGCCGTCACCACACCTGCCAAAAACTTCCTGGATATCCTTCGGTCCCTTCCCGATGAGGATGTCCGGGTCACGAAGCTGGAGAACAACTGGCTGAGAATCGAGTGTGCTTCGGCCTCATTCAAGCTGGCAGGGTTGCCCACCGACAATTTTCCTACGCTGCCGGTATTTGGAACGGCTTTGGTGGAGATTCCCGCCAAGGGTTTGCTTGGCCTGATCAACAAGACCATTTTTTCGGTGGCTGAAGAGGAAGTCCGCTTCGCGCTCAACGGAGCCCTCCTCTTGGTCAAGCCCTTGAGCCTGACCATGGTTGCGACGGACGGACACCGATTGGCCCATGTGGAGAAGCCGGCTAACTTTGACCACATATCCAGCGAAATCAGTGCCTTGATTCCTAAGAAGGCCTTGGCGGAATTGCAACGGCTGTTGGCGGAAGCGGGCGAAGAGGACACGGTGAGCTTCGGCCAGGACGAGACTCACCTGTTCTTTCAATTGGGCAAGCGTTTGCTGGTGTCGCGAATGGTGACGGGACAATTCCCCAACTTTGAGGCGGTGCTTCCCAAGGAAAACCATCGGAGTGTCGTGTTGGACCGTGAGGAGCTTGCCACGGCCATCAGGAGAGTGTCGCTATTGGCGGACAACAAGTCTCACACGGTTCAGTTTCTGTTGGACAACAACAAGCTGGAAATCCGATCGAGCAATTCCGACCTCGGCGAGGCCAAGGATGAACTGGATGCCGATTATTCCGCCGGGAAGATCGACATCGGATTCAACAGCCAGTACCTCCTGGATTTTCTCGCAGCTATCGAGGATCCCTCCGTGAGCCTGGATTTCAAGGACGATGAGAGCGCGGGACAACTTCGTCCCGCTACCGCGGAGGACTACCGCTATCGCTATGTGGTCATGCCCATGAGGGTCTGAAGAGATTGGGGTGGATCGTCCTCCGGAGCGGAATGATTCTCTCTCAGTTGTCAATCAGGTTCTTTCGAAATTTTTCAGATTGCCAACTCGGTTTCTCCCAGGGAGCCAACTGGATCCTGGGTGGAAACGGTCACGGCAAAACCAATCTTCTGGAAGCCATTCATGTCCTGGCCTTGAGTCGGTCTTTCCGGACTCACCAATCCCGTGATCTGATTCAGTGGGAATCAGGGCAGTCCTATCTGGGAGGTGAAGTTCGAAGTCGGGGCAGCCACACGTGGCTCTCTATCGAGCACAACTCACTTTCGCGAAGGTATTGCGTCAACCGGTCCCGGGCGGACTTGCTGGAATACGTTGGTCACCTGAGCGTGGTGGTTTTTTCCACGGCCCAGGTCGAGCAGGTCAAGTCTGGGGATGCCAGCCGGCGACGATTGGTCGATCGCGGGCTGTATCCTCTACAACCAACTCATCTAAAAAGGGTTTTGGACTACGGCCGGGTCATCAAACAGAAGAATTCTCTACTTCGGGAGGGCGCTTCCGGCTATAATGGCAACAGCCGTGATTTGTTGGACAGCTGGAACCTGCAAATAGCGGTCCTGGGAGCAAAAATCATCAAGTCACGTCACGGATATATCGAAAAAATCCGGAGCAAGTTACTCCTTCGCAACAACCGCTTCACTCCAGAAAACCTGACTCTGCACTACGTCGCCGCCTCCGCGGTGGATGCGGGCGCCAGCCTGACACAGATTGAAGAGCAACTGATGACTACGCTGAACTCGGCCCGCGAGAGCGAATTTCGTGCTCGCAAGGCCCTGGTCGGTCCTCACCGGGATCGCATTTCCATGGAGGTGGATGGCAGGTGTATGCAACGTTTCGGCTCGGCGGGGCAGCAAAGGAGTTCCTTGATCGCCTACCAGCTTGCCCAGATGGAGGTCCATTTTGACCTCCGCGGCGAGTATCCGCTGTTCCTGATGGACGACCTGGATGCCGAGTTGGACGAGCAGCGAATCGATCGACTCCTGCAGGTCCTGGGGGCAAAGACGCAGTTGTTCATCACCAGCAACAAGCCGGGCTTCGTTCGAAGCCGATCGGCTGCAGTTGCTGCAGACAGAGGCTCGAAGGTGTTTCGGGTCGAGTCGGGGCGTTTTTCGGAGACAACCTCTGTCCACTAAACCTTTGCAGAACAAAGGCGCGATCCATGAGTGAGCTTGGCGAAGCCAATCCGAAGTCCGAGCCCGGCGGGACCGGCAGCTTGCCTGGCAGGAAGTCGAACGGCGGAGATCTCAACTACGATGCTTCCAGCATCAAGGTGCTGGAAGGGCTGGAGGCCGTTCGTAAACGTCCGGCCATGTACATCGGTTCTACTCGTGAGGAAGGGCTGCACCATTTGGCCTACGAGGTGGTGGATAACTCCATTGACGAAGTGCTGGCGGGGTTCTGCGACCGGGTGGATGTAACCATTCACCTGGACAACTCCATCACGGTGGTGGATAACGGTCGAGGCATTCCGGTCGACTACCACGAGGGGGAGAAGAAATCGGCGGCTGAAGTCGTGATGACCACGCTGCATTCGGGCGGCAAGTTCGACGCCAACAGCTACAAGGTCTCCGGAGGCCTGCACGGAGTGGGAGTCTCCTGCGTGAATGCCCTGGCCGAAGAACTGGAGTTGGAAATCTGGAGGAATTCCAGGGTCTACCAGCAGTCCTACCGGCGAGGACAACCCCTGGGGCCTCTGCAGGAGACCGGAAGGACCGATCGACGGGGCACCAAGATCACTTTCAAGCCCGATGCCACCATCTTCGATGCCGTCGAGTTTCACTTCGACACCCTGTCACAGCGCCTGCGCGAACTCTCCTTTCTGAACAAGGGCGTGGTCATCACCGTCAGCGACGAGCGAACCGACAAGACCCACCAGTTCAAGTACGCCGGCGGCATTTCCGAATTCGTAAAACATCTGAACCGAAACAGGACGGTGCTGCACCGGCCACCGATCTACTTCGAAGCCGAACGAGCGACATCGAGCGGAGAATTGGTTCGGTTGGAAGTGGCCATCCAGTACAACGACGGCTACGCCGAGAATGTTTTTTCCTTTGCCAACAACATCAACACTGTCGACGGAGGCACCCACCTCTCGGGTTTCCGCTCGGCGCTCACCCGTTCCATCAACAGCTACGGGCAGGCATCCGGCCTCTTCAAGGATCTCAAGGAAAACCTCAGCGGCGATGACGTGAGGGAGGGCCTGTCTGCCGTCATCAGCGTCAAGTTGCCCCAACCGCAGTTCGAGGGCCAGACCAAAGGCAAGCTCAACAGCGACATCAAGGGTCTGGTGGAGGCCCTTATCAACGAGCACTTGGCGGACTACCTGGAAAAAACACCACCGGTTGCACGGAAGATCATTCTCAAGGCCGTGGAGGCGGCACGGGCTCGCGAAGCCGCCCGCAAGGCCCGGGAGTTGACCCGGCGCAAGGGCGCCCTGGATTCGGCGGCGCTACCCGGAAAGCTGGCCGACTGCCAGGAAAAGGACCCGGCTCGCTGCGAGATCTTTATCGTTGAGGGCGATTCGGCCGGTGGTTCGGCCAAGCAGGGCCGGGATCGGAAGTTCCAGGCGATTCTGCCGCTGAAGGGAAAGATCCTCAACGTTGAGAAAGCCCGCTACGACAAGATGCTGGGACATGTGGAAATCCGGGCGATGGTCACCGCGCTTGGCACCGGAATCGGCGCCGACGACTTTGACGTCGCCAAGCTTCGCTACCACAAGATCATCATCATGACCGATGCCGACGTGGACGGCTCCCACATCCGTACGCTGTTGCTGACCTTCTTTTTCCGTCAAATGCTGGGGCTGATAGAGAGAGGACACGTCTTTATTGCCCAACCGCCGCTGTTCAAGGTCAAGAAGGGGCGAAGGGAACGGTACGTGAAGGACGAAAGGTCCATGACAAGGGAGCTCATGCGCAGCGCCACCGAGCACCTGGTCGTCAGGGCGGGAAGGGCCGGGCGAGTTCTGCAGTCCCGCCGCTTGAACTCGTTCCTGGAGAAGCTGGTGGACTTTCGGAAGTTTTTCGGCAAGCTTGAAAAGCGGCTGGGAAACCGAGCCCTGGTCGAAGTGCTGCTTCAAGCCGGATTGCACAGCAGGAGGCAGCTCAGGGACGAGGCCTTTCTCAGCGGTCTGCTGGGGCCGATTCGGGATCTGGGCTACCACCCCGAGGTCGTGCAGGATCCGGAACACAGCATGTTCAAGCTTGTCATCCCCGCTGGCACCGACAATGGCGCCTCAGGCGGTGTGATCGACCTTCAGTTCGTGAACCTTCCCGAATTCAAGAGCGCCGTCAACCTCAAGCGTGCCTTCGGCGACTTGGATCAGCCCCCCTTCGTGATCAACGGCAAGAACGATTCGGTGGTCGAACTGGCAAGTCGAGACGAGCTCTTGGACACGGTGATTGCATTGGGGAAAAAGGAATTTCATATCCAGCGGTACAAGGGACTGGGCGAGATGAATCCCGTTCAACTCTGGGAGACCACCATGGATCCGGAGGAGCGCTCGCTGCTGCAGGTGCGGATTGAAGATGCGGTGGAAACCGATGAAATCTTCACCATTCTCATGGGAGATGCCGTCGAGCCCCGGCGCCGGTTTATCGAGGACAACGCCCTGGACGTGAAGAACCTGGATGTGTAGCCTGCTTTTCTCGCCGGCCCGCCGAGTACAGCACTGAAAAGTGTATGTCTTTAGCCTCACTCCCCAGGACACTGTTGGCAGTCGACAATTCATCAATCAGTCTCTTCGTGTCCCTTCGCGGACATCTGTGTTCCCTGGCTTTTCGGTCTGAAGCGTTGCCTCGCTAGCCGTTGAGGCCGCTTTGGCGTCCCCTTGGCGCCGCGAACGGTCAACCGGAGATCCTCATGGAAAGCTCAACACCTCTCAATCAAGCGCCGGTCAATATCGAAGAGGAGATGAGGCGCTCCTACCTGGATTACTCCATGAGCGTGATCATCGGCCGCGCTCTTCCCGACGTTCGGGATGGACTCAAGCCGGTCCATCGCAGGATCCTGCACGGCATGCGGGAGATGGGGCTGACGCCCAACAAACCCTATCGCAAGTGCGCCAAGATCGTCGGGGAGGTCATGGGCAACTTTCACCCTCATGGCGATTCCGCCATCTACGACGCCCAGGTGCGCATGGCTCAGGACTTTGCCATGCGCTACCCGCTGGTGGACGGCCAGGGGAATTTCGGATCGGTGGACGGAGACCCTCCCGCGGCCATGCGTTACACCGAAGCTCGGCTGGCCGGCATTGCCCGCGAGATACTGGCCGACATCGAAATGGACACGGTGGATTTTGTTCCCAACTACGATGAGAGCCAGCTCGAGCCCACCTGCCTGCCTACCAGGATTCCCAACCTGCTGGTGAACGGTTCGGCCGGCATCGCGGTGGGGATGGCCACCAATATCCCCCCCCACAACCTGACCGAAGTGATCAATGCGGTGATCCGCCTGGTGGAGAAACCTGACGCCACGCTGGAGGAACTGAGGAAGATCGTGCCGGGCCCGGACTTCCCCACCGGGGGGGTGATCTACGGCAGGGAAGGAATTGCCAGCGCCTACACAACCGGTCGGGGCTCGATCGTCATTCGAGCCAAGGCCGCCATCGAGCTGCAGGCCCGTGGCGATCGTCACATGATCGTGATCACGGAAATCCCGTTTCAGGTCAATAAGGCCAAGCTGATCGAAAAGATTGCGGACCTGGTCCAGACCAAGCGAATCGACGGCATCGCCGACCTCCGCGACGAGTCGGACCGAGATGGCATGCGCATCGTGGTGGAGCTGCGACGCGGCGAGCAGCCGGAAGTCATCTTGAACAATCTCTACAAGCTCACGCCCATGCAAAGCAGCTTCGGCGTGATCATGTTGGCGATTGCCGACGGGCAACCGCGAGTCCTGAACCTGGTGGATGCCCTGCGGAGCTTCGTGAATCACCGCAGCGAGGTGATTCGGCGCCGCAGCCGCTACCAGTTGAAAAAGGCCGAAGAAAGAGCCCACATCCTGGAGGGTCTCTTCAAGGCGCTGGACAATATCGACCGGGTGATCCGGATCATTCGCCGGTCCAGGTCTCCCCAGGAGGCTCGGGATCGCCTGATGGCGGAATTCACGCTGTCCGCCGTCCAGGCTCGCCACATTCTGGACATGCAGTTGCGGGCCCTCACCAGCCTGGAGCGGGAAAAGCTGGATCAGGAGTACGCCCAACTATCCAGACGCATCGCAGAGCTCCGGGAGATCCTTTCCAGCGACCCCACCCTGAAGAGGCTTCTGGTGCAGGAACTCAAGGAGGTCCGCAAGCAGTATGGAGACGAGCGTCGCACGGCCATTGTGGACGAGGCCGCCGAGATCACGCTGGAGGACTTGATCGCCGTCGAGGACGTGGTGGTCACCGTGACCCATTCGGGGTATCTGAAACGAACCCCCATCAGCATTTATCGCATGCAGCACCGCGGCGGCAAGGGCCGTATCGGAATGCGGACCCGGGAGCAGGATTTTGTCGAGACCCTTTTTGTGGCGTCAACCCACAGCTATCTGCTGATCTTCACCAATCAGGGGAAGATCCACTGGCTCAAGGTCTACGAGATTCCGGATGTGGGCACCAGCGGCAAGGGCAAAGCCATCGTCAACCTGGTCAACTTCTCCCGCGGTGAGAAGGTTGCCGCCATGCTGCCGGTCACCGAGTTTGCCAAGGACAAGTACGTGATGTTCGCCACTCGGTGGGGAACGGTCAAAAAGACACGGCTGGATGCCTTCAGTCGCCCGATGGCGCGATGGATCCATGCCATCAAACTGGACGAAGGAGATGAGTTGATCGGCGCCGAACTGACCTCGGGAGACGACCAGATATTCTTGGGAACCCACAAGGGCAAGTGCATCCGCTTCAGCGAGGCGGATGTCAGGCATATGGGGCGGCAAGCACGCGGCGTCAGGGGCATCAAGTTGGTGCGAGGCGACTTTCTCGTGGGCATGACGGTGGGCGGGGATGAAGGGTTGATCCTGTCGGTCAGCGAGAACGGCTACGGCAAGCGCACGCCGATTGGCGCCTACCGCTTTGTGTCCCGAGGCGGCCAGGGCGTCATCAATATGAAGACTACCGAACGCAACGGAAAAGTGCTGGCCATCATGAAGGTGAACGAGAATTCTGGAATCATCCTCATCACCGCCCAGGGAAAGCTGATCCGCCTGGAAGCCGGGGACATCAGAGCCGTGGGTAGAAGCACGCAGGGGGTGAAGTTGATGGATCTCCTGGAGGGAGATCAAGTCTCAGCCGCCTGTCTGATCACCCATCAGTCCGAACAATTGCAGGACGGTCAATCCCCCGTGGTTCACTGACCCGTCCTCCGGCAGCCCGCATTTAATCGACAATCAAGCGGTTTCCACCCGCTCTTTCTTCCGATTCCACTTCAGGTACTTACTCCGCCGGAAGGATTGCACGCCCATGGCGGTGACCACGGTGCCGTAGTAGCCCAGCATGACGTCGCACTTCAGCGGCTCCCCCAGGCGGATGGCATTCTGCAGATTTTGGTGGTGCAGCCGGATGTCCTCGCCCCCCGTCCTGCGGTAGACCTTGGACCAGGTCTCCTGAGCCCTCAACTCTCCCGGCTGAACACGGTCTTCCAGGCTGACCGATTGAGGAGTGATCACGAAGCCGTCCCTGGTGAAGCGGAGGGTGGCCTTGTGGCCGCGAATCACGTGGGCCACCTTGAAGTCGTTGGCCATGGAGGAGATCAGGGCTACCGTGGGGCCGCCGGGATAGTCACAGAGCATGTTGAAGGTGTCGGGGATCTGGGCGACGCTCCGGGTGAACTGCCAGGTTCCGCCGCTGGCAACCACCCGATCCGGGAAAGTCAGCCCCGCCGCCTTGAGGATTCGGGTCACGCGGTGGATAAAGAGGTCGGTCGCGATTCCGCCCGAATAGTCCCAGTAGCGTCTCCACTGGAAGAAGCGACGCGGGTCCCAGGGGCGCTTGGGAGCCGGACCCTGCCAGGCCGCCCAGTCGAGGTTGGTCTTCGGATTGGCATCCGGGTCGATCTCGTAGGCCCAGAAGTCGTCGGTATAGTTTCGGGAGTAGTCGATCTGGGCCATGACCATTTTGCCCAAGGCTCCCTCCCGGATATAGCGGCCGGCGACCTCATAGGATTCGTCCGACATGCCCTGCACCCCCACCTGCAGTTTCAGCTTGGAGCGCCGGACCCGTCGGACCACCTCCTTGGCCTGCCGAATGGTTTGGGTCAGGGGCTTCTCCAGATAGATGTGCTTGCCGGCGTCCAGGGCGTCCAGAGTCATACGGTGGTGCCAGTGCTCGGGAGTCGCAATCAAGACGTAGTCCAATTCCCTTTGGGCCAGAAGGGTCCGGTAGTCGCTATAGGCAGTGCCGCCTGTCAGGGCGGTAGCGGCTTCCAGGCGCTTGCGGTAGACGTCGCAGACCGCGGCCACCCGGAGGTTGGCGCTGTCCTGCATGCCCAGCAGGGCCCTCATGTGGGAGTTTCCCATGCTGCCGCAACCGATGACCCCAACCGATAGGCGCTCATTGGCCCCCGGGATGGCCAGGTAGCTACGAGCGTTCCAGGCCGGGGCCAAGGCGGCGCCCATCCCCAGTCGTCTGAGAAATCCGCGGCGATCCACTCTTGGGTCCGTCATGATGACCTCCCTTCTTGGCTGATCCCGAAATGGTTGACTGGCCGCCGCCCCGGGGCTCAAGCCGTTGGCCGGGTGGCGGCACCGGCAGGCGCCAGCAGGCGTTCCAGGTTGCCGGAAAAAATGAGTTGCCTCTCGCGGGACGAGATCCCCAAGCGATCCAGGGCAGCCCTCTGGGCCAGATAGACGTCTTTTCTCCATCCTCGGGGAAACACGGTCGAGTCGCTCCCGAAGAGCAGGCGTTCCGGCCCGAAGGCATTCTCTTCCAGCACTTTGCCGAACACGGTCTCCAGATCGGTAGGCTCCGGCTCCTGCTGCATCCAGGAGTTGGAACTGGAGGTGTCGAGGTAGAGGTTGCGGGTTTCCCGGGCCGATTCCAGCGCCGCCGCCAAGCGGCCGCACCCGAAGTGGGGAACGATAAAGGGGACCTCCGGAAAGGCTCGCAGGGCGTTGCCCAAACGCCGGGCGTCACCGTAGCTCGGCTGGATGGCCCCGCCACCCCCCAGCTTTTCCTGGATCACGATTCGCAGCGGGCCGATGTGGACGAAGACAATCAGTCCATACCGCCTGGCCAGGCGGCAGGTTTCCAGACAGGCCGGGTCGTCGGGAAAGAACCGGTGCATCGCGGGAAAGAGCAGCAGCCCCCGAAGCCCTCCGGCGGCAATGTCGGCGACGGTCCTGCCGGCCTCCGGATCCAGGGGGTTCAGCACCTGGAAGCCGACGAACTTGCCGGGGAAGGCGGCAACCGCCCGGGAGACGGCCTGTTGTTCGCCCGGGACGCTTCCGAAAAGCAAGGCGCGGGAGACCTGATGACGGTCCAACTGCTCCACCCACAAGGCGGCCAGGTCTTTCGCCTCCTTCGGCGGTGTAGAGATGCCCAACCGCGCCGCCACCCGGGCGGCGGGGTCCTCGAGTGCCCGGTACTCCGCGGACTGCCTCGCGTAGAAGCTCAGCACCTCTCGGGTGAAGAAATGGAGGTGGGCGTCACACAGAGTTTCCATAGGGGCCATGATAACCAGCCGGGGTATGAGAAACAATCATCAAAGAAGGTCTCTTCAATCGGGACAGGGGCGCGGGAAAAGGCGCGTCGGCGGGTCGATTCACCCCGGCCGTCCGCTGAAGGCCAGGTTGCGGAAGGGGGGCCAGGGAGTGTGAATCCTGAAGGGCTGCAGGTTGCGGTAACCTTGTTCCTGAAGGAGAGAAACCAGTTCGGTCGCGCTCCGGAGCTTGTGCGAGCGGCTGCCACGCAAGATGGTGCGATTGATCGCACCCCAGGGATAGGGCCGAAACTCCCAGAGAACGATCCGGCCTCCCGGGCGCAGCAGGCCCCTCACCTGGGCCAGCACCAGGCGTAGCTGCGGGTCGGTCAGGTACTTCACCACGTGGGAGAGTAGGACCACGTCGAAACATTGGCCGCGGAAGGGCATTTGCAGCGCGCTGGCGACCAGAAAGTGGAGCGGAGGCCGTCGCGGATCCAGGTCCCTTCGGGCTCGCCGCACCATTTGGCAGGACAGGTCAATCCCGACGTAGAGTGCCTCCGCCCCAATGCGACGTTGGCTGGCCGTCAGGATCTTGCCCAGTCCCGAACCGATCTCCAGCACCCGATCCTCGGGTCGGAGGCCGGAGGCCTGGATGAAGCCGCCGGCGTAGACCGTGCCGCTCAGGCTGAAGACCGCCCGCCCCAACTGGGAGAACAGGTCACCCTCTCCGATCCAACGGTCATAGAAGGTTTGAGCCCGAGTCTCCGATTCACTGAGACGGAGACCGTTCCCGGAACCACTGCCGTCGGGTCGATGAGGCTGTTCCATATGGGGGAGAGTCCGGCGCCGGGGGCGCTTCCAGGGAAAGCCTTTCGCAAACAAGGCCGCCACTTGTCTTACACAGGGAAGAAGGTTCCGTATGTGGCAACTCTGTCGCCGGTAATAGGGAGCATGTTTCGAAGAAAGTCCTCGACAGCCTGCTGGCGCGCCGACGTTCAGTAGTGTTTCAGGTTGAGGTTGGCCGCGGCGATATCGGTCACATCCACGACGGCCGCGGCGTTGACTCCCATGGCGATGGCGATGGTCTCGCTGATTTCTTCCTTGGTAACGCCCAACTTGAGGGCTTTCTTGATGTGGCCCTCCAGGCAGCCCTGACACTTGGCCGTCAGCGAAGCGGAAATCGCGATGAGTTCCTTGGTCTTGCGGTCCAGCCGGGATTCCCTGTAGGTCTCCGCGTAGAAATCGAAGTAGATCCTCTTCATGCGCGGAGCCAGCATGCTGTAACTCTCGATCCTGCGAGCCGGCTCATTGGGATGAGAAGGCGTGGGAGCGTCCTCCGAAGTTTGGTCGGTCTTCCTGTTCAAGTGCCAACTCCTTTGTGAGGGTACGTGATACCCTGGTCCGATCCGAGGCAGATTCCAAGGGTTCTTATAGCATCGAAGCCGTCGATTCCGAAACCCTTTCGGCGGCCTCTCATCCGGCAGAGGTGTCCCGGAAGAGCCCGCGTCGCCCCCTTTACCGTCCCGGAGTTTCATGACTATTGACAGGCAACCGGCAAATCCCGATAATTCCCCTTACCTGTTTGAGACCAGAAAAGAATGCTCTTCGTTGGCGAGCCGGGGAAGGGCAAGGCCGATGAAGCATCGTCGGGAGGACGTCATGGAAAAAGTTGCATCCTTGGTTCTAACACTGTTGCTGGGGTTAGGGTTGACCGTCAATTCGTTGATCGCGGCACCGGGCCAGGCGGACCCGAACGCGAAGGCCCGGCAGGAATACGCCGTGCTGGACAAGGCGCTGAAGGCCAACGGGTGGAAGGCAAAGGCCGATGCGCTGAACGCGTTTGTCAAGGCTCACCCGGACTCGCAGTATAAGGACTACGCGCAGAAACAAGCCCTCAGCGCCACGCAGCAGTGGGTTGTGGAACTCTACCAGAAGAAGGACATGGCTGCGTTGGGCCGCGCGTCGGAGGAGTTGCTTCGACTGCTGCCGGGCGACGAAAGAGGACTGGGAGGAGCTCTGGAGGCCTATTACGCCACCAAGAACTACGCCAAGGCGGCCAGGTATGGCGAGCAGCTCTATGCCAAGAAGCCTACCCCGGGCATCGCCGCCGCCTTGGCCGATTGCTACGACAAGCTAAAGGACGGCAATAAGTTCGCGACCTATGCCCGGAAGGTGACCGAGGGAAAAAGCGACAAGGAGGCATTCCCCTACAATATCAAGCTCTTCGATCACTACGCCCGGCGCAGGAGTGTCGGCCGAGCGGCCGGCTACGCCCAAAAGATGCTGGCGGCTTACAGCAGCGACGAACCGCCGCCCGGCTTTACCGAGGAGAGTTGGAAGCAGGTCAGGGGCCAGCTCTATGCAACCATTGGGCTGAATCACTTCAATCGAAAGCGGTGGCGCCCGGCGCTGGCCAACTACCAGAGCAGCTTGAGGTTCAAGCCCAGAGACTCCGCGGCCTACTACCACATGGGAATGAGCCAATGGCAACTGAAGGAGAACCGGGTGGCGATGAAGCTCCTGGCCCAAGCCGAGGGGCTCGGCGGCAGCTACGGTACCCGGGCCACAACCGCCCTGGAGGCCCTCTTCAAAGCCGCCACCGGGGGGTCGCTGGACGGTCTCGACCGCATCAGGGAAGCCGCCATGGCAGAGTTGAAGTAGCCCCTTCTCCGGTCTCAGCCAACGATTCACAGCCGGGCGGGGAGCCTCTCCGGCTGTGAATCGCCCTCCCCCCCGCTCGCCCAGGCCTCCGCCGGGTTTTGAATCGACAGCCTCGGGGTCCCCCACCCCTCCATCGAGACGGTCATCGCAAACCACCACCATTGGGGCATGCCCCCGGCCATTCATCGGGAGAAGGTGTGGAAATCGGCATCGTCGGCTTTGGAAGCTTCGGTCAATTTGCCGCTCGGATCCTCGGCAGGGATTTCTCGGTGTCCGCCTACGACCCCAAGAGTCCCTCGGGGGATCCGGATGTCTGCCGCGGCACCCTGCGTGAGGTAGCCCGCAAGCCCTGCCTGCTGCTTTGCGTCCCCATCTCCCAAATGGAGCGACTGTGCCGCCGCCTGGGGCCCCTGCTGACGCCGGGCCAACTGGTCATGGATACCTGCTCCGTCAAAGAGGAGCCGCTCCGGCTCATGCTGGAACTCTTCCCCGAGTCGGTCGAAGTGTTAGGGACCCATCCCCTCTTCGGCCCGGAGACGGGACGGCAGGGGATCGCCGGTTTGGAAGTGGTTCTCTGCCCGGGCAGGGGCAGTCGGGTCCCGAAAGTTAAACAGTACCTCGAAACCCTGGGGTTGAACGCGACCCTGACCACGCCTGCCGAACATGATCGAGCCATGGCCAGGACCCAAGCCCTGTTCCACTTCCTGGCTCAAGGGTTTTCCCGGATGAAAGTGGACTCCGAAACCCTGGCCACGCCCGGCCCCGCCCAACTGTTTCGGGCTTTTCAGGATGTGAGGGGCGATTCCAGCCAGCTCTTTCGCGACCTGCAGCAGATGAATCGCTTTGCCTCCGGGCAGAGAAAAAAGCTCATCGCCAGCTTGACGGCATTGGACAAGAGCCTCTCCCGGAGGCGGGGCTGAGCGCCGCCCCGGCTGTTCAGATCTTGCGTATCTCCTGCTGGATGGGGTCCCCGGTAACCACCAACTCTTCCTCCCCCAGGTAAACGTTCAACTCGCTGCGGATTCCGAAATCCGGCAAGTAGATCCCCGGCTCTATGGAAAAGCAGGTGCGCGGAATCAGGAGCCGTTCGTCCCTGGTTTCCAATCCATCCATGTTGGCTCCGTTGCCGTGGTCCGACTCTCCAATGCTGTGACCGGTCCGGTGGATGAAATACTCGCCGAACCCGGCCCGGGAGATCACCCGGCGGGCGACCTCGTCGACCTCCCATCCCCGTACGGCGGTCCGCCGGCTGGTCCTGGCACGCACGAACTCGAGGGTGCGGTCCCGCGCTTCCCGGACAATGTCCCAGACCCGGACGACTTTTGCAGGAATCGACTCTCCCAGGAACGCGACCCAGGTATAGTCAGCGTAGACGGCCTGCGGGGTGGAAAGCTTGGCCCAGAAATCGATGAGCAGCAGGTCCCCCGTCCGGATGGGTGCCGAGGCCCCGGCCCGTGGCTCATAGTGAGGGTTCCCGCTGTTTTGGTTGACGGCCACAATGGGAGGGGAAGAGGACTCCAGGCCCCGTTCCCGGTACCTTTGGCACATGCTCTGTTGCAACTGGTGCTCGTTGAGGGGAACGCGGTTGCGGCTGGCCTCACCCACCTGTTGGAAGGTCTCGAACAAGACTTCCATCAGCAGACGACTGGCCTGGAGGTGGCTCCGGAGCTGCTGGTGGCTCCAGCGAGCCTCGAAGTATTGGACCAGATCGGCCGAGGAAACCACCGTCTTGCCGAGACTCCGAACCAACTCCAGGGTGCCGGCGTCCACCCTGGAAACGTAGGGAATGTAGCAATGGGGAGAATACTCCATGGCCACCCGTGTGCTTCCCTGCAGCAGACGTTCCAGACCCGCCTGCATCTCCTCCCAACTGCTGAAGAGCACGGTGGGCGCAGGCAGGTGCTCGAACCCTTGACGCTCAATACGGTGGCAAAACAAGGTCACGGGGCCGCGGGAAGGGATCCAGCAGAACCAACGTCTGGTCAGCAGGGCTTCCTGAAGCCCTAGCAGCTTTCGGGCAATGGGATTGAGGCCTTGAAAATCGTAAAGCAGCCATCCATCCAGCTTCATGGCTTTCAACTGCTCTTGAACTTCTTGGATATCCAGGGTCATGATGTCGTCTGCTCCTTGTTGATCTTGGCCTGTATTTCTCGCCGGGTCGCCGGATACAGTACTATTCCACCCGTCCGACCCCGACGGCAATGGGCTTGACAAACCGGAAGGCCCAAGACTATCGTTCAGCCGCTCGCCCCAAGGCCAGAGACCGGGCCAAACGGTTCCCCGCGGGGCTGAAGTGGAATTATATGACGAGTTTCCGGTTAACCCGCAGCATTGGATTGCGGCGACGGTAACGAGACTATCGAGGGAGTAGGCAGTCATGGCAGATACGGAAAGGATGCTGTTCACCAGTGAGGCCGTTTCGGAAGGACATCCCGACAAGGTTGCGGATCAGGTTTCTGACGCCATCGTCGATGCCTACATCGCCGCCGATCCGGAGTCCCGAGTTGCCTGCGAGACGCTGGTCACCACCGACTATTGCCTGGTTGCGGGGGAAGTGACCTCCAAGGCCAAGGACTCGGTCGACGTCGAGAGCGTCGTCAGAGATACCATTCGGGAAATCGGCTACGTTGAAGGTGGAGTTGGTTTCGACTATGGGAGCTGTCGGGTAGACGTCAGGATCGATCCCCAGTCGGAGGACATCTCTCAAGGTGTCACCGAGGGCAAGGGGCTTTTCAAGGAGCAGGGGGCCGGGGACCAGGGCATGATGTTCGGCTATGCCTGTGACGAGACTCCTGAGCTCATGCCGACCCCTATCGTTCTGGCGCAGAAGCTGGTCGAGGAACTGGCCAGGCTGCGTAAAAAGGGTGCCCTGGACTATATCCGGCCCGACAGCAAGAGCCAGGTGACGGTGGAATATGCGGACGGCAAGCCGGCGCGCATCGATACGCTGGTCATCTCGACCCAACACCAGGACAGTGTCGCTCACGGCCAAATCTACCAAGATGTCCTGGAACAGGTTGTGGGCCCCGTTGTCCCTGCCGACCTGCTGGACGATCGGACCCGGTACTATGTCAATCCCACGGGAAAATTTGTCCGAGGAGGACCGCAGGGGGACACGGGATTGACGGGCCGCAAGATCATCGTGGACACCTACGGGGGTTGGGCTCGTCACGGCGGCGGGGCCTTTTCGGGGAAGGACCCTTCCAAGGTGGATCGCAGCGCTGCCTACGCGGCTCGCTATGTGGCCAAGAACATCGTGGCGGCGGGCTTGGCGGCGAAATGCGAGGTGCAGCTCGCTTATGCCATCGGTATTGCGCGTCCCGTTTCGATTCTGGTCGACACCTTCGGCACCGGCAAGCTGGGCGGCGAGGAACTGGTGAGGGTGGTTCGAGAGGTCTTCGATCTTCGCCCCAAGGGAATCATCGACGCGCTCTCGCTGAAGCGCCCGATATTCAGGGCCACTGCCGCCTACGGCCACTTTGGGCGGCCTGTCGGCGCGGACGGATCGTTCAGTTGGGAGAAGACCGATCGGGCCGAAGCCCTGGGCCGGCTCGCACGGGCTGCCGCGTCCAGCTCGAGCTGAGAGGCCCCAGCCGTTTGCGGTGATTGCGCCCGGCTTGTCTGAAACAACCGACAAAAGACAAAAGAAAAAGACTTATCCACGAAGGGGCACGAAGAACGACGAAGGGCCACTAAGGCGTTGAGGTTGACCGCGACGGGGTGCCAAGTTCGCGAAGGGATGGTCGATTTCTGATTGTTTCACTCTATGTATGATCCGCACACCAGGGCGGGGGCTCGGCTTGTCTGAAACAACGCCTTGTGCCGCGTGGCGGGAAACCCGTTCAAAGTCAAGCATAGTTAGACGGCTAATTGACATGGATGCACAGGATTATTTGGCGAG
Organism: Candidatus Versatilivorator sp.; assembly: GCA_965207735.1. GTDB lineage: Bacteria > Acidobacteriota > Terriglobia > Versatilivoradales > Versatilivoraceae > Versatilivorator. The sequence goes on along the minus strand of OZ242296.1, from coordinate 3,524,475 downwards.
AGTTCCCACCGTCATGAGTTCAACCATCGCCTCTGTTCCAACACGGATTTCCCAAAACCCGCGCCCGGGCTCTTGGATCACTTCCAACACCCACCCGATCATCGAGCGGGTCTGCTTCCTGTGGCGCAGCCTCTCGTGCCGTTTATCCTGTCTATCCTGTGTATCCATGTTCAATAAGTAGAAAACCGGTTTAGCACGACTTGGTCCTTGTTCCCGACAGGCCATGAAGATTCGTTGTTTCACTTCCTTGAGTGCGAGCATCACCTTTTCTTCGCCGACAATTCCCAAACCCGGCTCCCAAGTTCATCAATCCCTCAAGAGTTCACTCCCCCGGGTGAGACAGGTGAGCCCGCCCGTCCGGCTGACCCACCTGTGCTAAGATGCCGGCGGTATCGTCCGCAAACCGCTGATTGGCAGCACCGAACCCTGTAGGCCCCGCGGCGAGCTGCCTGGAAGACGCTACTCCATGAATTCCCTGGAGACAAGATCCTCCCCTGCCGGCTCGGGGAAACCGGACCAGAAGGAAGTGGAGGAAAAGATTCTCGGGGTCCTTCGTTCTTTCCTGGCTGAACTGGGGTCTCATCGTGCCCTGCGCCACCTCTCGCCGAGGGCTTCGCTGGAGCGTGAGCTGGGACTGGCCAGCCTGGAGCGGGTGGAGTTGCTGCTGCGACTGGAAAGAGAGCTCTCTCTCAAGTTGCCGGACCAACTGCTTGCCGGGGCCGAAAAAGTCAGCGACCTGGTCCGGGCGGTATCGACGGCCGGATCTCGGGCCGAAATCTCGGCACCGCCCTCCCCCCGCACTGACACCGCCGACCCCCTCCTGATTCAGCAGACGTTGGAAGGCCGTCCGCGGGCGGGAGGCGTGGATGCCTGGAACCGCGACGGCGGTTGGCCCTCCACCCTGGAGGAAGCGCTCTTCCATTTTGCCGAGAGCGCCCCGGAGCGGGTCCACATTCAATTGCGGCTGGAGAGTGGGGAGATGCGTCCCATCACCTATGCCGGCCTGCTCTCGGACAGTTCGGAGGTGGCGGCGGCCCTCCGGCAGCGGGCGGGTGTGCAACCTGGGGACCGGGTTGCGCTCATGCTCCCCACCGCCCCCGAATTCTTCCCGGTTTTTTTCGGCGCCATCCTGGCCGGCGCCGTTCCGGTGCCCCTATATCCCCCCTGGCGGGCCAACCGCGTCGAGGAATACGCCCAGCGTCAGGCCAAGATACTGGCCGATGCGGGGGCACGACTGCTGGTGACCTTTCAGGAGGTCGGGTCCTTGGCGCGGCTGTTGCGCGGCCAGGTGCCGGGCCTGGAAAAGGTGGTGACTCCCGAAAGCCTGGGCAAGGCCTCCGGGACCGTGGTGCGGCCCCTGCCCCAGGACATCGCCTTCATTCAGTACACCTCGGGGAGCACCGGGGACCCCAAGGGAGTGGTGTTGACCCATTCCAATCTGATTGCCAATATTCGGGCCATCGCGGCGGCGCTGAAGATCGACTCAAGGGACGTGGGGGTGAGCTGGCTTCCCCTCTACCACGACATGGGCCTGATCGGAGCCTGGCTCTCCTGCCTCTATCTGGGCGTTCCTATCGTGATCCTGTCGCCCCAGGCGTTCTTGACCCGCCCGGAGCGCTGGCTGTGGGCCATACACCGCTATCGAGCCACTCTCTCGGCCGCGCCCAACTTCGCCTACGAGCTCTGCATGCGGCGGGTCGACGCTCAGGACCTGGAGGGACTGGACCTCTCCTGCTTGCGGGCAACCCTGAACGGCGCCGAGCCGGTTCAACCCGAGACCCTGGAGGGATTTTCGAGGCGGTTTCACCCCTTTGGCTTCCGCGCGGAAACCCTGCTGCCGGTATATGGTCTGGCCGAGTCTTCGCTGGCGGTCACCGTCCCGCCCCTGAGCCGAAGGGCTCGTCTGGACCCCATCGACAGGGCCCTTTTTGAAAGGACCGGACGGGCGAAGCCCGCCTCCGGTCAAGCCGTGAAGCCGCTGACTTTTGTCTCCGCCGGCCGGTCACTGTCCGGACACCAGGTAAGAATCGTCAGTAGTGCCGGAGACCCGCTTCCCGACCGCACCCAAGGCCACATTCAGTGTCGCGGGCCCTCCGTCATGCAGGGTTACTTCGGAAGAGCCGAGGCCACTGCCGAGGTCTTGCAGGACGACTGGTTGAAGACGGGCGACCTGGGCTACCTGGCGGATGGGGAACTCTTTGTCACCGGCCGGGTCAAGGACATCATCATCCAGGGAGGGCGAAATCTCTACCCCCAGGAGTTGGAACATATCGCGGGGGATGTCGAGGGCGTTCGGCGTGGCTGCGTGGCTGCATTCGGAGTCAGTGGAAGACGGATGGCGGGCGAGCGCTTGGTGCTGGTGGCCGAAACGCGTCGAACCGGACCCGAGGAGAAAGAGATGCTGGCTGCGGCCATCAGGGAGAGGATGGACTCCGAATTGGGAATCCCTCTTGACGAGGTTGTGCTGGTTCCCCCCCAAAGCGTCCCCAAGACCTCCAGCGGCAAGATCCGAAGGGACAGCTGTCGCCGCCTCTACCTGCAAGGCAAGCTCGATTCCCCGAGTTCGGCGGTTTGGTTGCAGGTGGCTCGACTGGCTCTCCGGAGCCTGCGACAGCGGAGCCGCCGGGCAATCGGGGCCGCGGGGCGGTGGGTCTATGGCAGCTACGTCTGGATGGTCCTGGTTGCGGTCGGCCTTCCCTGCTGGGTGTTGCTGCTATTGACGCCCGCGCGAGCCGGACCTCGTGCCGGCCCGGCCCTGCTCAGAAGGATCTCGCGAATCACTCTCCGATTGGGGGGGCTGCGGCCGGTAGTGGCCGGCCTGGAGCACCTGCCGGCGGTCGACCGTTCGGGCAAGCAGCGGTTGCTGATCATTTCCAACCACGCCAGCTATCTGGATATCCTGGTGTTGGTGGCGGCCCTGCCCTTCGACTTTTGCTTTGTGGCCAAGCGGGAGGCCGCTTCCTGGCCCTTCGTGGGCACCTTCATTCGTCGATCCGGCTACCTCACCGTCGACCGCGAGCACGCGCCCGAGGCCGTTCAGGATAGCCGCCGTATCGAGGAGAGGTTGCTGAATGGGACGCCGGTCCACCTGTTCCCCGAAGGCACCTTCACTCATGCCAGTGGACTGCGGCCTTTTCAGATGGGAGCCTTCAAGTTGGCGGTCGATACCGGAGCCCTCCTGCTGCCTGTGACTCTTCACGGGACGCGGCAGGTGCTCCGCGACGGCCGGCTGCTGCCCTCGCCTGCCCCCCTCCGGGTGATTGTCTGTCCGGCCATCCAGCCAAGAGGAAAGGGGTGGAGGGAAATGATCCGCTTGAGGGATGCAGCCTACGCCGAGGTCTTGAAACACTGCGGTGAGGGCCCCCTGGATCTCGTGCTGGCGGGGCCGCCCAGGGCCGGGAGCGAGTGAGCCTGGAATGAGGCCCGGAGGCGGCCTCGCCCAGGAAACGCCATGATTCCCCTGAAAGACATCAACCGAACCCGGACCTTTCCGGCGGTCACGCTGCTGCTGATTGCCGTCAATGCGGCCCTGTTCGTCTACCAGTTGTCCCTGGGCTCCGGACCGCTGCTGACAGGGTTCTTCTACCGGTTCGGACTGGTTCCCGGTGCGATGTTCAGTTTCGGCTACTGGCAGGAAGTCGGACTCCTGATGGGACTGGCTCCCCTCTTTACGTCCATGTTCCTGCATGCCGGCTGGATGCATTTCCTGGGCAACATGCTTTACCTGTGGGTGTTCGGAGACAATGTCGAGGACTGGCTGGGATCGGTGCGCTTTCTGCTTTTCTACCTGGTTTGCGGGCTCCTGGCGGCCCTGTTGCAGATTGCGGTTCATCCCGGCTCGCGCATTCCCATGATCGGCGCCAGTGGCGCCATCTCCGGGGTGCTGGCCGCCTACCTGGTTCTATTCCCCGGAGCCCGGGTTCTCACCTTCGTCCCCATCTTGTTCTTCTTTTACCTGGTGCGGCTGCCGGCCGTGATATTCCTGGGACTGTGGTTTCTGCTGCAATTCTTCAACGGCGCCCTTTCCCTGACGAGCGGGGATCTCTCCATGGGAGGCACGGCCTGGTGGGCCCATATCGGCGGCTTCGTCGCCGGCCTGGTCCTGATCCTGAAACATCGCAAGTCACGGCGATTAGCCCGCATTTCTACCCGGAGGGCCTGGTAATGGCGCGGGAATTTTTCCCTCAGCGGGTGCTCGCGAGCGAAGAGCCTAGCCCGCATTTCTCACCAGGCCGCTGGTGCCATGACGAGAAGTAGTTTATCTTCAGTACCTTGATTGGCTCCATGGTAAGGGCTTGCGGGTAGCAGACGGCGCTGGGCATTGCCCTGGCTTGTCTTTTTCCCTTCAGCGCGCACATGCTCCCTCGCGCGTAGTGACCGCTACGCTCTTCGGTCGCGAGCACGCGCTGAAGGGAAAAATCCTGCGCCATGTTCATGCCCCCTGGTGAGAAATGCGGGCTAGCGGTCACTACGGTCGAGCGAGCATGGATGGGCTGAGGGAAAGAGGACAAGCCAGAGCGCGCCCAGCACGGTGTATAACCGGAAGCCACTAGAATCGGACCGACAAGCTACTGAAATGCGCGCTGACGATCCTCTGATTCTCACCGTTGACGCCGGGAGTTCCTCGGTTCGAGCCACCATCCATGACCATTGCGGCCGGGCCTTGCCCGGTCTGGAGGCTCGAAGGCCCTATCAGTTCGCAACCACTCCGGACGGCGGGGTGGAAGTGGGCGCCGACGCCCTGTTCAAGCTGGTGGTGGAGGTGATCGACGAGATCCTGGCCCGAAGTGGCCGCCGCCGTGCGGGGATTGCAGCCGTTGCCATGTCCACTTTCTGGCACAACCTGGTGGGGGTAGATGCCAAGGGTCGGGCGTTGACCCCGGTCTACTCCTGGGCCGATACCCGCAGCGCGGCTGCCGCGGAGGAGCTCCGCAGCCGCGTGGAGGAAAGCCGGTACCACGCTCGCACCGGCTGTCCGCTCCATCCCAGTTACCTGCCGGCCAAGCTGCTGTGGCTGTATCGGTCCCATCGGGAGCGGTTTCGCGGGGTCACCGGTTGGATGTCGTTCGGGGAATATGCCTATTTGAAACTGTTTGGCGTCAACCGCTGCAGCCTTTCCATGGCGTCGGGGACGGGGCTTCTGGATCAGGACCGCCTGGAGTGGGACCAGGGGATTCTGCAGGTCCTGCCGCTGGAGCGGAACCAGCTGTCCCCCCTCATCGACCTGGACACTCCGCTGTCGGGTCTGGGACAAGCGTTCGCCGGCCGCTGGCCCGACTTGAGTCGAATCCCCTGGGTCGCCGCCGTTGGAGACGGGGCCTGCAGCAACGTGGGCAGCGGCTGCTGCACGCCCGATCGCCTGGCCCTGATGGTTGGCACTTCGGGCGCCATGAGAGTCATGGGGAAGACCCAACAGCCTGCGGTTCCCCGGGGATTGTGGTGCTATCGGGCCAATCGGAGCCGCTTCGTCATGGGAGGATCTCTCAGCAACGGCGGTCTCCTCTTCGAATGGATGACCGAGACGCTGCGGCTGGACAGGGACCCGGAGGCTGTCGAGCGCCAACTGGCGGACCTGGAGCCGGATTCCCATGGGCTGACCCTTCTCCCCTTCCTGGCCGGGGAACGCAGCCCGGGTTGGCAGTCAAAAGCCCGGGCTGCCGTCACGGGCCTGAGTTTGCACACCCGTCCCATTGAAATCCTGCGGGCTTCACTGGAATCGGTGGCCTACCGTTTTGCCAAGATCGCTCGGCTGCTGGAGCCGGTGGTCCCGCGGGATCGAGAGATCGTGGCTTCCGGCGGGGCGCTTCTGCAATCGCCTGTCTGGATGCAGATCATGGCGGACGTGTTGGGACAGCCGGTGGTGGCTTCCGCGGTGAAGGAGGCCTCAAGCCGGGGCGCCGCCTTGCTGGCCCTGGAAGCCCTGGGTTATCTTGGCAGCATTGAGAAAGTGGAGACCCCTCTGGGGCCGCGGTTCCATCCCTGCCGCGATCGACATCAACGATACCGGAAGGCGCTGGAACGCCATGATCGGCTCTATGGCTTGCTGATTCCCTAGCCCACAGTTCTCGCCGGAGGGTGTGATTTCCGCTAGCGGTTTTCGATTGTGTCGGCGGGGCGCGGGGATTAGAGTTTGGTGTCGGTGGACCTGAGGGGCTCGAGGTCTCCGAAACTCACTGCAGGAGGTTTCGATGGGCAACCGGAAACTGGGCGGGAAGGGCACGAGTCCGCTCCTGGACTTGCAGCAACTGGGTCAGAGTGTCTGGTGCGACACCATAAGCCGAACCCTGTTGGATTCGGGCGAGTTGCGGCGGCTGATTGCCGAGGATGGCTTGCGCGGGGTGACGTCCAACCCCTCCATCTTCGAGAAGGCCATCGACGGCGGCGCCGAGTACGACCTGGAGATCCGCACCATGGCCCGGGCCGGCTTCTCCGCCGCCCGGATCTACGAAGTGCTGGCCATCCAGGATATTCAGGGCGCGGCCGATCAGTTCAGGCCTCTTTTCGAAACGACCGGGGGAGGAGATGGCTACGTCAGTCTGGAGGTCTCGCCCCACTTGGCCTGCCGGACCCGGGAAACCGTGGAGGAAGCCCGTCGCCTGTGGAAAGCCGTGGGCAGACCCAACGTGATGATCAAGGTTCCCGCGACCCCGGCCGGAATGCCCGCCATCCGTCAGCTGGTGGGAGAGGGTATCAACGTCAACGTCACCCTGATGTTTTCCATGGAGCACTACCTTCGGGTGGCCGAGGCCTACCTGCAGGGGATCGAGACCCTGGTGGCCTCCGGCCGGACCGCCCCGGTAGCCTCGGTGGCCAGCTTCTTTGTCAGCCGGGTCGACACCGTGGTCGACAAGCTGCTCCAAGAGCTGGAGGCGGCAGCCGGCAGCGCCGCCGAGAGAGAACGTTGCCGAACGCTGCAGGGTCGCGCCGCTGTTGCCAATGCGCGCCTGGTTTATCGGAAATTCAGGGAGATCTTCGGCGGAAGCCGCTTCCTCGGTCTCGAGCGACAAGGCTTCCGGGTGCAGCGCCCGCTGTGGGCCAGCACCAGCACCAAGAATCCCCGCTACCGGGACGTGCTCTACGTGGAAACGCTGATTGGCTCCGACACGGTGAACACCATGCCCTTGCCCACTCTTGCGGCCTTCCGGGATCACGGGGTGGCGAGAGCCACCCTGGAAGAGGACATGGAGGCTGCCCGCCAGACGTTTGTCCAGCTGCAAGAGTTGGGAATCGACATGGACGCGGTGACCCTCAAGTTGCAGGACGACGGCGTCAAGCTGTTCGCAGACGCCTTTGACCGGCTGCTCGCCTCCATCCAGAGCAAACAGCAAGCGGTCCTCAGCGCCTGAGGTTTCTGCCGCCCCCTTCCGCCGTTCCACCTCCTACTCAAGGGGGGAGTGATACTTGAGTTTCTTGAAGGACGTTTTGCGGAATTGGGGGGCAAACTCCTCGTCCCGTGAGTGAAAATCGGCGGCGTGGTCAGCTCTCCGCGGTAGCCGGCTTCTCGCTGGCAATTCTGGAGATTCTGCTCCAGGAAAGTCCTTCTCGATGAAGCAGAACGAATCCGAGCAGCAGGATCGGAACCATTGAGACCAGGTAGCAGCCGTTGCTGATGCCGGCGGCCTGTGAGCTCGGGTCCTGGGTTGAGAGGAAGGGCGCAAAGAAGTGGGTCAGGGCCAGTTGCATGAAAAACTGGAACCCGCCCACCCCTCCCGGCGTGGGAATGGCGACCCCCGCAACCGTAATCACCGTTAGCAGAAGCGCGCCCGCCAGAGGGAAATCGGGCAGGTAGGCCCTGGCCAGAAACCAGAGCTGCAAGGTGATGGTGATCCAGATTGCCAGCGAGAGCACCGCAACTTCAACCCGTTCCCCGTCCTTTCGCAGTGCCCGGAAGCCATCCCCAAAGGAAACGATGATGCGGGAAAGCCGCCCCGGAATCCTTCCGGTCCAGTCCCGACGCCCGGCAAGGTAGACCAGGGCCAGCAAAGCCAGGGCCAGGATGGGGACCCCGATCAGCGAAAATCTTTGGATGGCCAGCATGATTTCGTGGCCCCGCTCGGAATTGGGCGGGTGCTGACCGGAGAAAAGAGCCAGGTAGACCGCAAAGATCCCGATCACGGTGATGAGGTCCAGAATCCGCTCCAGCAGAGAGGTGGCGATGACCGAGGCGGCCGGGATCTTTTCCTTCCTGGCCAGCACCACCGAGGCCACCACCTCGCCGGCGCGCGGGGGGATCAGATTGATGACGTACTTGGCGACCGTCAGGGAAAAGAGGCCCTGGTAGGCCAAGGGATGCTTGACGGGGGACAGCAGGACTCCCCACCTCCAGGCGCGCAGTCCCATGTGAAGCAGGGTCATCCCCAGGCCGGCCAGCAGATAGGCCGGCCGCCCCTGCAACATCACTCTCCAGGACTGCGCCCAGTCGGGAACGCTGAAATAAATCAGTGAACCAACCAGAAGCGTCAGGCTCAGGCTGACGGTCCAGGGGAGCAGGACTTTCATCGAGGTCGATTCCGGGTCCGGAAGCATCCGGGGTAGCGGGCCCTGAGATTGCAGCTGCGGGAGGCCGCTTTAGGGACGGGTGCCGCCGTGCCGGTGGGGGTGAGGCGCCGCGGTGCAGCAACCCTACCACGCCGGAAAGGACATCACAAGCTGAGGAAAATCCAGACGATTCCCTGTGGTATACTCGCGCTCCGACCGAGGAGGGAAAAGCCATGAATTCCGGGCCCGCAAGTCTCGCCGGGGCTGGAATCCTGGACTGGGCGGGCAGGCTGCCGGGGGGAAATGAGTCAGCTTAGTAAACTCAAAACCAGGATGGCGGAGGTTTCCGATCTCAAGGCGGCTGCCGCGCTGCTGAGCTGGGACCAGCAGACCTACATGCCGAGCGGCGGGGCGGCGGCGCGCGCCGAACAGATCGCCACCCTGGAGAAGCTCGCCCATGGACGCTTCGTCTCCGAGGAGGTGGGTGCCTGGCTGGAAGACGCGGCTTCCGAGACCCAGGCCCTGAGCTACGATTCGGACGACGCCAGCCTGGTTCGACTGACCCGGCGGGACTACGACAAGGCTCGCAGCATTCCGCCATCGCTGGTGGAGGAGTTGGCGCGGCGGACCTCGCTTGGGATGGAAGTCTGGGTTAAGGCCCGAGGCCGGTCCGACTTCGGCCTGTTTCGAAGCACGCTGCAGACCCTGGTGGATCTCCAGCGAGAGCTGGCCGACTGCCTGGGATATCGGGAGAGACGATACGACGCCCTGCTCGACCAGTACGAGCCGGGCATGCGATCGGCGGAACTGGACCGGCTCTTTGCCGACTTGAAGGGCGGGTTGGTTCCGCTGGTGCAGGAAATCTCCCAAAAGCTGGAGAGCGTCCAGGATGAAGTCTTGCGCCAGAGCTTCCCTATTGAAAAGCAGACGACCTTTGGCCTGGAGATGGCGCAGGAGATGGGCTTCGATTTCACTGGCGGCCGCCAGGACCAGTCGGTCCATCCCTTCTGCACTTCTTTTTCCAATCGGGACGTTCGCATCACCACCCGCTTCGACGAGAGGTTCCTCCCTTCGGCCCTGTTCGGAACACTCCACGAAACGGGCCACGCCCTCTACGAACAGGGCGTGAGCCCCGCCCTGGAGCGCACCCCCCTGAGCAGCGGCACCTCCCTGGGCATTCATGAGTCCCAGTCGCGGTTGTGGGAAAATCTGGTGGGCCGGAGCCGAGGGTTCTGGAAATTCGCCTACCCGCGGCTTCAGCGCACCTTTCCTCGGCAGCTGGCCGGCTGCTCGCCGGAAGCCTTCTATCGGGCCATCAATCGTGTCGAGCCTTCGCTCATTCGGGTGGAGGCCGACGAAGTGACCTACAATCTGCACATCATGCTGCGGTACGAGCTGGAAGCCCAACTGGTCGAGGACAGCCTACCTGTGGCGGACCTGCCGGAGGCCTGGAACGGCAAGATGCGAGACTATCTGGGGATCACTCCGCCCAACGACGCTCTGGGGGTGCTCCAGGATGTGCATTGGTCCCACGGCCTTTTCGGTTATTTCCCCACCTATTCCCTGGGGAATCTGATATCGGTGCAGTTGTACGATCGCGCCAGGCAGGAGATCCCCGGCATCCCGGAGGACATCGAACGCGGAGAGTTTTCGCCGCTGCTAAGCTGGTTGAGAGAAAGCGTCCATCGCCATGGCCGGAAATTCATGCCCGCCGACCTAGTCCATCGGGTTACGGGCGAGGAACTGAGGGCCGAGCCCTTCGTGAGCTACCTGAAGGCCAAGTACGGAGAGATCTACTCCTGAGCCGCCACCCGGGCCGGAGGAACGCCCGACGCAGCCGGGCCGGGACCCCAACCGGAGTCGAGGAAGAGCGCCAAGATGAAGCAGCCCGATTCGAGCCCCATCCGTCATGACTGGAGCCTGGAAGAAATCGAGGGTATCTACACCTTGCCCTTTCCCGAGTTGATCTTTCGCGCCCAGAGCCTGCACCGCCGGCACCACTGCGCCGAGGAGGTGCAGGGGTGTTCGCTTCTCAGCATCAAGACCGGGGGGTGCCCGGAAGACTGCGGCTACTGCCCGCAATCGGCCCGTTACGATACGGAGGTTGCCGGCCAGAAGCTGTTGAATCCGGAGCAGGTGCTGGAGTCTGCACGGGAGGCGCGCCGGCAGGGCGCAACCCGTTTTTGCATGGGGGCGGCCTGGCGCCAGGCTCCTGAAGGTGAGGAGTTCGACAACGTGTTGGCCATGGTGCGCGGCGTCAGGGAGTTGAGCATGGAGGCCTGCTGCACGCTGGGGATGTTGTCGCAGCCCCAGGCAGAAGCGCTGGCCGCGGCGGGCCTGACGGCCTATAACCACAACCTGGACACCTCACCCGAATTCTACGGTCGAATCATCACCACCCGGACCTACCGGGACCGTCTGGAAACCCTGGAGCGGGTGAGAGACGCCGGCATCAGCGTCTGCTGCGGCGGGATCATCGGGATGGGGGAAAGCCGCCGGGACCGCTGGCGTCTGCTGGAGGAGTTGGCCACCCAGGATCCCCACCCGGAGAGCGTGCCCATCAATCTGCTGGTTCGGGTGGAAGGGACCCCGCTGGCGGATCAGGGAGCCGTGGACCCTTTCGAAATGGTCCGCATGATCGCAACCGCCCGGATCCTGATGCCCGAGGCCATGGTGCGCTTGAGCGCCGGGCGCCTGTCGCTTTCGGATGAAGCCCAGGCGCTTTGCCTGCTTGCCGGCGCCAATTCCGTCTTCATGGGGGAGCGCTTGCTGACCACTCCCAACCCCCAAGCTGACCTGGACCGCGATCTGCTGGAACGCATGGGAATGCGGCTTCGCGCAGCCGAGGTCTCAGTGGGGGCCGGTCGTCAGGACCTGCCAGAGAACTGAGGTCGCCTTCCGAAGCAGCCTCCGGCGAAGGGTTCGATAGTCGAATGGCAGCACGTCGACTCCGGCCATGCAAGTCCCGGAGGATTCCCCTGGCCGGCACCGGGGCTGTGCTATAATCCCGGCCTGCTATCCCTGCTCCCTACCTCCGATCTCCCCGTCGGTTTCCAACATGTCTCTGCGGAAGATTCTGGCCTTGGAGGATCTGCTGGCGCAACGGGATCGCTTGCGGCAGCAGAACAAACGGACGGTCTTCACCAACGGATGCTTCGATCTGCTCCACCCCGGCCATATCGACTACCTGAGGCGCGCCCGGCAAATGGGAGATGTCCTGATTGTCGGTGTCAACAGCGATCGTTCGGTCAGAGACCTGAAGGGCCCCATGCGGCCCATCCTGACCCAGGATGAACGGACCCGCCTGCTCTCGGGGCTTGACAGCGTCGATTACATTACGGTCTTCGACCAGGATACGCCCCAGCGGCTGATCGCGGCCCTGCTTCCCGACGTGCTGGTCAAGGGGGGCGACTGGACGGTGGAAACCATCGTGGGACGCCAGGAGGTGGAGGCGGCCGGCGGCAGGGTGGTTCCCCTGCCCTACCTGGAGGGGCAGTCCTCTAGCGCAATCATTGAGCGCATTCTTCGCCGCTACGGCCGGCAGGCTTAGCGGGGTTGACCCGGTGGCCGAGCCCCGGGCCTTCCGAACTCGTTTCCCGATCGATTTGGCTACCCGACATCTGCTTACCCAACTGGCGCAGGACCCTCTCCTCCAGTCGATTCCCCGTCAGGTCGATTCCGCATCCTGCTGGATCACCCTGTCCGGCATCACGCCGTCCGCAAAACCCGCCTACCTGGCTCTCCTGCATCGGATCCTGAATCGCCCCATTCTGTTCCTCAGTGCCGGCGTGCCTGACCTGGAGGCCATGGCCGCCACCACGGCCTTCTATCATCGCAGCCTCTCCGAAAACCCGGGGGAGCGTGTAGCCACCTTTCCCGCACTGGAGCCGGGGCCCTATAGCGGTCTGTCTCCCCATGCCGAGGCGGTGGAGCAGCGGACGCTGGCTCTCTGGAAGATTCACCGGCGAACCCTGGATATTCTGCTCTGCGGCCCCACGGCACTGTTGGCTCGATTGCCGGAATTTCTCCCCGACTTCCGCCAGGTGCCCGAACTGGCTCTGGGCAGAGAGATCTCCCTGGAGGGTCTGATCGCCTACCTGAAACGGGCAGGGTACGTCAAGGAAGAGCCGGTGACCGGTGTGGGAACCTTCTCCCGCCGGGGAGGGATTCTGGATATCTATCCCCCGGGGAGCCCCAACCCCGCCCGCATCGAGTTCTTCGGAGATGAGATCGAGTCGCTCCGGGAGTTTTCCGTCAGTTCGCAGCGGTCGGTGGGGCGGCTCGAGAGCGTAACTCCCGTTCCAATGAGAGAGACCTTCGTGGGTCCCGATGCTCTGCGGGAGTGGAGCCAGGAGGCTTCCGAGAGATGGTCTCCCGCAGATTTTCCGGCTTTCTTCGAGACCCAGGTCGTTCAAGCAAGCCGCGGGGAGCACTTCCAGGGGTTCGAGTTCCTGCACGGGCTGACGCTTCCGCTGAAGATGTCGTTTCTGGACTTCGCGGGCGATTTCGTGGTGGTGAGGGATGAGCCGGACGAGCTGGAGGAGGGGCTGCGCCACTGGTGGGCGGATATGGCCGGGGATCGGGAGGCGCTCGGCCGGCGCGGGTGGCCCAGCTTGAATCCGGAAGACCTCTGCGTTTCCCTGGCCGAGGTCGGGGAACGGCTGGAGGGCCGTCCGGTCATCGACCTGCAGCAACTGGGAACCGCCCCCGGCCAACCGCTGGATCTCTCTCTCTCCCCGTCCCCCTCCGCGGGCAAGACGGCAGCCGGAACGGTCGATTCAGGGTCTCAAGCGGCCGCCGATCCGCCCCCAATCCACATTGACTGCCAAACAACTCCCCTCCGAAAGTACCATGGCGACATCGCAAGCCTGGCACGGGACCTGCGCCAGTGGCTGGAAGCCGGCGTTCGACTGCTGTTCGCGCAGTCTTCCCTGGGAAGGGCCGAGCGCCTGGGGGAAATGCTGCGGGAATACGATCTTCCGGTCGTTTGCGATTTCGGCGCCAAGGACCGACCGGCCAATGGGACACCTGCCCGGATTGCCGTGGTGGTCGGCCACGTCCTGGAAGGGTTCCGCCACCGCTCGGCAGGGATCAGCATCTTCGGGGACGAGGACGTCTTCGATGAAGTGGAGTACCTCTCCCACCCGGCCCCATCCAGGTCCAGAAGCGGGACCTTCGTGTCCGACTTCCGCGAGCTGAGTCCGGGGGACTACCTGGTGCACGTCGACCACGGTATCGGCCGCTACCGGGGGCTCAAGCAGATCGACCGCGATGGAGTGAACCAGGAGTTCATGATCCTGGAGTATTTCGACGAAGCCCGGCTTTACGTCCCTCTGGAGCGGATGGACCTGGTTCAAAAGCACAGCAGCGGCGAAAGCGCCCACCCTCCCCTGGACAAGCTGGGAGGAGTGAGCTGGAAACGAGCCAAGGCCCGCGCCCGCAAGTCCATCCGGGACATGGCCGAGGAACTGCTCGATCTCTATGCCCGGAGAAGGATCGCGCCGGGATACCGCTTTGCCGCCAACAGCCACTGGCATCAGGAATTCGAAGATGCTTTCGAGTTCACCGAGACCCCGGATCAAAGGGAGGCCATTCGAGACCTCTACCGGGACATGGAATTGAGCAGCCCCATGGACCGGCTGCTCTGTGGAGACGTGGGCTTCGGCAAGACCGAGGTGGCCATGCGCGCGGCCTTCAAGGCCGCCTTCGACGGCAAGCAGTCGGCAGTCCTGGCGCCTACGACCATCCTGGTCTACCAGCATTACCTGCGCTTCAGGCAGCGCTTTACCGCGTTTCCCATCACCATTGAGATGTTGAGCCGATTCCGGAGCCCCAGGGAACAGAAGGCCATCCTGGAGCGGGTGGCCACCGGCAAGGTCGACATCCTCATCGGCACCCACCGCATGCTTTCCAAGGACATCCGGTTTCGGGACCTGGGCCTGTTGGTCGTGGACGAGGAGCAGCGCTTCGGGGTGGCTCACAAGGAGAGGCTGAGGCAGTTGAAGAAGAACGTCGACACCCTCACCATGACGGCCACCCCCATTCCGAGAACACTGCACATGTCATTGACGGGCATCCGGGACATGTCGGTGATTGAGACGCCACCCAGGGATCGCCTGGCCATACAGACCGCGGTGCTGCCCTTCAGTCGCCAGGTCATCCAAAACGCCATTAGAAATGAACTGGAACGCCAGGGACAGATCTTTTTCGTCCACAACCAGGTGGAGACCATCGATTCCATTGCCGCACTGCTCCAGGAAATCTGCCCTGAAGCTCGACTGCTGGTAGCTCACGGCCAGATGAAGGAAAAGGATCTGGAAGCCACCCTGCTCAAGTTCCTGAGGCACGAGGCCGACGTGCTTGTTTCCACTACGATTATTGAAAACGGCCTGGACATCCCTCTGGTCAACACCATGATCGTCAATCGAGCCGACCGGTTCGGTCTCTCTCAGCTCTACCAGTTGCGGGGACGGGTGGGCCGTTCCAGCCGCCGCGCCTATGCCTTTCTGCTGGTCCCGCCGCGGCAGACGCTCTCGGGCATCGCACGGCAGCGGCTGGCGGCGTTGAAAGAGTTCAGCGAGCTGGGATCGGGGTTCAAGGTGGCGGCGCTGGACCTGGAGTTGAGGGGTGCGGGCAACCTGCTGGGTGGGGAACAGCATGGGCATGTCAACGCCATCGGCTTCGATCTTTACTGTCAAATGCTGGAACGGACCATCAGGGAACTCGAGGGCCAGGAAGTCCTCCCCGAGATCCAGACCCAGATCGATCTCAAGGTGAGCGTCAAAATCCCGCCGGACTACATCCCCGAGGAAAATCAACGGCTGAGCGTCTATAAGCGCATCTCCTCCCTGAAGCTGGACGCTGATATGGATGCCCTCCGGGAGGAGATGGAGGACCGCTACGGACCGCTGCCGGAGGAGGTCGAGAGGCTCCTGCAATACATGAGAGTGCGCCGCCTGGCGGAAAAGATTCTGGTGCAGTCGATGGAGAGAGATCGTCAGGGCATCGCCATCACCTTTCACCCCAGAACCCCCATACCGCCCCACAAGCTGGTGGAAACCGTCTCCAGTGTCCCCGGACTCTCGGTGAGCCCGGGAGGTCAATTGAGGCTTCGGTCGGCAGGCGTCTCCCAGGGGGAGTTGCTTTCCTCGGTGCAAGGGCTGCTGGGCGAACTGGCTTCCTGAGTCCTCCGTCAGCAGCGTGTAAACCATGAGCCTTGTGTAAAATTCGTCGTGCAGCACTGATGTAGCGGTGGGGGGCAACCGACGCCTGGCACACGGCTGCCGGAATGCGCTACACTCCTCTCCCCGCAATGGGTCGTACACCCCCTCTGACACGGGTGGGTTAACTTCCGGGGAGTTTTCGGTTAACATCGGGTATGCGCTTAAAGGAAAGATCCGGGTTCTGCCCGTCAGGGGGAGTTCGAGGAGGAGGGACCATGAAGACAAGGCTTTCTCACGGGGTGCTGGCTGGAGTGCTGCTGCTGTCTGGCACGTCTCTGGCGGAAACCATCGTCTTCGAGGAGATCATCTGCCGGGTCAACAACGACATCATCACCAAATCGGAGTACGAGGAAGCCGTAAACCTGCTCAAGCTCCGAGTCCAGGCGCGGCAAAAGCTCTCCGGAGAAGAACTGGCGCAGGCCGTGAGCGAGGGCGAAAAGGATCTGCTCAAGAACATGATCGAGGAACGGCTCCTGGTGCAGAAGGCAGTGGAACTGGGGATGACCGCCGATACCGACATCATCAAGTATCTGGACCGGGTTCGAAAAGAGAACAATCTCCCCAGCATCGAAGCCCTGGAGCAGGAGATGCGCGGTCAGGGCATCAATCCCGTCGAGTTCAGAAAGAGAATCAAAGAACAGAGCCTGAGAGAACAGGTGCTGGGGCGGGAAGTCTACTACCGCATCCAGATTTCGACCGAGGAAATCGAGACCTTCTACGAGGCCAACCGGGATAAGTTCGATCGGCCGGAACAGGTGCGGCTCCAGGAGATTCTGATCGCCTCCAACGGAGAGGATCCTTCCGACGTCGAGCGGCTCCGGAAGAGGGCCGAGGAAGTGCTGGAGAAGGCCAGGGGCGGAGAGTTGTTCGGCGAGCTGGTGGCCCAGTATTCCGACGGGCCGACCGCCAAGCAGGCGGGGGACCTGGGATTTTTCCGCAGAGGAATGCTCCTGAAGGAGATCGAGGAGATGGTCTTTTCACTGCGGCGAGGTCAGATCACCGACATTGTAGAAGGCCAGGGAGGCCTCCGCATCTTCAAGGTGATCGAAAAAAACGTGGCCGGCATTCAACCCCTGGACGTGGTCAAGGATCAAATCCGCAACAAGCTGGTTGAGGACAAGGCGCTCCCGGCCCTTCGGAAGTATATGGAGAAGCTGCGCCGCCAGAGCTACATCCGTCTCAAGGAAGGCTACCTGGACAGCGGGTCCGAGGTGGCGACCGCCTCTGCCGATGGGGATCAGCCTGTCGGCGAGGATCCCCCGCCCGCGGCCTTCGAGGGACAGCAGAAGAAGTAAGTTCCCGCCTCTCCCCTACCCGAATCCATATCCATGCGGTTGGATTTATTCCTGAAAAGGTCCCGCCTGATCTCCCGGCGGACCTTGGCTCAGCAAGCCTGCGCGGCGGGAGCGGTCTCGGTCAACGGGCAGGTGTCGAAGGGGGGCAAGTCGATCAAGGTCGGGGATCTGATCGAGTGCCGTCAGAGGCTTGGAACGCTGAGGGTGAAGGTGGCTCGCCTGCCCGGCTCAGACACCCGAAGGATCGAAGCGGCTTCCCTCTATGAGGTCCTGGCAAGCGCGGAGGTTGACCGGGAGCAGAAGGGGTGAGACCGGCCCCGATGCCTTACCCGTCCCCGGAGTCCTCTCCCCCACCCTGCCGGACCCGCCCTTCCGTGCACTCATCCACCAGATAGGCAATCGACTGATAGGGGATGCGGGCGTGCAGCGACAGCCCGATCTCGCAGGTCTTGCTGGTGGAGTAGCCCACCGGGCAACTGGGCGGCAGGGAGGCCTTCAGGGAGCCGAGGGCTGATGCGGTCAGCTCCGGATGGCTGAAGCCCCGGTCTCCGGCGAAGCCGCAGCAGCCCACGCTATCGGGGACGATGACCTCCTCGGAGCAGAGTTCGGCGACCTGTCGCAAGGAGCTGTCCAGCCCCATCTTGCGGGAGCTGCAGGGGCTGTGCAGGGCCACCGGGCCGGCGCGCTTGCTGAAGGTGAGTCCCGGCCGCAGTACCTTCAGAATAAACTCCGCCGGCTCGTAGATGGAAAACTCCGGGTCGAAGTGAGCCGATTCCTTCAGGCGAAAGAGACAGGGGCTGGTGTCCACCAGAACGGGATAGTGGCCGTCGCGGGAAGTCAGGTTCAAAGCCCGCTGCAACTCCTCCTGCTTGCGGGCTCCCTGCCGCTCGAATCCCTTGCTGGCAAAGGGCATCCCGCAGCAGAGGCTGTCCAGGTTTTCCGGATAGACCGGCTCCACGCCCGCCTTGCGCATCAGCAACTCCAACTTGCGGTTCTGAGAGGGCTGGCCCCCACTGTCGCCGGCCACGCCCAGCGTCCGACTGAGACAGCTTGGGAAGTAGACCGCCTTCAAGGGCGACCGGCCTTCGTCACCCGATTTGGTCAAGACTTCGGCGGCCCCGGGCAGGTAGGGATTCCATTGCGGCAGCCGGTTCCCGGAAAGCTTCCGAGCCCAATTCGTGACTTGCCGCATGCCTTCCGGGCCCAACAGCCGATGGAACTGGTGGGTGGCGGTCAACAGCATCCGCAGCGAGGCCGTAACCAGTCCGAAGTGGTCGGCCAGCAAGGTGGCGGTCCGGTCTTGCCATGCGGGAATCTCAAGGCGACGCAGGTCCTTGATGAGCTTGCCCGTGTCGATGTTGACCGGGCAGGCGATAGCGCACAGTCCGTCGGTAGCGCAGGTGGCGTTGCCCTGGTAGGCGTAGCGACCGGTCAGCTCGACCAATCGAGCGGGGTTGCCGCCGCCGGATCGGAGCCGGGAGATCTCACGCCAAACCGCGATCCGTTGGCGAGGGGTAAGGGTCAGGTCCCGGGAGGGGCAGTTGACCTCGCAGAAACCGCATTCGGTGCACTTGTCGACCACCGAGTGGGCCTTGGGCAGGGGCTTGAGGTTCTTGAGGTGGATCCGGGGGTCGCTGTTGAGGATCACCCCCGGGTTGAGAAGGTTTTCGGGATCGAAGACGGCCTTGATCTTCCGCATCAGCCCGTAGGCTTCGGCCCCCCACTCCAACTCCACGAAGGGGGCCATATTGCGGCCGGTGCCGTGCTCCGCCTTGAGCGAGCCGTCGTAGCTGCGAACCACCATTTCGGTGAGGTCGTCGATGAAGTCCCGATAGCGGCGAACTTCCTCGGGGCGGTTGAAATCCTGGGTGAAGACGAAATGGAGATTGCCCTCCAGGGCGTGCCCGAAGATGATGGCTTCCGAGTAGTGGTGCTTGCGGAAGAGTTGCTGGAGCTGCAGGGTGGCTTCGGCCAGACGGTCGATGGGGAAGGCCACGTCTTCGATGATGACGGTGGTCCCGATTTCCCGGATAGCCCCTATGGAGGGGAAAAGACCCTTGCGGATGTTCCAGAGGCGGAGCTGCTCGGCGGGGTCCCGGGTGAAGGCGACCGGCTCCACCGTAGGCAGATCGGCCAGGCTTCGGGTGGTAGCTCCCAAGTGCCGGTCCAGGTCTTCGGGTGTTTCCCCCCGGGTCTCGACCAGCAGGGCTGCCACCGACGGGTCCAGATTCTTCAGGTCCAGGGGCAGGCCGGGCTTGTCTTCCACCGAGCGCAGTCCGGCCCGGTCCATGATCTCGACCGCCGAGACGGGACAGTTCCTTAACAGGGTGGTGGCTTCACAGGCGGTCCTGATATCCGGGAAGAGGATCAGGGCGGTGGCCTTGTAGGGATGGTCGGGCACGGTCCGGTAGGTGATTTCGGAGATGAAGCCCAAGGTGCCTTCGGACCCGATCATCAGGTGCTGGATCACGTCGATGGGATCTTCGAAATCGATCAGGGCGTTCAGGCTGTAGCCGGTGGTGTTCTTCATCTTGAACTTGCGGCGAATCCGGCCGGCCAGTTCCCCGTTCTGCCGAGTCCGCTCCGCCAGTCGACCGATGCGTTCCACCAGGTTCGGTCGGGCCTGGCGGAATCGATCCTTGCTGGCATGGCTGCGAGTGTCCAGGACGGCGCCGTCGGCAAGGATGACCCTCATGCTCTCCAGGGTGCGGTAGCTGTTCTGGGAGGTGCCGCAACACATGCCGCTGGCGTTGTTGGCGGCGATGCCACCCACCATGGCGGCGTTGATGGAAGCCGGGTCGGGCCCGATCTTGCGCCGGTAGGGAGCCAGGCGGGCGTTGGCGTGGGCGCCGACCACGCCGGGCTGCAAGGTGATAAGCCTGCCCTCGTCCTCGATTCGGATCCCCCGCCACCCCGTGCCCAACTGCATCAGCACCGAGTCGCTGAGGGACTGCCCCGAGAGGCTGGTTCCTCCCGCGCGAAAGGTGAGTGGCAGCCGGTGGGCGCGGCACTGCCTCAGGACTTCCCCCACCTCGGCTTCGGTGTCGACCCGGACCACCAGCTTGGGGATCAGGCGGTAGAAGCTGGCGTCCGTCCCGTAGGCCAGGGTGCGCAGGTCGTCCCGGATGAGCCGCTCACCGGGAATGATTCCGGAAAGGTCCTGGAACAGGTCGAGATAGCGTCCTTCCAACATCGGTTAGTCCCTTGTGTCCCCTGTGTCTCTTGACACCCGGTGCCGGCCATCATACCGTGACGCAGTCTGGAAAGGCCTCAAGAAACTCTCCGATGGCTGCCCGCGAGTCCTGCCCGCGAGTCGCTCGGCCGTTCGCGACTGAGCTGCACGAATCGCTCCGGCAGGCGCCGGATCGCGGTTCAGTATACTATCAGGCGTCCGTAATCCATTTCGCGCCCGCTCGGTGACAAAGCGGCCGCGTTGTCACAATCCTGTCGCGCTGCGTCAAGCCATGCCGAACACACGCGCCATCAGCCTCCCGAGCCGTCTCCCCTTCACCATCGCCGCCGCGTTGCTGGCCACGATGCTCCTCCACCAGACCGCGCCCGCGGTGGCCGCCCAGGCCGGGACGACCACCGGCACCATCCGCGGCACGGTCCGTGATCCGCTCGGCGATCCGGTTGAGGGGGTGGTGGTTGTCCTGCGGCACCGGGAGACCGACTTCCGGACCACCGTGGAGACCTCGTCGTCCGGGACGTTTGCGCGCACCCTGCTGCCGCCGGGGACCTACGACCTGACCGTGAAGGCGGCCACCGACGTCTTCAGCACCGAGCGCATCCAGGGCGCCAGGCTGCGGGTCGGGGAAATGCTCGACCTGGCCGTGGCGCTCAAGATCGTGACGACCGAGACCATCACCGTCGTCAGCGAGCTGGAGCCAACGCTCGACACCGCGGACGTCACCAGCTCGCAGCGCGTTCTGGAGGATGTGGTGGATGGGGTCCCGAGCAACGGCCGCAACTTCATGACGCTGACGCTGCTCACCCCGGGCGCGTCCATCTCGCAGGGGCCGGACGGCGACGCCCTCAACATCGCCGGCCAGCGCGGCATCTTCAACAACTTCATCGTCGACGGAGCGGATTTCAACAACCCGTTCTTCGGCGAGCAGCGCGGCGGCCAGCGTCCGGCCTTCACCTTCAATCAGGACGCCATCGAGGAGCTGGTGGTGGTGAATCAGGGCGCCACCGCCGAGTTCGGCCGCTCGTCAGGCGGCTTCGTCAACGTGATCACCAAGTCGGGCACCAACCGGCTGGCCGGCTCCGCCCACTACTTCGGGCAGTGGGATGAGATCGCCGCCCCGTTTCCGGAATCGCGCGGCGGCGGGCGGCCCGACTTTCACCGCAATCAGGTGGGCGGGACAGTGGGCGGGCCGCTCGTTCGGGACAGGACGTTCTTCTTCCTGGCCTACGACCAGCAGGCGGCCGCCGAGACCAAGCAGGCGACCCGCCGAGTCCGCAATCCGGCCAACCTGCAGCGCCTGGAGCGCTTTCTGCAGGCACGCTGGCCGGGACTGTTCGACGACGAATTCGGGCCGATCCGGCGCACCGACGACGCGCGCTCGCTGCTGGCCAAGTTCGATCTGAACCTGGGCGGCCGCCACCAGGCCTCGGTCAAGTACAACTACACCTGGTCGGAGCAGGTGAACGGCACCTTCGACGTCGATTCCTGGGGCGCCTCGGCCAACGGGATCGAGGGGGATCGCTCGCATGCGGTCAACGCCAGTCTGCGCTCGCTGTTGAGCGACGCCTTCTCCAACGAGCTGCGCCTGCAGGGGGCGCGCGAGGACCGTCCGCGCGGGTACCGGGGACCGCTGCTCCCCGGCGCGCGCCTGCCCGGCCCACCCCAGTTCGCCGAGTTGGGCGGCCGGCCCTTTCCCGACATCGCCATGGACTTCGACGACGGCTTCCGCATCGGGCTGCCCTTCTTCCTGCCGATCGATCCCGCGTTCGACACGCGGTTTCAGTTGGTGGACAATCTCTCCTTCGCCGTCGGCACCCACCTGGTCAAGGCCGGGGTGGAGTACAACCGGACCCGCGTCGGCCAGCAGTTCATCGGGATGGCCAACAGCCGCTACCTGTTCGATTCGGTGGAGGGCTTCATCGGCTTCGTCACCCACGGCAGCCATTACGTCACTTGCTCGGACGGGTCGACCAGCCTGTCCGGGGTGTGTCCGGGCGGCTCCGCCATCGCCGGGCCGGTCCTGCTCTACCTGCAGTCGGCGACGGTCCCGGGCGTCCCGGCGGCGCAACTCGGGCTCCAACAGTTCCCGATGCACGAGCTGGGCCTCTTCGTTCAGGATACCTGGCATCCGCACGAACGGGTGACCCTGGACCTGGGGCTGCGCTGGGACGGCGCCTGGCACCCGGATATGTTCATCGAGCCGGCCGACACCTTCTTCGCTCCCTATCTGAACGATCCGCTATTCCCGTCCGATGGCCGGATTCCGGATGACCTCGACAACCTTCAGCCCCGCCTGGGTCTGGCCTGGGACCTGGCTGGCAACGGCCGCACCGTGCTGCGGGCCAACGCCGGATCCTACGTCGCCCGCATCCCGATGCTCGTATTCGCCCAGCACCGGACGACCAACGGCGCCTTCCAGCAGATCCTCTTTCGCAGCAGCAACACTCCGGGGCTGGGTCCGGTCCCTGCCATCCACGAGCAGATCGACACCTCGGCGTCACCGCCCTTCCTGCCGGACATCCATGCGGCGGACCGCGATCTGGAGTTGCCGCGCACCTGGTCGTCCAGCGCCACCCTCGACCACGACCTGGGGCGCGGCGTTGTCGCCAGCATGGGATACATCCAGGCCCGCACCGACAACCTCTTCCGCTTCGTCAACCGCAACGATGCGGTCCTGGGGGCGCCCTTCGGGATCGGGACGCACCCGGACGGCGGCGGCATCAACGCGCTGACCGTCACCGAGAGCAGCGCCCGCTCCCGCTATCACGCGCTCACCGCGGGACTGCGCGGGCACAGCGGCCTGGGCGGCTGGCCCATCACCTTCGAGACGCACTACACGCTGGCGTTCGATCGCTCCGACGATGACAACGAGCGCGATCCGTTCGTCTTCCGGTACGCGCACGCCGCCAACCTGTCGCCGGAGTACGGCTGGTCGGATCGCGACCGGCGCCATCAGGTGAGCGGGTACGTGCTGGCCACCCTCCCGGGACAGGTGCAGTTGAGCCAGGTGGTGCGCTATCTGTCCCCGTCACCGGTTTCCGAGCAGTGCGCCAACCGGGGCGAGAGGGCCGCCCAGCCGGCAGACCGGATCTGCGCCGACGGTTCCATCCTGGCGCGCAACACGCTGCGGAGGCAGAATGAGTTCTTCTCCTGGGATCTGCGGGTGTCGCGGCGTTTCTCGCTCGGCGCCGCCGCCATCGAACCGATCTTCGAGATCTTCAACCTGACCAACACCGACAACTTCGTCGACCCCGCCGTCGGCTCGCTCCTCTACAACTTCGACGGTACGCTCCGCAGCGGTCTCGGCGACACCCGGCGCGCGCAGGTGGGTCTCAGCCTGCGCTTCTGATCGGCTAGAAGGAGATGCTGTAGCTCAGTCCGGGTTGCCGGCCCCGGACCAGCAGGAACGAGAACCCATGCTGCTTGTGGCTGATATTGACCAGCGGCTGGATGCGGATCCCATCGTAGGAATACGTTCTACGGTCGGCTGGCAGGGTTCGAAGGCAATGCCTTGCGGATGTCTCCCTCCAGGTCCTCGGTGTTGTATTCTGCCGGAACCTCCAGCAAGCGGATGCCGGCCTTTCTGAGGGATTCCCGTTTCACGGCATCGCGCATGAAGGTTCTCTCGCCAAAGTGTCCATGCCCCTGATACTCCACCGCCAGAACGGGCATGCCGTAAGCGTCGATCAGCAGAAAGTCCAGGCGCTTGCTGTTGATGGAGCGAAAGGCAAGGTCGCGTGCTTCTTTCGAAGCCGAGGCAAGCTGGGGCGCCAGAACTTGACCCAGGCTGGTTTGGGACATGACGCGATGGCCGCCGGGGATATCCTGGGCAACCTTCTCCAGAATGCGGAGAATCCGGTATTCCGCCTGGTTGAGAAGGGGGCGCGGCTCGAAATCCACTTTGGAGATGAACTCCATCTGCGCCGTCGGCTCACCCAGGCGGTTGGATGCGTCAGGCTCTGCAGATGCCGCTTCTTCGGCCGTGGTGCTTTCTGATTCCTTCGGACCCGATCTGCCGGAACTCGGCGGTTGGGGAATGAGTCCCCGCCCGCTCATCGGTTCGGGCTTGGGATCGTCCGGGCGTTCGGACGCGGCAGGTGGGGGAGACGGAGCCTCCCCGGTTGGAGCGCTTTTTGGAACCTCCGGGCTCGGCTTTTCCAACGTCGGCGGCGGGAGAATGAATCCCCGCCCACTCGCCGGTTTGGGCTTCGGACCGCCCACGGGTTTCGATACATCAGGCTTGGGCGACACCCTCTCTCCGCCCGTGGCGCTCTTCGAAACCTCCGGACCCGGACTGCCGGTTTTCGGCGGTGGGGGAGTGAACCCCTGCCTCCGTACCGCTTGCGGCTTGGGCCGCCTCCGCTTCCCGCTGCCGGATAGCCTGCTCCCGAACACTGCCCAAAAGAGCAATATCGGGATCAGGACCACGCTGCCCCACAGGAATACCCGCAGGATGATATCCACGGCGTCCATTCTCTATTCCCCTCTCTGTCCTCTATTCAGACCGCCGGTTCCATCCCTTCCGAACCTCTCTTGCGGTCTGCCGATGCTTCACATTTCCAAGAATCCCTTGGCGGCCACTGAAGGCCCATAGCAGACAATGTTTATTTTGGGCCCGATTCGCCCCGGAAACAAGTGCCGCGTTTTCTCGGTGCTGCAACTCTTCGGGGTCAGGAAGGCTGTCCGGCTTGGATCAAGGCCGT
Organism: Candidatus Versatilivorator sp.; assembly: GCA_965207735.1. Classification (GTDB taxonomy): domain Bacteria; phylum Acidobacteriota; class Terriglobia; order Versatilivoradales; family Versatilivoraceae; genus Versatilivorator. The sequence continues at coordinate 3,499,586 of OZ242296.1, read as the reverse complement.
CAGCGTCGCACGAGCGGTTTAATTTCGAACAAGCGAATAAAGCGTAGTCCACGAAGAACGACGAAGGGCCACCAAGGGATTGTCAAATCGGGATTCAAGGCAACCATCCAGCCAGTTCGGTTGCGCCGTCTCTCCCTTGAAAGGCAATCGTAACGAAAGCGGCCCACCCGGGAGCGCGGGCGTCCCGCCCGCATCCTCTCCCTTGGGTTGTCGCTCAGTTTCCCTGCGATGGCGCACCCGTCCACCCTGCCGGTGGGAACCGCATGGGCCCGGGCGAAGCAGAGCCCGGGCGTCTTTGCCGGTCGATCCGGGTCGAGGGAATAGGTGAGGCTTTGCCGGTGTTGTGCGGGCGGGACGCCCGCGCTCCCGGGTGGGCCTCTTCGCATGACTTGGTAAGTAGGGACTGAACTACGCAGGGACGGCCGAGACCGGGAGGGACTCGAGCCCGCGCAGGACGATGGCCCGGCGAAAGGCGGGACGGTCCGTCAGCAGCCGAATGGAGCTGAAGCGCTCCAGCAGCACTTCCAGCGCGACCCGGGCTTCCAACCGCGCCAGGGGCGCACCGAGGCAGTGGTGGACGCCCCGGCCGAAGGAGAGGTTGCTGCCCTTGGAACGCTCGATGTTCAGCCGCTCCGGGTCTTCGAATACCTCCGGGTCGCGGTTGGCCGCGCCGATGGCCAGGATGGCGGGATCGCCGCGGCGCATCCGAAAGCCCTGAAACTCGCAATCCTCGACCACGGCGCGGATATCGAGCTGGACCGGTGTGTCGTAGCGCAGCAACTCTTCCACTGCCCCCGGTATCCGACGGGCGTCTTCCCGCAGGAGCTTCAACTGCTCCGGATGCTGCAGCAGCGCCAGCATCCCGTTGCCGATCAGGTTGGTGGTGGTCTCGTTGCCTGCGACCAGCAGGATGCGCATCATGATCAGCATTTCTCGCTCGCTGAGGGTATCCCCTTCCTCTTCCGCCTTTGCGAGGGCACTGATGATGTCGTCTTTCGGTTGGAGTCGCCGGGCTCTGATAACGGGCATGAAGTAGGCGTCGAACGCCTCGCCGGCGGCAGCGGCCCGTTTTCGCTCATCCGGGCTGATGAGCGGTTCGAGGATGCGCGCGCGCTGGTTCGACCAGTACTTGAATCGGAGGCGGTCCTGCGGCGGCAACCCCAGCATCTCGGCAATCACGATCACCGGCAACGGACCGGCCACCGCCGCCATCAGGTCGAAGCCGGACGGGTCAGCGACGGCGTCGAGCAGTTCGACCATGATCCGCCGGATATGGGGCTCGAGGGCGTTGACGGCCCGCGGGGTGAAGGCCTGATTGACCAGTCCCCGCAGGCGCGTATGCTCCGGCGGGTCCAGGAACAACAGGGACCAGTCCGCCCGGGGCGGAATGAAGTAGACATCCCGCCTCGACACCCTTCGATTGGTCGGCATGTTGGAGAACCGGCGGTAATCTCGAAAGATGGCCTCGACGTCGGCGTAGCGACTGAACACCCAGCCGTCCAGCACCCGGCTGCGGTGCACCGGCGATCGGGCGCGCAGCCGGGCGTAGGCGGGATAGGGATTGCGGATTGCCCTGTCCGACAGCGGGTTGAAGGCCACGCCACTCCGCCGGTACTCCGGCATCAACAGGGCGTCGATGACCAACGACCGCAAGGTCCATCTCAGCTCGTCCAGCACGATCGCTCTCCGGGCGTCGTCACTCGCGATATCAGGGGTGACAACTCTGAACCTGGAACACAACAAGTATAGAACAGCAAGCCCCGTTCCATTTTCCCCACGATCCCAGCTCGATGATTCGCTCGGAGCCTGCGGAATCCTGTTGAAGGTATGGATATAAGTGCCTGGAGGTTTTGAGGCGCTGTGGGCTAGGAAGACTGTCCGGCCTGGATCAGGGCCGGCAACTCGCAGGTCAGCAGGTCGCCGACCCCTTCCAGGCTGAGGTCGGCCGGGGGGAATTGAGCCAGGATCTCGGGGTCCAGGGCATAGTGCCCCTGCCGGGGAAAGACGGTGGTGACGCGACTTCCCCACACTTTCTTGGCGGCGGTCAGGATCCGCAGCTTGTCGTCTACCAACACGTAGTGGTCGGCGGGATAGCGCCTTTCCACGTCCTCCAGCTCCTCCTCCTTGTGCACGTAGATCAGCACGTTGCCGCCGGCGGCCTCGGCCAAGCCGGACTGCTCCATCTTGCGAGGCTGGAACACCATGTCGCCGTCGGTGAGGATCGCCACCGCGCCCCATTGCTGGAGATGGCGCACCACCTCCAGCGACTGCGGATAGACACGATCGGCGAAGGGATAGTTGAGCATGAAGGAGGCAATCGACATCAGGCGCGGCTCGTGCGGATATCGATTGCGATAGCCCTGCAAGGCTCCCAGGTAGTCGTGGTATCCCAGCTCGTCCCGCAAATCCTCGAAGATGGCCCAATAGCGCTGCTTCCCCTGGTGGCCTACCGTCTGCTCGATGTGGCCCACGAGATCCGCCAGGATGCGGTCGTTGTCCAGCAAGGTGTTGTCGGCATCGAGAAGGAACGCAACGGAATGTTTCATGGAATCTGGGGGCCTCTTCGTGGTCGTGAATCCCCAAGCTCGGCAGGGGCGGCTAAGGTTACCACGAATCGGGAATAGGGCGGCGGTGCTTGACGGTTAATCGTGCCTCAAGGAAGTGCCGGAGGTCCTCCACTGAATCTCGGAGTAGCGAACCGGGCGGCGCTCCCGGTAAGCAGCCAATCTCTGCCGGATCTGGTCCGCCAGCTCAGGCTGACCCATGGAAGAAGCCAGGGATGCGGCCCGCGTGGCCGTCTCCAGTGCTTGGGGAAACCGTCCTGTCTCGGCGTAAGCTGCCGCCAGGGTGTCCAGGAACATGGGGTTGGCGTCGTTGGGCGGCCGGCAGAAGCTCTCGGCCAGATCGACCGCCTCGGCGCCGGACCGTAGCGCCGGGTCGGGATGGGTGGCCAGGATCCAGGCCAGGCGGTTGGCCACGTGGACCAGGCCCGGATGGATGCGAAGGGCCTCGCGGTAGTGGTGGACGGCTTGCCGGGTGTTGCCCTGGTGCGCCAGCGCGTTGGCCAGGTTGGCGTGCCCCTGCTGGTTCTCCGAGTTCAGGCTGATGGCCCGCGCGAAGTGGGGAATGGCCTGCTCGATTCTGCCCTGTCCCAGCAGCATGGCGCCCAGGGCGTTGTGGGTGGCGAAGGAGTCGGGGTCCAGGCGCAACGCTTCCTGCAGGAGGCCATGGGCTTCCTGAAGCCTCCCCTGCTGCAGGCGCAGGTTGGCCAGGTTGCTGCGAGCCTGAGCGCTGTCCGGCGCGATTTTGAGGGCCTCTTCATAGTGGACGCCGGCTTCTTGCAGCCGGCCGTCCATGGTCAGAACCACCGCCAGGCTGTTGTGGGCGTTGAGCGACTGGGGGTCGGTCTTGACCCACTGCCGGCAAAAGGCCTCATAATCTCGATAATAGGCGCCCCGGGCGACGGTCTGGGCGGCCACCACCAGCAGCAGCGCCACGGCCAGGCCCGTCCAGAGCCTGGGCCTTCCCTCCTTCTCGCGGTTGGAGAGAACCCGGGCCAGCAGAAAGAGCGGGCCCAGCGCGGCCAGAAACACGTAGCGCTCGGCAAATGGGGCCTCCTGGTCCAGCAGATTGGCCGTCGGCAGCAGGGTCAGAACGAACCAGCCCAGCCAGAACCAGGTCAGGGCCCGAAACGCGGGCCAGGATCGCCGGATCCACAACACAGCCCATCCGGCGATGGCCAGCGCGACGGCCAGGCGCCAGGGGCTGAACCAGACCCGGGCCGGAGGCTCGTAGACCATCTCCCAGAAGGGGACGGTCACGACCTGCAGCGCGTAGAGGTAGGAAAGAGCGAACTGCCCCAGGTCTCCCAGGCGATACTCCCCGCCTGCAAACAGGAAGTGGCGAATGGAGAAGTAGAGGGCGCCGATAGCGGCCTCCGGCCAGTAGCGGACCACCCAGCGGCGGAGGCTGCGGCCGGGCGCCGCCGAGGTCAGGCCCAGAGCGTCGGCCAGCACGAAGACCGCCAGGGTGACCACCGCCTGCTCCTTGCCGAACAGGGCCAGAGCGAACGAGACGGAGGCGCCCACCCGCCACCATGGCCCGGGCCTGAGGAAGCAGTAGAGGGCCAGCAGGACGAACAGGGCCGGCAGCAGGGTCTCGCGTCCCGAGGCGATGGGGTAGACGCAGGAGGAAGCCACCGGGTGCAGGGCAAAGACGGCGGCGGTCAGCCATGCCCAGCGAGGCCGCAAGCCGAAGACCGGCAGCCTCAGCAGGGCGTAGGCAATGATGGCGATCAGTCCGGCCACGCAGGCGTTGAAGAGGTGAAAGGGGCCGGGCTCGTCTCCGTGGAGGCTTCTTTGCAGCAGCAGCGAGGAGCGTACCACCGGACGGTAATAGGGCAGGCTGAGGAAGTGCCTCTCCGTCAGAATGCGCCCAAGATCCTGAACCGAGCGCAAAGGAGCGTTGGAGAGAATCACCTCGTAGTCGTCATAGAGAAACCCATGGTCCACCGACGGCAGGTAGACGCCGACCACCACCACAAACAGCAAAAGCGGAACCCACAGGCGCGAGCCACCGAAGGAGAATCGTGGCCCGGAGGGCGAGGTACCCGCACGGGGTTTCCGTTTCGCTCTATTCGGTTTCTTCGCCAAGACCTACCCCCGATCGGGCACCTGCTTCCGGCCGACTAGCCGACCGCCCATTATGGTACGATTTTTTTATCTTAGGCACGTCAATCAAGCGACACGGCGGCCGAGATGGTAATTGCTGTAATTTCGTTTGCTTGTTCAATGGACCCTTGAAAATGGCCAAACCACGGATTACAAGAGTCGTCAAGCTGATTGCTATCGGCCACTCCAAAGCAATCGTACTCCCAAGGGTCCTTTTGCAAAGGCATGGCTGGAGCGGAACGCTTGTCCTGGAGGAGAGGGAGGACGGAGTCCTTTTGTATAGCAAGCAAAAGAACAGGCTCTCCTGGGAAGAGACCTATGGCGCCATGGCCGCTGAACAGGAAGACTGGAGCGCTCTGGAGGCGGCGGTTGCCGATGGGCTGGATTGATGGAGACGCTTTCCGCAAGTGGTTATGCCTCTTGAAGCTGTGCCCCGCCCTGCAGCAAAATCTAGCCAGTTAGTCTAGACAGGAGAACACACATGACCGACTGGCCCTTGCAGGACGCCAAGAACCGCTTCAGCGCCGTGGTCGACGCCGCCCTCGGCGGCGCACCACAGCGGGTGACCCGCCGTGGCAAGCCTGCCGTCGTCGTGCTGGCGGCAGAAGAGTACGAGCGCCTGTGCCGTTTGGAGAAAGCCAATGCGCCGACGCTGGCCGGGTTGCTGCTGGAAATCCCGCGGGATGACCAGGATTTCGACAGACTGCCATTACCGACCCGCCCGCTGGACCTGTGATGTTCCTGATTGACACCGACGTGCTGTCGGCGCTGCGACGACGGGACCGCCATCCGGAGATGGTCCGGTGGTTGCAGGCCCAGCGGACGGCAGACCTGTACCTGAGCGCAGTGACCATTGGCGAAATAGAGCATGGAATCGCCCAACAGCAGCGCCGTGACCCATCGTTCGCCCGGGAGTTGTCCATCTGGCTTGACAGAGTGCTCGCCTGGTACGGCGACCGGGTTCTCGACGTCGACGTCCCCACTGCACGCCGGTGGGGGCGTCTGTCCGGCGACCTTGGGCGCGGCGGACCTGATCATTGCCGCCACGGCGCTGGAGCCCGGCCTGACCGTGGTGATCCGCAACGTCAAGCACTTCGAGCCGACGGGCGTTCCGGTGTTCAACCCCTATGACTCTTGACGTCAAGCGTCATAGTCCATATGCTACTCCCGCATGATACTCAGCTATAGGGACAAGCGCACGGAGCGCTTCGCCGCCGGCGAGTTCGTAGCCGCATTCCAGGGGTTCGAACTGCAAGCATCCAAGCGGCTGGCCATCCTGAACGCAGCGCCCTCGCTGTACACCCTGAGGGCACTGCCAAGCAATCGCCTGGAAGCCCTCAGTGGCGAGAGAGAAGGACAGTATTCCATCCGCATCAATCGGCAATGGCGCATCTGCTTTGCTTGGCCCGATGGTCCGGGGCCAACCGGCGTTGAGATTGTGGACTACCATTAGTCGAGAGGAGGGACGTTGGCATGTTGAAGCGCGTCGTTCACCCTGGCGAGATTCTGAGAGACGAGCTGGCCGAGTTTGGCGTGAGCCCTACGGCATTTGCCCGTCAGATTGATGTGCCACCCAACCGGGTAAGTCAAATCATCGCCGGCAAGCGTTCCGTAACCGGCGATACCGCGTTACGGTTCGGGCACTGGTTCGGAATAGACCCCCAATTCTGGCTGAACCTCCAGACACAATTCGACCTCGCCGTCGCTCAGCAACGGGCCGGCGCTGCCGTGCGTGAACTGCCCACGGCGGCCGCGGGCAGGTAGCACCGGGGCGACGTCAACTGTGCAGCGGTTTGCCGTGCCGCTGCAGGAAGGGTTGGATTGCGCCGACGACTGCATCGGTACGGCTCACGATTACAGTGAAGAGAACTCCAAGGAAGGACCACCCGGTGTAGTTGCCCGGCAGTTCCGGAGGCCAGAGCCGGAAGCAGTTAACGACCCATCGATTGCCTGAGAGAAAAGGAAACCATGGCAAGCGCACAATCGGGGAAAACAGCCTCCAAGACAGACGCAAAGCCCGGGGGCGACGGCGCCATCACGGGCTACGAGGCCCAGCTTTGGAAGATGGCGGACGCCTTGCGCGGCAACATGGACGCCGCCGAGTACAAGCACGTCGTCTTGGGCCTCGTCTTTCTGAAGTACATCTCCGACGCCTTCGAAGAGCGCCATGCGGCGGTTGTGGCCGAATGGGGCAGCGAGGCCGCCGAGGACCGTGACGAGTACATCGCCGAGAATATCTTTTGGGTGCCGCCGGAGGCACGCTGGGCGAATCTGAAGTCCCAAGCCCGCCAGTCTACCATCGGCCAGCTCGTCGACGGCGCCATGGCCGGCATCGAGCACGACAACCGGGTGCTCAAGGACGTGCTGCCTAAGGACTACGCCCGCCCCTCCCTCGACAAGCAGCGACTGGGCCAACTCATCGACCTCGTCAGCAACATCCGGGTGGGAGACAAGGAAGCCCAATCCAAGGACGTGCTGGGCCGTGTCTACGAGTACTTTCTCTCCCAGTTCGCCAGCGCCGAGGGCAAGAAGGGCGGCGAGTTCTACACCCCCCGCTGCGTAGTCAAGCTGCTGGTGGAGATGCTGGAGCCCTGGCGGGGTCGCGTTTACGATCCCTGTTGCGGTTCCTCCGGCATGTTCGTCCAGTCGGTGGAATTCATACGGGCTCACGCCAGCGGCAACGGCAACGGCGGACAGGCCAGGGGCGACATCTCCATATACGGCCAGGAATCCAATTACACCACCTGGCGACTGGCCAAGATGAACCTGGCCATTCGGGGCATCGAGGGCCAGATCGCCCACGGCGACAGCTTCCACAACGACCGCCATCCCGACCTCAAGGCCGACTTCATCCTGGCCAATCCACCCTTCAACGTCTCCGACTGGGGCGGCCAGCGGCTCACCCAGGACCAGCGCTGGCAATACGGCGTCCCACCCAAGGGCAACGCCAACTTCGCCTGGGTGCAGCACATGGTCCACCACCTGTCGCCCGCCGGCGCGGCCGGCTTCGTGCTCGCCAACGGCTCCATGTCGTCAAGCCAGTCGGGCGAGGGGAACATCCGCCGGTCCCTGATCGAAGCCAACCTGGTGGACTGCATGATCGCTTTGCCGGGCCAACTCTTCTACTCCACCCAGATTCCCGCCTGCCTCTGGTTTCTGGCGCGCCGACGTGAGCGGAGCGGTGAGATCCTGTTCATCGATGCAAGGAAGCTCGGCCGCATGGTGGACCGCACCCACCGCGAGTTGACCCAGGAGGACATTGCCCGCATCGCCGAAACCTACCAGGCTTGGCGCAACCGTGTTTCCGCTCCCTCGAAGGAGGAGGAACGGGATGAGGGTGGCGCTGACGAGTACAAGGACGTTCCGGGCTTCTGCAAGAGCGTCACCCTGGAGGAGGTTCGCAAGCACGGCCATGTGCTCACCCCCGGCCGCTACGTCGGGGCGGAAGCGCAGGAAGACGACGGCGAGCCGTTCGAGGAAAAGATGAAGCGTCTCGCCGCCCAGTGGCGCAAGCAGCAGGCCGAGGCAGTTAGACTGGATGCGGCCATTGAGAAAAACCTGACGCAGTTGGGCTTTGGGGATGGTGAGGGATCATGAACATCAACACGGAATTCCTAAGACGCTGCCTCAACACGTTGGAGCGCGCCTTGAATGAACTCAAGCGCAGCGACCCGGATGACATTACCTACGACATCTATCGCGCGGCCTGCGTCAAGGAGTTTGAAATTGTGCTGGAGCAGAGCGGCAAGTTGCTGAAGAAGCGTCTCGGCGCCTATTTCGCCAGCAACCGCCAAGCGGACCGCCTTGTATTCAAGGATCTGTTCCGGCACGCGGCCAAGCATGACCTGATCGACCTGGACACCTGCGAACGCTGGCTGAAGTACCGCGACAATCGCAACGATACCGCCCACAATTACGGCAAAGACTTTGCCGAATCCACCCTGGAGATCTTGCCAGCCTTTCTCGCCGATGCAAGGGAATTGGCCGAGGTGATCGAAGAGGAGGAAGATGACTGAGCGGTTCCATCTGTCGCCGAGGCACCGGCAGCAGATCGAGGCGCTGCTGCGCCGGCATCTGCCCGGTGTGGAGGTGTGGGCCTATGGCAGCCGCGTCAGTGGCCGAAGCCACGAAGGCAGCGACCTGGATCTGGTGTTACGCGGCTCCGGCCTCGCCAAGATTGATCTCTCACGGTTGGCCGACTTCGAGGAGGCGCTACGTGACTCCACCATTCCTTTCCTGGTGGAAGCGCGGGACTGGGCGCGGCTGCCGCAGAGCTTTCACCACGAGATCGAACGCGATCATGTGGTGTTGGTGGGGAGAGAGGAGTAAGGAATGGCGAGTGAGTGGCTGATTATGTCGCTGCGTGAGGCGGGTGTTTCACTGATCGACTGCGAGCACCGTACTCCACCGGCTTCAGAACGCGGTTATCCCTACGTCGCTATCCCTCAGGTCAAGGACGGCCGAATCAATCTGAATGGAGTTCGCCGGATCACACGTAAACACTTTGATGAATGGACGCGGAAAGCTCATCCCGAACCATTCGATATCGTTCTCTCTCGACGGTGCAATCCCGGAGAGACCGGATTTGTGCCGAAGAGTCTCCAATTCGCGCTGGGTCAGAATCTGGTCTTGCTCCGATCCGATGGGACAAAGATCTTCAAGCCTTTCTTGCGTTGGCTTGTGCGTGGTCCTCGATGGTGGGAGCAAGTTGCCATGTATATCAACGTTGGAGCGGTCTTCGACAGTTTGAAATGCGCTGACATTCCAGGTTTCTGTCTGCCAGTGCCTTCTCTCCCGGAACAGCGCGCCATCGCCCACATCCTCGGTTCGCTCGACGACAAGATCGAGTTGAACCGGCGGATGAACCAGACGCTGGAGGAGATGGCTCGGGCGCTGTTCAAATCCTGGTTCGTCGACTTCGACCCCGTCCACGCCAAAGCCACCCTCAAACATCACGCTGCGACTCCCCATAAAGAGGGGAATGATTGGAGTGTCGAACGGGCCCGCGCTTACCTCAACAGCATGGAACCCGACATCGCGGCCCTATTCCCCGACAGCTTTGTGGACTCTGAACTCGGTCCGATACCGGAGGGATGGGAGGTGAAGCCGTTGGGGGAGTGTGCAGCCCAACGTCGGCGTGGAGTGAGTCCAGAACAAATTGACGCCGGCACCCCCTACATCGCGCTTGAGCACATGCCCAAGCGTTGTATCGCACTTTCGCAATGGGGTACGGCGGGTGGTTTGGCTAGCAGTAAGTTCAGGTTCGAGCAACGCGACATTCTCTTCGGCAAACTCCGGCCGTACTTCCACAAGGTAGGTGTCGCTCCTATTGGAGGTGTATGTTCAACCGACATTGTGGTCATCTCTCCAGTGTCCGATGAATGGTTTGGTTTCGTGCTCGGTCATGCGTCGAGCTCCGAGTTTGTGCATTACACAGACGCCACATCCACTGGGACAAGAATGCCGCGCACGAACTGGACCGACATGTCCCGTTATCAAGTTCCATTGCCCCGTCAGAAATTGGCGGCGGTCTTCACTAGGTCGATTCAGCCACCGATTGATCGCATCGTTTCTTCAATTCAAGAATCCCGTTTCCTCACAGCTGTCCGAGACGCGCTTCTGCCTAAACTCATCTCGGGCAAGTTACGGGACGGAAAGCAAGCGGCGCACAAGACAAGTTGAACCTCGGACCTCGGCATCGTTCACGTCGATTAAGCTGAAACTTCAGGAACAATGGGACAGCACTACCTTCCACAACACTACCTACGCCACTTTGCAACACCGGAGGACCCGGACAAAAGCTGGATGTATGACAAATGTTCGAAGGAGTTTAAACGACTTCCGATTAAGAATGTGGCGCAATCGAGCGGATTTTATAGTGAGGAAGATGAGCGTGCGTTGAGCGACCAGATCGAAGGTCCCGCTCAAGATCCGCTCGATCGACTGCGAAATGGCCAGGAGGTTGGAGTGGAAGGTAGACGAGCAGTCGCAGTTTATTTGGAATCAATGATCAAGAGGGGGCCGCGTAATAGGCGAAAAATGATTGAGAAAGCCCCTCAAGTGAAAAGCGAACTGTTATCAGAGATCAAAGGAAATCTTGGGTTAGAGGCATCGAGATTCAATTTATCGCAGGAAGAACTACTACACGAGATCGAGGAATGGGAGGGGAAATTTGACAGCAAGCGACTTTCAATGAAAGACGCTCTTATCCGTCGTCAATGGATTTCGCCGGTTATGATTCACTGCATCTTTTCCATGACATGGAGAGTTATCATAGCAGACGACTCACATTACTTTCTCACCTGTGACAATCCGGTGTTCTTCGATGAGGGGTACGGGTTGAAACCGCCTTTTGGGGAGTTCAGTTTCCCTTTGTCATCTCACGTTGCATTATACGGCTGTTGGCAGGGGCCGCGTGAGGGGCTTTTTTTCGTTCAGGCGAGGCCGCCGCTAGTCAAGGAAATTGATCGTCGTGTGGCCTTTATGGCGGAGCGCTTCGTGTTTTATCGCCACAATGACAGTTGGGTGCCCAAAGTTGCCGACAAACTGAGTCCAAGGTTGACTCCAATTGAGTGGTAGTCTCGCCGCCCTCAGTGACTCGCTGCTGCCGAAGGTATTCTCTGGGAAGCTACCGGTTGGGGGAAACAGAGCACAATCCTAGTTGATGGTCAGATAACAGAGCCATGGGTAGTTTGGACCCAACCGGTCGGGAGCAAAGGCTGTGGACTTAAACGTAAATGTTCCTGCGCTAGAAAAACTATTGGATTATGCAGCGAGCGGAATAGGTAGCGTTGCTGGTCCAATGTTGGCGTCTTGGAGAGCACGGCGAGAAGCTGAAGCTAAGCGGATAGCTGCAGATGGCGACGTAACGGCCCAAAAAATTCTGGCTGAAGGGCAATCAAGCGCATTGCAGACTATCGCAATCGCACAAGCGGACGCGCGCGAGAGACTAACACCCTCAAACACAGCCATACGGGGACAGTTGACCATTGCCGAGACGGTGAACCAGAGAATTCAATTCCAAGAGGAGAAGAGACAAGGAAATATTGGAGCGGTCGTGAGGCAAGCTGCCGCGCAGCTAGGGGGAAAAGACGTCCCGAATCAAGAGCCTGATCACGACTGGACTGCTCGGTTCTTTAGCGAAATACAAGATGTATCTTCGCGCGAGATGCAAACACTTTGGGCGAAAGTACTCGCTGGCGAGGTTGAACGGCCCAGAAGCACGTCCATCAAAACTCTAAGCATTCTGAAAAATCTTGATCGGGCGTCCGCTGCCCTTTTTAGAACGCTGTGCTCTGCCTGTGTATCAATCAGACTGGATGAGAATCAGTTCATTGATGCCAGAGTTCCTTCATTGGGCAGTAATGCAGCAAGCAATGCGCTGCAAGAATACGGACTCGACTTTGGCAACCTCAACGTGCTCAACGAGCATGGGCTCATAATCTCCGATTATAATTCTTGGTTTGACTGCAGGGCGTGTATCGGGGTGTTTTCGGACGAAACTAGGCCGAAGATGGTACGTTATCCCTTCAGTTTTCAGGGCCGATATTGGGTCTTGTTACCTACAGCCAAACGTACTGTAAACCAAAAATTTGAGTTGTCAGGAGTGGCTTTGACCTGCTCAGGCCAGGAGTTATCAGTGATCGTCGATTTGGAGCCTATGGACAAGTACGCTCAAGCGCTCATAAAGTTTTTCAAGGCGAAACATCTACAAATGACCGAAGTTGCCGGTCGGCAGCCATTCGTTGTAGATCGTTCTACATGACTAACCCATCTTTAACAAAGAAACGGCCGATTTGAGGTATTTTACCCCCATTTTAGCCTAAAACCACCCGTAAGTTGTTGATTCTTGGTTGAGGAGGTGAATGTAGTGCCATAATCGTATGGGATGGGCTTGACCCCCTCTCTCTCCTCTGGTAGCGTCCCTCCCATGTTCATCCGACGCACCCAGACCCGCAGCCTCCATTCCGGACAGACCTACTTCACCCACCGCCTCGTCCGCTCCCATCGCGTCAGTGGCAAGGTCCGCCAGCAGACCCTCCTCAACCTCGGTCGACACTTCTCGATCCCCCGTGAGGACTGGCCCTTGTTGTGCCGCCGTCTCGATCAGATCCTCACCGGTCAGTTGCCTCTCTTGCCGGTGGCTTCCACCCCGTTGGAGGAGGAAGCCCAACGCATGGCCCAGCGCTTGCTTGAGGGCGAAGCCGACGTGACCGGCGTTGGCGGGGAGGCCGCCTCAGAGGACCTGCAGACGGTCGAGGTGGATTCGGTGGCCTTGACACGTCCGCGCAGCGTGGGGGTGGAGCAGGTCGGTTGCTGGGCGCTGGAGCAGTTGGGGCTGGGGGATCTGCTGACCGAGTTAGGGCTGAACGGACCGATGCGGGCAGCGGCGTTGGGGGCCATGGTAGGCCGTCTGGCCCGACCGGGCTCGGAGAGGGCCACCTGGGGCTGGCTCAGGCGGCGCAGCGGCTTGGGCGAGTTGCTGGAGGTTGACTTCGAGAGCCTGAGTCTGATGCAGATGTATCGGGCCTCGGACGCGCTGATGAAGCATCGGGAGGCCATCGAGCGTCACCTCTTCACCCGGGCCATGGGGTTGTTCGATCTGGAGCCGACCGTCACCCTGTTCGATCTGACCAACACCTTCTTCGAAGGGGCGGCCAGCCATCAGCCCAAGGCCGAGCGGGGCCACTCGAAGGACAAGCGCAGCGACTGTCGGCTGCTGACGCTGGGGTTGGTGCTGGACGGGGCGGGGTTTGTGCGCCGCTCGGAGGTCTTTGCCGGTAGGGTGGATGAGCCCCGCACCCTGGAGGGGATGCTGGAGGCGCTGGAGGCGCCCCGGGGAGCCTTGGTGGTGATGGATCGGGGGGTGGCGACCGAGGACCGGATCCAGTGGTTGAGGGAGGAAGGGTATCGCTACCTGGTGGCCAGCCGCCAGGGCCGGAGGCAGTTCGATGCCGAGGCGGCCGTGACGGTGGAGACGGCTTCCAAGGCCGAGCTGCAGCTCCACAAGGAGATCTCCGACGACGGGCAGGAAGTGCGTCTCTACTGCCGCTCACAGCAGCGGGCTGAGAAGGAGAAGGGCATCGTGGAGCGCTTCAGCCGGCGCTTCGAGCAGGGGCTCACCCGACTCTCCGAGGGGCTTTCCCGGCCGCGGACTCACAAAGGCGTCGAGAAGGTCCGGGAGAGGATCGGGCGGCTGAAGGAACAGAGCCGCGGGGTGGGGCAACACTACAGCATCGAGGTCCTCACCGACGAGAGCGGCCGCAAGGCGACAGCGCTGAGATGGAAGCACCGTCCCCGCCAGGGCTCGATGGCCACCCATCCGGGGGTCTACTGCCTGCGCAGCAACCAGACTGACTGGGACGAGGAAAGTCTCTGGCGTACCTACACGACTCTGACCGACGTGGAAGCGGTGTTTCGCTCCCTGAAGTCCGAGCTGGGCCTGCGGCCCATCTATCATCACAAGCCGGTGCGCTCGGAAGGTCACCTGTTTCTGACGGTCATCGCCTATCAACTGGTGCAGGTCATCCGCAAACGCCTCAAGCAGCGCGGCGAGGCCTCCAGTTGGACCACGCTGCGGCGCATCCTGGAAGGACAGCAGCGGGTCACGGTCACCTTCCGGCGTCAGGACGGGCGGACCTTGCACGTCCGCAAGGCCACACGGGCCGAACCCGATCAGAGGGCCATCTACGACGCCCTGGGCATCGATCCCTCTCCTGGAGGGATCCGCAAGATGATCGTCTGATTCCTCCAAAATCTCCGGTTTCAACGCGTTTGTAGTGCCACTTGCGCGTTGAGCCTTTTGTAACCTGTTGATAATAAACGTATACTTGGAAGCCGTGTTAAAGATGGGCTAATATCACCGGATCCCGTGTCCAAGATCGCTCTCCTCACTCTTTAATACTGGACCATATTCTCCGCTCAGGAGCGTAACCGTAAACAAGACCGCCCCCAACCGCGTCTGGACCGTCGCCGAGGCCAAGGCCCGTCTGTCCGAGGTCCTGCGCTTGGCCGAGAAAGAGGGGCCGCAGCGCATCGGTACCCGGAAGCCCTTCGTGGCGGTGCCCGCGAGGGTGTGGGAGGAAAAAACGCGGCCCCGCAAGCCTCTCGGCCAGTGGCTCGTAGAGAACGTGCCGCGCGGCACCAATCTGGAGGTGCCGGAGCGAAGATCCCATCGCCCGATTCCCTTCATTGAAAAAACAGGCAAGTGACCACCCTCACCGAATCCGATGTCGAACAGGTCGCCCTCGAGTGGCTGGCGAATGTCGGATGGCAGGTGGCTCACGGTCCTGACATTGCTCCCGAAACGCCGAGTACTGAGCGGACCGATTACGGCGAGGTGGTATTAGCCAAGCGCCTGCGCGATGCCCTGGCCGAGTTGAACCCGCACTTGCCCTCCGACGCGCTGGAGGATGCCTTTCGCAAGCTGGTCCGACCGGAGGGGGCCATGCTGGAGGCCCGCAACCGCGCCTTTCACCGGATGCTGGTGGAGGGTGTGACGGTGGAGCACCGGGCGGGTGAGGGCGCCATTCGCGGGGCGCAGGTGCAGGTCATCGACTTCGACGAACCCGCCCGCAACGATTGGCTGGCGGTCAACCAGTTCACCGTTATCGAGAATCAGCACAATCGCCGGCCCGACGTGGTGCTGTTTGTCAATGGCCTGCCGCTGGGGATCATCGAGCTCAAGAACCCGGCGGATGAGGACGCCACCCTCTGGACGGCCTGGCAGCAACTTCAGACTTACAAGGCGGAGCTCCCCGGGCTGTTCGCCATGAACGAGATGCTCATGGTCTCCGACGGGGTCGAGGCCCGGGTGGGCACCCTCACCGCCGGGCGGGAGTGGTTCAAACCCTGGCGCACCATCAGCGGGGAGACGCTGGCCGACCCGCATCTGACCGAGCTGCAGGTGATGCTGGAAGGCATCTGCCAACCGGAGCGATTTCTTCCGTTGGTCCGCGACTTCATCGTGTTCGAGGACGATGGCGGCGGGGCGCCGGTCAAGAAGATGGCCGGCTATCACCAGTTCCACGCGGTGCAGGTGGCAGTCGACGAGACTTTGCGCGCGGCCGAGCTTCAGATTGGCGATGAGCCCGGGCGCTACGAGGCCGGCCGCAAGCCCGGCGGCGACCCCGGCGACCGTCGCATCGGGGTGGTCTGGCACACCCAGGGTTCGGGCAAGAGCCTGACCATGGCCTTCTACGCCGGGCGCATCATCCGCGAGCCGGCCATGCAGAACCCGACCGTGGTGGTGTTGACCGACCGGAACGACCTGGATGACCAGCTCTTCGGCACCTTCTCCCGTTGTCGGGACCTCTTGCGCCAGCCGCCGGCGCAGGCCGGTAGCCGCGCCGACCTGCGCGGCAGGCTCTCGGTGGCTGCCGGAGGGGTGGTGTTCACCACCATCCAGAAATTCCTCCCCGAGGGGAAGGGCGATGCCTTCCCGGCGCTCTCCCAACGCCGCAACATCGTGGTCATTGCCGACGAAGCCCATCGCAGTCAGTACGATTTCATCGACGGCTTCGCCCGCCACATGCGCGACGCCCTGCCCCGGGCATCCTTCGTGGGCTTCACCGGGACGCCCATCGAGTTGCAGGACGCCAACACCCGCGCCGTCTTCGGAGACTACATCAGCATCTACGACATCCAGCGCGCGGTGCAGGACAAGGCGACGGTCCCCATCTACTACGAGAGCCGCCTCGCCAAGCTGGCCCTGGACGAGAAGGAGAAGCCGACCATCGACCCGCGGTTCGAGGAGGCCACCGAGAGCGAGGAGGTGGAGCGCAAGGAGAGGCTCAAGACCAGGTGGGCCCAGTTGGAGGCCATTGTCGGCGCCGAGCAGCGCCTGAAGCTGGTGGCCCGGGACATCGTTGCCCACTTCGAGCAGCGCCTGGAAGCCCTGGAAGGCAAGGCCATGGTCGTGTGCATGAGCCGGCGCATCTGCATCGACCTCTATCGCGAGCTGGTGCGCCTGCGCCCCGATTGGCATCGCGAGGAAGACGACAAGGGATGCCTCAAGGTGGTGATGACCGGTTCCGCCACCGACCCGCTCGACTGGCAGCCGCATATTCGCAACAAACCCAGGCGGGAAAGGCTGGCCAAAAGATTCCGCAATTCTACCGACCCGCTCCGGATCGTACTGGTGCGGGACATGTGGCTGACCGGCTTCGACGCCCCCAGCCTGCACACGATGTACCTGGACAAGCCCATGCGGGGCCACGGGCTGATGCAGGCCATTGCGCGCGTCAACCGGGTGTTCAAGGACAAGCCGGGGGGCCTGGTGGTGGATTACCTGGGACTTGCCCACGAGCTGAAACGCGCCCTGGCGACCTACACCGAGAGCGGCGGCACCGGCAAGACAGCCCTCGATCAGTCGGAAGCGGTGGCGGTGATGTTGGAGAAATACGAGGTCTGCCTCGGTCTTTTCCACGGGTTCGACCGGTCGAAGTGGACCACCGGCACACCGGCGGAACGGCTGGGGCTGCTGCCCCCTGCCCAGGAGCACATCCTGGCCCAGGACAACGGCAAGGAGCGCTGCCTGCGGGCGGTTCGCGAGCTCTCCCAGGCCTTTGCTCTCGCCGTTCCCCATGAGGACGCGCTGCGCATTCGCGACGACGTCGCTTTCTTCCAGGCCGTCCAATCGGTGCTGGCCAAGCGCACGTTACGCCAAGTGCGCACCCAGGAGGAGTTGGACCATGCCGTGCGCCAGATCGTCTCGCGCGCGGTGGCCTCGGAGGGGGTCGTCGACATCTTCGCCGCCGCCGGGCTGAAGAAGCCCGACATCTCCATCCTCTCCGATGAGTTTCTGGCCGAGGTGCGGGGGATGCCGCGGCGCAACCTGGCCGTGGAGCTGTTGCAGAAGCTGCTGAAGGGCGAACTGGCCGCCCGCCGCCGCAAGAATGTGGTCCAGGCGCGCTCGTTCGCAGAGATGCTGGAACAGACTCTTCGCCGCTATCAAAACCGCGCTATCGAGGCCGCGCAGGTGATCGAGGAGTTGATCCGGCTTGCCCGAGAGATGCGCGAAGCCGCCGCCCGGGGCGTTGAGCTGGGTCTGTCGGAAGAGGAACTGGCCTTCTACGACGCCCTCGAGACAAACGACAGCGCCGTCCGGGTCCTGGGCGACGAGACCCTGCGCGACATCGCCCGCGAACTGGTGGAGACGGTGCGGGGCAATGTCACCATCGACTGGACGCTGCGCGAGAACATCCGGGCCAACCTCCGCCGGCTGGTCAAGCGCATCCTGCGCAAGCACGGCTACCCGCCCGACAAGCAGGAGAAGGCGACCCGCACCGTCCTGGAACAGGCCGAGGTGCTGTCGGAGGGTTGGGCTGTGGCGGGTGGATCACTCGAGGAAGAAACTGCAGATAGTTTTTGAAGACGAACCACCAATGAACACGAATAGGCGCGAGGGCTGATGGACCTCCTTCAACGACAACTGGCGCCAAAATGCTTCTGCACTTTTGTCCCGTTGGTGTCGTCCCGATGGTGCGGTGGGGGGTATCCGGCGGGCGATTTCTCTGAAAGCCGGCTTGTCCCCTTTGGGAGACTCCCGTTTGCCTGCGGGCCGGGCGCCCGCCCCCCGCGACTGGGCAGATCCATCGAGAAGGACCATAAATTGAACATCGATGTGAATCAACAATCTGCCCATGCTCGACCATGAACCGGTTTCCAGCCACCAGGCGCAGGCGTTTGTTTCAGGACTACAGAACCGCCATTTCTTCCAGGAACGTTCGGGCAGACACGATTCGCACTCCCTTATACCCCTCAAGGTCAAGCAAGTCATGATCGCCTGTTACTATCCACGACGCACCCACGACATGCGCGCACGCGATCACATGTTCATCATCAGGATCACGACACACAGACCCAATGTCCGGCAATGCCTTTTTCCACACCGTCCCAATTGTCTTCAAAGTGTGACACCAGACTCGCACATCCGCGTCCGCATACCCATAGGCCTTTTGCAGGCGCGGATGGTGAAGTGACCGCGTCACTTCTTCCATCAAAATCGGGGAAAGATAAAGGGTGTAAACGTTCCGCTCAGCAAGTTCAATGACCCGTCCAGGCACACTCTCCCGAAACAGAAAGGCACTCACCAAAACGGAGGTATCAATGACGGCGCTCTTTGGCATACTTCCGGCGTTCCTGGTTCACTACATCCAAAATCTCCGCTTCCTGAGCCGCCGACGGTTCCCGAGAGCGTACACTCACTGGCCGCAGCAAGACACCGCCTTCCGTGAACCGGGGTTCCAAGTAGTCGCCCTCTCCCAGATTCATGGCTTCCCGCACCTTGCGGGACAGCGTAATCTGCCCTGCCCGCCGGACCCTCACAAGATCCAATCCGCCTTTCCTGGATGAGGTGTCCTTGTTTTTTTTCATATCACAATACCTTTTTCGTACTTGACGATTTTCTTATTTACTTATGCCATGAACCGGGTCATAAAGCAAATAATCCGCTCCGGGCAGTCGGATCAATTGTTCTCCCTGTTCTCCATACGGTCTCCAGGCGTGTGGTGCGCATGAAGACGCGAAGAAGTCTTGCCAACCTTCTCAGAGCGGTTTCTTGCGTCTTTTTGCTCTTTGGCAAATTCCTGTGATATAGGCTGCGATGCAGTTACGGTGTCAGTCCGAGTCGAGGAGTGGTTATGCAAGCTACCGCCAAGCTGTTTTTCAACGGTCGCAGTCAGGCCGTTCGAATTCCGAAAGCGTTTCGGTTCGAGGGTGTGGATGAGGTGATAATCCGCAAGGAAGGTGAGGCATTGGTCATTGCGCCGCTTCGCAAGACGTGGACATCCTATGCCGAGGAAGCGCCTCCCGTGGGGGAGGATTTCATGGCCGACCGTCCCGAGTTGACGGATGGCTGCCGAGTCGCGTTTTGATGCGATACATGCTGGATACCGGAGGACCCATGAGGATCGATGACGGAATCGTAAAAGGGCGGAAGCCGGCGGCTTTGACTCGCCGGCGTTTCCTGGGGACGGCCGGGGCCCTGGCGGGAGGCTCCTGGCTGGCCGGACTGCCGGGCTGCGCGGGGAGGCAGGAGGGGCTCGAGCAGGCGCGGCGCAGGGCGGTGGAACGCGGGCGGCGGCTGATCCTGGATGACGACGGGGACCTGGTCTACGACCCCGAGGCGGCCAAGGGAGCCGAGGCTTTTCTGGGGCTGCGCCTCGAGCCCATCCTGGGGACGCCGGTGGACAGCATCGCCTGGTGCATCATGTGGGGCATCGCCCAGGGTCCCGGACAGACCCGCTACTGGCAGACCCAGCAGCAGGACCGGCCGCTCAATGAGGCCATCCACGATCCGACGCCCGTCATGGCCGAGGGCATCCACCGCCACGGACTGGAGGTCTTCGGGTCGATCCGCATGAACGACACCCACGATGCCTTCGGGATGCCTGAAGGGAAGCTGGTCTATCCCCCGAAGGTGGCCCATCCGGAGTGGCTGCTGGGAGAGCAGAGCCAGAAGGGAAGCCCCTTCACCACCCTGGAGGCGGCCAGGTGGTCCGGCCTGAATTTCGCCATACCGGAAGTGCGGGAGGACCGGCTGTGGTGGGTCCGTCACACCGCCGAGAACTACGACCTGGACGGGGTGGACCTGAACTTCTTCCGCATGCCCTGGTACTTCAAGCCCGGGGAGGAGGAAGCGGGAGCGGCTCTGATGAACAACCTGATCCAGGGGGCTCACCGGATTGTGAGGAAGGTGTCGGAATCCCGTCAAAGGCCCCTGCTTCTGGGCGTCAGGGTTCCGGGGACCCTGGCGGCCTGCAATGGCATCGGTCTGGATGTGGAGACCTGGCTCAAGCAGGGTTGGGTGGACCGGATGCTGATCGGCGGGGGATACACGGTCTTCACCAATCCGGCCCGGGAGCTGGTGACGCTGGGGCACCGCCACGAGGTTCCCGTCTACCCTTGCATCAACTGCGGCCTGAAGGTGTTTGGTTCGGATGAGACCATGCGGGGTGCGGCCTCCAATATCTTCTCGGCCGGAGCCGACGGGATCTATCTCTGGAACTACCACTACCGCCAGGTGCCCATGCTGGCCTACGGCCGGCCGGTACCCGATGCCTACGGGCTTCTGGAGGATATTCAGTCGGCCTCAAGCCTGCAGTTTCGGGACAAGCGCTTCGGGGTGGACTACATCCAGGACATCGGACCCTACGCCATCGCCAGCCACCCGGGCCAGCTTCCCCTGGAGCTGAGCCGGGGCAATCCGGGGCCGGCCGCCGCGGTTGAGCTGCCGGTGGGCGATGACCTGGAGGCCGCCGGGCGCTCGGGCCGGCCGGCCGGGGTCCGCCTGGAGCTGGAGGTGGAAGGCCTTAGCCTTGGGGAACGGGTCGCTGGCCGCCTCAATGGAGAGGAGCTGGCATTTGAAGCCGGCGAGCCCGCCGGGGAGGATGCTCCGGAAGACCTGGAGCGCCTTGGCTGCCCGGTTCAAGCGGAAACGGTCCGTCAGGGAATCAATCGGCTGGAGGTCCGGGTGGAAAAGAGCGGCAGGCGCCGGGACGGGCTGAGGCTGCGCGGGGTCTGGCTCACGGTCAAGTACCCTCCGGTTGCCTGAGGTCGGCCTGCGGACCTAGTCAGCATTCCTGGCCGGGGGATTGCTGCCGCCGCCTACGCGGCTCAATGCTAGCGCTTGGTTTTCCATGGGCTTACGCCCACGGCTACCTGCTGCCGCCGCCTTGGCGGCTTACTGGAGCTCCAGGCTGCCGCCTGGCGACTATCATTACAATAATCTGTCTCCACGCAGCGTGAATTGGGGACGTTGTTGAATTACTGGAATAACTTCGATGAGCCGCCCCTGCATTGCTTTGATTCAATGGCGTTTCCTACGCACTCTTTACAACTTATTCCAGCAATTCAACAACGTCCCCAGCGCTGTCCGGTTCAAGCGGCAAGGGTCCGCCAGGGGATGAATCGGCTGGAGGTCCGGGTTGAAAAGGGCGGCAGGCGCCGGGACGGGCTGAGGCTGCGCGGGGTCTGGCTCACGGTCAGGTACTCGCCGGCTGCCTGAGGTCGGCCTGCGGACCTAGTCAGCATTCCTGGCCGGGGGATTGCTGCCGCCGCCTACGCGGCTCAACGTAAGCGCTTAGTTTTCCATGGGCTTACGCCCACGGCTACCTGCTGCCGCCGCCTTGGCGGCTTACTGGAGCTCCAGGCTGCCGCCTGGCGACTATCATTACAATAATCTGTCTCCATGCAGTGCCAGGGTTTGGGGCGAGCGGCGCAGCGGGTGAGAAGCGCCGGCTCAGGGCCTGCGGTAGATGGACACGATCCCCCCGTGGGCGTCGTGGAGCCAGAAGGACTTGTCGTCGATCACGCCGGCCCGGGCCGAGAAGTAGGTGGCAGGCAGCACGTAGTTCCAGGTGTGGCCGTAGTTGTAGGTGACCGCCAGCCCCCAGCCGCAGGTGTTCTGAGCCGACAGGGCAATGCCTCCGTCCGGCAGCCGCAGTCCGGCCGTCACACCGGCCGCGGCAGTGGGTTGGGGCGGGCTCCAGGTCCTTCCCCGGTCGGTGCTGAGGGTTCGGGAGATGACGGCCCTCATTACCGGGACGTAGCTGCGGTTTTCGCTGCGGAGAAAGGCCACCCAGGTCTCATCTGAGAGGGCCATGACCTGGGTCTCGCTGTAGGCGGTGTAGCGGTCCTTCCGGTCGAAGGCGATGATGCTCCAGTCGCTCCAGGATGCGCCTCCGTCGTGGGACCTCACCAGGGCGGAGACGTAGAGGGAGACCGACATGTCGTCCTGGTTCAGGTAGCCGTAGACGGGAGCCACCAGGGTTCCATCCGGCTCTTCAAAGGCCACACCCCCCAGGTGCACGGCCGCGGCCAGCGGCACCGGGTCCTCCACCTTGGCCTGTTTCCAGGTCTTCCCCTGATCATCGGAATAGGAGCCTTGCAGGTGCGTCCGGTAGTGGAGGCCGTCGATCGACTTCCAGACCCAGTAGCCCCGCTCCCGCCCCAGGATTCTGCCGGGTCCGTGCTGGTGGGGAACGGTGTATTGGGCGGTGAGGCGTATCCAGCGCCCCGACTTGAGCACCAGGGTCACGTCGTTGGGCGGCTGCCCGACTTTCCGGCGCCACTCCTCCTCGGGCCATCTCTCGGCCAGATACCATTGCCCGTCCGGCTCACCATGGGCACGGGGAGTTTCGGCGGCCGGGGCCGCGGGCTTCTGCACCCGCTTCATGACAATGGTCTCGATCCGCTCCTTCTCGATGGGAAGGTTCACTTCGTGGGGAGGGTCGGTGTAGCCGCTTCCCTTTTGCCGCTGTCCCAGCACCAGCATCAAGCGGTCCTCGTCCAGAGCCAAGCCGGAGGAAAACCCATAGTGGCCGGCCTTCCAGTCCCCTTGCAGGTTGGGGACCACCGGCGGCAGGGGAATGGGATCCCGGGCCCAGCCTCCGCCCCAACCGCTGGGTCCAAAGCCCGGCAGCCAGTTGTGTTCCACGAAGGGGGTCCGGTGGCCGATGGTTCGAAAGCCGTCGTCGCTGAACATGACTTCCATGCTGCCCCAGGCCGACCAGAGGGCGAAGGAGCAGGCCACCGTGCCGTCGCCCATGGGGGTCAGGCTGGCCCAGGAGCCGACGCACAGGGGCTCGGGTCGGGTCCAGCTCCGGCCCTGGTCGGTGCTGTAGGACCGCACCAGCGTCTGCGGAATGTCCAGGGGCAGCCCGGGACGCTTCTTCAACTGCCTCTGGGTGAGGACCGCCAGCCAGGTCCCGTCCTTCAGGGGCAGCACCGCCGGAAATTCGTAGCTGAGGTCCGCCTCCGGGCCGGGAACCGCAATCGGCATCCAATCCCCCCAGCTCTTGCCGCCATCGGTGGATTGCAGCAGGCCCGTCTGCAGTCGGGTGGCCGCCAGGTCTTCCTGGCTGACGGCCCCGTGGACAGGCATCAGCACCCGGTCGCCCGCCTCGAAGGGTCTTCCATAGGGCATGGCCCAAGTCAGGGGGTGGGTCCCCAGGGGCGCACTGGCTGTCCAGGTTTCGCCGTGGTCCTCGGAAGCCAGCATCCGCAGCCGGCTGCCGGCGGCGCCGTCGTTCAGCTCGGCGAAGGGGGCGATGATGCGGCCGGATTCCAGGGTGGTCAGGGTGCCCATGGCCCGGGGTTCTCCCTGGCGGCCTTCGAATATCGTCTCCGGATAAAACCACCAATCCCCGTCGCGGGTCCTGCGCACCAGTTGGAGATCTCCCGAGCCGTCCCGCTCCTGTTGCGCCGTCTGGTGGGTGAACAGGGTCAGCAGCCGGCCCTCGGCGGTGCGGGTGATCCCGGCATAGCGGGCGCGTCTCTCCGAGAGGTAGACGAAGCTGCGCTGGTCCCGTTTCCAGTTTCCCGCCCCATCGTTTCCCGTTGGGGTCGGGCCGTCAGTGGACCGGGCGCAGGAACCAACGGTCAGGCAGATCAGCAGGATCAGGCTGAGTTTGGCTGAGGGGGTCATGGGATTCCTCGGATAGTTGAGGCAGCGGGCCACAAGAGTCGAAGGCGGCCGTCCGGTCAGTTCTTGCCTTCGCCGTTACACAGGCGGCGGTAGAAATCCATGCCCTGGCGGATGGTGGCCAGAGCCCGGTCCTTCTGTGCCGGGTTCTCGAAGTAGGCTTCCTCGCGAGCCCACTTCTCCAGCGGCTTCAGGAAGTCGAGCAGATAGCATGCGCTCTCGGCCTCAGCCAGGTCCCTTCCCGGATAGTCGATATATACCGGGTTGGCGTGGGCGAACAGGGGATGGGTCCAGATGGAGGCTTCTTCGGGGGATCCCCCCATGCAGCGCGCCGCAATCCACAGGCTCCGGTCGGCCGGATAATCGAGACTGAGTTCCGCGCGGCGGCCCTGTTCTTGAGCCGGAACGCTGGCCGCCACCTTCCCGTTGACCACGATCTCCAGCCGCTCAAAGGGCCGCAGGGAGCGCCCCCGGGCCTGGATGCGAAGGACCTTGGGGTTGCTGAGCGTCAATGTCTCTCCGGGCCCCCGGCCGTCCACCGCAAGGCTCACCATGGGTCCGTTGGTCACGAAGGAGCGGCCCAGGCGCAGTCCTTCCATCCATGCGGGGTAGGTGAGCGGGCCGTGCAGCTTGACGTAGACCCTCTGATGCCCCACCGGCTCCTCGGGCGCGATGCGGTCGGTTCCTGCAGTGGCGGGCAAGCGGAAGCCGCAATTCAACAGGTCGTACCAGAGCTTCAGGGTTTGCGGCAACCGGGTGTGGGTCAGGATGTCGGCGGTGTCGATCCCGCCGAAGACCATGTCGATGGGGAACTCGAGTTGGGCAGGACGCAGGTGGGCCCAGTTCACCAACCCTCCCTGCCGGTGGGTTTCCCGCATGGCGTCCAGCACCAGGGCGTCGGGCCAGCCGGCCTGGCCGTGGCGGGGGAACCCCTTGCGGGAGGGTCTCAGGTAGGAATAGCGGTAAACGGTGGTCTCGGGAACGGCCAGTCCGCCGGTGGAGATGGGCTCCACCAGCTTCTTGAGGTTGAGTAGGCTGACGTGGCCCAGGGTCTGGTTGCGGTACTCCTGGTTGTAGTAGACCAGGTGCCGGGGATCGGAAATCGGGTCCAGCTCGCCCCGGAAGTGCTCCCTGGAGTAGGTCTTTCCCATATGTTCCAGCACGAGGACATTGCCGACCCGCAGGTCCTCCGCCTGCATCTCGAAGAGGGCGCTGGGCGGATCCAGCATGTGGATGTGGGTGTCTCCGGAATGCCAGCCCTCCCGCTCCATGTTTGCCCACCGGTTGAGCGAAAAAGTGCGACGCAGGGTCTGACCGGCCTCCAGATCGAGATCCTCGTCGATGGGTAGATATTCCAGGCCGCGCCGGATGGAAATCCGGATCTTGCCGGCCGGGGCTCGCAGGCGGAAGTTTCCTGAAGCATAGCTCCAGCGGGCGGGATCCCTCCGCGGACGCAGAACCAAACCGTAGCCGGCCTCGAGTGGTGCTCGGTAACGCCCTTCCTCGTCAGTCACTCGAATCCGGCCGATGGTGGGGACGCCGCCCTCAGACTCCACCAGCCGCCCCTCCAGCAGACCGGATTCCGCGACCCGGAAGGGGAGGCGCCAGGTCACGCTCCTTCCCTCGGACGTCACTGAAAGGCAGGCCGCACCCTCCCCGGTCTCGGGGGAATCGATTTGGGCCAGCAGATGCCGGGTGGCCGAGGGAGCCACCTCCAGGGTGTCCACCTCCAGCCTCAGACCGGAACTCCCGAGAGAAAGCATTCTGGTCTCGGAAGTGGAGTTGTGAAGCGTGAGCAGAATCGGCTGCGGGATTTCCCGGTAAAGGTCGAGCTGGGGAAGACTCTGGAGCGCAAATTCCTCAGCACCCACCTCGATCCGAATGCGGGGCCAGTCCAGGGATTCTTTCAGAGCGGCAAACGCCTCGCTGGCTTCCTGCCGGCTTCTGGGCAGCAGCCGTTCCCGGTCGGCTTCGGGCAGGCGGGTGGTCTCCTGCAGGATGTCGTAGGCATTGAGGGCCTTCAGGACCGCGGCGTAGAGCTTTCCCTCCAACTGGAAGCGATTGCCCACCGCCTGGTAGACGTTGCCGACCGCCTCGGGTCTGATCTCATGGCTGAAGATGCCGTAGAGGTCCTGGAGGGCGGCGGGGGCCCTGGCCGGATTGGCATCCGGCGGCGCTTCCTGCCGATGGCAGAAGGCTGCCAGGCCAATCAGCAGCAGAGCCAGCAGGAGTTGACGGCGGCTATTGCTGTTCAGTCGAAACGACATTGACGGACGAGTTCAATCCCCGCCCTGCCGGGCGGATCGTACGTGAGTGAGACGACGAACCTTCATGGCCCATCGGGAACAAGGACCATGTCCCGTTGAACCGGTTTTCTACAAATTGAACATGGATGCACAGGATAGACAGGATTAACAGAACGAGAAGCTGCCGCTCAGGAAACTGGCTGGCTCGATGATCGAGCGCTTGTTTCTGGGAAACCACAGGGGCCTTGGTGGCCCTTCACGGATCCCTTTCGAGTCTCTTCCAACCCCTTGGAATCCCTTCGCCGATTCATCTCTTGCCCCCCCAACAGATCCTTTAGCGCCCTTGTTGGAAAGCTCTTCTCCCTTGCCGACCCTTGGCCGATCCCTCTTGAGCTTTCTCCAACCCCTTAGTGGCCCTTCGTCGTTCTTCGTGCCCCTTCGTGGATAACTCTTTTCCTTGATTGCTTGTGGGAAGGAGCCCCCGGCCGTCAGGCGCCCTTCAATTCGGGGATGCTCAAACGCCCGTCCACCAGGGTAACGTAGGGATCGAGCCGGGCGTGCCGCTCCAGCAGCTTGATCTCCAGGTGGTTCTCGCCGGGCCGCACGTCGGCGGGATCGAGCTCGAACTCGAATTCGTGGCTGTCCTTCAGGATGATTCCGGCAAAGGCTTTGGGATCGGGTTGAATCGGCTTGCCGTTCCAGGCGAATTCCAATCGATCCTCGGGAGCCAGATCCACGATGCGGATCCAGACCCGCGGAGACCCCTGGGGCTTGGACCGGCCGAGGTCGTCGGCGATGTCGAAGGCCACCCGGTGGCCGATGCCGTCGGTGGAAAGTCCGATCATCATCGGAGTCTGTCCGGGCCACTCGGCGTGGCCGAAAGTCCCGGTCAATATGCTCCCGGTGTGAGGGCTGCCGTCCAGCAGGTATTTCTTGGGACCGTTTCTCACCAGGTCCGCATCGACCAGATCGTGGGTAAAGCTCAGGTCCAGGGGATTTTCTCCTGGCCGGTGGTAGTGGGGCATGCGGTAGAAGTAGTTCCAGAACTGGATGCCCGTGATCCCTGAGGAGAAGGCGCGGTGGGTGGCCGCCCGCAGCGATTCCCGGCCTTCCCGGGTGGGCCGGGCATGGGTAAAGCAGGCCAGAGCGGGAATGCCGTGCTTGGCGCCCAACCCGGACAACTCCGCCCAAGGGGTGCTGAAGGGGGAGAGTCCGTTGCTGACCACCACCATGTCCAGCAACCCCTCCTGGAACCAGACCGGCAGATCGATCCCGATGCGCAGGCAGAGGTCGACGGTGGCCGGGACCCGGGCGGAAAGGAAGATGGGCCGGCCTCGCTTGGCCGCCTGCTCGTCGGCAACCCGGCGGATGCGGCGGATCAGCTCGGTCATCACGTGGCGCTGCACGTAGGCTTCATAGATGGGAAAGAGGAAGGGGGACCGGAAGAAGTCCAGCTCGAACCCGTCCAAGTCGTATTGGGTGAGGGTCTCTGCAGCCAGGTTGAAGATGAGGTCGCGATAAGGACCGATGGCGTAGTTGCCGGCGCTGGCCTGCATGTACTGGAAGCTGGTGTCGGGATAGGGAGCATGGCGATCTCCGATCAACCACTCGGGGTGCTCCCGTTTCCACTTGGGCGTGTAGAAATAGGGCTCGGCCGGATGGTCCTTGGGAAGTCGGGAAGGCTTGTCCAGGCCGATCCGGTCGCCCCAGCGGTCGTGGTGATCGTTCATGCGAAGGCGCAGGAACACGTCCAGGCCGGCTTTGTGCCCGCCGTCGCACATGAGCGTCAGGGGGTCGTGTCCTGCCTCGCACAGACGCTGGACGGCTTGCATCATCCGCAGCGTGTTGCCGCTTTTGAGGACGGGCTGTTCTTCGCCGATGATGGGGTAGAGCTTGGAGCAGTGGGTGGTGCCCCCGGCGTGGTTGATGCCGAAGGCGTACATGCTGACGGCAGAGTCCTTCAGCGCCCCGATCGAACCTTCCACCAGGCCCTCGGGGGTGGGTGGCCAGGGCATGCGCAGCAGGGGGTCGCCGATGTCCTGCAGCACCACCCGATAGTCTTCCGGCCGTTTTCCGGTGAAGGACTTTCCGGGTCGCCGGGCCTTTTTCAGGGGAGTGGCGGCTGCGGACCCGGGCGCCGCGGACCCGGGCGCCGCGGAGTTAAGACCCAGGGCCGTGCCTGCCAGGACGGTGGTTCGCATGAACCGGCGGCGCGAGAGGTTGGGAACGGAATCTTTCCTGTCAGGCATGCATCCTCCTGGTTGAATTAATGGGTTGGCCGGCTTGCATTGGACTTGGCTTTCGTGTTTGACTCACTCTGTTTGCCGGACCGGCTGCACGTGGACGTGTCAGGGGCTGCCCGGCTGGACACGGGCAGGCCGGAGTGGCCGGCCCGTCGGGAACCCCGGACTGTCCACCCGCAACTGTTGGCGGCGTGCAAAGCCGCTCCGCCCGGCTGCCGGCAATCTTGAAGGTCTGTCTGAACCGCAAAGGACAGCCATTCTAACAGAGAATCCCCGGGGAAGACGCCGGTTTCTAACGGCTCGGTCCCGACCGGGAAAGGGCCCGGACCCATGGCCAGGCAGCCGGACGTGGTGATCATCGGTGGAGGCGCTATCGGCTGCAGCGCCGCCTATTATTTGAGGTCGGAAGGGCTTGAAGTGGCTCTGGTGGACAAGGGGCCGGTGGCCCGGGAAGCCTCCTGGGCCTCGGCCGGCATCATCGGCCCCTCCAGCCATCCCCGGGGGGATCCCTGGTTCCGCCATGCCACGCTTCTCTCCAGGCAGCTCTACGACCAGCTCGACGGGGCACTGTTCGAAGAAACGGGGCGCCGGATGGGTTACGGCGGCCGGGGGAGCATGACGCTGGCGCTGAGTCCGGCGGAAGCCGCCGAGGCCAGCGCCGACGCTGAACAGCAGGCTGCGGCCGGCGTAGCCCTGGAGATCCTGGCCGGGTCGGAGGCGCGGCGCCGGGAGCCGTCGCTCCCGGAGAACCTGGAGGCGGCGATCCTGCACCCGGAAGGCCGGTTTCTGGACGCCCGCAACTACACGGCCACCATCGCCAGGGCGGCCCGGCTGAAGGGTGTGAAGATGCGCCCGGGCTGGCCGGTGACCTCCCTGACCTGGGACAGCGGCAGGGTGACGGGAGTGCGGTCCGGCCAAGAGCGGCTGGGCGCGGGCTGGGTGATCAACGCCGCCGGCGCCTGGGCCGGCATGCTGGATTCGAGTCTCACGGTTCCCATCACTCCCGATCACGGTCAGATCATGTCGCTGGAGGGGCCCGCGCTCGGCTTGCGCCACACGCTCCACCGCTGGGGCCGCTACGGCTACATCACCCCCAGGCCGGACGGGCGGGTGGTGGTGGGAGCCACTCACGAGGAGATCGGGTTCCGCAGGCAAATCACACCGCAAGGATTGAGCTATCTGGCCGGGGTGGTGAGCACGGTTCTTCCGGGGCTCATGGAGCAGGCCATGCTGGACATCTGGACCGGGCTGCGGCCGGCTTCTCCCGACGCCTTGCCCATTATCGGTCCGGATCCGCGGGCCGCGGCCGGCTTTCTGTGGGCCGCCGGCCATTCCAGCTCCGGCATCATGCAGGCGCCGGCCACCGCGAAAGTCCTGGTGGATCTGGTCCTGGGGCGAAAGCCCCGCATTCCCCTGGACAAGGTGGGTATCGAACGGTTTCTGGGCTGAAGGCGGAAAGCCGCGGCCGGAACGCCGTTCGGGAGGGCAAGCGCTTTGCCGTCCTGGAGGGGGGTGTCGAGAATCTACTATTATTCTAGTAGATTGCAGTGGACGACACGCCGGTTCGGGGAGGACCAAGGAGCCATATAAACTAGTATAGTAGTAGATAAAGCGGGTAGTCGGTTTCGCCGTCCTGTAATCCAAGGATTAGCTGGCGCCTGATGCGCCAATAATATACTATATCTGTAGTATTATGGAGTGTGCATGCCCAAATACAAGATCGCCTGGCTGCCGGGAGACGGGATAGGTGGAGAGGTCCTGGAGGCCGCCCGGATCGTGCTGGATCGTCTAGGGTTGGATGCGGAGTATCTTCCGGGCGACATTGGCTGGGAATTCTGGCGCCGGGAAGGAGACCCGCTTCCCGGCCGCACCATAGACCTGTTGAAGCAGGTGGATGCCGCCCTGTTCGGAGCCATCACCTCCAAGCCGGCGCGAGAAGCCGGGCAGGAACTGGCGCCGCGGCTCCGCGGCCAGGGCTTGGTCTATCGTTCCCCCATCGTGCGCCTGCGCCAGTTCTTCGATCTCTACGTTTGCCTGCGACCCTGCCGGGCCTTTGCCGGCAATCCCCTCAACGTTCGAGAAGCAATCGATCTGGTCATCTTTCGCGAGAATACGGAAGATCTCTATTCCGGCGTGGAATTTCATCCCGTGCCGGAGAGACTGTCCCGTCTGCTGGAGGAGATCTCGCCTTCCTTTGCTCCCTTCAAGGGACTGGCTCCGGACGAGTGGGCCATCTCCTGCAAAATCAATTCCCGCAAGGGCTCGGAGCGGATCATCCGGGCTGCCTTCCAGTTTGCCCGAGACCACCGTCGCAAGAGGGTGACAGTGGTGCACAAGGCCAACGTGGTACGGGCCACCGACGGGCTGTTCCTGGAGGCGGCCGGGCGCATCGCGGCTTCCTACCCGGAGATCGCCTGGGACCATGCCAACGTGGACGCCATGGCCATGTGGCTGCTCAAGAACCCCCTGGACTATGACGTCCTGGTCGCGCCCAACCTGTTCGGGGATATCGTCTCGGATCTGTGCGCCCAGATGGTAGGCGGACTGGGGTTTGCCTGCTCCGGAAACATCGGCGAGAGGCTGGCCGTCTTCGAGCCGACCCACGGCTCGGCGCCCAAATACGTGGGGCAGTCCAAGGTCAACCCTATCGCCACCATTATGGCGGCCAAAATGATGCTGGACTTCCTGTCCGAGGATCACAAGAGCCAACGGCTGGAGGAGGCCGTGGGAGAAGTCATCCGCGAAGGCCGGGTGCGGACCTACGACATGGGAGGCGCCAGCACCACCCTTCAGATGGCCGAGGCCATCGCCGGCAAGCTGTAAATTCCCTCGCGGCGGCCCACGGCCCTGACTGTCCGTGCGGTGCCGGAATGCTCCTGCAATTTTGCGTCCCTGGTGTGACCCTGTCAGGAGATGAAGCCCCCCGGGAGCGCGGGCGTCCCGCCCGCACAAGTCTTCCCGCGGCCTCGCCCATCTCCTCCACCCGGATCGACCGGCACCGGCGCCATGGCTCTCCTTCGGCCGGACCCAGGCGGTTCCCGCCGGCAGGATGGCCGGCTGCCGCATCGCTGGAAAACTCAGCGGTAGCCAAAGGGAGAGAAGGCGGGCGGGACGCCCGCGCTCCCGGGTGGGTGTCCTTTGCGGATAGCGCTCGGTTGTTTCAGGCCTTTCGGCGACTCAATCCTCTGACCCGTTTCTCCAACTCCCGGGTCAGGTCCTGGGGAGAGTCCGAGGGCGAGGGCCGCAG
This sequence comes from Candidatus Versatilivorator sp., assembly GCA_965207735.1. Taxonomy (GTDB): domain Bacteria; phylum Acidobacteriota; class Terriglobia; order Versatilivoradales; family Versatilivoraceae; genus Versatilivorator. The sequence goes on along the minus strand of OZ242296.1, from coordinate 3,467,754 downwards.
CGGTGGACCGAAGGTGACGGAAACCTGACCGGGCCGGGTGAAGGGCCAGCGGATTCCTCCGAATCTCCTTTTCTTGAGCTCAAACAATCCTTCGATCCTGGCGGGGACGACCGGGGCACCCAGACCGGCCGCCAGCAGCCCGATTCCAGCCTGGAAGGGCTGCATTTCGCCATCCCTGGTGCGTGATCCCTCCGGAAAAACCAGGACGCTGTAGCCGCGATCCATGGCCTCCCCGGCGTAGTCGAAGCTGCGCCGGAACCCGGTTTGCCTGGGCAGCGGAAAGGCATTGAACCCGCCGGCAGTCGCGCCGTAGGCCAGGTAGTCGCTGAAGCGGGCAAGCCCGCGCCCAGGCGGCGGGTATCGAAAGTCCCTCAGCCTTTCTCCGATCATGGCAACAGCCAGGCGGTTCCGGTAGCGCCAGGGCATTCGGGCCAGGACGAGCGCCGGATCGAAAAAGGTCACGTGGTTGGCGATCACCAGCACGGGCTCCCGAAGTCCGCGCCAGTGTCTTCGTCCACGCACCCGGGTCCAGCAGAGCAAATGGGTGAGCGGCCAGATGAGACAGTGCTGGAACAGGAAGCGCATCCAGGTGGCGGGCCGCCTCAAGGACCAGTAGGGGTAGGGATAAGGGCGCCAGGGCCTGACGGAAGTTTCCGGGTGCGACCGCGAGGAGCCCGGGTCCGGGCGTGGTCCCGATGGAGCCCGCGGGTCGCCACCGGTTTCAGGACTTGGAGGAGCCGCCTCGCCCCGGCCGGCCTCCGGTAGACCGTCCGGGCGGCGGAGCAGCCTTTCCAGGTCACCCAGAGTAAGAGCTTCGGTGACTTTGGATTCGTCCAGGTCCATCCGGAAGCGATCTTCCAATTGGGTGATCAGCGCGACCCTGGCCAGGGAATCCAGCTTGAGATCGGAGGTCAGATTGGCTTCGCGGTCCCGCCGCCGCGGCGAGGTCCCGGTGATGCCCTCGACCAGTGTCAGGATTTCGCCCAGCAGGCTTCCCTGCTCCTCTCCAGCCTGACCGCCCGGTTCCGCTCCCTGCCGGCTCGCGAACCGGACCAGGTCCCGCTTGCGTACCTTCTGAGTGGCCGTCCGCGGAAAATCGCGCTCGGGCCAGACCACCCAGTGCCGGATCTGCTGGTAGGGGCTGAGGTGCTGGTTGGCGCGTTGGACCGCGGTGGAAGGGTCCGCCTCCGGGCTTCTCAGGATGAGCACGGCCACCGGTTCGGGGCCCTGCGCTCCGTTCACTCCCACCACCGCGCTGGCGCCGATCTCGGGTTGCCGGTTGAGAACCGTTTCGATATCGGCGGGGTAGACGTTCAAGCCCGCTGAGGTGACGATGACCTCCTTGCGCCTGCCGCGGAAATAGAGGTTTCCCCTGGCGTCCCGTTGGCCCAGGTCCCCGGTTCGCAGCCAACCCTCCTCGTCGGTCAGGGGCGCATCCTCCGCCCCCCAGTAGCCGGGCGAGATGTTGCGGCCTCTCACCAGGATCTCTCCCCCTTCGTCCAGCTTGATTTCCTGGCCGGGCATGGGTTTGCCGATCGAGCCGCGGCCGGGTCGAAGGGGGTGGGCAAGGCTGATGACGGCCGCCGTTTCGGTCATTCCGTACCCCTGCATGACGGCATAGCCCAACCTCTTCCAGAACTCCTCGGTGCCGGAATCGAGGGTTGCGCCTCCCGAAAGGAAAGCCCAGAACTTCCAGCCGAATCGGCGGCGGACGTGGCGAAAGGTCCACCAATGACGCAGCCAGTGATGACCGTGGCTGCGCTCGAAAAGCTCGACCAGCGGGGGCCGGCTATCTTGGGCGGCCTCGTCCCGCTCGATCTTGTCCCGCAGCAGCTCCAGGATGCGGGGAACGGTGGCCAGCATCGAGATCCGCTCCCGGCGAATGGCCGAGATGATCTCAGAGGGATTGAGGGTATTGAGAAAGAGAGCCTGGCCACCAAGCAGAGGCGGCACGAAAATGCCCATCATCTGGCCGAAGACATGGCTGAGTGGCAGCAGGCTCAGGAAGCGGATGGGATGGACCGGAGCCGCCCACTTGACATATTTCCGGATCTCGGTCTCGAGTGGAGTCAGATTGGCCAGCAAGTTTCTATGGGTGAGTCGAATCCCCTTGGGCGCCGCCGTGGTCCCCGAGGTAAACACGATCTCGGCCAGGTGGTCGGCAGTGACCTTGCCGGCATGACTCCAGTCGGGAGTCGGCACCTGTGCGGTCGCGCGTCGGCAAAGAGCCGCGACAGAATCCACCGGCGACTGGAGGTCATCAAGTGAGGCGCCGGGGCCACCTCCAAGAACCAGCTTGGGTTGGGTCTGGTGCTCGATGCCGGCCACGAACTCGGGAGAGCTCTGAACATCCAGGGGAACCACGACCACCCCACGCATCAGGCACCCCAGGAAGGTGGCCACCCATTCGGGGGAGTTGTCTTCCCGCAACAGCAGTCGGTCCCCCAGGCCGAGTCCCCGTGAGCCCAGTTCCCGGGCCACCTGGAAGGAAGTCCGGGCCAGCCTGCCATAGGACCAGTAGTCGGTCCGCAGCCCGGACCGGCCCATAAGCGCCGTGTCCTCGCCGCGGTCCAGAAACTCGGGCAGGTAGCTAAGCAGAGTCTCACGCATGAAGTCTTCCAGAGTCCGATACGCTACGCCGGGAGGGAAAGAGGCTCGGGAGTTCAGGCGAGATTGACCTTGTCGATAAGCTGCTGGCGCACATCCCTTCCGCCCAGCGTATTTTCTGCGACAAGAAAGAGGCCCTTACCGTCGCTTTTCCGTTCCCAGAGCTCGCCAACGGTCCGCTTCTCAGCAGTATCCGAGCTGTCGGCAATGTGCGCGCCCTGGTATTCGACAAGGAGCAGACGCTAATGGAGCTAACCAAGCCGAGTTTGTCAAAGGGGTAAAGCAGCACTTCCCTGATCGCAGGCAACGAGTACATTCATCGGGAAATCCGCTGGGATTCAATCCAGAAATAAAGCATGTGGAGGAGGTTGGGGAATTGGTATCCACCTTTGACCTCGGGATCGGTTTCCAGCGCTCCGAGCCGTTTCATGCGTCGCAGGAAGTTGTCCATGACCTTTCTTTCGTTGTCCGACAGACGTCCCATGAGTTCTGATCTTCCAAAGCTCATCCGGGGCGCGCCCGACATTTTTCGAAGAATGGATCGGTAACGCTCACTGCGAATTGCCCTGAACACTTGGGGTTGCAGCAGTTTCCGGCCGATCACCTCGGCTGCGGTCAAGATTCCTTCCCATACTTCTTTTGACTCGATTTCCGGACCCTCGGCCGTGCGCCAGACGGCGTCGCCGATCTCGTGGGCCAGAACAGGAAGTCCGCCGGTGAATCGGACGAGTTGGCGCATGTCGCTGTCGGCAACCTTAGCGCCCACGGCGTCGAATGACTTCCGGTAGAAGTCCATGGCTTCATCGTCAGACCAGGGGGCGATGTCGATCAACTCGAAGACGCGCGCAAGAGACGGTTGCTTCGACACCAGCTCCTGGCGCCTCTCCTCAAGGCCGACAACTAGAATGCAGAGAGGCATTTTCTGTTGGGACGTGGAGATCTCGTCCACGGTGCTTTTCAGCCAGTTGGCGAAAACTTCGGAACCCGCGAGACCGTTGATGTCATCCAGGATGAGAAATAGCGCACGCTTCTGGTCCTTGATTTCGTTCAGAAGCCGCCTGACGGTCGGCACGAAATCATGGGCGAGCGTTGACCAGTCGCTTTCCTGGAGATTCAACTCCAAAGTGACCCCGAACAGACCCACTTGACGCACGTGGTTTCCAAAAAAGTTCCTGATTTGCTCATGCCAGGGTTTGTCCATGCTTTCCTTCAGCAGGCGATCGAAGGTCCTTCGAAGCATCTCATTCAAATCCTCAACGCCGCCGAGAAAGACATGCCATCCTGCGACTTGGCTCTCGTGCTCTGAAAGGTAGCGCACGAACGACGCCAGGGAACTCTTGCCGATGCCCCGTTCTCCGCTGACAAATCCGATTCGGAATTTGCCTTGTGTACTAGCCCTTACCATGCCCCGCAGACGCTCGACCTCACGGATGCGCCCAATAAAAAACTCAATCGGCACGGGTTGTCCGGGGCTGAACGGACTCGTTTCAGGATTCATCTTGCACAGTCTCTCATCGGAGATGATGCCAGCACTTCATTAGCCAGGAAGTTTTTGGTGGAAAGGATAGCATATCCTGGCGAAGCTGATTTCTGGGAGCTCAACCGGACGGAACGCGGACCGGCGGTGGGACGCATTGTCCCTCGAGCGGCCAATGCCGCAAACATGTCGCGACACCAATATCCTCGTTTCTTGTCGATTAGTCCACGGTTGGAGAGTACTTGCTATTTATGGACTCTTCTCTTGCCAGTTGAGCAAGAGTCCCGTGGTGGGTCTACTGACTTTGCGGAGTTCCGACAATCTGGCGGAACTGTGATTCTCGCCCGACCAGTTGTGCCTTAAGCTGCCTGCGGTGCTCAGGCGAGCGGGAAACCTTCAACTTCTGACGAACTTGATAGAGTCTCTGGTGCTGCCGGTTCGGCACGAGAAGCTGGTTTCCATTGAGGATTACACCGGTTATCTTTGTAGGTTTGTATATCTTGCTCCGTTCCTTGCTGCGTTTGTGTCGGAAACCGTGTCGGAACAGTATTTGTTTTATTTCCCAAATAAGACTCTCCGGGACCATTTCTCCTGAAATTGTCAGGTCGTCGGCGTAGACACTCAGTTGGCAACTACTCTCGCCTACTAGGCGTTCAATTTCTTCCCACATATCCACATAGCAGAGATACGCTAGTATCGGACTGCATGGGCTGCCCTGTGGCAACGAACCACGCCTTGTGACAACGCCACGAAGGAGTACTGCAACGTCCGGGGAGCATTCCATTCGCTTTCGAAAAAACCATATGACTTTATTTGCGGTGCAACTCGGGAAGAAATCCTCGATATCTAGGTGTCGAACTGAGCTGGCTCCCAAGTGCCGCTTGGCATTGTCCACATAAGAACGCCCGCAAACCGGCGCAAACAGATAATCCGGCGGAGTGATGCGTTGAAGCAAGTCTGCAATTCTCTTCTGTACAATCTTGAGATCGGCACGCGGCGCACTGATCGGGCGGAAACCGCCACTCATTTTCTTCTTGGGGAAATCGAAGTATAGGTCCTCGGATTCCGCAAGAAACTCTAATTTATCGACGTTGAGAAAGAGAAGATTTGCAAGTTTCGCCTTCGAGCGGAGCTTATAGAAGGGGCTATCCTGCTCCGCGTAGCATTTAGTGCGCTTCTTCGGCATGTTCTTTCGCTTTTGCTTCGATGAACTGCAGGAAACTGATGACCCTTCCGGCAATGATTCCTCTTACACGGTCGGCATCTGGAGGTTTCCGGTTTGGGTCGACCAACTGCTCGGCGAAAAAAAGAATGGACGAAACTGGCATTTGAAACTCAGCGGCGTATTTCTGAATGACCTCAATGGAGGGTATTTTCTTACCTCGTTCGATCTCTGAAAGATACGACTTCGAGATACCCAATTGTTCCGCCAATTGTTTTTGTTTTACATCGTGAAACACTCGAATCAGCCGAAGTGCTTCTGATAGTACGTCAACAGCCATCCTTACCAATCCGGTTGTAATTTGACACAGTGGAAAGCGACCTAGCCTCCGAAAATACCATTAAGCGCCCGGCAAATCCTCCATAGACGATAGGCCCAGATGCCTATAAGGATAGCTGTCCGAAGCAGGCGCGGATTACGTAGCCATCTACACTGCTTACCCCCGCTCTTCGGTCGCCGCCGCCACGGTTTGGTTCCCAGTGAGAGCATTTTCTCACCTCCTTTCTGTTGCTCACCCGCCGAATTGCGGAATGAGGTCATCACCAACAGAAAGACGGAACGTGGCAGCTAAATCCAAATGTGTCAGAGACCCAACGGGTCATTGGTTGGGTCTCGCTTCGCTCAGCGACCACCACTGAGGAGAGAGGGTGATTGCTGCAGTAAGCGGTAGAGGGTTTCCCCTCCTCGGGTTGACCGAAGCCAACCCAGGGTGTGATGACTTTTACTTCCGTATTTTCCAAACATCTTGAAAATAAACATTTCGGAGCTGGAAGTCAAGACTTATTTCGCTAACAGCGAATATTTCACGCCATTAGCACACTGAATGATCGGCACCTTCAGTCCAGGATGATTTGTTTCCTTTTGCCCGGTTGGTCACGAAGCGTGGTCCCGGAAATGCTCTCAATCGTGCACATTTACCCTTCCAGTTGCCGAAGGCGTCGCCGTCGTTCGGCGAATTGGCAGTGTTGGTGGTGGGAGGAATAATGAGCTTGCGCCGGTTGGGCTTGGCGACATGACCAGCGGACCCATGGGGAACGGCCTTAAAGTCGTCTATGTCAAGCCAGGATCTCCGGCAGGCGGCCGAGGCCTTCGATGACGCCGTCCGGTTGCGGATCGAGATTTTTCTCGTCTGCGGGTTGATACTTGCCGGTTTGGACCAGGATCGTTCGCAGGCCCGCGCGCTGGGCGCCGGCGATGTCGGATTCCCAGTCGTCCCCCACCATGACCGCTTGATACAGGGCCAGTCCGAGGTGCGAAAGCGCCAGGTGGAAGAATTCCCGCGAGGGCTTGCCCACCACCCGGGCCATGCGTCCGGTGGCGTGCTCCAGGGCGGCAACGAACGGCCCCATATCCAGAGTGAGTTCCCCCCGGGTCAGCCAGTAGCGGTTCTTCTGCATGGCAATCAGCTCCGCGCCGTCCATCAGCTTGCGAAAGACGCGGTTGAGCAGCTCAAAGGTAAACCCTTCCATCAGATCGCCCAGAACTACGAAATCGGGCTGGTCCTCGTCCAGTCTCAGGCCCTGGAACTCCTGGATGGAGTCGCCCCGGGTGACCACCCAGCAGCGGGCCTCCGGATGACGCCGCAGCATCAGGCTGGCTGCCACCGGAGCCGTGAATATCTCCGAGGCATCGGATTCGATGCCCAGGACATGGAGCTTGTCCCGGATGGTTTCTCGTCGCTTGTTGGTGGTGTTGGTCACAAAGCGAAGCCGGAACCCGCGCTCCCTGAGGGCGGCGATGGCTTCGGCGGCTCCGGGGATCAGGCGGTTGTCCTCGTAGACAGTGCCGTCCAGGTCCAGCATCAAGCCACGCAATCCGGTGAGTGTCGCCTTCATCGTTTTCAGGCTAGAAACGAAATCCGATTCCCGTTTCGAAAGAGCGGGAGGCGGGCGTATCCAGGTAACCGAGAATGTGCGAGTACCCGCCTCGCAAGACCAGGCGTGGAGTCAGGCTTACCAGCAGACCCACCCGAAAGAGCAAGGGGGTTGCCGATACCGAGTCCCTGCGCATTCGCGGGATCGCGCTGTTGTGAACGAAGCGGTCCCCCACCGAGCAGCAGCAAGGCTGTCGTTGCAAACATGGCCGGCCATCCAGGCAGTCGCTTTGTAGCCATGATTCGCGCCGGATTCTTACGGGGCTTCTTCCCGACTCTATCAGATCTTTTGGTCGTGCGCCCGCCTTTGGGGCAGCCTCAGGCTAGGTTCAGGCTAGGTTTGACACCCCCCAACGGCTGTGCTACTTTCCGGCCATGTCTGCCAAACGTCGATTCCCAGCGGTGTTAGCCCTGCTACTCTTGTGGGCCGCGGCGAGCTGCGGGGACGCGAGCCGCCCCCCCGCCGACCCGGAGACAGCGGCTCGGGAGGAGGCCTACAGGGACCGGGTGACTCTCTCCAGTCTGGGGTTGGCCAAGGGGGAGAACTTCCTGGGGGACGAGGTCTTCTACGTGGAGGGATCGCTGACCAACGACGGGGAGGGTACCATTCGGAAAGTGGAGTTGACCTTCTTCTTCAAGGATTCCCTCGACCAGGTGGTCTTGAAGGAAGCCCGTACGGCCCTGGAGTACGGGGGTGAGCGCGGGATCGCTCCGCAGCAGGTTGCCGAGTTTCAGGTGGCCTTTGAAAACCTGCCCCGGGACTGGAACTACGTGGTTCCCGAGGTCCAGGTCAGCGGGGTCGGCCTGCGGTAGGGGATCGGCCAAACGACGCCGGGCTACCATCCCTGGGCCAGCCGGTCGGCCAGGTAGCTTGGCAGCCCGACCTTTCTCATCTTTTGCTGGACCCGCCCGAGCGGGTATTCCACCCGGAAGTAGGAAAGCAGCGCCTTCTCCTGATCAAAGACCGCAAAGGCCGCCCGCGGGTCATCGTCCCTGGGCTGCCCCACCGCCCCGGGGTTGATCAAGTACCGGTTCTCCGAATCGAGCAGCAGCCGGCTTTCTGCAGCCCCTTTCCTCAGATCGGGATTCAACGGCCCGGCCCTCTGATCCTTGAACCAGGCGAAGCCACCCTGAACATGGGTGTGTCCGAAGAAGGTCAGCCCGTGGGCCGCCAGGCTCAGGCTCTGCAGCGCGTCCTCCAGGTTCAGCAGGTACTGATCCTCGTCCAGCAATGACCCGTGAGCCACCGTGAATCCGCTCCCCTCCGCCGGTCCGCGGGGCATCGCCAGCAAGTAGCGCCGATTCTCTTCCGACAATTGAGTCTGGGTCCAGAGCGCCGCGCTTCTGGCCAAGGGGTTGAACAAAGAGAGATCGGTGAGTCCCACCGCGGCCTTGTCGTGATTGCCACGAACCATCACCGCCGGACCCAGTTGCCGCACCGCCTCGGTCACCTGGTTGGGATCGGGGCCGTAGCCGACCAGGTCGCCGCAGCAAATCACCTGGTCGAATTGACCCCTGGCCCGCTCCAGGACCGCCTCGAGCGCCTCCAGGTTGGCGTGGATGTCGGCCAGGATCAGGAATCGCAAGTCAACCTGTGGTGGCGGCCCGGCGTGCTCAACCGGGCGCCTTCATTCGACAACCACCCCGGCCCGGCCCAGGGCGAGCTTGAGCTGCCGCTCGGACTGGAAGCAGGTGGCTACAATTCCGGCCTGCCGGGCGGCCTCGACGTTTTCCGGCCGGTCGTCGGCAAAGAAGATTTCTTCGGGGAGGACTCCGGCTCGATCGATGGCGATCCGATAGATGGAGGGCTCCGGTTTCAGGCAGCCCAGTTCATAGGACAGCAGCCGATCCTCGATATGGCGCACCAGGGGATAGTTTTTCCAAATGAACTCGAAGTGGACTTCATTCACGTTGGAGAGCATCAGGAGCCGGTAGCGGCGCTTCAGGCTGAGCAGAAAGGACTCCGCCAGAAGCGGCTCGGGCAGGAACAGGGATGTCCAGAGCTGTTCGAACTCCTCGGTGGAGACATCCAGCCGCAGGCGGGCGCACATGGTTCGGTAGAAGTCGGATCGGGAATAGTGGCCACGGTCGAATAGCAACAGGGGTTCCCTATCCGTCAGGACTTGCTTGATCTCCGGCAATGACAGTTGGGAGCGTGCGCCGAGCGAGGCCAGCGGAATGGTCGGGTCGTAGTCGATGATGACTTTGCCCATATCCAGGCAGATCACCTTAATCATGGCGGGGATGCAAACGCAACAAGGCTTGCCCTCAGGGTCGACCCGCACCGGAGACGGCCGAGTCTTCCCGTTTGTAGCGGTATCGGATCAGGCCGAACTCTCACCGACGGCCTGCATCAACCCTCGCATGTACCCGACGGCAAAAAGCCGGCCCAGCGTGGTGTAGCCGGCCTCGCCCGCTTCTTCGCCCGACAGTTGCGGAACGTGGTCCGGCCGCATGGGGCCGTTGAAACCGATGTCGCGGTAGGCCCGCATGGCTTCCACCATGTCGGTCTGCCCCTCGTCGTGAAAGGTCTCCACAAAGCGGCTGCTCGTCCCCCGGATATCCCTGAAATGGACGTATTTGATGTGAGGTCCCAGGCGCCGGATGGAGGAGGGGATATCCACTCCCATTTCGGCGAAGGTCCCCTGGCAGAAGCAGATGCCGTTGGCCGGACTGGAACTCAGGCCGACCAGTCGTTCGAAGCCTTCCACGCTGTTCATGATGCGCGGAAAACCCTGGAAGTTGGAGATCGGGGGATCGTCCGGATGCATGGCCAGCGTGACCCCGCACTCCTCGGCCACGGGCAGAATTCTTTCCAGAAAGGTGTCCAGGTTCTCCCAGAGGCGTTCGGCCGAGGGCAGGCCCGCCTTCGAGGCAGTGGCCTGCGGCAGCTCGCTCAGGTCAAAGCCGGTGACCAGGGCGCCTCCGCGCCCTTTTTCGTTGACCGACGTCCTGGCCCAGTCGCCACCGGCGATGAAGTTGTAGCAAAGCAGGCCGATCCCGGCTCGCCCCATGTTGCGGATCAGGATCTTCATCTGCTCGATCTCGGCATCGCGCTGGGGTCCCCCGAGCTTGATGTCCTCAATGGGCAGGTAGCCCTCGATGACCGAGACCCCCAGTCCGAAGGACTCGATTCGAGCTTTCTGGTCGGCCAGTTCGGAATATTCCAGTCCCGGATAGCGAATGACCACGTCGGAGACCCCCACCTGGCCGGCCAGTCGGAGGTGGTGATCGGAAATAGGGGTCATCACGATGGCAATGCGCATGGAACTCCTCGGCGAGTGTCGACCGGCATGGGTCGGTGGCCGCGAACCGCGGTGGCGGCGGTTGGGCGGCCCCATTGTAACCTGTATCGGCGGTGAGAGGACAGGCTTGCGAATGGTCGGTTTGGAAGCGCCGGAGCCGGCATGTTTCAGCCATGGCTCCGGTTGAACCCACAGCACTGCCCCTCGGGACGATGTTTTAAGTTCACATCGATAGACAGGATATACAGGATTTGGTTTTACGAGTCTGGTGTCTTGTAATCCTGGGCATACGTAGGCCCACACCGGATCATCTGCCAAGCCAGCTTCTCGTGCAGCCCCCTCTCGTCCTGTTCATCCTGTCTATCGATGTTCATAGTGGAAAAAAATATCGATCCTCGGCGCCGGTCCGGCATCTCCGCTTCCGTATCAGCCTTCACCTGGCGGCCCGGCTTCCGTGACTCCCCATTTTTCTCACCTCGAGACAAACCCATTCCCCCGGATGGTAAATCGCCAAGGCTTGGACAACCAGGGCTCGGGTGTCTGCCCCAGGCCGATGCGGGGCGTCGCCACTACAGAGGAGGGCGGCACCTCTTCCCCTCGGGCCAGGGTGAGCGGTGAGTCGGGACGGCAGCAGTCCAGCCCGTTTTCTCCCCGGGCGATCCCCAGGGCCTGGGTCAGCTTGGCCGGACCACTGGCCAGTTGGGACAGGGGCTTGCCGCCTCGGAGCTCCTGCATGCGTGCAATCCCCTCTAGCGGCTCGAGGGCTCGAATGAGCACGGCCGCCGGGAAGCCGGCCGCCTCAGTGACCAGATTCAGCATCCAGTGCATTCCGTAGGTGAAGTAGACGTAAGCGAATCCCGGGGGGCCGTACATGATCTCGGTTCGCGGGGTTCGGCCCGCTTTGGCGTGGCAGGCCAGATCTTTCTCGCCGATGTAGGCTTCGGTTTCGACGATGGTTGCCGCCAGCAGGGTCCCGCCCAGCTTTCGAACGAGACGGCAACCCAGCAGCTCACGGGCGACCGTTTGGGTGGGGCGGTCGAAGAAAGATCGGGGAAGGAAATCGGCTTGCGGAGAAGGAGCCAAGGGTCGTTTAACGGTCGGGCCTACTCCACCCAGTCGGCGATGAAGACGTTGGTCTCGCCGCGAACTTTTCCGTGGCGGTTGGAGGCGAAGACCAGTTGCTTCCCGTCCGGGGAGAACATCGGGAATCCGTCGAAAGTCTCGTCGAAGGTGACCTGTTCCAGATTGGTTCCGTCGATGTCGATCAGGTAGAGATCGAAGTTGCGGCCGCTGGGGTCGCCCAGGTTGGAGGCAAAGATGATCCGCCGGCCGTCCGGATGGAAGAAGGGACAGAAGTTGGCGGCGCCGTTGCGGGTCACCTGAACCCGGTCGCTGCCGTCGGCATTCATCACGAAGATGTCGAGCTGGCTGGGCTCGATCAGGTTTCGGCTCAGCAGGTCCCGGTACTTGGTTTTGGCGGCCTCATCGGTGGGGTGCGAGGCGCGGTAGACGATCTTTTGACTGTCGGGGGAGTAGAAGGCGCCCCCGTCGTAACCGAGGGTGTGGGTAAGCCGTTGGACCCCCGACCCATCGGTGTTCATGGAGTAAAGCTCCAGGTCTCCATCCCTCATGGAGGTGAATACGATCTTTTTTCCGTCGGGAGAAAGGGTGGCTTCGGCGTCATAGCCCGGCGTGTCGGTCAAGCGGGTAAGGCCCTGGTTGAAATCGGAGAGGAATATGTCGTAGTCGGGGTAGACGGCCCACACGTATCCCCGGGAAAAGTCGGGTCGAGGCGGACAATTTTCACTGCCCAGGTGGGTCGAGGCGTAGACGAAGCGCTGGCTGTCCTTGAGAAAATAGGCGCAGGTGGTGCGGCCCTTGCCGCTGCTGACCCGGGTGATGCCGCTGCCGTCGGTGCCCATCACGAAGATCTGGTCGCACTGGCCGCCGTCGCGGGTCGCTTGAAATATCAGGCGCTGACCGTCGGAGGAGAAGTAGGCTTCGGCATTCTCCCCTCCAAAGGTCAATTGACGCAGGTTGCGCAGGCGGCGTTCCGCGTTTTCAGGCTCATCCGGCGCCTGGCAGGCGGCGAGAGCCGACAGCAAACACAGCGGCGCCAGACGTGTTCTCCAAATGAATTTCATATTGCCTCATTCTCTATGCGCTTGGTGGACCGGGGTCACTCCTCTTCCCAAGCGGCCTGGATGCTATTGTAGGTAACCTCCACCAGCGTTTTCAATTGGGGCCGGGTGATCGACAGCGGGGGCATCAGCACAACGGTGTCGCCGAGGGGCCTCAGGAGGACGCCGCGCCGCCGGGCCTGCAGAACCACTCGGTGTCCCATGCGGCGTCCCAGCGGAAAAGGCTGCCTGCTGCCGCGATCCCGCACCAGCTCGATTCCCGCCATGAACCCCAGTTGTCGCACGTCCCCGACGCAGGGCAGTTCCCACATGCGCCGCAGCGCCTTGGTCAGATAGGTGATTTTCCCCTGCAACTTCTGCAGAGTCTTCTCCTTGCTGAAGACCTCCAGGTTGGCCAGGGCGGCCGCGCAGGCCAGCGGATTCCCCGTGTAGGTGTGTCCGTGAAAAAAGGACTTGAACTCCTCGTACTCCCCCAGAAAGGACTCGAAGATCTCCTCGCTGGTCAGGGTGGCCGCCAATGGCAGCGTGCCGCCGGTGATTCCCTTGGCCAGGGCCAGAAAATCGGGCTGGACGCCCTCGTGTTCCAGGGCCAGCATCCTGCCGGTTCTGCCGAATCCGGTTGCCACCTCATCCAGGATCAGGTGAACCCCGAAACGCCGGGTCAGCTCGGTCAGTTTCCCCAGGAAGCCATCGGGCATGGGCACCATTCCCCCCGCCCCCTGAATCATGGGCTCCACCACCACGCCGCAGATCTCGCGATGGCGGGTCCGCAGCACCTGTTCGAATTCCCGGAGCTGGTCGATCTCACAGTTCGGCGGCTGCTTTCCCAGCGGGCATCGGTAGCAATAGGGATAGGGGACCCTGATGGTCGGGAAAAGAAGAGGCCGGAAGACCTCGTGGAAGAGCCGCACCCCACCCACGCTCACCGACCCCAGGGTATCCCCGTGATAGGCGTTGGAGAAGGCCACGAACGTCTTCTTGGAGTCCCATTGCCGCCCCTGGTTTCTCCAGTACTGGAACGACATCTTGAGGGCGATCTCCACGGCCGTGGCTCCGTCGTCCGAAAAGAAGACCCGGGTCAGGTTCGGGGGCGTGAGCTCGACCAGCTTACCGGCCAGTTGCGCCGCGGGAGCGTTGGTCAGCCCCAGCAGGGAGCTGTGGTCCAGGCGGTCCAGTTGGCGGCGGATGGCCCGCACGATGTGGGGGTGGGAGTGGCCGTGAATGTTGGCCCAAAGGGAAGAGACTCCATCCAGATACTTCCTTCCCCGGGTGTCGTACAAGTAGACTCCCCGGCCCCGCTCGATCACCAGTTGAGGAGATTCCATCCACTCCTTCATTTGAGTGAAGGGGTGCCACAGGGTCTGCTTGTCCAGACGTTCGAGATCCGTTTCCGTCCGGTTCGCGGGTGACGAGTCGGTCATGGGACTAAGATCCCGGGTCAACCGGGAGATGGGGAGTGCCTACAGGCTCGGCGTTTTGGCCCGGCAGCGGGTGTCACTGCGTGTTACCGGGGCGTCGCCAGGCGCCGGTTAGTATACATTCCCGGGCCAGTCCCCCGGGCTGGCCGAGTCACCGCGGGTTGGGGTGTAGCCTTCCGGCATAGACCAGGGTGTCGTATTCGAAGGTAACCCTTCCTTCGACCTGCCACTCCTTAAAAATCCGGTCCAGCGCCCGCATCAGGGACCGGTGGCCCGGCTGTCCGGGCAACGGCACGAAAGAGCAGGAGAGGGTGCGCCCGATGAGGCCCTCCCGGTCGAAGACCTGAGAGTTGGCCAGAGTCTTGTTGTGAATTGCTTGTGGACCGAAGAAAGCCTGCAGTTGGGGCTGGCCGATGTTCTGGTGGCGAACCCGGGCGTAGTCGGTGCCGTGCCGCAGCAACAACTTCTCGTAGGCCCTCAGGAACCCCGTGCTTTCGGTCTTGCGCTGGTTCCAGGCCAGGACCGCACAGGCCGGAGGTTTGGTGATGCGTTGGAACTCCTCTCGGGTGCGGTCGATCGGGAACCAGTGGAAGGCTTGGCCGGCGACGATGAGATCCACCGACCGGCTGCCGAGGGTGGTGGCTTCCGCTCGCCCATCGATGGTCCGGAAGCGGGGGTAGCGCTTCAGGTGAGATTCAGCCGTCCGCCGCATCTCGGGATTGGGCTCGACACCCACCACCGGGTAGCCCTGCCGCAGGAATAGCTCCGCCAGCAGGCCCGTCCCGGAGCCGATGTCGGCGACGCGGTGGGAAGGTTTCAGGGCCGACAGTTCCTTCAGCCATTCGAGCAGGCCCTCGGGGTAGCCGGGCCGATACTTTCGATAGTATTCGACCCGTCCCAGAAAGCGTTCCGGAGCCTTGGCAGGGGCAGACAATGGGGGACTCTTTCAGACCGTTGAGCATGGGACTGCAGACCGGCGCCCGGGGAGGACATTAGCCGGTCTCCCGCCCTGCCATGCGGATCATTACGAGGAAAAACAATCGATCGCTGAATAAAGACGAACCACGAATGGACACGAATTCACACGAATGCAGGTGGACTCACTCGAACGAGAAGCGGCACCACAATGCTTCTGCAACGCTGCTACCCTGGTATGACTTCGTGTCCATTCGTGGTTCGCCGTTTTCCTTTAGAGTGAAACAAGGAATCTTCATAGCCGGTCGGGAACAAGGACCCTGTTCGGTTAGCACGATTTTCTACCCATTGAACATCGATGCACAGGATGCACAGGATTAACAGGACGAGAGCTTCCTGCACCAGAAGCCAACTCGGGCGGTGATCCGGTGCGGATTTGCGGATTCCCGGCATTAGAAGCTGGCCGTTTCCTGAAGAATCCTGTGAATCCTGTACATCGATGTTAATAATCCCTGTAAATCACGATGCAGTGGGAAGCGCCCCCACTTGCTCCTCCGCGGACAAATCCTCTTTGTCTTGTGTCCTTCCTTGACCCCCTTGCCGACCTTCGCCCCATCCCTCTTGAGTCTTCTCCCGCGCCTTAGTGGCCCTTCGTGGATAAGTCTTTTTTCTTTTGTCGTTTGTCGGTTGTTTCAGACAAGCCGGGCCCCTGCACTACCGGGCTCGTGCGCCGCTGGCAGCCTCTTACAGCTCGGACTCCCGGCGAATTTCCTTGATTCGAATGTTCCGGAACTCGACTTTGGTCCCGTGCCCCAGGAATCCGATGTGTCCACTGCTCCGCGCCACTCCGGAGTGTTTCTCCAGAACCTGGCTGTCGGTCACCGAATCCAGATCGAAATCGACGATGACCGTGCCGTTGAGGGTCACCGTGATCTGGCGGCCCACGGCACGGATCTCCTCCTGGTTCCACTCTCCCGTCGGTTTCAGGAACCCCCGCTTGGCCGGAGCCAGGTCATAGACCGACCCGTGATACTGGGCAGGGCGGAGCTTGTCCTTGTAGCGGGGCGAGTGGTTGTCGAGGACCTGGATTTCCAACCCCTGGTAAGCGGCGTCTCCAACCAGCGGCGCCCGGATGCCGACCCCGTTGTTGGAACCTTCCTGCAGGCGAAACTCGAAGCGGAGGACAAAGTCCGAGTACTCCCGCTCGCTGAAGAGATTGCCCCCGCCCTCGGCGGGGCAGATCAGGACTCCGTTCTCCACCAGGTAGCCCTCACCTACCTTTTCCACCGCTTGCCAACCCTGAAGAGACTTGCCGTCAAAGAGGGGCACGAAGCCCGCCTCCGGAACCGATGAACGACCGCAGGCCAGCCAGGCGACCATCAGAAGGGCAAGACCCAGATGTTTCATGGTGTCCCCTGTTGTGGTGTTGGACGGGTTTATCAGGGTTGAACGCCGGGTCGCTCGGGAATCTGGTGGTCCATCTCGACCGCGGGCTCATCCACGTCCGGGCATCCAACCACCTTGGCCGGAACGCCGGTGACGGTGCAGTGGGGCGGGACATCGTTCAGAACCACGCTGCCGGCTCCGACTTTGGCGCCCTCACCCACATGCACGTTGCCCAGGATCTTGGCGCCGGCGCCGATCAGGACCCCGCGGTGGACTTTGGGATGCCGGTCTCCACTCTCCTTGCCGGTCCCGCCCAGCGTCACCGCGTGCAACATGGAGACCATGTCGTCGACCACGGCTGTCTCGCCGATAACCACGCCCGTCCCATGGTCGATGAAGATCCCTTTGCCGATGCGGGCGGCCGGATGAATGTCCACCTGGAAGACTTCCGAAATCCGGTTCTGGAGCAGCAGCGCCAGCTGATGGCGCTCCTGCGTCCACAGCCAGTGGGCCACGCGGTAGGACTGCAGGGCATGGAACCCCTTGTAGTAGAGCAGGGGTTCGGCATAGCTGTTGCAGGCGGGGTCTCTGTCGCGGAAGGCCCTCAGATCCTCTCGAACCGCGGCTCGAATGGAAGCGCTGTCGCTCAGCGCCTCGTCGATGACGTCCCGAATCATCATGGGAGACAGGCTGGGACTGGTCAGCTTGGCGGCAAGGTGAAAGCTGAGCGTGTCCTCCAGGCTCTGGTGGTTGAGCACGGTGGAATGCAGAAAGCTGGCCAGGATAGGCTCGCGCGCTGCTTCGAGGGAGACATCTTCACGGATATCGGGCCAGACCGTGTCGCTCCCGACAGCCTCTTGTTTGAGCAAGTTCATGTTCGATTCCAAATGCAAGCCGACCGGGCCGCCCGACCGCTCGGCGCCCGGCGGAAGAAGATACCCGCAATTCCCTTGACCCGCAGCTTGTTAGGTCAATTATTTAAGCTAAAAACCCGATTGAAGTCAATTCGGCCGGCCGGTCACGGCCTCTGCTGGAAACCCCCGTCCGTCTCCTCCTCTATCCGAAAAGCACCACGGGGGAGATGAATCCTGCCGCTATTCGGGGTACACTAATTTGGCGGGAAGGATCCGTCGCTCGTCAGCTCGGGAGGAGAAAGCGGTGAAGACAAAAATGCGCGGTGTCCACAGCCTGGTTTGTCTGGGAGTCGCCCTGGCCTGTATTCCTGCTTTCCCGGCGCTGCCGCAAGGTTCGCCTGACCCTTCCAAGGTGAACACGGTGAAGGCATTCATGGGCGCCAGGACGCTGAGGCACAACGTCGAGGCCCGCAAGCTCATGACAGCGGGTTTGGAGAAGCGCTATCTTCGCGGCAAACGTCTCTCCATCCGAGTGCGCAGCGGGCGGGTCGCTGCCTTCGACTTCAGTCCTGCCGCCATATTTCCTCTGGGCAAGGACAAGTTCCAGGTCTCGGTGGAAAGCACCTGGGTCGACCTCAACAACCAGGTGAGCAGCCGGGTCAACGAGCAGATTCGGTTCGTGAAGATCAGGGGCGCCTGGGTGGCCGAAGACATCAAATTCCTCAGGTCCGATCCCCGCCGGCCGATCATGCCCTTCAACGTGGCCAGCGAGAAGCGGGCCAAGTTCGCCATGATGGTGGCCAAGCGATTCATGAGGCACCTCATCGACCGCAACGTTGAAGCAGCCAGCCAACTGCTGACGCAGGGGTTCCAAAGCCGTTTCGAGAATCAGCAGGTGATGAGCGAATTCCTGCTGGGTTCGGAAGATCCGGCCTACGTTGCCTTTGAGGTCACCTCGCTGGTTCAGACCGACACCGATCGCATGACCATGGGAACCACCCTATTTCTGGCTGCCAGAGGCGAGACCGGATTCGCAAGGTTGGAAGCCTCGTTGATCCTGAAGAGAGGCAGCCTGGACTGGGTAGTGGACGGAGTGGAGTTCAAGGAAAGCTGAGACCGGTTTCCCCCTCGCCTGACTATTCGTCATCCTTGCTGAATTCCGTTTGCACGCTGGCCGAGAGGGTTTGGATCATGGCCTTGGCCTGTGCGGCAAACCTTCCCTCGGGCTCATACAGCAGGTAATTCTCGAAGGCCTCAACGGTGCCCGGCGCGGGAATCGTCGTGCCGTCAGCAGTGAATGTGGCCATGCCTACCAGGCCCATTCCGATCTGGTAGTGGGCGTTGGCGTGCCGCGGATCTTCCTCGACGGCCTTCTTGAATGCCTCCAGGGCCGCCGCGTTCTTGCCGCTGTTGCTCAGCACCACGCCCAGGTTGTAAAAGGCCTGTCCGGCCCTGCCGGGATCGAGTTCGGCCGCCTTTTCCATGGCTTCCACCGCCAGCTCCGGTTCACCCTGGTTGCCATAGACAATGCCGATGTTGAAATAATACTCGGACTCCGCCAGGGGATCGGGTCTGTCGGCTAGAGCGGCAATGGCTTTCCGGTAGCTCTCGACGGCCTGGTCATACTTCCTCAGCCTTTGATAGGAGATGGCGAGGTTGCCCAACACCACATGCTGGCTGGGATCGATTTCCGCAGCCCTTCCAAAAGCCACCGAGGCTGCCTCATAGTTTTTGGCCATGAAAAGCTTTCGCCCCTCGTCGAAAGCCGACTTCATGTTGGTGAACTTCTTTTCAGCGGCTTCCCTGCGCTTGCGCTCCTGCTCCCTGGCCTCTCTTTCCTCGTCAGTCATCTGGGCCAGGGCCGCCTTTCTGATTTCGGCCAGATCGAAGTCCAGCGTGTTCTCGTTTCCCAGCTTGATCTGGAACTCCTGGTAATGGGCTACCGGCTGGTCGTCGATGGCCAGCACCACCTTGTAGAAGGCCGGTCTGAGCCCTCCGATAAAGTAGCGCCCTTTCTTGTCGGTCGTGACTTTATAGTTTTTTTCGACCTTGAGTCGGTCCAGGGTGATTGTGGCCCCTTCCAGGGGCTTTCCATCCTCGCCGACGACCTCTCCGGAGAGGGCGCTCTGGGCCGAAAGGGCAGCCGGCAACAACAGGGTTGCGACGGCCAGCATGGCCAAGATCGGTAGGGCGCGT
The DNA here is from genome assembly GCA_965207735.1 of Candidatus Versatilivorator sp. GTDB lineage: Bacteria > Acidobacteriota > Terriglobia > Versatilivoradales > Versatilivoraceae > Versatilivorator. The sequence continues at coordinate 3,448,420 of OZ242296.1, read as the reverse complement.
ATCTTTGTGTTCATGGAAACCTCCAGCGACGGATTCTGCCTGTTCCCCAGGCTTTCCCTTTTGGATGAACTCTACCGCAAAAAAGCCGTCCGGGGCTAGATTTTCTCCGTATGATGATAGGGGGTCGGGTCCTCCACGCCGGCTTCCCGAAATCCCCGTCTCCGCAGGGCGCAACTGTCGCACCGCCCGCAGGCGATGTCCCCGCCCCGATAGCAAGACCAGGTCAGATGGAGGGGCGCCCCAAGCCTGAGTCCGGCCGCAACGATTTCACTCTTTTTCATCCGGATGATCGGTGTCAGGATCTCCAGGCGGGTCTCGGGGCGGGTTCCGGCTTCAATCAGGCGGTTGAAGGCCCGGTAGTACTCGGGGCGGCAGTCCGGGTATCCCGAGCTGTCCTCGAAGACGGCTCCGATGAATATGGAACGGGCGCCCAGCACCTCGCCCCAGGAGGTCGCAATGGAGAGAAAGTGGGCGTTGCGGAAGGGCACATAGCTGCTGGGAATCTCCCGGCTCTCCAGATCGGCCTCTTCGACCGCTATGGCGGCGTCGGTCAGGCTGGACCCTCCGATCCGGCCCAGATGGGACAGCTCGCACGCCAGCGTTCTCTCTATTCCGTAAAATTCAGCGATGCGTTGAAAGGCCCTCAATTCCTGGCGGGCGGTACGCTGACCGTAGGAGACGTGGAGGAAGGCCGCCTCGTGCTGCTGAAGAGCCATGGCCGCACAGACGCAGCTGTCCATGCCCCCGCTCACCAGTACTACTGCCAGTTCTTTATTCATGGTTCGGGCCATCGGGAACTCGGACCGGCTACTTCAGCACCCGCAGTCGGAAGGACATGACCTTTCCCCGGACCAGGGTGCAGAGGTACTGCTCCCAGAACTTTCTCAGGAAGCGGAAGCGGGGACTGCGGTTCTGCAGGTTGATCAGGAACTCGAAGCCCAGATAGCGGTAGAGCTTGAGCAGCCTGACCTCGGAGTATTCCACCGCAAAGCGGGCCTTCGAATAGTAGTTGGTCGGGGATGTCTCTTCGAAGTGCTCGAAGGACCGGCTGTTGAGGTGCCAGCGGTGGGAGGGATCCTGCCAGGACGAAGTGTCGGTGTAGTGGGGCGTCACCACTTCCACCACGGCTCCCGGGCGGGCAATGCGATGAATCTCCTCCATGGTCCGAACGATGGACTGGATGTGTTCGACCACGTGAGACATCCGAACATGATCGAAGGAGTCCGAGGGAAAAGGGTAGGGAAACCGGTCCAGATCGTGGACCACGTCCACCCCTTCCAGGGGCGCCACGTCCAGGCCGATGCTTCCGGGAAGCTTGAAGCGGCCGCAACCGATGTCAAGGCTCTTTCGGCTCAAAACCGGTATCTTCCAGGCGTTCCAATCGCGGATCGGGGAGCCTTGCCACGCTCCCATCAGCCGAATTGTAGTCGAAGTCCGAGACGGGTCGCATCCCTTATTAATGCGGTATACTGAGGTAAATTCGGAGATCGTCCGGAGGCGATTCCCTTGAGCCAGCCTACCGTTGCCATTATCGGCCGCCCCAACGTCGGCAAGTCCACCCTGTTCAACAGAATCTGCGGGCAGAGGCGTTCCCTGGTGGGCAATGAGCCCGGAATGACCCGAGACCGGGTGGAGGCCCGGGCCGAGTGGGGCGGGCGGCAGTTCGAAATCATCGACACCGGAGGCATGGTCCCGGGGGATCGGGATCCAATGCCGGGATTCATTTTCGAGCAAGCCGAGACGGCCATCCGGAAGGCCCAGGTCCTGGTGCTGGTGGTGGACGGGCGCGCCGGGCTCACACCCCTCGACCGGTCCCTGGGCAAGCTGTTGATCGAATGCTCCAAGCCGGTGGTGGTGGCCGTGAACAAATGCGACAGCGCCGGCCAATGGATCCAGGCTCCGGAATTCTCCGAGCTGGGTATGGGTGCGGTCATCCCAGTCTCCGCGGTCCATGGCTTGAACGTGGGCGACCTGCTGGACGAAGTGGTCAAACACCTCCCCAAGCGGGGCCGCACCAAGCGGCTGCCGCCCGGAGAGATTCGGGTCGCCATCGTGGGCAAGCCCAACGTGGGCAAATCCACGCTGCTGAATCGCATCCTGGGCGAAACCCGCACCATTGTGTCTCCGATTCCGGGAACCACCCGCGATGCCGTCGATTCCCGAGCCACCCGCAACGGCAAGGTCTATCGGTTCATGGACACGGCCGGCATCCGCAAAAGACCTCAGACCTTTCTTCAGGCTGAAAAGCTCAGCGTCCTGGTGGCGCGCAAGAGCGTACAGCGTTGCGATGTGGCCCTGGTCATGATGGACGCCACCGAGGCGCCCTCGTCGCTGGATTCCGCCATCGCAGGCTACGTGCAGGAGGTCGGAACCTCGGCCATTCTGGTGGTCAACAAATGGGATCTGATGCAAAAGGACAGTGGTACCATGGTGGCCTTCGAAAAGCGGGTGCGCTCCAGGCTGCGGTTCCTGGCCTACGCTCCCATGGTGTTCATCTCGGCCGCCACCGGCCAGCGCGTCCCCAAGCTGCTCACGCTGATCGACCAGGTCTTCAAGGCACGGCGCACCCGGATCGGAACCGGGGTGTTGAATGCGTTCCTGCAGCGGGAGGCTCTTCGAGACACGGCCGTGCCCTTCAGCCGGCAGGTCAGGGTGCAATACATGACTCAAGTGCACGATTCGCCGCCGACCTTTGTGCTCTTCACGGCTCGGAAGTCGCCGCTTCACCCCTCCATTCAGCGATACCTCGTCAACCGGATCAGAGAGCGCTTCGGGTTTGTGGGCACTCCGGTGGTGTTGAAGCACAAGGTGGAAAGAAAGGTGGGCTAGCCGTCAAGCCATCCCTCGCCGGCTGCGGGGGCAAGCCGCATCGCCTCTCGATTGTGAAACATCCGCATTGGGTCGGGACTTCGACTCTTGGGGAGAGTGACTCAGTGCCTGTTTTGTTCTCAATGAAGTAAAGTTGCAGTAGCGCGCAGGCCCGAAAGGACTGCCGGCCCGATCATGCCAGAACGATCTCTCAAGCTCGTGAATCGCCAGCGAGGAAGCGCAGATTCCGAGGCTCCTGTCGAAGTACCCGACAAGTTGTTTTTCAGTATCGGGGAAGTGCAGAAGCTGGTGAAGGTGGAGCCCTACGTCCTGCGCTTTTGGGAATCGGAGTTTCCGCGCCTCAGACCCGGCAAAGGACCCAACGGCCGCCGCATGTATCGCAAGCGGGATATCGAGACGGTTCTGGCCATCAAGCACCTCCTCTACGACCAGGGGTTCACCATCGCGGGGGCACGGAAAGCCCTCGCCGCCGGATCTGCTGTCGGCGGACCGCGCCGGCACGATCGGGAGCCCCTTGAGGAGTCGGGAGGGCCTCCTTCGGAGGCGACACCGGCCCCAGCCGAAAGCGCCGCGGAGAGGGTCCGTACACTCAAGTCGGAGCTCCGGGCCATCTTGACAATCCTGAATCGAAGGTGTTAGATTCCGAATCGGTTTCGGGACGTAGCGCAGCCAGGTAGCGCACACGCTTGGGGTGCGTGGGGTCGGAGGTTCAAATCCTCTCGTCCCGACCATTTTTCTTCAGAGTCCATCATTGGCTGCAATCTTACTGACCAACGACGACGGGATCCACTCCGCAGGAATCACCTCGCTGGCTCGCTCTCTTGCCCACCTGGGACAGGTCATTACCGTGGCGCCCGACGGGGAGAGGAGCGCCTCCAGTCAGGCCCTGACGCTTTGGCGGCCCATCCGCTACCAAGAGATTGGAGTGGATCGCTACTCGGTGGAGGGAACACCGGCGGACTGCGTGATCATCGCCCTGAACCACATCCTTCCCAGCAGGCCGGATCTGGTGATCTCCGGAATCAACCGGGGCTCCAACCTGGGCCATGACATCGCTTATTCCGGTACGGTGGCGGGGGCCATGGAAGGCGCCAGGCACGGGATTCAGTCGGCAGCCGTCTCGCTGGCGACGCGGGCGGACTTCGACTTTGAAGAGGCGGCCCAGTTCACGGCTTATCTGGCGGGGCAACTGCTGAACAAGCCGCTTCCGCCGGGCTTTATCCTGAACGTGAACGTTCCCGCAGGGGGGTGGCAGGGAGTTCGGGTGACTCGACAGGACACCTGTCCGATCGCCAACCTGATCGTGGAGAGCCGGGACCCTCGGGGCAGAAAGTACTTCTGGCTGGACCAGGAGCTGGAGCCGCGCGACCTGCCGGACGACGGGGACTCCGACTACGTGGCTGTCCGCTCCGGCTGCGTTTCCATCACACCGCTCAAGCTCGACCAGACCGCCCTGGAGTTGAGTTCCGAGTTGAAGTCCTGGGCGGAAATCCTTTCACCCGCGGCTTGCCGCTGATTCAATGACGGGGCGTGGCTCAGCCTGGTAGAGCACCTGGTTCGGGACCAGGGGGTCGGAGGTTCAAATCCTCTCGCCCCGACCATTTGAATCGGCGATGGACGCCGCACTCCAATGATCTGACGGCCGGCCGCCGCGAGGTCACGGACCCCAATGGTCGATCTCTCCTTGACTCCTCTCGAAGCGGTCGAGGCCTCGACAAGAGACCACGCCGCCTTGTCCCAACGCCTGCAGGCGGAGGGATACCTGTTCGTTCGGGGACTGATCGATCGGGACAACCTCGGGCGGGCGCGATCGGATATTCGCCAACTGCTCATCCGGCACGGCTTCGCCGTCGACGATCCGCGACTGGAGCTAAAGTGGTCGGGCAGGATGCCGGAATCCAATGAGCTGACACCCAGCGGTTCCATCGGCCGCATGATCGGCGACCTGTCTTCGCTGACCGAGGTGATCCAAGACCGGGGACTCTTCAGGTTCCTGGAGGTCCTGTTTGGCGGCGAGGTCTTCAGTTGGGTGGAGAACGCCGACCGCGTGCGAATCATTTTCCAGGATCTCACGTCCGCCAAGACCAGGGGGCAGCACTTCGACTACGTCACTCCGGCCCACCAGGACGGCTACCATTTTCGGGTGGCGTTCGTGACCTGCTGGGTGGCCTTGATGGACATCGACCTGGCCACCGGCGGACTGGCCATCCGCAAGCGTTCCCATCGAGAGGGCATGCACCGGCACTGGTACCGGGGCTCCAATTACCTGGGGATCCCGCAGAACCCCGACCAGGCCCGGGAGATGGCTCGAATGGGAGCCGTCCCGGTGGCCGGCGAGGCGGCTCCCGACGACTCGCCCAAGACCTGGCTGCGGTCCGACTACCGGGCCGGCGACGTGCTGATTTTTCACCCCCACATGATCCACTGCGGACTTCCCAACCGGTCGCCTCAATTGCGGGTTTCGGCCGACTTTCGCTACCAGCGCCGGGGCGACCCCACCGTCTGGCAATCCGGCCACCGCCTCTTCGAATGCCACAAATTCCTGGATGAAGCCCGGACTTGCCTGGATCAGATGGACATCGCGCAGTCCGTGGCCGACCGTGCCTGGGAACTGATGCGCCGCCACGGGCCCAGTCCGGAGATGGACCTCCCCACCCAGGCGCGGCACATGGTGCGCCGGGTGTCGTGACCACCACTTCCCCCTACCCACGGCCTATACTCCTTAAGTGCCGGCCAGAACGTTGAGACATCGCCGTCATGACTGAAACACCGGTAAGCCGATTCAGATCCCTCTTGCGTTGGGCGCTGCCCGTTCTGCTTGCCGTCTTGCTATTTCCCTCCATCGTCCTGGCAGAGGAAGGCATGTGGAGGCCTGGGCAGCTCCCCTCTCTGTCAGACAAGCTGAGAGCTTTGAATTCCGAGGTGGACGCCGCGGTGCTGTCGGACCTGACCGGCCATCCCATGAACGCCGTGATCTGGCTGGGCGGCTGTACCGCCTCTTTCGTTTCGCCCCAGGGCTTGGTGATCACCAACCACCACTGTGCTTACGGCTCCATCCAGCACAACTCCAGCGAAGAACGGAACCTGCTGGAGGAGGGCTTTCTGGCTGCCGGCCGGTCCCAAGAGCTCGCGGCGGCTCCGGGCAGCCGCGTCCTGGTCACGGTTTCGGTGGAGGATGTCACCCGGTCGGTTTTGGCGGCGGTTCCCCAGAGAGCCGGCGGGCGGGAACGGTATCAGGCCATCGAAGACCGGCAGAAGGCCCTGGTTGCCGAGTGCGAGCAGGACCCGGGCCATCGATGCCGGGTGGTCGCCTACTCCGGCGGGCTGGAGTATGAGTTGATCAAGCAGTTGGAAATCCGGGACGTTCGCCTGGTCTATGCCCCTGCACTTTCAATCGGCAAGTACGGGGGCGATATCGACAACTGGATGTGGCCCCGCCACACCGGAGACTATGCCTTCTTTCGCGCCTACGTGCGCCCGGATGGAAAGCCGGCGGACTATTCCGAAGAGAACGTTCCCTATCGGCCCCGCCATTACCTGAGAGTCTCCACCCGGGGCGTCGATACCGGCGACCTGGTCCTGGTGGCGGGCTATCCGGGGCGCACCAACCGGTACCGCCTGGCCCGCGAGGTGGAAGGGGTCATCCAGTGGGACTATCCCCGGCGCATTCGGGCCTTCCGGCAGTGGCACGACATCATCGACCGGGCGGTGGCCGGCCGGGAAGAAAAGGCCCTCAAGTATGCGTCGCTGCAGGCCAGCCTGAACAACGTCATCAAGAATTACCGGGGGATGCTGGAGGGCTTCGCCAAGAGTGACATCCTGGAGCGAAAAAGGGCCTTGGAGCAGGAGCTGCAGTCCTGGATCGAAGCCGGTCCGGCCTCGCGGTCCAGGTTGAAGACCGCCGCCGCCGATTTGGGGAAACTGGTGGCCGAGTCGCAGTCCGGCCGGGAGGCGGCCCTTTACTACGATTTTCTCGGAGGCCGGTCGGCGTTGCTGAGAGCCGCCCGCAGACTCTACCGCCTGAGCCGAGAGCATCAGAAACCCGACGGGCAGCGGGAGCCCGGATACCAGGAACGGGACCTGGTCCGCATCCGAGAGAGGCTGAAGCGCATCGATCGGACCTTCGACCCGGAGGTGGACCGTGCCTGCTGGCGCCAGTTTGTCCTGAACTACGCCAAGCTCCCGGCAGAGCAGCACGTCCAGGCCTTCGACGACTGGTTCGGGATCCGACCGACCGGGTTGCAGGACGCGGAGCTGGATCGGCGCCTGGACGAGATGTACGGACAGACTCGACTGGGAGATCTCGAAACCCGGATTTCATGGATGAAGGCAGCGCCCCGGGACTTCGAGACCAGCCAGGACCCCTTCATCCGAATGGCCGTCAGCCTCTACGACAGCGACATGGAACGGGAGGAGCGCGACAAGGAGCTTCAGGGTCGATTCGACCAGGCGCGGCCGCGCTTCATGGAAGCCCTGATTGCCTATAACCGGAGCCTGGGCAAGTCCGTCTATCCCGACGCCAACTCGACCCTCAGGGTTACCTACGGCACGGTCAAGGGGTACTCGGCCAAGGATGGAATCCGCTACCTTCCCTTCACCACCCTGCGAGGCATCCTGGAGAAAGACACGGGGCAAGAACCCTTCAATGCCCCTGTCGGACAGCTCAAGCTGATTGGCGGCCGGGAATTCGGCAGCTACTACGTGAAAGCGCTGGATTCGGTGCCTGTGAATTTCTTGAGCACCCTGGACTCGACCGGAGGCAACTCGGGTTCCCCCACCTTGAATGGACGCGGGGAGTTGGTGGGGCTGCTGTTTGACGGCAACTGGGAGAGCATCGTGGCCGACTGGGATTTCATTCCGGCCGTCACCCGGTCCATTCACGTGGACATCCGCTACGCCCTCTGGATCATGCAGCACCTGGACGGCGCCCACCGACTCCTGGCGGAGATGGGCGTGGAGGCCGAGACCACGGACAAAGAACCTCCTGCGCTTCCGACGGGGCGGTAACTCTTTATCCTATGAGCCTTTTTCGCGAGGTGGCGGGAGCCGTCCTGTCAGCGGGCAGTCTGCCCGCGTCTCAGGGGGCGCTGGGGTTCGGTGGGTTCGTCCGGATAGAGATGGCCCACCTGGTCGGCATAGCCGTTGAAGATGAGAGTGGGACGGCGAGGTCCCCGGCGCGGTGACGCATTGGCGACCAGCATGTAGTCCCATTCCTGGGACCATCGGGGATGGGGAACATTGGGGTTCACGTTGCTCAGGTAGCCGTATTCGTGCTGGTAAGGCTTGGCCGACCAGAAGGATCCGGGATTCTTGGCGACCAGTTCGATCTTCACGATGGACTTGGGGGACTTGTAGCCGTATTTCCAGGGCACGATGATGCGCACGGGTGATCCGTGCTGTTTGAGCAGAGGCTTCCCGTAGACTCCGGTCACCGCCAGGGTCAGGTCGTTCATGGCCTCGTCCAGTCGCAGGCCCTCATAATAGGGCCAGGGGTAGTGCCTTTCACTGAGTCCCGGCATCTGGTCGGGTCTTTGGGCGGTGATGAAGCGGACGTGTTGGGCCTTGCCGGTGGGCTCGACGACCTTGAGCAGTTTACTTAGGGGGAAACCCGTCCAGGGGATGTTCATGGCCCAGGTCTCCACGCACCGGAAGCGGTAGACGCGCTCTTCCTGCTCGAATCCGAACAGGTCGTCCAGATCGAAGGTGCGGGGTTTGTGACACTCACCGCCCACCTCCACCTTCCAGGGCTCCACTTCGAACCTGCTGGTATATATCCAGACCGGCCCCCCGCGATTGGGAAGAAACTCGTAGAAATTGTTATGGGTCGCCGCCACCAGGCGGTCGGTCAGTTCGAGGTTCGGGGGATCGAAACCGGCGTTGCGCTTGGCGGGGAACACCGCCGGCCGCTTGAAGGGAACAGACAGGGGGCCGCCTTCCGGAGGTGGAGGCGGTTGAGCACAGCCCAAGGAAGGAAACAGGCAGGTGCCCGCACCCGCCAGCAGGGCCGTCTCCACGAACTTGCGGCGGTTCAGGAATACCGACTCCTCAGAAGGCTCCAAACGCGGAAGCTGAAGGGTCTTTCTCACCGTGTTACCTCCACTGGTTCCCGGTTGGAGACCGGGGCGTCCGACCGCCGGCTGCTACCGTTCCTCCGGCGAGGAAGAAATCAGGGGGAAGCCGCCTCCCCTGATTGAATCTTAGCACGGGAGATGGATGCGGACTGTGGAATTGAGGTTGGCCGGTGGATCGTTGCGGGGAATGGCCACAAAAGGCACAAAAGCACAAAAAGAGCGGAACGAGATAAAAAAATTCGTTTTGTGACTTTTGTGCTTTTTGTGGTTGGACAGCATTTCTCACCAGGTCGCACCCGATGAGGTTTTGCAGATCGATAGCAAAGCCCAAGAGAAATTCGAGAGACTTGCGGCCATAAAGTGGCTGAGGCTATGAGGGAAATGTAATTGGTTTCGCGTTGTGAGAATCAGTGCCGCCACGGACATTCAAGTCCTGCCGGAAATCGCAATCAAGAGATTCGCCGCACCGGCCGCCATTGCCAAGAAACCTCTGGCGGCCGGTAACGGAAAATTGGCCCGCCCGACCGGGGCGATAACAAATGGCAATAACCCACCGATCCGCCGACAGCGGGCCTGCCGTGACCCTGCCCCCTCCCAGCGACTTCCTGGGTCGTCTTCGCCAAGTCGGTCCTTCTCTCATCCTGACCGCCGGGATCGTGGGCTCGGGCGAGCTGATCGTCACCACCACGCTGGGAGCCAGACTGGGCTTTGCGGCGCTGTGGCTGATCCTGTTGAGCTGCGTCTCCAAGGTGGTTCTGCAGGTGGAGATCGGACGCTACGCCATCTCATCCGGGGACTCGTCGCTCATGTCGGTGGACCGGATTCCGGGTCCCCGCTGGCGAGCCTCCTGGGTGGTCTGGGGCTGGCTCTGCAGCACCTTGATTTCCTCCAGCCTGGTGGGGGGAATCGTCGCTGGGGTAGCTCAGTGCCTCCATCTGCTGCTTCCGCAGGTGAGTGTCACCGCCTGGGGAGTCATTGCCTGCCTGGTGACATTGGGAATCCTGCTCAGCGGCGGCTACGGCGTGGTGGAGCGCGGTTCCATGCTGATGGTGTTGGCTTTCAGCCTGACCACCGTGGTGGCGGCAGGGGCCCTGCAATGGTCGGGCCACGCCGTGTCTCCGGAAAATGTCTGGGAGGGGCTGACCTTTCAATTGCCGGCGCAAGGGGGGCTGGCCTTGGCATTTGCCCTTTTCGGGCTGACCGGGGTGGGGACGTCCGATCTCTTTGCCTACCCCAACTGGTGCCTGGAAAAGGGATACGCTCGCCATATCGGACCCCGCAGCAGCCAGCCGGACTGGTACGCGCGGGCGAGGGGCTGGATCCGGGTGATGCAACTGGATGCCTTGATGGCCATGAGCGTCTACACCGTCATCACGGTTGCCTTTTACTTCCTGGGCGCCGCCGTCCTTCACCGCCAGGGGCTGGTGCCGGAAGGCGGCCAGATGATCGATACCCTTTCCGGGACCTTTACCGGAATTTTCGGTCCCTGGGGCTACTTGGTTTTTCTTACCGGAGCCTTGATTACTCTCTACTCCACCCTGTTCGCCTCGGTGGCGGCCAACGCCATCATGGGGCTGGACTGCCTTACCGTCTTCGGCTTCGTCTCGGGAGACCGTCCGCTGCAGCGGAGCCGCTGGCGAAGAGGCATGCAGGTCTTCTGGGCGGTGGTCTATGCCACCATCTTCCTGGCCTTTCCGGAACAGCCGGTACAGCTCATCGTTGTGGGAGGAGTGGTGCAGACCGGCATGTTGCCCGTCATTGCCTGCTCCATTCTTTACCTGCGCTACCGCCGGCTGGATCGCGGGATCGGTCCCTCACCCTGGATCGACGGGCTGCTGTGGCTGTCCGGGGGGCTCACGCTCTGCGTGGCTGCCTATACGCTGCTTGGGCACCTGGTTGGGTAAGGAGGGATGGAGGGTAGAGTCTCGGACGGCGCTCAGGAATCCCCGGACGAGGTTGCCGGGTGTCCCATGGCTTCCCGTCCGGCCGGCGTCAGCAGGACGGCTCGGCCCAGCACCTTGCCAGCCCTCAGGTCCGCCATGGCCCGGTTGATTTCCTCCAGCGGATAGGGGTGGGTGACCAGGGGTTTCAACTTGTTCTCCGCCGTCAGTTGCACCGCGCCTATCAGGTCCTGCAGGCGGCCGCAACGGGTGCCGACGATCTCCAGTTCATTCTGCGCCAGCCGTTTTCCGTTCAGCCCGTAGGTCTCGGGCGTGTAGCCCACCACGGTGAGGCGTCCCCCGGGGCGAAGGCTGTCCACCCCGGCCGCCAGGGTCTGCTCCACCCCGACGCAGTCGATCACACCGTCGGCTCCCTCCCCCCGGGTAAATTCCCGGACGGCCTGCTGGACGTCCCCACGGGTGGAGTCGATGGCCAAGTCGGCTCCCATCCGGAGGGCGAAATCGGTCTTTTCCGCGACCCGGTCCACGGCCAGGACGCTGGCGCCGGCCAGTTTGGAGATCTGAATGGCCGAGAGGCCCACACCCCCGGCTCCGAAGATGACGATGCGGTCATTCAACCCCACTCCGGCCCGGTCCACGGCGTGCAGGGCGGTGATGCGGGCATCGGCCAGCACGGCCGCTTCCGGCCAGGGGATGTTGTCGGGCAGCGGGACCAGTTGTCGGGCCGGAATGGCCAGGAATTCGGCGTGGCCGCCCCGGTCCTTGGCTCCCAGGACCCCCGTCATGTGGGGACAGAGTTGTTCGCGGTGGGTCCGGCACATGCGGCAGCGGCCGCAGGTGGAGAAGTTGTAGACCACCACCCGGTCGCCCGGCTTTACCTGGTTTACCCGATCTCCCACCTCGGAGACCACGCCGGCCACCTCGTGGCCCAGGATGGCGGGGAGTTCGGGGCTGTAGCCGAATCCGTCCACAATCTTCAGGTCGGTGCCGTCGGTGCCGCAGGCCATTACCTGGATCAGGGCTTCTTCGGCTCCGAATGCGGGCCGGGGCTTCTCCTCGATCTCCAGAGCGCGCCCCAGTTGTCTGAGAACGGCGGCGATCATCACGTCCCTCCTCGATGGGCCCGCCAGGGAGGCTCTGCCGCCCGTCGAAGGCTTCGACGGACATCGGAATGGCGCCTCGAATGGAGTGTGGGCTGGCTGCGGGCGAGTTTAGGGGATGGCGCCGCCGGGTGTCAAACATTGGTCCTCCGTCGTTGACTCTCCTGTGCCAACCTCCTAGTATTGGGCTTTCCGGCCCGGACTACTCACCGGTGAAGGCTGTAAGTAAAGGTGTTACTCGCGGGCCAACATCAACCAGGGAGGAACGAAACCAGTGAAACTTGGATCCGGTCAGTTGACATATGAAGAGGCGGAGGGTTGGGCCAAGCTGCCCGCGGGGTGGGACCTGGGAGAAGTCCCGGGGATCGCGGTGGACTCGCGGGACCGGGTCTACGCGTTCTGCCGCGCCGAAAATCCGGTGGTGATCTTCGGCCGGGACGGCAGCTATCTGGACTCCTGGGGGAAGGGGCGCTTCGTGAGGCCCCACATGATCTTCATCGGCCCCGATGACTCCGTTTACTGCGTGGACGACAACGGGCACCGGGTTCACAAGTTTACGCCGGAGGGAGAGCTGCTGATGACCCTGGCTCCCTCCGACGGCGTGGCCGACACCGGTTACAACGGCACCGACCACCAGTCCATCCTGCGTTCCGGCCCGCCCTTCAACACCCCCACCGACGTGGCCCTGGCTCCCGACGGAAATTTGTTCGTCTCAGACGGATACGGCAATGCCCGGGTGCACAAGTTCAGCCCGGACGGTCAGTTGCTGCTCTCCTGGGGAGACCCTGGAGACGGCCCCTCCCAATTCAACCAGCCTCATGGCGTCTACGTGGATCCGGAAGGGAAGGTCTACGTGGCCGACCGCCAGAACTCGCGCATCCAGATCTTCTCGCCCGATGGGGAATACCTGGACCAGTGGACCGAAGTGTGGTGGCCCAACGATTTGTGCCAGGATCGGGAACATAACTTCTGCGTGGCCGAAATCGGCGGCATCTTCATGTATGGCCGCGAGGCCCGCCTGGACAAGCCCGCCGCCCGTATGACCGTCAGGGCCGCGGACGGTGCCATCCTGGCCGAGTGGTGCGAGGAGGATCCCTACGGCACGGGACGCTTTTTCTCTCCCCATTCGGTGGCGGTGGATTCCCACGGAGACATCTACGTCGGCCAGGTCACCTTTTCCTACACCAAACGCCAAGCCCCGCCCGGCTCCAAGGTGCTGCGCAAATACGTGAGGCAGTAAACATTGAGGTTGGTTTTGCCTGAAGATCCCAGTGAGACCAATGGCCATCCGCCAAGTCCGGCAACCTGTCAGTGAACGCCACACCCCGAGCGCTGAACCGCCCGGGGGCTGGTGGTTTATGACCTGTATTTAAGGACTTGCGCTGTTCCACCTTTCCGTTTCTATTCTGATATTCGAACCGGGTTCCGACGAGGGGTTCCGGTTGGAGCGACGGCTTGCCGCCCCGGGCCAGTTCCGGGTCAAGTTGCGCAATGGCGCGTGGCATATTATAGAAAGAAGCAGATCGGATCGCCGGTCGAGGGCGAGAATCGCGATTCCGGAGAAACACCGGCCGGCGGCAACTGTGATCCTGTTGCAACCAGGAGGAAACAGACCAATGCGTTGGAAACACGGATGCCTGCTGTTGGTCGTTATGGCTCTGACAGCCTGTGGCAGCGGGAAAGATACACCTCGCGCGTCGTCGGATTGTGTCGAGTGCCACCGTGACGCGACGCCCAACATCGTCACGGATTGGGAACTGAGCCGGCACAGCACGGAAGGGGTGGATTGCTCCCTTTGTCATGGAAACCGGCATCGCACGGCGGACGATGTGGCATTGGTCAAGACGGCCACACCGGAAGTCTGTGGCACATGCCATCCGATCCAGACGAAGCAGTTCGCAGGCGGCAAGCACGCTCTGGCCTGGGTCAGCATGAACGCCATGCCGACGACGCATTGGCTTCCGATGGCCATGACCGAAGGCATGAAAGGCTGCGGCGGGTGCCATCGTCTGGGGCTGAAGAGTGAAGAGGAGATCCGGGAGTTGAGGGCGGATGGTGTGATGTTCGGGCTCGCCTCGTGCGATGCCTGCCACACCCGTCACCTGTTTTCCGTCAAGGAAGCTCGGGAACCGCAGGCATGCCGGACCTGCCACATGGGCATGGATCATCCACAATGGGAAATGTACTCCTCATCCAAGCATGGAGTTCGGCACCTCCTCAAGCAGAACGGAACGCTACCGGAGGAGGCTGCGGCCCCCACCTGCCAAACGTGTCACATGCCGCAGGGGGACCACGGTGTTCGGACCGCCTGGGGATTCCTGGCCGTGCGATTGCCCTTGCCGGAAGACCCGCAGTGGGCGGCGGATCAAACCACCATTCTTCAGGCGCTTGGGGTCCTGGACCCTCAGGGGAATCCAACCGCGCGTCTCGATGCCGTCAAGCAAGCGGACGTCGCCCGCCTGACCCAGGAAGAGTGGCAGGCAGAGCGTGACCGCATGATCGAGGTTTGCGAGCAATGCCATTCGGCCAATCTTGTGCGAGCGGAGCTCAAGAAGGGCGACGAAATGATTCGGGAGGCGGACCGGTTGTTGGCCGAGGCAATTCGCATTGTCGGCGCACTCTATCGTGACGGGGTGTTGCGCAAGCCGGAGCACTACGCCTACAACTTCCCGGATTTGCTGGCTTTCCACGACGCGCCCTCGGTGATCGAACAGCGACTCTTCAAGATGCACCTGGAACACCGGATGCGAGCCTTTCAGGGTGTGTTTCACAACAATCCCGATTACGCGCTTTGGTATGGTTGGAGTGAGATGCTGCAGGATTTGACCGAGATCAAGATGCTGGCGCAGGAGTTGCGCAAGAGCCACTAGTCGACGCTCCGGGGACCTGTTCCAATGACCGGTTACGCCATCAGCCTGGGTTTCCTGGCGGTCGTGACAATCGCGCTGGTTGGGCTCCTTGTCCGCAGGCCCGATTTGACCGGCACACTTGGAGGCAGGATACTGGCTTTCCTGGCTCTCTTCGTGCTGCCGGGGCTGCTGCTTCTGGGTGGCGCCGGACGACATTACGAGCAGGCAAAGACAACCCGGTTCTGTCTTTCTTGTCACATCATTCAACCCTACGGGGAGAGTCTGTACATTGACCACGCCCGCTTTCTTCCCGCATCCCACTATCAGAACAAGCGCATCCCCGCCGACCGGGCCTGTTACACCTGCCACACCAACTACACCATGTTCGGCGACCTCGATGACAAGATCCGCGGCGTGAAGCATGTGTGGCACAACTTCTGGGGCTCGGCATCCGCCCCTGTAGAGTTGTATGAGCCCTATGACAACCGGGCCTGTCTGGAGTGCCACGACGGGGCCAGATCCTATGAGGAGCAGTCAGTTCATGCACCTTTCCGGGCGCAACTGCTCAGTGGTGAAAAGTCATGTCTGATGTGTCACAACCTGGTTCACGAGGTCTCAAAGCTGGACCGGTTCCGGCGATGGGACCCGGAGGCGACGCAATGAGCCTTCTTCGATTGCTGGGTTTGAGGCCGGGTTTCGTCGGGCGGTTGCAACTGTCGGGACTGCTGATCGCATCGGGGTTGGGAATCGAACTGGCCACCCTCTACTGGAACCATCCGCTTTCATTCTTCCTGTTCCTGTGCCTGGGGGCGGTACTGGTGGGTGCCGGCATGCTCCTCTACTTGTGGTCTGTCGTGAGGCGGAGTGAGTGACGGTGCTGCAAGAGGGCGGGCTGGTTCGCTGAGGTTGAGGCGACGATCGCTTCGTCCCTTGATCGACCCGAAATTGCCAAACGGGAACCGGTAATCAGGAGAATTGCCAACCGCTGATTCCAGTGGCCTGCGTAACGCGGGTAGCCAGTTGACCCGCTGTGGTGGGTGACCTTTCCCCGCTGGAACCCGCTTCAGGGATTCCACACTCTCTCGAAGAGCTTCAGCCAGTTTCCACCCAACAGCTTGGTGATGTCTTCGGCGCTGTAGCCGCGATTGGCGAGCGCGTCGGCCAGGTTGGGGAACTCGGCCGGGGTGTCGATCCCCTTGGGCTGAAAGTTGATCTCGGTGTAGGGCACCGAGCCGTCGGCGAAGGTGGAGGGGAACTTGGTGCCCTGCTGGGAGACGATGAAATGCCAGAACTCCAGCGGCTGATCGTGGGTGGAGTCGGTGCCGATGGCCACGTGGTCCAGGCCAATCCGCTCCACCATGTTGTCGAGGGCATCCACGAAGTCCTCCAGCGTCGAATCGTATCCCTTGGGAAGGAAGGGGGTGTATGAGGTGGCTCCGACCACACCCCCCTTTTCGGCCAGCAGCTTGAGGGCGTCCTCCTGCTTATTGCGCGGGTGGTTGTAGAAGCTGCGGGCATTGGCGTGGGTGATGGCGACCGGCTGCTCCGACATCTCGATGGCCTCCATGGTGGTCTTGGGGCCCACGTGAGACAGGTCGATGAGGATGCCCAGCCTATTCATCTCCCGCACCGCATCCACGCCGAAGTTGCTCAAGCCGCTGTCGAACCGCTCCCAGCAGCCGCTCCCCAGCAGATTGGTCTCGTGGTAGGTGAGCTGGATGACCCGCACCCCCAGGGCCAGGAACAGCCCCAGCCGGTCCAGCTCGTTCTCTATGGGCGAGGCGTTCTGAAATCCCAGGATGATGCCGGTCTTTCCCTGCTTCTTGGCGGCGAGGATGTCGGCCGTTTCCTTGACCTGCAGGATGTCCTGGCGCTCGCGAAAACGCCGCATCCACCTGGCCAGGTGAGCCATGGTCTGCTGGAAGTTTTCCCAGGTGGCCACGGTGGCGTTGATGGCGGTGAGGTTGCCGGTCCTCAGGCGCTGGAAGACGGCATCGCTGTCCCAGTTGCTGATGCTCAGGCCGTCGATCACGATGGCTTCGTCATAGACCTTTCTGGCGTCCATACCCGTCACTCCTTTCTTCCTCAATGGAACCGGTTTCCAATCCGGAACAGGTTCCCCAGGGGATTCTCCCGTTCCTCCAGCGCGTCGGCGATCACCGGCCCGATCGAGCCGCCGAACTTGAAGCCGTGGCCGCAGCCGCAGCCGGCGATCAGCACCCGTTCGCGCCCCGGCGCCCAATCGATAACGAACTGCTCGTCCTCCATGTCGGCCATGTTGGTGTAGAGACAGGAGCGGCCGCCGGCCAGCTCTCCCCGGCTGAGAGCCGGGATGCACCGGGCCACGAACTCGCGAGCCCACTCCAGGAACTCTGCCGTGGGTTCACGCGAGACGTCCGCGCGGGTGTCCTCCACCTTGCTGTCTTCCGCCACCTTCACCCATCCCTCGTGCAGGTAGGGGAATCCGTACCAGAGATTACCGGGGGAAAGGATCGACCAGACCGGGAAGCGGCCGCGCCGGAAGGGCGCCGGATCGGTGGGAACGAAGAAGGCCATCTGCTGCCGCGTGAGGCGTATCCGGGTTCGCATGGCCGGCAGCAGTTCCGCCAGCCAGGGGCCGGCCGCCACCACCACCCGGTCAAAGTCCTGCCGGCCGGAATCCCAGCAGACCCTGGCGCCGGCGCCGGTCTCCTCCACGGCTTCCACTGCAGTTTTCTCACGCAGGGTCACTCCCGAGTCCCGAGCCAGCTTCGCCAGATCCTCCAGCGCCTGGCCGCTGCGCAGGTATCCGGCCCAGGGATCGTAGAATAGGCGATCCTGGCCGGTCAGAACCAACTGGGGAAACCGCTCTTCAGCCTCCTTCACCGTCAACTCTTGTATATCGGTTGCCAGCCGGCTCAGTGTCTCCCAGCCGGTCAGGGACGGGTGCTCCGGTCCGAAGCCGCTCAGCGCAATCACTTGGCCGGTCTGGAAGTAGATGGAGCGACTGGTGCGCTCGTGCCACTCCCGCCACTGGGCGGCCGCCCGGCTCGCCAGCTCCACGTAGGTCTCGTGCGGGTAGTTGGTGCGGCGAATGCACTTGGATACATCGGTGCTGGAGGCCTCGGGGTTGGGGATGCGGCCGCGTTCGAACAGGGTAACCCCGTGGCCGCGACGGCGCAGCTCGAGCGCGGCCGCCATGCCGAAGATTCCGGCTCCGACAACACAAGTATTCATGGAAGCATTCATGAGTGTGAGTGATGATTCCGGCTGCAACCGATTGTCAGCCGCTACTGGGCCCGCTTCCCGGTGCGAACATGTTCAGCGCGAATATCCAGGAGCACGGCGCCTGCTCGGTCCTTCAAGATCAACGTCGATCGGTATTTTCCATCACTGATGAATCGATCCACAATTTTTCCTTCGATGCCTACGCCGAAATCGACGTACTTCCAGGTCATGGTGGAGGATTCTTCGTCCCAATCGCCGATCCAGAAGCTGTGCGAGCCATCGGAATTGAAGGTCCACTTGTGATACCGCTTGCTGTCGGCGTCATAGCGATGAATCTCACGCGTTTTATGCGTGTCGCTCTTGCTGGATGTCTCCTGAAAATGGCCGTCCAGAATCCACTCCGACTTTGAGTTTCCCGACAGTTCCTGAGACGTGGGCGACCAGGCTGCAGGCTTGAGAAGGGTGTGGGACTTCCAGGCGCCAAGCCATTTGTTCAGTATCTTCGCATCGACTGCCTGCGGTGGAGGTTCCGCAGTGGCGTTCAACGTCGCTGCGACTACAAGCAAGGCTGCCAGCACCCACAACCGATTCATGTTGCGCTCCTTTTGTCTGGTGTGCCTCTATCGGACCGGTACGGAAATTGCAAACGCTTCAGGGCCAGGAGCCCTTTTCATCGAGGCAAACTATCTGTTCTCCCCTTACACGTTGTCATCCTGAGATTTCACACGGGATGTGGTTGGTAACGTTCAACGTTAATTTCGTCTGCCTGTGCGCGCATCTGTGTGGCGTCATACCAAGCCTGCATTCGTAGCAACATGTCCATGCTCACGGCAAAAGCCTTCTCGATGCGTAGCGCCATCTCTGGCGATAGTGCGGCCTTGCCATTCAGCAAGTCCGAAAGCGTCGCCCGACGGACTCCGAGTATCTCGGCCGCGCTGGTCACGTTCAGACCCAACTCCTCAATGATCTCCGAGCGGATGAAGTCGCCTGGATGCGAAGGGGTCATGTTCACTTTGATACTGTTGGTTGCCATCAGTGGTAGTCCTCCAAGTTCGGCAAGTGTACGGTAATACCGTTCACTGCACAAGTCAATGCTGGGACCGGATGGGACCGCTGCCGCCTTATCCGCCCGAATCTCTCAACCCAGTCCCTTGGAAAATGCCTGAAGTCTTTCCTGCCCGATTATGAGTCATCCCAGTAGGGGCCGCGCACCGGCACACCGGCAGGCGAAAAGAGAGAAGCAAGAGCCGACCGGGCCATAGCCTCTCACTCCCCTTTTTTTCGCTCTCGGCACTCCGATTTCTGCTAGGCTTTGATGGCCCTGATTCCTGCTGTTTCCACTGCCCGTTCCCTCTTGGGTGCCGACATGTTTTCTCGAACGCGACTCCCCCTTTTCCTGGCTGCCGCCATTCTATTGTCCGGCCGTCTGACTGCCCAGGAAGACCCGCTCCGCAGCCGGACGGACCCTTCACTGGATTATCCGATCCGGGTGGTCGAGGCCACGCCCTATCTGAGGCCGGGAACCGACATGGCGGGCAAAGGGGACTTCAGGCCCGTGCACAGGGAACTGGGGACCCTGTCGGCGGAACGCCTGCGGTTGCCGGTTCCCGGTTCCACCTGGCGGCTGGACGGCCGGGTGGTCAGGACCGAGGATGGAACCCTCTACGCCGGATTCGGCACCTATCTCTACCGGTCGGACGACGACGGCAGGAGCTGGACCGGCAGGCGGCTTCAGGGACTGCCAAACACGCACGGCGAACCGGTGGCCGCCCAGGCCTTCGGCGCGGCCGGAACCTACATTCTGGTGTGCCACGCCGCCACCACAATGCAGCCCGTGATGTCCGAGTTGGTAGAAAACCCCGCGGTTACCGCCGGCGAGCACGAATTGCGTCCCCTGATCGTCTCCCGTTCCAGGGACGGAGGTGAGCATTGGGAGAGCAGCCGTCCACTCAGTTCCCCTCCCGGCTATCGGGCGCTGGCCGGCGACGGAAACTCCATCATCGCCCTGGGAGACGGAACCCTGCTGGCGGCTCTGGATGCCTACAATCCGGGGATGGAGGAGGAACACTCGGATCGCTTCGCCGAAGTGTTTTTTCGCAGCCGGGACCAGGGACTCACCTGGGGAGAGCCGACCCTGATCCGAAACACCGCCGCCGAGACCGGCCTGGTTTCTCTGGGTGGTCTGCGAGTGTTGGCCGCCATTCGAGGCGTTCCCAACTCCCGTTTGGGGGGCAAGACCATCCAGTTGGCGAATTCCGACGACGGCGGACGCAGCTGGCGCCACTTCCGGCCCTTGACCCGGACCTTCGGCCAGGCTCACGGCACCCTGGCCTCTCTTCCCGGGGGAGGGGTCGTGGCCGTCTACGAAAACCGCTACCCGTACCATGAAGGGGGAGACGTTCGGGCCAGAGTCAGTTGGGACGGAGGCGGGACCTGGGAACCGGAGGTCTACATCCTGATGAAGGGCCATGGTTACGGCAGTGCGGCGGCCGGCAGGGACGGGACCATCGTCACCGTTGCGGGCGATAGCGCGCTGGGAAGGAATGGCCGCCCTGACGGCAGAGGTCACACGCTGCAGGCCGTGCGCTGGAAGCCCTGGCCAAAGAGCGGCAAGATCGTGCACTGACCCGGTCGGTGGGAGAGTGGCTCCCGGCATGCTCGCCAAGGGTGGGGCCCGCATCCAGGAGATCTCAGGGAGGAACCATGCGGCAATCGAGCTCTTTCGTTCGTGTGGCCGTGGCGGCGGCTCTGCTGTGGTGGGTCGGAGTCGGTCATGCCCTTCTCCAACAGCCGGTCCGGGAAGAACTGGTGGAAAAAATCCAAAAGGTGCTGGCGGAGCTTCCTTACTACGGCATGTTCGACCACCTGGTTTTTGAACTGGAAGAAGACCGTGTCACTCTGGGTGGATACGCCTTTCAACCCGTCTTGAAGACCTGGGCGGAGCGGGAAGTGTCCAGAGTCGGAGGCGTGGTCAAGGTGGACAATCAGATCGAGGTGCTACCCGCCTCAACCAACGACGACCGCATACGAATGGCTGTCTTCCGGGCTATCTACAAGGAACAGGGCCTGGCCGGTTACGGGTTTGGCGGTGAGACCTGGAGAGCCTTTACTCGCAACGAGCACGAGATCCTCTACTTTCAGCGAGAGCCTCTGGGAATCTTTCCCATCCACATCATTGTCAAACACGGCAACGTCATCCTGGTGGGCCTGGTCGCCAGCCAGGAAGACAAGAACCTGGCCGGCGTCAAGGCCAACGGGGTCAGCGGGGTCTTCACGGTGACCAACAACCTCCGGGTCGACACCAGGATGAAGTCGCCGTAATACACGGGATCGACAGACCCCGGCTTGGAGGCGATGCCTCCTTGGGGACCGCGGTCCTCCACCGGCTTCCCGTCACATGTCCCAACCGATTTGGGAAAGGAGAACTCCATGATCAGAAGAGACTTTGTAAAGCAAACTCTTGGCGCCGGCCTGGTTTCCAGCCTGGCGGCTTCCGCCTCGACGGCCGGCGCAGCCGTGCCCGCGGCGAAGCGCAGCAGCTCGGGGAGAAGGAAACCCCGCATCCTCTACTTCAACGACAGCCGTCACGACCTGGTCTATCACTACGAGCCGCCCATGTCCAAGCGCCAGTTCCAAGCGCCGGTGGACGAGTTGGTGGGCACTTCGGTGGAGGCCGTCTGCCTGGGGCTGGGTGACGGGCGAACCGTCTTTCATGACACCAAGGTCAGCGAGGTGTGGGGGGATCCGGTGGACAAGTGGACCCATGCCGTCTTCCACCGCGCCGGGCAGAACGTGCGGGGGGCTCTGGACCGGGGCGTCGATCCGCTGGGGGTCTGCTGCGAACGAGCCCATGCCAAGGGGATGTTGCTTTATCCCACCCTATTGCTCAATCAGGGTCAGCGTGGCTCCTCCATCGAGGGGGACGTGCGCACCTCGAAATATCGCCTCGAAAACCGACACCTGGAAATTGGAGCCAGGGGAGATCTGCCGAAGTTCCCGGGGAAGACCAATCAGGACTTCAAGCACGAGGAGGTGCGCCAGGAGCGCTTCGCGCTGATTGAAGAGGTCGCCAAGAATTACCCCATCGACGGCTTGGAGCTCCAACTCAACTACATCAGTCCCGGGCCCTACTTCTTTCATCCCAACGAGGTGGCGGCAGGCCGCCCCCTCATGACCGCCTGGCTCAAGAGGGTCTATGAGGCTTTGAAGGCCGACGACCCTGATCGCGAACTGGTGCTGCGTGTCCCCAACGACATCGACCAGGCCTATTCTCTGGGACTCGACTACCGGGAATGGATCCGGCAAGGCATCGTCGATGTTCTGGTGGGGGAGACCTATTGGGGGCGGCTGGACACCATGGCCGATTTCCACCCGCTGGTGGAAGCCGTCAAGGGGTCCGAGTGCCGCGCCTTCGCCGCCATCAACAGCATCGTCAGCTCCGACCGCCTGCTGAGCGCCACCATCGAAATGACTCGGGCCATGGCGTGCAACTACTGGCAGCAGGGTGTCGACGGGCTCTATCTGGCTCAGTGGTTCGCGGGTGCCAACTGGCCCTATCGGGCCGATTTCTACGCCCAGTTGCGAGAGATCGACCATCCCGACATCATGGCCCCCAAGGACAAGTTCTATGTGGTGATGACCCAAGGGGACTATGGGGGGACCCGGGGCATCCCGGCCTCCGAAGCGCAGCCGACCCTGCCGGTCGAGCTGAAACCAGGCCAGACAGCCAAAATTGAGGTGACCATCGCCGACGACCTGATGCACTGGGACCGGGAGGGTATCGTCCGAGAAGTTCTGCTGCGCTTGCGCATAGGGGTCAACGAACGGGAGCGGTTGAACATCAGCCTCAACGGCAAGACCCTGCCGGAATCGGCGCTGAAAAAGATTAACCAGATGTACAAGATGTACGCCCCCTGCAAGCGGATCGGAGGCTACTGGTTTGTCTACAAGCTGGATCGTCAATACTGGCCCAGGCAGGGGAGCAATCTGCTCGAGGTGACCCTCACCCATCGGGACCCTGACCTGGCCACCGGCCATGTTCGGCTCGGCGACGTGGAACTCGAGACCAAGTATCTGATCAGCAAGAACTTCTGGACGGACGACGATCCCGATGTCGGCCCCTACGAAAAGACGGGACGCAATTCCAGGCGTTAGCTCCCGATTGTGGATGGGATAGATGAGCCTGCGCATCGCTGTTGCTCAGATTTCATCCGAGTCCAACCATTTCGTGACGGGCCTGGCCGGTTTGGACTTCTTTCGCACCACCGGCTACCTGTTGGAAGGCGCCGAGCTGCTGGCCCTCGGCCGGTCGGACACTGAAGTCGGCGGTTTTCTTTCCATCCTCCAGTCGGAGGAGCAGGTCGAGGTGGTCCCGCTGGTAGCCGCGCGGGCCAACTCCGGCAATCCGCTTTCGGCGAAATGCTACCGCTCCCTGAAGCGGCGCTTGCTTGAAGGGTTGCGACGGCACCGGCCGGTTCACGGCATCCTCCTGTCTTGCCATGGCTCCATGGGTGTCCAGGACCTGGACGATCCCGAGGGAGACCTGGCCTTCGCCCTCCGCAATATGGTCGGCCCGCGGGTTCCCCTGGCCCTCACGCTCGACCTGCATGGCAACCTGACCAGGTCCATGGTTCAGGCGGCGGATATCCTCCTTGGTTACCATACCTATCCCCATCGCGACGCCTTCCGGACAGGTCAACGTGCGGCCAGGCTGTTGTTGCGGGCAGCCAGGGGGCAGAGCCGTCCGGCCATGGCACTGGCCCGGTTGCCCCTGATTCTGACCAGCTTCAACGCCTCCACCGAGGGGGATGGGGCCTTCGCCAGGCTGCGGCGGCAGGCCGACCGCATGGAGCAGACGCGGCCGGAGGTCCTGGCGGCCTCGGTCTTCAACCTGGGCGCCTACATCGACGTTCCGGAAATGGGTTGCAGTTCGCTGGTGATTACCGAGGGAGAAGAGGCCCTGGCCGGGGAATTGGCCCGACGGCTGGCTCTCCAGCACTGGGGCGAGCGCGAGGCCTATCGAGTGGAGACGCTCACGGTGGCCGACGCGGTGGAGCGTGGCCGGCGGGTTCCGGGAGGCCCCGTCCTTCTGCTGGATACCGCCGATACCACCGGGGGCGGCGCCGCCGGCGACAGCGTTGCACTGGTCGGAGACCTGATCGAGCTCGGGGTCGAGGAGCCCTGCCTGGCCATGGTGGTCGATCCCCAAGCCGTCGGTGACTGCTGGCATCGGGAGCCCGGCAGCCGTTTCCCCGTAAAGGTGGGCCACCGCCTGGACCCGCAGTGGGGCAAGCCCCTGGCGCTCAAGGCCGTGCTGCGGCGGAAATCGGAGGGCCGCTTCCGTTACCGGGGGGGCATCCTGGCAGGCGCCGAAGTCTCCATGGGACGCACGGTGGTCCTGCAGGTTGGCAGCCTCCAACTGCTGGTCATGAGCCGTCCCACCTACGAGTGGGCCGACGAGCAGTACCGCTCGACGGGACTGGACCCCCGCCAGGCCAAGTTCATCTGCGTCAAGAACATGATGAACTTCCGGGTGGGCTACGGCGGCATCATGAAAGACTTCTTCGTGGTGGCCGTTCCCGGGCCCACGCCCGCCGATATGCGCATGCTGCCCTTTCGGCGCATTCGCAGGCCGGTTTACCCGCTGGATGCCATGCCCGAGACCGTTGAGCCTGAAATGACGGTTCGGCGCTATCCCGGTCGGTGAAGATTGACACTCGTTGGTCAGGTCGCGGATTCGCTCTTGAGGAAGGCTTGCCGCTGGCGGCGGAAGAAGTTGACGAGATGAAAGCCGGTCAGGTAGCTGAAAGGCGGCCTTCCGCCGGTATAGTGCCCGCAGGGAAGAAAGACCTTCCGGACCCGGATTTGCTCCCGGTCCACCTGATCGAAAAGCCGGCGCGAGAGGTCGGGCGGAAACGACAGGTCGTAGAGAGCCGAAAGCATCAGCATGGGGCGGGAATTGCCCTTGAGCCTGGAGACGTAGGCAATCGGACTCAGGGCCAGCCAGGCCTGGCGGACTTCCGCCTGGGTCATGTGCTGTTCCAGCGTCTTGCGGATGTGAGAGGTGGTGATTCCCCGCCACACCACGTCCCCGAAGTAACTCGACACGTGGTTGAAGGCCCCCAGATCGAGCCGCGGGTCGTGCACGAAGGCCAGCCAGCCCACGCAGGAGCCGATGCTGGTTCCCAGCAGTCCGATGCGGCGAATCCCCTGGCCCGCCAGCCAGTCGGCGGCTCGGCGCACGTCCTGAACCGCCTGCCGGACGGCCTGAATGGTGCGGCCGATATTGGGACCCACCATGTAGTCGGCGCGTTCCAGGCCCTCCGGGCGGCGCCGGTCGTGGTAGGGCAGACTGAGACGCAGGGCACCGACACCGAAGCGCTGCAGCGCCTTGCAGAGCCCCACGTGGGCCTGCTCGTCGCCGTTCCACTGGGGAAGGACGATGGCCGCCATCTCGCCTGCCGGAAAGTAGCGCGCATGTACGGTGTTGTTTTCGGGATAGGGAGTTTGGATGGCGCTGGGAAAGCGCAGCCGGAAGCCGTCGAAATCGAATTGGCCGGGCTTGGAGGGAGGAGGGGCGAAGTAGGCGTGGCTGGCGGCCAGGGCCTGACGGTTGTGCTCCTGAATCCGGTCGAGGGGGCTGCCACCGGGGCGCCCGTCATCCAGAAACTCGTTTCCCCACTCGAAGGGTCTGACCAGGCGGCGGTCGATGTCCCGCTGATGGAACCGTCTCTCCAGA
Organism: Candidatus Versatilivorator sp.; assembly: GCA_965207735.1. GTDB lineage: Bacteria > Acidobacteriota > Terriglobia > Versatilivoradales > Versatilivoraceae > Versatilivorator. The sequence goes on along the minus strand of OZ242296.1, from coordinate 3,422,725 downwards.
GTGTGAATGAGTGGGCGCAGGAGCATGGAGCCGAATTTTCTCTCTTCCCAAATCTGCGGGGACCTTGCAGGCCCGGGTCTCAGGCGGCGGTCCGAGCCGCGTCCATCGCTCCGCGCCGCCGCGGAGCCGCGACAAGGCTATGCCAACAAGCCATGCTCATCAAGCCCAAACGGTGGAGAATCCAGGTACCATGCCAAGTGATTCGTCGAAGGCTTGCCGAACGCCAACCCAGAGTGAATGCCATCACCAAAATGATGTCATCTTGGATGTAAACGATTCATGCGGCGCGTATTTTACAGCTTGAGACAGGGGGATCGGATGAAGACCACCGTCAACATTGATGACCGCTTGCTGGAAGAAGCTCAACGCCTTACTGGCTTAAAGAGCAAGTCGGCATTGATCCGGGAAGGTTTGCGTGCTCTCATTGAGCGCGGTAGCGCCCGGCGGTTGGTCCGTCTTGGCGGAAGCGAGCCGGAACTGGAATCGGTCCCGCGCCGGCAGGTTCGCTTGACATGATTCCGGTCGGTATTCGGTCTGGATTTGCTACCTGCGTACCGAGAAATTCATGGGAAAGGACTATGAGGGTTTCAGTTACGGAGCTGGCTGATTACCGGAGGTTCAGGAATACCGATCAGACCTTCGAGCAGTGGTTGGCGCGATGGAAGCGCCTGATTCCTCCGACGCCGGCGATGCGAGCCGGCACCAGGTTTCACCGGTTTCTGGAAACTGGAGGTCGCGACTACGCCGACCGGGTTGTATTCAAACTGGATTTCACTCCGATACAGCCCGATTCCTGTGAAATTCCCTTGTCCCGGGAGTTTGCCATTGGCGGGGAGAATGTGAAGCTGGTCGGCCGTCTGGATGCCATTCAGGGCAAGACCATTCTGGATTACAAGTTGCTGAGTCGTTACCCCAAGGTGGAGAAGTATTCGGGCAGTGTTCAGTGGCGCTCCTATTTCGTGCTCTATCCGCAGGCGGAACAGTTTCGGTATCAGTTCTTCATCCGCGGTTATTCAGGTGACCCTCAAGTGGTAGTGGTGCTGGACGTTCGGGAGTGTGCCTTCTCCCGCTATCCGGATGTAGAGGAGGACGTGACCGCGTTGTTGGCGGACTATCGAGCCTTTATTCGCGAGATGGAAGCCATAGGCAAGATCACCCCGGAAGATCATGAGGCAAGGAAGTCGCGTCGGCGCCGCCGGTCGAAACCGAAGTCGGAGTGACGGCGGCTTGTCGGTTATCGACGGATCGGAGTGTTCACTCAGAAGATGTTTTGGCGGCTGCTCCAAAGTTGACAACATTAGCTAACTTAGCTACTTTAGAGTTCCAATGAAGAAAGTCAACATGCACGAAGCCAAGTCGCAGCTCTCACGGCTCGGAAAGTTGGCCTGGGAAGGAGAGCAGATCGTGATCGCCAAGGCCGGCGAACCCTATTTGCGCCTGGTGCCGTTTCGCGAGAATAAGACCAAGCGTAAGCTGGGGGCGCTGAAAGGACAGATCTGGATTGCTCCGGACTTTGATGAGACGCCCCAGGAGGTCATCGACGCCTTCTGGAACTCGAAGATATTTCCCGATGAAGAGAAGTAGTCGTGCGCTTGCTGTTGGATACCCATGTTCTGCTGTGGTCGTTGACTGAGCCCCGCAAGCTAAGTCGTCGTACCCGCGATGCTTTGCAGGATGCAGGAAACGAAGTCTTCGCCAGTTCGGTCAGTGGTTGGGAGATTGCCGTCAAGCGGGCTCTGGGGAAGCTGAAGGCTCCGGAAAATCTGGAAGCGGCGGTCAAGGAACAGGACTTCATCCCTCTGAATCTCACGTTTCTTCACGCGGAGCAGGCGGGTGCGCTTCCACCGCAACACGGAGATCCGTTCGACCGAATGCTGATCGCGCAAGCTCAGGTGGAGGGGTTGATCCTCGTCACCCGGGATGTTCGTATCCCCCTCTATGGGGTTCGTACGATGAACGCGTAGGGAAAGCTTGATGGTTGACGTGGTGGGATTGGGGTGTTGCTGCTTTGACCTGCTGGGTGTGGTGCCGCACATGCCGGGGCCGGACGAGGAGATCCGCATGCTGGAGACCCGGCAGCAGGGAGGCGGCGAGGTGGCCACCGCTTTGGTCACCCTGGCGCGATTGGGGTGCTCGGTAGCCTGTGCCGGCAAAGTCGGTGACGACGCCTTCGGCAATTTCATCCGCCGGGAGTTGGACCAATACGGAATCGACACCCGGCACCTCCTGGTGGAACCGGGCGCACTCTCCCAGGCCTCGGTTGTGCTGGTGGACCGAGCCACCGGGCAACGCAGCATCCTGGCCTGCGTGCCCACCTACAGCGAGTTGCAGCCGTCGCAACTGCCAACGCAGTTAATCGAGCAGGCCGGGGTCCTGCATCTGGACGGGGTTCACCGGTCGGCCGCGCTGGAAGCCGCCGGGCGGGCACGGCATGCAGGGGTGCCGGTGGTGCTGGATGCCGATGTCCTGGCCCTGGAAGGCGACATTTCCGAACTGCTGCGGCAAACCGACATCCTGATTGCCTCGCTGGCCTTTGCCGGCTCGTTTGCCAAGACCGAAGATGTGGACTTGGCCATCGATTGCCTCCTGGACTACGGCCCAACGGTGGTGCTGGTCACCCTGGGGGAACAGGGCTGCCGCGGACAGGCCGAGGGGCGCAGGTTCCACCATCCCGCCTTCCGGGTGGAGGTGGTGGATACCACCGGAGCGGGCGATGTCTTCCACGGCGCCTTTATCTACGGGATGTTGCAGCAGTGGGAACTGGTGAAAACGGTTGAGTTCGCCTCGGCGGTAGCCGCCATCAAGTGCACGCGGCTGGGGGGGCGAACCGGCATTCCCGATCGGCAACAGGCCCATCGATTTCTCCGGGATCGCAATTCACGCTACTTTCAGACGGATGAGCCGGAAGGGGGCCACCCATGAGCAACGAACGAACCTTCGACGTCGGCAAGAAGGTGCGCTACGACCGCATCGTCAATCCCGCTACCGGCAAAACGGTGATGATCCCGCTGGATCATGGCGTCATCCTGGGCCCCGTGGCGGGCATCGAGGACCCCCGTGAAACGGTGCGGCGAGTGGTGGCCGGGGGGGCGGACGCCGTCATCTTCAATGCCGGCATGGCGGGAAACCTCTACCCCGAATACGCCAACCGTTGCGGCTCGGTCTTCAATCTGTCCAACATCATCACCGGCGAAAACGACCTCACCCTGATCGGCAGCGTCGAGTACGCTCTGAAGCAGGCGGCCGACGCCATCTCGGTTCAGGTCATGGTGGGCTCGCCTCACGAGCGGCACATGCTCGACAACTTCCGCCAGGTGGCCGAGGAGTGCCAGCGCTGGAGCCTCCCCCTGCTGGCCATGATGTACCCGACCGAGGAGTTGCTGAAGCAGCGGGGCGCCGAGGCCGAGTTGCTGGCTGCTCGCGCCGGGGCCGAACTGGGCGCCGACATCGTCAAGACCTCCTATACGGGAGACCCCCGGACTTTCGAGAAGCTGGTGGCGTTCTGTCCGGTTCCGGTGGTAGTGGCGGGAGGCCCCAGGAAGGGGACCACCCGGGACCTGCTGGAAATGGTCGGAGAGGCCATGGATTGTGGAGCCGCCGGGGTGGCTCTGGGGCGCAACGTGTGGCAGAGTTCCGACCCGGCCCGCACCACCCGCGCCCTGGCGGACATCATCCATTGGGGGAAAAAGCCGGACGAACTGGAAGGTGAATTGGAGTGAGCGGGGAGTTTGCTAGTCCTCTGGCGGTGCGGTGCGGTTCTGCTTCAAGCGCCCTTTTCGCTTCTTGGCGGCGAGCCGCCGTTCGCGGCTGGTTCCGGTGGGCTCGGTGGGGAGGCGCTTCCGGGGACGCGCCAGGGCCTCCCGGATCAGGGTCTCCATCCTGTCCAGAGCCGCTTCCAGGTTTTGACCCTGGAGGCGGTGCTTGCTGCTGACGACCCGCAGATTGCCGTGCCTGTCCAGGCGGGTCGCCAGCTTGGTTCGGATGCGTTCCACCGAGGGTCGGCCAATGACATCGGCGGCGCCTTCCAGGTCCATCCGAAGGTCCACCCTGGTCTCCACCTTGTTGACGTTCTGGCCCCCCGGTCCTCCCGAGCGGGAGAACGTCGCACTCAGCAACCCGGCAGGCAGCAGACGCCTCGGTGAAATCCGCAGGTCTCGCAGCTTCGATCCCATCTCAACCGCCTCTCACTCGATCCCCTGTTGCACAGGATTGTTCCTCAGGGGAGAGTATCACCCGGTTTGTCCGTGGCATAGTCTCTGAGAGGGACTCCGACCTTTTTGGGCTGCTTCCGGTCTCGCCCGGCCTTTGTGCAAAGCAGGCAGAAGGGTTGAACGAGGTCTCTCCGCTCGCCCGTCTCCTGACGATTTCCGGCTGGCACAGTCGTACATAAAGCCTTATGCTAGAGGCTCTTTTGCTGGCCGATCGCGAGAACCGATGATTCACTCCACCTTCCGCTTTCTGACGGCGGCGGCTTTGGGGTTGCTGCTGCTCCCTGCAGATCCTCCCTCCGAAGCCGCGGAGAGCCGAAGGCCCAGCCGCTCGAAAAGGCTGAGGTTCGAACGGCCGCTGCCCGAGTTCAAGCTGAAGGACCTCGAGGGACGGACTTGGACGCTTTCGGACCTGAAGGGGAAGGTGACTCTGATCAACGTCTGGGCTACCTGGTGCGCCCCCTGCCGGGTGGAGCTGCCGTATGTGCAGAGGCTCCACAAAGCCCTCGAAAACGTCCCCGGGCTGCAGGTGCTGACTCTCAACCTGGATGAGGACCCAAGTCTGGTGCCGGGATACATGCAAGCCGGCGGTTACGCCTTCCCGGTGATCCGCTCCTTCGAGCTGGCGGAGAAGATTCATCCCGTCAGCGAGGTCCCCCAAAACTGGCTCGTCGATCCCAGGGGGCGGCGGTCGGTGCAGAGCCTGAACGGACACGGGGAGGTCTGGCTGCAACGGGTCCGGGCCGTCATGGAAGAGGTGCTGGCGGAGCCGTAGTCACTACCGGCCCCCGGACGCTCCTTTAGGAGGCAAGCGTCATGCTCAACCGCAGGGAGATTCTCAAGACGGCCCTGGTGAACCCCTGGTGGGCCGCCGAACCCTACGCCCAGGCCACCCGCGGATTGCCTCCACTGAAGATCCGGGACGTCAAGGTCATCGCCACCAGCCCGCGACCCCACTATTCCTGGGTCTTCGTCAAGGTCATCACCAGCGAGCCTGGACTCTACGGGCTGGGGTCTGCCAACAACGCCTACCTGTCTTGGGCCGTCAAGGCCGCCATCGAAAAACACCTGGGACCCTTCTGGGTGGGCAAGGATCCCGAGCGAATCGAAGACCTGTGGCAGTGGACCCATGTGCGTTCCTATTGGCGCAACGGAACTATCACCAACGTTGCCCAGGCGGCTCTGGATATGGCCCTGTGGGACATCAAGGGCAAGCGGGCCAACATGCCTCTCTATCAGCTTCTGGGTGGAAAGGTCAGGGACGCGGTCCCCCTCTACGCCCACGCCAGCGGCGAGACCCCCGAAGCCTGCGTGGAAAACGTGCAGGCTTACATGGAGCAGGGTTTTCGGCACATTCGTGTTCAGATGGGCGGAGGCGGCTACGGCGGAGGCGGCTTCCTGCCGCCGGGAGAGGGGAGTCGACCCGAGAGCGGCTTGCGGGGTGCGGCCTTCGACGAGGAACGCTACCTGGAGACGGTTCCCAAGATGTTTGAGCAGGTACGGGACACGCTGGGGTGGCAGGTCAAGCTCCTCCACGACGTCCACGAGCACCTGACGCCGACGCTGGCCCTGGAGTTCGCCAGGCGCATGCAGCCCATTCGCATGTTCTTTGTGGAAGACATCCTCCCGCCCGAGCAGATCGATTACTTCCGGCAGATCCGCGCCCTCACCTCCACCCCCATGGCCATGGGAGAGTTGTTCACTCACCCCCATGAATGGCGTCCGCTGATTTCCGAGCGCCTGATCGACTTCATCCGTTGTCGCGTCTGCGCCATCGGAGGGATCACCCAGGCCAAGAAGATTGCAGCCCTCTGCGAGCAGTTCGGGGTCCGGACGGCTTGGCAGGAAGGCGGCGAAAACGATCCGGTGAACCAGTTGGCGGCCTACCACGTGGACCTGACCATTCCCAGCTTCGGCATCCAGGAGGACAACCTCTTCCCGGAAGACGTTCACGAGCTGATGCCGGGAACGGCCCGCATTCGCGGCGGCTACCTCTACGGCAGCGACGGTCCGGGGCTGGGCATCGATATCAACGAGGCCATGGCCGGTCGCTACCCCCTGGTGGACGACCACCGCAACGCCGATTGGACCACGGTCCGGGGAATGGACGGCTCCCTGGTGAAGCCTTGAGGGTCTGATCTTGCTCCCATGCCCCAGAGAATAGCCATTATCGGTGCCGGGATCTCAGGCCTGGGGGTCGCCTGGGCTCTGAACAGGCATCCGGACCGATTCGACTTCCGGCTCTACGAAGCCAACGACCGCATCGGCGGCAATGCCGTAACGGTCGATATGCCTCAGGCCGACGGCACTTCCATCCCGTTCGACATCTCGGTGACTGCCTGCATCCCGACGGTGTACCACCACATCGTTCAGTTCATGAAGCAGCACGGCATTGAGCTCATCGACACCAGGTTCAGCTACAGCGTGAAGTACCACGATGAAATCTACGCCCACGATCTGGATTCGACGATTCGCCGGAAGCTGCGGCCGGAGATCGTCAGGTTTCAAAAGGTGCTCAAATTCCTGAAGACTTTCAATGGCCTCAATCGCTCCAGGTCGGCGCTGCTGGCCATGCTCAATCCATTCAACTACGTGAGCATGGGGGCCGTTCTCAACTGGGGAAAGTTTTCCGGGGACTTCAGGTACAAAGTCCTGAAGCCGATGTTCGTGAATTTCCTGATGGCGACCAATGTGTTCGATATGCCGGCCGCGCTGTTTTCCTATTACCTGGAGTTTTTCGATATCGAGCGCACAACCCCCATGACGACCTGGGACCAGGGCACCCGGCGCATCTATGAGGCTATGTCAGCTGATTTCAAGGAAAAGATTTTGCTGAACTGTCCGGTACGAAAAGTGTATCGACGAAAGACGGGGGTATTGGTGGAGGATGCGCAAGGCCGAACCACGCCCTTCGACGAGGTGGTTTTTGCCTGCAATGCCAATCAGACCTTGATGATCCTGGACAAGCCGACCCGCTTCGAAACCTGTCTCCTCTCAACCATACGCTATGAGAGCGAGCTGCATAACCATACGATCGTTCACTCCGATGCGTCGGTTCTGCCGGAGAACGAGGCCCGACCGCTGGCAACACGCAGCAATCACATCGAGCAATACGGGGACAGGCCGGACAACTACGAGATCACCTACATCATGCACAATCAGCAGCCCTGGGCTCGCAACTCGGACAAGCCCTGCCTGGTGACCTACAATCCCGTCAAGCCGGTGGATGAGTCGAAAATCATCCGGAAGCGCTGGTTCCAGCACATCGTTCACGATGTCCGGCATATTGCCTTGCTGGTGTTCCTGTTCCGGTTCATTCAAGGGAAGCGCAGATCCTGGCACTGCGGGGCACACACCCTGGTCAACAGCCAGGAGACCTGTTTCGTAACCGGTCTCGCAGCGGCCAGGCAGCTGGGCGCCGGGTATCCCTTCGAAGATCCCGAAGCCAGGAAGTGGTTCAATTTCTACGGCCGCACCCTGTACGGCTGGCGATTCAAGCGGGTTTGACCGCAGCCGCAGGTTGCTGCCAAACGAATTTCTGGCCGGTGCCTGCTGCGCAAAGCTCGCCAGCAGGAGAACCGATCCCGCCACCAGGCACTTCGGTTGCAACAACGATCCTCGACAGCTTCTACACTCCCTCTACGACGACGACATTGGTCTCGGCGAACCTGTTGAGATCCTCTCTGAGGTCGGCGTAGTCCGGCGCTGTCTGCCACTCCTTTGCCTGTTGGAAGCTGTCGAATTCGAGCACGACGAGGCGGTCCGGTGTCCAGTTGCCCCGGATGACTTCATGAGCCCCGCCGCGCACCAAGTACCTGCCGCCGTGAGCCTTGACGATTGCCGGCACCTTTTCGAGGTGGGTTCGGAACGCGGCTTCATTTGTCACTCTGGCATCGATGATTACGTAAGCGGCCATTTCTCCTCCGTTGGGCGTTGTGAGTCAGATGTCGTTCCCTTGCGGTTCATCCAGTGTACATGCGGCGTTGGCTTCCTCCTTCACTATTTTTTTGGAAAGAGTACGGATAGGCATGATGGGGTTGGAAGAATATCGACGGTTGTTGGAACGGACGTTGATTGCGGGGCGATAGGATGTCGGAAGGCCTGACCGGATCTTCTCCGTTACATGTAGGACTTCACTGCGCTCACTCGAAATTTTACCGCTTCCGAACGTCCGGGAGGATGAGGCTGGCGGCCCAGCCGACGGTAAAGGAGACCAAGTTGGCCAGGAAGAGGGTCAGCCAGGGATGGAAGGGATAGCGTAGCGTCTCGGCGAGTTGGGCGGCCCAGGCCAATCCCAGCTCAGCGCCCGCCGCCGCCAGGGCTTGGTCGATCAGGGTCCAGGCAGAGATCAACACCCCGCAGGCCAGGCCCAGGTAGACGCCCAGGGCATGGGCCCGTTTCACGAAGAAGGCCAGCAGGAACATTCCGAACAACCCTCCGCCCAGAATCGAGAAGACGGTAAAGCTGAACTGGAGCGCTTGTTCCACACCCAGCAGCAGCACCAGTCCCACCCCTAGACCGAGCACTCCCCAAAACGCCGAGGCGGCCCGGCCCAGCATCAACTGGGAACGGTCGCTGGCCTTGGGCCGGAAGTGGAGGTAGAAGTCCCGGACCGTGACCATGGCCATGCTGTTGATCATGGTGTCCAGGCTGGACATGGCGGCGGCGCACATGCCGGCCAGGATCACCCCGGTCATCCCTGCCGGAATCCGGGTCACCACGAAGTAGGGGAACACCTCGGTTTCGCTGGCTGCAATGTGAGCCGGCAGCTCGGCAGGGTGCAGGCTGTAGTAGGAAAAGAGCAGGCTGCCGATCAGCATGAAGAGGTTCCAGGTCACCACGCAGCCAATGGCTCCGAACCAGATGGCTTTCTGGGCTTCGCGAGTCGAAGGCGAGGCCAGATATCGCTGGGCGGCATCCTGCTGGACGGTGTAGTTGCTGAGGAAGCCGAAGGCGCCGTAGGCGAGGGTAACCAGGACGGTCATTTCGCTCAGATCCAGCGACCAGTCCACCATCCTGAACTTGTCCGATTCCTGGGCGACGCTCAGAAGCTGGGTGCTTCCGTCCTCCCCGAACCATAGGAGCGCTACGCAGAAGAGTCCCCCGCCGAACAGGGTCACCGACTGGATCACGTCGGTCCAGATCACAGCCTCCAGGCCTCCCAGTATGGTGTAGACCAGGGCGATGACGCCGCTGACCAGGACAATGGTGAAGGGGCTCCATCCGGTCATGGCGCTGATAGCCTTGGCCATCAAGAAAAGGACCAGTCCGGAGCGGAACAGACGGCTGATCAGATAGAAGCAGGAGGTGTAGCAGCGGGCGCCGTAGCCGAAGCGCTCCTCCAGGAACTCGTAGGCGCTCATCCGGACGTGCTGCCGGTAGAAGGGGATCACCACCAGGGCGATGAAGATGGCGGCCAGCGGCAGCATCAAGTTGGCGAGATGGGGCCGCCAGTCGCCGCCGTAAGCCTGTCCGGGCAGAGCAATGAAGGTCGCGGTGCTGATGGAAGTTCCAAAGAAGGAGCAGCCCACGGCCCACCAGGGGATGGCCCGCCCGCCGATGAAGTAGGCTTCGGTGTCGGTCTGCCGTCGGGCCAGGCGGGTTCCCAGCCAGGCGACAACCACCAGGTAGGCTGCAACCACAATCCAGTCGATAGGGGCCATAGGTCAACTCCAAACGGCCTTCTCTGTGTCGGCCTTTTCTGTTGACATCCCGAAAGGCCGGGTATAGCCTAGCGCCTCTCCCTCGAAAACCAAACACCTTCCAAATACCTGGCAGTGAGGTTCGTCGTCGCGGCCTGCACAGCAGGACCGGTCGCCCGGTTTGCGCCCGAGTGCGTCCGCGGGTCGATGCTTCCCTGCCAACCGAAGCAAAAGGGGGATTTGCATGAGAAAGCACATTTTGTCGATCGTCTGTTTGACCTTGCTGCTTGCGCTGGCATCCATCGCCGGCCCGGCTCAGGCGGAGCCGGTCAATAGCCAAGCCAACACCCCGCAGAAGAACGGGGCCGGGAAACTACCGTCCAAGGCCGTCGACATCAACACGGCCACCGCAAAGCAACTGGTTTCGCTGCCTGGAATCGGACCGCAAATGGCCAAGCGGATCATCGAGGCCCGGCCTTTCAAGTCGATTCAGGAGCTGAAGCGGGTGAAGGGCATCGGTGACAAGACTCTCGAGCGGCTCAAGTCTCACGTGGTCTGCAAGGCCAAAACCGGCCAATGAGGGCCGCACCTCTGTCTGACTTCCTCTCCTTGGGCCCGGCAATCTTCCGGTTCCGGGCCCGTTTTTGCCAAGGATGCTGCCGGAGTTTCCCAGGCCGGGGAGCATCACCACAGAACCACCAGGGCCAGATAGGCGACCAGCGCCAGAAACAGCCCGTTCCAGGTCGAGGGTTGACCATACCAGGGCAATCCCCCCGGTGGGACGTCGAAGGGATACTTGGGCGCGGAGGACAACTCCTGGCGGGACTCCTCCAGCCAGGTCCCCCGGGTTGCCGCCAGAGGCTCCGGGGTCCGGGACTTGTGGTCGGACGGGTCTCCTTCGCCAAAGCGGAAGGTAAGCCCCTGCAGCTCCCGGTCCGACATCCACCCCCATCGCCAACTCAGCCCCAGCATGGTCCCGGCGCTGACCAGCGGACTCCAGAGATAGGCCCACCAGGTATTGGTCCACCACAGCGGCAGAGGCCAGTCCAGCGCCTCTCCCAGCAGGGAGCTGAGGCCGTAGCCGATGCCGGCTAACAGCCCCGCCAAACCGGCGCGGCGATGGACCGGAGTCAGGGTTCCCATGAGATACATGGTGAACAGAGGCATCACGGTCACGCTGGTGATGCGCAGATAGAAGCGAACCATGCCTTCCTGGAGAAAGGGAATGTATAGAAAGGAGGCGGCGATGATCACGGGCGTGGCCCAGCGGGAAACCCTGAGGTAGTGGACGTCCTTTCGCCCCTTCACCAGAAACCGGGCGTAGACGTCCCGGGTGAAGACGGCCGCCAGCGAGGACCCGATGGAGTCGTAGGTGGAAATCCCTCCCGCCAGCACACCCGCCACCACCAGGCCCACCAGGCCGGGGGTCAGGTACTCCTGCACCAGGAGCGGGTAGATCCGATCGGGCGCCGCAAGCTCCGGCATGACCGCTCTCCCGAGAATCCCCAGGGTGATGTTGAACCACATCACTCCCACGGTCACCACGCTGGCGGTCAGGGCGGCGGTTTTGAGGTCCCACTCCGAGCGGGCCGCCAGCAGACGCATGGACTGGGAGTGGTTCACCAGGCAATAGGCCGTCAGGACGATGACCCAGCCGAAGATGATCAAGGGCGCCGGCACCCCCGGCTCGTCTCGGCCGATGTGCATCATGGTGTCGACCAGTTGGGGATCGATCTGCTGGAAACGGCTTTCCAGGCCCGTCCACCCCCCGACCGCGCTCCACAGCACCCACCACAGCAGGACCGATGCCATCAGCATCACGATGGACTGGAGAGCGTCGGTGGCGGCCACCGATCGGAGTCCGCCGGTGGCCGTGTAGAGGGCAGACGCCATGGCGATGGCTGCTACCAGCCACCAGGCTGAACTCCCCCAATGGGTCAGGATCGAAAAGGTGAGGTAGAGCGAGAAGGCGATATTGCCCAGAACGTTTGTGCGGTTCTGAATCTGAATGAAGGCGCTCAAGAACCGGGCCGCCGGACCGAAGCGGTATTCCAGGTACTCGGCATTGGTGAACATGCCCCCGCGGTAGAGCGGCAGGAATACGAAGTAGGCCGCCACCAGCCAACCGATGGGCAGCCCCAGCCACCAGGTGGCCAGGTTGGAGAGCCCGAAGGTGTAGGCCCCGCCGACCACGGCCACGTAATCCCCGCTGTCCACGGCGGTGGCGAACATCGACAGGCCCACCATCCACCAAGGGAGGCTCTTGGCGGCCAGGAGCCAGTCGGAGGAGCGCCGGGTGCGGCGCGAGAGCAGCAGCCCGTAGCCGACGATGGCGCCGTTGGCGGCGACCACGATGAGCCAGTCCAACAGGGTCATGGGAAGAGGCGACCGCGGGTACAGCCGGAGGCCGACGGCCTCCCCGGGGCTAAACCTGCCGCCGAATCGGAAATTCTAGGTGAAGTTCATCATCATGGACCGATAGATCTCGGTGGCCTGCAGGACTTGCTTGCACTCAACCCACTCCACGGCCCCGTGAGCCTGGTCGATGCTGCCGGGCCCGAGCACGATTGCCGGGGTTCCCACCGAGGTGAACTTGCTGGCGTCGGTGCCGTAGGGGACACCGGAGACGGTGGAATTCCCCAGGGCCGCCCGGCTGGCTTCGCAGGCGACTTGCACGACGGGAGAATCCTCCAGAGTTTCCATGGCGTTGTCCAGCAGGAAGGGTTCCTGCAGGCTCACCTTCAATTCGGGGTCGGCGGCCCGGGCCCGCTCCAGCAAGTTTTCGAATTCCGCCAGCGTGTCCTGGGGGGATTCCCCGGGAATGGTGCGCCGGTCCACTTCCACCACGCACTCGTGAGGCACGAAATTCACTTGGGCGCCCCCGTGGATCACCCCGATATTGAGCGTGGGGCTGCCGGTCAGGGGGTGTTCTTTCCGCCGCAGTCCGGGCGCGATCTCGTTCTCGATGTCGCTGATCAGCCGGGCCATCTTGACGATGGCGTTGATGCCCAGATGGGGCTTGGAGCTGTGAGCCGCCACTCCCTCCACCCGGATTCGAAACCGGGCCAATCCCTTGTGGGCACGAATCACCGCCAGATCGGTGGGCTCCGCCACCACGACCGCCTCCGATTTCACCGTGGCCGCCAGGCTCAAGGCGCCGCGGAAGAGATACTCCTCGTCCACCGCCCCCGCAAACTGAATGGTGCAGGGGGGAACCCGGCCCGATTCCTTGAGGCGTTTCATGGCGTGGATCATGGCCACGCCGCCGGCCTTGGTGTCGCAGGACCCGCGTCCATAGAGGAAGCCGTCCCGGATATGGGGCTCGAAGGGGGGAATGGTCATCACTCCCACCGAGGCGGTATCCATATGACATTCGAACAGCAGCACCCGTTCCGGGTCTCGTCCTTCCAGGGTGCCGATAAAGTTGCTTCGCCCCGGTAGGACCTCTTGGGTTTCGCAGCCCATTCCGGCCTTGCGGAAAAATTCGGAGAGGTATTCCACCATCCCCGATTCTCCCCGCTGACCGCCGGGCAATCCGGGATTCACGCTATCAATGGCCACCACGTCCTGCAGCGTGGCCAGCACCTCGTCTTGGCTGCGAGTCCAGGCTTCCCCCATGGTTTCATCTCCTTGTGCGTGCGGATCTTTGGCTCGGACCGGCGGTCCGGCCCAATCCTAGCAGGTTCTGTTCCTGAATGGCTTCCGCAAACGAAGCTGCAGGACGGTCTCTCTTCTCGGAACTATGCCCGGCGGCCTTCAGGCTGTCGTCCGGACCCTGGGCACTCCGACCTGAAGGAGCATGCGACGCGCCTCCTCCCGGTAGCGCGCTCGGACGTCCCGAGTGGGAGGTCGGCAGCGGCTGGAAGGCAGGCCCACCAGCTCCATGCACAGCTTGTCCAGATAGCCGTCGCCCGAGGTGTACTCCTGCTCGATCTGCGACCACAGCTTCACGAAGGGTTGGGCCGCCTGGGTCAACATGGCTTGAACCTGAGGGTAGTCCTTCCGATTCAGTTGATCGATCAATTGGGCGCCCCACTCCGGCCAGTAGTTGCAGACGTGGACCTCGAAGCCCCGGGCCCCCAGTATGTGGCTGGCCACGAAGTGCATCTGGTTGTCGATCACCGAAAACCGCCGGCCGTAGACTTGCACCACCTGCTCGAAGGTCATCCAGCTGGGGTGGGGAGTGGCCCACTTGAGTCCCACCACGTTGGGTATTTCGGCCAGCCTGCCGACCAGGTCCAGAGAGACGCCGGTGCTGGTCCAGAAGGTGTTGTAGACGATGATTCCAACGTCGCTGGCTTCGGTGGCCGCTACCACGTATTCGTAGAAGTCCTCTTCGGAATGTTGAAAGTAAAAGGGGCAGGAGACCTGGATGTAGTCTGCGCCGAGGTCTCGGGCGGCCCTGGCGAGGCGGCGCAGTTCGGCGGTGCTGGTGGTCTGGGCACCCATGGCCACCGGGGCTCGTCCTTCCACCGCCTCGACCACGGTCTTGGCCACGGCCACCCGCTCCTCAAAGGTCAGGGTCGAAAAATCGCCAGCGGCGCCCCCGGCCAGGAAGACGGCGTTGCCGCTCTTGAGACCACCGTCGAGGAGGAAGTCCACGTGCTGCCGGATTCCTGCCAGATTCAACGACAGCTCGGCGTCGTCGTGGAACAGCGTGGGGACGGTGACGTAACAGCCGCACAAACGTTGCCGGGCCTTATCGAAATCCATGGATGACGGTTCTCCTCTTTGGGCAGGTGCGAACGCCGGAATGCGGGTGGACCGGGGCAATCCTCCGGCCGGGCGCCCCGTCGCGCCCAGATTCTACGTCATCCCCGGCTGAATGCGCTCTGCTGCTTGGCAATTCTTGTCCAGTTTGTTTGCAAAGCACACTACCGGCGGCTCAGGGCCCACCAGCAGAGCAGGCCGACTCCGGTCACCAGCAGACTGCGCAGGCGGCGGACCAGTGAGAGGGTTACGCCGACGGCGGCCGGAAGACCCAGCAGGACAAGCACAAAGGCGTAGGCTCCCTCCGCCACCCCCAACTGCAGGGGAACAAACAGAAAGAGGAGGCTGATGAACTTGCTGGCGGTTTCAATCAACAGGGGATGGAGCAGCGGCGGCGGATCCCCCAGCACCGCCAGCACCCAGTACACCTCCAGTATCAGCAGCAGGTGGGCCGCTGCCTCCAGCGCGACAACCATCAGGAACCGGGCCGGCCGGTCGTAGACCACCCTGAAGAGGACCTCTTCCATCTGTCTCACCCGTTCCAGATGGGGCGTCACCCGGCCGGAGAACCAGGGTCGCCGGCTGAGCCGTTTGAGAATGGAATGAAAGAGATAGGACCGGCGGGCAAAGGCAACCACGGCCACCAGCAAGATGCCGCCCAGGAGGAGCACGCCGCCCCAGACCGACGCCCGCAGCGAGGGTTCCAGGGGGAACTGGAGAGCCAGGACGGCAAGACCTCCCGCGGCAATGGCCACCGCGCTGAGGTTGTAGAAGAGGATCTCGGACAGGGTGGAGGCGAAGGCCTGGTGGAGAGCCAAGCCCCGCCGCTTGAGCAGCCAGGCCTTGGCGGGTTCCGCCAGCAAAGGCCCGGTGGAGGTCAGGACCCGCACGGCTTCGCCGGAGATTCGAATCCACAGGACGTCCAGATAAGAAACCTGGATGCCGAGCAGGCAGCGGGAGAGCGCGGCGGCGCGCACGGCCTGGTAAAGAGCGTGAATGCCCGCCAGGGGCGCCAGGTGCCAGCCGATCCGGAGCAGCAGGGAGAGAATGCGGCCGGGGCCGAGCCGATAGACCAGGTAGGCCGCCAGGCCCAGGCCCAGCAGCATCAGCAAGGCGCGCAACCTTTTGCCGCCGGATCCTGACATTAAGGAACGTCGGGGAGGATGGGGATGGGTCAATGAGACCTCGTGCGGCCGTCGGAGCCCGAACCACGCACAACCTTCCCCTCTTCAGGAGAGTGCAGCCCCCAGCAAGAACTGCGGGCGTCAGCGCGGCGTCAAGGGCCGGATGTTCTTCTCGATCCGATTCAGGGGATGACGGAACGCTTGCCGCCGCAGCCTCTTGAGATTGGGGTAGCCATCGGCCTGCTCGCGGGCCCACTCTTCGGCGAAACGCCCGTTGCGGATGTCCCTCAGGATGTCCTTCATGCGCTGCTTGACTTCTTCGGCGGGGAGCTGTTCGTGCCGGGTCAGCGTTCCGTATTGGGAGGTAGGGGAGTGATAGCGGGTCTGCTCGAACATTCCCTCGACCGCCATCTTGTGGAAAATCTCGCCGGCCTCTCCGGAGGCGTAAAACTCCAGGGCAACCAGCTCGGGGGGCACTCCCGCCTCCACCAGCACCTCGTAGGAGAGCAGCAGGGCCTGATTGAAGAGCGGCCACAGAGCCTGCTCGCCGAAGAGGTTCACGTCGGCCTCGTCCTGGAAGGTGCACTCCAGAACCCCGGCGCGGGTGCACCCCACCCCCTTGGCCAGCGCCAGCGCGATTTGGCGGGCCTGGCCGGAGGCGTCGTGGCCCACGGCCACGAAGGCCGGGACGCCCTTTCCTTCCACGAACAGCTCACGCACGGTGACACCCATTGCACGGGGGGACATCATCACCACGTCGACGTCGGGGGGAGGCTGGATGCACTTGAAGCGGTAGCCGTAACTGCTGGCGAAATCCAGCACTTGCCCGCCGCGGATGTGCTTTTGCATGTGCCGCTCGTAGACCTGCTGCTGGATTTCGTCCGGAATGCCCACCAGGACCAGGTCGGCCCTGGAGGTCGCCTGAGCGATCGAAAAAACCGGAAACCCGTCTCGCTGGGCTTCCTGGTAGTAGGCGTCCCGGCGGTTGCCCACGATCACTTCCAGCCCGCTGTCCCGCAGGTTGCGGGCCTGGGCGCTTCCCTGGTTGCCGTATCCGATCACGCCGATGAGGCGGTCTTTCAGTGGGGCCAGGTCGACGTCTTCATCGAAATAGATCTTGCGCACGAGTCTGCCTCCTTGGGAATATCTTCTCTACCAGGACTGAGTTCCCGAGCTTGATAGATCTGCGATTTGGCTCAAGTGATTGCAATTCACCTGAGATCTGATCGCTCTTATTACTTCAAGCTTTTCTCTGGCCATTCGCTCATCGATTCCAATCGCGGAAGCCGCCAGCACATCGATATTGGGTTCAATTTCGGGAAGGGTCAGAGAGTGCACTCTCTCCGGTAAACTCTTTGCCACTTGGTAGTCTGTGCTGAGCAAATAGTTAACCGCAACAATATTTGGATGATGGTTCTTCAGGTCATTCGAGCAGCGCTTTGCGCTTACTGCCTCTCCTAATGCCACCTGAAGATAGCGTGCGGGATTGCCGACATTGTTAGGAACAATACCTGGTTCGTAAGTATCTACGTCATCACCGTCGACATACACGTAAAGCGAACTGCTCGGATGCTTGTGGAGAACCTCCGGATACTTCCGCTTTGCTTTCTCTTTGGCATTTTCGACAAAGGCAGGATCAAGGAAAGGGGACAGAACTTGGTGAAGAAAAGCTGTCCGATCTGAATTTTGGGGCAGTCGAAATGGCGAGCATACGTCGTAGCTGGTACAAACAGCCTGATCGAGTTTTCCTAGAAGCTCATTAAGGAACAACAGCAAGTCGAACGACTTGTGGTAGGTGTAACATTCTACGAACCAGCGTTCGCCACTTATCTTTACCGACAAGTCTGGACCGGACTTGGCCCAACTCACATCAGTTCCAACCTCACAGAGATGTTCGGCGACTTGTAGCTGCCAGACTAGCGACCAAAAATCGCCAAATTCTGCTGAACGGAGTAATGATCGTTCGTTCTCCCAATGAGGAAGTGCCTCGGCGCAACAAAGCAATTCTTCTATACGCTGCAATAGAGACTCATCCGGCCAGGCGCCAAGACGCCAAGACATGTAGTGGCAATAGTAAGGCGGACTCTCACAGTGCTGCTTCAGTGTATTCAGTGGAAATACACGTCCAATCGACGGGTAGCGCTCAAGACAACGCTCAACGCGCTTCCAGTCGATTTCCTTGTGCACGAAGTGACGCTGAGCTGGTTTGTCTTGAGACGTGGTCATGTGGCAGAACCTTGTGTTTCGGGAAACCGATTGCCATTACGCCGGTATCAGGCGCTCGAGTTTCGGTTCCCGTACTCGGATCGCCGAATATGGAATTAGGGAAACAGTTGTGGACGTTGTTGAATTACTGGAATAACTTTGACGGGCTTCCGAGCAAGGGCGGCGCGTGGGTCGTCCCTATCCGCTATCCCTGAATGCCTCTGATTGCCTTCGGAATGAATGGCGACACCCAGTTATTCTCGTAATTCAACAACGTCCCCCGCTCCGTTTTCGACGTATAGGCTCGAACCTTGTCAGCGAATTCGATCATATCGGTCACATAGAAGCGCCAATCCCGTGACCCCTCGCCGGTGCTAGACATCGACGGCCTCCCGCTCAACGTACGGACGCAGTTCCGCCCGCAACGCCTTCTGAGTCACCAGATCGACGGAGCGTCCCAGCAGGTCCTCCAGGTAGAACTGGGCCCCGAAGTATCGTTTCCAGTCCGCCGGTCCGTCGAAACGAACCAGGATGTCGATGTCGCTGTCTTTCGATAGAACCGGCAGAGTTCAGGCATTTTCAACCAGAAGCTGTGCACCCGGCATCACTTCAGCGATAGACTTGCCGGTGAGCTGCAGGTAGAGCGCATCCGGGCAAAGTTCGACCTCTTCTCCCCAGGCGATCCCTCCAGCCGGAGCGATATGCACCGTCTCGAAATAAGCACGGTTGTTCCAGGCTTTGAACACGCCACGCCCTGCGAGACAAGACAGGGCAATTTCCCCGGCAGCGCCGTCCGAGTACTGGAGCCATATCCGGTACCCCTCTCGCGGTTCGACTTCAGTGGGTCGAATCATGTCGCCTCCTTTTACAGTATTCATTTAGGTCTCCCGAGCCGTTACCGTCACTTCGGGGTGGCGGCTCCTGGCCATTCCTGTCCGTCGGCCCGGCGTTGGTCAGGGCTTGCTTGTATCCAACAGGCCGCGCAACGCCGGCAGCAATTTCGGAACGTCGTCCTGGATGATGTTCCAGATGAGGTCATCATCCACGCTCAGATAACTGTGCGCCAAGCGGTTTCGCGCTGCAATGATCGCCCGCCAAGGGACGTCTGGATGCTCGTCGCGGATAGCCATGGGAATGTGGGTAGCTGCCTCGCCGATCAATTCCAGGTTGCGCAGGGTAGCATCATAGGTGACCGCGTCGTCGATGAAAGTGGCTTGATCCATTCCGGAGGTATAAGTGCGGACCTTCTCAGCGAATTCGATCATGTCGGCCACATAGAAACGCCACTCCCGTGATCCTTCACCGGCGCTAGACATGGACGGCCTCCCGCTCGACATAAGGGCGAAGTTCCGCCCGCAGCGCCTTGTCAGTTACCAGATCGACGGGACATCCCAGCAGGTCTTCCAGGTAGAATTGGGCGCCGAAGTAGCCTTTGGAGGTTGTCGGTCCGTCGAAACGAACCAGGATGTCGATGTCGCTGCCTTCCGATGCCTGGTCGCGAGCCACGGATCCGAAGAGGACGAGATCGGTGACCCCAAATCGTTGCGAAAGGGTCGCCTTGTGCGCTCGGAGCACCTTCAGGACTTCATCTCTGTTCATGTTGTATTCACCCACCGGTGCTTTGCCGTGGCCAGGACTGCCCTTTGGGTCCTTCCGGCACGGAGATCATATTCGAGCCTTGGCTGGGCTGCAAAGTTCTTCGGACGGCTTGCCCTTTCGATTCAATCTCGAGGACCCTTTGAGAAATCCGGGCGAGCGGAAGTCGCCCGATA
Organism: Candidatus Versatilivorator sp.; assembly: GCA_965207735.1. Taxonomy (GTDB): domain Bacteria; phylum Acidobacteriota; class Terriglobia; order Versatilivoradales; family Versatilivoraceae; genus Versatilivorator. The sequence goes on along the minus strand of OZ242296.1, from coordinate 3,403,064 downwards.
GTCGGGGTTTACGTAGCCAGCCATCGCCACGGGTTTCCAGAGTTGCCGAATCCGATGCTTCTCGTTATTCAAGAGAGTCCCCTGCCTCCGTTCAAATCAATCCAGGCCTTAGGTTTCTGGGCCGAGAGGTTGCTACCATCCTCGTTAATGAACGACGCCTGGGCTGGGAATGACCGGATAGACTATGGCTGTCTCCCCGCAAGGTTGGGGCGCCCGTGATCAGCCAATTCCCGGACGGACACTTTGCCGACAGTCACATGGCGGCTTATTGGGATCCGGGGCTGAGCCGGTACGTGGCCATCCTGCGGCAGCGGACTCGCTCAGGCAAGTCCAGGCATAAGACTCCGGCTCAGGCGGAGAGCCGCGATTTCGTCAACTGGACGCCGCCCCGCCCCCTTCTCCGGACTGAAGAGGCAGACGGGAGATATCGTCAATTCTACAACATGGAAGTGATGCTCTACGAGGGGATACGTCTGGGTTTCACCACCGTGTTTGCCCACGGCAGCCGGTTGGGAAATGACAAGCCAGTCCCGCCCCTGACGATTACCCCAGAGGGTCTTCCCTCTGCAGGCGCTGGCCCAACACCAGCCCCTTCAACTTGGAGGCGGGTGGGGCCTCGAAATAACGGCTGGCCAGCCAGCCCACCGCCACCGTGGGCAGGCAGGTGAAGGCGCCGTACCATTGGCCGCCGACGTGGGTCCAGGTCAGGGCCAGGGTCAGGGAACCCGCCGCCAGGCCGATCAGCACGCCCGACCCATTGGCCCGCTTGGACAGCATTCCCAGCAGGAAGATGCCCAGCAGCAGGCCCAGAAAGGTTCCCGACAGGCTGATGATGAGCTGGTAGACCTCCGACTGCAAGTAGAGGATCAACACCGCTGCCAGGATGCCGCCGGCGCCGAAGACACCGCAGAGCAGCCGGCTGAACCCCACCTCGAGTTGGCGGTTGGACATCCAGTCGCAGACCACGGTGGCGGTCAGGGCGTTGATGCCGCTGTCGATGCTGCTCATGGCAGCCGCGAACAGTCCCGACAACAACAGCCCCAGCAGGCCCACCTGGGCGATCTCGGTCAGCACGAAGTTGGGCAGGATCTGATTTTGATGGAGCGGGGGAAAACCCGCGGCGGCTGTGGCGGCCCCCGGGACGTCCTGGTGGTAGAAGGCATAGAGAGTGGAGCCCACCAGGAAGAAGATCAGGCACACGGCTCCCGACATCACCCCGTTGACGATCAGGGAGCGCTGGGCCGCGCGCGGCGTGGGCATGGACACGTAGCGCTGCACCGCCGTCAGCGTCACCGCGTACCAGGGGAAGAAAGCGAACAGGCCGATGGCCAGCGAGGAATAGACATTGTCCACGCCCGGGGACATGTCGAAGCGAAGGTCGAACATCTCGAACTTGCCCTGAGCCTGCCCCACCGCGATCATTCCATCCCAGCCTCCCTCGATCCGGCCCAGCGCCAGCCACAGCACGGCCAGCATCCCGCCTCCGAGGGCGACGGCTTGGAAGATGTCGGTCCAGATCACGGCCTTGAACCCTCCCAGGGCCGTGTACAGGGTGGCGAAGGCGCCGATGCCCACCAGCAGCCAGGCCGTGGTGGCCAGGTCGTCCGTGCTCAGACCCAGCACCGGTTCGATGACGTGGCTGACGGCGTAGAGGAGGTTCCCCATCCAGGCGAAGGTGTAGATCATGAACAGCGAACTGCCGATCAGCCGGATGGGCCGGTTGAAGCGCAGCTCCAGGTATTCGTAGGCGCTGGTCACCCCCAGGCGGTGGAACAGCGGCACGAAGACCCAGCCGACCACCGGCACCACCAGGAACGGAATGGTAATGATGGCGAAGTAGATGTGGTAGTTGCCGAAGGCCGCCTGGGTGGGAAGGCCCACGAAGGAATTGGAGCTGAAGATGGAGGCGAACATGGAAAGGCCCACCGGCATCCAGGACATTTTCCGCCCCCCCAGGAAAAAGTCCTCGTTGGAGTGCTGCTCCCGGGCGAACCACAGGCCCAGGGCCAGCACAGCCACCAGGTAGCCGCCAAAGAGGGTCCAGTCCAGGGGGTGCAGGAATCCCAAGGGTTCAACTCCAATCCGAATTCCGTCAAGGCCGTCAGCTCCGGGATTCTAGGAAGGGCCGTTCGGCGAGTCAAGCAGCCCGTGGCTGCTGAAAAGCGCTCTTGAGCCCCTGCATGGGCTTGGATAGACTATGCAGGAGGCGCCGCAGAGTCGCGGACTCGCGGACGCCTCTTCCCACGGGGAACCCTCGGCATGTCTTTCCAACGGCTCAGTATCGCCGCCTGGCTGGTCGTCTTTTCGGCGCCGGTGGGGCTGGGCGCCTCGGATCCCGTCCAGGCCGAGTTCTTCGAGAAGCGCATCCGACCGCTGCTGATCGAACGCTGCCATGCCTGTCACAGCCGGGAATCTCCCAGTCCCATGGGAGGGTTGAGGCTGGACTCGGCCGAGGCCATGCTGGCTGGCGGCACCCGAGGACCGGCCGTTGCGCCAGGCAGGCCGGAGGAGAGCCTGCTGATCCGGGCCGTCTCCTTCGAGGACCCCGAGCTCAAGATGCCACCCACGGGCCGGCTGAACGATCGGGAAATCGAGGACTTGGTCCGGTGGGTGAAGTTGGGGGCATTCTTTCCCGAGTCCGCATCGGCTTCGATCGACCCCGTTGGGGGCATCGACTGGGAAGCGGGCCGCCGGTTCTGGTCTTTTCGCCCGATCCAGGATCCCCCGCTGCCGGCGGTCAAGGACAGCCGCTGGGTTTCCTCTCCCGTCGACAACTTCGTGCTCTCCAGATTGGAGTCCAAGGAACTGAAACCGGCCCCGCCAGCCGACAAGCGTAGCTGGCTCCGCCGGGTCACCTTCGGTTTGACCGGCCTGCCGCCTGCAACAGGCGAAGTCGAGCGGTTTGAAGCCGACGATTCCCCTGAAAGCCACCTGAAGGTCGTGGAACGGCTACTGGCCTCTCCCCACTACGGCGAGCGCTGGGGACGCCATTGGCTGGATCTGGTCAGCTTTGCTGAAACCGACGGTCACGAGTTCGACCGCACCAAGCCCGATGTCTGGCGCTACCGCGACGCCGTGATTCGGGCCTTCAACCAGGACGTTCCCTATGACCGCTTCGTTCGCGAGCACATCGCCGGAGACCTGCTGGCGGAAAAGCGTTTGGGGCCCGATGGAATCCACTGGGAATCTCCGGTCGGCACCAGTTTTTTCTGGCTGGGGGAACGCCTCAACGGCGCCATCGACTCGGTCAAGGCCCGGGCCGACGAGGTCGACAACCAGATCGACGTACTCTCCAAGGCCTTCCTGGGCCTGACAGTGGCCTGCGCCCGCTGCCACGACCACAAGTTCGACCCCATCCCCACCACCGACTACTACGCCTTGGCCGGTGTGCTGCACAGCACCGATTTTGCCCAGGCGGTCATCGATTCGGCTTCCCGGCGGCAGGAGATCGCCTCCCTCCGGCGGGAGATCCGGGATCGCACCTCCGGCATCCGGACTCTGCTGCAACCGGTCCGCTGGAGCATGGCCCGGCAGATCGAGCCCTACCTGCTGGCGGCGGCCGAGCTGGCCTCCCCCCGGGCCTCGGGCGGGCCCTTCGAGGTCGCCGAGTTGGCCGGCCGGCGGCTGTTGGATGCCGGCCTGTTGCAAGCCTGGGTCGAAACCCTCCGGCAGGCTTGCGGGGAGCCGGAGGATCTGTTCTACCCAGTGGCCGCCCTGATTGATGGTCTGGCCAGCCGGCGATTCGGCTCATTTGCCGAGGGGCTGGAGGCGGTTCGCGGCCAGTTGGGAAAAAGGGACAAGCCGGAGGCGAAAGCTGAGTCCGACGGTCCAGAGCGGGTGGACGTGCTCTTCGAGGATTTCGGCAAACCCGACTACCAGGGATGGACCGTGCAGGGACAGGCCTTCGGGACCGGACCGGAGCGGGGGATTCCGTCCAACCAGGCCCTCCGCAGCTACCAGGGCCAGCCCCTGGCCAACTCCTTTGGCGCCGGGTCCAACCGATTCATGGGCAGCCTGACCTCCCGCAAGTTCACCGTGCCTGAGCTCCCCCGGGACTACCGGGAGCATGGCACCTACCTGCACGTCAGGTTGGCCGGAAGCAAACCCGAGGAATCGGCAGTCAGCCGACCGTTCCCTCCCTTGAGCCTAAGCCTGATTGCGGACGGCGTCAGGAGTTCGAACTTCATTCCGCAGGGCGGCCGACTGCAGTGGAAGACCTCCCGGATGACCATTCAGGTGGGCCGAATCTGCCATTTCGAGATTCTGGACCGCAGCGCCGCCGGGCACATCGTCGTGGACAAGATCGTCTTCTCCAACTCCAAGGAGCCTCCTCTCCACCTGGACGCCCCCCACCTGGAAGTGCTGCAAAGGATCGTCTCGGGGAACCCCTCCTCCCTGGGGTTTCTGGCTCGAACCTACCGGGACCTTTTCCTGGAGGCTCTGGACGCCGCGGGCCCGCTGACCCCGGGGCACCGCTGGCTGCTGGCCTCCCTCAGTCCGAGCGGCCGGCTGGAGGACCTCGGCGCCCTCCTGTGGAAGGACGGGCGGGAAACGGTGGCGCGGATGCAGGGTCAACGCCAGGTTCTGGACGACCGGGTTCCGCCTTCCCTGTTCGCCATGTGCAGTCAGGACAGGGATCCGCGCAACGTGCGCGTCCACCTGAGCGGGGATCACAAGAACCTGGGCCCGGAGGTTCCGCGGCGCTTCCTGCAGATCCTGGCCGGGAAGGAACAGCCCCCCATCCTGAAGGGAAGCGGCCGACTGCAGTTGGCCGACCGGCTGGTCGACCCGCGCAATCCGCTCACGGCCCGGGTGATGGTCAATCGCATCTGGAAGCACCACTTCGGGCAAGGCTTGGTGCGCTCGGTGGACAATTTCGGCAAGCAGGGAGACCGGCCCAGCCACCCCGAGCTGTTGGATTTCCTGGCCCATCGCTTCGTGAGGGAGGGGTGGTCGGTCAAGGCCGTCCAGCGCCTGATTCTGCTGAGCAGCACCTACCGGATGTCGGGCCGGCAGGAGGCTCGGGCCTTGAGTCTCGATCCCGACAACCGGCTGCTCCATCACGTCTCCGTGCGCAGGCTGGAAGCCGAGGCGGTCCGCGATTCCGTCCTGGCCGTGAGCGGCAACCTCGATCGCCAACTCTTCGGTCCCAGCGTGCCGCCCCACATCAGCCCCTATCAGGACGGCCGGGGCAAGCCCAAGTCGGGACCGCTGGACGGGAACGGCCGTCGCAGCTTGTACGTGCAGGTCCGCCGCAACTTCCTGACGCCCCTGTTTCTGGCGTTCGACTACCCCCCGCCCATTTCGACCATCGGGCGCAGAGGGGTCTCCACCGTCCCTTCCCAGGCCCTGATGATGCTGAACAACGAGTTCATTGCCGGGGAAGCGCAAGCTTGGGCCCGGCGCATGGTCGCGGAGGAAACCGTCCCCGGCCGGCGAGCCGAGCGCATGGTGCTGGAAGCCTACGGCCGGCGTCCGGAGCCGCGAGAGGTGAGGGACCTGCTGCAGTTTGCGGCTTCAGCGGGGGACCGATACCGCAGTCTGGGAGACAAAGAAAAGAATACGGAGAGCGTGGAGCAACGGGTGTGGGCCGACCTGGGCCACGCCTTGATGAACTCGGCTGAATTCATTTATCTGCGTTGAGGGACTGACATGCATTGGGCAAATACTTCCCCGCCTGGAATCAGCCGCCGAGAAATGCTGTGGCGGTGCGCCAACGGCTTCGGCGGCCTGGCCCTGTCCTGCCTCCTGGCCGAGAAGCAGGGCCTGGCCGCCGGAACCTCGACCTCTCCTCTGGCTCCCAGAGTCACTCACCATCCGCCCAAGGCCAGGTCGGTGATCTTTCTCTTCATGGACGGGGGGCCCTCGCAGATGGACACCTTCGACCCCAAGCCCAGGCTGCAGAAGGAGAGCGGCCAACCCATCCGGATGGAGACGCCGGCCACTGTTTTCCAGATCAGCCGGATGGTGCTGGGGTCGCCTTACAGCTTCAAGCGCTACGGCCACTCGGGCGCCGCGGTCAGCGAGCTCTTTCCCCATCTGGCCACCTGCGTGGATGACATGACCTTCGTTCGGTCCATGGTGGCCGACCACTCCGAGCACACCGCCGCCAACTACTTCATGCATTCCGGGACCGGCTTTCAGGGCCGGCCCAGCCTGGGGTCCTGGGTGACCTACGGCCTGGGAAGCGAGTCGGACAACCTCCCCGGCTTCATTGTGCTGGAAAGCGAAATGGTTCCTCCCGGAGGGCTCGATCTGTTCGGCAGCGGCTTTCTACCGGCCTCCTACCAGGGAACCCTGTTCCGCAAGGGGCGGCACCCGATCGCCGACATCCGGCCTCGCGAGGCTGCCCCCGAGCTGCAGCTCGACAAGCTGGACCTCATCCGCAAGCTGAATGCCGGCGTGGTGGGCCGCTTTGGCGCGGTCAGCGAGCTGGAGGCCACCATCGCCAACTACGAGTTGGCCTTCCGCATGCAATCGGCCGTCCCGGAGCTGCTGGACATGGGTGACGAATCGGAAGCGACCCGGAAGCTCTACGGGCTGGATGAGCCCGAAACCGAGGAGTTCGGACGGGAGTGCCTGCTGGCCCGCCGCCTGGTGGAGAGGGGTGTGCGCTTCATCGAATGCCTCAGCCCCCAACGGCGGATCGACCGCTGGGACCAGCACATCCGTCTGCAAGAGCGCCACCGAATCAACGCCAAGGCCACCGACAAGCCCATTGCCGGACTGTTGAAGGATCTCAAGGCGCGCGGGCTGCTGGATCAGACCCTGGTGGTCTGGGGCGGTGAGTTCGGGAGGACCCCCACGGCCCAGACCCCGGACGACGGCGACCTCTCCCAGGTAGGCCGGGACCACAATCCCTTCGGCTTCACCATGTGGCTGGCCGGGGGCGGGGTCAAGCCCGGAACCGTCTACGGAGCCACCGATGAGTATGGCTACTACGCGGTCGAGAACAAGGTGCATGTCCATGACCTCCATGCCACCATCCTCCATCTGCTGGGTCTGGACCATACGAAGCTGACCTACCATTTCAGCGGCCGCGACATGCGTCTGACCGACGTTTACGGCAACGTGGTCCACGACATTCTGGTATAGGGAGGAAGGAGGAGAAGTGTTCCAAAGCCTATTCTTGCGCGCGGGCATTCCGGCAATGGTTTTAACAATGGCCTGGGCCTTGCCGGCCTGGGGGCAGCTTTCCCCCAGGGCCGCCTGGGCGGCCACTGCCTTCAAGAACTACCGGGTGCAGCCGGACATCACCTATCTCACCGCCAGCAACTGGCAGGCCGAGCTGGATCTGTACCAGCCGACCGGGCTGAGCGAGCCCGCGCCCACGCTGGTTTACTTTCACGGCGGAGGCTGGTACACCGGCGACAAGGACGAGCCCATACTGAGGCTGCTGCCCTACCTCGAAATGGGGTGGGCGGTGGTGAACGTCGAGTACCGGTTGAGCGGGGTTTCGCTGGCGCCGGCCGCGGTGGAGGACTGCCGCTGCGCCCTGCGCTGGGTTCTGGACCACGCCGGCCAGTACAACCTGGATCCCGACCGCATCGTGGTCTCCGGCCATTCGGCCGGGGGGCACCTGGCTCTGACCACCGGCATGCTGACGACCGCGGCCGGACTGGACTACCGCTGCCTGGGCAAGGGAGAACCCAAGGTGGCCGCCATCGTCAACTGGTACGGCATCACCGATGTGCTGGATCTGATCCAGGGCGACAACCTTCAGAGATATGCGCTCCGTTGGCTGGGAGTGCGGCCGGACAGGGAGTCGCTGGCCAGAAGGGTCTCTCCGCTGACCTACGTCCGCCCGGGGCTGCCCCCCATCCTGACGGTTCACGGCGAGAACGATCCGCTGGTACCCTACCAGCAGGCCGTTCGGTTGCACCAGGCCTTGACCGAGGCCGGTGTCCCCAATCGCCTGGTGACCATACCCGAGGGACCGCACGGGCCCTTCAGTCCGGAAGAGACGCTGCGGGCCCACACCATCATCAGTGAATTCCTGGAGCGGCACGGCCTGACCCGCGTGGCCGGGTCGGAGCCGTCCCGATAAGCCGGATCGGCCTGAACCGGAGTATTCCACCCACCGCGCTGTCTCCGGTCATGCCCCGGTTTCCGGGCTGAAAACCGAGGACCGATGAGCACCGACACCATCCAGCCCGGTCGCCCTCCCTTCCTTCTGGGGATCGATCTGGGCACCTCCTCCTGCAAAGTGTGCGCGGTGGATGCTTCGGGCCGGCGCCTGGGGGCGCGCAGCGCGGGTTATCCCACCCTCACCCCGCGGGCCGGCTGGGCCGAGCAGGACCCCCAACACTGGGTGCCTGCAGTCACCGGGGCCACCCGCCGGCTTCTGTCGGAAAGCCCGGTTCCGCCCGATCAGGTCGAAGGGATTTCCCTGTCCAGCGCTGCCCACATTCCGGTGCTGCTGGATGCCGGCGGCAGTCCCCTGAGAAACGCCATCCTGTGGTATGACCAGCGCTCCCTGAGCGAGGTGGAGGAGCTGAAGTCTCAACGGGGCCAGGAGATCTTCAGGGTGTCCCACAACAGTGTCTCTCCCACCTGGACGCTGCCCCAGCTCCTGTGGGTGCGGCGGCAGGAACCGGAGGTGTGGTCCAGGGTCCGCCGGGTGGCTCTTTCCAAGGATTACCTGTCGAAATGGCTCACGGGCCGGTGGACGACCGATCCCGCCACCGCCCTTTCCTCCCTGCTCTTTGACGCCCATGCCGGAAGTTGGTCCCGACCCTTGCTGGAGCCGTTGGGGCTGACGGACGAGGTGCTGCCCCGGGTGCACCCCTCCACGGCGCAGGTCGGCTCGCTGGCGGCCGCTGCAGCCGAGGACCTGGGAATTCCCGCCGGGGTTCCGGTGATCAACGGAACCCTGGACAGCGCGGCTGAGACCTACGGCGCCGGGGTGGTTCGCCCCGGCGACTGCCTGCTGCGGCTGGCCACGGCGGGAGGGATCCACCTGGTCCTGGAGGAGCCCCACCCTCACCCCGGACTCATCACCTACCCTCATCCGGTGGCCCCGCTCTGGTACTCTCAAGCCGGCACCAACTCCTGCACTTCAGCTCTCCAGTGGGTGTTCCGGAGCGTGGGCGCCGGCCGGCCGGGGACCTTCCAGGAGTGGGATTCGGGCGTGGAATCCGTTCCGCAGGGGGCCGAGGGGCTGTTCTTCCACCCCTACCTTTCGGGCGAGCGCTGTCCCTACTGGGACGGCCGGCTGCGGGCCAGCTTTACCGGAGCCACCTTCGGCCACCGTCCCGAGCACTTCGTTCGGGCCGCCTACGAGGGCACGGCCTTCTCCCTGCGGGATGCGCTGGGGGTGCTGGATGACCTGGGAGGCCCGCGGGGGACCATCACGGTGGTGGGCGGCGGCACGGCGGGCAAGCTGTGGACCCGGATCGTCTGCGACGTGCTGGGGAAGCCCCTGCAGGTATCTCGGGTGACGGACTCCGCCTATGGCGCGGCGCTGCTGGGGCTGGTGGGAATCGGCCTCTTCTCGGATGTCTCCCAAGCGCTGGCCGGGTCCAGGCAGAACCTCGAGATCGTTTCACCCGACCCCGAGCGAGCCCGAGGCTACACTGCGCTCTTTCAGCGATACCGGGAGATCCAGCAGCAACTCCAACCGGTCTACCATGCGCTTGCCGGCTGACGCCGGCCCCAGCCCGCAAATTTCACCGGACCTCAATACTCAATAGGCCGTTCTTCGAAGTGGCGGTGGCGTCGATAGGCCACTCTGCAGTCGACACGGACCAGGGAAAGGTTCCCCTGGATGTCGCGGTCCCTCTTCAGAACGGTGACCTTCAGCCTGTTGCGGCCCTTCTTGGGTGTGAACTCCGGACCCAGATGGTAGTCGTAGCCGTATCCGTAGGGTCCGATGGAATGGGAGCTGGAATTCTGGCCCACCAGCCGATAGGTCATGTCCACCTTCTGCAGGATGGAATCGGGGAGTACCTCGCCGTTGAACTCGACCCGGACCCGATCGATGTCCGGGACGATGCCCCCGAAGCGCACCCTCAGGACCACCGAGCGAACCCGTCCCAGCTTTCGCCAGTGCTCGATATCGTCCGCCATGGGGAAGGAGACCTCGGTCGAGGCCCCCTCGGCAAGCTCCTGGGGCAGACCCTTCGACCTGTCGGGCAACCAGTCCATGGAGGTGTCCTGCTCCTTGCGGGTCCGAACCATGTAGAGCTTGTCGGCCGTGGCCAGCAGTTCCGGGTGAGGCAACAGGCGCAGGGTGTCGTATTCCTGGGCCGTCCAGGGCCATCCTTGGGGGGTCCAGAGGTGGTCGGCCATGGCGACGCCGTCCACCCCCTGATCGTAGGCGGTGGCGGCGCCGGCCCAGATCATTTCGGGGGTGGCGTATCGGGCGAACTGCCGGCCCAGCCCGTTGTGCATGGAAAAGTAGGCGCGGGTTCCGGTCTCACGGGTGAGCTTCACCACCCGGGTGCAATCCACGTCCTGCACGATTCCCTCGTCCTCGGTGTAGCTGCCTTCACAGAAGAGACCGTCCACCAGTTTCTCCGAAATCCAGGTGGGAACCTCGTAGCCCACCAGCTTCCAGGCGTCCGGGTGGGCAGGGACGCGGGCGTAGATGCGCTTTCGCCGTCCCTGCGCCTGCTGGGCCTTGTCGGCCACCTTGCGCAGTTCCCGGATCCATTGGGTCATCACCGGCGCCATCTCCCCGGCCTGATCGAAGCGGCAGAAGGGCGTGGCCGAGGTCAGATTCAGCTCGATGCCGTCGGTCTCATAGCGGGACAGCAGCTCCTCGAAAACCGGAAACCGTTCCTCCCGCACCGCCTCGTGCATGAAATTGAAGCGCGTCTTGTTGATATCCCTGGCACGGGGGTCGGGATCATCTCCCACGTGGTACTGCGGGTTGTCCATGGCGAAGGCCGACCATCGGCCCAGGCCTTCGTTTTTTTCGCGGGTCCCTCCCTGCAGGCTCACCCAGGTGCTGGCGATCATCAGAATACCCTGCTGGTGGCAGCGGTCCACCATGATCTTGAGGGGATCGTGGCCGTCCTCGACGAGCTGCTTCAGTATCCGTCCCGCCCGATACCAGACATAGTGGGTCCATTGCTTGACCTCCGCTCCCCACATCTGAGCCACCTTGCTGTCGTAGAGCATGGTGCCCCCTTCGACGCCGGCGAAATAGACAAAGGCGTCCACACCGCTGCTGGCGAGCTGGTCTACGATGAAGGCGTGATCGGAAGGGGTCACTGGGGGTTCGAAGCAGTACAGGTCTGCGGCGTGGCGCCCGTCGTCGAAGAAGAAGACCCGCGGATCCCCGGATCCCCGGGAGTCCTTGGAGGGTGACGGGCCGGCAGCCGATGCAGAGACGAGAGGTGCAGCCAAAGCCCCGGGAGCCGCGGCTCCTACGGTCCTTAAGAAAGTTCGACGTTGCATGGTCGGTTCAGCTCCTTTGATTCGAACAAGTTTGAACTCCAGGCGGCATTCGAGCCTTCCCGGTTCTCCCGGCCGGAAAATCTCCAGCCAACCGCCGTGTGTGAGAGCCCCCATACTGCCGTCTGCCCCGTCCCAACGCAAGGAGTAATTGCCCCCCGCATCAGCCTTCGCCATTCGGCTCGACTTCTCTGCGACTCCCCTTCAAGGGGGGGGCGATACTGAGTTTCTTGAAGGACGTTTTGCCAATTTGGGGAGCAGGCGCCCGGAGATAGTCAATTGAAATCCTATACACCGGCAGTGTCGTGGGTTAAGGGAGAGCCGCGTATGCGGCGGTTAGCGTGGGTTACCTGAGACAAGGTCGCTTAAAGGTCATCCTTATCGAGCAGCGTAGCTGCGGCCTCGTGTAGCCCCGGGTGGAAACCCGGGGTCGTGTGAGTTCTACGCCAACCGAGCCGCGTAGGCGGCGAATTAAGAGCCGCGTCCCCCAACGCACGACCTCCCACAAAGGCACGGCCCGCCGTCGAGCCGGAGGGGGGCAATGCGGCGTTCCGAAACCCAACGAATGCTGGTAACATGGGCGCCTTTGCGTCGAGTCGTCAGCTCAACCAGAGGAAAGACATGTCTCACCAGATATCGTCGGAGGACACACCCGCCCAGCCCCGCCCCGAGTTTCTGACCGCGGCTCTTCAGGAATCGCGGAAGCATTACTGGCGCTCCAACCTGAAGATCATGATGGTGCTGCTGGTGGTTTGGGCGATCGCCGGTCTCGGTTGCGGGGTTCTCTTTGCCGATTCTCTCAACGCCTACAGCCTGGGGGGCTATCCCCTGGGATTCTGGTTTGCCCAGCAGGGGTCCATCATCGTCTTCGTGATCCTGATACTGATCTATTCGCTGCTGTTAAACCGGCTTGACGCCAGGCACCACGCCGAGATGCAAGGCCTGAAGCAAGGCGATCGGGAGGAACAGCCATGACCGTCAGCGCCTGGACCTTCGTGTTTGTGGGGTTGAGCTTCGGCCTCTACCTGCTCATCGCCTGGCTCAGCCGGGTGCGGGACACCCAGGGATTCTATGTGGCCGGACGGGGTGTACCGGCGGCGGCCAACGGCATGGCCACCGCCGCCGACTGGATGAGCGCGGCTTCCTTTATCTCCATGGCCGGCCTGATCAGCTTCATGGGTTATGCCGGCGGGATGTATCTGATGGGCTGGACCGGCGGCTACGTGCTGCTGGCGCTCCTGCTGGCGCCCTATCTTCGCAAGTTCGGTCACTTCACCGTCCCCGATTTTATCGGCGACCGCTACGCCTCCAACACGGCGCGCCTGGTGGCGGTGATCTCGGCGCTCTTCGTGAGCTTCACCTACGTGGCCGGACAGATGCGGGGGGTGGGGGTGGTCTTCTCCCGGTTCCTGGAAGTGGACATCAACGTGGGCGTTGCCATCGGAATGGCCATCGTCTTCATCTACGCCACCCTTGGAGGCATGAAGGGGATCACCTGGACCCAGGTAGCCCAGTATTGGGTGCTGATCACGGCCTTCCTCATTCCGGCCATCGCCATCAGCCTGCGCCTGACCGGGCACGCCTTTCCGCAGATAGGACTGGGTGCGGAGCTGCTGGAGGGCGGTTACCTGCTGGACAAGCTGGACAAGATCCATGCCGATCTCGGCTTTTCCAGCTACACGGCGGCCTTCGACGGGCCCTGGGACAAGGCCAATGTCTTCCTGGTGACCCTGGCCTTGATGGCCGGCACCGCCGGACTTCCTCACGTCATCGTTCGCTTCTACACGGTAAAAACCGTCCGGGCGGCCCGCACGTCGGCTTTCTGGGCCCTGTTCTTCATTGCCCTGCTCTATCTGACGGCGCCGGCCACGGGAGCCTTCGCCCGCTATTACATGATCGACTCGCTTCAGGGCCGGACGGCCGCGCAATTGCCGGACTGGTTCCGAAATTGGGAGAAGACCGGCCTGATCCTCTGGCTGGACGACGGCGACCGCCGGCTGCGCTACTCCGGGGGCGCGGACAACGAAATCTTCAGCTACAAGGCCGGCAAGGTGGTGGTCGAGGGTGAGTCGATGTCCCTGGCTCAGATCACCGGGAGCCATCAGGAGTGGATCGCCTCCGGCGGTTCGGAAGGGCGCGACTGGCGTCCCCTGCTTCGAGAGGCCAGGCTCTCCGGCCCGGATCGCGACATCATCGTTCTGGCCACCCCTGAGATGGCGGAGCTCTTTGCCTGGATCGTGGCGCTGGTGGCCGCCGGAGGATTGGCGGCGGCCCTCTCCACCGCCTCGGGACTGCTGCTGGTCATCTCCTCGGCCGTGGCTCACGATCTCTACGCCCGGGTGATCAACCCCGCCGCCAGCGAGAAGCAGCGCCTGTTGGTAGGGCGCAGCGTCATCGGGGTGGCGGTGGTGGTGGCCGGACTCTTCGGCATCTTCCCGCCGGGTTTCGTCAGCCAGGTGGTGGCCTTTGCCTTCGGCCTGGCGGCCGCCTCCTTCTTTCCCGCCATCGTGCTGGGGATCTTCCACAAACGGGTGGGGACGGTGCCGGCCGTGACGGGGATGATCGTGGGCTTGGCCTTCACCAGCTTCTACATTGTGGCCAGCGTCTACGGAGGAATGGCACCCTGGACCTTCGGCGTCTTCGAGCGGGGGATCAGCCCTCAGGGCATCGGAGCCATCGGCATGGCGCTCAATTTCCTGGTGACGCTCGGCCTGACGCCCTTCTGCCGGGAGCCGAGCGACGAAGTCAAGAACCTGGTGGATTCGGTGCGCGAGCCCGAGGGCGAGGCCCCGGCAGTGGCCATAGAGACCGCCTCCGAACACTGAGTTCAGGGCGAGCCGCCGGCCGCCGGGGTTAGGGGGAGGAGAACCTTTAGGAGTTCTTCAGGGCAGCAGCAACCAAGGAATCGAAGTTGTCCTTGATGTACTTCGGGTTGCGGGGAGTCCTGCTCGACCGCGTGGCCTGGTAGGAGGGCTTCTCCGTTCTGCACTGGTGAGAATCGGTCACCAGTTCCTTGACGGTAAGTCCCCGGTTGCATTTGGGGCAAGTCACAAACATTCAATACTCTCCTTCAATCGATCAATTCATGCCGGCAGGCGCCGGCGCTTGTCCCGTCTCAACCGGAGACAGCGACGTGCCTCCTAACCAGATGTCTTTCCCGTGCGGAAAGTTGCATCGTCTCAGGATGAATCCTGATGGGAGGAACGGCTGCCTGATGGGGAAGCGCTGAGGATCCTGTCCGGGAGGGTCTCTCTAAAAACTCATGCTCGTCGTCGGTGGGAAACCGAACTACAGCAAAACCGGGTCGATCGCCACATCACTTCGGCGATGCACCGCCCCGGTCCGATTTTGAGCCGGCGGTGCGAGGGGATCATGGGCTCTTGGTCTTCTCCTGGGCCGACAGCAGCTTCTTCAGACCTTCTCCCGTCGGCACATTGATAAACAGTATACCTAAAAACTCCTCACCGGTGTTACGAATTTCGTGTTCGGCTCCGGGAGGGACGTAGAGCACGTCCTCTCTTGCCACCGGATGGCTTTGGCCTGCAATGCGAGCCTGGCCACTCCCCCTGGTCACTACCAGGATCTCTTCCGCATCCGGATGGATGTGGAGTTCGGCCACGTGGCGCCCCCCGGGAGGGATCATCATGTGGTGGACGAACTGGGTCGTCTGCAGGCACGTGCGTTCCTCCGGCGCCTCGGTTTCATAGAGCCTTCTTACCGGGGCCGGAATGTCCGCCCGGTTGCGCCGGCTGCCGTCGCTCTGAGCGACGCTAAACTCGATAACTCGATGGGGGTTGTTGAAAAGCAGGCTTTGAATCCCGTTGTAAGACTGAGTTTTCCAATTGGCCAGCGTCATTTTCCTGTCCTCGTGAGTTCCCGTCTCTGTCTCGGAAATTCTGAACCCCCGAAACCATCGGGTTCGACGGCATCATAGACGAGTCCGATCCAGGGACCCAAAGCAAAATGGCACTGGCCCACCCTGGGGAGGCCGGCCGGGTGCGGGGGAATCGATGTTAATTGTTCTTGTGAATTTCGGGGCGCCGCGCTGGCCCCCCTCCGGCTCGACCGCGGGCTCCGCCCTCTCGCCGACTCCCCCTCAAGGGGGGAGTGATACTTGAGGTCTGTAGAGGGCTTATTGCCCGATTGCTGGGCAGGATGTAAACCATGTTCCCGGTCTACCGCATGGCGAGCCAAAGGCGAGATCTTGTGCGCCGTAGCGGTAACCGCCGGCGTGCGTCGGTTGCGGTGGGGGAGTCGCAGAAGTCGAGCCGACAGGCGAAGGCTGATGCGGAGGGGGGCCAACGCGGCGCCTCCGAACGACAGCGCCGAATGGCGAAGGCTGATGCGGTGGGGGTTCGCACAAGGCGAGCCACAGGCGAGATCTTGTGCGCCGAGGGGCCAATAGCCGACTTGTCGTGTGGCTACTCCTGTTCCCTCGTGTCCCTTCGTGGATAACTCTTTTCTCTCCCGCTTCCGGCAGCCGGATCTGTGGTAGCATCGCCAACGACCTCTGTTCGACCCTTTCCGCTTGACCATGACCTTGAACCAATGCTCTCTCGCCCGCCTCAAGGAACTGGCGCTGGTCTTCCTGAAGCTGGGAATCCTGGGCTTCGGGGGGCCGGCGGCCCATATCGCCATGATGGAAGAGGAGGTGGTGGCGCGGCGAGGCTGGCTGACGCGCGAGCGCTTTCTGGATCTGTTGGGCGCTACCAACCTGATCCCGGGTCCCAACTCAACCGAGATGGCCATCCATCTCGGCTTTGTCAGAGCCGGTTGGATCGGCCTGGCGGTTGCAGGGACCTGTTTCATTCTGCCTGCCGTCGGCTTGACCGCGGGTCTGGCCTGGATCTACGTCCACTTTGGTCAACTCCCGCAGGTTGCGCCCTGGTTGCTGGGGATCAAGCCGGCCGTGCTGGCCATCATTGCCGTTTCCGTCTGGCGGCTGGGGAACAAGGCCTGCAAGACCTGGTCGTTGGGGGCCATTGGCGCCGCCGTTCTGGCGGCTTCCCTGCTGCAGCTCAACGAGGTGGCCGCCCTGCTGCTGGGAGGTGTTGCCGGCATGCTCTGGTTGCGGCTGCCCCAGGCGGTTCGATCTCGACGGGCGAAGATCCTCCCGGCGGTCGCAGGAGCTTGGTTGGGCCAATGGCTGGGCAAGAAAAGCGGGGTTCTGCTGGCGGCCGCGGCGGGAGCCGGCGGGGCAGGAGCGGCCTCGGTTTCGTTGTGGAAGCTGGGTCTCTTCTTCCTGAAGGTCGGCGCCGTGCTCTACGGAAGCGGCTACGTGCTGGTCGCTTTTCTGCAGGGCGGCCTGGTCCACGAATATGGCTGGCTGACTCAGCGGCAGCTGCTGGATGCCATTGCCATCGGTCAGTTCACCCCCGGACCCGTCCTGTCCACCGCCACTTTCATTGGCTACTTGATTGCCGGAGCCGGCGGAGCGGCAGTGGCGACCACCGCCATTTTCGCTCCCTCCTTCCTGTTTGTCGCGCTGGTCAACCCCTGGATTCCGCGCCTTCGGAAGTCCCCCTGGACGGCTGCCTTTCTGGACGCGGTCAACGTCAGCGCCGTGGCCCTGATGGCCGCCGTCACCGTAAAGCTGGGGCAGGCCACTCTCACCGCCTGGCCGGCCTGGCTCATCGCCGTGGCGGCCACCCTGATCGGTCTCCGCTGGAAAATCAACCTGGCCTGGGTCGTGGTCGGGGGCGGGGCGCTGGGCTGGCTGCTGTCCTTTCTTACCAATTGACCGTTGGTTCACCCGTATCACTCCCCCCTTGAGGGGGGAGTCGGCAAGAGACAAGGGCGAAGCCCGCCGTCGATCCGGAGGGGGGCAGACGCCTCGCCTCGTGAGTGACTATCGGCGCCACGGGCAGCCCCCACCCACACAAGCGTTGACAAAATATTTAGTCTTATCTAAACTTTATTTTAAGCTTGCAAAAGCTTAAGCAAAAAGGCGGGCAATCATGCTTCTTCCGAAGAAGGGATTCAGCCCGGTGGCTCCAGGAGGACAAAGCGGTGTGGCGGAGTGTCCCAGGCAGTCGTTTCACCGGTGCTCCCCGGCAACCTTCCAGCCAGGAAAGCAGCCGCCCGCCCGCGCTCCCATCGAGGCGCCTGCGGGCCATGGGCTTTTCGATCCTTCTGGGAATCTGGTTAATTGTTGCGATTCCCCGGCAGGCAGGAGCCCAGGCAACCGCTCAACTGAGCGGCACCGTGGTCGATCCGCTGGGAGCCGCCGTCGCCGGAGCCGGCGTTCGCTTGACCAACCTGCTGACCGGGTTCGAGCGCCGGACCGCCAGCCAATCGGATGGCTCCTTCCAGGTCCTCAACGTTCCCTTCCAGACCTACGAGCTGCAGGTAAGCCACTCCGACTTCGCCACCCACACCCAGGCAGTCCATCTTCGCTCCAACGTTCCCGTCCTCATCCCTGTCCGGCTCTCGCTGGCGACTCGGCGTGAGGCCATTGAGGTCTCCCTGGTCGAGCGAGTCACGCTGATCGATACCAAGGCTACCGGGACCCGCACCGAGCTCAACCGCAAAGCCATCGAGGAGATGCCCGTCCAGGCCGGAGCCCGTGGACTGGAAGGAATATTGCTCAGCTTCCCCGGCTTCGCCGCCAATGCCAACGGAGCCGTTCATCCGCGGGGAGCTCACAATCAGATGACCTACGTGATCGACGGCATGCCCATCAGCGATCAATTCACCGGGTCATTCGCCACCTCCATCGATCCTTCCATGGTGCAGTCCCTCGAGCTCTATTCGGGAGATATTCCGCCGGACTACGGCAGCAAGGTTTCGGGAGTGGCCAATATCACCACCCATTCGGGCTTCGATGGGGGAGGCGATTTCTTCGGGATGCTGGAGCTCGGCGCCGCACAGTTCGACACCGCCTCGGCCATCCTGCAACTGGGTGGGGCCAGGGAAAAACTGGGTTACTTCGCCTCCGTCTCCGCGGTGAAGAGCAACCGCTTCCTCGACAGTCCTTCTCTCGACAATCTCCACAACGGGGGCAATGCCGAGCGCGGCTTCCTGCGGTTGGACTACCATCCCACTCCGAAGGACAACCTTCGGCTGAGCCTGCTGGCCGGGCGCTCGGCCTTCCAGCTGGCCAACTTGAGGTCCCAGCACCTGAACGGCCAGCAACAGAGGCGCCACCTGCGCGACGCGGCGGTCTCACTGGGCTGGGTCCGGGTGATCTCCTCCTCGGCCACCTTCGATTCCACTACCTCCTACCGAACCACGGTGGCTCAACTCTTCCCCAGCCCTGGAGACACCCCGGTGACGGCCTCGCTGGCCCGGCATCTTTCCACCTTTTCCACCTTCAACCGTTTCAACATCCTGCGGGGCCGGCATCAATGGAGAGTCGGATTCGACTACCAGTATTTTCCCGTCAGCGAGAACTTCTTCTTCGGCATTTCCGACCCCCGCTTCAACTCTCCCGGGTCGCGGGACTTCAACCCCAACCTGGTCCCCTACGACCTCACTCGAGGGGGGCATTGGTTCCGCTTTTCCGACAAGGGCGCCGGCCGACTGCAGTCCGTCTTTCTGCAGGACCGCATCAGGCTGGGCCGGTTCCAGATCAACCTGGGAGGGCGCTACGACCGCTACCGTTTCCTGACGGCCGGTGCGCAGTTCCAGCCGCGCCTGGGTGTGGCCTACCATCTCAGAGAGACCGGAACCGTTCTACGGGCTTCCTACAATCGGAACTATCAGACCCCGCCCAACGAGAATCTGCTGCTGTCCAACTCGGAGGCAGCCGAACGTTTGGCCCCGCCGGACGTGAGGCGCGGCCTGAACGGTGGGGTCATCTTGATCGGCCCGCAGCGCCAGAACGTCTATGAGGTGGGGCTGCAGCAGAGACTGGGCGACCGGGCCAGCCTGAACGCCGCGTTTTTCCACAAGGATTCCCAGGATCTGCAGGACAACGACAACTTCCTCAATACCGGAATCATCTTCCCCACCTCGCTGGCCCGCTCCAACGTCAACGGATTCGAAACCCGCCTCACCCTTCCGGAAATTCGCCGTTTCAGCGGGTCAATCAGCACCACCCACTATCACGTGGTCGTCACCCCGCCCTTTACCGGCGGTCTCTTCCTGGGAAGCGCCGCGCTGGACCTCCTGGGCCAGGGCCCCTTCGTGATCGACCACGACCAGAAACTGGCGGTCAGCGGCCTGCTGACCTGCCGTCCGCGCAGGAACTGGTGGACGAGTTGGCAGGTTCGCTACGACAGCGGTCTGGTGCCCAATCCTTCCGATCCGGCCGAGGTGGCGCGAGACCCGGACTACTTCGACCAGCTGCCCCTGGTGAACCTGACCTCGAACCCCCCTCGAGTGAAGGCCAGAACCATCCTGGATGCCACCCTCGGCTACAAGCACATTCGCGGCGACCGCCGGGTCTGGGACCTGGTTTTCCAGGTGGCCAACCTGACTAACCGGACGGCGCTCTACAACTTCCAGTCCGTATTTGTTGGGACCCGCGTGGTGCAGCCCCGCACCTTGTCCGCCAAGGTCCGCTGGTACTGGTAACACTGACAGGGCAGCGGATATATAATGACTCCCGTCATGCATCCGGCGGCACCGCGGCCATGCGGGTCGCCCGTCCTCAGAAGGGAGCCACGTACATGAGCATCCCCCCCTACGATCCCAGCTTCTTGCAGGACCTCCAGTGGCGCTGCATCGGCCCGCCCCGCGGCGGCCGGGTGGTGGCCGTGGCCGGCGACCCGGTGGACCCCATGACCGCCTACTTTGGAGCCGTGGCCGGTGGAGTCTGGAAAACCACCGACGGCGGCACCTACTGGGAAAACGTCTCCGACGGCTTCTTCAACACCTCCTCCGTCGGCGCCCTGGCGGTGGCTCCGTCCGACCCCAACGTCATCTATGCCGGCACCGGGGAAACCACCATTCGCCTGGACGTTTCCTACGGGGACGGGGTCTACAAGTCCACCGACGCCGGCAAGACCTGGACCCACATGGGGCTGGAGGAAACGCGCCATATCGGCGAAATCCGCGTCCATCCCAACGATCCCGACCTGGTCTACGCGGCGGCCCTGGGCCACGCCTTCGGCCCCAACCCGGAGCGGGGCGTCTACCGCTCCAGGGACGGCGGCCGCAACTGGGAAAAGGTGCTCTACCGCAGCCCCAAGGCGGGTGCGGTGGATCTGGCCATGGACCCCAACAATCCCCGTCTGCTCTACGCCTCCATCTGGGAGACCTACCGTAACTTCTGGTCTCTTTCCAGCGGGGGCCCCGACAGCGGCCTTTTCAAGTCCACCGACGGCGGCGACACCTGGACCGAGATCAGCGACAACCAGGGGCTGCCCAAGGGGATCAAGGGCAAGATCGGTGTGGCCGTCTCACCGGCTCAGGCGGACCGGGTCTGGGCGATCGTGGAGTCGGAGGAGGAAGGCCTCTACCGGTCGGATGACGGCGGGCAGCAGTGGCAACGGGTCAGCGACAACCGCGACCTGATACACCGGCCCTGGTATTACTGCCACGTCTTCGCCGATCCCTGCCACGCCGACACCGTCTACGTCACCAACCTGAAGATGTGGAAATCCACCGACGGCGGCTGTCGCTTCGAGCAGGTGACCACCCCCCACGGAGACAACCACGACCTGTGGATCGACCCGAGCGATCCCCGCCACCTGGTTCAAGGGAATGACGGGGGCGCCTGCATCTCCTTCAACGGCGGGCGCAGTTGGTCGACCATCTACAATCAGCTCACCTCGCAGCTCTACCGCATGGACATCGACAACCAGTTCCCCTACCGGGTCTACGCCACCCAGCAGGACAACGCCAGCATTTGCGTTCCCAGCGCCACCGAATACGGCGCCGTCGCCTGGGGCCACTGCTACTCTCCCGGCACCGGAGAGAGCGGATTCATCGCCGTCCACCCCGAGAACCCGGACATTGTCTATCTGGGAGCGATAGGGAGCTCGCCGGGGGGCAACGGCGTGATGCAGCGTTACGATCGAAAGACCGGGCAGATCCGCCTGGTGAACGTCTGGCCCGAGGAGTCGACGGGCTGGGCGCCCAAGGACCTCAAGTACCGCTTCGCCTGGACCTATCCCATCGCCATTTCGCCCCACGACCCCAACGTGCTCTATGCCGGCGGAAACATCCTTTTCCGCAGCCTCGATGAGGGCGGCAGTTGGGAAGCCATCAGTCCGGATCTGTCGCGGAACGACCCCGGCAAGCTGGAGGCTTCCGGCGGGCCCGTCACCAAGGACGCCAGCGGCGCCGAGGGGTACGCCACCCTCTCCACCTTCGTGGAGTCGAAGCACGAGCGCGGCGTGTTCTGGGCAGGCACCGACGACGGACTGGTCCATCTCTCCCGAGACGGCGGCGGCCATTGGGATAACATCACTCCACCCGACCTGCCGGAATGGTCCTACGTGGGTTGCCTGGAGGTCTCTCCCCACGATCCGGCCTCGGCCTATGTCTCCGCCACCCGCTACAAGCTGGACGACTACCGTCCCTTCCTCTACAAGACCGAGGACTACGGCCGCAGCTGGCGCAGCATAGCGGGAGACTTTCCCAAGGACCAGATCACCCGGGTGGTGAGAGCCGACCCCCTCCGTGGGGGCCTGCTTTTCGTCGGCACCGAGACGGGCGTCTTCGTCACTTTCGACGACGGGGAACACTGGCAGCCGCTGCGGAGCAATCTCCCGGTGGTGCCGGTCTACGACCTCAAGATCAAGGACTCCGACTTGGTGGCCGGCACCCACGGGCGCTCCTTCTGGATCCTGGACGACTTGACGCCCTTGCGCCGGCTGGACCCCGAAGCGAGCGGGGCCGCTGCCGGCCTGTTCCCTCCCCGTCCCACCTACCGCACCCGGCTGAACTGGAGCGTCAACATGTTCGCCGACAAGGGCAAGAACTACATGTTGGGCTTGGGGGGCAACGCCTGCTACTACCAGGATGAGACCCCCGAGGGCGAATCGGTCCGCCGCTTTCTGGACGCGGGTCAGAACCCGCCCCCGGGAGTCATCGTCTACTACTGGCTGGCCGAGGCGCCCGGCGAGCCCATCTCACTGACCTTTCTTGACGCCGACGGCCGGGAGATCAAGACCTTCACCAGCAAGCCGGCGGAGTCGGAGGACGCCGGAGGCGGGGAAGCTTCCCCCAAGGCGGACCGCTACCTCACCGCCCGGCCCGGACTGAACCGCTTCGTCTGGGATATGCACTACGCCGACGCCGAGAAAGTCGAGGAACGGGGGAAAGACCAGTCCACCCTCTTCGGCACGCGCGAGAAGAGCGGGAACGGCCCGCTGGCCCCTCCCGGCCCCTACGGGGTCCGGCTGACCGCGGGCGGCCGCACCTGTACCGAAAGCTTCGAGATCCTCAAGGACCCACGGGTGGAGGCCACGCCCGAGGACTTTCAGGCGCAGTTCGAGTTTTGGACCAGAATCCGGGACAAGCTGACGGAGACCAATCGGGCCATCAACCGCACCCGCCGCCTGCAAGAGCAACTGGCGGAGTGGTCCAAGCGTACCGAAAAGGTGAATCAGGGCGACGCGAGGGGGGCGAGTCCTGTCTCCGAAAAGGCCAAGGCCCTAAGGGATCGACTGGATTCCATCGAAAAGGCCTTGATTCAGACCAAGGACAAGACCCCCTTCGACCGGCTGCGCTACCCCAACCGCCTGAACGCCAAGCTGGGTGGGCTGGTGGCCGTGGTCGGCATTGCCGATGCGGCGCCGCCCAAGCAGGCCTACGAAGTCTTCGACGACATCTGCGCCCAGATCGACGTTCAGATCGCCAGGCTGCGGGAGCTGTGCCAGGGCGAGGCGGCCTCCTTCAACCAACTGGCCCGCGACGCGGGATTCGCGCCCCTGGATATCGAGTAGGGACCCCTCCGGCGGCTGTCAGTCCACGAAGTGACAGTGCGCCCGAAGAGACCGACCATCCCCGGGAGGTGATCAAGGCGGCCCTGGCGCATGTGGTCCGCAATCGGGTCGAGGCGGCCTATGCCCGCTCCGACCTGTTCGAGCGCAGGCGTGTCCTGATGGACGACTGGGCGCGTTACCTGGCCCAAGGAATGGGCTGCCCGCACCAGGTCCCGTAAGGAAACCTCGCCCAAGGATCGAGCCACACCCGCAGGCCCACGGCCGTCAAGGCCAGGTTAACTGGAATGACCTGGCTCCAGATCTCCATTTTAACCTTCCCGAAGGGATCACTGTGGAGGGCGCGACCCCCCAAGGGGAGGGTTAACCGTGAACTGTGAAGTGAAACGGCTAACCCTCCCCGATGCCGCACCAGCGGCAAAAAATATGGGGGTCGCTCCCTCCACCTTCTCCCCTCTCGTGCGGCGCGCCGCCGCGCCGGGCGGGAGGGGGACGCGCGAGGCGCAGCCTTGCTTCGCCTTGTCTCATCCGATACGGGCAATCCTTGTTGTCCCGTGTCTGACGCGGTGTTTGGGGAAAGTCGCCAACCACAACGGCGAGGGCTCCGCTCTCTGAGAGAATGGCGTTGTGGGTGTGGAAATCATGAAACGGCTGGGTGAACATCGCTACGTTGCAGCCGTTTCACCCATACGACGGCATCTGCTTGACCCCCAGAGACGGAAATCGTCGATCATTCCACGGTCATCGAGTGAGTTCGTTTCTTGCCCCGATTCATCGCCGCGTCTGCGGGGAACAGTGTGGTTGCTCACAATACAACGCGCCAAAAAAGTGACATGGCCACGTCTGTCGGCAAGGGAAGGGTGATTCAGGATTCGCGGGAGGGGTAGGCACCCGGCCTTCATAGCACACACCATGGGTCTGGCAAATTGTCTGCACAATTTGAATCGGCATATACCCTACAACCCCGATTTTTTTCGGCAGCCTGTCATGGATCACCGCGCTGTCGAAACCCCCCATTTTCAATATCGGCTCACCAAGTTGGCCAAGCCTGCCAGCCTTTCCTGCTGGTCGAGTCTCTCTTTACCGTCGATTCCTGCCTCGTCGAGTATCTCAAGATGAGACTTGGGTTTAGTATTGAGACTCGCTCCCCTGCCAATTCCCTATAACTAGCTGAAATCATGCGGCTTGTTTCCACAGAGGCCGTCGAGGTCGTTGAATCACAGTCTCATGTTGAGACGCTCGCGTCAGTTGAGCATTGTGCGGTCACGACATCCAAAGTGGCTTCCTTAAAAGGACTTACTTAATTTTTTTTACTTTGGCACGGGAATTGCACTTGGTGGTGATGGGCATGCCATGCCTTCCGGCCGCAAGGGCCACATTCATCCATTGTGAAAGGGTTTCCGCCAATGCTCGATGGAATCTCATCACCCTCCGCACAGCCGCCCAACCTGTTAGCTTATGGCAAGCTCTCCGGGGCTTGCCATGCCTTGGCCAAGGCGGCCATCCCCCTCCTGGCCGTCGCTGTCGTCGCGATGAATGCCATCCTGTCTGTTGGGTCGGCATTAGGGCAATCGGCCCCGGCCAACGCTCCGCCGGTGATCACGTCTCCTGGAGACGAGTCCTACGAGCAGGGAGAGACGATCACTTCGTTCGGGATCATGGTGTCGGACGCGGACGGGGACACGGTAACGGTAACGGTGACGGGGCTGCCGTCGGGGCTGTCCTACACCAGCGACCAGGTTCAGGGGACGGTAGCCGCCGGTGCCACGGCGCAGGCTTACACCGCGACGATTTCGGCGGACGACGGGGTGAACGCGGCGGTGACGGAGACGTTCACGATCACGGTGAGCGAGGCGGATCAAACCCCTCCAGCGGATCAAACCTCTCCAACGGTGACCATCAGCGGCCCGACGGCGCCCCAGAGAGGCGCGTTCGACGTGCGCATCGCCTTCTCCGAGCCGGTGACGGGGTTCGAGAAGGCGGACGTGGCGGTGGGCAATGGATTCGTCAGGGAGTTTTCCGGTTCGGGAGCCAGCTATAGAGCCAAGATCAGGATCACTCCGGGGTTCTCCGGAACGGTGACGGTGGACGTGGGCGCGAACGTGGCTGCGGATGCGGATGACAACGGCAACACGGCGGCGAGCCGGTTTTCGGTGGAGGGGGACCAGACTCGTCCCACGGTGACCATCAGTGGCCCGACGGGACTCCAGACTGGACCGTTTGACGTGACCTTCACCTTCACGGAATCGATGACGGGATTCGAGCAGGGGGACCTGACAGTGGGCAACGGGTCGGTGACGGCCTTTTCCGGTTCGGGGCGGAGCTACACGGCGACGATCGCGCCGGCGGACGCCGGGACCGTGACGGTTGACGTGGCCGCGCACAGGGCAACGGATGCAACGGGCAACCCCAACATGCCGGCGAGCCGGCATTCGGTGCAGGCGGAGGCGGCGTCGAACGCGGCGCCGGTGATTACCGCGCCCGGCGACAAGACCTACGAGCAGGGCGAGACGATCACCTCGTTCGGGATCACGGTGACGGATGCCGACGAGGATACGGTGACGGTGGAGCTCTCCGGCCTGCCGTCGGGGCTGTCGTA
Organism: Candidatus Versatilivorator sp.; assembly: GCA_965207735.1. Taxonomy (GTDB): domain Bacteria; phylum Acidobacteriota; class Terriglobia; order Versatilivoradales; family Versatilivoraceae; genus Versatilivorator. The sequence goes on along the minus strand of OZ242296.1, from coordinate 3,377,231 downwards.
CACGAGCGGCCAGGTGCAGGGAACGGTGGCGGGCGACGCGGCGGCGCAGGACCACACCGTGACGATCTCGGCGGACGACGGGGTCAACGCGGCGGTGACGGAGACGTTCACGATCACGGTGACCAAGCCGGCTCGGGCGAGGCAGACGGTCAACTCCGCTCCGGTGATCACCACACCGGGCGACAAGAGCTACGAGCAGGGGGAGAGCATCACGGCGTTCGGGATCACGGTGACGGATGCAGACCAGGACACGGTGACGGTGACGCTGACCGGCCTGCCCTCGGGGCTGTCGTACGCGAGCGGCCAGGTGCAGGGGATCGTGGCGGTCAACGCGGCAATACAGGACCACACCGTGACGGTCTCGGCCGATGACGGCGTGAACACGGCGGTGACGGAGACGTTCACGATCACGGTCGAGCCGCATTGGAATCGTCCGACGGTGGACATCACGGGTCCGACCACTACTCAGAAAGGGGCGTTTCTCGTCAGGATCGTCTTTTCGGAGGAGGTGTACGGGTTCACGCAGGGAGATGTGACGGTCGGCAACGGGTCGATGACCAATTTTTCCGGCTCGTACGATACCTGGTCGGCCACGATCACGCCGGCGGCCACGGGAACGGTGACGGTGGACGTAGCGGAGAACGTAGTCGAGGACGGGGTGGAGTACGGTAACGTGGCGGCGCCCCAATATTCGGTGGAGGCTGACTTCGATGCTCCGACGGTGAGCATCAGTGGCCCGACGGCCAGCCAGAGCGACTCCTTCGACGTGACGATCACCTTCTCGGAGTCGGTGACCGGGTTCGATAAAGGAGACGTGACGGTCGGCGGCGGGGCCGCGGCGGCGCTTTCCGGTTCGGGGTCGAGCTATACGGCCACGATCACGCCGACGGCCAGCGGGACGCTGACGGTGGATGTGGCCGCGGGCGTGGCCGTGGATGGAGCGGGCCACAGCAACACGGCGGCGAGCCGATTCAGCGTGACCGTGGCTCTGGCGCAGCCGACGGTGGTCATCAGTGGTCCGACGAGTGCGCAGGCGGGCGCGTTCCAAGTGACGATCACCTTCTCGGAGTCGGTGTCTGGGTTCGCGCAGGCGGACGTGACGGTGGGCAACGGACGGGTGACCGGGTGGGCCGAGACGAATGGAAACGCCACGGTCTACATCACGCCGGCGGCCAGCGGGACGGTGACGGTGGACGTGGCGGAGAATGTGGCCACGGATGGCGATAACAACGGCAACTTGGCGGCGGTCCAGTATTCAGTGCAGGCCAACTTGGGTGAGCCGACGGTGACCATCAGTTGTCCGACCGGTGTGCAGACGGACACATTCGGGTTGAGCATCAAGTTTTCGGAGTCGGTGTCCGGGTTCGCGCGGGCCGACGTGACGGTGGACAACGGACGGGTGACCGGGTGGGCCGAAACGAATGGAACCGCCTCGGTCTACATCACGCCGGCAGCCAGCGGGACGGTGACGATTGGCGTTCCAGCGAACGTGGCTACGGACAATGACGGTTACGGCAACCTGGCGGCGCAGCCATGCAGCGTGCAGGCCGACCTGGATGCTCCCGCCCTGACCGTGGCTGACGCATCTGCCTCCGAGGGCGACCAGATCACGTTCACGGTGGCGCTGGACAAGGCGGTGTCGGGCGGCTTCACCGTGACGCCCGGCTTCGCCGGCGGCACCGCCACCAAGGGCACGGACTACACCGCGAACACGGCGGGGATCAGCTTCGCCGGCACGGCGGGCGAGACGCAGACCTTCACCGTGGCCACGACCGAGGATGCGGCCGTGGAAGCCCATGAGACCTTCACCGTCAGTCTGAGCGTCTCCGGGACGACGGAGCCGATGAAGGCGACCGATCCGGCGACGGGGACGATCATCGACGACGACGGGACGACGTCCGTGACGGTCACCGACGCATCGGCCGGCGAGGGCGACTCGCTCACGTTCACGGTGACGCTGAACAAGGCGGTGTCGGGCGGCTTCACCGTGACGCCCTCCTTCAGTGGCGGGAAGGCCGCGAAGGGTACCGACTACACCGCGAACACGGCGGGCATCAGCTTCACCGGGACGGCGGGCGAGCAGCGCACCTTCACGGTGGCCACCACCGAGGACGAGGTGGTGGAATACGACGAGACGTTCACGGTGAGCCTGGCCGTCTCCGGGACGTCGGAGACCGTAACGGCAACCGATACGGCGACCGGCACGGTTACCAACGACGACTTCGCGACCGTGACGGTCGATGACGCAACCGGGGTGGAGACCTACACGTCGTTGGTGCCCATGGCCTTCAGTGTGAGGATCGACAAGGGGGTGCAGGGCGGCCTCCTCCTGAAAACGGTAGTCACCAACGGCACCGCCACCAAGGACAGCGACTTCCGCGGCATCCCTATTCAGCTCCCCTTCGGCGGCTGGCCCAACGAGAGCCGTGACCTATCGTTCAATACCGTCAACGACGAGATCGTCGAGGGGACGGAGACCTTCACCGTCGGCTTCGAAGTATCCGGCGCGCCGCCGGGGGTGACGGCGACCGACACCGGGACGGTGACGATCACCGACGACGACGGCGCAGCCGTGACAATCTCTGACGCGTCAGCCAGGGAGGGGAACGCGATCACCTTCACCGCGACGGTGGACAGAGCGGTCGTCGGCGGCTTCACCGTGACGCCGAGCTTTACCGACGGCACGGCGGCGAGCGGCACGGACTACACCCAGAACACCGCGGCGCTCACCTTCGCCGGCAACGCGGGCGAGCAGAAGACCTTCACCGTGGCGACGACCGCTGACCAGCAGGACACATCGAGCAAGACGTTCACGGTGGGCTTGAGCCTCACCAACACGTCGTTGTGGGTGAAGGCGACCGACACGGCGACGGGGACGATCCTCGACACCGCAGCGCCGGAGCCGTCAGAGCCCGAGGGACCGAACTCGCCGCCAGTGATCGGGGAGCTAGATGGAATCCGCGCTTTCCAGTACCAGCCGCTTGAGCCGTGGACCATCCCCGTAAGCGATGCCGACGGCGACACGTTGACGCTGACGCTGGAGAATCTGCCGCCCGGGCTGTCCTATTCGGACGGCGCCGTACGAGGAACGCCACTGCCGGACGCCCCCCGGATTCCGGCCGGACAGTCCAAATTTTGGTACGTGACCATCAAGGCGGACGATGGCGTGGCCGCGACAGTGACCAGAATCTTCCAATACACCGTGTATTGGGGCGCGCCGGAGATCACGGTGCCCGGCGACAAGACGTATGAGCAGGGCGAGGCGATCGCGCCGTTCGCCATCCAGGTCACCGACCCAAGCAGCACGACGGTCACGGTGACGGGTCTGCCGACGGGTTTGTCGTACGCGTCGGGGCAGGTGCAGGGGACCGTGGCTGCGGACGCGGATGTCAAGGCCTACACGGTCAAGATCACCGCCGACGGCCGGGGCTATCCCGCTGTGACGGAGACGTTCACGATCACGGTGACCCCACCGGGGGCGCCGAAAGTGACGATCGAGGACGTTTCAGCCGATGAGGGGGACTCGATCTCGTTCACGGTGACGCTGAGCAGGGCGGTGTCCGGCGGGCTGACGGTGACGCCGAGCTTCACCGACGTCACGGCGGCGAAGGGCACGGACTACACGGAGAACACGGCCGCGCTCAGCTTCGCCGGGACGGCGGGCGAGCAGCAGACCTTCACGGTGGCGACGACCGAGGACGCCGATATCGAGGCGGACGAAACCTTTACCGTCAGCCTGGCCGTCTCGGGGACCTCGGAGACCGTGACGGCGAGCGACACGGCGACGGGGACGATCACCAACGACGACGCGCCGGCATTGACGATTGCCGACGCCTCGGCCAGCGAAGGCGAATCGATGACGTTCACGGTGACGCTGGACGCGGCGGTGTCCGGCCAGTTCCTCGTCGATCTGAGCTTCACCGATGGCACGGCGACCGAGGGGACCGACTACACCGCTTACGAAGAGGCTCTCGAGTTCGCCGGGACGGCGGGCGAGCAGCAGACCTTCACGATGGTGACCACCGAGGATACCGATGTCGAGGCACACGAGACGTTCACGGTGAGCCTGAGCGTGTCGGGGACGCAGTTGGCGGTGACAGCGAGCGACACGGCGAGGGGGACGATCATCGACGACGACGGCGCGACCGCCGTGACCGTGGCCGACGCCTCGGCCGGCGAGGGCGACTCCCTCACGTTCACGGTGACGCTGAACAAGGCGGTGTCCGGCGGGCTGACGGTGACGCCGAGCTTCACCGACGTCACGGCGGCGAAGGGCACGGACTACACGGAGAACACGGCCGCGCTCAGCTTCGCCGGGACGGCGGGCGAGCAGCAGACCTTCACGGTGGCGACGACCGAGGACGCCGATATCGAGGCGGACGAAACCTTTACCGTCAGCCTGGCCGTCTCGGGGACCTCGGAGACCGTGACGGCGAGCGACACGGCGACGGGGACGATCACCAACGACGACGCGCCGGCATTGACGATTGCCGACGCCTCGGCCAGCGAAGGCGAATCGATGACGTTCACGGTGACGCTGGACGCGGCGGTGTCCGGCCAGTTCCTCGTCGATCTGAGCTTCACCGACGGCACGGCGACCGAGGGGACCGACTACACCGCTTACGAAGAGGCTCTCGAGTTCGCCGGGACGGCGGGCGAGCAGCAGACCTTCACGATGGCGACCATTGAGGATACCGATGTCGAGGTAAACGAGACCTTCACGGTGAGCTTGCGCGCCTCGGGGACCTCGGAGACCATAACGGCGAGCGACACGGCGACGGGGACGATCATCGACGACGACGGCGCGACCGCCGTGACCGTGGCCGACGCCTCGGCCGGCGAGGGCGACTCCCTCACGTTCACGGTGACGCTGAACAAGGCGGTGGCTGGCGGCTTCACAGTGACGCCGAGCTTCACCGACGTCACGGCGGCGAAGGGCACGGACTACACGGAGAACACGGCCGCGCTCAGCTTCGCCGGGACGGCGGGCGAGCAGCAGACCTTCACGGTGGCGACGACCGAGGACGCCGATGTCGAGGCGGACGAAACCTTTACCGTCAGCCTGGCCGTCTCGGCGCCCACGGAGACCATAACGGCGAGCGACACGGCGACGGGAACGATCATCAACGACGACGATCCGGCGACCGTGACGATTGCCGACGCCTCGGCCAGCGAAGGCGATTCGATGACGTTCACGGTGACGCTGGACAGCGCGGTGGCGGTCGGCTTCATCGTGACGCCGAGCTTCACCGACGTCACGGCGAGGAGCGGCGTGGACTACACCCAGAACACCACGGCGATCACTTTCGCCGGGACGGCGGGCGAGACACGGACCTTCACCGTGGCGACGACCGAGGACGCGTACCAGGAAGCCGACGAGACCTTCACCGTGGGCCTGAGCGTCTCCGGCGCGTCGCTATCGGTAAGGGCGACCGACACGGCGACAGGGACGATCCTCGACGACGGTGACACAACGACGAACAGTCCTCCGGTGATCAAGCCGCTGAATATTCGACATTACGATTTTCAGTACCAGACGATCCTACCGTGGTGCATCAAGGTGCATGACGACGACGGCGACGAGGTGACGGTGACGGTGACAGGCCTGCCGCAGGGACTGTCCCATTCGGATTCGGATTCATGTTCGGGCGGCACGGTCAGCGGGACGGTGATGCCGAATACGCACCGGATTCCGGCCCGCAGGGATAACGCGTTCATTGTGAAAATCAACGCGGACGACGGCGTGAACGCCGTGGTGACCCACAGTTTTAATTACTTCGTGATGTGGGGGAGACCGCATATCACGTCGCCGGGCGACAAGACGTATCAGCAGGGCGAGCAGATTGCGGCGTTTGACATCGTGGTTGATGCCGACGAGAAGTACAAGGAGGTGGAACTGACAGGGCTGCCGGACAGCTTGTCGTACGAGTCCGCGTCGGAGCAGGTAACGGGAACGGTGGACGCGAACGCGGAAATAAAGGACTACACGGTCACGATCACCGCAGACGGCGACGGCCCGGGTTGGTTGAGCCCGGTCACGGATACGTTCACGATTACGGTGATTTCGTCGCGTCCGGACGTACAAGTCAGCGGCCCGGCGGATGCGCAGAACGGCGCCTTCGACGTGACGATCACCTTCACGGAGTCGGTGACCGGGTTTGAGAAAGGGGACGTGACGGTGGGGAACGGGACCGCGACGGCGCTGTCCGGTTCGGGGTCGAGCTATACGGCCACGATCACGCCGACGGCCAGCGGGACGGTGACGGTGGATGTGGACGAGAATGTGGCCGAGGATGGAGCGAGCAACGGCAACACGGCGGCAAGCCGGTACTCCGTGGAGGCTGACCTGGATGCTCCGACGGTGAGCATCACCGGCCCGACGGCCAGCCAGAGTGACTCCTTCGACGTGACGATCACCTTCACGGAGTCGGTGACGGGATTCGAGCAAGAAGAGGTGACGGTGGGCAACGGGGCCGCGACGGCGTTGACCGGTTCGGGGGCTAGCTACACGGCCACGATCACGCCGACGGCCAGCGGGACGCTGACGGTGGATGTGGACGAGAATGTGGCCGAGGATGGAGCGGGCAACGGCAACACGGCGGCGGATCAATTCACGGTCCCGGTGGATCTGACACGGCCGACGGTGGTCATCAGTTGTCCGACCGTCACTCAGACGGGAGCGTTCGACGTGGGCATCGCCTTCTCGGAGTCGGTGACGGGATTCGAACAGGCGGAGGCGACGGTGGGCAACGGAACCGTAACGGCGTTGACCGGTTCGGGGGCGAGCTACACGGCCACGATCACGCCGGCGGCCACCGGGACGCTGACGGTGGACGTGGCTGAGAATGTGGCCGCGGATGGAGAGGGCCACGGCAACCTCGCGGCGCAACGATGCAGGGTGCAGGTCAATCTGGACGACCCGAAGTTGACGATCTTCGATGAATCGGCCAGCGAGGGCGACTCGATGACGTTCACGGTGACGCTGGACAAGGACGTCTCGGGCGGCTTCACCGTGACGCCGAGCTTCATCGACGTCACGGCGACGAAGGGGACCGACTACACGGAGAACACCGCGGCGCTCAGCTTCAAGGGCACGGCGGGCGAGGAGCAGACCTTCACGGTGGCCACTATCGAGGACGCCGCCAACGAGCCGGACGAGACCTTCACCGTGGGCCTGAGCGTTTCGGGGACGTCGCTGGCGGTGACCGACACCGAAATCGCGACCGGAACAATCACCGACGACGACGTGCTGCAACGGACGGGGGTCACGATTGCCGACGGGATCGCAGCCGAGGGTGACTCGCTGACGTTCACGATGACGCTGAACAACGCGGTCTCGGGCGGCTTCACCGTGACGCCGAGCTTCACCGACGTCACGGCGACGAAGGGGACCGACTACACGGAGAACACGGCGGCGCTCAGCTTCAAGGGCACGGCGGGCGAGCAGCAGACCCTCACGGTGGCGACGATCGACGACGCCGACCCCGAGCCGAATGAGGTGTTAGAGATGAGCCTGAGCGTCTCGGGGACGACGGCGAAGGTGACTGTGGAGGACGTGAAAGGGTTGATCATCGACGACGACGCGCCGGCGGTGACCGTCGACGACGCCTCGGCCGCGGAGGGTGACTCGATCACGTTCACGGTGACGCTGGACAACGCGGTGTCGGGCGGGCTGACGGTGACACCGAGCTTCACAGACGGCACGGCGACGGAAGGGACCGACTACACCGAAAACACCGCGGCCCTGACCTTCACCGGGACGGCGGACGAGACGCAGAGCTTCACGGTGGCGACGACCGAGGACACCGGCGTCGAGTCGGACGAGACCTTCACGGTGAGCCTGACCGTCTCCGGCACCTCCGAAACGGTGAGGGCGACCGACATTGCTAGGGGCACGATCACCAACGACGACGGCGAAGCGGCATTGACGATTGCCGACGCGTCAGCCGAAGAGGGTGATTCGATTACCTTCACAGTGACGCTGGACAAGGCGGTGTCCGGCGGGCTGGCGGTGACGCCTGTCTTCACCGACGAGACCGCGACGGAGGGCACCGACTACACCGAGAACACCGACGCGCTCACCTTCACCGGCACCGCTGGCGAAGAGCAGACCTTCACGGTGGCGACGACCGAGGACACTGAAGGGGAATCGGACGAGACGTTCACCGTGAGCCTGACCGTGTCGGGAACATCGGCGACGGTGGCGTCGGACACGGCGATCGGAACCGTCACCGACGACGACCACATGGGTCACAGCCCGGCGGTGGTGACGGTGGCCGACGCCTCGGCCGACGAAGGTGACGCGATCACCTTCACCGTGACGCTCGACAAGGCGGTGTCCGGTGGTCTGACGGTGACGCCGAGCTTCACCGACGGCACGGCGACGAAGGGCACGGACTACACCGAGAACACGGCCGCCATCACATTCGCCGGCAGCACGGGCGAGACGCAGACCTTCACCGTGGCGACGACCGAGGACACCGAAGGGGAATCCGACGAGACGTTCACCGTCGGTCTGGCCGTCTCCGGACTCTCGGGGCCGGAGACGGTGACGGCGACCGACACCGCGACGGGGACGATCGTCGACGACGAGTTACCGGCCCTGAGCATCGCGGACGCATCGGCCAGTGAGGGCGACTCGCTGACCTTCACGGTGACGCTGGACAAGGCGGTGTCCGGTGGTCTGACGGTGACGCCGAGCTTCACCGACGGCACGGCGACGAAGGGCACGGACTACACCGAGAACACGGCCGCCGTCACATTCGCCGGCAGCACGGGCGAGACGCAGACCTTCACCGTGGCGACGACCGAGGACGCCGACGCAGAGCTCGACGAGACCTTCACCGTCGACCTGACCGTCACCACGACACAGACGCCGGTAGCGGCGACCGACACCGCCACCGGCACCATCACCAACGACGACGGTACCGTGGCCGCCGTCACCATCGAGGACGCGTCGGCCGCCGAAGGCGACCAGATCACGTTCACCGTGACCCTCGACAAGGCGGTGTCCGGCGGATTGACGGTGACGCCTGCCTTCACCGACGAGACCGCGACGGAGGGCACCGACTACACCGAGAACACGGCCGCGCTCACCTTCACCGGGACGGCGGGCGAGACGCAGACCTTCACCGTGGCGACGACCGAAGACACCGACGCAGAGCTCGACGAGACCTTCACCGTCGACCTGACCGTTTCCGGGACACAGTCGCCGGTAGCGGCGACCGACACCGCCACCGGCACCATCACCAACGACGACGGCGCCGTTCCCGCCGTCACCATCGAGGACGCGTCGGCCGCCGAGGGCGACCAGATCACGTTCACCGTGACCCTCGACAAGGCGGTGTCCGGCGGATTGACGGTGACGCCTGCCTTCACCGACGAGACCGCGACGGAGGGCACCGACTACACCGAGAACACAACCGCTCTCACCTTCACGGGCACAGCGGGCGAGACGCAGACCTTTACCGTGGCGACGACCGAAGATTCCGACGCAGAGAACGACGAGACGTTTACTGTCAACCTGACCGTCTCGGGGACGCAGGCGACGGTGACGGCGACCGACACCGCCACGGGGACGATCACGAACGACGATGGTGCGCTGGCGGCCGTGACGATTGGCGACGCGTCGGCCAGCGAAGGCGACTCGCTGACGTTCACCGTGACGCTGGACAAGGCCGTGTCGGGGGGCCTGACGGTGACGCCGGGCTTCGCCGACGGGACGGCGGCCGAAGGGACGGACTACACGGAGAACACGGCGGCGCTCGGCTTCACCGGCACGGCAGGTGAGACGCAGAGCTTCACGGTCACGACGACCGAGGATAGGGTGGTGGAGGAGGACGAGACCTTCACCGTGAGCCTGAACGTCTCCGACACCTCGACGACGGTGAGGGCGACGGATACGGCCACGGGGACGATCACCAACGACGACGGCCTGCCGAGCCGTGGGACCGCCGTGGTGACGATCGCGAGTGCGAGCGCCGCGGAAGGGGAATCGCTGACCTTCAGGGTGACCTTGAACCTGGCAGTACAGGGTGGTCTGACGGTGACACCAAGCTTCACGGACGACACGGCGACGGGGGGTACGGACTACACCGAGAACACGGCAGCCCTCAGCTTCACTGGGACGACGGGCGAGGAGCAGACCATCACGGTGGCGACCACCGAGGATGCGGTGGTGGAGGAGGACGAGACCTTCACCGTGAGCCTGAGCGTGTCGGACGCTCCCTCTGGGGTGACGGTCGGCGATCCCGCAACAGGAACGATTACCGACGACGACGGCGGTACGACCGGGAACAACGCCACCGTGACGATTGCCAATGCGAGCGCGGTGGAAGGCGATTCTCTGACCTTCACGGTAACGCTGAACCGGGCGGTCCAGGGTGGGCTGACGGTGACGCCGAGCTTTGCTGACGGCACGGCGGTCGCGGACAGCGACTACACGGCGAACGTGGAGGCATTGAGTTTTGTCGGCACGCTTGGAGAGACGCAAACCATCGTGGTGGAGACCGTCGAGGATGCGGCGGCGGAAACCGAGGAGACGTTCACCGTGAGCCTGAGCGTGTCGAACGCTCCCTCAGGGGTGACGGTGGGAGATCCCGCTACAGGCACCATTTCTGACGACGATGGCGCCGAGCCGGCCGTGACGGTGGCCGACGCATCGACCGACGAGGGCGATCCGATGACCTTCACGGTAACGCTGAATCAGGTAGTGCAGGGCGGGCTGACGGTGACCCCAAGCTTCAGCGACGGCACCGCCACAGAGAGCACCGACTACACGGCCGACCCGGTTCCTTTGAGCTTCACCGGCACGGCCGGGGAGCAGCAAACCATCACGGTGGAGACTGTCGAGGATGCAGTAGTGGAAGCGGACGAGACCTTCACCGTCAGCCTGGCCGTCTCCGGGGCCTCGACTACAGTGACGGCAACCGATACGGCTACGGGCACGATCACCGATGACGACGGCGGCACGACCGGGGGCAACGCCACCGTGACGATCGCCAATGCGAGCGCGGTGGAAGGCAATTCTCTGACCTTCACGGTAACGCTGAACCAGGCGGTGCAGGGCGGGCTGACGGTGACGCCGAGCTTCAGCGACGGCACGGCCACAGAGAGCACCGACTACACGGCCAACCCGGTTCCTTTGAGCTTCACCGGCACGGCCGGGGAGCAGCAAACCATCACGGTGGAGACCGTCGAGGATACAGTGGTGGAAGAGGACGAAACCTTCACGGTAAGCCTGAGCGTGTCCAACGCTCCTTCAGGAGTGACGGTCGGCGATCCCGCCACGGGAACGATTTCCGACGACGACGGCGCGACCGGCGGCACCCCGACGGTGACGATCGCCAATGCGAGCGCGGTGGAAGGCGATTCTCTGACCTTCACGGTAACGCTGAACCAGGCTGTGCAGGGAGGTCTGGCGGTGACGCCCGGTTTCAGTGACGGCACAGCCGTGGCGGGCACGGACTACACGGAGAACACGGCGGCGCTCAGCTTCACCGGCACGGCGGGCGAGGAGCAGACCTTCACGGTGGAGACTATCGAGGATGAGGTAGTGGAAGACGACGAGACCTTCACGGTGAGCCTGAACGTGTCGAACGCTCCTTCAGGAGTGACGGTCGGCGATCCCGCCACGGGAACGATTTCCGACGACGACGGCGCGACCGGCGGCACCCCGACGGTGACGATCGCCGATGCGAGCGCGGTGGAAGGCGATTCTCTGACCTTCACGGTAACGCTGAACCAGGCTGTGCAGGGAGGTCTGGCGGTGACGCCCGGTTTCAGTGACGGCACAGCCGTGGCGGGCACGGACTACACGGAGAACACGGCGGCGCTCAGCTTCACCGGCACGGCGGGCGAGGAGCAGACCTTCACGGTGGAGACTATCGAGGATGAGGTAGTGGAAGACGACGAGACCTTCACGGTGAGCCTGAACGTGTCGAACGCTCCTTCAGGAGTGACGGTCGGCGATCCCGCCACGGGAACGATTTCCGACGACGACGGCGCGACCGGCGGCACCCCGACGGTGACGATCGCCAATGCGAGCGCGGTGGAAGGCGATTCTCTGACCTTCACGGTAACGCTGAACCAGGCTGTGCAGGGCGGCCTGACGGTGACGCCCGGTTTCAGTGACGGCACAGCCGTGGCGGGCACGGACTACACGGAGAACACGGCGGCGCTCAGCTTCACCGGCACGGCGGGCGAGGAGCAGACCTTCACGGTGGAGACTATCGAGGATGAGGTAGTGGAAGACGACGAGACCTTCACGGTGAGCCTGAACGTGTCGAACGCTCCTTCAGGAGTGACGGTCGGCGATCCCGCCACGGGAACGATTTCCGACGACGACGGCGCGACCGGCGGCACCCCGACGGTGACGATCGCCAATGCGAGCGCGGTGGAAGGCGATTCTCTGACCTTCACGGTAACGCTGAACCAGGCTGTGCAGGGAGGTCTGGCGGTGACGCCCGGTTTCAGTGACGGCACAGCCGTGGCGGGCACGGACTACACGGAGAACACGGCGGCGCTCGGCTTCACCGGCACGGCGGGCGAGGAGCAGACCTTCACGGTGGAGACTATCGAGGATGAGGTAGTGGAAGACGACGAGACCTTCACGGTGAGCCTGAACGTGTCGAACGCCCCCTCGGGCGTAACGGCGGGCGGCCCAGCCACCGGCACCATCACCAACGACAACGGGGGCGACACCGGGAAGAACCATGCTCCCGTGGCGGTGGACGACAGTATCACGGTGCTCCGAGGAGGCACGATCTCGTTACTGTCGAACGAGTACAAATCCGCCTACGCCGTGAACCGCGAAGAATATCCAACCGGCAGGACAGAGGAACCTCCTGACGACACCAACAACGACTGGGACCAGTTGCAGTCGCCACAGTCCAACTTCTTCCCGCAATCCAGCGTGTTGGCCAACGATAGCGACTTGGAGGATGGTTTAGACCAGTTGTCGGTGGAGTTGATCACCAGCCCCGACCACGGCCACTTGACTCTGAACAGGGACGGAACCTTCACCTTCGTGCATGACGGCAGCAGAGGGTCTCACGAGGACCGCTTTACCTACCAGGTAAGGGACAGCCACGGCGCCTCGAGCAATATTGCGACGGTGAAGATCATGGTCATTAGTTTGAACGCCGGGCCGGAAGGGGAACCCATTCCGGACCAAGTGCTGACGTTGGGAAGTGACGGAACGGTGGATGTAGCGAGCTACTTCACCGACCCGGACGGAGATCCGCTGAGCTACGACGCACGGGCATCGGATGGAAGCAGCACGGTGGAAGTTAACCTGTCGGGCAGTGAGGTGGTGCTTACGCCGGTGGCCATAGCCTCCACCCGCATCACGGTAACGGCGCGCGACCCCGAGGGCTTGAGCGCAGAGCAGTCCTTTGGAGTAATGGTCGAGTCCGTTCAAGACCGGCGCAGCCGGTTACTGGAGTTGTCGCTGGCGGTTTTTGGCCGGACGGTAGCTAGTCAGGCGGTGGACGCGATCGGCGGCCGTTTCGAGGTGTCGTCTCGGGAATCCCGCGCCAACTTCGGCGGGCGTAGGCTCGACGTCGAGACTGCACCCGATGATCAAGGCCGGAGCCGGGTTGCCGAGTGGTTGCAGACCGCGGCGAGTTTGCTGGGCACGGAATCTATTGCGTCCGATTCTCTCACCAGAACACCTGCAGCAGGCCGGCCTGTGCCCGGGCAGTGGGACGTAGCCGGGCGGCAAGCCAAAACGCAGACAGAGCTATCCCCCGGCGGCGGCTTGAGCGGCGGTAGCGGGGCAGGAGGGTTTGGAGCCGGTTCCCTTCCCCTTGCTACCGGTCGAAACGGCTTCAACCGCCTCTCAAGCCGGAATCTGATGTCCAACAGCTCCTTCCAGTTTGCACCGGACAAGGACGGTTCTCAAGGAAGCAACTGGATGCTGTGGGGCCAGGGAGTGCGCAGCAGCTTGCACGGTCAACCTCAGCCGGACATGGGATTGGACGGCCGGGTGGGCGCGGCCTACCTGGGGGCGGACCGCCGCTGGGGGGCAAAGGCGCTGGTGGGCCTGGCCGCCTCTCACAGCGTTGGAGTCCTGGATTTCGCGAACGGGGGAAACGGCGGGAACGATCTGGAGGTGGGGGCGCGGCTGACCAGCGCGCTCCCCTATCTGAAATGGTCGCCTCGTCCGGGATTCGATCTGTGGGGTCTGATGGGCTATGGGCGGGGCGCCGCCGAGGTGGAGGTTGAAGGCGACTCGGTTGAGATGGGCATCGATGTACGCTTGGCGGCCTTGGGCGGTCGCAGCGACCTGACACGACTGGGAGCCGTCGATCTGGCGCTGAAGGCCGATGCCTTCGCCGTGAGCGTCGGCTCGGAGGCGGTGGGGGGCCTCAAGGCGGTCAACGGTCACACCCAGCGGGCGCGCCTGATGCTGGAGGGCCGCACCGACTGGACCTTGTCCTCCAACTCCCGCCTGACCCCCAGTCTGGAGGTGGGCGCCCGGATGGACGGAGGCGACGCCGAAACGGGCATTGGGGCGGAGCTGGCCGGTGGAGCCTCGTTTGCCAACCGGCGCCTGGGGCTGGTGGTGGAAGCCCGCGGACACTGGCTGATCGCTCACCAGGACCGGAACTTCAGGGAGCGGGGCGCCCGCCTCACGGTCCGCCTGGACCCGGGAGCTGACGGCAAGGGATGGGGCTTCTCCCTGGCTCCACTGTGGGGGAATACCTCGGGAGGCGCCGATGCCCTGTGGAGAAGCGAGCAGATGCCGGTCGGACGCAACCGAACGGAAGAGCAGACCGGCGTGCACTTGCGACCCAACCGCACCCAGGCGGACCTTAGCTACAGACTGGAAACTTGGGGTGGCCGCGGGCGGCTGGGACCCTTTGCAAAGATGGACCTGGAGGGTTTGGACTCCCCCCGCCTGGGAGGTGGCCTGCGCCTGGAGGTCTCGGGTGCATCCAAGTCGATATCCGAAATGGTGGCCGATGGTCTTCGGCTGGAGTTGTTCGGCGATTATCGCCGTCGTCGCCCGGATCCTGCTGCCGGCCTGTCGGTCGGACCGTCCGGCTCCCCTGACTACCGTATCGGCATCAGTCTTGTTCTGAACTTCTGAGTGTGGGGCATGCGATCCGCCTGAAGGTCTTCGGACCGGAATACTGCTCTTCAGGTCAGGGTGCGACCTGCTCTACCGCCTCAACGTCGTCGCGCTCACCGCCCCGCTGCTGCGCGAGCGCGGGCCGGACGTCGCCCGGCTCGCCGACCACTGCTTGAAGGGCATCGCGGCCGCGGCCGGCAGCCGCGCGGCCCTGGCGCGGGAGACGGTCACGGCGCTTGCGGCGCACTCCTGGCCCGGCAACGTCCGCGAGCTGCAGATCGTGCTCGCCAACCTCACCATCAGCGGGCCGAGCTACGGCCCCGTCGGCCCGGACGCCCTGCCGTCTGCCTTCCGGAAGTCCGCCGCCGCCGACCGGCGCCCGACGCCCGCCGAGGCCCGCGAGGACCTCGAACGGGAGATGGTGCGCGACGCCCTGGGGTGCCACCGAAGCGTCGCCCGGGCCGCGACCGGTCGTCGCACGCTCGGTCCCGGTAGCCCGCGCCCGGCTGTCACGGCCCCGCGGACGCAGGCACTGCGACGCCCGCACCCTTCCCGGAGGGAACAATTCACCGGGAGCGACCCCGCGCGATGGGTGTAACGGAGGAACACCTATTGCGCCGCGAAACCGCCGGTTTTGGAGGGGTCGCTCCCGGCACTAGGGGTGGCGCAAATGGGGCCGCCCGCTCTTCCGCGGGACGTGATCGGTCCAGTAGACCCGGGGCGATCCGGCAGTGCGGCCCGGAGGCTTCGCCATGCGGTAGCCGACGCCGCGCTCGTTGAACAGGTAGGCGGGGCTGGACGCGCTGTCGCCGAGCTTGCGGCGCAGGTTCCTGACGAAATTGCGCACCAGGTTCGCGTCGGTGATCTCGTCCTTGGCCCAGACCCGGCGCAGCAGCGTCTCGAAGGTCACGACGCGTCCCGCGTCGAGCGAGAGCACGCGAAGCAGCTCGTACTCGGTCACGGTGAGCTCGACCGCCTCTCCGCCGACCGTCACCCGCCGCTGCCCGTAGTCGATGGCGAGATTTCCGACCACGAACGGCTCGGGCTCCTCGCTTCGTCTGAGCGCCGCCCGGACCCGGGCGACCAGTTCGGTCGGCGAGAAGGGCTTGACGATGTAGTCGGCCGCGCCCGACTCGAGCGCCTTGGCGACGGTTTCGTCCCGGCGGTAGGCGGAGATGAAGATGACGGGCAGATCGGCAAGCTCGGGGACCTGCCGCATCAGCTCGATGCCGTCGGTGTCGGGCAGCATCAGGTCGAGCAGTACGAGGCGCGGCCGTTCGGTGCGGATGATGCGCGGGAGGTCCTGCGGCGCGCCCGTGACCAGCGGGGCGTAGCCGGCCTCGGCGAGCGCGGCGCGGACGAAACGCAGCATCCGCGGGTCGTCGTCGACCACGAGGATGCGCGGCGGCTCCCCGGCTTCGGGGGGCGCCGGCGGGACGGCGGCGTGGCCAGGCGCCCCGGCCCGGGCCTCCCCGGCCACCGGCAGCGTGAAGGTGACGGTCGTGCCGCGGCCGGGGCCGGGGCTCTCGGCCCGAATGCGGCCGCCGTGCGCCTCGACGAGCCCCTTCGAGATGGCGAGTCCGAGTCCCTGGCCCGCCGTCGCGCCCTGCCTGGCGCCGGCGTGCTTGCTGAACAGGTGCGGCAACCGCTCGGGCGCCACGCCGCTGCCCTCGTCGAAGACCGAGACGGCGACGTGTGCGTCCTCGCGCACGGCGACGACGCGGATCGGGGTCGCCTCGGGCGCGTGCCTCGCGGCGTTCGACAAGAGGTTGTTGAGCACCTGCACGATGCGCCGGCGGTCAGCCATCACGGGGGGCAACCCAGCCGGCAGGTCGACGAGGACGGCGTGCCGGCCGGCGACGCTCACGAACGTGCTTCGCGACCGCTCGACCAGGGCGGCCACCTCCGAGGGCTCGGGGGTGACCGTGAGCGTGCCCGAGTCGATGCGCCCCGCGTCGAGCAGGTCGCGGATGAGTCCGCGCATGTGGCCGGCCTGCTCGGCGATGATGCGGAAGAATTCGCGCATCTCGGCGGGGTCGAGGTCGGCCGTCTCCTCGAGCAGCGTGACCGCCGAGCCCTGGATAGAGGTCAGCGGCGCGCGCAGCTCGTGGCTCACCTGTCCCAGGAACTCGGTCCGCATGCGCTCGATCTCGTCCAGCGGCGCGAGGTCCTGCAACGTCACCACCACCGATTCGACGGTGCCGCCGGTTGAACGGATAGGGGTCGAGTTGACCAGCGCCCTGACGCTTCGCCCGTCGGGGACCGACAGCACGATCTCCTCGGCGCGCACCGTCTCGCCGATGCCGAGCTGCTCGGCCATGGGCAATTGCCGCGCGGACACCTCGCGGCCGTCGGCGCGCCGGCAGGTGATCACCTCCAGGAGCTGCTCGGGCGAGCGGCTCTCCGTCCGCAGGCCCTCTCCGATGCGCCGCGCCTCGCGGTTGAACGTGGTCATCGTGCCGGTCTTCGCGTCGAAGACCACGACTCCGACGGGCGAGGTCTCGACCAGGGCTTCGAGATCGGCCCGGGCGCGCTGCTCGTTGCGGTGCGTGCGGGCGTTAGCGATGGCGGCCGCGGCCTGGGCCGCGAACAGCATCAGCACCTCTTCGTCGTCGTCGGTGAACTGCTCGCCGCCCGCCTTGTCGGCGAGGAAGAAGTTGCCCACGTCCGCGCCGCGGTGGCGCATCGGCGCGCCCTGGCACGTCCGCGCGAAGGTCCGCGTGGGCGCCATGCCGAGCGAGCGCACGTAGTCCGAGAGGTCGGCGAGCCGGAGCGGTCCTGGCAACTGGCGCAGATGCTCGAAGAGGCGGCCGCCGTCGGGCCAGGCGGCGAGTTCTTGCTGTTCCTCGGGCGTGAAGCCGGAGAAGACGAAGTCCTGGGGCGCGCCGGCCTCGTCGACCGTGGCGATGACGCCGCAGCGGGCGGCGGTGAGCCCGCGGGCGCTCTCGAGCACCTCGGCGAGCACGGTGTCGAGGTCGAGCGTGGCGCTGATGCGCAGGATGGCCGCGCTCAGGGTGGAGATGCGCTTGCGCAGCGCCTCGATCTCCCGCCGCGCATCGTCGGATTCGGTCAAGGCTCCTCCTTCGCCGGATCGGCGCGAATCATGGTCCGCTGCGGGGCATTCCGGATCCTGGGCCACCGCGGTGTCAGTATAGGTCATTTTGATGAAACAAATATGATATAGCGAACTATAAATGCGTATATATGATGCACAGCCGACTATAATTCAAAGGTGGCCAAGGGTGCGTGAGAACCGGCAGCCTGGCCGCCGCCACCCCCCCGGGGGAGCGCGCGGAAACCGAGGTCGTTGGCAATGCGACGAACATCCGCTGTCGGTCTCGTCCTGCTCGCGGCGCTCCTGGCTCCCGCGTGTTCCGGAAGTCCGACTGAACCGACCGAGACGCACGGTCCGGAAGGAACGGGCGGCGAGTCGATCTGAGCGCCGGCGAAACCCGTCCGGTCGAGCTCGACACTCGCGGCCAGACCTTCGATTGGTGGACCGCCCATGTGGAGCTGGGGTCAGGTGCGGGCTAACCGCGGCCCATTGCGGCACTGTGGTTGATCTCAATGGCAGCCCGGGTTTCCAGCCGCAATGTCCAGTACTCCTCAAGCGCACCCATCCGGCCTCGAAGTCCCAGATTCCAGCAAGAACCGAGATGCCGGTCAATGGCGCCGGTGGACGTGCCACAAGCCCCAGGGCCCCCAACCCACTGAACCGGCAATGGACATTTTCCCCGATTGGGCCTTGAAAAATGTCGGTTCCGCCGGGACCGTCCAGGACCGAAAGGGACGATGTTCCGCGATCGAGTCGGTGACTCAACGGTGGACCCGGCCAGGGCCGCGGTGTTGGAAGTACCGGCTTGGAGCGCACGGTGCGCCAACCCTGGGGCTTGAACCGATATGGATTTGATCGAGGAGGAGGCGAAGCATGGAATTCAAGAACCTGGGTGCCCACTACCGGAAGCAGACCTACTATGTCGTCGCCGTCGCGGGGTTACTCATCCTGGTCGGTTTCTCGATCGTCGAGTACATCAGAAACGACGTGGCGGCGATGTGGACCGACGTCGTCACTGCACTGATAGTGGCCGGATCCTTGCTCGCGCTTCGGCTCGGCAACGACGATCGAATGGCCTATCGCCTTGGCTGTTGGGGATCAGCGACCGGCCTGTTGGGCCTGGTTGTGACCGGTGACGGTCTCCTTTACTACCAACTCGTATTTCCACTGCTGGCATTCTATTTCCTCGGGCGCCGCGAGGGCATGGTATTGGTCGGAATCTTCTTCGTCGGTTTGACAGGGATGATGTCGGCATCGGAAATCGGCATCGGAAACGTGTACGGGATGAGAATCACTATGAGGTTTCTCGTCGGCTGTTTCTTTGTCGCTGTCGTCGGGTGGAGCTACGAAAAATCTCGGGAGCGGTTCCATACGCTCTTGGAGGCCAAGAACGAAGACCTCCAGCGCGAAACGCAACAATTGCAGGACGCCTTGAGCCGGATCGAGGAGAAAGACATCAAGTTGGAACAAACCAACTCCGAACTGCTCAGCCGGACTCAGCTCATGGAAACTGTTTTCGACAATATGGACGAGGGCGTGGTCGTCTCGGATGCAGAGGGAAAGATTCAAATCTTCAATCCCAGTGGGGAGCGCATTGTCGGCATCGGGCCAGTGGAGTCAAAACCGGAGGAATGGTCCCAGATATATGGCGCCTTTTATCCCGATAAGGAAACACGCTTTCCACCAGATCAACTTCCGCTTGCGCGCGCCCTACGGGGTGAAACCACAGACGATATGGAACTGTTTGTGCGCAACGAAAAAAACAGGGAGGGTGCTTACGTCAGCGCGAAGGGGCGATTTACACCGAACGATGACGGCACTAACAAGAAAGTCAAAGCCGGAGTCGTTGTTTTCAGCGACGTTACCCGGCATAAGAAGCAAGAAGCCCAGTTGAATGAAACCATCAAACAACTGAAAAAACAGGCCCAACTCATGGAGACCGTTTTCAAGAGCGTCAGCGATGGCGTGGTTGTGACCGGTAAGGATGGGGAATTCCTTTTCGTCAATCCCCGCGCGGAACAGATTGTCGGCATGGGGGCAACGGATACCCCATCCGATCAATGGGCTGAGACTTACGGAACCTTTTATCCGGACAAAAAGACCCCCATCCCATCCAGTGAGCTTCCGCTCGTGCGCGCCATGCAGGGCGAGTCATTGGACGACGTCGAGTTATTCATACGCAATCAGGCAAGGCCGGAGGGAGTTTCCATCAGCGTCTGCGCGAGACCGCTGCAGGACGATTCAGGCGAGTTCGAAGGCGGTGTCATCGTGCTCCGCGATATCACCAGGCTAAAGGTCACGGAGTCCGACCTGAGACGAACGGTCCAACGCCTGCAGAATCAAACCCAACTCATGCAAACGGTTTTCGACAGCATGGATGAGGGCATCATCGTCGGTGATCTCAGTGGCCGTCAGCTATTACGCAACCCCAGTGCCGATCGGATTAGCGGAACCAGGGCGGTGTTGGCAAAACCCAATGAATGGGCCACGTTATACGGTCTTTTTCATCCCGATGAGAAAACCTATCTTTCACTGGAGCAAAATCCCCTCGCGCGCGCCATGCGGGGAAAGTCGACAGACGATTGCGAAGTATTCGTGCGCAATGAGAACAAGCCGGACGGTGTTTATCTGAACGTCATCGGTCGCCCGATACGGAGCGATGAAACCAATGAGGTCACAGCCGGCGTGATCGTATTTCGCGACATCACCAAGACCAAAGAGACTGAGGCCCAATTGGAACGGACCATCGCCGAACTGCGCGGTCAGGCTCATGCCATGGAAACCATTTTCAACAGCATCAGTGACGGCGTGGTCGTCGCCGATGAAAACGGGAACTTCACTATCTTCAATCCCAGCGCGGAGCTCATTGTCGGTTTTGGTGAAACGGACTCCGGGCCCGATCAATGGACGAAGAAGTACGGTATTTTCTTCCCCGACCGAGAAACGCCCATTCCGACGGAAGAACTTCCGCTCGTGCGCGCCATCCGGGGTGAGGCGTCGGATGAAATGGAGATGTTCATCCGCAATTCGAGAGTTCCGGAAGGAGTGTACATCAGCGTCAGCGGGCGACCCCTGCAGGACGATTCGGGCCAGACCAAAGGCGGCGTGATCGTCTTCCGCGACGTGACTGAGCGCATGCAAGCTGAAGAAGCCTTGTCGCAAGCATTTGCGCAGGGGAGGTTGGAGATCGTCGATACCATCCTCCACAACATCGGCAATGCGATCAACAGCGTGATCACAGGAGTGGGGACTATTCGCGAGCAGTTGGACCGGAATGAGCTGGTACACCGAATATCTGCCCTTGCGAAAGCCATAGAGGCCCATCGAGAGGATTGGATCCGGTACCTGCAAACAGACTCGCAGGGGCGAAAGGTGATGCCGTTCATTCTGGCCTTGGCCAAAGACTTCGCCACACAAAGTGCAGAGTTGACCCAGACCGTCAAGCGGGTGGAAAGCCGGGTTGCCCACATCGTCGATATCATCCGAACCCAACGGTCGCTCGACAGCGGGGCCATGGTGCGCAAAGACATCAACCTGCGGAAGACAATCGCGGACGCGGTCAAGCTTTTGCAGGATTCGATCGCCAAGAGAGGGGTCAAAATTGAGATTGATTGTGAAAACGCGCCCCGGGAGATTCGGACTCAGGAGAGCAAGTTTCACCAGATGCTGGTCAATCTGATCAAGAACTCCATGGAAGCCATTGACGAGCTCGAGCAGTCGAGGGGACTGGAGGCGAAGCCCTGCATTCAGATCCGAGCCTACGTTCAGGAAGACTTTCTCAATATCGACGTGATCGACAACGGCATCGGTATCGAAGAGAAACGAGCCAGGATTATCTTTACTGCCGGTTATTCCACCAAGAAGGGTGGGAGTGGACTGGGTCTTCACTCGATAGCCAACTTTATCATTGGTTCCGGCGGGAATATTCTCCCCTTGAGCGCCGGCTTCGGCAAAGGAACAACCATGCGCATCAAGCTGAGACTGGCCTCGGTGGCGCTGAATCCCGAAGTCGACGAGAGGGAACCCTCATAAGTCCCAAGTCTGTTCCCAGTCGGTTTTCCCGGGCGCGAACCCTTACAGCCAGGCATTTCCGTTCATTACCAAAGGCAACATACATGAGGAAGTTGATGGAATTCAGAGATCACCCGAACCGTAGAGTGCTGATCGTGGATGACCAGAAAGAAATCCACGCCGACTTTGTGGAAATGTTGAAGCCCAGCCTTATGAAGGCGGCCACGGATGAGCTGGCGGAAGCATTCACAGCCCGGGGGAAAGAGGTATTTCTGCCGGAGTTCGAGCTCCTGCACGCGACCAGCGGAGAGGAAGGCTACGACCTCATCAAGAACGGAAGGGAGTCCGACCGTCCCATTGCCGTCGCCTTTGTGGACATCAGAATGCCTCCGGGTATCGACGGGATTGAAACAATCCGTCAGGTGAGAATGATCGATCGTGACATCGAGGTTGTCATCATGACCGCCTATACGGACAGGTCCCTGCCCGAGATTATTCACGACATGGAATTGCTTCACAAAGTGCTCTACATCCGAAAGCCTTTCGCGCGCGAAGAAATTCAACAGATTACGCTTGCTCTGGTCGGGAAGTGGAACGTCGAACAGGAGTTGGCGGAAAAACGGCGGCAACTGACCATCAGTCATCAAAGGTTGGAAGCCGTGCTGGATGCTACCGGTGACGCTATGGCCATGTATGACAACACCGGGAATCTGGTGTTTGCCAATCGCGGGTACGAGAAAGTGATCGACATGGCGAAAAGCGAACTGAAGCGGATGTCGCCGAAAGGCTTCGCGAAGAAATTCAAGGAGAGGTTCCAAGAACCTGATCTACCCGAAGTTGAGGGAGGATTCCTCTTCGAGCGGGAGGGGAAGGTGATTGAAACGGCCACCTCGGGTCGAGTGCCCAGGCGGCGGCTGTTCTATCGGTCCACCGCCCCGGTGCATGATAGTCAAGGAGACCTCATCGGCGATCTTTACGTGTACCGCGATGTGTCCAAAGAGATCGAAGTCGAGCGCATGAAGGCCGAAGTGCTCCGCTTGCGCACCGAACTGGAGACGACCTACTCCTTTTCCGGCATGGTAGGCGCCAGCACCCCGATGCAGCGAGTGTACGCACTGGTGAAACAGGCTGCCGAAAGCGATGTTACGGTGCTCATTCGCGGCGAGAGCGGAACCGGCAAGGAACTGGTCGCAAAGTCTTTTCACTTCAACAGCCTGAGAAAAAAGGCGCCGTTTCTGGCCATCAACTGCGCCGCTATTCCCGAGGCGCTCATTGAAAGCGAACTGTTTGGACACGAATTGGGAGCTTTCACGGGGGCGACGAAGCAAAGAATCGGCATATTCGAGCGAGCCAAGGGAGGAACCGTCTTTCTCGACGAGATAGGCGACATGCCCCTGACTCTGCAAGCCAAGCTGTTGCGGGTCCTGCAAGAGCGCGAGATCCAGCGGGTGGGTGGGACCACCACCGTCCCCGTCGACGTCCGGCTGATTGCAGCCTCCAACAAGAATCTGGAGGTTGCGGTCAAGGAGGGCGCCTTCCGCGAGGACCTGTTCTATCGTGTTGCCGTCTTCCCCATCGTGATTCCGCCTCTCCGGGAACGTCGTGAAGATATTCCCCTGCTGGCGAAACATTTTCTGAAAAAACACACCGGACGCATCGGTAAAACCACCAACGGCATATCCACCGCCGCCTTGCGATTGTTGCTGCAGTACGATTGGCCCGGAAACGTTCGTGAACTGGAGAACGCCATCGAGCGCGGCGTTTTGCTGGAGACGTCGGACGTGCTGCAAGTAAACAACCTCCCGCCGCAACTCTCGCCGATTGTAGCTATCCGAAGAGATCCCACGGCGCCGACGGCAGTCCTCACGCTGGCGGAAGTCGAGAGGCAGGCGCTGACCCACGCGATGGAAGTCTCGGCCAACAACGTTACCAAGGCGGCTCGAGCCCTGGGTCTCGGTCGCGCAACCCTGTATCGGAAGCTGAAGAAATATGACCTGATCGCGGCAGACTGAAGCGCCGAGCTGCTAGGCCAGACTCAGGATGTCGTTCTCGTGCACGACTCGCGAAACGCGGGCTGCGAGACTTTTCAGGCACTTCCCTGGAATTCCCCCTCCAACCTTGCTAGCCCATCTTTAACAACGAGACGGCCGATTTGAGGGATTTTACCCCCATTTTGGCCATCCGCCCGGACTAGCCATATCCCTTATGCCGCCCGAAAAAAACAGATTTCCCTGGCTCTTCGTGGCCGTACCGGGACGATTCGACGACCAGGCTGGGACCACGGCAGCGCTGAGCGAGCCGACCATTCCGGATTCCCCACAGGCGGCGGGACCTGCGGTCCCTGAGAGGGAAATCGGTCCAGGAGGCGTTTCGGGGTGCTCTGCTATGCCAGGGAGTGAGAAAGTCCAGCCTGCCCGGCAAAGCTCGCGGATTCAGGGTGCAGGAGGACACCGTCGAACGCCACGCCAGCCTCGATGTCGTCATGGAGAAGATCGTCCTAGGGGAGCAGGAAAACCCGGCCTCCAACGGCCGCGACATGATCGACGATTTCCGCCTTCGGGGGTCAAGGACGTGGCGTCGTATGGGTGACTACCTTACAAAGGGGGGGTGGCGCACGGAGGTGGCGCATGAGGTGGCGCGTCCCTTCAACAACCCCAACGCTCCACTCTCAGAGGGCGAAGCCCTCGCCGTCGTGGTCCAGGCTGTGCCCGGACACCCGCACTGGACGCGGGTTGGCACGGATTGCCCAAATCCTGTGGGGTATAGCCCCGTGAGGCGCCGGCATCGCGTGTCCACCCCCTCGCACGCCGGGTCGTGGCGCCACACGGGAGGGGAGGAAGTGGAGGGAGCGACCCTATTTTTGGCGCTGGTGCGCCACGAGCGGGTCGAAAGGTGGCCAGGCCTCCGGACACCTCTCCGCCCCTCGTTTTCAGGGTCGCTCCCTCCACAGTGATCACTTGCGGGAAGGCCTCCAGCGCCTCGGCCTCCAGCGGCACCTCAACGTCAGCTCCTGGCTGCGCGTCCTCACTGATGAGGCTCTCGAAGAACAGTAGACCACAGATGGCCAGAGGCCGAGAGGGGCACGGCTGGAGGATGCTCACAACCCGATATCTCCGATCCGCACCCAGGGGCACCTACCACCCCGCTCGACGGTCTCGGACGCGGAGTATCGGCGGTTGCAACATCGTAAGACCTGTCCACCAACGTCCTGAATAGTCCAGTGGATTCCTGTTCAATTAGAGGGATATAATGAGGGGATTACAACAGGCGATACCACAGTAAGCCTATTATAATGAGCATGTACAAGTTTTCTGATGTAGTCGCCGCCTACGCGGCTCGACACCCATAGGCGATGTTTCCCATGGGCTGACGCCCACGGCCAAGTGCTGCCGCGGCTTCGCCGCTCTCGAGGAAGCCGGCTAAAGCAGCATATTCTCAGGTAAGTCCGGCCCCCGCCCTGGTGTGTGGATCATACGAGAGTGAAACAATCAGAAATCGACCATTCCTTCGCGAGCGTGGTGTCCCGTCACGGTTAACCTCAGAGCCTTAGTGGCCCTTCGTCGTTCTTCGTGTCTCTTCGTGGATCACTCTTTTTTCTTTGTCTTTTTTCGTTTGATTCTGGCAAGACACGGCGCGGGTTGATCCCCAGTCGGGGGAGAAAGGGGTGGGCGGCCACTTGGTCTTGGAAGGATTGAGCCCAACGCCCGGGAATGGCCAGACCGCAGCTTGGACATTCCCCCTGCGGCGTCAGGTGGTACCCCAGGATCAGGTAGCCGAACCGCTCGATCAGCAGGGTGCGGCAATCGGGGCAGCGAGTATTCTCCAGATCCCCCACCCGGCCGGGGCGGTTGCCGGCATAGACGTAACGCAATCCCTCCTGCCGGCCGATCTCGGCCGCCGCCACCAGCATCTCGGCGCTGGTATTGTCGGGATCCGTCATCTTGTAGTCCTGGTGAAAGGCGGTCACATGCCAGGGAATATCCGGAGACACGCCCGCCAGGAAGGCCGCCAGCTGCCGGACTTCATCCTCTGAATCGTTGAAGCCGGGAATCAGCAGGGTCACGATCTCCAGCCAGAATCCCTGTCGGTAGAGGCTGGCGACGGTCTCCAGGATCGGCTGCAGCCGCCCCCCCAGTCTGCGGTACTGGCGGTCGCGAAAGCTCTTCAGATCCACCTTGTAGAGGTCCACCCACGGTCTCAGGTAGTCCAGCACCTCCGGAGTTCCGTTGCCGTTGGAAACGAACCCGGTGGTCAGGCCCTCCCTGCGGGCCTCCCGGAACACCGCCACCGCCCATTCGCTGGTGATCAGCGGCTCGTTGTAGGTGCTCACGATCACCCGAGCCCGCTGCCTCACGGCCGCCCGGGCCAGGGTCTGGGGCGTGGCTCTGCGAGCCGGCGCCACTGCCGCCGGGTCCCTCAGGGCCTGAGAGGTCACCCAGTTCTGACAGTAGGCGCAGTGCAGGTCGCACCCCAGCATGCCGAAGCTGTAGGCCAGCGCCCCGGGGTAGGCGTGAAAGAAGGGCTTCTTTTCGATGGGGTCGCACTGCACCCCTCCGGTGTATCCCCAGGGAACCATCAACTTGCCACCCCGGTTGAAGCGAACCCGGCAGACACCCGGGCGGCCCTCGGGAATGGGGCAACAGTGGCCGCAGGCATAGCAGCGGATGCGTTTCTCATCCAGCCGCTCCCAGAGCTCACCCTCCCTCACCTTTTGCTTCAGGACGTTCTGTAAGGTTGACATGTGGATTACTCATCCATTATAGGGGCCATGGTCCACTTGAAGGCCTCGGCAGGATTCCGCGGCGCAGACTCCCGGGAGGTGTTTGTATGCGAGCTCGACTGATTCTCTTCCTTGCTCTGCTGCTGGGAGCACCCGCTTCGGTCCTCAGTGAGAAGACATTTACATTCGCCGTGATTGGCGACAGCGGTACGGGCGGCAGCCACCAAAAGCTGATCGCCGGTCAGATGCTGGCCTTCCACCAGAACCATTCCTGGAAGTTCATTCTCATGTTGGGTGACAACATTTACGAGGGTGGAGACCCGAAGGATTTCGACAAGAAGTTCAAAAACATCTACGAAAAACTCAACGTCCCATTTCATGCGACCCTCGGCAACCACGATCGGAGGACGGCCCGGGGTCAGTCACAAGTTGAGGATGATGCATTCGGCTACGTGGGGAAACAGGACGAGTATGAGTTTCATGAGGGTCCCCAAATTGGTGGAAAGCGACTGGCACGCTTCATCTGTTTGAACTCCGGCGCCTGGAAGGAAAAGGAGGATTTGTCCAGGCGGGAGAAGTCCCTTGACAAATGGCTTTCGAAATCGCCGGACTACCATTGGAACTTTGTGTTCTTCCACCATCCGATTTACTCATTTGTCTATTCCAAGTCCCGGCTCGGATGGTTGATTGGCCGTTGGGGACACGGGTCAAACATGAAATTGCGGAAAATCTGGGAGCAAAGTTTCATAGACGGAGGTATAGACATCGTTCTTTCAGGGCATGACCACTTCTATCAAAAGATAAGAAAACAGAAGGGTGGAATTCACTACTTCGTGTCCGGCGGCGCCGGCAAGATACGAAAGGGTATCAAGAAGAATCACCCCGAGGTCGAGTTTGGAAAAGTAACCTATCACTTCCTGCACTTCGAGGTCAGTGAGAAAGAAGTGCGATTCGCCGCTGTGGACGAGGATGGGAACATCTTCCACCGGGGCTGCATAAGAAAAGACGAAAAGGAATGTTCAGCACAATCCCAAGAGAGAAAGGGGACGTTGTTGAATAACCGGAAACACTTTGCTCCGCCTCTGCGCGGCGGCAGCCCCGGCGGCGAAGCGGATTCGTCGCCCTGAGGTCTTCGCCACCGCTCGGGGAGGGTTCTGCGTTACCGCTCTGGTCACTCAGGAACAGGTACGTCATCGGTCGCCTCCAACCCCAAGTCCCCTTCCATTGAGCAATACTGGCGGACTGGCCGTCGATCATTCGAAACTCTCCGAGTCGGCGGTGCTTTCTCCCAGGGGGGCCGGCTGGCGGGGGCGCCGATCGGCGGAGGGCTTGGCCGGCTGGGGGCGCGCCGCGGGCTTTGGGGCGGCAGGACTCACCTTTGCCGAAGCTGGAAGCTCCACCTTTCCGGCGGCCAAGCCCTTTTCCTCCATGACTTCGCGGATCATGGCCTTGATCTCGTGAGAATCGGCGCCGGCCGAGCGGGTGGCGAAGGCCTTGCTGGCCTCGCCGAAGTAGAGGGAGCGGTGGGGGAAGGGAATCTCGATGCCCAACTCGTCGAACTTCTTCTTGATGCGGCGATTCATCTCCCGGCCGACCCTCCACTGCTTGATGGGTGCGGTCTTGATGCGGGCTTTGATCATGACGGCGGAATCGGCGAACTCATCCACCCCCATCACCTCCAGTGGGGACAGAATGAACGATCGATAGGTCTCCTCCTGCATCATTTCGTCGGCCAACTCCTTGACCACCGCCGAGACGTGGTCGGTATCCTCCTTGTAGGCCACCCCGATGTTGAAGACATAGTAGGAATATTCCTGGGTCATGTTGGACAGGGTGTTGATGGTGCCGTTGGGAAAGATGTGGACGGTGCCGTCCAGGCTTCGCAGCACGGTGGTCCTCAGGTTGATCTGCTCCACCAACCCCCCGGTGCCGTTGATGATGGCCACGTCGTTGACCCGGACTTGGTTCTCGAGCAGCATGAAGAGCCCCGAGATCACGTCCCGCACCAGGTTCTGGGCACCGAAGCCTACGGCCAGCCCAGCCACGCCGGCGCCGGCCAGCAGCGGCCCCACGTTGAAGCCGGCTTCCTCCAGGGCCATCATGAAGACCACCACCCAGATCAGCACCACCACCGTCTTGCGGAAAATGCCCCCCAGCGTGGCCGCCCGTTTTTCCAGCTCGATGTCCGGTTCGTGCCGGCGGGATTGCATGACCTTGACCAACCGCATCCTCACCCTGGGCACATAGCGATGGATCACGCGAGAGGCGATCCAGGCCATCAGAAGCAGGCCGGCAATCTTGAGGCTTACACCCGTATAGCGAGTCGCGTACTCGCCAATTTGGGTCCAATCGATCAAAAGAGCACCTCCTCGGTTCCTGTGTGGTGGTGGAAGCTGCTGCCGGAGCCGCCGCCGTCCGGAACCCGCTAATACGGATCTGCCCCGAGAACCGCGAGCGGTTCCGGCACCCCCGATGCCGGTGCGAAACAGCCTGCCGATTAATCGTCTGCGCCGGAATCTTCTGCCGTCTCGTCGTCCAGCACGGCCAGCACTTCCTCGGCATCCGCAGCCTGGTCCTCGGGGACGTGGATTCTGGCTCCGAAGCCGTGGCGGCTGAGGCCCGCCCCGAAGGGTCCCAGCGGCAAGAGGGTCGAAGCTTCCTCGCCCTGCACCGTGTAGTCGATGTCGGCGTCATCCAGCACCGACTTGACCACCATCAGAAGAGAGACGTCGGTGGTCTCGAAAACCATCACCCAGCGCTGGGGTTCGGACTCTTGGTTGGTGGTCACCGGAGAATTCACCTGGTGGATTGGAACACTGTCAGCCGCTTCCTGCCCTTATGCTAGAATGAATTTCTATACTAGGGGCAAATAAGCCCGAGTCCAACCGAAAAACCGGGAACTGGTTTGAGTCCGAGAGCCCTTCCCATCCTTGTCTTCATGTTGTCCGCCGGCCCGGCCCAGGGACTGGCAGCCGGTGCCCCGCCGGCTGAAAAAGCCCGGGCCGTCCTGCAGCAGCATTGCCTCTCCTGTCACGGGGAGACGCGCATCTCGGGCCTGGATCTCCGCCAACGGGAGTCTCTGCTCAAGGGCGGCGACAGCGGTCCCGCCATTGTGCCCGGGCACCCGGAAGAGAGCCTGCTTTACCAGGCCGTCCTCCAGACAGGAGAGCTGAAAATGCCGGTGGGCGGCGCTCTCTCGCCCGAGGAAGTGGAGGTCCTGAGAGAATGGATCCAGGCGGGTGCTCCCTGGGAAGAAGACTCTCATGGCTCAAACGGTATTTCCACCTGGTGGTCGTTTCAGGCTTTAGCCGACCCCAAGGCGCCCGGCGTGCGCAATCCGGGCTGGGTTCGCACTCCGGTGGATGCCTTCGTGCTGAGCAAGCTGGAGGAAAAGGGTCTGGACCCGGCGCCCCGCGCCGAGAAGCTGACGCTGCTGCGGCGGGCCAAGTTCGACTTGCACGGACTGCCCCCCACCGAGGAGGAAATCGGGCAGTTTCTGGGAGACAGGGCTCCCGGCGCCTTCGCCCGGCTGGTGGACCGCCTGCTGGCCTCGCCACGCTACGGAGAACGCTGGGGGCGGCACTGGCTCGATATCGCCCGCTACGCCGATTCCAGCGGCCTGGATGAAGACATCACCATGCCCTATGCCTGGCGCTACCGGGACTATGTCGTCGACAGCTTCAATCGAGACCTTCCCTACGATCGCTTCGTAAAGGATCAGATCGCCGGCGATCTCTATCCCTCCAGCCGGCCGGGGCATCCCAACGTTCGAGCCATTCTGGGGACCGGGTTTCTGGCGATCGGACCCCGCGCCATCGCCCAGCAGGACAAGACCAAGATGGTCTACGACCTGGTGGACGAGCAGATCGATACCCTCTCCAAGACCTTCCTGGGGCTGACCATCGCCTGCGCTCGCTGCCACGACCACAAGTTCGACCCGATTTCGACCAAAGACTACTACTCGCTGGCTTCCATCTTCGCCAGCACCCGCAGCTTCAGCGTCCTCAAGCCGTCCGACAAGAAGCCGCCCTTCGTGTCCAAGTTCTACTTCGAGCCGCTGGTTCCCAAGGAGGTCCACCAGAGTTTCCGGCGGCACCAGGACAAGATCAAGGGGCGGGAGTCACTGATCGAGGCCCTGGTCCTGACAGGGGTCGCCGGAAATCTCGAAGAAAAGCTCTACCCCCTTCTGGCCGAATACATGCTGGCGGCCCGGCGTGTTTACCGGCAGGGCGAGTCCCTGAAGCAGGTCGCGGAAGCGGAGGATCTGGACCCGAAACTGCTGCAGCGCTGGATCGACTACCTCCGCCCCGGCAACGCCTTTCGCCCCTACCTGGAGAAATGGCACCGGGCCGAGACCTCCGAGCTTGACCGGGTTGCGGAGGAATACCAGGATCTCTTCGACAGGTTGTCCGGGGAGTGGCACCAGCGGCTGCGGCAGTGGAAGCAGAAGGTGGAATTGGCCGTCGGGGAGGGCAAGGCCCCCTCCAAGAAACCGGCCTTCGAGGATGGGTTCATCACCGTGGAGGGGCGCTTCTTCAACTCGGTGACCAGTCCTCCTCCCAAGGCCGAGGGAACCAAGGCAGATAGCGGTCCCTTCGGGATTCAGGAAGAGGACCGGGAAAAGCTGCTGCCCAAGGCGGCCCAAGGCCGCATCGCCGAATTGAGAAAGGAAGTCGAGCTTCTGGAGGAGTCCTCGCCTCCGGAGCCGCCCCTGGCGTCCGCCGTGGCCGAGGGGGAACCCGTCGATCAGAAGGTGTTCGTCCGCGGCAGCTACCAGACTCCGGGTGAGCCGGTGGCCAAGCAGTTCCCGGTGGTGCTGGCCGGAAGCCGGCAGGCGCCGATCACCCGGGGCAGCGGGCGCAGGGAGCTGGCCGAGTGGCTGACCCAAGCGGACCATCCCCTGACCAGCCGGGTGATGGTCAACCGCATCTGGCAGTGGCACTTCGGCGAGGGCCTGGTGCGCACTCCCAACAACTTCGGCACCACCGGGGAAAAACCCACCCATCCGCGGCTGATGGATTACCTGGCGCGGCGATTGGTTGAGAGCGGATGGTCCATCAAGGCCATGCACCGGTTGCTGCTGCTGTCCAACACCTACCAGCAGAGCAGCCAGGCTTCTCCCGGGACAAGGGAGTCGGACCTGGACAATCGGCTATGGTCCCGAGCGAGACGCCGCCGGCTCTCGGTGGAAGAAATGCGGGATTCCTTCCTGGCGCTGGACGGTTCGCTGGATCTGACTCTGGGCGGCACGCTGGCTTCCCGGAAGATGGACTACGCCCAGAAGGGGCCGGAACAGGCCTTTCATCCCAACGAGACCCGCCGGCGCAGCCTCTACGTTCCGGTCATTCGCAACAAGATTCCCGGCGTGATGAAGCTGTTCGACTTCGCCAACAGCTCCTCGAGCTCGGCCAGGCGCACCGAGAGCAACGTCGCCACCCAGGCGCTCTACATGATGAACAGCGAGAACGTGGCCGATCGCTCGCGCTCCCTGGCCAAGCATTTGACGGCGTCCGGTGAGGGGGAGGACTCCGGGCGTGTCCGCAGGGCCTATCTCATCACGCTGACCCGGCAGCCCACGCCCCGGGAGGTGGAGGAGTCCCTCTCCTATTTGCGGAACTATCCGGCGGGTTCCGGGAAAGACGGCGACTCCCGCCTGGACGCCTGGCAGAGCCTCTGCCGGATTCTGATGACCTCCAACGAGTTCAACTTTGTCAACTGAGGGAACCATGAATCTCCCATCCCGACCCATTTCCCGGCGGGCGATGCTGCGCCGAACGGCCTGCGGATTCGGAGCCCTGGGACTGCAGGCTCTGCTGGCGCAGGACAGCGGCCTGCTGGCCGACTCCGCGCCTCGCAATCCACTTGCTCCCAAGCTTCCCCACTTCAGCCCCCGGGCCAAGCGGGTCATCTTCGTGTTCATGCACGGCGGCCCTTCCCAGGTTGACACCTTCGACCCCAAGCCCCGGCTGGAGAAGGACCACGGCAAACCCATCCCCTTCAAGCTGTCGCTCCAGTTCGCTCCCGAGGATCTGGGCGGACTCATGAAGTCGCCCTTCGCCTTCCGCCGCTACGGTGAGAGCGGCATTCCGGTCAGCGATCTCTTTCGACAGGTGGGAGCCCACGCCGACGAGCTGTGCGTGATTCGCTCCATGGTGGGCGAGGGCGTGGACCATGGGGCGGCCCTGCTCCAGCTCAACACCGGAACGCTCAACTTCACCCTGCCCAGCATGGGTTCCTGGATCTTTTACGGCCTGGGAACCGAGAACCAGAACCTGCCCGGTTACATTGAAATCAAGCCCTCCTACTACCACGGCGGGGCCAGGAACTGGCATTCCGGCTTTCTGCCGGGCGCCTATCAGGGGACTCCCATCGGCAACGACACCGTCAAGGTGCCGGACATCCAGGACAACCCCATCGAGCACCTGACCAGCGGGAACCTGACCTCGGAGCAGCAGCGCTACGAGCTGGAGATGCTGCAGAAGATCAATCGGCGCAACGCCCTGGACAACGATTTCGATCCCAAGCTGGAGGCTCGCATTCAGTCATTCGAGCTGGCCTTCCGCATGCAGATGGACGCCCCGGAGATCCTGGATATCAAGGGGGAAACGGAAGCCACCCGCAAGCTCTACGGTCTGGACGACAAGCGCACCCATGACTATGGCTGGCAGTTGCTGCTGGCCCGCAGACTGGTGGAGAAGGGTGTGCGGGTGGTGCGCTGTTGGCACAGCTACAAGTGGGACCAGCATAGCGACCTGGCGCGGCTGCACGCCCAGAACGCCGGCGAGGTGGACAGGCCCATCGCGGGACTGCTGACCGACCTCAAGGCCCGTGGGCTGTTGCAGGATACGCTGGTGGTGTGGGGAGGCGAGTTCGGACGCACGCCCTTCGCCCAGCACGACGGCCGCGACCACAACCCCTACGGCTACACCATGTGGATGGCCGGCGGCGGGGTCAAGCCGGGAAGCATCTACGGAGCCACCGACGAATTCGGCTACCACGCCGTGGAGGACCGCATGCACATCCACGATCTGCATGCCACCATCCTCCACCTGCTCGGCCTGAATCACGAGGACCTCACCTACCACCACGGCGGCCGCGATTTCCGCCTGACCGACGTCCACGGAGTGGTCGCGCAGAAAATCATGGCATGAGCCGCTGAGACGGCCGAGCCGGCTCAGCGGCTGACTCCCCCCGCCGGGCTCCCTCCCCTACCCAGGTCATGACCGAACGCGAGATCCTGATCAAGGCCGTCGATCGGGCCGTGGCCCAGGGGTGGCTGGGCATTCGGGACATGGGCTACCGCTACGACGGGGTGATCCTCCACCAGGGGACGGTCCGGGTCAACGCCTCCCGGCTCGACCGCAAGAGCTGGCTGTTCAACCACCCCGACCGCATTCTGCTCTCCGAAGAGTTCGCCGAGGCCTTTTTCGGCAGCGACCCGCACCAATGGGTGGCCCTGGTCCACTGCTCCCGGTGCCGGGTGGAATTCGAGGCCACAGACACCGAGTGCTGCTGGCAGTACCACCTGGACCAACTCCTGCTGTCGCCTCAACCCTTCAAATATCTGGAAAGTTTTCTCTGAGACGCTCCTGGCTATCCAATGGATTCCTGCTGGACTTCGGACTGGCGGGACTTGTCCTGAAGGTCGTAGAGGGAGACGAACTTTCCGGGATAGGTGGGAATGGGAAACTCGTTCATGGTGAAGCGGGCCACGCTACTGTGCTGTCCCCGGACCAGGCGGACGTAGGCTTCGCTCGAGGTCGTGTTCTCGCCGTCGTAAATGCGGAAGGCGTCGGCGGCTCGATAGCTCAGAATGAGGGTTCGACGCGGCCGGGACGAGGTGTTGGGCGCCGAGGCATGAGGAGCCATGCAGTGCATGAAGATGGCGGTTCCGGCTCCGCCCTCTACAAACACCGCCCCGGAGCCATCCACGGGTTCGGTAACCCGTCCCTGGAACAGGCCGTCCCGCGTGTGGCTCAGCAAGGGCCCGCCGTGGCGCCCCGGGATGATCTTCAGGCAGCCGTTGCTTCGGCTGGCGTCGTCCAGATAGAACAGGACCGCCAGCGAGTCGCGATTGGTCAAAGGATAGTAGGACAGGTCCTGGTGCCACTCCACCACCGAGCCCACGTCGGCCGGCTTCATGTTGATCTTGCTGTACTGGATCAGCAGGTCGGGTCCCAGAAGCTGCTCCACGCAGTCCAGCAGCCTGTCCGAATGCGAAAGGCGGCCGAATTCCGGAAAGTGGTGGCAGGGCTGGTAGATCCGCCTCACCCGGTTCCCCTCGGGGGGCTGGGCCGGTTCCATTTCCATCAGGGTGCTGTCGTGCTGCGCCAGGGTGTTCCCGGCGCAGATCCCGTTGATTTCTTCCCGGAATCGGTCGACCTCTCCTTCCGGCAAGAACCCCTGGCAGACGGTAAAGCCGTCGTTGCGGTATTGACGAACCTGCTCTGGACTTAGCATATTTCCCTCCGTTGCCAATGAGTTAGGCTACAGGTAACACCCAATCCAGGGCAAGCAGGATCGGAAGCATGGGTCGGCGACGGGCCTTCAACGAATCCCCTCCCGTTGCGACCCTTCCCGCTTCCAAACCAGGCGCAGTTGCCGGTAGATCCGCCTGGCCTCGGCTACCCTGTCCAACAGTTCGGGCCCCTGCTCCGCCAGTCGCCGTGTCTCCCACCATGCGGCTCGTTCGCCTTCGCCCCGGGGCTCATCGGTGACTTGGCCTCCGTGGAGCGACCGGGCCCGGTCCACCAGGCGTTCCACCTCGTCCAGGCTGTCCAGCCGGGTTGCGATCAGCCGCTCGACCTTATCGTAGTTCCAGAATCTCAGGGGCTTGCGAACCACGTAGACCGGGGTGGTGTGGGCTTGAGAACCATCGTTGCCTTCGGCCCGGGCCGCGATCCAGTAGCCGTTTTCCCCTTCAAGCTCGAAGGAGAGGCGCAACTCGTGTTCGGACGGATGGCTCGGCTGGAGGTGGCGAATGACCCGCCCGTGACGCACGATCTCCAACCGGGAAGGCCGGGATCGTCCGGGATGGCCCCAGGCGCGGGCGTGGACCCGGACCTTCTGCCCCTTTTCCACCCGGAGCTCGTCACCCGGCATAGCTCCGCCGACCCTTAGTTCCAGCATGGGACCGTTGGTGACGAAGGTTCGCCCCCGGCCCACGGCTTCAAACCAGGCATCGCCGTCACCCGCCTCCGGAGCGTAGGCGTACATTCGGACCTCTCCCACCGTCCCCGCGAAAGGTACGTCCGACCCGGCGGCGGCCGTCAACTTGAAGCCGAGATCCAGGAATTCGTAGTAGAGATTGGTGCCCAGGATGCCGATCTGCATCAGCTCCAGGAAGTCGACCTTGTTCTTGGGAACGTTGATGCTCATGTCGCGGTGCAGTTGAGGATAGGTGCGGTACACGTGAGCGTAGCCCGTCAGGCCCCCCTGCCGGTGGACTTGGTCGAACATCCAGTCGTAGAGAAAGTATCGGTCGGGGTTTCGCACCAGGCTGGTGGTGTTCATGGCCAGGACGTGGCCCAGCCGGAAGCGGGCGCCGGTGCGGGGGCACTCCTGTCCGGGCGAAAGGATATGGCCGGCGGAGACGACGCGGTGTTCCCTGCCGAACCCTCGCTGCCGGAACCAGGTCCTGTTGACGTCACCCATCTCCACCACGTTGGCCAGGTGCAGGTCCTCGGCCTGCACCCAGGTCATCAAGCGCCGGGCGTCCTCGTCGCTGAGCAGGCGAAAATGGACGTGGTCGTCCCCCGAGAACCACCCCAGCTTGCGCATGTCGACCCAGCGCCGCGGCCGGTAGGTGCGTTCTGCCGTTTCGCCGGGTTTCAGGGTGATGGTGTCGAACAGGGGGAGATGCTCCAACCCCCGCCGGATGGCGATCTCCCACTGCCCGGGAGGCAGAGCCATGTCGAAGGGGCCGGGGACGCACCAGTAGTCGCCCCGCAGGCGTCCGGGCAGATTGGTGGAAAGCTGGCTGCTTCCGTGGCCTTCGAACTGCTCCACCAGGTCCAGGGCATTGCTGGGCCGAAAGTCCTGCCCGTTCAGCTTCCAGACCAGTCGGACCATGGCCGGGGTCTCCAGGCCGGTGTCGTCGGAGAGCACGCGAACCTTCAATCGGGCCGGAGAGGGCGCCTTGACTTCCAGTGGAAGCCGAACCGGCTCCCCGGATTCCCTTTGAAGCTCGAGCACCAGCGAAACCCGTCGGTTGGGAATGCCGCTCAGACTCAACAGCACCCAGGTGGTGGCTGGGGCGGCCGCCTCGATTCGGATGGGCTCGACTGCCTGCAGATCCGAGAGTGCATAATTCTGCAGATGGTAGCGCGTTTCCTCCCGGCCGTTTACCACCTGAAGCAGCAGAGCCCCCACGTTGCCGGGCAGCTCAATCGGATCCATCAAGGTGGTGTCGGGAAGCCCCTGCCTCAAGTCGAGCCGTATCAAGCCGGGGCAGGTGTCCAGGAAATGGGCCAGGGCGAAGCGGGCCGCCCAGGCGGGTCGTTGTGCGCCCCTGGACCGTTCTTCCGCCGATGCCCCGCGCCCGGCCTTTTCCCGTTCGCGCTCGGCGGCCTGGCTCAACCGATACTCGCGATAGGCGGCCTCCAGCCGATCCCTGGCCTCGTCATCGAACAGATAGGGGTGCTTGCGCAGCAGGACGCTGACCAGCTCCCCGATGTCCGCCGTCCGACTCCCGGGTTGGGC
The DNA here is from genome assembly GCA_965207735.1 of Candidatus Versatilivorator sp. Lineage (GTDB taxonomy): Bacteria > Acidobacteriota > Terriglobia > Versatilivoradales > Versatilivoraceae > Versatilivorator. The sequence continues at coordinate 3,339,668 of OZ242296.1, read as the reverse complement.
CAGTCCCAGGGTTGGACCGATCCAGAGACACCCGACCAGCGCCGGCAGCAGCAACCAGCCTGGACGGGGTCTGGGACGGAATCGTCCGGTTATAGGAGTCGTCTTCTTGCAGACGGTAAACCGCACGCTACCTCCCAGGTCTGCCCTCGCGGCGGAAATCTCCAGGCTGCGAGGCATTCGGCTGCCGGCGGGCCGCGGCCGCCCGGGGGAACAAGTCCAGGCTGAACCGTCTGCTGGTCCCCGGGCCGAAGAAGGAGGTCACCCGCCGCCCCGGGCCGATGGCGCTTCCCCGATGCCGAATCTCCAGAAAACAGAGAGCCGGAGCCTCCGGCCACAATCGACTCTCCAGTTGCGCCAGTCCAGTCCGTTTCAATGTCCCTGCCCGCCTGGCTACATAGGTGGCCCTGACTCGCAGCGGATGGTCTCCTGCCGCCTCATTCTCCAGCAGATCCACTTCGGGAGGATGCAGGGTGGTCAGGTTGATCTCCCGCGTCCCGGCCGAGATCCACAGGCCCGCTTCGAGAGCGCCCAGAATCTCGTCCAGATATCGCCGGGTCTCCTCGGCCCGGATCAGTCCGTCGCCGTCCGCATCCAGCCGCCGGCGCTCCCGTTGTGCGAAAACGGAATGGAAGGTCAACTCCACCGTCACGTCCAGGTGGGAGGCCCCCACCGTGGCCACGATGTGGTGCTGCACCACCCGGCCCAGCACCCCGTGTCCCGGCAGCCGCTCAAGCGGCGCCAGCAACCAGCACAAGAGACCTGCCAGGATGATTCCTCTTTTCAAGGCTCTGTTCCTCCGCTTCGCCCAAGAGTCTTCAATCCGGTCAGTTTATCCCAACCCTCCGGACGGTTGCCAGGAGGCCGGGCTTTCGATTAGACTGCCGTGGCGGCCGGAGAACCGGCGAGCCAAGGTCAGGAGAACCGGTCACAGACCCACCTGAAGCGAGCGGAGGTTGAGCCATGGGGCACAAGTATTCGGTGATTCTATGCACACTGGCGTCCAGCGGCGGCAATGTCTGGGAGAAGCCCCGGGAGGTGCTGGAAGCGGTGGCCGAAGCGGGCTATGACGGGGTGGACCTGGATGCCGAGCCCGACCGCATCGAGGCCAGCCTGTTCAATCAGGTCAAGGAAATGGCCTTCTCCCTGGGTCTGAAAGTGCCGGCCTTGATCGGTGCCTGGGCGCCCTGGCACGCGGGCGAGGTCCGGGACCTGGCCTCCACCGACGAATCGGAGCGGCGTCACGGCGTGGACTATGCCAAGAAGAGCGTGGACCTGGCGGCGACCTTCGACGATCCTCCCGTCTTCGAGATCGTGGCCTCCCCGGCCCAGTCCGAGTACCCGGTGACCAAGACGCCGATCGACCTGCTGCGGGCCAATTTCATCCAGTCCACCCGGGAAATCGCCGAGTATGCGGCCGAGCGGAACGTCGATATCGCCATCGAGCCCATCAACCGCTTCGAAGGGTACGCCGGTTTCCTCAACAGCCTGGTTGAAGGCAAGGGGATCGTGGACGAGATCGACGCCCCCAACCTGGGAGTCCTGGCCGATTTCTTCCACGTGAACATGGAAGACGGCCCCTTGAACGACGCCCTGCGGGCGGCCGGCGACCGGCTCATGCACATCCACTTGGCAGACAATAACCGGCAGACTCCCGGGACTGGTCACATCGACTTTCTGGATGTGGTGCGGACTCTCAACGCCATGAATTTCTCGGGCTACATTTCACTCGACAGCGTTCCCTGCAAACCCGACTGGAGGACCGCTCTCACCGGGACCATCGACTTCATGAAGCAGATGGAGAAAATGGCGGCCTTGCAGGAGAGAATCGCCAAAGCTGTCTGAACTTGCTCGGCCAACCCCGGCCGAAGATCCAGGAGACCCCGTGTCCCCCCCAGTGCGCCATTCGCCGGAAGTCCTCCGGGCCCTCCGGGCCTTCGATACGGCCACGGTTTCCAACGCCATCGAAAAGCTGGCCCTGCGGGACCGGGTCACCGGCTATGCCTCCAACCGGATCGCCTGCCAGTTTCCTCATCTCGAGCCCATGGTCGGCTACGCGGTCACGGCAACCGCCGACAGCACCACCCCGGGGGACCGCAGGCCGCCTCGGGTCGGCGAGTTGCTGGAAGCCCTGGAGGCCGCTCCCCGGCCCATCGTTCTGGTGATTCAGCACAATGGCCATGAACGCGAGCGCTGCTGTGTCATCGGCGACATGTTCTCCTGCGCTCTGGACAAGTTGGGCGGCGTCGGCATCGTTACCGACGTCAACGCACGGGACAAGAGCGGAATTGCCCGCAGGACTCCCGAATTCCAGATCTTCTGCGCCGGTTGGGTGGCGTCCCACGGGTATCCGGCCTACCTCAGCTTCAATACCCCGGTAACCGTCGCCGGCCTGACCATCCAGCCCGGCGATCTGCTGCACGGAGACGAGAGCGGCCTGATCAGTATCCCGGAGGAGGCCGTCGATTCCCTGGCAGCCGCGGCCCGCCAGGTGCAGGATGAGGAGGCGGAATTCTTCGATTTCCTGGAAAACCGCTTCAGCCTGGATGCATTGAAACGGCGCATGCGACCGGATAAACCCTGAGCCGGCGAACCTGCCGCAACCACAACCCCACACCCTATGAGCACCGACTCTCCCATCAGAAACGCCCCAGTGAGGCCTTGGCCCATGCTGCTTGCCGTGGGGCCGGGAATCGTGCTGGCTGCCGGAGTGATCGGCTCGGGAGAGCTGATCAACACGCCGCTGCAGGCGGCACGGTTCGGGTTCGTGCTGCTGTGGGCGGTGCTGCTGTCCTGCGTCATCAAGTACTTTCTCCAGGTCGAGGTGGGCCGCTATTGCCTGGTCCACAACCGGACCGTCTTCGCAGCTCTGAGCCCCTTTCCCGGTCCCCGTTTGCGGAACACGTCCTGGCTGGTGTGGGCCTTCATGGGGGGATGGCTGTTGGCCCAGGTGGGCTCCTCGGGGCTGGTGGGAGCCATGGCGGGCCTGATGCACGGAATCATGCCCCTCTCCTCCGACTCCATCGGATCGGCTCGAATCTGGGCGGTGCTGGTGGTGGTCGGGGTACAGTTGCTGCTCTGGAGAGGCCTCTACGGGCGGCTGGAGAAGCTGATGATCGGCCTGGCCCTGCTGCTGAGTGTCTCGGCGCTGGTGGGCCTGGTCATGCTTCAAGGCACCCCCTTTAGCGTGAGCGGAGCCGACTTGTGGTCAGGCCTGGGCTTCTCTCTGGGAGATACCGACGTTCGCCTGGCTGCCTTTGCCGTCATCAGCCTCATCGGCGCCCTGGGGGTCTCCGGTGCGGAGCTGGTGGTCTATCCCTATTGGGTGCTGGAGAAGGGCTACGGCACACTCCTGGGGCCGCGGGATTCCGAGGGATGGGTCGAACGGGCCCGGGGCTGGATCCGAATGCTCAAAGTGGATGCCGGCCTGGCCACCCTGTTGGCCACAGTGGTGACGGCGTCCTACTTCATCCTGGGGGCGGCCATTCTCTTCCCCTTGGGCAAGACTCCGGCGGGAATTGGGGTCGTCGACCAGATTTCCTCCATCTTTACCGAAAGCTACGGCCCCTGGTCCAAGAGCATCTTCCTGGTCAGTGCAATGGCCACCCTGCTTTCCACCCTGCTGGCGGCCACGGCCGTCAACGGGCGGATCATTACCGATTTCCTGTGCAGCCTGGGGTTGGTCGACCGAAGCCGCCCCCAGGCCGTGCGTGGATCGCAGCAAGTGGTCCAGACCGCCTTCCTGGTGTCGGTGCTCACCCTCTATCTGCTGGTCCCCACCCGGCCCGCCCTGATGGTGCTGATCAGCCACTACATCATCGGCGTGCTGGGCACGCCCCTGGCCACCATCGCCATCTGCTGGCTGGCCTTCCGCACCGAGCGGCCTCTGAGAATGGGCCGGCCGGTGGCCGTGCTGCTGCTGGCTTCGGCCGGGGTCATCATGGGATGCGTGGTCTTTGGACTGGCCGTTCAGGCCGGCTTGATCCGGTAAGCCGGTAAGCCACCGGGCCGTCGAGCCGCGATTTTTTTATTCGTGCCTTTGAACTGGGAGCTTGTATGATCATTCGAACGGCAGAGGCTCTCCGCCAACTTACCTCCCGAATCCTGTCAGCCGCCGGCGCCGACCGGTCCAACGCCCAAGAGGTTGCCGAGCACTTGGTGCTGGCCAACCTCAGAGGCGTCGACACCCACGGCATCTGGCACATCCCCGGGTACGTCAAGGCTATCCGGGCCGGGCAGCTCGCCCCCGCGCAAAAGCCGGGGATTCTTGAGGAAAAGCCCAACTCGGCCTTGATCTCCGGTCACTGGACGTTCGGGCAGGTGGCGGCCCGGTTCGCCATGGAAACCGCCATCCGAAAGGCCAGCCGGGAACAGGTGGCTCTGGTGGGCCTGGTCCAGGCCCACCACATTGGACGCCTGGGCCACTACGCGGAAATGGCTGCCGCCGAGAAAATGATCTCCATGGTCTGGGTGGGAGGCTTAAGCGAGAACAAGCCCAGGGTGATGCCGTTCGGCGGCAGCCGCCCGTTGTTGCACACCAATCCCATCGCCTTGGGAATCCCCGCGGGAGAAGAACCTCCCATGGTGGCCGACTTCGCCACATCGGCCATCTCGGGGGTCAAGGTCGACAACGCCTACAGCCGGGGGGAATCGCTCCCCCCGGGTTGTATCGTGGACAAGGAAGGCCGACCCACTACCAAGCCGGCCGATTTTTTCGAGGGGGGCGGCCACACCCCTTTCGGGCAGCACAAGGGCTGGGCCATCATGCTGGCGGCCGAGTTCCTGAGCCGCATCCTGCTGGGATCCGATTCCTTTGCCGATCCCCAGGTCTCGGACGACGTCCTGCGCCACCAGGGAGACACCTTTCTGGTGTTTCGGGCCGACCTGTTCCAGCCCTACTCCACCTTCGCCCGGCGCGCCGACGAAATGCAGCAGAGGGTGCGAGCGGTGCCGCCGGCGCCCGGGTTTGAGCAGGTGCGGGTTCCGGGTGATCCCGAGGTCGAGACGCAGGCTCGACGGGAACGGGAGGGGATCCCGATCGTAGAGGATGTCTGGCAGCGGGTGGTGGAGACCGCGGAATCGCTGGGAATCGATGAGTGTTGAAGACGGGAACAGGCCGATTGTTCACGGCCGGCCCTTGAGGAGCACGGAATGATGAAACCCCGAGAGGCGGAGGAACGATTTGTAGGCCGCTGCCGGCCTTGGCGCCTGTGGCCATGGGCGGCAGCCGGAGTGCTGCTGTGGGCCTCCGGCTGCACTACCCACCCATCCTGGGGGTGGCCCGGTTGGGGCGGACCCGGCGGGGACTTCAAGGTCAAGACGGTCGGCCTGTCGACCTCATGGCCCTCCGAGGGGCCTCCTCAACTCTGGAGCCGCGAGGTGGGAGACGGCTACGCGGGGGTCCTGGCAGACGGGAAACGACTCTACACCCTGTACCGGCAGGAAGAGGACGAAGTCGTGGTCGCCCTGGAGCCGGCAAGCGGCCGCACTCTCTGGCAGCACCGCTATGCGGCGCCCATCTTGAGGGAGCTGGACAGCACCCACCGCAAATATGGGGTGGGGCCGCAGGCGACCCCCCTGCTGACCCGGGAAGGGCTGGTGACCATCGGCTGGAACGGCACCCTGCACTGCCTGAAGAAGGACACCGGGGAGGTTCTCTGGTCGTACGAGTTGGCCGGGGATTTCAGAAGCACCCCATTGAGCCGAGGTTTCTCCTCCAGCCCCATTGCCTACAGAGACCTGGTCCTGTGCCTGGTGGGAGGACCCGGTCACGGCCTGATGGCCTTCAACGCCAGGGATGGACGGGTGGTCTGGACCCGGCACGACTTCAAGCGCTCCCATTCCTCGCCCATCCTGATCAACGTCGACGGACAGGACCAGTTTGTGGGCATGATGGAGGAGGAGGTGGTCGGGGTGGATCCCGAAACCGGAGAACTGCTCTGGAGTCACACCCACGGCCTGGCCGGAGGCCTGACGGTCAGCACCCCGGCCTGGGGAGAGGACAACCGCCTGTTTCTCTCCACGGCCTACAGCGGGGGAAGCCGGGCCCTCAAGCTCAGCCGCCGCAATGGGAAGACCTCGGTGGAGGAGTTGTGGTTCACCAAGCGGATGCGGGTGCACCACGGCAACGTCGTTCGCCTGAACGGCCTGGCCTACGGATTCAGCGGCGACTTCGGGCCGGCCTTTCTCACCGCCATCCGGGTCTCCGACGGCGAGGTGGTCTGGCGCCATCGGGGATTCGCCAAGGGAACCCTTCTCTACGCCGACGGGAAATTCATCATCCTGGATGAGGACGGAACCCTGGCCCTGGCCGCGCCGGGCGAAAAGGGAATCGAAGTCCTGGCTCAGGCTCAGCCGCTCGGGTACAACTGCTGGACGGTGCCCTCTCTGGTTGGAAACACCCTCTACGTCCGCAGCAGAAAGAAGATCGTGGCCTTTGACCTCGGCGCGGAATGATCCTCGTATTCGAGGTTGAAGAACGCGGTTAGGTGGGTGCTCAACCTCTACCCGATCGCCTCTCCTGCTTTCCTCATTCCGCACTCCCCGTTCGAAGGAAGGTGAACTGAATGCGCCGGTGCGTTTCGTCCTGGCCGCGTTCGTGAAAGATGAAGTAGACCTCCCGGCTCTGCGGATTCAATGGTCGGTGCACCCTGAGGGTACCTCTCCAGTCGTAGCTCTCTTCCCGGTACTGCGGCTTTCCGGTCTTGCTGTAGCGCCGGTCGAAGTCGCTGCGAATGGGTACGGCGGAGGACTGCAGGAATACGGTTCCGACCAGGGGAACCGCGCCCGGCAGGTCCTGTGGTTCGCCTTCCAGAGCCTTCCCCTCCACCCGGGCCAAGGCCTGCTCCCCTCGGGAAAACAGTAGCCAGGCTTTTTGCTCCAGCCGTACCTCCAGATCCACTCTCCCCTTTGCCAGGCGTTGACCCTGCCGGGTCTGCAGCTCCAGCGGCAGGCGGAGGCTTCCCGTGTAGGTCGGCGGGGCATCCTGAGCCACGGCCCCCAGGGGAATGATCCAGAGCAGGAGAAATATCGTCACCAGCATGGTGGAAGCCTCGAGAAGGGGCAGAGCCCCGTGGCGCCTGCCGTCGTGCACCTGATAGTCCCGTCCCGGGAGGCGGTGGAAGGGCGGGCTGGGGAAGGCTTTGACGGCGGGAGCGACCTGTGGCGGGAACTTGTTCGGCCTTCGAACCGCCGCGGCGCCGGGTTGCGCTGCCTGGTTCAACCGACGACCAGTCTTGAGGCCAGGTTGTTCTGTCCGCCAACATCGGTCAGGCGGCGGTTGCGGCCTTCGAAGAAGTAGGTCAGCTTCTCGTGGTCCAGACCCAGCAGTGAAAGGATGGTGGCATGCAGATCGTGGACGTGCACCCGGTCCTCGACGGCCCGGAAGCCCAGCTCGTCGGTGGCCCCGATGGCCTTGCCGCCGCGGATCCCGCCCCCGGCCATCCAGGTGGTGAACCCGTAGGGGTTGTGATCCCGGCCCATCTTTCCCTGGTTGATGGGAGTGCGGCCGAATTCGCCCGTCCAGACCAGCAGGGTGCTGTCCAGCAGGCCGCGCTGCTTCAGGTCGGCGATCAGGCCGGCGATGGGCTGGTCGATCTTGGCGGCGCTGCCCACGTGGAGCTGATCGTTCTCGGTATGGCCGTCCCAGCCGCTCTTGTAGAGCTGGATAAAGCGGACTCCCCGCTCAACCATCCGCCGCGCCAGCAGGCACATCCGCCCGAACTTGGCCGTGTTTTCGGAATTCAGCCCGTATAACCGCTGCACGTGCTCCGGTTCGCCGGAGATGTCGATCAGTTCGGGGGCCGCCGTCTGCATGCGGAAGGCCAGCTCGTAGTTGTTCAGGCGGGCGGCCAGGCGGGAGTCGTCCTGCCGCTGCCGGTCCAGGTGCCTCCGGTTCCAGCGGCCCACCTGGTCCAGGATCTTTCGCTGATTGCCGGGATCGATGGGGGGAGCCAGGTTCCGCAGGGGAGTCCCCTCGGTCCGCATGAAGGTGCCTTGGTAGGCTGCGGGAAGGAATCCGGCTCCATAGACCGCCTTGGTGGACACGCCGGTTCCCTCCGACATGGCCACGTAGGCGGGCAGGTTCTCGGTTTCGCTGCCCAGGCCGTAAACCACCCAGGCTCCCACGCTGGGATGCCCCAGCCGCACCGATCCCGTCAGCATGACGCTCATGGCGGGCCCGTGGATGAAGGAGTCGTGGTGACAGGAGCGGATCACCGCCAGATCGTCGGCGTGTTGACCCACCCGACTGAAAAGGTCGGAGATCTCCAGGCCGGATTGCCCATATTTCCGGAAGGTCCGCCGCGACCCCATCAGCTTCATGTCCTCGACCTTGACGAATTGCAGTTCCAGGTCCTTGGTGGCGAAGCTGGGAGGGATGGGCTGGCCGTCCAGCCGGCTGAGCAGGGGCTTGGGGTCGAAGCTGTCCATCTGGCTGGGGCCGCCCTTCATGTACAGGCAGATGACGCTCCTGGCCTTGGCCGGGAAGTGCGGCATCCGGGTGGCCAGTGGATTGTCAGGGACAGACGCACCCACGCTCCCCAGCGCGTGCTCGCTATTCAGCAGGTAGCCCAGGGCCAAGCCTCCAAAGCCGAATCCGGAGGTGGTCAGAAACTCCCTCCGAGACCTGGCGGTCATCTGCCGGTTGCAGCAGGTGTAATCCATGGGCGTTGGCTCCTTGAATCCGTGATGGTAACAGCCCGCGGCCGAGTTTAACAAGGCCTCTCAGTCCACGTAGGAAAACTCGCTCAAATTGAAGACGGCCAGGCACAACTGGGTGAGAGCCCGAGTGCGGGCCTGACCCTTCTCGGCCAGCGAGGCGGGTTTTCCGGCTTCCACCTCCGATTCGGTCAGCGAGTCCAGCAGGGTCCCGGCCTCTTCCTGCTCCCTGGCGGTGGGCTCCCGACCCAGGGCAACGCGCCAGGCCTGACGGATCCAGCCGGACGGATCGTCTCCGACCTCGCGGACCAGGCGGGACGCAAAGGCCTGGGCCTGGCCGAAGACCATCTTGTCGTTCAGGAAAAAGAGGGCCTGCGGAGGCACAGTGGTGACTTCGCGCACCGAACAGCTCACGGCCGGATCGGGTGTGTCGAAGGTCTCGAACATGGGGAATCCGAAATTCCGCTGCACCAGGATGTAGACCGCCCGCCGGTTCTGCTCCTCGGGGTCGGCATAGACCCGGATCCAGTTCTTGCCCGAGAGGTCCCCTTCCTCCGGCGTCGGGCAAAAGGACCGCCCCCCCAACTTCCGGTTGAGGGTTCCGGCGGAGGCATGGAGGGCGTCCCACAGGGCCTCGGCCTCCAGGCGGCGCCGGTTCATGCGCCACAGGTAGAGATTGTTGGGGTCGGCTTCGGCCGCGGCCGGGTCGGGATATTGGCTGGTCCTCCGATAGGCGTCGGAGGCCATGATAAGGCGGTGCATCGACTTCAGGCTCCAGCCGCTGCGCACCAGCTCGGTCGCCAGCCAGTCCAGAAGTTCCGGATGGGTGGGCTGGGCGCCCATCCGCCCGAAGTCGTTGGGGGTGATCACGATGCCCGATCCGAAATGCCACTGCCAGAGGCGGTTGGCCAGCACTCGCGCCGTCAGGGGATGGTCGGGGCGGCTCAGCCACAGGGCCAGCTTGGCCCGGGAACGGGGAACCTCCAGCTCCGAGGAAGGCCGGCCCAGATCCATTCCGTTGGCCAGGATGCGAGGAAGCCCCGGTTCCACCTTCTCCAGGTTCTTCCCCAGGTCGCCCCGATCCAGCACGTGGATCGCCGGAACCAGCTCGGCTTGGCGGTGGCCCATGACCACCGCCTTGGGAATGTCGAACAGGGCGTCGTAATGGGTCTGGTGGGAGGCTTCGGTGGTCGGCACCTTCAGCACGGCGTGCCCCAGCTTTTCCACCAGCTCCTTGCGCTGGACCTTTTCCTGCGGGGTCAGGTGCTTTTCCAGGTCCAACAGGGTCAAACCGTTTGGGTCCCCCAATTTCTTCAAGGCCTCGGCCAGGGGGGCGGCCAGCTTTTCCTGCTCCGGCGTGCGATCGTCGTCCGGAATTTCGAAGGCTTGCACCACCTCCACCGGGAACTCCGCCTTTTGGGCATTGAACACCCGCCGGCTGACTTTCTTCTCCAACAAGCGATGCGTCCAGCGGAGCTCGGCCAGGGTCAGGAAGCCGGAGTAGGATTCGGACCGGTGAAACATGGAAAGCTTGGTCACCACCGGAATTTCCACCGTGTCGCTGCCCGCGAAGATGGCCTGGAAGCGGTAGTAGTCCTTCTGGGACAGGGGGTCGAACTTGTGATCGTGGCAGCGGGCGCAGCCCAGCGTGAGGCCCATGAATGCCGAAGCGGTGGTATCCGCCCAGTCTGTCAGGATTTCATTGAGCTCCCTGCTGGAGTCCATCTTGGATTCGCCGGTCTGCGGCACCAGCCCGTAGAGCCCCGTCCCCACCCGGGCCTCCAGTTGCCGGAGCTTCTCCACCGGGATGGCGTAGCTCCCTTCCAGGTCCAGGTTGTTGGGCCAGAGCTCGTCTGCCGCAATCTGCTCCTGAAGGAAGCGGTCGAAGGGCTTGTCTTCGTTGAAGGACTTGATGACGTAGTCCCGGTAGCGCCAGGCATGGGGGAAGAAGGCATCGGTTTCGAACCCGGCCGAGTCGGCGTAGCGAACCACGTCCAGCCAGTGCCGTCCCCAGCGTTCCCCGTAGTGGGGAGAGGCCAGCAACTCGTTCACCACCGACTGAAAGGCCCGGGGCGAGTCGTCCTTGAGAAACCGGTCCACCTGCTCCGGCGTGGGGGGGAGGCCGATCAGGTCGAAATAGGCGCGCCGAATCAAGGTCCGCTTGTCGGCGGGAGGCGCCGCGGGCAAGCCTTTCTCCCGCAGCTTGGCCAGCACGAAGGCATCGATCGGGTTTCCCTGCCACTCCTTCCCGTCCACCAGAGGCAAGGGGGGCCGCCGCGGCCTGCGGAACGACCACCAGTCGGGCTCTTCTGCGGCCGGGTCGGCGTCGCCGGTGTTTTCCTCCCAGAGCGCGCCGGCGTCGATCCATCGGCGGATGAGGTCCAGCTTCTCCCGGGGCAGGCGGGGCGACTCGGGGGGCATTCGGAGTTCGCCCGAATGGGCCGCGACCTGGAACAGGAGGCTGTCTTCGGCCTTGCCGGGGACCAGTGCCGGTCCTCGCGTGCCTCCCTTCAGCAGGGCTTCCCGCTGCCTCAGGTCCAGGCCCGACATCTGGGCGGCCCCGTGGCAGCTCAGGCAGTTCTCGGCCAGGATGGTCTGCACGGACTCATACAGCGACGGCTTGTCCTGGGCAAGGCCGGCGGTTGCCGGGCTCAGGAGCCCGGCAAGCAGGGCTAGAGCTGGAAGGGTCCTCGATCGCATCAGTTTCAAGGCTGGCATTTGTCGGCGCCCGACTTGAGGCGGCAGGCGAGGCCGATATCAGACCTGGCGGTAATCCTCTCGAACCTCGAAGCGCATCACGCTGTCGGTCATCCAGCAGTCCTTGAAGGGAGCTTCGGTCTGCCGGGACAACTGGAAGAGATAGCCCACCCGGCTTCCGTCGCTGGACTTCAGGAGCACCGTCTGGGAAGCCTGATTCCCCTCCTGCTTGAGTTTACCATAGCGGGCGCCGCGATGATCGAGCATGGGGCGGTAAGCCGGATTGCGCACCATCTCGATAAACCGCGGCAGGGGGCCGGTGGCTTTCTTGTTGGCCGGCGAGGCAAAGCGGAAGGCGGTCTCGATCCCGGCATCCGGGTGGGGTCGGTCATTGTCTCCCAAGGCCTCGATCTGGATGCGCACCACCTCGTCCGGCGGGTAAGCGGGACGCGGGCGCAATTCGGACTTGGCTCCCAGCGCTGTCTTGGCGGTCTGCAGGCCAGCCGAAAGCCGGCTCCAGTCCGAGGGGCTCAGGACCCACCAGAGCAGGACCGTTGCGGCGAGGGCAATCACAACAAATCGGGCCAGCGGCAGGCTGCAGTACTTCATGGGATTGCCTTGCCTAAAGACATCATGGCGCCGGCGGAGCACCGCCATGAAGTCTCTTGGATTCGGGATGAATGCGGAGCGCCAAGTATAGCGCCTCCGGGAACGGCTTGCATGAATGGAAGGTCCATATTCTACAAATTGCCAAATATTAAGGGCGGTCTGCAGAATTCGCGGGTGCGGAGGGGCCTCGACTGGTGTTTTCCCTTCAATCCGGAGAGGTTGCCTCGAAAGGAGTTCCTGCGATTCCCTTGGGTCTCAAGCACCCGTTGGAAGCAAAACCGCCGGAGTTATCCTGCAGTCGTTTCACGAGCGGGGTCCGTCGCCAAGAAATGCGGGTTGACGCGTCACTCAGTGATTTCAGGGCGTGTCGGCCAGGCCAGTGTGCCGTCGTTGGATTGGTTGTCAACCGATACGGCCCAGAGGTATGGCAGCGTATCCGGGCTGGCGTCGATCCGCCAACTGATGAAACCGTTGGTTACCGGCCTGCTGACGTTTTTCTGCTGCCATGAGAAGGCGCCGACGGTGAAATGAATGGTTTGGACCACCATCCCGGATGAATCGTGCACTACCGCTTGAACCGAGGTGGTGCTGTCACCGAAGTTGAAGACTCCTACGTTGACTCTTTGATCCGGACCCGCGGTAACGCCGGCGCTATAGGCCTCGGGACCTGCATCGACCAGGGGCACAATCCCGTTGACGACCGTAGTGGTATAACGGCCGTTGGGTGAGTCGCTGTACACCTCAGCCGTCACCGAAAACTTGAAGGGCGCGTTGCCTATCAGATCAGGGTCATTCAGGTTCAGAGAGCTTATTTCCGCCAACAGAATCACCGCTCCGGCGCCCTCGTAGTTAAAAACGTCCTGCAAAAAATTGTCGTACGAGAGGTATTGATTGGGGCTCATTGAAATCGAGCGTTCGGAAACTATGCCGCTCGGCCCGCACAATAGGGCACTGATGGTGTAACTTCTGGAGGTGAGGTTATGTACGACCACGCGAGTCTTGAAATAGGCGCCAAAGCGGCCGGGCGTATTGGCTGAAGTCGGTATAACGGCCAAGGGCGTGGCCAGGGCCAGCCCCAGTGGATGCGTCTCCCGGTCCAGGGCCGGGCCTTCGGCAAGAGCCGGCAGACAAAGACAAAGGGACAGAGCACCGGAGAGAATCGGGTGTTTCATGGGAGGGGTCCTTTCTGGTGAATGGGGTGGAAACCGTTGTATTCACAGCGTTTCTACAGTTGAACCCTGCCTCTTGTCAAGAGGACGCTTCATGAATTGCCGCTGGCCGGAGTTGGTTGCGGGCCAGGCGAAGCTTGCCGGAGAACGGACAAGCCAAAGCTTTGCTCCGGTTCGAGCCTTTGATAGAAATGGACCCGACCGACGCTCATTCCAACCACCCTTCAAGGAGGCCTCGATGAAACGACGCGATTTCGTGAGAACCGCCCTGGCAGCCGGCCTGGCGCCGGGCATGCTGGCCTCGTCGCTGCCGGCCGAGCCGGCCCCGCCGCGATCCGGCGCCGCCCGCAAGAAGCCGCGCATCATGTTCTACCACGACAGCCGCCACCCCCTGATGTACATGTACGAGCCTCCCATCCAAGAACAGGAGGTGGAAGCTGCGGTGGATGAACTGGTGGAAACCTCGGTGGAAGTGCTCAATTTCTGCCTGGCGGACGGCCGCACCGTCTTTCACGACACCCGTGTGGGAGAGGTGTTCGGGCACCATGTCCGCAAGTGGCCCCACGTGGTCTTCCAGCGGGCTCAACAGAACGCCAGGTCGCTGCTGGACGCCGGGCTGGACCCGTTGAAGGTGCTCTGCGATCGGGCCCACGAAAAGGGAATGCTCCTCTACCCCGCCCTGCTGGTGAACCAGGGCAGACGCGGGCCTCGAGATGAGGATGTCCGCAGCTCCCTTTTCCGCCTGGACAACCAGCACCTGGAGATCGGCGCACGCGGAGACCTCGATCCGGAATCCCCCGGGCTTACCAGTCTGGACTTCAAGCATCCGGAGGTCCGGGAGGAGCGCTTCGCCCTGATCGAAGAGGTTCTCAGGAACTATCCGGTGGACGGATTCGAGCTGACGCTAGCCTACCAGAGCCCCTCGCCCCACTTCTTCCATCCCGACGAAGTCGAGGCCGGCCGTCCCATCATGACCGCCTGGATCGAGAGGATCCACCGGACCCTGAAGGAGACCGGGCAGGACCGCGAGTTGGCCATTCGGGTTCCGGGAGACCTCCAGACCTGCCTGGGGCTGGGTCTGGACGTGAGGGGGTGGATGCGGCGGGGGATCGTGGACGTGATCATCGGCGAGACCTTCGGGGTCTACTGGGGGCGGGTGGACCATGCGGCCGACTACCGGCCGCTGCTGGAGGCGGCCAAGGGCACCCCAACCCGCGTTTTCGCCGTCCTCAACAGCATGGTCGACTCCGACCGGCTCTCCAACGGGTCCATCGAAGTCATCCGGGCGGCGGCCTGCAACTACTGGGATCAAGGGGTCGACGGCATCTACCTGAACCAGTGGTTCCAGGGAGCCAACTGGCCCTATCGCGCCGCCTTCTACGAACAGCTTCGGGAGATTCCCCATCCCGACATCATGGCGCCCAAGGACAAGTTCTACTTGGTCCCGACAGCCGGAAGCTACCAGTCCCCTCCCTGGGAGCCCGGGATGCCCCTGCCCCGCAAGCTGGCGCAGGGCGAACCGCTGCGCCTCGAACTCCCCGTCAGCGACGACCTCCCCTTCTGGAACCGGGCCGGCCGGGTTCATGAGGTGCTGCTGAGATTCCGGGTGATGAACACCAATCAGCTGGACAGGCTGGAATTCCGCCTGAACGGCCAAACCCTGCCCGATTCGGGCCTGCGCAAGATCAACCAGCTCTATCGCATGAGCACACCCAACCGGGGCGGGGGTTTCGGCTACTGGTTCATCCACCGCCTGGATCCGTCCCACTGGCCACGGAAGGGGAAAAACCAGGTGGAGGTCCTGCTGGAGCATCGGGACCCCACCGTGGTTCCCGAGATCCTGCTACACGACGTGGAGCTGGAAATCCGCTACCTGATGGGCAGGAACTACCACCGCAACGAGGACCCCGACCTGGGCCCCAGCTTGCCCCTTCGAGACACGGTGCTGCACCGGTCGTAAATTGGATTTTTCAGGGGGCGTGGACGGCGGTACGCCCGCGGCGGCTACGACATCGTGCTGATCGGCCACGAGAACCACCCGGAAGTTGTAGGCACGGTCTGGCAAATTCCAGGCAGGGTGATCGTGATCGAAGACGTCGAGGGGGTCGAGGCTCTGACGGTGCGCGATCCGGAGAAGGTGGCTTATATTACGTAGACGACCCCTTCCGTTGACGATACGCGTGAGGTAATCGCCGCACTTCGACGGCGGTTTCCACAGCTCCCCCATCGCTTGCGGTGGCCCGTGACCAACGCTTATCTCCTGTGTCGGATTGCCGACACCATCGAAGACGAGCCTGCCCTCTCGCTGGCGCAGAAGCAGGCGTTCCTGGCCCGGTTCGTTCAAATGATCGCCGGTCGCGAAGACGCGACCCCATTCGCTCATGACCTCGGCGCACTGCTGTCTTCATCCACGACCGAGCACGAGCGGGAACTTGTTGCGAGCTCCAACCGCGTGATCCGTATCACCGCAAGTCTCCGCTCCCGCCAGCGCGCGGCGATCGTGCATTGCTTGCAAATCATGTCTCGCGGCATGATGGAGTTCCAGCAGAACCCGGTCCCCGTTGGTCTGAAGGATCTTTCCTGTCTGGATCGCTATTGCTATTGCGTTGCGGGAGTTGTAGGCGAGATGCTCACCGAGTTGTTCTGCGACTACTCCGCCGAGGTCGACAAGCGACGAAAGGATCTGCTGGCATTGTCGGTGGCCTACGCCCAGGGACTGCAGATGACCAACATTCTCAAGGACCTGTGGGACGACCACCGGCGCGGCGTCTGCTGGCTCCCGAGGGACGTGTTCAGGGCCTCGGGATTTGAGTTGGATCGGCTGTCTCCGGGCGAGGCCGATCCAAGGTTCCTCGACGGGTTCTTCGAACTGGTGGCGATCACCGGGCGCCGGCTCCGGGATGGATTGCGGTACGTTTTGCTCATTCCCGCCCAATGCCCGGTCTCTAGCCCGCATTTCCCATCAGGGGACGTGATCGTGGCGCAGGCACCGCTTACCAAGGGCTCGACTTCGAGTGTTTTACATGATCGGGCATCTTGTAGCTCACCCCATGCTCGTCGAACACTGAGATTTGAAGAAGCTGGGTAAAATTGTCCGATCTGACCAATTGTCCGCCCTTCAGAATTCTTTGAAGGCGTTGCTTCATCCGGAAGTAAAACAGAGTTCCCATGGAAGAGTTCTTCGGAAACTCGAAGCGACTGGCGAGTTGGTTTCCGATGAGCGCTCGTGAAAGACGGTAGGCCAGATCCGTCACCTTCTTTACTTCGGCCGGTTCCCTGACGCCGGCAACCGACGGAATGGCCTGAATCAAACCGTTCGCCACGGATATCGAAGCGGAGTCGGGCAGCGGTTCGCACAAGTAGCTGATCTTGTATATTTTTTCCGCTTCGGCTGCGGTGGTATAGAGGATGGTTTCAGGTATTCCCATGAGATATCCGGCGTAGCGCCAGACAGCTAGAACACTCTCTCTTTCTTCTTGGCTGAAACGTGCGCCCACCTGCAGCGAGTATTCCAGCAAACGCTTGGAAAAGACGGAGATGGCAAAACCCAGATGGGCCGCGCTCACCGGCGTGCCCCAGGCTTTGTGATTCCAATCCTCCGAATTGTTCAGCAAGGACCTGATTCGGGCATGAATGAAGCGAATGCGGGTAGAGAGCTTCCAGCCGTCATTCTCTCTGTACAAGCCGCCGGGAAAGAAAATGTCCATCATGTGGCGGTTGTTCTGCTGCAGGCGCCTCGTGGTCGACGACACGCGCTCGGTAATGCTGAAGGACTTGGCGATCAGCGTCGAAAAGCCCTCCACGAGCACCCCCGTGACGAACGCGATCAGCATGAGGTCCACGTTTGCGTGGAAGGCGCGAATCCCCGGCCGAAAGGCGTCGTACTCGAGCCAGGGAGGACGGTCCTCAAGAGACTCGATGAAATCGCGCAGGATCTGCGGGGCCTTGCGCAACCCCTCTTCCTGCTGCTCTATGCCGGCCTTGATAAAGCGGTGCAGGTCGGCGGGCGGCACCGAGGAGAGTTCCTCCATGATCGGGTCGAACACAGGGTCGCCGATTCTGGTGTGCCGGACGTAGTTGTCAGCGGCTTCCTGGTCGATGGCGCGCGCTTTGGCGTAGCCTTCGACATATGCTGTGGGGACGTTCTGCATGGCGATTTCTCCCAGCCCGATACCGAACGCCTGACGTCCTTTGGATCTGCAGGTCGCGTTCGTACATTCCACGTGTGCGCACCCGTGCGTGCGCTTCGTGCGCTTAGAGATCCAGCGAGCTTTGCCAATCCTCTCCGGGCATCTTCCTCAACTTCCTCAATCGTCTCGATTTTCCAATGAGTTAAGCATGGTTGGGAGAGCAAGTCAAGTTTGCCGTTCCCCGCACCGGGCCGGCATTTTGCGGACTTGCCAGAGGCTTGCGACCGGCCGTTGGGGTCCTGGCTTCAGTGGACAAACCCACCGTCATCGACGAGTCATGACCGCGGAGCGGACAGGACTTGGCTCATCAACAACAAACTCCATGTCGGACGGCTGGTCTGGAACTGGATGCGCTACGTCAAGAACCGGGAAACCGGCAACCGGCCTGGCCGATCAACCCACTTGAGGACTGGCCCGCATTTCTCACCAAGGGTTGCACTCCTGCGAAGAGTGCAGGGAGTGAGGTGTGGGGTTAGCGTCATATTGGAGAGGCAGTGCGTTCCGGGACGGCGCCCTACGGCGCTTTACCGCAGAGGACTCGGGTAATCCGTGCCAACCCGCGACCAATGCGGATTTCCAGGTAAAGCTCCGACCACAGCGGCGGCGACAGCAGGTCGCTGTTGAGGCAGGTTGGCGGCCCCCGAATCGTCGTATACTCCGGGACAAACTGGCCAAGTACCAGCCTCGCCAAGTACAATTCGCCACCCGGAGGCACTATTTCCCCGATGCCGCGGTGGCGTCATTCGCCATCATGGACTTAACCAAGGAGGACATGCACCATGCCGGTTTCGCCGATTCCCGAGGGGTACCACTCGGTCACTCCCTATCTGATTCTGAAGGACGCAGCCGCCGCAATCGAGTTCTACAAGAAGGCCTTCGACGCCGTGGAGCTGTTGCGTATGGAGGCTCCGGGCGGCAAGATCGGGCACGCGGAGATCAAGATCGGGGACTCCCCCGTCATGCTCGCCGACGAGTTTCCCGACATGGGTTACAAGGGTCCCGAGTCGCTGGGGGGAACTTCGGTGAGCCTGATGGTCTACGTCGACGATGTCGACAAGAGCTACCCGCGGGCGATCGCGGCCGGGGGCAAGGAAATGCGCCCGCTGCAGAATCAGTTCTACGGAGACCGTTCCGGAACGCTGATCGATCCCTTCGGCCATGTCTGGACGATCAGCACCCACGTGGAGGACCTTTCCGAGGAAGAGGTCGCAAAGCGCGCCGAGGCCGCCATGAAAGAGGCCGGCATTACCGAATAGTCCGTCAGGGGAGCCTTTTGCAAAATCGGAGTCGGGACATCCTCAATTCAGATCGAGGGTTTGTCCTCCCGAGTCCGTCAAGGATCAGGAGACACTGAACCGGTTCGCCGTCCGAAGCTCAATGGCCACAAAAGGCACAAAAAACACAAGAATAATCATCCGATCGGCAAGACTCGAAATCAAGAAACTCGTTTTGTGACTTTTGTGCTTTTTGTGGTGAATGCCGGAGCCGGCAGCACATCACCTATGCCGCCTCAATGTCATTCCCGATTCCGAGTTTTGCATAAGGCCCAGGGGGCAAAGACGAATCTCGAACGGATTGACGTTGCAGCACGGCGGCAGTTCTGGCGGAACAACTCGATTTTGGAGACAATGAGGGAACTGCCGATCAAGTCCGAAGCCGTTGCAGTCCTGGGGGGCGCTTCCGCCGCCCGGGAAACTCAATCAAAACCGTCCGCTGCTTGAAGAGGCCGAATTCATGAGAGTCAATATGCGATTCCTTATACCGCTGCTTGTGGTTCTGCTGGGCGTTTCCTGCTCTACGGCGCCGGAAGTCGACCCGACTCCGGAGGGGAGCCCCCAGCCGCCGGCCGAAGCCGACCCCATTCCCTGCTATCTGACCAGCGATCCCATCGAGATCGACGGGCGCCCGGACGAGCCGGCCTGGGAGCAGGCCCCGGAGATCCCGCTGCGGTTCGACGGCGTGGGCAATCCGGTGTCCCCGGCGCGGGCCTCGGCCAGATTTCTCTGGGACGGGAAGGAACTCTACGTGGCCATGACGGCCCGGGATCGGGATGTCGGCTCCACCCTGAAAGGCCGCGACGCCCGCTTGTGGGAGGAAGATGTGCTGGAGCTCTTCATCAAGCCTCTGGAATCCTCCTTGCTCTACTACGAGTTCGAGTTCAGCCCCAGCAACCAGATCTTCGACGCCTACTTTGTCAAGCGTGGCGCCCCTCTGCATGAAGCCACGGCCTGGGACAGCCAACTCCGGGTGGCGGTGGCCGTGGACGGCACCCTCAATAATCCGGAGGACGACGACCGGGGCTGGTCCCTGGAGCTGGCCCTTCCGCTGGCCGATCTGCATCACGCCGGGAATTCCATTCCGAAGCAGGGGGAGGCCTGGAAGGCGGCAGTCTGTCGCTATGACTATGACGGGCGCTGGGAACGGCCGCTCAATACCGCCACCGCCCCCGTGACCGACAAGGGCGGCTTCCACGAGTACGAGGTCTACGGTCCGTTGCAGTTCAAGGGACCAGCGCCGGCCCCATCCCAACCATGACCCGAACTTCCTTCATCGCGGGAACCCTGGGGGTTGGGCTGCTGCTGTTGTCCGCCTCTGGGCAGGCTCCTCACCAGCCCTGGATTCACCACTCCAGCTTTGAGGACTTCTCGCGGGGGACGCTGGCCGACGGGGGAGCCAATCTCTACGTCAGCCGGGCCGGAACCGTCGAGATGATTCACCGCTGGGACCTGAACAACGACGGTTTCCTGGACCTGTTCGTGGGGCAGGACCACAACCAGGTCGAGAGCGAGGACGTTCTCATTTATCGGGGAGGACCACGAGGGCTGCGTTCGCTGCTTCCCGACCTGCCCGACCATCAGCCCCTGGGCAAACTGCTGAGAGAGATTCGCAAGCGCGAGGCCGGCGTGACCCGGCTTCCCAGCAAGGGAGGCGGGAGTTCTTTGCTCGAGGACCTCAATCAGGACGGCTACCTGGACCTGGTCTTCTGCAACTTCATTCACAACTATGGGGTGGAAACCGATCTCATGATCTACTGGGGATCCCGGGAGGGGTTCCAGCCCGACCGGCGGACGCTGTTGCCCACCCTGCTGGGCAGCGCGGTGGCGGCGGCAGACTTCAATCGGGATGGGTTTGTGGACCTGGCCATCGCCAACCACGGCATCGAGGGCTGGAAACGCTTCGGGACGGCCCAACACCTGGAATCCTATATCTACTGGAACGGTCCCACCGGCTTCAGCAGCCAGAGACGTGACGTCGTGCCCTCGATCAGCGCCCTGGACGTGGCTGCCGGAGACCTCAATCGGGACGGCTTCCCCGAGCTGCTGTTCGTGAACAACAACTCCGAGGAGAAGAGCGTTTATCTCTACTGGGGCGACCCCGCGGGCTTTTCCGTCGAGCGGCGGCACCGGATGGAGGGCGGGGACCCGGTGGGACTGCGCCTGGCCGACCTGGACCGGGACGGCGCCCCGGACCTGGTGGTGACTCACCGCGACAACCGGGCCCAACTCTTCAAGGGCGGGCCCGAAGGCTTCCCCGCGGAGCCCTGGGCGGAGCTGCCGACCGCGGGAGCCATTCGGTGCGAGGTCGCCGAATTGAACCGGGATGGCTTTCCCGACCTGATCCTGGCCAACCGGGGCCAGCAGCCCTCCACCATCTACTGGGGAGGCTCGCAGGGGTTCGAAAGCGGACGGCGGACCGACCTGCCGACCCTGGATGCCAGCGACGCCGTCGCGGTCGACTTCAACCGTGACGGCTGGATCGACATCGCCTTTGCCAACGAAGGCGACTCCCGAAGCCACGACGTGCCTTCCTACATTTACTGGAACGGTCCCCTGGGCTTCGACCCGGCCCACCGCAGCCAGTTGCAGGGGTTCGGTCCCGTGAGCCTGCGGGGCGCCGACCTGGACCGGGACGGCTTTCCCGACCTGGTGCTGGTCAACCGCAACAGCGGCTCCCGCGATGCCATCGATTCCCTGATCTACTGGGGGAATCCACGCCATCACTACTCGGCCGCATCCGTCTCGAGGGTGCCGGGAGCCATCGGCGCGGTGCCGGCCATCGCCGACCTGAACCGGGACGGCCGGCCGGACATCGCCTTTCCCAACGGCTGGATCTACTGGGGGCACGCCGAAGGCTACCGGGCCCAGAGGAGGGAGGAGCTGAACCTGGAGGAGGGGCACGGTGCCTCGACGGCCGATCTCAATCGCGACGGCTACCTGGACCTGGTCATACCCGCCGGTTCGGCCTACAGCCGGGAGGTTTCATCCCGGGGGATCCTGCTTTGGGGCGGGGATGGAGGATTCAGCGGCCGGCGCCGCACCGAGCTGAGCCTGAACACCAACCTCAGCCAGAGCGCCGCCATCGCCGATCTCAACAAGGACGGGTTTCTGGACCTGATCTTCCCCGACGTGGACCGGGAGAACGTGGACATCTTCTGGGGCAGCGCCGGCGGTGACTACGGCCGGGACAACCACAGCCTGCTCAAGGTCCATTCGGCCTCCACGGTGGAGATCGCCGATCTCAACGCCGACGGCTGGCTGGACCTGATTCTGGGCGGGGTCTACGACATGGCCAGGCACGGGCGCCCCATGCGCCACGCCACCCTTCTCTGGGGCGGCGCTGAAGGGTTCGACCTCTCCCGCAGCCAGAGGCTGGAGGCCTACGAGTCGGAGGAGCAGTCGGTGGCCGATCTCAACCAGGACGGCTACCTGGACATCGTCATGACCAACTATCACGCCTACACCACCCGCAAGCTGCCCTGCTTCATCTATTGGGGCGGGCCGGAAGGCTACAGCGAGTCCCGCAGGACGGGACTGCCCGGAGAATCGACCCTGGCTCTCACCGTGGCCGATCTGAACCGGGACGGATGGATGGATATCGTCCCCTTCAACCACCTGCGCGACGGCGACCACGGGGTCGGAACCAACATCTTCTGGGGATCTTCCCAGGGATATTCCTTCGCCAGGCGGCTCTGGATCCAGACCTTCGGTCCGCACTTCAGCGTCCGCCACGACGTCGGCAACATCTATGACCGCAGATTGGAAGAGGAATACCGTTCGCCTCTGCTGAGCATCCCTCCGGGCAAACGGCCCTCCCGGCTGGACTGGCAGGCCCGAACCCCTCACGGGACGGCGGTGAAGTTTCAATTGCGCAGCGGATCGACTCCGGAGGCCGTCAGGGCCGCAGCCTGGGAAGGGCCGGGCGGCCCCGGCAGCTATTTCCGGCAGCCCGCCGCCCTTTCTCCCCCTCCCGCGGACCACCGCTGGTTTCAGTACCGTGCTCTGCTCACCACACCCGACGGAGGCAGTACTCCGGTGCTGGAGGAAGTGAGCCTCCCGGTCAGCGACGGCTGAGCCGGAACCCGTCGCGCCGACCCGGGTCGCCCGGCATGCAACGGCGAGGCGGAAAGAGATTGAGGCCGGCACCCGCCGGTTGTACACTACCCCTTCCGCGGGGATGCCTCTCCCCTGGTCAACAGAAAGGACCGATTCGTGGACGCCCTCCAATACGCCAAGGACATCATCGCCTTCGATACCACCAGCAGCCTCAGCAACGCGGCCCTGACCGATTACCTGGAGGATCGTCTCAAGCAGATGGGCTGTCGAACCGAGCGCCTGGAGTATGAGGACGAGAACGGGGTCCGCAAGGCCAGCGTGGTGGGAAAAAAGGGTGAGGGGCGGGGTGGATTGGCCTATTTCGGGCACACTGATGTGGTGCCGGCCATCAACTGGTTCACCGAAGAGCACGGTCCCTTTGCCCCCGCCGTTCAGGAGGGAAAGCTCTACGGACGGGGAGCCTGCGACATGAAGGGGTCGGTGGCCAGCATGCTGGCCGCCGCCGAGCGTTTCGAGGCCGCCGAGCTGAAACAACCCGTCTACGTCGCCTGCACCGCCGACGAAGAGATCGGTTACGGGGGCGCCATCCAGGTCAAGGAAACCTCCAGGTTCTATCGGGAGATGGTCGAAGCGCAGACCAGGACCATCGTGGGGGAGCCCACCCTGCTGGATGTCGTCTACGCCCACAAGGGCGGGTGTTCATTCGAGGCCACGGCCCGGGGAGAGTCGGCCCACTCCAGCACCCGGGTGGGAATGAACGCCAACTGGATCATGATTCCCTTCCTGGTCAGGATGAAGGAGCTTTACGACGAGACTCAGAGCAGTCCCGAGTGGCAGGACCCGGAGTTCGACCCGCCGACCCTGGGAGGAAACATCGGAATCGAGGACTTCCCCGAGGCCATGAACGTCAAGAAGCCGATCAGCATCTGCCGCATCGGTTTTCGCCCCATGCCCAGGACCAGAACCGACCGTTTGATCGAGCGGGTGACCCAGGCGGCTCGGGAATGCGGAGTGGAACTGAAGGTCGACCCGGGGCACGAAGCCTTTCACGTCGACCCAAAGTCGTCTTTCGTCCAGGAAGTAATGCGGGTTACGGGAAGGGAGAGTGCCCGTACGGTGGGGTACGGAAGCGAGGCTTCGGTTTACACCGACCTCAAGAACCGGGTCCTGATCGGGCCGGGGGACGTGGAGCAGGCCCACACCTTCGACGAGTGGATTTCGGTAGAGCAGCTACACCGAGGTGCGGATACCTACGCTGAATTCATCCGCACCTGGTGTTGCTAGCTGGGTTTCAACTACTGACCGACTCTACAGGCTACGGCCAGCTAGTTGAGCAAGGCGACGGAATCCACCTTGGCGTGCTCGCTGATCACCTTGACTTTCTTGCCCACCATGTCGGCAACCTTGTCGGCGCCGATGGCTTTGGTACCCATGGTCAGCGACAGCTTGGTCTCTTCACCCTTGCTGGCCACCACGATGGTCTTCTTGTCGGCATCCACGCTCTTCAGGGTGCCCTTGTTGGTCACCTTCTTGCCACAGCCGGCGTAGGCCGAACCCAGGCTCACGCCAAAGGCAAGAACGACGGCTAGGATCATCGAAAAGACGAGTCTCATGGGAGTCTCCTTTCTGCAAACAGCGGTAAGGCTACGTGACGGATTGTCTTGGAACCTCACACTTCTTAGTAAAGCATACGGATGGCCATGACACAACACCCAAGTTGCCCCACCCCAAATCCCGGCCGAATCCTGGAGCCGGGCCATAGCCCCGATTCCGGCCGAACCTCTCCTCCGGCCGCTCTGAAGCGGGTGGCTCTGGCGGCCTGGCTCCTGCTGGCCCTGGTTCCGGTCGCCCTCGCCCATCCCATCCCCGATGTGCCCTTCAGGTCCTTTTTCGAAGCCGACGGCTCGGCGGTCATCAAGATCGAGCTGGACACCCGCTGCTTCAGCCAGGATCCGGAAGCCGAGCCCTACCTGTTCCTGGAGGAGTACCTGCTGCTGAGCGAGGCGGAGCGGGAACGGCTGCGGGATCAGGCGCGAGCCTACACCGAAAAGGTCCTGCAGCTCTCGTTCGAGCCCGGGGGCGCGGCGCGGCCCGAGTGGGAATTCGAGTTCACCACGTTCCGGGGCCAGCCCCTCACACGGGCCGACGATCCGGTGATGCTGACGGGGTCCTGGCGTCTGAAGGACCTCTCGGGCCTGACGGGCTACCAGGCCAGCTCCCTTCCAGAAGCCGAATTGAGCCTGCTGTTTCTCAACTACTACCGGGGGGAAATCCTGCGAGGAATCCAGGTGCTGTTTCCCGGAGAGACCAGCCGGGTCCTCGACCTCTCCAACCTGGCGGAGGCGGAAACCGGCGATCCCGACCAGAGTCTGATCGAAGGCCTCACCGCCCCCGGAAACTGGGCCACCTTCACCAGCTTCATTCGCTCGGGCTTCGTGCACGTGGTGCCCCTCGGAATGGACCATATCCTCTTCGTGCTGGGCCTGTTCCTGCTCAGCCGGCACTGGAAGCCCCTGTTGCTGCAGGTGACCGCCTTCACCCTGGCCCACACCCTCACATTGGGGCTGGCCGCCACCGGGATGGTGCAGGTCCCGGCCTCGGTTGTAGAGCCGGTCATTGCCGGGAGCATCGTGGTCATCGCCCTGGAAAACATCTTCTACCCCAGGTACACCCCCTGGCGGCTGCTGGTGGTCTTTGTCTTCGGGCTGGTGCACGGGCTGGGATTTGCGGGAGCCCTGAGCCAGTTGGACCTGCCGGCATCGGCCCTGCTGGTGGGACTGCTGGGGTTCAACCTGGGGGTGGAGCTGGGCCAGTTGACGGTAATCGCCGCCGGCCTGCTGCTAACGATCTGGCTGCGCGATCCCGACCGCTACCGCAAGGCCGTGGTCATTCCCGGGTCTCTGGCCATCGCCGCCATGGGCGCCTACTGGATGATTCAGCGGGTTTTCTTTTAGCTATTGCTTTTGTCCGGGCCCGCCTTCTCCCGGACGCAGTCCGTTGCGGCCGGGCAGGTATTCCACCACCAGCTCCACGTCGCTGATCGCAATGGGTAAGACCAGCTTGCTGTCCTTCTCGAGGACGTCGACCCGGATGGTGTTGCGGCCCCTCTTGGGGAGGTCCTCGCCGCGCAGGTCCACGTGCAGCCGGTATCCCCGGTATCTCTGGGGCCGCGGCCTCATCTGATAGGTCCAGTCGGCCTTCCGCCACTTGGCTTCAGGGATCTCCTTCCCGTTCCACCACAGCTTGACCTTGTCGGTATGCATCATGTGCTGCACCATGACCTGCAGCTCGCAGCGCCACAGCTCGCCCTCGCTTGCCTTGGCCGCCAGGTCGTCGGCCACCTCCAGGTGGATCTCCTTCCCCTTTTCTCCGGGGACCAGCTCCAGGGGGAGCTGCCAGGGCACCCCGTACTTGGGGGGAGTATCCGGCTTGGGATTGCTGCCGATCCGGAAGCGCTTGTCCCTGTGGGCCAGCACGTCCGGATAGCCCATGAAGCGCATGGATTCCATGGCCGAGTCGTCGTAGGGATAGCGGTCGGGGCCGGGGTAGTAGGTGTGGAAGAGCAGGCCTTCCGCTCCGGCCGCGTAGGCGTTGGCCGCCGCCGCGGCAAAGACCTCGCGGGTATCCTGGGGCTTGCTGGCGTCGTTGATCCCGGCAAGCACCTTGACCCGGGTGCCCTTGGTGGCCTCGACCACCTTTCGCAGCTCGGAGGCTCCGGCTTCGTATCCGTGGGTCACCGGCATGGCGATCACCGAGTCCACCAGTTCTTCCCGGATCCAGGTTTCCAGGTCCATTCCCAGGGAGCGGTTGCCTTCCAGGGAGCCGGCGATGCGAATCACCAGGCGCTTGGCCCTGCCCTGCTCCTTGGCCGCCAGGTCGCAAGCCTGGCGAATCTCACGCAGCCAGCCGGTCATGGTCTCGGTGTGCTCGGCGACCTCCCGCCGGGCGATAAAGGGAGAGTAGTCATCGAAATTGATCTCGATGCCGTCGGTGGGGTATCGGCTCACCAGCTCCTTGATTACCGCCAGGCGGTCGGCCCGAATCTCCGGCCGGGCGTAGGAGAGCCGGTGGGGCTGGTCGTGCACCGCCGCCGGGTAGTCGGGCTCGGGCCCCACCTGCCACTCGGGATGCCGGGTGGTGAAGTCGGCCACGCGGCTGTTGGTGACTTGGTTGGGCGGTGTGTGCAGCATGTTGAGCAGTATGTTGGGAAGAAACTTGAATCCCCGGCGCTGGGCGTGCCTGGTGACCACGTCCAGGGGGTCCATCCCCCGCTGGATCAGCGAATGGGCGTTCTGGCCGGCCCGGTACCACACGATGTGGTTGACCAGGTCCAGGTTGTGCCCCCAGCGTTCCCCCACCTTGGTGTCGTAGAGGAGCACGCTGCAGTCGCCCACGGCGTAGGTGATGGTATCGATGCCCAGGTCCAGCAGTTCGTCGATGGGTTCCACGTACTGGCGAACACTCATGGGGGGCTCATAGAGGTAGACGCTGGAATGGCGTCCGTCGGAATAGAAGATCACTTCCTTCTGGCCGTCTCCTTCCCCGGCCGCGGCCGGGGCCGTCAGGGCCAGTAGTAGCCCACTCAGGAATAGTCCGGCGATGGCTGCCCTGCCCAGTGGCTTGTTGTTCATGTTCGAAACTCCTCCTTTGTTCTCATTACCTTCAAAGACTCCTCGTCCTTACTGTAGATATGTCCGTCAAGAATTACCTGTCACTGAATCTCCAGTTATCATCAACGCCGTTTCAAGCCGGCTTGGCCCTTTGCAGCCTGCCCCAACCGCGCTTCTTGGCGATGTCGAGCAGCACGGCACCCAGGATTACCGCTCCCAGCACCACCTTCTGGGTGTAGCTTTCCACCCCGGTCAGGTTCATGCCGTTCTGGATCACCGCGATGATGAAAGCCCCGATGAGGGTCCCGAAGATCCTGCCTTCGCCGCCCGCCAGGCTGGCCCCGCCCACCACTACCGCCGCGATGGTGTAGAGCTCGTACATCAGCCCGTAGGTTGGAGAGCCGCTCTTCAGTTGGGAGGCCATGACTACTCCGCCCAGTCCGGCCAGAGCCGCGCACAGGGTGTAGACGAAAATCAGCACCGCCGTGACCGGGACTCCCGAGAGCCGGGCGGCCTCGCGGTTGCCGCCCACTGCGTAGATGTATCGTCCCAGCGCGGTTCGCGTCATCAACAGGTGTGCCGACAAGTATAGCGCCAGCATCAGCACCACCGCATTGGGTATCCTCAGCACATCGGCCCCGCGGCCCAGCCAGACGAAGGAGTCGGGGACCTGGTAGACCGACTGTCCCTCGGCCAGGATGTAGGCCAGCCCGCTGGCCACCAGCATCATGCCCAGGGTGGCGATAAAGGGAGGGATGGCGAACCAGGTGACCATGACCCCGGAGAAGGCCCCCAGCAGGCCGCACAGCAGGATGGCTCCCAGGCTGCAGAGCACCATGTCGAGCGGGCCGGCGGCTTCGGCCGAGGCCGCCTCGCGGATCAACCAGGTGCACACCACCGCCGAGAAGGCGATCAGGCTGCCTACCGAAAGGTCGATGCCCGCCGTGATGATGACCATGGTCATCCCCACTGCCAGAATGGCGATGACCGCGATCTGGTTGGCCACGTTCAGCAGGTTGTCGCGCTTGAGGAAGTTGGGCCAGCGGTAGCTCGGGGGCGTCAGGACCCTGGCTCCGGCCAGTCCGGGAAACTTTTCACCCAGCCTGTCGAAGACGGCCCAGCGGCCGGTCACGTCGGTGCAGGCGATGATGTTCAGGGACGCCCCCGACCGGGACAGCCCCTCCAGGCGTTCCCGGGCGTCGGAGGGCTGGCCCTTGACGGTTCCCAGCACCTTCATTCCGGCGCCGCTCAACCGGCGCTGCAGGGAGTCGGCGAAGATCGCATCCTCGCCGTGCTCCCGGGCCACCACCAGGACGGCCGCGCCCGGGGAAAATTTCCCGGTGATGCGGTCGGTCAACTGCTCGGCGGCCTCGACTCCGGTGGGGTGCTGCTCGTCCCAGGTGACGTAGCTGAAGCAGGCCCCCAGCAACACCAGGACCAGCACCATGCCGTAGTCGGAGAGAAGTCGGGACAACAGCCGATGAAAGCGGAAATGGCCCATGGGGTTCACTTGCGGCAACGGGTCTCAGGCGGGGAAAAGCCCAAGGTTCTCTCTAGCCCGCATTTCTCACCAGGTCGCTGGTACCATGACGAAAAGTAGTTCATCTTCAGTACTTTGATTGGCTCCATGGTAAGGGCTTGCGGGCAACAGACTGCGCTGGGCATGCCCTGGCTTGTCTTTTTCCCTTCAGCCCGCACATGCTCCCTCGCGCGTAGTGACCGCTACGCTCTTCGGTCGCGAGCACGCGCTGAAGGGTAAAATCCTGCGCCATGATCATGCCCCCTGGTGAGAAATGCGGGCCAGGGCAGCGGCGTCCGCATCCGGGGATGCCGCTGCCGGGAGGTTCGGGGGGCAGGCCGACCGGGACCCCGCGGAGCGTCAGGTTCCGGGGCTATTGAAGGGTCGGATCCTTTTCGGCATCGGCCTTGCGGTAAAGGGCGGTGGGGATCAGGATCTCCGCGGGCACTTCCTCTCCCTCGAAGTGCTTGGCGATGGTTTGCATGGTCTGCCGGCCGATGCGGTCGGGAAACTGGACGGGGTCGGCGTAGATCAGCCCGTCCTTGATCGCCTGCTTGCCTTCGGGTTGGCCGTCAAAGCCTATGATCCTGACCTGGTCGGCCTTGCCGGCCTTCTCCAGGGCAGCCCGGGCTCCCAGCGCCGAGGGGTCGTTGATGGCGAAGATCCCGGCCAGGTCGGGATGGGCCTGGATGGCGTCCTCGGCGGCCTTGTAGCCGGCGTCCTTGGCGCCTCCACCCGGCAGCACGGCCACGATGTCGATTGCGCCCGCCCGGCGGTCGCGATTGTATTCGTCGATGATCTCGGTAAATCCCTTGACCCGCAGCAAGCAGGACTCCGCCTGCTCATAGTGGAGCACCACGATCTTGCCCCCGGCTTCACCCAGAACCTCGATCATGGCCCTGCCGGCTTCCTTGCCACCGGCGTAGTTGTCGGTGGCGATGTGGGAGACCACCTTGGCTCCCGGGGCCAGGCAGGCCAGATCGGCGGTGAAGACGGGAATCCCGGCCTGGTTGGCCTCCTGGATGGCGGTTCCGATGGCCTTGGAGTCGGTGGGGCACAGCACGATGGCGCTGACCTTGCGCACGATGAAGTCCTTGACCTGGTTGCGCTGGCGGGCCACGTCGAACTCGCCGCTGGTCACCACCACCTCGTAGCCGTACTTACGGGCTTCATCGGTGAGCGTGTCGGCAATCACCTTGAAGAAGGGGTTGGTCAGGGTCATCACCGACAGGCCGATGGTGCCCCGGGAAGGAGCCTTGTCGCCTGAAGTCTTGCCGCCGTCCTCTGCACGGCATCCCGCCAGCAGAACCAGCACCGCCAGGGTTGCAACCTTCCACCGGCAGACAAACATTCCGGAACCTCCTTGGACTTCAGTCGTCCAATCCCGTCCACGGTTGGAAACGCTTGGAAAATCGGAGCCCCTAGAGTTAATCGCCATCCCTGCCGGAAGGTCAAGCCTAAATTGACGGGGTTCGGCTTCCCCATTAGAATGCCTGGCCAATCCCGATCCCATGTTTCCGCAAGCGGAGGAGCCCATGGCCCGGCAGTGGAACTTCAAACAGGAGCTGGTGTTCTGCTTCGGCCACCACCTGGCCGACAATCCCACCCAGCACATGCTGGAGAAGGCCTTTCGCCATCACGGTCTGAACTGGCGCTACGTCAACTTCGAGCTGGGCAACGAGCGGCTGGCCGAGGCCGTGCGGGCGGTGCGGGTGCTGGGCTTCCGCGGCGGCAACTGCACCATGCCCTGCAAGGTCACCGTCATCCCCCACCTGGACCGCCTGGGCCAATCCGCGGGTGTCATGGAGGCCGTCAACTGCGTGGTGGTGGACGGCGAGGAACTGGTGGGCGAGAACACCGACGGCAAGGGGTTCCTGCAGTCGCTGGGGGAAGTGACCGACCCGGCGGGCAAGCGGGTGACGATCCTGGGTGCGGGCGGGGCCGCCCGGGCCATCGCCGTGGAGACCGCCCTGGCCGGAGCCTCCCGCATCGCCATTGTCAATCGCAGCCCCCAGCGGGGACGGCAACTGGTAGAGCTGCTTCAGACCCGAACCGAGGTGGAGGCCCGCTTCCTTCCCTGGGAGGGAGACCACGCCGTGTCGGAAGAAACCGAGATCCTCATCAACGCCACCTCCATCGGCATGCACCCCGACGCCGGCGCCCGAGTCCCCCTCCGCACCGACACCCTCACCCCGGGAATGGTGGTGGCCGACGTCATCGCCAACCCCCCTCAAACCCGCCTGCTGCAGGACGCCGCCGCCCGAGGCTGCACCGTTCTGGACGGCCTCGGCATGCTGGTCAACCAGGGCGTCATCAGCTTCCGCTACTGGACCGGCCAAGACCCCGACAGTTCGGTCATGCGCGCGGCGCTGGAGGAGGTTTTTGGAGGGTGAGGTGTGGGACGCGGAGCGGACCATGTGAACGCCCGGTCCACCCATTTGCCGTGAGCAACCACGACCTGCACTGAATTGCCGGCTGCATCCGGGGCATCGCCGAGGATGTCCTGCGCAACTTCTACGTCAGAGGCAAGTGGGGCCCCTGCCCCCCACGACGGGGCGGATCATTCGAGGAAGAAACTGCCGATCATTATTGAAGACGAACCACCAATGGACGCGAATGAACACCAATAGGGATGGACCTGCTTCGATGACCAACGGCGCCCGAATGCTTCTGCGAGACCGTGACCTTGAAATCCCGACGTCATGGGAGGAAGCCCACCCGGGAGCGCGGGCGTCCCGCCCGCAACCTTATTCGTGCAAGCAGCCTGCGATTCAGCGCCACTTCCTCGCACAGTGCACCAAACCCGCCATTGTGGGGATCGTTACAATGGTGCCAAGTCCTGTGCGGGCGAGACGCCCGCGCTCCCGGGTGGGCGTTCTCCCATTCACTCTTGCTCCTCAAGAGAGCGTGTCGGGTTGCCGGGCCGCAGCCCTGGCGTGCAGATCATGCGAGAGAGCCTCTTGCAATATCGGCAGTGGGACAGGTCATTTTGCCGGCCACCGTGATGTTCTGCCTATTTCAATAGTCGGGTACGACCTGGTGGAAAAGGGAGTTCACCACAAATAGCACAAAAGTCACAAAACGAATTTCGTGAATTCGAGTCTTGGCAATCCGAAGTTGATCCCCATGGCGACGCGTTGACCGGATGTAGGCAGATAGCGCGGAACTTGTGCGACCGGGTTCGGGAGTCAACGTCTTGCAGGCTTTCAGCGTTCTGCTCTTTTTGTGTTCTTGTGCCTTTTGTGGCCATCCCCGGCAAAGGTCACGCTGCCGAATTTTGCAAAAGGCTCATCCTTGCGTCGGCTTGTGCTTCACTTGGGCTCACCGGCATTTGCTGCCGCCGCCTACGCGGCTCGACACCCATAGGCGATATTTCCCATGGGCTGACGCCCACGGCTAAGTGCTGCCGCGGCTTCGCCGCTCTCGAGGAAGCCGGCTAAAGCAGCATATTCTAAGACAAGTCCGGCCCCGCCTTGCCGGGTGGATCATACGAGAGTGAAACAATCAGAAATCGACCATTCCTTCGCGAGCGTGGTGTCCCGTCACGGTTCACCTCAATGCCTTAGTCCGAAGTTCCTGACCCACCGACAAGATAACTCCTTTATCTTCAATCATCAATCAGGAATCTCAGGTTGTCTTGCCTGGGAACATCCTGATGAGCTCGAAGGCCCTTTGCTGTAGCGGGGTCGGCTCGGTCAATCGCTGGACTCGCGGACCATCGGGTTCGGAGGGCAATCGGCACTGGTGGCGGGCCCGCGTCGCCATCTGCGCCATCAACGTCTCCAGGCTCTGCAGCGGCAAGCCGTCCTCGGTGAGGCGTTTGCTCTTCTTCCGTTTGGCGGAGTCCGACGGCTGGGCCGCCAGCACCGGGTCTCGCCGTGCCCGTTCCGCTTCCAACTCCTCGTCATCGAACAGCAACGGAGCCAGGGCCAGCCGCAGATGCCACTGAACGTAATAGGCCAGCAGGCACAGGAACAGATGAGCCCGCACCCGGCTCTCCACCCGATGACGGATGGGGCGGATGTGCAGGTCGACGGTCTTGAGGGAGCGGAAGGCCCGCTCCACCCGCGTCAGGTCCTTGTAGCGGCGCACCACCGCGGCTGTTGGCAGGCGATCGGCTGGCTCGCTGGTCCTCAGCATGTAGAACCCGTCCAGTTGCGCCTCCCGGATGATGGCGTCGGTGCGCCGTTCATAGTGGAAGGACCCGTCTGCGATCTGGGTCCGGAAGTGTTTGGCCACCTGGAAGCGGTTCTTGACCCGGCCGACTTTCTCGGCGATCTCGGTCGCCGACAAGGGCGTGCGGGTCCGTCTGGCCACCTGGCGGGCGATTCCGGCCAGCGCCTCCTCGGTGGCTGTCAGCAAAGCCTCCCGCTTCCGCCGCCGATGCTCGGCCAGCAGCGGGTTGTGGCAGACGATGAGCCTCTCGCCCGGATAGTCCGGGCTGCGGACTTCGGCCAGATGACGCTCGTCGAACAGGGAGAGCTGAACCGCCTCGCTCTCCACCAGACGGCGTATCTGGTGGTGGCGCAGGGCTGAGACCCACCCCACTCCCGGATGACGCTTCAGATGGCTGATCTGCGTCTCGGTCAGCAGCCCGCGGTCCCCCACCAGCACCACCCGCTCCAGACCAAACCGACCCCGCACCTTCTCCACCTGATCCCCCACCGTGGTCGGATCCCCCGTGTTGCCGGCATAGGCCTGCACCGACAGCGGCCGCCCCATCTGGTCGGCCAGCACCCCGTAGACCACCATGGGCCGGTCCCGCCTGCCGTCCCGGTTGTGGCCGAACTGCATCAGCGAGCAGGTCTGGCCTTCGTAGTAACTGCTGCTGACGTCATAGAGCACCGCATCCCCTTCCGCCAGGTGCCGCTTGGCCAGCTTGCGCTCAATCCGGTCCTGACGCTCCAGCAACCAGTCCATGGCCTCATAGAGATCGTCCTCGTCGGTGTCCTCAAGGGACAGTTCCTCACCCAACGTGGTGGTGTGCCAAAGACGGGTGGTGGCCAGCTTGGAGGCCGGATAGAGCAGACGCTGCAGGATCATGGCCAAGACCCGGTCCCGTTGGGGAGAGGGTCGGGAATCGATCAGCGCCGGCAGCTTCAGCTGCCGCACCACTTCCAGCAGCAACTCGACGTGGCCATGAGGCAGGGAGCGTTCGATGGCGAAGAGTTGGTCGGGATGGACCAGGGGTTCGTTCTTGAGCACGCGCCGGAGGCGCTCGATCTTGTCCTTGGGCCAATGGGAGAGATTGGCCAGGGTGCGTTTATGGACCTTTTTACCCTCACGGCGGCCTTCGCGCAGGAGGATGGCAGGGGGAGAGTTGCGGTTGGGGACGGTTTCGACGTACATGGGACTACGATATCACATACAACTATCATGTCAAGATAAATGCTAATCATATACATGGGAACAACACTCCACACGCCTCAATCCTCTTCCCCAAGAAAACAAATGGCTTAAGGCGATTTTTTGGGTGTAAAATGGGAGGAACTTCGGCTTAGTGCCCCTTCGTCGTTCTTCGTGTCCCTTCGTGGATAACTCTTTTTTCTTTTGTTTCAGTTAAGCCGATGCGGACGCTGCAGGAAATCCGGGCCGATATCCTGGTGCCGGAGAAGGAGACGGAGGGGCTGCTGAACGAGATTGTGGGCTGATGGAGCGTGTTGCCGGAATGCACACATTGTGAGATAATTGACGCATGGGCATCGGCTTCGAATGGAGCGCGGAGAAGAACCAACTGCTCATCCGGCAGCGGGGAATCTCATTCGAGAGCGTCCTATCCGCCATAGAGCAGAGCAGCTTGGTGGACGTACTGGAACACCCCAACCAGGACCGCTACCCGGGACAGCTGATCTACGTTGTGGAGATCGACGAGATCATTTACCTTGTGCCGTTCGTGACCCAAACCGACGGCACTCGCTTTCTGAAGACGATTATTCCCAGCCGGAAGGCGACGAGAGATTATCGTAGGAGGCAGCGATAGTGAACGACAAAATGAGTGCCGAAGAACGTGACATTCTCGATAGATTCGAACGGGGCGAGTTGCGTTCCACTCCTGATGCTGGACGGGAAATCGAGATGGCCCGACAGTCGGCTCGCAAAACGTTCAACAAGACCAGGCGAGTGAATTTGCGGGTTACCGAGCGCGACTTCAACCTTGCCCACTCCAGGGCCAGGGAAGAAGGGATTCCTTATCAGACACTCTTGTCCAGCGTGATCCACAAATACTTGTCCGGCCGGCTGGCGGAGAAGTAGAAGGCCGATTTTGTAATTTAGACACTAAAGTAAAAGGGAGTGAAACGAACAGCTGAGGGTGCGGTCTCGACCGCACGAGGTTTGTCCGGAATGTTTCAGGATG
Source organism: Candidatus Versatilivorator sp. (assembly GCA_965207735.1). Lineage (GTDB taxonomy): Bacteria > Acidobacteriota > Terriglobia > Versatilivoradales > Versatilivoraceae > Versatilivorator. The sequence continues at coordinate 3,304,531 of OZ242296.1, read as the reverse complement.
ACCGCAACAGCATTCAATTGGTAGGAGGTCGGAAGACCGGGTCGGCACAATCTTGATGATCTCCGGTGGATGTGCGGCGACGCCTTCGTTATTGCAATTTACGCTCTAAAGTTAAATAGCGTTTGGTGTTATTGAAAGACCACAAGTAAGGACTGCGACTCCTGCGGCGCAGAGAGATCGGCAGCTATGAAGTGACGAGTGTCCGCGGCGAGCAGATGTGGGTGCTGGTCCCGCTGCCTCCGATAGCCGGTCCACTTCGCCAACGACGTTGAACACCCATTCGTCCCAGGGAAACACGCTGGCCCTCCTCACACCCCTCACGACTCATCTTCCTCCTCATCCATCGCCGCTTCCGCGCGGCGGCGCATGAGGCGGCGCAGGCAGTGGACGGCTCTTTCCAGCAGAGGGGCTGCCTCGTCGGTCGCCCCCCGGACTGAGAGAGTTATGTCTGGAGAAACCTCTACTTGAAGCCAGCGGTCCATTGCGGGGGACGGCTGCCCGCGTTGGTCCGCGATTTCCTGCAGCGCGGCCAGCACTTCGCCGAGTTCCGATTCCCAGCCGGGTTCGGAATCGTCAACCGGCATCGGCTGGTACGCGAGGTCCGGGGCGTCTCCGTCCGTGGTCCGGCGGTTCCGTTTGTCGACGGAGTCGGTGTCCGGCCAGTCGTGGGGCTCAGGCGACTCGAGGTCGGCTTGGCTGGGGTCATAGATGCTTGACTCGGCCAACCTCGCGGGAAGCCGGGGCCTGGGTCGGTCTTTCCGCACGTGCCCCCATCGATTCTCTATGGCTTGCCGCCGCCGTGCGAGTGGACGGATGCTGGGCGCTATCCCGGAGACGACTTCCGGGGTCACCGAGATCCGCCCGTCCGCGATGCGCGAAATCAGCTCCGGCGGGGTCTGCTCGAAAATCTTGCGCAGGTCGCGCAGCGAGACCGGCGCCACTGTTCCTCTCTGCTCCGCCTCCCTCACCGCCCGAATGAAGAGTAGCCGGTCCCGGATCAGCTTGGGGTAGCGGGTTCGCGACCCGCGCCGTCCCACCTTGGGTAGCAGCCCTTCGTGCACGTAGTAGGCGATGGTTCTGCGATCGAACCCGGTCTCGCGCTGCAGTTCCGAGGCTGTGTAGCTTTCCATTTCCCGGTCAAAGGCCATTCGAGTGACTTTTAATGATGATTAATGGTTTTTACTGTTGCCACTGTCTTGTTCCACCTTATAATGCACTTTACTGTTTTTTGCTGACCATATCAAGGAGGCGCCCATGAATCCACTGAAAACCGCCCTCGCCAGTCTGACGCTTGGAGATCCCCAATCCTGGAAAGGCCTGACGATGTTTCCGTTGCTGTCGGATTTCCACAGCAAGCTCCGTTACCTGATGCTGGCCGATGGCCTGCGGGACGGCCTGGTTACCGTCAAGGAGGTATCGAGCGCCGGCAGCGTACCCGACCTTGCAGTGGAGAACCGATCCAAGCTGGCCGTGCTGATCCTCGACGGCGAAGAGCTGGTGGGAGCCAAGCAGAATCGCGTCGCCAATCTCACCATGCTCGTCCCGGCGCACCACACCGTGGTCATTCCCGTATCCTGCGTGGAGGCCGGCCGCTGGGATTATGAAAGGGACGATTTTGCCGTGACCGAGCGGGTGCAGTACGCTCGCGGCAGGACCGAGAGACTGGCCAGCGTGCTCCATTCGGTGGCCGAGACCGGTAAACGGTATTCCGACCAGGCCCAAGTCTGGCACTCCATCGCGGCCAAGGCCGCGGCCATGGACGCGGAATCGCCCAGCGGAGCCATGAGCTCGATTTTCGAACGCCATGCCGAGACGCTCGACCAATACGTCAAATCGGTGAAATCGCTTCCCGGGCAGTTGGGCGCCATCTTCATGGTTGGCGAGGAGCGCGTCGGTCTGGACCTGTTCGACCAGCCCGCCACCTTCGCCTCGATGCTTCCCAGGCTCGTCCGCAGTTACGCCGTCGACGTCATCGAACACCCGGTCTCCCGGAAGGCATCGGGGCGGGCTTCCCAGGCCCGATCCTTCCTCGACAGCATCATCAAGGCGTCGTTCGATGACCGCCCGGCCTTGGGGCTGGGTCGGGATCTGGGCTGCGTGGCCGAGAACCTGGTGGCCGGCGCTCTACTGGTGGACAAGGTTGTGGTGCACCTGGCTGCGTTTTCAGGTCCCCGCAGCCGACGAACCGGATCCGGTTCGGCCCGACGCCCCGCGATCTACCGCTAGCCCGCATTTCTCAGTGCGCCATGGAAAGGCGCCTTCCTCCAACGGGTGCGAAACCCGTCCAACAACTGTCGCTCCGGTTGGTAGCAGCCAGGGCGGATCATGGAGGTAACGATATGGTCTGAAGCCCTCTGGTGTCAAAGGGCCGCCTAAGGCGGTTCAGCGAGCATGCGGGCCGGAACGCGAGTGAACGTCGAGCAGGCCTCGAAACGGGCAATGCGGGGGCCGACCCACCTGAGAAATGGGGAAGGCCGAAGACGGAGGGGGAAGCGAGCGACGCGGGCACCCCTTTGGACCCGCCGGGGTAGTGGCGCTGGCACGCATGGAAGGGGAAGAAGGCAGCAACATGGGAAGCCCTGTGGGTGGTGAGGCACGCACCGAACCGGAAGCTCGCGAGAGTCAGTCTAGGCCGACAGGGTGGCGGAGAGGCCTGTAGTACCGGAGAAGCTGGGTAATACCGGTGGAGGGAAGGGGCCTCAGGTGAGGAGCGGTGACCGAAGGGGGAAGGGTCCCGGGAGTGGCGAAAGCCTGAAACCCCGACCAAAAAAGGGCCGGAGACTCCGGAAGCATCACATGCAAAAGTGAAAGGGTCGTCGGAGGAGGACGGCGTCGTCAGGGCATCAACAGGCCTGGCGGCAACCCGGGAGCGGAAGTGGATGGAGTGGGGGACGGGTGCCAATCCCATAGGAGTCGTCCACGGATGCGAGCGGGGACCTGTGTGCGAGACGCATGATCCCACTGGAGAGCCGAGATGCGGGAAAACCGCACGTCCGGTTCGGAGAGCGGGGACTGGAAACGTGATAAGGGAGCCGGACTGAGGCCCGAAGCGAAAGCGACGGAATAGCCACCGGACCCTATAGTCAACGCGCCAGTCCTCGACTCTACCCAGGGGGCATGAACATGGCGCAGGATTTTTCCCTTCAGGGCGTGCTCGCGACCGAAGAGCGTAGCGGTCACTACGCGCGAGGGAGCATGTGCGCGCTGAAGGGGAAAAGACAAGCCAAGGCATGCCCAGCGCAGTCTGTTACCCGCAAGCCCTTACCATAGAGCCAATCAACGTACTGAAGATAAACTACTTGTCGTCACGGCACCAGCGACCTGGTGAGAAATGCGGGCTAGTCATTCGCCGCAACTGGCCCCGTGAGAGCGTAGAGCCTCTACGGGGCCGGTCTTGGGGAAGTCTATTGGAACTATAGAGGGCGAATAGGCGCCGCGAGCGCTACTAGTTGGAACGCTGGCAAGGGCCTCCGGTGGAGGTGGGATTCTATTCCTGTAATCGACGATGAAACCGCCTATGGAAGTATCTTTGTCCCTATTCAGGACACACAATGGGTCTCGATATGGAGGTTTCTCCCTGAAAATGCTTCCCAGGCCCGGAATTCGGGGCTAGAACCCCACGCCGCCCCCGCCGAAGGACAAGCTGGCGCCGAAGCTGATGAGCAGCGAGGCGGCCGTGTTTCGCCCCGCCACCACTCGTCCGACGAAACCGTTCAGGCTGACGTTGTCGGTGACGTCGGCCATCAGCCGCCCGCCTACGATGTGCGCGTCTTCCTGCAACCCCGGAAAACGACTTGGTGAAAAGCCCGGCCCGCCGATGTCGATGCCGGACAGGGCCTTGACCATCCGATAGTCGGCGCCGACCGTCACACTGTCGCCGGCCGGGATGAAGAGGCCGAGATTCAGGAATACGTCCGCGGGGATGTCGACCTTTTCCCCACCCGCCGCGGCGCCACCCACCGCCCGCGTGTTGACCTCTGTGCTGGTCCGGTTTCGGTAGCCGATCTCCGCCGAGACTCCTGCCACGCTGCCGAACTTGCCGACAATCAGCGAGGTCTCGACCCCGGCGCCGCCGTCCCCGAGCGAGTTGATGTAGCCGGTGTCGTAGCTGCCGGGGATGATCGCGCCCAACCGCAGGGCGACGCTGGGCGCGTCGCTGATGAGCTCATCCACGACCCGCCAGGTGACGGCGACGGTGGAATCGAAAATTCCGCTGTAGCTCTCCTGGCCGCCGGAAGGCCCGACTCCGCCTGCCACGAAGCTCCGCGCCCAGGCGGATTGCACGTCGATGGCCACCGCGTCGCTGATGGCGTAATTGACCCCGAACCACATGGTGTTCTGGGCCAGGTTGGCCCCGGTCGCCTCCAGCGGTCCCTTTACCTTGGTGGTCTGGCGGAAGAACTCGGTGGCGTTCTGGTTGACGAAGGAAATGTTGACGGTGCCGGTCCCCGGCTCGGCGAGCCAGGGCGTGCCCTGCGCGTGAGCGGGAGGAGCGGACAGGCACAGGGCAAGCCCGAAGCCGACGATAACGGTTACGAACGAATGATTGTTGCGGAGCATTTGGTGGGGACCTCCCTTGGAGCCCAATCAAGATCCTGAAGATAAACTGCCTTTCCTGAACGTATCCGGCCTCTCGGGGAGATATGCGGAGCTACAGTTTGAAGCGCCGGGTGAGGAAGTAGTGGACTACCTCCATCCTCATCTTGCATTCCTCGCCCTGCGCGTCTCCTTTTCCGCACAGCGCGGCCACAGCTTCGTCGTCCGGCGATCCCGTCTTCTTGCCGTTGTAGACCGCTACCAGGCTGGCCGTGAGACTCCTGGCGCGATCACGATTGAGTTCGCCCTTCTTTATCGGGCAGGAATCGCAGACCAGCAAGTCGAACGTCAGAGCCTTGCCCTTCGAATAGGCCGCACGCGGGCTCACCTTGCCGGATCCTGGTCCGATGGAGCCGGAGGCCGAGACCCAGAGTTGGAACAGCCCGACGCCCGCGGCGAAAACGATGGTTGCAAAAAGGAATCTCTTCATGTCTTTACTCTCTCCTTATACCGTTCAAATCCCTTAAAGACGTTTCAGAATCGAAAACCGAACGGTTGCTAAAAAAATTTTGCCGGATTTCAAACAGGCGTGTCATCAGGTGCCGGAGGTGCGAGCGCACGCTTTGGGTCGCAGCCGACGAGAATCCGCGAAGTAATTACGGTGGAGCGGCGGTTGGCGTCTGCCGCCGAAATGTGTGAAGTGTGTTCTCAGCGCTGTGGCTGGTTCAGTTTCCAGTCGTAGTCGTAGTCGATCGTTCCCCCGAACCCTTCCAGAAACGCCGCCAACTCGCCGTCGGCGTATTGGGTGAGGTGCTTGATCACCGACTCCTCGGTACTGCCGAAGTCCTCAGGGTACCACTTGTAAATACTCGACAATACGATGAACTCATCGTCGACCACGTCGACACCCCGAGCACTGTTCACGTAGGCCCGCGCCCCCGCTTCGAGCAGCGATTCGGTGTTGGCGGCGGTAAAGGCCGTATCGATCAGTTGCGGACAGCTATAGGCAGCGCAGTTCACCGCGTAGTGAATTCGCTTGTCCCGCCAGATGGGGCGAAGGATGTCGTGCTCTATCTGGTCCAGGGTCAGATTCCGGCCGGCGACATTGGCGCACACGTCGCCCCAGGGTCCCTTCATTGGGACGTCGCCCTGGTGGATCTCCCTGATCGTATTCACCGGATAGGAGTCCAGAACCATCTTCACGGTGCGTGCGTTATAGAAGTTGATCCAGTAGGCCATCTGCTCCGCCCGGCGGTAGTCGCGAGGGTCGATTCCCTCCAGGGTCTCAAGGTATCCGCCCAACTTGGCCGTGTCGTCGGAACTGGCCGCCAGTGCGGCATAGTTGAGGACATTCACGTTCTGGGGATCGGGATCGACATAGCCGTCCAGGATGTCCTGCCAGGGGCCGTGATCGATGGGCTCGAGATTGGACTCGTCACTGACATCCCATTCCGAGATCCGTTCCGGCTGCGGGGGAGCGCAGCCCGTGGCCAGAATCGCGGTGGCCAGAAGGCTCAAAGCCAGGTTGCACTGTAGCCACATGCGTGCCGGTGATGTTTCATGCCCGATTCTCTTCATGGTCGTTGATTCTCCTCTTGCGCACCGGGATCGCCGCGCGGGCGCACAGACCTTCCTGCCTGGCCTGCGGTCAGTAGCGAGCGGGGCAGGCTTGACTGCCGGGGCCGGTCCACCGGCGTCGGATCAGGTCACAGCCGAGCCCGCACAGAATCAATCCGAACTCAAGCCCGCGCACCCACTGGGGCTGCCCATAGGGCTGCATCGCGTAGTCCTGCAGGTTCAGCCCGGTCACGTAGCTGAGCATCACGGCCAGCGAGGCCGTCCAGGCCCAAATGGTCGGATATACCGCCGCAAATGGCAACAGCCAAAGCAGGTACCAGGGATTGATGACCGGGGATACCGCCAGCAGCCCGCCGAAGATCCAATCCCCCCTCGGGATAGCCCGTGCGGGGCTCCGAAACGTCGTGACATGGTACCAGCCCCAGAATGCCGCAAAAGCAAATCCGAGGGCAAGTCTGGCCTCAAACGGCGGCAGCGCGGTCTTCAGCAGCCCGAACAGCCACGAGTTGAATTCCCACTCCCGCGCAAACACCTGCAGCGAGGTCATCTCGCTCCCGCCGCGAAACGCGAACGGCGCATAGACAGCCGCCACCGTGGCGGCGAACAGCAACCAGTGCCGCAAGCGGGCGCCGGCCAGCACCAGTGGCGCCAGCACCAGCCCGAACGCCTTGGCGCCCGCGGCCAGCCCCAGGGCGACGGCCGCCACCTGCCAGCGGCGGTCCCGGGAAAGCACCACGGCCGCCAGCAGCAGGCAGGCGCCGGCGCCGTCCGGGTGGGCGGTGAAGGCGATCTCCTTGATCACCAGCGGACACCAGGCATAGAGCAGCACGTTGCGTGTCGGCGCCAGGCGCAGCAGCAGCAGCACCAGGGCCAGGTCCAACCCGATCAGGATCGCCTGCAGCACGGCGACGCTGCCCGGCTGCAACCAGTAGCCGAGCAGGAAGATGACCTGGGTCACCGGGGCGTAGATGGTCGGCAGCTCCGGATAGTTGATGCGGCTGAGTACGGACTGCATGGCCGGAGGAACGGCGGGGTCGACGAAAAAGGTCTCTGGAGCCGGCCCGTAGGGGCTGCCGGTGGCGGCGAACCGGTACCCGTCCCAAAGATAGCGGTAGAAGTCGTCCTCGTAGAAGGGGCCGCCCGCCATTCCGCAGATGCGGAAGGCTATTGCCCAGAAAATCAGGCGGCCGACCGGGAACGGCTCCTCTCGCCGGCGGAAGTGCAGGTAGAGGCCGAACACCGGCAGGCCGGTCCAGGCGACCAGCAGGAAGAACGCCGGCAGCGGCGGCTCGCCCGGCTGCCGCGCCAGCAGGGCCAGCACCGCGTAACCCAGAACGCACCAGGCACCGACCGCGTCCACGTACCACACAGGCGTTTCGCTGCCGCGTTCAGGCCGGGGCGGGACCGTCTTGTCTCCCGCTGAAGTTGAGTCCGGGGCTTGAAGGGGTCTTCTGTGATCCAAGGGGGTACTCCACCATCTTTATTTGGATTTGTAGCCTATCGGAATCCTTGGATCGGTATGAGTCCGAGAGTTGGCTGCAGCTGTTTGACATGGCAGTGAGTTCCGGGAGGGCGCAGCTATTGAAACCCGTAACAGCTTTGTCCTACGCTTGGCAGCCCGCTTTTTGCCCCCACCGCTTCAGCCTTCGCCAGGGCGAAGCCCGCAGTCGAACCTCTCGCAGTCGAGCCGGAGGGGGGCAGGCGTCAAGCCGCTATTCGGCCTCGCCGGATCCGCTTTCGGAGGTTTGGCCGGCCTCCGGCTGCGGTGCCTTCACGCGGATGGTGACAATGTCGGTGTTGTGGTACTGCTGGTGACGGATGGAGGAGGCGACGTGCCGGAGCAACCGCAGCGAGATTTCCCGTTCGACCGCCGGGCCTTCGGCGTATCGGCCCAGCAGGGCGATTCGATCCTGGAGATTCTGCTCGTCGCGGCTCGAGGCAATGAGTTCCAGGACAGCACCGCCGTTCTCCTTGAAAGCCACCAGCTGCAGTCGGCGCGGCTCTCGCGTTTCAGCGGAATCACCCCGATGGAAGAGCGTCGCCAGGGTTTCCTCGACAGCCGCGTCGAGCCGGTTTCGCATCGCCTGCGCCCAGCCGTTCTCCGCGGCGAAAGACTTGAGGAACTCCTGGATCTTCGGCAGGCCCGACAGATGGCACTCGGTCTCCATCCGTCTGCGGCGGGGCTGGGTCAACTCCAGGAACATCGTCATGAGAATGGCGGCCAGACCGCCGGCCGTCATCCCGTTCTGCAGCAGTCCGCCCGCGAATTCGTTGAAATACTCCGGGAATATCGCGCCGTTCTGGAAACCCACGCCAATCCAGAAAGCCACCCCGGCCACTACCCCCTTGCGGTAGTCGATGCCGTCCTGCACCACGATCCTCATGCCGATCACAAACAGCATCGCCAGCAGGACGGTGATGTAGGCGGCCGCGACCGGCCCCGGAATCGCCAGCAGCACCGCCGGCGCTTTGGGCAGAAACGCCATCGCGATGAACACGGCGCCCACCGCCATGCCGACCCGGCGGGCTCCGACCCCGGTGAGCTCGGTCACCGATACGCTGCTCGAATAGGTGGTGTTCGGTACGGTGCCCGCCAGACCGGACAGCAGGTTCCCCAATCCATCGGCAGCCACCGCACCCTGCACGGCTCGGAAATCGACGGCCTGGGCCCGCCGGTGGGAGACGCGCTGGATGGCGACCGCGTCCCCGACGGTTTCGATGGCGCCCACCAGGGTCACGAACACGAACCCCGGAAGCAGGGCCCAGAAGGTGGGTCCGAAGCTCAGATCCAACCCCGGCCATCCGCCCGGGGGAATTCCGATCCAGGCCGCTTCGGCGATGAGCCTGGTGTCGTAGATTCCGTAGAACCCGGCCACCACCGATCCGGCTACAACGCCGACCACCGGCGCCCATAGACGCAGCTTGTCGCGGGCCTTCAGCGCCAGGCCGGCGATGACCAGCAGCGTCACCAGGGCGGAGATCCCGGAGGCGCTCAGCGGGGTCCCTTCCGGCACGTCGTTCAGCATCTTGAAGATGAAGGGCATGACCGTCACCGGAATCAGCATGATGACGGTTCCCGCCACCGCCGGCGTCAGGATTCGCCGGAAGAGCGAAAGCCGGGCGGCCAGTCCGAACTGGAAGAGCGAGGAGGCGACCACCAGCGTGGCCAGCATCCCCGGCCCACCTTCGGCGATGGCCGTGATGCAGACCGCGATGAACGCACCTGAGGTTCCCATCAACAAGACGTAGCCGGCGCCGATGCGACCCAACCGTACCGCCTGGATGAGTGTGGTGACCCCGCTGACGGCCAAGGCGGCGAACACGGCCCAGGAGAGGAAGGCTTCGGTTCCGCCGGCCACCCGAATCACGATGGCGGGAGTCAGTACGACTCCGGCAACGCAGAGGACGGCCAGTTGCAGTCCGAGGCCCAGGGACAACAATGCCGGCGGCTTCTCGTCGGGTTCATAGCGCACGGCGGCATTCCTGACTGTGTCTTGAGCATCCATGTCATTCATCCTCGAAATTGATTGCAGGCGCCGGTCAGAACCGCCAGATTACCAGCAGCTGCGGAGCGTACTCGTCTTCCTCCACACCCAGCTTGTTGCGCCAGTACTGGTACTCGATTCCCACCAGCAAGTGAGTTGCCGCTCCGAAAGCGGCGCCCAGGTCCCAGGTGAGTTGGGGCTGCGCCAGAACCCACCCTTTGACACGGTTGCCGAACTCGTCGGTGCTCGCACCGATATACTCGGCATGTCCGCCCATCAGGAAGGATTGGCCGCCCAGTCGGAACGGCAGCGCCCAATTGACGTCGACGGTGAAGCTGTTGCTGGTCCGGGGAGCACCGCCGCTGCCGGCGCCGCTGTTCCCGTCGATATATGCCATCACGTCGGTGTTGAGGAAGGCGAATCCCGGCACCTTCCAGGAGGCTCGAACGCCGGGCAGATATTTGAGGACGTTGGAGTCGGCGCCGAAGTTGAGGCCGCCGATGACCGAGATATCCCGGATCGGCCCCAGTTGGAACTTCCTGCCGGATACCTTGCCGAAGCTCAGGGTCGGATACCATTCGCCGTAGAGGTCCTTGTCGTTGAAACCGTCCTGTAGCCCGTCGTTGAGAATGTCGAGAAAAAAGAAACTGTCCCCGAACCGCCACCCCGTCGCATGCTGCACCGTGAGGATGGAGGTATTTTCCTGCGCGCCGGAGAAGGGATTGGCGAGCTTGCCGTACTGGTAGTGGAATTCGGCCTGCCCGGCTGCAGCCGCAGCCGACGCCACCACCACGCAGGCAGTCGACAGGCATCGCAGCAGTCGGGTCAGGTAGGGGTGTCGGGTCACGGGTCATTCCTTGTTGTGCAGAACATTACCTCAAAAACGGAAATATCCGGTGCAAAAACCGCCTTCCGCTTGACTTTAGGACGTAGAATGTAGAGCCAAGTTTTCCGCTGTTCAATCAATACTCTGTTTGTCAGAACCCTGGTTCTGCTAACGAAGGAAGCCAGACGATGCGATTGACACCATCACTCTACATCGGGGGCCGTCGATGGGCGGCGGCCGTCATTCTGGTTCTGGCCGGCGCCTCCCTGTCGGGAGCCCAGACCAAGGGCGGCCGCATCCAGGGGTACGTGTTCGATCAGACGCAAGCCGTCATACCGGACGTTACCGTGACCGCCACCGACCAGGAACGGGATGTGGAGCGAAAAACCGTCACCTCGGCGCTGGGCAAGTATGTCTTCAGCCACGTCATGCCGGGCCTCTACACGCTGCGCTTCGAGGCGGACGGTTTTCTCCCCTACGTGGCCGAGAACTTCGAGGTCCGCGTGGGAGAGACCGCGGCCTTTTCGCCGGAGTTGACGTTGGGCACGGCCACCAGGAGCATCGTGGTATCAGCGGTCAGCGAGCGCCCGGCGATCGACACCCATCAGACGGTGCAGGCCGACCATATCGACTCGGTCCGCATCGAGAACCTCCCCATCAACCGGCGGGACTATCTGGATCTGGCTCTGCTGACGCCGGGAGTGGTCAGCACGAACGATATGGTCGATGACCGGGACGGCCGAATCGTGGTCACTCCGCATTCAGGGCTGGGCATTGGGGGGGGCAGCGGACGAAACAATACCTTCATGCTGGACGGCTTGAACAACGTCTTCGACACGGGGACGGTCCGCTCCACCGTCACCCAGGCGGCGGTGCAGGAGTTCCAGGTGAACCGCAACACGTTTTCGGCCGAGCTGGGCGGGGCGCCGGGAGGCGCGATCAACATCGTCACCAAGGGCGGCACCAGCCAGTTGCACGGGAGCCTGTTCGGACTGCTTCGCAACCGCCACGTCCAGGCCCGCAACTACTTCGATCCGGAAAAATCGGCCTATACCCGAGCGCAGAGCGGCGTCTCGATCGGCGGACCTCTGGGACGGGAGGGAACGTTTTTCTATGGCGCCTACGAACGATTGGACCGCCACGAATCGGTCTTCGTCCCCCTGCTGCGGGACGACTCGTTCCTGTACGAGCTGACGCCCTCGCAGCAGGGCCTGATGGCGGGCCTGGGCACGACGGGGCTGATCCCGGGGCCGCTGTTGGACGAGTTTGCGGCGGCGCTGACTCCGGGGAACTATCCCCACCTCGTCTCCCTGTTCGAGCAAAACAGCGGGGTGTTTCCGTTCGGGGAGGAACGCCAGCAGTTCCTGGGACGCATTGACCACACGGTAGGGGATGGACACACGCTGTTCACCCGGGTCAACTGGACCGGCTCGGACAGCGAGAATACCCAGTTCGGATCGCTGGTCTCAAACAGCCGCGGCCGGAGTGCCCACACCAACGATTTCGGTTTGGCATTGGGCAATACCCTGCTGATCAACCCGGAGTTGGCCAGCGAAACCCTGGTGGGATTGAACTATCACGACTTCGGCGTGTATCCGACCGACCCCTACGGTCCGGCGATCGACATCAACGGATTCGGCCTGTTCGGACGGAACCTGATCTTGCCGGCCCGCGTCGTGGAACGCGCCGGCCAGGTGCGGCAGAATTTCACCCGTACTTCCGGCCCGCATACCTACAAGTTCGGCGTCGACGCCGGGGGCTCGCGTTTCAGCGTCAGATCGGAAACCTTCTTTGGAGGGAGTTTTCAGTTCGGCGAGGCGATACCGCTCTCCTTCATGATCGATAACGCCATCGGCGCAGGGACGGCGCAGCTGCTGCAGGGCGCTCTGACGCTGTTCGGGCAGCCCCAGCTTGCTGAAGCGGTAGACGAACCGATCTCGTCCCTGCAGGCCTATGCCCTGGGGCTGCCGCTGATTTACCAGCAGGGCTTCGGCAGTCCCTACTGGATCGGATGGAAGAGCTATCTCAACTTCTTCGCCGAAGCCTCCTGGCGCCTGAGGCCCAATCTGCAACTGACGCTGGGCGGCCGTCACGAGTTCGAGGTCAAGACCCAATTCCCGACCGACAAGAACAACTTTGCGCCCAGGCTGGGATTCGCTTGGAGCCCCGATCCAAGGATGGTCGTACGCGGGGGCTTCGGAATCTATTACGCCAGGATCGATAGCCATATCACCTACATCAGGGACTTGCTGGGAGAGCAGGGAAAAATCTTCCAGGTCTTTATCCCGCTGACCGGGTTGGAGGGAATCAACAGCGCGCTGACCGGCGATCTGCTCACCTCGGCCGAGATCTACCACACCGCCCTGCAGCGGGGCATACTGGGGACTCGTTCCATCACGCCTCAGGACCTGGCCATCCACGGGATCGATCCGGGTCCGGGCCTTCCGCTGCGGGTGCAGTTCGATGTGGCCGACGACACGGTCAATCCCTATTCCCAGCAGGCCAGTCTCGAGATCCAGCGAGAGGTGGCCGACGGCTACACCGTCTCGCTGGGATACAACTTCAACCGCGGCGTCCACATCATTCGTCCCCTGGACAAGAATGTCTATCAGGCGGGAACCAACGAACTGGGACGCCCGATCCTGGGCTTTCACAATCCGCTGGTGTTGCAAGACAACATCTACGGTAGTTGGGCCAATTCCTCCTACCATGCCTTTATGGCCCAGTTCCGGAAGAGGTTTTTCGATGGATTCACCCTCTCGGCCCACTACACCTGGAGCAAGACCATGGACGAGAACACCGACTACAACTCCTCGTTCCAGCCGCACTTGCAGTGGGACGCCAGGTCGGAGTGGGCGCTTTCCGCCTTTCACCGGAAACACAACTTCGTCGCCTACACGGTGGTGGATCTTCCCTGGAGATCGGGCACCGGCCGTGGAATCGCTCATGCTCTGATCCGCGACTTCACGGTCTCGGCCATTATGAGCACCCGCTCGGGGGCTCCCTTCAATCTCAACTCGGGATTCGACAGCGTGGGCGACCGCCACAACGACACCCACCGCCCCTGGGGCGTGGGCCGCAACGTCGGCATGGGTCCCGACTTTTTCTCTTTCGATCTCCGGCTGAACCGGGAAATTCCGCTCACCGAGACCTGGACTCTGGGGCTGATCGCCGAGGCCTTCAATCTGTTCAACCGCACCAACTTCAAGCACGTCAACAGCACGGTCGGCGACGTGAGTATCGACGAACTTCCTTCCCGGCTGGTGGGCCGCCGGGGACCGGTCACCGAGCCCTTCTCCTTCACGGCGGCCTTCGATCCGAGACAGTTCCAGTTGTCGCTGCGTTTGAATTTCTGAAAGTTTTCGGGCTTTCGATCCTGGTTGGAGCGGGTTATAATGTGATTTCCAGCCGGCGACCGGCAGATGAGGACGAGAAGCCGGAACGCACGGATTATTTTTCTTACGGTCTGATTGGGACTCAAAATGGACACTTCCAAGGCAAAACAAGCCGGCGCGTTGAAGGGCTGGGCGGGACGCATCCTCCCCGGAAGAGAGAAGCAAACCTTCGCCGAGGCTCCGGAAAGCACCCCGCCGGAGCAGCCGCAAGTGCAGGCGACTCCCACACCGCCGCCCGCGCCCGCCCGGATCAGGAAAGAAAACTACCTGGGGGACACGTTCGTCATCAGAGGAGAACTGTCGGGAAGCCAGGACGTAACCATTGACTCGCGGGTGGAAGGAAAGATCGACCTTCGAAACCAGGTGCTTCGGGTCGGCGCCAAGGCCCGGATTCAGGCCGATATACGAGCTGCCAACGTCATCGTTGCCGGATCTGTGGTTGGAGACGTGGTCGCCCAGGACAAAGTAGAGATAACTCCTGCGGGTTCGGTGGTAGGCAGTATTCGTTCCAGCCGGATCTCGATTGCCGACGGCGCCCGCCTCAAGGGCAGTGTCGAGATGGTTAAATCGGCTCCCGCGGGCTCAGTCCCGAAAGCAGCGGCGGCCAACACCGCGCCGGCCGAAACCAAAGCACCCACTATCCAGCGCGCCAAATCTCCTGAACCGACGCCTTTGCAGAAACCCTCCTCCTGAGGTCGGTTCCCGACCTTTACACCCGACATTGGAGGCTTCCGGCAGCCGTTCCTTGCCGGAGCCCATCCTCTACCTCTGCTACTCCTTCTTTGACCGGTCTTTCGCCTCCCAACCCAGGCTGATGGCTATCAGCAAGCATCCTGTCAGCGGGATGAGCCAGGCTGCACGCTCCAGGCCTCCCATCCGCTGCGCCATCCAACCCATCAGCGGGGGGGCGGGGATGGCTCCGATGGTTCCGATAGCATCCACCAAGGGAACGGCGGTTCCGGCCCGATCGGCAAACTTGGTGGAGGCCAGGGAATAGACGGTGGGGGCCTGGGCTGAAAGAAACACCCCCTGCAGCACCATCATGGCGATGGCCATTTGAGGATCGGGAACCCAGAGCAGCAGGCTGTATGCCAGCATGCCCCCCGCATAGCACAATCCCAGCAGCACCCGGTCCGAGTAGCGTCCTGTCAGGAACAGACCCAGGATGATGCGACCCACCAGGTAGCCGACCGAGTTGGCGCCCATGATCTCACCGGCCAGAGCGGTGCTCCGGCCGAAGCGCAATTCACAGAGATTGGGCGTCCAGGCCACAATGTTGCCGGCGGTAAGGTTGTCCAAAACTACCAGAAAGCCGATGAGAAGCAGGGCTCCCTGGCCCAGGAGCGAGCTGCGGTAGCGGCGGAAAATCCCGGTGAGCCAGCCCGCGGATGTTTCCCATGGGGTTGCGTTGCCGGCTGAGTCCGCGGCGTACCGGTGCCCCGGAGGCGATCCAGGCACCCGCGCGCGAAGACCGGTATCCCCCAGGCTCCTCGAAAACAGGAGGGTGACGGCCACTCCCGAAACCCAGAGGTAGAGGCCGATCCCGATCAGGATGGGCCGCCACACCTCGAGGAAGGACACCAGGTGCCCCAGTCCAAAGGGGGCGCCCGTCCCGGAGGCGGCAAAAACCGCCATTGCCCACATGAACAACCGCTGGCTCTGGGGAGCGAAGTGGGTGGCGATGGTGGCGCTGGTGACCGAGAGTACCCAAAGGGTTCCCATCCCCATGACCGCCGCCCCCAGGCGCAGCAGCAGAAAGTCGGGGGCCGTGGCCACCAGGATCGATCCCAGGCCGGAGAGTCCCAAGGCCAGCAGCGCCGAGCGCCGCACCGCGATGCGCTCGGTCACGAACCCGGAGGCGAACAGCGCCACCATGGCTCCCACGAAAAAGAAGGACTGGATCTGACCCCGTTGTTGAAGGTCCAGTTGGAAAGTCTCGGCAAAGTTGGTGAAGAGGACCGGCAGCAGGTTGATGGTCACTCCTTGCTGGAAAGCCATCACGAAGAGAAAGACCAGCAGAGTCCGTCGCCGCGCGTCCGTCCCGGTCTGGTTCGTCATGGGCGTGGTTCCGTTTTCGTCTGCATGGCGCACCGCCAACCCGCTCTGAAATGGGGTGGGGAGAGTGCTGAAACCCCGAGCCGGGGCCCTGTGATAGTATTACCGGCCAACCTCAAACGCCAACAAGGAGAAGCCGATGAGCTCCCGCACTCCCATCGCACTTGCAGCCTCACTGGTGGTGCTGATCACCCTGGTCCAGACGGTGCGGACCGACGAGGCCCCCGTCCTCTCCCATCAGTTGGTTGCCGACTGGCCTCAACTACCCGAGGGGTGGAACTTCGGTCCGACCACCGGCGTCGGGGTGGATTCCAGGAACAACGTCTACGTCTATCACCGCGGTCCGAACACGATCATGTGTTTCGACCCCAGCGGTAAATTCCTGCGTTCCTGGGGAGACGGTATCCTCACCTCACCGCACGGCCTGGCGGTGGACCCGGAGGACAACGTCTGGGTCACCGACATCGGATCCCACACGGTGGTGAAGTTCAGTCCCCGGGGCCGTGTGCGCATGGTCCTGGGACGCAAGGACACGCCGGGGGAAGATGAGGATACCTTCAACCAGCCAACCCACATAGCCTTTGGGCCGGCGGGAAACCTCTACATCAGCGACGGCTATGGGAACTCTCGAGTGGTCAAGTACTCCAAAGAAGGCCGCTACCTGCGGGCCTGGGGGAAAAAGGGGACCGGCCCCGGCGAGTTCAACGCTCCGCACACCATTGCCGTGGACCATCAGGGCAGGGTCTACGTCGGCGACCGGGAAAACCACCGGATCCAGATCTTCGATGAGAACGGGAAGTTCCTGAAGCAGTGGACCCACCTGGGATCTCCCTGGGGACTCTACATCACGCCGGACCACCAGCTGTTTATGTGCGATGGATACAAGAACAGAGTGCTGAAGCTCGACCTGGAAGGACGTGTGCTGGGTGCTTTCGGCCAGCCAGGGAAAGAGGCGGGGCAGTTCTCGGTGCCTCACCATCTCGCACTGGGCAAAGCCGGCGAACTCTACGTGGCCGGAGTGGTCAGTTGGCGGGTTCAGAAGTTTCTACTGAAGTGACCCCGGATGGAGTGGGGATGGGTTCTCGATGCGACGCCTCACCTTTCCCGTTGGACCCCGAAGCCGTCCGGCCCGGTGCTTGCCTGACCATTCCCTTGAGGTCACTTTCATGCAAACCCCCTGATGCACCCCCCGCCGGAGTCTGTGCGAGCGCCGCCGCCGGTTTTCGGCGAGCCCTGCGCTGGCTCCTGAGACCCTGAAATACCAGGTTCCCAATCGTTCTGTAATTCTGGGCCAGCAGCTTGATCCAGGCCCAGCGAGTCAACTGTGGGAAATAGATGCCTCGGAAGAGCATGCGTGTCACAAAGTGCATGACCTGATACCCGTAGGGTTTCCGGTTGCGGCGCAGCCACTCTTGAGACCTGCGGAAAGCTTCTGAGCTGTAGCAATGTGCCCAGGCGCGGTGAACCTCTTCTTCCGCCTGGTCTGCCGAAAGGCCTTTGGGGAGATAGGCGGCTTTAAAGGCCTGGAAGTCGAGCCAATGTTCCGGCCGGGTCAGCCGCCCCTCACTTTTCAAACGGTCGTACAGCGGGGTGGCCGGGTAAGGGGTGAGTATCCCGAAGACCGGCAGTCCCGGAGGCCATCCGTCGACCTGGCGGTAGGTGTTTTCCGAGACGCCCTGACGATCCCCCTCCATGCCGAAGATGAAAGAAGTGATGGCATACAGGTCGTACTTGGCCAGCAGGCTCAGGATTTCCGCATACTCGCTGGGCTTGTTGAACTCCTTGCGGGCGACTTTGAGGCTGGCGGGATCGATGGACTCCAGGCCCATGAAGATCCAGCGACCGCCGCTCTCGGCGATGAGTCGCACCAGCTCTTCGTCTCGTAACAGGTTCATGCTGATCTGAGCAATCCAGGGGACACAGGCATCCTGGGCGATCATGTCGCGCAGCAGGGATTTGGTGCGCTTGCGATTGATCGCGAAGTTGTCGTCGATGAAGAAGACACTGACCAGTGCGTTCCTTTCCTTGCCCAAGGCCTTCAGGCAGAGCAACTCGTCGATAACGTTCTGGTTGTCGCGGAAGCGTATCTGGTCTCCGAAGAAGCCGGTCACGGTGCAGAATTCACAGCCGTAGGGGCAGCCCCTCCCGGATTCCACCGGCACCACGTAGAGCTCGTCAATTTTCAGGCCTATCCGCTTGAGCATCCGTTTGGCCGTGGACGGCACGAATCGCATGAGATCGAAAAGCGAGAGGTCGATCTGGTCCCACCTCACCTGCGGATAGTTCTTGAGACTCGGCTTGATATCCTTCCCGTCGATGACGGCGGGCTGGTAGACTCGCTGTAAAGCCCCGGCGGCCGCATCCCGCACCACCAGCGGCCAGGTATCGTCCGCTTCCCCCAACACCACCGCGTCGGCGTATTGAGGATGACCGGTGAGGCCCAGGGGCTCGTTGGGGACTTCGGTCACGTGGGGCCCCCCCATCACGATCGGCACGCTTGTTTCCCTTCGAATGGCCGCCGCCATGCTATAAGCCTTTTGGGCCATACGGGTCATGAAGCCCATGCCCACCAGGTTTACATCGTTCTGAACGATGAAGTCGACCAGCTCCCGGGCACTCAGGTGACGCACGTTGCCGTCGATAATGCTGACCTGATGTCCCATTGGCGTCAGTCTCTGCAGGACGAAGGGCCAAAGCTGCGGAACAAAGTTGTTGGTCACCTGGTTGTCAGGTACATACAGGAGAATATGCATCGTGTTCCCTTCTTGATCGGTTCCGTCTCGGCTAATTCCGTGACTCCCGCAAGGTTGCTTATATCAAATCCTTCACGGAAATGTTTGCAAAGCCGCAAGCCGGTGGCCGACGCAGAGTCGCGGAGGGTGCTGTCAGCGGGGCGGCGGCGTAAAGAAACCCTCTCCCGTGGTGGAACCTCTCGATTGGTGCGGGTCATATTACCCCATCCCGGCGCAGATTCGAAGCAAGTCCGCAACAGGGATGCAACATTTGGGGCAAAAACCCCGGCAAGCTGTATTTGTCACGGGGTCGCCGGGGATTGCCGGCCCGGCTTCCGTGACTGCTATTGCGAGGGGAGTGATATGTTAGGATCAGAAGTCCCGAAGAGGGAATTGATTCCGCGAGGACTCCCATGAAGATTGACGGGATCGAAGTCATCAACCTGCGCTATGAGGTCCCGCAAGAGAAGCGAACGGCCTATGCCGGAGGACAACTCACCGGCCGCCTGACCTCTCTGGTTCGGGTCACGGCCAGTGACGGAAAGGTGGGTTGGGGCTCGGCCTACAGCCATCCGGAGCTGGTGAGGATCGTCATTGAGGACCACCTCAAGCCCCTTCTGCTGGGGGACGATGCCAGCGAGGTGGAAGCCCTGTGGTCCAAGATGTACCAGGCCACCCGCTGGTACGGGAGGAAGGGAGTGGCTCTGTCGGCGCTGGGGGCGCTGGATATCGCCTTTTGGGACCTGCGGGGAAAAGCCCTGGGCAAGACAGTACAGGAGCTTCTTGGAGGATCCAGGGATAGGGTGCCCGCCTATGCCAGCGCGCTGCTGTGGACGGACAGCCTGGAGTCGCTGGGCCGGGAGGCGGCCGGCTACGTGGACCAGGGTTTCCGCCGGGTGAAGATGCGGCTGGGTAAGGACGAAGACTACGATGTAGCCGCCGTCCGGGCGGTGCGTCAGGCGGTGGGGCCGGCCGTGGACGTGATTGTGGACGCCTCCATGCGCTACAGCCTGGAGGTGGCTCGGCGCATGGCAGCCGTGCTGGAGGAGAACCGGGTCTTCTGGTATGAGGAGCCCTTCGAGCCCGAGGACATCGACAACTATGTTGCCTTGCGGCGGCATTGCAGGGTCCCGGTGGCCGCGGGAGAAAACGAGTTCGGTCTCCAGGGGTTCCGCGAACTGCTCAGGGCCGGGGCCCTGGACGTGGTCCAGCCCGATGCCTGTCGAGCGGGTGGAATCAGCGAGTGCTTCCGGGTCGGGCAGTTGGCGCAGAAGCACGGGGCCCGGGTCGCCACCCACACCTGGAGCGACGCCCTGGCCTTGACGGCCAACATGCATGTCATCGCCGCTCTCCCCAACGGCATCACGGTCGAAGTGGACCGAACCAGCAATCCCTTCATCGACGACCTGTTGGTGGAACCCCACCGCATTGAAGACGGTTGCTTCCGGCTTCCCAAGGCTCCGGGCCTGGGGGTTGAGCCCAACGAAGCAGTCATTCGCCGCTGGACAATGCCCGCCGGCCAACGATTGCCCATCGGGGCCTACTCCGACATGTCCTTCGGTAAGGAAAACTGGGTGTTCCGGGAACCTTATTGAGTCCTGCTGGCGGTGCTTCGGCGAAACCTTTTGCCCCGGGGGCGGATCTTCACGGAGGTTGAGTGGTGTCGCGCACTTCGAGCCTTCGCATCGCAATCGGCGGTATTTTTCAGGAGACCAGTCAGTTCCTGACTACCCGAACCGAACTGGATCTCTGGAAGAACACCTATGTCCACCACGGTGACGACCTGCTTCAACTGACCGGGACCGACTGTGAGAACGCGGGCATGCTGGCGGTCTGCGAGGCCGAGGGGGCTCGGGCGGTTCCGCTGCTGGCCGCTCGCTGCGTTTCCGGCGGACCCAGCAGCGACCATTGCTACCGGACCCTGAAGCAGTCTCTCCTCTCTCCCCTGCGGGAAGCCGCTCCGGTGGACGGCGTGCTGCTGGCGCTACATGGGTCGATGACCACGGTTTCCGAGGACGACCCGGAAGGCGACCTGCTGCAAGCCGTCCGCAAGATTGTCGGCCACAGAGTCCCTGTCGTCGCCACCCTGGACATGCATGCCCATGTCACCCCGCGCATGGTCCGCCAGGCCTCCGGGCTGGTAGCCTTCACCCACTATCCCCACGACGACGCCTTCACCACCGGGGAGCGGGCCGCTCAATTGCTGTTCCGCCTGCTTCGAGGCCGGGAGAGGCCCGTCGCCGCCATGGCCAAGGTCCCCGTGCTGACCAGCGGCATCCACGGCATGACCTTCGGCGATGCTCCCATGGCGCACCTGACCCGCCGCGCCCGGGAGATGGAACAGGATCCCGGAATCCTGTCGGTTTCGGTGTTCGGGGTGCACCCCTACAACGACCTTCCGGGGCTGGGTTCGGGCGGGTTGGTCGTCAGCGACAAAGACCCCAGGCTGGCCCGGCGCCTGGCCCGGCTGCTGGCCGAGGAGTACTGGGATAACCGATACCGATTCGAATGCGGAATGACGACGATCGCCGAGGCGGTGGATCGGGGGCGGCGCATTCCCGGGGGGCCCGTACTTCTCGTCGATACGGCGGACTGCACCGGAGGGGGCGCCGCCGGGGACAGTGTCGCCTTGCTCGCAGAACTGATCCGGATCGGTGTGGAGGAGCCGACCCTGTTGACGGTGGTGGACCCGGAAGCGGCCGGCGTCTGTTTTCAGGCCGGGGCAGGACGCAGACTCCGGTTGCCGCTGGGCTACAAGCTGGACCCGCGATGGGGACAGCCCCTGCAGGTAGAGGGCGAGGTGGCGCGATTGCTGGACGGCGCCTTCGTCTATTCCGGAGGAATCTACGGAGGCACCCGGGCTTCCATGGGGCCTTCGGCCGTTTTGCGGATTGGGGCCTTCCAGGTGCTGGTGACCTCCAGGCCCACCTACGAATGGAAAACCGAGCAATTCGAGGCCGCCGGCCTGGATCCGCTCCAGGCCAAGTTCATCGGCGTCAAGAACCCCATGAACTTCAACTACGCCTATGCCGGCATTTCCAAGGGGGCCCTGGTGGTGGACACTCCGGGGCCGACGCCGGCCTCGGTGCGCCATCTCCCCTACCGGCGGATGAAGCGTCCCTTTTTCCCGCTGGACCCGGACATTCCCGGCCTGCAGCCCACCGTTTTCCTGTCTGAGCTCCCACCCTCGGTGGACTGGGATTGAGCCCCGGCAATGGACCGCAATTAAGGGTTGAAGTCACGGGGCCGGTCGCGTATGGTTTCCCTCTACCTTTTCTGCGATGGGGATCCGCCGGCACCCGCTATCTGCCCTGTGGAGCGGTCCCTGATTAGTGTCTGATCCATAAACGGGAGGAATCAGGTTATGAGCCTCAGTCAGGACGAGCTCCGGTCCATGTACCGGACCATGGTGTCCATCCGAAACTTCGAGGAAACCGTCAAGCAGGCCTTTGCCAAGGGCCACATTCCCGGATTCGTGCACCTCTACGTGGGCGAGGAGGCCATCGCCACCGGTGTCTGCACCGCCTTGCGCGCCAGCGATACCATTACCAGCACCCACCGGGGGCACGGGCACTGCATCGCCAAGGGCTGCGATATGAACTCGATGATGGCCGAGATCTATGGAAAAGCCACCGGTCTGTGCAAGGGCAAGGGAGGGTCCATGCACATCGCCGACGTGGGGAAAGGCATGTTGGGCGCCAACGGGATCGTGGGCGGTGGGCCGCCACTGGCCTGCGGCGCCGGCCTGACCTCGGTGGTTACCGGCAGCGGGGACGTCTGTGCCTGCTTCTTCGGGGACGGCGCCTGCGAGCAGGGAACCTTCCACGAAAGCGCCAACCTGGCGGCCATCTGGAATCTTCCGGTCATCTTCGTGGCCGAGAACAACGGCTATGCCCAGAGCACCCCGGCCACCTATCACTGCGCCATCGAGAACATCGCCGAGCGGGCGTCCAGTTACGGCATCCCGGGGGCCGTGGTCGACGGCACCGACGTCTTCGCCGTGCATGAAGCCGCCGTGGAAGCCGTGAAACGGGCCCGGGCCGGACAGGGCCCCAGCCTGCTGGAGTGCAAGACCTATCGCCACCACGGCCACTTCGAGGGGGACCAGCAGACCTACAAGGATGATCTCTACAAGAGCGGGTCCCATGGCAAGGACTCCATTCGGGATTTCCGAGCCCTGGTTACCCAGCACGGCTGGTTCACGGCCGAGGAGCTGGATGCCATCGACCGGCAGGCCAAGCAGGCCGTTGAAGAAGCGCTGGCCTTTGCCGAATCCAGTCCCGTGCCCCAGGTGGAAGAAGTCACCAGCGACGTCTACGTCAGTTACCCTTAGTTGAGGAATGAGATTCACCGTACGACCAAGGAGGTTTTGAAATGGCTGTAGCCACCGCCGCCAGAACCATTACCATCGCCGAGGCCCTCAACGAGTCCATTCGGCTCGAGATGCGCGCCGATCCCAAGATCGTCATCATGGGCGAAGACATCGCCGGAGGAGCCCAGGTGGAGCACCTGGAAGATGACGAGGCCTGGGGGGGCGTCATGGGTGTCACCAAGGGATTGGTGCACGAGTTCGGCCGGGAGCGGGTTCTGGACACCCCCATTTCCGAAGCTGCTTTCATCGGAGCCGCGGTGGGCGCCGCGGCCACCGGGCTGCGTCCCATCGCCGAATTGATGTTCTGCGGATTCCTGGGGAGTTGCCTCGATTCCCTGCTCAACCAGGGCTCCAAGCTGCGCTACATGTTCGGCGGCAAGGCCATGGTTCCGGTCACCATTCGCACCATGATCGGAGGCGGCTTCCGGGCCGCGGCCCAGCACGCCCAGACCCTCTATCCCATGTTCGCCAACATTCCCGGCCTGAAGGTGGTGGCCCCCTCCAACGCCGCCGACGCCAAGGGCCTGCTGACGGCTTCCATCCGGGATGACGACCCGGTCATCTTCTGCGAGCACATCACCATGTATACCTTGAAGGGAGAAGTCCCCGCGGGAGAGCACATCGTGCCCATCGGCAAGGCAGCCGTGGCCCGACCGGGCAGCGACGTGACCCTGCTGGGGGTGAGCCTCACCGCCGTCCATGCCCTGAAGGCAGCCGAGACGCTGGCCAAGGAGGGCATCGATGCCGAGGTGATCGATCTGCGCACCGTGTCCCCGCTGGACGAGGAGACCATTCTGGCATCGGTGAAAAAGACCGGGCGCCTGGTGATCGTGGACGAAGCCAATCCTCTTTGCGGGCTGGCCTCGCACATCGCCGGCATGGTGGCCAGCCGGGGGTTTCACTGGCTGCGGGCGCCGGTGGGCATGGTAACGGCCCCTCACTCCCCGGTGCCCTTCAGCCCGGTGCTGGAGGACGCCTACCTGCCCAATCCGGAAAAGGTGGTGGCTGCCGTGAAAGAGACCTGCGCCCAGGCGTCTTGAGAGAGCGGCTGCCGATCGACAAGGAACGAGGAAAGGTCCGATGCCTATTGACGTCATCATGCCCAAGATGGGCATGGGAATGAGCGAAGGCAAGCTGTCCCGCTGGCAGGTTCAGGACGGCGACTCGGTGGAGGCCGGGCAGGTCGTCCTGGAGGTGGAGACGGACAAGGCTACCGCGGAGATGACGGCTGACGTGGACGGGGTCATCAGCATGGTGGTGGCCGAGGGAGAGGTGGTGGACGTGGGGACGGTCCTGGGTCGGATCGAACCCGCCGAAGGAGCGGTGGTCAGGCCCCAGGCCCAGGGCTCGGCCGAGGGTCCCAGTGCCGAAATCCTGCAAGCCAACGGTATCGCCCTGAACGTGCAGAAATCAGGAGAAGGGCCGGCGGTGGTATTCATCCACGGCCTGAGCAGTTCCATGGAGCTATGGACCGGCCTGGATCAAGCCGGTTTGGAGGGCCGCACCCTGATCAGCTACGACCTGCGCGGCCATGGCCGTTCCGAGCAAACACCGGGCGCCCACACCCTCCGCAAACACACCGCTGACCTGGCCGCCCTGCTGGAAACCGTCGGGGTTGAGCAAGCCAGCCTGGTGGGCCACTCCCTGGGGGCCATGATCGCCGTCGAGCTGGCCGCCGCCCGGCCCGAGAGCGTGCGGTCCCTCTCGCTGTTGTCCACCACGGCCGCCTTCCCCCAGGAGACTCGAAACACCCTCTTCGAACTGGCGTCGGCAGCCACCTTCGGCGGCATGGAGGGCATTGCCGACCCCCTTATCGAGGTGACCTTCAGACCGGCCTTTCGGGACGCCAATCCCAAGGTGGTGGAGGCCATCCGCCGCAGCATCCTTTCCAGCGACGCCGCCAGCATCGTGGCCGCCACCCGCATGGTGGCCAAAGCCGACCTGCGCCCCCGCCTGGGCAGTCTCAATTGCCCCACCCAGGTCCTGGTGGGTTCGGAAGACAGCCTCACGCCGCCGGACCTTTCCCGCCAGTTGGCCGAGGCCATTGAGGGAGCTCAACTGCACGAGCTGCCCGATTGCGGGCACGCCGCTCCGGTGGAGCAACCCGCGCTGGTCACTCGGCTACTGGCCGAATTCGTCTGACCGGACGGTCGACGCTCCCTTGGAAAACATCAATTTGACATGAGCAAAGTCGGGATCGTGGCCAATCCGGCGTCGGGTAGAGACATCCGTCGCCTGGTGGCCCAGGCCTGGGTGGTCTCCAACCAGGAAAAATCGGCCTTGACCGCCCGCTTGCTGCGCGGCCTGGAGGCAGCCGGGGTGGAGCAGGTGCTCTACATGCCCGAGCCCGCCGGAATCTGCCCCAAGGCCTGTCAGAAAATGGGTTCGACCCGGCTACGGGTGTGTCCGCTGGAGATCCCGGTCAGCGGCGGTCCCCAGGATTCCATCCGGGCGGCGGCGGCCATGGTGGAGGCCGGGGTCGAATGCATCGTGACCCTGGGAGGCGACGGGACCAATCGAGCAGTCTTCAAAGGCAGCGGGAGCGAAGTTCCCCTGTTGCCTATCTCCACCGGGACCAACAACGTCTTCTCCGAGTTTCAGGAAGGCACCAGCGCGGGACTTGCCGCAGGATTGCTGGCAACGGGCCGGACCGACCGGGATACGGCCTGCACCCGGTCCAAGGTGCTTTGGCTTCACGACCCCTCGGGAGTGGTGGACCTGGCCCTGGTCGACCTGGCGGTCACCACCAGGACCTTCATCGGGGCCCGGGCCATTTGGGAGGTGGACAACCTCAAGGAGCTATTCCTGACCCGCGCCCAGCCCTGGAGCATCGGGCTGTCGGCCATCGGCGGGTTCGTGGAAACGGTGACCGCGGAGAGCCCCAGGGGACTCCACCTGGTCTTCGGTCCGGGCGACAGGCGGGTAACGGCGCCGCTGGGGCCGGGGCTGTTTCGGGAAATCTCCATCAGCGCCGTGCAGCGTCTGGCGCTGGGAGAGAAAAAGCCGCTGGAGATGAGAGAGCCCGTGACCCTGGCTTTCGATGGAGAACGGGACCGGCTGGCCGGCATCGGGGAAGAGCTGGAGGTCCGGTTGAGCTCCGACGGGCCCTGGGTGGTGGACACGGCCCGGGCGGTTACGGCTGGCTTGCGGGCGGGACTTGCCTGAAACAAACGACAAGAGACAAAAGAAAAAGACTTATCCACGAAGGGGCACGAAGAACGACGAAGGGCCACTAAGGGATTGTCAAATCGGGATTTAAGGCGACCATCCAGCCAGTTCGTTTGGGCCGACTCTCCCTTGAAGGGCAATCGTGACGAAAGCGCCCCCCCCCCGGGAGCGCGGGCGGGACGCCCGCGCTCCCGGGGGGGGCATTCTCCCATGACGCCGTGACACCAACCTCACAATAGTGCAGAAGCACCCGGGCGCCGCTCGTCATTGACCGAGCTCCATCCCTATTCGTCCCCATTCGTGTTCATTGGGGGTTCGTCTTCATTGCCAAAACGAAAACGGCTGGCTGTTTATCCTGTCTATCCTGTGCATCCATGTTCAATTAGTAGAAAACCGGTTAAGTACGACCTGGCCCTTGTTCCCGACAGGCCATGAAGATGCGTTGTTTCGCTCTCGTATGATCCGCCTGCCAGGGCGGGGGCTGAACTGATTTAATTACTGTTTAAAGGTCTACGCGGTAGAGGGGCTGCAGGCCGGCCGCTACCCGGTCGGCGTTGTCGGCGGCCACCCGGGCTCGCTTGCGGGAGGTGCCGTCGGTCACTCCGGCGATATGGGGCGTGGTCACCACCGTCGGCAGCTTGAAAATAGGGTCTTCCGGATCGGGCGGTTCCTTTCCGAACACATCCAACCCCGCCCCCGCGATGCGTCCCTCCACCAGGGCTTGGCTCAGGGCCTGCTCATCCACCAGGGCTCCTCGGGCCACGTTGATCAGAAAGGCCGAGGGCTTCATCAAGCCCAGCCGCCGCTCATCGATGATGTGGCGGGTCTCGGAGTTAAGGGGCAGGTGGACCGACAGGATGTCGGCCTCGGCCACGATTCGGTCGATGTCTTCCGCCCTGCCGGCAAACTCCAGGCCGAACTGTTGCACTTCTTCTGGGGTGATCTCGCGAACGTCGGCCGCCAGAATCTTGAGGCCGAAGGGGCGTGCCCGCCTTGCCAGTTCGCTGCCGCTGGCGCCGAAACCGATGATCCCCAGTTTCAGTCCCACCAGCTCCAGACCGACCGGTTCGTAAAAGTCGCCCTGCTCCATAGTGGTCTGGGTCACGGGATACTTGCGGGTCAGCATCAGGATGAACATCATGGCGCATTCGGCCAGGGCCACTCCGCTGAAGGGACCGGGGGTATTGGCCACCGGAATGTCTTTCGATCTCCAGTAATCCAGGTCGAAGGCATCGACGCCCGTTCCCAGAACCTGCCACAAGCGGCAGGATCTGGCAGCCAGGTCGGCCATCTCCCGGGTTCCGGCCGAACCGCTCTGATCGATCACCACCTCCACGCCCTCGAACTGCCGGGCCAGGTCTTGAGACGGATCGTAGACTCTCAACTGATGGCGATCGCCGATGGCCGCCATCACGTCCTCGCCCCAGGGGTGGAACAACGACTCCCGGAGCGGGTGGGGAAGTAGCAGGATGTTCAGTCGTTGGCTCATGGCGGGTTCTCCTCGACAGGATCCGAGCCGCGGCGGCTCTCGTCGCCGTCGGTGGTTTCTGCAGGCGGCCGCAACCGGTCGAGCAACCTTTCGGCCGCCCACGCGACCTGGGGACGGCCCTCTGGAAAAGCCTATCAGAAGCGGATTCCCGATTCCAAGGGAGCACCGCTTCGGCCGGAAGATAACTTTGAAGAATCCCTTACGGATGGGCTAAAATAGCCGTACGCAAGGATCCCATTCGAATTTGCCCGATGGCTGGTACGGATCTGGTACGGATACCGCTGTCGCCCGATTCGGAGTGCAGGGAGTCCGGATTTCGTCTCAGGGCGCGTCCTTTCGATGCGCCGAACCATCGAGGTCAGTCTCATGAAAAAATCCATCCTTCTGGCCCTGTTGTTCTTCTTGGGCAGCACCGGGCTCCAGGCCGCCGATTTCTGGGAAAAAAAGGAATACAAGCAGTGGAAGTCCAAGGAAGTCCACAAGATGTTGACCAAGTCTCCCTGGGCCCAGAATGTCTCCCTCGACCCCATGCGGATGAGACGGGGGGGATTCGAGAACGTTGAAGGCGGGCCGACGCAGGATCCGTCGGCCCGGCGCGGCGATCCGGAGCAATCTCAGGGCGGTGGAGGAGGAGGCGGCTTCGGCGGCAGTGGCGCCAATCCTCCCAGCGGCAGCGTCGGTTCCGGTGGCGGATTTGGCCCCCCGTCCGGCGGCCCGGGCGGTGGCGGCGGCCCCAATCTGGGAGGCCGGCGGCCCGCGGCGAGGCGGGGTCCGCCTCCCATCAATGTGACCGTCCGCTGGGCCAGCGCCCTTCCGGTGAAGCAGGCCATCATTCGGGCCCGCTACCGCGGTGACTTCGAGGAATCGGAAAAAGACCAGCAGCTTCTCAACATGAAGGACGAGCAGTACGTGGTCCTGTTGAGCGGTCTGCCCAGCAGAATGGCCCGTGGCCTGCAAAGAAACACCGATCGCATCAAGCAGATGACGGTCCTGCACCGGAAGAAAAAGGATCCCATTGCCGCCGCTTCGGTGGAAGTCTTGCCGCGGGATCAGTTCGTCGAGATCTTTATGTTCTTCCCCCGAGAGGAAGCCATCGCCCTCGAGGACAAGGACGTAGAGCTGCGAACCGAGGTCGGCCCCTTCAAGATCAAGCGCAAGTTCAAGCTCAAGAAAATGGTCTTCAACGACAAGCTGGAGCTTTGAGAGTCGCCCAATCCTTCAGACCATTTCGCTAAGCGAGGTCAGTCTCGTGAAAGGGTTCACCCTTCTGGCTCTGTTGTTCTGCCTGGGCAGCGCCGGGCTCCGGGCTGCGGATTTCTGGAAAGTAAGGGAATACAAGCAGTGGAAGCCCAAGGAAGCCCACAAGATGTTGACCAAATCTCCCTGGGCCCAGAGCGTCTCCCTCGACCCCATGCGGATGAGTCGGGGAGGTTTCGGGGGCATTGAAGGCGGCCCGGCGCAGGATCCCGGGGAACGGCGTGATCCGGACCAGCCTCGGGGCAGTGTCGAAGCCTTGGCTGTCGATCCTACCCCCATCCCCGCAGGGGCCGCCCCAGCCGGAGGTGGCCCGGGGTATAACAGTTCCGGCTTGGCGGGCCGGCCCCCTCCTGTTGGCGGAGGTCTGGGTCCACCTCCCTACAACGTGACCGTCCGCTGGACCAGCGCTCTGCCGGTGAAGCAGGCGATCGTTCGGTCCCGCTACCGGGGCGATTTCCAGGAGTCGGGAAAGGACAAGCAGCTCCTCAACGTGAAGGACGAGCAGTACGTGGTCCTGTTGACCGGTCTGCCCGGCAGAATGGCGCGCTCCTTGCAAAGAAACACCGAACGCATCAAGCAGGCGACGGCCCTGCACCGAAAGAAAAAGGACCCCATTGCCGCCGTTTCGGTGGAGGTCTTGCCGCGGGATCAGTATGTCGAAATCTTTATGTTCTTCCCCCGGGAGGAAGCCATCGCTCTCGAGGACAAGGACGTGGAGTTGAGAACCCAGGTCGGCCCCTTCAAGATCAAGCGCAAGTTCAAGCTCAAGAAAATGGTCTTCAACGACAAGCTGGAGCTTTGAGACCCGACACCCCCGCCATCAATCCCCTGAAGGCTCGCTTGGCCGCAGACAAGCCTGCCATCGGCATGCTGGTCTCCATGCCCAGCGTGGCCACCACCCAGATCCTGGCCGCGGCCGGCTTCGACTGGCTCTTCTTCGACATGGAGCACGGACCGATCGACATCGCCTCGGTTCATGCCATGGTGACGGTTACCCAGGGGACCCGCGCCACCCCCATCGTTCGAGTGCCCTGGAACCTGCATTGGCTGGTCAAGCCGGTGCTGGACGCCGGCGCCATGGGGATGGTCTTCCCCATGATCCACAACCGGGCCGAGGCCGAAGCCGCCGCCCGGTCCGTTCGCTACCCGCCACGAGGCAATCGCGGCTACGGCCCGTTCTACGGGCCTGCCAGGTTTGGGATAACCCGGGAAGCCTACGTCGACGCGGCGGACGACCAGATCCTGTGCATGCTGCTGATCGAGCACCGTGAGGCGATCGACAACATCCAGGCGATCGTGAACGTTCCGGGCGTGGACGCCTGCCAGATTGCCCCCAACGACCTGGCCATGAGCTATGGTTATCGGGATGGTCCCGACCACCAGGAAGTCCAGGACGCCATCGGTCTCGCCGAGGAGGTCATTCTGGCCGGCCCCACCTACCTGGGTGGGTTGGCCCTCGACAACGCCACCGCCAACCGCATGATCGGCCGGGGGTACCGCATCATTCTCACCGGCTCCGACACCCAGCTGCTGGAACGCGGTTCCGCCGACATCCTGGGCGGCATCGACCGGGGCGACTGAGGCGGCCGGGTCTTCGATTGCATCCAGCCATGTCTACTGAAAATTTGCCATCCACGGTTGTGGCCGTGGCCGGATCTGCAGGGCTGGATGTGACCCTGCGCGATCCGCCCCGCCACTGGATCGGCGAGGTGCCGCGGGACGTCTACACCCACCGGACCCTGCTCCCGCTGCGCTCGCCCCCCGAAATGGGCCTGGGCGGCAATGGGGGATCGGCTTCCTACGTGCTGGGGAAACTGGGCCGGAAGGTTCACCTCAACGCTCCCATTGGCCAGGACCCGGCCGGGCGACTGGTCCGGGGCTGGCTGGAGCGGGCCGGCGTGAAGTGTATCGCTCCCCCAGGGTACTCCACCATGCAGGCCATCACCGCGGCGGACGCCGCCGGACGGCGGCTGGGAACCCTGCAGCACGTCGGACCGGCTCTGGACTGGAGCCTGTCGGCTCAGGACGAAGAGGCGACCTGGTTGCTGGCCAGCCTGCCGGGGCAGATCCCGCTGGAGGTGCTGCCCCAGGTGCTGAATCTGCTGGAGGCTTTCGGCGGGCCTGACCGGGTGCGGGTGCTGGACACCGGTCTGGGCTGGACGGGCAAGGCGACGCCCGAGCAGGTGAGAGAGTTGTGGGCCCGGGCCGAAGTGGTGGTGGGCACCCTGGAAGAGTTGACCGTCTGGACCTCCGGCCGAACCGGCCGGGAGGTGGCCGAACGCGTGCTGGCGGCCGGGCCCCACACGGTCGTCCTCAAGATGGGCTCCGACGGGGCTGCCTACCAGTCCATGAAGGAACCCTTTGCCCACCAGCCCCCGGTCCGGGTGGCATCCGGCAACGTCAGTATTGGGGCCGGGGACGCCTTCAACGGAGCCTTGATCGCGGCCCTGATCGAGGATTGCCCGCTGCCGGAGGCGGTGTCCCGGGCCCAGCAAGTGGCTGCAGCGGTGGTGGAACGGGGACGCGGCGTCCTGGGTTGGGACGAGAGCCTGGGTTGAGGGAGTGGAGTTCGCGGGTAGATTTCAGTCGGACGTCTGCCCCGGATCCAGCAGCTTCCCAGTGACTTCTCGGTGCCGGACCGGCAATGTCATCTGCCTCTGGTCCCACCAAAGTTCCGAAAAACTCTTGGTCCTCCGCGACCACATCACCATGCCCCAGATACCCAGGAGAACCACAAATGCGACAAACTTGAGCATCAGTCCCTCTGGGGCCCAGTTGTTCAAGTTGTCTAATACTCCGAGAGCGAGCTGGGAGGGGACCAGGAAATATAGAAGTACTGCGCTGGTGCTGCTCAACGCCGCTGCCGCGTACGTCAGGCGTTGCAATGACCTCAAGTGGTGGCCGGCTTGGGTGCTCAGGTCTTCCGGGTTGGCAGGGCCATCGGTGTCAAGGAGGAGTTCTTCAGGATTTACGATTCGCTTCATCCGGTAGCAAAGGATGATGGCCGCAGCCGCCGAACCTCCACAAAGTGCCTTCAACGCCAATGCCTCTCGACCGTCGCTGAATCCGGAAATCGCTCCAAGCACGATCAGGACCAGAAAAGACGTAGCCGTATTTTCCCAAAACAGCCGCCGGCCGGTGCGTGCGACATTCCTCAGAAACTCCTGCCATTGATTGCCGAGGTTGATGGTACTGGTCCGTTCACCAGTTGCGGTGGGCTGCTGGCCGCAATTCACGGGTCTGTTTTCGGTTCCATCGATGTCCATGTTCAATTCTGCTCCCCGGTGGGAAGTGCGATTCTACCCGGGTGTCTCCAGGGTGAGATCCCATTCTCCCAGCTTGCGCAAGCGCGTGGCCGTGGGCAGGATCGGCGGCTCGCCGGCGGCCGACCAGGCCGCCACCTCCTCCTTGTGTCCGAGTCGCGGAACCTTGCGGACCCGGCTGATGCCATCCCAGAAAAAGAAGTGCTCGACCCCGGCACCATAGAGCCGGAGAGCCTTGCGGCGATACTCTTCGGCGGTCAGCCCCCGAGGCATCAGGTTGAGCGCCAGCCGGCACCGGGTCCCCCGAACCAGCGAGACGAAGTAATCGACATCCTCGGGCTTGTCCCAAGCGGGCTGGTAGCTGTTGAGCCGGATGGAGGAGGAGTAGGGGATGATGGTGTCCACCAGGCCCTCGGCGATCCAGGTCTTCAGGTCCATTCCGTGCAGCAGGTTCTCCTCGGGACGGAACACCACCGCCGAGATGGCCAGCCGTTTGGAGCGGCTGGTGGGTCGGGTGGCCTCATCCATGGCCTGGCGCAGCTCCCGCATGAACCGGGTCAGAGCCTGGCAGCGGAAGGTGAGCCAGCGGTGGTCCAGCTCATCCAGCCGGCGGGGGTCCTGGCCGTATCGGGTCTGGAACCCCCGGACCAGTGGTTCCTCGTATGCCACCAGGGGAGGCCGGCGATTGTAGAGGACTCCCACCCCGTCGATGGGGTATTCGGCCATCTCCCGGAAAAGAGAGATCACGTAGCGGCGGGTCTCGGGGAAGGCGTAGGAAATTCGGGGCATGGGCCTGCCCAGCCGATCCAGGCAAGCCAGTTCCGGATGCTTCTCGTAAAAGCTGCCCGCAATGTGGTCGTGGGGGGCCGGGTAGACGAACCCGGCGGTGCGGTAGGAGGCGTGCAGCTCGATTCCCATCTCCCGAGCCAACTCGGCGGCCGCGCGCAATGGATCCACCCCTTTTTGGCGATAGTTCCTCCAGGTTAACGCCAACTCCCGATCGACGGCCCTGGGGAAGACCGGGTCCGGCTGGTTGAAGGCCCGCCCGTAATCCTCGGCAATCCTGGAGAGGTAGAGGGTCCGGTCCCCGCCGCCGGCCTCCCAGTAGACCCGCGACACGTCGGTGTGCCGCAGAGGCTCGAGGTACTTGAGCACCTCCTCGGCCGATCCGGAAACATTGGAAAAATGGGCGTCGGTGTGCACGAACAGGCGCTTGGTCGCCTTTTGAGCGCGGTCCCGCTGCAGAGTCTCCACCTGCGGCGCCGACAGGGGGACCAGCTTGATGTAGGCCAGCCAACCGTGCCGGGTGCGGGGTATCCGGGTCTGGCGGATGAGCAGGTCGCGCCCGCTCAGATCGGCGCTTTTCCAGTAGATGTCGTCGATCCAGTTCTCGCGATGGTCGGTTTCTCCCCGCCGGCCGGTTACGGTGGTGTAGGCGGGATCTCCCGACAACTTGACCTGAACCTGTTTGGGTTGCTCGAAAGGCTTTCGGTAAATGCCGACGTAGATCCGGTGCCAGCCGCTGCGGTTCAGGGCGTAGGTCAGGTCTGGAGCGGCACTCTCCTCCAAGGCCACCAGCATGGTTCCGCCGAAGTCGTCGGTTTCGTACTCCAGCTTCTTCCAGGTCCCGCGCTTCAGACGCGTGGACAGAGCGGAAGCGGGCCGGCACCGGTCCAGGTCGGTCACATAGACGACTCCGTCCCCCGTGGCCGGCCCTTGGCCCGCGGCGGCCGAAGCTTGGGTCCGGAACCGCAGGCTGAGACCCCCCAGCGCCGCCGCATTCAGAAACTGACGGCGATTCGGTCGCCAACCCCGCCCTCGGGGGCTTCCAGAGATATCGATCATGGCCGTCCTCCTCACCGGCGGCGCCGGGAAAATTACGAATCGGCAGACGATCCCTTGTTGAGTTGTCGTATCGTCGGAAAGAGGGGCGCTGCCTCCCGGAAGTCGTGGCTATTGTTCCATAACGCAGACTCCGGGGAGAACAATCAAGCTTTTGAAAGCGGGAGCGCCTACTCCTGGCTGAGCAGGAAAGCGCCGTCCCCGCTGCGTTCCCCCGGCCTGCCGCCGTCGTTGATCACGCCGTAGGTAATGAACGGGTTGTTGCCCGAGGTCTTCCGCACCTGCACGTACCCTTGGCTGATCCTGCCTAGTATCCCGTTTTCCTGAGTCCAACGACGGGGACCGAGGGTTACGCTCCTGGTTCTCGGTTCGGACTCTCCGCTGCCGTCGTAAATCGTGATCTCGAAGGTGATGGAGCTGTTGTCGATCTCTCCCGTATTGACCAGGGCCAGGTTGCTGCGGTTCTCCGCGTTCTGCTGCAGCCCGTAGATCCAGGCGCTCTCTACGGAAGCCGAGCCATAGGGCACCCCGTTGTAGAAGAGGCTGTACTGTCCCCCTCTCTGGTCCGGCGCCCCCGTCCTCGCCCCGATCACGATGCCGCTCATGTCCCCCTCGGCAGGCGTGGCGAACAGCGCTCCCACGTAGGCCCGGTCAGCCCCGCCGATCCCCTCCACCTCCCGCCGCCGCAGTTCCTCCACGATACCGGGGAGGATGTGCTGTTCTCCCGCCTTGAGCCTCAGGCTGAAGGTGGCCGTGTCGTCTCCGGTGTCGACTGACTCGGCCACGAAGCTGAAGGTCACGGTCTTGTCCGTGGCCGAGAAGTTGGTCACCGTCAGCTCGCTCTGGAAGTTGCCGGTCTCGATGATGACCGGAAGGGTCTGGCCTCTGGTTCCCACCAGGGAGGATGCGGTCAGGGGAAATACGAAGGAGCCGTCCGAGTTGAAGTTGTCGTTGATGACCCCGTAGGCGTAGAACGGGGCGTCTCCCGAGACCTTTTCCACCTTGACGTAGCCCTGGGCCGAAGCGCCCAGCCTGCCCAGCAGTCCCGAGTACTGGTGGAAGCCTCCCGGTTGCAGCTCCACCTCTCCCACGACCAGGGAGCCGGTGTCGTCGGCCTCCCCGGAATAGACGGTGGTTCTCAGGGTGATGGGGCCCTCATCGGAGGAACCCATGTTCTGGAAGGCCACGTTGGAGCGGTCCTGAGTGTTCTGGCGCAGCCCGCACAGGTAGACCGCTTCCTGAAAGCCCTCCTCCTCGGCGATGGAGGGGTAGGCCAGGCCGGCCCGGCCGCCGGGCACGGCGGTGGCGGTGCGGGTGGTCAGGCTCACCTCCGAAGAACCCGAGACCTCCACTCTGAGGGTCCCGATGCGGTTCCCGGAGCCGGGGATGGGAATGCCGAGATCGGTGAGGTAGTCGATGGCGTTGGATTGGACTCTCTGCTGCCCCGGGGCCAGCCGGTCGGTGGCCGTTCCGCTGCCGCCTCCCGAACGGGCCGTGTAGGCGTAGTGGAGGGTGGCCTCTTCGGTTCCCCGGTTGGTCAAGGTCAGCTCCGAGGTGAAGAAGGCGTTGTTGCGCCCGGCCGAGGTCAGCAGGACCGGGACGAAGATGCTGTATCTGTCCGATGCCAGTTGAAAACTCTCGCTGCCGGAACTTCCGTCGCTGCAGTGATAGCTGGATGTACCCGCGGTTGCGGAAGTAAAGGTGAGTTGAACCGTACAGGAGGTGTCGTCATCGTAGGTCAACGTCAGCGTTCCCGTCCGGGGGCCGTGGCTTTGAAAGGCGTAGCTGCCGGCGCTCACAGACCCTGCTGCATCGGTCTCCTCGAAACGGTTGCCCGCCAGGAAGCTCGTCCGGCCTCTTTCCGAGTTCAGCACTTGGCCCGCATCCAGGCGGGTGAAGTGAACGCCGCCGTCAACATGCTCATGGATCCAATCGTAGATGGCGGCGGTCCGGGTGAGGACTGCTGGGTAGTCCACAGCATCGCGTAACCCTCCGGGTCCCAGAACAGCGATTCCTATTTGACCCCAGCCGCCCTTGGGAAGGGGGACGACAAAGGGACCTCCGCTATCGCCAAACCTGGTTATTGTCCCTTCAATTCCCCCAGCGCACAGGGCGTAATCGTTAATGACCCCGCTTTGCCAGCGTTCCCAAAGGGAGTTGTTTCTGCAATCCTCGGTAGAAATCACGGGAAGGTCCGCCTGTCTCAGAACGCGGGTGAGATATCCCCCCTCTTGCCGTCCCCCGCCGATGATGGTGGAGAGCGTTCCTGGAGGAGCGTACCAGGCGTCTTCTTCAGGAGTCAGTATCCTTACCGGTTCGGCTGAGGCTGGCTCAAGTATCTCGATGAGTGCAGCATCGGGGATGAAGCCCTTGGGACGATGGTCATAGTCCGGATGGACGATCACCCGTCCGATTTTCACTCTGGTGTTCTCACAAATATCTCTATCCAAGTCGTGTCCCAGGAAAATGGAAATATCGCTCGGATCGTCCACCCGCCCGGCATCGTCGACGACGCAGTGGGCGGCGGTCAGAACCCAGTTCGGGGCAACCAGGCTTCCGGTACAGAAACTGGTTGGGGCGTCCACTCGTACGACAAAGGGCCACTTTCCGGGAGAAACTTCCTCCCCGCCAATGATCGAGTGGGCGTCTCGGGAAGTGCTTTTGTTACTGGGATTCTCGGGGGAGGCCACTTCGGAGATGTCGGAGATCCCCTGGGACGATCGCGAGTTGGATCCGCTGGCGATGATGCCCACCCGGCTACCGTCCGCACTGACCTCAAGAATTTCGGGGCTATGTCTGTTGACAATGATCAGATTCCCGCTAGGATCAAAGATCATTCTGCCCGTTACCGACCTGCCCAACAGATCGGAGAGATTGGAGAAAAGAGTCAAGGTGCCGTTCGACTCAAGCCGATAGATGACTCCAGTATCGTTGATAAAGTGCAACCGGCCCCGGGAGTCGAAGGTCAATCCTTGTAGGAGCCTCATGCCCGTTCTGAGCGCGGGTGTCCCATTCGGGATAGGGCCGTTCCGCCGTCTTCCATTTCCAGCGGCCGCAGTGATCGTCGTCCCGGCAGGGTCGATCTTCCGAATGCTGCGGTTGTTAGTGTCGACTAGATAGAGCGACCCATCGGGGCCGACCGCCATGTCGCTAATAAAGTCGAATTGCGCCGCGGTCGGGTGCTGTCCGTTTCCCCTGCAGCCGGTCTCCCCGGTCCCCGCATGATGAAAGATCCTGGCGTTCTCGACCCGCCAGATCCGTTCATCCGTTTGCCCGATGTACAATCTGCCTGAACCCGAATCAAAAGCGATTGCGTCTGGCTCGAACAGGCTAACGTCGGTCGCCAACTGACCATGAGGTATGCTGCCATCCGATTCTCCTCCTCCGGCGACGGTCGTGATAATGCCGCCGGAGTCAACCCGCCGGATTCGGTCGCGGTCGGAGATGTAGACGTCGTTGTGCGCGCCCACTGCAATGCTCTTCGGAGATCTTAGCTGAGCTTCGGTTGCCTGCCCGCCGTCGCCGCCCGAATCCATGTGTTGCCGCTGTTTCCCGGTTCCGGCGAACACTGAGATCTTTCCGTCGCGCGTGACCTTGAAGACCTGATAGGAATCGTGATCGACGACTAGAATGTTGCCCTGGGCATCGAGGACAAGGTCCCGCGGGCTGGAGAGAGACAATTCTGCTGAATCGTCCTGTCCGAGAGCACAAGGTGCTATGGACGCGAGAGCGAGCATGAAATGGGGAATCGCCGCCAGGACTCTTGTTCCTATGTTCATGAGTGTTTGCCTCCAGCAAACGGGAGATCCCCCGAACCAAGTCTTTGGATTTTGATCCGAAGAGCGGTGGGCGTTGGGGAAATCGGTGCTGGGGTTTCGGGCTAAGTGTCCAAGACCGAACGCCTAATCCTGGCTGAGCAGGAATGCGCCGTCCCCGCTGCGTTCCCCGGGCCTGCCGCCGTCGTTGATCACGCCGTAGGTTACAAAGGGGTTGTTGCCCGAGGTCTTTCGCACCTGCACGTATCCCTGACGGATATTGCCTAGAATCCCGTTCTCCTGCGTCCAGCGGCGGGGACCCAGCGTCACGCTTCTCGTTCTCGGTTCGGACTCTCCGCTGCCGTCGTATATGGTGATTTCGAAGGTGCTGGTGCTGTCGTCGATCTCTCCCGTGTTGACCAAGGCCAGGTTGCTGCGGTTCTCCGCGTTCTGTTGCAGCCCGTAGATCCAGGCGCTCTCGACCGAAGCCCCGCCATAGGGCGCCCCGTTGTAGAAGAGACTGTACTGCCCCCCTCTCTTGTCGGGAGCTCCCGTACGAGCCCCGATCACGATCCCGCTCAGGTCCCCCTCGGCCGGCGTGGCGAACAGGGCGCCGACGAAGGCCCGACCGGCCGGACCGATGCCGGCTGTTTCCCGCCCCCGCAGTTCCTCCACGATTTCGGGGAGGATGAGCTGCTGCCCGGCTTTCAGCTCCAGGCTGAATTCGGCCGTGTCGTCGCCACTGTCGACCCCATCGGCCACAAAGCTGAAATCGACGGTTTTGTCGACGGCCGAGAAGTTGGTCACCGTCAGCTCGCTCTGGAAGTTGCCGGTCTCGATGATGACCGGCAGGGTCTGTCCCGTCGTGCCCACCAGGGAGGACTCGGTGAGAGGAAAAACGAAGGAGCCGTCCGAGTTGAAGTTGTCGTTGATGACCCCGTAGGCGTAGAAAGGCGCATCTCCTTCGACCTTTTCCACCGTGACATAGCCCTGGGCGGGACTGCCCAGCCTTCCCAGCAGTCCCGAGTACTGGTGGAAGCCTCCCGGCTGCAGCTCCACCTCTCCCACCACCAGGGAACCGGTGTCGTCGGCCTCCCCGGAATAGGCGGTGGTCCTCAGGGTGACGGGGCCGTCATCGGGAGCTCCCATGTGCTGGAAGGCCACGTTGGAGCGGTCCTGAGTGTTCTGGCGCAGCCCGCACAGGTAGACCGCTTCCTGGAAGCCCTGGTCCTCGGCGATGGAGGGATAGGCCAGGCCGGCGCGGCCGTCGGGCACCTCGGTGGCGGTGCGGGTGGTCAGGCTCACCTGGGAAGAACCCGAGACCTCCGCCCGCAGGGTCCCGATCCGATTTCCGGAGCCGGGAATGGGGATGCCGAGGCCTGAGAGGTAGCCGATGGTGTCGGGTTGGATGCGCTGCTGCCCCGGGGCCAGGCTGTCGGTGGCGGTTCCGCTTCCGCCTCCCGCATCGGCCGTGTAGGTGTAGTGGAGGGTGGCCTCTTCGGTTCCCCGGTTGGTCAGGGTCAGCTCCGAGGTGAAGAAGGCGTTGTTGCGCCCGGCCGAGGTCAGCAGGACAGGGACGAACAGGCTTGTGTCCCCGGATGTGAGTTGAAAGCTCTGGCTGCCGGAACTTCCATCGCTGCAGCGGTAACTGGACGTTCCCGCGGTAGCGGAAGTAAAGGTGAGTTGAAACGTGCAGGAGGTGTCGTCATCGTAGGTCAACGTCAGCGTTCCCGTCCGGGGGCCGTGGCTTTGAAAGGCGTAGCTGCCGGCGCTCACAGACCCTGCTGCATCGGTCTCCTCGAAACGGTTACCCGCCAGGAAGCTCGTCCGGCCTCTTTCCGAGGTCAGCACTTGGCCCGCTTCCAGGCGGGAGAACCGGAGGCCGCCGTCAATGTGCTGGTGGACCCAGTCATAGAGGGCAGAAGTCCGGGTGTAGACTGTCGGGTAACCCCTTCTAGCGCCTCCCCATTGGGAAGCGATTCCCACCTGTCCCCAATCCCCATCAGGAAGAGCCACCAGGAGAGGACCTCCGCTATCTCCCAAATCAGCTCCCATACCTTCTTTCCCAGCGCACAACGTTCGATCGTGGACCACTTCGTCGTTTCTCCACAAGCTGTCCCTCAGACAATCTTCCGGAGTCCAGACGGGGATATCCACATGGTGAAGGATTCGGGGGTAGCTGCGATCGTCGGTTCGGCCCCAACCGACGGCAGAGGCGGGACCGCCGGAAGGGGCATACCACGCTTCTTCCTCCGGAGTCAGAACCCTGACCGGAGTAGCCGGAGCAGGCTCCATAATCTCGACCAGAGCGGCATCGTTTCTGAAGCCCTCGCCCTTGTAGTAATAGTCCGGATGGATGATCACACGGCCGATCTCATCTCTGGTATTCTCACAAACTCCCCTGTCCCAGTCGTGCCCCAGGAAAACGGAAATGTCGTTAGGGTCATCGACAGACCCGTCATCACCGACCAGACAATGCGCGGCGGTGAGAACCCAGTTGGGGGCCACCAGGCTTGCAGT
Source organism: Candidatus Versatilivorator sp. (assembly GCA_965207735.1). Taxonomy (GTDB): domain Bacteria; phylum Acidobacteriota; class Terriglobia; order Versatilivoradales; family Versatilivoraceae; genus Versatilivorator. The sequence continues at coordinate 3,264,258 of OZ242296.1, read as the reverse complement.
GCAGAATTTGGTTGGGGTGCCTATCCGTACCACCATGGGCCACTCTCCCGGGGCAACCTCATCCCCGCCAATGATCGGATGGGAGTCTCGGGGAACGGGTTTGTTTCGGGAATCGTCGGGGGAGGCCATGGGGCTGCTGATACTTGGGGCATTCGAGGAATCGGACCCGCTTACGATCGTGCGCACCCGGCTGCCGTCAGCACTCACCTCGAGGATTCGGAGTCCTTCCTGGTCCGCAAGAATCAAATTTCCGGCTGGTTCGAAGAACATCCTGCCGCTCTGTGTGGTGCCCCGCAAATCGAACAGATCGGCGAACAGTGTCAGTGTTCCGTTAGACTCAAGCCGATAGATGTCTCCGTCATCATTTCCATAGTGCAACAGTCCCCGAGAGTCAAAGGCCAATCCTCGAGGACGCCGCATGCCCGTTCTGAGGGCGGGTGTTCCATCCGCGATCCGTCTGTCCCAGAATCTCCCGTTACCGGCGACCGATGTGATCGTGGACCCGGCAGGGTCGATCTTGCGAATACGAATACCGTCGGCCAAGTAAAGTGATCCGTCGGGGCCGACCGACATGTCAGCAATATAGTCGAATTGCGCCTGGGTCGGATGTTCTGCATCGCCCCTACATCCTGTCCCTCCACTTCCTGCAAAATGAAAGATCCTGTCATTCTCAACCCGCCAGATTCGTTGATTCCTTTGCCAGATGTACAATCTTCCTGAACGCGGGTCGTATTCAATGGCTCTTAAATCGTGTAGGCGAAAGTCGGTTGCAATCTGCCCACGGGCTAAACCGTCTCCCGAATTCCCGCTTCCGGCGATGGTCGTGATAATGCCTCTGGCATCTACCCGGCGGACTCGGTCTTCGTCGGAAATATAGACCTCGTTCTGCGAACCCACGGCGATACTTTCCGGATAACGCAAATGAGCTTCGGTTGCGGGCCCGCCGTCGCCGCCCGAGTCCCCGTCTGCTCTCTGTCGCCCGGTACCGGCGAACACGGAGATGTTTCCGTCACGCGTGACCCTGTAGACCCGGTTGGAATCGGAATCGACAACCAGAATATTGCCCTCGGCGTCGAGGGCAATGTCGTTCAGGCTGGAAAAGGAAAGATCTGGCGACGTGCCCTGTCCGAACCCTTCAGGTGCGGTTGGCGTGAAAACGAGTAAGGTCACGGCAAGTGTCTTCAGAACTCTCGATTGAATGGTCATCATTATTTTCCGCTAGCCGAGGCGGTGGTCCCGCCGATCACTGTGATTGGGTCGAGGCCTAATGGTGGTCGACCCGCTGGCCGTCGGGGCGGTTCTTGAACTCCCGGACCAGGCGCAGGAAAGCCTCTACTACCGCCTCGAAGATCACCCGGCCCTTTTCGGCGGTCGCCAGCTTGGGGTCTCCCACGACGCCCGTCTTGCTGAAGCGCGTCCAGATATCCATGAAGGCCACCGGGGAGCTGGCCATGAGATCCAGGAAGATGAAATTGGAGGGAGGCAGGCCGATTTCCGTCACGGCTTTGTCCATCTGGACTCTTTGAGGGTCCAGGTGCAGGTAGACTGAGGTCTCCAGTTCGCCGGCGTGGGCGATGCCTCCCCGCTCCGATTCCCGCACCTCCTGGATTTTCTCGGCGGCCAGGGACGGCCAGATGAAGGCGCCGCAGAGGCTGTCGGTTTCCAGGATGGTCCTGCGGGCCACCAGTTCCAGGATGGGCATGTTGGAACCGTGCCCGTCAGCGATCAGGATGCGCTTGAATCCGTGGTGGGCCACGCTCTTGGTAACGTCCAGAACGAAGTTCAGCAAATGCTCCATGCGGATATCGATGGTTCCCGGGAAGTCCATGTGGTGGGTTTCAAATCCGTAGGGGATCGGCGGGAGCAGCAGGATCTCTCCATCGGCGCGTCGGGCTGCCTCCTCGCAGATGGATTGGATCAGAAAGTTATCGGTATCCAGGGGCAGGTGGTGCCCGTGGTCTTCCACCGAGCCGATCGGTTGGACCACCACCGGCTGGCGGGGCACCAGGGCCTTCAACTCCTGCCAGGTGTATTGCTGATACCAGTAGCTCTTGCGTTCCATGGCCTCCTCGTTTCAGTGCTTCTCAGCGGGTCAGAATCGAGCCGAACCGCTCGATGACCAGCTCCAGCTGGTCTACGCCCAGGCTTACGGGGTTGAGGATCAGGCGGCCCCGGGGCATCTCCTGCTGGCCGACCGCCACCGACGGATCGCCCTCCAGCAGGCCCAGCACCAGGTCCACCAGTGTCAGTCCGGACGGATTCTCTTCGAGCTCCACGGCGAGCAGCGGGTAGCCCGACTCCCCACTGTCCGTGGTCGTGACCCTCAGGCGGGGAAGTTGTTCCAAGCCGGTGCGGAGGGTCTGAATCTTGTCGGCCTGCTCTTGCCGCCAGGCCTCAGGGTCCTGTTTGAGGTAAGCTCTCACGGCCGCCACCAGGCCGGCAATTTCCTCCTTGCCCACCTTGAGCGGCCTTCCGATTCCCTGCAGGGGCGGGCCCGGCAGCCGGCCCGATTCCAGAAAGCGGCCGCGCAGCATCCAGGTCTCGGGCCAGACGTCCATGTCCTGGTGCTGCAAGGCCACCGAGTCTATCAGGTCCCGGCGGCCCACCAGGATCCCGGAAGCCTGCGGTCCCCCCAGGGCCTTGCCGCCTGAGAAGGCCACCAGGTCGGCTCCGGCGGCCACGAAGCGTTTCAGGTTTTCTCTGGGAGGCAGCGAGGCGGCCGCATCCACGATGACCGGCAGTCGATGGCGATGAGCCACCGCTACCGTGCCTTCCAGGGAGACCGCCCCCGGGGCCTGCATGTCCACCCAGAGGACCGCCACGGTGCGGGGGTCGATGGCCGCCTCGATCTGCCAGCGCGCCGTCGGCCGCGCCTCCGGGTTTCCCAGTTGTCCCACCTCCACCAGCTTGGCGCCGGCAGCCCGTAGCGCATGGTCATAGGCGTTGCGCTGGCAGCGCTGCACCACGATCCGGTTGGGCATGCCGTCGCTGTCGGGAAGTTGCTCCATCCGGTGGATGTCCAGGCCGGCCAGGCAGGCCGCGGCCCCAAGCTGCAATCCGGCGGCGGCTCCGCAGGTGGCATAGCCGGCTTCGGCGCCGGTCACCTCCGCCAGGTACCTCCCCGCGCGGTCCTGCAGTTCCTCGATGGATACGCTCCAGCGGGAGGCTTCCCGCATGGCCTCCACGGCTTCCGGCGCCATGGGCGGGCCCCCCAGGCGGGTCAGCGTCCCGGCGGCATTGATCACCCGCCGCACTCCCAGGCTTCGGTAGGTGTCTTCCAAGGTGAATGCCTTTCTGTGGCGGCGGCCGCCGCCTCAGCTACGGGCCGGCGGGGTTCAGAGTCGTTCTGGCCTTGATATCCGGAGACCTGGACTCCAGTGCCAAATAGTGGTAGCGGGCTTCCAGCCAGGCGGGCAATTGATCGCCGTAGTGTGGGCTGCCGGGATGGCCGGACTGCCCCTGGGCGTCCACCGTCCACAACCCGGCTTCCGGACTGCCGAGATCGGCGACCATTCGGAAGTTGGCGCCCATGGTGGCGCCCCAGTTTGGGTCATACCCGGTATTACAGACCGTGATTCCGTTGCCCTTCACCGGTTGACCTCCCCGATCCAGCAGGCTTCCCAGATCGCCTCGCCCTGAGAGCACATGCCTGAGATGGATTCGATGGGCCCGTCCCCAAGTCCAGCCCGAGACCTCGGGACCCATCCGCCGGGACAGCTCGGTCAGGCTGGCGCGCCAGGCCCGGACCACCGCGCTCCGGCGCGGCTGCCGCTCGAACCAGCCCACCGGGTCTTCCCTGAGCAACTGCGAGGCCAGTCCGCCGATGGCCCCGGAAACCAGCTCCACCTGGTCCTGGGGAAAGCGCTCGCCGGCCACGGTGCGGCTCCAATGGGTAAAGAAGGTCTCGAAGATCAAAGCGCCGGCGCTGTCGGTCTCCATGCGGCCGTCCCAGCCCCGGAGCTCTTCCACCGCGTCTTTATTCTCTGGAGTGTGCTGGTCCAGGATCTGCAACAGGTGCGGCAGGCACTCGCGGGCCCGCAGGGAGAGAACGTCGTGCTGGATCCCGACCAGGTCCTCCCTGGACAGGTCCCTCCCGTTTTCGATTCTCTGGCGCACCCGGCGCGCCCGGTGGCCGCTGCTCCAGGTGCCGGAGAGGGGGTAGGGAAAGTCGTCCGGGGCCGGCCGGTTGTTGGCGGTGGCGATCCAGCCTCTTTCCGGGTTATTCAATGCGGGCATGCCCTCGAAGGGAATGAGCCCGTCCCACCGATGGGCGGGGTCCCAGCCCGGCCGGTAGCCTCTTTCCCAGAGTCGGCGGATTGGAATCCTGCCGGTGGCCTGCTGTCCAATGTTCCCGTCCACGTCGGCAAACACCATGTTCCAGGTCGGCATGATCCACCCCTCCAACGCCTGCCGGAACTGGTCGGCACTGCCGGCCCGGTTCATGCGCTGCAGGGCCGGCAGCCATCCGGAGCCTTCCGCCCCCAGCCAGCGGAGCGACACTGGTCCCGTATCCCTCGCCAACGGGGGAAGCACCGAGTCCACGATGGGGCCGTTTCTGGAGTGGGGCACCTTCAGAGTCAGCGGAGGGCTCCCCTTCACCTTGATCTCCTCGACCCGCTCCCGGGCCGGCTCCCATTTTCCGTCATGGAGGAAACAGCCGGGATGGCCGGGATCGGTCTTCTCCTGATAGAGGTCCCGCTGGGAGCAGATGTTGTTGGTAACGCCCCAGGCCACCCGATGGTTGCGGCCGATCATCACCGCTGGCACCCCCGAGTATCCGGTGCCGGCCACACTGAGGGAGGGGCTGCGCAGGTGCACTCCGTACCAGCAGGAGACGGCGGCAAAGGCGATATGGGGATCGCTGGCCAGCAGCGGCCGGCCGCTCCGGGTCCTCGATCCTGCGATCGCCCAGTTGTTGCTGCCTTCCCCCTCGCAGGGGTCGCCGCCGGCGGGGCCCACGGCCGGGTTGGCCGCCGAATGTCGGGGCCGCGCGGCATAGTCGCCGGCGTGCAGGATGCTCTCCTCGTCGGATTCTCCCTGGAGGAAGGCCCGGTAGAGTGCAGAGCTGGGTAAGCGGCGCTTGGCCAGTTCCGGAATGACGATGACCGGGAAGCGCCCCGTCAGATACCATTGGAACTCGACCTGTATGGCCAGGCTTCCGGCGGGAGACCAAGGCTCGGGCTCATAGTCGAGCAGGTCGAACTCGATGGGCAGGGAGGTGGCGGTGCGCTCCATCCAGGCGTTGATCCCGTCCGAAAAGGCCTGGAGCCGTTGGGCTACCTCTTCCGGAAGGCGGTTTTCCTCCTCGGCCGCAATGCCCGGCAGCCCCACGGTTCTGACCAGCAGGTCCGACTCGGTTCCTTCCGGACCCAGAATCTCGGCCAGCCGCCCCTGCCCCTTGCGCCGCAGGAAGTCCAGTTGAAACAGCCGGTCCTGGGCCATGGCAAAGCCGTAGCCAAAGAACAGGTCCAGGTCGTCCTCGGCCGAGATGTGGGGAATCCCCCAGGAATCGCGCTCGATCCGGACCGGACGCTTCACCGCCAGTTCGTGACGGGCTTCCATTTCGGGCACTCTGGACCGGATCTCCGACTGCCACCAGTCCTCGAACTGCTGCCTCGACATGCCCGAGGCCTTGCAAAGGGATTGGATCGACTCGCCCGCCCCCAGTCTTCTGAGGCGGTCGTCGGTGGGTTGATTCATCGTGTTCCTTCCTTGATATCTTTTTTCTCTTGCCAATTGGGCTGAGGCACCGCCTCGCTACAGGTTGACGTATTCATTCAGCTCGCCCGGACGCCCCCGGGCCAGATAGAGTCTCAGACCGGACCAATCGAACCCGGTGGGAGACACGAAGGTGCGATCGATGCGGACGTAAGTCGGAATGTACTTGATGGTGATGCCGCACCGGCGCCGCCGGGAACGGTTGGGGTTGGACCCGTGCCACAGGAAGACGTCGTGGGCGGAGAACTCCCCGGCTTTGAGCTCCACGTCGACCGCCCGGGTCTGGTCCACCTGCCGGAAGGACAGCGGCAGTGTGGTCTGGCTGTCCGTATCGACCCGGTGGTTCAAGAGCACCTTGTTTCGGTGGGACCCCGGGATGACCTGCATGCATCCGTTCCTCCGGTCCGAGTCATCCACGGCCAGCCACACGGTGAAGGTCTCCATGGGGTCGATGGGGAAAAAGGCGGCATCCTGGTGCCACTCCACCTCCAGCCCGTCTCCGGGGCGTTTGCTGATGACGTAGGAGGTAAAGAGGGCAACGTCCGGACCCAGAATCTGCTCCGCAACGTCCACCAGGGGCTCACTGAGGAAAAGATCCAGGAAGTAGCGGTTGCTGTAATGCACCGACGGCATGTTCTCGGGCCGGGTTTCCGCCGGCAGCCCGGCGATGAGCCGGTCGATCTCCTCCCGCAGCCGGGCCAACTCGCTGTCGCACAGTATCTTCCCGCCCCTGACGTAACCCTGCTGCCGGTACTGTTCCAGCGCTTGCTGGCTTAGCCTGGCCATGGTGCATTCACCGCGGCCTCGTCCCTGCGGAGGCCGGCTTGGGGCAAGAATTCGGATCTGTTTCTGGTTGCGGACCGGTCAGGGCGGAAATGATATGGCCCGCGCCCGGGGAAGTCAAACCCTTCTCCCTGGCAGGTTTGGGGCTGCTTCGACCGCGGCCGGCCGGCCGCCGTTTTCGCCGGCTTGGCTCCCAATCAGGGTCGTGATAGAGTGGGCCGCATGCCGACAGCCGGCCTTCAGGGGCCATTGAAAACCACCTTCCGGCGCCGGCCTGCCGGGGTTGCGCCATGACCGCCGAGTCCGAGTTCTCGATCGTCCACTTCTCCGACGCTCATCTGTTCGGCGATCCCGCCCATGTGATCTACGGGGTGGAGCCCGCCCGCGCCCTGAAGGCCGCCATCGCTTCCATCAACGCCATCCGGCCGCGTCCCGACCTGTGCATCTACACCGGCGACTCGGTCTCCGAGCAAACCGAGGCCGCCTACCGGCTCTTCAAGGCCCATATGGAAAGGGTCGGCCCTCCGGTCCATTACGCCGTCGGCAACCACGACGACCGCGGGAGCCTGCGGCGGCATCTGCTGAACCAGGAGCAACCGGGCGGCGATCCCTACTACTACTGCCTGCATCGATCGGGATGGCGGCTGGTGGTGCTGGACACCTCCCGCCCCGGGGAGGTCTGGGGAAGCATGGGGGAGGGGCAACTCCAATGGCTGGACCAGTTGCTCCGGGAACCCCAACCCACCCTGGTCTTCATGCACCACCATCCCCTGGCCAGCGGGGTTTCCTGGATGGACGCGCTGATGTTGAAGAATGCCGATGCGCTGTTGGAGATCCTCAAGGGGTCCCAATGCGTGGAGGCGGTCTTCTTCGGCCATATCCATTTCGAGTGCCATCTTCACTACGCGGGCACCCACTTCATGTCGGTGCCGGCGATTTCTTTCCAGTTCGGGGAAGGCCCCTGGTCCGAACAGTCGGTGTCGTTGCCGGGCGGCTACCGGGTGATCTCCCTTGGGGATCAGGGACTGCGAACGGTGGTGCACCGGCTGACCGCCGACGAGCTGCGGCGTGCCTGAAGTTCAATCAAGGAGAACAGTCGAATGAGAATTTCTTTTGGATGTTGTTACTGGCGGCCCATTGCCTTGCTGGTGGCTCTGTTGGCGATCTGGTTCTTTTGGCAACGGTCTTCTCAAGTCCCCGACATGTCGGCTCAGGTCAGCCGGAGCCTGACCAAGGCCGATATCGACCGGTGGATGGACGAGCTGTCCAACTGGGGGCGTTGGGGAGACTCGGATGAGCTGGGAGCCCTGAACTTCATTACCCCGGACAAGCGCAAGCAGGCGGCCAAGCTGGTCCGGGAAGGCGTATCGGTTTCCCTGGCCCGGGACATCGAGAAGGAAGAGTCTGTAGACAATCCCTTTCCCGTCGAGCATGCCATGCTGTTGACCGGCAAGAGTCCCGGGATGTTCTCCAATGACGCCTATCGCATGCAATACCACGGCTGGGCCCATACCCACATGGACTCCCTGTGCCACATGTTCTACGGGGGCAAGATGTTCAACGGGTTTTCCCGCATGGAAGTCACCGACGAGGGTGCGAGCAAGCTGGGTATCGAGACGGTGAAAGACGGCATCTTCACCCGCGGGATTCTGATGGACATCCCAGCCCTCAAAGGGGTCGACTATCTGGAACCGGGAGACGCCATCTATCCGGAAGACTTGGACGCCTGGGAAAAGAAGGCCGGAGTGAAAGTGGGCCGGGGGGACGTGCTGTTGGTGCGGACGGGACGCTGGGCCAGACGCGACGCCAAGGGCGTCTGGGACGTTTCCGAAACGGCGGCCGGAATGAATGCTTCCTGCGCCCGCTGGCTGCACCAGCGGGAGATCGCCATGCTGGGCAGCGACGCCGCCAGCGAGGTGGCTCCCTCGGGCATCGAAGGCGTGGTCTCACCCATTCATATGCTTTCCATCATCGCCATGGGGGTCCCCATCTTCGACAACTGCGACCTGGAAGCCCTCAGTGCCACCGCCCGCCGCCTCAACCGCTGGGAGTTCCTGATCACGGCAGCCCCGCTGCCGGTCGGCGGCGGCACCGGATCGCCGCTCAACCCCATCGCCACCTTCTGAACTAGCCGGCCGTGCCGACTTCGACCGGGGGTTCGTTCCGGCAGGGCCGGCATTCGGAACATGGGGATAGCCAGGAGACCAAACAAATGAGAGCATCGTTTACAATCGTGGCCATCCTCGCCGCCTGCACCCTGTGGGTTTCGCCGGCGCCGGCCGCGGAGGTCGATTTCCACGACGCCCATTTCCACATCGCCAACTACGTTCAGCGGGGCATCGGCCTGGCGGACTTCCTGCAGATCATGGGAGACAAAGTGGGCCGCGTGTCGCTGTTCGGCATTCCGCTGCAACAGAAGTGGGACTACTTCGAGTCTGGAAAACGGGCGCCAGACTACTACCTTCTCTCGGATTCCGCCCTCTACTACTACTCCTTTGTGGACGCCATGGTTGCCGAGGCTTACCGGGGCCTATCGCCCCGGGACCGGCGCCGCTTCGATCCCATGATCACCGGCTTCAACCCGACCGACATGTATGCAACCGACCACATTCGACGGGTGCTGACCCTCTATCCCGGCGTTTTCAGCGGCATCGGCGAGTTCTCCATCCACAAGGAATTCGTGTCCTCCAAGGTGCTGGGGCACACCGCCAGTCTGCGCAACCCGGCCCTGCACAAGATCCTGAAATTTGCCGGGGAGGTGGGGCTGGCGGTGAATCTGCACTGCGACATCAACACCGTGAGGCCGGTCAAGGGCGACCGGCCGGCCCATTTCGACGCCCTGAAAGAGATCTTCAGGGCTCATCCGCGCACCACCATCATCTGGGCCCACTCCGGACTGGGCCGCTTCGTGGGGCCCACGCCCAACCACCTGGAGTTGCTGGAGGAACTCTTTCGCGACCCGGCCTTTTCCCACGTCCATTGCGACCTCTCCTGGGACGAGGTCGCCAAGTGGGTGGTCGAGAGCCCCGGGTCGGTCCGGGCCTGGGCCACCCTGCTGAACGCCCACCCCGAGCGCTTCCTCTTCGGCACCGACTCGGTGGCGCCCGCCAGCCGCGACGCCTACCTGAAAACCTATCGCGACTACCAGCCGCTGTGGGACCAGGTGGACGAAACGGCCAGCCGCAAGACCCGCTACGGCAACTACGAGCGCATCTTCGATGCCGCCAACCGCAAGGTGCGAGAGTGGGAACGGCGGCAGAACGGCGGCGGGTCCGGCTCCACCTCCCGGAAGTAGCCGCCGATAGCAGGACTTGATCCGCCGATACAAGGGCCCTTTGCAGACAGATTTACCGAGATCATCCACTTCGAAGTCGAGGGGGACTGAGGGTTACGCCCGTGAGTCCACTCCCGAGCGGATTTTGCAGGTGGGACGTTGTTTCCAAGATAGTTGAAACCTTCGGCAAGGTGCGATTCGTCAGCTTGAGTAAAGGGCGGTCCTGATCATTTGACAGTTCCCCTGCCAAGGCAGCTCAGTTCTGTCGCCCTCCTGCTCCTTCCTCATTTCTATTTCCTGAGAAGCTCCTCCCACCAACGGTACCTGGATGGGCATCGGCGAACAGCCGAGTCTGTCACACCTCCCGACCGGGCTACTGGGGCCGGTAGATGGCTCCGAACCTCGCCAGCGTGAAGCTGGCGATATCGGATCGACCCGTCTGGTCGACGTAAACCGTATTGCCACTGATGGTATTGCCGCTGATGGATTCGGCGAACAGCCGAAAGGCGAACATCGTGCACGGATCGCGGCCCGTGTTGTGGCAGTCGAGCACCTGTTGAATCTCCAGCAGCACAGACCCGTCGATGACATCGCCTTTGATGTCAAACAAACGGTCTGTCGTGGGAAAGGTGCCGCTGAGGATTTCCAAGCCTCCGTAGAGCATGTCCCGTTCCTGAAATAAAATCAGTCGGACCTCGGCATCCATGATAGAACCGGTGACAGAACCCTCCCAGGTCCCCGCGATCGCCGAGGTGGTGTTCTGAGGCAAGGCAAAGGCGGGCAGGAAACCGGCAAAGGGCCCGGTTGTGCTCTCAATCAGAGAGGTGGCGACGATTCGCGGTATACCGTTTTGGTTGGGATCGATATCTTCAACCTCGATGGTGATCGGCCCGAAAGTGTTGGGAACCGACATGCGAATGTCGTCGCTGACGAACATTCCGCTCGGGTCGATAGCGACGGGGGGCAATGTTTCCTGCACGGCTCCCGCCTCATCAAACAACGTCACTCTGACACGTCCCTCCCCGGAACCGATGTTGACCACGGCCAGACGGGATTTGAAGAACCCTCTTTTTACCGAGGAGTGGATCAGCAGCGGATTGGAAGGTGTTCCCTGGCTCTCGACGTAAGCACCCGGTTTGAAAACCTGGTCGGCGATGGAGACGAGCATGGCGGGATCATTGCTTGTCTGATCCAGAATGACGGAGGCCCAGGCGGTAACCGGTTCGTCCGAGTAGATGAGCAGCCACCCCGTGGTTGCTTCTCCTCCCTCTTCAACCGGTGTCAGGGAATCAATGATGTCGTTGATTTGGCGCATTTCATTCGACCGGACGGAGAAGGCGCCTGCGCGGTCCAGTTTCCCGGAGGGGCCATAAAGGCCTATGCCCACGCTGGCCAGGGGACTCTCTCCCTGAGACAGTGACGACTGACTGACGTTGTTGATCCCGATATTGGTCCGTGCGCCGTTCTCATTGGTGACGAAGGGAATGATGTTGACGAAGTTGGTGCCTTCGATGTTTACCTGATTGGTCTGATCCACTTGGGTCGGCAGCTTCGACAAAGAACCCGCGGCATTGGACAGGCTGTGCCGGATGGCGCCAACGCGATCCTGCATCGTCTGCCACTGATCGACCGGGTGATCTCCTGCCGCCCGATTCTGGGCCAGCGCGGCCGAGGAAAGGACCAGCAGACCGCTCAGGCAGCAGATGGTCCATTCAAAAGTTCGCATGACGTTTCTCCTGATTGTCCGGCTAGTCTTCGAGTTACTCTTTGGCCTCTATGACCGGGCAAGAGATCAGAGGCAGGAGAGGCTCGTTCAGGCCGGTGAATGTATGAAACTGCACCAGACGTTCTGTTTCTTTATCATGCTTTTCTACCATATCCCAGGACTTTGACGCTCTATCGGTTGGCAAGTATTTCGCGGTTTTGGTACGGTTCCGGTGCTTGATGAACATGGCGGGCTCCAGAAGGTTGCTGGGCGAGAGCGGAAAGGTCCGTCGCCCGGCCCTCACTCTGTGGAGATGTCTTGAGAGAAGATGAACATGGGACGCTTGATCGTCATCGGTAGGTTTTCGACGAAGAATGGTGATGCACCGAAGTCTGGCCTTGGCCCTGCGACGATGTCCGCGCGGCCGGCGAAGGCGCCTGGCAGCAGGGTGCAGTTCACGAAAAGGATCGCGAGCCGCTTCGTTCGCCTTGCAATCGTTGCACTTGTCGCAGTTGTAGCCATTGGCGGCGGAGGCGAGCGATTCCTGCTGGGCCAGGTCTCGGACTTCGAAAACAGACAGAGGCAGTTCGACAGCATCCGCGGCCAGCCGGGCAGCGACACTGACGACAGTCCACTCCACTGCAGTGACGGAGGCCCGGGCACGGGAATCTACATGGGCCACGTCTCGGGAGTCGAGGGCGCGGGTGCCTTTGACGATGTCGAGGTGCTGCTCACCTGCGGCAACGGAGTGTTTGAAAGGACGGTTCCGGGACCCGACGGGGGGTTTGTCTTCATGGGGCTGCCGGACGGGGACTACGTGGTCACGGTGCGCAAGACGGGCTACCGGGGGCCGCCTTCCAGGCGATTCCGCCTGGAAGGGGGCGAGATCACCTCGCCACCGCCGGGTGCGATTGACCGGGAATACGTGTTGGCGCCCGTGGACCCGGACACCTTCGTCTATCACTGGGAGGAAGATCAGAGCACGGCCGGCTACGACTACTCGGCCCATGTCAATGAGCCGCTGGAGGTGGAGTTTCTGGGCGAGCCGATCGAGGTGAGCGACAACTCGTCGGCCATAAGGCTGAATCGCGACTACAGCATCCTGTTGGTGGACAGTGACGGCGGCAGCTGGACCCAGGAGCACGCCTATCGGTTGCTGGAGACGATGAAGACCATTCCGCAGGACGAGCGGCCGGCTCCTGAGGACAAATCACGGGGTGCTAGCCAATGGATGCTCACGTCGGAGCATGTGGAAAACGACATTCGGATCACTGGCGGAGACGTGTTGAGCGAGAGGACGGTTCTGATTTCCGAGGAGGCGTTTGTCAACGCGAGCCCGAGGATTGCCCTGATCGAGGGAAAGCGGGGGAAGTATTACTCGCAGCGGTTGCACCATGCCCTGGTGCGCTTCGTCACCGACAACGGTCGACACGAGGGGTCTTACGAGAAGATCCTGCAGGAGCGGTTCGGGGTCACCACGCGGATCACCGAGCACACGACCTACAGGGAACTGACGGCCTCCACCACCAGTGAAGGGGCATCGCGCTTCCAGAAGTTCCATTCCGAGGAGATCGTGCAGCTCATCAACACCCTGGAGGAAGTGCCTTCAGGCGTGCACAAGATCCCGGAACTGAGGTACCTGGTCCGCCGCCTGGACGGAACCCCCCATCCGCTCTATCCGGATGCACCGGCGGTGGCCTGGACAGGTGCCGGCTATATCGAGTTCATGGACACCGCTTTTCTGCAGGACTCCGTCACGGCCGTGCACCGCTTGATCCTTCACGAAAAGGCGCACTTCCTGTGGGCGCATCTGTTCGATGAGCAGTTGAAGGCGGATTGGATCGAGCTGGGCGGCTGGTACAAGGATGTGCGGAGCCCGAGCGGCTGGTACACCACCAAGCAGACGGAATTCGTCAGCGCCTACGGCCATGCCATCAACCCCAATGAGGACATGGCCGAGTCGGTCGCCTTCTTCGTAATCAACCCCGACAAGCTCAGGTCACGGGCCATCGGCAAGTACGAGTTTGTGCGTGACCGGATTATGCAGGGAAACTTCTATATCTCGCAGATCCGGGAGGACCTGACCTTCGAGGTCTACAACCTGTATCCCGACTATGTCTTTCCGGGAAAGATCCGCAGGGTGGACATCCGGGTCACCGGAGCGGCGGAGGAGGACAAGACCGCCCGGATCGAGGTCGAGCTGCATGCATTGGACAGGATTCTCGAGGGGGCGACCGAGGTATATATGAGGATCTTCAGCGAGGTCGGCACGTTCGTGGATGTGTCTCTGCATCCCAACGGTGTCTTTCGCGGGAGACCGGCCACGGTGCTCTCGGGAGGATTCACCCTGAGCAAATTCGCCAAGGCGGGTTACTGGTTTCCGGGACAGGTACAGATCCAGGACCCGGCCGGCAACGAGCGGTTCGAGCGGAGCGACGACTTCGGATGGAGTCTATACGTGAACAATCCGCTCGAGGATGTCACTCCCCCCCGGTATGTGAGGAACTCGGCCTCACTCACCAAGTCCGTTGAAACCCGGGAAGGCCGGGAGATTCAGGTGATTCGGGCCAGTTGGCAGGTGGAAGAAAACAGGGAAATAAGGAAGGGGGGGTGTGTCGCCAATATCAACGACGAACTCCTGGAAACCTATCGATTTGAGGAGCAGGGTGACTACGACTCCCAGACTGGCCGCTGCGACGTTTTATTCGAAATGCCACACTACATGCCGTCATCGGTATACACGATGAGCTATATCTGGATGATTGACATTGCCTTGAACGAGTCCGGTGTCTATTTCCGCCATCCTGGCCATCTTCTCAGGCCAGAAGACACAATCGTCGATGAAGCGGGTCAACAAATCGAACTGATTACGAACAACCCGGACACAGAGGCCCCGGAGGTCGACCTCAACGCCATCGAAATCAGTGCCGAGCCCACCAATCCGGCCGCACCCAATGGCGAGACATTGGTCACTCTGACCTTCCGCATCCGTGACGACATCGCCGGATTCACCCATGGTTACCTTAACTTGCGAGATCCGCAAGGCATCGAGCATGGGTTCTGGGTTTATACGACAAATCGATTCGATTTGTTCGCGACTGGGGATCCGTCCCAGTGGACGACCTATACCTGGACCGTGGTGCTGCCGGAGGGATCGGCGCCGGGCACGTGGGGTCTTGCGAACATGACGGTTAGGGACAGGGCGCAGAACTTCCGACAGTATGACTTTACCGAGATCATCCATTTCGACGTCGAGAGCGACTGAGGGTAGCGCTCGTGAGTTCACTCCCGAGCGAATATTGCGGGAGGGGAAATCACCTCCACCCCAAGGTGGGCAGCCGTCCCGGAAGCAGTTGCCCCGCATTTCTCACGGCCTTTGGTGAGATATCCGGGTTGAGGGGGATGCGCAAGCCGGGCCGCCGACCCGAAGCCGAGGCTGCGGCTACCGGTATCAGTGAGCAGAAGATGAAGTTCCCGCCGCGGCCTGAGCGGAATCGGGTTCGTCCTCCGGCGTTGCGGTCTCCCCGGAAGTGGATTCCAGGGCGGCTGCGGCGGATTTCTCCGAACCCAGCAGAATGGCCAGCCAGCGAGTTTCCTCGCGGCTCTCCAATCCGATCTTGGCCGTAATGGTGAGCGGCACCGACAGCAGCATTCCGACCGGCCCCAGCACCCATCCCCAAAAGACCAGCGAAAGAAACACCACCAGGGTCGACAAGCCCAGGCCGTGGCCCATGAAGCGCGGCTCGATCAAACTGCCGAAGATGAAGTTGATGCACAAGTAACCCACGGCCACCATCAGGGCGGGAAAGGGGCCCAGTTGGACAAGTGCCAGCAGCATCGCCGGAACGGCGGCCACAATGGAGCCGATGGTCGGCACATAGTTGAACAGAAAGGCCAGCAACCCCCAAAGCAGCGGGAAGTCCAAACCCAGCAGGAACACCCACAAAGCGGCTACGACCCCGGTGGCCAGGCTCACTATCGTCTTGATCACCAGGTAGCTCTTCACCGCGTGGGTGAACTGCTCGAAGGCGGGGAAGGAAGCCTTGGGGTTTTTCATGGCGGCCCGCAGCTTGGCGGGGAATCCCGAAGCCTCCAACAGGATGAAGACCACCGTCAGCGTGATGAGGAAGGTGTTGGTCAGTACACCCCCAAAACCGGCCAGCAGGGTGGCCACAAGCTGCATGGCCTCCCCGGGATTGACCACTTCCTTCAGCAGTCCCCAGTCCAGAGGGATGCCCATACCCTTCAGCCAGGTGAACAGGGCGTCCATCTGCTGATTCATGCTCGCCTTGTAGGAATCCATCTGCTGGTAAAAGCCGTTGAGAGAGGTGCTCAACACCGCTCCCATGCCGACGCCGAATCCCAAAAACACCAGCACCACCGCCAGCACGGCCAGGGATGAAGGGACTCCCTTTCTTTTCAGCCAGAAGGCGGAAGGACCGCCGATAACCGCAATGAAGACAGCCAACAGGAAGGGGATCAGGATGGCCGAGGCTTCCCGTATTCCGGCGATGATGATCACAATGGCAGCGATCACCATGGCGCTGCGCGCCATCGCTTGCTGTCGATTCCCGTCGCTCATCCGTAACTCGTGAGGATATAAAACCGGAGCCGCCCGCTGGTCCGGTCGGTTATTCTACAGTTGAGGGGCTGACTTGGCCGGGCTGGGCTCGCCCCAGGCATCCCTCGAGGGCGATTTTGCGGCATGATAGACTCCGGCTGTATTCTAGCAGGCTTGAAACGCGGACGCGACGCTAACCGGCAGGCGTAGCGCTCCCGGCGGTGACCGCCGGCTCCTTCCGCGGCCGGGACACTTCTCATGTCCGAATCCGGCGCACGCAGAAGCAACTTCGGCTGGTGCATGTACGACTGGGCCAACTCGGCCTACACCACCACCGTGGCCGTGGGGTTGCTGCCCGCCTATTTTGCCCAGGCGGTGGTGGGACCCGAGGGGGTCCGACTCGGAGACACCCTCTACAGGGCCACCACCCTGTGGGGGTTCACCGCCGGCTTGGCTGCCTTTCTGGCCTTTCTGCTGTCTCCCACCCTGGGCGCGGTCGCCGACCTGACGGCTTCCAAGAAGCGTTTCCTGCTGGCCTGCGCCTATACAGGCTCCTTGTTTACCGTACTGCTCTACTCTTGCCAGTCAGGCGACGTCTTCAGAACGCTCTTCTTTTTCCTGATCGCCCAGGTTGCCTACGTCGGCGGCAACGTGTTCTATGATGCCTTCCTGCCTCAGATCGCCCCGGACCGCAGCGCCATGGACCGGCTTTCGGGCAAGGGATACGCCTACGGCTACGTGGGAGGCGGCCTCCAGTTCGCTCTCGCCCTGGGACTGGTGGCCGGCCATCGCCGGCTCGGCCTGACTCAAGGCCTGGCAGCCCGCCTGGGCATGGTGATGGCCGGGGTCTGGTGGGCGGGCTTCACCCTGGTGACCGCGCGGCATCTCTCCGAGGCGCCCGTTCGGGGGGGGGCGGCGCTCAAGCGGTCCTCCCGGCCGCAATGGCTGGACACCCTGGCCGCCGGCTTCTCACGCACCCTGCAGACCGCCCGCCAGGTTCGCCGCTATCGCCACCTGGCGACCTTTCTGCTGGCCTACATGTTCTACAACGACGGGATTCAGACCGCCATCAATATGGCCACCATCTACGGCAAGGACGAACTGGGACTGAGCACCACCTCCCTCATGGCCACTCTGCTGACCATCCAGATCGTGGCCACCGCCGGAGCTCTCTTGTTCAGCCGAGTGGCCGCATGGTTGGGAACCCGGCAGGCGGTCATGCTGACCCTGGTGATCTGGTCGGCGGTGGCCGTGGCGGCCTATTTCATTCAAAACGCCCGGGAGTTCTTCGCCCTGGGCGTGGTGGTGGGGTTGGTCCTGGGCGGATCCCAGGCCCTGAGCCGGTCCCTCTACGGCTCCATGATTCCGCCCCGGGCCAGCGCCGAGTTCTACGGCTTCTACACCCTCTTCAGCAAGTTCTCCTCCATCTGGGGCCCCTGGGTCTTCGCCGCCGTCACCCTGATGGCGGGCAGCGCCAGGATCGCCATCCTGTCGCTGGTGGCCTTCTTCCTGGTGGGACTGATCCTGCTGGTCCTCGTCGACGAGGACAAGGCCCGCCAGGCGGGGAGGGAGGTGGAAGAAGCAAAACCCCAATGAAAAAAGGGCCTTGGCAAACTTGAGACCTGTCAGGCGAGCCTGCGGCCGAATGACAGTCGAGTCGGAGGGGTCACAGTTTCAGCCCTCCCACTAGCCCGCATTTCTCACCAGGGGGCATGATCGTGGCGCAGGATTTTTCCCTTCAGCGCGTGCTCGCGACCGAAGAGCGTAGCGGTCACTACGCGCGAGGGAGCATGTGCGCGCTGAAGGGAAAAAGACAAGCCAGGGCATGCCCAGCGCTGTCTGTTACCCGCGAGCCCTACCATGAAGCCAATCAAAGTACTGAAGATAAACTACTTTTCGTCATGGCACCAGCGGCCTGGTGAGAAATGCGGGCTAGATGAGTTATGAAGGTGATGGTATGATGGTGTCACAATGATGGTACGCACCCAGATCCTCCTGAATTCAGAGTTGCACAACCGGGTTCGCGCACGCGCCGCCGGACTTGGTGTTTCATTGGCCGAATACATACGTCGGCTGGTTGACCGGGATCTGGCCGATTCACCCCGACAGGTCGACCGCGCCATCGTCTTCGATCTCGGCAGGTCAAAGGGGACCGATATCGCCTCTGAAAAAGATCGCATGATCGGGGAAGCCACAGGAGCCGGCAAGCGCCGCGCTTGAGATCCGCCATGAGCGTCTTCGTTGACAGCTCGGCCTGGTACGCGGCCGCTGATCGTGGTGACCAGCACAACGGTCGTGCGAAGCACCTTCTTGCCATTGACGAAGCGTTGGTTACCAGCGACCACATACTGGTTGAGACTTGGCGTCTCCTCCACCATTTTATTTCTGCCAACGCCGCAGAGACTTTTTGGGCCGGTCTGAGAAACGGAGCGGCGACCATTGAACAGACAACCTGGGCTGACCTGGAGGGTGCCTGGGCTATCGGCGAACGCTTCCCCGACCAGGACTTCTCCCTTGTCGATCGAACGTCGTTTGCGCTCATGGAACGGCTTGGCATATCGCGGGTCATCTCCTTTGATAACGATTTCGCGGTCTTCCGCTACGGCCGCGGTCGCAAGTTGGCTTTCGAAGTACTGGGGTGAGAAGCAAGTCGCGGCGGAAAAGGAGTTTCGGATGCGCATTGCCATCGGCGGTATAGAGCACGAGAGCAGCAACTACTCCACGGTGGAGACGCCTCTGGAGGAGTTCTACGGGCATTCCCGCTCCAGTGGGCCCGAGGAGCTGCTGCAACGTTCGGGTGAGGTCAACACCATCATCGACGGATTCATCAGGGAGTTGCGGCGGCAAGAGGTGGAGATGGTCCCGCTGGTCTGGCGCCATGCTGCTTCGGGAAAGCAGCCGAGCCGGGAGACGCACGAGGCTCTAAAGGAGTCCCTGCTGGCGCTCTTGCGCGAGGCCTTCCCGGTGGACGGGGTGCTCCTGAGCGTGCACGGGGCCTATTCCGCCGAGGGCATCGATGACGCCGACGGGGACATCCTGAAGAGTGTCCGGCAACTGGTAGGCCCCCGCTGTCCGATCATTGGGGTCCACGATCTCCATTGCAACATCGGCAAGACCATGGTGGACAACGCCACCGCCTTGATCGTGGAGGACACCTATCCCCACGTGGACATGGCTGAGCGGGGAGTGGAAGCGGCCGACATGATGGTGCGGACGGTGCGGGGAGAGATCCGCCCCACTCTGGCCTGGCGCTCCATCCCCCTTTTCTGGGCGGCGGCCAAGATGATCACCGCCGAAGAGCCCATGCGCCTGGTCATCGACCGCCTGCATGAACTGGAGAGACAGCCGGGGGTCCTGACGGCCAGCGTTGGAGTCGGCTATCAGTGGGCCGACGTCAACTGCGCCGGGGCTTCCACCCTGGTCGTCACCGACAACGATCCGGCGGGAGCGCAGCGGAGGGCCGACGAGCTGGCCCGCTGGATCTGGGAGCGCAAGGAGACCTGGCAGCGCGAGCCTCTCTCACCCGGCCGGGCCCTGGCACAGGGCGAGGCCTTGGGGAAGTACCCCATTATCCTGGCCGACCAGGCCGACAACCCGGGCGGCGGCGCGCCCAGCGACAGCACCGAGATTCTGCGCCTCTTCCTGGAGCGGCGGTTGCAGGACGCGGTCGTGCTCCATATCGTCGACCCGGAAACCGTCCGGACAGCTCTCCGCGCCGGTGTCGGGAACCGGGTTGATGTCGAGGTCGGAGGGAAGTCTCACCCGCTGGTGGGACCGCCGGTCCCCATGCGGGCCGAGGTGGTGGCGGTGAGCGACGGCCGTTTCGTCTATGACGGTCCCATGTTCGCCGGCCTGGAAGGCGACCACGGGGATTCGGTGCTGCTCAGGCAGGACGGGGTGTACGTGGCGGTCATCACTCTGGGCCACCAACCCATGGATCTGGCCTTCAGCCGTGGGTTGGGACTGGATTGCGCCCGTATGCGCTATATTTGCGTGAAGTCCACCGGCCACTTTCGCAGCGGCTTCAAAGCCATCGCCGGCTCGATCTTCAACGTCGACGCCAGCAGCGTCTTTACCCAGGACTTCTCCAAGCTGCCCTTCAAGCGCCTGGGCCGCAAGATCTACCCCATGCAGCCCGATGCGACCTTCAAGATTTGAGCCGCATCTCTCATCCGCCCCCGCCGTTCATTTCGTCGCCTGTTCCGATTTCATCGATTGCAGCCAGCCCTCCAGGTGGCGCGCGGCAAATTCCCGTCCTCCCAGACCGAAAGCGATAGCCAGGGCTACCGCCACCGCTCCCAGAACCAGTCCGAAGGCCAGGTTGACGATTTCGTCCGCCAGCCCCATATGCCGCAGGGCCATGGCGCCCGCCAGCACGATGATGGCGATGCGGGCGCCGAGCGCCAGCAGGCGGGACTGGGCGGCCCCGGCCGCCAGCACCGTCCGGTGCACGAAATTGGCCAGGAAGAGCCCGATGGCGAAGATGACCAGTCCGACGATGATGCGGCCTGCGAAGACCAGAAACTGGGAAGTCAGTTGGGACAAGACGTTGAAGCCGATGAGACCGGCTGCTTCAGTGACGGCGAACAGCATGATGGCCACCAGGATCAGGGTCCCGACGATGGCCGAGGGGGTCCGGGATCCGTCGTCGGTTTCCTTGCCGAGGCCAAGCTTGGCCAGGATGCCGTTGAAGCCGGCGGCGGCCAGCAGGTTGGCGACCAGTCCCGACACCACCCGGCCCACCAGGTAGGCGATCGTCAACACCAGCACGGCCCCGAAAATGGCCGGAATGGCTTCCAGGATCATGGTGAGCATGTTGCTGGCCGGCACCGTGATGGCTTCCATCCGGAGAGCATTGAGGGCGGCAATCACCACCGGCAGGAATATCAGAATGTAGGCCACCAGCCCCACCACTCCCGAGAGCCGCTGGGTTCCCAGCACGGTGGAGAGACCGCCTTTCTCGCTGAGAGTGTCCAGCCCCACGGCTGCCAGCAGACTGCTTACCACCCGTTGCACGATGCGGGCCATCAACCATCCCAGGCCCAGGATGACCGCTGCCGTAAACAGGTTGGGAATGAATCCGGCCACCTTTCCAACCATGGCTTGAATCGGTTCCAGCAGTCCCTCCACCGCCAGGGCGTTGAGGACTCCCGGCAGAAAGAGCAGGAAGATCAGCCAATAGACGGCGTCGGCCAGGCTCCTGGCCAGAGGGGGGCGTTGCTCGTCCTCTGCTCCTACGCCGCCTCTCAGCCGCTCGTCCAGCCTGGCGGCAGTCAGCACCTTGGCAATGACCAGTCTCAGGACCGAGGCCAGGATCCAGGCGATGATCAGGAGGAATCCCGCTCCCAGAATGCGGGGGGCGAACTCGAAGATGCTGGTAAGGAGCCGATTGAGCGGCTCGGTCAGAATGGTCAGACCCAGGGTCTGGAACACCGCCGCCAGCACAAACAGCATGATGAGGTAGTAGGCGCCCCTGCCGACCCAGTTGTCGACATGCACGTCCCTGGCCCCTCCCTCCCCGCCAAACCAGGCCGCCACCCGGCCGGCGATCCCGGTGCGGCGCATCAGCGCCCGCAGGAGGGCGGCCACGATCAAGGCAATCAGCCACCCCACGATCAGGATGCCCAAGGCACCCGCAATCCGGGGAATATAGGGGCCGGCCACCTGGCTTATCTGATCCATCATTACGTTCAGCATGGCTCCTCCTTGGAAGGGGTTTCCTAAGATGGTGTTTCTCACAGGGAACTGCGGTGCATTATTGCACCCCCCTGCGAGGAATTCGGGCTAAAGTCCGTAGCTGTCTTTCCAAACGGTGGTAACCGGCGTTCTCCGGATAGAGGGCCAGCAGCCGCCGGCCGTGAGCCAGCGCCTTCCTGAACTCCCTCCGGTCCCGATGAATGGTGGCCAGCGCAAACAGAAGATCCGGGTCATGAGACCTGGATTTCAGCCCTTGGTCCAGCACACGGACCGCCCGGGCCGATTCTCCCAGGGAGTTGAGCGCCACCCCGTAGACGTAGGCATACCGGCTGTTGTCCGGCTCCAGCTCCGCGGCACGGGCCAGGTGGTCCAGGGCCGGCCGGCGTCGTCCGGTTCGGACCAGCAGCAGGCCCAGGGCGTGTTGTGCCGCGGCCGACTCGGGGGCCGTTTTCAGTGCCTCCTCCAGCAGCTTCTTCCCCTCGGCCTCTCGGTCCATCTCCCGGTAGAGGTCGGCCAGATTCAGATAGGCCGGGACAAAGGCCGGCTCCAGGGCGATCGCCTGGCGGTAGGACGCTTCCGCCCGATCGAAGGCCCCCTGGTCCCGGTATAGGTCCCCCAGGTTGAAGTGCCCGCCGGGATGGTCGGCATGGAGCTGTTGTACCTTTTCATACCCTTGGACGGCCGAGGCTCTGAGCTGGCGTTGCCGGGGTGAAACTCCAGCCGGGGCAGCCCCGGCCAGGGCCCGGCCGGCCAGGGTGCGCACCAGGCGCACCGGATCCTCCAGGGCCGCCTGTAGCCTGGGTTCCCGCTGGTGGGGCGGAAGCGGTCCCAGGGCTTCGACAGCCGCCGCCCGCACCAGCGGGCTGGCATCCTTTGCCAGGGTGCCGAGCGCCTCGGCGGTGGCCCGCCCGGGATAGTTCTCCAGCAGTGAGACTGCGGTGGCCCGAACGATGGCAGGCCGCCGGGGGGACCGGGCCAACCGGATGAGATCCACCCCTTGGTCGGGGATTCCCTGGCGAGCGGCGGCAATGGTCTCGCCGAAGTGCTTTTCTCTGGGGCCGGTTCCGTACCATCGCTGAAAGTGTCCCAGTGACCACTGGGTGGAACGGTCCTGGTGGCAGCCGTTGCAGGAGTTGGGGGTCTGAATCTTGGCCGTCAAATCGGGGCGCGGGGCGCGAAAGCTGTGGTCGCGCCGTGGATCCACCACCATGTAGGTCCGGGCGGGCATGTGGCATTCAACGCAACGGGCACCACTGGAGGCGGCCGGATGGTGGTGGTGAGAGCGGGAGGCGTAGGTCTCGGCGGAGTGGCAGCGGGTGCAGAGCGCATCTCCCTCCAGTCGGGGGCGGGCGCTGTGGGCATCGTGGCAGTCGGTGCAGACCACACCCTTCTGCGCCATGCGGCTCTGCAGGAAGGACCCGTAGACATAGACTTCCTCCAGGATCTGGCCGTCGGGGTAGTAGAGGTCTTCTTCCAGCAGGCTCAAGTTGTGGGTGTTCAGAAGGGAGTCTCCATGAACGTAGTCCGCGCTGATGAGGCCGCGCCGCGAGTGGCAGCGGGCGCACATCTCCGGCTGGATAGGGGAAGCCAGAGGGGGAGTGCGCCGGGGCCGGCCGGTGCTCTCATCGCGGGTCCAGACGGCAGGTTCGGCCTCCTTGAGACGGATGGCCAACCCCAGGTCGGGGGTATCCGGCCGGGGCTCCCCCCGTTTCCGGGCCTGAGCCCACTCCACGTGGGCCGCGCCCGGACCATGGCAGGCCTCGCAGGACACGTCCACCTCGGACCAGCGGGTCCGGTAGGTGTTGGTGGAAGGGTCGAAGTTCTTGCGCAGGCCGGTGGAGTGGCACTCGGCGCAGGCGGTGTTCCAGTTCTGGGAAACCCGAGTCCAGAAGAGAAGGTCGTCGGGAGCAACGCGTTCACGGTCGTAGAGGTGAAACCAGCGCTGGCCGCCCTCTGCCTGAGGCCGAGAGTCCCAGCAGAGGGGCAGGCACTGGAGCTTCCCTCCGGGAAACTCCACCAGGTACTGCTGCAGGGGGTCTGCCCCAAAGGTGTACTTGACCTCGAACTCTGCGACGGCGCCTGAGGCTCCCTCGGTGGAGACCAGGAACTTGCCGTCTCGGCGGTAGAACCGGGACGTAACTCCGAAGTGGGTCAGGCTGGCTTCCTCGAAATCGCCCAGAACCGTCCGGTCGCTGGCCGGATCCATGGCCAGATCATGGTCGGAGCCGATGTAGGCGGCGTACTCCTCGGGGTGGCAGGGTTGGCAAGCCTTCCTACCGGTGTAGCCTGCCGGGAGGAGCTCTCCGGAACGTTCCCGGCAGCCGGCGCCCGCCAGCAAGGCCAGAGCGATGACGGCCGCGTTGGCTCGCCTGAAACAACCGAAAAAGACAAAAGAAAAAGAGTTATCCACGAAGGGCCACTAAGAACGACAAAGGGCCACAAAGGCGTTGAGTCTTACCGCGACGGGATAGCAAGGTCACGAAGGGATGTCGCTCTGCTGATTCAGGCAAGCCGGGCCCCCGCCCCCCACGACGGGCGGATCATACAAGAGTGAAACAATGAGTCTTCATGGCCTGTCGGGAACAAGGGCCCTGTCGTGCCAAACCGGTTTTCTACTTATTGAACATGGATGCACAGGATAAACAGGATAAACGGCACGGGAGGCTGTGCCACAGAAGCAGACCCGCTTGATGATCGGGCGGCTGTTGGAACTGATCCAAGAGCCTGGGAGCGGGTCTTGGAAAATCTGTGTTGGAACAGAGGCGATGGTTGGACTCATGACGGTGGAAACTCTCGCCCAATAATCCTGTCCATCCTGTGCATCCATGTAAATTAGCCGTCTAACTTTGTTTGATTTTGAACGGATGTTCCGCCACCCGGCACAAGGCGTTGTTTCAAATAAACATCAGAGCCCTTTGCAACATTCACCAGCGGGACCTTTGCCGGGAATGGCCACAAAAGGCACAAAAACCACAAAAAGCATAAAAAGAACCATCGGATGGGCAAGTCTCGAAATCAAGAAACTCGTTTTGTGCCTTTTGTGCTTTCTGTTGTCTCGTGTGCTTATCGTGGTGAATGCTGGAGCCTGCAGCACATCATCCTTGCCGCCTCAATGTCATTCCCGATTGCGATATTTGCAAAAGGCTCATCATTGCGTCGGCTTGTGCTTCACTTGGGCTCACCGGCATTTGCTGCCGCCGCCGCAACGTCCCTATAAAATCCAGTGATGTCTAGGGGCGTCCAGTAGAGTCCATAACTGTGTTATTTATGAGTGTCTTAGACCAGTTCTACTGTGGGTTGACTTGCTACCAACGTCCCCTGAAATCCATTGCCATCCCCCATAATATGGGGGGATAGATACGGTAACGGACTTCGCTCCTGCCCGACCTAAGACCAAACTCACCGGCCGTCACCCCAGCAACGCCCTCTCGGCTGCCTTCCTGCGCTCCGCTCCGCCCGGTAGATACGCCGATGGAAACGGATTGTACCTCTTCGTCCAGCCCAGCGGAACCCGCAGTTGGATTCAACGCCTGGTCGTCCGTGGCCGAGCGTTGGGGATTCTCGAAGCGGCACGGACTCTGGGCGAAGGAGCCGGTCCTCTGGTGTTCACCCGCGGGCAAGGGAAGCCGCTCAATGACAAGGAGCTGCGGTGGCTGGTCCGCGAGCAGGGGATTGCGGCCGTGCCGCACGGGTTCCGCTCCAGCTTCCGGGACTGGGCGGCCGAAGAGACGGATCATCCCCGGGAGGTGGTCGAGGCGGCCCTGGCGCATGTGGTCCGGAACCGGATCGAGGCGGCCTATGCCCGCTCGGACCTGTTCGAGCGCCGGCGTGTCCTGATGGACGACTGGGCGCGTTACCTGGCCCAGGGGATCGGTTGCCCGGGGCAAACCAGGGTGAGAGCCAGGCTCCAAGTTCCCGGCAGAGGAAGAAGGGAGCGGCGGGGATGACGGGGGGCAAGGGGGAGTTCCCCCCGGTCGGGGGTTCGAAGGGGCGGGAGCCCCTCGCCAGCGCCAATGTACTACATTGGGTAGGCTGGCTCCCCGGCACTACGCGTTGCGGCGCCGGCCTCGCTGTCCCCGCCTCGCCCGGCGCGTCGGCGCCGCACGAGACGGGTGCTGGCGGTGACAGCGCCCCCTTTTTCGGCGCTGGCGCGCCACGGAGGAGGGCAAAGGCGGCCAGGAGTCCGGACACCCTTTGCCCCCGCACGGAGGTCGCTCTCTCCGCATGGCGACCCCGGGACAGCTGAGCGAGCCGGCCATTCCGGTTTCCCCACAGGCGGCGGTCCCTGCGGTCCCTGAGACGGGAATCGGTCCAGGAGGCGTTCCGGGGTGTCCTGATATGCCAGGGAGTGAGAAAGCCCAGCCAGCCCCCGCAAAGCTCGCGGATTCAGGGGTCAGGACACGATCGAACGCCATGGCGGCCTCGGTGTCGTCATGGAGAAGATCGACCAATGGGAGCAGGAAGACCCGGCCTCCAACGGCCGCGACATGATCGACGATTTCCGCCTCCGGGGGTCAAGGACGTGGCGTCGTAGGGGTGTCCACCTTTCAGACGGCGGGGTGGACATCCAAGGTGGACATGATTTCGACCACCCCAACGCTCCTCTCTCAGAGGGCGGAGTCCTCGCCGTCGTGGTCCAGGTTGTGCCCGGAAACCCGCATTGGAAGCGGGTTGGCACGGATTCCCCGCGTCCGCTGCGGAAAAGCGAAGCGAGGCTGCGCCTCGCGCGTCCCCCCCTCGCCCGGCGGGGTGGCGCGCCGCACGAGAGGGGAGGAAGTGGAGGGAGCGACCCCCTCATTTTTGCCGCTGGTGCGCCACGAGCGGGTGGAAAGGTGGCCAGGCCTCTGGCCACCCTTCCGCCCCTCGTTTTCGGGGGTCGCTCCCTCCACAGTGATCCCTGGCGGGAAGGCCTCCAGCGCCTCGTCATCCAGCGGCACCTCGACGTCGGCTCCTGGCTGCGCGCCCTCGTCTATGAAGCCCTCGAAGAACAGAAGACCACAGATGGCCAGAGGCCGAGAAGGGCAAGGCTGGAGGATGCTCACAACCCGACATCTCCGGTCTGCAGCACCGGCAGCTTGCCACCCCGCTCGACGTTCCCGGACGCAGAGTCTCGGGGGTCGAATGATCGTAAGACTGTCCACCAGTAACTGTTCGGTCAAGCTGTGGGCTCGACCTCCTGCGGGTTTGTCCTCTGTGCTAACCGAGCAACCGACGAAGCGTCCCCCTTCCACCTCCATCGGGACTGGGGGCAGAGAGCGGAGATGAAACTCGTGCAGTCAGAACGATATGGTCGGTTCGCCAGCCGTGTAGAGGGGTTTCGTGGCTGGCGAGCACTCTCGGCTGGCCTGACCTGGGGGGCCAGCCGCTACGATGGCGGCTCAGCGGCGACACCGACGCAATGTGGCTTGATCGCTGCGGGGAGGATGCCGACCGACCGGTATTCCACACCTTGACCGAACAGTTACGTCCACCAACGTCCTGAATAGTCCAGTGGATTCCCGTTCAAATAGAGGGATATAATGAGGGGATTACAACAGGACAAACCACAGTAAGTCTATTATAATGAGCAGTTACAAGTTTTCTGATGTAGTCGCCGCCTACGCGGCTCGACACCCATAGGCGACGCTTCCCATGGGCTGACGCCCACGGCTAAGTGCTGGCGCGGCTTCGCCGCTCTCAAGGAAGCCGGCTTAAGCAGCAGATTCTCAGGTAAGCCGGGCTCCTGCCCTGCCGGGCAGATCATCCGAGAGTGAAACAATCGGAAATCGACCATCCTTTCGCGAGCTTGGTACCCCGTCGCGGTTCACCTCAACGCCTTAGTGGCCCTTGGTCGGCCTTAGTGGATAACTCTTTTTTCTATTGTTTCAGGAGAGCCGGTCTCCGGGGCCTCGCGCTTTCGGCCCTCTGCTGCCGCCGCCTTCGCGGCTCGACGTGGAGCTACCCCTATCCATGGGCTCACGCCCACGGCTACCTGCTGCCGCCGCTCCGCGGCTCAATGGGTCGCCCGGGCGTTCGCCCGGGGATAATCAATTACTTAAAAGTCCGGCCCCCGCCCTGGTGGGCGGATCATTCGGGAGTGAAACAATCGGAAATCGACCATCCTTTCGCGAGCTTGGTACCCCGTCGCGGTTCACCTCAACGCCTTAGTGGCCCTTGGTCGGCCTTAGTGGATAACTCTTTTTTCTATTGTTTCAGGAGAGCCGGTCTCCGGGGCCTCGCGCTTTCGGCCCTCTGCTGCCGCCGCCTTCGCGGCTCGACGTGGAGCTACCCCTTTCCATGGGCTCACGCCCACGGCTACCTGCTGCCGCCGCTCCGCGGCTCAATGGGTCGCCCGGGCGTTCGCCCGGGGATAATCAATTACTTAAAAGTCCGGCCCCCGCCCTGGTGGGCGGATCATTCGGGAGTGAAACAATCGGAAATCGACCATCCTTTCGCGAGCTTGGTACCCCGTTGCGGTTAACCTCAGCGCCTTAGTGTCCCTTCGTCGTTCTTCGTGCCCCTTCGTGGATAAGTCTTTTGTCGGTTGTTTCAGACAAGCCGGACGGGCCGGTTCAGATCAAGCCCTCGATGGGCAGGCCGCTCTCTCCGCCGATGGAGTTGGCGATCTTGACGGGACGCTGGATGGGGGTCATGTACTCCGTGGTCCAGTCGATCCCCAGCGCCTTGTAGACGGTGGCGAACAAGTCCCCGATTGTCACCATGCGGTCTGCGACCCGCGCCCCTCGTTCGTCGCTGGCGCCGATCACCTGCCCCCCTTGAATCCCCCCGCCGCCCAACACCATCGACCAGCAGTGGGGCCAGTGGTCCCGGCCGCCGCGGGGATTGACATGGGGAGTTCTGCCGAACTCGCCCATGGCCACAACCAGAGTTGATTCCAGCAGTCCCCGTTGGTCCAGGTCTTTCATCAGGGCGGACAGAGCCTGATCGAAAGGAGGAGCCAACAGGTCCCGATTGTACTTGTCGTTCTCCACGTGGCAGAGGTCCCACTCGGTCATGTCATATCCGGCGGCCGTGGCAAAGCGGCAGCCGCCTTCGATCAGCCGGCGCGCCAGCAGCACGCTTTGGCCGAAACGGTGGCGTCCGTACTCGTCCCGGGTTTTCTCCGATTCCTGTGACAGATCGAAGGCCTGCCGGACCCGCGGGGATGCGAGGATGGTCAAGGCCTGCTGCCTGAAGTCGTCCAGGGCCGCGAACTCGGCCTTCTGCTCCTGGCTGCGATAGAGGCGGTCGACCACCTCCAGAAAGGAGCGGCGGTGGGACACCCGGTCCATGCCGATCTCCTTGGGAAGCACCAGGTCGGGAACCTGAAAGTCTTCTTGGGCGGGATCGGGGACCACCATGGGCTGGTAGCGCGCGCCGATGAAACCGGCGTTGAAGTAGTTCAGGTAGGGTCGATCGATGGGCGGTGCGATCACGTAGGGGGGCATGTTGCGGCGCGAACTGAGCTCTCTGGCGATGATGGAGCCCAGGCTGGGAGACTCCAGGGCCGAGTTGGGACGGTGCCCGGTGATTGCGTAGTAGGTCGCCTGCTGGTGATCGATCTCCTCGGTATACATCGAGCGGATAACGGCCAGCTTGTCCATCTGCCGGGCCACCCGGGGCAGCAGCTCGGAGATCCGGATGCCGGGGACGTTGGTCGAAATCGGTGCAAAGGCGCTGTTGGGCTTGGGATCGAAGGTGTCGACCTGGCTGGGACCGCCCTCCAGCCACAGCAGGATGCAGGCCTGGGCCTTGGCGGCCGGCTTCGCCGGGGAGTCGGAGGAGGCCATCAGGTGCTGGAGATGCAGATAGCGGCTCAGGCTGAGCCCGAAGAGACCCAATGAGCCCGCGCGCAGGAAGCCCCTGCGAGTGAGGTGGATCCCGTTCAAACAGGAATTAGAGGTCGATTTCACTTTCGCCTTCCGCGGGCCGGCTATCTGTATCCTGCTTCTTCTTTAACCACGTACCGATACCAGCGCCGATGGCCAGACCTAGTGCCACACCAGTCCCAATCTCGTCCAAAGCGGCGCCAATAGCCGCACCAATAGCGATGCCGAGTCCTACATGATGAGCGACCGGGTCATTTGCTTTGTGCTTGCTGCCCATCGTCTCTTTCCTAGTGATTATAAGCGAACTCGCGGGAGGCGATCACCCCCCAGAGAAGATCCTCCAGAGCCTGCTTTCGCGAAGGGCGCGCCCCGACCATCCGAACCAGTTGACTGGTCTCCTCCGGCGTGGGAAAGCGTGACAGGGCGGCCAGGTAGAATTCCTCCACGATCTCCCTGTCGATAGTCGCTGAGTTCAACAGGCGATCAATGCGGCCTCCCTTTTGCGCCAGCTTGTCGGAATACGTCGGGCCGGCCAGCATGTGGAGGGCCTGGGCCAGACTGGCACCGCCCTTGCGTTCGGGCACCGCCGTCCGACTGGGCCGCCCGTAGATATCCAGAAAACGAGAGGGGTGGAGGTCCGGATGGACGATGTTCATGGCTCGCGTGCCCGCCGGCTGGCGGCCGCCGTATTCCCGCTCGTCCTTCCCCTCGAAGACCTCGGGGATACCGGTGATCTGGCAGATCATGTCCAGCAGGATTTCAGCGTCCAGACTCCTGGGCAGGGCGCGGGAGTAGTTGAGGCCGTCTCTCCGGTTGGTGGGGTTGGGCCGGCCCGAGCGCTGGTAGGCGTTGGACTGCACGATCAGCCGGATCAGGCGCTTGACGTCGTAGCCGCTGGAGCGGAAAAAATGGGCCAGCTTCCTCAACAGCTCAGGATGGCTGGGCGGGTTGGTGAGGCGAAAATCGTCCACCGGATCGACGATCCCTCGTCCGAAGAAGTAGCTCCAGACCCGGTTCACGATGGCCTCTTCGAAGAACAACTCCTCCGATGATGTGAACCAGTCGGCCAGTCGCGGCCGGGGATCTGTCCTTTCCTCTACCGGCAGAGGCCTGCCGTCGGGGTAGACGGCTTCCACCTCCCGCCTGGTGCGGGGATGGAGCAGGCGGCTGTCTGCCCCGAACTCCTCGTGCCCGATGGGATCGTCCACGGCAGCCATGGTGGTCCAGAAATAGGTCAGGTTCTTGAAGAAACCCGTCAAGCCCCAGAACTGGTCCTGGGTCCAGGAGTCGAAGGGGTGGTCGTGACACTGGGCGCAGTCCAGCCGCCGGCCCAGGAACACCCGGGCCTGCTCGGTCATGACGTCCTGGGGGAGACGAATCTCGTCGGCTCCCCAGAGATGGCGAGTGGGGCCGTTGTACCCCTGGCCGGCCATGCGCTCCCGCGCCACCTGGTCGAAGGGCTTGTTGCGGGCAATGGAGTCCCGGATCCACTCCCAGTAGATCTTGACCTTCTCCCGGCCGCCCTGCTCATGGGAGACGCGGAACAGATCGGCCAGGCGAAAGGTCCAGTAGTCGATGTACTCAGGAGAATTGAGGAGGGTGGCGATCAGGCGGTCCCGCTTGCCCGGATCGCGGCTCTCCAGAAACTCCCGCACCCGGCGGGGAGGGGGCAGGGTTCCCGTCAGGTCCAGGCAGACCCGCCTCAGGAATTCCGGGTCGCCGGAGCGTTCCGAGGGCAGAATGCTGAGGCGGCGCAGCTTTTGCCGGACCTCTTCGTCGATGAAGTTCCGGGGGGTCTCCCGGGGAAATTCCTCGAGGATCCTGCTCACCACCCCCAGGGAGACTCGGGCCGCCAGGCGCGGCGCCTGCACCAGGACGGTGGCCTCGCCGGGTTCCCGCGCCCGGATCAGGCCGTCTTCACCCACCTCGACCACCTTGTCGGCAGTCGATTGGTAATGCACCCGGCGGGTGAAATCCTCTCGGCTGCCGTCGGAGAGCCAGGCGGTGACGACCAGTTGTTGGCTTCGCTCCCGCTCCAGCACCATCTGCCGGGGTATGACCTCCAGGCGGACAATCTCCACGCCGCCATTTCCGTAGAGCGCTCCCTGGCGAATCCATTGAAGCAGGGCTCGATACTCGGGTCCGGCTGGATCCAGCCGCCGGCCGCCTCCGTGGGGCACTTGCAGGGTCGGCTTCAACAGGAGCAGGCTCTCCTCGGGCGCCTCCGGCGAAATTCGGGGAGTCTCGGGACCGGCCGACTCCAGGCTGTAGATCTGGAAGGTTCCGCCCCGCACGATCCAGCGGTGGTCCTCCCGGGGATTGCCGGCCTGGCTGGAGAGCTTGAACCCACCGCGGCCCTTGACGCTGCCGTGGCAATGGCTGTCGTTGCAGCCTTGCCGGGTGAAGATTCCCTCCAGATCCAGGGCGAAGCTGGGGGCGCGGGTCCTGGCGGAGGCCTGGACGCGTATGGTGCTCTCCGCCGAGCGGCCGCCGAATTCGGCGGTCAACCGAACCTGGCCGCCGGCCAGGGCAACCATCCGACCCCGGCCATCCACCCGCGCCCTACGGGGATCCGACAGGGAGAAGCGGGCCTGCCTGGAGAGGTCCCGGTCCACCCCATCGCTGTAAGTGCCGGTGAGCAGAAACTGTTGGAAAGCCCCCTGCCTCCGCAGGGTGACGGTCCGGGGGTGAAGGCTCAGGGACAGAAGCTTGGGGACGGCTGTGGCGGCAGGGGCGCCCGGTGCCTGGCCGGAGTCGGCCGCTTGCTCTTGGGCATGGCTTGGCTGCCCGGCCGCCAGCACCAGTGCGAGCAAAGCCAGTTGGAGGGCCGGCTGACCTCTGCGGTGGTGTCGTTTTTCGCGGCGGGAAGCATTCATGGGATCGTATCGGCTAACGCCCGGCCCGTTCAGGGCGAATTGGCGGCCGCCTGGCGGCGATTTCCTTCCAGGACCATCAGGTGCACCTTCCCCACGGGCAGAAGCGGCCCTATCTTCCCCGAAACCACGGGCCGAGCCCGGATGCGAAGGATATGGGGCATGCGCGTAGCCGGAGCGTCTTCAGCGGCCACGATCATGACCGAGGTGGCTCCCTGTTGCGGCATATACCGTTCCTTGGGGCCCTGATCCAGGTTAGGCGGTGTCTCCGGCTGATAGTCGGTGCTGGGAAAGGCCTGCACGCCCGGCGGCTGACCTTCGACATGGAGGAGAATCTGACCGGTAAACCCTTCCTCCTGTCCCGTGGTGACGGTCAGCTTGCCGGCCTCGCCCGGAACCAGGTTGAGCCGGTCCTCCTGGACCCTGAGTTCCCCGGCGTGGGGAATCTGGGGCCTCACCAGCAAGCGGTAGCGGAAGTTGGAAGCCCCGTTCCGCCGGGTGGTGTCGTGGACCCGCAGGTTGTAGGTTCCTCCCCGCAGGAAGGTGTGAATCGTCTTTGGTTCGATGGTCTTGCTGTAGGAGAGGGCCTGGCGGACCACACGCCGGTAGACGTTGCTCAGAACCACCTTCCCGGCTTGATCCAAAACGGCCCAGCGTGGGTTGAAGTCGGGCAGACTCGCCTCGGGTGTCTCCAGCTCGAAGCTGAGCTTCCGGCCGGGTTGGACCCGGAAGGAAACCAGCCTGTCCAGGTCGCCGGGCCGGTCGATGGCGCCCTCCACCAGGAAAGGGAGAGTCGCCTCCGGAAGCGGACCGGCGCCGTCGTTGGGTTCCTGCTCCCCGATGATCGAGTAGGCGGTCGGACCGGAATTGATCCCCTCCTCCTGGCGAGGCCCGCCGTTGTCCGCAGAGTCTGCCTCCGCCCCGGCACCTTTCTCCACCGTCCTGGCCAGGATCCGTCGGATGTGATCCGGCCGGATGGGGCGGGCGAAGCTCCTTTCCCGCCAGGGTTCCGGTCCGGATCCGTTGGCGGTGGCTGATGGCCGGTCCGGAGTCGCCGGGCCGTTGGGGGTGACCCGGAGCTGGTAGCTGAATTCGGCGCCGCCGAGATTGTAGAAGGACCCCACTTCCAGCAGGTAGAGGCCGGGTTGGCGAAGCCGGGCTTGGATAAGCGGATTGGGCCGGGGGGTGGCCTTGGACTTGTCGTCATAGGCCAGCCGATGGAGGCGGGCCTCCTCGAACCAGCTCCCCCGTGGCCTGTAGAGCGTCAGCACCGAGTCGAAGCCGCCCCTGTAGCCGGCGCGTCCCCCCATGGATGTTCCGGACGGATTGGAGATCAGCTCGAAGCGGAGTTGCCGGCCGTGGGCGGCCCGCACGGCGTAGAGGTCCCTCTCTCCGGGACGGCTGATGGCTCCGTCAATGGCGCAGGGGAAGTCGACTGCTTGGGGGCTGGGAGCTTGGCCCGAGGACGGGTTGCTCTCGGCCACCGAAGGCAGGTCGTGAACCAGAAACGCCAGCGGCCCCGAAACGCCCTGCGGCGAGACGACCCTGAACTGGTAGCGACCGATCCCGGCCGAGGGGTCGATCCGCAGACCCAGGGTCAGCTTCTGAGCTTTGGGGGACTTGTCCGATGGGTCGCCGTCGCTTGCGCGCGCCAGTTCTTCGACACGCTCGACCGTGGCGGTCACGCCCTCCCGATCGAACCGGACGGCATAAGCCCCCTGGAGGGACCGGCCCCGCAGGATGGCCTCGAGACGGGCACCGCGCTGGCCGCCCAGTGGGGCGATGGAGAGGGCTTGCGGTTCCGACCCCTTGGAAGTCGCAGGGATCAGTAAGGCCATCACGGCCAGGATCTGAATTCGCCAGTTAACGAGGGTCATGTCTCCGGGACCGACAGGGCTCAACTCCCGGATTCATTATGCCTCAAGCGGATTCGGCGATCAAAGTGACTATGGATGTCGGATGGCGTGTCGCCGGTCACTTCAGGCTGGACAGCCCGACCGTTTCGAAATGAAGACGCTTGCCGGCACGCATGCTGGCCCCACCCACCAGCAGCAAGCGGCCGTTGTACGGCAGCATGCGGTGGAAGAAGCGGTCGTCCTCAAGCTTGGCCGAGATATGCCAGGCACCGTTTTCGCCGTCCAGCACCTGGACATTGCCACCGTAGGTGCTGACGAACAGGCGACCGCCGACCGTGAAGGCCGAGGAACCGAAGCCCTCCATCCCCTTGCCGCGGTCGGCGTCGGCTTTGGGATCGATCAGGCTCGGCGCCTGGGACCACTGGCCGCTAGCCGGGTCGTAGACATCCACCCTGGTGGTCGGCCCGCCCTTCTTTTGCATACCGCCGATGACGTACAGCTTGCCGTTCCGGCGTCCCAGGGAAACCGCTCGCCGCAGGAAAGGCGGCTCGGAAAGTGATTCCCAGACGATTTTCTCCTTGGAAAGATCGGTTACCCAGGCCGTCTGGTGCCATTCGGGATCTTCACCGCCCAGGCGCCAGCCGCCGGCAACGTAAAGTTTATCCCCGATCAAAACGGCGTCATGAGAGGACCGTGGCTCCGGCAGGGACGGCAGCGACTCCCACTTCCCCGTTTCCGGATGGAATCGGACGAAATCGGCCACCGAGCGCAGGTCGTGGTCGTCGTCCTCTTCGTTGTGCGCCGTGAATCCGCCGACGCGGTAGAGCTTGCCGCCGTGGGCTACCATGGCCAGACCTTGCAGACGCGGACCCTTGGCGATGGTTTCCCAGTCCGCCGGTCGACTGAGATTCAAACGGCTCAACTCGTCGGATTGACTGGTGTTGGAATAATGGTGGGGCCGTCCGAAATGACCCCCGTAAACATACAGCCAGTCGCCGATCACCGCGGCGCCGAAACTGGTGATCCCCCGGGGCAGGTCGGTAAGTGGTGCACCGGGGCCTGAAGGCGATGGGGGCGTACCGGAAATCTTGTTGGCCCCGGTCGCCAGGACAAGAGCCAACATCAATCCCAACATACGCAGCATTGCCATTCTGATACCTCCGCTAATCGAAAAAACCATGAAGCCGCTTTCCGCGGGGAGCAGCATTATAGTGAACATGAATATCATTTTCAACATATAACTCTGCAGTCTTCCAAAGGAAGGGCCTGACCATGGGGAATCAGGGAGTTTCCGCGGCGAAGGCTCTCGGTGGAGAGGAATAACCCGCTCTCCACTGGCCTCCAGGCGAGAGAAAATGGTATGGTCTCTTCGCTTCTTTTCCGCGCCAACAGAGGCGGGTTGCCGAGAGGTTTGCGATGGACGGTTGGGCAACGACCTGGTGGTTCTGGGTGCTGTTGGGGCTTGCGCTCCTGTTTCTGGAACTGGTCACTCCCACCGGCTTTTACCTCTTGTTCTTCGGTGTGGGTGCCGTGCTGGTGGGCCTGCTGGCGGTCGTGGGGCTGGAGGGGCCGGCCTGGTTGCAATGGCTGCTCTTTTCCCTGCTCTCCATCGGCAGCCTGCTGTTGTTGAGGGGGCGCTTGCAGGAAAGGATGAGGCGGGTCGCTCCCGCTCAGCCGGTCAACGACCTGGTGGGCCAAACGGCCCAGTCTCTGGAGAACATCGCGGTGGACGGATACGGACAGGTCGAGCTGCGCGGGACTTCCTGGAGGGCCAAGAACGTGGGGCCGGAGCCTATCACCCAGGCGGAGAGCTGTAAGGTCGACCGCGTCGAGGGCGTGGTGTTGTGGGTTCGCAAACCCTACTCATTTGAACGGGTAAATGGAGGAAAAAGCTAATGGACGCAGGGTTGATCGTACTCTTTCTGCTGGCGGTGCTGGTGCTGTTCATTCTGGCCAAGACGGCCGTGGTGGTTCCCCAGCAGAGCGCCTATATCGTGGAGCGGCTGGGGCGGTACAGCGGCACGCTCAACGCGGGGTTCCATATTCTCATTCCCTTCCTGGATGTCATCCGCTACCGGCATTCCCTGAAGGAAGTCGCCATAGACATCCCCGAGCAGATCTGCATCACTCGCGACAATGTCCAGGTCTCGGTGGATGGCGTCCTCTACCTCAAGGTGCTCAACGCGGAGAGAGCTTCCTACGGCATCACCAACTTTATCTTCGCCATCTCCCAACTGGCTCAAACCACCCTGCGCAGCGAAGTGGGCAAGATCGAGCTGGACCGCACCTTTGAAGAGCGGACCAACATCAATACCTCGGTGGTGAGCGAACTGGACAAGGCTTCCGACCCCTGGGGCGTGAAGGTCCTGCGTTACGAAATCAAGAACATCAAGCCCCCCCGGGATGTTCTGGAGGCCATGGAAAAGCAGATGCGGGCCGAACGGGAAAAGCGAGCGGTCATTCTGAATTCCGAGGGCATTCGGGACGCGGCCATCAACGAGGCCGAGGGCAGTAAGCAGGAAGTCATCAAGAATTCGGAGGCCAATCGCACCCAGCAGATCAACGAAGCCGAAGGAGAAGCGGCCGCCATTCGCAGCGTGGCCGCCGCCACCGCCGAAGGGATCGTCAAGGTGGCCGAAGCCATACAGGCCCCCGGCGGCGATCAGGCCCTCCAACTGCGGGTGGCCGAGCAATACATCGCCGAATTCGGCAAGCTGGCCAAGGAAGGCAACAGCCTGATCATGCCGGCGTCGGTGAGCGACGTGGGCTCCATGGTGGCCATGGCCATGAACATCATCAAGCAGGGCGACGCCACCGGTTCTCCACCTTCCAGGGGCAAGTAAGCGGGATACCTGCCTCCGTCCGCTGAATCGTTTGGTGGTTCGGTCATGGATGGGACTTTCAATCGGTTGTCTTCCAACTCGGCTTCTGCAGTTCCTCCTCAACGCGGGTGTGATTGGACATCGCCTCGGAGCGCGGGTGTCCCGCCCGCATCCTTATCCATATCGACCCTCATCAGGCGAATCACTCCTCCCTTGACGGGAAGTCGGCCTCACAAGACGCCGGGGATGACCGCGCGGCGGGAGCACGGGTAGTCGGGGAAGGTCCGGCGGTACCAGCGGTGCCGCCAGAGCGCGCGGGGAATCAGGTTGGCGGCGGTCCACAGGGCGAATGCCAGCGCCGGCAGCGACCAGGCCATGAGCGCAAACCCGATCCACTCGACCATCTCTCCCGTCAGGTTCGGCGATGACAGGAACCTGAAGGCGCCGCCGCGAGGGACGAGGTAGCGCCCCTGCTGCTGCCGGCGCATATGTGCCAGGCGGTAGTCGGAGGTCACGTTCAGGGCCGCTCCCATCAGGAACGCGGCCGCACCGGCGATGAAGCGGCCGTCCAGCAGCCGTTCCCGCGGATAGTCTGCCGCGTAGCCCAGGAACCAGCCGATGAGGAGGCCGTTGACGACATTGAAGACGAAGCCCGAGGAGCAGGTAGCGACCGGCATTGGCCGGCTGTAGCGCGGCACGATCCAGGGCCACACCAGGGTCCGGTGGGCGTAGTGGATCACCCAGGCGGAGACCAGCAGGTCGGCCACCGGATGCCGATTACCGGCCGAGAGGTACACTGCCGGCAGCACGCACAGCGCCGGCAGTTCCATGACAACCCAGCCCCAGCGTGCCGCCACCCGCGGGCCGGAAGGGTTTCCACCGGTGCGGCCGACGTGGTCGGTCCCCACCAGGCTGTAGATGAAGACCGGGATCGCCAGGGCGGCCCAAGCGACGGCGATGATGTCGAATCCTGACATATCAATCATGCTCACTCGCCGGGATCCGTGCTTACTCCATCCGGCGGATCCACTCGCGAATCAGCTCGACAGCCCGACGATCCACCACTGAAGTAGCCAGTTGAGGCATCTTGCCCCGGCCGCGGGTGGCCATGCGGTGGAGCAGGACGGAGCGGGCCGGATCGCCGGGAGCCACCAGCCTGGCGTCGGGGATGTCGAACTTGTGGTGCAGGGGTTCCAGGTCCAGCATCCTCATGTCTTCCAGGCTCTTGCTGAACTCCAGTGAGATCTGGGAGTTGCCTCCGCCGGCCTGCACGTGGCACTGGGCGCAGTTGGAGTGCAGGTAGGAGCGGGCCCGGGCCTGCAGGTCTGCCCGCGGGTCGTAGGGATCGACCAGGCGGGGGAAAGCTGCCGACCAGTGAAAGGACAGCTCGGCCGGCAACACCGCCCGATCGAAGCCGGCGGCCGTGATTGCCTCCACCCGCGAGTCCAGCCGGTAGCGGTTGACCCCGCTCTCCTGCAACCGCTTTCTCAGGGACTGCTTGTCCTCGTCCGACCAGGCCGGCTTCAGCACTCCCAGGTAGTGTAGCGCCTCCAACTGGTTGGCCGTCACCCCTCCATAGTCGTGTTCCTTATTCATCTGGAGCGTCGCCAGCCCCAGGACGAAGTTGGCGGCTCGGCTGTGGCAGACCATGCATTCGCTCCGGCTGGGGAAGCGCCAGTCCAGCCGGCGCTTCCCGCCTTCGGCCAGGCTGATCTCGACGGAGGCGTCCAGTCCTTCGCGCCCCACCAGGCGGGCTTCGGTCTGTTCCCGGTTCCAGGCATAGGAATAGCCGACCCATTCTCCCTGCTGCCGGGTCAGCAGGCGAGTCTCGATCCAACGCCGCTCGCGGCCGTCGCCGCTTTCCGAGTCGAATCCGAACGACTTGACCAGCACCGTCCGGTCCGGAAAGCTCCAGCCTACGTTGGAAGTCATGTCGGCGCCGGCCTGGCTCTGCCC
Organism: Candidatus Versatilivorator sp.; assembly: GCA_965207735.1. GTDB lineage: Bacteria > Acidobacteriota > Terriglobia > Versatilivoradales > Versatilivoraceae > Versatilivorator. Next base: position 3,225,205 of record OZ242296.1, on the reverse strand, counting down.
TTCGTCCTTACCTCCGGGGAGCGGAAGATAGAGAGACCGTTCCTTGAAGGCGCCGTCCGACCACAGGGGGGCGTTCACCGAGTAGGGGATCATGCCGGGCGTCAAGCGGTGGCCCGCGACCGAGGCAAACAGCCCGGTCTGGCTCAGGCGCCGGGGGAACTGGTCGCTGCTGTCGGGGGCGTGGTTGGGTTCCAGGGAATAGAGCCCCCCTTTTCCCTGGTCTCGATAGTCGAGCACCAGCAGGTTGCCGTCAGCGTCCACCTCGAAGGCGACGATAGCCAGGGAGGTATCTGCCAGCTCATTGTGCCAGACAACTTTCCGGCCCTCCACCCGGGCGCCCCAGATCTTGCCGGTGGAATAGTCGCCGTAGATGTAGGCTCCCCGCAGTTCCGGGAACCGGGAGCCGTAGTAGACCAGGCCGCCGGTCATGGAGCGTGCTTCGGAATGCGGGTGTTCCAGCAGGGGCTTGGAAACCGGGGTCGGCCCCAGTTCGCGGTTGGCGTAGAAGATGTGGCTGCCCTCGTAGACGCTCCAGCCGTAGTTGGCTCCTCGTTTCACCAGGTAGACCTGTTCCCAGAGGTCCTGTCCGTTGTTGCCCACCCATACATGCCCGGTGCCGGGGTCCACCGACATGCGCCAGGGGTTGCGAAACCCGTAGGCCCAGGTTTCGGGGCGGGCTCCCTCCATTGCGACGAACGGATTGTCCGGAGGCACCGAGTAGAGGCGCCCCGGGTCCGGGCGGTCCACGTCGATGCGCAGCACCTTGGCCAGCAGGTGGTCCAGTCCCTGGCCCATGAGAATGGTGTCGGAATCGCTGGTCCCGTCGCCGGAGGTGACGTACATCAGCCCCTCGGGACTGAAGGCGATGGCGGCGCCGTCGTGTCCGTTGGACTTCCATTCGATGATCACCTCGGCCGAGTCGGATTGGAAATGGTGGGGCGGGGCGCGGTCCACCCGGTAGCGTGTGATGCGAACGCGCTTGTCGCGGTCCGCAACCCGGTCGTTGCTGCCGATGAAGAGGTGGCCGTTCTCCTGGAAGGCGGGATGGAAGGCGATGCTGTAGGCCAGGGATTTCCCGAAGTGGTGCAGGACTTCGTAGGCGCCGCCAGCCGGGTCTCCGGTGGTCCGGCACAGCCGGGGCTCGGCTTTCCCGGGGTCCTGGTCGATGAACCACAAGCTTTGGCTCCCCGGCTCCTTCACCACCACCACCGGGTTGGTCAGCGAGAGCTTGGGGAAGGCCCGCACCACCCGGTAGGGGGGAGGTGGGTCGGGGGAGCCGACCACCCGCGAGGGCACCGACTGCCATCGGCTCTTGAGTTGTTGCAGGGCGTTGGGTTCGTTCCGGTTTGCCCCGGCCGAACCCGGGCGAAAAGCCACCGGCAGGAGGAGCAGACCCAAGGTCAGGCAGAGCCAAATCAAGCCCGTTCGACGGGCGGGCGTGGTGTGGAGTTGGAGTCGCATTCCTGGCCGGTCTGGGTCAGACCCGGATCCGTTCGCTGGACCGCGGATCCCGGGTGAGGGTCCCACTGTGAAGGGTTCCCTGCATGCAGCGGTCCCGCCAGGCCTTGGAGGCGTCGTACAGCTCCAGTTCAGTGTCGATGGGGTTGATCAGGACCGCCGGGCGGTGGGGTCGGGCCCGGTCGACCACCAGTCCCTCGGCATTCACCACAAAGCTTGGCCAGGCGTGGCGGCGGGTGCCGTTGTTGGCGCTGATCGCATAATAGTTGCTGGCGGCCGCGGCCTGAATGGTGGTCGAAACCCAGGTGTTGTAGTTGTGATAGCTCTGCAGGCTGCCGCCGGCATTGTGGAAGGAGACCAGCATGAGTTGGACCCCGAGCCGCTTGTACTGGCGAAACAGCTCGGGGTAGCGAAAGTCGTGACAGATCAGCAGTCCACAAACCACATTCTGCACCTGGAAGGTCACAAAGGCCTGACCGGGGCTGTAGTGGTGAAGGTCGCCGTCGTCGTCGTGGTCTCCGGTGCAGAACATCTTGTCGTAGCGGTTGACCAGGCGTCCCCTATCGCTCACCACGTAGAGCGAGTTGTGGGGCTTGTGCCGGCCCGACAGTCGGTGGTTGGATCCCACCACCACCCACAGACCCAGTTCTCCCGCCAGCGCCATGATTTCTTCCATGGCGGAGGAAACAGCTTCCCAGTCCATTTCCCGGACGGACTTGAGCTCGCTCCCCAGGTAGCCGGTCAGACAGGCCTCCGAGAAGTGAACCAGGTGGGCCCCCTTGGACTTGGCCTGCTTCATCTGCCGGGTGATGGACCGGAGGTTCTTTCCGACCTGGGTCTGGATCTCGAACTGGCAGGTGGCCAGGGTCAGTTGAGCCATGTCGAACTCCTTGCGGGTTGGTTCCTTGGTTCAGTGGTTGCCGTTTCGGTTGCCTCCCGGCGACGCCCAACTACGCCCGCTCGGGCACTGTCCGCGATCAGCGCGGCCAGCGCTGCGCCAGCCCGGGCAACTCCGGAAACGGCAGGTGCGGTTCGGCCTGGTACCAGTAGGCCACCGAGGCGATGTCATCGGCCAGCGGCTGGTACTTGCCGTTGGGCCACCAGCCCAGTGCCTGGATGGTCACGCGCAGGTCCTGCTGGAAGCAGACGGGGTCCCTGATGTGCCATCGGTAGAGGCTCCACTTGGGTGGTCCGTCTTCGCCGGGATGCTTGAGCACGTTGCCGGCGTAGGCTGTGCTGTAGGTCTCGGGGAACCCGAAGCTTCCGCAAAAGTAGTCCTCGGTGCCGGTGCCGCAGATGGTGGGGAACTCCCCGTCCCCGTCAATGAAGAACTTGATCTCTCCTTCGCCGAACCACCCGTCCGACAACTGGGTCCAGGCCAGGAAGGTCCCGGCGTACTTGCCCTGCCCGCGGACGTCGTCCACGATGACGTATTCGGGATGGTCGCGGTCGGTGACGGCCCGCCGCCACTGGGCGTGCAGATAACCGGCGCCCTCGGGGACCTCGGTCTCGGCATAGGTGATCTGGTAGGTGAGAAGCCCCAGCTCCTCCTGGTCTTCGTTGGTGAAGCTGATCCTGGCCCGGCGGCGGAAGGGCATGGGCCAATAACAGTTGAAGGCCGACTTGGGGTTGACGGTCACGGCCAGGGAGTTCACCGGGGCGAACCGGTTGTGGCCCACGGCAAAGAAGTCGGAGACGGGGGTTTCGATGGAGGGTGTCTCCTCCCCGTCCCAGTAGAAGCGCAGGACGTGGGAGCGTCCCTTGGCGGGATCGGCCACCAGCCAGATGTGCTGGATCAGGCCAGGCCCCTCGACGTCCATCAGGGTCAGGGTCTCACCGGGTTTCACCTTGTAGAAGGGACTGACCTTCCATCCCTGTCCCAGGTCGCTGGCCGCTTCGCTGAAGGGCAGGCTCGCCGGATCGGGCGCCGCCATCCCGCCCCGTCCCTTCTCCCCTCCGGGATTCTCCGGGGATACCGAACGGGTGCGCGCCCGGCTCAGCAGCGGCAGTCCTCCCAGCCCCAGGCCAAGTTGTTCCATTGCATCCATGGGATTTTTACTTCCGGTTCCGGCCGCATTCGAACATCGGCAATGGGTTGCAAGCCTGCACCGGAGCCCTCGATTGCGCTGACCGACCCCCGACCCGATCGGTCACGGCTTCGAACCGCCCGAATCTCCGTCCTTGGTCGCGCCGTAGGGATTCTGCCTCACGATATCCAGCACCTCCTCGGTTGTCCTGGCCTGGTTCAGGAGGTCCATTCGGACCGCTTCCTCCTTCTGCAGCGCCCGAACGTTGTTCAGGACGTCTTCCAGACGGTCGGCGGGAAACTTGCAGGCGCCGTTTTCATCCATGTGGATGATCTCTCCCGGAGCTACGTCCATGCCCGCCACCGATACCGGCACGTTGATGGCGCGAAAAGCCATGTGTCCGTGTCCGGGCGTGGTTCCGCTGAGCAGGTACTGGAACTTCATGGGACGGATCTCGTCGATGTCGCGGGAGGGGCCGTTGGAGATGGCCCCCACGCACCCGACAGCCTTGAGAGTGGTGGTCAGGACGCCTCCGGCCAGTCCCACCTTGCCGGCCACTTCGGGAGGGAATTTCTGCTGGAAGGCCAGGATGGTGGGTTTTCTGGACTTGCCCAGGGCTTCCACCAGGTCGGCCAGACTCAGGCAGTCGTAGCTGGGGTCGGGCAACCCGTGGACGCAGGTGACCGCGTAGCCGACGATTGGGCCCAGCTCCGGAAACATGCAGCGTATGGATTGATCCGTGTACCAGTTCTCGGTCCAGGGATTGTAAAGTCCCAGGCAGAGGGGATGGCCGGGATAGGTCGCCACCACGTTGGTGATGGAGGGAGTGTCGAACTTGCGCAGTTCTTCAATCAGCTCTTGATCGGTTGGACGGGCCACGGGTTTCCTCCTGAGTTGATTTATCCTGACGGGTTTTCCTGGGATCAGCGCTTTCGGGCCTGCCACGGGCGCGGAGGCTGCGATTCAATAAACTTCTGCTCGGTTCGGCCGCTCCAGGGCGCCCGCGCCTCCCGCTCAGGCCGACGAGTGCACGCCCACGCGGTTCCCCTCGGTGTCTTCAAAGTAGGCGTAGAAACCATACTCCCCGATATCGGTTTTGGGGGTGAGCGTCCTGCCGCCGTTGGCCTCCACCCTGGCCAGCACCGCTTCGATGTCCGGGACCGAAAAGTAGATCATGGTTCCGTCGTGGGAGGGCGTTCGCCCCTCTGATTTGAGCAGCGCGCCGCTGCATCCGGCACCTCCCTCGGTCGTGGGGAACCAGGCCATCAGGGTGGACTCCACCTGGTGGAGGCCGAGCTGGATTTCCAGCACGTTTTCGTAGAACTTGCTGGCCCGGTCCATGTCGTTGACTGAAATCTCGAACCAGTGAACCGGGTTGGTCGAATCCGCCATGGTGTACTCCCTTCCTTTACCCTCTACCGATGTAGGGCATCTTGGTGGCCATCACGGTCATGAACTGCACGTTGGCGTCCAGCGGCAGTTCGGCGATGTAGACCACCGCGCGGGCCACGTGGTCGGCATCCATGGTGGGCTCCACCACGACGGCCCCGTGAGCCTGGAGCGCGCCGTCTTTGGACTTGGCCGTCATGGGAGTGGCGGCGTTGCCGATGTCGATCTGGCTGCAGGCGATATCGTACTTGCGCCCATCCAGCGAGGTGGAGCGGGTCAAACCGGTGATGGCGTGCTTGGTGGCGGTGTAGGGAGCCGAGTTGGGTCGAGGCACCTGGGCCGAGACGGAGCCATTGTTGATGATACGACCGCCCCGGGGTGTCTGGCTCTTCATGATTTCAAAAGCCTGCTGAGTGCAGAGGAAGGAGCCGGTCAGGTTGGTGTCCACCACCGCCTGCCACTCATCCGCACTCAGGTCCTCCAGAAGTTTCGGAAGGGCTCCGATTCCCGCGTTGTTGAAGAGCAGGTCGAGCCGGCCGAACCTCTCACGACACCGGTCGAACAGGGCGCGGACGGAGGCAGGGGACCCCACGTCGGTGGGCACCACCAGGGTCCTATCGGCCGAGGGGTCGGCCTGGGCTGCCACTACCTCCAGGGGCTCCCGGCGTCGGCCGGCCAGGACCACCCGGTAGCCTGCCTCCAACAGGTGCGTCGAGGCAGCTCTGCCGATCCCGGTTCCGGCTCCGGTCACAATGGCCACCTTCTCCCGTTCCGTCATGGGCTTTCCTTCGGGTTCAGAAGTTATCTCAGGCCGCGCCCGCTGACTGCCAGACTCCGAATCCTACCACGAACCACCGCTCGACGGAGCCTGTTGCGGCTCCGCGGGGCGTGAAGCTGCGCAGCATGGCCGGAAGCCCTTGCATATTTCCGAGAATTCTGGTCCATTGGAAGCGCTGTCGGGGCCGGCAGAGCTCAAAGCCTAGGCTGGGTCCAGGTTAAACGTGTCCCCGCCCTGCCGGGCGGATCATACGAGAGTGAAACAATCGGAAATCGACAATCCTTTCGTGAACTTGGTACTCCGTCGCGGCCAACCTCAGCGCCTTAGTGGTCCTTCGTCGTTCTTCGTGTCCCTTCGTGGATAACTCTTTTTCTTTTGTCTTTTTTCGTTTGTTTCAGGCAAGGCCTATAGCCAACAGACCGTGACCCCGTTTTCACCGTGAACTTCGTTCTCTTCAGTCCTGTCCACCTGCTGACCGTGGCCGTGGTGCTGGGGGTCAGCGTGCTTTTGCCCCTGTGGGTGCGCCGCCGCTGCTCCGAGCGCCGGGGCATCCAGGTGGCGGTGGGGCTGGGCCTCTTTGTGGTGGCTCACGAAATCGTCAAGGCCTGGATCAGGGTCACGGTTTACGATCACCGATTCGCCGATGTGCTTCCCTTTCACTTGTGCAGCACCGCCATCATGGCGACGGCGGTGCTGATGTTGTCGCGGAACCGCCTGTCCTACGAACTGGCCTACTTCTGGGGATTCAGCGGCACCCTGCAAGCGATCCTCACTCCCGACCTGGAGGAGCCCTTTCCCCATCCCCTCTACCTGAGCTATTTTTTCACCCATGGACTCATCATCCTGGGAGCGCTCTACGCAACCCTGGTCTTCCGTTTTCGACCGTTTCCAAGCTCGATGGTGCGGGTCTACGTCATCACCGCCATCTACTGCTTTGTCCTGATCTTCCCCCTCAACTATCTGATCGATACCAACTACGTCTACATGCGCTACAAACCGGCCGGAGCCAGCCTGCTGGACTATTTGGGCCCCTGGCCCTGGTACATGCTGTCGGTGGCGGGTCTGGCCTGGTTCTTGTTCGCGGCGGCCTACGCGCCTTTCTACGTTATGGACCGCGTCGGCAGGAGGCGCGGGGTCGTGGAAAAGGGTTGAGCCAGGAGAGGGTGGTGGACTGAGGACTGGGTTCCGAAACGCATTGCTTCTCCAAAGAAACGCCGCCCCACGCCACAATCACCTGCTGCCGCCGCTTCGCGGCTCCGCTCGATGCACTGACGTCCACTCCCGGGACGCCGCGTTTGCCCCCCTCCGGCTCGACGGCGGGCTGGCCCTTGTCACTCCCCCCTTGAGGGGGAGTCGAGCCGAATGGCGAAGGCTGATGCGGTGGGGGGTAAACGCCGGGTTGCCCAACGAAGCGGGTGGGGACAGGTCGCTTGGGGCTCGGGCGTCCCCCTCAAGCCAGTACTTCGGAGACGACGCGGGCGGGGAACTGATCGGTGAGGCGCTCGTGCAGGCCGTGGCGCTCGTAGGCCAGGTCGCGGAAGTTCATGCCCAGCTGGTGCAGGATGGTGGCGTGGAAATCGTGGACGCTGACCCGGTTCTCCACGGCCTTGTGTCCGAACTCGTCGGTGGCTCCGTAGGTGGTGCCGCCCTTGACGCCGCTGCCGGCCATCCAGACACTGAAGCCGCTGGGGCCGTGGTCGCGGCCGGAGACTCCGGAGGCTTGAGTCTGCGACAGCGGCAGGCGTCCGAACTCGCCCCCCCAAACCACCAGGGTGGAATCCAGCAGGCCGCGCTGCTTGAGATCGGTCAGCAGGGCGGCCACGGGTAGGTCGGTCTTGCCGCAACTGTAGCGCAACATCTTGTCCAGATCGCTGTGGGCATCCCAGATCTGGCTCTCGATGTAGAGCTGCACGAACCGGACTCCCCGCTCCACCAGCCGGCGGGCCATGAGGCAGCGTCTCCCGTAGGAGGCTGTTTCCTCCCGGTTGAGGCCGTACATCTCCCGTGTTTTATCGGTTTCCTTGGAAAGATCCAGGGCGTCGCTGGCCGCCAGTTGCATGCGCGCGGCCAGTTCGTAGCTGGCGATCCGTCCCTCCAGGTAGGGCTCGTGGGGGCGCTCCTGCCGATGGGCCCGGTCCAGGTCCTGCAGCAGCGACCGCTGGGCCTTCACCAGCGAGCCCGGCCATTCAGGGCGGGGGTCCAGATTCAGCACGGGAGGTCCCTCCGCGCGGAACCGGGTGCCCTGATACACCGGCGGCAGCCAGGCCGACTGCCAGTTGGCAATGCCATTGACCGGCAGCCCCTTGGGATCGTCCAGCACCACGTAGGCCGGAAGGTTCTGGTTCTCGGTTCCCAACCCATAGGCGACCCAGGCTCCCACTGAAGGGCGGGTGGCCACGGTGCGTCCCGTCTGCATGAAGAAGATGGCCGGCTCGTGGTTGAAGTGGGCCCCGTACATGGAGCGGATCAGGGCGATGTCGTCCACGTGGCTTGCCAGGTGGGGCAGCAGTTCCGACAACTCCATGCCCGACTGCCCGTGCCTGGCGAAGCGGTAGGGCGAGGGCAGCAGTCCTCCCGATTGGGTGGGCGAGGTTATGTCGGAGGTCAGGTCGCGGTTGGGGACGGTGCCGGCATATTTCTTGAGCAGCGGCTTGGGGTCGAACAGGTCCACCTGACTGGGGCCCCCGTTCATGAACAGGTGGATGACGGCCTTGGCCTTGGGGTCGAAATGGGGAGTCCGGGGCCTCAGATCGTAGCTCTCGCCGCTGGAAGCCAGCAGGGGATCGGTGGGGAATAGCTCCTTGCCCAGGATCGAGGCCAAGGCGGTGCCGTAGAGGAGAGAGCCCGAGCGGGCGAACAACTCCCGCCGCGACAGCCGGGGGCTGTCGGCAAGCGATGCCTTTTTGGCTCTGGTTTCCGGTTTCGGAGGGGACTGGCGCCGCACAATCATCTCAATCCACGAAGCTGAACTCGGCCGAATTCAACAGAGTATGACACAAACTGGACAGGGCTTGCCACTGGGCGGCCCAGTGGACGGGGGTCGGGTCCCGGTCGTTGCGCAGGCGAGATTTCCAGTGGCCGGCGAACTGCTCCAGGGCGGCCCGGCTGCGCTCCAGTTCCCACTCGGTCGGCTCTCGGGACAGAGCCTGCAGGTAGGCTTGACCGATCTGGCGCTTGGGGTCGTAGCCGACCCGGTCGATGATCCTGCCTGCCATGTAGCGGGAGTGCTCCCACACGGTGGTGCCGTTCATCATGTGCAGGGCCTGGGTAGCCACGGTCGAGTTCTCGCGCTCCACGCAATTGGGAGTCATTCGAGGCAGGTCGTAGGCTTCCAGCAGGGATACCGGATCGTAGCGGCGCTGCTGGGTGTAGATGCTGCGGCGGAAGCCCGCCCTGGAGCCCTTGGCAACCACCTCCTTGTTGGGTTTGGTTTCCAACGCGTCGGCCGGTCCGAAGGGCGTCGGGTCCAGTCGCCCCGTCACCTTCAGGATGGAGTCGTAGAGGGCCTCGGCATCCATCCGTCCTCTCCGCATTCGAGACAGAAGGGCATTCTCAGGGTCGAGCTCCAGGGTCTCCGGGCCGATCCGTGAGGTCTGACGATAGGCGGTGGAGGTCATCATGATCCGGTGCAGGGTCTTGATGCTCCAGCCCCGGTTGACGAATTCGGTGGCCAGCCAGTCCAGCAGCTCTGGATGGGTGGGAGGCTCCCCCGCCCGTCCGAAGTTGGAAGGGCTGGGAACCAGTCCCCGGCCGAAGTGTCTGAGCCAGACCTGGTTCACCAGGACCCGTGAGGTCAGGGGATGTGCGGGTTGGGTCAGCCAGCGCGCCAGCGCCAGGCGGCGGCCGCTGGAATCCTGGGCGTGCTTCAGGGGGTCGACCCGATAGGGGGTCAGACCGGTGGTCAGGACTGCCGGGACGCCCGGGGTGACGGCGTCTCCGGGTGACAGGTGGTTGCCCCGTTTCAGCAGGAAGGTGGTCGAGGGCCGGCCGCCGGTATCCATGAGCGCCCGGACATAGGGCTCGGTACGCAGCTTGCCCTTGACCTCGTCCAACTGCTTGCGAAGGCTCTCGGTCTTGGGGCCGAACTCGGGAAAGCGCCGGTTCAGATCGGCCAGTCCAATCTGCAGCGTTTTCTTGAACTTTCCGGCCAGATAGCGGCGCACCTGGGAGCTTTCATCTTCCGGAAGCTCCCGGACCACCAGGAATTTTCGGCTGAGCTCTCCTCCCTGGTAATCCCTCGGGGAATGGGCCAGGGCGCGCAGCTCCTTCCGTAGCGTTTCCGGCAGATCGGCCAATCGCTCTTCCAGCAGCTTGTCGACGAAGGGCGCCGCTTCCTTGAGCAGGCCTTTTTCCAGGGACCGAATCTCGGCCTTCAAGGGCCGGTTGTGAGCCGCCACTTCCTCCTTCTCTCGTTCCAGGCCGATGGGGATCCTTCGCTTCTTGGGCGGAAGCCATTCGTAGGGATCGTAGCTGGTCTGAAAAATGGCGCTCAGGCGGTAGTAATCTTTTTGGGGGATGGGGTCGTACTTGTGGTCGTGGCAGCGGGCGCACTTGACGGTGAGGCCCATCACGGCCGAGGTCAGGACCTCGATCTCGTCGGCGATGATGTTCATGCGCTCGGGGATGAACCCCCTCTCGGGGGCATCGGTGGGATCGGGGGTGGTCCGAAGAAACCCGGTGGCCGCCAGCCGATCGATCAACTCCGGGGTGACTTTTTCCTTGCGGTAGTCGGCCAGCTCGTCCCCGGCGATCTGCTCCATCAGAAACTGCGAATAGGGCTTGTCCCGGTTGAAGGATCGAATCACGTAGTCCCGGTAGCGCCAGGCGAAGGGCCGGAAGCGGTCGTGGGCTCCAAAGCCTTCCGAGTCGGAATAGCCGGCCAGGTCCAGCCAGTATCGCCCCCAGCGCTCGCCGTAATGTCTGGAACTGAGCAGGCGCTCGATCATGCGCTCATAGGCATCGGGTCGCTTATCCTGCAGGTAGGCCTTGACTTCGGCGGCTGAGGGGGGCATCCCCACCAGGTCCAGGTAGGCCCGCCGCAACAACTGCAGCGGCGAGGCCGGCGGGGAGAAGGTCAACCCCTTGGCCTCCAACCTGGTCAGCAGGAAGGCATCCACCGGCGTCCGGACCAATTTCTGAGCCCGGAGGTCAGGAATCGAGGGGCGCACGGGCGGTTGGAAGGACCAGAACTTGCGGTCCTCCCCGGTTACGGCGGGAGCTCCATTGGCTGCCTCCGCCGTGGAAACCGGAGGATCGGGAGGGGCGCCGCCGGCAATCCAGCGGCGCAGCAACTGCAGCTCGGCTGCGGTGGGAGGCCGCACCGAGTTGGCCAACTGCATTTCCACCGGCGGCATTTCCCCCGACTCGATCTTTTGGATGATCGGGCTCTGGTCGGGATCTCCGGGAAGAACGGCCGGACCGGAGCGGCCGCCCTTCAGCCTGGAAGCCCGTGTCCGCAGGTCCAGCCCGGCCTCCTGGCGCCGCTTGCCGTGGCAGGCCACGCAGCGCACCTGGAAGATGGGCAGTACGTCCTTTTCGCTGACGGCGGGAAGGCCTGAATGGGGGGATACGTCTCCATCGGCAGTCCGGCCGTATTCCCTGGGCGCGCCGCGCTCGATCCAGCGGCGGATGCGGTCGATATCCTCGGGTGAAAGCCTGGCCTCGCCGGGCGGCATCTGCCCGCTGACCAGCTTCTCCATGATCAGGCTTCGATCGGGGCTGCCGGCGACGATGGCCGGGCCCGATTGGCCGCCCTGGAGCAGGGCCGCCGCCGACTGAAGGTCCAGCTCGCCCTGCCTGGGTTCCTGGCCGTGGCACATCAGGCAATTTTCGGCAAGGATCGGCAGAACGTCCGCCTTGAAGGTGGGTAGGTCGCTTCGCTCAGCACCGGAGGCAGCGGAGGAAAGCGCCAGTCCGGTGAGGAGGATGGAAGGAAAGGCGAACCACGAATGTACACGAATTAACACGAATAGACCCATAGAAAAACAGTTGGACCTCTTTCAACGACAGCCGACGCCCAGGTTCTTCTGTAATTTTTTGATCTTGGTCCGACGATGTCAAGGGATGATGGCTTCCCGGGAGCGCGGGCGTCCCGCCCGCGCTCCCATGAGGATGCTGCCACGGTGGCGTAGTGGGTGGCTGGTGGCCTACTCCCTGGCCGGGATATAGGCGCCGTCACCGGTTCTCTCACCCGGAGCCCCGCCGTCGTTGACGACTCCGTAGGCCAGGAAGGGATTGGCCCCCGAGACCTTGCGGATTCTGACGTAGCCCTGCGTGGTTCCCGGGGCGTGTGCGCCCAGGATGCCGTTGATCTGGCGGAAGCCCCTGGCCGGGACCATGGCTTGGGGTTCCTCCGCCATGGTAACGGTCTTCACCAGCGTGGCGGTCTCCCCGTCATAGATGTCGAGCTCGAAGACACTGGCGCTGCTGTCGACCTCTCCGGTGTTGACCAGGGCCAGGTTGCCGCGGTTCTCCTCGTTCTGCTGCAACCCGTCCACCCAGGCACTGGTGGTGAATCCCTGACCCCGCGGCACTGCCGTGTAGAAGACGCCGTACTGCCCCTTGGTCCTATCTTCCGGATCCGCCTGCGCCACCACCCGGGCTCCGATCACGACCCCGCTGAGATCTCCCTCCACCGCGTTGGCGATCAGGGGCACCACCAGGCCCATGGGCACATTGAGCCCCAGGTTCTGACGGGCGTAGGCCAGCGCATGGGGAATGATCAACTGCTGACCCGGCAGCATCGGCAGGGGACCGAAGCCGGCCGTGTTGTCCGGCGTCTCGATTCTTTCGTGGGTGGCGCTGAACATCACCAGCTTCGGCTGGTCCGAGAAGTTGGTCAGCGTCAGTTCGGTGGTGAACTGGTTAATCTCCACCAAGGCCGGCAGGGTCTGGCTCATGGCTCCCGCCAGCGAGGGGGCGCTGACCGGAAAGACAAAGGAGCCGTCCGAGTTGGCGTTGTCGTTGATGACCCCGTAGGCGTAGAAGGGAGCCATCCCCTCCACCCGCTCCACCTTCACGTAGCCCCCGAACATGGGATCGGCCTTGCCAGCTCCCATCAGCACGGCGTTTGCCTGGTAGAACCCTCCCGGCCCCAGCGTGTCTTCCCACACCATTTCGCCGCTGGGATCGGTCGGATTGCCGGAAAAGGCCGTGATCCTCAAGGTGATCTCACCCTCCGACCCCATGTTCTGGACGGCCACGTTGGAGCGGTCCCCCGGGTGATCGCGCAGCCCGCACAGGTAGACGGCTTCCTGGTGGAATCCCTCGTTTTCCGGAATCCCCAGATAGGCCAGTCCGGCGCGCCCTTCGGGGACGGCCGTGGGAGTGGTGGTCCGGACCACCGTGCTCACGTCGGAAGACCCCGACACATCCACCCGCAAGGTCCCGATCCGGCTGCCGGTTTCGGGAATGGGAACGTCGAGGCCCCTGAGATACTCGATGGCGTTGGAGGCGATCATCTGCTGGTGCGGGCCGAGCATGTCGGTGGCCATGCCGCTGCCCCCGCCGGCATCGGCCGTATAGGTGAAGTTGAGCATGGCCGCGTCGGCTCCCCGGTTGGTCAGGGCCAGCTCCGAGGTGAAGTAGGAGTTGTTCTTGCCTCCCGCGCTCAGTACCACCGGCACGAACTGGGTCATGGTGTCCGGCGGACCGGTTCTCGTATAGAAGCCGGAGCCGAAGATAAAGGGTAAGCCAAAACCCGGGTAGGTGTGCTGGCGCACAAAAGCAGTCTTGGGTATGTCCGCGCTGTCGGAGTCATCGGCGGGATCGTCGAAATGATAGGTGATGAAGGCGCCCTCCGGGTCTGATTGGGCCGCCTCGATGATCTTGGGGAATATGGGTTCTCCGGTGACGGCATCTATATATCTGCCGGTGGCGACTACGAACTCGAACTGATGCGGAAATGCCCCGTGAAACCAGACGTAGCCGGTAGCATCCAGGGTGAAGAGGTAGACCGAACCTTCTCTCCAAGGCCCGTTCTCCTCTCTGAAAACGGCCTTGGCTTTGGTAAGGCCACCCAAGCCCTCCGTCGCGAACAGTTCTCCGAGGCGATCGATCGCGCCATTCACGAAGGTCTTCAGGCTCTCCCGGTCCACCACCTCACTGGCGGTGACCTCCGGGGCGTCGGCGGGATCGAAGACTTCGTGCACCAGGTGAGTCTCCTGCAGATCCAGGCCGGCCGTCATGATTAACGGGAACTGTATGGGACCGAAACTGACATGCATTCCGACTGCGTAGCCTCCCAGCTCCTCCGGCAAGACGTCGCCGTCCGGCTTGGTGAACATTTGAGTTTCCGGATCGAAGCCGGTCGCGGCAGCAATGGCCATGAAGACGTCCTCACGGACTTTCCTGCCTCCGAAGGCCATGTTTCCGGCGTGAATTTCCACTCTACCCCCAGCCAGGAAAGTCAGCGAAGTGATGTAGATGGAACCGGATTTCCAATCCCCCCCTTCCTGCTTGAAATGGCATATGACATAGGCCAACGCGGCATGGTCGAGGCCGTCGCCGTAGTTTTTTGCCTCCAGAGCAAACTGCTTCAGGTTTTCGGGGGTCGGGTTGGCTGCCACCTCGGCGGCCGTGATGCTGGGGGTGGGGGCCTCCGCAACACCTTCCGGACGAGAGCACTCCAACTGCGCCTGCGCCGAGGCGGGGCGCACCTCGAAGAAGAGGCCGGTCAGGACCAGACTGCACGCCAACAGAACAACGGGAGATGGAGATCTCATGGTAAGTGCTCCTTGAGCCTTTTGCAAAATTCGCAGATAGCGGGAATTTTCACGTGGGGAAAGATCAAGGAGGGCAGGTGGAAGGAGGGGCAAGACCACTGTCTGTTGTATCATGAAGGTGTCTGAACCACATGATGAACGGAGGTGGAACTTGCCCCTTAGGGAAACCCTATCACGACACTGGTTCCGGTTTCAACGAGAGCTGTTTCCCCTGCTGGAGGAAGTTTTGGGGCCTCTGGGAGAGCGTTACCAGCGGCTGGTGCAGGTATTGGAGTTGGTGCGGGTGGAGGAGTTGCTGCCTTACAGTCGGGGCTGGCGTGGCCGGCCGCTGGAGGATCGGGCAGTGCTGGCGCGAGCCTATCTGGCGAAGTCGATGCTGGAGGTGGCGACCACGCGGGGATTGGTGGAGCGGCTGAGGAGTGAGGGGAGGCTGCGGCGGCTGTGCGGCTGGGAGAGGGCGTGGGAGGTACCGAGCGAGTCGACCTTCTCGCGGGCCTTTGCGGAATTCGCTGAGAGCGACCTGCCGGGGCGTTTGCACGAGGCATTGCTGGAGGAGACGCTGAAGGGCCACTTGGCGGGGCATGTGTCGAGGGACTCGACGGCGATTGCGGGACGGGAAAAGCCAGCGGCCAAGGCTGCGCCGGAGGCCAAGCGGAAACGCCGGCGGGGCCGGCCGCCGAAGGGCGAGCGACGGCCCAAGCGGTTGAGCCGGCTGGAGCGGCAGGGGTCGATGACGCTGGAGGAAATGTTGAAGGAGTTGCCCAAGGCCTGCGACATCGGCGTCAAGCGCAACGCCAAGGGGCATCAGGAGAGCTGGACCGGCTACAAGCTACACCTCGACGCCATTGACGGCGGGATTCCGGTCAGTTGTCTGCTGACCTCGGCCTCGGTGCATGACTCTCAGGCAGCCATTCCGCTGGCGACGCTGACGGCAAGGCGGGTCGAGAGTCTCTACGACTTGATGGACAGCGCCTACGATGCGCCGGAGATCCGGGCCTTCAGTGAGAAGCTGGGGCATGTGCCGATTATTGACGTCAACCCCCGCCGAAGAGCTACCTTGAAAGCCGAGCGGAAGCGGGAGGCACTGGCCCGGCGCTGTATCGGCCAAGTGACTCCCGAGGCGCGGCGCTACCGGGAACGCTCGACGGTGGAGCGGGTCAACGGACGGCTCAAGGAGGAGTTTGGCGGGAGGCAGGTGAGGGTTCGCGGCCCCGACAAGGTGAGGTGCCACCTGATGTTCGGCATTCTGGCCCTGACGGTGGATCAGTTGATGCGCCTGACGCTCTGAAGACCGGGTTGCCACCCCCAACCGCACAGCAGGTTCGCCCGCCTCAAGGCCGGGAGAGGGTAAGCTGTGCCTGCGTCCGGCGACCGCTGGCCATCCGGCCATCAGATTCGGGCTTTTTCCTTCAAAAGGGTCTTTGCAGCTGGGTAGTCACCGCCGGAACATCACTGTTGCCAGCCCAATGTCATGCCCGATTCCGAATTTTGCAAAAGGCTCCCTTTTTAACGCGATTCAGTAGGGGTAAGCCCGGCATATTCAGGACGGGCGCCGAATTCTCGACGGGTGCACCTGATTCGCTGCTTATGCGGTTGCGGCAGAGCGGGGTCCACACGCCCCCGGGCTTCCGCCCGAGGGATTCCAGCAAGCTGTGAAAGCGGCGTCCGCAGGTAGGCGTGGGAGTAAGCCGGGCGCAAGCCCGGGGCGCACCATTGGAAACGTCTACTCCCTGGCCGGGATATAAGCGCCGTCACCGGTTCTCTCACCCGGAGCCCCGCCGTCGTTGACCACTCCGTAGGCCAGGAAGGGGTTGCCACCCGAGACCTTGCGGATCTCAACGTAGCCCTGCGTGGTTCCCGGAGCGTGTGTGCCCAGGATGCCGTTGATCTGGCGAAACCCCTTGGCCGGGACCATGACTTGGGGTTCCTCCGCCATGGTAACGGTCTTGACCCGCGCGGCGGTCTCTCCGTCATAGATGTCGAGCTCGAAGATGATTGCGTCATCGTCGACTTCTCCGGTGTTGATCAGGGCCAGGTTGCTGCGGTTCTCCTCGTTCTGCTGCAACCCGTCCACCCAGGCGCTGGTGGTGAATCCCTGACCCCGCGGCACTGCCGTGTAGAAGACGCCGTACTGCCCCTTGGTCCTATCTTCCGGATCCGCCTGCGCCACCACCCGGGCTCCGATCACGACCCCGCTCATGTCTCCCCCGACCGCGTGGACCTGCAGGGGTGCCACCAGGTTGGTGGGCACATCGAGTTGGTAGGTTTGGCGCGCAAATTCGAGCGCATTGGGAATGATGTACTGGTGACCGGGGGCCAGCGGCACCGGACCGAAGCCGACCGTGTTGCCCGCCGTCTCGATTCTTTCGTGGGTGGCGCTGAACATCAGCACCTTCTGCTGGTCCGAGAAGTTGGTCAGCGTCAGTTCGGTGGTGAATTGGTTAATCTCCACCAACGCCGGCAGCGTTAGCCCCATGGCTCCCTCCAGCGAGGGGGCGCTGACCGGAAAGACAAAGGAGCCGTCCGAGTTGGCGTTGTCGTTGATGACCCCGTAGGCGTAGAACGGCGCCATTCCCTCCACCCGCTCTACTTTCACATAGCCGCCCCCAGAGCCGACCCCAATGGGAGCTGCCTTGCCAGCCCCCATCAGCACGGCGTTTTCTTGGTGGAACTCTCCCGGTCCCAGCGTGTCTTCCCACACCATTTCGCCGCTGGGATCGGTCGGATTCCCGGAAAAGGCCGTGATCCTCAAGGTGATCGAGCCCTCCGACCCCATGTTCTGGACGGCCACGTTGGAGCGGTCCCCCGGGTTGTCGCGCAGCCCGCACAGGTAAACCGCTTCGTCGTGGAATCCCCCGTTTTCCGGAATCCCAAGATAGGCCAGTCCGGCGCGCCCTTCGGGGACGGCCGTGGGGGTGGTGGTCCGGACCACCGCGCTCACGTCGGAAGAACCCGAGACATCCATTCTCAAGGTCCCGACCCGGCTGCCGGTTTTGGGAATGGGAACGTTGAGGCTCCTGAGATAGTCGATGGCGTTGGAGGCGATCATCTGCTGGTGGGGGCCGAGCATGTCGGTGGCCATGCCGCTACCCCCGCCGGCTTCGGCCGTATAGGTGAAGTTGAGCATGGCCGCATCGGAACCCCGGTTGGTCAGGGCCAGCTCCGAAGTGAAGTGGGAGTTGCTCTTCCCCATCGAGTCCAGCACCACCGGGACGAAGGTCGTCATCACGTCCATCTCGATTGGACTGTCTCCCGGATTGAAACCGGCACTGATGATCAGTTCCTGACCTGCGATAGCTCCTGCGTTCGCCGGCGCTACGACAAGTTGGGCATAGCTGACTCTGCTCATGCCTGCCTCTTCATACTCGACAAAGCCTCCTTCCATCATGGGCGCATTCTCGACTGCCAAAGCGACCAGATCTTTCATGGCCTTCACTACCTTGTCGTCTTCGAGCAGCCCGAGGAACTTGGAATCACGGTCCGGATTGCCTGCGTCGAAGAATATCAAGATGAAATCTTCACTTTGACGGTTATTAACCAGCACAACGAAGTAGGTGGACCCATGCTTCCAGGGCCCAGGGTCCATCCTGAAGACCTCCTTCAGGGCGTCAATGTCCACAGCCACTCCACTCTCGAATTGCGCCCCCAACCATGCAATCGCTCCCTGGACGAAGGTTTTCAGGGAATCCCGGTCCACCACATCCCGGGCCGTGATAGCGGGTGCTTCCTGGGCCGAGGCGGGGCGCACTTCGGCAAAGAGGGCGACCAGAAGAATGGCGCACGCCAAAACGATCATCAGCGATCTGGATTTCATGACAATTGCTCCCTGTTGTTTTTGAGCTTCGCCTGTGACAGTTCTGTGATGAAGGGCTATAAATCTATACCATGCGGTAGTTTCGTCAAGTAAATAAACCGCACGACGCTTCTAGTCCTGAAGGGGAAAGGGGCTGAGACTGTCCTTGCAACCAGGGAAGAACCCTGGCCGCCAATCCTACCGGCGCGCCGGGACGTAGGCCCCGTCGCCGCTACGCTGGCCCGGGGCTCCGCCGTCGTTGACTACCCCGTAGGCCAGGAAGGGATTGTTGCCGGAAATCCGGCGGACCCGAACGTAGCCCTGGGTGGTTCCCCGGGCATGGTCGGCCAGAATTCCGTTGATCTGGCGCCAGCGCAGTGCGGGGAGCGGTTGGGTCTTGGCCGTCCGGACCAGCATGCCGGTCTCCCCGTCGTAGATGTCGATCTCGAAGACGCTGGGGCTGTCGTCGACTTCTCCGGTGTTGACCAGGGCCAGGTTGCTGCGGTTCTCTTCGTTCTGCTGCAGGGCATCGATCCAGGCGGCGCCGCCAAATGCTGCTCCGTCGGGCACGGCGTTGTAGAAGACCCCGTACTGCCCGCCGCGGCCGTCGGAGGAGCTGGTGCGGGCCCCGATCACGATCCCGTTCATGTCGCCGCTCTTCACTGTGGCGAACAGAGCCCCGGCCAGTCCACCCCTCCCCGCGGGCACCCCCTCCACGCCCTGCCGGCGCAATTCGGTGTCGATGACGTCGGGAATGATCCGCTGCTGTCCCGGTTCCAGCCTCAGGCTGAAGCGGGCCGTGCGGTCGGCAGTGGTGAGCCCCTCGGCCACGAAGCTGAAGTCGAGGGTCTTGGTCTCTTCGGAGAAGTTGGTCACTGTCAGTTCGCTGGAGAACTCGTTGACCTCGACGATCACCGGCAGGGTGTGGCGCAGGCTGCCCTCCAGGGAGCTGGAAGCGACCGGAAAGACGAAGGAGCCGTCGGAGTTGGCATTGTCGTTTATGACCCCGTAGGCATAGAAGGGGGCCTTTCCGTCGACCCGCTCCACCCGGACGTAGCCGTTGGCCACGGTACCTAACACCTCCGAGTACTGGTGAAATTCTCCCGGCTCCAGGGTCACGTCCTTCAGGTCGGGGGAATTGGAATCGGCTTCATCCCCGGGGAATACCGTGGTCCTCAGCGTGATCGGTCCCTCGTCCGAACTTCCCATGTGCTGAAAGGCCACGTTGGAACGGTCCAGGATGTTTTGACGCAAGCCGCACAGATAGACCGGCTCCTCGAACCCGTGGCCGCCGGCGACACCCGGATAGGAAAGGCCGGCTCGTCCCTCGGGCGCCAGGGTCGTGGTTCGAACCAGAACGCCTACCTCCTCAGTGGCCAGGACTTCAACCCCCAGGGTCCCGATACGATTGCCCGTCTCCGGGACGGGGATACCCAGGCGCCTGAGATGCCCGAGCGCGTCGGGTTCGATCCTCTGCTCCCCGGGAGCCAGCAGGTCCGAGGCTATGCCGCTTCCCCCTCCGGCATGTGCCCTGTAGGTGTAGTTGAGGCTCGCCTCCCGAGACCCTCGGTTGGTCAGGGTCAGCTCCGAGGTGAAGAAGGAGCCCCGGCGTCCCTCGGCGCTCAGGATGACCGGCACGAAGGAACGGGAGAGGGTCCTGGGAGCCAGGACATCCATCGGGCCTGAATCGGACACGCGAGCGTTGTTGGTTTCGCTGTTCTCGGCCACCCGATCCAGATCGTCCACAATAGCCCCCAGGTAGTAGCGGCCGGGACTCACCCGGGGAGGGATGGGATAGGAACGGCTGCAGGTTTCGGATTCTCCCGCCAGAAGGCCCGCCTCGTAGGAGCAAGCGGCGAACCAGGTGTCGTCGGTGGTGATGGTGCTGTCTGTAGACAGATAGAGGCCCAACCGGAAGGGACCGGCGTTGGCCGGACCCTGATTGCGAATATCGGCGGAGATGGAAGCCGTGCTGCCGATGAGCGCCGTCGAGGGCCCCGTCAGTGAAGTCGTAATCAGATCCGGGAGGCTGGACGCTGCCGGTTCGAAAAAGGCAACCACCTGCTTGGTTGACTCCATCTCCACCACGCACCGGTTCCCGGAGGGGGAGTCGCATCCCCGCCAGCTCTTGAACCGAAATCCGGAATTGGGTCTGGCGGTCAGAGTGAGGCGGGTGCCGGAGGAGTAGGGTAGTTCCTCAACGATCCTGTCGAGGGCGGCGTCGACCTGGATGCGGGGTGTGACGAGACGGTTTCGAGGGTCGGCAATGGGGATGCCGGTGTCCTTCAGCACGGAAAGCAGTTCGCTGACCGAGGCATTGGGAGCCTTGGATTTCAGCACGGCCCAGGCGCCGGCCACGTGCGGAACGGCATAGGAGGTTCCCTTGTACGTGTCGAAACTATCGTCGGGTCCGGACGTAGTGATCGACTCGCCCGGAGCCAGCAGGTCCAGCAAAGGTGAGCTGTTTGAGAACTCGGAGACCGTTTCCGAGCTAGTCTCTTCACCGCCGTCGCCGGTAGACCCCACGCTTACAGCGCTGGAGATGCAGGCGGGGAACTCGATGGCTTTGCCGGAGCCGCGGTTTCCGGAGGATGCAATGGAGGCGATGCCGACCGCGCGGAGGTTGTCCAGGGCGTCTTTTGCAGCCGGGAATTCGGAGTCGCATACCTGCGAGAATGTTCTGCCGCCGAAGCTCATGTTGACGGCAGCGATGTCGAAGCTGGCGCTCAGCTCGAGAACACGCTCCAACCCGGCGATCCAATCGCTATTGAAAGAGAGGATGCAGTTCCTGGAGATAAAGCATTGAGAGAATACCTGGATTGCGATGATCCGAGCCCCCGGGGCCACGCCCGAGAAGTCCGTCCCTCGACCGGCGGCGACCCCGGCTACTGAAGTTCCGTGATAGCAGTCACTCGCGGGACAGGGGGTTGCCGATCCCGAACCGGTCGACTCGCTGACGCCCCCGGGACATACCGGTGGTGAAAAGAGATCTTCCGTACTTGAATAGCAGGCCTCGGACACCACCCTTTCCGACAGAAAGGGGTGATGCTTGTTCACCCCCGTATCCAGGATGGCAATCGCTTGTCCCGAACCGTCATAACCTTGAGCCCAGGCCTGGGGAGCTCCAATCAACGGCGCGCTTTCCTCCAGCGTCGGCCGGACGACTTCATCTTCCTCGATGCTGACGACTTCCGGGTCCGAAGCAAGTGCATCCAAGGCTGCTTCGTCCACCTCCATCGCCACATAGGGAATGAACTTGAACCGCCGGATGATGGACACATTATGATCGTTCAACCGGTTCGCCACCGATTGCTGGGCGCGAGCAATCACCGGCGTGCGAGCGGCTGCCACCCTCAAGCTGGAGGCGGCGGAGCCGACCGATCGGCCTTCAGTTCTCAATCCCACGATCACTCTTACCCGATCCTCCGTTTGAACCCTCGCCCCAAGGGAGATAAATGCTCGCGCCCGTTGGGCATTGACCACAGGTTCACCCGCGATGCCAAGTTCACCCGGCTCGCGCGACGGACTATCGTCAGGAACGGCAAATCGGCTGATGCTGACGGTGCTTCCGCCGCAATTGGGTGCTCGACTCACGGTCAGGGTCCCGGCTCGCCGGGGTGAAACTCTGGTTGTCAGAGGAAAGCAGTCGCTGCCGACGTTAAACGTCCGTGTATAGGCGTTATCGGATTCGTCGCTCTCCGAGATCGAGTCTCCGGCATCGGCGACGACTTGGAGGGTATGGGTGCCGGCGCCCACTTGTCCAAGAGGGTAATCCAGACGAAATCGAAAGGCCCGAGGCTCCAGGGGAGTAGGAATGTCGAAGGTCTCCCACAACAGTCCGTCCAGGAAGAGCTCGACTCGAAATGGTGCGGCCGCCGGGGAATTGCCGCTGTTGATTACGGCGAAATCCACGTAGATCCTGTCGGAGGCTTCCAGTCCAAGGGTGTCGGTACTGGTGTCCTGCCGGTTGGAGACCACGATGGCGTCCGACCAGCCTTCGGGTTGAAAGGGTTTGAGATTGGGCAGGCTGTTTTGGGAACGATAGGAGCCAGGGCAGGCGAGAGCAATCAGGATGACTACCGACCAGATCGCGGTCCCGGAACAGGCTTCAATGTATTGCAATCGCACTGGCGTCAGCATTGCACGGAACCCTCACGGATCGGAACGGTTGCCCTCCGACACCCCTCCCCCGTGGAAGCTCTCGGTGACATATTGCACTCCGGTGTCCTTGACCGTGGCTCCGATAGCAGTGACGGCCAGTTGGAAGCCGCTTCTGCCCGGTACGTCCAGACACATCCGGATGGAAGTGGCTTGGTCGAACTGCCAGGGCGAGACAGCCTGGTAGCCACCGGACACCTCCAGACCCGGTACCCGGGCGATGAAGTTGCCTTGCAGATCGAATGCTTGAAAGCGAAGTCGGGTTCCGGGCGGAGCGGCTTGCCCCGGCTGAGTGGTTACCGCGGCTATCCCGACATTGCCGCCATTGTCGAATACACCTGTGAGGACTCGACAGTCCCCGTCACCCAGCCACTCTTCTGCGGACTGCGGGTCTACGGGAAACAGCTCGTCGATTTCTCCATCGATCTGGTTTTCAAGCAAGGAGCGTCCCTGCACATGAAACGAGTCAGCCGTGCAGGGAGAGCGGGTGAAGATGTAAACAGCTCCGGCTGCAGGCGCCTGTGCGTCAGGAGCCGACAAGGTCAGGACCTCGGCTCCTCCTCTGGGGATGATGGCGCGGAGAATATTCCGGAAAAGGAACTGACCGTTGAACGATATCGCTGGAGCCGTCGAGGTCCCCCGGTGAAACAGCACAGCCACCTCACAAGCTGTCGGGCCGGGATCCTTGTGAGTGATGATGAGTTCGGTGGTGGCAATACTCTCGCCCAGGGGACCCAGGAACACGTGCGGCATGTTGGATACTGTCCAGCAGGGAGCGCCCTCCCAGAGGGACAGGCAGAACGGTTTCCGATCCGGGGGATCGGAGTCGAGGACCGTGACGGTGTGGACGGCGCCCTGGTCTGAACGCAGGACCAGGTTTTCGGTCAAAAGGTAAGGAGCATCGGGTCCCCGGCCGTCGGACCGGCGCAAGCCGATCTCCGAGGGTTTGCCCAGATCCAGAATTACTGCCCTTTCCCCCTGGGCGCCAACCTGTCGCGGCAAGGTGAAGGCAATCTCTTGATGGGTCTCTCCGGCCCGAAACAACAGGCCGCTGTCCGGATCGGGCGAGAGACCCGTCAAACGACCCACGGTCCCGCTGGAGCCAATGGTGTATGGCACTCTCACGGCCACAGGCAGCCTACGGCTCAACGAGACCGGTACGCTCACTGACGCGCCGTCGAGGGCTTGCTGCGCAGGCGATTCGAAAGCGAGCTCGGCCTTCAAGTGCGGGGGTACAACCAGTCTTCCGGTCAACGTTCCTCTGCCACGTCTAAAGGTTCCCAAATTCAACGAGAAGTTCATGAGAAAGTCTGCGCCCAGCGTGCCGAGTGCATCGTCAACGACACCCTCGGGTAAATCTCTGAGCGGGTTTCCCGTCAAATACAACTCCCTGAGATTGCCGAGTCCTCTGAAGAGCCCCTTGGGCAAGCTCGTCAGGTTGTTGTAACTCAACCCCAAGGATTGCAGATTGCCGAGTCCGTTGAAGACCCCTTCCGGCAAGTTGCTTAATTGGTTGCGTCCCAATCCCAGCCCTTTCAAGTCGCTCAACCCTCGAAAGATCCCCTGTGGTAGCCTTCTCACGGAATTGTAGCTTAGGGACAATTCCTCCAGAGCGCTCAACCCGTGGAAGATCCCCTCCGGCAAGGAATTCAAGTGGTTGATGTGCAAGTGCAACTCACGCAGGTTGCTCAGTCCGCTAAAGGCTCCAGAGGGCAATTGGCTTAAGGAATTGCCATACAAAGTCAAATCTTCCAGAGCGTTCGACTCGTTGAAAATTCCCGTGGGCAACGTGCTCAGAGAGTTGTAGTTCAGGCCAAGGGACTTCAGAGAATGCAGTCCCCGAAAAACTCCCTTGGGCAACCTGTTCAGGGAGTTCCATTGCAGAGTCAGATGCGTCAAGTTATGCAGACCGTGAAAAACCTCCTCCGGTAATTCCGTCAGGTCGTTGTCTCTTAACCATAGAAACTCCAAGGAACTGAGCCCTTTGAAATCGTGAGCTTCAAGGGTGCTGATGTCGGAGTTCCTGAAGTCCAATCTCTCCACCCGGGACAGATCCGCCAGGGTGACGTCGTCACAGGTCGAATTCCCGGTTGCCCGCATCAAACTTTCCATCACCAGAGGGGTGCGCCCGCATACCATTGCCGGTTCGTCGGAATCAATTACTGTGACCGTGTGGCTCGAGTTGCCGTCCGGTCGGTCCAGAAAGGTCTCGGAACCCAGTCCGGGCGCATCGTTTCCCTCGCCATCGGAGCGCTTTAGACTGATATGGGAGGTCGAACCCAATGTCAGAACGATCGTCTTGCCCAATGTGTCCGCGTCCTCAGACAGAGCGAAGGCAATCTCATGGGACCTTTCCCCGGCCAAGAATAGAAGTCCGGTTTGGGGGCTGGGCGATAGTCTCCCAAATTCATTCGCAGAAGCCGTGCCACTCACCGTGTAGGGGACTCGGACGGCCACGGGCAGCCCGTGGCTCAACCACACTCTCACCCTCACAAACGCGCCTTCGACCGCATGCTGTTTCGTCAGATGGAATAGGATTTTGGATTTCAACCGCGGATCGATGCGCAGGTCTTCCAAGGTAACGACGAAGTCGTCAAGAATTCCCTCCGGCAATTCACTCAGAAAGTTGTCCTGCAACCACAACGTTTCCAGTTTTCTCAATCCGTCAAAGACGTCCCGGGGCAAATCTCTCAGGATATTGTTGTTCAATAGAAGGATTTGCAGGTGGCTCAGCCCACTGAAGTCGTCCTGATCGAGCCACGCGATGCCAGACCCCGATAGATCCAACCTTGTCAACCCGGCCAAATGCCCAACGGTCACCTGTTCGCAGGACGATACCTGGGCGGCTTCCGTGAGCTTGTCCCGGACTTGCGGCGTACGGTTGCATACGTCTGCCGAGGCGCTGGGGGAAGTGATAGTGACGGTATGGACGGCATGGTCTTCAGGGGGGTCGAGCAGCGTATAAGGATTCAGAAAGGGAGCATCGGGACCGGTGCCGTCGGATCGACGCAGACCGAGCTGGGAGAGTTCGCCCAGGGTCAGAATGATGGTTTCCCTCAGGCTGGTGCCATTGTCTAAAAGGGAAAAGACAATCTCCTTGCTCGTCTCTCCGGCCAAGAACAATAGGCCGTTGTCGGGGTCGGGCGAAAGCTCTGCGTAGTCATCCGCCGTAGCGGTGCCGCTCACACTGAAGGGAACACGGACGGCCACGGGTAACGCCCGAGTCAGGTTTACTCTCACTCTCACCCTGTGTCCGAGAAATGACCGCTGTGCAGACGAAGCGAAGGCGATAGTAGCCTTCAGGTAAGGATCCAACCAAAGGTCTCCAAAAGTGTGCGCAGCGGGACCCAGCGTATCGATAATGTCGTCAAAGATGCCGGCGGGCAAGGTGGTAAGAGAATTGTCGCTCAACCACAGTTTTCTCAGAGAATGCAAACCCCGAAAGACGCCTGCGGGCAAGGAATTCAGTTGGTTATTCCACATCGTCAATTCTTCAAGGGAAGCCAACCCGCTGAAGATCCCTTCCGGCAAAGCGGCCAGAGAGTTGAAATCCATCCCAAGATATCGCAGGGAGCTCAATCCGCTGAAGACTCCCTCGGGCAGGCTCCTCAGGGTGTTATTTGACAACGACAGACGCTGCAGGTTGCTCAAACCTCTGAATGCTTCCTCGGGTAGCAAGGTCAGGGAATTGTTGCTCAACCACAGCTCTTGCAGCGAATTCAGTCCGCTGAAGATTCCTTCCGATAAGGTTCCCAGGGAGTTTCTGTACAAGGATAGATTTAGCAGCCTGGTCAACCCGGCGAAAACATTCTCGGGCAATTCGGCCAGCGAGTTGTCATGCAAATTCAGGGATTTCAAGGAATTCAGCCCACTGAAGTCGTGCTGCTGGAGTGAACTGATTCCAGACTCCGAAAGATCCAATCTCTCTACCCTGGCCAATTGCGCACTCGTGACCTGCCCGCACCCGGATGCCCCGGTGACCTCGACCAGCTTGCCCCGCACCTGGGGCGTACGGTCGCAGACATCTACCGTTTGATAGGGATCGACAATGGTCACAGCGTGGACAACTCCACCGGATGGCCGGATCACCAGTACTCCAGCGTTCAGGCTGGGAGCATCTTCGTCGCCACCGTCGGATCGGCGCAGTCGAATTTGAGAGAGGTCGCCTAGGGTCAGCACGACGGTCTTCCCTAGAGCTTCCGAGTCTTCCATCGTAGTAAACGTAATCTCCCGTCCCGTCTCTCCGGCACGGAATAGGATCCCGACTTCCGGAGAAGGGGACAACCTCCCATAGTCGGTCTTGGCGGCGGTGCCGCTCACGCTGTACGGCACGCGCACCGCCACTGGCAGCGCACGGCTCAACCTCACCCGAACCTGCACGTTTGGGCCTGCCACCGTTTCCTGTGCAGTCGATTCAAAGGCGAGCCGGGCCTTGATATGGGGGTCCACGCGCAGATCCTCCAGCCCATGAATCACCTCGTCCAGAACTCCCGGGGGAAGGTTGCTCAAGGCGTTTTCCTGCAACCATAACTCGCGCAGTGATCTTGTCCCGCTGAAGAGCCCGTTGGGCAGTGTCCGGAGGAAGTTGCCGTTCAACAACAGGCTCTGCAGTGCGACCAGCCCGCTGAGGTCGTCCGGTTGAAGCTCGGAAATGCCGGTGCCGGAAAGATCCAACCGGTCTATTTGCGCCAGATGACGCAGGGTCACTTGTCCACAGGCGGATATCCCTGTGATTTCCAACAGCTTGTCCCGGACCTGCGGCGTGCGGTCGCAAAGGCCTGCAGGCCCATTGAGAGAAGCAAAATCAAGGGTATGTTCCGCCCGCCCCTCGGGACGATCGACCAAGGTTTCGGCCTTGAGAAAGGGAGCATCGGGAGGCGCACCGTCGGACCGGCGCAGACCGATTCGTGACAGTTCGCCCAAGGTCAGGACGATAGTCTCTACCGGGCTGACACCGTTCTCCGGAAGCCTTAACCGAATCTCCCTGCTCGTCTCCCCGGCCGGAATCAGCAGCCCCGATTCCGGATCGGGGGACAGATACGCAAAGTCGTCGGGTGCGGCGCCCGCTATGCTGTAAGGTACTCGCACCGCCACCGGCAGCTCGTGGCTCAGAGTCACCGTGACCGTCACACCAGATCCTGGATGTACGGTTTGTTCAGTGGTGGCAAAGGCAACAGCAGCCTTCAGGTGGTTGTCTACTCCGAGTCCGGAGGTATGGGAATCGCTACCCATGGTATCCAGGACATCGTCAAAGATCCCCACGGGCAGGGTGCCCAGAGTGTTGCGCATTAGCCACAGCGTCTCCAGTGAGTTCAGATCGCTAAAGAGACCTTCCGGCAGCTCACGTAGCTGGTTGTCGGATAAACCTAATACCGCAAGTGCGTTCAACCCGCGGAAGATTTCCTTGGGCAACGAACTCAAAATGTTTTGATCCAGGTTCAGGTATTTCAAATTGCTCAAACCACTGAAGACACTGTCCGGCAAGTCGCTCAGAGAGTTTCCAATAAATGTCAGTTCACGCAGTTTGTTCAACCCTTGAAAAACTTGTTCAGGCAGTGTGCTCAGGGAGTTGTTCTGCAGGCGCAGAGTTTCAAGGGCTCCCAGACCGGAAAAAATCCCTTCGGGTAGTACACTCAGCGAGTTTTGAAACATCACCAGTTCACGCAGCCTGCCTAACCCACTGAAAACATTCTCGGGTAAAGCAGTCAGGGAGTTGTCCTGCAACCACAGGAATGCCAGCGAACTCAGCCCGCTGAAGATCCCTTGGGGCAATTCTGTCAGCGAGTTTGCGTTCAACCCCAAATATCGCAGGGAGTACAACCCGCTGAAGTCGTGCTCCTGGAGATGGGTGATTCCGGACTCCGAAAGATCCAGTCTATCTACGCTGGCCAGATGCGCACTCGTAATCTGCCCGCAGCCGGATGCCCCGGTGACCCCGACTAGCTTGTCCCGCACCTGCGGCGTGCGGTCACAGACGCCTTGTCCGTTCGCGCCGGTCGGAATGATCCAAAGCAAGGCGGAGAGCCAGGCAAAGGTGACAATAATTCTGGCGCGGGGGTTTGTGCTCCGTGGAGTGGAAGAAGCCAATCTACGTCCCGGAAATGTCCAATTGGATGGGAGCGTGTGGCTCAAGCTGAGCCGCCGCCTATTGCAACTGATATGGAGTCACATCTCGAACCAATATACCGGATACCGGTGAGCAGGTCACGTTGGGTCAGAGGGGCTAAGGCTGTCTATTTTAGGCACCTGATTGGCTCGGTGGACCGCTGCGCGCCGACATTGACCGCGAGAGCGGGAACCGATAGGATCAAAAATCTTGCCTTCGAAAAGAGTGCTATTTGGCGCAGTTGAGCCCGTCGCAGTTGTCGTCGAGCCGGAGGTTCGAAACCGGGAGTAGCATCGCCGGATTGGAGACACTGTATGCGAGAGTTGACCGTCATCGCCAGATTGCTGCCTGTTCTTCTCTGCGGCTGGCTGGGGGTATTGGCTCCGGCAGCCGAGGCGCAAAGGTTGAAATCCCTGCAGGTATACGCAGGATTTCTCGGCCAGAAACCCGACAGCCTTCCATTGCAACTTCCCGTACTTGCTCTGAGCCCGGAGTACGACAGAGACACGACTTCCTATACGGCGAGCCTCCCCTATTCGGCGCCCGGTGCCTCGCTGGTGGCCGAGGCGTCCATCACCAGCAAGATTGTCGGGGTCGAAGGCAAGTCGGGTGACGGCAGCAAGCTGGATTTCTCGAGTTGGAGCTACAAACCCAGGTTCGGGGGCTCTGGCGCCGTCATCTCGTTCGACGGCCTGGAAGTGGGAGAAACCACTATTCGTTTGGCGGTTAAAGGTATTGGCCGATCCCGCAAGATCTATTCGGTGGTGGTGAATCGCGCGGCTACGGCGTCCGACAGCGCAAGCCTGACCGGGATTGAATTGTCGCCCGTCAAAAAGCGCTCGCGGGCCTACAAGCTCACCCCTGCATTCGAGACCGCCACGACCCGGTACGCGGTCAACGTTCGCGCAAATGTGACAAGTCTCAGGGTGCACACGGCGACGGAGCACCCGGGGAGCGTGGTGGAGCTAGGTGGACAAGCGGCCGACGGGCAGCCACTGGTGCTGGATGGCCCGCAACTGTCGGGGCTTGCCATAGGCACCAACACCCTGGAGATCGCGGTGACCTCCGAAGACGGAACGGCGAACTCCGTTTACACGGTGGCCATTGCGCGCCCGGTTCCGGACGACGACGCCACCCTGCACGATCTCCAGTTGTCGGAGGGACCTCCTTCGTCCGGTTTCTTCATGAGCGCGATGGCCGGCAAACTGCCCCCGGGGGACCTGACCCCATCCCCCGCGTTCGCCCCCGGCGCGGCTTCCTACACCGCTGCCGTGGCCCAATCGGACCTTACCATTCGCTGCCGTGCGGCTCGGCGGTCGGGCATTACCCTGTCCGGTCACTCTTCCACCGGGGAAAAGCTGTCCGTCGGCAACAGAACCTACCTCAAAGACGTCAGCGCCGGCGAGAACGAAGGCACCTTCCTCAGCGCGACGCTATCGGGACTCTCTTCCGGTGATAACGTTATTGAGATCGTGGTGACGGCCGAAGATGAGACCACGAAGTCATACAGGCTGGTCGCCAAACATTCAGGAAGCCAGTAGCAAGGGGCGAATCTGCTTGCCGGGGCGGCGCTGCTGGCGAAGGCATGGCCAAGGCGCACCTGGCCGAGCCCCTGGAAAAAGACAGGAGATCCTCATGATTCGAGAGCATTCGGCCGGGTTCCGGCTAATTGTGTTGGCAATGGTCTGGGGTTGGAGCCTGGGCTGCGGTCCCGCCGGAGAGCAGGATTCCGGGATCGCTCCTTCCGACAAGAAAGCGGTGCTCCCGGAAGCGGAGGCTGTGCAACCGGTGGAGATCGTCCGCACCAACGACTACTCCGAAGGGGTGGTGATCGATCACGAGGGGAACATCTACTTCTCCCACGAGAGGGTGATTACGGTGGTAACCCCCGACGGAAAGCACCGGGTCTGGGCGGAGACCGGGGAACCCAACGGCCACAAGATTCTGGCGGACGGCACCCACCTGGTGTGCGACGCCACCCATCACGCCGTGCTGCGTCTGGATGCCGAGGGAAACATGCTGGAACCGGCCTCCAAGGAATGCGAGGGCAAGCCGTTAAAGGGACCCAACGACCTGACCCTGGACCCGGAGGGAGGCTTCTACTTCACCGACCCGGAGGGCACGGGCATTTCCAATCCCATCGGAACCGTCCACTACGTCGACCCGGAAGGCACCACACACTTGGTGGCCGGCGGGTTGGCCTATCCCAACGGCATCGTGCTGACGCCCGATCGGAAGCGGCTGCTGGTCGCGGAAAGTCAGAAGAACCGCATCCTGCTTTACGAGGTGCTGTCGCCGGGGAAGGTGGGTCCGATGCAGGTGTTTGCCGATCTGCCGTCAAAGGAGGGAGAACAGATCGACAATCAGCCCGACGGAATTTGCCTGGATGCCGCGGGAAACCTCTACGTGGCCCACTACGGGATGCGCCAGGTTCAGGTGCTGGACCCCGAGGGCAAGCTCATCCGCCGCTATCCCGGGGGAAACCTCACCACCAGCAATTGCGCCTTCGGCGGACCCCGGCTGGATCAGCTCTTCGTCACGGGAGGCACGCCCGGCGCGCTTTTCCGGCTGGATCTGGGCGTGCCCGGCCTGGACATTCGCCCCAAACGCAAGGAGACGCCCTCCGAGGGCTGAGCCGATCATGGGCTTTCCCCGGGGAGCGCGGGCGTCCCCCCCGCATTCTTGTAGAGGCGCTGTCCCGGCGCCAGTTGGCAGGTGAACCGACCAACCCTGTGCAGCCAATCCCCACGACCCTGCCAGGTTTTGTGCGGGCGGGACGCCCGCGCTCCCGGGGGGCACAACCCATTCCGGCAATAAATGCCGCTGCCTGACGAATCTTGCAAAGGGCTCACGGGACTGCCTGGCCGGCCAGGACCCCGGTGCATCGCCCCTCTTCCACCGCCAACTGACCATTGACCACCACCCAGGGGATACCAACCGGAAACTGCACCGGGTCCTCATAGGTGGCGGTGTCGGTGACCGTGTCGGGGTCGAAGGCCACCAGGTCGGCGAAATACCCCGGCTGCAGCCGGCCCCGCCCGGTCAATCCGAAGCGGCGCGCGGGCCCGTCCGTCATCCGTTGGACCATGGTCTCCAGGCTCAGAGTCCGGTGGCGCCGCCTGAGCGGTCCCAGGAACCTGGGGAAGGCCCCGTAGCAGCGGGGGTGGGGCGCGCTTCCCAGGGGGGTGATGTCGCTGCAGGCCATGGCGTCGGGACGGGCCAGCAGCTGCAGGCAATCCCTGTCGATGGATTCCCGCACCGCCGGGCTTGCGGGCGGGGCGTTGAGGTAGCCGACCTTGAGTTCCTCCTCCAGCAGCAGGTCGCACAGCGTCTGGGCGGGAGACGTCCCCCGGTGGCGGGCGGCCTCGGCCAGGCTCTTTCCCTCCAGGTGAGGGTTCCGGGGCAGGTAGGAGAAGGTGATCGGCTCCAGCGGTGCGAACAGGTGGTTCTCCAGGTGGTCCCGAAGAGCCCGCCGGCATCCCGGGTCGGCCAGCCGCTCCAGAATCGCATCGAACCCGCCCTCCTGCATATCGCTGGGCAGAAAGCTCACGGCGATACTGCTCCCACTGGGATAGGGATAGATGTCCATGGTGCAGTCCACCCCTTGGTCCTTGGCCCGATCGATGGGGGCCGTCAGTTCCTGGAGGCGCCCGGCGGTCTGCTCGGTCGTCCTGAGATGGGCGAAGTGAACCGGCGCCCCCGACTGCCGGGCGATCTCCAGCCCCTCTTGAATCCCGCCGCCGCCAAAGGCGCGCTCGGGTTTCCCCACCCGGGGCTCGTTGACGTAGACACCGCCGGCCTGGCGCACCACGCGGCACAGTTCCACCAGCTCTCGGGTGTCGGCCCAGTATCCGGGGTAGTAGGCGGCTCCGGTGGAGAACCCCACCGCACCCTGCTCGATCCCCTGCCGCACCATCCGCCCGGCGGCCCGGAGTGTTTCACCCCGAAGCGGAAGGTCCCGGAAGCCCAGCTGTTCCAGCCGGAGCGCCCCGTGGGGAACCAGGTAGGCCACGTTTACGGCGACCTTGCGGTGATAGTGCGCACGAAAGGCGGCGATGCTGCTCATGTCCAGCTCGGGCGGGGGGTCTCCCAGGATGCCGCCCAGGTAGCGGGCATAGAGCCTGAAATTGGGCCCGGACAAGGGGGCCCAGGACATCCCGTCCAGGCCCACGATCTCGGTGGTGATGCCCTGGCGCAATCCGTAGGCGTGCTGGGGATTGAGGAGAAGCGCTCCCTCGGAGTGGGTGTGGGTGTCGATGAATCCGGGGGCGAGGGTGAGACCCTGCAGCGGAATGACTCGCCGGGCCTGAGCCCGGGAGAGGTTCCCGATGGCTTCGATCTTCTCCCCGATGATGCCCAGGTCGGCGGCAACTGCCGGAGTTCCGGTGCCGTCGAGGAGTTGTCCGCCAGTGAGGATGAGGTCGAAGGTCATGGGACTGTGACACCTGGCCGAATGGCGGGTTACGCCTCCAGGGGCGGCGGACCCTGCCGGTCCGCGGCCTTTATGAGGGGCTGGTCGGGCTGGACGGCCAGCCAGCAGAGGGCGGCCGTCAACTGCGTACCGGCGATGAGGTAGAGCACCAGGTTCCAGTCGCCGCCGGTGCGTTCGATGTGTCCGATCAGGTAGCCCAGAGCGATGGGCATCAGCAGGGCCCCGGCGATTCCGGCCATGTTCATCACCGCCATCAGCAGGGCGCTGTAGCGGCCGGCGATGTCCATGGTGGCCGTCCAGGAGGGGGGACCGGAAAAGGAACCGGCCAGCGACCCCGCCGACAGCAATGCCACCAATAGCGGAGCCGAGGTGGCCCCCAGGGCCGACAACGTCAGCAGGCCGGCGGCACCGATGCCGAAGCAGGCCACCAGGCTGCGGCTGATCCGCTTGCTGCCGGTCCGGGCGAACAACCCGTCCACCAGCAGGCCGCCCGCCATCAACCCCGTCACCGCCGCCGCCAGAGGCCATACGGTGAACCATCCCGCTTGGGCGGGGGTGATTCCGTAGCTCTTCTCCAGGTAGGCGGGGAACCAGGTAACAAAGACCGCGTAGGCCGCCGCTCTCAGGAACTGCTGAGAGCAGATCCCCCATAGGCTGCGACTCCCGATCATGCCGGCCAGCAGCGTCGCCGGGACTTCGGGATTCGGGTTGGGCCGAAGATTCCCGGCGGCGGCCGATTGGGGCCGGCTCCGGCCGGAGTCGGGGTGGGACACCCCCGGTCGGCTGGGGAAGGGCGGTCGGGCGATCAGGTCCCGCTCGGCCTCATTCACCCAGGGGTGCTGCCGGGGGTGGTTGCGGAAGTAGCAGTAGAAGATCACCGCCCAGGACACACCGACCCAGGTGTAGAGGCCGAAGACCTCCCGCCAGGGCAAGCGCTGCATCAGGAAAGCCGTCAATCCCATGGTGACGATGCCTCCGATGGACATGGAGGTCTCCACGCTGGCGCTGCTGAAGCCCCGCCGCCGCTCGGGGAACCAGTCGTTGATGACCAGGGTGGAGATGGGCACCAGTCCGGCCTGGGCGGCGCCGAAGGCCACCCGCGAGACCAGCATCGGAAGATAGGAATACACCCTGGCCGACCAGAGGTTGAACAGCGACCAGAGCATGCTGATGAGGGAAAAGGCCCACCTGGGTCCCAGGCGGGTCCCCAGCCAGCCTCCCGGGACCTGAAAGGCCAGGTAGCCCACCATGAAGGCGCTCAGTATCCAGCCCATCTGTTCGGTGGTGAACTGGAGCTCCTTCTGGATGGTGGTGTTGGCGACGGCGATGCAGTGACGGGTGAGGTAGGCGCTGGCGGCCGCCAGCGCCAGCAGCCCCAGCACGCCGTGGCGAACGGCGGTTGGCCGTGCCGGCCTGGCGGCGGGTTGGGAATCGGCCTGGATAGCCATGGGTCGGGCGCGCCTCAAGGATTCGGTGCAGAGACTAAAGCAATCCACCGGGACTGGCAAGACCGGGTGGGCGCAGGCAAGGCCGCCATCGCCGCCTGTGTTGCTGATCGTCACTCACGGGACGCCGCGTTGGCCCCCTTCCGGCTCGACGGCGGGCTGTGCTCACGGGACGCCGAGTCTGCCCCCCACCGGATCGACTGCGGGCTTCGCCCTTGTCTCTCCGACTCCCCCTCAAGGGGGGAGTGATACTTGAGGCCTGTAGAGGGCTTATTGCCCCATTCCTGGGCAGGATGTAAACCATGTTCCCGGTCTAACGCATAAACTCCGTTCCCTCTTCATAAACACGGGTATCACTCCCCCCTTGAGGGGGAGTCGCAGAAGTCGAGCCGAATGGCGAAGGCTGATGCGGCGGGGGGGCACGCCGGGGTGCCAGGCTGTTTTCCGTACACCTGAAATAAGACAATACCGTGGCAGGTTCCAACAAAACACCAACCGGTCCTCAACCCCTGAATAGCCGGCTTCCCCTGCCGTCACACCCGCAGTGCTATACTCCGTCTACTTTTCCACTTGAGGGTAAATCATGATCGATACTGCTGCTGATGGTCTGCAGGGCCTTAATGCCGTGGTCACCGGCGCCGCCCAAGGGTTGGGTCTGGCCATCGCCGAGGAGCTGGGCCGGCGGGGCGCCCGCGTGACCCTGGCCGACGTGCAAGCGGAGAAGGTCCGGAGTGCGGCTGCCGGGCTGGGGGAAAAGGGACTGCGGGTGGAAGCCGCCACCGTGGACATCACCGACAGCGGGGGCGTCAGGGAGTTTTTCCAGGCCTTTGTCGGCAACCGGGGGCGGATCGACATCCTGGTCAACAATGCCGGGTCACGCCAATCGGTCAGGGAGGTTGCCGAGTTGGGCGACGAGGAGTGGGACCGGGTGCTGGGGGTGACCCTGACGGGGACTTTCTACTGTTGCCGCTCGGCGGCGGCGGCCATGCAGCGGCAGGAGTCGGGCGCCATCGTCAACATGGCTTCGGTCAACGGGCAGAGCCCGGCCGCCCTGGTGGCGGCCTACAATGCCGCCAAGGCGGGCGTGATCAGCCTGACCCGGACGCTGGCCCTGGAGTTGGCGCCCTACGGGGTGCGTGTCAACGCCGTGAGTCCCGGGCCGGTCTACACCGACTTCAACCGGCAGAATATGGCGGAACGGGCCCTAAGCCTGAAGGTCTCGCAGGAGGAGATAATCGAGCGGGTCGCCAAGTCGATTCCCCTGGGGCGCTGGGGAGAACCCCATGAGATCGCTCAGGGAGTGGCTTTTCTCTGTAGTCCGGCGGCCAGTTGGATCACGGGAGAAATCCTCAGGGTCAGCGGCGGCCTGGAAGGGGTTTCAGCCACTCCCCCCAAGAAAGCCAAGGGGCCGTCGGCGAGCGGCGATTCCGGGTGAGCCGGGCTGCCGTCCCGGCGGCCGGATCATTCGAGGTTGAAACAAGCAGAAATCGACCATCCCTTCGCGAACTTGGTACCCTGTCGCGGTCAACCTCAGCGCCTTAGTGCCCCTTCGTCGTTCTTCGGTAGAGTCGAGGGGAGGCGCGCCGGCCTTAGATCGAGGGAGTCGCTGTTGCCGGCGGCTTTCGCCACTCGCCGGTGCCTCAATCTCGTTCCTCGCTGCGTTTCCTCGCCCCCGCTCGTCAAACCGGACGTGCGGTTTTCCCGCATCCGGCTTTCAGTCAAGATCATGCCTTCGCCCTCGGAAGGCTCTGTGGCTTCGACCCCAGGCAAGTGAGTCCATAGGTTTTCCATAGTCTCTCGTCCGAGAAGCGCACACTCCCCCCGGTCCTCACCTTGTGCTTCCGACAGAGCCACTGACGCAGCCGCCCGCCCGCGTGGCGGTCGATCGCTCGGTAGGCCGGGCTCACCTGCCCCAGAACGAAGTAGTTCGCCCACCCGGTCATCGCCCGGTTCAGGTGTTCTACCATCTGTCCTCGAAGCAGCGTCCCGTTCCTCGGCGCCGTCCACTCGCTGATCTTGCGGCAGATGCTCTGGACGCTCGCCTGGCTGGGTCGTGTGCCGATGTAGGCTCCTTTCCCTTTGGGGCGATAGTTGCGTCCGATGCGATATCCCAGAAACCCCATCGGTTCCTCCGGACACCGCAAGCATCGGGTCTTCCGCTCGTTGACCGGTAGCTTCAGCTCCTCCATGATCCGCTTGACCGCCGTCAGCATCTCTGCCGCCGGTGCCCTGCCGAGTACACGGAAGTCATCCGCATAGTTGACGATCTCCGCACAGAAGCGCCGGGCATATCCCAGCACCTTCCAGCCCAAAACGAAGCGCCGCATGTAGAGATTGCTGAGCAACGGTGAGATCGGGGCTCCTTGCGGTGTCCCCTTCCGCTCCCGGCGCCCTCGGTTCCGGCGGCGTCTGCCACCCTTCCCGTCGTCCTCCTCCACCGGCATCTCCAGCCATGCCTTGATGAGCTTGAGCATCCTCCCGTCACTCACGCGCCGGGCAATGCTTCGAATCAGCTCCGCATGCGGAATCTCGCCGAAGTAGTTGGACAGGTCGCCGTCAACCACCTCCTGGTAACCCCTTTGCAGGAGTTCATGCACGCGTTTGACCGCGTCGTTGGCACTCCGCCCCCGCCGATAGCCATATTGCTCCGGTTGCAGGTCCGCTTCGAAGATCGGCTCCAACACCAGCAAAGCCGCCGTCTGCGCTACCCGGTCCCGTATGCAGGGTATGCCCAAAGGCCGGAACTTGCCGGGCTGTTTCTTCGGGATCAGCACCTGCCGCACCGGCTTCGGTACGTAGGTTCCTTCCCTCAGGTCCCGCGCCAGTTCCCCCAGCCAGCCCTCCACCCCATACGCCTCGATGTCCTTGAAGCCCTCCCCGTCCACCCCGGCCGACCCGCCGTTTCGGCGTACCTGTGCCCAGGCTTCCTTCAGAAAGTCCTCTCGCCACACCTTGTCCGACAGCGCATGAAACCGCCGCTTGGGGTCCTCCTTCGCTTTCGCATGTAGCATGGTCTGGAATTTCCGAACCCCCTCTGACCCTGTTAGACTCTTGTCAGTGGCCACGCCTTGCCTCCTTTCCATGCTGCTCTCAACTCAGGGTCCCTTCCCTCCACCGGCGTTACCCGGCTTCTCCGGTACTACCGACCCATCCGCCACCCTGACGGCCCGGCCTGCCCCTCGCGGGGTCCCGGTTGATGTGTGCCGCATCTCCCCCAGGGCTTCCCGTGTTGCTGCCTTCTTCCCCTTCCATGCGTGCCAGCGTCACTACCCCGACGGAAGCGGATCGGTGCCCGCGTCGCTCTCTTCCCCATCCGCCAACGGCCTTCCCCTAAAGACAGGAGGGTCGGCTTCCGTATTGTCCGTTTCGAGGCCTGCTCGACGTTCACTCGCGTTCCGGCCCGCATGCTCGCTGAGCCGCCCTTGGCGGCCCTTGACCCCAGAGTGCTTCAGACCATTTCGTTACCTCCATGATCCGCCCTGGCTGCTACCAACCGGAGCGACAGTTGTTGGGCGGGGTTCGCACCCGCCAGAAGAAGGCGCCTTTCCACGGCGCACTGCCCCTTCGTGGATAACTCTTTTGTCTTTAGTCTTTTGTCGTTTGTTTCTGGCAAGCCGGCTCGACCGTCCGTGAATTCCACTCATTGGGTGGATACTTCCGCCTGGGCGAACATGCCGGCGGTGGTTTCGATGGGCGGCCAGGGAATCGGGGCCGTCACCTCGATCAGGCAGGGCTTTGGCTGGCGTAGCGCCTCCGAGAGGCTCCCGGACAAATCTTCCAGCCGCTCCACCCGCAGGGCGGCGGCTCCAAAGGCTTTGGCCAGGGCCGCGAAATCGGGGCCGACCAGGTCGGCCGCATGGGTGCGGCCATAGCGGGCCATTTGTTGAGGTCGCAGCACCCCGTAGCCCTTGTCGTTGAAGACAATCATCACAAGCGGCAGTCCACACTCGACCGCCGTGGCCAACTCCTGGCAGTTGAAGAGAAACCCTCCATCACCCGACAGCAGCACCAGCGGACGCCGTGGCTGGGCCAGCCTGGCTCCGATGGCCGCGGGCAGTCCGAATCCCAGGGTGCAGAATCCCCAAGGACTGTGGAAGGCAGCCGGCTGGTAGACCTCCAGCAGGTGGTGGCACCAGGTGGCGGCAGCGGTCAGGTCGCAAACCAGAATGCTTTCCGGGGGAAGCGCCGCTCTCAGACACTCGACCAGCTCCACCGCCGCCGGCGCCCGTTGCCGGCATTCGCTCCGGATCCGTCCGCGAAGCTCCTTGACCTCCCGCAGGCGGTCCGGAGAGGGCGCCGCCTCGCCTCGGCACAGCTCCAGGCAACCTTCCAGCGCCGGCCTGGCGTGGCCGACCACGGCTGCGCTCACCCCGTAGTTGCGGCCGATCTCGGCGGGGTCGATGTCGATGTGAATCAATTGCTCCGGCAGCTTCAGGCGCCAGCGCTCGGTTTCGATCTCCTTGAACCGGGTTCCCACCGCCAGCATCAGGTCGCAGGTCTGGAGGTAGGCTCGGCCGGCCGGGTGGAGCAGGGTGTTGCCGGCGGAGAGGGGATGGTCTTCGGGGATGGCTCCCTTGCCCAGGGTGGTGGTGAAGACCGGCGCTTGCAGCCGCTCCGCCAAGCGGGTCAGGGTGGCCGAGGCACCGGCCCGGATGACGCCGCCGCCGGCCCAGATGACCGGCCGGCGAGCCATCTCCAGCAACCGGCAGGCACTGGAGAGCTCTTCCTGATCGGGTTGATCCAGCTCCGTCTCCAGGGGTGCGGGGAGGGAGGGCTGACCGCTAGAGTCCAGCACGTCGCAGGGGATCTCCAAGGCCGCCGGCCGCGGCCGCCCTGAGCCCAGCTGAGCAAACGCGTCTCGAACCAGCCAGGGTATGGCCTCCACCGTTGTGGCCGTCTGCCACCACTTGGTGACTGCCTGGAAGCCTCCCGACTGGCCGGAGCACTCGTGCAGCAGGCCCTTTTCGCGGCCCAGGAACTCGGTCTGGATCTGGCTGGCGACGCACAGGACCGGGGAGGAGTCGCTGTAGGCGGTGCCCAGCGGGGTCAGGGTGTTGAGCGCCGCCGGTCCGGTGGTACTGAGGCAGACGCCTACGTTGCCACTGGCCCGGGCGTACCCGTCGGCCATGAAGGCCGCCCCCTGTTCGTGACGGGCGCTGATGTGCCGGATGGGGCTGTCCAGCAGGGCGTCGTAAACCGCCAGGTTGTGGGTGCCGGGGATGCCGAAGACGGTGGTGACACCGTGGGCTTCCAGGGACCGAACCAAGGCTTGGCCGCCGGTCATGGGGGACTCCTTTGCAGGGGTTTACTTTCGCCGCCGGGGCGGCTTTCCACGGTGGGCCGGCCGGCGCGGAACCGGGCATTATATCCTACCGCACGCGGTCCGCCGGAATGAGGCTCGGGCAAGCCGGGCACACGCCCTGCCGTGCGGATCATGCGAGAGTGAAGCAATCGGAAATCGACCATTCCTTCGCGAGCGTGGTATCCCGTCGCGGTCAGCCTCAACGCCTTAGTGGCCCTTCGTCGTTCTTCGTGGCCCTTCGTGGATCACTCTTTTTCTTTTGTCTTTTTTCGTTTGTTTCAGACAAGCCGCGCCCCTGCCCTGTCGGGCAGATCATCCGAGGGTGAAACAGGGTTGTTTCAGACAAGCCGGCCCCCCGACGACGGGGCGGATCATACGAGGAAGAAACTGCCGATCGTTATTAAAGACGAACCACGAATGGACACGAACAGGGATGGACCCCCTTCAATGACCAACCGTGCCCGAATGTATCTGCGATATCGTGACCTTGATATCACCACGTCATGGGAGGAAGCCCACCCGGGAGCGCGGGCGTCCCGCCCGCAACCTTATTCGTGCAAGCAGCCTGCGATCCAGGGGCATTCCCTCGAGCAGTGCACCAAACCGGCCTTTGCAGGGTTCGCTACTTTGGTGCTAAGTCCCATGCGGGCGAGACGCCCGCGCTCCCGGGGGGGCGTTCTCCCATTCACTCTTGCTCCTCAAGAGAGCGTGTCGGGTTGCCGGGCCGCAGCCCTGCCGTGCAGATCATGCCAGAGAGCCTCTTGCAATATTGGCAGTGGGACAGGTCATTTTGCCGGCAACCGTGATGTTCTGCCTATTTCAATAGTCGGGTACGACCTGGTGGAAAAGGGAGTTCACCACAAATAGCACAAAAGTCACAAAACGAATTTCGTGAATTCGAGTCTTGGCAATCCGAAGTTGATCCCCATGGCGACGCGTTGACCGGATGTATGCAGATAGCGCGGAACTTGTGCGACGGGTTCGGGAGTCAACGTCTTGCAGGCTTTCAGCGTTCTGCTTTTTTTGTGTTCTTGTGCCTTTTGTGGCCATCCCCGGCAAAGGTCACGCTGCCGAATCTTGCAAAAGGCTCATCCTTGCGTCGGCTTGGGCTTCACTTGGGCTCACCGGCATTTGCTGCCGACGCCGCAACGTCCCTACAAATTCCAGTGATGTCTAGAGCCGTCCAGTAGAGTCTATAACTGTCTTATTTATGAATGTATTATATAAGATATGCTGCGGCTTTACTTGCTACCAACATCCCTTGCAATCCACTGCCAACCCCCATATAATGGGGGGATGGATACTGTAACGGACTTCGCTCCTGTCCGACCTAAAACCAAACCCACCGGCCGCCACCCCAGCAACGCCCTCTCGGCCGCCTTCCTGCGCTCCGCTCCGCCTGGAAGATACGCCGATGGAAATGGATTGTACCTCTTCGTCCAGCCCAGCGGAACCCGCAGTTGGATTCAACGCCTCGTCGTCCGTGGCCGTCGCCGGGAGCTCGGACTCGGCAGCCTCGCCCTGGTCTCCCTGGCAGAGGCCAGGGAGAAGGCCCTGGCCAACCGCAAGCTCGCCCGCCAGGGTGGAGACCCCCTTGCCGAGAAGCGCCGCGCCGAGGGCATCCCCACCTTCGCTGAAGCTGCTTCGCGTGTGCTGGAACAGAAGCGGGACGGATGGCGCGGCCGGCGTCACCACCGCGAGTGGATGGCGAGCCTGAGGCGGTACGCCTTCCCGCGCATCGGCAAGATGCCGGTCTCTGAGGTCACCAGCGCCGATCTGCTTGACATCCTCACCCCTATTTGGCACCGGAAGCCGTCCAGCGCCCGGCGGGTGCGCCAGCGCCTGCGGGCGGTCCTGGAATGGGCCGTAGCCATGGAGTTCAGAATCGACAACCCCTGCGACAGGATCGGTCCGGTCCTGGGTCCTCAACATGACGTTACCGAGCACATGCGGGCCTTGCCCCATGGGAAGGTGGCTGCGGCTATCGGGACGGTGCAGGCAGCGACGGCGCCGGAGGTGGACAAGCTGGCCTTCGAGTTCCTGGTGCTTACGGCGGCCAGGTGGAGCGAGGTGCGCTGGGCCGAGTGGGAGGAGATCGATCGGGACGCTGGCGTATGGACCGTCCCGGCCAGTCGGATGAAGGCGAACCGCCAGCACCGGGTGCCGCTGTGCGGTCGAGCCCTGGAGATTCTCGAGGAAGCACGGACCTTGGGCAAAGGAGCCGGTCCTCTGGTGTTCACCCGTGGGGAAGGGAAGCCACTCAATGACAAGGAGCTGCGGTGGCTGGTCCGCGAGCAGGGGATTGCGGCCGTGCCGCACGGGTTCAGGTCGTCGTTCCGGGATTGGGCGGCCGAGGAGACGGACCACCCGCGTGAAGTCATTGAGGCGGCCCTGGCGCATGTGGTCCGGAACCGGGTCGAGGCGGCCTATGCTCGCTCCGACCTGTTCGAACGCCGGCGTGTCCTGATGAACGACTGGGCGCGTTACCTGGCCCAAGGAATGGGCTGCCCGCACCAGGTCCGGCAAGGAGGCCTCGCCCAAGGCCGGCCAGGGATCGAGCCACGGCCGTCAAGGCCGGGTTAACTGGAATTACCTGGCTCAGGTCTCCATTTCACCCTTCCCGGAGGGATCACTGTGGAGGGAGCGACCCCCCAAGGGGCGGGTTAACCGTGAACTGTGAAGTGAAACGGCTAACCCGCCCCGATGCCGCACAAGCGGTCAAAAGGAGGGGGTCGCTCCCTCCACTTTCTCCCCTCTCGTGCGGCGCGCCGCCGCCACGGGAGGGAGGGGGACGCGCGAGGCGCAGCCTCGCTTCGCCTTGTCGCTTCCGACACGGGAAATCCTTGTTATCCCGTGTCTGATGAGGTGTTTGGGGAAAGTCCTCAACCACAACGGCGAGGGCTCCGTCCTCTGAGAGAAAAGCGTTGTGGTTGTGGAAATCATGAAACGGCTGGGTGAACATCGCTACGTTGCAGCCGTTTCACCCATGCGGCTGCATCTGCGTGACCCCCAGAGGCGGAAATCGTCGATTATTCCAGGGTCATTGGGTGAGCCTGTTTCTTGCTCCGATTCATCCCCGGGTCTGCGGGGGAACAGGACCGTGACCCGTATTCCCGCATGGTGAAGACGGACCATCCCCGGGAGGT
Source organism: Candidatus Versatilivorator sp. (assembly GCA_965207735.1). Classification (GTDB taxonomy): domain Bacteria; phylum Acidobacteriota; class Terriglobia; order Versatilivoradales; family Versatilivoraceae; genus Versatilivorator. Next base: position 3,182,448 of record OZ242296.1, on the reverse strand, counting down.
GATCGAGGCGGCCCAGGCGTATGTGGTCCGGAACCGGGTCGAGGCGGCCTATGCCCGCTCGGACCTGTTCGAGCGGCGGCGTGTCCTGATGGACGACTGGTCGCGGGATCGGTCCGCTGCAAGCTGCCGCGAGGGTTTCCCACACCTCCTTGGACGGGAATGGTCCGCCACAGGCTCCACCGGCCGGCGGTCTTTTACTGAATAAACCATAAACGGACCCCGCTTCGCGGTCCAGACAGGCGTGAAGACGGCATCCGTCGATTCCTGAGATCTCTTCTCTCCCGCCATCGGCAGGTCACCGCCAGCTGGGAGTCGCAGACCCGAGAGAACGCGGAAGATAGGTGGAAACTGCATTGTGAATCCCGGACGGGCCTTTTTGTGAACCGACCCCCGATGTCGTTTTCACGTTACGGTGACGCTCTGTCGCGCCGCGGGCGTCCCAGCCTTCGCCCAGTCGGTGAGTGAGCGGAAGTAGCGGACCCGGAAGTCCACCGGCCACTTCAGGCGCAACGTCGTCATCGTCACAGGTACGGCGCCGAGACCCTTTCCGGCGGTAACCATTCGCCGGGAGCGACCCGCGCGATGGGTGTGACAGGGGAACGCCCATTGCGCCGCAATACCGCAGGTTTTGGCGGGGTCGCTCCCGGCACTACGGGCGGGGCAATTGCTGGCCGCCCGCTCTTGCCGCAGGAGGCGATCGGTCCCGTAGACGCGGGGCGTTCCGGCAGCGCGCTCGCGGCCGGATGCGCCGCACCGGTCCGGTGGCCGGGCGGCTGGCCTCAGCGGCCGGGCGGTTTCGCCATGCGGTAGCCGGCGCCGCGGTGGTTGAAGATGTAGGCGGGGCTGGCCGCGCTGTCGCCCAGCTTGCGGCGGAGGTTCCCGACGAAGATGCGCACCAGGTTCGGGTTGGCGTTCTCCCGCTTGGCCCAGACCCGCCGCAGCAGCGTCTCGAAGGTCACGACCCGTCCCGCGTGGAGCGAAAGCATGCACAGCAGCTCGTACTCGGTGGCGGTGAGCTCGACCGCCTCCCCGCCGACCGTCACCCGGCGCTGCCCGTAGTCGATGGCCAGCTCTCCGGCCACGAACGGCCGGGGCTCCTCGCTTCGCCGGAGCGCCGCCCGGACCCGGGCGACCAGCTCGGTCGGCGAGAAGGGCTTGACGAGGTAGTCGGCCGCGCCCGACTCGAGCGCCTTGGCGACGGTCTCGTCGCGGCGGTAGGCGGAGATGAAGATGACCGGCAGGTCGGCCAGCTCGGGAACCTGCCGCATCAGCTCGATGCCGTCGGCGTCGGGCAGGATCAGGTCGAGCAATACGAGCCGCGGCCTCTCGGTGCGGATGATGCGCGGCAGGTCCTGCGGCGTGCCCGTGACCAGCGGGGCGTAGCCGGCCTCGGAAAGCGCGTCGCGGACGAAGCGCAGCATCCGAGGGTCGTCGTCGACCACCAGGATGCGCGGCGGCTCGCCGGGCTCGGGGGCCGCCGCCGGGACGGCGGCGTGGCCGGCCGCCTCCCCGGCCACCGGCACCGTGAAGGTGACGGTCGTGCCGCGGCCGGCGCCGGGGCTCTCGGCCCGGATGCGGCCGCCGTGCGCCTCGACGAGCCCCTTCGAGATGGCGAGCCCGAGGCCGTGGCCCGCCGTCGCGCTCTGGCTTGCGCCGGCGTGCTTGCTGAACAGGTGCGGCAACCGTTCGGGCGCCACCCCGCTCCCCTCGTCGGAGACCGAGACGGCGACGTGCGCGTCCTCGCGCACGGCCGCCACCCGGATCGGGGTCGGCTCGGGCGCGTGCCGCGCCGCGTTCGACAAGAGGTTGTTGAGCACCTGCACGAGGCGCCGGCGGTCGGCCATCACGGGGGGCAGCCCCGCCGGCAGTTCGACGAGGACGGCGTGCCGGCCGCCTCCGCTCAGGAAGGTGCTGCGCGCCCGCTCGACCAGGGCGGCCACCTCCGAGGGCTCGGGGGCGACCGAGAGCGTGCCCGAGTCGATGCGCCCCGCGTCGAGCAGGTCGCGGATGAGGCCGCGCATGTGGCCGGCCTGCTCGGCGATGATGCGGTGGAACTCGCGCATCTCAGCCGGGTCGAGCCCGACCGCCTCCTCCAGCAGCGCGTCCGCCGAGCCCTTGATGGCGATCAGCGGGGCGCACAGCTCGTGGCTCACCAGGCCCAGGAACTCGGTCCGCATCCGCTCGATCTCGTCCAGCGGCGCCAGGTCCTGCATCGTCACCACCACCGATTCGACCGCGCCGCCGGCTGAACGGATCGGGGTCGAATTCACCAGCATCCTGACGCCGCGCCCGTCGGGGACCGACAGCACCAACTCTTCGGCCCGCACCGTCTCGCCGTTGCCGAACTGCTCGGCCAGCGGAAATTCGCTCAACGACACCTCGCGGCCGTCGGCGCGCCGGAAGGCGATCACCTCCAGGAGCTGCTCGAGCGGGCGGCCCGCCGTCCGCAGGCTCTCCAAGATGCGCCTCGCCTCGCGGTTGAACCTCCTCGGCTGCCCGGTCTTCGCGTCGAAGACCGCGACTCCCACCGGCGAGGTGTCAACCAGGGCTTCGAGATCGGCCCGGGCGCGCTGCTCGTTGCGGTGCGTGCGGGCGTTGGCGATGGCGGCCGCGGCCTGGGACGCGAAGAGCATCAGAACCTCTTCGTCGGCGTCGGTGAACTCCTCGCCGCCCTCCTTCTCGGCGACGAAGAAGTTGCCGACGTCCGCGCCGCGGTAGCGCATCGGCGCGCCCTGGCACGTGCGGCAGAAGGTCCGCGTGGGCGCCATGCCGAGCGAGCGCACGTAGTCCGCCAGGTTGGCGAGCCGCAACGGCCCCGGCAGCTCGCGCAGGTGCTGGAACAGACGGCCGCTGCCGGGCCAGGCGAGCAGCTCCTGCTGCTCCTCGGGCGTGAAGCCGGAGAAGACGAAGTCCCGGGGCGCGCCCGCCTCGTCAATGGTGGCGATGACGCCGCAGCGGGCGGCGGTGAGCCCGCGGGCGCTCTCGAGCACCTCGGCGAGCACGGTGTCGAGGTCGAGCGTGGCGCTGATGCGCAGGACGGCCGTGCTGAGGGTGGAGATGCGCTCGCGCAACGCCTCGATCTCCCGCCGCGCAGCGTCGGATTGCGTCAAGGCTCCTCCTTCTCCGGATCGGCGCGCATCACGGTCCGCCGGGGGCCGGAACGGGGCGTTTCCGGTCCCTGTAGCGTCCGCTTCGGTGCAAGTATAGCATACTTATATGAAATCAATATGATATAGACAGTATTCGATACGCACTTTATACACGCAATCTGTTAGAATTCGGTCAGTATCGGTAGCGCGGTTGCGAACCGGCTGCTGCTTGGCGCCGCCCTGTTCCGGAAGTCCGACCGAACCGACCGAGACACATGGCCCGGAGGGGACGGGCGGCGAGGCGGGCGAGAGCGGCACGCGGTACGGCCCCGGGGACGAGGCGCGGGAGCTTCGCGGCGGGGTCGAGCTGGTGATGCGGTCCGAAGCCTGTGGTCCAGAGGCTCTTGCCGTGAGGGTCGATGACAGCGGGGACAGTTGAAGAATAAATTATGATCCGGCATCGATCAAAGGCTCGTACTTCAACCCCTTGCAGCGGATTTTCTCGATTGGGGGGAGTAAGATGTTTATTTACCATAGTTTACAAGAACCCCCTGCCGAACTCCCGCCTTGGTGGCGCCTCCTCTCCCGGCGGACCGCCGCAACGCCGGCCTCGTCCGGCGCTCCTCCGATCTCTTCCGACCGGCCGGCGGGTCAACACCGTGACCGGCATCCGGGTTCGGGCCCGAGGCTGGCGTCAGATCAACGGCATCCTGGGCAATTACGCTCCAGGGACCACCCAGGGTTATGTCCGGGTGCGAAAGACGTCTGGCAATAATCCCTTCCTGGCCTACGGGGTGATCAACGACGGCGGGGCTCCGGGACAGCGCAGCGACGACGGCGCCTATGTGCCGGCTCGGCAGTAACCAGATGACACGAACGAGCATCATCGCGGCTCTATTGATTGCGGTTGCTTTTGCACTGCCTGCGGCGGCGCAGTCCGACGAAACAGCGAAGCGCTTTCACGTCTTGCCGCATATCGCCGACGGCGGCGGGTGGCAATCCTCGCTGCTGGTTACCAACGTTGTGCAGTCGGCGAGCCAGTGCACGCTGCACTTGTACGGCCTGAGCGTAGACCGATTCGAATACGTCGACACCGTTCAGCAGGTGTCGGGCTCAACTGCAACATTCAACCTAGCGGGAGCGGGCGCTTATCTGGTATGGCCCACCAAGAACGAATTGCCATTGGCGTCTGGATACGCCACTCTCGATTGCACGGCGGCCGTCACGGCGCAAGTCGTGTTCGGGTGGGTCGGCGATGGGGAGCGACCCACCGGAATGGCAACGGTCTTCAGCTCGCAAGTCGGGGAGTTATTCCGGTTTCCGGTACTGACGCCGGAAGCCACCCTGGGATTTGCGATCGCGAACGACACGACCGCCGCCGCCGACTGCCGCATCATCCTCTTCGGCCCGCAAGGCGATGTGGGCGACGCCGCGTTCTCGGTGCCCTCGAAGACCAACTTGGCGGAACTGCTACTCAACAAGGTCATCTCGATTCCGCCCACGTTCGGCGGCGGCACGGCAGTCGTTGGGTGTTCTCAGCCGGTCGCCGTTATCGGGTTGCATTTCGAGCTGCAACCCGACGGCTCCATCATTACCTTCAACACTCTGCCGCCCACTGTTCTCCGTCCATCCGACGAAACGGCGAAGCGCTTTCACGTCTTGCCGCATATCGCTGACGGCGGCGGATGGCAATCCTCGCTGCTGGTTACCAACATTGAGCAGTCGGGGCAGTGCACGCTGCACTTGTACGGCCTGAGTGCAGACCGGTTCGAACCTGCCGACACCGTTCTGGTGTCGGGTTCAACCGCGACATTCAATCTACGGCGCGACGGCGCTTTGGCATGGCGCACCAGGAACGAATCCGCGTTGGCGTCCGGATACGCCACTCTCGATTGCACGACTCCCGTCGTTGCGCAAGTCGTCTTCGCCTCGATCGGCAACTCGGGTACACCCACGGGAATGGCCACCGTATTCAGTTCACAAGCCGGGCAGGTGTTCCAGTTTCCGGTTCTGACTCCGGAAGCCACGCTGGGGTTCGCGATCGCGAACGACACCAACGCTGCCGCCGCCTGCCGTATCGTCCTTGAAGACCCGGACCGGACGAATCTGGGGGAAGCCACACTCTCGGTACCGTCGAACACCAACTGGGCGGGACTGCTGCTCGACCAACTCATCTCGATTCCGCCCACATTCCTCGGTGGGACGGCAACCGTTTCCTGTGATCAGCCGGTCGCCGTTATCGGTTTGCATTACGAACTGCGACCCAACCGCACCGCCATTACTTTCAACACGCTGCCGCCAGCCATCCTCTCCGCTACTGCAACGTCTGAACGGGACGCGCTGATGGCGCTGTACAATTCGACCGGTGGACCGAACTGGACGAGGTCCCACAACTGGGGAACGAACGCACCTCTCGATCAATGGCATGGGGTTCTGGTTCATCCGGCGACGGGGCATCTCATACAAATCAGTCTGCGCAACAACAACCTGCGTGGCCGCATCCCGCCGGAAATTGGGGACCTCGCCAACCTGGAGGCGTTGTACCTGTCGGCCAACGAGCTCACCGGCCCCATACCACCCGAGATCGGCGGTCTCGTCAACTTGCAAGCGATGTTCCTGGATTCCAATCAGCTCACCGGTCAGATCCCGGCGGAGATCGGTAATCTCTTCAATCTGAAAGTTCTTGTACTAAACGACAATCGACTGGTGGGTGTTCTCCCGTCTCAGGTAGGCAAACTCGGCCAACTTCAGCAGCTGGAGTTGCAGGACAATCCCGAGCTCTCGGGTCCCCTGCCCCAGACCTTGACCGGGCTCGGTCAGCTCCAACTGCTGGCCGCAGAGAACACGGGATTCTGCGTGCCGAATGATTCCCGGTTTCGGAACTGGCTGGCATCGATAGGGAACTATCGGATCCGGTATTGCGCTGCGAGGATCGAGATTGTGTCGGGTGCTGGGCAGCAGGCGGTTGTCGGCACGCAGTTGCCGCAGCCTGTGGTTGTGCGGGCGCTGGATGCAAGGGGGTTTCCGGTATCGGGCGCGATCGTGGCGTTCGAGCCCGGGCAGGGCCACGGAACCGTAAATCCCGCCATGGCTTCGACTGACGGACGCGGGTGGGCGCAGACGACCTGGACTCTGGGACCAACGGCGGGTGCGCAGACGCTGACCGCGGCCGTCGCGGAAGGTTCGAGAGTTGAGGTGTCTGCTATGGCGACCGCACCGGGCCCTGCCGCGGACGCGCTCGAGATCGTTTGGGGTAACGGACAGTCAGGATACGCGGGCACGGAACTGGTGGGGCGTGTGATCGTACGCGCGTTGGATATGTCAGGTGCGCCTTTGGCCGGCGTGTCGGTAAGGTTCCAGCCTGGGGAAGGCCACGGGACTGCGGATCCACCCGAAGATGTGTCCGACCATGCTGGATGGGCGCGTACGATCTGGACGCTGGGACTGGGGGGGGACATCCGGCAAACGCTAACTGCAACCGCGAACGAGGTTTCCGTGAGCTTCGTGGCCACAGCGTACTATACGGATCGGACGACGCTAGAATCACTCTACCACGCCACGGGCGGAGCTAAGTGGAAAATCAGACAGCACTGGGCGACCGACGCGCCGCTCAATCAATGGTACGGCGTTTACGTGAATGCCGAAGGGCGGGTCGTGTCTTTAAATCTGCAATCGAACGGCCTCTCTGGAGGACCCATTCCACCCGCGATAGGCACAATGTCGCAGTTGCGCTCCCTAGAACTAGCTTCGAACCAAATCACGGGCAGAATCCCCTCAGAACTCGGAGGTCTTCAAGAACTCAGAGACCTGTTTCTTTCTCAAAACCGGCTCGAAGGTGAGATCCCGAGCAAACTCTTAAGACTCCGATCGCTCCGAAGACTCGGCCTCGCGTTCAATCAGCTCGATGGTGAGATTCCGGTGGATCTTTTTGATCTCCAAAACCTCACGCACCTATGGCTCAACGAAAACCACTTGAGTGGGGAGATTCCTCACCAGCTTTTCTTTTTAGAGGAACTCGAGTCCCTGAACCTCGCGGGCAACCAACTTGAAGGTTCCATAACTAGCGAGCTGTTGACCGATCTCGTAAACTTGCATTTCCTTGATCTGAGTAACAACCGGCTGTCAGGTCCGCTCCCGGCGGAACTCGGCCGACTTCCTTTGTTCTGGCTCTATCTTAACAACAACCGCTTCTCTGGACCGTTGCCGACCGACTTCGCTCGCATCCGCCGACTTAATAGACTTCGCATTCAGAACAACCCCGATCTGTTGGGTTCCCTGCCCCGCAGCCTGCTCCGACTTGAACGCCTCGATGAACTGTTCGTAGACAACACCGGGCTATGTGCACCCAACGATGAAATTTTTCAGACATGGTTGGGTGCCGTATCCAAATGGACCGGAAAGGTGTGCGCTGAGTCGGGGGAAGCTTGGGCCTACCTTACACAAGCCGTCCAGAGCCGAACAGAACCCGTACCCTTGATCTGGGGGGAGCCATCATTGCTCCGAGTGTTTGTGGGCACGGACACAGCAACGACGGCGAAGATCCCGGTTGTTCGCGCCAGATTTTTCAACCGGGATGGAAGACAGCGACATGTGGAGGAGATTCCCGTCGGCTCGGCCAATATTCCGATGGAAATCGACGAAGGTGAACTCGCGTTCTCCGCCAATGCGGAGATCCCCGGGTTGCCGAGCGGTTGGGAAATGGTCGTCGAGATAGACCCCGACGGAACGCTCGATCCGGCACTCGGCATACCGAAACGCATACCCCGGAGGGGACGAATAGCTCTGGACGTGCAGACTGTGCCGCACCTGACTCTCAACGTAGTCCCGCTCGTTCATCCGAACGATAGCTATTCATTGAAACAACTGCTTAGCAATGATGTGTCGGTAGACAATGCGCTCTGGAGGGCGGGGTACACGCTTCCGATCGGGGGTGTTACCGTCCGCAAGCGCGGAACTTTAAAGGTCGACACGCGCAACGCTGGCAAGTTGCTTAGGTCCGTGGAGTTTGCCCGGCGACTACTTCTTTCGCATGGAGTACGCGGGCACTTCTTAGGCCTTGCGACCGCTTTCGACGGCAACGTTGCGGGCGTAGCCAGACTTGGGGGGCTGTCTAGTGTCGCATTGCCAAATCATGAAACCATTGCCCATGAGTTGGGACACAACTTCGGCCTAAAGCACTCACCATGCGGTGACCCACCTTCCCAAGACCCCCATTTCCCGCATACCGATGGGAATATTAGTGCCTATGGGTACCGTTCCCCCGATAACCCCCATGGCGACACTCACATTTATCGCCCGAATACCTGCGATCTCATGGGTTACGCCGGCTTTCAGTCTACGTGGATCAGCCCCTACAATTTCAAGAAGGCATTGCGTTTCAGGCAGGCATCCGCATCCGCCAATGCCAGCGCGGCAGTCGCTGCGGTCAGATCGCTCGTTGTATCCGGCGGTGTCGACCCGGAAGGGATGCTCGACCTCGACCCTGCCTTCGTGATGGATGCCACTCCGGCTGGGCCCCAGACCGCCGGTCCATACCGGCTGAAGGGCAGGCGTGCCGACGGGAGCGAGTTGTTCTCCATCGCGTTCGACATGATGGAAGTCGCCGATGGAGACGGAAGCTCCGGATTCGTGTTTGTCTTACCGGTTCAACCCGAATGGGAGCAGGAGCTGGCAAGCTTGGTGCTCTCAGGACCCGACGGCGCGGTCGAGATGCGAGAGGGGAGCAAGCCTCCGATGTTGGTCGCGCGCGACCGCACCAGCGGTGAATTGCGGGCGGTGCTGCGTGACGTGCCCGACCTTCCGCCAAGTGTGCGCGCACAGAGATCCCTCGACGCGATTGCCTCGGAAACGGAGCTTGAAGTGATGATCAGCCGCGGGCTTCCCGGCGCGGCAGACTGGAGCCGATGAGGCCATTCGAGAGGGCGCGCGCTGTTCGAGATCAGGGTCTTGTCAGTCTTTGAAGTTGGTCGACTGATAACCATGGCCGAAACGAGTAGAAACGAACTCGGAAAGGAAAGGGAGCCAGGAGCAAATCATGGAGTGGGATCATTGCGGCGGCAAACGTTGTTCTGGGAGCTGCCGTCACTATGGTGGTCAGTCGGTTGTCGGAGAGCCCTAGCTGCTGAAGGTTGGCGAGGTTGCCCAACTGGGCGGGGATGGTCCCCGTCAGTTGGTTGAATCCGAGACTCAACCTCGTCACGCATCCGTTGTTGTCGTTCGCGACCCCACGCCAATCTGACAAGGGCTTTTCACTCAACCAGTTTGTTTTTTTGGCCCAACTCTCCCCGCCTGTGGCGTCGTAAAGTGCCTCCAGCGCCGCGCGGTCCCTGCCCGCGCACGCTTTAGCCGCGTCGACCAGCCCCAGGATGGCCTGACCCTCGGTCTTGCTCCCGACCACGGCTTCCAGGATGATATTCTCGTCGTCCTAGGCCAGCATGTCGGCTAACGGGGTGACGGTCGACATGGTGACTCCGCTTGTGCTGTTGGACGGGATGGTGGCCCTCAAGGCTCCTCTGAGCGTGTAGTCCTGGTTCGCTCCTGCCGAGCTGCCCACTCTCAGGTTTACCACTGTAACGCTGCTGACTGCCGCCCGCTCAGCCGTAACTGTGACGGAAGTGGCCCCGGCACCCTCCCACAAGCGGGAAAGGTTGACCGACAACCGGACCGTCGGGGAGCAGCCCGGGCCTTGGACGTTATTGACGCCACTGATCCAAGTTCGGAGGGCGGTGTCATCCTGAGCGCACAGACCGGGGTTCAGGGCGAAGGTGAAGTCCCTCAACGCGCCCAATCTGGTGAAAGAGGTTGGGATGGTCCCCGTCAGTTGGTTGCCGTTGAGATTCAGTCCCGTGACCCGTCCGCTGCTTACCGTGACGCCGTGCCACTCGGACGGAGGTTCGTTACTCAACCAGTGCTAGTTGCAGAGAGCGCGAAACTCTTCCAATGCCCGAACCAGTGCCAGCACCGACTGGAAGTGCCGGTCCCACAGCAGTTGCTCCTTGAGCGTCCTGAAGAATCGTTCGATACAACCGTTGCCTTCCGGCTCGCGAACGAATGCCGGCGAAGACTCAATCCCTAGGAAGGCAAGCTCGTTCTGGAAGTCGTCGCCCATAAACTGCGAGGACCGAGGGTAAAAACGGATTCCGAAACCCCATTAGTACGGGTGATCTATGGGGGGACCGTAAGCCGCTCCACGCGATATAAGTGTAATCCTGTAAATACTTTAACTGAATTCGTTAGTCGTCGGATCCCCGGAAGGTGATCAAGGCGGCCTATGCCCGCTCGGACCTGTTCGAGCGCCCGCGCCTCCTGCAGGATCTCCAGGGCGCGACGGCACAGCGGGACCCGGTGCTCGCGATTCCCCTTCGCGCGCGGGGCCGGGATGCTCCACACACCTTCGTCGCTGTCGCTTCTCGTGCCATCGAGGGCTCCGTCATGGGAGAGGGAGAAGGGAGCGGCGGGGGTGATGGAGGGGCCAGGGGAGAGCTCTCCCCGGTCGGGGGTTCGAAGGGGCCGGAGCCCCTCGCCAGCCCCAATGTATTACATTGGGTAGGCTGGCTCCCCGGCACTACGCGTTGCGGCGCCGGCCCCGCTGTCCCCGCCTCGCACTGCGCGGTGGCCCGCCTGGATCCGCTCCCTCCTCTTCCGGGCAACGCGACCGCATGGCGGGTCCCGATCCCGGACGGTGAGGTCCCCTCACAACCTCCTCCTCCACCGCTCCAAAGCTGTGGAAGCAACAGCATATGGAATGAGTCGAGATCGGCTGAGTCAAGGCCCTGGCTCGGGACAAATGACTGATTATTCAGATACTTATGGAAGACATCGGATGCCCGTGGACGGTATGGGCCGGCCATGGAAACACGCCCGGCCTGAAGACGGTTGCCCACGCCTCAACGAGCGGGCCAGTGCCCTGTCCGGATCGGCCAAGCCCTTGATCGAGACATGCCTACCGGATTCCCAGCCGGTGGCCGGGCGTCTCTCCTGGCTCGGTTCGGGGCTTACTCTGGAATGGGCGAGCTGCCGCACTTGGCCTCCAGCAGTTTTTCGATTCGCGCAACGGTGCGGATGATGGTTTCGTTCTGGTCCACGAGACAGCGGAAGGCCAGCATGTTATTGATGGCGATCCAAACCAAGGCGGCAGTAGCAATAATCATCAGGGTCATGGGTCGAGCTCCTTAGGGAAATCAGGTGTGCAGTCTCGGCCGATCTTGGCCAGGGCGACAGTGTAGCCCAATCTGGTCACCAGCCGCCGTGGCCGCAGTGAACTCATTGACGACTTCGCCCAATAACACGATGGCCGCTTACCACGATTCGACATGGTTTCAGGCAGACTTTGTTGTCCATGACGTCCATCAGACACTCCCCTAATGCCTCCGAGGTTAGAGCCTTGCTCCAAGACCTAATGACCCCTGCCCAATTAGCTGAGGCTCAGAAGCTATCCGCCGGGCTGTGGAAACGTATCGAGGCAGCCAAGGCCAGCTGGCAGCCAAAGGGAGCCGATTTCCGATAAATCCAGTTATTTAAACGGAACTTCATCTCTCAAAATCAACAATACCTCAATGACACCCGTGATTTAGACGGATTCAAACTGGCATCGTACTGGGAACAATTTTGGCCGGTTCGACCTCCAGCAGTTCAAAGGCCTTGCGTTGCAGCGGGGTGGCCTGGGCGATCATGGGGAACCCCTGGTCGGGGTTGGTGGGCAAGGTCACCTGGTTGAGGGTCAGGGTAGCGAGGTCGTCCAGCAGGGTCTTGAGGCTGTGGACGGGGAACCCTTCGGCAGTGGTCTTGGTGTCGGCCTTGGCTTTGGCGCGGTCCGAGATCCGGGCCGGTTGGACCGGCGAGGTTCGTTTGGCCCGCGCCTGCTGGCGGTCGTCGTCCTCGAACAACAGGGGAGCCAGTCGCCGCCGCAGGTGCCATTCGACATAATAGGCGAGCATACAGAGGAACACGTGGGCTCGGACCCGATCGGCGTTGTAGACATACACCGGCCGCACCTCGAGCCGGGTGGTCTTGAGCAAGCGGAAGGCCTGCTCGACCCGGGACCGGTTTTTGTAGGCCTCGACGACCTCAGCGGGACCCATCGTTGCCGCATCGAGGCTGGTGCGGATGACGTAGAGGCCATCCAGGCGGGCCTCGGCCGCGATTTTCTCCTGGTTGCGAGACCACGTGAGCGCCTCGTCGGTGACGGTGATCTGGAAGTGCTTCTCGACCTTGCGGCGGTTGGCCTCGCGACCGACCCGCCGGTTGATCCAATCCCTGCCGCGGTGGCGCAGGCCCTGGGCGATGGTCTCGAGGATCTCCTCGGTGGCCTCCAGCAGCGCTTCCCGCTTGCGCGCCCGTTGCTGCCGCAGGCGCGGGTTGAGACACACCAGCAGGCGTTCGCCCGGAAACTCCGGGCTGACGATCTCGGCCACCTGGTCCGGGACCAGGGCCTCGGGACACAACGGGGCCGGCTCGCCCCCGTCTGGCCCTTGCTGCCTCAATAACTTGCGGATGTCGGTGGCTTTCAAGGCCGAGATCCAGTCCAGAGTCGCCGGCTCCAGTTCCTCACGGATCCGGGCCGTGGTGATCATGCCCCGGTCCCCCACCAAGGCCACCCGGCCCACCCCGAACCGATCCCGGATCTTGGCAATCTGCGCCCCCAGCGTCATCGGATCCCCCCGGTTGCCGGCAAACACCTCCACCGCCACCGGACAGCCCTCTTCGGTGCACAGCAGTCCGAATACGATCTGCTTCTTGCCTTTCTTGCCGTCCCGGTTGTGACCGAACGCCGCCAGTGGACAACATCCTCCCTCCAGAAAGCTGGAGGTGACGTCATAGAGGATCAGGGTGGCCTCGCCCAGATGCCGGTGGGCCAGACTCTTCTCGATGTGTCTCTGGCGTCGGAGCAGCCAGTCGAGCATCTCCAGCAGTTCATTGCCGGTGACCGGCCCCAGACCCAGCACGGCGCCCAGGCTGGAGGCGGCCGTGTCAGGGGAGAGATGGCGTGCGGCGGCCAGCTTCGAGCCCGGATCGAGGAGACGGGCGAGGATGGCGGCAATGACAAGATCCCGCTCCCGACCCGGGTGGCGATGCAGCAGACGCACCAGCCCAAGACGGCGCAGCGTTCCCAGCCCGGCCGCCACGTGGCCGTGGGGCAGGGCCCTGCGGATGGTGAAGGCGTCCTCGACGCTCTCCAGCGCGATGCCACCCTTCAGCAGGGCGCGGATGCCGTTGACCAGCGGCTCGGGCATGCCGGTGAGATTGGCGCGGGTCTTCTTGCGGATGCGTTTGCCTTCGCGCCAAGCCTCACGGATGAGGAGAGTGGGTCGGCTGTTGCGGTTGGGAATGGATTCGAGGTGATAGGACATGGAAACAGAATACAAGGCACAACATGTTGTGTCAACAGAGAAAGACCATACCACTCGACGATATACATGTAAACACAATCCCACACCAAACGGCTCATGGAAACCCACAAATGGCCTCTGTTTCAACACCTTATCCTGATTGTTCCCTGTTGGTTCCGGATGAAGTTCCGTTTAAACTCTCCTCAGACGGTCAGATCCTTCCGTTTCAGTGACTTGATGAAAATATCGGGCTAAAGCCGTCTCTCCGGAAACACCAAACCACAATATGTTGTGGTTGGAGATCGAGTCGGGAAGGCTCTTTACCTCTTAAACCAAGGGCCAAATTTTGCGTGTTTTCAGGAAGCTATCGTCAACGCGGTAGGTGGCGAGATATTCCCATACGCCGGAGAAGGCGTGGACTTGGTGTTTGTAGCATGCCGTCGTAGACATTTGCGAAAAAACATCAGAAAGCCAGCGAACGACCGATAGCGCATGAAATCGGCCATAGCGCTGAACAATTTTGGTTTTCGCGGTGAGAATTAAAGCTGAACGCACGTCGGTCACACCGTCGCCTCTTTCGTCAGTGTAGAGAACTTTGGTAAACGGTGAAATCGCGGCGTCTATCCCTTTGGCCCCGGCTTCGACTTTCCTCTGCGAAGGTGTCCCGCAATAATGTTCGGCCAAAATAAGTTCGGCGACCTGATCCCACCACGTGCTGATCGGTTCTTCGTGCCTCAGGTTGGGGTCGCCGAGTGCGGCAAAATTTGCATAGCGACCGCGACTGGCATCAGCGAAAGCATCAAGGCATTCGACAATGACATTGCTGATCTGTGTGGTTGGTCGAGGAAAAGTTAAATTTAGGCTGTGCTCAGCTGTGAAATTATCCACGCAGTTCAGCAACCTAACCAACTTATGCCCGAACCGTGAAAGGTTGGTAGGCATCTGACCGTTGTGGGCAATTGCGTAATTTGCCACTATTGCCAGTTTCGCAAGCCTCTCCAGCCCAATAGAAAGACCGAAGAAGGCAATATAATATTCCCCTATCTTGTCGCCGTAGCTGGCTTTGCCCAAACTGGTCACACCCGAACCTATGAGGTGACGCACAAGAGCAGCTTCACGTCGTAGGGAGTGCCACTCTGGGATGTCCTGAGGTTCCTTTTGATCCCGCCTACTTTGGTTAAAGAAGGCGTGGCGTGTCCGGGACCGAGGGCGTTTCATGTCATTTCACCTCGCCGTGCATGGTCACAGGCTTTTTCTCTCAGAGGGCGAAGTCCCCCCTGTGGTGTTTTGGGGTGTGGGGGTCTCCCCCACTCGGAGACCGGCATCTTACCGATGCGCGGGAAGGCGAAACGCCTCAGGCTGGACATCCACTCTCGGTGGTGACGCCGACCGCGCCAGCCGCCCCCCCCTGTTCCAGCACCCGCGAGGCGGCTTCGGCGAACATGTGGCAAGGTCTGCGAACCCGACCGGGCCCACGTCAACAGCGACCGCGTCGAGGCCGCCTACCGCCGCAACGACCTCTTCGAACGCCGCCGGAATCTCATGCAGCACTGGTACAAATGCTTGACCCGCGCATTGCGTCGACTCGAAACGGACGGCTCATCGCGGCGCATTTGCCGTTGCCGACGCCCGCACCCGTTGCCTCAACCATTGACCCTCACCCCACAGGCCAGTAGATGCGGCGCAACGGGACCAGCCGTCGCGTCTCGCCGTCGAGAGATTCGTAGTTCTCAACAAGCATCTTCGCCAGGTCGTCGAGATCCAGCAGCGTTACCAGGACGTTTGCCCGGTCCGCTTCATATCTCGCTTCCTTGCTGAATCCCCCTGTGCTCACGTAGAGGCACTTGTCGTCGATATGACGGCCACCCACGAAGCTCCGGATTCCCGGCGCGCTTACCTGCTCCCCAGTCCTGTGCTTGACCTCCACCACGATCCTCGGGTTCTCGAAACCGAAGCCGTCCCGAGACGCCACGATGTCCACTCCTCGGTCCGGCCCACGCGCTGAAATCCGGGCCTTGTAGCCTAACCCGCCGAGCGCTCCCGCAATCAGCGACTGCATCTCCTCCCAGTCCAGCCCGACGATCCGATCCTTGATGAATTCGATGCTCCTTGACTCAAGATCCTCCAGAAGCAGCTTCTCTTCCTCGTCGGCCTTCTCTTCGTCTTCCGAAGGCTCCCCCCCCTCCCCTGTGGCCGCCCGCCAGACATCCTCCGCGGCCTTCTCCGGCAGTTGAAAGAGCGTCAGAGTCGATCCCAACGAGTTCTTCGTCGCGGTGGCTAACGCGTCACGTGGAACCTCCATCGCCTTCCATTCGACACGCCAGACGTTCGGATAGGCGGGATCGAAACCTGGGTCGAACCTGTACTCTTCCTGCAGCTCGCCGACCGCGTAGACGCGTCTCGTGCGGTCGTAGCTGACTACGCCATCGTCCGCCTGCAGCTCCCTAGAGAAGCGGTGCAACATCCCTCCCGCATTCGCGTACCACCCCGCTCGTTCGCTCGGATACCTGTCGCGCAGCTCCGCCAGAAGCGTCTCCCTCGACTCAAACCGGCCAAGATCTCCCATGTCGGGCCAGCCAATGGCAACAAGGCCCTTGTCAATGAAAGGCTGGAAAAGGCTGCCGTCACTTTCGGCTCGTACCATCCACATCGTCATCTGTTGCTCTTCCTCGTTGTCGTTGTCCCAATACCTTGATCCACCTACGCCGCCGGGACGGGACCATCAACCAGTATTGATCCGACTATCGATCCGCTACCCCTGACAACCCGGCGTCACCGTCTTCCCTACGTTCCGGCACGTCCGAAAGCCATGCATCGGCGACAGGCCCTGCCGATCAGTCTGCGGCGCGAGACCGCTTCGCAATGTCGACACCCGCGCTTCACGAAAAATCACAGCGCGGGATCGAGCGCGGCGCAGGTTCCCTCGATGCCCGCTGGACCCTGCATCACAACTGCCTTTATTATCTCCCCGTCGTACTGCAGTGGTCAAATTACTGCACGTCGCTTGCATTTGACCTCCTTGCTCCAATGGTCTCAACCATGTCTTGAGAACATGTCAATTTGATGAGCTCCGGGTTAGCAGGAACGTGTCCCTTCGCGCCGCTGACCAAAAAATCGCTTGGACTGATTGGCTATGGGCATTGCATGACCGGCTTAGGATCTGCTCGACGGACCCGGACTTCCGGACTCAGGGTTGATACTCGGTTGACCTGTCCACCAATACTTGCTTTGTAGTAGCTCCAATTCTCGAACGCATCTGGTATTTCTACATCAAGATGCCAGTCACCGTCGTGGACAGAATCGACTAGGTGGCCGACGAAACGGCGGCCTGGGCCGGAGCAGGAATGATCGACGATTTCCGCCTCCGGGGGTCAAGGACGTGGCGTCGTATGGGTGGCCACCTTTCAGATGGGGGGTGGCTCACACAGGTGGCGCACCAAGTGGCTCACGCTTTTGACCACTCCAACGCTCCTCTCTCAGAGGGCGGAGCCGTCGCCGTTGCGGTCCAGGTTGTGCCCGGAAACCCGCATTGGAAGCGGATTGGCACGGATTCCCCGAGTCCTCTGGGGTAAAGCGTAGTGCGGCACCGGCGCCGCGCGTCCCCGCCTCGCACGGCGCGTCGTGGCACCGCACAAGAGGGGGAGGAAGTGGAGGGAGCGACCCCCCTCTTTTTGCCGCTGGTGCGGCACCGGGGAGTGTTCACCGGCGCGTACAGTGGCGCGCGATCAACCCTCCCCGTTGGGGGTCGCTCCCTCCACAGTGATCCCTGGCGGGAAGGCCTCCAGCGCCTCCTCACCGAGCGGCACCTCAACGTCGGCCCCTGGCTGCGCGCTCTCACTGATGAGGCCCTCGAAGAACAGTCGACCACAGATGGCCCAGAGGCCGAGAAGGGCAAGGCTGGAGGATGCTCACAACCCGATATCTCCGATCCGAACCCAGGGGCAGCCTACCACCCAGCTCGACGGTCTCGGACGCAGAGTCGCGGGGGTTGCAACATCGCAAGATCTGTCCACCAACGTCCTGAATAGTCCAGTGGATTCCCGTTCAATTAGAGGGATATAATGAGGGGATTACAACAGGACAAACCACAGTAAGTCTATTATAATGAGTAGTTACAAGTTTTCTGTTGTAGTCGCCGCCTACGCGGCTCGACACCCATAGGCGATATTTCCCATGGGCTGACGCCCACGGCTAAGTGCTGCCGCGGCTTCGCCGCTCTCGAGGAAGCCGGCTAAAGCAGCATATTCTCAGGTAAGTCCGGCCCCCGCCTTGCCGGGTGGATCATACGAGAGTGAAACAATCAGAAATCGATCATCCCTTCGCGACTTTGGTATCCCGTCGCGGTCAGCCTCAACGCCTTAGTGGCCCTTCGTCGTTCTTCGTGTCTCTTCGTGGATTACTCTTTTTCCTTGTCTTTTTTCGTTTGTTTCAGACAAGCCGGGCCCCCGCCCTGGTGTGTGGATCATACGAAAGTGAAACAAGCAGAAATCGACCATTCCTTCGCGATCTTGGTATCCCGTCGCGGTTAACCTCAACGCCTTAGTGGCCCTTCGTCGTTCTTCGTGTCTCTTCGTGGATTCCTCTTTTTTCTTTGTCTTTTTTCGTTTGTTTCATACAAGGGCGGCCGCTGTCCGGTTCACCCCCGTTGCGGTATACTCAGGCGGCCGCGGGCCGGAGTTTCCGGTTCAGCCTGTAGCGGGAGATGCACGGAGGACCGAGAGGTGAATCGGGTAACCGGGGAACGGCCTCTGAGGGCACAAGGAATGGCGGTGGCCGACAGGCTCGAATCGATGGTTGACCGGTTGGTCCGCAAGTATGGGAACCGGGGCCGGGAGGCAACCCGCAACCTGGAGTATTGGCTTTCGGGCCGGGTTCCCTTTGCGGAGCCCGAAATGCTCCGGCGACACCTCCAGGCCGGGCAGTTGGACCTGCTCTTCGACGCCTTCTGGCAGGTGCTTCCCTTCGGGACCGGCGGTCGCAGGGGTCGGGTCGGATACGGGGCCAACCGGCTCAATCCCGCCACCGTGGCCATGACCGTCCAGGGACATTGCCACTACCTGCGGGCCGCCTTTCCGGGCCGCCGCGACCTGACGGTCGTGGTGGCCAACGATGTTAGGGTCTTCAAAGACCTGGCCGGAACCTACTGCTTTCTGGGAGACAGTCACCCGCTGCTGGGAACCTCCTCGCGTTCGCTGGGGAGGCTGGCCTGCGAGATCTACGCCGGCAACGGCATCACCGTCTATTTCGCTCAGCCGCGGCTCGCGGACGCGGTAATCAGCACTCCCGAGCTGTCCTTCGTCATCGGCCGGCTGGGCGCCGCCGGGGGAATCAATCTCTCGGCCTCCCACAACCCCCCCGACGACAACGGGATCAAGGTCTATGACGCCTTCGGCAGCCAGCCGGTGGCCCCTGAAGACCAGGCCCTGATGGACGCCATGCGGGAGGCCACCGCCATCCGGAGCCAACCCTTCGCCAAGGGGCTTGCCGATGGCTTGGTTCGGCCCATCCCCGAGGAGCTCCACCAGGACTATCTGGCCGCTTACCTGGAACTGTATGGAGACACCTTCACCCCCCGTCGCGATCTGCCCGTGGTCTACACACCCCTCTGTGGTTGCGGATTGCAAACGGTGGGCGACCTGCTGGGCCGGCTGAACTTTCCGGTGCGGACCCCACCTCATCAGGATGCCGACGGTTCCTTTTCGGTCATTCCCTTCAAGGCGCCCAATCCTGAAGTGCCGCAGGCCACCGCGCCCGCCAGGGATTTCGCCGACGAGATCGGCTCCGGCCTGGTCCTCTCCAGCGATCCCGACGCCGACCGGGTCGGGCTCGAGGTCAGGCAGGCCGACGGCTCCTGGGCCCACATGGACGGGAACCAGATTGCCGCCATTCTGGGATATTTCCTGATGCTGGACCCAGAGGGCCCCCGCAGGAAGGGCCTGGTGGTGGAGACCCTGGTGACCACTCGGATCCTGGGCAGAATCGTGGAGAAGGCCGGCGATTCGCAGATCATCGACGACCTGCTGGTCGGCTTCAAATATGTCGCCGACGTGCTCAAGTCCCTGGAGCGGACCGGGAGGTACGGGCAGGTGGTTGCCAGGCCGGGGGACCTGGTGCTGGCCGCAGAGGAGAGCCACGGGGTAATCATGATCCCCACCATTCGGGACAAGGATGCCGCCCCGGCCTGCATGATGCTGGCGGCCCTTTACCAGAGGCTGCGGCTGCAGGGGCGCACCCTTCTGGACTACTACATCGAAATCCTGGAACAGCTGGGCGGCTATGCCGACGTGGGCCGCTCCATCGCCATGGCCGGGGCCGGGGGCGTGTCCAGGAGAGATCGTTTGATGGCCTCTCTGAGAGACGCGCCGCCGCGGACCCTGGCCGGCCACCCGGTGCGTCACATCCTGGATTACTGGGATCAGGAAAGGTTCGGGCCCTTCCTCAGCGAGTCCGACAAGCTTCCCAGAAACGTGATCCGGATGTCCCTGGACGACTTCGTGGTCACGGTCCGCCCTTCCGGGACCGAGGCCAAGCTGAAGTTCTACTGCCAGCTTGCGCCGCGGGGACTCTCCTCCCTGCGGGGGATGGACCTGTTGACCGAGGTGAGCCGCCAAGCCGAGTGCCTGGCCCGCCAGGTCTACCGGGAACTCCTGGCCCGCCTGGACCTGGAACTGGGCTCGGCCGGCCTGCTGCTGCCCGACATCGTGGACGTGGATCGCAAACGGGAGTTCGAGCAAACCATCCAGCCGCAATTGCATGCGGCTCTGGCGAAGCCCGGCAAGGGCAGCCTGCAGGAGCTTCTGGACTGGTTGCGACGCCAGGCTTCCGGCTTGACCCCCGGAGCCGATCCCTTGCCTGCTCTCAAGGCTCCCATCGCCTGTCTCTGCGATGGGTGGAAAGCCGAGCTGGCAGCCAACCCGGTCTTCGGCGAACTGGATCGGTGGGCGCGGCAGTGACCTGGCCGGAAGCTGTCCGGAACACGGCAGCCGACCTCCCCCATGGAAACGTTATGCATCAGTGGCCTCTCTGCTTGAACACCAGCACCATTCGGCCGGCGGGCCTGCTGGAGAAAATCGACATCGCGGCCCGAACCGGCTACTCGGCCATCGAGCTCTGGACCGAGGAGTTGACCCGGTTCGAGCAGTCGGGACGGTCCCTGGCCGAGTTGCACCGTATCCTGAAGGACTCGGGCCTGGCGGTGGCCAGCGTCATTACCCTTTCGGACTGGATGCAGAGCCGCGGGTTTCACAAGGAAGCCGCCTACCGGGAGGCTCGCAGGCGGCTGGGACAGGCGGCAGCCGTGGGCGCCGCCCACATGGTGGCCTCGCCGGTTCCCGACGCCCTTCACCTGGATATCCCCCTGGCGGCGGCGCGTTACCGCGAGCTGCTGGAGGAGGGCCAAGCCTTCGGCGTTCGTCCGGCCATGGAGTTCCTGGGTTTCCAGCATAACGTCTTTCAACTGGAACAGGCCCTGGCCGTGGTGCGGCAGGCCGACCACCCCCACGGCTGCCTGGTGCTGGATCCCTTTCACCTCTACCGGGGCGGTTCCGGCTTCGGCGGATTGGCGGACCTGTCAGCCGCCGCAATCGCCGTGTGCCACTTCAACGACGCTCCTGCCTCCCCTCCCCAGTTCGAACAGACCGACGCCGACCGGGTTTATCCCGGAGACGGCATTCTCCCGCTCAAGGCATTCCTGAGGGATCTGGATGCCACCGGCTATGAGGGCTTTCTCTCCCTGGAGCTCTTCAATCCTCGATACTGGACGCGGGATCCGGAGGAAGTGGCCGCAACCGGGAGGGAAAAGACCGAGGCCGTCATCCGCTCGGCCGGGGAAGCCGGCCCCGACCCCGAGACCGCTCCATCATGATTTGCATTCAACAGGTGTCCAAGACGTTCGACCAGGGGCGAAGCTTCGCCGTTCAGGAGGTCGACCTGGAGGTTGGAGCCGGTGAATTTCTGGTGCTGCTGGGCGAATCGGGCTGCGGCAAAACCACCCTGCTCAAGATGATCAACCGCCTGGTGGAGCCCAGCCGGGGCCGGATTCTGGTGGAGGAGCGGGACGTCTGCCGGGTCAATCCGGTCGTGCTGCGCCGGGGGATCGGATACGTCTTTCAAGGCGTCGGCCTGTTTCCCCACATGACCGTGGCCGAGAACGTGGCGGTGGTGCCGAGGCTGCTCAACTGGGAACCGTCCGCCTGCCGGGACCGGGTGGATGAACTGTTGCGCCTGACCGGGCTCTCTCCCCGGACCCATCGCGACCGCAAGCCCCACGAGCTTTCGGGGGGACAGCGCCAGAGGGTGGGACTGGCGCGGGCACTGGCGGCTCGACCCAGGATCATGCTGATGGACGAGCCCTTCGGCGCCCTGGACCCCATGACCCGCGACGGTCTGCAACGGGAGTTCAAACGCCTGCAGCAGACCCTGAACCTGACGGTGGTCATGGTCACCCACGACATGACCGAGGCCCTGCTGCTGGCCGATCGCATCGCCGTGATGAAGCAGGGCGTTCTGGTGGGAACGGGTTCCCCCGGTCAGGTCCTGCGCAGCCCGAGCCACCCCTATATCGCCGCCCTGATGGAGACCCCCAGGCGCCAGGCCGACCAGGTGGAATCCATCCTGCGCGCCGGGGGGGAGGGGAAATGACCGAGACCGCTTTGGCGGAACAGTTGCGGCTACTTCCCGAATACCTGGGGCACCATCTGACCCTGACCCTGGTGGCCTTGTTCAGCGGGATCGCCGTGTGCCTGCCCCTGGCCATTCTGGTGACCCGGGTGAAACCGCTGCAATGGCCGGTGCTCACGGTTGCCAGCGTGGCCCAGACCATCCCCGGGCTGGCACTGCTGGCCCTCATGGTTCCCCTGCTGGGTCAGATCGGCTTCCTGCCGGCCTTCATCGCCTTGCTGCTCTACAGCATGCTCCCGATCCTGCGCAACACCGTCACCGGCATCCTGGGGGTGGCCCCCGACATTCTGGAAGCCGCCGAGGGCCTGGGCATGACCTCCGGCCAGAGACTCTTCCGGGTGGAGCTGCCGCTGGCGGCACCGGTGATCATCGCCGGCATCCGCACGGCCACGGTCTGGGTGGTGGGGTCGGCCACCCTTTCCACTCCGGTCGGCGCCACCAGCCTGGGCAACTATATCTTCAGCGGCCTGCAAACCCAGAACTCAACCGCGGTCCTGGTTGGCTGCGCGGCCGCGGCGGTGCTGGCGATCGCGCTGGACCAGCTCATTCGCCTGGGGGAACTGGCCGTGGCCGGACGCAGCCGGACCAAGGGTTGGCTGGCGGGAGCCGGCCTGCTGTTCATCCTGCTCTCGACGCTGATCCTTCAGATTCCCACTGCAAAGGGGTCGGGCGTGGTGGTGGTCGGGGCCAAACCGTTTACCGAGCAGTACGTTCTGGCGGAAGCCCTGACCCAGAGGCTGACTCAAGCCGGGCTGCAGGTCGAGAACCGATCCAGCATGGGCTCCATGATCCTGTTCGACGCCCTGACCGCAGGGCACGTCGATTGCTACGTGGACTACTCGGGAACGATCTGGGCCAATGTCATGAAGCGCCAGGATCTGCCTCCACGGGCGGATCTGCTGGAAGAGATGAAGGCCTGGCTCCAGCGGGAACACCAGGTTCTGGTCCTGGGGGCGCTGGGGTTCGAGAACAATTATGGTCTGGCAGTCGCCAGACACAAGGCGGAGGCTTTGAAGCTTGCCTCGATACAGGACCTGACCAGGCACGCCCCTCAGATGACCATCGGGTCCGACTTCGAGTTCTTCGTCCGGCCGGAATGGACAGCGCTGCGAGAGGCTTACCGTCTCGAATTCAGAGAGAAGCGGACCTTCGATCCCAGTCTCATGTACGCCGCCGCTCGCGAGGGAGTGGTGGATGTCATCTCCGCCTATACCACCGACGGCCGCATCATCGAGTACGACCTGGCGGTTCTGACCGATCCGCTGCAAGCGCTGCCGCCCTATGACGCCGTGCTGGTGCTTTCTCCGGCGGCAGCCCGGCGGACTGAGCTGGTCAGCGCGCTGGAGGTTTTTGACGGGATTATCGATGACGGGACCATGAGAGCGGCCAACAAGCGGGTGGATGTGGATGGGGAGTCTCCCGCCCAGGCCGCCCGCTTTCTCTTGCAGGCCGTTGGGCTATCGTCCCCGGCCAAGGGTGGCGGGGGAGCGCTTCCTGAGTAGCCGGCGCCGCCGTGCACGAGGTGATGGATCAAGCAGGGTGAAACAGGGGTGCTTCGATTGAGTGGAGAGTGGAGAGTTGTTAGCCGAGGGGTTCGGGAACAGGCACGCGCCTGGTGACCTGACTGACCTGAAACAAAAGAAAAGAGTTTTCCACGAAGGGCCACCAAAGGATTGTCATATGGGGATTCAAGGCGACCATCCATCCAGTTCGTTTGCGCCGACTCTCCCTTGAAGGGCAATCGTGACGAAAGCGGCCCACCCGCATCCTCTCCCTTGGGTTGCCGCTCTGGTTCCATCAACCAATAATCCTGTCAATCCTGTGCATCGATGTTAATCAAAAATGTTCCCGTGCTCGACACCGAGGCCCGATGTCGGAGTCGTTTAGTGCAACTTCGAATCGGACTGTATTTCCGCTCCCGGGAGACACCGGCGTGAGAACCTTCCAATTGCACAGTGCAGTCCTGATCCCGCGGACTCCGGAGGAGATTTTTCCCTTCTTCGCCGATGCGCGCAACCTGGATCTGCTCACCCCGCCCTGGCTGCACTTTCGAGTCCTCGATCCTGCACCCATCGCCATTGAACAAGGCACGGAAATCGACTACCGGCTCCGACTCCGGGGGATTCCACTGCGGTGGCGGAGCCGCATCACGGCCTGGAATCCCCCCAATATATTTGTGGACGAGCAGGTCCGCGGCCCCTATCGCCGTTGGATCCACCAGCACCGCTTCCGCCTGGTGGAAGGTGGCACGCTGGTCGAGGATCATGTGCGGTACGCGGTCTGGGGCGGCCGGCTGGTCGACCGATGGTTGGTGGCGCCGGATCTGTCCCGGATCTTCCGCTATCGCCGGGAACGGCTGCTTGAGCGCTTTCCGGATTCGAAAGGAGCCCCTTGCAAGCAATAAGGCAGCAACTGAAATTGCCGTTGGTCGAAGCCGCAGAACCGAGAATGCGTTCGGTCGAATCCGGAGGACGGATACTGGTTACGGGTGCTAGCGGGTACATCGGTGGCAGGCTGCTGGCGAGACTTGAGGAGCAATCCCGATCGGTTCGCTGCCTGGCGCGGCATCCCGAGTTTCTTCGGGGCCGAGTCGGCCACGGTACCGAGGTGGTCAGGGGGGACCTGACGCGGCCGGGGACGCTTCCGGCCGCCATGCGAGGCGTCTCGACGGCCTACTACCTGGTCCATTCCATGGCGTTGGAGGACAGCTTTGCCGAAGCGGACCGTCTCGCCGCCAGAGCCTTTGCGGAGGCGGCCCGTAGCGCAAGGGTGGGGCGGATTATTTACCTGGGAGGACTGGGCGGCCAGGAGGATCTTTCCAGCCACCTGGCCAGCCGTCAGGAGGTGGGCCGAATCCTCAGGCACTCCGGCGTCCCCACGCTGGAGTTTCGCGCCTCCATCATCATCGGATCGGGCAGCCTGTCGTTTGAGATGATTCGCGCCCTGGTGGACCGGCTGCCGGTGATGATCACCCCGCGATGGGTGCGAACTCTGTCTCAGCCAATCGCCGTCGAGGATGTGATCGCATACCTGGTGGCTGCTTTGGAGCTTCCTAGTGCCGAGAGCCGCGTCTTCGAGATCGGCGGGCGGGACCGGGCTTCCTACAGCGACATCATGAGGGAATACGCCAGGCAGCGCAGACTTCACCGTATGATGATCCCGGTTCCCCTTCTGTCCCCGCGGCTGTCAGGGCTGTGGCTGGGCCTGGTCACCCCGGTCTATGCCCGTGTGGGCCGCAAGCTGGTCAACAGCCTCAGAAACGAGACCGTCGTCAAGAAGCCGGAGGCGCTCGACGGGTTCGACATTCGGCCGCGCACTCTACGGGAATCGATCGCTCGCGCCCTGGTGAATGAAGATCGTCAATTCGCCCAGACCCGGTGGTCCGATGCCCTCTCCTCGTCGGGGCCGGTCAGGGGAATGGCCGGCGTTCGCTACGGTGCGCGTCTGGTCGACTCCCGGGCTCAAAAGGTGGAAGTCGGCGCCGGCGCCGCCTTTGCGCCGATCCGCAAGATCGGTGGGGAGGCTGGGTGGTACGCCTGCAACTGGCTCTGGAGGCTGCGGGGATGGCTGGATCTGATGGCCGGAGGGCCGGGCCTACGGCGCGGCCGCAAGGATCCGGAGCGTCCGGTAGTGGGGGAGACCATCGACTTCTGGCGAGTCGAGGTCTACGAGCCCGATCGGCTGCTGCGCTTGTACGCGGAAATGCGGCTTCCGGGTCGAGCCTGGCTGCAGTTCGAGGTCGAGCGCTCCGGCTCCGGCTGCGTCATCCGGCAGACGGCGGAGTTCGAACCCCTCGGTCTGGCGGGGCTGGCCTACTGGTACGGTCTCTATCCGCTCCACCGGCTGATCTTCGAGCGCATGCTCAGGCGGATCGCCCAGCTCGCAACCGGCCGGGCGACAGCGGCGCCACGCCGCAGGGAGGGTTAACCGATGCGGTCTCTGGGTGTTCTGGTTTCGCTGCTTGTGCTGTGTTTGGGAGCCGGCTATCTGGGGTCGCTGGCGACGGCGCAATCGGTTCGCGAATGGTATCCCGGGCTCATCAAGCCACCCGGGACTCCGCCGGACAGCGTTTTCGGTCCCGTTTGGACCGCCCTCTTTCTGCTGATGGCGGTGGCGGCCTGGCAGGTCTGGACCCGGTCGGGGTTCGAGGGAGCCAGGCTGGCCTTTGTGCTGTTCGGGCTGCAGTTGCTGCTGAACATCGCCTGGTCCTTTCTGTTTTTCGGCTTGCGCCAACCCGGCGCCGCCCTGGTTGAGATCCTGCTGTTCTGGGTGGCAATTCTGGTCACGTTTCTGGCTTTCAAATCCCACAGCCTGGTGGCGGCTCTACTCCTGCTGCCCTACCTCGCCTGGGTAGGGTACGCCGCCTATCTGAACTACGGCATCTGGCGATTGAATCCCTGAAGCCGGGCTGCTCGACCGGGACAAGGTTGTATGGTAGGCTGATCTGCCCATTTGCGGTTGCAGGAAATTTGCGGTCAAGGAGCAGTTGCAGGCTCAGCCGCTCAGGACCCCGCCGGGTGCGCCCTTGAGCCTGCCGCAAAGGGCTCGCCGCGCTCGCGGTATCGCCTGCTACAGGCCGGCCGGCAGCCCATCGATAACCGTCAGACGCTATCCCCTCCCATGAATAGATCCGAGCTGTCGAGCGCGTTTCAGACGGTCAGGCAGACCACCCGGGATCTCTGCCGGCCCCTCTGCACCGAGGACTACGTAATACAGTCCATGCCGGACGTCAGTCCTCCCAAGTGGCACCTGGGTCACACCACCTGGTTCTTCGAGCGCATGATCCTGGAACGATTTGCCGATGGTTTTCGGGCTCATCATCCTCGGTATTATTTTGTCTTCAACTCCTATTACCAGAGCTTCGGAGAGCGAGTGGCCCGCGACATTCGAGGAACCCTGTCCCGCCCCACGGTAGAGGAGGTGTATGACTACCGCGCCGGCGTCGACGAGAAGCTGATGGACCTGATCGAGGGGCTGGACCGGGAGCGTTTTTCCGAGTTCGGGGACCTGGTGGAGCTGGGTTTGCACCACGAACAGCAGCATCAGGAGTTGCTGGTCACCGATGTCAAGCACATCCTGGCGAGCAATCCCTTGAAACCCAGCTATCGGGTTTGCGATGAAGACGGAACCCGCAAGCCTGTCCGACCTTCTCCTGCGAAATTTCACCAGTTCGAAGGCGGGATGTTCGAGATGGGGGCTCCTGACCGGGGATTCGCCTGGGACAACGAGCGGCCCCGGCACAAGACCTGGCTCTCCGACTTCGGCCTGATGGACCGGCCGGTGACCTGCGGGGAGTACCTGGATTTCATCAACGACGGCGGGTATGGGGACCCCTTGCTGTGGCTTTCCGATGGCTGGGACGCCGTCGCTGAGAACGGCTGGGAGGCGCCCCTCTACTGGGACCGGAGCGACGGCGATTGGGAAATTGTCACCCTCCGCGGGTCCCGTCCCCTGAACCTGGAAGAGCCGGTAGCCCACGTCAGCTTCTATGAGGCGGCCGCCTATGCCCGTTGGGCGGATAAGCGCTTGCCGACCGAGGCGGAATGGGAAAGGGCTGCCCGGCAGCATGGGAGTTCGCTGCGGGGGAACTTTCTGGAAGACGGACGCTTCCATCCGGTTGGCCGGGGGTGCGAGGCCGGTGAGGAGCATCCCGGAGTGCGCCAACTGTTCGGGGACGTCTGGGAATGGACGGGAAGCGCCTACCTGCCCTATCCCGGATACCGGCAGGATCGGGGTCCGCTTGGGGAGTACAACGGAAAGTTCATGAGCAACCAGATGGTTCTCAGAGGGGGCTCCTGCGCTACCCCTAAGAGCCACATTCGCCCGAGCTATCGCAACTTCTTCCAGTGCGACAAACGCTGGCAGTTCACGGGCATTCGATTGGCGAAGGATCTGGATTGAGGGAGACGGCCGTGCCGGCGACCTGGTGAGAAATGCGGGCTAACGTCAAAATCCTGGGCTCGAGAGACTGCGCCGACTCTTTCGATGAGAGGGACGCCTTTGCCCTGGACGTCCTGGCGGGCTTGTCCGCGGCCCACAAGTCGATTCCTTCCAAGTATTTCTATGACGAGCAGGGCAGCGAGCTGTTTCGCCGGATCACCCGGCTGCCGGAATACTACCTGACCGGATGCGAGCTGGAGATTCTCGAGGGCCAGTGGGACACAATTGCCGCCTTTGTGGCCGGGAAACCCTTCAACCTGGTGGAGCTCGGCCCCGGCTTCAGCCGGAAGACCACTCTCTTCCTGGAACGGTTCCTGAAGTCCGGGCTGGACTATCAGTACGTGCCCATCGACATCTCGGCATCGTCCATGGGTTCGCTGGTCGGCGAGCTCGATGCCCGGTTTCCCGACCTGAAGACCCAGGGCTTGGTAGGAGATTACTTCCACGGCCTGAAGTGGTTGAACCATCGCTTCCGGCGGCGAAACCTGGTGCTGTTTCTGGGATCCTCCATCGGCAATTTCACCCGGGAGGAGTCCTGTTCCTTTCTGCGCAGTGCCTGGAAGTGCCTGAATCACGACGATCTGATGCTGATAGGCTTCGACCTCAAGAAGGACATCGACGTCCTTCTTCGGGCCTACAACGATTCACTGGGGTTGACCAGCCGGTTCAACCTGAACCTGCTGGAGCGCATCAACCGCGAACTGGGGGGCTGCTTCGATATGGAGAAGTTCCGCCATTTCGGCACCTACGATGTCTCCTCCGGCTCCATGGAAAGCTACCTGGTCAGCCAGGAGCGGCAGTCGGTCTTCATCGAGCAGATCGGCCGCTCCTTTGACTTTGAAGCCTGGGAGGCAATTCACACTGAGCACTCCTGCAAGTACTCGCTTTCGGATGTCGAGTGGCTGGCCTCGCAGTCCGGATTCAAGATCCGGGAACACCTGTTCGATTCCTGCCGTTTCTTCGCCGATTCCATCTGGAGCGTGGATAAGCCGGAGTCGGTTCGGCAGGGGACGGAGGGGGAAGCCGTGGCGCAGCCCCTCGGTTCCGGCAGCCGATTGTGAGCCTCCACGGGTGATTCGGTGGGGAGGGTTTGCGCCAGCAGCGGCGGCAGATTACTGGAGCGAACCGATCGGAAGCGGTGAGGCAGGCTCATGAGCCAGAGTGAAAGGATCCCCCTCAAGGACGGCCGGGCCATGGATGTGGTTCACTGGACCTATCCCATCGGGCCCGCTGAGCGCATGGGCATTATCGAGCTGCTCCAGCAGGAGTGGTCCCGAACCGACGTGGACTGGCTTCAGTCCATGCGGGGGGCCTACGGCCAGGACTTGCGGACGCAGGTGGCTCTGGCCAGGGTGGAGGGCCATGCGGTGGGGACAGCCTCGATTGCCTTTGCCCGCGACTGCCCACAGGTCGGGGTGGTGGAAGACGTGATGACGCGGAAGGACTTCCGGGGGTTGGGCATTGCCGCCACTCTGACCGAGGGGCTGGTTCAAAAAGCCTGGAAGGCAGGGTGCCGGGTCGTCTATCTGGGCAATTCGCCGCGGGAGGTTTCGGTCTACGAGAAGATCGGTTTCCGGCGACTCTACGGTGCCGTGATGCGTCGGCCGGCTCCAGGCGAGCCCGAGCCCGAAGCCCACTTCTTCGCGCCCGGCCAGCAGACAACCGTCCGTCCGGCCAACTGGGGCGACATGCCCGGGATCGCCTGCCTGATGGCCCGGCCGATGGAGAGTCTCTGCCTGGACTTCCTCCGCGGCCTGGTATCTCCGAGGTATGCGCCGCCCCTTCGCTGCGTGTCGAACTTCACCTCGCTCTGGTATGGCGTGGAGGCCCTGAGCGGCTCCATGCTCATTCTGGCGGGGGAGGGTCCCCACCGGGTGCTGGGCTTGGGTTCCATCACGCCGGGTCCGGCTCCCTTGCGAGGGCACAGCGCCGTGATCGACGCCCTGGCCCATGACAACTATGCCCAAAGTGTAGGAGATCTGCTGGACCGGTTGGTGGAAACCGCCCGCCAGAAAGGCATTGCGCTGCTGCAAGCCTATGCCGCCGCCACCGACAGGGGCAAAGTCGAGCATTTGCGGGCTGTCGGCCTGACGCCGGTGGCGACGCTGCCGGAGGCGATCCGAATCAACGACCGGCCGGTGGACGTGACCCTGCTGCAGGGCCGCCTGACTTGAAGGGAATGAACGCCCTCATTGCGGAGCACCCGGACCAGACCCATCAACAAATCATCCTGTTAATCCTGTGCATCGATGTTAATCAGCAATCTACCTGTGCTTGACGCCAGAACCTGAAGTCGGAATTGTAGGATGTAACTTCGTATCCTTCTGGGGTAACCCTGTAACCGGTTTTTCTTCACCCAACCCCCGAGTTGTTTCAATTATGACGGTCCCCATGACGGATCGCATTGACGATGTCGATCAGCTCGAGGACCTGCTGAGTGAACCGACTGCCGACGTCATTCGCAGCCTAGGCCGGCATTCGGGGGATATTCTGGTCCTGGGAGCGGGGGGGAAGATGGGTCCCACCCTGGCCCGCATGGCCGGTCGGGCTCTGGATGCGGGCTCGGGCCGGGGCCGGGTAATTGCCGTCTCCCGCTTCTCCAACCAAAGAGAGAGGGATCGACTGGACTCCCGCGGGGTCGAGACCATCGGCTGCGACCTGCTGGACCCGCGGGGGCTGGAGGAACTGCCCGATTGTCCCACCGTGATCTACATGGTGGGCATGAAGTTCGGCTCCACCGGCAACGAGGCCCGCACCTGGGCGGTCAACGCCTACCTGCCGGCAATGGTCTGCCGGCGGTTCTCCCGGAGTCGGCTCGTGGCTTTCTCGACGGGCAATGTATACCCCATGACCCCGGTTTCGGGTAGCGGCTCCAGCGAGGAGGATCCGCCCGTGCCGGAGGGCGAGTATGCCATGAGCTGCCTGGGCAGGGAGCGGATGTTCGAATATTTCAGTCGGACCCGGGGGAGCCGGGTATCGCTACTGCGGCTCAACTATGCCTGCGAGCTGCGCTACGGAGTCCTGGTCGACCTGGCCCGCAAGGTCTGGGAGCGGCAGCCCATCGACCTGACCACGGGCCATGTGAACGTGATCTGGCAGGGTGACGCCAATGCCATGGCCCTGCGGGCCGTGGAGTACTGCGCCTCCCCGCCCTTCGTGGTGAACATCGCCGGCCCCGAGCGTCTGTCGATTCGCCGGATCTGCCAGGAACTGGGTCGGCTCATGGACCGTCCCTTCAACCTGGTGGGAGAGGAAGCGCCCGACGCCCTGCTGAGCGACGGGCGTCGCGGTCATGAGCGGCTGGGCCGGCCCCGGGTGGCCATTGAACGGCTCCTGGGCTGGATTGCCGACTGGGTGATGCGGGGCGGCCCCAGCCTCGACAAGCCCACCCATTTCCAGGTGCGTGACGGACGATTCTAGAAGGAGGTAGCCGTGTTGAGTCAATCCTTGCAGACCCAGCTTTCCAGGGGAGTGGTCATTCCCGCCCATCCCCTGGCCCTGACGGCCGGCCGCAAGCTGGACGAGCGGCGGCAGCGGGCCTTGTCCCGCTACTACATCGCGGCCGGTTCGGGAGGCCTGGCCCTGGGTGTGCACATGACTCAGTTTTCCATCCGCGATCCCAGGCATGACCTGTTTCGACCCGTCCTGGAGCTGACCCGGGAAGAGATGGACCGGGCCGACGCCAACCGGCCGGAGCCCCTGCTCCGCATCGCCGGGATCTGCGGCCCCACCTCCCAGGCGGTGGCTGAGGCGGGTCTCATCCGGGAGCTGGGATACCATGCCGGCCTGTTGAACCTGTCCGCCTTGAGCGAGGCCGGCGACCGGGAGCTGCTGGACCACTGCCGGGAGGTGGCCCGGGTCACCCCTGTTTTCGGCTTCTACCTGCAGTCGACCATCGGCGGCCGGGAGCTGTCCTACGGGTTCTGGCGCCGCTTTGTGGAGCTTCCGGAAGTGGTTGCCATCAAGCTCGCGCCCTTCAACCGCTACCACACCCTGGATGTGCTGCGCGCGGTGGCCGAGGCGGGGCGGGAGGACATCGCCCTCTATACCGGCAACGACGACAACATCGTGATGGACCTCATCACCCCCCACCGCTTCCGGGTCGGGGGTCGGGAGGTGGAGCTGCGGATTGTGGGGGGATTGCTGGGGCACTGGGCCGTGTGGACCCGTCGGGCGGTCGAGATCCTGGAGGAATGCCATGGCTACCGGAACGGGGACGGGACTCTGCCGGAGACCGCGCTGAGGCTGGCCATTGAGGTGACCGACAGCAACGCGGCCTTTTTCGACGCGGCCAACCATTTTCGGGGCTGCGTCCCGGGGCTGCACGAAGTGCTGCGCCGGCAAGGACTGCTGGAGGGCATCTGGTGCCTGGACCCGGCGGAAATCCTGGGGCCGGGGCAACTGGAGGAGATCGACCGCGTCTACCAGGCCTATCCCCATCTCAACGACGACGATTTTGTGCGGGAGCACCGGGACGAGTGGCTCCGATAGGGTCGGGGCCGGCTGGGTCCGAGCCAAGCCTCAAAAGCCGAGAGGGGTTCCCTGCATGGAGCCGGGCAGGTCGTAGCCGCCGAGTTGGAGCAGCGTTGGGGCCATGTCCAGCAGGTGGGCTCCCTGGACTTCTCCGCGCCGCGAGAGTCCGGGGGCGTTGAGGATGAAGGCGCCCTGTTGGGCGTGGTTGCAGCCGTCGGGGCCGGTGTCGTTCTCCTGCAAGTGCAGTTCCGGCCGACCCACCGATCCGATGGAGCGCCAGGCGAGCCCCCCGAAGTGGGCAATGAGGTCGGGGGCCACCCTGCGAACCGAGCGGTAGATCCGGTCCGGCTTGAAGACCCGGGTGCCCATGGGCCGGCCCAGGTCGTCCGGGACGGCCTCCAGCCTGGCGGCCACCTCGTCGCGGAAAGACTCGTAGTCCTCGGGGGCAATGGTTCCCCGAGGCTCCCGCCCCTTGACGTTCAGGAAGACCCGGGCGTAGTAGCCCCCCTCGCTCCAGACCCGGGTCCGGTCCCAGTCGACCGCCAGTCGGCCGAAGGGCGTGGCCTCCCCGGGGTAGCGATTCAAGACCAGCCAGCCCTGGCGAATGAGCCATTCGTTGACGCAGAAACCGCCGTCCAGAGGCTTGGCTCCATGGTCTGAGACCACCAGGATGACCGTCTCTTCGTCCAGAAGCTCCAGCAGTTCCCCTACCTCGTCGTCCAGCAGCCGATAGTAGTCGCCGACCACTTCCCGATAGGGGTTGTCCGCCTCATAGAGCCGGTGGCGTGGGTCGTGAAACTGCCAGAAGCCGTGGTGGACCCGGTCCAGGCCGATCTCCACAAACTGGAAGAAGTCCCACTTGGAGCGTCGCAGAAAGTGGCGGACCACGTCGAAGTGCTTGCGGGTCATGGAGTCGATCTGCTGCTTCAACCAGTCCTTGCGATGAGTGCGAAAACCGCTCACGTCGACCGGGTAGTCTCCGACAAGCCGGGCGATTCGTTCCTGGACGAGGGCCGGGTGGGTGTACTGGCTGCGACGGCTGTCGGGAGTCAGGAAACACCCGACGCAGATGCCGTCCACCTTTCTGGGAGGGTAGGAAGGAGGCACGCCGATGATGTTGGAGCGTCCCCCCTGACGGGAGACCTGGTCCCAGATGGCCGGCTCCAGGATGGATCGGGAGTTGGCGAAGCGGAGACCGTCATAGGAGTGGTCCGCCCGGTTGCGGAAGCCGTAGACGCCCAGCGATCCGGGGTCCTGGCTGGTGGCCAGGCACATCCAGGCGGGAATGGTGATGGGGGGGATCACGCTCTCCAGTCTGCCGTAGCAGCCGTTGGCCATGAGCCGGCGAAAGTGGGTCAGTCTCTCATCGCCGAAGAGAATTTCCGGGGCGGCGCAGTCGAGCCCGATCACCAGGATCTTGGTCATGGGGTGTGTTCCTAGATTTGAACCCGGAGAAGCCGCTTGAAGGCCAAAGCGGTGAGCGTGGAGACGACCAGGAGGAAGACCGCCCAGTGGGTCTCCCATCCCAGCAGGTCGATCCTGCGGGCCGGATAGTCCACCGAGATGCGTTGTGCGAAGGAGTCCGGCGGCAGCGGTGGCTCTCCCGGGTGCTGCAGGACGTCCCAGAAATCTTGAGTCGGAGTGACCGCCGAAACCCTCGCCAGTTCCTGGCCGGAGGTGACGATCTCTTTCTGCACCTGCCGGCCCTCAAACAGGAAGGTCAGCCGGTGGGTTCCCTGACGTTGGGGTCGGATGCTCCAGTTCACCTCACCGGCGTGGGGAATGCGCAGGGGTCGGCCCACCAGCTCCAGACCGTCGCCGGTTTCCAGACGCACCCTGGAGAGATCGAGGCCCTCACCCGCCAGCTTCAAGGCCACCACGGCGGTCTCGTCCGGTTTGAGGGGGTGGTATCCGTACCACTGGTTCAACTGGATCAGCACCAGGCCGAGCGGTACCAGCATCAGCAACAGGGGCCGTGCGGCAACCTTCAAGTAAATCAAGTTGGCCAGCAGCATGCGGGACAGAGACGACCACTGGATGCCCAGGCTGTGTTGGAAGAGACGGAACTCCAGCAGATAGGCCGCCATCCGGCGGCGCAGGCTGCCGATGGCTGCCTGGTTGGAGGTGAGCCGAAAGAGCAGCAGCAACAGCAGGCCCAAGGCGGCCGACAGCACCAGCAGCGAGATCGAGGGCGAGAGCCCCCGCAAGGGCGCCATCACCAGGTCCGTCGCCAGGCCCAATGTGCGGTTGAACAGCTCCATGGTCGGTAGGGTTGAAATCGGTAGCCTTCAATCGAGCCAGTTCCAGCAGGCTGCGATCATTCAATATAGCCGAGCCCTTTCAGGCGGTTGGCGATCTCCTCTTCATCGGCCGCGATCTCGCCCCCGGTTTCCTCCATGGACCGCAACTCACGTTCCAGAACGTGGGTGATGAATTCCTCGACCGAGCTGTAACCGAGCTGTTCCGCCTGCTTCCGGCATCGGCTCAGCAAGTCGCCGTCCAGCTTGATCCTGCTGCCAAACATGAGATTTTCTCCGTGCGTTAGGGGTGGTCCGGTCCGGCCGGCGACCGGCTCCCGAACGCTTAAATCAGTGGGCGTCCCTTCATGTGGGCCGGTTGTTCCACTCCCAGCGCCTTGAGCACGGTCGGGGCGATATCGGTCAGCCCGGGGTTGTCCCGCCGGATCTTTCGATTGCTGAAGAGGACCCCGGGAACCAGTGCCGGGTCCACGCAGTGGTCGCCGCTCCAGTGCCGGGTGTTGTCCTCGAACTGCGACCGGGTGACCCGTCCCATGGCGCCGTCCCACGAGGTCCGGTAGCCGGCATTGTATCCTACCAGCAAATCGGGGGCGTCATAGGTGTAGGGTCCCGCAAAGGCGCTTTCGGTCTCGACCACCCTCCGAATGGCGGCCTGGCCGGTGTCGGGGTCGACCAGCCCGGTCAGCTTTTGGGAGATCTCCTTTCTCAAGGCCTCCAGCGGCTCTCCCTCCTCCACGATTCCCTTGGCCTCGCGCCCCTTTCGATTGATAAACACCCCGGTCAATCCCAGGGCGAAGGCTCGGGTCCGTTCCCAGTCGACGCCCTTCAGCCAATCCCCGCTCTCGGAGCGGCCCTCCTCCAGGAAGAGATAGCCGTTGTCCCGCAGCCAGGTGTTCAGATTGAGACCCCGCTTGAACTGGGTGAACCCGTGGTCGGAGATGACCAGCAGCAGGGTCTTGTCGTCGATGACCTCGAGCAGCCGCCCCATCAGGCGATCCGTTCGCATGTAGAGGTCCCGGATCACGTTCCGGTACTTCTCGGTTTCCTTGCCGCGGTTGGAGGGGTGATCGGGGTCCAGGCACCTGAAGAACATGTGCTGAACGCGATCGGTGGTGTCGAAGACGCAGGCGCAGAGTCCCTTTGGGGTGCGCTCCAGGACCTTGAAGAACATCTTCTCCCGCTCTTCGTAGAGCAGATAGGCCTGCTTGAGGAAGGCCTCTTCGTCGATGGCCTCCTCGTTCAGGGCCCATGTGTCTTCCGCCAGCCCCAGGGTGCCGTAGGGCCCGATCAGCTTGGCCAGGTAGACGGAGTAGATGAAGGGGTGGGAGATCGGCAGGCTGGGGTGTTCGGGATCGATGTGAATGGGGGAGACGTAGAGCTCGAAGTGGGGCGAGGTCCGAATCAGATGGAAGAGGCAGATTCCATGGATCTTCATTCCCAGACCGGGCCGAAAGACCACCCGAATCCAGGGAGAATAGGCGCCTGGTTCCAACTCGAACTCCTGGCCCGAGACGGCGATGCGAACCCGGTCCCGGGAGGAGTCCAGCCGAATTTCCACTGGCAGGGTCAACTCTCCCCCACCGCGGCGCAGCGGGTTCTCGGGTCCGTGGAGTTCGGTCCGGATGCGGTTGTCGGTGATGGAGACCGGGTACCGCATTCCCCCGACCCTGGCCCCGGAGGGGTCGCCGTTGCTGGTATAGAGCGAGAAGGTCCCCTGGGAGCCCTTCAGGTCGGGGGTGCACATGCCGGAAAGCAGCACTCCGTGGAACTTCTCCGGCGGGAAGGTGACTGGAACACGAATGATGGAGCTGAAGACTCCCCTCTCACCCAGAATCTTCCAGAAGGGTTTGCTCTTCTGTTTCAGCCTGGCCCTGGGCTTACCCAGGGGGATCAGGTACTTGCCCACCGAGAAGACTTTGGAGGCGGCTCCGATTTCAGCCGAAGACAGGATGGGAGCATAAGTGCAGGGATCACGGGTGAGAAAGTCGTAGATGTTGTGGTGGGAGGCGTCCACGCCGGTGGTGAAGGAGGACCAGGCCACCGGGGAAATGGCCGGTTCGCTGGTAGCCAGCTCGGAAAACACACCCCTGTCCTTCAGCCTCTGGAAGTTGGGCAGGAGGCCTTCCTTCATGAAGCCCTCGGCCAGCTTGGGGTCCATGCCGTCGAAACCCACCACCACCACCCTGGACGTGTCGGTCCTTTGCCGCCCCTTTCCCTTGCGCTTGAAAAAGAGACCCAACAGGAGCCGCAGGGGCCAGGAGAGGAGAGAAAAGCCCGCCAGCAGGACGGCCAGCAACAGTACCAGGAACGAGGAAACGAAGGCAAAACCAGCCCCCGGTCCGATGTAGGCCTGCAGGGACAACGGACAGGCGATCCCCAGGATCAGGGCCCAGGCAATGGTCGGCCACAGGGATTTGGGTTTCCAGGTCATTGAAGAAAAGCTCCTGCCTCCCCTCTCGGAGTCAGGGCATAATACATCAACCCCCTTGGGTCCCATCGATTTTGGGGTCCCGGAACACCGACCCGAGGCCGGCCTATCCCGTCAACGGGGCGGTTTGACAACCCGGCAACGACCCGGCACGGGTCGAGGAGCGCTCAATCGATGAAGCTTCCGGTCCTGACGATCTGCCTCATCCTGGCGGGGGTCAACCTGCTGGCCTGGGGACTCTCCGGCGGGCAGGTCGCTATCGACCTGAGAACCGGGCTGGCGGCCCTCTGCCTGAACAGCTACTTCTTCCTCTTTCTGCTCTTGGGTTACCCACCCCTTCAAGAGACTCTCGGGGACTGGTTTGGGCGGAACGTCGGCCGGACGCTGGCCGCTGTGTCCTTTCTCTGGATTCCCTACTCCGTTTACTGCGTGGCCACCGACAACCTGCGAGCCCTGCCGCGTCTCACGCTGGCGCTTTATCTGTTGGTCCCTCTTCTGATTGTCCTGTCCACCCGAAGGCTTTCCAATCGGTTTCACTGGCAGGAGTGGCTGGTGGCCCTGGTGCTGTGGCTTCCACTGGACTTCGGCTTGATGAAGGGAGTCTGGACCTGGCCCGGCGGGGGGCTGGCTTATGGAATGAACGCGCTGGTCGGGACCTGCCTGGGCGTGTTCTGTGTGGTGTGCCTGCAGGGCCTGGACGGGGTGGGCTATCGGTGGCGCTGGCGGGCGCTGGATTGGCGGGTGGCCGCGGGTTATTTCGCGCTGTACGCCCCCGTGGCCATCGCTTTGGGTCTATTGACAGGGTTTCTCCAGCTTCGCGAGAGCTTTGCCTCACCGGCCGCCCTCCTCCCAATGGCGCTGGGAATTTTCATTTTCATCGGTATTCCCGAGGAGCTGCTGTTCCGAGGCATCATTCAGAACCTGCTGGAAAAAGCGCTCGGCCGCCCCGTCCTGGCCCTGGGGGTGGCCTCGCTCATCTTCGGCGCCGCCCATCTCAACAACGGCCCCAGCCCCGACTGGCGCTACTTCCTGCTGGCCACCCTGGCCGGACTGGTCTACGGCCGAGCCTACGCCAAAACCCGCAACCTGATGGCCCCGGCCCTGCTCCACACCCTGGTCGACGTCGCCTGGCGGGGGTTTTTTCGGTGAAGGAAAGTGGCGGGCTCTTCGTTGTAGGGAAGGGTCAGGAGTCTCAACCAGCTGCCCATGTTGCCTGAGGAGCAAATCTCAACCGCATTCGCTTCAAGGCCGGGTCAGCTCCGGGAAGTAAGTTGCGTAGAAGCCGCGATCCCGCGTCAGGAAGATCTCAGCTGTGGCAAGCGCGTGGGCACCGATGAGAAAGTCTGTGATAATGCGTTTTCGAGGTCCTCCCGCCTTCCGGTAGCGTAGCCACCGTCGCCCAGCATCGTAGGCGATATTGGAATCTATCGGCGAGATGTTTGCGCTAATCTGCCGTAAAGCGTCATCGAGTGTTTCGCGGCTGTCGAACGCAGGAGCGAGCTCTGCGTAGACCAAGTCGCAAATGAGAATCGCTCCCTGGTCATAAGCCCGCCGAAGCCACTCGTTTGACCGGGGTCCGTGGTGCGCATCAGCCAGGAAGACATCCAAAAGGACGCTGGTGTCGACCGCCGTAATCACCGGCCTCGTATCTCCTCTACGTAGTCGTTGGTGCTACCGCGCCAGGAGACGATTCCATAGATTCGATCCACGGGGTGTTTCGTGACGGTGCGCTTTTGGATGAGCAGGCCATTCTCAGTTGGAGTGATCTCAATCTCGACATTGGGATTCATGCCGAAACGGTCTCTGAGTAGCTTGGGAATGGTCACCTGTCCTCGTTCGGAGATTTTCATAGTAATCTCGTAAGAATATCTGATTCAGGAAATCATACCTAATAATTGAGATATGCGCAACTTGTGGTTCGAGACAAAGAGCGGTCCGTGGCAGCCTTGGTCGCGGACTCAGAGTAAGAGGTTCGTGGAGCCAATATTCTCGCGCAGATCGCTCTCTTGCTCGCCGCTACAGAATAGAGTTGTTGCTATCTCTTGAGTAACTTCGATCGATTTTCAACCTTAGCGGCGCATTTTCCCAGATCGCCACCCCGGTCTCGCTGTCGCCGGTGGCGAGGACGTTCATGTAGGCGGGCCGAGGTCGTTCCATCGGGCTGTCGCCAAACCAATTCATGAATCCATCCTTGCTGGCTGCTCAAGTTATCGTGCTGTTTGCCTTTTTCTTCCGATCCTTTTCCGGGTTCGGAGGGGCGTTGCTCAGCATCCCCCTGCTGGCTCTGTTCTTTCCCCTGAAGTTCATCGTTCCTGTCGAATCCGTTCTGGAGGTGATTCTCAGCATACTGCTGTTGCCCGCTGCCATTCGAAAGGTCGACCGGGGCAACCTGATGCGGCTGCTTGGCGGGGCGGTCCCGGGTAGCCTTTTGGGAGTCTTTCTGCTGGCCTCCTGGGCCAACCGGCATATGGAGATAATCCTGGGCGCGGCCGTCATTGGGGTCGGCCTGGTGCTCTTGCGAAAAGCGCCCTCACGCGCGGTCATGTCCAGCCGATGGGGCCTGGCGGCGGGGTTTGCGGGAGGGTTGCTGGGAGGGATGTTCGGAACCAGCGGTCCGGCTTATGTGGCCTTCCTCTCAACCCAGGCCCTGGACAAGGCAGCATTTCGGGCGACGCTGATCGTGCTGTTTGCCGTCGAATACGCCTGGAGGCTCGGATTGTATGCTCGCCAGGGGATGCTGGACATTCAGGGGTTGCAGTTGGCTCTGAGCCTGCTGCCGGCTCTGATCGCGGCGACCCTGCTGGGTCACTTTGTCCATCTTCGCGTTGGGGAGACGGTGTTTCGGAGGTGGGTGGCCGTCTTTTTGCTCGCGTCGGGCGCCTTGTGCTTCTTCTGAGACTCAAGGTCGGGGTTGGCGGGAGTGACCGGGCCTTGCGCAGCCCTGGTCGCTGCCAATCCCCAGAGCCACTGAGAGTTCTCACCGATCTGCCCACGCGGGCAGGCGTCGCTAGCCCGCATTTCTCAGTGCGCCATGGAAAGGCGCCTTCTTCCAACGGGTGCGAAACCCGTCCAACAACTGTCGCTCCGGTTGGTAGCAGCCAGGGCGGATCATGGAGGTAACGATATGGTCTGAAGCCCTCTGGTGTCAAAGGGCCGCTTAAGGCGGTTCAGCGAGCATGCGGGCCGGAACGCGAGTGAACGTCGAGCAGGCCTCGAAACGGGCAATGCGGGGGCCGACCCACCTGAGAAATGGGGAAGGCCGAAGACGGAGGGGGAAGCGAGCGACGCGGGCACCCCTTTGGACCCGCCGGGGTAGTGGCGCTGGCACGCATGGAAGGGGAAGAAGGCAGCAACATGGGAAGCCCTGTGGGTGGTGAGGCACGCACCGAACCGGAAGCTCGCGAGAGTCAGTCTAGGCCGACAGGGTGGCGGAGAGGCCTGTAGTACCGGAGAAGCCGGGTAATACCGGTGGAGGGAAGGGGCCTCAGGTGAGGAGCGGTGACCGAAGGGGGAAGGGTCCCGGGAGTGGCGAAAGCCTGAAACCCCGACCAAAAAAGGGCCGGAGACTCCGGAAGCATCACATGCAAAAGTGAAAGGGTCGTCGGAGGAGGACGGCGTCGTCAGGGCATCAACAGGCCTGGCGGCAACCCGGGAGCGGAAGTGGATGGAGTGGGGGACGGGTGCCAATCCCATAGGAGTCGTCCACGGATGCGAGCGGGGACCTGTGTGCGAGACGCATGATCCCACTGGAGAGCCGAGATGCGGGAAAACCGCACGTCCGGTTCGGAGAGCGGGGACTGGAAACGTGATAAGGGAGCCGGACTGAGGCCCGAAGCGAAAGCGACGGAATAGCCACCGGACCCTATAGTCAACGCGCCAGTCCTCGACTCTACCCAGGTCGCTGGTGCCATGACGAAAAGTAGTTTATCTTCAGTACTTTGATTGGCTCTCTGGTAAGGGCTTGCGGGTAACAGACGGCGCTGGGCATGCCCTGGCTTGTCTTTTTCCCTTCAGCGCGCACATGCTCCCTCGCGCGTAGTGACCGCTACGCTCTTCGGTCGCGAGCACGCGCTGAAGGGAAAAATCCTGCGCCATGATCCTGCCCCCTGGTGAGAAATGCGGGCTAGACTTCCCACGGATGAGTAACTCGCACCGTGAGCGCTATCGTCACCAC
Organism: Candidatus Versatilivorator sp.; assembly: GCA_965207735.1. Classification (GTDB taxonomy): domain Bacteria; phylum Acidobacteriota; class Terriglobia; order Versatilivoradales; family Versatilivoraceae; genus Versatilivorator. The sequence goes on along the minus strand of OZ242296.1, from coordinate 3,141,079 downwards.
GAGCACAATCCATACAGCAGGCCGCATCACCATGTCGCCTCACTTTCACGATGAACGTCGACATGATGACCCGCAGCAGTCAGAGCATCCCGCGCCGGTTGCCGCTGCGAGTCACGGACAAGAAAGTAATCGGTACGGTAACCGCTCATCACCAGTAGGCTTATGTCTGCTGCCGCCAGCACCCCCGTGACCTCGGCGGCAATCCCGACCGTGCCCAGTGGAATATCCGCGTCAATGCGAAAACAAGCCCAGTCATCCCCGGCATGGCTTCCTGCGTCCGGAATCGGGACCAGGATCGAATGGTCACCTTCGAACGCGCAGGCGAATGCGCCATTCACCATCATGGAACGCAGGGACTCAAGGTCCTCACAGCGAACAAGTCGATACGGCGTTACATGCTCCTTGAATCGCAAAGCGTCACTCGAATAGTTTGCGGTAATTCCTGCACTGACCTGGACTTTATCGGACACCCATCGGTTACTCAGGCAGCGACTCTTTCGAGTTCAGGAGGGCTCCGCCGATTGAGTGACCGCCTCCGTCAGCTCGGCCGCGGAGACGGCGTGAGTGCCGGGCCTGGAGACGGAGATGGACGCCGCCAGGTTGGCCAGCCGGGCGGCCTGGTGCAGGTCGGCGCCCGCGGCCAGGGTGGCGGCCAGGGTTGCCAGCACGGTGTCGCCGGCTCCCGAGACCTCGACCGGGGAGCGGCAGAGGGCTTCCAGGCGGCTCGGAGAGCCTGAGGATGGCGCAACGACCATGCCCTGGCTGCCCATCGTCAGAACTACGGCGCAACCCAGCCGGGATCTGAGCGTTTGGGCAATGGTCTCGGCGTCATGGTCCGACTCCCCTCCGGGATCGAGCAGGGTGCAAAGCGAGCGGGCTTCGCTCAAGTTGGGGGCGATCAGGTCGAGGTGGCGCCAAGCGAGGGCGTTCGGGGGCTTGAGGTCGGCCACGATCCTGCGGCCGCGGTCCCGGGCCAAGCGCTCGATCCGCTCGGCCAGGCCCGGCGAGAGCAACCCCTTGTCGTAGTCGGAGACCACCAGCAGGTCGACCTGGTTCAATTGAGCTTCGACCTGGGCGGCCAGGGCAACCTGTTCGGCTTCGCTCAGAGGCGAGAGCTCTTCTTCGTCCAGCCGAAGGTAATAGTGATCTCCCGACAGCACCCGGGTCTTGAGGGTGGTCGGCCTTTGGGTCTGAAGCAGGAACCCGTCCACGCTCGATTCCCGTAGCAGCCGTCTGACCGTTTCTCCCTCGGAATCGCCTCCCAGCAGCCCCACCAGGGCGGTTTGGGCTCCCAGTCGAGCCAGGTTGCGGGCCACGTTGGCGGCTCCCCCCAGCGCCCGGGATTGGCTCTGGATTTCCAGCAGGGGGACCGGGGCTTCGTCGGCCACGCCCAGGGCCCGGCAAGCCAGGTAGGTGTCCAGCATGACGTCGCCGAGCACCAGCACCCGAGCGCCGGAGATCCGCCGAACGCACTCCAGGCTACTCTTGACGTGTGTTTCCATGGGGGCTTTGGCCTGGAGTCCGGGCCGGAACCGGGGGGACTTCGGTTGGATCCGTCAGGGCCAACTCCTTTTCCAGCAGCTCACAGATGATATGGACGACCACCAGGTGGGATTCCTGGATTCGGGGGGTGTTGTCCGATGGCACCCGAATGCAGAGGTCGCAGAGTCCCGGAAAGCTCCCGGCGGAGGATCCGGTGAAGCCGACCGTGGTGGCTCCTTTTTCCTTGGCCAACTGGAGGGCCCGGACGACGTTCTCCGATTTTCCGCTGGTCGAAAAGGCCGTCACCAGGTCCCCGGGCTTGACGAAGGTGTCCACCTGGCGGGTGAAGGTGCTTTCATAGCCGTAGTCGTTGGCGATGGAGGTCATCAGGATCTCGTTGGTGGAGAAGGAGAAGGCGGGCAGGCCCTTGCGCTCGATGCGGAAACGGCCCACCAGCTCGGTAATGAAGTGGTTGGCGTCAGCGGCGCTCCCCCCGTTGCCGAAGGCATAGACGGTCTTGCGGTCGCGATAGGTCTGAATGATGGCCTTCACCACCCTTTCGATCTCCGGGAGTTGCTCGGTGATCAGGCGCTGCTTCACCGTGACGCTCTCGCGCAGCAGGCTGCTGATCTGGGGGTGGAAGACATTCAGCAGCTCTTCCGGATTCAGGTAGGCGATGCCGGGCTTGGAGACGACGCTGGCCGCGGCCTTGTTGGCCAGGGCCGCCGCCGATTGCAGTTCGGCGCCGGAGGACAATCCCAGGGCCAGGACCGCGGTCACGCTGTCGCCGGCTCCGGCGCGGTCGGCCAGAGGCACCGGGTCGGCGGGAAGGGTGTGCTGGGTGCCCGACACCGGGAAGATGGTCATCCCCTGGCTTCCTCGGGTGACCAGGACATCCGAGCCCAGTCTCCCGGCTACCCGTTCTCCCGCCCGCTCCAGGCTGCAGTCGGGGTCCCCCAGTCGAGCGGCCGCTGCCACAATTTCCCTGGCATTGAAGGTGAACAGGTCGGCCCGGGGATACCAGGAGACATGCTCGGGATGGGCGTCGATGACGACCTTCAAGCCCTGGTCCCGGGCCAAGGCTTCCACCGAGTCCAGAAGCGCCCGTGTCACGAAGCCGTAGCCCTGGTCGTAGACCACCACAGTCCGGGGCCGGCTGGGGAGTCCGGCCGCGAACTCGCCGAGGGGGGTCAATGAGTCAGCGTAATGGTCATTGCCCGGTCGTTGAAGGATCTGGATGAGCTGGTGGTTGGAGGCGAAGAAACGCCTCCGCTCCGGCAGGCGGAAGGGAGAGGTCGGCGGGGCGCTCAGCACCTGGACGCCCTCCGCCCGCAGTTCGCTCAGAATCTCCCGGCTGGCCTCATCCCCTTCGAAGAAGCCGTAGAGAGCCGCCCGGCCCCCCAGCCTGGAAATGTTTCGGGCGACATTGGCGGCCCCGCCCGGGATGGCCCTTTTCGAGGTGATCTGCAGCACCGGAACGGGGCCCTCGGGAGCCAGGCGGTGCACATCCCCGTAGACTTCACGGTCGATATGGGTGTCGCCGGCGATGAGGATGCATTGGTCCTTGAATTGACTTACCAGTGCCAATGGCAGCATGTTCCCTTGGAGAATCCCGGGTTGGGGGATCCTCGGGCCTGCATTTCTCACCAGAGGGTGCGATCTTGGCGCAGGCAGTTTACCCTTCAGGGTGCGCTCCCGACCGAAGAGCGTCGCGGGCACACCGTGCGAGGGGGCCTGTTTTGGCTGAAAGGGAAAAGGCAAGCTGGGGCGTGCCCAGCGTCGCCTGAACCCGCCTGCCCTCAAGTCAGGTCCTAGCGGAATTCTATCATTGGACTATAATTTGCGCATGTTTGAGGCTGAGCCCTTCACTGCAATGGACCGGGTGGCCTTCAAAGTGCCGAGACGCACGGGCTGCCGGCGGGTACTGCCTATGCCTGCAAACTCAGGCTGGGTTTTGTGGCTCGGCGTTTTGGCCGTCGCACTGATCGGGGCGGCATCGCCGGTCCAGGCACAGGAGACCGGCACGTTGCGGGGCAGCGTGATCCTGGTGGAGACCGGAGATCCGGTCGATGGTGCGTTGATCCAGATCATCGGGACGGGGGCGTTCACGTTCACCGACGATGGGATTTTCCAGTTCACCAACGTCCCGGTGGGCTCGTACGAGGTCACGGCCCAGCGCGAGCACCTGGCCGCCGGCCGTCAGACGGTGACTGTAGCAGCCGGCGAGACGGCCGGCCTCGATTTCGCACTGAGCCTGTTGCTGGTGCGCGAGGAAGTGAACGTCACCGCCGAGGTGACTGTGGGGGCCGAGGCGACGCTCAGGGCATTCAATGCCGTCAGCACGATCGACTCCTTCGAGATTGCCCGGGATGCACCCGGCAGCATCGGAGAAGCGCTCGACGACGAGCCGGGCATTGCGAACCGCAGCTTCGGACCCGGGTCGAGCCGGCCGATCGTCCGCGGGTTCGGCGGCGACCGGGTGCACATTATTGAGGACGGGATCCCGACAGGCGACCTTTCCAGTACCTCGGATCATCATGGAGTCACAATCGACCCGAGCAGCGCCGAGCGGATCGAGATCACACGCGGACCGGCCACGCTGCTCTACGGGTCCAACATCGTCGGCCTCATCAACGTGATCACACCGCATGCGGCCTATCGGAATCTGCTCACACCGCCCGAGAGCTACGGTGACACGCTGCTCGACGGTACGCGAGGGAGGCTGGGCACCGATGCCACCAGCGCCAGCCGGCAGGTCGGCACCTACGCCAACGTGCAGCATTCCCGCGGTCACCTCCTCTATTGGGGTAGCGGCGCCTACCGGCAGGCGGGGGACTACGCCACTCCGGAGGGGAGCGTCTTCAACTCGGCCACCGAGCTTTCGAACGCCCGCGCCGGGCTCGGCTATTTCGGGGACCGCTTTTTCACGAGCCTCAGTCTCACCAAGGAGGACAGTCGATTCGGCTTGCCCTTTGAAGACCGTTTTCACGCCCATGGGGACGGGGACGAGCACGATCATGAAGTCGACGGGGACGAGCACGAGCACGAGGAGGATCAGATCGAGATCGACCTCGCTTCCGAACGTCACGTGGCCCGGCTCGACATTGGCATGCGCAACATCGACAACAGTGTGATTCAGGGGATCCGCACCGGGTTCTTCGCGATCGCCGTCCAGGACGACCACGTCGACACCATCGGTGGCGTCGAGAACGTCGATACCCGCTTCAGCAACCGGACCTACATCACGCGAACCCTGGTTTATCAGCGGCAGCAGGACCACATCACCGGAAGGTTCGGTTCGGAGTTGAGTTTCCGCAATTTCGCCGCGACAGGCGCCGAGGCGCTCGCGCCACGCACGGAGCAAGTCTCGCTCTCGGCCTTCGGCTACGAGGAGCTGACCTTCGGACGCTATCGCCTGCAGGTCGGCGGGCGCCTAGAGCGCACCGACTACGACGCGGCCGGGCGTCCCGCACTGGCGGGTGGCGACCACGGGCACGACGAAGACGACGAGCACGATCACGAAGACGACGAGCACGATCACGAAGACGACGGGGAGGAGCACGACGAGGTCGGAGAGGAGCACGTGCCGATGCCGCCCGACCCCCGGGACCGGCATTTCCTGGCTGCGTCGGGGTCCGTCGGCCTGCATGCGGATCTCGGCTCCGGTTCCGCGATCGTGGCCAACTTGACCCACTCGCATCGCGTACCGGCGCTCGAGGAACTCTACAACTTCGGTCCGCACCTGGGGAACTTCGAGATCGGCAGGACCGATCTCGCGGCGGAGACGATGCGCAGTTTCGAGGTGAGCTTTCGGCAACGCCTCGGCCGCGTCCAGGGGGAGACGAACTTCTACGTATACGACATCGACAACTTCATCTTCGGAGACTTGACCAACGAGATTGTCGACAACCTGCGGATTCTGGACATCAGACAGGGCGACAGCCGGTTCGTCGGGTTCGATGGGCGGGGGAGCCTGCGGCTGGGTGGTCAGGTCTGGGCCACGCTCGGACTCGGTTACGTCAATGCGACCCTGACGAGCACGGGAGAGCCGCTGCCGCGCATTCCGCCGCTACGCGGCACGTTGAGTCTCGACATCCCGTTAGGGTCGTTGACGATCAGCCCGGAGCTGCTGATCGCGGGGCGCCAGGACAGGATCTTCCGAAGCGAGACCGGGACACGCGGCTATTCGGTGGTCAACATGGAGGCGTCCTACGTCTGGCCGCGCCAGCACTTTGCGCACGTCCTGTCGTTCACCGGGTACAACCTGACGAACGCGCTCTATCGAAACCACACCTCGTTCATCAAGGACTTGGCCCCGGAGATGGGTCGCGGGGTGCGGGTGGGCTACTCGCTACGGTTCTTTTAAGATACCCGGGCTTGCAATTCCCGAGTCTGGACGTGGCTGTGCCCGGAACCAACCGTGCATCAGGGAGCCTGGGCATCCCCGTCTTCGAACCAGTCGCGGGTCAGATCCAGCCACAGCACCAGTCCCTGCCAGCGGCCGAAAGGCCGGTAGTGCCTCTCGATAGCAGAGTCCTTGGGAACCCTCTTTAGTCCATGGACGGCCGCGAACCTGGGGCGAACCCAGCTGTCCAGGCTCAGATGGTCGTAGTGCCCCAGCAGCTTCAACAGATTTCCGGCGGCATAGGGGCCGATTCCCTTGGTGGCCAACAGGCGGCTGTGGGCTTCCTCCCCGGTCAATTTCGCCCAGTCCCCGCTTGGTAGCCGGCCGGTGGCCACCCGCTCGGCCAGCTCGATGAGATAGCCGCTGCGGTATCCGCAGCCAATCTCCCGGCTCAGAAAACCAGCAGTGGACCCCGCCAGTTGCTCGGGGCTGGGGAAACAGCAGTAATCGGAATCCAGTCGTGTCCCCAGCATCTGAACCATCCCCGTCACCATGCGCTGGGTGGCCTTCCAGGAACAGTTGGTCGTGCAGATCATTTTGACCATGTCCTCGAAGAAGGAGGGAGCCCGCAGCAAGCGCCCCGCCTTGGCCCGGGGGACCCAGGTGAACCGGCCCCGGCGGTCCCGCCGGGCCAGCTCGCGATGGAACTCTCCCAAAGACTCTTCCGACCGAAAGATGTGGGCTACGGCCGCCTTGACGGCTTTTCGGTCCCGGCCGGCGAGCGGCCCGGGGGAGCATAGCCCCACTCGGACTTTGCCGTCCCTTTGTTCCCGCATCTCGGCCAGAACCGGCTGAGAATCAAGCTGCAGAACCCGCAGCAGCCTGCGGCGGCGCCGATCCAGAAAAAAGGGCTGCAGGGTGCACCAGCCGTGGCTCAGCACGGTCCGCCAGAAACTGAAGTCGGGCGGCATATTGAGAATCATGGTCCGTTGGTTCATGGATCGGTTCTCACCGGAACCGGTTCGCGGATCGGACGGTTCAGTCGGGGTGCGCTACCCGTGGCATAATGGGGTTGAACGACCCTTGGAGGGCAACGTGTTCAAGACCGTTCTGGCTTTCCTGCTGGCCAACCCGATCCTGCTTGCAGCGGTCGATTTGAACCAGGAGGCCGAGTTGCGCGGGTTCGTCGCCCAGGTGGCCGAGAATGAGCGCAAGAACAGATTCCGGGAGATGGGCTATTTCTACCGCCTGCAAAGGGACAGAATCATACTCGACCGAAAGGGCCGCGAAAAGAAAAGAACCTCTTCCACCTACGAGGTGATTCCGCTGGACGATGGAGTTTACCGAAAGCTGATCCGCAGGAACGGCCAACCCCTAGCGGAGAAAGAGGCCCGGAAGCAGCAGAGGAAGGCAGAGGCCCGCCTGCGCCGCCAGAGAAAGCTTTCCCCCGCGGGCCACGCCAGGCTGGAGCGCAAGCATGCCGAGCGGCGCCGCAAGGAGGCGCTATTCTGGGAGGACGCCGTGCGGGCCTTTCATTTTCGCTATCGGGGTGAGGAAGTGCTGGAGGGTCGAGCCGTGGCCGTGGTGGATCTGCTGCCCCACCAGGAATACCGGCCCGCCGAAAAGGATTTCTGGATTCTCGACAAGCTCCAGGGTCGGATCTGGATCGACAGGCAGGACCTGCAGGTGACTCAGGTCGATATGGAGTTCGTCAAGCCCGTGAAGGTCGCCGGGGGGCTGGTGGCCAGATTGCACAAGGGCTCGACCCTGTGGGTGCGGCAGGAGAAATTGCGGGACGAGGTCTGGTTCCCGCGGCGGTTCGAACTTACCATGAACGGCCGGATATTTCTGCTCAAGGGATTCAACATGCGCATGACCGGCGAGTTCTCCGATTACCGGCGTTTCGGAACCAGCGTGCGGATGCTGCCGGCGGACCCTGCGGCTGACGGCCCGGCCGCCGGCCGTTCGGTGGAGAGTGGAGAGTGAAGAGTGGAGAGTGAAGAGTGGAGAGTGGAGAGTGAAGAGTGACTAGTAGTTAGCCGGCTCCCGCCGCACGGGGTGGATCATGCGAGAGTGAAACAATCTGAAATCGACCATCCCTTCGCGACCTTGGTACCCCGTCGCGGTTAACCTCAGCGCCTTAGTGGCCCTTCGTCGTTCTTCGTGCCCCTTCGTGGATAAGTCTTTTTTCTTTTGTCTCTTGTCGTTTTTCGGTTGTTTCAAACAAGGCCCCCGCCGGTTCACATTAGGTCCCCGGCCGGTATGGGCAGATGGAGCTTTTCGCGGGCGGCGTAGACGGTGTATCCCACCACCTCCCGCAGGGAAGCCTGTAGGCGCCGCCTCCAGTTCGACTCGATGGGACTGTTGGGGACGGGCGATCCGAAAACGACGATCTGGCGGTCCTGGAAGATCTGCTTGATCCGAAAGAGGTGGAACCCGTCGCTGACCGCCACCACCTTCCGGATTCCCTGACGGCGCAAGACCTCCACGATCTGCTGAATGCTGGCCAGGGTGGTGAGCCCGATGGCTTCAATTTCAATGCTGTCCTCGGGGACGCCGTGCTGGATGAGGTAGGCCTTGCCGACCTCGGCCTCGGTGAAGCGAGGGTCCATACCGTATCCCCCCGTCGTAATGATCCGGTTTGAGAGCCTCCTCTTGAAGAGCTCCACGCCATGGTCCAGCCGCGCCCTGAAGACCGGCGAGGGACGGCCGTTATACTGGGCGGCGCCGAAGACGATGATGCGGCCGGCCGGCCGGGCGTCGTCCCGGTTGGCCTCGGTCCTGACCAGAGCGTAGACGGCCAGAGCATAGATCAGGGCGGCGGAGGGGAGATAACCGGCAAAGACCTTGAACGCAAACCGCTTCCGTCGGGCTTTCATGACTCTACCGGGAGAGGTAATCTGCCAGAACTTCGTTGGGGATGGCTCCTTTCCGAACCACCCGGGCCGGTTTCGAGGTCAGGTCGAGAACGGTTGAAGGGGCCGTTCCAGGGGAGTCACCGGAGTCCACAACCAACTCGATCTTGCCCCCGAGCTGGCTCAACACGTCCTCCGCCGTGGAACAGGAAGGATGTCCGGACAGGTTGGCGCTGGTGCCGATGATGGGTAGGCGAACCCTGTGAATGACACTCCGGGTAAAGGATTGGTCTGGAATCCGCATGCCCACCGTTCCCGTTCCCCCGGTCACCTTCAGGGGAACCCTTTTGGCTGCCGGAAGGATGAGGGTGAGCGGGCCGGGCCAATAACTCGCTGCAATTTCGTAGAAAACCGGTGGAATGTTCTCACAGATGAATTCAGCCTGATCCACCGTGTCGATCAACACCAGCAGGGCTTTCCAGTCCGGTCGTCCCTTGATTTGAAAGATCCGCTCTACGGCTCGCAGGTTATAGAGATCCGCGGACAGTGCATAGAAGGTTTCGGTCGGGAGCGCGACCAGGTGGCCGTCGAGAATGGCTGCCGAGGCGGTCTCGAGCGCAGTCTGGTCCGCGCTGCCTCCCTGAAGTTTGATTCTTTGCGTTAGCATCAAGCTGAAACTAACATAAACACCCAGGTGGGTCAACGCGTCCGCGAGAGCGCGGCACGGCCGGAACGAGAGGGGGGTCAAGAGGTCTCCAACCGCCGCCAACGGCGTCCTCCGAACTCATCCTCCACCCACCGCGCAGCCGCCTCAGGCTGAAGCGGCTTCCCTGCCGAGAACCATCGATGAGCCCTGAGACCATCACCTCCTCCTCGAATCGAAGGATCCAGCGGTTGAGGGCGCTGATGCGCCGCTCTCCCCTGGACGGCGACGCCCTGGCCGTGGTCGAGGGACCCAAGCTGGTGCGCGAGGCCTGCCGCAGCGGTCTCGAGGTCGAGGAGATCCTGGTGGCCTCCAGCAAGATGGCCGCCTTCAGGGAAGAGAACTGGGTGGAAGGGGCGGGGGCCGATCTCTGTGGGGTCTCGGACAAACTGTTTCATGCCCTTTCCGATACCGTGACCAGCCAGGGAATCCTGGCCATTGTGCGCATCCCGGCTGCTTCCCTGGATCCCATGCTGGCCGGCGATCCTCTGCTGCTGATAGCCCACCAGGTGCAGGACCCGGGAAACCTGGGAACGCTGGCCCGCTCGGCCGAGGCCTTCGGGGCCACCGCGCTTCTGCTCACCACCCACACCGTCAGTCCTCTCAACCCCAAGGCCATTCGAGCTTCCGCCGGTTCCTTCTTCCGGCTTCCCCTTGCCGGCCCGTCGGCTCCCGAATCCCTGTTTGCACGGCTGCGGCGGAGCCGGATCCGCTTGATGGCGGCCATGCCGGACGGGCGAACCGACTTCAGAATGGCCGATTACCAGGGAGGCCTGGCTCTGGTGGTCGGGAGCGAGGGTCGGGGAATTCCTCCCGGTCTGGGAGCCTTCGATGCCGAAATCCGGGTGCCCACAGCCAAAGGGGTCGATTCGCTCAATGTGGCGACGGCAGCCGCCATCCTCTTGTGCGAAGCCGCCAGGCAGAGAGACTGTCCCGGAAATTTCCCGCAATCGACAGGACCGGGTCAGCCGTTGTAGCATGAGCTCCATGAATCTCTTTCCCGAATTCGCCTCGCACCGGCAGGCGCCGGCGGGCGAGGGGGCTCCCCTGGCGGACCGGATGCGGCCCACTTGCCTGGAGGACTTCGTGGGCCAGCAACACTTGGTCGGTCCCGGCAAGCCGGTGCGCCTGCTACTGGAAAAAGACCGCATCGGCTCCCTCATTCTCTGGGGTCCGCCGGGTACGGGCAAGACGACGCTGGCCCGCATCATCGCCCACGGCACCCGTATGGACTTCGTTCCCTTCAGCGCGGTCCTTTCAGGGATCAGGGAGATCCGCTCGGTGATGCAGGAGGCGGAGCGGAACCGGCGTTCCGGACGCCGGACCCTGCTGTTCATCGACGAAATTCACCGTTTCAACAAGGCCCAGCAGGATGCTTTTCTGCCCTATGTCGAGACCGGCGCCATCGTCCTGATCGGCGCCACCACCGAGAATCCTTCCTTCGAGGTGAATCCGGCCCTGCTCTCCCGTTGCAAGGTCTACCAACTGGAACCTCTGTCATCCCGGGAAGTAGTCCAACTGCTTCGCCGGTCTCTGACGGACCGGGAACGTGGAATGGGGGCCGACCCGATCGAAATTGAGGACGCTCACCTCGCCATCATCGCCGACCTTGCCAACGGAGACGCCCGGGTGGCCTACAACACCTTGGAAATTGCCGCTCAGATGGCTCCAGCCGAGGAACCCGGCCCGAAAAGGATCAGCGAACAGCTGGTCAGAGATGCGATGCAGCGGCGGGTGCTTCTCTACGACAAGGCCGGCGAGGAACACTTCAACCTTATCTCGGCGTTGCACAAATCGCTCCGCAACAGCGATCCGGATGCTGCAATCTACTGGTTGGCCCGCATGCTGGAGGCGGGAGAAGACCCGCTATACGTTGCCCGGCGCCTGGTCCGCTTTGCCTCCGAGGACGTCGGCATGGCCGACCCCCACGCCCTGACCGTGGCCGTGCAGGCCAAGGAGGCCTTCCACTTCATTGGTCTTCCCGAGGGGACCCTGGCCTTGGCTCAGGCGGCGGTCTACCTGGCCACCGCTCCCAAGTCCAATGCTCTGGATCGAGCCTACGCCGCGGCCGTCCAGGACGTGAAGCACACCCTTGCCGAGCCGGTTCCCCTGCACCTGCGCAATGCCCCCACCCAACTCATGAAGACTATGGGCTACGGCAAGGGCTACCAGTACGCCCACGATTTTGCCGATCGGCTGACCTCCATGAGCTGTCTTCCGGAGTCACTGAAGGACCGAAGATACTTCCAGCCTTCGGGGGAGGGATTCGAGGAAGTCATCCGCCAGCGGTTGCGCACCTGGCGGGAGAAGATTGCCAAGCTCCGCCGGACGGGGAAAGAGGAGGGTCCGAGTTCGAGTTGAAGTGGATCAGGGGAAACGGGACTGTCGGGTCGTTGCTATTGCTGGACATTTCCCCAAAGACTTCTCTTTTTCCCAGAATGTCGGAAAATAACCACGTGATGCGGTAGAATTCTTCTGCGGTGCGGCTCAAAGAACAGGGACAGAGTTTTTCAGTTGATGGGGCGATCTTATGTTCGCCCCCTGGAAAACCTCAAAAAAGCGGCCAACCCTTCGCATCACCTGTGCGGGCGTTCATTGAGTGGATGCGGCGGAATCGGTTCCCGGTCCGAAGTGCTGCCGCGGCTTGCGGATAGCCCCAACCTTTAGAGATGAGGATACCCCGGCGATGACACAGAAACGCTTCGACTCCGTTAGCGCAGTGCATTCCTGGAGTGGCAGGTCGGAATCCCGGTCGGGAGACCGCGATCTCCTACCGCGAATCTTCGGGGAAGACACCTTCGGGGTGAAGGAGATGCGCGCGCGGCTGCCGGACAACGTATTCAAGCAGCTTATGAGGACCATTGAGCACGCGGAAACGCTGGACATAAGGAGTGCCGATACGATCGCCGCCGCCATGAAGGACTGGGCGCTCTCGCGGGGCGCCACCCACTATACGCACTGGTTCCAGCCGCTCACGGGGAGCACCGCGGAGAAGCACGACTCCTTTCTGAAGGTCGATCGCGACGGGCGCGCGATTACCGATTTCGGGGGCGACGAGCTCGTTCAGGGCGAGCCTGACGCATCTTCGTTTCCTTCCGGGGGGCTCCGCGCCACCTTCGAGGCCCGCGGCTACACCGCTTGGGATCCGACCTCGCCGGCCTTCATTCTGGGCGGCGAGTCGGCCACCTACCTGTGCATTCCGACTGCCTTCTCCAGTTGGGCAGGCGAAAGTCTCGACGCCAAGATCCCCCTGCTCCGGTCGATGGACGCGCTTGACCGGGTCACGCGACGCGCACTCAAGATCTTCGGCCTGGAGGCCGGAAGGGTCACGGCCAGCCTGGGTCCCGAGCAGGAGTTCTTCCTTTTGGACCGCGAGTTCTACTACCGCCGCCCGGACCTGATGACTTGCGGCCGTACCCTCTTCGGAGCCAAGCCGCCGAGGGGGCAGGAGCTCGACGACCACTACTTCGGTTCAATCCACGATCGGGTAATGGCCTACATCCAGGCCGTCGAGATGGATCTTTACCGTCTGGGCGTCCCGATGAAGACGCGCCACAACGAGGTGGCGCCGGGGCAGTACGAGGTGGCGCCGGTCTACGAGAACGCCAACGTAGCGTCCGACCATCAACAGTTGACAATGCGGATCCTGGAGCGGAACGCGCGCGACTATGGACTGGTGTGCCTGCTGCACGAGAAGCCCTTCCACGGGATCAACGGGAGCGGCAAGCACCTCAACTGGTCATTCGGGACTGCGGACCGAAACCTGATGGACCCGGGGGACACTCCCCACGACAACCTGATGTTTCTCTTCTTCTGTACCGCGGTCATGAGCGCGGTGGAGAAGCACCAGGATCTGCTGCTGGCATGCGTTTCGACCGCAGGGAACGACCACCGTCTGGGCGCCAACGAAGCCCCTCCCTCGATCATCTCGGTCTTCCTGGGCGACCAGTTGCAGGACATCTTCGAGCAGATCGAGGAGTCGGGCTCGGCGGAGGAGAAGCAACGGGAAGGCCTCGTCGGCCTGGGCGTCTCGGTGCTGCCCGACCTGCCCCGCCACTTCGGCGACCGCAACCGCACATCGCCCTTCGCCTTCACCGGGAACAAGTTCGAGTTCCGCGCGGTGGGTTCTTCGGCCAGCATTTCGCTGCCGGCAACGGTACTGAACACGATCGTGGCCGAGTCCATAGACCTCTGGGCCGACGTGCTTGAAGCGGTGGTCGAGTCGGGGGCGTCCGTCGATACCGCGCTTTGGAAGCTGCTCTCCAACGAGATCCCGTCGTTCAAGCGGATCATCTTCAACGGCGACAACTACGCGCCCGAGTGGGTGGAGGAGGCCGAGCGGCGCGGACTGCTCAATTCCGGGAATACGGTGCAGGCGCTTCCCGCGCTTGCCGCGGGCAAGAACGAGCATCTCTTCGACAAGTACGGGGTCATGACGTCCCGCGAGCTCGAGGCCCGGCTGGAGGTGCTGACCGAGCAGTACTTCATCAAGATCAACATCGAGGGCGAGACGGCCGCGCACATGGCACGCTGCATGATCCTGCCGGCAGCGGTCACCTACCTGAACCGGCTGGTTTCGGCTCGGGGCGGCACGCAGGTGGCGGGGGTCGGAACGAGTGGCCTCGACAGCAGCATCGAGCGTGTTTCGGGCCTCATCGACGAACTGACGGAGGCGCTGGGCACGCTGGACGCGCAGAACGAGGAACTCGGTGGCGACGAGGTATCGTCGAAGGTGATCCACATGCGCAACAACGTGATTCCCGCCATGAACGCTGTGCGCGATGTGGCCGACCGGATGGAGAAGGTGATTCCGGACGATCTCTGGCCGCTGCCGAACTATCGGGACATGCTGTTCGTGAGATAGACAGGGCGAAGACGCGAGCGTTGTGTGCGCCGGCGGCGTCCTGGCTGTTTTTTTACCAATCCACTACCGAGCCGTCGTCGGCGTCGTAGGTTTCCGGATTGTGCCAGTCGTGGCCGATCTTCGAAGCCAGGGCTTCCTCGTCGATTTCAATCCCCAGCCCCGGACCCTTCGGCAGATCGATGTAGCCCTCCCGGACCTGGAAGGGATTCTTGAGATAGCCCTCGCCCAGGCTTACCTGCTCCTGGCAAAGAAAGTTGGGAATCGAGGCCGCGATCTGCAGTCCGGCGGCCAGGGAAATGGGTCCCAAAGGATTGTGGGGGGCCAGCGTGGCGTAGTGGGCCTCCGCCATTCCCGCAATGAGGCGAACCTCGGTAATTCCTCCGGCATGGCACAGGTCGGGTTGCAGGATCGAAGCCGCTCCCTTCTCCAGAATTTCCCTGAAACCCCACTTGGTGAAGATGCGCTCCCCGGTGGCGATGGGTAAGTGGGTGCCCCTGGCGATATCGGCCATGACCTCCACGTTCTGGCAATTGACCGGCTCTTCGATGAACATGGGCTGGTAGGGTTCCAGCGCCTTGATGAGCAGTTTGGCCGTCTGGGGGGAAATGGCCCCGTGAAAATCGATGCCGATATCTCCCTCCGGCCCGGCGGCCTGGCGCAATTCGGCGAATTTCTCGGCGGCGTGGTCCACGAATTGAGGGGTTTCCACCGGGCGGGCAGGGCGTTTCTTGGCCGGCCCCGTCTTGAAGGCCGTAAACCCCTGCTGCATTTTTTCCTTCAATGCCTCGGGGGTGCCGGCATGGGCATACACTCGTATCCGCTGCCGGGTCGGCCCCCCCAGCAACTCGTAAACGGGAACCTGCAGGGCCTGGCCCTTGATATCCCAAAGCGCCTGATCGATGCCGCTCAGTGCGCTGGTGAGAATGGGACCTCCGCGATAGAAGGCATGACGGTAGATCGCCTGCCAGTGGTGGGCCACCGCCCGCGGGTCCTTGCCGATCAGGTAGGATTCCAACTCTTGGATGGCGGTGGCGCAGGTCCGGGCCCGGCCCTCCAGGATCGGTTCTCCCCAGCCGGCGATGCCCGCATTGGTGTGGATCTTCAGGAACAGCCAGCGGGGCTTCACCAGAAAGGTCTCCAACCGGGTGATGCGCATGAGTTCCCGGGCGCGTGCTCCCTTGGGCCCCACGGGAGAGGCGGTGGCGGTTGAGGGTGCGCCTCCCGATGCGGCAGCCTGGGTCGCACCCAACCCGATCATTCCGGCGGTGCCCTTGAGCAGGGAACGCCGCGGCAGTTTTTGGTCGTCGAGCGAATTTTTCTTCAAGGCTCCATCTCCCTGGGAGGGACAGCTTCAGGTCGGATATTTCAGGAGAAGCTCCGCCATTCTATCACTGGGCATCGATCACCTGCCGAATTCTCCGGAAGACGGAATCGAACATGGGTTGGGTCAGCCTCCCGGTAAAGGTGTTCTGCTGGCTGGGGTGAAAGGACGCCAGCAGCAGGCGGTCGTCGCCCAGGGGGACCTCGATGCCATGTCCGAAGCGGGGACGCCCCTTGCGGCTGTTTCCGCGGTGAGTGTCCCAGACGTTATCGAAAGCGATCCGGCCCAACGCCAGCACCACCCGCACCCGGGTCAACTGCTCCCATTCGAATTGCAGGTAGGGACGACAATTCCGGATCTCCTGCTGGCTGGGCTTGTTGGACGGAGGAGCGCAGTGGATGACGGCAGTGATGTAGCAGTCAATCAGTCTCAGAGGATCGTGTCGGTGGCTGGATTGGGGATGGCTGGCAAAGCCATGTCGATAAAGGGCGCCATAGAGCCACTCCCCGCTTCGGTCTCCGGTAAACATGCGGCCGGTTCGGTTTGCCCCGTGTGCCGCCGGAGCCAGTCCCACCACCAACAGGCGGGCGTCGTCTCGCCCCAGGCTTGGCACGGGTCGACCCCAATAGTCCCAATGCCGGAATCGGGCCACCTTGTCTCGAGCGGTCCGGTCGCGCCAGGCATTCAAACGAGGGCACAGACGGCATTCGGGAATCTCTGCCTGCAGGCGGCGCAGGTCGGCGATTCTGGCAAGGTCAACGCCGGGGGGCATGATCATGGCTACGGCAACCGAGTTCAGGGAGGTGAGGAAAAACCGTGGCAGAGTCCGCTAGCCTTTTTCTCACCAGGTCGCTGAATGCATAGTGAAAAGCGGTTTATCTTCAGTACCTTGATTGGCGCCATTCAAGGGATCTGCGGCTACAGACTGCGCTGGGCGCGCCGTGGTGAGAAATGCGGGCAAGTGAACCAAGAGGGGTAGTCGCTGCCCGGCAGGTCCACCCAAAAACAAAACGCCCTGAAGCCGGTCCGGCTTCAGGGCGGGAATACCACGTCTTGAGGGAATACAGTCTACACGCCTGGGTCTTCTTCGTCGGCTATGGACACTTCCTGTGCCTGCAGACCCTTGGGTCCCTGCACGACGGCGAATTCCACTGACTGTCCTTCTTCCAGGGTGCGGTAGCCCTCGGCCTGAATCGCAGTGTGGTGGACAAAGACGTCGCCGCCCTGACTGCGCTCAATAAAGCCGTAACCCTTGGAGTTGTTGAACCATTTGACTTTTCCGGTCTCTCTACTCATGGGCTTCGAGACTCCTTTCGAATCATGGGGAGGGTGTCGTAGATGTTTTTACAACTTGAAGAAGCCTCGAAAAAAAGGGGAGCCTTCAGACAAACGAACCGCCAGGGGGAACAACCTCATTTTCGACATGCTTGAATTCTCAAATCCCTAAAAACATTACAACAGATGCGAAAGTATACGGAAACTACCTAAACTGTCAAGATTTTGATCGGCCTTGTTTCAGCTCGAAGCCCCTTGCAAATACATATGCCACCAGCGCCACCACAAAGACCACAAGGAGCATCCAGGCAATTCCCTGGAGCGTCTCGATGATGGTCCGATAGACCTCCAGGGTCCACCGTTCCGACGTGAGGACCAAAACCTCCTTATCCTTCTGGGGCGCCGAGATGTACCGTTCCAACTGGTGGATGCGAACGCCTGACGAGATGCCGACAACGTAGGCCGCGAACTTGATGTAGCGGTGCCATGCCCCGCCCAAATCCTCAGCTACGATCCGATCGAGTATTGAAGCGACAGGCCGGTCGAAGAGCCGCACCACGCCGTAGGACACCGCCAAAGCAATAAGGAATGTGATGGCCAGTAGTATGAAGAACATGAGTTTCTGAAGCGTCTCAATGAGGATCTCCGAGTTGATATACGAGGATGGTTGCCATGTCAACGGATAACCTGGATTTCTCGAAGCCCTATACCATGGACAGCCTGGCGATCAGCGAGAAAAGCGGCAGGTACATGGAAATGACGATCCCACCGACTATCAGGCCCAACAGCAGGATCAGCAGAGGCTCCAGGGAGGTCAACAGGTCGGAAACGGCGGCGTCGACCTCGTCTTCATAGAACTCGGCCAACTTGGTCAACATGGCGTCCAAGGCGCCCGTCTGTTCCCCGACTCCCACCATCTGGGTGACAATGGGAGGAAACACCGGGGAATACCGGAGAGTCTCAGCCATGGACTTGCCCTCCTGAACGGCGCCGCGCGTCTTGAAGACGGCTTCCTCCACCAGGGCGTTGCCCGCCGTCCTGGCAGTGATGGCCAGAGACTCCAGGATGGGTACTCCGCCCGAGAGAAGCGTAGCCAGGGTTCTGGAGAACCTGGAAATGGCGATTTTTCGCATCACGCCTCCCAGGATGGGAATCTTCAGCAGGGCCTGGTCTATTGCCCGGCGGCCCCCCTGGGTCGCGTAGAGGCGCCGAAAGGTATAGCCGAACCCGAAGGCGCCGAGCACAAGGAAAGGAATGGCATGGCCGACCAGTTGGCTGGCGGCCATGACCACCCGGGTCGGCCAGGGAAGCTCGGCCTGGAGGCTGGTGAAAAGAGTGGCGAACAGTGGCACTACCTTCCACAAGATCAGGAACACGATTCCCATGGCGACCGCCAGGACCACGGTCGGATAAACCATGGCGGACACCACCGCGCGCTTCAACTTGACCGCCTTCTCGATGTAGGTGGACAGCCTCCGGAGAATGGCGTCCAGGATGCCTCCGGCCTCTCCCGCGGCCACCATGCTGCTGTAGAGGGGATCGAAGACCTTGGGGTGTTGCTCCAGTGCCGAAGCCAGGGAAGTCCCGTTCTCGACGTCCTCCCGCACTGCCTGCAACACGTTTTGGAAGGTGCTGTTCTCCTGCTGTTGCCCCAGGGATTCCAGGCACTGCACCAGAGGCAGGCCGGCGTCGATCATGACCGAGAATTGCCGGGTGAAAACCGCCAGTTCCTTGGGTTTGACTCGACCTCGGCTTCGGGAAAGGAGACGGCGCCCGCCCTTTTCCCTGATCATCACCGGGCTGACCTGCTCTCTTCCCAGCATATTGGCCAATGCCTGCCTGGAGGCCGCCTGGCGCTGCCCGCGCACCTCGGTTCCGGCCCGCGACCTTCCGCGATAGAGGTATTCCGGCATCGATTTCTCCTGAAGTGATTTGGCGTATTTGTGCCGGCTGGTTAGCAGTTTGCCCGCTCTACCGTGCGGAACATTCGAGAGTGAAACAACGAATCTTCATAGCCGGTCGGGAACAAGGGCCCTGTTCCCTTAGCACGGTTTTCTACCTATTGAACATCGATGCACAGGATTAACAGGATTAACAGGACGAGAGCTTCCTGCACCAGAAGCCAACTCGGGCGATGATCCGGTGCGGCTTTGCGGATTCCCGGCATTAGAAGCTGGCCGTTTCCTGAAGAATCCTGTGCATCGATGTGAATAATCCCTGTAAATCACGATGGGGTCGGAAGCTTCCCCACTGGCTCCGCCGCGGTCCTTGTTGATTCTTCGCGGACAAATCCGCTTTGTCCCTTGCGTCCTTCGTTGACCCCCTTGCCGACCTTCGCCCCATCCCTCTTGAGCCTTCTCCAGCGCCTTGGTGGCCCTTCGTCGTTCTTCGTGTCCTTTCGTGGATAACTCTTTTTCTTTTGTCTTTTTTAGGTTGTTTCAGGCAAGTCCCGCCCCCGCCCTGGTGTGCGGATCATACATAGAGTGAAACAATCAGAAATCGATCAACCCTTCGCGAACTTGGTACCCCGTCGCGGCCAACCTCGCGCCTTAGTGGCCCTTCGTCGTTCTTCGTGCCCCTTCGTGGAAATGTCTTTTTCTCTTTTTAGGTTGTTTCAGACAAGCCGGGCCCCCGCCCTGGTGTGCGGATCATTCGAGAGTGAAACCATCGGAGCGGGGATTGGTGGAGCCTTAGTGGCCCTTCGTCGTTCTTCGTGCCCCTTCGTGGAAATGTCTTTTTCTTTTGTCTTTTTAGGTTGTTTCAGACAAGCCGGGCCCCCGCCCTGGTGTGCGGATCATTCGAGAGTGAAACCATCGGAAATCGACAACCCCTTCGCGAACTTGGTATCCCGTCGCGGCCAACCTCAGCGCCTTAGTGGCCCTTCGTCGTTCTTCGTGCCCCTTCGTGGATAACTCTTTTTCTTTTGTCTTTTTTAGGTTGTTTCAGACAAGCGGCTCCGGCCGCTCGTGCAGCCCTTTCCGGTCCGATTGCAGCCGGCCTTCCCCTGTCGAGCATCTGGCGCAGTTCGTCCGGATTGATCGAGTATTCCAGGGCAGTCCGGCGTTCAATCTGTCCGGACAGGAACAGAGAGGCCAAGCACTGGTTGAAGGTCTGCATTCCATACTTTCCCCGGCCCATCTGCATGGCCGATTCCAGTTGATGCACCTTGTCCTCTCGGATCAGGTTGCGGATGGCCGCATTGGGAACCAGAACCTCCATGGCCAGCGCACGGCCCGCGACGTTGGCCCGGGGAAGAAGGGCCTGGCAAACGACTCCCTCCAACACCAGCGAAAGCTGGGCGCGAATCTGGGATTGCTGGTGGACGGGAAACAGGTCGATGACGCGATGGATGGTGGAGGCCGCCGAACGGGTATGCAGGGTTCCCAGGGTGAGGTGTCCGGTCTCGGCGATGCGCAGGGCCGCTTCCATGGTCTCCAGGTCGCGCAGCTCACCAAGCAGCACCACGTCGGGGTCCTGGCGCAAAGCCGCTCGCAAGGCCGTCGCAAAGGATCGGGTGTCGGAGTGAACCTCCCGCTGGTTGACCAGGCAATTCCTGTGGTCGTGCAGAAACTCGATGGGGTCTTCCACGGTCAGGATATGGGCGTGGCGGTCGCAGTTGATCTGATCGATCATGGCCGCCAGGGTGGTGGACTTGCCGCTGCCGGTGGCGCCTGTCACCAGGATGAGGCCCCTGGACTTTTGGCAGAATGTCTTCAGCACCGCCGGCAGATTGAGGTCGTCAAAGCTCCTGACCCGGAAAGGAATGCCGCGAAAGACCGCCCCCACCGCGCCTCGCTGGCTGAAGCAGTTGCCTCGAAACCGCGACAGCCCTCCGATTCCAAAGGAGAAGTCCAACTCCAGGTGTTGTTCCAGCTGCTGCTTCTGATTGGGGGTCAGCACGCTGTAGGCCAGCCGCCGGGTATCCTCGGCCGTCAGGGGCGGGAATTCCCGCAGGGGGCGGAGCCGTCCGTCTACTCGCACATGGGGAGGAGTACCGGTGGAGAGGTGGAGATCGGACGCTCCCATTTCGGTCATTATCTTGAGCAGCTCTGCCAGGGACGGAGTTTGCATGGGGTCTTCCCTAAGATGGACTAAACCGGTTGCGGCCGCGGTAGCGGCGGCTACCTGTCTGTCTCGCGCAGGACCTCTTCCAGGGTAGTGACGCCATCCCGGATCTTTTGCATTCCGCTGGCCCGCAGGGTGATCATCCCGTCCTGGACGGCCTTCTGCTTGAGCTGGACGGAGGTCCCGCCCCTCACAATGTGTTCCCTGAGGCCGTCGCCGATCTCCATCACCTCGAAGAGTCCCACCCGCCCCTTGTAGCCCGTGTGATTGCAGGCGTCGCAGCCACGTCCTCGAAAGGTGGGGATCCGGGAGGCTTCGGAGGGAGCGAAGCCCGCGTCGATGAGGCTTTCAACCGGAGGCTCGGCCGCTTGCCTGCACTGCCCGCAAATGCGGCGAACCAACCGCTGGGCGCAGATCAAGTGGACCGAGGTCGCCACCAGGAAGGGCTCCACACCCATATTGGTTAGACGGCTGACGGTGGAGGCGGCATCGTTGGTGTGCAGAGTGCTGAGCACCAGGTGACCGGTGAGAGCCGCCTTGATGGCGATCTCGGCCGTCTCCAGGTCCCGCACCTCGCCCACCAGCACGATGTTGGGGTCCTGGCGCAGGAAGGCCCGCAGCGCGGTGGCGAAGGTCAATCCGATTTGCTCCTTGACCTGAACCTGGTTGATCCCCGCCAGGTTGAACTCGACCGGGTCCTCGGCGGTCAGGATGTTGGTTTCCATGCGATTCAAGCGGGTGATCGAGGAATAGAGGGTGCTGGTCTTGCCGCTTCCGGTGGGTCCGGTCACCAGTACCATACCGTAGGGCTTCAGGATGGCTGACTCGAACCTCCTCAGGGACTCCGGCTCGAAACCCAACCGGGCCATGTCCAGGACCAGGCGGTCCCGATCGAGCAGCCGCAGAACCACCTTTTCACCGTGTAGCGTAGGCAGAACCGACACTCGAACGTCGAGGTCCTGCCCCCTACCCTCCTTCTTCAGTCGAATCTTCATTCGGCCATCCTGCGGCAGGCGCTTTTCCGAGATATCCAGCTTGGCCATGATCTTGATTCTGGAGGTCACGGCGTCTTTCAGGCTCAGGGGAGGGGTCATGACGGTGCTCAAGAGACCGTCGACGCGAAAGCGCACTCGAAACTCCCGCTCGTAAGGCTCGATATGGATGTCGCTGGCCTCCCGTTTCAGGGCGACCGACAGGATCCGGTTGACCAGCCTGACGACGGGGGCTTCCCGGGCGGCCTGCTTCAAATCTTCCGCGGCGGTGGGGCTTTGCTCGGAACTATCCCGCCCCGGCTCGCGCACGGCCGCCGGGACACTCTCGACCGAAGCTTTCCCGACACTTTGCTTGGGCTCCAGGGTCCGGCCGGCACCGCCGTAGTACTTCCGGATGGCCTCCCGGATGGCGGACTCGGCGGCCACCAGGGGCTCGATGGTGAAGCCCGTCATGAATTGCAGGTCGTCCATGGCCAGGACGTCGGTTGGATCGATGGTGGCGATGGTCAGGGTGGAGCCTTCCCGACTCAGCGGCAGTACCTGGTATTTCTGCGCCGTCTGCTGCGGAATGAGCTTCACGATCGAAGGATCGACCTGGAAGAAGGGGAGGTTGATGGAGGGCAGGCCGAACTGGCGGCAGAGGATGGCGCTGATGTCTTCGCCGGTGACCCATCCCAACTGGATCAGGCAATTCCCCAGACGACCTCCGTGGACCCGCTGATACTCCAGGGCCTTCCGGAGCTGTTGCCGGCTGATGAGGTTTTCTCTGACCAGCAGGTCACCGAGCTTTGCCGCCATGAATCAAGACTCCCCCAGGCGCACCCGGGCCAATGACCGCAGGAAACGGGATTGAAATGGGTGTTGAACTGAGGGAGGTTGCTGGCCTTCATCCTATTGGGGGGACCGGCCCTTGTCAAGGGGGTGGAGGCCGGGTTACTCCAGCGAGTTGAAGAACTGTGAGGCCTCGTGCTTCAGTTTGTCCACTGTCGCTTGCACCTGGGCCAGTTCCCGGCCTTCGGCCATGATTCTCAGCAAGGGCTCGGTGCCGGAGTAGCGAACCACCATGCGGCCCGAATCCGACAGTTGGGCGCGGGCGTTCCCGATCAGGCGCGACAGTTCGGGGGATTGCTCAATGGGGACCTTGCGGGAAACCCTGAGGCCGTCCAGAACCTGGGGGAAGGGCCGATATCCGGCAACCAGGTCGTCCAGGACGGCACCGCGGCGAACCAGAAGCTCCGCCATCTTGACCGCCGTCAGGAGTCCGTCCCCGGTGGTATGCAAGTCACCCAGAATAATGTGCCCGGAGGGTTCTCCTCCCAGGACGGCTCCCGAGGTCTGCATGGCCTCCAGGACGTGCTTGTCTCCCACCGGGGTGCGAATCAAGGAAATGCCATCCCGGATCAGGGCCTTTTCAAGGGCCAAATTGGTCATGATGGTTCCGACCACCTTCTCGCCGGCCATTGACCCTTCGACCTTCCGGTCCCTGGTCAGGGCATAGAGGACATGGTCTCCGTCCAGGCACTTTGCGCTGCTTGTGACAAAAAGGACACGGTCGGCATCTCCGTCGAAGGCCACGCCCAGGTCCAACCGGTTGGCTTCCACTGCCCGGGCCAAGCCATCCAGGTGAAGGGATCCGCAGTTGCGGTTGATGTTTCGACCGTCCGGACTGTCGTTGAGAACGTGGACCTCGGCCCCCAGCTTCCTGAATAGCGAAGGCGCGATGAGGTAGGCCGCGCCGTTGCAAACGTCCAGGCCTACACGGAGAGGCTCCAGCCGGGTTCCGGCTTGCCGGCTCAGAAAGGCCAGGTATTCCGCCGCCAGCGCTGCCCGGTTGTCGGGACCGTCGGAGCCGCGGCAGATCGAAATCGCCGTCGCGTTCCTCCAGGAATCGATGCGGCGCTCGATCTCGGCCTCCCGGTCATCGGAAACCTTGAAGCCTTGTCCTGAGAACAGCTTGATCCCGTTGTCCCGGTAGGGATTGTGGGAAGCCGAGATCATGATCCCCAGATCGTAGCCACGTGCCCGGGTCAAGTAGGCCAGGCCGGCCGTAGGGATCACTCCCAGGTCGTGAATGGCGTCCACCCCCCCAAAGGCAAGGCCCTGGCTCAGCCGAGCGGTGATCCAGGGGCCGGATTCTCGCGTGTCTCTGCCGATCAGGATCCGGCCGACGCCCGGAGGGCCTCCGAACTCGGCCAAGGCCCGGCCAATGGCGCACACTGTCTTCTCGTCCAGAGGAAAGCGGCCCGCCTCACCCCGGATCCCATCCGTCCCGAACAGTTTTCTCATGGGGTAACTCTGTTTGGCTGGGAACCTTGATTGTCCGCTGGAGATTCCAGGGGTTCGATGGCGACTTCGACTTCCACTCGGCGGCCCTGCGGAAAACGCACCACCCCGTCTTCCGCATCCAGATAGACTCGAGCCACAAAGTCGGTGGAACGACCGGTGACGTCGATGTCTTCGGTGGTCACTCCCGTCACGCCCGACACGCGTCCGCCCGGACCCTCCACCAACACCCGCCTGGGTTGGGGAGTCACCGACCGCAGCCGGAAGCCCTCCCCCACCCGGCCCACGATTCGGGGGTTGATTTCCACTTCCTTGCTTACGGTAGGTTGCAGGTTGAGGCGCACCGTGGAAGGCCTGATGTGGGTGACCGTGATCCCCTGCGGTCTGGAGATGTGATCGGGGGTGATGGAGTAGACCCGTTCACCGGGTTGGGCGTTGGCCAGGTCGATGTGGGCGGACATTTCGGAGGACTCCAGCCTGTCCAGGATGCTGGAGGGAGCTCTCAGACGGACATCCACCGAGCCTGCAGGATTATCCACCAGCTCCAGGTGCGGGGGCATCAGGTATTGGAGACTGATCTTGAACCCGACCTCTCCCACAAAGCGGGGCTCGCCGTTAAGCGCGGCCCACAGCAGCAGGGCAAGGCCCAGCGAGGCGAGCTTCAAACCGGCGTTATCGAGCAGTAAACCTTTCAGAACCTTCCAGATTCGGCTCATTTGCCTTCCGCCACCGGGGAGAGGTGGGATGGGGGTGCCGGCACCGAGTCGGCAGACTCGAGGATGCTGGCCAGATGCTGGCGCAGGGACGGACCGTCCAGGTTCCTCCGAATGTCGCCGCCGACTACGGCGGAGATGATTCCAGTCTCTTCGGAGATCACCACCACCACGGCGTCCGACTCTTCGGTGACACCGATGGCTGCCCGGTGGCGGGTCCCCATCTCCTTGCTCAACCTGGGGTCGAGAGTGAGAGGCAAGAAGCAGGCAGCCGCGGTAATCCGGCCCTTCTGGACGATGACGGCCCCGTCGTGGAGGGGCGTCCCGGGCGAAAAGATGCTCACCAGCAGATCGGAAGTGAGGGCCGCATCGATGGCCACCCCGCTTTCGGTATAGTTCTTGAGCCCCATCTCGCGCTCGATGACCATCAGTGCCCCGACATGCTGGGCGGACAGGTGGGTCGCCGCCACCACGATCTCGTCGTAGGTCTCCGTGATCGGATTTCGGGAGAACTTTCTCAGCAATGGGTTCTTGCCGATGTTGGCCAGGGCTCGGCGAATCTCAGCCGCGAACAACACGATGATCCCGACCACGAAAAAAGGCAGAATGGTGGTCATGATCCATTGAACGGTTTCCAGGTTGAACCAGAGAGTCACGTAATAGAAAAGCACCAGGAATCCCACTCCCAGCGCCATTTGCACCGCACGCGTCCCGCGGATCAACAACAGGATGTGGTAGATCAGAATGCTGACGATGAGAATGTCGACGGCCGCGGACCAGGTGAGTCGGTCCAGGCGGAATAGTTCGATCAAATTCATGGCAACCTAGCGGAAACCCATTATAGCATCACACATTTGGACCACTTGGCGGGTCTCGGGAACGTCGTGGACCCGAATAATGTGTGCTCCCTGGATCACGGCAACGGCTGTGCTGGCGAGGCTTCCCAGGAGCCGTTGCTCCACCGGCAGGTTCAGCAGGTTGCCGATAAAGGATTTGCGTGAGGGGCCCACCAGAATGGGCATGTGAAACCGTTTCAACTCCTCCAGTCGCCGCAGCACCGCCAGGTTGTCTTTCACGCCCTTGCCGAATCCCAGCCCCGGATCCAGGACGATCCGATTTCTGGAAATTCCGGCCTGGACGGCTTTTTCCACCGAATGCCGCAAGCCCTGCAGCACCGACTGCAACGGGCGCTTGAGTGCAGGCAGTCCGTGGAGTTTTTGCGGGTTGCCACGGGAATGCATGAGCACCATGGCCGCACCGGCCGCAGCGGCGCAGGCGGCCATATCGGGGTCGAAGCGCAGCCCGCTGATGTCGTTGACCAGCGAGGCGCCGGCCGCGATGGCGCCTCGAGCGACTTCCGACTTGTAGGTGTCCACCGAGAGGGGGATGGTCAGACGCCCGGCCAACCGCTCGATGACCGGGACCACCCTGCGAATCTCGTCGGCCGCGGAGACTGCGCCGGGACGGTCGGGACGGGTCGATTCCCCTCCCACGTCCACCAGGTCGGCTCCCTGGTCTTCCAGTTTCAGGCCATGCTTGACCGCCTTTTCGGTTTGCAGGTAGGCCCCTCCATCGTAGAACGAGTCGGGAGTCACGTTCAGAATTCCCATGATCAGGGTCTTCCCGCCCAACTCCAGAGCGCCATTGGGAAGTTGCAAGCGGAAACGCGGTCTCATGGACACAGCCCCCTGTGAGAAGCGCGGCCCAGGAATGGAATTGAGAGGAAGCGGACCAAGGAGACGCGACAGGCAGCCGGGTCCTTTGTCGGCGGCGGTTCGTGGGCGGACTGGCGACGATGCGGGCTAGGCGGGCGCCGGCTTTTCCCGCTGCTTGTCGACCAGGGGTCCGACAGTGGGGGAGACGGGCTTCTTTCCCCTGGGGTTTTCCGTCTGGGAAGGACCGGAGTCTTCCCGGGAGATCGGTTCCGCCTTCTCCTCCAGCGGGAGGTTCCGGATGACCATCCGCACCTCGTTGGCGTCCAGGACTTCTCTTTCCAGCAAGGCCTCCGCGATTCGGATCAAGGTGTCCCGGTTCTCTTCCAGGATCTTGCAGGCGCTTTGGTATCCCTCGTTGACGAACCGCTTGATCTCCTGGTCAATCTTGATCGCCGTATCCTCGCTGTAGTCGCGGTGTTGAGCGATTTCCCTTCCCAGGAAAATCTGCTCCTCCTTCTTGCCGAAGGTCAAGGGGCCCAGTTCGGACATCCCGTAGTCGCACACCATGCGGCGGGCCAATTCGGTAGCCTGTTCGATGTCGTTGCCCGCGCCCGTGGTCATGTGTTCCAGAAACATCTCCTCGGCCACCCGTCCACCCATCATAATGGCGATCTGGCTCTCCAGGAAGACCCGGGTGTAGGTGTGCTTGTCATCCTCCGGGAGCTGCATGGTCACCCCCAGGGCCATCCCCCGCGGAATAATCGTCACCTTGTGGAGCGGGTCGGCCTGGGGGAGCATGGCCGCCACCAGGGCGTGACCGGCTTCGTGATAGGCCGTATTCCGCTTTTCGGCGTCGCTGATGATCATGGACTTTCGCTCCACACCCATCAGGACCTTGTCCTTGGCGCCTTCAAAATCCAGCATGGTCACGGACTGCTTGTCGTAGCGCGCGGCGTAGAGCGCGGCTTCGTTGACCAGATTGGCCAGGTCGGCCCCGGAAAAGCCGGGGGTGCCGCGTGCCAGAACCGAGACGTCCACATCCTCCGACAAGGGAATTTTCTTGGTGTGGACCTGGAGAATGCCTTCCCGTCCCTTCACGTCGGGCCGAGCCACCATCACCCGACGGTCGAACCTTCCGGGTCGCAGCAGAGCCGGATCCAGCACGTCGGGGCGGTTGGTGGCCGCAATGAGGATCACGCCCTCGTTGGACTCGAATCCGTCCATCTCGACCAACAGTTGATTCAGGGTCTGCTCGCGCTCGTCGTGCCCCCCGCCCAGGCCGGCGCCGCGGTGACGCCCGACAGCGTCGATCTCGTCGATGAAGACGATGCAGGGGGCGTTCTTCTTGCCTTGCTCGAACAGGTCTCTCACTCGGGAGGCCCCCACGCCCACAAACATCTCCACGAAGTCGGATCCGCTGATGGAGAAGAAGGGCACTCCGGCCTCGCCGGCGATGGCTCGGGCCAGAAGCGTCTTGCCCGTGCCTGGCGGTCCGACCAGCAGCACCCCTTTGGGGATTCGGCCTCCCAGTTTCTGAAACTTCTGGGGGTCCTTCAGGAATTCGATGATTTCCTGCAGTTCTTCCTTGGCTTCGTCGGCGCCGGCCACGTCCTTGAAGGTGACTTTCTTCTGCTGGGAGGAAAGCAGCTTGGCCCGGCTCTTTCCAAATGACAGGGCCTTGTTGCCGCCACTCTGCATCTGCCGCATGAAGAAAATCCAGATTCCGATCAGCAGCAGAAAGGGAGCATAGGTGAGCAGAGCGGCCAGCCAGGGGCTCTGGGAAGGCTCCTTGGCCTTGATGATGACGTTCTTGGCCAGCAGGCGGGCGATCAATTCGTCGTAGTCGGGGGCAACGGTTGTGAAGGGTGTGTTGTCCTTGGTCGTTCCCTTGACTTCACTTCCCACGATCTCCACTTCCTGCACGTTGGACTGCTCCACCTGTTCGATAAACTCCGAGAATTTCCACTCCCTCTCCTCCTCTGAGCCGCTGCGCTGAACGAATTGCCACAGGAGGACGCCCAGGACAACCAGGCCGATCCAGAATAGCAGTGTCTTTGCCATCGCAATCATAGAGGGCCGCCGTCGGGCCAACGCGACCGTGGGGTCAGATTAAGACTTCGTCCCAGGCCCGGTTCTTGGCCACCGGAGCCGTTGCGCCTCGCTCCAGGGAGCGTTTCATGGTGTCGAACGGTGCCTTTTCCGCCATCCAACGCCCGGCTGATTCCGCACCATCCGTCCCTGCCAAGTGACTACCCCCACACCAACAAGATAGCATTTCGGCGTGGAATTTACGAATCAAATCTGCCACGGGGGGTGGCGTAAAGGCAAAAGAATCTTTGACTAAGCCGGCAGTACCCCCTCAGTGTGGTCGAGATCCGGCAGCCCGATGCCGGCCGCTTCCCGGGTCCTGCGGCGGGATGTCGGCTCATAACAGGACACTGGGGTCAGGCCCGCCTTCCAGCGCCCGTTCCTCGATCACCACCCTGACTGCTTCCGGCGAGGATCGGTGCCATTCGGCGCCGGCTGCCACCGGAAAACTTGCGGCACAGACAATCTTTCCGCCGCAGGTCACCACCGGCCACCTGGCCCGGGCGCTCAATCCAATCCGCTTTCTCTGGAACAATTCCTTGATTTTCTTGGGTCTCGAGGACCCGAGTGGCCGGTAGGCATCGCCGGCCCGCCAGGATCTGACCTCCAGCCCCCCGGCCACGGCCCGTGGCGACAGGTAGATTTGCCATCGGTCCAGCAAGGGCAGGCCGCTGGATCCCTGGTTCAGGTGGGTCTCAAATTCCAGCCCGACCCGATGGAGACGAACTTGCCCGGGAATTGCGAGCGGGTAGCAGTAGGATTCAACAGGGGGAGAAGCGGGCAGCTCCCGGAAGAGCAGGCGGTCGAACTCTCTGGCGGCCTCGATCCGGCCGACGCGAACGGACTTGCCGCTCTTGTGGTCGTGCAGCAGCTCCAGGACCGCATCGACCTGCTTCTTCAGCACTCGATTCCCGGGGTCCAGGGTGCCGAAGGCATGACGCACCAGTTGGCTTCTCAGTCCGGCAGGAAGCGTGTTCAACCAGCTCCGGCGCCAGCCGAGCCGGGCGTCTGCCGGGTCCGCCTGCCTGCCGGCCAGATCCCCGACCAGCCATTCCAGGCTCTCGGCGTCTCCACGCAGATTCTCGGCCGTCCTTGCCAGAACGTCCACGATTCCGGGATTGAACGTCTCCTCCAGCCAGGGAATGAGTTCATGCCTCACCCTGTTGCGCGCGAACTGCAGGTCCCGGTTGGTGGCATCCTCCCGCCATTCCACTCCGCGGGACCGCAGGTAGGTTCGAAGGTCCTCACGCTTGATCGACAGCAGGGGCCTGATGAATCGATCGGCGCGGGCAACGGGAATCGCCGCCAGACCCAAGGCGCCACTGCCTCTCAGCAGCCTCAGCAGGACCGTCTCCGCCTGGTCGTTGCGGGTGTGTCCCAAGGCGATCCGCTGCACGCCCAGGGAATCGCCGGTGCGCTGAAGGAACCGGTACCGCAGCTCCCGCGCACGGGCCTGGGCGTTTCCTCCCGTGGGGCGCTCCGAGGGGGGCAATTTTTCCACGACGAACGGCAGACGGTAGCTCGCGGCCAGGGAGCGCACGAATTCGGCGTCGGCGTCGGCTTCCTTTCCCCGAAGTCCATGGTTCAGGTGAGCCACCGCCAGCTCCAGATCGAGCCTGGGGCGAATCTCGAGAAAGAGGCACAGGAGCGCGGTCGAGTCGGCTCCCCCGGAGAGAGCCAACAGCACTTTGTCGCCCGGAGCCACCAGTCGCCGGTTTCGAATCAGGCGCACGAAATTCTGGAAGACCATGAACGTCCTGCTTCAGCGGTCCCGGGACAGGTGCAACAGTACTGTCGTGACCCATTCGGGGACGATCTCCGATTCTCCCCGCAGAGGGGCCAGTTCTTCGGCTCCGACCCGGCACCAGGATTCGACAAAGGGGTTCAGGACCCCCAGCCTGTCTTTTTCGGCTCGCCGCGAGGCCAGCTGTTTCCGGGCGACGGCCCTCAGGCCATCGGCCAGTTGCCGTGAATCTGCGCCGGGCGGGGCCAGATTCTTCAGCACACCCTGGAACTGCCGGACGCCGATGGGCTCGGGCCTGAAGGGTTTCCCCAGGACGTGGTTGAGAGTTGCGGTCACAAAGAGCGTTCCGAAGCGCAGGTCGTCCAGACTCCTGTTCACCTGCCGGAGGGCCTTGACCGTGAGCTCGGGGCCGGGGCCGGGCACCAGGCTCCAGAAGATTTGCCCCAAAGCCTCGATCTCGTTCAGTTTACGTTGAGCCGATTCGACATCGGCCAGACCGCGGAAGTTTCGATAACCGGCTCGCCGCGAGTCCCGCGCGCCTTCGAAGAAAAGGGGCCTGTGACGCCGCAACCCGTCCAGAAATTCCGACTGCGGCGATTCCAACAGGGTTGGTTGGGCTCCTTCCAGACGGAGCCTGCCCCGATGGATGACCCCGTCGGCTTCGGCGCGCAGATCCGCCAGGATGCTGAACCCCATCCGGAACAATCCCAGCATGTCCTGTTGCGTCAGAGCTGACGCCGCCAGGGAGGCCCGGCCCTGAGTCAATCGCTCCAGGCCCAGGTTAAGCGTATCCCTCATTTCTACCAGGGCCGGCTTCACCTTCTCCAGGTCTCCGGTAGTCACGGAGTGAACCGAGAGAATCCGATTGGCCAGGGCGGCCAGTTGCTGGCTGATCAGTTCGGCCTGGCGGGTGTCCCGGATGGCGCCCAGGGCTCGCCAGAGGTGTTCTCCCGGCACCAGCGAGGCCACCAGCAGGGCCGGTAGCGTGGACGAAACCCGCTGGGCATCGTCCTCCTCTTGCAAAGTCCCTTGGCGCCGCGGAGTCGCGGTCGTGCCGGCCTCTCCGTAAATGCTCAGGGCCTCGTAGTAGTCCACGAAGCCGATCTCCTCCAGGCGGAGCCGCTTGTTCCGGTAGGCTTCCTCCTCCAAGGAAACCCGGTTGTCCCAACGCACCCGATCGATCAGGTCGTACCCCAGGGAGGCATCCATTCGGAAGATGACGTCGAGCAAGAGGCGGGTCAGGGTGGCTGCATCGGCCTCGCCGGGTACCTCGATGCCGAACCGCTGATCCGGCGTCAGAATGAGGGGCAGCTCAGGGAGGGGCTCGTCCGTTTCCAGCACGTGAATCCGAATGTTGTCCTTCAGGAAGAGCGCCAGCAGGTTGGGGTCCACCGCTCGGGCAGCTACTGCCGCCTCTTCGGGCCCGCACTGCACGTAGGCAGCCATCCATTCCATGAAGCTGGGCCTGTGAAAGCTGTCCTTGCGCCAGCAATCCAGGTCGATGAAGCCGCGGCGCTGCTCTAGGGTGGCCGGCAGGAGCAACTCCTGGCTGTCGGCCAGACCGACAGCCTTGATGGCCAGGAACACATCCTGGTAGGGGGCGCTGCGAACCCGCTTGGTCGAGTCGGGACTGGCCAGGAAATCTTCCAGATCGGTCCGGTCGCCGATCGGGAGGGATCCGGAGAGGAAATCGGCCAGGGGTTGCCTGGACCTCGATTTCTCGACCTTCCTTCTTCTTTTGTCGTTGAAATCCATGAAGTTGGCTGAAAATTGGCTGCTTTCCGAAATTGACCGCCCTGGACCGCCCGACTATCGCCATGCCTATGAAGCGGTCTGCACACCGCTCGGGGAGAAATGCGGGTTAACCCCGACTGACGTTGATCTTCAGGGATTTGAGCTTGCGGTGGAGGTGGCTGCGCTCGATGCCCAGGGCTTCGGCCGTGCGCGAGATGTTCCCCCGGTTTTCCTCCAGTTTCTTGAGGATGTAGTCTCGATCGAAGGCCATGCGGGCCTCCGACAAGCTCCTGGACTCAACCGTATCTTCCCGGGGGCCGTTGGACTTGAGCAGCCCGGCCGGCAGGTGCCGAGCTTCAATCCGGCGTGCGGGACTCATGATCACCAGTCGCTCCGCCAGGTTCTTCAGTTCGCGGACATTGCCCGGCCAGGGATAGGCCGTCAACAGGTCCACGGCCTCCGCGCTCAGCTCCTTGGGTGGATGCCCGTAGTGGCTGGAGAAGTCTCCTATGAAGAATTTTGCCAACACCGGAATATCCTCGGTGCGCTCGCGCAGCGGAGGCACGTAGAAGGGAATGACGTTGAGACGGTAGAAGAGGTCTTCACGAAAGTTGCCCCGTTGCATTTCCTGGTCGAGATCCTTGTTGGTGGCCGCGATGATGCGAACGTCCACCGACACCGTCGAATGGGCCCCTACGGGTTCGAAGCGCTGGGTTTCCAGCGCCCTGAGCACCTTGGACTGGGTCTTGAGGGTCATGTCTCCGACCTCATCCAGAAAGAGCGTCCCTCCATCGGCCTTTTCCAGCTTTCCCACCTTGGTGGCGGTGGCTCCCGTAAAGGCGCCCTTGACGTGCCCGAACAGTTCACTCTCGATCAGCTCGTCGGGGATGGCGGCACAGTTCACCTCCACGAAGGGCGCCGCTTTTCTCAGGCTCTGGTGGTGAAGGGCGTGAGCCACCAGTTCCTTACCGGTGCCGCTCTCGCCGTAGATCAGTACCCGTCCGTCTGTGGGCGCCGCGATGGCCAGCTGCTGGCGCAGGGCCTTCATGGAGATGCTTTGACCGATGATCTTGTAGTGTTGATCCAGCCGGGATTTGAGTGTTCTGTTCTCATCCTGAAGGCGCTTGTTCTCCAGGCCGTTCTGGATGACCAGCAGCGTCCTTTCTATGGACAGGGGCTTTTCGATGAAATCGAAGGCCCCCAGGCGGGTCGCCTTGACGGCGGTTTCGATGGTGCCGTGGCCCGAAATCATCACCACGGCCGCATCCACCTTCCTCTTCCTGATGGCCTCCAGGGTTTCCAGCCCGTTGATGCCGGGCAGCCAGATGTCAAGCAGAATCAACTCGAAGGCCCTCTTCTCCAACAGGCGCAGGCACTCCTCTCCGCTGCGGACCGTGGTCACCTTGAAGCCTTCTTCGCTCAGCACGGCTCCCAGGGATTTCCGAATTCCCGCCTCGTCGTCCACCAGCAGTATGGAGTTTCTAGCCACTTGCTCACCTGAACTTCAAGGGCGGCAAAATCGGTCCGCCGCCCGCGTCCTATCCCGGAGGTCTGTACATCGAAAGGAGGCACGGCCGAAGCCGATTCCTCCCCCGGCGGGTCAGAGGGCCGGGAGCTCGATCACGAAGCTGGCTCCCCGGGGGGAATTGTCCTCCACGTGAATGTACCCCTTGTGGTCTGCGATGATGCGATTGGCGATGGCCAACCCCAGGCCGGTTCCTCTTTTGCGTGTCGAGAAGTAGGGGAGAAACAGTTTGTCCCGATCAGCCGCCGCAATCCCTTGTCCGCTGTCCCTGACGGCCAGTTGGATCGTCTCTCTGGAGGGAAAGAACCGGCTGGACAGGGAGAGCTGCTTGCGATCGGATTGATCCATGGCTTCGAGCGCATTGTCGATCAGATTGACCAGCACCCGCTTCAGTTGTTCGGGATCCACCTGAGTCAACGGGAGGTCGGTAGCCAACTGCTTGACCACATCCACGCCGTCGAGGCGGCCGTCGTAGGACGTCAGGGTGCTCTCGATGATGAGGTTGAGGTTGGAAGGCACCATGCTTGGTAAGGGCAATTGGGCGAATCGGGAGAATTCGTTCACCATCCCCTTCAAGGTCCTGACTTCCTGGGTAATGGTGTGCACGCACTCCTTTACGGTGGCACGAAAGCCAAAAGAGGACGGGGGATGGGGATTGGCGGCGTCCGCCGGAGCCCTGGTTCTGGACAGGTGCTTGAGGATTCGGTCAGCCGAGAGTTGAATCGGGGTCAGTGGATTCTTGATCTCGTGAGCCATGCGCCGAGCCACCTCTCGCCAGGCGTTGGCCTTCTGGGCTCTGAGCAGCTCGGTCAAGTCCTCCAACACCATTACGAACCTTTGCGGTCCGGCATCGGCCGGATCCAGAGAGCTGAGAGTCACATTGCCGTAGAAGGTTCCCCGTGGGGTCTTGAGCTCCAGTTCCTTGGAAGCGCTCCTCACACGGGCCGCCTTGGCCATCAAGCCTTGGATCTCGGCCAGGTCCTGGGGTTGAAACAACTCCGCCAGGGACAGACCGGTGTCGTCCGTCCGCCCAAGCATCTGCTGGGCAGACTCGTTCATGGTGTTGATGGACGAGTCTGCGGCGATGGAGATGACTCCTGTGGGAATGTTTTCCAGGACGGCTTCGGTGTAACGCCTCCTGGCTTCCGAGGACCGATGGGACTCTGCCAGGTCCCGATTCTTGGAGGCCAGATCTCGAGCCGCCTCATCGAGCTGAGCGGTCATGCGGTTGAAGGAGGACACCAGGATGCCCAGCTCGTCCGGTGCGGGGCTGTCGACCTGCACGCTCAAGTTTCCCTGCGATACTTCGTTGGACGCTTCAGCCAGTGCCCGGATGGGTTCGGTGATCTTGCGCGACAGGAAGAGGGCGATCCAGACCGCCGGAAAGAGAACCAGCAAGGTGACTACTCCCAGGACCAGCATGAAGTTGGTCCGGATCATCTTGCGTTGTTCCTTCATCTGCTCGTACTCCCGACTGAGGCTGGACAACTCCCGGGCGAAGCTCGCCATTTCCGCGGGGGGGCGGAACCCGACAATCAAGCCTCCCGAATCGCTGCGCGCCCCGGTCAACAGCAAGGGTTGCTCCCGTCGGCCCGCCGGCGAGCCCTCCTTCCAGGGAACGGTCCACACCTGGTCGTCCAGGGCCTCGGAGAGTCCCTGCCCTGACAAGTTCTCGCCAATCACTTCCAAAGGGCGAACCATCTCCGGGAAGCGGGAATCGTTGGGGAGAAAAGCGCGTCCTTTTCCATAGGCCAACAGAGGGCTTCCTGACCGGTCGAGGACGACGGCGAAAGGGATCTCCAACTGTGGGGCGATGCGTTCCAGCTCCCGCACCCCGTCGATTGCGGGAGCGGTCCACATTCTCTGGAGGCCCGGATGTTTGGCCAGGAAGCGAGCGGTCGACACCGCCCGCTGAGAGGCGTCCCTTTCCACCTGCCTGGCGATTTCACCAATGCCCACGGGCGCGAAGGCCTGATCCAGGGGCGAGCTGAACCATTTGTCCAGATTCCGGTTCACCACGGCATAAGCGAAAAAGGACATGAAAACGCCTGGAACCAACGCCACCCCCAGAAAGGAAAGCAGAAGCTTCCGGTGAAAGCGTGAGCCCGGCCGTTGACTCTTATGCTCGAAGTAAAGCTTCAGGAGGTGGCGCAGCAAGATCAGGATGAAGGTCAGCAGCAGGACGACATTGAGCGAAGTGAAAGCCCACAGGAACAGGGTTGTCTGGCTCTGGGGATCGCTGAGAATGGGAGAGAGGTTGAAGGCCTGCTGCACCACCGCGAACAGCAGCAGAACGCAGACCAGCACCGCCAGAGGGATGAGTCTTCTTCTCGATTTGCCGGATTTTGGTGTCATCTCGATGCAACAATTATCGGTCCGCGTGAGGTAAAATCACAAGGCATTCCCCGGGGATTGTCTTTTGCGGAGCCTCACGG
>OZ242296.1:0-3102500 GCA_965207735.1 Candidatus Versatilivorator sp. | reverse complement strand
AATCACGAGTGGGGTTGCAGGACCGCATGAGTAGAGTTACCAATCAAGGGGCTAGCTGAACGATCTGGAAAGGTCGGCCAGAGGATGTAACAGCCATGTAAGCGAAAGCTCCTTGACTCGAAGCGGGATCCTAAGTACCGCGGGGCACGTGAAACCCTGTGGGAATCCGGGAGGACCATCTCCCAAGGCTAAATACTCTCTTATGACCGATAGTGAACCAGTACCGTGAGGGAAAGGTGAAAAGCACCCCTGCGAGGGGAGTTAAAAGTACCTGAAACCGAATGCTTACAATCGGTGGGAGGGCTGTGGTCGCAAGACCCGCCTGACCGCGTGCCTTTTGCATAATGAGCCGGCTAGTTATTTTCTGTGGCAAGGTTAAGCATAAGCGAGCCGTAGCGAAAGCGAGTCTGAATAGGGCGATTCAGTCGCAGGAAATAGACGCGAAGCGGGATGATCTACCCTTGGCCAGGGTGAAGCACGGGTAACACCGTGTGGAGGCCCGAACCAGTGTTGGTTGAAAACAGCTTGGATGAGCTGAGGGTAGGGGTGAAAGGCTAATCAAATTCCGTGATAGCCCGTTCTCCCCGAAATAGCTTTAGGGCTAGCCTCATGTGATTTGTCGCGGAGGTAGAGAACTGAATGGACTAGGGGCCCTACCAGGTTACTGAATCCAATCAAACTTCGAATGCCGTGAACAACAGCATGGGAGTCAGACAGTGGGGGCTAAGCTTCATTGTCGAGAGGGAAACAGCCCAGATCATCAGCTAAGGTCCCGAAGTGCAGACTAAGTGGAAAAGGATGTGGAAACGCAGAGACAGCCAGGAGGTTGGCTTAGAAGCAGCCATCCTTTAAAGAAAGCGTAACAGCTCACTGGTCAAGCGGTTCCGTGCCGACAATTTAACGGGGCTCAAGTCTGCCACCGAAGCTATGAACTCTACTTGCTACGGCAGGTAGTTTGGTAGGGGAGCGTTCCGTACCGGTCGAAGCCTCACCGTGAGGAGAGGTGGACGGTACTGAAGAGACTCTGCCGGCATAAGTAGCGATAAACCAGGTGGGAACCCTGGTCGCCGAAAGTCTAAGGTTTCCTGAAAAAGGTTAATCCGTTCAGGGTTAGTCGGTCCCTAAGTCGAGGCCGAAAGGCGTAGACGATGGGAGACAGGTCAACATTCCTGTACTACTTGTTGGGCGTTATTACGATGGGGTGACGCAGGAGGATAGGCTGGACGGCTGATGGACGCGCCGTTCCAAGCTCGTAGGGGGATCGAACAGGCAAATCCGTTCGATCGTTAACCCTGAAAAGTTACGGGGAGCCCGCAAGGGTTAATCAAACCAGTTGACTCCACACTGCCAGGAAAAACCTCTAAGGAGTCCAGCAAGTAACCGTACCGCAAACCGACACAGGTAGACGAGGAGAGAATCCTAAGGCGCTTGAGAGAACACACGTTCAGGAACTCGGCAAAATAGCTCCGTAACTTCGGAAGAAGGAGTGCCCCGGTAGGGTTCATAGCCCGAGGGGGTTGCAGTGAAATGGCCCAAGCGACTGTTTAGCAAAAACATAGGTCTCTGCAAAGTCGAAAACGACGTATAGGGGCTGACGCCTGCCCGGTGCCGGAAGGTTAAGAGGAGAGGTTAGCCGCAAGGCGAAGCTTTGAATCGAAGCCCCGGTGAACGGCGGCCGTAACTATAACGGTCCTAAGGTAGCGAAATTCCTTGTCGGGTAAGTTCCGACCTGCACGAATGGCGTAACGATTTGGGCACTGTCTTAACGTGTGACTCAGCGAACTTGTAGTACCGGTGAAGATGCCGGTTACCCGCATCAAGACGGAAAGACCCCGTGCACCTTTACTATACCTTAGCAATGAATTACGGTGCGGTATGCGCAGGATAGGTGGGAGGCTTTGAACCATGCCCTTTGGGGTGTGGGGAGCCACCGGTGAGATACCACCCTTATCGTACTGTGGTTCTAACCTATTACCGTTATCCGGTAAAGGGACATTGCTAGGCGGGTAGTTTGACTGGGGCGGTCGCCTCCTAAACGGTAACGGAGGCGCTCGAAGGTGTCCTCAGGCTGTTTGGAAATCAGCCAAAGAGTGTAAAGGCATAAGGACGCTTAACTGCGAGACGGACAGGTCGAGCAGATGGGAAACCAGGACTTAGTGATCCGGTGGTTCTGCATGGAAAGGCCATCGCTCAACGGATAAAAGGTACGCCGGGGATAACAGGCTGATCTTGCCCAAGAGTTCATATCGACGGCAAGGTTTGGCACCTCGATGTCGGCTCATCGCATCCTGGAGCTGTAGAAGGTTCCAAGGGTTAGGCTGTTCGCCTATTAAAGCGGTACGTGAGCTGGGTTCAGAACGTCGCGAGACAGTTCGGTCCCTATCTGATGTGGGCGCAGGAGATTTGAGGAGGGCTGTCCTTAGTACGAGAGGACCGGGATGGACGAACCTCTAGTGTACCAGTTGTCTCGCCAGAGGCAGTCGCTGGGTAGCTACGTTCGGTCGGGATAAACGCTGAATGCATCTAAGCGTGAAGCCCACTCCAAGATGAGATCTCCCAACCGCAAGGTAAGAAGACCCGTAGTAGACTACTACGTTGATAGGCTGGGTGTGTAAGGTCAGCAATGGCTTCAGCTAACCAGTACTAATCGGTCGTTCGGCTTGACCATCCATCTTTATTTTCAGCAATTAAACGAGCTTGCAAGGATTCATGCAGTTGTTGATTGTCGTCATTCCGGTGATTCTAGCGAGGGGGTCACACCCGTTCCCATCCCGAACACGGAAGTTAAGCCCCTCAGCGCCGATGGTACTGCCCGGGTAACTGGGTGGGAGAGTAGGTCATCGCCGGGATACTTAAAGCCTCGAGGCTCTCGAGGCTTTTTTTTTGGGCGAATCCAGGTGGCGGGGAGGGGGAGCCGAACGGAGGCTGTTGGCTGATATGCAAAGGATCCCTCGAACCGACCGTTTTCCTGTGGAACCTCCATCGGAGATGGTAATCTAATTTCTGAGACAGAAAACCGGCCTTTTGGCCGACCTCGGTTGTGACTAAGGGTGTGACTGAGGGAACGGCGGCCGTCCGGGAGGTTAAAATGGCTCGAAGATGGTTGATGGTTTCAGCGCTGATCTGGATATTGGCGAGGGGCGCCGGACCGGGAGTCGCTGCAGAGGCCTCGGGTCTCCGCGAAGAAGAGCCGCCCATTCCCGTGGAGGAAATCATCCGCGAATTCGCGGCCAAGGAGTCTGAATTTCGGCGGGCACGGGAGAACTATACCTACCGCCAGAGCGTGAGCATCGAGGTGCTGACCCTAGACGGGAGAAAGACGGGCCAGCGCTACTACACCTTGTCGGACATCCTGTTCGACAACCGTGGACGGCGGATCGAGAAGGTCCTGAGAGCCCCCCAGAGCACCCTGCGCAACATCCAGCTCACCCAGGAGGACCTCGACGACATACAGAACATCTTTCCTTTCGTCCTCACCACGACCGACATCGGCAAGTACAGCCTCACCTATCTGGGCAAGGAGTTGATTGACGAGATCGACACCTACGTCTTCGAGGTCATTCCCAAGCAAATCCGGGGGAATGAGCGTTATTTCGAAGGAAAGATCTGGGTGGACGATCAGGAGTTGCAGATTGTGAAGACCGACGGGAAGACGGTCTACCGCATCACCAGGAAGAACCGGGATCAAAGGTTCCCCCGATTCGAGACCTACCGGGAAATGGTCGACGGCAGGTACTGGTTTCCTACCTACACCCGGGCCGACGACGTGCTGGATTTTCCGACCCAAAGGATTCGGATCCGGGAAATCGTCACTTACAAGAACTACAAGCGCTTCGAAGCCGACGTGAAGATCACGGCCACCGAGGAAGTCCCCGAAAAAAAGGACGAGTGAGCCGCCCCGCGATTCCTCATTCGCCGAAGTGGCTGGAGAATCGCCGGCACAACTCCACGAAGGTCTTGAGCCCGAATCCGCTGGCTCCTGCCTGGTAGTACTTCCAGGCCTTGCCGGAGAGAAAGGGGCCGGCAATGTCCAGGTGGGCCCAGGCCGCGCCCTCGGGAACGAACTCTTGCAGGAAGAGTCCGGCGGTAATGGCTCCAGCATAGGAGCCCCCAACGTTGTTGACGTCGGCGTAAGGGGTCTTGAGTAGCTCCCGGTATTCCTCCGGCAGGGGCAGTTCCCACAGCATCTCCCCCTGGCTCCTGCCACATTCAATCAGCGCCCGGGTCAGGCTGGGGTCGTTGCCCATGATTCCGGCGTAGCCCGGCCCCAATGCCCGCACCACGGAGCCGGTCAGCGTGGCGATATCGACGATATGAGTCGCCTGCCATTCCCCGGCCCTCTCGAATCCGTCGATCAGGACCAGTCGTCCCTCGGCGTCGGTGTTGTCCACCTGCACCGACTTGCCGTTCCTGGGGACGAAGATGTCACCGGGCCGCTGGGCTCTGGCGTCGGGCATGTTTTCGGCCGTGGGAATCACACCCAGCACGTTGATTTCGGGCTGCAAGCGGGCGATGGCACTCATGGCGTACAGGACGGAGGCGGCGCCCGCCATATCTCCCTTCATTTCCAGCATGCGGTCGCCGGGTTTCAGTGAGATGCCGCCCGTGTCGAAGGTGATCCCCTTGCCGACCAGCGCCAGGCGGACCTTGGATTGACGAGCCGGCCGATACTCCAGGCTGACCAGCCGCGGCTGGTGGATACTTCCGCTTCCCACGCAGAGCAGTCCGGCATGTTTCGCCTTGCGGAGACCGCTCTCGTCCAGCACGGACACCTTGAGGCCGTGCTCCTTGCCGATTTCCTTGGCAAGATCGGCAATCACCTCGGGATAGACCGCGGCCCCGGGCTCATTCACCAGTTGGCGGGCGTCATTCACGCACTCGGAAATCAGGACCGTCCGATCCAGAGTGGTGCGGCACTCCTTTAGGCTGGCTCCGGCCACCCAAAGCGTGATCCGGGCCTTTTCGCCAAAGCTGT
Source organism: Candidatus Versatilivorator sp. (assembly GCA_965207735.1). Lineage (GTDB taxonomy): Bacteria > Acidobacteriota > Terriglobia > Versatilivoradales > Versatilivoraceae > Versatilivorator. Next base: position 3,097,525 of record OZ242296.1, on the reverse strand, counting down.
CCTTCTCCTTTCGGTACTTGTCGAACCGGTACCCGCCCAGGGCGACGCCTTCCGCCACCGCTCCCACAAGCTGAGGGGCGTCCTTGCCGTTCAGCAAAAAGGTCACCTGGGTCAGGTCGAGGTCACGAGCCTGGTCCAGGGCACTGGCCGCCAGGATCTTCACTTTCTCGGCAAGATCGTAAGGCTTCACCAGACTGGTGTGCTGAACCAGCACATGACGAGCCACCTCACTGGGGCTGGCGCTGAAGTATTCCCTCTTGATCCTGCCCTCCCCATAGTCCTGGGAAAGCTTTTGCACAAGCGGTCCCAAGGTGGCATCGGCAGTTCGGCTGAGTTCACGCTCCTTGTCCAGCAGTAGCACCAGCAGGTCGGTCGGTTTCCGTTTCGGCAAAGTTGCCTTGGCTTCGATTTTCATAAGGGTCTCCGGGTAGACGTTTGCGACAGTCCCATTTCCGCTCCCCATTATCGGCATCCGCCGAGGCGCCCGCAAACAAAAACCACGGCACGGGTTCCGGCCTGAAGCCCTGACCCGCATGGATCGCCGACTGCCGGACCGTGCTGAATTTCACTGCCTTTTCAGGGGTTTTTCGCTATCATACCGGCATGCTCTCGAAACGATCTTTCGCAATCCCTGCCGCGGGGTTGCTGGGCATTGCCGCTTGCCTGTGTCTTCAGATCACGCCCTTCTCCCAGGGTGCTTCGGCTGAAACCTCCGGGCGAGTCGATTTTCTCCGGGATATCCAACCCGTCCTGCAGGCCTCCTGCGTTTCCTGCCACGGCCCCGAGCAGCAGATGGCGGAGCTGCGGTTGGATTCGAGATCCCGGGCGCTTGCCGGCGGGCAGTCCGGCCGGGCGATCCAGCCGGGCGATGCCGATGGGAGCCTGCTGTTGCAGCGGGTGGCCGGTCTGGGAGAGCAGGCGCAGATGCCAATGGGCGGGAAGCCGCTCGATCCGGCAACCATCGGGCTGATCCGGGAGTGGATCGAGCAGGGCGCTGACTGGCCGGAGACTGCCGGGGAAAACGGAGCAGCAGTCGAGCGCCACTGGGCCTATGTGCCACCATCGCGTCCGGAGCTGCCCGAGGTAAGGGACGCAGGCTGGGTGGCCAACCCGATCGACGCCTTTGTCCTGGCCCGGTTGGAAGACCGGGGCCTGTCGCCCTCTCCCGAGGCCGACCGGGTAACTCTGTTGCGCCGTCTCAGCCTGGACCTGGTCGGGCTGCCGCCGACCATCGAGGAGGTGGAAGCCTTTCTGGCCGACGACAGTTCCGAGGCCTACCGCAAGCAAGTGGAGCGGCTGCTGGGGTCGCCTCACTATGGAGAGCGATGGGGACGCCGCTGGCTGGATGCCGCCCGTTACGCCGACTCCGACGGTTTCGAAAAGGATCTGCCCAGAATCGTCTGGTTCTACCGCGACTGGGTCATTGGAGCCCTGAACCGCGACTTGCCCTACGACCGGTTCATTATCGAGCAGCTGGCCGGCGACATGCTCCCGGGAGCCACCCAGGACCAGGTCGTAGCCACCGGTTTCCTTCGAAATTCCATGATGAACCTGGAAGGGGGCATCGACCCGGAGCAGTTCCGGATGGAAGCCATGTTCGACCGCATGGAGGCGGTGGGCAAGGGCATTCTGGGCGTCACCATCCAATGCGCCCAGTGTCACAACCACAAGTACGACCCCTTGACGCAGGAGGAGTACTATCGGCTCTTCGCTTTCCTGAACAACGCCCATGAGGCCAAGGTCGCCGTCTATACGCTGGAAGAGCAGCGCCGGCGGCAGTCCTTGCTGCAAGGAATCCGGGACGTCGAGCTGGAGCTGCAGCAAGACCACTCCGACTGGCGAGCGCGGATGGACGCGTGGGAACGCGGCCTGGACCATGACCCGCCCCAATGGACGGTGGTTCAACCCGAGGTGGACGATTTTTCTACTCAAGGCCAGAGGTACCTTCCCCTCGAGGACGGCTCTTTCCTGGCTCAGGGGGCTACGGGCGGGAGCCACCGGGTGAAGATGACGATCAGGACCGACCAACATCCAATTGCCGCCTTCCGCCTGGAGCTGATGACCGATGACGACCTCCCCATGGGAGGGCCGGGACGCTCCATCAACGGCACCTGCGCCCTTTCGGAATTTGAAGTGGAGGCGGCGCCCGCGGACCATCCCGACCAGGTGCACGCAGTGAAGATGGCCGCGGCCACCGCCGACATCGTTCCCGCTCCACTGGAGCTGACCCCCACCAGCGAGGGTGGCAAGCCGCGGTTGATCGGACCGGTGGCCTTCGCCATCGACGGCAAGGAGGAAACCGCCTGGGGAGTGGACACCGGGACGGTGAATCGCAACCAGCCGCGAAAAGCCGTGTTCCGGGCGGAGCAGCCCATCGACCATGCCAACGGTACTCTCCTGACCTTTTACCTAACCCAGAAACACGCGGGCGGCGATGACCAGGGGACCGGAAACCGCAACCTGGGCCGCTTGCGGCTCTCGATCACAGGCGAGGCCGGCGCCGAGGCCGATCCTCTGCCCAAACGGGTCCGGGAGATTCTGTCCATCGACCCGTCCCGCCGCACCCGGGAACAGATCCGGCAGGTCTTCAGCTACTGGCGGACCACCGTGCCCGAGTGGAACCCCTTCAACGAGCGCATCGAGGAGCTGTGGCGACAACACCCCGAGGGCACCACCCAGTTGGTGCTTTCCGAGCGGCAACAGCTTCGTTCCACCCACGTGTTGGCGCGGGGGGATTTCCTTCGTCCGGGCGAGCGGGTCAGCGCAGGAGTGCCGGCCTTTCTCCATCCCCTGTCGGAGAACGGTCCGACCGACCGGTTGGCGTTCGCCCATTGGCTGGTGGACCGCAAGGCTCCCACAACGGCGCGCACCCTGGTCAATCGGGTCTGGCAGGGGTATTTCGGCATCGGCCTGGTGCGAAGCAGCGAAGACCTGGGGAAGCAGAGCGAGAGGCCCTCTCATCCCAAGCTGCTGGATTGGCTTGCGGTCGAGTTCATGGAGCGAGGCTGGAGTCTCAAGTCCCTGCATCGACTCATCGTGACTTCGGCCACCTATCGACAGTCCTCCCGGGCGACTCCCCAACAGTACCGCGAGGATCCTTACAACCGCCTGCTGGCGCGGGGCCCGCGATTTCGAGTGGACGCCGAGGTGGTTCGTGACATTGCTTTGGCCGCCAGCGGCCTGCTTCACCCCGAGGTCGGCGGTCCCAGCGTCTACTCCCCCGCGCCCAAGTTTCTCTTCGTTCGGCCCGCCAGCTTCAGCACCAAGGTGTGGGAGGAGGCCCAGGGAGGGAACCGCTACCGGCGGGGAATCTACACGTTCCGTTACCGCTCCGTTCCCTACCCCATGCTCCAGACCTTCGACGCTCCCAGCGGCGAGTCGTCCTGCGTGCGCCGGCCTCTCTCCAACACGCCCCTGCAGGCGCTAACGACTCTCAACGAACCGGTCTTCCTGGAAGCGGCTCGAGCCCTGGCCTTGCGTACGCTACGCGACGGAGGTGACGACCGGGAGCAACGGCTCAGATACGCTTTTCGACGGTGTGTGGCACGGCAGCCCACCCAGGCCGAGATCAGCCGGCTGCTGGCTTTCCTGAGTGAACAGAAACATCGACTGGCCGACGGATGGGTCAGCCCCTGGGACTTGGCCGGATACGATCTTACCGAACGCCCGCGGCTGCCGGACGGGACCACCCCGGTCCAGTTGGCCGCCTGGACGGCCCTGTCCCGCGTGCTGCTGAACCTGGATGAGACCATAAGCAAGGAATAAGGATGAAGCCATGAGCAATCAGCATCGAACCGGAATTACGGATCCCCGTGAGATCTCCCGCCGCTGGTTTCTGGCCCAGTGCGGCGTCGGCCTGGGATCGGTGGCGCTGGGCCACCTGCTGGGAGAGACCGGCCTGGCCGCCGCCCGGCAGCTCGGCAGCGATCCTCTGGCTCCCAGGGCGCCCCACTACGCGCCCAAGGCCAAGAACGTCATCTTTCTCTTTATGGCGGGGGCTCCCAGCCACCTGGAACTGCTGGACCACAAGCCCCAACTGACCCGGTTCGACGGGACCATGCCGCCCGCCGAGCTACTCGAGGGCTATCGGGCAGCCTTCATCGACCCCCATTCCACCCTGCTTGGTCCCAAGTTCAAGTACAGCCGCCATGGTCAATGCAATGCCGAAATTTCGGAGGTGTTGCCCCACCTTGGCAGTGTCGCCGACGACATTGCCATTGTAAAATCCATGACCACCGACGCCTTCAACCACGCCCCCGGCCAGATCCTGATGAACACCGGATCCCAGCAGTTCGGCCGGCCCAGCCTGGGAGCCTGGACGACTTACGGTTTGGGTAGCGAAGCCCGGGACCTGCCTGCCTTCGTGGTTTTCAGCTCGGGTTCCAAGGGACCCAGCGGCGGCAATGCCTGCTGGGGGAGCGGCTTTTTGCCCACCATGCACCAGGGCGTGACCTTCCGTAGTGCCGGCGAGCCGGTCCTCTATCTTTCCAACCCCAAAGGCGTCGATTCCGGTCTGCAGAAAGCTTCTCTGGACACGGTTCGGGACCTGAACCGGATGCGGCTGCAAGCGATCGGCGATCCCGAAATCGCCACTCGCATCAACTCCTTCGAAATGGCCTTTCGCATGCAGTCCAGCGTGCCCGAGCTCATGGACATTTCCAAGGAGCCCCAATCCACCTTGGACCTCTACGGGGCGGAGCCCGGGAAGTCCTCCTACGCCAACAACTGCCTGCTGGCCAGGCGCCTGGTGGAGAGAGGAGTCCGTTTCGTGCAGCTCTTCCATGAGTCCTGGGATCAGCACGCCGACCTCACCAACCGCATTGAGACCAACTGCCAGGACACCGATCGGCCCTCGGCAGCTCTGATCAAGGATCTCAAGCAACGGGGGCTGCTGGATGAGACCCTGGTGCTCTGGGGAGGCGAATTCGGTCGCACGCCCATGGTCCAGGGGACCGAAACCGACGGCCGCGACCACCATCCTAATGCCTTCGCCATGTGGCTGGCCGGCGGCGGCATCCGCCCCGGCACCACCCTGGGAGAGACGGACGACCTGGGCTTCAACGTGGTGAAAGACAAGGTCCACGTGCACGACCTGCATGCCACCATTCTCCATCTGCTCGGGTTCGATCACACCCGGCTGACCCATCGTTTCCAGGGACGCGACTTCCGGCTGACGGACGTGCACGGGACGGTGGTGAAGCAGTTGCTGGCTTAGCCCGCATTTCTCGCCAGGTCGCTGGCGGCAAGACGAAAAGTAGTTTATCTTCACTACCTTGATGGGCGCCATGTAACGGGCTTGTGGGTAACAGACTGCGCTGGGCATGCCCTGGCTTGTCTTTTTCCCTTCAGCGCGCACATGCTCCCTCGCGCGTAGTGACCGCTACGCTCTTCGGTCGCGAGCACGCGCTGAAGGGAAAAATCCTGCGCCATGATCATGCCCCCTGGTGAGAAATGCGGGCTAGTAAGGAGATCCCATGCTGAAGGCATTTCCGGCTCTCATTGCGATGGTTCTGTCCTTGGCCGGGTGTGCCGCCAAGGAACAACCCCCCGTGACGGAGGAAGCCGCCCCGAAGGACCGCCCCCTGGAAATCTACTGGGTCGATGTCGACGGGGGAGCGGCCACTCTGATCGTCACACCCAGCGGCGAGTCGATCCTGGTGGACGCCGGAGAGGACCGGGAGAGCCACGCCGAACGGATCCATCGGGTGGCCGGTCAGGTGGCCGGCCTGACACAGATCGACCATTTCGTGGCTACCCACTGGCATGGAGACCATTACGCCGGAGCGACGCGGGTGCACCAGCGGATCCCCATCAGGAACTTCTATGATCGGGGGTTTCCCAAGGAAAGCGATTATGCCGCCAAAGGCGATTTGAAGCGGGCAAAGGCGGGGATCGCCAGGTACAGGGAAACGACCCAAGGACGTTCCCGGACACTCAAGCCCGGCGATGAGATTACGCTGAGGCAGTCAGAAGGGCTGCCGAAAATGGGGCTGTACTGCCTGGCCTCCGCGGGAGAGTTTCTGCCGACGGCCGGAAATATCTCACCCAATCCGTCCTGCGATGCCAGGACATCCAAACCACCGGACCAGACCGACAACGCCCAGAGTGTGGTGCTGTTGTTGAGCTACGGTGGGTTTTCGTTTTTGGACACCGGGGATCTGACCTGGGAGATGGAAGCCGAGCTGGTCTGTCCGGTGAACCGGGTCGGCAGGGTGGATCTTTTTCAGATCAGCCACCACGGATTGGACTCCAGCAACAACCCGGTCCTGATCGAGAGCATTCGGCCGCGGGTTGTCGTCGTCAACAACGCTCCCAAAAAAGGGGCGGAGCCGGAAACCATGAAAACCCTGATGGGGGTGGAGGGGATTGAAACCATCTGGCAGGTTCATCGCAACCTTCGGACCGGTCCCGAGTTGAATACCCAGCCCCGGTTCATCGCCAATCCCGACGGGGAAGCCGGCCAGTTCATCAAGGCCTCGGTCGGGGCCGATGGGACCTTTTCGGTGCAGATCGGCGGAGACGGTGCCCCCGAGAGCTACCCCATCAAGTCCTCAAAGACGGCAACTGACGAAAGTCAGGGCTGAATACTCCCCTCCCCCGATAGCGACCTCAAGAGAACTTCCACTGCTTCACCCTTGGAGGGTGGGCCCGCACCGCCTCCTCATTCACTTCTGTGCCCCAGCCCGGCCCGCTGGGAAGGTGCAGAAACCCCTCCACGATCCTGGGCCTCACCGTCACCAGGTCGTCGTACCAGGGCACCGTATCGGGGTCGATCTCCATGATCCGCACGTTGGGTGCGACCGAGCAGAAGTGCGCGCTCATCATGGTGGCCAGGGGGCTGTAGAAGTTGTGGGGAGCCACGTTTACCTCGTGGATGTCGGCCAGCGAGGCGATTTTCAGGGATTCGGCCAAGCCGTTCCAGGGGACGTCGATAATGGCCACATCCATGGACTGCTGGTCCAGGTATGGCTTGTAGTCGCGCCTGCCGAACAGGCACTCACCCGAGGCCAGCGGAATACGGGTGCCGCGGCGAATCCACTGCAGCGCCTTGGGGTCCCGGCTGTCTATTTCCACCCACAGCAGATCGAAAGGCTCCATGGCCCGAGCCATCTTCAGGAAGCCTTCGGTCTTGAAGTTGAAATTAAGGTCGACCAGAATATCCATGTCGGGCCCGGCCCCTTCCCGGAAGGCTTCCAACTGGTCGCACATGGCTCGCAGGACCGGCCGCTCCGCGTTCAGGGCCGGAAATTCATCAACCAGGGAGAATCCGGGGATGTGCAGGCGCGGCTTGCCGTCCAGCAGGAAGATGTTGGTCTTCAGAGCCGTGAATCCCCGGGCCACCACTTCCTTGCCCATGGCCACCACGTCAGCCAGCGTCTTCACGGGGGGAATGCCCATCTCCTCGTGCCAGGCCACCCGGTAGGTTCCGCAATGAGACCAGTAGAGGCGGATCCTGTCTCGCACCGGTCCCCCGAGCATCTCGCTGACCGAAATCCCCAGAGACTTGGCCTTGAGGTCCAACAGCGCGTTTTCGATGGCTCCCAGGGCCTGCTGCACCAGGCCGCCGCTGGCCTGGCGCCTGACCGCATAGAGTATGGCGCCGATAGCCTCGTAGGCCCGAGGGTCTCGTCCCAGCAGCGTGGGCGCCAGGTGTTCGATGACGGCCGAAACCCCCATTCCGCCAAAGGACTCGTTGAATTCGCTCCAGCCCGTGAGACCGTCGTCGGTGGTGATCTTGAGGTAGTCGAAGTTGCGGCATCCTGCATCGGCATGCAGGCATTCCAACCGGCTGATTTTCATGGTCTCTCCTTTAGGATGTACTCATCGCTTCCGCAGGAACTCGGGGGTTGCCGCCATCGGATCTGGTTGTGATTTATGTGCAGACTGTCAACGAACCGGCATCGGGAAGCGCCATCGACAATGCCGGCAACGCCCGCGGGCTTGGCTGGCCGCCTGCTGGTTGGATCGGCCCGCCACTGCCCCCGCTCGCCTTGCCTGCCACCTTCCACTCGGCTATAATCAGCCGACTTTTGAGCTACCGCACTTGCAGCGCCCGTAGCTCAGCTGGATAGAGCGTCGGCCTTCGAAGCCGCAGGTCGGGGGTTCGAATCCCTCCGGGCGCGCCAGCTCTATTGAAATCCACAGGGCAGGGAAACCTCTGCCCTTCGTCCCCGCCGGGCTCATTGGCAGGAAGCCGGGAAACGACCGGGGGAGCCGAACTCAATTGTAACCCGGTCTCTCCCATCACATCGATGGTCACCGCCCGAGACCAAGGAAACCCATGGCATCTTCAGACGGCAAGAACCTTCCTTGCCCATCCCAGCGCGGCGCCTGCCGAGCCTGTCTGCTTCTGGCTCTGATTGCCTGCCTGCTGATACCGGTCTTCCTGGCCACCGGCGCGGTGGGCTTCATCGGACCGGCAGTTGTTCTCCTGTTCAGCCTGCTGGCCGTCGCGGTGGGCAAGAGCCGCAACTACTCCGCCTTTGCCTTCACGCTTTGGGTGGCTGCCTTCGTGGCCGCGGCCATGTTCTATCCGAGCGTCTTTCACACCTGGTACGGGTTCGAGCTCAGCACCCTGATGGTGCCTCTCATACAGATCATCATGTTCGGCATGGGCACCCAGTTGACTCCAGGTGACTTCCTGCGGGTATTCTCAATGCCCAAAGCCGTGATCATCGGTATGGTCCTGCAGTTTTCGGTCATGCCTTTCGTAGGGAAGGGGTTGGCAATGCTGACCACCACCAATCCGGAGGTCGCGGCCGGCATGGTGCTGATCGGCTCCTGCCCCGGAGGGGTGGCGTCCAATGTGATGACCTTCCTGGCCAAGGGTAACGTAGCCCTCTCGGTCACCATGACCTCCTGCTCCACCCTGGCCGCACCGCTCATGACACCGGCCATGACCAAACTGTTGGCCGGGACTTATGTGGAAGTCAAGTTCATTGCCATGATGGTGGCCATCATCAAGATGATCATCCTGCCGGTGGCGGGAGGGCTGGTGGCCAACGCCATCCTGACACGACTGGGGGCAACCCATCCCAACCTCAAGCTGGTCTCCAACTCCATCATGAAGGCACTGCCTTTCGTCTCCATGTTCTCGATCTGTTTCATCATCGGGATCATCACCTCTCTGTCCCGCGATTCGTTGCTTGCCGGCGGCTTCGTCCTGACCATCATCGTGGCGGCGGTAGTCCACAACGTTGTCGGTTATCTATTCGGCTATGGTGGCGCCCGAGCGGTGGGACTGGGGGAAACCGACTCCCGCACCGTGGCCATCGAGGTCGGCCTGCAGAACGGAGGCATGGCTTCCGGACTGGCCGTCAAGGTATGGCAGAGCTCGATGGCGGCCTTGCCTTCGGCCGTTTTCGGACCCTGGATGAACATGTCGGGCGCCATGCTGGCCTCCTGGTGGTCCAGCCGGCCGCCACGGGATGAAGTAGCGCCTTCAGAGACAACCCAACCCACGGCTCCCGCCTCCGGAAACAGCCCGAAGTCCCAGGGATAGGCACCCGCTCCGTTGAGCCACGATCCGCGAAGGACCAACAAAGAAATCCACGAAGAGACACGAAGGACGACGAAGGGCCACTAAGCGAGACGGAACTGCTTCAACGGCACGGGCCTGGTGGCCGGGCGCCCACCCCCCGCATCAGCCTTCGCCTTCCGGCTCGACTCCCCCTCAAGGGGAGAGTGATTATCCGGGGTGCTGAGCCGCGGGTTTTGTGGGGTTACTGCGCCAGCAGTTCTTCGATTATCTTTTGGAAGGCGGGATAGGGGTGGGCTCCGGTCAGCGTTCTCCGGACCCTGATTTTGGGTTGGGTCTGATCCGTCAACCCGAAGAAAAAGGAGGGAGTTCCCCGAACTCCGGCCCTCTTGCCCTCACTCAAGCCGTCCCGGACCTTTTGGGCGTGCTTGCCGCTTTCGACACAGTCCAGAAAGACCCGGTTGTCGAGCCCCAGGCTGCTGCCGAAGGCTTTGAGTGTTCCCTCGGTGAGGGACTGGGGGTGCCGGAACAACAGGTCGTTCATTTCCCAGTAGTTGCCCTGATCGCCGGCGCAGTGGGCCGCCTGGGCCGCTTTGGAGGCGCCGGGGTGGGAAGCCAGGGGGAAATCTGCAAAGAAATACTTCACCCGACCGCTCTTGACATACTCGTCCACGATCCGGGGAGCCACTTGCCGGTCGTGGCGCCGGCAAAAGAAACACTGGTAATCCGAGAACTCGATCAGGGTCACCTTGGCCTCGTCGGAACCCGTGGAGGGCAGGCCCCGCGTACTGAGTTCCAGGAAATGGGCTTGCCCGCCGCCCTGGCCGGGCAGAAGTTTGCCGACTTCGGCGATACCGCCCTCGGGCCTGCCCCCTTCCGCCAGGATGAGGCGGGCAGCGACGGAGCGAGTTTCCGCATTTTCCTGGGGCACGGCGGTTTGCACGGCTCCCAGGAAGAGAGCCAGACCCATCCAGCCGCGAAGGGATCTCATGAGATTGCTCCAGACTAATAACCTGGTTCCGGTTGGGCCACTTGACGTACCAACTCCTCCAGCGGCAGCTGGGACATGGCCCGAAGAGCGCCTCTCCAGTCGGCGCTGTTGTTCATTTGAGCATTGAGGGCCAGGTGCCTCACGGCCGGTTCCGCCGCCAGGGCCACGGCTTCCACGGGCAGGCCGAACCGGTCGGCCAATTCGGCCAGCGTCAGCATCAGGTGACCCAATCGCCTGGAAAGGTGGTGGGTCAGCAAGGCGTTGTTGTACTCCTCGTAGGGCGGTGGCGGGAGCCGCTTGCAATAAATGCGGTTACCCAGCTCGGAACCGGCAAAAAATCGATCCTGGTGAGGTGGAACCAGGGCCGAGGCGTGCTCCAATGCCTCCCGAACCGGCCCACTCCCTAGAAGTGCGGCCCGATCTTGATCCCACAGGCGACTCCCCAGGTAGTAGAGATCAGAGGAACTCAGCATGGCGAACAGGCCTTCCAATTCCCGCTTGGCCACAGCCTCCAGCAACTGAGCCCGCCGGGTCGCCCCCAGTATTCCCTCGACTACCTGCGCCAGGTTCTGTTGCAGATTCGGCTGCAGGGCCGACCGGGCCAGGAACTCTCGGGCCAGCCGAAGCTTCAAGGCCACCAGGTGCATGCTGAGCGGGTTGAGATGGGACCAGGGCAGGGATCTCACCCCGGAAAGCTGGGCGGCAGCGAAACCCTCCACTACCGGATCGGTTCCTATGGATTCGCCGGCTTCGGCTTTGACCAATCCGATCTCTCCCGTCAGCGTGGCAATCTGACAGAGCGGGCCCCGCAGATAGTTCCCGGTCTGGCGCCGCAGCGTTTGGCGGGATGCCGGCGGCCAGTAATAACGCCGGCCGCTGCCTAGGGCAACGTGGAACTGGTGCTTCCTGGTCAGCAGCGGATCTTCAGCCACCGCCAGATCCCGCGGTGAGAAATAGTAGGCATAGACCCAGCCGACCAGGGCGTCTTTGAGACTTCCGCCCAACTGGCTGACCAGATCCTGAGATAATTCGGAGAGGGAGTCCGAGCGATTGCGGTTGGCCGTGGCATCGTTCAGTTGGCGCATCCACTTTGAGGTTCGGATTCGCCGCAGAAAAGACGCATTCCCCTGCTGCGCCTCCGTCAACTGGTTCTCCAGTTGTTGCTCCAGGGCATGGAGTTCGCCGAGAGTCCTCTTGAAGGTGTCCAGGACTACCTTGTCCCCGCTCCTCCGCACGGCCATTGCAGCATCGTAGAGCTCCATCAGGCCTGTCAGCGAGGGGACCCGCTGGACCCTCAAGACCTCCTCGATTCTTCCCCGGTTGATCGAGCCGGCATCGATGGCGGCCGTCCGGCCGCCGGACTCGAACTCCACTTTCTTGGAATTCCCCCCCAGGGCCGCCATCAATCGGCTGTCGATACCGGTCGATTGGGGCGCCAGGATCTTCAGGCGGCTGCCATAGCGCCTTGCGGCTGATGACGAACCGTTCTCCGCAGGGGGTGATGGGGGGGAGGGCAGGGCCCGCTCCAGAAGTCGCAGGATGGCCACTGTGGCCTCGGTGAAATCCGACTCGGTCCTGGCTTCGGCAAATTTCTGGCAGACAGCGTCCAGAATCGAGGCGATTTCCGACTCGTCCAGCGCCCGATTCTCCGAAAGGAGCACCAGGGTCTGGAGGAGCCCATGGAACTGGCCCAAGGTGGCGTTCAAGCTGTCGAGGTCAACCTCTTCTATGTTACGGGCTGCCTGGAAGAACCTCTGGAGTTGCTGAGTGGTAGGTTTCGGCAAGGATGCCAGATAGGGGAAGATCTCGTGGTATTTGGGAAAGCTCCGGGAAAGCAGCAGGGCAGCCTCCTCCGCCATCGGTTGTTCCCAGTGCCGCTCCAGGTGCACCACCGCCAGAAAGTTCTCCACCCGGCTGTACTTCTTCATGCCGAACTGATAATTCTCCTGAGGCATCCGAAGCAGGATTTCGTCCTCGGCTTCTCCAGGGACAACCGGAACAGCAAGGCGGGAGGAATCTTGAATCTCTTCCGGCCTGCCGGACCATCCGCGTGGCACCACCCAGACCCGGGCGCTGCCGGGGAAACGAACCCGCCCCTCCGCATCCAGCGGCAGTTCCCGTAGCAGATTTCTGAAGGGGTTGCGATGGTTGACAATGCGCCGATTGGCCTCCGCGGAACCCGTGAAGGGAAAGGCAGCGTAGAACTTGGCCAACCGCCCCGGGCTGCGCGTGAGAAACCGTTGGTTCTCTTCCGGCAGGTTGATGAGGGTGTGATAGAAGGCCAGCGGCTTGCCCTGTTCTTGAGTAAAGAGGCGCCTGACAAACCGCTTGGGTCTGTCGGGACGAACGCCCAGGAGGGATTCCCAGGCCGGCGCCGCCTCGGCCCCGCCGGGCAGAAGCAGCGCTCCCTCGCGGACAGACAGAGCTGAGCCGTAAGCCAGCAGGCTGCTCGGGTGCACCTCCAGCAATTCCCGGCTGGTATAGGTCTCCACCACCAGACGCCGGGCCTCATCGTTCATTGCCGCCAGCCCCGCGTAGAGCCGAGCGGAGGGGATTTTCTCGGCGAAAGCTCTCAAGAGGCCTCCGACCGGACGATTCCCCTCAAAGAAGCGCCTCAACCAGAATCTTTCTTCGAATATGATCGGCACCACCTGATCGCTAAAGGTCAACCGGTAGGGGGCCCCGGCCTCGAGTTGGGACTTCATCTCCATCTCGTCCACGCCCAGGGCGGAAGAGAAGGTTTGTCTGAGCGCGGCCAATTCATCGGTGCCCAGTTCCACCCGGATCCTTCCCTCGGAACGTCTGATGGTCCAGCCCAAAAGGGCGAGGACCTCCCGGGTTTTCCTGAGGCGCGACTCGTTCCCGGTCTCGAGCAGAATCTGAAACTCCAGCTTCCTGGATCTGGCCAAGGCCCGCAGAGCCGCCACCGAGTTGAAGTAGTAGCGCAGCGCCTGGACGTATCCGGCTCCGGCCTTTCCATAGGTTCGGCGTATCAGGTGGGAAACGAAGTCGGAAACGAAGGTCTCCGGGGGCGTGTCCTCCTGCAAGCCGGCTGCCCGCGCCAGACCGCGTACGCCGCCGGGAACCACCAACGAGCCTTTCCTTGCCGTCGTTTCCGCGATCGGGCCGATGGGCGGTAAATCCGTTCTGCCCAGTTGGCTCAGCTTTGCGGACATGAATATGGCCCGGGCTCGATCCCCGTCCCGCAAGGCCACCAGCAGGCCACGTTCCAGAACCGGTTCCAATCGATCCCGGCTTGCTTCCTCTGCTTCCAGAGCTTCAACCAGACCCTCATAGGCTTCGGCGGCCCGATATCCGAAGACGTCCCGTACTCTGGCAAGCCTGGCCAGGACTTCGGAATTTCCGGGAAAGGTTCTGGCCGCGTTTTCGACCGCCCGCCGCATCTCCGGGATCCGGTGGCCTTGCTTCAAGAGCTCGCACTGGAGCTGGTGAAGCTCCACCGAGCGGGGGGCGGATTGCAGGCCCTTGCGCGCGGTGGCCAGAGCCTCGTCGACTTCACCCAGATTCATCTGAACCCGAGCCAGCCCCGCATAGGCGCCGGGCAATCCGGGATCGGCATGGGAGGCTTTGCGATAGAAGTCGAGAGCCTGGTCATCCAGACTCTCCTTTTCGCAGAAGCCGGCATAACGCATCTGGAGCTTGGGATCGTTGGGGATTCGCCCGGCCGCCTGCTGCAGCACCTCTCGAGCCTGGTCCTGCCGACCGCGAGCCAGATGTATTCGGGCCAATCCAAGGTAGCCCTCTCCCAGCTCGGGGCGGAGTTCGACGGCTCGGCTGTAAGCCTTGAGCGCCTCCTCGCCCCGGTCGGATTTTTCCAGCAGGCTGCCCCGGCGGGCGTGGAGGCCGGCTTCCCGCGGAAAGCGCTGCAGAGCGGAACCGACTTCCTGCAGCCCCCGGGGATACTCTCCCTGCGCCTCGCGGATCCCGATCAGCTTGGCCAGGACGGACGCCCCGGCCGGGTCGGCGTTCAGGGCCCGTCGAAAGGCCTGCTCGCTCTGCTCCCACTCCTGGAGGTCGAAGTGGAGGTCTCCGATGTCGGTGAAGATCGAGGCGTCGCCCGGCAGCAGCGAGGCCAAAGGGGTCATCAGCTGCAGGGCGGTTCTCAGCTCGCCCTGGCGGCGGTAGACCCCCGCCGCAAACCGCAGGGTGGGAGGATGAAAGGGGTTGAGGTCAAGGGCCTCCTTGAGCGAAGCCTGGAGCCGTTCACCGTTCTTGTGAGCCGCGGCCTGACGGGCATTTTGCAGAGCCTGCAGCAGGCGGGCGAAGTCTTGAGGCAAGACCGCCGCGCCGTCCAGCGGCTGGGACAGCGCCGGGAATTCCGTCACTAGCTGCCCGTCCACCCGGTCCACCAGTCGGGCGCGGTACTGAAAGACTCCCTTGGGCAGAGCAACCTCCGGCATGGGAATCTCGCTACAGGAGGCCGGCCGCAGGGCCCGGGTCAGCTCGCCTACGCTTCTTATGACGGAACCGCAGGTGGACCGGGCGACCGTGGCCCAGACCCCTTCGCCGGCATCCTCCGAGGTCGGGCCGTCCTCCGGCTCTGCCCCCGCCACCGGCGAGTCGGGAGCCGGATCGCCGGGAATCTCCCAATAGACCAGGCGGACCTTCTCCCGGCCGAATCGATCGGCCAGGTAGGCGGAACAGTAGGATTTCAGCTCCAGGTCGGAGATTCCCTCCTCAGGAGCGATCAGTATCAGGGTTTCCCAGGGGACCGAGGGCGCCGGCAGATGTTGCCCCACCTCCTGGTAGATTCCTGCTGCCTCGTTGTCCTCTTGGTCCGGAGGCTCTGTCTGGCCGGCGCCGGCGCCCGTCCTGCCTGATCTCAGCCCGGACAGGTCGTGCGGGAGGGTCGCGACAGAGGTCTCCCAGGAACCAAGCCTGCCGTCTGCGATCACGTGAAGCCGAAATCGCCCCAGTCGATCCTTCAGCACCGCCAGTTGGTTCGCCCGAAGCTCGACCTCCTGCCAGGCAGAGTCGGAGTAGCTTCCGGGCAGCAGCAGCACGGAGATCCTCCCCGGAAGCTGCAGGGGGACAGCCGTCACCGCCTGGGCTCCGGCAAACGTCTGAAACTGGTAGCGGTCCTGGTCCGAGGACAGCACCTGCGGCGACAGGAACGACCCGGCCCGGTGCACGGAAGCCGAGCCCGAGGCCAGCAATAGAACCGGAAGCAATGCCAGGCGGAGCGCCGCCGGCCACTCCAGGCGGAACGGGAGAAGTGTCGGCCTGTTTCGGCGAAACGGGATCATGGGCATGTGTCGGGAGAATTGGGGAGAGACAAGGGCACTCATTCTATGACGGGGATGGGGATTATTCAACGCCTATCCTGAGCGACTTCCGGTACCCGGGGAGATCGGTCCAGCAGGTGCCAGAGGAATCCGAGGAGGGAAAGGGTGCCGATGGTGATGGGGATGACCCATATCCCCTGCTCCAGGGTCCCGCTGTGGTCTCCCACCAAGCCGATGTAGTAGGGTCCCACGGCCGCGCCCAGGTGCCCCAGAGCCTGGGTAACGCCGAAGGCCCGGGCGGCCTGGCGGCGGAAGCGCAACGCCGTGAAGGACTGCAGGGAGATGGCGTCGCCGCTCATTCCCATACCCGCAACGAAGATCATCGCCAATGCGAGCTGGTAGTTGCCGCTTAGAATGGTCAGCACGTAGAAGATGGCTCCCACGCCGGCGCTGCAACCCAGCAGGATGCGCTCGGGGATGCGCCCCCCGACCCAGGTCCAGATCGCCCGTCCCGCGATGAATCCGGTGATGTTGACGGCGATCATGGATCCCACTTGGGTCTCGGAGAGAAGCAGTCGCTTGGCGAAAAGCCGTCCCAGCCAGACCACCGCACCCATCTGCCCAATGCCGTGCAGAGTGAAAGCCAGGCCGATGAGCCACAGGGAGGGAGAACGAAACAGGCGACGGCCCGGCGATGAGTCACCTCCGCTTGTTGCCGTGGGAGTCCACTCCGGAATCGAAGGAACCGCCAGCCGAGTCAACAGATATAGGATCATCAGGCCGGCGTAGGGAATCCACCAAGGCCAGCCTCGTTCCATCCAGGCATGGTCCACGTAGGCCCCCAGTCCCAGCGGAGCCAGGGTGCCGCCAATCGCCATGGTCAAGGCCAGAGCGGCAAAGACCCGCTGGCGGGACTCCTGGAAGTGTTGGGCCGTGAGGGTGCCGTAGACCACGGTGAGCCAGACCTGCCCTGCTCCCATGAGGACTGCGCCGGCTTGCGCCATGAGCCAGTTCTGGGCGCCTCCCAGCAAGAGAAAGCCCAGTGCGCCGACGGCCAGGCCCCGTTTCACCGACACGGCCGGACCGCTGCGATGGGTGACCTGCCCGGCCAGGATGTTTCCGGCAAGTGCGCCGATGAAAAAGAGCGCCTCGGCCCTGCCCTGCATTTCATAGCCGGCCTGGAACAGCGTCTCGAAGACCTTGAAGGTGACCGGCAGCAGGTTGATGGTCATGCCCACCAACAGGCTCAAGCCGATCGAGAACCAGAAGTACTTGTGGCCCGTCGGAAGCGGAGGCTTGCCAACAGGGGGTGGGGGCGGGGAAATGTCGGGTAATTGCTTGCTCATATTAGCCCACGTTTCTCGCCGGGGGACCAGCGGAGCCTAGCAGAGGCCGGTTGAAATCGTCAACCGAGGCCGGCAACATCGTGTCGTTAGCGTGTCGGTAGCAAGGCGGTGGCGAGGCGGCATGGCTCCCGGCTCGCCCTGCCTCCTTCCGCCCACCCTCTCTGGAATCTTTCCAGGGGAAGTGCTATAGATTACGCCCTCTATGCGGCCCCTGGCCGCGGGGAGAAAGCCGGCGTGCGCGTCCAGGAAAAGACGAAGTATCTGGAGAGTCTGCTCGATCTGGAGGTAACGATCCGCGAGCTCGAGGAGCTGAGTCGGAACCTCTGGTGGAGCTGGAACCCGGATGCCCAGGAGATATTCGCCGAGCTGTCGCGGCTGGTCTGGAATTCCTCCCGCCACAATGCGGTGGCGGTGTTGGGGTCGGTCTCCAAGGCGGAATTGAAGTCGCGCCTGATGGACAGGGACTTTGCTGCCCGCACCCGGGAGGTTCTGGTGGCCTACCGCGAGTATCTGACACCTGAGCGGACCTGGTGCTCGGCCTACGCGGCTCCTTTCCTCAAGAAGCCCATTGCCTACTTTTGCGCGGAATTTGCCCTGCACGAGTCCCTGCCCATTTATTGCGGGGGCCTGGGAGTGCTGGCGGGGGACCACGCCAAGTCAGCCAGCGACCTGGGGGTGCCTTTCATTGGAGTCACCCTGTTCTACCGCCAGGGCTATTTTGAGCAGCTCATCAGCCACGGCGGATGGCAGGAGGAGCACTATCCCTCCCTGGACAAAGACAACCTGCCACTGGAGCCGGTGCTGGACAAGCAGGGCGAGCCTCTTCTGCTGTGGGTGGAGTTCTCGCAGAGCCGGATCTGGTTCCAGGCCTGGCGGCTCCGGGTGGGCCGCGCCGACATCTACCTGCTCGACACCGATGTTCCCCAAAACGACAGCGCCTATCGCGGCCTCGCCTCCAGAGTCTACGGCGGTGACATGACGACTCGCATCGGCCAGGAGATGGTCATGGGAATCGGCGGCGTACGTCTTCTTCAGGCTTTGGGGGTCTCTCCGGCCGTTTTCCACCTGAACGAAGGCCACTCCGCCTTTCTGATTCTGGAGCTCCTGCGGCAGCAACTGGATTCGGGGGCCGACCCCAGTGAGGCGGAAAGGCGGGTGAGGGATCGCTGCGTCTTCACTACCCACACGCCGGTGGCCGCGGGTCACGACCGTTTCAGTCCGGAATTGATGGAATACGCCTTTGCCGGCTACCGGTCGCTGCTGGGCATGGAGGCTCAACAGTTCCTGGGCTACGGGCGCACCCGGCCGGCCGACCCCAAGGAGTTTTTCTGCATGACCGTGCTGGCGCTCAAAATGTCGAGAGGAGCCAACGGGGTCAGCCAGCTCCACGGCCAGGTCAGCCGGGAAATGTGGAGAGAGTTGCTGGAGTCCCCAACCTACAGGGGGTCGTCGATCGGACACATTACCAATGGTGTCCACATGCTGGGCTGGATGTCGCGGCCTGCGAGGCGCTTCTGGAAGCGGCACCTGGGGCCGGAGTGGGAGGCCCGGTTGATGTACCCGGATCTCTGGAGAGTGGTTTCAGACGAGGAGGCGATCAGCGACGAGGAGATCTGGGCGCTTCGCTACCAGCTCCGCCGGCAGCTGATCGAATTTGTCCGCCGGCATGTGCCGGACACCTTCCCCGGCAGCGGCACCGAGAGAGCCCGGGCCTTCGAGACCCTGCTCTCGCCGGATGCTCTCACCATCGGCTTTGCTCGGCGTTTCGCCACCTACAAGAGGGCTCCCCTGATCTTCAGCGATCTTCAGCGAATGGCTGAGTTGGTCAATGACCCGGAGCGACCCGTCCAGCTGATCTTCGCCGGAAAGGCCCATCCCCAGGATATCCAGGGAAAGGAATTCATCAAGCGCATCCTCGACATCAGCAAACAGAGCGAATTCCTCGGCAAGGTCGTCTTCCTGGAAAACTACGACATGAACGTGGCCCGTCGCATGATCTCGGGCGCGGACCTCTGGCTCAACACCCCCCGCCGCCCCCTGGAGGCCAGCGGAACCAGCGGTCAGAAGGTGAGTGTGCACGGGGGATTGAATCTGAGCGTCCTGGACGGCTGGTGGAGGGAAGGCTATGACGGCGCCAACGGGTGGGCCATCGGGGCGGATGAGCACCCGGCCGACGAGGCCGCCCAGGACCGTGCCGACCTGGAGTCGCTCTACCGGACTCTGAGCCGGAGCATCGTCCCGCTGTTTTACGAGCGGGACTCTCGGGGAATTCCCAGGAAATGGATCGCCAGGATCCGCCGGGCCATGCAAACCCTGATCCCGCGGTACAACACCGACCGCATGGTGACCGAATATGTCACCCGCTACTACCTGCCCAGGAAGTAACCGTTCCGGTGGCGACCCCTGCCCCCGCATTTCTCACCAGGTCGCTGGTGCCATGACGAAAAGCAGTTTATCTTCACTACGTTGATTGGCTCCATGGTAAGGGCTTGTGGGTAACAGACAGCGCTGGGCATGCCCTGGCTTGTCTTTTTCCCTTCAGCCCGCACATGCTCCCTCGCGCGTAGTGACCGCTACGCTCTTCGGTCGCGAGCACGCGCTGAAGGGAAAAATCCTGCGCCATGATCATGCCCCCTGGTGAGAAATGCGGGCTGACGGCATTCCCTTGAGAGTTTGCAATGCGGGGGGTTACTTGCCCTTGCCGCTATCCACTTCTGCGCAGAGGCAGTCCATGAACTGACGGGCTGTGCGCCCGGAACGGGCGTTGTAGCGCTGGGCCCATTGCAGCGCACGCCGTTCCACGTCGCCGGGCTTCAAGGTCAGGCCGCGCCTCCCGGCCATGGCGTGAACGATGGCCAGGTACTGTTTCTGATCGGGAGCCACAAAGGACAACTGGATGCCGAAGCGGTCGGCCAGGGAGACCTTTTCCTGCAGCGTGTCCTGGTGCCTGATCTCATCGCCCTGCAAGTCGTTGCGGTCCGAGAAGAACTCCCGAATCAAGTGGCGGCGGTTGGAGGTGGCATAGACCACCACGTTGCCGGGGCGCGATTCCAGGCTTCCTTCCAGAACGGCCTTCAAGGTCTTGTATTGAGTCTCCCCTTCCTCGAATGACAGGTCGTCCACGAAAACGATGAAGTGCTGCGGCCTGTCCCGGAGCAGGCCTATCACCCGGGGCAAGTCATGCAGATCGTCGCGGGAGACTTCCACCATGCGCAGGGAAGATCCGGCAAAGCGATTCAAGAGCGCCTTGATGGCGGAGGATTTCCCGGTCCCTCGATCGCCGTAGACGAAGACATTGTTGGCCGGGTGGCCCGCCAGGAAGTAGCCGGTATTCCGAGCCAGCCACTGCTTCTGGTCCTCGTACCCCACCAGGTCCTCCAGGGTAATGGGGTCCGGGAATGCAATGCCCTGCAACGACCCGCCCGGGGATTGCGGGTTCCAGCGAAATGCCCGGAACTCGCCGAATATTCCGGCGCCGTTCCGCGAGTAATAGGCCGCCAATTCGGTCACCAGCGGACCCCAGTCGGACGCCCGGCTCAGGCGCTGTTTCATCTCCAGACGCTGGTCGGAGAGCGGTTTGCAAGAAGCCTCTTCCGCCCACAGCCGGTCCCAACCCGGCCAGGTTCCGTCCCAGCCCATCGCTTGGCAGGCAACCGCCACCTGTTCGCCCCGCAAGCAATGGAGCTCCCGCAGCCGGGCCAGGTCCGCCTCCACCTGGAGGACCAGAGAGGGACCCAAGCGGTCCAGGCCGTGCCCTTCGGATCCTCGGGAAAAGGGATTCTCGTCCCGCAGCACCAGGTTCAACAGGTGGTTCTGCCAGGGAGTGCCCACGGCTGCTTCCGGCGCGGAAACGGCTTGCGAGGCCAATCCGGCAAAAAAAGCGGCATAGCTGGCGGCAACCCGCTTGGCCACCTTGGCGGTGTGGGCCCGGCTGCCGGCGATTCCTTCCAGAAAATCGAGCAGAGCCGCCACCACCGGGTCTCTCAGGACGGCCCGGAAGATGACCAGTCGATGGGCCTGGCGAATCAACGACCGCAGGGATTCGATCGCATCGTCCACCGCGGAATCCAAAACCGGTTCCGCTCGCTTTCTCATTCCGATCCTCCCTCTGAACGTCGAGAAAACTTAAACGTTTGGCCCCGGATTGTCAATCGGACTCCAGGTCCCAGCGCCTTGACATCCCAGGGGGTTTTATCAATCATGGAATGGCTTGAGCAGGGGGGGACATCCCCCCGAGAAGAGGCTCGGGCCGAGGGTATCCAACACTTTTCCCGGAGCGGCAATCCATGATTCACCTGAAGTCGGCCAACGAAATTGCGATCCTGAGGGAATGCAACCAGATCGTGGTCGACATTCTCAACACCCTCAAGCGCCACTGCCATCCCGGCATCACCACCCTGGAATTGGACAAGATTGCGGAGGATCTGACTCTCAAGCGCAAGGCCAGGGCCGCCTTCAAGGGCTACAACGGATTCCCGGCCACTCTCTGCACCTCGGTAAACCACCAGGTGGTGCACGGGATCCCCTCCAAGCAGGTTCTGAAGGAAGGCGATATCGTCAGCGTGGACTATGGAGTATTCCACCGGGGTTTCTATGGAGACGCTGCCCTGACCCTGCCCGTCGGCCGCATTTCGCCGGCTACCGAACGTCTGTTGCAGACCACGCGGGAGTCGCTGTTGCTGGGGATCGAGAAGGCGGTTCCCGGCAACCATCTGGGAGATATCTCGGCAGCCATCCAGGCCCACGCCGAAGGCCGGGGCTATTCCCTGGTGAAGGAGTTTTCCGGGCACGGCATCGGGAGAAACCTGCACGAGGAACCGGCCGTGCTCAACTACGTGGTCAACGGTCGCGGGATATTGCTGAAGCCCGGGCTGGTCCTGGCCATCGAGCCCATGGTGAGCCAGGGCACGGACAAGGTCCGAGTGTTGCCCGATCGCTGGACGGTGGTGACCCAGGACGGCAAACCCTCGGCCCATTTCGAGCACAGTGTCGCCGTCACCGAGAATGGGCCGGAGATTCTGAGCCGGGGAATTTAGGCCGGGACCGGCGGTGACAAGGAAAAGGTAATAAGAAAAAGGGGCGCCGGCGGAACCTGCCGCGGCGCCCCTTTTGGCTTTCGCACCCCAACAACCTTGCTGCAGCCTCTCAGTCGTCCGACCTGCCCCCCAACAAACCGGCTTGCACCAGGAAGTAGAGCAGCGTCAGCAGTGTGCTCACCACCGCCGCCACGTAGGTCAGGGCGGCGGCGTTCAACACCTTGTCCATCCCTTCGCGCTCACCCGGATAGATCAGGCCCTGCTCCATCACCAGGGCCTTGGCGCGCCTGGAGGCGTCAAACTCCACGGGAAGAGTGACGATCTGGAACAGCAGCACCGCCGAAAAGAGGACGGCTCCGATCAGCACCAGGGCCGGATCGATGAAAAGGCCCAATAACATCACGACATAACCGATGTTGGAGCCAATGCCGGCAGTGGGAACCAGAGCCGAGCGCAGCCGAAGCGGTCCGTAGTGTTGAGCGTGCTGGAGAGCGTGACCCGCCTCGTGGCTGGCGATGCCGATGGCCGCCACGGACGTCGAGCCGTAAACACCGTCGGAAAGGGCCAGGGTCCGGGTGACCGGGTTGTAGTGGTCGGAGAGCATGCCGTGAGCGCGCTCGATGCGCACGCCCCGGACACCGCCCTGCCGCAGCAACTCTTCCGCCGCCTGGGCCCCTGTGAGCCCGCGCATGGATCGCACGGCCGAGTATTTCCTGAAGTTGGACTTCACCCTCCAACTCGCCCACAAGGCCAGGATCAGGCCGGGAGCCATAAACACGAAGTACATGGGGTCGAACATGGGAAACATCGGCGCAACTCCTTATTCTTCTTTGTCCTCAACTGAGTTTAAAGGAGGAAAGGAGGAGCGTCAAGCCGGCCCGGCTTCGGCTATTCTTCAGGTTGAGTGGCTGGTGGGCATTCCCGTCCCTGGAGAGGTGGCGGCCGCGAAGCGGCTGCCGGGGTGGGTTTGCCCCTGCCGGGAAAACTGCACTCTTCAGGACCTGAACCCTTGGAGGAATTGCCGCCGCCGTCGCGGCTCGTTGACCCTTGGGTGCACTCCTCTCCATGAGCTGTCGCCCCCCAATGCATCAGCCGTTGCTTTAGTGCCTGGCTTGGACTCATCATTCACCTGATACCGCACCTGCAGTTCCAGTTTCTCGATCCGAATGGACTCCTCCAGATTGCTCGTAGACTGGCTGAGCACGGCACCGATCAGGTTGTCGCCGACGGCGAATAAGCGCGGATTCAGGTCGTGAAATACTAACCAGCCGTCTTCCAGAACCGGCGCGGCCAGCAGGCTATTGTGGATCCGTAGCTGCAAGCGTTTCTCGATGCCTTTCCTGGACGGGCAGTTGTAGAGAAAGCTTGTGTGGCGGAAGGCGCGGATCGCACCGCGCTCGATTCTGGTGTCATCGGGGGGTTTGGGTTTCTTCGGGGAATTTGAGGATATATAGTCCCCGGCGGCTGCGTCATGGAGCAGGATACGCAGCCTCAATTCCGAAATACGGTCGACCGCGGCACTCAGCTCGTCACCCACAAACAGTTTCAGAAAGGTGTCGGTCTTGCCGTCGCTGGATAGCGGGCAGGGCAAGGGCGCCAGCATGTTGGTGTAGCCGAACATATGGCGGGGCGTGTACCACTTCTCCGGGTCGGGCACCACGGGATCACCATGACCGCCACCCCGGCGGGACAGGACGAAGACCTTGTCCTTGTGCTTCATCAGTTCAGGATCACCCATTTCCCGGTAGGCCTGCTGATGTACCTTGGACTGCTTGGCGTTCATCGACGGGAGGGGATAGCCGGGGATGGCTGGCGCCCAAGCGAAATTGAAGGTCTCAATGCCGTCGGCTCCTTGACGATACCAGTTGGAAAACACGCCTCGAAAGACCTCGATGGGCGGGTAACTGTAGCCATCGGGGCCGTGGTGATCCTGAATGACGGGGTAGAGCTTGATGTGGGTTCCGTCAGTGATCCAGCGGAACGCGTTAACATCTACGTCCAGGGAACGGGTGCCTAACACGAACATGTCGACCAGACCCTCCCTTGCCCAGGTCTCCACGTCGATGCCGTCAAAGTGGCAGCTCTCGATCCTATGGCTCAGTCGTACGGCCAGCAAAAAGGGCCGGCCACGCTTCCGGGCAAGCGCCTGCAGCATGGCTCGAACCGAGCGCACGAACTGTGTCAGATGATGGCGATTTTCCCACTGACGTCCAATCGGTAGCAGCAGCGGACTGCGTTGCATGTCCAGCTCAATACCATCAAATTCATAGTTCTCGGCTGCCTCCCGCAGCACGCTCAACTTATAGTCTCTCACCGGCTTGAAGGCAAAGTTGAACAAGATCACTTGATGAAGCGTGGGGTGATCCGGCCAAGGGCGAATGGTCCATTCGGGGTGCTCTTGCTTGATGGCAACCTGGGCGGTGGTTCCAAGGTCCGAGTCTCCTGCGTTGAGGCGGTAGGAAAAGAAGGCTTCCAAACCTCGTTTTCTGGTCGCCTGCAGATAAAGGCGCATGACATCGATGCCCTGATTCACCCAGCGCCGGTACTTTTCGCGATCGTATAGCGGTAGGATCTTGCTGGGATAGGGCGCCGTCTGACCCTGGCCCCAACTCCACCAGATACTGTCGATGTGGCTGCCGGGTTCATCGGCAAACCCGAAGGCGTCATCCACCTGCGCCGGCAGATCCTTGACGAACCGGTCCACGTGCCAGGAGGCGTCGATGTTGACGATGACCCGCCTGGGTCGATTGACGGCGGCGATGTGTGCTTCACTGAGGCTAATGGTTGAACTCGTTTCAGTCGCAGCCACGTCGGTGGCAATAAACAAGATGAGAACCGACCACTGTATGGAGATCATCAGGACCGCATCCCGCAACGCTGGGTCCCGGCGGGGCGGGCGAAAGTATGTTAGGATGGGATCCTCAGCGTGACAGTGTAGCATCGCACGACCTTCTCCGGTCGGATTTGAGTGCCGCTCCTCCCGCCCGCGCCAGGCAGCCATAGGATTGATCGCCTCCGAACCGAGCCCGCAAAGGGTCGGAACAGGAGATGATAGGCATGCATCCTGACCCCGACAGATCCCCTCCGCCGCCTCGATCGAATGCCGAGACCCCAGAGGACAACGCCAAAATCCTGGGCCGGGTGCTGGCCCTGAAGGAACACGAGGAACCGCAGATATCGCTGGAAGACAGCGAGCGGGTCGAGCTGGTCCGGTACGACCCCGTTCGCCATTACCTGCTGGAGATCAGCAAGTATCAGCCGCTGACCGCCGGGGAGGAACAGCGCCTGGCCCGTCTCTACAGGGACAGCCAGGACAGGGAAGCGGCCCGCCGGCTGGTCACCTCAAACCTCAAGCTCGTAGTCAAGATCGCCTTTCTCTACAACAAGGTCTACTCCAACCTGATGGACCTGATTCAGGAGGGCAATCTGGGTCTGCTCCAGGCTGTCAGGAAATTCGATCCCGACCGCGGCGCGCGTCTGTCCACCTACGCCTCCTGGTGGATCAAGGCCTACATCATCAAGTTCATCCTGGACAATTTTCGCATCGTGCGCGTGGGAACCACCAACGATCGGCGCAAGCTCCTGATGAATCTGCGCAAGGAGAAGCAGAGGCTGGAGGCCCAGGGTGTCGTGCCCACTCCCAGGCTGATCGCCCATAACCTCAATGTGAGCGAAGGGGACGTGATCGACGTCGAAAACAGCATTCGGGCGCACGACCTTTCCCTGGACGCTCCCACCTCCGGCGACTCCGACCTCTACTATCTGGAGACCCTGGCCACCGCCGAGGACCTGATCGACGAAAAGCTGGCGGCCGGAGAGTTGAAGGACCTCATCGAGTCCAAGTTCGCCCGGTTCTCCGAAGGCCTCGGCGAGAGGGACCGGGTCATCCTCCGGCAGAGACTGATCGCCGAAGAGCCCCTGACCCTTCAGGCCATCGCGGATCGGTATGGAGTCACCCGCGAGGCTATTCGCGTGTCGGAAAAAAAGCTAGTGGAGAGAGTCAAGGATTACATGAAGGAGGCATTGAAGGGGGTTCCCGAAGTGGATTTCAAGCTGGGAGAGGATTAGCAATACGAAGCCTCGTCCGGCGGTGTTGACTCGCAAGCAGGCCTGGCTTAAGATTTCAGATAGAACGAAATCCGAAAACAAGGGTGGAACGAAGCCATGAAGACTTGGTGTCGGATCAGACAAATCGCACTCTTTGCAGCCTTGGCGCTGGGCATGATCCTGGGTGGCAGTCGCTTGTCGGCGGGCCTGGGGGAAAAGGAAACCTCCCAACCGGAGCGGGGAGAAGAGGGCAAGCGGGTAGAGAAGGGTGGTCCCCAGCAGCAGCAGTCCGACCCGGTGATCGTACGCAAGCGGAAGCCCAGACCGAGAAAACGCCGCCTGAACCCGGCCCGGCCCAAGGGCTCCAAGCCCGAAGACAACTTCACCCTGGCGGTCGACATCGAGCTGGTCAATCTGGATGTGGTCGTCACCGACAAGAAGACGGGGAATTTCATCCCCGAACTGGCCGCCGAGAACTTCAAGGTCTACGAGGACAAGGTCGAGCAGAAAGTCACCAACTTCAGCCCCACCTCGGCGCCGCTGACGGTGGTGATGGTACTCGAGTCCACCAAGAACCTGGCTTGGTGGTGGTACGACGACTCAGTGATGCCGGCGGCCCATTTTATCCGGATGCTGCGGGCCGACGACTGGGCGGCGGTGGTGGCCTATAACCTGAACCCCAACATTCTGTCCGACTTCACCCAGGACAAGCGCGAGCTCTTCGGGTCGCTCTCCCGCATCGCCTTTCCCGTCTCTCAGGAATCCAACCTCTTCGACGCTCTCAAGTTCACCCTGGACCGCCTGGACGAAGTGGATGGCAAGAAGGCTGTGCTCCTGGTCAGCACCGGCGTGGACACCTTCAGCAGGATCACTTTCGGCTCCGCCTTGAAGCGGGTTCAGGCGACCGACGCCGTCATCTACTGCCTGGGTATCGGCCAGAGAGGGCGCATGAACCAGGAACCCTACATGGGGGCCATCAGCCGGTTGACCTATCTGCAGGCCGACAATCAACTCAAGACCTTTGCCAAGGTCACCGGCGGCAAAGCCTGGTTCCCCCGCTGGCAACAGGACCACCCCGCCATCCTGCAACAGGTCGGGATCGAGCTGAGGAACCAGTACAGCTTGGGCTACGTTTCGACCAATGCCAACCGAAACGGGAAGTTCCGCAAGATCAAGGTGGAGATCGTTGACGCGAACGGGAATCGCGTCAAGAAGGTCAAGGCGAGAACCCGCGCCGGCTATCGCGCCGTCAAGAGTTGACCTGAAGCGATACTGAAACCGGCGGTCTCCGGGCGAGGTGCCGGACCGGCGCGGGCCTCCCCTTTTCCTGCCCGCGATTTCCCGCCGGCGAGCCCACGATTCCGGTGAGATCAGAGTTGTCGCCTTCCTCCCGGTGGTCCGCAACAGTCACCGTCGTCGCCCCGACGGGCTGAACACCCGCCGGGGCAACCCCTGAACCACTCCGCGGTCGAAAGCTCCATGTTGCGAAAAGCCGCCGTTGCCGGCCGTTTCTATCCCTCTCAACCCGACCGGCTCCGGCGCGACCTGCTGGAGCACCTGGGGCCCTCCCGAACGCGACTCCGGGCCCGTGGCGTGGTGGTGCCTCATGCCGGCTACTTCTATTCCGGAGGCGTCGCCGGAGCCGTTTACTCCGCAATCGAGATTCCCGAGCGAGTCCTGATCCTCTGCCCCAACCATACCGGCATGGGAGCCTCCCTCTCGATCATGGTTCAAGGTGAGTGGGAGACTCCCCTCGGCCGCATCCCTATCGATGAAGAGCTGGCCCGAAGACTGCTGCACCACTGCCCCTTTCTGAGGGAAGATTCCGAAGCTCACCGCTTAGAGCACTCGCTGGAGGTGCAGCTTCCCTTCCTGTTGCATCTCAGGCCTGATCTTCGCCTGGTGCCCATCGCCCTGGGCCGTCACGACTTCCCCACCTTCCGGCGCCTGGGAACAGCTATCGCGCAGGCCTTGCGGGACCTGCCAGGACAGTCGGTCCTGGTGGTCGCCAGCAGTGACATGAACCATTTCGAGCCCGATGAGGTGACACGTATCAAGGACCGCAAGGCCATCTCCAGGATCCTCTCCCTGGACGCCCCGGGACTCTACGAGGTGGTCCGGAAAGAGTCCATCAGCATGTGCGGCTACGGACCGACCATCGCCATGCTGTATGGAACCGAGGCCTCGGCCGAGACCTGCCGGGCCGAGCTGGTCCATTATGCGACCTCGGGAGATGCCGGCGGAGGAAGGAACGAAGTGGTGGGTTACGCCGGCATCGCCATCTACCCCAAGGCGCCCGGATCTGGCAGCCGAACGCCCCGGTGAGAAATGCGGGCTAGCCGGAGGGACGGCGGTCGATTTGTCTGAGGAGTCTTCGGGCGGTCTTGCGGGCCAGGTTCATCAAGGAGGTGTCCTGGGAAATTCTCTTCAGGATGGGCGAGAACCGTTGGGGATCCACAATTGTTTTTCTGTCCAGGAATCCTCGCAGTAGATCCAATTTCCTGGGAATCCCCAGCCGGTCGTGCTTCAAGGTCAGCTTCAAATCGAGGAGGAATCTCTCCTGAGCGGAGAGGTGATCGAAAAAAGTCACGATCTTGCGAAAGGTCTTGTCCTCGGTGTGCCGAAACACCACTTCGCGCGTTTGGGGGCCGCTCACCAGGCGTATGGTGCGCGTTCCGGTATCGGCCACCCGCCGTGAGCTCACGAAGTTCTTGTCCCGGTTCAGAAAGTCGGCCTGGACGAACATATCCAGGAGGCGTTGGAGAATGTGGGACTTGAGCTGAAAATCCACCTCCACCGGCTCTCCGCCTCCCAGTCTCAGCACGTACCGGGTCTTTCCATCCGTCTCCACTTCAATGCGGTGCAACTCGGTCCTGCCCCGGGAGTAGTCCTTTTGCCAGAACACACGAGTGGGCTGTCCGGCGCCGCTCAAACCGTCGGACAAAAGGAGCAGTGCGAGCGACAGCAGCCAGGCTGAATGGACTCGGGACGGGCGCATGGACTCAGCTTCGGGGGGAAAGGGGAACATTGGTCTTGGAGATCCCTCTCCTGATGCGGCTTTCAGTGGTCATGACCTGAGCATGACACAGGGC
Source organism: Candidatus Versatilivorator sp. (assembly GCA_965207735.1). Classification (GTDB taxonomy): domain Bacteria; phylum Acidobacteriota; class Terriglobia; order Versatilivoradales; family Versatilivoraceae; genus Versatilivorator. Next base: position 3,068,289 of record OZ242296.1, on the reverse strand, counting down.
CAGAGCCAGTGCATCGGCCGCGTCGTGGGGCTTGGGGGGGCTGGCCAGTCCCAGCAGCCGTCCGACCATGGCCTGAACCTGCTGCTTGTCCGCCCGGCCATATCCGGTGACGGCGTTCTTGATCTCCAAGGGACTGTACTCCACGATGGGAATGCCCGCCAGGACCGTCGTGCAGATCACCACACCCTTGACCTGGCCGAGCTTCATGACGCTCTTGAAGTTGGTGAGATAGAACTGGTCCTCTACAGCAGCAACCTGAGGGGTGTAGGAGTCGATGAGTTGGCGAAGCCGCTGGTGAACGGTCACCAGCCGAGTGCCAAGGGAGTGTTTGGCGGGAAGAGAAATGGCCCCGAAGACGACCGGCTGCTGACGCCCTCCCTCACTGTCGATAATGCCGTATCCGGTCGACCGTGAACCGCAATCGATACCCAAAACTCTCATGGGACCCCGTGGTCGCCGGCATCTTCCGGCAAACCATCCACCGGCGGTTCTTCCAGGATTTATCCACGCCACGGTCCCGGTGTCGCCCTACGAGGCGGCAGCCTCCAGTTCCGCATCCTCGATGTCGAAGTTGGCGAAGACCTTTTGCACGTCGTCGTGGTCTTCCAACGATTCCATCAGCCGCAGCATCTGCTGGGCCGGCTTCCCCGCAAGCTGCATGGTGGTCTGGGGGATCATGGAAAGGTCAGCCGACGCCACCTCCAGGTTGTGACGCCGGATCTCCTCCAGCACCGCGTCATAGTCCTGCGGTGAGGTGTAGATTTCGTAAACCTCGCCCGCTTCCCTCATATCCTCGGCTCCGGCCTCCAGAGCCACCGACATCAAGTCGTCTTCGCTGGTGCTGGACTTGTCGATGAGAATCAAGCCCTGTCTTTGGAACAGATGGGCCACACACCCCGACTGCCCCAGGTTGCCCCCGAATTTGGAAAAGACGTGGCGGATATCCGACACGGTCCGGTTCTTGTTGTCGGTCACGGCCTCGACCAGGATGGCCACGCCGCCGGGGCCGTAGCCCTCGTAGACCGCGTCTTCGTAGCTGAGCCCCGGCAGCTCGCCCGTTCCCTTCTGCACGGCCCGCTTGATGTTCTCCCCGGGCATGTTGGCGGACTTGGCCGCCGCCATGGCCGCCCGGAGCCTGGGGTTGCCGTCCGGGTCCCCGCCGCCCAGCCGCGCGGCCACGGTGATTTCCTTGATCAGGTTGGTGAACAGCTTGCCCCGCCTGGCATCGGCCGCACCTTTCTTGTGCCTGATGCTATGCCATTTGGAATGTCCCGACATGTGTTGTTTTTCCTTGGTGACCGGCAATCAGAGAATAGCAAAAGCCCTCAGGGGACTCAAGCCGCAGCTGGTCATCGAAAGGCCATCGGTTCACAAACGGTTGATGAGACTGGCCACAAATCCCGCCCCATACCCATTGTCGATGTTGACCACGCTCACGTTGGAGGCACAACTGTTGAGCATTCCCAATAAGGCCGCCACCCCGCCGAAGCTGGCGCCGTATCCGACGCTGGTGGGCACCGCCACCACCGGCGCCGAGACCAGTCCGCCGACCACGCTGGGGAGAGCTCCCTCCATGCCGGCAGCCACGATCACCACTCGAGCCGCCAGGAGCTTTTCGCGAGCGTCCAGCAAGCGGTGGATGCCGGCCACCCCCACGTCGTAGAGGGTCTCCACGCGATTTCCCATGGCCTGGGCGGTCACCACCGCTTCCTGGGCCACCGGGATGTCGGCGGTTCCCGCCGAAACCACCAGAATGGTTCCCTTGCCTCGAATCTCCTCGTCCTGCAGAATCACAATTGTCCCGGACTCCCGGTGGAAGCGGGCCTTGGGAGACAGGGACCGGATTCGCCCGAAGACCTCCTCCTGGCTGCGAGTCACCAGGATGTTGTGCTTGTGGGGAAGCATCCGCTTGACGATGGTCTCGATCTGGTCCGCCGTCTTGCCCTGTCCGAACACCACCTCGGCAAACCCCTGGCGGAGGGAGCGGTGGTGATCGATCTTGGCGAATCCCAGGTCCTCGAAAGGCAGGTGCCGCAACTGCTCCAGCCCCTGGTCGACCGAGAGCTTGCCACCCTTGATCTCCTCCAGCAGGTTTCTGAGGGTCTTTTCATTCATGGGAAGTCTCCGGCCAGATAGCTAGCCCGCATTTCTCAGTGCGCCATGGAAAGGCGCCTTCTTCCAACGGGTGCGAAACCCGTCCAACAACTGTCGCTCCGGTTGGTAGCAGCCAGGGCGGATCATGGAGGTAACGATATGGTCTGAAGCCCTCTGGTGTCAAAGGGCCGCTTAAGGCGGTTCAGCGAGCATGCGGGCCGGAACGCGAGTGAACGTCGAGCAGGCCTCGAAACGGGCAATGCGGGGGCCGACCCACCTGAGAAATGGGGAAGGCCGAAGACGGAGGGGGAAGCGAGCGACGCGGGCACCCCTTTGGACCCGCCGGGGTAGTGGCGCTGGCACGCATGGAAGGGGAAGAAGGCAGCAACATGGGAAGCCCTGTGGGTGGTGAGGCACGCACCGAACCGGAAGCTCGCGAGAGTCAGTCTAGGCCGACAGGGTGGCGGAGAGGCCTGTAGTACCGGAGAAGCCGGGTAATACCGGTGGAGGGAAGGGGCCTCAGGTGAGGAGCGGTGACCGAAGGGGGAAGGGTCCCGGGAGTGGCGAAAGCCTGAAACCCCGACCAAAAAAGGGCCGGAGACTCCGGAAGCATCACATGCAAAAGTGAAAGGGTCGTCGGAGGAGGACGGCGTCGTCAGGGCATCAACAGGCCTGGCGGCAACCCGGGAGCGGAAGTGGATGGAGTGGGGGACGGGTGCCAATCCCATAGGAGTCGTCCACGGATGCGAGCGGGGACCTGTGTGCGAGACGCATGATCCCACTGGAGAGCCGAGATGCGGGAAAACCGCACGTCCGGTTCGGAGAGCGGGGACTGGAAACGTGATAAGGGAGCCGGACTGAGGCCCGAAGCGAAAGCGACGGAATAGCCACCGGACCCTATAGTCAACGCGCCAGTCCTCGACTCTACCCAGGCCGCTGGTGCCATGACGACAAGTAGTTTATCTTCAGTACTTTGATTGGCTCCATGGGAAGGGCTTTCGGGTAACAGACCGCGCTGGGCATGCCTTGGCTTGTCTTTTTCCCTTCAGCGCGCACATGCTCCCTCGCGCGTAGTGACCGCTACGCTCTTCGGTCGCGAGCACGCGCTGAAGGGAAAAATCCTGCGCCATGATCATGCCCCCTGGTGAGAAATGCGGGCTAGCCCGCTTTGAGTCGAAACGACATTGACAGATGAGCCAAGGTCTTCAGATCTCGAATTTTGGATTTGAAGCAAAGTCCCTTGTGGCAATTCTTCAATCGACAATCAGAAATCAGCAATCGACGGAAGTCAAGCAGATTCCCGGTGCAGCCTTCGAACCGCGATTCGTGCCCGGAGACCCGCTGACAAACGGCGGCTGGCCGACGATTCAGGAGTTGATGTACCATTGAAGGGAAGTTGCAGGTCCGAGTATCCTGTCTCGGAACCCTGGTCCGAAGGACCCATGCACTCCACGACCCACCGGGTATGAAAGACTTGGAGATCACCCTCGCCATCACGGGAGCCAGCGGAGCCATTTATCCCTATCGCCTGCTGAACCTGCTGGCCGCCGAGCCGGCTGTTTCCCGCATCAACCTGGTTGTTTCCGGAGCCGCCCTGCGCGTCCTCAACGATGAGCTGGATCTCAGACCCCTCACTCTTAGTAACCTGGGCGAGAAGCTGGCGGGGAGCCATCACCGCAAGATCGAGGTGCTCAGCAACGACGATATCGGGGCCAAGATCGCCAGCGGATCCCACCCGGTAGACTCCATGGCGGTCGTTCCCTGCAGCATGGGAACCCTGGGCAGCATTGCCCACGGCATCTCCCGGAACCTGATTCAGCGCGCCGCCGATGTCATGCTCAAGGAGAGACGCAAGCTGGTGCTGGTGGTTCGGGACACCCCCTTCAATCTCATCCACCTGGAGAACATGCGTCTGGCAACCCTGGCGGGGGCGGTGGTGTTTTCGGCCACTCCCTCCTTTTACCATGGAGATACCACCCTCGAGGGGATCATCGACCAGTTTCTCTACCGGGTGATGCAGCACCTGGGGCTGAACCCGGAAGCGGCCTTCCGCTGGACGGGAGACAAAGGGGGTTGAGGGTTGGCCGGAATTCTCTCTTTCCGTCTCCGGCCGAAGAGCCCTCCCGCCATCGTTGCTCGCTCGTCGAACATCAAGCTGACATGAGCCTTTTCTCCAGCACAAAGATCACCCTGGACATGATCAAGTTCGAGCACACGGTCTTTGCGCTCCCCTTTGCCCTGCTGAGCGCGCTGCTGGCGGCAGAGGGATGGCCCGGCGGCCGCAAGGTTCTGTGGATCGTGGTGGCCATGGTGGGAGCCCGCAGCGTGGCCATGGCCTTCAACCGGCTGGCGGACGTTCGGATCGACGCCTTGAATCCCCGGACCAACAGCCGGGCCCTGCCTGCCGGGCACCTCAGTCGATTGTTCGTCACCGTCTTCACCCTGGCCTCGGCATCCGTTTTCGTCCTGGCGGCCTACCAGCTCAACCCGCTCTGCTTCCGCCTGTCCTTCCCGGTACTGCTCTTTCTGCTCCTCTACTCCTACACCAAGCGGTTCACCCGGCTCTCCCATCTCTACCTGGGGTTCTGTCTGGGGCTGGCCCCGCTGGGCTCCTGGATTGCCGTGCGCGGCGAGATCGGCTGGCCGCCCCTGCTCCTGGGCCTGGCGGTACTGCTCTGGACAGCCGGGTTCGACATCATCTACGCCTGTCAGGATGTGGACTTCGATCGCCGGCAAGCCCTCTTTTCCATCCCCGAGGGTTACGGCGTCGAACGGGGGCTGAGGGTGTCCCGCTGGCTGCACATCGGCATGCTTCTGGCCCTGCTGGCCCTGGTTCGGGTTCAAGGTCTCGGCTGGATCAGCCTGCTCGGCATCCTGCTGGTGGCCGGATTGCTGTGGCACGAGCACCGACTGGTTCGCCCCAATGACCTCACCCGGGTCAATGCCGCCTTCTTCACGGTCAACGGTTACGTCAGTATTCTGCTCATGGTAGCCCTGGGACTGGACGAGCTCGTCAACTGAGTCCTTTTTTGTTGCCGCCGGATTCAATGCGTTCTTAAATGGCATCGGGGGATCTGGAAACAGGCCGGTCCCTCCGAGGAGACCTCATGCCCAAGCTGCAACCACGGGTGGAGCCGGTCAAGCGCTGGACCATTCAGGATTCCCTGGACGCCTACCACATCGCGAAATGGGGACAGGGCTACTTTTCCATCAACCGGAAAGGGCACATTACCGTTCACCCCGACAAGGACCCCGGTCGGTCCATCGACCTCAAGAGCCTGACGGACCAGTTGCTGACCCGCGGCATTTCGCTGCCCATCCTGATTCGGTTCACCGACATCCTCCGGCATCGACTCGCCGAGATTCACCAGGCGTTCGAGAAGGCCATCGACGAGTTCGAGTACGAGGGCGCCTATCGCTGCGTCTACCCCATCAAGGTGAACCAGCAGCGGCACGTGGTGCAGGAAATCCTGGACTTCGGCCGGGAATACCAGGTGGGACTGGAAGCCGGCTCCAAGCCGGAGCTGCTGGCCGTTCTGGCCGTCACTCACGGCAGGGACGTTCCCATTGTCTGCAACGGGTTCAAGGACGACGAATTCATCGAGACGGTCATGCTGGCCCAAAAGATCGGCAAGAAGGTCATTCCGGTGGTGGAACGCTTCACCGAGCTGGAGCTCATCGTCAAGTACGCGGACAAGCTTCGGGTGAAGCCGCGAATCGGAGTGCGGGTGAAGCTGGCCAGCCGAGGGGCCGGTCGCTGGGAGTCATCGGCCGGCTATCGCTCCAAGTTCGGATTGACGGCTACCGAGGTGGTGGAGGCGCTCCGATACCTGGGTGAGCGGGATATGGCCGACTGCCTGCGTCTGCTGCACTTCCACATGGGCAGCCAGGTGACCAACATTCGAAAGATCAAGGAAGCCATCACCGAGGCGGCGCGAGTCTACGCGGAGTTGATCCAGGCCGGAGCCGGCCTGGAAATGCTGGATGTGGGCGGGGGGCTGGGGATCGACTATGACGGCTCCCAGTCCAGCTTCGAGTCCTCGGTGAACTACACCCTCCAGGAGTACGCCAACGATATCGTCTTCCGCCTCAAGTCGGTCTGCGACGAGGCCGGAGTCCCCCACCCCACCATCGTCTCGGAGTCGGGCCGGGCCGTGGTGGCCTATCACAGCGTCCTGGTCTTCAACGTGCTGGGGGTGTCGGGGTTCGAGGGATTCCGCATCCCCGAGTCGCTGCCGCAGGATTCTCCCCAACCTCTGTCGGACCTCCACTGGATCGCCCACAACCTTAGCGGGCAAAACTTTCTGGAGGCCTATCACGACGCGGTTCAGCTCCGGGAGGACATCCTCAACCTCTTCAACCTGGGGTACCTCAGCCTGGAGCAGCGCAGCATCAGCGAGAGCCTCTACTGGTCCATCTGCCGCGCCCTGCTGGGGATCGTTCGCAACCTGGACCACGTGCCCGAGGAGGTCAGCAACCTGGAAGCCCTTATCTCCGACACCTATTTCTGCAACTATTCCATCTTCCAGTCGATGCCGGACAGTTGGGCCATCGACCATCTCTTCCCCATCACACCCATTCACCGCCTGAACCAGGAACCGACCCGGCGGGCCATCCTGGCGGATATCACCTGCGACTCCGACGGACGGGTGGACCGCTTCATCGATTCCCAGGGTGTCAGGCCGGTCCTCCCGCTCCACTCCTTTACGGGGAAACCCTACTACCTGGCGGTGTTTCTGGTGGGGGCCTATCAGGAGATTCTGGGGGACATGCACAATCTGCTGGGGGACACCAATGCCGTCCACGTGAGCCTGGAACCGAGCGGCGAGGTACGGGTGGACCACGTGGTCAAGGGAGACCGGGTCAAAGACGTGCTCAGCTACGTGGAGTACCATACCGACGAGCTGCTGTCGCTCATGCGCCGGGACATCGAGCGCGCCGTTCGCGACAAGAAGATCTCGCTGGAGGAGTCGGGACGGCTTCTCCGCTTCTACGAGTCGGGTCTTCGGGGGTATACCTACCTGGAAGAGTCGCCGGCTCCCTCCTCGAGGAAGGTCGCCAAACTCAGCCGCATGACGGCTTCTCCTCATTTTTAGGGATTGGAAGTGTCCTCGGGCTCGCTTTCAGGCTCGGCGGCTTCCTGAGCCTGGGTCGGTCCGCCACCCCTTGCCTGTACCTGAGGCAGAACACCAGGCAGATCCAGCGCCCACTGCCGCAGGATCCGATACCCGCGGTCGGATGGGGTATAGCGCCTGCCTCCCTGATGGCCATCCTCCTTGACCGTCTGAATGTTGAGAGGCTTGCGCAGCAGCTTGCTCTTCTCGAGATTGTCCGGATCCACCCGCTCCTGCAGGATCAGGTAGTTTTTCAGCATTTTGGCAGTGGAAAGGTAGCCGTTGCCGTCAGGGCGTGCCAACTCCATGGACGGTACCCGTCCGGGCACTCCATGACAGCTCATGCAGGCCATCTGGTCGTGGCGCTGCGGTCGGTTGAGTTCCGGAGCCAGGTGGTCCTGGAAAAAGCGAAAGCTGGCCAGAAACTCCTCCGGAAGCGACGCGCCCTCCCTGAGCCCCAACCGCTCCGCCATGGGCTCATTCCCGACCGCCTCCCGGAGATCCGCCATCCAGACATCCGGCTCCGAACGCAGAACGTTGCGGGCAGCCTCTTTGATTTTCTCGTTGGTTTCCGAGTCGACCAGGGCCTTCAAGGCTGCCAAAATGGCCGGGTCCTGGCGATAGCGGGTCAGATAGGAGAGTTTGACAGCCGTTCGCCGGCTCAACTCGGGAGTCTCGACCTGCAGAAGCTGCAGCAGCAGTGCCCGCGCCCGGACTCGGGCCTCCAGCAATTCCTGCGGCAGGCCGGAGGACTCCTCGCCGTCCGCCGGAGCCGACCTCACCACCGGCACCTCGTCCTGGAAGGTGGAGAGCCAATCGATGTTGGGGAGCCAGAAATGAGCTTGCATGGGGTTCCTGACCGCTTCGGGAAAAAGCCGCGCCAGAAACGGGGTCTGGAAGTCGGGGTTGGCCGCCAGCATCTTCCCCATCCGATCGGCAATGAACCAGTCTGGGGTTAACGGATCCTCCCTTCGCACCGCGTCCTCGGCTGCCTGGACAATTTCCCGCAACGACTCCGAGTCGGGTGGGGCCTGGTAGGAGGGCACCAACAACGAATAGAGGATCTGCTGTTGCTCCAGGGTCTCGGGTACGGTCCAGCCGGCCCGGCTCAGCAGCTTGATCACCGGCTCCGCCAGCGTCTTGCGGCGGTCATAGTCCAGGGCCCCCCGATGAATCTGCTCCACCATCGGATGGATCAGTTCCTGCGTCGCCGGCAGGGTGACGGCGCTGGGATCGGCCAGGGCAGCCGCGGCCAGGGTTCGCAGCTCCTCGGGCCCTTCGGTGGCGAAACTCATCAGACGGTCCTGCAAGTCCGGGTAGGGGATGCCGGCCGACGCCTCCAGGGCCAGGCGGGTTCCCTGGGAGCCATTCCCCTGTTGCTCCGCATCCCAGTAGTGCAGAACGGCTTTCCCCATCATTTCACCGGCGCCCGGGGTGATGTATCCCATCTGCCCGGGGCCGCCATCGCCGCCGGAGGTGTTGTAAAAGGTAGCCGCGATTTGCGCCAGCCGCCGGGCCAGGCGGTCTTTCCCGGCCGGCGCCAGGTCGGCGTCGTCCATCCGGGATTCCAGCGACCGAAACAGGGAGGTCAGCTCGGGATACTGGTGGATCTTGCTGCTGTTGGCCTTGTGGCCGTTGGCAATGAACAGGGCGTGGCTCTGGTATCTCAGGCACTGTTCCACCAGGGCCTCGGTTTCGGGAGCCGCCAGCTTGCTCAGCCAGGCCTGCTGGATGGCGGGACGCAGGGGAGGATTCCAGACCCACCACTGCCAGGCAGCCTTGGCTGCCCAGGCCCGCACGCCGGGGTGCGGGTCCCGGGTGAGGGCCCCGGCCAGAAGCCGGGTCAGGCGGGACTGGTCGAAGCCGGGGCGGGTCAGAACGGCATCGGCGCGCATTCCCAGAGCCTTGAGAACGGTTTCCCGCACACGGTCGTTGCCGGTCTCGTAAGCCTCGAACAGTTCTTCGAACCCCCGATCGTCCAGCAGCGTCTGTTCCATGGCCCAGGCGGCCGCATCCCGCACCATCTTGACCGGATCGCCCATGGCTGCGATCAGCGCGTCCACCCCATGCTTGCCGTGGATGCCTCCCAATCCCATGACGCCCCAATAGCGCACCAGGGGACTATGGTGTGCTGCGGCCCGGACCATCAGATCCGCCAGCTCGGGATCTTCCGAGTGGGACAGATCTCTGACCTTGGCCAGGGTGGTCCTGAGGGAGTCCTCGGGCGTGAATTCGAATCGCTGCCGGGGTGGCTCCTCCGGAGAAACGGGAAAGAGCCGGGAAAGAGCGTGCAGCACATAGGCGGTGGTCACGAACCCGGTCTTGGCGCTTTTATTCCAGAGTCCGTAGGGCTTTTGCATTCCAAGCAGTGCCCGGACGCCCGAGTCCACCGCCGGATCACCGGCGCCATGGCCGAGTGATTCCAGGGCTATCAGGGCCAGGGCCGTGGGCGCCGGATCCGACTCGCCGTCAGTCTTCCACCCCGCGCCATCGGGGAGCGGCTTTCCGGGATCGAACCCCCAGGACCCGTCCGGATTCTGGATGGCCCTCAGGTGCTTCTCGTCCTCGGCTACCTGACCTTGAATCCGCTGCCACAGGTCCAGGGCAGCCTCCTCCGACAAGAGCTCATAGTCCGGGAACTCGGCCGGGGGCAGCTCTTCTTCGGACTCATCGGTCGTCGGTGGCGGCTCGATCCGAGCAGGCCGAGGCGGAAGTCCTTGTTGAACCGAATGCACTTTGCGGCTGGCTTCGAGGTAGTCCTGGGGAAAGAAGCGGCGGAAGAACTCGATGCGGTGGGAGAGATCGTCGCTGTACTTCGGCTGCACCTCCAACAGCTTCAGGGCCTTTTCCTCCACGCCCGCGAAGTAGCGGGGATGGCCGGTGCGGTCCCAGGCGGTGCGGAGGATCTCTCCGGCATAGCTGAAAACGACCGACTTGCCCACGTTGGAACCGGGACCGGCGGCATTGATCCCGCCGGGATCGGCAGTCTGAAGCACATGGTTGGCGGCGCGAACCAGTTGTTTCGAATGGAGCTTGCGCGGAGGTAGCGCCCGCTCGGCGGTGCAGACGTTGTGGCCGGCCACCCGGGTGCCGGCGGGACCGTCGCCGACGTCCAGGGGGGCCAGGCTGGTATTGTTGGCGGCCTCCTTGAGGTAATTGGTCGGCCTGAGCGACTCATACATCACGTTGACCAGTCGCCGGAAGTTCTGAACGTTTTCGACCGGGTATCCGTTTTCCACGGGGACCGCCGAGCCCCAAACCCCTGCCTGGGTGTGGCAGCTCATGCAGTGGGTTCCCAGCAGGTTGCCGGTGTCGCGGATGCGGCGCTCCACGCTGGCGCCTCGAGGGCGGTTGGTCAGCCAGGAATCCACCTGGGCCAGGTGGTCGTAGAGGCCCTGGCGCACCGCCATCCTGGGGTCTCGGTAGGGCGCCGGTTGGAGCAGTCGCAATTCGATCTCGTAGCCCGGCGCGTTGGCCTCTGCCCGCAGAAAGTAAACTCCGCCGGGCTGCAACAGGCGGTTGATTTCCGATCGGTGGTCCTCGGACTGCTGGTGAACCCGCTCATTGTCGTTGCGCCCCCGGGTGTACTCCACCAGCGGCAGCAACGCCATCTCGTCGGGGGCAGGGTCCGCCGGATCCCGGAAGGGTTCGTCAGGGGCCGGACGGGCCCGGCTGGTCGGGTCCGGCAGCGCGTAGAATCTGAGGCGTGCCGCCAGGGTGTGATCGGGAAGGGTCAGATTGCAGGTCAGCAACCGGGGCTCGGTGCCGGTGAACTCGAGGCGAAACCAGTCGTCACCGGAGCGGCCCACCCTGCCGTTGTCGAAATACTCGACGTCATCGGCCCCGGCAGTCACCAGGACCCGCTGCACACCTTCGCCCTCGGGAAGGGGAATGGGCTGAGCCTGCTCGGGAGTGTCGTTGGGTTCCTGCTCGAAGTGGAAATGAAGGCCGGGCGGCCCCTCGAGATCCAGCGGCTTGACCCGGGCAAGCATGGATACTCGTGCGCCGGTGGGCCAGGGCGTGTGGCGGGGGAAGGCGGCCACCTGGGGCGCGGTCCCGGGCTCGCGCCAGCGGGGCCCGCCGAAGACCGGGTCCTCATCGATGACCGGAGCCAGGCTGAGGACATACCTTCCCGACACCGGAGCCCGATAGATCAGAAAGACATCCGGATCCAGGGCATGGAGCACTTTTCTCCAGTGGGCGGTGGGACGGGTGTATATGTCAAAGGCATCGGGCTTTCTCCCCCCTTTTTCGGAACCGGAAGACGCCCTGGAGAGGTCCTCACCGTCGGTCCCGTTGGGGTTTTTCAACTGCCAGCTTACCGCCACCCGGCCGTTGGGCGGCAGGGAGGAGGGACGGGAGACCGCCACCGAAATCTCGCGGACTTCGCCGCGGCCCAGGTTGAAGGTCCTTTCCCATCGGCTGTCGGATTGAAGGGAAACCTCGACCCGGTCGGCGCCGGTGTCGGCGGAGACCCTGCCCGCTCGACCGGAAAAAACGCCCAGGAGCGCCAGAACGGCCGCCAGACAGCAAGCGCCGCACTTCCCGATGGATAGTTTGGCCATGGATGGTTCCCCTGATTCTTGCATCCCTGAAAGCGGGACCCTACTGCTTCGTGCGCCACGCGAGGCGCACGACCACGCAGGTCACGGTTTTCCGCTGAGGGAGAATTCGATCCAATTCAGGTAATTCCGAGAGCCGTCCACCACCTGCAGAGCAATCACTTCGGGAACTGCATAGGAGTGGAGACGGACCACTTCCTTTTCAAGGTCGGCCAGCCGCTCGCGAGAGGTCTTGATCATGACCATGACTTCGTTGTCTTCGACCACCTTGTCTTCCCACCAATACCAGGAACGCACCCCGGGTACCAGGTTGACGCAGGCCGCCAGCCGCTTGGCCACCAGTTGCCTTCCGATCTGCTCGGCCTCCTCCAGGTTGGAGCAGTTGACCAGAACCACCACCTTGTCTGTCATGGCTGTCTCCTCCCGCCGGGCATTCCGGCGAGGCCGGAGTTGGCGCTGTCATTGGCCCACCGGATACCGGTCAAAGGGATTCTCATTATATCCGTTTTGGGCTAGACTAGCTTACTGCTTTGCGGGCCGGTTACATCGATGGAAGCTTCATCGGAACGCAGCCGGGCGGGGAAGACCCGCCGGATGCTTCCAACAGGAGCAACAAGGAAAATTTTGGCTTCCGGCAAAAAATCCTCCGTGCTGAGATCCGTTCTGGCGGTCGTTATGGGTCTGTTGTTGCTGGGGTTGGCGGTGCAGGCCATATTCGGTCCGACCGGCCACCTGAAAATGGAACGGCTGGAGGAGGATATACAGTCCCTGGTCCGGGAAAAGGAGGCCCTCGAATCGGGAAACCGGAACGTGATGGAGGAGATCGAATCCCTGAAGACCGACCCCGCCACCATCGAGAAGATCGCTCGTGAAGAGTTGGGCCTGGTTCGCGAAGGCGAAATCAAGATCGTCCCCAAGCCAGACCCCCAGGATTCCCCCGGCGCCGCGGCCGGTGGAGACGACTCGACGGCCCTGCCTCCCCAACAAACTCCTTGACTCCCAACCCCCCGGAAAATAATATCTCGGGGCGGGGTGGAGCAGTCTGGTAGCTCGTTGGGCTCATAACCCAAAGGTCGCGGGTTCAAATCCCGCCCCCGCAACCAATTCTCCCTCCAGGGCCGTCCCAGCGACGGCTTTTTTCATTGGCGCTTTCCCTATTCGCGCAGACACCCTTTCCAGGCTTGTCCGACAATCCTTTCGCAGTCGCTCCAACTGCCGCCCCTGGCCACCCGCCCCCTGCCTGTGCGGGTGCTCACAGGGTCCGTGACCGCCCCACCTGGATATCGACCTCCACCGGACAGTTCCCGCATCCCTCGCCTTTTCGGCTTCGGCCCGGTTTAGCAAATCCAGGGCTTCCTCATATCGATCGGCGTCCCGTCCCCGCAACTGCAAGTAGCGGACCAGGGATTCAATCGCACGCTCAGGCTCGCCCAACGCAAACCAGACTTCCCCATGCCATTGGGCATTGAGAGCGCTATCTGGGTGTCGGCCCACTCGATGGGCGCGGGCCGTCCCACCGCATCAACGAAATTTCCCGAGGGGCCGCCACCTGGCCCCTCGCCTCTCCATTCGGTGCAGGGAGGCCATGGGGACGCTATATCGAGCTCGGCTTTGAGGAAGGACAGGCGGTTGCCGGTGTTATTATGAGGCGAGAAATCGAGTTGCCGGACGTGGAGGGATCGGCCGTGGTTATCCTTGATTCTCAGAGTCACTGGAAAGCACCTCCGGTTGCTACAGAATGGCAAGTTCAAGAATACACCGTAGCTCTGTCGTTCAGCGGCTGAAAGACGGAGTCACCTCAAACTTCACATAGCCATGAAAACGGGAACGACGGGCGCGGCAATCGCATGTGCAGTGACGCTAGGACTGCTTGTCTGCGCGATCGCTGGGTCCGCCTCTCAATCGGGTCAGATTGCGGGCATGGTCGTGGATGCGACCGGCGCGGTGTTGCCCGGCGCCAAGGTCAGGCTGAGCGGCGGTCCGGACACACCGCGCCAGGTGCAGACTGACGCGGGTGGCCGGTTCGGGTTCACTGGCCTGGTTCCCGGCACCTACACGGTGACTGTGTCCCGGAGCGGCTTCGGCACGGTAAGCCTGGAGGACGTCAACGTCGGGGCCGATCCGGTGGTACTGCCGGCCATAACCCTGCGTCTCGCCCCATTCGAGGAAGCGGTGGTGGTGACAGCCACCCGCTTCGAGGAACCGCTGCAGCAAGTGCCGATGAGCGTTTCGGCGGTGACCGGCGACGATCTCGAGCGGCGGGCCATCGGGAACCTGACGGAACTGGCCCGCTGGACGCCCGGCCTGACGGTTGTGGACCAAGGGGCGCGGGGGAGCAATGTCATCATCGCCCGCGGTCTGAACACGGACTCGTTGAACGGGTCGGAGTTCACCGGCAACAACTACAACAACGGCGTCGCCACCTACCTGGGGGACATTCCCCTGGCGGTCGATCTGCGGCTCAGCGACATCGAGCGGGTGGAGGTATTGCTGGGACCCCAGGGAACGCTGTACGGCGCCGGTACCCTGGCGGGGGCCGTGCGCTACCTGCCGCGCCGGCCGGACACGGAGCGACGGACCTTCGAGGTCCGCGGCGACCTGTTCGCGCTGGCTCACGGCGGCGCCCCGGGCACGGATGCAGGCCTCACCTTCAACCTGCCGCTGATTTCCCGCAAGCTGGCGTTTCGCGGCTCCATCGACCGCTATGCCGACCCCGGCTTCATCGACTACGACTACCTGCTGCGCACGCCGGGCGTTTCCGAGCCGGAGCCGGACCTGAACGATCCGGAGGCGGTGGGCGAGAACCTACGACGTGAAGCGGATGCCAACACGGAGGAGACCGTCTCGGCCCGGCTCTCCCTGCTGTGGGAGGCGACCCCGAACCTGTCGGCCCTGATGGCCTATCACCTGCAGGATCAGCAGGTCGGAGGGCGCCAGATCAATCACGCTCGGTCGTTCGACACCGGCCGCTATGTTTCCGCGCACCGCTTTCTGGAACCGAACGACCGCAAGAACCAACTGTGGAGCCTGGAACTGACCTGGGCGCCGGGCGGCGTGGAACTGACCACCGCGGTTGGCTATTCGCTCTACGGCGAACAGGGGCAGCGCGACCAGACCGACCTGCTGATCCAGGCGTTCAGCATCGCGGGGCTGCTGCCGGGCGAGTTCCCGGCTCTGACCCAGGCCCGGGCGGTCGATCCGGGGATCTCGGTCACCGACCTGACATCTCAGTTTCGCTCCTTTGCCGCCTACACGCGGGAGGATGAGCGGGAGGAGCGCTTCAACTGGGAGACGCGGCTGGTCTCGACCGGCGAAGGGCCGTGGGGTTGGGTCGGCGGCGTTTTCTTCAACAACTTCGACAGCAGCGGCACCAGCTTCGAGTTTACGCCCGGGCTGACGGAATTCTCGGGCGTAACGCCGATCCTGGACGGAAAGCCGGTGTCGGAGCCGGTCGAGTACTATGCGCTCGGGAACGAGACCGTGGGAGAGCGGGCGCTGTTCGGGGAAATATCTCGTGACCTGGGCAAACGGTGGCGCGTGACGGCCGGCGGGCGTTGGTTCGGTTACCGCATCGAGACCGGCAGTCTCACCGAGTTCCCCTACACGCCCATTTACAACTCGCCCTTCACCGACTACGAGTCCAACGACCGTGGCATGCTGTTCAAGGCAAGCCTCAGCTACCGGTTCGACGAGCAGTCGAACGCCTACTTCACCCGCTCGGAAGGGTACCGCATCGGCGGCGGCAACAACTTCCGGGTGTGTACCGACGAAGAGATTGCCCTTCTCACCGACGCGGACCCGGGCAACGATCCCCCGCAGTCGGGTTGCATCTATGAAGATCAGGCGCTGATCCGGCCCGATACCACCACCAACTACGAGGTCGGGATGCGCCGCTCCTGGCAGGACGGAAGATTCAATGCCGGCGGCACGCTCTTCCAGGTGGACTGGAAGGACATCCAGGTGGCGGGGCTCACACCCTTCAGCTCCCAGCCGATCACGCTGAACGGCGCCGGGGCGGTGAGCCGCGGCATCGAGTTCAACGGGGCGGCCGGTGTCACGAACGGTTTGCGCCTGCGCGGATCGTGGTCCTACACCCATGCAGAGCTGAGCCAGGACTCGCCCGGCCTGCTGGACGGCGGCGCGGACGCCTTCAAGGGCGACCGACTGTCCGGGGCGCCCCGACATCAGGGCAGCCTGCTGGCCAGCCACTCCATGCTGCTGGGCGACAGGACCCTACTCCAGTTGCTGTACGGCTACACCTACGTCGGTGAGGTGCTCACTCGGATCGGGTTGCGCGCCGGCGGCGAGAGGCTGCCGGCTTACGATCTTCACAACCTGTCGGCGTCGCTCTCGAGGAACGACTGGACGCTGACGTTCTATGCCGACAACCTGCTCGACGAGTACGCCGTGACCAGCGTCCGCCAGACCCCCGGCCTTATCGGCCGCACCCAGGACGGCTTCAGGTCACGACGCTACTTCGCCAACGTCCTCACCCCGCGGCGAGTCGGCGTACGCATCCGCTACGCTTTTTGGTAGATCTCGGGCGATCGATCGCGGCAGCGGGAGTTGGGGGGTGACCATCGCAGGTGACCACGTGCCCATAGGAGTCGGAGGATCGGAAAGAAGGCGGGGCCGTTGGTTGCGATGGTATCCCTGAAAAGGACAGATCGTTCCGGGCCACCTCCTACCTGACCGGCCGCTGCAGGATAGATACCAATTCCTCTCCTCCGAAAGTCGTCCTGGATACCGTCATTCCCGCCAGTTCGAAACCGTTTTCACCCTCCAGAGTCAACTCCTTCTGCATGGTGGACGTCTTGTTGGTGGCCAGCAGCTTGTACTCGTACTTGGCCTGACCCGCTCCGGCGGCTGCGTCGCGCTCCATGATCACTACCGTCTCCTTGCCGCCAAAGCGTGTTTCAAAGACGGTCTGCCCGGCATACCCAAATCCTTCCCCGGCGGCCTGGTTCATTTCTTTCTGCATGGTGGACGTCTTGTTGGTGGCTAACAGCCGGTATTGATAGCCGCCGGAAGCACCTTCCTGTCCCTTCTGCATGATGACCACGACTTCGGAACCCCCAAATGATGTTTCTCCCCCCATGACGGCGGCAAACCTGAAGCCCATTGCCGAGGCCTGGTTCATCTCCTTCTCCATGGTGGAGGTCCGGCTGGTGGCCATCAGTTTGAAGTCGAAGCGGTCCGGATCTCCGGTCGCCGCTACAGTGCCTGTGCACCACATGAAACCGACCAGTATCATCGACGAAATTGACCGTCGTTGCCGCAGTCCCTGGGATCTCTTCATCTGCCTTCTCCTATGGTTCGGGTAGGGGTCCAAAGAGTGCTTCCTTCCGCCGCCCGGGTCAACCGGATTCTTGAAAGGCACCCATTCTGGTATTCTGGATCGGCACGCCGTAGAACGGAAGTAATCTACAGGACATGGTTCATCGCGGGTGCAGGCTGTGGGAACCCACGCCGGGGAGGTAAGCATGGCGCAGTTGAGAGGATACATCCGCAGAGTTGTCATATTTGTAATGCTGTCGATCTGGGTCTCATTTCCGGCGGCCGCAGAGGTCATTTCGGTGTCAGTACCGTTCGTTTCCCCCAAAGGAGTCTATGTCACGCACGAAGAGGGTTACCACACGTTCCGCATTCCGGGCATGACTGTGACGCAGGATGGGTCGGTATTGGTCTTCGCCGAGGGGCGCCGCGGCGACGGTAGTGACCCGCGTCGCGACGAGAACGCCCCCATCGATCTGGTAATGCGCCGGAGCACCGATAACGGTCGAACCTGGCAGCCGATGGTCGTCATCGATTCCGGATTCCGCCCGGGTGGTGACTTGCTCGATTTCGCCGACCCGACCCCGGTGCTCGAGACCAAGACCGGGACAGTGTTCTTGTTCTACGGGCAATGGCCGGACTTTGCCACCCGTACCGTGGCCCCTGGTCAAAGCGCGCACCCGAAGGACCGCAACCAGGTCCTGTGGCTCCGTTCGAGCACCGATAACGGCCGGACCTGGTCGGACCGCAAGCAGGTTGCCTATCCGGACGAGCCGCACGAGACCAATGACGGTCTCTACTGGCGGTATGCCGAGCCCGGTCCGGGTAGCGGCATCCAACTCCAATGGCAGGACGGTGACACATCGCGCAACGGCAGGCTCGTTATTCCAGCCAAGCGCGGCGGTTCGAGCACGGCAGACGGACCGGTTAGGGTCGAGCCGTTCGTCTTTTATTCCGACGACCAGGGTAAGAGTTGGCAGGTCGGCAGCGTCACACCGGGACCTGAGGCCAACGAAGATGAAGTCGTCGAGTTGATCGACGGCAGAGTGGTGCTGGACGCTCGGCAAACCAGCGGCAAGTTCCGCCGCCGCCACACCAGCACCGATGGCGGCGTCACCTGGGGACACGACAATCCGGACTCCATACCCATCACGGAAGTAGACGGCTCTCTGGTCCGCTATTCCGCCAAACGCGCAGGCCACGACCGCGATCGGATCCTTTTTTCCGGACCGCGCGGGGAAGGCGGCCTCAACCGCAACAACATCACGGTCTGGACCAGTTACGACGAAGGAAAAACGTTCACCAATCCGGTTCAATTCAACAACGGATTTGCCGCCTATTCGGTCATACAGCGATTGGCCGACGGCACCATCGGCATGGTGGTGGAAACGGCGAAAGGTAGGGCTTCCAGGTACGGCGAGATCACTTTCTACCGGTTCGACCTGGACGAGTTGGAAGCCGGGTTCCGGGGCCGGTAAACAACGGCCGGAAGCCCCCCGGGAGCGCCTTCTCCCAGCGCTCTTGCTCCTCAAGGGGGCACGCGCCGGCTTGCCGGGCCGCAGCCCGTGCCATGGGGCAGTGCCGTCACGCTTGGTGCCCCTTCGTGGATCACTCGTTTCACCCCGTCGCATGCAGCGCGATACTGGGTTGGTTCAGGCAAGCAGGGAGGAAAGACGGTTCCCACCATGGCCACGTCCAGGCTCGATGACGCCACGCCTCCGGCTCCGATTCCCCACAGCTTTACGGATTATGTGAAGTCCTTCGGTCCGGGATTCGTGGTCGTTCTGACCTGGCTGGGATCCGGAGACATCCTATCGGCCGGCATCTCCGGGGGCAACTACGGCTACACGCTCATGTGGGCCATGGTGTTTGCCCTCCTGATGCGGTTCTTCTTTGTCAGCACTATCGCCAAGTATCAGCTCTGTAATCCCCACGGAGAGGGGGTGCTGGACGGCCTGGTCCGGCTCCACCCCTGGTACGCCCCCTTTCTACTAGTGGTAGCGGTGATCGTCGCCCACATCAACGGGACCTACATGGTGGCCGGTGTCGGGGAGATCATGGTGGAGTTGACCGGGGTGGGCCGCGAGTGGCAGTGGGCACTGGTCTGGGTCGCCGTCGGACTGGTCATTATCTTCCGGCCGGTGTACGCCCGTGTCGAGTGGGTCTTCAAAGCGTTCATGGTCCTGATGACGGTCTCCCTCCTCGGCACCGCCATCTGGGTGGGCCCCGACCTGGCAGGCATCTTCAAGGGTATCCTGACTTTCCAGCTTCCGGCCCGGCAGGGCCCCTTCGGCGCCATGGTGGTGGCCATGGCCATGGTGGGCGCGGTGGGAGGCTCGCTGATGAACCTGGTCTATCCCTACTTTCTGGAACAGAAGGGTTGGCGGGGACCGGCCTACCGGCGGGTGCAGACCTACGACTTCATGCTGGCGATTGGGGCCATGATTCTCTTCAACCTGGCGGTCTGGACCCTGGGGGCCGAGCTGGTGCACGCCGGCGGCAGCCGCATCGGGACTCTGGACGACCTGACCGGGTTGCTGGGGATCGTGCTCGGCAACGGCGGGCGGTTGCTGTTCTTCCTGGGTCTGTTCGGCGCCGTCTACACCTCGCTGCTCGGCTGCGGCCTGGGGCTGGGCTGTCTGGCCAGCCACGCCTACCGGCGCTGGCGGACCCCGGAAGCGCCCCCTTCCGACCACCGCCTCCATCCCGTCTACCGGCTGGTGGCGGTCTGGACCCTGGTCTCGCCGCTGGTCTGGATCTTCACCGAGCGTGCCGACTTCGTCAGGCTGACGCTGCTGGTCAATACCCTGATGGTGGTCCTCATTCCGGCCCTGGCCGGCGGCCTCTGGTGGATCACGGCCAGCCCGCGCCTGATCGGCCCGCGCTACCGTAACCGCTGGTGGGAGAATCTTCTCATGGGATTTCTGTTCGTTCTGGCCCTGTGGGGCGCGGTGGAGTCGATCAAGTCGGCGGCGGAGATGCTGAATTAGCCCAGGTTGTCCCCAACACCGCCAAACAGGTAGACTCCTGACGAGTGGAGAGAGGAGAGCGGCCAGCCGAGGGTTTCGGGAACGGACAAGCGCTTGATGACCTGACTGCGCTTACTAGAGAGACTGCGCCGAAACCGACAAGATGCTTTGCGTGTCGATCCAATAGCTCTTCACTCTCCACTAGCCACTATTCACTTTTCACTTGGCCGGGTCGCCGTTTCTCCATATAACGGGGCCGGTGATACAGGGTGAAACAGGGGTGTTTCAGGTTAGGACAGCATGCCGGTTCCGATCGATCAACTGATCCAGGAATTCCTGATCAACGGCTACGTGGTCTTCGAGGACTTCATCCCGTCCAGCAAGGTCGAAGCGCTTCACGCGGAATTGCTGCCCATGCTGGAGCGGGTTCGGTCCCGCGACTGCAAGGTCCTGAGCGGGGATCTGGACACCGGCCGCGGCCGCGTCACCGAGCCGCTGCGCTACAAGATCGAAACGCCCTGGAGGATGCCGTTCGCCGATCCAGCCCTCTATGAAAACGCCACCGTCCTTCAGTTGCTGGAACGGTTGTGGGGCAGCAGCGATTTCCTGATCAGCGACTATATCTCCTACCATCCCTGCCCGGGATGCGGCGTCATGAACTGGCACCGGGACGGCGAGCTGTTTGCGGCCAACGTGGTGTTGCCGGTCTTTCCGGCCCTGTCGCTGAAGGTTGCCCTGGTGGACACCAACGAGCAGAACGGCAGCTTCGAGCTTTTGCCCAGCACCCATCACTGCGGCGTGCCCGAACTGAGCCATATGCCGGGGTCGGGCGGGGGCCGGGAATTGAACCGAATGATCGAGTCGGGGCGCTATCCTTCCAGGATGCGCCTGAACCTGAAGCGCGGCTCCGCCTACATTTGCGATGCGCGGGTGATCCATCGGGGGACGCCCAACCGCTCCGACCATGCCCGCATGGAGCTGGACATCAGCTACCGGCTTTCCTGGTACGATTCCCGCAACCACCCTATCCGGATGGCGGCGCGGGACTACGAGGAACTGTCGGATCGGGGAAAGCAGTTGCTGAGCCAGAGCCAGCGGGTGGAAGCCCTGAATTGAAGGGCCTTGGCGGGAATCGCCCGCCGGCCGGGGAAACGATCGTGTCGTCCGGAAAGCGAGAATGGAGACCATGAACCAGATCGAGAAGATCAGAGACCAGTGGAAGCGGGGAGAGCTCTCCCTGGGCACGGCGGTCGCCCTGACCGATGCGGCCGTGAGCGAACTGTTCGGGGAGGCGGGCTACGACTTCGTGTGGATCGACTGCGAGCACTCGGCCATCAGCCTCTCCCAGGCGCTGGACCACATCCGGGCTGCGCGAGGCGCGGGCGCCGCCGCTTTCGTGAGGGTGCCTTCCAACGATCCGGTGGTCATGAAGCCCTACCTGGAACTGCACCCCGCCGCCGTCATCGTTCCCCGCATCGAAAGCATTCACGATGCCAAACGGGCCGTGGCCAGTTTCCACTACCCGCCCCGGGGCGTGCGCGGGTTCGGTCCGGCCCGAGGGGTGCGGTTCGGAGCTGTGGCGCCGCCGCAATACCTGGCCGAGATCGACCGGCAGATGCTGCTGATACTCCAGATCGAGCACATCCAGGCCGTGGAAGAGATCGACGCCATCCTGGACATTCCGGGCCTGGACAGCATCGTGGCCGGACCGGGCGACCTGAGCGCCAGCATGGGGCTGGGCGGCCATGCCGGACATCCGGAGGTGACGGCCGCCTGCGAGAAGATTTACCGGGCAGCCATCCGGAAGGGGATCCCCG
This sequence comes from Candidatus Versatilivorator sp., assembly GCA_965207735.1. Taxonomy (GTDB): domain Bacteria; phylum Acidobacteriota; class Terriglobia; order Versatilivoradales; family Versatilivoraceae; genus Versatilivorator. The sequence goes on along the minus strand of OZ242296.1, from coordinate 3,046,459 downwards.
TTGGCCATTCCACCGGCTACGACCCGCAGGGCATCCGGCGCTGGCTGGCCCTGGGGCTTTCCTGGATCGCGGTGGACGGCGACTGGATCACCCTCTACCGGCACGCATCGGAGGTCGCCAGGCGGATTCGAGAGATCCAGCCTGCCTCAAGCTCCTGAGGCACAAGTAGTTGAGTGCCGTCCCCGGCCTGCGAGCTGGCAATCGGGCGTTCGCGCTTGCCTGAAACAACCCCGCAGTTCAAGCGGCTGCGATTTGTGGAACGAGGTTGAAACCAAGAGACTTAGCGGCATCTTTGAGGCCCGCGAGGCGTCGTCGCCGGAACCGGTCCTCGTAGCACGCTTCCCCGATGTCGATGTAGTCCTGGCCGTAGCGCAGCATGCGGTAGACGAGAACGGCCAGCCGGCGAGCCATGGAGAAGACGGCGACACTCCATCCCTTGTGGCGGGCCTTGCGACGGAAGGCGGCCCCCAGAGCGGTCTTGGAGTGCTTCAGAGAGACGGCTGCCATGCGCAGGACGGCGGCGGCGCGAGTAGACCCGGTGCTGTTGGCCTTCTTGTAGTGGAGCGGCTTGCCTGCGGAGACGGCCGTTTTTGGAGCCAGGCGCAGCCAGGATACAAAGTGCTTCTCCGAGGGGAAGGCCGTCAGGTCGAGGCCGGCCTCAGTCAGCAGGGTCAGGGCCGCTTCGGTGCCGATGCCGTCGATACGCGTCAGATCGACTCCGGCAAAGCGCCACAGTTCGGTGCGCAGGTGGTGCCCACCGCGGCGGCGAATCGCCTTTTCCTTGATCGCATTGGGATGCTTCGGCACGGGCTGGTCGTGGCGCTCCACCGGTTGCAGCGCCTGGATTTCCTCCAGGATGCGGGCCTCATAGGCCGCAATCTCGCGTTGAGTCATGTCGTAGAGCTTCAGCGCCGACTTGAGGTTGAACAGATGCTCTTCTCGCCAGTTGCCTCTGAGGTGCTCGGCAAACTCCCGGCTGGACTTCTTGCACCGTCGGTCCCGCAGACCCGCCAGACGGACCGGGTCCCGTTCGCCGTCGACAATCGCCCGCACGATCGCCATCCCCGTCTGACCGGTCAGATCGGTGACCGCACGATGGATCTGGACGTTCATCTGATCCAGCGCCTTCTGCATCCACTGCACAAAGCGGGTACTCTCGGCCCCCAGAGTGCTCAGTTGCCGGTGCAGGGTCCGAACCCGGACGATCGCCTCGTGCGGACGGAAGGATCCCCGCAGCAAGCCGCAACTGTGCAGCAACTGGATCCACTGGCAGTCCCGCATGTCGGTCTTGCGGCCCGGAACGTAGCGCAACTGCCGGGCGTTGACCAGCAAGACCTCGATGCCGCAGGACTCCAGCAGTTCGTAGAGGGGAATCCAATACACGTTGGTGCTCTCCATCGCCACCGACTCCACCCCTTGCTCCAGCAACCAGTCGGCCAGTTGCTGCAACTGCTCCATGGTGGTGCCGAAGGTGCGCACGTTCGGCTTCCCTGGGGTCACCTCCGGAGCGCACACCCAGTGCTCCCGACTCCCCAGGTCGATCCCTGCCACCTCGGGGTGGATCCGCGACAAGGCTGTCGAACGGCTGCGCTTCTTCTTCGGGGTCTTCTTCGCCTTCGTGTTGACTTTCCTGCTCTTTTGCATGAGATTGGCCTCCTCCAGGGCGAGGGCTCCGGCCCGAGTTGGCGTGGTCGTTCGGATTCTTGCCTTGAGGAGAGCTTCCCGGGAAGCCTCACTAATGAATGATGACCTGCTCGGACCCAGACTTGTCTTGGGGCACGGGGCACCAATGCTGGAACGGGGCGTAGCTGCCGGAGTCTCGCCAGGTGCTTATTCTTTCACAATGATCCGTTGTTTCACCCTCGAATGATCCGCCCGTCGTGGGGGGCGGGGGCGGGACTTGTCTGAAACAACCGACAAACGACAAAACGACAAAAGAAAAAGACTTATCCACGAAGGGTCACGAAGGACCACGAAGGGGCACGAAGGCGCTGAGGTTGACCGCGACGGGGTACCAAGTTCACGAAGGGTTGATCGATTTCTGATTGTTTCACTCTATGTATGATCCGCACACCAGGGCGGGGGCCGGACTTACCTGAGAATATGCTGCTTTAGCCGGCTTCCTTGAGAGCGGCGAAGCGGCGGCAGCAAATGCCGGTGAGCCGAAGTGACGCACAAGCCGACGTAATGATGAGCCTTTTGCAAAATTCGGCAGCGTGACCTTTGCCGGAAATGGCCACAAAAGGCACAAAAAACACAAAAAGAGCAGAACACTGAAAGCCTGCAAGACGTTGACTCCCGAACCCGTCGCACAAGTTCCGCGCTATCTGCATACATCCGGTCAACCCGTCGCCATGGGGATCAACTTCGGATTGCCAAGACTCGAAATCACGAAATCCGTTTTGTGCCTTTTGTGCTTTTTGTGGTGAACTCCCCTTTTTCACCAAGTCGCACCCGACTATTGAAATAGGCAGAACATCACGATTGCCGGCAAAACGACCTGTCCCACTGCCGATATTGCAAGAGGCTCTTTCGCATGACCTGCACGGCAGGGCTGCGGCCCGGCAACCCGACACGCTCTCTTGAGGAGCAAGAGTGAATGGGAGAACGCCCACCCGGGAGCGCGGGCGTCTCGCCCGCATAGGACTTGGCACCATAGTAGCGAACCCTGCAAAGGCCGGTTTGGTGCACTGTTCGAGGGAATGCCCCTGGATCGCAGGCTGCTTGCACGAATAAGGTTGCGGGCGGGACGCCCGCGCTCCCGGGTGGCTCCCTCCCATGACGTCGGGATATCAAGGTCACGATATCGCAGATACATTCGGGCGCGGTTGGTCATTGAAGGGGGTCCATCCCTATTCGTGTCCATTCGTGGTTCGTCTTTGAATTCGCCGGCAAACGTGATGTTCTGCCTTTTTCAATATCGGGTGCGACCCGGTGGGAATTGCGGGTTCACCACAAAAGGCACAAAACGAATTCTTGATTCGTTCCGCTCTTTTTGTGTTTTTGTGCCTTTTGTGGCCATTCCCGGCAAGAATCCCGCTGCCGCATTTTGCAAACGCCTCAAGAGAAAAAGGAGTTATCCACAAAGGCGCGCTCGATCATCAACCAGTCAGATTCCTGTGGCGCAGAGTCTTTTCCTGTTAATCCTGTCTATCCTGTGCATCAATGTTCAATTACGCAGCAATCCGAATTAGCACGACAAAGCCCTTGTTCCCGACAGGCCATGAACTTCCGGTTTTTAACTCTGTATGATCCGTCCCGTTCTGTGGGATGGGGGCGTGGCTAACCTGTAGTTCCATCCGCCCGCGCCGTCTATGGTCCTATCGATATCAGCCGCCCGGGATCCGGCTACCACCTTGCCCCGAGAAAACCGCCATGCCGCTCGAGGCTCCCACCGCGGTCGAGGCTGCCTTCCACCAACTTCAATGGCTGGACTACTCCATGATCGGGGCCTATTTGGTGGCTACCGTGTGGATGGCCCTGATCTTCTCCCGCCGCCAACACTCCGCGGAAGAGTATTTCCTCGGGGGACGCCGCATGCCCTGGTTCGCGGTGGGGCTGAGCCTGATGGCCACTTTGACCTCTACCGTCAGCTACCTGGCCACACCCGGCGAGGTCATCAAGTACGGCGTCATGGGGGCCATGGGCGGCCTGGTCTTCTATCCCCTCATCTACCTGGTCATCGCCTACGGGCTGGTGCCGGTCTTTCTGCGCCTGCGGGTCACCAGCATCTACGAGTATCTGGAGCAGCGGTTCGACGTCGGCACCCGCATGTTCGCCTCCGCCATCTTCCTGGTCGTTCGCCTGAACTGGATGGGGCTGGTGCTCTTTTCCTCGACCCTGGCGCTGGCGCAGATCACCCAGCTGGACCGGCTGCTCATCCTGGCGGGCATCGGGGTGATCGCGGTGGTCTACACCACCCTGGGCGGGATGCGCGCCGTGATCTGGACCGACGTGGCCCAGTTCTTCATTCTCTTCGGCGGCGCCCTCTTCACCGTGGCCTATGTGGTTGCCGAAACCGGAACGGGGCCGGTTGCCTGGTGGCAGGCCATCGACGCCGCCGATCGGCCGGTCCAGCCCATTTTCAGCTTCGACCCCTACGAACGGGTTACGCTGGTGGGAATGGGCCTGCTGGGCTTTTTCTGGTACGTCTGCACCTATGCCGGCGACCAGGTGGCTGTCCAGCGGCTGATGTCCACCGCTTCGGCGAGAGCGGCCCGCTGGTCCAGCGCCTGCGACCTGATTTCCGGCTTGCTGGTGACGCTGGCGCTGGTGGCTGTGGGCATAGCTCTCTACACTTATTACCAGGGCCAGCCTCCGGCCGACGCCGACCAGACCTTTCCCTACTTCATTCGCTCGCAGCTCCCGCGCGGTCTGGCGGGGCTGGTGGTGGCGGCCCTGTTCAGCGCCGCCATGTCCAGCCTGGACTCGGGGATGAACTCGGTGGCTACCGTCATCAGCGTGGACTACGTGGAACGCTGGCGTGCGACGCCGTTGGCACCCGCGGCCCAGCTCCTGCTGGCCCGCGGGCTTACCGTGGCCGTGGGTTTGTTGTCGATCCTGATGTGCCTGGCGCTGTTTCTGATCCCGGAACACATCCGGGGCAATCTGCTGGAGCTGGCCCAACGGGTGAGCAGCTTCCCGGTGGGCGGGTTGGGCGGGTTGTTCCTGGCGGCCATCTGGGTGAGGCGCTGCACCGGCCCCATCGCCGTTCAGGCCACCTGCGCGGGCATGCTCTTCGGCCTGGTGGTGGGCTGGGGGCATACTTTCGGCGTCTTCCCCGAAGATCGCCCGTTGTCCTTCATGTGGATCATCCCCTCCTCCTGCCTGGTGACACTACTCTACGCGCAACTGGTCAGCGCGGTCCGGCCCCGCGGGGATCGATAGCCGTGCACCCATCCTGGGGTCAGGGCGACTGGTCGGCGATCAGGTTGGTGAGAAAGATTGTGTTGGTCTGTTTGCTGATCAGGAAGAGTCGGCCCCTCTCATCCACGCCAAAGCGGGCATCGCCGCGATCCTTGCCGATCGAGTCACAGAAGAGTCCGGGGGCACTACCGTCGACGCTCACCGCCATCACGCGCACGGGCGCTTGGGTATCGGCTGCGTCGGCTGCCAGCAACTCCTCGAAGTCGGCGTGGAAGAAGGCACAGCGAGCCAGGTCGCCGAAGATCAGCTGTTCTTGGAAACCCGGATCTTCAGGATCCGAGACCACGAACCCGCCGGTAATGGCCGCGCTTCCCTTTGCGGGGGTCTCGCCGGGAAGGGTCGGTATGGTGTGGTCATAAACGGCAGCGGGAAACTCGAGCCTGGACCGGGGTGGCAGGCTCAGTATTGTTTTTGGGTTCGCTTCGACCGGGCCGCGGTAGCGCGTCCAGCCGTGGTTGTCGCCCAGGTCCACGATGTTGACTTCTTCGAAGTCGGTGGCGCCGATGTCGAATACGATCAAACGGTGGTTGTTTCGAGTGTCCCTGGCGAAGCTGAAGTTCTGGGGATAGCGCAGGCCCCAGGCGAAGATCTCTTCCGCATTGTCGTCGTCGTCAAGCAGGGGTCCGCCATCCTGGAATGGATTGTCTGGAGGGACGGAATAAGGGGCGTCGCCCTTCTGAAGCGGGTTGATGCGCAGCACCTTGCCGAACGGATTGTCCCGGTCCTGCACGAACTGGAAGTTCTTCAAAGCCCCTCCGGCAAAGGCGTCGCCCAGTGTGAGGTAGAGATTCCCGTAGTCGGCCTGGCCCGGCCTGCTGAACGGGTTGAAGCTGATCTCTCCGACCGAGTGGACGGTGTCGCCCGGACCACTGAATTCGATCCTGATCACCTCGCGACGGGATTCGCTATCGATACGGTTGGGATCGTTCCTGTCGACGGTCCATTCGACCAGGACGTACTGACTGAGCACGTCTCCCGGCCTTGTCGCAAGTGCGGCTCCGCTGTAGTCCGGGGCGCGGGTTCCCGGCATCCGGCTCTTGTAGAAGGTGTAAAGCTTTCCTTCTCCCGGAGCGCCGGCTCTGGCGTAGTCCGGATGGAACGCCATGTAGGAGAGCCCGTTGGTTGTGAAATCCAGAGCAGCTACAAAGTCGGCAACTTGAGCCGTGTTGAAATCCAGGAAGGTTCCAAGGGTCTTTCCGCTGGACGAGAAGGCATGGACCCTGCCCTCGTTGGTGCTGACAAAGATTCTTCCGGACCCATCCCTTGGGTGGGTCAGGTCGATGGCGATTTCCGGCGCGGTGGCTGAAGAATGGGTGGCGAAGGTGGTCAGTTTCAGCACCTTCGAGGAGTCCAGAGGGTCCTTGGCCTGGCCAAAGACAAATGCTGAACAGGAGGCGCCGACCACGAAAGCAGCGGCAAAGAGGAGTCGAATGGGGTGAGCGATGGCCGGGTCTCTCGCAAAACCCGTCTTTCGCCGAAAATCCATCCTGTGGCTTGGCAGGTCGCTTTGCCGTTCCAACGATACCTTCTGCATCATCACGGGCTCCCGCTGTACCGGCGATCCTGATCGCCATCCCTCAGGCCGCGGTGGGCTTCCAGCGAATCAGGCAGGCGCCCTTGGAGGGATAGTGCCCGTAGCAGGTGAGGATGTGGCCGTCGTCGAGCAGGGTGGAGTAGAGGTGGCCGGTGGCCGTGCTCAGGGGAAGGCCGTTGGAGTACTCGAAGTCGTCCAGGATGTAGCGGTGGGCCACGTCCCAGCTCTGGCCGTTGTCGCGGCTGATCACCGCTTCGCAGCCGCGGCGGTAGCTGACCAGCTTGCCGTTTTCCACGTCCTGTCTCAGGATGACCGTCATCACGATGTCGCCATTGGGCAGTCGCAGCAGGTGAGGGTGGTGGCGTCCGGCCTCGAAGAGCACCTTGATCGGCGACCAGGTGAGTCCCTCATCCTTGGAGATGGACACAACCGTACCCGCCAGACCCCCGTTGTTGAGGGTCCGAATCCGGGGATGAAGATCGGTCCTGAGGGCCGCTACCAGCGAGCCGTTGGCGGCCCGCACCAAAGAGCCTTCGTTGGTGGCCACGGTGTAGGTGCGTCCGCGATATTCCACCGGCCACTGCCACTGGGGCGGCGCGACCTCCTTGCCCCAGGTCCGGCCACCGTCCTCGGACCAGCGCACCATTCCGATGGACGGTTCCGCCGGCCACTGGTAGCCGATCTGGGCGAGTCGGACGGCGACGCCCTCGGCATCGCGGTCGACCAGGTTGTTGCTGTCACAGGGTGAGAAGAGTTTCCCGTCCGAGCTTAGCGGCAACTCGTTGGTTTCCCAGGTCCGCCCGTAGTCGCTGCTGAAGTACTGCAGGATGGGACTCACCCGGTCGGTCTGGAACATCAGGTTCCCCTTGCCCAGATAGGTCAACTGCACCGGACGCCCTTCGCCTCCCTCGATCCTGCGGAAGTTGGTCCAGGTCTGCCCCTTGTCGCTGCTGAAGGCGATCATCAGCTTCTCGCAGGCGATGGGTCCCTTGAAGTCCTCACAGGTCGGGTCGGTCCCGTGAGTCTGGTCACTGTCGGTGTCCCAACTGGCCAGCAGGACCAGCTCGCCGTTGTCCATCTCGACCACGCCGAAAGCCCAGATCCCCTGTCCCTGGAGGGGATGGGGGCGGCGGCCCGGAGGGGTGTAGTGATGGAAATTAATCTCGGCCTTCCGAACCACCCAGCCTCCCTTGCCGTCTCCCTGAATGAGCATGTGCCGCTTCCAGCCCCGAGGCTCGAACTCCTTGAGCGCCCGGGCCATGGCGTCGTTGTCCTTGGGAGAAGGCCGGGCCGGCAGCGCACTCGCTATCAGTGGCGAGACTGCCGAAACGGCGCCAAGTTGCTTGAGAAACGCACGTCGAGTGGTCATGGGACAACCTCCTTCAGTGTTGCGTCTGATTGCGACTGCCTTCAGTTTCCTATCTTGGCTCAATGAAAGCCGGTATCAGGCGGGAAGCAGCGTCGGGCCGGAATGGAAGAACCAATACGGCTAACCCAGAACCTCGGCGCATATCCCCTCGGCCGTCATCCCCGCCGGCACCTGCTCGAACTCGTAGTCGGTGGTCGGTCCCAGGAAACCGGAGACATGCCTGGAGGCGCCGCTTCGCAGGGCCTCGTCGATGGGCTCGAAACGCCGCCACAAGCGTTCCAGTTCCCGGTCGGTGAAACGGGAAACCAGTTCCTGAAGCTGCCAATCGTAAACCGACTGGCCGGTGCCCTCATCCCCCGGCAAGCCTCTCTGCCTGTGGAGTGACAGGGCCAGCTTGGCCAACAGGATCAGGCAGGTCCTCCGGCCGTTTTCCGGCGGATGCAGGCGGCTCAGTCCGGCCCGAAACTCCTGCCCGTTTCCCGAGAGAACCGCTCGGAAGGTCTCCTCGATGGTGGCAAACTCGGTTTGAAAGAGTCCGAACCAGTGTTCAGCCACCCGCCGTTGCGGCGTCCCTGCCGCGAACCGGTTCCAGAAGCCCATGGGCAGGTTGCACTGCTGGCGCGGAAAGGTGCGGCCGAAGGAGCGATAGCCCAGGTGGACGGTGCGGCGTTTCTTCTCGGGGCCGTACTTGCTGCCCCAGTGCAGCATCAGGTTGTTGTAGACCACGCCGTCCCCCGGCCCCAGTTCCACGGGCCGGCTCTCGGGAACCGGACTGGTGGTTCCGCGCTCCCCCTGCAGGTGGGAGGACTCGATCTCGGTGCTCAGCCGGCGGTGGCTGCCCGGGACCACGTAGAGGATGTGGTCCTCGTAAAGAGCGATATTCCACTGCACGTAGCCGGGACCGTTGGCCAGCTGATCCTCGATGTGCGCACTCAGAGGTCCATCCCGGTCGGGCCGCACGTCACGGTGCCAGTTGCGGGGATCGGTCCCCCAGTTCTGTCCCGGCCGCGGGGGGGCTTCCGGCGTAAATTCGGGATTGCAGATGACCAGGGCCTGGTTGGAGGCCACCGCCTCCGTCGGGCAGTCCAGCACCTCGGCGCTGACCCCGTGGGTGTTGGGGTGCAACAGGAACTCGAAGGCGCCGATGGTCTCCGCATCCACCTGGTCTACGATGGAAGCCCGCGGCTGCGGCGTCGTGTCCCATTGGGGGTCGCCGGCTCGCTGGCGAGCCACCACCGTCTCGATATCGCTGCGCAAACGATCCAGTTGTTCGGGGGGAACGACCTGGCGCAGGATCACGTATCCGTCCGACAGCAACTGTTCCCGTTTTGGGTTCATGCCGTTTCCTCCGTTGGGTGCGGTGCGCTCCAGGTCCCGGAGACAAACGCCAGCGGCGCACTCCCTGGTAAGGGTTTGGGGCAAGCTGCCCTTCTTGCCCGGTCACTGCTCACTGAAAAACGCTAGTTTGGCGCAGTTGGGGAAGGCAGGTCAAGCCATTGTGGCCGGTTCGCCGCCGGCGTCCTTCACCGTCCCGGCGCCCCGTCCGATGGGCCGCTGTGCTTTCCCTGTTGCGCTTGACAACCGCCGGGGGAGTGTGACACATTTCAATGTTCCCAAATTCAGCCCAAGAGGGGGTATCGGGGTGGTTTCCAGCGCACCAACACTTCGAGCCTTGACCTGCCTGCATCGGTCGAGCACGCCAGACCGCAAAGTGTCGAGGTTCCACCTGAACTGGCTCGGCCTGGGCCTGTTCGGCCTGTTTCTGAATGGAAGCAGTCTGGGCGCCTCCAACCCGACCGATGCCGCTCCCGGCTTCGCGCAGGATGTCCGGCCCATTCTGGAGAGCAACTGCGGCAGTTGCCACAGTTCCCAATCCCACCGTAGCGGCCTGATTCTGGAAACCGTGGAATCGGTGCTGAAGGGAGGCGCTCTGGACGGACCGGCCGTCATTGCCGGGAACAGCGCCGACAGTCCGCTGATGCTTCGCCTGCGGGGGGAGAGGCAGCCGGCCATGCCCTTGGGCGGCAGTGCCCTGTCCGCGGAGGAAATCGATCTGGTTGCCCGATGGATCGACGGGATGGCGGTCTCTGAAGAGGCCGGGGGAACGCAGCAGGACAAGCCCGGTTGGCCCTGGACTGAGTTGAAGGAGCCGGATGTTCCCCAAGTCAGGCAGCAGGATTGGGTGGCCAACCCCATCGACGCTTTCATCCTGGCGCGATTGGAGAAGAAGGAACTGCAGCCGGCGCCCCCCGCTTCCCGCCGGGCCTTGCTGCGGCGGCTCTATTTCGGGTTGATCGGACTGCCTCCGACTCCCGAGGACATGGCCCGCTTCCTGCAGGATTCGTCGTCCGAGGCCTACTCCCGGGCTGTCGAGCGGCTGCTGGCCGACTCCCGCTACGGCGAGCGTTGGGGACGGCACTGGCTGGACCTGGTGCGCTACGCCGACACGCGGGGCGGCGGGCTGGAATACCCGCGCGCCCACATGTGGCGCTACCGGGACTACGTCATCCGGGCCTTCAACCAGGACCGTCCCTACGACCGCTTCATCAAGGAACAGTTGGCGGGAGATGCCTTTCCGGCTTATGGGGAGGAAGGGAGAATCGGGGCCTCCTTCCTGACGCTGGGAGTGCGGGTGGAACGCAGCGCCGCGGAAGGCCGGCGGGACGTCCTGATCGACGTGGTGGACACTACCGGCGAGACCTTTCTGGGGGTTACGCTGGGATGTGCCCGCTGCCACGACCACAAGTACGACCCCATTCCCACCCGCGATTACTACCGGCTGGAAGCCTTCTTCGCTCCTCTGACATTCAGCGCCAAGCCCCTGAAATTCACCCAGTACGAAGCCCCTCTTCAGCAACCCGATTGGTGGAAACAAAAGTCGGAGGCCTGGGACCAGGTGCTTGATGAGCGCAAACAGGCCGCCGAGGCCTTCAGGGCCGAGCTTAAAAAGCGGGAAGCGCCGCACTACACCCTGATGAGTCCTCAGGACCTCAAGGACTGGGTCGTCCCCGATCTCAAGCGGATGCCCTTCGCCAAGGGGGACTTCTACACCCGGGAGGAAAAGGATCGGCTGGCTCTGATCACACGGCAGACGGCCCGCTTCGCCAATCCCAGCAGCCCCGACTACTACAAGGCGATGGCCTACCTTACCTCCGACGCTCCCTTGACCAGCGCGGTGGCCACCTATGTCCTGAAGGGGGGCAATCTCAAGCTTAGGGGCGACGAGGTCAAACCGGGGTTCCTGAGCGCGGTTACCGGCCATTCCAAGCCCGCCAACCTGGACGGGCTGGGGCGCAGCCGGCGCAAGCTGCTGGCGGAGTGGATCGCCAGCCGGGACAATCCCCTGACGGCCCGGGTCATGGTCAACCGCATCTGGCAGCACCACTTCGGCCAGGGACTGGTGAGGACGGCCAGCGATTTCGGCAGGAACGGCAGCGGCACCCACCATCAGGATCTTCTCGACTGGCTCGCCTGGCAGTTTGTGGAGGGAGGCTGGAGCGTCAAGGAAATGCACCGCCTGATCCTGCATTCGAGCGTCTATCGCCAGTCGGTGGAGAACCCGGAGAACGCGGCGTTCGAGGAGATCGACTCAGCCAACCAGTTGCTGTGGAAGCGCAGCCCCATTCGGGCCGAGGCCGAGGTCATTCGGGACAGCCTGATGTCCGTAAGCGGCAACCTGAACCCGGTCATGGGCGGACCGCCCTTCCTTCCGGCCGCCGAGGATGAGTGGCAGAAGCGCTCTCGCACCTGGTGGGAGCCCTCTCCCCAGGAAGACAGGAACCGTCGCAGCATCTACATGCTGCAGATGCGGTCCTTCCAACTCCCGATGATGACCGTATTCGACGGACCCAACACCTCCGAGAGGTGCGCCGTCCGAAACGTCACCACCGTCACCAGCCAGGTCTTCTCGCTGTTCAACGGAGCCTTCGCCCACCAGCAGGCCGGGGCCATGGCAGGTCGCATTCGACAAGAGGTTGGGGAGGATGTGGCCCTGCAGGTCAAGCGAGCCTTCCAGTTGGCCTTGCAGCGGGATCCCGATCCCTCGGAAGCGGTGGATTGCCTGGTTTTCCTGCAGCCGGCGCCGCGCCGGCTCACCCTGACTCCTGCTGCGCTGGGCGATTCCTCCGGGGCCGCCTCGGGGCTGAAAGGACAGCAGGGAAGCTTGCAGGAGCTCTGCCTGGTGTTGCTGAACATGAACGAATTCATCTATCTGGAGTAAAAGGCGTTCGTAATTATGAAATACGACAGGCAACCGTCAAGAGTCGGCAAGGGCCAATGGCTCCTGCGAAACAACGGAGTGCAGCTCTGCAGCGACCTGGAGCCCGTGCCGGCCGCAAACGACCCGGGATTGGGCCGGAGGGAATTCGTCTACCGACTCGGCAAGGGGTTGGGATCGGTGGCGCTTTCCTCCATGCTTTGCCAGGAGGGCCTGCTGGCCGCCTCCAAGACCACCGGCAATCCTCTGGCCCCCAAGCCTCCCCACCTGCCCGGCAAGGCCAAGTCCTGCATCTTTCTTTTCATGTTCGGTGCTCCCAGCCAGATGGACACCTTCGACCCCAAGCCGGCGCTGTCCCGCTTCCACGGCACCCCGGTGACCCGCATTTACGGCAGCCTGGAAAAGCGCATCTACGTCGGGAGCCCCTTCAAGTTCGCCCGGCACGGCAAGAGTGGCACCGAAGTCTCCGAGATCTTTCCCCACTTGGCTACCTGCGTTGACGATATGGCCGTGGTCAGGTCCCTCCACACCGATTCCAGCAGCCACCCGGTGGGCAGCTTCCTGATGAACACCGGACTTCCCATTCCCGGCAGCCCGTCCCTGGGCTCCTGGGCGGTCTACGGCCTGGGCACCGAGAACCAGAACCTGCCGGCCTTCGTGGTCTTGCCCGACAAGCGCCGGGGGATCGAGGGAGGAGCCGTCAACTACTCCAACGGCTACCTGCCGGCCGTGTGCCAGGGGACCCTGTTGAGCTCCGAGGGGGTCCCGATTGTGGACCTGGAACCCCCGCAAGGAGTGACGCCGCAGCGGCAGGAGGCCAGCATCGGACTGCTCAACCGGCTCAACCGAAGGTTGTTGGGGTCCCACCCCTCCAACAGCGACCTGCTGGGGCGCATGCGGAACTACGAGCTGGCCTTCCGCATGCAGTTCGCCGTCCCCGAGGCCCTGGACATCGACAAGGAGCCGGAGGACATCAAGGAGCTCTACGGGCTCAACCACGCCATGTCGGAGCACATGGCCCGCAAGTGCCTGATGGCCCGCCGCCTGGTGGAAAGGGGGGTGCGCTTCGTCCAGATCTACTGCGAAGGCTGGGACTCCCACGAGAATATCGCCCTGGAGCACCGCAAACGGGGCCTGGAAACCGACCAGCCGGTGGCCGGTCTCCTCAAGGACCTCAAGCAGCGGGGCCTGCTGGACGAAACCCTGGTGGTCTGGGGCGGGGAATTCGGCCGCACCGCCGACAACTCGATGGACTTCTTCCGGTCCAACCCGGGCCGCGACCACAACAAGGACGCCATGATCATGTGGTTCGCCGGGGCCGGCATCAAGGGAGGCACGGTAGTCGGCGCCACCGACGAACTGGGCATCAATGCCGCCGAAAACGTCTACCATCTGCACGACCTGCATGCCACCATCCTGCACTGCATGGGGCTGGATGACATGCAGCTCACCTATTACCACGCCGGACGCTTCAAACGCCTCACCGACCTGGGCGGCCGGGTGATGAAAGAAATTCTGGTCTGAGGCAGGCTGACGACCATTTCGAGTCGGACCGCAGGTACAGCACTCCCTCCCTGTCCCCTGCAATGCTTCTACAGTTTGGCTGTGACGTTCCCCGCCCGCGAGAGGGCGCCGGTGCGTCATTCGGAGAACACACCGGCTGCGCTTTCGATCCGGGACGTACGGGCGCCCCTTCTCCCTGACGCGGCAACTTGGTCGCATTCGGTTGGATGCCTAGGGTAGAATTGTAAATGAGAATTCTACCCTGGAGGCAGTGATGAGTCTCAACATCAAGAATGAAGAGGCCTGCCAACTCGCCGGGGAGCTTGCCGAGCTTACCGGCGAGACCAAGACAGGCGCCATTACCGTTGCGCTACGGGAACGGCTGGCTCGAGAGAAGCGCCGACGTAGTGTCGATGCCCTTGCTCAAGAGTTGCATGCCATCGGACAACGCTGTGCCAAGCTGGTGGGAGAGGGGGCCTCCTCCCTGGAACATGGTGACCTGCTTTACGACGAGCGGGGCCTGCCCAAGTGATCCTCGATTCATCCGTGGTTCTCGCGATCCTGTTCGGTGAGCGGGACGCGGAGTATTACGAAAAGACGATAGCAGCCGCTCAAGCTTGCCGAATGTCAGCGGCCAGTCTTCTGGAAACCTCTATTGTCGTGGAGAGCCGCGGGGGTTTGGCTGCGGGTTATGAACTTGAGGTCTTTCTGGAAACGGCAGGAATCGAGCTGGTGCCGGTCACGCCTCGACAGGTGGAGGTCGCCCGGCTGGCGTGGCGGCGTTTCGGCAGAGGCAACCATCCGGCAAGGTTGAACTTCGGTGACTGCTTTGCCTACGCGCTTGCGGAAACCACGGGGGAACCCCTTTTGTTCAAGGGCAAGAATATTGCCCAAACCGACATTGAGCCGGCGTGACCGGAGCACTGGAACACTTCCGCAAGAATGTCCCGTCACCCACCCATTCCCGTTTACAGTCTGAAATCCTTGACCGACTCACTGCCGGCCAACAGTTCCTGTTTGGCCATTCATTTCACTCCCTCAAGCCGTACCGATTAAGAGAGGAGAGCGATGAAACCCAAGATTGTGGCTAGTGGTGTCTACGGAATTGACGAAGCCGGTTCGCCGGAGGAATCCGGCCGGGCACCAGACCCTACTGAAACGGAAAGGGGGCGCAAACCGGTCCATGACCACTGCATTCCCCCAGTCGCCAACCGAAATTCACCATCCACCACGCAGTCTCCCCAACAGGTCCTCAAGACCGTCTTCGGCTACGACGAATTTCGACCGCTACAGCTGGAGATCACCGAGAACGTTCGGAAAGGGCGCGACACCTTGATCATCATGCCCACCGGCGGGGGCAAGTCCCTGTGCTACCAACTGCCGGCGCTGTTCTTCGACGGGCTGACGGTGGTGGTATCGCCGCTCATTTCACTCATGCAGGACCAGGTGACACAGTTGCTGCAGTTCGGGGTAGCTGCCGTTTTTATCAACAGCACCCTCAACCACGACGAATATGTTTCGACCGTCGATTGGCTCAGAACGGGCGAGGTGAAGCTGCTCTACCTTGCGCCCGAATCGCTTCTGCGTCCTGAAACATTGCGCCTCCTCGACGACTGTCGGCTGGACTGCCTGGCCATTGATGAAGCCCACTGTATTTCGCAGTGGGGACACGATTTTCGCCCGGAATACCGCCAACTGGACTCTGTACGGAAGCGATTTCCACACGCCGTATGCGTTGCCCTGACGGCAACGGCGACCCCCCGTGTCCAAACCGACATCAGGCAAACATTGGGTCTCCGCAATGAAAACCAGTTCATTGCCAGCTTCGATCGCTCAAACCTCTTTATCGCCGTCGAGCCGAAGACAAACCTGCTGCGACAATCGCTCGATTTCCTCGCAGCCCATCCCAACCAGTCGGGAATCATCTACTGTGCCACCCGTCGACAAGTGGACTGGCTGCACGAGGCACTGGTGGAGCAGGGGTTCTCCGCATTGCCCTATCATGCCGGCCTTGAGGATGAAACTCGCAAGAACAACCAGCAGGCCTTCATCCGCGACAACGTAAGGGTCATGGTGGCGACGATTGCCTTTGGCATGGGTATCGACAAGCCGGACGTGCGCTTTGTGCTCCATGTGGATTTGCCCCAGAGCGTTGAAAGCTACTACCAGGAAATCGGGCGCGCCGGTCGAGACGGACTTCGGGCAGATTGTCTGCTGCTGTTCAGCTATGGCGACGTAGACACCATCCAATACTTCATCCGGCAGGGTGCGGTCTCTGAAAGCGAGGGACGGCGAGAGCGCTTGAAAGCCATGGTGAATTGGGCGACCTCGGGCGAATGCCGCCGAAGCGAATTGTTAGCCTATTTCGGAGAGGTGTACCAATCGGAAAACTGCCGAGCCTGCGACAACTGCCTCAAGAAAGAAGAGGAGCAGGTTGACTTGACCGTTCCGGCACAAAAATTTCTCTCCTGCATTGTGCGAACGGACCAGGTTTTCGGCATCGGTCACATCATCGATGTGTTGCGCGGTTCGCGGGCAATAAAGGTGATAAGGCAACGACATGACCGTCTCTCGACTTATGGCATAGGCAAGGAGTATTCCGCCGAACAATGGAAACTCCTGGCGCAACAGCTCATCCAACAGAAGCTCCTTGCGCGACACATGGAACACGGCAGCGTCAAGTTGACGCAGACGGGGTGGGCTGTTCTCAGGGGGAAAAAGGTGTCGGGGACACCGGTGGAAACAGGCCGGAAGTCTTCCGGCCGCGGTGTTCCGTCCGGCGAAACCGCCGCGTACGACCGTCAACTCTTCGAACAGCTCCGCACCAAGCGCAAGGAGCTGGCGGATACTGCCAACGTTCCACCCTATGTGATCTTCTCCGACCGGTCCCTGCAAGAGATGGCAACCTATTTCCCTCACTCCGAAACGACGTTGGAGAGACTGCACGGTATCGGACAGGCGAAAGTTACAAGATACGCCGACCTCTTCTTACCCATCATCGCCGCTTATTGCCGGGAACAGGGGCTGTCAGAGCATCCAAGACCGTCCCGTCGCCCAACTTCCGCTTCAAAACCCATGAATTCTCGCAGCCGGGAAGTCGGAGAACGATTCCGGGACGGAGAATCGGTGACCCAACTGATGCAGGCCTATGGAGTGAAACGCCAGACGATCATCTCTCATTTGGAAAGGGACGTACAATCGGGGAATGTGCTCCCGGTAGAACGGTTTCGGGCCGAGTCACAGTTGTCATCAGAGGTGCAAGAACAGGTGCTGGCAGCCTTCGATGAATTAGGCGCGGATTTCCTGCGGCCGGTTTTCGATGCCTTCGACAAGAGCGTCAGTTATGACGAGTTGCACCTGATGCGAATCATCTACCGGTCGCAGACAGTTGGAGCTTAGGGTAGAATTTTTCGTTAGATTCTACCGTGGAGACAGTGATGACTGCCGCATTCTTTGAATATTCTCATTGCTGATCTGTTCAAGCTGTTCCTCAAGAATCGCCATCCGCGCCCAGTGGCTCATTGAGAGGCATTGGCGTCGATAGGCTGTACGTTCTCAGTTCCGTTTACCTATCAAGCTCAAACGAACCGGAGTGAGGAGGGATGTCAGTCGGTTGCAGCCGGTGGCCTCGTCTGCCGAACGGCCAAACGACGCGGGGGCAAGTTGATGTATGATCGGCCGCTTGCCCGCTCTTGCGCTTTGAGATCTTTCACGATCGAGTCCAAATCGTACTTGAACCGCGCTGCATGCTCATGCCTGATCCGCCGTACTTCTGCGACGATGGGATCGTCCCTCATATTGCACCCTCCAAGAGTTCCTCCGGTGTACAGATGATCGCCGGCTCGTATCCTTTATCCCGACAAAATACCTCGATATTGCCTGTCATGCGTCTTTACCTTCAGTCAACCCGCTTGACCCGACGCCGGTCGCCCCCGATCTCGAAGATGAGTGCGGTGGGACGCCCCTCCCCATCCAGTTCGAACAGCACTCGGGCCGCCGTCCAGCGCAGGGCGAACTCCCTTTCCGAGCGGGGCACCAGCTCGATCTCCGGTTGCCGATAAAAAAACGCCCTCAGGTGGTCCCCGTGCAGGGAGATCACGAACTCGTGTCCGTCCGAGGTCCGGTAACGGCCGGCATAGCGCTTCAGCACTCCGGGGGCCAGAGAGATGGCAGGCGGGCCAGGGCGGGGGGGCGGCTCGGGCTCGGCATGCTCCGGCAGTTCCCGCAGCCAGATATTGCGGAACCGGACCGGGTTGCCGTGGTCCTGCAGGGCAAGCGGCAGCTTGTCGGGGTGGTAGGTGTAGGGCGCATGCTGCAGCCAGGCCGTGGGTCCCCAGAGCTCGACGTTGTCCTGCACCAGGATTCCATTGTGAATGACCGTCATCCGGGCCGGCGAGGCCAGCCGTCCGTCCCGGTGAAAGCGGGGGCGGCGAAAGATGATGTCGTAGGCCTGCCACTCCCCGGGGGGAAGACTGGCGTTCACCAGTGGGGGATACTGCCCGTAGACGGCGCCCGCCTGACCGTCGGGATAGGTATCGTTCTGGTAGGAGTCGAGAACCTGGACTTCGTACTTGGACATCAGGTAGACGCCGCTGTTGCCGCGCCCCTGACTGCTGCCCTCCACCGGAAGGGGAGCCGCCCATTCCACGTGAAGCTGTACGTCCCCGAAGGCACGGGAGGTATACAAGTAGCCGCTTTCGGGCACTGAAATCATGGCCCCGTCCTCGACTCTCCAGCCCGCCGGCCCGCCGTCCTCGCTTCTCCATCCCTCCAGACTGGTCCCATTGAACAGCACCACGGCATCCTCGGGAGGAGTCACCGGCAGGGATTGGCGCGCCGGCGACACCACCGGCGGCCGGGGCCGGTCGGGGTCATGAGCCAGCCAATCCGAGGCTGAACGGGCTTGGCTGAAGCCCGGGGCAAGCTGCAGCCAGCTCAAGCCCATCAGAACCAGGACGAGGCGGATTTGCCGAAAGATAGACACGATGTCGCTCCTCCCATGGGTGCTCGAAAGGGGTCGGATCTGATCGTTTTTCAGATCATACCTCAAATGGACTCGCCGGTTTCTGTCGAACCGGGGGAGGCCGCTCCCCGCCTTGACAGTCCCCAGGCGGCCACCTATGATGCCGTGAGTTCCGGATCTTCACACATCGATCGTTCCTGCTCGCCTGCGGCATATCGGCCGGGGGCAAATGCAGCGACCGGGGAAGGTTGCCTTGGCCGCCACCGCGCTCGCCACCGACAAAGTCCGCTGGGGCCTGCTGTCGACGGCCTGGATCAACGTCGCCATGGTGGGCCCCATGCAGCGCTCCGCCCGCAGCCGCTTGGCTGCGGTGGCCAGCCGCGGCCTGGAAAAGGCCGCGGCCTATGCCGCGGACAACCAGATTCCAAGGGCCTACGGCAGCTACGAGGAGCTGGTTGAGGACCCGGAGATCGACGTTATCTATAACCCGCTGCCCAACACCCTGCACGCCGAATGGACCATTCGCGCCGCCCGAGCCGGCAAGCACGTCATGTGCGAAAAACCGCTGGTGACCAGCCTGGAGGATCTGCAGGTAGTGGAAACGGCTGCCCGGGAACACGGGGTCACGATCTTCGAAGCATTCTCCTTTCTCCATCATCCGCAGATCCAAACCATCAAGCGGATGATGGCAGAGGGACGCCTGGGCGAGGTGGAACTGGTGACGTGCTGGGATGCCTTCTGTCTGCCCCCGGAAGACCGCGGCAACATCCGTTTGCAACCGGAACTGGCCGGCGGCGGATTGTGGGACGTGGGCGTCTATCCCAACGCCTTCGCCATCGCCCTGGCGGGCGGGACACCTCCCAGCGAGGTCTGGGCTCAGCAAACGGTTGGGCCCACGGGTGTGGATCTCACCCTGATCGGCCAGATGCGGTTCCCGAACAGGATGGTGGCGCAAATCTCCTGTGGTATGCAGTCGCCTCCTCGCCGCGGAGCCCAGATCATCGGCACGCGGGGAATGCTGACCGTCATGGACCACCTGTCGGGAGCGGAATGGCCGGGAAATCCCCCTAAAGAAGGGCGCTTGACCTTCACCGGCACAGACCGCGGTCAGGAAATTATCCGGATTCCGGCCGTGGATTCCTATGAGGCGGAAGTCAAAGCCATGGAAGCCTGTATCCTGGACGGCGCCGCCCCGGTGGTTTCGCTGGATCTCAGCCGTGCCCTCCTCCGAAGTGTGCTGGCGCTGTACGAATCGGCTCGCACGGGAAAAACGGTTGCCTTGAGTTGACCCCTGGACCCGGGACGCGAGGTTCCCTTTCCTCATGAACGATACTCCTTCCGCAAGAACCGACACCGTGGCCGCGGGAAAACTTCCGGGCTGGACCATGGCCAACCTCCCGGCCCCGCCGGCAATGGGGCTTCGTAGCTGGGTGGCCTTGATCGGTCCCGGCATGATGATGGCCGGGGTCGCCATCGGCGCCGGGGAGTGGCTTTTCGGGCCGGTGGTTGCCAGTCAGTACGGCGGCACCATCCTCTGGCTGGCCACCATCAGCATTCTCTGCCAACTCTTCGTCAACCTGGAGGTGATGCGCTACGCCCTCTACTGCGGCGAGCCGATCTACGTGGGCTATTTGCGGACCTGGCCGGGGCGGAAAGTGTGGACGGCCTGGTACCTTCTGATGGATGTCAGCAATATCTGGCCCTTCATGGCGGCCACGGCCGCCGTGCCGCTGGCGGCGGCCCTTCTGGGCCACCTGCCGGGCGACGGGACCGTGCAGTTGTTGGGAACCTCCGTGTCCGAGGTGCGGCTGGTCAAACTGCTCGGCTACAGCGTTTTCCTGCTGGCGTTTCTCCCCCTGATATTCGGCGGCACCATCTATCGCAGCATTGAACGCCTGATGTCCTTCAAGGTCATCCTGGTGCTGGGCTTCCTCTGCATCCTGGCACTCTTCACGGCCTCCTATTCCAACGTTTACGAGGTGGTGACCGGTTTCTTCCGGTTCGGAGCCTTGCCATTGCGGGCCGATACCATCGTCGTGGGGCCCCATTTCGAGCTGAGCGAGTCCAGCGGCGGCGGCCGCTACACCATCAAGGGAACCGTTGAACCCGACCAGACGCTGGTCACCGAGTTCGTGGCCGCACGGGGCCGGGAGGCGAAGCGATTCGGTATGCATGCTTCCGTGCCGGCCGAACTGGCGGCGGTGCGTCAAGGCCTGGTCGACCGCGCAGCCTCCCTCGCCCGGGAGGACCGCTTTTTCGTGGAGGACACCCAGGACGGTGTCCGGCTGCGGCTGGCCGGGCAGGTCCTGGCCGATCGCACCTGGAAGCCGGACAGGATCGAGGTCCGGCAATCCGGACAGACCCAATCCTACGATCGCCTTGAGGATCTTCCTGCCGCGGTAGCCGGCCGCGCCAAGGAACTGGTCGCCTACCAGGGTGTGGAGAGAGTGGGCATGCTGGGCTATCTGTGGGAACACGGCCGATTGCCCGACCTCAACTGGGCTATTCTGGCCGCCTTCGCCGCCATTGCCGGCATCGGAGGCACCTCCAACGCTCTCTGTTCCAACTACGCCCGCGACAAAGGCTGGGGGATGGGCAAGCTGGTGGGAGCCATTCCCAGCGCCGTGGGCGGCAGTTCGGTGACGCTCCTGCACGTCGGGAAGACCTTTCCTCTGGACGAGGCGAATATGGGGCGTTGGCGCGGCTGGATGCGTTACGTCAGGCGGGACCAACTGGTGGTGTGGACATTCTGCTGCTTCCTGGGGATGGCCCTGCCCTGCCTGGTGTCTATGGAATTTCTTCGGAACGTGCCGGTGGAGGGGCACCGCGCGGCAGCCATGATCGCCGACGGCGCGGCCCGCAGGTACCCGGATCTCCAGTGGCTGCTCTGGCCCGCCACTCTGCTGTGCGGGTTCCTGATTCTGGCTCCGGGTCAGATCTTCTCGGGAGAAGCCATAGCACGGCGCTGGACCGACGTGGTCTGGTCGAGCAGCCGGCGGGCCCAAAGTCTTCGAGGTCCCCAAGTACGTTACATCTACTACACCATCCTGGGCATTTACGCCGTTTGGGGCCTGGTCTGGCTGTCCCTGTTCGAGCCCCTCCAACTGGCCATCATCGGCGCGGTGCTGGGGAACGTGGCGCTGGGTTGCACGGGTCTGCACACCCTCTACGTCAACCGCACCCTGCTGCCGGCCCGGCTTCGACCGCCCTGGTTCATGCAGGCCGGCCTGCTGATTTGCGGCGCCTTCTTCCTGGGGATCTCGGTCATCGTGTGGACCTATCTATAGCCGGCGGGCGTCTCATCCCGCCGCAACGTGCGCCGCCCCTTCAGGATGCCGGTGCAAGAGGCCCCTCATGTCCCTTCTTCGAACTTTTTCGCTTTCCGCCTTTTTGATCCTGGTCCTCCCGCACCCCGCCGCGGCGCCCGAACCACGCGCAGCAGACGCCGCCAGGCCGGTGCAACTGTCCGACGAACACATCGCCGCCGCCGGCCGGGACCGCCGCATCATCATCAACTTCGACACCATTTCCGGCGACCGCGGTTTCGGGGGCCGAGATCCGGCCGAACTGGTGAAGTGGAAATTCCACGTCATCGACGCAGCCGATGTTCAGATCGACAGCGTCTGGTGGTGCTGGGGGGAAGGCAATGTCTCACCCTGGCCCAGCCGGATCATGCCGCTCTACGACAGCGAGGGTTACCGGCGCTGGAAGGAGCAGGGCATCGACATCGCCGCCATCTTTGCCGAGGAGTCCAGGAAACGGGGTATCGAGGCCTTCTACAACTTTCGCATCAACGGCTCCGACAACGACCTGGGGCCCTTTCGCAAGGTCCCCATGAAGCTGAAGCACCCGGAATGGCTGATCCACACCTGGCCCGGTCCGGTCGGCCTGTGGAACTACGCCATTCCCGAAGTGCGCCGTTACAAGTTGAGCATTTTGAGGGAAATCGCGGAGCGGTTCGACTACGACGGCATCTCGCTGGACTTCGCCAGGGTGTGCCCCGTGCTGCCCCCCGGCAAGGCCTGGGCCAACCGGGACAAGATGACCGACTTCATGCGGGAGTTCCGAGCCATCACCCAGGAAGTGGCCCGGAAACGGGGCCGGCCCCTGCTCGTCGGAGCTCGAATCCCTGAAAACCTGGAAGGCTGCCGCTTCGACGGGCTGGATATCGAGACCTGGGTCAGCGAGGGGTTGGTGGACGTGCTGGCGCTGGGAATTCGCAGCTTCGACGTGGACATCGCCGCCTTTCGCCGCATCACCGCCGGCACCCACGTCAAGCTTTACCCCAGCGTGGATGACCACCACGCTTCAGACGGCTACGCCACGCCTCCCATCGACATCTATCGCGGCGTGGCCGCCAACTGGTGGCGCCAGGGCGCGGACGGCATCCAGACCTTCAACTTCAACCATGCTCCGGATTTTCCCTTTCGCGGGGTTTGGGATACCCACCTGACGGCCTACCGGGAAATCGGCAGCCCCCAGACCCTGCACCGCAAGAACAAGCGATTCGTAGTGCAGCGCCGCGGCGGCGGGCACGGTCCCACCGTCATTCCCAACCCCCAGGACTGGACCACGCCTCGCTGGATGTATTTCAACACCAACATGCTGGCCCCGCTGCCGGCTCCGCTGGCCAACGACGGCAAGGCCGATAGTCTTCTGACCGTCTCCGTCGCCGACGACCTGGCCGCCGAGCGCGAACACTTGGAAGGGCTCTCGCTACGCTTGCTGCTATCGGACTCCTCGGCCGAGGGGCTGCCCCAGGAAAAGCGCCTCCAGGAAGTTACCGTGGCCACCATCGGCCATCCCGACAGCCGCCTGGCGAACATCCCTGCCGCCAGGGGAATCGAGAACCTGATCGAAGCCCGGCTGAACAACGCCCACCTGGGCAAGCCCAGCTCCAAGGGTGGCTGGCTGGTCTTCGACCGGCTGTCGCCGGACCTGTTTGCCCCCGGCTCTAACCTGGTCGGTCTCCGCCTCACCCAGCCCCGGCCGAAGGCAGCCGAACCCATCCTGATCGAGAAACTGGAGGTGGAGGTGCGCTACCGCCGGCCCTGATCCGGCTGTGGCTGCGCCGCTTCCTGCGACCCCCTTGAGGAAAGGAAATTCCTGCGCGCCCGACAATTCTTCCAGCCCCGGTCTTTCAACTGGCGGCCCGGCCGGTGATCGCCTCCCTCAAGCCTTCCAGCAGTCCCTCCAGCTTGGCCTGACCGTATTCGAGCCGTCCGATCCGGTCGGCTAACTGCTTGACGTCAGCCCGCAGCCGCTCCTCTACTTTCACCATGTCGGCCCGCAGCCAGGCGAACAGGCCGGTCGATAGCAGGCCCAAGCCTATCCCCACCGACAGGATGGCCATCATTTCTCCGCTCATGCTCCCTCCAACCGTTCCGGGTTCATTGTCTCACATGCCCGACCGCAGACCACTGGGGAGGGAGGGTCCCAGAGGCGGAAGCCAGTACGCATGGCTCCCCGCAGGCGGGCGACATCGGTTCTCTGAGTCCAACAAATGACTCTTGGGGAGGGAGTTAAACGGGATTTCAGGGAGAGAATCAACCCGACACAGTATACCACCAAACCACGGGAGGTTGAAGGCCAGGCGGCGGTCCGATTCCGACTGAAAATCCCCGCCCCGGGGACATTCTGCTAGAATACGCCTCGGTAAACTCCATGAGCGACACTTCAACGCTATTTGCGATAGACGGTCGCAAGGGCATTGTCTTCGGGGCGGCCGGCGGCATCGGAACGGTGCTGTGCGATCGCATGGCCCGAGGCGGCGCCGAACTGGCGCTGTGCGACCTTCGGGAGGCCGCGGCGGCCGAGGGCGCCGAGAGAATCCAGGATATGGGAGGCCGGGCCATCGGGATGGGATGCGATGTCAATCGCGAGGATGAGGTGGACCGGGCGGTGGAGCAGGCGGTTGCCTTTCTGGGAAGCCTGGACTTCGCCGTCAACCTGACGGTCAAGCAGCAACTGAATCCCATCGTGCGCATGACCCAGCAGCAGTTCGACCAGTCGATTCATACCAGCCTGGGGGGCAGCTTCCTGGTGTCTCGGGCGGTAGGAAGAGTGTTGCTCGAACAGGGGCGCGGCGGCAGCCTGGTGCATTTCAGCAGCATTGCCTCGTCGGCAGCCTTTGGGCGGGGCACGGGCGCCTACGCCGCCTCCAAGGCGGGCGTCAACGCCCTGGTCCGGGAGTTGGCGGTGGAATGGGCTCCCTTCGGGATTCGCGTCAACGCCATCGCCCCCTGCCAGGTGCGCACGCCGATGCTGGACTCGGTGCTGGAAAACCCCGCCCTCGAAAACCGTGAGGCCCTGCTGGAGAAGATCCTGTCACGGATTCCGGCGGGACGCCTGGCGGAACCCGCCGACCTGGTGGGACCCTGCCTGTTTCTGATTTCACAGGCCTCGCTCATGGTGACGGGGCACGTGCTCTTTGTGGATGGGGGGTTCATGGCCCAATGACTCGACCTGGGAAGCATGAAAGTGGGTCGGCCTCGACGGTGGACAAGGCCGCCCAGCTCCGGCTCTACGAGCGGATGGTATTGATCCGCCTTTTCGAGCTGCGGGTGCAGCGTCTCTACCGGGGCGGGAAGATTCCCGGCTTCATACACCTCTACGTGGGCGAGGAAGCCACTGCCGTCGGGGTGTGCGCCCACCTGAGCAATCAGGACGTGATCACCAGCACTCATCGCGGGCACGGCCATGCGCTGGCCAAGGGGCTGTCGCCCCAGAAGGCTCTGGCCGAGCTGGCCGGCCGATCCACGGGATGCAATGGAGGCCGGGGGGGAAGCATGCACCTGTACGACGCCGAGACCGGTCTGCTGGGGACCAACGGTCTGGTCGGAGCCGGCATTCCGGCCGCGGTGGGCGCCGCGCTGGCGGAAAAGGGGCGTGGCAACGGCGGCATTGCGGTGGCCTTCTTCGGCGACGGAGCCGTCAGCCACGGCGCCTTTCACGAGTCCCTCAACCTGGCGGCCACCCTGTCGGCGCCGGTCGTGTTCGTCTGTGAAAACAATCTCTACGCCACCAGCACGCCACTGGCCACGTCCACCCGCAACACCCGCATCGCCAGCCGCGCGGCCGCCTACGGCATCCCCGGGGAAACCGTGGACGGCAACGACGTGCTGGCCGTCCATCGGGTCATGGGGAAGGCGGCGGCACGCGCCCGGGAAGGGCAGGGACCCACCCTGATTGAAGCCCGCACCTATCGCACGGTGGGGCATCACGAGGGTGAACCCCTGGCGGGCACCTATCGGTCCCAGGAGGAGATCGACCAGTGGAAGCGGAAGTGCCCTATTCTTCGCCTGGGCCGGCGCCTGACCCGGACCGGCACGGCCAGCAAAGCCGAGTTGGATGCCTTGG
The DNA here is from genome assembly GCA_965207735.1 of Candidatus Versatilivorator sp. Classification (GTDB taxonomy): domain Bacteria; phylum Acidobacteriota; class Terriglobia; order Versatilivoradales; family Versatilivoraceae; genus Versatilivorator. The sequence continues at coordinate 3,020,589 of OZ242296.1, read as the reverse complement.
AGTCCCGGATTGAGTCGCGGATGGACGAGGCCGAAAAGTTCGCGCTGGATTCGCCGCTGCCGGCAGAGTCCACCGTCCACGATTCCGTCTGGGGTCCCCTGATCGGGGCGCCCGAGGGACAATCGCCGCGACCTGAAACCCGTAAACAGGGTTGGCTGGAGGCCACCCGGGACGCCATCGCCTCCGAGATGAGGCGCAGCCCCAACCTCATCTACTTCGGCGAAGGCATCGGCCAGCGCGGCGGCAGCTTCGCCCACACCAAGGGGATGTGGGAAGAGTTCGGCGGCGATCGCATGATCGATACCCCCATCTGCGAGCTGGGCTTTACCGGGGCTGCTTTCGGGGCGGCGGCCCGGGGCTGCCGCGCCGTCAGCGACCTGATGTTCAGCGACTTCATGTTCGAGGCGGCTTCCCAGATCATTCAGCAGGCGGCCAAGCTGCGCTACATGAGTAACGGCCAGTTCAGCGTGCCGCTCCTGATTCGGGCCCCCATGGGGGTCATCAAGAGCGCCGGCCCCCACCACAGCGGCGCCTACTATCCCATCTGGGCCCACTGTCCCGGCCTGATGGTGGCGGTTCCCTCCAACGCGGCCGATGCCAAGGGACTGTTCACTGCCGCGCTGCGCACCGACGATCCGGTCATCATCATGGAGCCCAAGGTGCTGCTGTCCAGTGAGGACGAGGTGCCGGCCGGGGAATGGGTGGTCCCCTTCGGTCAAGCGGCCGTGGCGCGCCCGGGGAACGACCTGACGCTGGCCACCTGCGGGGCGCTGGTGCATCGATGCCTGGAGGCGGCCGACCAACTGCAATCCCGGGGGGTTGGTTGCGAGGTGATCGACCTGCGCACCATCGTTCCGCTGGACGTGGACACCCTTATCCAAAGCCTGTCCAAGACCCATCACCTGCTGGTGGTGGACGAGGCATTCTCCATGTGCGGGCTGGGAGGCGAGATCGCAGCCGCGGTGATGGAGCAGGGCTTCGACCTGCTGGATGCCCCGGTGGGCCGACTGCATACCGAGCCGGTGGCCCATCCCTTCAGTCCTCCCCTGGAAGCAGCCATCTCCCTCACCGTGGACCGTATCCGCCGCGCCGCCGAGTCCGTTCTGGCCGGAGTCGCGCCCACGCCCAGGCGCCTGGAGCGCAGGGCAGCCGCTTCATCGGTACCCGCCCCGGCGGCGACCACACCACTCGCGTCCGCTCCATCTCCCTCCAAAGCGTCTGAGGACACCCCGCGGGAAACCCTGGAAGCACCGCAACCGCCGCCGGTGGAAGGCGGCATCCCCATCACCATGCCCCACCAGGACCTGACCATCACCAAGGCCACCGTCATGCGCTGGCTGGTGGAAGTAGGAGATGCGGTGAAGAATGGACAGGCCGTGGTCGAGGTGGAGACCGACAAGGCTCTCACCGAGATCGAGGCGCCGGCCGACGGCATTCTGGCTCATGTGGTTGCTCCCGAGGGTACGGTGGTGAACCTGGGGGAGCCTATCGGCATCCTCAAGCCACAAGCCTGACGCCTGAAGGCGCTCGGCAAAGGAGAGTGGAATGAGGCTCGGGGCCACCATCGAGGACTACCTCCGGTCCAGGGATTCCCGGGACTACGTGGAGGAGTGCCGCAAGCAGGGGTATCGGGCTGTCAGTTGGCCTGAAGCCTTCGCCGGCGCCGGGGACGAGCTTGCCGAGATCAAGCGGACCTTCGCCGCCGCCGACATCGTGGTGGCCGAGGTGGCCGCCTGGGTCAACCCGCTGGATCCCGACGACGGAAAACGGCGGGCGAACCTGAAGAAAATTGCCGAGACGCTGGCCGTTGCCGACGAGCTGGAAGCGGTCTGCTGCGCCACCGTGGTCGGCTCCTTCGACCCCAGCGGCTCGCCCTTCGCCCACGTGGGCCACCACCCCGACAATTTCGGTGACAGGGCCTTCGGGGCGGTGGTCGAGTGGGTCAGGAAGGTCCTGGACGAGGTCAAGCCCCGCCGCACCCGCTTGACGCTGGAGATGTCTCCCTGGACCCTGCTGGACGGACCGGAGGTGTACCTGAGGATTCTGCAGGCGGTGGACCGGCCGGGGCTGGCCGTGCACCTGGACCCGGCCAACGCCATCCGGGACCCCCACGACTTCTATTCCACCGGCCAGGTGATCGACCGCTGCTTCGACCTGCTGGGACCCTGGATCCGCTCCTGTCACGCCAAGGACATCCACCACGCCCTGGATTCCAGGACGGTGGCCATCCAGGAGGTCCTGCCGGGGCGGGGCGTGCTGGACTACCACACCTACCTGCGCCGCATCGAGGGGCTGTCTCCCGAAACGCCCCTGATCATCGAGCACCTGGCCACCGAGCCGGAGTTCGCCGAGGCCGCCGGATTTATCCGCCGCGTGGCTGAAGAGGCCGGCGTGGGGCTGTAGCTTCGGCGAAGCTGTGCCTCAGACCGAAACCCAATGAAAAAAGATATCCACGAAGGGGCACGAAGAACGACAAGGGAACACGAAGAAACGGGTTCATGAGATGTTGATTGTCGATGTACATGTTGTTTCGACTCAAAAGCTCAATCTCGTTCCGGCGGCGCTGCGGCGGTCTCCGGATGCAACGGTTCAAGGAGGATTTCCATGGGTAGCAGGCTTGCCGGTAAAGTGGCCCTGATCACTGGCGCCAGCAAGGGCATTGGCCGGGGCCTGGTCATCGGGCTGGGGGCCGAGGGCGCCCGGGTGGCGGTCAACTTCAAGACCGACCCCGAGGGAGCGGAGCAGACCGTCCGGCAGGTGTCGGAGGCCGGCGGCGAGGCCGATCTCTTCCAGGCCGACATCGGCTCCAAACAGGACTTCGAAGGCATGGTGGAGGCCGTCTGCCGTCGCTTCGGCCGCCTGGACGTTCTCGTCAACAACGCCGCCCGCACCCGCTTCGGTCCTTTCTTCGAAGTGACCGAGGAGGACTTCGAGGACGTGGTCTCGACCATCCTGAGAGGCCCTTTCTTCGGTTCCATGGCCGCGGCCCGCGGGATGATGGAAAGCGGTGGCGGGTCCATCATCAACATCAGCTCCATTGCCGTCAGGCAGATCATCCCCTTCCACTCCAGCTACACCATGGCCAAGGCGGGCCTGGAAGCCCTGACCCGGCAACTGGCCCTGGAACTGGCGCCGCGGGTCCGGGTCAACTGCCTGGCTCCGGCAGCCACCAGCAACGATCGCAATCGCGCCTACGACCCCGACTTCGACCCCAAGTGGGCCGCCGTCACTCCTGCCGGCAGAGTCGGGCAGGTGGAGGACTACGTGGGCCCCTGTGTCTTCCTGGCCAGCGACGAAGCCGCCTATGTCACAGGCCAGATTCTGACGGTGGACGGCGGCTGGACGCTGCGGGGCTGCACCCCCGACATGTCGGACTTCGACTTCTCCGAAGACCGCCGCAGGGGCTGAGCCGGCGGAACCTGCCGCAGCATCATTTCCCTTCTGGAGACCAGCCGCCCGGCCGGCAGACCGGAATCCACCACCGTGCCCTCCCCCATTCTGCTGATCGACTACAACTTCGACTGGGTTTTGCGGGAGGGCTATCTCAATCCCCGGACCCGGGCCGGCTTCCTCACCCTGGAGGAGGTGGCCTCGGTCTGCGGCGAGCTCGGCGCCGACGGGCTGGAGCTCATGCACCCCTACTGGGAGGACTGCACGGCCCGGCAGCTCAAACAGATGGCCGCCGAGGCCGGTCTGCCGCTGGCCTGCTATATCTTCCATTCGGACCTGATCGTTCCCTCGGGCTCGCTCCGGGAGGCCGCCGAACGCACCTTCAGGCTGCTGGACAGGACGGCCGAGATGGGCGCCCGGCTGGCCATGATCGTGCCGGGAACCGTCAAGCTGGAGGTTCCGCTGGCCGAGCAGCGATCATGGCTGGTGGAAGGACTGGCGGCCTGTGCGGCCCACGCGCAATCCATCGGCATCACCCTGGTGGCCGAGAACATCGACTATCCGCCGGTTCAACCCCTCATGGGGCGGGGGAGCGACTGCGCTGACATCGCCCGCCGGATCGATTCCCCCGCCTTCCGCCTGATCTTCGACACTGCAGCATCCCTTTTCGTCCACGAATCCCCGCTGGCCGCTCTGTCCGAAATGGCGCCCTACCTGGCCCACGTTCATCTGAAGAACGCTCGCCCGCTGGAACGCGGTGAGCCGGCCGGCCGCTTTCTGGACTCCACCCGGGGATGTCGTTTCCAGGGGACTTCCCTGCGGGATGGCGTGGTGGATCTCGAGCCCCTGCTGGCCGAGCTCCAACGCCTGGATTACGACGGCTGCCTGTCCATCGAGTACCAGGGCGAAGCCGACCCCCGCCAGGTCCTGCGCCGGGACATCGCCTGGGTGCAGCGACTGCTCGGGTAGAACCGGGCCACGAGCCGCGCCGGTGCCCCCCGGGAGCGCGGGCGTCCCGCCCGCACAAAGCCCCCGCATCCTCGCCCATCTATTCCGAAGTTCCTCCCATTTTACACCCAAAAAATCGCCTTAAGCCATTTGTTTTCTTGGGGAAGAGGATTGAGGCGTGTGGAGTGTTGTTCCCATGTATATGATTAGCATTTATCTTGACATGATAGTTGTATGTGATATCGTAGTCCCATGTACGTCGAAACCGTCCCCAACCGCAACTCTCCCCCTGCCATCCTCCTGCGCGAAGGCCGCCGTGAGGGTAAAAAGGTCCATAAACGCACCCTGGCCAATCTCTCCCATTGGCCCAAGGACAAGATCGAGCGCCTCCGGCGCGTGCTCAAGAACGAACCCCTGGTCCATCCCGACCAACTCTTCGCCATCGAACGCTCCCTGCCTCATGGCCACGTCGAGTTGCTGCTGGAAGTGGTGCGGCAGCTGAAGCTGCCGGCGCTGATCGATTCCCGACCCTCTCCCCAACGGGACCGGGTCTTGGCCATGATCCTGCAGCGTCTGCTCTATCCGGCCTCCAAGCTGGCCACCACCCGTCTTTGGCACACCACCACGTTGGGTGAGGAACTGTCCCTTGAGGACACCGACGAGGACGATCTCTATGAGGCCATGGACTGGTTGCTGGAGCGTCAGGACCGGATTGAGCGCAAGCTGGCCAAGCGGCACCTGGCGGAAGGGGATGCGGTGCTCTATGACGTCAGCAGCAGTTACTACGAAGGCCAGACCTGCTCGCTGATGCAGTTCGGCCACAACCGGGACGGCAGGCGGGACCGGCCCATGGTGGTCTACGGGGTGCTGGCCGACCAGATGGGGCGGCCGCTGTCGGTGCAGGCCTATGCCGGCAACACGGGGGATCCGACCACGGTGGGGGATCAGGTGGAGAAGGTGCGGGGTCGGTTTGGTCTGGAGCGGGTGGTGCTGGTGGGGGACCGCGGGCTGCTGACCGAGACGCAGATCAGCCATCTGAAGCGTCATCCGGGAGTGGGGTGGGTCTCAGCCCTGCGCCACCACCAGATACGCCGTCTGGTGGAGAGCGAGGCGGTTCAGCTCTCCCTGTTCGACGAGCGTCATCTGGCCGAAGTCCGCAGCCCGGACTATCCGGGCGAGAGGCTCATCGTCTGCCACAACCCGCTGCTGGCCGAGCATCGGCGGCGGAAGCGGGAGGCTTTGCTGACAGCCACCGAGGAGGCGCTGGCCGGAATCGCCCGCCAGGTGGCCAGACGGACCCGCACGCCCTTGTCGGCGACCGAGATCGCCGAGAAAGTCGGCCGGGTCAAGAACCGCTTCCAGGTGGCCAAACACTTCCGGACCCAGATCGCAGACGGGTCCTTCCACTATGAACGGCGCACCGACGCCATCATCCGGGAGGCGCAACTGGACGGGTTCTACATGCTGAGGACCAGCGAGCCAGCCGATCGCCTGCCAACAGCCGCGGTGGTGCGCCGCTACAAGGACCTGACGCGGGTGGAGCGGGCCTTCCGCTCCCTCAAGACCGTCGACCTGCACATCCGCCCCATCCGTCATCGGGTGGAGAGCCGGGTGCGGGCTCATCTGTTCCTGTGCCTGCTGGCCTATTACGTTCAGTGGCATCTGCGGCTGGCCCTGGCTCCGTTGCTGTTCGATGACGAGGAGTTGGAAGCGGAACGGGCACGGCGAGACCCGGTGCTGGCGGCCCAGCCGTCGGACTCCGCCAAACGGAAGAAGAGCAAACGCCTCACCGAGGACGGCTTGCCGCTGCAGAGCCTGGAGACGTTGATGGCGCAGATGGCGACGCGGGCCCGCCACCAGTGCCGATTGCCCTCCGAACCCGATGGTCCGCGAGTCCAGCGATTGACCGAGCCGACCCCGCTACAGCAAAGGGCCTTCGAGCTCATCAGGATGTTCCCAGGCAAGACAACCTGAGATTCCTGATTGATGATTGAAGATAAAGGAGTTATCTTGTCGGTGGGTCAGGAACTTCGGTCTATTTCACCCGGATGGACCTGCAGCGGCATCGCGGGGAAACTGAGCGGCAACCCAAGGGAGAAGATGGGGGCGCGGGACGCCCGCGCTGCCAGGGGTGTCGTCCCGATGTTGCGGTTGGGGGGAGAAAGCCGCCGCCCCCGGCGGGGATCACACGGCGGTCCCCTTCTCCACCTTTGCGATTAGCGCCTTCATGTTGGCGTAGTTGATGTGCATGGCCTCGATCAGCGATCCGCTGGGCGGTCTGAAGTGGGTGGCCAGGGCCAGAACCGCATCGGAGCGGTGCCGGCGCAGGTTGCGCAGGATCGTGAGGTAGTCCACCTGCCCGTCTCCCAGGGCGCGCCAGCCGAACTCGGCCCCGGGTCCGTCCAGGACCTGGACGTCCTTCATGTGGAGGCTATGGAGGTAGGGCTTCAGATTGAGGAAGCCCGCGGTGGCCTGGTCCCACTCGGCGGAAAGCAGGGCGTCGGCGGGGGACCACTGGACCTTGAGCCTCCTGGAACCCAGGCGCTCGGCCAGCCGGCGGAAATTCCCGGTCGAGCTGACGTAGTTGAAGGGCCGCATGCCCAGCACCAGGTCGACATCGTACTTCTCGGCCTGTTCCAGCATCAGGGTGAAGGCCTTGACCAGCTTCTCCATGTCCATTTCGGCGATGATGCCGCCCCGGGTCGCCCAGCGCATGGGCCAGGTAGGTCCCCCGTAGCCGCGCTCCCCCGGCCAGACGAAGCTGTAAGAGAGTACCGCCGGCGCGCCCAACCGGGCGGCAATCTGCATGGACCGAACCACGGCATTGAATTCCTTGAGAAATTCGGGATGCCGAGTCATGGTCTTGACGTCCAGGTCCAGCAGCGGCAGGTTATGGAAAGGAATCCAGCCGCTGAGCATGAGCAGCTTGCGCCCATAGCGGGCCAGGCGCTCGCCCACGCGGTCCACTTCGGCATCGCTCATCTCGGGAATCGGCCTCACGCCCGGGACGGATTGGAACCAGACGTGCTCGATCCCGATTTCCCTGGCGACTTCCAACTCCTGCTCCAGGGTCAGTTCGTCCCGATCCCGCAACTCATCGATCCACATGGCCAGCTTGAACCGGTAGGGGGCTGTCCGGTCACCGGGACCGGCAGGCGCCTCCACCGAACCCGTCGTTGCCAATAACGTCGATGCCAGGCCGGCCTGGAGGCTTCGGCCCACAAATCTTCTGCGATCATGAATCATCCTTTTCCTCGAGTTTCTTCACAGTTTGTCCTGGTAACTCCTTGCCGTGGCGCTTCCGGCCTAGTTCCGGCTCCGACTGGGCCTCCCCATCCTCTCGTCATTATCAAAGGTCAGATGTTCAACCTCCCCGTTTGCCTTGCGAATGACCCACTGGCCGTGTTTCTTCCCCTTTACATAGGAGCCTTCCTCGACGTCTCCGTCCGCATTGCGGATGACCCACCGGCCTTGCCGCTTCCAATCCGCATACGAGCCTTCCTCAACTTTCCCGTCCGGCCAGCGCAAGACCCATTGGCCGTGCACCTTGCCTTCTTTGAGACTTCCGGTTGCTTCCAAAGTCTTCTTGCCTGCGTCATAGACCCATCGGGTCGTTCCCTCCCCGTAAGCCTTCCCTTCGGCACACTTCCCCGTCCAGGTCACGAATTCGTCCGGTTGCAGATTGTGGTTCCATACATGGCAGTCGGGCTTGCCGGTCACCTCCATCCAGCACGAGGCGCCCTTCGGCTGGCCGACACACATTTTCTCGGCGCCGAACCAGGTCTGAAGCTGCTCCATCCGCCCGGCCTTCTCCAATAGCTCCAGTGCTTGCCGGTAGAACCGGCCTTCACTCCCCGCCTGCACCAGATACCCGTTGGCGGCATCGATGGCCTCCCCGATGGAGCCTGCCGACAAAGCTATCCTCGCGTGATCCAAGGGGAACTCGTCCGGCAATGTCACACCGAACGCCATCTGCAGCAACATGATCTTTTTCATCAGCTCGAGCGCGCCTTTGGGGTCCCCGGATTCCATCAGCCTATCCGCACGCAACAGGTGCTGCTCCACCAGGTTCTCCGGTGAAGACTGCGCCGCGGCAACTGCGAAGCAACTCAGCAGCACTGACACGACGGCGATCGCTCGCTGCATGACCTCTCTCCTTGTGTCTCTTGCCACCCGGAATGCAATGGCCGTGTGGTGGACAATTCCCCTGCAGATCAGGCAAGAAATGCGGGCTTGGCGCTCGAACCCCTTTAAAATTGCAGCACGAGCTCAATAGGTTCTTTCTTCTGTAGTCGATTCCGTTTTAAGATCATTTTACTCAACGTTGAGTGAAATGTTCTGAGTGGCTCCAGGCCACGGCCCTCCCGGTTCGTGTCGCCGATCGCTGGGATGGGCCGGGAACGCACCTGGGGCGGAACCTGAGGAGAGGATGCCGATGAGCAATCGTATCGCAGCCCCGATCGCCATTGGGGCAATCATGGCCATTTCTTTCTGGTCGTTCGGCTGCCACCACGGGGCTGAAGACAGGAGCCATGGTTCCGGACACGGCCAAGAGGAGAACGGTCACGCGGGCTCTGCCGCGTGGAGCTATTCCGGATCCGCGGGTCCCGAAAACTGGGGCTCGCTGTCACCCGACTATGCCGCCTGCAGCGACGGGCGCATGCAATCACCGATCGATATCGTGGATGCCGTTCCCGCCAAGGGGCCGGACTTGATCTTCGACTACAAGCCCTCGCCGCTGAAGATCGTCAACCACGGCCACACCGTCCAGGTGAACTATGCACCCGGAAGTGTTCTGACGGTGGCGGGCAAACCCTTCAACCTCTTGCAATTCCATTTCCATGCACCGAGCGAGCACGCCATCGCCGGCACGCGCACACCGATGGAGGTGCATTTCGTGCATGGGGACGCAGACGGATCTCTGGCGGTGGTCGGAGTGATGATGCAGGCGGGCGGACAGAACGATCCGCTGGCTTCGGTATTCGCCAACATGCCGGAGGAAGCCGGGCCGGAAGCCGAGATCGCCGAAACGACCATCGATGCCTCGGCCATGCTGCCTTCCGAGGCGGGCGCCTACTCTCATTACAAGGGCTCGCTGACCACTCCGCCCTGCAGTGAAGGCGTGAACTGGTTCGTAATGGCGAACGCGATCGAAGTGAGCACGGAGCAGATCGCTAAATTCGAGGGGATCTCGGCGCCGAACTCCAGACCGCTGCAGGGACTGAACGATCGTCTGCTGATCGCCTCACCGTAGACTGTCGGCGCCGTCGGTCAGCCAGTCCAGGGTGAAGCGGGCCAGGATCATCCTGGCGTGCCATTCGGACTCGTACAAGCACAGCACCGTCATGTCCGGGGCGATGGCCAGATCCGAATAGCCGGAATATTCCTGATGGAGAAGTTTGGCCACCGGCCAGGTCCGGCACTCGTCGTAGCTCATCCGCACCGTCAGTAGGGCGCGTTCGGTCTGGCTCGACGGGTGGGCAAGCAGGACACGATTTCTGCCGTGCTGGTCGGCAGTGGTGAAGCGAACCACGCTGCCCTGCACCGAGGGCTCCGGCATCCCCGGGTCGAAGTTGACCTCCGACCAGGATTCTCCGCCGTCGTCGCTCCACGCATAAGCTCGCAGGTGCTTTTTCTGCCGGCTGCGCATGTTCATGTAGATACGCCCATCCACCGTTTCCACCGACATCGACTCGTCCGAGAGGTCGATATCCAGCGGTTGGCTGCGCTGCCAGGTCTGGCCGTGGTCGTCGCTGTACATGGCATAGGAGAACTGCACCTTGCCCCAACCGGCCGGCCGCCAGGTTCTGGGCCCAGGGGACAGGTCTCCCCAGCTCGAAACCAGCAGCCGGCCGCTTGAAAGCTGGATGCCGTGCCCCGGACCCGCGCCCAGATAGCTCCAGGAGGGATCGGCGGCCTGTTCGGTGATCTCTCGCGGCTGACTCCAGGTTGTCCCTTCGTCGCCGCTCTTGGAGATGAACACCCGTTGGTTGTTCTTGCAAAAGACGAAGACCACCTCTCCCGTTTCCCGGTTCACCACGGGCACGGGCTGATTCACAGACAGATCGCCGTCGTCGAACAGAACCCGAAGGGGGCTCCAGGTAAGTCCCTGATCGGTGCTGCGCTTCAGAACCAGGTCGATGTCGGCATCGTCGCGGCAACTGTCCCTGCGTCCCTCGGCGAATGCCAGCACCGTTCCCTTGGGGGTCACCACCAGCGCCGGAATGCGAAAGCAGTGGTATCCTGCCTCGCCCTTGGTAAAGACGGTGACCTTCTGCAGTGGCTCGGGCACGCCGTCCCCGGGGGATTCGGACATCCTGCAGCCGGCAGTCCCAATCGTCAGGACGACGAGAAGTAACGAACCCTTCCAGCAAGTAGTTCTCATCATGACCTCCCTGGTCTCGGTTGCTGATCCAGCCGGCTTTTCAGAACACCGCCTGGCCGACATGGTGACAGACTGATTTCCTCTTCGTCGTCACGCTCCGACCGCACACGCCCGGCTTCCCTTACCCCTCAGCCCGCCAGGATGGATTCGGCGTAGAGCAGCTCGCCGGTGAGCCCGTCGTAGTATTGAAAGATGACCTGGGGACGGCTGTAGGCCACCCAGCGGTCGGTTCCTTCCTCAACCGGGTTGTTGAAGGTGTTGTTGACCTGCACCACGCAGTAGACCGGCCGGTTTCGCATCGGGAGTGGAGTGTCCGGTTGCATGAAGCTGGACCAGCGTATCTCCACCCGGCGTCCCTGGGAATCGTAGGGGCCGTTGGTGGGACGCCCGCCCTCGCTGCTCAGCGGGTGGTTGCTCGAGTTGTGGGGTCCGGAAGCGAACTCCCAGACGCGGTCGGTGATCTTGATGGCGAAACTGTTGTGGAGGTCGCCCGTCAGGACAAAGACCGGCTTGCCCAGCGAGTCCCAGAACCGGATCAGATCCTCCCGCTCCTCCAGAAACACAGTCCAGGCCTCATCCTTGTTGGGGATGGGTTCCGGCCCATAGGCCCCCACGTGAGGGATGGTGAAGTTGACCGAGGAGACCACGAAAAACAGGTCGGCCCGGCTGGCTTTCATCTCCCGCTTCAACCAATCCTTCTGTGGAGCGCCGATCATGGAAAGCCCCTTTTTCCGGGGCTGCCTCACGTCGTGCATCATGCGATGGCTGCGGGTGTCCAGGAAGAAGAAGTCGGCATTGCTGATGGACTTCCGGAAGTGCGACACCCGCCCAATGGAGTAGGCGGCCTGGCCGTCGGCCTTGGCGGCCGGCCGAATCTTCAACCGTCTGGCATCCAGCACCTCGACGATGCGGTACACGCCGGCATTGGGGTCGCCGCCCTCATGGTCGTTGGGGCCATCCATGACGCCGGCATCGGGGGTTCCCCAGTGCACGTGCAGGGTGGCCGCCTCCCGGGGGTTCAATTGGCTGAAGTCGGCGTCCGGATCGTTCAGGATGGAACTGCCGGCCCTGAATGCCGCCCGTCCGAACAGAATCTCCTGGGTAGGATCGACCGGATTGCTCCAGCCCAGATAGTCATACCAGGCTTTGAGGGCGATGTCCCGGAAGACGGGACGCCGATTGCGGTAACCGTCCTGGCCGGCTCCATAGACGTCATTAAGGATCTCGTGGTCGTCGAAGGTGAAGAAGGAGGGGACCACCCGATGCCAGTCGGCCAGATGCTCTCCCCGTTCCAGGTAGAGCTTGTAGTTCTCCCAGACGCCCACGATATTGGGCATCATCTCCACTACTCTCGGCGCCTGTTCGGCGGAGAGTCCCACCTGCCGCAGCCAGTCCTCGGGCGGGTACTCGCGTTTTTCCTCATACAGCCAGTCCCCGTTGAGAATGGCGAAATCGATCCGCGCCCGAGCGTCGTCGCCCTGAAGTTCCCGGAGCATGGTGGCGAAGGCGGGCAGGCTCGACCCGAAAGCCCCCGGACTGCCGGTATTCTGGTTGTTGCCGCAGGCAAATTCGAATCGGAAGTTGAAGAGTCCTTCCGGATTGTGTTGGGGGTGGCGCATGTCGTGGGGACTGGGAAGGGTACGGAAGGTTCCGCCGGGTCCCTGGTGTTCCTCCGTCCCGTCCAGCCAGACCAGCCGGTAGTGGTATAGGGTTCCTGCGTCCAGGCCCTTGAGGTGAATCCAGCCGGTGTTGTCCTGGTCGACCCGAGTCTCCACCACCGGTGAAAGAGAGTCCAGCCTGTTGGGCCGGGTCCCGTATCTGACAGCGAAATTTCCGGACCGGTCCGTCCGAGCCCAAACACCCATCTCGTGGGTCTCCACCCGGCCCAATATGGGACCGTGAGTGAAGTGGGTCCGATCTCCGCCTTGGGGGTGCCGATGGATCTGACACCCCAGTCCGGCCACCAAGATTGCTAAGGGGATCAACCAGGCAACGGGTTTCATCATTCTTCCTCCAGAAGATTTTCAAAAGGCTCAGTTTCTAAGGCCTTGGATTGCCTCCATTTCCCAGGCGGCAAGAGAGTATAACTGCGACTCGCCCCTGGCCGCGAACAGGGACACACCCAGGCTGTCGCCGCGGGTCGGGTAGACCCGCTGGGTCAGGCACTGCCGTCCGTTGGCGAACACTTCCAGGATGGTGCGGTCCAGGAAGACTCGCAGCTTTAGCCGCTCCCCGGAACGAAGCTCGAAGGGTGCCGTCTGTACCGGGACGTCCCGCGACTCCGCGTCCCCCCTGATGATGGGGAACGGCCTCCAGATCTCGGGGTCCAGGCTGGACCGGGTGGTGTCGATGAGCAGGGATCCTTCCCGGCGGTCGCAGAGAATCACCGTCTGCTCCTCGCCTCCCGGGCTGCAGCCAACCTTGAGTCCCAACGCCCCCGCCTCCGCAAGGCCGGCCTCCAGTTCCAACTCCAGGCTGTTCCACCTGTTCCCGTCCAGGGGCAACTCCCGGCCAGGGACAAGCGCCAGATCCCGCCATTGCCGCCGCCGCCGGCGCAGGCTCTCCAGCTCTTCGACAGGCTCGATTTGCAGAGAACCCTCCCGGTCCAGCGACAGCACCCGGGGCAGGGTCATCACTCCCAGACCGAGTAGCGGCTTCTCCCGGCTGCGATGATCCAGGGCCCAGGCCCAGAAAATCCGCCGGCCCTTGTCGTCCAGCAGGCTCTCGGGAGCAAAGCAGGCGCCGCCCGGCCAGTTCATGCGATGGTGCTCCTCGGGGAAGAAGGTTCCGTTTCGGTATCGGCCCAGATAGCAGCGAGCACCCCGGGGATGGCTGATGCAGAGCAGGGCGTGCCGATCTCCCAGGGGGAAGAAGTCCGGACAGGCGCAGTCTTCTTCCTCGCCGGTCCAGCCGGGGTCGGGACGGTAGAAGGGCCGCTGGTACTCCCAATGGACCAGATCGTCGGAGGTGAACAGATAGACCGTGTCCCACCGGTCATCGGGCTTTACCTTTCCGCCCAGAATGGCGTAGTAGCGGTCCCCTTCCAGCCAGGCATGAGGGTCGAACACGTTGTAGACTCCCCAGCCGGGAGCCCCCTCCCTCGGCTCGGGGATCACCGGATTGTGGGGGCTCTTCCGCCACTGAATCAGGTCTTCGTCAACCGGGAACGCCAGGCAGGTCCCGGCGCCGACCCCGTGGTAGATGAGCACCGGCCGGCCCGCTTTGTCGAGGAAGGCCCCGCCACTGAAGATACCTGCCTCCGGATCCCCCCGGTCAGGTTTCAGGGCCGGTGGATGGATGGTCCAGTCCAGCAGGTTGGGGCTGCTGGCGTGACCCCAGCAGTGCCCCTGATGCGGCAGGCTCGGATCCTGGAAGATGTAGAAGAGGTGGTAGCGCCCCCGCCAGTAAATGGCCCCGTTGGGGTCGAACGGGCGGCATTCCCCTTCGGGTGCGGTGAAGTGATAGCGGGGGGTGTGCATGTCGGAGGCCATTCCTCAATATGCTATCTTTGTCCCCCGGTTGAACGCAACGGTCCCCGCCTCGGCGAGCCGACTGCCTGGGGAAGAGCTCCTGGCAGTAATTGGGGTGGCATTCCAAAATGACGTTAGACGCGCCCCTCAATCTCTGCGCTCCCCTCAAGAGTACAACCCCAGGGAAAAAATGCGGGCTCGCGCTCGTTCTCCTGGTTGCAGCCGTTCTTCTGCTGGCGCCGGCGCAGGCCCAGGACAGGGCGACCACCGGCAAGATCACCGGCCTGGTATCGGACACCACCGGGGGTGTGCTGTCGGACGCCACGGTGAGGGTCGTGAACCTCGACAACGGTCTGATCCGCACCGGCGTGTCCGACGACTCGGGGACCTACAGCCTCCCGCTGCTGCCTCCCGGCTCCTACGACCTCGACGTCGAATTGGCCGGCTTCGGTACGGCAGAGCTTGACGAGGTGACGCTTGCCGTCGGAGCGGTCCGAACGATCAACTTCACCCTGGCTCCGGCAGGCATCGCCCAGACGGTCACCGTGACCGCTGAAACTTCCGTGGTGGAAACCACCACCGATACGGCCGACGTGGCCGTCGACAGCCAGGCCATCTCAAACCTTCCCATCAACGGCCGGCGGTTCCACGATTTCGTCACGCTGACACCCACGGCCCAGGTCGAGCCTCAGCGCGGGCAGATCTCGCTGGCGGGTCAGCGGGGCATCAACGGGAATGTCAGCATCGACGGCGCCGACTACAACCAGCCCTTCTTCGGAGGCATCCGAGGCGGCGAGCGCTCCCAGTTCACCTTCACCATTCCGCAGGAGGCGGTCCAGGAGTTCCGCGTTGTCAAGGCCGGGTACTCGCCCGAGTTCGGGCGCTCCAGCGGCGGGCTTGTCAACGCCATCACCAAGTCGGGGACGAACACTCCGAGGGGGTCGGCGTTCTACCTCATGCGGCCGCAACGGCTGGCGGCGCGGAACGCGTTCGGCCAGGACGCGGCCCCGACTCAGCACCAGTTCGGCGGCTCGCTGGGTGGAGCGCTGGCACGCGACCGGACCTTCTATTTCGTTGCCTATGAGCAGCAGGAGTTCAAGGCGTCGCGCGAGGTGCGGTTCGCGCGGCTCGACCACTTTACGCCCACGGTCGCCAGCCGGGAAGGGTTCGACCACTACCGCGGCCTGGAAACGCCGTTCGAGGTCACCAACGACGCCAAGGCCTGGCTGGCTCGTATCGACTTCAACCTGCCTGGTGACAATCGCTTCAATGTCCGCTACAACGGCAGCACCAGCCAGGCGCTCAACTCCGACGGCGTGGGCAACGTCATCACACCCACCACCCACCGCTCGCTGGAAACCAACGGAACCGAGGAGGACGCGACCCAGACGATCGTCGGGCAGTTCACCAGCGTGACTTCCCCGAGTCTGCTCTTAGAGCTGCGCGGACAGTACTCGCGCGAGGATCGTCCCCGTTCCGCAAACGCACTCAAACCGCTCGTCGATCTCTCCCTCGGTGAGTTCGGGACCCGCAGCTTCCGCCCGACGACCCAGTTCGACTGGCGGGCGCAGGCGGCCGGCAACCTGACCTGGATCGTCAACGACCACAATCTGAAGGCGGGATTCGACTACAACCACGTCTTCATCGATCAGAAGTTCGGCTTCTTCCAGAACGGTGGCTACCTGGTCTTCGGGTCGGACGTCGAAACGACCCTGGACATCATCGGGGTCGGCGGGTCCATTCCCAACCGTTTCGACTCGCCGTCGTTGATCTATCTGCAGCAGATCGGCGACCTGAAGGCGTCGTTCGCGACCGATGAGATCGGCCTGTTCGTGCAGGACCGGTGGAGGGTGGCTTCCACCCTGACGGTCAACTTCGGCCTGCGCTGGGATGGCCAGTTCAACCCGACTCCGGATGCCGGAAACGAGTTCCTGATCGATCAGTTGCGCGGCGTGACCTTTCCCAGCGGCCGCCAGGTGGACCCGACCACCATCCCGAGCAGCGGCAGCCAGTTCGGACCGCGGGCCGGCCTCGCGTGGGACCCGGCCGGAAACGCCAAGACCGTCGTGCGCGGGTTCGCCGGCGTTTATTACGCGCGGACCCCCTTGCTGCTGATGGCTGCACCGACGAACAATTTCCGGTTGCCGCCGGGGGACCTGAGCGTTTCTCTGCCGTTCCCGGCGCCGGTGGGAAGCCCTCACGTTACGCTGTACGATCAGATGAAACTCATCGGGATCGATCTCAACCGGCGGTCACTCGACAATCTCCCAACGCTGGCTCCGGATCAGATCACGGCCATCGCCGAGGCCCTAGGAATCGTGAACAACCCGTTTGCCGGAGCGCGAGTCACCCTGGTGGACGCCGGCTTCAAGAATCCGCTGGCGCGCCAATACGGCGGCGGTTTGCAGCGTGAGATCCGTCCCGGCTGGTCGCTGGGGGCTGACGTGCTGGTGGTCGATACCACCCGCTTGGAACGGAACCGAGACCTCAACGTCCCTTTGCCGTCGCTGCGACCGGACGATCCGGCCGAACGCCCGTTCTTCGGTCTGCGCGGCGCGAGCCTGCGTCCGGTCCCGGCGCTCGACAGCGTCACCGTGCGTGAGTCGACAGCGGAGGCGCTCTATCGGGCGCTGACCGTCAGCTCCGAGTTGCGTCGTTCCTGGGGCCAGCTCAGCGCCCACTACGTGCTGTCGAAGAACGAATCGAGCGACGACAACGAGCGGGATGCGGGGGGGATTTCCTACGAGAACGGGTATGACCTGGCTTCCGAGTACGGTCCCAGCCGGCTCGACCGGCGCCACCAGTTCCACGCCCAAGGCGTTGTCATGCTACCCGGAGCGATCGACCTCTCGACCGGCTTGCACCTTCTGTCGAGCGCTCCCTTCGACGCGCGCATGGGCGCCGATGCGAACGAGGACCGGGGCGGCGCCGACCGTCCCTATCGCGCCCCCGGCGTGCCGTTCACCAGAAACGCCTTCCGGAACAAGCCGACCGCCGACATCAACCTGCGGGTGCAGAAGCGGTTTCCACTGGGCGAGACCGGCCATGCCCTCCTTTCACTGGAATTCTTCAACCTCCTGAACCTCGACAACGTGACCCTGAACCAGGAGTTCCCGACCGTGGCCAACTACTGCGCCGACTCCAGCGACCCGGCCTGCGGACTGAGTGGACAGCCGACCAATCCAAACTTCGCTCAGACCCGAAGCCAGGACGGCCAGTATCTTGCGGGGAACATCCCAGGACCGCCGTTCCAGGTACAGATCGGCTTCCGGCTGCTGTTTTAGCGGGGTGCGGCCGCGCGCCTCAGCTTAGCGGCCCGGCTTCCCCCAACGCATCAGCCATCGCCTCTGGCTGGGGTTGTGCGACCTCCGTCACGGCGCACAAGGCCTCGCCATTCGGCGCTACCGTTCGGAGGCGCCGCGTTGGCCCCCCTCCGCATCAGCCTTCGCCATTCGGCTCGACTTCTGCGACTCCCCCTCAAGGGGGGAGTGATATCCGTGTTATGAAGAGGGAACGGATTTTATTCGTTAGACCGGGAACAGGGTTTACATCCTGCCCAGCAATCGGGCAATAAGCGTTGTGCAAGCCTCAAGTATCACTCCCCCCTTGAGGGGGAGTCGGCGAGAGGGCGGAGCCCGCAGTCGAGCCGGAGGGGGGCAGACTCGGCGTCCCGTGCGTGACTACCAAAGGGCGAACCCCGCAGTCGAGCCGGAGGGGGCAAATCGCCACCTCACGGGTGGAACCCCCGGTGAGAAATGCCGGCTAGCATTGAGATCCAGGCAAAGTCAGGAGATTCAGGGGACGGTGGGGCCGTCTCCGGCCAGGGTGGTGCGGTGCATGATGCGCTTGTAGATCGCGTTGTCCCAGGGACGGCCGCGGTGGAGGCAGGTGCGATTGTCCCACATTACCAGGTCGTTGGTTTCCCACTGGTGCCGGTAGACGAACTTCGGCTGGGTAGCCCATTCCAGAAGCTCCTCGAGCAGGGCTCGGCCCTTCTCACGCTCCCATCCGATGATATGAGAGGCGTAAGATCCCACGTAGAGGGCTTTCTCTCCAGTCTCGGGGACGGTGCGGACCATCACGTGGCGGACCGGGGGCGTTTCCTTGCGGAAGGCCTCGGTCAACAGGCCGGGAGCGATCTGGGCCCGCGAATGGGCCATGCTGTGCTCGGCGACCAATCCCTCCAGTTGGGCCTTCCGGGGCTCGGACAGAGCCGCGTAGGCGGCCCGAAGGCTGGCGTACTCGGTCTCGCCCCCGCGGGGCGGCACCACCCTGGCCGACAGCATGGAGGCCCGCAAGGGGACGGCCTTGAAGGAGCCGTCGGAATGCCAGAGCGTGTTGCCGGCCTGATAGAGGGAACGCTTGTCCTGGGGAGGGATGAGGCGGCCTTCCTCATCCACGTTGGCGATGCGGTTGATGAAGCCGCCGCCTCCGTAAGGATCGCTGGCCAGGGTCATCTGCAGCCGGCCGAAGCCCCGTGTGAAGGCCACCTGCTGCTCGTCGGAGATGTCCTGGTCGTGGAAGACCAGCACCGAATGCCTGTATAGGGCCCGGCGGAGCTGGGCAAAAGTCTCCTCGCCGTGGGGAGAGGCCACGTCGATACCCCGCACCTCGGCTCCGATGTGTTCTCCCAGCGGGAGGATGGTCATTTCCATGGAGCCTTTCCTCGGGGAATCCATGGCTTGCGTTGCCTGAAACAAAAGAAAAAAGAGTTATCCACGAAGGGCCACTAACCCGCATTTCTCAGTGCGCCATGGAAAGGCGCCTTCTTCCAACGGGTGCGAAACCCGTCCAACAACTGTCGCTCCGGTTGGTAGCAGCCAGGGCGGATCATGGAGGTAACGATATGGTCTGAAGCCCTCTGGTGTCAAAGGGCCGCTTAAGGCGGTTCAGCGAGCATGCGGGCCGGAACGCGAGTGAACGTCGAGCAGGCCTCGAAACGGGCAATGCGGGGGCCGACCCACCTGAGAAATGGGGAAGGCCGAAGACGGAGGGGGAAGCGAGCGACGCGGGCACCCCTTTGGACCCGCCGGGGTAGTGGCGCTGGCACGCATGGAAGGGGAAGAAGGCAGCAACATGGGAAGCCCTGTGGGTGGTGAGGCACGCACCGAACCGGAAGCTCGCGAGAGTCAGTCTAGGCCGACAGGGTGGCGGAGAGGCCTGTAGTACCGGAGAAGCCGGGTAATACCGGTGGAGGGAAGGGGCCTCAGGTGAGGAGCGGTGACCGAAGGGGGAAGGGTCCCGGGAGTGGCGAAAGCCTGAAACCCCGACCAAAAAAGGGCCGGAGACTCCGGAAGCATCACATGCAAAAGTGAAAGGGTCGTCGGAGGAGGACGGCGTCGTCAGGGCATCAACAGGCCTGGCGGCAACCCGGGAGCGGAAGTGGATGGAGTGGGGGACGGGTGCCAATCCCATAGGAGTCGTCCACGGATGCGAGCGGGGACCTGTGTGCGAGACGCATGATCCCACTGGAGAGCCGAGATGCGGGAAAACCGCACGTCCGGTTCGGAGAGCGGGGACTGGAAACGTGATAAGGGAGCCGGACTGAGGCCCGAAGCGAAAGCGACGGAATAGCCACCGGACCCTATAGTCAACGCGCCAGTCCTCGACTCTACCCAGAGGTAGGAAGCATCGGTTCTCGGAATCTGGTAAAATACTCTTGTCTAAGGAGTTAACCAGATTCTTAAAGGAGAACCGATGCCGACACAGTGTAACACCAAACCCCTGGAGTTTGAACCCCACGGCCGCCGCCGCGTGGTGGCTGATTTCGACGGCGGTCCCATCACTTCCGATGCCGGCTCCCTGCTGTTGCGCCGGGTGGATCGGGGCTTATCTCTCTCCGACCAGGTGGCCGACTGTTTCACCGATCACCGCGACCCCAAGCGGACCCAATACAGCCTGCGCACCCTCATCGCTCAGCGCATCCGTGGCATCGCCCTCGGCTACGAGGATCTCATCGACCACGACCAACTCCGTCACGATCCCCTCATGGCCTTGTTTTCAGAGAAAGGCCGTCGTGGCGACTCGCCTCCCCTGGCAGGCAAGAGCACCCTCAACCGACTCGAACACGCCCCCACCCAAGGCCCCACCCGCTACCACAAGATTGACCACGACCCCGAGGCCTTGCAAGCCCTCCTGGTGAAACTGTTTCTGCAAGCCCATCCCCAACCCCCCGATGAGATCATCCTCGACCTCGACGCCACTGACGATCCCCTCCACGGGGAACAAGAGGACCGCTTCTTCCACGGCTACTACCGAGGCTACTGCTACCTGCCCCTCTACATCTTCTCGGGCCGCCATCTGCTCTCGGCCCTGCTCAGACCCGCCAACATCGATGCCTCCGCCGGCGCTCTGGAGCAGGTCCAGCGCATCGTCTCCCGCCTACGGCGTGTCTGGCCTCAGGTCAAGATCCTGCTGCGGGCCGACTCCGGCTTTGCCCGTGAGGAGCTGATGGGGTGGTGTGAGCAGCATCAGGTCGACTATCTCTTCGGCCTGGCCCGCAACTCCCGCCTCCAAGACGCCATCGCCCCCGAGTTGGCTCAGGCCCAGGCCCTCTCAGACCAGCAACAGCAGCCCGCCCGGATCTTCACCGACCTCTCCTACCGCACTCACAAGAGCTGGTCCCACGAGCGCCGCCTGGTCGCCAAAGCCGAGGTCCTGCCCCGCGGCCCCAACCCCCGCTTCGTCGTCACCTCTCTGTCGGTCCAGGACTACCCCGCCCAGTTCCTCTATGAGAAGATCTACTGTGCCCGCGGTGAGATGGAAAACCGCATCAAGGAGCAGCAACTCGACCTGTTTGCCGATCGCACCTCCACCCACTCCTTCCGGGCGAATCAGCTCCGGCTCCTGATGACCTCTTTCGCCTATGTGCTGGTGGAGGGCTTGCGCCGGCGGGCGCTGCAATCCACCTGCCTGGCCCGGGCCACCGTCGGTTCCATCAGACTCAAACTGCTCAAGATCGGCGCTCAGGTCACCATCTCGGTCCGTCGCATCAAGGTCGCCATGGCTTCCGGATGTCCTTACCAGAGGGAGTTCCGCATCGCTTGGGCTCACCTGCCGCCCTGAGGTGCCCTGACCCGACCGTCACTCCTGGCCCTTGAAGACGCGGCCACCAGGCCCGATGGCAGAGGTGTCGCTGTTTTCGAGGGAAAATGCCGCCTGAGGTTCCTCGGAGAGCCTCAGAAGCCTCCGCTGTTGGCCTTTGCCTACCGATCCAGCCACCAACGTTGTTAAACTCGGCCTCAAATGCCTCCATGGCCCCTTTTACCGCTCCTGTGCGAACTCTGGTGAGAAATGCGGGCTAAGAACGACAAAGGGCCACTAAGGCGTTGAGGTCAACCGCGACGGGGTACCAAGGTCGCGAAAGAATTATCGATTTCCGATTGTTTCACTCTCGAACGATCCGCACGGCAGGGCGGGGGAACGGCCGCCCTCAATCGCCACGGCGGCCCTTGCGATACTGGTCCCGGACATTGCGGGCAAGACGCTTGAGCCCACGCCCGGCTTTCTCGATTTCGGGGCGAGCCTCCCGCCAGGCCTCCTTGGCCCGGGGCTTGACCTCTTCCTCGAGGACCTCTCGGGCCTTGGCTCGCGCTTCCGGATTCTGGACCAGCGCCCGGGCGGCAGTCATGACCAGGCGACGAAGAAGAGTCATTGCAGGTTCCCCTTTTTTCGAAACGTCGAAGCGGGTCCGGTTGCCGACCAGGTCGGGGACGGCAATTCAGGATTCTATCCGCCCTGGAGCCGCCTAGCCTCCAGCAACATGCGGACAAACTCCTTCATGTAGAGCGCGTTGTCGTGCCAGGTGCGGGCGCTCACCAGGTTGCCGTCCCGTACGCAGCCATGGTCCACGAAGGTCGCGCCGCAGATCTCCACGTCGAATTTACACTTGGGCACGGTAGCCATGCGCCTTCCCCGAACGAAGCCCGACGCCGCCAGGATCTCGGCTCCGTGGCACACCGAGGCCACGGGCTTGCCGGCTTCAAAGAAATGGCGAATGATGTTCATCAGGTGTCTGTCGTAGCGCAGATACTCCGGCGCCCGTCCCCCTGAAACAAAGAGACCGGCATACTCGTCCGGCTCGACGTCCCGAAAGGCGATGTCGGAGTTCCAGTGGTAGCTGGGCGATTCCCGAGTCACCTCCCATCCGGGCGGTATCTCATGTATGACGAGATGGTAGCGCCGTTTTTCCGGAGCCGCCACTACCGCTTCGAACCCGTCCTCCTGCACGCGGTAGTAGGGGTAAAGCGTATCCATGGCTTCGGAGGCGTCGCCAATCACGATCAGGACCTTGTCCATTGAGCCCTCCCGATAACAGTGTCTCTATTTTGCCCCGCCCGACGCGGTCTGTCATCCCTTTCGCAACGGGAGCAGATAGAGACCGCAGGCGGCCAGGAAGAAGAGGCCCGCAATGTAGTAGAACACCGTATGCACGGCCTCGGGATTGTACAGCCAACCCGCAATCACCGGAGAGGGAGCGCTCAGGGCCAACCGGGAGAAGGAGACGAACCCGATGGCGGTGGTGGTGGTGCGCCGACCGGCCACGTCCAGGGCGGCGGCGGTCAGCACGGGCTGGTCGCTGTAGAGGAAGACTCCCATGAGCAGCAGCAGCACCGGGAAGGCTCCCAGGTGACCATACCAGGCCATCAGCAGGGTCAGCACTCCCAGAGCCAGCAGATTGGGCACCAGGACCGTCTTTCGGCCGAACCGATCCGAGAGATGGCCCAGCACCGGAGAGGCGGCCATGCCGACCAGGCCCAACAGCGAGAAGTAGTATCCTCGCGTCTGGTCGCTCAAATCCAGCACATCCTTGGCGTAAAGGGCGATAACAGCGGTGAAAGCCACAAAGGCCATTCCCCGCAGTCCGGCCACGGCGATGATTCCCCACAGGACGCCGTTTCTGAACATCTGCCGTGTGTAGGCGAGCTGGTCCGGCAGCCTGGCCGTTCCGGGGGCCGATGAGGAGTCTGGCTGGCGGCTTCCGATGTCCCGAAAGGCCCAGTAGACGGGAAACATCAGGAGCAGGGGAAGCAGGGCATAGGAGCCGATGATGCTTTGCCAGGTGAGCATCCCCAGCAGCAAGCCGGTGGTGGCCGGTCCCAGGATCTCCCCCACGTTGCCGCCAACCCCGTAAACCGACAGGGCAAAGCCGCGGCGCTTGGCAAAGCGGTTGGAAAGAGCCGCCATGGCCGGCAGATGCCAGAGCGAGGAGGAAGCGGCCACGATCGCCATTCCGGAAAGGACCGTCAGGTACCCGGGAGCCGTTCCGACCACCATCCAGCCGATACCGAAACCGCCCATGCAGAGGGTCATGACCACACCCCAGTACCGCTTGAAAAGGTCCATCGCCACCCCTCCGGGCAGATCGATCACTCCGGCCACGACCTCCTGCACCGCAGAAATGGAGGTGGTCTGCAGATTGGAAAGGGCGAAGGTCTCCCGTATGTTGGGAAACAATACCAGCAGGCTGTGCTGGAAGGCGTGGAACAGCGTGTGGGAGCCGGCGATCCCCGTCAGGATAAAGCCGCGCTTCCCTCGCAGGTCCCCCGACCGGCCGCCTTGAGAGTGGGGAGCGTTCCTTCCGGTGGTGGGCGGAACAGAAAGAACTGGAATCGGTTACAGATCCGAACCGATTTCGGGGCGCAACCATAGCGCCTTGGGTGGGAATTGTAAAGCAGATCCGAGCAGATCCGAGCCGATCAAGGCGCAATCGCGGGTCGGGCCGCCGACCGGGCCAGCCGCACCAGTTGAAGAAACTGGGAGCGATAGCCGAAGCGGTCCTCCCCGCGGGCTCCCTGGGCCAGCTCGATCACCTGGTCAAAATCGAACTTTCCCGTATAGGGGCTTCCCCGCAGCAATTGGCCAAACCCTGCTACTGCCGTTGCAAAGCGCACGTCCAGGGGAGCCTGATCGATCCTCTCATGTTCATTGGCGGCGGTCACCGCCTGGGACATCAGGGTGCTGGTGTCCGATTCCGGCAACTTGTAGCGGATCTTCACAAATGCGTATTCGCCGCGTGCCGCGCCGGGCTGCGGTTTCTTCTCCGGCCCGTAGCGCAGCGGCGGCACGCGCTCGCCCCCGGAACCCACCGGAGTGATTTCGTAGATGGCAGTCACCCGGTGGCCGGAGCCGACCTCGCCGGCATCCACCCGATCGTTTTGAAAGTCCTCCCGGGCCAGCATTCGGCTCTCGTAACCGATCAACCGATACTCGCTCACTCGGGCCGGGTTGAACTCGACCTGGATCTTGACATCCTTGGCGATGGGGAAGAGCGTCGAGGTGGCTTCCTCCACCAGGACCTTTTGGGCTTCGGAAAGGGTGTCGATGTAGGAGGCGATGCCGTTTCCGTTCTGGGCCAAGGCCTGCATGAGCCTGTCATTCAGATTGCCCATGCCGAAGCCGAGCACTGAAAGGTAGACGCCGCTCTTCCGCTCGCGCTCGACATAGCCTTGGAGCTGGTCCAGGTCGGTGATCCCCACGTTGAAATCGCCGTCGGTGGCCAGGATCACGCGGTTGACCCCATCGGCGATGAAGTGCTGCCGGGCCAGTTGGTAGGCGCGTTGAATCCCCGAGGCGCCGGCGGTGGAGCCGCCTGCTCTCAGTTGGCCGAGGACGGCCAGGATCTTGTCACGCTCGCTCACCGGGGTGGGCGCCAGGGCCGTCGCCGAGGATCCCGCGTAGGTCACAATGGCCACCCGGTCCTCCGGCTTCAGGAACGTCATCAGCAGCAGGCGGAGCGAATTGACCAGCAGGGGCAGTTTGTCGGGCTGGCCCATGGAACCCGAGGTGTCGATCAGAAACACCAGGTTAGCCCGCGGGCGCGGACCCGTCAGCCCAAATCCGCGAATCCCGATATGCATCAGTCGGGTCGAGGGGTTCCAGGGAGCTGGAAGCACCGTCACCTGGGTCGCAAAGGGAGTGTCACGACCGGAGGGCAGCGGATAGTCGTAGGGGAAGTAATTGATCAACTCCTCGATGCGAACGGCCTCCTTGGGCGGCAGCACGCCACGCCGGAGAGAGGCGCGCATAAAGCCGTAGGAAGCGGTGTCGACGTCGATCGAGAAAGTCGACACCGGTTCCTCGGCAGCCACTTTCAACCGGTTGGGATCGACGCCGGCAAAACGGTCCCCTGCCGGGGCGCCTCCCTCCGGGAGCATGCCGGGATCCTCGGCAGCCATCCTCATCCTGGTGTGGCCGAGAGTGGCAGGGCCGCCCGCAATCTGGCCGCGAACCATCGCGGACCTGGAGGCGGAGACGCCGCCGAAGGCCGCTGCCGACCCGGGCGGAGGTGGCGGCGGAGCGACGGGGACGGGTGGCCGACTGGGATCCGCATGGGTAGCCACAGGCGATTCCATGCTCAGAACCGGTCCCTGGCTCGGCGCCTCGACGGCGACACCCTCGGTTGCCGCCACCGGAGCCGGTTCAGCGGCCTTCGGGGATTGAGCTGCCTCCTTGGCGGGTCGGGGAGCCGGCTTTTCCGGTTGTGCCGGCGCGGACTCGGCTACAGGCGGAGGACCGGAGGCCTCGGCCTGACTAGCCTCTTCGGGGGGCTTGAGTGAATCGCCCGTGGCGGCCGCCTCCGAAGGTTCGGGTTCCAGTCTGGCGACCTGACCGGTTTCAGCTGGTTCGGTAGACCAGGTGAGCAGCCAATAGCCGGCGCCGCCCGCGGCGAGCACCAGGCACAAGGCACAGGCAGCCGCTACATAACGAAGTTGAAGGGGATGGATTCTCCGTTTCAGCCAGGACATGACATTTGCCTCCTGCCCTGTCTGACGCGGCTGAACGGACAATCCTTGGTGGTGTGTGTCAAAGGCCTCCATGGCCTTCGAGTGGGTCTGCTTTCTCACCGCCGGATTCGGTTCGGGCGCCCCGCGCTTCAGTTCCTTTTCGAGCCTTTCCAGTTCGTCTCTCACAGCGCCATCCTCTTAGACTGTGTCTTTTGGTTGCGCAACTGCTTGCGCACCTGGTGCAGCCGCCAGGAGACGGTTGCTTCGCTGACTCCCAGGATCTTGCCGGCTTCTCCGTGTCGAAGACCTTCCGCCAGTACCAGAATCACCGTGGCTCGCAGCTCTTCGCTCAACTGGCCCAGCACTTGCTGCAGCCAGACGGAATCCTCGCTGCCCGTGCCGCTCTGGCGCTGCCCGAGGCCGTCCTGCTCGACGAATTCCTGCTCGTTTCGGCGGCGGGTGGAGTCGCGACGCATCGAATCCCGCGCCGCGTTCACCACCACCCGGTAAAGCCAGGTGGTGAAGCGACTCTGCCCGCCATAGGAAGCCAGCCTGGTCACCAGCCCCAGGCAGACATCCTGTGCCAGATCCTGCGCCTCCGCTTCGTTGCCGAGAATGCGGGCCCCGACGCGGTAGATGAGGCCATAGTGGCGATCCAGCAACTCCGAAAAGGCGTTCCTGTCTCCCTCGGCCGCCCTGCGAGCCAGGATTTCATCGTCGGCGTCAGTCATTCCATCGGGTGTGACATACATCCAATAGTCAGTGAGGGGCCAATGAAGGCGTTTTCATTTGGATAGATCTCCGCCGCCTGTAGAGGTGTCCGGCTCCAATGGATGGGACGCATCCGGGCGCCGGTTCCTTTGAAGAATTATTCAGGGACCGGGTTGCAATCGGTGCTAAGGAGGAGGCGTTATGGTTGCATCGACTCCTCAATGATTTCCGTCGCTCCAATGAGCGGGAGGAGCCTCAACAAGGTCTCACGGAAAACTTCTCGATCCGCGGCCACGATTTTCTTAACGCTGCGATCTTTCCAGGAAAGGGTTTGAATCAAGCTCGCCAAGATTACGGATGGCTTTCCGAGACGTATCTACATGCCATTCTATATGGTGCATGGGCTCTGTCAAGAAACAAGGGCTAACCCGGGAAGCCGGGTTGAACAGTCCATCAGCATCCGCTATAGATTAGATGGCTACCCGGAAGAAAGCGGATTCCAGCGCCGTCGATGGCTGTGGACCATTTCGACCGCCGGCCTGCATTTCTCAACGGCATCCGAGAACTCCTCACCCAATCAACCATCCACCGTGTCGCCCATAGATACCAGCATCGTCGTGGTCTACCTGAGCGGGGTGGCTCTGCTGGGGGTCTACTTTTCCCGGCGGCAAAAGACCACCGAGGACTACTTTCTGGCGGCTCGCAGCGTACCGGGCTGGGTGGTGGCCTTCTCCATCCTGGGCACCATCTGCGGGAGCGCCACCTTCGTGGGACACCCCGGAAACGTCTTCCACGACAACATGTTCCTGATCCCCGCCCACCTGGTGCCGTTGATCGTGATGCTGCTGCTGGCCCGGCGCATCGTGGTGTTCTACCGGCACAATGTGCGCATGACGGCCTATGAGTACCTGGAACAGCGGTTCGGCTACCCCGCGCGCGCCTATGGCGCCGCCACCTTTCTGGTCAGCCGGGTGGCCGACGTCAGCGTCACCTACTACTTTTTGGCGCTGGCCACGGCGGTGCTGACCGGATGGGGCGTCACCGGCGTGATCCTGATTCTGGGAGCGATAACCGTGCTTTACACCCTGGTCGGCGGCATCCAGGCCGTGGTCTGGACCGACGTGGTTCAGGGCATCTTCCTGGTGGGTGGGGGACTGCTCTGCATCCTGCTCATCCTGTTCGGCTCCGATGCCGCTCCCTCGCAGATTCTTGCGGCCGCCTGGGAGGGGGGAAAGTTCGAGATCGACCGCTGGCAATGGGACGCCGCCCAAAACAACCAGTGGCTGCTGATCCTCGGGTCGATAGTCGCCTGGCTGCAGTCTTTCTGCTGCAACCAGCACAACGTGCAGCGCTACCTTCTGGCCCGATCCGATCGGGAAGCCGTCCGCGGGGCCGTCATGGGAGCCGGGGCCTGCGTGCCGGTGTGGCTGCTGTTCATGCTGCTGGGAGCGCTTCTCTGGTCCTACTATCAGTTCAGCGCAGAGGTGGTGCCGCCGGAGGTCATGGCCGTCAAGGACCGCATCGTTCCCCATTTCGTCAGCACCCAATTCCCGGCGGGTCTCAAGGGCATGGTTCTGGCGGCGCTCATCGCCGCCGCCATGTCCTCGCTGGATTCGGATCTCAATTCGCTGGCGACGGTGGTGGTCAACGACTTCTTCGGGAAGCTGCGCCCCCGCGCCTCCGAGAGCCTCAGGCTGCTGGCCGGCAGGATCTCGGTCGTCGGGCTGGGCGCCGCCTCCATTCTGCTGGCGCTCCAGTGGACCCGGATCGACAGCGCCTCCCTGGTCGAGTTCTCCCTCACCATGACAATGATCTTCACCGGGGGCATCCTGGGGCTGTTCGCCCTGGGCATGCTGTTCCGCTGGACGCTGGCCAGGGGAGCCTACCTGGGCATCCTGGCCTGCCTCCTGTTTACGGCCTGGGCCACCCTGACCCAGGTGAGGCTGCCGGGGAGCACCGAGCCCATCCTCGATCTGGGAAGCTTCAACTGCACCCTCAGCCTGTGGCTGACCGGGGTGCTGGGCCACCTGGTGCTGGTGGCGGTGGCCATGGCGGCCAGCCTGATCCTGCGCCGGACCGGCGGTGTTTCCGTGTAGAGAGTCGTGAGAGCCCTTTGCAAAATTCCGCAAGTCGGGGACGTTGTTGAATTACTGGAATAACTGGTAAAGAGCGTGTAGGGAACGTGATTGAATCAAAGCAATACAGCAGCGGCTGATCGAAGTAATTCCAGTAATTCAACAACGTCCCTAGCGCTGCACGACGAATTTTGCAAAAGGCTCATGAGCATATTGTTTTAGAATCGTCCGACAATACCGTGTTCCAGGAGGGATACCCATGGCTCAAGCAAACATCGACTACCGCGACTGTGATCGGCAGGTCTGGGAGGAGGAACTGGAGGACTTCGTTCCTTCCCGAATCCTGGACGCCCACATCCATTGCTTCTGGCGCTCCGCCGTCACCGGAGTGGATCCGGATTCGCTCAAGAAGGAGGACAACGACCTGGAGACCTTGAATCAGTGGGCCGAGGTCCTCTACCCGGGCCGGCGCATGCAGTACCTCATCCTGGGACACCCCTTCCCGGGAACCGACGTGGCCAAACACGTGGAGTTGAATCGCAGCGAGATCGACGGGGTGCCCGGCGTGCGTCACAACCGCCTGGTGACCCCCTCCTGCAAGCTGGAGGATATCGAGCGGGACCTGAAGCACCCCCAGTTCGTCGGCCTGAAGCCCTACCGCACCCACTCGGTCACCGGGGACATCGCCCAGTGCCGCATCCATGAGTTTCTGCCCCACGAGCAGATGGAGTTCGCCAACCACCACGGCTTGTGGGTGACCATGCACCTTTCCCGATTTCACGGCTGCGCCGACCAACTCAACCTGCAGGACCTGGAGGAGTACACCACCAAACGCTATCCCAACCTCAAGTGGCTGCTGGCCCACTGCGCCCGCAGCTTCACCTACTGGCCCATGCAAGAGGCGGTGGAACGGCTCAGGGACATGCCCAACATCCACTACGACACTTCGGCGGTGACGGACCCCCGGCCCTACATCTCCCTGCTCACCAAAGAGGACACACGACGTATTTTCTGGGGCTCGGATGGGGTGGGGGCGGCGTTCTTTCACGGCCACTACGCTGCCTTGGGGAGGGCCTGGGAGCACTACGATGCCGACCGGGGTGACCTTCAGTTTCCGCACTGCGACGGCCGGCCGATTCTGGCGGTCTATGAGCAGCTCCTCTCCATGAAGTTCGCGGCCGAAGTCGCCGGCCTCTCCAAGGACCAGGTCGAGGGCCTCTTCTGGCGGAATGCGGCCACGGCTCTGGGAATCGGCGAAGAGGAAGGGGCCAGCAACGACTAAACCACAAGACTGTCGGGGAACGGGATTTGTGATTGATGATCCCCGGGGGTCAGCCCTGGGGGTCGAGTGGAGCCGCAACGCGGCGGCAGCAGGTAGCCGTGGGCGTAAGCCCATGGAAATCTCGGTCTTAGGGTTGAGCCGCGTAGGCGGCGACTACAACATAAAACTTTTAAATACTCATTATAATAGGTTTACTGTGGTTTGTCCTGTTGTAATCCCCTCATTATATCCCTCTAATTGAACGGGAATCCACTGGACTACTCAGGACGTTGGTGGACGTAACTGTTCGGTCAAGGTGTGGAAGACCGGTCGGACCGGCATCCTCCCCGCAGCGATCAAGCCACATTGCGTCGGTGTCGCCGCTGAGCCGCCATCGTAGCGGCTGCCCCCCCAGGACAGGCCAGCCGAGAGTGCTCGCCAGCCACGAAACCCCTCTACACGGCTGGCGAACCGACCCTATCGGACCGACTCCACGGGTTTCATCTCCACTCTCTGCCCCCAGTCCGATGGAGGTGGAAGGGGGACGCTTCGTCGGTTGCTCGGTTGGCATAGAGGACAAACCCGCAGGAGGTCGAGCCCACAGCTTGACCGAACAGTTACTGGTGGACGTAACCGTTGTTTTAAATGTTCGGCCAAGCTGTGGAGTCCATCCGCCGTCCGGGGGAGGCGCAGCGAGCAGAACCGACGAATCGCCTGTGATTGCAGTCACCTCCGACCTCGTCCGGGTCCAAGCCATCACGGCTTGACCGAACAGTTACTGGTGGACAGGTCAGCCGAGGATTAATCCTGAGTCTGGGAGTCTGGATGACCGTCGAGCGGGATGGCAAGCCGGCAGGTTTTCTCAAAGTGCGAAGCTCTTTCTGCTGTGGGGTGGTCTTGTGGCTGTGAGCTATACTGGATGCAAGAGCAATCCTCATGCCCGACGATTTTCACGTCCTGCCCACTCCCAAACTGAAGCAAGCCGCTAAAGACTGCCCCCTGCTTGAAGGCAATAGCGAAGCCTGGATTGTCTGCTGCTCCCGCCGTTTTTTTCCCCTCGCCAGGCGGGTCGCCGGCAACGACGATCTGGTGCATGATGTCCTGCAGACCAGTTGGAGCCTTTTGCAAAATTCGGAATCGGGCATG
The DNA here is from genome assembly GCA_965207735.1 of Candidatus Versatilivorator sp. Classification (GTDB taxonomy): domain Bacteria; phylum Acidobacteriota; class Terriglobia; order Versatilivoradales; family Versatilivoraceae; genus Versatilivorator. The sequence goes on along the minus strand of OZ242296.1, from coordinate 2,989,477 downwards.
ACATTGGGCTGGCAACAGTGATGTTCCGGCGGTGACTACCCAGCTGCAAAGACCCTTTTGAAGGAAAAAGCCCGAATCTGATGGCCGGATGGCCAGCGGTCGCCGGACGCAGGCACAGCTTACCCTCTCCCGGCCTTGAGGCGGGCGAACCTGCTGTGCGGTTGGGGGTGGCAACCCGGTCTTCAGAGCGTCAGGCGCATCAACTGATCCACCGTCAGGGCCAGAATGCCGAACATCAGGTGGCACCTCACCTTGTCGGGGCCGCGAACCCTCACCTGCCTCCCGCCAAACTCCTCCTTGAGCCGTCCGTTGACCCGCTCCACCGTCGAGCGTTCCCGGTAGCGCCGCGCCTCGGGAGTCACTTGGCCGATACAGCGCCGGGCCAGTGCCTCCCGCTTCCGCTCGGCTTTCAAGGTAGCTCTTCGGCGGGGGTTGACGTCAATAATCGGCACATGCCCCAGCTTCTCACTGAAGGCCCGGATCTCCGGCGCATCGTAGGCGCTGTCCATCAAGTCGTAGAGACTCTCGACCCGCCTTGCCGTCAGCGTCGCCAGCGGAATGGCTGCCTGAGAGTCATGCACCGAGGCCGAGGTCAGCAGACAACTGACCGGAATCCCGCCGTCAATGGCGTCGAGGTGTAGCTTGTAGCCGGTCCAGCTCTCCTGATGCCCCTTGGCGTTGCGCTTGACGCCGATGTCGCAGGCCTTGGGCAACTCCTTCAACATTTCCTCCAGCGTCATCGACCCCTGCCGCTCCAGCCGGCTCAACCGCTTGGGCCGTCGCTCGCCCTTCGGCGGCCGGCCCCGCCGGCGTTTCCGCTTGGCCTCCGGCGCAGCCTTGGCCGCTGGCTTTTCCCGTCCCGCAATCGCCGTCGAGTCCCTCGACACATGCCCCGCCAAGTGGCCCTTCAGCGTCTCCTCCAGCAATGCCTCGTGCAAACGCCCCGGCAGGTCGCTCTCAGCGAATTCCGCAAAGGCCCGCGAGAAGGTCGACTCGCTCGGTACCTCCCACGCCCTCTCCCAGCCGCACAGCCGCCGCAGCCTCCCCTCACTCCTCAGCCGCTCCACCAATCCCCGCGTGGTCGCCACCTCCAGCATCGACTTCGCCAGATAGGCTCGCGCCAGCACTGCCCGATCCTCCAGCGGCCGGCCACGCCAGCCCCGACTGTAAGGCAGCAACTCCTCCACCCGCACCAACTCCAATACCTGCACCAGCCGCTGGTAACGCTCTCCCAGAGGCCCCAAAACTTCCTCCAGCAGGGGAAACAGCTCTCGTTGAAACCGGAACCAGTGTCGTGATAGGGTTTCCCTAAGGGGCAAGTTCCACCTCCGTTCATCATGTGGTTCAGACACCTTCATGATACAACAGACAGTGGTCTTGCCCCTCCTTCCACCTGCCCTCCTTGATCTTTCCCCACGTGAAAATTCCCGCTATCTGCGAATTTTGCAAAAGGCTCGTTGGATAAAGATTCTCCAATCCCTCAATCATGCTTCCTTTAGCGGACCGAAGGCCTGTCCTTGGGTTCATCAGATCGTCACCAACACGGCGAGGGAGTTCCATAGAAAACAAGTCCGTCGCCGCGAGGACCCGCTTCAAGACGAGAGAGCCCCGGTCCAGGATCCCGAGGCTCTTGCGCAGGAAAGGGAACTGCTTGTTCTGCTCAGGGAAATGATCGATCTGCTGCCGGGAACCTACCGCCAGGTCATTAAGCTGCGCCTTTACCAAGGATTTTCAAACAGGGAGATCTCTCGACTCCTTCACGTCTCTCGCGGCAATGTCGCCGTCCGCATGAACCGCGCCATCACGCTGCTCAAGCGCCGTATTGATGCGCGCGCTCGATCGTTACCGCCACACGCCTCCAGGCAGTCCTGAACCCCCCTCCCGAAAAAAAATTGTAATAAATCCCCATTTCGATTGTTTATAGGGGTAGGGGGAAAATTCTTTTCCAATCCCAACCGCCAACCGAGGAGGACGCGATGGATAATTTCCGAAGAAAACGGATGACGCCGGTATTTCACCTTGTGTTTGCTGCGTTCGGTTTGATGGGCTGGATCTTCGGGGTGTCCCACATCCTGTCCTGGCAGGGCTTGGAAGGCAGCCAACCGAGACCCATGGCGACGGTTGAGGACCTGAACCTGGCGATGGTTTCAGGCAGCAACAACCAACTGAAGGAGGTTCTCAACTCCGGCATCGATCCCGATGCGGCGGACGTTTTCGGGAACACGCCGCTGAGGTCAATCATCGAGCAGTCCGGCAGGGTCCCGGCCTCGCAGGGGCAAGTGGAAACTCTGCTGGCTGCCGGGGCGGATCCCAACCTGCCGGATGAATACGGAGACACGCCTCTTCATGCGGCTGCCTTTAACGCCCCTGAAGCTCTGATCAGTGTCTTGCTCCAGGCCGGGGGTGACCCGAACCTCCCGAACGACGTCGGAGTGACAGCCTACGAGACGGCCTTGAAGCACGGCAACCATGGGGCCGTCTCGGCCATCGAGCGGGCGTCAACGTTCCGGCATCCCGATCGGGAAAGGCTGAAGGTGTGGGGAGCCTTTTACCTGAAACTCCAGGCCTTTCTCGAAAAGGGGCTGCCTGCGGGTCCGAAGCGGGATGAGGGCTTGAGGGAAATCAACACATTCCTGGTCGAGAAGGGGCTGCTGGCGCCGGAGGACAAGGCGCAATTCGATGCCGAAACCATTGCCACCGTCAATTATTGCTGCGGTCTGACAGGGGACTGGGGAACGGAAGCCGCGTCCGGTTGGTAGGGATCTGCTACCCTATCTTTAACACGGCTTCCAAGTATACGTGTATTATCAACAGGTTACGAAGGCAGAAACGCGCAAGTGGCACTACAAACGCGTTGAAACCGGTGATTTGAGGGGGAATCAGACGATCATCTTGCGGACGCCTCCGGGAGCGGGATCGACACCCAGGGCATCGTAGATGGCCTTCTGATCGGTTTCGGCGCGGGTGGCCTTGCGGACGTGCAGGGTCCGCCCGTCCTTGCGCCGGAAGGTGACCGTGACCCGCTGCTGACCTTCCAGGATGCGCCGCAGCGTGGTCCAGCTGGAGGCCTCGCCCCGCTGCTTGAGGCGTTTGCGGATGACCTGCACCAGTTGATAGGCGATGACCGTCAGGAACAGGTGGCCTTCCGAGCGCACCGGCTTGTGATGATAGATGGGACGCAGACCCAGCTCGGACTTCAGGGAGCGAAACACCGCTTCCACGTCGGTCAGAGTCGTGTAAGTGCGCCAGAGACTTTCCTCGTCCCAGTCGGTCTGATTGCTGCGCAGGCAGTAGACCCCCGGATGAGTGGCCATCGAGCCCTGGCGGGGACGGTGCTTCCATCTCAGCGCTGTCGCCTTGCGGCCGCTCTCGTCGGTGAGGACCTCGATGGTGTAGTGCTGCCCCACCCCGCGGCTCTGCTCCTTCAGCCGCCCGATCCTCTCCCGGACCTTCTCGACGCCTTTGTGAGTCCGCGGTCGGGAAAGCCCGTTGGAGAGTCGGGTGAGCCCCTGCTCGAAGCGCCGGCTGAAGCGCTCCAGGATGCCCTTCTCCTTCTCAGCCCGCTGCTGTGAGCGGCAGTAGAGACGCACTTCCTGCCCGTCGTCGGAGACCTCCTTGTGGAGCTGCAAGGGAGCCTTGGAAGCCGTCTCCACCGTCACGGCCGCCTCGGCATCGAACTGCCTCCGGCCCTGGCGGCTGGCCACCAGGTAGCGATACCCTTCCTCCCTCAACCACTGGATCCGGTCCTCGGTCGCCACCCCCCGATCCATCACCACCAAGGCTCCCCGGGGCGCCTCCAGCGCCTCCAGCATCCCCGCCAGGGTGCGGGGCTCATCCACCCTACCGGCAAAGACCTCCGAGCGGCGCACAAACCCCGCCCCGTCCAGCACCAACCCCAGCGTCAGCAGCCGACAGTCGCTGCGCTTGTCCTTCGAGTGGCCCCGCTCGGCCTTGGGCTGACCCCGGGCCGCCCCTTCGAAGAAGGTGTTGGTCAGATCGAACAACCCCATGGCCCGGGTGAAGAGGTGACGCTCGATGGCCTCCCGATGCTTCATCAGCGCGTCTGAGGCCCGATACATCTGCATCAGACTCAGACTCTCGAAGTCAACCTCCAGCAACTCGCCCAAGCCGCTGCGCCGCCTGAGCCAGCCCCAGGTGGCCCGTTCCGAGCCGGGTCGGGCCAGACGGCCTACCATGGCCCCCAACGCCGCTGCCCGCATCGGTCCGTTCGGCCCTAACTCGGCCAGCAGATCCCCCAGCCCCAACTGCTCCAGCGCCCAGCAGCCGACCTGCTCCACCCCCACGCTACGCGGACGCGTCAGCTCCACCGAACCCACCTCCACCGTCTGCAGGTCCTCTGAGGCGGCCTCCCCGCCAACGCCGGTCACGTCGGCTTCGCCCTCGAGCAAGCGCTGGGCCATGCGATGGGCTTCCTCCTCCAACGGGGTGGAGGCGACCGGCAAGAGGGGCAACTGACCGGAGAGGATCTGATCGAGACGGCGGCACAACAGGGGCCAGTCCTCACGGGGGATGGAGAAGTGTCGACCGAGGTTGAGGAGGGTCTGCTGACGGACCTTGCCACTGACGCGATGGGAGCGGACGAGGCGATGGGTGAAGTAGGTCTGTCCGGAATGGAGGCTGCGGGTCTGGGTGCGTCGGATGAACATGGGAGGGACGGTAACAGAGGGAGCCAAGGGGGTCAAGCCCACCCCACACGATTACGGCACTACATTCACCTCCCCAACCAAGAATCAACAACTTACGGGTGATTTTAGGCCAAAATGGGGGTAAAATACCTCAAATCGGCCGTTTCTTTGTTAAAGATGGGCTAAGAAAACAAATGGCTTAAGGCGATTTTTTGGGCGTACAATGGGGGGAACTTCGGACTAGTGTCATGTCATAACTAAAGTGTCGGATATAAGCGCTTCAGTTTGATTCGGGCGTCGCCGGTGGTGAACTGCCAGTCTATTGTTGAATTAGCATTGTTTCTGAGTCTCTGCCAAGCGGCGACTTCGCTTTGCATCTCGGGTAAGTTGTCGATTCGCCGGTCCAAGCACTGGCGGGTCAGCACATTGAGTTCGATCTCGGCCATATTGAGCCAGCTGCCGTGTTTGGGAGTGTAGACGAAGCGGAAGCGATCCCAGAGCCGTTTGGCGGCATCGGGCTTGAAAACCTGGTAGAGCGAACCGGGCGTGTGCGTGTTGAGATTGTCCATCACCAGGGTAATTTTCTCTGCCCGCCACCAGAACCGGGCGATGTCGCGGATAAAGTGTGCCCAGTCGATCCGGGTTCGTCGTTGAGTGACCCGGACCATGCGCTGACCGGACAGGGGCTCGACGGCCAGGAAGACGCTGGCGACGCCGCAACGTTCATATTCGTAGTCAAAGCGGGCCGTGTGACCGGGTCGGGCTGGCAAGGCCGCCCGGGTTTCTCGGATTAACTGGCGAGGTGATTCATCCATACAGACTACGGGATGGAGTCGATCATAAGGCCGTCGATAGACATCGAGCACCTGCTCCATACCCGCCGCAAACTCGCCATTGCTTTCGGGTGGAATCACCCAGTGTTGCTTCTTCCAGGGCTTCAGTTCGTTTTTTTTAACACCCGACGGACCGTTTCATGGGAAATGGCATCGACGTAGTTGAGTGCCACCATGCGGTCAGCCAGTAAACGCAGCGACCAGCGGGCGTGTCCTGGTGGTGGTTTGCTGCAACTGAGCGCGACCAGATGAGCCTCGAAATCACCGTCGGCCTTGCGGGTATGGCTCCGCTCGGCTTTTCGCTTGTCCAGAGCGGCCTCCAGACCTTGTTCCACAAAACGGCGCTTCACCCGGTCGATCTTCTTCATGCTGACCGGCAGCACATCCGAGATGGCCTGATTGGTCATCCTCCGCTTCTGGTACCTCCCTTCATCGCAGCACAGCAGCAGCAGGCTGTTGAGTATCTTCTGACTACTGTGCCGACCTCGCGTCGTAATCGCCTCCAGCCGTTGCCTCTCTTGCTGGGTCAGTGTTACTTTGTATCGAATGCGTGGCATACACTCCTCCTTACTGGAGAAGTCTACACCTCTGTATACGACAGTTCAAGAATGACATGACACTAGAGTATCTGTTTAACCAAGCCATCCTGGCGAAGAAGAAGCTCCGGGAGTATCTGGGAAGAGCGGGCAAGCCCTGGACGGAGCAGGAAGTCAAGTTGGCCTATCTGAACGAGGCTCCCCGGATCGCACCCAGCACCAACCCCCTATAGGGAGGACCATGAAAACGCTGATCGTTTGTATCCTGGCCGTGCTGATTCTGGCCGTCCCGTCTATATCTGAATCTCCCCACCTCGAGCGAGAAATATTCAACGTCGGCGGCGGACTGACGCGCTCACGGACAACAATCATTCCCGTGGCAGCGAACGCGCCGGGAAGGTTTGGCACCCACTTCAAGACGCGAGTCGTGATCTTTAATCCGACTTTGCACGACTATGACATCACAACATACCTGTTCAGCCAAAACGGCAGAGTTGGCTCAGCCAAGAAATTTGCCATCAAGTCGGGTCAATATCGGATCTTCGACAATTTCTTGGAGCAGGTCTTCGACCACACGGGAAGCGGGGCAATTTATTTGATCAGCTCCGACGACCGCGATAGTCCATACGAGTTCGTCGTCTGGGCCGATGTCTACACCGACTCTCCTTCAGGCCGTTTTTCCACCACGGTCGTCAATGGAATTGGGCCTCTCACATCGGATGAGGAAGGGACCCATTTCAACCCGGGCATCTCGGTCAACTCGTCGCGGAGAACCAACATCGGCGTCTTCAACATCAAGAACGAAAGAAGCGAGGTCGAGGCATGGGTCTTCGATGCCCACGGAACCCGCCTGCAAACCATCACCTTTGACCTGAAGCCCCAATCTTGGCAACAGAAATCCATCAGAACCCCGGTCGACAATGGCTTCATCCAGTGGGAGGCCAATGGGCCAGCTGAGTCCGATTACCACTTCTTCTACGCCGTCGAGGTCGACAATGGCTCAAACGATGGCACCTTGACCTACGCCACCAGAGCAGATTTCGGGTCGGCATCCGGCGATGACAACGGAGGAGGAGACGACAACGGGGAAGCCGCGGGCTGCAGCGTCGGCAAGGTGATTCAACCTGGTGGTGAGTGCAAGCTGGTGGTTGGAGGCAGTGAGATCGGCACCTTCACGGTAGACAGAAATTCCAGGGGATGCATCAAGGTTGGAGGCATTACTTTGTGTAGCTCTAGTAGCCACACAATTAGAAACACGCGGCTCAACCGATACACGGTCACCTTCGTGGCCTCCAAGCAGTCAAACGGAAGCTGGAAAATCACCGAGTATTCGGTGTCAGGGTAGCGGCGAGGTCCTTGAAGGCTCCAAGCCCGTTCTTCGGCTTCGGCGGCTTCGAGAGGCCACGCCGTAGGACTTGGTGCTCAATGTGCTTGCCGCCCTGATCCGGAACGTGCACGGATGGCGGTGTATTGCTGAAGAGCCCAATTGACATTCACTTCGGGAACGGGGACCGTCAACTGCAACGAGGGAACAAGCACAAGAACCAACTGGCGGTTGGTGGATATTCCTGAGAAAGACACTGGCGGGACAGTGAATTGCGCGGCGGGAACAGTGATTCAGCCCGATGGCTCATGCAACCTGACTGTTGGGGGGAGCGTTGTCGGCACCTTCAGCGTGGCCAGTAACTCGAGGGGATACCTCCGGGTCGGAGGCATCACGTTGTGAAGCGGGACGACCCAAAACCTCAATGGAACGCGACTCAATCAGTATACAGTCACCTTTGTAGCGAGTAAGAGAGAAGACGGAAGCTGGGAGATTACCAAGTACTCAGTCTCAGGATAAGACGAGCAGGGGAATTCCGCCCATTCCTCGCTGTCGAACCGGGCCGAAAATAGTCGGCCCCTGTCGATCATTACTCGTCATCTCACTGGAAATGTGAGTTGCGAGCGTCCGAACAGAATCAGGGCAGGGCGACAATGCGCTCTCAGATCCCAAAGGGAGCACGGAGCACGAATTCGAGCCGGGTCTCTGACGGAATCTTGAGCTTGGTTCCCCTCGCCGCTGACACGGCGAGGCCCGTACCAGCACCGACACCAGCGCCAATCGCGGCACCTTTCTTGCCACCGAAAATTCCTCCGATGACCGCCCCGCCGACGCCGCCGATTGCAGTGTTCCGAATCGTCTTGCGGCCTTTGCCTTTGCCTTTGAGTTCGGCGTAGGCCGTGGCTACGTGGTAGCTCTGCCCGTTCACGGTAATGTCGTAAATCTTCAAGGCAACCTCATCGCTGCCTTTCAGTGCGCCGCTTTGCTCGACGCGCATCACCTGCACGGTGGCATCGGCATAACGTGGGACCACAACTTGGCTGCCCACGACAATGGGATCGTCGATGCTCGCCCGGAAGCGTTCGCCGACTCCCGTAAGGTCGGCGTCGATCGAGTCAATCAGCCGAACCGTAATCAACGTCCCCGCCGGTACCGTGACGCCGGTCGGCGAGTGCGCCACTTGTCTCTGGACAGGCCCGGGAACCGGGGGAGCTGCGGTCGTCGGGGGTGTTCCGAAACCAATCCCAGATACGTCCCCCACGGAATACGTTTGGACGTTGCCGTCCGGCCCGATAAAGCGGACCGACCGAGCGTCACCACCGAGGTAAGTTCCCTCGATAACGGTTCCGTTGTGGAGAATCAGTTGGTCCGCCAGTGCGAAACCGGCCAAGACCAGCAAGTAGAACGAATGGACCAGTAGGAAGCGCATGCTTTTCATCGCTGATCTCCTTTCGAGTCGTTGAAGGCACCATTATTATATTGATACTCGTCCACCGCAAGAGGATAAATTTGATGATTTTCTCTGAGACTTGTGGTTCGAGGCGAAACCAAGGCGTACTCGCCGCGGAGGAACGAACCTATCCTTCGCGGCAGGTATGCGACGACCCGGCGCGCCCGAACCAACCTTCGGCGTGCTGACCCCGCGCAGCCGTCGCAGTGGGCGGAAAACAGCATTGGATCGCCGGTCGCGACCAGTGCTTCGGGGACGCATCGCCGCGGAGTGATCCTATGACCCGGCTTTTCATCCCGCGTGGTGGAGTAGCGTTGGGGAAGCCAGCGAATCGAGGCGAGTTCGCGATAGGAGGAGCCTTTGTCGACGATCCGGAAGACGCTCCGGGCCTGGCGATAGGGCTGCTCCATTACTTCGTCGACGAGGCGATCGAAGGGGGCGTGCGACCCCAAACTTGCGTTCGCAGCAACCGAACAGCTTGGCGCGATGGATGGGGGGGCGAGATAGGCCCAAGTGCCGAGGCGATTGTAGTGTCTCGGCGACTACCAGCGTGGTCGCGCATCCGCAGAAGGGATCGAACACGACATCGCCCTCGTTCGAACTCGCACGGATGATACGCTCTAGTGTCCTGACATCTAATTAAGATTTATTAATAATGATTCGATGCTATAGTATAGGGCATGGCCCGTCCGATTACAGTCCTCAAGCTCACAGCCGGTGAACGTCGAGAGTTACAGCGCCGGGTTAGTTCCAGCACGAGTTCGAAGCGCGATAGCTTGCGCGCCGAGATTGTGCTGCTCCGGAGCGAAGGGGTCAAGGTCGAGGAAGTGGCTCAACGATTGAACGTCAGCTTGCCGTGCGTCAGCAAGTGGTCGAGGCGCTTCCAGCACGCCGGCCTGGACGGCTTGAACGACAAAGCGGGACGGGGACGCAAGCCGCGGGTGCCCATGGAGACAGTCGAACAAATCATCGTGAAAGTAACCCAGCCGCCACCGGGACGGACGCGATGGAGTTTGCGCAGCATGGCGAAGGAAGTCGGCGTCTCGCGCCACACGGTCCACACGATCTGGAAGCGTAACGACTTGAAGCCTCATCGCACGCGTACATTCAAGCTGTCGAAAGATCCGAAGTTCGAGCAGAAATTCTGGGATGTCATCGGTCTCTACCTGGATCCTCCCGAGAAAGCGCTCGTGCTCTGCTGTGACGAGAAAACCCAGTGTCAGGCTCTGGAACGCAGTCAGCCGGGATTGCCCTTAGGAATCGGCCACATTCGCACCCGAACTCATGACTACAAGCGACACGGCACCATCACCTTGTTTGCGGCTCTCAACTACCTGGACGGCAAGCTGATTTCCCGGACTGAACAGCGGCACACCCATGTGGAGTGTTTGCGTTTCCTCAAGCAGATCGAACGGGAAACACCCAAGGCCCTGGCCATTCACCTCATTGTCGACAACTACAGTACTCATAAGCATGAACATGTCCGCCGTTGGGTCGACCGTCATCCACGCATCCACTGCCACTTCACGCCGACCGGAAGCTCCTGGCTGAATCTTGTCGAACGCTTCTTCGCCGATATTACCAGCGATGTGATTCGCGACGGCAGTTTTCGCAGCGTCCCCGAACTGGTTCGAGCCATCGAATCCTATCTGGCCGACCGCAACGCGGATCCTCAACGCTACACATGGCATACAAAAGGCGAAGCCATCCTCGCCAAGATTCAACGAGCCAAAGAGGCTTTGGCCAACGTTAATTAATTAAACTCATTTCAATGTCAGGACACTAGACTGCCAGCGGCTTCTTGGTCGGGTAGCCGACACGTTCCTTGGCCGCCTGATTGATCCTGTCAGTATCGGTCCAAACGTCACCGACACTTCCCAGGCGCGCTTCCGGGTCGAACGGCTCATTTGCACGTCGGCATGGAAACCCGCCCCCGAATGCCCGGACCGAGGGCAACAGGCCCGGGTATGTCGGACTTCCTACATGAGCTCACATGATCGGGTTGCAGCTCACCCCGACGGCATGAGACTGGACAAGCTCTGAGCGGCACTAGCCCGCATTTCTCACCAGAGTTCGCACAGGAGCGGTAAAAGGGGCCATGGAGGCGTTTGAGGGCGAGTTTAACAAGGTTGGTGGCTGGATCGGTAGGCCAAGGCCAACAGCGAAGGCTTGTGAGGCTCTCCGAGGACCCTCAGGTAGCGTTTTTTCCGGAAAACAGCGACACCTCTGCCACCGAGCCGGGTGGCCACGTTTTCACACACAAGCGATGACGGTCAAGTCAGGGCACCTCAGGGAGGCAGGTGAGCCCAAGCGATGCGGAACTCCCTCTGGTAAGGACATCCGGAAGCCATGGCGACCTTGATGCGACGGACCGAGATGGTGACCTGAGCGCCGATCTTGAGCAGTTTGAGTCTGATGGAACCGACGGTGGCCCGGGCCAGGCAGGTGGATTGCAGCGCCCGCCGGCGCAAGCCCTCCACCAGCACATAGGCGAAAGAGGTCATCAGGAGCCGGAGCTGATTCGCCCGGAAGGAGTGGGTGGAGGTGCGATCGGCAAACAGGTCGAGTTGCTGCTCCTTGATGCGGTTTTCCATCTCACCGCGGGCACAGTAGATTTTCTCATAGAGGAACTGGGCGGGGTAGTCCTGGACCGACAGGGAGGTGACGACGAAGCGGGGGTTGGGGCCGCGGGGCAGGACCTCGGCTTTGGCGACCAGGCGGCGCTCGTGGGACCAGCTCTTGTGAGTGCGGTAGGAGAGGTCGGTGAAGATCCGGGCGGGCTGCTGTTGCTGGTCTGAGAGGGCCTGGGCCTGAGCCAACTCGGGGGCGATGGCGTCTTGGAGGCGGGAGTTGCGGGCCAGGCTGAAGAGATAGTCGACCTGATGCTGCTCACACCACCCCATCAGCTCCTCACGGGCAAAGCCGGAGTCGGCCCGCAGCAGGATCTTGACCTGAGGCCAGACACGCCGTAGGCGGGAGACGATGCGCTGGACCTGCTCCAGAGCACCGGCGGAGGCATCGATGTTGGCGGGTCTGAGCAGGGCCGAGAGCAGATGGCGGCCCGAGAAGATGTAGAGGGGCAGGTAGCAGTAGCCTCGGTAGTAGCCGTGGAAGAAGCGGTCCTCTTGTTCCCCGTGGAGGGGATCGTCAGTGGCGTCGAGGTCGAGGATGATCTCATCGGGGGGTTGGGGATGGGCTTGCAGAAACAGTTTGACCAGGAGGGCTTGCAAGGCCTCGGAGTCGTGGTCGATCTTGTGGTAGCGGGTGGGGCCTTGGGTGGGGGCGTGTTCGAGTCGGTTGAGGGTGCTCTTGCCTGCCAGGGGAGGCGAGTCGCCACGACGGCCTTTCTCTGAGACCAAGGCCATGAGGGGATCGTGACGGAGTTGGTCGTGGTCGATGAGGTCCTCATAGCCCAGGGCGATGCCAACGATGCGCTGGGAGATGAGCTTGCGCAGGCTGTATTGGGTCCGCTTGGGGTCGCGGTGATCGGTGAAACAGTCGGCCACCTGGTCGGAGAGAGATAAGCGCCGATCCACCCGGCGCAACAGCAGGGAGCCGGCATCGGAAGTGATGGGACCGCCGTCGAAATCAGCCACCACGCGGCGGCGGCCGTGGGGTTCAAACTCCAGGGGTTTGGTGTTACACTGTGTCGGCATCGGTTCTCCTTTAAGAATCTGGTTAACTCCTTAGACAAGAGTATTTTACCAGATTCCGAGAACCGATGCTTCCTACCTCTGGTGAGAAATGCGGGCTAGGCCAGATAACGCGCCCAGTCGTCCATCAGGACACACCGGCGTTCGAACAAGTCGGAGCGGCATTGGCCGCCTCCACCCGGTTGCGGACCACATGCGCCAGGGCCGCTTCGATCACCTCCCCGGAGGTGGTCCGTCATCACCCGCCCAGTCCTGGAAGGTCGAGCAGAGCCCATGCGGCACGGCACGGAAACGATCAACGATTTCCGCCTCCGGGGGTCAAGCAGATGCCGCTGTATGGGTGAATACTCTACAGAGACCAGGTTATTCACCTGGATGGTGCACACTTTTGACAACCACAACGCTTTTCTCTCAGAGGGTGTTTCCTCGCCGCTGTGGTTAGAGGCTTTCCCGAAACGCCTCATCAGACGCGGGACTACACGGATTTCCCGAGTCTGATGCGACAAAGCGAAGCGAGGCTGCGCCTCGTGTGTCCCCCGCTCGCCCGGCCGGCGGCGCGCCGCACGGTAGGGGGTGATGGTGGTGGGAGCGACCCCCATGTTTTGGCCGCTGATGCGCCACGGGGCAGGGTCAGGTTATTCATGCCTTTATTCATACCTTTCCCCTGCCCCTGGGGGTCGCTCCCACCACCGTGATCCCTTCGGGAAGGTTAAAATGGAGATCTGGAGCCAGGTCATTCCAGTTAACTTGGCCTTGACGGCCGTGGGCCTGCGGGTGTGGCTCGATCCTTGGCCGGCCTTGGGCGAGGATTCCTTACTGGACCTGGTGCGGGCAACCCATCCCTTGGTCCAGATAACGCGCCCAGTCGTTCATCAGGAGACGCCGGCGCTCGAACAGGTCGGAGCGGGCATAGGCCGCCTCGACCCGGTTCCGGACGACATGCGCCAGGGCCGCCTCGATCACCTCCCGGGGATAATCCGTCTCTTCGGCCGCCCAGTCCCGGAAGCTGGACCTGAACCCGTGCGGCACGGCTGCAATCCCCTGCTCGCGGACCAGCCAGCGCAGCTCCTTGTCATTGAGCGGCTTCCCTTGCCCACAGGTGAACACCAGAGGACCGGCTCCTTTGCCCAGGGTCCCTGCCGCCTCGAGAATCTCCAGGGCACGGCCACAAAGCGGCACCCGGTGCTTCCGGTTGGCCTTCATCCGCCTGGCCGGGACGGTCCATACACCAGCGTCCCGATCGATCTCCTCCCACTCGGCCCACCGCACCTCACTCCACCTGGCCGCCGTCAGCACCAGAAACTCGAAGGCCAGCTTGGCCACCTCCGGCGCCGTCGCTGCCTGCACCGTCCGGATGGCCGCAGCCACCTCCCGATGAGGCAAGGCCCGCATGTGCTCGGTAACGTCCTGTTGGAGACCCAGGACCGGGCCGATCCTGTCGCAGGGGTTGTCGATCCGGTACTCCATGGCTACGGCCCATTCCAGGACCGCTCGCAGGCGCTGGCGCACCCGCCGGGCGCTGGAGGCCTTCCGGTGCCAGATAGGGGTGAGGATCTCAAGCAGATCGGCGCTGGTGACCTCTGAGACCGGCATCTTGCCGATGCGGGGAAAGGCGTACCGCCTCAGGCTGGACATCCACTCGCGGTGGTGACGCCGGCCGCGCCAGCCGTCCCGCTTCTGTTCCAGCACACGGGAGGCAGCTTCAGCGAAGATGGGAATGCCCTCGGCGCGGCGCTTCTCGGCAAGCGGGTCTCCGCCCTCACGGGCGAGCTTGCGGTTGGCCAGCGCTTTCTCCCTGGCCTCGGCCAGGGAAACCAGGGCAAGGCTGCCGAGACCGAGCTCCCGGCGACGGCCGCGGACGACGAGGCGTTGAATCCAGCTCCTGGTTCCGCTGGGCTGGACGAAGAGGTACAATCCGTTTCCATCGGCGTGTCTTCCGGGCGGAGCGGAGCGCAGGAAGGCGGCCGAGAGGGCGTTGCTGGGGTGGCGGCCGGTGGGCTTGGTCTTGGGTCGGACAGGAGCGAAGTCCGTTACAGTATCCATCCCCCCATTATATGAGGGATGGCAGTGGATTGCAAGGGATGTTGGTGGCAAGACAAGCCAAAGCAGGACTTATATAAGACACTCATAAATAAGACAGTTATAGACCCTACTGGACGGCGCTAGACGGCACTGGAATCTATAGGGACGTTGCGGCGGCGGCAGCAATCGTTTCTGGTGTTCGATCGCAAACAGTCCCGGACTCAACCGGCGCAGCCTGTACCCCGAAGGCTCCCCGAGAAAGCGCTCACGATGCTAAAGCCGGCATGTCTCTGTCTTGTCCTCTTTGGGCTCATTTGGGGCGGGTGTGCGCCGCAGTCGGAAACCCCCATCGACATCGGTTCCCGGCGCCAGCTCCTGGTGGACGACGCCCTGATCGAGCGAACCGGCGGGGCGATCGAGCTGCGCCTGCACTCCCCGGTGGAGCGGGAGGTGGTCTTTACCCACGACCGGCCCTGGGAGGGCGGTTATTCCGGATACAACACCCTGTTTCGGGACGGCGACCGCTTCCGCATGTATTACCGGGCGGCCGGCTGGCCGGGGATCGGCAAGCAACCGACCCTGTCGGTGTGCCTGGCCGAAAGCCCGGACGGAATCCGCTGGGTGAGGCCGGAGCTGGGCCTGGTGGAGTTTCAGGGCTCCAAGAAGAACAACATCATCCTGTCCGGGGAAGTGGCCAACACCTTCGTTCCCTTCAAGGACACCAACCCCGCCGCCAAACCCGACGAGCGCTACAAGGCCCTGGCCGCCTTGAGCGATCCGCGCGGACTCTACGCCTTCGCCTCCCCCGACGGGGTCCGCTGGCGGAAGATGAGCGAGGCTCCGGTGATTACCCGGGGCAAGTTCGATTCCCAGAACGTGGCCTTCTGGGACGGTGCGCGGCGGAGCTACAGGGCCTACCACCGGGAAATACGCGGTCCCAACGACGAGATTCGCCCCAAGGGTCCCCAGCTGGGGCTCGACCCCGCGGGGCCGGCCCGGGACGTTTTGACGAGCACCTCTCCGGATTTTTTCAACTGGAGCGAACCCCGCTGGCTTCAATACCCCGGGGCCCCCCGCGAACAGCTCTACCTCAACCAGGTCCGGCCCTATTACCGGGCTCCCCATCTTCTGGTGGGGTTCCCGGGGCGGTTCATGGCCGGACGCGAGATCGAAAAGGGGCTGCCGATCACCGAGCACCCCTCATACCGCTACGGCTCCATCTCGGAGACCCTGTTCATGAGCAGCCGGGACGGCCTCTCCTTCAAGCGCTGGGGAGAAGCCTTCATCCGCCCCGGCCCCCGCAGGGAGCGCTGGATCTATCCTGCCTCCTTTCCCGCCTACGGGTTGCTGGTAACCCCGGCGGACACGGCCGACCGGCCGGAGGAACTGTCGCTCTATGTCAATGACGGCGGGTATTGGACCGCCGACGGGAAGGCCTCTCGGCTGCGGCGCTACACGCTGCGGATCGACGGCTTCGTCTCGGCCCGGGCGGGGCTGAGCGGCGGGGAACTGGTAACCCGCCCGTTGGTCTTTCAGGGCAGTGACCTGACTATGAACTATTCCACCTCGGCCGCCGGCAGCCTGCGGGTGGAAATTCAGGATGCCGCCGGCCGGCCGGTGCCGGGCTTCAGCCTGGCCGAATCACCGGAGATCTTCGGGGATCTGATCGACGGCCGGTTGGCCTGGAAAGGCGGCGCCGACTTGGGTCAGCTGGCGGGGAAGCCCGTTCGGCTGCGGGTGGTGCTGAAGGATGCCGACCTCTATTCCTTCCGTTTCGGCGGGTCCTGAGAGCGGTGTCCTCCGGCAACACCGTCAGACAAACTCCCTCACCTCAAATCCGCGCCTGGTAGGTGTAGAGCCTGTGGTAGCGGCCCTGGCTGGCGATCAGTTGATCGTGGGTTCCCCGCTCCACGATCCTACCGTTCTCGATGACCAGGATCTGGTCGGCCTTGCGAATGGTGCTCAAGCGGTGGGCGATGACCAGGGTGGTGCGTCCCCGGATCAACTCATTCAGACTCTCCTGAATGAAGATCTCGCTCTCGGTGTCCAGGTTGGAGGTGGCTTCGTCCAGAATCAGAATTCTGGGATCTGCCAGCAGCGCCCGGGCAATGGCCACCCGCTGCCGCTGCCCCCCTGAGAGCTTGACCCCTCGCTCCCCGATCAGGGTGTCCAGTCCCTTCTCCAGCCGGTCCGCAAACTCCTTGACGTGGGCCGCCTTCACCGCGCTCAGCAGGTCGGTCTCGGAGGCGTTGGGTTGACCGAACAGAATGTTTTCCCGGATGGTTCCCTCGTAAAGGAAGTCATCCTGCAGGACCACACCCAACCGGG
The DNA here is from genome assembly GCA_965207735.1 of Candidatus Versatilivorator sp. Taxonomy (GTDB): domain Bacteria; phylum Acidobacteriota; class Terriglobia; order Versatilivoradales; family Versatilivoraceae; genus Versatilivorator. Next base: position 2,972,685 of record OZ242296.1, on the reverse strand, counting down.
ACCGATAGCTGTCCAGGGTCACCCGGGACAGGTCGATTCCATCCAGTTCCACCACGCCCGTGTCCGGCGTCAGGAAGCTTGCGGCCAACCCGGCAATGGTGGTCTTGCCGGAACCCGAGCTGCCCACCAAGGCCGTGACCGACCCCGGAGGAGCCTCGAAGGAGATGTCGCTGAGAACCTCGGTGCCCTCCTGGTAGGAGAAGTGGACCCCTTTGAAGACCAGGTGCCCCCTCACGTCCTCCAGCCGCTGGGTGCGTAGCGGGTTTTCGCTCTCCTTGGGGACGCTCATCAGCTCCTTGGTGCGGTCCAGGCCGGCGAAGGCCTCGGTGAATTGACTTCCGATATTCCCCATTTCAATCAGGGGAGCCACCAGAAACGCCAGGTAGGCAATGAAGGCCATCAGGTCGCCCTCGGTCATCTTGCCCTCGACCACCATCGAGCCCCCCATCCACATGATGCTTACCGCCGGCAACCCGATCAGCAGGGTGCCGGCGCTGGTGACCAGGCTGGTCGCCGTGAGGGTCTTCCTGACGTTGTCGAAGATCCGCTCCACGCCCTTCTTGAAGACTTTGACTTCCGACCGCTCGGCATTGAAGCCCTTGATCACCCGAATCCCTCCCAAAGATTCGGTCAGGCGGCCGGTGACGTCGGCATTGACCTTGGCCCGTTCCCGGAAAATCGGCCGCACGTAACCGAAGGCCTTGAGGGAAATCAGGCCGAACAAGACCAGCGGCACCACCACGTAGAGGGTGAGCAAGGGGCTGGTGTCGAGCAGCAGGAAAAAGACCACCACCGAGGTCAGGATGCCGCCGAACAACTGGACCAATCCGGTTCCGATCAGATTGCGCACTCCCTCCACGTCCAGCATGATCCGGGAAACCAGCTCCCCCGACTTGGTGTTGTCGAAGTAGCGCACCGGCAGATGGATCACGTGCCTCTGGACGTCCACCCGCAAGATGGAGATCAGGTGCTGGGCTTCCACGCTCAGCAGGCGCGTCAGCACGAAGGAGGTGACGGCTTGCACGCACAGGGCGGCTCCCACGCTGAGCAGCAGGATCTGGAGGAGCGCCGTGTCTCCCTTTCCGATGACATCGTCCATGAGGTACTTGGTGGACCCCGGCAGAACCAGGCGGGAAAAGCGGTTGACGATGATCAGGATCACGCCGAGGATCACCAGCCTCCGGCGCGGCCAGATGATGTGTTGAAACACGTACTGGAGCGAGGAGCGGGAAAATTTCCCGCGTTTCTTGCGTTCCTTGTCTTGGCTCATGCCGGCCACCTGAAGGCTGTTCCCGTCAACGCGGAGGTCGTGCCTGCCCGGTGAAGAAGGGATTCCGCGGAAGTGGTTGCGCTGCCGTCCTGTGGACCCGGGGCAAACAGTCCGGAATTCCCAAGGGATATCTGCATTCTAGCATGGGGGCCGGAGCAGCGCCGGGAAGGGGACGGCGAGCACTGCCAGCGCTTACGTGGTTGAAGCACGGGGCGATAGAACGATTTCCGGAAGCCCACCCAGGGACAATCCATTTGAAAATTCTGTCCCCCAGGCAGTGTTGTGGGAAAGGGGAGAGCTGCGAAGCTGCGGTTGAAGTGGGTAGGCCGAGCAAACCCTTACTACAAACCTTCCTTATAGAGCAGCGTAGCTGCGGTCTCGTGTAGCCCCGGGCGGGAGCCCGGGGTCGTATGAACCCCGCGCTGCCGAAGCCGCGTACGCGGCGATTTAGTAGCGTCCCTTGGTTACGCACGGCCTTTCCAAAACAACGTTGAACAGCCCCACGTACATTCCCGGGGTTCCTGCCCAGCCGTAAGGAGGGTGTATGCAGTCATCCCCAGGCGTGCGCTGTTGGCCAAAACATCCCGATTCTCCTTGACAGCGGGCGGGGCTGGAATTAAGTTATGCTCTATCCGCAACCCTAGGGGAGATGACCATGAAACGACGGGCAGACATTGGAGTCGCCCGGCCGCACCTGCCGGGCCGCCGGGCTTTTATTAAAGCGGGCGCACTCAGCTATATGGGGCTCAGCCTGAGCGACTATTTCCAGTTGTCCAGCCTGATGGCCGACACCAATCCAAAGGCCAAAGCCCAGTCCTGCATCATGATCTGGATGTTTGGGGGCCAGAGCCACCTGGACACCTGGGACGTCAAGGGCAACAGCGGGTTCAATCCCATTTCCACCAACGTGCCCGGCATCCAGATCTCGGAGATCCTTCCCAAGGTGGCCCGGCACATGGACAAGCTCTCGATCGTCCGTTCCATGAAGAGCGAGTCCAACGCCCACTCGGAGGGTAGCTACTACACCATGACCGGCCATCTCCCCACCACGACCACGCGATTCCCCAGCGTAGGCTCGATCGTGGCCAGGGAGTTGGGTCAGCGCAACGACATGCCCGCCTACGTAACCACCAGCCGCGGCCGCTTGAACTGTCGTAGCGCGGGGTTCATCTCTCCCATGTACGAACCCCTGACGCTGACTTCATCGGATCGGATCAGCGACGGCAAGAATTTCAAGGTGGCTGATCTGACGCTTCCCGGAGAGATTTCCGTCGAAGCCCTGCAGGCCCGGCACTCCTTTCTGAACCTGGTGGACGAGCGCTACCGCCAGATGGAGGCCGCCGCCAATTTCGGCCTGGTGGATGCCTTTGACGAACGGGCGCTGGACCTGATTACCTCTCCGACCGTCAGGAAGGCCTTCGACCTTTCGCTCGAATCCGCCCAGACCAAGGAAACCTACGGGACCGACCGGTTCGGACAGGGAGTCCTGCTGGCCCGCCGACTGGTCGAGGCCGGCTGCCGGTTCGTGACCGTCGATGGCTGGAATCCTGCCGACAACCACAACTGGGACACCCACTACAAGAACGACCACTACTTGAGGAATGTCCTGGTTCCACCCCTGGACCGGTCACTCTCGGCGTTGATGGAAGATCTGGATCAGCGCGGCCTGCTCGAGTCCACCGTCGTTCTGGTGATGGGCGAGTTCGGCCGCACCCCCAAAATCAACCCGGGGCGGGGGCGAGACCACTGGGCCCACTGCTGGTCGCTGGCGCTGGGAGGCGGCGGCATCAAGGGAGGTCAGGTGGTGGGAGCCAGCGACGAGCGCGGCGCCTACGTGGCCGAGCGAATGGTCACCATCGGAGACCTCTTCGCCACCGTCTACAAGGCCCTGGGCATCGACTACACCAAGACCTACCTGGGTCCGGGGCGCAGGCCCATCTATATCGCCAACGCCATCGGCGACAAACAGGGCCAGCCCCTCCACGAGCTGATCTGATTCGGAACCCCGAGCTGAAGCCGCTAAGGTCCGCCGATTCGAGACCACCGGACCTCGCGGCTCAGCGGGCAGCCAGTCGCTACAATCCCTGATCCCCGGTTTCCTCAGCTGACGGTAGGCTCCTTGCCCATCTCTGTCCGCTCCATCCGTTTGTCCACGTTCTTCCCGGCCGGTCGTCGCGCTCCCTGTTTTCTGCTCGGTCTGGCAGCGACCTTGCTGCTGGGGGTCGCCTGCTCGGGCCCTGCCGAGGAGAAACCGGCGCCCGATCCCACCCGGCCGGCAGCCGTGGGGCCGGACCAGCGCTCCAAGCCCCGCCCGAAGATCGCCGCCATCGTCACCACCTTCTTCCCCAACAGCCACGCCGGCGTGATCGTGGACAAGTTCCTGCGGGGATTTCCCACCGACGACGGTGTGGTTCCTCCCCGGACCACCATCGCCTCGCTCTATATCGACCAGATTCACCAGCGGGACGTAGGACGCCAGTTGGCCCACGAGTTCGACATACCCGTCTACGAAAGCATCCGGGCGGCATTGACGCTGGGAGGCGACAAGCTGGCGGTGGACGGGGTCCTGCTGATCGGGGAGCACGGGGACTACCCCGTGTCCAGGCTTGGACAGGAGATGTTGCCGCGCCGCTACTTCTTCGAGCAGATCGCGGGGGTCATCGGAGAAGGGGACCGGCCGGTGCCCGTTTTCAATGACAAGCACCTCTCCTACCGCTGGGAGGACGCCCGCTGGATGTACGAAACGGCCCGGGAGATGGAAATTCCCCTCTGGGCCGGCTCGGCCCTGCCGGTGGTCTGGCGCCGGCCCAACTGGGAACATCCCCTGAACCGGAAGATCGATCGGGCGCTGGTCATCGGTTTCCACATGGTGGAGCGGTACGGCTTTCATGCTCTGGAAGTGCTGCAGAGCCAGGTGGAGCGACGAAAGGGGGGCGAGACCGGCGTCCGTTCGGTGCAGTGTCTCTCGGGTGAAGAAGTATGGCGGGCCGGCCACGCCGGCAAGTGGTCCATGTCCCTGGCCAATGCGGCCTTGAGCAGCATCGAAGACGGGCCCTCCAGGCTGGACCCGGGAAAGGTGGATTCTCCCCACGTCTTCCTGGTGGAATACATGGATGGCCTGCAGGCGGCGGTACTCATGCTGGGAGACAACGGCTATGTCCGCAAGTTCGCCTACGCCCAGCAGCGTGGCGCCGGCATCGATGCCCTGGAATACCACACCCAAACCGGTCCCACCCATGCCGCCTTTGGTTATCTGGGTCTCAATATCGAAGATTTCCTGCTCTCGGGGCAGCCACCCAGCCCGGTCGAGCGCACCTACCTGACCAGCGGCATCCTGGAAGCGGCCATGATCTCCCGGAGCCGGGGCGGGCGCAGGATTCACACCCCCCACCTGGAAGCGATTGCCTACCAGCCGGGAGGCAAGGTGCGCAGGCCCGCCGGGCCGCGGCCTTCGGGGGCCAGCGCCGGCGAATGGATTACCCTGGTCCCCGGAGCCTCCCCGGCTGCAGCCTCCATCCCCATCGGACGCGACGGCACGGTACGCGGGCCTCGCAGGGATTAACTTCCTCCCCTGAACGGTGACCTCCATTGTCCGAGAACGTCCTGACCACTCCCGACCTGATCGTCTTCTTTGGATCCCTGGCGGCCGTGCTGGCCATCGGGCTGTGGGCCAGCCGCAGAGAGGAGACCTCGGAGGACTTCTTTCTGGCCGGCCGCAGCACCCCCTGGTGGGGGGTGGCCGGCTCGATCTTCGGCAGCAACGTCAGCGCCAACCACATGGTGGGCATGATGGGGATCGGGTTCAGCGTGGGGTTCGCCCAGGCCCACTTCGAGCTCGGGGCCATCGTGGGGCTGATGCTGCTCTGCTACGGCTTCCTGCCCGTCTTTCGGCGCCTGAAGGTCTACACCCTCTCCCACTACCTGGGAGCCCGCTACGACGAGCGCAGCCGTCTTTCCTATTCGCTCATCATGGTGGTCCTGATGGCCGTCATCCAGATGGTGCCGGCGCTCTACATCGGCTCGCGCTCGGTCTGCGTCCTGCTGGGCGGCGCCGCCGTCAACAGGGTGGCGGTGACGGCGAGCGGGGAAACACGCGGGCCTGCCAGTGCAGCCCTTCCTGGCGAGGGAGACGGTTCCTCCTCCGGGCAGGTACAGTCCCCGCCCGGTCGGGCCAAGCTCAACGTGAACCCTTTCTACTACGCCTTCTTCGTGATTGCGCTGGCGGCAGTCTCGGCCAGCTACACCATCTGGGGAGGGTTGAAGGCCGTCATCTGGACCGACGTGATCCAGTCGGTCATGCTGCTGGGGGCAGGGATACTCCTGGCAGTTCTGACCTTCAACCAGATTGGCGGCTGGGATTCCATGATGGAGTTAGACCGACAAGGGGCCGACAAGATGCACCTCTACCTGCCCGCCAGCCACCCCGAGCTGCCCTGGACGGGCGTCCTGACCGGGCTGATGGCCCTGCATTGCTTCTATTGGGCAACCAACCAGTTCATCGTGCAGCGGGCCCTGAGCGCCCGCAGCGACCTGGAGGCGCGCTGGGGGATCATCGCGGCCGGGTTCCTGAAGATGCTGATTCCCTTCTTCGCCATCGGAACCGGTGTGGCAGCCTTCTACCTGTTTCAGACCCAGCTGCCCGACCGCACCATCGCCCCCGATACGGCCTTCACCGAGCTGGTCAAGCTGGTGATCCCGCTGGGCACCGGAGTGGTCGGCCTGATCATGGCCGGAGTCATCGGGGCCATTCTCTCCTCTATCGACTCCATGATGAATTCCGCCGCCACCCTGGTGGCGGTGGACGTCTACAAGCGGCACCTGAACCCCAACGCCGATGAGCGCCGAATGATCCTGGTGGGCCGGCTCTGCATCCTCTTTTTCGTGGTGCTGGCGGCGCTGCTGGCCATCTTCGTGCTCGATCCCAACTCGGAAGAAAACTTCTTCCTCCAGATCGTGCAGTACGGAAGCTACCTGATGCCCGGACTGCTGGTGGCCTTCCTGTTGGGGATGTTCTGGAGGCGCAGCACGCCCGCGGCCGGGTTCGCCACCATCGTTGGCGGGATCTTCTACTCCTGGCTGGTGGAGTTTGCCTACAACAGCTACCACCTGAGCCATCCGGGGGTCTCGCACACTTTCGGATCGGAGCTCAACTTCTTTCACCGGGTGGTGCTGGTGATACTCCTGTGCGCCGCCACCCAGGTCCTGGTCAGTTGGACCACCAGGCGCGACCCCGACAAGGAAAAGCTGGTCTGGACCGACCTCACCGGCCATTCATCCCGGGACCTCTCCCGAATCGGCGTCGGCCTGCTGGTTTCCATCGCCTGGTTTGCGCTGCTCGGCTGGTGGGTATACCGGGAAACGCTGAGCCCCCTTGCAGCGGCCCTGCTGGGAGCCGCCTGGACCCTGGCGCTCTTCTGGGTGGGCATGGGGAAAGGGAAGGGAACCCCGGGTGGAGTCCAGGCTCTGGTGGGAAGGCTGCGGGACGACCGCTTCTGGGCCGGAGTCCTCTGCGCCTCTGCCGTCTTTCTGATGTACGTCTTTTTCTGAGCCTCGCGAACCGAGACCGGCTTGCATTTCTCAGCAACAGTGGGGGATGCAACGACCGGAAGCTAACCGACTGAGCTATACGCCGGCGCCTACGCCGCTCTCCTCTGAACCCGACACTGCCGGGAAACGGAATTCTCAAACCAAAGTCCCCCGGGCGCCAGCCCCGGGGCTCCAATTCGAGAATCACGAATTGGGTTTGTTGCTTCGCGGATCGAGGGCGCAGCCCGAGGATTCCAGTAAGCCGCGAAGCGGCGGCAGCAGGTAGCCGTGGGCGTAAGCCCATGGAAAGCTTGGCTCTAGAGTAGAGCCGCGTAGGCGGCGTCAGCAATCATCCCTGGTGTTCGATCTCAGACAAGTCCAGCACCCGGTCAGCCGGATTCTGCATTCCCACCCGATTCAGCTCTTCACCCTCAAATAGGTTTCCAGCCACTCGGCCATTCTCTGGAAGGCCTGGGGCGGCAGAGTGTGCCCCTTGCCGTGGTTGTAGATGCCCAGGCGGGCCGGTGAGCCATACAGCCGGTAGACCTTCAAGGCGGCTTCGATGAAGGGCCAACTGCGGTCGCCGTCGGCCGCGTGGCGTCCCGATTCTCCGGCCAGCAACAGGAAGGAGCGGGGCGCGGTCAGAGCCAGGAGTTGGTGGTGGTTCAGCCTGAAATCGGGGCTGCGGATGGCGGGACCCAGGAACCAGGGATCGTGCCAGTTGGTGAAACTGAAATCCAGTCCCGCTTCGCTGGCGACCGTCGCCTTCACTCTCTCATCGAAGGCGGCCAGGTAGAGCGACTCGATGGCCCCCAGCGAATGGCCGGCCGCCCCGATTCGGGAAGCATCTACCTGGGGCAGGCTCGCCAGCAGGTCGACCCCGCGCATGGCGTCCCAAAGCATCTTGTGCATGCAGAGAGTCTCCGGGTGCCGTTTCTTGAAGCGAGCCATGGCCTCCAGGAAGTTGCCGGCATCCTGCCACAGAAAGCAGCGCGGGCAAAAGGCAACCAGGCCGCGGCGAGCCAGCTTCAATCCGACCTGCTGCTCCTCGGGGCCGTTGACCCCCGCCACCAGGTCGATGGTGAGGCTGCTGGTTTGGTGCAGCACCACCACCCCCGGCCGCCGGTCCCGCCCCGAGGCCGCCGCCGGCGCCAGCAGGTAACCTTCCACCCGAACCCCGGCCTCGGCGTTGTAGCGAACCAGTTGCCGCACCAGGGCTCCGTCCAGTGTTTCCTCTGCAAGGACCTCCATCTCGAGCGGAGGCCTGTCGGCCGGCATGGGTCCCAGAAACCGCATCCAGTCCCGCCGGATCCTGCGGCGTTCGGATTCCCACTGAGCCCGGGAGCGGATGGGAGCCCCGCCCGGACCGACCAGCAGGGGAGGGAGATCGGGAGCCTCCGGCGGCAGCCTGGCCGGCGGAGTTTGCACCTCATCCAGCCACGCCACCTCCGCGGTCTCGGCGCGGCCCGGCTTCGACGCCCAGGCCAGTCCGGCCAACACCGCCGGCGCGGCCGCCACAAACCCCCGGCGGGAAACCCCGCGCGGCGCCGATCTCGCCCGGATCGGCAACTCAAAGATACTCATCGTTGAATCTCCGAATCTCTTCCCCCCTTGCGCAGGCGCCGCGGATGACCACCCCCCGGGAGCGCGGGCGTCCCGCCCGCACAAGGCCTGCCACAGCTACGCCTATCTCGCCCACTTCGATACACCGGGGACGGCGCCGTTTCCGAACTGTTGTGTAGAAGAGGAGCCGTTCTCGTGACCCAAGAACATCTGCCGAGTTCCTAATCCTCACTTCTGGGCACCACCATCGCCGGGTCGCCAAGCAACAAGTCCCGCACGAGTGGCGATGGGTCCTCTCGCAGGCAGAGTGGGAGGACCGCGGAGGCATCCCAGAAGATCATCGTGATCGCCGTCGATCTGCACCAATGCTCCCACATGGTTACTGACCTATACAGTCAGATAGAAATGGTCCCCAAGTCAAGTAGAAGCCTGTTCACCCCTGTGCTGGAACCCACTGGCTCGACTCAACACCGTCAGTTGAAAAGAAACAGAGTTTATCTATACTTGATCATGCGTATTCGAGTTCATTTTGCACAAGAAAAACACGTGGCAGCTTACTCCTTACTCCGCCGTTGTCTCCTTTGTATAGCACTACTTCTCACTGGCGCTTGCGGTCAACCCGAAGCCTCCCGCGAGCCTGCAGAACCCGCACCGGGCACTCCGTCCGGGCTTGCCGATCAGCTGACGGCAAGGGGCGCTGAGGTTCAGGCGGACGGGGAAGGCCACATCACCCTGCTCAACCTCTACTGGACCGATCTGACCGACGACGACCTCACCCTCCTGGATGGCCTGCAGCGACTTCGGACGCTGATTATGCCGGTCCGGGCCACCACCGAAGGGCTTCGCCACCTGAAGGGCCTCACCGCTCTGGCCGAGCTCTACCCGCCCAACGAAATCACCGATGAAGGGCTGGCCGGCCTGCGGCACCTGCCCAACCTCAAGGAACTGTTCCTCTACGGATCCAAGATCACCGATGCCGGGCTGGTCCATTTCAAGCCGCTTCAGCAGCTTGAGTTCCTTGGCATCCAGCACACCCGCGTGACCGGCACCGGACTGATCCACCTGCAGAACCTGACCAATCTGGCTTGGCTCGACCTTTCCTACACCCAGATCGGCGACCCCGAGCTCAAGCAACTGGAGAAACTCTCCCAGCTCAAGGCCGTGGGCCTCTACGGCACCCGGGTCTCCCCGGACGGCATCCGCCGAATCCAGGCGGCCCTGCCTGACTGCACGGTGCTCTACCGCTGAACCGGTCCCTTTCCGACAATCGAGTCGCGGGGAGTAATCTCGAGAGCGACTCCGCTTCTCCAATGGCAACCGCGCTTCCGATTGAACTGGACGAACGTTAGTCATTCAAGTAACATTATTGTTGCTTATTCTATCTTAGAAATGTGATATGCAACAATATATTGCCCGTCCCGATCTGCGTGCCGACATTGTCAGCGGACTATCCCAAGTGCCGGTAGTGGCCTTGCTGGGCGCCAGACAGGTAGGCAAGACCACTCTGGCCCAGCGGGTAGCGTCCGAGTGGCCGGGACCATCGACGGTCCTGGACCTCGAGGTCGCTGCCGTGCGGCAAGCAATGTCTGCAACTCCCGAGAGACTGCTTGGCCAAAGCGAAGGTCTGGTGGTTCTGGACGAGGTGCAGCGCATGCCGGCACTGTTCGAGATCCTGCGCCCGATCTGTGACGACCGGAAGCGTAAAGCGGTCTTCCTGCTCTTGGGCAGTGCTTCCTGGGACCTGATCCAAGGGATATCGGAGACTCTGGCGGGGAGAATACTCTTCGTGGACGTGGGTGGCTTCTCGCTTGCCGAAGTGGGCCGGCAGAACCAGGACCGTCTCTGGATGCGCGGCGGCTTTCCGCGAGCCTGGCTGGCTCGGTCGGCGACGGAATGGACCCGTTGGATGGAGTCGTTTACCCGCACCCTTCTGGAGAGGGACATCCCGGGACTGGGCTCGAGAGTGTCTCCCGAAGCCTTGGGGCGATTCTGGAGGATGCTGGCCCATTTCCACGGACAAGTCTGGAACGCAACCGAGCTGGGGCGGTCCATGGACGTGAGCGCGACCGCGGTGAACCACTACCGGGATCTGCTGGCGGGCACCTTCATGATCCGGGTGCTCCCGCCCTGGAGGGAAAGTCTGGGAAAGCGCCTCGTCAAATCGCCCAAGGTGTATCTGCGCGACAGCGGAGTCCTGCATTTCCTGCTGGGGCTGGAGGAGCCCCAGGAACTGCCGCTGCATCCACGCTACGGCGCCAGTTGGGAGGGATTCGCACTGGAGCAGACGCTACTGGCCCACGGGGAGCGCGAAGCCTGCTTTTACGGTACCCGACGCGGCGCCGAGTTGGATTTGATGCTGCAGCGGCGAGGCCGGCGCTGGGGCTTCGAGTTCAAGTGCACCGATGCCCCGCGCACGACCAAATCCATGCACATCGTCATGGAAGACCTGGGATTGGAGCACCTGTGGGCAATTTACCCCGGCGACCGGGAGTATTCCTTGACCGAGACCATCACCGCCCTACCCCTCAAGAACATCCACGAACTCGAACTGCGGCCGGTTCAATGACGGGATCGGGGAACGCTGAGTTACGGAGAGCGAGGCATGAGCCGCAAAGGGGATAGGGCAACTACTATCCAAGAAAGCAGAACCATTCCTCTTTCTATTCGCAGCTCCTCAATTCGAGCAATTCCTCACTCCCAACCGCGGCCTGAATTCTGGGTGGGCTCCCCAAGCCACCCCCTGCCTCAACTCCGCAGGTAGTGCGATTCCCGGGGGGCCTGGTAGCGGACTCCCAGGTGGGGTGTCTCCAGCTTTTTCCCGCCCTGGCCCAGGGAGTGAACTCCGGCTGTCACCAGGCCGGAGGTCAGCAGCGTACGTTCGGCGGGGTAGGGAGCCTTCCCCGTCAGGACCATCTCCTCCACCTTGTGCATCAGGGCCGCGGTGTAGACCACGTTGGGGGTGGGCGGAAGGTAGAACAGGGTGGAGAGGGGCTCGGAGCGGCTCTTGATCCGGGCGGCGAAGGTGAAGTCGTCCACCAGGCCGTTCATCAGCATCATGGTGGCCTTCACGCCGTCGGTGTGCTGGTAGCGGTAGACCACCGGCTCCTTGACCCATTGCCGGATCTGCTCCCGGTTGGGGTAGCGATGGTTCATGGTTTCGGCCTGGGTGAGGGTCAGGCTGCGGCAGAGGCAGGTGGAAAAGAGCTGCGGGTCCCAGCCGCCGGCATCGAAGGAGCCCTTCCCCATGGCTTCCCAGACCGGCTCTCCGCGCATGGCCTGAAGCCAGTCCACTCCGGTTTCGCCACCCCGGCGGCGTTCCGCCATGCATTGAATCGTTTCCAGAGCGTGAAAGTCGTAGCTGTCCACCCCGCCGATAGCCACGCACATGACTTCCTCGATCTCGGCTCCATAGGGCATGTCGATGGAAGGCATCCTCCAGGTGACCGGCAGCGAGGACCCGGCCAGCAGCGGGAACCCCATGGCATGGGCCGTATCCACCATCTCCTTGGACCACTCCCACTTCCAGGACAGGTGCTTGTCGTTGAAAACGGGGACGCTTCGGCCGTCCTGCTTGAAGACCTCCACGATCTCCTTGAAGAATTCGTAGCGGGGATAGAGCGTCTGCCCCAGTTCGTTGACCGGGTACTTCCCGTGCTCGCCGACCAGGAGCACCGCATCCACGTCCAGCTTGTCCCCGCCGCAGCGCAGCGCTTCGGCGATGGTGGGGTAGAGGGGGAATCCGAACTCCTGCGAGCGGGCGCGGCTCAGGTCATTCTCCGGAAACTGGTCCATGTAGGTCGATACCAGCTCGAGGGGGGACCGGTGCCATCGTCCCTCTACGGGATATCCCACCAGGAAGCGCTCGCCCATGTGCCAGGCGTGGGACGGGTACCGCCATTCGGTGGTCACCATGGCCAGCCGCCTGGGCTTGGCGGCCTCTCCCCAGAGCAAGGGGGGAATCGCCAGGCTGCTCCCCAGGGTGCCGATAAAGGTGCGTCGATCGATCATGAGCTCTCTCCTTCGCGTAGAAGTTCAATCAGACAACCCCCCCAGGTTTCTAGGGGCTGCTGAAGCTGAGCAGGGTGGCGGCTTCCATGGCTTCCCAGTCCGCCTCCACACCCAGACCCGGACCGGCGGGGGCTGACACCATCCCGTCCGGTCCGGTCCGGATCACATCCTTCATTCCGTACTCGTAGGGTTGGTAGGGAACGGCCTGCTCGAAATAGGTGCACAGGTCGAAACCCAGCATCAAATGAAGGTTGGCCGCCGACACCAGCGTGTTCCCCCACGACATCACCTCGCACTTCATGCCGGCGGCCTCCACCAGCCCCATGGCCTTGCGGGCCGGCGTCAGGCCGCTGCAGACGGTGACGTCGGTCCGGGCCCGGCTCCAGGCCTCCCTGCGCAAGGCCTCCTGAAAGGCGGGCAGATCCTGGACCCAGTTCCCCGACGGTACGATAGGAATTTCCACCCGGCGGGTCAGCCTGCGATAGCCGTCCAGGTCGTAGTCCATCAGCGGAGCCTCGAACCAGCTAAACTCCAGGGCTTCCAACTCCCAGGCCACCCGCAGCGCGCTGTCCCAGTCGTAGTTGTTCTCCACGTCCAGCATCAGGGCCAGCCGGTCCGGAGCATGTTTCCCACGGACGGCCCGGGCCAGCTCCAGGTCCCTGTCGGGCACGCACCAGCAGTGGAACTTGACGGCCCCGAACCCCTGCTCCAGCAGTTGGTCCACGAAGTCCAGGTAGGCGGAAACGTCCTCCAGCATGGGGGTGCTGGCATAGGAGGGAATCTGCCGGCGGGCCCCGCCCAGAAGCTGGTAGATGGGCAGATTGGAAGCTTTGCCCAGCAGGTCCCAGAGCGCGATATCCACCACCGCCAGGGCTCCGGGGGCCAGGGGAAAGACCCGAGACCACAGGCTTCGCCACAACGCCTCCCGTTCCAGGGGGTCACAGCCGATCAGAGCCGGAACCAGGTGCCGGAGCGTCTCGGCCGTGTAGCGGTCGTGAGCGTAGGAGGTGTAGTTGGACACTCCGGCCACGCCTTCGACGCCATCGTCGGTAAAAATGCGCACCACCGTGTTGGTCATGTACTGTTCCGGCAGGTCGTGGGACCAGGTGAAGCGCTGCGCCTGGGGACCGACCACCCGGACCTCTACCCGGTCAATTCGCATGGAACTGGCTCCTTTCCGTCTTTCAGCCTCGGCTCCCAGGGTGTCGCAAGAACACGGTCCCGACATTCTACCGCTTCCCTTGGGTTTGCGCCCACGGCTATATGGGGACGCCGCCCGAGCGGAAGCCCACCGAATGCCCGCAGCACTCGCGGTTGCACTTGGCCTATAATGAACAGCCACGGAACAAGCCTGTGCGCAAGGAGGGTCTCGCTCCCTTCAGGGACTTGAACGGGCAAGTCCGGGGATGGGACCGGGGTTCTATTCCGGTGGCGGGGCATTGGCCATGAGCACCATGGACCGCAGGGAGTTTCTGGCGGCGGCCGGAACGCTGGCGGGCCTGGCGGCTTGCAGCCGTTCGCCCGGCACCGCCATCATCGATTTCCACCAGCACACCCACTATCTCGCACGCAGCGACGCCGACCTGGTGGCCCACCAGCGGAAGCTCGGCGTGGCCAGGACGGTGCTGCTCCCGGCAGGCTCCCGCTACGGCCTGGCGGCCGATGCCTGGGGCAACGATTCGGTGGTGAACCTGGCGAGCCAGTATCCCGACGAGTTCGTCTACTTCGCCAACGAACTGCCCGATCTTCCGGAGACCCGCGCGGTCCTGGAAGAGTACCTCAAGATGGGCGCCCGGGGGATTGGCGAACAGAAGTTCAAGGTGGAGTGCGACTCCAGGGAGATGCAACTGGTCTATTCCATTGCCCGGGAGTTCGATGTCCCGGTCTTGCTGCATTTCCAGCACGAGACCTACAACGCGGGGTTTGAGCGCTTTCACAAGATGCTGGAAAAGTTTCCCAAGGTGAACTTCATCGGCCATGCCCAAGGATGGTGGGGCAACATCGACCTGCACCACGATCAGGAGACCCTCTATCCCAGGACTCCGGTCACCCGGGGCGGCATCAGTGATCGGCTGCTTTCCGACTATCCCAACATGTATGGGGACCTCTCGGCCAATTCCGGGCTGAACTCGCTGTTGCGGGACGAGGACCATGCCCGCGGCTTCCTCGACCGCCACCAGGATCGGCTGCTGTGGGCCAGCGACTGCCCCGACACCCTGGGCGAGGGAGACGGATGCATCGGATTCAAGGGGCTGGCGGCCGTGCGGCGGCTGGCACCCGACCCGGGCGCGGTGCGCAAGATCTGCTACGAAAACGCGGCGCATCTCTTGAAGCTTTCCTGATTCCAGCCAGGTATCCCAACAGTCACGCGGAGGGGGCGCCCTTCCATCACTACGGCAAGTTGCAGAGTACTGAGGCCATCGGCTATGCCCGTGAAATCATCGACTTCGTCACTGATCAAATGGCCCGATAGACCGGAGGTGGACCGGGCGGTGCGGCACTGGGCCAGGCAGACCGCTGAGCGCCGCGAAGAGGTCTTGCGTATCGGGTACTTCGGCTCATGAATTTGCCGACCCGCGGGGGACACCCTCTGAAGTCGATCTGGATCCTGGGAGTGATTCTGCTGCTCCCGACGGGCTGTTCCCGCCACCAGGATGCGGCGCCCCGCTCTCCCCAGGAGTCGCTGCAGAGCATGCAGGTTCATCCCGACTTCCGGGTGGAGCTGTTTGCCTCCGAGCCGGAGGTGGTGGACCCGGTCGAGATGGCCTTCGACGCCCAGGGCCGGATCTTCGTGGCTGAAATGCTGGATCTTCCCTACGATCCGGAACCCGGTCAACAGCCCCGAAGCCGCATCCGCCTGCTGGAGGACAGCGACAGAGACGGCCGCCCGGACCGGTCCCGCATTTTCGCCGACGGCTTGCAGCAGGTCACCAGCGTGCTCCCCTGGAAGGGCGGCCTGCTGGTCACGGCCGCCCCCGACATCATCTACCTCGAAGACACCACCGGAGACGGCCGGGCCGACCGGCGCGAGGTCCTCTTCAGCGGTTTCGCCCTGGTCGACCCCGAGGCCCGCATCACCAACCTCCGCTTTGGGGTGGACAACTGGATCTATGCCTCCAACAACGGCCGCACGGGAGAGATCGCCTTCAGCCGCCGGCCCGACGCGCCCCCGATCTCGGTCCAGGGGGCGGACTTTCGCTTTCGCCTGGACCGGAACCTCTTCGAGCCCTCTTCCGGCCCGGGTCAGTTCGGCATCGCCATGGACGACTGGGGAAACCGCTTCATCACCTCCAACACCACCCATGTGCGCCACGTGGTGTTTCCCTGGCGCTACCTGCGCCGCAACCCCTTCCTGGTGGCCGGGAAGCCGGCTCTGGACATTTCCGACCACGGCAAGCCGCTGGTTCGCATCTTCCCCCTGACCCGACCCCAGCGCTGGCGCCGGGTGCGCACCCGCATGCGGCAGCAGCGCTACCAGGACAACAAGCTGGACCGGGTGGAGCACGCCGGGGGCTATTTCAGCGGGGCCGCCGGAGGCACCATCTACGGGGGCGACCTGTTCCCCCGGGCCTACCGCGGCAACCTCTTCACCGGCGACGTCAGCGCCAACCTGGTGCACCGGGACCTGATCCGGCCCGACGGTGTCAGCTACCTCGCCAGCCGCCCTCCCGGCGAGACCGACCGGGAGTTTCTGGCCTCGACCGACGTCTGGTTCCGACCCTGCAATTTCGCCAACGGTCCCGACGGAGCCCTCTACATGCTGGACATGTACCGCGAGTTCATCGAAACCCCCGAGTCGGTGCCGGAATTCCTCAAGGAGGACATCGACTTCTACAGCGGCGACCGCATGGGGAGGATCTACCGGATCGTACCTCGAACGGCGCCGCCCCGGGCCAAAACGCCAGTGCAACTGTCAAGCCGGTCTTCCGAGCAGTTGGTCACGCATCTGGCTCATCCCAACATCTGGTGGCGCCTCACCGCTCACCGCCTGCTGGTGGAACGGCAGGACCGGGTGGTGGTTCCGCGGCTGGCGGCCATGGCTGCAGGCCATGTCTCTCCCCAGGCTCGGCTGCACGCGCTGAACCTCCTGGAGGGGCTTGGGGCGCTGGAGGCGACTCATTTGAAGGCAGCGCTGGAGGACGCACACCCCGAGGTGCGCGTGCATGCCGTGCGGCTGAGCGAGGCCTTTCCGGAGCTGGCAGGACGGCTGGCCCACATGGTGGACGACCCCTCGGCCCGGGTTTGCTTCCAGTTGGCCCTGAGCCTGGGCGAGTTCTCGGGCCCGGGGGTGGTGCGGGCGCTGGCCGGGCTGGCCCGAGACCACTCCGGAAATCCCTGGTTTCGGACGGCCGTGCTGAGCTCGGAAGTGGGGTCCTCCGGCGCCATGCTGGAAAGTCTGCTGGCCTCTCGGGACTGGCTGGCGCGGGAGGATGCCGAAGCGATCCCCTTCTTCGCCGAGCTGGCCTCGGTGATCGGCGCCCGCAACCGGTCCTCGGAAATCGAGGCCCTGCTGGCCAGGGTCTCCAGAGACCGTCTGTTCAGGAAAGAAGAGTGGCTGACGGCTGCCGCCCGGGGGCTGACCCGCGGGCAGAAAATGGCCGGAGCACCCCGCGGGGAGATTGGCGGTGCCGAGAGGATCACCCGGAGGCTGATGGCGGCCGGCTCCAGTGAGGCGCACCAGGCGGCCCGGGCCATGGTGGTGCAGTTCAGGATGCCCCGGCTGTTTCCCCGGGCCGGGCAGGAGGCCCTGAATCCGTCGCTGCCCGCCAACCGGCGGGAACTGGCCATCTACGCCCTGGGCAACCACACCTTCCGGCAGGCGGCGCCCCTCTTCGACCGGCTGCTGGCCGCCCCGCTGGACCCGAGGCTGCTGAAGGCGGCCCTGGAGACCCTGGACGCTTTCCCGGGGAGCGCGGCCGGGCAACTGCTGTTGCGGCACTGGAAGGCTTATCCGGTTCAGGCCCGCTATCAGGTGCTGGACCTGCTGCTCGACCGCCAGGAACGGCTGGGGCTGCTACTGGAGTCGCTGGAGTCCGGAGCCATCGAGGTGGGCGCCCTGGATTGGGCCCGCAAGGAAAAGCTGCTCAGCCACCCCGATCCCCGGGTGGCTGCCCGCGCCGGCAAATTGCTGGGCGACTCCGGCCGAGACCGTGAAAAAGCGGTGCAGGAGTATCTGCCGGTGCTGGAGCGGACAGGCAGCGCCGAGGAGGGCGAAGCCGTTTTCCAAAAGCACTGCAAGACCTGCCATCTGCCCGAGCGCGGACCCCGGATCGGTCCGGCGCTGTCGGGGGTGAGCAGCGACACCCGGGTCAAGTTGCTGCAGTCCATCCTGAATCCCGGCCAGGTCATCGAAAGCGCCTACACCAACTACCTGGTGGAAACCCGGGACGGCCGGCTGCTGGACGGACTCATCGTCAACGAAACCTCCAACAGCCTGACCCTGCGGCGCCCCGAGGCCGAGGATCTCACCCTGCTGAAGGCCGCCATCGCCGACGTGCGGGCCTCCAGCGTATCCTTGATGCCCGACGGATTCGAGGACGGCATCACCCCCCGGCAGATGGCCGACCTGATCGCCTATCTGCAGGGGGCCAACCTGCATTGACCGGCAGGGCCCGCCGGGAGGATCAATGGAAGACCTGATGGATCAACCAGGCCGGGCGGCCGCGGGCCGCCTCGCCCTGTGCTGGGTTTTTCTCTGGCTGGCCGCCTGCGCCGCCCCGGAAGCTCCCGTCTACCCGGACAAGCGGGATCTGCTTCACTACCTGGACCGGCAGGGCAGGGCGCATCCCATCGAGAGCCGCACCCACTGGGACATTCGCCGAATCCACACGCTGCAGAACATGCAGAAGGTGATGGGGACTCTTCCCCGGCTTCCCGACGACCCGCTGGAGGTTCAGGTTCTGGAAGTCGAGAAACTTCCGCAAGTCGAGCGCCGGAAGATCACCTTCGTCAGCCAGGTGGTGGAGGGGGAGCCGGACCGGGTCCCGGCCTACCTGCTGATTCCCGATGGGCTGACGGAAGGGCAAACCGCTCCCGCCGTGCTCTGCCTCCACCAGACCACCGCCATCGGCAAGGCCGAACCTGCGGGGCTGGGCGGCAAGACCGACCTGCACTACGCCCTGGAACTGGCGCGGCGGGGCTACGTCACCCTGGCGCCCGACTACCCGGGGTTCGGGGACTACAAGATCGATCCCTACGCCATGGGCTACGCCAGCGCCACCATGAAGGGCATCCTCAACCATCGCCGGGCCATCGATCTGCTGCAATCGCTGCCGGAAGTCGACCCCGGCAGGATCGGCGTCATCGGCCACTCCCTGGGAGGTCACAACGCCCTCTTCCTCTCGGCCTTCGAACCGCGAGTGCAGGCGGCGGCCACCAGTTGCGGCTTCAATGCCTTCCGCCACTACTACGGCGGTGACCTGAGGGGCTGGAGCCACCGGGGGTACATGCCGCGCATCGCCCAACTCTACGGGAGCGACGCCGGGCGCATGCCCTTCGACTTCACCGAGGTGTTGGGCATTCTGGCTCCCCGGCCCGTCTTCATCTCGGCCCCGGTGGGAGACCACAACTTCGCCGTTGCCGGCGTCAGGGAATGCATCGAAGCCGCCCTGCCGGTCTATGAGCGCCTCTTCCACAGCCCCGACCGGCTGGTGGCCAGGCATCCGGAAGTCAGCCACGAATTTCCGGCCGCAGTGCGCCAGGAAGCGTACGACTTCTTCGATCGCTGGTTGTCCAGCGAGTACTGAAATAAACTCACGCCCATCTCCCCTGGAGGCCTCCATGCACCGTCGAGAACTGCTGCGAACCGCGCCTTTCCTGCTTGCCGGTTCCCTGGGATCCCCCCTGCCGGTCGGCGTCGCCCGCCCGACCACAAAAAACGCTTCCCGCATGCGGACCGCCATCTGCGCCTATTCCTTCAGGACGCCGCTGGAGTCGAAAGCTCTGACCTATGCAGACCTGGTTCACATGGCGGTGGAGCAGGAGATCGACGGCCTGGACTTGACCGTCTACTGGTTCCCGAGCACGGGAGACGATTTCCTGCTGCCCCTCAAGCGGCTGGCCTATCGGAACGCGGTGGAGATCTACAGTATCTCGATTCGGACCGACCTCTGCCGCCCCACGCCCCAGGAGCAGGCCAAGGAACTGCAGGAGATCCGCAAGTGGATCGAGGTGGCCCACAGGCTGGGCGCCGGGCATATTCGAATCTTCGGGGGAGACACGCCCCCGGGGGCCAGCCTGGAGAAGGCGGCCGACTGGGCTGTTTCCGTGCTGGGCCGGGCGGCCGAGGAATCGGGCAGGCGGGGAGTGATCCTCGGTCTGGAAAACCACGGAGGCATCACCGCCAGAGCGGAGACGATGATCGGAATCCTGGAGCGGGTGGACTCGCCCTGGGTGGGGGTCAACCTGGACACGGGCAACTTCCTGCAGGACCCCTATGGGCAGATCGAAGCCTGCGCGCCCTACGCGGTAAACGTGCAGGTCAAGACCCGAGTGACCAACCCCGAGGGAAAGCCGGTTCCGGCCGACTGGGGCCGCATCCTCCAGACTCTGGCCGCCGCCGGCTACAAGGGCTATCTGGCGCTCGAGTACGAGGGCGAGGAAGATCCGGTCGCAGCCGTC
This sequence comes from Candidatus Versatilivorator sp., assembly GCA_965207735.1. Classification (GTDB taxonomy): domain Bacteria; phylum Acidobacteriota; class Terriglobia; order Versatilivoradales; family Versatilivoraceae; genus Versatilivorator. The sequence goes on along the minus strand of OZ242296.1, from coordinate 2,952,698 downwards.
CCCCGGTACCTGAGCGAACTGAAAGGGCTGGCGGCCCGCTACGGCGCCTGAGGACCGCTTTCATGCTGGGGCGACCGCGCCCTCACCCCAAGCGTTCCCGGCCAGGTTCAGAGCTGCAGCGGTCGGTCGGACTGCAGGCAGAAGAACTTGCGCACCGTTTCCTCGATGGTCCACTCCGAGCGGAGCCCTTCGCTGAAGTGCAGCATCTTTCCCGGCACGATCGGGCAGCACTCCCCGTCCTCCGAGCGAATCTCGCCTTTTCCGGCCAGGACGTAGATGGTCTCGTTCCAGGTGTACTCCCATCGAAACTGGCCGGGCAGACACTGCCAGATGCCGCTGCAGGAGGTCTTGTCCTCGGTCATGAAGACCAAGGCTCCGGAGGCGTCGGGGCTGCCTCCCAGAATGTTGCCCGCCGGAATCGGCCAGGGGTCCAGCTTCACGTCGTCCCAGGAAAAGGTGGATAGTGGTTTCATGGATCAGCCTCCTTTCAGGCCGGCGATTGCGGGGTGTCTCCGCATGCCTCCGATTATGGCGAAAAAGGGACCGAAAAACACTGAGCCTTTTGTAAAATTCGTAGCGGGGCAGGCCATTGTGCCAGCGAACGTGTTGTTCTGCCTCTTGGTGTTTTTGTGCCTTTTGTGGCCATTCCCAGTAAAGATCGCGGCGCCGAATTTTGCAAATGGCTCCACTCCTTGCTTGGAGGAAGGTTGACGGAAGGTTGACGGCAGCCGAATGGACGGCTCGGCGAAGACGCCGCCCGACTGCCGTGCGTGGGGGATTGGGGGCGGTCCCGACCTCGTCTCTTGGGTGAACCGCCCCCGCTTACGAACCGATCCGGCTACTCCACGCCGAAGTTCCAGCGCATCCCGATGCGGAAGCCGCGGCCGGGGTCGGCTCGATAGAAGGTGGGATTGGGACTGTCGAGGTTCGAATCGATCGAGTCGAAAATATTGTCGACCAGCCCGTAGAGCTCGAACCCGGCTCCCAGAGGCTTGGCGAAGTACCAGTCCCAGATCTGGTAGGCGTCGGCCACCAGTGTGGCGCTACGGCCGACGATGGGCCACTTGCCCAGGTAGGTTCCACGGAAGTTCGTGCGCAGACCTCCCAGCCGATCGGTCGACCACCACACCCGGAAGTTCCCGTGGTGTTTGTGACGATGGCTCAGAAAGTCCCCGGTCTCCTTGTCCCTGGCCTCGAGATAGGTGTAGCCGGTGGAGACCAGCAGATTGTTGGTGAGTCGGAACTCAAGCTTGTTCTCCAGCCCGGTGGTGTATACGTTTTCGATGTTCCGGTAAAGATAGGTCAACCGGTTCAATCCCGGGCCGAATGCCGAATCGATGTTGAACTCCGATATCAGCCTCTCCAGTTGTGCCGGTGTCCGCGGTCTTCCCAGCAACTGGGTGTCGATCAAGTTCCTGATCCCGTTCCGGAAATAGGTGGAGCTGAATTGCAACCGCTCAGTAATGTTGCTGTCGAAGCCGACCTGGGTCGTTGATGAGGATTCCGCTTCCAGGGACGGATTGCCGATGATCTGATAGGTACCCGAAGAGGTGAGAAAGCGGTAGTAAAGCTGCCCAAGATCCGGAGCACGGAAGCCGTGTCCGTAGGAAGCCCTCAGGCGGAACTTGTCCGACGCCCGGTACAACATGCCGACTCTGGGAACCGCGTGGGTTCCGAAGGCCGAGTGGTGGGTCAGTCGGCCCCCGACCGTCAGGCTCAACCGGGGATGCGCCTGGATGCGGTCCTGGAACCAGGCGTCCACCATGCGGACCGACTGTCCGGCGTTGTCGCCGAGCACACGGTTGTATCCGCGGTACTCGTTGCTCATCACGTCGATGCCTCCCTGGAGGAGTTGGCGTCTGCCAAGGACGTGAGAAACGTTGGCGTCGAACCGGTACAGGCGTTCGTTCAGGTTGGCGGTGTCGTTGATGGTCCCCGGAACGTTGAAGAGATCCAGGGCCGAGTTTTCGTCGTACTTTCCGTAATAACCGCGGGCCTGCAACTGTGTGAACGGGGACAAACCCGCATTCAGCGTCAAGCCATAGTTGATGGCGCTGTCATTGGTGGTGGTGGACTGACTTCCGGATCTCCCGGAGTACACGCTGATCTCGCGGTTGTCGAATGCGTTGGCCAGCAAGCTGAGGTCGACGTTGTTGGAGATGTCGCGTGTGATCTTCGCCATGTAGTCGTACCTGCGGTACCCCGGTCCGGTCGTATCGTAATTCTGGGGTGTCAGGTCGTAGGGGTTGCGCTTGTGGCGCTCGGCGGAAAAGAACCCCGACCAGTCTTCGTGGACAAAACCCGCGTCGGCGCGATGGTCGGCGGCGCCGCGGGATCCGATCGAGCTGCTCAGGTTCGCATCGAACTTCTGACGGGGCTCCCGCGTGATCATGTTGATGACGCCGGCGATCGCGTCCGATCCGTAGAGAGCCGAGGAGGCGCCCTTGACGATCTCTACCCGGTCGAGGCGATTGGTCGACTGGCGATTCATGTTGAGGATGCCGCTTTTCACCCCTCGAGCCCCGACAACCGGAAATCCGTCGAGCAGGATCAGGGACTGCCTGGAGTTCACCCCTTGAATCTGGGTCCCGGCCCGAGAGCCCGGCGACCTGTCGGTACGGGTCACAATTCCAGTTTCCTCGGACAGGATGTCGCTCACACGTTCGTATCCCGAATCCAGCAGTTGGCTTCGCGCAATCAGATCCACCTTGGTTACCGAATCCTCCCGCAATTCCTCTTCGCGAGAGCCGGTCACGATAATGGACTGCGTCAGAATCGCCGGAGCCAACTTCAGCACCAGGGGGCCGCTCGCGCCGCCGGTCAGGTCAACCGTCTCGGAAGCCGTCTGGAAGTCATTCACAGCCGCGCTGACCCGGTAGCGCCCCACCCGGACATCCAGCGAGAACTCACCTTGAGAGTCGACTTGCCGGGACACTTCCAGTCCGGTCTCGAGGTTCTTCACGAAGACCGTGGCGTCCAGGAGCGGTGCGCCGGTAAGATCGAACACACCCCCTACCAGGCTGGCCCGGTCTTGGGGAAGCGCGTTTGAAGGGCTGAATGCCAGCAGCGCCAGCACAGCCAGAGCCGATAGCAGGTAAAGGTTTCTTGGTCTCATGAAGTGTTCCCCCTATTTCAATAGGTTGCCTGCTTGGTTTCTTTCGTTGCTCGCGTCATGGCCGCGATACGGAGCTATCCATCGCTTGCGTCTTCCAGCAGTTCAATGTCGTGCCATTCAATCAGCAGGGTGCTGTTTCGCCCCTCGCCTGTCCGGAGCACGTGCCGGGAATGAGGAAGATAGTTGCCGCCTACCTCTTGGAAACGAGTGATGTAAGTCCAGGCCTGGCGGACCGATCCGGAGTCGTTATCGAACACGACTGCAAAGACATGTCGCGGCAGGTAGCGACCGGAATCCGTCTTCCTGGTTTCCAGAACCGTCAGCACTCGACGGAATTCGCTCAACTTTCGGTCGACCTCAAGAATCTGCCGGTCCTTGATACTCTTCAACCGCTCCGGCGCCTTCGACTTGGCCCTATGCACACGCCTGGACGGCTGGGCGAGCAGGGGATATTGACCTCCAGGTCGAACGCAGAGGGGAAGATATCTCAGACTTGTATAAATGTAAATGATAATGATTATCATTTTAATGAATCACTATCGGACGGGAATGGAGAGTGCATCGGTGGTGTTGAGATGGAGGACTATGGAATCGGTAGTGGGGTCGGCTTGCAAGACCGGTTCGCCGACAGGGCTCGCATGAGGGTTTGCAAGTTCCCGGGGTGGATCCCGGGAGAGCGGTTTAGGAATTGCCGGCGGGCGGGTCCGAACGCGATTTCACACCGGGAGGCGTGGCGGCGGCGCCCGGGGATAATGGTTACATCGACTGGAGTTGGATCCAGATCCAATCCGCCAGGACTCGGTGTCCCCGGGCGGTCAAGTGGATTCCATCGGGCCAGAGCAGCCCCTCGGGGAGCCGGCCGCCCTGGTAGAAGGGCTTCAGGCAATCCACAAAGTCCACTCCGCTCCGGCCGGCTTCCCTGGAGGCGCGCAGGCTGAAGGAGTGAACGGCCGCCTCTCTGGTCGGAAAGGGCGTGGGCCCCAGCAGCACCACTGTCGAACCCAGTCGCTTTAGCCGGTTCATCATGGTCCCGAGGTGGTGCGCGTAGTCGTCCAGGGAACCGGACAGATTGACGTCGTTCAGGCCGAACATGACGAAGCTCAGGTCCGGAGAGGAGGCGCCCCGTTCGCACCAGTGAATACGGCCGGCGCCGCCCGCGGCGGTGGCGCCGCCCACGGCGTGGTTGTAGATCTGGAACCGGTCGTGCTCGGCCAAATGCTTCATCTTGCCCAGAAGGAGATCGGGATAGCCCTGCTGCCGGGAGACATAGCCGCACCCCTGGGTGATGGAGTCCCCCAGAAAATCGATGCGCTGGATTTGCCCCTGCCGAATGCCCTCCAGAATCGATTCCCGCCGTGAAACCTTATCTTCGCTCATTTCTCACCTTTTCTTTGGGACTAGCCGGCGACGACATCCACCCATTCCCGGCCGTGCTAATAGCCGGCGGCGGCGCTGGCCTTGTAGGGCTCCACTCCGCTCCGCAGCAGGCCGGAGTTGCGATCGATCAGAATGCCGTTGGGCCGGGCGAAGTAGGAGCTGAGAAAATGCTCTTCCCTCACCGAGACCGGGTGGCCGAAGGATCGCACCGCCTCGATCACCTCGGCCGGCAGTCGGGCATCCAGGTGAAGCGGGCTGCCTTCGCAGTGAATGCGCGGAGCGCTGACAGCCGCCTGCATCCCCAGCCCGAAATCCACCACGTTGTGGATGACTTGCTGGACCGCGGTCAGCACCTTGCGTCCGCCCGGGGAGCCCACCGCCAGATACGGTCCCTGCTGGTCAAAAACCAGTGCCGGCGTGCCGGCGTGAAGGGCTCGCTTGCCGGGCGCCATCGAGTTGACCTTCCCCGGTTCGGGGTCGAACCACATCATGCCGTTGTTCAGGGTGATCCCGGTGCCGGGAACGACCACGCCCGAACCGAACAACTGGCCCAGGGAGGCCGTCAGCGAGACCAGGTTGCGCTGCTTGTCCACCACGGTCAGATGGGTGGTGTGCTGCTCTGCAGCGTCGATCCCGCTGGGCGGACGCATGGCGGTCGGCCTGCCCCCCGGCTGGAAGGGCCAGGGGTCCCCGGCCGGCTGGCTGACCGGAGGTCCCTCAGGCCGGATGTGGCTGCGCCGCCCGGCGGCGTAGTCCGCCGAGTGCAGTCCCTGCAGGGGGATGGGATCGAAGTCGGGGTCCCCGAGATGGGTGAAGCGGTCGGCAAAGGCCATCCGTTGGGCCTCGGCCAGCAAGTGCAGGGTGGGAGCCGTGTTGTGGCCGGAAGCAGCCAGGTCGTATCCCGCCAGGATATTGAACATCTGGGCCACGGTGGGGCCGCCGGTGTTGGTGGAAACCAGTGCGATCCGCCGGCCGCGGTAATCCACCCACAGGGGGTCGCGCAGCCGCACCCGATAGTCGGCCAGGTCCTCCGGCGTCAGGAGGCCGCCATGCTCGGCCAGGAAGCCGGCGATGATCCGACCGATCTCTCCCCGGTAGAAGCTGTCGGGGCCCTCCTCGGCAATCCGTCGCAGGGTGCGGGCCAGGTCCTTCTGGACCAGCCACTCCTCTTTCCCGATGTCGTCGGCGTTGGCCGTCTTGAGCGGGGTCCCGTCGGAGTGAAAAAAGGCGGCCATGGTGTGCGGGAAGGGCTGCAGCCGTCTCAGCCCGGCCGCGCAGTTGGCGAAGACGTACCAGTCCACCGGGAACCCGTCCTCGGCCAGGCGAATGGCGGGCGCCATGACCTCGCCCAGCGACAGAGTCCCCATGGTTTCCAGCAGCTTGGCATAGGTGGCGACTGCCCCCGGCACGGCTACGGAACGGTACCCCGTTTCTGCGGCCTCATCCCGGGTGGCGCGCCAGCCGTAGATGCCTCCGCCCTTGAGGCCCGGATCCATCAGCTCGAAAAGATCCTCGCGGGCGGCCCGGGGAAGGACGCCGGCTCCATCCAGCGTGAGCGTTCGACCGCTGGCGGCGTCCTGGGCCACCACGCAGGCGACTCCTCCCACTCCGCTCATGAAGGGTTCCACCACTCCCACGGCAAATGCTGCCGCCACGGCGGCGTCGGCGGCGTTGCCGCCGCGCTGGAGGATCTCCACCCCGGCTTCGGCGGCCAGCGGGTGCATGGCGGTCACCAGGCCGTTGGCAACCGCCACCTCGCTCTTGTCGATGAGTAGTCGGCTGCGCTGGATCGGCATGGGGTCTCTCCCTTGCAAGGCCGGCCTGGAAAAGCGAAATCTTAGACCAGAGCAAGCCCGGGCAGCAAGTGGCAGGCCGGGGCGGGGTGCGCAACTGATTTGCGAGTGGAGCCGCGCAGGGCCCGGCTCCCCCCACCGCATCAGCCTTCGCCATTCGGCGCTGCCGTTCGGAGGCGCCGCGTTTGCCCCCCACCGCATCAGCCTTCGCCTGCGGCTCGGCTTCTGCGACTCCCCCTCAAGGGGGGAGTGATACCGGTACAAACCGGTAACATCCTTTACATAATAAACCGGGAACATGGTTTACATCCTGCCCAGGAATGGGGCAATAAGCCCTCTACAGGCCTCAAGTATCACTCCCCCCTTGAGGGGGAGTCGGAGAGACAAGGGCGCAGCCCGCCGTCGATCCGGAGGGGGGCATACTCGGCGCCCCGAGAGTGACTACCAAAGGGCACAGCCCGCAGTCGATCCGGAGGGGGGCCAACGCGGCGCCCCGTAAGCGGCTACCAGTGGCGGGGGCAGAGCGCCGGCAGATCGCTCCAGACGCCGCGGACAAAAGAATTTGCTTTGCCTCCAATCGGGATATGCCGAACAATAGGCCGGAAGAGAGGAGGCCCACCCGGATTCGGACTGCCGGTGCCTGACAAGCCGCGCCGTCCGGAATGAGTGGAGACACCCGATGGCCGATTCCCAAGGCCCCGCCAAGGAGGGATGGCAGGGGCGCTATTACGAAGACTTCCAGGTCGGGGACATCTATCGCTATCCCCATGGCCGGACGGTCACCCAGTTGGACAACTCCCTCTTCAGCCATATTACGCTGAACACCAACCCCCTGCACTTCGACAGCCAGTACACCCAGAAGACCCGCTGGGGACGGATTCTGGTCAACAGCACCTTCACCCTGGCGCTGGTCACCGGCATGAGCACCACCGACGTCAGCCAGAACGCCATGGCCAATCTCGGCTGGGAGAAGGTACGGCTGCCGAACCCGGTCTTTATCGGCGACACCATTTATTGCCAATCGGAAGTCCTGGCCAAGAGGGTCTCCAAGTCCCATCCCGAGGCCGGGATCGTCACCGTCCGCTCCCTCGGCGTCAATCAGGACGGCAAGGTGGTGATCGATCTGACCCGGCAGGTCATGGTGTACCGGCGCGGCCATGCCCCCCAAGCGGGGGAGTTTCCCCCGATCCAGTGACCCAGCGAGCACTCGTCATGCAGTTGATGCGTTCATGGCTCTTCGTTCCGGGCAACCGGCCCCGGATGATCCAAAAGGCTCCCACCCTGGGGGCCGACGTGATCGTCTACGATCTGGAGGACGCGCTTCCCGCGGCTGAGAAAGCCTCGGGACGGAAACTGGTGGCCGAGGCGCTCGAGGCTCCGGCGGGTCGCTCGCTGCGTTACGTGCGGGTCGAAGCCGATCCCGAGCCCGGTCTGGAGGATGCCCGGGCGGTGGTCGGGCCGGGTCTGGACGGGTTGGTGCTGCCCAAGGTGTCCGATGTCTCCCTTCTGCACCGGACGGACGCCGCACTTGAAGCCCTGGAGGCCGGGGCGGGATTGGAGCCGGGAAGCGTGCGCATCCTGGCCATGATCGAGAGTGCGCGCGGACTGCTGGCGGCTCCCGCCATTGCGGCTGCCTCTCCCAGAATGGTTGGCCTCTTCTTCGGGGCGGAGGACTTCACCCTCGACCTGGGAGTCTTCGCATCGGAGGAAGAGGGCCCCGACGAGATGCTCTACGCCCGTTCGGCGGTGGCCGTGGCCGCGGCCAGCCGCGGTCTGGTGGCCGTGGACCGCATCGTTCCCGAGTTCCGGACGCTGGAGCCGCTGGCCGCCGACACCAAGCGGGCCCGCCGGTTGGGCTTCGGCGGCAAGGGGGTCATCCACCCCCGGCAGATCGCTTGCGTTCACCAGTCTCTTGCCCCTTCCCGGGAGCAGGTCGAAAAGGCCCGGGAGGTGATCCAGCACTTCGAGCAAGCGCACCGGGAGGGCGCGGGCACGCTGCAGGTGGAGGGCAAGATGGTCGATCGGCCCATCGTGGAAAAAGCCAGACGCCTGCTCCAGATGGCAGGGGCTTCAAAGTCTGAAGAGAATGAATTGTAGATTGTTGATTGGGCGACCGGGTCCGCCGATAGTGCCCCAATCAAGAATCTGCAATCAGTGCAGCGCCGGGGACGTTGTTGAATTACTGGAATAACTTGTAAAGAATGCGTAGGACACGCCATTGAATCACAGCAATGCGGGGGCGGCTGATTGAAGTTATTCCAGTAATTCAACAACGTCCCCTATTCACGCTGTTTCCGATTCAAGAGATCCAGCCTCATGAAACCGCCTGCACCCCTGCAGGGCATGCGCATCCTGGCCGTCGAGCAGTTCGGCGCCGGGCCCTGGTCCAGCATGTTGCTGGCCGACCTGGGGGCGGAGGTGATCAAGATCGAAAACCCCCTCAGCCGAGGCGACATCGCCCGCCATGTGGCCTCCGAAATCGAAGGCGACGACAGCGTCTACTTCCAGAGCTTCAACCGGAACAAGAAGAGCATCACCCTCAACCTGAACCATCCCGAGGCGTCGGACGTGCTCCATCCCCTGGTCGATCGATCCGACTGCGTCTTCAACAACCTGCGCGGCGACCTGCCTTCCCGCATGGGCCTGGACTACACGAGCCTCGCCCCGGTAAAGCGCTCCATCGTCTGTGCCTCCCTCTCGGCCTTCGGTCGCAGCGGCGCGCGGGCCGCCGAACCCGGGTACGACTACCTGATGCAGGGGTATGCCGGCTGGATGAGCCTGACCGGTGACCCCCAGGGCCCGCCGCAAAAGGCCGGGCTGTCGCTGGTGGATCTGGGCGCGGGAGCCCTGGCGGCCCTGGGCCTGGTGAGCGCCGTGATGCGCGCCCGCGGCACCGGAGTGGGCTGCGACGTGGACGTCAGCCTGTTCGACACCGCCCTTTCCCAACTGGGCTATGTGGGGGCCTGGCACCTGACCAACGGCTACCGGCCTGAGCGCACTCCCGATTCCTCCCATCCGACCCAGGTGCCCAGCCAGTTGCTGCCCACCCGGGACGGCTGGCTGGTGGTCATGTGCGCCAAGGAAAAGTTCTACCGCAACCTGGTCCGGATCCTGGGAGCTCCGGAGCTGGCCCGGGATCCCCGGTTCGACACCTTTGCCCAGAGGCTGAAGCACCGTGAGGACCTGGCGCCCCTTCTGAAAGAGCGCACCCGGACCCGCACCACCGCCGATTGGCTGCGGCTGCTGAAGGGCCAGGTTCCCTGCGCGCCGGTCAACTCGGTGGCAGAGGCCCTCCAGGATCCGCAAGTGCGGGAAGGCGGCATGATCCTCGAGACCGACCACCCGGATCTGGGTGTGGTGCGTCAGGTAGCCGGCGCCATCAAGATCAGCGACCACGCCCCGACCCACCGCCGGGGCCCCGGACTGGGGGAGCACACCGACCGGATTCTGGGGGACACTCTCGAGATGACGCCGGACCGGATCCGGCAACTCCGGGAGAAGGGCGTCATCTGACGGCAAGGGCTCGACTTCGAACTCCGACGACGCCCGGAGCAGGAGATCGTCGATTGGAAAATTCCATCCGATGGCAGTGTTGCGGGTTAGGGGAGAGCCGCGAATGCGGCGGTTGGCGTGGGCTACCTGAGACAAGGTTGCCTACAGGTCTTCCTTATCAAGCAGCGAAGCTGCGGCCTCGTGTAGCCCCGGGTGGAAGCCCGGGGTCGTGTGAGCCCTGCGCCGACATAGCCGCGTAGGCGGCGAATTAGGAGTGGCGTCCCCGAACCCGCGGCCTCCCCAGAACCACAAAAAACCGCAGTCCACCAGAGAGGCTTGATTAGGTAGTGACTATGCTCGACGCGCCCTTTTTCAGGAAATACCTGCTGCCCGGCTTCGTCTTTCAGTCCATTGTCATCGGCGGCGGCTACGGCACCGGCCGGGAACTGGTGGAGTATTTCCTGCAGTTCGGTCCCCTGGGCGGGCTGCTGGGGATGGGGCTGTCGACGGCCATCTGGTCGGCCGTCTGCCTGGTGACCTTCGAGCTGGCGCGGCGGACCGGTTCCTATGACTACCGGGCCTTCACCCGACAGCTGCTCCACCGCTGGTGGTTCCTTTACGAGATCTGCTACCTGGTCATGATGCTACTGGGACTGGCGGTCATCGCCGCCGCCAGCGGCAGCATCGTCGAAGCCGTCTTCTCCCTCCCTTACTACGCCGGGGTCATCGGCATCATGGCCTGCGTGGGGTTCCTGGTCTTCAAGGGAACCACGGTGATCGAGAAGTCCTTTGCGTTGTGGTCTTTCGTCCTCTACGCCATCTACCTGGTCTTCCTGGTCTGGAGCCTCTCCCAGTTTTTTGGAGACAAGCCCTGGCCCTCGCTGGAAATCAAGCCGGGCTGGTTCCTGGCGGGGGTCAAGTATGCCGGGTACAACATGGTCGCCATCCCGGCCCTTCTGTTCTGTACCCGCCACATCGAGAGACGCCGGGAAGCGGTCGGGGCCGGGATACTGGTGGGGCCCATCGGCATGATCCCGGCCTCTTTCTTTTATCTGGCCATGGTCACCCAGTATCCGGCGGTGGTGGATCAGACCGTTCCCGCCAATTTTCTTCTGGAGGCCCTGGGGTCCACCGCTTTCCAGGTTATTTTCCAGGTAGTCCTGCTGGGCACGCTGATCGAGTCCGGAACCGGGATGATTCACGCCTTCAACGAAAGAGTGGCGGGCGTTCTGGCTGAACGCCGGGCAGTCCTGCCGGCCTATCTCCGCCCGGCGGTGGCGCTCCTGCTGCTGCTGGCGGCCACGTCGATGGCCCCACTGGGATTGAAAAACCTGGTGGCCCAGGGCTACGGAACCGCCACCTGGGGAGTGATTCTCTGCTACGTCCTGCCGGTGCTGACCATCGGGGTGTGGAAGATCCGGCAGGGGCGGGATGGGGGATGAGGCGGCAGTTCTCGCCAAAGCGCAACCGAGAATCACTGACGGGACGCCGCGTTTGCCCCCCTCCGGGTCGACCGCGGGCTTCGCCCTGGTCTCGCCGACTCTCCCTCAAGTGTGCACCCGGGGACGTTGTTGAATTAGTGGAATAACTCGAGGGGAACGAGTAGGGGACGTTGTTCAAACGGAACCTCATCTCTCAAAATCAACAATACCTCCACAATACCCGTGATTTAGACGGATTCAAACTGGCATCGTACTGAGAACAATTTTACCCGGCTCGACCTCCAGCAGTTCAAAGGCCTTGCGTTGCAGCGGGGTGGCCTGGGCGATCATGGGGAACCCCTGGTCGGGGTTGGTGGGCAAGGTCACCTGGTTGAGGGTCAGGGTAGCGAGGTCGTCCAGCAGGGTCTTGAGGCTGGGGTGCACCAGGGGACGTTGTTGAATTAGTGGAATAACTCGAGGGGAACGAGTAGGGGACGTTGTCTAACAACAGGAATTCAGAAACCGCCGATCCAAGTTATTCCAGTAATTCAACAACGTCCCCTACTCCGTAACGTCCCCTACTCCGTACGCTACTCTGCCTACGCCCCCAGGCGCAAGCCCGGGGCCTCCATGTAGCCGCGAATGCGGCGGCAGCAGGTAGCCGTGGGCGTAAGCCCATGGAAAGGGTTGGGGTGTGAGTTGAGCCGCGTAGGCGGCGGCAGCAATGGCCGCGTTGAGAGATGAGGGCTTGGGTAGGTTCAGGTCGGCAGATATTTGATGACAGCGCCCCCAACAAATAGACCGATAGCGCCCAGAAAGGCATTCACATACTTCAACCCGCCCTGCAACCTGGAAACATCCGACCTCAGGTCGGAAACTTCCCTGGACAGATCCGTGCGGACCTGATGGATGGCGTTGGTAACGCGGACTTCCATCTCACCCATGGCCTTGGTCAGGCGCAACTCCAATTGGGTGATTTCTTCGCTGCTCATTGTTCCTGGTCCCTTCGCCTGTTGACTGTCCGGCTTGTCGATCAATCTTGTTGACCAACGCCGGATATCATTGATTCTCTTTACCTTGCATGGTGCTGGCTGTGCTGGCTGAGGGAGTGCTTTGATGGTACCACGGTATCAGCCGAACACGGCATGGATGTTGCTGTGCAATCCAGGGGGTCACTTGGACACTTGGATGCGAGTGACCAGGGTCATTCTGCAGGACCGCTATTCCCGGACCCATTTTCCCCGCCAGCAGGCCGTGCCGCGCGCCATCCAGCCTTCATCTGGAGGGCGAGTTGCTCCACGGTCCGGGCGCTGGCCGGGGAGGCCGCCAGGTTGACCAGTTCCAGCGGGTCGTCGTTATGGTCGTAGAGCTCCGTGCCCTTGAGGCGGCCGTCCAGCCCCACCCATTCGGTGTAGCGGTAGCGGTCGGTTCGCATGGATTGACCCATGCTGTGGTCGTGCCGGGGGAAGTGGCTGAAGGCGGCCCGCTTCCAGGACCGTTCCGGGTCCCTCAACAGGGGAACCAGGTCGCTCCCCTCCACGTGCCTCGGAATGGGCAGACCGGCCAGCCGACAGAGGGTCGGGTAGAGGTCCACCAGCTCCACCAGCGACTCGACCCGCGAGGGTTGGGAGCGGCCGGGCGCTGCAATCAACATAGGCACCCGAGTGGCCCACTCGAACAGGGTCATCTTGGCCCAGGTGCCGTGCTCGCCCAGGTGCCACCCGTGGTCTCCCCAGAACACCACGATGGTCTTGTCGGAGAGCCCGTAGGTTTCCAGTGCCTGCAGCAGCCGTCCCACCTGGGCATCCATGTAGCTGACACAGGCCAGATAGGCTTGCCAGACCCGGGCCTGGAGGGAGTCGGAAATAGGCCCGCCGGGAGGGATGCCCTGGTAGCTGCGCAACTCCCAGCCGGCAAAGCGGAGCGCCTCTTCCCGGGTGGAGGGGTACTTGGGAAAATCCAGGTCGATGCGCCAGACTTCCCGGGCCCTGGGATGCCAGTAGGTCACCGAGTTGTAGATCGACCAGAGAGGCGCGCCGGCCGGGGGCTGGCGGTGCTCCGGAAGCCGGATGCGGTTGAGCGGGTACTTGTCGAAGTATTTCTTGGGAGCGACCAGGGGCAGGTGGGGGCGGTAGTAGCCCACGGCCAGAAAGAAGGGCCGGTCCTTGACGGCCGCCATGGCCGCGATGGCCTGTGCGGTCATGCGTCCGCCGTAGAGGGCTTCGTCGGGGACGTCGGGAGCCTGGATGGCCGGACAATCGTTTCTGGGAGGAATGACGGTGGGTACCTGCGCCCGCTGGGCGAACTCCACCCCGGCGATGGCTGCTTCATCCACCGTTTCCCACATCTCCCGCTTCCGCCCCGGCGAGCTGGGCACGGACCAGCCCTCCGGATGGTCGGTTTCGTTGTGGTAGATCTTGCCGAAGGACTGGGTGTGATAGCCGTGGTTCTTGAAGTGCTCGGGGAGGCTGGGGTTTTCCCGGAAGCGTTCGCGGTGGAAGGGGTGGCGATTGGAGTAGTGGCCGGTGGTGTCGGGCCGCAGTCCGAACATCAGGGAAACTCGAGATGGACTGCATTGGGGTGCCTGGCAGTAGGCCCGGCGAAAGGTGGTCCCCCGGGCGGCCAGCCGGTCGATGCCGGGGGTCTCAACGGCCTGCTCTCCGTAGCAGCCCAGCAGGGGGCGCAGATCGTCGGCGGCGATGAAGAGGATGTTAGGGCGGTCCTTGGCCGGGGCCGCCGAGAGAGACGCTGCCAGCAGTGGCAGAGCGGCCGACAGAAGGAAAGCGGCCCGTCGTGGGAAAGCTCCCGTGTCGAAATTCATGGTGTTGGTGTTTCCTCCTCCCACTCCTCCGTGGGCAAACCAACCAGGCAGCCGGCCCGCATATACGTGTTGAGCTTCCCTCGCGAGTTGGTTGCTGTCGCCGCCTACGCGGCTCGGGGGTGGAGTTGCCGTTTCCATGGGCTTACGCCCACGGCTACCTGCTGCCGCCGCATTCGCGGCTTACTGGAACTCCCGGTCTGGCGCCCGGGGGATGATTCACCAATGGCGGTTACGCCACGATGCGTCTCGACGGAAACAACTCACCTCGGTATTGCTTGGCTCGTGCGCCCTTCCCAAGAGCGGTGGATTAGAGCCGGAACTACTCCTTTCGCGGGTTCCACCAGCCATCCAGCAACCGTTCCATTTCCTGCCGGCGGCTCCTCATTTGGGGACTCCCGGCCAGATTGTTCAACTCGTTGGGGTCGGCAGTCAAATCGAACAGCATTGTCTCCTCATCCGAGCCCTCGGGGAGGATCAACTTGTGGTTCCCCCAGCGCACCCAGCGGTAAACAACCTCTGCTTCAGGCTGTTCCAACTCCATGGCATAGCCGCGATAGATCTCGCCGAAGACCGGTCGCGCCGGCAGGGAAACCCGCCCCCTGACGACCGGCAACAGGTTCAGCCCCGGAAGGTCCCCGCCCGCCTCCTCGATGCCGGCCGCGGCCAGCAGCGTCGGAACCAGGTCGATGGTGCTCACCAGGCCGGCATGGGTTCGGGGTCTGGCCTGCCCCTCCCAACCGACCAGGACAGGGGTCCTGAGGCCCTGCTCGAAGGGGGTGTTCTTGCTGCGCACCGAAAGGTTGGGATTCTCCGGGTCCACCACGTAGCCGTTGTCGACTACGAAAACCACCAGGGTCCGGCGAAGTAGGTCCCGCTGCCGCAGGGCGCCCAGCAACTCCCCCACGGTTTCGTCCAACCAACTGATGCAAGCGTAGTAGGGAGCCAGGTGGGCGGCCAGGCGGGCATCCTCCGCGTAAGGCTCGAGGTGTCTGCGGGGCGGGTTGTGGGGCAGGTGGGGCAGAAAAGGGGCGTACCAGACAAAGAAGGGCTTTCCGTCCGCGGCCGCCCGGTCGACGAAGTCATAGATGGGCTGCAGGGTCTTCCGCCCGATGGTCAACCCGGCGTCGCCGTTGCCGTGTCCCGATTTCATGCCCAGTGCGGCAAAGGCCGGGTCCTTCTCAATTGGATGGGGCTTGGCCAGGGTCATGCCCTCATCGAAACCCGCGTTGGCGAAATCGCCTTCCCAGTGCTTCCCGGTTTGCAGCGTCCGGTATCCGGCCCGGGAGAGCAGGCGGGGAAGGGTGTCCACCCGGCGCACCAGGTAGCTGGCTCGATGGCGGTTCTCCAGGGTATGGGGCAGGTCGAAATAGGGGCGGTTGAAGGTGACGCCGCTCTGATGGGGGTAGAGCCCGGTCAGCAGGGTGGCCAGGGAGGGGCGGCACAGGCTGTTGGGCACGTAGCCGTTGACGAATCGGGCCGAGCGGCTGGCCAGCTCGTCGATGTGAGGGGTCCGCACCAGCGGGTTGCCCATGAAGCCGAAGTCGCCATAGCCCTGATCGTCGGCGATGATGAGCAGGATGTTGGGAGGGGTGCTCCCCATTTGGCAAGCCGTCCCCAGGCAGAGCATCGCCAGCAGCAGGACAGGCAGGCCCCATCGGCCTCGCCGGCTCTGCGCCACACCCGGAGCAGGAACCTTGGTTTTCGGCATCTCTCAGCCCGCGTTTCCGGCTGCCCGGGGGGGGATTGCGCCACCTTCTGCGCCCGAGGCAGGAGTCGAATTTCAGGTCCGCCCACGCCGCCAGGCGCCCCGAGTACCCGACACCCGCCATCCCGTCTTCCCCTGAAGGATTCGGGGGGAAACACCGATTGTGCAGCCTGGGGAATGGTCTGTCAATCGGTCCGAAAACTGCGATAGAATGCCTCCCGAAACCAAGGAGAGTGAATCATGTCGCCAGCCAGAGTCACCGTGAGTCCCGTTGTCCGAAAGGATCCAGCCCGGCTGCTGCCGGCCGTCTGCCTGCTCCTGCTGCTGGCGGGGTCCGGCTGCACCCTTCCCAGCCCGCCCCCGGCGGAGTTCGAGTCGCTGAGCCTTGGCAAGGACCAGTGGCAGTTCATCGGAGGGGAGTGGGAGGAGAGCGGGGAGGGAGTGATGACCCCGCCCAGAAAGGCGGCCAACGAGCACCTGGCGTTCAACACCAGCCGGGCCTATACCGACTTCGAGGCCGAGTTCGACTTCCGCTGGAACATCCAGAACTGCGGCGCAGGCCTGATGTTTCGCGCCACGGATGCCCAACAATACTACATGGCCCACTTCCCCTGCACCGGCCAGCAGTACCGGGCCGAGCACTTCTGGGCGGCCATCTCCAAGGTTGACGAATCGGGCTGGGTGCGATTTCTGCAGAAGGAGCTGGTCCACGGCGTGCCCAGCGAGATCGGGATCTGGCACACGGTCAGACTGGTGGTCGAGGGGCCCGAGTTTCGTCTCTGGGTGAATGGCCGCCCGCTGCCGGTGGTCAGGGACGACACCTACGCCGGACCGGGCTTCGTGGGCCTGGAGAGCTTTAACGCCCGGGATCCCGACACCGTTGGCCCATACGGGGACCCTGTAGTCAATATCGGCGCGGGCAGCAGCTTTCGAAACGTGAGGATTCGGGGGCGAAAAGACAGCTCGGTGGCCTGGGACCCGGGACCCAAGCCGGTCCGGAACTATGTCTACCCCCTGGGCGACACCCCTCTGGGCAAGTGGCAGTACGCCTCCAGCCTGGGGCGTGCTCCCAACGGCGACCTGATCATGAAGCTGGCGGTGGCCAAGGAGCATCTGGTCCCGGGAGCCGTGCAGGTGCTGCTCCGCTCCACCGACAACGCAAGAAGCTGGTCCGAACCCTGGAAGCTTCCGGAGGCTCTCAAGCACGGGAGCTTCCATACCGGTACCGACGGCCTGCTACGGCTGCACTGGGTCCAGCATGAGCCGCCCTTCCGGATTCTGACCGCCGCCTCCAGCGACAACGGCAAGACCTGGGGGGACATCGAGGAGCGGGGCCGGCTCAAGTTCGCCAAGGGCCTGGAGGTGGGAAACGCCTACGTGGGGAAGATAGTGGAACTGAAGAACGGGAACCTGCTGCGCTTCGGCTACGCGGTGGGACCCAACGAGAGCGTGCACGGCGCCATAATGGAGAAAGGCGGGGTTCGTTACTGGGGGCCCATCACCGAGGCCGATTTCGGCTTCTCCATCCGCTCGACCGACGGAGGCAAGACCTGGTCGGCGCCGGTCGATGTCAACGGCCCCAATCCCAGTCCCCAATACTTCATGGTGGCCAAGGAGACGGGTTCGGAAGTCTCGGCCGCCGAAACCCGCCAGGGGCACATCGTAGCCCTGACTCGGGCCTACACCTCGCCCTGGATGTGGGAGAGCTGGTCCACCGACGGTGGCAAGAGCTGGAGTCCGGCCGCCCGGGGACCCTTCCCCATGTATGCGGCCACCAACTCCATGACCTCTACCGAGTCCGGCTACCTGGTCATCGCCGGGCGCCACCCCGGGGTGGGCCTGCAGGTGAGCCGGGACGACGGCATGACCTGGCGGACCACCCGGATCGACACGCCCTTCTACGCCAACGGCTTCTCCCTGGAAGTGGAGCCGGACGTGGTGCTCTACATCTATGACGGCAAGTATTCCGACCCGCGAGTGCGGGCCCAGCTCATCCGGGTCACTCCCGAGAGAGCCGAACCGGTTCGAGTAAGCGGGGGATGAAGGGGAGCCCCACCGTCCCTACCACCCTTTCCAGCTTCCGTCCTCGTGGCGGTATTGCCGGAAAGGCAGCGGCTGGTAGGGCATCTTGGCGATGTCCTGCTCCTTGACCTCGACTCCCAGCCCGGGCAGATCGGTCACGTTGACGTATCCGTCCTTTATCTGCCATTCGTGCTCCACGAAGCGGTCGAACAGATCCCAATAGCCGGTCTCCTGGATCAGGAAATTGTTCATCACCGAATCGGCGGCCAGGCTGGCGCCGTAGTAGATCGGCCCACCTCCGATATGGGGTGCCATCAGCATCTGGTTCTGCTCGGCCGCCTTGGCGATCTCCAGCAGAGAAGTGATCCCGAAAGCGTGCAGCGTGTCCGGCTGCAGCACCGCGCAGGCCCGCTGATCGATGATGGGTTTGAAGTCGTTCAGGGTAAAGAGCTTCTCTCCGGTGGCAATGGGCACCGGACTGTTCCTGGAGACCGCCAGCAAGGCATCGATCGACCCCACCTTGACGGGTTCTTCCAGAAAGAGCGGCTTGTAGGGAGCCACCCGGCGGGCATAGTCGAGGCTCAGCTCCGGGGTGGGGCTTCCATGGGTATCCAGAAGGATATCGAAGTGGGGGCCCATGGCACTGCGCATGGCCTCCACGCAGGCCACGCTGTGGGCCACGGCGGCCTCGTCCATGGGCCAGGTGCGGGTCTCCAGGGGATTGCCCTTGACCCCGGCGAAGCCGGCCTCGGCCATCTTTTTCGCTTGCGCCACGGCCGTCTCCGGGCTGTCGAACAGGGCGCCCCCGGTGTAGACCCTGACCTTGTGGCGTCTTCGGCCTCCGAGGATGGTGTGGATGGGCACCCCCCAGGCCTTGCCGGCGATATCGTAGAGCGCGATGTTGATGGCCGCGATAGCCGTGCCGAAGGTGGCGCCGCCTTTCCAGGGAAGCCGGTTCTGGATGTCCTCGGTCAACCGGACCACGCCCAGCGGATCCTGTCCGATCAGCAGCGGCTTCCACTCGTGCAGGGTGGCTTCCACCGAGGGCACCAGCCACTCCCCGCTGCCCTCCCCCCAGCCCACAATGCCGGCATTGGTGGTGATCTTCAGCCAAAGCCAGGGCTTGGCCGTGCTCGAAATGAGTTCTCCGGTGTTGGGATCGCGAATTTCCTGGCCCGTCGGGACCGAAAATTTGTAGGTCTGGATCCCGGTGATCTTCATGGCGCTATTACCTCCTGATTGTGCGTAGCTGCTGTCCGGGGCCACTCCCAAGGCCAGGCCGGCCGACCCGGCCTGGACCATAAAGCCGCGGCGAGACAGCCTCTGACCCTCGCTTGCCGGCTGGTTCATAGCACCCCCTCTCGATTCAAAGATGGTATCTGCCTGATGGATCCAGGCTTGGAAGCCGCTTCCCCCTCGGACCGGGGCTTCCGGGCACGCCGGCGCTGGGGTTGATTGGGGCTGGAATGACTGAGCGACCTCCAGAACTTAGTCCTTTCCGGACCGATTGTAAAGCGCCGGGGAGGGGGCGGGTACAGTACAATGCACTCGGAGGTGAGGGGCCGTGGGCAGAAAGTCAGGCGCTGGGTTGGTCGCCGTTGCATGGCTGCTGGGCCTGTGTCTGCCGGCCGCCTCTGAGGGACTTCTCGAGACCCATCCCGAACTGGGGCAGCAGTTGCGAAAGGGTCTCCAGCTTCTCTACGGATACCACCTGGACCGGGCCGATCGAGTCTTCACCCAAATGGTGAAGGACCATCCGGATCGTTCGATCGGCTATGTGTACCGGGCGGAAATCTTCTGGTGGAAGGCCCTGCTGGACAAGCGCAACAAACGGCTTGCCCGGTCGTTCGAGCGCTACACCGCTCAAGCCATCGACAAGGGCAAGGCTCTGCTGAAAAAGGATGAGGGAGACTTCTACGCCTGGCTCTACCTGGCCAAGGCCTACGCCAATCGCTCTCGATTCAAGGTCACCGTTAATCGAAGCTACCTGGGTGCGATGCTGGCAGCCCTGAAGGGCAGATATCACAACCAGCAGGCCGCCGAGTTGCGGCCGGACTACATCGACTGCCTGATAGGCATCGGCGGCTTCAACTACTTCAGCGGAGCCCTGCCGGCCGTCATCAAGCCCTTCGCCTTCCTGATTGGAGCCCGAGGCGATCGGGAAGAGGGACTCAGGCAGTTGGAGACGGTGGCGCAAAAGGGCGAATACGGCCAGACCACGGCCAAGATCGTCCTGTTGGGGGTCTATTACAGCGAACGCCGCTTCGTCGACTACAGCGACCTGCTGTTCCGCATGATCGGCCAGTTTCCCTCCAACCCCGTCTTCTACGAATGGCTGGCCAATGACTTCATCCATCGGAAACGGGTGGATGAGGGGATTCGACTGTTCGACCGGTGGATCGAGGAGGCTGGCGGGGACGGCGCCCCTGCGCGCCCGATGGAGTTTCTGAAGAAACAGCGAGACCGTCTGGTGTGGAACCGGGGCCGGTCGTAGGCTCGGAGCCGCGGCGAAGGAGGGAGGACATGGCGAACGACGAGCCCCTGAACCAGCGGATACGTCAGATCCTGTCGAAGCGGGAGAGGGTCTCCGAGCGGAAGATGTTCGGCGGCGCCTGCTTCATGATCAACGGAAACATGTGCGTCGGCACCTGGAAGGGATCGCTCATCGTGCGGCTTGACAAGAAGAACCACGATCGAACGCTTACGGAACCGCACACCAAGCCGGCTGACATGAATGGCCGGGTCATGAAGGGATGGGCACTGGTGGAGCCGGCCGGCATCGCATCCGAGGAAGATCTGGCGGCCTGGGTAAACAGAGCCGCCAGGTTCGCCGAATCCCTTCCGCCCAAGTGAAACTACCCAAAGCTCGGTCTGACAACGAAACCACGGATTGGTGGTGCTCACAATGGAAAACGACGAACCACGAATGGACACGAATGAACACCAATAAACTCTGATTGATGAGTTGTTGATTGGCGGGTGGAACAGGATGCCGCAGGGAAGGTGCTTAACGTGTCGATCTAATAACTAACCACTAACCCGCATTTCTCACCAGAGGTAGGAAGCATCGGTTCTCGGAATCTGGTAAAATACTCTTGTCTAAGGAGTTAACCAGATTCTTAAAGGAGAACCGATGCCGACACAGTGTAACACCAAACCCCTGGAGTTTGAACCCCACGGCCGCCGCCGCGTGGTGGCTGATTTCGACGGCGGTCCCATCACTTCCGATGCCGGCTCCCTGCTGTTGCGCCGGGTGGATCGGGGCTTATCTCTCTCCGACCAGGTGGCCGACTGTTTCACCGATCACCGCGACCCCAAGCGGACCCAATACAGCCTGCGCACCCTCATCGCTCAGCGCATCCGTGGCATCGCCCTCGGCTACGAGGATCTCATCGACCACGACCAACTCCGTCACGATCCCCTCATGGCCTTGTTTTCAGAGAAAGGCCGTCGTGGCGACTCGCCTCCCCTGGCAGGCAAGAGCACCCTCAACCGACTCGAACACGCCCCCACCCAAGGCCCCACCCGCTACCACAAGATTGACCACGACCCCGAGGCCTTGCAAGCCCTCCTGGTGAAACTGTTTCTGCAAGCCCATCCCCAACCCCCCGATGAGATCATCCTCGACCTCGACGCCACTGACGATCCCCTCCACGGGGAACAAGAGGACCGCTTCTTCCACGGCTACTACCGAGGCTACTGCTACCTGCCCCTCTACATCTTCTCGGGCCGCCATCTGCTCTCGGCCCTGCTCAGACCCGCCAACATCGATGCCTCCGCCGGCGCTCTGGAGCAGGTCCAGCGCATCGTCTCCCGCCTACGGCGTGTCTGGCCTCAGGTCAAGATCCTGCTGCGGGCCGACTCCGGCTTTGCCCGTGAGGAGCTGATGGGGTGGTGTGAGCAGCATCAGGTCGACTATCTCTTCGGCCTGGCCCGCAACTCCCGCCTCCAAGACGCCATCGCCCCCGAGTTGGCTCAGGCCCAGGCCCTCTCAGACCAGCAACAGCAGCCCGCCCGGATCTTCACCGACCTCTCCTACCGCACTCACAAGAGCTGGTCCCACGAGCGCCGCCTGGTCGCCAAAGCCGAGGTCCTGCCCCGCGGCCCCAACCCCCGCTTCGTCGTCACCTCTCTGTCGGTCCAGGACTACCCCGCCCAGTTCCTCTATGAGAAGATCTACTGTGCCCGCGGTGAGATGGAAAACCGCATCAAGGAGCAGCAACTCGACCTGTTTGCCGATCGCACCTCCACCCACTCCTTCCGGGCGAATCAGCTCCGGCTCCTGATGACCTCTTTCGCCTATGTGCTGGTGGAGGGCTTGCGCCGGCGGGCGCTGCAATCCACCTGCCTGGCCCGGGCCACCGTCGGTTCCATCAGACTCAAACTGCTCAAGATCGGCGCTCAGGTCACCATCTCGGTCCGTCGCATCAAGGTCGCCATGGCTTCCGGATGTCCTTACCAGAGGGAGTTCCGCATCGCTTGGGCTCACCTGCCGCCCTGAGGTGCCCTGACCCGACCGTCACTCCTGGCCCTTGAAGACGCGGCCACCAGGCCCGATGGCAGAGGTGTCGCTGTTTTCGAGGGAAAATGCCGCCTGAGGTTCCTCGGAGAGCCTCAGAAGCCTCCGCTGTTGGCCTTTGCCTACCGATCCAGCCACCAACGTTGTTAAACTCGGCCTCAAATGCCTCCATGGCCCCTTTTACCGCTCCTGTGCGAACTCTGGTGAGAAATGCGGGCTAACCACTCTTCACTTTTCACCTAGCCGCGCCACCGCCCCATACGACGGGGTGGTTCATGAGGGGCGGAACAGGGGTGTTTCAGACAAAGGGGGGTGAGTGATGACTACCATATTATAGCCATAAAGGAATGATTTTAAACGCATTAGCTTCCTTGAATATGTCATGTTGCCCCCAAAGATGCCCCCCATCATTGCTTCAATGGGGCCGCGGCCGTCCGGTCGCGGAAATTCCTTTCCATGAAAACGGTAGTGGGGGCGACAACCGAATATTCCTCATAGGTTATTGAAACACAATAAATGGTGGCCAATACAGCGAACCTAGTTGCCCCAATACTTGCCCCAAGAACCGTAGTTCAGTTCCTCACTTTTGAGGTGGACCTAAATTGGGGGGAGGTCAGGGAGATTCTCCTTGCACCGCCTTTCAATCATCTGACTCGTGAGCTTTCGGGCATTCTCTTCGTTTTCGGTGGCCGTGAATGTCACCTGGTCCCAGATATCCGACGTGGCTTTTAATCCTTGAGACGTAAACATGCCAAGAGCGGCCATAGCCTCAACCAGCTCGAGAACCAACGGAACATCCGATGCGAATGTAACTGGATCTGAACCCTGAAAAATTAGATTGGGGTCGTTCCAACTGGGTCCACCTGCCTCACCAGACTGGATGTCTGCATAGAGCCTGCTTTCGCGTTCGTATTTGGCCCAGTTCGGCATGACGCTGTAATCTGCTTCGATGTAGTGCGACTTTCGGTGTTGATAAACGTAATCACGCAATTGCGCAATGTGTATAGGCCTCCAGCCTATCGCTTCGACGTAAATCAGTCGTGCCAGGTGGCTGTAGAACCAACGTACAACACACCTTATCTTGGAGTCGATGAGCGCTTTGGGGCACCTTACTGCATCCATGAGGATGAGAATCTTGGCAGCTTCCTCCTCTGTAAAACCTTTCAGCACTTCTGCTTCACGCGGCCTGTTCTTCAGTTGGCACGATGCCTGCCAGAAGGACCGGGACCTGCCGAGGATAATCGGCAATCCTTCGGAGAGGAAGGCCAATCGTTCTTCGTGAGGCATCCGACATAGCTTTGACGCTTGCCTGAGTCCTACATGTGGCTTGGTGAAACTCACCTGTCAGCCCCATCCCCCTGCTGTTTGAGACACTCAATTAACTTTTCGGACAGGGCAAACCTTCCATGCTAGAAACCTGTCGCATTGACCGCGATTTCACCCAGCGCCGCAGACCACACCCCAACTCGTCCTTGTTTGGATGCTTCGACCCCTCCCACAGGAGAGAAGGCCTGCGCGCTCTGAAAGGAAAAGCCTCAGTCATTCACCCCCCAAGCCTTCGAATAAATCAAGCAGTTCGGTGGGGTGTCTTCTGAGTGGCATCCAGGAGAGAGCCCCCTCACTTCCTTCCTGTAATTGCCAGGTTTCCCCAGTGCACCTGTTCACAACAAACGTAAGGCGTGCAGCTACTGGGTGTACCTCAATGTCGAAACACCCAGGAGGATTGGATGTCTTCTCCGGTCCTGCCCAACCCCGAAGCCCAACCAATCCAACCACGGTCATCAGGCAGATGAGCGCCAGGGCAATCACTACTGTGCGTTGATTCATCGTTACACCTCCTATCGTGAGCCTTGCCGGGTAGGCTGCGACTTCGAGGGCGCCACCCTCTGAGAGAAACTAACGAGAGGGGCCGTAGTCGCGAGCGTGTGTCCCGGGAACGCTACGGCCGCTTCTATGCCCGCGGCAACGGCCACCAGTTGAAATCTTCAACTTGGAGGAAAGTGTAGGGGTTGTCGCGGGGTATCACCTGGTCCCACCCTTGTTCCGGAAATTCAACGAAAGTATCGCTCCGCATCCGGTCCCAGGCCTGAGCAAGCAATTCCTCATCGGAAGTCTTTAGGAAGAATGAGGTGATCTCCCCGTCGCTCATGAAAAGGGAAATCCATAGGCTCAAGACTCTGGTGAACTACCTCCCGGCCCATGATTCTCATCAGACACCCCATAAATCCTTGAGCTTTGCCCGGCAGGCTGCACTTTCTCAACTCGTCGCATACCCCGGTACCCCGGCATTTTGCCTGATTGACATACTCGCTTCTACGGTGAAGCGTCAGCTGTCAAGGTGTAGGGAGTCGGAGACTCCCACTTCGTAGCCTCCCTACCACAATCTCGAATATCCTCTCCTTAACCGCGGCAATTTTAGCATTATGTTGAAAATCCAATTCGCATATGCTAATTTATAAATCTAGCATATGCATATTGGAGGTATAACATGAACAGAGATACGAAAGATTTTCCAGCGCGTCTACATGGTGAGAAAACATCCATGACCGACCAAGAGCGCTCAGACAGGGCTCGGCGAGCAGCGCGAGCGAGGTGGGACAGACGGGCCGCCGAGAAACCAGAGGAGTCCACCCTGACGGAAGCAGAAATACAAAGGGTTGAGGAAATAGAACCGTCCAACGAAATGCCGACCGCCGTCCATCGCGGCGAGTTGGATATCATCGGGATGTCCGTTCCCTGCTACGTGCTAGACAATGGGGTAAGAGTGATTGGTCGAACCTCGGCAACTGAGGTCTTGACTGGTATTAAGGGCGGAGGAGCACTCGAGAAGTATATCGCCGTTAGAGCACTGGAACCCTTTATTGCCAAGGACTCAGTGCTAGAGAGAATGGTGCCATTTAGACTTCCCGAGGTGGAGGGCCTAGAAAAGGCCGTTAAGGGCCTGCCGGCTGATATCTTTATCGAAATATGCCAAGGCTTCGTGAATGCCTTGGAGCATAGCCTCCGCCGAGATTCTGTGCATCCACGCTTAACTACGAGACAGCAGGAAATGGCAATGCAGGCAAGCATGTTCTTGTCAGCATGCGCAAAACTTGGTCTCGAAGCACTTATCGACGAAGCAACAGGGTATCAGTATGAGCGAGAGGCCGATGCTCTCCAGGTCAAGCTTGCTGCCTTCTTAGAAGGAGAAATGAGGAAATGGGAAAAGACCTTTCCTGATGAAATCTGGCAGGAGTTCGGCCGCTTGACCCGATGGAAGGGGCAACTCTCGAGGCGGCCAAAGTATTGGGGCAAACTGGTTATGGAATTGATCTATGAAAAGCTAGACCCAGATGTTGCCAATTGGCTTAGAAAAAACGCACCCGAGCCCCGATACGGCCAAAATTATCACCAGTGGTTAAGCGGCCAGTACGGCTTAAAGAAACTTGTCGAGCATATCTGGATGATCGTCGGCGTGGCCCGCACGTGCGAATCAATGCGAGAACTGAGAGACAAGGTGAATGCGATGTACGGGAAAGAGCCTCTACAGCTACGACTCTACTTCCCCCGGAAAGAGTAGCTCACTGTAACTCCGGGTCCGCTCCAAACTGGCGGTAGAGTCGCTTCCATGGCAAGGCGACTGGCTTCTCAAGAGAGAACACGCGGTAGGTGAGCCACAGGTAGAGATCGAGACCCAGGGGAGACCGCTTGAGGGCTTTGAGCGTGTGCATCTCGATGGGGATGGGATGGCGAAGGATTTCCTCGAACAACTCCTCGCCCAACCGAATCCTGCTTTCCCAAAGAGTCGGTTGGTCGGGCCGCTTGGGGTTCCACCATAACTCGATCCGAGAGGCAACCACACAACGCCCATACTGGCTTCGCCCTCAGCGTCGCTGTACGCCAGTCGGACACCGGCATTGAAGAACCTGTGCATCTGGTTACGGAGTCGGGTCCGACCGGAACCGACCGGAGCCATACCGAGCTTCTCCATAAACTTGGAAAGTGAGCGTCCTAGCACCAGGTCGCGGCTCTGAGTCCGGACTGCTTCGGTACACATCCAGGCGAGCATCAAGCGGGGAAGGCTGCCATAGGGGAGTTTGTACTCACCCGTAGCGGGCATGGTAAGTCTGTAAGGACCGTTCCGGCGAACATACTGGAGCCGGTTGCCCGGGTCGGTGTGCGGCAGGCTGCACAGCGTCAGCAGCGGCGCCATGAACCCTCGGTCCGGCTCGGCCTCGCGGGCCTCGATCAGTTGGTCGACCTGGTCGGCCCGTGTGAAGTGATCGAGGGCGCGGCTCAGTTTACCCTTTTCAAAGGGATCGGCAACCACTAGATACCCCACAAATCCTTGAGCTAGGCAGGCAAGGCTGCGATTTCTCGACCTCCAGCGTACCCTAAAACCCCAAAAACGCTTCCTGGGGCACAATCCGCGAAAACAGAGGCCGCAGGATAGCCTCTGTTAGATTTTCCCGGGGGCCGGCGACCCGTAGCACCCGGGAAATCACGCGCTGGTGACGCGGATCCAGCCCGGGGAAGCGTTCCAGGCGTCTCGAGAACGCCCTGGCGCTGGTCCTCGAGGTCGCTGAAATAGGGGCCGACAAGATACTTTATCGGGAGCTTACTCTCTGCAAGGTTTGCCGCGCCATTCCAGAGGGGCACCAGTTTCAGCATCACGGAGTTGACCTAAATTGGGAGGGTTATCGGGATTGGCGCACGCTAGGTTGAGTTGGCCCTGGGTGAGGCCTTTCACCTGAAAGAGGACCGCTCCGGTCAGGACCGCTCCCGTCAGGTACGCGCCGGACAGGTCTGAGTCGGTAAGGTACGCCCCAGCCAGGTCTGCGCCGCCCAGGTCTGCGTCGCCCAGCTTGGTGTTGGTTAGATCTGCGCTATCCAATTTTGCATTCTTCAGGATTGTGTTCGTCAGGTTTGCTTTCCTAACCCGCATTTCTCACCAGAGTTCGCACAGGAGCGGTAAAAGGGGCCATGGAGGCATTTGAGGCCGAGTTTAACAACGTTGGTGGCTGGATCGGTAGGCAAAGGCCAACAGCGGAGGCTTCTGAGGCTCTCCGAGGAACCTCAGGCGGCATTTTCCCTCGAAAACAGCGACACCTCTGCCATCGGGCCTGGTGGCCGCGTCTTCAAGGGCCAGGAGTGACGGTCGGGTCAGGGCACCTCAGGGCGGCAGGTGAGCCCAAGCGATGCGGAACTCCCTCTGGTAAGGACATCCGGAAGCCATGGCGACCTTGATGCGACGGACCGAGATGGTGACCTGAGCGCCGATCTTGAGCAGTTTGAGTCTGATGGAACCGACGGTGGCCCGGGCCAGGCAGGTGGATTGCAGCGCCCGCCGGCGCAAGCCCTCCACCAGCACATAGGCGAAAGAGGTCATCAGGAGCCGGAGCTGATTCGCCCGGAAGGAGTGGGTGGAGGTGCGATCGGCAAACAGGTCGAGTTGCTGCTCCTTGATGCGGTTTTCCATCTCACCGCGGGCACAGTAGATTTTCTCATAGAGGAACTGGGCGGGGTAGTCCTGGACCGACAGAGAGGTGACGACGAAGCGGGGGTTGGGGCCGCGGGGCAGGACCTCGGCTTTGGCGACCAGGCGGCGCTCGTGGGACCAGCTCTTGTGAGTGCGGTAGGAGAGGTCGGTGAAGATCCGGGCGGGCTGCTGTTGCTGGTCTGAGAGGGCCTGGGCCTGAGCCAACTCGGGGGCGATGGCGTCTTGGAGGCGGGAGTTGCGGGCCAGGCCGAAGAGATAGTCGACCTGATGCTGCTCACACCACCCCATCAGCTCCTCACGGGCAAAGCCGGAGTCGGCCCGCAGCAGGATCTTGACCTGAGGCCAGACACGCCGTAGGCGGGAGACGATGCGCTGGACCTGCTCCAGAGCGCCGGCGGAGGCATCGATGTTGGCGGGTCTGAGCAGGGCCGAGAGCAGATGGCGGCCCGAGAAGATGTAGAGGGGCAGGTAGCAGTAGCCTCGGTAGTAGCCGTGGAAGAAGCGGTCCTCTTGTTCCCCGTGGAGGGGATCGTCAGTGGCGTCGAGGTCGAGGATGATCTCATCGGGGGGTTGGGGATGGGCTTGCAGAAACAGTTTCACCAGGAGGGCTTGCAAGGCCTCGGGGTCGTGGTCAATCTTGTGGTAGCGGGTGGGGCCTTGGGTGGGGGCGTGTTCGAGTCGGTTGAGGGTGCTCTTGCCTGCCAGGGGAGGCGAGTCGCCACGACGGCCTTTCTCTGAAAACAAGGCCATGAGGGGATCGTGACGGAGTTGGTCGTGGTCGATGAGATCCTCGTAGCCGAGGGCGATGCCACGGATGCGCTGAGCGATGAGGGTGCGCAGGCTGTATTGGGTCCGCTTGGGGTCGCGGTGATCGGTGAAACAGTCGGCCACCTGGTCGGAGAGAGATAAGCCCCGATCCACCCGGCGCAACAGCAGGGAGCCGGCATCGGAAGTGATGGGACCGCCGTCGAAATCAGCCACCACGCGGCGGCGGCCGTGGGGTTCAAACTCCAGGGGTTTGGTGTTACACTGTGTCGGCATCGGTTCTCCTTTAAGAATCTGGTTAACTCCTTAGACAAGAGTATTTTACCAGATTCCGAGAACCGATGCTTCCTACCTCTGGTGAGAAATGCGGGCTAAGCATTGCGTTCGTCAGCGTTGTATTCCTCAGGGTGGCGTTCGTCAAGATTGCATTGGTTAGGACTGCTCCAGTCAGATCTGAGCCCGTCAGGTCTGCCCCAGTCAGGTCTGCGTCGCTTAGTTTTACGCTGGTCAGGGTTGCGTCGGTCAGCTCTGCTTTTGTCAGGTTTGCTTTAAGCAGGTATGCCCCGTTTAGCTCTGCGCCGCTCAAGTACGCCCCGGTCAGGTCTGTGCTGTTCAGGTGCGAATCAGTTAGGTTTACTTTGACCAGGTACGCGTCGGCCAAGTTTGCCTTGCTCAGACTCACGCCAGTTAGGTCTGCGCCGCTCAGATACGCACCGACCAAGTACGCACAGTCCAAGATTAGGGAGAAGTTCCCTTTCTTCTCAAGTTCAATGTCTTGTTCGCTACGGGTTCCGATCGCCGTCACAGCGACCTGAACATCCTCGCGGAGTCGGTGTGGTTTCTGTTCGGTGACCCTCAACGCAGCCATGTAGTCTCTGTCCTCGGTTGGATGGCTCGCAAAGGCGCAGAACAGATGCGTGATTTGGAGGTGGTACTGCTCCGGCTCGTCCTCGGACAGACGTTGCAGCGCGTAGATACCTCCCAAGCGGACAGATAGCACCTTGCTGCCGAGCATCTCTGCGCCCTTCTGATAGCGCTCGTTCAGAAGACCACGGTGCGAAGTTTCGGCTTGGCGATCAGCTACGCGGCTACGCCGGTAAGCAAACCAAAGCGCAATGACGCCGGCAACCATGAGGCCAAGGTTACGGAGGGTCGTGGATCCAGACTCCCCGCAGCTTAACCACTCCCAATAGACCACCACGATCGAAGCCAGTCCGATAACGACAAGTCCGCCACAAATCCAACATAGCCCACTCGGCAGTTTCATCGAAGTCCTTCCATGCTCAAGACCTTCCCACAGGAGAGAGCCCTGCAGCATCTGAGATCACCTGCCCGGTCCACCGCGGCTACGCACTCGGTTCTGAATCCGGCTCTCAATTAGCCCCGCAACGCGGTCCGGCTGGTCCCCTGCATTCCGCTTCTGCTCGGCCTCGGCATGGATCAACGCAAAAGTTCCCTCAAATCCGCCGTGAGCGTGTGGTAGACGTTGGTTAATTTTGTAACGTGGGCGCCCATCTCTTGATGGTCCTCGGTGAGTAGTTTCGTCAGGTTCGCCCACTTGGCGAATTGTTTCTCCAACTGTTCGCATTGCGCGGCTAATTCTTGCTTATAGTCATCAAGATGCTCCCAAGCCGAAAACGGGCGGCACATACTAACGCAGGTCATCACAAGATGGCGGGTTCCGCTCCTGCGGAAGTCAAAGTTCCCGGACTCGTCCAGGAAGATGTAGACGCAAGGGGACACAGGGTCTTTAAGTTTTAGATTCATGTTCTCTATGCCCACTAAAGACCAGATCCAAAACCACTACATATGGACTGCCCAGACTTCACAAAAAGCCCTCCTGCAAGTTTGTAAGTGCCTTTTTATACGCCCAGCTAATAGGTTCTCCCTTTTTGTGAACACCACAGTCCGTTGAGTAATTGTCGATTTGCTATGCTGATGACGTCCATTAGCAGTCGTCTCCTTCTCAAAGGGATTGTCAGGAACGGCTACGAGGCCCAGGTTTGAGCTTTTCGAGCCCCTCGAGGGCTGGCGCGGCCTGCCCGCCTCCCCGATGGCTCCTGGAGAAGCTTCTACGCGGGGCCGAACCCCACTGCCCTACCCCTGGAGCTCGCCGGCCTCACCATCACCATCCAGGCCAGAAGCGGCAAGTCTTGGGACGCGATCGCTCCCCGTAGTCCTCAAGCGAACTCCGCACCGGGTCGTGATCCGGAACCGAAAACTCAACACACTTAAGAGCAGAGATGTCAGAAACCATCATAGCCTGTCCTAATTGTCGGCAACAACTACGGTTGCCTCGGCACCGGGGGAACCTGAAAGTGACCTGTCCGAGGTGTAAGAAACTCTTCGACTGGCCCCCTCCAAACAAACCGACCCTCCAGGACCCGTCACACTCCTCTGATACTTACCAAGAACTTGAACAGTTTAGCCAGCCAGAGACGCCAAGTGATGAATGGTCTCGTGCAGAGGTGCGTGTCTTTTGGACAATAAGCGGAGTCCTGTTTGTCTTGATGTGGGCTGGCTTAGAGATTTCCGACGTAGTACTGTTGCCTGCCGTCGTCATGGCTCTCAGTGCCGGATGGGCTGCTGTGGAATTCTTGATTCACCCATTTGTTAAAGGTCATCGAATTCGGGAATTTGAGCGGATCCTTTGCCCACACGGAGTCCCAGGCGGACTTACGGCTGGTCAGTGCTCGCTGTGCGGAGAGAAGCAGCGACAACTGGAGTACAAACGTCGCGCCGACCAAGCTCGGGCTAAAGAGCACGAAAGGATTCGAGAGCAGGCGCGTGACCTTCGCGAAAAAGAATTTCATCGGTTAGCAGACCAGATACGTCGTGACTACAGAAAACTACTAGAGCTTTCACCACGGGCCTTTGAAGATCTCGTGAGCGAGCTATTCAGAAAGAGGGGTTATGCTGTTGAGCAAACCCCCTACTCGAACGACCGTGGAAGAGACGCTATTGCGCTAAAGGATGGAAAAACCTATTTGATTGAGTGCAAAAGGTATGCCAGAGATAGAAGCATCGGCAGGCGAGACCTTCAAGTTTTCCACTCGGCGGTGACAGAAGCAGCGGCTACAAGGGGCTTTTTCGTCACCACTGCTAAGTTCGGCAAAACCGCTAAAGAGTTTGTCCAGGGCAAAAA
Organism: Candidatus Versatilivorator sp.; assembly: GCA_965207735.1. Taxonomy (GTDB): domain Bacteria; phylum Acidobacteriota; class Terriglobia; order Versatilivoradales; family Versatilivoraceae; genus Versatilivorator. Next base: position 2,921,044 of record OZ242296.1, on the reverse strand, counting down.
GATCACACTTGTTGACGAGAACAATCTAATCGAGGTGATGAGACGCTACATGCCTTATGACAGCGAGGAAGCCGACAAGTTTCGCGTTATGTGTAAAGAGTGTGGGGACATAGTGGAGCGACGTCTGAGTCGTTCCCAAGAGATTGTCCACTGTGTGCAAAGACATGAGGTTGCGTCGGATTTGACGGACAAGATGCTCATTTACGACACTTGATTCAAGTGCAGACAGTCCGCTTACACCGAAATCCTCCCCACGATATTCCGCGTATCGCGCCGGCGACGGCGGTCATAGATCTGGGTGGTCTTTGGATTGGCGTAGCCGGCCAGGTGCGTTGGCATCGGACAGCAGTCCAAGTATCTGAATACTCAAACAATCAACCGTTCAGACACTCACCTATTCAGAGTTTCAGAATATTCACATACTCAAAAACTCGAACTTGCAGTATAATCGTCGGCCGGGGAAAAATAGGGGACGTTGTTGAATTACTGGAATAACTGTCTCAGTTCCCCATTCCTGACCGACTGAAACGGCGAAGCAGTTCTCCTTCTGAATCCTGGATTTTCCCTCCATTTTTCTCCCTCTCCAGGTGTTGACAGAATCGCCAGACAGAGTAATTCCAACATTTCAACAACGTCCCCTATTAATGCACACGCACAAGTCGTGGCACAGCCTCGGCCATCTCCTCGACCCGGGTCGACCGGCAACGGGGCCAGGACTCTGCTTCGGCCGAGCCCATGGAGTTCCCGCCGGCAGGGTGGCCGGGCGCCGAATCGCAGGAAAACTGAGCGGCACGCAACGGGATAGCATGCGGGCGGGACGCCCGCGCTCCCGGGGGGGCCCTCCTCCCAACACTGTTGCTCCTCAAAGGGGCATGCGCCGGTTTGCCGCGCCGCAGCCCGTGCCGATGCAGCAGAGCCGCCACGCTTGGTGGCCCTTCGTGGATCACTCTTTTTCTGTTGTTTCAGGCTTTACGTGTCGGTCTATTCACTAACCACTCGCCACTAATCACTTTTCACTTGGCCGCGTGGCCGTCCCATGCGACTGTGCGGCTGATACAGGATGAAACAGGGGTGTTTCAGGCGAAGGGGGGTGGGGTGAGTGATGGGGATCGAACCCACGACCGCTGGAGCCACAATCCAGTGCTCTACCGACTGAGCTACACTCACCGTCGAAGGAAGCGGCCGACATGTCCTCGATCGGCCGGCCACCTAGTCTAATATAAGGCCGCGGGTCCTGCAAGGGCCGGGAACCCAACCGGATTGCCCGACCCACGCAGAAGCGGTTTTCCTGGCGGCGCAGGCCGCCAAACTCATCTCTAAGACTTCAAATCGGCCAGGGATGCGCCGAAATTGATGTGATAGGGCTTCCCATCCACGACCATGGCCGGGACCGAGTTCACCCCGGCCTCTTCGGCCTCGGCGATGCGGTCGGGGGCCGTACCGAGGTGAACGATCTCAACCGCGTAGCTCTCGGGATTGAGAGCCCCCGCGAATTGGGTCTCAGCATCCACGCAGACCGGACAGCCGGCATGGTAGAAGGTGGCTTGTTTCTTCATGGTGATTCCTCCTTGTAGGGATCAGGGTTGGTTGAAAGATAGCCCCACCACCGGCTTGCGCTGGCGGAGAGGCGCCTCAATCCGGGGGAGTGGCGGCCAGGAATCGCCGCCAGCGCTCCTTTCTCGCGGCTTCCTCGGCCGGCTGGTGGTCCCCGCAGTCCAGACGCAACGAAGCAGTTCCGAAGGGGGCGTCCACAAAATCGCAGTGGTGGGGCCGGGATTGGTCCGAATGCCGGTGGGGGCGAAAGAAACGGCAGGTGCAACACATCCTCTGGGGTTCGATGGCCCCGGATTCCTGCAGTTCCAGGATGACCTTGCTGAGGGCCGTATGCAGCGCCCGGCTCTCCAGTGGGCTGAGCCCGGCCAGGGCGCTGAGCAGTGCTTCCGGGAACTCCGTCCGTGACGAAACGACTCGAACCCCCGCCTGCGTCAGGGACACAAGGGTGGCCCGGCCGTCCGCAGGATCGATCGATTTTCGGACAAGCTGCTTGCGTTCCAGGGCCGAGATGACGCGGCTGGCGGTGGCCAGGGAAACGCCGAGCAGCTTGGCCAGGGTCCGAACCCGGTTGGATCCCCGCTGCCTGAGCAGGGTCAGGACGGTGATCTGGGTGGGCGTCAGGCCCAGCGCTTCCCCTGCCTTCCACTGCCTGGTTCTCAAGTAGAGGCTCAGCTGCGCCAATCCCGTGGCAGCCTGCTTGATGTCATCGGCTCTGGACATGGTTTATATAGTTAGCACTACTAATCAATTATAGTCAAGTTTTTTTCGAGAGCGGGTGGTGCAGGGGAGTCTGGATACTGGATTGAATCAGGACCCGGGCCAACAGGGAAGGAGGTCTCCCGGTTCGGGAGTCGCATAACGAATGCCGCGGGCGATTGCCCTGGCGAGGCAGAGCGAGGCGGCGTGGCAAATGGCGGCCATGTCAGTGTCCTCTACCGCATGCTTTGCGGTTCCGCTGGCCGCGGCGAACACCAGGTCGCCGTCGAAAGGCGTGTGCGACGGAACAATGGCTCTGGCCAACCCATCGTGGGCCGCGATGGCCATGCGCTGCGCCTGGCTCCGGGTGAGGTCCGCATCGGTTGCGACAACGGCGATGGTGGTGTTTGCTCCGGGCGCCAGGGCCGTGTGTTTTCCCAGGAACGTTGCCTTGAGATCGGGTGCCTCCTCGGGGAGACCCGCCTGCCCGAACTCATCGCCGATTTCAAAGGGGGCTGCCCAGAACTTGCAGCTTCCTGGGATGGTGACCGAGCCGACCGGGTTTGCCGCGACCAGCGCTCCGACCGTGATTCCGTTCCCGAGTTGCAGGGAAGCCGAACCAAGGCCTCCCTTGAGATTGGCGGTGGTTGCTCCGGCGCCGGCCCCGGCTGTCCCGAGGTCAAACTCTTCCCCGGCGTTCTTCAGCGCCCGCCGGCCAAGCCCTCGGTAGGGATTCTCCTTCCAGTTCTTGTCCCCGCCGTTGAGCAGGTCGAACAGGATGGCGGCCGGCACAATCGGAACCCGGGCGGCGCCCACGGGAAATCCGCGTCCGCTTTCCGCCAAGGCGTCCGTGACGCCGGAGGCCGCATCCAGACCGAAAGCCGACCCCCCGGACAAGACCAACGCATCCACATTCTGCACCAGACGGTCCGGCGCCAGCAGATCGGTCTCCCTGGTTCCAGGGGCTCCGCCCATGACGTGCACCGCCGCCGTGAAGGGTTGCTCCGCAGTAAATACGGTCGTCCCGGATTTGAGGGCGGCGTCGGAGGCATTGCCGACGAGAAACCCATCGACGTCGGTCACACGGTTGTGCGGTCCGGGTTGCAGGCAGCGGGGGTGAGGATGTGGCGAAGTCATGGATCCTTCTTTTCCAGCGACGGACTGGCTCCGACCATGAACGCCGTTGTTGCCGCTTTACAGGGGTCTCGGGAGAGGCAGATTATATATCCTGGAGTCCACCCGGGAGCGCGGGCGTCCCGCCCGCATCCTCTCCCTTGGGTTGCCGCTCAGTTTCCCTGCGATGGCGCACCCGTCCACCCTGGCGGTGGGAACCGCATGGGCCCGGCCCAAGCAGAGCCCGGGCGTCTTTGCCGGTCGAGCCGGGTCGAGGAGATGGGCGAGCCTTTGCCAGTGTTGTGCGGGCGGGACGCCCGCGCTCCCGGGTGGGCATCCTCCCATGACGTCGTGATATCAAGGTCACGAAATCGCAGCAGCATTCGGGCGCCGTTGGTCATTGAAGGGGGTCCATCCCCATTCGTGTTCATTGGTGGTTCGTCTTCAAAAACGATCGGCAGTTTCTTCCTCAAATGATCCGGTCCGTGTCCCGGGGGCGGGGGCGGAACTTGTTTGCAGCTACTTTTTTGGAGAAGCCATGCAAGTGTCGGTTCGAGAACTCAAGAACAACCTTTCCAAGTACCTCAAGTTGGTGCGTCAGGGCGAACCTGTGGTCGTGACTTCTCACAGGACTCCTGTGGCGAGGCTACTGCCCATCCCGGAAATCGAGGATGGAGGCCTTGGACGTCTGCTGCAGCTTGACCGAGTCCACTGGAACGGTAATAAGCCTCGGGGCGGCACCCTCTGCCCGGAAATCCGCGGCAAGTCCATCGCGGAGAGTGTGCTGGAAGACCGGGGATGATCCTCTACGTCTGCCTGTTTTGACCGTAAGCTCAACCGTGCCGCGGCTGCGCTGGGGTTGTCTTCATTGAAGCCGGGATAGGGAGCGGATGCGGGCGGGACGCCCGCGCTCCCGGGTGGATCCAGACTCCTCTTGAGCCTTCTCCAACCCCTTGGTCGTCCTTCGTGTCCCTTCGTGGATATCTCTTTTCCGTTGTGCACCTCGTGGGAAGCTCCTCCAACGGCCTTACTTCCACTCCGGGTGCAGATGGGAGCGGAGGGCTTCCATGTCGAAATCCACGCCCAGGCCGGGTCTTCCGCTCAGGCTGAACTCACCGCCGTGGAAGTTCATGGGCTCGGTGGTCAACCGGTTGTAGGCTTCGATGAAGGAAGTGCTGTGCTCCAGCCGGTAGAAGTTGGGCGTGTTCATCATCACGTGGGAGCCGGCTACGATCTGCAGGGGTCCCATGGCGTTGTGGGGGCTCATGGGGACGTAATAGGCTTCGGCCATGCTGGCGATCTTGCGCAGCTCGGTGATGCCCCCGGTCCAGAGCACGTCCGGCATGAGATAGTCGGCCAGCCCCTGCTGCAGGATGGGCAGGAAGTCGAAGCGGGTGAAGAGGCGCTCCCCCACGCAGATGGAAGGCGTCACGTGCTCCCGCACGGCCCGCAAGGCATCGATGCTTTCCGGGGGCACCGGCTCCTCGAACCAGGCGATCTGCGACTCCTCGTAGAGGCGGTTGGCCAGGCGGATGGCGGTCGGCACGTTGTAGTGGCCGTGGGCGTCGATCAGTATTTCCACCTTTTCGCCGACGGCTTCCCGAACCGCCTCCACGATGTTGCAGCCCAGTTCTTCCCCCTCGGCTGAAATCTGGCCGTCGAGATAGGCGGTGTGGAAGGGCTGCATCTCCAGGAAGGGGTCCAGCTTGAGGGCCTCGTGGCCGGCCTCGACGGTGGTCCTGGCGGCCGCGCCGTACTGCTCGGGGGTCTGGCAGCCGAAGAACCATCCATTGGCGTAGAGCCGAATGCTGTCCCGCAGCTTGCCGCCCAGCAGGTCGTAGACCGGCAGGCCCAGGGCCTTCCCCTTGATATCCCAAAGGGCCATGTCCACGCCGCTCAGGGCCACCGTCGGCAGACCGCGCGCTCCCAGGTAGGTGAAACGCCGGTAGTTCTGCTGCCACATCTGCTCGCTCTGAAACGGGTCCTTCCCCACCAGGCTCTGGCGCAGCAGCTCGATGGTTCGGGCGCTCAGGAAGCAGCCGCCCCCGGGAGAGTTGCTGGCCTCGCCCCAGCCGTGGACGCCTTCATCGGTGTCGATGCGCACGAAGGTCCAGTCCCCCTCGAAGGCTCCGGCATTGTCCGGATAGCGGGGCCTAATCACGTAAGGTGTGACGTTGGTGATTCTCATGGTCTCGGTCCTCCTGAATGGGTAAATAGGAGACGGTTAAGGATTGAACGCGGGGCGCGCCTCAGGATTTGGAAGGCCCGGGCAGCTCTCCCGAAATCCGGCGCAAATGGTCCATGCGCTTGCCTCTGGCCTTCTGCAGGGCTCGGTCCGGAACCGGAAGCTGGTCGAACAGGTCGGGATCGCGGCGGACGAATCCCTCGGCATACTGCGTCCCACAGTTCCAACCGGACCTGCCTGCACTAATCTCGATGCGCTTGCGGGCAAAGGCCTCGGTGTGACCCTGGGTGGCGAACAGAACCTCGGCCTCGACCCGCTTTTCGGCCCACTGGCTGATATCCACGTAGAAGTCGATCTCGTCGGTTTCGAAGAAGACCCCCAGGTAGTAGGTCAGGGCCACGGTGTGGGGAGGGATCGGGCTGGAGGGGTCGGGCAGGGAGGCCAGGTGCATGGCTTCGTGGGTGGCGAAGCCGGCTTCGTCGTGCTCGTTGCGCGAGGCCGACACCATGCCGCTGCGCCCCCGCAGGTAGCGCCGGTGGGAGATCATCACGTCGGGCCTCACCTCCAGGATGATCTGCTTGAGGGTTTCCACCGATTCGAGCGTGCGTTCCATGCGGTAGGGCTCCGGAAACCCGTGCACCCGCACGTCGCTGACGCCGAAGAGGCGGCAGACGGCGCGGAACTCCCGCAGTTTTTCCCGGGCGTAGTCCTCCCGGGTCTGGTTGACGATCCGGGGGTCGCGCTCGGCGGCGGGCTTGATCAGCTCGTCGTAGAGGCGTTCGTTGTGCTTGGTGGCCCCGTTGGTCAGAGTCACCACGGTCACGGCGTCGCTCCGGGAGCTGTGAATGCCGCAGGTTCCGGCGCAGTGGGTGAAATCGTGGGGATGGGCCACCACCACCATCAGGCGCAAGGGTTCCCGGTCGGAGGTGGGTGCCTGTGGTTGTGAAGTCATGGCCTCTTCCCGGACAAGTGGCTCAGAGAAGGTCGCCTCGGCCTAACGGGCGGATCATACGAGAGTGAAACAACGCATCTTCATGGCCTGTCGGGAACAAGGGCCATGTCGTGCTTACCCGGTTTTCTATTTATTGAACATGGATGCACAGGATAAACAGGATAAACAGCATTGCGTCGGCTTGGGCTTCACTTGGGCTCACCGGCATTTGCTGCCGCCGCCTACGCGGCTCGACGTGGAGCTACCCCTATCCATGGGCTCACGCCCACGGCTACCTGCTGCCGCCGCTCCGCGGCTCGATGGGTCGCCCGGGCGTTCGCCCGGGGATTATCAAGTGCTAACAAGTGTCGCCCCCGCCCTGCCGGGCGGATCATACGAGAGCAAAACAATCAGAAATCGATCAATCCTTTCGCGACCTTGGTACCCCGTCGCGGTCAACCTCAGCGCCTTAGTGGCCCTTCGTCGTTCTTCGTGCCCCTTTGTGGATAAGTCTTTTTCTTTTGTCTCTTGTCGTTTGTTTCAGGCAAGCCCGGCCGCTTCGAGACAAGGTGGTGCAATCCCATCAGGGCCCCCAGCCGCTCGGGTCGGGGGGTGTGCCGAACCTCATGTAGCGCATCCCCTCCTTGGCCGACAGCATCTGAAAATCGCCGCCGACGGCGTAGAGCCGCCCTCCGCTGAGTTCCAGTTCCAACTGAACCGCCCGGCCCTTAAGACTACCGAAACGGGCGTTGTCTTTCCATCGGGGAACCCAGGCAGTGCTGTCGCCGCTGCAGGGGCTGCAATCCTCCAGGCCGTAGCCGGGGATGGGATTGCCGTCGGCGTCGGTGATTCCCACCAGCAGTTGGCCGCCGGGCGCCTGCACGTTGAAGCTGAGCTGGTCCCCCTGCACCAGCAGGGCCCGGGTCTTCATCCGGCCCCACCCGGAGGCGGCTTCCAGGTAGACGAATCCATCCGGCCGCAGACGGTGCATCAGGATGGCCGACCGTTGGGGGGATTGCTCTCCGAAGATGGCATGCTCCTGGGCGCTGGCGCAGGAATAGAGGCGGATCTCGCTCTCGGTCACAATCAGGCTGCAGGGCAGGAGGCAGCCCGCTCCGATCCGGCCCGGGGCGGCATTGGCCAGGAAGGGCTCCCTCGGACCTCGCTGGAAGTGCCAGCCGTCGTAGCTGTAGGCCAACTGGCAGTCGATCCGTCCCCCCAGGAACTTGCCGTGCTGGGCGGTCCGCGCCGGGGTCCGGTAGATCCAGAGCAACCCGATGAAGAGGTTGGCGTAGGGGAAGGTGGGCATCCCGTAGAGCTCGGCCAGGTCGGGGTCCAGTCCGTCGGGGGACAGGGCCAGCTCGACAGGGGAGAACTCCTCCCAGTTCGGGGTTTCCATCAGGGCGATGCGCCGGTCGCCGTTCTTGGGACGGATGGCCAGCACGTAGCTGTCGCGGTAGCGGTTCCAGAAGGCGCAGACAGAGGGGTCGCTGCCGTAGGGATGCCAGAGGGTCCCCTCCGCATCGTTCCAGGTCAGCCCGTCGGGGGAGGTCACGATCCAGGAGTCCTTCTTGCCGGTGCCGGGTCCGTGACCCTTGCAGACAAACCCCTTGATTCGCTGTCCAGGATCAGGGGCGCGGTGGTCGTAATAGGAGGGCCCCCATTCGCCGAAGCGGTTCAGGGGCGCCGCCCCCACCTGGTTGGGCAGCAGCCGGTCCGCCAGCGGCGCCGAGGCCGCCAGGTCGGGGACCCGCCAGTGGACACCGTCACTCGAATCCGCCACCGTAGGCACGAAATGGTTCGGGTCCTTGTCGCTCTGAAGGCCGCTCAGGGACTGATAGAGCATGCGCCATCCCCCGGCTTCGCGGCAGGGAAAGACGGTGGGATAGGCAAATCCGAGGTCGATCCCCGGCACCTGGAAGGTGGCCTCGGCAACCGGGTCGGGCCGTCCCAGGCGGCGCTCCAGGCCCTGCTTCTCCAGAAGCTGGGTGTCGTCGAAGAAAAGAAGCCGGGTCATGGCACCTTGGCCCTCATCTCAAGTGGCGTGCGAACCAGCCGCCGATCTCCTCCAGCGTGGCCGGGTCCCGCAGGTAGGCCCCATGGCCCCCAGAGTACCACACGGAGCGGAAGCGATCGCCGGCGTCCAGCAGGGCGTACTTTTCCCTGGCCTCATCCAGCATGGGTTGGACCCCTTCCCGGGGAAAGTCGCTGTCTCCCTCGAAGGCCAGCAGAGGGCGGGGAGCCATCAGGCTGAACAACTCCTGCCGCGAGGTCCAGCGGCGAACGCCCGGAATCCAGGCATACCAGCCCGCGTCCCGCTCATGCTCCAGGGCCGCTTCGAAGGTGATCAGGCAGCTTCCGGTGCAGACGGCCTTGATCCGGGGTTCGGCGATGGCGGTCTGCCAGGCCAGGTTGCCGCCCATCGACCATCCCATGACCCCCACCCGCTTCGGATCGATGTCGTCGCGCGTTTCCAGGTAGTCCAGGGTTCGGATCACGTCCCAGACCTCCATGGCGGCTACGCTGCGGCCATCGATGAGGGCCCGGCGCATCAGCCAGTGGTACTGGGAGTGGGAAGCCGCGGTGAAGGCGGCCCGGTCGGCGGCGCTGTCCGGGCGCGGGCCGGCCCGGGCTCCGAAGACGCGGCAGTCGATGCTCATGAGGGCAAACCCCTGAGCGAGGAGCCTGGTGAGGGGAAGGGGCTCGTAGTTACCCAGCTTCTCCACCGGAAACCGATGGTGGGGAGACTCGACGGCGAAGGGCAGCGGCCACTGCTCGTGGCCGAAGATCGCCAGGTCCTTGGTTCGATGTCCCCCCGGAAGCACCAGGATCAACGGCGGCGGCTTGCGGGCGCCCGCCGGCCGGACCAGCAGGCCCGGGACGCGCTCGCCGGGCTCGCTGGAGAACCGCAGCCACTGGGCCACGCAATCCTTCCCGGACGCCTCCTGGACGATCTCGGCCTGAAGGTCGCACCGCTCCGGGCCGATGCCCAGGCACCGGCGGTAGCGGCCGGTCAACTGGCGGCGGCGCCTCAACCAGCGGTCTCTGTCCTGTCGGTTGCTGCCTGCCATGGTTTTTCGTCGGGGATTGCGGTCAGCCCTTCACGGCGCCCAGGCGGATGCCCTCCACGAAGTAGCGCTGGCCCGCGATGAAGACCAGGATCAAGGGAAGGGTCATGACCATGGACCCCGCCATCAGCAAGGGCCAGTCCGGATCGGTGTACATCCCCCGGAAAAGGGTCAGCCCCAGGGGCAGATTGAAGAGATCCTCCGAGCTGCTGACGATCAGCGGCCACATGAAGGTTCTCCAGGAGCCCACGAAAGCCACGATGGACAAGGCGGCCAGTGCCGGGGTGGAGAGCGGCAGGGCGATGCGCCAGTAGAGGCCCAGCGGGCTGCAGCCGTCAATGCGGGCGGCATCCTCGATCTCCCTGGGAATGGTCAGGAAGAACTGCCTCAGCATGAAGGTGCCGTAGGCGGTGAAGATCGAGGGCAGGATGACCGCCTGGTAGGTATTCACCCAGCCCAGCTCCCGCAGCAGGATATAGGACGGAATCATGGTGACCGTGGCGGGAATCATCAGGGTGGCTAGGTAAGAGAAGAAGATCTGTTTGCGGCCGGGGAATCGGAGCCGGGCGAAGGCGAAGGCGGCCAGGCTGCTGGTGATCACCTGACCCAGGGTGATGGCCAGGGCGAAGAAGACCGTATTGAGGACGAAGCGGCTGAAGCCCCGCGGACCGCGCCCGGATTCCACCAGGCGCTGCCAGGCCAGCAACTGGCTGTAGTTGTCGGTCCCGGCATGGAAGAACCAGCGGGGATCGTCCACCACCCGTTCGGCCAGTTGCCTTCCGGGAAGCAGCTTGGGCTCGGTGGAGAAAACGTCCGCCTTCCCCTTCAGGGAGGTGATCGCCATCCAGTAGAAGGGGAACAGCATGGAGGCGGCCAGCACCAGAAGCAGGCCGAAAACCACCAGGCGACTTCGGTTGAACTGGCTGCCCATCAGTACTCCACCCGTTTCTCGGCCAGGCGCCAGTTGATCATGGTCAACAGGAAGACAATCAGAAAGAGGACCCAGGCCACCGCGGAAGCGTAGCCCATGCGAAAGAACTCGAACCCCTGCCGGTAGAGGTAGAGGCTGACGGTGGTGGTCCCGAAGCTGCCGCCGGTCATGACGTAGGGGGCGTCGAACCCCCCTTCCAGGCCGGAGATGATGGAGATGATGAAGATGAAGAAAGTCACCGGCATGAGCATGGGCACGGTCACGTGGCGCAGCTGCCGCCAGCGGCCGGCGCCGTCCAGGGCGGCCGCCTCGTGCAGCTCCCGGGGGATCTGCTGCAGCCCGGCCAGGTAGAGGATCATGTTGACGCCGCCGATGCTGGCCCAACTCGCCATCAGCATCAGGGCCGGCTTGGCCCAGAAGTAGCTCTGCAGCCAGTCGGGCCCCTGGATGCCCACCCAGGCCAGCACCTGGTTGATGCTGCCCATGTCCTTGTTGAACATCCACATCCAGAGGAGCATGGTGCCTACTCCCGCGGTGATGGAGGGCAGAAAGAAGGCGGTGCGAAAGATCGCCATGCCCCGCATCTTCCGGTTCAGCAGGACCGCCAGCAGCAGCGAGGCCGCCATATTGAAGGGGATGGCCAGCATCATGAAGACGGTGTTGTAGAGCGATTCCCAGAAGCGGGGGGTGTTGGCGGCCCAGGCAGTCTGCCCCCCGGGGTCGGTCCGGCCGTGGAAGCCGAGCAGGTCCAGGTAGTTGCGGAGTCCGACCGGTTCTATGGCGCTGACCGCCTCGGCCACCGGGTCCCAGCGGCAAAAGCTCAAGGCGAAGGAAGCCACCACCGGAAAGAGGGTGAAGGCCAGAAACCCCAGCAGGTTGGGCAGCAGGAACAGGGCGGCGATGCCGAGGGCCCGCGATCTCATCAGTGGGTCCTCCCCAGGATCTCCCGGAACTGCCGGGCGCACTCCCGCAGCCCGGCCTCGGGGCTCTGCTGTCGGGTCAGGACCAGCCGCGTGGTCTCTGCCAGAGCCTGCTGCAGCTCGTTGATCTTGGGATGTCGGGGAAAGGGGTTGAGGGTCTCCATGCTGTCCAGGATGACCTGGCGGTTGTGCGGCGGGCTGAGCATGTCTTCGATCACCTGGCGGGCGGTTTCCCGATGGGAGGGAACCAGAATGCCCCCCAGGCTCCGCTGACTCTCGGGAGCCACCAGGTACTTGAGCAGGCGCACCGCCTCGGCTCGGTGGGGGGTGTGGCGGGAGACGGCAAAGCCCTGGGTGCTGGAAGCGCAGGCCCGTTGAGCCCCCAAGGGCACGGGCGCAATGTCCCAGCGGAAATCCGAAATCTCTTCCCGCATGGTCCGGAAGTGGAATCCGTCGGAGATCATGGCCGCCTGCCCCCGGTAGAAGGCCTGACGCCTGGTCAGGATTCCGGCTCCCGGGATCTCCAGGCGGGAGGGCATGGAACCGTCCTCGAAGATCAGCTTCAGGTGAAAGTCGAGGTAGCTCCTCCACCCCGGCCGGTCGATGCGTTCCTCCGACATGTCGGGACTGAGGTACTCGGCCCCGAAGACTCCCGGATCGATCTCACCGTAAAAGCCCCACTGCCGGACCTGGCCTCCCTCGCGAACCGTCAGCTTCCTGGCCGCCTGCCGGAAATCCTCCAGGGTCCAGTCCGGAGCGGGTGGCGGCAGGCCGGCCTGCTCGAACAGGTCCAGATTGTAGACAATAACGGCAAAATCGGCCCCCAGGGGAAACCCCATCAGGCGGCCGTTGAAACGGTAGCAGTCCAGGACCGACTCGTAGAAGTCGCCCGGGGGGATCCGGAACTCGTCCTCCACGTCCAGAAAGGCGCCCCGCGAGGCGAACTGGGCCATTCCCTTGCCCATCCACATCACGTCGGGTGCGGTGCGCCCGGCAAACATCACCAGCAGCTTGTCGTAGTAGCTTCCGGGAACGCCCTGCAACTCCACCAGCACGTCCGGATTCCGCCGGTTGAAGTCGTCCACCAGGTCCTGGTAGTTCTCCATCGCCTGGCTGGTGTAGAGCGCAGCCAGGCGCAGATGGACCCGGTGGTCCGCCGGGGCCTGGAGGGTTCGGGTCGAGTGGAGCCACAACCCCAGCAGCAGGGTTGCAGCCAGGACCCCGGCAGTGAAAAGGAGGCTCTTTCCTTGCAAGGGCACCCCGTCGGCGGAGAGGTCAAGGGGACGTCAGTGGCCTGTCACTCTAACCCAGGCGAGAGGGCCTGTCCAGATGGGCGGCAAGTCGTTTACAATCGCTTGCTGGTCGTGCTAATTTGAGCAGGCTCAGACGTGGCAACCTGAAGCATCGGGCAATCTCGGAAGCAGGTGAGGCTGATGCTCGTAGGGATGCCCGGTCAGAAGTCGGGCGGGTGAAAGAATTCGAAAGTGGTTCGGAGTCAGGCTTTCGGCTGCCGGAAACATTCACCCGAAGTTGTGACGAGAACGGTTACGCATGGCACGACCGTCAGAACGCCCTCCATACCCAATCCCTCCCGGGTAACTTGTGGGCCGCTAGCTCAATTGGCAGAGCAACTGACTCTTAATCAGTAGGTTCGGGGTTCGATTCCCCGGCGGCTCACCAGCAAATCGATTACTTGCATGGATTGAGGTGCGGTCTGATTCGGGAGAAATCGACCGACTTTGATGTCAGGGATCCGGTAGATTCTCGGAAGCGCAGGTGGATGTGCCGATGCAGAAATCGCGATTCGCTGAGCGACAAATTGCCTTTGCCCTGCAGCGAACCGAGGTGGGCACTCCGGTGCTGGATGTGTGCCGGAAGATTGGAATCATAGAATAGGCTACCATCTGGGGCACGGCATCCGACTGGCACACGTTAGCATCCCGACCGCTGCCACCCGCGGGTCCGCGTCACGTGAACCCCGTACCAATCGTAGCCATTGTATTTCTCTCACCACGAGATACCGAACCTCTGCTTCATCGCCGCCGTCCTCCCCCAAGGCTCGCCGGGAAGCCGATCGACAAGGGTCATGAACACCCTGCGAAACACCTCTGCTGTCGACTCCTCAGTCAGAGTCTCCGCCCGAGCGGCCGGCAGCAAGGGGCGGACATCGTGCAAGAAGCGGGGCTTGGCCAACTTCACGAACATGCGGTTCTGGGCCTGCGCCCGCGAGATGGTCTGGCCGGAAAGGGCAAGGTACTGCTCGAACATCTCGACGATACGGTCGGTATCGAGGCCCTCGAAGACCTCGAGCGCGTGCGCAAGGTCGTAGAGATCGCGCCCCTTGTTCCGCTGCAACAACGCCCGCAGCTTGGTCGCCAGCATTTCCTCCCGCGAGAACGTAGAAATGGCCGTCCTGCCACAGAACCACGGATTCGCGACCTCAAGCGGCAACGCCGTCGGCGCGTCGAAGGCCTCGACCTCACGGGTGTTGATCTCGATCTTCAGCCGGATCGGCACGCCGCTGCCATCCTCAGCCTCGACTCCGAAGCGGAACTTCGGCGCGACAGGGCTGTGGTCGAACTGTGCCCGCCCCAGCCACGGCTCCAGAACGACACGCAACTGGTCGAGGAGTGGACCAATCGGACCGTGCGAAGTACGGACAAGATCGATGTCCTCCGAATAACGCAGCGGCGCCGGGAAATGCAGCTTGTTGAGTGCCGTTCCGCCACGAAACCGCAGCGCTCCGCGCAGCATTGGGTCCGAGAAGATCTCAACCAGAGCACGGCTGATGATGAGGTCCTGCTCGATCTGTCGCGGTTCCGTCCAGGGAACGAGATTGCCCCATGCGACGATGTTCTGTGCGGGGATCATCCGTCGGGCTCCGGTACGCGCCGGACAATGACGCGCCATCGGGGATCGCGCTGCTGCGGTTGGGACTCGAAGTCCGGATCTCGTACCTCCTGCCGGTCGAGCTCGGTCCAGGGCAGTGATCCTCGCGCCTGCAACGACTCCAGCATGGATCCCGTCAGGGCGTCGTGGCCAAAACGCTCCAGCAGGTACCCTAGACGCTGCACGACCGGCCGCTCCACCAACACCGAAAGCGTGGCGAGTTGCTCGGGATCGATCTTGTGTTCGAAATCTGAAAGAACCGTGGCGACGTTATCGATGCCGCCGGACGCCTGCGGGTAACGCAACAGATCGAGAGCCGTCAGCGCAGCCGAGGAGATCCTCATCGTGCCGGTATCCGTCTTGCGTTCCTCGGTGCCTGCCGTCACCGTTTCCACATTTTTGCGGAAGTAGAAGACGATCAGATTGCGGCCCGCGCGGATCTGTGGAAGGCGCTTGGCCGAAATGACCTGGAACTCCATGACAGCCTGGTGGGTCGCACCGTGCAACTCCGCGGCTTTGAGGAGCCCGACGTAGTAGCTTTGGCCCTCATGGCGCATGAGGGCGTCGATGTACCAAGCGGGCGGTGGGGCCCCCCAGGAAGCATGTTGCGGCGGGACAACTACATAGAAGCCCCGTCGCGGGCTCAACAATACCTTGCGGCGCTGCAGCCGCTCGGCCGCATCCAGAAACGCACCCCGTCCGACGCCGAGCGCCTGCTCGGCTTCCTCGGCGGTGAACACCGTACGGCCCGCGGAGAGCAACCCACTGACATAGTTTGACAGCGCGGATCGCCTATCGTGAAGCATGCATCATTGTCCGCTGCACATGCGGACTTGTCAACATGATTCGAGACTTCGGCACAAATCGATCTGTAATCTCCGCGCCAAGTACGGATTAGCATACATGATGTCTCTACCAAATGCCCCGCTCCGGAACTGCCCCGTGCGAGCCGAGACGTGGTGGAGGTATAGGGGACGTTGCTGAATTACTGGAATAACTACGATCTGCCACTCCTGATTTGCTTTGATTCAATAACGTCACCTACGCGCTCTTTACAAGTTATTCCAGCAATTCAGCAACGTCCCCGGCGCTACACGCAAGCTGGGAGCACCTATAAACCTCGTTGTGAGGGACGCAGAAAAGACGGATACGATTTTCCATCATGTGCTCCAAATGAGAGGTCGATCGATACGTGACAAGCAAGAGGTAGGCGAAGAGTGGTTCAAGCCGAGTATCGCCGCAATACGGAAGAGATCGCGAGATTCATATCCGGCGACCAGCTTGAAGCCGAATTCACAGACTGATCAGATCCCTCTAAAGCCATGAGCTGGGCCGGGTCGGCAGCGATTTCCCGGTCTTCCCCGGCCTCGATTTAGAATCCCAGGTGCTACCGGTCGCCGTGCCATGAATCCGAGATTGGGATAGGCATGGCTGTGGTAGACTGTCTGCATGAGCGACACCGCCCAAATCATCCTCGCGGTAATCGGAACGGGCATCACTCTGTTGGGGATACTGGCTGGCCTCCTGGTATCCCTGTTTCGTATTCTGCGCCAAGACATCAAGGAAACCAACGGCCGCATCGATGCTTTAGACAACCGGATCGATGCCATGGAAGGCCGGCTCAACTCCCGGATCGACGCCCTCTATCAGGCTCTTTTCAGCCACAGGGACCCCGCCGCCTAGGAGTCTGCGCCGCAGGACGATTTCGGAAAGTTCAAGAGCGAGAGGCTACTGCGCAAGGCCGGTTCCAAGGAGTGCTTGGGAGCCACTTGGGCGTTGATAGAGTCTCAAGCGTCCTGTGGGCTCCCACAATGGGCGGTTGAGGACCTCCGTGGCCCTGGGTATTGGGTGGAAATCCCTTGCTTCAGGCCGCCATCAACGCACTCATCCTCTTGATGTTGAGGGCCAGACACACCAAGTCCCACTCCCCCTGCACTGATTGCAAGCCCCGCAGACTGAACCGTCGGAATCCCAGCCCCTCCTTGATCCACCCATGAGGGGCTTCGGCAATCCACTTCCTCCGCCGATACTCCACCTGACCGGCTAGGCTGGCCAGCTTCTTCCTCATACGACTCTTGGCCGGATGCTTCCTGGGATCGATCTCTACCGCCCGCTTCCCCTCGCGCCCCAGCGCAACATAACCGTCCACTCCTCTCTCTTCCAGGGCCTGCAAGTCCGCCTCATTGCAGTAGCCCGCATCCGCCAGCACCTGTTTCGGTATCTCCTGGAAGCTCTCCTCCACCTCCTCCAGCAACTCCATCATCTGCCCCTGATCGCTCGCCTGCGCCGTTACCTCGGTGGCCACAATGATCTGGTGCTCTCCGTCCACCGCCACCTGCGCGTTGTAGCATTGCTGGAACCCCTCGGTGGAAGTCTTCATGATCCGGCTTTCCGGATCGGTGAAATTACTCTGCGCCTTCTCCTCCGGTTCTCCGTAGGCCCGCTTGTAGGGCCGTCGTGCTTTCGGGTTGCGGTCCTGTCCCGGTTTGCGCCCCCGCTCCTCATCGGCCTCCCGCTGGGCCGCCTCCAGCCGCTGCTTGGCCGCCTCGATCGCCGCCAGCCGGTCCTCCCGCCGCCGCAACTCCTCGGGCAACTCATCCCCACGCCGGTCTTCCCCGTAGCGCTCATCTTCCTCCCTGTCCTCCCGCCGCGCCTTCTTCAACAACTCATGGATCTCTGCCTTCAGTTGCCGCTCCCGCTCCTTCATCCGACCATAGCTCATCGCCTTGCGCCGGCTCGCGTTCGCCCGCACCTTCGTCCCGTCGATCCCCAATCGCCCCAACCCCACCATCCCCATCTCCCGCGCCAAGCTCACCACCTGTACGAACAGCTGCTTGAAGTCCTTCAAATGCCGGCGGCGAAACTCGCACAACGTCCGATGCTGCGGAAAGTTCCCCGCCGCCAGCATCCGAAACGCCACGTCTTCCTCCAGCTTCCTCGCGATCTTGCGCGACGAGAACACCCCTGTCGCATAGGCGTAAATCAACACCTTCACCATCATCCGCGGCTCGTAGGGCGAGTTGCGCCTCCCGTCCTCTTCATAGGGCCGGTAAAACGCTCTCAACTCCAGCCCATCCACCAACTCACTCACCTGATGGGCCAAGTGCCCTTCCGGTACCCACTCCCCCAGGTCCGGCGGCAACATCAACAGTTGCTTCGGCTGATACGGGCGAAACCTTGTCCCCATCCACCACCTCCTATGATGTCTCTAACCCATCTTTAACAAAGAAACGGCCGATTTGAGGTATTTTACCCCCATTTTAGCCTAAAACCACCCGTAAGTTGTTGATTCTTGGTTGAGGAGGTGAATGTAGTGCCATAATCGTATGGGATGGGCTTGACCCCCTCTCTCTCCTCTGGTAGCGTCCCTCCCATGTTCATCCGACGCACCCAGACCCGCAGCCTCCATTCCGGACAGACCTACTTCACCCACCGCCTCGTCCGCTCCCATCGCGTCAGTGGCAAGGTCCGCCAGCAGACCCTCCTCAACCTCGGTCGACACTTCTCGATCCCCCGTGAGGACTGGCCCTTGTTGTGCCGCCGTCTCGATCAGATCCTCACCGGTCAGTTGCCTCTCTTGCCGGTGGCTTCCACCCCGTTGGAGGAGGAAGCCCAACGCATGGCCCAGCGCTTGCTTGAGGGCGAAGCCGACGTGACCGGCGTTGGCGGGGAGGCCGCCTCAGAGGACCTGCAGACGGTCGAGGTGGATTCGGTGGCCTTGACACGTCCGCGCAGCGTGGGGGTGGAGCAGGTCGGTTGCTGGGCGCTGGAGCAGTTGGGGCTGGGGGATCTGCTGACCGAGTTAGGGCTGAACGGACCGATGCGGGCAGCGGCGTTGGGGGCCATGGTAGGCCGTCTGGCCCGACCGGGCTCGGAGAGGGCCACCTGGGGCTGGCTCAGGCGGCGCAGCGGCTTGGGCGAGTTGCTGGAGGTTGACTTCGAGAGCCTGAGTCTGATGCAGATGTATCGGGCCTCGGACGCGCTGATGAAGCATCGGGAGGCCATCGAGCGTCACCTCTTCACCCGGGCCATGGGGTTGTTCGATCTGGAGCCGACCGTCACCCTGTTCGATCTGACCAACACCTTCTTCGAAGGGGCGGCCAGCCATCAGCCCAAGGCCGAGCGGGGCCACTCGAAGGACAAGCGCAGCGACTGTCGGCTGCTGACGCTGGGGTTGGTGCTGGACGGGGCGGGGTTTGTGCGCCGCTCGGAGGTCTTTGCCGGTAGGGTGGATGAGCCCCGCACCCTGGAGGGGATGCTGGAGGCGCTGGAGGCGCCCCGGGGAGCCTTGGTGGTGATGGATCGGGGGGTGGCGACCGAGGACCGGATCCAGTGGTTGAGGGAGGAAGGGTATCGCTACCTGGTGGCCAGCCGCCAGGGCCGGAGGCAGTTCGATGCCGAGGCGGCCGTGACGGTGGAGACGGCTTCCAAGGCCGAGCTGCAGCTCCACAAGGAGATCTCCGACGACGGGCAGGAAGTGCGTCTCTACTGCCGCTCACAGCAGCGGGCTGAGAAGGAGAAGGGCATCGTGGAGCGCTTCAGCCGGCGCTTCGAGCAGGGGCTCACCCGACTCTCCGAGGGGCTTTCCCGGCCGCGGACTCACAAAGGCGTCGAGAAGGTCCGGGAGAGGATCGGGCGGCTGAAGGAACAGAGCCGCGGGGTGGGGCAACACTACAGCATCGAGGTCCTCACCGACGAGAGCGGCCGCAAGGCGACAGCGCTGAGATGGAAGCACCGTCCCCGCCAGGGCTCGATGGCCACCCATCCGGGGGTCTACTGCCTGCGCAGCAACCAGACTGACTGGGACGAGGAAAGTCTCTGGCGTACCTACACGACTCTGACCGACGTGGAAGCGGTGTTTCGCTCCCTGAAGTCCGAGCTGGGCCTGCGGCCCATCTATCATCACAAGCCGGTGCGCTCGGAAGGTCACCTGTTTCTGACGGTCATCGCCTATCAACTGGTGCAGGTCATCCGCAAACGCCTCAAGCAGCGCGGCGAGGCCTCCAGTTGGACCACGCTGCGGCGCATCCTGGAAGGACAGCAGCGGGTCACGGTCACCTTCCGGCGTCAGGACGGGCGGACCTTGCACGTCCGCAAGGCCACACGGGCCGAACCCGATCAGAGGGCCATCTACGACGCCCTGGGCATCGATCCCTCTCCTGGAGGGATCCGCAAGATGATCGTCTGATTCCTCCAAAATCTCCGGTTTCAACGCGTTTGTAGTGCCACTTGCGCGTTGAGCCTTTTGTAACCTGTTGATAATAAACGTATACTTGGAAGCCGTGTTAAAGATGGGCTAAGCCCGTTATTGTATCATTCAGCCCTGCCCGGGTTTTCTGCGGCGCAGACTCCTAGCCGACTTCTCTCCTCTCCCCGTACCACAAGGGGGGAAATCCGTATTGCGAGCTTCAACTGCTGGCTGGTTCTTACAGTCAGGAATCCACCTGATATTCGATGTTCAACCGTCTAATCAGTAGGACTGCTTCCGGTCGCACTGATCGATAGATCCCGAACGGCGATCGATGAGGTGATCGACATCTTGGCCGGGCCGGCATTAAATCCGTGTAAAGAAACCACATGAGACCTGAAACGCATACTCGCCGCAAACCGGAGGATCCCTATCTGCTCGGCACCGATCCGGAGGAAGGGCGGCGCCTCGAAACGCAGCACCGCTTGTGGGCGGAGGCAGCCCACGACCTCTGGGGCCGCGCAGGGTTTGAGAAGGGTGCGCGGCTGCTGGATCTCGGCTGTGGACCGGGCTTCGCCGCTCTTGAACTGGCGGCCCGGGTCGGGCCCGAAGGCCGGGTGCTCGCCGTCGACGAGTCGCGGCGCTTCATCGCCTATCTGGTCAGAGAAGCGGACCGTCTCGGGATAGAGCAGCTCACGGCGCGGGTGGAGAAGGTCCAGGAGTTGCAACTGGAGCCCGCCTCGCTGGACGGCGCCTTCGCTCGCTGGATCTTCTGCTTTCTGCGGGACCCCGCCCCGGTCATCGACCGGGTCGTGTCAGGGTTGCGCCCGGGCGGCCGCCTGGTGATCTGGGACTATCTGAACTACCGCGCCACCACCCTGCAGCCGCGGAGCCCGGTGTTCGATCGCGTGCTGGCGGCGGTTAGCGAAAGCTGGAAACCCACCGGCGGCGATCTGGACGTGGGCGCTCGTTTGCCGGGGATGGTTGTGAAGTCCGGGTGCCGTCTGGTCGACCTGGTTCCGCTCGTACGGTTCATCAGACCCGGCACAAGCTTCTGGGACTGGCCGACGCAGTTCTTCTTCGGCTACGTGCCGCGGCTGGTCGAAGCCGGCTTGTTGACGGAGGCGGATCGATGCGCCTTCGAAGCCGAATGGCGTGCTCGCGAACGGGATCCGGGCACGTTCCTGTCGGCGCCGCCGATGATCGGGATCATCGCCGAGAAGACAGTGCGCCGTGGAAAGGCGCCTTCTTCTGGCGGGTGCGAACCCCGCCCAACAACTGTCGCTCCGGTTGGTAGCAGCCAGGGCGGATCATGGAGGTAACGAAATGGTCTGAAGCACTCTGGGGTCAAGGGCCGCCAAGGGCGGCTCAGCGAGCATGCGGGCCGGAACGCGAGTGAACGTCGAGCAGGCCTCGAAACGGACAATACGGAAGCCGACCCTCCTGTCTTTAGGGGAAGGCCGTTGGCGGATGGGGAAGAGAGCGACGCGGGCACCGATCCGCTTCCGTCGGGGTAGTGACGCTGGCACGCATGGAAGGGGAAGAAGGCAGCAACACGGGAAGCCCTGGGGGAGATGCGGCACACATCAACCGGGACCCCGCGAGGGGCAGGCCGGGCCGTCAGGGTGGCGGATGGGTCGGTAGTACCGGAGAAGCCGGGTAACGCCGGTGGAGGGAAGGGACCCTGAGTTGAGAGCAGCATGGAAAGGAGGCAAGGCGTGGCCACTGACAAGAGTCTAACAGGGTCAGAGGGGGTTCGGAAATTCCAGACCATGCTACATGCGAAAGCGAAGGAGGACCCCAAGCGGCGGTTTCATGCGCTGTCGGACAAGGTGTGGCGAGAGGACTTTCTGAAGGAAGCCTGGGCACAGGTACGCCGAAACGGCGGGTCGGCCGGGGTGGACGGGGAGGGCTTCAAGGACATCGAGGCGTATGGGGTGGAGGGCTGGCTGGGGGAACTGGCGCGGGACCTGAGGGAAGGAACCTACGTACCGAAGCCGGTGCGGCAGGTGCTGATCCCGAAGAAACAGCCCGGCAAGTTCCGGCCTTTGGGCATACCCTGCATACGGGACCGGGTAGCGCAGACGGCGGCTTTGCTGGTGTTGGAGCCGATCTTCGAAGCGGACCTGCAACCGGAGCAATATGGCTATCGGCGGGGGCGGAGTGCCAACGACGCGGTCAAACGCGTGCATGAACTCCTGCAAAGGGGTTACCAGGAGGTGGTTGACGGCGACCTGTCCAACTACTTCGGCGAGATTCCGCATGCGGAGCTGATTCGAAGCATTGCCCGGCGCGTGAGTGACGGGAGGATGCTCAAGCTCATCAAGGCATGGCTGGAGATGCCGGTGGAGGAGGACGACGGGAAGGGTGGCAGACGCCGCCGGAACCGAGGGCGCCGGGAGCGGAAGGGGACACCGCAAGGAGCCCCGATCTCACCGTTGCTCAGCAATCTCTACATGCGGCGCTTCGTTTTGGGCTGGAAGGTGCTGGGATATGCCCGGCGCTTCTGTGCGGAGATCGTCAACTATGCGGATGACTTCCGTGTACTCGGCAGGGCACCGGCGGCAGAGATGCTGACGGCGGTCAAGCGGATCATGGAGGAGCTGAAGCTACCGGTCAACGAGCGGAAGACCCGATGCTTGCGGTGTCCGGAGGAACCGATGGGGTTTCTGGGATATCGCATCGGACGCAACTATCGCCCCAAAGGGAAAGGAGCCTACATCGGCACACGACCCAGCCAGGCGAGCGTCCAGAGCATCTGCCGCAAGATCAGCGAGTGGACGGCGCCGAGGAACGGGACGCTGCTTCGAGGACAGATGGTAGAACACCTGAACCGGGCGATGACCGGGTGGGCGAACTACTTCGTTCTGGGGCAGGTGAGCCCGGCCTACCGAGCGATCGACCGCCACGCGGGCGGGCGGCTGCGTCAGTGGCTCTGTCGGAAGCACAAGGTGAGGACCGGGGGGAGTGTGCGCTTCTCGGACGAGAGACTATGGAAAACCTATGGACTCACTTGCCTGGGGTCGAAGCCACAGAGCCTTCCGAGGGCGAAGGCATGATCTTGACTGAAAGCCGGATGCGGGAAAACCGCACGTCCGGTTTGACGAGCGGGGGCGAGGAAACGCAGCGAGGAACGAGATTGAGGCACCGGCGAGTGGCGAAAGCCGCCGGCAACAGCGACTCCCTCGATCTAAGGCCGGCGCGCCTCCCCTCGACTCTACTGACCCAGCCCAGGGTCGCAACCTCGCCCGGCTATTTCCAGGTCACTTCCATGGCGAAGAAGTGGTCGAACACTTCGCGGTTGGGAATATTGGCGTCGTTGGTTTCAGGACTGCGGATGTAGAAGTCCAGCTGCTGGAGGGCCGGGTTGACGGCGCCGGCCTGGGACTTTTTTCCGGGGTGAGGATAGTGAGCCACCAGGTTCCGATCCCGCATGCCCTGGGTGACCATGAAGTGAATCTGGTAGTCCTGGTAGAGCGATTTTCCGTTCAAGGTGGCGGAGCCGATACCCCATCCGGCCACGTAGAGAATGCTCTTGGGCCAGTAAGCATCCCCGCAGCCGGAATCGCCGTGCTCGAACAGCCAGGCCGCGATGCCGCCGTCCTGGCAGGGTGAGAATTCCTTGAATTCTTCCAGGTTGATCACATAGCTGCCCTCGGGAAGCTCGAGCTCGGCGCGGAACGTTCCCGTATTGTTGATCTCATCGACATCGAGCTCGACCGTGCCCTCGACGGACCGAAGATTCGAACCGTCATTGCCCATGTGGTCCCAGGGGCTCTCATCGTTCAGCGTGCCCACTTGATGGATGCGAGCTCCCGAGATGATGAAGCGGCCGTCGTAGAGGTCGTGCTGCTCGGGCGCATAGATCTCCATGCTGGCGCCCGGCTGGGTGCGCGGCCCGCGTTCGGGAGGATCGGTCGGGGAAGTGCTGTCGGTGACCGTGACTTTGCAGGCCGGAAGCCACAACAGACACAAGGGAAGAAGGGTTTTCAGTTGTCGGTTCATGGTGTGTCAACTCGGGTCCGGGTGGTTGGTCGTAGTCTACCAGCAGCCGACACTGGAATGAAGCCGGCATCGCTTGTTCATGCGACCGGGGCAGGGACGCGCAGGCGATTGCCGAATCATCTATACTGCCCCTGCAGTCCGTAGACATCTCCCACTAATTAAGGAGGACAGGATCATGCATGAAGTCAACCTGTTGGCGGTACTGGTGGCCGGAATCGTTCCCATGATTGTCGGCTTCCTCTGGTACGGACCGCTGTTCGGCAAGCGGTGGCTCGCACTCATGGAGACTACCGCCGAGGAAATCCAGAAGAACTTCAATCCCCTGAAGACCCACGGGGCCAGCTTCGTGCTGGCGCTGGTCACCGCCTTCATCCTGGCCCAGCTCTTCGCCGGCATGGGTGGACCCGAGAGCGTTTCCTCGATGACCGGGGGTGCCGGCAACGCCATGGTGGGGGTCCACCTGGCGCTGATGGCCCTGATCGCTTTCGTTCTCCCGGTTTTCTATCAGGCGTGGGCCTACGAGGGCCGCAAGGCGGGGCTCTTCTGGCTCAGCCTGGGCTTCAACGCGGTTTCCCTTCTGGGGCAGGCGGTGGTCATCGCCGTCTGGAGCTGAGCGCGAGGAACGTCATCCATGAACTCTGCTGCAAAGCCGCCGGTGCTTTATCTCTGCTTTCTGCTGCTGGTTTTGGACGGATCCCTTCATGCCCGGCAATCGAACCCCCGGGGACAGGGCCGTTGGGAGGGAGCGATCGAGACGCCCGGTCAAGCCTTGGGAGTTATCGTCGATCTTGCCCCTACCCCGGCGGAAGTCTGGGCCGGCAAGATCAGCATTCCGGTACAGGGGCTCTCGGATTTCCTTCTCTCGAACGTAAAAGTGGATGGGAGCAAGGCGTCGTTCTCAATGGAGGGTGTGCCCGGGACTCCTCGATTCCACGGAAAACTCTCCAAAGACGGCCGGCAGCTATTTGGTACCTTTAGCCAGGGGGGCGGCCGCTTCCCCTTCAAGCTCGAACGAACCGGTGAGGTGGATCCGGCGACGGTCGCGGCCCCGAAGCCGCCACCGCCACCCATCGAAGGGGTTCCGGGCGAGGGTCTGGCCGGGATCTGGTTCGGTCGCCTGGAGGTCGCGCAGATCAGTTTGCGGTTGCTCTTCAGGATCGACCATGACCAGGCCGAGGGCTTCAGCGGGACGCTCGACAGCCTGGACCAGGGGGCGATGGGGCTGAAGCTCTCCCACATAAGGGTCACGGACAACTCCGTTCGGCTCAGGCTCAACAGGCCGCCCGCAGCCTTCGAAGGAACCCTCAGCCCGGACGGGTCCGAGATCGTGGGCCACTGGAAGCAGTCAGGCCAGTCCACTCCCCTGACTATCAAGCGCCAAAGAAAAGCTCCCGAATAGGCTCGCCTGCAGGTCCCAAGGCTAAAATATCGCTGGCCAGCAGACAAATAGGGGACGTTGTTGAATTACAGGAAAAACTGCGCTTTGGTTCGGGGTCGCGACAGATAGTCGGAGGAAAGCCGATGCCTCGCCAAACGTGCACAGCAGTTGCCGGCAGGCTGCGCCCCGCCGAGAAATTGAACTGGCGCTGAGGCGCGCCGGAGAGGTAACGAAATGAGCAAGGTGGCCGATCTGCACGAGAAATGGAGCGAGGATCCAGAATACCGCAAAGCCTACCAGCGACTTGGTCCCGAATTCGAGATCTCTCGCTCTCCGATTGAGGCCCGTACACGCGCCAAGCTCAATCCCAGTGGCGTTGACAACAACCTCGATTCTCTATAACTTTCTTCACGCCGTGCCTTTCCTCACTCTGGAAGACCCCAATGCCAAGATTAGCGGATCGCGCGATCCGTTAGGTGTCCAACCCATTTGGACCGCGTTTGGCCGCCACATTGTCACCAACCTTACCACTCAAAGTACTTCCGTTCGAGGTTTCACGACTCTCCTGCTCGGCCGCTATTTTGCGGCTGATCTCGTAGAAGGAGGCTTGGCTGCTCCGGAAGATGCGCTCGACATCTTCCTACGGATGGAACAGATTGGTGCCTATGTGCGGTACGTCGGCCATGCAGTTGAAGGGGAAATCCGTGGCATCGAGCGTGTAAAGCGCTTTGTCCATGAGCAAGCTGGTTATGTGAGTATTTCCGCTGACCGGCGAAGCATGATCCTGGCCGACCAGAAAGTCTATGGGCTCTGGGGCTTGTATTCGGTTCCTGCCCGCACCTCTGGCTTGCTCCCGGATGCCACTCGTGATGTAGCCCCGGTTGCCCGAGAGTTCATTGAGCACAACTACATCAGTAGACTGAACGGCTCGGCGGCCAAACTGCGAAAACTGCTTGCCCGAGGGGGCAAACTTCGAACCCACGAAAGCAACGCCCTCTTCTCCGCGCTGTCCGAGGTTTTGGACCCGAGATTCAGCTCCATTGAATTCGAATTCTACGGCTCCTACCTGCGAGACGGGAAAGAGGTCGACGGTGCAAAATCAGGGCGACAGGAAAGGTTCCGGCGCCTATTGGAGTCGGAATCTAAGCTGAACGAACCCACGGGACGCGCCGAGATAGTCCATCTCTCCAAACGAGCAAGACGATCGGACCCAGGGCTTGCAAACTCTCTTGAGCGGATCGCCCACCTCGAAGCTCTTCTTGCACCAGCCGCCGCGCTCTTCCAGCACGTGCTGACTCGTGATGGTCAGCGCCTCTCAGACGTCGCCTCCGAGGTGCGCCAAGTCTGGGGTGCACGTGTCCCAAATCTTGAACCCTCGGCCTTTGCAGAAATGCTTGCCGAGATTCGATCAACCTCCTCCGTATCCGTTGATTCCCGAATGAATGAGGTCCACGCAGCCTTGCAGAGAGGAGACTATGAGGCGGCTATCCAGGGACTTCTGGCATGGAACGAGCAGGTGATGCAAACCCGTGGTGGGGCTCCCTGGGCGCGCATCGGCGACGGTACGCGACTTGACGTGAGATATCGCGGTGCTGAACAGCCCCTACCCCCAAAGCACGAACTACCCGAGCTTTGGATGAACAGCTATTTCGTGGACGCTCTCAAGAGCGTCACTCGGCAGTTGCAGCACTAACCCATGTCCTCGCATCTCATTCCCCTCGAAGTGCTTACCGAGCAGGTGGCCGATGCCATTGATGGGCGGCAGGTGAAGACCGCCGTCTTCACGACCTTTAGCTTCGACCCAGGCTTTTTTGAACTCCATATCCTGCCGGTTTTGTTCGACCGTCCCTTCAGCCAGCCCGAGAAGGTGCGGCGTTTGCAGCTCGAGGATGCCCTTGGCACGATCGATCATTTGGCCGTGTACTACGACCGGCGGGCGCTCGCTCAGGACGGCGAACCGGCGCAATTGGACTACCGTCGCCTGGACGTCAGTCGAAGAACCGGCTATTTCCATCCAAAGGTGATTTTGCTCCTCGTTCAGGAACGGAACAGCGATGACAATGCCATTGGTCGTAACGGAGGAGAGCCGGCGTCTACCCATATGGCGCTGATCGTCGGCATTCTTTCGGCTAACCTGACCCGGGCTGGCTGGTGGGAAAACGTCGAGTGTGCCCATATTGAGGAGATCAAGGATCGTGCTGTCGATGGAAAGCGACAATCATTTCGATCTGACTTGCTTTCAATTATTCGAAGAATTCGACTTTCGGCCAGCGATACAGACGACCAGTCCGCGTTAGAGGCAATCAGGAATTTTCTTCTCCAGAGAACGCAACGCGGTCACGTTGCGCGGAGACACTCGGATAACAGCTATCACACGCGGATTTTTGCGGGACAGAGCCGCGAGTCGCTCTCTACGTGGCTACGGCAGTTCTCTCTCGATAAGCACGACTTGAACCTTGAGGTCATCTCGCCATTTTTCGATTCGCAAGGTGAGGGTCCCCTGCGAGAGCTCATCGGCGCCGTTCGACCGAAAGAGATACGGATTTTTCATCCAACGGATTCCGACGGCACATCTCTCGTCACACGGGACACTTACGAAGCGATCAGGGATCTTGATTCCACCCAGTGGGCACGGTTCCCGGGGGAGGTGGTCAGCAGAGGGCGCGACCGTCTAAGCGAGCGCCTCGTTTCGCGACGAGTTCACGCCAAGGTATATCGATTCTGGAAGCGGGG
Organism: Candidatus Versatilivorator sp.; assembly: GCA_965207735.1. GTDB lineage: Bacteria > Acidobacteriota > Terriglobia > Versatilivoradales > Versatilivoraceae > Versatilivorator. The sequence continues at coordinate 2,893,453 of OZ242296.1, read as the reverse complement.
CGGTCCGGATCTCTTGTTGGTCGGTTCACCGAATCTCACAAGAGCCGGTCATTCCCACGGCGGTGCGGGAAACCTGGAGGCGGCGTTTCTTGTCGATTTCAGCCAAGCTCGGTACGCCCGTCATTGGTGGTTGGACCCTCTGGACCGAGACGCTGATCGATTTGTTCCTAACACGCCAACAAACGAAGACGGTTGCGATGCTGTTGGGCTGAACCTCAGCCTTCGATTCGACTGGGGAAAAAAAGAGTTCAGTTACCGACTCGAGGACCATGCGCCTGACGGATTCACCGTCCTGACGACTGCTGGGGAAGCGCTCGCGACCATCAACAATCCTGTCAATTGTCGCTGGACCGCATTTGATAAAGATGTCTCGGACCGCCTGCAGAACCTACTGCGTTCCACGAGCTTTCTCGTCGTTCGCTACGGCGTTAATTCCGGGCGTGTCCTAATAAGGGAAGAGAACATGGGACATCGTCCATCGCTCCTCCTGGAATTGACTCCTGCGGAGATACTAGAGTACTGGTCCTTGCTCACTCCGGCACAGCGCGCACAGTTCATGGAATCTCGTATTCCCGATCAAGTCGAAGGCTTGGCTGTCTCCCGCACCGACAGATTACGTGCACGAGATACTCTCTTCGACCGCTTCGCCGGCATCTATCACGGCTTTGGCTGTTTCGAGCGGTCCATTGACGAAGCCCTTGGGAACGGACGCGAAAACGTGGCGGAAGCTCGCTTGCTCGGTGCCAAGTACGATTCTCTCCCCAATCTGCTCGCCAACGTGCTTAAACAGCCAGACAGTGATCCGATTCTTGCGTACGTAACGCTGTTGTGCGCGAAGCAGTTGAGGCACAAGTTCGGGCGTCGGCACGAGAAATTTTTCGGGAGTCGAGCGTTACATGTCAAACGCTTGGATGAGCAGCTAAGCCATCTCCCTCGTCTACGGAGCATGCTTAAACTCCACGAACCGGAGGCCGACGACTTCCTGCAGTGGTACGAAGAAGTCTTCCTTCGGCCTGTTGCTCAGGGTGATAGCTGGCGATGAACACCGTCACGCCCTCGTTTGTTCAAGAGCTCATCGACTTCGCCCCGACCGTGCTCGCAAAGGGGTTTGGCTTCGCCGAGCAGCAACTTGAAGGAACGGTCGCGCTCTTCAACATGCTGCAGCAAAACCGGTGCGCCTACTTGGCTGACGAAGTCGGCATGGGCAAGACCTACGTTGCGCTCGGCGTCATGGGGTTGACACGATATTTCAATCCACACGCGCGTATCGCCGTCGTCGCCCCGCGCGAGAATATTCAGCGGAAGTGGATCAAGGAGCTCAAGAACTTCGTTCGGCTCAACTGGAGACTGACCGGTAACCGTGTCAAGTCTCTCCAGGGTAAACCAGCCTGGGAGCCAGTGTACTGCAACAGCCTGCTCGACTTTGCAGGCGAAACTCTACTCAACGCCGACCGCGACTTCTTCCTTCGCATGACGAGCTTCAGCCTCGCCGTCAAGGTTCCGGAACGCCGAAGTCGACTACGAAGGCGCCTATTGGAACGTGTCAGGTGGCTGCCTCGGCAAGTTCTATCGGCGGAGACGCCGGAAGCATTCCGCGATGCCTACGGATGCGCCATCAACGCTGCCGTGCCTCCGATTGACCTGCTGGTGATTGATGAAGGGCACAACCTCAAGCATGGATTCGGTCCTAACGTCAGTACTCGTAACCGAGTCATGGGCCTTGCGTTTGGACATCCAGATGGCCATGCCGACGAACATCCGTGGTACCGACACAAGCCCGCGCGCGTATTGCTCCTCTCGGCGACCCCCTTCGAGGATGATTACGCGGCAATACAACGCCAGCTCGAGGTGTTCGGCTTTGGCAAAACTAGGTTGTGGGACGCAAATGGCGCAGATCCGGTCAGCGTCGATCTCCTGCTCAACTCCGATGTCTCGGAGGACGAGAAGCGTGACATCGTTGGTCGACTCATGGTTCGGCGTGTGGGGAGCCTCAGGATCGCAGGACGACGCTACACGAAGAACATGTATCGACGGGAATGGCGTCAAGGTGGCTATCGGAATCACGACCTGCCCATACGGATCGACGACCCCAAGCAGCGACTGGTCGTTGGCCTGATGCAGAAAAAGGTTGCGGAAGTCCTCGGGGATGAAAAGTTCCAGAACAATTTTCAGATCGGAATGCTGTCCTCGTTTGAGAGTTTTCTGGAAACGGTCGGGACGCGCAATCGGAGCTCCAGGCGGTTAGAACAGGTGGCAGGCGAGCACGAAGATGGTCCGACGTCGAGCTTCGACGGTAGCCAGGGAGACACGGTGGAAGAACGTCTTGGAGTCGACACTGATGCCATTGCGGCAATGGTTGAGTCCCATCGTTCCAGATTCCATGCGACACTCCCTCACCCGAAGCTCGACAGTACTGCCAACTCATTTGCCCACATGTTTGACAGTGGCGACAAGGTTCTGGTTTTTGTACGTCGTGTCAGGACAGTTGATGAGTTGGCAGCAAAGTTGGACGCACACTTCGACCGCTGGCTACGGAATCGCATGGAGACATTCCTCCCGGAGTTATCTAACGAAATCGAAAGGCTGTTCAACCAGTACAAGCGCGAAAGGGCGATGCGACCAGAGCAACAAGTTGAGGTGCTCCCCTTAGATGAAAAGGAAGATCACCCGGATGAGCTCCCCGAAGAACGTAGCGGTATTGGCGACGATGACGAGGGGAGCACGGAAACGTTCTTCTCGTGGTTTTTTCGAGGCAGGGGTCCCCAGGGAATTTTATCGGGTGCGGCGTTTCAGAAGAATCGTTTGTCAAGTCACAGCTCGGTCTACGCCACCTTCTTCGAGGACGACTATGTCAGTTGGTTATTGGGCAGGCCAGAGGATCCGCTCGACAGAATCGCTCGCATCTCCAAAATGTCGATTCCCGAACTTGTCGACACCCTCAAGACTTGCGCCTACTGGCACTTCAAGCGTCTCACGCATAGAGCGAAGGGCTATCCCCGGCGTCAGGTGTTTCTCGCGTACCAGCAAGCAGCCCTGGAGTTGATCGTGAAGGCTGGGGGAACTCTAGGCGATCGAGCGCGTGTCGTTCTACACGAAAGATTTCCCGATCCACACAGAGGGACGCTTGAACCGCCGGAAGGCTTTCCGGATCCCGAGCAAGCAATCGGCTTCACGAGTTTTTTCACTGAACTCGCAAAATGTCAGACCCTCAGAGAGCAGGTTTGGCCCGAGGATTCTGTCGACAACTTCCGCCAACGGTTCCGGAGGCGAGAACAACGCCGTGAGTTGCTGAGCGCAATGGCTCGCCTCGGTGCTACGTATATCGACCTCTATCTGTTGGCCATCAAACAGCTTGGCGCATTCACTCTGCGCCAGGAATTCGACTCGGGCGCTCCAGTGCCAAATCTGGCACGATCGTTCGTCGAACTCCTGTATCGTCAGTCCAAGCAGACTGGTTTTCACGCATTTTACGAGCTTTCCCAGGCCGCGAAGTGGTTCGACCTGCTGGTCGGTGTCAACTTCCCAGACATACCCACCGGAGACCTGGACCAACTTGCCGGTCGGTTCGGTGCTACGCTCCAACGGCAAGTGCCGGTCGGGAGGATGACCGGGGGAGTCAGCAAGCGGCTCGTGTCTCAGTTTCGAATGCCTGGCTTCCCGCTCGCCCTGGTAACGACTGACGTCCTTCAGGAGGGTGAAGACCTCCACACGTTCTGTCGGCATATTATTCACTACGGCATCACTTGGACGCCGTCGGCCATGGAACAGCGCACAGGTCGCATTGACCGCATCGGCTCGCTGGTTCAAAGACGTCTGGACGGAACCGACGGCACTCCAGGTGCCGGTGAGTTTCTCCAGGTCTACTATCCTCACCTCCAAGATACGGTCGAGGTTCTGCAAGTTCGCAGGGTACTGCACCGTCTCAACAGGTTTTTGCAGTTAATTCATCGAAAAAAGGGCGATTCGGAGGCGCTCGGCAGCCGAATCGATGCAGCCCGGGAAATGCTCGAAGACCTCGACTCAATCCCGGTGCCCGAAGGCGAACTGGAGTCTGCCTTTCCAGTTTTATCTCAGTGGCGCAAAGGAACACTTGGGGCGAAATCTGTCGAGAAACGCAATCTTAAGGCAGATTTCGCGCATTTTCAGGAACTGTGGTCAACTCTCCAAGAGCGTTACGCCATTCGTGATTTTCCTGCGGACGATCCATTGGTACGGGAAGGCAACGCGCGCGTGAACCGAGCGAAGCTGATCCATCGCGACACAGATGAGAAAGGAGTGGAACAGCGGTTTCAATTGCAGTTGCGGTCTCAGGCAGCCGGAGACGCGACCTTGCTGCACTGTAGCAGCGCAGTTGGTCCTCTAGACATTGAACGCGACGAAGACGGGCTTGACGAGTTGTACGAGCTTCAGCACGAGTTGGGTCTGGTCAAGGTGTGTGTCCGCCCAGACACAGCAGACCGGACCGACCGCGTCTACATCGAAGGTGACATCCTGTTTCATCCGCACTGCACGCAATTCGAGGAACTCGAGTCGCTCGTGACAAGAACCGTCACCGCTGCCGGGACAATGGCGGCTCGACTGGTTGAGAGGACCTCTGACGGCAAATCTGCGAGGGAAGGGTCATGAGGACGCTGCAACAACGAATCGACGACCTCTCGAAAATGCCGGGCCTACGGTGGGAACGAGAGGGCGAGACGCTACGCGTCGCGCTTTACAAGAGTGCCCGCCACCATAGCGTGTTGTTATCACGCGATAAGGAGCGATACATCTTCCGCGCGGTAGTGCTGTCAAATTCTGAAGTTTCCCGCAACAAACACCAGAGGCGCCGGATCGCCCGCAGGGCGTGGCGTCGAAATGCCTCGAAGGCACTGGTTACCTTTGGGTTCGATAATGACGACAGGCTGGTGGGTCAAATTGAGGCTCCGGCTGCGACACTGGACCAAGATGAGCTCGTGCTCTATATCGAGACCTTGGCTCGGGAGTGTGACCGATTCGAATACGTTCTCACCGGCCAAGATGTCGAGTGAATTGTCCTGGATTGGTCATGCGCCGCTCAGCATGGCCGTTTCAGTTCGGCTAACCATGGCGGATGCCTTGTCAACTCTGAGATAACGTTGGCGAGGAGTAGATCCCGTTCATGCTGGTTTGGCTGCGGAGAACGGAATTTCTCTCCCGGATTCCCTTTTCCCGGAGACATCCAGGTTCACCCCGCGAGGCATGTTGTCCACCAACCACTTTCCCATGGGTTTGCGCGGTGGTCTCCTCGCGTACCAGTCCGGGGCAGGCACGACGACGAAGGGTTTTCTCCTACCGATTTGCTGTGGTCCCTCCTCTTCGGCGAGGCGTAAAATTTCGCATAGACGCGCCTTGGCCTCTTTGATTGTCCAGCTTCGTCGGGGTTCGAAATGTGGAGGGTTCATGGTTCCTTCAAAACGAGAATGGTTGTTCTGAATCAGACCATATTTTAGCAGGGAACACAGTTCGCTTCTTAGTCCGTAACGACGCCGCCGTTGGGGGCATCCCCAATCAGGCTGCTGCCTCCTTGCCGGCAGTAGAACGTTTGCCCAAGCCCGCCACCGCCGCCACCAAACCGAAGAGGATGAAGCCGCAGGCGGCTACGCTCAGGGCTACCCGGAAGTCGCCGGTGGTGTCCACCAGGCGGCCCGTTCCCTTCATCAGCAGAAAGGAGACGGGGTTGCTGACCAGGTAGCCCGCGGACATGACCGCGGCGAAGTGGGCCATGGAGCGGGAGGAGATCTCGCTGAGAAGCACCGGGAATTCGGCGGCATAGAAGAGGCTGGCCAGGGTGTAGATCAGGGGGACGCTGAGGGCATTGCCCTGCCACAGCATCACCAGCAGGAGGGACCCGCCGATGGGGCCGGACAGAATCAGTATGGCCCGCTGGCCCGTGCCTTCCGGAAGCAGGGAGAGCAGGGAGCGGGTGATGAGGTAGGCCACGTTATGACCCACCAGAGCCACGGCCGGAGCGACCGGAAGCTCCTTGAAATGGTGGTCCATGAACATGGGAAGGAACTCGTACATGGCTCCGTCGGCCGAGGCATGCAGGGTCACCAGCAGCACGACGGCCAACGGACGGATTCCCAGCAGCGGACGAAGGTGCAGGCGTGCGCCGGGGGTTTGAACGTTTTGGAAGTCCGGCTGCCTGCTGAAACTCAGCAGGGCCCAGGCGCACAGGACCACGCCCCCGGCGACCAGGAATGGCGAGAAAAATAGCCTGGCCAATGCCTCGTCCCCCCCCGCTCGAGACCAGATCAAGAGCTGGTTGGCCCACAGCGGAATGACGATGCCCATGACGGAACCGCAGGTCAACTGGAGCGAAATCATCCGCCGTTTGTGTGACGGATAGAGAGCCACCAGGTAGGCGGGGAGGGATGACCTGGAAAAACCCCCGAAAAATCCCTGAAAGGCCAGGCTGACTTTCAGGGCGAGCAGGCTGGCGCCTTGGCCGATCAACAGAAAGCAGGCGCCGACGCCGCCCAGGGACAGTTCGGTGATCCGCCGCACCCCGAATCGGGCGATCACGAAGCCCACCAGCAACAGGGACACCGTTTGACCCAGACTGCCCAGGCCCGACATGGTTCCCCACTGCTCATAGGTGAGGGAGAAATATTCGCGGAGTCGGGGACTGAAAACGCCCATGACCCCGTTATAGGAAGTGAGGTTGAAGATGATCAGGACGGCGATAGCCAGCCGCCGGCGCCGGCGCGAGACTTCGTCTTCGGGATGGTGGTCGGCCGATGGCATGGTGCTGGTGTCGGTCGGGGAGGCTCCGCAGGGACGGCCCTGGTTGGCGGCCTGCCGGAGCGGACGCTGTGGCCGGTTCTCCTCCGGCAGGTTGGGGTAGAGAAGTCCCGCCGACCGGGAGCAGGACGACGAATGTGCTGTTAACTATCCTTCTTGGTTCCGGCGCAGTCCCTTGGGCAGACCGACTTGGTCGAAGTCGTAGACGCCGGCCGTGAAGCAGGGCCAGGCCTGGCCGCCCGTGTGCTCCCAGTCCTCCCCGCAGAGCCAGGCGAACATGCGGGCGGCGGAAACGCTGAAGGGCGGCAGCACGTTCTTGTGCCACGAGAAGTTGAAGTTGGGGTCCACCACCCAGTCGCGTTGGGGTGGAGTGGTGCGCCAGTAGTTGTACTTCAGGTTGTCGCGAACGCCGGTGGCGGTGCTCGGGCTGCGGCGGTGCACGATCGAGTAGGCGGTGATGACGATGGACCCGGGGGGCGAGGCCGTGGACACCGCCGGCTTCAGGCTGCGCAGGCGCCCCAGGAAGGCGTTGCGGGCCTGGCTGAGATGGCTCCCGGGAATCAGCTCGGTGGGCCCCATCTCCCGGGTGGCGCCGCTGGGGTAGTAGAACACCTGCAGGTAGTCCAGCCGCGGGGCCGAGATGGAGCCGGCGTCCGGGTGCCAGGGCTGGGCCGGGCCGGGGCATTGAATGCGGTGGCTGCTCATGACCAGGGGCAGAAGGAAATCCCGACCCAGCAGGGAGCGAACGGCGCCGGCGCCCTCCGGGTTCTTGATGACCGCATCCACGAACCACTCTTCCTCCAGGATCTCGACCGGCTCCTCCACGTCGTGGTCCTTCATGAACTCGACGGTCCGGCGGTTGACCTCGTCCGAGACCACCCCCTCCAGCATCAGGTATCCGTTGCGGCAGAAATCCATCATCTGCCGGTCGGTGAGGGTCGGCTTGCAGTCGTATTTTCCCAGCGCCACAGGCGGCCTCCCTATTTCTCCAGGATGAACTCGCACCCCAGCCAGCGGTCGACTTCGTCGAGATGGTCGAACAGCAGGGACAGCTCGGGGAACTTGACCACCCGCCACCCGTCCTGCAGGGCGTCCAGCACCGTGTGGTAGGGCCAGTCCTCGTAGTCGTCGGGCGGCAGCCGCACTTCACCTCCCTCCACGATGGACATGCCGTTGACCGGAGAGTCCACGGCGGTGCTGTGGGTCTGGAGGTAGAGCAGCTTCTGGGGCGCCGGCGCGCCGTTGCCCCGCTGTTTGAGCTCCTCCAGGGCCTCCTGCAGATCCTGTTCGGTGAGCGTGCCCTTCCTGAGCTTGTCCAGCCAGCGAGTCAACTGGGCGGCATCGACCATTGGGTTTTCCCCTTACTGAATTCGAGATCGGGATTTTACTTCAAGAGGCCGGCTCCGACAAGGCGTCGAAGCGTGGCGGGTTGCAGGTCAGACTCCCGCCGCCCAGCCGGGCGGCATCCCCCCGGGAGCTCGGGCGTCCCGCCCGCATCCTGCCCCTGCCGACGCCCTCCCCCGCCGGCCCCTGGCCGACCACACCGGGTGTCCTTGAACGGGGTTCTCCGCCGGGATGCGCCTGACTGGTCGGAGATGTCTCTCGTCGCGAACCGGGCGATCGAAGCTGCAGGAAGCGAACCTGTCGTCGGGCATTGCGTCAGTCGGGCGGAAGGGGAGCAATGGCGCCATTGCGGGTTGATCGAAGTGGAGGCGAAAGGCAAAGCTGTGCCGGGCCTTGTGCGGGCGGGACGCCCGCGCTCCCGGGGGGCGTCATTCCGTGACGTCGCTTTTGCCCCATAAGGCGGAGAGTGGTGGGAACGCCGCGCAACCCAACGCCCGTAATCGACGCCCGCGGTCCTCGGCTGCTTGCAAACCGGTCCGGGGATTGCCGTCACTGAGTATAGGAGTATAATGGAGCGCGGCCTCGGGCGAACCGGGTGGTTTCGGTGCTTCCAGGGGTCGAGAACCAGGACCGGCGCCGCGGGCACGTCGGGGCGAGTTCACGATGGAGTTGCCGGCGGGGTCGAGCAGATCACAGGCCCATCCCGGGTTCAGGAAAGGAAGGTTTCCATGCGGAGCATCACCATGGCGGTTTGGATCTCCTTCGCGATGATCGGGTCGGCTGCGGCCCAGCAGGAAGGGGGACCCGATTCGGCGATTGTTCAGAAAATCGAGCAGCTCGGCGGCAAGGTCATGAAGATCGCCCAGAACGACGACGGCCTCGAGGTCTATTTCCACTTGGGCCGCAACCATGACGGGTTGCGCCAGTTCGAGACTCCCAAGCCCGGAGCGCCCCAGCCTCCGGCCCTGGACGGGGAGCTGGGTGTCCTGAAGGAGGTAGAGAACCTGGTGTGGCTTCACTTGGGGGGGACCGACGTGACCGACGAGGGATTGCCCCACCTGGCGGGGTTGACTTCGCTGACGCGCCTCCACCTGGAGAGGACCAAGGTCTCGGACGCCGGCTTGGCGAATCTGAAAGATCTGCAGAACCTGGCTTACATCAACCTCTATCAGACCGGCATCACCGACGCCGGCTTGGCACACCTGGAGGGGTTGAAGGGGCTCAAGAATCTCTACTTGTGGCAGACCAAGGTGACCGAGGCCGGAGTAGAGAAACTGCAGAAGGCTCTGCCCGACTGCAAGATCGACGTCGGCTGGAAGGAATCGGAAGTGCCGGAAGTAGAGGAACCGGAAGAGAAGAAGGAAGAGAAGTCCTAGTTTGGCTTCTGAAGGCTGCTAAAACATTTGCGGTTCAACTCGGACCCCCGCGCTTACGCCGGGGGTTTTGTTTTTTGGAGTCTTCAGGGTGCGGACTGGGGTGGGAGCGGTCCGGCAGGTTTGAGATCGAATACCGCGGATGATTGCTGCCGCCGCCGCAACGTCCCTATAAAATCCAGTGATGTCTAGCTCCGTCCAGTAGAGTCTATAACTGTCTTATTTATGAGTGTTTTATATAAGTCCTGCCGTGGCTTGACTTGCTACCAACATCCCTTGCAATCCACTGCCATCCCCCATATAATGGGGGGATGGATACTGTAACGGACTTCGCTCCTGTCCGACCCAAGACCAAACCCGCCGGCCGCCACCCCAGCAACGCCCTCTCGGCCGCCTTCCTGCGCTCCGCTCCGCCCGGAAGATACGCCGATGGAAACGGATTGTACCTCTTCGTCCAGCCCAGCGGAACCCGCAGTTGGATTCAACGCCTTGTCGTCCGTGGCCGTCGCCGGGAGCTCGGTCTCGGCAGCCTCGCCCTGGTCTCCCTGGCCGAGGCCAGGGAGAAGGCCCTGGCTAACCGCAAGCTGGCCCGTGAGGGCGGAGATCCTCTTGCCGAGAAGCGACGCACCGAGGGTATTCCCACCTTTGTCGAAGCAGCCTCACGTGTGCTGGAACAGAAGCGGGACGGCTGGCGAGGCCGGCGTCACCACCGCGAGTGGATGTCCAGCCTGAGGCGGTACGCCTTCCCCCGCATCGGCAAGATGCCGGTCTCAGAGGTCACCAGCGCCGATCTGCTTGAGATCCTCACCCCTATCTGGCACCGGAAGGCCTCCAGCGCCCGGCGGGTGCGCCAGCGCCTGCGGGCGGTCCTGGAATGGGCCGTAGCCATGGAGTACAGAATCGACAACCCCTGCGACAGGATCGGCCCGGTCCTGGGTCCCCAACAGGACGTTACCGAGCACATGCGGGCCTTGCCGCATAGGGAGGTGGCTGCGGCCATCCGGACGGTGCGGGCAGCGACAGCGTCGGAGGTAGCCAAGCTGGCCTTCGAGTTCCTGGTACTGACGGCAGCCAGGTGGAGTGAGGTGCGCTGGGCCGAATGGGCGGAGATCGATCGGGACGCTGGTGTATGGACCGTCCCGGCCAGTCGGATGAAGGCCAACCGCCAGCACCGGGTGCCGCTGTGTGGACGTGCCCTGGAGATTCTCAAGGCAGTGGAGGCACTGGGCAAAGGATCCGGACCTCTGGTGTTCACCCGTGGGCAAGGGGAGCCGCTCGACGACAAGCAGCTGAGGTGGATGGTGCGGGATCTTGGGATTGCGGCGGTGCCGCACGGGTTCCGCTCCAGCTTCCGGGACTGGGCAGGTGAGGAGACCGATCATTCACGAGAGGTGATCGAGGCGGCCCTGGCGCATGTGGTCCGGAACCGGGTGGAGGCGGCCTATGCCCGCTCCGACCTGTTCGAGCGCCGGCGTGTCCTGATGGACGACTGGGCGCGTTATCTGGACCAGGGGATGGGGGAGGACCGGAAGCCCCGAGAGTAAAGAGGCCCAGGGGGATCGGTCCTGAAACAATCCATTGCCATCTCCCTGCTCGTTGGCAGTGAACCGCAGCTCCCCGCCGAACCACCGTTTTGTTTCCCTGTGGAACCCCATGGAATTCTGATGACCTTTCTCCAGGTCGGCCGACCCAAGGAAACGACGAAGTTTCCTCACCTGAAGGGACGGGAAAAACTGCTGAGGCCTCTTGGCTTCACCCCCCAACAGGCCGAATGGATCACCCTGGTCTGCCTGCACTCGGGCCTGTTCACCCGGGACCAGGTCGAGGCTTTCTTCGGATACGCCAAGTCCAGCGCCAACCGCTTTATCCGGGCATTGCTCCGGACACGCATTTCCCACAAGCCAATCGCGTCGGAGACCATCACCGACGGCCGCCGGATTTGCCGGATCTTCGGCAAGCAGATCTACGGGGAACTGGAGATCCCCCCCATCCGTCACCGCCGGGAGACCTCGCTTGAAGTCACCCGCCGGCGACTGCTATTGCTCGATTTCGTGCTCGATCATCCGGAGTTGGCCTGGCTGCCGACCGAGCGGGAGAAGCTCGCTTGCTTCCAACAGCTCGGGATCGAGCCATGGATGCTGCCCCGCAGGATCTACGCCGGCCATGCCAAGGGGCGGGTCCAGTATTTTCCCCTCAGGATGCCGGTTGCCATGGGGCCGGAGGCGGCCCTGTTCGTCTACATCGACCCCGGCATGGAAACCCGTACTGAGCTGGACTCCTGGAGAGAGGCCCACCGGCCGCTCTGGCAGATGCTGCGCGAGTTAGGGTGGCGGATCGAAGTGGTTGCCGTTGCCTGGGAGCAGGAACTGCTGGACCGCGCCGAGCGGGTGATGCGATCCTGGGTAGGCAGGGACCTGACTGAGGCCGGCAGAGAGCTTCTCACTCTACGGTGGGCTGTCTCCAGCGCCGACCGGGAAACAGTCGAACGCTATGGCGGCCTCAATGCCGCCCTCAAGAAAATCAACCAATTGCAGCAGGCAATGCCGGAGCCCCAGGGCCAGGGAATGATCGACGAATTCCACCTCTGGGGGTCAAGGCGGTGCCGTCGTATGGGTGGCCACCTTAAAAAGGGGGGGTGGCTCACCGAGGTGGCTCACTAAGTGGCGCACGCTTTTGACCACCCCAACGCTCCTCTCTCAGAGGGCGCAGTCCTCCCCGTTGTGGTCCAGGTTGTGCCCGGAAACCCGCATTGGAAGCGGGTTGGAACGGATTCCCCGAGTCCTCTGCGGTAAAGCGTAGTACGGCGCCGGCGCCGCGGGTCCCCGCCTCGCACGGCGCGTCGTGGCGCCGCACAGGAGGAGGCGGAAGTGGAGGGAGCGACCCTTTTTCGGCGCTGGTGCGCCACCGGGGAGGGGTAAGTGGTCCACCCTTCGGCCCACCACTTACCCCGCCCCTCGGGGGGGCGCTCCCTCCACATTGATCCCTGAGAGAAGGCGGTCGAGCCGGCTAAGAAGCCAAGTGCTGGACAGCGGAGCCGAGCGGGACTCTGCAGCCTGTCACGGTCCGCGCCAACACACCACAGACCGGCCGCACAACCAGCGGTCTCCAATCCGCAGCAGGGGCAAATTGCCACCTTACTCGATGGTCTGGACTCACGGACTCAGTGTGGATCGCTCGCCATTCTGTCAATAAACCTCTTGGGTGGTCCAATAGATTCTTGGTCAGAAATAGGGATAAATATCGTTTCAACATTGACGCAGCTTTTCGGTGAGAAATCCGCCTCTAACAATCGGCGCATTGTAGACCGTCCTCTGGGGCAAGGCAACGCGGTGGCGGGCCACTGGACTCCGTAATAAGTCTATTCGTGTTCCTTCGTGCTTCTTCCTGCCCGTTCGCCGAGATCATTTTCCCCTTTCATTCCTTGCCGGTCTGAGGTGCAGTCTCGCTTACCCCTCAATTGCGGCGACCGGCGTTTTCTGATTGAATGAGTCGAACTGGGGCCATCAGGAGCAGTGGCTCCGGAAGCGGGCCATTGATCTGGCCCCTGTGGGAAGGCAAGCGTGGTCCTGGGGCAAACCATACTGGTCACCGGTGGAGCCGGTTATGTCGGCAGCCATGTCTGCAAGTCGCTGGCAACCGAGGGATTTAATCCGGTCGCAGTGGACTGTCTCTCCCGTGGACATCAATCGGCGGTAAAGTGGGGACCGTTCGAAAGGGTTGATTTGACGGATGAGGCTGGATTGAAAGCAGTGATTGAGCAGCATCGGCCGGTCGGGGTGATGCACCTTGCAGACCTGTGTGACGTCGGCGAGTCGGTGGTGGATCCGGCCAGGTATTACCACAACAATCTGGTGGGAAGCCTGAACCTTCTGAAGGGAATGCTGGATCGGGGCATAGGGTCCATTGTCTTTTCCAGCAGTTGCGCCATCTATGGAGTGCCGGGGAAGCTTCCGATCCCGGAGACTCAGGCCAAGGTTCCGATCACCCCCTACGGGGTAAGCAAGCTGGTCGTGGAGCACATGCTGCGGGATTTCAGCATGGCCTATGGCATTGGCTACGTCTGTCTGAGATACTTCAATGCTGCCGGCGCCGACCCGGACGGCGAGATCGGCGAAAGCCATCGACCCGAAACTCACGTGATCCCCCTGGCCATAGAAACGGCCTTCGGGAAGCGAAGCTGTTTTGAGATTTTCGGGACGGATTATGCAACACCTGACGGTACCGCGGTTCGAGACTATGTCCACGTTTCGGATCTGGCTGAGGCCCACGGGTTGGCCCTACGCTATTCGCTGGACGGCGGCCGGAGTGTTGCGCTGAACTTGGGGACGGGACGGGGACACTCGGTGAGACAGATCGTTGCGGCGGTCGCACGGCTTTCGGGCAGGGCGGTGCCTGTGAAGGAGGGCCCGCGGCGAACCGGAGATCCTTCGACCCTGGTGGCTGATGCCTCCGAAGCTTTCAAGGTTCTGGCCTGGGCACCGAAACATGGCTGCCTGGACGACATCGTTGCAACCGCGCTGAACTGGCAACGCAAGCAACTTTTGGGCTGACCGATCCTGGACACACAAGGGCGGTCGGCATGAGGAATTCCCATGGATTTTGTTCCAGGCTGGAAGGACTACTTGCTTCTGTTTCAATTCGCCGGCCTGTTTGGCGTCAGCGGTTGGTTGACCTACCGGCTTGCCGTTGGGCGGCTTCCGGATCCTGGCGGATCGGGAACACCGTACCGCACCCGGACCGACCTGTTCACGAGCCTGATCGGCCCCGCCTTGCTCAGCACTGTCTGCGGATTGGTTGTAACCTCCTGTTTCCTCATTGTGAGCGCCCAGCGGGGTGGGCTTCGAGTGCGCTATCTGTTTGTTCTGTTGGCGGTATACAGCGTAGTCTGTTTCGCCGGCCTGTTGAAGTCAGGGACTCTGAGATGGCGCCGGCCGGTCAACCTCTGGCTGGCGGTCCGGTGGCGGCCACGGTTGGGGTGGAGCGATCTGTGGCTGGCAGGCATCCTGCTGCTGGGGTTATTCACCTTCGGAAAAACAGCCGAATATATCACCAGCCAGAGAGATCCCGGGGAACATGCCAACATCGCGGTGCGCTTGGCTCAAGAGCAGGGCTTGCGTTTCAGCGATCCTGACTTTCAGGATTTTGATGAGGACCGGCAGAAACTGTTCCTGCCGGTCCTTCTTGAAAATGCGCTTTACCTGGAAGCCGTGCCGGGTTTTTCGCTGCTGGATGCGGAGACCGGGGAAATGTTGCCGCAGTATCTACACCTGTTTCCGCTCTGGCTGTCCCTGGCATTCAAACTCTGGAGGTTCGACGGACTGTTCGGTTTCAATGTCATCCTGGGTTTGCTGAGCCTCGTGCTGTTGGTTGCACTGGCCGTTGAGATTTTTCGGTCCAGGACAATCGGGTTGATGGCCTCCACCTTACTTTGCCTGAACCTGGGTCAGATTTGGTTGGTCCGAAGCCCCTTCAGCGAGATCTTGGCCCAGGTACTGATTCTTGCCGGGGTTTGGATGTTGACGCTGGCCTTGTCCCGCCGGCAAACCGGTCTGGGATTTCTTTCGGGATTGGTGGTCGGATTGAGCCTGATGGTGCGCATTGATTCCGTGCTGGCGATTCTGGCAGTGTCGTTGTTCCTGTTTCTGGTGTGGTTGGTGCCCAAGTGGCGGGTCGGCTTGCCGGTCCGACCAGTCGCAGCAGGTTTGGCCATCGGTTTGGCTTTTTCTTTGGATCACATTGTGCTTTTTGCCTATCCCTACGTGTTGGGTATCCTGTTCAACCAGGGTGTGCTTTCCTTCCTTGACCGCCAATGGGGGTGGCTGTTGGCTCTGGCCTTGTTGGCAACGGCCGCGGCGTGGTCTTCAAGGCGGCTGATGGGAGCCTGGTGGGAGCTACGGTTTCCCCCTTCCATGTCGTGGGGAGATCCCGCGACCCGGCGCCGGATCGTCTTCGTGACCCTCTCGGGTTTGTTGATTATTGCCTTCGCCTGGGGATATTTTTTCCGCCCCATGATGGACTCGGGCGCCAACCTGCTGCCGCTGGCCGCCCCCCACCAGGGATTCGTGTCCTACTACGACGAGTTGAATCTGGTTCGCCTGGGATGGTATCTCTCTCCCTTGGGCCTTTGTCTGGCCCTTATCGGCGCTATCGTGGCACTGCGTCAGGTCGTATTGAGAGGACAGGTGCGCCCCTTGCCATTCTTGCTCCTGCTGGCGGCTTTCCTGCTGTTCTACGGTTACAAGTCTCGCGCCTTTCCCGACAACTACTGGGTCGTCCGCCGCTATGCCGAAGTCGCGATTCCGGCAATGCTTATCCTGGCAGGCCTGGCAATCCAGCGCTTTTGTCGGTTGGCTTCCAGATACCCATGGGTAGCGGCTCAATCCACCTTTCGTCGATATTTGCCGCGGGTTTGCGGATCGGGGTTGTTGGTGGCCATGATTGCCACTCAGACGATTGCGGCCTGGCCCTTTTTGCGCCAAGGAGAGCTTGGTGGATCCTGGGCGCAAATGGCGTTACTTGCCAGCCGGACAAGAGAAGCGGATGTGATCCTGTTCGAGTACGGCCGAGCTCAGGAGTTTTTTGTCGGTCCCCTTAGGAATCTGTTCGGGCAGTCCGTATTTCCTCTTGCGCACGACGAGCCGGATCCCGCCTCGTTTGAGCAGGTGGTCGGGGAATTTCTAGCCCAAAAAAAGAGAGTCTTTCTCATTTCCTGTGACGAGTGGACATCTCTGGACAGTTCCAAGTACCTGTTCGAGCCCAGCGAACGCTTTCATTTCGCCAGCGACTTGGTTGAACGTACTTTTGAGCGTCTTCCCCAGAAAATGCAAAAAGTGCACTACAGTCTTCAGCTTTACGAGGTAAAGCCTCGTAAGCGAGAACACCCCAAGCCAATCCAAGCTCTCAACCGGCACTCCAGCTTCGGCTACGCGTCCAAAGGGTTTTATCAAGCGGAACTTGAGTCAGGCGGCAATACGTTCCGATGGAGCCGGGGGGATGCTTCTGTGGAGATGCCAGAAATCGATACCACTTACCCGGCAGTTCTGATCGCACGTCTATCTCGGACGGACGCTGGGGCAGCAACCGAATCTCCCATCCGGATCCTTCTAAACGGTCATGATTTGGGGTCCTTACGGTTGTCCCCGGGATTTAGCGACTACAAAATTCCGATCGACCGATCGCAGTTGGCCCGAGGGGAGAGAAACCTCGTCGAGATTCGATCGCAGTCCTTTAACCCTTCGGCCATGGGGTATGGTCAGGATACACGTGATCTGGGGTTTATGCTGGATTGCCTCAAGCTCCAGTCATTGGTTCCGATGGGTGGGACCCGTGCCTATCAGGTGGGATTCATTGCCGAGTGCGAGGGAGTAGAACGGAATGATTTCTATCCGGTGGAAGCTGACGGGTATTCCTGGTCCGGGCTTGCTCCAAGCCTGGTATGGCCTGTTCCCTTGAATCCTGGCGAGGACTATCAACTCGTGATCCGAACCGTCAAGTCGAATCCGGATCCCAAGTTCCGACAATTTCTCACCGTTTGGGTCAATGAGATGAGACTGGACACAAAAGAGCTGATCGGGGTAGGGGAGCAGTTCCAGGAGTACGCATTCCCCATTGCACCGGGAGCCATTGACAAAGGCCCCACGACCATTCGCTTTGCGGTGCGCCCCATGTGGAACCCCAGCCAGGCTGGAGCGTCTTCGGATTACCGTAATCTGGGGTGTGCTGTTCAATGGATCAGGATTGAAGAGCTGTGACCCGGACGATGGGGAAAAGAACCTTGTCAGGGTTACAAGCTATTTGATCTGCTCAGGTTCTGAGGGCGATGTGGGTTGGCCGAATCCCTTGGCCAATTCGAGACTTGAAGGCCACCTTGATGTCGTTTTCGTGTCTGTACCCACAGTTTGGAGTAGTGTTGGAACTTACCGGTGAGAGAATTGTCCCTGGGAGCGTCAATGCCTACCGCCTGAACGAGCACATGCAGGCCTTGCCCCATCGGGAGGTGGCTGTGGCCATCCGGATGGTGCGGGCAGCGACGGCGCCCGAGATGGCCAAGCTGGCCTTCGAGTTTCTGGTGCTGACGGCGGCCAGGTGGAGTGAGGTGCGCTGGGCCGAGTGGGAGGAGATCAATCGGGACGCTGGCGTATGGACCGTCCCGGCCAGGCGGATGAAGGCCAACCGGAAGCACGAGGTGCCGCTGTGTGGACGTGCCCTGGAGATTCTCGAGGCAGTGCAGGCACTGGATGAGGGAGGCGGTCCGCTGGTGTTCACCCGTGGGCAAGGGAAGCCGCTCAATGACAAGGAGCTGCGGTGGCTGGTCCGCGAGCAGGGGATTGCGGCGGTGCCGCACGGGTTCAGATCCAGCTTCCGGGACTGGGCGGCCGAAGAGACTGATCATCCCCGGGAGGTGATCGAGGCGGCCCTGGCGCATGTGGTCCGCAACCGGGTCGAGGCGGCCTATGCCCGCTCCGACCTGTTCGAACGCCGGCGTGTCCTGATGGACGACTGGGCCGGCTACCTGGCCGGCGGGTGTCGAGCGCCGGACCGATCGGTTGATCCGCCCTGACCTCGGCAGCGCTCGATGGCCTTCCCTCCACTTCCTCCCCCTCCCGTGCGGCGCGCCAGCGCACCGTGCGAGGCGGGGGGACAGCGAGGCCGGCGGCGCACCGCGTAGTGCCGGGGAGCCAGCCTACCCAATGTAATACATTGGGGCTGGCGAGGGGCTCCGGCCCCTTCGAACCCCCGACCGGGGAGAGCTCTCCCCCGGCCCCTCCATCACCCCCCGCCGCTCCCTTCTCCCTCTCCCATGACCGAGGGCTCGATGGCGCGAGAAGCGACAGCGACGAGGGCGTGTGGAGCATCCCGGCCCCTCGCACGAAGGGGAATCGCGAGCACCGGGTCCCTCTGTGCCGTCGCGCCCTGGAGGTCCTGGAGCCTGCCCTGGCGCACAAGGTCCGCAGCCAGATCGAGGCCGCCTACCGGCGCTCGGACCTGTTCGAGCGTCGACGCCGGCTCATGGATGACTGGGCCGGCTACCTGGCCGGCGGATGTCGAGGGGCAGAACCGATCAGTTGATCGGCCCTGACCTCGGCAGCTTTGGATGGCCTTCCCGCAAGGGATCTCTGTGGAGGGAGCGACCTCCCCGCAAGGGGGGCAACGGGCGGCCACAGGGGCCGCCACCTTTGCCCTTCCCTGCGCCGCACCAGCGGCCAAAAGGGTGGGGTCGCTCCCTCCACCAGCACCCCTCTCGTGCGGGCGCCGCCCCGCCGGACGAGGGGGGACGCGCGAGGCGCAGCCTCGCTTCGCTTTTCCGCAACGGACGCGGGAAATCCGTGTTGTCCCGCGTCTGATGCAGCGTTTCGGGGAAGTCCCCGACCACAACGGCGAGGGCTCCGCCCTCTGAGAGAGAAGCGTTGTGCGTATCAAGATCGTCGCCATCTTAGATCGCCACCCCCCCGTCTGAAACGTGGCGGCCCATCTGACGGCACCTGCTTGACCCCCAGAGGCGGAAATCGTCGATCATTCCAGGGTCATTGGATGAGCCTGTTTCTTACTCCGATTCATCTCGGCGTCTGCGGGGAACAGGACCGTGACCAGTATTCCCGAATGGCTGAAGACGGACCAGCTTCCGGGACTGGGCGGCTGAGGAGACCGGACCAGTCATCGCTCTCGAAGTGGACCGTCCTATGGGGGAGGCCACTCGAAAATGCGCTAGTGCGCTCGTTCGGCAGCCGTCGCCAGCCCAGCAATTCGTTGCGACCAAAACACTGCATTGTCTTCCACTAATCGTCCTCATTGCGGAAACGCTGGCCAGAGGCCAGAGTCTACCGCTGCTATTCAATCGCCTCTTGCAAACGCCTATAGGCCGCGGAGCCCTTCAACTCGTCTCTGCCTCTGGCATAGTCCCAAGGGATTTTGGACTCGCTATCCCATACATTGGGGTCTGCTCCAGCGTCCAGCAGCGTGTCGATGACAGCCGGGTTTTTATTGTACTCGGCGGCCTCATGCAGGGGTGTGCGTTTCATGTGTTCAGTCTGAGCGTTAGGATCAGCACCCGCCTCGATCAGTGCGGAGATAATGGCCGGGTTGGTGTTGCTATCGGCCGCATGATGCAGAAGGGTTTCACCGTCGGATTCTGTTTGACTGTTGGGGTCGGCACCTGCCTTGATCAACGCAGCCAAAACGGCCGGATTAGCGTTCCCGGCCGCAAAATAAAGCGGCGTGTCTCCTTGTTGCTCCCGCGCCATGGGGTCCGCTCCGGATTCCAGAAGTATTGTCGTGATGGCTGAATTGACGTTGTGAGCCGCCTCGTGCAAGGGAGTGTACCTCCTATCATCCCGTGCGTTGTGGTCCGCTCCCGCTTCCAACAACGTGGTGACGATGTGTGGATTGCTGTTATGGCCAGCTGCCCGATGCAGTGGAGTGGTGCCTCGTCGTGTCCGAGCCTTGGGATCCGCACCCGCTTCGAGCAGGGTGGTGATGACGTGCGGATTGCTGTTTTGGCCGGCCGCACTGTGCAGGGGGGTGTCGCCGTACTCAGTTTGACTGTTCGGGTCGGCGCCCGCCTCGATCAGCGCGGTGAGAATCGATGAATTTTCATTTCCCCGGGCTGCCTCATGCAGGGGGGTGTAACCAATCCCATAGCGCGCCCTGGGGTCTGCCCCGAGCCTTACCAGCGTCGCGGTGACGGCAGGATTGCTGCTTTTTTGGGCGGCCCAGAACAGGGGGGTGAATCCCCTGGAGTCGCGTGCCTCCACGTCCAACCCCAACTTCACGAGATCAGGGATGTTGGCAGGATTGCGAGTGTTCTCCGCTGCCAGATGGAGGGCGGTTCGACCGTTCCGG
This sequence comes from Candidatus Versatilivorator sp., assembly GCA_965207735.1. Taxonomy (GTDB): domain Bacteria; phylum Acidobacteriota; class Terriglobia; order Versatilivoradales; family Versatilivoraceae; genus Versatilivorator. Next base: position 2,873,135 of record OZ242296.1, on the reverse strand, counting down.
TCCCGCGCTTTCGGGTCTACCCCAGCTTCCAAAAGGGCAAGGAGAAAGTCAGGGTTGTGGTCATCGAAGGAATCCCGCGCCGCCCAATGCAGAGCGGTGCGGCCCTCCCGATCCCGTGCCATAGGATTCACGCCTGCCTCTATCAGTAGCGCGATGACCGCAGGATTCCTTATGGCCCTGGCAGCGTGATGCAGAGGGGTGCACTCAGCCTTGCCCCGCACCTTGGGATCCACCCCGGCTTTCAGCAACGCGGAGATGACGGCCGGGTTGCGATTGAGAGTAGCGGCCTCATGCAGAGCCGTGTGGCCGCTCCGGTCCCGCGCATTGGGGTCCACTCCCGCCTTGACCAGCTTGTCAACGACAGCGGGATTTTCCGCGCGTTTGACGGCGTCATGCAAGGGGGTTCGCTCCCAGTTATCCCGCACCTTGGGATCTGCTCCGGCTTCCAGTAGAGCTGTGACCATGGCAAGACTTTCTCGAGACTGAGCGGCCGAATACAGAACGGTGCGGCCCCCTCGATTGCGCGCCTCGATGTCCATTCCGGCGTTGACCATCACCTCGATGACGGCAGGATCGCTCATGTATCTGGCCGCCAGGTGAAGAGCAGTAGTGCCCTGCCGATCCCTTGCTTTGGGATCCACTCCGGCATTTACCAAAGCCGCTACGAAAGCCGCAATCTTGTCGATATTAGTGTCGAGGGGATGGGTAGGGAAAATGCAATGCAGGGCGTTGCGGTCTTCATTGTCCCCTGCAGCGGGATCGACACCTGCTTCAACCAGAGCCTCAACGACAGCAGGATTCATCCCACGCCGAGCTGCGTAATGCAGTGGTGTCCACCCGCGCAATGTCCTCGCTTTGGGGTCCGCTCCTGCCTCCAACAGGGCGGTGGCGATGGCAGGACTCTCATTGCCGCCCGCCAGATGAAAAGGGGTTGCGTCCCAATCATTCCGGGCTTTGAGGTCGGCGCCAACTCCCAACAGAGCGGTGACGATGGCAGGGTACTCGGCCCACCCCGCGGCAAAATGCAGAGGAGTGTTACCGTCATCGTTCCGCACCGTGACGCCAGCTCCAGATTCGAGGCAGCCGGTCACGACCTCGGTTGTGGCTTTCTCAAAGAACCCTTGTGTGTTCCAGTCCTTGCAGTCCGTTCCAAATGCCTGAGCGGATGCCAAGACCAGGCAAGCCATTAGAAGCATCATGAGTCTCATGTTCCTTACTCTCCGGCCCGCCTCTGATCGTCACTGAACCATCGTGTCCAATGAACCGCAGGTTTTCCTGCGCGTGCACAGCGATCCAGCCACAATACCTTGCAGAGCGTTAACGTGTGTTCCTGACTGTAAGAATCTATCGTTGAAAATCAGTATAGCAGCAGTTTTCACCAAGGGATAAAGGCGACACATAATGAGGCTGGCTGTCCGCCTGGTCCTACTTGCTCCGTCTGCTCCCGAGATGCCAGCTCAGCAAGGGCGAGCGTCTGCTGCCCCGGACACACCACCGGTTACTACAACCGATCAACCTGACGTACCACCAACAGATATTTCAATCCGTCCCTGACGACCAGAGGTGTCGGGGCGAAAGGGCAAGGCTTCTTTTTGAGCTGGACTCCTTACACAGAGCCCACTTGAAATTAGTCCCCCGCCCCACGATTTCTTTGGACAGTGATTTGAGAAACTGCATGAGAAGTTGGCCTAGCCGGCCAGGTCCTGCACGTCCTCGTCGCCGGCGTGTAGAAGTTGACATATCCCCCTATTATCGGACGTAACCCCCACTCATTCCAAAGGACTTACCGGACACCACTCTCCGGACCTCCCAAAAAGCACAAGATGTAGGCCGGTGGCGACCTGGGCGGGGTGCGTCTTGTGGTGTTCCAGGGACCGCTTTTGAACTCCAGCCCGTCACCAGATTCCCGGTAAATCCTTGAGCTTTGCCGGTCAGGCTGCGTTTTCTCGGTCCATGGCGTACCCCAATACCCCCCAAAGGCCTTCCTGGGCGATTCTGGATCTCTCAGCGACAGGAGGGCTCCCCTCCTGTGGGAGATCGAGAATTTCAGTGCGATCGGGACAAAAACGAGGCCATAGGATGCCCTGTACTGACGTTTCTCGGGGTCCGACGACCTGTAGTACCTGGATTTCAGAGGTCTACGGCGTCTTATCAGAAGTAAAACCCATGGCTGTGGCTGCGGCTTCTGTGACAGAAACATTAAGGAAGAGTGACTAAACGATCCGCCTCACTCGATAATCACCGTCTGATCGTCCTACCTTGGAGGACCGCCCCTCCTCCTCCCGCAAAGTATCCCAAATCGCTACGTACAGGAATGTCACCCTGAAATGGACCCCGAAGCCGGGCCGGTAGAGGGGGTCACCTCCAAAAATCACGACCCGGGAACTACGAGAAACATCGAGGCCCGAAACGACACCATCGCCGGCGTCTTGAACGAGATGCTGGAGGAAGGGCGGCTGATCCGGCGCAGGAAGGGCAAACAGAAGGTGCTGTGGAGCCTTGCCGAAGACGGAGATCAGGAGCGAATGCAAAGCGGAGAAAAGCCCCTCAAAACCGGTTCCCGTCTCTCAACCGGTTCCCAAGAATCAAAAGCCCCGGAAATTGGTTCAGTTGATAGAAAAGAAAAGACTTGTCCTGTGGAAAACCAACCGGTCCCCTTGTCTCCCCCTATATACGCGCGCGGGAAGCGGTTTGGGGACCGGTTTTCCACAGGCGCCGAGAAAGAGCGAAAAAAACAGGAAGCGGTAAACCTCCGCCGAGACCTGACAGTAAAGCTCAATCGGAAGACCGATTGCCGGGATGGGAACGATACGGAAGTGTGCTTCTTTAGGAAGACCTGACACATGGCGGGGGCTCAGTATGTGCGGCTCGTTACCTGAAGACCCGAGGAGCCCGAGTCTTGAGAGGGTCGAATGGGTTGTCGTCGAAGTGGGACAAACACCATCTCGACCCCACCCAGCGGGTTCTGCAGGCCCGGGCAAGCCGAGATCCGGGGGCGGCCACGACAGAAGTGGGGGCCCGCCGGCAGACCATCGGTGATGCCGATTGGGACACCGTCGAAAGCCATGGAGGCCTCGACGCCGTCGTGGACAGGATCGACCAGGCGGAAGAGGAAACCCCGGCCTCGGACGGAGCGGGATCGATCGACGATTTCCGCCTCCGGGGGTCAAGGACGTGGCGTCGTATGGGTGGCCACCTTTCAGACGGGGGGTGGCTCACACAGGTGGCGCACCAGGTGGCTCACGCTATTGACCACTCCAACGCTCCTCTCTCAGAGGGCGAAGTCCTCGCCGTCGTGGTCCAGGTTGTGCCCGGAAACCCGCATTGGAAGCGGGTTAGCAAGGATTCCCCGAGTCCTCTGCAGTAAAGCGTAGTGCGGCGCCGGCGCCGGGCGTCCCCGCCTCGCACTGCGCGTCGTGGCGCCGCACAGGAGGGGGAGGAAGTGGAGGGAGCGACCCCCTCATTTTTGCCGCTGGTGCGGCACCGGGCAGGGTTAGGTGGTGCACGCCAAAATCCACCACCTCCCCTCCCCTTTCCGGGGTCGCTCCCTCCACAGTGATCCCTGGCGGGAAGGCCATCGAGCACTTTTTCGCGCTCACGGTGGCTGCGTGTGTCTCCATGTAGCGTTGTGTAGCGTTGTAACCTGCTTGTCGCTCCATGTGTTGTTGTGTGTCTCTATATTGCACCGTGTACCGCTTCATATCCATGTCTCTCCCGAAACCCGTCAAGGCCTCCAGCGCCTCGGCAGCCAGCGGCACCTCAACGTCGGATCCCGGCTGCGCGCCCTCATCGACGAGGCCCTCGAAAAACAGTAGACCACAGATGGAAGAGAGGCCGAGAAGGACAAGGCTGGAGGATGCTCACAACCCGATATCTCCGATCCGAACCCAGGGACAGCCTACCACCCCGCTCGACGGTCTCGGAGGCAGAGTCTCGGGGGTTGAAACATCGCAAGACCTGTCCATCAACGTCCTGAATAGTCCAGTGGATTCCCGTTCAAATAGAGGGATATAATGAGGGGACTACAACAGGGATAACCACAGTAAGTCTATTATAATGAGCAGTTATAAGTTTTCTGTTGTAGTCGCCGCCTTCGCGGCTCAACACAAATGCGCAGCTTTCCATGGGCTGACGCCCATGGCTAAGCGCTGGCGCCGCTTCGCGGCTTCCTGGAACCCCGGGCTTCCGCCCGGGGATAATCTATTTAAAAATCCTACCCGCCAGCGGTGTCGTGGGTTAAGAGAGAGCTGCGAAGCTGCGGCCTCGTGTAGCCCCGGGCGGCAGCCCGGGGTCGTCCGAATCCGCGCCAACGCAGCCGCGTAGGCGGCGAATTGGTAGCACCCTTCCCCAAAGCAGGGCCTCTCTAATTACCCGTCCGCTTACGCCGCAAGTGGAACCAGAGGGCCGCGGCAGCCACCAGCCCCACCGCCGCCATTCCCCAAGGGCCGCCTTTCTTCCACACCATGAGCAGGCTGCCGCAACCGGCGACCGCTGTGGCCAGGGTCATCAGGCTGTTCCAGGTCCAGCGGCTCGCACCGCGAGGCATTTCCGGACCCAGCACCTTGCGCTGGTTCATGAGAAGCAGGAAGGTCAGGTAGGCCAGCGGAAGCAGGATAAAGCCGAATACCGAGGTGGGGATGGCCAGCCAGAAGGCGGCCTTGCTCCAGACGAAGGGTCCCAGGGCCCCGGTGGCCGCGGTCAGGGTGGCCAGCCGATAGGTCCAGCCGGTGGCGGGCAGGTTGAACATCTCGCAGATCACCAGCCCGGAGGCCAGCATCAGCAGCGTAATGGTCGACAGGGCCATGCCCAGGACGCCGAGCCCGAAGACCAGGTTGGCGAAGGATTGACCGCTCAACGGCTGCAGCGAGTTGGCCAGGTCGAAGGCATCCCGGGTCACCAGCGTCGCCGCCAGCTTTCTTTCGGCCGGGGAGAAGGATAGGTGTTCCGCCGGCGCGACGGATTGGCCGGCGGCCACTCGACCCTGCAACAACTGCTGGAACTCCCTCTGCTGAATGGGGGAGGCGGCGGCCATCCGTTGCTCGGCCGTCTCCGGCCCCAGACCCGGCTGCGGTTGGACGTGGAACTGGGTTGCGGCGGCGATGACCACGCAACTGGTGGCGATCACGAAGGGAATCAGCATGCCGCTGGCCAGATCGAAGATGACGAAGCCGCGGAAGGCCTTGCCCCACTTGCGCCTGAGCAGGGTGTAGGGAAAGAGGAAGGTCATGTTGATGCCCACGGCGGTGGCCGCGGCGCTGACCAGCACGTCGGTCTGCTTCTGCACGATGAGGTCGCTCCAGTAGGAACGATGGGCTTCCTTCACGGCCTGAAGCAGCGGCTGGTACTGTTCCGAGGGGGTGAGAAGCGATTGGGGATTGGGGATGAACCCCTTCCACAGCGACTGCCAGGGCAATCCCTGGGAAGACAGGCTCAGCGTGATCACCACCGCGATGAAACAGGCCACGATCAGGGCCACCGCAATCTTGAGAATGACCTCGTACAGCTTGACTCCCATGCGGCCGCGCCCGTAGCTCCAGGTGACAGCCGTCGAAACCCCCAGGATCAGAATCACCACCAGGACCTTGCCCGACCATCCCTCCACCACCCCCGGAAGCAGGTTCTGCTGCACCACCGCCGTCGCCAGGGAGTACTGGGGCATCGACCACACCAGGCTGGCCAGCAGCGAGGCCAGCGCCCAGCCCCACCCCAGCACGGGGTTGACCTGCCGGTTGACGGCCTGAAAGGGAGAAGCGCCGGTGGAGGTGGTGACATATCCGATGGCACTCAGCATGACGATGCCCAGCACCATGGCCAGCGGTTGCAACCAGAGGAGGGAGGTGCCGGCCAGCACGCCCAAGTAGAGGCTGCTGCTCAAGGAGCCGCCGCCCAGGGTCAGGGCGCTCTGCAGCCAACCCGGCCCCGACAGCTTGAAGTAGGCCAGCACCAGCGCAAGCCCGCCTTTCCTTTGGGCCTCGAGCAGGGTCTGCTCTTCCGAGTGTGGGGTGGGCGGAGCGGCAGTATTCATTGCGGGGTCCTCACGGAAGGGGGATCCGAAATCGGGGGAAGATTGCTGAACAAGCCTCGGAGAATATCGGGGGGCCTTCCACCTGTCAAGCCTTTGGCCTCCAGGTTTGGGAGCCCGAACGGCGCCCGCGAGGTCGGGACCGGCAGGCCCGGAAAAACGCCGACGGGACCGGCCGGTGGCAGAACCCCTGAAAAGACTTGACAACCCGTCCCGCCTGAAGGATTTTAGGGGCGCCCGCCCAAGCGTTCATCCAAAGGCCGGGCCGCCGAAGACCCGCGAAAGGGAGATCTGTCGCGCCCGCGCGGCCAGGGCGCTCCCGTTCAACGGCTGGTTGACTCTTCCCCGACCGTCCACGGAACCGCCGCCGGCAACAGGATTCACTGCAACCGCAACAGAACCGTTCCAGAAAGGTAATCCTCAATGTCCCAACGTCACCTGCCTTCCCATCACGTCGACCGACCGACCGACCGCAGGACCTTCCTCAAGGCCTGCGGAGCGGCTGCCGGCTCGGTGGTGCTGGCTCCGCTGTCCGGTTGCCGGCAGGCCCCGCCGCCGCCCGAACCCGCCAGCCGTCCCTCGCACCTGGTGCAGTTCGGCCACACCGACCTCTACGTCTCCAGGCACTGCCAGGGCACGGCCTTCCGGCGCCATCTCAGTCGCGAGGGCGGGGATGCCGAGGCTCACAAACTGATTCGGCACTGCATCGACATCGGCATCAACTTCTTCGACTCCGCCGAAGCCTACGGCATGGGAGGGTCTGAAACCGCATTGGGGCACGGAATCGCCGGACTGAGGAGCGAGGTGGTGATCTCCACCAAGGCCGCCCAAACCGGCTCCGAAGGGAAGCCCCTGGTCTTCACCAAGGAGGTCCTGACCCAAAAGTGCAATGCCAGCCTCAAACGCCTGCAAACCGACTACATCGACATTTATCTGCTCCACGGCGCCGACAAGCTCACTCCCTCCGACGAGCAGCACTCGCCACCTCACGACACCCCGACACTGGAACACATGGAGGAGATCGCCGACGCCATGGACAGCCTGGTGCAGTCCGGCAAGATCCGTTACTGGGGAGTTTCCAACCACCTGCCCAGACAGGTGGACGAGCTGATCGAGATCGGACTGAGGCCTGACAGGTCGGCAAAATCGCGCCTCGCCGGCCTGCAGGACTACTACAACATCGTGGCCGGCGCCCGCCGGGACTTCATGAGCCAGCAGTTGTTTCCGCTGATTCGCAAGGGCAACTTGGGACTGATGGCCTTCAGCCCTCTGGGAGAAGGCAGACTGGTGCCGGGCCGAAAGGTCGAGGAGGGATCGCCCCTGGTGGGCGTGATCGAGGAGCTGGACCGGGTTGCGAAAGAGCTGGAAGTCAGCCGCCCGCAAGTGTGCGTGGCCTGGGTGCTCTCTCACCCAGAGGTGACCAGCGCCCTTTCCGGAGGAGAAAAGCCCGAGCACGTGGAAGAGAACTTCAAGGGCACCAAACTCACCCTCCCCGAAGAGGCTCTGAAGCGGCTCAAGGCCGCCTCCGACACCTACAACGAACAGATGGCCAAAGCGAAGAGTTAAAGCCGAGGGGCGGCAGTCTGGGGGTTCCAGCCAGCCGCCACCACCATTCCAGAAAGGTAAACCGCAATGCCCCAACGTCTCCTGTTTCCGCGACACATCGACTCCACGGCCGATCGCAGGACCTTCCTCAAGGCCTGCGGAGCGGCTGCCGGCTCGGTAGTGTTGGCACCGCTGTCCGGTTGCCAGCAGGCACCACCGCCGCCCGAGTCCGCCAGCCGTCCCTCTCACCTGGTGCAGTTCGGCCACACCGACCTCTGGGTCTCCAGGCACTGCCAGGGCACGGCCTTCCGGCGCCATCTCAGCCGCGAGGGCGGGGATGCCGAAGCTCACAAGCTGATCCGGCACTGCATCGACATCGGCATCAACTTCTTCGACTCCGCCGAAGGCTACGGGATGGGAGGATCCGAAACCGCATTGGGGAACGGCGTCGCCGGACGGCGCAGCGAGGTGGTGATCGCCACCAAAGGCTCGCCACATCCCGCCGGTGAGGAGCCCCTGGCATTCACCAAGGAGATTCTGACCCAGAAGTGCGAAGCCAGTCTCAAACGCCTGAACACCGACTACATCGACATTTACCTGTTGCACGGGCCAGACGGGATTACTCCGTCCTCCGAACGTCCGGAGCCGCCTCCCGGCACCGCGACCCTGGAGCACATGGAGATGATCGCCGACACCATGGACAGCCTGGTTCAGGCCGGCAAGATCCGTTACTGGGGGGTTTCCAACCACCTGGCCAAACAGGTTGACGAACTGATCGAGATTGGAATGAGGCCTGACCGGTCCGGAAAATCCCGTATTGCCGGCCTGGAGGACTACTACAACATCGTGGCCGGCGCCCGCCGGGACTTCATGACCCAGGAGCTGTTCCCGCTGATTCGCAAGGGCAACCTGGGGCTGATGGCCTTCAGTCCTCTGGGAGAAGGCAGACTGGTGCCGGGTCGAGAGCCCGAGGAGGGATCTCCCCTGGTAGGCGTGATCCAGGAACTGGATCGGGTCGCCGAAGAACTGGGAGTCAGCCGCCCCCAAGTGTGCGTGGCCTGGGTGCTCTCTCACCCCGAGGTGACCAGCGCCCTCTCCGGAGGAGAAAAACCCGAGCACGTGGAGGACAACTTCAAGGGCACGCAACTCACCCTGCCCGACGAGGCTCTCAAGCGGCTCAAGGCCGCCTCCGACACCTACAACGAACTGATAGCGAAAGCGAAGGGTTGAGGGCTGGAGGCTATCTGCTCCTTCGGGGCCCGGCCGAGAGGTCTTACAAGTCCGGTCTGCTGGCCGTAGGCCGAGGCCGGCCTTAGGCCTCCCTCCGGGCTTCAGGTCCGTCAGGCTGGAACACCAACTCCGGGACGACCACCTCCCAGGAATCGGATCTCAGGCTGTCCCGGTAGTCCGGGTCTGAGGCCTCGCGGCTCCAGCCGACTATGGCCAGCACTCCGGCCGACCGGCAGGATTTCCGGGGTGGGGGGCTGAAGCTCTTGGCGAGCCGTCCCACCACCCTCCCCGCACGGTTCAGCAACTCCCATTGCCCCTTTTTGCCAACCCCTACCTGCAGGGAATCGCCGGGTGACAGCGCGCCGATGGCCTGGTGGATCCGGTCACCCGCCCAACGGCGTCCGGCGAAGCCGAGGTCCACGTCTTGAAGGCCGACCCTGACGTAGTGATTTTGGATCGCCGCGGAACTCGGGGGAAGCTCGACAGCCTCGCGGAGCATCACGGAGGGATGCCGGGCCAACCCATCCTGGAGCCTGTGACGTCGGTGGAACCGCGCCAGCACCAAGGTCTGGCGGGCGCGGGTCATGGCCACGTAGTAAAGCCGCCGCGGGTCGTCCGGGCCCTCACCGGATCCGATGCGGTCCCAGCCCCCGTCGAGCACGGCCACGTGGTCGAACTCGAGTCCCTTGGCCCGGTGGCCGGTCAGCAGCAGGAGGCCGTGCTGGCGACGGCGTATGTCCCTCCCCCACTCCGCCAGCCATTCGATGAAGTGATCGACCGGCGTTTCCCCGCCGCCGCTTTCCAGCTTGTGCTCCCCTATGGCCTGACGCAGCAGGTCGTGCCAGGGATCGGACGGACGTGACTTCGCCCAGGCCTCCAGAGCGTCGCTATCGACCAGGCGAGGATTCCGCCTTCGCAGCCATTCCACCAGCGCCCGGGTCTCCCGAAGGCGCCAGAAGCTTGGGATTTCCTCGTTTCCCATTTGCGCAGGAATGCCATGTACCTCGCAGAAGGCGCGCACCGGAACCAGGTACTCCCATTCGCGCGCGATCACGGCGCAACGCGACCAGTCCCAATCGGGTGACAGGCGGGACAGACGCAAGAGCTCACCCATGACAAAACCCGCCTGAGAGACGGGATCGCCTCCGGCCGGCAGGATCTGCACCCGTCCCCTGGAGACGGGATCGAGGCCTTCCCAGGCGCCCCCCGCAGGGTCCTTGGCGCGCGCCCGATCGACCTGGATGGGATGACCGGCCTTCATCCGTTCTCGCGCCGGCTCGATCACGGCGTTGGCCGCCGCCACGATGTGGCGCGTGGAACGGTAGTTTGCCGTCAGATAGGTAGGCTTGGGGCCATAATCCTGCTCGAATCGCCGGATGAATTCCACCGAGGTGCCGTTGAAGGCGTAGATGTTCTGGTCGTCGTCGCCTACCGCGAACAGGGTGAGCTTGCCCGCTTCGTCCTCCAGCGTTCGCCCGGCCAGGGCCGAGATCAGCTCATACTGGTCCGACCCGATGTCCTGGTACTCGTCCACCAGGATCCAACGGAAGCCGGCCAGCAGGCGTTCCCGCCTCTCGCCCGCCTCCTCCGCCGGCAGGTTCTCGCCATGCAGCAAGGCTACCGCGCGGCGGATCACCTCCCGGAATAATTCGTCGTCGGGGCGCTCCGCCCGCCCCGTGAAGCTGGCTCCGGCCAGCCGCATCGCCAGGGCGTGGCAGGTAAGCACGGTAACGCCGCGCGCATCGTCTCCGATCAACTCCCGGAGGCGCCGCCGGATATCGACCGCCGCGTGACGGTTGTAGGCCAGAGCCAGGATGCCCCGAGGGCTCTCGCGCCGCACCCGTATCAGATAGGCGATCCGATGCACCAGCACCCGCGTCTTGCCGGAGCCCGGGCCCGCCAGAATCAGCACGTTGGTCTCCTCGCGGTCGTCGGCAACGATGCGCTGCTGGACGGGGTTCTTCAGGTCCTCCACGATCTTGCGCCATGACTTCAGGGTGGTCTGGCGTCTGATCTCTCTGTCCCGGCCGGGCAGCCAGCGTTCCAGAAACGTTTCTTCCTCCAGGGTGAAATAGTCCATTGCCAGACGCAGCGCCTCGCTCATGGCGACCAAGCCGCGCTTGGCGAACTCGGCCATCACGTGGATCTGCAGGATCTGTCCGGTGTAGTGGAACGCTAGCGGCTCGAAATCGGCCTTGGCGAAACCGCGACGGTCTCGCTGTTGCAGGCGAATGGTCATGGCTGGACGGAACACCGCCAGGCCCTTGTTGAGCTGGATCACCTCCTGCTCGTGCAGCCACATTAGCGCCCGTTCCAAAAGCTTGTCCGGACGCCGGACTCGGCTCCTCAAAATCAGATCGGACTCAACGGCCCGTGTCAGCTTGCCGAGCGTCGTCTCGGCCAGCAGGTCCGTACCCCGGCTCCCCGGCGGCAGGCAGGAAAGCAGATGATCCAGCAGCCGGACAGCCGCCTGCCGCCGGATGCCGGCAACCTCCTCCAGGAGCCTCCACTCGCGCCGCAGCGTCACCCGTACGGTCTCCGCGTCCAGTTTCCGCACGGTGAGGCTGCCGGCGGCGCCGTCCTCGCCGCGCCCGTCGTAGGCAATGCCTTGGATGATGCGCCAGAGCCGCTCCGGCAGGGGATCGGTCAATCCCTGGTCCCGCAGGAACTGGGAGGCCATACGCAGATGCAGGGAGGAGGTATCTCCCTTGCCCAGGTCCGGCGCCGCCTCACGCAGGTGCGAGATCAGGGCCGTCTCCAGGTCGGCCGCTTGCTGCAGACGCCTGCGGGATGCGCGCTCCACGCCGGCGTGAACGAATGCGGTCAGAACGGTGTCGTTGCTGGCAATGCCCAGCCGCTCCAGGTCGTACAAAGCCGTGCGCACGCCCTCGGGACCCAGTCCTGAATTTTCCATCAGTTGATCGGTGGTGATGCCCTCGTCGGCGTCGGCCTCGATCAACACCTGGGTAATGCGCAACAACTGGCGGCGGTAGTCTTCGGTGATACCTGCTCGCTCAAGACGCTTGCCGGCCTCCTCAACCGAGCTCACCCGCAGCGAGGACGGAAACACCTGGACGGCGTTTTCCTCCCGCGTCAGCAGCTCCGACTCCTCCAGCCAAGCAACGGCGGTGCGTACCCGGGTATCGTCTGTGGCGGAGTCCCGCTCGAACGCCTTTTCCTCGTCCTCGCCCAGGATCTCGCCCGGGGTGGCCACCACTTCGCCGCCCAACTGCTTCTTACGGTCCAGGTTGCGCAATGCCCTGAGGATGCCGTGAATCTCTCTTCGGGTCAGCCGCGAACGGGCCGACATCCCGAACTGGCGCTCCGCGTCTTCGGGCTCGTACAGCAGCACGCAACGCGCCGATGCGCGGTCACGCCCGGCGCGGCCGGCCTCCTGGAGATAGTTTTCCAGAGACCCCGGAATATCGCCGTGAATGACCAGCCGCACGTCCGGCTTGTCTATCCCCATGCCGAAGGCATTGGTCGCCACGATGGCGCGCAGATCGCCGTGGATGAAGCGGCGCTGCACCTCCTTCTTGCTTTCCGGCTGCAGGCCCGCGTGAAAATACTCCGCCTCGACCTCCTTCACCTGCAGGTATTCGGCCACATCCTCGCTCTGCCGCCGGGTCGCGCAGTAGACGATGGCCCCGCCGGGCGTGTCAGCCGGCAGATAGGACGTCAGGACTTGGTGAATGTCGCTGAACTTCTTGTCTCCCGAGGTCGGAATCACCTCGAAAGTGAGGTTGGGCCTGTCGGCCCCGCCGTCGAAGACCTTCAATTCGATGCCGAGCTTGTCCTGAAAGTGTCCTTTGATGTCCTCGGTCACGTCGGGCTTGGCGGTGGCGGTCAGGCACAACACCGGCGGTACCGGCCCGGCGCCCGCCTTTTCTCGGATGAAGCGTCCCACATAGCGATAGTCGGGGCGAAAGTCATGGCCCCAGCGCGACAGGCAGTGGGCCTCGTCCAGCACCCAGCCGCCGATCTCACGCTGATTGAGTGCTCGGCGCAGGGAACGGGAGCGGAGCTGCTCCGGCGAAATGATGAGGATTCCTGCATCCCCCAGGCGAACCCGATCCAGGACTTCTGCCCGTTCGGGCATGGACAGGAGCCCGTTGACGGTCACGCAGAAGACGATCCCGCGCGACTCCAGCCCCGCCACCTGATCCGCCATCAGGGCAACCAGGGGTGAGATCACCACCGTGAGGGCGCCGGTGTTGTAATAGCGGGACAGGGCCGGGACCTGGTAGCAGACAGACTTGCCGGCACCGGTCGGCAGAATGCCCAGCAAGTGCTTGCCCGCCATCGCTTCCTCCACGATGGCCTGCTGCAGGGGGCGTCCGCTCTCGTCCACCGGCTTGGGCCGATAGTCGTCGAAGCCGAACCAGCGCTTCAGCTCCTTGCGGGCATCGTGCCGTTCCCGGCACCAGCCGCAAGCGGGATCGGTGCAGGCCGTGTCTCTGAGCCGGCGCACAAGGCGGCCTGCTTCGGGAAACTGATGCCGCACCCAGGGCGGCATCACCGAGTTTCCGCCCGCTACCGACAGCCATGCCAGCGTGTAGGCCAGAGCCCAGCCGCAGTTTCTCGCCTTGCTCAAGACCTCCCACCCCTGAGTCACGCAGGCAATACCCAAGAGTCGCCGGGCTATGGCCGCCCGGGCCTGGCCGTCCGAGGGTCTCCTTGCATCGCGAAGCTTCGAGAAGAAATCGTCCAGTCCGCGGTCCAGGACCCCGGACTCCAGGGTGGTCAGCCAGTGCCAGGCCGTGAGCAGATCCGCGGCCGTCTCCTTCAGGGCCACCTGCTGATCGCTGAATACTTTCAGGGCCAACCTTGAGTCCAGCTCCGGGTCGTTCACGCGCCCGCGCTTGAGCCCCCCGTCCTGATAATGCTTGACGAGGCCATGATAGGGATTGCGTGGAAAGGCCAGGGGGCTGAGACGCAAGGTGTCCACCGCCGGCAGCTCGAGAAGCCGCAGGCCGGGCCGTGCGGCCGCGAGATGAGGCAGGTCGAAGTCGATCAGATTGTGGCCCAAAAGGAAGGACACCTCGTGGGCCAGATCGTCGAGCTTCGCCAACTCCGATGCCGAACCGCCGCCGGAATACCCTTGCCCGGTATCCGCCCGCACCGCGCCGAAGGCACGGATACGGCCGTTTTTTTTGCTTATCTCCAGATCGAGGGAAAGGCAGCGCGGCCTGGAGGGTGGTTCTTGACGGGGTGTCGGCGTGGCAGCTTCCGGCCGGGCGTCGAGCAAAGGATTGGCCGAACCCGCGGCCGCGGGCTGAGAAGTCCCGACAATTCTGTTTTGGCTACCCAAATCGTTAGCTCGTCTTCAAGGAAAGGAATGACAATTTTTCGGGATTCTACCCTAAACTGGCCCAACATCGTTCGTAAGTTGTTGATTCCCAGTAGGAGAGGATGATGGAATGCAATTCGGCGTGGGAGTGGCTTGGCCCTCTTCGCGATTGCCGGTAACCTTGTCGGCGGGGACCAAGCGTTGTCAGGAACAAGGATGCGGGCGGGACGCCCGCGCTCCCGGGGGGCATCATCTCATGACAGTAGTAAGGCAGGTAGGGCCGTGCCTTGACCTTTTGTCCGGTTTTCCGAAATATATAGGTATGCGACACCAATTGTATTGTTTGCCATTGCTCTTGATCCTTGTGATTGCCGCGCCGGTTGTCGGCGCAGAGGTAGGCAGTGAAGCGCCGACTTGCGAGGACAGCGCCATCGTCGCCGGCTCCGTGCGTACGGAGGAAGACATTCGAGTTTTCGTTCAATGCGCCTACGAGTTGGTTCAGAAAGTGGGCCCCGAGGCGGCCCGGCGGGCCTTCCACCAGGAAGAGCGTTGGAGGAGTGGTTCGATCTATATTGTCGTCGTCGAACTGTCGCCGGCCCCGGGGGCAGCTCGATTGTTCGTCTTCCCACCCAACCCTTCGAGAGAGGGAATACCGCAGGGACCTCTGATCGACAATTTCGGCAGCGACCTCGCCCTGGAAGGGGACCGTGTCGTGAGTCAATTTGGCGAGGGTTGGTCCTACTATTCGTTCGCCAATCCCGTGACGGGCCGGGATGAGCCGAAGGCTTCCTACTTCAAGGCCATCGACTGGAACGGGGTGCCTTCCAGGATCGGCGCGGGGATCTACCGCCGGGATATTCCCGGCACCTGCCGCGGGGACGAGGTCAACGCCGCCATGCTGGACGCCGATCCCTCCCAGGCAAGTTTGCAGGAGTTTGTCCGTTGTGCCGCCATGGATCTGGAATCGAGGGGATACTTCGCCACTTTCGCTCTGTCGTTCGATCCCCGTTGGAGAAGCGGCTCGGTCTACCTGTTCGGCCTGGATACCTACGGCAACGCGCTCTTCACCGGGGATCCTTACAGTCACCCGTACGGCACCAGCGTATCCGAGTTGGACCCGAGCTTTGTCGGAACCTTCGGCGGCCGGGACATCCTGGGCGTCGCCGATGCCTTCGGAGAAACCTTCCTCTACTACACGACGCGCAATCCCTATACCGGACTGCAGGCACGCAAGGTGACTTTCGTCAAGAGGGTCATGGTCTTCGGGGTGCCTGTCCTGCTCGCCGCCGGCTACTATCCGGAAGACCTGGATCACGAAGATGACGGCGGGTCCGGTTCTCCACCAGGGGACGACACCCAGGGTGCCGGACAGGGGGGCAGCGCCACGCTCCTCTACTGGCAGGCGCCGACCATTCTCAACCCGTACCTGTCCCGAGGCACCAAGGATGCCGAAGCGGCATCGCTGGTCATCGAGCCCCTGGCCGAGTACACCCCTGACGGCGAGATCGTCCCCGTCCTGGCCACGCGAGTGCCGACCACCGAGAACGGCGGTTTCTCCGCGGACCGGACCAGCATCACCTGGACTATTCGGGAGGATGCGCTCTGGTCCGACGGCACCCCGGTGACCGCCGACGATGTCGTCTTTACCTGGCGCTACTGCACCGCTCCCGGAGGTGGCTGCGCCCGGGCGCGGGCCTTCGAGAACGTGGCCTCCGTCGACGCCGTCGACGAGCGAACCGTCACCATTACATTCGTTGAACCGACGTCGTTCCCCTACTCCCCGTTCGTGTCCAGCCTGAGCCCGATCCTGCAAGCCGCGCAGTTCGCCGACTGCCTGGGCGAGGCGGCGGCCGGCTGCACCGAAGCGAACCTGGGACCTATCGGCACGGGTCCCTATCTCGTGTCCGACTTCGGCGCAGACGGCACCATCCTCTACGAGTTCAATCCGCACTACCGGGGCGTCCGGTCGGGCCTTCCCTTTTTCGGTGAAGTGATCCTGAAAGGCGGCGGGACGGCCGAGGCCGCGGCACGGTCCCTGTTCGAGGCCAACGAGGCCGACTATGCCTGGAACCTCCAGATCGAACCTGAAGTGCTGGCTTCGATCTCGGAGGGCGGGGGCGGAACCGTTGTCTCGGCCTTCACCACCCTGGTCGAGCGCCTGGTGCTGAACCAGACCAATCCGGACCCCGGCCTGGGCGATCTTCGTTCAGAGCACGCGGACGGCGCCAACCCCCACCCGTTCCTGACCGATCCGATCGTCGGGCGGGCGCTCTCTCTGGCAATCGACCGCAACACCCTGGTCAGAACCGGTTACGGGGAGCAGGCCGGGCGTCCGACCTGCAACGTCTGGCCCGCTCCGGCTGCCCAGGCATCGACCAACAATGACGAATGCCTGGTTCAGAACATGGATCTCGCCAGGGAGATTCTGGACGATGCCGGGATCGTCGATTCCGACGGCGACGGCGTGCGGGAGCGGGAAGGCGTTCCGCTCAGGATCCTTTTCCAGACTGCGACCAATTCGGTGCGCCAGACTTCCCAGGAGCTGATCAAGGGATGGTGGGCGGAACTCGGCGTCGAGACCCAACTGAAGCATGTCAATCCCGGCGTGTTCTTCGGGGATGACATCACCAGCCCGGACACCGTGGGCAAGTTTTACGCCGACGTTCAGATGTACGCCAACAGCGGAAGCAGCGTGGACCCGGAGAGCTACCTGGGCTCCTGGGTGACCACCGAGATCGCTCGAGCGGCCAACTCCTATCTCGGCTCAAACGTCCCGCGCTTCCAGTCCGACGAATACGACCGGCTCTTCGCCGAGCTGCAGAACACGGTCGACACCCAACGGCGCAACCGGATCACCATTGCGCTCAACGACCTGCTGGTCGGCAGCTACGCAATCGTCCCCCTGGTTCACCGGGGATTCGTGTCGGCTCACTCCAACCACATCGAGGGTGTCTGGATGAACGCCTGGGATTCGGAGCTGTGGAACTTCGAAACCTGGAAGCGACGGGAATAGGCCGCAACCACCCGATCTCAGGGCGCCAGGCTGAAGGTGAAGAGATTGCTGCCGGTGGCCACGGCCACGATCTGCTTGCCGTCCAGCATATAGGTGATGGGGTGGGTGGTGATGGGCGACCCGGTCTGGAACCGCCACAGGCTCTTGCCGGTGTGGGCATCCAGCGCGGTGAGATAGCCCTCCATGTCGCCCACGAAGACCAGCCCTCCCGCCGTGGAGAGGGTTCCCGCCCAGGTCGGCGTGTGGAACTTGAACTCCCACTTGACTTCTCCGGTGGTGGGCACCAGGGCCTTGACCACGCCCCAGGTATCTTCGTCGGGCTTGACTTGCGGAAAACTCCCCAGCCAGAAGTGCCCCGGCTCCAACTCCTGCTCGCTGCTGAAGTAGTTGGTGCACTCCTCCCGAACCACCACGTATAGCAGGCCGGCATCGGGATTGTAGGAAGGCGCCATCCAGTTGGACCCTCCTCCCATTCCGGGGCACTGCCGGTTGCCCTCCGGGGTCGGGTCCGTGTTGGGAAGCACCTGAGGCCGCCCCTTGGAGTCGATTCCGGAGGCCCAGGTGACCCGAGCCACCGCGTTGGCGTGGAGGAACTCTCCGGTTTCCCTGTCCAGGACGTAGTAGAAACCGTTGCGGTTGGACTGGACCAGCAGCTTTCTGGGCTTGCCGTCCATTTCGAGATCCAGCAGCACCGGAACCTCGTTGGCGTCCCAGTCGTGGACGTCGTGAGGCGTGAACTGGAAGTACCACTTCATCTTGCCGGTGTCGGGGTCCAGAGCCACCACTGAGGCCGAATAGAGATTGTCGCCCAGGCGGGTCTCCCCGTTGAGATCGGGGGCCGGGTTCCCGGTGCACCAGTAGAGCAGGTCCAGCTCAGGATCGTAGGTTCCCGTCATCCAGGTGGGCGATCCTCCCGTCTTCCAGGAGTCCCCCAGCCAGGATTCCGAGCCGGGCTCTCCGGCGGCCGGAATGGTCCAGAACCGCCACAGCCGCTTGCCGGTGTCGGGATCGTAGGCATCCACGAAGCATCGGACACCGTACTCACCCCCTCCGGTTCCGATAATGACCTTGTCCTTGACGATGAGGGGAGCCCCGGTGGAGCTGTAGCCGACTCGGTAGTCGGCCCGCTCGATGTCCCAGAGGACATTTCCGGTCTTGGTATCCAGGGCCACCAGGTGGGAGTCGAGGGTGGCCATGAACAACTTGTCCCGCAGCAGAGCGAATCCTCGATTGATGGGCCCGCAGCAGAGGCTCTGGTCGGGCAGGCTGCGCTGGTATCTCCAGAGGCGCCGCCCCGTTCGAGCGTCCAGGGCATAGCCGTTGTTGTAGGGAGCGGTGATGTACATCATCCCGTCCACCACCAGGGGTACGGTCTGGAACTTGGCGGCAGCTCCCACGCCGGTCTGAAACACCCAGTCGACCCGCAGGTCGGTCACGTTGCCCTTGTGAATCTGCTTGAGCGGGCGGTAGTTGCGGCCGCTGTAATCTCCCCGGTAGGTGAGCCAGTTCTGCGGCTCCTCCAGGGCCCGCACCAATCGTTCGCTGGTCACCTCGCCCGCCCGGGACAAGCCGGTCAAGCCGGGAAATATCAGCGACAGGCACATTGCCGGCACAAACCATGATCGCTTCATCGGTTCTCCTCTTCGGATTCAACCCCTGCGCCAACCGGCCGGCCCATAAAGGGACCGCGCGCGGCAGCTCTGTCTGGACAACTCGAACCCACCCCTCTCGACACCTTCACTCCGCGGCCGGACGAGTGAGGAAAATCAGCAGGTCCCTCAAGTCCTGGTCGGAAAGCGCGCTTTCCGAATAAGCCGGCATCAGCGAATGGTCCAAGTGGGCGAGTTCCCGGAGCTCGCTCTTGCGATAGCTGTGGTAGTTCTCCTGCTGGTCCAGCACCTGGATGGTGTAGGTGTCCTCGTTGCGCACGACACCGGTAATCTGCTCTCCCGCGGCGGTCACCATTCGGACCGACTCGTAGCCGCCCGCCATCCGCCCGTCCGCCTGCAGGACATTCTTGAACTGAGCGCTGGGCTCCCGCATGGCTTCCCGGAAAGACTCCCAGGGGCGAGTGTTTCCGATGCCCGTCAGGTCGGGGCCGAAGCGGCCTCCCTCTCCTCGAACCATGTGGCAACCGGAGCAATACCCCTTGCCGCTGAAGATCTCCCGCCCCGATTTCCAGTCTCCGCTCAATTCCTGAGGTCGGGCCTTGGAGCGGAGATCGGTGATGAAGGCGATCATGCGCCACAGGTTACTGTCGGGAAGCGTCTGGGCAGGCATCTGGGTTCCCTGGATTCCGTTCCTCACCACATCCAGCATGTCGTGATCGTCCACAACATGGGTGAGCTGCCCTCGGACAAGGTCCGGCCCGCGAAATCCCCCGCCGCCTTCCATTCCGTGGCAGCCGGCGCAGTAGTAGCGAAAGAGGCCCTTCCCGACCAGAACGGCTTCCGGGTCCCCCTTGTAGGGGTTCTGCTTCCTCTCCTCTTCCTCCGCCACCGCCAGGGCCGGGATTGCAGGGGTCGATCCCAGGACGACAGTCAAGATGGCAAGAACCGGAAACGGCAACCGTCTTGCTAGAGTTCGCATACTCACCTCAGCCAACTGGAGAATGGCCCGAGCCTGACACAACCGATTGCGGCCGATTTTATGGCAAGGCCCCCTGGAAGTCAAAAGGCAGCCGGCGCCTGGGTCGTGGAGGTTTCTCTGGCGCCGGGGGGCGGGAAACTGGTACAAACGGCATGGCACTGTTTCCCGCTGTGCGTGGCGGAGTTCCAGCGGATGCCGGCAATATGGAAAGAAACATCGATAGATAGGATAGACAGGATTTTCGGGATGGAGAATCAGGCGATCCTGTTGATCCTGTCCATCCTGTATATCCGTGTAGGACAAGAATCGACGGCAGGACATCGAAACCTCGCCTTCGGTTAAACCCGGAAAGGGCAGTGCGCCGTGGAAAGGCGCCTTCTTCTGGCGGGTGCGAACCCCGCCCAACAACTGTCGCTCCGGTTGGTAGCAGCCAGGGCGGATCATGGAGGTAACGAAATGGTCTGAAGCACTCTGGGGTCAAGGGCCGCCAAGGGCGGCTCAGCGAGCATGCGGGCCGGAACGCGAGTGAACGTCGAGCAGGCCTCGAAACGGACAATACGGAAGCCGACCCTCCTGTCTTTAGGGGAAGGCCGTTGGCGGATGGGGAAGAGAGCGACGCGGGCACCGATCCGCTTCCGTCGGGGTAGTGACGCTGGCACGCATGGAAGGGGAAGAAGGCAGCAACACGGGAAGCCCTGGGGGAGATGCGGCACACATCAACCGGGACCCCGCGAGGGGCAGGCCGGGCCGTCAGGGTGGCGGATGGGTCGGTAGTACCGGAGAAGCCGGGTAACGCCGGTGGAGGGAAGGGACCCTGAGTTGAGAGCAGCATGGAAAGGAGGCAAGGCGTGGCCACTGACAAGAGTCTAACAGGGTCAGAGGGGGTTCGGAAATTCCAGACCATGCTACATGCGAAAGCGAAGGAGGACCCCAAGCGGCGGTTTCATGCGCTGTCGGACAAGGTGTGGCGAGAGGACTTTCTGAAGGAAGCCTGGGCACAGGTACGCCGAAACGGCGGGTCGGCCGGGGTGGACGGGGAGGGCTTCAAGGACATCGAGGCGTATGGGGTGGAGGGCTGGCTGGGGGAACTGGCGCGGGATCTGAGGGAAGGAACCTACGTACCGAAGCCGGTGCGGCAGGTGCTGATCCCGAAGAAACAGCCCGGCAAGTTCCGGCCTTTGGGCATACCCTGCATACGGGACCGGGTAGCGCAGACGGCGGCTTTGCTGGTGTTGGAGCCGATCTTCGAAGCGGACCTGCAACCGGAGCAATATGGCTATCGGCGGGGGCGGAGTGCCAACGACGCGGTCAAACGCGTGCATGAACTCCTGCAAAGGGGTTACCAGGAGGTGGTTGACGGCGACCTGTCCAACTACTTCGGCGAGATTCCGCATGCGGAGCTGATTCGAAGCATTGCCCGGCGCGTGAGTGACGGGAGGATGCTCAAGCTCATCAAGGCATGGCTGGAGATGCCGGTGGAGGAGGACGACGGGAAGGGTGGCAGACGCCGCCGGAACCGAGGGCGCCGGGAGCGGAAGGGGACACCGCAAGGAGCCCCGATCTCACCGTTGCTCAGCAATCTCTACATGCGGCGCTTCGTTTTGGGCTGGAAGGTGCTGGGATATGCCCGGCGCTTCTGTGCGGAGATCGTCAACTATGCGGATGACTTCCGTGTACTCGGCAGGGCACCGGCGGCAGAGATGCTGACGGCGGTCAAGCGGATCATGGAGGAGCTGAAGCTACCGGTCAACGAGCGGAAGACCCGATGCTTGCGGTGTCCGGAGGAACCGATGGGGTTTCTGGGATATCGCATCGGACGCAACTATCGCCCCAAAGGGAAAGGAGCCTACATCGGCACACGACCCAGCCAGGCGAGCGTCCAGAGCATCTGCCGCAAGATCAGCGAGTGGACGGCGCCGAGGAACGGGACGCTGCTTCGAGGACAGATGGTAGAACACCTGAACCGGGCGATGACCGGGTGGGCGAACTACTTCGTTCTGGGGCAGGTGAGCCCGGCCTACCGAGCGATCGACCGCCACGCGGGCGGGCGGCTGCGTCAGTGGCTCTGTCGGAAGCACAAGGTGAGGACCGGGGGGAGTGTGCGCTTCTCGGACGAGAGACTATGGAAAACCTATGGACTCACTTGCCTGGGGTCGAAGCCACAGAGCCTTCCGAGGGCGAAGGCATGATCTTGACTGAAAGCCGGATGCGGGAAAACCGCACGTCCGGTTTGACGAGCGGGGGCGAGGAAACGCAGCGAGGAACGAGATTGAGGCACCGGCGAGTGGCGAAAGCCGCCGGCAACAGCGACTCCCTCGATCTAAGGCCGGCGCGCCTCCCCTCGACTCTACCCAACATGACGGAGCAAGCGAACTCGGTGGAAGAGGAATACAAGAAGCGCACGCCCAACTCGGCCGACGCCTTTCGACGAGGCGGGCCGGTGACGGCCGGACCGGCCAAGGGCGCCTACTTCTTTCAGCCCTATCCCCTGACCATGGCCAGAGCCCGGGGGTGCATCCTGGAAGACATCGACGGGCACCGCTATGTGGACTTCGCCAACCACCACTCCACCCAGATCCTGGGCCACAACCATCCCAAGGTCATGGAGGCCGTTCGGGCCCAGCTGGATCAGGGAATCGCCCTGGGCGCCCCCACAGGCATCGAGACCGACATGGCCGCCGAAATGTGCCGCCGGGTCGCCAGCCTGGACCGGGTCCGGTTCGTGAACTCCGGCACCGAAGCCACCCTGCACGCGGTTCGGCTGGCCCGAGGGTTCAGCCGAAAGTCCAGGATCGCCAAGTTCGAAGGCGGCTACCACGGCAGCCACGACGCGGTGGAAGTCAGCGTGTTTCCGCCCTTGGACCGGGCGGGACCGATCCAGGCTCCGCATTCCGTACCCGGCGCCGGAGGGATGTCGCCCCACGCGGCCGGCGAGGTGCTGGCGCTTCCCTACAACGACGAGGCCGCTGTCGCCAGGCTCGTCGAAGAACACGCCCGGGACCTGGCCTGTGTCATCTTCGACCCCAAGGCGGGGATGCTCCCGGTTCGGCCGGAATTCGCCCGCGCCGTGAGAGAGATCACCCGAAGACAGGGGCTGCTGCTGATTTTCGACGAAATTGTCGGCTTTCGCGCCGGCAGAGGCGGCCTGCAAGCCCAATTCGGTATCGATCCGGATCTGACCTGCTTTGGAAAGATCGTGGGGGGCGGGTTTCCGGTGGGGGCTTTCGGCGGCCGGGCCGATGTCATGGACCTGCTGGATCCCAGCCGGGGGCCGACCGGCTTTTCCCAGAGCGGAAGCTTCAGCGCCAACCCCATGACCATGGCTGCCGGCCTGGCAACATTGCGAGAATTGACGCCCGCGGCCTTCGACCACCTCAACGGCCTGGCGGACCGGCTGATCGCCGGGTTGAACCACCTCTTCGCCCGCCGGGGCGTCCAGGCTCAGGCCATCAATACGGGCTCGGTCTTCAGCATCTACTTCGTGGAGGGCAAGCTGGAGACCTACCGCGACCTGGCCCGCGCCGACCGGGCCTTGAGTCACCAGGTCTTCCTGGCCTTGCTGAAGGAAGGGTACTTCCTGAGCCACACCCTCAGCATGTGCGCCTTGTCGCTGCCCATGGAGGAGCGGCACATCACCGGTTTGGTTGCAGCCATGGAGAAGGCGCTGGACCGGGTCCTGGGCTAGCCGGCATTTCTCACCGGGGGTCCTGGCATCGGCTGGGACGTTAATTTCTTAAATTCAACACCAGGAATGATTGCTGCCGCCGCATTCGCGGCTCTCAAGGAGGCCCGATCATGCAGCGTACTGGCAGCTGAAATTCGTCATTGCGTCGGCTTGCGCTTGACTTTCGATCAGGGCATTTGCTGACGCCGCCTTCGCGGCTCAAGTCCCTTATGAGACGTATACCATGGGCTTACGCCCACGGCTACCTGCTGCCGCCGCTTTGCGGCTCCACTCGAACCCCCGGCGAGAAATGCGGATCAGCCGCTGTTCAACAGGCGGTTACGGTCCTCTCCCTGCAGCGGTAGCTCCGTCCAGGCGCCCGAGCGGTCGTGGGAGACGTGGAACGCCACGATGCTTTCCAGCACCTGCAGGGCTTCTGCGGCGTCGTAGGCGAAGGGCCCGCAACCGTCCAACCAAGCCACGATCTCCTGCACCGCCCGGTCCATGCCGGTGGCCCGACTGCGCAGGCTGGGCCATTGTTCCTGCCTGCCGTCCCAGTACTCCAGACTCACGTCGTCCCCTCCGGTCAGGGCTCGTCCCTTGCTTCCGTTGAAGGTCAGGCTCATGGGGACCCTCGCATAGTCCGAGGCATCCACGGTGACCATCAGCCCGCCTTCCAGTCGCATCAAGCCCCACCCGCCGGGATCTTGAAAGGCCGGGCCGCGGCAGTCGGGCTTCCCCGCCGGATCCAGGGTGGCTGAGACGGCTTCTACCCGACGCCCAGTCACCATGCAGATGGCGTCGAACAGGTGGGTGCCGACATTGCCCAGGCGCCCGCTGCTCCACTGCACGTTGACCGAGGTCAACTCACCCAAGCCCCCGTCGCCGATAAGGTCGCGCAGGCGGCGATAGCTGGGATGAAACCGCCGGTTGTGATTGACCGCCAGGAGAGCTCCCGACTCCCGGCAGGCCCGCAGCATCCGCTCCCCCTCCGCGATGCGGGAGGCCATGGGCTTTTCGCAATAGATGGCCCGGATTCCGCTGCGTGCGCAAGCCACGGTGATCTCCTCGTGCACCGGCGTGTAGGTGGCCACGCTCACCAGGTCGAGGGATTGGGCGGCAATCATCTCGCTCCAGTCGGCGTAGCCGGGAACCCCGGCGCGCTCTTCAAAGCGGGACCGCCGCCCCGGATCGCGGCTGCTTCCCGCCACCAGTTGAATCCTCGGGTGTCCCGCCAGAGCTCCCAGGTGGGTGCCATCCAGGTTCTCAACCTGTTGCCCCAGGGCATCGCCGGAGGTTTGGTCGGCAGCACCGATAAACCCCAGGCCGATGATTCCCGCGCGGTAGGTTGGCTGGTTCACGATTTCAAACTCCTGTTCAGCGCTTGCGGGGTTTCACACTGTTCCGGATCCAACTGGAGAACCAGTAGACCCGGACGCGGCGCCTTCCCCACTCCCGCGCCGCCTTGATGTCGTCACCCATGTAGATGTCGATGCGCCGGCGCCAGCGATAGTGCATTCGGTCCAGAACGACGAAGCGCCCGCCGGGGAATCCTTCAATCCTCACCCGCGCACCGCGCACGAAGCCCAGCGGGATCAGGTCGCGGGAGACGGCGATGGCCCTCATGCCCGGCTCCAGCCTGTCCCCCCAGGCAGCTACGTTGGGAGTATCGTCGGTCTGGCTCGGATGGGAGTTGTAGGCCGTGGCCGTGACCTCGATCGAATCCTCTCCCACCGGAACGCAGGCACCCGGCAGGGCCAGGACCGCCAGCGCCGCGGCGGCCGTCCATCCGACCGGCCTCTTGGGGCCTGCAGCCAAGGGATTCCTCCATCAAGTCCAGGTTTGGCCGAGCCGACCAGGATTCTCGCGGCCGGCAGGAAGACAGTTCCCGAGAAACACTGTATACGGGTGGGGGTTCGGACGCAACCCGTCCCGCCTTGTGGAGTGGAGACCGCCGGCCGATCCCATCCGGGCCGCGCGGCAAGTGGGGCGACACTCTGATGCCGGGTTGCGATTTATTTTTTCGGGGTGATGATCCTTGGGGGGTTGAGCGGTACTAATCCATAGGCAAGGGGAATTGGCTGGAACAGGCAGACCACGATAATGTCATGGATAGATCCGCGGCACGTCTTCATCTGGTAGAACAATCGGATCGAAAGGAACCACCGCAACCTCCCAAATTGGAGGCCGACCTGCTCGATTTCCCGGCCTTTCGGTTCCTGGAAACCTTCTTTCGCATCCTCTCTCTGGTGATCACCACCGTCTGCATTCTGTTGATCATCTCCTCGGGCCTGGTGCTCTGGGTTCTGCTGACGTTCTTCTCCTGACCGGGCTGGAGCACATTCCCATCCGGACTTGCGATACGCGGGAACGGCAATGCGCTGATCGTTTCCCATGGGCTGACGCCCACGGCTACCTGCTGTCGCCGCTTCACGGCTCGACTGGGAATCCTCGGACTGCCAACCGGGGCACTATCTCAATAAGATAAGCACGTTTCCCCTTGCAGTGTCGTGATATCAGGGAGAGCGGTGAAGCCGCGGTTGGCGTGGGTCAACCGAGAAAACGTCCCCTACAAGCCATCCTTATGGAGCTGCGTAGCAGCGGCCTCGTGTAGCCCCGGGCGGAAGCCCGGGGTCGTCTGAGCCCTGCACTGCCTCAGCCGCGAAGGAGGCGATTCAGAAGCACCCTCCCGCAACGCAATACCTCTCCAAGAAACAGCTCACGATAGAGGAGCGTAGGGGGTGGACGCCGCCGGACGGGTCCGCTGACGAAGCGCTCTCGCCGGGATTTGAAGGGAGGCTGATTCCGATTGGATGCGGGCCTATGCCAGGATGGGCCGGATCACGCTGCCGTGGACGTCGGTCAGGCTGAGGTCCCGGCCGCCGAAGCGGTAGGTCAACTTCTCATGGTCGAGGCCGACCAGGTGCAGGATGGTGGCATGGAGGTCATGCACGGTGGTGATGTTCTCCACCGCTTTCTTGCCAATCTCGTCGGTCTCGCCATAGAGAGTTCCACCCTTGATCCCCCCGCCCGCCATGAAGATGGTAAAGGCGGTTTCCAGGTGGTCGCGGCCGTCGCCGTTGGAGCTATCGGGGGTCCGCCCGAACTCGGTGCCCCAGATGAGCAGCGTCTCCTCCAGCATGCCGCGGGACTTGAGGTCCTTGATCAGCGCGGCCACCGCCTGGTCGGTTACCAGGGCGTTGGCTTCGTGGCCCCGCTTCAGATAGGAGTGCTGATCCCAGGTCCCGTTGTTCTGCCCGAATAGAACCGGGCAGGTAACCTCCACGAAGCGCACCCCTTCCTCCACCAGCCGGCGGGCCCGCAGGCACTGCAGGCTGTAGTTCCGCTTGTCCTTGTTGGTGGTGTCCAGGCCGTAGAGACGCTTGGTGGCCTCGGTCTCCTTGTCCAGATCCAGAACGTCCGGCACCAGAGACTGCATGCGGTAGGCCATTTCGTAGTTGCGGATGGCCGCCTCCACGGCGTCGTCGCCGCCGGCCGAAGCGCCGAAGGCCCGGTCCTGGTCCAGGAGCAGGTCCAGCTTGGCCTGCTGGAGCCGCGGGCTATCGGAGGCCACCAGGTTGTCGATGGCATTGCCCTCGGCCTTGACGGGCAGGGCCTGGTGGGTGGCCGGCAGGAAGCCGTTGGAGAAGTTCTCCAGGCCGCCGGGAGGAATATCTCCGGTGTGCAGCAGCACATATCCGGGCAGGTTCCTGTTCTCGCTGCCCAAGGCGTAGGTGATCCAGGATCCCAGGCTGGGATGGCCGCCCACGTTTCTACCGGTGTGGAACAGGATGTTGCCTCGGGGATGGAGTGGGAATCCGGAGACCATGGAGCGGACAACGGCCAGATCGTCGACGCAGGTGGCAACATGGGGGAGCAGCTCGCTGACGGGCATCCCGGATTGTCCGTAGCGTTTGAAGCTCCAGGGGCACCCCTGCCAGGTTCTCTGCCCGTCTCCCGATAGCTGGCCGTGCAGCTCGTCCAGCTTGGGCTTGGGGTCGAAAGTATCCATGTGCGAAACCCCGCCCGGCATGAAGCACAGGATGACGTTTTTCACCTTGGAAGGGAAATGAGGCATGCCCGTGGGAACAAGCCCGGCGTAGGCCTCATCGGCCATGAGCGAAGACAGCGCCATCATCCCGAAACCGTTGGCCGCCTGCTTGAGCACCTCGCGCCGCGTCAGCGGAGCGCCGGCATACCCCGGACAACCCTCTCCGTTCCCTTTTCGAATCGACATGGTCGGGCCTCAGAACAGATAGATGAGCTCTTTGAGATTGAACATGGCGTGAGCCACGTCTTTCCACACTTTTTTTTCGGTCAGTATATTCTCTTGAGAGACGCCGTGCAAGACCGACAAGCGCGAGACCGCCTCCCTGAATCGCCCCATCTCGGCCGAGTCCGGCGAACGGCCCAACGCCCGGCGGAACATTCGTCCCAGGCGTGCTTCCACCGTATCGTCTCCTTCAGCCAGCAGCCGCTCCGCCCAATAGCCGGCTTGCTCGACCACAAAGGCGTCATTGAGCAGCGCCAAGGCCTGGGAAGGCACGTTGGTGCGGTCTCTCCGGCCTCGTGTAGCCGAGGGCGCCGGAAAGTCGAAGAGCTCCAGAAAGGGCGGACTCTCCATGCGGGTCACCTTCAGATAGAGGCTGCGCCGGCCGTTTCCGTCCAGGGGCCCGGACAGCAGCTTGCGATAGTCCTTGGGGTCGTCTCGAAAGGGCTGGACGCTGGGGCCGTAAAGCCTGGGCTCCAACCGCCCCGAGGCTGTCAGAATGGTGTCCCGAATGACCTCGGCTTCCAACCGCCGCAGCGGATAGTGGTGGAGGCTCCGGTTATCGGGATCGACCTTGGTGGCCTGGGACGACGGCCGGCTGGACTGGCGAAAGGTCTCCGAGAGAACCAGCAGGCGCAGCATTCGCTTGACCGACCATCCTTCCTTGACGAATCGGCTGGCCAGGTAGTCGAGCAGTTCGGGATGGGTGGGCTTGTCTCCAAAGCGGCCGAAGTCATCCACCGTGGTCACGATGCCGCGGCCGAAAACGTGGTGCCAGAGACGGTTCGCCATCACTCGGGCCGTCAGCGGATTGTCGGCCGAGGCGATGATCTCGGCCAGTTCCCGGCGTCCGCTGCCCGAGGTCTTGAAGGCCGAACCGGAGGCTTTCAACATGGTCAGATAGCCGCGGGGAACCGGATCGCCGGGACGTTTGGCGTCTCCCTTTTCCAGTAGGGGGGCATCGAATCCGGGATCGACGTCGCCCATCGAGCTGATGATCCGCGGTTTCGACAGCCGGGATTCCAGGTTGCGGTAGGCTGAAACCAATCGGTTGAGCCGGGGGCTCAGGTCCTTGCGGTTTTCCAGCAGGTCATTGCCGATCAGCCAATTGATCCAGCGCACCTCCGACAACCCCGCCTTGCCCTTGGCCCATGCGGTCAGAGCCCGTTTGAAGGCTGCCTTATACCGACCGGCCAACTGCTCCGCGCTCCGCGGCGGAGACTCCTGGAACAGCGGAGCCAGGTAATCCAGTTCCTCCCGCGGCAGCTCCTCGATGTCGTGCAGCACCGCCTGAGAAATACCGAAATAGGATCCGGGCCTCGCGAAGTCTTCCTCCGTGTAGCCCTTCAGATGTCGGGGGCGCTCGGGTATGCGAGGGTTCCCGTCCTTGGTGACCAGTTCGATATAGACCGGGAAGGTGGTGTCGCGGTGCTTGATGGGTATCCGGTACCAGGACAGGCGATCGCTCTCCAGCGGCTTGTAGTCGTCGCCGAGGATGCAGTGATCCACAATGGTCCGGCGGGAGGCCAGCTTGCCTCCCATGAGCCGCAGGCTCACGAATTTCTTGTCCTTGGGCAGATAGGGCGAACGCAGGGCGCCATTGAGTCGTTCCGAGAGGACGTGGCTGTAGAGACCGGCGGAAAGGACCCCCGAAACAACTCGTGAGCCCTCGGTGCCGAGGGTCAAGGTTCCATCGGTCGCCGCCCCTCTTTTGAGGCCGAGGCCCTCGGGGCGCCAGCCGTCCGGACTACCGGAACGGAAATCGCCGAAGCTCAGGAAGTGAGTGCGGTTGAATTCCTTGCGCTCCGCCATCTCACGCTTGTAGTAGGACTCCATCTTCGACCAGGCTCGGGAAAACTGTCCGGGAGACAACCCGACCTCACAGGCGATGGCTGCCCAGGGGTAGAGAATCCCCTCGGGGTCCGCGCTCTGCTTGAGCAGGACCTGGCGCCATCGCTCCAGCCGTTCGGGATCGAGACCGGCGGCTTGGGCCGCGGCCGGGACTCCGACGGCCTGGGCTGCCTGGACCGCCAGCAGGTAGTCGGGTATCTGTTCGGACCGGCGAGTCCAAAGCCCTTCCAGTTCCTTGCGGATCGAAGACTTAAGCTTGCTGAGACCCGCCTTGATCCTCTGCTTGGAGTCCCCGATGTCCAGCGTCCGTGAAAGCTGGCGCGAGCTGTTCAGGATGCCGTAGAGGGCGTAATAGTCTTCGGTGGGAACAGGATCCAGCTTGTGGTCGTGGCAGCGGGCACAGGCCACCGTCAAACCTTGAAAAGCCTTGGTGAGCGTGTCGATCTGGTTGTCGACCACATCGGTGCGGATTTCCCGGAAGGTCACGCAGTTGTCGTGACCCATCTCGCCCAGGCGGAAGAAAGCCGCCCCGGCCAGCGACTCATTCAGTCCCAACCGGTGGTCGACCCGGGGTTGTTCCAACAGATCGCCGGCCACGTGTTCCCGGACCAACTGGTCGAAGGGCAGGTCCTGGTTGAAGGCCCGGATCAAGTAGTCCCGGTAGCGCCAGGCAGCCAGCAGCTCGTAGTTCCACTCGTAGCCGTAGGTCTCCCCGAACCTCACCAGGTCCATCCAGTGCCGCGCCCACCGTTCTCCCAGGTGGGGAGAAGAGAAAAGACGGTCCACCAGCCTTTCGTAGGCGTCCGGGGAAGGATCCTGCACAAACCGGTCGACTTCTTCGGTTTGGGGTGGCAGCCCGGTCAACACCAGGCTGAGCCTTCGGGCCATGGTCCTCCGGTCACCCGGTGGAGCCGGCTTCAGTCCCCGGCGCTCCAATTCTTCCCGAATGAACCGGTCCACCGGATGCCCCGATGGCCGCGCACCGTTTCCCGGCACCCCAGGTTCGGTCAAGGGTTGATAGGACCAGTGCTCCCGCAGCATTGCCGCATAGAACTCATCCACTCCCTCCGACCCGCCCGGCTCGGCTGCAGGCTCGGGCCAGGGAGCGCCCATGGCGACCCAGCGCTCGAGATCACCGATCTGCTCGGGCGAGAGGCGGCCGGCCGGGGGCATCTCCAGCTCCTGGTGGCGAACCGCCTTGATCAACCAGCTCGACTCCGCTTCGCCCTCCACCACCGCGGCCCCTCGGGTTCCACCCTTGAGGACCCCCTCCCGCGAGTCCAGCCGCAGCTCTCCCTGCTGCAGTTGAGGACCGTGGCAGTCGTAGCAATGGGAGGCCAGGACTGGACGCACCCTCTTCTCGAAAAACTCGAGGGCCTCGGCCGGGAACTGCTCGGAGGCGACTCCCGCCCGGGCCAAACAGAGCACCAGGGCCCCGCCTGCAATCAGTCTTGACTTCAGTGATTCAGACTTCATGGCAGAAAAACCGTTGTTGCAATTCCGTTCCAGTGGACCCGCTGCCGGCTCCGGTGGCTGCGTTCCGGCAAGGCGCCCAACTCACCGGCCCCACCGGCCAATCGGCCACACCGGCGCTTCAAGCAGGACGAACCCGAATAGAGGTCCCTGCTTGACCCTCTCATTCTATTCCCGCGCCCGGTCGGGCGGCAACGGGAAGTTGATGGCTGACGGGGAGAAACTGGGAGACGCTCTATTCAACGGGTTTTGGACTGGGCTTACGCCCAACTTCGAATTCGTAGTCCCTTGAACTGCTTGAAGTCGCTTACATTCAACGTAACCAACGTCAAGTTATGGACGAAAGCGACCGCGGCAATCTGCCCGTCAACAAACGGCGGGGTCTTGCCCGCTGCACTCAGTCGCGCGCGCTCGATCGCATGCCAGTCAGCGGCTCGCTGGTCATACTCCAGCACTGGAAAGCTCGCCAGCACCACATCCTCAATATAGCGCTCGATTGCTTCCCGTTGTCGTGACGGGCCCAGTCGGGCGCAGCCGAACCGAAGCTCGTGCCAGACGGGCGCCGGAATCGCAATGTCGTCCTCATTCCGACGTATCTGCCGCATGACGCTGTTGGACGGCTTCGGCCTGAGAGGCTCCGAGATGATGTTGGTATCGAGCAGGTATTTCACAGTTCACAACCGGACGTCGCGTCCCGGGGTTTTCTCGCGTTGCCTCGCAAACAGTTTGTCAGGGTCAAGTGCAAGCTCCGTGAGGTCGCTCTCATTCCTAAAGACCTGATACGCCGTGACGAAACTACGGCGGCTCGAAACCAGTCGCTCGAAGCGCTTGCAGCCGACTAACACCGCGACGGGTTTGCCGCGCCGCGTCAACTCCACCTCCGTTCCATGTTCTACTGCGCGAACGAGTTTCGGTAGATTGCGGCGGGCCTCGGCGATAGAATGCTTGTCAGTCATCGATCCACCTGTAATGTCCATAAACATGTACATCATACCTTACCCTCTCATGGTAGCATCACTATGTGGCTGGGGCATAGTCATGCTCCGGGAGAAACTTGGGGAAGTTGATTGCTGAAGCAATCATGTGTAATATTTATACATACCCTTACAGAAGATACAGGTGATCGTCATGGCCAGAGTTCAACTCGTGATCCCCGATGAAGATCGCGACCGTTTTGTGCACCAGGCCCGAAGGGAAGGCATGACGTTGAGCGCCTGGTTGAGGGCTGCCGCTCGCGAGCGCCTGCAGGAACGACAACACGCCAAGCCCTTCCAATCCCCGGAGGATCTGGAAGAATTTTTCCGAGCCTGCGACAGTCTGGAGGGCCCTGAGACGGAACCGGATTGGGACCAGCACCTGGACCTGATCAATCAATCGCATAGAAGGGGTGCATCCGATACATGATCTTTGTCGACACCAACCTCTTCATGTATGCGGTCGGACGGCCCCATCCACTTCGAAACCCGGCTCAGGAGTTCTTCGTCCAGGCCAACCGGAACAGTACTCCGCTGTGTACCTCCGCGGAGGTCTTACAAGAGTTGGTGCACGCCTATCTCCCGGTTGCGAGAATCGAAACACTCGACGCGGCCATGGCGCTGATCCGCGGGTCTCGGATGGAAGTGTGGCCGTTGGAAGAAGAGGACGTCACCCTGGCCCGACAACTCCATGAACAGTTTTCCGGCCTGAGCCCCCGGGACCTCTGCCACCTTGCGAGCTGCCGCAGGCGCGGCGTAAGCCGGATCAAGACCTTCGATCACGCTCTCCGCGCGGTCTCGGGGTCCAGGACCCGATAAGTGAACAGACCCAAGGCGGAGCATTCGGATGCCCGCTGAGTGTCAGCCCGCACCTCTCACCGAGTTACTGCCGAGCCGAATGGCGAAGGCAGATGCGGTGGGGGGCCAACACCAAGCTGGCGGTCAGTGCCGCCAACTCGATCTCGTTCGGCAGCCAAGCTTGATGCGGCGGAGGATCGTCAGAGGTAGGTCATAGGTCGCCATCCGTAGCGCGCCGGCGAATGATGGTGCCCTTTCCGGAGAGGGCCTGGGAGATGGGATCGGGCAGCCGGGCATCTCCGAAGACGACTTCCCGGACTCCCTGCTGCACTGCCTCGACCGCTCCCAGCAACTTCTTTTTCATGCGCCCTTGGGCGAATTCCATGAAAGCGTCCGCCTCCTCCACCGGGATCTCCCGGATCAGGCTGGTCTCGTCCTCCAGGTCCCGCAACAATCCCGGGATATTGGAAAGGATGACCAGCTTGTCCACCCCCAGGGCCGCTCCAAGCACGGCCACGGCCCGATCGCCGTCGACGTTGATGGCTTCCCCCTCGCGGCTTACGGCCGGCGGCGTCAGCACCGGCGTGTAACCGTGATCCAGCAGGAGGTTGAGCAGGTCCAGGTTCACCCTTTCGATGCGCCCGGTGTAGTCGTCGCGCAGCACCCGTCTCTTTCCATTCTCCACGATGGTGATAGTCGACTTGCGGCGGCCCTGCCAAATGCGGCCGTCCATCCCGGAGAGCCCCACGGCATTCACCCCCAGTTTCTGAAACCGCTCCACGATGCCCTTGTTCATCTTGCCGCAATAGACCATCTCGAAGATGGTCAGGGTCTCACGATCGGTATAGCGGGACTCGTAACCCGAAACCGAAGTCACCATGCGCGGTGGCTTCCCCAGCTTTTCGGAAAGGGCATTGGTTTCGGCCGAGCCGCCATGCACCAGAATGGCCCGGCGACCCGACTGGATGTGAGAAGCCAGGTCGCGGCACACTGAGTCGTAGTCGATGCCCAGGCTGCCTCCCACCTTGACCACCAGCATAAGAACTCGATCTCCTTGATTTTGACTTGGCGTGGGGAAGCGGCTGGGCGCAATCGGGGACGCGAGGCGAGTCTGGCCGCTACCGCCTGAATTCCCGGGCGGCGTTCAGCGCAGCCTCTTGTCCAACCAGTCCATCACCAGGTCGGAGGCTTCCGGAATTTCCGCAAGCACCTCGAACCCCCGAGAGCTGGAGCCTTCAAACACGCGAGTCAGTCTGGGGTATCCGGTTTGCTGCTCCAATCCGGCAATGGAAGCGGTGGAGGACTCATCCCCCCGGGTTGCCAGGAAGAGGATGGAGTGAGGTTGGAAGTCTGGAGCCCGCTCAGCCACGCCGCGGACATTGGCCAGGGTGCCGGAAACCACCACCGCAGCACGCACATTCTCGTACTTGCCGGACGCCAGAAAGGCCAGGTCGGCTCCCAGGCCGGTGCCCACCATGCCAATGAGATAGGGATCGATCGATTTCCGGGCCTCCAGCCAGGCAAAGGTTGCCTCGATCAGTTCCAGCAAGGCATCCATCCGATCGGGCTCGGCCTCCGGAGAAGCACCCGCACCCCCGGATGAAGCCTCTTCGCCGGCGGTCAGATCGAGGTTGAGCACCCCGACGTTGCTTCCGGCAAACTTCTCCCGGATGAAGGCATCCCAGACGCCGCGGCTCTCACCCGATCCGTGCAACAGCACCACCGCCGGGAACCGCCCCTCGCCCGAGTCCGGAGGCGGATACCAATCGCCTGCAAACCGCAAGCCTCCCTTGCCGGGGATCTCAACGCTCTCTTTTTGCACAGCGGCCGGCGCGGGTTCGTCCTCGACCACCCTTTCCGCCAGCTTGAAGTTGAGGACGTTGTCATAGCGTTTGAGCATGGAGCTGATGGCCAGAACTCTTGAGCTGAGCTGCTGGTACTCGGCATGGACCTCGTAGGTCATCGACGGGTCCAACCCGTAAATGGCAAAGAGCCCCTTCTCATCCGTGATCAGTATGGTCGTGGTTTCGTTCCTGGGGTTTCTGACGAAAACCTTGGCCCCCGGCTGCGATTCTCCGTCGGGCCGGGCCACGTGGCCCCGAATGGATTTGGTCGGAACCTCCTCCTCATCGGCCTGAAGCCGAGGCTCCCCCGGATACACTCCCCAGGTCAAAGCCAGCGCCAAGAGAACGGGCGCCGCCCCCACCCCGTGGATGGTCCACAAGCCCGAGATCGGTTGGAGTATTCGGCGAAACATTTTTTTGGCAGAAAGGGCCGGCATCGAAACCTCTGCCCGCATTTCACGGAGGCGCGGGCTATTCCGGCTTGGCAACCGGCTTCATCTGGATGACGATATGCTGCAACTCGTCGGCGTAGAACTGAACGGACGTCTCCGCCTTCAGGTAACCTGTCTTGCTGGCGGTCACCACCACGGTCTGCTCTCCGGCGGGAAGACGCACGGCAAATTCCCCCCGGCGGTCGGACTGCATCCGCCAGCGTTTTTCCTTCTTCTTCTTGCCGTTCTCGCCGGGCGGCAAGGTCACCTGGATGGCCACTCCCGGCAGGCTGAAGCCTCTCTGATCGAAGCAGCTCCCCTTAAGCAGGGCAAAGAGCTGAGCCTCCTTGGGCTCGTCCTTCGACAGAGCCGGCGCCAGGGAAACAAGAATCAAAGCCGCCAAGGCGGTAGCCGCCAACAACCTGAGTGAACTGGACTTTGCCATCGCCATCGGAGGGCTCCACAAATGGGTTGTCCCTCTTCATTATACGGGATGCAAACCGGGAAAGCCCAACCCCAGGGTCTCCTCCCAGCCATGCATCGCGTTCATGGCCTGTACCGCGTTCCCCGCCGCCCCCTTCATCAGGTTGTCCAAGGCGGAAAGCACCACCAGGCGTCCTTCCGCCGGGTCCAGCTCAAAGCCGACGTCGCAGTAGTTGGATCCCGCCAGGATCTTGGGTTCCGGGTAGCGGTAGATGCCGGATCTTTCCTTGACGATTCTGAGAAAGGGCTCGGCCTGGTAGGCCTCCCGATAGGCCCTCCAGAGGACCTTCTCCTCCGGACACCGCTCCAGCAGCATCTGCGACGTCGCCAGGACTCCCCGCACCGAATCGGTGGAGGTGGCCGACAAATGAACCCGGGGCGCGGCCCCGTCGAGAGCCAGCTCCTGTTGGACCTCGGCCGTGTGGCGATGGCGGGTCGGCTGGAAGGACCGGAGGGAACCGCTGCGCTCCGGGTGGTGGGTAGCCAGGCTGGACTTGTTGCCGGCCGCCGATGAGCCCACCTTGGCCTCGACGAAAATGTCCTCCGAATCCACCAGGCCCGCCTTGAAGAGGGGGAAGAGCCCCAGAATGGCGGTGGTCGCCAGGCAGCCCGCCCCGGTCACCAGAGCAGCCTCTCGAATCTCCTGCCGGTGCAGCTCGGGGATGCCGTAAACCGCCTGGCCCAGCAGCTCCGGCCTGGAATGCTCATGCCGGTACCAAGTCACATAGTCCGCCGGTGAGCGCAAGCGAAAATCGGAGGAGAGATCGACAACCCGCCTGCCCAGATCGAGAAACTCATCCATGCGATTCATGGCCGTCCCGTGTGGCAGGCAGAGAAAGAGCAGGTCCACCTTCTTCAAGGCCTGGCTGGACACAAATTGCAGCTTGCAGCGCTTGCGAAGGTTCGGGTGCACCGAATGGACGAATTTGCCCACCCTGGATTCCGAGGTCACCTGACACAGCTCCACCTCCGGATGGCTCAGCAGAAGGCGCAACACCTCGCCACCGGTGTAACCGGAACCCCCGACGATGGAAACCGAGATCATGGCTTCCCCTCGGATCCGGGCTGACCCTCGGCAGCTACCTTCAGAACGTAGTCGACGATTCTGGCCGGGATGTCGACGCCGGTGGTATGGATGGAATTCCTGAACTCCATGGTGTAGTTGACTTCGTTGACCTGCAACCCCGACTCGGACTCGAAAAGGTCCACGGCAAGGACCCCTCCCCCAACGGCTCGGGCGGCCGCCTGAGACAGGCGGTCGATTTCCGGCGTCACCGGGCAATTCTCGGCTCGCCCGCCCCGGGCCGTGTTGGTGATCCAGTGGGAGGAATAGCGATAGATGGCGCAAATAGTCTCGCCGCCCACCACGAAACTCCGGATGTCCCGGCCCGATTTGGGAACGTACTCCTGGATGTAAAAGACGG
The DNA here is from genome assembly GCA_965207735.1 of Candidatus Versatilivorator sp. Taxonomy (GTDB): domain Bacteria; phylum Acidobacteriota; class Terriglobia; order Versatilivoradales; family Versatilivoraceae; genus Versatilivorator. The sequence goes on along the minus strand of OZ242296.1, from coordinate 2,836,234 downwards.
AGTGTTGGTAGGAACCCAGGACGTCCTTGTGTTCCAGCACGGCTTCGGCGGCCTCTCGATCGTTGATCTTGGAGAGAAGCCGCCCCCAGGACCCCACCGCCGGCTTGAGCACTACCGGATAACCCAATTCCTCGATGGCCTGCAGAGCCGATTTGGGCGTGAAGGCCATGGCGGTTCGAGGGGTGGGAATCCGATTCCGGGTGAGCGCACTGGTGGTCAGGAACTTGTTGCCGCAAGTTTCGGCTACCGGGTAGCGGTTGATCGTCGGGATTTTCCAGTCGTTGAGAACCTTCAGCGAGTAGAGCGCCCGGGAGTGGTTGACGCTTCTCTCCAGCACCACGTCGAAGTCCATAGTCCTGGAATCCAGCCGAAAGATCAGCTCGCGGTCGTCGACAATCAACGGAGCCACCCCACGGCGGCGAAGCTCCCTCAGCAGCAGCTTTTCTTCCTTGCGAAGGATGGAACAGAGCAGTCCTACGTTCATCGGCACACACAAAAAAACCACAGGGAGCGGAATCGGTCAGGCAATCCTCGCATCCTCTGTGGTCGATCGGGTCGGAAGGTGAGTTGTAAGCACTCCTTGCCGGGGGATCATTCCCCCCAGTCTTCTTCTTCCTCCGGAGCCAGGTCCAACTTCACGGGATCCATCCCCACGACCTCCAGGTCGGCCCCGCAATCGGAACAGGTTACGATCTCACCCTTTTCCACATCATCTTCCAATTCCAATGCAGCTTCACATTCCGGACAGTCGGCCACGGCACCCTCCCTGGACACCGATTTGGATTGCATCAATAGGTGACGATGGTGGAAAACCTAAAGCAAATTGGGCGCCTCACTTCCCGACCAGTCACTACCGGGACGGAAACCAAGAGGGTGCAGGTGACCAAGTCGGCGTCGGATACGGCAGCCAGCGGCAGTATAAGAAAGCGCCGAAAAAACTGTCAAGCGCATTATAAGGAGGTTCCCCTACCTGTTCCGCCTGGTTGGGAAGGGTTTGGGAGACGGCGGGAAGCGACTGATTCGCCGCTTGGCGGCTACGGCAGCGCGGGGTCAAATCGCTTCTTTTGAGTTTGCAAGCCGAGCCGTCTTTCCCTATGATGGGTCGATCCATCCGTTCTTCCCGGGGACCCGCATTCATGAGGGCTGTTCCGATCAAGTACTTCCGACCGCTCCTGTTCGGTCCCTGCTGTCTTGCGATCCTGGTGCTGAGCGCCTTCTGGCCCGTGGGCGCCAATCGGGGCAGCGAGCTTCGACACCCGGCGGCGCAACCGCTGCCCGCCCCGCCTCGGCAACTGGAAAGCACGGCCCTCGAGCACTTCTCTCGCCGAGTCCGGCGCCATGGCTACGACCTGGGCAAGCAGGGAATCCTGGTGGAATCGCAGGATGGCCGCGCCGTTCTGGCGAAATTGAACCCGGATACCCCACTCAATCCAGCCTCGGTAATGAAGTTGGTCACCTCTCTGGTAGCTCTGGCGCAGCTGGGCCCCGATTACCGATTCGTCACTCAAGTCTTTGGCGACTCCCCCATCGATCAGGAAGATCGGGTGCTGCCCGGCAACCTCTACCTGGTCAGCGACGGAAATCCCCTTCTGGGCAGGTCGGAACTTTACCGATTGGTTCGTTCCCTGAAACGAAGGGGCTTGCGTCGAGTGACCGGAGACCTGGTGATTGCCGGGCCCTTCACGGTGAACTCCAGCAACAATCCAAACTTTCCTGTCCGATACCTGGCCCGCTACTTCCGGCGTACAGGCATCAGGATCGACGGCCGAGTCTACGCCGTGCCGAAAGAGTGTGTGGGCGAGCGTTTGGGAATCGAGTTTCTCAGCCACTCTTCACCGAGCCTTCGGGACATCTTGTGGAAGGTGAACGCGTTCAGCGTCAACAATATCGCTGACAGGATGGGCCGCGCTCTGGGAGGAGCCGAGTCCATGCGGGAATATCTGATCCGGGAGATGGGCATTCGTCCCTCGGATCTTCACATAGAAAAACCGTCCGGAATCGGACGCAGCCGCATGACCGCAGGGGCCGCGATTCAAGTGCTCCACTGCCTTCGCGCCATCCTGCAGGAACATGGCATGAAGCTGCAGGACATCATGCCCGCGGCCGGAGTGGACAATGGGACGCTTCGCGGGCGCTTCCGCCATGCCAGGTACCGCGGCCGAGTGCTGGGGAAAACGGGAACCAATTCCTCCAAGGACGGGGGTGTCAGCACACTGGCGGGCGTGGTCATGACCCGAGCCCACGGACCCGTCTTCTATGCCATTCTCAACAACGGCGGCGGCGTCATGGCCTACCGGAGATGGCAGGATGAGTTTCTGCGGAGACTGATCCAGGAAAACGGCGGCTCGGCCCAAGCCCTGAAGACACGCCCCAAGTCCCACCGGCTCAAAGGCTCTTCCTCCTGGCAGCCCTCCCCCTATTGGGAAGGGCTGGCCCGGGTTCCCGCCTATCGGCGAAAGATACGAAGAAGGGGCACCCGGCCCGCCAGGACGAGCGAAATCCGAAGCTTCAGCGCTCCTTCCCCCACCTCGGCCTGAGCTTTAGCGCACGCTGTAAGAGAGCCACGGATCCCCTCCTCGGCGCACAGCGTCTCGCCTGGCAACTCACCTTGTGCGAACCCCTCTCCGCATCAGCCTTCGCCTGTCGGGCTTCCTTGACATCTCCCTGTCCATTACCTATTCTTGGCCTGCTTTTTGCGGCCCTCTCCATCTCGCCGCTCCGGTTCTGATCAGGGTTCCACCGCTGCTTTCGACGTTCGGTTGGTTACCCGCACCGCCTCGGCCATGCCCCACAGCGAGCCCTTCGTTTTCAACACGGAACGCCGGTTGGTGGTTCTCACCGGCCAAACGGCTCGCAACCTGCCGGAGCTGCTGGCCATTCTCAAGCAGATCTCGGGATCCTCCATCTTCTACCACACCCATGAAGAGTATTTCCTGTCCCGGCAGTTCGCCCGGCACGAGTTCTATAACGACTTCGCCCTCTGGATCTCGGAAGCCCTTCAGGAAGAGCCACTGGCGGAAAAGCTGGCCGCCATCGACCTGCTCAGCTTTTCCTCCATCCGCCAGATTCGGGAAAGGATGGTGGCGGAGATTGCCGCCTATCTCGAAGGCAACGGAGGCCGGGCCCGCGAGTGTCCTCCCGGCGACGAGTTTCACTTCTGCAAGGCCAAGAGCTTTGTGGTGCCCACGGGAATCGTGGCTCGCGATCTGCCCGATTTCCTGAATCGGCTTCCCTCGGTTTCGAACACCTCCCTCTATTTCCATTTCTTCGAGGCCCGGCTCCGCCTGGAGCGGATGACCAACGATTTCTCCTTTTGGCTGAGCGGCATCGGTCAGGAGGCCCTGGCCGACGAGATCGACCGCCTGAACCCCTATGCGATGACCCTGGAAGAGTTGCGCCACCGAATCATCCAACTGGGAAGAAGGCACCCGGGAAACTGACATGGCGATCAGGCTGCAGGACTACGAGCAGATCATTGGCCGGGAAGAAATCGCCGAGCTTTCCGCATTTGCCGAGCGGGTCCGGAACAAGCGGTTGCAGAACATCAACTCTACCGCGGTCGGCGGCGGCGTCGCCGAGATCCTCACCCGGCTGGTTCCTCTGCTTGGCGAACTGGGAATCGATGCCACCTGGGACGTCATCAAGGGCGACCAGGCTTTCTTCAACATCACCAAGGCCTTTCACAACGCGCTGCACGGACACCCGGAAGAAATCACCCGGGAAATGCTGGACCACTTCCAGGCCAACACCGAAGCCAACCTCAAAAGCCTCGACCTGAACGGCGACGTTATCGTGGTCCACGACCCACAGCCGGCGGGACTGATCCTCAAAAAAAAGGAAATCGGGCGCCGGTGGATCTGGCGCTGCCATATTGACGTCTCGTCCCCCAATCCCGAGGTCTGGAATTTCCTTCGCCCGCTGGTCGATCAGTACGACGCCTCGGTCTTTTCCATGCCCGACTTTGCCCGGGATCTCGCAATCCCGCAATACATGGTCCCGCCTTCGATCGACCCGCTGAGCGACAAGAACAAGCCCCTGAGCCAGGACACCATTCAAGACGTGCTGGACAAGTACGAACTGGACAGCACCCGTCCGATCCTGACTCAGATCTCTCGCTTCGACCGATTGAAGGACCCGCTGGGGGTCATTGCCGCCTACCGGCTGGTCAAGAGGAACTATGATTGCCAACTGTTGCTGGCCGGGGGCGGCGCTCCGGACGACCCTGAAGGCGAAGTGGTCTTGCAGGAAGTGCGGGAGGCGGCAGCCAGCGACCCGGACATCCACGTGTGCCTGCTTCCCCCGTTCAGCGACCTGGAAATCAACGCGCTGGTGCGCGGATCCACCGTGGTGATGCAGAAATCGATCAAGGAAGGCTTCGGGCTGACGGTGAGCGAAGCCCTATGGAAGAAAAAGCCGGTGGTGGGCGGAAGAGTCGGCGGAATCAAGCTGCAGATTCTGAACGGAGTGACCGGATTCCTGGTACACTCGCCTGAAGGGGCGGCCCGGCGAACCATGCAACTGCTGGCCAACCCCGGGCTGCGCCAGACCATGGGGGAGAACGGGCATCTGCACGTCAAGCAGAATTTCCTCTTGACCCGACATCTCAAGGACTACCTGTTCCTCATGCTGTCGCTGGACCACCCGGATGAAGATATCGTCCAGTTTTACCAGGCATAGCCCTCATTGACCCGGTGGGAAATGCGGGTTTAACCGGACGGCCCCGGCACCTCGGCAGCCATGCAGCTGTCGAGAAACAAGTCCGATCGGATCTCAAGGAGATCATTGATGAGAAAGAATTGGGGATTGCTCGTAATTTTGTCGATTTTGTTCGGCCTGGGGCTGTTCAATGGAGTCATCGGCCTGTGGATGGACTGGCTCTGGTTCGAGGAGACCGGCTATCCCGTGCTCTTCGAAACGAGGATAGTCACCCAGTGGAGCCTGACGGGGCTGTTCGGACTGTTCTTCTTCATGGTGGTCCACGCCAATGCCAAGGTTGCGCGCCGGCTGGCGGGCGACCAGTCTTCCTTCTCACCCGACAACCTGATTGAAATCCCTGAAGGTCTGGACCAGGTGTTCCGCAAGTTCCTGCTGGGCGGTACCATTTTCATTGCCTACATCGTGGGGAGTTGGGCAGGCACCAAGTGGGAGGTCTATCTCGCCTATCAGAACGCCGTCGCCTACGGCAGCGCCGATCCCCTCTTCTCCAAGGACATCGGGTTCTATTTCTTCAGCCTGCCCTTCTACCAGTTCATCTATCAGTTCGGATGGGCGCTGCTGGTCTTTTCGGCCATCGCCAGCGCCGCGGTCTACCTGATCCAGGGAGGAGTCCAGATCACCCGGAGCGGCCCCCGCATGAACACGGCGGCCCGTTTCCATCTTCTCGGCCTGGTGGCTGCATTTCTGGCATGGCGGTCCATTCACTACCACCTGGAAAAGTACAACCTCCTCTATTCCGACAGGGGCGTGGTTTACGGAGCCAGCTTCACCGACATCGAAGCCCAGCTCCCGGTCCTGACCCTGATGATTATCGTCAGCCTGGTGGCCGCCGTCCTGGTGATGGCCGGCGCCTTCCGCAACAAGTTCACCCTGCCTCTGGCCGGGATCGGGATTCTCCTGGGAGTAGGATTCGTGGGAAACCAAGGCTACCCCTATGTGATTCAGACCTTCGAGGTGGCCCCCAACGAGATCAACAAGGAGAGCCCCTATATCGCCCATGCTGTCAAGCATACGCGCATGGCCTACGGGATTGACCGGGTGAAGGAGGAGGAGTTCCCGGCCCTGGAAAATCTGACCCACGAGACCCTGAAGCGGAACGAACTGACGATGCAGAACATTCGGCTGTGGGACCACCAGCCGTTGCTCCAGACCTACGGGCAGCTCCAGATCATCCGCCCCTACTATGATTTCGTAGACGTGGACAACGACCGCTACTGGATCGACGGCAAGTACCGTCAGGTGAGCCTGTCTCCCAGAGAGCTCTCCTCCGAAAGCCTGCCCAGCCGCATCTGGATCAACGAGCACCTCACCTATACCCACGGTTACGGGATCTGCCAGGGGCCGGTCAACCAGTTCACCCAGGAGGGCCTGCCCACCTTCATGATCAAGGACATTCCGCCGGTTTCCGTCACCGACATCAAGGTCACCCGGCCGGAGATCTATTACGGGGAACTCTCCCATTCCTACTGCTTTGTCAAGACCCACGCCAAGGAGTTCGACTATCCCTCGGGCGACGAGAACGTCTTCACCGACTACAAGGGAGAGGGGGGCATCCCGGTGGGCGGTTTCATGCGCAAGCTGCTTTTCGGCCTCTATTTCAAGGAACCCAAGATCATCCTCTCGAGCGACATCCACGCCGAAAGCCGGCTGATGTACGACCGCGCCGTGGAAACTCGCCTGCGCAATCTGCTGCCCTTCCTCCGCTTTGACAGCGACCCCTACATGGTGATCTCGGATGAGGGCAAGCTCTTCTGGATCGTCGACGGATATACGGTCAGCAGTTTGTTCCCCTACTCCCAACCGGTGAGGGGCCTGGGAAACTACATCCGTAACGCGGTCAAGATTACCATCGACGCCTACAACGGCACGGTCCAACTCTATGTGAACGACCCCGAGGACCTTCTGATCAAGGTCTACTCCAGGATTTATCCCGGCGTATTCCAGCCCCTGGAGGCCATGCCGGAGGACCTGAGGCAGCACCTGCGCTATCCGGTGGACCTGTTCCGCATCCAGGCCAACATCTACGCCACCTACCACATGACCGACCCTCAGGTCTTCTACAACAAGGAGGACCTGTGGCGCATCCCCACCCTGTCCCAACAGGAGGGCGCCACCCCCCTGGAGCCGTACTACACCATCATGAAGCTCAACAGCGAGGCGGCGAAGGAAGAGTTTATCCTGATGATTCCCCTCACCCCGGCACGGCGGGAAAACATGATTGCCTGGATGGCCGCCCGCTGCGACGCCCCCAACTACGGCCAACTGGTGGTCTACAGGTTCCCCAAGCAGCGGCTGGTCTACGGTCCCTCCCAGATCGTGGGCCGCATCAACCAGGAAGCTGAGATCTCCCAACAGCTCACCCTTTGGGGGCAGGGCGGCTCCTCGGTCATCCGAGGAAGCCTGCTGGTGATCCCGGTGGAGGATGCGGTCCTCTATATTCAGCCCCTCTACCTGGCGGCAGCCTCCGACCGCAGCCTGCCGGAGCTCAAGCGGGTGATCGTGGCCTACGGCAACCAGATCGCCATGGAAGAAACCCTGGATCTCTCCCTGGCCAGGATCTTTGGTGGTTCCTCAAGCCCCTCCGCTACTCGAATGGCTAAGGCCAACGGCCAGCCGCAGGAGCAGGAATCGGCCGGGTCTCTCATCCGGAACGCGGTCGAAACCTACAACCGGGCTCAGGCAGCCTTGAAACAGGGGGATTGGGCTCGCTACGGCGAGGAGACCCGCCGCCTGGGAGACATTCTGCAGAGGCTTCGCCAGAGGCAGTAGACCGGGCGGTAGAGAGGTCAGCCCCGGGAGGGAGGCTCCCAGCCCGGAGGCGGGGTTTTGAGGTGCAGATCCCGTTGGGGGAAGGGGATGCGGATCCCGTGCTCCTTGAACTTTTCGTAGATTGAGAGGTTGATCTGGCCGACAAAGACGCCCCGGCGATGAAGCATTCGGGTCGTCCAAACCCTGAGCTGGAACTCCAGGGCGCTATCGCCAAAGGCCCAAAAAACCACCCGGGGTGAAGGTTCATCCAGGACATTTTCGTTTTCCTGAGCAACCTCCAACAGGAGCCGTTCCACCAGACGCACGTCGGTGCCGTAAGCTACCGGAACCGGGACCCGAAAGCGCACCTTTTGGTCCCCGTGGCTCCAGTTGATCACGTTGAAGGACGTGAAGCTGGAATTGGGAACTATGAAGTCGATGTTGTCGTTGGTTCGCACCGTGGTGGCACGGGCGGCAATTCGCACCACGTGCCCGTGCACGTCCCCGACCTCAATGCGGTCCCCCACCTTGATCGGCCGCTCGAAGAGGATGAAAATCCCGCTGACGAGGTTGTTGGCGATGTTCTGCAGGCCGAAACCGACTCCCACACCCACTGCGGCCAGCACCACTCCCAGGATGGTCAGGTCGAGTTCGGCGGCGTTCTGAAGCAGGAACAGGAACCCCAGGGTGACGATCAGGTACTGGGCCGAGGTCGCCACCGCGTGGCGCAGGCTCAAGTCCATGGGGGTCTTGCTGAGGATGTAGTTGAGCAGCAGGCGGCGAACTCCCCTGGCCAGCAGCGCAATCACCGCGATGGCCGCTACCACCATGAAGAGGTTCTTGATCTTGAATGTGGTCTTCCCCGGCACAATTTCGCTGTCGAAAAACCCTCCCAGCAGGGAAAGCGCCTGGGAAAGCAGCTCCAGCATTCGGGTGGGGATAATCCGGGTCTGAGGAATGGCGGCCAGCACCCCGGAAGCCGCCGCGATCCATGTGGCCAGACTGAGCAGGACAAATGCCCAATCCAGCCCGCTGTGCAGCATGGGGCCGACGGGATGCTCCCGTCGAATCAGCTCCTTCAGGCGGCGCCGCACCCGGCGGAAGAGAATCTGGGCAGCCGCGGCCACCAGGACCATCGCAATGGTGGCAACCAGTCTCCATTCCTGATCGAACATTCCTCGGGACCTCCTTCAGGAGTCCATCTGATCCTGACCGCCCTTACGCCGGCTCGCTCCCTACATTATAGAAGATCGTTTATTGCAGGTCCTTTTTCCACTTGTCTGAAACAAACGAAAAAAGACAAAAGAAAAAGACATTTCCACGAAGGGGCACGAAGAACGACGAAGGGACACCAAGGCGCTGGAGAAGGCCCAAGAGGGATGGGGCGAAGGTCGGCAAGGGGGTCAACGAAGGACACAAGGGACAAAGAGGATTTGTCCGCGAAGAAGCAACATGGACCGCGGCGGAGCCAGTGGGGGGGCTTCCGACCCCATCGTGATTTAAAGAGATCATTAACATCGATGCACAGGATTCTTCAGGAAACGGATGGCTTCTAATGCCGGGAATCCGCAAGTCCGCACCGGATCTTCGCCCGAGTTGGCTTCTGGTGCAGGAAGCTCTCGTCCTGTAATTCCTGTGCATCCTGTGCATCCATGTTCAATTCTTAGTCCTTCTCGATTGATCTTCCCCGTGACGGGCCTTGGCCGTGCCCAACGCCCCGATTCCCAGTCAGCGTCCCGTGCAGCGGCCTCTGGTCCTATTAATCCTGTCTCTTTCCAAAACGCAAACAGCTGGCTGTTTCTCCTCTGAATGATCCGCACGGCACGGCGGGGGCCGGACTTGTCTGAAACAACCCTGTTTCACCCTCGGATGATCTGCCCGTCAGGGCAGGGGCCCCACTTGTCTGAAACAACAGAAAAGAGAGTTATCCACGAAGCGGCACAACGAACCACGAATATACGCGAATGAACACCAATTGACGGAATGATGAGTTGTTAACTGGGAGTGATAACCGATATCGAGGAGGTAATCTACGAAGGACACGAAGTGATGCCAAAGTAACGAAATTGCAGAAGCATTTTGGTGTCGCATGTCGTTGAAGGAAGTTCATCTGTATTCGTGTATGTTCGTGTTCATTCGTGGTTCGTCTTCATTAGCGATCGACCGTTTTTTCCCGAATGATCCACACGGTAGGGCGGAAGCCCGACCTGGTGGCAAAGAACCTCATTCCCACCTTGTTTTTCTTCGTGGTCCTTCGTGGGTAACTCTTTTAAAATGCAACCCATGTCGCGTTCCAATCTCCGTGAGGCAGCCGAACAAGTCGGCAAGAGACAAGTCAACGGCATTCTGGCGGGCTTGAAGAGGGCCTATCCGGAGGTCGAGTGCGCCCTGACGCATGCCACGCCCCTGCAACTGCTGATCGCGACCATCCTTTCGGCCCAGTGCACCGACAAGAGAGTCAACCTGGTGACGCCGGAGCTCTTTCGCAAGTACCCGACGGCGGAAGCCTTTGCCGGCGCCTCCCTGAAGACCCTGGAAGGGATGATTCATTCCACCGGATTCTTCCGCAACAAGGCCAAAAACATCCGGGAGACCTGCCGGCGGCTGGTGAAGCAGCACAACGGGCAGGTGCCTCGATCCATGCAGGAGCTGCTGGAACTCCCCGGAGTGGCCCGGAAAACGGCGAACGTCGTGCTCGGTACGGCCTACGGGGTGGCCTCGGGGGTGGTGGTCGACACCCACGTGTTTCGGATTTCCCGGCGACTCGGCCTGACCCTGGCGAGAACCCCGGAGAAGGTCGAGCAGGACCTCATGGCCCTCATCCCCTCCAGGGAATGGATCAACTTCTCTCACCGCCTCATCCACCACGGCCGGCGGATCTGCAGCGCCCGCAGTCCCCAGTGCGAACTGTGCTCGCTGGAGCCCCATTGCCGCAAGGTGGGGGTCGAACAAGTGAAGAGTGGAGAGTGAAGAGTGGAGAGTGGAGAGTGGGGAGTGGGGAGTGGGGAGTGGAGAGTGGAGAGAATCAACACGTTGAGCATCGTGTTGATCTTGGCGCAGCCGCATGAATAGTGCAACCACGTCACAAGGCGCTTGCGTGTTCCCGGAACCCTCCAATGACAACTCTTCACTCTCCACTTGCCTTCCCCCCCCGAATGAGCCCTCGCGTCGAGTGGGGCGGGAAGTCGGCTGAGCCGTAGCGCTCACGGTCCATCCGCCCTCGTTTCGCGGTGGAGTCGACTCTCCAGCATGTGGAGCCCGATAAGCGTCTTGGCGTCCTGGATCTGCCTGGCGCGGGCCATTTCCAGAGCCTGGCTCAAGGGCACCCAGCAGGCCTGAATGTCCTCGTCTTCCTGCGCGACGCCGTGAACTCCCAGGGACCGCTCCGGATCCTCCAGGGTGCCCAGGAACAGATGAATCTTGTCGGAGCAGCCACCGGGACTGAAGAAATACTCGGCCAGCAACTCCAGCCCCGCCAGCTCGAGCCCGGTCTCCTCCATGACCTCCCGGCGAGCCACGGCCTCGATGGACTCCCCTTTCTCCTGGATTCCCGCCACGCACTCCGTTACCCAGCCATTTCCGGTGCGGGCGTGCACCGCAAAACGGAACTGGCGGATCAACAGCACCCGATCTTGACCCGCGTCGTAAATCATCACCGCCGCCACATCCCCTCGGTGGTAGCGGTAACGCCGGACGGCGCCGCTCATCTCCCCACTGAACTTCTCGAAAGCGAGGTCGGCCCTCTCAATCCGGATGAAGCCGTCGTACTCCAAACCCGTTTGCATGATGTCGACTCTCACGAACCTGGCCTCCTTCCCCTACCCTGGATTGCTCACTACGAGCAGGACAAATCGGTTCTCGAAATTTTTAAAATATTCCCGGAACAGACCAGCCTTTTGCGAAATTCGGAATCGAGCGTTTCCATGAGACAACAGAGAGCGGACTTGCCCCGTCAGTGACCTCTCCCCTGGCTTCTCCCCGGAAAGTTCCCGCTGTCCAGCCAATGGGGTAAACGGCTCAACCACAAAAAGCACAAAAGTCACAAAATAAGGCTCCAGTCTTGCCCAATCCCGCGTTTGTGCCTTTTGTGGCCGTTCGACGGAGAGCCGCGTTCTGTGAACCCTGGTTCCTCCATGAGATTTGAGACCTGCTGATTCCAGCTTTTGTGCCTCTTGTGGCCATTCAGGCACAGAGCGGACCTCCCCCTCGAATTCCCTGTCCCCTCTCCCGACCATAAAGTTTTTGCCTGCGGAATATTGCAAAAGGTTCCAGACGTTAAATAGAGATTCTTGGAGTGGCAACGATGCGCACAACGCATTCCACTAAACCGCTGGGTTTTGAGGGACGCGGCGGCACCGCTTGGTGGCTCAGAGCCTCATTGTCGTTAAGTCTTTCTTCGTGTCCCTTCGTGGTCCTTGGTGCCCCTTCGTGGATATCTTTTTGTTATTGCTGCCTTCCTGATCTGTGCTCCCACCGCGGCAACCTGCTGCTCGATTCCGTCCACCCCGGAGATCACCATATCGGCATGCCGCCGCGCCGGCTCGACAAAACGCAGATGCATGGGCCGCACCGTCTGCAGGTACTGGTGGACGATCGATTCCACGCTCCGTCCGCGTTCCCGCATGTCGCGCTTCAGGCGGCGGATGAAGCGGATGTCGGGATCCGCATCCACAAAGAGCTTGAGGTCGAAACAGCCGACCAGCTCCTCTGACGCGAAGACCAGCGTCCCCTCCACCAGAATGACCGGGAGGGGAAGGGCCGGCTCCGTGGCCTCCAGGCGAAGGTGCTGTCTGAAATCGTAAACTGGGCGGGCAATTGCCAGGCCCGCTTGCAGTTGCTTCAGATGCCGGACCAGCAACTCGAAATCCACCGCTTCCGGCCGATCGAAGTTCTGTCGGGCCCGTTGCTCGGCGGGGAGACGGCCGGCGTCCCGGTAGTAGTGGTCCTGAGAGAGAATCAGCACCCGCTCCGGTCCCAGGAACTCCGCCAGTTTCAGGGAGAGCGTGGTCTTGCCGGAGCCCGTGCCCCCGCCGACGCCAACGATCAGATTGGGCTTCATGGTCAAGGCATTCCAGGTCGCGCCAACCCGTCCGGGAAACTTGAATGATCAGCGTTTTCCGGCGACATACAACCGGGAAATCAAGGCTAAAGCTTCGGTCGACAACCCGTCAAGCCTTCCGGACCCGGCAGGGTGCGTGCCGGGTTTATGAGAAGTCGCCCGCCAGACACCTCCAACCGGCGGGCTGGCATCCCCCGGGATGCGGGCGTCCCGCCCGCATCCTCTCCCGTTGCGTGCCGCCAGTTTTCCTGGGCTGCTGCAGTTGGCCGCATTACTCACCAGGGAGTGGGACCTCAGCTGGCAAAATATTTGTCTTCAGTACGTTGCAACGCTTTTTGGGCGATCCATCACGGTACAGACTGTGCCGGGCGCACCCGCGCCTGCCTAAGATTGAACTCCAGGAAAGATTGCTGCCGCCGCCGCAACGCCCTCTCGGCCGCCTTCCTCCGCTCCGCTCCGCCCGGAAGACACGCCGATGGAAACGGATTGTACCTCTTCGTCCAGCCCGGCGGAACCCGCAGTTGGATTCAACGCCTCGTCGTCCGTGGCCGTCGCCGGGAGCTCGGACTCGGCAGCGTCGCCCTGGTCTCCCTGGCCGAGGCCCGGGAGAAAGCGCTGGCTAACCGCAAGCTCGCTCGTGAGGGTGGAGACCCCCCTGCCGAGAAACGCCGCGCCGAGGGCATCCCCACCTTCGCCGAAGCCGCCTTGCGTGTGCTGGAACAGAAGCGGGACGGCTGGCGCGGCCGGCGTCACCACCGCGAGTGGCTGTCCAGCCTGAGGCGGTTCGCCTTCCCCCGCATCGGCAAGATGCCGGTCTCAGAGGTCACCAGCGCCGATCTGCTTGACATCCTCACCCCTATCTGGCACCGGAAGGCCTCCAGCGCCCGGCGGGTGCGCCAACGCCTGCGGGCGGTCCTGGAATGGGCCGTAGCCATGCAGTACAGAATCGACAACCCCTGCGACCGGATCGGCCCGGTCCTGGGTCCCCAGCATGACGTTGCCGAGCACATGCAGGCCTTGCCCCATCGGGAGGTGGCTGCGGCGATCCGGACGGTGCGGGGATCGGAGGCGCTGCCGGCCGCGAAGCTGGCCTTCGAGTTTCTGGTGCTGACGGCGGCCAGGTGGAGTGAGGTGCGCTGGGCCGAGTGGGAGGAGATCGATCGGGACGCTGGTGTATGGACCGTCCCGGCCAGTCGGATGAAGGCGAACCGGAAGCATCGGGTGCCGCTGTGTGGGCGAGCCCTGGAGATTCTCGAAGCGGCGCAGTCACTGGAGGGGGGAGCCGGTCCGCTGGTGTTCACCCATGGGAGCGGGAAGCCGCTCAGTGACAAGGAGCTGCGGTGGCTGGTCCGCGAGCAGGGGATTGCAGCGGTGCCGCACGGGTCTAGATCCAGCTTCCGGGAATGGGCGGCCGAAGAGACGGATCATTCCCGGGAGGTGATCGAGGCGGCCCTGGCGCATGTGGTCCGAAACCGGGTCGAGGCGGCCTATGCCCGCTCGGACCTGTTCGACCAGACTGGCCACGTCTTATCCAACGGAGGCCTACATTTTCATTACGAGCCTTTTGCAAAATTCGGAATCGGGCATGACATTGGGCTGGCAACAGTGATGTTCCGGCGGTGACTACCCAGCTGCAAAGACCCTTTTGAAGGAAAAAGCCCGAATCTGATGGCCGGATGGCCAGCGGTCGCCGGACGCAGGCACAGCTTACCCTCTCCCGGCCTTGAGGCGGGCGAACCTGCTGTGCGGTTGGGGGTGGCAACCCGGTCTTCAGAGCGTCAGGCGCATCAACTGATCCACCGTCAGGGCCAGAATGCCGAACATCAGGTGGCACCTCACCTTGTCGGGGCCGCGAACCCTCACCTGCCTCCCGCCAAACTCCTCCTTGAGCCGTCCGTTGACCCGCTCCACCGTCGAGCGTTCCCGGTAGCGCCGCGCCTCGGGAGTCACTTGGCCGATACAGCGCCGGGCCAGTGCCTCCCGCTTCCGCTCGGCTTTCAAGGTAGCTCTTCGGCGGGGGTTGACGTCAATAATCGGCACATGCCCCAGCTTCTCACTGAAGGCCCGGATCTCCGGCGCATCGTAGGCGCTGTCCATCAAGTCGTAGAGACTCTCGACCCGCCTTGCCGTCAGCGTCGCCAGCGGAATGGCTGCCTGAGAGTCATGCACCGAGGCCGAGGTCAGCAGACAACTGACCGGAATCCCGCCGTCAATGGCGTCGAGGTGTAGCTTGTAGCCGGTCCAGCTCTCCTGATGCCCCTTGGCGTTGCGCTTGACGCCGATGTCGCAGGCCTTGGGCAACTCCTTCAACATTTCCTCCAGCGTCATCGACCCCTGCCGCTCCAGCCGGCTCAACCGCTTGGGCCGTCGCTCGCCCTTCGGCGGCCGGCCCCGCCGGCGTTTCCGCTTGGCCTCCGGCGCAGCCTTGGCCGCTGGCTTTTCCCGTCCCGCAATCGCCGTCGAGTCCCTCGACACATGCCCCGCCAAGTGGCCCTTCAGCGTCTCCTCCAGCAATGCCTCGTGCAAACGCCCCGGCAGGTCGCTCTCAGCGAATTCCGCAAAGGCCCGCGAGAAGGTCGACTCGCTCGGTACCTCCCACGCCCTCTCCCAGCCGCACAGCCGCCGCAGCCTCCCCTCACTCCTCAGCCGCTCCACCAATCCCCGCGTGGTCGCCACCTCCAGCATCGACTTCGCCAGATAGGCTCGCGCCAGCACTGCCCGATCCTCCAGCGGCCGGCCACGCCAGCCCCGACTGTAAGGCAGCAACTCCTCCACCCGCACCAACTCCAATACCTGCACCAGCCGCTGGTAACGCTCTCCCAGAGGCCCCAAAACTTCCTCCAGCAGGGGAAACAGCTCTCGTT
Organism: Candidatus Versatilivorator sp.; assembly: GCA_965207735.1. Taxonomy (GTDB): domain Bacteria; phylum Acidobacteriota; class Terriglobia; order Versatilivoradales; family Versatilivoraceae; genus Versatilivorator. Next base: position 2,820,847 of record OZ242296.1, on the reverse strand, counting down.
GAAACCGGAACCAGTGTCGTGATAGGGTTTCCCTAAGGGGCAAGTTCCACCTCCGTTCATCATGTGGTTCAGACACCTTCATGATACAACAGACAGTGGTCTTGCCCCTCCTTCCACCTGCCCTCCTTGATCTTTCCCCACGTGAAAATTCCCGCTATCTGCGAATTTTGCAAAAGGCTCAAAAGAACAAAGAAATCCACGAAGGGGCACGAAGAACGACGAAGGGGCACTAAGGCGCTGAGGTTGGTCGCGACGGGGTACCAATGTTCGCGAAGGGTTGATCGATTTCCGATTGTTTCACTCTATGTATGATCCGCACACCAGGGCGGGGGCTCGGCTTGCCTGAAACAACCCCGCAGTTCAAGCGGCTGCGATTTGTGGAACTAGGTTGAAACCAAGAGACTTAGCAGCATCTTTGAGGCCCGCGAGGCGGCGTCTCCGGAACCGGTCTTCGTAGCACGCTTCCCCGATGTCGATGTAGTCCTGGCCGTAGCGCAGCATGCGGTAGACGAGAACGGCCAGCCGGCGGGCCATGGAGAAGACGGCGACGGTCCATCCCTTGTGGCGGGCCTTGCGACGGAAGGCGGCCCCCAGAGCGGTCTTGGAGTGCTTCAGAGAGACGGCTGCCATGCGCAGGACGGCGGCGGCGCGAGTAGACCCGGTGCTGTTGGCCTTCTTGTAGTGGAGCGGCTTGCCTGCGGAGACGGCCGTTTTTGGAGCCAGGCGCAGCCAGGATACAAAGTGCTTCTCCGAGGGGAAGGCCGTCAGGTCGAGGCCGGCCTCAGTCAGCAGGGTCAGGGCCGCTTCGGTGCCGATGCCGTCGATGCGCGTCAGATCGACCCCGGCAAAGCGCCACAGTTCGGTGCGCAGGTGGTGCCCGCCTCGGCGGCTAATCGCCTTTTCCTTGATCGCATTGGGATGCTTCGGCACGGGCTGGTCGCGGCGCTCCACCGGTTGCAGCGCTTGGATTTCCTCCAGAATGCGGGCCTCATAGGCCGCAATCTCGCGTTGAGTCATGTCGTAGAGCTTCAGCGCCGACTTGAGGTTGAACAGATGCTCGTCGCGCCAGTTGCCCGTGAGGTGCTCGGCAAACTCCCGGCTGGACTTCTTGCACCGTCGGTCCCGCAGACCCGCCAGACGGACCGGGTCCCGTTCGCCGTCGACAATCGCCCGCACGATCGCCATCCCCGTCTGACCGGTCAGATCGGTGACCGCACGATGGATCTGGACGTTCATCTGATCCAGCGCCTTCTGCATCCACTGCACAAAGCGGGTACTCTCGGCCCCCAGAGTGCTCAGTTGCCGGTGCAGGGTCCGAACCCGGACGATCGCCTCGTGCGGACGGAAGGATCCCCGCAGCAAGCCGCAGCTGTGCAGCAACTGGATCCACTGGCAGTCCCGCATGTCGGTCTTGCGGCCCGGAACGTAGCGCAACTGCCGGGCGTTGACCAGCAGCACCTCGATGCCGCAGGACTCCAGCAGTTCGTAGAGGGGAATCCAATACACGTTGGTGCTCTCCATCGCCACCGACTCCACCCCTTGTTCCAGCAACCAGTCGGCCAGATGCTGCAACTGCGGCATGGTGGTGCCGAAGGTGCGCACGTTCGGCTTCCCTGGGGTTACCTCCGGAGCGCACACCCAGTGCTCCCGACTCCCCAGGTCGATCCCTGCCACCTCGGGGTGGATCCGCGACAAGGCCGTCGAACGGCTGCGCTTCTTCTTCGCCTTCGTGTTGACTTTCCTGCTCTTTTGCATGAGATTGGCCTCCTCGAGAGCGAGGGCTCCGGCCCGAGTTGGCGTGGTCGTTCGGATTCTTGCCTTGAGGAGAACTTCCCGGGAAGCCTCACTAATGAATGATGACCTGCTCGGACCCAGACTTGCCTTGGGGCACGGGGCACCAATGCTGAAACGGGGCGTAGCTGCCGGAGTCTCGCCAGGTGCTTATTCTTTCACAATGATCCGTTGTTTCACCCTCGAATGATCCGCCCCGTCGTGGGGGGCGGGGGCGGGACTTGCCTGAAACAACCGAAAAAGAGTGATCCACGAAGACAGTGCGCCGTGGAAAGGCGCCTTCTTCTGGCGGGTGCGAACCCCGCCCAACAACTGTCGCTCCGGTTGGTAGCAGCCAGGGCGGATCATGGAGGTAACGAAATGGTCTGAAGCACTCTGGGGTCAAGGGCCGCCAAGGGCGGCTCAGCGAGCATGCGGGCCGGAACGCGAGTGAACGTCGAGCAGGCCTCGAAACGGACAATACGGAAGCCGACCCTCCTGTCTTTAGGGGAAGGCCGTTGGCGGATGGGGAAGAGAGCGACGCGGGCACCGATCCGCTTCCGTCGGGGTAGTGACGCTGGCACGCATGGAAGGGGAAGAAGGCAGCAACACGGGAAGCCCTGGGGGAGATGCGGCACACATCAACCGGGACCCCGCGAGGGGCAGGCCGGGCCGTCAGGGTGGCGGATGGGTCGGTAGTACCGGAGAAGCCGGGTAACGCCGGTGGAGGGAAGGGACCCTGAGTTGAGAGCAGCATGGAAAGGAGGCAAGGCGTGGCCACTGACAAGAGTCTAACAGGGTCAGAGGGGGTTCGGAAATTCCAGACCATGCTACATGCGAAAGCGAAGGAGGACCCCAAGCGGCGGTTTCATGCGCTGTCGGACAAGGTGTGGCGAGAGGACTTTCTGAAGGAAGCCTGGGCACAGGTACGCCGAAACGGCGGGTCGGCCGGGGTGGACGGGGAGGGCTTCAAGGACATCGAGGCGTATGGGGTGGAGGGCTGGCTGGGGGAACTGGCGCGGGACCTGAGGGAAGGAACCTACGTACCGAAGCCGGTGCGGCAGGTGCTGATCCCGAAGAAACAGCCCGGCAAGTTCCGGCCTTTGGGCATACCCTGCATACGGGACCGGGTAGCGCAGACGGCGGCTTTGCTGGTGTTGGAGCCGATCTTCGAAGCGGACCTGCAACCGGAGCAATATGGCTATCGGCGGGGGCGGAGTGCCAACGACGCGGTCAAACGCGTGCATGAACTCCTGCAAAGGGGTTACCAGGAGGTGGTTGACGGCGACCTGTCCAACTACTTCGGCGAGATTCCGCATGCGGAGCTGATTCGAAGCATTGCCCGGCGCGTGAGTGACGGGAGGATGCTCAAGCTCATCAAGGCATGGCTGGAGATGCCGGTGGAGGAGGACGACGGGAAGGGTGGCAGACGCCGCCGGAACCGAGGGCGCCGGGAGCGGAAGGGGACACCGCAAGGAGCCCCGATCTCACCGTTGCTCAGCAATCTCTACATGCGGCGCTTCGTTTTGGGCTGGAAGGTGCTGGGATATGCCCGGCGCTTCTGTGCGGAGATCGTCAACTATGCGGATGACTTCCGTGTACTCGGCAGGGCACCGGCGGCAGAGATGCTGACGGCGGTCAAGCGGATCATGGAGGAGCTGAAGCTACCGGTCAACGAGCGGAAGACCCGATGCTTGCGGTGTCCGGAGGAACCGATGGGGTTTCTGGGATATCGCATCGGACGCAACTATCGCCCCAAAGGGAAAGGAGCCTACATCGGCACACGACCCAGCCAGGCGAGCGTCCAGAGCATCTGCCGCAAGATCAGCGAGTGGACGGCGCCGAGGAACGGGACGCTGCTTCGAGGACAGATGGTAGAACACCTGAACCGGGCGATGACCGGGTGGGCGAACTACTTCGTTCTGGGGCAGGTGAGCCCGGCCTACCGAGCGATCGACCGCCACGCGGGCGGGCGGCTGCGTCAGTGGCTCTGTCGGAAGCACAAGGTGAGGACCGGGGGGAGTGTGCGCTTCTCGGACGAGAGACTATGGAAAACCTATGGACTCACTTGCCTGGGGTCGAAGCCACAGAGCCTTCCGAGGGCGAAGGCATGATCTTGACTGAAAGCCGGATGCGGGAAAACCGCACGTCCGGTTTGACGAGCGGGGGCGAGGAAACGCAGCGAGGAACGAGATTGAGGCACCGGCGAGTGGCGAAAGCCGCCGGCAACAGCGACTCCCTCGATCTAAGGCCGGCGCGCCTCCCCTCGACTCTACCACGAAGGACAACGAAGGACACAAGGGACAAAGAGGATTTGTCCGCGAAGGAGCAACAGGGACTGTGGCGGAGCCAGTGGGGGGCGCTTCCGACCCCATCGTGATTTAAGGAGATCATTAACATCGATGCACAGGATTCACAGGATTCTTCAGGAAACGGCTGGCTTCTAATGCCGGGAATCCGCAAATCCGCACCGGATCATCGCCCGAGTTGGCTTCCGGTGCAGGAAGCTCTCGTCCTGTAAATCCTGTGCATCCTGTGCATCCATGTTCAATAGGTATCAGGGTAACAGCGTTGCAGAAGCATCTTGGAGCCGCTTCTCGTTCGAGTGAGTCCACCTGCATTCGAGTGAATTCGTGTTCATTCGTGGTTCGTCTTTAATGACGATTGGGTGTTTTTCCTCGAACGATCCGCCCGCCAGGGTGTGGGGGACGTCCAGGAGGATTTTCGTGATTACAAGACCGATCCGGTCCGCACTATTCGCGCTTCCGGCGATGCTCGCACTTCTACTGCCTGCGTTCGCCGCCGAGCAGGCTGCACCCGCATTCCATCCGGTCCAGCAATACGACCCCGAACGCGATGCCGCCGCCGACATCGATGCCGCCGTGGCCGAGGCCAGGCGCTCGAAACGGCACGTGTTGATCGAGGTCGGGGGCGAGTGGTGTATCTGGTGCCACCGGCTGGAAGATTACCTGAAGGCGAACAGGAAGCTGAACGCCCTGCTGGAGCGAAACTTCGTGGTGGTCAAGGTGAACTACAGCCCGGAGAACGAGAACGAAGAGGTGCTCTCAGGCTACCCCGAGGTGGCCGGCTACCCCCACTTCTTCGTGCTGGACGGCCAGGGGAAGATTCTGCACTCGCAGGACACCGCCAAGCTGGAAAAGGGCAAGTCCTACCACGCCCGCAGGTTCAAGCGCTTTTTGACCCGCTGGGGACCGCCCAAGTCGGACCCGGCCCGCCGCAAACGCTGGTGACGATTCTCAACAGGACAAGCGGGCCCACAAGCAAGTCCGATGGCCGATATCTCTCGCCCCCATGTTCTCTGTTGTGCCCAAGAGCCGTTACCGGAGCCTCCAGAGATCCAAGAAGGCCTCCGGTGTCAGAATCGGAATGTTGTGGAACAAGGACATCTCCAGAAGATCCTGGTCTCCCGTAACCAGACAATCTGCTTCTCCCATCAGCGCCGTCTCAAGAAGCTTGTCATCATCCGGATCGCGACACCCCAGCTTGACACCTGATATCGATACCCATTCCGAGACGGGCTCAAGTAGGGCGAGGTAAACGGCTCGGCCTTCCCGGTCGACGTAGCCGTCGAACTTCGGGCGATGGAGACGGCTGCGAAGCTCCTCGAACGTCTCGTCGGAGAACAACAGTACTCCATTCTCCGCCCGCACCGCATTAACAACAGCACGCGGAGTGCCTTTCTGTCGAAGTGCGGCGCTGATCAGAACGTTCGTGTCTAGAACGACACGCTTAGCTTTCATCGGCCAGCAATGTTTCGAGGCCGGATTCCGTCAAGCCATTGGCGGACGCTTGTTGGCCCAAGGCGTCCATCGTTGCCGTCAGACGCTCCCAAGCAGCTCCACGAAGCCGTTCATAGTGCTGCATCGACATCATCACGCCAACCGCTCTACCTTTCTTGGTCACACGCACGGGCCCGCCCTGGGCGGTGTCGAGCAGAAGGCCGAAGCGATTCTTGGCGTCTCTGGCAGTAATTTCTCTCATTAGGGCCATTATAGCTACAATAGCTATTTTCTACAATAAGCTCCTTGTCGACAACTCGTCTACCCTGTGCCACTGTGGACAAGATGATTCCTTCATCCTACTTGGAGCCACTTCCGCCCGCCGGCGCTGGTGACGATTCTCAACAGGACAAGCGGACCCACTTCACGTCCATCTGTTCCGTGAGCCCCGCATAGTAGACCAGCAGCACCTCCCCGTTGGACAAGACGGTGGCGTAAGGCAGGCCGTAGCTCCAGTCGCTCATGACTTCCAGGGTGTCGGCCATGTTCACCCCGGCGGAGGGGCGGCTTCTGAGGACGGCGGCGTGGTCGTAGATGACGATCTCGGTCTCGGCTGGGAGAGCGGCGTCAATGGCGGGCGCCAGCCGTGCCCGGATGGATTGGGTGCCGAACCGGTCCACCCAGGCCAGCACCGTTCTGCCGTCGGGCAGGATGGCGGGCGTAGCCGCCTGGTCGGTGAAGCCCAGGTCCTTGGGTTCGGTCCAGCTCCGTCCTTCGTCCCGGCTGATGCGGCGCCGGATGTTGAGGTAGGTTCCCTCCTGGCTGTCGAAATACCAGGTGAAGGTGACGATGCGGCCGTCGGGGGCCACTCCCGCCCGCTGGTCCCAATTGAACATCCTGCCGGTCGGGTCCTGGCTCACCGTGTGGGGGGCGCTCCAGGACCGCCCCTCATCCTCTGAATAGAGATAGACCACCCGCTGATACCACTTGGAGGCGTCCAGGTAGGGCTTGTTGGTCTCCACGCTCAATGCCAGCCTGCCGCCGGCCAGCTCCATCAGGGGACTGGTCACGCTGGGCGGCCCCAGCTCGTCCGGGGTGGGGATGACCCGCCAGGGGCTCCAGCTGCGGCCGCCGTCGTCCGACTCCGACCACAGCACCGTCATGGGCAGGCAGCCCTCGGTTTCGGGATGAAACAGCTTGGAGTCGGGGAAGGTCTCCCGGTCCACCCACATGGAGACCAGCACCAGGCGCCCGGACGAGAGCTGGGTGGGATAGGCCGCCCACAGCGCGCCCTTCTTCCCCCCGATTCTGGGAGACTCCAGGGTCGTCGGTTCCGTCCAGCTCTGCCCCAGGTCTTCCGACCAGCAGAGTTCGACGGTGGCCCGGTCCGAGTCCTTGTTGGGGCCCGCCTTGTAGGTGGCCAGCACCCTTCCGTCCTTCAGTCCCAAAACCATGGGAAAGGTGCCGACGGCCCGGTTGCTCCCTACCTCCCCCTGGTGCAGGGTCCCTCTGGCAACGATCTTCATGGCGTTCCTCCGGCGGTTTCCAACATTCATAGTCCATCACAGGGCTAGTGTCTCAGCAACACCCTGAAGACGCAATAGCAATCCCGAGCGGCACAAAAACGTGGTGCGGAGGTGACCAATTTCCCCAAGGACCGTCCACTTCGAGAGTGCATTCTCAGTTAATGAGGGTCTCCCCAAGAACCGGTCCACGCAGGAAGCGATTGCTCGCAAACGCTTGGAGGAGAAAGAGGGAGCCGGATGAATCGTCAGCGATACTCGGTACCCTGGGCCATCAAACTCGTCAAGCGGTCACTCCAAGGGACGTGCTTCCGGTTGCTGCTGCGCCTGCGGCTAGAGGAATTGGAACGACGTCCACGATTGGGCGACTCTCCGCCGGGCTGCCTGCCACGCGCGTTATGGCCATAGGGCCGGGGAGGGCGTGGGGACTGCTCGGCGGCGTCGGGCTCAAAGCCGACGACCTTCCGACGCGGGATCGGTGCGCCGATCATGCGTTCGGTGGCCTGAACCCAGCCGTGATCGATACCGGTGACGAAGGTGCAGGCGATTCCCTCGCATTCCGCACGGCCCGTACGTCCGAGGCGGTGGGTGTAGGCTTCCGGAGTGTTCGGCACATCGAAGTTGATCACATGGGAAACACCGCTCACGTCTATGCCTCGAGCCACGATGTCCGTGGCCACGAGGATATTGAAGCGACGGGTGCGGAACCCCCACATGGCGTGATCGCGCTGGGACTGGGACATGGATCCCTGAAGACCTACGGCCCGGTGTCCGTCCCGGCTCAACTGATCGGCCAATCGCCGGGCCCGGTGCTTGGTTCGAGTGAAGACAATGGCCGAGTCGCAATCGTCTCCGGTGAGCAGGTGCTCAAGCAGGCCTCTCTTGCGCCCCTCCCCGACCATGTACAGTCCGTGATCGACGGTGGCGACCGGGGCTGTACCGGCCAGCTCGACCACGTGGGGATTCGTCAACAAATCGTCCGCCAGTCGACGAATCTCTCGCGGCATGGTGGCCGAAAACAGCAGGTTCTGGCGCCGCTCGGGCATCGCAGCCAGAATCTTGCGAATGTCGGGCAAGAAACCCATGTCGAACATGTGGTCGGCCTCGTCGAGGACCAGCGTTTCCACCTGGCCGAGGCGGAGCACTCGCTGCCCGAGCAGGTCGAGCACGCGTCCCGGACAGCCCACTATGATTTCCGGGCGCCGGCGCAGCGAGTTGATCTGGCTGCGCGTCGAAACGCCGCCATAGACCGTAATGGTCTTCAGGCGCGTGAACTTGGACAGGGCGCGGATCTCAGCCGCGATCTGAGTGGCCAGCTCCCGTGTGGGAGCGAGCACCAGAGCTCGAGGGTCCGGATGGCGCGCCTCGAGAAGCCGGTCGAGCAGCGGCAGCGCAAAGGCCGCCGTCTTGCCGGTGCCGGTCTGAGCCAGGCCCAGCACGTCGCGACCGGCGCGACCCGCGGGAATAGTCTCCTGTTGGATCGGCCAGGGATTCTCGAAGCCGATTCCGCGAATGCCGCGAACCAGGGATTCATGGAGTTCGAACCGGTCGAAACCGTTCGAAGCAGTAGATACGGAACTAGATAGCAATATTTTTTCTCCGCCGTACGCGCACAGGCAGACCCTGTACGGCAGGGCCGTAGTTTCCGACCCAGACAACAGTGAAGGGTAAGAGGGATAGGTTGAGGCGAGACCTTGGAAGGATTACTAACAGAGGTCCTGTTGATCGCCGCTTTCGGGCTGAGCCCGATCAAGGGACCAACAGTTTAGCTGATATTGACAACAATTGCCAACCGGGCACTCGCTTGGAGTAGCAACGAAAGCTGATTGGCGGGACTTGGATCGCCCTGCTCTTAACGAAGTACGCGATTCCTTGAGTCGATTGTGACCGAAAAACCACAGGCGTGAAGGTGAACATTCGGACCCACGCTATAGATGGCCAGGATCCTTCCGTCCTTGAGTCCCGCCACCATGGGAACCGTGCCGACGGCCCGATTGCTTCCCACCTCCCCTCGGTGCAGGGTCCCCCGCGGCAACGATTTTCATCGCGTTTCCCATTCAAGAACGCTGCTTCCCCTGGTTCCTGAAAGCAGCTAGAATGCGCGGGTGAGGAAACTCAAGCTCTCAATCGTCGGCTACCTCAATGCGCTGCCGCTGTCCTGGGGCTTTATCCACAACCGGCCGAAAGACCGCTTTGATCTGGACTTCTCTCCCCCTGCGCTGTGCGCCGACAAAATAGCAGCCGGATTGGTGGACATCGGCCTGATCCCGGCCATCGAATACCAACGCATCCCCGAACTCAGAATCGTCCCCAACCTTTCAGTGGCAGCCAAGGGAACGGTCCGAAGCGTCCTGCTAGTCAGCAAAGTGCCGCTGCCCCAAATCAGGAGCGTCGCCCTGGATCGATCCTCAAGGACCTCGGTGGTCCTCCTCCGCATATTGCTCAGGATGAAGTTTCAGCTCAATCCGTCCCTTTACTCCCATGAGCCGGAACTGGCTTCCATGTTGCGCCACCGCGACGCAGCGCTTCTGATAGGCGACGCCGCCCTGACCGTCGATACCGGCGGCCTCTACCGCTGCGATCTGTCGGAAGCATGGAGCGAGGAGACCGGTAAGCCCTTTGTGTTTGCCTTCTGGGCCTGCCGCGCGGAAACCGGGATGGAGGACAGTTCCCCCTTCGAGGCATCCTACCGCTACGGGCAAGCCCACCTGGACGACATCGTCCAACAGCAGTCTCTCCAACTCGGGCTGCCCGATGAGCAGATTCACTCCTACCTTACCCGGTGCATCGATTACTCGCTGGACGAGGAAAACCTGGACGGGTTGCGCCACTTCTACCGGTTGGCTCGGGAAATGAAACTGATCTTGGAAACCAAACCGCTGCAATTCCTCCAGCCGAGCGGGACCGATGCGCCCTCAAAGCAACCTCGATCATCTCCAGGCTAGCCCCGCCCCCGCCCCCCGCGACGGGGCGGATCATTCAGAGGAGAAACAGCCAGCCGTTTTCGTTTTGGAACTAAAGACGAACCACGAATGAACACGAATACACACGAATACGGATGGAGCTCCTTCAATGACGAGCGGCGCCCGAATGCTTCTGCAATATTGTGACGTTGGTGTCACGCCGTTAGGGGAGAATGCGCTCCGGGGGGGTCCCGATGGTGCGCCGGAGCGTATCCGGGGGGCGGCTTCTCTGAACGCTGACCGGCGCCCTTTGGGAAACTCCCGTTTGCCCGCGAGCCCAGACCCTGCCCTGCCGGGCGCATCATACGAAAGAGCGTTTTGCAATATTGGCAGTGGGGCAGGTCATTTTGCCGGTAAACGTGATCTTCTGCCTTTTCCAATATCGGGTGCGACCTGGTGAAAAATGAGAGTTCACCACAAAAAGCACAAAAGTCACAAAACGAATTTCTTGATTTCGAGTCTTGACGATCCGAGGTTGATCCCCATGGCGTCGCGTTGACCGGATGTAGGCAGATAGCGCGGAACTTGTGCGACATGTTCGGGAGTCAACGCCTTGCAGCCTTTCAGTGTTCTGCTCTTTTTTGTGTTTTTTGTGCCTTTTGTGGCCATTCCCGGCAAAGGTCCCGCTGCTGAATATTGCAAAAGGCTGGAGAGTGAAACAATCGGAAATCGACTATCCCGTCGCGACCTTGGCATCCCGTCGCGGTTAACCTCAGCGCCTTAGTGTCCCTTCGTCGTTCTTCGTGCCCCTTCGTGGATAAGTCTTTTTCTTTTGTCGTTTTGTCTGTCGTTTGTTTCAGGCAAGCCGAGCCCCCGCCCTGCCGTGCGGATCATACATAGAGTGAAACAATCAGAAATCGACCAACCCTTCGCGAACTTGGTACCCCGTCGCGGTTAACCTCAGCGCCTTAGTGCCCCTTCGTCGTTCTTCGTGCCCCTTCGTGGATAAGTCTTTTTCTTTTGTCTCTTGTCATTTTTCGGTTGTTTCAAGCAAGTCCCGCCCCCGCCCCCCACGACGGGGCGGATCATTCGAGGGTGAAACAACGGCTCATTGTGAAAGAATAAGCACCTGGCGAGACTCCGGCAGCTACGCCCCGTTTCAGCATTGGTGCCCCGTGCCCCAAGGCAAGTCTGGGTCCGAGCAGGTCATCATTCATTAGTGAGGCTTCCCGGGAAGTTCTCCTCAAGGCAAGAATCCGAACGACCACGCCAACTCGGGCCGGAGCCCTCGCTCTCGAGGAGGCCAATCTCATGCAAAAGAGCAGGAAAGTCAACACGAAGGCGAAGAAGAAGCGCAGCCGTTCGACGGCCTTGTCGCGGATCCACCCCGAGGTGGCAGGGATCGACCTGGGGAGTCGGGAGCACTGGGTGTGCGCTCCGGAGGTAACCCCAGGGAAGCCGAACGTGCGCACCTTCGGCACCACCATGCCGCAGTTGCAGCATCTGGCCGACTGGTTGCTGGAGCAAGGGGTGGAGTCGGTGGCGATGGAGAGCACCAACGTGTATTGGATTCCCCTCTACGAACTGCTGGAGTCCTGCGGCATCGAGGTGCTGCTGGTCAACGCCCGGCAGTTGCGCTACGTTCCGGGCCGCAAGACCGACATGCAGGACTGCCAGTGGATCCAGTTGCTGCACAGCTGCGGCTTGCTGCGGGGATCCTTCCGTCCGCACGAGGCGATCGTCCGGGTTCGGACCCTGCACCGGCAACTGAGCACTCTGGGGGCCGAGAGTACCCGCTTTGTGCAGTGGATGCAGAAGGCGCTGGATCAGATGAACGTCCAGATCCATCGTGCGGTCACCGATCTGACCGGTCAGACGGGGATGGCGATCGTGCGGGCGATTGTCGACGGCGAACGGGACCCGGTCCGTCTGGCGGGTCTGCGGGACCGACGGTGCAAGAAGTCCAGCCGGGAGTTTGCCGAGCACCTCACGGGCAACTGGCGCGACGAGCATCTGTTCAACCTCAAGTCGGCGCTGAAGCTCTACGACATGACTCAACGCGAGATTGCGGCCTATGAGGCCCGCATTCTGGAGGAAATCCAAGCGCTGCAACCGGTGGAGCGCCGCGACCAGCCCGTGCCGAAGCATCCCAATGCGATCAAGGAAAAGGCGATTAGCCGCCGAGGCGGGCACCACCTGCGCACCGAACTGTGGCGCTTTGCCGGGGTCGATCTGACGCGCATCGACGGCATCGGCACCGAAGCGGCCCTGACCCTGCTGACTGAGGCCGGCCTCGACCTGACGGCCTTCCCCTCGGAGAAGCACTTTGTATCCTGGCTGCGCCTGGCTCCAAAAACGGCCGTCTCCGCAGGCAAGCCGCTCCACTACAAGAAGGCCAACAGCACCGGGTCTACTCGCGCCGCCGCCGTCCTGCGCATGGCAGCCGTCTCTCTGAAGCACTCCAAGACCGCTCTGGGGGCCGCCTTCCGTCGCAAGGCCCGCCACAAGGGATGGACCGTCGCCGTCTTCTCCATGGCCCGCCGGCTGGCCGTTCTCGTCTACCGCATGCTGCGCTACGGCCAGGACTACATCGACATCGGGGAAGCGTGCTACGAAGACCGGTTCCGGAGACGCCGCCTCGCGGGCCTCAAAGATGCTGCTAAGTCTCTTGGTTTCAACCTAGTTCCACAAATCGCAGCCGCTTGAACTGCGGGGTTGTTTCAGGCAAGCGAGGCCCCCGCCCTGCCGGGCGGATCATCCGAGAGTGAAACAATCAGAAATCGACCATCCCTTCGCGATCTTGGTACCCCGTCGCGGTTAACCTCAGCGCCTTAGTGGCCCTTCGTCGTCCTTCGTGTGTCTTCGTGGATTCCTCTTTTTCTCTAGTCTTTTTTCGTTTGTTTCAGACAAGCCGGGCCCCCGCCCCCGCGCCTTCGTGATTTGCAGCGACCATCAACATGGATTCCCCGGTACCGACTCACCCCCCCACCGCATCGGCCTTCGCCTTCCGGCTCGGCTTCTGCGACGACTCGCCCGTCCTGCCGGCTTGCCTGTCCATGGCCCGGTTGGCCAGGCGGTCGGCCACCCGGTTCCGGGAGCGAGGGATGTGACGGATGGAGAATGCCTTGAGGCGGCCGATCAGGGCGCGAGCCTGCCGGAAGGAGCCAATGAGGTTGGGACTCCTGACCTTGTAGACTCCACCGATCTGCCGAACCATGAGCTCCGAATCTGCAAAAACGGTCACTTTCTCAAACCGGTTGGCGAGGGCGTAGTCGAGCGCCGCAATCAGACCCGCATACTCGGCGTAGTTGTTGCTGCGGACTCCAAGGCATCCCGAAAGGTTCGCCAGAACCTTGCCCTCTCCATCCAGGATGTGAACCCCGTAGCCCGCGTTCCCGGGATTCCCACGCGATCCACCATCGACGTAGGCCATCAGGCTTTTCAACCGCTCTCCTCCTCTATCCAAATCAAGTGGCTGCGTCCGGTTCCCAGTACAGGAAGCGGTCGCAGCTGTCGCAGTGAACGATCTGCTTCCCACCCATGACCTGACCGAGCACACTGGGGCGGATCCGCACGTGACAGCCCCGGCAGTTTTCCCCGGCTCCAGCCAGAGCCACACCCTTACGCACCGCGGCGATCTTGCGATAGGTTTCATAGACCTCCGGTGTAACCAGGGCAATCAAGGCGTCGGCCTCCCTTTGCCGGCGGTCCAGCTCCATCCTGGTTTCCTCGATCTCATTTTGCACCACCTGCTTTTCCCGATCGACCCGAGCGCTCTCCTTCTGAAGCTGCTGCTCCAACAGCAGGCGTTCCTCCCGCAGGCCTTCCTCCTTTTCCATATTGACCAGGATTTCGTCCTCCATCTTGCCGATTCGCTCGCCGTGAAAGTCGATTTCGTGCAGCAGCGCCTTGTATTGCTCGTTGGTCTTTACCTCGGAAAGCTGGGAGCGGTACTTGGAAATTTTTTCCTCGACGATCTGTATTTCACCTTCGAGCTGACGCCGCTCGACGGCAATCCGACCCAGAGTCGCCTCCTGACGGTCCAGCAGGCTCCTGGTCGCCTCCAGTTGTTCCTCCATGGCGGCCATCTCCCGTGGAAGCTGCTCGATCCTGGCGGCGGCACGCCTGATTCGAATCTCGAGCTCTTGAAGCTCGATAAGTTTTTCAATATCTGGATTCATGGACGATTCTGTCAGGAAGGAATGGTGGGCCCAGTAGGACTCGAACCTACGACCGACCGGTTATGAGCCGGCGGCTCTAACCAACTGAGCTATGGGCCCAAACTGGAGCACAGGGATGGTTGACCGGCGAAATGCGGCGGTCTACTCCTGGCTGGAGCCATCCATAAAGGGTCTCAATTTTCGGCTGCGAGACGGATGACGCAGCTTTCGCAAGGCCTTGGCCTCAATCTGACGGATGCGCTCGCGGGTGACCGCAAAATTTTGTCCCACCTCTTCCAGGGTGTGATCGCTCCCGTTATCCAGGCCGAAGCGCATCTTGATGACCTTTTCCTCTCGGGGAGTCAGCGTCTGCAGGACGTTTTCGGTCATCTCCTTCAGGTTGATGTTGATCACGGCTTCCGCGGGGGACACGACCTGCCGGTCCTCGATGAAGTCGCCCAAGTGGGAATCCTCCTCTTCCCCGATGGGAGTTTCCAGTGAAATGGGTTCCTGAGCGATCTTGAAGACCTTGCGCACTTTTTGCACGGGAATGTCCATCCGGGCGGCGATCTCCTCCGAGGTCGGCTCTCTCCCATATTCCTGAACCAGACTGCGAGAGGTGCGGATCAGCTTGTTGATCGTCTCGATCATATGGACGGGAATTCGAATGGTTCGGGCCTGATCGGCGATGGCGCGGGTGATGGCCTGGCGAATCCACCAAGTGGCATAGGTCGAGAACTTGTAGCCGCGACGGTATTCGAACTTGTCCACCGCCTTCATCAGACCGATATTGCCCTCCTGAATCAAATCCAGGAACTGGAGCCCGCGATTGGTATATTTCTTGGCGATGGAGACCACCAGGCGCAAATTCGCCTCCACCAATTCCCTCTTGGCGCTGTTGGCCAGCCTCTCGCCGTCCTTGATGGCCTGGAGCGTTCTCTTGAGCTCAATGCTCGCCGTCTGCGTTTCCTGCTCAAGGGCGGCAGTCCTTTCCCTGATCAAGCTCAACTCCTTCTTGAGCCCGGCCACGGTCTTGCCCCGGCTGTGGGCGATCCGTCGTTGCAGGCGGGCCGCCTCCCTCTCCAAGGGCCGGAGGCTGTCCCCTTGGCGCTGAATCCGATCGATCAGCCGGACATTCTCGGAGGGGATCAACCCCAAACCTCGAATCGACTTGGAGATGCGGACGCGGTGGCGCATCAACCCGTAGCGCCGGACTCGATAGGAGCGCCCTTGCCTGGACTTCGGCGTCTTCAGCAACCCCTGCAGGATCTGATCGTGCTGTCGACGCCACCGCTGAATCCGTCTGATAATGCGCAGCGCCTGCCGAAGCCGTTCCTCCAGCCTCTCCGGGGTGAGCACGTCATCGTTCAAGACGATGGCTTCGTTGATGGACCGTTCTCGCCGCAGGAGCTGCGCCCCGAGGTCGATCACCTCCTGGATGGCGATCGGCGATCGAGAAACGGCCTTCAGGACATTCAACTGACCCCGTTCGATCTTCTTTGCGATCTCCACCTCCCCCTCCCGGGTGAGCAGGGGAACCGTTCCCATCTCCCGCAAGTAGAGCCGAACCGGGTCGTTGGTCTTGTCCAGCACACCCGGGGTCAGGTCAAGACTGGGCTCTTCGGTGGATTCTCTTTCAAAGCCAAGCTTTTCGTTGGCGGTCGTTTTGGGGTCGCCGTCGATGACCTCGATGCCTTGGGCGCGAAACACGGCGAACATCTCGTCCAACTCTTCCGAAGACGTCACGTTTCCGGGAAGCAGGTCGTTGACCTCGTCGTAAAGCAGGTAACCCTTCTCCTTGCCCAGGTCGATCAACTGCTTGACCTCCTCGTACTTGTCCTCGAGGTTGACACTGAGGTTGCGCTCGAGGTTTTCAATGGTGTCGTTTTCTTCCATGTTGGACATGACCATCCTTTTTCTCATCCTTCTCCCCGCGGCCCTCGGCAACCGTGAGCGCCCTCAGCCGGCGACGGACAAGGTGAGTCTGGCTTTTTTGGAATGAAGGCTGGCTACAAGTTGAAAGTCCCGGGAGCGTTCAGCCTGTTCGATCTGCCGTTGCAGCCGGGCAACCTCTCTTTCCACCTTTCTGCGTCCCAGCCACTCCAGACAACCGGCGACCTGTTGCTGATCTCCCTGCTCAAAAACGGCTTCGCTGATCCAATTTTGCTCACGGTCCCCGGGCAGCGACTCCCGCAGCCGCTCCGCCTCGACTCGCCCATCCTTCCTGTAGAGAGCGACGATGGCGCTAAAGACGACTTCCGAATCCATTCCCACGTGAACCTGGGTCCGGTCCAGTTGATCCACGATGTCCCCGGCCTCGCGATCGAGGTCCAGAATGACCTTGATCAGTTGCCGTTCTGCCGGGCTCAGGGCAGGCTTGTGTCGAGAGCGAACCAACTCCGGCCTCCGGCGGTTGCCACCGGCCGCCTTGTGCAATTCCACCCGGAGGTCGGCTTCCTCCACCTGGAAAAACTCTGCCACCCGCCGAGTTTTTTCCTCCCGCTCGATACGGTTGGAGACACGGGCCAGATGAGGCAGCAACTCTTCGATGGCGCCGACCTTTCCCTCGATGGTTTCCACCGCATGTTTTGCTTGAGCGCGCGCCAGCAGATACTCGAAGTCGGTGGGCGCCCGCTCCAGCAATTCCCTGTAGGCGGCGACCCCATGCTTGCGAATATAGGCATCGGGATCGAGCCGATCGGGCAGGGCCAGGACACGCACGCCGAAACCACCTTCCAGCAGAAGACCGAGCGACCGAAGGGTGGCTGAATCGCCGGCTTCGTCGGGATCGAAATTCACCACCACTTTCTTGGTGAAGCGACCCAGCAAACGAACCTGTGCCTCGGTCAGACTGGTGCCGCAGACGGCGACTGCATTGCCGATTCCGGCCTGATGCAATGCGATACAGTCCATGTATCCCTCGACCAGAACGGCTCGGCCCTGCCTTCGGATGGATTCCCGAGCCAGGTTCAGGGCGTAGAGCGTCCCGCTCTTGCTGTACAGGGGCGTCTCGGGCGAGTTCAGGTACTTGGGCTGCTCCTCTCCCAGAGCCCGGCCCCCAAAACCCACGATTTTACCCGCCTCGTTCCAGATGGGAAACATCACCCGGCCCCGGAAACGGTCAAAATGGCTGGAATCCCGCTCGCTTCGCTGAATCAAGCCGCTGAGGCGCAACTGATCCAGGGAATACGCGGCCCGCAGTTCCTGAAGCAGCCCATCGGACCGCCTGGGGGCAAAGCCGATGCCAAAGCGCTCCCGGCTCTCGGAGGTCAGACCCCGAGTTTCCAGATAGCGTTGAGCCTGCCGGGCGGTGCCGGCGGCTAGCCCCCGGTGGAAGTAGCGTCCGGCCTTGGCCTGAATTTCGAGCAGAATTCGGCGCTCCCCGGCCTTGTGGTCGGTTGAGCGGGTCCGGTTGTCGAGCGGGATGCCGTATCTCTCTCCCAACCATCGAAGGGCATCCGCGAAACTCAACCCCTCCATCCTTTCCACGAAATGGATCACGTCTCCCTTGGCGTGGCAGCCAAAACAGTAAAAGAATTGCCGTTCCGCATGGACGTGAAAGGATGGCGTCTTCTCGGAGTGAAAGGGGCAGAGGCCGATGAAATTGCTCCCCGACTTGCGGAGCTTGACATGTTCTCCAACAATCTGGACCAGGTCGGCCGCGCTCTTCACTCTGTCGATCCCATCGCCAGAAGGGCTCATGCTCACCTCACCGGAACCCTGGTGTTCAGCTCACACATGGAGAGATACCACCGTAACGCCGTTTCCTCCTTCATCGGATGCGGCCGGATGAAATTCGGAAACATGGGATTGGTCGGAAAGCCACTCGGAAATGGCTCGGCGCAACACACCCATTCCGCTCCCGTGAATGAGGCGGACCGGTGAAAGGGAGGCCAGCAGCGCGCTGTCCAGAAACTTGTCGGCCTTGCGGATGGCCTCGTCCGCCCTGCACCCCACCAGATTGATCTCATTGGACGGCAATTCTCCGGAATGAAAATGCACCGAGACCCCGCGGGAGCCTCCCTCGGTAGGCGGGGGCGAGGCCCGGTCCGGTTCCAGGGGCTCCAACTCCTCGCCTTTCAACACACATTTCAAGGCGCCTACCTCCACCTCCCAACAGCCTTCCGCTCGAGATCCCGTAATGGTTCCGATCGAACCCAGCCGCGCCACCCTGACCCGGACTCCGGCTCGAATCCCCTCCCGGGAAGCCTTCTCTTTCTCCGGAAGCCCCACCCCGGCTCCTTCAACCGGCCCGGAACCATTGGCCGGGACCTCTTCCAGCTTCCTGGAATGCCTTCTTACTTCACTTCTCAGCCTCGCTTCTTCAAACCGGTCCCGGATCCCCGACAGTAGCCTCGACGCCTCTTGATCGAAGAGCCGTCGCGCCTGCTTGCGGCAGCGGGCGATCTCCCCCTTCTTGGATTCTTCCAGGTCCCGCTGTTTTTTTTCAAGCTCCGCCCGCCGATCCCTCAACCCTACCCGTTCCGTTTCCAGTTGATCTCGAAGCCGGGTGGCTGCCGAGAGCTGTTGACCGAGCGCCCGGGCGTATCCGGCGATCTCTCGCTCCGGTTCGGAAACCAGACCGCGGGCACGGGCCACCACCGCATCCGGAAGTCCGAGCTGCCGGGCCATGTCGATTCCGCTGCTGTTGCCCGGAATTCCCTGGATCAGCCGGTAAGTGGGACGAAGGTCGGCTTGCTCGAACTCAACACTGGCATTGACCACCCGCTCGGTCTGAAGAGCATATCTCTTGAGCCCGTTGAGGTGGGTGGTGACCACCGTCACAACGCCTCGGGAGCGAAGTTCTTCCAGGATGGCGGTTCCCAGGGCGGCCCCCTCGGCCGGATCGGTGCCCGTGCCCAACTCGTCGAGCAGCACCAGCGCCGGAGACCTGGCTTCCTCCAGGATGCTGCGAATCTTTCCGAGATGGGCGGAAAACGTGCTCAGGTCGTCGGTCATGGACTGTCGGTCGCCGATATCGGCGAAAATCCGCCGGAACAGGCCAATCCTGGCCGAGGCGGCCGGCACGGGGATTCCCGAAAGCGCCATCAGGGTCAACATGCCGACGGTCTTCAGGGCGACCGTCTTCCCGCCGGCATTGGGACCGCTGATCACCAAAACCCGGCTGCTCTCTCCCAGGTCCACGGAAACGGGAACGATCTCCCGTCCCTGCTCCTTCAGGTGAATCTCCAGCAGCGGGTGGCGTCCCTTTTCGATCTCAAGAACAGGGTCCGTGTTGACCTCGGGAAAGACGCAATGGAACTTCCGGCAGAAGCGAGCCTTGGCAAAGCTGAAATCGAGGACGCCCACAAACCCGGCCGCCGCCTGCACCTCCGGCAGATGCTGCCGGATGGCGTCCGTCAGCAACCGAAGGACCCGAAGCACCTCTTCGGCGACCTGTTCCTTGAGCCGGATTAACCGGTTGTTGAGCTCGACACTCTGCAGGGGTTCAATGAAGAGGGTCGAGCCGCTGGAACTGCTGCCGTGGACCACGCCGGGAAAAACCCTCTTGCGATCGGTGCGCACCGGGATGACGAACCGCTGGTTCCGGACTGTCACTACCTCGTCCTGCAAGGCGCCGGTCTTCTCTCCTCCCCGCACGAGGTCCGCCAGGGAGCGGCAGATCCTGGCTCTCAGGATGGCGACCTGCCGTCGCAGGGTTCGCAACCGCGGGCTGGCACCATCTTCAACCTCCCCGGTGGGACCGATCTTACCGGCCAACTGGGAAACCAGGCCGCTCAGGTCGGCGACCTGAGCGCGAGCCAGGTCGGAGAGAGCCGGATTTCGGCGGCCGGTGGCTTCCAGAGCCTTGCGGCTGGCCCCGGCCACCTGGGCCAGATCGAGAACCTGACCGATTTCGGCGGGATCCAGGACGGCGCCTTGCACACCGACCCTTTGGAAAATCGGACCCACGTCCGCCACACCGCCGAACCTCAAGGGTTGACCCGATTCAAGCAGCTCCAGACACTCGCGCACCATCCGGAGTTGCTTGCGAACCTCTCCCAAATCCCCGGCGGGGGTCAGCCTGTCAAACCGTTGGGATCCCAGTGGGCAATCGGCAAACCCGGCGATGACCCGCTTCAGGTCTTGAAAATCCAGGACATCCAGGTCGGAAACGGTCATTTAAGTCAAAGAAAATTCAAAACCCTTGATTGTCCGTCTGCCGAAGCCGTCTGTCAACAAAGTAGGCTGGAATTTTTGGGGCCTCCTCAGTAGAACACGGAATGACAGGATCCCATCTCCTCATGCTCCAGGCTCCGCTCCTCAAGCTGGATGGTGGAGTGTTCGATCTGAAACCGATCCCGCACAATGGCGCTGAGCTTCTCCAGGATCCGGTGACCTCCCTGACCGCCGGACAGCACTGCATGGCAGCTCATGGCGTAGAACCCCGACGTCAGGGTCCAGACATGGAGATCGTGGATCGATTCGACGCCTTCGACCCGGCACAATTCCTCCTGTACGGCAGCCAGGTCGATATGTACGGGAGTCGCCTCCAGCAGGATGTTGACAGAGTCCCTGACCAGTCGCCAGGCGTTGTAGAGGATCAAAACGGCCACCACGATGCTGGCCAGGGGATCGGCGAGGTACCATTGTTTGTAGGCCATCAGGATGCCTGCCACGATGGCGCCGATCGAGCTCAAGGCATCTCCGACCACATGCAGGAAGGCGCCGCGAACGTTCAGGCTGGCGGATTGAGAGCCATGCAGGAAATAGGCGCTTGCCAGGTTGACGGCCAACCCCACTGAGGCAATCAGCAGCATCCATCCGCTCTTGACCTCCTGGGGATTCAAGAGCCGGTGGTAGGCCTCGTAGAGGATCCCCAGGGAAATCACCACCAGGGTCATTCCGTTCAGCAGGGCCGCCAGAATCTCTGCCCGGTGATACCCGTAGGTCTTGGAGGCCGTGGCCGGCCGGCCGGCGCACCAGATTGCAAACAGGCTCAGGCCCAGGGCCGCGGAATCCACCAGCATATGCCCCGAATCGGCGATGAGCGCCAGACTTCCGGTATAGAGTCCACCCAGAAACTCGATGACCAGAAAAACGGTGGTGAGCGAAAAGGCGATGCGCAGCGCCCTGAGAGCCGCTGGCCCCCGGCCGGCTCGCACTTCACCTGGACGGTGTGGATGATGATGGCCCATGACTCATCTCACGTTAGCCGCCACACGGATCATCCGGTCTTTTCGATTGCGTCAACCGGGCTGCGTTTGCGGCCTATCCCCACGACAACGCCATTATAGCGCCAGCGCCTGCCCAATGGCTGCCTCCCACGGCCAAATGCTGTGTTCGTTCGTGTCCATTGGTGGTTCTTGCCGAAGCGGCGCACAGGCGTTCCTTAAACCGCAAACATGGTTTACATCCTGCCCGGGAATCGGGCAAGACGCCTTGTGCAGGCCTGTATCACTCCCCCCTTGAGGGGGAGTCGGAGAGACAAGGGCTCCGCCCGCAGTCGATCCGGAGGGGGGCAGACGCGGCGTCGCGAGAGTGCTCCGCCCGTAGTCGAGCCGGATGGGGGCCAACGCGGCGTCCCGTAAGTGAAAATCAGCAGACTCCTAGCAGAGGATCAGTTGCGTCCTGGTTGAATAAATGCCCCGGGTGGATCAAAATGGTGAGATATGCGGGCAAGCGGAGGGCTTTGAAAACAACATGATATGGAAGATCGCCCAACCGGACCTCACCCAGGCCAGGGAGTTGGCACGGACTTTGAACATCCCGGGCATTCTGGCATCTCTCCTGCTGAACCGCGGCCTCCTCACCACCGAGCCCGCCAGAAAATTTCTGGACCCACAGTTCAGCCATCTCCACGATCCCTTCCTCATGTGCGACCTGGAGTTGGCCGTCAACCGCATCCGTGAGGCCATCGACCGGCGCCAGAAGATCCTGATTTACGGCGACTACGACGTTGACGGCAACACCGCCGTAGTCATATTGAGAAAGGCTCTGGAGATGTTGGGCGCGGAGTGCTCCTACCACATCCCGCAGCGGTTGGTGGAGGGCTACGGAATGAAGATTCCGGTGCTGGAAAAGGCCGCCCGCGAGGGGGTCCAACTGGTGGTCACCGTAGACACCGGCATCAAGGCCTACGAGGCCGTCGAGCGCGCCCGTGCTCTCAATCTCGACTGCGTCATCACCGATCACCACCTGCCGGAAAACGGTCTGCCCAAAGCCTTGGCGGTGGTCAATCCCAAGCGCTCCGACTGTCCCTATCCGGACAAGCACCTTTGCGGGGTGGGGATCGCCTTCAAGCTGGTTCAGGCTCTGTTCACGAAGACCGGCAACGAAAAGCACCTCCCCGCTTTCCTCAAGGTGGTGGCCATCGGCACCATCGCCGACGTGGTTCCGCTCATTGGCGAAAATCGGGTCTTCGCCAAGCTCGGACTGGAAGGTCTCCAGTCTCCCGCCAATCCCGGCTTGAGGTCGTTGATTGAAACCGCCGGACTGGAAGGACGGTCGATTTCCGGCACCGACGTGGGCTTCCGCCTGGCTCCCAGGATCAACGCGGTGGGGCGCATGGGAGGCAGCAGGGAGGCCGTGGAGTTGTTTGCGGCCAGGGACGTGGGAGAAGCCCGGCGTCTTGCCGGCGAGATGAATCGCCTGAATCGGGAACGCCAGGTCACCGAAGAGCAGATCCTGAAGGCAATCGAGCGACGAATCGATTCCGATCCGGATCTGGCAGCCTCCCCGATCAAGGTGATCGATGGCGACAACTGGCACATCGGGGTGCTGGGAATCGTAGCCAGCAAGATTACCGAGCGCTTCCAGAGCCCAACACTGATCATTTCCAAGATCGACGGGGTTGGCTCGGGCTCGGGTCGGTCCCCCGCGGGATTCCATTTGCTCCAGGCCCTGGAGAGCTGCCGCGACTTGCTGAACCGGTTCGGTGGGCACGCTCAGGCAGCCGGATTCCAGTTGCAGGCGTCCAATGTATCCGAGCTGCGGCGGCGCATCATCCGATACGCCGCCTCGGCCAGCGATTTCAAGCCCGGCGAACGCCAACTCAACGTGGACGCTGAAGTTCGTTTGTCCGACCTGGGTGACAGGGTCTATCGTCAGATTCAACGCCTTTCCCCCTTCGGCAAGGACAATCCCGCTCCGCTGTTCGTGGCACGTCAACTGACACTCATCGCCGAACCGCGAATCCTCAAGGGCAGGCATCTCAAGTTTCGGGTAGAGCAGGATGGGAGGGCCATGGATGCCCTGGCATGGAACATGGCCGACCGGTTGGCTTCCATAAGGGAATCCAGGGGCACTGTTTCGCTGGCCTTCGAGCTGTCGGAGAACCTTCACCCGGGCTTCAGGGCCTTGCAACTGGTGGTTCGAGACGTTCGGAACGAATAGGACACAAACCGTTCGATGCAACGAAATCTGCTCAAGCTGGGCCGCATCATTCCGCTGTTGGTGGTGGTGAGCGTGGTCGCGGCTGTCTGCGTCAGCTACTATCGGAGCACCCGTACCCCCGGAACCCAGGCTCTTCAGCAAGTGGAGTCGCTTCCGGAAGGAGCCACCGACCTGATCGAAGGGTTCAGCGTGTCCCATTCGGAACAGGGAAAGACCACCATTGAAGTCAACGCCAATGTCCGGCTTGGACTCAAGGACGGGAAGAGTCGTTTCGAGCAGGTGAAGGCCACGGTCTTTCGCAAGCGGGAAGGGCGGTTCGACACCATTACCAGCTTGCGCTGCGAAGTGGACAATGCCAGCCAGGACGTGGTCTTTCTCGAGAACGTCGTCGTCACCTTGGATACTCCCGACGGCGGCGCCGAATCGATACCCGCCATCGTGAGGGGGGAACGCATGACCTACTCCCGGAGCCTGGATCGGGTGGTCAGCGAGGCCGCGGTGAGCTTCGAACGGGGTCGGGTCAGCGGGAGCAGCCGGGGGCTGGTCTACGACCCGCGCAGCGGCCTGATCACCCTGCCCTCCGAGGTAGACCTGAGGGTGCTGCCCGTTCAAGAGGAGGATCATCTCCTGCGGATCCGGGCCGGGAGCCTGAAGTTTCACAAACAGCGCGCCGAGATGGAGTTGCACTCCAACGTGCGGGTGGAAAAGGGGCCCACTGAATTGACAGCGGCTCAAATGCGCGCGGTCTTTGCCACACCGGCCTGGACTCTAAGCCAAATTCAAGCCCGGGGCCGGGTTCGATCCAGGTCGCTGGATCCCAATGCGATGATCGAGGTCCAGGCCGACCGCCTAAGCTACCTCTTCGGGTCAGGACCGGACGGCCTCGACCGAGTCGTCGCCCGGGGAAAGGCCGTGGCTCGTCCGTTGACCCCCCGGCCCCTCCGCGAACTGTCTGCCCGGGAAATCACCCTGGACCTGCCGCCCCGGTCCCAGTCCCTGAGGCGGCTTACGGCCGTCGGAGAGGCGCGGGTCCGATTCCAGACACCGAGTCCCTCCCGGACTGGAACCCGGAAGTCCTCCCAACCTGCCGATGGAATCACCCGGCGCATTCTCACTTCTCCCCGGGTAAGCGCTCACTTCCGCCCGGAAAGCGGCCGCCTCTCCCGGGTGGAGGCCGTGGGGCCAAGCACCCTGGAAGAGATCCCCGCCGGACCCGGGGAGGAAAAACGGAAGCTGTCGGCCCGCGCCTTGCGCCTGTTCTACGGGAAGGATTCGGACCGTCTGGAGCGCTTCACCGCCGACCGGGAGGTAAAGCTGGAACTCTCTTCGGCCGCGGGAACCGTCCGGGAAACCAGGAGTCATCATCTGACAGCTCTCTTCGATAAAAAGAACGACCGGTTATCGGAGATCCGGCAGACCGGAGACTTCCGCTACCGGGAGCCGGGAAGGCAAGCCTGGTCAGAATCGGCGGTGCATCGGGTCGCCTCCTCTCTCATCAGGCTGGAAGGGCGCCCCAAGGTCACCGATATCCAGGGTGAGACCGAGGCCGATGTGATTGAATTTTATCGGGACCGGGATCTGCTCAAGGCTGAGGGCGAGGTGCGATCCGCCTATTTCGCTCCGGGGGACAGCCACGGCGGCTCGCCCGACGTCTTTGCCTCGTCCCAGTTCATGGAGTTTCAGACCCGGGAAGGCATCGGTCGCTTCTGGAAGAACGCCAGGCTCTGGCAGCAGGACCGGATCCTTTACGCTCACGACATCCGGTTGAATCGCCCCGAGGGAAAGCTGACCGCCACCGGTCGGGTGACCAGCCTGTTCCACCGCCCGGGCGAGGAAGAGTCCTCCCTGGGGACAATGGTCCGGTCCGAAAGGATGACCTACGAGGAACAGGCCCGCAGAATCGTGTACGAAGAGGGGGTCGCAACCACCACGCCCCAGGGCAGGCTACAGTCGGACCGGCTTCAGGTCTTTCTCCGCCAGGAACAGGGGCAGACATCGGTGGACAGGGCCCTGGCCGAGGGAAACGTCAGAATGGCTCAGCCGAACCGCACAACGTTCTCGGAATGGGCGGAATATCGGGGCCGAGAGGGAAAGGTTGTCCTGTGGGGAGGGCCGCCTCAAGTGGTGGACGACCAGCGGGGTTTCACCACCGGGGCTCGATTGACAATCGATATTGGGGGTGGTAGCGTTGCCGTCGAGGGCAATTCTCAGAATCGGGCCGTCACGACGCAACGTCTGTCCAGATAGACCAGGATGCAAGTCTTGAAAGCGGCCAACCTGGTCAAGTCCTACAAGGGCAGACGGGTTGTGAACGACGTCACGCTCAGGATTGGTCAGGGAGAGGTTGTCGGGCTCCTGGGACCCAATGGAGCCGGAAAGACAACCACCTTCTATATCCTGGTGGGACTGACTTCTGCCGACCGGGGACAGGTATTCCTGGATGGCAGAGAGATCACCGATCTGCCCATGTACCTCAGGGCCCGAAACGGCATCAGCTATCTACCGCAGGAACCCTCCGTCTTCCGCAGGTTGTCGGTCGACGACAACATCCTGGCCATCCTGGAAACGCTTCCCTACACCAGGACTCAAAGGCGGAAACGGCTGGATGAGCTGATTGAAGAGCTGGGATTGAGCCATGTGCGCAAGAACCTCGGGGATGCGCTTTCGGGTGGCGAGAGAAGGAGAGTCGAGATCGCGCGTTCGCTGGTCATCTCTCCCTCGTTCATTCTGTTGGACGAGCCCTTTGCCGGAATCGATCCCATTGCGGTGCTGGACATTCAGCGCATCGTCAACCGGCTCCGCGCCAAAGGCATCGGCGTCCTGATAACCGACCACAACGTCCGGGAAATCCTCAAGGTGACGGATCGCGCCTACATCATCAATGACGGAAAGATCCTGCAGGCAGGGACTCCCCGAGAGCTGGCCCGGAATCAAGAGGTGAAGCGATTGTACCTCGGAGAAAACTTTCGCTTGGAATGACAGCCATGGCTTTCCTGGAGCAGCGGCTCAATCTCAAACCCACCCAGAAGCAGGTGCTGACCCCCAGCCTGGTTCAGATGGTCAGCGTTCTGGCGCTCAACAAGCTCGAACTTGCCGAAATGATCTCCCAGGAGTTGATGGAAAACCCCGTATTGGAGGAAGTCACCGAGATCACGGAATCGAACGACGACGGCGCGGCCGCGGAGGAGCGGGCGGCCGACCCTGCCGACAAGGAAATTATCGAGATCACCGATTCTCAGAACGGCGATGCCGCCGATCCCTTTGAACAGATCGATTTTGGAAGCTTTTTCGACGACTACCTGGATCCCGGCTATCGTACCCAGGTGTCGGGCGAGGTCACCGAGCGTCCCGCCTTCGAGAACTTTCTGGCGGCACCGACCGACCTCTACGACCACCTGCAGTGGCAACTGAGCTTGTCGGTGGCCCCGGAGCCCGTCCGCGACGCGGCCGCTTCCATTGTCGGCAACCTCAACCAGGACGGGTTTCTGACGGCGGACCTCGATGAAATTGCCGCTACCGGCAACCATGCCGCCGAGGAGGTGTGCGAAGCCCTGAAACTGGTCCATACCTTCGATCCGGCAGGGGTTGGCGCGCGAGACGTGCAGGAATGCCTGCTGATTCAGTTGAAACACCTGCCCGGGGATCAGTCCACCGCCATTCGGATCGTCAGGAATCACTTGAAGCAGCTGCAAAACAAGCACTACGCGGAAATCGCCCGTGCCTTGGACAAGCCGCTTGAGCTGGTTCTGTCCCAGATCGGGATCATCAAGGATCTGGACCCACGGCCGGGCCAGCGCTACAACAAGCCGGAAACCCGAGTCGTCGAGCCGGACGTGTTCATCGTCAAGGGTGAGAGCGGCTATTCGGTGACCGTCAACGAGGACGACCTGCCTCGGTTGCGGGTGTCTGGACGCTACCGGAGACTGATTAGCCGGGGCGGCGTTTCCAAGGAAGGTCTGGAATATGTAAGAGAGCGCTATTCCTCGGCCCTTCGCTTCATCAGGAACGTCAAACAGCGCAAGCGGACCATCATTCGTGTCTGCGAGTCCATCGTGCTCCGGCAAACCGATTTTCTGGACCGCGGCCTCGACCACTTGAGGCCCATGATGATCAAGGAAGTCGCCGAGGAGGTGGGGGTTCATCCGTCGACGGTCAGCCGGGCGGTGGCCGACAAGTACGCCCAAACTCCTCAGGGGGTCTACGAGCTGCGTTTTTTCTTTTCCGAAGGAGTCCAGGGACCTGCCGGGACCCTCATTCCGCTGACCACCGCCAGGCGCAGAGTCAAGCGGCTCATTCAGGAAGAAGATCCGACCAGGCCCTTGACCGATGAGCGGATCACGCGAAGGCTGAACGCTGAAGGCATCATGGTCACTCGGCGAACCGTGGCCAAGTACCGCGAAGACCTCAAGATCCTGAGCACTCATCAGCGCCGCGTCAGAACGAAATTGCTCTCCAGTCCCAAGTCGGCACAGGCAAATAAGTGACTGGTTACCAGGGAGGACCCGATGCGGGTGGCATACACTGGGCGAAACATCGAAGTCACGTCGGCCCTTCGGGATTTCACCGAGGGGCACCTCAAGAAGATCCGCAAGATTCTGGGTGAAGCCATCCACGTTCACATGACGCTGACGGTTCAAAAGCACCGGCAGATCGCCGAGATCCATTTGCACACCAGGTCCCTGGATATCAACGGACTTGAAGAGACCAACGACATGTACGCCTCCATCAACGCCGTTCTGGAAAAGGCCGAGCGCCAAGCCTTGAAGCACAAGGGAAAGAAAATTACAAGAAAGCGCCACCCCGGCCACCCCGCCTCCCGTCTGCCCTCCAATTCCCCCAGTTCTACGAAACGGTCCCCGTCGGGAGCCCCGCGTGTCATCAAGTCGACATCCTTCGCCGCCAAGCCCATGACCGTCGAGGAGGCCGTCCAGGAAGTCAATGGCGCCGACGGCAATTTTCTGGTTTTCCGAAACGCCGAGTCCGAGAAAGTCAGTGTCGTCTACAAACGCAAGGACGGCAACTTCGGGCTGATCGAACCCTAGCCCGCATATCGCACCAGGTTGCTAAATGGAACCCGGAAATCCCTTTGTCATCATCACGGGTCTGAGCGGGTCCGGCAAAGACACGGTCCTGAAAGCCTTTGAGGACATGGGGTATTTCTGCGTCGACAATCTCCCCCTGGAACTGATTCCAAAATTCGCGGAGCTCTGCAACCAGGCCCGGGCTCAGATCAAACGCGCCGCCATCGTCATCGACGTGCGCGAGGGCGCCGAGTTGGCCAGGTTCCCCGATCTCTTCCAAGCCCTGAAGAAGACGCCCCTGGCCATCACCCTGGTCTATCTGGAGGCCACCTCCGGCTCCCTGATCCGTCGTTACAGCGAGACCCGCCGGCCGCATCCGCTCAAGGGCGACGAGCCCATTGCCACCGCCCTGGCCGAGGAGAGACGCCGCCTGGCCCCCCTCAGGAAGCTGGCCGACCAGGTCATTGACACCAGCCCCTTCAACGTTCACGAACTGAGACGATTCATCGTCGACAAATTCCAGGAGCGGGATTCCACGGCTCTCCTCATTTCACTGGTCAGCTTCGGATTCAAGCACGGCCTGCCCGCCGAGGCCGACCTGGTCTTCGACGTCCGTTTCCTGCCCAATCCCAACTTCGTGCCCCATCTCAAGTCCAAGAACGGCAACGATCCTGCCGTGGCCGCCTACGTTCAATCGTTCGATCAGACCCGGCAGTTTCTCCGCCGCCTGGAGGATCTGTTCCTGTTTCTGATTCCCAACTACGCCATAGAGGGCAAGAGCTACCTGACGATCGCATTCGGCTGCACCGGCGGCCGGCACCGTTCGGTGGCCATCGCCAACCAGATTGGCGGGATGCTGAACCTGAAGGGCTACGCCGCCAAGGTGCTGCATCGCGACCTGGCTCTCTCCTGAGGCCCCATGCGTCCGACAGCGGGAACAGTGGCCTTCAAATCCCAACGATTTGGCGGTACACGGCCCAGGCCACACGGAGATTTGGCATGAACCACCTCATTCGCATCCTGGAGGTCGGTCACGACTTCGAGGACTTCAGACTGCGCATGCCTTACCAGTTCGGCGGCCGAACCATCACCCATCTGACCCTCTTGAATGTCTCCGTCCTGGTCGGGAACGGGAGCGGCCGGCAGGCCCGGGGGACGGGCTCGATGCCGTTGGGCAACGCCTGGGCCTTTCCCTCCTCCCGGGTCACCCACGATCAGTCTCTACGGGCGATGCGAGTGCTGGCGGAACGGATCGCCTCCATCACCGGCCGGCATCCCCAACGGGCCCATCCCATCGACCTTTACCGCGGCCTGGAGCCGCTCTACCTGGAGGCAGCCGTCCGGGTCAGCGCCGAGAATGGGTTGGCCGAACCCATTCCCAAGCTCTGCGCCCTGGTGGTGGCGAGCGCCTTCGACCTGGCCGTCCACGACGCCTTCGGGAAAGTCAACGGGGTGAACACATACCACGCCTACGGCCCCGAGTTCATGAAACGGGACCTCAGCCACTACCTGGGAGAAGACTTCAAGGGCGAATGGCTGGACCGCTACCTGCGGAGAGGCCCGGCCCCCTACCTGCACCTCTACCACTCGGTGGGTGCCTCCGACCCCCTGGATGCCCTGGAGGGCGCCCCGGCCCTGGAAGACGGCCTGCCGCAAACCCTGGCGGAATGGATTGCGGCCGAGGGCCTGACCCACTTCAAGGTGAAGTTGAACGGGGCCGACCTCCGCCTGGACGTGGAGCGGATGGTGGATATCGAGCGCGTGGTGAGCGCCGGCCAGAAAAAGCGGGGCGTCCGGGAATGGAAGTATTCCCTGGACTTCAATGAGGGTTGCAAGGACGTGGACTACCTGATGGACTTTCTGGGAGAGATCCAGCGGCGGGCGCCGTCGGTGCGCTCCCGGCTGCAGTACGTCGAACAGCCGACCTCCCGCAATCTGGCCGGACCTCCCAGGATCCTTCTCCACCGGGCAGCTCGGCGGGTTCCACTGGTGGCCGACGAGGCCCTGGTGGATCTGGAATCCCTGCGGCTTGCCCGCCAGGTCGGCTACAGCGGCGTGGCTCTGAAGACCTGCAAGGGACAGTCCCAGTCCCTGCTGCTGGCCGCGGCCGCCCAGAAGTATGGCGCCTACCTCTGCGTTCAGGACCTCACCTGCCCGGGACTGTCCCTGGTCCACTCCGCCGGCCTGGCCGCCCACCTGCCCGGGGTCCATGCCATCGAGGCCAACAGCCGCCAGTACATTCCCACCGCCAACCGGCCCTGGAAATCCAGGTTCCCGGACCTGTTCCGGATCACCGATGGTCGTTTGGGCACAGGCAGCCTGACCGGAACCGGCCTGGGGACCGGGTAAGCCCGGGCTTCAGCGCGCTTGTAGTGCCACTTGCGCGTTCCTTGTTTTGTAACGTGTTGAAGATAAACGTGAAGTCGGAAGCCTTGATAACGATGGGTTAGGCAAAGAAGGGCCGGCCCGAAAATTTTGGTTGCAATCCCGTAGAGAGTCATTGTAAGTTCCACTCACTCCCTCCGAGCAGCAATCTACAGTTTCCAAACCAGATCTTGCCGAAAGAGAACGGCGGAGGTCGTTATGCCGACTGTCTCCGGTGTGTGCCGTGTTGTGTCCAATTGCGCCCCTTTTCGCCGGGGGCTCCCAACGCTGCTGCTACTGCTTCAAGAGAGTGTCCTGCTGGCTCAAGGGACCGGAACAAGCCCGTGGGTCATGGCTGTCGACGAGCTGGCAAAAACGTTTACAGGGCCGTTGGCGAAGGGGTTGTCACTCATCGCCATTGTGGTTGGAGGCCTGATGTTCGCTTACGGTGAAGGCGGATCCAAGCGAGCCATGGCCGGCACCATTTTCGGGCTGGGCATGGCACTGGGGGCTGCCAACTTCATGAAATGGCTGTTCGGGGTGTGACCGCGAAATGACTGGAAAACGTCGATGGAACGGTTATCCGGTGTTGAGCCGGCCGCTGATGATTCTGGGTGTGGAACGGCGCTGGTTTCTCTTGAGCGCCACGCTGGCAGTGGCGCTTTGGAATGCCAGTGACTCCCTTCTGGCGGCGGTCTTCGTCCTGGCATTGCTGCTTGCCAGCGGCCGGCTGGCCTGGAAGCAGGATCCCAATATGCTGAGCCTGTTGCGGGAAGCAGCCCGGTTCAAAGTGCGGTATGACCCCGGCAAGTGGACCGAATCGCCCTGGTATCTGGATCTCCGGTAGGTGACCTCGATGAACATGAGTGCTGAAACCTGGGACTACGACAGATCGGGAGCGCTCGCCGAAGAGATCCCCTATTGGGGGTGGCTGCCGGACGCGCAAACCTGCCTCACGCGCGCCGGTGAGCTTCTGACCGTTGGCCGGTTGGCGCCCATGGAAATCGACGGACGACGGCCCGAGCAGTTGGATCGGGTACTGGACCGCTGGCAGCGGTTGCTTTCCGACGTGGGTCCGCGTACCCGGCTTTACTTCTATCTCCTTCGCCGGCCCAGTCGGTTGAAAGAGACCCGGCAGCTCGGCAGCGACATCGGCAAGCTTTCCCAGCATCAGAGACGCCTGTTCCTGGCGAGTCGAGTCCGGGAGATGCAGACCTTCCTGGTATGGTGCCATGACCCGCAGTTGAGGTCTGCCGCCAATCGGGATTTCGGCTGGATGTCCTACGCCCGCAGTTGGCTGGCTCGCCGGGGGAGAACCCCTGAATCGGCCTACCTCTATTCCTCCATTCAAACCGCTGCCGATCGATTTCGTCAGCTCGTTCAAGCCCATCGGGCGCTGGTGAACGATCTCACTCCCATTGAGCTGCTGCCTCCCGAGGCCGGATCGCGCCTGTTGAGCGAGTTGATCAACCGTCCCGGTATCCCCTGGGACGGGGCAACCGGAAGCGGGCTGAATTGGCGTTTGGCCCTTTCCGAACTGGAGGCGGAACGCCGCCATCTGCGCCTGGATGGCGAGCCGGTCATTCTCTACTCCCTGCTGTCCCCTCCCGGCGAAGCCTCGGCCAATCTGCTCAACGATCTCTACTGCCTGGACGCCACTCTGACGGCCTCCCTGGAATGGAGGCCCCTCGAGTTGGACCAGGCTCGCAAAAGAATTCGATCGGCCCGCCGGCACTATTTCGCCAAGCGCTACTCCCTGGCAGCTCACATGCAGGAGAAAGAGGGAACGGATACGGCCATGGTCGACTCGGCCGCCGACGTCGAATCCGAGCGGCTCGGCGAAGCGCTGGTAGAGCTCGAAGCCGACGGGATTGCCTATGGCGAAATGGCGCTCTGTATTGCGCTGCACGGAGACCTGGAGAAAATCGAACTCCTGGACGGCGATGTGCGGCGAATCTTCTCATCCCACGACGCCAAAGTCATCCGGGAGGGGTACGGACAGCTGCCCGCCTGGTTCTGCCGCTGGCCGGCTCAGCCCAGGAAGCGTCAGGTTCGCACCCTGTTCAGCTCCGCCGGTCTGGCCGCCTGTCTGGCTCCCGTCTTCGGCCCTCCCGTCGGACTCTCGACCAGCAGGCACCTGCAACGCCCGGCGCTGGCGGTTCTCGAAACCCGTTGGAATACCCCCTATCACTTTGACCTCTTTGCCGGTGACGTGGGTCACACGCTGGTGCTCGGGGCGACCGGAAGCGGCAAGTCGTTCCTTCTGAACTTCCTGCTGGTCTCGGCGCTTCAGTACCATCCCAGGGTCTTGATACTCGACCTGGGTGGGTCCTACCGTTGGCTTACGGCCTTCCTGGGGGGAAGCTACCTGGAGATGGCTCCCTCCGGAGCGCTTAATCCTGACTTTCAGCTAACCCGCATTTCTCACCAGAGGTAGGAAGCATCGGTTCTCGGAATCTGGTAAAATACTCTTGTCTAAGGAGTTAACCAGATTCTTAAAGGAGAACCGATGCCGACACAGTGTAACACCAAACCCCTGGAGTTTGAACCCCACGGCCGCCGCCGCGTGGTGGCTGATTTCGACGGCGGTCCCATCACTTCCGATGCCGGCTCCCTGCTGTTGCGCCGGGTGGATCGGGGCTTATCTCTCTCCGACCAGGTGGCCGACTGTTTCACCGATCACCGCGACCCCAAGCGGACCCAATACAGCCTGCGCACCCTCATCGCTCAGCGCATCCGTGGCATCGCCCTCGGCTACGAGGATCTCATCGACCACGACCAACTCCGTCACGATCCCCTCATGGCCTTGTTTTCAGAGAAAGGCCGTCGTGGCGACTCGCCTCCCCTGGCAGGCAAGAGCACCCTCAACCGACTCGAACACGCCCCCACCCAAGGCCCCACCCGCTACCACAAGATTGACCACGACCCCGAGGCCTTGCAAGCCCTCCTGGTGAAACTGTTTCTGCAAGCCCATCCCCAACCCCCCGATGAGATCATCCTCGACCTCGACGCCACTGACGATCCCCTCCACGGGGAACAAGAGGACCGCTTCTTCCACGGCTACTACCGAGGCTACTGCTACCTGCCCCTCTACATCTTCTCGGGCCGCCATCTGCTCTCGGCCCTGCTCAGACCCGCCAACATCGATGCCTCCGCCGGCGCTCTGGAGCAGGTCCAGCGCATCGTCTCCCGCCTACGGCGTGTCTGGCCTCAGGTCAAGATCCTGCTGCGGGCCGACTCCGGCTTTGCCCGTGAGGAGCTGATGGGGTGGTGTGAGCAGCATCAGGTCGACTATCTCTTCGGCCTGGCCCGCAACTCCCGCCTCCAAGACGCCATCGCCCCCGAGTTGGCTCAGGCCCAGGCCCTCTCAGACCAGCAACAGCAGCCCGCCCGGATCTTCACCGACCTCTCCTACCGCACTCACAAGAGCTGGTCCCACGAGCGCCGCCTGGTCGCCAAAGCCGAGGTCCTGCCCCGCGGCCCCAACCCCCGCTTCGTCGTCACCTCTCTGTCGGTCCAGGACTACCCCGCCCAGTTCCTCTATGAGAAGATCTACTGTGCCCGCGGTGAGATGGAAAACCGCATCAAGGAGCAGCAACTCGACCTGTTTGCCGATCGCACCTCCACCCACTCCTTCCGGGCGAATCAGCTCCGGCTCCTGATGACCTCTTTCGCCTATGTGCTGGTGGAGGGCTTGCGCCGGCGGGCGCTGCAATCCACCTGCCTGGCCCGGGCCACCGTCGGTTCCATCAGACTCAAACTGCTCAAGATCGGCGCTCAGGTCACCATCTCGGTCCGTCGCATCAAGGTCGCCATGGCTTCCGGATGTCCTTACCAGAGGGAGTTCCGCATCGCTTGGGCTCACCTGCCGCCCTGAGGTGCCCTGACCCGACCGTCACTCCTGGCCCTTGAAGACGCGGCCACCAGGCCCGATGGCAGAGGTGTCGCTGTTTTCGAGGGAAAATGCCGCCTGAGGTTCCTCGGAGAGCCTCAGAAGCCTCCGCTGTTGGCCTTTGCCTACCGATCCAGCCACCAACGTTGTTAAACTCGGCCTCAAATGCCTCCATGGCCCCTTTTACCGCTCCTGTGCGAACTCTGGTGAGAAATGCGGGCTAAGGCCGTTTTCCCTGCCTCCCACCGAGCGGACCTATCAATTCCTCACGGGTTGGATGGTTCGCCTGTTGCGACTGGGCGGGTGGACGGTGGAAGGTGACGATACCAACGAAATTCGCAGCCGCATCCAGGACCTCTATCTGTTTTCTCCGGAACGGCGCACATTAGGCGCCCTGGTGCGAGCCCTTCCCAGCAAGATGTGGCCGGCAATGTCGCGCTGGCACGGCGATGGAGCTTGGGCGGGCTATTTCGACCACTCCGCCGCCGGGGCGGATCTCGATCTGAAAGACTGGCAGGTCATCGATCTGGCCGGAGCGGCGGAACATGAAGACCTCTGCGAAGCAGCCCTGTTCTACCTGCTGGAGCGCCTGCGCCTGGAGCTGGAAGACCCCGCCGACATCGCCCGGGTGAAGCTCATGGTAGTGGACGAGGCCTGGCGTTATCTGCGCGACCCCGCCGTTGTGGCTTATTTGGCCGAATCTGCAAAAACCTGGCGCAAGCGCAATGCGGCCCTGGTCATGGCCACCCAGTCGGCAGTGGATATCACCGGAACGGCAGGCGCCGAAGCACTGCTGGAGTCCATGCCGACCAAGATATTTCTGGCCAACCCGGATTTGCCGTCTCAGGCCGGCCAGGTGTTTCGGCTCAATGAACGGGAGCTTGAACTCATCAGAGAACTGGTTCCCAAGAGGGAGCTCTACCTGAGGCGCCCCAAATCAACCGGAGTGCTGCGGCTAAACGTGGATCCAAAGAGCTATTGGCTCTATACCTCCTCGCCGCCGGATGCGGAAAAGCGGGGAGAATTCATCAAGCGATTCGGGTTGGAACAGGGCATTGAACGGTTGTCCGAGGGGGTGGCATGGTGAATGCAAGGCTTCCCAGGAGAGTCACGGCTCCAACCGTCGCGTTCGTGGTGGTCTGCTGGACGTTGCTGTCAGGCGTCGCCACCGCAAGTGGCGTGCTTCGAATCAAGGAACGGCAGGATCAGATTATCGAGATCCGGGCCAAGATTCGACATACGACCGTGCTGGTTCTCCCGAAGACGGAGAACATCCTGGACTTCGTGGTCGGCGACTCCGACTATTGGCACCTTAGCGGGGCCGCCAACCTGGCCTACCTCAAACCCATCGCTACAGGTGTGCGCACCAACGTGACGCTGGTTTGCGCCAGCGGTCGGATATACGCCTTTCTGGCGAGCGAAGGCGCCGAGTCTCCTCACCTCGTGGTTCGAATCGAAAGAATCGCAGGTGGGGCCGGCCGTGCTGCCGAGTCGCCGCACAAGCCGGCGTTCGTTTCCCGCAACATGGTAGAGGGATACCAGCACGCGGCTCGGCAAGCAAACGAGGCCGCGCTGGCCGCCAAGACTCATGCGGAAGCCCGGGTTAACGAGGCAAAGCAAGAGGCAACCAAGACAATCGACCAATTTCGCTCTGCCTATCCGGCTCGCTTGAAGTGGCCGTACCGTCTCGAGAAGCGGGCATTTGAGCGGCCGTTCCTGGTAGAGGCCCTTTGGCACGATGGTCAATTCACCTATCTGCGCTGTCGGGCACAGGAAGCCCCGGCGCTATACGAGTTAAAGGATGGATCGCCCAGCTTGGTGTCCTACGACCTCAGCCAAGATGGACTCTATGTGGTACGGCACGTCTTGGGTGATGGCTGGCTTGCCATAGGGAAGAATAGAGCCAAGTGGCGGTTTGTGGATGCGGGACTACAGCCGTAGCAAGAACCATGATTCAGTGGAAACGAATACACTCTAAGCCGGCCGGAGCCCTCCCCGGCAGCCTGATGACCCGAATCGGCGTCGGCACCATTGCCGTGCTCGGTGGGGCGCTGATGCTCACCCATTCGTTCACCAAGACGAACCGAGATCCCGCCGCAAGTCCCGATGCGAGCGCACAACCCGCAAATCAAGGTGTTCAACGACACCTTAGTGCTCTTATCGACAGGGAAACCGAAAGGCAGGAGCAGCGGCTTGCCGCCGCGGCAGTGGACAGACCGCAACGACAAACGCCAGCGCCCGCAACCACCGATGAACTGAATCAGGCCGCGATGATCCCGGTTCTCCGGGTAGCCGCAGAGACGCTTGTCAACTCGGATCCGGGTGCGAGTGAGGACGAGCTCAAGCTGCGAGAGACGCTACGGCTGGAGGACATCGAGAGACAAACCAGATCCCTTCGTTCCCGGCCGTTAGCTCAAACCCACCGATCCGCGCGGGATACGGAGGGAAAATTTTCCACGCCGGCGGCCGGTTCGGTTGCAATCCGGCCAGCGCAAATCTCAACGGTTCCCTCCACCGAGGAATCGGAACTGCGGGATGTCGTGGCTGACCTCAGTGCCGCCCTGAACTCTTTCAGCGCCAGTTCGAATGGGCTGCCCGGCGCCCCTGCCAGGTCTGCGCTCCCGGATCCTTCCGCGGCAGTTACCCAAGGGTCCTTCGCGGACCCAACGCGCCCTTCCAAGTTATTCCGGCCCTCGGACCCGCCGGGTTGGGAGCGGATTTACCAGGGGTCCTTCCTGGAGGGTGTCTTGTTGACCCAACTCTCGGGAGACTTCCCCGGACCGGTGCTGGCCATGGTATCGGTGCCGTTCTACTCTCAAGATCGCCAGCGTGTCCTGGTGCCGCGGGGAGCGCGGGCCGTCGGCACGGCCCGGGAGGTCGCTCACGCTGATCAGCAACGGCTGGCCGTGACCTTCGACCGATTGTTTCTCCCCGACGGGCGATGGATTTCGCTTGAATTCCGGGGACTCAACCAAGTGGGCGAGTCGGCTCTCAAGGACCAGGTCGACCGTCACTTTGTATCGATGTTTGCAGCCGCCGGAGCCGTAGGTGTGTTGTCAGGACTCTCCTTGCAGGGAAGCAATTCCTACGGCGGGGGGATCCAGGGATTTCGAGCCGGGGCAGGCCAGGGGTTTGGCTTGGCCGCAACCCAAATACTGCGGCGCTTTCTCAATCGTCTACCCACCATTACCATCCGGGCCGGTCATCGGTTGCGAATCTGGTTTGCTTCCGATGTGCTGGTGCCCAAATCAAACCCAGGAAAGGAAGAGAACAGCCATGAAAAAGACAATCGTATCCCTGGTGCTGCTCGTCAGCCTCTGCGCCGCCCCCCTCTACAGTATTGACCCCGTTGCGGCCGCCCAACGAGCCCAGATGATCGCCAACCAGATCCTTCAAAGACTGAACGAGAGAATGCAAATCGTCAACCAAGTCACCCAAATCAAGCACTTCACCGAACAACTCACCAAGACGAAGGAACAGATCACCCACATGAAGGAGGCTGCATTGGGACGGATCGGAGCTCTCGAGGAGTCTTTCGCAGAGCTGGTTGCGGGTCCCACTGACCTGGTGGTCGAGGCGATGCAGTGGCAGACGGAATTCACCGGGTCGGCCAGAGAGTTGGTTGCCGCTG
This sequence comes from Candidatus Versatilivorator sp., assembly GCA_965207735.1. Classification (GTDB taxonomy): domain Bacteria; phylum Acidobacteriota; class Terriglobia; order Versatilivoradales; family Versatilivoraceae; genus Versatilivorator. The sequence continues at coordinate 2,782,507 of OZ242296.1, read as the reverse complement.
CCAAAAAGCTGTCCTCCGGCAAACCGTTGAGGGAAAGCTGGAGGAGGATCCTGAATCAATATCAAACCAACCAGGAAGACATCGTTGAGCTATTGAGCCATCTGGATCCCCAAGTGGCGGCCCAGGTTTCGGATCAATACCGCCAGGAACAGGAAAAAGCCGACAAGCAGCGCGTGACCACCTACCTGGTTGACGACTCGGCAACGGCCTTGATCGAAACCACCACCAGCGCGCAAGAGTCTCTCCGGAAACTGCGGTCCAACACCAATGTCTCGGACACCGCCCTGGCTCAGGCCCAGGTGACAGGTCTAGCGACCCAAGGCGAGCTTCTATCCTCCATGGCGCAGTTGATGGCCTTTCAGGCTGCCCGGGAAGCCGCTCGAGATTACCAGGACGAACTCACGCGGCGTCAGCAATGGAAGCAGTGGCAGCGGCGTCAGGAGGCAGGGAAGGCTCTCTTCGAAAAGCAGCAGGCGGACATTGCCGCCAGCGCCGAGGTACTGCGGGAAGGCTTGGTCTACCGGATTCCTTCCGCCTTTGGCGGTTCACAGTAAGGACTCGATCCTATGCAGCTCCGTCCGCCACAATCGATCGACCCCAATGTTCCGGCGATTATCCCCGAGGAACAGCAACAGAATTTCAAGGTATTCCTCGACAGGGTGTTGGATGACGCTGTGGGTGCGGCTTCGCCCAGCATTATCCAGGCGGGCGACGAATTGTGGTTGGCAATTGCCACCATTGCGGTGAGCTGGGCCGGATTGCAGGCAGCCTTCAGCGGCACCTTCAATCCCTGGGAGATCGTGAAGCTCGTCATCGTTCTGAGTATTCCCAAGACCATGCTCCACTACTACACTCAGACTCTGCCTCACACCACCTCTACTTTTCCTCAGATCGTGGTGGAACAAGGGATCTGGCTGCAGAACATGTTTGTCTCCGACATCGTCTCCGGGATGCACACTGAACTCAACTACCTGTTCACCCAGCAGGGTAGCGCTATTCTGGCGGCATGGCAGCAGATCGATTTCAACGATCTGTCACCCTCCACGGCATATGCCGCAGTCACACAGGCAATTCCATCGGTAGCATTCGTCTTTTTCGGCCTACTCCTGATGGCCCTGTTCTTCATCACCTATGCACAAGTTCTCTGGGGGCACTTGGCCGTGTCCATCTCTATTCTGCTCGGCCCCATATTCATCCCCTGGCTGGTATTCGAACCAATGGCATTCCTGTTCTGGGGGTGGTTTCGGACGGTGCTCACCTATTCTCTATACGCTGCAATCGCGGGAGCCATCCTTCGAATATGGGGCGGCGTTGGTCTAGGCTATGTCACGACTTTCAGCCATTCACCGCCCCTGGACAACTTTGCCGCGGTCGTTTACTGGTCGCTGATTCTCCTCCCTCTTTGCGCCGCCGGAATCCTGGCGGCCTGCAAAGTGGGAGAGATGGCTTCGCTACTGATTTCAGGAACTGGCTTCACTGGATCCGGGAGTTTTTCCGCGACCGTCCATCGGGCCGGTAAAGCTGCCAGGAGTCAATCGAGAGCTGTTTCCAGGCGATGATGCCCTCCAAAGACACGGACCGTGAATACGCTGAAATCTGGGGCGAAACCGTGAGCTCCAATCGTCACCTGCGCCTTCTCTCCTTGGGGCTTGGCGGACTCACCCTGTTGCTGGCGGTGGTAGTGGTGCGCCTGGGTTTTCGGGAGATGCCCCGCCCTATCGTGGTGCGCGTGGACGAGGTTGGCCGGGCCGAAGCTCTGCAATACAAGGCAGTCGAGGCCAAATCCGACCCTCTCGATCCTACCACCAAGTACTTCTTGAATCGCTTCATCCACGACCACTACTCCCGCCGGGCCGCCACGGTACAGCAACGCTGGACCCGCAGCCTGCGCTTTCTGACCACCGACCTGGCCAATGCCGCATTCCAGGACGAAAACAGGAATATTGCGCTAGTGGCGGCTCGGGCGGCTCCGGAAGAGACCAAAGTCGAGAACATCGTACTGCGTATCCATGCCAATCGGTCGCCGCCCCATGGAGCGACTGCCGACTTTGAAATGGTGCGCATCCGGCAGGAAAAGGAAGTGGGGCGAGAAAAGTGGTCTCTTTCCCTGCAATTTTCCCATATCAGCCGAATCCCCCCTGATTTGATGGTTTACAACCCGATGGGCATCGTCATCACATACCTGCAGGCGGACCGGGCTCTGATATCGGAATGACAACGGAACAAACAAGGGATGTAACACCATGAACGCCAGTGGAATCGAAATGCTCAAGCCTCTGTTGCCGGGACTGGAGAAGGTGCTTGAGGATCAGCAGGTCAGCGAAATAATGATTAACGGGCCGGGCAACGTCTGGATCGAGAAGGATGGGAAAGTGGATCCTTGGCCGGCACCGGACCTCGATTCCAAAGCCTTGGGGCGGGCCGCCATCCATATTGCTCGTCCCCTTGGTCTGGACCCTGCTCTCTCGCCCCTGGTGGATGCCCGCCTGGACGATGGTTCCCGGGTGGCGATCTGCATGCCTCCAGCCAGTCCGATTGTAGCGATCACAGTAAGGCGTTTTGGGGGGCGGTCTTTCTCGACGGACGATCTGATACGCCAGGGGGTATTGGCTAAAGAGATTCTGTATGAAGCCGCGAACACGCTGCGGGCGCGTCAGAACATCCTTGTTTCAGGAGGGACCGGGAGCGGAAAAACGACTCTCCTCAATGCTCTGATCGGCTTGTTGCCCGAGAAGGAACGCATTATCACTAGAGCCTTTTGCAAAATTCGCAGATAGCGGGAATTTTCACGTGGGGAAAGATCAAGGAGGGCAGGTGGAAGGAGGGGCAAGACCACTGTCTGTTGTATCATGAAGGTGTCTGAACCACATGATGAACGGAGGTGGAACTTGCCCCTTAGGGAAACCCTATCACGACACTGGTTCCGGTTTCAACGAGAGCTGTTTCCCCTGCTGGAGGAAGTTTTGGGGCCTCTGGGAGAGCGTTACCAGCGGCTGGTGCAGGTATTGGAGTTGGTGCGGGTGGAGGAGTTGCTGCCTTACAGTCGGGGCTGGCGTGGCCGGCCGCTGGAGGATCGGGCAGTGCTGGCGCGAGCCTATCTGGCGAAGTCGATGCTGGAGGTGGCGACCACGCGGGGATTGGTGGAGCGGCTGAGGAGTGAGGGGAGGCTGCGGCGGCTGTGCGGCTGGGAGAGGGCGTGGGAGGTACCGAGCGAGTCGACCTTCTCGCGGGCCTTTGCGGAATTCGCTGAGAGCGACCTGCCGGGGCGTTTGCACGAGGCATTGCTGGAGGAGACGCTGAAGGGCCACTTGGCGGGGCATGTGTCGAGGGACTCGACGGCGATTGCGGGACGGGAAAAGCCAGCGGCCAAGGCTGCGCCGGAGGCCAAGCGGAAACGCCGGCGGGGCCGGCCGCCGAAGGGCGAGCGACGGCCCAAGCGGTTGAGCCGGCTGGAGCGGCAGGGGTCGATGACGCTGGAGGAAATGTTGAAGGAGTTGCCCAAGGCCTGCGACATCGGCGTCAAGCGCAACGCCAAGGGGCATCAGGAGAGCTGGACCGGCTACAAGCTACACCTCGACGCCATTGACGGCGGGATTCCGGTCAGTTGTCTGCTGACCTCGGCCTCGGTGCATGACTCTCAGGCAGCCATTCCGCTGGCGACGCTGACGGCAAGGCGGGTCGAGAGTCTCTACGACTTGATGGACAGCGCCTACGATGCGCCGGAGATCCGGGCCTTCAGTGAGAAGCTGGGGCATGTGCCGATTATTGACGTCAACCCCCGCCGAAGAGCTACCTTGAAAGCCGAGCGGAAGCGGGAGGCACTGGCCCGGCGCTGTATCGGCCAAGTGACTCCCGAGGCGCGGCGCTACCGGGAACGCTCGACGGTGGAGCGGGTCAACGGACGGCTCAAGGAGGAGTTTGGCGGGAGGCAGGTGAGGGTTCGCGGCCCCGACAAGGTGAGGTGCCACCTGATGTTCGGCATTCTGGCCCTGACGGTGGATCAGTTGATGCGCCTGACGCTCTGAAGACCGGGTTGCCACCCCCAACCGCACAGCAGGTTCGCCCGCCTCAAGGCCGGGAGAGGGTAAGCTGTGCCTGCGTCCGGCGACCGCTGGCCATCCGGCCATCAGATTCGGGCTTTTTCCTTCAAAAGGGTCTTTGCAGCTGGGTAGTCACCGCCGGAACATCACTGTTGCCAGCCCAATGTCATGCCCGATTCCGAATTTTGCAAAAGGCTCACTATAGAAGATGTGCTGGAGTTGCACATTAAACGCAGCAACTGTCTTCGATTCGAGGCTCGTGGACTCAAGGACACGGTGACGATTCGGAACTTGGTACGACACGCGCTGCGCCACCGACCGGATCACATCGTCATGGGCGAGGTCCGCGGTGGGGAAGCCGCGGACCTCTTGCAAGCCCTCAATACCGGCCACGGTGGGTCGCTGACTACCATCCATGCCAATAGCGCTCAAACGGCTCTGGCGAGGCTTGCCGGTTGTGCCGCGCAGGCAACCGGCCGGCTTCCTTGGAGCGTGACCTGCCGTAGCATCGTTGACGGGGTCCGCATGGTGGTTCAGATGACGCGGCACGGGGGTTTGCGGTTTGCGGAAGAGGCCCTGTTTGTAGAGGGTTACGATTCTGCCACTGACTGCTGGGACGTGAAGACAATTTGGAGAGGACAGCCTCTCGCGATCAGAAATGCGGAATAACTCCCTCACATCGATTCGTGGAATTCGAATATCCACGTTTTGACAGCCATTGCCCTCGGCGCCGAGCGTTGAGGATGAAACGCACAAATCATTGAACTCTCTTTCGTGGGACATCTTCCGACTACAGGTGTGCCCTGACGCATGTAGAAAATCGGGTTTTCGAGGAAGGCTGGCCGAAACCTGATCGCAGTAAGTCTCCCTCACAACCAAGCTCCCTCAACGACACAAACGGACGGTTGAGTTTCCACTGAACCGTCGAGTTTAGCGCTTGGCCTATTCCGGTCGAAGCAACGGCCAAGCACGTCCTGATTTCATTTTTTGTCCTGACTTTCGATGAAGCCGACCTCCCTCTCACGGCATTTCCGCGCGCAAGGACCAGGAAGGGTACGAAAAGGTTCCTTCCGGAGACGGTTGGGGGGAGGTTATGAAACGCAATTGCAGGCTCACGGTCGGCGGAATTTGGATCTGTTTGGTGCTGTCCCTTCTCGTCGGCGAAGCCACAGCACAGATACGCATTTCAAAGTCGAGCCTGACCATCGACGAGGGTGGAAAAGGCTTCTACAAGGTGCATCTGGATGCGCAACCGTCTGCCGAAATCACGCTGGATATTACGACAACCAACAGCGACATAAGGATCAAACCCGATTCGCTCGCTTTTACCGCAGACGACTGGGACAGCCCCCGAACGATCACGGTAGAGGCGATCAAGGATGCCGATGCCGAGGATGACCGAGCCACCGTGAGTCATTCTGTTCGCGCGCCTTCCGACAGGCGGGGGGTAGCAGCAAACCCGAAGGCGGCTACTGCCAATGCCTTGTCGAGCCTGACCGTGACCGTACTGGACCGATTTGTCCCCAGCCACGAAGTCAATATCAGTCCCTCCTCCGGCCTCTCCCTCCGAAAGGGGAAATCCGGCAACTACAGTGTGTCCTTGACCGAGGTGCCAACCGCATCGGTGACGGTCTGGGCCTCAAGCAGCCGGAGCGATGTCCGCGTATCTCCTTCCTCACGGACGTTTTATGTCGGAACCTGGAACAGAACTCAGAGCTTTACCGTTTCTGTCGACGCTGACGCCACCAGCACCGGAGCAACCATCAGCCACTCAGCCACCAGTGAAGATTTCAACTATCAGGGACTGATCATTGACAGCCTTCCAGTGACTGTTCTGCAGACGCCAGCCGGAATCACCCGGCCCCCATCGCATACAAGCGTACTCGTCGGTCAGACCAAGACCTACTACAGCCCGCGGCTGAGTAGTCGACCCACCGGCACCGTAACCATTAACGCATCCAGCCAGACCACCGGTACCGGTACGGTAACCGGATCAAAGAGCTTCAGTACCGGAAACTGGAACACGGCACAGGCTTTCAAAGTGACCGGGAAGAGCGTAGGGAGCACTACCATCACTCATGACGTGGGCAGTAGCGATTCTCGCTATGACGGCTACGACCTGAACAGCACCTCGGTAACCGTTGCGGCGACTTCCATTACCTGCGGGGCCGGCGACACCAACATCCAACTTGGCGGCTCCACAACTCTGAGTTGGGACAGCACTAACGCCGATAGCGTTACCATTGACCAAGGTGTTGGGTCGGTTCCGGTAGACAGCCCGGTGGGAGGCAGGACCGTTACACCTCCTCAGCCTGGAGCGGCTGAAACCTCCAGGTCCACAACCTACCGGTTTACCGCCGCTGGTGGAGGCAATCCCGGCACCTGCAGCGTAACGTTGACCGTTTGGCGGCCGCCGAGCGTGGATCGTTTCAGCGCCGATCCCGCAACTCTGAGAGAGCAGCAGACAACCAGGCTGACCTGGGCTACCAGCCATGCTTCCGGCGCCTCCATCAACCAGGGAATCGGGACGGTTCCGCTTGACAGTTCCGAAGGAGGTCGGAGTGCAACTCCTCCTCAACCGTCTACAGCCGAAACCTCCAAGAGTACGAGCTACAGGCTGACGGCTTCGAATCCGGCCTATTCCGGCGCCGATGCAGCCACTGCCACTGTTTCGGTCACTGTTTGGAACCGACCGAGCGTGGACAGTTTCACCGCGTCGCCTTCGACCATCAATGAAGGTGAAAATTCCAGCCTGAAATGGACCACGACCCACGCCACCAATGTCTCCATTGACCAGGGAGTCGGCTCGGTGTCCGTTGATGACGAATCCGGAAACACCACGGTTGCCCCCGATCAAGGCACAACCTACACCCTCACGGCCTCGAATCCGGGCTATAGCGGCGCTCGCGCGGCGACCGACACCGTTCGCGTCGCTGTTAACGTGGTGACGGTCCCGCAGCCCCCGGCCGGAATCACCCAACCCCCATCGCATACAAGGGTACTCGTCGGTCAGACCAAGACCTACTATAGCCCGCGGCTGAGTAGTCAACCCACTGGTACCGTAGCCATTGACGCATCCAGCCAGACCACCGGTACCGCTACGGTAACCGGATCAAAGAGCTTCAGTACCGGAAACTGGAACACGGCGCAGGCTTTCAAAGTGACCGGGCAGAGAGTCGGGAGCACTACCATTACCTATGACGTGGACAGTAGCGATTCCCGCTATGACGGCTACGACCTGAACAGCACCTCAGTAACCGTCGCGGCGACGACCATTGCCTGCGGGGCCGGCGACACCAACATCCAACTTGGCGGCTCTTCGACCCTGAGTTGGGACAGCACTAACGCCGATAGCGTCACGATCAATCAAGGTGTTGGGACGGTTCCACTTGACAGCCCCGCGGGAGGCAGGACCGTTACACCGCCTCCGCCTGGAGCGGCTGAAACCTCCAGATCCACAACCTACCGGTTTACCGCCTCGGGTGGAGGCAATCCCGGCACCTGCAGCGTCACCATTACCGTTTGGCGACCGCCACACGTGGGTCGTTTCAGTGCCGACTCCTCGACCCTTGGAAAGCAGCAATCCACCAGGCTGATCTGGGCTACCAGCCATGCTTCCGGCACCTCCATCAACCAGGGAATCGGGACGGTTCCGCTTGACAGTTCCAAAGGAGGGCGAAGTGTCACTCCTCCTCAACCGTCTACAGCCGAAACCTCCAGGAGTACGAGCTACAGGCTTATGGCCTCGAATCCGGCCTATACCGGCGCCGATGCAGCCACCGCCACTGTCTCGGTCACCGTTTGGAGCCGACCGAGCGTAGACAGTTTTACCGCGTCGCCTTCGACCATCGATGAAGGTGAAGATTCCAGCCTGAAATGGACCACGACCCACGCCACCAATGTCTCCATTGACCAGGGAGTCGGCTTGGTGTCCTTTGATGACGAATCCGGAGACACCAAGGTGAGCCCCGGCCAAGGCACAACCTACACCCTCACGGCCTCGAACCCGGGCTATAGCGGCAATCGCGCTGTGACTGACACCGTTCGCGTCACCGTTAGAAGCCGAGCCTCTAGCCCGGGTCTCTCCGTCACACCCACGACGCTCAATATTACTGAGGGAACTACCGGAGAGACCTATAACGTAAGGCTGAAAACGAGGCCGAGCGGTGATGTCACCGTCGCGGTAGACATCGAATCCGGAGGAGACTCAAGGGTGAAAAAAAACACATCCTCCCTCACCTTCACTACGACCGACTGGAACAGGGATCAACCCGTTCAGGTCTTCGCGGACGAACAATCGGGTACGGCAACCGGGCAGGCAAGGATTACCAATACCCCTCCCTCGTCCTATGGCGGTGCTGCCGTTGGCGTCACGGTCAATGTTGCCGACGACGATACCGACGGCTGCGGAGCAACCGTCACGCCCACCCGTCTCACCATCGATGAGGGGGACAGCAATGGCGCCTACTACGACGTGGTATTAGCCACAAGCCCTTCGGCAAGCGTTACCATCACGCTCGACCTGACAGGCGACCCCAGCCTGTCGGCAGACAGACCCTCTCTTACCTTCACCACCGCGAACTGGCATATTTCCCAACGGGTAACGATGGAGGCAGGTGAGGATGACGATGCTTCCGACGGCAGGGCAACCATCGCCCACACGGCATCCAGTACCGACGAGGGTTGTTCCGGCATATCCATCTCCGGCGTGTCCGTGAACATCCGTGACAACGACGAGCCGCCACCGCTGCCAGCAATCACCCTCGCAAGCGATCAGACCAGTGTTTCGGAGCCGGACGGGACAGCTACGGTCACTGCTGCCGTTGCCAGCGGCGAAGAGCCGGTCGATGACCTGACCATCAACCTGACTCATTCAGGTCGGGCTGCCAACGAAACCGACTATACGGTAGCCATGCTGACCATTGAAAGCGGGGCAACCTCCGGTGAAGCGGAGTTGACCGTTGTCGATGACTCTGTTGTCGAGGGCGCCGAGGAAATAAGACTCATCGCCGGCGCCGATGGCTATCGGGACAGCGCCCCGCTCTCCGTGAATCTGACCGATGACGATTCGGCCGGCGTGTCAATCGCGCCAACGCGGCTGACCATTGCCGAAGGAGGCAGCGACAGCTACGATGTCGTACTGACCTCGAAGCCGTCCCACGATGTGACGATCACCATCACCCACAGCGGGGACCAGGACATCAGCATCGATGACCAGGAGTTGACCTTCAGTGACTCTGATTGGAGCCAAACGCAGGCGGTGACAGTCTCGGCCTCACATGACGACGACGCCATCGATGATATGGCCACGCTCAGCCACACCGTTGCTAGCAACGATGCGGACTACAACGGGATCACGGTTTCGGATGTGGACGTCACCGTCACCGACGATGAGACTGCGGGCGTGTCAATCACGCCAACGCAACTGACCATCGCTGAAGGGCACGGTGACAGCTATGAGGTGGTGTTGACCTCGCAACCTACCCACGAAGTAACGGTCACCATCACCCGCAGCGGGGATGGAGACATTGGCATCGATGACCAGGAGTTGGCTTTCACTGGTTCCGACTGGGCGACGGCGCAGATGGTGACAGTCTCCGCTGGCCAGGACGACGATGCCATCGATGACACGGCGACGTTCAGCCACAGCGTTTCCAGCACCGACTCGGACTACAGCGGTATCGCTGTTGCGGAAGTGGACGTGACCGTCACCGATGACGAGACCGCGGGCGTTTCGATCACGCCAACGCAACTGACCATCGCTGAAGGAGACGGTGACAGCTATGAGGTGGTGTTGACCTCGCAACCGACCCACGAAGTAGCGGTCACCATCACCCACAGCGGGGATGGAGACATTGGCATCGATGACCAGGAGTTGGCTTTCACTGGTTCCAACTGGGCGACGGCGCAGATGGTGACAGTCTCTGCAGCCCAAGATGACGATGCCGTCGACGATACGGCGACGTTCAGCCACACGGTTACCAGCGGCGATGGGGACTACAACGGGATCACGGCTGCGGAAGTGGACGTGACCGTCACCGATGACTAGACCGCCGGTGTGTCGATCAGGCCAACGCAATTGACCATTGCCGAAGGAAGCAACGACAGCTACGAGGTAGTCCTGACCTCCGAGCCCGCCCACGACGTGACCATCACCATCACCCGCATCGGGGATGCGGACATCAGCCTAGATGATCCGGAGCTGACCTTCAGTGACTCCGACTGGAACCAAGCGCAGACGGTGACGGTTTCTGCGGCCCAAGATGACGACGCCATCGATGACACGGCGACGTTCAGCCACAGCGTTTCCAGCACCGACTCGGACTACAGCGGTATCGCTGTTGCGGAAGTGGACGTGACCGTCACCGATGACGAGACCGCGGGCGTTTCGATCACGCCAACGCAACTGACCATCGCTGAAGGAGACGGTGACAGCTATGAGGTGGTGTTGACCTCGCAACCGACCCACGAAGTAACGGTCACCATCACCCGCAGCGGGGATGGAGACATTGGCATCGATGACCAGGAGTTGGCTTTCACTGGTTCCGACTGGGCGACGGCGCAAACGGTGACAGTCTCCGCTGGCCAGGACGACGATGCCATCGATGACACGGCGACGTTCAGCCACAGCGTTGCTAGCAACGATACAGACTACAACGGGATCACGGTTTCGGGAGTGGATGTCACCGTTACCGACGATGAGACCGCCGGCGTGTCAATTACACCGACGCAACTGACCATTGCTGAAGGAGACGGTGACAGCTATGAGGTGGTGTTGACCTCGCAACCGACCCACGAAGTAACGGTCACCATCACCCGCAGCGGGGATGGAGACATTGGCATCGATGACCAGGAGTTGGCTTTCACTGGTTCCGACTGGGCGACGGCGCAGATGGTGACAGTCTCTGCTGGCCAAGACGACGATGCCATCGATGACACGGCGACGTTCAGCCACAGCGTTTCCAGCACCGACTCGGACTACAGCGGTATCGCTGTTGCGGAAGTGGACGTGACCGTCACCGATGACGAGACCGCGGGCGTTTCGATCACGCCAACGCAACTGACCATCGCTGAAGGAGACGGTGACAGCTATGAGGTGGTGTTGACCTCGCAACCGACCCACGAAGTAACGGTCACCATCACCCGCAGCGGGGATGGAGACATTGGCATCGATGACCAGGAGTTGGCTTTCACTGGTTCCGACTGGGCGACGGCGCAAACGGTGACAGTCTCCGCTGGCCAGGACGACGATGCCATCGATGACACGGCGACGTTCAGCCACAGCGTTTCCAGCACCGACTCGGACTACAGCGGTATCGCTGTTGCGGAAGTGGACGTGACCGTCACCGATGACGAGACCGCGGGCGTTTCGATCACGCCAACGCAACTGACCATCGCTGAAGGAGACGGTGACAGCTATGAGGTGGTGTTGACCTCGCAACCGACCCACGAAGTAACGGTCACCATCACCCGCAGCGGGGATGGAGACATTGGCATCGATGACCAGGAGTTGGCTTTCACTGGTTCCGACTGGGCGACGGCGCAGATGGTGACAGTCTCCGCTGGCCAGGACGACGATGCCATCGATGACACGGCGACGTTCAGCCACAGCGTTGCTAGCAACGATACAGACTACAACGGGATCACGGTTTCGGGAGTGGATGTCACCGTTACCGACGATGAGACCGCCGGCGTGTCAATTACACCGACGCAACTGACCATTGCTGAAGGAGACGGTGACAGCTATGAGGTGGTGTTGACCTCGCAACCGACCCACGAAGTAACGGTCACCATCACCCGCAGCGGGGATGGAGACATTGGCATCGATGACCAGGAGTTGGCTTTCACTGGTTCCGACTGGGCGACGGCGCAGATGGTGACAGTCTCCGCTGGCCAGGACGACGATGCCATCGATGACACGGCGACGTTCAGCCACAGCGTTTCCAGCACCGACTCGGACTACAGCGGTATCGCTGTTGCGGAAGTGGACGTGACCGTCACCGATGACGAGACCGCGGGCGTTTCGATCACGCCAACGCAACTGACCATCGCTGAAGGAGACGGTGACAGCTATGAGGTGGTGTTGACCTCGCAACCGACCCACGAAGTAACGGTCACCATCACCCACAGCGGGGATGGAGACATTGGCATCGATGACCAGGAGTTGGCTTTCACTGGTTCCAACTGGGCGACGGCGCAGATGGTGACAGTCTCTGCAGCCCAAGATGACGATGCCGTCGACGATACGGCGACGTTCAGCCACACGGTTACCAGCGGCGATGGGGACTACAACGGGATCACGGCTGCGGAAGTGGACGTGACCGTCACCGATGACGAGACCGCGGGTGTGTCGATCAGGCCAACGCAATTGACCATTGCCGAAGGAAGCAGCGACAGCTATGAGGTGGTCCTGACCTCTGAGCCCTCCCACGACGTGACCATCACTATCAGTCGTAGCGGGGATGGAGACATTGGCATCGATGACCAGGAGTTGACTTTCACTGGTTCCGACTGGGAGATGGCGCAGATGGTGACAGTCTCTGCAGCCCAAGATGACGATGCCATAGATGATACGGCGACATTCAGCCACACGGTTACCAGCAGCGACGGGGACTACAACGGAATCAGGATTTCAGAAGTGGACGTGAGCGTCACCGACGACGAGACCGCCCGTGTGTCGATCTTGCCGGCCAAGCTGACTATTGCCGAGGGAGGCAGCGACAGCTATCAGGTAGTTCTGACTTCACAACCTTCCCACGATGTGACCATCACCATCACTCACAGCGGGGACCCGGACATCAGCGTCAGGCAAGGAACCTTGACCTTTACCGGATCCAATTGGGACCAACCCCGGACCGTAGCCGTGGACGCTGCTTCCGACGATGATGCGGCAGATGACATCGCCATGCTGGCCCATTCAACCATCAGCTCGGATGGAGCCTATGATGGCCTGATGTTGAGAGCCGTCCGCATCTCTGTCAGAGATGATGACAGTGTCGGGGTCAGGATAACCCCCACCAACTTGTCCATTCCTGAAGGGGCATCGAAAGCCTACACCGTTGTGCTGACAAGCAAACCCACACACGCCGTCGTTCTGGCAGCAAATAGTGACAACAGCGATCTGACTCCGTTGCCCGCCTCGCTGACCTTCATCCCGGTAGACTGGAACGTCCCCCAAACCATCAGAGCACGGGCGGCACAGGATGATGATGCGCTTGACGAAAGGGCCCGGTTCAACCATTCCGCCGCCAGTGCGGACCCAACCTACCAGGGAATTCCCGTAGAGGAGGTTGGGATTACGGTCAGCGACAATGACACCGCCCGAGTGAAGGTCACGCCGACCCGATTGGAAATGCCCGAGGATGCCTCCACAACCTATACGGTGGCGCTGACATCGAGGCCATCCCAGCCGGTTGTCGTCGCGCTTAGCCATAGTGGCGATGCAGACATATCTGCCGATGTGGCACAGGTTACGTTTGAGCCTTCGGAATGGGATCACCCAGGTACTGTGACGGTTCAAGCCTCGCGGGACCTGGATGCGGTCGACGACGTCGCTACCTTGAGACACTCCGCCAGCAGTTCCGATTCGACCTATGACGGGGCGTCGGTTGACCCGGTCCGGATCACGGTCGGCGACCTTGATTCTGCGGGTGTAATTGTCACTCCCCTGAACCTCGCTATTGACGAGGGAGATTCCGGGACATACACCGTGGTGTTGACCTCGAAGCCGACTCAGGACGTCGTGGTTGAGGTGGACCGACGCGGAGATGAGGACGCGGTCACCCAGCCCGACTCTTTGACCTTTAGCGTGTCAAATTGGAATGAACCCCAGGCAGTCACCGTTCAAACCTTGCAGGATCCGGACGCCATGGACGACACCGCCACCCTGCTCCACTCAACCAGCAGCATGGACGGCGCCTTTAGCGGTCTAACCGTCTCGGATGTTTCGGTTTCAGTGATCGATGACGACACTACAGGGGTGATCGTCTCTCCTCTGGAACTCACCATTCTGGAGGGAACCTTCAAGACCTGCACGGTAGCGCTGGCAAGCGAGCCCTCTGCCGAGGTCCATCTCTCCCTGAGCAGCAACAATAACGACCTCTCGCCATCGCCGGCCTCGCTGGCCTTCAGCCCCACAAGCTGGTCCACTGCTCACGAGGTGAGGTTGCCGATTGCCCAAGATGCGGATGCCACCGACGAGGTCGCTACTTTGACTCTTGCAGCGACCAGTTCCGATGCTGCCTACCACGGGATTCCCGCTCCCGCCATTTCGGTCGATATTACCGACGATGACGCTGCCGGAGTCAAGATCGTGCCCAATCCGCACATGAGCGTGCCGGAGGGGGAATCCGCGACCTATACCGTCGTTCTGCTCTCTCGGCCTATGGCCGCCGTGGCTGTCGCAATCTCAAGCTCAAACCCCCAGTTGCTGGTTGCCGCCTTGGATGAAGTGACCTTTACCCGGGACAACTGGAACATCGCTCAAACCGTGCGGTTTGATACTCTCGACGACGACAATACCCTGGATGAAAGTGAAGTGTTCAGCCATAGTGCCACGAGTCTCGATCCAAACTATAAGAGCATCTCCGTCAGGCCGCTCCTGGTTACCATTACCGACCGCACCGCCGAAGAACTCACCCACACACTTCCGGTTCTCTTGTCTGCCATGTCAGGAGCGCTGGCGGAGAGCGTTCAAACAGCCGTTGAATCCCGTTTCGAACGCCGGCGCCAGTTGCAACGCATGAAACAGGAACAGGGCTGGTGGATGCCCACCTTTTATCAGGATCGATCCCAACATTCACCGGGATTCGATCCTTCCGGCGGACCAGAGAAGGGACCGGTCCATTCTCGGACTTCATTCGGCTTGCCTCTTGCAGGCAATTCATTCGGCGGAAGCTACTGGAGACCCGTGTTGTGGGGCCATGGCGATTCCCAGCACTTCAACGGCAACGGCTCCCGGGTCGACTTCCGAGGAGGACTGAGAGCGACCCACGTCGGGTTGGATCTTTTTTCCAACCGCCAGGTGCTGGCCGGCCTTTCCTTTGCGCGAAGCTGGGGTGAGATGAGTTATAGCGACGATCGTGAGGGGCGACTGGCAGCCCGTTTCAACACGCTCCATCCTTATCTATATTGGCAGCCGCACCGCCGCCTCAGCCTTTGGGGGATCGGCGGCACGGGACGCGGCGCCGTTGATCTCATGGACCCCCGGCTGGCGCATGTCTTCGATGCCGAATTCCGGATGTGGACCGTGGGGCTGCGCTCCCTTCTGGCCAAGCCTGGCAAGAATGAGCTGGCATTTCGTCTGGATGGATTCATGTCC
Source organism: Candidatus Versatilivorator sp. (assembly GCA_965207735.1). Taxonomy (GTDB): domain Bacteria; phylum Acidobacteriota; class Terriglobia; order Versatilivoradales; family Versatilivoraceae; genus Versatilivorator. Next base: position 2,767,147 of record OZ242296.1, on the reverse strand, counting down.
GACATAGGGATCGACTCTTATGAGCGCATTGGTGAGGTATATGGGAGCGCGTCGCGAGCACGGGCCATGCTGGAGGTGGTCCACCAGCGCGGCGGCAGGAAACGTTCCTTCAGCCTGAAGGGTGAGCTCGGTGGGCGCCTGGACCGAGGGGAAGCGGTGCACGGTACTGCCATCGAAACCGGTCTGCGCCTGGGTTTCATCGACAACCCCACCGGTCTAGACTTGGCCCTGCTAGGTCGAATGCTGCTTCTTCACGATGGGGGCTACAAGGACTGGGGAGGCGGACTGCAGGCGAGTTGGGATCCGGGAAACAAGCGGCGGGGTCTGCGGATGTCAGCCGCCGCCTCCCATGGGCAAAATGGCGGAGGTGGAGCGGCTTTGTGGGACTATGCCTATGCGTCTGGCCGGGGAAGGAGTTTACCGGGAAATCCTGTTTCCGTGAACAGGATCGAAAGCGAAGGCGCCTACGGCGTTGAGGTTCTACGGGGAAGAGGACTGCTGACGCCCTTCAGCCGTCTCCGCTGGTCCGGACACGGGAAGGAAATAAGCGTTGGAAGCGAGTTCGACCTTCAGCCCCCCAGTCCCGACACTAACCCGTTGAACCTGGAACTGGAGGGCACTCGAGGCAAAAGCAGCCGGGGCGCGAACACTGGGGTCCGCATCCGCATGTCCATTCCGTTCTGAGCACTGGCTCCCCCGGCAGAAGAGCGCATATTCGTTCAGTGACTGCCAGTCTCTTGCCATGGTGGATCGCTGCGCCTGAGCCTCCGGATTCTACAGCCCCGCCCGCGCGCCGTGGCCGGTCTTCCGTCGGCTTCGGTCCGTCTCAAGTCGGACTTTCCTCATACAGGGAGCGCATTCTCCGGGCCGCCAGCATGCAGCCGCCCAGCAGAAGGATGAGAAACGCGTAGCCCCACACCCCCTGGTAGCTTCCCATGGCCCTGACGGCGGTGAACAGGAAGGCGCTGCCCGCCAGCAGGTTGACGGCCTGGAGGAATGCGGGAGCGCGCAGGGGCCGTGGGAGAAACCTTCGGTCGGCCCAGATGTTGGCGAAACAGAAGAAGCTGGCCACGAAGCTGGTGAATATGCCGGCCGGCGTGACCAGGTCGAGCAGGTCGAACCCCGGCTCCACCGCCCCGGTTTGCTGCAGTCGGCGGAGGGTCCAGAGAATGATCAGGGCCGGGATGAGCGTCCAGCCGATGGCGGCGGCCCGAACCAGCCGGGGTTTCAGCCGGCGCCCCAGGGCGGGCACGCTTTCCAGGTAGGCGGACCAGAGCCGGTAGGCCATCTCCGGGCCGCCCAGCAGAATGCCGAAGAAGGCCAGGAATATGGCCAGGTCGTAGAGCGGCTTGAGCCAGGCGGCCAGGCCGGTCAGGAAGGCCGCCTGGTGGCTGACCAGCTCCAGTCCGTCCGGGACCAGCCGCTGTGGCTGCAGGATGAGCGCTCCCATGAGGGTAAAGGCCACCGCGATCAGGACCACGCACACGAAGCTGGTGACCGTGTCGATCAGCGCCGCCCGGATCCATATGCGGCCCGTGTGGTTCCCGCGGGCGGCCACCTCCTGCAGTTGACTGCCGGCCACGGGCGGCAGGTGGCTGCGCCCCCAGCGTTTTTCCCGCAGGAAGGCCGCGTAGGCAAGGTAGTCTTCCGTACCCCCGCCGATGACGGACACGTAGACCAGCACTTCCACCCATTCGGAGCGCTGGCTCAGCTTGGGGACCGCCTGGAAGGCCCAGTCGGGGTACTGCAGCGCATGGGGAATGAGGAATCCCTTGAGGGCCGCCAACCAGTCGGGCCGCACGAAAAAAACGGCCACGAAGACCGCCAGCAGCATGATGGCCAGGATGAGGAGCTGGGCCTTTTCCAGAAAATGGTAGCCGCCCCGCCAGAGGAGGGCGATGGCCACCAGCACCCAGGTGGTGGCCCAGAAGCAGTGGTCGGCGTACCCTGAGACCTGGGCGCTGTGGGTCCCCAGAATCCCGGACAACCAGGAGTACCAGAGCGGCAGGCAGAGCACGGAGACCGCCACGATGGCCAGGGGGAGCCATCCGCGCGGGCCGGGCAGGTGGGTCCAGCGCTGAAATGGATGGGCGCCGCTGAGGATCATGTGGCGCATGCTGGCATAGGCCATGCCCCACTTCAGCAGGGCAACGGCCGGGAAGATCCACAGTAGCTGGTAGCCGAACAGGGCGCCGCCCCGGGAGGGGAAGACGATCTCTCCGCTGCCCACCGTCACCGAGGCCACGATGGCGCCCGGGCCGAAAAAACGGAACCAGGCCAGGGGGTTGCGCGACCACAGCGCCGCCGGGGGATCGTCGATCCGCGGCTCTTGCCGGGCCGCTTGGTCCACGGGCGGGCCGCCGCCGCGTGCTTCCGATTCCGGATGAGGCATGTCAGTCCTGCTTTCGCTCGCTGCCTGGCCCGGCCTCGGCTCGAGCCCTTCCTTTCCCGTCCCACAAGGTCAGGCCCCGCAGCCGGGCCCTGGACGGGGCGGGAGACGCCAGGCTGATCAGGTAGCCGGGAATGACCGTGCCCGCGAAGCTGACAAAGGTCAGCCAGAACTTGGAGACCTGCTCGACGGTGGCAGCAGTGTAGGGGTCGGGTCCTCCCGGCAGCAGGAGCCACTGCCCGTCGATCTTGAACAGCCAGTACTTGGTGACCACCACCAGCAGGTAGCCGACCACCGCTCCCAAGGAGGCTCCCCAGCCCGTGGCCCGCCGGGTGGCGGTTCCCAGAACGAACATGCCTACCGCGCAGCCGAAAAACGGGGCCACCACCGAAGCCATGGTGCCCACGATGGTGTCCTGGCCGGTCAGGAACTGGGCCAGCACCGCGATGACAACAGCCCAGAGCAGCGTCAGGCCGCGGGCCAGCCGCAGGCAGTGGCCGTCGGGAGCGTCGGGCCGGATCAGCCGCTTGTAGTAGTCTTCCACGCAGACCGTGCTGATGGTGTGGGTTCCCGAATCGATGCTCGACATGGCGGCCGCGAATATGGAGGCCAGGATGAGGCCTGCCAGCCCGCCCCGCATCTCGTTGAGGACAAAGTGGGGGAAGGCGCGGTCGGCGCTCCCGATCCCCACGGCCAGCTCCGGGTTCAACTGATGGTGGGCGTAGAGAACCAGCCCCAGACCGTAGATCAGCACGGTGACCGGGATCGACAGGAAGGGCTTGAACCAGACCGCCCGCCGGGCGTCTCGCAGGGATGCGCAGGAGAGGTAGCGCTGCATGCTGACCTGGTCGGTCAGGTTGGCGACGCCGTTGACGGCGCCCGCGGTCAGGGCCATCCAGACGGTGATGCGGGTGGTGGGGTCCAGGCTGAAGTCGAACATCCTCAGCTTGTCGTCGCGGACAATCACGGCCAGGAGCTCGGAGGCCGGGTCCTTCCAGAAGATCAGGGCGACTGCTGCAGCCAGGCCCAGGGTGAAGAGGAAAAACTGCAGGACGTCGGTCCAGATAATGGCCTTCATGCCGCCCACCAGCGTGTAGGCGGTGGCGATCGCCGTGGTCAGGATGATGGAGACCGCGGGCTCGATTCCGGTGAGTTCCTCGATGGCCAGGGAGACGGCCACCACGATGGTGGCCATCCAGGCCAGGCGGGAGACCACGAAGACCACGCTGGCCAGGAGCCGGGTGGGGTAGTTGAACCTCCGTTCCAGGTACTCGTAGATGGAGGTCAACTGCAGTCGATAGAAGAAGTCCAGAAACAAGTAGATGGCGAGGGGCACGCACAGAAAGCCGCAGATGCTGAAGAGGAGATACTGCAGGTCGTAGCCGTAGGCTTCACCCGGGGTTCCCAGGTAGCTGATGGCCGACAGCAGGCTGGCCAGTTGGGAGATGCCGACAGCCGCCCAGCCCATGGACCGGCCCGCCAGCAGGAAGTTGGCCGAGCTGGCCTGCTGGCGCGAGAATCCGATGCCGATCGCCAGCACCAGCAGGGCGTAGGCCACGATCAGCCCGTAGTCCATCCACTGCAGCTGAATCTGGCAGAGCAAGGCCAACGGCGAGACCTCCCGGGTGGTGGTCACCCGACTGTCGATCAGGAATGCGGGAACGGCATTGTACACCCTGGCTCGGAGGTTCGCTCGCCGAACCTGGGGGCGGGGAATGGGCGGGGCTGCCGGCAGGCGACGGTTGGCGGGCTTGACGGTCGCCCGGCAGTGCGGTAACTTCGGTCGAAATTTCTTGCATACCATGTGACCATTGGGGGGCTCAAATCCATGAAAGTTGTCCTCGACAGCGAAGCCGACCGCGAGTTTGTCGCGGAGCTCAGGAACTCTTTCCCTTCAGTCGACTTCTGCCCGGCTCCTACCCAGGCCGATCAGATCCGGGAGATCCCCGACGCCGAGGTCTTGTTCGGGGCCATCACCCCGGCCGTCTTCGAGGCGGCCGGGAAGTTGCGCTGGTGCCACTTCGTGGGAGCGGGGTTCGACCCGCTGGTGCGGGGCAATCCCGCTTTCGTGGCCAGCGACGTGGTCCTGACCAACGCACCGGCCACTCATGCCATCGCCATGGCCGACCACGTCATGGCCATGATTCTGATGCTCGCCCACCGGATGGTGGACATGCTGGACGATCAGCGGGCCCACCGCTGGGACGTCGACAAGTACCGGGCCCAGATTACGGAACTCGACGGCGCCACCATGGGGATTCTGGCCCTGGGCGCCATCGGGCGGGCCGTGGCCGTGCGGGCCCGGGCCTTCGGCATGCGGGTCTGTGGCGTGGACGTGAAGCCCATGGAACCGCCGCCGGGAGTGACCGAGGCCTGGACTCTCGACGGCCTGGAACGGTTGCTCGAGATCTCCGACTGGTTCGTGGTGACGGCGCCCCTCACCGACGGCACCGAAGGGCTGCTGAACCGGGAGCGAATCGGCCGGCTCAAGCAGGGCAGCCGCCTGATCGTCATCTCCCGGGGCGGCATCGTGGATGAAGCGGCGGTGGCGGAGGGGCTCAGGTCGGGAAGCATCGCCGGGGCCGGCTTCGACGCCACCAGGCCCGAACCCCCGCCGGACGACAGCCCGCTCTGGGACCTGCCCAACGTCCTCATCTCCCCCCACGTTTCCGGCGACTCCCCCCAGACCTGGGAGCGCCGCTACCGGATCTTCAAGGACAACCTGGTGCGCTACCTCAAGGGAGAGCCCCTGCTGAACATCTGCGACAAGCGGGCCGGGTTCTGAGGTAAGATTGGACCGAAGGCGAAGCGTGCGCTTCGCCGCAGACGCAAGAGGGCTCGATGAGCAAGCAACACTTTCCAGCCGGCTGGGATAAGGGCCGGGCCCAACGTGTTCTGGAGCACTACGAAGCGCAAAGCGAGGACGAAGCTGCGTTCGGAAGCCCCGCTCACACGGCGATCGAAGTGCCGGTTGATCTCGTTCCGGAATTTCGCGAGCTGATCGCAAAGCGCGAGGCCGGCTGATCGTCATCGACGCCCGTCCCATAATTCCACCACAAGTCCGTGTGCTTCACCGGATCGGATTGCTCCGTAATTCCCGATAGTGCCTCTGAGAAGCTCCCGGGATCCTCTCCTGCTGAATTGCCGGGTAACGGGGTTGTCTTGGGTGGAACGGTCTGGTCTGTGGATCCTTGGGACCGGACAGATTGCAGTCGGAGACTTCCGGGCGACCTCGGAAACGGTGTGCGACCGGGAGTGCCCTGAGCAGGACTGAACGGTGATGACGAGGCCCAGGAGATCCCATGACCGATGACAGCAGCCAGAGGCTGGATGGCCGACCGACGCCGGAGAGCCCCGGCGACGGGACCGCCACGGGCCAAACCGGTTTCGTTCCTCCCCATCCCGGCTCCCGGAAAATGCCGCGCTGGAACCCCGGCGAGCTGATCGACGCTCCCAGGTTCGTCCGGAAGCACTGGTATGCCTTCCTGGGTCCCGGCCTGGTGGCGGGGGCCGGAGCCATCGGCGGCGGCGAGTGGCTGCTGGGCCCGCTGGTGACGGCCCGCTACGGGGGGGCGCTGCTGTGGCTGGCCACCCTCAGCATCCTGGCCCAGGGCCTCTACAACATCGAGATCAGCCGCTACACCCTCTACACCGGCGAGCCCATCTTCACCGGCAAATTCCGGACCGCGCCGGGACCCCGGTTCTGGCTGGCCGTCTACCTGGTCCTGGATTTCGGCTCGGTCTTTCCCTATCTGGCCGCCACCGCGGCCACCCCGGTGATGATCCTGCTGCTTGGCGGCCAGATGCCCGATCCGGACGCGGTGCCGCTGCACTGGTGGATGCACAAGCTCACCGCCACCGCCATATTCGCCGTCTCGGTGATTCCCCTGATCTTCGGAGGCAAGGTCTACAACTCGCTGAAGGCGGTGATGTCCCTCAAGCTGGTCGCGGTGTTCGGCTTCCTGCTGATTGTGGCGCTGCTCTATTCCAGCCCCTCGACCTGGGCCGACATCGGGAGCGGCTTCTTCAAGTTCGGAACCGTGCCCGTTCTCAGCGGGGAGGACCGCAACGGCAACGGAAGGCTGGACCCCGGAGAGGACTGGGACGGGGACGGCCACCTGGACGTGGTCGAACGCAGGCTGGAGCCTACCGTCGACTCCGACGGCGACGGCCGGCCCGACACCTGGGAGCGGGGGCCTCAGGGTCAACTGGTGAAACACGAGGACCTGGACGGCGATGGATTTCCGGACGGCCCCAACGTGGAAAACGTGTTTGTCTCCTGGTTCGGCAAGGGGACTCTGCCCACCATCGATTTCACCCTGATCGCCTTTATTGCCGCCATGGCCGCCATCGCCGGTAATGGAGGGCTGAGCAATACGCCCATCAGCAACTTCACCCGCGACCAGGGTTGGGGCATGGGACACCATGTGGGCGCCATTCCCAGCATGGTGGGAGGCCAGGGCATCACTCTCTCCCACGTGGGGTCGGTGTTCGAGGTGAACCGGCAATCGCTGCCGCGCTGGCGGCGCTGGTACCGGCACGTGGTGCGCGACCAGTGCGCCATCTGGATTCCCGCCTGCTTCATAGGCCTGGCCCTGCCCAGCATGTTGTCGGTGGAGTTCCTGCGGCGCGGCACCGAGGCCGACCGCTGGAACGCGGCGGCGCTGACGGCCGAGGGTGTGGGCAGGCAGGCCGCCAACCCGCCCGACGGCGTGCTGGCATCCATGACGGGTCTCTCCGAGATCCTGGGCGGCGCTGCCTGGGGAAATCTTTTCTGGGCTTCCACCCTCTTCTGCGGGTTTCTGGTGCTGGCCCCCACCATGGTCGGACACATCGACGGCGTGGTCCGCCGCTGGCTGGATACCATCTGGACTTCCAGCGCCAGGCTGCGCCAGGTGGACCCGTCCAGGATCGGCAGGATCTACTTCGGGCTGATCATGGGCTATTCCGTTCTGGGTCTGGCCATGCTGTGGCTGAACGCGCCCACGGCGCTGATCAAGTTCGCCACCATCAGCTACAATTTCGCACTGGGCATCAGTTGCTGCCATACCCTGGTTCTCAACACGGTCCTGCTTCCACGGGAACTGAGGCCCGGCTGGTTTGTCCGCATCGCCATGGCGCTGGGAGGCATCTTCTTTTTCCTTCTGGGGCTGGCGGCGACCTTGAGGGAGATGGGAATAATTTGAGCCGTCATCGCACGGGGAGCGACCCGGTGCGATATGCGGGCTAATGAACCTGCAAGAAAGGGAGGTATTTCCGATGACATTCAAGGGAGGTGGCCGCAGGCGGTTGCTGGGAGCCGGCTTGGGGAGCCTGGCGGGATCGGCCCTGGCGGCCCTGGCCGGCTGCGCAAAGCCGCGGGAGAAGGAAAATCCCTGGAAGTCCGCCCTCCAGATGGATTCCTCAAGACAGCGGGTCTCGGGAAGCGAGGAGGCGCTGGCGGCGGCCATCCGCCGGGGGGCGGACTTGCGCATCGGGACGGAATTCAAGAACAACGAACACATCGATACCAGTTCGGACAGCGCCGAGTTGATCGAGGAAGTGGCGGAGTTTGCCGGCACCTATCTGATGGAAGACCGGTGGGTGGCCGGAATCATGACCCTGCGCCAGCCCATCAGCTTGCCGGACGGCTTCGGGTCCCGCCCCTCCATGTCTTTTTTCCTCTACAACCAGGACGGCAGCCAGGCCATCGCCCGCCCCTTTCTGGACGGGGGAGAGGTCACGGCCGAACCGGGCCCGTCCGAGCCGGCTGACCACAGCAGCATGCCCAAGTACCACCAAATGGACAGTTGGGACAAGGGGACCAATGCGCCCAGCAGCAACTTCGTCTACGATTTCGATCTCTTCAAGTACCTGGTGAGGGACGATTGGGAGGAGGTGCTGTCCCACAACGCAGAGGGGAAGGTGACTTCAGGCTCAGCCGAGGAGCTGGGCCGGCAGGTGGCGGACGGAAAGGAGGTCAAGGTGGCCGTCCGGGGCCTCTGCGCCGACCTGGCGGGCAAGGACGAGGAGAGCATCGACCACGAGGTCTTCGTCAAGACCGGATCCTGCTACTACTATACCGAGCAGCGGCTGTTCATCGCCGGGACCCACCCGCTGGTCCGAGTCAAGCCGGGGGTGCCGCTGCAGTACGAGAGTCGGGGGTGGGACTTCGGATGGCTGATGGCCCGCACCGACGGATACGTGGCCCGCCTGCTGCTCAATCCCTACACCCTGAAGTTCGAAAGGAGCCAGGGCCACTACCCGATCCGCTGGTTCGTGCGCTGAGGGGGTGTGCCTTAAGAAATATGGGGTACAACAACACAACATGGACGCCCCTTAACTCCGTAATAGGGAAGACTTCCTGTCCGATTCTTCCAGAGTTCTCGAAAGTTCCTCCCACTCTTTGATCATTTCATCCAACCGCTTGCGATTGTGCTCCGCCAGTTTGACGAGGCGGATGGATTCCTTTGCACTTTTGAAAGTGCCCAGGTTCAACTCCTGAGTGGCAATTTCCACTTCACACCGGGTGATTTCTTCCTCCAACCCCTGGTGCCGCTCCTTCATTTTCCGCACAAGAACAGGATTGATCTTCTTCGGTCGCAACGGCGTTCCGCTCCGGTCGCCGGATCCCCCTGAATTCTCCGCGCGCGGCCGCTCCTCTCGATCATCCCGTTGGAGCCTGACGGGGTTCTTTTGCCGCAAGTAGTCTTCATAATTGCCGAAAAAATCCTGGAACTTGCCACCATCGATCTCGAAGATTCGCGTTGCCAGCTTGTCAATGAAGTAACGATCATGGGAAACAAAGACTACCGTTCCGCTGAACTCCTGCAGTGCTTCGAGCAGTACGTCCTTGGCTCGCAGGTCGAGGTGGTTGGTGGGCTCATCGAGCAACAGAAAATTTCGAGGTCGCAGCAACATGCGGAGGAGCGCATAGCGGTTGCGCTCGCCACCCGAAAGAACGCGAATCTGTTTGAAGACCTCGTCACTCGAAAACAGGAAGCAGCCGAGCAGAGTGCGCAGTTGCGTCTGGCCGCTCAGGGCAAGGGGTGCGATGCTCGAGACATCGTCGATCAGACGGGCGCCGGGGTCGAGCTCCTTATACTGGTCCTGTGCGAAATGGTCGACTTCCACGTTGTGTCCCAGCCGAAATTCACCTGCCGTTGCCGGCTCGCTTCCAGCCAGTATCTTGATCAGCGTGGATTTCCCGGCTCCATTCACCCCCACCAGACCTATGCGATCCCCGCGGTTGATGACGAAGCTCATGCCCTGGAATACCTGATTGCCTGCATAACTCTTGGCGACCCCGCGAAACTCGGCCACCATGCCTCCGCTCCTGGGTGGCTGAGGAAACGCGAATCGGATGGTCTTTTCCCGGGAAGGTAATTCGATCCGTTTGATCTTCTCGAGTTCCTTGATTCGGCTCTGCACCTGCTTCGCCCTGGTGGCTTGGTAGCGGAAGCGATTGATGAAGATTTCAAGGCGTTCAATCTTTTCCCGCTGGTTGCGGTAGGACGCCTGAAGTTGCGCTTGGCGCGCGGATTTCTGTGCCAGATAGCGTTCGTAGTTCCCGCTGCAAAAGTAAGCGCGACGATTCCACAGCTCGAGAATCTTGTTCACCGTGGCATCCAGCATGTAGCGGTCGTGGGAGACCAGGACGAAGGCGTACGGATACTCGTTCAGATACTGTTCCAACCAGTTGCGGGCCTCGAGATCGAGATGATTTGTCGGCTCGTCCAGCAATAGGAGCTTGGGCTTGATCAGCAAGAGCTTGGCCAGCGCCAAGCGCATTTGCCAGCCGCCGGCGAGTTCTTCCGTCGGACGGTTCGAATCTGCGGGCGCAAAGCCCAGGCCGCTCAGCACGGTGCTGGCCTGCGCCTCCAATGAGTAGCCGTCGCGGCCCTGAAATTCGGTCTCGATTCGGTGATAGCGATCCGTGATCCGGTGGTACTCATCGCTGTGCGGATCAACTTCCGCCATCCGGTGAGTCAGGACATTCATTTCTTCCTCGAGTTCGAGCAGATCGCCGAAAACAGAGAGGCATTCTTCCATGACTGTGCGCCCGGACAGTGACAGGCCATCCTGAGGAAGGTAGCCGGCAGTCATATCTTTCGGCGCAGAAAACAGACCGCCATCGAGGGGCTCCATCCCCCCCAGGATCTTCAGCAGTGTTGTCTTGCCTGTCCCGTTTCCGCCTACCAGCCCAATGCGATCCGTCGACGTGATCAGCCAGTCGAGATCTTCGAACAAGCTCTGGGAGCCGAACTGTTTTCTGGCCGCGGAAAGTCGAATCATGTGTATGCTCGGAGTGCTCCCCGCAATCCCGAAACGACACTGGTGTCGAGCAGAAACACGGACTTACTCGAAAGACTAGTCCAACTGCTTCGAAATAGCACCCCGGACTGACCGGGGGGACCCCCAGCGCTGCACGCATGGGCCTTTCAGTCGACCCTACACGAGAGAGTTTGATACACTATTGGTATTACGATAGCTCTATCGATGGAGGTCCCGTGCAAACAGTAACCATTTCGCCCAAGTATCAGGTAGTCATTCCGAAGGAGATCCGTGATCGGCTCGGTCTCCTGCCGGGCCAAAAGGTCCAGGCGATCGCCTATGGCGGCCGCATTGAGCTCATTCCCGTGCGTCCGGCCCGGCAGATGAAGGGTTTTCTGAAAGGCATCGACACGAAGGTCGAACGCGAGGGAGATCGGGTATGAACGTCGTCGACTCCAGCGCTTGGCTGGAGTATTTCGCCGATGGGCCGAACGCTTCCTTCTTTGCGGAGCCTATCGAAGACATCGAGACGCTTGTGGTTCCCACGTTAAGTCTCTTCGAAGTATTCAAACGGGTGCTCCAGCAACGAGACGAGAGCACTGCACTTGAGGCGGCAGCCGTCATGCAGCAAGGGACTGTCGTGGAGCTGGAAGCGACGATTGCTTTGAACGCTGCCCGCCTCAGTGTCGAACTGGGTCTGCCGTTGGCTGACAGTGTCATTCTCGCAACCGCTCGCCAATACGGAGCAGAACTTTGGACACAGGACGCAGACTTCGATGGGATCGACGGAGTTCGGTATCGGAAGCGAATGCCATAACAATGCGGTAAGAGATCGTACGGAAACCAAGTGCAGTGCGATTCAGGCTGGCGCTTCTGCAAACCCTCGCGGAACGATGCGCTCGTCGCCCTTCACTCCCGGGCGCCGCTCAGGAACTCCCGTATCGATTGTTTCAATAACGACTCCAGGTTGATGCTGATGTAGCGTGCCCCTCGAGCCCGCCACTGGCGGGCCGCCTCGGGGTTGGCCGCCATGATCCCCAGGGCCACCGGCGAATTGTTCACGCCGGCCAGGATTTCCTGGAGGCACTGCCGCATTCGGGGATGTTCGGGCTGTCCCGGCACTCCCAGCGAATGGGAGAGATCGGTGCGCCCCACGTTGACCACGTCAACGCCCTGCACGGCCAGAATCCGAGGCAGTTGCCGCACCGCTTCCGCCGTCTCCACGTAGAGGACCAACAGGGTTTCCCGGTTGGACTGCAGGACATGATCCCCGAAGGATGACCCCTGGCCGTAGTCGGCCGCCCGCGACCCCGACAGCCCGCGATTGCCCCGAGGCTGGAACTTGACGGCCGCCACCGCCCGTTCGGCTTCTTCGGCCGAATTGACCTGGGGAACGATGATGCCCTGGGCGCCGCTATCCAGAAATCTCAGAATGATCGAGGGGGAATTGGTGGTCACCCGCACGATGGGGGTGATGCCGTTCAACTCGGCCGCCCTCACCATCTCTTCGCAGGTGCGCGGGTCCAGCCGGCCATGCTCGCTTTCCAACACCACGAAATCCCATCCAAAACGGGCCAGCATCTCCACCAGGGCGGGGTCGGGGTAGCGCAGGAAGCAGCCGTACACCGATTCTCCTCTCTTGAGCTTGGCCTTGGTCTTGTTGGCTCTCAAAACGCGCTCCTTCTTCAGGGGTACAGCAGCCATCCTTTCCGCCCGGTCTCGATTCGGTACAGCCGGCCGCACACGGAGGTGAGGTAGAGCGTCTCCAGATCATGGCCACCCCAACTGCAGTTGGTGGGGCGCTGGCATGGGGTCGGATGGCGTTCCAGGATGCGCCCTTGAGGATCGAAGACGTAGATCATGCCGCCGGGGCCGCTCTTCTCCCAGCCGGCCGCGGCCACCAGGTTGCCCTCTGCATCCAGACACATGCCGTCGATGCCGCGGTGGGGCGCGAAGTCGTGCAGGATCTCGCAAGGGCCCAGGGTGGCATCCTCCAGAATGGGGTAGGCTCTCAGCTGGCGGTTGCCCTGAAAGTCGCTCTCGGCGACGTAGAGTGTCCGGAGGTCGGGTGTGACCAGCAGGCCGTTGGGACGGGCGGTGTCATGGGTCATCCGTTGTATGGACCAACTCCCGTCGGCTCGGGGATCCAGCCGGTAGACCGCTTTGTGTTCCAGCTCCGGCGGACCGATGGCCTCGGCCCAGTGGCTGCTGTAGTTGGGGTCGGAGAACCAGATGCGGCCCTTGAGGTCGATGGCCAGGTCGTTGGGGCTGTTGAGTCTGCTGCCCCGAAAGGAGTCGGCGATAACCGTACGGGCTCCGTCCCGGTGGTAACTGGCAATGCATCTGCCGGCGGCTTCGCAGGCAAAGAGCCGGCCGCGCCTGTCCAGCATCAGGCCGTTGGCCATGCGGGTGCCGCGGCGCCAGGTTTCCGTCTTCCGGGTCCGAGGGTGGTAACGCAGGATGCGGCTGTTGGGGAGGTTGCTGAACAGCAGAGCCTCGCCGTCCCAGGCCGGACCCTCGGTCAGCCCGAAGGGTCCGGCAACCTGCTGAAACTGCCAATTGTCGGGTGTTGTCATAGGGACGAGGGTTTACCGCCTCACCGCAAAATAGCCCCGGGTCTCGGCGACCACGATGCCGCTCAAGCCCAGCAGGCCGATCAGATTGGGCAGGACCATGCTGCCGAGGGACACGTCCAGAAACGTCCACACCGTCTCCAGGGAGAGCATGGAGCCCACAAAGGTCAGGCAGACCCAGATCGAGCGGTAGTAGGGCACGAAGCGACCGTGGCCGAACAGGTATTCCAGGGCCTTTTCCGCATAGTAGTTGTTGCCCAGGATGGTGGTAAAGGCGAAGAGGGGCAGCGTCAGGGCGACGATCACGTCCCCGTGCAGCCACAAGGGAAGTCCCTCCCGGAAGGCGGCAGTTGTCAGGGCGGCCCCGCTGGCTCCGCTCTTCCAGGCTCCGGTTCCCAGGATGATGAAGCCGGTTACCGAACACACCACCAGCGTATCGATGAAGGTCTGAGTCATGGAAACCAGGGCTTGAGTCACCGGATGGCGGGTTTGGGCGGCAGCGGCAACGATTCCCGCCGTGCCCATGCCGCTCTCGTTGCTGTTGACGCCCCGGGCCACTCCATAGCGGATGGTTCTCAGGACGGTGGCCCCGGCAAATCCTCCCACGGCCGCTGCCGGGGAGAAGGCTCCCTTGAGGACCTCCGCCAACACCGAGGGTATCGCCTGCCAATGAAACGCCAGCGCCAGCAGGCCGGCCAGGCAGTAGATCACGATCATGGTGGGCACCAGGGCGGTGGCTGCCCGAGCGATGCTGCGGATGCCGCCCAGGATGACCACCGCGGTGGCGCCGGCCGTAATGGCGCCGGTCCAGAGGGTGGGCACTCCCAGCCCGGCCTGCATGGCGTCGGCTATGGAGTGGGACTGGGTCATGTTGCCGCCGACGGTGAGGGTGAAGGCTGCCAGAAAGGCGTACAAGCCGGCCAGCGCAGGTTGATTGAATCCCCGGCTCAAGTAGTGCATGGGCCCGCCCGACATCTGGCCGCGGGGACCTCTGATGCGGTATTTGACTCCCAGCAGGGCTTCGGCGAACTTGGTGGCCATGCCCACCAGTCCCGTCACCCACATCCAGAACAGCGCCCCGGGACCTCCAGAGACGATGGCGGTGGCCACGCCGGCGATGTTTCCGGTACCCACCGTGGCCGACAGGGCGGTCATCAGGGCCTGGAAGTGGGTGACGTCGCCGCTGGCGCCGCTCTCCTTGCGGGTCACCAGGGCCAGGTAGAGCGAGGACCAGAGCCTTCGGAACTGAAGCCCACGCAACCGAACGGTCAGAAACAGGCCCGTGCCCACGGTCAAAGCCAGCATCGGAGGGCCCCACACCAAGTTGGCCAATACCTCCAGGAACTCTTGCAGGTTCACGGGCACTCTCCTTGACCCTCAACCGAGCCTCAAGGTACATTATAGGTTGTGTTTCCCACCTAATCCGATGACTCGGGAGCTGCCGGTGCTTGAACTCCCCCTCCGTCCATACTTCGCCAGTCCCACCCCTTCCAAGTGCTCTGGGGGTGCCGGAAAGTGGGCGGTGGCTCTGGCGGTGTGGGTGCTCTGTTCCGCTTTGGCACCCGATCGCGGCATGCAGGCCGGTGAGGCGTCCGCAGAGCCTCGGGCGCCCGAGTTGCGCTCCCTGTTTCCCGTCAGTGTCCAGCGGGGAAGGGTACTCGAGTTGGAAGTCCGGGGCAAGGACCTCGAAAAATGCTATGGAGTGTGGTTCGGGACCGGGGGACTGAGCGGCGAGGTCGCCCGGATCGAGGGAATGCAGTTCCAGGAGAAGAAGGACCTGCGGGCGCCCAAGCTGTGGGTTCAGGGACAACGGGTGTCATTGCAGGTGCAGGTGGCATCGGAGGTGCCGCTGGGGAAGCACGAACTGCGGTTGGTTACGCCGGCCGGGGTTTCCAACCCCCTGGGGATGGTCGTGGTCGACCAGCCGGTCGGCCTGGAGGCACCCGGGTCCCACCGTCGTCCGGCCCAAGCCCAGCCCGTTGAGATCCCGACCCTGCTCAACGGCAAGCTGAGCCGGAACGGCGAGGTCGACTTCTACTCGTTCATGGCTTCAAGCGGCGACAGGCTGGTCATTCAGGCTCTCTCCAACACCACCGTCACCAAGTCCGACGGGATTCGCCTGACGCTCTACAAGGAAGGCGGCAGTTGGTTCGACCCGGAGCGGCCCGACC
This sequence comes from Candidatus Versatilivorator sp., assembly GCA_965207735.1. GTDB lineage: Bacteria > Acidobacteriota > Terriglobia > Versatilivoradales > Versatilivoraceae > Versatilivorator. Next base: position 2,751,761 of record OZ242296.1, on the reverse strand, counting down.
GGCTGCTGTTTTCTCCGCGGTCCCGAATCACCCACCTGTGCCGGGACTCCGGTCGTTATCTGGTTGAGGTCAGTTCCAACCTGGGCGTGGGAGGACCCGATTTCTTCTACCAGCTCCGGGTGGCGACTTCCGAGCAGGCAGGCCCCGCGGCACCGGAGGTTGCGCTCATCCCTCCATCGGCCCTGGCCGAAATCCAGCAGCCGTTTCGTCGAAAGCTGGACCCGTCTCGGCTGGACTGGCTGCAGTCGCGAACGGTTTCTGCCGGGAAGGCCCAGGAGAATGGCGGACCGCAAGCTGCCCCCGGCGCAGGCTCGACCGGCGTTGCCCCGGGCTCGGGCGTTTCACCCGAGAGAGCGGTACCCGCTGAAGCCGCCGGGACCGGATTGCTGAGCGAAGTGGAGCCCAACGACTTGCCGGAGCAGGCCGCCCCGATCGTTCTGCCGCAACTGCTGGAGGGAGCCATCCAGAGTCCCGGAGACGTGGACTGGTTCCGGTTCGAAGTGAAGTCCGGGACCTCGCTGGCCCTGGAACTGGAGACGCCCGAGGCCGCACCGCCCCGATTCAATCCCAGGGTGGCCGTGCTGGATGCGGACGGCCGGGAGTTGTTGACCAACTATTTCAGAAAGATCGCGGGTGACGGCGATGACTGGGTGCGTCTCATCCAGGCCAAGACCCTCTATACCTTTGACAGGGCAGGAATCTACAGGCTGCAGGTGCGCGACATCACTCCTCGATCCGGAGAGCCGACTTTCCGGTACCGGCTGCTGTTGCGACCCCAGGTCCCCCACGTGGGGCGGATCGAAGCCACTCCGGAGGTGGTGAACCTGAGGCCGGGACAGGCGAAAAAGGTGACCATTCTCTCCGATCAGGAGGAGGGCTTCGGCGGCGACATCCTCTTCAGCGCCGATGGCCTGCCCAGCCGGGTGCGGTTTCTGCCGGGCGCAGAGGTCGAGCCCCACACCGAGCCCCCTCTTCCCGAAATTCACAAGGAACGGTTCGTGCCCAAGAATCAAACGACCACCGTGTTGCTGGCGGCCGCGCCGGGGGCGCCCTCGACCCGCATGCCGAGCCTGGTCCGCCTCAGCGCCCGTCCCGTGGTCGGGGGCAAGGTGGGCGAAGCGATTGCAGCCGGCGACCTGCTGGTGATGGTGCTGGGAGATTGATCCTCAAATGAAGCCAAGGCGCAGTCCGATTCTTTTGCTGGGATTCCTGGTTGCAGCCGGCTCGATCACGCTCGGGGCCGAGACGTCCGAGCCGGAACTGCTGTCGGTCCGGATCGTGCCCGAGGCGGTGGAGCTGGAAGGGGCTGGGGCCACCCGGCAACTTCTGGTGATGGGCCGCTACGACGACCGGTTGGAGCGGGATGTGACCCAGCTCAGCCGGTGGGAATTTACCAAGGCCGGCGTGGCGGCGGTTTCTCCCGAGGGGAAGGTCGAGGCCCTGGCCGCGGGCGTCACCGATGTGACGGTTCGCCTGGGGGATCGATCGGCCACGGTGCGGCTCCGGGTCAAGGACAGGGCCGGTCATCCGCCACTGAGCTTCGCCTGGGATGTCGAAAGGATATTGACCCGGCGGGGCTGCAACGACACCCATTGCCATGGAGGCGTGAAGGGAAGAGGCGGATTCAAGCTTTCCCTCTACGGCATCTACCCGGAGGAGGACTATCGCTGGATCGTCAAGGGCGGGACCTACCAGGTCCTGTCTCCCGATCCGGGGACGGAGATTCCGCGAATCGACCGGGAAGAGCCTGCAAAGAGCCTGCTGCTGAGCAAGCCGACCCTGGCCGAGCCCCATCAGGGTGGGCTGCAGTTGCCCTTGGAATCGGAAGATTACAAGACGTTGCTGCAGTGGGTGAAAGAGGGAGCGCCTTTTGAGCCGGAGACAGCCTCGAGACCCGGGGTCAGGACCATCGAGGTCTATCCGGCCGAGGCCGTGCTGGAGGTGGGGGGCGGGCAGCAACTGCTGGTCAGCGCGCTGCTCGATAGTGGAACCCGCCGGGACCTCACCGGCCAGGTGCGCTATCTGTCCGACAACAGCGACGTGGTGGAGGTCGAACCGCAAGGCCGGCTGCGGGGATTGCGTCCCGGGGAGACCTTCGTGACCGTTCGGACGGCCGGCCATTCCACCACGGCCCGGGTCAGCGTCATCGAGGAGACCCTCGCCCGATATCCTAGCCTTCCCGCCCATAACTTCATCGACCGCCTGGTCTTCCACAAGTTGAGACGGCTGCATCGGAATCCCTCCGAGCTCTCCGGCGACGCGGAATTCCTGCGGCGGGTGTGCCTGGACTTGACCGGCACGCTGCCTCCGCCCCGAAGGACCAGGGAGTTTCTGCAGAGCAGCGATCCTGACAAGAGGGAGAAGCTGGTCGATACGCTCCTGCAGACTCCCGAGTTCGTGGACTATTGGACCTATCGGTTGTCCCAACTGTTCAGGGTGGCTCTCTTCGAGAACGGCATCAACCTGCCGTGGACCGAAGCTTACTGGGAATGGATTCGGGGCCACGTCGCCGGCAACACCCCCTACGACCAGGTGGCCCGGGAGCGCATTGCCGCCTTGGGCTACAGCGCGCCTTCGAGACACTTCCTGCCCAATGGGGAGGTGCGCTACCCGCAAAACAAGATGGCCGAAGAGGTCAGGGTTTTCCTGGGGCGCCGGCTGGACTGCGCAGAGTGCCACAACCACCCCTTCGAGGCCTGGAGCCAGGATCAGTTCTGGGGGCTGGCAGCATTCTTCGGGCGCATGAACCTGGTGGGAGGACGGGGGGAGGAGCCCGGCACGGTCATCTTCGAGGACCCGACCGGTCAGGAGGTGGATCTGTTCGTCAAGGGCAGGAGCCGGAAAGTGCTCCACCCACGCACCCGGGAGGAGGTGTTTCCGGCCTTCCTGAACGGCGCCCTGCTGCCCGAGGCTGAGCGGTCCGACCCGCGGGTCAAGCTGGCCGAGTGGATCACCGCCCATCCCTATTTCGCCGAGGCGGCGGTCAATCGGATCTGGAGCTATTTTTTCGGGAGAGGCATCGTGGAGCCGGTCGACGATTTCCGCGCGGCCAATCCACCCACTCACCCCAGGCTGCTGGCGGCTCTGGCGAAGGACTTCAGGAAACACAACCACGATCTTCGCCGCATGATCAGGACCATCGTCAGCTCCAGGACCTACCAGCTCAGCAGCCGCCCCAACCGAACCAATCGGGAGGACCGCACCCACTACTCTCATGCGTTGCCGCGGGCCCTGGATGCCGAGGTGCTCTTCGACGCCATCGCCACGGTGACGGGGGTTCCCCTGATCCTGGAGCAGGAGAGCTACGGCGACGGGGAGGGCAGGCTGCCGCCGGGCACCCGGGCCATCAACGTCAAGCTGCCCGACATCTTCCGCTCCCGGATTCTGGACAACTACGGCAAGGCCCCCCGGTCCATGCTCCCGGAGAAGCGGCCTCGGCCCAACCTGGGCAGGGCCCTGCACACTCTGGCCGGGTCGACCTTTACCGAGCATCTGGCCCGCGAGGGAGGCGTCATCGACCGCTTGATCGGTGGGGGCGGCTCGGACCGGGAGATCATCGAGGAGCTCTACCTGAGAGCACTGGTGCGCTTTCCCGGGGAGGAAGAACGGGAACAACTGGAAGCCATGGTCGGCCGGCACCCCTCACGCCGCCAGGCCTTGGAGGATCTGTTATGGGGGTTGCTGAACTCCCCCGAGTTTTACCATAACCATTGAGGGTTTCCGGTAGACTTGTCTCAGCGGCTGCCCCGGCGCGGGAGTCGGGGTGGAGAGGCCGGAAACCGGAGGAGGTTGCACCCATGCGAAACATAGGGTGTTTGGCGAGTGACGATCCGATTCTGCGGCGGCGTGACTTTCTGCGAGTGGGATCTCTGAGCCTGCTGGGCGTGAGCCTGAGCCAGTTCCTGAGGCTTCAGGAGGCCTTGGGCGGTACGCCGGCGACGGCCGGGAGCAAGGCTCAGTCCTGCATCCTGTTGTGGCTGGAAGGAGGCCCCAGCCAGGTCGACATGTGGGACCCCAAGCCCAACAGCTCATTCAGGCCCATTGCCACCAACGTGGCCGGAATTCGGGTTTCCGAGCTGCTGCCCAAGACCGCCAGGCACATGGACAAGCTGGCGATCATCCGTTCCCTCCACACCCTGGAGAACAACCATCCCCAGGCTACCCACTACGCGGCTACCGGACACCTGCCCAACCCGGCCATGCGCTTTCCCAGCCTGGGCGCGATCGTGGCCAAGGAATTGGGTCCGAGGAACAATCTGCCGCCCTACGTCCTGCAGCCGGACACCGGCAACGACACCTTTTTCATCGACCATTTCGGGGCCGCCTTTGTCGGCAACCAGTACGACCCCATGGTGCTTCCCGACCCCAGTCAGCCCGACTTCGAGGTTCCCGACCTGCGGCTGCCCAAATCGATCACTCCGGAGCGCCTCCAGGATCGGCTCTCCTTTCGGAAAGTGGTGGAGAAGGTCTACCGGGACAAGGTGCAGAAGGCCGAATCGGGGCGAATGGACACCTTCACCCAGCAGGCCCTCAAGATGGTGTTGAACCCGGCGGTCAAGGACGCCTTCGATCTCTCCAAGGAGTCCACCAAAACCAGGGAGACCTACGGGCTGCACGGATTCGGCCAGAGCGTCCTGCTGGCCCGGAGGCTGGTGGAGGCGGGAACCCGTTTCGTGACGGCTGCCGGATACAAGTACAACGAGTGGGACACCCACGGCGACAACGACCGGCGGCACCGCGACATCCTGGTCCCACCCTTCGATCAGACCTTTTCGGCCTTGCTGGAGGACCTGGACCAGCGCGGGCTGCTCCGATCCACCTTGGTGATCGCCATGGGAGAGTTCGGGCGAGGTCCCCAGGTGAACCCCGGGAACGGGCGCGATCATTGGCCCCAGTGCTGGTCGGTGGTGCTGGGCGGCGGCGGCATCGCCGGAGGCCAGGTGGTGGGCGCCAGCGACGAGCAGGGGGGCTATGTCGCCGATCGGCAGGTCACCATCGGGGACCTGTTCGCCACCCTCTACAAGGCCCTGGGCATCGACTGGGAAAAGACCTACATGACCCCCATCGGCCGGCCGATCAAGATCGCCAACTCCATCGGCGACGCCACCGGGATCCCCATCAAAGAGCTGATCTGAAGGCGCCGGAGGGCACGGGCGGCTCCGCCCGCCGCCCAAGGATCGGCAATTCCCAATGCATCCTTCAATGGACCAATCTTCCAACCCCAAGGTGCTGCTGAACGACCGACTGGTGGAGAAAAGCGCAGCGGTGATTCCTCTGGACACCGTGGCCTTCAAGTATGGGGCCATGGTCTTTGAAGGACTGCGCGCCTATTGGAACGAGCAGACCCGGCAACTGAACGTCTTCCGGCTGGATGACCACTCCAGGCGCCTGGAGCAATCGGTCCGGGTCATGCGGATGGAAACGGCCTTGACCGCCGCCGACTACAGCGCCGCCGTGGTGCGTGCGCTGCGGTCCAACCGGATCCGGGCCACCTCCCACATTCGGCAAATGGTCTATGTGGACGGGCCGGGCGAGGCCTTCGGGACCGGTCCGGTCAGCCACGCCGTCATCGTGACCCCCAAGGGGGGATGGTTCGAGGGAAAGGAGTTGGGAATCCACGCCTGCATCAGCTCCTGGCAGCGGATTTCCGACATCTCCATTCCTCCGAGAGTCAAGTGCGCGGCCAACTACCAGAACGCCCGCCTCTCGTTGCTGCAAGCCCGCCTGGACGGATATGACAGCGCCCTGCTGCTCAACGCGGCCGGCAAGGTGGCCGAGGAGCCCAGGGGATGCGTCTTCCTCTGCCGTGGGGGGCAGGTGGTGACGCCGACCGTCACCAGCGACATCCTTGAGAGCATCACCCGGGCCACCCTGATGCAGTTGTTTCGAGAGGTGCACGGGGTGGAGGTGATCGAACGGGAAGTCGACCGCACCGAGTTCTACGTGGCCGACGAAGCCTTCGTCTGCGGCAGCGGCCTGGAGGTGGCCCCCATCCTGTCGATTGATCGCTTTTCTCTGGGCAAGGGGAAGGCCGGCGAGATGACCCTGGCCGTTCGCAATACCTACCTGCAAGCCACCCGGGGGGAGTTGCCCAAGTACCGCCACTGGCTGACGAACTGCGGGCCCGATTGAGGGGTCGACTCTCAAGGGCGCGGGACTCGCGGTTGGCTGGTTCTCAACTCCCTTCGGCATCACGCGGCGTGACGCCGGACCTCAAGCTTCTCACTTCCCAATTCCAACGCGGGTTTGCGTCGCTGTTTTGCCTGCCGCGCGGGATCGATCCGTGGAACGAAAGTGTAATGGTCTCGAAATGAACTGAAAATAAAATAACACTGAAGGTATAATGTAGTCACTTAAACATCTACAAAACAATGACATAAAGAGAAATTAATGTAAAATGAACTGAAAAATACCCAACAATGAGCCGAAAATGACCCCTGAAAGTGTCAGCCGCTATGCCGTCCCGCGGCAGTGGATTCGCTACGATGCCGCAGCGCTATTGGACCTGCTGGTCCAGGCCAAAACCGCCGCCGGCGTTCTGAATCGGATGCCGTACCTGCCTCAATGGATCGAGCAGGTCCACGAGGAGCAGTTGCGCTTGGAGGCAGCCGGCACTTCGCGCATTGAAGGCGCCGAGTTCACCCAGCGCGAACAGGAAGAGGCTCTGGCTCCCGATGCTCCCGCGCATTCCGATTTCACCCGTTCCCAGAGACAGTTGCGGTCCGCTGACGCCACCTACCGCTGGCTGCGCTCGCAACCGCCTGAGCAGCCGGTGACCTCCGAGTTCATCCTGAACATTCACCGGCGCATCGTGACCGGCTGCGATGATGACCGGTGCCAACCCGGCGGCCTGCGTCCTGACGGGTGGAACGTAACCTTCGGGACGCCGCGCTGCCGAGGGGTTGAAGGCGGTCGTGGTTGCCGCGCCGCCTTCGACGATCTTGGGGCGGCCATTGCCGGGGAGTTCCAAAGGCACGAACCCATTATCCAGGCCATGGCCGCCCACTACCATATCGGCGCCATGCACCCCTTCGGCGACGGCAACGGGCGTACCGCCCGGGCGCTGGAGGCGTTCATGCTGCGCCGGGCCGGAGTCAATGATGTGGTGATGGTCAGCTTGTCCAACTATTACTATGACCGCAAGGAGGAGTACCTGGCGGCGCTGTCTGCATCCCGGAGGAACGGACACGACCTCACGCTCTTCCTCCGGTTTGCTCTGCCAGCGGTCGCCGAGAGATGCAATGCGGTCGCGTCGGCCATCGTCGCCAACCATCGGCGGACGCTGTTCCGGGAATTCGCCAGGTCGTTGTTTGGACGACTGCGTAGCCCCCGCCGACGGGTTCTTGCGGAACGGCAACTGCAAATTCTCGATATCTTGCTGGGTGGCGGTTCACTCGGCGTGTCCGAATTGGCAACTCAGGCCTTTGTCCACTACGAGGGCCTCAAGTTTCCCGCGAACGCGCTGGGCCGGGATCTGGGTGACCTGTTGGGGCTTAGAGCCATCGCCATGGATGATGGAAACATCTCCGTCAACCTGGATTGGCCGCAGCAATTTTCGGAGTCGGAATTGCTGGAACGGTATGAGAATATGCCCTCTGCCGGCTCGACCAGGCACCCGGCTATGGCGGAGTTGTCCCGGCTGCTTGGCCGTGGCCGAGTGCGCACGACTCTTGGATGAGTTGCAGGCGAATCCCGCAAGACAGCCGCGTCACCCTGAGGCAAGCAAACGCTGCCCGAGTTTCAGGCAAACCGGGCCCCTGCCCCCGACGACGGGCGGATCATACGAGGGTGAAACTAACGAATCTTCATGTCCTATCGGGAATAAGGGCCATGTCTTGCTAAACCGGTATTCTACTAATTGAACATGGATGCACAGGATAGACAGGATAAACAGCCGGCCGTTTTGGTTTTGGCAATGAAGACGAACCACCAATGAACACGAATGGGGACGAATAGGGATGGAGCTCGGTCAATGACGAGCGGCGCCCGGGCGCTTCTGCAATATTGTGACGTAGGTGTCACGGCGTCATGGGAGAATGCCCCCCCGGGAGCGCGGGCGTCCCGATGGTGCGATGGAGGGCATCCGGCGGGCGAATTCTCTGAAAGCCGACGGTCGCCTTCTGGAAAACACCCGTTTGTCCGCGAGCCCGGCCCCCGCCCTGCCGGTCGGATCATACAAGAGTGAAACAATCAGAAATCGACCATCCCTTCGCGAACTCGGTACCCCGTCTCGGTTAACCTCAACGCCTTCGTGCCCCTTCGTGGATAACTCTTTTTCTTTTGTTCAGGTAGGGGATGCGGTGCGGTAGGGAGGTTACTGGGCCGGCTGATCCGCTGACGACTCTTCCGCCTCGGTCGAGCCGAGGTTTCTTCCCGCCCGCTCGGGGGCGCCGAGCCTCCGCCTGCCTTCCTGGATCAGGGTTTCGAGCACGGCTGGATTCGGGTTCTCGGCGGCTGCTCGTTGCAAGGGGGTGTAGTTCCACTGGTTCCGCGCCTCCAGGCTGGCGCCGGCCTGAACCAGAGCCTTGGCAACCTCCGGATTGTCGTTCTTCTCCGCCGCCCGATGCAACGGCGTGTACTCCCACTTGTCCCGAACCTCCAGGTTGGCTCCGCCCTGGATGAGGGCCTTGACCACATCCGGATTGAGGTTGTTCTCCGCCGCCCGGTGCAGAGGTGTGTACTGCCACTTGTCCCGGACGTCCAGGCTGGCGCCGGCCTGGATGAGGGCCCGGACGACCTCCGGGTTGCCATTACGGGCGGCCGCGGCAAACAGGGGCGTGAAGTTCCACTTGTCCCGGGCCTCCAGGTCGGATCCACCCTGGACGAGGGCCTCGATGACGTCCGGATTGGGGTTGTTGGCGGCTGCACGGTGCAGGGGCGTGAATTGCCACTTGTTGCGTGCGTCCGGGCTGGCGCCGGCCTGGATGAGAGCCTGCACGACTTTCGGATTGTCGTTGTTCTCGGCTGCCCGATGCAGGGGTGTGTTCTTGTCTTCGCTTAGGGACTTCGGATTGGCTCCTGCCTTGAGCAGAACCTGGATGACCTCCGCGTTGCCGTTGCGGGCGGCCGCGGCAAACAGAGGCGTGAAGTTCCACTTGCTGCGCGCTTCCAGTCTGGCGCCGGCCCGAATGAGGGCCCGGACGACCTCCGGATTTTCGTTGTTGGCGGCCGCCCGGTGCAGGGGCGTGAAGTTGATCTTGTCCCGGGCCTCCAGGTCGACCTTGGCCTGGATCAGGGCTTCGACCACCTCCGCGTTCCAGTTGGACGTGGCCGCTCGATGCAGGGGGGTGTATTCATCCTTGCTCCGCGCCATCAGGTCGGCCCCGGCGGCGATCAGGGTCTTGACCACGATCGCATTGCCGTTACGCGCGGCCGCCCGGTGCAGGGGGGTATAGTTCCACTGGTTCCGTGCCTCCAGATCGGCGCCGGCCTTGAGCAGGATTTTCACCACCTCCGGATTTTCGTTGTTGGCAGCTCCCCGATGCAGGGGCGTGTATTGCCACCGGTCCCGGGCTTCCACTTCGGCGCCGGCTTGCAGCAGGGCTTCCACGATCTTCGGATTCCGGTTGTCTGCGGCCGCCCGGTGCAGGGGCGTGTACTGCCACTGGTCCCGGGCCATCAGGTCGGCGCCGGCCTTGAGCAGGGTCTCGATCACCCCCGGATGCTCGGTGTGGGCGGAGGCTTGATGCAGGGGCGTGAATTTTGCCTCGTCGCGCGCTCGCAGGTTGGCCCCGGCGGCGAGACAGCCGTTCACGTCATCGACCGTCGCCCTCTGGAAATACTCTTTGGTATTCCACTTCTCGCAGTCCGCCTCCCCAAACACCGGCTGGGCGATTACAAGGCAGGCCACCAGCACCGCGAGCTTGATTTTCATGCGTTCCTCCCGACACTCGAACTTCCCCCTATTGTACACCCTAATGGACCCACTGCGGGAACTGGTCAGACCGGTTCAAGCCACAAATTTCGAGATCCGGCCCCGGAAACAACGTCAATAAGAAGCCGAAAATCAACCGGCTTTCATGAACCGCCCAGCGACCCGGTGGCAATTGCGGGTTGGGGCTGAGCATCTTCTCCGCGGCCGTCTGACGGGTTGCAAAGAGAACAGAGGGCTTGGTAAGGTGTCCGTCGACAGGTACCATGACGGTAGACTTACCGCTAGGTGATAAGGGCTACGGGACACTTGCCCAATGGAGAAAGTGCGGATGAATCGGGGCGGACAGTGGGCGGTCTTGTTGCTGATGTTACTGGCCGGCGGGTCGTTGGGGGCGCAGACGGCCGGGGAAATCGGTGGCTCGGCGACCGACGATCAGGGCCTGGCGGTGCCCGGCGTGACGGTGACGCTTGAAGGCGATGTGCTGATTGCGCCTCTGCTGGCCGTGACCTTGGCCGACGGCTCCTACCGCTTCCGGGCCCTCGGGCGCGGGTCATACGACCTGACCTTCGAGCGCGCCGGGTTCCGGACTCTGATTCGAAAAGGGGTGATCGTGGAAGGGAGCCGCTCCATCCGGATCGACGCGGCGCTGGAGGTGGCAGCCCTGGCCGAGACGATCACGGTGACGGGCGACGCGCCGGTGCTGGACATGAAAAGGACGGCGCTGGTGAACGACTTCGGCGTGGCCGAGTTGCAGGAGGTGCCTTCCGCCACCGATGTCTGGGCGGTATTGGGGCAGACGGCCGGTGTCCGGATGCGCGGCTTCGATGTCGGAGGCTCCCACAAGAGCCAGCAGACCGGCTACGAAAGCTTCGGCATCCGCGGCCAGAACCGGATCCTGGCCGACGGCGTCGACACCACCGAGAGCGATGAAGGCACCGGATTCTACTTCGACTACTATTCCGTGGAAGAGTTCACCACCACGGCGGCCGGCGCCGACGTGGAGATGACCGCGCCCGGGTCACTGGTCATGATGACCATGAAGAGCGGAGGCGACGACTTCAGGGGGATGCTGCACGCCGATTACGAGCACGAGAATTTCGTCGGCGACAACACGGATGCCGACCTGGAGGCGCGCGGCTACACCGGCAACCCGAACCTGCTCTTCTTCGAAACCCACGCCGACATCGGCGGGCCCATCGTGCGCGACCGCGCCTGGTTCTACGGCTTCTACAACCACTTCCGCATCGACAAGGCGGTCTCGGGCGTCGATCGCGCCGTGGCCACCGACCTGGGCGATTTCGATCAGCTTGGGGGCAAGGTGACGGTTCGGCTGACCGACCGGGACCGCTTGATCGGGTACACCAACTGGGGTCTGAAGGAGAAGCCCAAACGGGGGCTGTCCACCGACGTGGGTCCCGACTCGGTGCTGGCCCAGGCCAGTTGGAGCTGGGCCCACAAGGCGGAGTGGCAGCGGGTGTGGAACGACCGTACCTTCATGATCGTGGCCGCCAAGCATTTCGGGTTCAGTTGGCCCATGGTGCCGCAGGTGGATCCGGGACAGCAGCCACCGCGCCTCGACACCTCCACCAGCCGCCTGAGCGGCGCCGGCTGGTTTCCCGGCCTCAACGGGCCGCCGCCGTTCACCTTCGTTCGCTGGAAGCCGCAGGCCACCGCGGCCGCCCACCACTACGTGCCCGACTTCGGCGGCAGCCACGACTTCAAGCTGGGCTACGAGTTCCAGATCGACAGCAGCCGCTTCGGCTCGAACGCCAATTCCGGACACATCCGCTTCCTCGACGACAGCGCCAACCACCGGCCGTTCCACGTGGATCGGATCATGCTCTTCAACATGCCGGCCGCGGGGGAGATCGCCTCCGACAACCGGAACCGGCACCATGCCGTGTTCGTCCAGGACACCTGGCAACCGGTGGACTGGTTGTCGCTGAATCTGGGCGTACGCTATGAGCAGCAGCGCACCTACTTCCTGGACGCGGTCTCCACGCCCTTCCTCGACGACTTCTTTCCCGGCGGGACTGCCAGGGGTCGGACCAACACCGTCTGGAACACCTGGGCGCCGCGGCTGGGTGTGGCGTTCTCGCTGGCGTCGCGCACGGTGCTGAGGGGGCACTATGGCCGTTACTACCTCAACCTGGCCGACGCCCACGAGGACGCCAATCCGGCCAGCACCGCCTGGATCCGGTATGCGTTCCTCGACCCGAACGGCAACGGGATCTACGATGGCCCGAACGAGCTGGGCGCCAAGCTGGACGAGCAGGGCGCCACCGGTGTGGATCTCGGCAGCGGGGGGACGCCCGTCGATCCGGACCTGCCGCCGGAATTCGTCGACGAAATCAACGTTTCGCTGGAGCACGAACTGGTGGCGGACACAGCCGTTCGAGTTTCCTACGTGCGCAAGGACCGGAGCGGCGACAGCGGCATCTGGAACCTGCCCCAGCAATCGGCGCTTCTGGCGGGGCGCGGTATCTCCTGTGGCGCCGACCCCGACTGGGATTGCCCGGCGAACTTCCTCACCGGCGACCCACTGAACGTCCAGCGCGTCCCGGACGAAATGGCGGGGACGGTGGACAACCGGGTTGCCGCTTTCCCGGGAATGGACGCCGCCTACGACACGTTCCAGCTAGCGGTGAACCGGCGCTTCAAGGGTGGCTTTCTGCTGCAGGCCAGCTTCGACTACCAGTGGCGGGACGAGTTCCGGGCGGCGGCCGGCGAAGACCGGAGCCCGCTCTTCGCCGACCCGCTGGTAGTCGGTTCCGGCGGGCATGGGCGCATCTGGCAGAACCACAGCCTCGAGGTGGGCGCCCGGCAGGCGACCACCAACTGGGGCGGCCGTCTGCTGGCCCGCTACACGCTGCCGCACGAATTGGGCCTGTCCGCCAATCTCCGGCACCAGAGCGGCTGGCCCTATGCCCTGATCCAGCGTGTGGACATCCCGGGCACCGGCACCAACCAGCCGATCTTTCTCAGCGATCTGTCGGAGAACCGTTCCGAAAACGTGACGATCATGGACTTCCGTCTGGACAAGGGGTTCTCCGTCGGCGCGGACCGCCGGCTCACCCTGTTGCTGGACGTCTACAACCTCTTCAACGCCAACGCGGTGACGAACTTCTCGCTGAGGACCGGCGACCGCGAGCGCATCATTGCCGCCCTCGATCCCATCGTGATGAAGCTGGGAGTCCGGTTCGAGTTCTGAGCGTTGGCGGCCTACCGGGTTGAAGGTCCGCAAGTTCGGCAACCGGCCGTTCCGAGGGGCTCGGCCGGAAGTGTTTCGGCCAACGGCTCGCCGGCTGCCGCCTTGGCAAAGACTCTTGGGGGAAATCGGAAAATGACCCGTCGACTTGCCAGACAGGTGGAAAGGATTCTGGACGAGGGGTCCGGGAGCCGCCGCAGTGTCATTGTGCGAATGAAGCTCCCGGAAAGGGATGAGGAGACGCTCCTGGGGGTGATTGCCGGCGCCATTCAGCGGCGTACGCTCCTGCTGACGGCTCGGGACATCTTGCCGGCCCACCTGGACCTGATGGCCGGACCGGATCGAGGGATCCCTTCCGATCGAGCCAGGGAAGCACTCAGGGAAGAAGGCGGTCTGGCCGCCCAGGTAGCTGCCACGGCCATCCGGCAGGTGAGCAAGCGGGTTCTTCGGTCCAGGGGGCTGAGATCATTGAGACCTCTTTACTCGGGCTTGCTCAAGCTCGGTCGGGAAGCCCACGGCACCAGGTCTTTCTGGACGTCGAGATGCGTGGTCCTGCAAGCGACCAGGGATGACCTGGCAAAGTTGAATCAATGGGTGGAGGAGCCGCTGATCGGAGATATCTACCCGAACCGTGTGCTGCACGTCCCCCGCCTGGTGGAATTGAAGATGCTTCCTTCAAGGGCGGTCGAGAACAAGGCCAGCGCCTGGGGGATCCATGCGGTTGGGGCCCTGGCCGCCCGCGGGGCTTACGGAGCCGGTGGAAAAGGAGTCAAGGTGGGAGTTCTGGACACCGGTGTGGACGCCAGCCACCCCGACCTGAAGGGCAAGGTGGCCGACTGGGCGGAATTCGATTCCAATGGAGAGGAGGTCCCCGATTCACAGCCGCACGACACGGGTCAGCATGGGACTCACGTGGCCGGCACCATTGCCGGAGGGAAGGCCAGCGGCCGCTGGATCGGCATGGCCCCGGACGCCAGGTTGGCGGTTGCGATTGCCTTGGACGGAGCCAAGGGGGGGACGGACGCTCAGGTGCTGGCCGCGATCGACTGGGCCGTCGAGCGCGGGGTGGACGTGTTGAACATGTCATTGGGCGGACTGACGTTGGGCCCCGAGGTCCCGAGCACCTATACCGAGGCGATTCTGACGTCGCTGAGGGCCGGAATCCCCGTGGTGACCGCCATCGGCAACGACGGCCAGCAGATCACCGGGTCACCCGGCAACGATCTGCTTTCGTTTTCCGTGGGGGCGACCGACTATCGAGACTGCGCGGCCGCTTTCAGCGGAGGTCGAACCCATGTCATTCGGGAGTCCAACTTCGTTTCCCCGGAGAATCTGCCTCTTGTCTATTCCAAGCCGGAGATCTCGGCTCCAGGGGTGGCGGTCTTCTCTTCGGTGCCGGGTGGCAAGTGGGCCGCCTTCAACGGAACCTCCATGGCGACCCCTCATGTTGCCGGCGCCATGGCGTTGCTGCTGAGCGCCACTTCCATCAAGAAACGTGTGGCGCCCACCAACCGTGCCTTTCTGATTCAGGACCTGCTTACCGGATCGGTTGAAGAGCTGGGAGAAACCGGACAGGATCACCGTTTTGGGTTCGGGCGACTCGACATCCTGCAGGCGATCGGTTTCGCCAGGGAAAAGGGGTTCTGAGCGGGATGGCGCAATATAATAATGAAGAAGCGTGAAGCGCCCGGCGCAACGAGGTCTGTCGTGAGTGGATCCGATTTCCTGGACAAGCTTCAGGACAAAGAGCTCCGGCGCATGGCCGGCGAAAACCTGGAGGGGAAGGCCAGCGTCATCATCGAGCTGGACGTTCCCTCGCAAAAGGTCGGATTGAGAAAGTCCCCCGGGGCCGATGCCGGTGGCCTCGCTCCCGACAGGGTCATGCCCGAATCCCCGCAGGACCTCTCGGCACTCGAACGGAAAGCCGCCCAGACCCAAACGTTCCTCGAGACGGTTCTCGGGTCCCCCCCGCGCTGGCTGCGAGCTTCAAGGGCCTTTGCCGCCGAAGCCACCGGGGCCCAGTTGTCCGTCATCGCCCGCTCACCCCACGTCAAAGCCATCCGCCTCAACCGCCGGTTGAAGTAGCGAAGGTGACTCGGCCGCACTTGCCTGAAACAACCCTGTTTCACGCTCGGATGATCTGCCCGACAGGGCAGGGGCCCGGCTTGTCTGAAACAACCGAAAAAAGACAAAAGAAAAAAGAAATCCACGAAGGGCCACGAAGAACGACGAAGGGACACTAACCCGCATTTCTCACCAGAGTTCGCACAGGAGCGGTAAAAGGGGCCATGGAGGCATTTGAGGCCGAGTTTAACAACGTTGGTGGCTGGATCGGTAGGCAAAGGCCAACAGCGGAGGCTTCTGAGGCTCTCCGAGGAACCTCAGGCGGCATTTTCCCTCGAAAACAGCGACACCTCTGCCATCGGGCCTGGTGGCCGCGTCTTCAAGGGCCAGGAGTGACGGTCGGGTCAGGGCACCTCAGGGCGGCAGGTGAGCCCAAGCGATGCGGAACTCCCTCTGGTAAGGACATCCGGAAGCCATGGCGACCTTGATGCGACGGACCGAGATGGTGACCTGAGCGCCGATCTTGAGCAGTTTGAGTCTGATGGAACCGACGGTGGCCCGGGCCAGGCAGGTGGATTGCAGCGCCCGCCGGCGCAAGCCCTCCACCAGCACATAGGCGAAAGAGGTCATCAGGAGCCGGAGCTGATTCGCCCGGAAGGAGTGGGTGGAGGTGCGATCGGCAAACAGGTCGAGTTGCTGCTCCTTGATGCGGTTTTCCATCTCACCGCGGGCACAGTAGATCTTCTCATAGAGGAACTGGGCGGGGTAGTCCTGGACCGACAGAGAGGTGACGACGAAGCGGGGGTTGGGGCCGCGGGGCAGGACCTCGGCTTTGGCGACCAGGCGGCGCTCGTGGGACCAGCTCTTGTGAGTGCGGTAGGAGAGGTCGGTGAAGATCCGGGCGGGCTGCTGTTGCTGGTCTGAGAGGGCCTGGGCCTGAGCCAACTCGGGGGCGATGGCGTCTTGGAGGCGGGAGTTGCGGGCCAGGCCGAAGAGATAGTCGACCTGATGCTGCTCACACCACCCCATCAGCTCCTCACGGGCAAAGCCGGAGTCGGCCCGCAGCAGGATCTTGACCTGAGGCCAGACACGCCGTAGGCGGGAGACGATGCGCTGGACCTGCTCCAGAGCGCCGGCGGAGGCATCGATGTTGGCGGGTCTGAGCAGGGCCGAGAGCAGATGGCGGCCCGAGAAGATGTAGAGGGGCAGGTAGCAGTAGCCTCGGTAGTAGCCGTGGAAGAAGCGGTCCTCTTGTTCCCCGTGGAGGGGATCGTCAGTGGCGTCGAGGTCGAGGATGATCTCATCGGGGGGTTGGGGATGGGCTTGCAGAAACAGTTTCACCAGGAGGGCTTGCAAGGCCTCGGGGTCGTGGTCAATCTTGTGGTAGCGGGTGGGGCCTTGGGTGGGGGCGTGTTCGAGTCGGTTGAGGGTGCTCTTGCCTGCCAGGGGAGGCGAGTCGCCACGACGGCCTTTCTCTGAAAACAAGGCCATGAGGGGATCGTGACGGAGTTGGTCGTGGTCGATGAGATCCTCGTAGCCGAGGGCGATGCCACGGATGCGCTGAGCGATGAGGGTGCGCAGGCTGTATTGGGTCCGCTTGGGGTCGCGGTGATCGGTGAAACAGTCGGCCACCTGGTCGGAGAGAGATAAGCCCCGATCCACCCGGCGCAACAGCAGGGAGCCGGCATCGGAAGTGATGGGACCGCCGTCGAAATCAGCCACCACGCGGCGGCGGCCGTGGGGTTCAAACTCCAGGGGTTTGGTGTTACACTGTGTCGGCATCGGTTCTCCTTTAAGAATCTGGTTAACTCCTTAGACAAGAGTATTTTACCAGATTCCGAGAACCGATGCTTCCTACCTCTGGTGAGAAATGCGGGCTAAGGCGCTGAGGTTGGTCGCGACGGGGTACCAATGTTCGCGAAGGGTTGATCGATTTCTGATTGTTTCACTCTATGTATGATCCGCACACCAGGGCGGGGGCCCGGCTTGTCTGAAACAACCCTGTTTCACCCTCGGATGATCTGCCCCGTCGTGGGGGGCAGGGGCGCCCCTTGTCTGAAACAACCGAAAAAGAGTGATCCACGAAGACACACGAAGGACAACGAAGGACACAAGGGACAAAGAGGATTTGTCCGCGAAGAAGCAACAAGGACCGCGGCGGAGCCAGTGGGGGGGCTTCCGACCCCATCGTGATTTAAGGAGATCATTAACATCGATGCACAGGATTCACAGGATTCTTCAGGAAACGGCTGGCTTCTACTGCCGGGAATCCGCAAATCCGCACCGGATCAACGCCCGAGTTGGCTTCTGGTGCAGGAAGCTCTCTTCCTGTTAATCCTGTGCATCGATGTTCAATAGGTGGAAAACCGTGCTAAGGGAACAGGGTCCTTGTTCCCGACCGGCTATGAAGATTCGTTGTTTCACTCTCGTATGATCCGTCCGGCAGGGCGGGGGCTGGACTTATTAGCAATTGATAATCCCCGGGCGAACGCCCGGGCGACCCATCGAGCCGCAGAGCGGCGGCAGCAGGTAGCCGTGGGCGTGAGCCCATGGAAAGGGGTAGCTCGACGTCGAGCCGCGAAGGCGGCGACAGCAAACGGCCGAAACCGCGAGGCTACGGAGACCCGCTCTCCCCAATAACCCGAAATTGGCGCCAAGGTCACTTGTGTGACCTGTGGAATCTGTTGGCTTGCAGATATCCTGGCGGAGAGGGCGTCCGCCAATTCCCATCCGCGGGAGGTGGTATGGACGCGCGAAGTCAAAGGCGATTTCTACCCGAAAATGCGGCGCAATCTCGCCGAGACCAAGCGGGAGCCCGGAATCACCGTCCAACCTCAAGGCTTGCACAGTATAGTCCCAATATGGGACTATACTCCTACTCGGAATGCGAGTCATTGCCCTAGCTACGCTGAAAGCCTTCATTGAATCCACGCCCGTTCACACTGCTGCCCGTGAGCCGGTGATGGCCTGGTTTAGCCCATCTTTAACAAAGAAACGGCCGATTTGAGGTATTTTACCCCCATTTTAGCCTAAAACCACCCGTAAGTTGTTGATTCTTGGTTGAGGAGGTGAATGTAGTGCCATAATCGTATGGGATGGGCTTGACCCCCTCTCTCTCCTCTGGTAGCGTCCCTCCCATGTTCATCCGACGCACCCAGACCCGCAGCCTCCATTCCGGACAGACCTACTTCACCCACCGCCTCGTCCGCTCCCATCGCGTCAGTGGCAAGGTCCGCCAGCAGACCCTCCTCAACCTCGGTCGACACTTCTCGATCCCCCGTGAGGACTGGCCCTTGTTGTGCCGCCGTCTCGATCAGATCCTCACCGGTCAGTTGCCTCTCTTGCCGGTGGCTTCCACCCCGTTGGAGGAGGAAGCCCAACGCATGGCCCAGCGCTTGCTTGAGGGCGAAGCCGACGTGACCGGCGTTGGCGGGGAGGCCGCCTCAGAGGACCTGCAGACGGTCGAGGTGGATTCGGTGGCCTTGACACGTCCGCGCAGCGTGGGGGTGGAGCAGGTCGGTTGCTGGGCGCTGGAGCAGTTGGGGCTGGGGGATCTGCTGACCGAGTTAGGGCTGAACGGACCGATGCGGGCAGCGGCGTTGGGGGCCATGGTAGGCCGTCTGGCCCGACCGGGCTCGGAGAGGGCCACCTGGGGCTGGCTCAGGCGGCGCAGCGGCTTGGGCGAGTTGCTGGAGGTTGACTTCGAGAGCCTGAGTCTGATGCAGATGTATCGGGCCTCGGACGCGCTGATGAAGCATCGGGAGGCCATCGAGCGTCACCTCTTCACCCGGGCCATGGGGTTGTTCGATCTGGAGCCGACCGTCACCCTGTTCGATCTGACCAACACCTTCTTCGAAGGGGCGGCCAGCCATCAGCCCAAGGCCGAGCGGGGCCACTCGAAGGACAAGCGCAGCGACTGTCGGCTGCTGACGCTGGGGTTGGTGCTGGACGGGGCGGGGTTTGTGCGCCGCTCGGAGGTCTTTGCCGGTAGGGTGGATGAGCCCCGCACCCTGGAGGGGATGCTGGAGGCGCTGGAGGCGCCCCGGGGAGCCTTGGTGGTGATGGATCGGGGGGTGGCGACCGAGGACCGGATCCAGTGGTTGAGGGAGGAAGGGTATCGCTACCTGGTGGCCAGCCGCCAGGGCCGGAGGCAGTTCGATGCCGAGGCGGCCGTGACGGTGGAGACGGCTTCCAAGGCCGAGCTGCAGCTCCACAAGGAGATCTCCGACGACGGGCAGGAAGTGCGTCTCTACTGCCGCTCACAGCAGCGGGCTGAGAAGGAGAAGGGCATCGTGGAGCGCTTCAGCCGGCGCTTCGAGCAGGGGCTCACCCGACTCTCCGAGGGGCTTTCCCGGCCGCGGACTCACAAAGGCGTCGAGAAGGTCCGGGAGAGGATCGGGCGGCTGAAGGAACAGAGCCGCGGGGTGGGGCAACACTACAGCATCGAGGTCCTCACCGACGAGAGCGGCCGCAAGGCGACAGCGCTGAGATGGAAGCACCGTCCCCGCCAGGGCTCGATGGCCACCCATCCGGGGGTCTACTGCCTGCGCAGCAACCAGACTGACTGGGACGAGGAAAGTCTCTGGCGTACCTACACGACTCTGACCGACGTGGAAGCGGTGTTTCGCTCCCTGAAGTCCGAGCTGGGCCTGCGGCCCATCTATCATCACAAGCCGGTGCGCTCGGAAGGTCACCTGTTTCTGACGGTCATCGCCTATCAACTGGTGCAGGTCATCCGCAAACGCCTCAAGCAGCGCGGCGAGGCCTCCAGTTGGACCACGCTGCGGCGCATCCTGGAAGGACAGCAGCGGGTCACGGTCACCTTCCGGCGTCAGGACGGGCGGACCTTGCACGTCCGCAAGGCCACACGGGCCGAACCCGATCAGAGGGCCATCTACGACGCCCTGGGCATCGATCCCTCTCCTGGAGGGATCCGCAAGATGATCGTCTGATTCCTCCAAAATCTCCGGTTTCAACGCGTTTGTAGTGCCACTTGCGCGTTGAGCCTTTTGTAACCTGTTGATAATAAACGTATACTTGGAAGCCGTGTTAAAGATGGGCTAGCTACGCTGAAAGCCTTCATTGAATCCACGCCCGTTCACACTGCTGCCCGTGAGCCGGTGATGGCCTGGTTTAGACAGGTGAAAGCGGCGGATTGGGCGAGCCCGGCCGATGTCAAACAGGATGTTCGTAGCGTCAGCATCCTTAAGGACGGGAGGGCGGTGTTCAACATCGCCGGCAACAAGTATCGCATCGTGGTGTGGATCAACTACCCCTACCGAGTCGTCTACATTCGATTCATCGGAACGCACCACATGTACGACGCAGTTGACGCGCAGACGATTTGAGGACCGAGTCATGGAAATCGTTCCGATCAAGACCGAACGGGACTACCGCCGCACACTCAAGGAAATTGAGGGCCTGATGACGGCCAAGCGCAACACGCCGGAAGGCGACCGCCTGGATGTTTTGGTGACACTGGTCGAGGCCTGGGAGGCGCGGAATCACCCTCTCGATCTGCCCGACCCGATTGATGCCATCCGCTACCACATGGAGCAGAACGGGCTTGCGCCGAAGGATCTGGTCACCTATATCGGCAGTCGCAACCGGGTGTACGAGATATTGAACCGCAAGCGGCCGCTGAGTCTTAAGATGATTTGGCGTTTGCACAACGGGCTCGGCATACCCGCGGAGTCATTGATCAAGGTTGTCGAGGAGGCCACGCCGCGTACAGGAGTCAATAGGGGACGTTGTTGAATTAGTGGAATTACTCAGTCTGGCGATTCTATCGACGCCTAGAGGAAAAAACGGAGGAAAAGTCCAGGATACCGTTGGGGGAACTGATTGGTGCACCGATACGGACGGGTTTTGAGTACGAATCGCCGTGTCTGTACCTGCGAGTGTGCCGAAGCCCTCGGGAAGGCATCTGCTTCGCCCTATGGGTCAGTAAGGAATAAGAAGCTGGGAAAGTTATTCCAGTAATTCAACAACGTCCCCTATTTTTTTCCCTCCCGGCAGGAGGGGTGACAACGGCCAGATTGACTGGGTGCCGAGGGCGGCATCGGCGCACGGCAGTCAGTCGAAGATGTAAAATCCTACGGAGATGAACACGCCGCTGGCCGTGTATCTGTAGTTGAGCCGCACGCTCTCCTCGACGATTGCCCAGTCGGTGAGCGAGTGGGAGTAGCGGACTCGGAAGTCCACCGGCCACTTCAGGCCCAACGTCGTTCCCGCGCCGATTGTCCACGGCCCTCTTCCAAGGCGCTCGCGGTCCTCGCCAGCTACTCCAGAGGCAGGGTTCGTCGCTCCGGAAGCGAACTCGGTCCACATTCTACGTATCCCGCTGAAGACATAGACCCGTGAGCGGCTGTCTCCGAGCCTGCGCCCAAGGAGGATGTTGCCACCCACCCCGGACAGGTCGCTGAAGTCCCACTGGCCGGGCCAGACGTCGTGAACGTTCCCGTTCGGGGTCGGGAGAATCGTGCCTTTTAGCTTGCGTCGGCTAGAGACGACGCCCTCGATCTCGCCGCCCACGTGCCAGTTTCCCGGCAGCTTCAGCCTCAGCCCGCCTGACAGGGTTCCGGCCAGCGCGAGGCCCGATGAGGACGATGTGCTCGAACTCGATCCTCCCTGGATGGTCACTTTCTTGGTGTGTTCGACCGTAGTCCGGCCCACCTCGGGAGCCAGGCGCAAGAAGAAGGAAGACTGTGCGTCGGCGTCGCCCACCCCAATACACAGGCTGACGACCGCCAGCAAGCCAATCAGCGTCCCTGGGCTACAATCGTGAGTTTCCAAAGTGTTTCGACTCCTCTTCAGTGAACCATGACGGTTCGAAAATCGGAGAATGTCGTAGATACGTTTGACGCAGGGAATAACGGCTGAAATTACCGCCAGTCAGGACAGGGTACATAGATCGTCAAGGGTTGATCTTCGTTCAGATGGCCGGTCTTGTCTGGGGCACACAGGATAACGCCGCAAATCCATGGAGCGTAACCGAGTTCCGAGTAGAGGACCACAGGATCGCGGCTCAATTGAGAGAGGGTAGTACCACTCTAGGAGACAGGTCAAGACTGCTATCGAGCTGCGAGAAAACATCGAGGTCAAATACGACGCCATCGACGGTGCCGTGAACATGATGAGAGGGAGTCAATAGGGGACGTTGTTGAATTAGTGGAATTACTCAGTCTGGCGATTCTATCGACGCCTGCAGAGAGGAAAAAACGGAAGAAGAGTCCAGGATACCGGTGGGGGAACCGATTGGTGCACCGATACGGACGCGTTATGAGTGCGAATCGCGGTGTCTGTACCTGCGAGTGTGCCGAAGCGCTCCGGAAGGCATCTGCTTTGCCCTATGGGTCAGTCAGGAATAAGAAGTTGGGAAAGTTATTCCAGTAATTCAACAACGTCCCCTATTTTTCCAACGTCCCCTATTTTTCCCCTTGAGTGCTTGCTCCAAGTTCTCATTGGTTTGCTGCATCGGGCGCCCTCCCCTCTATCTGTTCCAGGTATTGCAACACGTCCTTTCCGGTGACCCACTCTCCCGCGTCCATCCTGCGACGAATCTTCTCGGCAAGGCGTCTGGCCTCTCTAGGGTGGTCGGCCCTTGTTAGCTCCTCCACCAGCGACTCTTCTCCCCTCACTATGAGATCTTTCACGTTGAGAGGCTCCGCGTGTTCCGGCCTGGCTCTCATGAGGGCGGCAAGCCCAAACTCCCCACGGGTCAAAGCCTGGTTGTAGGGACTCCACATCGCAAAGCCTCCCAAGAACCCCTCGGACTGAGGCCGGAGGAGTGGATCCGCGCCGGCATCGAGCAGTATCTCGACAACCCGGACGGCATCCTCATCCCTGTTGGTCATCGACGTTGCTCGGTGCAGCGGGGTTGTGGCGTTCTTGTTGACGTGGTTGACGTCGGCTCCATGCTGGATGAGGAGCTCCAGCATCTCAAATCTGTCGGGCCGGGGGTTACCCCACTGAATCTGAAAGATGGCGGCGTATAGGGGCGTGTCGCCGAAGCAGTTGATCTCTTGTTGGGCGTCCTCGCCCTGCTCTAGGAGAAGGCGCACTCCTGGCGCCCCTTTCTGCCTGATGGCCTCAACGATCTTGTTATTGTTCTCCTGGTCGACGCACTCCTTAGTAGCTTCAAACATAAGGAGGTGTTGCAGCCAAGCGAAATCACCCGCCGTGATGAACAGATTGAGGGCCAGAATCGAGAGCACGATACCCAGCGCGATACCCAGCACGAAACTCATGGCTGCGAACTTTTTGACATTCACTGACATTCACCCAAAGTGCCTTGAATTACTGGGACGAGAAAAAGATCTACGGATACTTCCGAGTATAAACGCGGCAACGGTTGGGGGACTATATGGGGAATCAGGTGCGACTGAATAGAATGTAAATTATTGCTACTTAATGACTTATTTATAAAACTTGGCGGAGAGGGCGGGATTCGAACCCGCGGTACGGTTCCCCGTACAACTGCTTAGCAGGCAGCCCCGTTCAGCCACTCCGGCACCTCTCCGAGGGGGTGGGACGTGGGACCGACCTTATAGCATGTTCGTTTCGGCGAAATCCAGTTGAATCCAGGAGCGCGGTGGGGGGGGAACGCTTCCGGAAGACCGATGGCTGGTGGTCAGTGGATGGTCTTGACCTTGTTCTGCATGTAGTCCAGCAGCAGGTATTGGCCCAGGGTGTAGGGAGTGGTGAAGTAGGCTTTGCCCCGGCAGATCTCGGTGACCTTCTTGACGAAGCTGACCAGTTCGTAATCCCTGGCCAGCATGAAGGTGTTGATCATGATGCCCGACCTGCGGCAAGCGGCGACCTCTCGCATGGTCTCATGGACCACCACCGGGTCCAGGCCGAAGGAATTCTTGTAGATCCGGCCGTCTTCCCGGGTGAGGGCCGAAGGCTTGCCGTCGGTGATCATGACGATCTGCTTCATGTCCTTCCTCTGTCGGGCCAGGATGCGTTGGGCCAGGCGCAGCCCTTCGCAGGTGTTGGTGTAGTAGGGGCCCACCTGGACCCGGGCCAGTTGGCTCAGGGGAAGCTCCTCCGCCGAGTCGTGGAACAGGACCAGGTTGAGGGAGTCCCCGGGGTACTGGGTCCGAATCAGATGGGCCAGGGCCATGGCCACGCGCTTGGCCGGGGTGAAGCGGTCTTCCCCGTAGAGAATCATGCTGTGGCTGCAGTCCAGCATCAGGACGGTGGCGCATGAACTCTGGTACTCCGATTGATGGATCAGCAGGTCGGGGTAGTCCAGCTTCAGGGGTGTTCCCAGTCCCTCGCGCCGGACGGCCTGCAGCAGCGTGCCGCTGACGTCCAGGTTCAGGGTGTCTCCGAATTCATAGTGCCGGGAGGCTCCGCTGGCTTCGATTCCGGTAGACATCTCCCGGGTGTCGTGCCGCCCGAACTGGCTTCGCCCCAGGGAGCCCAGCAGGTCCTTCAGAGTCCTGTACCCCAGAAAGTCGAGGCTCTTGTTGGTCATCTCGAAGCGAACCTGGCCGGCTTGGCCGCTCTCGTGGCCCGGTCCGGGATTTGGAACACCGCCCTCGGCCGGCTGGTTCTCGGAATAGGAGAGGTATCCCTCTTCCTCCAGGCGTTCGATCAGTTTCTGAACCAACTCGGACAGCTTTTCTTCCAGGTCCTCGCCGGATCCTTCCATCAGCTTTTCTAGCAACTCGTCGGACAGCATGTCCTGGTTGAGCAGGGCTTCCAGGATGGCGTCGTGAAGGTTCTGCAGGTCGTGGTCCCGATCGAAGGGGTGCGGGCCGTTGGGGTTCTGGTAGTAGCCACTTTGCAGCAGGAAGTCGGAGAGGTGGTTGAGCAGCTCCTCCAGACTCAGGGAGTCCCAATCCAGCCCCGTATACTTGGAGTATTTGACGTTCTTCACGGCTAGTTGAAGGATCGCCGCCGGCGAGCGGGCTGGTCGTCGATGAAGGCCTGCGGCCTCTTTTTTTCCGAAGCGAAGTAACCCTTCTGCTCGCTGCGATCGATTTTGCGCAGGGCATGAAGCCCGTCCAGGACGAACTCGCAGCCGGAAACCAGGAATGCAACGTCTTTCCGTCCTTTCCGGCGCGGTTCCAGAGAGGATGTCTTTTCCACCAGTCCCTGAATCTGGTTGAGTTGACCGAAGGCTTCGCTCGTCGAGTCGGTGTCTGAAAGCTTCAGGGCTCCCCCCAGATCGAACCAGTCCACGATTTGCTGCAGGTCCGCCGCATCGTAGTATCGAGAAAAAACCTTTCCCACGGCGCCGCTTACCAGGTCCTGGGCCACCTTCTCGGCGCCCTGCAACTCCCCTTCGTACTCCAGTTCCAGCTTGCCGGTCATGGAAGGCAGGGAAGCGTAAACGTCGCTGACGCGAGGGACGATCTTCTTTTCTCCGCTGGCGATGCAGCGGCGCTCGGCGTTGGAAACCACGTTCTCCATGACGGTGATGGGCAGCCGCTGACTCACTCCCGAGCGTTTGTCCACCTTCTTGTCTCGGCGGGCCAGAAAGGCGATGGTCTCGACCACTTCCCGGATGAAGCGGGGAACTCGCAATCGGTTTCCGCTCCCGGGGCGTTCCAGCCAGGCTTCCTGCTCGGTGATCCGGATGCCTTCCTTGAGAGCGACCGGATAGTGGGTTCTCACTTCGGCGCCAATGCGATCCTTCAATGGAGTAATGATTTTTCCGCGTGCGGTGTAATCCTCGGGATTGGCCGTAAAGACCATCGCCACGTCCAGCTCGAAACGCACGGGGTAGCCTTTGATCTGGACATCCCCCTCCTGCAGAATGTTGAAAAGGCCAACCTGGATTTTCCCGGCCAGGTCGGGAAGCTCGTTGATGGCAAACAGGCCCCGGTTGGCTCGTGGAAGCAGGCCGTAGTGGATGGTCAACTCGTCGGCGAGGTTAAGCCCACTGCGAGCGGCGCGGATGGGATCGACATCCCCGATCATGTCGGCAATGGTCACGTCGGGCGTGGCCAGCTTCTCCACGTAGCGGGCTTCCCTGGGCAAAAAGGAGACGGGCGCCTCGTCTCCCATCTCTTCCGCTAGGGTGCGGCAGGCACGGCAGTGGGGGCTGAAGGGATTGTCATTGATCTCGCAGCCGGCCATGACCGGAATTTCTTCGTCCAGAAACTGGGTGAGTCCCCGCAGAATCCTGGACTTGGCCTGCCCGCGCAACCCCAGAAGAATCAGGTTGTGGCGGGACAGAATGGCGTTGACCACCTGGGGAACCACCGAGTCGTCATACCCCATTATCCCTGGAAACAGACGGGTTCCCGCCTGCAGTTGGCCGATGACATTGGCCCGCATTTCCTCCTTGACCGTACGTCGCCGCATCCCGGGAGCCGCCCATCCGGTTCCTTTCAACTCGCCTAGCGTCCTGGGTCGACTCATGGGAATTGTCCTGCCGGAAAGGCTTCGTCCATGCCGTCCCGGGAGTGGGTCTTACGATCAATGGTATTGATTATAGCGCCATCCCGTGGGGTGACAACCGTATTGCCCTGTTGCCCGAAGCCGAATCCTCGGCAGGCCGCCGGGCTATTCCACGGTAACGCTCTTGGCCAGGTTGCGCGGCTGATCCACGTCGCAGCCGCGGCGGACCGCAATGAAATAGGCCAGAAGCTGGAGTGGAACGGCCTCC
Organism: Candidatus Versatilivorator sp.; assembly: GCA_965207735.1. Classification (GTDB taxonomy): domain Bacteria; phylum Acidobacteriota; class Terriglobia; order Versatilivoradales; family Versatilivoraceae; genus Versatilivorator. The sequence continues at coordinate 2,724,989 of OZ242296.1, read as the reverse complement.
AGAAGGGGAAGCAGGAGGTCCGTGCTGGGCGGGACTTCAATATGAAAGTCGGAAGCATCGATGGCCTCGGTGCCGGCAGGAGTCACCAATGAGATGACCTGTCCGTCTCTGGCCTTGACTTCCTTGATGTTGCTGAGGGTCTTTTCGTAGAGGAGGGCGGACCGGGGGTTGCCGGCTTCGCTGGTGGCGATCACGACTACCGGCAGGTCTTCGTCGATCAGTGCGTTGGGGCCATGTTTCATTTCCCCTGCCGGGTAACCCGAGGCATGGATGTAGGAGACCTCTTTCAGCTTGAGCGCGCCTTCCAGGGCGATGGGAAAGTGGATGCCGCGTCCCAGGAAGAGGACGTGCACGCTCCGAAACAGGCGCCTGGCAAGGGCCTCCAGACGGGCTGCCTGTCCGATGCAGGACTCCATCATGTGAGGCACCCTGGCCAGCTCTTCGATCAGGGCCTGCGCCTGCACCGGCGTGACGGTTTTCCTCACACCGGCCAGAAACAGCGCAAGCAGGAAGAGGGATGTCAACTGGGTGGTGAAGGTCTTGGTCGCGGCCACGCCGATCTCCGGCCCGGCATGGGTGTAGAGAACGCCGTCGGCCTCACGGGTGATCATGCTTCCCACGCCGTTGCAGATGGCGATGTTGGCGGCTCCCAGTCTTCTGATTTCCCGTTGGGCCGCCAAGGTGTCCGCCGTTTCTCCCGACTGGGTGATCAGGACACCCAGGGTGTGGGGGGGCAGGATGGGTTCCCGGTAGCGGTACTCGGAGGCGTACTCCACTTCAACCGGCACCCGGGCCAGGCCCTCGATCATGTACTTGCCGGCCAGGGCGGCGTGCCAACTGGTTCCGCAACCGATCAGGCGAATCTGCTCCACCCGCCTGAAATCCTCCTCGGTCAATTTCATTTCGTCGAGGATGATCTTCCCGGTGTCTCGCGAGATACGCCCCAGGGTGGCATCCCGTACGGCTTGGGGCTGTTCGTGAATTTCCTTCAGCATGAAATGCTTGAATCCACCCTTTTCGGTCATGACGGGGTCCCAGGTGATGCGCTGCACCCTGGGTTTCACCGATAGGCCGCGAGAATCGCTGACCTTGAGTTCAGTAGGGCTGATGGCGGCCAGATCGCCGTCGCCCAGAAAGACGATGTCCCGCGTATGCCTCAGGATTGCCGGGATGTCCGAGGCTACAAAGGACTCCCCATCGCCGACGCCGACGACAACCGGCGGACCCTGGCGGGCGGCGACCAGCGTGCCGGGATCGTGCAGGGACAGCACCACCAGAGCGTAGAGGCCGGTCATTTCCCCGACGGTCTTGCGGACCGCTTCCTCCAGGCAGCCCCCATAGTGTTTTTCGACCAGGTGGGCGATGACCTCGGTGTCTGTCTCGGTGACGAATCGATGTCCCTCGGCGGCCAGGGTTTTCTTGAGGGGCAGGTAGTTCTCGATGATCCCGTTGTGGACCACCACGAACTCCCGCCGGCAGTCGCGATGGGGGTGGGCGTTTTCTTCGGTGGGCCTGCCGTGGGTTGCCCAGCGGGTGTGTCCGATGCCGACCGTACCTTCGCAGGGGTTGTCCCTGACCGCCTCCTCGAGCTTTCCTACCTTGCCCGAAGCCCTGCGAATATGCAGGTGACGGTCTCCCATGACCGCAATTCCGGCCGAATCGTACCCTCGATACTCAAGGCGTTTCAGCCCGTCCAGCAACACGGGAACGGCCGGCATGCTTCCGACATAGCCGATGATTCCGCACATAGTGCGCTTCCCTCAAGGATCGATTGCGGCGGGTCCCGGATTCAGCTGATTTGTTGAGCGGCGTTCCCTCAGGAGCTTCTCCATGCGAGCCAGATCGATCCGGCTGTTGACTCCCATGACCTCCAGCCGATCCTCGCAGACCACGGCTTCCACCGGTTTCCCCCGGAGGCTCAAGAGGCCCACGCAATCGGTAAGGTAGTACTCGTTCTGGCGATTGTCGGGGGTCAGCCGCTCGATGACTTCAAGCAAGTCGGTAATTCGGAAGCAATAAAGCCCGGTGTTAACTTCCTTGACCTGCAGCTCGCAAGGGCCGGCCTCCTTCTGTTCCACGATACTCCGAACTCTCCCGTTCTCCGCCCGAATCACCCGGCCGTATCCGGTGGGATCGGCCAGCCTGGTCGAGAGCAGGGTGAGACTGGCGCTTGTGCGATTGTGCACCTGTACCATTTTCCGCAGCGTCCCGGCAGAAATCAATGGCACGTCGCCCGATAAGATCAAGAGGTTGCCGGATTTGCCTGACCACCAGTCCCTGGCGACTTGAACGGCATGCCCGGTCCCCAGCTGCGGAACCTGCTCGGCGAACTCAACGGCGCGGTGCCTGAGCGCTGACTTGACCAGCTCGGCCTGGTGACCCACGACTACCAGAGTTTGTGCGGGGTTCAAGGTCTCGACGGTCTGCAGGACATGTTCGATCAGTGGCCGTCCCGCCAGCGGATGCAGCACTTTCGGAAGGGAGGATTCGAGGCGGGTGCCCTTCCCGGCCGCCATGATCAGGACGTGGGTGGGATTCATGTCAGAACGCAGGCCGACGGCCGAAGGGAAGGTTGGGAGCGATTGAGAGCCATACGGGCATCGAATATTGACAGGGCGAGCTTGTGGGGATCGTGTCTGACCTTCTTGTCCCGGCCCAACAGGTCCCTGGATAGGACCCGGACTCCATAACGGGCCAGTTCATCGAAATCGATACGGACCGGTTCGGCGCTTTCCTGGCGGTATTCGGCCTGTTGCCGATCCGGAATAGGGGAGTGGTTGCACAGAACTACGTCGAAGGGGAAGTTCCCCAGGTGGCGGCACACGGCCTTGAGGTGGTCCGCCATGGTAAAGCCGGGGGTCTCTCCCCCCTGGGTCATGATGTTGCCGATGAATACCTTGAGAGCCTGAGAACGGGCGATGGCCTCCGGAATCCCACGCACCAGCAGGTTGGGCAGCAAACTGGTAAAGAGAGAGCCCGGTCCCAGGGTGATGATGTCGGCTTCTTGGATGGCCTGGAGTGTTACGGGGAGGGGAGCAGGGGATTCGGGAAGGATGGCGACCTTGCGGATGCGTTCCGGCACTCGGCCTATCGAGGATTGTCCCGACACCCTGTCCCCGTTCTCCATCTCGGCGGCGAGGCGAATGTCTTGCATGCTGGATGGCAGGATGCGCCCCTTGATGGCCAGCACTTCGCTGCACAGCCGAATCGCTTCCAGGAAATCGCCCGTGACCCCTGTCAAGGCGGTGAGGAAGAGATTTCCAAAACTGTGTCCCCTCAGGTCTCCCGCTCCGCTGAAGCGGTAATGAAAGAGCTTTGACATGAGCAATTCGTCTTCAGACAGGGCCAACATGCATTTGCGGATGTCACCCGGAGGCAGTATCTGAAACTCCTGCCTCAATCTCCCCGAGGAGCCGCCGTCGTCGGTGACGGCCACCACCGCGGTCAGTTGTTCAATGACCGGAGTCGGGGGAGCCGGACCGGAATCGCTGCTCTGGACAAAATGCTTGAGCCCTGAAAGCAGGCGGGAGAGACCGGTTCCTCCTCCAATGGAGACGATTCTGATGGCTGGGGAGGATTGGCTGTTCAAGGAGTTTGGAGAGCAGGGGGTGCGAGCAGCCTAAGAAGTTGCCGCGGCGGGTTCCTCCGGGAAGACCAGCGAGACAAACCGGGAGTCCCTCATGAGCGGCTCGAAGTCGGCATCTCGTTGGGCCAGGAAGCGGTTCTCCGCCTTCAGGTCGATGGCCCGCTTGAGGTGCCTCAGCGCACGATCCCTGTTTCCCAGCCGACAGTCGCATACGGCGAGGGCGTAGATCACGTAGTCGCACCCGGGGTTTCGCTTCAGCGCCCGGTTGAGGTACCTGATGGACTCCTGGCACCTGCCCTCGTTTATCAGAGTAATGGCGAAGTCGTAAAGTTCTTCCGCGGTCTTGGGGGCGGGACGGCTGCGAGCCATCTTGTTTTCGCACAGCCTGATGTGGGTCAGAGCTCGTTCGCAGATCTCCTTGTCGTGACCGTCGGTGTTGATTACTTTTTCGAAAGCTTCTATTGCCCGCTCGAATTGTTGTCGATAGAGCAGACGAACTGCCGCTTCGTACCGTTTGATCAGCGTTTGCCGGCCCGGGTGAATCGATCGAGCCCGCGGCTGTGTTTTCTTTAAGCTGGAACGGCGTGAGGTCTGGGGTTTGCCGGCTTTGGCGGAAACGGCCTGCTTGGAGGTGGCGCTCCCGCTGGAACCGGCGGACTTTGAACCAGGAGTCGGCTTGAGCCCGGGCGGCGGCGTTTTCGAAGAAGTCCTCACCTTGGCTTTTGGCTGAGTTCTGGGCATGTCTCCCTTGGTTGGCAGGTCAGCGGCGGCTGCCGGTCGCAACTGGAAAGCCGCTTCCCTGGAAGTGTTTTCTCGCAGCCGGCAGCCTCACCTCTCTATCCCGGTTTCGGGGCCGCAAGCCTATAGCCGTTCCTGCCGGGGTCCAAGGGCTTGAATTCGGCACTTGCGGCAGGATGAACGATACCAGGCAAGCAGCAATGAGGGTGAGCTGACATAAGCTTGAAGTGGCCAATACTCATATCAGAAAGCATCCCGGCCCGTCAACCGAGCCCCCGGGTGACGCCTTTCAGCCAGGCTATCGGTCTGATACACTGGGAACAAGCATGTTGACCGGGGGGTCGGGGGCAGCTCAAGCGGTCTCATTGCTCCCCCCGGGTGTTCCGGCGTTTGTTTCGGGCAGCTTCAACCGGGTCTTGATGCAGCAAGTCAGGAGGTCAGGCGTTGCAAGGTTACTCTCGCGGGTGGTCCCGAAGCCCGATCGCCCGGCGGATCGGGTGCGATCGCAGGGGGATTGCGGCCGCCGGCCGGTTTCTCTGGCTGGTGGCGGGAGTGGCGAGCGGACTCCTGCTGGGCGCCGCGCCGGAATCCGGTCTGGGAGGGGTCCGGGGTCTTGACGCCGGAGGAAGGGCAGTGGTTCAGCGGTTCGAATTGCTCAACGGCTTGCGAGTCCTGCTCTTGCAACGCCAGGGCGGCGGCCCGTTGGTCGTCAATCTTCTCATCAGGTCGGGATCGATCCTTGACCCGGTCGGCAAAGCCGGATTGGCGGGTGTTTCGGCCCGCCGGTTGCTGGTTCAATCTCCTGATGACACCAAGGAGCTGCAGGTTCTGGGCATCGAACTGCATGTGGATGTCCAGCCCGATGCCACCATTCTTCGGGCCAGTATGCCTCCCCGCCGCTTGCGCACCTTCCTTGACCTGCTGGGAGCCGCCCTGGCTCCGCCACTGTTCGAGGACGAGGTCGAACGGGGCGATGCGGCGGTGACGGACGATCCTCCCGGAAGGATCCCGGATGGTCTGGCCCGCGGCCCTTTCAGGCGAGCGATCTTCGGGGATCATCCCTATGGGAGCGGTCCGGGAGGGACGGACAAGGCGGAGGCCATCCTGTACCGCGAAATGAACGACTTCCGACGTCGCCACTACATTCCCAACGATGCCTCGCTGATTGTGGTTGGCGCCGTCCCTGCGCGGGAACTGCTGGATGCGGCCCGGGAAAAGCTGGGACCTTGGACCAAGGGGAATCCTCAGGAGCCCGGCTATCCCGATTTCCCGAGGTTGGATCGTCTGTCGATTCAGCTTGTGGATGAAGAAGAGGGCGGCACGGAAGCGGGAATCGTCTTCGGCCACAGGGCTCCCCGTCGATTGAGCACTGACTTCTACAGCCTCGAGGTTCTGAACCTGCTATTGGGAGGACTCGGTACCGGATCGCGGCTGAGCCGAGTGTTTCTCGCACACCGGATCAACTATCGATTCCTTGACAGTCGCATTCGTTTTTTTCGTATCGGCGGCATGCTGCAGGTGTTGGCCAGGGTTCCCAAGCAGGCCGCCGCCGGCGCGCTTATGGCCATTCTGGAAACCATCGAAAGTTTCAAGCAGTCGCCGGTTTCCGAGGCTGAGCTGGAATCGGCCAAGACGCAACTCATCGCCCGTCATGGTGAGAGGATGCGATCTCCGGTCGCCATTGCCGATGAGTTGACGCAGATGGAACTCTTTTCTCTTTCCAAGGATTTCCTGGAACGGTTCGGCGACCATGTCCGGAGATTGACCGCGGAAGAAGTACAGGGGGCCGCCAAGGCACACCTCAGCACCACCAGGGCAGTTGCGGTAGTGACGGGGGCGGATCCGGAGTTCCGTTCCCGATGGGACCGGTTCGGTACCGCTGACGTGGTTGCCCTTCCAAAACGGTCCGAGTGACAATTAAAGGGCCGGTCCGCGGAGGGTTCCGCGGGATGCGGACCAGTGGCGAGTCCGGCCGGTTGATACAAACCTCCGGCACAGGCGGCATACTTTAGTGGGTTGGTTTCTTCTGCTGCCGTGCCCCGGGCGCTTCCGGTCCGGTCCAGGTTTCGGGTTCATGTTGACAGACAAACAGCTCCATACCAGGACCGACGAAGAACTGATGGATGAGCTCAAGCGGGGTCGCCAGGAAGCTCTGGGGCTTCTGTTCGACCGATACTACCGCCTGGTCTTCAGCGTGGCGCTCAAGATTCTTCGTGATCGGGGCGAAGCGGAAGATCTCATGCAGGAGGTATTCATTGAGATTTACCGGCGGATTGAAGTCTTCAATCCGGAAAAGGGAAGCGCCAAGACCTGGATACTGCAGTATGCCTATCACCGAAGTCTGAACCGGCAGAAGTACTTGGCCTTGCGCAACTTCTATGACCCGACGGAAGAAACCGACCTGGAAAACTACGAATTTGCCCACTCCATGAAAGGGTGGAACGGCCTCACCTATCAGGATTGGGGCCAGATGATTGAAAAGGGACTGCAGACGTTGACGGCAAGGGAGCGTCGCACGCTGGACCTGGCTTATTTTCAGGGGCTGCTCCTGAAAGAGATTGCCGTGCAAATGGAAGAACCCTTGTCCAACATACGGAACCACTACTACCGGGGTCTCAAGAAGTTGCGGACCTTCCTGCAGGCCCACGGCTGCATGAACCGGACCACGGGTTGATGCTCAGAGGATGTCACCATGTCCAAGCGCGATGAATCAAACCATGAACGATTCGAGGAGTTGTGTGCCCTGGCGGCACTTGGCCAGATCTCTGCAGAGGAGTACGTCGAACTTCGCTCCCATCTGATTGCGTGTGAGGATTGTCGCAGGAGTCGCCGGGACTTCGTGGAGATCCTGCACGAGCACCTGCCGCTGGTTGCCGAAGGAGAGCCCGCCGGTTCCTCCTCGAAGGTTGCTCTGCATGAATCCAGCTACAGGCAGCGTTTTCTGCAGCGCACCGAGGATCGGATCTGTTCCCCCACCACACCCACCGGAACCGGTTTCGCAACCCGTGCAGGGGCTGGGGTGGGGCAATGGTACACGTCAACCGGCATGGGCCGATTCGCCCTGCCGTTGGCGGCCGGTCTCCTGGTGGCGGCGCTGGGGTTGAGCGGGTTCCAGTGGTACCGGGGCGGAGAGCGCCTTTCCAGCGCCACGGGCAGGGTGAGCCAGCTTCGTGAAGAGATCAGTCGGCTCAGCCTTCAAATTTCCGAGCAATCCCTGGCTGGTTTGTCTCCGGTTTCTGTTACTCCCGAGGTTCCTGAGCCTTCAGGGGAAGAAGTGGATCGCCTGGCTCGGGAACTGGCTCAGGCGCAAGGCGAGCGGCGCCGGGCTCTGGCCGAATTGCGGAGTCAAAGTCGGCAACTGGTGGAGAACCAAGCGGATGCCGATGCCTTGAATCGAGTGCTGGAGGAAGCCAGGAATGCGGAAGTGCGGTTGTCGGAGAAATTGGCGAGGGTGGAGAGGACACTTCAGACCCGCACCAGCGAGTTGGAGGCTCTGCGGAAAGAGGGGGGCACCCAGGAGGTGACCCTGGCGCTTCAGGAAAGACAGATCGGGGAGTTGGCTCGGAAAGTGAACGAACAGGCGGAGACTATCCAGCGGGATCAGGAGCTGCTGGCCGCGGACCGGGACATTCGGGACTTGTTGACGGACCGCAACCTGCGTGTGCTGTACGTCGAGGACAATGATCCGGAAGGAGAGCGAATCGTAGATGCACACGTGTTTTATGCCCAAGGCAGGCGCCTGATCGTCTATGCCCACGAGACTCCCAAGGGGGGGGAATCTCTGGACAACTTTGCGCTGCAAGCCTGGGGGGGGCGCAGTTCCTCGCTGACGGGTTCACCCAAGAGCCTGGGTATCTTCTATGCCGACGCCAGGAACGATGAGGGCTGGATCCTCAAGTTCGACGATGCCGAGGTGCTTTCCCAAATCGATTCCGTCTTTATTACGCTGGAGCCCAAGGAAGGCAGCCAGAAGCCGGGAAGCGAACCGCTCCTGTATTCCTACCTGAACCCCGATGACGATCTCCCTTGATTCGGTCACCTTCCCCATACGCGGATCCGAACCCCAGGATCCACCCTGCCCGGTACCGGTCGTTCCGTTCAGCCACATTGCCTGATCCCAGTGACGCAGTAGGAAACCCTGGGTGGCATACTCGGGTGTGAGTCGGCCTGCATCCTTGCTCCACACAGGAGGTGGATCCACACCGTGCGTTTGATTCTAGTCCCAATCTTGTGGGTGGCATTGGCCGGTGTGCTGCTGGCCAACCCCACGGCGACGCTCAGCGGCCGGGTGACCAACAGGCAGGGGCAGGTTCTGTCAGAGGTCCAGGTGACCGCCACCCAAATCGAAACCAACCAGAGGTTTCGGACCAGGACCAACCGGTTGGGGCTCTATCGGCTCTCCAACCTGCCGCCGGGACACTACCGGGTGATTATCCGCCTGCTGGGTTATCGCACGATCGTGAAGCCGGACCTGGAGCTCCACGTCCAGGATGCCGTGGTTCTGAACTTTTCGATGCAAGTGGGATCGGTCATCGCCAGCGTCACCGAACTGGGGGGCATCCCGCTCATCCGCACCGAGTCCGCCACATTGGGCACCACCATCAGGCCGCAGGTCATGACGGAGCTGCCCTCGTTGACCCGCAATCCCTACGATTTTGTCGGGGTCAGTTCCGGGGCCATACCGGCCAGCGTGAAGCGGGGCATCGGCTTTGCCTTGAACGGCCAGCGGGCCGAGAGCGGAGGCTTCCTGCTGGACGGCAGCGCCAACAACGAACCCTACAACTCCGGCCCCGGCCAGATCGTTCCCCTGGACGCCGTGCAGGAGTACCGGCTGCTCACCAACAACTTCACCGCGGAGTACGGCGGCAATGCGGGGTTTATCGCCAACGTCATTACCAAGAGCGGAGAGAACGAATTTCACGGGAATGCCTACTATTTCCGTCGCAACTCCGGACTGGCGGCCAACACCTTCGAGAACAACTCCAGGGGCCTGCCCCGGCCGGTCTTCAACCGGCGGCAGCTCGGGGGGACGCTGGGTGGGCCCGTTTACCGGGACAAGGTCTTTTTCTTTGCGGCCGTTGAACCCATTGTGGTGCGGAGTTCGGCTGCTCTCAGCTACTATGTCCCGACCCCGGAACTGCTCTCGGTAAGCTCACCCGGGACCAATGCCATCTTCGACCGCTTTCCCTCACCCGCCAACCTCTCTAAAACGGACATCAGCACCCGCACCGTCTGTCCCTTTGGAAGAGCCTGCGGTTCCAAGATCGGGGCCGGCTTCGTCACCCTGCCGGCATTGGCCTCCACGTCGCGCACCGGGCCGGTGGATGCCGGAGCCGGGCCGCCCCAGGACACCTACCTCTGGACGGCGCGAATCGACACCAGCATAGGGCCCCGCACGGTGCTGAACACGCACTATGCCTTTCAGGATCATGCCCGGCTGGCAACCGTGGATCAGCCCTATTCCTCCCTGCTGGACCGGTCTGTTCATTTGAGGAATCAAACCATGACGGTCAACCTGACGCGATTCTGGACGGGCAATTTCCTGGCCGAATCCCGCCTGGTCTTCAACCGTCTCTTTCAGCAGAGAGCGATCCGGCTTTCCGAGGGATTTCCCTCATTTGTCATTACCGGTGATGAAATCAGCGGTGCCGTCGGATCACTGGCATTGCCCTCCGGCCGCAACGGGGACGGCGGCGCCCAGAACGAGTACCAGTTTCAACAGATGGCGAACTGGGTGAGAGGCCGGCACAACCTTAAGTTCGGCGCCAGCCTGGTCCATCTCCGGGACAACCAGACCCCGGCCGAGTCCACGCTGACTCGCCACAATCACGTGGAGTTCAGGGACCTGCAGCGCTTCGTGGATGGCCGCGTATCCTCCTTCCAAATTCACCTGAATCCGAGAGGCAAGGTTCCCGGCGAGCTGTTGCCCCCCCCTTTCGTGTCCTTCGACCCCCGGCGCCATTATCGGTTCAACGACTGGGCCTGTTTTCTGCAGGACTCCTGGAAGGTAAGCCCCAGGCTGACCCTGTCGCCGGGTGTTCGGTATGAGTATTTCGGTTCCGGCCATCGCATCGGCCAGGAAAAGCTTCTGGAAGCCAGCTTCTATCGAGGGGAAGGGACCACCTCCCTGGAACAGATGGCCAACGGGCGTTTGCTCCGTACCGCGGACGCTCCCGGCCACTACCGGAACCGCTTCTTTCCACCCAGCAAGACCAACATCTCCCCCAGAATGGGTCTTGCCTACGATTTGACCGGCAGAGGCCGACTCGTCTTTCGGGCCGGGATTGGGCGCTTTTTCGAGCGACTGCCCGGTTTTGTCTACGAGAACCTGAATCCTCCCGCCTTCAGCGTCGTGCGCATCTCCGGAGTCCCGTTGGCTCCGGCCCTGTTTGAAGATCCCTACTCCCTTTTTCCCTCGCGGCCCTTGTCGTTGCCTCCCAGTGCGATCAGTCACCTGGACCAGGATCTGACCACCGCCTCCACCTGGGCCTGGAACGCCACCCTGCAACAGGACTGGGACAACAAGCTGTTGCTGGCTGCTTCCTACGTGGGCTCGAGTGGCCGGGATCTTTACCGGCCCGTCAATGCCAATCGACTGGGCAGCGGCCGGTTTCTGGGGCGCCCGGGGGAAAGGCTGGTCAACCACGTCGCTGCATTGATCACCGTGGGGAATCAGGCCCGGTCTTCCTATCACGGGATGCAGCTCAGAATCGACAGTCTTCGCCTGCGCAGATTCGGGTTGCAGTACGGTTTGAACTACACCTGGAGCCACTCCCTCGACAACGTGAGCTCACTGGCGGGTGACGATAGCGTGACCGGCGGCGCCGGGCTGCCGCTTGACGCCTTTGACCCCGATCTGGATAAAGGCTCCTCCGATCACGACGTTCGCCACCGGATGGTCGGCCACTTCGTCTGGCAGATTCCGGGTGCGGCTCGAATGAGAGGTTTGACGCGGCTGTTCTTGGCAGGCTGGCAGTTCAGCGGAATTGTTTCCTTTCAGAGCGGGCAGCCCTTCAGCCTTTGGGATGGTCGGGTCATCGATCGGGAGTTGTCCGACAACACCCGGCCGCGGCTAACGGGAAAGGCGCCGGGAATGCTCGGTGCCGGGGAACGTCAGGTCGACGTCCGAACGCCGAACGCCTTTCTCATTCTGCCGATCAACAGGGTCCGCAACTCCAATGGGAGCTGTATTGCCGAGGCCGCCCCCTTCGCCTGTCAACTCTCGGTCAATGGACCGTTCGCCGGGTCTTTGGGTCGAAACACCTTCCGGCGGCCGGGCACCCACTTCCAGAACGTTGCGCTTGCGAAAAACTTCGATCTCCCCGAGATGAGTGGAGTGGAAGGTTTACAGATTCAAATTCGGGCCGAGTTATACAATCTTTTCAACCACTCCAACCTGTATGTGAAGCCGGCGACGACCAACGTGGCGGCCTCGTCCTTCAATGCGAACCCGGGAGCTCGGGTTCCGGGAGTGGTGGCCTCCTTCGGGACGCCCGCGGATTTTCCGCAGGAAGCGCGCCAGGTCGTCCTGGCCGCGAAACTGATCTTTTGACGAGTGGAGAGTGGAGAGTGGTCAGCCGAGGGTTTCGGGAACAGGCAAGCGCCTGATGACCTGAACGCCCCGAGACCGACAACATGTTTTGCGTTTGGATCCAATAGCCACTTTCCACCTTTCACCTAGCCGCGCCGGCGTCACATACGACGGGGCGGTTGATACAGAGTCAAACAGGAATGTTTGAGGCAAGCATGACGCCATTGAATTGCCGGGGATTACTCCCGAAAGCGGCTCTAGGGGGGGCTGTCCTGTTCGGAGCAGGCTGCGGCGCGGCTCCGCTTTCGGCCAGTGAGCTCGAGGCGGAGCGACAGAGCCTGCGGCCCTTGGCCCGGACCCGCGGAGCCCCCCCCACTGCCGCTCCCAAGAGTCTGTCGAATGTGCCGCAAGTCATCCGGAAAGCCCAGGTTCGTCGGACCTATGGCGAAATACCCCTCAGCTTCGAACCGAACCGGGGCCAGGCCGAGGAAGGGGTTCGCTTCCTTTCCCGAGGGCCGGGATACAGCTACTTGATGCTCGACCGCGAGTTGGTCTTTCAATTTCAGTCCGGCGAATTTCCAGGAGGCTCCAAGCCGCCCGCGGGGATGGGGGCGATCTCGGGTTTGAGGATGCGAATCGTCAATGGCAAGCCTCGGTCCGGGATCCACGGTGAAAGCCGGCTTCCAAGCCGGAGTCACTACTTGCGCGGCAGGGATCCGGGCCAGTGGCGGCTGAATGTTCCGACCTATTCCAGAGTGCGCTACCGGCAGGTCTATCCGGGAGTCGACCTGATCTTCTACGGCAACGGCCGGCGTTTGGAATTCGACTTCCGGCTGGATGCGGGTGTCGACGCCGGCGCGATCCGCCTCGACTTCCAGGGGACAGGAGGAATTCCAACTCATTTTGGCCTGACGCTGGATGAACAGGGAAACCTTATTCTCCCGGGAGATCTCCGTCTGATGCGTCCCCTGGCGTATCAGGAAGAGGGTGGCGTTCGCCAGGAAGTCCGCGTGCAGTACGAGCTTGGCGGCAACGGCGAGGTGGGATTCCGTTTGGGTCACTACGATCCGGGCAGGGCTCTGGTCATCGATCCCGTATTGACCTACTCGGCCGGCGGAATAGGTGGTCTTGCCGTCGCTGTCGACCGGGAGGGGAACGCCTACGTGACGGGTATTGCCAACCCCGCCTTTCTCACCTCCGCCGACGCCTTTCAAAGCCTGCACAGTGAAGGGGAGTGTTATGACGGGCCGAACCTGGTTCGCTGTCCCGACGTTCTCTTGGCCAAACTGAACGCCGAGGGGACGGAATTGATCTATTCCACTTTTCTGGGCGGTTCCGGATTCGAGTACGGATACGGGGTTGCCGTGGATTCTCAAGACAATGTCTATCTCACTGGCACCACCAACTCTTCCGACTTCCCTGTCTCAACCGATGCCTGGCAATCGGCCCTATCGAGTGAGCAGTGCGCTTCGGACTTTACGGGCCAGTTCTGCACCAGTGCCTTTGTCACCAAGATCAATGCGACAGGGACGGCTCTGCTCTACTCGACCTATCTGGGAGGCATTGAGGGTGGATTGGGTGGCAACGGAATTGCCGTCGACGCTCACGGGTCCGCTTACGTCACAGGTGATGGCGCCGCCGTCGGATTTGTGGCCAAGCTCCATCCGGATGGGACGTCGCTGCTCTATTCAGTCCAGGGCGTGGGGGGCACGGGTGTGGCCCTGGATTCCCGGAACAATGCTTATTTGTCCGGCAGAAATGGAGACGAGTCATACGTGACTAAGCTGGGTTCCGAGGGAGCCGAAATCCTTTACAACTTTCGCCTCGGAGGGTTCTCCGTGCCCTTCGATGCGTCACCCCAGGAACTGGAGGCGATCACTGGGATCGCTGTCGACGGACGGAATTACGCTTATGTGACGGGTTACACGGCCTACCAGGATTTTCCAACGACTCCGGGTGCTTTTTCCGAAACGGCGCCTGGAGCCGGAATTTGCGGCAGTTCTCTCTGCCTGGATGCTTTTGTCTCCAAGCTGAACCAGGAGGGAACGGCACTGGTCTATTCCACCTACCTGGGCGGCAGCTTCATCGATTATGCCAATGGCGTGGGTGTGGACCTGAGCGGGAACGCCTATGTGACGGGCGTGACGCTTTCCTCCGACTTTCCGCAGACCGAGACCCTGGGGTCTTCCGAGGGACAGATTTTCGTAAGCAAACTGGACCCCCGGGGGGAGGAGCTGGTCTACTCGGTCAGGGCGGGTAGCGGTGATAGCCTGGAGGGAGGCAGCGGGCTTTGGGTTAGTCCTCGGGGAAGCGCTTTCATCACCGGACAGGCGGGCTCCGACTTCACCTTGACCACCGGGGCTTATCAAGCTTCGGAAGGGAACGGAGCCTTCGTGGCGAGGCTCCTCGGCAATGCCGAAGTCTTTGTGCCCATTGTGCTCGCAACCACCGAATCCGATGGCGCCGCAGTCAATTCGGAGCTGACCCTCAGCAATCGGGGAACCCAGCCGGCCACGCTGGAACTCACCTACACGGCGGCCACTGGCGGGGGAAGCGGCACCGCCACGGACGACTTGCCGGCAGGCCGGCAGCGCATCGTGCCAGATGCCATCGATTACCTGAGAGAACTGGGGGTTCCCATTCCGGATTCAGGAAGCCGGGGAGGAAGTCTGTCGGTTCGTTTCTCCGGGCTGAACGCCGAATCGGAAGGGACGGTGGCCGTACGAACGACCCGGACGGTTGACGGCGTCCAAAGCGGTTGGGCCTATCCAGGTGTGTCCACCGGATTTCACCAGCCGGTATATCTCTGTGGACTCCGCCACGATGAAGCGGATCGCAGCAGCCTTGTGGTTCACAACCTGGGGGGGCAGGCGAGTGACGAAATTACCCTGAGACTGACCGTCATCTCCGGTGATCCTCAGCAGCCAGGTTCGTTGGTTCTCCCGGATGAGATTCTGGCGCCAGGTGACTTCCGTCGAATCGACGATGTGCTCCGGTCCGGTGGGCTGTCGCTGGAAAACGGCTATGTACGCGTTGAGATGGTTGAAGGGCAAGCACCCTACTACGCCTATGCCCTCCTCACCGACCTGGGCGGTTTCGACGGCTCCTTTATTGCGCCTGTTCCGGAAAACGCAACCGTTGGCAGAAAGGGACAGACATTGCTCGCCGTGGAGAAAACCGCCCGCTTCGACAGCGAACTGGTGGTGGCCAACTGGTCAGAATCCTGGAAGGTAGTGGGGTTTTCGGTCTTGTCCGATGGAATTCAGAACCCGCAGGGTGCTCGATTCGTCTCGGTGAGACCCGGCGAGCAGATCATCGTGCCCGAGTTTGTAAGCTGGCTGCGCCGACAGGGGAGCCTGCCGGGATCTTTCTTCCCGGGGTTGGGTGCAGTCGGTGAGGACTTCTCCGGCTCAATCTTTGTTACCGTTGATGGAGTCGGAGAGGACACCGGCTACTACGTGGGTGCGAGGAATTCAACGCTTGTGGATGGCAGCCGCAACGCATTTGTTCATGCGGCCGTGCCTTACGGAGACTCCCACCATTCTCCGGCCTGGGTGTACGGTTTGCGTCAGGACCAGGAGAAGCGAACCGATCTGGGAATCGTCAATACGGGCGAGCTGGGCGACGAGACCAGCCTGTTCAGCGTGGAGATCTACGACGGAGAAACGGGAATGCTGGCCCATACGATCGAGGAAGTGGAGCTGGAGGCCAGACAATCGATCCGATTGGAGTCGATTCTGGAGCAGCACGCTCCAGACACCGACCAGGGCTACGCTCGCGTCTCCCGAACTTCCGGGTCCAACCCGTTTTTGGCCTTTGCAGTCGTCACCGAAGGCCAGACCTCCGGGGACGCGTTCTTCGTTTACGGCGTGCCCTGATCCGCTTCATGTCACAGTCGGGCCAGCCCGGCTGCTATCCGTTGGCTACCCTCGGCAAGGTTTTCCATGGATGTAGCGTAGGAGAGCCGGAGGTAGCCCTCTCCAAAAGCTCCGAAAGCTGTTCCCGAGAGCAAGGCCACGCCGGCTTCCTGCAACAGGTAATCGGCAATCTCGTCGCTGCTTTTGCCGAAGGAGCGAACGTTCGGGAACACGTAGAAGGCTCCGGGCGGATTCAGGCAGCTCATTCCCGGTATTCGATTCAGCGTCTCGACCAGAAAATCCCTGCGCTTGCGAAATTCCGCCACCATCGAAGCCGTGGCGCTCTCGGCGTTGGCCAATGCCTCCAACCCCGCCCGCTGGGCAAAAGGCGCCGTGCAGGAAACGCTGTTGGTCGCCAGCTTTGAGATGTGGGTCTGCAGTTCCGGCCTCATGATGCCGTATCCGAGCCTCCAGCCGGTCATGGCGAAGGTCTTGGAGAACCCGTCCAGGATGACGGTGCGGTCCATCATTCCTGGAATCGAGGTGATACTGCGATGCTCTCCTTCGTAGATGATGCAGGAGTAAATTTCATCCGAAAGAACCGTGATGTCATGCCGGGTAGCCAAATCCGCAACGATTGCCAGATCATTTTCCGTCAGCAGTCCTCCGGTTGGGTTTTGCGGAGAGTTGATAATGATCAGCTTGGTTCTGGACGAGACTTTAGATTGAAGCTGCTTGGGATCGAAACGGAACTCGAACTCCTCCAGCAAGGGCAGGGGGACCGGGGTACCCCCGCAAAAGCGGATCATGGATTCGTAGATGGGGAAGCCCGGGTTGGGGTAGATGACTTCGTCGCCCTCCTCCACCAGGGCCAGGATCAGAAAAAACATGATGGGCTTGGCTCCGGGCGTGACCACGACCCAATCCGGATCGATGTCTACTGAGCGAGTTTTCCCCACGTGGTCGGCAATGGCTTCTCGCAGTTCCACCAGGCCGGCTGAAGCGCAATAGTGGGTGTAACCTTCCTCCATGGCGGTGTTGGCGGCCCGGATCACGTTGGAAGGGGTATCGAAGTCCGGCTCTCCAAGTTCCAGGTGAACGACGCTGCGTCCCTTCGCCTCCAGCGCTTTGGCTCTTACCAGGACATCGAAGGCCGTTTCCGTTCCCAACCGTCCCATGCGGCCAGCCAGTTTTTCCATCATCTCTCTTTCCTTCCTCCAACCCTTTGGTTGTTATTGTTTTCCATCCACAATTTTTTTCTCTCGGAGCAGGCGAAGGTAAAGCTCCCGCTTCGGAGAAGCCAACTCCTTGGCCAACTTCTTGATGGCCTCCTTTTTGGAAAGACCCTGATGCACCAGTCCTTCGACACGACGATCCAGTTCCCTGTCGCTGAGTGACTCGGCAGCTTCGGGCTCCGACGAGGCCTTTTCCACTACCACCACCGCCTCGCCCCTGGGGCGGCGGCTTCGGAAGAGCGAAGCCAGTTCGGCCGCCGTTCCCGTGACCAGTTGTTCGTGAACCTTGGTCATTTCCCGGGCCACCGTCACTTCCTGCGAATTCAGGATCTCGTCGATGTCGCTGAGAGTGGACGCCAGCCTCAGCGGAGATTCAAAAAAGAGCAGCGTACGAGATTCCGACCGCAACGCTCGCAGCCTGGTGCGGCGAGCCGTTCTCCTGCCGGGAAGGAAACCCAGGAAAGCAAAGGAATCGGTGGGTCTCCCGGAGATGCTCAGGGCGGAAATGATCGCGCAGGCGCCGGGGATTGGAGAAACATGGAACCCGCGCTCCAGGGCGGCCCGAACCAAACGATAGCCTGGGTCGGAGATGGACGGAGTTCCCGCGTCGCTGACCAGAGCGATGTCCATTCCCGATTCCAGTCGTTCCACCAACCAGCCGGTTCGCTGGCGCTCGTTGTGTTCGTGGTAGCTGGAGGTCGGAGTCGAAATCTGGTAGTGGGCCAGCAGTTTTCCGGTGTGGCGGGTGTCCTCGCAGGCGATCAAGTCTACTTCACCAAGGATTCGCAGCGCGCGCAGGGTGATGTCTTCCAGATTTCCGATCGGTGTGGCTACCACGAAGAGTGTTCCTGCCATAACGCGCTGGGAAATTACATTCCCCAGTCTCGGAGATAGTGGAAGTCGTGACTGACTGACCGGGGGGACAGCTTGCACACTACCGGCCCGCGCCGCTTGAACTGGGAGCGTCGAATTCTATTGACGACCCGATGGATAAATTCTTTCTCGAAGCCTCTTTCCAACAGTTCTTGCCGGGAGACACGGCGGTCGATGAGCTCGTGCAGGAGTTCATCGACTTCGGCATAGGTAAATCCCAACTCGTCTTCGTCCGACTGTCCCGCCCAGAGATCGGCGGTGGGCTTTTTGTCGAGAATGGATCGGGGGACTTGCAGAAAACGCGCCAGCTTGAAGACATCGGCCTTGTAAAGATCTCCGACGGGATTGATCGAGGAAGCCATGTCTCCGAAGAGCGTACCGTAGCCCAGCAGCAGTTCCGTCTTGTTGGAGGTGCCAAGAACCAGCGCATTGAACTCCATCGATTTGTCGAAGAGGACGATCATTCGGGCTCGGGCCATGGCGTTGCCGCGGCGCAGGGAATTGGCCTGCGACTGCGCCTCGAAGTAGCCGTCCACGATGGGGGTGATTTCGACGATCTCGCTTTTGACCCGGAGCGCCTGCACCACTGCCCGGGCATCGGAGAGGCTCTCCGGACTGCTGGTCCTGTAAGGCATCATGACAGCCAGAACATTCTCAGGACCCAGGGCACGAGCCGCCAGAAAGCAGGACACCGCCGAGTCGATGCCCCCTGAGAGTCCGACCACGACCCGGTGAAATCCTGCCTTGCTGAGCTCGTCGCGGACAAACCCCTGAAGGACCTGGTTCACCAGCCGGCAGTTCAGTTGCATATGCGTTAGACAAGCCGGGAGATATGTGGGTCAGGACGAAGAGCGCTGAAGGGCAATTCGAGTGAGTTCCCTCAGGGTCAGATCCAGGCGCTCGTCCCGCAGGACTGGCGTGAAGAGCCGTGCCCGGCGGATCTCTTCCAGATCCAGCTGGGCCAGCACCAGGTCCTCTCCAAAGGTTTGGCTTCGGGCAACCACCTCCCCAACCGGACCGACAACCATCGATCCTCCGGGGAAGTAGGCGCCATCCTCGATCCCGGATCGATTGGCGTAAAGGTTGTAAACCGTGTAAAACTGCGACAAGGCCTTCAGCAGAATCTCCCATCCCTGAGACGTCTGGAACCCTGCGTCGGTCCTCACGCCCCTACCGGGACTTGAGGAGAGCGTCACGACCACTCGGGCCCCATCCTGCGCGTGCAGGTAGAGGGTAGAGGGGTGCCAGAGGTCTTCACAGATCAGCAATCCCAACGGACCGAAGGGAGTGCGGACAGTCCGCAATTTCTCGCCCATGGCGAAAAAGCGCATCTCGTCGAACATGCCGTAAGTGGGCAGATACAGCTTCCGGTGCACATGCTGGATCCTGCCCTCGGACACGTAAGCGGCGGCGTTGTAGTAGTTGTAGCGATCCGAGACTTCCACAAAGCCGAAAACACAGGCGATATCCCTGCAGCCCTGCAGCAGTGGCTGGAGATGTGGAGCGTTCAGCGGATCGATGGCAACGTCCGGCACCAGGTCCTGCAGAATATACCCGGTCAGGGAAAGTTCCGGAAAAACAACCAGATCCGCGCCTTCCGATTTTGCCTGGCGGATGGTGTCCAGATGAAGTTGCAGGTTTTCCTTTAACAGCCCCAGCTTGGGTGACACCTGGGCCAAAGCTACTGTGAACTTGTTAGTCAAGGTCAACTCCGGAACCAAAGCATCCTAGCACACGAAAAAATCTCCGGGCAAGGAGGCCAGGCCCGGCGCCCAGGCTCGATTTCAGCGATAACCTTCAATCGCCCTGAGGGGGGCCGGATTCAATCACCAGGGTCTTGGAAATACGGTCGTGCCAGGTCAGTCGTTCCGAATCGAAGAAAGCCCAGAGGAAGCCCAAGCCAAAACAACCCGCGGAGATGCAGTAACCGAAAACCCGCAAACCTACTTCCCGGAGTGAGGGCATTCCGCCGTCAAAGCGAATGACCGCCAGGCCCATGAAGTCCATCCCCGGTGTTCGGGCACCAAGAACGGTGAAAAGAAAAAAGTAGGAAAGCGCAATGGAGAGGAACACCAGTCCGAGCCCCAGCCCGGCGGAAATGGAGAGCACCTTGAAATCCGTAAAGGCGATGACCACCAGGCTGAAGATCAGCCAACAGCCGACAACGAATAAAGTATCGACGATCCCGGCGGCGAAACGATCCCATACGGATGCGGACCGCAGGTCCTCATGAATGGAATCCCTCAGCAAGGTATCCCGAGGCTTGCTTTCTCCAAATGGAAGCGGTGATTGGTTGAGTTTGATTTCGATCCTT
The DNA here is from genome assembly GCA_965207735.1 of Candidatus Versatilivorator sp. Classification (GTDB taxonomy): domain Bacteria; phylum Acidobacteriota; class Terriglobia; order Versatilivoradales; family Versatilivoraceae; genus Versatilivorator. The sequence goes on along the minus strand of OZ242296.1, from coordinate 2,704,855 downwards.
TGAATCTTGTCGGAGAATAGGGTTCCCTGGCTTCGTGGGGCCGTCCCAGCGCCGGATTGGACGGTCTGCGAAACCGGTGTGGGGCTGGCAGTTCTCGGGCCGCCGGGGGGAGGGCCGGTAGCCGGTTCGGATTCCGGAAGAGTTGGTCCGGCAGGTGCAGACTCCTGCTGATCGGGCGGTTGCCGGGATGGGCCGGAAGCGGGGGGCTCAGTCCTCACGAAGTCCCGATCCAGGAAGTCCTTCACCGCGGTTTCGAACGGTTCCTGCTGCAGGTCCGGGACGGAGACTCGATCAGGCGGAGGCTGCTGGGAATCCTTCACCACCGTTAAATCCGCGGGAGAGGAAACCGGTTCGTCCTGCACAGCCAGGTTCCCGCTTGGCTCGTCAGGCGGGTTCGGATCCGTGGCGGGTTCCGCGGAGGAGGGGGGCAGGGGGTGATTGCACCCGACACAATTCTCCGTGTTCGATGCATTGTGGAGGCCACAGGAAGGACAAATCATGGAAATCGATCAGCCGGTGGAGGTGGTCAAGTCCAAAAAGCAGAGTCCCGGTCTGAGTGGATTGGGCAGATATTATCAGAACGGGCTAGCGATATTCCAGTCTTGCGGAGCGCCTCCGGGGGAAGTTCACATTGTGCTAAGCTTTTCCTATGGTTGTCGGCTGCTTCCGCTCCATAGGGGACGCGACCCTTTGTTCAGGTGCGGGCGCTCCGTGAACCGCTTCCAAGAATTTTCCAGTGCATTCTCTCAGCCCACTTCACTCAAGGACGGACCCAATTCCCGGCGATTCCGGAGCCCGGGCCAATCCAGGCCGGATAGGGGTACTGGCCGGGCTACTGGTGCTGCTCTCGGCAATTCCGGGATCCAGCCAATCCCGGGAACAGCAGCCGGAATCGGAGCCAGCTGCCTCATCAGCCGCAATCGATCCTCTTGCCATCCGGGTCGGTGACGAAGTCATCACCGTCCGAGCCGAACGACAGGCCAGGACGGGGAAACACGACTATCTCGCCCAGGGCGATGTAGAGGTCAGCTTCCGAGACCTGCTCTTGAAAGCCGACCGGATTTGCGGCAACGACAGCACCCGAGATGTTGAAGGCGAAGGAAACGTTTACTTCGAGCAAGGACTCACCCGTCTTCACGCCTCTCGCTTCAAATTCAACTTGGACAGCCGGACGGGGACCTTTTACGACGTCAGTGGCAAGACCCAGGTCGAGAATCAGAGTCGATCCGACACCGGTTTCCTCTTCCAGGCCAAAGAGGTCCGGAAGGTCGGGGAGGATGAGTATAGAATCGTGGATGGAATGGTCACGGCCTGCGAGGATCCGGTTCCCAAGTGGAGCTTCTCGGCCAAGGGTGCGGATTTCAAAGTGGACGAGCCCGTAAACCTGCGGCACGCCGTCTTCAGAATCAAGAAACTTCCCCTATTCTACAGCCCCTTTCTCAGGGCGCCCACCAGTGAAAAGCAGCGAAAGACAGGCTTTCTCTTGCCTTCCACGGGCAACTCCTCCAGCCGCGGGCGCTCCGTCAGCGGAGCTTTTTTCTTGACCCTGGGCCGCAGCGCCGATCTCTTGACACGTGCGGATTATTATTCCAAGCGCGGGCCTGCCGGAGGGCTGGATTTCAAGGCCAGGCCCAACCAGCACAGTTCCATTTCCGCCGTGGGCTATGCTGCCCGGGATCGGATGGGCTTCGGCGGCCAGAGCGCACAGGTCAAGGCGGAGACCCGGTGGGAAAACGGATTCAGGGCGGCGGCCGGCGTGGATGTGGTGAGCTCCCAGGAATTTCGACAGGTGTATGGACGCACTTTCAACAGGATCTCCAGACCCGATGAGGTGTCCTCGGGCTTTCTGACCCGAAACTTTTCGAGCGACAGCCTCAACGTCTTCGGGGAGCGCCGCTCGACAATTTTTTCCAGGGAAAGGGCGGTCACTAGCCGCACGTTTCCCAGTTTCAACTTAAACGGCCATCGGCGCAGGATAAAAAACTGGCCGATCTACTTTTCCTACGAAACCTCCGTGGAAGGCATGGGCCGCACGGACGCCCGTCTATCGACGCCTGGCATCGTCCAGCGCTTCGATTTCTATCCCAAGCTCTCTGTTCCCATCATCAGGTCGAGCGGGATCAGCCTGACCTCCAGCGTGGGCTGGCGGGAGACCTTTTATTCGAACCGGTTGGATCCCCAGAGCCCCACCGGAGTCGGACCCGGCAATTTGAGCCGCTCGGCCTTCGACCTGGAACTTGATTGGAGAGGTCCGGGGTTGCAGAGGATCTTTCAGGTGGGCCAGCATCGCTTGAAGCACCTCATCGAACCGTCGATCACCTACCGCTACATCTCCGGGGTCGACGAATTCAGGGAGACCCTACTCTTCGATGAGAAGGACATCTTAAGCAACTCCAATGAAGTCGAGTATGTCTTCTCCAATCGCTTCTTTGCTCGCCGCCCAACCTCTGACGGGGGCTGGACGACCGCCGAAGTTCTGTCCTTGAGTATCGGGCAAAAGGTCTTCTTCGATCCTACCTTTGGCGGCGCCCTGATCCCTGGGCGAAGAAACGTGCTCTATCCTGCCAATACGCTGTCGGCTTTTGCTTATCTGGATGGATCCAGAAGGATGTCTCCTGTTTCCTCCCGGTTGCGATTTACCCCCGCTCGGCGCTATACGGTTGACTTCAGGACCGATTACGATCCCGAAGTCCAACGCCTGCGGGCCAGCAGCGTCGCCGCTAGAGTCAATCTTTCCCGGTACTTCCTAAGCCTGACCTACTACAATACCCGCAACCTGCCCCCCAACCAGCTTCCTTCCAACCAGGTCCGCGCCAGGCTGGGCCGATCCTCCCCTCAAGGGATCAGTGCGGCCCTCAGTTTTGTCCACAATTTCACCTCCCGGCGCAGACAGTACACGGCAGCACAGTTGGCCTACAATTGGGATTGCTGCGGCGTAGCCGTTCATCTTCGCCATGTCGGTCTAAGGCAATTCAACCCTCGACTGGACAACGAGTCCCAAGTGCGGTTCAGTTTCTTTCTCAAGAATATCGGTTCGTTCGGAACTCTGAGAAGAAGAGAGCAGCTTTTCTAATATATTCCCCCCATAACAAACCCTGGAGTTCGATTAGTAACTCCAGTTCTGTAATTTCCGAGAGTTTTTCGAGAATCACATGTGAGATATCGTTGATTTGTCTTGAAATTCTCGTCTTTTTCTACTGTGATGCAAATCAATCGACGTCTCAGGAGCTCAACATAAATTAAGACTTGAAAAAATGGAGAAATATGACTATCTTTTTGAATAAGATGACGGTCAGTTATGGGGTTGATCACAGAAAATGACTCAGGAAACGATGGATGGAGCCCAGGCCTTGGTTCGAGGCCTGGAAAATGAAGGAGTGGAGTACATCTGGGGTTTATCCGGCGGAGCGGCGATTCCCATTTTCGATGCTCTGGTCACCACCAGAACCAAGATCAAGCTGATTCTGGTCAGACACGAACAAGGGGCTTCCCACATGGCGGACGGTTACGCTCGAGCTACGGGCAGACCCGGGGTTGTGCTGGTCACCAGCGGGCCAGGGGCCACCAACACGGTCACCGGCATAATGACTGCCCAGATGGATTCCATCCCCATGGTGGTTCTGACGGGCCAGACCGTAACTCCCATGTTGGGCAAGGATGCCTTCCAGGAAGCGGATGTCTTCGGCTTGACCATGCCGATCGTCAAGCACAGCTACTTGATCAAGAACACCAACGACATTCCCAGAGTCGTGAGGGAGGCCTTCCATATTGCCAGCACAGGACGTCCGGGACCGGTGCTGATCGACGTTCCCAAGGACGTGAGCCAGAATCCCTTTTCGGGCGATCTTCACGCCGAAATGGATTTGCCGGGATATCGGGTTGAAAGCAATCCGGACCACAGCCAAATCCTGGAGATTGCCGGGGCTCTCAGCCGTGCGCGAAAGCCGGTCTTGCTGGTGGGTCACGGCGCTCTGGTTTCCAATGCTTCCAGCGCCGTCAGGAGGCTGGCGGAAAAATTGTGTGCTCCGGTGACCACGACGCTACTGGGGAAAGGAGCATTTCCGGAATCCCATCCCCTCTCTCTCGGCATGTTGGGGATGCATGGGACGGCCTATGCCAACAAGGCCATGGTGGAGTGCGATCTGGTCATGTCGATCGGTTCCCGCTACGACGACCGCATCGTCGGTCAGCCGCATCGATTCTGCAAGGATGCGGTGCGCATCCATATCGACATCGATGAAGCCGAAATCGGAAAGATGATCCAATGCCAGCACTGGTGTGTCGGAGATGCAAGAGAGATCGTCGAAGAGCTGATCCGGCACGTGGCGCCCTTGAACACCTCCAGTTGGTTGAGACACCTGGATGGATACAAAAAGAAATACCCACTCAGATACAAGAGGCGCGGCGGCTTGAAAATGCAGCATGTTCTGGATGAGTTGCACAATCTGACCGGCGGAAAGGCCATCGTGTCCACCGACGTTGGACAGCATCAGATGTGGGCGGCCCAGTTCTACAAGACGGACTACCCCTCCAACTGGCTCAGTTCGGGTGGCGCAGGCACCATGGGGTATGGGTTTCCGGCTGCCATCGGCGCCCAGTTCGGCCGTCCCAGGGATCTGGTGGTGGCAGTGGTGGGGGACGGGGGATTTCAAATGACCATGAGTGAGCTCTCGACCGCCTGCGTCCACCGGCTCCCCATCAAGGTCATCGTCCTCAACAACCACTACCTGGGCATGGTCCGCCAGTGGCAGGAGTTGTTCTACGGAGAACGCGAGAGTGGAGTGGATCTGGAGGGGAATCCCGACTTCGCCAAGCTGGCCGGCGCCTATCCCGGGGCAAAGGGGTTCACCCTGAAGCGACCGGCCGACGTCAGAAAGATCCTCCAGAGGGCGCTCGACTACGATCAAGGCCCGGCGGTGGTGAACGCGGAGTGCGAGAAGACCGACAACGTCTATCCTATGATTCCCGCCGGCAGGGCGCTTGAAGACATGTTGATCGAAAAGCCCAATAGAAGACTGGAAAAGCCCACCGGATCTACTTAGCGCGCCCGATTCGGCGCCCCCCCCCGAGTTGGGGGCCGATTCCTCGAGAGAAGCCCTATGGAAAGCCTACTGAGTCGCGACACCCATACGTTGAGCGTCTATGTTTCCAACAAGCCCGGCGTGCTGGCCAGGATCGCCCAGGTGTTTGCCCGGCGCGGTTACAACATCGATTCCCTGGTGGTCTCTTCTTCAGTGGATGGGGAGTTTTCCAGAATGACCATCACCACCAAGGGCAATCCGGGGGGATTGGAACAAATCATCAAGCAGGTCAACAAGTTGATCGATGTGTTGCACTGCGTGGATCACACCGGCGAAAACGCCGTTGTGCAGGAGTTGGTCCTGATCAAGGTGGCCGTCGGGCCTGAAGATCGCAGCGAGGCTCTTCAGGTGGCGGAACATTTCAAGTGCAAGACACTCGATCTCACCGAGTCCTCAATGATTCTGATGGCTACCGGCGGTACCGACAAAATCGACGCTCTGGTGCGCATGGTTCACAAGTACAACATCATCGAGCTGGTACGGACGGGCAATGTCGTCATGGCCAGAGGCAACCAGGTGACCTGAAGGGACGGGCGCTGCTTGTCTTGTCTGAAACAACCGACAAACGACAAAAGAAAAAAGACTTATCCACGAAGGGCCACGAAGGCATGATCGTTTGAATTCAGGACGATGGGTTCCCAGCTGACGACCTCTCGATAAACCGACGGTCGCCCAGGAGTCGGTCCCTTGTTTCCCTCTCGATTCATTCGCAAAATTCGGATTCGGGCATTTCCATGAAACAACAGAGAGCGGACCTGCCCCGCGAGTAACCTCTTCCCTGGCTTCTCCCGGGAAAGCTCCCGCTACCCGGCCAATGGGGGAAACGGCTCCACCACAAAAAGCACAAAAGGCACACAACCGGGCTCCAGTCTTGCCCGATCCCGTTTTTGTGCATTTTGTGGCCATTTAGGGGCAGAGCGGACCTCCCCTCGAATTCCCTGACTCCTCTCGCGACCCATAAAACCCTTGCCCGCAGAATATTGCAAAAGGCTCAAGGCTCAATAGATTTTCTCCCAGCGGTAGTACGGATTCCTTATCAACCGCGCCCCCGCCCCGTCGTATGGGGTGGGGGCGCGGTTGATCACATATTTGATCTTCGCTTTTGATTCGCTTACATTAGGGACCTGAATTCGATGCAGTCCAGGGGGTAGTATGGCTTTGACCAAGCGTCAATATCGAGTGCTTGCTTTCCTGGATGCCTTTGTTCGCCGGAACGGCTATTGCCCCAGCTACGACGAAGTCAGAAAAGCACTGGGTCTCGCATCGCTGGCTACGGTGCACAAGCACATGAACACGCTGCAGCGAAAGGGCTATATTCGGCGGGATCCCAATCGGAGTCGTTCGATCGAAGTCATCGACCGCCGTCCCATGATTGAAGTGAACGCGCTGAGGGCAGAGTCCGAAAGCGAACCTGGACCTGTGAAGAACGCCAGGTCCCTGCCCTTGTTGGGTCGAATTGCCGCCGGTCGACCGGTTGAGGCCTTTGCCAACCAGGAGGTTCTGTCCTTGCAGGAGTTCGTCGGAAACAAGAATGTCTACGTCTTGCAGGTCAAGGGAGACTCCATGATCGAGGACCACATTTGCGATGGAGACTATGTGATGGTGGAGAGCACCAATCGCGCTGACAACGGAGATACGGTGGTTGCCCTGGTGGAAGGGAGCGAAGCCACGCTGAAACGCTTCTATCGCGAACGAGATGGACGTCTTCGACTTCAACCGGCCAACTCGTCCATGGCGCCAATCTTTATGGAGACAGGAGAATTGGAGATCCAGGGCAGAGTTATTGGGGTCCTGCGCAAGTACTGACGCGATGGCTGAATCCCTCTCATCACAACCCTTCGGAAATTCGGAGTCCTGTGCCGCCAGAATTGCGGCCAAGCTGCAGGATGCGGGATTTTCGGCCTATTTCGTCGGGGGCTGTGTTCGGGATCGCCTGATGGGCATTGCCCCCAAGGACTACGACATTGCCACCAGCGCCCGACCTCAGGAGGTGGGGAGGCTGTTTCCACGGACGGTCGCCGTTGGCGCGGCCTTCGGGGTGGTCCGGGTTTTGGAAAAGGGCGGCAGCTACGAGGTGGCCACCTTTCGCTCTGACGGCGCCTATCCCGATGGCAGGCGTCCCAGTCGGGTGACCTACTCCTCCGACCCCAGGCTGGACGTGCAGCGTCGTGACTTCACCATCAATGGAATGCTCTACGATCCTTCCTCCAGGCAGGTCCTGGACTTTGTGGGAGGCGAGCGGGACATCCGCTCCGGCGTCATTCGCACCATCGGCTCCGCCGAGCTGCGTTTCCGGGAAGACAAGCTACGGTTGGTGAGAGCCGTTCGGTTCGCGGCTCGATTTGGCTATGAATTGGAGAAGGAGACCCTGGCTGCATTGCGGGACCAGGCTGAGGAGGTGACTCGGGTGAGCCCCGAGCGCATTCGGGAGGAGCTGGCCAGAGTACTGACGGAAGGCTATGCTGCCGACGGAATTCGCAGATTGCAAGAGGTGGGACTGCTGGTTCACCTGCTTCCCGAGGTGACCGATTTGCAAGGAGTTCCCCAGCCTCCCGAGTTTCATCCCGAAGGGGACTGTTGGGTTCACACTCTGCTGATGTTGGAATTGATGGACCGGTCCGGCACAAAGAGTGAGAGGAAGCTCCCGGGGGGTGAAGGCCCGGACCGGCCGGCGGACCGTTCCGCTCTCCTGCCGAGTGTGCCGTTTGGAGAAGCGATGGTCCCCTATCCTTCGGTCACCCTGGCCATGGGAGTACTGTTGCACGACATCGGCAAGCCTTCGACCTTTGAGCGCAGCGATAGAATCCGCTTCAACGGGCATGCCGACGTGGGAGCCCGAATGGCGCTCAGGGTTTGCGAACGTCTCCGATTCAGCAGGAAGCAACAGGAAAGAATCACTGCACTGGTCAGGGACCATCTGAAGTTCATCGACCTTCCACGGATGCGGGCCTCGACCCTCAAGCGCTTTCTGGGCCAGGAGGGCTTCGAGGAGCATCTTGAGCTGCACCGCCTGGATTGCCTCGGCAGCCATGGAAATCTAGACAACTGGAGGCTGGCCGCGGAGATGCTGGAGCGTTCGGTCCCTGAAGAGCTCCACCCCCAGCCAATCCTGACCGGCAATGACCTCATTCAAATGGGATATACTCCCGGGCCGGTTTTCCGTGAGATTCTCGGTTCCTTGAGAGATGCTCAACTGGAAAATCAGGTGAAAACTCGCCGGCAGGCCACAGCCTGGGTGTCGGCTCGATTCGACCCGGGTCCATCCTGAAGTTTCCCTTTGGACCGGTGCCGGGGACCGCATGCCGGAGCTGCCTGAAGTTGAAACGATCCGAATCGGACTTGCCGGCAGCGTCCTGGGCAAGACCATCTCCAGAGTGGCCATCAGAAATCGGCGGATCGTGGTGCGCCCGCAGCCCGGCCGCTGGTCTCGACAGCTCAAGGCTCAAACCATCCGGCGAGTCTCGCGCCGGGGCAAATTCCTCCTTTTCACCACCGATCATTTTCAGTTGCTGGTGCACCTGGGCATGACGGGCCAGTTGACCTACCGCGACAAGAGCAGAATCGATGACCCCGACTTCTTCGTCCATCCCGTGACCGGACTACAGAAGGCGCGGCAACATGCCGTCGACAAGCATACGCATCTGAGCCTCTATTTCACGGATGGCAATGCCATGCACTACAGGGATATTCGCCAGTTCGGCAAATGGCGCCTCTATGCCATGGATGAGTTCAAGCAAGCCAAGGAATACTGGAGCTTGGGCATCGAGCCCTTCACCGCTCAATATTCCTGGTCTCGCTTCCTGGCTGGATTGGAGAACAGGAGGACGCGGATCAAGAGCCTGCTGCTCAACCAGCATTTTGTGGCAGGCTTGGGGAACATCTACGTGGACGAGGCGCTGTTTGAGTCGGGTATCCATCCGCTGCGGCCTTGCGAGTCCTTGACGGAAGACGAAAAACGAAAGCTGTTCCGGTCCATCCCAAGGGTGCTCAAACGAGGTCTCAGGTACGGCGGCACCAGTTTTCAAAACTACGTCAACGCCCGCGGTGAGGCAGGGGCCAATCAGGAACGGCTAAGGGTCTACGGGCGTTCGGGGGAGCCCTGCCGTCGCTGCCTCAGCCCGGTTTCCCGGATCATCGTGTCGCAGCGAGGCAGCCATTTCTGCCCCCGGTGTCAGAAATGAGAGCTAGCGTCGTGGCGCCTGGTACTGTTTCAGGTGTCGGACCTGGTATTGGGGATGACTCACCGCGACCCGAATCCTTCTGGACTTGCCGTCTCTCTGGGGATGGGTGGAAAGGTATTCCAGCACGAACCGGTTCTTGAGTTGGTAGGGAAGCATCTCCAGGGCGGCGGCGGCCTCTTCTTCCGTTTCCACGAAATATGCCGATCCACCGGAATGGTTGGTGTAAACCTTGAGGGCTGAGCCCTTGACGTTCAGAATCTTGAGCCTTGTCCGGAAACTGATGGCTCCCTCTATTCCCAGCGCGTAGACGGGATAACGGTGTCGCGCGATGTGATCCAGGGTCGCTGGCCCGGCGATATCCCGCCCTGCCGAGATGAACAGGACGGCACGATTGGTGTTGCTGGCGGCCCGCAACTTGATCAGGGCCAAATCCAGAGCCAAGCCCATGTGCGGCCTGCCGCCGGTTCCCAGGTTCTCGATGGCGTCCTCCAGATAGTCTTCCGGGGCGATGTAATCGAGCAGCTCCTGGGAGTCGTTGCTGAAGGCGTTCACAAACAGTTCGTCCGGACTCTCCAGCTTGGTCGCCAAATGATTCAGCAGCTTCAATGCCAGGCGGATTCCGTTCCCCTCCATGCTCTTGCTCACATCGACCAAAATGCCAAGGGAGACCGGGACGTTTCTCTCGAAACGGACCCGGGTAACCTGCTGCAGCTTCTTTTTCTCGAAGATCTGGAAGTCGGCGGCTTGGAGGTTCTCGACCGGTTCCCCGTTCCGGTCGGTTACCGCCAAGTGGAGAGTTACCGGCAAAGGCCTGTGGTCGGAGCGAGCTGGTGCCTTCAAGAGCCCGTTGGGGATCAGAGGGAGGCAGCACAGGAGAGCGCCTGTGACTGGAAGCCATCCCCGATGTCCCTTCTTGGAATGATTCCCGCTCCGGTTGGGTTCAGGATTTCCCGGCATTTTTCAGTTCCTGCCCTGAAAATGGAGCAAGTCGTCCGGGATGTCAAGCGAAAGACCAGCCGGTTCCGGTCATGCTGGTGGCGTGGCGCCTCGTCAGGGGAAGGAATTTGGGGGCAGAGCTTCAGCCTCCGTCATACGAGCCTGGTCGCTACCGTTTTTTCTTGCGGTTGACCGCAGCTTTCAGTTCGGCTCCGGGGGAGAACCTGGCGACTTTCTTGGCCTCGATCTGGATGGTGCCGCCTGTCTGGGGATTGCGACCGGTTCTGGCTTTCCGAGTACCTGTTGAAAAGGTTCCAAAGCCGACCAAGGTCACTCGTTCGCCTTTTCTGAGCGCGCTCTGAATACCCGCCAAGGCCGAATTGATGGCGGCGTCGGCCTGCGTCTTGTTGATCTTGGCATCCTTGGCGATTTTTTCAATCAGATCGGCTTTGTTCACGGTGTCCCCTCCTGGTTAGCCCGATTTAGTGCGGAAGGCCGGCCTGATTCCCGCATCTCTCACCGAGTCGCTGGGTATTTCGTTTATAGAGAGCTTGTCTTCGGTGTCCGCCGCCGCCTGGTTTCGAGCCTTCGGCGCCCGAACGACAGCCGGCAGTCTCCGATTGTCCTATCCACTTGGCAGTGCTTATCCTTCCTCGAACGTGGCCCCGCCATGTTCTTTGGCCGCGACCACGAACTGGAGAGCAACATCCCGAGCCATCTTCTGCACTTGCCTTACGAGCGCAGGCCCCGGTCCGAAATGCGGGCTAAGGTGCGAGCTTTATATATTCCCGAGTTAAGCCTTGTCAAGGTCTATTCCGGGTGCCGGTCCGTCACCGATGATGGCGTTTAAGAACCGTACCATAGCGGCTTAGTCAGGCTGGCCGGGTATCGTTTTCGACGGTTGACTTTCAGTCTGTCCGGCTTCGACGGGTCGAGTCTCCGGAGCGCGTGTCCCGGGTCTCGGCCAACACCCCGTCCACCACGCTGTAGCCGCTGGAGTGGAAGACATCGGCGGTGCACACGACCGACACCTTACGAGTTTCGCCTCGCAGAAATGGCTGCTCTTCGCCGAATTCGGGGTTTCCGGGCTCTACCGGCCAGACGATGCGTCCGTTGAAGTGCACCACTACCTCCAAGGGGGCGCCGCAGGCTTGGCAGACGAATGTACCCGGACTCCCTGGGCGTAGGTTTCTGGTGAAGCCGTGGGAGTTGGATCCTGACATGTCTTGCAACTCCAAATCAGACAGCTCCATGCCGCAAAGGCACCGGCGAAAGGATCCTGCCTGGGTTGTGCACCCAATTGTATCAGGCAAGTCTCGCCCCCGCCCTTCCGGGCGGATCATTTAGAGGAAAGACAGCCCGTCGTTAATGAAGACGAACCACGAATGAACACGAATAGACACGAAGACTGATGGGCCTCCTTCAACGACAAGCGGCGCCCTATGCTTCTGCTTTATTGGCCAATGCAGATAACGCTCGGTGTTCACGCTCAAGTGGATTTTGGCTTGACGGCAGGCCGGATCTTACCTTCCAATGGTTCCCATGAAAGTTCGAATCCTCCTGTTCGCACGGCTGAGGGATCTGGTGGGCACGGGGAGTATCGAGTTGGACAGCCCCGATATCGAGTCGGTCGAGGATGCCTATCGAATCCTCAGTGCCCGATACCCCGAGCTGGAATCCTTCAGCCGCAGCCTCCTGGTGGCGGTGAATCAGGAATTTGCAGACTGGAACACACCAGTCGCGGAAGGGGATGAGTTGGCCCTGTTTCCACCCGTCAGTGGTGGCCAATCGCCACCGGAAGCCGACTATCCCGTCGATGCGGCGGGAGACATCTGCCAGATCGTCCGGGAGAGCATTCGAACCAAGGGGCTGGTATCACAGCTCACTCGCGACCAGGATGGGGCCGCAGTAACCTTTTTCGGGATCGTCCGCAACAACACCCGCGGGCGCAGAACCACTCACTTGTTCTACGAAGCCTATGAGCCCATGGCCCTTCGCAAGATGCGCGAGATCGGCGAGTCGGTCAGGCAGCGCTGGCAAATTGGACAGGTGGGGATGGTCCATCGGCTGGGACGGTTGGAGATTGGAGAAGTGAGTGTCGCCATTGTCATCACTTCACCCCATCGGGGGATTGCCTTCGAGTCCTGCCGGTACGCCATCGACCGGTTGAAGCAGACGGTTCCCATCTGGAAGAAGGAGTTCTTCGAAGACGGCGAAGTCTGGGTGGAAGGCGAATCCCATGCGACTGAGGGCGGTCCGGCATCACCCTAGCCCGCATTTCTACCCAAGTCGCTGGAATCATAATTCCGGCTACAACCCGGCCACCTGGCGCTTCATCTCAGTCATGAAGAAACGCCCGGTCGTCGACCATGCCCCTCACCATTCCCTCTTGGAGTTCGAGGCTGCCACCCTTCCTGTTTGGGACGGCCCTCTGCCTATATGGTCCGAGTGTGTTGCCGGCACCCTCCCAAGCGTCCCCGGATCGGGACTATAAGCTGGTTGTCGACGTCGACCTGGTCAGCGTGCTGGCCTCGGTGACGACGGCTGAGGGCGCCTTGGCCACGGGGCTCACCCGGAATGACTTTCGCCTCTTCGAAAACGGAATCCCACAGGAGATCGCTCTCTTCGCCAGGGAGTCCGAGCGAGCCCTGAAGCTTCAACTGCTATTCGACAGCTCCCTGAGTATCACCACCGAGCTGGGATCTCAACAGGAAGCGGCCATGGACTTTTTGCGGGTGGTGGTGAGCCCTGTGGATCGAGTATCGATTCTGCAGGTGTCCGAAGACGTGGTTGAGCTGGTGGGGGAGACCTCCCGTCCCAAGGCCATGGCCAAGGCACTCCGCTCCATCCGCCCGGGAGGTGGAACCTCGCTGTACGACGCTGTCTATCTGGCCTCGCAAGCACTGTCGTCGTCTCGAGGGCGCAGGGTAATTCTGATTATCTCGGATGGTACGGATACCACCAGCAAGATTCCCATGGAAGAATGCCTGCGACAGGTGCTGGCTTCAGAAGCTGTCGTCTATGTCTTGCTGGTGCAGCCCATCAAGAGCGAAGCCGGCCGGAATCTGGCCGGGGAGCGCAGTATGATCTACTTGACTCGGCAAACCGGTGGAAGGACTTTTTCAGTGACCTCTGCTGATGCTTTGCGGGAATCCTTTGCCCGGATTGGAAATGAGTTGCGGACCCAATACCTGCTGGGGTATTACCCCCGGCACAAGCGAGAGCCCGATAAATTCCGCAGGATTCGGATAGAGGTGGACCTTTCCGGAGCCCAGGTGAGAGCTCGAAGCGGCTACTATGCAACAGCCGGGCAACCTCGGCCCCCAAGAAAGAAATCCACGAAGGGCCACTAAGGCGCTGAGGTTAACCGCGACGGGATACCAAGGTCGCGAAAGGAATATCGATTTCCGATTGTCCGATTGTATTGCTCTCGTATAATCCGCCCGGCAGGGCGGGGGCAGGGCTCGCGGACAAACGGGAGTTTCCCAAAAGGCGCCGGTCGGCTTTCAGAGAATTTGCCCACCGGATGCCCCCACTGCACCATCGAGACGACACCACCCGGGAGCGCGGGCGTCCCGCCCGCATTCTCTCCCTTGGGTTATCGCTCAGTTTCCCTGCGATGCGGCACCCGGCCACACTGCCGGCGGGAATCGCCTGGGCCCGGCCCCAGGCGAGAAGTGGGGAAAGGGCCAGCCGTCTCGGGACAAATACCTTTTGTCAATGGTTGGCAATGCGGGTATAGTGTTCGGGCGATTCGACAAGAGAACCCTGGAGTTTCCCTCCGACAGCAACACCGTCGAGCCCCATACTGGCGACCCGGGAATTCCCGTGAACGAATAGAGGACCGCGCGTTGCTAAGTCATGTCCAGACGGGCAAGGTTGCTGTAACCCATCCTCCCCACAAGGTCAGTGCGGACGTCAGTCGAGCCTACCTGCGGCGATGGTTGGAGGATCGCGGGACAAGCGACCAGCTGATTGCCAAGCTGGAGTCCGTCCTGGCCAAAACCCAGATCGAATCCCGATATATCCTCCTTCCGCCGGACGAGGTCCTCCAGACCAGAGACTTCCATACCACCAACAACCAATATGTCGAGGCCTCCATTCAACTGGGGACCGAGGCCGTTCAGCAAACCCTTGAGCTGAACCGAATCCATCCTTCCGATGTCGACATGTTCATCAGCGTATCCTGCACCGGTTTTGTGATTCCCGGCGTCGACGCCCACATCATGAACAAGTTGGGAATCAACGCCTCTCGCATGATTCTTACCGAGCATGGCTGTGCCGGTGGCGCGGTCGGACTGATGCGGGCCTGGGAGTACTGTCGTGCCTATCCGGAACGAACGGTGGTGCTGCTGGCCCATGAGTTTTGCTCCCAGACATTTCTGCTGAATGATTTGAGCATGACCAACATCGTGTGCTCGACACTGTTTGGCGATGGCGTGGCAGCCACCGTCATTTCCGGCAAGCTCAACAGCCCCGAGCCTCTACCGGCCATGCAGCGCTGCACCACCCGGTTCTTTCCCGGCACGCTGGATTACATGGGCTTTGAGCTCCGCAACGAGGGATTGAGAATTATTCTGTCCCCGGAAATCCCTTCCTTCATCAAGAATCGGATCAAGCCGACCCTGGAAGGTTTTCTGCAAGAATGCCGGGTCCCCGCGGAATCTCTGGACCACTTCGTCATGCACCCCGGCAGCGTTCGAATCGTAGAGATTATCGGTAATCAACTGGGCCTGAGCCGTGAGGACATCGAGCCCACGCTCAATGTTCTGTTCAGTAAGGGAAACATGAGCAGCGTCACCGTGCTGGCCGTGATGCAGGAGATCCAGAACCGTTCGGCTCCTCAAGTGGGTGACCTGGGTCTCATGGTTGCCTTCGGTCCGGGGTTTGTGGCCGAGATGGCCCTGTATCAATGGCTCAACGGCCGACCCGACTGACTTTCCTCTCCCGGATTTCACCCCCCTCCCTATCCTCACTACCAGCCGCCCTGCGGCAAGCGTGCCGGTCGCCAACCCGCTGTTCCCAGTGTCCAAAACACGAGAGCCTTTTGCAATATTCGCAGCGGGCAGGTCATCTTGCCGGCGAATGTGATGTTGTGCCTTTTTCAATATCGGGTGCAACTTGGTGAGAAATGCGGGTTCACCACAAAAAGCACAAGAGTCACAAAACGAATTTTCTGATATCGTTCCGCTCTTTTTTTTTGTGCCTTTTGTGGCCATTCCCGGTAATGAACCCGCTACCGAATTTTGAAAACGCCTCACCACTGATTTTTTTTTGAAACCAGTAGTTGGTGAGGGGTCGTTAAGCCGAAGTTCCTGACCCACCGACAAGATAACTCCTTTATCTTCAATCATCAATCAGGAATCTCAGGTTGTCTTGCCTGGGAACATCCTGATGAGCTCGAAGGCCCTTTGCTGTAGCGGGGTCGGCTCGGTCAATCGCTGGACTCGCGGACCATCGGGTTCGGAGGGCAATCGGCACTGGTGGCGGGCCCGCGTCGCCATCTGCGCCATCAACGTCTCCAGGCTCTGCAGCGGCAAGCCGTCCTCGGTGAGGCGTTTGCTCTTCTTCCGTTTGGCGGAGTCCGACGGCTGGGCCGCCAGCACCGGGTCTCGCCGTGCCCGTTCCGCTTCCAACTCCTCGTCATCGAACAGCAACGGAGCCAGGGCCAGCCGCAGATGCCACTGAACGTAATAGGCCAGCAGGCACAGGAACAGATGAGCCCGCACCCGGCTCTCCACCCGATGACGGATGGGGCGGATGTGCAGGTCGACGGTCTTGAGGGAGCGGAAGGCCCGCTCCACCCGCGTCAGGTCCTTGTAGCGGCGCACCACCGCGGCTGTTGGCAGGCGATCGGCTGGCTCGCTGGTCCTCAGCATGTAGAACCCGTCCAGTTGCGCCTCCCGGATGATGGCGTCGGTGCGCCGTTCATAGTGGAAGGACCCGTCTGCGATCTGGGTCCGGAAGTGTTTGGCCACCTGGAAGCGGTTCTTGACCCGGCCGACTTTCTCGGCGATCTCGGTCGCCGACAAGGGCGTGCGGGTCCGTCTGGCCACCTGGCGGGCGATTCCGGCCAGCGCCTCCTCGGTGGCTGTCAGCAAAGCCTCCCGCTTCCGCCGCCGATGCTCGGCCAGCAGCGGGTTGTGGCAGACGATGAGCCTCTCGCCCGGATAGTCCGGGCTGCGGACTTCGGCCAGATGACGCTCGTCGAACAGGGAGAGCTGAACCGCCTCGCTCTCCACCAGACGGCGTATCTGGTGGTGGCGCAGGGCTGAGACCCACCCCACTCCCGGATGACGCTTCAGATGGCTGATCTGCGTCTCGGTCAGCAGCCCGCGGTCCCCCACCAGCACCACCCGCTCCAGACCAAACCGACCCCGCACCTTCTCCACCTGATCCCCCACCGTGGTCGGATCCCCCGTGTTGCCGGCATAGGCCTGCACCGACAGCGGCCGCCCCATCTGGTCGGCCAGCACCCCGTAGACCACCATGGGCCGGTCCCGCCTGCCGTCCCGGTTGTGGCCGAACTGCATCAGCGAGCAGGTCTGGCCTTCGTAGTAACTGCTGCTGACGTCATAGAGCACCGCATCCCCTTCCGCCAGGTGCCGCTTGGCCAGCTTGCGCTCAATCCGGTCCTGACGCTCCAGCAACCAGTCCATGGCCTCATAGAGATCGTCCTCGTCGGTGTCCTCAAGGGACAGTTCCTCACCCAACGTGGTGGTGTGCCAAAGACGGGTGGTGGCCAGCTTGGAGGCCGGATAGAGCAGACGCTGCAGGATCATGGCCAAGACCCGGTCCCGTTGGGGAGAGGGTCGGGAATCGATCAGCGCCGGCAGCTTCAGCTGCCGCACCACTTCCAGCAGCAACTCGACGTGGCCATGAGGCAGGGAGCGTTCGATGGCGAAGAGTTGGTCGGGATGGACCAGGGGTTCGTTCTTGAGCACGCGCCGGAGGCGCTCGATCTTGTCCTTGGGCCAATGGGAGAGATTGGCCAGGGTGCGTTTATGGACCTTTTTACCCTCACGGCGGCCTTCGCGCAGGAGGATGGCAGGGGGAGAGTTGCGGTTGGGGACGGTTTCGACGTACATGGGACTACGATATCACATACAACTATCATGTCAAGATAAATGCTAATCATATACATGGGAACAACACTCCACACGCCTCAATCCTCTTCCCCAAGAAAACAAATGGCTTAAGGCGATTTTTTGGGTGTAAAATGGGAGGAACTTCGGGTTAAGTGATTCGAGCCTCGGAGCGACGAGTCCATTCGGCGGCGTTTTCTGTTTGTCGGGCAAATTGTCCAAGTGAGAAAATGGCTGTCCAACTGGCCGGACTGAGGGGATGACCGACCCCGCGCTTGTCGAACCCTGCTTCGAATACAAGCAGGAGCCGACGGGCTGCGAACCGGCCAATGGAGATATGGAATCCACCAGCATTCTGCCGCATAATGTTTCCATCCGAAAAATCTGAGTGGTTGATCGTGTGAGTAAGTGATGAGAACCCGATTCCTGTTTCCGACTGTGGTTGTCTGTCTGTTGGTTGGCGTGATTGATGCAAGGGGACAATTCCGAGGTCAGTTTCCGAGGAGTTCCGATCAAGACCGGGAAGGGCGCGAGCGTGGAGTGATCCAGGGAACGGTCTTGGCTGCTGACGGCGAAAGTCCGCTGGCCAAGGCCACGGTGTCGCTGCAGAAGTCGGGCAGCCGTGGCGGCGACAGCGAGCGAACCGCCCGCTCCGATGATCGCGGCCAATACGAATTCACGGACCTCGAAGCGGGCAAATACCTGCTGAGCGTGATGCGGAACGGCTTTCTCCCGCAGAATTACGGCCAGAAGAGAATCCAGGCATTCAGAGGGCAGCGGGGTGGCACTCCCCTGACACTGGGAAATGGGCAGGTATTGAACGGGATCGACTTCAAGCTGATTCGAGGGGGCGTCGTGGAGGGACGGGTGGCCGATCAGGACTACGAGCCTCTTTCGAGAGTCATCGTCACCATGAGCGGATACCAGACCGTGCAAGGCGAGCGCACTCTGGTTCCGGTGGCTCGCGCCCAGACCGATGACCGCGGTCAGTTTCGACTTTTCGATATCCCGCCGGGAAGTTATTTCCTGAGCGCGACCCAGGGCGGCTTTCGTTTATTTGGGGGGAGGGGGAGGGGCCGCCGGGGGCAGTCCTTTCCTCCCACCTACTATCCGGGAGTTCCGAGTCCCGAGCAGGCCACCAGGATTGAGGTGAGCGCGGGTGGGGAAGTGGGCGGTTTTCATCTCACCCTGATCGAGTCCCACACCTACAGTGTCAGCGGGCGGGTGCTGGCGGAGGAGGGAAGTCCGGCTCAGTCGGTTCGAATCATGACGGTCAACCGGTCCTCCCCGGGGCAGGTTTCCCTGAGGGGAGGCGCCACCACGGACCTTCAGGGAACATTCAAGGTGGCCGGTCTGCTGCCGGGCAGGTATCGTCTGATCGCCCGCAGGGGACGTGGACAGGAACCGCAGATTGCCAGCGCGGCGGTGGAGGTGATTGACCGGGACATCCAGGGGTTGACGCTGGCTTTGGGGTCGGGTGCCTCCATCACCGGCAGAATTGTATCCGAGAACGAGGAGCCGGCCCTGAATTGGCGGCGTGTTTCGGTGGTTACCAGGCCGGCTGAAGGCGGTGGCAGAGGACGCAGGTTTGGTGGAGGGGGGCGCCCGATCGAGGAGGACTTCAGCTTCAGGATCTCAAATCTTCCCGGAGGACTCTATCGCTTGTCTGTCAACCTTCCTCCCGGCAATCACTACGTCGAGTCCATCCGCGCCCAGGGACAGGACATTATCGACCGGCTGATAGAGATGAACGACCATGACCAATTGTCGGGTGTGGAGGTCCGGGTTTCCCCCCATGGATCTCGAATCAGCGGCGTGGTGCAAAGCGAGGAGGACGGGAAGGCGATCGATGGAGCCACCGTCCTGGTCTTTTCCGCCGATCCCCAACAGAGGGGAAGCTTTTCGCGCTTTACCAGGACAACTCAAACCGACCAGACTGGAAGATATTCTCTGGAGGGCCTGCCACCTGCCGAATACCTGGTGTGCGCCCTGGCCGAACATGAGCCCGGCCGCGAGAGCGAGCCGGAATACCTGAGTTTTCTGGAAGGCGATTCCACCTCGATCGACCTTTCCGCCGGCGAGATGTCCAGCAAGACCCTGGTGGCGCTGGAGGCGCCCGCCACCAACTGACGACGGTATCCGGCGGACGGTCGTGAGGGGTCGACCCCGGCCGCTGCTTGTCCTCAGCCCGCAACCCGTTTCCGAAAGGATCCAATATGGCCAAACCGGTCGTCGTCATTCCTGGAGACGATCCTCCCCAATGCCAGGGTTCGCCGCAACTGGAACGGCTCCGGTCCCTGGCGGAGGTGGTTCTCTATCCCACGCGCCCCGAGACGCGCGGGGAGAAGATAGGCCGAGCCGGGCAGGCCGACGTGCTGATCAACTCCCGCAACTCGGTCAAATGGCCTGCCGACGTCTTGAAGGAACTGCCCGACCTCAAGATGATCACCGTCTGCGGGATCGGTGTCGACGCCATCGATGTCGAGGCCGCCAGGGCTCAGGGAATCACCGTTTGCAACGTGCCGGGCAAGACCGCGCCCATCGTGGCCGAGCACGCCTTCGGGCTGATGTTTGCGGTCGCCAAGCGGGCCGCATACCAGACAGCCTTGATTCGTGCGGGCGATTGGGTTCGTGTCGACAGTCTTTTTCTGCAGGGAAAGACCCTGGGAGTGGTGGGGACGGGCAACATCGGCGCCGAGATGGCCCGGTTGGGGCGCGCCCTCGGCATGAAGGTCATCGCCTGGACCTTTAATCCTTCGGCTGAGAGAGCCGCTCGGTTGGGCGTCACTTTTGTGGGGCTGGAAGAGTTGCTGCGCCGCTCCGACGTGGTCAGCCTCCATCTCAAGCTGACCGAACAGTCCCGGCATCTCATCGGCGAGACCGAGTTGAACCGGATGAAGCCGGACGCGGTCCTGATCAACGTCGGCCGGGGAGCCCTGGTGGATGAAAAAGCCCTGGCGACCGCCTTGGGGTCGGGGCGCCTGGGAGGTGCCGGCATTGACGTGTTCCAGGTGGAGCCCCTGCCGCCGGGTCATCCGCTGCGTGCCTGTGAGCAGGTGGTTCTGACCCCTCACTGCGCTGACATGACACCCGAAGGGGTGGAGCTTCTCAACGAGGGCGTGGTGGACAACGTACTGGCGTTTCTGCAGGGAAATCCCCGAAACGTCATGAACTGAGTCTCCCGACCCTCCGATCCTTACCTGAAACAAACGAAAAAAGACAAAAGAAAAAGAGGTATCCACGAAGGGCCACGAAGAACGACGAAGAGCCACTAAGGCATTGAGGTTAACCGCGACGGGGTACCAAGTTCGCGAAGGACTGATCGATTTCTGATTGTTTGACTTTCGAATGATCTGCCCGGCAGGGCAGGGGCGGGGCTTGCCTGAAACAACCGAAAAAAGACAAAAGAAAAAGACATTTCCACGAAGGGGCACGAAGAACGACGAAGGGGCACTAAGGCGCTGAGGTTGGCCGCGACGGGGTACCAAGATCGCGAAGGGATGGTCGATTTCTGATTGTTTCACTCTCGAATGATCCGCACGGCAGGGCGGGGGCCCGGCTTGCCTGAAACAACCGAAGAAAAGAACAAAAGACAAAAGAAAAAAGAGCTATCCACGAAGGGCCACGAAGGACGACGAAGGGACACTAAGGCGTTGAGGTTAACCGCGACGGGGTACCAAGATCGCGAAGGGATGGTCGATTTCTGATTGTTTCACTCTCGGATGATCTGCACGGCAGGGCAGGGGCCTCGCTTGCCTGAAACAACCCCTTGCGCCGGGTGGTTGGAGACCGGCTCAAGGTCAAGCATGGGTAGTTGGTTTATTCACATGGATGCACAGGATGCGCAGGATTTTTTCAGAAGACGGCTGGCTTGCAGTCCTGGACATCCGCAAATCCGCACCGGATCTTCGCCCGAGTTGGCTTCTGGTGCAGGAAGCTCTCGTCCTGTAAATCCTGTGCATCCTGTGCATCCATGTTCAATTCTTAGTCCTTCTCGATTGATCTTCCCCGTGCCGGCCATGGCCGTGCCCAACGCCCCGATTCCCAGTCAGCGTCCCGTGCAGCGGCCTCTGGTCCTATTAATCCTGTCTCTTTCCAAAACGCAAACAGCTGGCTGTTTCTCCTCTGAATGATCCGCACGTCGTGGGGTGGGGCGGGGGCGGAACCTGCCTCTGAAAAGCCATGCGAATTTCACTGATGATTATCCTGATGGGTTCTCTCTACCTTGGCGCCGGAGCGGTCCTTGCCGGCGATTCCGTTATGGGTGAATGGAAAGGAAGGCTCCGCGGCGACGACGGGGTTGAACAGATCCTGGAGGCCCAAGTTGTGGCCGAGGGCGGGGACCGCTACCGGGCTGTGATGAGACTGGACAAGGACGGTGCCTGGAACGCGGGTGAATCCACCGGTCGTCGAAAGGGCGAGACAGTTTCGTTCTCGGGCTCTCTGGATCGAGGGCAGGGGGCCGGCGGAGTCTGTCAACTTAAAGGTCAGGTCGACTCCGTGGGGTTCAGTGGCACGTGCGCCGACGCCGGCTCGACAGCCCGATTCTCCCTGAGGAGGATGGAGCGCCGGCCGCCGAGTCTGGGAGCCAAGCCTCCCGAGAAGGCGTTGGTCCTTTTCGACGGCACCGGCCTGGAGGCCTGGATGCACCGGGACGGGCAGCCTGCCGGCTGGAAGCTGCGGGAAGACGGCAGCATGGAAGTGGCCCGGGGAAACATTCTCACCCGCCGGTCGTTTGGGGACGTTCGCATCCATCTCGAGTTTCGCACGCCGCTGATGCCGGAGGCCCGGGGTCAAGCCCGCGGCAACAGCGGCGTCTATGTCCAGGGACGCTACGAGGTTCAGGTCCTGGACAGCTTCGGTCTGGAGCCGATGGACAACGGCTGCGGGGCCGTCTACAGGATTGCCGCTCCGCGTGTGAATGCCTCGCTTCCTCCGCTGCAGTGGCAGACCTACGAGATCATCTTTCGGGCGCCCCGCTTCGATTCGAGCGGCAGCAAGACCGCCAATGCCCGAATCACGGTCCGGCATAACGGCCAGGTGATTCACTTGAACCGGGAGCTCCCCAGGCTCACCCCGGGGGGTGTGAGCAATCAAGAGGGCGAAAGCGGACCGCTGCTCCTGCAGGATCACCGCGACCCCGTCCGGTACCGGAATATCTGGGTCCTGCCCTTGGATTGATTCGGAACCGCGGGTTAGGGTTGAAAGAGGATCGTGCCGAATCGACTGGGGACGTGGAAGGAATCTTCCAGGGGCGGGCTCCAGGCGAGCAGCCGGCGCTGCCGAATTTCCCCGACTCCGTCACACCGGAAAAAGTTGATCCGCCATTCCATGCCGGGCCGGATGGAGGCAACACCCATCGAACTGGCGGGAATGCTCATCTCGCAGGTCCACTCCTTCTTGTCCTCGTCGATCCGGGTGGCGTGGGCGAAGCCGGAATCCCAGCCGGCGTCCAGCACGGGGTCCCGATCCAGGTCGATGGCCAGGTCGATCCACTGATTGTTGGGGGCGACTTCAAACTCCCAGTAGGTGTTCATTCTCTCGGGAAACGGATTGACGAAAACCTCCACCACGTCCCGGTCCCACAACAGCCAGCGCTCCGGTCCAGGGTCCTCACCCTGGTAGCAGTGCATCTCGAAGTACTGGCACCGATAGCCCAGATAGAGCCTGGAGGGCGTATAGGCCACCGCCACCCCGGTGTTCACTCCCGGGATGGTGCTGCCCGGCTGCCGGTAGTGGTGCAGGGTCAGTTCGGGGACCCCTTGCCAGATGGGTTTGCCGAGGTCCGCGTCCGGCTCGAAATCCCCGGGCAGGGGCGGAACAAGGGCCTGGTAAGTACTGAGATAGTTGGGGTTCCGGCTCATTCGAGAGGGATCTTTCTTCGGTCAAGCCTGGCGTTCAGCCCAACTCGGCCAGTTTCACCGTGCGGTTTTCGGCCGCCGAGCGGTCAGCCGCAAAGACCACGCGATGGGTCTCGAAGGCCGTCTCGAAATCGGTGAGCGGCATGGGTCGCCCCTGGGCGACACTGTCGGCGAAGGCTTGAAACTGGGGCTGATAGGGATGGTCCACTACATCGCCGGAGTCGATCAGGGCGGTCTCCAGGACACTCCAGCGAGCCTTGGTCATTCCCTTCAGCTTCTGGCTGTAGATGCGGTTGTCGAGCAGGCTGCCTTCACTCCCCACCAGGTGGATGTGAAAGTAATAGGGCTGCAGGCAATCCACGATGGAGGCGACCTTGCCGATCTTGCCGTCGGTGAACTTCACCAGCGTAACGGTGCTGGTGTCGTACTCATAGGGCTCGAAAATCGAGTTGCTCGATTTGGTGCTGTAGCTGGTGACCTCTTCGACCCGGGACCCGGTGAAGTAGAGCAGACCGTCCAGGGCGTGACAACCGGCGGTGAGGAGGCTGCTGCCCCCGAAGTCCTTTTTGACGTTCCAGCCGAACTGCCCGTACCAGGGGCCGATTCCGTGGTAGTAATCGACTTCCGCATAGTGAATCTCACCCAGCAGGCCTTCGTCGATGCAGGAGCGGATCAGGTCGAAGTGCTGACTGAAGCGGCATTCGAAACAGACGCAGGTCTGAACGCCGGCCTGCCGAATGGCAGCCTGCATTTCCAGGGCGTCCTGGTAGGAGAGGCAGATAGGCTTCTCGATAATGAGGTGCTTGCCGGCCCTGGCGGCGGCGATGGCTTGCCGGGCATGCTGCGGGTGGGGTGTGCAGATGTCGATCGCGTCAATGGCAGGATCGGCCAGCATCTCCTCGTAGCTGGTAAAGGCTCGAAGCGGGATGCCGTAATCCCGGCTCAGTGCGGCCTCATCGAGCTGTCGCCGCGAGCAGACAGCCGTCACCCGCGCTCCCGACACGGCCTTGAAGGCGTCGATGTGGGCGCCGGCCACCCAGCCCAGGCCCACGATGCCGACTCGTACATCGCTCATCTCTTGTTCCTCCTTTTACGTGGAACCACACACGGATTGTGACGGCCTGCCCGTGTGGCTACGGCCGGCTTTCCCGAATGATGCGGTCGTAGATGAGTCGGGCCCGCTGATAGGCCGCGGCGGCCTGCTCGCGTTCCTCGGGACGAATCCGCGGACTCTTCATCTTCCAGCACTGGTCCACGGCCCGGCGGCACCATTCGGCGCTCCGAAGTGACGCCCGAATCGGTTTCCCCCCCACCTGAACGAAAATGGGATTGGTGTGCGAGCTGGGGTAGATCCGCAGGGCCAGCCAACTGGACTTTTCAAGGGGGTGTTTGAAGCTGACGTCGCGCCATTGTCCATCCGCCTCGACCATCTTCCTGGCCACGGGCTCGCCGTTGACGATCAGTTCCACCGGCACCTGGCGGGTCTTTCCCAGCCGGGCGCGCTCGATGTGCCAATAGGGGGGACGGTCGATTCGTCTGGCAGCGATAATGGCGCCCACCTCATCCTGGCGATCGGGCAGATGGGCGATCACCCTGGATCGAATCTCGACCGTTTGTGCTCCCGGCAGGTTCAACTCGCTCTCCCGGGTCCCCAGTTCCAGACCGTTGGCGCTAAAGTCGACGATGTGGGATGCTCCGTCGGAAACATAGCTGCGGCCGACCCGAATCTGGTCCATGTACCGGTCGAAATTCAGCGGACCCTCCAGCTTGGCGTAGCTTCTGGCCATCCCCACCCGGTCGTCGAAGATGCAGGGGAAATCGGTTTCGCCGCTCAAGCGCGTTCGGAACCCGGTGTTCAGGACGTGGTACCAGATATTGAGTTCCCAGGGAGCGGGGGTGTCTCCGGCAGAGTAGAAGTCGACGGCATCCTGGGTCACGGTGACGATGTACTCGTTGGCTCCAATGCCGTCGAACTTGGGCAGGACATAGTTGGGAAGCGAATCGGTCGGCTCCGTGGGTTCCAAGCCCCATCCGGAATGGGCGTAGCCCACCACGGCGTCCTGTTTCTTGGCCCATTGCAGAATGGGCAGCGTCCAACTGGGCCACTCCTCCACCTTGCTGGCCCCCGGATAATCGTCCTCTTTCAGGCGGAGCAGACAGACATGTCCCGCGTGAGAGGAGGGAAAGCCGGAGACCTCCACGTCGTATCGCAGCAGGTTCTGCTGGTTCGACAGGGGATGCACCTTGCCGGTGAAGTAGCTCTTCTGGTAGTACCAGCAAGGTCCCCAGGTCAAATTGCAGGCGATATTCAGGTCTTCCCCCTGGGCCTGGCGCCACATGTGCTCGGGACGCACGCCCTCTTCCGGGCTCTCGTAGTGGCTGCATCCGGCAGCGTGCACGTGGTGGTCGGCGCTGTACCAGCCCAGCTTGGCCATGTGAACCCAGCGCGTGAGTTGGAGCTGGACCTCGTGGACCTTTTTCCCCGGGGGCACCCGGATGCGTTTTGTCTGGGGCAGGTACTCCGGGCCGCGGGTCAGCGTGACTTCATACTCCCCCGCCGGCAGGAACACGTGCTCGCCGTCGGCGCGGTAAATCTGCGGATGAAAGAAGAAGTCGGGAAATTCATCCAGCGCCGCCAGGCGGCGGGAGGGCAGGGGGCGGATTCCCGTCAGCCGCTTGGCCCTGGAAAAGTCCGGCAGGTCGGAGGCGCCGCGCTCCTCCCAGGTCTGGCGGGCCGCCAGCGACAGCCGGTAGTCTTTGGGCAGTGGTGGTCTTCCCGAGGGGGCGGTCCCGCTGATCCGCACCGGGTCGGAACCTTCCACAATTCGTTCGATCCCGTCGGTGATGACCAGGGAGGCCATCCGAGCCGGCGAGCCGTCATGATCCTTGATCCTGAACACCACCTTGGTTGCGGACCGGCAGTCGAACAGGATGTCGATGGTGCTGCGAAATCCGATATCCTGGGTTCCCTGGCCGACGTGGAAACCGAGTTTGGCTTCCCGGCGTCCGGTGTCCCGGGTGTGGATCTGAAGCACCGCATATTCGAGCTCGACCCCCGACAGGTTGCTGAGAAGCGGCCGCCTCCGATACATGTAGAGTTCCAGAAAGCGGTTGGCGACCTGGCCGGAAGAGAGGAGGTTCTCCGGCTTGGCTTGCTTGGCTCCGGTCGAGCGGTGCAGGATGGGCTCGGCGTTGGGACTCTCCGCTTCGAGTTGTGCCTTGACCATGGCCTGGTTGTGGACCTTGATCAGGAAGCTCTTCCAGCCGTTCTGCACCAGCACGGGCTGGGTGGGGCCGCGCAGCACCTTCACCCGCGCCTCGGGGTTGATCACCACCATGGCCAGGCAGTAGGGGTCCAGGATCTGCTGGATGCTGCGAGTCGTCTTCGAGCCAGGCGCTTCATCCCTCAGCGCTTGCAGTCGGCGGGAGTCCTCCGCCGAGAGCCCGCTTCCCAGGAAGGTCAGCGCGTCATCCAGCCGTAGCGCCTGGGCCAACAGCGGTTGGGCTTCGACAGTTCCGACCTCGGGAAGATCGTTGGAGAAGGCTGTTCCTGACAGCAGGAGTGAGGCCGAAAGGACACTGAAGAGTGTGTGTTTCATGGGTTGTCTCCCGTCCGGTATTCCGCTTGGTTGCCGATTCTGTCGCCGGGTGCAACGGGGTATGGCACCGACCAAGCCCGCCACTCGCGGTCGTGGCGACTTGAATTCAGTCAACCGAGCCGCAGTCAAGATCAGGGGAGACACGATCATGGCTTCCCTGCCGTCTATTGCTGCGCTCCGGGCTGGATCATGAACTTGCTTGCCGGTGAGCCTATCACAACCTGATCCGGCGTGAAATGCAGGTTAAACCCTCCAACGCAGGCAGGTGCCTGCGCCCGTCATGGTCACGATGGTATCGTCCTCCAAGACCACGCTGGAAGCATAGCCGGTTCCAACACCCTTGATCGACGACCCCAGTACCGAACCGCCCGCCCGAGTGAGGTGATAGACCTCCGCGCTCCAGGTTCGACCCTCGTCGTGGCTGATCCGTGCCAGAACTTGAGCCTCTTCCCGCGGGTAGCGGTGATCGGTGGTCAGGATGAGCGTTCCGTCGGACAACTGGGAGAGTTCCCCGTGAGCCTGTCCCAGCGCAAGGTCGGTTGGCCCATTCGGCGCCTGGCTTACCGGGCGGAAATGGGTCCAGGTATGGCCGGCGTCCTCCGAGTCGGCCAGGTAGACCCGCTTGGATGGTTGAAATCCATCCTCATACAGGGAGGGACGGGCGTGGAGCTGCCGGTCCATCATCTCGGCCGACCAAAAGGCAGGCTGGTAACGGATTGCGGCGATCAACCGTCCGGAGTGCAACCGCAAGAGAGTCGTCTCGGCAGACCAGTCCGGCAATGGGGTTCGCTCGCCCCAACTTCGGCCGCCGTCGGTCGACCGAAGAACGAAGGTAGCGGTATAGGGAGTCTCCGTCCAAGGCTGCAAAGACCGTTCAGCCGCTTGCCTGATCTCTTTCTGGCGGGTCGAAGTCGCGCCCAGGCGCTGGGGCCAGAGCACGGTTCCGTCCGTCAATTCGGTCATTCGGTTCGAGGAGTTTCCAATCGAAGGAAAGGGCGCCTTGTCGACCCTGAACGGCCCTTGCCAGCTCCTGCCGCCGTCTTGACTTCGAATCACATAGCACTCCGCTTCGAGTCCCGCGACCCCGCAGCCATCGGCTGCCTGGCGGAACGCCCAGACGAGGGTACCGTCTCTCAGGATCCCGAACGAGTCGCTTCGCAGTGCCCACCGATTGTCAAAAAAGAGCCAGCGCGACGAGTCCCTCGCCAGGTTGTGGTCGAAGAACTGCCACCAATCCAGACTTTTTTGCCGCCAAGTCCGTCCCTCGTCGCTGGAGGCCAGCAGGATGCTTTCGAGCCCCGGTCCCTCTGTGGAGAAACCGGCGTAGAGAACGCCGTCCTGCGTCCTGCCGATGGGAGCCCCCCGGCCGAAGGGGACCACCGTAAATTGAGCCGGAACGGTTCGAATTTTCTCCCCGTTGACAGTGACCGCTATCTGAGTCTCTTGGGAGGCCGGGTCCGATGGAGATTCCTCTGCCCGCAATGGTTTCCAGCCGCTGGACACTGTTGTGGCCGCCAGCCACCCTCCAAAGCCGGTAGCCAGGAAGCCCCGACGATTGGTCTTGGGTGCCGATGGTCTTGGAGGCTCCCTGATGGAGTGATCGATTGGATCGTTGATTTTCATGGCATCCTCCTGCCGGTAGGCTCAGGATGTAGTATGTGGGGAAGCCTATCACTCATCAGACGGGATTTGCGCCGATAGTTCAAACCTGGAACGGATGTTGTAACTCCGATAGACTGCCAATACTTCATTTGGAAAGGAGAAATGGATTTATGGACTCCCACCTGTTGCTTCATGAGCTTACCCGTGAGAAAGCACGGGAACTGGCTCCTCATACCCTTCTGGTGCTGCCGGTCGGCGCCGTCGAACAACACGGTCCCCACCTGCCGGTCGGCACCGACTTCCTGACCGTCGAGCACGTGGCGCGGGGAGCGGCGGAACAGGCCAAGGAAAAAATTTCGGTGTTGGTTGCTCCCACCTTGCCCTTTGGTTCCTCCCATCACCACCTGTCCTTTGGCGGCACCTTGTCTCTCAGCACGGAAACCTATTACCGGGCTCTCTTCGACCTGGGGGAATCCATGATTGTCTCGGGGTTTCGGAGCCTGGTGCTGCTCAACGGGCACGGGGGCAACCACGAGTTGATCCAGCTTGTCGCTCGGGATTTGGCCATCAAGCACGATATCAAGTTTGCCGCCATGTCCTATTGGACCGTGGCCTGGGACGCCCTGGTGGCAGAGGGGGCTCACCTGAGCGGCAATCTCCCCGGGCACGCAGGCTTCTATGAGACATCTCAGATAATGGCCCTGCGCCCGGATCTGGTGGTGGAGCCGCTGCCCCATCGCGAGGGAGGCCACGGCTCCGACCCTCGCAGTTTCTACGGTCCCTATCGGTCGGAGAAGCACCGGTTTCTGGAAGACCTGGACGGCTATACCGACAGCCCCGACCGGGGCGATGCGGAGCGGGGAAAAGCCTACCTGGCGGCGGTGATCCGTTCCCTGAGCCAAGCCTTCGTAGAGTTCCACAAGTCCGGATGACGTCGGGATAGAGGAGATTTTATCCAATCGCCGGGAGGAGGAATCCCATGGGAGACCGTCTCAAGGACAAGATCGCCATCGTCACCGGAGCCGGCTCGGTCGGGCCCGGCTGGGGCAACGGCAAGGCTGCCGCCGTGCTCTTTGCCCGGGAGGGCGCCAGGGTGCTGGCCGTGGATATCAATCCCGATGCTGCCGAGGAGACTCGCCGCATCATTCTCGAGGAGGGAGGGGAGTGCTCCGTCCACCGGACGGATGTTTCCCGCGGGGAACAGGTGAAAGCCATGGTGGACCGCTGCCTGGAGGTCTACGGCAGGATCGACATTCTCCACAATAACGTGGGGATCCTCCACGTGGGTGGGCCGGAAGAAATATCCGAGGAACAGTGGGATCACCTGTTCGCAGTCAACGTGAAGGGCATGTTCCTGAGTTGTAAATACGTCCTGCCCGTCATGGAACGCCAGGGCAAGGGCGCGATCGTCAACATCTCCTCGTTTGCCGCGATCCGCTACACGGGTTATCCGGCGATTTCCTATCAGGCTTCCAAGGGGGCCGTCAATCAGCTCACTCAGAGCATTGCACTGCAGTACGCGCCTAAGAACATTCGGGCCAACTGTATTCTGCCGGGCTTCATGAACACTCCCATGATCGTGGAGCCGTTGAAAGATACCTATGGACCGGGAGGGGTGGAGCAGATGGTGCGGAAACGGGATGCCATGGTGCCCATGGGCAAGATGGGAGATGCCTGGGATGTGGCCTATGCGGCGCTGTTTCTGGCCTCGGACGAAGCCAGGTACATTACCGGGGTCCAGTTGGTGGTGGACGGCGGAATCACCTGCAAGGTGGGTTGAGGGGGAGTCGCAGAAGCCGAGCCGAGTGGCGAAGGCTGATGCGGTGGGGGGGCGAAAGACGGGCTAGCCCACAACACTCCCGGCGAATGGGACTTTCCTTCCACAACTGACCACTAACCACTAACCACTGCCTTTTTAATGACTTTGCCGCCCACGTCGGTCAGGCGGAAGTCGCGTCCCTGGAATCGGTAGGTGAACCTCTCGTGGTCGATGCCCATGCAGTGCAGCACGGTAGCCTGGAAGTCGTTGATGTGCACCGGATCTTCCACCGGGTTGTAGCCCAGGTCGTCGGTGGCTCCGATGGTGACCCCCGGCTTGATGCCTCCACCCGCCATCCAGATGGTGTAGGCTTTCATATGGTGGTCCCTGCCGTAATTTCCCCGCTTCATGTCTCCCTGGTTCATGGGCGTCCGCCCGAACTCCCCTCCCCAGATCACCAGGGTCTCCTCGAATAGACCCCGCTGCTTCAGATCCCGAATCAGCGCTGCCGTTGCCTGGTCGGTCTGGCGGCACTGCAAGGCGATGTTGGAGGGCAAGCTGTTGTGGTGGTCCCAGCCGCGGTGGTAGAGCTGGATAAATCGGACGCCTCGCTCGACCAGGCGCCGGGCCAGCAGGCAATTGTTGGCAAAGGAGGAAACACCGGGCTGAGCACCGTACTGCTCCAGAACCTTGGGGGACTCCTGGCCGGTGTCCATCAGATCCGGAACACTGGTTTGCATCCGGTAGGCCATTTCGAAGGACTTGATCCGGGCCGCGATGTCGGGGTCGCCCACTGCATCCATCTTGAGGCGGTTGAGATCGCGCAGTCCGTCAAGCAAGTGGCGACGCGAGGTGGGGGTGACGCCTCCGGGGTTGGAAACGAAGAGGATGGGCTCTCCCTGGGAGCGAAACTCGACCCCCTGGTGGCTGCTGGGCAGGAAGCCGCTGCCCCAGTAGCGGGACAGCAGGGGTTGGCCCTGCCCGCCCCCCGAGGTCAGGACGACGAAGGAGGGCAACTGCTGGTTTTCATTGCCCAGGCCGTAGGAGAACCAGGCCCCCATGGTGGGACGCCCCGGCTGTTGTCCTCCCGTCTGGATCAAGGTGACGGCCGGGTCGTGGTTGATGGCGTCGGTGTGCATCGAGCGTATGACGGCCAGGTCGTCGGCTATGCCGGCCATATGCGGCAGGAGTTCGGACATTTCGGCGCCGGAATGCCCGTGTTTCCGGAATTGGAACTTGGATCCCATGCATACCAGCTTGCGGCCGGCAAGCTGAGCGATCCGCTGGCCCTTGGTGACGCTTTCTGGCATGGGCTCCCCGGTCATTTCGACCAGCTTCGGCTTGGGGTCGAACAGATCCAGCTGGGATGGGGCTCCCGACATGAAGAGGTAGATGATGCGCTTGGCCGTGGGTGCGAAGTGGAGCGGTTTCAACGCACCGAAGGATTTTCCGTTCGTGTCGCCATACAGGTCTTCCCTCAAAAGCGTCGCCAGGGCCAGCGATCCGATGCCCTTGGCCCCTCGACCGAAGAAGCGCCGTCTCGTCATCTGAAGGGCCAGCTCTTGTTCAAGGCTCATGGATCTACTCCTTGGTCATGGTCTCGTCCAGGTTCAGAATCAACTTGGCCACGCCGGTCCAGGCTGCCAGTTGAGTGACCTCGAGATCTGCGTCGGCCGGCGACTCCCCGATGCTGGCCAGCTGCCGGGCCTTGGCCGCGTCGTCCCGGTAAGTAGCGAAAATCCTGTGGAGGGTGCGTTCGGTGATCTTCTCCTCTTCAGGTTCGGGCAGCCGGGCCAGGGCCGTGCGATAGGCGAAACGAATGCGCTCCCGCGTCGAAGGTCCGGCCTCGGTGAGAATCCGCTGGGCAAACACCCGCGCGGCCTCCACGTAAGTGGTCTCGTTCAGGGTGATCAGCGCCTGCAACGGAGTGACCGTGCGCTCCCGGCTGACGGTGCAGACCTCCCGGTCGGGTGCGTCGAAGGTTTGCAGGATGGGATTGGGTACCGAGCGCTTCCAGAAGGTGTACAAACTGCGGCGATATAGATCCTCGCCCCGACTCTGCTCGTACTTGGTGCGGCAGTAGAAGGCCTTCTGCTCCCAGAGTCCGGGAGGCTGATAAGGAAAGACGCTCGGCCCCCCGGGGTGGCGGTCCCGGTCCAGCAGGCCGCTGACGGCCAGCACGTTGTCGCGGATGGCCTCGGCGGGCAGCCGCAGCCGGGGGCCTCTGGCCAGCAATCGGTTGGCAGGGTCTCCGGACAGAAGCTCCGGGCGGTACCGGGAAGATTGCCGGTAGGTGGCCGACATCACAATGGTCTTCAGCACGGACTGGACGTCCCAACCTCCGTCCACAAACTCCCGAGCCAGCCAGTCCAGCAGCGCGGGGTGAGAGGGCGGCTCGCCC
The DNA here is from genome assembly GCA_965207735.1 of Candidatus Versatilivorator sp. Classification (GTDB taxonomy): domain Bacteria; phylum Acidobacteriota; class Terriglobia; order Versatilivoradales; family Versatilivoraceae; genus Versatilivorator. The sequence continues at coordinate 2,672,350 of OZ242296.1, read as the reverse complement.
TGAGTGCCGAATTCATTTGCCGTTCTAACGATTCCAGTGCCGAAGAAGAGCTGCCAGAAGCGATTCACGGCGACTCGGCCCACCAGCGGATGATCTGGGTGGACCAGCCAGCGAGCCAGGGCCAGACGATCGACCCTTTCTGCCGGGGGCAACGAGGGCAAGAAATCGGGAACGCCTGCCGATACTCGCTCGCCTTTGCTCCGGTAGTCTCCCCGTACCAGGATGTGAGTGGGCCTGCGGAACTCCATGTCTTCCATCACCCGCACGGTGGGAATCTCTTTCTCCAGTTCCTCCTTTTGCTTGCGCATCTGGGACAGTTGCCGGCCGAGGGCCTGCAGCCGGGGGGAATGTTTCTCACGAAAATAGTGCCTCAAGGCCGTTTTTTCCCCACCGTCTCTCTCCAGCACCGGCTCCGCGACCGCCGACATCACTTGCTTGAGCCGCTTATCCTCCAAGGGAGCATCCAGGGAAAAATAGAATCCATAGCCGCCGCCATAATTGACGACCTTCAGCAGCAGGTCATTGGCTCCGGACCGGAGGTCCACCTGCACCTGGATCGATTCCGCCGGCTCGCAGCCCTCCACGGCTTTGGCAAGAACGAGCCCTCCGTTCAACCAGACCTTGAGACCGTCGGCATAGGGGGCGTTGGTGGCCACGAAGAATTTCAGTTTGCGGGCCGATTCGGTATGGATCCTGCGGTGCAGATAGGTGGCGGCCTTGTTTCCCAGCAGCGATTTAGCTTCCCCGTCCTTCCAGTCCGGGCGAGCGTTCCAGGACAACTTGCCGTCCTGATAGTTCTTGGAGAAGTCCAGCTCTAGTTCCGGTGGGAAAGACCTCGTGAAGGCTTCTTCGGCGGACTGGGCGATAAATGGCCCGATCACCGACCATTCCTTCAGTTCCATCTCCTGGCGGGTCCGATGGATTTGAGCCAGCTCTCCTTCCCATTCGGCCTGGGCCTCGTCCAAGCCGTCATGGGTCATGTCGAGCCGGGCTTGCCGGCTCGCTTCCAGGGTCTGGATGGTTTTTTCCAGTTGGCTCAGCCGGGAGCGCTGCTCCTCGGACGGCAGCAGCAGGTAGGGAGGGGCGGGGTCCCGGTCCAGACCCTTCTCGGGGATCTGGTGGAAGAAATCGTACAGCTGGTAGTACTCCTGTTGGGTAAAGGGGTCGAACTTGTGGTCGTGGCACTCGGCGCAAGCGACGGTGGAGCCCAGCCAGACTGTCGCAGTGGTGTTGACCCGGTCGATCACGTACTTGGAGAGGTACTCCTTGGCGTCGGCGCCGCCTTCGGTGCTGGTCATTCCGTTGCGGTTGAAGGCGGTGGCGATTCTCTGGTCCAGGGTGGGATTGGGCAGCAGGTCTCCCGCCAATTGTTCCACCGTGAACTGGTCGAAGGGCTTGTTGGCATTGAATGCCGCGATCACCCAATCGCGGTACTTCCACATCGATCGGGGAAAGTCGACATGGTAACCGTCCGAGTCGGCATAGCGGGCCAGATCGAGCCAGTGCATGGCCATGCGCTCGCCGTGGTGGGGTGAAGCCAGCAGCCTGTCCACCAGTCTCTCGTAGGCTTGGGGGCTCCGATCGGAAAGAAAGTTCTCAACTTCCCGGACCGTGGGCGGGAGTCCGGTCAGGTCGAAGGTCAGACGCCGAATGAGGGTCCTGCGGTCTGCCTCCGGCGAGGGACTGACCCCTTCCCGTTCCAGCCGGGCCAAAATGAAATGATCGATGGCGTTGGCGGGCCAGCTCTTGTCCTTCACTGCCGGGAGTGCCGGACTTTCCGGGGTGACGTAGGCCCAGTGTTTACTCCAGGGAGCTCCCTGGCGAATCCAACGGGTCAGGAGATCGATTTGCTGCCGGGTCAATTCCTTGCCCGAATAGGCCGGAGGCATCTTGAGAGTGCCGTCCTCGGCGGTGATGCGCCGGATGAGCTCGCTTTCTTGCGGGTGGCCGGGGACGATGGCCAGTTTGCCCGAGTCCAGCCGCCCCAGGGCGGTATCCTGGAGGTCGAGGCGCAAACCGGCCATGCGCTGGTTCTGATCGGGCCCGTGGCAGGCGTAGCAGTTGTCGGCAAGGATGGGCCGAATGTCGCGGTTGAAATCCGGAGGGGAGTTCTCCCCGGGTTCGGCTGCGCGCAGGGGATTGAAAAACCAGGCCGCCACTGCCAAGCCAGTCACAATCCAGGCGCCGCCCTTGAGAAACAGCGGCTTTGCCGGTCGCAGACAACTCATGGTTGGCTGGTGCCTCCTCCATCTCCTCAGGATAAGTGGGGTCTCGGCGCCACGCCGATGAACGCTTGGGTTTTAGTCGGCAGGACCGAGTCTGTTCGACTCCGCTCATTTTAGTCGAACCGATTCCCGGGTATCAAGGCGAAGCCGGCTTGCCGGAGACAACTGGGGCTCATCCGCAAGGCTAAAAGAGTGATCCACGATGTTACACGAAGGACCGCGAAGGGCCCCGAAGACAACTGCACCTCATTCAACCACCAACGGCCCCCCAATGCATCTGCGATACCGTGACCTTGATATCACGACCTCATGGGAGGAAGCCCACCCGGGAGCGCGGGCGGGACGCCCGCGCTCCCGGGTGGGGCGTCCCGATGGTGCGGTGGAGCGTATGCGGCGGGCGACTTCTCTGAGAGCCGACAGGCGCCTTTTGGGAAACTCCCGTTTGTCCGCGAGCCCGGCCCCTCCGTGCCGTGCGGATCAAACCACGGTGTGACAATCAGTAATCGACCATCCCTTCGCGACCTTGGCACCCCGTCGCGGTCAACCTCAACGCCTTAGTGCCCCTTCGTCGTTCTTCGTGCCCCTTCGTGGATAAGTCTTTTTCTCTTGTCTCTTGTCGGTTGTTTCAGGCAAGCCGGGCCTCCGCCCGGCCGATCCGGGTGCACCGGCAGGAATCGATTGACATATCGGTCGAGCCATTCATTAGAATACGAGGATCGCAGTCGAGAGGAGGGAATGCCATGGCGGAGGAGAAGTCTTGGGTTTTGACCGATGTCGGTGCCAACGTCTGGAAAGAGTCGCTCTTTCTGGGCCACGACGACCTGGGGGTCCCGGATTGCACGGTCTCCAAGGCTCGCCTGCAGGGAGGCTTGAGAAGCGGCGTCGATCTGGTGGAGGTCACCAACGCCGAACTCTCCTTCTCCATTCTGCCAACTCGTGGAATGGGGCTGTGGAAAGCGTCCTGCCGCGGGATTCCGGTGGGTTGGGAATCTCCGGTCAAGGGCCCGGTGCATCCGAAGTGGGTGGACGAGGGGGACCGGGGAGGGCTGGGCTGGCTCAAGGGATTCGACGAATGCATCGTGCGCTGCGGCCTGGACTCCAATGGAGCCCCCGGCGAAGACGTCATCGTCGACAACAACGGGAACCGCGTCTCGGTCGACCTCACCCTCCATGGCAAGATCGCCAACCTTCCGGCTCACTACCTGGAAGTCCGCTCCGATCCCGGAAGCGGCAGGGTTTCGGTGGTGGGGGAAGTGGACGAATCCTCCCTCTTTCTTCCGGGCCTCCGCCTGCGGTCGACCGTCAGCACCACTCCCCGCTCCAACCGCTTGACGGTCCAGGACACCATCACCAATTTGAAGTCCACTCCCTCCGAACTGGAGTTGGTCTACCATTGCAACTTCGGCCAGCCCTTCCTGGGGGGCGGCGCCAAGATGCTGGCGGCCGTGCTGGAGGTCGCTCCCCGGGACGCCTGGGCGGTGGAGGGGATCGGGGAGATCGATACCTACCTGCCACCCACCCCCGGATACGTGGAGCAGGTTTACTTCTATGACCTGGCGGAGGGTGCGTCAGGCCGCACCCTGGTGGCCTTGCGGAATGCCTCCGGCGACCGCGCCGTGGTGCTTCGATTCAACAAGAAAGAGCTCCCCCACTTCACCCAGTGGAAAAATACGGTCGGTCTGTCCGACGGATACGTCACCGGGCTGGAGCCGGGAACCAACTATCCCAACCTGAAGGGATTCGAGCGGGAAAAGGGTCGCGTCATCGTACTGCCGCCGGGTGAGAGCTACCACTGCCGGCTGGAGATGGAAGTCTGCACCAGCCGGGACCAGGTGGCGGCCGTCGAAGACGAAGTGACACAGATCCAAGGCGGTCGTCGACCCGCCATCCACAAGCGCCCCCACGGGAAATACTCACCCGTTTGAAGACTCCTGTCTGGGGGGAGGCTCTCGTTCACCAACCGACTGCAGCCCGGGAAGACAAGAAGCCATGACGAAGAGCGAAGAGGCCAAATCGAAGTATCAGGGAATTTTTGTCGCAGCCTGCACTCCCATGAAGGAAGACTATTCACTGGATCTTCCCAGGATCGGGACCTGTATCGAATATCTCGTCAGCGGAGGGTTGCGGACCGGAACGGGGGTGTATGGCGTCGGAAGAAGTGTACAATCGGGCTTTGGCGGAAGTGATACGTGAAGGGATCACGGGGGAGGGCAACTTTATCAAGGCCTGCATGCCGCTGGTCGGAATTCCTTGCGGCCCGGCCAGGTTGCCCTTGAGACATCCGCCCGCCTGGTTCGTAGACCGGGTGCGTCGGATGATCGATTCGGTGGGAGAGCTACGCCTGGCTGCTTCCTGAACAACGCAGGAATGAGGCTGGGTAACGAAAAGGAGACGAGATGGGGAAAAGAACCATCCTGGCCGTAGTGGCTGTTTTTCTGGCTTGGTCCTTGCTGGATATTGTCATTCATCAGCTGATCCTGATGGGTGAATATCGGGCTACGGCTGCACTTTGGCGGCCCGAGACCGAGATCATGATCGGGTTGATCTACGTGGTGACGCTGATTTCCGCGTTGATGTTCGTCAGTATCTACAAGTTCTTGATTTGCCGGAAGGTGTTGGGCCGGGCCATTCAATTCGGTCTGCTGTACGGGGTGGCCGTTGGAATCGGAATGGGCTACGGCAGCTTTGCCGTAATGCCTTTTACCCACACGATCGCATTGGTCTGGTTCCTGGGAACCGTGGTGCAAGGGGGTGTGGCGGGCGCCCTGCTCGGACTGATCGTCAAGGAGTAAGCCATGGATGCTCTCAAGCAGGAGATTCGAAACAATCTGACCGGTCCGGTGGCTTCCATCCGGACCCCCTTTCTGCGGGACGGTCAAGTCGACTACGCCGGCCTGCGGCGGTATGTGGATTTTTCCATCCAGGCCGGCAGCCCCACCATGCTGCTGACCTGGGGGGACAGCCTGTATACACTCCTGACCGATGACGATATTGCCGAGGTCACCCGGGTGGTTTGTGAGCAGACCGCCGGGCGGGCGATGGTGGTGGCGGCCGAAAGGAACTGGGGAACACCCAAGCTGGTGGAGTTCGCCCGTTACGCCAAGGAGACCGGTGCCGGCGTCCTGATGGTGATGCCGCCCGACTGGGCCGGGTCCTGCACCACGTCCACGCTGGTGGACCACTATGCGGCTGCTGCAGCCGAACTGCCGGTAATGATCATCACGGCCACCTTCGTGCCTCGGGGGGAGGCCTTCGGCCTGGAGACGCTCAAACGGGTTCGGGACGAGGTGCCGGGAGTGGTGGCCATCAAGGACGACTGGTGCGGGGAGTTCGGCCGGAAGATGGCGCTGCTGGTCCACGACCGCTGGGCCGTCTTTTCCGGTGGGCAGAAGCAGAATCACCTGAACCTTCATCCTTTCGGCTGTGACGGGTACCTTTCAACCTTCATCACCTTCAAGCCCGAGGTATCCCACGACTATTGGAAGGCCATCCAGACGGAGGACATGGCCAAGGCCGTCGAAATCATCCGGAACTTCGATCTGCCTCTGTTCGAGTTCATCATGGCGCGGCAGGGAGCCTTTGACGCCTGGTTTCACGGGATTTACGAGCACTACGGGCTCTGCGGGCGTTGGAGAAGACCTCCCTACTACAGCCTCAGCGACGCCGAGATGGAACAGTTGGGGGACTTCCTCAAAAAACAGCGATTGCTGTAGCGGGGGTGCGGGACATCGGTCGGGAGCAGGTCTGTTCAGTAGCCGGCCGACTTGTCCACCAGGCCCAACAGGGGTTGCCCCTGGCAGTAGCGCCGCAGGTTCTCGCAAAACAGCTCGACGCAACGCTGGTATTCCTCGCGAGTGACGACGCGGTGGAACGACATCAGCAGATTTTCCACCCCCCACAGCGCCGAATCGGGGGGCGGCACTTCCAGTTGCAGGGCGGCTCCGGCGATGTGTCTTTCCTCCAGAGCCCTCCGAACGGCTTCCAGGTCGTAGAGTGCCGGCCTCCCGGAAACATCGATGAAGCAGGCGCTGTCTTTCATCCTTCCCAGTTCCCGAGCGCCGATCGCTCCCCTGGTCTCGGGAGTGAGCGGGAGACTCAGAACCACGAAATCCGAGTCTGCCAGAAGCTCGTCCATTTGAGCCGGTCTCAGCAACCGGTCCACGGTTTGCGGAGGGGTTCGTTGCGTTCTGGCCATTGCGATGACCCGCATGCCGAAGCATTTTGCCACCCGGGCGATTTCCGATCCCATCACACCCAGACCCATGATGCCGACGGTCCTGCCCTTCAGCTCGGTGGGCCATTGGCCTCGAGAGCGCAGGGTCCCCGGAACCGACCATTCCCACTCCCGGTCCGGCCCGTGCCTCAAATCGACATGTAGCCGGCGGCTGAAGGCCAGCATCATTCCCAGGGCGTACTCGGCCCCGGTCGAATCGAAGCAGGGTTTGGAGCAGGTCACGGTGACGGCGCTCTCCACCAGTTGCGGAAACATGTAGCCTTCCACGCCGCCCGAGCCTGCGTGAACCCAGCGGAGTTTCCTGGCCACCCGCAGAAGTCCGGGATCGAAAGCCCCCACAAAGGCCACCTCGGCCTCGGCGAAGGCCTCCATCAGGAACTCGCGGTCCTCACCGGCAACCACCCGGACGCCGTCCACGCAGCTTTCGATCTTTTCCAAGCCCTGGGGGAGCCAACTGACCACCGCCAGGAAAGGGGGTTTTCCCGCCAAATCAATCTCCTTGTGCCGCCAGCTGTTCCATCCGCGAGAGCGCTTCCGGGACGTAGTTGCCCAATCCCAGCCCCGGGCTTTCCGGAAGCTGGAGGTAGCCGTCGCTCAGCTTGAGTGGGCGCTCGATGATTTCCTCGTGGGCCATCCTGGCGATCCGGTAAGCCGAGGTCGACCCTTCGCGCAGGGCCTCCCAGCCGGGATATTCCACCATGGCTCCGTTGGTCACGGTAAAGAGAATGTGGAGGTGGGCGGCAACCACCGTGGCCGACCAGGGGCTGTGGGGGATGCAGAGCAGGCCGGCTTCCTCGGCCCGACGGGCGACGTAGTGACACTGGGTAACCCCCATCTGGGCGGCGTCGGGCTGGATGACGTCCAGCGCCCGGCGGTCGATGAAGGGTTGGAACTCATGGGTGGTGCCCAGACTCTCCCCGGAAGCGATCTTGACCTCGGCGGCCTGGGTCAGCGCGGCGTAGCCGTCCACGTCGAAGGGGGGCATGGGCTCCTCAAGGAAGTAGAGGTCGAACTCTTCCAGAAAGCGGGTGGCTCGAATGGCTTCCTTGAGGTTCCAGCCGGGGGTCCAATAGGCCGGACAGCCGAAGTCGAGCATCAGGCGGGTCTCCGGCCCGATGGCCTGACGGATGGCGGCCAATCTCTCTTCGTCCTCGGTGCGGAAGTGGTTGCCCCATCCGAACTTGATAGCCCGAAACCCTTGCTGGACAAAGGCTCGGCTTTCCGCTGCCAACTGCTCGGGGGACTTCAGTCGGGGCGGGACACTTCCCGCCAGGGAGTCGGGATCGAAGGCCGTGCCGCTGGCGTAGGCCATGACCCGGTTCTGAACCGCTCCTCCAAGCAGCTTGCAGAGCGGCTGGTTCAGGGCTTTTCCGGCCAGGTCCCAAAGAGCCATGTCGACGGCGCCCATGGCATTGACCGCCATGCCGCCCTCGCCGCCGCGCCCCCTGAGGGCCTGCCAGTCCTGGAACATGCGCACCCAGAGGCGGCCGGGTTCCAGCGGGTCCCGGCCAGCCAGAAAGCGGATCAAGCCTCCCTGTCGGTCCTGGACAATGGGCCCGATGATCCAGGAGGGAGAGCCGGTGACCCCGATTCCGGTCAAGCCCTCGTCGGTTTCCACCTGCACGAAGGTCAGGCTGGAAAGGCGGCCTCCATGGACACGGATGTCGGTAATCTTCATTTACAGGCCCCAGGAGCGCGCCACCTGGCGGGTGAAATGCGCCAACTGGTCGGGGGTCTCGCCCTGGGTCCCCTGGGCGACTTCAAAGGTCCAGGGGCCGGGATATCCCACCGAAGCCAGCGCCTTGCGGATGGCCGGCCAGTTCAGTCCTCCCTTCGTTGGCGCCCAGTGGTTGTCGTTGGGGTTCTCGTAGTCGACGTCCTGCAGGTGGGTTCCCCGGAGACGGGATCCGGCGAGCTCGATTTCCAGGGAGGGGTCCCGTCTCATCGTCCAGGCGTGTCCGGTATCGATCACCAGTCCCAGTTGCTCCTCGGGGTAGCCATCCACCAGCGGCCGCAATTCCCGCATGTCCAGATAGGGATAGCCGCAGGAGTAGGGCAGGTTCTCCAGCAGGATGCGGACGCCCTCGAGGCGGGCAACCGGAACCAGTCGGTCCAGGGACCGCGGAACCGCATCGGCGATGCGGCGAGCCACCTCGGGATGGTCGCCCTCGGGAACGAAAATGGGGTTGGGTACCGGATGAATAATGACTTCGGTGGCCTCCAGTCCGGCGGCCAGCCGAAGGTAGCCGGCCAATATCTCGACCACTTCCAGGCGCCAGTTTTCCTCGGGGGCTCCCAGGACATTCCGGGTCAAGGGAGCATGAACCGTTCTGGCCCGAAGACCTCGCGCCGCCAGGCGGGCTCGAAAGTCCGCCAAAGCCTTCCCCGTGGGGGGGGCCGCCAGGTGAGGCTCTTGTCCCAATATTTCCGTTTGGGTGAACCCCGCGGCAGCGACCCCGTCCAGGGCAGCCTCCACATCCCGATCTCTAAAACCCACGGTGCTATAGCTGATATTGCTCATCGGCCCTGTCCTTTGATGTCCGTTGGAATTTCCTCTGTCAGAGCGAGGTCCGCCCATTATACCGAGACGAGCCACTAAGGCGTTGGAGAAGGCTCAAGAGAAATGGGCCAAAGGTCGGCAAAGGGGTCACCGAAATTTACAGGAATTATCGACATCGATGCACAGGATTCTTCAGGAAACGGCTAGCTTCCAATGCCGGGAATTCGCAAATCCGCCCGGATCATCGCCCGAGTTGGCTTCTGGTGCAGGAAGCTCTCGTCCTGTTAATCCTGTGCATCGATGTTCAATAGAAGGTCACGATATAGCAGATGCATTCGGGCGCGGTTGGTCATTGAAGGTGGTCCATCCCTATTCCTGTCTATTCGTGTCCATTCGTGGTTCGTCTTCATTTCCAAAACGAAAACGGCTAGCTGTTTATCCTGTCTATCCTGTGCATCCATGTTCAATAAGTCGAAAACCGGTTTAGCACGGCATGGCCCCTATTCCCGGCAGGACATGAAGATTCGTTGTTTCACCTTCGGATGATCTGCCCGGCAGGGCAGGGGCGGGACTTGCCTGGGAACATCCTGACAGATTCCAGGGTTCTTTGCCGTGACGGGGTCGGCCTGATCAATCGCTGGACGCAAGGCCCGTCCGGTTACGAGGGCAACCGGCACGGGGGTGTCCGTGACCAATACAGGCTGGCTTGCGGGGGATAGCTTGCGGCCGATTCAGTGTCCGGGCCGGCGGGCTTCTCGAGGCCCCGTTTACTCCAAGCAGTCCCGGCGGCGGTATCCCTCCAACCCGGAGCGGGCTTGAACCTCCTCACTGTAACCGTGTCTGGGGGGGCTGGCTTTCGCCGGGATCGTCCTCGGTCTCTTCCTGTCCGGACCGGTACGGGTAGCCGGGCGGGTCCGGGCCGGTCTGTCACTTCGTTTCCCACGCATACACTCCTGCCTCCGAGCTTTTACTCCGCAGGCATCGAGCCATCCAGACCAGTTCCCCCAGCACGTCCTTGTCGGTCGGCCAGAACCGATCGTTGAAGGCGAGGTTGTCGGCCACCATGCCGCGGGAGCCGCTGGGTCCCTTGCGGACGCGGCGGGCGATGAGCCCCTGGCGGGAGCGGACCAGGTAGAGGCGATCGTTCTCGCGGTCCTTCCATGCGGGGTTGACCAGGACGAGGCAGCCGTCGGGGAGGGTGGGAGCCATGGCGTGGCCCTGGACGCGGACCATATAGCACCGGTGAAGGTCGATGCCGTCTTGGAGCAGCCAGCTCTTGCGGAAGGGGACGAGCCCGATTTCCTCGGGGTCGAGACGGTCGGCGCCGCTGCCGACGAGGGTCCTGAGGTGGGGGACGTGGACAAGGTCGTGGGAGAGGCCGGCGTTATCGGGGTTGAGGGCCTGGCGGATCTCGGAGCGGAGGATCTCGACCCACTCGGGGGCGGGGTCGGTCCGGGTCGGAGGCGGGGAGGAGGAAGAGCGCCGGGGAGGGCCGATGTAGAACTCGAGGCCGAGAGCCTGGCAGATCTCGAAGGCACGGTCGACCGAGGGGACCTGGGGGCGGCGGCGGTCGAGGATGCCCCTGAGGGACCAGGGCTTGAGGCCGAGCTTGGATTCGAGGGTTCTGGCGCCGGCGCCGGACCGTATGAGGGATTCGCGGATGGCGGTGCGGATCAGGTCGAAAGGCTTCTCCGCGCACATGGGGCACCTGTGAATAAGGCCGTCTTATATGCACCATATTGCATAGTTTTTTTACCAAAGACAAGAAAATTGGGTTGACAAGCCATGTGTCATAATGCATTTTGTGTGCGATAGTGCAAGGGGCGGTGACCTTCGGGGGGACGGCGACCCATGGGGCGGAATATACGACGCCGGCGACGCTGACGATAGCGGCGGGAGAGAGCAGCGCGACCGGGACGCTGACGGTGGTCGACGATTCCGGCAGGGAGGGCAACGAGCGGATCCTCTACAGGGTGAACGCAGAGGGACACATTGGGGACACCTGCCAGGTGACGCTGGGTGACGACGACCCCGACGGGACGCCGGCGCCGTCGATCGGCCGGCTGACCCCGATCTCGGGAGGGGTGGGGGTGAGTGTCACGATCACGGGTTCGAACTTCGGGGCGGCGAAGGGGACTTCGACGGTCTCCTTCAACGGGACCGGGGCGGCCACGACGAGTTGGAGCGCGACTTCGATCACGGCTGCGGTGCCGGTGGGGGCGGCGACGGGCCGGGTGCTGGTGACGGTGGGAGGGCAGGCGAGCAACGGGTTGGTGTTCGCGGTGTCGCCGACGCCTGTGATCGGCGGGATCGATCCGACCTCGGGGGAGCCGGGGACATCGGTCGTGATCACGGGTTCGAACTTCGGGGCGGCGAAGCGGTTCTCGACGGTGACCTTCAACGGGGCGGAAGCCGTCACGACCGCCTGGAGTGCGACCTCGATCGCGGCGACGGTGCCGGCAGGAGCGAGGACGGGCAACGTGGTGGTGACGGTGGGGGGTAGGGCCAGCAACGGGGTTCCCTTCACGGTGACGGGGGTGACGGTCGATCCGACGGAGCTGACCGTCGAGGAGGGAGGGACGGGGACCTATACGGTGGTGCTGGACTCGAGTCCGGCCTCGGCGGTGACGGTATCGATGTTCGCTTCCGAGGGGACGGACCTGTCGGTGGACATCCTGCCGGTCTTTACGGCCTCGAACTGGGACGAGCCGCAGACGGTGACGGTGACGGCGGGGGAGGACGAGGACCGGGAGGAGGCGGTGCAGGACACCGACCTGGTGGATGAAGTGGAAAGCATCACCCACACCCTCACGCGGGCCACCACCGGCTCGAGCTCGTCGCTTCGGGGAGGCCTGTTGCGGGATGGGTACTTGGCCACGGCGATGGGCTCACCGGCCCCCACCCGGGAGTACGTCTACCTGGGCGGCCGGCTGGCGGCGATCAGCCAGGGCGGAGCCGTGGGAGAGGTCAGCGTGGTGGTGACCATCGACGACGACGACGACCCCGACACGCCGGGGGTGCCGGCCTTGACCAACAGCTTGCGGCTCACCGAGGGGCACACAGGGGCCTATACGCTGGAGCTGGGCGCGGCGCCGACGGCCAACGTGGCGATCGCGCTTTCGGTCAGCCGGGGCTCGGACAATACGGCCGACGTGACGGTCAACCCCGCCCGGGTGACCTTCACTGCCTCGAACTGGGACTCTCCCCAATGGATCACCGTCTCGGTCGGTCGGGACGACGACACGGTGGGAGAGACCGAGGTCATCACCCATGCGGCCACCAGCACCGACAGCCGCTACCAGGGGATCGAGATCCCGGACGTCTCGGTGGTGATCCGTGACCGCAACCCGACCCGCATGCCCAAGGGCACCCTGACGGCCAGCCCCAATCCCTGCACCATCGCGGCGGGGCAGACCACCTGCTCGACCACCCTGAGTTGGACCTCGACCGACACCACGGCCGTTCAGGTGCGGCGCATCAGGCCGCAGGAGGGCTCGACGTCCTCGATCAACGAGATCGTGGTCCGAAGCGGCAGCCCCGACGGCAACCGCGTCTTCACCGGGATCGATCTGACCGATTCCCCCTTCTATCTGTATGAGTATATTACCTCCACCCGCAGGAGGGGCCGCCAACTGGCCACCGTCACGGTCAAGGGCGTCAAGGCGCTCTCGCTGAGTCCCGACTCGGGACCGGTGGGGACGGTGGTGACCATCATGGGGTCGGCCTTCGGGGACTCCCGCGGGACGGGCCCGAACGCGTCCACGGTGACCTTCAACGGGACCCCGGTCACGACCTACACCAGCTGGAGCGACACCCGGATCGTGGTCGAGGTGCCGGCAGAGGCGACCACCGGAGAGGTGGTGGTCACCGTCGGCGGGACGGCCAGGACCATAGGCACCTTCACGGTGGGGACGGTTCCCCCGGTGGGGACGGTACGATGCACCATCACTGCCGCTCCGAACCCCTGCATCATTGCCAAGGGCCGGAGCACCTGCACGTCCACCCTCACCTGGACATCGATGAACACGACCGCCGTTCGGGTCTGGACCAAGCGGCAGGAGCGGACCCCCTTCGGATACCTCGGCGGGACGCTGACGGCCTTCACGACCACCGATTCCACCTCGGGCAACCAGAACGCCACCATCGAGCCGGCGCCGCGCTTTCGCCACGAGTTCGCCGTCCATGACCACTCCGGCGGAAGGCGGGGCAGTCAACTGTGCTCGGTCTTAGTCACCGGCGACCGGGCGCTCTCGCTAAGTCCCGCCTCGGGACAGGTGGGGACCTCGGTGACGGTCATGGGGTCGCGCTTCGGGGCGAGGCAGGGAATTTCGACGCTGACCTTCGGGGGAGCGGCGGTGACGCCGACCAGCTGGAGCGACACCCGGATCGTGTTCACGGTGCCGCAGAACGCCACGACCGGTAACAAGAGCGTGGTGGTCACCGTCGCCCGGGAGGCGAGAACCATCGGCACCTTCACGGTGACGACGATGGCCCTGCCGAGGATCGATTCCTTCACGTCCGATCCGGAGCACATTGCGACCAACAGCCACTCTACGCTGGCGTGGCAGACGAGTAACGCCGAACAGGTGACGATCAACGGTTCCTCGGTGCCCGTGGATGGCGCCCAGGATGTGCGGCCGAGCACGACAGGCTCCCATACCTACACGCTGATGGCCTGCGCGAGCAATTGCAGCACCGACACCGGCAACAAGAAAGTCACAAAAACCGTCACGGTGACGGTCTGGGCGCGGCCGACCATTAGCTCCTGCTCGGCCAATCCCACCGACGTCAGGACCGGCGGCACTTCTAGGTTGACCTGGACGGCGACCAACGCTCAAACGGTGATCGTGACCGGCACCTCGGGATCCGTCACCAGTCCCCATACAGTGAGGCTGAGCACGAAAGGCGCCCACACCTTTACGCTGACTGCCAGCAATCCGGCCTGGACCGGAAATTATGCCGCGAGCTGCACCGTCACTGTGACGGCCTGGGACGAGCCGACGGCCGCGATCAGCGCCAACCGGACCAGCATCAACCAGGGTCAGCCGGTGACGGTGACCTGGTCGAGCACCAATGCCGAGACCACGGTCATCACCGGTATCAGCGGCATCGGCACCGTATCGGGCAATTCCAGCGGGAGCCGCGACCTGACGCCCGTTCAGGGCAGCCATGACTATACGATCACGGCCTCCAACCCGGCCTGGAGCGACGCCGGCGACAGCGAGACGGTGACGGTCGACGCCAGGCCGCCCGGCACCATCAGCGCCTCGCCCAACCCCTGCACCATTGCAGCGTCGGCGACCACCTGCACGACCACCGTCCGCTGGAGCGCCACCGGCACCACGGGACTGCTTGTCCGAACTTCCCACAATGGGCAGGCAGAGCGGGTTCATGCCAGCAGCGGGCGGACGGGCAGCTCCTCGCCCTCCTGGATCCAGCAGTCGCCGGCCCACAGCTACGTCTTCTATCTCTACGACTACGAGAACCGCATCCTGGGAGCCCGGCTGGACTCGGTGACGGTCACCGGCCAGCCGGCGCCACCGGCGCCGTCGATCAGCGGCATCCTGCCGAGTCAGGGGGTCCCGGACTCTCAGGTAACGATCTCGGGGTCGAACTTCGGGACGACCGAGGATACGGTGAGCTTCGGGGGGAGCTCGGCGGAGATCGAAAGCTGGAGCAACACCTCGATCGACGCACTGGTGCCGAGGCACCTGGGCCGGGGGACGGTATCGGTGACGGTGACGGCCAACGGTCTGACCAGCACGGGGGTGGACTTCACGGTGACGGGGGACCCGGTGCGGCGGGACCCGGAGGAGGAGTGCGAGGACCCGAAGGACTGTCCGGAGGAAGACGAAGAGGAAGAGGAGTCGACGCCGGACCCGTAGGGAGAGCGGAAGGGAGGAAAGGGATGAAGAGGATAGCGGTTGGGATGGCGGTTGTCTGGGGCCTGCTGGGTCTGCCCTGGCCGGGAGCGGGGCAGGGATACGTGGGGCCGCAGGATGTGCCCTACGGGGCCGGCAGGGTGCTCGAGATCATGGGGGACCGGCTGCAGGTCGAAGGCAAGGAGCGGCTGGACCTGTTGGGGGTGCTGACGCGGGCGGGTCAGAGCCCGGTGGGGGTGCGGATCCTGTGGGAGTTTCCGGGGAAGGTGCGCCTGGAGAAGCGGCTGGGGGAGGAGCCGGACCCGAACAAGGACGAGCTGCTGGTCTACGACGGGGCGGGGAACCTGAGGAAGAAGCGGGGGACGGCGGTTCTGGCCGATGAGGACCTGATCGAGATGCTGGTCTACGACTCGGTGGAGGGGTTCTTCATCGGTCAGCTCGAAGGGTTTGCGACGCGGCTTCTGGGGAGCCGCTACCACCGGGTGGACGATTCGGGCAACCGGGTGGGTCCGGACTACGACCTCTACGAGGTGATCAACGAGGTGCGGGTGGTGGGGCGTCCCCTGCGGCAGCGGAAGCTCTATTACTTCAACTCGGACACGGCGCTGCTGGAGCGGGTGCGCTACCGGCTGAGTCCGGAGCGGGTTCGGGGCGAGGTGAAGGTGTCGGTGGAAATCAGCGACTGGGGAGAGGTCTACGGGCAGCTGATCCCGGGGAAGATGGTGCGCTTTGAGAACGGTGTCGAGGTGGTGAAGCTCGAGATCCGGGAGGCGGGGATAGCGGCGGCGGCCGAGGACGGCAAGTTCAGCCTGCCATAGCCATGAGGAGGAGGACAGTGGGCATGAGAACGGGGTCGAGGCGAGGGCTGGCGGCAGCGGCGGCGGGGCTGGGGTGGCTGTGTGTGTTGGCCCCGGGGCTGTGGGGGCAGGGCAAGACGGCGGGCAAGGAAGCCGGTGAGCGGGGCTTTGTGCCGACCGGGTCCTACCAGTTTTCCGAGATCGAGACGGTCAACGCCAAGAACGGCAACGTGACGCTGGTGGTGCCGCTGGCGTCTTTGCCGCCGGGGCGCGGGGGCAATCCGGGCTTCGAGCTCACGCTCAACTACAACAGCAACCTGCGGGACTTCCTGGTGCAGCACGAGTGGAACTCGGAGCGGACGCTGCCGGGAGACCCCTATTACCGGGAGGTGCAGCGGGTGGGGGAGGCCTTCGGAAGTCCGGGGTGGCGCTACAACTACGACTACCGGCTGGACGTGCAGGACCGCAACCAGCACCGCCGGGGGCGTTATCCGAACTACTGCGACGGGCTGCCGCTGACGCCGGGCGGGGGTGACGACTTCATCGGAAAGCACTGGTACCGCTACCAGGTGCGGATGGTGTTTCCCGACGGGAGCGTGCACGTGTTCCGTCCGGTGGGGGAGGACGACCGCTACGGAGACGGCTACTTCCGGATCCTGCCCACGGGCTGGAAGATGAAGGACCGTGGCCACTGCATGGCCGGGATCACGGGATGGACGGCCCCGGCGGCCAACAGCACGGTGAGCTACTACAGCACCGACGGGACCTACCTGCGGCTGGACTTCGAAACCGGCAGTTCGGCGACCCTGCTCGACGTCTATCAGTGGCAGGACAACCCCTGGACGCTGACCTTTCCCGACGGGCGTCAGGTGAAGGGGGTGGGGCTGATGGCCAACCGCTTCCTGGACCCCAACGACAGCGACGCCGGCGCGGTGACCGTCAGCCGGCTGCTGGACAACGACGACGCTCCCTACGATCTGATCCGGGACGAGGCGGGGCGGACGATCCGGATCGAGCCGGGGGAGAATCAGCGGCCGGATCCGAACCGCCAGACCATCACCGGAAAGGGGGCCGGGGGCGAGGATCTGACCTGGACGGTGGAGTGGGGGGAAACGAGCGTCAACCGCACCTACCCGATCCGGAGGATCCAGCACAACGAGGCGGGCACCGCCACCTCGACGACCAACAGCGAGGACACGGTGGGCTTCATTGCCGGCGACCTGCGGATGGTGGCCCGCATCGTGCTGCCCTCCCAAGTGGGGGGTCTCGACTACCGGTTCACCTATAACGGCGCCGAGAGCAACCCTTCAGGCGCCCCCTACGCGCCCCATTCGCGGGGGCTGGGGGAGTTGCGCACCGCAACCATGCCCTGGGGAGCCAAGGCCACCTACACCTATGTGCAGGACTACGCCGACATGGAGTCGGCCTCGGCGCTGCACAACGCGCAGGCGGCGGCGGAAAACGCCATCACGGCCAAGAGCGTCAGCTACCCGACCGGCTTCGGCAGCGCCAGGCAGACCGAGAGCTGGGACTACCGGATCGCGCCCAACCTCCAGGCCGTCATCACCACCCCGGGAGGGGGGAAGAGGCGGGAGACCTACGGCCGCAACGCCGCCTTCGGGGGCCTGCTGGCGAAGGTCGAGTACTGCGAGGAGGCCACCATTCCCTTGGGGGGGCCGAACTGCCTGGACTCGAAGCTCTCCAGGGTGATGGAGCGGGAGTGGGCCTACAACATCCCATCCATCGGGTCGCCTGGAATCACGCGGGCCTCGATCCTTCAGGCCAACCCCTACGTGAAGTCGGAGTACCGGACCGAGCAGGGGACGACCGACAAGACGGCGGTCACCGACTACGCCTACGACAAGAACGGGAACCTGACCCGGGTGGAGGAGTACGACTGGGTCGACTACACCGCCGTGCACGATGCGAGCGGCAACCCGACCCGGAGCCGCGGGAGCAAGCGGCGCACCACCGCCCACGCCTACCGGTCGGCGACCCCGGCAGCCACCGACACCGCCACCTCGGACGACGACGCCTACTACGATCCCGACTCGGCCCGCCGGCTCACGCTGAAGGCCTCGACCGAGGTCCGGGAAGGCGGGGGAACGAAGCGGTCGCGGCGGGAGTTCAGCTACGACACCCGGGGGAACCTGACGGGGGAGAAGATCGGCAAGTCCAATGCTTCGGGGGTGGTGTCGGGGACGCTGACCTCGGCCAACTCCTTCACCCTCTCGCACGCCTACGACAGCCACGGCAACCGGACCTCGACCACCGACGGGCGGGGGACGGTGACGCGCTGGACCTACGGGGCCATCGCCGGCAGCGGCTCGCCGTCGATCTCGCAGCTCTACCCGACCCGGGTGGTGGAGGCCTCCGGCACCGGGGTGTCGCGGACGATGACCTACGGCTACGACTTCCACACCGGTCAGGTGACCTCATCCACCGACGTGGACAACGGCGTGGCGACCCTGACCGGGCTGGACGACGTGGGCCGGGCCATCCTGGTGAAGGAGTCCTCGGGGAAGAGCGAGGAGCGGCGGACCCAAAGCTGGCACTGCGACGAGAAGCGGCGGATGATCGTGCGATCCGACCTGGGAGCCAAGGGGGACGGGAAGCTGGTGACGGTGACCGACTACGACGGGCTGGGAAGGGTGAGGCTGGTCCGCGGCTACGAGGGAGACGCGCCGCCGCTTCCGGCCGGGTCTGACCGCAACGCCCACTGCTCGTCCTACGACTCGGAGACGGCCGGCATCAAGGTGGCGACCCACTACCTGAGGTCGGGGACCTCGAGCACCACCACCACCTCGAACCCCTACCGGGGGACGACCAAGTCGGGATGGACCCGGACCAGGCTGGATAATCTGGGTCGGGTGGTGGAGGTAGGCCGCTTCAGCGGGGCCGCCAAGCCCTCGGCCGGCGCCGCCCCCACCCTGGGCAAGACCGCGACCGCCTACGACGGGGAATACACCACCGTGACCGACCCGGCCGGCAAGACGCGCCGCAGCCGTCTGGACGGGCTCGGCCGCCTGGTGCGGGTGGATGAGCCCACCGGCTCACCCCCCGCCCTGGGCACAGTCGGCTCGCCCAACCAGGGGACCTCCTACACCTACAACGCCCTCGACAACCTGACCGGGGTCACCCAGGGCAGCCAGACCCGGACCTTCGCCTACGACAGCCTCTCGCGCCTGACCTCGGCCGCCAATCCCGAAAGCGGGACCGTCGCCTACACCTACGACAACAACGGCAACCTGACGCAAAGGACCGACGCCCGCGGGGTGGTGACCGCCTACACCTACGACCGCCTGGACCGTCTGACCCGGCGCAGCTACAGCTACACGGGGAGCGACACTGCCGTAAGCCTCGGGACCACCCGGGTCGACTACGCCTATGACAGCTGCGGCAGCTACTCCCGAGGGCGGCTGTGCTCGGTGACGGCGAAGAAGGGCACGACAGACGTCACCCGGACGGCCTACAACCGCTACGACGCGCTGGGGCGGGTGCTGGAGAGCACCCAGAGGACCGGGGGGAACCCTCCCTACACCATGGCCTACGCCTACGACCGTGCGGGGAACCTGACCTCGCAGCGCTACCCCTCCGACCGGGTGGTGGACTACGTCTACGACGGGGCGGGGCGGATAGCGGGAGCCAAGACGGGTGCCGACGGCTGGTATGCCGGGGGGAGGGGGGATAACGCCGTCGGCTATGAGCCCCACGGCGGGGTGAAGCAGCTGCTTCTGGGCAACGGGCTGTGGGAGCAGCGGCGCTATAACGTCCGCCTGCAGCCGACCCAAATCGGCCTGGGGTCAACCAAGGCCACGGGCGGCCTGACCCCGGCCGGCTCGGGCCTGTTGCTGCTCGACTACTCCTACGGCACCAGTTCGAACAACGGCAACGTCCTGAGCCAGCGGATCCGGGTGGGAACGTCGCTGAATCAAAACCAGGCCTACACCTACGACGCGCTGAATCGATTGAGCTCGGCCGCCGAAAGCGGCAGCGGCGCCGCTTGGTCGCAGACCTACGCCTACGACCGCTACGGCAACCGGAGGGTGACGGCCGGGGCCTCCCACGGATCGAACCAGGCGCTGACGCCCCAGTCGACGGCCGACATCGCCGCTGGGACCAACCGGCTGGCAGGCACCAAGGGAGTCAACACCGTCGCCTACGACGCTGCCGGCAACCTCAAGGCCGACTGGGCCGCCAACACCTTCAAATACGACGGGGACAACCGCCTGGTGGCCTTCGACCACCCCACCGGCACCGACAGCGACACCGCCTACGCCTATGACGGAGAGGGCCGGAGGGTCCGCAAGGTGGTCGGGGGCTCAGGCGGGGTCACCACCACCTACGTCTATAACGTCCTGGGGCAACTGGTGGCCGAGTTCGGGGGGACGGCTCCGGACCGGCCGGGGACCCGCTACCTCACCCCCGATCATCTCGGCAGCACCCGCGTCGTGACCGGGGAGGACCAGTCGGTCCTCTCCCGCCACGACTACCTGCCCTTCGGGGAGGAGATCGGCGCCGGCCTGGGGAATCGGGGCCAGGCCACGGGGGTCACGGGCTACACCGCCTCCCGCGCCGACGGACCCGCCCAGAAGTTTACCGGCAAGGAAAGGGATAACGAGTCCGGGCTCGATTACTTCGGGGCACGCTACTTTAGCGGGGCAGGAGGACGGTTTACGTCCGCCGATGCCCCCTTCGCCGATCAGGGCGCAGCCGATCCCCAGAGCTGGAATCTCTACACCTACACCCGGAACAGCCCCCTCAAGTACGTCGACAGGACCGGCAACGTCCTTGAATCTCCCTGGGATGTTTTCAACGTCACCATCGGACTGGCATCCGCTGCCGTCAACATCGCAGAAGGAAATTACAAAGCCGCCGCCGTCGATCTTGCCGGGGTGGTTGTGGATGTAGCTGCTACCGCCATACCGGGAGTGCCGGGTGGGGCAGCCACCGCCATCAGGGCCTCGCGGGCAGCGGGTGGAGTGGCACGGGCGGTCAACCGGGTTGACAAAGGTACTGCCGTTGTTCGCGCGGCCAGCGGTAAGGGCAAGATGACCGTCCCGGTCAAGGAGGGAATTTACGAATTCGTTGACGATACTGGCAAAAAATATGTCGGCCAATCCGGCAATCCTCAGAAACGACTTCAGCAGCATATGAGGTCAGGAACGCTCCCCGAGGGCACCCAAGTCACGGTGAAGGAAGTGCGCGGAGGGAAAACGAAGCGAGAGCTTGCAGAATCCGATAGACTTAAGAAGATTGTCGGGGGTGATAATGTGAAGGATTCACCCATGGTTTCGAACCAGCGTAATCCGGTTTCCAAGCAACGGCGGCAGCAATTGGAGCTAGAGCAAGGACGATAGGACTTTCGGTGCAATGGAGGGATCTCTTTTATGGGGAGGGGGGTATATATCAGGGAATATGGGCGTTTTGGTCGCTGCTTGGTTTTGCGGCAGTCCTGGTCGCAGGAATTTGCCTCTGTGATTGAGAGCGAAGGTGTACTTACCCTAACTCTGGATGGGGATGGGCGCTCTCCAGTTTGGCCAGACGAACACCTTGATTTTCTAGAGGAGGTTCCGACTTCTGTGACCGGATTTAAGGTCTTCAGTTGGAACGTCAACGATCTTAGTCCCTTGATGTGCCGGAAGGGGATCGAACACCTGTCATTTGAGGTCAATCTGAAGCGCCCCATTGACCTAGGAGTATTCAAGCAGTTGCGGAGTTTGTACTGTCGTTGGTCGAAAAAAACCAGGAATCTGGACAAATGCCATCGTTTGGAGTACTTGACCATCGATTCGTACCCTGGGGAAGACCTGGGTATGCTTGCGTCCATGCGGAAGCTCGAAAACCTGAAGATCTATTCGAGGAAGTTGTGTAGCCTTGCGGGCATTTCGAAGCTTACCAAGCTGCGGACTCTCGAGTTATGTATCTGCACGAAGCTGACCAGTCTCGAGGGCATTGAGGAGCTGTCCAATCTTGAAGAACTGGAAGTCTATGCTTGCAAGAAAATTAGCATGTTTCCCCGCCTCGCTTCGATGAAGCGTCTCAAGAAAGTGCGGTTCGAAAACTGTGGCCCTCTCCCGAGTCTCAAATTCCTGTCAGGGAGCGAAAGCCTCGAGTGGGTGTCGATTGTTGATTTACACGTCACGGCCGACAAGGATCTGTCTTCCTTGCAGACGTTGCCGTCCCTGAATAGGGTTACTGTTCCGTTGCGAAGAGACTACACTCCCCCCTATCTAGAGATTCAAGCGCTGCCTGAAAAGAATCAGCTGTGCCAGCTCGTGCAATCGATGGGCTACCATTGTCAGCTCGACCGCAAGGACCTTCCCGGCTGTCCCGCTCTGGTCTTCCCGGACCGGCAAAAGGTGATCTTCTATTACGCTTGTCGTGTGCATCGGCATGACCTGCCCGAATGCAGGGAGGACCAGGCTGATGAGTACTATTATGATTACTGGTCGCGGAGGCTACGCGACATCGACCAACGAGACGCGCAAGACCAAGAGGCTCTCGCTGAAGCGGGTTGGGACGTGCTGGTCATTTGGCAATGCGAACTTGCTAAAGAGAACAAGGTAGTGGAACGGATCCGGAAGTTTCTGGATAAGATGTGATGTCTGCAATTGGTTGTGCGAAACAGTGGATTTGTTAAGAGGGAATTCAGGGACGTTGTTGAGTTACTGGAATAGCTTGAACTAGCGATTCTGTAATCCGTTGGCGATGAAGGTGTTGGAGTGGTTTGCCTGGTGCGGAACCTATATCCGAGACCATCCGGGCTCTTCCAACAACTCGGTGTGAGAGAGGTTAATCCGGCAATTCAACAACATCCCCTGTTTCCGTCTCCAGAGGTTGCACCCTTGAGTCAAGTGCACCGCCATTGAATACTTCCCCAGTGTACTTCCCCAGTTAGAGCCCCACATAGCTGAAGGGTCACTCTCGCCGGCGCCGACATCGACCTGTGAATCCCTCCGTTTCACCCCTTTCGACCGAATAGCCCTTTCAATCTGTTGTCCTGCCGACGGAACGGCCGGCCGGCAGCCTGAGAGATCTCTTCCCCCCCCAAACGACCGCCCACGCCCCGACGACTTCGGGCATCAAGATCAAGACAGTCTACCGGCGCCTGACGGATGGGTCCTCGCCCGGCTACTACACCTGGACCTCGAACCCCTACCGGGGGAGGACCAAGTCGGGATGGACCCGGACCAGGCTGGATAATCTGGGGCGGGTGGTGGAGGTGGGCCACTTCAGCGGGGGAAATAGGGGACGTTGTTGAATTGCTGGAATAACTTTCTCAGTTTCTTGTTCGCGACTGAATAAAACGGCGATGCAGATGGCTTCCCGAGCGCTTCGGCAAACTCGCAGACACTGACGCCACGATTCGTCCTCAATACGCGTTCGAATCGTTGCACCAAGCAGTTCCCCACTATGTCCGGGATTTCCCCTCCGTTTTTTCCTCCCTGTCCAGGCGTCGACAGAATCGCCTGACAGCGAAATTCCACTGATTCAACAACGTCCCCTATTGAACGCCCAAATGGCCTACGCCTACGACCGGGCGGGGAACCTGACCTCGCAGCGCTACCCCTCCGACCGGGTGGTGGACTACGTCTACGACGGGGCGGGGAGGATTGCGGGGGCCAAGACGGGCATCGACGGCTGGTATGCCGGGGGGAGGGGGGATAACGCCGTCGGGTATGAGCCCCACGGAGGGGTGAAGCAGCTACTTCTGGGCAACGGGCTGTGGGAGCAGCGGCGCTATAACGTCCGCCTGCAGCCGACCCAGATCGGCCTCGGGACGGCCATGGCCACCGGGGGGCTGACGGCCACCGGGACGAGGCCTACGGCGGGCCTGCTGCTGCTCGACTACTCCTACGGGACAGCCTCGAACAACGGCAACGTCCTGAGCCAGCGGATCCGGGTAGGGGCCTCGCTCAATCAAAACCAGGCCTACACCTACGACGCGCTGAACCGATTGAGCTCGGCCGCCGAAAGCGGCAGCGGCACGGCTTGGTCGCAGACCTATGCCTACGACCGCTACGGCAACCGGCGGGTGACGGCGGGGGCCGCCCACGGGTCGAACCAGGCGCTGACACCCCAGTCGACGGCCGACATCGCCGCTGGGACCAACCGGCTGGCAGGCGTCAAGGGAGTGAACATCGTCGCCTACGACGCTGCCGGCAACCTCAAGGCCGACTGGGCCGCCAACGCCTTCAAATACGACGGGGACAACCGCCTGGTGGCCTTCGACCACCCCACCGGCACCGACAGCGACACCGCCTATGCTTATGACGGAGAGGGGAGAAGGGTCCGGAAGGAGGTCGGCGGATCGAGCGGCGTCACCACCACCTATGTCTACAACGTCCTGGGGCAGCTGGTGGCCGAGTTCGGGGGGACGGCTCCGGCCCGGCCCGGCACTCGTTACCTGAAAACTCGGGGACGTTGTTGAATTACTGGAATAACCAGGTTCTGGTTTCTGTCCCCCGCCCCACGATTTCTTTGGACAGTGATTTGAGAACCTGTATGAGAAGCTGCAGGAAACGTGGAATACATGTTCGCCTCCCCCAATCAACCATCGATCAATCAGTCTGTTCGCGTTTATTCGGGGTTCTTCCCTTTCGCTGGTATCTTTATTCCTGCCTATCGGCCTGAGGCACAGCCTCTCTGACATTCGCGGGCTTGATGACCTTCCTGAAACGAATATAATCGTCCTTTCGTTTGCGCTACATGGGGAGGCCGATTTCAATCCGTGTTCCCGGTTTGACTCGGCCTGTTCTTCCCGGCGTTCCTGGAGGTCCAACGTGAAGATGCTCTTGTGCTTGTCGCTGGTCGTACTATGCTGCGCGGTTGAATCGGCTCAATCGGAATCATGGCCCCAGTTCCGTGGTCCCAATGCTTCGGGCGTGGCCTCGGGATCTTACAAGCTGCCCGCCTCCATTGGGCCCGATCGCAACCTTCTCTGGAAAGTTCCCCTCCCGCCGGGACACTCTTCCCCGGTGGTCCACGGCGATCGAGTCTATATCACGGGTGTCGAGGATGAATCGCTGTACACACTGGGATTGCATGGAGAAACCGGGGAGGTGCTGTGGAAGGTTGAAGCGGAGTACGGGAAGCTGGAGGAAATTCACAGTGACGGGAGCCACGCCCAGTCCAGCCCGGCCACGGACGGGCAGCGGATCGTGAGCTTCTTCGGGTCGGGCGGCCTCTTTTGCTACGACCGCAACGGCAAGTTGTTGTGGCGGCGCCGGATGGGTCCCTTCAAGAATGGATTCGGCGCCGCCAGTTCGCCCATCATCGTCGGCGACCGCGTGGTGTTGAACCAGGATCATGACATCGACTCTTTTCTCATGGCTTTGGACAAAGGAAGCGGCAAAACGCTCTGGAAGACCGAACGCCCGGAGTTTCCCCGGGGGTTTTCGACCCCGGTGAGTCTGGAGGCTAACGGAAAGAAGCAGATCGTCGTTTCCGGAACCCTGCGGATCGCGGGGTACGATCTTGATACGGGGAAGGAGCTCTGGACCGTTCGGGGTCTCTCGCGCATCGTCAACACCACGCCGATTGTCGGCGATGGAGGAGTCGTCTTCAGCGCCACCTGGTCTCCGGGAGCCGAACCGGGAGAACGGGACAAGCTCCAACCCTTCGCGGAGGTTGCCGGTCAATTGGACCGCAACCGGAACGGTCGCCTGGAGCTTGAGGAGTTGCCTGAGGGATCGCTCAAGGCGCGCTTCAACCAGTTCGACCGAGACAAGGACGACCAGCTCACCCGAGCCGAGTACGACGGAATGAAAGACATTTTCGAGACGGTGGAAAATGTGGCTCTGGCTATCCGCCCCGGCGGGACCGGCGACGTCACCCAGTCCCATGTGCTGTGGAGGCAGAACCGCTACCTGCCCTACGTTCCCTCTCCCATCCAGTACAACGGATATCTCTTCTGGGTAAAGCGAGGGGGAATCGTGGCCAGCCTGGACCGGGAAACGGGAAAGACCTTGAAAGTGGGTCGCGTTGCCGGGCAATCCCGGTATTTCAGTTCTCCGGTTGCGGGAGACGGCAAGATCTATTTGCTCAGCGAGAAGGGCGAACTGAGCGTGATCAGCGCCGAACCCCAATGGCGCCAGTTGTCTCAGGCCGATTTTCAGGAGGAAGCCTATGCCACGCCTGCCATTTCCGGAGGGCGGATCTACCTGAGGACCACCCGACACCTCTACTGTTTTGGACTACCGGAAGCCACGGCAGGCGTTCAACGGTAGTTGAAAGGAAAACCATGCAACTCAAGGACAAAGTGGCCCTGGTTACCGGAGGAGCCACCGGAATCGGATTGGCCGTGGCCCGGCAGTTTTCCGCCCAGGGGGCCGTGGTGGTGATCTGTGGCCGCAACCAAGAGAGACTGCAGGCGGCGGCCCGGACCGTCTCGGGGAAGGGGGCCGTGCACCCCTGGCCGTTGGACGTTACGGATCGCGCCCAGGTCGGCGAGGTGGTCAGGAAGGCCATCGACCGCTTCGGGAAGATCGACATCCTGGTCAACAACGCCGGGGTAAACGTGGTTGAAAGGACCATGGAGCGGATCGAGCCCGAGAGCTGGGATTACATCATGGCCGTGAATGCCACCGGGGCCTTCAACGTGGCTGCCGAGGTGCTTCCCCAGATGAGAGATCGCGGGGACGGCCTCATCGTCAACGTCACCTCGACGGCCGGTTGTCGGGCCAGCGACCTGGGAGGAGCGGCCTACAGCGCTTCCAAGCACGCCATGGACGCCTTCACCAAGGTGTTGAGCCTGGAAGAGGGCCATCGGGGAATCCGCGCCACCGTGATTGCGCCGGGAGAGGTGGACACGCCCCTGCTTGAGGTCCGCCCGGTGGCGGTGAGCGCGGAGCACCGGGCGCAGATTTTGCGGCCGGAAGACGTGGCTGCCGCGGTGCTGTTTGTGGCCACGCTTCCCCCGCGAGCCCACGTGCCCGAGCTCATCATCAAACCCATTAACCAGGCCTTTGCATGAGCCGAGGGCACAGAGGTCCGATTTCTGTCCCGCCCGCCCGTCGAGGCTGGAGCCACCATGAAAATCACTCGAGTCGAAACTCTCTACTTGCGTCTTCCCGAAGTCAAGGAACTGGCCGACAGCGGTCAGGACGCTCTCATCGTCCGGGTCGAGACCGATGCGGGAGTGCATGGCATCGGCGAAGTGGACTCCGCCCCCATGGCCGTCAAGGGGATGATCGAGGGTCCCTATTGCCACCCTCTCAACAGCGGATTGGGCGAGCTCCTGATCGGCGAAGATCCTCTGCAGACCGAGTACCTCTGGCACAAGATGTATCGGGAGAACATCTATGCCGGCCGGCGGGGAATCGCCATTCACGCCATGAGCGGAATCGACATGGCTCTCTGGGACATCAAGGGCAAGGTGCTTGGGTTGCCCATCTGGAAGCTGTTGGGCGGCGGCTTCCACCAGAGGATACGCGCTTATGCCAGCTCCCTGTTCGGGGCCACGCCTGCTGAAACGGGCGAGAGAGCCCGTCGCTTCCGGGACAAGGGCTTCGACGCGGTCAAATTCGGATGGGCGCCGATGGGCGAGGATGCGGCTACGGACGTGGCCCTGGTGCGGGAGGCGCGGGCGGGGCTGGGGGAGGATGCCGACCTGCTGATCGACGCCGGGCTGGCCTGGGACGCCAAGACCGCAATCCAGCGAGCCAGAGCCTTCAGCGAGTTCGATATCTTCTGGCTCGAGGAGGCCCTGCTGCCGGACGACTACCGGGGGTACGCACGCCTGGCCTCGGCGACCGACATTCCCATCGCGGCCGGCGAGGAGGAAAGCGAACGCCGCTCATTTATCGAGCTGATGGATAAGGGCAGGATCGACGTGGTCCAGGTGGACCTGACCCGATGCGGCGGTTTCACCGAGGCAGTCAAAATCGCCAGCCTGGCAGCGGACCGGGGCCTGCGCTGCGTCAACCACGGATTCACCACCTATATCAACGTGGCCGCCGCACTCCACTTCCTGAACGCTATCCCCAACTCCTTCATTACGGAATTTGTGGTGGAGGAGGGCACTCGGTTGCGGGATGAGATCACCCGGCAGCGCATCTCGGCCCGGGACGGCACTCTGGCCATTCCTCAGGCGCCCGGCCTGGGAATCGACCTCAACCCGGAGG
The DNA here is from genome assembly GCA_965207735.1 of Candidatus Versatilivorator sp. GTDB lineage: Bacteria > Acidobacteriota > Terriglobia > Versatilivoradales > Versatilivoraceae > Versatilivorator. The sequence continues at coordinate 2,644,584 of OZ242296.1, read as the reverse complement.
GCGTCGAGAAGTACCGGGTTGCCTGATCTCCCCGGTCAGCTTGCAGCGGAGGTGGAAAGCTTTACCTGCTCCAACAGTTCCTTGGCTCTTTCGACACAGGCCAGGGCGTCTTTGCCATAGCCGTCGCATTTCATCTTGTGGGCCAGTTCCCGGCTCAGCGCGGCTCCACCCGCCATCGTCCTGACCTTGTGGCGGAGGCCCGCCTCTTCGAAGGCCCGGTTGGTCGTTTCGATGTTTCTCATGGTGGTGGTGAGCAGCGCCGACATGCCGACCAGCTCGGCCTTGTGCTCGATCACGGCCTCCACGAACTCCTGAGGCTTGGTGTCCACTCCCAGGTCGTGGACGGAAAAGCCGGCCCCTGAAAGCATCATCCCGCACAGGTTCTTGCCGATATCGTGAAGATCGCCCTGGACGGTACCCATGATGACCGTGCCAACGGGCTCGATGCCCGATGCCGACAGGATCGGGTCCAAGTGCTTCATTCCGGCCTTCATGGCCCTGGCGGCCACCAGCACCTCAGGCACGAAGATGACGTTGTCGCGGAACTTGACCCCCACCACCGACATGCCGGCGATCAGCCCATCGTCCAGAATGGCGCCGGGATCGTAGTCCTTGTCCAGAGCCTCCCGGGTCAAGCGGTCGGTCTGGTGGTGCTCGCCGACAATGACGTAAAAGGCGATGTCCTGCATCAAGGGGTCTGCCTTTTCCAGGACTCCCCGAATTCGATGGTTCTCTTCGGGGATGGTGACCCACTGCAGTTCTTCCTCCAGGCCGTCGTTGACAATCGGCATTGAGAGTCCCTTCCTTGTTCGTATGAAATCGAAGGCCGTTGCCGGCGGGAGAGGGTCCTGCCGTCCGCCGCCGGCTCAGGCTCAATCGAGTGCAATAGGATACTTGCCGTACCTGAACGTGGCCTCCAGCATGGCGGCGTAGTTGTCTATGGGCACGTATTCGGGGATGGAGTTTCCGGAAGAGACACAGTAGCCGCCGCCGGGAGCCAGATCCCTGATTCGAGTGCGAACCTCGTCCTCAACTTCCTCAGGAGTCCCCAGGGTCAAGGTGTACTGGAGGTCGATGTTGCCCAGCAAGGCGAGCCGGTCCCCATATTGCGCCTTGATTTCATTGATGTCGTGGGCTTGTGCTTCCACCGGATGCCAGCCGTGGATGCCGAGGTCGATCAGTTCATCGATCACCATGGAGATGTCCCCGTCGGTGTGGTAGACGAAGGGCTTGTCCGCGGCCCTGGCCATATCGCACATGGTCTTGTAGCAGGGGAAGGCGTACTTGCGATAGTGGTCGGGGTGCACCAGGGGTCCGTTTTTCCCCGAGAGGTCGTCGGCATGGAAGCTCAGGCCGACAGCCGGGTGTTCCATGGCGACCTCCATCACCCGCTGCTGGAGGGGGATGATCTTGCCGTACATCATGTCGATGAGTTCCGGGTCGTCGATGTAGGACAACATGAAGGTCTCCATCCCCATCATGAACCAGACCCCGGTAAACACCTTGCCGATGACCACGCCGATCTTCATCCCGGGCGGCAGCATCGCTCCCACCTCGTCCAGCACGGAGAAGTCCAGATCGTCCGGGTCGGGCCAGGGATAAGCGGCAAACTCGTCTTTGTTGGAAATGACCCCTTTGTGCATTTCCGCCCAGTGCCGTTCGGTATAGGCCTCCAGTTCGGCCTTGTAGGTGCTGACGGTGTGGCTGCTCACTTCGACGCCGCCGGCGCCTTTTTCGGTCTGGCTGTCCTTTCCTTCCACAGGCTTCAGGTGGACATTGATCACGCTCAGCGAGACGGGGTAGGCGTCAAAGCCGGCGGTCTCGAAGAATTCGATCTCCTGGGCGTGTCCCACGACGGACTTGCCCATGAAAAATTGCTTGATCTCCGGCTCGATCCCCATTTCAAAAAGGGGGACATAGTCGGGTTCCTGGTGTTTCAGGGCCGTCTTGAGGCGCTCATAGTCTGGTTTGCGGTCGCCCTTGGCAGCCAGGGCTCGTTGTACCGAGGCCGGAAATGACATGGAAACCTCCCGTGCAGGCACTTGAAGGACATCGTCACGAGTGCGTCGCACGCTGTAGCCGATTCGGTCGGGATTTTACATGCTCGACCATTCAAACTCAACTAGTCGAATGATACGAAGGGGGGGCGGGTGATCAGGCGCCGAACTTGGCAAAGAGTCCCGCGTTAGCCATCATCAATCGAATCAAGTATTTGCTCTGGAACACCCCTAGCGAGCCCCGGTTGGCACAGGTTTCGGTGAATCGGCTCAGTCCGTCGCTTCCGGAAACCGGGCTGTTCAACAGAACCGGCTGGGGGTGCCAACTGTGAGATTTCAGCGCCACCGGGGACGAATGGTCCCCCGTGATGGCCAGCACCAGGGGACGCTTTTGCAAGAGAATGGGTAGAGCCCGGTCCACGGCCTCGATCACGGCCACCTTGCCATCGAAATCGCCGTCCTCCCCGGCCATGTCCGTACCCTTGACGTGGATGAAGAAATAGTCGAAGCCTTCACACTCGTCGAGGTACTGTCGAAACTGTTGCCCGATCTCCCTTGCTTCTTTCAGAGTCCGCATTCCAATCAGTTGGGCCAGTCCCCGGTACATGGGATAAGCGGCGATCGCCGCGGCCCTCAGTCGGAACCGCTCCTCAAAGCCGGGGATTCGGGGGAGGCTGCCAATGCCCCTCAAGAGGAAACCGTTGGCTGGATAGTCTTCCGCCAGCAGAGGCGTGGCCTGCCGGTAGAATCGGGCGATCACCTCGGCCGCCCTTCTGACCTTGCGCTCCCGGCTTTGGGCTATGATTGGCCTTACGGGGAGACCTGTGCCGTGAGGGTCGGAATCCGGGAGAGGCCCGGCGATCCCGCCTCCCCGGAAAACCACCACGAAGCGATGAGATCTCCCGCGGCGGACAATAACCTCCGTCTCGCCGATCCTGCCAATGGAGCCCAGTTTCTGACATAGGGTTCGGTTAAGCCCGCTGTCAATGCGGCCGGCTCTGCGGTCGGTGACGACTCCCTCGGCATTGACGGTACAGAAGTTGGCGCGGGCGGCCACGTCGTCGGTCCTCAAGTCGATGCCAACCCCCAGAGCCTCGATCACGCCTCGATCGACTCGGAATAGCGCCGGATCGTAGCCGAAAAGCCCCAGGTGACCGGGACCGCTTCCCGGCGTGATCCCCGGCAGGACCGGGATCATTCTGCCCATGGCCGAGGCCTGAGCCAATTCATCCAGGTTCGGAGTGACCGCGGCCTCCAGCGGGGTCCGGTAGCGAGTTTCAGCGGTTGCAATGTCGCCGACACCGTCCAGGACAAGCAGGACGACCTTTCCTTCCGGCCTGTGTGGCAGCCTCAGCGATCGATACAGGGTTTCTTCTTCCATCTTTTTCAACGAGTACGATATCCGTCCGATTCAGCATTCAGCATTCTACATTACAACGGCGGGACCTGGGCTGGCGGAAACCGCTTGCGGGGTTCCCTCAGGCAACCACCGGTCTCCTTCTCTCACGGAATCGCCGTCGCCTGGCGAAACCGTAGGGGCGTCTCTTGTAGGCGCCGCCAACGCCTAATCCGCTTTCCGTCCGCCGGAGCTTGTGTATAGAATAGGAGTCTTTTGTTCAGACAAGTCCAGCCCCCGGCCTGCCGGGCGGATCATACGAAAGTGAAACAATCAGAAATCGAAAATTCTTTAGTGACCTTGGTATCCCGTCGCGGTTAACCTCAACGCCTTAGTGGCCCTTCGTCGTTCTTCGTGGCCCTTCGTGGATCACTCTTTTTTCTGTTGTTTCAGGTAAACGATGAAGAAACTCCTGGCTGCCAACCGTAGCGAAATCGCCATTCGTATCATGAGGGCGGCCACCGAACTCGGGTTGCGGACAGTCGCCGTCTACTCCGAGGCGGACCGCGTCGCCTTGCACCGTTTCAAGGCCGATGAGGCCTATGCCCTGCCAAGAGAGAAGGGGCCGGTGGAGGCCTATCTGGATATTGAGGGTATTCTGGCGATCGCCCGGGACAAGAAGGTGGGCGCCATCCATCCGGGGTACGGATTTCTGGCCGAGAATCCCGAGTTCGCCCGGGCTTGTCGGCGGGAGAACATCATCTTCGTGGGTCCGACACCGCATCTGCTGGAGTTGCTGGGGGACAAACTGGCTGCCCGCCGCCTGGCCAAGAAGGCGGGAATCCCCGTGATTCCGGGTACCGACGAGCCCGTGGAGGACGGGCAGGCGGCTCTGCGAACGGCTTCAGAGCTGGGATTCCCCTTGATTGCCAAGGCTGCCTTCGGCGGCGGAGGACGGGGAATGAGGATCATCCGTTCCGCCGAGGACCTGGAAAAGCAATTGGCCGAAGCCCGAGGTGAGGCGGAGGCTGCCTTCGGCAACGGCGCCCTTTTCCTGGAGCGCTTCATCGAGCGGCCCAAGCATGTGGAGGTTCAGATCCTGGCCGACGAGCATGGACAGGTCGTGCACCTCTATGAACGGGACTGTTCGGTGCAGCGAAGACATCAGAAGGTGGTGGAGGTGGCGCCTGCCGCCGGGGTACCTGAAGAGCTTCGGCGGGAGCTGCGCGATGCGGCGGTTGTTTTGGCTCGTGAAGTCGGCTACGTGAATGCCGGAACGGTCGAGTTCCTTCTGGATGTGGACAGTCGGGAATGGTACTTCATCGAGGTCAATCCCCGAATCCAGGTCGAGCACACCGTGACCGAGAGGGTGACGGGGATCGACCTGGTGCGCTCGCAGATCCTGATTGCCCAGGGCCACCGGTTGCACGACCCCCCGATCTCTCTGCCCCGGCAAGCGAAAATTCCGCTCTACGGTTGCGCCCTGCAGTGCCGTATTACGGCGGAGGACCCGGAAAACCAGTTCGCGCCCGACTTCGGGAAGGTCACCACCTACCGTTCTCCGGCAGGATTCGGCTTGCGATTGGATGGGGGCGCAGTCTCGGGGGGGGCGGTCCTGATTCCCTACTACGATTCCCTGCTGACGAAGGCCACGGCCTGGGGAAGGAACCCCAAGGAAGCCTGCCAGCGGATGGATAGAGCCCTGCGAGAGTTTCGGGTGCGTGGCGTCAAGACCAATGTGCCCTTTCTCGAGAATATCGTCAACCATCGGGTGTTTCAGGAAGGCTTGGCCACTACCCGTTTCCTGGAAGAGTACCCCGAGCTCTTCCGCTTTGTACGAAGACGGGATCGAGCCACCCGACTGCTGGACTACCTGGCGGGAGTGATTGTCAACGGGAATCCGGAAGTCGCCGGCAAACCCTGGCCCGAAACATTCGCCACTTCAAGGACGAGTCGAGACATCCAGCCGGCGCCACTGCCGGAGATCCCTTTCCCCAAGGGAACCGCTCCGCCTCCGGGTACCCGCCAGCGCTTGCTCGAGTTGGGTCCGGAAGGGTTTGCTCAGTGGATGCGGGAGCAGGAGAACCTGCTGATCACCGACACCACTTTCCGGGATGCGCATCAATCCCTGCTGGCTACCCGGGTGCGTTCCATAGACATTCTGAGGACTGCCGAGGCCTTGGCCCACCGATTGCCCCGGCTCTTCAGCCTGGAGATGTGGGGCGGGGCCACCTTCGACACCGCCCTGCGCTTCCTCAACGAGGATCCCTGGCAGAGGCTGCGGCAACTTCGAGAGCGGGTTCCCAATATCTGCTTCCAGATGCTGTTCCGGGCTTCCAACGCGGTGGGATACACCAGTTACCCGGACAACGTGGTGACCGAGTTCATCAAGGAAGCGGCCAGGCAGGGCATAGATATCTTCCGTATTTTCGATTCCCTGAATTCAGTGGAAAACATGGAAGTCTCCATGGCGGCGGTGCGGGATACCCAGGCCGTTTGCGAGGCCGCTATCTGCTACACCGGCGATATCCTCGATCCCCGACGGCCCAAGTACTCCCTTGACTACTACCTCAAGATGGCCCGCCGGCTGGAGGAGATGGGCGCCCACGTCCTGGCCATCAAGGACATGGCGGGACTCTGCAAACCCTACGCCGCCGCCGAGTTGGTGAAAGCCCTGCGCCAGGAAGTGGGGATTCCGATTCACTTCCACACCCACGACACCAGCGGTGTGAGCGCGGCTTCCATCCTCAAGGCTGCCGAGTCCGGAGTGGATGTGGTCGATGGCGCCGTTTCGTCGATGAGCGGTCAGACCAGCCAGCCCAATCTCAACTCCATTGTGGAAGCCGTGCGCGGCCGGCAGCGGGACACGGGGCTCGACCCCGAGGTCCTGGGCGGCTACTCGGACTACTGGGGGGTGGTAAGAGACTTCTATCGACCTTTCGATAGCGGTCCCAGGTCGGGAGATGCCAAGGTCTATCTGCACGAGATTCCGGGAGGGCAATACACCAATCTGCGCCAGCAGGCGGCGGCCGTTGGCCTGGGTTACCGCTGGAGGGAGGTGGAGTCCACCTACGCCGAAGTGAATCGACTCTTTGGCGATATCGTCAAGGTCACCCCTTCCAGTAAAGTGGTGGGAGACCTGACACTCTTTTTGTTGGCCAAGGGGATGGATCCGGAGGACCTGCTTCACCTGGACGTCAAGCACGATCTCGCGCTTCCCAATTCAGTGATCGATCTCTTTGCCGGTTCTCTGGGAACTCCCCCGGGAGGATGGCCGCCTCGCCTGCAAAAAATCATCTTGAGGGGGGCTGAACCGAGCCGGACGCGTCCCGGAGCCGATCTGCCGCCTGCCGATTTCGGCAAAACTCGAAAGTTCCTGGAGCGAAAGCTGGGCCGAGATGTCCGCCATGACGAGGTGTTGAGTTACCTGTTGTACCCGGACGTGTTTCTGAACTACGTCGCGATGCAGCTGAAATTTGGCGATGTCGGCGTCCTCCCGACTCCCCAGTTCTTTTACGGGATGCAGTCGGGAGACGAAATTGCGGTGGACATCGAGCCCGGCAAGACCCTGGTGATCAAATTCCTGACCATCAGCGAACCCAACCCCGACGGCCGACGAACCGTCTTCTTCGAGCTCAACGGACAGCCTCGAGAGGCGGTGGTGCGCGACATGAGCCTGCAGGCAGCTGCCCCGGCCCATCCCAAGATCAGCCCCGGGGAGCCTGGGCACGTGGGGCCGCCGTCGCCCGGGGTGATTACCCACGTGTTCGTCCAGTTGGAGCAGCGAGTGGACCGGGGCGAGAAGCTGTTTACCCTGGAAGCCATGAAGATGCAGAGTACGATTTACGCTCCCGTGGCCGGACGTGTGAGCCGTATCCTGGTGGGGGCGGGGCAGCACGTTGAGACCAAGGACCTGTTGTTGACCATCGAATAATCACCGCCGGCGCCCGCCGCCGGATTCGTCCCGTGACCGGTCTAATCGTCAATTTCGTCAGCAAGGTCGTTCGCCATCGGGGTCTCATCCGGTCGATGGTCGAACGCGATCTCAAGAGCCGCTACGTGGGTTCGATCATGGGGCTCTTCTGGTCGGTGATCCATCCGCTGGCGCTGCTGGTGTGCTACACCTTCGTGTTTTCGGTGATCTGGAAACTGCAAATACAACATCCCCGGTTTCCCGAGAACGGAACGGCCAGCTTTGCCCTCTACCTGTTCTGTGGCATCCTTCCCTGGATGATGTTCCAGGAGACCCTGACCCGCTCCAGCAACGTGCTGGTGGACAACGCCAATCTGATCACCAAGACGGTGTTCCCCTCGGAGATTCTGCCGGTGGCCGTACTGATCGCCAACCTGGTGAACCATCTGATCGGCTTGGCCATCTTCCTGGTGATCATCCTCTTCTACCTGCAGGACCTGAGCTTTTTTGTGCTGTTGATTCCCCTCTACCTGCTTCCCCTGATGCTGTTTGCCCTGGGCTTGAGTTGGGTGGTCTCGAGCCTTCAGGTGTTTCTGAGGGACACCGCCCAAGTGGTCGCAGTGGTCCTCACCTTCTGGTTCTGGTTTACTCCGATTTTCTTTACCGAAGAACACCTGGCCAAGGTCAGCGACAAGCTGGTCCTGGCCATGCGCTTGAATCCGTTGGCCGAAATCGTGATTGCTTACCGCAAGATGTTGCTGTTTGCCGAGATGCCCTCCTGGCAGGAGATGATTCCCCTCTACGGAATGGCTCTGGCTACTTTCGTGTGCGGCGGTCTCCTGTTCCGCTACGTCAAGCGATCCTTTGCCGATGTGCTTTAGTTCAACATTACCAACCATGAAAACTCTGTGGCGCATTCCTTGGCTGGTCGTGAGCCTGGCCTTGCTCGGTGGATCCGCGGTCCGGGCGACCCCGGATTTTCTGCCCGAGGCCAGCGCCTACCATGCCTACGTGGATTCCACCATGCTCTTCGCGTTCGAGTTGACCCCGAACCGGGAAGCCTTCATGGAGATCATCAATATTGGGGAGAACCGACGGTGCCTCTCGGTGGAACGGATCTCCATGCGAACGGCGGAAGGCCAGCCCCTGCGATTCGACTCCTTCCTATACGACGGCCGCAAGTCCAAGCTGGAGGGCAATCCCCGGGCTTGCGTCCGCCAGCGGACGCGGCGCAGATTCGAGCTCGGCTACAGCTTCGACTTTCCGGGGGAAGTGCGCAAGGTCGTCTTCCTGATAGGGAGGCTGGCCTATCGGCTGCAGCCGGTCGGCGGGCCGGATTATCGGGAGTTCGTGGAGAACTTCGAAAAGATCAATATCGGAGTCAGCAGCGATCGCCTCAAGAAATTCCAGTTGGGAGTGCTTTACGGCAAGAACATCTATGGTTCCAGGATCCGTTGCCGGCGGGTGGCCGCACCATTTGTGAGCAAGGGGACGCGAGGACCGGTGACCCTCTTGAGCACCTTCCCCAGGCGTACCGAAAAGGCCAGGAAGAAAAAGGAGACCGGCAGCCTGAGCATCGTCTTGAAGCTGGATGCCAGCGGCGAGGTGGTTGAAGCCGTCCCCGAGTCCAGTCTGGAGTTCGGACTCACCGAACGAGCGCTCTACGAGGTGAAACACTGGTGGGACTTTGCCCCGGCCTACCGGGACGGTGAGCCGATAGGCGCCGAACATCGAGCCAAGGTGGTCTTTCGGGTGGAGCAGGATGACTGAAAATCGCCGGTAAGGGCCGCGGAGCCCCCCGCTGCCATCCCGTCATAACCCCACCGACTCGCATACCTCGAAGTGTTTCCTGCCGGGCTGAATGCGAATGGCCTGCTGTGCCGGATCGTGTTCCAGAGCGATGATCCAGTTTTCTTCACAAGCCTGCCGCAGATAGCGCCGCTTCTCCTCGATGGTGGTCAGGGGATAGAGGTCATACCCCATCAGGTAGGGCAGGGGGAGATGAGAGGCGGTGGGCATCATGTCGCCGCAATAGAAAAGCGTGGCGCCACCGTCCTGAATCTTGACCATCTGCAGGCCCGGGGTGTGCCCATTGGACAGCAGGAGTTGAAGGCCGGGGAACAGCTCACAGGGGCCCTCCAGGATTGTGAGTTGGGCGTGGTCGCGGAAGGGCTCGATATCCATTGACATGTAGCTGCCCCGATCCTTCTCGGAAGGGCTCAGGGCCCTTTCCCATTGACTCCGCTGAATGTAGTGCCTGGCCGAGGGGAAGGTCAGCTCCAACCGGTCGTTCCGGTAGCGGGTCGCCCCACCGGCATGGTCAAAATGGAAGTGTGTCAGGATGACGTCGGTGATGTCTTCCGGCTCGAGTCCATGGGCGGCCAGCGAGTCCTCCAGGGTGAATTGGCTATGGTCGAGTCGGTAGATCTCCTTGAGCTTGTCGGAGAACTTGTGGCCGCAGCCGGCGTCAACCAGAATCCTGCGCTTCTCATCCAGAATCAACAGAGACCTCATGGCCAGCGGGATTCGGTTGCGCTCGTCGCTGGGATTGGTCCTGCTCCAGAGAGTCTTGGGGACAACCCCGAACATGGCGCCGCCGTCGAGGCCGAAACGCCCGGTTTCCAGGGAGACAATGCGGTAGGGTCCTATGTTCATCGCTTGATGCTCAGAGCCACGCCATCCCTGAGGGGAATAATGGTTGTCAGGACTTCCTCGGAATGGAAAGCCAGTCGATTGAAGGCTCGAACTCCCGCCGTGGTGGCGGCATCGTCGTCGCTCACCACCCTCCCCTGCCACAGGGTGTTGTCGGTGACGAGCAATCCCCCCTTTTTCAGTCTGGGGACCGCCTGCCGAAATACCTCGGGATACTCGTGCTTGTCCACGTCGTTCAGGATGATGTCGAAGGATCCCGGCTCTTCGGCCAGCAGGGAAAGGGCGTCACCGGTTCGGTAGTCTACCAGACCTTCGATTTGCGCCTGTTTGAAAAACCGTGCGGCCAGGGCGGCGTTGGTCCCGGACCCATCGGTACAGATAATCCGTCCCCCCGGTTGCAAGCCCCTTGCAAACCAGATCGCCGAGTAACCGTAGCCGGATCCCAGCTCGAAGATGCGTTTCGCCCGCGTCAGTAGCGCCAGTTGGAAGAGAAGTCGACCTACCAGGGGGCCGATGATGGGAAATCTCTTCTCGGCGGCGATGCGCTCCATTTCCCGGAGCGTGGGGTCCCTCGGGGGAGTCAGGGAATGGAGGTAGCGAACGATGGACGGATCCAGAATGTTCATGGGTTTTTCTCCTAGTGTCGGGGCATGCTCGCACCATCGGGATCTTATGGTAATCTGGACCAGCCGGCAACAGTCGCCGTGGGCAATCGCTCCAAGACGGGTCTCTGCCTGGACCGCTTTGGGGGTGAGCTGGATAAAGGGGATTGCAGGATGATTATCGGGTTGTTCGGGGAAGATTCGCCACTGACCCTCGCTCTGCAAAATGACCTGAACGAGAAGGGGTTCGGTTCGTGCCGGTCCACCCAGGACCTGCCGCGGGACCAGTCGCAGCACCTGGTTTTTCGGAAGCGGCGGCTGCCTCCCGATTGGGAGTCCCTGCAGGAAGCGGGAATGGTGCTGGTTTGCATCGGTGAATCCGTGGAGCCGGCAGTGCCCTTTGACCTGGTGCTGTCGCCTCGCCAATCGGAAGTGGAAGCGTTGGCGAGTCTCAATCGCCTGGTTCGGCAGAAAATGGCCGGGTCGCGGCGGCCGTCCTGGGATGAGTATTTCATGAGGATTGCCCAGGTGGCGTCCATGCGGAGCAACTGCATCAAGCGCAAAGTGGGGGCGGTGGTGGTGAAAGACCGCAGGATCATCTCCACCGGCTACAACGGCACCCCTCGCGGAACGAGGAACTGCAACGAGGGTGGGTGTCCGCGCTGCGGCGGACTTGCAGCCAGTGGGACCCGACTGGATGAGTGCCTGTGTTCCCACGCCGAGGAGAACGCCATCACTCAAGCGGCCTACCACGGCACCAGCGTCAAGGACGGATGCCTCTATTCCACCTTTTCGCCCTGCCTGATGTGCGCCAAGATGATCATCAACAGCGGGATCGCCGAGGTGGTGTTCAATATGGGGTATCCCTTGAACGACTCGACGTTTCAGTTGTTCGAAGAAGCCGGAATCACGATCCGCGAGTACCGGCTTGTCTGAAACAACAGACAAACGACAAAAGAAAAAAGACTTATCCACGAAGGGGCACGAAGAACGACGAAGGGGCACTAAGGCGCTGAGGTTGGCCGCGACGGGGTACCAAGTTCGCGAAGGGTTGATCGATTTCCGATTGTTTCACTCTATGTATGATCCGCACGCCAGGGCGGGGCCCCGGCTTGCCTGAGGGTCAGTACTTTTGCATGATGATAGCCAGGAGGTTGTGCTTCATGAGCAGGAACCTCCGGGTATCGTACCCGTCGAACAACTGAGTCACGTCTCGGGTCTGGTAGATTTTCCGGATCGGTATGGCGCGACCGGTGGGAACGCGTTCCAGCTTGGATTCGGTGACAATGCGGTACTGGTGGATCCCTTCGGAGCCGGCGCCGGGCCGTCTGGTCTGAAAAAGAGCGAAGACCAAGCTCTTCGGCTTCATCATCGCCGATACTCGGGCCATAAAGAGGGAGGCGAATTCGGGATCCAGATAGCTCAGCAGATCCCAGCAAATCAGTCCGTCGAAGAAGTCGACGGGGTATTTGAAGTTTTCGCTGAAAAACTTGCTGGTAGTGAGGGTTCGTTGATTTTCAAACGGGGTTGAGAATCTGGATTTCGCGTAAGCTTCCAACAGGTCTTCCACGTAAAGCTTGATTTGACGTCCGAAGAAGTACTCGACGTTGGATCCCGTGGGGGGACCGATATCCAGCAACACGGCTCTTTTCTTGCGGCCGATGGCTCCGAGAAACTCCTTCAGGACGTCAGCCTGCAGACTGACCGCAAGTGGGCTGGCTCGCTCCCTGGCCACACCGCCGACAATCGATTCCAGCTTGTTCATCATGGAGACCGGCTTTCGTCCGCCAACACGCGGTTACTGTTCGCTGCTTGCACCAGCAGGGCGCCTGTCCGGATGATGCTCGACAAACCTTATCATAGGAATTCCTGATGATTCAGTCGGGATTGCGACCGTTTCCGGAAGACTCCGATCGATAGGCGCGATCGAGGATCTCCAGGGGATGCATCACTTGAATATGGTTCAGGTCGGCCATCCGCAGGCCCTGGCCAATTTGAAGGAGACAGCCCGGGTTGCCGGTGGCCACCACCGCCGGCCCGCACTGCTTGATATCCTCGACCTTGCGCTCCAGGATCCGCATGGACAATTCGGGGTGAGTAATATTGTAAATCCCGGCGCTCCCGCAACATTGGTCCGGATACTGCAGCTCCAACAGCTCCAGCCCCGGGATCTGCTGCAGCAAGCGGCGCGGCGCCTGGGCGATTCTTTGAGCATGCAGCAGGTGACAGGGGTCGTCGTAAGCGACCCTCATCTCCAGTCGGCCAGGTGGAGCCAGAGCCGGAAGCCCGTCCAGAAACTCCGATATATCCACGACCTTTTGGCTGAAGGACCGGGCGCGGGATGAAAACTCGGGATCACGGGCGAGAAGGGCCCCATACTCCTTGAGCTTGGCGCCGCATCCGGCTGCGTTCACGATGACCGCCGAGACGCCGGCCTGCTCGAAGGCCCGGATATTCCTTTTCGCCATCTCCTGAGCAGTCGCCGTAATGCCGGCGTGGGCGTGGAGCGCGGCGCAGCAGACCTGGGAGGCAGGGACGACGATCTCACAACCGTTCCGTTGCAGGACTCGTATGGTGGCGTGGTGAATGCCGGCAAAGATTTCGTTCATGACACATCCGGCGACCAATCCCACTCGGAACCGGGTGGCTCCTTTGCTGTTGAAGATCGCCCCCAGTTCAACCGGAGCGGCACGCCCTCGAAGGTCGGGTAGCAACCGTTCCATGCCGGCCAACCGCGCTGGAATCAATTTAAGGGCAGCCAGCCCGCGGACCAATGTCTGCAAGCCCAGGCGCTGGTAGAGACGCAGCAAATGAAAATGGAACCGCAGGATCGGCGGAGAGGGGAAAACCCAGCCGAAGACGTAGCGGCGGAGGGCGTCCACCAGGAAGGGGCGCTTCAGTTGTTGCTCGACGACCTCGCGGGCCTGCTCCACCAGTTCTCCGTAGGGCACGCCTGAAGGGCAAGCCGACTCGCAGGCACGGCAGTCCAGGCAGGTGGAGATGTGCTCGGCAAAACTTCCGGCAACCGGAAGCCTTCCACGTTGGCGGGCTTGCATCAGATAGATGCGGCCTCTGGGCGAGTCCGCTTCCTTCCCCAGCTCGATGTAGGTTGGACAGGCTTGCAGGCAGAGCCCGCAATGGACGCATTGAGGAGTCAAGTCCGCCGCCACGGTGCTGCCGGCCTGCTTTGGATGAGCCGGTGATTCCACTGGCGCCTCCGATAACACCCGCCTCACGAACAGGACCGGGGCGGGTTCAAACCACGAATCTTCCCGGGTTCAGGATCTCCCGGGGGTCGAGTTGGTTCTTGACCTGTTTCATCAGTTTCAGGTCCTTGTATCGATAGCCCCAGGCATCGACCTGGGCCTTCAGATTGGCGGGACCCTTCTCAATGACCACGCTGCCGCGTACCGCATTCAGCAAGCTCCGCCACCTCTCGATCAGAGTCGCCAGCCTCCCCGCCCGAGGGTTCGAAGGGTCGAGATGGCAGAAGGCACGCAACACTCCGCTTCCGGCGTGGGCTCTCAAGAAGAATGGGACTTCGGTCTCGGACAACTGCCTTTCGACCTCCCCGATCCACCGGACCAGTTGATTGGGAAGGATGTTGACTTTGAGCTTCAGGCTTTCCAGCGGTGGCGCCGCCAGGCAGAAGTGGTCCTCTCGCAAGAAATCCCAGAGCACGGTCTGGTCCCGGGAGTCACTGACCGGCATGTCTCCATCCGCGTGCTTACCCCACATAGATCTCAACTCCTCGACCTGCCAGTTGACGGCCGCCTCCAGATCGCCGAACTTGACCGCCAGGGCATAGCCTCCGATCTTTCCGTTCCAATCCAACTCCCGGTCAAGCCGCCTCCAGGCGCCGCTGTTCAGAAATTCAACGGCGGTGGGAATCAATGGAGATTGCAGCAACCGGCTCAAGGCGCCCTGCACCTGCGGGAGGCTCTTGAAGAGACCCACCACCGTCTTCTCCACGGCGGGAAGGGGCTTGAGCTTGAGGTAGAAGTCCGAAAAGATGCCCAGGGTGCCGAAAGAGCCCGCATAGAGCTTGCACATGTCGTACCCGGTGACGTTCTTGACCACTCTGGAGCCAAAACGCGTTTGGGATCCGTCTGCCTGGACAACACCGATTCCGAGCAGGTAGTCGCGAAGGGTCCCATGGCCCAATCGACCCGGTCCACTGGCGTTGGTGGCTACCATCCCCCCCAGAGTCGTCTGGCCATACCCAGGCGGATCGATGGGCAGGCACAAGCGGTCGGCCGCCAGCATTTCCTGCAGCCGTCCCAAGCGACACCCGCTTTCCACCCTGACCACCAGGTCCTGGGGCTCATATTCCGGGATTCGGTCCAGGCGGGTGGTCGCGAGGGCCAGGTCGAAGCGCTTGGGAGGGTTTCCGAGGTCCCGGCGGCTTCCGGATCCAAAAGGCACCACGGCCCACTGTTCGTGCTGAGCCGTTCGCAGGAGATCGCTGATCTCCTCGGGTGTTCGTGGAGCGGCGGCCCGGTCGGGATGCTTCCCCTGCACGGCGAATGACTCCAGCCGGGAAGTGGGAAGGGCGCAGGAAATCTTCGGATTGGCCGGCGGCGGCACGGGACGTTTCGTCACCGCCCGACCTCGAGATCCTGAACCGGGTCCAACCATGTATGACACCCGTCCTGTGTGTGGTGAGGCCACCGTCAGGGGCAGCCCGGTCAGAACCGCACGAACTCCGGGTCTTCCTCAAATCGGCTGAGGCGATCGCGGCTGTCTTCCGATAGCGAGGACATCTCCCCGCATCCGCGTCGCATGGGAAAAATCTTTTGCGGATTGGCAAGATTGTCCGGGTTGAAAACCCGCTTGAGCCGTTCCATCACTTGAAGATCGGCCTCGCTGAAGAACAACCGCATGAACTCTCTCTTTTCCAACCCGATTCCGTGCTCTCCGCTCAAGGTCCCTCCCACATCCATGCAACAGCGCAGGATGGCGCCGGCCAGCGCCATGACTCTTTCCCTGGCATCGTCCTGGGCGATGTCGTAGAGAATGATGGGATGAAGATTACCATCCCCGGCATGAAATACGTTGGCCATCCGCAGGCCATATTCCCGGCCGAGGCTCTCGATACGGTCAAGGACCTCCGGAAGCTTGCTGCGTGGAATGACGCCGTCCATGGTGTAGTAGTTCGGACTGATGCGCCCGTAGGCGCCGAAGGCATTCTTTCGTGCCGCCCACAGCTTCTTTCGCTCCGCGGCCGAGCCTGCGACCCGTACCTCCCGGGCCTGGCGGGATCCGATGACCTCCAGGATTTCCTCCAGTTGCCGGTCGATGCCGGCCTCCAGCCCGTCCACTTCGATGAGAAGTACGGCTGCGGCGTCCTGGGGAATGCCGCTGGCGTAGACTCCGGCTTCGATCGCCTGAATGGTGTTCTTGTCGATCATCTCCAGGGCCGCGGGTACGATGCCCCGCGCAATGATCCCGGAGACCGTCTGGGTCGCTTCCGACACCGAGTCGTACACGGCCAGAAGCGTTTTCACCGCCGGCGCCGCGTGCAGCAGGCGAACAGTCACTTCGGTCGCGATGCCCAGGGTTCCCTCGGAACCGACGAAGGTTCCCACCAGGTCGAAACCGACCGGGTCTCCGGCCGCGGTTCCCAGTCGGTAGACTTCGCCGTCCGGCAACACGGCTTGCAGCTCCAGCACATGGTTGGTGGTGACGCCATACTTGAGCGTGTGCGGACCGCCGGCGTTTTCGGCCACGTTGCCCCCAATGGTCGACGCTACCTGGCTTGACGGGTCGGGAGCATAGTAGAACTCGTCGGCTTCGACTGCCCGGGTGACGTGCTGGTTCACGACTCCCGGCTGAACCCGGGCCATGCGATTCTCCAGGTCGATCTCCAGGATCCGATTCATCCTGGAGAGCTCCAGCACGATTCCACCCTCCGCGGCGATGGTTCCGCCGCTCAAGCTGGTTCCGGCGCCCCGGGCCAGAAAGGGGATCCCTTGACGGCAGGCAAGCCTGACGATCTGAAGCACTTCCTCGGTGGTGTCGGGGAAGACCACGAAATCGGGCATGCGGGAGTGAAGGGTCAACCCGTCGCATTCATACACCAGCAGTTCTTCCGGGGTGTGGAGGACCCTGTCGCTGCCCAGCAAGGCCACCAGTTCCTTGCGGGTCTCGGTCCGGGGGATGCCCGGTTGGGATGTTGCAACTGTCATGGTGCCGCATTATAGCCCAGCTTGCAGGCTGGTTTCCGCCGGTAGTCCTCGGAAGGGGGCTAGAATTCAAGCCGATTCAGGACGGCCAGGAGGAGAGACAGGGCGATGGCCGCCAGGCTGGACCAGTAGAGCACCCGCCACAACAGGCCCAGGAAGGGGGTTTCCTGATGTCGATTGGGGTTGGGCAGCGCCAAAGCCAGAGCGGCGCCGGCCAATGCGCCCCCGAAGTGGGCGGCGTTGTTGGCTCCAATGAAGATCCCGAAGACGAATGCGTAGATAATCCAGTGGACCAGTTGCTGTTGCAGTACTTGACCCCAGGATCCCCAGCGCCGGGAGAGAACCACCGCCATGGCGATCATTCCAAAGACGGCGCCCGAGGCTCCCGCGGTCACCAGCCAGGGCGGGTAATACCAGTTGCTGAGGCCAAAGCCGATGACTCCGGTGGCCAGGTAGGAGACCAGGAACCGTTCCTTGCCCAGCAGTTCTTCCAGCAGCGGCCCGATGAACATCAGGGCATAGGAGTTGAACAGCAGGTGGATGATGCCGATGTGGATGAAAATGGCGGATACCAGGCGCCACCATTCCCCCTGGGCTACCAGGGCGGGCACGTCGGCTCCCCAAGCCACCAGGGCCTGCCGGTTCCCCCCGGTCAGAAGCCGGCCGAAATCAGTGACGGTGCCCTGTTGCTCGGTAGCGAACATGGCCAGGAAGACCAGGAAATTGGCGGTCAGAAGCGCGTAGGAGACGGGTGTGTACTGGGGCAGGACATTGCTCAGCAGCTTGCCCAACCCGCTGGGTCGCCGCCGGAGCCTGGCCCCGCAGAGGGAGCACGCGGATTCCTGCACGCCGACCAGAGCCCGGCAGGAGGGACACATTCTGGTGGTGACCTGGGTGCCTTGCCAGAGATTTTTCCAGTAGTCGAGTTGCCTTTCCAGTTGCTGGGCGATGATGCGCAACTTCCAGCGCAGGCGGGCAGGCAGCATGGGCAGGGGTCCGTCCGGTGTTTGCGGATGTCCGGGAATTACCGCACAGAACTCATCTTAAGGGAGCCTGACGTGGGAGACAAGCCCGGCCCCCTCCCGCCGGGCTAATTATTCTAGAGTCAAACAATCGGAAATCGATAATCCTTTCGTGAACTTGGCATCCCGTCGCGGTTAACCTCAACGCCTTAGTGGCCCTTCGTCGTTCTTCGTGGCCCTTCGTGGATAACTCTATTGTCTTTTTTCGTTTGTTTCAGGCACGTCCGTTCCTGTCGGTCCCGGAGGGGGGCAAACGCGGCGTCCCGTGAGTGACGATCACAGGATCCATCCAACCTCCAAATGACGAATGCAGGCCACACTCCATGTGAAAAGCTGTTATCATCCTGAGGCGTTTTGGCACGGAAGCTTTGAGATCGTAGGGTTGCCCGGCGGTCGAATCCGGGCGGCCGCGTTTCAGGAGGCGCAGGGTGGTGAACACGATCCAGGGGAATCTGAATGCCAAGGGGCTCAGCTTTGCCATCGTGCTGAGTCGCTTCAACGGTTTTGTGACCCAGCGGCTGCTGGAGGGAGCGCTGGACGCGCTGACTCGAACCGGTGCGGCTGAAGGGGACATCGACGTGATCAAGGTGCCCGGATCTTTCGAGATTCCCTTGGCGGCCAAGAAGGCGGCAGGCAGCGGAAGGTACCAGGCGGTGGTCTGCCTGGGGACCCTGATTCAGGGAGAAACTCCGCACTTCACCTACATTTGCAACGAGGCGGCCAGGGGAATTGCATCGGTGTCCCTGGATTCAGAGGTGCCGGTGGCCTTCGGTGTGGTAACGGCGGAAAGCGTGGAGCAAGCCATTGACCGGGCGGGGCTCAAGTCCGGCAACAAGGGATTCGAGGCTGCGATGTCGGCCGTCGAAATGGCCAATCTACTGAAGCAACTTGGATAGATCGATCTTCCGGAGCGGCCTTTCGAGGACATCGATCCATGGGCGGACGAAGGCAGGGGCGTGAGCATGCACTGCAGATGCTTTTTCAATGGGATCTTTCCAAGGCATCGTTCAACGATGTCTGCAGGACCTTCTGGACTCTGAACCAGGATTCCGAGGCTGACACCCGAGCCTTCGCCAACCATCTCGCCTCCGGAACCGTCCGCCACATCGCTCGGATCGACGTTCTGCTGGCCCGCCACGCCGACCATTGGCGCCTTCCCCGCATGGCCACTGTCGACAGGAATGTCCTGCGGCTGGCCACCTTCGAGTTGTTGTACGAAACCCAAACCCCCAGGGTCGTCGCCATCAATGAAGCCCTGGAGATTGCCCGCCGGTTCAGTACCTCGGAGGCCATCCAATTCGTTAACGGCGTCCTGGACAGTATCCGCAAGGAAGTCGCAACCGAGGGAGGCAGAGAGCCTTGAGTCCATCCAAGACCGAGCAGACTCTTGTTGCTCAGCGATACGCCAAGCTTGAAAAGATCAAGGCCCTGGACTGTCCCCCCTACCCGCACGCGTATTCCTCCAGCCATTCTCTGCTGCAGGTCCTCGGGCAGAACCGGGATTCTTCCAAGGAAGAACTGGAATCCCGCCGCGTCGCCGTGCGGGTTTGCGGCCGGGTGGTGGCCATTCGAGGCAAGGGGAAGGCCGGTTTCCTGAACCTGTCCGACGGCGAACGGCGCCTGCAGGTATATATTCGCCGAGATGGGGTAGGCGAACGGCTTTTCGAGCTCTATCGGCTTCTGGATGTCGGAGACTTCCTGGGCGTCGAGGGATTTCTTTTTCGCACCCGGACCGGCGAACTTACCGTCCATGCCACCGGCCTGGAGTTCCTGGCCAAGTCCCTGTTGCCGCTGCCGGAGAAATGGCACGGACTCACCGATATCGAAATCCGTTACAGGCAACGTTATCTGGATCTCATCGCCAATCCGGAGGTGCGTGAGGTCTTTGTCACCCGCAGCCGGATTATCAGGGGAATTCGGAACTACCTGGACGAGAGAGAATACGTCGAAGTCGAGACCCCGATGATGCAGCCGGTTGCCGGTGGAGCTACGGCACGGCCCTTCCGCACCTTTCACAACACGCTCGGCATGCCTCTGTATCTCAGAATCGCGCCGGAACTCTACCTGAAGCGGCTGATCGTAGGGCAGCTGGAACGGGTCTACGAGATCAACCGCAATTTTCGCAACGAGGGGATCTCGACCCAGCACAATCCTGAATTTACCATGCTGGAGTTCTATCAGTCCTACAGCGACTATCGTGAGCTGATGGACCTGACCCAGGACCTGTTGAAGGGGCTGGCCCGTGAAATTCTGGGGAGTCTGGAATTCGAATTCAACGGAGTCCGGATTTCTCTTCAGACCTGGGCGCGCTATTCCCTGAAGGAATCCATCCTGCAGTTCTGGCCCGGCGAGGCCTTGCCGGTTCCCGGTGCCGAGGACCTGGAAACAATCACGACACTGACCCAGGTGTGTCGCCGTTGGAACAGGTATGCGGATTCGCGCGGGCTCGACCCGGTGAACTGCAAGCCCGGAGATTCGAGGGGACTGATCTGGGCAAGCCTGTTCGATGCGGTGGTGGAGAGGCATCTGATCCAGCCGACCATCATCTACGACTATCCGCTCGAGCTTTCCCCCCTCAGCAAGACCAAGCCCGAGGATCCCTCGCTGGTGGAACGGTTCGAGCTCTACATCGGTGGGATGGAAATCGCCAACGCCTACAGCGAGCTCAATGATCCCGAGGAGCAGAAGCGACGTTTCGAGGCTCAGGCGGCACAACGTGAGAAGGGAGACGAGGAAGCTCACCAGATGGATGAGGACTACGTCAGAGCCCTTCGTTACGGGATGCCGCCCACCGCCGGGGAAGGGATCGGCATCGATCGGCTCGCCATGCTCTTTACCGATTCCGTTTCCATCCGAGATGTCATTCTCTTTCCCCTGTTGCGTTCGGGAAAGAAGCGCCAATGAAGACGTTCGAGTGGTTTGTGGCCTGGCGTTATCTTCGGGCACGCCGCAAGCAGACGGTCATCTCCGTGGTGACCCTGATATCCATCCTGGGTGTGACGGCAGGGGTGTCCGCCATGATCGTGGCCCTGGCCATCAGTTCCGGATTTCGGGAGAATCTGCAGGACAAGCTGCTCAAGGGCACGGCACATCTCAACGTGAAGCCGGTCCTCAGCAGTGAAGGCATCGGGAATCCCGCCGAACTGACCTCCAGGATTCGAGAGGTTCCGGGTATTCGCAGCGCGTCGGCGGCCTTGTACGGGCCGGTGCTGATGAGCACCGGTTCGCGCCAGGACGGCGTCATGCTCAAGGGGATTGCTGTCGACGATCCGCTGGTGCCGGCTCAATTCTTCCAGGTTCGCCAAGGGGACCTGGGTCGACTGGCCGGCAGCAGAGAGGGTCGTTTCCAGGACCGGCTGGCGGTCGGGGTCGACCTGGCCGAACGCCTGGGTCTTCTGGTCGGGGATACGGTCAGCCTGTTCAGCGATGAAACCACCCTGACTCCGCTGGGCGAGTTTCCCCTGCGGCGGCGGTTCGAGGTGGTTGCCATTTTCCAGTCGGGACTTTACGACTTCGATGCGCAGTGGGCATTTACGGCACTTCCCTCGGCCCAGCGAGCTCTGGGCACCGGCCGGCGCGTCTCGGTGATCGAGTGCAGGGTGGAGGACATCTATCAGGTTGACCGCATCGCTCTGCGAATCGAGCAGCTCCTGGGCGAAGGCTTTGAGACCATCGACTGGAAGGATCTGAATCGCCCCGTTTTTGAGGCGTTGCGCCTGGAAAAGCTGGTGATGGTCGTTACCATAGGGCTGATCGTCTTTGTGGCTGCCTTGAATATCATCACGACTCTCACCATGATGGTGATGGAAAAGACCCGGGACATCGCCGTCCTGATGTCCATGGGGGCGACCCGGAAAGCCGTGCGCAAGATCTTCGTCTTTCAGGGGGTGACCATAGGAGTCGTCGGCTCGTTCTGGGGGCTGGTCCTGGGCTACGCCGTCTGCTGGATTTGCGACCGGTACCAGTTGATTCGGTTGCAGGCCGATGTCTACTCCATGACTCACGTTCCGTTCAACCTGTCGCTGGCCGACGGAGCCGTGGTTGCGGCTTCCGCCATCATGGTCAGCTACCTGGCTACCCTCTATCCTTCGGGACGGGCGGCGGAATTGAACCCCGTGGAGGCGTTGCGCCATGAGTAGCGATTCACACCGGCCGGCCGGCTCCGTCGCCGGTGCCCCAGGCTACCCGCCTGCCATTGAAGTCCGGGATCTGGACAAGTTCTATTCCATGCCGAGTCAGCGCCTGGAAGTTCTGAAGGGTCTGAACCTGGCGGTCAGTCCGGGAGAAATGGTTGCGGTGGTCGGCCAGTCAGGTTCCGGCAAGAGCACGCTGCTGCATATTCTGGGCGCCCTGGACCGTCCGACAAACGGGTCGGTCCGGTACGGGGGAGTTGACCTTCAGGATCTGGACGCCGAAGGCCTGGCCCGGTTCCGGAGGTCCTCGGTGGGGTTTGTCTTTCAGTTTCACAACCTGCTTCCCGAATTCTCGGCACTGGAGAACGTCAGCATGCCGCAGAGAGTTTCAGGCAGCTTCCGGGACGAAGGGACAGGGAGGGAAATGCTTGCCCTGGTGGGTCTGGAAACGCGGCTGCATCATCGTCCGGGAGAGCTGTCGGGGGGGGAGCAGCAGCGGGTCGCCATCGCTCGAGCGCTGGTGAATCGGCCTCGACTTGTGCTGGCCGACGAGCCGACCGGAAACCTGGATAGCCGAACAGGGACAAGGGTTTTCGAGCTTTTTCGGGAGATCCAGCGCGACAAAAAACATACTTCCATCGTTGTCACGCACAATGCTAGAATAGCTTCCAAGTGCGACCGAATTCTCAAGTTAGAGAACGGCAGCTTGCAAGCCGTCGGCGATACTCATGTTTGAGCGATACACCGAAAAAGCCAGACGCGTGATCTTTTTCGCTCGGTACGAAGCCAGCCAATTCGGAAGCCCCTCCATTGAGACCGAACACCTTCTCCTGGGACTGATGCGGGAGGACAAGAGTCTGACCAATCGTTTCCTGAGGTCTCACTCTTCCATCGATTCCATCAAGAAAGATATTGAGGGACGAACCATTATTCGGGAGAAGGTGCCGACTTCGATCGATCTTCCCTTGAGTACGGAATGCAAGCGAATCCTCACCTTCGCCGCCGACGAGGCTGAACGCCTGCGCCACCGGCATATCGGGACCGAACACCTGCTGTTGGGGATTCTTCGCGAAGACAAGTGCCTGGCCGCGGAGATTCTGCATGAACGAGGGCTCAAGCTGACTTCAATCCGCGAGGAGCTGAGTCGCACCCACTCGGAAAAGCCCGTGGTCAGCCGGTCCAAGGAAACGCCCCTGCTGTCGGAATTCAGTCGAGATTTGACCCAATTGGCCGTTGAAAGCACTTTGGATCCCCTGGTGGGGCGAGACAATGAAATCGAACGAGTGATCCAGATTCTCTGCCGGCGCACCAAGAACAATCCGGTTCTGATTGGCGAGCCTGGAGTCGGCAAGACAGCCATCGTCGAGGGTTTGGCGCAACGAATCGTCGAGAACGAGGTGCCCAGCTATCTGGCCGACAAGCGAATTCTGGCTCTCGACCTTTCGTTGATCGTGGCCGGCACCAAGTACCGGGGCCAGTTCGAGGAACGGCTGAAGACGATCATGAAGGAGCTCATCGAGAATCGCAATTCGATCGTGTTCGTGGATGAGCTGCATACCCTGGTGGGCGCCGGTTCGGCAGAGGGCTCGCTGGACGCCGCCAACATTCTGAAGCCGGCTCTGAGCCGGGGGGAGATCCAGTGTATCGGTGCCACCACGCCGGGAGAGTTCCGCAAGTCCATCGAGAAGGATCGATCGCTCGAAAGACGGTTTCAGGCGGTCAAGGTTCCGCCTCCCTCGGAAGAAGAAGCCGTACGAATTCTCAACGGGGTCAAGGAGCGCTACGAAAAGTTTCACATGTTGAGCTATGACTCGGCGGCCATCGAGACCGCCGTCTATCAGGCCAATCGCTACATTCCGGATCGTTTCCTGCCGGACAAGGCCATCGATTTGATCGATGAAGCGGGCGCCAGGGTCAAGTTGCGCCAGGACAGCCTTCCCAAGGAAATGACGGAGATGCAGAAGAAGATCAAGGTGATCGTGGCTCGCATGGAATCGGCCATCTCCAACAATGAGTTCGAAAAGGCGGAGATCTATCGCAACGAGGAGCGCATCGCCCTGGAACACTTGCGGTCGATTCAGGAGAAGTTCAACCTGGACGACTCCGGTGGCGGCACGGTGACCAAGGAAGACATCGAGAGCGTTGTCGCCAAATGGACGGGGATTCCCGTGATGGCCATCAAGGAGGAGGAGATGGCCAAGCTGATGCGTATCGAGGAAGGGCTGCACAAGCGCGTCATCAGCCAGGACAAGGCCATCGGAGCTCTGGCTCGGGCCATACGCAGGTCTCGGGCAGGGCTCAAGAGTCCCAATCGTCCAGTGGGTTCCTTCCTCTTCCTGGGGCCTACCGGTGTGGGCAAGACCGAGATGGCTCGCTCGCTGGCGCACTTCCTGTTCGGCACGGAGAAGGCTTTGATCCGGTTCGACATGTCGGAGTACATGGAGAAGCACTCGGTCTCCAAGTTCATCGGTTCGCCGCCGGGCTACGTGGGTTACGAAGAGGGGGGGCAACTGACAGAGCGCGTCAAGAGGGCGCCCTATTCCATCATCCTGCTCGACGAGATCGAAAAATCTCATCAGGATCTGTTCAACATCCTGCTCCAGGTTTTCGAGGACGGGCAGCTTACCGACGGGCTCGGCAATACGGTCGACTTCAAGAACACCATCATCATCATGACCTCCAACCTGGGGGCTCGGTTCCTGGAGAAGAAGCATCAACTCGGGTTTCACGGCACCAACAGGGATATTAACGAGGCCAGGATGGAGGAGATGGTTCTCTCCGAGGTCAAGAAGGCTTTCAATCCGGAATTCATCAACCGCCTGGACGAGGTCATCGTCTTCAATTCGCTGACGGATGATGACCTGGAGAAGATCGTCGAGTTGTTGGTGGATCAGATCAACGCCAGCATGGTGGCCAAAAACGTCAAGATCTCCCTAACCCCCGACGCTACGCGTTGGATCCTTGAAAAAACCTGCCATGACCGGTCTTACGGGGCCAGACCTCTGCGCCGGGCCCTGCAACGGTACGTAGAGGACCCGTTATCCGAAGCCCTCATTCAGGGAGATGTCGAGCCGGGCTCTGAAATCGAAATCTACGAGGTGGATAAGGGCCTTTACTATCGCGATCTGAAAAAAACAATCATTGAGACCTCTCTGCTATACAAATAATTCCCGCCAATCTGCATCCTACATTCGTTTCCAAGGGCTTCCGGCAAAGATGCACTCTCTCATTCAGCCGTGTTGTGGAGGCAGCAATGGGTAAGAATCTCCTCGTTGCGTGCGTGGCGCTCCTGCTGGCGCTGAGCGGATGGCAGGGAGCGGCGTGGGCTCAGAAGAAAGAAGTGATTGAAAACATAGAAGTCAGAGGAACCAGGAGAGTTCCCCAGGAAACGGTCAAATTCCACATTCTCTCCAAGCCCAACGACTTTCTGGATCCGGCGTTGCTGCGGCGCGACTATCGAACCGTTTGGGAGACGGGGTACTTTGACGACGTTCGGTTCGAGTTGGAGGACGGCGAGCGCGGCAAGATCGTGATCATCTATGTGCAGGAACGGCCCATGATCCGGAGCATCGAATATGAGGGATTGAAATCGGCCACCCAGACCGAGGTGCTGGAGAAATACCAGGAAGAAAAGGTGGGTGTCGGGATCGAAACTCCCTTCGATCCCACCAAGATTCAACGAGCCATCGTGGTCTTGACGGATCTGTTGGCCGAGAAGGGCCGCCAGTACGCCGAGATCAGCTACAAGACGGAGGATGTCCCGCCCAACTCCAAGCTTCTCACCTTTGTGATCGTGGAAGGCCCCAAGGTCAAGGTCGAGAAGATCGACTTTCACGGCAACAGCGTCTACTCGGACAAGGAACTGCGCAGTTCGATGAAGTTCATCAAGGAGACCGGCCTCATCTCTTTCTTTACCGGCAAGTCCAAGTATGAGATGCGCAGGCTCGAGGGGTCGCTGGAACTGGGGGTCCGCGCCAAATACCACGAGAAGGGCCACATCAAGCTCCTGATCAAGGAGCCCAGGGTCGAGGTGCGGGACGTGAAACGGTGGTCATGGTTTCCGATTCCCTTCAGGCGCAAGACGGCGAAGCGCGTCTTCATCGATGTCGACCTGGAGGAGAACGATCAGTACAGGGTGGGCGACCTGCAGTTCACCGGCAATACCCTGTTCGAAGACAAGATCCTTTTGAGGGTGCTTGGCATGAAGGAAGGCGAGGTCTTCAACGGAGAGTTGATCCGGGAGGGATTTGAGAACCTCAAGAAGATTTATGGCTCCAGGGGCTATATCAATTGGACTCCAATCCCGCGGCAGGAAGTGGATGAGGTCAACAAGGTGGTCAACGTCGTCTTCGACTTTGAAGAAGGCCGGCAGTTTTATTTGAGGCGCATGGACTTCGTGGGCAACACCACCACCAGGGACAAGGTGATCCGGCGGGAAGTACTGGTGTACGAGGGCGGGATATTCAACACGCAGTTGTGGGACGTGAGCGTCCTGAGGTTGAACCAGTTGGGCTACTTCGACCAGCTCAAGGCCGAGGAAGACGCGGAGATCAAGCCCGATCCCACGGCCGGAGACGACAAGACCGGCCAGGTCGACGTCGTCCTCAAGGTAAAGGAAAAGGGCAAGAATTCGGTCTCCTTTTCAGGAGGCACCAGCGGCTTTGGCGGCAGTTTCATCGGCGCCGGCTACTCCACCAACAACTTCATGGGTCACGGTGAGTCCATCAGCATCCAGGCCCAAGGGGGGACTCGAGCCTCCCAGTATGTCTTCAGCTTCACCGAACCCTACTTCCGCGATCGGCCCTTGACCACGGGATTTACGGTGTTCCATCGACGCTACAGCTTTCACGAAGCCGACACGCTGGGCTTTTTCAGCGGGTTGGTGCCGCTGGGGTCGGAGCTGTTCTCCCAGAACAGCACCGGGTTCACCACTTTCGCCAGCTACCCGGTCCGTCCCTTCACCCACTTCGGCATCAGCTACGGATTGGACAAGTCCTCGACCGGGTTCAGCTCCGATGATAACGAGTCCTTCTTCGGCGCACTCTGGCCCGCCGATCGATTCTCCGGCCGCACGGCTTTCGAGGGGCTGGTGCGCAGCACCGTCACCCCGTCGCTCACCTACAACACCGTCGACAACCCCTTTCAGCCCACCAGGGGCAAGAGCTTGTCCCTGTTCCTGCAGTTCACCGGGGGGCCGGTGCTGAGGGGAGGAGCCAACATCGTACGGCCCACGGTGGAAGCCAAGTGGTTCAAGCCGGTCAACAAGGGCAGAAACACCATCGGCATGCGCGGCTTGTACTCCTTTGTCAGCGGTTTCGACGGTCTGCAGCCTCCCGTCTTCGACCGGCAGTTTATCGGAGGCGAGGACAGCATTCGCGGTTTCGACATTCGCCTCATCAGCCCGCTGGCCCTGACGACCTTCGAGAGGACGGAAACGGTGCCCGTGCTCAATCCGGACGGCACCCCCCAGATCGATCCCCTTACGGGTCAGAATCTGGTGAGGCAGGAACCCCGCTATTTCAGCAGCTTTCAGTTCGTGGGCGGAGATACCCAGGTGGTCTACAACCTGGAGTATCGTATTCCGATCATGGGTCCGGTAACGCTGGCGCCCTTTTTCGATATCGGAAGATCCTGGGTGATGAGGCGGGCGGCCCTGACCATTGCCGATAATTCCACCGCGGGGCTGGTGGTGCTGGAGGATGGGGACTTCCGGCCCGTCCGAGCCGGGGAAGAAGTGCAGGTCATTCCGGGGACCGACAAGTGGAGGGCCAGCACGGGGGTCGAGCTTCAGATCATCATGCCGGTGGTCAATGCCCCCTTCCGTTTGATTTTTGGATACAATCCCTTGCGGTTCAACGAGTTTGTGCCGAATCCGACCGGAGCCGCCTCGATTCCCATTGTTTTCGAAAAGCGTAGCGACGTTAAATTCTCGGTGGGTCGGACCTTCTGAATCCTCCGGCAGACTGTCATACAAGGACACTCCTTCATGAAGCATTTCTTCGTTTTCCTGGTGTTGCTGCTGGTGTGCGCCCCTCAGGGCGGGCGGGCACAAGAGGTGCTTTTTTCTCCCGGGACCTTTCCGGTCTATTCGCTGGTGAGGCCGGCCACCAATCAGGCTCTGGTGGTGGGTCGCAACTCGAGGGAGTTATACGTGGTCAACCTGAGCAAGGCGGCTCCTACCTACAAGAGAATCCCACTGTATGTGGATGGCAACGGCGATCCCTTCCTGGATGAGGAGGGCCGACCCATGTCGGTGGCATCGCCCCAAGTGGTGGCGGTGAACGAAACCACGGGAAAGGCGGTGGTTGTCAATACCGGGAGCGACAACGTCTCCATCGTCAATCTTAATCATGCGTGCTTGGCCAGCGCTGATGACGACGAGGACATCGACAATGAGTGCCTGGCCACCGAAGCCGTGGTTCCGGTCGGAACGGCCGGGTCTTTACCCCGGAGCGTCGCCATTGACACCGACAACAACATTGCCGTCATCGCTCTGGTGAACGGGAACAGCGTCGAGTTGCTGGATCTCGACACCAATACCCCGGTGTTGCCGGCGCCGATCCCCGTCGGGGCCAACCCCATCAGCGTCGCTTACGACCAGAAAAACGACCTGGCCCTGGTGGCCACTCACGGCGACGCCAGCCTGCAGATGGTCCGTTACAACCTCGAACGGAAAATTGCCACCGTGGTAGGCAGCATCTTCCTGGGCAGTGGGCCCCTGGAAGTTGCGATAAGCTCCGAACTCGAATTTGCCGCGGTTGCCGTTGGCCCTGGCCGGGCCATTGCCGTGCTGGACACCTCCGGCATTCCTTCCACTCTGGCGGGCCTGGTGCCCTTGAACACCGCTCCAGGGTCCGTCGCCATCAACCCCAAGACCGGGATGGTCGCTGCCCTGTTGCCCGAGACAAGAACGTTCGGTCTGATCGATCCGACTACCCTGCGCAAGCTCACCACCTCGTCGATTTTCGTGGGCGCCAATCCCACTCACGTTTCGGTCAATCCCAACAACAACACCCTTCTGGTGGCCAACCCCACCCGCGATACCATCGAAATCGTGTCCATGGGATTCGTCAATCACTTCCCCCTGGTCTCGGACACCTCGCAGTTTCGGACCAATCTTGGAATCCGCAACCTGGACGAACAGGAAGCCACGGTTTCCATAAGCTGGGCAAATCAGGAGGGGATGAGCAGCCGGGAACGCACGGCCACGGTCGGACCACGGGGGTTCCTGCAAATCAACAATGTCCTGAGGTTCGCGATGCGGGCCAGCGCAGTCACCGACACCTCCGGCTCGCTGCGCGTGATTTCGGACCGGCCGTTCAACAGCTTTGTTTCCCTGATCGACAACGAAACGCAGGATCCGTCCCTGCAGGTCGGGGTTTCTCAGGGTTCGCCCAGACTGCTGCTCAGCTCATCCACCAACCAGGGACGTTTCCGGACCAAGCTGGTCATCATGAACCTGGGCGGCCTCAGCGCAGCCGCCCGTATTCGGGCCAGGGACAGGGAGACCGGCGAAGAGACCGGTCTGATGGGTGGCATCCAGATTCCACCCAATGGTTTTCACGTTACCGACGATGTTCTCGGCGACCTTGGTTTGGGAAGCAGTTTCGGCCCACTGGAGATCGATTCTCCCACGGCCCAGCCCATGATTGCGGTGGCTTTGATAACCAGCACCGAGCGCACCGGGGGGTTCCTGGTGGCCGTGCCGGTCGATCTTCCCCTGGTCGTGGCTGAATAGAATTACCGAGTCCCTTCAAAAATAGAGAAAGGACTGGTAAGCTAGGGCAGTATCATTTGTGTTGAGCAACGCATAAACAGCGATTAAGGAGTCTGTGTGTCATGATCAGGAAGCATCGAGGGATCGCCGCATTCTTGTCCGTTCTTCTACTTGGTCTGATCGGCCCGTTGCAGGTCCAGGGCCAGGAGATGGTAAAGGTGGGAGTCCTCCAGGTCGACCGCGCCATATTCGAGTCGGAGGAGGGAAAGAGCGCCATGGCCGATCTGCAGAAGAAGGCAGATGCCAAACAGCAAGAGTTGGCCAAGCAGCAGAAGGAAATCCAGGATCTTCAGGCTCAAATTCAACGCCAGGGAGCCACTTTGAACCAGGAGGCGCAGGCGGCCCTCGGCAGAAACCTGGAAAGAAAGCAGATTGATTTTCAGCGGGCTAACGAAGATGCTCAAAGGGAGTTGAATCAACTGCGGACCGAAATCTACAACAGGGTCGGCAGAAAGATACTCGCCGAGGTTCAAAAATATGCGGGCGAGAACAACTTCTACCTGATTCTGAATTCATCCAGCCAGAACAGCCAGGTTCTGTTCAGTGCCAGCTCGGTGGACATCACCGCGGACATTGTCAAGCGGTATAACCTGTCCCAGACCTCCCCCAGCAGTCCCCCGGCCACTCCCCCACCCGCCCAATAGCGGACAGTCCATCAGGAAGACAAGCACACCGGAGGGGGACAACGCGTCCCCCTGGCCGAGTGGTGTCCTTTTCAATTGGCCGAGTGTGCGCCATGAGACCGGCCGCATGCCCTCGATCCCTCCAAGGACACCGCCAACGCGCCGCTGTCCGGGCCGGCTGATATCCAATCACGGGAGGGGGTGTTTGCCTCCCTCCGGCTCGACTGCGGGCTGCGCCCTTGTCCCCTCAAGGGGGAGTGATTCTTGAGGCCTGCACAAGGCCTCTTGCCCGCTTCCTGAGCGTGATGCAAACCATGTTCCCGGTTCGTACCCTTCAGAGTCCTGGGAAGCCTGTGCTATATTCTTTTCCCACCCAGACTGGGCGATCTTGGACTCGGGGTTAGACCGATGCTCTTGAATTCCAATCAGATACAAAAGATCATTCCGCACCGCTATCCATTCCTGTTGGTGGATGCGATCAGCGAGCTGGAACCCGGCAAGAGAATCGTCGGACTCAAGAGTGTGACGGTGAACGAACCCTTTTTCAGTGGCCACTTCCCGGGGACTCCCGTCATGCCGGGGGTCCTCATCATCGAGGCCATTGCCCAGGTGGCAGCGGTCCTGGTGCTTCGGGAGATTCCGGATCGAGAGAAGAAACTGGTCTACTTTTCGGGAATAGACAAGGCTCGATTTCGCCGGCCCGTGGTTCCCGGAGACCGGCTGGAGCTGGTGGTGGAGGTGCTACGGTTGAAGCCCCGGCTGGGAAAGCTGCGCGGTGAAGCCTTTGTGGATGGGGTACGGGTGGCTGAAGCTGAGATCTTGTCGACGATTGTGGACCGGGGGAATCAATGAGCATTCACCCCACGGCGGTGGTGAGCGCCAAGGCCTCTCTGGGCCAAGAGGTGTCCATCGGCCCCTACGCGATCGTGGAAGACGACGTGGTTGTGGGAGACCATTGTCGGGTAGATGCCCACACCGTCATTCAAGGGCCGACCAGGATAGGGATCCACTGTCATTTCTTTCCCTTCTGCTCCATTGGCTTTCCACCCCAGGATCTCAAGTATGGCGGGGAACGAACCGAGCTGGTCATCGGCGACCACAATACCTTTCGGGAGTACGTCACGGTGAATCGAGGCACAGCCGGGGGAGGGGGACGGACGTCGATTGGCAATCACAACTTCATCATGGCCTACGGCCACATTGCCCATGACTGCTTCCTGGGAGACCATGTTCTGCTGGCCAATGCAGCCACGCTTGCAGGACACGTCTCCGTCGCCGACCATGCTACCGTTGGGGCTTTTTCGGGGGTTCACCAGTTTTGCAGGGTGGGAATCTACGGATTCGTAGGTGGCTACTCCGTCATTACCAAGGATGTCCTTCCCTATTCCAAGACGGTGAGCGCCAGGGATGCCAAGAACTATGGCGTCAACGTCATCGGCCTGGAGCGCCGCGGATTCTCGGCCGATTCCATCAGGACGATTCGGGCTGCCTATCGGGTACTTTTTCAATCGGGGCTCAACACCTCCCAGGCATTGGATCAACTCAAGCAGGACCTCTCCGGCAACTCGGAAGTGCAGGCACTAATCGATTTCATTCAGACCAGTGACCGGGGAATCATCAAGTGATCCGGGAGCGCTTGACGCTCCTTCCCATTCCCCGGAACGCCCCGGACGATGCTGCCCGGAGCCGTAGAGAGGCTTTCGGTGAATCCCATGTCCGGTGACGACCAAGCCCCGGCCGGTCTGAGAACTTCCCCCAAGGAAGTCCTGATGCAGAACCGGCGCCGCTACGGCCTCATTGCCGGCAATGGCCAATTCCCTTTCCTGGTGCTGGAGGCCGCGCGCAGTCTGCGCGTGGATGTGGTGGTGGTGGCCATCAAGGAAGAAGCCTTTCCGCGGATTGCCGATTCAGGCTTCAAGACCCATTGGATCGGCCTGGGCCAGCTTGGGAAGCTCATTGAGCTCTTGAAAAGGGAAGGCGTCGATCGGGCATTGATGGCGGGTCAGGTCCAGCACAAGCAGATCTTCAGTTCGATCGTGCCGGACCGAAAGCTCTTGAAACTCTTGATGAGCTTGGGTTCCAGGAACACCGACTCCTTAATTGGAGCAGTCGCGGACGTCCTTGAGCAGGAAGGGATTCACTTGATCGATTCCACGGCTTTCCTGAAACCGCTGATTCCTGAGGCCGGGGTGCTGACCAGACGGCCTCCCAACGATACGGAGATCAGAGACATTCACTACGGTCGAGGGATTGCCAAGGAGATGGCTCGAATGGATATCGGTCAATCGGTGGTGGTCAGGGACCAGGCTTGTGTCGCGGTGGAAGCCATGGAAGGCACCGACGCCACCATTCGTCGGGCCGCCGGCCTTACCGGCAATCAGCGGGTGACCGTGATCAAGGTCAGCAAGCCCCGGCAGGACATGCGCTTTGACGTTCCGGTTGTCGGGGTGCCCACCCTTCGGCTGATGGCTGAGGTCCATGCGTCGGCTTTGGCAATCGACGCGCGTAAGACACTGCTCCTCGATCGAGCGGAACTGATTAGGGTTGCAGATCGGCATGGGATTGCCATCGTTGCCTTCGATCCCCAAGACTAACTGGACGAGTCCGAGGGGAGCGGCGCCGTGTCGGCCTCAGGCTTGACGCAAGCGAGTGTACCTGCCTATGGACAAGGTCAAGGCGGCGGTCATCGGAACGGGCTACCTCGGACGGCAGCATGTGCGGGTTCTCTCGCGGCTGGAGAACGTTGAGCTCGTTGGAGTGGTGGACAAGAACCTGGAGACGGCCCGAGCGGTTGCCGCCGAATTTTCCACCCGGGCTTACGACAGCTACCGGGCTCTGTCGGGCGAAGTCTCCGCCGTGAGCCTGGCCACCCCTACCCGGGAGCATGCATCGATCGGCATAGACCTGTTGACCCGGGGAGTCGATGTGCTGGTGGAGAAGCCGATTGCCTCCTCGCTGGCGGAGGCCGATGCCTTGATCGAAGCCGCGAACCAGCATGGCCGCGTCCTGCAAGTAGGCCATCTGGAGCGCTTCAATCCTGCCGTGGTGGCAGCCCGAAAGTTGTTGACGACTCCCCTCTTCTTCGAAGTGCATCGTCTGGGGGTCTTTGCCGCGCGCAGCCTGGATATCGATGTGGTTTCGGATCTGATGATTCACGACCTGGATCTGGTTCTGGACTTCGTGCGCAGCCCTGTGGAACGAGTGAGTGCCGTCGGTTTGCCCATCCTTACCGACAAAGTGGATATCGCCAACGCTAGAATAGAGTTTGCCAATGGTTGCGTCGCCAACGTGACCGCCAGCCGGGTGAGTACGGAAAAGGTGCGAAAGCTGCGCTTCTTTCAGAAGAACCAATACATATCCTTGGATTTCTCGCGGCAGGATGTGGTGGTGCTGAGTGTCGAGAATCGACCGGCGGGTGAACCTCCCCTCATTCTGCCTCGCAGGATCGAGACGGAAAGGACGGAACCGCTCAGGGCCGAATTGGAATCCTTCCTGCAATCTGTTCGGACCCGGAGGCCGCCGGAGGTCTCGGCCGAAAGCAGCCGGGCGGCCCTGGCTCTGGCTCATGGAGTGGCCACAAGGATTCAGGAGCACGCCAGTTTGCTCTCGCTCCCTCACCGGCGGCAGTGGTCGGCCCCACCTTCCGAATCATGAAAAAGGACGAACCGCGTTGGTTGCTCTCGCCAGCTCCCGGCGAGAAAACCGGTCAGCGAAGTCGTGAAGCTTTTCTGATGTCGCTCGTCGCTCACCTGCTGCTTGTCATCTGGGTGGCATTGGGCCCCGACATCCTGTCTCAACCCGATCCTCCCGAAACACCGGATCAGGATAGGGCCAAGCGGCTGGGGTTTCTGGCTCTTCCCAGGGAATATGAAAAAGTCCTGCGGGCGCCGCCTCCTGTCAGGCCGAATGTTCCTGAGAAAAGCCGGATGTCTCGGCCTCGCACCGCCGAGGCTCTTCGGGTTCCCGAACCCGACCCCGGCCTGAAGCAGGCAGAAAAACCCGCGATCGCCGAGGAGCCCGGACCTCCGGACCCGAAGCCGGAACCCACCGATCCCCAACCCCCCCAAACATCGCTTCCCGACCCTCAACCGTCGTTGAGCGCGGAAACCGATGGGCAAGCCGAGGGACCCAGCCGCAAGAAAGCCGGCAGTATCGAGTCATCCAGCCCCCTTGCCGCTACCCCCGAGGGGAAGGGTCTCAAGTCCAGCCTGAAGGATCTCTACGCGGGATTGCGGCTCCCTGGAGGGACTGCGCCAGGTTCCGAGGCAGGGCGGAGTATCCGTAGCCGGCAAGCCAGGGAAGGCCCGGGTGAAGGTCGCACCGGGGCCGACTTCGGCAGACGCCAGCCCGATTTCTCGGTCGAGCGGCCCACCATCCTTTCGGATACTCAGGGGGTCAATTTCGGCCCCTGGTTGACGGCGGTCTATTTCAGGGTCCGCAAGAACTGGTACTCGGTGATTCCCCAAGCGTATCGCAGTGGCCTCAAAGGGGTGGTGGTGATTGTGTTCGACGTTCGCAGAAACGGAAGTCTTGAAGAACTGGAAGTCGTGCGCAGCTCCAATTTTTCTCCCTACGACCGCTCGGCCATATCCTCCCTGAAGCTGTCGGAGCCCTTGCCCAACTTTCCCGACGCTTTCAAGAAGGACCGTCTCACCCTCCAGTTCACCTATTTCTATAACATCCGCCTTTGACCCGCGAGCCTCTTGCAAGATTCGCAACGGGGCATGTCATTTTGCCGGCAAACGTGATGGTCTGCCTTTCTTCTTGTGCCTTTTGTGGCCATTCCCGGCAGAGTTCCCGCTGCCGCATTTAACCGTGGGCGCAACCCGTGAGTGCAAGCCATTGGAAATCGCCCGATTGGCTTCGGCCGACAGTCCTTGACATTCCGCGCCGGCATTCCTCAATATATATTCAGTCAGTAGAACCACCTTCCAATATCGGTAAGCCGTGTACCACTCCAGCCAGAGAGACTTCTCGTTGCTGGTTGTCCTTCAAAGACACTTTCCAAGGCCATGAGAATCCTGATTGCCGGCGGCGGACAGGCCGCTTCGCTCGTTGCCACGCGCTTGATTCGCGAGGGTAACGAGGTGGTGCTGGTTGAGCAGAACCTCGACCGCTGCCACCAACTGGAGGAAACGCTGGACGCCAAGGTGATTCATGGCAATGCCGCCAGCATTCGCGCTCTGCACGAGGCGGATATTCGCAACGCCGATATGCTGATTGCACTGACCAGTCAGGATCAGATCAATGTCCTGGTTTGTCTGATTGCTTCGGTGGAGTCGGACGTGAAGTTCAAGGTGGCGCGGCTCCGTACCCACGAAGTCAACTACTGGAGGAGAATACTCCAGAGAGCTGGACTACACATCGACCTGATCATTCACCCGGAAACCGAGATTGCCGATCGCATCCTGCGAGTGGTGCGCTTGCCCGGCGTCTCCGACGTGATCGACTTTGCCGAGGGTCGGGTAAAGCTCTTTGGAATGAATATCGAGGAGAAGAGCTGGGTCGCCCACAAGACGGTTGAGGACCTGGATCGCGCGGGGCCGCCCAAGAATTCTCTCATCGCCCTGATCTTCCGAGGGCAGCAGGTCATTGTCCCCCATGGAGCCGAAGTTCTGAAGCCTGGGGACCATGTCTACATTGTTACCACGGCCGACGAACTGGAGCCCGTGTGTCAGTTCATGGGGCTCCAAACCCAGGAGTCCCTGGATCGGGTCTACATCGTGGGTGGCAAGCAGGTAGGTATCCGGGTGGCCGAGTTGTTGGAACCCCGGGGCGTGTCGGTAAAACTTTTCGAGCGGGATATCGCCCGCTGCGAAAGGATTTCTCAGATTCTTCGCAAGACGGTTGTCCTCCACGCGGACGGTACCGACGAATCGATCCTGGCGGAAGAAAACATCAAGGGCGCGGGAGCGTTCCTGGCCATGACCGACGATGACGAGGACAACCTCATTGCTTCCCTGCTGGCTCGAAAGCTGGGTGCAAAAAAGGTGGTAGCCCTCATCAATCGGCTGAACTACCTCCCCATGGCGCAGCGTCTAGGCATCAATACGACCGTCAGCCTTCGCCTGGCGGCGGTCGACCGAATCCTCCAGTTTGTGCGCAAGGGTCGAGTGCTCTCGGTGACCACGTTTCGTGAGGTGGAGGCCGAGGCGATCGAGTTGATTGCGGCCGAGGGCTCCAAATACGTCGGCCGAAGCTTGCGAGAAGTTCGCCTTCCCCGCGGCGCCATAGTTGGCGCCATCGCTCGGCCCAACGGTGAGGTGGTGGTCCCAAGGGGCGAAGCCACTATTCAGGCGGGAGACCGGGTCATCTTCTGTACCCTGGAGAGTACCGTTCCGCTGCTTGAGTCCGCCTTCCTGGCTGACGCCCGAAGGGAATGGGTGTGATACGGCCCGCTGCCCTCGGTTATATCCTGGGTCAGTTCCTGCTGGCTCTCAGTGGCACCCTCCTGGTTCCTCTGGCTTTCAGCCTTTGGAGTCATGGCGGTCCGGCTCCGCTGGCCTATGCCGCCGTGGTCACTGCCGGAATCGGCAGCGCCCTCTTCTTCGGTCTTCCTCGTCCCTCCAGGGACTTGAACAGACGCGAGGGGCTGCTGTTGGTCTTTTGCGTCTGGCTGGCGGTGAGCGTTTTCGGCGCTCTGCCCTTTTATTTCTCTCCTGCCTATTTCTCCAGTTTCACCGACGCTTTCTTTGAAGCCACCTCCGGGTTTACGGCGAGTGGCGCCACCATTCTCAGGGACATCGAGAGCCTTCCCCGGGACCTGCAGTTCTGGAGGTGCTTTTCCCACTGGCTGGGAGGCATGGGGATCGTGCTGCTCGGGATTGCCATTCTGCCGTTGCTCGGTATGGGTGGAATGACGTTGTACCGAGCCGAGTTTTCAGGAGCCAGGTCGGAAAAGCTCAAGCCGCGAATCGCTCATACCGCCCAAGCGCTTTGGAAGATCTATGTTCTCCTGACCCTGGCAGAGTTCCTGGCGCTCCGCTGGGCGGGAATGGGTTCTTTCGACGCCTTGTGCCATTCCTTCTCCACAGTGGCCACGGGAGGGTTTTCAACCCGAACCGCCAGTGTCGGGGCATTTGACAGTCCGCTGATTGAATACATCATTGTCGTGTTCATGTTGTTGGGGAGCATCAACTTTACTCTCCACTACCGTCTTTGGGTCGAACGTCGTCCCGGGAGATTTATTTCCGATTTCGAGCTAAGGACGTTACTTTTCATAGTCGTCTCGTCCAGCCTTGTGATCGCTGTCATTTTGGCCTTGAAGAGTGGTTACGCTCCGGCAATGGCCTTCAGAAGAGCCCTTTTTCAGGTGACGGCCATCACCACCACCACCGGCTTTACCACGGACAATTTTGCCCAGTGGCTGCCCCTGCCGCAGTTGATGCTGCTGGCGCTCATGTTTATGGGTGGATGCACTGGATCGACTTCAGGAGGACTGAAGACTTCTCGGATGGTGTTGCTCTACAAGGTGGTGATTCGCGAATTCGAACGCATGGTCGAGCGCCGCGGCGTGTTCGCGGTTCGTGTAGGCAAAGGGGTTATTCCGGAAACGGCTGTCCGCAGCCTTCTGAATCTGGTCTATCTTTCCTTTTTGGTCAACTTCCTGGGTTGCATCCTGCTGGCGGCCTCCGGTGTGGATGTCTTTACCAGCATCGCCGCCGTGGCCGCCGCCATGTTCAACATCGGTCCCGGATTGGGGAACGTGGGGCCGGTCGAGGGTTATGGGGGGTTGCCGGCGTTCGCCAAGTGGGTTCTGAGTTTTT
Source organism: Candidatus Versatilivorator sp. (assembly GCA_965207735.1). Lineage (GTDB taxonomy): Bacteria > Acidobacteriota > Terriglobia > Versatilivoradales > Versatilivoraceae > Versatilivorator. The sequence continues at coordinate 2,606,578 of OZ242296.1, read as the reverse complement.
GCATGCTGGCCGGGCGCCTGGAGTTTTACACGGTGCTCGTCATATTTACCCCTGCCTTCTGGCAAAGGTAGTCCCCATCGGCAGTTGGCAGTTGGCAATGCCAAATTGATTTTTCACCGGCCGGTTTCTACAATGGAACCGATCCTGCTGGTTGGGCTTCCGCTCCCTCCTTTGCCCGGTTTTTTGCAGGTTCCCATCCCCTTGCTCCATGCTGCGACTGGAAACACAACTCAATCCTGAACAGTTGCGGGCTGTCGAAACGATCGAAGGCCCCTTGCTGATCCTGGCGGGAGCCGGGAGCGGCAAGACACGCGTTATTACCTACCGAATTGCACATCTGATCGAAAACAAGCAGGTCCGGGCCGATGGAATCCTGGCGGTGACCTTCACCAACAAGGCCGCGGAGCAGATGAAGGTCCGCGTTAGAGGTCTGTTGCGCCGCGGGCGTGGGGCCGACCCTCACATCTCCACCTTCCACTCGTTCTGTGTACGGGTCCTGCGTCCGAACATCGGCCCATTGGGCTATGGGAGCGACTTTTCGATCTACGACCAGGCCGACCAGTTGACTCTGATCAAGAATTGCCTCAAGGAATTGGAGTTGCCTGACCAGGCTTTTTCACCGCGGTGGGCGCTTTCCCGGATTTCCGAGTCCAAGAACCGCGGCCGGAGTCCCCGCGAACTGTATGCCCAGGCCTACGATCCCAAGGGCGAGCGGTTGTCGCTGGTCTTCGATCTCTACCAGAAGAAGCTGCGGGAAGCCAACGCGCTGGACTTCGATGACCTGCTGTTGAAGACGGTGGAGCTGCTGCGGAGCCAGGAAGCAGTCAGGCTGGGTCTCAATGAACGTTTCGCCTACCTGATGGTGGATGAGTACCAGGACACCAATCGGCCCCAATATGAACTGATCCGGCTGTTGACCCAATCCCGTCAGAATGTCTGCGTGGTGGGAGATGAGGATCAGTCCATCTATAGCTGGCGCGGAGCCGACATCCAGAACATCCTGAGCTTCGAGAAGGACTATCCCGCGAGCCGGGTGATCAAGCTGGAGCAGAACTACCGTTCCACCAAGACCATTCTGGCCGCCGCCGGCGCAGTGGTCGCTCACAACCGGGCTCGCAAGGGAAAGAAGCTCTGGACGGATCAGGTTGCCGGAGCCCTGATCGGGTATTACGAAGCCGAGGACCCGGAGGCCGAAGCGCTGTTTGTGGTTCAACAGATCCTTGCTCACCAACGTTCCGAACGCAATGAGCCGGTGGGCGTACTCTACCGGACCAACTTCCAGTCGCGCTATTTCGAAGAGGCCTGCCGGCGTTGCGGTGTTAAATATTCAATTGTGGGGGGATTCAGCTTTTATGAGAGAGCGGAGATCAAGGATCTGCTGGCTTACCTCAATTTGACCCTGAATCCGCACGACCGCGTCAGCCTGCTGCGGGTGATCAACACTCCACCGCGCGGCATCGGCAGGGTGACCGTCGACGCCCTGGAAAAGGAGTCCCGGGACTCGAATCTCTCTCTGTGGGAGGTGGTGGAACAAGCGGTCGAAAAGAAAACCCTGCCCGCCAGGGCCTTGAAGGCCTTGACTCCTTTTTGCATGCAGATTCGTCAATTCAGGAGCGAGTTGGAGACCAGGCCCCTGTCGGAGTTGATCCAGATCATCCTGGATCGGTCCGGTTACCGGCAGTGGCTTCAAGCCGAGGATACGGAGGAGGCCCGCTCCCGCTTGGAGAACCTGCAGGAACTGGTGATTGCCGCTCGGGACAGCCAGAATCGGGGTGAAAATCTGCGGGAATTCCTGGATCATGCCGCCCTGGTTTCAGACACGGACGATTTCGATGAGGATGCCACGGTGACGCTGATGACCATTCACAGCGCCAAGGGATTGGAGTTCCCGCTGGTTTGCCTGGCCGGGCTGGAGGAGGACCTCTTTCCCCACAGCCGCTCGCTTCTTAATCAGGAAGGGCTCGAGGAAGAACGCCGGCTCTGTTATGTCGCTCTGACCCGGGCCCGCCGAAAGCTACTGTTGACCCGGGCCAAGTTTCGGCGTTTCCTGGGGGGCGAGAGTTTCAACCGGACTGCGCCCTCCTGTTTCATCTCCGAGATCCCTTCCGATCTCCTGCAGAAAACCTGGGGAGCCCCCAAGTCTGTCAGGAAAAGCTTTGACGGACCTACCTATAACGATGCCGACAGCATTCGGCAATTTTACAAGCAGCGAGGGAAGCGCATCGACCTGGCTCCCAGGAAGACGGGAATTGAAGTTGGCCGCTTCAAGCAGGGCCACAGGGTTCGGCACCGCACCTATGGCATCGGCAGTGTGGTCCGTTGCCAGGGCGAAGGCGACGATTGCAAGCTCACCGTGCTCTTTCCCCGCCACGGCCTGAAGAAGCTCCTGGTCAAGTACGCACGCCTGGAACGGGTTTAGCCCGCATAAGTAAGCGGCCGGCCCAGGAATCGAACGACCAGCATGCAAACGGCGATACCGCAGGGAAGCAATACCCAGGGGGAAATCCCCAGGCCCACCGGCAGGTAACCCAAAAACAGAGCCACGGTCCCCACGGTGCATGCATAGGGAAGTTGGGTTCGGGTGTGACTGATGACGTCGACCCCGGCCCCGGCAGCCGACAGGACTGTAGTGTCGGAAAGGGGTGATATGTGGTCGCCCAGGGAGGCGCCGGCCAGGACGGAGCCGGTCGCGGCGTAGAGAATGCTTCCGTCGCTGCCTGTGCCCAGGGCGACGGCCAGGGGAAGGATGATGGGGATCAGGATCCCCATGGTTCCGAATGACGATCCCGTGGAAAAGCTCGTGCCCGCCGCCAGGAGAAAGGAAAGGCCGGGCAAGATCCAGGGCGGGACGGTGGTCTGCATCAGTGAGGAAAAGTAGGTGGCCGTTCCGGCTTCCTCCAGTGCATTGCCCAGGGTCCAGGCCAGATAGAGAACAGTCAGTGCTCCCAGGATGGAACGAAAACCAGCGCCGACGGACCGCAACAGGAAACCCATCGAGTGAGCTCCAAGTTTGAGAAAGGCCAGAACGGTAAAACCGAAGGCGGAGGCTGAGCCGACCAGGATGGATTGAAAGGGATCCGAGTTGCCGATGATCTCCAGAACGGTGATCGGTTTGCCGGCGCCGACCGTACTGGACCATCCGCCAAGAACGAGGGTAACCAGGGTCGCCAGGACAAGGAGGCCGATGGCCGTCAAGGCCAGCCATGCCAACCGGGGATCCGGAGCGGACTCTTGCGGGTCCGGTTGGGGTTGCGATCGTCCGGCGGCCTTGAGTTCCGCCCGGGCCATTGCCCCGAAATCTCTGCCGGTAAAGGCAATGCAGGCGACAAAGGCCAGGGTGAAAATACTGTAAAAACGGTAGGGGATGGACTGTAGAAAGACAGAGAATGCGGAGTCGGGCGCAGGCAGGCCTTGCAGGGCCTTGCCGATGAGTTCCAGCTCGAAGCCGATCCAGGTGGAAATCACCGCAATCGAGGCGATGGGAGCGGCCGTGGAATCGACAATGTAGGCCAGTTTTTCACGAGAAATCCTGCAGCGGTCAAAAATCGGGGCAAAGGACTTTCCGACAACCAGGCAGTTGGCATAGTCGTCAAAAAAGACGACCAATCCGGCCAACCAGCTTGCCCCCATGAGACTCCGGCGCCGGCTGCTCAGCCTTCCCAGTCGAAGAATCAAGGCCGTGACGGCGCCACTGTCGGTCAGCATGGTGGCCGTGGCGGCAACCAGAAAAGAAAAGATTACGATGGCGGAATGACTCTGGTCGAAGACAGCGGAATATAGATAGCGGTAGATTGCTGCCAGGGAGCTGCCGGGGTCTCCTCCCTGGGCCACAAGAGCGCCCGCGATCACACCGATTCCAAGTCCGAGAAAGATCTTCCGGGTGATCAGTGCTACCGAGATCGCCAGGACTGCCGGAACCATCGATTCCGGCCCCGCGGTCAAAGGGGGATCGGTGATCATGAGCGAGGGTTGTGCTGCATTGCCGCCCCGGTTGCTGTTGTCTGAGGCAGATCCGGCACCCAACCTGCCTTGCGGGTCATTCAGAGCAGAAACAGCCGATCGTTAATGAAGACGAATGAAGGCGAACCACGAATATACACGAATACAGATAGCGGACAAAAGCAACGGACAGCCAAGGACTTCTTGCTAAGATGGATCCAGCGACCTGGTGAGAAATGGGGGCTGGGGCCGCCGGAAGTCCAAGAGCCGACCTGCGGAGGAACTTGATGAGCGACGGGAAGCCAAAATCCGATACCGAGGACACCCTTGCCAACGGCAATCACTCCGACAGAAACCTCGATTCGGAAAAAGGGACCGACTCCGGGCCATCCGGGCAAGAGGATTCCGGATTGGTGCTGGCCACCAAACTCTTGCCTGCCAGGATCCCGATCCTGGCGGTGAGGCCGCGGCCGTTTTTCCCGGGACTGCCGGTTCCACTGGAAGTCACGGGAAAGTTGCCGCTGGCTGCGTTAAAGCGGGCGGCGGATTCCTCCGACCAGACTTTGGGTCTGGTGCTTTTCAAAGACTCGGAGGCCGAGGAAAGTCCGGAAAATCTCTTTCAGGTCGGGGTGGCGGCCAAGATCGTCAAAGCCGTCCAGGTCGAGCCGGACATCACCCATGTGCTGGTGAATTGCCTGGAACGCTTCACTGTCCAAGCCATGGATTTGGGAGAAGCGGGCCTGTTTGCCCGGGTGGAATATCACTACGCCGCGGAACTCTCGGTCAACCTCGAGCTCAAGGCCTACTCAATGGCAATCATCTCCAGTCTCAAGGAACTGGTGAAGCTGGATCCGCTGCAATCCGAGGCCATCAAGCTGTTCTTGAGCCGATCCAGTTTGGAGGATCCGGGGAAATTGGCCGACTTTGCGGCCCATCTGACAACGGCCGAGGGTTGGGAACTGCAGAAGATTCTGGAGACGTTCGATGTTCGTCACCGGATCAACCGGGTGCTGACCTTGCTGCGAAGAGAGTTGGATCTCTCCAGGCTGCAAAAGAAGATCACCACGCAAATCGAGGAGAAGATTTCCACTCAGCAAAGGGAGTTTTTTCTCAAGGAGCAACTCAAGGCGATCAAGAGAGAATTGGGTCTGGAGAAGGAAGGAAAAACTACCGAGATCGAAAAGTTCGAGGAGCGCCTGGAGTCGCTGAAGCTGACACCCGAAGTCCAGGGGGTGATCGAAGATGAACTGGGCAAGCTGAAAATACTGGAGACCACCTCTCCGGAATATACGGTGACCCGGAACTATCTGGAGTGGCTCACGGTGCTTCCCTGGGGGAAATACAGTCGCGATTCCTATGACCTGAGCCGGGCCCGAAGGGTATTGGACCGCGACCATTATGGTTTGGAGGACGTCAAGCAACGAATCCTGGAATTCATAGCCGTGGGCAAGATGAAAGGGGATATCTCGGGTTCGATTATTTGCCTGGCAGGGCCTCCGGGGGTGGGAAAGACTTCCGTAGGCAAGAGCATTGCGGCGGCCTTGGGTCGCCGCTTCTATCGCTTTTCCTTGGGCGGCATGAGAGATGAGGCGGAAATCAAGGGGCACCGGCGCACCTATATCGGCGCGATGCCCGGGAAATTCATCCAGGCCCTCAAGACCGCCGGCACCTCCAACCCGGTCATCATGCTGGACGAAATCGACAAGATCGGGGCTTCGTTTCGCGGTGACCCCGCCTCGGCCCTGCTGGAAGTTCTGGATCCCGAGCAGAACGGCAGTTTCCGAGACCACTATCTGGACGTTCCCTTCGATCTGTCCAATGTCCTGTTTGTTGTGACGGCCAACCGAACCGATACGATTCCATTGCCACTGTTGGATCGTATGGAAGCGATCCGGCTGTCGGGGTACATCCTGGAAGAGAAATTGGAGATTGCGCGGCGCTTCCTCATTCCCAAGTCGATCCGCAACCACGGTTTGACTCGGGCCCGGATCGGCATTCGCAAGGCGGCGCTCACCTTCATGATCGATGGCTATGCTCGCGAGGCTGGGGTCCGCAGCCTGGAGAATCTGATCAGGAAAATCGCACGCAAGGCGGCGCTGGAGCTATCGCAGGACTCCAGCAAAAAGATTGTGGTCACCCCCAAGAATATCGAAGCTTACCTGGGAAAACCCATCCACAGGGCGGACGAACTCGCACCGCATGCCCCCGGGGTGGTGACGGGCCTGGCCTGGACCAGCCTGGGTGGCGTGACCTTGCAGGTGGAGGCGACGGCTGTGGCCAGCCATCGAAGGGGGTTCAAGCAGACGGGACAACTGGGAGAGGTGATGGTAGAGAGTTCCGAAATTGCCTACTCCTACGTCATGTCCCGCATGTCGAAGCTGTCCCGCGATGTCGAATTTTGTGACCGCCACTTCGTTCACCTGCATGTTCCGGCCGGTGCTATTCCCAAGGACGGCCCCTCCGCCGGAATCACCATGGCCACGGCCCTGGTCTCCCTGATCCAGGGCAAGCCGGTCGGGCAAGGCCTGGCCATGACGGGAGAGTTGACACTCACCGGCCGGGTACTGCCCATCGGAGGTGTCAGGGAGAAGGTGATTGCGGCGCGGCGGGCCGGCCTGGTCGGCTTGCTTTTCCCCGAAGGCAACCGCAAGGACTACGAGGAACTTCCGGACTACTTGAGGAAGGGGCTGTGCGTGAGGTTTGCCGACCACTTCGACGACGTCTGCCGATGGGCTCTGACCGGATGAGAAATGCGGGCTGATGCGGGCTAGCCCGGCAGGGTGTTCCTGAACCAGCCTACGGTCTTGGAAACTGCTTCCAGGAGGGGCTGTGAAGGAGTTTTCAGAGGATGACGGGTCTGAAAGGTGTGGCCGGCATTTTCGATGACATGGAAACGGCAGAGTTGCGGATCGGCACATTGCCACAGGCGCTCAGCTTCCGACAACGGTACCCGGCGGTCCTGGCGACCGTGCAGAATCATGACGGGAATCGTCGCCTCCCTCACCGCTTTCAGCACGTCCAAGCGGTGATCATTGCGTTCCAGCGCATCTAGAGCGGCGATCGCCATCTTGAGGGGTGTATCGTGCTCCTCCCTGGGGACCTTCAGATATCCCTGGTTTCGCCAACGACGGCGGGTATCGGCGTCGAATCGGTCAAAGGTGCCGATGGCTCCCCAAGTGACGATCGATGCTATCTGCGGCACTTGGCGGGAAAGGAGAATGGCGTAGCTTCCCCCCCGGCTGTGTCCAACCGCTCCAACGGCGTTGAGGCGCATTCTGTCCGCCAGCGGCAGGTTCCCCAGCAACAGGGCATCCATCACCAGGTCCCAGTCCCGCAACTCCTGGGTGGTTGAATTTCTGGAAAATCCCTCCGGGTCGTCAATCTTCCAGGGATTGTGGTCGATTCCCGAAAGGGCATGGTTGAAGGTGATTGCGGCAAATCCGGCTTCGCTCAGTCGCCGGCCCAGGTAGGGAAAGAATCCCCAGTCCTTGAATCCCAGGAAACCGTGGGCCACAAGCACCGGACTGACAGTCCCCTTGCCGTCGGGAATGCGGAGGGTGCATCGGACCTTCAATCGGTTGGCGTGGATCAGGGTGAAGTCGGTTTCTATCAAGACAGGAAGCGGGATTGACTGAATTTCTCCCCAAGACCAAGACTTTGCCAGGGGAAAGGATTTTTGAATGATCATCCCCCGAGGCACCGGCCAGGGGTCCCAATAAGCCACCAGGCGGCGGTGGCCGTCACCCTCACTCTCCAGCAGTTTGCCCTATTTGGGATCTTTCCAGAATGAACTCCAGGAGGCGTCCCGTTGATTCAGCGACGGTCAGCTTGCCCGTGGGCACCACCAGATCTGCGGAGGCCGGAGCTTCGTAGGGGGCGCTGACTCCCGTGAAGGAATTCAGGTGGCCCATCCGAGCCTTGCGGTAGTGTCCCTTGGGGTCCCTTTGCTCGCAGGTTTCAGGGGGACAGTCCACGAAGACCTCGCAGTACCGGCCCTCTCCGAAAAGACTTCTCACGCGGGATCTGTCCTCCGCATAGGGGGAAATGAAAGCCGCAATCACCAACAGGCCGGCATCCACCAGCACCCTGGCGACCTCGCCGGCCCGCCGGATGTTTTCTCGACGATCTTCAGGGCTGAAGCCAAGATCCTTGTTGAGGCCCTGCCGCAGAATGTCTCCATCCAGAACGTAGCAGGGAATCCCCCTTTGGTAGAGCGCCTGCTCCACTTCACGTGCCAGAGTGCTCTTGCCTGAAGCCGGCAGTCCCGTCAACCAGACGGCGACCCCGCATTTCTTACCAGGAGGCGCGATCATGGCGCGAAGTATACCATTCCGATGGAGGTACCACAGGGAAACGGTCGGTTCGAGAGACTCGTCGCGTTTCATCAAATCTGCGCCGTTGCACTCCGAAACATGGCAACCCAAGGGACAGGATTAATGGGACCAGAGTCCGCTGCACGGGACGCTGACGGGGAATCGGGGCGTTGGGCACAGCCAAGGCCCGCCACGGGAAAGATCAATCGAGAAGGACTATGAATTGAACATGGATGCACAGGATGCACAGGATTATTAAATGAAGACGAACCACGAATGAACACGAATAGACACGAATGCAGGTGGACTCACTCGAACGAGAAGCGGCACCAAAATGCTTCTGCAACGCTGCTACCTTGGTATGACTTCGTGTCCTTCGTAGATAACCCCTCGATGTCGATTGTCCCACCCTCCAATCAACAACTCATCAATCCGTTTATTGGTGTTCATTCGTGTCCATTCGTGGTTCGCCGTTTTCCTTGGTGGATGACTCTTGTCGGCCCTTCGTGGATAACTCTCTTTCCTTTTGTCTTTATTCGGTTGTTTCAGACAAGCAGGGCCCCGCCCTGGTGTGCGGATCATTCGAGAGTGAAACAATCAGAAATCGACCATCCTTTCGCGAACTTGGTACCCCGTCACGGTTAACCTCAACGCCTTAGTGTCCCTTCGTCGTTCTTCGTGCCCCTTCGTGGATAAGTCTTTTTCTTTGTCTTTTTTCGGTTGTTTCAGACAAGCCCCGCCCCCGCCCTGGCGTGCGGATCATACTTAGAGGGAAACAATCGGAAATCGATCAACCCTTCGCGAACTTGGTACCCCGTCGCGGCCAACCTCAGCGCCTTAGTGTCCCTTCGTCGTTCTTCGTGCCCCTTCGTGGATAACTCTTTTTCCTTTGTCTTTTGTCGGTTGTTTCAGACCAAGGAAGTGCGGCGGGGGCCTCCGGCCGGAGAGGTCCGGCAACGTTGCCCCGGAGGATGGGATGGGATATGCTACGAAGGTCGGTGTGGTTCGGAATGGCGGCTGATTCCTCGGGGAAGGGTCCCGGGTCGATCCACTCGGTGCCCGCTCTTCGGTAGTGACGCCGTCTCCTTCCTGTCTCCAAAACCCCAATCGGGACCGGTCCCACGGTCGATCGGAGGTAGATTGTTGCGTAATCGATGGGTTCTTGTGACTTGTCTGGCCGTTGCCTTTTGCGCCGCGGGGGCTTCCTCAGCCGGGCCGCTGCAGAAGAAAGCGGGGCAGGAGCCCGCCCCTTACTTCATTTTGCCCACCTGGGATGGCCAGGTCATCAAGTCAACCAGCCTGAAGGGACAGGTGGTGTTGATGGCCTTCTTTCAGACCTGGTGTCCGGACTGCCAGCGCACCAACCCGCTTTTGGAAAAACTCTATCGGAAGTACAAGGATCGGGGTTTTGTAGTCCTGGGTATCTCCCATGATCGGGGGAAAGCCAAGGATGTCGAGCCTTACATCAAGAAGTACGGATTGACCTATCCGATCCTCCTGGGCGACTTTTCCATCGCCATGAATTACGTCAAGGTGTCCCCCCAGCGCCCGAACTTCAGCATTCCCTACCTGGTGCTGGTGGATCGCAAGGGTAACATCGTGGGTCGATTCGTGGAAGGCAGGAACGAGGAGACCCACGATATCGGGAAACTGGAAGAACGCATCACTCCGCTGCTTTAGCCGGGGCCTCAAAATCGACCCAGGTTTCGAAAAAGGAGGGATCGATAACAATGCGGAGTTGGCCCCGCATGTCCTGATACCAGGCTTCCAGTTTTTGATTTCGAATGCGCGCCGCGATCTCCGGGTGGGCTTCGGTCAGGCTCATCTTCCTCTTCTCCTCCAACTTCAGCAGGGCAAATCCCATGGGCGTTCTCACAATCGGGCCGAGATCGCCCGGCTCCAGACTGAACAGCAAGTCGACCTCGGGAGGAGTCACCAGGGTCTTGTTGGGCAGTCCGCGGCGCACGATGCCCGTGTCTCCGCCAACGCCGGAAGTCAGCGGGTCCTCTGAGTGCTTGGCGGCCATGACCTCGAAGTCCGCCCCTTCCTGAATTTCCCGGCGCAGCTTCTCGGCCTTGGCTCTGGCTTCTTCGTCGGACAGGGTCTGGTCCTTTGGTCTGTTGTCGCCAAAGAAAAGGTTGGAAGCCTCCGAGCGAATGACCAGCCGGCGGCCTCTCACCATGTCGAAGACGGCGGCATTTTCCTGGTAGTAGCTCCTGATCTCCATGGCCGATACCGCCAATTCCTCCTTCAACTCCTTTTGTGCCACCTTCATGAGCAGGCTCTCCTTGAAGAATCCCAGGACTTGCTTCCGGTCTTCGTCATCCTTGATCGGCAGCCCCCTCACCTCATTTTTTTCCAGCTTGGCCCGGAACTGGTCGATGGTCTGCTCGACTTCCGGGCGAGCGTTCCAGCCACGTGTCCTCGCTTCCCGACTGTACAGCTTGGAACGGACGATATAGTCGGCAAAGGCTTGTTTACCAGAGGGTTGCGAGAAGAGGGAACGCTGTTGCGGCGGAAGCAGTCGGAGCATGTCGTTCACCTGTGCTTGGGTGAGAGTCTCGTCTCCAATGGTGATAATGGCCTTGTCGGCGGCGGACTCACCTTCCGACTGTCCGGGGACAGGAGTTCCGGGAGCGAGGCCCAACAGGAGGCTGAGGGACACCAGAACGGTTTGGGTCGATAGGGTCGGCATGGTTCCTCTCTGGCTAGAGTTTAAGAATCTTCAGGATCTCTTCCTTGTCGGCTCTGACTTTGATGGGGGCATTGGCAAAAGTGGAACGCACCTTGCCCTTTTTCTCCAGCAGCTCATTCCTGTAGGTTGCTTCTTCGTAAAGGGAATCCTGATGGTAGTTGGTGGCATAGTCGGGGTCCTTCAGCAGATTGCCGGTCAGGACCGCCACCACGTCTTCCTCGGGATCGATTTCCCGTGTCCGGATCAATTTCTTGATTCCGGCAACGGTGGTGGCGGAGGCGGGTTCACAACCGATGCCGTCCCTGCCGATCATGGCCTTGGCGTCGGCAATGTCCTGCTCGGTGACAACATCGCACCATCCCTGCGTCCAGTCCATGGCTCGGACCGCTTTCTTCCATGAGACCGGATTGCCGATCTTGATGGCGGTGGCCAGGGTGTGGGCCTCGACACGGACCAGCCTGGGGGAATGGTAAATCAGTGTCTGGTAGAGAGGATTGGCCCTTTGGGCCTGGATGATGGTGACCATGGGCATCTTCCGGATAAAGCCCAAGTCGTGCAATTCCTTGATGGCTTTACCGAAGGAGGCGCTGTTGCCGAGGTTTCCCCCGGGAACCACGACCCGGTCGGGCACTTTCCAGTCGCGCTGACACAGCATCTCGATGATGATCGCTTTTTGTCCTTCCAGCCGAAAGGGATTGATCGAATTCAGCAGGTAGACGTCGGTTTCCTGGGTGATTTCCTTTACCAGCTTCATCGATTCGTCGAAATCTCCCTCCAACTGCAGCGTCAGAGCACCGTAGTCCAGGCTTTGAGCCAGCTTTCCGAAAGCGATCTGTTGGTCGGGGATAAAGATCACGGCCTTCATGCCGGCGCGGGCCGCATAGGCCGCCATGGAGGCCGAGGTGTTTCCCGTGCTGGCGCAGGCCACCATTCTGGAACCCAGGAGGTTGGCCTGGGTGACTCCGGCAGTCATGCCGTTGTCTTTGAAGGAGCCGGTCGGATTCAGTCCCTGGTGCTTGAGGTGCAACTGCTTCAGCCCTGCATATTCCGCGCAACGTGGAGCCGTGTAGATGGGAGTGTTGCCCTCCTGAATGGACACCACCTTGGAAAAATCCGTGCAGAATGGAAGCAGTTCCCGGTATCTCCAGACGCCGCTGAGGTCGAGGAAATGGTTGGAGAGGCGCCGCCGCAGGAAGAGCTGTTTGATCTTCTCCGGGTCGTCGATTTGAAAGTCGTAGACCACGTCCAGCAGTCCTCCGCAAGCCGGACAGACGTATTCCTTGGACATGGCGGAGACAACTTTGCGACAGTCCTCCTCGATGCACGTCAGAAAGGCAGCCATGACTCGAATCTACTGAAATCGAATGGAAAACTCAATTGCATTCAGACTAACTTCAAGCGGGCGTCGGCGTTGATGCTCAGACTGGCACACTGCCGCTTCAATAGCTTGGGATGACCCGCCGCCGCAATCATGGCAGCGTTGTCTGTAGACAGGATGGGGGTGGGGAAGAAGACCGGCAAACGACGATCTCTGAAGCATTCCTCCAGGTGTTGGCGAAGGGCTCGATTGCAGGCCACACCACCGGAGACCATGACGGAGCGGGGCTGGTAGGCGTCACTGGCTTCAAGCAGTGTCTTTCCAAGGATCTTGATGGCGGTGTGCTGGAAACTGGCGGCCAAATCGAGAACGGACCGGGGTATGGTCTCTTCTCCCTCCCAATTCCGAACAGCCAGTTCCCGGCTGAGGTATTTCTGGGTATAGCGCAGTACCGCGGTCTTGATTCCGGAAAAACTGAAATCCAGCCCTCCGTCGTGGATGCGAGGGATGGGCAGCTTGACCGCCTGGGGGTTTCCACGCCGGGCCAGCCGCTCGATAACGGCTCCACCGGGGTAGCCGAGGCCGAGGAGTTTGGCGACTTTGTCAAAGGCTTCTCCGGCCGCATCGTCTCGTGTCCGTCCCAAGAGCCTGTAGCCGGCCTCCTCCTGAACGCCAAGACCCAGACACTCTATCCAGAACAGGCTGGTGTGTCCCCCCGAGACCACCAGGGCCAGAGCGGGAAGGAGCTCTTTCAGGTCTTTGGCCTCTGCCTGCCCTGGCTCCTGCCAGAGGGTCAGCGGAACGGAGAAGATATGTCCTTCCAGGTGGTGCACGGCGACAAGAGGAAGGTCGAGGCTGAAACAGAGAGCCTTGGCGTAGTTGATCCCCACCAGGAGCGAACCGACCAGTCCGGGTCCCTGTGTCACCGACACACCGTCCAGATCTTGAGGTCGGATTCCGGCTTCGCCCAAGGCGGCCTTGACGACCGGGGAAATGTTTTCGAGGTGCCGCCGTGAAGCCAACTCGGGGACCACTCCTCCATATCGCTTGTGGACATCTTCTTGAGAAGCCACGATATTGGAGAGGATTCGGCTGCCGTTTTCCAGGACGGAGGCTGCCGTTTCATCGCAGGAGGATTCAATGCCGAGGGTCAACATCTAGTGTCCTGTCTCAGAAACAAGGTCTGGAGTTAACGGAATTTGACCCTGCCGGGGGCTTTTGCTATCCTCTCGGACTCGCAACCTGGTTTGAAGGAGACTTGTTATGGCTGCCCGGTGTGAACTCTGTGGAAAAGGTCCCATGTTTGGGAATAATGTCAGCCACGCCAACAACGCGACCAAGAGAAGGTGGAACCCCAACCTGCATCGCGTGCGGATCGTGATTGACGGAAGGCGCAGGCGGACTCGAGTGTGTGCCGCCTGCATTCGGTCCGGGCGTATTGTGAAGTCTCATTAAAGTGCAGGTCAGTTCCCGTGCGAGGCCGCAATCACCCCACCACCGCCAGGGCTTCGACCTCCACCATAGCCCCTTTAGGCAAAGAGCAAACCCCCACCGTAGCCCGGACGGGAAGGCTGTCACCGAAGAACTTCCCGTAGACCTGATTTACCCGCGGAAACTCGTCCATGTCGGTCAGATAAATGGTGGTTTTGACGACCTGATCCAGTGAGCCGCCTCCGGCCAGCAGGACTGCCTCCAGATTTCTCAAGACCCGTTCGGTCTGGGCCTCAATACCTCCCGGGACCAATTCACCCGTTTGGGGATCCAGCCCGATCTGCCCGGAAAGAAAAAGAAATTCGGATGCCCTGGCTCTGACTCCTTGAGAATAGGGGCCGATGGCGTCAGGTGCGTCTTCGGTTCGTATGATGGTTTTCATGGTTTTCTCTCAGGCTCGGGCTATCGCCAGGCGATCTCGTTGACGCCCTTGATCTTCTTGATCGAATGGACCGCCCTCTCCAAGTGCTTCAGGTCGCTGATCTCGATGGTGACGTGAATGAGTCCGTGACGATCTTCGAAGGCCTGAGCTTCGATATTCTTGATATTGGTCTTGATATCGGAGATGCGGGAAGTGATCTCCGCCAGCATTCCCTGCCTGTCGTCCACCGAGATGGAAAGTTTGACGGCATAGGTTGCTCCGACCGTTCCGGTCCAGGAAACATCGATCTTGCGGTCGGCTTCGTAGAGAAGGTTGCCTACGTTGGCGCAGCGCTTGGCATGAACGGCCACTCCTTTGCCCCGGGTGATGTAGCCGACAACGGGCTCGCCTCGAATCGGGTTGCAGCACTTGGCCCGATAGACCAGAAGGCCGTCGATGTCCTTGACCTTGAGTGAGCCGTCCGAAGACAGCCCGAAGACTTTCTTCACGGCCGAGGTGAACTTACCGGGTTTGTTCTTTGCCGCGCGAGTCAACTCACCCGGTGGAACCAACTTGCTCAGGAGCATTCGCCCGGAGATCTTGCCGAAGCCCAGGGCGGAGTGGATTTTCTCCAGCTTATCGCACCGGTAGGGCTTGGCCGCCGCCAGCAGAGACCCATCTCCCATGTGTTTCTTCAGGTTGAGCTTGAGTCGCTTGGCCTCCTTTTCCAGAATGCGCTTGCCCAGCTCAATGGCGCGCTCTCGGCGACTGACGTTCAGATAGTGTCTGATTTTATTGCGCGCCCGTGAGGTCTTGACGAATGACAGCCAGTCTCGGCTGGGCACGTGGCCGGTTTGAGTCTGGATTTCAACGATGTCGCCGTTCTTGAGTCGAGATCTGAGCGGCACGATGCGGCCATTCACCTTGGCGCCGACGCAACATGCCCCCACTTCGCTGTGGATGGCATAGGCAAAGTCGACCGGGGTGGCGTCCCGTGGAAGAATGATCACCTTGCCCTTGGGAGTGAAGGCATACACCTCCTCGGGATAGAGATCGATCTTGAGGGTGCTCAGGAAGTCGCTGGGATCCTGCATCTCTTGCTGCCATTCCACCAGGTGCCGCAGCCAGAGAAAGCGCTGGTCGTCCTTGTCGTCCATGCCGCGGCCCATTTTGTATTTCCAGTGGGCGGCGATGCCTTCCTCGGCCACCCGATGCATCTCGACCGTGCGAATCTGCACCTCGAAGGGTTGCCCCTGGGGGCCAATGACCGAGGTGTGGATCGACTGGTACATGTTGGGTCGCGGAATGGCGATGAAGTCCTTGATTCTTCCCGGCACCGGTTGCCAGAGGTTGTGAATGATGCCCAGAGCCGCGTAGCAGTCTCTGACCGAGCCGGTAATGATGCGCACGGCAAGCAGGTCGTAGACCTGTTCGATGGAAATCCGCTGGCGTCTGATCTTCTGATGGACGCTGTAGATTCGTTTGACACGGGATTCCAGGGTGCAGGGGATTTCGTGTTCCTGGAGCTGGTGGGTCAGCCTGTTCTTGATCTCCTCCAGCAGATTCTGTCGGACCTTCCTTTTCTGCTCGATATCATGCTTGATGTGCCCATGCGCCTCGGGGTCCAGCGTGGCGAAGGCAAGATCCTCGAGTTCGCCCCTGATTTTGCCCATGCCCAGCCGGTGGGCAATGGGAGCGTAGATCTCCATGGTCTCCTGGGCGATGCGCTGCCGCCTTTCCAACGGAAGGAATTCCAGAGTCCTCATATTGTGGAGCCGGTCGGCCAGCTTGACCAGGACGACCCGGATGTCGTCCACCATGGCCAGGAACATCTTGCGAAAATTCTCCGCTTGCCGGGCTTCCTTGGAGTAAAAGTGAAACTGGTTGATCTTGGTGAGTCCATTGACGATGTTGGCAATGTCTCTGCCGAATTTGTCTTCGATCTCCTCCAATGGAACGACCGTGTCTTCCACGACGTCGTGGAGAAGTCCGACACTGACGCAACTGGCGTCGAGCTTCATATCGGCCAGGATATCGGCCACCGCCAGAGGATGGTTGAAGTAAGGCTCGCCCGATTCACGGGACTGTCCATCGTGCTTGTTGGACGAAAAGCGATAGGCCTTCCTCAACACCTCCAGATCGTCGGAAGGATGGGATCGCTCGACTTTGGCCAACACCTCTTCAAAGCGAATCATGGTCCTATATTAAGGGAAAGGTTGGCGGCTAGCAACCGACCCGGATCGCGGTTCAGGCGGCCTTCCTCTCCCGCCAATGGCAGGAAATGTCGGCTTTCAATCCACAAATCTACAATCCACGTTGGCGGTCGAGGGCGGTGCTTTTCGGGCCATGGCGCGAGGGCTCACCCAGATCCAGGGCGCTCAGAAAGGGGCGCGCCTTGTGGAGTGTTTCCAGGTATTCGTCATCGGCCCGGGAATCGGCCACGATGGCGCCACCCGTCGAGTAGCGAGCCCAACCGTCCTTCAGGATGAGTGTTCGAATGGCGATGTTGAGGTCGAGGTTCCCATCGAATGCCAGGTAGCCGATGCTTCCCGTGTAGACGCTTCGTGGCTGGGGCTCGAGTTCGTCGATGACCTGCAGGGCGCGTACTTTGGGAGTTCCGGTGACGGACCCGCCGGGGAAGGTGGCCTGAATCAGATCTTCCAATCGGCAATTCGGTCTCAGCCTGGCTTCGATGGTGGAGGTGAGGTGGTGGACCGTCGGAAAGGTCTCCAGTCGGCGGAAATCGCTGACCCGCACCGTTCCGTAACGGGCCAACCGTCCCAGGTCGTTGCGTTCCAAGTCCACGATCATGACATGCTCGGCGGCGTCCTTGGGACTCTGCAACAGTGCTTGCCGCAGTTGTTGATCCTCCTCGGACGAGGCGCCGCGGGGCCGGGTCCCTTTAATGGGCCGGGTCTGAATGTGCCGCTGACGGGGCCAGTAGCGCAGGAACCGCTCCGGCGACAGACTCAGAACGGTCCAATGCCTTCCCTGAAGGTAGGCTCCAAAGGGGGCGGCTCCGGTCTGGCGCAGTCGCTGGTAGAGTTGCGGCGCCGTCAGGGAGCAGCGGGACCACAGTTGCTGCGACAGGTTGACCTGGTAGATCTCTCCGGCGGCAATGTAACGCCGGGCTTTTCTCACCGCCGCCGAGTAGCCGTCGTAGGTCAGGCTGCTCGTCCAGGTTTCCCGGCTCGATCGGTTGGGACGATGCGGCCGGGAGCCGGTCGGATCGGCCTGCTGGATTCGGTCCAAAGTGGATTGCAACCGCTTTCCGGCCCGGGGCCGGTCGCGGACGATGGCCCAGGTTTGGTTCATGCTGTGGTCGTGGGCCAGCAAGGCATCGTAAAAGAAAAACTGCAGCTCGGGCAGGCTTGGGTCCTCTTTGGAGCGGCGCGGGAAGGGTTCCATGAGGCGGCCCAACTCATAGGAAATGAACCCGATGGCTGCCCCGGTCCGAAAAGGCAGGTGGGAATCGTGGCTCGCCGGCGTCTGGGTGGGAACGGTCTGTTCCCGAATCAATCGGGAGAGGATCTGAATCGGGTTGCCGTTCATGAGCTGCCGGCGATGTTCTCCAACGATCCGGACCGACGCACCTTGCGCCGTCACGGTCAGGAACGGCTCGCAGCCAAAGAACGAGAATCTGCCGAAGGAGCCGTAACCCGGTCCGCTGTCGAGCAACGCTCCTCCGGGCTCGGCCGCCCGGACGAGCCGATGAGGGTCCCAGGTGAGGGAAATGGGTTCGATGTGGTAGGTCGGAGAAGCCACGGACGCCAAACGGGTGGAGGAATGAGGGCTTCAGCTACCGGGCTTCGATTTCGTCGTAGTGGGTCCGGTCCTTGGTAATTCCCTTGGATCGGAGCACCTCTTCAACAAACTTGATCATGATCGGGGGGCCTGCCAGGTAGGCGTGAGCTCCCGTGGGTCCCTCGATGCGCTCGTTCAGGGGTATTTGGACGTAACCGGTCTTTCCCTCCCAGTTGTCTTCCGGTCGGGGATGGGATAGGGCGGGGATGTAGTGGAACCGGGGTTTGCTCTTGTCCCAGGCGAGGAAGCGGTCGTGAAGGAAGAGATCGCGCTTGCTTCGAACGCCGAAGAAAAAGTAGATCTCGTTGTTCTTGTCGAATTCCCTTTCAAAAAAATATTCCAGCAGGGAAACGAAGGGCGCCGCCCCCGAGCCGCCGGCCACAATGACGATAGGCTCGCCCGTGTCGGCGCGCAGGTAGAGATCTCCCGTGGGCTCGGTGATTTCGAGGACATCCCCCACTCTCAGGTGCTGGTGCACGAAGCTGGACGCGACCCCCGGGGGAACATCCTTGTCGCGAGGGGGGCGGGCCCACTTGATGATCAAGTCGAACCGGGGCAGCTTGCTGGAGCTGGAGGCGAAGGAATAAGGACGCAAGACTTGTTCGTGATCGGTGCCGTACTTCTGGTTCCACTGCTTGACGTAGTACTCCGGAATGTTGACAAAGACGTATTGTCCGGGCGTGAAGGAGAATCCCTCGGACTTTTCCAACTGCATTCCGACCCGGCGCACGTCATGCGTCAGGTCTTCGATCTTGACCACTTTGGCTCGATAGTCAAACTGGGCCTGAAGTGTTCCGACCAGTGCAATCGCCGTCACCGCGAGCACACCGGCCATTCGCTTCGCTGTCCTTGCTATTCCGTTTCTCATTCCTTGATCACCTGAGAAGCTTTGGTTTTGCGAGGGTCGATCTCCCCTGTCGGGTTGATCGCCATTCCGTTCGGTATTCGAAAGGGGGTGCCGGCAACGCCGTCACCTGATTTGGTTCAGGCTACTGTGATCCCGGGAGCGAGTCAAGTCGTAATGGGTTACACTATGGGTCCCAAAGCGTTGTGGGTTTCAACCGCCTCTGGAGACACCGATGCCGGAATTCATGCAAGCCGTGGTGTTTCATGCTCCCTGGGACATGAAGCTGGAGAGACTGCCCAAGCCGGAACCGGCGCCAGGAGAGGTCCTGGTCAAGATGAAGGCTGTCGGTATCTGCGGCAGCGACGTCCATGGGTTCACCGGGGAGAGCGGCCGGCGGGCGCCCGGCATGGTCATGGGACACGAGGCCGCCGGCGAGGTGGTTGCCCAGGGAGAGGGCGTCCGCTCTCCGGCAATAGGCGATCCTGTGACCATCTACAATATCATCGCCCATGCGCCCCCGGACCCCGACGAGGGAGACCCCTCCTTCCTCAACAAGAAGATGATCGGCGTCAACCTGGCCAAGCGCGGAGCCATGGCCGAGTTCCTGGCTGTTCCGGCAGAGAACGCCATTCTGCTTCCTTCGGGGATTCCGCCCGAAATCGGACTCCTGGCCGAGCCCCTGGCCGTAGTGACCCGTGGGTGGCGGCGTTTGGAGAGGCTTGGGGTGCGTCCGGCCCGGCTGGCCATCGTCGGCGCCGGGACCATCGGGCTGGCGGCGGTCCTGATGGCGCGTGCCAGGGAACTTTCCCGGACGGTGGTGCTGGACACGGTGGCCGAGAAGGCCGATCGCGCCGCCGAGTTCGGGGCTCGGGCCGTTCCGGTGGATTCCTCCGGAGACCCGGCCAGGGAAGCGGGGAAAGTCGAATCCCTCCTGGCGGGACGGTCGGAGGTTGTGATCGATGCCGTCGGGACGCGGGAGTCGTTCTCCCTGTGCCTGTCTCTGCTGGAAGCCGGAGGAACTCTGCTGCTGATCGGGAATCTTGCCAAGGAAGTCTCATTGCCGTTGCAGGATGCGGTCAGCAACGAGGTATGCCTGGTGGGGACCTACGGTTTCGATCGGAGCGACTTTGCGAAGGCCGTCGCCATTCTGCCCGACATCAAGTCGGAGTTGGCAACCTTTATCGAGGGCCGCTGTCGCCTGAATGAAACGCCTCGGGCCATGACCTCCCTGGCCAGGGGTGAGAGCCAAGCCCTCAAGACAGTCATTACCTTCGAAGGATAACCCCCCCTTACGCGAGCCCAGTGAGAAATGCGGGCTAGCCCGCATTTCTCAGTGCGCCATGGAAAGGCGCCTTCTTCCAACGGGTGCGAAACCCGTCCAACAACTGTCGCTCCGGTTGGTAGCAGCCAGGGCGGATCATGGAGGTAACGATATGGTCTGAAGCCCTCTGGTGTCAAAGGGCCGCTTAAGGCGGTTCAGCGAGCATGCGGGCCGGAACGCGAGTGAACGTCGAGCAGGCCTCGAAACGGGCAATGCGGGGGCCGACCCACCTGAGAAATGGGGAAGGCCGAAGACGGAGGGGGAAGCGAGCGACGCGGGCACCCCTTTGGACCCGCCGGGGTAGTGGCGCTGGCACGCATGGAAGGGGAAGAAGGCAGCAACATGGGAAGCCCTGTGGGTGGTGAGGCACGCACCGAACCGGAAGCTCGCGAGAGTCAGTCTAGGCCGACAGGGTGGCGGAGAGGCCTGTAGTACCGGAGAAGCCGGGTAATACCGGTGGAGGGAAGGGGCCTCAGGTGAGGAGCGGTGACCGAAGGGGGAAGGGTCCCGGGAGTGGCGAAAGCCTGAAACCCCGACCAAAAAAGGGCCGGAGACTCCGGAAGCATCACATGCAAAAGTGAAAGGGTCGTCGGAGGAGGACGGCGTCGTCAGGGCATCAACAGGCCTGGCGGCAACCCGGGAGCGGAAGTGGATGGAGTGGGGGACGGGTGCCAATCCCATAGGAGTCGTCCACGGATGCGAGCGGGGACCTGTGTGCGAGACGCATGATCCCACTGGAGAGCCGAGATGCGGGAAAACCGCACGTCCGGTTCGGAGAGCGGGGACTGGAAACGTGATAAGGGAGCCGGACTGAGGCCCGAAGCGAAAGCGACGGAATAGCCACCGGACCCTATAGTCAACGCGCCAGTCCTCGACTCTACCCAGGTCGCTGGTGCCATGACGACAAGTAGTTTATCTTCAGTACTTTGATTGGCTCCATGGTAAGGGCTTGCGGGTAACAGACTGCGCTGGGCATGCCCTGGCTTGTCTTTTTCCCTTCAGCGCGCACATGCTCCCTCGCGCGTAGTGACCGCTACGCTCTTCGGTCGCGAGCACGCGCTGAAGGGAAAAATCCTGCGCCATGTTCATGCCCCCTGGTGAGAAATGCGGGCTAGTCGATACGGACAAACTCTTCGAGATTGAACAGACTCAGACAGAGGCGGGTGAGTGCCGCGGCTTGCGGCGGATCGAGCGAACCCGGACCCTCCGGGAGGGATCCGTTTTCCGGCAGAGATTGATTGTTCGAGGCCGGTCGATTCAACCGGTTCAGCGCTTCCTGTTTCTCTTCATCCTTGGGGGCCCGCGCCAGGGTCAGTTGCCAGGCCAGGTCGATCTGGCGGGAGGGGTCCTTACCCGCATCTCGCACCAGACGGGAAGCCAAATTGCGGGCCTGCTGGTAAAGGCCCTTGCGGTTCAGTTTCCAGACAGTCAGAGGACTTTCGTTGCCGGCATCCTTGGCAGGGCAGCCGTTGGAAGCCGGGGCGGCAGTCGTATGGTGGAACCGTGGAGGCGCTCGTCGAGTCAGAAGGTAGACCCCGCGCCGACGGCCCGCCGTCGGATCGTCCGAGGCGGGCCACCGGGACGTCATTCGAGGGGTAGTCCCTTCGACTTCCGCCAGGGGCGGGATTGCCGGCCGACCTGCCATCTTCAGATTCAGGGCGCCTGACACCTGGTGGATGGCATCCCAAACGGCTGTGCCTTCCAGCCGCCGTGGGTTCATGCGCCACCAGTAGCGATTGGAGGGATCTTGCCGCCGATGGCCGGCCGTGGAAAAGCGACTGTCCCTTCGATAGGTGTTTGACAGCATGATCAGCCTGTGCATGGACTTCGCGCTCCAACCCTGATCCACGAATCGGCAGGCGAGCCAATCCAGCAGTTCCCGATGGACGGGAGAGTCGCCCTGGGGACCGAAGTCGTCGTCAGTGCGCACCAGGCCTTGTCCGAAGTGACCCTGCCAGATGCGGTTGACCATGACCCGGACGGTCAGAGGATGGGTCGGCCGCGTCAGCCAGAGGGCCAGTTGCTTGCGGTAGTGGTGGCCATTGGCTTCCCGGAACAACTCGGCCGGGCCGGCGTCATGCCTGAGGGTCCGGGGAAGACCGGGGTGGACGAGGTGTTTCTTGCGTGCCGGCTCCCCGCGGTTCAAAAGGTGAGTTTCAGGAATCAACTCCGTCCTCACTCCACCCAGCACCGTGGCTGACGGCACATCGTAAAACCCATCATAGTCAACCTTGTGCGCCAATCCCTTGGCAGGAATGGCCACGGCCGCCTTGGCCAGTTTTCGGGTCAGCTCCCGGTGGCGTTCGGTCTCTTCAGGAGTAAGGTGCTCTTCAATATTCAGCTCGCGGTGCAATTGGTCCAACGGAGCCGCCAATTCCGTCTCTCGGGCGGATCGCGCTTCCAGGGGAATCTCGTAGGCATGAACCACTTCCGAGGGATAGTCCCGTTTCTTGGGTTCGACGACTCGATCCCTGACCTGCCTTGCAAACCGCAGGTAAGCGTCTCTGGCTTCCACCAGAGCAATCGCCATATGATAGGCTTCGTCGCGGTGGCCCAGGGTGGTCGAGGCCACAACCGGAATGGTTGAGGGCCGGCTGGCGGCAAAAATCGCTTGCAGCCCGAAGTAGTCTTCCTGGGAGAAAGGGTCGGATCGGTGGTTGTGGCAACGGGCGCATTCCAGGGTCAACCCGAGGAATGAGGACGCCGTCTTGTTCACCACCTCGGTCAGCCAGCGGTACCGCGAGACTTCCGCATCCAGATGCCCCTCTCGGCCTCCCGGCCCAACGGCGAAGATGGTGGTTCCTATCCAGGCTTCCAGGTGCTCCAGCTTCTCGGGAGAGAGGTCGTAGAAGCCTTCCAGTTCGAGGTTGTTCGGGAAAAGCTCGTCTCCGGCGATCTGCTCTTGGACGAAGCGGTCGTAGGGCTTGTCGTCGTTGAAGGATTTGATCGCGTAGTCCCGATAGCGCCAGGCGTTGGGATGGTAGTCCTCTGAGTCGGATCTGCTGTCGGCGTACCCGACCACATTCAGCCAGTGCTGCCCCCAGCGTTCCCCGTAACGGGGCGACTCGAGCAGCTCCTCGATGAGTCTTTCGTAGGCCTCGGGCGAGTCATCCCGCAGAAAGCGCTCGGCTTGGGCGGGAGTCGGTGGCAGACCCCACAGATCGAAGGTGGCCCGGCGCAACAGGACCGACCTGGCGGCGGCGGGGCCTGGCTCGAGACGCTTCTCCCGGAGCTTGGCCAACACGAACGCGTCGATGGGATTGGAAGGCTGGCTGCCGTTCCCCGGCCGGGGGATCTGGGGCCGCCGGAGCTTTTGGAAGGACCACCAAGCAGGCTTGCGGTCGTCAGACCGGGCGGCGACAGAGGGGGCGGAGGGTTCCGCCCAGGTTTGCGAAAGCAGGGCGGCAAGAGTGATGGTCACTGCAGCCGCAACTGCCTGCCGGTAGGTGCCGTGCCGCATTCCGGGTGACTCCCTGGGCTCGAAAAAGGGGGGTTTCAGGGGGAGGGATTCCGCTGCAACCTGAAGTTGGAGCGGCTCCAGTGCCGCTTTTTCCGCCGCTCCTGAAAAATGAAGTACACGGCGCCGTCCTTCGGGGACAGGTAGACTCTCATGGTTCCGTCCCAGAGGTGCTTCTCCTCCTGATAGCGGGCCATGCCCGTCTGGCTGAACTGACGCTCCTTGGCAGGGGCCAGCTTGACCGCCGTAGAACGGAGCAGGTGCGTCCCCACCAGGGGAACCTCGGCGGAGCCCAGGGCCGGATTCTGTCCGCCCGACTCCGGGACCACGGCCTTCACCGTCCCGTTCAAGGAGAATTTCAGCCTGCGGGCCGGGGCCTCACCCTTGACTTCCAGGCGATAGCGTCCGGCCGGCAGCCGGATGCCGTCGGCCGTGGCGAGGGCCACGGGAATCCGCATTCTCCCCTCGTAGAATGGCGGCTCCTCGTCGGCCGCGAGCAGCACGGCGGGAAAAAGCAGGAGCGAACAAAGAGCTGGGAAACGCATCGAGTTAATTTTAGTTTGAACCGGTGGATCCACCGCGCCGGCGCCGGTCTGCACTTCCGAGCCGGCTAACCGGCCAGCAGCCGTTTGGCCACGCTGTGGTTCCCGTCCTCTCCGACGCCGGTCAGGCGTTTTTCCAGTCCGGAAACCTTGACGTTCAGCTTGCGGTGGTCCAGTCCCAGCAGTTCGAGCATGGTGGCATGCATGTCGTGGACATGGACCTTGTCTTCGGCGGCGTAGAAACCCAGCTCATCGGTGGCCCCGATGGCCTTGCCTCCCTTGATGCCTCCTCCGGCCATGACCACCGAGAAGCCGTAGGGGCTGTGGTCCCGCCCCTCCTTTCCCTGCATGATGGGGGTGCGGCCGAACTCGCCGGTGAGAACCACCAGGGTGCTCTCCAGCATGCCCCGTTGTTTCAGGTCCGCCAGAAGACCGGCCACCGGGCCATCCGTCTTGATGGCATTTTCACGATGGTTCTTGTCGCACTCTCCGTGCCCGTCCCAGTCGCTGTTGTAGAGGTGGACAAAGCGAACGCCGCGCTCGACCATCCTGCGCGACAGCAGGCACATCCTTCCGAAGTTGGCGGTCTCCTTGGTGTCCAGGCCGTACAACTTGTTGATGTGCTTGGGTTCCCGGCTCAGGTCGATCAATTCGGGACCGGCCATCTGCATGCGGAATGCCAATTCGTAGTTCTTGATCCGAGCCGCCAGGCTGCTGTCGTCCGGGCGGTCGGCCAAGTGCCGCTGGTTCCATTGCTTCAGTTGGCTCAGGATGGCCTGTTGGTTCTCCCGAGTGACCAGGCCGGGAGGCTGCAGATTCTCCAGGGCCGCTCCCTGGGTGGAAAGCACGGTGCCCTGGTAGACGGCCGGCAGGAAGCCCGATCCGATCACCGACTTGCTGTTGCGCATGTAGTCGTCGGCCATCACCAGGTAGGCCGGCAGATTGTCGGTTTCGCTGCCCAGGCCGTACAGCATCCAGGCCCCCATGCTGGGTTGTCCCATCAGCAGGGACCCCGTATGGATGATGGTGATGGCGGGACCGTGGATGAAGGATTCGTGGTAGCAGGAGCGGATGACCGCAAGGTCGTCGGCGAATTGCGAGAGTTTCGGAAACAGGTCGGAGATTTCCAGCCCGGACTGGCCGTGCTTCCTGAATATACGCCGCGTCCCCATCAGCTTGGATTCGTCCGCCTTGATCTGCGCCAGGCCGATGCCCTTTTTCAAGTAACTGGGAGGAAGATACTGACCGTCATATTTCTGCAACTCGGGTTTGGGATCGAAGGTTTCAAGTTGGCTGGGACCACCTTGCAGAAAGATGAAGATGACGCTCTTGGCCTTGGCCGCGAAGTGAGGCGGCTTGACGCCCAGGGGATTGTAGGCCGCGGCGGCCGGGACATCGGCACTCGCCGATTCCGCCTGCAGCATGCAGTTGAGGGCCAGTCCTCCGAATCCCAGCCCGGAACGGGTCAGGAATTCACGCCGCGAACTGACGGTGGCGCGGCGGTTGCAGGAATAGGGATTCATGGTTTTCCTCCCAAGCCAAGGAGATCCGGGTCGCATTTCAATTCCGCCCCGGTGTCAATCGATGTAGAAGAACTCGCTCAAGTTGAACATCGTCAAGCAAAGCTGAGTCAAGGCATCCCTGTGCCCGGTCGTTTTTTCAGTATCTTCGCCGGAGGGGTGGGATGCCTGACTTCCATTGCTTGAAGCCAGTCGCGACAAAAGCGTGATCGCCTCCTGCCTTTCTTCAGCCGACGGCGGCCGGGCCAGCACCAGCCTCCAGGCCAGGTCCACCTGGTCGGCGGGACTGGCGCCGGCTTCGCCAACCAGCCGGTCAGCCAGCACTTGGGCCTGCCTGAAGGAGGCGTCGTTGTTCAGGGACCAGAGCGCCTGGGGGGCGACCGTCGTCACTTCCCGTCCGGCGCAACTCACCGAGGAGTTGGGCACGTCGAACTTGTCGAACATGGGGAAGGTGAAGTTGCGCCGGGCCAGGATGTAGACGCCGCGACGCCTGCCGGCGGCAGGGTCTTCCGAAACGGCCCACCAGGGCTTGATGCGCAGGGAACTCATTTCGACCTTGGAAAGCGGGGGAATGGCAGGCCGTCCTCCCATGGTCGGGTTCAGATTGCCGGCGACGGCATGCAGCGAATCCCACACCGCCTCCCCTTCCAGGCGGCGGCGGTTCATGCGCCACAGGAAACGGTTTTCGGGATCCTGCTGCCGGTGGGTCGTGGTGGTGTAACGACTGTCCCGCCGGTAGGCGTCCGAGAGCATGATCAACCGGTGCATGGACTTGACGCTCCATCCCCGATCGACGAACTCCGTGGCCAGCCAGTCCAGCAATTCGGGGTGGGAGGGTCGGTCGCCCTGGCGTCCGAAGTCGTTCGAGGTGCGGACGAGGCCTTGTCCGAAATGGCCCTGCCAGATGCGGTTGACCATGACTCGCGCCGTGAGCGGATGGGTGGGCCGGGTCAGCCAGAGCGCGAAATGTTTGCGGTAGCGCGGGCCGTGAGGACCCATGGACAGCTTGTCGGGAACACTGCCGCCGCGCAGAACCGACGGCAGCCCCGGCTGGACGATCTCTCTCTTCAGCGACAGCTCGCCGCGGTTCAACAGGTACGTGTCCGGAACCAGCTCGGGCTTGAGGTGTCCCAGAACCGTGGCCGAGGGCACGTCGAAGAATCCGTCATATTTCACCTGGTGCGAACCGTCCGCAAGCGGGACGTCCAGCGCGGCCCTGGCCAGCTTCCGGATGTAGTTTCCGTGGCGGTTCTTCTCCTCATCGGCGAGATGATCCTCGATCTTCATTTCCATGTAGAACTGGGTCAGAGGTGCGGCCAGTTCCAGCTCCCGGGCGGTACGCTCCTCCATGGGCACCTCGTAGGCGCGCACCACCTCGGGCGGGTAGTCCTTCTTCTTGGTTTCGATGACCCGGTCCTTGACCTGCGTTTCAAACTTCTGGTAGGAGGCTCTGGCTTCGGCCAGCGCAATCATGCGGTGGTAGTCGTCGCGGCGATGACCGGTGGACATGCTGCTGACCACGGGGATGGTCTTGCGGGAACTGGCGGCGAAGACGGCCTGCAACTGAAAGTAATCCTTCTGAGTGAGGGGGTCGAATTTGTGGTCGTGGCAGCGCGAGCACTCCAGGGTCAGCCCCATGAAGGCCGCCGCGGTGGTGTCGACCGCGTCGGTGAGCCGTTCGTAGCGCAGCCGTTCGGCATCCAGGTGAGATTCCTGGATTTCCGGTCCGAAGGTGTAGAGCGTGGTTCCGATCCTGGCTTCCATGTGTTCCAGCTTTTCCGGGGAAATGTCGTAGAAACCCTCCATCTCCAGGTTGTTCGGAAAAAGCTCGTCCCCGGCGATCTGCTCCTGGACGAAGCGGTCGTAGGGCTTGTCCTCGTTGAAGGACTTGATCACATAGTCCCGGTATCGCCAGGCGTTCGGGTAAAAGACGTCGCCTTCGAACCCGGCGCTGTCGGCGTAGCGGACCACATCCAGCCAGTGCCGCCCCCAGCGTTCGCCATAGTGGGAGGAAGCCAGCAGCTCGTCGATCAACTCTTCGAACGCGTCGGGGGAGGTGTTCCGCAGGAATCGGTCCGCCTGGGCCGGAGTCGGCGGCAGACCCACCAGGTCGAAGTAGGCCCGTCGAAGCAGGGTGGCCTTGTCGGCCGCCGGAGCCGGTTCGAGTCCCTTCTCCCGCAGCTTGGCCAGGATGAAGGCATCGACGGGATTGGACGGGGCCTCAGCCAGTTCGGGGAGAGGGGGCCGCCGCGGCTTCTTCAACGACCACCAGGAGGGTTCCCCGGTCGCAGCCCCCTCTTCGGGGAATGGGGCACCCGCTTCAATCCATTCCTTCAGAATGGCCAGATCTCCCTGGGGCAAGGGCCGGCGGCTGTCGGGCGGCATCTTGGGTTCGCTGAGATGGGCGGCCGAACGGAAGAGCAGGCTCTGGGTGGCATCGCCGACAACGACGGCCGGACCGCGGCTGCCTCCTTTCAGCAGGGTCTCTCTTTGCCTCAGGTCCAGACCCGACATCTGGCCGGCTCCGTGGCAGGAGAGGCAATGCTTCTGCAAGATGGCATGAGCCGCCTGAGCGGTGGAATCGGCGGCGGCATAGGCCAGGGAGGGGATTCCCAGGATAGCCAGGACTGCAAGACACTGAACGGTTCGCACCGGAAGCCAGCCTCGCATGCTGCTCCTCTGGAGTCGGAATCAGCCGTAATTATAGGCTGGCGGACACCGGTTTTCCACCACTAACCCGCATTTCCGACCAGGGGTAGGACTCGTCGGCTCTCGACTCACGAAGGACCAAGAGATATCCACGAAGGGACAGGAAGGACGACGAAGGGGCACGAAAAAATACCAAGAGAACATGGATGGACAGGATAGACAGGATTAACAGACCGTGACGCCGCTGCACAGGAATCAGGCTCGGGCGATGGTCCGGTGCGCATTTGCGATGATCAATGATTTCGTGACACGATCTCCGGAATCCGCTACCATCTAACGTCTATATCATAATGGAGTTAGGGGTTCCGCGGTAGCATTCGCGGGCAGATCAGAGGGAGGGTCGGCAGTTGAACACTCGTCAAATGAGCTCCGAGCTTTCACGGATCAGCGACAAGGTTTTCTCCGGGGAGAGATTGTCGTTCGAGGAAGGCGTCACGCTTTATCGGACTTCGGACCTCCATACCGTGGGGGCTCTGGCCAACCGGGTTCGGGAAAAATGGAATGGGAACGTCGGGTATTTCAACGTCAATCGCCATCTGAATCCCACCAACGTCTGCGTGGTTGACTGCAAGTTCTGCGGATTTGCCCGCAAACCCGGCAAGGGCGGCTACACCATGTCGCTGGAGGAGGCCTATCATCACGCCTCCATGGGGTATAGCGAGTCGGTGACCGAGTTTCACATCGTGGGTGGCCTTCACCCCTATCTACCCTTCTCCTACTACACCGACCTTCTCCGTGGATTGAAGGAACGTTTTCCGAAGGTTCATCTCAAGGCCTTCACCATGGTTGAGATCGATTTCCTGTCCCGCCGGGCCAAGTTGTCCGTCGATGAGACCATACAGGCTCTTCGGGAGGCGGGAATGGACAGCTGCCCCGGGGGAGGGGCCGAGATCTTTGCCGAGCGTCCCCGCGACCTCATTTGTGACCACAAGGTGTCGGGCCAACGCTGGCTCGAGATCGCCAGGAGGGTGCACCTCTGCGGATTGAAGTCCAATGCCACCATGCTCTACGGACATGTGGAAACCGTGGAGGATCGAGTCGACCACCTGATCCGGTTGAGGGAGTTGCAGGACGAGACACGGGGATTTCAATGTTTCATTCCGCTGGCTTTCCACCCGGCGAATACGCAACTGGATCATCTGCCGGCGCCTACCGCCATGCTGGACCTTCGAACCATCGCGGTCAGTCGTCTCCTGCTGGACAATTTCCCCCATATCAAGGCCTATTGGATCATGATCGGGGCCAAGACTGCCCAAATTGGACTTCACTATGGGGCCGATGACCTGGATGGGACGGTGGTTGAAGAAAAGATCGTTCACATGGCGGGGGCTCAGACTCCCGTCGGCCTGACGCGCGCGGAAATCGAGCACCTCATCCGGGAATCGGGTCGGGAACCGATTGAACGGGACACTCTCTACCGGCCGGTCGACCGTGTCGCCGCTGCGTGAGGGATGGTGCTTAAGCCCGGCTCAGCTATCCAGTTGAATGGTGGGGCGCGGTCTGTCCCGCAGTTCCTGGTTCCAACGGGTATGCTCGGCGGACAGGCCGTGGTAGAAGGCCTCCATCTCGGCCACGAACTGCGAGATATCGAGGCGCATAAAGCGGTCGGGGAGTTGGCGGAACCGCTCCCTTGACTTGCGGTGGCAGCTCAGTGCTCCTTCCAGATTCTCGTTGCCGTAGTGGTAGAGCGACACCGCCGACATGATGAGGGCTTGATAGAAAAGCTTTTCCTTGCCTTTGGCCTCGGCCCACACCTCCTCCCAAAGGTCGTGGCATTCGTAATAGAAACGGCGGTTGAAGAGTTCCAGTCCCCGATAGAAGTCGTCCGGGTGAGGCTTGCTTGCTAAGTCCACTGGAGACATCCTTCCCCCTGGCAGTGCGCCTGTCTTTGTTGCATAATCATTGAGAGCGTCGCGAAAGAGGTTGAAATGATCGGGATCTTAAAGCAAATGATGACGTTGGGCCTGTGCTTGTTCCTCTTGGTCGGAACCTCGGCGTCGGACGACCTTCAAGACAGGGAACGGGCCGCCGAGGAGAGGATCATCGGATTTCTGAAGACCCACCTCGAGCCGGGCCGGCCCGTGCTGGTTACGGAGCTGCACCAGCGTTTCACCGAGCCCGAGGAGCGCAGGGTCCTCAGTCGGCTCTATAACATTTTCTTCAAGGTGCCTCACTTCGTGGCCCAATACTATGCCGCCAACCAAAAACCGCCCCGGCTTCGCGAAATCGCCGAGCAATTCAACCTGCGGGTCGCGGGTGAGGTCGACGTGATTCTCCGGATCGTCGAGTACGATCGGAGGGTGCCCCAATTTTTCAAGAGAGACCCGGAAAGCGGCGAGATTGCCTCGGTGGACCTGGAGCGAATCCAGGCGGATCCCCGGTTCAACGAGGTCATCGAACGCTCCATCGCCGGTTGGGAAGGGAAGAAGGCGCCGCAATTCACCGTCCGGCTTCTGGACGGGGACGAGCTCAGCCTCGATTCCAGCCAAGGGACCCGCCTGGTCTACTTCTGGTTTACCCACTGCCCCCCCTGCGTCAAGATCACTCCCCACCTGGTCTCCCTGCAGGAACAGTTCGGACCGCGGAACTTTACCGTCATCGGTCTGAATGCCGACCGGGTCTTGGACCTGGGGTACCCGGATTCGGAGCGTGCCGCCTATCTGGACAAGCACAAGATCAATTTTCCAGTGGGTCATCTTTCCGCGGAAGTTCAGGAGGCCTACGGAGGGATCCAGTTGTTCCCCAGTCTGTTTCTGGTGGATGAGGACGGGTTGATTCGCCACCACTTCGTCAACTACCAGGATCGGGGAACTCTGGAAAAAGCGGTCAGATCCGTCCTTTGAGAGCCCCGACGTTCCGGAGACTGTCCCGCTGTCTGTTCTCGCAAGTCTTCCCAACGACTCCTGAAAACTATCTTTTTTCAGGATGCTCCCAGCGGCCCCGGGAGAAATGCGGGTCGTGCGCCTGCGTTCGGGGGGCAGGGGGGTAGCCGCCCCGGTCGATTCTATTTCAGAAACGGGTTGAGTCGTTTTTCCTCCCCGATGGTCGTGGCTGGACCGTGGCCGGGGTAAACCAGGGTACTGTCGTCCAGTTGCAGGAGACGGTTCCGTATGGATTCGATGATGTCCTTGTAGGAGCCTCCCCAGAGATCCGTTCTTCCGATACCCATTTGAAACAGTGTGTCTCCCGCAAACAGCCGGCCTGCTTGCTCCGGGAGGTGCAGGCAGAGGCTCCCGGGCGTGTGGCCCGGAGTGAAGAGTACTTCGCCGGAGTGCCGCCCGAATGAGACGCGATCGCCCTGGTGGACAAAATGGTCGATCTCGGTGGTGGGTGGCGTTGACAGCCCCATCCAGGAGGCCTGCATCGGCAGGTTTTGGTACAAGGTCAGATCTCGTTCGTGCAACAGAACCTGTGCGCCTGTCTGCTCCTTCATCGCCTCCAGATCTCCCACGTGGTCAAGGTGGGCGTGAGTGCTGAGCAGATACCTGACCCTCAAGCCATGCTTCTCGATCAGAGGAAGAATCAATTCCACCTCGTCCCCGGGGTCTATCACCAGTGCCTCTCGCGATTCTTCACACCCCAGTATGTAGCAGTTGCATTGCAAGGGCCCCACGGCTACCTGTTCAAATATCATTTCGGCTACCTTTGCCGGGAAACGCAGTGCGTTCTCCGACGGTGCGACTATTTCGATTTATCCCGGATCCGGCGACCCGGTGCAATGGGGGTTGATCCGGTCGAGAGCGTCGGAATCCGGCGCTGAGAAGTCTCAGACCTGCCTTCAGACCGCGGAAGGAGCCAGCCTGGATGCGTAGAGGGGAAACTGCTCCGAGAGTTCTCCGACTCGAGAACGGATCTTCTTCCGGACCTCTACGTCCTCAACCTGGTCCAGCACCTCTCCGATCCACTGGCCGATGAGGTGCATTTCGGATTCGCCCATGCCCCGGGAAGTGAGCGCGGGAGTGCCCAATCGTATCCCACTGGTCACCAGGGGGGGGTGGGTGTCGAAAGGGATCGTGTTCTTGTTGACGGTGATTCCGGCCTGGTCCAGGGCGAGTTCCGCCTGTTTGCCGGTGATTCCCTTGGAGAAGACATCGACCAGAATCAGGTGAGTATCGGTTCCCCCGGACACCAGCCGGTAGCCGCTCTCCAGAATGCTGGCGGCCAGCGCCGAGGCATTTCGCTTGACCTGTCGGATATAACGCCCGAAGTCGGGTTGCAGGGCTTCCTGAAGACAGACGGCCTTGGCAGCCACGACATGCACCAGGGGCCCGCCCTGGGTCCCCGGAAACAGCAGGCGGTTCAGGTTCTTGGCATAAGCCTTCCGGCAGAGGATCATGCCGCCGCGCGGTCCCCGCAGGGTCTTGTGGGTGGTGGTGGTCACGAAATCGCAGTGGGGAACCGGACTGGGGTGCTCCCCGACGGCCACCAGGCCGGCAATGTGGGCCATGTCGGCCATCAGCAGGGCGCCGCTTTGGCGAGCGATCTCCCCCATTCGCTTGAAGTCGATTTCGCGGGGGTAGGCGCTGGCTCCAGCCACGATGAGCTTGGGCCGGTTCTCCAGGGCCAGTGCAGCCAGGGCGTCGTAATCGATCGTTTCCGTGTCCTTGCGGACCCCATAGGGAACGATGCCATACATTCTGCCGGAGAAGTTCAGTGGATGGCCGTGAGTGAGGTGCCCCCCGTGGGACAGATCCATTCCGAGAATGGTCTCCCCGGGCTTCAACGCCGTCATGTATACCGCTACGTTGGCTTGAGTTCCGGAGTGGGGTTGCACGTTGGCATGTTCTGCGCCAAACAATTGCTTGGCCCTGTCTATGGCCAACTGCTCCACCACGTCGGTAAACTCGCAGCCCCCGTAGTAGCGCCGACCGGGGTAGCCCTCCGCGTACTTGTTGGTGAACACGCTCCCGGTGGCTTCCAGGACGGCCTCGCTCACGAAATTCTCGGAGGCAATCAGTTCCAGTTGGTTGGCTTGACGCCGGGTTTCCCGGTCGATGGCCTCGGAAACCCGCGGGTCGACGCAGGCAAGGCTTCTTTCGAGTTCGGGGTTGATCGTCACGGACAGTGCCCTCTGAGAATGGATGGTTGCCGCCACGCCGGGCCGGGTTCGCACGCGTCCGGGACCAGCATCTCCGAGTTCAAATGTTAACCAACAAACCGGATGCTGACAAACCAATTATAGAAGGGAATTGGCTCTCTTCCCGCTTCTGGTGGGGCTTTTCGGGAATTCAGGACGGCTCCGAATCTTTTGCCGTCAAATATGCTATCTTCTACGTCGTCCTTCATTTGCCCGGTTGTCAGTGGGAAGATCCATGGGCTTAGCGGGACATCGAACGGCGCTGTGCAGGAACAATTCGGTAGCCCTTCGCGCCGAGCGCCGACGGTCCAACGGGTTGGACATTCCATTTGAGGAGTCGGAATGCGCTGGAGCCAAGCCTTTATCCCTACTCTGAGAGAAGCCCCTGCCGAGGCCGAGGTGCCGAGCCATATTCTGCTCCTACGCGGGGGATACATTCGGCAACTGGCCTCGGGGATTTATTCCTACCTGCCCCTGGCCCAGCGGGTGGTGCTCAAGATCACCCGGATCATCAGGGACGAACTCGATCGCATGGGCGCCCAGGAATTCGCGCTGCCCGCCCTGCACCCGGCTGAAATCTGGCAGGAAAGCGGCCGTTGGGAGGGCATGGGGCCGAACATGTTTCGTCTCAAGGACCGCTCCGACCGGGACATGTGCCTGGGCATGACGCATGAGGAGGTTTTTGCATCCATCGCCCGCAACGAGCTCCGCTCTTATCGCCAACTGCCCCAGATCTGGTACCAGATCCAGACCAAGTTCAGGGACGAGCCTCGGCCCAAGTCGGGCTTGCTTCGTGTGCGTCAGTTCACCATGAAAGACTCCTACTCGTTCGATGTCGACTGGGAGGGCTTGGATCGGAGCTATCGAAAGCACTACGACCTCTATTGTCGAATCTACGACCGTTGCGGGCTCCGGTATCGCGTGGTCGAAGCCAGCAGTGGCATGATGGGTGGGAGCCAGTCTCATGAATTCATGGTCCTGACTGAGGCAGGCGAGGACATGGTTGTCTACTGCGCCTGCGGTTACGCGGCCAATCTGGAAAAGGCGACCTCGGAACTGGAACCGGCGCAGGATGAAGCCGGGCCCGAAACACCCCAGCCGGTCGCCACCCCCGGCCAGAAAACCATTGACGACATTGTGCGGTTTCTGGGAGTTTCGGCTTCCCGCCAGATCAAGTCCCTCATCTATCGGTTTGGGGACCAATCCTTGCTGGTTCTGGTGCGAGGCGACCACCAACTCAATGAAGCCAAGCTGCATGCGGTGCTGGGGGGCGAAGCCCGCCCGGCCCTGCCGGAGGAAATTCTGGCGGTGGCGGGCGCAGATGCCGGTTCGCTGGGTCCGGTAAAGGTTGCGGGCCTGCGTATTCTTTCCGACCATGCCCTGCAGGGAAGACGGAATCTGACCTGTGGGGCCAACCGGAACGACTTTCACCTCTCCGGTGTGACTCCCGGGCGGGACTACCAGGCCGAGTATTTTGACTTGCGTGTGGTCCAGGCGGGAGAAGCCTGCCCCCGATGCCGCTCCCCGCTGAATATCCACAAGGCCTTGGAGGTCGGGCATATTTTCAAGCTGGGAACCAAGTACTCGGAGAGCATGGGAGCCACCGTTCTCAACTCACAGGGGCGGGAGGTTCCCGTTGTCATGGGGAGCTATGGGATTGGAGTCGAAAGGATTCTTGCAGCCGCCGTCGAAAGCGGCCACGACGACGACGGAATCATCTGGCCACGTTCCATTGCCCCCTTCGACTGCATGATCTGCGTGGTCAATGCCAGGGACGCCGCCGTGGTGCAGGAAGCCGAGAAGGCCTACCGCAAGTTGCAGGAACTGGGAGTCGAGGTTCTGCTGGACGACCGGAATGAGCGTCCCGGGGTCAAGTTCAAGGATGCCGACCTGGTAGGGATTCCTTTTCGAATCAATTTCGGCAGCCGGAAGCTGGCCCTGGGAAAGGTGGAGTGGGTGGAACGTGTCACCGGCAAGATCACCGAGATCGACCTGGCCGACCTGGTCGCCCATGCCGGAAGCCTGCTGTTGGCCGATGGAGGCCGGGCAGTGACATAGAGCGGCTTGTCTGAAACAACCGAAAAAAGACAAAAGACAAAAGACTTATCCACGAAGGGGCACGAAGAACGACGAAGGGACACGAAGGCGCTGAGGTTGGCCGCGACGGGGTACCAAGTTCGCGAAGGGTTGATCGATTCCCGATTGTTTCACTCTATGCATGATCCGCACACCAGGGCGGAGGCCCGGCTGGCCTGAAACAACCGACAAGAGACAAAAGACAAAAGACTTATCCACGAAGGGGCACGAAGGACCACGAAGGGACACGAAGGCGCTGAGGTTGGCCGCGACGGGGTACCAAGTTCGCGAAGGGTTGATCGATTTCCGATTGTTTCACTCTATGCATGATCCGCACACCAGGGCGGAGGCCCGGCTGGCCTGAAACAACCGAAAAAAGACATCGTCGAACCCAAGGAGGTCTATCCGTCTTCGTGTCTATTCGTGTTCATTCGTGGTTCGTCTTCATTTAATCCGAAGTTCCTGACCCACCGACAAGATAACTCCTTTATCTTCAATCATCAATCAGGAATCTCAGGTTGTCTTGCCTGGGAACATCCTGATGAGCTCGAAGGCCCTTTGCTGTAGCGGGGTCGGCTCGGTCAATCGCTGGACTCGCGGACCATCGGGTTCGGAGGGCAATCGGCACTGGTGGCGGGCCCGCGTCGCCATCTGCGCCATCAACGTCTCCAGGCTCTGCAGCGGCAAGCCGTCCTCGGTGAGGCGTTTGCTCTTCTTCCGTTTGGCGGAGTCCGACGGCTGGGCCGCCAGCACCGGGTCTCGCCGTGCCCGTTCCGCTTCCAACTCCTCGTCATCGAACAGCAACGGAGCCAGGGCCAGCCGCAGATGCCACTGAACGTAATAGGCCAGCAGGCACAGGAACAGATGAGCCCGCACCCGGCTCTCCACCCGATGACGGATGGGGCGGATGTGCAGGTCGACGGTCTTGAGGGAGCGGAAGGCCCGCTCCACCCGCGTCAGGTCCTTGTAGCGGCGCACCACCGCGGCTGTTGGCAGGCGATCGGCTGGCTCGCTGGTCCTCAGCATGTAGAACCCGTCCAGTTGCGCCTCCCGGATGATGGCGTCGGTGCGCCGTTCATAGTGGAAGGACCCGTCTGCGATCTGGGTCCGGAAGTGTTTGGCCACCTGGAAGCGGTTCTTGACCCGGCCGACTTTCTCGGCGATCTCGGTCGCCGACAAGGGCGTGCGGGTCCGTCTGGCCACCTGGCGGGCGATTCCGGCCAGCGCCTCCTCGGTGGCTGTCAGCAAAGCCTCCCGCTTCCGCCGCCGATGCTCGGCCAGCAGCGGGTTGTGGCAGACGATGAGCCTCTCGCCCGGATAGTCCGGGCTGCGGACTTCGGCCAGATGACGCTCGTCGAACAGGGAGAGCTGAACCGCCTCGCTCTCCACCAGACGGCGTATCTGGTGGTGGCGCAGGGCTGAGACCCACCCCACTCCCGGATGACGCTTCAGATGGCTGATCTGCGTCTCGGTCAGCAGCCCGCGGTCCCCCACCAGCACCACCCGCTCCAGACCAAACCGACCCCGCACCTTCTCCACCTGATCCCCCACCGTGGTCGGATCCCCCGTGTTGCCGGCATAGGCCTGCACCGACAGCGGCCGCCCCATCTGGTCGGCCAGCACCCCGTAGACCACCATGGGCCGGTCCCGCCTGCCGTCCCGGTTGTGGCCGAACTGCATCAGCGAGCAGGTCTGGCCTTCGTAGTAACTGCTGCTGACGTCATAGAGCACCGCATCCCCTTCCGCCAGGTGCCGCTTGGCCAGCTTGCGCTCAATCCGGTCCTGACGCTCCAGCAACCAGTCCATGGCCTCATAGAGATCGTCCTCGTCGGTGTCCTCAAGGGACAGTTCCTCACCCAACGTGGTGGTGTGCCAAAGACGGGTGGTGGCCAGCTTGGAGGCCGGATAGAGCAGACGCTGCAGGATCATGGCCAAGACCCGGTCCCGTTGGGGAGAGGGTCGGGAATCGATCAGCGCCGGCAGCTTCAGCTGCCGCACCACTTCCAGCAGCAACTCGACGTGGCCATGAGGCAGGGAGCGTTCGATGGCGAAGAGTTGGTCGGGATGGACCAGGGGTTCGTTCTTGAGCACGCGCCGGAGGCGCTCGATCTTGTCCTTGGGCCAATGGGAGAGATTGGCCAGGGTGCGTTTATGGACCTTTTTACCCTCACGGCGGCCTTCGCGCAGGAGGATGGCAGGGGGAGAGTTGCGGTTGGGGACGGTTTCGACGTACATGGGACTACGATATCACATACAACTATCATGTCAAGATAAATGCTAATCATATACATGGGAACAACACTCCACACGCCTCAATCCTCTTCCCCAAGAAAACAAATGGCTTAAGGCGATTTTTTGGGTGTAAAATGGGAGGAACTTCGGTCCACCGACAAGATAACTCCTTTATCTTCAATCATCAATCAGGAATCTCAGGTTGTCTTGCCTGGGAACATCCTGATGAGCTCGAAGGCCCTTTGCTGTAGCGGGGTCGGCTCGGTCAATCGCTGGACTCGCGGACCATCGGGTTCGGAGGGCAATCGGCACTGGTGGCGGGCCCGCGTCGCCATCTGCGCCATCAACGTCTCCAGGCTCTGCAGCGGCAAGCCGTCCTCGGTGAGGCGTTTGCTCTTCTTCCGTTTGGCGGAGTCCGACGGCTGGGCCGCCAGCACCGGGTCTCGCCGTGCCCGTTCCGCTTCCAACTCCTCGTCATCGAACAGCAACGGAGCCAGGGCCAGCCGCAGATGCCACTGAACGTAATAGGCCAGCAGGCACAGGAACAGATGAGCCCGCACCCGGCTCTCCACCCGATGACGGATGGGGCGGATGTGCAGGTCGACGGTCTTGAGGGAGCGGAAGGCCCGCTCCACCCGCGTCAGGTCCTTGTAGCGGCGCACCACCGCGGCTGTTGGCAGGCGATCGGCTGGCTCGCTGGTCCTCAGCATGTAGAACCCGTCCAGTTGCGCCTCCCGGATGATGGCGTCGGTGCGCCGTTCATAGTGGAAGGACCCGTCTGCGATCTGGGTCCGGAAGTGTTTGGCCACCTGGAAGCGGTTCTTGACCCGGCCGACTTTCTCGGCGATCTCGGTCGCCGACAAGGGCGTGCGGGTCCGTCTGGCCACCTGGCGGGCGATTCCGGCCAGCGCCTCCTCGGTGGCTGTCAGCAAAGCCTCCCGCTTCCGCCGCCGATGCTCGGCCAGCAGCGGGTTGTGGCAGACGATGAGCCTCTCGCCCGGATAGTCCGGGCTGCGGACTTCGGCCAGATGACGCTCGTCGAACAGGGAGAGCTGAACCGCCTCGCTCTCCACCAGACGGCGTATCTGGTGGTGGCGCAGGGCTGAGACCCACCCCACTCCCGGATGACGCTTCAGATGGCTGATCTGCGTCTCGGTCAGCAGCCCGCGGTCCCCCACCAGCACCACCCGCTCCAGACCAAACCGACCCCGCACCTTCTCCACCTGATCCCCCACCGTGGTCGGATCCCCCGTGTTGCCGGCATAGGCCTGCACCGACAGCGGCCGCCCCATCTGGTCGGCCAGCACCCCGTAGACCACCATGGGCCGGTCCCGCCTGCCGTCCCGGTTGTGGCCGAACTGCATCAGCGAGCAGGTCTGGCCTTCGTAGTAACTGCTGCTGACGTCATAGAGCACCGCATCCCCTTCCGCCAGGTGCCGCTTGGCCAGCTTGCGCTCAATCCGGTCCTGACGCTCCAGCAACCAGTCCATGGCCTCATAGAGATCGTCCTCGTCGGTGTCCTCAAGGGACAGTTCCTCACCCAACGTGGTGGTGTGCCAAAGACGGGTGGTGGCCAGCTTGGAGGCCGGATAGAGCAGACGCTGCAGGATCATGGCCAAGACCCGGTCCCGTTGGGGAGAGGGTCGGGAATCGATCAGCGCCGGCAGCTTCAGCTGCCGCACCACTTCCAGCAGCAACTCGACGTGGCCATGAGGCAGGGAGCGTTCGATGGCGAAGAGTTGGTCGGGATGGACCAGGGGTTCGTTCTTGAGCACGCGCCGGAGGCGCTCGATCTTGTCCTTGGGCCAATGGGAGAGATTGGCCAGGGTGCGTTTATGGACCTTTTTACCCTCACGGCGGCCTTCGCGCAGGAGGATGGCAGGGGGAGAGTTGCGGTTGGGGACGGTTTCGACGTACATGGGACTACGATATCACATACAACTATCATGTCAAGATAAATGCTAATCATATACATGGGAACAACACTCCACACGCCTCAATCCTCTTCCCCAAGAAAACAAATGGCTTAAGGCGATTTTTTGGGTGTAAAATGGGAGGAACTTCGGTTTAATAATCCTGTCCATCCTGTGCATCCATGTTCAATGAGTAGAAAACCGGCTTGGCACGACAGGGTACTCGTTCCCGACAAGCCATGAAGATTCGTTGTTTCACGCTCGTATGATCCACACGGCCGGGCGGGAGCGAGGCGTTCATCGGGACTAGTCGGAGGACACCCGTTTTAGCGAGGCCCGCAAGGTATTGATACTCTTGGGAGCAAGGGTAAGGCGCTGTTTGGATCCGGCTTCCGGAGCCAGTTCGACAGCCCGGTTGTTCTCGTTCGCTGAAGTTCTGAAGACTTCGATACCTTCCAGCCTGAATCCGCGGAACTCGATTGCCTGGTCGACCGCTTCCTCTTCGGGATTCACCAGAACCACAACCAACTGACGGTCAGCCAAGTTCCGGAAAGCCACCACCGGCGTGTCGCCTCCGCTTGTGAACACCCGGACGGCGCCCCTGGGGATAAACCGGCTGAATTGGGTCAGGGCCCGGAAACGCTTGGGAACGCGGTATCCGGTCCTGGTGCGTTCGAGCAGGCCCAGACGACCCGGCTGGGCATCTGTGGCGAAAAGGGTGCCGTAGAGCCAGGCGCGACACCCCCGCAAGAGGTCGCCAATGACGGTTTGGGCCAGGTCCAGGGCCTCATCCATTTCATCCCCGTTGCCGGCCGGAGTTGCGAATTGAGTCTGCCACAGTTTGAGATTATGTCGTCGTACGAGCTGGTCGACGGCATCGGCACCTTGGCTTGGCCCCGCTGAGGATTGCACTCCGGCATGGGAGAGCAAAGGCCGAACCTTTCGATCCTCCAACAGGGCTGCAAGGAAGGGTAGCGCCTCCATCCAGCCGGACTCCGGAACCATCAGTCGGGTCCGGATTTTTTTCTGCCGGAACCTCTCTGCCACGATCTTGACCAGAGTCTTCAGTTCGTCCGGCCCATACCGGCAGCCAAAGGGAGCGTCCCTGCTGTCGGGGCGGTTCTGCAAGCTCACCAGGTGGACGGGTTGGCCACGCAGTTTCTCATAGTACTCGATGTACCCCGCCAGGTATCCGGCCAGGTCCTTGTAGTGTTGAGCCAGGAGCGACCCCGAACCGTCCACTGCCCGATTGCTCTTCCAAAGGGGCGGGGGAGTCCAGACGCAACTGCTCAACAGGATTTCCTGACGTTTCCCTGCCTGGCGAAGCAGCGAGAATTGGGACTTCTCCCGTTCGTCTCCTCCGAACGAAAAGGTGAGGCCTGTAAGTCTCAAGCGGGCGGTGATGGCGATTGGTTGTCCGGTCCACCCGATTTCGTTTCTGAGGATGTTCAGGCCTGCCTCCTTGGCGCTGAAGAGCAGGTCGAAGAGTTTTTGACGTTGTGCCGAAGGGAGATCGTCGATTTCGCTGGCGGAGCCGTTGGACCCGCTGACACCGAACCCGTCCATCCGCTGAAATTGAATTTGGGGTTGAATCAGGATGGGCTTGGCTTGTGCAGCCTCGTGACCCGCTGCAGGGGAAAGCGCCTCGCCGACGATGGTCGCAATCTCTTTGCGCAGGGCTCGGACGTCGCCCTTGCCGTCAGGGTGGAGACGGCTGGTCAGAACAATGAGATAGGCCTGAATTTCGGGATCCAGCCAAAGGGAAGTTCCGGTAAAGCCGGTGTGCCCGAAAGAATGCGCCGAGAAGTAGGCACCCTTGGCCGACGAGTAACGGGACTGAATATCCCACCCCAATCCTCGAATGTCCGATTTGCCCGGGGGAGACTGCGGGGAGGCCATTTTCCGGACCATTCCGGGATGCAGCACGGTGGCGCCCTCCAGCGATCCTTGGTTCAGCAGCATCCGGCAATAGCGGGAGAGGTCGCGGGCGTTGGAGAAGAGGCCGGCATGTCCGGCAACCCCTCCCATGATGGATGCCAGGGGGTCATGGACCTGACCTCGCAGCCAAATCCCGTCATCTCCTTTTTCGGTGGGAGCGACATTATGGCGGTCGCCGGGGGGAGGATTGAATCGCGTGCCGGCCATCTTGAGCGGGGAGAAGAACCGGGAGCGGACGAACCGGTCCAGGGGGTCTCCGCTGAGAACCTCTATCAACTTGCCCAAGAGAATGAATCCCAGATCGCTGTAGACGAATCGGGTTCCCGGTTTGGCGGCTAAATCGGAATGGTGGATCTTGTCGATGACGGCTGAGACAGCGCCCGGCGTCTTGGCCTCGAGACGGAAAAAGGGCGCCAATCCGGAGTAGTGGGTCAGCAGCTGCCGGACGGTAACGGTCTCTTTCCCGCGCCGGCCGAAGTCCGGCAGATGTTTGGATACCGGATCGTCCAACCTCACCTTTCCCTCTTGAACCAGTCTCAGGACGGCCGGGGTGGTGGCCACCACCTTGGTCAGGGAGGCCAGGTCGAATTGGGTTCCCAGGGTCATCGGTTCCAGCCGCGGTTCCAGGCAGCGATGGCCATAGGCCTTTTCGAATAGGATCCTGTCGGCTTGTCCCACGAGAACCACCGCACCGGGAATCCGGCCATGGTCGATGGCCTGCCGCACGACGCCGTCGATCTTGGCCCATTGGGGCGGGGCGCCCCGCGAACCGGCCACCAACCTGAGGGAGAATGATGAGACCGCAAGGCCGGCGGCCAGCAGGAGGGCGAGCGCTAATTGATTCCTCGGCATTCTGGAAAGGCTGGAATCCCGCAAGGGAGTTCCAGCAACGGTAGGGCTTCCACGGGGGATTCGGGCGGTTGGGTATCTTAGTGTTTTCATTTTTTCGGGGCAAGCTCTTTTCAGGGGGAGCATTTTGGCTGCCGGAGCGGTCTATAGGCCCAAGAGTTTTCTACGATTCCCCGCCTTGCAGTCCGCCTCGGGTTCCTCGTGGTATGATTTCGGGTCTTTCGACAGGCGCGGAGACCCAATGCCGCTCAAGTGGATCGCTGCTGACATCGATGGAACCATTCTGGATAGTTCCAGTCGAGTGCCGGCGGAAAATGTTGCAGCGATCCGCCAGGCCCGGAAACGCGGAGTCGAAGTGATTCTGGCGACCGGCCGTCGCTTCGGCGCTGCCGTCTGGGTCGCCGAAGCGCTGGAATTGTCTTCGCCGCTCATCGTCAACAATGGAGCCATGATCGTGTGCCCGGTTCAGTCGCGGCGCCTGGCCCGGTGGTTTCTGGCGCCCGAGGTAGCGACCGCCATACTGTCCGCCACCGCCGGCTACACCCATTGCACGGTCTTGCATAAGGACCGGCCTGCCGCGGGGCAGCTGGTGGTGTGTTCCCAACCCCGGACGAACGGGCAACTGCACCACTATCTGAACAAGGTGCCAGGGGTGACGATCCAGGTGGAGTCACTGCAGAGCGAGATTGACGATGACTTGATCGAGATCATGTTCAGCGGTCCGCTCGACTTGATGGAGGCTGTGGAAGGCCGCCTCAAGCAGTCGGGTTTCGAGAAGCAGGTCAGAATCGCCAGGACATACTACCGGGAAAAGGACCTGGGAATCATCGATGTGTTGAACAAGGATTGTTCCAAGCGCTCTGCTCTGGACCATTTGGCGCGCTCTCGCGGCATTCGGTCCACGGAAATCATGGCCATTGGAGACAATCACAGCGATCTGGAAATGCT
Organism: Candidatus Versatilivorator sp.; assembly: GCA_965207735.1. Taxonomy (GTDB): domain Bacteria; phylum Acidobacteriota; class Terriglobia; order Versatilivoradales; family Versatilivoraceae; genus Versatilivorator. Next base: position 2,563,228 of record OZ242296.1, on the reverse strand, counting down.
GGAATACGCCGGGTTGGGCGTGGTGATGGCCAACGGCGTGGCGGCGCTCAAGGACAGGGGATTCTACGAGACGGCATCCAACAACGATCTGGGTGTCGCCCGGGCCATTCACCGGTTCGTTCTCTAGCCATTCCCTCACAGGAGTCTTCCATGGGATCGTCCTGGATACCCAAGATCGGTCTGGCGCTGATGCTGTGTGGATCTGCGGCCAGCCTGTCCGCCGCAGAGCTGGTCTACTTCAGGAATGGTCGCGCGATGACTATCGAAAGCCACCGGATGGGAGCGGACAGGGCCATCCTGTTTCTCCCCGGCCAAGGCCGGCTGGAGGTGCCCGCCAATTGGATCGAACGTGTCGTCCCGCTCCACCGGGAACCGCCGCCTTCCGAGGCGCAGGCAGTGCCGGTCGGACCGAGCCCCCCGACACCGCTCTCTCGCGGGGACCTCGATTGGGTTATCCGGCGAGTCTCCCGCAGGCACGGCCTGGACGAAAAACTGGTGCGATCGATCATTCGCGCGGAATCCAATTTCGATCCTATGGCGGTGTCCGACAAGGGCGCCAGTGGGCTGATGCAGCTCATGCCGGCAACCGCTTCGGCCTATAGCGTCGAGGACGTTTTCGATGCCGAGGAGAACGTCGAAGCAGGGGTGAGGTATTTGAAGCACCTGATGGGTGAGTTCAACCGGGACCTCGTGCTGGTGCTGGCGGCATACAATGCCGGCCCTTCAGCCGTACGGAACTATCGGGGAATCCCACCCTTCGCTGAAACCCGCGAGTACGTCCGCCGGGTTCTTCGATTCTACCGGGAGCCCCGGCGGTAAACCGCCCTCGTCACCGGGGATCGCCTACCTGCTACCGCCGCCTTCGCGGCGTGCTGGAACCCCGGGTCGGCGCTCGGGGAATGATCATTCAAGAAATCCTCTCCCCCGGCAGAAAGAAATGTGGGCTAACCTCGCCTCCGGAAGATCATGGAGGTTCCGGAAGATCTGGGTCGCCGCTTCCGGTAGAGCTGCCAATAGCTGTCCTGGATGAAGTCGGTGGGCGTGTAACCGAGCTTGGCCGACAAACCCAGGATGTCTCGGGCCGCTCCCTCGATTTCGAGAAAGTTGCCGATAGGCGTTTCGTCGATGGTCACCGTCAGTTTCTTTCTGGAGGGCTTGGAGGGCTCGAGGACGGTGCGAAACTTCTGGTAACGGAAGCTGGGTTCGAAACCGAGACTTCTCAATAGCTGCCGGACCACCTGGGCATCGCCGAGTTCGGTTTCCAGTTCCTGTCGAATCTTGTAGCGGGTGGAACGACGGGAAGGGGTCTTGAGAGTGATCCAGGCCCGGTTGGCGAAGGATCGTACCCGAAGGAGTTGGCGGCGCCGAGCCAGGGACCGGTCCGGCAGGTCGAAAATCCAGTTATCCTCGAAGGCTCGAGGCGTTCGGATCCGGAAACCGAGTTGAAGGACTCGAACACGCACCTTCCGGAGGTCGGCCAACTCGATTTTGACTTCGGTCTCGATGGATTTGGCCGGCGCGTCTTGGTGTGTTCCGGTTTCCACGGGCGAGGCTCTCCAGGTTGGGGACGGGCGCCGGACCCATTATGGCTCAGTGGTCAAGTCTTTCCAATCTGCATGGACTGTCGCGAACCCGTGCTGCTGACACCGGTCACTTCACATGCTACCCAAGCGTGTTGGTGAGCGTGTTGGTGAGCGTTGACAACCGTTTGCGGAGATGTTAAAACCGGCGGGTCGAGTCGGATGTAAATTCTTGCCGGCAGTTCCCACCTTCTGGGAGGTCGTCTAACGGTAGGACAGCAGACTCTGGATCTGCCTATCGGGGTTCGAATCCCTGCCTCCCAGCCAAATCTCTTTTCCCCTCCCGGACTTGGTCACCGGCCTCCACCAGAACGCTACCCTTCTTGAGGTGCGCGATTTACCGGGTTTTCGGTCATGACGGCGCTGCCTCGAATTCCTGGACGGAACTCAAGGGGTATAGACTGCGGGCTGGCCGGGATGTGCCAAGCCGGCACTTTCCTCGAGGCAAGGGCAAGTGTTGCGATCACTGTCGCCGGTATGGGACAGTGGCAATGGAAACGCAAGTTCAGTCAATTCACAATTCTTGTGGAAAAACCTGTGGAAAAGTAGGGCATGAGGATTGGAACTTGTTGATTAGCAATGAAAAAGACCAAGCTGCACACAAATGGGTGTATTGGTGTAAGTTACTGAAAACAAATGCTTTAATAAAATATAACAAAATTCGGATTCCTGTTTGAGAGGATTCCGCCGGAAACCCCGAAAACACTGGGTTTTCCACAATCGGATCGAGGGAATAGCCCACTGGGAGGGGGTTTTGGCGGTACGGACCGTGTAGATCCAATAGCCGTGGGGCTTTAGCGCCGAAGCATGTGAACAGAAGATTTCCGACATGTCACGGGTCCTCTCGTGGGAGGGCGCCGTCTTCGGGTCCGGAAGGGGCAACTGGAGTGCGATAGAGGGGAATAGCTGGCGGCCTTGATCAGGTGGCTTGAACGATTTTGAGATACCGGTGGAGGCAATTCTCCAGGCCAAAGTCAAGGGAATCCACGGCAATGGCATGGCCGATGGAAACCTCGAGGATTCCCGGAATGGTAAGGAAAAGGCTCAGGTTCTTGAGGTTCAAGTCGTGTCCTGCATTGACGCCCAAGCCGAGTTGCCGGGCACGGAGCGCGGCGCTTTTGTATTTGCGAAGCACTTCCTCCTGGGCGTCGCCTCCGAAAGCATCCGCGTAAGCCTCGGTGTAGAGCTCGATGCGATCCGCACCGGTTGCCGGGACCCGATCCACTTGAGCCAGGTCGGGATCCAGGAAGATGCTTGTACGGATGCCGGCTTGTTGGAGTTCCGCGATGATGGGCCTGAGTCGGTTCCCTTCCAGCAGCAGGTCCCATCCGTGGTCGGAAGTCAGTTGCCGGGGAGCATCGGGGACCAGTGTGCACTGGGTGGGCTCGGCCTTCTTGACGATGTCCAGGAAAAAGGGGGTGGGGTTCCCTTCAATATTGAATTCGACCGAGTGCTCAGCGGTTACGGCTGCCAGATCATGCACATCCTGGTATTTGGTGTGGCGCTGGTCAGGTCGTGGATGGACGGTGATTCCGTCGACACCGGTCTCGATGCAGCGCCGGGCCATGGCGACCAGGTTCGGCAGGTCTTTGCCTCGAGAGTTTCTGAGCAGTGCAAACTTGTTCAGGTTGACGCTGAGTCTGGTCATGGCTTCTCGTGTAAGGCGGGCCAGGGAGTTTCTGTTCGCCACCAGGCTGTTGTGGCTCGCTTCCTACTCCCGCCGGCGCCGCCAGAAACGAACCGTCGCCGTGGGCCGTCAGTACTCTGAAGACATCCTAATGATCTTGGCTCGGATTTTCCAGATACAGTGATTGAAAGAACACTGCCGGCAGACATAGAATGCCTGAGCTGGCGGGTGGGTCTGCGCTGGGTCATGCAACGGGGGAAGACGATGAAATCCGCAATCAGACTGATGTCGGTGGCTGGACTGCTGGCAGGATCCTGCCTGCCTTTGACGGGAGCTGAGCCGGAACTCGTCTCGGTGAAAAAAATTTGGGATCGGGCGCCCCACAACGGCTTCACCGACTTGATTCGTTTCGGTGATCGATGGCTTTGCACCTTTCGTGAAGCCGACTACCACGGAAGCCGGCCGACCCGGGAGGTGATGCCGGAAGGGAAGTCGGGCAGGCCCGGACAGGTCCGCATTATCGTTTCCCGGGACGGGGAGGGTTGGGAATCGGCAGCCCTGCTGAGCGAAAAGGGAGTGGACCTGCGCGATCCCAAGCTTTCGGTCATGGAAGACGGCCGCTTGATGTTGCTGGCCGGCGGGTGTGTCGATGATCCCCGCAAAGAGGAGCAGTGGGGCTACGTGACTCGGGCGCCGCGAGTCGCCTTTTCCGAGGACGGCCGCCGCTGGACACCGACTCGCAGACTACTGGCCGAGGACCATTGGTTGTGGAGGGCTACCTGGCACGAGGGCAAAGCCTACAGCCTTTCCAAGATGGGTGAATCTCCCAATCCCCGCCGCGGTTTCCTGTACTGGACTCGCGACGGCCTGAATTGGCATTGGTTGACCGAATTCAAGCTCAAGGGAGTCAGCGAGACGACTCTGCGGGTCATGCCGGACGGTGAGATGATCGCCTTGATTCGGCCGCACTACCTGGGCAGGAGCCGACCACCCTACAAGAAATGGCAGTTCCGCAAGATAGAGCACAACATCGGCGGACCCAATTTTGTTCGAATTCCGGACGGGAGCTTGTGGGCCGGGAGCCGGCTGAACGGCAAGACGGTCCTGTCCAGGATGACCCCGGAAAGCTTCGAACCGGAGTTGACCCTGCCCAGCGGCGGTGGGGACACCAGCTACCCGGGAATGGTGTGGCATGACGATCTGCTGTGGATCAGCTACTACTCCTCACACGAAGGCAAGACCAGCATCTACCTGGCCAGGGTTCGATTCCAATGAACGATACCGAGCCGCAGCTTCCGGCGCCGCCGCGAGCGCTAATCTCAACCAATCCCCTGCAATGGATTCGATTCTTCGGGCCCGGGGCCATCCTGGCTTCGGTGACCGTGGGCAGCGGAGAAATCCTGTTTCCCTCGCGAGGGGGAGCCATTTTCGGATTCAGCATCCTGTGGGTCATCCTGTTCGTGGCATTCCTGAAATGGATCTTCGTCTACACCAGCATTCGCCACATGATTCTGAGCGGGGGGCATCCCTTGGAGCGATGGCGAAAGATCCCCGGGCCCAGCGGCTGGTTCCCTCTATTTCTGATAGTGATCGTCGTCTTGGCCACGCCGCTTTGGTTTTCGTTTCTGACCGGACTGACGGGGCAGATCTGCGCTGCCATCGCCGGCGTCGGGGACCAGTACCTGTGGGCAACCCTCTCGGTTTTGGGGGCCATGGCCCTCTTGTCGCTCGGCGGCTATGAATTTCTGGAGAAGGCCCAAACGATCATTCTGGGACTGATGGTGTTTTGTATCGTTATCGCCGTGTTCTACGTGGCTCCTCCGTGGTGGCAGGTGCTTCAAGGGTTCTTTCCCCAAACTCTCAGCTACCCCGATTGGTTGTACTCATTGATGCCTCAGATGAAAGATCGCTCGGTCTGGGTGGAGGTGGTGGTCTATTCCTCCGCCATCGGCGGGCAGAGTTACGACTATCTGGGATATCTTTCGTTCCTGCGGGAGAAGAAGTGGGGCCGGAGTCATCTCAAGACGGCAACGCCGGAGCAACTGGAAGGGATAGCGGCACGCAAGGATCACCCGGCGCGGCTGTGGCTCAGGGCGGCTCTGGTCGATACCAGCGCCAGCTTCTTCATGGTCGTTTTTATCGGGGCCTGTTTCGCCATTCTCGGGACGATCATTTTGCAACCGGACCAGCAGGTGCCGGAAGGCCTCCGGATGTTGACCTACCAGGCGGCCTTCCTCACCACCCTCCATCCCTGGCTGCTGCCCCTCTATCATCTGGCCGTTTTCCTGGCTTTCTTTGGGATCCTGTACGGGGGGCCGGAACTCACCTATCGGGTCCTGTTCGAATACTTGAAGTCCATGCCACGCTTCCGGAACAGACTGCCGCTGCGGGGTCTGAGAACCGGCTGGATCCTCTGGGCCCTGGGGGGCGGCGTGCTGATACTTTGGTGGAGCCGGTTCTATCCCGAGGTTCGCCTGTTGGATATCGTGACGCCGGCCGGCATCTACACCGGCGTGCTCTCCTGCGGCTTCTATGCCCTGGCCAATCTGTGGGTGGACCGGCGCTTTCTGCCTCTGCCCTTGCGAATGGGAAGCTGGCTGGTGGGCCTCAACATCGCCTCCGCCATAGCCCTGACCAGCTTCGGACTCAAGGCCCTTTGGGACTACGATCAGTTTCGGGGCTACCTGGTGCTGGCTATATTTTTGGCTCTCTGTTTCGTGATGGCCAGACTGCTGCGGTTTGTGGATCGTGCGGCGCTTCCCGATGAGACCGCCGGGAGCCGTGAAGAACCCGTTCCCTAAGGTGGAGGAAACGCTATGAAGCTTGGGGTCATTTCATCGAATCTGATGCAGTATGAGTTCGAGGAGGGGTTGCGTTATGCCCGCGAGCTCGGATTGGGCGCCATCGAGGTCGGCGCCTGCGGCTTGGCCAGCAACCGGAAATTCTGCGATCGGGAACGTCTGGTAGCCCATCGGGATGAAATCCCCCGTTGGCTTGAGGCCTTTGAACGCAACCAACTCGAGATCAGCGCCCTGATCGGACACGGGGCCCCCCTAATGCCCGACAAGGCGATTGCTCAAGAGTATTCCCGGCAGTTCCGGCAGACCTGCCAGCTCATGGAGTGGGCGGGGATCCGCCGGATGACGCTGCTTTCGGGGCTTCCCGAAGGTGCGGAAGGAGACCGAACGCCGGTGTGGGTTACTTTTGCCGATCTCCCCTTTCTGCGGGACACGGTGGAGTGGCAGTGGGAGAAACGCTTGATTCCCTATTGGCGGGAGCATGGAAAGATTGCCGGCGATCACGGGGTGACCCTCTGCTTTGAGATGCATGGCGGAGACCTGATTCACAACCCGGTGACCCTCAAGAGGCTCAACCAGGAAATCGGACCGGTGGTGGCCTGCAACTTCGATATTTCCCACATGTGGTTTCAGAGCATCGATCCCTGCGAAGCGGTCCGCTATCTGGGAGACCTGGTTCAGCATGTGCATGCCAAGGATACTCATATTCAGGCGCACAATGTCCGGCTGAGGGGCTTCAACGACTCCGCCTCGGTAGAGACCCCCGAGCAGCGCCCCTGGAACTTCACCATTCCGGGTTGGGGGCACGGGGAGTCTGCCTGGAAGGAATTTGTGACCGCGCTGCAGTTTGTGGGTTACGACCACGTCCTGTCGATCGAGATGGAGTGTGAGTACCTCAACGTCGAGGAGGGGCTGAAGAAATCGGTCGACTTCCTCAAGCCCATCGTGTTCGAGAAGGAACCGGGCCCGAAGTGGTGGGAACTGGCCGGGATGAGCGATGCCGGCAGCCTGTGGAAAGAGGACTGAGGATGTCGCTGGCGATCGAGTGGGTAGGACTGGCCTGTTTCAGGCTGTGGCGGGACAATCGACCGGTGCTGGTGATGGATCCCTATACTCCTTCCGCCGTGGGGCTGGGAGGTCCGGATGTCCCGTTCCTGCAGGCTGACCAGGTGATCGTCAGTTCTCTCACCGACCGAGGTCATGCCTGCATTCAGATGGTCGAAGGGAATCCTCCGGTGATCAACGCCCTGGACCTGGCCGAGGGCCGGGGTCGGGCTGAGATGAATGGGGAGCCGATTGTGACCGTCAAGGCGGCCGAAGCTCCGGACCATCCGGAAGGCGCCGATGACAATGCCTTGTATGCCTTCAAGGCCGGAGACCTGTGGATCCTGCACATGGGAGATCTGGGGTATGAGCTCAGCGAGGGACAGTTGGCTCCCTTTGCCGGTCGCTGCGATGTCCTGTTGGCCATCGTCGGTGAGAAGCTCACCCTCACTCTGGATGAGCTGGATCCGATGATCGAGATCCTCCAGCCCAAGTGGATTCTCCCCATGCACTACTACCTCCCTCCCATTGACGGAGGTATGACACCGGTGGAAGTCTTTCTGAAAAGGCGCCCGCGAGACCCCCTGGTCCATGTGCGACACCACACCGTCCCGCTGCCGCCCCCCCGTTTCTCCACCGATCGGCCTAGCCTGGTGGTGCTGGAGCCCTCTGGCTATCAGGCAAGCCCTGCCCCCGCCCTGCCGGGCGGATCATACGAGAGTGAAACAATCTGAAATCGACCATCCCTTCGCGACCTTGGCACCCCGTCGCGGTCAACCTCAGCGCCTTAGTGCCCCTTCGTGGATAAGTCTTTTTCTTTGTCTTTTGTCGTTTGTTTCAGGCAAGTTGAGAAAAGACTCGGCGAAATCGCTCCAAGGCCAGATGGCTGTCGCCCTCCGGAAAGGCTTCCAGTCCCACCGTGCCGCTATAGGCGATCTCCCGAAGGGCGGCAGCCACCCGGGGGTAATGAATTTCCCCCGTGCCCGGCTCGTGGCGCCCGGGGACATCCGCCACATGCACGTGTCCGATGATCTGCCGATGGTCTCGAATCGCTTGTGTGACGTTGCCTTCCTCCACTTGAGCATGGTAAACATCGACGAGAAGCCGAACCCGCGGGCTGTTGACCTGCCGGATCAGTCGAGCCCCGTCTTCCAAATGGGGGAAGGGGTAGCCGGCGTGGTCGACCTTGGTATTGAGCACTTCGAAGTTATAGGACACATTCTCCTTTTCGGCGATTTCCGCCAGCTCGCAGAGGCATCGGTAGGCGGTGATCCAAAGGTCGGCGGGATGCTCGGCAATGGGGTGCACCACCCGGCCCTTTCGGTCAAGTTCGCCGGAAGCAACGGCCAGGTTCCTGCATCCGATTCTCCGGGCCACCGACAGGTTTTTCCTGGCGCCTTCCAAGAAGGTCTCCACCCCGTCGGGGTGAACCATGCTGCCCGGCCCCCATCCGGGCATGGAAGCGATTTGAATCTCCGGATCGGCCGCGATGGCGTCCAGCGCCTCATCTTCCCAGCCCCAGAGTTCCACCGAGAAGCCCGCAGCCGAGACTTCACGGACCCGCTGCAGAAAGGGGAGATTCGGGAAGACAGTGCCCTCGCAGACGGAGAGTTGAAACATTCTGGCTCCTTTCGGTGCTGACCAAGGCGATCGAGCCGCTCCTCCCGTCCCGTTTCCGCGGTCGTCGGGGCCGGTCGATCGGCGCGGTCGGATAGCTGGGTGAGTAACGCGGCGGATTGGACTTTACGCCAGCCCCCCGTGGGATTGCAAGGATCACCTCCGGCTGTTGTGTATAGTGTCCTGTCTCAGGAGTAAATTCCTTGAACAAATAAAGAAAGGAAGGAATCAATGAGCGGCCGCCTGCAAGAGTTGCTGAAAACAGAGGAAATTCTCTACGGGGTCATCTGCCGCGATACCACCATGATCGACCTGGAGCTGATGGCCCAGCTGGGCTACTCGGTGGTCTTTCTCGACCTTGAGCACGGCCCGCAATCGACGGCGGAGGTGCTCAGGCTCGGCCGCACGATTACTCATCTGGGCATGGTGCCAATGGCCCGCATTCCCGAGCTGACGCGGACGCAGGTACAGCGTCTTCTGGATGGAGGTATGGAAATCCTGACCTTGCCCGATGTCAGGAGCGCCGCCCAGGCCGCCCGGCTGGTGCGGCTGGGCAAGTTTCCCCCGCTGGGGGAGCGAGGGGTGTCGACTTCCTCGGCCGGCACCGGCTTCACTCTTGGAACCGATCCCCGCCGAGCTCTCCGCGAGGCCGACCGGGGGACTTCCCTGATGGTGATGATCGAAAGCGATGAAGGCTACCAGGCCCTGGATGACATTCTCGAGGTTGAAGGGATCGACATGCTGACCGTGGGAGAAATGGATTGGTCAGTGAGCCTGGACCTATTCGGCCCGGAGGCCAAACGGGCTCTGGCTCCCAAGATCGAACGGGTCCTGACCGCAGGCCGCCGCAGTGGAAAAATCCTGGCGGCGGGCGGAGGGAATCCCCAACAGGCTCAGCAGTATCGAGGGCTGGGGGTCCGCCTCTTCTTTGTGGGGGTGGATGTCAACCTGAAGCGCAGGATGCTGTCCGAATCACTGTCCGCTTTCAGGGAGGTGCTCGGCTGAGAAATGCGAACTGCCACCCGATGGGGTCAGAGCATGCCGAGCGGAACCTCGTGGTCGGGCGCGGGAAAGGCTTCCTCGATGGCGTTCAGGTCCTCGCCGGAGAGTTCCCACTCCAGTGATTGACTGTTCTCGAGCACATGTTCCTTCCGGCTTGCTTTGGGAATGGTGAACACTCCCGGACGGCGGACAAGAAAATTCAGCACCACCTGCCGGGCCGTTCGCCCGTGGTTTCGGGCAATGGCGGCCAAAACCTCTCCGCCCCTGCCGCCCGGCGAGGGGAAGCCGGAATGGCCGAAGGGACTGTAAGCCACCACGGCGATCTGTTGCTCGGCGCAGTAGGGGAGAAGCCGGTACTCGATGCCCCGGTCCCCGAGGTGGTAGAGAACCTGGTTGCAGGCCAGCCGTTCATGGCGAAGGGCTCGCTGGGCCTCTTTCAATTCATCCAAGTCCAGGTTGCTGACTCCGATAAATCGGATACAACCCCGTTGGACCAGGGTTTCCATGGCTCTCATGGTTTCCCGGATCGGGTGGCGGCCGCTCCAGTGCAGCAGGTAGAGATCCAGAGTGTCCGTTCCAAGTCGATTCAGGCTTCGCTCGCAGGCCCTCAAAGTCCCGTCGTAGGAGGCATTGTAGGGAAGCACCTTGCTCACCAGAAAGACTTCGCTCCTTCTGGCCCGGATGGCTTCCGCGGTCAACTCCTCGGCCCGGCCGTTGCCATACATCTCGGCGGTATCGATGTGAGTCAGTCCCAGGTCGAGCCCCAGCCGCAGGGCCGCCACAGCCCGCTGCTCCTGGGCCTGGCTGCCCTCAATCATCCAGGTCCCCTGGCCGATAGTCGGAACCTCAACGTTGGTCCAGCCGAATTTTCGTTTGACCATGATGTTGGATCTCTGTGCTCAGAATGGCGCCTTCGGCTTCGAGGGCTTCGGTCTCCCCTTGGCTGTAACCCACTTCGCGCAGCACCTCCCGGGTGTGCTCTCCCAGCAGGGGCGCTCCTCGGGTCAACGAAGTCGGCGTCGCCGAAAACTTGACCGGCGCCCCCAAGGTCTTTACCTGACCCAACCGGCTGTGCGGAACCTCGGTCACCATCCGGCGCGCTTGCACTTGCGGGTCGGCATGCATGGCTGCGATGGAGAGCACCGGTCCGGCCGGAATTCCCGCCGTCTGAAACTTTTCCAGCCATGACGCGGTGGTGTGGGAACGAAAGTAGGGAGTCAACTGCTCGACCAGCGCGGCCAGGTGATTCATGCGTCCGGCATTGTCGGCGAATCGCGGATCGCGTTCCAGTTCGGAAGCGCCGAGAACCTCCAGCAACCGCTCCCAGTTGGCCTGGTTTGCGGCGCCGATGTTGACCCAGCCGTCCCGGGTTTCAAAGGATTGGTAGGGAGCCATCAGGGGATGGGCCGATCCCATTGCCGCCGGGGAGACACCCGTCGCCAGGTAGATTGCAGACTGCCAGTAGGTGTGAACGATTCCTGCCTCCAGTAGAGATGTGTCCACCAGTTGTCCCTCTCCGGTACGCTGCCGGTGAGCATAGGCCGCGACGATGCCCAGGGCCGCCAGGATGCCGGCGGTGATATCCGTCATGGGCGCCCCCACCTTTACCGGAGCCCGGCCGGGTCCTTCACCGGTAATGCTCATCAATCCACTCATTCCCTGGGCAATCAGATCGAATCCTCCCCGGTCGGCATAGGGCCCGGTCTGTCCGAAACCCGAAAGGGAGCAGTAGATGAGTCCGGGATGATCCGACTTCAGCCGGTCATAGCCCAGACCCAAGGACTCCATCGCGCCCTTGCGGAAGTTTTCGATAACGACGTCGCTGTTGCCGGCCAGGCGGCGGAAGACTTCCCGCCCTCTCTCTGACTTCAGATTGAGTCCAACGCCACGCTTGTTGCGGTTCATCATCATGAAGGCAGCCGATTCTCCCTGGATTTCAGGTGGGACGGCTCGCCGGGTGTCGTCGCCTCCGGGGAGGCGCTCCACCTTGACAACGTCAGCTCCCATATCGGCCAGCATCAATCCACAGGTGGGACCGGCCATGACGTGGCTGGCTTCCAGGACTTTCATGCCGAGCAGAGGACCGGTACGAGCGGAGTTCGACTGTGGGTTCATGGTCAACGGGCCTTGAAGCGCGGCTTGGTCTTGGTGAGGAAGGCCCGGTATCCCTCCCGGTGGTCCTCGGTGCCGACAATTTCGAAACCCTGGTCCACTTCGGCCGGGGTCAACGGCTCGGGATCCAATAGGCGGTAGGCAAATCGCTTGTGCAGGCGGTTGGCCAGGGGGGCTCCGTCCGCGATGCGGCGGGCGGTGGCGTAGGTTTCCTTTTCGACCTCGCTGTCCGCAACGACGCGGGTGACCAGGCCCTTGGCCTTGGCTTCCTGAGCTCCGAAAACCCGGCCCTCCAGGAGAATCTCCAGCGCCGTTGCCCGACCCACCAGGTCGATGAGCGCCCGAATCTCGGGGTAGGCCATGGTGATGGCGATTCGATTGACGGGAACTCCAAAGCGGCTGGACTCTCCACAGATCCTGAGGTCGCACATGGAAGCCAGCTCCAGACCGCCGCCAACGCAGACTCCCAGGATCATGGCGATGACCGGGTGCTGACAGTCCCTGATGGATTGCATCGCTTCCTGGATCAGGGCTCCGTAGTCCCGAGCCTGCTGGCGATTGGAGCGGTGTGCCGAAAACTCGGAGATGTCGGCCCCCGGCGAGAAGGCCCTCGCCCCGGCCCCACGCAGGACAATGCAGCGCAGGGACTCGTCCGAGGAAAGGTCCCGCATCGCCTGTCCCACCCGCAGCCACAACTCCCGGCTGAGTGCATTCAGCTTTTCCGGACGGTTGAGAATGACGGTTGCGATGTCCTCTTCCCGTCGTGTCAGGAGAATGTCGCCCATTGTATTGACGCCGCTTGTATCAACCGGTTTGATCCGCCCGTCGCAGGGGACGCGACCAGCCCTCACAGATATCCTTTCGGAGACGGATCTGTCAAGGAGGTACGCTTGCCGCCGAGTCGGCGCGGCGAAACATCTACCACAATCAGAGGGGCTCGGCTGTATCTGTGGTGCCTGGACGGGCGGGCAGTCGTATCTCAATGCGCAGCCCTCCTCCGGAGGCGTTGGAAGCGGCTACGGAGCCGTTGTGCAACTGTATGGCCTTCCGGGTGATGGCCAGCCCCAGTCCTGTTCCGCCGCTCTGTCTTTCCCGGGCCGCGGCCACCCGGTAGAAGGGTCGAAAGATCTCGCCGAGTTCCGACTCGCGCACTCCTTCTCCATGGTCGCGAACCGTGATCACGGCCGTGTCCGGCTGCTCCCCGCCCGGTTTCAGCTCAACCTCGACCGCGGTCTTGTCCGCGGTGTAGTAGACGGCGTTCCGGACCACATTCTCGATGGCGCTTCTCAAGAGCTCCCGATTTCCGATGGCGACGCAGGCCTGGCTGGAGAGGATGCGAACGCTCTTTCCCGAGCCACGGGCTTCGTATTCGGCATCGGCCACCAGCTCCGCCAGCAGTTGGTCCAAGGCAATGTCGTCGCGAGCGGCCTCCATGCTGCCGCTTTCGATGCGGCTGAGGGTGAGCAGGTGGCCGATGAGCTTGTTGAGGCGTCCCGCTTCCAGCTCAATGCGGTCCAATTCGTTGTCGGACCGACCCTTGATGCGTTGGCGAATCAGCGCCAGCGCCACATTGAGCCGCGCCAGGGGGGAGCGTAGCTCGTGGGAGATGTCGCTCAACAGACGGCGCTGAGCACCCACCGTGGTCTGGATACGCGCGGCCATCTGGTCGAAATCGTGGCCGAGTTCGGTCAGTTCGTCTTGCCGCCCGCCCGGGGCATTTCCAACCCGGGCAGCCAGGTCCCCGTCCGCCAGTTTCCGGGTCGCGGCCCGAAGTTTCTTCAGGGGAGCGGTCAGATAGCAGGCCAGGCCGTAGCAGACCAGTCCGGCCGTCAAGAATACGGCCAGGATGCGAAGCATCTGGGTCTGGATGTCAGCGTCCAGAATCCCCAGGGCTCTCAGGATTGGTGGCGGCCGCCGGGGGCGTCCGCGTGGGTTTCCTGGAAATCGGGCCCGGATGCCTGCCGCCAGGACGAACCGGCGCCCTCCGGTCGAAACCACGCTCTGAGCCACCAGGCGTTCTCCCTGAACAATCTCCACCAGGCGGTCGCTGCTTTTTGCGGCCCGGGAGGCCAGGTTGCCGACAGCGGGCGAGGGATCGGGTCCGGCCAGGACCTCCCCCTCTGCATTGAGGAAGGAGACGTTGAAACGCCGCCGCCGATTGACCCGATTGATGTATCGGTTCAGCCCCGAGGGGCCGTCCCTTTCGAAAATATCAGCCGCCGTTTGCGCAACCAGGGGCACGGTTATCCCAATCCATTGACGCTCTTGAATCTCGGCCTGCTCCGACATGGTGGCTGCGGTGGAGAAATAGAGGGCCATGCCGACCAGGGCCATGGCTGCCCAGAACCAGATGAAAATTTTCAGTACGAGACTGCGCATGATTTCGGTACTCTTTTCCCCGTTCTCAAGTCGCGGGGTTGGGAAAAACGTATCCGACGCCGCGGACCGATTTGATCCGTTCCGTTCCATTGACGTGACGGCCCAGTTTCTTGCGCAGGTTGCTCACGTGCATGTCGATGCTGCGGTCGAATGGGTCGAACTCGCGTCCCAGCAGGGTTTGCACCAGTTCCTCGCGAGGCAGCACCTGTCCGGCCGACCTGAGCAGCATCTCCAGGAGGTTGAACTCCAGCGTGGTCAGCACCACCGGTTGACCGTCTTGCATGACCTTCCAGGCATTCTTGTCCAGTTCGATGTCTCCCACCTTCAGGAGAGGATGGCGAATGTTTTCAGGGTCAGGCTTTCTGTCGGGCCGGGAGCGGCGGAAAACGGCCCGGATCCGCGCAACCAGTTCGTGAGGGTTAAAGGGCTTGGCCAGGTAGTCGTCGGCTCCGATCTCGAGCCCCACGATTCTCTCTACGTCCTCGGCTCTGGCCGACAGCATGATCACCGGGACACGCGATTCGGCTCGAATGCGCCGCAAGACGTCGAATCCGTTGAGGCCGGGCAACATCACATCCAGAACCACCAGGGAGTACTCGCCCGAGAGAGCTCGTTCGATGCCCTCCTGTCCGTGGTTGACCGAGTCCACCTCAAACCCCTCCGCTTCCAGATACCTGGTGACCAGCGAACAGAGCTCAGTGTCGTCATCGACGACCAGCAAACGATCCATGGTGACCTCGATGAGTGGATGGCGCCGTCCGGGGTACCCCGGAACAGTTAAGGGTACTGTTTTGGATCGGTAGAGCTCAACTGTCTAGAAACGGATTGACAAAACTCTACAGAACCCTGACGCACTCTTTACACCCGCTTGGCGGGGAGCGACGTATATAGGGGTAAGAGTCAGGCGAGGAGCAAGGTTGCAGTTGGGGCTCTTGAAAATTCCAGAAAAGGAGGAAACTCAAATGTTTCAAGTTTCGAACAAGTCCCAAACGGGAAAGATTCTGGCAAGAGGAGTGATGGTCTCGGTTTTCGCCCTGGCGTCGATTCTGCTGGTGGAATCCGCCTTTGGCCAGTTCGCAGGCTTCGGGGGTGGAGGCGGTCGGGGGAGAGGCCCCGGCGGCAAGGGCAGGATCGGGATGCGGGGTGCGATGATGGCCGAGTTCCTGGGCTTGACCGAAGCCCAACAGGCCGACATCAAGAAGATTCGAACGGCTGCCCGGGATCAATCCAAACCGATCCGCAAGCAGTTGCGGTCCGGCCGCAAGGCCCTGCGCGAAGCCGTCAAGGCAGGGGAGACGGCCAAGATCGACACGTTGGCCACCCAGCAGGGCAAGCTCCAGGGCCAGTTGGTGGCCATCGGCGCCAAGACGCGGTTGGATCTCAAGAATGTCCTGACGCCGGAGCAGCAGCAGAAATGGAGCTCGATTCAAGAGAAGCGAAAAGCCCGCTGGGAAAAGCGCAAGCAACGGCGACACCAGCGATCCGGCGACTCCCCTGGCGGAGAGTAATCCCTGGACATCGCCACGGCGCAGTGTGCCATTCTGGAAGCGACGGGTTGGGCCCGACTCTCAGGTCGGGCCCAACCTTATTGGCCCGGCCGCGACAGGCGGTCCGGGCTCGGACTGGAGAAGGTCGAACGCCAACTTTCGGCGATTAACCAGGAGTGAAATTGAAAAAGGGGAGGAAGCGATGGGAACCAAGAGAGCAATTACCTTTTCGGTGATCCTGTTTTTGGGGCTGTCCCTGGTGGTGCTGGCGGGCGAAAAGCCCAACTTCTCCGGCACCTGGACGCTGGATCCCGAGAGAAGTGAGTTGGGCCGTGGCGGCCGCGGTCCTGGCTCCGGCCGTTTCGGCGCCGGCAGGCCAGGTGAAGGCGCCCGCCAGGGAAGCGGAGGTCCCGGCCGGCGCGGCATGGGTCGCAGGGGCCGGGGAGGTACGAGAGGCCCTTTGACCATCGATCACAAGGAGCAGCAGCTCGTCATCAAGCAATCGATGAATTTCGGGGGCGAAGAGCGGGTCCGGACATCCAGTTTCACCACGGACGGAAAAGAGTCGACCAACCCGGGATTCGGTGGCATGTCCATACCCTCGAGGACCCATTGGGAAGGGAATCGGCTGGTTACTCAAACCAGCATGGAAACCCGCATGGGGCCGATGGACGTGAAGGAGGTTCGCAGCCTCTCCGATGACGGCAAGACCATGACCGTGGTGAGAACCACCACTGGCGGACCCCGGGAGCGAACTCAAACCCTGGTCTACCTGAAGGAACCGGCTCGCTGACCTGACGGCGATCCGCCTGGCCCGATAGTCGAGGGAACTCTCCCAGTGGTCTTTCCGCAAGGCCATTGGGGGAGAGTCTCCAGTCTTGACGAATCTTTACGTAACGTTGACCGACTCTTTACCTCGCTTGTGCCTCGATCGGCATCTGATCCTGTAGGCAAGTAATCTACGGGACGTGAATCCCGAGAAGGAGGGCTTCATGCAGTTTCTCAAGAAATATGTGATCACACCCTGTTTGACCATGAGTCTTGTCGGCGGCGTACCGTCGTTTGCCAAGGCCCCCAAGAACTCCGACCTGGACGAGATAGGGAATCGAAACGTCAACAAGGGGAACTTGAATATCATTTCAATCGAGAAGGAGATGGCTCTGGGCCGTCAGCTTTCCCAGCAGATCGAACGTCAAGTCAAGCTGGTCGAGGATCCTGAAGTCACCGAGTATGTGAACCGGATCGCCCAGAACCTGGTGCGCAATTCCGACGCCAAGGTGCCCTTTACCATCAAGGTGATCGACTCGGAAGAGATCAATGCCATGGCCCTACCCGGAGGCTTTCTCTACGTCAACAGCGGATTGATCACCGCCGCCGACAGCGAATCGGAAATTGCCGGGGTAATGGCCCATGAGATTGCCCACGTGACCGCCCGCCACGCCACCGAGCAGCAAACCAAGGCCACCATAGCCAACTACGCCATGATCCCCCTGATCTTTCTCAGCGGAGGGATCGCGTCGGCGATCTACAATGCATCCAGCTTCCTGATTCCGATGCAATTCCTGCGGTTCAGCCGCAAGGCCGAGAACGAGGCGGACTACCTGGGTCTTCAGTACATGTACAAAACCGGTTACGACCCCATTGGGTTTGTATCCTTCTTTGAGAAACTGCAGGCTCAGAAGAAGAAAAAGCGGGGCAAGCTGGCCACGGCCTTCTCGACCCATCCTCCAACCCACAAGCGGATCAAGAAGACTCAGGCGAACATTGAAACGATTCTGCCGGAACGCGACCAGTACGTGATCAACACCACCGAGTTTGACAGGATCAAGGCCAGGCTCATCGCCATGGATAATGCCAGGAGACCCTCACCGGGAGAGAAAGAAGGGCGGCCCAGCCTGAAGCGCCGAACCTCCGGCGAGGTCGGAGTGGAGGACGAACCGCAACCGGAAGATGACGACCGTCCCCGGTTGAAGCGCCGCTCCTGAGAGTGGAGAGTGGAGTCAGCCTTCCATTTCGGGACGCTGGGGCCTCTCGGGACGTCCCTGACGTCGATTCCTTCCGCCGAATCTCCCGCCTTCCCGGTCGGGAGAACGACCGCGGCTTCTCCCGCGCATCTGACTCATTGCCTGCCGGAACTCGGCCAGGGTCACCGCGCCGTCACCGTCGGTATCCATCCTTTCCAGGTTGCCGCGCATTCGTTCCGGAATCTCTTCGCCGCTGAGCTTGCCGTCGCCATTGGCGTCGCGACGCTGAAAGATCCAGGAAGGATCGAAACCGCCGCGGCCCCGCCGCCGGCCCCCGAATCGGCCCGGTCCGGGCGGTGGGGCCGAAGGTGGCGGCACTTCCCGGACCTCCGGAGCAGGGGCAGGGGCGGCTTCAGGCCGTTGCCTGGCGGAGCTGGCCGGATCCTCCCTGAGTGCGAGGCAGTAAAGGTTTCGGTTGGAGCGCAGGAAAAGGCGGCCCTGGCTGATGGCCGGCGTGGCGCTGAAATCCTCGCCCTCTTCGCCCATGTGATTGACCCCCAAGACCTCGAGTCGGTCACTGGCCTTGAGCACGAAGACCTGCCCGGAGCGCGTCACAAAGTAGATCTTGCCGTCGCCAATGACGGGAGATGCATAGTCGCCTCCAAATCCGCCACCTCTTCTGAAGCTGCCCGGAGTTGCCGGGACAGCGCCGTTGGTCCTTAGGCGAGCCTTGAAGATCTCCGTGCCGGTTGCGGCGTCGATGCAGGTTACGATCTGGTTCGAGAAGGTGTAGAGCCGCCCCTGGTAGAAGATGGGTGTTGCCGTTCGGTTGGCGTGACGGGCAGACCAGACTACGCGAGACCCGGTGACGTCACCCGTTCCCCCTGCACGGACGGCTATCCCGCCGCCGCCGCCCGCACCCGACTCGACGGCAAAGACGATGCCGCCTTGGGAAATCGCGCTGGAGTTGGCATTGGAAGATCGCAGCCCCGAGGAATACCAACGCAGCCTGCCGGTGTTCGGATTGAGCCCCCAGATCTCTCTGGGGACAGCGATCACGAGGTCTGTCCGGTTGGGTCCGGCCTGGGCCAACGCGGGAGTTCCCCAGGTGGCGTTCAAGCCCGCCGCCTCCTGCCTCCAGACTTCTTCCCCTGTCTTCCTGTTCAGGCCGACCAGGGCTTCCCTTTCGGCGCTGGCCGTGACAATGAGCAGGTGCTTGTAGATTATGGGGCTTGAAGCGGACCCGCGGCCAACAGGATCCGATTCCATGCCCACGTGCCTTTGCCAGACCTGCTTTCCGTCCATGTCGAAGCAAAAGACTCCGCTCTTGCCAAAGAAGGCATAGACGTGCTCACCATCGGAAACCGGTGTGTGGGTGGCATAGCCGTGTTCAGCGATCCTCCTGCCGTAACGGATTTCCGGCAGTCGGGCCTTGATGGCTTTGGACCAGAGGGTCTTGCCCGTGCGGCGATCGATGCAGATCAGATGGCGGCGCAGTTGCTTCAGCTCACCGGGATTCCTGCGATCCATTCCATATCCCGACCAGTAGGTCACAAAGACCTTGTCGCCGACCACGATGGGACTGGAGGAACCCGGTCCGGGCAGCGGGATCTTCCATTGAAGGTTGCGGGTTCCGTTCCAGTGGATGGGGAGGGGTCCCTTTTCAGTGCTCACACCGGCGCCGTTCGGGCCGCGAAAGCGAGTCCAATCGGCGTGCAGGTTTGACGACCACAGGACCAGGGAAACGGCCGCCATCATCTGAAAATACCGTTTTTGACACACGGGGAAGCTCCTTTGGGTGAAGGGGTAATCCTTCGGTTCCGTTCCGGCTGGTGGGGAATTCTCCGACATCTGAAGGTAGAACGATGGGGCTTACCGGCCGGTTACGCCGAATTTGCCGTTCCAACTCCTATCTTCCTGACATGCCGAAGCGGCGGCGACCCCGACGGGGCGATCACAAAACTTTACATGGGGTTTACCGACTCTTTACATCGCTTGCGGCCAAACTTGCGTCTATAGAAATGTCAATCGCACCGGGTGGAGAGCAGGCCGCCTGAGTGCCTGAGCAAGCGGGCCTTGAAGCGATTCACCCTTGGTCGGAATCGAGGCCTGAATTCAATAAGGAGGGCGAAAAAACATGAAAACGAAACATAAAGTCACGACTTTTTTGGTGGCGGTGCTCCTCAGCGTGCCGTTGGCGTCTCGGGCCGGCGACCTGATAGAAGCAAAAACCGAAGTTGAGAGCCCCGTTGTCCAGGACCAGAGGCCGCTGGAGAGAAAAATTCGGCACGAACTGGTGATGCTTCCCTACTTCACCGTCTTTGATCACCTCGCCTTCCAGCTCGATGGCGATGAGGTCCGGTTGATTGGCCAGGTCACCAGTCCAAGCCTGAAGAATGCCGCGGGAAGGGTCGTTCAGGGCATCGAGGAAGTTTCCAGTGTCGTGAACGATATCGAGGTGTTGCCGAACTCTCCCAATGACGACCAGATTCGACTGGCGGTCTACCGGGAGCTTTACCATGGAGGCAGCCGCCTTTTCCCCTACAGCCTTGGCGATTACGATGCCATCGGCATCATTGTGAACAAGGGAGACGTCACCCTGGTTGGCACGGTCATCAGTGAGTCGGACAAGCATTTCGCCTTTCTGAAGGCCTCTGGGGTTGCAGGAGTGTTCTCGGTGACCAATAAGCTGGTCGTGCAGAAGTCCTGAGGAGCACTCGGTTCCAGTTGAAGGTGGGGCTTCCGGATTTTCGGTGTCCCGCCTTCATTTCTTCCATTGGCAAGAGACCAAATCCGCCCCATCATTTCCCGACCAGTCCCCCGGAAATGCCAATTCGTCCCTGAGTTCCTTCAACAGGCATCGCTCGATCCTCAATAGCTTCAAGTCCCGGTTCCGCGCCTTTGTAGCCCGGCGGAAACTGTGCTACTTTCAAGTCGGTTTCAGAAGCAAGGAGTTTCTCGGCGAAAGGGTTCGGAACATCGTGGCTCAATCCAACCCACCATCCAAGCAAGCCGGAATATACGCAAGACTGGGTCTCCGCCCCTTCATCAACGCTGGAGGCAGCTACACCCGGTACGGCGGTTCCCTCATGGCTCCGCGGGTGCTCCGGTCCATGGAGGAGGCCTCCGCACAATACGTCTCCATCCAGGAACTGCAAGAAGCTGCAGGACAAGAGATCGCCGCCTGGCTGGGCGCCGAGGCGGCTTTGGTGACTTGCGGCTGCGCGGCTGCGCTGACGTTGGGGACCGCGGCCAGTGTGACCGGGTGTGACGAAGATAAGATGAGCCGTCTCCCGGACACTCGGGGAATGAAGAACGAAGTCGTCCTTCAGAAATCCCATCGGGTGGAATACGACCACGCCATTCGCAACGTTGGAGTCCGGTTGATTGAGGTCGAAAGCCGGCGGGAACTGGAAGCCGCCATCGGCTCCAGGACTGCCATGCTTTTTTTCTTGAATATGGCCCAGCACCGAGGGCAGATCCAACGAAAGGAGTATGTTGAAATCGCCAGGAATGCCAGGGTGCCCTGCCTGGTCGATGCCGCGGCCGATATTCCACCGGTGGAAAATCTCACCGACTTGATCGGGTTAGGATTTGATTTGGCGGCTTTCAGCGGTGGCAAGGGAATCCGGGGGCCGCAATCGTCCGGTCTGCTGTTGGGGCGCAAGGATCTGATTCGGGCTGCCTTTCTGAACGCATCCCCCAATCCCGACCGCATCGGCCGGGTGTCCAAGGTTGGCAAGGAGGAGATCGCCGGTCTTTGCAAGGCCCTGGAACTCTACTTGAAAAGAGATCACCAGGCCGATTGGAGACGTTGGGAGCGGCAGCTCGAGGTCATTGGCGAGGCCTTTGGTGGCATTCCGGGAATCACAACCAGCCACTTCGTGCCGGTCATCTCCAGCCAGGTTCCCCATTTGGCCATTGAATGGGACGACCGGGTTCTCAAGTTCAGCAAGGAGCAATTCCTGGAAGCGCTCCGGCAGGGTGAACCGCGAATTGAGCTCTCCCCCGTTCCCACCGTGGGGAATCGCTTGGAGTTGAGTTCATGGATGCTGGAGCCGGGTGAGGAGAAAGTGGTCGCCCGCCGTTGCAAGGAGGTACTCAGGGGCCTGGTTGGCTGAGCCCCGCCCTGCCGGGCGGATCATTCCAGGAAAAACACCCAATCGTTAAAAAAGACGAACCACGAATGAACACGAATAGGCACGAATAGGGATGGAGCTCCTTCAATGACGAGCGGCGCCCGGGTGCTTCTGCAATATTGTGACGTTGGTGTCACGGCGTCAGGGGCGAATGCCCACCCGGGTGCGCCATCGCAGGGAAACTGAGCGGCAACCCAAGAGAGAGGATTCATGGGACCAGAGGCCGCTGCACGGGAGGCTGACTGGGAATCGGGGCGTTGGGCCCAGCCAAGGCCCGCCACGGGGAAGATCAATCGAGAAGGACTATAAATTGAACATGGATGCACAGGATGCACAGGATAACCAGGACGGGACGCTACGCACGAAACGCTGACTCCGGCGATGATCGCGTGCGGATTTGCGGATGTCCAGGAATACAAGCCAGCCGTCTCCGGAAAAAATCCTGTGCATCCATGGGAATCAAAAACCTACCCGTGCCTGACTTTGAACCAATCTCGAGCCACCCGGCACAGGGGGTTGTTTCAGGCAAGTCCCGCCCCCGCCCTGGTGTGCGGATCATTCGAGAGTGAAACAAGCAGAAATCGATCATCCCTTCGCGACCTTGGTACCCCGTCGCGGTCAACCTCAACGCCTTAGTGCCCCTTCGTCGTTCTTCGTGCCCCTTCGTGGATAAGTCTTTTTTCTTTTGTCTTTTTTCGGTTGTTTCAGGCAAGCCGGGCCCCCGCCCTGCCGTGCGGATCATTCGAGAGTGAAACAATCAGAAATCGATCATCCCTTCGCGACCTTGGTACCCCGTCGCGGTCAACCTCAACGCCTTAGTGCCCCTTCGTCGTTCTTCGTGCCCCTTCGTGGATAAGTCTTTTTCTTTTGTCTCTTGTCGGTTGTTTCAGACAAGCTGAACTTTCCGGGATTCGATCGGGCGCCCTCAGGTGCAATAGCCGCCGTCCAGCACGATGTTCTGCCCGGTGATGTAACGCGAAGCCTCGGAAGCCAGGAAGAGCACCACGCCTTTGATATCGTCGTATTCCGCCATTCTCCCCAGAAAGACGCGACGGTTGTACTGCGACAGGAAGGGTTCGGTAGCCACCTCCGGGTTGTATCCTCCCGGTGAAATGGCGTTCACTCGAACGTCATGGGGCCCGGCCCAAGCCGCCAAATACTTGGTAAGTCCCACCAGGCCGTGCTTGTGAAACTGATAGTCGGGCGGCGTGGTCATATTGGTGCCGGCATAGTTGCTGAAGTCCGGGGCAACCACACCCTGAACAGAGCCGATGTTGATGATGGTCCCCTTTTTTCTCTTCATCATGGGATCCATAAAGGCTCGGGAGATGGCGAAGAGTCCCGTGCCATTGACCTCCATGGACTGCCTCCAGTCATCCAGAGGGGCTGCATAGCTCCGCATGGAACGTCCCACCGAGTTGTTGACCAGAATATCGACGGAGCCCTGTTGCTCCAGCACTCGCTCGCTAAATGCCAGTATCGATTCCTCGCTCCCTTGATCGTAACTTTCGCCGCTGGCCTTCAGTCCCCGGTCCACCAGTCGAGCCGCCCATTCCTGGCAGCGGGACTTGTTGCGGGAGGCGATGATCACATGAGCCCCGGCTTCGGCCAGGGCTTCCGACATGGGAGTTCCATAGAGTCCGGTGCCCCCGGTAACGATGGCCGTGCAACCGGAAAGATCGAACAGCTCGCGAACATTCATTATATTTCTCCTGAGGGACGAGATTGTGTGACGATGAAACCGGGTCGCTGATTGGTGCTCCCGGGATGGTCGCTATCATACCCCGGGTGAGAAATGCGGGCTAGAGGCGGACCATCGCCAGCACCAGAGAAAGGGTCAGGATGCTGGACAGGGTGGAGAAGAGTACCGCCCGGGAGACGAAGGAAACGTTGCTTCCAAGTTCTCGGGCGAAAACGATCGGCATGATCGCGGTCGGCATGCTTGCCTGCAGCACCACTACCTGACCCAACAAGCCCCCCAGGCCGACAAGCGAGGCGACCCACCAGGCCCACAAGGGACCGACCAGGAGCCTGAGCACAACCACTCCCCAGACATCGGAGTGGTTCATCCGGAGCGGGATGCGGCCCACTTCCATTCCGATGGTGATCAACAATACCGGTATCCCCGCCCTGCCAAGGATATCGATGGGGTCGAAGACGGAGGCCGGCAATGGGATTTCGAAGGCGCGCAAAAGCAGGGCGGCCAGAATGGCGTAGGGAACCGGCATCCGAGCCAGCTTCCAAAGAGACTGCCTGGTTCCGTGCATGCCCCTTGCAGCCAGGAACAGGCCGCAGGTGTTGTGCGGCAGAGAGTTGGTTGCCACCAGGACAGCGGCCAGGCGCAGCCCCTCCTCGCCGAAGGCGAACAGCACGAAGGGGAATCCCAGGGTGACGGCGTTGAAGAAGGATGCCGCCATGACGGCAGCGCCGGTGGTGGGTCCATCCATGCGGCGGAGCCTGGCATAGATCCAACCCAGCAACGCCATGCCCGTCAGGACCAGAAAAACGAAGGCAACCACTTGCCCCGCCTGCACGAGGGTGACCTCCACCTTCATGAGGGAAGAGAAGAGGAGTGCAGGCGACAGGATGTAGAGACACAAACGGCTCAGGCTACGGAGCTCGAAGTGCAACAGCCGGTCGGTGAGTACTCCCAGTCCGGCAAAGAAAATGGGGGGTAGCAGCGCATCCGCGAAGGTGCGGCCCACTGCAAGCAGAAACGAGGTGATCATGGAGTCGGCGCGGGATGGAACGGGATGGTAGCCGGCAGACTACTTTCCGGAAGGGCCGGCAGTTGGTTCCGCCTCCGGCTCAAGCACGAAGCGCGGCTGAACCTCGGGGGAACGCCACACCAGCAGGCGGCCGGCCTGATCTCCGGCCACCACCGTCCGGCCATCCCTGCTCACCGCCGAAACGTGGACGAAGGAGGACACGCCGCCCAGCCGTCGTTCCCCCAGGCGTACGACCGGATCCCCGGAACTGATCAACAATCGGTCGCTATCGGCGATAAAGCTCAGGGAAGTAATCTCTTTCTCGTAGCCGCTGATGGTCTGTTTCTGTTCCCCCGTTTCGAAATCCCAAAGCTTGATGTCGCCGTCGGCGCCGCAAGTGGCCAGGATCTTGCCGTCTGCTTTCCAGGCCACGTCCAGCACGTGGTGGGTGTGTCCCTCGAAGGTCTTGGCCAATTGGCGGCTCTCGACCTCGAAGACTTTGGCAAATCGGTCGGTGGAGGCAGTCGCCAGATAGCGGCCGTCCGGCGAGAATTCGAGGCCGAGGATGGTGTCGCTGTGGGCATCGCTAGCGGCTCCCACGAGTGTTCCATTCTGCGCATGCCAGATCTTGAGTTCCCCGCTTCTGGAAGGGTCTCCACTTCCGGTGGCCAGCAGTTGGCCATCGGGACTGAAGGCCAATGCCGTTACCCTGCCCAGCAGCTCCCCTGGATCTTCCGCCGATCCGACCTCCCGCTCCAGCACCCAGGATACTTCCTGCTCGCCTTGAAGCGGTTCAGTCGGGTTTGGCGTCTGGCCCGACGTCTGCAGCCGCCAGAATTTCAGGGTCCTGTAGCCTCCCGAAACCAGCAGGGCGCCTTTGGGGCTAAAGGCCAGCGAGTGAACCATATCCCGGTGGCTGACCCCCGGTTCCCCATAGAGGTCGCCCTGGTTCAATGAGGGGTCGATGAGCCGCGCCGCCAGTTGGCCCGAGGCCAGGTCGTAAACGAGAATCCGGTTGGAGCGTCCGCAGGCGGCGTAGTTGCCGTCGGGACTGATGGCGGCGCTGTAGACAGGGTTCAAGGCTCCCGGAATGGCCTTCCACTTCAGCCTGGGTAAGAGACTGGTGGTGCTGCTCTGTCGGGCGCCCTGGTCGATCCACAGTTTGAGGAGACCGAGCTCTTCAGGGGTCAGGGGCGCTGCCTCGGCGGCATTCCCTTCGGGCGGCATGAAGGGTTGGCGGAGATGGGCGGCCACCTGGAGCAACAGGCTGTCGGCGCCGTTGCCTGGAACGACCAGCGGTTCTGCTCGATCGCCGGAGAGAATCAGTTGCCTGTCTTCCAGGACCACGTTTCCAAGAGCCAGGCTCTTGCTGTGGCAGGCCAGGCATTTAGCCTGAAAGATTGGAAGGAGTTCCCGGTTGAAGCTGACTGGCTCCTGCCGTTCCGGAACCGCGATGGGAATGGCTCCGTCCGGGTCCGCATCCTTGTCCTCCTCGAGCTGAGCCCGGATGGGAGCGGCCGCAACGATCCAGAGCAGGGCCAGCCAAAGAATCGCCGGACGCCCCGGTACGGACAGGTTGGACGGGCGTCTGCGCCGGGGGGCGGAATGGGGGGACTGGAGGAACCGCGTCATGGACGGTGTCCGAGCGAGGTCTGATTGCGAACCGGGCGCACGCGGATCGTCAGCGGTTCTTCCACTTGAATCTCCTGCTCGTTCAATTGAAGCGTTGCCTCGAGCTTCAGTGGATAGTCGCCGGGGTCCAGATCGGCAGCCAGCCGGACAAACAGGGAAGAGGTCGTCTCGCCCTTTGGAATCGTCACCGACTCGGCCTCGATCCCGACGATGTGGATGGGAACCTCAAGACCGATCTCAACCGGGTCGGTGTAGTTGAACAGGCGCTCGATCGATAGGGGCAGTTCCAGGTTGGCCCCGGCCCGGGTGTGCCACACCCTCTCCCGTGTGGTCAGGAGAATGGGCGAGGGATGGATGGTCAGATCCAGGGCTCTGGAATGGGCCGCCATCCTGACTTTTCGAGGGGATGCCTTGGCAATCGCCTCCCGCAAGCGCTTCTCGGCTGCCCTGCGCGCCCTCTCGGCCTCCTTGGCTTGAGCGGCCAGTTCCGCCCTGAATTGGGGAGATGCCTTCCCGGTGGCTCGCCCGGCCATCGCCGATTTCTGTTCCGACAGTTTCTGCAGCCGCACCGTGTCCTGAAGTGCTTGCACCACCGCTTCGGGTTGGTTGCGATAGGTCATTTGGCTCATCGCCACCGCGGAAAAGGTGTATTTCCCGGGTTTGAACTCGTTTCCGCGCTTGGTGACCTTGTAGACCAGCGTTCCCTCGCTGCTCTTGTCGTCCACCACCAGCTTGGTGGTGCCTTCCCTCAGCCCGTCGAGCGTTCCCAGGCGCAGCCTCAATTCGCCCGGCAGAAGGGAACGACGAGCGAGTTGAAAGGGGATTTCCAAATTGCCTTCCAAAGGGACATCCCACGCCTGTTTCTCGATCCGGAACTCAGGAAGCTGGGGCGCCAACTCGCTTCGGCTGACCGCCAGGGTTCGATTCCGAACGACCCGGGATTGGGCGCCCGCCTGTCTCAGCGAGCCGGAGTTCCAGACCAGAGTGACGTGGCGCGCCTGCCGCTCAACCGCCCTGCCATCGATCCTTGACCTGCCGATCACCTGCACGGTCCCGGTCCAGCCGGCTGCCTCCGGAGAGGCCTCAAAGTAGAGATAGGTCCCGTTGCTCGTTTCCGGGATGGTGGCGCCGGGGAAGCTGATCCCGGGGGGCAATCCCTTGACCGCAAGATCGATCTCGCCCTCGAATCCGTCGCGCCGGATGGCCATGACGTTCATGCGGGTCTTTCCTCCCAACCGCAGCAGGGGTTCCCAGATGATGCCGTCGTCGTTGGAGCCTCCGGGATCGTCGGTAGCCACCAACAGGTGGAAGTCGGGATCGGATTGCCGAATCGACAGCCGGTAGAGATGGGAGGGGCGGCTTTCCCGGGCGGCCGCCAGATCGTGAATCTTGAGCCGGTAGCGGCCGTCATGCTCGGCCTTGAAGTGGAAGATCGGGTCGCGGCTTCCGGTGTTATAGCGCTCGTCGCCCAGAAAGGAGTTGTCATCGTCCGCTCTCGTCACCAACTCCGGCTGCTCCCGGCCCTCCGCATCGATGGACAATCTTTGCAGCACCACCACGGGGTCCGTGGGCAGACCCAGACGATGCGAGAAGACTTCAATCCAGTAGCCGGCGCCCTTTTGGGCTTCGAAGACGATCCAATCCTGGTCGGCCGCGGGGAAAAACTGCCCCTGGATCTCGCAGGGAAGGGCAACCCTCTGGGCCGACTCGGGATGGTTGTTGGGTTCCACTTCCCGGACCACGGGAGCCGTGGCAAAACCGAGGTTGGCGGCGTTCGAGACACCTTCGGAAGAACTCAATCGATAGTCGATTCCTCCCGCCACAATCTGTCTCGGTTCCAGGAAGGAGTTGGCAGGCAGCAGATGAGCGTCCCGCGGGAGGGTGATATCGAGGGTTTTCTCCTCCAGGGGAATTCCTTGGGCGTTGAGCACGGAGGAGGGTTTGCCGCCGGGGAGATTTTGCCCGTAAAGCACGTAAGGTTGACGACTTCCGGGCGGTCCCGCCGGCGGAAAGATGTATGCGATATGCGGTTGGGTTCCCACCGACAGGCGGTAGGCATACTCGGGCCCGCCTCGATAGAGGTAGTCGAATATCTTGACGACGTACCGGCCGGCAGCCGGCGCAGTGAAGTCCAGGAACGGGTCGAGGCGGTAGGTATCCCGATCGCTCAAGATCTCTCGCCCCGAGGCGTCGCAGATGGCCAGGGTCGCATCCAGCTTGGAGTCTAATCGTTGGGCCAGCACATTCAGAACAATACGCTGTCCCTGCTCGGCTTCGAAGGTGAAGAAATCGGCGGCGCCTTCATCGCTGTGGCCGTTGACGGTCACTCCCAGAGGAATCTTCATGGCCTTCGGCAGCGAGTGATTGTCTTCCTCCGAGAGCGATTCTTCCTGGTCTCCGACCATAAAGGCTCGAGCGTTGGACACTCCGAAGTGCCCCGCCATGCGCAACTCGTAGATTCCCGGGGGCACGTCGGGGGCGATGGTGACCGTGAACTTGCCGGGAACCGGGCGTGGATTCGGCTGAAGCAAGGTGCTCTCGCTCATCAGAGGGGAGGCGGTGATGCCCGAGTGGGAAAACAGGAGGCGGTCGACGCCGTCCATGTTGTTGCCGGTGACGGTGACCTCAACGGCCGAGGCCTGCTTTCCTCCGGAAGGGAAGGCCGTCATCAGCCGCAGAAAAGGCAGTTGGCCCCAAGCGGGCATTCCCGCCGTCTGCCAGAGACCGGCGGCTCCCAACAACAGCAGCGCCATCGATCGCAGCCGCGCCATCGAATTTGAATTCTCGGGTTTCATGGAGAACTTTCCCCCTCCGGATGCGGGTCGATCATCTCTCTACCGGATCCGGCCATTCCGGAAAACAGCCGGCGAATGGGCGTCCCAGCCCGACGTCAACCGGTTTGGCGCAGGGGCCGAACCCGGCAAGAGGTTCAATGGTTGAAAAGGAACTCTTTGGTGTTCAGCAGCGCCCAGAGGGTATCCTGATAGGCCTCTTCCAACCGGTTGTGCGAGGCCGCGGCGGCTTCCGAAGCTTGAGCCCTTTTTCTTATGTAGCTCAATGCCATCTCCGTTTCCTCCGCTTCGGGCAGCCGCGACAACGTCCACAGGTAGAGTTCCCGGACCTTCTCTTCGTCGGTCAGACTGGGATCGTTGGCCAGACGGGCGGCTCGCCCATGCGGATCGCTCACCTTTTCATGGATCTTGCGAGAATTCAACAGGTGGAGGCTCTGGGCCAGGTTGGCGTCATGGGTTCGCTCGGACTCGGAGGCGCTGGCGTTGTTGGGTCGGCCAAACAACGTGAGGAAGTAGGAGTCGGCGTTGAAGCTGTCGTCGGGTAGCTGCAAGGCCCGCGTTCCACTGGGCTGCCCGGGGAATTCGGTTTGGACATCGGTCACCTGGTCGATGGCGTCCAGCAGGACCTCGGCTGTCAACCGCTTGGGGTAGTACCTGGAAAAATTCTGAGTGTCATCCGCGTTCTCGTCATTGGGATGGGAACTGAGTTGATAGGTCCTGGATTGACAGATGGTCCGGATCAGCTCCTTCAGGTCGAATCCGCTTTGGATGAAATGGCTGGCGAGAGCATCCAGCAAGTCCGGATTGGTGGCGGGGTTGGTGCCTCTCATGTCGTCTTCCGGTTCCACCAGGCCGCGTCCCATGAAATGCTTCCAGTAGCGGTTCACCAGCATGCGAGCGAAGAAGGGGTTGTCCTTGTCGGCCATCCAATCCGCCAGGACTTGCCGCGGGTCCTGGTCGGGGGAGATGGCGAAGGTATCCGTGCCCAGCCCCGTGGGCATCACCGGCAGCTTGGTCTTGGGATTGATGGCGGCTGCCGTTCCGCGGTCATGGAAAATAACCTCCTCCCCGGCTTGAGTCCCCGGCTTGCGCGCCAGGCGGGAAAAGAAGGCGGCAAACCCGTAGTAGTCCTGCTGGCTCCATCGTTCGTAGGGATGGTGATGACAACGGGCGCACTGCAGCCGAACGCCCAGGAAAATCTGGGCCGCGTCCTGAACCTGGTCTTCGACGCTCTTGACCTCCCGGAACCAGGTCACGGCCGGATTGCGGCCTATTTCCCCGGAAGCCGTCACGATCTCCTGCATCCACTGGTCGTAGGGCTTGTTTTCCAGGAGATTTCGGCGAATCCAGGCATGGAACAGAAAATTGCCCCGAGTCGACCGCTGGTCCCGCCGTTTGTTGCGCAGGATGGCGTTCCACTTGTTGGCGAAATAGTCGGCGTATTCCGGACTCGCCAGCAGTTGATCGACCCACTTCCGGCGCTTGTCGGGATCGGGGTCCGCCATGAACTCTTTGGCCTCGCCGGGGGTGGGCAGGCGGCCGGTGATGTCGATGGAGGTACGGCGCAGAAAGGTGGCGTCGTCGCAGGGTTGTGACGGCGGCAGTTCCAGCGTCTGGAGCTTGCTGAGCACCCACCGGTCGATGAAGCCTTCCGCCGGTAGTCCCTCCTGCACCCGACCGCCGTAAGGGACCGTCACTCGAAAGACCGCCACCCGGTCCTGGAATCGGACCATGACCGCCGATTGACCGGCCTGTTCCCCGACCCGCACCAGTCCCGAAGGGCTAGCCTCGGCCAGCTCTTTCTGGTTGGACTCGTACTGGCAGAGGCGGGTCACGTCCTTGCTGGAACCGTCGGAATAGATTGCGGTCACCAGGAGTTGCTGCTCCTGGTGGCGAGACATCAGCCGATGGTCCGGAAGGACCTGGATTCCCACCACGCTGGCGTCATTGGGTCCTCCGTAGGGCATGCCTTGCCTGATCCAGCGAGAGAGCAGGTCGAAGGCCGGCGAGTTCCGTTCGACCCGAAGGCCGCCGCCGTGAGGGACGGCCGCCGTGGCCTTGAGCAGGAGCAGGCTCCGGTCGGGCGCGGCCGGAAACAGGCGGCGCCCTCGTCCTTCGATGACCAGATACTCGAAATCGTCCTGGGGCTCAAAGCCCAAGAGCGACAGCCTGAAGCCGTTTTGACCCGAGGCCTTGCCGTGGCAACCGCCGCTGTTGCATCCCGATTTGGTGAAGATGGGAACGATCTCGTTGGGAAAGTTGACACGCCTCGATTGGCCGATCTCTCGGACCTCAAGGCGAGTGCCGGCGGCAAGCCCCTGGGGGAGCCTTGCCGTAACCCGAACCGATCCGTTGGCCAACGGGGTCACGAAGCCGGTCGTGTCGATGGAGACGATACCCGGAGGCCGGGACTCGTAGCGGACCTGGCGAGTGTAGTCCACCAGGCTTCCATCGCGCAGGCGTCCCGTCGCCAGGAGCTGCTGTCGTGCTTCCGAACCCCGCAGCCATGCCACCGCGCCGGGATCGGGAGAACCGGGCCGACCGGTCTCCAGGGTCAACGCTACCAGCGAGTTGGCATTGGAGGCAGGGGTGGACCGAGGGGTTCGCCCCCGTGCGGGAACAACCGGGAGAAGCAGGACCAATGCCAGGCTCAGGCTGGTGACCCCGGGAAGGATGAACCGAGGGATGGTCACCATTGCTAACCCACCTT
Source organism: Candidatus Versatilivorator sp. (assembly GCA_965207735.1). GTDB lineage: Bacteria > Acidobacteriota > Terriglobia > Versatilivoradales > Versatilivoraceae > Versatilivorator. The sequence goes on along the minus strand of OZ242296.1, from coordinate 2,531,637 downwards.
TGTAATCAGATCACTTCCGGCATGGGCATGTGGCCGTCGACCAGGTAATGGGGGCGGTCGGCAAGATCGGTAATGTGAGTCTTGTTGGCGTCGATGCCCAGATTGTGGTAGAGCGTGGCGAAGATCTCCTGAACGTGGACCGGTCTTTCCTTGGGTTCCTCGCCCAGTCGGTTGGTGGAACCGATGGCCTGGCCGGCTCTCATGCCGCCTCCGGCCATCAGGGCGCAGGAGTTGCGCGGCCAGTGGTCGCGGCCGGCATCCTTGTTGACCTTGGGAGTGCGGCCGAACTCACCCCAGGCAATGACCGAAACATCCTTGTCGAGTCCTCGCTGATGGAGGTCTTCCACCAGGGCGCTGACTCCCTGGTCGAAGGCCGGGAGGTAGTAGCGCCCATTCTTGAAATTGTCGCTGTGCCAGTCCCAATACCCGAAGCTCACCGTCACGCAGCGGACACCCGCCTCCACCAACCGGCGAGCCACCACGAACTGGTCCATGTGCATGGGAGCCGCGTCTCGTTCCAGCTTGGGGGAGCCTCTGCCGTAGCGGTCGCGGAGCTTGGAGCTTTCCTGCTCGACATCCAGGGCCTTGAGCAGCCGGCTGGAGGTCAAGACATCGAATGCCTGCTCCTGGAAGCTGTCCAGACCCTCCATCAAACCGGTCCGGTCCACGTCGCGGCGGAACCGGTCGAAGCTCTGCAGCAACTGCCTGCGGTCCGAAAGCCGTTCCAGGCTGACCCCATTCAGGGTCATGTCGTTTCTGATGTCCCCCTGCGGCTTGAAGGGAGTGTGGGCCACACCCAGGAAACTGGGTCGACCGAAGTTGTACTCGCCGTGGCGGGACTTGTGGGACAGGTTGACGTAGGGCGGAATGGCCGGATCGGTGGGACCCTTCAGCTTGGAGAGAACCGATCCCAGTTCCGGCCAGCCTCCCGGAGGAGGATTGCCCCTGCGGCCGCTGATGCGCCCGGTCATGCACTGGTAGGAGGAGTGGGAATTTTCGGCTCCGACCACGGTTCGAACCAGCACCAGCTTGTCCATGATCCTGGCCAGGCGAGGCAGGTGCTGGCAGACATGGATTCCCGGGACTTTGGTCTTGATGGCCTGAAATTCGCCGCGGATCTCCGAGGGGGCGTCCGGCTTGAGTTCGTACATGTCCTGGTGCGGGGGGCCGCCGGGCATGTAAATCATGATGATGGCTTTGCCGGACCGGCCCAGGCCGGACTGCTTTTCCGCCTGGAGCAGCTGGGGCATGGTCAGTCCACCCATTCCCAGCGCGCCGATCTGGATAAAATTTCGCCGCGACATGCCGTCGCACATCGAATGACCTTGCCCGTATATGGTCAACATCGCTCTCAGCCTCCCCCAGACGATTACCTGATCCAAACCAATGTATACAGTGCCCGGTAATGTATCACTTCCGACTCGGAAGTGTAAAGATACCAAATGCCCCGCCAAGGGTTGACGCGGCTACCGGAATCCGTCAGAATCCTTTCACATCGTTTCAACATCCGTTCAGCTTTTACGTCAGGCACCCCGGGGCGGGGTAGTTTCCGGCTCTTGGACTTGGCCCGCATTTTCTCGGCGGATCGCTGGTCGTGGACGGAAAATAGTGTATTTTCAGCATTTTGCCAGTACTACGGGTTTCCCTCGGCGTCTTCGAGGGTTCGCATGCCGGCACAGTCTGAACAGCCTCCAGCCCTGTCGATTTCACCTGATGCGCTTCATGGAACCGGCAGAGGCTCATCCCAAGCCGTTATGGAAGGAGTTGACCAATGAGAGTTCCTACATCTTTCCACCCGTGCCTCAGTGCCAGTCTGATCGCCATCGTCTGTCTGGCGGCCGCCGGCTGCAGCCAGGAGTCTCAGGTCGACAGGAACACCCCGGAATATCTTTTTTCCGAGGTTAAGAAAGCCGTGGCGGACGGGCGTTACGAAAAGGCGCTCGATTCCTCGGGGGCTCTGCAGACGCGGTTTCCCAAGAGTGAACAGGCCGCCAAAGCCCGGCTTCTGAACATCGTCCTGCTGGCCGGCCAGAGCGATGGGTTCCGCAACATTGCCGATGCCTACCTGGCCGGCATGGAAGCAGATCCCCAGCAGTACGGCAAGCTGCGCTCCATGGCTTTCAACTACCACCGCAAGCGAAAGAGTGTGGCGCTGATCCTGTACCAGGCCTGCGACCGCTTTCTGAAGAGGCACTCGCCCGAATCCACCTATGCCCTGGAATCGTCCTGGCCGGTCGACGATTCGGAGCAGGGGCCGGACCAGTTGCAGGAGGTGAGGAGCGGCACGATGCTCGATTCGGAACAGCAAGAGGAGGTCGAAGTCGTCGAGCTTCCCAAGGGAATTGCCCGAACCTTGGCCCGATTTCTGGACTCGGGGGAGGACCTGGCCCAGGCCCGCGCGACCTTGGATGAGGGATCGGTGGAGCTGGTTCCGAGCCGGGCGCTTCTGACGGTGGCTCAATGTATCCTGGACAACCAGAAGCTGTTCGGCCGGGAGGGATTGAGCGAGGTCAAGAACTATTCCATCTTCCTGCACCAGGCCGACAAGGCGCTCAACCTGACGATCGCCAGCTTGCAGGAGCACCCCGACGAGGCGATTCAGGCAAGCGCGGACCAACTGAAGGCCGAGATTGACGTGTTATATGGAAGGAAGACGGACGACAAGAGCTGAAACCCGAGCCTCCGGCACTCAATCGCCCACCGGAGTCAAATGACTTCCGGCAAGGGGCGGTAGCCGTCGACCAGGAAGTGCGGCCGGTCGTTCAGATCGGTGATATGGGTCCTGGCGGCGTCGATGCCCAGGTTGTGGTAGAGGGTGGAGAAGACTTCCTGGAAGTGAATCGGGCGCTCCTTGGGTTCTTCTCCCAGTCGATTGGTGGTCCCGATCGCCTGTCCGGTGCGCATGCTCCCGCCCGCCATCAGGGCGCTGGATACCCGCGGCCAGTGGTCCCGCCCCCCATCCTTGTTGATCTTGGGAGTGCGGCCGAACTCGCCCCAGGCAATCACCGTGACGTCCTTGTCCAACCCGCGTTGATGCAGGTCCTCCACCAGGGCGCTGACCCCCTGGTCGAAGGGCGGCAGGTTGTCCCGCCCCCGCTTGAAATTGCCGCCGTGCCAATCCCAGAAACTGAAGCTGACGGTGACGCAGCGAACTCCGGCCTCCACCAGCCTGCGCGCCAGCAGGAACTGCCCCATCAGACGTGGGGCGGCGTCCCCCTGATGCTGCGCGGTTCCCTCTCCGTAGCGTTCGCGGATGCGCGGATCTTCCTTCTCCAGATCCAGGGCTTCCAGGAGCCGGCTGGAGGTCAGGACGTCGAAGGCCTGCTGGTTGAAGGCATCCAGACCTTTCATCCTCCCGCTCCGGTCGGTATCCCGGCGGAAGCGGTCAAAGCTCTGAAGCAGCGCCCGGCGGTCCGACAGCCGCTCCAGGCTGATGCCTTGAAGGGTCATGTCCCTGAGGGTATCGCCCTCGGGGCGGAATGGGGTGTGCGCCACTCCCAGGAAGCTGGGGTGTCCGAAATTGTAGGGCCGGTGCCTCATTTTGGGGGTGAGGTTCACGTAGGGAGGCACAGCCGGATGGGTGGACCCTTCCAGCTTGGAAATGACCGAACCGATCTCGGGCCACCCGCCGGGGGGCGGGTCGTCATTCAGGCGTCCGGTCATGCATTGATGGGAGGAGTGCCGGTCCTTGGCGCCGACGATGGTTCGCAGCAGCACCAGCTTGTCGGTGATCTTGGCCAGCCGGGGGAGATGCTCGCAGATCTGAATGCCGGAGACGTTGGTGGGGATGGGCTTGAACTCCCCGCGAATCTCAGAGGGGGCATCCATCTTGAGCTCGTACATGTCCTGGTGCGGCGGGCCGCCCGGCAGATAGATCATGATGATGGCTTTGCCGGACTTGCCCAAGCCGGACTGGCGCTCCGCCCGCAGCAGTTGAGGCATGGACAGTCCCCCCATGCCCAAAGCCCCGATCTTGATGAAGTTACGCCGGTGGATCCCGTCGCAAAGCCGTTGCTGGCTTCCATGGATGGTGAGCATCGTCCCTTGCCCCCGTTTCCCGAGTCGGAGTGCACCCGGGGTGAGTGGTTCTCCCGGCATGGCCAGGAGATCAATTGCCTCTGATTTAAGGAAATTTACCACTCCCAATGAGAATTTGTAAAGGATTTGCAGCAATTGGCGGTGTCCGAAGAGCGTATTCCCAAGGAAGCCCAAACCCCATTCAAGCCTACCAGCGGGATGTTGTACAATGCGGCTTAAGGAATGATGAATTATGAGTGATGAATGATGAATCATTTTAGGTTCCCGTGTATCAGCGTTTTCACACTCGTGACCAGCATGGCCGTCAGTTCGTCTGCCTCTGGGGCGGCGAGCGAGCCTTCGGCGCCCCAGGGTCCATTCGGCGCCGACGTCTCCTGCCTGGCTGTCGATCCGGAAGATTCCCGGAGGCTCTACCTGGCAACCACTCGAGGAAGCCTGTTCACCAGCAGCGATGGAGGCCGCAGCTGGAAACCCGGCGGCCGGGGGCTGTCCGGCAGCCCCGTCGAGGCTCTGGCGGTGGCTCCTTCCGATCCTCGCGTCCTCTACCTGGGCAGCGCCGCCGGCTCGGTCTTCAGGAGTTCCGACCGGGGCGCCTCCTGGAACGCCCGAATTCACGGGTTGCCCGGTCGGGCCGTCAAGGCCCTGCTGGTCGATCCCCGCAAGGCCTCCATCGCCTATGCGGGCACTTTTGGCGGGGGCGTGTTCAAGACAAGCAACGGCGGGAGAACCTGGAAGGCGAGCAACCGGGGCTTGACGGGAAGTCGGGTGGAAGTCCTGGCCATGGATCCGCGGGCGCCGAGGACGCTTTACGCCGGCACTCACCGCAAGGGTCTTTTCAAGAGCCTGGATGGAGGGCAAACCTGGAAGCCCAGTGGCTTGAACGATCGTTGGATTACCGCGGCGGCGGTGGACCCGACCGACCCCGTGGTCCTCTATGTCACCACCGACGACAATCTGGGCGGCATGGTCTACAGGAGCCCGGACGGCGGCGAAACCTGGAAGCGGGTCAAGAAAGGGGCCGTGGTCCTCAGCCTGATCCTGACCGGGTCCGGTCCGGCCACCGCATTTGCCGGCACCCTCAACGAGGGATTGCTGAAGACCGCTGACGGGGGCGAAAAGTGGGAGGCGATCAAGGGGGGCCTGCCCGATCTGTTCCCGGTGACGGCGCTCATCGCACTTCCCGGGGACGACTCCACCCTGCTGGCCGGCACGGCCGGCGCGGGCGTTTTCCTGAGCACCGACGGGGGAGCCGGTTGGAAGCACTTGAATCAAGGGTTGACCGATGTCCAGGTGCAGGCCCTGGCGTTCGATCCCGCCAATCCGGAACTCGCCTACGCGGGCACCCTGGGTTCCGGGATATTCAAGAGTTCGGACGGTGGCCACAAGTGGGAGTCCTCCAATCAGGGCCTCACCGAGTCCCGGGTCGAGACCCTGCTGATCCATCCTTCCGACCCCGAAAGGGTGTATGCAGGCACCTTTGGCGGAGGCGTGTTCAAGTCCACCGACGGGGGAGCCAGTTGGGCCGCGGCCAGAGGAGGCTTGCCGCCGGTGAGCCTGATCCGGTCGCTGCTGGCGGATCCTTCCAATCCATCGGTGCTGTATGCCGCCGTTGACGGGGCAGGTATATTCAAGACCGAGGACGACGCTGCTTCCTGGAAGTCGGTCAACCGGGGACTTACGGAAAAGAGTGTGCGGGCTCTGGCCATGGATCCGGTTGCAGCCGGCACTCTTTACGCGGCCACCGACGGCTCGGGCGTGTTCAAGTCGGTCGACGGAGGCCAGACCTGGAAGAACGATGCCGGAGGTCTGCCCGGCCTGATGATCGACGCTTTGGCGGTCGGTCCGGCCTCTTCCCCCATTCTCTACGCCGGTTCCTACGGGGATGGGGTGTTCAAGAGCAGCGACGGAGGCGCGACCTGGTCGGCGGCCAACCGGGGATTGCCGGCATACCCGGTGGTCCGGGCTCTGCTGGTCGATCCCTCCGCTCCCTCCGTTCTCTATGCCGCACTGCGCCGCGGCCTCTTCAGGAGTGTGGACGCAGGGGCCAACTGGAAGGCCCTGGAGTCGGCAGGGCCGGGTCAGGGAGCAAGCGGCTTGCCTGCAGGCCGGTTCCACACCCTGGCCATGGCCGGTTCCGGTTCGGTTCGTCTCTTCGCCGGGACCTCGATGGGCGTGTTTGAACTGACACCGGGGACCCACCCGCAGGGTGGTCCCGACTAACCTGATCAACGGAGGCTCTCGTGAAGCCATTTGTGGATTCCACCGGCATTGTCGGCGATGGTACGGAACTGAGACGGCGTATGGACCGGGATGGCTATCTGTACGTCAGAGGCCTGTTGCCCCGGGAACTACTGGAGGAGTTGCGCCTGAAGTGGCTCGGGGTCCTGGAGGAAGTCGGTTGGGTGAAGGACGGGGCCGGTCAGGAAGGCATCGCCAACCTGAAGGCATTCTGTGTGGAGCCCGAACGGCCCTACATGGAGGTCATGACCCGGGTGTTGTCGATCATGCAGTTCCAGGCCATCCAGCACCATCCGGACCTGCTGGCCGTGGTGGAGCGGCTGGTAGGCGGTATGGTCCTGCCCCATCCACGTTTGATCGGGCGGACCATCTTTCCCCAAAAAGTGGAGTACACCACCCCGCCGCATCAGGACTGGGTCCCCATTCAGGGGACCTCGGAGACCTACACGGCCTGGTTCCCCGTGAGTGACCTGGCCGGGGAGATGGGGGGCTTGCAGCTCTCTACCGGTTCCCATCGGGGCGGCATTTACGAATTCCGCCCCGCGCTGGGCGCCGGTGGCATGGAAGTGACGGACAAGCTGGAAGGGGATTGGGTACACAACGCGGTGGAGCAGGGCGACGTGCTGTTTTTTCACAGCCAGATGGTCCACAAGGGCGTCGCCAACCGAAGCGACCGGCTGCGCCTCTCCATGGACGCCCGGTTCCAGAGTGTCGACCAACCCATCGCGCCCGGAAGCCTGGAGCCCCACGGCAGGGAAGTTCGCAACTGGGAACAGGTATATGCGGATTGGCCTCCGGACAGCCCCTTGAAATACTATTGGCGGAAGTTTCCGCTCAAGATCCAACCTTTCGATCCCAGCTATTTCGAGAAGCGGGACCGCTTGGGTCTGGAGTTGGGTGCAGCCGGCGACTCCCGGGCCCGCTCGGTCCTGCAACGCATCGTCGCCCGGGACGTCGACCCGGCAAAACGCGCCAGGGCCGCCAGCCTGCTGGTCCAACTGGAGCAAAATGCCGGCAACTGATCCGATTTATCGGTCAATGGTTTATGATAGGCTGTCTTGACCGCCGGGGCCGGTGCGGCGAATGCAGCCGTGAACCCGCATCCCCTGGCATTGGAGATAGTTGCCGGAAGGCCCCGGTCCGTGGGGGACCACTACCGGGCCCAGGGCTGACGAGGAACCGGATCCGCCATGTATACCCTGTTACACTCCCTCCCTCTTTCCCGAATCGCATTGGAACAGCTCCCCGCGGCCGCCGGAGCGCTGATCGTGGCCGAGATCTTCTACAAGTTCGGAAGTTTCAGCCTCGAGTGTCTGGCTTTTCTGGCCACCTGGTACGCATTCGATCTGGTTCTTTCCCTGGTTCGCAAAGGACGCCGGGGATCGATCTGAAGGGGATCACTCCTTTCGGGCGCTTCCGGTCCGGCTTGGAGGAAACCTTTCCTGGGATCTATCTTTTCGGCCCGCGACTTGCTATCATTCGAGGGTTCCTTTCACCAATAAAGCCACATCGCCGGGGGAAACCAGGATGCAATCGATAACCAGACGAAGCTTCATGATCGTGGGAGCCGGTGGGCTCGCTCAGTTGCTGCATGCCGGCCCCAAGCCCAAGCGGGCCGGAGCCTCCGGCAAGAAACGGCGGCTGCTGTTCAATTGGGACGGGTCCATGATTCACTGCTGGGGCCGGACGGCCCTGCCCCATTCCTATGGCCCCCTCACGCGGGAGCAGTTCACCTCGCTGGTCTTCAATCCGATTGAGAACACCGGCGTGGACACGCTGATGTTCAGCTTCGGCAGCGGCAACGTGGCCGAATACCAGAGCAACGTGCTGGAGTGGCCGGGCGAGGCCGACCGGTTCAAGTTCCCGGAGAGCAAGACCTGGCACGGCGGAATCGAAGTCGATCCCAAGGACCAGTACCTCAACCCCAAGAGCCTGGCGGACGCCGGCCACAATCCTCCCAAGGTGATCGTGGAGGAGTGCCGCAAGCGAGGCCTGGATGCCTTCGTTTCCCTCAGGATGAATGACACCCATGACGGCCAGCACGCCAAGGGCACCTTGCCCAACCCGGAGCTGCCCACCTTCAAGCGGATCAATCCCGACTGGCTGGTGGACGATCTCGACTGGTGGACGGCCCTGAACTTCGCCCATCCCAGAGTCCGGGCCCTGAAGCTCAAAGTGGCCGAGGAGTTTTTCGATCGCTGGGATTTCGACGGCATCGAGTTGGACTGGCTGCGCCATACGCTCTACTTCCAGCGCGGCACCGAGCGAGAGAACGGCAAATACCTGACCGAGTTCATGCGCGCCATCCGCAAGAGCCTCAACCAGAAGGCCAGCCGCCGGGGCCGTCCCATCGAGATTGCCGTCCGCATCCCGGAGAAGCTGGAGTGGTGCCAACTGGGCGGTTTCGAAATCGAGAAGTGGATCGAAGAGGACCTGGCGGACATGCTGATCCTGGGGCAGGGATTGACCGAGTTGCCGACGCTGAATGAGTTTCGAGGCCTGATGAAGGCGCGCCGGCTTCCCATCTATCCCAGCCTCTACAGTTATGGAAACAGCTACCGCGTCAGCCCGGACGAGGTCATTCGAGGGAGCGCGGCCAACCTGTGGCGAGACGGAGCCGACGGCATTTACACCTTCAACTGGTATCTATACGGCAGTTGGCGCAAGCACCTGCTGAACGAGATCGCCGACCCCAAGCGCATGAGGAAGAAGGACAAGCACTACACGGCCGTTCAGCGGTTCGAAGCCAGTCCCCGGGCCCCGGGCGCCGACTACGTGCGCTACAACACGGTCTCCAAGGGAGCGCCGGTCCCCTTCAACTTGAACGTGGCCGATGGCGCCAAGTCGTTTTACATGCCGGTGGCCGACGACTTCAAGACCAGCAAGCCCAAGACAGCCGAGCTCTGGCTGGCGCTGGATTATTCCAAGCCGGGGGATCGTTTGACGGTCTCGATGGGTGACACGGTCCTGGAACCCTCCGGAGTGGATGTGGCCGCCAACTGGGAAAACGTGGGGTATCGAATCGCTCCCTTGCCCGGCAACGGCATGATCGGATTTCCTGCCGACAAGCCCTTCGACATGCATTTCAAGGCCTTGAGGTTTCGGGTTCCCATCGCGGCCCTCAAGAGTGGCCGCAACCCGGTGTCCATTCGGCTGAACTACCGGGGTCCCGGCTCGGACAAGCCTCTTAGGATCAGGCGGGTCGAGCTGATCACCCGCATGTCGGAGGCCCGGACCATCAGCCGCGCCGCCGTGTAGTCCGCCGTCCCCCCGCGCCTTTCGCATCGCCCTCCGAGTTGGCGCCCGGGGGTGGCCCTCCGCCCGGTGCGTCCGGGCCTTGCCGCGTATGAAGTCGAGTCCCTGAGCAATACCCCTAGCCCGCATTTCTCAGTGCGCCATGGAAAGGCGCCTTCTTCCAACGGGTGCGAAACCCGTCCAACAACTGTCGCTCCGGTTGGTAGCAGCCAGGGCGGATCATGGAGGTAACGATATGGTCTGAAGCCCTCTGGTGTCAAAGGGCCGCTTAAGGCGGTTCAGCGAGCATGCGGGCCGGAACGCGAGTGAACGTCGAGCAGGCCTCGAAACGGGCAATGCGGGGGCCGACCCACCTGAGAAATGGGGAAGGCCGAAGACGGAGGGGGAAGCGAGCGACGCGGGCACCCCTTTGGACCCGCCGGGGTAGTGGCGCTGGCACGCATGGAAGGGGAAGAAGGCAGCAACATGGGAAGCCCTGTGGGTGGTGAGGCACGCACCGAACCGGAAGCTCGCGAGAGTCAGTCTAGGCCGACAGGGTGGCGGAGAGGCCTGTAGTACCGGAGAAGCCGGGTAATACCGGTGGAGGGAAGGGGCCTCAGGTGAGGAGCGGTGACCGAAGGGGGAAGGGTCCCGGGAGTGGCGAAAGCCTGAAACCCCGACCAAAAAAGGGCCGGAGACTCCGGAAGCATCACATGCAAAAGTGAAAGGGTCGTCGGAGGAGGACGGCGTCGTCAGGGCATCAACAGGCCTGGCGGCAACCCGGGAGCGGAAGTGGATGGAGTGGGGGACGGGTGCCAATCCCATAGGAGTCGTCCACGGATGCGAGCGGGGACCTGTGTGCGAGACGCATGATCCCACTGGAGAGCCGAGATGCGGGAAAACCGCACGTCCGGTTCGGAGAGCGGGGACTGGAAACGTGATAAGGGAGCCGGACTGAGGCCCGAAGCGAAAGCGACGGAATAGCCACCGGACCCTATAGTCAACGCGCCAGTCCTCGACTCTACCCAGGTCGCTGGTGCCATGCCGAAAAGTAGTTTATCTTCAGTACTTAGATTGGCTCCATGGTAAGGGCTTGCGGGTAACAGACAGCGCTGGGCATGCCCTGGCTTGTCTTTTTCCCTTCAGCGCGCACATGCTCCCTCGCGCGTAGTGACCGCTACGCTCTTCGGTCGCGAGCACGCCCTGAAGGGAAAAATCCTGCGCCATGATCATGCCCCCTGGTGAGAAATGCGGGCTAGGAGTCTGCGCCGCAGAAAACCCGGGCAGGGCTGAATGATACAATAACGGGCTTAGAGACATCATAGGAGGTGGTGGATGGGGACAAGGTTTCGCCCGTATCAGCCGAAGCAACTGTTGATGTTGCCGCCGGACCTGGGGGAGTGGGTACCGGAAGGGCACTTGGCCCATCAGGTGAGTGAGTTGGTGGATGGGCTGGAGTTGAGAGCGTTTTACCGGCCCTATGAAGAGGACGGGAGGCGCAACTCGCCCTACGAGCCGCGGATGATGGTGAAGGTGTTGATTTACGCCTATGCGACAGGGGTGTTCTCGTCGCGCAAGATCGCGAGGAAGCTGGAGGAAGACGTGGCGTTTCGGATGCTGGCGGCGGGGAACTTTCCGCAGCATCGGACGTTGTGCGAGTTTCGCCGCCGGCATTTGAAGGACTTCAAGCAGCTGTTCGTACAGGTGGTGAGCTTGGCGCGGGAGATGGGGATGGTGGGGTTGGGGCGATTGGGGATCGACGGGACGAAGGTGCGGGCGAACGCGAGCCGGCGCAAGGCGATGAGCTATGGTCGGATGAAGGAGCGGGAGCGGCAACTGAAGGCAGAGATCCATGAGTTGTTGAAGAAGGCGCGGCGGGAGGACCGGGAGGAAGATGAGCGGTACGGGGAAGACCGGCGTGGGGATGAGTTGCCCGAGGAGTTGCGGCGGCGGGAGGACCGGCTGGCGGCGATCGAGGCGGCCAAGCAGCGGCTGGAGGCGGCCCAGCGGGAGGCCGATGAGGAGCGGGGGCGCAAACCGGGACAGGACCGCAACCCGAAAGCACGACGGCCCTACAAGCGGGCCTACGGAGAACCGGAGGAGAAGGCGCAGAGTAATTTCACCGATCCGGAAAGCCGGATCATGAAGACTTCCACCGAGGGGTTCCAGCAATGCTACAACGCGCAGGTGGCGGTGGACGGAGAGCACCAGATCATTGTGGCCACCGAGGTAACGGCGCAGGCGAGCGATCAGGGGCAGATGATGGAGTTGCTGGAGGAGGTGGAGGAGAGCTTCCAGGAGATACCGAAACAGGTGCTGGCGGATGCGGGCTACTGCAATGAGGAGGACTTGCAGGCCCTGGAAGAGAGAGGAGTGGACGGTTATGTTGCGCTGGGGCGCGAGGGGAAGCGGGCGGTAGAGATCGATCCCAGGAAGCATCCGGCCAAGAGTCGTATGAGGAAGAAGCTGGCCAGCCTAGCCGGTCAGGTGGAGTATCGGCGGAGGAAGTGGATTGCCGAAGCCCCTCATGGGTGGATCAAGGAGGGGCTGGGATTCCGACGGTTCAGTCTGCGGGGCTTGCAATCAGTGCAGGGGGAGTGGGACTTGGTGTGTCTGGCCCTCAACATCAAGAGGATGAGTGCGTTGATGGCGGCCTGAAGCAAGGGATTTCCACCCAATACCCAGGGCCACGGAGGTCCTCAACCGCCCATTGTGGGAGCCCACAGGACGCTTGAGACTCTATCAACGCCCAAGTGGCTCCCAAGCACTCCTTGGAACCGGCCTTGCGCAGTAGCCTCTCGCTCTTGAACTTTCCGAAATCGTCCTGCGGCGCAGACTCCTAGCGCAGTTCATTCCCGTTGTTCCTGTTTCAGTCCAGGTTTCCAGTCAGGTCGAGGCGATGGCGGAAAAATCGGATGTTCTCGTGATTGGCGGTGGGTCGGTAGGCGTCTGCACGGCCTACTACCTGGCCCGGAAGGGCTGCCGGGTCACCTTGATCGAGAAGGGCGAGATCTGTTCCGGTTGCTCCTACGGCAACGCCTGCATGATCGTGCCCAGCCATGCCATGCCGGTGCCGGCGCCGGGAGTCGTCGGCAAGTCCCTGAAGTGGATGCTCAAGGAAGACAGCCCCCTGCTGATTCGGCCCCGGGTGGACTGGCGGCTCTTTTCCTGGCTGCTGCAGTTCGCCGTCTTCTGCCGCCACCGGCCCATGGAGCGAGCCATTCCCGTTTTGAGGGACCTGGGTCGCGCCAGCCTGCTCCTGTTTACGGAGTTGGCCGCCTCGGAAGACCTGAGCTTCGACTTCGAGCAGCGGGGACTCATGAGCGTATACACCACGGCGGCCGGAATGGACGAGGGGAGAGAGGAGGCCGAGATCATGGCCAGGCACGACCTGGATCTCACGGTTCTGTCGGGGGACCAGGCCCGGGAACTGGAGCCTGCGCTCAATCGGAGTGTGGTGGGGGCTCTTTATTCCGCCGAGGACGGCCATGGCGACTCCTATCGATTCGTGACAAGCCTGGGAGAAGCCCTGGGAAAGCACGGGGTGGACGTCAGAACCGGAACCGAGGTGACAGGCTGGTTGCTGGAGGGAGGCCGGCCTGCCGGAGTCCGAACCGACCGGGGAGACTTTCGCGCCCGGGAAATCGTCCTGGCCATGGGGTCCTGGACACCCATGCTGGCCCGCGAGCTGGGAGTCAGGGTTCCGGTTCAGGCTGGAAAGGGGTACAGCCTGACCATGGACCGGCCGGCGCTGAGCCCGAAGATTCCCTTCATCCACGCGGAAAGAAAAGTCGGAGTGACTCCCATCGGCAATCGCCTGCGGTTTGCGGGAACCATGGAGTTTGCCGGGATCGATCTGAGCTTGAACCCGACCCGCACCGAGGCCATCCAGAGGGGAGCTCTGGAGGTGCTCTCGGGGGCCGAAAACCCCACCAACGTGGAGCGCTGGTGCGGCTTGCGTCCCTGCACGCCGGACGGGCTGCCCATCATCGACCGGCTTCCCCGCCATCCTCACGTCTACCTCTCCACCGGCCATGCCATGCTGGGATATACCCACGGCCCCATCAGCGGCAAGCTTATGGCCGAAATGATCTGCGGGGAACCGCTCTCCCTGCCCTTGGAACCCCTGCGTCTGGGACGGTTCTGACCAGCGGCTCTCGAGCCAGCCTGGCGTTGGCCCCCCACCGCATCAGCCTTCGCCATTCGGCTCGGCTTCTGCGACTCCCCCTCAAGGGGGGAGTGATACCCGTGTTATGAAGAGGGAACGGAGTTTATGCGGTAGACCGGGAACATGGTTTACATCCTGCCCGGGAATCGGGCAAGGCGCTCCATGCAAGCCTCAAGTATCACTCCCCCCTTGAGGGGCAGTCGGAGAGACAAGGGCTCCGCCCGCAGTCGATTCGGAGGGGGGCAAACTCGGCGTCCCGTAAGAGCCGACCAGCGGCACTCACAGAGCCACAAAGCGAGACGGACCTGCTCCAACGGCACGCGTTGCCCCAAAGCTGCGCCGGCGTCCACCCCCCGCCGCAGCCGACGCACGCCGGCGGTTACCGCTACGGCGCACAAGATCTCGCCCTTGGCTCGCCTTGTGCGAACCCCCCACCGCATCAGCCTTCGCCATTCGGCTCGACTTCTGCGACTCCCCCTCAAGGGGGGAGTGATACCCGTGTTATGAAGAGGGAACGGAGTTTATACGTTAGACCGGGAACATGGTTTACATCCTGCCCGGGAATCAGGCAAGGTGCCCCCTGCAAGCCTCAAGTATCACTCCCCCCTTGAGGGGGAGTCGGAGAGACAAGGGCGAAGCCCGCAGTCGATCCGGAGGGGGGCAAACTCGGCGTCGCGAGGGGGCCCGCCCGCAGTCGATCCGGAGGGGGGCAAGCGCGGCGCCTCGAGAGTGAGGGTTGGCAGTCTGGTGAGAAATGGTTCTAACCACCACCTCTCATGCCCCCCCCGTCCAGAAGGGGCCGGCTTCGGTCCGTTTCCACATCCGTTCGAACTCCACCGTGCCCACTTCATCCCAGAAGTCGGTCTCCACCGGATTGGCATAGCCCGGGACCGGTCCCGGCACGTGGGGACCGTGTCCGGAGTACCGCCGCCCGAATCCCGGCGGACTCAGGAACTTGATGTTAGCGCCCTCGGCATCGGGGTCGTAACGGAAATAGAGGTGCGGTCCCGGACGGTAGCGTACCCTGACCAGGAAGCGCGTCTGTTTGGGTCGAGGCGCTTGGGCCAGCCGCTCCAGCTTTTTCCGGTCTATGCGCACCCCGAGACCGGGTCCCTTCGGAACCGCCACGCTGCCGCCCACCACCGGCATGGCTTCGACGGTCACGTCTTCCGCCCAGACGTTGCACAGGTCTATATGGGCCAGGGTAGCCATGGGAAAGACGGACGCTTGATGCGCCAGGAAGGCCTGGTTGATGGTGCCGCCGGCCATCTGCAACAGGAAGGGAGTGTTGGTGCTTTCCGCCATGGCCGCCAGCTTCCTGGCTGAGCCGATGCCCGCATGGCTGGACATGAACCCGTCGGAAAGCCCCTTGAGCATGAAGACGTCGGCCGGGCCGTGGTGAATCAGGATCGGAATGGCACACTTTTCTCGTAGCAGCCGGTAGCCGTCCTGGTCGATGGATCGGATGGGATCTTCGATCCGCCCTGCAATGGGAAATCGTTCCAATTCCTTCAGGACGGGATAGACAGCTTCGAAATTGGAATCCTCGTTGAAGTCGTAGTGGACGCGAAATCCACGGGGCGCCGCCTCCTGCATGGCGGCAGTCTGATCGACCACGTTCTGCAGGACGTCCACGTGGTATTTCATCCAGCGATAACCGCGTTTCGACAGTTGCCTGACTTCTTCCGCCATTTGCCGGGGAGGTTGCGACATCGTCCAGGCGGCGATGGGGATCCAGGACCGCACCCGAGGCCCAATCAGTTTCCAGGCGGGCAGTCCCAACGCCTTGCCCATCAGGTCGTAGACTGCCATGTTCATCGGCAGATTCCGAGGATCGTTGATCCAGTCGAAGGGAGTGGTGCCCAGATAGTCCTCGAAGTCGCTCCATGGAGATCCCCAATTCTCCCCGTAGCCCTCGATGCCTGCATCGGTCTTGACGATGTAGACGGTCCGCAACCGGCTGTTCAGCCCCTGGTAGCGAAACAGCCATTCGGCATGGTAGTCGTGGTAGGGGGGGAGGATCTCGTGGGCTTCGATCTCGGTGATCCTGATCTTGCGGGCCAACTGCGAAAACAGCGACGACGACCAGAAGGGCAGGCCGGCCGCGGCCAACCCGGTCTGACGAAGAAAACGGCGCCGGTGAACGAGAGCCATGACGCCTCCTGAGAAAGTGACACCAAGGGACGTTGTTGAATTACTGGAATAACTTGTGCGGTTAGGGGACGTTGTCGAATATCAGGAATTCAGGAATAGCCGATCCCGGTTATTCCAGTAATTCAACAACGTCCCCTACTCCCCTTGAACCCGGAAGGGCGATCAACCGGACTTGTAATGAACCGACGCCTCCACCAGGCCCAGTCTCAGGGGCGAGGTCAGGTTGGGGGTTCGTTTGACCAGTCGAACCTGGATGACATTGATTCCCTGTTTCAGGGGCGGGCAGGCGACGTCGTATTCCAGAGTCCCCGTCAGATACTCTCCCTGGTAGGGACCGCGAGTCCTGTTCCAGTAGGAGACCAGATCGAAGGTTCCAGGATGCTTGTCGGGCAGGCGTTCCCCGTTGAGATGGACCTCCACCTGGTCCTCGAGAGTGCGGTTCTCGAACAGGAGCCGAAGTTTGACGCTGTCCAGGATGCCCTTGCGTGTGGCCGATTCCAGGTCATCGGAAATCCTGAATCGCAGGCGGGGGCCGCCTGCGGACGGCGTCTCGGTGAGGTCTACCGGGAGCTGCACCGCCGGCACCGCCGATGAAAAGGCGGCGCCGTGGTTGTTCCATCCGCCGGGGAACCAGCGTCGCTTGTCCATCTGATAGCGTTTGTCCAGCGTCGCCAGCCGCTCAGGGTCGCCGATTTCCTGGAACAACTGCCGCTTCCAATCCGTTTCCTGGGCGAAGTAGTTGAACAGTTGCAGTCCGTCGGCCCCGCCCTGCCAGAAGCGCATGGCGATGGCTCGATTGATGTCCAGGTCGGGAGTGGGTCCGGTCATGAAACGGAGCAGTTCCAGTCCGCCCAACACTTGGCAGTCGGTGCCGCGGGCCGCCTCCACGAACGATTCGAAGGGCATGTCGAAGGGAATGAAACCCCCTCCCGCGATGAGAAGGTCCACCAGGCCCTCCCGGATCCAGGTGCGCACGTCCAGGCCCACCCGCAGGGCATCGGGGAAGGTCGGCGGAACCCGCATCGCGAGTTCGATCTTCCGGCCGGTCTCACGGCTGACCTGGTCCCGGCGGCGTTTGATGTGCCGCAGCATGTCGGTCATGTGGTGGTGATTCTCCACCGCCTCGTGCAGCTTGAAAAAGGCCGGGTGCCGCATGAAATCCAGTTCCACGCCGTCCACCTGAAATCGGGTGAAGACCTCCACGATGGTGGCCGCCATGTGCTCGCGAACTTCCGGGATGGCGTAGTTCAAGCCCATCCGGATTCCGAATTCCTTGCTCTCCTTGGAATAGCCGGCGGGGTGCCCGATCAGCCATTGGGGGTGTTTGAGCCGAAACTCGCTGTGGTGGGGGGAGGCTGGATCCACTCCGTAGTGGCTGTTCATTCGGAAAGAGCCGAACAGGCCCATGCCTTCCTCCCGGCACACCTCGGCAAAGGTCGCCAGGGGGCCCTTGCCCGATTCGATGAGCCGCCTGGTATTTTCATAGACGCGCCAGTCCCAGTCGCTCTTGAAGGTTCCGTGCCGGCGGCCGATCACCTCGGCGACTTCGGTCTCGTAGTGGTAGACCTCACGGTCGCCCAGACAGAAGCAGATGGTGTCCACCGGCGTCCCCTGATAGCTTCTGACTACCTGGCGGAAGTGCTCGGCGGTGAGCGGAGGATCGCTTCCCATGATGGCGCCGTCGTGGTTGGACAGCATGCGGCGTCCTTTTCGAGCTTCGGGAATCGGTTGGCTCCAGCCCGGACTCAGGAAGGCCGAGGTCAAGCCTCCCAGCCAAGGGCCGGCCAACAGGCTGCCGGCGGCTGTCTTAAGAAACCGTCTTCGTCTCATGGCGTCTCCTCACGATTGGAATCCACTGACCGCATCGGTCAGGGCTTGCCGGTTTGCTCCCAGACCGGACCTTCCGCCGCGCGTTCCCACATGGCCTCGAATTCCGGAGAACCGGTTTCATCCCAAAAGTCGCTGACCACCGGGTTGGCATAACCCGGAACCGGCCCGGGGACATCCGGTCCGAAGCCTGAGTTTCGTTGCCCGAATCCGGGGGGATTGAGGAATCTCACGTTGGCCCCGGGAAGATCGGGGTCGAACCGGAAGTAGATGCTGAGGCCGTCTTCATAGCGGACACGCACCAGGAAGCGGGTTTGTTTGGGCCGCGGGGCTTGGGCCAGCCGCTTCAGTTTCTCCCGGTCAAGGCTGATTCCCAGCCCGGGCCCTTCCGGGAGCGCGACGCTTCCCCCCACCACGGGCATGTCCTCGCGGGTGACCTGCTCCTTCCAGAGATGGCACCCGTTGACGTGGTCCAGGACGGCCATGGGAAACACGGCCACTTCATGAGCCAGGAAGGCCTGGTTGATGATGCCGCCCGTCTGCTGGAGCATGAAAGGCGTATTGGTCGACTCCGCCATGGCCGACAGCTTCATGGCATGGCCCACCGCAGCGTGGCCGCCCATGAAACCGTCGCAGAGGCCGTCTCTCATGAAGACGTCGTGAGGGCCGTGGTGAATGAGGATGGGGATGGAGCACTTCTCCCGCAGCAGGCGATAGCCGTCGCGATCTTCGGAACGGATGGGATCCTCGATCCGTCCGGCGACGGGAAACTTTTCCAGCTCCCGCAGCACCGGGTAGACGGCTTCGAAGTTGGAGTCCTCATTGAAGTCGTAGTGGATTTTGAACCCGGGGGGAGCGACCTTCTGCATGGCCTCGGTCTGATCGATGGCGTTCTGCAGCACGTCCACGTGGTACTTGAGCCAGTGGTAGCCCCGCCGGGATACGTCGATCACTTCTTCCGCCATTTCATCCGGAGGCCGGGAGACGGTCCAGGCCGCCACCGGAATCCAGGAGCGCACCTTGGGTCCCAGGAGCTTCCAGGCGGGCAGACCCAGATATTTCCCCATGAGGTCGTAGACGGCCATGTTCATGGGCAGGTTCTTGGTGTCGGCCATCCAGTCGAACGGATCGCTGCCCAGGTAGTCCTTGTAACGTCCCTCCCGCAGCGGGCCCCCGCTCTCTCCGTAACCCTCCAGCCCCAGGTCGGTCTTGACCACGTAGATGACACGTCTCTGCAAGGAGAGTCCGTGATACCGAAAGAGCGCCTCGGCGTTGTAGTCCTGATAGGGAGCAACCACTTCGTGCTCCTCGATCTCGACGATCTTCATCCTTTTCCGCACCTCGGCCAGCATGGATAGGGAAAAAGGAGCCAGCCCCGCTCCCAGGGCGGCAGTCTTCAATAAACGACGGCGATGGATCATGGCTTTATCCGTGAATAGTCATTTCTCGGGCGGCAGCCCGTGGGTTGGAGACGAGCCGCGAAGCGGCGCCAGCAGGTAGCCGTGGGCGTAAACCCATGGAACCAGAGTCGCAGCCGGTCAGGGCCGCTGCCAAAGGAAGGCCAAATCGTCCTTGGGCTTGAAGCCCAGCACGCGTTTGGTCTTTTCGTTGAGAAACTTCCCTTGGGGCATGTCCCCGGAGATGAAGAAGATTTCACAGCGAGAGGGCAGCCGGTCCAGTTCGATCTCCAGGCCGAGCCGGAAGGCCTCTCCGGCGTCATCCCAGGAGACGATGAAGGGCACTCCTCCCGAGCCCCGCTTCACCTGTTTGGGGTCGCGAAAGTTGTAGAACAGGTAGTCCAGCACGTAGACGTCGTGGTGCCGGCTGAACACCCGGCAGATCTCCTGGCCCAGGGATTTGGTCAAGGCGTAGAGGATGGTGCTGGGGTGGGGAGGGACGTCGGGCGTGATGCCGTGGTCGATGCCCTCGTAGAGCGGACCGGTGATGGTGAAGTGGGGCCCGGTGTTGATGACCCGGCGAATTCCATGGTCCACGGCTGCCCGCATGATGTTGTAGCATCCCAGGGCGTTCACGTCGAAGGCGATCCGCCGGTGCTCCCGCAGCACCGAAAGGTTGAGGATGGCATCCATTCCCTCGGCGGCCCGCTGGACCTGCTCCATGGAGCTGACATCCACCCTCTGGAAGGGATGGCGCGTGTTCTCCTTGGGCGGTTTGATATCGGTGAGCAGGAGCTCGTAGTGGTCTTCCAGCGCCTTGACCACGTGAGGTCCCAGATAGCCGGTGGCTCCGATGATGAGCACTTTCATGGATTTAACCTGCCATTCTCCTCAGGGCTTGAACCAGGGTCGATAACCCAAAGCCCCCTTGGCGTTGGCGACCGGGAAGCGAGACCCGGGAAACTCCGACTGCACGTTGAAGACTCTCCAGCGGCCCACTCCCTGGGCGTGGTCGGTAAGCTTGGCATCCAGGGCGCCGGCGACGGCCTGGGCCACTTCTCGCTCCTCCACCCATAGGGGATCGGCGGTTTGTCCCTTGACGGCCACGGCCTTGACCACCTTGCCGAGTCGAAGAACCATCACCTGCAGCTTTTGTTCCCGGGCAAACTCCCGGCAGGTGTACTCGCCCAGGTGCTTGGCCAGCACGGACGGCCGGGTGGTGGGAAGCGGCCGCCAGCGTTCGCTGACCAGGAAGTCCTCGTCGTAGCCCGTCATCAGCTCCAGTGTGCTGAGAAAGAGAAGACGGTCGACCCCGGCGTCCACTGCCGCTCTCGCCAGGTTGTAGGTCCTGCGGGTCAGGTGATCGATCTGTTCCCGATCGTCCGCGCCCGAAGGCGGCTCAGCCACGTGGACGATGGCCTCCACCCCCCGCACCAGTTCGTCGGTGGCCGAGTCGTGATCCAGTTGGCAAGCAGTGAAGGGGAAACGGCTTGGGACAGCCGTCAGACCGGTGAGCCGGACGTCGCGGTCGCGGCTGAGGTGATCGGCAATGACCTGGGCCAACTCCGTCTCACCGCTGGTGATCAGGATGCGGCGCTCGTCTTGGGAGGAAGCCTGAGCTTCCCGGTCGAAACCGCTACCGCCCGTCAAGAGGATTCCAGCTCCCTGTAAGAAGTGACGTCGATTCATGCGTTTCCATGTCTGTCGTTGCGGCTCTCCCGAGCCCCCAGGTCCGTCTCCGAGTCCCGCCTCATGTGCTTTCCCAGCAGGTATTTGATCTGCAGTTCCAGGTTGCTGACGGCGATCTGAGGCGTGATCTCCGGATCCCGCTGCTTCAACTCCACCTCCAGGAGGTTCAGACCCCTGGTCGGCCAATGGTCCGTGTCCAGCTTGTAAACATACCAGTAACCGAACTGGAAGAAACGCGGAATCTTGAGCTTAAACATTTGGTTGATCTTGCGCAAGCTCGAATCGGGAAGGGGCTTTCCGTTCAGCCGGAAGACGATGCGGTCCAGCTCGGTGGTATTGGACAGCCGGACTCGCAAGAGGACCTGGTGGACCCGACCCGTCTTGGCCCAACGGGGCAGTTCGTCGCTGATCTTGAATTCCAGGCTCACCGGCCGGTCGACTTCCAACTCCGCCGGAAGCTGCCGCCCGGCCCGGTCGGGGTAGCGTCCCGTTGTCGTCTGCAGAAAGTAGTGTTTGTCCCGGGGAGCCATGACTTCGGGATGGGGCAGCTCCCGCAACCGCTCGTAAAAGGAACTCCCGTAGGGCCATTTGCTGAACCACTGGGCCACGTAGAGCCCGTCCACTCCCTGGTCCCACAGATTGCAGGCGCCTGCCCGGGTGATGGGGAGGGTGGACTCCATCAGGCGGTCGGAATCCACGGTGCTGGGAAGGTAGCCGTGTATGCGGCAGCCGGATCCTCGCGCGGCCGACACCATCGGCCCCAGGTCCAGCATCTGATCGAAGCGGCCGGGGCCCTGCGGGATGAGTACGTCCACAATGCCTTCTCGCAGCCATTCCCGGATGTCCAGCCCCACCGATTCACACTGCTCCAGGCTGGCCGGCACCCGCAGGACCAGCTCGCGTCCCTCTCCGCTCCGCTTCACCGCCTGGAAAACCCGCCGGATCCACTCGGTCATGGTCCGGCGTCCGGGCTCGACCTCGTCGGGACGGAAGTAGTAGGGCATGTAGTTGAGCTGCAGCTCGAAGCCGTCCACCGGGTAGCGCTGAAGGGTTTCTTCGATCAGGGCGAACCGCTCCCGGCGCACCGCCTCGTGCTTGAAGTCCAGGCCATGGAAACCGGGGAAGGCCGGATCGACCCCGCCCTCGGCGCCGATTTCCAGGTGGCGGTGGTCGAGGCGGAATTCCGAGGCGCGGGTGTCCTCCCCGCGCTTTCCGGTCCCCTGCTGAACCAGCAGCACCGGGTAGACCAGCATCCCCCGCCGGTGGGCCCGGTCAAAGACGACACGGAGCGGGTCCTGGCCGGCCTGGATCAGGCCCTTGGCGTTCTGGTAGGCGCGGCGGAAGATGAGGTGGGGCCACTTCTTGTTTCTGAGGTGGTCTCCCCAGAGCTCGCCCACCCGGGTGTCGTGCAACACCGTGCGGCCGTCTCCCATGGTGAACATCAGGGCTTCCACCGGGGTCCCCAGCAATTCGTTCACGGCCGATTCGAACTCCTCCTTTTGCATGGGTGGCTCGTACATGTAGATCAGGGGATGACGGCCGTCGTGGTAGAACATGATGCGGGGCT
Organism: Candidatus Versatilivorator sp.; assembly: GCA_965207735.1. Taxonomy (GTDB): domain Bacteria; phylum Acidobacteriota; class Terriglobia; order Versatilivoradales; family Versatilivoraceae; genus Versatilivorator. Next base: position 2,509,325 of record OZ242296.1, on the reverse strand, counting down.
TGCGGGTCGTCCCGCCGGCACCCGAAGGGGAGGCTTGCGCCTGCCGCGCTCGCGGGGAAGGGGAGGCCAGCCCTGCGGCCAGGCCCGCTGCAGCAGCTGTTTGGAAGAAACCGTGCCGTTTCATGGGTTGGTTCACCACTCCGGGGTGTCAGGATCCGAGCGAGTTGGAGACCTCAGTCGGTCAGGGACTGGACTTCACCCAGGTCAGGGTCCTGTCCTCGGTGAAAGTTCTTGCCCATCAGGTACTTGATGTCCAGCTCCAGGTCTCTCAGGAAGATCTGGGGAGTGATGTCGGGATCTCGCCGGGTCAGGGTGATTTCCACGGTGTTGCTCCCCTTGCGCGGCCAGTGGCTGCTGTCCAGCCGGTAGATGTGCCAGTAGCAGTTGTTGACCCGGTAGCGCGGCGCCACCATGCGGTAGAGCTGATTGATCTTGCGCAAGCCGGATTGGGGAAGGGCCTTGCCGTTCAGCCGGACGCTGAACCGGTCCAGCTCGGTCGAATTGATCATTCTGGCCCGCAGGAGGACTTCATGGACCCGGCCGTCCTTGTGCCAGCGGAGCAGGTCGTCGCTGACGGTCATCTCCAGCTTGACCGGCTGGTTGACCTTGAGATCGGCCGGCAACTGCATGGAGAGTCCGGGCTCGGTGGAAGGCCTGGGGTAACGGCCGGTCATGGTGGTCACGAAGTAGGTCTTGTCCTTGGGGGCCATCACCTCGGGATAGGGGAGTTCGCGCAGCTTCTCGTAGAAATCTCCCTCGTAGGGCCAGTTGCTGAACCAATGAGCCACGTAGAGCCCGTCGACGCCCTGGTCCCAGTAGTTGCAGGCCGCGGCCCGAATCATCTTGACGGTGGCCTCGCCCAGCCGATCGGAGTCGATATGGCTGTGGATGGCCGCGTGGACCCGGCACGGCGACTCCTTGGCGGCTGCCACCAAGGGGCGGAAGTCGGCGTTTTGGTCCACCAGCTCGGGACCCGAGAAGTTCTGGCCGATGAGCACGTCCACGATACCCTGACGAATCCATTCCCTGACGTCGAGCCCCACCGAATAGCAGCCTTCGAGGCTGGTGGGAATGCGGATGGCAAGCTCCCGCTGGGCTCCGCTCTGCTTGACGGCGCGGTGGACCCGGGCGATCCACTCGGTCATGATGGGGCGACCGGTATCCACCTCGTCCGGCCGGAAGTAGTAGGGCATGTAGTCGAGCTGAAGCTCGAAGCCGTCCACCGGGTAGCGGTTCACGGTCTCCTCCACCAGGGCGAACCGCTCATTGCGCACTTCTTCGAGTTTGAAGTCCAGCCCGTGGAAGCCCGGGAACTCGGGATCAACCCCGCCGCCGGCCCCTATTTCAAGATGGGTGTTATCGAATCGAAAGTCCGAGCCGCGGGTGTCTGTTCCCCGCTTGCCGGTGCCTTGCTGAACCAGCAGCACCGGATAGATCAGCATTCCCTTGGCCTTGGCCCGGTCGCAAACGACGCGCAGCGGATCGTGTCCGGCATCGATGAGCGCCCGGGCGTTCTGGTGAGCCCGACGGAAGATCAGGTGCGGCCACTTCTTGACGTTGTGTCCCCACAGCTCGCCTACCTTGGTGTCGTGCAGCACCGTCCGTCCGTCTCCCATGGTGAACATGATGGCTTCGATGGGGGTTCCCAGCAGCTCGTCCACGGCCGTCTCGTACTCTTCCTTCTGCATGGGAGGTTCGTACATGTAGATGAGGGGGTGACGTCCATCGTGGTAGAACATCATGGTGGGTTTTCGGCCGGATGCGTGAGTGGCCGCCGGTTGCGGGGCCGCCCCGGCCGCGGCTTTTCTGGAACCCAGCAGCCCCAGTGAGGCGGCGCCGGCCAGAGTTCTTGAAAGGAAGCTTCGTCGTCGCATGGTTATTCACTCCTTTTTAGAGCATATCCGGTCGGTCGGAAATGGACTGGGGACCCGCGTATTCGACCAGGATCTCCATTTGGTCAACGGTGACCCCTCCGCCCAGTCCCTCCGGCCGCGAGGCCAGACGGGCAGACAGCACGTTCTCCCCGGGGCGGGGAAGCACCTTGCTCAGGGTGTACTCCAGCCATTGGAAGTCGTAGCGGTGGCTGGTGCGCCGCATGGGCTCTCCAGCCAGCGAGCTCCCGTTGAGGCTCAACTCCAGGTTGTCGGCGGTCACCAGGTTCCGCACTCTCAACAGCAGCCTCGTTCGCGCCACCCGGTCCGACCGGCAGTCGTCCGCGATATAAAAGGGAACGGATGAGCTCCGTGGGCTTTTGCCCTCCAACTGCAAGGGAAGCGGGTGGCCGTAACCCAGGGCGGCGGCATCCTCCTGCCGTGGGGAGACAAAGTGGTGCTTGGTCCGTTCCTTGACGGCCTCGGGGTCGCCGATGTCGGTCAGCAACGCCCGTTCCTCCTCCCGGAAGGGCCAGTGAAACCAGGGGGCTACGATCAGGCCGTCCGCCCCCTTGGCCCAATAGTTGGCGATGGCCGCCCGCAGCATGGCCGGGCTGGCATGCTTCTCGTGTTGCATGAAGTAGGGCTGCAAGACGGGGTAGACCTCGGCCCCGGCCGGCCGGGCCAACTCGACCAGCGACTCGAACGGCAGATTGGGATCCAGCAGGAAGTATCCGTAGTAGAGGGGCGCCAGGTAGTCGACCAGCTTCTCTTCCACCCAGGTCTTTACGTCCAGCCCCAGGGATCGATTCATGGCCTCGGTCGGAAAGACCCGGGCGCCCACGATCCGGTTTTCCCCCTTGCTTCGAATCATCTCCGACAGCCGGCGCACGTAGGCGGTCATCAGGGGGGTGTGCCGCTCGACCTCGCTCGGCTTGAAATAGTAGGGAGTGAAGGCGAAATCGTACTCGATGCCTTCGGCCGGGTAGCTTGCCAATTCCTCCATCCAGGAGAACTGCGTGTCCCTGACCCAGGGATGGGCGAAGTCCATGTTGTTCTCCAGGCGGCCTCCGCCTCCGGCGGCCGGTCCGGATGTGCCGATGACATAGCGAGGGTCCCGGGGCGCGCCGCCCATCCGCATGCTGATGATGAAGTCCAGTTGGCGTTCGTGGGACCGGTCGATCAGCACCTGCAAGGGGTCCAGCCCCCGGTCGATCAGGCTCTGCATGTTGTACCAGGCCCGCCAGTAATGGGCGCTGTCGATGGGGCGCGTCTGCGACATGGCCCGCACGCCCACCTTGGTGTCGCTGAACAGTCCGCCTCCGGTTTCCACGCCGTAGATCAGGGTGTCGACCGAAGTCTCCACCAGTTCGTCCACCGGACGCCAGGCGTCCTCCATGGTCATGGGCGGCTCGAAGGCGTAGAGGTAGTAGTGGCGGGCGTCGTTGAAGTACATGGTGCGGCGCGGCTTGGCTGCCCGCTTGGGCTGGGGCCGCGGCCCCGCCGCCGAAGCAGCTCCGCCGGGGGCCAGCAGGCCCGGGGCCGCCAGGGCGGCTCCTCCCAGAAATTGTCGGCGATTCAGGGCAGGTTTCACTAGGTCCCTCCAGCCGCGTCTTCAATCGATTGCGGGTTCTCGGTGGCGTCTCCCCCCAGCCAGCGGTAGGGCCTCGGATACAACGCCAGCGACCGGTCATTCAGAGGAAGCTTCACGGGACGATTGCCTCGCAGAGCCGATACCTTGCAGGCAATGGCCACCTCGAGAGCCTGCCTGAGATCATGGCCCGAGATCCACAACTCGCTCCCCCCTCTGACGGCATCCACAAAGGAACGGATGGAGGCCACCAGGTAGTTGTCACTCTTTCGCAGACCGGGAACCTCATCCAGGATGCGGCGCCAGGTGAAGGGGCGATATTTTGCATCAACGAGCCGCCGGGAGCCGCCGCCGCCGGTCCCCTGATAAATTTCGGGCTTCGACCACTTCCAGCGGACCAGGGTGTCCTCACTCCAAACGTCCACCCCGCTGAGCTGTCGGGTCCCGTAGGGTTGGGTGAGCCCGAAGACCTGGCAATCGGGCCCGCGGCTCATGCGGAACAGGGCATTGACGTTGAGGCCCTTGTCGTCCTTTTGCTCGAGGGCCTCCGGAGGCCCGGCCCAGGCCATGACCTCTTCGACCTCGGCGCCGGCAAACAGACGCAGCACGGAAATGTGCTGGCAACCGCCGCCGGAGATCTCCCCGCCGAATCCGTGCACGGCCATTCCCAGGGGCTGGCCGTATCGACCCGCGTTCAAGCGTTGGCCGGCTTCCTGAACCTCGGGCATGGCGCGCTGCAAATTGCCGCCTGCAAAAACGACTCCCCGTTTCCGGCAGGCTTCGACCATGGCGTCGGCATCCGCCAGCCTGGCGGCCACGGGCTTGTCGGTGGAGACACCCTTGACCCCGGCTTCGGCACAGGCGATGACGGCTTCCTTCATATACTTGCTGGGGGTGATGACCGCGGCCAGGTCGGGAACGACGTCCTTCAACATGGCGTTGACATCCTTGAAGAGCGCCTTGACTCCGAAGCGCTCTCCCACAATCTTGCGCCGATCCGGATTCCACTCGGCGATAGCCACCAACTCGGTGTCGGGCAGAGCCCGATAGACCTCGGCGAAGTACTGTCCCATGCGGCCGCAGCCGATGATGCCGACACGAAGTCTCTCTTTGGAAGGGCGGCCGCCGGCCAGGGAAGGCAGTCCCGCCAAGCCGGCGGAAGCTGCCAGAGACTGACTCAGAAACTTCCTGCGGTCCATATTCATGCTGCAAGTTCCTCTTGTCTGCGGCGGTCCAGGCGGAAAGAGGGGACCGGCGGCCTCCGGCTTCGAGGTTGTTTCCACCAGCGCGAATCAGAATGAAGATACGGCCTGATCACGGAATGTCCGGGAAACGAGCCTATGACAAAGCTCCTGCCGGGTCAAGGCGCAAACTCCGATCCTTCAAAGCTGGCAACAGACATCGTGCTACCCCCAGGCAGGATGAGGATTACAGGCAAGTTCAGCCCCCGCCCCTCATAACGAGGCGGATCACACGAGGGTGCAACAGGGGACTTTCTTGGCGTATCGGGTGTAGGGCATGTTCCGCTAATTCGATTTGTCGCATTAGGGAACATGGATAGACAGGATGGACAGGATTAACAGGAAGAGACGCTGCGGCACAGGAAGCGGGCTTCTTAATGATCGGTTCGTGTTCGAGGTATTCCATGAGGATGGAAGCGGGTTTTGGAATCCTTGTTGAAGCATGGGCGATAGTTGAACTCGAGACGGTGGAAACTCTTGCCCAATAATCCTGTTCATCCTGTCCATTCGCGGTTCGCCGTTTTCCTCTGTGGATGACTCTTATCGGTCCTTCGTGGATAACTCTTTTTCTTTGGAGGCGTTTGCAAAATTCGGCAGCGGGACCTTTGCCGGGAATGGCCACAAAAGGCACAAAAACACAAAAAGAACCATCGGATGGGCACGTCTCGAAATCAAGAAACTCGTTTTGTGCCTTTTGTGCTTTTTGTGGTTTCTGTTGTCTCTTGTGCTTATCGTGGCGAATGCTGGAGCCTGCAGCACATCATCCTTGCCGCCTCAATGTCATTCCCGATTGCGAAATTTGCAAAAGGCTCATAATGAACATGGATGCACAGGATGCACAGGATGCACAGGATGCACAGGATGCACAGGATAACCAGTACGGGACGCTGCTGCACGAACTGCATCCTATCGATTGTAACCCACTGCTTATAATAGACTTAATACAAATCAGCTGGTTGCAGTTCCCTCATTATATCCCTCTTTGTGAAAAGGACTCCACTGGCCCCTCCAGGATGTTGGCGGACGTAACCGTTCGGTCAGACCGTCGTGGAGCGGTCGGAACGGCATCCTCTCCGTAGCGATCAATTCCCTTTGGGTTGCTGTCGGGCTTGAACCACCCGTCGCTGCGGCAAGACCTCCTGCGGACAGGATAACGGCAGATGATCGTCAGCCGCGAAGTCCTTACGCATCACGCGATCCGACTGTATCGTTCCGACAACCACGGGCCGCTTCTCGGCTCTGGGTCTCCATCCCGTGGAGGTGAAAGGGGGGCACTTCGTCGGGTGCCGTCAAGTGGAGTGGCAAGCTGCCCTTCCCCTCTCATTATGGGGTTCTCGACGAGCTAAAACGACTGAATCATGTCCTGTCATCTGGACATCGCCGAAGTCAGCATCGTTGCTGATGCACTTTAGAGTTCGGACATCCGAAGCTCAAGGGACACTTGGCGTCAGTCGTGGCTCTGATGCGTGCTTCTGCAAACTGGGGTATATTTATGCGAAGCCTTGCACGTGCTTTTCCGTAGCAAAACGAATCACGCACTCTTCCTTACCCAGAAGACGAATGACGATCTCTTGCCATCATAAGACCCGGCACCCTCTTTCCAACCAAACTGCCCACAAGTGAGAAAAGGAAGCAAGAAATGTATCCACCCATCCGTTTGATTTGTGTCATTGCGCGTACCTTATTGCTAACCCTCTCAGGTTCATCCAAGAGTCGCGACCGAGAAGAGCACCTGATTGCTCGTGGGGAAAATGTCATTCGCGGCGAGTTTCCCTTTGTTGTCCTGGTATGGCAAGTGACCGACAGGGAAAACAATCGTGGATATAGATGCACGGGATCCTTGCTGGCAGCTGATTGGGTGCTGACGGCCGCCCACTGTGTCTACAACGAAGTTGGAGAATTAGCTGCTGCCAGCGACGTTTCTGTCTATACCGGGGTTAACTCCCAAGCCTTGGAAGAAAAACGAACAGTACAAAGGATCATTGTGCAGCCGCGGTACTCTACAAGCATTCTGGGAACCAACGATCTCGCGCTCCTACAACTCTCAGCATCCCTTTCCAATACAACCGTAACGGTTCTTACCAATGTACAAGAGTCCCTGTATGCTCCTTCAGGAAGCACCTCTGTTGCCGTGGGGTGGGGGAGAAATGAAGACGGAGAGTTCCCGGGCATTCTCCAAAAGGTCAGCATACCCCTATATAGTCGGTCAGACTGTCAGGAGCGGCTTGGTCGCTTTGGCTTCACTCAAGCAATTGGAACGTTCTGTGCTGGCACTGCGGCAGAGGGGATTCGCGGCGGGGACAGCGGAGGTCCTTTGCTAGTAAGAACTGGAAGCGAATGGGGACAAGTCGGCGTGGCCTCTCTTGGGAGTATCGACCCGGAACTTGTCGGATTCCCCGGAACTTACGTGCAGACCTCCCTGCACTATAGCTGGATCTACGGGTATGTCTCCGGCACTGGCGGAGGCGGAGGCGACGATGAGACGATCACTCTGACAGCCCCATCTTTGACTGCCACTGCATTGGGTCCGCACAGAGTCTCACTAAAATGGTCCAATCCCAATGGGGATAACGCTTACGGGTACGTTATAGATAGAAGAGAGGCTGTGGCGAGATGGTCCTATTTAGTCAATCAATTCGTACCTAGTTTGGAGTTTATCGACGGTAGTGCATCCCCCCAAACAACCTACAGTTACCGGATTCGAGCCTACAACACCGAAGACCATATTAAAGGCTCTTCCTGGTCAGGCACGGTGGCCGCCACCACACCGCTCTCTCCCGTCTCACTTTCCCCCTCTGGACGGCACATTCCCCACATTGCCCAAGGGCTGGGCTGGGGGACTCTGATCCACGTCCTGAACACCTGCGACTATCCAGTGACTTACGACATCGATCTGCGTGATGACAACGGGGACCTGCAGGGGTTTGACTTTGCAGACGACTCAGATGATCGTTACATCGGTATGCACAACGGGGATGACCCCATGGAAGGGAAGGACACCCACTCCTTCCTCCTGCACAATCTCAAGGGAGAACTTATCCAAGGGTACGGCTATGTTGTAGACAATGGGGGCGGCTGCATTGCAGTCGACACGACATACAAGCAATTCCACCGCTCCGGAGAGACATTTCGCTCCACCATCCCTCTACAGAAGATGACACCTAAAGGACTGGTTTTCACCCTGGAGTACGGGAACCCTTGCGATTTAGGAGTAGCAATCGCCGGGACTGGAGAGGAAGTTACGATCGAGGCTATAGATTACAACCTGGAATCAATGGGAAGTGTCAACCTTGGGTCACTTTACCATTCCGCATTCTCATTGAAAGATAAGCTGTCGAATCTCAGACGAACCCAGGGACAGTTAAGAATTACTGGAGAAGCGACCGCGCTGGTCCTTGAATTCTGCGACGGGAAACTATCTCAGTTCCAGCTCCCCCACTACGTTCCATGACCTGCGAGAGAACCCCACATCCTTGATTAGGGGACTATATCGGAAAGTGTCCAAACCCCACCTCTCTATATGTTAAGACCTTAGAGCCTTTTGCAAAATTCGCAGATAGCGGGAATTTTCACGTGGGGAAAGATCAAGGAGGGCAGGTGGAAGGAGGGGCAAGACCACTGTCTGTTGTATCATGAAGGTGTCTGAACCACATGATGAACGGAGGTGGAACTTGCCCCTTAGGGAAACCCTATCACGACACTGGTTCCGGTTTCAACGAGAGCTGTTTCCCCTGCTGGAGGAAGTTTTGGGGCCTCTGGGAGAGCGTTACCAGCGGCTGGTGCAGGTATTGGAGTTGGTGCGGGTGGAGGAGTTGCTGCCTTACAGTCGGGGCTGGCGTGGCCGGCCGCTGGAGGATCGGGCAGTGCTGGCGCGAGCCTATCTGGCGAAGTCGATGCTGGAGGTGGCGACCACGCGGGGATTGGTGGAGCGGCTGAGGAGTGAGGGGAGGCTGCGGCGGCTGTGCGGCTGGGAGAGGGCGTGGGAGGTACCGAGCGAGTCGACCTTCTCGCGGGCCTTTGCGGAATTCGCTGAGAGCGACCTGCCGGGGCGTTTGCACGAGGCATTGCTGGAGGAGACGCTGAAGGGCCACTTGGCGGGGCATGTGTCGAGGGACTCGACGGCGATTGCGGGACGGGAAAAGCCAGCGGCCAAGGCTGCGCCGGAGGCCAAGCGGAAACGCCGGCGGGGCCGGCCGCCGAAGGGCGAGCGACGGCCCAAGCGGTTGAGCCGGCTGGAGCGGCAGGGGTCGATGACGCTGGAGGAAATGTTGAAGGAGTTGCCCAAGGCCTGCGACATCGGCGTCAAGCGCAACGCCAAGGGGCATCAGGAGAGCTGGACCGGCTACAAGCTACACCTCGACGCCATTGACGGCGGGATTCCGGTCAGTTGTCTGCTGACCTCGGCCTCGGTGCATGACTCTCAGGCAGCCATTCCGCTGGCGACGCTGACGGCAAGGCGGGTCGAGAGTCTCTACGACTTGATGGACAGCGCCTACGATGCGCCGGAGATCCGGGCCTTCAGTGAGAAGCTGGGGCATGTGCCGATTATTGACGTCAACCCCCGCCGAAGAGCTACCTTGAAAGCCGAGCGGAAGCGGGAGGCACTGGCCCGGCGCTGTATCGGCCAAGTGACTCCCGAGGCGCGGCGCTACCGGGAACGCTCGACGGTGGAGCGGGTCAACGGACGGCTCAAGGAGGAGTTTGGCGGGAGGCAGGTGAGGGTTCGCGGCCCCGACAAGGTGAGGTGCCACCTGATGTTCGGCATTCTGGCCCTGACGGTGGATCAGTTGATGCGCCTGACGCTCTGAAGACCGGGTTGCCACCCCCAACCGCACAGCAGGTTCGCCCGCCTCAAGGCCGGGAGAGGGTAAGCTGTGCCTGCGTCCGGCGACCGCTGGCCATCCGGCCATCAGATTCGGGCTTTTTCCTTCAAAAGGGTCTTTGCAGCTGGGTAGTCACCGCCGGAACATCACTGTTGCCAGCCCAATGTCATGCCCGATTCCGAATTTTGCAAAAGGCTCCTTAATCTTGGATATTCCGTTTTCTAAATCAAGGGGCCCATTTATTGGTCCACCAAGTCAGTGAATTTCTGACGGCTCGAGAAGATGCAACACAGGGCAAGTGTGGCCCAAGGGTCTGGTGCGGACCCGGCCCAAATCCGGTTTAGCTGAATAGGCTCATTGATGGAGTCTTGGGGCATGGACCAGGACGAGATTCGAGGAACGCTCGAGGACCTCGGTGGCGGTTGCGTTTCAGGAGTCTCCAGAGCGAGTCGCGACGGCGATGGTGAGGCCGTCGAGGTCGGTCGGGAGGGAGGGTGCGGGTGTCCCCTTGGAAGCAAGCTCCCCAGATACCACCCTTCAGCCTGGCCGGGGTCCATCCAGGGATGGGTTCCGGGGACGCGGCCTTGAGCGACGCGACCAGCTCATTCGCGTCCGTGGGAGCGGGACCAAACTCGCGGTCGAGGGCCTCATCGATGAGGGCGCGCAGCCAGGAGCCGGCGTTGAGGTGCCGGCGGGTGCGGATGAGCTGGAGGCGTTGACGGGTTTCGGGAGAGACACGGATATGAAGTGGAACACGGTGCAACATAAGACACACAATAACACATAGAGTGACAAGCAGGTCACAAGGCTACACGGGAGAGCCACTCATCCTCCGTGAGCGCGAAAGGACGCTCGGATGCCTTCCCGCAGGGAATGCCTCTTCAGAATGGACTGATCTTCCAACTAGGTCCCATAGTGTACATAATCGACTTAGATACAGTCTGTTATGAGCATACTTGAGCATCCATCCATTCCCATAGCGTCCCGCACCATACCCTTGCATCCCACCTATTTAGGGGAGTATAATGGGGGGTATGATGCTTCCCAAACGCCCTCCGCACCGCAAGCCCCGCAGCCAGCATCCCGACAACGCCCTCACGCCCCTCTTTGTCCGCAGCGTGAGCCAGTCCGGACGCTATTGTGACGGCCAGGGGCTCTATCTCGACGTGCGTCCCTCCGGCAGCCGGGGCTGGATCCAGCGCCTCACCATCCGTGGCCGCCGCGCCGAGCTCGGGCTGGGCGGATTCCCCCTGGTCTCGCTGAAGGAAGCCCGGGAGAAGGCCTTCGCCAACCGGAAGCTGGCCCGGGAGGGCGGCGATCCCCTCTCGGAGAAGCGGCGGTCCGAGTCGACACCCACCTTTGCCGAGGCGACCTACCAGGTCTACAATCAGCTGCGGCCGGGCTGGCGCTCCCCTCAGCATGCCCAGCTCTGGCTCAGCAGCCTGGAGCGCTACGCCCTGCCTCGCATCGGCGGAATGCCGGTTTCCGAGGTGTCCAGTGCCGATGTGGTGGGGATTCTGTCTCCGATCTGGCACGAGACGGCGCCCACGGCCCGGAAGCTGCGCCAGCGCATCCGGGCGGTCATGGAATGGGCGGTGGCGATGGACCTGCGGCCCGACAACCCCTGCGACCGGATCGGCCCGGTGCTGGGCGCACAGGGCAACGGCGTGCGCCACAGGCGGGCCTTGCCGCATCCCGAGGTGGCGTCGGCGATCGAGACGGTGCGGGCGTCGAGGGCGAGGCCGGCGGTGAAGCTGGCCTTCGAGTTCCTGGTGCTCACGGCGGCACGCTCCGGCGAGGTTAGCGGGGCGGTCTGGACCGAGATGGACTGCGACCAGGGCGTGTGGAGCATCCCGGCCCCGCGCACGAAGGGGAATCGCAAGCACCGGGTCCCGCTGTGCCGGCGCGCCCTGGAGATCCTGGAGGAGGCGCGGGCGCTCTCTCGCAGCAGTCCGCTGGTGTTTCCGAGCGTTAGGGGCAAGCCGTTCGCGATCACGACGCTGTCGGAACTGCTCAGGGAGTTGAAGATCGCGGCGGTGCCGCACGGCTTCCGGTCGAGCTTTCGGGACTGGGCGGCCGAAGAAACGGATCATCCTCGCGAGGTGGCGGAGGCTGCCCTGGCGCACAAGGTCCGCAGCCAGATCGAGGCGGCCTACCGGCGCTCGGACCTGTTCGAGCGTCGCCGCAGGCTCATGGATGACTGGGCCGGCTACCTGGCCGGCCCGAGCCGAGGGCCGCAGGCCGAAGCAGCGCTCGATGGCCGTGCGGGGCGGGGACAGCGGGGCCGGCGCCTGCCGGGGAGCCAGCCTACCCAATGTAATACATTGGGGCTGGCGAGGGGCTCCGGCCCCTTCGAACCCCCGACCGGGGAGAGCGCTCCCCTGGCCCCTCCATCACCCCCGCCGCTCCCTTGGTGTTTCCCGGCGTTGGGGGGAAGCCGATCGCGAACACGACGCTGTCGGAACTGCTCCGGAAGTTGAACGCCGCGGCCGTGCCGCACGGCTTCCTGTCGAGCTTCCGGGACTGGGCGGCCGAAGAGACCGATCATCCTCGCGAGGTGGCGGAGGCTGCCCTGACGCACAAGGTCCGCAGCCAGATCGAGGCGGCCTACCGGCGCCCGGACCTGTTCGAGCGTCGGCGCCGGCTTATGGATGACTGGGCCGGCTACCTGGCCGCCGGGAGTCGAGGGCCGGACCGATCGGTTGATCGGCCCTGACCTCGGCAGCGCTCGATGGCCTTCCCGCCAGGGATCACTGTGGAGGGAGCGACCCCCAAAGGGGAGGGTTGACCGCGCGCCACTGTACGCGCCGGTAAACACTCCCCGGTGCCGCACCAGCGGCAAAAAGAGGGGGGTCGCTCCCTCCACTTCCTCCCCCTCCTGTGCGGCGCCACGACGCGGCGTGCGAGGGGGTGGACACGCGATGCCGACGCCCCACGGGGCTTTACCCCACAGGATTTGGGCAATCCGTGCCAGCCCGCGTCCAATGCGGGTTTCCGGGATCAGCCTGGACCACGACGGCGAGGGCTTCGCCCTCTGAGAGTGGAGCGTTGGGGTTGTTGAGGGGACGCGCCACCACGCGCGCCACCTCCGTGCGCCACCCCTTGTTTCTCAGTGGCGCGTCCATACCACGGCACGTCCTTGACCCCCGGAGGCGGAAATCGTCGATCATGTCGCGGCCGTTGGAAGCCGGGCTTTCCTGCTCCCAATGGTCGATCTTCTCCATGACGACACCGAGGCCGCCATGGCGTTCGACGGTGTCCTCCTGCACCCTGAATCCGCGAGCTTTGCCGGGCAGGCTGGACTTTCTCACTCCCTGGCATAGCAGAGCACCCCGAAACGCCTCCTGGACCAATTTCCCTCTCAGGGACCGCAGGTCCCGCCGCCTGTGGGGAAACCGGAATGGTCGGCTCGCTCAGCGGTTCCGTGGTCGCAGCCCGGTGGTCGAATCGTCCCGGTACGGCCACCAAGAGCCAGGGAAATCTGTTTTTTTCTGGGGGGCATAATGGGGGGCAGGACACCGTCTGAAAATCAATAACTCCGTTTTATACAACGTGTTACGTAAATGACAGATGAATTCCGCAGGGATCACTGTGGAGGGAGTGACCCCCGCCGGGGAGGGGAGATGGTGTGACCATTGGGGCGCACCACCTACCCCTGCCCGGTGCCGCACCAGCGGCAAAAAACAGGGGGTCGCTCCCTCCACTTCCTCCCCCTCCCGTGCGGCGCCACGACGCGCCGTGCGAGGCGGGGACACCCTGGCGCGGCGCCGCACTGCGCTTTACCCCAGACGATTTGGGGAATCCGTGCCAACCCGCTTCCAATGCGGATTCCCGGACACAGCCTGGACCACAACAGCGAGGGCTTTGCCCTCTGATAGTGCAGATTTGTAATTGCCACAATCGTGCACCACCTACTTGCGCCACCCCCCCTTTGTAAGGTGGCCACCCATACGACGGCATCTGCGTGACCCCCAGAGGCGGAAATCGTCGATCGTTTCGCGGCCCTTGGGCGCCGGGTTTTCCCGCTCCCATCGGAGGACTTTCTCTACGACAGCATTGAAGCCGCCATGGCGTTCGACGGTGTCAAAATCGGTCTCAGCGATGGCTTGGCGAAGCATTAGCCCGCATTTCTCACCAGAGTTCGCACAGGAGCGGTAAAAGGGGCCATGGAGGCATTTGAGGCCGAGTTTAACAACGTTGGTGGCTGGATCGGTAGGCAAAGGCCAACAGCGGAGGCTTCTGAGGCTCTCCGAGGAACCTCAGGCGGCATTTTCCCTCGAAAACAGCGACACCTCTGCCATCGGGCCTGGTGGCCGCGTCTTCAAGGGCCAGGAGTGACGGTCGGGTCAGGGCACCTCAGGGCGGCAGGTGAGCCCAAGCGATGCGGAACTCCCTCTGGTAAGGACATCCGGAAGCCATGGCGACCTTGATGCGACGGACCGAGATGGTGACCTGAGCGCCGATCTTGAGCAGTTTGAGTCTGATGGAACCGACGGTGGCCCGGGCCAGGCAGGTGGATTGCAGCGCCCGCCGGCGCAAGCCCTCCACCAGCACATAGGCGAAAGAGGTCATCAGGAGCCGGAGCTGATTCGCCCGGAAGGAGTGGGTGGAGGTGCGATCGGCAAACAGGTCGAGTTGCTGCTCCTTGATGCGGTTTTCCATCTCACCGCGGGCACAGTAGATCTTCTCATAGAGGAACTGGGCGGGGTAGTCCTGGACCGACAGAGAGGTGACGACGAAGCGGGGGTTGGGGCCGCGGGGCAGGACCTCGGCTTTGGCGACCAGGCGGCGCTCGTGGGACCAGCTCTTGTGAGTGCGGTAGGAGAGGTCGGTGAAGATCCGGGCGGGCTGCTGTTGCTGGTCTGAGAGGGCCTGGGCCTGAGCCAACTCGGGGGCGATGGCGTCTTGGAGGCGGGAGTTGCGGGCCAGGCCGAAGAGATAGTCGACCTGATGCTGCTCACACCACCCCATCAGCTCCTCACGGGCAAAGCCGGAGTCGGCCCGCAGCAGGATCTTGACCTGAGGCCAGACACGCCGTAGGCGGGAGACGATGCGCTGGACCTGCTCCAGAGCGCCGGCGGAGGCATCGATGTTGGCGGGTCTGAGCAGGGCCGAGAGCAGATGGCGGCCCGAGAAGATGTAGAGGGGCAGGTAGCAGTAGCCTCGGTAGTAGCCGTGGAAGAAGCGGTCCTCTTGTTCCCCGTGGAGGGGATCGTCAGTGGCGTCGAGGTCGAGGATGATCTCATCGGGGGGTTGGGGATGGGCTTGCAGAAACAGTTTCACCAGGAGGGCTTGCAAGGCCTCGGGGTCGTGGTCAATCTTGTGGTAGCGGGTGGGGCCTTGGGTGGGGGCGTGTTCGAGTCGGTTGAGGGTGCTCTTGCCTGCCAGGGGAGGCGAGTCGCCACGACGGCCTTTCTCTGAAAACAAGGCCATGAGGGGATCGTGACGGAGTTGGTCGTGGTCGATGAGATCCTCGTAGCCGAGGGCGATGCCACGGATGCGCTGAGCGATGAGGGTGCGCAGGCTGTATTGGGTCCGCTTGGGGTCGCGGTGATCGGTGAAACAGTCGGCCACCTGGTCGGAGAGAGATAAGCCCCGATCCACCCGGCGCAACAGCAGGGAGCCGGCATCGGAAGTGATGGGACCGCCGTCGAAATCAGCCACCACGCGGCGGCGGCCGTGGGGTTCAAACTCCAGGGGTTTGGTGTTACACTGTGTCGGCATCGGTTCTCCTTTAAGAATCTGGTTAACTCCTTAGACAAGAGTATTTTACCAGATTCCGAGAACCGATGCTTCCTACCTCTGGTGAGAAATGCGGGCTAGGGCTTCTTTTTCGTCCTCGCTCATCTTTTCGGCTACCCAGGATCGGAGTCTCCGACCGGCACGGTCCAGCAGGACCTGCTCCCAGGCGACCGCAACCACCTCGACGCGCCGGCCCGACCTGCGGAGCTTCTCCCAAAGTCGCCGGTGGGCCTCTCCCCAGGAGTCCAGCTCACTACGGGTTCCCATGCCGGGGTCGACGTAGACAAATACGGCCGCCTCCGGCCCCACGGCAACCGGCGTCTTGAGGGGGAAATAGTGGATCAGCCCCTTGGCATGGCCGGAGTAGATCCTGAGGGGCAGCAGGTCTCGCTCGATCCCGAGCTGCTCGAAGCAGGAGACCTTCTCCTGCTCGGTCGTCAACCAGGGCAAATCCAGATGATCCAGCACGAAGTCAAGAGACAATAGTCGCCTCCCGATTACTTCAAGCGAGGCCTCCCGGCGGTGACGGACGTGAGGGGTCTCCAGCACTTCGTAGATCTGCTTGCCGAAGATGCGACAGATGAGCCGGCCGTCTATGACTTGTTCGTCGGCGAACGGGCGGGACGAGACCCGGCAATCGAGCAGGGCCTTGACGCATCGCCGGACGTAGAAGCGGTTGGCCCCCTGCAGGTAGAAGGCGAGCTGGTCTCGGGTGAACAGACCCGAGTGCAGGCAGACGAGGGTGATCCATTCGGCCTGTTGCCGGTGGAAGCCAATATACTCCAGCAGTTTTTCTCGTCCCTGCAGGTGGGCAATCATGGTTTCCCTGGTCTTGGGCATGGGGTCTCCATGCCCCCAGCTTCACGCTTGCTGAAGGCTTTCAGCGTGTCGAAGAGGGCGATGGTCCGGCTGTTCTCCCGCGCTTGGAGACTGGCACACACTCTCTCTCCCCTCTGTGGAAGGCGAGCGAGAGAGATGTCAATGGATGATTCAAAAATCGCCGCTTGGCAATCAGGCCTCCGAGTCCGTAGCCGTCCCTTGGGCCAAGTACCGCGCCCAGTCGTCCATCAGGATGCGCCGGCGCTCAAACAGGTCCGAGCGGGCATAGGCCGCCTCCACCCGGTTCCGGACCACATGCGCCAAGGCCGCCTCGATTACCTCCCGGGGATGATCCGTTTCCTCCCCCGCCCAGTCCCGGAATGTCGAGCGGAACCCGTGCGGCACCGCCGCAATCCCAAGTCTGCGCAACAGGCGCCGCAGCATGCTGTCATGGAGAGGCTTCCCGCCCCCATGGGTGAACACCAGCGGACCGTCTCCCTCTTCGAGTGCTCGGGCCACTTCGAGAATCTCCAGGGCGCGGCCACACAGAGGCACCCGGTGCCGGCGGTTCGTCTTTGCCCGTCTGGCCGGGACGGTCCACACCCTCCCGTCCCGATCGATCTCCTTCCACTCGGCCCACCGCACCTCGCCCCACCTGGCTGCCGTCAGCACCAGGAACTCAAGAGCCAACTTGACGCCCGGCAGCGCTGCCGATGCCCGCACCCTACGTATCACCGCACCCGCCTCCCGATGGGGCACGGCCTGCATGTGCTCGGTCACGTCCTGTTGGGAACCCAGCACCGGACCGATCCGGTCACAGGGGTTGTCAAGGCGGTACTCCATGGCCACCGCCCATTCCAGGACCGCCCGCAGGCGCTGGCGCACCCGCTTGGCCGTGGCCACCTTCCGGTGCCAGAGGGGCGTGAGGATCTCAAGCAGATCGGCGCTGGTGACCTCGGAGACCGGCATCTTGCCGATGCGGGGGAAGGCGAACCGACTCAGGCTCGACAGCCACTCGCGGGAGTGTTTTGGATTGCGCCAGCCGTCCCGCTTCTGCTCCAGCACACGCATGGCGGCTTCGGCGAAGGTGGGAATGCCCTGGCTACGTCGCTTCTCGGCGAGCGGGTCCCCGCCCTGGCGGGCGAGCTTGCGGTAGGCGAGCGCCTTCTCCCGGGCCTCGGCCAACGGGACCAGGGCAACGCTGCCGAGTCCGAGCTCACGGCGGCGACCGCGGACGAGAAGGCGCTGAATCCAGCTGCGGGTTCCGCTGGGTTGGACGAAGAGGTACAATCCGTTCCCATCGGCGTGTCTTCCGGGCGGAGCGGAGCGGATGAAGGCAGCCGAGAGGGCTTTTTGGGGATGGCGGCCCTTGGGTTTCGTCTTACGTAGCAGGCGGGTGGTGTTGGTTACATTAATCATCCCCTAATTATATGGGGGATGGCAGTGGATCGCAAGGGATGTTTCGAGTCGGCCAAGTAGTTGCGAGAATCGTGTAAGACTCTGAATTTATATACATTTATGGACTGCAATGGACGAGAGTAAACGTTACTGGAATTGGTAAGGCGGTTTCTGCACGAGAAGCCGGCTCCGGCAATGATGAGAGGCGGGATTGCGGATGCTCAAGAATGGAAACTGGGCGTTTCCTGAACAAATCCTGTGCATCCTGTGCATCCATGTGAATCAAAACCTGTTCCGAGCCTCCATAAAACGGTTGGCTGCGGAATTTTGCAAAAGGCTCTTTTGTCTTTTTTCGGTTGTTTCAGACAAGTCCCGCCCCCGCCCTGTCGTGCGGATCATTCGAGAGTCAAACAATCAGAAATCGATAATCCCTTTGTGACCTTGGTATCCCGTCGCGGTTAACCTCAACGCCTTAGTGTCCCTTCGTCGTTCTTCGTGCCCCTTCGTGGATAAGTCTTTTGTCTTTCGTCTCTTGTCGTTTGTTTCAGGCAAGGGGCGCCCCTGCCCCCCACGACGGGGCAGATCATCCGAGGGTGAAACAGGGTTGTTTCAGACAAGGCAAGGGGATGGTCGAACACACCGGATGCACTCTGCGGTCTCGGTACCTGCAGCCCAGACCATCGACCAATAATCCTGTATATCCTGTTCATCGATGTTAATTGTCCATCGCAAAACGTTCTGCAAGAAACGTTCTGTTGCCGCTGGTGCGGTCTTGGGATATCGTCACCAGCCTGGGCCGTGGCCATAGGCTGGCCGCCTTGCGGAAGAGATCCATCCGGGGAGGTCCAACCGAGCAACCAAGGAGACGAAAAGAGCATGCGAGGGAATCGAGTCAAGGAGAAGCTCAACAAGGGTGAGGTGGCCATTGCCGTCGGAGGGCACAGCAATACCAGCGACACCATCGACTTTCTGGGTCCTATGGGCTTTGACGGGATCTGGCTGGAGGGGGAGCACGGTTCGGTGAACTGGGGAGGAATCGGCGATCTCTCCAGGGCCTGTGACCTGTGGGGAATGGCTTCGGTGGCCCGCCTGCACCAGAACGATCCCGGAGTGATCACGCGCACCCTGGACCTGGGCGCCAACGGCATCGTGGTCCCCCACGTCAGCACCCGGGCCGAGGCGGAGCAGGTGGTGGAGTCGGCCTATTTTGCGCCGGTTGGCCGGCGCGGCATCTTTTCAGGGAGGAGGTCCTACGGCGGCTCCGACTATTTTGGGCAGGCCAATCTGGAGACCCTGGTCATCGTCCTGATCGAAGAGATGCAGGCGGTGGAGAATCTGGACGAAATCCTGTCGGTCGACCACATCGATGTCTTTTTCGTCGCACCCGGGGATCTGGCCCAGACCATGGGCATGGCCGGCAGGCACAGGGACCCCAAGGTGGAAGCGGTGGTCGAAGGGGCGATGCGACAGATCGCGGCTTCGGGAAGGACGGCGGGCGCGCTGGGTTTCGAGGACAAACTGCAGCACTACTACGATTTGGGAGTGCGGTTCTTTCTGACCAACTACAACGCCTGGCTTGAGCAGGCCGGTCGCGCCTACCTGGACAGGGTCGCCTCGGTCAGGCCGGGATAGCCTCCGGAACTCACACGTAGTCCAGCATCCAGATGTGGAAACCGAAGGGGAAGGCCCGGTCCAGGCCCTGGCCGGCTTCGTTGGAAAGGTCGAGTACCTGCGACGGCTTTTCGGGTCCGAAGACCAGGCGCGCCGCCTGGCGAAGAGAAAGCTCCTGCGCGCCGTTCCGAGGGTCGCGAGACCGGCCGCCACCAACCTCCAGGTTGTCCCCATCCCACTTCAAGTCCACGCGCTCGCCCGTTTCACGGACCCGCAGGCTCACCTGGCCGGAGCATCCGGTCAGGCGCTTCTCCAGATGGGGAGAGAGCTGCCGCATCAGGTTTGCCAGGGAAAGAATTCTCACCATCTTGAGACCGCAGCCGTCGGCTACCTCCATGGGGATGCGTGTGTGGCACCCTCGGCCGGTCAACAGCTCCGTCATGGGATTGTCGGGCAGGGGCACGAACACCTGCATCCGTTCGCCCGCGGGCTCGGGAAGCACCCGGGCCAGCAGCGAGGACAGGGCCCGTGAGGTCCCGCCCCACTCCACCACGCCCGACTTGTTGTGAGCCCGGGCAACTACCAGATAACCCTCCGGCTGCCCTTTCTCTACCGCCACCCAAACTTCCGAATTGGGAAGGCCCAGCAGCGTCCGGTATTCCGCCTGCGGTCGGGTCAACCGGCGGGGTTGGGCCTCGTGAATCTCGATGATCCGTTCCAGGTCTGTCTCGGCTTGAAATGCTCGGACGGTCAGAGCCTGCTCGAACCGGCCGGCCAGTCGGGGTTCCACCTGGTAGGCCCAGCCGTTGGACCCCACCACCTCCCAGCCCAGGCGACGGTAGAAGTCCCTGGCAGGTCCGGTCCACAGCAGCCCGAAGGCGTCGCCCCGAGCGGCCATGGCCTGGGTGGCGTCCTCCATGATTCTGCTGGCGGCACCGCGCCGCCGGCGTTCCGGATCGGTGGCCACGGCGCAAATCATGCTGATGGGAAGCGCGCAGCCGTGCTCACGCAGTTCCCGGTGCGCCATGGCCGCATGGCTGAAGATGCGGCCGCCCTCCGACACCACCCGAAGGTTGTCGAGGTTCCCCGGCGCAAAAACCAGGGGGTAGTCGGTGGACATGTCCTGATCGACACCGGTCCTGAAGACCTTGTTCACCAGGGTCAGAGCCTGGTCAAGTTCCTCCGGCCGGACGGGGCGGGCTTCTTCCATGGGAAGACTCCTGATAGTTGACCGTGAAGTGGTTGACGGTGGTGTTGGGAATTATTTTACCCTTCGAGGTAGCTCTACACCAGCCGCGCGGACCCAAGGATGTCCACGATATGTGGGGCGTCACGATCCATAGATCGCTTGGGATCAAATGCACCACTGAGGAGCGAATTCCTTGTCCGATTATAGGGGCGGCACTTGAGAAATTCTATTGACAAACGGGAAGGCTTGCTACTGAATGACGGAGCCCGATCATTCGAGGATTCTACCCAGTTGACGGCTGACAAGGTCTGGTCTGTTTCCGGCAAGGAGTAAGCCCATGTCTGCAACATCTAAGAGAATGATGTTTTCGGGTCTTGTGGTTTTCTGTGCCCTGTTGGTGTGGGGCGGGTCTCGACACCGGTCCCAAGACACAACCGCCGCCAAGCGCTGGACCGTCTCCAGTTTCCTGGACTTCAGCCGGGGAAGCCTGGGCGACGCCGGCGCCAACACTTACGTCACCGCGGCCGGCGAGGTGAAGCTCATCAACCTCTGGGACCTCAACCGCGACGGTTTCATCGACATCGTCCTCCCCAACACCCACGACAACAACGAGCAGATCGATCTCTTCATCTACTGGGGCGTGGATGAGAACCACGTCGGGCGCCGCACCCGTCTTCCCAGCGGCGGCGGAACCGGCCAGGCCCTGGGCGACCTCAACCGGGACGGCTTCATCGACCTGGTGGTGGTCAATGGACGCAACGGGATCAAGAGCAACCTGGACAGCTTCATCTACTGGGGCGGAGCCCAGGGCTTTGACACCGGGCGAAGAACCGAGCTGCCCACTCTGGGAGGCATGGCGGCTGCCATCGCCGACCTCAATGGAGACGGCTACCCGGAGATCGTCTTCGCCAACAGCGCCTGGGCCGGCGGACGGCCATCCGGACCCGAGAACGCCTCCTTTCTCTATTGGGGTTCCAAGGAGGGGTTTTCCATCGAACGGCGGCAGTCCCTGCCCACCGCCGCGGCCACAGGTGTGGCCGTCGCCGACCTCGACCGGGACGGAACTCCCGAGATCGTCTTTTCCAACGAGGGGAAGGGCGCACAGCTCGGCGGCGCCATGATCTATTGGGGCGGCGCCGGCGGAAATTATTCTGCAGACCGGCGTACTCTGCTGCCCGGGCAGCGCAGCTCGGCCGTGGCCCTGGCCGACCTCAACGGCGACCAGGTCCCCGAGATCGTTCTGGCCAACCGCTACCGTCCGCTCATGCGTGAGCCCGACGACCGCAGCGAGTGGGATACCGATGTCGACAGCGAATCCATTCCTTCATTCGTCTACTGGGGATCCAGCCAGGGCTACAGCGCCGAGCGCCGCCTGGAGCTGCCCACCGTGGCGGCCAGCAGCGTGGCGGTGGGAGATCTCGACAAGGACGGGATGCCGGACCTGGTCTTTGCCAACGGCCCCCAGAAGTCCGGCCATGCCGCCCCCGGTCCGGGGAGCGGCTCCCCCATCTTCTGGAACAGCCCCGAGGGATTCGAGCCTCACCGCCGAACCGTTCTACCCACCCTGAATCCCACCGACTGTCTCATCGAGGATCTGAACGGTGACGGTCATTCCGACCTGGTCTTCAGCAACGAGCACAATGCCCGTTCCCACCGGGCGCCCTCCTATGTCTACTGGGGCGGCCCGGCGGGGTTCGATACGGCCCGCCGGCTGGAGTTGACCACCCTGGGGGCCGCCGCCGCCGGCAGCGCCGACTTCGATCGGGACGGCAAGAAGGACCTGGTCTTCGTGAATCGCATCGACGGATCCGCCGGGGACCCGGTGCCGGCCTACGTCTACTGGGGCAACGAGCAGGGGAAATACAGCGTGGACCAGCGCCTGGATCTCTACCACCCCTTCGGCTCTCCGGGGGAGGGGTATTCCTCCGCCGATCTGGACAACGACGGGTGGGTGGACATCTACATGGGAGGTCCTGAATCGGCGGTCTACTGGGGTTCGCCCCAGGGCTTCAGCTCGGCCCGCAAGACCGTGGTCTCCTCCGAGATGGCCTTTTCGGCCCGGCCGGCCGACTTCAATCGGGACGGCTACCTGGACCTGCTCCTCAGCGAATATGCCGCCAGCCATGGAACCGACCTCTACTGGGGCGGTCCCATGGGGTTTGCCGACAACCATCGCTTCACTTTTCAGATCGATGGTGTCCGCTGCCACAGCATTGCAGATCTCAATCGAGACGGCTGGCTGGACGTAGTGTTTCCGACGGTAAACCGCGAGCTGGTGATCTTCTGGAACGGTCCCGACGGCTTCGATAACGGCAACCGGAAGACCCTGCCCGCCGGCCTGGCGGTGGCCACCGAGATCGCCGACCTCAACGGGGACGGCTGGCTGGAGGTGCTGGCGACCAACCTGATGTCAGCCGAGGGAGGCCGCGAGAGCGACGTGCTCGTCTACTGGGGGGCGGTCGGCGGATATGAGGCGGAACGGGTGACGCGGCTGCCCGCCATGGGACCGGAAGGGGTGGCCGTGGCCGACCTCAACGGGGACGGCCTCCTGGATATCGTGGCCACCAGCTATCATGCGGGCGAGACCCGCTCCCACCCCTCTTACATCTACTGGAACGCCGACGGCGAGTTCGACGGGTCCCGCGTCACCCACATCCCCACCCAGTCCGGTTCGGGTGTGATGGCCGCCGATTTCAACAACGACGGCCTCACCGATCTGCTGTTCGCCTGCCACAAGGTGAAGAGCGCCCACCGCAACGAGTCCTTTCTCTACGAGGGGAGTCCCCAGGGCTTCTCGACCGAGCGGCGCCAGCTTTTGCCGGGACTCGGGCCCCATTTCCTGGCCGGGGTGGACGTGGGGCACGTCGCCGATCGAGGGGACCGCTACGACTACATTTCAGAAGTCTTCGACGCCGGCACGCCGGTGCGCTTCGAGACCCTCGGTTGGGAAGGGGAAACGCCCTTTGCCTCGGCCATCGAGTTCCAGGTGAGAGGGGCCGACAGCATCGAAGCCCTACACCAAGCCGGTTGGAGGGGGCCGGACGGCGAAGGCAGTCTCTACGCCGGCCGCCGAGTTTCGCTGAAAGAAATGGGTACCCCGACCCGCTTCCTGCAGTTCAAGGCAACGCTGGTCGGCCCCAACGGCACCGGCGCCCCGGTGCTGCGTTCCGTGTCCGTCGACTACCGCTGATCCTCCGAGGAGCAGCGGACAAGGAGGTAACTCACCCATGAAGGAGCTCAAGGGAATCTATCCGGCCATCATGACCCCGTTTGACGCCCAGGGCGGCGTCAGCGAGTCCGGGCTGCGCAAACTGGTTCGGCACGCCCTGGACGTTGGCGTGAACGGCTTTTACGTTTGCGGGGGAGGAGGCGAAGGTCTGCTGCTGACGGTGCCCGAGCGGCAGCAGGTGCTCGAAATCGTCCTGGATGCCGTCAAGGGGAAGGTCCCGGTCATTGCCCACGTGGGGGCCTTTCAGATTCCCGACGCGGTGAGCCTGGCCCGTCACGCCGGCCGGGCGGGAGCCGACGCCGTGGCCAGCATGCCCCCGGCCTATTTCTATCAGCCCGACCTGGACGGCCTGGTCCAGTTCTACCGGCAGGTGGCCGAGGCGGCCGAGCGGCCGGTGCTGACCTACAACATTCCCGGCCGCATTCCCCTCAACCTGGACACCCGGATCTTCGAGCGGCTCATCCGCATACCGGGAGTGGTCGGCCTCAAGGATTCCAGCGGCAATCTGTCCCAGATTACCCTGACCGCCGCCATCGACGATGGCAGGATCATCGTGTTCAACGGCGAGGACCAGGTGCTCTGGTACGGCTTGATGGCCGGCTGCGTGGGCGGGATCGGTTCCACCTATCCGGTGATGCTGAAGGTGTTCGTGAACCTCTACCGCGCCTTCCTGGACCGCGACTGGGAGCGGGGCCTGGAACTGCAGCGTGGCATCAACCGCACGGTCCGGGTGCTGGCCGGATTCAACGTCCTGGGCGCCCTCAAGCAGATTCTCAAGTGGCTGGATATGGATTCGGGAGACCCCCGCCCTCCCAACCCTCCCCTCGCCTCCGACGACGCCCGCCAGCTAAAACTGAGCCTGGAGAAGATCGGCTTCTTCGAATGGAGGCGGAGGGACTAGTTTCCGTCCGAGCACAGGGGCGGTCTTCGCTTCCAGAGTCCGGTGGCCTGCTCGTAGGCGTGGGCCAGTTGCAGCACTCCCCAATCGTCCTGGTGGCGGCCCACGATCTGGATGCCTACCGGGAGCCCCTCCGGGGTGAAGCCGGCCGGCACCGAGATGGCCGGCAGGCCCAGCACCGAAATGGTCCAGCAGGACTGCATCCAGTCGATATAGGTGTTCATCCTGACGCCGTTGATCTCCTCCAC
The DNA here is from genome assembly GCA_965207735.1 of Candidatus Versatilivorator sp. Lineage (GTDB taxonomy): Bacteria > Acidobacteriota > Terriglobia > Versatilivoradales > Versatilivoraceae > Versatilivorator. The sequence goes on along the minus strand of OZ242296.1, from coordinate 2,484,665 downwards.
GTAGGGTTTCTTGACGTCGAAAGGGGGGACCTGGTTGACGGGACAGACCAGGAACTCGTAGGTCTCCATGAATTCCCGGACCCGATGGTAGAGCTGGGTTCTTTGGAGCTCGGCCCTGGAGAGATCGACTCCGCTCAGCTTCCTGGCGCCTTCGATTTCCTGCTTCAGCGTGTCCTTGAGTTGGGACTGCTGTGTGGGATTCAAAGCCGAAAGCGTGAGCTCGAAGCGCCAGGCCCGCCAGGCCCGGAACACCGCCTCGGCGTCCTTGAGATCGGGCGTGGCTTCCTCCACCCGGCATCCCAGGGACTCAAAGACCTGCCGCTGGCCTTCGAGGACCCGGGTGACTCGGGGATCGACTGGCAACCCGCCCAGGGTGGGGCTCCAGGCAATGCGGCACTCCCGGAAGTCGCGCTCGAGGGGTGCGCCGAATCGGCTTCCCGATTCGGCGATGGAGATGGGCGAGCGCCGGTCGGGGCCCGCGATGGCGCTGAGCATCAGGGCGGCGTCCCGGACGGTTCGGGCCATGGGGCCTTGAACGCCGATGGTGTACCAACCCGCCTGGCTGGGCCAGATGGGAACCCGTCCCGGGGAGGGGCGCAGTCCCACCACGTTGCAGAAGTTGGCCGGGTTGCGGAGCGACCCGCCGGTGTCGCTCCCGTCGGCCAGGGGTTGCATGCCGCAGGCCAGGGCTACCGCGGCGCCGCCGCTGCTGCCGCCGCAGGTCCTGGAAGTGTCGTAGGGGTTGAGGGTCTCTCCAAAGACCGGGTTGAAGGTCTGGGACCCGGCGCCGAATTCGGGGGTGTTGGTCTTGCCGATGGTGACGGCCCCGGCCCGCTTGAGGCGTTCCACGATGAGCGCATCCCGGGCGGGCACGAAATCCTTGCAAGCCAGGGTGCCGAAGGTGGTGCGGATCCCCCGGGTCCACACCAGGTCCTTATGGGCCACGGGAAGGCCGTGGAGGGGACCGACTTCATTTCCGGCCGCCAGAGCCTGGTCGGCGGCGCGGGCCTGTTGCCTGGCTTGGTCCGCCACCAGGGTCACGATGGCGTTGACCTTGGGGTTGAGACGATCGATCTGAGCCAGGTGGGCTTCCAGCACCTCGCCGGCGGAAAGCTCCCGGGACCGTATGAGCCGGCTCAGCTCGGTGGCGGTCAGGAAACAGATCTCTCTGTCGGACATCGACTCTTTCTCCTGGTAGCTGAAAGTTTCGGAAAGCTGGGGTGACCCCGGAAAGTGCCCGACTTCAGCACCCGTCAGGGCATCGGGCCGGCACGGCGCAGGATCTCCTGGTAGTCGGCCCCGTCGCTCATTGCCTGGTGGACCCGCTGCTCCCACTCCTTGATGGCTTCGGCCCGGGCGATCACCGCTTCCAGCTCATCGGGCCGGACGACGATTACGCCGTCGTTGTCGGCCGCGACGGCATCTCCCGGGTGAATGGTGCGTCCGCCGATTCGCACGGCCTGGCCGGCCGAGGCCACCCTGGACTTGCCCACGATATAACCGGGCGCCACCGTCCGCGACCAGGCCGGAAACTCCATCCTGGCCAGGTCGGGCGTGTCACGAACCGCTCCCTCGATCAAGGCTCCTGCAAAGCCGTGTCTTCTCGCCAGGGAAGCGGCCCCCTCTCCAAAGATGCCGTGGCCATGAAGGGAGCGGGGGATCTGGATGACCATGATGGAGCCGGGCCGGGTCTGGGCCTGATAGGCATCCAGCAGCGGGGTCAGGTCGGCCGAGGCCTCGTCTTCCACCGCTTCCAGCTCCACGGTGACGGCCGTCCCCGTCATGGTGGTGAAGGGGACCACCGGCCGGATGCCGGGGTCGAGGTGGCTTTCGGGAAGCTTCAGCCGGACGCGGGCGTCGGCCAGAAGGGCCGGGGACAGGTTTGCCAGGCGCTGGCGCAGTTCCGGGGTGAGCATGGTTTCTCCTCGAGGGTTGGGCTTATACGGGATAACGCATTGAAACGTTCCGGCGGGGCGCTCCTCAGGACTCCGCATGGCGCCCGACGATCGTCTCGATCCGGGGTCGATCCTCGGACGCCACCTGGCCCATGGGAGGCCGGGTGGGTCCTCCGGCTCTTCCCACCGTCTCCAGGGCCACCTTGATGCCGGCGGCGCTGTAGCCGGGCCGCAGGCTGCGCACGGCGGCCATTGGAGCGATCCGTTGCTCCAGGATCCGGTTCATCTCGACCAGGTTGCCGGCGGTGCCCTTTTTCCAGAAGGCTCGGCAAGCCTCCGGCGCCAGGCAGGCCACAGCGGCCGTGTAGGCTCGGGCTCCGGCAGGAAGGGCCTTGACGGCGTGGCCTTCTCCTCGGGCAATCCACAGAAACCGATCGGGGATCAGCTCTCCCAGCGAGTGGCCCACCTCCACGCCGCCGCTGGAGTCCTGGAAGCCGATCACGTTGGGAAGCCTGGCGAGTTCCCGGATCACCTGTGCCCAGTAATCCTCGACCGCTACGGCGTAGCCGTGCCACATGTTGACGAAGACGCCCATGGGCACGGCCGTGGCCACCCGGTGCATGTACTGGTAGACACCTTGGGCGGTCGAGCTGCCGTAAGGGGGGGCAAACAGCATGAGAGCGTCCACGCCGGCCCGCTCGGCGTTGCGCGCCATCTCCAGGGTCAGTTGGTAGCCGCCCGCCACACCCTGGATGACCGGCATCTTTCCCTGGGCTCCCTCCACCGCCGCCCGCCCGGCAGCCTGGTGCTCCTCCAGGTCGAGCGAGAAGAGCTCCCCCAGGTTGCAGGTCGCCACGATGGTCATGTCCTCCGGATGCCGTTCGGCGTGGTAGGCCACGTTGCCGCGAAGCCCCTCGACGTCCAGCGCCCCATCGGGCAGGAAGGGGGTGGTCAGGAAGTTGTGGACTCCCCGGCAGGCCCGGGTGAGTTCCTCCATGGAACGCCTGGGCCCGGGAACTGGGGAACAGCCTGCCGATGCGGCTAGTGTTCCTCCTGCCAGCAGGCCGACGGTCGTCAAGAACCGGCGCCGCTTGTTTTCCATCATCCCTTGGTCAACTCCGAGTACTTGGCTGCAATCTCAGCGATCCCCGCCGTTTCGCCGACCTGAAGCTTGGGCGGGCGCACGCTGCCTCCAGCCCGTCCCAGGGCCTGCAGGGCCGCCTTGATGGCGGCGACCCCGAAACCCGGAGCGCGGTCGGGCAGGGGGAGCCGACGGCGGATGGTGGTCAGGGGCGCAATGCGCTTCCTGAAGAGACTCTCCATGCCCTTGGCGTCTCCCTTGGCGCCCAGCCTCCAGAATTCATGGCAAGCCTTGGGCGCCAGTGAGGCGAAGGAGGTGGCGTAAGCGGTGGCCCCGGCCGGCAGGGCCCGGAGCGCATGCTCTTCCCCCCGGGCCGTCCAGACGAGCCGCTTCCGAGTCCGGGGTTCCAGGGATCGGCCCAGGGCGATGCCACGGCTGCCGTCCTTGAACCCCAGTACATTGGGCATGTCCGCCAACTCCTCCAGCAAACTGGACCAGTCGTCCTGTTGCGTCCGCGGGTAGATCAGCACGCCGATGCCTACCGAGCGGGCAATCTCGGTGAAATACTGCCGCAGGCCCTCCAGGGTCTGAGGCCCCCCGGGGGGAGGAAAGATCAGAATGGCGTCGGCGCCGGACTCCTCGGCGTTGCGGGACATCCGCAAGGCGAACCGGTAGCCCCCTCGAACGCCGGCCACCACCGGAATCCGGCCGTTGGCCCCCGCCGCCGCTGCGCCCACCACCTCCCGGTGTTCCTCGAAGCCGAGCGAGAACAGCTCGCCCAGTCCGGCCGCCACCACCAGGCTCAGCGGCTGGACTCCAGCCTCGGCGTAGAAGGCTGCGTTTTGTCGCATTCCCTCGGGGTCGATCTCGAGATTGGCGTGAAAGGGCGTTGGCAGGTAGCTGTGAACACCGCGTAGCACCTGGCGGAGGTCGTTCAGGGACCGGCGGGGCCGAGAGCCGGGAGACGGCCCCAGGTTCTGTCCGGCTGCCAACTGCGAGAGGAACCGCCTGCGGGATGTCTGGGCCACGGGACTGCTCGCGGGGTTGGGACTCGAAAATTCCGGAGCGATTCGGGCTGGCCAACTCCGGCTTCGATTCGGGAGGGAAGCTTAGCACAGGCAATCGCCGAGCGTCTCGGATCTTGGCAGACTTGCACTTCTTGCCGGCGGGCGACTTCTCTGAACGCCGACCGGCGCCCTTTGCCCGCAAGCCCTGCCCACGCCACCCTACCCCGGGGCGGATCAAACGAGGGTGAAACAATCGGAAAACGATCATCCCTTCGCGAACTTGGTACCCCGTCGCGGCCAACCTCAGCGCCTTAGTGCCCCTTCGTCGTTCTTCGTGCCCCTTCGTGGATAAGTCTTTTTCTTTTGTCTCTTGTCGGTTGTTTCAGACAAGCCGGGTCCCCGCCCTGCCGTGCGGATCATACATAGAGTGAAACAATCGGAAATCGATCAACCCTTCGCGAACTTGGCACCCCGTCGCGGCCAACCTCAGCGCCTTCGTGGCCCTTCGTGGTCCTTCGCGCCCCTTCGTGGATAAGTCTTTTTCTTTTGTCTTTTGTCGGTTGTTTCAGACAAGTCCCGCCCCCGCCCCCCACGACGGGCGGATCATTCGAGGGTGAAACAACGGATCATTGTGAAAGAATAAGCACCTGGCGAGACTCCGGCAGCTACGCCCCGTTCCAGCATTGGTGCCCCGTGCCCCAAGGCAAGTCTGGGTCCGAGCAGGTCATCATTCATTAGTGAGGCTTCCCGGGAAGCTCTCCTCAAGACAAGAATCCGAACGACCACGCCAACTCGGGCCGGAGTGATCGCCGCCGAGGAGGCCAATCTCATGCAAAAGAGCAGGAAAGTCAACACGAAGACGAAGAAGAAGCGCAGCCGTTCGACAGCCTTGTCGCGGATCCACCCCGAGGTGGCAGGGATCGACCTGGGGAGTCGGGAGCACTGGGTGTGCGCTCTGGAGGTGACCCCAGGGAAGCCGAACGTGCGCACCTTCGGCACCACCATGGAGCAACTGCAGCAACTGGCCGACTGGTTGCTGGAGCAAGGGGTGGAGTCGGTGGCGATGGAGAGCACCAACGTGTATTGGATTCCCCTCTACGAACTGCTGGAGTCCTGCGGCATCGAGGTCTTGCTGGTCAACGCCCGGCAGTTGCGCTACGTTCCGGGCCGCAAGACCGACATGCGGGACTGCCAGTGGATCCAGTTGCTGCACAGTTGCGGCTTGCTGCGGGGATCCTTCCGTCCGCACGAGGCGATCGTCCGGGTTCGGACCCTGCACCGGCAACTGAGCACTCTGGGGGCCGAGAGTACCCGCTTTGTGCAGTGGATGCAGAAGGCGCTGGATCAGATGAACGTCCAGATCCATCGTGCGGTCACCGATCTGACCGGTCAGACGGGGATAGCGATCGTGCGGGCGATTGTCAACGGAGAACGGGACCCGGTCCGTCTGGCGGGTCTGCGGGACCGACGGTGCAAGAAGTCCAGCCGGGAGTTTGCCGAGCACCTCAGAGGCAACTGGCGAGAAGAGCATCTGTTCAACCTCAAGTCGGCGCTGAAGCTCTACGACATGACTCAACGCGAGATTGCGGCCTATGAGGCCCGCTTCCTGGAGGAAATCCAGGCGCTGCAACCGGTGGAGCGCCACGACCAGCCCGTGCCGAAGCATCCCAATGCGATCAAGGAAAAGGCGATTCGCCGCCGCGGTGGGCACCACCTGCGCACCGAACTGTGGCGCTTTGCCGGAGTCGATCTGACGCGCATCGACGGCATCGGCACCGAAGCGGCCCTGACCCTGCTGACTGAGGCCGGCCTCGACCTGACGGCCTTCCCCTCGGAGAAGCACTTTGTATCCTGGCTGCGCCTGGCTCCAAAAACGGCCGTCTCCGCAGGCAAGCCGCTCCACTACAAGAAGGCCAACAGCACCGGGTCTACTCGCGCCGCCGCCGTCCTGCGCATGGCAGCCGTCTCTCTGAAGCACTCCAAGACCGCTCTGGGGGCCGCCTTCCGTCGCAAGGCCCGCCACAAGGGATGGACCGTCGCCGTCTTCTCCATGGCCCGCCGGCTGGCCGTTCTCGTCTACCGCATGCTGCGCTACGGCCAGGACTACATCGACATCGGGGAAGCGTGCTACGAGGACCGGTTCCGGCGACGACGCCTCGCGGGCCTCAAAGATGCTGCTAAGTCTCTTGGTTTCAACCTGGTTCCACAAATCGCAGCCGCTTGAACTGCGGGGTTGTTTCAGACAAGCCGGACATCGTTCTTGCTCCCGATCGCCCATAAGAATGCGTTGTCACGCTGTCGCATGGTCCGCACGGCAGAGCGGGGTTGGGGTTTGCCAGGGGATCGGGCAGGGACCTTGTGATCGTGTCTGCCGGCGACCTATAATGTCCCCCTTTCTTGCAGTGGCCGGTCCCGCGGGAACGCCGGTGCCGGGACCTCTTCCCACAGCCAATCAGAGCCATGAGCACCCCTTCCAGACCCAATATCGTCCTCCTGATCAGTGACAATCAGCGATTGGACACCCTCGGAATCCTTGGACGGACCGCCTGCCGAACTCCCACCTGGGACCGCGTGGCCCGGGAAGGGGTCCTGATGGAAAATCTGCGCACAACCAGCCCTATCTGCTCTCCGGCCCGGGCTTCCTTCTTTACCGGGTTCCAGCCCCACCAGGCCGGGATGCCCCATCTGCCCTACCTGGGGGCGCTTCGGGTGGGAGAAGAGGACGAGTATCCGGACATGGAGATCACCCGGCCTCCGATCTCCCACTTTCTGCGGGAGGAGGGATACCAGTGCCTCTACGCCGGCAAATGGCACCTGGGGACTCGCAATGTTCAGCGCTGGTTCGACTGGGTCAGCGCCTGCGACAATGGGGACCGTTCCTACTCCGAGTGGTGCCGCTGGCAGGGAGTCCCCGACGGCTTCATCTTTCACGACGACGAGCGCAGCGGTCCCTATCGTTCCTTACACTATCCGAGAATGACGGTGCCTCAGACCGGAATCCTGGACATCCCCGCCGACAAGGAGCACAACCGCTGGATCCTGGGCCACGGCTTCGAGATGTTCGGCCTGCGGGATCCCGACAGGCCCTTTTTCCTGGTGATCAGCCTGGAGGGTCCCCATCCGCCCCTGGTGGTGCCCGAGCCCTGGTACCACCTCTACGAGCCCGAGGACATCCCCGAACCGGACAACTGGAATCCGGGCACGGGTGAGCCCGGCTTCCTGGAGGGAAGCTACTACCGCCGCTTGAGAAACGAGTGGGGGGAAGACTTCTCGGCCTGGCGCAAGTCCATCGCCGTCTACTGGGGATACGCTACTTACATCGACTGGCTATTCGGCCAGTTTGTCCAGCGCCTGGAAGCATGCGATCTGCTGGACGACACTCTGCTGGTGATGCTCTCCGACCATGCCGAGATGATGGGACAGCACGGGCTTTGGCAAAAGTTCTGTCCCTACGAGGAGGCCATCCGGGTTCCCTGGGCCATGCGCTGGCCGGCGGCCTTCAAGCCGGGCAGGCGGTGTCGAGTGGACGCCAGCCATGTTGACGTGGCGGCTACGCTGCTGGACCTGGCCGGCGTAGGGGTCGAGTCCCTGGGCTTGGAAGGAGAGAGTCTGGTTCCCTATTTGAGGGGCGCCGAGCCCGAGCCCGCGGCCCGCGACTGTTTCGTGCAATACAACGTGGCTCGCAACTTTGCCGGTTGGCACGGGGTGGAGAACTGGCGGGCCATCGTGCGCCGGCCCTGGAAGTACGTGCTGCATGAGAACGGCGAGACCGAACTCTACCACCTGGGCGAGGATCCCGGCGAAATGGCCAACCTGGCGGCCCGGTCCGACCGGGCCTCGACGGCGAGCACCCTCAGGGAGGCCTTGCTGGCCTGGTCGCGGCGTACCGGGGATCCCTTTGCGAAACAACTGGAGGAGCGGGCCGGGAGTTGATTGGCCCGCCTGGGGGAGATGCCGATGGCAGACCGATATTCCATCCCGCTGAGAGACGGACGCAGCCTGGAAATCGAGGTCCTGACCTTTCCCATCGACTCCGCCCGCCAAAACGCGCTCATCGGGTTATGGCGGACCGAGTGGACCGGGGGGGACTACGACTGGCTGCGGTCCATGAACGGCGACTACAGCCAACATCTCAGGATCCAGGCGGTCCTGGGGACCATCGAAGGCCGTCCGGCCGGAACGGCCTCGGTCTGCTTTCCCTGCCGGGAACCGGAAGTCTCGGTGGTCGGATCGGTCCTGACCCACCCGGACTGCCGCAGACTGGGAGTGGCCGAAGCCCTGACTTCCGCCGTGGCGGATCTCTCCTTCCGGGCCGGCTGCCGGGTGTCCTACCTGGGGGCCACCCGAGATCCCCGGAACGTCTATCTCCGCTGCGGGTTTCGCTGGTGGAACGGAGGCGTCATGCGGTTGGAGCGGGAGGATTCGTCTGGGTGCGAGGAGTCCTTTTTCGCACCGGGCCAAGCCATCTCGGTTCGCCAGTCCAGTTGGGGGGACCTGCCTGCCTTCGCCTGCTTCGTGGTTCAGCCCTGGAACACCCTGGTGTTGGACTATCCGCGGGCCCTGCTTTCGGGGAAATACGTCAAGTTGCAGCGGTGTGTCTCCAACTTTCCGGCGGTTCACGAAGAAGCGGCGCCGCGCGGCGGGGTGCTGGGCGTCCTGGTGGGTGAGTCTGCCCATCGGGTTCTGGGCTTTGGCTCCATTACCCCTGAACCCGGGGAATATCGGCGCCACAAGGCGGTCATCGACGTCTGCAGTCACGATGACTACGCCGAGGGGGCGGACTCCTTGACGCAATGGCTGCTGTCGGAGGCCGCGGCTCGCGGGGTCGAGCAGCTCCAGGCCTACGTGGCGGCTTCGGACGAGGGCAAGCAGGAACGCTTCCGCCGATTCGGCCTGAAGCCCCTGGCTCGGCTACCGGGGCAGATCAGGCTGGAGGGCCGGGATGTGGACGTGGTGGTGTTGGAAGGTCCGGTGGGGAGGGAGGCCTAGGCGAAGCCTGGTCTTCCGTGCGGATCATTTGAGGAAAAACAGCCGATCGTTAGTAAAGACGAACCACGAATGCACACGAATCAACACGAATAAGCACAGACAGACGGACCTGTTTCAATGACAATCGGCACCCAAATGTTTCTGCAATTTCGTGTCCTTTGTGTGACGAGGTCATGGAACGAGGGCTCCCAGGTGATTCCGTCGCGTCGGTACGTTGGCGGGGGTCCGGTGGAGCCGCGAAGCGGCGGCAGCACTTAGCCGTGGGCGTAAGCCCATGGAAACCGATAGCTCAATGCCCGAGCCGCGAAGGCGGCGACAGCAGATGGGCGTGGATGTCAGAAGGACGCAAGCCAATTGAATGCCCAAAGGAGATATTTCATGTCGACCGGTGGCAATTTGCCGAGAAGGGAATTCATCAAGGGCGCCATGGTCGGGGCTCTGAGCGGCCTGAGCGGCTGCGTCGGGGGTTCCCCGATTGAAGTATCCCTGCAGCCGCAGCTCAACGGCGACCGCGACTCCTGGACTTTCGTCGGTAGTGAGGATTGGTCCCAGGACAGTCGGGGCATCCTCTATTCACCGGTGTGGAACCAGAGAAAGGCCCGCTACAGCGACCTGCTGAAGCGAGAGGATTTCGCCTATCCCACCCGGGAGGTCTTGAGCGATACGGACCTGAGCCTGGAGTTTCAGACCTTCTACTGGTCGGTGACCAACCTGTCGATCGTCTTGCGGGCGCAGGACGATCGCCGGTTCTACTGCGTCGAGTTCGACGACATGGGGCGAAAGGGAGCCAAGTATGCGGTGCGCCTCTTTGTCCAGGACGGTTCCGGTTACCGGCGGGACATTGCCGGCGGTTTTGCGCCCCATCCCGGGCTGCCCGAGCGTTGGGTGCAGCGCGGACCCCGGCCCGAAGAGTGGGAAGAAGCGACCCCGGGCTGGATAAAGGCCCGCGTCCTGGCCGAGGGGGACCGGATTCAGGTCTTGGTGGACGGGGAACCGGTGCTGGATGTCCGGGACGGGACCTGGCGGGCCGGTCGGGCGGGGGTGATGGCCCGGGGCCCGGTCAAGATGCGGCGCCTGTCCCTACAGGGAAGGAGAGGCCACCTGGACGCTCCCTGGAGTGCCGCCGGCGAGGAGCATCCCGGCTACTTCTATCCCTACCCCGACCCGGACAAGGGTTACGGCGACAACCAGACCTATCCCGGGGTCTGCCGGACGGCCGAAGGCGATCTGCTGGTGTGGATGAGCGTCAACGGGCCCCCGCATCACTTCAACGACTTCCTGCTGGTCCGGTCTCGCGACGAGGGAAGGAGTTGGGGGGAGCCGGTGCTGGTTGAGAAGTTGCCCGACGGCGGCAGGCCGGGGTTTTTCTTCGGCCATCGGGACGGTCGCCTGTCCTGCCTCTACACCTACGAATGGGACTCCGAAGTTGCCGGCCCCAAGGTCGCCTTTTCGGAGGATGCGGGGCGAACCTGGACTCCGGCCCAGCCCTTGGAGGTGAGCGGGAAGCCTCTGCAGGCCGCGGCCGGGGAGGGAAAGATCGGTCCCTACTCCCCCATCACCCGCTACTCGGACGGCACCCTGCTTCAGTTCTACTACCACCTGCAAACGGTGGCGGGGGGAAGCGTGGAGTCGAACGCCGAGCGGCGCGACCGCTCGCTGGCCATTCGCTCCACCGACGACGGCCTGACCTGGACGGGCCCCTACTACCTCGACCCCGAGAACTTCGACAGCAACGAGTGCATGGGGGTGGAATGCGGCGACGGCAGCATCGTGGCCTTCGCCCGGACCCTGCGGGCTCCCTTCATGTGGATGAGCCGCTCCGGGGACAAGGGGCTCACCTGGTCCCGGCAGGTGCCTTCCGACTGCACCGGCGAGTGCCCCCAGCTGCTGCGTCACAGCTCGGGGGTGCTCATCATGGGCAGCCGGGGCTCGGGCATCTTCATGAAGACCAGCATTGACGAAGGCCGGAGCTGGTCTCGGGAAACCCGCGTCTCCCTTTGTTCGGGGATGATGGGGATGACCGAGATGAAAGACGGGCGGGTGCTGGTGGTCTTCCATGAGGCCTACCGCACCCCGACCCGCATTCGCGGACACTACATGAAGGTGAGGCCCGACGGCAGCCTGACGTCCGCCTGAACCGGTCAAACCAGGAGGTTTTATCCATGAAGGTCACCATTCTATCCGATCAAGCGGTTTCGTCTAACCTGGCTGCGGGCGACAGCAACAGCGCCTGCGCTTATCCGCTCTCCATGCGCCTCAAGGACGGGTCCGTCTGCTGCGCCTACCGGCAGGGATCGAGCAAGCACAGCGTCGACAGCCTGTTGGTCATGCAGACCTCCGAGGATCTGGGCGACACCTGGTCGGCTCCGCGGGTGGTGTTTGACGGACTCAAGCGCACCCCTCCCACCACGTTGGTCTCGCCTGGCCTGTGTCAGACCGCCGATGGGCATTTGATGGTGATTTTCGGAGCCATCGAGGGATTGAGGCCGGGCGTCTACATGTTCAGCCAGGAGGGGAGAGCTCTGCCGCACCCGCTGCTGGTGACGCGAAGCGCCGACGGGGGGCAAAGCTGGTCGGAACCCCGGCCGGTTCCGCATCCTACCTTGCCCACGGCGGGAGTCACCTCCCGTCCCTTCCCGCTGGCCGACGGCAAGATCTGTGTACCCCTGGAGTACAAGCTGGCTCCCACCGGTCCCAACGGGTCGGCCATGATCTTCTCGCGGAACCACGGCCAGACCTTCGATCCCTCCGTCGTTGTGGCGGCCGATCACTCGGGGGAGCTGAACCTCTGCGACGCCCGCTACGACATCCTGCCCGACGGACGGATCCTGGCGCTGATCTGGACCTTCCGTGAGGATACCGAGGAGACCATCGAGGTCCGCCGCTCCTGGTCCTCGGACGGAGGACAGACCTGGACGGCCCCAGAAGACATCGGATTCGTGGGCCAGGTCACAGCGCCGGTCGTGCTTCCCGACGGCTCCGTGGTGGCGGCCAGCAACTATCGTCTGGTGCCGGAAGGTATCCGGCTATGGGGATCACGGGACGGCGGGGAGACCTGGGCCGGGTTGGGTCCCATCCAGATGTGGGATCCTGTCGCGAACCGCATGGTGGGAGAGCCGGTGGTCCCGGCGAAGGAAGCTGCCGTTGATGCGGGAGGGCTTTGGGATGCCCTGGACCGCTTCACCTTCGGGACGCCCGACTTGGTGCTCCTGGACGACGGCAGCCTGCTGATGACCTATTACGCCACCCTGGACGGCATCACCCACGTCCGAGCCTGCCGCTTCCGGGTGGAGTGGGGATAGGTTAAGCCAGGATCTCCTTGATCTGCTTGCCGCCCAGGTCGGTGAGGCGTTTGAATCTTCCGGAGTGGTAGTAGGTCAGGCGCATGTCGTCCAAACCCATGAGCCCAAGCATGGTGGCGTGCAGGTCATGGGTGTGGTAGACGTCCTCGACGCACTTGATTCCCAGCTCATCGGTCTCGCCGACCACAGTCCCACCCTTGATGCCGGCTCCGGCCAGCCACATCACCATGGCGTTCTTGTTGTGGTCGCGCCCGGGACCGGTGCGGAAGAAGTCCATGGTGTTGTCGGCGGTTCTTCCGAATTCACCTCCCCAGACCACCAGGGTCTGGTCCAACAGGCCCCGCTGCTTGAGGTCCTTGAGCAGGGCGGCGATGGGCCTGTCGGTCTCCATCCCCCGCTTCTTGTGCTCTCCCGCGATGTTCTCGTGGGAATCCCAGCCGCTGCAGTAAATCTGCACGAAGCGCACGCCGCGCTCCACCAGGCGCCGAGCCATCAGGCACTTGCGTGCCATGGGCTCGCTGATCTTGTTGTCGAGGCCGTACATTTCCCGAATCTTCCGGGGCTCGCTGCCGAGGTCCAGGCTTTCGGGAACCGCGGCCTGCATGCGGAAGGCCAGCTCGTAGTTCCTCATGCGGGCCAGGAGATTGGGATTCCTGGGATGGACATCCAGGTAGGGAGCATTGAGCTGGTTCAAAAGCTCCAGATTCTTTTCCTGGCGCCGGGTCGTGACTTCCGCCGGAGGACTCAGGTCGACGATGGGGTCCCCTTCCGAGTTGAGCAGCGTTCCCTGGGTGGCTGCAGGCAGGTAGCCGTTGGCCCAGTTGATAGGACCGCCGAAGATCCGGGTCCGGGTGTCGGGCAGGACCACGAAGGCCGGCAGGTTCTGATTCTCGGTTCCCAGGCCGAAGATGGTCCAGGCGCCCACCGAGGGGCTGCCCGGTATGGTGACGCCCGTGTTCATGAAAAAGGTGGCCGTGGTATGGGCTTCCGAACTGGTGTGCATGGCCCGCACCACCGCAATGTCATCGGCGCAGGTCCCAAGTTCGGTGAACATGTCGGACATCTCGATTCCCGATTGCCCGTGCCTCTTGAACTTGAAGGGGCTGCCCACGTACATCCGCTTTTCCAGGCTTCCGTACTTGCGAAGGATGGGCTTGCCGTGGAGCTCGTTCAACTTGGGCTTGGGATCGAAGGTGTCCATCTGGCTGGGAGCTCCCTGCATGAACATGAAAATGCAGGACTTGGCCTTGGGTGTGAAGTGAGGCTTCTTGGGGAGCAGGGGATTTTCGGCCCGGGCCGCGGCAGCCAGCCGACCGTCGCCGTAGAGGAGCGAGGTGAGGGCCAGGCTTCCCAGTCCCTTGCCGAACCGGTAGACAAAATCTCTCCGGCCCATCTCGCCGAGCCTTGGATCGAGCCGCTCGACCTGGTCGCAGAATTCAAACTCTCCCTTGCGCATGATGACCGTTACTCCTTTTAATCTTCCTTCCGAAGTTGGATGAAGGGGGACTCCCGCGTCCGCCGCCGCCTACTCCAGGTAAACAAACTCGTTCAAGTTGATGAGAATGAGACAGAGATCCGCAAGCGATCCCGTCTCTCCCTGACCCATGCCTCCATGTTCGGACTCATGATTCTGCACCAGAGAGACCTGTTTCAATGAGAGGCGCTCCCGGTGCTCAGGCGCCCCGCCGGATTCTCCCAGAAAGGCCAGGCTCCGGGTCTTTTCCATTGGTGACGGATCGCGCTGGAAAGCCAGTTGAAAGGCCCTGACCACCTGCTTGAGCGGGTCGGGTCCCACCTCGGACCGGATACGCTCCGCCATGGCCCGGCTCTGCCGGTGGGGGAATTTGCCGTTGAAGAGCGAAAAGACCTGGGGCGTCACCGTGGTATTCCCCCGGTCGACACAGCTCTCGTCCAGGTTGGGTCCGTCGAAGACCTTGATCAACGGAATCGGATAGGAGCGGCTCTGGATCGTGTAGAGGGTGCGCCGGTTGACCTCCTCCGGGCTGGAGGGTATCCACCAGGTTCCCGCCCGGGCCATCTGCTCCAGGTTTTCCTCTGGAAAGAAGGGCGGTCCGCCCATGGACGGATTCATTTTGCCGCTGACCGCCAGGATGGTGTCGCGCAGCGATTCCGCCGGGATGCGGACCGGGTCGCGGACCCAGAAGTAGCGGTTGCCGGGATCCACCTTCTCGTATTCCTCGGACCGGGGATGGGTCATCGATAGGGCATATACGTTGGAGTCAAGGATCAGCCGGTGGATTTCCTTGATGCTCCATCCGCTCTCCATGAACTCCCAGGCCAGCCAGTCGATCAGATCCTGATGGACGGTTCCGCTGCCGTTGGAGCCGAAATCGCTGGGGGTGGCCACCAGGCCGTTGCCGAAGTGATACTGCCAGATGCGGTTGACCATCACCCGGGCCGTCAGGGGATTTTCCCGGTTGGCAATCCACTTGGCCAGCAGTTGCCGGCGGCTGCCCACCAGGCCGTCCATGTCGACCGGGTCGGAGTTCCCCGTAATGGCGCTCAGGAAACCGGGCTTGACCTGATCGGCCCGCAGTCTCCAGTTGCCCCCGGTCAGGACGTAGGTGGCGATGTTGTGCTGGAGGGGAGAGTCTCTCACCACATAGGCCTTGGGGTCGTAGTAACCGTCCACGTTGGGGTTGGCGAAGCGGCCGGTCATGAGGGAGATCTTGCGGGACCGTTCCTTCTCTTCCGCGGTGCGCAGGGTGTCCTTGGGGAAGGGGATCATCTTCTGGTCGGCGTGGGCCCAGTCCTTGAGGTCCTGGGGGGCGACCAGCAACTGGTGCTCGATTTCCCTTTGGGACAGCTCCTTGCTGAAGGCCTCGGCGTTCTTCTTGATCTTTTCGAGGTGCTCCTTCCAGGCCTTCTTGCGGGTTTCCCATCGCTCCGGGTCCTGCAGCGGCATCTCGTACTGGTGGAAGGCCAGATCCTGCTTGTCGAAATTCACCGGCGAGAAGAAGGCTTCGATCCGGAAGTAATCCGCTTGAGGAAGCGGGTCGTACTTGTGGTCATGGCATTGGGCGCATCCCAGGGTCAGGCCCATGAAGACCGAGCTGGTGGTGTTGACTACGTCTGTGATGTAGTTTCGCCGCCCCTGTTGCCCATTGGCTTCAACCTTGACCCATAAACCCAGAAAGCCCAGTCCCAGCTTCCCCTCGTCCCCATAGGTCCTGAAGGCGTCTCCCGCCAGTTGCTCCTTGATGAAGCGGTCGTAGGGGCGATCCTGGTTGAAAGCTCGAATGACGTAATCCCGATACCGCCACAGGTGAGTTTGAGGGTCGTCGATGGCGCCGCCGCGGGTGTCGGAATAGCGGGCCAGGTCGAGCCAGTGCCGGCCCCAGTGTTCCCCGTAGCGGGAATCGGCCAGCAGTCTTTCCACCTCCAGCCTGTAGGCCTCCGGAGAAGGATCGGCCAGGAACCGCCCCATTTCTTCCGGGGTGGGAGGAAGACCGATCAGGCTGAAATAAAGGCGCCGCAGCAATCCGCGGGGAGAAACCGGCGCGGCCGGTTCCAACTGCTGTTTTTCCAGCTTGGCCAGCACGAAGGCATCGACCGGGTTTCTCACCCATTCCTGGTTCTTGACCGAGGGAACCTCGGGTTGGGCGACGGGGGTCCAGGGCCAACCCGGCTTGCCGGAATCCTCCGCGGTCTGGGACGCCAGGGCAGGGTCCAACTGATCGATCCAGTGGGCGATGCGTTCGATCTGCTCCTCGGAAAGAGGCTGACCGTTCATGGGCATCCGAGGGGCTCGGGTGCCTCGCAGGCGCTGGATCAGAGGACTCTCCTGGCTGTTGCCGGCAACGATGGCCGGTCCCTGGATGGCGCCTCCCTTCAGAAGGGCCGTCTCCGTCTCCACCACCAACCCGCTCTGGTGGGTCTGGGAGCTGTGGCAAGCGAGGCAGTTCTGCTCCAGCAGAGGTCTGACTTGGGCCTCGAAATCATGGGAGGAAGCGGCCTGGGCGGCTCCGTCCGGGGCTGCCGGAGGAGCCATCTGGTCGATCCACCTGGCGATCAAGGCGATCTGGGCTTCCGGAAGCGGGTCGCCTCCGACCGGCATCCGGGGCTCGAGTTCTCCCCTCAAGTGCCGGACCAGGGGGCTGCCGGCGCTGTCTCCGGCCAGGATCGAGGGCCCCGCTTTCTCGCCCCCCTCGAGCATGGCCTCGATCGATTCCATGACCAGGGCGCTCTGGGGCGCGGCGGCAGTGTGACAGGAGAGGCACTTTTCCTGCAGAAGGGGCTGGACGTCCCTCTCAAAGTCGACCGGGGACTCTCCCAGGAGATGGCTCCCGGCCAGAATAGCGGAAATCGATCCCAACAATACCGCAATCACTCGCCATTTCATCGACAATGCTCCTCAATTAGATGTACAAATGCACTCTAAATCTATCTCACCCGGTCGGAGCCTGTCAACCAATGTCGTCTCGAAAATGACCGGAAAAGAAGATTCGCCAAACGCCGGTGGAATGGGCTTCGGGACGCCGCGTTGGCCCCCCTCCGGATCGACCGCGGGCTACGCCTTTTGGTAGTCACGCACGGGACGCCGCGTCTGCCCCCCTCCGGATCGACTGCGGGCTGCGCCCTTTGGTAGTCACGCACGGGACGCCGCGTTGGCCCCCCTCCGGATCGACTGCGGGCTGCGCCCTTGTCTCTCCGACTCCCCCTCAAGGGGGGAGTGATACTTGAGGCCTGCACATGGCTTCTTGCCCGATTGCTGGGCAGGATGTAAACCATGTTCCCGGTCTAATGTATAAACTCCATTCCCTCTGCATAACACGATATCACTCCCCCCTTTAGGGGGAGTCGCAGAAGCCGAGCCGAATGGCGAAGGCTGATGCGGAGGGGGGCAGACGCGGCGTCTCCGAACGGCAGCGCCGAATGGCGAAGGCTGATGCGGTGGGGGGCAGACTCCCAAGCCGCATAAGGGCCAAGCTGGCGTCTCGGGGATGATGCTCAGGAATCCTTCTTCACCGGCGTATAGATGGCGGTGGGCAACTGGTGAATCTTCCCGTCCCTGTCAGACAGGTCGTGAATCTTGCCGGTTCCTTTCTTTTCCACTTCGTCGATGCGGATCACCGAGTGGAGAGGAATGTAGGTCCGCCGCACTCCCTCGAATGCTGTGCGTAGCGTTTCTTCGGAGGGGTCGACCACCACCGAGGTTTTCTGACCGAATAGCAACTGCTCCACTTCGACGAAGCCGAACAGTCCGCCCTGGCTCACCCGCTTGGCGTAGATCTCGTAGACCTTGCCTTCGTTCAGAAAGGTAATCTTGTAGACCTGCTTTTTTTGACTCATTACGTTGGCCGCATCAGCCGAAATCGCTAGAGTCTAGCCCATTTCGGCGCCAGGGATCCAGCCGGATCGACCCTGCCGAAGCCCATCGGAACGGCTAGCCGCGGGTGAGTTCTCGCCGGCTGGGTCGCAGATTGCCGAAATCCGCACCCGAGATGATGTAATACCAGTCGGCGAAGCGATGGCGCAGCTCGCGCTCCAGGGTCCGGCCCTCCTCGCCCGGAGTTTTCCCGTCGGCGTACTTTCGGGCCCGGGCGGCGCTGTAGTCGACGGTGATGAACAGATAGCGGCGCTCCTCCGTCCCCTTGGTTTCGGATGCCTGCTCTCCTTCCTGCTCGGAGGGGGCTGCAAGAGTACCCGTCCCTGCGGGCGCCACCTCCCCGAAGCGCAGCGTGTATTGGATCCCGTTGGCCGTTTCCACCAGGATCTCCCCTTCATTGGAAAGGAGCTGGCCCAAAGGAGTGATGAAAAAGCCTTTCCGGCGCAGTGACACGACCGACTCCATGGACAGCCGGATGCCTTCGGGGGTCTTGAGGTCTCGGGTCAGATTCTCGGGCTTGGGTTGGACATCGACGATGCGCAGATTGTCGAGCGCGTCGGTCAGGGCGTCGATCTTCTTCCCCCGCAGCCTGCGGCGGCCCAGCAGCCAGCGGTCCTTCCGTTTGGTGAGAATCGTTCGCTCGGAATTCTCCAGCCTCCCCAGCCGTTCGTTGATGGAGTAGCTGTTGATGGTGATCTTTCGGATGTCCCCGGCCTCCAGCTTCAACAGATCCGTCTCGATCCAATCTTCGAACCTGGAAGACACCCGGGCGTCGGTCTTGACCGAGTAGATCCGTCGCTGGGCGGGGACCCGCATGTAGCGGTAACCGGACTTGCCCTCTGCCGGCTTGCCGATCACGAAGTCGGCCAGGACCTGATCGTTTTCGCCCTTGAGCGTCACTCGTTTTCCGCGGCCGGTCAGGCTGGCGGTGCGGTCGTCGAGTGGGTCGACAACCCCGTAACGGCCGTGGTCCTCGATGCGGTCGGATACCACGATGTCCTTTCTGAGGGCCATGAGCGCCGCCGCGGTATCGGCCAGGCGGTTTTCGGCATCGGCCGGATAGTCGTGGTGAGAGGGGATGCCCCACCGGTTGTCCTTGAACTCCACCTTCAAGGGGCTGGCGGTGGCGGTGGCCGCGTCGTAGTCGATGACCTCGATGGTCTTGGGGGCCTGAGGGTCGTCAAATCCCGGGAAGAAGGGCTCTCCCTGATCGTCGAAGATCCCGGGGGTTCTTCTGCCGGGATCGACCAGTACCGCCGCCGTGGAAACGGCCAGGGCAGCCAGGCAGAGAATCGCCGTTCTCAACCATTCGCTCATGTCCGGCTTACCTCGGGGGAGGGTTTGCAATAGTTTCTCATTGGACCTTGCCTATTCCACCAGGCGGTCGGCCGCCACGCCGATCTTTTCCCGGCGCAGCCTGCGCACCGACACCACCAGGAAGAGCGCAAAGGCGGGAACCGGCGGCAGGGCCGCCGCCAGGAACTTGATGGCGTTCTGGATGTCCCGGATTGAAGATTCCATGTCGGCGCGGCTCTTGCCGATCAGTCGCTGTTTTTCCTCTTCGATGTTGGTGCGGGCCACGGCCAGGCGCCGATTCTCGGCCTTTTCCTGGTTGGAGATCATGATGCGCTTGGTCTGTTCGTCCAGGTCCCGGCGCTGGCGCAGTGCTTCTACCGACCGATCCAGCCGCGCCTGGGCTTCCTGCAGACGCTGGGCGGCCGTGGTTTCGGCCTGCCGGGTGTCGTCCAGGCGCCGCTCCTCGTAGACCTTGGTTCGGGATTCCACGGCCTCCAGGGTGCGATGCCGCCGCCGGCGCTTGCGCAGGGCGATGAAGGACTCGTCGCCAACCAGCTGGTCCACGGCGTTCAGCAGGAAGGTCACGTTGTCGAACTGCAGAGTTTCAATGCCTTGGCGCCTGATGGAAAAGAACTGCTCCCCCATCAGGTCGACGTCGGTGATCAGGATGGCCCGGACCGGATGATCCGGCCCTATGCCGGTCAGGCGGGCCGCCAGTGTGTAGCGTTCGGGATCGGGTTCGTGGGGGAGATTGCCGGCCAACTGCAATCCGAACAGCGAGCGTTGCACCAGCCGATTCCAGTCCGTCAGGCCGGAATCGGCTCCGGTTTGAAGCAGAGGGGTCAGCGTCGTGCGACTGCCGGCCGCGAGCTTGATCGACCCCGGATAGATGGCTACCAGCTCCTGAAGTCCGGAGGTGATGGCCTCGTCCGAATTGAAGGGAGGACTCTCGCCGCTCCCGGAGCCCAGAAAGATGACTTCCGGAGGCAGGGAGCGGAACTGTGGATGGGGATTGTACTTGTCCCAGGCAATGCGGCCCGGGTCCCAGTCCACTCCCAGCACCTCCATCAGCGGCTGGAGGTCGGCCGGCTTCCTGGGCGGCGGGCCCTGGCGAAAGGGGCCTTGAGGCATCGGCTGCGCCGAGAGCTCGGGATTGAATGCCGGCAGGGGATCCACCAGGATCAGGGTCGGATTTCCCTCCTTGACGTAGTCCGTGAGCCGGTCCACCTGGTCCTGTTCCAGGGTGTTGGGCAACACCACCATCAAGGCGTCCAGATTCTTCGGGTAGTTCTGGCCGGGCTGCACCCTTTCCACCTGGTACTGCTTGCGCAGCTCGGCCACAATGGCCCAGTCGGTCGAGTGCTGGCGGGACTGGAAGTCGAATCCACCGAAAAGTCCGGCTCCCGTCTCCAGGACTCCCACCCTTCTGCGTTCCGCCCGCGAGACCACCCGAATCGAGCGCATGAGCTCGTACTCTACCGGCAGTCCGGGATCCAGGAAGGGGATGACGAATTCCTCGGCGCCGCAGTTGAAGGCGATGCCCAGGAAGATCTCCTCGGGAGTTCCCGTGCTCTGACGGGACGCCGGGACCTGGCGGGGGCGGATGTCGAAACGCTCCTGGGCTTCGCGAGCCTCCGGCGTATACTTTTCGGTCTCCACGATCCGGGTCAGCAGGCGCTCCCCGCCCAGGGCCGACAACTCCCGGAGCAGGTTGATCAGGTTGTTCCGAGTGGGGAGGTGGTTGCGGGGCACCTGCGGGCTCAGGTAAGCCTGAATGAAGACCGTCTCGCCCGGATCCAACCCGTCGATGAGCGCTCGCGTGTCGGGCGAGAGAGAGTGGATCCGTTCGGCGGTCAGGTCAACTCTTCCTCCCAGGCGGTCCAGCAGCAGTGTCAGACCGGCCAGGGCGACCACCAGAGCCAGCCCCCGCACCAGCAGGTGGGCGCCCATGGCCGGGGCTTGTCGGCCGGTGGGCCAGTGTCGCCTCCCGAGCAGCGCCACGTTGAGATAGACCATGGCTGCCGCAAAGGCGAGGAAGTAGGCCACCGACGAAAGGGACACCACTCCCGCGGCCAGGTCCTGGAACTGCTGGTTGAAGGAGAAGCCGGCCACCAGGCGTTCGGCGCCCCCGGTCAGGACGGTGCCCGCATGGTCGATGAAGACGGGGACGGCGCAGAGCAGGGCTCCCAGGATAAAGGCCACGGTGATGTTGTCGGTCAGCAGGGACCCCACCATGCCCAGGGCCAGCAGAGCCACTCCCATGAGCCAGTAGCCGAGATAGGTGGAGGCCATCAGGCCGGGGTCCGGGTTACCCAGCCACCCCAGCACCAGCACATGGGTCAGGGAAAAGAGGAGGGCCACGGTGTAGATGCCGGCCGCGGCCAGGTACTTCCCCAACACGATGCCGAAGTCGGTGGCCGGCAGAGTCAGCAGCAGCTCGTCGGTTCCGTTCCGTTTCTCCTCGGCCCAGATATTCATGGTGATGGAGGGAACCAGGAAGACCAGCAAATAGGGAAAGACGCGGTTGAGCTGGTCCAGATTGGCCAGGTTGTCGGCGAAGAACCCGTCCTGCCAGAAGGCCGCCAGGGCGCTCAGGAAGACAAACAGGGTAATGAAGACATAGCCGGTGGGACTGCTGAAGTAACCGGTCAGCTCCCGCTTGCAGACAACTCTGGCCAGCCGCCAATGCCTTTTCACTCTTCCGTCTCCTTTGCCTCCGGGGTCGGCTCCTGCTCGCCGATCCGGACCTCCCGCTCCGACGGGGTCTGGCCATGCGGCCCCGGAGCGGAGCCTTCCGGTTCAAGCGCCTCCTGGCCGTTCCTGCCCGTCAGGCGGTAAAAGGCCTCGTCCAGGCTTCCATCTCCCGCCATCTCCCCGGGCGTGCCGTCAAAGACGATCCGGCCTTCGTGAATGAGAATGACGTGGTCGGCCACGGCTTCCACTTCCTGCAGAATGTGGGTCGAAATCAGCACCGTGCGGGTTTGGCCCAACCTCCGGATCAACTCCCGGACCTCGCGGATCTGGTTGGGGTCCAGGCCGCTGGTGGGCTCGTCCATGATCAGGATGTCGGGCTCGTGGAGCAGAACCTGGGCCATACCCAGCCGCTGGCGATAGCCCTTGGAGAGCTTGTAGATGCTCTTTTCCAGGACGGCTTCCAGGTTGCACTGCTCAACCACGGCCCCGATGCGCGCCTCGAGCCGTGCCCGGGTCAGCCCGCGGGCCTCGCCGAAGAACCTGAGCAGCTCCAGAGGCGTCATCTCCGGATATAGGGGACCGTTCTCCGGCAGGTAACCGATCCGGGCGGCCGCATCGATGCGGTGGCGGGAGACATCCCGGCCCGCAATACGGGCAATGCCGGCGGTAGGGGTGAGATATCCGGTCAGGATCCGCAGGGTGGTCGACTTGCCGGCTCCGTTGGGTCCCAGGAAGGCGGCCACCTGTCCCCGGGGGACCGAGAAGGAGACGTCCTGCAGCGCTGCAAAGGTCCCAAAGACCTTGCTCAGGCCCTGGGCCTCGATCATGGATGAAGTGTCGGGTTCGGTCATGACCGCAACTTCCAATTCCGGTTGACGGCGGCGAATTTGGGACGCCTCTCAGGTCGAAACTCCCGTGCTGCTGTCGTCATCGCCACATCCTCCCGGTGAGAGATGCGGGCTCGCCCCCGTTTGTGCAGGGCGCCATGGAAAGGGTTGTGCACGGGGTAACTGCGAATTCGAAGGTGCATCCTCGACGGCAAGATTCGCCTTCAACTGCTCAGGAGACCAACTCCTGCGGCAGGTGCTTCATTCGACATTCCAAGGTTAACCCCAACCCGATTTTTTTTCAATGGGGGGACGCCTGCGTCGGGTCCTGAGGGCAACGATTCCGCACGTCCGGGCAACGGACAGGCACTCACGAGACGCCGAGTCTGCCCCCCTCCGGCGCGGCGTTGCGGCAACGCGTGCCGTTGAAGCAGGTCTGTCTCGATTTGTGACTCCGCGCGCACTGCCGATCGCTACTTACGCGACGCCGAGTCTGCCCCCCTCCGGATCGACTGCGGGCTGCGCCTTTTGGTAGTCACTCACGAGACGCCGAGTTTGCCCCCCTCCGGCTCGACAGCGGGCTCCGCCCTCTCGCCGACTCCCCCTCAAGGGGGGGAGTGATACTTGAGGCTTGCAAGAGGCGCCGCGCCCAATTCCCGGGTGCGATGTAAACCATGTTCCCGGTCTAACGTATAAACTCCGTTCCATCTTCAAAACACGGGTATCACTCCCCCCTTGAGGGGGAGTCGCAGAAGTCGAGCCGAATGGCGAAGGCTGATGCGGAGGGGGGTTCGCACAAGGCGAGCCAAGGGCGAGATCTTGTGCGCCGTAGCGGTAACCGCCGGCGTGCGTCGGTTGCGGTGGGGGAGTCGCAGAGGTCGAGCCGCAGGCGAAGGCCGATTAGGAGGGGGGCCAACGCGGCGCCTCCGAACGGCAGCGCCAAGGGCGAAGGCTGATGCGGAGGGGCGCCGCCGGGCCGAGGCCGGCGTCCGTGCTAGAATTTCGGTCTGTGAGGGCTGCTGATTTTGGGTGAAACAAGGGTGTTCCGGACAACATGCTGAACGCATCGATCAAATCACTCTCCACTCTCCACTCTCCACTCTCCACTCTCCTGCGGTTCCGCATGGTCTTTCCGGCGCTGTATCTTCTTGGCTTTTCCGGCGATGCCGTTCCGGCGGATCCTGCCGCGCCGTTCCACGACCGGACCCGGGCGATGGGCATCGATTTTCGGCACCAGAACGGCGCCTCGGCGCAGAAACACCTGGCGGAGACCATGGGATCGGGTTGCGCCCTGCTGGACTACGACGGTGATGGCAGGCTGGACGTGCTGCTGATCAACGGCGGCCGCACCCCCGATTCGCCGCCGTTCGAGCCGAGGTCCCACGCCCTCTACCGCAACCTGGGCGGCGGGCGCCTGGAGGAGGTGACCCGCGAAGCCGGCCTGGCGGCGACCGCCGACTACGGCATGGGAGTGGCCGTGGGTGACTACGACAACGACGGGGACCCCGATCTCTACCTTACTTATTTCGGCCCCAACCGGCTCTATCGCAACAACGGCGACCGCACCTTCAGCGACGTCACCGGCAGGGCCGGCGTTGCCGGCGCCGAATGGAGCACCAGCGCCGCCTTCTTCGATTACGACAGGGACGGCGCCCCCGACCTCTACGTGGTCAACTATCTGGATGCGGCCTTCGAGCGCAATCCTCCCTGCGAGATGAAGGGGATCCGGGCCTATTGCCATCCGCGCCACTTTGCCGGGGTGGCCGACCGTCTCTACCGGAACCTGGGCGACGGCCGATTCCGCGACGTCAGCCGCTCCAGCGGCATTCTGAACCCCGAGGGCAAGGGCCTGGGAGTGGTGGCGGCCGATTTCGACCAGGACGGCTGGGTCGACCTCTACGTGGCCAACGACTCCGTGCGCAACCTTCTGTTCAAGAACAACAGGGACGGGACTTTTGCCGACGTGACGCTTCTCTCGGGGACCGGCTACAACAGCCAGGCCCAGGCGGAAGCCGGAATGGGCGTGGATGCGGCCGACTACGACGGGGACCGCCTGCTGGACATTGTCGTGACCAACTACGACCTGGAGACCAACGCCCTCTACCGCTACCAGGGAAACTGGCTGTTCGGGGACGAGCGCTGGAGGTCCGGCCTGGCGCGGAAGGACCGCTTCCTGCTGGGCTTCGGCGCCGGTTTTCTGGACTTCGACAACGATGGAGACCGGGACTTGCTGGTGGTCAACGGACACGTGGTGGACAACATCGAACGGATCCAGCCCGACCTTTCCCATGCTCAGCCGGATCAGTTGTTCGAAAATCGGGGCGGGCGATTCCTGGAGCACGAGCCCTTCTACCGCTGGTCTTCCCGGCAGCCGCGGGTAGGGCGGGGCATGGCCCTGGGAGACATCGACAACGACGGCGATATCGACGTCCTTGTCAGCAACTGCGGGGCCGAGCCGGCCCTGCTCCTCAACCAGGTCGGCGCCCGCAAGAACTGGATCCAGCTCCGATTGACCGGGACCGACAGCAGCCGCGACGCCGTGGGGACCCGCTTGACCCTCACCACGGCCGCCGGAAGGCAGACCGACCAGGTCACGGGTGGGGGAAGCTATCTGTCGGCCGGCGATCTGAGCGCTCATTTCGGATTGGGAGAGGCCTCCAGGGTGGAGGAGATCCGGATCCGCTGGCCCAGCGGAAAAGAGGAAGTCCTCAAGGAAATTCCCGCCAATCGGATCCTGCAGGTGACCGAGGGGCGCGCCTCCGAGTTCTCGATCGCCCCCGGTCCCCGTCCGGCAGCGGAGTAGCCCGCCGTGTCCAGAATATTCCCGATCGCCGCACTGCCGATCTGCCTGATTGCCTTCCTTTGCCTTGGAGGCGATCTGCAGGCCCAGGCCGGGTCCGGCTCCCGGCGCATGGCTTCGCGGTTGGCACAATTGGCCCGCAACGCCGACTTCTTTCCAGACCATCCCATGAATACCCGGGCGGTGGCGCAACTGCGACGGCGCCTGCAGGCCGTCGAAGACCCCCGCCGGCAAATGAGCCTGCGCCTTCAGGTGGCGCTGAAGCTTCTCAGGAGCGGGCAGAGCCAGGCCGCCATCGAGGAGTTGACGGATCTGCAAGCCTGGGTCGGGCGGCAACCCTGGCAACTGTCGGGGGAGACCGTCGCCGTGATCCGGGATTTGCTGGCGGTCGCCTTTCTGCGGCTGGGCGAGCAGGAAAACTGCATCGCCGCCCACGGAGAGCACTCCTGTTTTCTGCCCTTCCGGGAATCCGGCCGGCATCGATTGCAGCGGGGCTCCCGGGGGGCCATCCCCATCCTGGGCCGGCTTCTGTCGGACGATCCCGGCCATCTGGGGTATCGCTGGCTGCTCAACCTGGCCCACATGACCCTGGGGGAGCACCCGGCCAAGGTTCCCCCGCAATGGGTCATTCCGGCTGAAACCCTGGACGCGGACTACGATGTCGGGCATTTCCGGGAGGTAGCACCCCATCTGGGCGTGGATGTCACGGCGCTGTCCGGGGGAAGCATCCTGGAAGACTTCGACCGGGACGGCGCCCTGGACATCATGGCTTCCTCCTGGGGGATGCGGGACCCGCTGCGCTACTTCCGCAACAACGGCGACGGCACCTTCAGCGATCGGACCCGGGCGGCCGGCCTGGAAGGACAGCTCGGAGGACTCAACATCTGCCAGGCCGACTACGACAACGACGGCTTTCCGGATGTGCTGGTGTTGCGGGGGGCCTGGCTGCAGGGCCTGGGAGACCACCCCAACTCGCTGCTGAGGAATAACGGCGACGGTACCTTCGAGGATGTCACCGAAGCGGCCGGTCTGCTCAGCTACCACCCCACCCAGGCGGCCGCCTGGGCGGACTACGACAACGACGGCCACCTGGACCTCTTTGTCGGCAACGAGTCCACCGGCAGAGAGATTCATCCCTGCGAGCTGTTTCGCAACAACGGGGACGGGACCTTTTCCAATGTGGCCGCCGCCCTGGGCCTGGCCCGGGCCGGCTATGTCAAGGGGGTGGCCTGGGGAGACATCGACAACGACGGAGACCCGGACCTCTATCTGTCCCGCATGGATGCCGGCAACCTGCTCTATCGCAATGACGGCCCCGATCCCTCTGCCGGGGAGGCCAGCGAAGGGAATTCGTCCTGGAGATTCGTAGAGGTGGGGCGGCAGGCCGGGGTCCGGGAGCCGCGGAAGAGCTTCGCCACCTGGTTCTGGGACTACGACAACGACGGGTGGCAGGATCTGTTCGCGGCCGGATATTCGCTCAAGCCCGATTTCTCGGGCTCGCTGGAGGAGGCGGTCAAGGCGTTCCTGGGGCTGCCCCACCAGGGCGAGTTTTCACGGCTCTTCCGCAACAACGGCGACGGCACCTTCAGCGACGTCTCCCGGGAAGCGGGTCTTGAAGGAGCGCTGCTGACCATGGGCGCCAACTTCGGGGACCTGGACAACGACGGATTCCCGGACTGCTACCTGGGAACGGGGGAGCCCGACTTGCGGACGCTCATTCCCAATCAGATGTTTCGCAACCACCAGGGAAGGGTTTTTCAGAACGTCACTACCTCGGGGGGATTCGGTCATCTCCAGAAGGGCCACGGCGTTTCCTTCGGGGACCTGGACAACGACGGCGATCAGGACATCTACACCGTGATGGGGGGCTGGTATTCGGGGGATGTCTACCAGAATCTGCTCTTCCTCAATCCGGGGCACGGCAACCGCTGGATCACTCTCCTGCTGGAGGGCGTCAAGACCAATCGCATGGCTCTGGGAGCGCGCATCAAGGTGACGGTGGAGACCGAGGAGGGAGATCGGGAGGTCCACGCCACCCTGACCAGCGGGGGCAGCTTCGGGGCCTCCAGCCTGCAGCAGGAGATCGGGCTGGGCCGGGCGACCGGGATCAGGGCCGTGGAGGTCTACTGGCCCGTGACCGGCAAGACCCAGACCCATTCCAATCTCTCCCTGGACGGGTTCTACAGGATTCGAGAGGGAGAGGCCCGCGTCGTGCCCCTGGAGCGGCCCTCCTTCGAGCTGGCGCCGCCGGCCCGCTGACGCCGTGAATGTCATTCGCGGGTGAAACGACGGACCGCTGTGGCCCCCGGGCCGAATCTCACTGCCCGGATAGCGCGAAGGCCACCAGCGCCGCCTTGGGTCCCCCACCCGTCGCGATCACGACGAACTGCCGCCCGGACCCGGTTTGGTAGGTCATCGGGTTGGCGGCTGTTCGAAAGGGCGTTGCCCCGCGCCAGATCTCGGCGCCCGTCGCCGTGTCGAACGCATACAGGTAGGGGTCGCCACCGCCAAGGAACACCAACCCGCCCCTGGTCACCAGCGATCCGGAGTTGCCGCTGGTGCCCAGCCGTTCCGGCAACTCGACGCCGCGAAGCAGCGGGTGCTCACGCATCTCTTCGCTACCTTCCCCGAACGGAGTCTTCCAGGCAAGCTCCCCCGCGTTGAGGTCGATCGCCACCAGGTGCGCGTAGGGCGGCTTGGTGAGCGGGATCGAGCCGAGCTCGCTCTCCGGGGCTTGGGCGGCGCCCGGTCCGCCGGCCTCTCGATACATGACGAGCGTCGCGCCGTAGGGACAGTTGTTGCTATAGGCGACATCGACTCGCGGGTCGCCGCCCGCATTCACGCAGACCTGGTTGGTGTCGGCGTCTTCCGATGTCCGCACGAAGAGGAGCCCGGTCTCCGGATCGAGTGCCGCTCCGCCCCAGTTTGCGCCGCCGCTTGCGCCCGGGCGCTGGAGCGTTCCCCGCAGGCTGGGCGGCGTGAAGAGCGGGCCCAGCCGGAACTGCTGCATCGCCGCCACCGCCAGCGCATGGATCTCCGGGGTCAGATCGTTCGCGTCTTCCAGCGACACCCCCTGCCGGCCGAATGGCGGCGGCTTGGTCGGGAACGGCTGCGTCGGATACAGGATCTCGCCCGGCACGTCCGTCGCCGTGTCCACCGGACGCTCCTCGATCGGCCATATCGGCTCGCCCGTCACCCGGTCAAAGACGAAGGTGAATCCATGCTTCGAAACCTGGGCCACCGCGTCGATCTCGCGCCCGTCCATCGTGATCGTCACCAGGTTCGGCGCGGCGGACAGATCGTAGTCCCACACACCATGGTGAACGGTCTGGAAGTGCCATTTTCGCTTGCCCGAGCGCGCGTCGAGGCACACCAGCGAATCGGCGAACAGGTTCGCTCCCACCCGGCGCCCTCCCCAGTAGTCGCTGCTCGGCGTGCTGGTCGGCACGTAGAGCAGCCCCCGCTCGGCATCGAGCGACATCAGTCCCCACACGTTGGCGTGGCCGGTGTAGCGCCAGGACTCGTTCTCCCAGCTGTCCGCTCCGAAGTCACCGCTCGATTGCGGGATGGTGAAGAACACCCAACGCCGCTCGCCCGTGCGGGCGTCGAAAGCCTGCACGGTTCCGGGCGGATCCGACTTTCGCTGCACCCCGTCGGGCACGCGGCTCCCCACGATCACCAGGTCCTCGAACACCACCGGAGGCGAGGTCTGGTCGAACTCGTAACGGTTCACCGGGCGGCCATGTCCCTCGGTCAGCAGAACGCTCCCGCTCGCGCCAAAGTCCGTGTCCGGATCACCGGTCGCAGCATCGACCGCATACAGCCGATCGCGGCTGTTGAGGAAGATGCGGGCGTCGTCCCCGTCTCTCCAGTAGGCGATGCCCCTGTGCTTGAAGCCGCTCGGCCCCGCGCCCACGGGCCCACCCTCGTAGGCCCTGGGATCGAAAGTCCAAAGCTCGGCGCCTGTCTCCGCGTCGAGGGCCGCCACGCGCGTATACATGGTCGACAGGTAGAGGACGTTGCCGATCATGACGGGCGTCGCCTGGAACCGGCCCGGCCGTGTGCCGTACTCCTCCAGGGGAGTCTCCTTCGGTTCCCATTGCCAGACGATCTCCAGCTCGCCGACGTTGGCGGCCGTGATTCCCTCAGCCGCCGAGTATTTGGTCTGCGCCTGGTCGGAGCCGACATAGGGCCATTCGATCACGGCGTCCGGTTCGCGGGCGCACCCGAGAGCGGCAGACAGGAGGGCGACGGTGGCAACGAATCTTTTCATGAGGGGGAAATCGATTGGGAACCGGACCCTGGTTCCGCGGTCTATTCCGGCCGGGAGGCGTTCGGCTCGGCCTCGAAGCGTCGGGCGAGCAGATATCGATACAGCTTGAGTGCAAGGCGTTCCTCGTTTTCCTCCAGCCAGCGCCTCGATTCCGGAGTCACCACCATTGTTTCACAGGGTTCGTCCGCGATCACCGCGGGCGCCTTCTCGTCAGAGGGATCGGCGGGCCAGATCGCATCGCCGGGGCCGTACTGGCGGAAACGCCTGCCGGCGGCTTCATGGGCGGAAGCGCGTCCGGAGGTGAGTAGTTGCAGGCCCTTGCTCGGTGCACCCGGCCCCGCCAGAGCTGCCCCGGCGGCGTAGCGGCACGGCGTCAACCAGTATTGAAGCTCGTCCATCAGGTCCTCGAATCGAATCTGCCGCTCCAGGTGTCGCTCGAGATCGTCGACGGAACGCGCCAGCAGCGATGCGCGGCGCTCGCCAACCAGGCTCGCATTCGCGTTCCAGGCCTGAATGACGATCTCCTCACAGCGCTCCAGCGCGCGATCAACATCAGGTTCTATTCGCAACAACGCCAGGTCCGACGGCCGAAGGTTGCGCTCCAAAAGGGTCCTCAGCTGCTCAGGCGGTGCGCTCAGAACCACCTGCACTCCCGCCGTGTTGGCCGATTGCAGGAACCTTGCCAGGACGGTCACCGCCGAGAAGTCGAAGCCTGAGACAGCCGCGAAGTCCAGCATCAGGCAGGTGGGACGCGAGTCGCCGCTCAGGGATTTCCTGAGATGATCGGCCAGAGGGCAGACGCTACCGAAGAAGATATAGCCGCGTAGCCGGTAAGCCAGCACGCGCTCACCCTCCTCCAGCAGGATGGCGCGATCCGGGACGGGACGGGCCTTGGTGCTTCGGAGCTCGCGGGCCGTGAAGCGCGATTGGATCGGGTCCACGCGGCTCAAGCGCACGGCGAAAAACACCAGGGCGGCCAGCATGCCGGAGCCCACGCCTTCGAACAGCCCGAAGACCGTGATGATGCCGACGATCAGCAGGATGATGCCGTACTCCGACCAGGGAAGCCGCTTCCGGCTTTTCACCAGCCCTTCGTCCAGCATGCCCACGCCGGCGAAGAAGAGCATGCCTCCCACCAGCGGTACCGGGACCAGCTCCAGCATCCCATCGCCCAGAAACAGGGCGGTTGCGATGACGAGGGCGGCGACGACGCCGGTCAGGCGAGTGGCGGCCCCGAACAACTTGCTGCGCAGCGACGCGGGCACGATCATGCTGGCGGCCGTGCCGCCGCCGAGGCCCGCAACCACGCTCGCCAGCCCCGTCGCCCTGAACTCGCGGTCCCAGTCCAGATCCTGGTTGGCGGCCATTTCCAGTCCGGCGATGTTCATGATCACGACGGTCAGCGCCAGCAGCACCAGTGTCAGCAGGGATGGGAGCTGGATGCCTATCGCGGTCCAGTCCACCTGGGCCAGGTCGGTGGGCCGGAAGGCCGGCCAGAAGCTGCCGTCCGAGGTGCTCTTCAGCAGGAGACCTGCCACCCTCGCCTCGTCGCCGGAGATGTCGAGGATGGAGAGCATGAGGTGGAAAGCACCGACGGCAAGCGCGACGCTGACGGGCAGGATGAGCGGATGGCGCCACCGCTTCATCGCGAGATACAGGCCAATCCCGAAGGCCGCGCCCGGACCCCACCTCCAAAGCGCCGACGGTTCCAGCAGCGCCGGAATAGCCCGCCAGTCCGTATCCGCCCCCATCAGGGACATGGCGGCCAGGCACACGGCTCCCCCGATTCCGGCCACGAAACCGCCCGCGACCGAGTAGGGGATGAATCGCACCAGATTGGCAAGCCCGTATCGTCCTATGAGGAGAAAGCACAAGCCGGTGGCGACGGCGCCGATCATGAGCGCTCCCGCCGTGGTCACGAACAGCGTATCCCCGTCGGTGTCCATGGTGGCGCCGATCTGCGCCATCACGATTACCAGCGCGGGAGACAGTCCCGATATCGCCCCGCGAAAACCGCCCGCGAGAGCAATGACCAGGCAGGCGGCGAAGTTTCCGAACAGAACCAGGCCGACGCCCTGGGAGGTATATGGAGCCAGCAACCCGGAGAATATCAAGCTCCCGAAGGCGATCTGGGCGACCAGCAGCCCGAGGCCCGTGGTGAAGCCGGCCGCCAGCGCCGGAGCGGCCTTCGCCGACAGGATGTCCGTGCGAAGTTCCGACACCAGATTGCGAAGCGGCGACGTTGCCGTCACGGTCTCATGGGAGAGCATTTCGCGCTTCCAAGTCAAGCAACGGTCCGGCCCAGTGTCTGAATTGTAAGCCTTCGGACGAGAATCTGGCCAAGTGTCGCATTGGGATTGCCGACGAGGTCACGCGCAACGGCCTCCAGCGCACCCATGGCGTCGTATATGGCACCTGACAGATCAGGATTCGGACGGCGCGACAGATCCTGTAGTGCTTCATGCAGGTGACCAGCCGCCGTTGGCCGGCCGGTATTGTTTAGGGCTGCCGTCGCTGCCGTCACGACGGATTCGAACGACTCTGGTCCCCTCGTGACTACCTGGCCATCCACGAGCTGCCAACCGATGCCCTCCTCAATGAAGTAGGAGTTGATCTCTTTGGTGAATCTGCCGGCGTTTTCATCCGAACCATCTGCAAATCTTGCATACACCGGTCTCGATGCACCGCCGCGCTTTCTGAGAGGAAAGCCTTAGAACGTCACGGGCGCTAGGACCTCGCAGCCGCGGGCATCACAGCGCCGTTTCCTGCCACAGCTTCAGACTGCGGACGACAGCGTCTTCCAACCAGTCTGAGAACCGAGCACTGGCTGTGGCGAGGGCTTCCTTGTAGTTGATCAGGAAGACTTGGTCTGATACCGGTGTCACCGCTTCGACTTCTCGCTCGCCGTCTTCCGTCTCTACACGCTGGAACCAAGATGCGGAGCAGGCAAGTACACCTTGGAATTCTCGCCCCACCCCGTGGAAGGAGATCAACAGCTCAGTCCGATTGGCGTTCTGCAGAACTAGTCGTGTCCAGGCTCGATAGATGCGTAGGTTCGCAAAATAGTCCAGCGCCCGGGCAGTCTGGACGATTTGGTACCGATAGTAATGGCTTCGTTCACCACCATCTTCTGCGCCACTGGCAAAGTAGTCGCCATGTTCGAGCACATCCTGCATTTCTCGCCTCAACTCAGCTGCCACTTCGCTCAAGCGGGTTTCAGCTTCGTGCCGTAACGCCGAGGCAATGCCTTTAGCTGATTCCCACTCGGCAACAAGAGAGTCCCTCCGTCGTTGCAGTTGTAGCCGCACTGACTCGATCGCTTCGGCAACACGGCGCTCCTGCCGCACATCCTCGACAATGTTCAACGCACGGACGAATTCGTACCGCTGCAACCGAGCGAAATACTCGACCAGCGGTTTTAGGTCGCCGTTATCGGCAGTTTCCAGTGCGCCGATGTATTTCGCCCGATCCTGATTGCGAACTACTAGCGGGAACCATCCGGCCTTGACCAACACCAGCGTTGCCAGGGCGCGGGCGATCCGTCCATTGCCGTCCTGAAACGGATGGATCTGTGAGAACCGGTGGTGCAGCCAGGCTGCCTCGACCTCAGGTGGGACGCCGTTGTGCTGGTGTTGGTGATGCAATGCGATCAACCGGTCCATTTCCGAATCGACTTGCTCGGGCGGGCAATACTCATGGACGGTTCCGTCTTGCCGTAGCGGATTATTGGGCAGTTTCTTATATGCGCCGCGAAGGAGTGGAATCGATGTTCTCCTGCCGAGCGAGTCGATGCCTTCCACGGTCTCCTGGTGCTGAGTTATCAGGGCGTGCAACTCCTTGACGTAGCTAGTAGACAGCGGCCGGTTTCCCTTAACGAAGTCGAACAAGCCTTCCACAGCTGCCTTGTGATCGGCGATCATCGCGACGATTAAGTCTCGATTCGTAACGCTATCACGTGGAATCAGGGCAGTCTGGATTCCATGTTCGATAAGCAATTGGGTGATGCCTCGGTCCAAGGTGTAGAGGCGTTCGATCAACCCGGTCTCAATGGCCCATTCCCGCTTCAACCGTTCCTCGAACTGACGGTATGCTTCCTGACTGCCCAACCGCTCGCGCTGCTCCCTCCAGACCTCAGCTAAGGCGACTAGTTCCTCCTTGGCTAGCGTTGCGGATGATTCCAAGTCTTCTACTGGCGTCCATTGATGATGCATGTTTTCCTGATAGACTCTGACACTTCAGGTGAATGGTAGGCCTGGAGGGATTCGAACCCCCGACCTTCGGTTTAGGAAACCGCTGCTCTATCCTGCTGAGCTACAGGCCCGCTTTCGGATGGATTCGCCGGCTTGAAAGATTCTCGAATTCCCGCCGGTTGGAGGGATCTTACCGAGCGCTTCGATGGCTTGGCAAGCGGTTTCGGGGCATCCTCGAGCTCGCCGGTCTTTCCGGCCGTCACCCGGCCCGCGCCGCCCCAGCAAGCGGGCTGCCGGCCTGCATGTGGCTGTCGTCCAGGTTGCCCTCTGCACTGAATGGAAGGGGGCGTGGGTCGGTGAGAATGGCAAGGTCCTCGCGGCCGCGGGCTTCCTGGAGGTAGGCGGCCGAACATTCGACCTCGGCCAGGGACATGGTGTTGCGAATCCAGAGCAGCTTGGCGTCGGGCGGCTCGGTGAGACCGATCTGGGACAGCATCACCCGGAGCATTTCGCGGTCGGTGGGGTAGTCCAGCGGAAGCATGGCCTCCATGGCGAACCCTCCGGTCAAGGCATTGACGCGGGTCATGCCGACATCCATCTTTTCCAGGGCCCGGCGGCGGCAGAACTCCACCGTTCCGATGCCGACGGCGCTGCCGTGAGTCAGGGCGCTCAGGTCCCGGATCGCGATTGTCCGGATCTTGGGGACCTCGTGCTCCGCCGGGCTGTGCCACAGGTGCTTGCGGCCGACCACGTTCAGGTCCAGCCCCGAACCGCTGATGTTCTTGCCGATCTCGTCCACCAGCAGGATATCCGCCGCCTGGAAGGGAAGACGGGGCATCCAGCGCCTGGCCTCTCGCAGCAGGGCCTTCTCTCCCTCCAGCAGAGCCTCGGGCCCGAGCGCCCGGATCCCGGCGGTCCGCCCGTAGCTGTTCTCCACCACGGCCAGCCCGGCCAGAATGGAGCATTTCGAGAGGACCTCCCGGGCCACGCTGCCGACGATTTGACCGAAGCTGTAGTCCTTGATGGCCCGATGATAGATTCGGGCTCCGTCGTGCTTGCCCAGCCCGATCAGCATCATCTTCATGAGGCCGCTCTCGACCTCGCCCGTGAAGAGCGTATGGGGCTTGACCCGATTGCAGACCACCACGTGGTCGGCCTGGAAGGCCTGCTTGTCGAAATGGACCGGGAATCCTTCGGAGGCCCGGCAAACCACCACGGTTTCCATGCTGGATCGGATGGGGCAGCCGCAGAATTCCTCGGTGATTCCGTAGGACTCGAGGATGTTGCGCTGTCCCTGTGCGGTCCCGCCGCCGTGGCTGCCCATGGCCGGAACGATGAAGGGATTGGCGCCCAGTCGCCGGAAGTGGCGCACGGCGGCCTGGAGGATCCGGCCGATGTTGGCGATCCCTCGACTTCCGGCGGTGATGGCCACCCTCTGGCCGGGCCTGACCTTCTCCCTCAGTGAAAGACCTGAGAGTTCGGAGTCGACCGCGATGGCGACGTCGGCCAACTCGGGTCCCTCGAAGTGCTGCCGGACTCGGAACATCCGCGGGAATTCAACCATCTCGCCAGGCGTTTCCATTGGAAATGAAGCTTATAGAAGCCTCGCCTCAGACCGACAAGCAATTGAGGGAGAATAGCCAGCTAAGAAGAGGCACGAAGAACCACGAATGGACATGAAGCGAGTAACTCCTCGCTGATCACCGAAGTCAAGATCGGTGGGGCAAGGAGTTGCCGTGGCTCAGTGATGCAACTGAGCAGGGGACCATCCTGTGAAGCTGCAGCGCTATTCCCGGGCCGGTACGAAGGCTCCGTCGCCGCTACGCTCGCCCGGAGTTCCGCCGTCGTTGACCACCCCATAGGCCAGGAACGGGTTGCTGCCGGAAGTTTTGCGGATCCGAATATAGCCCTGCCCGGTTCCGGGGGCATGGTCGGCTAGGATCGCGTTGATCTGGCGCCAGCGCCGGGCGGGAAGCGGTTCGGTCGTGACCGTTTGGACCCGCCTGCCGGTCTCCCCGTCATAGATATCGAGGTCAAAGACGCTGTCGGTGTCGTCGATTACAGCGGTATTGACCA
Source organism: Candidatus Versatilivorator sp. (assembly GCA_965207735.1). Classification (GTDB taxonomy): domain Bacteria; phylum Acidobacteriota; class Terriglobia; order Versatilivoradales; family Versatilivoraceae; genus Versatilivorator. The sequence continues at coordinate 2,448,885 of OZ242296.1, read as the reverse complement.
GGGCCAGGTTACTGCGGTTCTCCCCGTCCTGCTGCAGGCCGCCGACCCATGCGCTGGTAGTGAAGGCCGCCCCGTCCGGCACCGCTGGGTAGAAGACGCCGTATTGGCCGCCGTCGCCGTCAGAGGAACTGGTGCGTGCCCCGATTACGATCCCGCTCATATCGCCGCTTTCCACCGTGGCGAACAGGGCGCCGGCCAGACCGCCCTTTGACGAGCGCAGGCCTTCCACGCCTTTCTGCCGCAATTCGCTGTCGATGACTTCGGGAATGATCCGCTGATGGCCAGCTTCGAGCGTAAGGCTGAATCGGGCCGTGCGGTCGCGGGTCGTGAGTCCGTCGGCGACGAAGCTGAAATGAAGCGTCTTGGCTTGGTCGGAAAAGTTCGTCACCGTCAGCTCGCTTGAGAACTCCACCGTCTCGACGATCACTGGCAGAGTCTGTTGCAGCTTGCCTGCCAGCGCCGCGGCTGTGACCGGAAAGACGAAAGAACCGTCCGAGTTGAAATTGTCATTGACGACCCCGTAGGCATAGAACGGCGCGGTCCCCCTCACCCGTTCCACCTTCACAAAGCCATTCTCAAAACCGGCCATGTTTAGAATGCCGTCGAATTGATGGAACCCTCCCGGTGCCAGGGTTCGATCCGGCAAGATAAAACCCTGCTCCGGCGCGGGCGAGTCTCCGGAGAAAACCGTTACTCTGAGAGTGATGCTTCCCTCGCTGGCATCCCCCGCGTTTTGAAGAGCCACGTTGGAGCGATCCTGCCTATTCTGCCGCAGTCCAGTGATAAGATCAGGGGTAGTGTTAAGGCCGGCAGGATTCAGTCCCACATAGGCCAGACCGGCCCGTCCCTGTTCGACCGGTGTGGTGACTCTCACGGTGACAGCGGCATCTGAAGGAGAGGAAAGGTTGGAGAAATCGACCGCCAGCGTGCCGCCTGCCGAACCGGTTCCGATGGGAACGCCCAGGGATTTCAGATAGGCAATGGCGTCGGGAATGACCCGTTGCCCCCCAGGCTCCAGGGAATCTACAGCCGTGTTTGAGCCTCCTCCGAAGGCCGCCGTATAGGTGTAGCCGATGTTTGCTTTCGTCGATCCCCGGTTGGTGAGAGTTAGCTCGGAAGTGAACAAGGAACCGGGGGTACGCCCCTGAGACCGCAGTACGACGGGCACGAACAGGCGGCTCTGGATTCTGGTTGTGACCGTAAAGGGTTCGGCGCTTTCCGCCATTCCTCCAGGAGTCACCACGCTGATCGGGCCGCTGGTTGCCCCCGGCGGCACTACCCCCTCAATGCTGGTCTCCGATACAACCTCGAACACAACGGCACTGACTCCGTTGAACCGGACATCACTGGTGCCGAGAAAATGGGTTCCGGTCAAGGTGACCCTTGTGCCTACAGCCCCGATTGCCGGGGTGAATCGGATGAGGGTCGGGGGCAATACTGCCACGGTTGTTGCCCGCGCCTCATTAGAGAAGGTGGAGAAGTGCGTGCGGTTGAAGGCCTGTACCCGATAGATATAGGAGGTGCCGGGCGATAAGCCGACATCCGAAAATGTTGTCGCGTTGGCCGCTACGGTTCCAATCTGAACCCAACCGGTAGAGTCTTCTAGCCGTCGCTGTACTCTAAACCCTATCTCATTGCTGCTGGTGTCCTGCCAATTTAAGTTGATCTCTGAGGCAGAAACCGCCTTTGCCGTCAGGTTGGCGGGAGTCGAAGGCGGAGTGGCGGTCGAAGGATTCGTCAACATGCGAACGCGATGGTTCCCCTGATCGGCGAAGTACACATTGCCTGAGAGGTCGACCGCTATTCCTTGAGGATGGTACAGATCCGCCTCAACCGCCGGGCCACCGTCACCACTGAAGCCCTCTTCCCCTGTCCCCGCAATGGTGCTAATGATGCCTGAGGTGTCTACCCGCTTTATCCGGTTCTTGATTGTGTCGGCGATGTAAAGATTGCCCAAGCGGTCCACCGCTACGCCTCCAGGCGTGTTTAGCACGGCCTCGGTTGCCAAGCCGGAACCTCCTTCGTCAATTCCCGGGCCAATTCCTACGACGGTAGTGATGATACCCGAAGTATCCACTCGCCGGATTCTTTGGTTGTAGGAATCGGCGATGTAGAGATTTCCCGAAGCGTCTATCGCCACGTCTCGGAGCCCGTTCAGTCTTGCCTCGACTGCCGCACCTCCGTCCCCGCTGAAGCCGAGCTCTCCGGTTCCTGCGACGGTGGTGACGGTCCCCGAGGTGTCTAATCGAAGGACTCTCGTAAACTGCGCGATATAGAGGTTTCCCGAACCGTCTACGGCCAACCCCTGGGGCTGGATTGTTTCCGACACAACGCTGGTGATGGTTCCAGACGCGTTTACCCTTCGGATGCGGTGATACTGCGCATCGCTGATGTAGAGAGTCCCCGAGCCGTCTACGGCCACACGGACGGCTCCGCCTAGTTGTGCTTCAACGGCCGGACCCCCGTCTCCGCCGTAGCCTTCCTCCCCCGATCCTGCGACGGTCGTGATGATCCCGGAGGTGTCTACCCGCCGCACCCGACGATTCCCGCTATCGGCGATATAGAGGTTGCCTGGCTTGTCAAGGGCTATCCCGAAGGGATCGTAGAGCCATGCCCTGACGGCTGGTCCCCCATCTCCACGGTAGCCGCTTTCCCCAATTCCCGCTACGTTCGTAATGTTTCCCGTCGCATCCACCCGCCGGATTCTGCGCTCTGAGGAATCAGAGATATAGAGGTTGCCTTCCGCGTCGACAGCCAAGCTAACGGGAACGCCCAGCTGTGCCCTGATAGCCGGACCCCCGTCTCCGCCGTAGCCCTCCTCCCCCGATCCTGCGACGGTCGTGATGGTCCCGGAGGTGTCCACCCGCCGCACCCGGCGATTCCCGCCATCGGCGATATAGACGTTGCCTGCTCCGTCAAGCGCCACTGCTGGGGTCCAATCCAGGGCAGCATCGACTGCAGGGCCTCCGTCCCCGCTAAAGCCGGCCTCCCGGGTCCCCGCGACGGTGGTAATGAATCCGGAGATGTCCAACCTAAAAACCCTGTGGTCGCCCGTAGTGGCGATATAGACGTTGCCCGAGGTGTCCACCGCCACGCCGTACGGCCAAGTGAGTGAAACCCGAATCGCTGGTTCGCCACTATCTTCGCCGTAGCCTCTCCCCCCGTTGCCCGCGATGGTGGTGATGATCCCGGAGCTATCCACTCGCCGGATTCGCTGGTTCGCATAATCTGCTATATACAGGCTTCCCGACCCGTCCACCGCCACGCCGAAGGGCCAATTCAGTTGCGCGGCTACGGCCGGTCCGCCGTCCCCGCTGAAACCTCTCTTCCCCGACCCCACAACCGTCGTAATCGTGCCCGAGGTGTCCACCCGCCGGATCCGGTTGTTTAAGGAATCGGCGATATAGAGGTTTCCCGACTTGTCTAACGCTATGCCTTGGGGATCGCCTAGCCGTGCCCGGCCCGCCGCGCCGTTGTCTCCGTCATTATCTGTTCTCCCAGCGATCGTATGAATTGTCCAGTCGTTACCGGTCGAGGTTCCAGCCAGAGTGGTTGCTGCAGCTTCGTTCGAGTAGGCGGACGATCCACTCTCATTGAAGGCTTGCACACGGTAGATATAGGTGGAATGGGGAAACAATCCGTCACTCGAATAGGTTTCTGCATCGGCTGCCGTCGTTCCGATCTGAACCCACTTGTCGGAACCGAGCCTACGACGCTGCACAATGAAGCCCGTTTCGTTGGTGCTGTTGTCCCGCCAGGCCAGGTTGATGCCGGATGAGGAAGCTGCCTGAGCTGAGAGACTTGTTGGTGCCTGCAGTGTGATGGGTTGAGTGTCGAGACAACTGTTGTGCCGTGCGAGGTGCCGGGCAATCTCGTCTCGAGAGAACTGGCAGAATGTCACCTCTCCCGCACCTGAAGACATGACGGTTCGAGAGCAGGCTGCGACTGGCGGGATTTGCTCCCAGGGATGGCTGGCTCCGAGATTGTGCCCGATTTCATGAGCGGGAATGGCGTAATCTCTTGCCAGGTAATTTTGGTGCTCTGAGGCAGAACTAGCGTAACGTCCTGATCTGCCACACACCCTCCCATGAGCTCTTCCATCCCGTCTGGCGAAGGACCTTCCAGTCCAGAGATGTATGATGTCAGAGTCTCTCGCTGCTTGGAAATTCTCTATCCAATGATCATCTAGCTCTACCAACAAATGGGGTAAGTCCGTTGCGGTGTAGGGATCCTCTTCCGTATCCCAGGCATGCTGGAAACTGATCTGCAGTTGAACCAGCAGCTCGTGCTGAAAAACCCCCTCCACATAGTTCAGGATGCCCTCAATGTTGCGGTTGGCTTGGACCACTCCTCCCATTTCCTGCACATACTCGTAATCGGCTTCTGTCGCCACGTCGACCACGTAATTCGTCGGATTGGTGGATGAGACAGTTTCCGCTTGGTCCTCCACCCGTGCCACCCCCATCTGCAGGCGCTGGGGCAGCGACACATCGCACTTTAGGTCCTCTCCCTGTTTGATGTCTGCCTCCCTGTAGACCACCAGTTCTCCCGCCGGGGCGCTGGGGAGGTAGTTCCGCAACGGCTCCATGTAGTACCGGCCCTCGGGGGCGAAGACGACTCCCTCGACCCCGTCATCGGTGAGGTTGAATCGGCCTCTGGTGTCTTCGCTTCCCGCCAGCACTCCCTTGAAGGTGTGCACCGGCTGAGTAGGTAGCGACCGCCGCCGCCCTCCGGAGCCCGTCGCCACAGACCGGTAGTGGGGACCCCGCATGTTGTGAGGCTCGAGGTTGATATAGAAGTCGGTCTCGTTGAACCGGAACCGCAACTTTCCGGTTGTGCGAACCTGCAGTTCGATTTCACCGGGTTCAAGAAGAAGGACTTCGTAGTGCGACAGAACTGGGTTCAGAGCCCTCGAGACTTCGGCCGTGCGGGTCAGGACTTGATGGGGGCTGACAGAAATGCCAAGTCCGGTCAGAAGCAAAACCGTCAACGAGCAGGGTGTCTTCTTCCTGTGGGTCATCGTTTCCCCTAACTCGTTGCAAGCTTTCGTTAGCATTCCCGTTTAGCGAGAGCGTCCCGAATCGATTAAGTGTCTGAAACAATAGCACTTTAGGACAGTACTGTCCGGTTAAGACTTGAACAATATCAACTCCTTCCAGGATATGGAGCCTTCTTGTTGCAAGGGAATTCCTTAAGTATTTGATTCATAGAGGCTTTTTCGAAAAGGGTGACATCGTGAACGTTGGCGGCCGTGATGCGGATAAAACAAGGGATACTGCCACGCAAAGGAATTGATCGAGGCAGGAAAACTTGCGCACCCGGTAGTTGCCTTGATAGCGACGAACGCACTGCCATTCGAGCCTTTTGCAAAAGGCTCATTCAAAAAACGCCAAATCCGCAAGAGAGAGTGATTCGCTTGGTGCTCCCCTCCTTCCCTCGCCCCATAAATTTGTCTTACACCCGGTTCCGACTCAATTTTTTCCCGTTGACCCGGCTTTGCACTAAACTGGGCGCTGGAGCCGTGCTGCCGAGCCACACGGCCGCTTGAGTACAACTGCCGGTTGGAGAATCGAAGATGGGGTCCTCTCAATTGGATTCGATTCAATTCGAAGTGATCCGCAACGCGCTGGTGGAAGCCACCGAGGAGATGGCGGTGTCGCTCAGGCGCAGCGCCTATTCCACCAACATCAAGACCCGGGCCGACTTCTCCTGCGCCTACTTCGACCGCGAGTTGAGACCCGTCGCGCAGGCCTTCGGGCAGGCGGTCCACCTGGGGTCTCTGGTGGAACTGGTGCCCAGGGCTGTCCGGGCCTACGGCGTCGAAAAGCTGGGAGAGGGCGACGCCATCCTGACTAACGATCCCTATTCGGGCGGCGTCCACTTGAACGACGTGACGCTGATATCGCCCGTCCATGTCCAGGGAGAGTGCTTCGGCTACGTGGCCAACCTGGCCCATCACGTGGACGTGGGCGGAGGGGCTCCGGCCAGCATCGGCGCTTTCCGAGAAGTTTTCCAGGAGGGGATCATCATTCCTCCCATCAAGCTGGTTCGGGGAGGGGAGGTGCTCGAGGACCTCTTTGCGCTGGTGATGGCCCAGATTCGCTCGAGATACGAGACGGCCGGAGATTTCCGGGCTCAGATGGCAGCCAACGTCACCGGGGTGCGCCGCTTGAAAGACCTGGTGACCCGCTGGGGAGCCGAAACGGTTCGTGCCGGCCAGAAGGAGCTGCTGGCCTATACCGAGCGGCGAACGCGCCGGGAACTGGCTCACCTTCCCCGGGGGGAGTTCTCCGCCGAGGGTGTGGTGGACAACGACGGCTTCACCGATCGGCCGGTGCGCCTGGTGGCCAGGGTGGTGATCGACGAGAGGGGAGTCTCGTTCGACCTGAGCGGCTCCGACCCTCAGAGGCCGGCCCCCGTCAACTCCACCTATGCCATGACCTATTCGGCCTGCGCCTACGTCCTGAAGTGCCTGATCGATCCGGACGTGCCGGTCAACCACGGCTTTTACCGCCTGGTGAGCCTGACGGCTCCCGCCGGCACGGTGGTCCACGCCCGGCCTCCGGCCCCGGTGGTGGGTGGCTGGGAGACGCAGACGCGCTTGACCGACGTGATGTTCAAGGCCCTGGCGCCGGTTCTGCCCGAACGTGTCCCGGCAGGCACCAAGGCCATGCAGTGCCAGGTGGGTTTCGGCGGCACAGACCCCGGGACGGGTGAGCTCTACGCTTTCTACGAGGCCATTGCCGGCGGCTACGGCGGACGGGTCTCCCGAGACGGTCCCGATGCCGTGCAGGCCCACGGCCAGAATACCGAAAACGCTCCCGTGGAGGAGATCGAGATCAATTATCCTGTCCGGATCGTCCGCTACGAGCTGGTGGAGGAGTCGGAGGGGGCCGGAAGGCAGCGGGGCGGTTTGGGACTGCGCCGCGATTACTGTTTCCCCGATCACGCCGTCTCCTTTACCATCCTGGCGGACCGGGACCGGTGGGGCCCCTGGGGGCTGTTTGGAGGATTGCCCGGACTCAAGGCCAGCTATGTTCTGAATCCGCAGGGTGCGGCCACCCGGCTGGGCTCCAAGGTGACCCTCCAGCTCCAGCCGGGGGACGTGGTCAGCTACCGCACCTGTGGCGGGGGAGGGTACGGGGATCCCTGTCAACGGGACCCGCAAGCCGTGGCCCGAGATGTGCGCGAGGGCAAGGTCGGCCTGGAGCGGGCCCGGCGGGTGTACCGGGTGGTTGTCGACCCGGTCACGCTCCGCCTGGACGAAAGGCGCACCCGGGAGCTTCGCCGGGGGGGAAGAGTGGAGAGTGGAGAGTGACGAGTGGAGAGTGACGAGTGACGAGTGGAGAGTGGTCAGCGGAGGGTGCTGGGAGCAGGCAAGCGCCTGATGACCCAGCTGCACTTTCTCAAGGACCGTGCCGAGATCAACAAGACACCTCACTGATCGATTCCAGTCTTATTTGAAGGACTGAGCCGAGACCGACAAGATGCTTTGCGTGTCGATCGAATAGCTCTTCACTCTTCACTCTCCACTATTCACTTTTCACGTAGGCGCGCCGCCGTCCCGTACGACGGGGCGGCTCAAAAGGGGCGAAACAGCGGTTGTTCCAGGAAAGGACGGGATCCAATGGCCTACCGGTTGGGAATCGATATCGGCGGCACCTTTACCGACGCCACCCTGATCGACGAAGACACCGGTGAAATTCGGATCGGCAAGGTCCCTTCCACGCCCAGGGACCATTCGCAGGCTCTGCTGGAAGCCGCTCACCGAATCCTGGGCGAAAACGGCGTGGATCCCGCCCAGGTGACCTACCTGGTGCACGGGACCACCGTGGCCACCAACGCCATCATTGAGGGAACCATTGCCCCCACCGGTTTCGTCACCACCGAGGGTTTCCGAGACCTGTTGGAGATCGCCCGCCAGATTCGGCCCAGCCTTTACGACCTCCAGTTCGAGAAACCCAGGCCGCTGGTGCCCCGTTACCTCTGTTTCGGGGTCCCCGAGCGCCTGGATGCCCGGGGGGAGGTGGTGACGCCCCTGGATGAAGCGGCCGTGGCCCGGGTGGCCGGGCGCCTGGCCGACGAGAAGGTGGAATCGATTGCCGTCTGCCTGCTTCACGCCTACGCCAACCCGGAACACGAGAAGCGGGTGGGGCGGATACTCCGGGAGGCCCTGCCGGGGGTTCCTCTCTCCCTTTCCAGCGAGGTGGCCCCCGAGTTCCGCGAATACTTTCGGGCCAGCACCACCGTCATCAATGCCGCCATCCAGCCTGTGGTGGCCCGTTACCTGGAACGCATCGAGAGTCAACTGCGAAAGGAAGGGCTGGAGGCGGAGCTGCTCCTGATGCAGAGTAGCGGCGGTGTCTTCACCTTCGCCGAAGGACGGCGCCGGCCCGTATTCATGGTGGAATCCGGTCCTGCCGCCGGAGTCATCTCGGCAGCCTACCTGGGGAAGGAGTTGAACTATCCCGACCTCATCTCCTTCGACATGGGGGGCACGACCGCCAAGGTCGGACTCATCCAGGATGGGACTCCCAGGATCACCAAGGACTACGAGGTGGGAGCCTCGGCTCAGGCCGGGACCGGCGCCCAGCGGGGGAGCGGCTATCCCATTCGCACGCCGGTGATCGATCTGGTGGAGATTGGAGCCGGCGGGGGGTCCATCGCCTGGGTGGATTCGGGCGGAATTCTTCGGGTGGGGCCCCGAAGCGCCGGAGCCGAGCCGGGACCGGTCTGTTACGGAAAGGGGGGCGGCGAACCCACGGTAACCGATGCCAACCTGGTTTTGGGTCGCCTGCAGCCGGACCATTTTCTCGGAGGTCGGCTCACGCTGGACGTGGAGGCCGCCCGCCGGGCCATCCGGGAAAAATGCGCCGATGCCCTGGGAATGGGAGTGGTGGAGGCTGCCTACGGCATCGTGGAGATTGCCAACGCGGCCATGGTGAACGCCTTGCGGCTGGTCTCGGTTCAACGGGGCTACGATCCCCGGCGGTTCGCTCTGGTGGCCTTCGGCGGAGCCGGACCGGTGCATGCCAACCGACTGGCCGCCGAAATGGAAATGCCTACCACCATCGTCCCTCCCAGTCCGGGGACCACCTCGGCGTTGGGGCTGCTGGTCACCGACCTCAAGCACGAGTATACGACCACCCTGATCGAGCGGCTGGACCGGCTCGACCTTGCCGCTGTGGAAGCGATCTACCGCAAGCTGGAAGCCCAGGGTCGAGAGACGCTTGCCAGGGAGGGGGTGCCGGCGCAGGACATTTCCTGTCTTTGGCAAGCGGACCTGCGCTACGTGGGACAGAGCTACGAACTGAATGTTCCATGGGCGGAGAACCGTGTCGATCCCTCGGCGGTCCAGCAGGCGGCGAATCGGTTTCACCGGGAGCACGACCGGGCCAATGGATTCAGCGCTCCGGAGGAGCCGGTCGAGCTGGTCAACCTCCGGCTGGTGGCCGTCGGCCGCATCCGAAAGCCCGGACTGCGGCAACGGACGGCCTCGGGGCGTGACCTGTCCTCGGCCCTGAAGGGCACCGCCTCGGTCTATTTCGACGAGAATGGCGGATACGCTCCCTGTCCCCTCTATGACCGCTACCGGTTGGAGCCGGGGCACGGGATCGCGGGGCCGGCCGTGGTGGTGGAGCTGGACTCCACCACGGTCATCCATCCGGGTTGGCTGGCGGAGGTGGACAGCCACGACAACCTGATTCTGAAAAAACGGACGCCCGGCTGATGGCAACTTCCGAGCCCTACCAGGTAGCCATATTCAAGGATCTGATGATCCCCATGCGGGATGGGGTGTGCTTGGCCGCCGACATCTACCGGCCGGCCCGCGACGGAGAGGTGCTGCCGGGCCCCTTTCCGGCCCTGCTGGTGCGCACCTCCTACGACAAGCAGGCGGAGTGGCTTATCGACGAGGTGGCCCACCACTTCACCCCGAGAGGTTTCGTACTGGTGCTGCAGGACCTGCGCGGCCGACACGGTTCCGAGGGCACCGGCCAGTATTTCCACACGGTAAACGAAACGGCCGGGACCGACGGATTCGACACGGTGGAGTGGATTGCGGCCCAGCCCTGGTCGAACGGCCGGGTGGGCGCCATGGGCAGCTCCCATCTGGCCCTGGTCCAAACCCACATGGCCCTCTACCGCCCACCCCACCTGCGGGCCATCTGGCCCGACGTCAGCCCCACAAACAGCTACGCTCACCAGGTGCGCTGGGGTGGAGCCATGCAGCTCCACATGTTCGGCGCACTCTTTCTGCATGCTTATGACGCCCAGGAAATTCGGGACGACCCTGCAGCCCGGCAGCGGGTGCTGCAGGGAATGGAGCGGATGGGAGACTGGGTGCGGCGGACGCCGTTCCAGCCGGGTGGCACGCCCCTGGAGGAGGTTCCCAACCTGGAAAAGATCCTGTTGGACTACTATCGCCGGGGAGCCTACGACGAGTTCTGGCGGCTTGAGAGCAACGATTTCGAGCCGCACTTCCGGCGCCACGCCGACATCCCGGCCACCTACAGCGGCGGTTGGTACGATCCCTTCGCCATCGCCACCACCCGCTACTACCAGGCCATGGCCCGGCAGAACCGGACGCCGCAGCGGCTGGTCATGGGGCCCTGGACCCACGGGGGTATGCGCGCTGGATATTCCTTTGCGGGAGACGTCGACTTCGGCCCGGAGGCGGCCTGGGGGCGGGAGCGCTACAACCGGGAACGGCTCTCCTGGTTCGAAGGCTGGCTGAAGGACCCGCCCCCGCCTCCCGACCCGAGTCCCCCGGTACGTCTCTTCCGCATGGGCGGAGGCAGCGGCAGGAAAACCGCCGAGGGCAGACTGAGCCATGGAGGGGAGTGGCGCTGCGAGAACGAGTGGCCGCTGGCCCGCACCCGCTATTGTCCTTATTACCTGCACGGCGATGGAGGGTTGAGTCCCGCCCCGCCGCTTCCCGGCGAGGCCCCTGCCAGCTTCGACTTCGACCCCTCCCATCCGGTGCCCACCATTGCCGGGGCCATGACCAGTATCTTCGAGCTGGCTCCCCTGGGCGAGCTGGCGCAGTCCCCCTGGTCCGGGTTCATTCCCGCCAGGGCACGGATGCGGAGCCTGGTGACCGAAGGGGCGGCCGACCAGAAAGAGCAGCCGGGGCTGTTTGCTTGCCGTCCTCCTTTCCCCCGCCTGTCGGAACGGGCGGACGTGCTGGTTTTTCAGACGCCGCCCCTGCAGGAGGATGTCGAGCTGACCGGCCACATCACCGCCAGGTTGTGGATCTCCTCTACCACGCCGGATACCGACTTCACCGTCAAGCTCCTGGACGTCTACCCTCCCAACCCGGACTATCCGGAGGGCTACGATCTGAACCTGGCGGACGGAATCCTCCGGGTCCGTTACCGCGACAGCTTCGAAAAGGAAGAGCCCGTGCGGCCCGGCGAGGTCTATGCCATCCGGATCGACCTGCCGCCGACCAGCAACTGTTTCAAGGCCGGCCATCGGATGCGGGTGGACGTCTCCAGCAGCAACTTCCCTCGCTTCGACGTCAACCCCAACACCGGCGAGCCCATGGGAAGGCACACCCGCTCCCAGGCAGCCCGCAACACGGTCTACCTGGATGCCGGCCGTCCCTCACACCTCATCCTGCCGGTCGTCCCGAGGAGACATTTCCGATGAAGCCACTGCACCACCAAACTCCCCTTTGGGAGTCCGGGCCCCTCGGCGCGCGGCTGGGCGCCCGGGTCTGGCTCAAGCTGGAGGCCTTTCAGCCCACCGGCTCCTTCAAGATCAGGGGTGTGGGCCACGCTTGCCAGTCGGCCCTGTCCGAAGGGGCCCGAGCCCTGGTGGCCTCATCCGGGGGCAACGCCGGCTATGCCGTGGCCTACGCCGGCCGCCAACTCGGCCTGCCCGTCACGGTGGTGGTTCCGCAGACGACCTCGAGCCTCATGCTGGAGCGGCTCCGCGGTGAGGGAGCCACGGTCATGCAGCAAGGCGCCGCCTGGGACGACTCTCACGCGGTGGCCCTGGATCTGGCCCGCCGGCAGGAGGCGGCATACATCCACCCCTTTGACGATTCCAGGATCTGGGCCGGCCACGCCAGCCTGGTGCGGGAAGTCGGGGAGGCCGGGGTGAAGCCGGACCTGGTGGTGCTGGCGGTTGGCGGCGGCGGCTTGCTGTGCGGCGTGCTGGAGGGAATGCACCAGGCCGGCTGGCGGGATGTGCCGGTCTGCGCGGTGGAGACCGAGGGGGCCGACTCGTTCCATCGGTCGGTCCAAGCCGGGCGGCTGGTGACTCTTCCGGGCATCGCTTCGCTGGCCACCTCCCTGGGGGCCCGCCAGGTCGCTTCCCGGGCGCTGGCCTGGACAAGGTCCCACAAAGTTCTCCCCTGGGTGGTGTCGGACCGGGCCGCCGTCGGAGCGGTGCTGCGCTTCGCAGACGACCACCGGCTGCTGGTGGAGCCGGCCTGCGGCGCAGCCCTGGCGGGTGTCTACGACCGGTCGGAGCCGCTGCGAGGAGCGCAGAACGTCCTGGTGGTGGTGTGCGGCGGGGCCGGAGTCACCCGGCAGCTCCTGGCAAAGTGGTCTAGTGTCCTGGGTCTGGATTGAGACTGGCAGCTCTCCGTCCCCGACGACGGGACGGATCATACGGAGTGAAACAGCGGTGTTCCAGGCAAGGAGGGTTCCATGCAGCGTCGTACTTTTCTGAAACAGGTTTCCGGAACCGGGCTGGCAGCGGGGTCGCTGCTACCGGACCTCCTGGGGGCTGCCGGTCGCCAGGCGAGCATGCAGGGCCTCGCCGAGATCGGCATGGTGGTGGCTCACGGCTCCCATGCCCAGGCCGTTTGGGCGGATACCATGAACCCGGCTGCCGGTCGGATGCGAACCAACGGCATGGTCATCACCAAGGTCTGGAGCTTCCGTCCCGATTTTGCCGCTGGTTTTGCGGAGCGCTTCCCGGGAGTGGAGGCTGTCGGAAACCTCGAGGACATGGTCGGGACGGTGGATGGGGTCTACATCGATGCCATGCCCGCGGTTTCCCTCTACCACCTGCTGGCCCGTCCCTTTCTGCTGGCCGGAATGCCGACCTTTGTGAACCGTCCCTTTTCGACTTCCATCGAGAAAGCCAGACTGATTGTCGAGGCGGCTCGCCTGGGACGGGCGCCCCTGATGAGCAATTCCACCTGGGAGTTCGCCGAGAGTGTGGGCGACTTGCAGGACAAGGCGTCCCGAATGCCGCGTATCCTGGGTTACACGGCTCACAATTCAATGAGCGACTATTACACCCACGGCGTCCACGGGATCTACTACATCGCCGCCGTGTTGCGGGAGGAACGGAAAAAGGGCCGGGGAAAGTGTCTTCAGGCCTCTTATCTGACGCCCGATTGGCGAAAACCGCCCGGGGCGCTGAGTTTCGTCCATGAGGGACGGGACGGCGGGTTTTTCTATGGGCAGCTCCACCTGCAGTCGGACATGGACGGCCAGGCCTACCTGCGGCTTTTCGGGGATCGGTCCGGAGATTTCGAGGGCAAGATTCCTGCCAGTCCCGGGTGGTTTCGTTACAACACCTGGAATGCCATGCAACTGGTCATTCAGGAGATGATTCTGAAACGGACCGCTCCCGAGCAGGGCGATGACCTGCTGGAGAAAGCCACCATGTTCCTGATGGGTTTCAAGTCCGCCCTGGATGGCCGAGGCGCACCCGTGAGTCGCAGGGAGGTGGAGGGCTGGGAAATCCCGCCTCCCTCGCTTTCTCTCAAGAAGGGAGGGCTCCCTTCCGACAGTGCTTTCGAAGACCCCTACACCGCCGACGAACTCAAGAGTCTGGAGCGCTATCTTTCCTGAATAGGCAGGGGACATGACGGTCAAGTTCGATCCGCAGCAACGGAGCCTGTCTCTGAGCGTGGGCGATCTCTGCTCCGAGCCGGCCGGCTCCGGAAGCCTCAACCTGGTTCCCTTGCGGGACCTGCGCGGCGAACTGGGCAGGGAAGTTCATCGCGAGCACCAAGCCACCCAGTCCCGACTCTTTCCCGGCTATCGAACGGAGGTGCCTCTCAGCTACCAGTTCGAAGTCGACGGATACGGGGTGACCGTTCAGGGACGGCTGGACGGCGTCTATCGCGACGGGCAAGGCTGGGTGGTTGAGGAGGTCAAGTCGAGGCTGGGTTCAGTGGGGTCGGGGAAGGAATCGCCGGTGGTTCCGGCCCATCTGCTGCAGTTGAAGGTCTACGTCCATCTCTGGCTGAAGACTCGTGAGGCCGGTGGAGTTCGCGGCCGGCTGGTAGTCATCAGTTGCAGCGATGGGAGCCGCCACAGCCTGGAAGTGGAGTCGGATGCTCCGGCCATGGACCGATTTCTGGAAACCCGGACCCGCGAGATCCTGGCGGAGCTGCAGCGAAGCGCCCTGCGGGAGAAGGAGGCTCGGGGCCTGCCGCCCTTGCGCTTCCCCTATCCACGCATGCGCGAGGGTCAGGACGGTCTGGTGGAGGCTGTCGAGGAGGCGTTGGAGACCAGCCGGCCCCTTCTGGTTTCCGCCCCGACGGGCATCGGCAAGACGGTGGCGGCGCTTTTCGCCGCCCTGAACTTCAGCCGCCGCCAGGGTCTGTCGGTGTTCTTCCTGACCTCCAAGACCACACAGCAGCGTATCGTCGCCGACACTCTGGCTCTGTGGGATGAGGCGAGGATAGAGGAGGACGGATCGGGGCGGCCCTTCACCGGCCTGGTCCTTCGGTCCAAGGAGAAGATCTGCGCCAATGACGTGGTCTGCTGTCATCCCTCCCGCTGCGCCTTCGCCAGGGATTTCTACGGCAAGCTGGAAAGCAGCGGCCTGAGGAGGAGCCTGGCGGACTTCACAGTGATCACCCCCGATCTGGTTTACCAGAGGGCGGTGGAGAACGAGATCTGTCCCTTTGAACTGTCGGTGGAGCTCCTGCCGGAGGCCGATCTGGTGGTGTGCGACTACAACTACCTCTACGATCCCCGGATCAGTCTCAAACGCCGATTTGCCGGGGACAGCCGTGCTGCGGTGGTGATCATCGACGAGGCCCACAATCTCTATGGGCGGGCTCGCGACTACTATTCCCCCCGCCTGGATCTGGGAAGGGTTCGCAGTCTGAAGAAAAAGATGCAGGCCCTGACCGGCAAGGCGGATGCTGCCCAGGCTGCCATCGACTTCGGGCCTGAGGAGGCGGCGCAGGCCGGCGGGGAGGAAGACGCCGCCTTCGCCCGGGACGTGGTGGACTGTTTGAACCGCCTGGAGGCCTACTTTGGAGACGTGCGCGCCGACTTCCGTGAGAGTTCCGAAGGGGACCCCTTCCCGGTCCGCCTGGACGGGCCGTTCTTTGACGATCTGGGGGACCGCTTCCACGATCTGCTGCGCCGCTACCTGCTGGATCCGAAGCGCCGCGCGGCTCCGCGGGGAGAGGATGAGTTCCTGGAAATGGCTCGCAGCCTGGAAGAGTTCCGCACCGTTCTCGAGATCGAGGGAGAGGAGTTCGTTCACCTCTACGATGAGACCGGGAAGTCCCATCAACTTCGCATCCTCTGCCTGAATCCTGCCCTGCAGCTACGGAAGCGGCATCGCAGCTTTCACTCGGTGGTGGCCATGTCGGCCACCCTGTCCCCGCTGGAATTCTACCGGGACGTACTGGGTTTCGAAACCGACGCCAGGCTGCTTTCCATGGCTTCTCCCTTCCCCCCGGACAACCGCAAGGTGGTAGTGGTGCCCGAGGTCTCCACCCGCTACCGCCACCGGGCGCAGACCGTCCCTCGAGTCGGGCGGATCATTGAACGGGTGGTGGCGGCCCGCCCGGGCAACTACCTGGCCTTTTTCCCCAGCTTCGAGTTCCTGGCCGCGGTTCGTTCCCGTCTCCGCCCGCAGGGTTATCGCCTGCTGGTTCAGAAGAGAACCATGGGCGACCACGCCCGCAACGCGCTGTTGGAGGAGCTTGCCGCCGGCAACCAACCTCACCTGCTGTTGGGGGTGCAGGGAGGGATCTTTGCCGAGGGGGTCGACTATCCGGGAGATCTGGCCATCGGGGTCATCATCGTGGGGCCGGGGCTGCCCCGGGTCGGACGAGAGCTCGACCTTACCCGGCAATACTTTGAAGAGCAGTACGGCCGGGGATTCGAGTATGCCTGCCTGTTCCCCGGGATGAACCGGGTCATTCAGTCGGCGGGGCGAGTCATTCGTTCCGAGACCGATCAGGGGGTGATTGTGCTCATCGGCCAGCGATTCGGATACGAGAACTACATGAACCTTTTCCCCGGGGACTGGTACGAATCGTCGCCGGCCGAGCTGATCTCCAGGGCCTATGAGGATGAACTGGCGCGGTTTTGGGATGAGCGGCAACCCGCCGGCGATCCGGGTCTCGTCTCCCCGTCCCCCATTTGACAGAGGTGCCCGCATCGGCTAGGATTCAGCGTTTCTCCGGCGGCGCGGGCCCCCAGCCGCGGCCGGGGGATAGCCAGATTCGAGAGGCTCCGAATGGGTGTGAGGAGAATCGCCAGTTCCGTGCTTCCGACCTCCCATGGCGAGTTCGACCTGCTCGGATACGAGGCCGGGACGGGCGGGGTCGCCAAGTCCTACGTGGTCTTGTCGAAAGGCGCCCTCACGGCGGCATCGGCTCCGCTGGTCCGCATCCAGTCTCAGTGCCTGACCGGTGACGTTTTCGGCTCGACCCGATGCGACTGCGGCGAGCAGCTCAGGGTGTCCATGGAGATGATTCAGACGGAAGGGCAGGGAGTCATCATCTACCACCCGGAGGAGGGAAGGGGGATCGGTCTGCTCAACAAGTTGCGCGCCTACGAGCTGCAGGACCAGGGAATCGATACCGTGGAAGCCAACCACCGGTTGGGGTTCGATGCCGATGAGCGCGACTATTCCGTCTGCGCCGAGATCGTCAAGGATCTGGGCATTTCCCGGGTGCGGCTGCTCTCCAACAATCCCGGCAAGCTGAAGGCATTGGAAGATGCCGGAGTCCAGGTCCTGGAGAGGATCCCCATCGAGATTTCTCCCCGAGCCACTACCCGGAATTACCTGAAGACCAAGAAGGAGAAGCTGGGTCACTGGTTGAACCAGGTGTGAGCCGGTAGATCCTGCCCGGTTTCCTGAGACAATAGCCCGCATTGGAGAACGCTCATGGCTGAGAGTCCCGGTGGAGTCGCCGAAGGTCGGTTCCCGGCCGGATTGGCGTTGCTGGCCCTGGTCTGTCTTGCGCTGGCGGCGGCCTGTTCCGGTTCCCGCTCCCCCTGCCTGCCCGGAATGGTGGCTCTCGACCGGCCGGCGCCCGAGTTCGCCGTTCAGGACCGGGGCGGACAGGTGCACCGGCTGAGTGACTTCAGGGGCAAGGTGGTCCTGGTCAATTTCTGGGCGACCTGGTGTCCTCCCTGTCTCGAGGAAATGCCTTCCATGGAGGCTCTCCGCAAGGAGATCGACGAGACCCGATTGAAGATCCTGGCCCTCAGCGTGGATGCTTCCTGGGAACCGGTGGACGCCTTTCTCGAGCAACAGTCCTTCGGTTTCGGAATCTATTCCGACTTCGAGCAAAAAGTCGCCGAACTCTACGGCACCCACATGGTTCCCGAGACCTACATCGTGGACAAGCAAGGCGTCATCCTGTGCAAGGTGATCGGAGACCGGGACTGGATGGATCCCGCCATGATCGCCTTCCTCAAGACGTTGACGGCGGCTTGACCCATCGGCAACCGCTACGCTCTTCGGTCGCGAGCACACGCTGAAGGGAAAAATCCTCCGCCATGATGATGCCCCCTGGTGAGAAATGCGGCCTTAGGTCGAGTTCGAGCCGCGTGGAATCCTGCAGTGCCCGGTGCTTTTCCAGTATAATTCCAGTCATGGGGCCGTGCAGCCTGGAGGCAAAATGAGCTATCGCAACAAGTTCCTGGTGATTCTGGTTTCAACCGTGCTCGTGTTCTATTCCGTGGTAGGAGGTTTGCTGGGGAGAGACGGCGGCGGCCAATCCTATGCGCCACTCAACATCTTCATGGAGGTGCTTGCCAAGATCCAGGGGGTTTACGTAGAGGATCCCAATCTTTCCAAGGTCATGCACGGGGCCCTACTGGGCCTGCTGGAGTCTCTGGACCCCTACAGTACCTATCTGACCGCGGAGGAATACCAGCGGTACCGGACGAGCAGGACCAGCGGAGACGGGGACATCGGGCTGGAACTGTCCAAGGAAAGGTCGCTGGGGTATATCAAGGTCATTCACCCCATCGAAGGGAGCGCGGCGGAAAAGTCGGGCGTGAAGCCGGGGGATATCATTGAGTCCATCGATGGAGTCACTACCCGAAACATCGGCCTGGTTCAGGCCGGGTACCTGCTTTCGGGCGATGCCGAGTCCAAGGTGGAACTCAAGATCCGCAGGATTGGACGATCCGAGCCGGTGCTGCTGTCGGTGTCGAGGGAGCGACGTGGGCCTCCTTCAGTCCGGGGGCGCCTGCTGAAAGACCACATTGGCTACCTGAGAATTCCCCGCTTTGTGGATGGAGTGAGCGCCGAGACGCGAGAAAAGCTGAAGAGGCTGGAGGCCCAGGGGGCCAGGAAGCTCGTCCTGGATCTCCGCAATTGCGGGGGTGAGGCCTTTGAGGAGGGGGTCGGGGTGGCCAATCTGTTCCTGGACCACGGTGTGATCGCCTATTCGGAGGGCCAGAAGTCTCCCAGGAAGGAGTTCGTGGCCGACCCGGAGAGGTTTGTCTCAAGGCTGCCGCTGGCAGTGCTGCAGAACTCCGGGAGCGCCTCGGCGGCCGAGATTGTGTCCTCGGCCATCAAGGAAAACCTGAGAGGGGACATCGTGGGAGACCGCAGCTTCGGCAAGGCTTCCGTACAACAACTCTTTGCCCTTCCCGGAGGCGCGGCCGTGCTGCTTTCCGTCTACAAGTACTACTCTCAATCGGGTCAGGTGATCCAGGCCCGGGGCATCGCTCCCGACCACGAGGTCAGGCAGACCCCGATCCGGCCCACCTCCGGAAAGGATCCCGGTGGAGCCGATTCCGGGCCGGAAGATGAAGACCTGCAACTGAAAAAAGCCATCGAAATTCTCAACTCGTCCGCGGTTGCCGGGCGTGAGGCTGCGTAACGAATTGTCGATTGTCGATTTCAGATTGTAGATTGGGGAACTATGACGACTGATGCCGCCACAAATCCAATCCACAATCCACAATCTACAATCCACAATCTACAATCCACAATCCAATCCGTCCCTTCGTGCAAAACTCTTCAATCAATCGCCTTCCCTGAGTCTTGCCTGCGCTTCCTCCCTCAGAGCGTCGACATCGGATCTCATCTTCTTCATGGCTTCCGCGTATCCTGCCGGAGTCGCCGTAGCTGAGTTCAGGTAGTCCAGCACGTTTTGCTCCGCTTGAATGAAGGGTTGGCAATAGTCCAACAGGAAGGGCGCAACGCGGTTGGGAATCGAAACCACTCCGTTGCCGTCGGCGTGGATCAAGTCCCCCGGGTGCACCTGCAGTCCTCCCACGACCACCGGCAGATGGAAATCGAGAAACCGGCAGTAGCCGTGGGAGACGACGATGGAAGAAGCCCAGCAGGGGAATCTCAGCTCCCGGACCTGTTCGATGTCCCGTCCCGCTCCACTGGTGATGATCCCGGTGAATCCGAAAGTTTGAAAGGCGGTGACCATCACTTCGCCGTAGGTGGCGGCTCGGGGCGTCTCGTCCATGTCCTGAACCACCATGATCCTGGGTGTGGGCAGGGAAACGGCGTCCTGGATCAGCTGTCCCATTCCCACGTAGGAATCTCCTTGTTCGGCCGGATAGCCGGAGCGGTAGGTCGCGGTGACGGCGTAGCCGACGACCGGAGGCAGCTCCGGATAGATCGCCTTCAGAGAGGAGTTGCTGAAGCCGGCGACTCGGGAGCGCAGGTTGAACAGCTCGATGACGTTGGCGATGGTCGGCGAATCGAACCGCGTGAGTTCCTCCAACCGACTGCCGCTGAGGGGGGGCGTGCTGCTGGTGTGCTGGTTCTGAGCGGATGGGTTCATGGTTGATCTCCTCCTTCAGTCTGGTGTAACCCCGCGAATAGAGCAGAGCCTGTCTCAACCGTAGGGGCCTGCCTCGCGCGATGATATGGCCGAAACCAGGTCGCCGAGACCAGGGTCGGGCCGTTGAAATAGCCGAATGCCGGCAATCCCCGCTGCACCCTGCTTGAGACAGTCGAGGTAATTGTGAAGATCGATCCCTCCCAGAGCGAAAACCGGTTGGTTCGATTGCTGCACGGCCACTCTCAAGGACGCCGGTGTGACCGGCGGTCCGTATTGTCGTTTGGAAGGGGTCTCGAACACGGGGCCGAAAACCAGATAGTCGGCCCCCTGGTGGAGCGCCTTGTCCACTTCCGACCGGTTGTGGGTGGAGACGCCGATCAGAAATCCCTCTTTTGAGACCCGGGCTCGAACGGCATCGGCGGGCATGGAGGTCTGCGCCAGGTGCACCCCATGCAGGTCGGCCGCCAGGGCAATGTCCAAACGGTCATTGATCAGGATCCTGGTGGAATGATCCCGAGCCATGGCTCGTGCTTGCAGGGCGAGCCGGTAGAGTTCCCGAGCCGGCAGATCCTTTTCCCGAATTTGAAGAAAATCGACTCCCGCGCGGATGATCTGACGGATGTGTTGAAGGATGGGGACCTCGGAGGTCTTGCGGTCCGTGATGCAGTAGGTCCATGCCATCTACTTGGCGTTGAGTTGGGCCAGGGTTGCCTTGAAATGGATGGCTTCCCACAGGCCGATGCCGATGTCGACAATTCCCAGACCGGACACGGCCCCCCGAAAATAGTTGCTGAGCACCAGCTGCTTCATCGGGGGGAGGTAGTGAAGAAAGAGATTGCGCTCCCAATAGGGTGTCCAGGGGAAGATCACAAGGAAGAGGCCGAGTTCGAAACAAAAAAATATGAAGACGATGACCAGGATCTTGTTAGCCATTCATCAATTCTTCCGGTTCTTCAATCCTTCTTCCGGGTCGACATTTTCGCCTCCTGAGCGGGGATCCATTGAATCCAGGCCGCAGACACCCCGGAAGCTGGTGCGGTGGAGGGGAGTCGGTCCCAACCGCTTCAGGGCTTCGCGGTGTTTCCGGGTGCCGTATCCCATGTTGTTGCTCAGGTCATAACCCGGGTAGCGTGCATCCAGGTCCACGATCAAGAGGTCCCTGGCGACCTTGGCCAGGATCGAGGCGGCCGCGATGGAGAGGGAGCGCCGGTCGCCCCCCACAATGGACTGCTGGGGCGTCGAAATCGGCACGACCACATTGCCGTCACACAGCAGAAAGTCCGGCCTTGCTTCCAGCTGTTGGACAGCCAACAGCATGGCTCGTCGTGTGGCTTCCAGGATGTTGATCCGATCTATGGTGGATGAGTCCACGAAGGCGACGGCACAGGCTTCAGCCGTCTTTCTGATTTCATCGGCCAGCTTCGACCGCTGCCGGGGACTCAGTGTCTTGGAGTCGTTGATGCCGGGCGGGATGCGCTGGGGGTTCATGATCACCGCGCCGGCGCAAACGGGGCCGAACAGGGCTCCCCGACCCACCTCGTCCAACCCCGCGATCCTGCGGTAACCGAGGTCTTGGGCTTGGACTTCGAATTTGAGGTTACAGTGAACTGTGTTAGTAGGGTGGGTGGATGCAGGCGGCAGGAGTGCCTCGCAGAATGAACCTGGAATGTTCGCGGGCTCCAGAGGATCGTCCCGAGTTCGCTGCCGGCGGAAGCGAACCGGGCTAGCCCGCATTTCTCACCAGGTCGCTGGTGCCATGACTAAAAGTAGTTTATCTTCAGTACTTAGATTGGCTCCATGGTAAGGGCTTGCGGGTAACAGACAGCGCTGGGCATGCCCTGGCTTGTCTTTTTCCCTTCAGCGCGCACATGCTCCCTCGCGCGTAGTGACCGCTACGCTCTTCGGTCGCGAGCACGCGCTGAAGGGAAAAATCCTGCGCCATGATCATGCCCCCTGGTGAGAAATGCGGGCTAGTAGTCTCTGAGTTCCTTGATTTTCGCTGCTTTTCCTCGGCGGCTGCGGAGGTAGTAGAGTTTGGCTCTCCGCACGCGACCTCTTCGAACCCGCTCGATCTTGTCGATGATGGGAGAGTGGAGGGGAAAGATTCGTTCCACTCCCTGGCCGAACGACGTCTTCCTGACGGTGAAGGAAGACCGGAGGTCACCGTCCTTCCTGGCGATCACGGCTCCTTCGAAGACCTGCACCCGCTCTTTCTCGCCTTCCCTGATTTTCACGTGCACCCGGACCGTATCTCCCACCCGAAATTCCGGATGGTCCGTGCGCAACCGGCTCTGTTCCAACTCGCTCAAGGAATGCATAAGTCAATCCTGGGAAACGGGTTACCCCTCGAATGCCGTTTCCAGCAAGCGTTTATCCTCCTCCGACAAACAGCCGTATTCTAGTAGATCGGGGCGGTTTCTCAAAGTCTTTTCTAGAGCCTTCCTTCGTCTCCAGAGCTTGATCTTGCCATGATCTCCGGACAGCAGAAGACGGGGAACGTCAAGGCCCTGGAAGCTTTCCGGCCGGGTGTACTGAGGGTGGTCCAGGATTGCGGGTTCCTGGATGTGCTTACCCGGGCCGCTGGTTGCCACGGCGCGGGCAAAGGATTCGTTGAGGCTGCTGCAACGATTGTGGAGCACTCCCGGAACCATTCTTACAATGCATTCGATCAGCACGCAGGCGGCTAGTTCCCCGCCACTCAGAACGTAGTCGCCGATGGAGATTTCGTCAGTGGCCAAATGGTCGGTGACCCGTTCGTCCACGCCTTCGTACCGGCCACAAATCAGGATCAGCTGCCGGCAATCCGCCAGTTCCCGGACTGCTTCCTGCGTCAGCCTGTGGCCCTGGGCCGAGAGCAGGACGATCCTGCGGGCGGGAAAGGAGAGGTCTTGATCAGCGACGCAGTTGACGGCTCGGAAGAGGGGATCCGGTTTGAGGACCATGCCTTCCCCTCCCCCGAAGGGTCGGTCATCGACCGTCAGGTGGCGGTCACTGGCCTGGTCCCGAAGATTGTGAATCCCGACCGAAACCAGGTTCTTTCTGACCGCCTGCCTCACCATGCCGAAATCGAACGGACCCTGGAAGAACCCCGGAAAGATGGTGATGATATCGAATCGGAGGGGAGTCGTTCCAGACATGAGAAATGCGGGCTATAGTTCCTCGAGCCCTGGAGGGAGCTCGCAGATCAACTCCTTCTTGGACAGGTCCACTCGCCGGACAATGTCCTTGGCAAAGGGGACCAGCAGCTCCTTCCGGTCCCGCCTCAAGTTGAGCAGGTAGTTGCCTCCAACTTCAAGCACCTCGGTCACCCGGCCCAGCATGCGGCCCCGACTGTCTCTGGCCACGCAGTCGATCAGGTCGAATTGATAATAGGATCCCGGAGGCAGCGCCAGGAGGTGCTCCCGCTCGATTCTCACTTCGTGGCCGCGCAGCCCTTCGGCAGCCCCGATATCGTCGATGCCGGAGAATTTCAGGACGATGCGCTGCCGGTGGAACCAGAATGCTTCCAGACCCAAAGGGAAAGGGCTGTGGTCGTTCTTCTGCAGGTAGACTTTCTTGAGGTGGTGAAATCTCTCGGGGAAATCGGTGAGCAGCTCGGCAGCCACCTCACCTTTGTTGCCTTGGGGCTTGATTACCTTGGCAACGCTTACCAGCTCGTTACGCGACAAATGGTCCTACTCCAGAATCTCGAGGGTAAACCGTTTCTTGAGCTTCATGCCTGCCGCTCCCAGGATGGTGCGGATCGAACGGGCCGTTCTCCCCTGCTTGCCGATCACTTTCCCGAGATCGCTGGGAGCCACCCTCAGCTCGAGAACGGTTGTCTGCTCGCCCTCGATCGGTCTCACCACGACTTGATCCGGATGATCCACCAGCGCCTTGGCAATCTCTTCGATCAGCTCCTTCATGGCTACCTCCTTGGTGTGTCCTGGTCGACTCGTAGAACCACCGTTTCACGGAATTTGGAGATGCCTTGCCTTGGATTACCCGATCTTGCCGACGAAGCTCTTCACGGTTTCGGTAGGCTGCGCCCCCCTGGCTACCCAGAAGTCATATTTTTCCTTGTTCAGATGAATGGTAGCTGGATCGGTCTTGGGGTTGTAATGCCCGAGTTGGTCGATGTACCTGCCGTCACGCCGCTTCGACTTTTCCAGGACGACAATCCGGAAGGATGGATGTTTCTTCTTTCCGGTACGGGCCAGTCTTATGGTCAACAACGCGTCTTCCTCCTTGGAACAACATCAGATGAACATTTCCTCATCCTGGTGGACTTCATTCACCGGGTTGCGCTTGCGTCCGAACAGGGCGTTGAGCCCGCTCGACAGCCCACGAATCAGTGCCGAAAGCTCCCCTATGGGAGTGAGGATGCTTTCCTGAACAAGCTGCGAGGTGGCTTCCATTCTCTTGATGGCGTGGGTGACTACTTCGTCGGCCCTGGAAATCTGCTGGCGGGCCCGATTGGTGGTCTCCTCGATGACCGAGTTGACGTCCCGGATCTGGCTCCGCACCGCTTCCGTGGCTCCCGTCAGATTCTCGGTGGCTGCCCGGGCGCCTCGCAAAATGTCCTTGACTTCTCCAAGAACTTCGCGAAGTTCCTTGATGGCCGGCGCTCCCTGTTGCTCCACCAGGTCCCGCATCCGATCGAGGTTCCCGCCCATCTTGCGTACCGCGGCCAGGAGCATGACCATGGTCCCCAGTTGAAGGAAGATGAAGACCACCACCAGGATCAGTAGCACACCGACCAGGTTTTCCAGATTTTCGCCCACTAGATTCTGCACGCTGTTTCTCCGAGAGTTGACGATGCGGTCCGGCGAGCGGGGCCGAGTGCCGGATCCGTGGCCCCCTGCCTGTGGCTAGCCGAGAGCTGCTAGGATTCTACCTCGGACTTGCCTTTTTCTTCCTGATAGGCCTGCTTGCCGGCCGCGATGGCCGCGGAAATCTGGTCTTTTTGGCTGCTGACGGTTTCCTTGCCTTTTTCAAGGCCCTTGTCCAGGTAGTCGGACACCTTCTCGGAAGTCATGCGGGTTGCCGAGGTGACCCGTTCCCGGCTGTCGGCCGTCCGCTGAGCGATGATGTCCCGCGTTTCCTGGCCGGTGCGAGGCGCAAACAGCAGGGCGACGATAGCCCCGATGCCGCCGCCAACCAAAAAGTAAGCCAGCCTTGAACCGCGGTCTGTGCCTTCTGCCATTCCTTTGCCACCTCCTCCCGAAGGGTATTGTCAGACATCCCGAAGGGGACTCTTAGATACCTTGAGTGTAGCACAATCCCCAAGGCCGTTGTGAGCCAAACGCTACCCGTGGCTAAACAGGTATGAGGCCCGGACTTGTTGCGTCAGGGCTGAGCTTCGGAGGGAAAGAAAAGCCGGGCCGGATGACTCAACCGCATGCTTGGGGAAAGAGCCGCGCCCGGCTTGGCCTCGATCTCGAAAAGGCCGCTCGGCCTCGGGGAAACTTCGAATTCCACGGCATAGAAACTGTCCGCCCACTCAAAGGCTTCCTGGAGGGTACGGGGGATGTCCCCGGTTGACTTGGAAAGGAACAGCCGGCCTCCGACGGCGCCGGTCACCTGCCCCAGGCCATCCTGGTAGGTGCGGTTGAGCGAGTCTCGCCCGGGAGCCACGTGGACCACCAGCAGGGGGATGGGAAAACGTACCATGGCCGTCGACAGGCGAGAGATTTCCTGCTGCAGCGCCCGACCCGGGAAGCGGCGGCTGAGATCTCTGCTGTCGCTGCGGTTGATCTGGGGATTGCGGTATTCAGTCCGGTAGTTGGCCACATCGCTGTCGGTCACCAGAATGACGGCCACCCGGACGCTGCTTTTGCGCATCAGGGACGAGGAGAAATCGGCCAGCGCCTGGATGGATTCAAGAAGGCCGGCCTTGCCGAACTGACGGATTTGCAGGATTTTCTTCAACAGGAGCGGCTTGTCCTTGGTGGGATCCTGGATCACCGAGAGAGTTTCCTGAACCCCGATGAGCCCCACCCAGTACTCCGGTCCCAACTTGCGGACCTCTTCGGCCAGCGCCTGCTTGGCGGTGTTGATGGGAGCTTGGTCTTCAACCAGGTCGAAGGCCAGAAAGAGAAAGGTCGGGGTGCCGGGTTGCTCCTGCCGGGTAATTTGCAAAGGCTTCGGGCCGGCGAAGATGGAAAGGTCCCCGCGCCCGATCCGGGGCCGGACCGGTGCTCCGTCCTTCAACACCCAGAAGGGAACACAAAAGCGAACTCCGCCGGTTGCGGGAGTCCTTTCGGCAAGCAGTCCGGAGGGAGACAGCAACAGCCACAGACCCAGGACCGCCGGCCATTTGACTGACGGAATACCGCCGGAAACCACTTGAAACAGGCGACCTGGTGAGAAATAGGGGTTTGACCCGCATTTCTCGCCAGGTCGCTGAGCATACCGTAGAGGAGTGTTCGTCATTAACAGCGTTGTGGTTCAGGGGAGAGCGGCGTAGCTGCGGTTGAAACAGGTCACTAAAAGCTCAATCGGAGCCCAAGCTGGACGATGCGCCCGCCTCGGGAGCCAATTATCCTGCCCGCGTTGCTGTTGGGGTTTTCGCGGGATCCGATGAAGGCGTCGGGCCGGTTGAGGTTGGCGTGGTTGAGAGCATTGAAGGCCTCGCCGATCAACTCCAACGTCCAGTACTCGCTCACCGGCACCCGCTTGCTCAGGGACATGTCGATGTTCCAGGAGTTGGGATTGCGCAAGGTTGGATGAAAGCGCGGCCCATCTCCCAGGGTGAAGTCTTCGGGTTGTTCGAAAGCTGCAGGATTGAACCATCGGAAAGCCGAGCGATTCTCCAGGTGGGGATCGACCCCGGGAACCAGATTGACCCTCAGGGATTCAGCCACTCCGCCGGTGTTGTTGAAAAGGGGTCTCAAACGAATCGGGGTGCCGCTCTGGAAGATGCTCATGCCGCTCATGGTCCACCCACGCCCCAGGGCGTTGATCCAATTGCGGGAGCTGGAGAAACGGTGGCCTTCGCCGAAGGGAAGCTCGTAGAGATAGCTGGCTCTCAAGCGGTGCGTTCTGTCGTAAGAGGAAAGCGACTTTTCGGCTTGCAGGTTGGTTGAATTCTGGGGGGGCTTGCCTCTCAGCACGTTGTCGATGGCCTTGGAATAGGCATAAGAGCCGGTGAAGCTCAAGCCCCTGGAAAGTCGCTTGTCGACACGGAGTAACCCACGATGGAAGGAGTTTGATCCGGCAGGGTAGCCGTACCCGTGGGCGATGCGGCGAAACTGGGGAAAGGGTCGCAGCGACTGGTTGAACTCCAGGTCGTTCAACCGGTCTCGGAACTCCAAGGCAGAAGGGGCGAGCGGGTTGAGATTCACGTCGTTACCCATAAGGAGATGAGTCCCGCGTTCCCCGATGTAAGCCACCCGCACCGCGAAGTCGGAGAAGTCTCTCTCGACTTCCAGCCGCCACTCGTGGACGTCGGGCATTTCGGTATGGGGCTCGAAGTATGCGGCATCCAGGTGGTTGGCGGCAGTCGAAGTGAGGTCCGGCGGGTTGGCCACCCGAGGGAAACCTTGCCGGAGCAGCAATACCGGCTCCAACTGGCGGTTGGGGGAAGTGAGCTGCGGCGTGGCATTGAACCCCACGCTGCCCAGGTGGCTCGCCCGCAGTGGAAGGGAATCGGAAAAGAGCCCATAGTTGGCGCGAATGACCGTCCTGCGGTCCCCCCAAGGGCTCACCGCTACGGCCACTCCAGGTTCCCAGTTGAGTCGGTTGGGGCTAAAAGTTCTGGGCTGCCCATCCCGACCCGCGAAAACGAGGATCCCGGGAAGCCCGTTCTCGGGGTTCAGACCCTCGAAGTCCAGGCTGGACTGCCGGCCGAATTTTTCGCGCGGCGCCGTGTCAAGTTCCAAGTTCAGTCGAAACGTCCAGGTCAGCTTGGGAGTGATCTGATATTCGTCACTGACTCCCACTTCGTACTGCTCCGACCGCAAGTAGGTGGGGTGCAACACCATCGACTGCTGGGCGCCGTTGGGCATTCCCAGCAGGAACTGTGCGGCGGGGCTTCCCGTGTTGTTGACGCCCGGCAGTCCCGTCAGTTCGCCGGAGAAGTCGAATCGGCCCGAGGGGTATCGGGAGCGGAAGCTGTTCACCTGTCGCCGGTACATCTTGCCGTGCAGCTTCAGGTTGTGTTTGTTGTAGCGCAGGCTGATTGCGTCAGACACGGAATAGTTCGCAATCCGGTAACGGGCCATAGCCCCGGGTCGGGTGCCGATATCGACAAAGTGGCCCAGATCAAATCGGGGAAAGGCGCCGCTTTCCAGCCCGCTGATCCCCAGCTGTTCCGGAAAATGAGTCCGGTAGAGATTTTCTTGGGTGCTGGCCAGGGAACGATGCTGCGCCCACATGGAGAACTGGTTGACGACCCGGGGAGAGACGCTGAAGGTGTGGCTGAACCTTCCACTCCTGGAACCGACATGTCGCTGGGGGCTGCCCGGGTTGGCGGGGTTGGCGAAAATCGGGGCCGAGCCGTCGATGCCGCTCGAGAAGCGGCCGTTCCAGGTGAGCTTGTGCCTGGTTCCGATATCGTGGTCAAGCTTCCACACCGTTCCGTTGGGCGTGTTGGTTTCGGTCGCGTTGGCGAAGAAATTGTTGCGCAGGAACGGGCCGACGCTGGTGTTGGGGTGGGGATAATAGGCCAGGGCCTTCAGGGCGACCGGGTCAAGCCGGTGGGCCGGTATGCGGTTCCCCGGAAAGGGATCGCGCAGGTACTGGAGATTGGACAGGGACACCGGTTGTCCCGGATCGTAGTCGGGGTTGGACCGGGTCGTGGCCGGATCGTAGATCAGGACCGGGCGTCCGGCGTTGTCCACCAGGTCGGAAAAGTCTCCCGAACGCTGCAGCGGCGTGGGAACGTCTCCCAAATAGGGCCGGGAGATCTTTTCCCGCGTGCCCTCGTAGGCGATTGAGAAGAAGGTCCGTCCCCGGCCGTCGTAGAGTCGTGGAAACGTGACCGGTCCGGTCAAGTTGAAACCGAACTGATTTCGGCGCAAGACGGACTTGGTTCCATTGGCCTGCCGGACTTCGTGGGGCAGGGCGTCCAGCGCATCGTTGCGAAAATACTCGTAGACGTTGCCGCGATAGTCCCGGGAGAAGCGTCGCGAACCATCACCGGTTTCCCCGCCGGGATAGTCCAATGTGATGCGTTGGATCTGGGCGCGGTATTCCCGGATTGCCTTCCGCAGTTCGACTGGAACGGCTGGTGGCGGAGACGGGGCCCCTGCGGGCACGATGGGGCCCAGGCCGGCAATGGCCCCTGGAGAGGCTGTTGACGCGGCAGGTTGCCCCGCGGCCTTCTTCTCCTCCCCAAGACCGGCCGGCGGGAAAGAGGCCAGGCACAGGACAGCCAGGGTGAGAAGGGTTCCCGGAGTCCGCATTCGAGATCGACTGAGGTTTCTGAAGTTCGGTTTCAAGGCCACTCGTTTCCGCGCACACTACTGCCCAACACGTTAGTATCCGCCAACTAACATTGGATTGTCAATAGTTTAGTGGGGGCCGTCTCTCGTCTCAGCCATTCGACCTGAGCTTCTTCATGAGAGATTTGTTGGCGGGAGGAAAGCGGTAGTTCCCGAGCTCATCGGGCCTTACCCATTCGAAACGTTGACACCCCAAGGCCCGGATGTTTCCACCCTCGTACCGGCACCGGAAGAATTTCAGGCAAACGGTTTTCTCGGGATATTCGTATTGGATGGTTTCAAACAGCTCCCCTACGACCACCCGAATGTCGAGTTCCTCCCGAATCTCCCGGACCAGGCATTCCCGGATGGATTCCCCGGGCTTGCGCTTGCCGCCGGGAAGCTCCCACAGCCCCGAAAGATGGGAGTCCGGCAGCCTCTGGGTGATGAGCAGGCGCCCCTGCCGGAAGAGGACGGCGGCAGCGACTTCGACGGTGTGTTTCACGGGGCCTCCGGCACCGGGGCGGGGTGTCTCCTATGCTCTTTAGCGGCGATGGTTTGAGGCAAAACAGACCTTGACCGCAACGCCTACTTGTGATAATTTTCTCATGCTTTTTGGGCTGGTGGTGGCAGTCGAAAAAGGAGCTCGGGATCTAGTATGCCCCCGGCGGTTGCCGGGCAGGGGTTGCGAATCGCTGAACTATGGAATTGGTGCAGCCAGATCTGTCCGTGGTCGTGGTTATTCTGCTGGTCTTGTCCCTCTATTTCATCTTAAAACGATCATTTTTCAACCCCATCAACAAGATTTTAGAGGATCGGGACGCGGCGATTCATGGTGCGCAGCGAAAAGCCAATGAAAAGATTGGCGAATTCGAGGAGAAGTCTCGCATTTATCAAGACCATTTGAACGCTGCCCGCCTGGAGATCTACCGCCAACAAGAGACCCTTCGCTCTGAAGCTCTGAAGCAGAGATCCGACATCCTGGCCAAGGGGCGTCAGGAGGCGCAAGGGCTCGTCCAGTCCACCAGAGACGAACTGCAGAACCAGGTCGCTTCCGCCAGGAAAGACCTGGAATCCGACTTGACCAATATCGCAGATGGAATCGTCAAGGCGATCCTGCGCTAGCTGTTTCCTGCCGGGATCCTTTCTCATCGCTCTGACCGGGGTGTTGCTGGCTTTTTGTCTGGTTCTGCCGGCCGCCGGGGAAGAGGCAGCAGACGGCGCCGCGGCCGCGGGCGACGATCACGGGAGCCCTCTGTCTATCGTGTGGAAGTGGGGGAACTTCCTTCTCCTCTTCGGGGGGCTGGCCTACTACTTGCGCCGGCCTCTGCGGGAGTTTCTGCAGACGAGAGCGCGAGGGATCGAGGAAGGGCTCGCCAACGGCAAGCGGGCTCAGGAGGAAGCCGGGGCAAAAATGTCCGCCATCGAGGCGCGTCTGGCTCGCCTGGATGAGGAAATCGATGGCTTGAGGCAGCAGGCGGCCCGCGAGTCCGACGATGATCGGCGCCGCATCGTCGACAATTCCAATGCCGAGGCTGAAAAGGTCGTGGCCGTGGCCAGGCGGGAGATCGAGGGGTTGCAGCGATCGGCGCGAATGGAGCTCAAGGCTCACGTGGCCCGGTTGGCGGTCGATCTGGCGGAGGAACGGCTGCGAAAGGATCTGGAACCGAATCAGAACCAGCGAATCATTTCCAGGTTTGTTCGTTCGCTGAAGGACAACCGGTCCTGACCGGGTTGGCCAGGGCATTCGAGGTTGCGGGATGGCGGTCATTGCCAATCGGTATGCGCAGGCGCTGGCGGACGTCAGCTTCAAGCTCGGTCAACAGGAGGCGGTTGAGCGGGAATTGGAGCAGTTCGGACAACTGCTCGAGGGCAATCGAGAACTGTCGGCTTTCTATGAGGACCCGGCCATCAGCGCGGCCAAGAAAAGGGCTGTTACCTCGCAACTGATTGCCAGGCTGGGTTTTTGCAAGACGGCCGGCAATTTCATTCACGTCCTGGTCGAGCGCGACCGCATGGGGCATTTCAACCAGGTTTTGGAAGCCTTTCGGCAGGAGGTCCGGGATCGCCTGGGGATCGTCGAAGTCGGAGTGACCACCTCGAACGAGATCGACGAGCCGCTTCGGGACCAGTTGACCCGAGCCCTGGAGCAGATCAGCGGCAAGCGGGTCCGGCTTCGATTCCGGATCGATCCGCAGATCCTGGGTGGAGTCATCGCGCGCGTGGGCGACACCATTTACGACGGTTCGGTTCGGCAGCAGTTGCAACAGATGAGGGAGCGTCTCAGCACGCAGGGTTGACCTGAATCGGGGAGAGAACCTGATGGGAATCAAGGCGGAAGAGATCAGTCAGATCATTCGGGCGCAGATCGAGGACTACGACGCGGGCCCGGTGGTCAGCGAAGTGGGAACGGTCATTTCGGTGGGGGACGGCATTGCCCGGGTCCACGGACTGGAAAAAGTGATGTACAGCGAGCTGCTGGAGTTCCCTCATGGGATCGCCGGCATGGCGCTCAACCTGGAGGAGGATCAGGTGGGCTCGGTGCTGCTGGGCGAGGCTTCCGAGGTCAAGGAAGGCGACCTGGTGAAGCGGACCGGGAAGGTCATGGCGGTTCCGGTGGGTGAAGCCATGATCGGCCGTGTGGTGGATCCGTTGGGAAAGCCGGTCGACGGCAAGGGGCCCATTGCGGCCGATCGTCTCAATCCGGTCGAGCGCATCGCTCCGGGAATCGTGGATCGCGAGCCCGTCAAGCAGCCCTTGCAGACGGGGCTGAAGTCCATCGACTCCATGATCCCCATCGGGCGGGGGCAACGGGAGCTCATTATCGGCGACCGCCAGACCGGAAAGACGGCAGTGGCCGTCGACGCGATCATCAATCAGAAGGGCGGGGACGTTATTTGCATCTACGTGGCCATCGGCCAGAAGCGCTCCACCATTGCCCAGGTGGTTCAGACCCTGGTGGACAACGACGCCATGGACTACACGATCGTGGTGGCGGCCTCCGCCTCCGAGCCGGCTCCTCTGCAGTACCTGGCTCCCTACTCCGGCTGCGCCATCGGTGAATTTTTCCGTGACAGCGGGAGGCACACGGTCTGCATCTACGACGACCTCTCCAAGCACGCGGCCGCCTACCGGGAGATCTCGCTGCTGCTGCGGCGACCGCCGGGCCGGGAGGCCTATCCGGGTGACGTCTTCTACCTGCACTCCCGCCTGCTGGAGCGGGCGGCCAAGCTGCACGAATCGCGGGGAGGGGGCTCTTTGACGGCCCTGCCGATTATCGAGACCCAGGCCGGGGACGTTTCCGCCTACATTCCCACCAACGTGATTTCGATCACCGATGGTCAGATCTACCTGGAAGCCGACCTCTTTCACTCGGGCATCCGGCCTGCCATCAACGTGGGGCTTTCGGTCTCCCGCGTGGGAGGCAGCGCTCAGATCAAGGCCATGCGCCAGATTGCGGGGACCTTGCGGCTGGAATTAGCTCAATTCCGCGAGCTGGCCGCATTCGCCCAGTTCGGAAGCGACCTCGACAAGGCGTCGCAGGCTCAGCTCAACCGAGGTCGCCGACTGGTTGAAGTGCTGAAGCAGGGCCAGTACGCACCCCTGCCGGTAGACAAGCAGGTCATTCTCATCTACGCCGCTACCAACGGCTATCTGGATTCCCTGGACGTCGCCGTCTGCGGGGCCTTCGAGGAGGGCCTCTACCGTTTTCTGGACACCCACCATCCCTCCCTGGGGGCCAGGATTCTGGAGCAGGGGCAGCTCGACGACTCGCTGAAGGCGGAACTCAAGAACTTCCTGGATGAGTTCAGCCAAAAATTCGAGGCCGAGAAGGCGTCGAGCGCAGCCTGAGGGGGACATGCCCAACGTCCTGGACATTCGACGCCGGATCCGCTCGGTACGCAACACCCAGCAGATCACCAAGGCCATGAAGATGGTCTCGGCCGCCAAGCTGAGGCGAGCCCAGGAGGCGATCTTGAGAGCCCGGCCCTACGCCGGCCGGATTCTCGATGTGGCCAGGAGCCTGATGGCCCGCTCCGAGATCCGGCGGCATCCCCTGCTGGAAGAGCGGGAGGAAAAGAGCATTCAGTTGGTGGTGGTCACCGCCGACAAGGGGCTGTGCGGCGCCTTCAACGCCAATATCGTCAAGGCTGCGGAAGGATTTATACGGGAAAAGGGGGACCGGTCGCTCGACCTGTTCTGCGTCGGGCGCAAGGGCCTGGATTACTTCGGCAAACGCACCACGCCCATCCGGCACGAGCAGGTCAACCTCTTTCAACGGATCGGGTACGGCCACGCCCGGGAGATCACCGGCAAGCTGGTTTCCCAGTTCCTGTCCGGAGAGCGCGACGCCGTCTACTTGCTCTACAACGAGTTCAAGTCGGTCATCCAGCAACGGATCGTAGTCGAGCGGCTGCTGCCCATTCCGCCGATCGAGCTTGCTTCCGAGCAGACCCCGATCGACTACATTTACGAGCAACCCGCGGCCGAGATCCTCGACACCCTGATGCCCAGGCATGTCGAAGTCCAGGTCTTTCGGGCCTTGCTGGAATCTTCCGCGGCCGAGCACGGAGCCCGGATGACCGCCATGGACGCCGCCACCAACAACGCGGTGGAAATGATCGAGTCGCTGACTCTCACCATGAACCGTGCCCGCCAGGCGGGAATTACCAAGGAGATTATCGAGGTGGTGAGCGGCGCCGCCGCTTTGACATAGAATGAATTGTCGATTGCTGATTTCCGATTGTCGATTGGGAATCGAGCCAACTGATCTTGCCTCAAGTCTACAATTCGAAATTCACGATCTGAAGGGAATGAGGGGCTGGTGGACCTACGGCTTGGGGCCGGCCCCAATTCCCGACATGGAGACAAGCGATGAACATTGGCCGTGTGGTTCAGGTGATCGGTCCGGTGGTGGATGTGGCTTTCGAGGAGCAGAAGCTGCCCCCCATCTACTCCGCCCTCCGAATCACCAGCGAGGGTTTTGACGTTCCCGATCCCATCGATCTGATTGCCGAGGTTCAGCAGCATCTGGGAGAGAGTCGAGTGCGCGCGGTGTCGATGCAGCCCACCGACGGCATGGTGCGGGGCATGAAGGCCATCGATACCGGGGCTCCCATCTCGGTGCCGGTGGGCCGGGAGATGTTGGGGCGCATCGTGAACGTCATCGGCCAGCCTGTCGACGAGAAGGGGCCCATCGGCGCCTCCAAGAGCTATCCCATTCATCGACCGGCCCCGCTCTTTGACGATCAGGATACCAATCTGGAGATGTTCGAGACCGGCATCAAGGTGGTGGACCTGCTGGAACCCTACCTCCGGGGCGGCAAGATCGGGCTCTTCGGCGGAGCGGGCGTGGGGAAGACGGTCATCATCCAGGAGCTGATCAACAACATCGCCACCAAGCACGGCGGCTTCTCCGTGTTCTCGGGCGTGGGAGAACGCACCCGGGAGGGCAACGACCTCTGGCTGGAAATGACCGAGTCCGGAGTCATCGACAAGGCGGCGCTGGTTTACGGCCAGATGACCGAGCCGCCGGGAGCCCGGCTGAGGGTGGGGTTGACCGGCCTGACCGTGGCCGAATACTTTCGGGACGAGGAGGGGCAGGACGTGCTCCTCTTCATCGACAACATCTTCCGGTTTACCCAGGCGGGCTCGGAAGTCTCGGCCTTGCTGGGCCGCATGCCCTCGGCCGTGGGCTATCAGCCCAATCTGGCGACCGAGATGGGCGAACTGCAGGAGCGGATCACCTCGACCAAGAAAGGCTCTATCACCTCGGTTCAGGCCATCTACGTGCCGGCCGACGATTACACCGATCCGGCGCCGGCCACGGCCTTCGCCCACCTGGACGCCACCACCAACCTCTCCCGCTCGATTGCCGAACTCGGGATCTACCCGGCCGTGGATCCGCTGGACTCCACCTCGCGCATTCTGGATCCCCGCATCATCGGCGACGAGCACTACAACACCGCCAGAGACGTCAAGCTTATCCTGCAGAAGTACAA
The DNA here is from genome assembly GCA_965207735.1 of Candidatus Versatilivorator sp. Lineage (GTDB taxonomy): Bacteria > Acidobacteriota > Terriglobia > Versatilivoradales > Versatilivoraceae > Versatilivorator. The sequence continues at coordinate 2,413,492 of OZ242296.1, read as the reverse complement.
GGATCTGCAGGACATTATCGCGATCCTGGGGATCGACGAGCTTTCCGAGGAAGACAAGTTGACGGTCTCCCGGGCCAGAAAGATTCAACGCTTCCTCTCTCAGCCCTTCTTCGTGGCCACCCAGTTTACCGGGTTGGAAGGGAAGTACGTGCCGGTAGGGGAAACCATTCGCGGCTTCCAGGAAATCGTGGATGGACGCCACGACGAGGTGCCGGAACAGGCCTTTTACATGGTGGGCGGCATCGACGAAGCACTGGAAAAAGCCGAGAAGTCCCGGCAGGCGGCCTGATCTCCATGGCAGACTCGACCTTCAAGCTCACGGTGGTCTCCCCCGAACGCCTGGTTGTGTCGGCGGAGGTGGAGGAAGCCCAGGTCCCCGGCAAGAACGGCTTCCTGGGCATTCTGCCCGGCCATGCTCCCATGATGACGGAGTTGGATATCGGCGAGCTGTCCTATCGCCAGGGGGATCGCACCGGCTATCTGGCGGTGACCTGGGGCTATTGCGAGGTATTGTCCGATCAGGTGATCGTTCTGGCCGAGAGGGCCGAGCGGGCCGAAGAAGTGGATAGGGAACGGGCCCAGGCCTCCATGGAGCGGGCGCGGAAGCGGCTGTCGAGCCTCCAGGATCCCGAAATCGATTTCCTCAGGGCCAGAACCAGCCTGCAGCGGGCCCTGATTCGGGTGCAAGTGAGTCACAGGGCCGGCGGGAGCGGCTAGTGAGGCCGTGGCTCTCCCCGGGGCGCTAGCCCGCATTTCTCACCAGGGGGCATGAACATGGCGCAGGATATTCACTGAAAGAGGTCTGTTCATGTCCATTCAATCCTTCTCAGTGATCGACTCCACGCTTCGGGAAGGCGAACAGTTCGCCAAGGCCCATTACACCATCGAAGAGAAGATTCGGATCGCCAGGGCTCTCGACGCGTTCGGGGTGGAATACATTGAGCTGACCTCACCGGCGGCTTCCCCCCAGTCCTTTGAAGACTGCAAGACCATTGCCGGCCTGGGCTTGAACTGCAAGATCCTGACCCACACGCGCTGCCACATGGACGATGCGCGCAAGGCGGTGGCCACGGGGGTGGACGGGGTGGACATCCTCTTCGGAACCTCCTCCTATCTGCGCCGTTTCAGCCATGGCAAGACGATTGACGAGATCATCGCAAGCGCTCGAGTGGTGATCGACTTTATCAAGCAGTCGGGCTGCGAGGTCCGGTTTTCCAGCGAAGACACTTTTAGAAGCGAGGAAGAGGATCTGCTCAGGGTCTACCAGGCCGTGGACGAACTCGGCGTGGACCGGATCGGGCTGGCCGACACGGTGGGCATTGCGACGCCCCGGCAGCTCTATACCCTGGTGTCCGAGCTGAAGAAGCGCATCAAGGCTGACATCGAGTTTCACGGGCACAACGACAGCGGCTGCGCCATCGCCAACAGCTTTACGGCTCTGGAGGCGGGAGCCACCCATATCGACACCAGCGTGCTGGGGATCGGCGAGCGCAACGGCATCACCCCGTTGGGAGGCCTGATTGCCCGGCTCTACTCCTATGATCGGGAACTGGTCACCAAGTACCGGTTGGATCAACTGCATCACCTGGACCGGATGGTCGCCGGAATCGTGGGAATCCGGATTCCTTTCAACAACTACATCACCGGAGAGACCAGCTTCACCCACAAGGCGGGGATGCACACCAAGGCGGTCATGCTCAACCCCGGAGCCTATGAACCCATCGATCCTCAGGATTTCGGGATGGAGCGCACCATCAGCATCGGCCACCGTCTGACCGGCAAGAACGCCATTCAGAACCGGGCGCAGGAGCTGGGACTGCATTTCGGAGACACCCAGCTCAGGGAGATTACTCAGGAAATCAAGCGCCTGGCCGACGCCGGACCGCTGTCCACCCGCCAGTTGGACGACTTGCTGAGGAGCTGGGTGGTGGCTTGAATTGCGGGTTGAGGCAGGGTAACCATAAAGTGAATAACACGACGCTACCAGCCAGAGCTTCCCTCGGGCAACCGTCGCAGCGAAGGCCTATTCGCGGGCCGGGATATAGGCTCCGTCGCCGCTTCTCTCTCCCGGAGCCCCGCCGTCGTTGACCACCCCGTAGGCCAGGAACGGGTTGGCACCCGACACCTTCTCGATCCGGACATACCCCTGGCTGGTCTCCGGAGAAGCTCTGCCCAGGATCCCGTTGATCTGATGCCAGCTCCGGGCCGGGATCGGCCTGGTCACCACCGTCTCCACCAGCATCCCCGTCTCTCCGTCGAAGATCTCCAGATGAAAGATGCTGTCGCTGTTGTCCACTTCTCCCGTGTTGACCAGCGCCAGGTTGCTCCGGTTCTCCTCGTTCTGCTGCAGCCCCTCCACCCAGGCCTCTTGGGCGAATGCCTCACCGTCCGGCACCGCGTTGTAGAAGACGCTGTATTGCCCACCACCGCCTTTTGAACCTGTCCTGGCTCCGATCACGATCCCGCTCAGGTCTCCCTCTTCCGCCGTGACGAACACCGGACCCGCGTAGAAACCCCGGGTCGCCCCCAGCCCCGCCACTCCCTGGCGCCGCAGCTCCTCTACAACCTCGGGGACGATCTCCTGCTGGCCGGATTCCAACTCCATGCTGAAGGCAGCCGTCCTGTCGTTGGTCCCGACTTGCTCGCCCACAAACTCGAAATCCAGGGTCCGGGGCTCCTCCGAGAAGTTCGTCACCGTCAGCTCGCTCCTGAACTCGCTGGTCTCCACGATGACCGGCAAAGTCTGACTCGTCTTCCCCTCCAGGGATCCGGCCGTCACCGGAAAGATGAACGACCCGTCCGAGTTCACCTGGTCGTTGATCACTCCGTAGGCGTAGAAGGGCGCCTCTCCCTCCACCCGCTCCACCCTCACGTAGCCGTTCTCCACCCTGCCCAGCAGGCCCGAGTACTGGTGGAACCCTCCCGGCTCGAGCCTGACATCTTCAAGCACCCGGGGGCTGGCGTCGGATGCCTCCCCCGAATACACCGTCGTCCGCAGCGTGATCGCCCCCTCTCCCGGAGCCCCCATGTGCTGGAAGGCCACGTTGGAACGGTCGCGGCTGTTCTGCCTGAGGCCGCACAAATAGACTGCTTGCTGGAACCCCTCCTCCCCCGGAACCCCCGGATAGGCCAGTCCGGCGCGGCCCTCGGGTACGGCGGTGGCGGTCCTGGCCATGACTCCCACTCCGAAAGACCCCGACACGTCCACTCTCAGAGTCCCGATCCGATTGCCGGTTGCGGGAATGGGAATCCCCAGCCTCCTGAGATAGTCGATGGCGTCGATCTCGATCTTCTGCCGACCTGCGTCGAGCCTGTCGGTGGCCGTGCCGCTTCCCCCGCCTGCATCCGCCGTGTAGCTGTAGTTGAGGAGTGCCGGCTCGGAACCCCGGTTGGTCACGGTCAGTTCCGAGGTAAAGAAGGAGTTGTTGCGTCCGGCCGCGGTCAGAATGACCGGGACAAACAGGGCCCGCCCTTGATCCGGGTCACCCGAGCCCGCCTCGGAAATAGTGACGACATGGGTGGGTTTTTCGTCGATACGGTCGGGGTGCGTAAAGGTATCCAAGCCCAGATAGGGAGCGTCAATCCCTGTCCCCTCGGAAGGACGCAGCCGGACTTGAGCGGGCTTGGCAAGAGTCAACGTGATGGTTTCCCCTTGGCTGGGGGTGTCCTTCAAGAGAGTGAAGACGATGTCGCGTCTTACCTCTCCCGCGGGAAAGAGCAAGCCGTCGGAGGGCGAAGGCGAAAGGCCGGTGTAGGCGTCAGCCGTCGCCGTGCCGCCGATGGAATAAGGAACGCGGACGGCCACCGGCAACACCCGGTTCAAGGTGACCGCGGCTTTGACGACGCCCCCCTGCCGTGCTGTCTGTCCGGAGGCAGCGAAATCGAGCGTGGTCCTCAGGCTTGAGCGGAGTTGTCCCTGATGGATCTCTCCATCCAGCCTGTAAGGACCGCCCAGGGTTTCGAGCGGGTCGTCGAAGATTCCCTTCGGCAGGCGGTTCAGAACGTGCCTACTTGACTGGTTGCCAGACAGGTCGAGGTGTTTCATTTGGCTGAGCCCTCTGAAGATTCCCGCTGGCAAGTCAGCCAGGACATTACCGGAAAGATCCAGATATTCCAGCTTGGCGAGCCCTTTGAAGATCTGCTCCGGCAATCGTTTCAGGGCATTGCGAGACAGGTCCAGAATCTGCAGGCTCCCGAGTCCCGCTAGGAGACGTTCCGGCAAGTGGGTCAATAGGCGATTGGGATGGACTTCCTGGGAAATTGTCAGCACTTTCAGGCTGCCGAGCCCGCGGAAAAGCTCCTCCGGCAAGGATTCCAGGGGATTGCCGGACAGGTTCAGGGACTCCAGACGACGCAGCTCATCAAAGATCCCCTTCGGGAATAGGGCCAAGGAGTTTCCGTTGAGGTTCAGATGTTCGAGATTGACCAGGCCGTGGAAGTCGCGAGAGTGGAGTTTGCTGATGCCGGCTCGGGTCAGGTCCAGCTCTCTCACGCCGGCCAGATGCTGTGCAGTGACTTCTTCGCAGTCCGCAACTCCGGCAATCTCCATCAGCCTGTCACGGACGGGCTCTGTTCGGTCGCAGCCTCCCTGCGCGGCCGCGCTGGCCAGGATGACCAAATGTGGACCTCTTGTAATCGGCATGCGCAGCAGAGCTGCGGTCCACAGATAGGGAGCGTCGCTCCCCTCGCCGTCGGATCGGCGCAGTCCGATTTCGGTGAGTTCGCCCAGGCTCAAAACGACGGTGTCGCCCGGCCTGATGTTCCCCTCGAGGGTCAAAGTGATATCGCCGCGGGTTTCTCCGGCTGGAATCAGCAACTGGTCGGGCGGCGAGGGAGACAGCTCGGTCATGGTGTCGGTCGCCCCGCTGCCGCCGGCTACATGCAATGTATAGGGGACGCGAAGCGAGACCGGCAATGGACGGGTCAAGGACACAGTCACACTGACCTCGTCTCCTGCCATGGCCGTCTGCTCGGGCCATAGGAAGGCAAGTGTGGCCTGCAGGTCGGGGTCCAACAGTAGACCTCCCTGATTGTCTTGTCTGCCGAACCGGTAAGGCCTGCCCAACGTATCGAGCACGTCGTCGAAAACGCCTTCGGGTAAATCGGTCAGGGAGGTGCGAGTCAGGTTCAGCCGTTTCAGTTCAGTGAGTTCGCCGAAGATTCGTTTCCGCAAGTTGGTTAGGGAGTTGCCGGAAAGGTCCAGATGCTCCAGGCTGCTCAGCCCGCTGAAGACCCCCTCAGGTAAGTTCATCAAGGAGTTGTGTGCCAGGTTTAGAAATTCCAGGCGATTCAGCCCTTCGAAAATGCGTGCGGGTAGGTGTGTCAGGGGACCGTTCACCAGTTGTATTGTTTTCAGATTGCTCAACTCTTCGAAGATGCCGACCGGTAAGGCTGTCAGGGAGTTTGTCCACAGATCCAGAGATTCCAGGCGGCTCAATCCGTCGAAAATCCCGTCCGAAAGGCTGGTCAGAAAGGTTTCATTCAGGCCAAGATACTCCAGACTGCCGAGTCCGCTAAAAATCCTCACCGGTAAGCTCGTCAGAGGGTTGCCATTCAGTTTCAATTCTTTCACACGTCCGAGTCGGTCGAAGACCCCCTCGGGTAGACCGGTCAGAGAGTTGCCGGCCAGGTCCAGGTATTCCAGGCTGACGAGGCTGTCGAAGATCCCTTCCGGCAAACTCGTCAGGGAGTTACGAAACAGATTCAGTTTCTTCAGACTGATCAATTCGTCGAAGATCCCCACCGGTAGACTCGTCAGTGGAATTTCTTGCAGCGACAGCTCGATCAGGCCGCTGAGCCCCCTGAAGTCATCCGATTGGAACTCCGTGATGCCGCTGAATGAGGAAAAAGTCAGGCCTCTCACCCCGGCCAGATGTGCCGCGGTGACTTCCCAGCAGTTCGACACCCCTGAAATACCGGTGTTCAATAACAGGTGGTCGCGCACTTGCGGAGACCGGTTGCAGATTCCTTGAGCGGCCGGAGCGGTCACAATGACTGTATGTGTACTTCCTTCGAATGCGTCGTCGATCAGCACCCCGCTCTCCAGGTAGGGAGCCTCGGCTCCCGTTCCGTCGGACCGAAGCAGTTCGATCTCGGAGAGTCCTCCCAAGGTCAGGACTATGGCGCCGGGCTGACGGGCGGTCTTATTGAGTGCCAGAGTGATTTCCCGGTGGGTTTCCCCCGCCGGAAACAGCAGCCCGTCGGAGGGCGAGGGCGACAGGTCCGTGAATAGTTCAGATGCCTCGCTCCCGCTAACGGCATAAGGGGCGCGAACGGCGACGGGCAATGGCTTGCCCAAAACAACCGTCACCGTGACGGTGTCTTCTTCGGAGACTACCTGCTCATCGGACGAGAAGTTCAGGGTGGCCTTCAGGGCAGGCTCCAGGACGAGGTCGCCTTGAAAGGTTTCTCCACTGAAAGCGTAAGGGCCGCCCAGGGTATCCAGGACCTCGTCGAAGGTTCCCTCCGGCAGGCGGCTCAGTTGGTTTTCACGCAACCCCAGCCATTTCAGGCTACTGAGCCCGTCGAAGATCCGCTCCGGTAAGTGCGTCAAATCGTTTTGCCACAAGTTTAGATACTCCAGGTTACCGAGCCCGTCGAAAGACCCCTCCGGCAGATAGATCAGTTGGTTCGCCTCCAGTTCCAGTCGTTTCAGATTGCTCAGCCCATCGAAAACCCCCTTTGGGAGGTTGGCCAGGGAGCAGTAAGCCAGGCTTAAATTTTCGAGGTTGACAAGTCCCCTGAAGTCGTGGGTCAGGAGGCTGCCGACATGGGATTGCCTGAGATTCAGTTCTGTCACTCCAGCTAGATGCGTAGCAGCCACTTCCTTGCAGTTCGACACCCCGGCAATCTGCATCAACTGGTCCCGAACTTCGGGCGTGCGGTCGCAGACACCCGGTTGAACTGGCTTGTCCACAGAGACGGTGTGTGCGGTATCTCGAAGATAGAACATACCTCCCAGCAAGAAAGTTTCGGGTCCTGTGCCGTCGGAGCGACGCAGTCTGATTTCCTTACCCAGGGTGAAGACTATCGTGTCACCCGGCCTGGCACGCTGCTGGAGGGTGAAAGTTATTTCCTTGCGGGTCTCTCCGGCCAGAAACAGCAGTCCGTGGGAGGGAGAAGGCGACAGATCCGTGTAGGCTTCCAAGGGCGCAGTCCCTCCCAGGGCGTAAGGGACGCGAACGGCCACCGGCAAGGGCCGGCTCAAGACGACAGTTACCTTGACGGCCTCTCCTGCGGAAACGATCTGCTCGGTCCAAGGGAAGGCAAGAGTAGACCACAATCGCTGATCCAACCGAAGTTGTCCTTCACCGGTTGATCCGGCAAACGTGTAGGGGCCGCCCAGGGTATCGAGCACATCGTCGAAGATTCCCTCCGGTAGACGAGTCAGGTCAGTGAAGTGAAGGCCCAATCCCTTGAGGCTGCTGAGACCGTCGAAGACCTTCGCGGATAAGCCGATCAGAGAGTTTGTCGACAGGTTCAGATTTTCCAGGCTCACGAGTCCGTCAAAAATTCCCTCCGACAAGTAGGTCAACTGATTTGAAGACAGGTTCAGGGTAACCAAGCTGCCGAGGTCTCGGAAGATCCCCACCGGTAAACCCGTCAGGTAGTTGTGGGACAGATCAAGGTGCTTCAGGCCGCCGAGTCCGACGAACACGCCAGCCGGTAAGCTGGCCTGATGATTGAAATTCAGATCCAAATACTCCAGGCTGCCGAGTCCGTCGAATACACCAGCCGGTAAGTTGCCTGGATGTCTGAGAGACAATTCCAGGCGTTTCAGTTGGCCTAGTCCCTGGAAGATCCCCTCCGGCCAGCGGCGTGTCTCGACGTTCCCAAAGTTCAGGTAAAGAGACTCCAAGCCGGCCAGTGCGTCCAAGACCCCCCGAGGAAGGCTCACGGAGGGGCCCCCAAACGCTAACGTTTTCAGGCCAGTGAGCCCTTCGAAGTCGTGCGCTTGGAGACTTAACCGGCCACTGGCTGAAATCGAGAGCGTTCTCACAACGCTCAGATGCCTTGCTGTCACTTCGCCACAGGGTCTCACCCCGGTGACGTTCATCAGCACGTTCTGCACTTCCGGAGTGCGGTCACAGATTCCTTGTGCGGCCGCAGTGGTCGGTAGAGTCAACACCAGCAGTGTGGTCCAGACCCGATTAAGCCCTCTCCGGTGACGCGAGATGGCGGTTCTTGAGCGGTGGGGCGATGGGTTGGGTGCCGGTTCTTCCGTATCGGAGCGGTGAAGTTTTTTCATCGAGCGCTTCCCATCACATGGAGCATCCACGAGACATCCCGCGGCCAAAAACGATGCTGTCCTTCGTCACCCTGAATCAATCGGGGGTTTATCTCGCGTTTCAACTGGAGTCAATGCTTCGCCGACTCACGCAAGTCTGGTGAAGAAACGCCATGCAATACCCTATCCGTTTCCGGCTGTGCTTGGTAGTTTTCCATTACTCAACCGAGGGGACGGTGTCGTACACTCAGAGTGGATTTGAGGTTTGACTGGGTTCCGGGCATTGGCTACACTTTTTTCATGAGTCCTAAGCAATCTCGAATGTTGGTGTTGTGGCGCGCCGGGGCCCCTATTGGGACGGCTCTCCTCTTCCTGCTGGCGGCGCCGGGTTCGTTGCCGGGTCAATCCGATTTCCTGCGCCGCTCGGAGGAAAGAGCCAGGCAGATACTGCACAAGACCGTGGAGGCTCTCGGAGGGGAGGCCTACCTGACGGTGCAAAACATCGTCCGGAAAGGGAAGTTCTACCAATATCGCCGGGACGTTATGCGGGGCTCCAACCAATTTCGAACGCTGATGGCGCCCCCCTGGAAACGGCGGGTGGAGTTCGGCAAGAAAGCCCGGATCGTCCTGATCAACGACGGCGAGCAGGGCTGGAAGATCGAATACAAGAATGTCAAGGCCCAGACCGAGGAAGAGCTTCACAACTTCCGCATCGACATGAAGCACGACCTGGATCATATTCTCAGGTTCCGGCTTCGGGAGAAGGACATGAAGTTCCGCTACCTCGGAAAGTCCCGGACCCACCTGGAGCAGTTGGACGGGGTTCAGCTTTTGGATGGTTCGGGAGACAAGGTCAGGATCTTCGTCAACTCCCGCACCTTCCTGCCGGTGAGGATGGAGTATGATTCCCCTCCCCGCGGTAAGCGCTGGGCCACTGATGACGAGAAATTCTTTCACAACTACCACGAGATCGACGGAGTCAGGATTCCGTTCACCGTCGTATTGAATTCCAACGGATACAAGGCTTTGGAGACGCAGCTTTCCTCCGCGCAGATCAACGCCGACCTGTCGGACACCCTGTTTTCCTCCCCCCCAAAGTAGGCCGGGCATTTTTTGGAGCAAAATTGATAAAAGGCACCACCGTCGTTTGCATACGAAGAAGTGGGCGTACAGCTCTGGCTGCCGATGGCCAGGTCACCCTCGGGGAGACGGTGATCAAGCAGGGAGCCCGGAAGCTCCGCCGCCTCTACAATGGGCAGGTTCTGGCCGGATTCGCCGGGTCCACGGCCGACGCCTTTGCCTTGTTTACCCGTTTCGAGGCCAAATTGGAGGAGTTTCGGGGCAATTTGGCCCGGGCGGCCGTGGAGTTGGCCAAGGAATGGCGGACCGACCGGGTCCTGCGCCACCTGCAGGCACTGCTGCTGGTGGCCGACAAGGAACGGATTTTCCTGGTAAGTGGCAACGGCGATCTGATTGAGCCCGACGATGCCATCGCGGCCATCGGTTCGGGCGGACCTATCGCCCTGGCTGCTGCTCAAGCCCTGGTCAGGCACTCCGATCTGTCCGCCGCGGAGATTGCCGCCGAAGCCCTAAAGATTGCCGCCGACATTTGCATCTACACCAACGCCTCGACGACCCTCGAGGAGCTGTGAGGGGAAAATGGTCATTTACTTGCCGGGAGCGGTGGAACAGGAGGAACAGGTGGAAGCGTTGGATGAGCTGACTCCCAGGCAGATCGTGGTCCACCTGGACAAGCATGTGGTCGGACAGAAAGCCGCCAAGCGGGCGGTGGCCATCGCGCTACGCAACCGCATTCGACGGCAAAAGCTCCCCGAGGACATGGCCGAGGAGGTCGTGCCCAAGAATATCATCATGATCGGCTCCACCGGCGTCGGCAAGACCGAGATCGCCCGGCGCTTGTCGAAGCTGGCCAATTCTCCCTTTCTGAAAGTGGAAGCCTCCAAGTTTACCGAGGTGGGTTACGTCGGTCGTGACGTCGAGTCCATGATCCGCGACCTGGTGGAAATCGCCATCGACCTGGTACGTGAGGAAAAGCTGGAGGATGTGGCTGACAAGGCGGAGCAGAATGCGGAGGAGCGGGTCCTCGACCTGCTGCTTCCCCCCGTTCCGCAGTCGGCCCGCAATTCGGCCTCTGCCGAGGAGAAGGCCAGGGCTCAGGAGACCTTCACCAAGACAAGAGAGAAGCTCCGTGAACAGTTGCGCGGCGGAAAGCTGGATGAGCGCCTGGTGGAGGTGGAGACCCGCGAGAGAAGCATGCCGGCCTTCGAGATCATTTCCAGTTCCGGCATCGAGGAGATGGATATCAACGTCAAGGACATTCTGCCGGGCATCTTCGGGCAGAAGACCAAGACGCGGAAGATGCCGGTTGCCGACGCCATGGACCATCTCATTCAGGAGGAGGAGCAGAAACTGATCGATATGGACCAGGTGACTCGCCTGGCGGTGGAGCGGGTGGAGCAGAACGGCATCATCTTTCTCGACGAGATCGACAAGATCGCGGGGCGCGAGGGGGGGCACGGTCCCGACGTCAGCCGCGAGGGCGTGCAGAGGGATATTCTCCCCATCGTGGAAGGGACCACCGTAAACACCCGCTACGGTATCGTGCGGACCGACCACATCCTGTTTGTGGCGGCGGGCGCCTTTCACGTCAGCAAGCCGTCCGACCTCATTCCGGAGCTGCAGGGCCGGTTCCCCATCCGGGTGGAGTTGGATACGCTCACTGTCGAGGACTTCGTGCGCATCCTGACCGAACCCAAGAGCGCTCTGATCAAACAGTACATCGGCCTGATGAAAACCGAGGGAATCAAGCTCCGCTTCACGGAAGACGCGACTCGCAGCATTGCCAGTTTTGCCGCCCTGGTCAACGAGCGGACCGAAAACATCGGAGCCCGGCGGCTGCAAACCATCATGGAAAGACTCCTGGACGAGATCTCCTTCGAGGGGCCGGATCTGAAGCGGAAAGACGTCACCATTGACGAGGAATACGTACAGAAGATGCTGGCCTCGATCGTGGATGACCAGGACCTGACCCGATACATCCTTTAGGCTGTATTTCTCGCGAATGGCAGGAAACGTCGGCTCTCAACCCACCAAGGGGCGCGAAGGATCAAAGGACAATTAACATCGATGAACAGGATGAACAGGATGAACAGGACGAGAGCTTGCTGCACAAGAAGCCGGCTCGGGCAATATTCCGGTGCGGATTCGTGGAGCTCAGGATTACAAGCCGGCCGTTTCCTGAAAAAATCCTGTGCATCCTGTCCATCGATGTAAATAATTCATTCAAATGATGCCCAGGATCACAGGACGCCGGACTGGCAAAGGCAATCCCGTATGTCCTGTCCATCGATGTAAATTATCCCTGTAACTCACGAGGCGGTAGGGGGGCGGAAGGCTCCCATACCAATTCACAATCCGCAAATCTTGACTCGTCCCTCAACGTTGTTTCGACTGGAACTGGCTAGAACACTTGCCGGCCCATATCTCCGCTTGGGGAGTTTCCTCTTTCTTCTCCTGACAGCGGCTTGCGGGAAAATTGGCGAGCCGCTGCCACCGTTGATACGCATTCCCCGTCCGATCGTGGACCTGGCGGTCCGGCAGCAGGGCGGGGAGGTTCTCCTCAGTTGGACCTTGCCCCGCTTGAACACCGACGGCAGCTCGGCCACCACGCTGGCCTCGGTCGAGATCTATCGGGCCATCCGGAAACCCTCCTCGGATTCGGGGGCCGCCCCAGGCGTGGCGGATTCGGATCTCTGGCGGGTCCTGAAGACCGAGCCTTCCCCGGGGCGGGAAGAGAAGAAAAGCATCCGCGACCTCCTGGAGGACCGGGATCCTTCCGAGATGTTGGGGCGGGAGTTCAGTTATGCCGTCAAGGTCTTCAATCGCAAGGGACAGACCGCGGGATACTCCAACATCGCCACCTTGTGGCTGCAGCCGGTCCCGCATCCCCCGGGCAGGCCGAACCTGAATCCGACCGAAGAGTTTGTGGAGATTTCCTGGGCGCCTCCCGGCAGCAGCATCGACGGGTCCCCGGTGGCCCCCGGAGTGGAATTCAATCTCTTCCGCACCTCGGCCGAGAGAAGTCCCACCGGGAGTCCTCTCAATTCGACCCCGATTGCCGAGACCTCCTATCGGGATCGGTCGGCCCGCTTGGGTGAGACCTACGCCTACCGAGTCCGGGCGGTGCTGGAAACGGCTCGAGGTCGGGTGGAAAGCCGGGATTCCGAGGAGGCTTCCCTGCGGTACCGGGATCAATATCCACCCGTCCCTCCGCGGCAACTCACCCTGGTCGTCGGCCGCGAGTACCTGAGTCTGGCCTGGTTTCCCAACAACCAGACCGATCTGGCGGGCTACCATGTTTTCCGGAGTCAAGACCGGGGCGACTTCCAACGCCTCACGGCCACCCTCACCCAAAGGACCTCCTATACGGACCGTGACCTTCAGAAGGGCAGCGTCTATTCTTATCGGGTCACGGCCGTGGACCGGGCTGGCAACCAAAGCGGTTTTTCGAATGTGGTGAGCGATACGGTAGAATAGCTGCCTTCGATCGAACCAGGGAACTGCCTCGTGTCCACCCATCCAACCCCCACTCCCGGGAAGTCCCCATTGGAAGACCTGCAGGAACTCAATCGGCTGGCCGAGTCCGGCGGAGGAGAAAAGCGCCTGCAGCGGCAGCACGCCGCGGGCAAGATGAGTGCGCGAGAGCGCATCGATCTCCTGCTGGACGAGGGGTCCTTCGAGGAGATGGACAAGTTCGTGAAGCACCGCTGCCAGGATTTCGGGATGAGAGGCCAGGAGATCCCGGGGGATGGCGTGGTCTCGGGCTACGGCCGCATCGATGGGCGGCTGGTATACGTCTTTGCCCAGGACTTTACCGTCTTCGGCGGTTCCCTTTCGGAGACCAACGCGGCCAAGATCTGCAAGGTCATGGAATTGGCGATGAAGGCCGGAGCCCCCATCATCGGTCTCAACGACTCCGGGGGCGCCCGAATCCAGGAGGGCGTGGTCTCGCTGGCCGGCTATGCCGACATCTTCCTGCGCAATACTCTGGCATCGGGGGTGGTTCCCCAGATCTCGGCCATCATGGGTCCGTGCGCCGGAGGGGCGGTTTACTCACCCGCCATCACCGATTTTGTGGTCATGGTCAAGCAGAGCAGCTACATGTTCATCACCGGCCCCGAGGTGATCAAGGTGGTGACCCACGAGGAGGTCTCGAAGGAAGACCTGGGAGGGGCCATGACCCACAATTCCCGTAGCGGCGTGGCCCATTTCGCTGTGGAAGACGATCGGGAATGTTGCCGTTTCATCAGGGAACTGCTCTCCTATCTGCCCTCCAACAACATGGAGAGCCCTCCTCGCAAAGAGACCCGGGATCCCCTGGACCGCTCCGAGGAGAGGCTCGACAGCCTGATTCCGGCCGAGTCCAATCAGCCCTACGACGTCAAGGAGATCATCGGCGCGGTGGTGGATGACGGAGGCTTCCTGGAAGTCCAGGCGCTTTTCGCTCGCAACATCGTGGTTGGATTTGCCCGGTTGGGAGGCCGCCCGGTAGGGATGGTGGCCAACCAGCCGACGGTTCTGGCAGGGTGCTTGGACATCGATGCCTCCATCAAGGCCGCCCGGTTCGTTCGTTTTTGCGATGCCTTCAATATCCCTCTCATCTGCTTCGAAGACGTCCCCGGGTTTCTCCCCGGAACCTCTCAGGAATTCGGGGGGATTATCAAGCATGGAGCCAAGTTGATCTATGCCTTTGCCGAGGCGACCGTCCCCAAGATCACGGTGATCACCCGGAAGGCGTACGGGGGCGCCTACTGCGTGATGGCCTCCAAGCATCTCCGTACCGACGTCAATTATGCCTATCCAACCGCCGAGATCGCCGTGATGGGACCCGCCGGCGCGGTCCAGATCGTCTATCGCAAGGAACTGGCGGCGGCCCAGGATCTGAAAGCGGAAACGGACCGGCGGGTCGAGGAATTCCGGGAGAAGTTCGCCAATCCCTACGTTGCGGCGGGGATGGGCTTTGTCGACGAGGTGATCCCCCCGCGTGAAACCCGTCGAAAGTTGATCCGTGCCCTGGCCATGTTGGAAAACAAGAGAGACACCACCCCGCCGAAGAAGCACGGGAACATACCGCTTTAGTGGAGAGTGGAGAGTGGAGAGTGGGGCCGCCGCCCTGCGAAGGACGGATCATTCGAGATGAAACAGGGGTGTTTCTGGCGTGGTCTTGGGGAGGCCGTGCGGTTTTGGGACGCGGTTTTTAATCCGCCGCATACGCGGCTAGGTTGGCGCAGAACTCATACGACCCCGGGCTTCCGCCCGGGGCTACACGAGGCCGCGGCTACGCTGCTCTAAAAGGATGGCTTGCAGGGGACGTTTCCTCGGATGACCCACGCCAACCGCCGCATACGCGGCTCTCCCCTAACCCACGACACTGCCGGTGGATAGGATTTTTCAAATGATTGTCTCCGGGCGTCCGCCCCCCAATTCCGCAACACGTCGTTCAAGAAACTCAGTATCACTCCCCCCTTGAGGGGGAGTCGCAGAAGCCGAGCCGAATGGCGAAGGCTGATGCGGTGGGGGGCGACGCCGGCGCCGCAACAGTGCCGAAGAGGCCAATCGACCCCGTGAGTCAGTCTGGGGGGGGCGAGTCGAACCGCGAAGCCGCGCCAGCGCTTCGCCGTGCTGGCGCGCTGAAGGGAAAAAGACAAGCCAGGGCATGCCCAGCGCCGTCTGTTACCCGCAAGCCCTTACCATGGAGCCAATCAAAGTACTGAAGATAAACTACTTGTCGTCATGGCACCAGCGACCTGGTGAGAAATGCGGGCTAGTCCTTGGAGACGGCCTCATTGGCTCTTGAAGATGACCCTCGGAAAGAACTCCATCCTGTTGGGAACGCTGGCACTGGCCGCCGTGCTTATTGGCAGCCATGGACCGCTTGCAGCCATCGGTTCCAGCCAGATCAGGATCCTGACCGACCCGAACCTGGACGTGATCTACCACACCCTGGCCCACTTCAACCTGCCGGGGGACCGCTTCAATCTCTTCTCCGAGGACTACGTTCGACGGATGGGCCAGGCGAAGCGGGACCTGGAGGTGGGGGAGACCAGGCTGGACCGGGAGGCCGCGGGCTTGGAGCAGCGTTACCGGCAACGCCCTCGCCTTCGCTTTCTGATCCGGGCTCCTTTCCTGGCGGATGACCTTTCCTCCTTCAAGCAAGCCCTGGCCCTGATCGACTACGACTTTCGCACCCGGACCGTTCCGTCCGGCGTCAGGGGCAAACGCAGGAAGGAGCCCTTGATGTTCGGCAACAGCCGCAGGTTGATCCCGGTCTTCAGAAACCACTTCCAGGCTCCCCAGGAGCGGGATTTCGCCAAGCGGTTTGCCGGTTGGCTGGAGGAGGAGCACTCCAGTTTCTACATGATATATCGCGAGGCCCGCAGTGAATGGGATCAACAGGGAGTGGAGTGGTTTACCAGCTTCTGGAAGTCCCGGGGCATGAGCATCCTGGAGCCGTGGGCCGCCAGGTCCGGAGTGAACGATTTCAAGGTATTTCTGACCCCGGTGATGAAGGGGAGGGGTCTGGGCGTGCCCGTGGAACAGGGCGGCGAGGTCTTGTTTCACGTTCTGACCCCGCTGCCGGAGAGCCGTCAGGAGGCGGTGCACTCCTTTTTCGTGCTGCTGCATGAGACCGTGCGGCGTTCGACCGACGGGCTGGTGGTCGTTCCCGGCCCTGCCGTTGCCTCGAACCGGGACTCCCTGACCTCAGGGGTCCGGAAGAATGCCGCACTGGTTGCCGGCCACCTCTATCTGAAAGCTCGATTCCCGGGAGTCCACCGTTCCTATCTGAGCTTCTTTCTGAAACTGCCGGACGGGAAGGCCTCCGAGGTGGATGCGCTGGAGCCTCTCTTCGCTCGGCGTTTCCCTCTGGATGCCGCCTCCCGAAGGCAGGTGGAAGCATTCGTGGATAGTGTCCTGTCTCGGAAATAAGATCTCCGATGGAGGTTACACGGGGGAAGGGTCGGTTCAACAGACTCCTTTGCGACCATGTTTTCCAAGATTCTGATTGCCAACCGGGGTGAGATCGCTGTCCGCATCATGCGTACCGCCCGCGAGATGAATATCGAAACCGTGGCGGTCTACTCCGACTGCGACCGTGCGGCCCTGCACGTGCGCCTGGCCGACCAGGCCCGCGGCCTGGGTGCTTCTCCCTCGGTGGAGAGCTATCTGAATATGGACAGGATCCTGCAGGCGGCCGAGGTCAGCGGTGCGGAAGCCATCCACCCCGGTTACGGATTTCTGGCCGAAAACGCCGAATTTGCCCGCCGCTGTCAGGACCGTGGGATCTGCTTCATCGGTCCTCCACCGAGAGCCATGGAGCTGATGGGGGAAAAGACGGCTGCCCGAAGATTGGCCGCGCAGGCGGGGGTGCCGGTGGTTCCGGGCACAGGACAGCAGCTCGGGGATGGGGCGCAAGCGGAACGGGCGGCCCGGGACATCGGGTTCCCGATCCTGGTCAAGGCGGCGGCCGGTGGAGGGGGCAAGGGGATGAGGCTGGTGACCTCCCCCGACCGCCTGGTCTCTGCCCTGCGGGACGCCAGCTCCGAAGCCCGGAGCGCTTTCGGGGATCCGTCGGTCTACCTGGAGAAATACCTCCAGAGCCCCCGCCATATCGAGTTTCAGGTTCTGGCCGACAGCCGCGGCAACACCGTTCACCTGGGAGAGCGGGAGTGCTCCATACAGCGGCGCCATCAGAAAGTCATCGAGGAGTGTCCTTCGCCGGTCATGACCGAAGGCTTGCGGGACAGCATGGGACAGGCCGCGGTCAGCATGGCTCAAGCCTGCGGCTACCGCAATGCCGGGACCGTTGAATTCCTGGTGGATTCGCAACAGAATTTCTATTTCCTGGAGATGAATACCCGGCTCCAGGTCGAGCACCCGGTCACCGAGATGGTCACCGGCCTGGACCTGGTCAGAAAACAGATTCAGATTGCCGCCGGCCAACCCCTGGGGCTGAGTCAGGAGGCCGTAACCTGGCGCGGAGCCGCGCTGGAATGCCGCATCTATGCCGAGGATCCCGAGAAGGGTTTCCTGCCCTCGCCGGGGCCGATCCGGAGCCTGCGCCAGCCCTCCGGGCCCGGTGTCCGGGAAGACAGCGGGATCTACCAGGGCTGGGAAGTCCCCGTGTATTACGATCCGATGCTGTCCAAGCTGGTGACCTGGGCGGAAACCCGCTCCGAGGCCATCAGCCGCATGGACCGGGCCCTGGGCGAGTACCGGATTTCGGGAATCAAGACGACCATTCCCTTTTTCCGGACCATCCTGGCCCACCCGAAATTCCTGTCGGCGGAACTCAGCACCGACTTCATCGAAAAGTTCTATCGCCCCGACCAGTCCTCGCCTGGCCGGGAAGAGTTGCGGGAGGTGGCGGCCATTGGCGCCGCCCTCTATGCCAGCCATGCTCGAGCTTCCGACGCCGGCCGCGGGGACCCGCGGGAGAGCCCGTGGAAGCTGTGGGGACGCTGGAACGGGCTGCGGAGATAGTCTGCGAGCAGAAGAGGAGGAGGCGCCCGGTGGAGCAGGTCGAGGCCACTTACGAGCTGGTGCTGGACGGGCGGCGCCGAGTGTTGCGCCTGAAACGATCCGGCCGTCGGGCCTGGGTGGAGTTCGGGGGCAAGTCTCTTGAAGTCGACGTCTCACAGATGTCGGACGCCGCTTTTTCCCTGATTCTGGGGGGACGCTCCCACGACGTCAGCGTGAGTCCGCATGCCGGCGGATTTCAGGTCGTCGTGGACGGAGAAAGCTTCCAGGTGGGCCTGGTCGACCCGCGCCGGGACGGCCCCTCGACCTCGGGCGGGACCCAAGCCTCCGGACCCGTAGCCGTGTCGGCTCCCATGCCCGGGAAGGTGGTCAGGATCCTGACGGCCGAGGGAGAAGCAGTAAGCCAGGGACAGGGACTGGTGGTGGTGGAAGCCATGAAAATGCAGAACGAGCTGGGGTCTCCCAAGTCGGGCAGGGTTCAGGCCGTTCGGGTGGCGGAGGGCCAGGCGGTCAACGCGGGGGATCCGCTGGTGCTGGTGGAGTGATCCGGCCGCCATCGAACTCTCAGGTTGTCCGCCGTGAAGTCGGAACCTGGGATGGTCCTGTACGGCTACCGGCCGTTGTCCGGCTGCTGAACCTCCATCATGGAAAGGATCACTGCTTCGCCGACTCCCGACTTGGTCAGGCCGACCAGGGCCTCGGGCGAAACATCGAACTCGCACATCGACGTCTCGATCTTCTTGAGAACGATCGCCTCCGACAGTCCCATCTTTACCAGGGAGACGATCTGGATGCGGGTCAATCCAGGCCGGGCTGGCCGGGGACGATCCTTTCCAATCCGTTCAGGTAGGGCCTGAGGCCGGGAGGTATGAGGACGCTGCCGTCCGCTTGCTGATGGTTTTCGAGCAGTGCGACCCAGGTGCGTCCCACGGCCAGACCCGATCCGTTGAGCGTGTGCACGAATTCCGGTTTGACCCCGCGTTCCCGCCGGAAACGGATGTTGGCCCGCCGGGCCTGGAAGTCCACGAAGTTGCTGCAGGAGGAAATTTCCCGGTAGGCCTGCTGGCCCGGAAGCCAGACCTCCAGGTCATAGGTCTTGGCCGCGGAAAATCCCAGATCGCCCGTGCAGAGGGTGACCACGCGGTAGTGGATCTGGAGGCGGCGGAGGATTTCTTCAGCGCTCCGAGTCAGGTTTTCCAGCTCGGCATAGGAGTCCTCGGGCCGGGTGAAGTTGACCAGCTCCACCTTGTTGAACTGGTGCTGGCGGATGAGTCCCCGAGTATCCTTGCCGTGGGCGCCGGCTTCGCTGCGGAAGCAGGGAGTATAGGCCGTCAGCCGAATCGGCAGTTGGTCCGCCCGCAGGGTTTCTCGCGCATAAATGTTGGTGACCGGGACCTCGGCCGTGGGAACCAGCCAGTAGTCCGTACCTTCCAACTTGAATAGATCGCCGGAGAACTTGGGGAGCTGACCCGTCCCCGTCATGCTGGTCGAATTGGCCATGAAGGGGGGCAGCACCTCCAGGTAGCCGTGTTCCCGGGTGTGAACGTCCAGCATGAAGTTGATCAAGGCCCTTTCCAGGCGAGCCCCCGCTCCCGTGTAGAGGCTGAACCGGGCCCCGGCGATCTTGGCGGCCCGTTCCAGGTTCAGAATGCCCAGGCTGGTGCCCAGGTCCCAGTGGGCGCGGGGTTGAAAGTCAAAGTCGGGCTTCTGGCCGTGGGTCCGGACCTCGACGTTCTCGGAGGCGTCGGCGCCCACTGGGACGCTGTCGTCGGGGAGGTTGGGCAGGGCCAGCTGCAGGCTCTTGAGCTCTTCCTCGCAGGACCGCAGTTTTTCGTCCAACTGCTTGATCCGAAGCGACAATTCCTTCATTTCGGCAATCTTGCCGGCGGCGTCCTCTCCCGCCTTCTTCAGCGCGGTGATGTCCTGGTTGTTCCGGTTGCGGCGATATTTGAGCTGCTCGGTCTCCTGCAGCAACTGGCGTCGCTGCCGATCGAAGTCCTCCACCTCCTTCAGCGGTGCCGGGGTGTGGCGCTGGACCAGCTTTCGACGCACCAGCTCGGGGTTTTTTCGGATGTAGGTCGGATCTAGCATTGGGCTGCAGTATAGAGGAGTGCCCGGGAGGCAGGCAAGGTTCGGACCACGATGCCGCCGCACCTTGGCTGCGTGGCATTCACCCCCCTCCGCGCACAAGATCTCGCCTTTGGCTCGCCTTGTGCGAACCCCCCTCCGCATCAGCCTTCGCCATTCGGCGCTGCCGTTCGGAGACGCCGCGTCTGCCCCCCTCCGCATCAGCCTTCGCCATTCGGCTCGGCTTCTGCGACTCCCCCTCAAGGGGGGAGTGATATCCGTGTTATGTAGAGGGAATGGAGTTTATACATTAGACCGGGAACATGGTTTACATCCTGCCCAGCAATCGGGCAAGAAGCCATGTGCAGGCCTCAAGTATCACTCCCCCCCTTGAGGGGGAGTCGGAGAGACAAGGGCGCAGCCCGCAGTCGATCCGGAGGGGGGCCAACGCGGCGTCCCGTGCGTGACTACCAAAGGGCGCAGCCCGCAGTCGATCCGGAGGGGAGCAAACACGGCGCTCCGTAAGCGAATATCCCCTCTCACCCACCTCCGTAGGCTGCGTATCAGCTGCCGGGTGCCGAAACGCACTGTCTCTGCGGCGGGAGGTCAACGTTGCTGCCGCATCCGCGCGACGGCGGATGATTCGTTTCGCTGTAGCAGGAGGGATCGCTCAGAATGCGGGTCACCAGGTGGGTGTGCAGGGCGTGACCCGCCTTGTGGGCCACCACGCGGGCCAGTAGCGGCCTGCCGATCAATGCCAGATCGCCAATGCCGTCCAGCACCTTGTGGCGGACAAATTCATCCTCGAACCTCAGAATACCGTTCAGGATTCCCCGGTCGGTCAGGACAATGGCGTTGTCCAGCGAGCCTCCGCGGACCAGGCCCTTTTTCTTCAACTCTTCCACTTCCCGGTAGAATCCGAAAGTGCGTGCCGGTGCCACCGCCTTGGAGAAGACCTCGGGAGAGGCCTCGAAGTCGAAGCTCTGGCGACCGATCATGGGATGGTCGAAGTCGATGGTATAGCTGATCTGAAAGCAGTCGGCCGGATGAACGGCGATGGTGCGGTCGCGGTCTCGAATCTCCAGGGATTTTTCCACTCGCAGATACCGGCGCCGAGCGGACTGCTGCTGGAGGCCGGTGCGGGTGATCTCTTTCACGAACTCCAGGGCGCTTCCGTCCAGAATGGGGACTTCCAGGTTGTCGATCTCTATCAGGGCATTGTCCACACCGAAGATGTAGAGCGATGAGAGAAGGTGCTCCACGGTGGAAATCAGGACTCCCTGCTTCATCAAGGTGGTGGCGTAGGCCACCCGGGCCACGTTTTGCACCACTGCCTCGATCTCGAAGTCGTCCAGGTCAACCCGGCGAAACACCAGTCCGGTGTCGGGAGGAGCAGGCAAGACTCTTACCTGCACCGACTCTCCAGTGTGCAAGCCCAGGCCTGAGAACTCGATGGGGGCAGCCAAGGTGTGTTGGGATTCCATAGGGGCGGATTTTTTCTGACCGGAGCAGGTACGCAAGGAATTCCCAGCAAGTCTCTTGCCAAAGAGAGGGGGATTATTGTTAAGTCATTGATAGTGCAGGTCTTGCAATCTGTTTCCGGTCCGTGCCGCAGCCGGATCCTGTGACCTGGGTGCAACACTCCAACCGTTTGCGTGCTCCGGGAGCAACAGTCCGGCGGGAGCCGTGGTAGACGGTGGAGTGTTATGGGTGGTTTGAATGGGCCGCGCGTGCCGGGGACCCGGCTTCGTATTCGCCGCATACGCGGCTGGGTTGGCGCAGAGCTCATACGACCCCGGGCTTCCGCCCGGGGCTACACGAGGCCGCAGCTTCGCTGCTCTATAAGGATGGCTTGCAGGGGACGTTTCTTCGGACGACCCACGCCAACCGCCGCATACGCGGCTCTCCCGTAACCCACGACACTGCCGGTGTATAGGATTTTCAATTGATTATCTCCGGGCGTCTGCTCCCCAAATTGGCAAAACGTCGTTCAAGAAACTCAAGTATCACTCCCCCCTTGAGGGGGAGTCGCCGAGCCGAATGGCGAAGGCTGATGCGGAGGGGGGTTCGCACAAGGCGAGCCACAGGCGAGATCTTGTGCGCCGTAGCGGGTTCGCACAGCCCAAGTTACAGGCGAAGGCTGATGCGGAGGGGGGCAGACGCCGGCTCCAGCCCAGGGTCGGCGCCAACCAATCGCCCCTCGGTGAGAAATACAGACTCCCCCTATGCCCGAATCCACAGGCTCTGACGAAATCGGTCTTGACTTCCGTCGGCGGAGTCTGGATAATTGAGACACTAAACCGGACCAAATTGGTCCGATATGGGCGGTCCATGTTAAGACTTTCCAAAAAAACAGACTACGCGCTGATGGCCCTTATCCACCTGGCCCAGGGTTCGGGCCGGGTCGCTTGGAGCGCGCGCGAAATCGCCCGATCCTACAACATCCCGCCCCACCTGATGGCCAAGGTGCTTCAAAGGATGGCGCAGAGCGGGATCGTGGTGTCGCACCAGGGGACCCGCGGGGGGTACGCCCTGGGTCGGCCCGCCCATCTGATCAACGCAGCCGAGGTGATCGAATCCATCGAAGGGCCCTTCTCCATGACGAGTTGCGTTTCGGAGACGGGCTACTGCCTGCAGTTCGAGAAGTGCACCATCAAGAGTCCTCTCCAGTTGCTCAGTGACAGCGTGGTGCTGATGCTGAGACGGATGACGGTGGCCAAGATGAGCCTCCACGGCCTGGCGCCGCCGAGCTCGAATCCGGAAAAGCACCCGACTCGCAGCCAAACGGAAAGGGAAGAGAACCCCCTGCAGCTGGTTCAGCTGCAGGGAGATCCCAGCGCTTGAGCGCTGTCCGTGCCGACCTTTCGTTTCCCGGTCGGTCGAGGAGCGCCGATGACGCTCAAGGAGTCAACATGCCCTCAGCCAACGAAACCATTCAAGAACTGGCCAACCAGGAATACAAGTACGGGTTCGTCACCGACATCGAGGCCGATGCCATTCCCAGGGGGCTGAACGAAGAGGTCATCCGCACCATCTCGGCCAGAAAGAAGGAGCCCTCCTTCATGCTGGAGTGGCGGCTGCGGGCCTACAGGCACTGGCTCACCATGAAAGAGCCGGCCTGGCACAACGTCCGCTACCCGCCGATCGATTACCAGGACATCATTTACTACGCCGCCCCCAAGAGCGGCAAGGAAGGCCCCAAGAGCCTGGAGGAGGTCGATCCCGAGCTGCTGCGGACCTACGAGAAGCTGGGGATTTCCCTGCAGGAGCAGGAGCGCCTGAGCGGCGTGGCCGTGGATGCCGTCTTCGACAGCGTGTCGGTGGCCACCACCTTCCGCGAGAAGCTGGCGGAGCTGGGCATCATCTTCTGTTCCTTCTCGGATGCCGTGCAGAACCACCCGGAGCTGGTGAAGCGGTACCTGGGGTCGGTGGTTCCCTATACGGACAACTTCTTCGCCACCCTCAACTCGGCAGTCTTCAGCGACGGGTCGTTCTGCTACATCCCCAAGGGGGTGCGCTGCCCCATGGAGCTCTCCACCTACTTCCGCATCAACGCCAAGGACACCGGGCAGTTCGAACGCACCCTGATCATTGCCGACGACGACAGCACCGTGAGCTACCTGGAGGGCTGCACGGCGCCCCGCAGGGATGAGAACCAGCTCCACGCGGCGGTGGTCGAGCTGGTGGCCCTGGACCGGGCTCAGATCAAGTACTCGACCGTGCAGAACTGGTATCCCGGGGACAAGCAGGGCAAGGGAGGCATCTACAACTTCGTCACCAAGCGGGGCAAGTGCCGGGGAGAGGATTCCAAGATCTCCTGGACCCAGGTGGAGACGGGCTCGTCCATCACCTGGAAGTATCCCAGCTGTCTCCTGCAGGGGAACCGCTCCATCGGCGAGTTCTACTCGGTGGCAGTGACCAACAATTTCCAGCAGGCCGACACCGGAACCAAGATGATCCATATCGGCCGGGACACCCGGAGCACCATCGTCTCCAAGGGGATTTCGGCGGGCCATGGCCAGAACACCTACCGGGGGGCAGTAAAGATTCTCAAGAACGCCTCCGGGGCCCGCAACTATTCCCAGTGCGACTCCATGCTCATGGGGGATGCCTGCGGCGCCCACACCTTTCCCTACATCGAGGTCAAGAACAGTACGGCACAGATGGAGCATGAAGCCTCGACTTCGAAGATCGGAGAGGACCAGATTTTCTACTGCAAGCAGCGGGGCATTTCGGCCGAAGATGCCGTCTCCATGATCGTGAACGGTTTCTGCAAGGAGGTCTTTCGCGAGCTGCCCATGGAGTTTGCGGTTGAGGCACGCAAGCTGCTGGGCGTGAGCCTGGAAGGCAGCGTTGGGTAACCGGCTAACGCGCCGGAAGAGAGACCGGCCGCCGCGGCCGTGCCTCAAACCGACAGGAAATGAATTGTTGATTGTAGATTTGAGATTTTGGATTTGAATCCCATTCGGTTGTCCCGATTGAGATCGAGGATTCTGAAATCATCAGAAGTCTACAATCCGAAATTCCGCTGTTTCGAATCAAGAAATTCAAGCGAGGAAAGGGAGCGCAGTGCTGAAGATTGAAAATTTACACGCTGAAGTGGAGGGGAAGCCCATCCTGAGAGGGGTGAACCTGGAAGTGGCGGCGGGGGAAGTGCACGCCATCATGGGTCCCAACGGATCGGGCAAGAGCACCCTGGCCCAGGTGTTGGCGGGCCGGGAAAGTTTCGAAGTCACCCAGGGCCGGGTTTTCTATCGGGGACGGGACCTGTTGGAGATGGAGCCCGAGGAGCGCGCCTGTGAAGGCGTCTTCATGGCCTTTCAGTATCCGGTCGAGATCCCCGGAGTGAGCAATGTCTATTTCCTGAAAGCCGCCGTGAACGCCGTCCGCAAGCACCGGGGCCAGGACGAGTTGGACGCCATGGAATTCATGAAGGTGGTTCGGGAGAAGATCAAGCTGGTGAACCTGGACCAGAGCTTCATCAGCCGTTCCGTCAACGAGGGTTTCTCGGGCGGCGAGAAGAAGAGAAACGAGATTTTTCAGATGGCGGTGCTCGATCCGATCCTGGCCATCCTGGATGAAACCGACTCGGGACTCGACATCGATGCTCTCAAGACGGTTGCCGACGGCGTCAACGCCCTGCGCCAACCCGACCGCGCCATCGTGGTCATCACCCACTACCAGCGGTTGCTGAACTACATCGTGCCCGATCGCGTGCATGTGCTTTCGGGCGGAGAGATCGTCAAGTCGGGGGACAAGGATCTGGCCCTCGAACTGGAAGCCAGGGGTTACGGTTGGATCGAATCTCAGGTTGCCGTGACGCCGGGGAGCTAGTCCGAGAGACCACCATGAATCGAAAACCGGCTGAATTGGCCCCCGAGCAGGAAAGCTATCTGTCGCAATTCGCCTCCTTGGCGCGCCGCCGGGCGGACCGGGATCCGCCCTGGCTGACAGAGAAGCGCCAGGAGGCAATCGGGCGCTTCACCCGACTTGGGTTCCCGACCACCCATGATGAGGCCTGGCGTTTTACCAGCCTCTCGCCGCTGCTGCGGACCGCTTTTGCTCATGCCGGCGACTCGGACTCCCGGCCGGCCCCGGCCGACCTGGACTCCCTGACCGGAGACGACTCCTCGGCCTGCCGCCTGGTGTTCCTTAATGCGCGCTTTTCCCGGGAACACTCGTCCTTTGGCGACCTTCCACCAGGCGTTCGGGTTCAGGGCCTGGCGGAGTTCCTCAACGGCCAGGGGCCTTCCGTTCAGCAAGCGCTGGGTTGCTATGCCGGCGAGGGGGATGAGGCCTTCACTGCCCTGAATACGGCCTTCCTGCAGGATATCGCTCTGGTCCATCTTCCCAGGAACACCGTGGTGGAGCAGCCGATTCACTTGCACTTTTACTCGGGAGGGGAAGGGGAGCCGCTGGTTTCCCATCCCCGCTGCCTGGTGCTGGCCGGCGCCAACAGTCAGGCCCGCATCGTGGAAACGTACTCGGGCGCGCCCGACTCCCTTTATTTCACCAACACGGTGACCGAGGTGGTGGCCCGGGAGGGGGCGGTGGTCGAGCACTACAAGCTGCAACAGGAAAGCCTCAGGGCCTTCCACATCGCCACCCTGCAGTTCCAGCTCGGACGCAGCGCCACCGTGTCCTCCCATTCCATCTCCCTGGGAGGAGCCCTGGTTCGCAACCACGTCAACGCGATCCTGGATGGCGAGGGCGCCGAAGCCACCTTGAACGGCTTCTCCCTCACCACCGGCAAACAGCACGTGGACAACCACACCTCCATCGAACACGCCAAGCCCCATTGCAACAGCTTCGAGTTCTACAAGGGCATCCTGGACGACCGGTCCAGCGGGGTCTTCAACGGCCGGATCATCGTGCGACCCCACGCCCAGAAGACCGATTCGAAGCAGACCAACCAGAATCTGCTGCTCTCCGAGGAGGCCCTGGTCAACACCAATCCTCAGTTGGAGATCTATGCCGACGACGTGAAATGCACCCACGGGGCCACCATCGGGCAATTGGACGCCGAGGCCGTCTTCTATCTGCAGTCGCGCGGGATCGGCCGTGAGGCCGCCCGCCAGCTCCTGACCTTTGCCTTTGCCAACGACGTTGCCTCCCAGATCCGAATCGAGCCCATTCGCGCCCGGCTGGAGAAGACGCTTTTTCACCGCCTGGCGGAGAAGGGATCCAAGGAGTGATCCGGATGAGGAGGGCAACCACCCCAGCGGTCCAGACGGCCGCGCCGCCGCTGGACGTCGACCGGCTGCGCCGCGATTTCCCCATCCTTTCCGGCCGAACAGCCGGTAAACCGCTGGTCTATCTCGACAGTGCCGCTTCCACGCAGAAGCCGATTCCGGTGATCGAAGCCATGAATGCCTTCTATCGAGAAGGCTATGCCAACATTCACCGGGGCCTCTACGCGCTCAGCCTGGAAGCCACCGAGGCCTACGAAGAAGTTCGCTGCAAAGTGCAGCGTTTCATCAATGCTCGGGAGTCCCGGGAGGTCGTCTTCGTCAGGGGAACCACCGAGGCCATCAACCTGGTGGCCGGCACCCTGGCCCGCCAGAGGCTCGAGGCGGGAGACGAAATTCTGGTCTCGACCCTGGAGCACCACTCCAACATCGTGCCCTGGCAGAGGATCTGCGAGGAAAAGGGCGGGGTCCTGCGGGTGGCGCCCATCGACGACAACGGCGAAGTCCCACTGGAGGCCTTTGAACGGGCTCTCGGCTCTCGAACCCGCCTGGTGGCCATCGCCCACGTCTCCAATGCCTTGGGAACCGTCAACCCCGTGGCCGAAATGGTTCGGATGGCCCATCGACGGGAGATCCCGGTGCTGGTGGACGGAGCCCAGGCCGCTCCTCACCTCCAACTGGACGTTCAGGCGCTCGACTGCGATTTCTACGCCTTTTCGGGGCACAAGGTCTACGGTCCCACCGGAGTGGGCGTTCTCTACGGAAAAGCGTCCCTGCTGGAAGCCATGCCGCCCTACCAGTGCGGAGGCGAGATGATTCGTTCGGTCTCCTTCGAGCGCACCAGCTACAAGGAGATCCCCTATCGGTTCGAGGCGGGGACGCCCGATATCGTCGGGGTCATCGGACTGGGCGCCGCCCTGGATTACCTGGGCGCCGTCGGACTGGAGGGCATTGCCGCTCACGAAGGTGAGCTGTTGTCTCACGCCACCGAAGCGCTCGCCTCGGTCCCGGGCGTTCGCATCGTCGGTCGAGCCGGACGCAAGGCGGGCGTGCTCTCCTTCGTGGTCGAGGGGGCCCACCCCCATGATGTCGGGACCATTCTGGACCAGGAGGGGATCGCCATTCGCGCGGGCCATCACTGCGCCCAGCCGCTGATGGAGCGCCTGGGCCTGCCGGCCACGGCTCGCGCCTCCTTCGGACTCTACAACTCTCACGCGGAGGTGGACCGGCTGGCGGACGGCGTCCGCAAGGTCAGGGAGATCTTTGGCTCATGTCCGAGTTGATGGACCTCTACCAGGAGGTTATCCTGGACCACACCCGGCGGCCGCGCAATTTCGGGGGCCTGGAACATGCCACCCACAGGGCCGAGGGCCACAATCCGCTCTGCGGGGATCGCGTGGCAGTCTCCCTGGAGCTGGACGGCGACATCGTCAGGGATATTCGTTTCCAGGGCAAGGGTTGCGCCATCTCCACCGCCTCCGCCTCCATGATGACCGAGTTGCTGAAGGGTAGGGAAGCCGGTCTCCTCCAGACGGTTTTTAGCCAGTTCCAGGACTTGGTGACCGGCCGGCTACTCGAGCCGCCGGAAGACCTCGGGAAGCTGGTGGCTTTTGCCGGGGTGGCCGCCTTTCCGGTCCGGGTCAAGTGCGCCACCCTGGCCTGGCATACGGTCAAGGCTGCCCTGGACAGCCGGCAGCTACCGGTCACCACCGAGTAAGCGACAGTGAAGGTGCCGGACGCCTGCCGAGGCTGTGGGTCAGACCGACAAGCAATGAATTGTTGATTGCAGATTTCCGATTGTTGATTGGGGAGCAAGGACATCTGATTTTGCCTCAAATCAAGAATCTGCAATCGAAAATCCAAAATTTGAGGATGCAACCATGACCACCGACTCCCCCCCACTCGAGTCCGCTCCTTCGGAAGAGTTGAGACAGCGGATCATCGAGGCGCTGCAAACGGTTTACGACCCCGAAATTCCCGTCAACATCTACGAGATCGGACTCATCTACGAGATCGATATCGACCCCTCCCATGCCGTCAAGATTCAAATGACCCTCACCTCTCCCGCCTGTCCGGTGGCCGGCACCCTGCCGGGAGAGGTCGAATCCAGGGTCGCCGGGGCCGAGGGCGTGTCCTCCGCCCAGGTTGAGCTGGTGTGGGACCCGCCCTGGACTCCGGCCAAGATGTCGGAAGCCGCCAAGCTGCAACTGGGGATGCTCTGACCCTGGCGAGGGCGGCGCCCGACATGGAGTCATTGGACAGCTTGCGCTTGCGCGCCTGCCGAAAAATCCACCATCCTCCACCCCTTGGCTGCGTATCCCTCCCGAATATATTGTATGATTCGTTGGACGGTGCACACTCCGTAGCCCGCATTTCTCGCCGGGGGCGTGGCAGTGACGCAGGCAGTTTTTCCTTGTTCAATGAGTGCTCGCGACCGAAGAGCGCAGTCACGGCTGCGATCCGGTGTCGCCCTGCGCCCTGACGGGGAAGGGGCCCGCCGGGACGCACCTGCACCCGCCCGCTGCCTGTCCCGTGGAATCGGTAGAGGCCGCACTCCCGCCGCCGTCTTGAGAAAGACACGATGCTGAAGCACACCCGAAAACAGCGCCGGTCTCTGCACTCCCGAGGCCGGCGTCTGGCCGCTGTCGCCATCCCGTTGTCGGTGCTGTTGGCAAGCATGGCGGCTCTGCCGGTCCAGGCCCAGGACGATGCCCCGATCCACACGTGGGATGGGACGGTGGCGGTGTCGCACCAGGTCGTGGAAATCGTGGAAGGGGAAAAGGGTAGCTACAGCTTGTGGTTGACCAGGCAACCGGCCGCCGACGGATGGTGGTGCTTCGTGCACGCCGACGGATCGAAGCGTCCCGATAACCATGACGACCCCGAAGGCTACAACGGCATCAAGTGGACGCCGTCGATCGGCTGGGAAATCGATGTGGACAACACGCAGAACCCCAATGCGGCAACCCGGCCGCGAAGGATCTCGATCGAAGCGGTTGAGGACGCCGACAAGGAGAATGAGGTCATAGAGTTCACCCACGAGGTGTGGGATGAGGACTCCAACTGTCCGCCGCGGCTGCATGGGATCGCCAAGGTGACCGTCCGGGTCATCGACGACGACGGCGATGCCTTCCTGCCCAGCCTGTCGATCGCGGATGTCCCGGTTGTGGAAGGGGACACGGCCCGGTTCGAGGTTAGGATGAGCACCTCGCGAGACGAGGATGTGACGGTGGAGTTCGCCACGGCGGACGGCACCGCGGTGGCGGACGACGACTACACGGCGCAAACGGGAACTCTGACCTTCACTTCGGGACAGACTGTCGAGTACATAGACGTGCCAACGGTGGAGGACGAATTCCACGAGCCGGAGGAACGCTTCAGGGTGACCCTGCGCAATCCCGTCGGGGCCAAACTGGCTGACGCCACCGCCGAGGGGATCATTGCGGACGACGACCTGCCGGAGCTCTCCATAGGAAACGCCCGCGCCCCGGTTGTGGAAGGGGGCACGGCCCGGTTCGACGTGAGGCTGAGCCCGGCCAGCGACCGGACGGTGACGGTGGCCTATGCCACCTCGGACGACACGGCCACGGAGCCCGACGACTACACCTCGACATCGGGGACGCTGACCTTTACGCCGGGGCAGACGATGATGACCATCTCGGTGCCGACCATAGACGACAATCAGCAGGAGTCGGACGAGCGCTTCAGGGTGACCCTGAGCAATCCCACGGGGGCCAGGCTGAACCAGACCATGGGAGAAGGGACCATCACCGACAACGACGGAGGCCCTGCCACGCCCGAGCTCTCCATCGGAAACGCCTCCGTGCAGGAGGGAGGCACGGCCCAGTTCGAGGTGAGATTGTTGCCGGCCGCCAACCAGACGGTGACGGTGGCCTATGCCACCTCGGACGACACGGCCACGGAGCCCGACGACTACACCTCGACGATGGGGACGCTGACCTTCACGGCGGGACAGACGACGATGACGATCCCGGTGCCGACCATCAACGACAGCGAGCAGGAATCCGAGGAACGCTTCATGGTGAACCTGAGCAGCCCCACCGGTGGAGCCACGCTGAACGACGCCACCGGAGAAGGGACCATCATCGACGACGACGGCGATGGCGGCGGCGATGGCGGCGGTGACGGTGGCGGTGACGGTGGTGGTGACGGTGGTGGTGACGGTGGTGGCCTCATTCCGATCAACCTGTCCATCGGAGATGCGTCGGTTCAGGAGGGGGGCACGGCGGAGTTCCTGGTGACTCTGAACCTGGTGGTTGGCGTGACGGTGTTGGTGGACTACGAGACGGTGGACGGGACGGCGAAAGCGGGTTCCGACTACACGGCGACCTCGGGCACTCTTTCCTTCGGGGTGGGAGTAACCCAACAGACCATCTCGGTGCCGACATTGGACGACACCGTTCCGGAGTCGGAGGAAGGCTTCACGGTGGTTTTAAGCAACTCCGTCGGCGTGGGACTGGGTGACGCCGTCGGGGCGGGGACCATAACGGACGATGAACTGCCGAAGCTCTCCATCGGAAACGCCTTGGTCGAAGAAGGGGAAACGGCCCAGTTCGAGGTGAGGTTGACTCCGACCAGCCGGGAGACGGTGACGGTGTCTTACGCCACGGCCGACGATACGGCCGTGGCAGGCACGGATTACGCAGAGACGTCGGGCACGCTGACCTTCACGCTGGGACAGTCAGTCCAGACTATCTCGGTGCCGACGCTGGACGATAGTGAGCAGGAGTCGGACGAACGCTTCATGGTGACCTTGAGCAACCCCTCGGGAGCCATGCTGAACGACGACATGGGGGAAGGAACGATCACGGACAACGACGGCGGCCCCACCATGCCGGAGCTGTCCATCGGAAACACGTTGGTCCGGGAGGGTGAAACGGCCCGGTTCGAGGTGAGGTTGAGCCCGGCCGCCACAGAGACGGTGACGGTGGACTATGCCACCGCGGACGACACGGCGGAGGCGGGGACCGACTATACCTCGACCTCGGGCATGCTGACGTTCACTCCCGGGGAAACAACTCAGACTATCCTGGTGACGACGCTGGACGACAGTGAACAGGAGTCGGAGGAACACTTCACGGTGACCCTGAGCAACCCCTCGGGGGCGAACCTGAGCGCCGACACCGGGGAGGGGACCATCACCGACAACGACCATCCGGTGGTGCTGGCGATCGACGACGCGCCCCCGGTGGTCGAAGGGGGCACGTCGGAGTTCGTGGTGCGACTGAGCGGTGAGAGCAGTGTGGCGGTGACGGTGGACTTCGAGACAATGGACGGGACGGCGGAGGCGGGGACCGACTATACCTCGACCTCGGGCATGCTGACGTTCACTCCCGGGGAGACAACCCACACCATCCTGGTGCCGACACTGGACGATAGTGAACAGGAGTCGGAGGAACGCTTCACGGTATCCTTGAGCAACCCCTCGGGGGCTTCACTGAACGACGATACGGGAGAAGGGACGATCACGGACAACGACGGCCTGCCCGAGTTGTCCATCGGAAACGTGTTGGTCGAGGAGGGGGAGACAGCCCGGTTCGAGGTGAGGTTGAGCCCGTCCGCCGCAGAGACGGTGACGGTGGACTATGCCACGGCGGACGACACGGCGGAAGCGGGCACGGATTTCACGGCGACGATGGGGACGCTGACCTTTACAGCGGGAGAAACCAGCCAGACCATCTCGGTGCCGACCCTGGACGACAGCGAGCAGGAGTCGGACGAACGTTTCACGGTGACCCTGAGCAACCCCTCGGGGGCTACGCTGAACGACGACGCGGGAGAAGGGACGATCACGGACAACGACGGCGGCCCCGCCATACCCGAGTTGTCCATCGGAAACGCGTTGGTCGAGGAGGGGGAGACAGCCCGGTTCGAGGTGAGGTTGAGCCCGTCCGCCGCAGAGACGGTGACGGTGGACTATGCCACGGCGGACGACACGGCGGAAGCGGGCACGGATTTCACGGCGACGATGGGGACGCTGACCTTTACAGCGGGAGAAACCAGCCAGACCATCTCGGTGCCGACCCTGGACGACAGCGAGCAGGAGTCGGACGAACGTTTCACGGTGACCCTGAGCAACCCCTCGGGGGCTACGCTGAACGACGACGCGGGAGAAGGGACGATCACGGACAACGACGGCGGCCCCGCCATACCCGAGTTGTCCATCGGAAACGCGTTGGTCGAGGAAGGGGAGACGGCCCGGTTCGAGGTGAGGTTGAGCCCGGCCGCCACGGAGACGGTGACGGTGGACTATGCCACGGCGGACGACACGGCGGAGGCGGGCACGGATTACACGGCGGCGACGGGGACGCTGACCTTTGCGGTGGGAGAAACCAGCCAGACCATCTCGGTGCCGACCCTGGAGGATAGTGAGCAGGAGGCAGAGGAACGCTTCACGGTAACGCTGAGCAACCCCTCCGGGGCAAGTCTGAACGACGATACCGGAGAGGGGACCATCATAGACGCCGCAATCGGGCTTCCGGCGCTGACCATCGAGGATGCGCCGCCGGTGTTGGAGGGGGGTACGGCCGAGTTCATGGTGCGGCTCAGTTCAGCCAGGGGGCATGTGGTGACGGTGGACTATGCCACGGCGGACGACACGGCGGAGGCGGGCACGGATTACACGGCGGTCTCGGGAAGGCTGAGCTTTGAGCCGGGCGAGACCGCTCGGACCATCTCGGTGGCAGTTCTGGACGACTCGGTTCCGGAGACAGAGGAAGGCTTCACCGTGGTCTTGAGCAATCCGAAGGGGGCCAGGTTGGACGACGACACCGGCGAAGGCACGATCACCGACAACGACGAACTGCCTGCGCTGACCATCGAGGATGCGCCGGCGGTAGTCGAAGGGGGTACGGCAGAGTTCCCGGTACGCCTGAGCGCCGTGAGCGGTCGGGTGATAACGGTCAAGTACCGCACGGTGGACGGGACGGCGGTAGCAGATTCGGACTACACGGACACCTCGGGGACGCTACGCTTCGAGCCGGGTGAGACGGTGCTGACCATCTCGGTGGCCGTGTTGGACGATGCGATCTCGGAATCCGAAGAAAAATTCACGGTGGAGCTGAGCGAAGCCGTGGGGGCGACGCTGTCGGATGCGACGGCAACGGGGACGGTCAGCGACAACGACGAACTGCCGGGGTTGACGATCGAGGATGCGCCAGCGGTAGTCGAAGGGGATACGGCGGAGTTCCTGGTACGGCTGAGCGCGGAGAGCGGGCGGGTGGTGACAGTCAGCTACCGCACGGTGGACGGGACCGCCGAGGCTGGTTCGGATTACACGGCGAACACGGGGACAGTCACTTTCCAACCAGGGGAGACGACGCACACCATTGTGGTGGCGACTCTGGACGACGCGGTTTCGGAGGCGGAAGAGAGCTTCACGGTGGAGTTGGGCGAAGCCGTGGGGGCCACGGTGTCGGACGGGACGGCAACCGCGAGGATCACCGACAACGACGAACCGCCGGGGTTGACGATCGAGGATGCGCCATCCGTGAGTGAAGGCGAAACGGCCGAGTTCCCGGTGCAACTGGACGCCTCCAGCGGGCGGGTGGTGACGGTCAGCTACCGCACGGTAGACGGGACGGCGCTGGCGGGCTCGGACTTTACCGCAGCCTCGGGCACCCTGAGCTTCCAGCCGGGGGAAACCAGCAGCGTCATCACGGTGACCACGCTGGCTGACGACGTGGTGGAGGCCACCGAGCAGTTCAGCCTGGAATTGAGCGACCCGGTGGGGATCACCCTGGACGACGATACGGGGGCGGGAACCATCACCGACGACGCGGAGCGGCGCATTGAACTGGTGAACCGTACTGTCCTTCCGGAGATCGGACGGGCTCTGGCTTTCAGCGCTGTCAGGTGTCGCATGGATCAGGTGATCTCGGGCATCACCCCCCCCGGGGCGGAGGAACCGATTATCCACCTGGCGCCCTACCTGGTGCCGACTTCCAGCGGGTGGACCCGGACAGGCGGCGAGCCGCTGCCCCTGGAACAGGTGCTGGGCGATCCCTCATTTCTGATTCCCTCCAGTGATGACGACGGCGGTTCCGGACGTTTCGCCGCCTGGGGCTGCGGAAATTACAACAACCTGTCGGGAGGCGGCCGGGAGGGCGCCGTCAACTGGAACGGCGGGATCGTGGGCGTGCACGTGGGGGCCGACGTGAGGATTGGTTCCAACCTGCTGGCCGGGCTGTCCATTTCCCGTTCTACAGGGGAGTTCGACTACCGCGCGGCCGGGGCGGGCGCGGGGGGCGGCGTCTACGACGTGGGCATGACGGGTGTCCATCCCTACCTGGCCTGGTCGCCCTCGCCCGACCTGGACGTTTGGGCGACGGTCGGTCACGCCCGGGGGGAAATTACCATCACCGACGACGTCGTCGGTGATCCCCGGACCAGCGGGGCGACGCTGGACTCCGGCTTGGTAGGCGTCAGCGGCCTCATCCTGGCCAAAGAGTCGACCAAGCTGAGGATGAAGGGCGAGGCGGCAGTGGCGCGGCTTGACGCCGAGGGGGACGGAGGACTGTTCACAGCGATGACGGCCGGCCTGAGCCGGCTGCGCTTGAGCACCGAGGCCAGCCACGATTACCGGTTTGCCGGCGGCGGTTCGCTCACGCCATGGGGAGAGGTGGGCGTGCGCCACGACGGCGGTGACGGAGAGACCGGTGCCGGCCTCGAACTCGGCGGTGGCCTGCGCTACCGGAATCCGGCGACGGGGTGGAGTTCAGAAGGCTACGGCCGTTGGCTGGCCCTTCACCAGGGCGCGCGGCAGGAGTGGGGCTTCGGCGCCAGGATTCGCTATGCTCCTCGTTCCGCCCACTACGGCCCCTCGGTGACCGTGGCGCCCTCCTGGGGAGACACCACCAACGGCATGCAGCGCCTCTGGGAGATCAGCGCCGCCGACCCGGCCATGCTGGACGCCCCGGCAACCCGCCTGGATACGCGGTTCGGCTACGGAATTTCGGCCCTGCAGGGACGGGGAGTGCTGACTCCCTACGGAGCGGTGGGCCTGGCCCGAGGGCAGGGCCGGCGATACCGGATGGGCGGCCGGATGGCCGTGGGGCGCTCGGCCACCATGAGCCTGGAAACCGAACGCCGGATCCGCCCCGCGGGCAAGTCGTACAATGGGGTTCGGGTTCGCGGTGTCATACGCTTCTAGCGAGGCAGTTGTTTTCCGGTTGAATTCCGCCTTAAAAGAAATCAGACTCTTTCCATGAATCTTCCAAATCTGCTGACCCTGTCCCGTATCTTTGCAGTCCCGCTGCTGGTGGTTGTCCTTCTCACCCGCGTTTACAATCCGGGACGGCAGGTCGAAAGCCTCTCCGTCATCCTGGCCACCGTGATCTTTCTCGGTGCTTCCATCACCGACTACTTCGACGGCTACCTGGCCCGCCGGCGCCGGCAGGTGACCACGCTCGGCATACTCCTGGACCCGATTGCAGACAAGTTGCTGATCTCGGCCGCATTCATTTCTCTGGTGGAGCTCGGTTGGGCGCCTGCCTGGATGGTGGTCATCATTATCGGGCGGGAACTGGCCATCACCGGTCTCCGCAGCATCGCGGCCAACCGGGGATTCAATATCGATGCCTCGGAGCTGGGGAAAATCAAGATGGTCTCGCAGGTGCTGGCCGTCACCCTCATCATTCTGAGCAATCTTGTCTTCTGGTTGAAGCCGCTCAGCCTGGCCGCGCTCTGGCTGACGGTCATCCTCGCCCTGGTCTCGGCCGTCGACTATTTCCGCAAGTTCTGGAAGGCGGTCGGCATCCGCAGTCAGGCGAGCCGCAGTGAAAAGTCCGTCCTTCTGAAGAAAAGCCGGGGCGATGTACCCACTCAATAATTCCGCGCGGGACTATCTCCTCAAGGCCGCCCGCTCGACGATTGATGCCTACCTGCGGTCGGGAGTGCGGCCCGCGACCGATCTACCGTCTGCTCGGGAACTTCTGCAGAAACGGGGCGCATTCGTCACACTCTACCTCAGGGGGCGTCTGCGCGGGTGTGTCGGCTACGTCCGGCCCTTGACGCCCCTCTGCCGGGCCGTGGCGGAGTGCGCCGTCTCTGCCGCGGTCGAGGACGCGAGGTTTCGGCCCTTGAGCCTGACGGACCTTCCCGACACCGAAATCGAACTCTCGGTACTCTCGGGGCTCGACCAGGCCGCCGGCGCTGCCGACATCCTGGTGGGGACCCATGGCCTGCTGGTCAGCCAGGGGGATCGCCGTGGCCTGTTGCTGCCCAAGGTGGCGGTCGAGCGTGGTTGGACCCCGGAGCAGTTTCTGGAACAGACCTGCCTGAAGGCGGGCCTGTCTCCCCAGGCCTGGAAGAACGGCGCCACGGTCGAGAGGTTCACCGCGACGGTCTTTCGAGAGGAAGGAGGTCCGGTCCGATGAACGCCCGGGGGAACCGACCCCGGGGAGCCCAGGGGAGCCGGTCAACTTGGCGCCGGGAAAAGGCTTATGCTAGACTCGTGAATTAACCGCCGTTCCCGTATCGGAGCAAGCTGAACGCCGCTGCCCATTCGGTCCCGACAAGCGCCATTCCCGCGCCACCACCAATGTCCCCATCTCCCAACGGAAAAATATGCACCGTTATCCGGGAGTGCGCCCCCGGTGACTTCGAAGCGGCCGTTTTGAGGAGCCGCCAGGATTCGGACTTGATTGAGTTTCGGCTCGACTTTCTGGATCCCTCTTTACTGACCCTGGAACGGATGCGGCGCTGGGTATCTCTGGCGGGTGTGCCGGTAATCGGGACGCTTCGCAGAATACCGTTTGGGGGGCGGTTCGCAGGCGGCGCAGTCGAACAGTTGGAGATGTTGGGGAAGATCGGCGGGGCCGGGTTCTCCTTTCTGGATATAGAGGTGGAGACGCTGGAGGCCGTAGATTCCCCACGGCTGACAAAGATCAGGGCCGGGTCCTGGCGGTTGATCGGGTCCTACCACAACTTCCGGGAAACTCCCTCGGATCTCCAGTCCATTTTCCGGCGGATACTGGCGGTGAAGGCCGACGTGGTGAAGATCGCTACCCTGGCGGCCGGTTTTGCCGACAATTTTCGCCTGCTGGAGCTGGTATCGCGAGCCAGGCGGCAGAATATTCCCATCATTGCGGTGGCCATGGGGGACCTGGGTGCCTATTCCCGACTGGTGGCTCCCAGCCGGGGAGCCATGCTGACCTACGCATCCGCACGCGCGGGACAGGAGACGGCCCCGGGACAGTTCACCTCTCGGGACCTGAAAGGCGTCTACGGCTTGAACGGCATCGATTCCGACACTCTTTTATTTGGCGTGATCGGCCATCCCATCGGTCACTCCCTGTCTCCCCAGGTGCACAATCACGCCTTCCGGCAGCTCGGGCTGAACTGTCGTTACCTGCCTCTGCCCACGCCCAGCCTGGAGGCGTTCGCGCCCTATCTGGAACGCTTCGGCGGGCTCAGCGTCACCCTTCCACACAAGGTCGGCGTGCTGCGGTACGTGGACGAACGGCACCCCAGCGTGGAAGCAAGCGGGGCGGCCAACACCCTGGTCCGGCGGGAAAACGGCCTGTGGGCTTACAATACCGACCTGGACGGCGTTCGCCACGCCTTGCGCGGCTGCCTGCATGGCTCACCGGGCGTGGCCGTCCTGCTGGGAGCCGGCGGAGCCGCCCGCTCTGCGGCCGCCGTGTTGAAGGAAGCCCATTGGCGCGTCACCGTCCTGGCCCGCAACGAGTCCAAAGCGGAGGCTCTGGCTGGAGACTTTGGGTTCGAGGCGGATTCCCTGGACCGTTCCAGCCGTTACAGCGGCGATCTCTTGATCAACGCCACCCCCGTGGGCATGTCTCCCTCTATCCATGAGAGTCCGGTGGCCGGGGAGGGGCTGAGGTACGGCACGGTGTTCGATATGGTCTACAATCCCCTGGAGACCCGGCTGCTTGGGGAAGCCCGAAAACAGTCCCGGGTGGTGAGCGGCCTGGACATGTTTGTCGGGCAAGCCGCCAGGCAGTGCTATCTGTGGACCGGACGCGAGGCGCCCCTGCAGGAGATGCGGGAAGTCGCCCTGAGGCAATTGTCGGGGAATGATGAATGATGAATGAGGAATAAGAAGTGGAGAGTGAACAGTGGAGAGTGAAGAGTTATTCGGTCGATGGGTTAAGGATGGGGAAAAGAGTTAATCACGAAGGGACGCGAAGGAATACGAAGGGGCACGAAGGAGCTGCAAAAGCATTTGGGTGCCGTTTGTCGATGAAGCAGGTCTATCCGTGCCTTGGCTTTTTCGTGTTGATTCGTGTCCATTCGTGGTTCGCCTTCATAAACAATCGGCCTCTTCCCCTCGAACGATCCACTCAGCGGGGCGGGATTCCACTGACCACTCTCCATTCATCATTCATCATTCATCATTCATCACTCTCCACTTTCCACTCTCCACTCTCCACTGTCTGAAACAGGGGTGTTTCGAACGAGGACCGTTTACCGTGGGTGCTGCCTACTCCATTCAGGTTCCGGCCAGTTCCACCAATCTGGGGGCGGGGTTCGACGCTCTGGGACTGGCGTTGGGTCTCTACCTCCAGGTCGGGGTGCGGGAGTCCGGCAGCGGCTCCCCGGAAATCCACATGGAGGGGGAAGGGGCCCGGGAATTGCTCAGTGTCCGCGAGAACCTGATGTGGAAGGTGATCCGACGGGTGTTCCAGGGCGAAGGGCGGCCCCTGCCTCCCCTGAGGCTGGAGGTGCAGAACCGGATACCGCTTGCCCGCGGGCTGGGGAGCAGCGCGGCGGCCATCGTGGCCGCGCTGGGAGCCTACGAAGCCCTGGCGGGGGAGGAGCTTTCTCAGGAGAAGTTTTTCCGCTATGCCCTGGAGTTCGAGGCTCATCCGGACAACCTGACCGCGGCCCGTTTCGGGGGTTTCACCGTGAGCTGCGTCGACGAAGGGGGCAGGGTGGACTTCTTTCGGACCCGGGTCACGGAGGCGCTGAAGATCCTGCTGGTGGTTCCCGACATCCGGTTGCCTACCAGCGAGGCCAGGGCTGTCGTACCCGACCAGCTCAAGATGAGCGATGTCATCTTCAACCTGCAGCGCAGCGCGCTGACGGTAGCGGCCTTGATGGCGGGGCAGTTCCGGTTCCTGAGGGAATCGCTCCGCGACAAGGTGCATCAACCCTACCGGGCTCCTCTGATTCCGGGACTGCAGGAGGTCCTGGCGCTCAACGGCAGGGAGATTCCCGGTCTGCTGGGGATCAGCCTGAGCGGCGCCGGGCCCAGCGTGGCAGCCTTCATCCAAGGGGACGGCCGGGAGGTGTTCGGGCAAGTCCAGTCCATTTTCGATCGCCACGGAGTCGCTTGCCGTCCGCTCGAGCTGAAGATAGACAACCAGGGAAGGAGCATCCGCGGGAGTTGAGGGCCGGCGCTTCTCAAGCCGGCTGCGATCCGCGGCAACCAACACGATGAAGACCTTGACTCAGGTTCCGCTGGGCACTCAGGTGCTGTTCGGACCGGCGGTGAAACGCCGCCGTCGACTGGAGCGGCTCGTTTTCACCATCTTCAGCCGTTGGAAGTACGAGGAGATCATCCCGCCCATTTTCGACTACTACGATGTCTTCTCCAAGGGCATGGGGGCCGAGTTGGAGGAGGCGCTCTATCGCTTCGTCGACCGGGAGGGCAACCTGTTGGCTCTGCGACCCGAATTTACCTCCCTGGTGGCCAAGACCGTGGCCACCCGCCTGCAGGATCGGCCCAAGCCCCTGCGGCTATGCTATTGCGGCGACGTCCTGCGCTACGAAGCTCCCAGGGGCGGCAGGCAGCGCGAGTCCTTCCAGCTTGGAATCGAGAACATCGGCGGTGAGAGGATCGCCTGCGACGCCGAGGTCATCCAGGTGGCCATGGAAGCCCTGCAGCGGGTCGGGATCGACCGCTTTCAATTCAACCTGGGCGAGATGGGCTTCTTCGCCGGCCTGGTGGAAAGATTCGGCCTCTCGGCTCAGGACCTCTCGAGAATCAGGAGGCTCATCGATCTGAAAGATCCGGTGGGACTTCAGGCCGAGATGGAACGCCTGCAGCTGTCCCCCCGGCAGCGCGAGGTGTTGCACGCACTGCTTCACCTGACCGGTAACTCTGAAACCATCGACGCCGCCCGGCGGCTGGTCTCCAATGAGAAATCCCTGTCGGCCCTGGACAATCTGACGGGGCTCTACGCCGAGTTGCGGCGGCGCAAGCTGGCCGAACACCTGACCATCGACCTGAGCGAAGTGAGGGGTCTCGACTACTATACCGGCATCATCTTCAAGATCTACGTGCCCGGGTTGGGATTCGAGGTGGGCAGCGGCGGCCGTTACGACAACCTGTTGAAGAACTTCGGCTGCGATCTCCCTTCGGTCGGGTTTACCTTCTTCCTGGAACGGCTGATGGCGCTGCCGCTGAAACTGCGATGAGCAATGCGTTGAAATCCGAGGAAGTCCTTTCAGTGGCCCTTTCCAAGGGCAGGCTTCAGGAAGCGACCCTGGAGTTGCTGGGCCGGGCCGGGGTGGAGGTGGACGCTTCCGAGGCGGGTTCCAGAAAGCTCATCTTTCAGGACAGGAGCGGGTGCTTCCAGTTCTTTATGGTGAAACCGGTGGACGTCCCGACCTACGTGGAGTATGGCGTCGCCGACCTGGGTGTCGCCGGATGGGACGTGTTGCTGGAATCCGAGGCCGACGTGCATCAACCCCTGGATCTCGGCATCGGCCGATGCGTCATGGCGGTCGCCGGCCCCAGGAGCACGGCGCGGAAGAACTACCGTGAGCTGTCTGCCGTTCGCATCGCTACCAAGTACCCCCGGATCACCACCGATCACTTTACCCGTCAGGGCATCCCGGTGGAGATCATCTACCTCTCCGGCAGCGTTGAACTGGCTCCCAGGCTGGGACTCTCGGAACGGGTCGTCGATCTGGTGGCCACCGGGCGCACTCTGGCCGAAAACGGGCTGGAAGTCATCGAGCCGATCTGCGACGTCTCGGCCCGGCTGATCGTCAACCGGGCCAGCTACCAGGTAAAACGCCGGGCGGTAAGCCGCCTCATCCAACGGCTCTCGGAGGCCGTCCCTCAAGGCTAGCCGGCATTGGCGAGAAGTACGGGTTTGAACCCATGATTCCGATTTACCAGTGGCCCGGTCCCGAGGCCGGCGCCTACCTGGAAAAAGTGAGTTCGCGGGGAGCGCAGGCCGACGGGGACCTGGAGTCGGACGTTGCCGCCATCCTGGCTTCGGTGCGGAAAAAGGGAGACGCCG
Organism: Candidatus Versatilivorator sp.; assembly: GCA_965207735.1. Taxonomy (GTDB): domain Bacteria; phylum Acidobacteriota; class Terriglobia; order Versatilivoradales; family Versatilivoraceae; genus Versatilivorator. The sequence goes on along the minus strand of OZ242296.1, from coordinate 2,371,715 downwards.
CCCTCAGGGAGTGGACCCTGCGGCTGGAGGGTTTCGAACCCGACTTGCTGAGGATCGACCCCGGGGAGATTCGCTCCCTGGCCAACCGGGTGGATCCCGAGTTGCGGGAAGTCCTGCGCCAGGCCCGGGAGAACATTGCCGACTTTCACCGCCGGCAGCGGCAGCAGTCCTGGGAGTTCGAAGCCTCGGATGGGGTCAGGCTGGGGCAGCGAATCACGCCCCTGTCGAGTGTGGGTCTCTATGTGCCGGGGGGAGCCGCGGCCTATCCTTCCAGCCTGCTCATGAACGCTGTCCCGGCCCAGATCGCCGGGGTGGGCCGCATTGTGGTGGCCACCCCCTATGCCCGGTTCCGGGCCAACCCGGTGGTGGCGGCGGCTCTGGCCGAGCTGGGCCTGGAAGAAGTCTACGGGGTGGGGGGCGCCCAGGCGATCGCCGCCCTGGCCTATGGGACCGAAAGCGTGCCCAGGGTCGACAAGATCGTGGGTCCCGGCAACGCCTACGTATCGGCGGCCAAGAGGCAGGTCTACGGGCTGGTGGATATCGACAAGATTGCCGGCCCTTCGGAAGTGGTGGTGGTTGCCGACGAATCGGCTCATCCCGACTTTGTGGCCGCCGATCTGATGGCCCAGGCCGAGCACGATGAAGCGGCGGTGGCGCTGGCCATCGTATGTTCCAGGAATCTGGCCGAAGCCGTCCGGGCCAGCCTCGAGCGTCAGATCCTGGAACTGAGCCGCCAGGGAACCATTCGCAAGGCGCTGGAACGCTATGGAGCGATTCTGGTCGTGAATGAACCCCGGGAGGCTGTCGGGATCGTCAACCGCGTCGCTCCCGAGCACCTGGAGTTGCTGACCCGGGAAGCCGAGTCTCTGGCTCGGCAAGTGGAGGCCTGCGGAGCCATCTTCTTCGGTTCCGATTCCTGCGAAGCGGTGGGCGACTACTTTGCGGGCCCCAATCACGTCCTGCCGACCGGAGGCAGCGCCCGTTTCGCCTCGCCCCTGGGCGTCTATGACTTCGTGAAGCGGACCAACCTGGTCAAGTACACCCGGGCCGCACTGAACAAGCATCATCGGGCCATCGAACGGTTCGCCCTGGCCGAGAAGCTGGATGCCCACGCCCACAGCGTCCGGATTAGAATGATGAATGATGAATGATGAATGAGGAGTAAGGGGTCAGGAGTGATGAGTGAAGTGTTGTTCGGTCGATGAATTAGGCATTTGGAAAAGAGTTATCCACGAAGGAATGCGAAGGGCCACTAAGTACACTGCCGCATAAGTATTGCCACCTATACTTGGCTGCCACATCGAGTTGCGCCAGGAGGTTCCATGGGTAATCCATGGTGAACTTCAGTAGAGCAGCCGCCATACGTATTGATACTTATGTGCAGGACCACCAAGAGGCTGCACAAGCATTTGGCTGCCGCTTGTTGTTGAATCAGGTCTATCCGTGTTTTAGTGTTTCGTTTCCATTCGTGGTTTGTCTTCATGAGCAATCGGTCCGTTTCCCCACGAACGATCAACTCGGCAGGGCGGGGCTGCGCTGACCACTAGTCATTCATCATTCATCATTCCTCATTTCCTCTAAGCTATGTCCAAGAAAACTCTCAACTGGGCCGTTCTCGGAGTGGGACAGATTTCCGAGGTGGTGGCCCCCGCCATCGGAAATTCCGGCTGGGCCGTCCCCTATGCAATCGCCAGTCGGACTTTGGAAAAGGCCCATGGATTCGCCCGTCGTCACGGTTTCTCCAGGAGCTATTGGAGCTATCGGGCCGTCTTGGAAGATCCCGCGGTGGAGGTGGTTTACAACGCTCTTCCCAACTGGCTCCACTGCGATTGGACCATCCGCGCCCTGGAGGCGGGTAAGCACGTTCTCTGCGAGAAGCCTCTGGCGGAGGACATGGACGAGTGCCGGAGAATGGTTGCGGTTTCCAGGGAGTGCGGCCGATCGCTGATGGAAGCCTTCGCCTACCGCTTTCACCCCCAGACCGCCAGGGTCAAGGAACTTGTCAGCCAGGGAAGCGTGGGCGAGCTCCGCCTGATTCGCTCCTCCCTGGGATTTCCGCTCGACTTCAGCCGGCCCAACGTTCGGCTCAAGCCGAGCCCCGGCGGGGGCGCCCTGATGGACGTGGGCTGCTACTGCATCCACGTGATGCGCTACCTGACCAACGAAGAGCCCCTGACGGTGCTGGGTCGGAGCCTGGGTGAACCCGAGAGCGGCGTGGACCTGACATTCGGAGGGATGATGGTCTTTCCGGGCGGGTGCCTGGGCCTGTTCAGCGGCAGCTTCCAGACCGCCCGAGACTTTCAACTGGAGATCGTCGGCTCCCGAGGACGCCTGCTGGTCCCGATGCCTTTCAAGCCCGACTCCGACCACAGCGCCTTGCAGATGGAAGTGGAGGGCGAGACCCGTGAGGTGCCGATCCAAGACGGCGGTGATGTCTATCGACTGCAGGTCGACCATTTCAGCCGCTCCGTATTGGAGGGGCGGCCGTTGTCCTTGCCCTTGGAGGATGCACTGGGTAACATGGCGGTGATCGAGGCCCTGCGGCGTTCAGCCCGGACCGGCCGGGAAACGCGGCTGGTCGAAGGCTAGGCGCGCCCGGGGGCGCCGACCCCTTTCCCGGTCTCACTCCGCCGGTCCCTTCCGCCGGATCCCGGCCTGTCAGGGCCAGTTGGAAGCTCATGATTCCCAACCTCTCGCCAATCCACGACCTCATCATTATCGGGGCCGGTCCCACGGGGTTGGCCTGTGCCATCGAGGCGGAAACGCGGGGACTGGATTACCTGGTGATCGAGAAGGGGTGCATTGTCAATTCGATCAAGAATTTCCCGCTGCAGATGACCTTCTTCACCACTCCGGAACTGCTGGAAATCGGCGGCCTGCCCTTTGTGACTCCCTACCAGAAGCCGACTCGGCTGGAGGCCTTGAAGTACTACCGGCGGGTGGCCGATACCTACCGGCTGAAGCTGCATCTCTACGAAAGCGTTCTGGCCGTGGAAGGCCGGGACGACAATTTCCAGGTCAGGACGGAAACCCGGGATCGGCAGAGCCGCTGTTACCGGGCGCGCAAGATCGTTCTGGCCACCGGGTACTACGACATTCCAAATTTCCTGAACGTCCCCGGAGAAGATCTGCCCAAGGTGACCCACTACTACAGGGAAGCTCACCCCTACTATGGGATGGATGTGGCGGTGATCGGGGGCAAGAATTCGGCCGCCGTGGCCGCCCTGGATCTCTACCGCTCCGGAGCTCGGGTCACGCTCATCCACCGGGGGAGCCGACTGAGCTCGAGCATCAAGTACTGGATCAAGCCCGATATCGAAAACCGCATCAAGGCCGGGGAGATTCAGGCCCGGTTCGACACCGCCGTGGTGGAGATCACCCGGCGGACCCTGGAATTGCGCCACCGCTCCGGGGAGACGGTCTCTCTGGACAACGACTTCGTGTTTGCCATGACCGGTTATCGCCCCGACCTGGAGTTCTTCCATTCCATCGGGGTTCGCCTGGATCCTGAAGATCAGCGGCCCCTGATCGACAAGAACAGTTACGAGAGCAACATTGCCGGAGTCTACCTGGCCGGCGTGGTGGTCGCGGGCATGTTCACCAACGAGGTCTTCATCGAGAACGGTCGATTTCATGGTAAGGTTGTGGTGGATCACATCAGGGAGCAACTGAAGAAACGCGCTGTTTCATGACCTTGAGCGCCCGGCGCACCCCGAAGGTCTAACCCGGTCCCTGGAACCGGGGAACCCCGGGCGTCAAGAGGCTGGCTATGGCTGCATCAGGAGATCGGGAAACGGACCGCGGACCGACCGCCAGGCCCGGCGGGACAGGTGCAGCGGGGACTCTCGACTCCAAGGGGGTGCACGGGCCGAAGGCCGGCGTGGGCTCCAACGGCGAGCCGGCGGCTCCGGTATCCGAGCGTCCCGTTTCTCCCTCGTCTCGGCTGTCGCCTGACCTGCCTCTCTCGCCCGGACTGAGGGAGCAGGTGTTGGAGGCCGTCAGGAATGTGAGGCCCGAGAGGGGCGCCAACCGGGTCGGCAAGCTCCCGCCATCGCGGGAGGTCTCCGCCGTCCGGCGCTGGCTTGCCTGGGCCTGCGCCGTCGCGGCAGGCTTGGCGCTGGCGTTCTCCGTGGGAAACCAGCGCCGCCTCGACCGGGAAGTCGCCGCCTATCAGGCCGGCCTGGCCGGCTTGGCGGGTGAGGTTCGCGAACTTCAGGCCCGACTGGACAAGGTGGGTGGCGCTCCGCCATTTCCGAACGACCCCGATGTCCGGGCCCTGCTCCTGTTGGGGACCCCCAAGAGCCCCGAAGCCAGGGGAGCGGTGTTCTGGAGCGGCCAGGAACGCAAGGCGCGGCTCTACACCTCCAGGCTGCCGCAACTCTCCCGGGAAAAGACCTACCAGCTCTGGCTGATTGCCGACAAGCCCGTGGGTGCGGGGACCTTTCGAGTCAATCCCGCCGGGCAGGGCTATCTGGAGGTGGTCGACCTGGACCGGGCAAGTCCACCGGTGCAGATTGCGGTCACCATGGAGCCGGCCGGAGGGGCACGCCATCTCACGGGGGAGGTCTACCTCACGGGGTCCTACTAGCGGCGGGGCAACTGTAATTGATCCGCCGCCGCTGATAGTCACTCACGAGCCGCCGCGTTGGCCTCCCTCCGGCGCAGCTTTGCGGCAACGCGTGCCGTTGAAGCAGGTCCGTCTCGCTTCGTGGCTCTGCGAGTGCCGCTGATCGGCTCTTACGGAACGCCGCGTTGGCCCCCCTCCGGATCGACTGCGGGCTGGCGCACCTTCGGGACGCCGAGTTTGCCCCCCTCCGGCTCGACAGCGGGCTCCGCCCTCTCGCCGACTCCCCCTCAAGGGGGGAGTGATACTTGAGGTTGGTGTGTCTTCGTGGTCCTTCGCGCTACTTCGTTGACGAACTCCCTCATCAAAACAACCGTTGGTCTGGCGGCCCTGACCCTCCTCGCTGCCGTCCCGGCCCTGGCCCACGATTTCGCCTTCACCGAGGCCACCCTGCTGATTCAACGCGAGGGGTCCTACCGGATCGACCTGCGGGTGGACGTGGACGCCTTGGCCCTGGGAGTCTCGCCAACCACCGATTCGGCCGAGGTGGTGGCCGAGTTGCAGGCCATGACTCCCGCGGAGCTGGCCGAGGCCGTGGAGAACGCCCGGCAGACGGTGCGGCGCCGGGTGAGGATTCGCTTTGACGGGGTCAAGCAGGCGCCGGAGATCACCTTTCCCCAACGGGGGACGGAACTGGCGCTGGAGAACGAGCTCCCCACGCTGCTGGGACTGACGGCCAGGATGTCGGGCGCGATTCCCGCCGAGGCCGAGACCATGACCTTTGGGGCCTCGCGGGCCTTCAAGGCGGTGCACCTCACCCTGTTGGATCAACGCACCGGCCGGTCCAGCCAGCAGATCTTGGGGGTTGGGGCGGACAGCGCGCCCTATCCCATGCGGGGCGGGGGAGTTGCGGAAGGCATGGGGAGGGTCGCATTCAGCTATCTGATTCTGGGGTTCGAGCACATTCTTCCTGCGGGAGCGGACCACATTCTGTTCGTGCTGGGCCTGTTTCTCCTGGGACGGCGGTTTCGACCGCTCCTCTGGCAGGTGACCGCCTTCACTCTGGCCCACTCGGTGACCCTGGTTCTCTCGAGTTATGACCTGGTTTCGCTGCCTTCACGGCCCGTAGAGTCGCTGATTGCCCTCTCCATCGCCTATGTGGCTGCCGAGAACGTGGCCACTACCGAGCTGAAGCCCTGGCGCCCGGCAGTGGTATTCGCGTTCGGCCTCTTGCACGGGTTGGGCTTCGCCGATGTTTTGCGGGAACTGGGTCTGCCGTCAGAGCACTTCATGACGGCGCTGGCGGCCTTCAACCTGGGGGTGGAGCTGGGTCAGGTGGCCGTGCTGCTGCTGGCCTTTGCCGCGGTCGGATGGTTCCGGAAGGAGTCCTGGTACCGCAAGGGGGTGGTCCTGCCGGGCTCGATCCTCATCGGCGCCATCGGCCTCTACTGGTTCCTGGAGCGGGCTTTGGGGTAATGAATCGCCGCTTCAGGATGCCCGAACTCGGCTGCAGGCTCCCACGACCAGCGGCGTGCACAGCGTGGCCTCCCGGCGCAGCAGTTCCTGGCGCATCTTCTCTTCAAGCGTCTCGATTCCTACCTCCTCCGCAGAGACCACCCCGAGCCGTTCCATTTCGGGAACAAGGCTACGCACCAGTTCCGAGACCCACCGGACCCCCTCCCTGCAAGGCGCCGGATGCAGCTTCTGGCGCACCACCAGGCGGGGTTCTTCCAGGCCGGCGTCCCGGAAGACACGCCACAACCGCGGACCCAGGTCCAGGCTGATCCCCGACCGCCGGAAGGTCTCTCTGATCCACTCCAACACGGTCTCGACCCTGGGTGCGGCCGGGATGGAGCGGGCAACCGCCAAGTCGGTTTCGATGAAGGCCACTGTTGCTCCCGGGTTCAAACGGTCGACCATTCTGGCCAGGGTATTGGTCGGGTCGGCCAGGAACATCAGGACAAAGCGGCCGATGAGCGCGTCGAAAGTGAGCGGAAGGTCGATCGTCTCCAGGTCGGCTGCCCGAAATCGCAGGTGGTCGATCCTCAGCGCAGCCGCGCGCCGGCTGGCTCGTTGCACGGCCGGGGGTGAACGGTCGATGCCCAGGACCGACCCCGAGGGTCCCACCAGGTCGGCGGCCTGCAGGCTGAAATCGCCGGCCCCGCAGCCCAGGTCCAGCACGCGCATCCCGGTGCCGATACCGGCCTCCCGCAGCACTTCCCGGCTGATCTCTCCCCAATACCGTCCTTGAAACCGGAGCCGCCGCAACTCCTCTTCGGTGTACTCCATGGGATAGGCGCGGCCCTTGGTTTCATCCATCCCCTATATCTCCAACTCCTTGGGAAACCGGGTGAGGTTGCGGTGGCCCCGGGGCGTGATCAGGATCAGATCCTCGATGCGCACGCCGCCGACTCCGGGGTAGTAGAGGCCGGGCTCGACGGTGACCACCTGGCCCGCCCTCAGGATCGATTCCGTCCTGGAGCCGATATGGGGAGGCTCATGGATCTCCAGTCCGACTCCGTGGCCGGTTCCGTGAAAGAACCCTTCCATCCGCCCCCGCTTCAGGCCGGTCGGAAAGCCCTCCGAATCGAAGAAGTCCCGGACCGACTGATGGATCTGCCGGCCGCCGGCGCCTGGCCGGGCCTGCCTGAGCGCCAGGGTTTGACCCTCGGCCACACAGCCGTAGAGCGCCCGGATCTTTTCGCTGGCCCGGCCCCGGACCACGGTTCTGGTGATGTCTCCCCAATAGCCGTCCTTCTGCGAGCGCGGGAAGACATCCAGGATGATGGGCTGGTGGGCCGGCAGGGGGCCGCGGCCCTCGTTGTGGGGATCGCAGCCCTGGGTTCCGCCGGCCACGATGGTGTGGGTGGCCACGAACCCCAGTTTCAGCAGCACGGTGTTGATCGCCACTTTCACCCGATCGGCTGTAAGGGCGGCCCCGTCCTGTTCCAGTCCTCCCCGGGAAGTGATCCGGGCCTGCCGGATGAGATCGATGCCGGCCTGGAGTCCGGCTTCGGCGGCGCGCTGCGCCCGGGTGATCTGCCGGACCTCCCGGGCTTCCTTGATCTGGCGTTGGTCGAAGAAGGGACCCTCCTTGACCCGGACGGGCAATCCGCGGCGGCGCAACTGAAAGGCCAGGCCCGCCGGGAAGTCGAAGGGAACCAGCAGGGTGCGCACTCCCCTGCCGGTCAGCAGCCGGTGCAGCACTGCCGCCGTCGTGATCGCACGCCGACCTTCCCCGCGGAGTTCGGCCTGCAGCGCGGACAACGAAATCACTTCGTCCACCCGGGCCTGGCGGCGGGCTCGATCGATCTCCAGGTCGTTCATCACCACGTGGGAGCGGCCGCCGTGCAGGAAACAGGCAAAGGGATCGGGGGCGAAGAATCGGGTGGCATAGAGCAGGTCGGCATTCTGCTCGCTGGCCGCGAACAGCAGCCGGGCCTCGGTGTGGGAATCGTCCTCGTGATGTTCGCTATCGGTCATGAGAAATCCGTGTCAGGGCCGCTCCTGCGGCTGGCCGAACGCCGTCGGCTCGTTCCACGAAGATCCGGCCATGAGCGCGCAGATGGCGTCGATCGCCCGGCGCGCCTGCCGCGGCGAGCCCCGAGTGTTGTTGGCCATGATGGAAAACGCCATTCGGGTGCCGTCCCGGTTGGTGGCGTATCCCGAGAGGGAGGACACGAATTTCAGGGTGCCGGTCTTGGCCAGCACCCGGCCTTGGGCGGCGGTGCCCTTCATGCGGTTCTTCAAGGTTCCGTCCCGTCCGGCAACCGGCAGGCAATCCCGAAACTCCTCGGCCCGCGGGTGCCGCTCCATGTATTGCAACAGCCGAACCACCGACTCGGGAGTCAGCAGGTTGGTGCGGGACAGTCCGGAACCGTCGCTGAAGTCGAGCGGCTCGGCGCCGATGCCGGCTCTTTCCAGAAAGGCTTCCAGGGCCTGCCGGCCAGTCTCCAGGGAGCCGAGGCCCGAGACTTCCGCTCCCAAGCCGCGGAGCAGCATCTCGCCATAGAGGTTGCGGCTGCTCTTGATCAATATCCTGAGGTTGTCGATCAGCGGCAGGGACTGCCAGTTCGCCAGCTCCTGCTGTTCCCGGTAGAGGAATTGTTTCTCCCGGGCCTTCGCCAGGGAAATTTTCCGGTTCTCGATGACTTCGATCGGCTCCAAGACTCTGACCCGGGGTTGGCCGCTGACCTCAATGCCCCGCCGCTCCAGGGAGGACTTCAGGTAGCGGGCGGCGTTCAGGGCCGGATCCGAAACAGCCAGCGCGTAGGTCAGGGCCGGCCGGTTCAGAGGCAGGCGCCCCAGCAGGGTGACGCGGGAGCCCGATCGGTCGGCTCCAATCCGGATATCGGGTCTTCCCCCCGGCGGCCCGGTCGAGACCCGGCTGATGACCTCCGGGGTCGCCTGAGGGGGAGCCACCTCCAGCAGCGCCGGCTCCCCGCGGCCCTTGCCGGGCGAGAGTGTAACCTTGTAGACGTTCTCGAAGACGGCCAGGGCGCTGCATGGCGCCCCGTAGTGCCAGAACAGGTCCTCCTGCTCCCAGTCGCCCCCGTAGGGCTCATCCAGGAAGAGGGTGGTGTCGGCCACGATGTCTCCCTCGACCCGCCGAATTCCCCGTTCCTCCAGTTGATCGGCGATCCCTTCGATGAAGGGGGACGAGCCCTGGATCGGGAGGTCTTTCTCTTCCGGGTCATAGAGGCGGCGCTCCGGGTTGGGGTCCCCCCGACCCGCCAGCACCAGGTTGCCGATCACTCGTCCCTGGTTGTCCAGGCGTCCCTCCAGAAAGACAGGAGTGCGGAAACGGTGGTCCGGGCCCCACAGGTCCAGGGCCGCGGCCGCAACCAGCAGCTTCATATTGGATGCCGGCTGGAAGCGCTTGCCGGCATTGTGCGTGAAGAGGATTTCCCGGTTGTCGAGCCGGACGATCTGAAGGCCCCAGAAGGCCGAGCGGTGCTGTGGCCGCTCGAGGAGCGCCTCGATCTGTTTCTGAAAGGAGTTTTCGGTTTCCTGGCCGAGAGCCGGCTGGAGAGCCAGGCAGATCGGAAGCAGAAGCAGCACCGCCCCGGCCCGGCGGCGGCCCGGTTTCGCTGTCCCGGAGCGGGACGGCAATGCAACCCTGACGCTAGAAGGGGATCGGGGGGCGGCCCTCATCTCAATAACTCTTCCAGGGCCGTGGCCGCGTCGGTTCCGCTGTCGCGGTACTTGATAATGACGGGACAGTCGACATGCAGGCCGTGCCGGGTGGCAAAGTCCCCCCTGGTCGGACGGCTGCCCGGAACCACCACGGCATTCTCGGGAATGGTGAGAGGCGTCCGGGCCGACCTGCGGTAGATGCGCTCGGCCACCAGGTCGTAGACCGGCGTGGAGCCCGTCAGGATGGTGCCGGCCCCCAGGACGGCGCGGCTTCCGACGATGGTTCCCTCGTAGATGCCGCAGTTGCCCCCGACCAGGACGTCGTCCTCGACGATGACCGGAAGGGCGCCCACGGGTTCCAGCACCCCTCCGACCTGGCTGCCGGCGCTCAGGTGGACTCGCCGGCCTATCTGGGCGCAGGAGCCCACCAGCGCGTGGGAATCGACCATGGTCCCCTCGCCCACCCAGGCCCCCACGTTGACATACATCGGCGGCATCAGGGTGACCCGAGGGCCCAAGTATGCGCCTCGGCGAACCGAAGAGCCGCCGGGCACCAGGCGAATGCCGGGGGGAGAGGTCCTCAGGTCCTTGAGGGGGTAGGTGTCCTTGTCGCTGTACTGGAAGTTTTCATCGACCGAGAAATCCGCCACCGATCCCAGCCTGAATCCCAGCAGGATGCCCTGTTTCACCCAGTGGTTGACTTGCCAGCGCCCCTCTCTCTTCTCGGCCGCCCGGATGTCTCCGCGGTCCAGGCTCCGGATGAAAGCCTCGAACAGAGAGCGGGATTCGGCGTCCAGCTCCTGGGCCGACCTGGCAAAATGCCGGGGGATCAGTCTTTCCAGTTCAGCAGGGGTCATGGTTTCCAGTGGGAGGTGACTGCCAGCCGTTGAGATCAGTGGGCCTGAGCTCCCAATCAGCAATCAACAATCACAAATCCACAATCAACCTTCAAATCAGGTCCATCCTCTTGAGAACGCCTTCCAGCCGCCGCCGGTTCTCGGGCTGCATGGGGACCAGGGGCAGTCGGTAGACCTCTTCGATCAATCCCATCATGGACATGGCCGCCTTCACCGGCACCGGATTGGTTTCCAGAAAATTGGCCTGCATGAGCTCGTACAGGCGGTAGTGCTGTTCCCGGGCCTGCTTCCAGTCGTCCTCCAGGGCCAGGTGAATCATCCGGGCAAACAGATCCGGGACTTGGTTGGCCACTACCGAGATGCAGCCGTCTCCTCCCATGGCCATCAGCGGGATGGCGAAGGAGTCGTCTCCGGAGAGAACGCTGAAGCCGGCGGGTCGGTTCCGGAGGATCTCCATCATCTGGTCCAGATCTCCCGAGGCCTCCTTGACACCGGCGATGTTGGGTATCTCGGCCAGCCTCAGCAGGGTTTCGGGCAGCATGTTCACACCGGTGCGACCGGGGATGTTGTAGATGACGATGGGCACCTCGGCCGATTCGGCGATGGCCTTGTAGTGCTGGAAATGACCTTCTTGAGAGGGCTTGTTGTAGTAGGGGCCCACCGAGAGCACACCGTCGGCGCCCATCTTCCCGGCCGCCCGGGTGAGCTCGATGGCATGCCGGGTGCTGTTGCCTCCGCCGCCGACGAGGACCTTGGCTCTCCCGTCCGCGTATCGGACCGTCAGCTCACAGACCCGCAGGTGCTCGGCCGGCTCCAGGGTGGGAGCCTCTCCGGTGGTGCCGCAGGGCGCCAGGCCGTCCACGCCGGCCGCGACCTGCAGGTCGATGATCTTTCTCAGGTGGTCCTGGTGAATCCGGCCCGAGCGGTCGAAGGGAGTCACCAGGGCGGTGATGGCGCCGCGGAATTGTGGGGATTGGGTCATGGTTCTCCGTCCGCTGATCCCTGGCCGTCCAGTATTTCCTGCAGCATCCGGCTGAAGGAGTAGAACCCCCGGCGCCCAGGGATCCATTCGGCCGCCAGCACGGCCCCCAAGGCGAACCCCAGGCGGGAGCGGGCACGGTGCACCAGCTCCACGCTGTCGGCGGGGGAGTCGAAGATCACCGAGTGAGTGCCCGGAAAGTGTCCGGCCCGGCCCGCCAGCAGGTGAAGCTCATCGGGGGCGATGGGACGATCGAGGGACTCGGTGACGATCCTTCGCTTTCGGGGGATCTGCTCCAGCAGGATCTCGCCGATTCTGCCGGCGGTTCCGCTGGGGCTGTCGATCTTCTGGCGGTGGTGGGTCTCCATGGCCAGAACGTCGTAGTCCTGGAAGGAACCGAACAGGCGGGCGGCTCTTTCGACCACCTGGAGGTAGAGATTGAGGCCCAGAGAGAAGTTGGGGGCATAGACGCAGGCCGTCCCCTTTTCCTCCACCGCTCTTCTGGCCGGCGGCAGGTCCCCATACCACCCGGTGGTGCCCACCACCAGCGGCTTGCCCAGTTCGGCGATGCGCCGCAGGTTGGGCAGAGCCGCCGCCGGTCGGCTGAATTCGACGCACACCTGGGCGTGGGTGAGTTCCGGCTCCTCTTTCCCGGAGGCAGTCTCCCGGCCCCAGGCGGATCCCAGCCGGGCCACGATCTCATGGCCCCGCTCCAGGGCCGCCTGCTCGACCGCTTTGCCCATTTTGCCATAACCGATGAGCGCAATCTTCATGAATCCGCCCCCAGGCTCACCAGGTTGGTGAAGAGCCGGATGGCGCCGCCCACTCCGGCCGGGAGCTGTCTGAACCAGGAGTAGGCGGTGAGCACGTAGTGGCCCTTGCCGTAGTCCGCCACCAGCAGCCCTCCGTCCAGGGGCGGCTCCCCGGGATCGTGGGAGGCCAGCAGGGCTTGGAACCGCCCGTCCCTGTCCTGGATGAAGTAGAGCCCCCGTTCCTGTACCCAGCCGGCAAAATCGTTTTGGGTGATCGGGTTGGGATAGTGGAAGACCCGGTGCTCCGGTTGCAGCAGGGCGACCGGCGCGTTCTCGTCCGTGACCCGGTGGCTGCGATCCACGATCCGGGCGGGGAAGGGGGCGTATTGGCGGCGGTTCCAGGCATCCGGGGTGTTGTATTGAACCATGAAGACGCCTCCATCGCGCACATAGTCCAGCAGCCGGGCGTTGTGCTCGATCAGGTCGCCGCGCACCTGGTAGGCGCGGATGCCGGCAATGATGCAATCGTAGTCGCCCAGTTCGCCCGCGGCCAGATCCTCGGGCCCCAGTACCGTGACCGAAAAACCCAACTGCGCCAGGGTTTCGGAAACCCGGTCGCCGGCGCCCATGATGTAGCCGACTCTCAGCCCGGGGGGGATCCGCAGGTCCAGGACTTCCACCTGGGATCGGGCGGCGGAGTAGAGCGGAGTGTTCCAGCGGTCGAAAACCGAGATCATTCGGTACTGTCGATCGACCTGTTTTCCGCCCAGGTTGGCTACCGCCCGGAAGGAGGCTCTGCCGGGCCTCAGGGTTCCGGAGTCGGCCGATACCCGAAAGGGGATCCCCACTGCCTGTCCCGGCCCGGCCAAAGCGAAGGGGGCTTGGGCCGGCTCGACCTTCCATCCCTTCGGAGGCTTCAGCTCCAATCGCCCCTGAAGCTCGTTCGGGGAGTTGTTGCGGATCCGGAGCTGAATGGTTCGCGCGTCCCCGGCCCTTGCCATGGGGACCAGGTGAAGCGGCGGCGTCACCTCCAGCCGGATCGGGGGGACCAGGTGGATGGGGACACGCCGGGTCCCCTTGAGGCGGTCCACATCCAGGTACTCCACCGGCTGCTCGATCTCCAGAAGTTCTTCCTCGTAGACATAGCCGAGTCGCACCTTGGCCAGCGGCGCCGCCGCCGGGGCCAGGGTCAGCCCCGGGTCGTCGATAATGTAGAAATCCTCCACCCCTCCCGGACGCCGCCGCTGGGGGCGGCCGGACTCGACTTCCGGGGGGACTTCCGCCGCAATCTCGAGGTCCACCCCTTGGCCGGCCTTCAGCAGGGGCAGGGAATCCCGGTGGGGATGGGTCCGCAGGACCGCGCTCTCGACTTGCAGGGATTGAAGCCCGAGGGGCACCCTGGACCGATTGACCACCTTGACGGAGATTCGGAAAGACTGTCCCGGCGTCAGCAGGAGCCGGTCGCTGTAGGCTCCCAGAGAGAGGCCGCTGGCGCGCTGGAAAGCCTCCAGAAAATCCCGTTCCTTGTCTTTCAGGAAGAAAGCCAGAACCTCGGAGGCAGAAGACGCCTCCCCGGAGCCGGTCCAGTCCCTCCGGATCGCCCGCAACTGCTTCAACCCCTGGATCAGCGCCGGCATGCAGCCCGAGGGGTCCGATGGGGAAAAGAGGCTCCGGGCGGTTTCGATGGTTCGGGCCAGTCTCTGCAGCGCCTGCCCCAGGCGGCCTCGCTCCGCCGAGCCGCCGGGCCACGGTTGGGCCAACGCGGGCAGCTCGAGTTCCAGAGCTTCCTCAAAGGAGGTCTCGGAAGAACCGGAGAAAGGGGAAGAGGGCGAGGTCCCGCCCAGACGGAGCTTCACCGGGTGGCTGCCCGGAAACGCGTGGGCCCTTCCCATGCCCTGGGAGCGGTGGCGGCTGTAGCCTCGCGCCCCGACCTGGCGGAAGGAGGCGCCCAGCCAGGGATCGTAGGCCCCCGTGTCGATGGAGAAGCTTCCCGGAGGGTCTTCTCCCCTGTTCCTCAAGTAGAGGCGGCCGGCTTTCCAGGGGGGCAGGCCCTGGCGGGTGAGCTCCGGAAAGCGGTCGGGATGGCCGGAAATTTCAAAGGCCTCCCGGGCCAGCAGTCCGCAGGCCTGGTGGTGGCCGTGCCCGTCGGCGGGCGTTCCATCGAAGACCGAAAGGATGACCAGCGGGCGAAAGGAACGGATGGCGCGGACCAGGTCCTCCAGGATGCGTTGGCGCCCCCACTTGTCCAGCGTCTCTTCAGCGCTCTTCGAGAACCCGAAATCGAAGGCCCGGCTGAAGAACTGGCCGGCGCCGTAGAACTCGTTGGCCGCCAGCATCTCCCCGGTCCGGACCAGGCCCAGGGCCTCGAACAGGTCCGGGCCCACCAGGTTCTGGCCTCCCTCGCCCCGGGTCAGACTCAGGATGGCGGTCCTGGCGCCCAGTCCCCGGCTGACGTAGGTCACCAGCCCGGCCGGCTCGTCGTCGGGATGGGCGGTGACGAAAAGGACCCGCGAGATCAGGGGCAGCCGCTTCAGGGACTGGGACAGCCCCACCGCCCCGCGGTCCAGGTAGAGCTCCTGGCTCTGTCCGTAGCCCCGGGGCAGGAGGGCAAGCCCGGCCAGGAGCACCGTAAGCAGCCGGCGCCATTGAAAGCGGGCACGGATGGGATGGGAAAGATTTTGCGCCATGATCGGGCTCCGCTGAAAAATGTCGCTTACTGTCCGGCGGGCCGGTGACGTTCGTCCAGGGTGCGCCCGAACAGGAGAAAGACCGCCGCGATCATCAGGACCAGGAGCACACCGTAGGCGGCGGCGCTGCCGAAGTTGAACTGTCTCAGTTGGGCCAGGATTTCGACCGAGATCGGCCGGCTGTCCACGGTGTAGATGACGATCGAGGAGACGAACTCGCCCAGGGCGGTCACGAATGCCAGCATCGATCCGGCCGCTGCCGCCGGCAGCAGCAGGGGCAGCAGGACCCGGCGCAAACCGTAGAACCAGGAGGCTCCCAACGACCGGGCCGCCCAGTGAAGGTTGGGGTCGAGTTGCTCGAAGCCGGCCTGCACGGCGCGAACCACCAGGGGGATATTACGGATGAAATAGGCCAGAGGCAAGATCCAAAAGGTGCCCACCAGCAGGACCCGGGCCTGGAGCGGGTCGGAGGTGCTGAAGGTGGTGGCCAGGTTCAGGGCCACCACCGTGCCCGGCAGGGCCCAGGGCAGCAGCGTCAGGGCGCTCAGCAACCGCCGCCCCCGGAGCTTCCTTTGAATCAGCAGCCAGCCCGCGGCCAGCGCGAAGGCCAGGTTGGCCGCCGTGGCCAGAGTGGCCATCTTGAGGCTGTTGAGAATCGGTTCCAGAAAACGGTCGTCGGCCAGCAGCCGCTGGTAGTTGGCGGCGGTGTATCGGGGAGGCAGGATTTCGGTGGTCCAGGTGCCGTCCTGGCTGAAGCTGATCAACACCAGCGTGAGATGGGGCAGCAGCAGAAAGAGGACCGCGGAAATGCCCAGCACCGCCATGGCCAGCCTCAGTCCTCTGCCCTGGAGAGGTCGCAGGCTGGGGCTGGCGCCCTTGCCCACCGCGCGATACTTGCCGGTGGCTTCGTATCGCTGCAACAGGATCAGGAACAGCAGGGAGACCAGCGTCAGTATCACCGTTTCCACCAGGGCCATCTCCAGGTCGCCGTTCAGCTTGGAATTGTAGATCTGAAGCGACAGGACCCTTACCCCCCCACCGAAGATGTAGGGAGCGCTGAAGCTGGCCATGGAGGTCATGAAGGTCAACAAGGCCGCCCCCACCATGGCGGGGGTGAGGACCGGCAGCGTCACCCGCAGAAACGTCCTCGTTCTCGAGGCTCCCAGGGAAAGCGAGGCCTCCAGCAGCGATTCATCCAGGCGCTTGAGCGCGGCCGAGACGAACAGGTAGAAGTAGACGTACATGGTGTAGGCATGAACCCACAGGATGGCGGGGATGCCCCTCATGGAAAAGGGTGGTTCGGACAGGCCCAGCAGTATCTGGAGGGTGCGGGTCAGAATGCCGCTCTCGCCAAAGAGAAAAAGGAAGGCGATCACCCCCACCAAGGGTGGCAACAACACCGGCAGCGAGGCCAGGGCGGCAAAGATCCGCCGGCCGGGAAAATCGAAGCGGTGGAAGACGAAAGCCAGCGGGATGCCGATGAGGGCCGACAGCAGCACGCTCCCCAACGAGATGAGCAGGCTGTTGCCCAGGGCCTCCAACTGGGAGGCGCTGCGGAAAAATTCTGCGTAGTGGGCCAGCGTGAACCGACTGTCGCTGACCAGGCTCTTCCACAGGACAAACAGGTTGGGATAGAGCACCAGCCACAACAGCAGGCCGAAAACGGGCAGGGTCAGCAGTAGCGTGGACTTTCGAGTGACGGACATTAGCGGGTTTGGGAAGCGTGCGCCCTGCTGGCGCCGCATTCGCGGCTCGACTCCAATCGGTTACGTTTCCGATGCACGTTTCCCATGGGCTGACGCCCACGGCTAAGTGCTGGCGCCGCTACGCGGCTCTCGGGGAAGCCGGCTGAAGATGCGTTTTCGCAGGTGAGAAACGCTGTTGCGTTGCCCTGCGCTTCACTTGGGCTCACCGGCATTTGCTGGCGCCGCATTCGCGGCTCGACTCCGATACGTTACGTTTCCCATGCGCGTTTCCCATGGGCTGACGCCCACGGCTACCTGCTGGCGCCGCTACGCGGCTCTAAGGGAAGCCGGCTGAAGATGCGTTTTTTGCAGGTGAGAAACGCCATTGCGTTGCCCGTGCTTCACGTGGGCTCACCGGCATTTGCTGGCGCCGCGTTCGCGGCTCGACTCCCGTACGTTACGTTTCCGATGCGCGTTTCCCATGGGCTGACGCCCACGGCTACCTGCTGGCGCCGCTACGCGGCTCTGAGGGAGGCCGGCTCAAGATGCGTTATTGCAGGTGAGAAACGCCATTGCGTTGCCCTGTGCTTCACGTGGGCTCACCGGGGTTTGCTGGCGCCGCGTTCGCGGCTCGACTGGAATCTCTGGACTGTCGTTCAGGGCATTCTCCCAATAAGAAAAGCACGTTTCCCCTTGCAGTGTCGAGAGTTCGGGGAGAGCGGTGAAGCCGCGGTTGGCGAGGGTCGTCTTAGGAAACGTTCCCTACGGGCCATCCCTATAGAGCGGCGTAGCCGCGGCAGCAGGTAGCCGTGGGCGTCAGCCCATGGGGGTCTGAATTGTGCACTCCCACAGCCGCGTAGGCGGCGATTTCGGTGCACCCTTCCGAAACGCAGTGCCCCTCCAGAACTGCCGAGCGCCCCCGTACCCTACCATGCCATCTGCTCCCGAAACGCTCCACTCTCCACTTCTCATTCATCATTCCTCACTCACCCGGCAGGAAGTAGACCGCTCGGGAAGAACAGTGCAGCTCGATCTCATCCCCCACCTGGTATGCCGCGGCCGCGGGTGAGTTTGTGCGGCTGGCCAGCACCCGCAGCCCGGCTCCCTCCAGCAGGTATTCGGTGCTGGCTCCGGCGAAGCGTCGGGAGAGGACTCGAGCCGGTCCCAGTGCCAGGGAGTCCTCGGTTGGAGCGAAAATCACGTTTTCCGGCCGCAGCAGCATGCGAACCTGAGCGCCCTGGCTCAGCTTCCCGTCCGTTGCGGAGCGGGGAAGCCGCAGTTCGTCTCCCGAAGGCAGGGAAAAGATGACTCGGTTCTCCCGGTATCCTTTGAAGGTCAAGTCCCACAGGTTGGATTTGCCGACAAAACGGGCCACCCTCGCGTTGGCCGGTTGGAAATAGAGCTGGTCGGAGGTGCCCACCTGTTGCAGCGCCCCTTTCCACAGAAGGGCTATGCGGTCGGAGAGAGCGAAGGCTTCTTCCTGGTCGTGGGTGACGAAGATGGCCGTGATGCCCAGGCTGCGGATGAGTTGGCCGAGTTGAGCCCGGGTCTGCTCTCGAAGACTGGCGTCCAGGTTGCTCAGCGGTTCGTCCAGAAGCAGGATCTGCGGCTCGATGGCCACGGCGCGGGCCACGGCCACCCGCTGCTGCTCGCCGCCGCTGAGCTCGAAGACCGGACGCTTTCGATGCCGGGACAGTTCAACCAGCTCGAGGGCCCGTTCCACCTTGTCTCTTGCGGTCTTGCCTGCAATGCCCCGCGCCCGGAGTCCGAAGGCGACGTTCTCGAAGACGTTGAGGTGGGGGAAGAGGGCGTAGGACTGAAAAACCATCCCCATGTTGCGCCGCTCCGGGGGGATGGGACCGATATCCCGGCCATTGACCAGAATCTTGCCGGCGGTGGGCTTCAGGAATCCCGCAATGAGGCGGATGGTGGTGGTCTTGCCGCATCCGCTGGGTCCCAGCAGGGTCAGGATCTCCCCGGGGGCGACCTCCAGGCTGAGCCGGTCGAGCGCGGTGAGCCCCTCGAAGCGCTGGGTCAATTCCTGCAGTTCCAGATGTGCCATCGATGGGGTTCCTGGTTCCCGACCCCTTCCTGCCTTAGCGGCCGAAGTCCCCGGCCGGGGCCACCCCCGGTGCGCCGTCACCCTGGTGTCGAATGTGCTCGTCCCAGTAGCGCATCCACTCCCGTGAATGCTTCCGCAGGAGGTCCCTGTCGAGGGGCATGGGCGGGATGAGGGTCTGACCGATCCAGGAGGGCAGCTCGGATGATGGGATATCGTTGCGGCAGGGGATGCGGAAATACTCGCGGGCGGCCTGGATCAGGCTCGGCTTGGAGGTGACGAACTCGTAAAAGTCCCGCGCTGCCGGCCGCGGCTCGGACCTGGCTACCAGGGCGATGCCGTCCATGACCACGGGTACGCCGCTGGCGGGCAGGACATAGGCCAGCGGGTAGCCGTAACGGGACTGCTGCAGCTCGATGTCGGGCATGTTCCAGAGAGTGATCCAGCCCTCCCTGCGGGCGAGCTTCTGGCTCAGGATGGTCAGGTTGGGGACATAGTCCTTGGTGTTGGCGTCCAACCCCAGCAGCCAGCGGTAGCCGCGCTCCGGAGAACCGGTTTTTTCCAGTTCCCTCAGGATCATGGCGCAGAAGATGGTCCGCATGGTTCCGGACGCCAGGGGATCCCTGAGGATGATCTTTCCCTTCCACTTGGGGTCCAGCAGGTCGTCCCAGTCGGCGGGGGCTTCGTCCTCCTTCAGCAGGGCGCTGTTATAGGCAATGACTTCGGGGGTCTTGTAGGTTCCGTACCAGAAGTCCTCCGAGCCTCGGGCCTCGGGAGGAACGGCTGCGGCCCAGGTGGGCCGGTAGGGCAGCAGCAGCGCTTCCTCTCCGGCCTGTTCAAAGAGATCGGAAGGCGCTCCCCACCAGATGTCCGCCTGCGGATTGTTTTTCTCCGAGCGCAGCCGGTCCAGCACGTCCTGGCTTCCCATGTCGAGCCACTTCACGTCCACCTGAGGGTACCGGGCCTCGAATCGTTGCTCGTGGTCGGACAGCAATTCCTTGCCGTGGGGGGAGTAGACGACCAGGGAGACCCTGCCGTTCCCTGCCGGGGAACAGGCTGGCAGCAGCAGGCTGGCGGCAATAGCAATGACCTGGAGCAGGCGCGACATATCTGGTTTCAGGCCGGTCCGCCTCTGGGGGACTGCCCCTGGTCACAGGTCCGGAAGGCCTGGCGGAGGGCTTCCAGGGGATCGCCGAGGGGAAGGAATTCGTGACCCACGTATCCGTCGTAGGCGGTTGCCGCAATCGCTCGGCAGATCGCGCCGTAGTTGAGTTCCTGGGTGTGGTCGATTTCGTTCCGTCCCGGATTTCCGGCGGTGTGGATGTGGCCGACGTAACCGATCGTTTGGCGCAGGGTTCGGATCACGTCGCCCTGCATGATCTGCATGTGGTAGATGTCGAAAAGCAACTTCACCCGGGGGCTGGCGACCATTTCGCAGACCGCGATTCCCCAGTCCGGACGGTCGCACTGATAGCCTGGGTGATCGATCTTGGAATTCAACAGCTCCAGGTTCAGATTGACCCCTTTTTCTTCGGCGTAGGGCGCCACTCGTTTCAAGCCCCGGGCGCAGGCGACCAGGCCTTCAAAGTCGCTGCCGCCGGGATGGCGGTTCCCGGAAAAGCAGATCAGTCCGGGAATCCGATGCTTTGCCGCCAGCCGGATGGAGTCCCTCAGCTCCTGCTCGATCTGATCGTGGTTGTCGGGGTGGTTGAGGCCGTCCGTCAGGCTCCGGTGACCCGACATCGAGGCCACCTCCAGGTGGTGGCGGCGAGCGGTCTCCACCGTTTCTTCGAAATCCTCGTCGCGGTACCACAACTCCACCGCCGGGTAGCCGATCCCGGCCGCGGCTTGGCACAGGGCATCCAGGGTGAGGCTGGGCGGCTTGACCATCGGGAAGCAGACCGATTGCTTGATCCGCATGGGAGGCCTCCGCCTGTTCCGAGCCGGCGGAATTGAGGTTCCGCGGCGCGGGGAGCCCTGGGCCCTACTGGGATTCCGATTCCTCGACGCTGATCTTGAGTGATTTCAGGAACTTGACGTCCTGGGAGGTGATTTTGAGCTTGGCTTCGACCTCGTCGCTTTCGATGAGGACCGGCTCCTCGGGTTCTTCTTCGCTCCTCTTGTTGAAGCCGATGGTGGCCTCCAGCACCAGGAAGACGTCATAGCCGGAGTTCCGGATGGTAGTGATGGCCCCGCTGATCGATTCCGAGCTCGAGAGGGTTTCGTTGATAGCTTCTCCCAACTCCTTCATCATGCGCTTCAACTGCTCGTCCATTGGCTCCACCAGTCCCCACCTGACCGGCCCTTTGCCTGCTTCCCGGCCGCTGATCACAGTGTCTGCTTCGGGGCTCTTCCGGAATCCCTACCCTTGAGCGATGTTACTTCCAAGCGTCCTGGGGTGTCAAGGAACTGCCTCGGGCCCTGGGGTGGTGGTTTGGGCGACCCTCGGACAGGAAGATCAACCAGGAAGGAATTGTTGATTGCTGATTGTTGATTGCGGATTTGAGAGGATCGACGACCGATGTTGCCTCAAATCCAAAATCCAAAATCTGCAATCCAAAATTCAACCCCGGCCGTCCCTGAGCCGCCCAAATCCCCTCTCCTGCCCTGTGCTATGATGAACCCCGGTTTGAACTGGAGAAAACGGCATGGCCGGGAGTTGGCTGGAACGGGTGAAATCGTCCTTTGGGGAGGTCGGCAGGAGCGTTCACAAGCTCTTCCTGGAGGTGACCGGATTTCTGTTCGCCGTTTTCGGAGGATTCCTGCTGCTGAGGGGATACCAGTTTATCTCGGAGAGAGAGGTATTCGAGTTCAAGGACTACTTCATGATGGGCTCCTTCGCCCTGTTCGGCCTGCTTATGCTGGGTTTTGCCGTGCATTCCTTTATTCGGGTCCGGTCGATGAAGTGAGGCCCGGTCCGGCTCTCCTCTCCCCGGCTCTTGCCGGCCGACTCCCTTCCAGGCCGGGTCAGTCAGCCTGATGTCAGCCAACCGCAAATTCGAGACGACCTCCGGAATCCCGCTCGATTCCGTCTTCGGTCCCCGGCACGTCGCAGATTTCGACTACCGGCGGGACCTGGGGGATCCGGGAAGCTACCCCTTCACCCGAGGGGTCAGGCCCGGCATGTACCGGGACCGCCTTTGGACCATGAGGCAGTACGCCGGCTTCGGGTCGGCCCGGGAGTCCAACGCCCGTTACAAGTACCTTTTGGGGCTGGGCCAGACCGGACTCTCGGTGGCTTTCGATCTGCCCACCCAGATGGGTATGGACTCCGATGCCGCCATGGCGGCCGGCGAGGTCGGGCGCACGGGCGTGGCCATCGACAGTCTGCGCGACATGGAGGAGCTTTTCCAGGGGATTCCGCTCGACCGGGTCTCGGTCTCGATGACCATCAATGCCACCGCCGCCGTGCTGCTGGCCCTGCTGGTCGCCCTGGCGCGAAGCCGCCAGGTCCCGCCGGAGCGGCTCTCGGGGACGATTCAAAACGACATTCTGAAGGAGTACATCGCTCGGGGAACCTACATCTATCCTCCCGCGGCTTCCATGCGACTGGTTACCGACCTCATCGGCTACTGCAGCCGGAACCTTCCGCAATGGAATCCGATCTCGGTGAGTGGCTACCACATCCGCGAGGCCGGGTCTTCGGCCGTCCAGGAGCTGGCATTCACTCTGGGCAACGCCATCGCCTACGTGGAGGCCTGTCTCGAGTCGGGTCTGGCCATCGATGCCTTCGCCCCCAGGATTTCCTTTTTCTTCAACGTCCACAACCACTTCCTGGAGGAAGTGGCCAAGTTCCGGGCGGCCCGGCGCTTGTGGTCCAAAATCATGAAGGAGCGTTTCGGAGCCCGTAATCCCAGGTCCTGGATGCTGCGCTTCCATGCACAGACGGCGGGAAGTACTCTGACGGCTCAACAGCCGGAGGTGAACACGGTCCGGGTTTCCCTGCAGGCTCTGGCCGCCGTGTTGGGAGGGACCCAGTCGCTCCACACCAACTCTCGGGACGAAGCCCTGTCGCTGCCCACCGAGGAGGCCGCGGGGCTGGCGCTGCAGACCCAGCAGGTGATTGCCTACGAGAGCGGAGTGGCCGAGGTGGCCGATCCGCTGGCGGGTTCCTTTGCGGTGGAGGCTCTCACTACCGCCCTGGAGAAAGGGGCCCGGGAGTACCTGGCTCGGATCGAGGCCATGGGCGGCATGCTGGAGGCTATCTCCCAGGGATTCGTCCAGCGCGAGATTCAGGAGTCTTCCTACCGCTACCAGCGTTCGGTGGAAACCGGTGAACACACCATCGTGGGGGTCAACCGCTTCGTTTCGGAAGACCGCCCCGGGATCGAGATCCATCGCATCGACCCCGGCATAGAAAGGGAACAAAAGGAGCGGCTGGCGAGGGTGCGGGATTCGCGGGATTCCAAGGCTGCCGACCGTGCCCTGGACTCCATCGCCGCAGCGGCCGCAAGCGGGGAGAACCTCCTCCCGGTCATGATCCGGGCAGTGGAGCGCCAGGTCACCCTGGGGGAGATTTCCGACCGATTGAGAGCCATCTTCGGAGAACACCAGGAGAACCCGCAGATCTAGTCAGGCCATGGAATTCAAGCTGCTTGCCCGGGACTCGACCACTCGGGCGCGACTGGGCAAGATCGTTACCGACCACGGTGAGATCCTCACGCCGGTCTTCATGCCGGTGGGCACCGCCGGCACCGTCAAGGCCATCACTCAGGACCAGTTGGAAGAGCTGGGCGCCGAGGTGATTCTGGGGAACACCTATCATCTCTACCTGCGGCCCGGCCACGAGCTGATCGGACGCCTGGGGGGCCTTCACCGCTTCATGTCCTGGAACCGGCCGCTGTTGACCGACAGCGGCGGGTTCCAGGTCTTCAGCCAGAGCCGCCTGCGCACTATCGAGGAAGAGGGGGTTTCCTTTCGCTCCCATCTGGACGGCTCGGCTCATTTCCTCTCCCCCGAGAAGTCGGTCGAGATCCAGAGGGTTCTGGGAGCCGACATCATGATGGCTTTTGACGAATGCCCCTCCTATCCGCTGGAGGCGAAAGCGGCCCGGGAATCGATGGAGCGCACCCTGCGCTGGGCGCTGCGGTCCAGGGCGGCGGCGGACCGCCCCCGGCAGGACTCTCTTCCCCACGGCCAGTGGTTGTTCGGGATCGGCCAGGGAGGAACTCACCTGGAGTTGCGCCGAGAGTGCAACCGGAGGCTGGTCGAGATGGACTTTCCCGGGTTCGCCCTGGGCGGTCTGTCGGTGGGAGAGCCCCGCGGCGCCATGCTGGAAATGGTGGAGCAATGCACGGAAGACTTGCCCGAGGCCAGGCCGCGTTATCTCATGGGAGTGGGCACTCCGCGGGATCTGGTGGAGTGCGTGGCACTGGGGGTGGACATGTTCGACTGCGTGCTGCCCACCCGCAACGGCCGCAACGGCTGGCTGTTCACCCGGGGCGGCCACCTGGTGATCAAGCACGCCCGCTACGCGGACGACGAAAGGCCCATCGACGAGGGGTGTGGATGCATGGTGTGCAGGCGCTACAGTCGAGCCTATCTCAGGCACCTGTACCAGTCCAACGAAGTGCTCTCGGCCGTGCTCAACACCCATCACAACCTCTACTTTTATCTTGACACCATGAGGGAGATCAGGGATGCTATCGCGTCCTTCAGACTGCGGGAGTACCTGCTGGAACGTGCCGATCGGGGAGATGCCGGTTGACGGGCCGGTTCCAGGAATGAACCCGGTGCTTCCAAGCTGGTCGGCGCCCTCTGGAGAACGCCTCTGAACGGAGCCGTTCGGGGATCCTGCGACCGCGGGCTGCCCGGCGGGATTCACTACTGACCTCACCCTTCTCGAGTCGGCAATTCCCCTGAAACCTTTGGAGTCGCATCCATGTCAACTTTGGCTCTTCTGGCCGCCAATGGGCAAGGGAGCACTATTGGGGCCCTGTTGCCCATCGCCGCCATTTTCCTCATCTTCTATTTCATCGTCTTTCGCCCCCAGCGGAAGCGGCAGAAGGCTCTGCAGGAAATGCTCAAGGACCTGCGTAACGGCGACAAGGTCGTCACTTCAGGTGGGATCTATGGTATTGTCGCCGGCATGAAGGAAGATCGGGTCCACCTCCGCGTCGCCGATCAGGTCAAGATTGAAATCTCCAGAAACGCTATAGTCTCCAAACAGTCGGAAGACGAGTGAGCGTCCGTCGCTCAATCGGTAATCTTCCGGGGGTCAGGGAATCATGCCCAGGAAGCTTCGGTGGAGGTTCTTCACCATATTGGCCGTGCTCCTGGCGTGCGTAGTGGGCATCATCGGGTTGCCCACCAGCGGGGATGCCCTGCTGCAGAATCTGCGCGACCGCATCCGACTGGGTCTCGATCTCCGGGGCGGGATGCACCTGATTCTGCAGGTCAACACGGGGGACGCGCTCACTATCGAGACCGACCAGTTGGTGGAGCGGATCAAGCGGAGTTTTCGCGATCAGGAGATCTCCTTTGGCGAAATCCGCCGCAGGGACTCCACCCATATCGAAGTTCTGGAGGTGGACCCGGACCGCCTGGTCGACGTGCGGGTAGTGATCGACGAGGGCTATCCGGCCTGGCAACGCAGCAATCGATCCGGCTCCTCCGATTCCTTCCTGCTGAGCCTGAGGCCGGAGGTGGAGGGACAGATCCGGCAAAGCGCCGTGCAGGAAGCGATTCAGAGGATTCGCAACCGCGTGGACGAGCTGGGGGTCACCGAGCCGGTCATCCAGAACCACGGTCCCGCTACCGAGTACCAGATCCTGGTCCAGCTTCCCGGGGTGGACGACTCGGTTCGGGTGCGCGAAATCATCAAGTCCACCGCCCTGCTCGAGCTGAAGATCGTGGAGCCGCAGGATGTCTATCCCTCGCGGGCCGCGGCCCTGGAGCAGTACAACGGCGTCATCCCCGATGGCAAGGAGTTGCTGCAGGGGGTTCCTCAGTTCCGGGACGCCTCCGAGCCCACCCAGGCCTGGTACGTCGCCAACCGATCGGCGGCCATCACCGGACGGGACCTGCGCATGGCCCGCCCCCAGAACGACCAGTTCGGCCGGCCCGCGGTGGGCTTCAGTCTGACCAACGACGGCGCCACGCGTTTCGGGAGAGTCACTTCCGAGAACATCCAGAAGCGGTTGGCGATCGTGCTCGACGGCCGGGTGCAATCGGCTCCCACCATCCAGGGCAGAATCACCGATTCGGGCGAAATCACAGGGAGTTTTACCAGCCAGGAGGCCAACGACCTGGCTTTGGTGCTGCGGTCGGGCGCCCTGCCGGCCTCCATGGACTACATGGAGGAGCGCACCGTGGGAGCTTCCCTGGGGGTCGACTCCATTCGGCAGGGAATCATGGCCTCCCTGATCGGATTGGTCGGAGTGGCCCTGTTCATGGTGACCTACTACCGCCTCTCGGGATTTATCGCCATCAACGCGCTTCTCCTGAACCTGGTGATTCTGCTGGCGGCCATGGTCTATATCTCAGCCACCCTGACGCTGCCCGGAATCGCGGGGGTGGTGCTGTTGATCGGCATGGCCGTGGATTCCAATGTGCTGATCTTCGAGCGCATCAAGGAAGAAATGTGGGCGGGGAAGACCGTGGTCTCATCGGTCGGCACCGGATTCAGCAAAGCCATCCTCACCATCGTGGACGCCAACGTGACCACGGTGGTCGCAGTCCTGTTCCTGTTTCTGTTCGGAACCGGGCCGGTCAAAGGCTTCGCGGTGGTCCTCTTCTGGGGGCTGCTGGCCAATCTGTTTACCGCGATCTTCGTCTCTCGATTTATCTTCGAGTTCATCTTGAGCCGCCGGCGCAGGGAAAGCCTGAGCATCTAGGCCGGAAATTCCGGCGGGCGGCTCCGGGCCGGGCTTCGGACCCGGTCCCATCTTTTGGGAACATTCAGGGGAGGGACGGTGTCCAAGGGGGAGACGGCAACGATATTCGAGCCCCCGGACTCCGGGAGAAAACGTAACTCATGCAGTTGCTGAAAGACGTCAACATCGACTGGATCGGCCGGAAACGGCAGTGGTTGATCCTCTCCGTGCTGCTGATCGCCGCCAGCCTGGCAACCCTTTACTTGAAGGGCGGCCCCCGCTACGGAATCGATTTTCGCGGCGGCACCCTGGTCTATGTCAAGTTCAAGGAATCCCCCGACCTGGGCAGAATTCGGACGGCTCTCTCCGAGCAGGGATTGAGCGGCAGCACCATACAGCGCTATGACGTCCCGGAAAGGAATGAAGTCATCATCGGCCTGGGCCAGCGGGAGGGCGAGGTCGGCCCCGACACCGATGCCGGGCGGGTACGCATTCTGGAGGGGCTGCAAAGCGCCTTTGGATCGTCTCCCGGGAGCGAGGGCAAGATCGACCTCAACAATGCGGCCCCCGATGAGATAGAAGACCGCCTGAGCGGCGTTGCCGGGCTCACCTCCCTGCTGGAGTCCGATGAGAGCCCGGCATTCAAGACGCCCGGGGAACTGGCGCGAGCGGTGACCGACTACCGGGACCGCAACGGGGGCATCATCGGTTCCTTTCAGGAGCTGGAATCGGTGGAAGGGATGAGCCCGCGCCTGCTGGCCAGCGTTAAGGAGCAGGCCTTTCTGGGCGATATCGCGGTGTTCCAGACGGAGTTCGTCGGGCCCAAGGTGGGGCGCAACCTCCAGCGCCAGGCGATCAACGCCACCCTCTATGCGTTGCTGGGGATGCTGGTCTATATCGCTTTCAGGTTCAAGGGCACCGCCTACGGGGCCGCGGCCGTGGTGGCGGTCTTCCACGACGTGATCATTACCCTGGGGTTCTTTTCCCTTGCCGACCGCGAGCTTTCCATACCGGTGGTCGCAGCCCTGTTGACCCTGGTTGGATATTCCATGAACGATACCATTGTGGTCTTTGATAGAATCAGGGAGAATTTGAGGCTTCGCCGTCGAGAATCGATTTCCTCGATCATCAATCGGAGCATCAATCAGACGTTGAGTCGTACGCTGCTGACTTCGGGCTCCACCTTTCTCACGGCGCTCTCGCTCTATTATTTCGGGGGCCAGGTGATCAACGGCTTCGCCTTCTGCCTGGTGATCGGGGTGGCCGTGGGGACCTATTCCTCCATCGGAGTGGCCAGTCAGCTGCTGGTCATCTGGTATGATTTTCAGGCGCGGAGAAGAAGGGTGGCGCGGGCTGCCAGGGCGTGACCGCCGTTGCACAATGGACCGGTCTTTTTTTTTGTGTTAGAGTCTTGACTTCACTCCACCCAACTGCGGTATCGTTGCACGGAGGTATCGTCCTCTTTCTTCGTCGTTTGAAGCCAATCTCAAGTCGGAGAAGGTTTTCCGGCTCAGCCGGTTCGGCTTGGGAAGGGAGGTTTAACCATGTTTGACCAGTTGGCCGATGCGCAGGAATCCGGCACGACCAAGAAAAAGTCTGTTGTCCTCACCGTTTCGGTGGTTTTTCACGTGGTGCTGATCGTGTTCGCGATCATCCTGCCGATGCTTTTTCCGGAAACCCTGGGGGGAGTCGGTTCACAGCTCACTATGCTGGTGGCGCCCCCGCCGCCCCCCCCGCCCCCCCCGCCGCCCCCGGCGGCGACGGAAGTGGTCAAGCGAGTCAGAACCACTCCGGTCACCGATTTCACGGCCCCGGTGGAAATACCTCAGGACATCCTCATGGTGGTGGATGAGGGCCCTGCTCCCGAAGCCATGGTCGCCGGCGTGGTCGGCGGAGTTCCGGGAGGAGTCCCGGGCGGTGTCCTTGGAGGCGTGGTCGGCGGTGTGATCGGCGGCGCTCCGACCTCTCTGGCGCCCCCGCCCCCGCCCCCCCCACCGCCTCCGCCCAAGCCTCCCCAACGCATACGGGTGGGCGGCAACGTGCAACGCGCCAACCTGATCCGCCAGGTGCGCCCGCGCTACCCGGCGCTGGCCAAGCAGGCTCGCATCCAGGGCACGGTCGTTCTGGAGGCGGTCATCAGCAAGCGGGGTTCCGTGGAAAATCTGCGGGTGGTCAAGGGACACCCACTGTTGATTCAGTCGGCGCTGGAGGCCGTCAAGCAGTGGCGCTACAAGCCGACCGTGTTGAATGGAGTGCCGGTTGAAGTCATCACCCGCATTACGGTGAACTTCAACTTGAGAGGGTGACGTTTGCCTATCGGCAAGATCCAAATTGTGAGAGAACCGAGGAGGTAGTAATCCCATGATGTCCGTTCCTTTGAACTTGTTGGCGGTATCCCTGCTTCAAGGCGAAGTGGGCTTTTCCTTCATGGATATGTGGAATGCTTCCGGGCCGACGGCCAAGGCGACCCTGATCGTTCTGGCCATCATGTCGGCCTGGTCGATCGGGGTCATGATCGACCGGTACTTGGCCTTCAACGCGGCCCGCAAACAGTCCCGCGAGTTTGCCCCGCTGGTCGCCGGCTGCCTGCAGGAAGGCAAGATCGGCGAAGCCATCGACGTGGCCGAGCAGAACCAGAAGAGCCATCTGGCAAAAGTGGTGATCGCCGGACTGCAGGAGTATCAGTCGTCGGGGAGCACAACGTCGGCAGCGACTGTTGAAGCTTCCAAGCGCGCCCTGGATCGATCCACCGCCATCACCAACGCTGAGTTGAAGCGGGGTGTCCCCGGGCTGGCCACCATCGGAAGCACGGCTCCCTTCGTGGGGTTGTTCGGGACGGTGGTGGGCATTATCAACGCCTTCCAGGGGATGTCCACGGCCAAGACCACGGGTCTTTCCGCCGTGGCCGGCGGCATTTCCGAAGCGCTCATCGCCACCGCGCTGGGTCTCTTCGTGGCGATTCCCGCCATTTGGATGTTCAACTACTTCAATGGCAAGATGGAAGCCTTTGGCGTCGAGATGGACAATTCCTCATCAGAGCTGATTGACTACTTTCTGAAGCGGGGAGGTTCCTAATGGCAATGTCAGTCGACAGTGGCTCTCAGGATAAAAACGCCGTGGTGGCGGACATCAATGTCACGCCCATGGTGGACATCATGCTGGTCCTGCTCATCATTTTCATGGTGATCACCCCCATGCTGCAGAAGGGAGTGAGCGTGGACATGGCCAAGGCCACCAATCCCCGGGAGATGCGGGAAGCCGACCAGGACGACGCCGTGGTGGTGGCGGTGACCCGCGACGGTAAGATTTACCTGGGGTCGGACCAGTTGGTCGTGCAGCAGTTGTCCGAACGCATTCAGGATCTGCTGGCTGCCAAGGTGGACAAGACCGTCTACGTGAAGAGCGACCGGCGGGCCAAGTATGGAGGGGTGGTCGACGTGGTGGATACCGTCCGGTCCGCCGGAGTCGATACCCTCGGATTGCTGACGGACAAGGTCGACAAGAAGAACGCACCTGGTATCTAAGGGAGGATTGAAAATGTCAATGTCAGTTGGGGCCGATGCGGGCCCCAAGGCCGACATCAACGTGACGCCTCTGATCGACGTGTTGTTGGTGCTGCTGATTATCTTTATGGTGATCACGCCCTTGATTCCCAGGGGGCTGGATGCTCAGATCCCCCAACCGCCTCCTCCGGGAGACCCTCCTCCCCAGGATACGTCCAACCGGACCATCGTGGTGTCCATTGACGACCAGCGGCGTTTGAAGATCAACCAGGAGGATGTAGATCTTCGGAATCTGGAAGAGCGGCTCACCGATATCTTCAAGACCCGAAATCAGAGGACGATGTTCGTCCAGGGCCACCAGTCGCTGTTCTTCAACTCGGTGGTTGAAGTCATCGACATCGCCCACAATGCGGGAGTGGACAAGATCGGATTGATGACCGCGAAGATCCAGTCCGGTCAGTAATGGCCCCGGCTGTCATTCCCTAAACCGAAAAACAGGAATTTTCTCGTCTGTGGAGGAAGCCGATGAAGTGTCGAAGCAGAGCGATGGCCGGGCTTGTTTTCCTGCCCTTGGCCTTTGGGATGATTGGGTGCGGCGTCATAGACAAGCTGAAGGCCCGGGACCGCCTCAACAAGGGGGTCCGGGCTTTCCGGGAAGGCGAGTACGAAAGGGCGGTGGAGCGCTTCAAGCAGGCGATCGAGCTGGATCCGGAGTTCCTGAACGCTCAGATCTACCTGGCCACCTCCTACGCCTCGCTTTACATCCCCAACGGCCAGTCGGAGCAGAACATCAAGGTCGGAGAAGAAGCGATCAGCGCCTATGAGCGCGTGCTGGAGCAGGACCCGGAGAATCTCAACTCAGTCAAGGGAATTGCCGGCATTTACTTCAACATGGGTGAGTTCGATAAGGCCAAGGAGTACTACCTGAAAAACTGCGACCTGGAGCCGGACCAGGGCGACCCCTTTTACAGCGTGGGGAACGTCAATTGGACCATGGCCTACGACAAATTGAATCCGCGCCCTGCTCAGGAGCGGTGGGAACTGTCGGAAGAGGGCCTGGAATATTTGGAAAAGTGCCTGGTCAACGATCCCGACTACTTTAACGCCCACTTCTACATCAACTTGCTCAATCGGGAAAAGGCCAGGGTCGTCATTGACGAGATCATCGAGCAGAAACCTTCCTCGGAGAACGCTTTCATCCTGGCCGGGCAAGACGTCGCCGCCTTGGATCCCCTGGTGAAGAGGCACGGGCCCGACCGCTACGAGGAGTACATGTCCTATCACAAGATGGCCGACCAGCATTACGACCTGGCAATGGAGATCAAGCGCAAGGTCGAGGAGGAATCGGCAGCCGCGGCCATCGGCATCGTCTCGGAGGAATAGGCCGGTCCGGCGCGGCCCCAATCCCCACCCATCCCGGAGGCGCAACCCTCAAACCGCTAAAATTCGAAGCTGTTCCGTAAAGGCCGGCGGGCCTCAAGTCCGCTGGCCTTTTGTTTTTCAGAGCGCCGGTCCCGCTGCGGGTTCAATCAGGGCCGACATGGACCCGCGGCAGCGCGGAATGCGCGGGTCGGGGCCATAGGCCTGAATCTGGTCCCGGGAGAACTCCGCCTCCCGGCGCCCGCAGGTGATCAACACGGTTCGACCGGTCAGGTCCACTTCCCGTGCGTGCTGTAGGGCTTGCCGCACCGAGAAATAGAAGATCCTCTGCAGCATTTCGATGACGTAGTTGTAGCTGTGATCGTTGTCGTCCAGAAGAATCACACGGTAGAGCCCGGCCCTCTCCGAGTCGGCCCTCTGATCGGTTTCCGGTTCGGCGATCACCGCGGGCAAGGGGTTGGGTTTCATGAGGCGGCGGGATTCTTGTCCGGTCTATCAGCCAGGGCGTGATCGAAGAGGCGAACCGGCCGGGACAGTGTGCGTTCAAGGCAGGCCATTACTTTTTTTGCTCTGCCAATTCGCCCCTGGTGAATCCTTCAAACAGTCCTTCCAGCCGGGCCATGCGTTCTCGGAGGTCGGCGACGTCCCCTCGGACATTGGCCACGTCCTCTCGGACATGCTGAATTTCCAGTTTGAACTCCTGTCGAATATCGAATGAGGCCTTCCATCCGAGGCTGACCAATGCTACGCCAAGAATGCCGATGGCAATCAACTCCGCGCTTATTTTCATTGCTGACGCTCCTTCCACTTTGACGAGCCTGCCGAGAGGGAGATCAGACCAGGCGAGGGGTTCATTTGGTGACGGATCACTCAGTTAGTGTAGCACGCAAGACAGGCTTGCAAGAACAGAGCCTGCGCCGGAACATCGGCCGAGTCAGCGTCTCGTACAGCAGCGTCCCGTCCTGGTTATCCTGTGCATCCATGTTAATTTGGAAAAATTGTCGATCCCCGGGCGCCAGCTTGGGGGTCCCCCCACCGCATCGGTTTGGTGAGAAATCCGGGTTCGTGGTTCTTCGTGTAACTTCGTGGATAACTGTTTTGAAAACACAGTGGATCCTTTCCCGGGTCCTGTTCGTTTTACTTTCCATGCCGGGCTTGCTAAAATCCCGGCGCTTGTGTGGTTTTATTGCCTCAGCCTCCAAGGATTTGCAGAGCGGGCTGGAAGTCAACTCGAAGGGAGATCAGGAAAGTGAGATATCCGGAAGAATTCATCGGACCCATGCGGGAAGAACTTACCCGGTTGGGGGTACGGGAGACTCGGTCTTGCGAAGAGGTGGACGAGCTCCTCCGAAAAGAAGATGGTACGGTCATGATGGTGATCAACTCGATGTGCGGCTGCGCCGCCGGCCGGGCGCGTCCCGGAATCGCCTTGGCGCTGAAGCATGCGGTGGTGCCGGCCAAGGTGGCCACCGTATTTGCGGGAGGCGATCTGGAAGCGACGGCGCGTGTGAGGGAATACCTGCAGGAGTATCCGCCCTCCTCTCCCTCGGTTGCCCTGTTTCGGGAGGGCCGGCCGGTATTCATGATGCACCGCCATCAGATTGAATACCGCGACGCCTCCGAGATCGCCGATACCCTGACGGCGGCCTTCGATCGCTATTGTCAGGATCCTTCCGACTAGGTCATTGGCCGGGACGATCGGGAAGGGCGGAGTCCAACCGGTCCTGTCCCGGGCCGACTATCCGTTTGCCATCCGTCCGCAAATCCACTAAGATCCTTCAATGAAGGTGCCGGGACGGCGCCGGCCGGGCCGGTTCTGAAAAGATGGGGAGGTCATTATGGCGTTGGGAATTGGCATTCCTACCATGGGTCTTGCGGAGTGGGCCATCATTCTGGTGATCGTCTTCCTCCTCTTTGGCGCCAAGCGCCTTCCCGAGATCGGAAAAGGAATCGGCGAGGGGATCAAGAACTTCCGCGGCGCCATGAAGAAGGACGAAGACAAAGACCTGCAGAAGCCTACCGAGAAAGAAGCCTCCTGACGGCGTCTTCCCCCCATGGGCTACGCTCACCCCCATGGGCTACGCCCACCCCCATGGGCTTACGCCCACCCCCATGGGCTTACGCCCACGGCTACCTGCTGACGCCGCCTTGGCGGCTTGATTGAATCCCGGGCTGGCGCCCGGGGTTTTTTTATAGTGTTGCCCCCCCGACTATAGGCTGCCCTCACAGGGCGCAACTGCAGTCGCCGGGAACGGCCATGATCGTCTCCCGGAGATACTTCTTTTCCACTTCTTCCAGCAGAGCCATCTCCCGGCTGTGCCGGGTCCTGACAAAGGCGGCGCCCAGCCAGGTGGTCACCACCCCTGCGGCCAGGTCGACGTCCAGACCCGGATCGGCCAGCACCAGCAGGTTGGCGCCATGCCGTTCCCGGCTGATCCTGGCGGTCTGGCGATCGCAGCAGTGGACAGCCCGAATGCCGGGGCACTTGTTGGCCAGGATAGTGGAGCCGATTCCATCCCCATCCAGCCAGATGCCGCTGCAGACCTGGCCGCTCTGAACCAGTTGGGCCACCCCCAGGACGCTGCCGGGATCGTCCGGAGAATTTTCCGCTCCGCATTCGCAGACCAGGTATCCGTTATCCTGGAGCAGGCTCCGGATCTTCCGGGCCAGTTCCCGCTGAGATGGTGCGGCCCCTAGCGCCAGCCGCTTGTCGAAAGCCTTGAGGCGCTGGATTTCTTCGGAAGTGTCGCACTCGACGATGGCATTGCCGCGCTGAGCGGCAATCTCCAGGGCGAGCGGCGTGAGGCGGGTTCCCTTGACCACGTAACAGGGAGATCCCGGGGGAGTATACTTAAGATCCTTTTCGGTCAGAAAGGTCTGCTTCATGGAGCGTGATCGCCGATATCCAGGGGAGGTTCCGGAATTTCTGCCGATAGTCTAAACCATAACCCACCACAAACTTGTCGGGAATCTCGAAACCGACGTAGTCCAGGCCGACCGATTCCACCCGCCGGCCGGGCTTGTCGAGCAGGGAAACCGCTTTGAGCGATTCGGGCCCACGGCTCCGAAGCTCACGGCAGACGCGGTTCAGCGTCAAGCCGCTGTCGCAGATGTCTTCCACCACCAGGACGTGCAGTCCGCGAATGTTGTCCTGGAGGTCCTGGACGATCTCGATGCTGCCGCTCGACCGGGTGGACTCGGCGTAGCTGACAACCGCCATGAAATCGACCGAGGTCTCCAATTGAAGCTGTCTGGCCAGGTCGGCCGTAAATACCCAGGCTCCCCTCAGGAGGCTCACCAGGTGGAGGTGCATGCCCCGGTAGTCCTCCGAGATCCGGCGACCCAGTTCCGCCACCTTCTCCTGAATGGTCCTTTCGGCAATCAGGGGCGTCAGGCCCGATGGCGCTCCGGGAGACCGGGGTGCCGATGCAGCCGTTGCTGGTTTCATTTGTTCTCCTTGCCTGTCCCGCTGTTTGCTGCCGGTCAACTCTGCGCCCTCCGTCAATAAAGAAAGAAATCCCGTCTCTCCTTCTCGAAGGCGTCCAGCTCAGCCTGCCAGCCTTCCACCATTTCTCCCACCGGCCGGTCCCGATCGATGCCGTGGCGGACCTCCTCCGATCCCGCCAGGCGATCGAAATGGCGCTCCGCCCAATGGAAGTGTCCGGAATGGGTCTTGCGAAAGTGAGCAATGAGAGAGAGGGCCGTTCGCAGTGGCTGGAATCGTCCGGGGTGGAGGACGTGCAGTTGGACGCCCTCGCAGACCTGCCCGGAGAATTTGGACGCGCTGGGCCGGAACCGGGTGTGCCTGAAGGCGACCCCGGGCAGCTTGAGCCGGTCCATGGCCTCCACCGCCCGCGGACCGTCCACCCAGGGAGCCCCGGCGATTTCGAAGGGTGTGGTGGTGCCGCGCCCCTCCGACAGGTTGGTCCCCTCCACAAGGCACATGCCGGCGTAGACCAGGGTCGTCATGGGGCTGGGAACATTGGGCGACGGGGGAATCCAGACCATTCCGGTGTCTGCGAACCAGTGCCGGCGCTCCCAGTGGTCCATTCTGACCACGGTCAGGGAGCATTCCAGATGCAGCCGGGACTTCATCCAACCGGCCAGCTCTCCCGGGGTCAGACCGTATCGAGCCGGTAAGGCCGCCGGCCCCACCAGAGATTGCAGGCGAGGGTCCAACACCCTTCCCTCGATCCTCAAGCCGCCGAGCGGGTTGGGGCGGTCCAGCACCATCAGCGGAATCTGAAAGCGGTCGGCGGCCTGCAAGCAGTTCCTGAGAGTGGCCAGGTAGGTGTAGTAGCGTGACCCCACGTCCTGAATATCGTAAATCAGCAGGTCCAGGCCGCGGACCATCTCCTCGGTCGGTTGTGTATTTGCGCCGTAGAGGCTGTGCACGGGGATGCCCCAACGGCTGTCCGGACGGCTTTCGATTCTGGCCCCCGCCGCGGCCATTCCCGCGATGCCGTGCTCGGGAGAGAAGAGGGCCACCAGCTCCACCTGCGGCTGGGCCTGCAGCAGATCGATATCGTGGCGCAGCCGCCGGTCTACCCCGGTGTGATTGGTGATCAGTCCGACTCTGCGGTCACGGATCAGGGTCGTTTCCCGGTTCAGCAGCACTTCGATTCCCGGAACCACGGTCCGTCCGGCGCCGCACCCGGCCGGCAGCAGGGGCGCGGCGGCAACAGGAGCCACGCGGCCCAGAAAACTTCTCCGGGACATCGTCGGGGATGGGAGTTTCATGGTTCGAGGGCAAATTCGGTCGGAGGTCCGAACCGAACCCGGTTCGAGGCGCCATTGTGACACGTTCCCGCCGGGATCGGAAGCAGCCGCGGGGTGTGCGACGGCTGCGTCTTCCAAAAAGAAATCCACCAAGAGAAAAGAGGTATTCACGAAGGGCCACCAAGGACGACGAAGGGCCACCAAGGGGTTGGAGAAGGCACAGGTGGGATCCGCCAATAGTCGGGCAGGGGGAAAAGGAATCCACCCATTTCAAGCCCGGCCGGCGTGGTACACTAACGAAGTGATCCGTCAGCACATGAACCCCTTGCCTTGTCTGATCTCCCTCTCGGCAGGTTCGTCAGAGTGAAAGGAGCATCAGCAATGATTATCAGCGCGGAGTTGATTGCCATCGGCATTCTTGGCGTGGCATTGGTCAGCCTCGGATGGAAGGTCTCATCCGATATCCGACAGGAGTTCAAGCTGGAAATTCAACATGTCCGAGACGACGTCGGCAATGTCCGAGGGGATGTGGCCGATGTCCGTGGTGACGTAGCCGATCT
Source organism: Candidatus Versatilivorator sp. (assembly GCA_965207735.1). GTDB lineage: Bacteria > Acidobacteriota > Terriglobia > Versatilivoradales > Versatilivoraceae > Versatilivorator. The sequence goes on along the minus strand of OZ242296.1, from coordinate 2,335,020 downwards.
CCGAGAACGCATGGCCCGGCTGGAAGGGCTGTTTGAAGGATTCACCCGGGGCGAATTGGCAGAGCAAAAGAAGTAACTGAAAGCGCGTGAAAATCAAGGACACCGAGATTCTGTTGATTCAGGGGGACATCACCGAGCAGGATACCGATGCCGTCGTCAATGCCGCCAACCGGGAACTGATCCTGGGAGGAGGTGTCGCCGGGGCCATCCGCCGCAAAGGAGGGGACTCCATCCAACAAGAGTGCGACCGAATCGGCGGCACCCAAGTTGGCGGGGCCGTCATCACCGGCGGCGGCAATCTCAAGGCCCGCCACGTCATCCACGCGGTGGGTCGTCTTCTGCCTCTACCGAATCGGCGGCACCCAAGTTGGCGGGGCCGTCATCACCGGCGGCGGCAATCTCAAGGCCCGCCACGTCATCCACGCGGTGGCCGCGCATGGGCGAAGGGGACGAGGACGAAAAGCTCGGCCGGGCGACCCTGAACAGCCTGGTCCTGGCAGACTCGAAAGGCATGAAGAACATCGCCTTCCCGGCCATCAGCACCGGGATTTTCGGCTTTCCCGCCGAGAGATGCGCCCGAATCATGCTGGAGGTGACCTGCAACTACCTTTCAGGAGAGAGTCGGCTCCTGCAGGTCGTCTTCTGCCTCTACGATTCCGCCACACTCGCCCTTTTCGAGAAGCAACTGGCCCTTTCCCGCTTGTCTGAAACAACCTAAAAAGACAAAAGAAAAAGACATTTCCACGAAGGGGCACGAAGGACCACGAAGGGCCACTAAGGCGCTGAGGTTGGCCGCGACGGGGTACCAAGTTCGCGAAGGGTTGATCGATTTCTGATTGTTTCACTCTATGTATGATCCGCACACCAGGGCGGGGGCCCGGCTTGCCTGGAACAACCGAAAAAAGAGTTATCCACGAAGACACACGAAGGGCCACTAAGGCATTGAGGTGAACCGCGACGGGATGCCAAGGTCGCAAAGGGATGGCCGATTTCTGATTGTTTCACTCTCGGATGATCCGACCGGCAGGGAAGGGGCCGGACTTTTTAGTAATTGATAATCCCCGGGCGAACGCCCGGGCGACCCATTGAGCCGCGGAGCGGCGGCAGCAAATGCCGGTGAACCCAAGTGAAGCACAAGCCGACGGAATGATGATTATTTGAAACAACGCCTTGTGCCGGGTGGCGGGCAACCGGCTCAAAGTCAAGCATGGGTAGTTGCTTTATTGACATGGATGCACAGGATGCACAGGATTATTGGGCGAGAGTTTCCACCGTCATGAGTTCAACCATCGCCTCTGTTCCAACACGGAATTCCCAAAACCCGCTTCCAGGCTCTTGGATCACTTCCAACACCCACCCGATCATCGAGCGGACCTGCTTCCTGTGGCGCAACGTCTCATGCTGTTTATCCTGTCTATCCTGCGCATCCATGTTCAATAAGTAGTAAACCGGTCTAGCGCAACAGGGCCCTTGTTCCCGACAGGCCATGAAGATGCGTTGTTTCACTCTCGGATGATCCGCCCCGTCGTATGGGATTGGGGCTTGGCTGATCCGTAACCCGCCTGCCCGCCGGGCGGCTGGCGCCGTATGGGCAAGACCTACCGTTACTGTCGGATCGACCGCCGCGGATGCATTCACTGCGGCTGCCGTCACTTCCGGCAGGAGGCGGTGATCGACGATCCCCTGGCCGACGCCTGGGAGCTGTCCGACCGGGAACGGCGATGGCTGGACCAGCGGGAAGGAAACCGCTGCGGCAATTGCGGCATGTCCAAGCGGGTCCGCATGCTGCTATGGAGCATCAGGAAACGGTGTCCTGCCGGACCGGAGCTGCGGATTCTGCACCTGAACCAGACCAACGCCCTGGCTGCGGCGTTGCAGAGCCTCGGCAGCGTCACCGAGACCCTCTATCGGCCCGACAGACCGCTGGGTTCCCGAATCGACGGCCGGTCCAATGAGGACATGTGCCGGTTGACCTTCGAGGAAGACCGGTTCGACCTGGCGGTTCACTCCGAAACCCTGGAACATCTGCCGGACTACGGCCGGGCCCTGGATGAGGTCCGGCGGGTGTTGAAACCCGGCGGGTTCCAGGTCTACACCATTCCGCTCCTCTTCTCCCGCGCCACCCGGCAAAGGATGACCCTGGACGTCTCCGGAAGGCTGGTTTCCCGCCTGCCGCCCAGCTTTCACGGCTGTGACCGCGAATTTCCTGTCATCTGGGAGTTCGGAGGCGATTACCTGCGGCAGAGAGGCGGCCGCATCAGCGAGATTCACTTCGACAACTACTGGAGAAATCGGACCGTCTTTGCCCTGATCGAAGGCAAGGTGGGCGGCTAGCGCGTCCTTTGCTGGTAGTCCAGCACGGTATCCACGATGGCGATCTCGACCCGACGGTTCCGGGTTCGAGCTTCCGTCGAGGTCCCCTCCACCAGGGGGTTGGACTTGCCGAAGCCCTCGGCCGTGATGACGGCCGGATCGATGAAGGAGGCCACCAGGTAGTCCCGCACTGCCTGGGCCCGACGCTCTGAGAGGTCCTGGTTGTAGGCCTGGGTGCCCACGTCGTCGGTGTGGCCGTAGACAAAGATGTGGTGTCCCTCAGAGGTCAGCAGTATTCCGGCGATCTTGCTCAGCAGTTCCTTGTTGTGGGACTTCAGGTCGGCCTTGTCGAAATCGAACTGGATGGCTTGGCTGTCCAGGTTCATGATGAGGCCCAGAGCGGTGCGCCGGGTCTCCACCAGTTGGCTGAGCGCCTGCTGCATGGCATCCAGCTTGTCGTCGCGCTCCTTGCGGATGCGGGCGGCCTCCTGTCTGGCCCGCTCGGCTTCCTGCCTGGCCTCCCTCGCTTCGGTCTTCGACTTGGCGGCTACCGCCCGCGCCTCCGAGGCCTCTTCCTCGGCCCGGGCGCGCCCCAGGGCTGCCTTGAGGGCGTTCTCCTCGGCCCGGCCGGCCTGGCGCCTGGCGCTCTCGGCGGTTTCGGCCACGGTTCCGGTCACCCTCCTGAGCCCGGCCACCTCCCGGCTCAAGTCGGTCAGCTTCAGGTAGGTGAGGATCAGCAGGACCGCCACCGCCGCCAATGACAGAAGGATGACCGCCAGAAGGACTCTGCCTGGGGTCACTTTGCGGCGGAATGAAGCGATGTGGGGAGTTTCCACGGAGGCTTCCTCCGACAGGGCTTGGCTGCGACTCCGCACGGCGTCCCGTGTGCGCCCGGCGGACAACTCGCTACTCGAAGAACCACAGCCGCAGGGCAAACAGGACGACGGTGGCTGTCACTACCTTCTTGATCCACCCGTGTCCCTTGAGGACGGTGAGCCTGACCCCCAGCAATCCTCCGGCCAGGTTTCCGGCTCCCAGGATTAATCCCAGGGTCCAGTCGACGCGCCCGCCGGCAGCGAAGATTCCCAGCGATACGACCATGGTGGCGAGGAGTAGCAGTACCTTCACCGCGTTCCCCTTGACCAGGTCCAGTCCCGCCACGGTGGTGGCCGCCAGGATGAGAAACCCCACCCCGGCCTGGACGAATCCGCTGTAGAAGCCAACCACGAAAAAGGCGCCGGCGATCACCCACCAGGACCGTCCGCCGGTGGACGAGTCCAGCTTTCCCTTGAGAGGGTCCCACAGAGTCCAGAGCGTCACCGCCACCATCAGAAAGGCCAGAGTATTCTTGAAGGTCTCATCCCCGATCCGAAGCGCCACCCAAGCGCCCAGGGCGGCTCCCAGCGCCGCCGGCAAAGCCGCCCAAAGCAGGCTCCGCCAGTCCATGACCCCATGACGATGAAAGCTCCAAACGGCACCCACGTTCTGGGTCAGGACCGCCACCCGATTGGTCCCGTTGGCCACGGTCGCCGGCAGTCCCAGGAAGATCAGCACCGGAAGCGTGAGGAAGGATCCCCCTCCCGCCACCACGTTCAGGGTGCCGGCAACGCACCCGACTGCGAACAGGATCAGGTAACTGCCCAATTCAGCCATGAGTCAATGCTCCTTCGATTGGTCGCGGGTGCGGCCCAAGCCCAGCATGCTACCATTTAATGAATTGTTGATTGAGCCTTTTGCAAAATTTGGAATCGAGCATGACAATGGCGTAGCTCAATCGGGGTTCTGCTGGCAGTTGCCTGCCAGCAAGGACCTTATTGAACGCAAATCCCCGGATCTGAAGGCTGGATCGCAGGTTCTTGCAGAGCGCGGGCACAGCTTCCCCTCTGCCTGCCCTGAGGCGGGTGTTATCCGGCCCTGTCGGGAATCTGTGGCGACCCTCTCAAGCGGAAACAGCTCCCGTTGAGTTAACGTAAAGGGTCTTGGTCGCAACCGCACCCGAAGACAGCCGGCTTGCCGGTCGAGGGACATCCCTTTGCGCGGGGCGAACAGCTATTTCTGGCTGAGCAGGAAAGCGCCGTCCCCGCTGCGCTCCCCGGGCCTGCCGCCGTCATTGATCACGCCATAGGTGACAAACGGATTGTTGCCCGAGGTTTTCCTTACCTGGACGTATCCTTGACGGATATTGCCCAGAATTCCATTTACCTGAGTCCATCGCCGGGGCCTGAGCGTCACACTTCTGGTTCTCGGTTGAGACCGCCCGCTGCCGTCGTAAATCGTGATCTCAAAGGTGCTGGAGCTGCCGTCGATTTCGCCGGTATTGACCAGGGCCAGGTTGCTGCGGTTCTCCGCGTTCTGCTGCAGCCCGAAGATCCAGGCGCTTTCGACCGAAGCCGAACCATAGGGCACCCCGTTGTAGAAGAGGCTGTACTGGCCGCCTCTCTGGTCCGGAGCTCCTGTCCGAGCCCCGATCACAATGCCGCTCATGTCTCCCTGGGCCGGGGTGGCGAACAGGGCACCGACGAAGGCTCGGCCCGACGGACCGATCCCGGCCACTTCCCGCCGGCGCAGTTCCTCCACGATATCGGGCAGCACGCGCTGCTCCCCGGCCTTCAGCGTCAGGCTGAAGGCGGCCGTGTCGTCGCCCGTGTCGACGGCATCGGCCACAAAGCGGAAATCGACGGTTTTCTCCGAGGCCGAGAAGTTGGTCAGGGTCAGCTCGCTCTGGAAGGAGCCTGTCTCGATGATGACCGGCAGGGTCTGTCCGCTCCTGCCCACCAGGGAGGACCCGGTCAGGGGAAAGACGAAGGAGCCGTCGGAGTTGAAGTTGTCGTTGATGACCCCGTAGACGTAGAAGGGAGCATCTCCGTCGACCTTCTCCACCTTCACGTAGCCCTGGGCCGGACTGCCCACCGCTTTCAGCACTTGATTGTACTGGTGGAACTCTCCCGGTTTCAGTTCCAGGTCCCCCAGGACGCGGGGGACGGTGTCGTCCGCCTCTCCGGAAAAGACGGTGGTTCTCAGGGTAATGGGACCGTCTTCGGAGGCTCCCATGTTCTGGACAGCCAGGTTGGAGCGGTCCTGGGTGTTCTCGCGCAGCCCGCACAGATAGACCGCTTCCTGGAAGCCTTCATCTTCGGCAATGCCGGGATAAGCCAGGCCGGCGCGTCCGTCGGGCACGCCGGAGGTGGTCCGCGTGGTCAGACTCACCCGGGAAGACCCCGACACATCCACTCTGAGGGTCCCGATGCGGTTTCCGGAGCCGGGAATGGGAATGCCCAGGCCGGTGAGGTAGCCGATGGCGTCTGACTGGATTCTCTGGCTCCCCGGAGCCAGCCTGTCGGTGGCCGTTCCGCTTCCGCCCCCCGCATGGGCCCTGTAGGTGTAGTGGAGGGTGGCCTCCTCGGTCCCCCGGTTGGTCAGGGTCAGCTCCGAGGTGAAGTAGGCGTTGCTGCGCCCGGCCGAGGTCAGCAGCACGGGAACGAACAAGCTTCCCTCCGTCGGATCAGCGTCCCCGGATGCAACAGTTACCAAGTGTCTCACCCCGGCATTCGACGTATAGGAACCCTTTGCGTTGCTCACCCTGATCTGAATTGCACGATAGGTTACGTTGGTGGGCAGGACTGCCAACGTCCACTCTATCGCGTGTCCGTCACCCCTCCTCAGCGTCGTCTCCGGGTGTTCGATCAGCGACCATTCCGTCCAGGTACGTGTCGTATCCAGAAGTCGATACTCGTAACTGACGGTGGTGTCCCCCGGATCGTCCCAGCTGACCTCGATCCGGTCCGCAGCCGTCCGAGTCGCGGCCAGGTTCAACACGTAGACATCGGGCAGATGGCCCAGCTCCGATGGGACCGAGCCCGTCAACAGGTTACCCCGGAAGCTGAACTCCCTTAGATTGGACAGTTGGCCCAGCTCTGCCGGGATCGAACCTGTCAGTTTGTTGTGCTGTAAGTGCAGTATCACGAGGGACAGTTGGCCCAACTCGGGCGGGATCATTCCGGCCAACTGGTTGTTGTCGAGGTATAGACCCCACAACTGGGGCAGCTTGCCGAGTTCCTTTGGGATGCCTCCCGTGAGCCGGTTGCCGGAGAGGAGAAGAGTCTGCAAGAGGGTCAATTGACTCAACTCTGCCGGGATCTCGCCACTCAGTTGATTGTTGGAGAGATCCAATAAGCCAAGCACCGACAGTTGACTTAGTTCTACGGGTATCTTTCCCTCGAGCTGGTTGCCGGCAAGCGACAACTCCTCCAGGTTGGTCAGCTGACCTAGATACGACGGTATTTTCCCCTGGAGCCGGTTGTTGGAAAGACGCAATTCCTTCAGATGGGACAGTTGACTCAGTTCTGCCAGGATCTCGCCCGTAAACTGATTGCCGGCGAGGGACAACCTCTCCAGGTTGGTCAGCTGACCCAAGGTCAACGGTATATTCCCCCGTAGCCGGTTGTTGGAGAGATCCAATTCCCGCAGTCGAGGGAGTTGACCCAGTTCCGTTGGGATCTCCCCGCTTAGCTGATTGTCAGAAACGTAAAACCATCCCAGCAGGGGAAGCTGACCCAATTCCACCGGAATCACTCCCGTCAGTTGGTTGTTGCGGAGAGACAACCGTCCCAGACGGGATAGTTGGCCCATCTCGGGCGGAATTGCTCCCGTCAACTGGTTGAAGCCGATGTCCAACCACCCGAGCTGGGACAGTTGTCCCAACTCGAGGGGGATCACTCCTGTCAAGTGGTTGCCGCCGAGGGTCAACTCCCTCAGCTCGACCAGTTGCCCCAGTTCCCTTGGGATTTCCCCCGAGAGTTGGTTCGTCCAGAGATGGAGTCCCTCCAAGCGGGACAAATTGCCCAACTCGGGAGGGATCGGTCCTGTGAGCTGGTTGCTGCCGAGATTCAAGGCAATCAACTGAGACAGTTGGCCCAACTCAGGCGGAATCGGTCCCGTGAGTAAATTGTCGTTGAGGTACAAAGTCTTCAAACGGGCAAGTTGTCCCAACTCGGGAGGGATCTCTCCCGTCAGAAAGTGTCGAGAAATAAGGCTGCCGGCCAGGTATAAATCAGTCAGGTGGGATAGTTGACCCAGCTCTGGCGGGATCTCCCCTGAAATGTGCAGAGGTGAAATTGACAATCCGGTTACACGAGGTGGCGATCCCGAAACTGTGATGCCATCCCAGGATTCGATAACAAAATCGGCATCCCAGTTCAGGCGATCATTACCGTCCAGTTTGTCACGAGCTGCCATTAGGGCCTTGCAGTCCGCCACCAAACCGGGGTTGTTCTCCGGATCCGGCACAGCCATTCCGTCATCGCAGCCCAGCAGGGGCGGACTGCTGCCCACCAGAATCAGGCCTGCCGTGAGAATCCATCCCGACCTGGCCCCGATACAAGAAACCCATTCTTTCCAAATCGCCTGACGCCTCATTCCGTGTACCCCATGTACCGCCCGCGATTTCTTGGACAGATAACACCCACCTGCCCCATTGCTTCCTCTGGACATAGCCTGTTCCTCCTCTCCTGTAGCTTCTTATACAGGTTATCAAATCACTGTCCAAAGAAATCGTGGGGCGGGGGAGCTTTTGCAAAAGGCTCTGTTGATTGTTGATTTCTGACTGTAGATTGAGAAGCGACGGCAACCGATGCCGCCTTGAATCCGACTTAAATCCACAATCTACAATCTACAATCCCAATGTGTTCCTTCGTGGACAACCCTCCGCACACCCCCCTTCATTGACAGCTTCGGCCTGGAAGTGCTAGTGATAGCTCCCCAGATGACGTAACCGGTTGAAACCATCCCCGGCCACGATCCGGAAATCGGAGATTCCCATGTCCGCCAAACCCGCTTGGGCGCTCAGCGCCTCAATCCTGTTGCTGTTGTCGATTGGATTCTATCCGATTGCTTCGGCCGAAACCGTCGATTCCAGGCGCTTGATCGAGGCGTCCAAGGAGCCGCAGAACTGGCTGACCTATTCCGGGACCTATGACGCCTGGCGCTACAGTCCGTTGGACCAGATCAATCGGGAGAACGTGAAGCGGCTGGCGCCGGTCTGGATCTTTCAGACGGGCAAGGTGGATGGCGGTTTTTCCTGCACTCCCCTGGTGGCGGATGGAGTCATGTACATCACCACCCCCTGGAATCGGGTCTTCGCGCTGGATGCCGTCACCGGCAAGGAGATCTGGCACTACTACCATCCCGAGCCCAAGGACTTCGGCCTTCTCTACGGTCCCTGGAACCGGGGAGTGGCTCTCGGCCACGGCCTGGTCTTCATGGGGACCATCGACAACCGGCTGGTGGCGCTGGACGCCAAGACCGGAGAGGAGGTCTGGAACGTCGAGATCGAGAACATGCAGCAGTGCGGCTGCAACATCACCGGCGCACCTCTGGTGGTCAAGGACAAGGTCGTGGTCGGGGTCACCGGGGGAGATTCGGCCCATCGGGGCTATCTGAACGCCTTCGACGCCAGGACCGGCCGGCGGGCCTGGCAGTTCTGGACCATCCCCGGACCGGGAGAAAAGGGCCACGAAACCTGGAAGGGGGACAGTTGGAAATACGGTGGCGGGGCCACCTGGATGACCGGCTCCTACGATCCGGAGTTGAACCTGATCTACTGGGGAGTGGGCAATCCTGCCGCCGACTTCTACGGAGGAGACCGGACCGGGGACAACCTCTACACCGATTCCATCGTAGCCCTGGATGCCGACAGCGGGGAGTTGAAGTGGTATTACCAGCAGATTCCCCATGACGTCTGGGACTGGGATACCGCCTACGAATGCGTGTTGATCGACCTGCCGGTCAACGGCAAGAAACGCAAGCTCCTGATCAATCCCAACAAGGGCGGGTACACCTGGGTCCTGGACCGGACCAACGGAGAGTTCATCGGCGCCTGGCGCTTCGTCGAAAACCTCAACTGGATCACGGGGATCGATTCGACCGGGAAGCTGCTGGGACGGATGGAGCCCGAGGTGGGGAAGCCCACCCTGGTCTGCCCGGCCATCGGCGGGGCCCGAAGCTGGAACCACGGGGCCTACAGCCCCAAGACGGGGCTGTTCTACAACACCGGCATCGAGTGGTGTCAGACCCTCACCGTGCAGAAGGAGGACCCCAGGCCGGGCGAGACCTTTTTCGGAGGGGTGTTCGAGCTCAAGCCTACTCCCAAGGGAGAGGCCGGCAGCCATCTCGACGCCCTGGATCCGCTGACCGGGGAGAAGAAATGGAGCTACCAATCCAAGTATCCCTTGCTGGCCTCGGCGGTGGCGACCGGCGGCAACCTGGTCTTCACCGGCGATCCCGAGGGAGAGTTCTTCGCCCTCGATGCCGAAACCGGCAAGAAGCTGTGGAGCTTCAACACGGGCTCGGGCCACCGGGGCTCGCCCATCAGCTATGCCGTGAACGGCCGGCAGTACATCGCGGTCCCGGCAGGCTGGGGGTCGGCGGTGGCCGGCCTCATGCCCCAACTCTGGCCCGAGGTGGAGGACTTCCCGGGCGGTAGCGCCCTGATCGTGTTCGCCCTGCCTTGATTTTCCATCGCCGTTCAAGACCGCACCGACAAGACTGCAAGATCTTGGATCACACCAGAACGACAGTCCTTGTATTCGGGTCGTGACACGGCACATTGGTCGGGGAACGCCCCCCTCTCCAGCGATGTGGGCGGCGGTGCTCTGCCGAATTGCCCCTCCGGCGGGATCTGCCACAGGAGGACCATTGTTGCAGCCGAAGTATTTGGTGGTGGTGGCGGTCCTTCTGCTGTGGAGCTTTGCGCGGCAGGCGCCGGCCGGGCAGGCGGACCCCGCCGGTGAGGTCGATGCGGCTCGGATTGACGGTCCGCCGGCTCCCGTTCCGCCGGCGGTAATGACCCGCGACGATCAGGGCCGGGCGACGGTTCGCGCGATCAGGCTGGACCAGAGTATCGACCTCGACGGCGTGCTGGACGAGGCCGTTTACGGGACGGTTCCCGCCATCAGCGGCTTCATTCAACTGACGCCCGACGCGGGAGCGGAGGCGACCGAGCGGACCGAGGCCTGGATCCTTTTCGACGAGACCAGCGTCTACGTCTCGGCGCGGGTCTGGGACTCGGCGCCCGAGAGCCAGTGGGTCGCCAACGAGATGCGGCGTGACACCAACCAGCTCCGTCAAAACGACACCTTCGCCGTGCTGTTCGATACCTTCTACGACCGCCGCAACGGAGTCCTCTTCTACACCAATCCGCTCGGCGCCCGCGCAGACGCACAGCTCATTAACGAGGGCAATCCGAACTCAGACTGGAACCCGGTGTGGGACGTGCGAACCGGCCGCTTCGACGGCGGCTGGACGGTAGAGATGGAGATTCCGTTCAAGACCCTGCGCTACCGGTCGGAGCCGCCCCATATCTGGGGCGTCCAACTCAGGCGCGCCATCCGGCGCAAGAACGAGTGGGCCTATCTGACGCCGCTGCCCATCGCGGCCGGATTCGGCGGTGGCGCCCGCGGGGTGTTCCGCATCTCCGAGGCCGGCTCGCTGGTTGGCCTGGAGCCTCCGTCGGCGGGCCGCAGCCTCGAGATCAAACCTTATGTCATCGGCGGCTTGACCACGGACCTGTCCGCAACCCCCGTGAAGATCGACGATGTGAGCGTCGACGGCGGCATCGACGTGAAGTACGGCATCACCCGGAACCTGACCGCCGACTTCACCTACAACACGGACTTCGCGCAGGTGGAGGTGGACGAGCGCCAGGTCAACCTGACCCGCTTCCCCCTGTTCTTTCCGGAGAAGCGGGAGTTCTTTCTCGAAGGACGTGGCATCTTCGGCTTCGCCCGCGGCGCCTTCACGCCCGTCGGCGGGCCGGGCACCGAGCCGGCCGGCGGGTTCTTCGGCGACGTCAACGTGCCGCAGCTCTTCTACAGCCGGAGGATCGGGCTGGAGGAGGGCCGCGTGGTGCCCATTGTCGGCGGCGCGCGCCTGACGGGCAAGGTCGGGCAGTTCGATGTGGGCGCCCTGAACATCCACACGGGGGACGAGACGGTTTCCAGGTCGGAACCGACCAACTTCACCGTCTTCCGTCTCCGGCGTGACATCCTGCGCCGCAGCTCGGTCGGTGCGATCTTCACCAACCGCTCCGTCTCCCGGGTGGCGCCGGGCTCCAGCCAGGCCTACGGCATCGACGGCACCTTCGCCTTCTTCGAGAATGTCAATCTGACTACCTACGTTGCCAGGACCCGGCTCCCCGCTCCCGAGTACCGGGGGAAGGACCTGAGCTACCAGGGCAAGTTCGATTACGCGGCGGACCGCTACGGTTTTCAGGTGGATCACCTGGTGGTGGAGGATGACTTCCTGCCGGAGGTAGGATTCCTGAGGCGCGACAACTTTCGGCGCACCTTCACCTCGGCTCGCTTCAGCCCCCGGCCGCGGTCGATCCGGAGCGTCCGGCAGTTCAGCCTGGAGGGCAGCATCGATTACATCCTGGCGGCCGACCGGAACCACCTGGAGACGCGCCAGAACATCGTGGCCTTCCAGACCGAGTTCGAGTCCAGCGACCGCCTGACCTTCACGGCGACCGACAGCTATGAGCTGCTTGTCGAGCCGTTCGTTCCTCCTGGTTCCGGTTTCTCGATCCCGGCAGGTGGCTACCGCTTCGCCGACGTTCAGGTGGCCTATGCCGTCGGCGGGCAGCGACGGGTCAACGGCCAGGTCGCGCTGAGACGCGGCGCCTACTTCGAGGGCGACCTGACCACGGTGGAGCTGACGCAGGGTCGCATCGGGGTGCTGCCGCAGATGTCGGTGGAGCCCAACGTCTCCTTCAACTGGATCGACACGCCCTACGGGGCGTTCCAGACGAACCTGGCGGTGGTGCGGGTGAACTACGCGTTCAGCCCGCGCATGTTCTTCAGCGGGCTCATGCAGTACAACTCGGCCAGCAATTCGTTCGGCAGCAACCTGCGCCTGCGGTGGGAGTACAGCCCCGGCAGCGAGTTGTTCGTGGTCTACACCGACGACCACGACGTCACCGGCGGCTTGCGGCCCGACCGGGGCTGGGACCTGCGCAACCGCGGCCTGGTCGTCAAGTTCAACAAGTTGTTCCGGTTCTGAGCTGGAAGCGACGAGGGATGCACGGGCAGCCCGATGACTGCAGGTGAAACGTCCCCGGCGCTGCACGACGAATTTTGCAAAAGGCTCGTTTGTGAGATTATTATTGCCGACCCGGCCCGAATAGGGGCCGGCCGGGGCTCAGGACCCTTGCTTCGGCAGGGGGGCGGGTAGCGTTCGGGAGCATGAGATATGGTCGGGTTTATCAGGATCCTGCTGCTGGCCGGTGCTCCTCTATGGGCGCCCTGGCCCCAGCAGCCCAGCGTCGATCTCGAGGACCCGGCCGTGGTCGGGGTCGGCCGGACCCTATTTGCCCGGAGCTGTTCGGTCGGCTATTGCCATGGAGCCGAGGGCAGAGCCGGCGGCGGCCCGCGCCTGCGCGGCAAGCAGTGGGAGCCGGGCTATCTCTATCGGGTGACCGCGGAGGGCATCCCCCGCTCCTCCATGCCGGGATGGAAAGACAAGCTCAGCCAGGAAGAGATCTGGTCGTTGGTGGCCTACGTGATGGCGCTCTCCGATCCGGATCAGTCCGGCGCCTCCGAGGTGGCCGCCACTGCCGCGCCCCTGCCGGAATCGCAGGTGCCCGAGCCGGCCGAGACGACCGACCTGCCCGAGACGGGCAAGGCGTCGGCCGGGCCGGCGGGCGAGCCCGACAAGGGGCGGGAACTGTTCTTCGATGCCGCCGACGACCTCAACTGCGCTCAGTGCCACCGCGTCCGGGGGATGGGGGCGGAGGTCGGCCCCGATCTCAGCGGGCTGGCGGATCGGCCCGCCAGCCGGATTTTGGGCGACATCGTCCTGCCGGGGGCCCGGCTTTCAAGCCGGCATGCGCGCTTCATGCTCACCACCGTGTCCGGGGAACGTCTGATGGTGCTGAAGGCCGGCGAGCAGGAACAGCGCGTCCGGTTCTACGACGTCACCGCGCTGCCGCCGGTCCGGAGGACCCTGCCCCGGGATCGGGTTCAGGCCCTGGAGCCGCAACCCGGCTCTCCCATGCCTGACACCTACGGCCAACGCTATACCTTGAAGCAGTTGCTGGACCTGGTCAGTTTCCTGAAGGCCGGTGAGCCGGGAGCCTCTTCCACGGTTACCCTGGAGGATCTTCTGCGGGACGGCCGGTAGACTCGATAAAGGTCCGGTGCAGGGCGGCGGTGAGGCGGGTGGCCTGACTTTCGGCCACCAGCAGGGTGATCCGCCGCGGCGACGACTCCACCCCCAGGACCTCTACTCCCGACTGCCCGGCCGTCTCCAGCGCCGGCCCGGCGGCGTCGGAAGCCAGACCCATTCCGACCACCGACAGTCCGGACATCCCTTCGTGGAGAGTGAGCCGCCGGCCCAGGCGGCTGCTCAGCTTGCTTCGAAGCGCCGGCCATTCGGGAAGCTCGCCGGCGGCGACCACGCAGCAGGCTTCCCCTTGGGCGCCTCTCCGGCAAGGCCTGAAGGGCAGCCCCAACTCCCCGAGCCGGGTACGCAGCTCCTCATCGCTGCCCCCGAAACTCAGGCGAGCCAGGTTGGCTGCAACCGTCACTCCGCAGGCCGGCAGGCCTGTGCCTCGGGTGTCCACCCGGGAGTGGCCTCCCTCCCGGTGAGCCGCGCTGGTGAGGATGGTGACCCCGGTCTTGCGGGCCCACTCCACCGCCTGAACGTTCAGGACCTGGGCGCCGTGGGCGGCCAGTTCCAGCATTTCGTCGTAGGAGACGTTCTCCAGCAGAAAGGCTTCCGGCACTCGCCGCGGATCGGCCGTGTAGACGCCGTCCACGTCCGAGCAGATCTCGCAGTAGGAGGCGCCCAGGGCCGAAGCCAGGGCGACAGCGGTGGCGTCGGAGCCACCCCGGCCCAGGGTGGTGATCTCGCGGCGGTAGGACATCCCCTGGAAGCCGGCCACGATGACCACCTTGCCTCGGGACAGCTCGTCCTGGATGCGCACCGGGCGCACCTCGATGATCTGGGCGTCCGAGTGGCGGTCGTTGGTGATGATTCCCGATTGGGAGCCGGTGAAGGAGATGGCTTCCAGGCCCCGCTTCTGAATGGCCATGGCCAGCAGCGCCATGGCGATGCGCTCCCCGGTCGAGAGCAGCATGTCCAGCTCGCGCCGCGGGGGCGTCTCCGTCACCTGGCGAGCCAGGGCCAGCAGGTCGTCGGTGGTTCGACCCATGGCCGACACCACGGTGCAGATCCGTTCGCCCCTGGCGGCGCTACGGGCAATCCGGTCGGCCACACCCTCCAGCCTGGGGAGATCCGCCACCGAGCTCCCGCCATATTTCTGCACCACTACATCCATGGGAGGGCACCTTCCTGCGGGGCCTTATATCACAGGCACACCAGCCACTGGCCCGCATTTCTCACCAGGAGTTGCACTCTTGAGAAGAAAACGAGGAGTGAAGAGTGTGTTTGGCGTGGCGGAAACGATTGTCCGAAGCGCCGCGCGGATCGCTTGAGGAAAAAGCGAACCACGAATAGGCACGAATGAACACGAATAGGGATGGAGCACCTTCAATGACGAGCGGCGCCCGGGTGCATCTGCAAAATTGTGACGTTGGTGTCACGGCGTCAGGGGAGAAAGCCCAGCCGGGAGCGCGGGCGTCCCGCCCGCACAACACTGGCAAAGCCTCGCCCATCTCCTCGCCCCGGGTCGACCGGCAAGGGCGCCATACCTCTGCTTCGGCCGAGCCCATGCGATTCCCACCGGCACGGTGGACGGGTGCGCTATCGCAGGGAAACTGAGCGGCAACCCAAGGCAGAGGATGCGGGCGGGACGCCCGCGCTCCCGGGTGGGTCGTCCTCCCATCACTCTTGCTCCTCAAGGGGGCACGCGCCGGCTTGCCGGGCCGCGCCCTGCCGATGCGGCAGAGCCGTCACGCTTGGTGGCCCTTGGTCGTCCTTCGTGGATAACTCTTTTTTCTGTTGTTTCAGGAGAGCCGGTCTCCGGGGCCTCGCGCTTTCGGCCATCTGCTGTCGCCGCCTACGCGGCTCGACGTGGAGCTACCCCATTCCATGGGCTCACGCCCACGGCTACCTGCTGGCGCCGCTCCGCGGCTCGATGGGTCGCCCGGGCGTTCGCCCGGGGATTGTCAATTGCCAACAAGTGTCGCCCCCGCCCTGGTGTGCGGATCATACGAGAGTGAAACAATCAGAAATCGATCAACCCTTCGCGACCTTGGTACCCCGTCGCGGTTAACCTCAGCGCCTTAGTGCCCCTTCGTCGTTCTTCGTGCCCCTTCGTGGATAAGTCTTTTGTCTTTTTTCTTTTGTTTCAGGTAAGTCCGGCCCCCGCCCTGGTGTGCGGATCATTCGGGAGTGAAACAACCAGAAATCGACCATCCCTTCACGAGCTTGGTACCCCGTCGCGGCCAACCTCAGCGCCTTAGTGCCCCTTTGTCGTTCTTCGTGCCCCTTCGTGGAAAAGTCTTTTTCTTTTGTCGTTTTGTCGTTTGACGGTTGTTTCAGACAAGTCCCGCCCCCGCTCCGGTGTGCGGATCATACGAGAGTGAAACAATCAGAAATCGATCAACCCTTCGCGACCTTGGTACCCCGTCGCGGTTAACCTCAGCGCCTTAGTGCCCCTTCGTCGTTCTTCGTGCCCCTTCGTGGATAGGTCTTTTGTCTTTTGCCTTTTTTCGTTTGTCGTTTGTTTCAGACAAGCCATTTCGCCGCGGCAGCAATCCTCTTGTGCAGAATCGGCGCAAATGAAGCCGCCGATCATGCCAAAAGGGCGCTCGGGCTGACACTGCCCCAGCGCTCCCACCGGGAGAACATGCTTATAACATATAGAAAATAAATAGATTATGTTCCCATGGAGCCTATTGGAAGACTTTGGCACCCCGATTGCTCTATTCCCTGGCGGAGTTTGCGCAGCTTCCTGAGATCCAGTCAGGAATTCAGGAGAAACCTAATGAAAGGAGACGAAGAAACAATGAACGCCAACAAGATCATCGCCGCGGGAGCGATTGCAGCCGCCCTGGTGGTGGGCCAGGTTGCCGGGAGGTTGATGCATCAGCCTCTTGACGCCAGCACGGCGCCGCCCGCGCCCGCCACCCTCAATGTTCCGACGGCCGCCGAGCTGTCTTCCCGCTTTTCGGAGGTCTCGGACGCGGTCGATCGGGCCGTGGTCAACATCAACACCGAAACCCTGGTGAGGAGGCATCGCTTCCGGATGCCGGGCCGGGGCGGTGGAGGGAGACAACAGTTTCAGGATCCCTTCGACTTCTTCCACCGCTACTTCGGGGGGGACCTGCCGCCGGATCGAAGTCACAAGCGCGAGTCCCTGGGCTCGGGATTTGTGGTCGACGCCAAGGGATATATCCTCACCAACCATCATGTCGTCAACGGCGCCGACAAGATTCAGGTAGAACTGGCCTCGGGCGAGGAGTTTCCGGCCAAGATCGTCGGCAGCGACAGCTACACCGATCTGGCGGTGATCGAGATCGATGCCGGGAAGCCGCTGGAAGCCGCCAGATTGGGCAACTCGGACGGCATGCGTCGGGGAGACTGGGTCCTGGCCATCGGCAGTCCCTTCGGCCTGGAACGTACGGTCACCGCCGGAATCATCAGCGCTACCGCTCGGCGCGGCCGGTCCCAGTGGCAGCGCTTTCTGCAGACCGATGCCGCCATCAACCGGGGCAATTCCGGCGGTCCGCTGGTGAACCTGGCCGGGGAGGTGATCGGGGTCAACACGTCCATCCTGAGTTCCTCCGGCGACAACTCCGGAGTCGGTTTTGCCGTTCCCTCCAATACCGCCATTCAGGTCTACAACCAGCTTGTCAAGCATGGCCGGGTCACCCGGGGCGCCCTGGGGATCAGCATGCAGACCGAGGCCAGTCCACAGGCCCTGAGAGCCCTGGGAGCCACCGACGGCAAGGGAGTCATCGTCCAGCAGGTCCGGCCCAAGGATGGTCCGGCGGACCGGGCGGGTTTGCAACCGGGTGACGTTATCGTCGGATTCAACGGCACCAAGATCGGCGAGCCGGCCGACCTCTATCCCATGCTGTCCGAAACGGCGCCCGGAGAGACGGTGGAGGTCGAATTCCTCCGGGAGGGCAAGAAGCGGACGGCCAGGTTGACCGTGGGGGACCGGTCCGAGGTCTTTGCCGAGCAGCAGGTGGCCCAATCGGGGCCGGGTCAGGGGTCCGACAGCCTCGAGCTGGGCCTGCGTGTCCAGGACCTTTCGCCCCAATGGAAGCGCCAACTGGGCGACAAGGCGGTCGGGGTCCTGATCCTGGAGGTGGAGCCCGGAAGCGTGGCCGATGACGCCGGCCTGAGGCCCGGGGACGTCCTGCTGGAGCTCAACAAGTCGGCTGTTACCAGCCCCGCACGGCTGGCCAAGCTGTCTGGAGAACTTCAGTCGGGCAGTGATGTCCTGTTCCTGGTGAAACGGGGCCAACCCGACGCCGGGGAGGCGGTCACTCTCTACCTGGCCGCCACCCTTCCCTGAAACTGCCGCAATTCAACGGTCCCCGGGCGTCCGCCCGGGGACTTTCTTCCATTTGTGCTAGGATAGCCCTGCGGCGGCGACCTGTTTGGATGGGTTCTTACCGTTGCCCGGCGCCGCCACAATTCCTTTAGGTCGCAGGACTCCCACAGGCTGAATCGAAGGCGGCGGTTCGGTGGAACCGCGATCGGGCTGTTCGGCGCATCGGGCCTCTGGAATGGATCATCGCGCTGACCTGCTTTACCCGCTCCGAGAGTGCTACGACCGAATGGGGGCGCCGCCGCCCGCCGTCTTCCGCCTGGACGGGGAGGAGGTGCCCCAACCCTACCGGAGGCTGCTGGTTCACGAGCGGGACATGACCCCCACCCTGGAGGCGGCCTTTGGCCAGCCGATCCAACTACGGGTCGTGCAACAATGGATATCCGGGGGCCTGCTCACGCGACAGGTCCTGCTGATGTTGGAGCAAGAGGGGATTCCGGTGGTGTTCGGGGCCATTCGGATTCACCTGGGTGCTTTTCCCCTACCGGCAAGAGAGGAGATCCTGCAGGGCCGGAGACCCCTGGGGGCCATTCTCCACCGCCACCGGCTGGAGCACCAGAGCCGACCCAGGGCGTTCCTTCGAGTCGAAGCCGATGAGCCGATCAGCCGGGCCCTGCAAGGACCCTGCCCGGGAACCCTTCTCTACGGGAGGCTCAACCTGCTTCAAGGCCTTCAAAAGGAAACACTTGCGGAAATTCTGGAGATATTGCCCGCCCTGCAGGAGGGCGGCGGTCAAGGCTTGCGTATTCAATCCAACTGAGGGAGGTGGCCATGCTTGTCAATAATCCTGGAGGAAATTATCTCTTTGCGCCGGGAGGGGAAGCCTTTTCGGACGGAGTGGTTTCCGCACCGGGCTACGAGATCGTTCGTGTCACGCTGAAAGAGTTGCTGCCCTGGCGTCAGGGTTTCGATCTCATCGATGCCTTTCTGCAGGAACAGGGAAGGCGGCGCCAGGCTCTCTGCGCCGTAGAGCTGCGTTGTGCGCGCCCTTTCACCGCCGAGGGCTTCAGCGAATTCAATCAGGGGTACCGATCCCTGGTGGCCGACTGGCGGATCCTGGTGGACGGGGTCAACCCCATGGCCAGAACCAACGTGGCGCCGGTAGTGGGTCCTCCCGCCGAGGCCTCGCTGTTTGCCTTTGCCTTCACCGCTCCGGCGCCCGGCCTGCAACGGTCCACCTTCGTGGCTGCCGGGGCCGGTGAAATCACGGCCTCGCCGGATGGGGGAAGCACCATCGTCCGTAGCGGAGACACCTCGCCGGAGGCGATCCGGGAGAAGAACGCGGCCGTCATGCAAATCCTGGATCAGCGCCTGGTGGACCTGGAGAAGGACTGGTCCCAGGTAACCGAGGTCACGGTCTATACCGTGTACGACATTCACCCCTTCATCGAGGAGGGAATTCACTCCCGGATGGGGGCTGCCAGCCTCCGCGGCCTCGTGTGGCACTATGCCCGCCCGCCCATTGTCGACATCGACTATGAGATGGACCTGCGGGGCCACGCCCGCGAGATCTACCTCTAGCCCGCATTTCTCGCCAGCCCCCTGGTGAGAAATGCGGGCTAGTCCTTCCGGCGTCGAGTGACCACGGTCGTGGCCTGGCTGAGCTTGACCAGGCTGTCGGCCGGGGTGTAGCCCTTTCGGAGCGCCACGTTGGCGTAGATGAGCGTGCGCGGACCCACCAGGCACCCCGGGTGGGTGACGCAGTTGCAGCCGGTCTGGACGTCATCTCCCAGTATGGCGCCCAGCTTGGTCAGGCCGGTGTCGTAGGTCCGGTCGTCTATGCGGATCTGCAGCGTGGGCCGTCGGCCGGTCTCGGAGTTCCTGGCGCTGACCAGGGTGAGATTGGAGAGCTTGGTGCCGGCTCCCAGGTTGGCTCCCTGTCCCAGGATGCTGTCTCCCACGTAGGCGAAGTGGGGGGCCTTGCTCTGATCGAGCAGGATGGCGCCCTTCACTTCGGTGGCGTGGCCGATGACGCAGCCGTCTCCGGCGATCACGCCTCCGCGGACGTAGGCGCCGTGCCGGATCCGGCAGTCACTGCCGATCAAGGCGGGCCCGGCGATATGGGCGCCGTCTTCCACAACCGTGCCCGGGCCGATGTGGATCCCCGTTCCATGGAGCGTGGCCCCCGGGGAGACCTCCCCCTGAATGTCGGTGGACCCGGGCGGGATCAGGGCTTCGAGGTAGGCGTGCAGCCGTTTCAAGGCGTCCCACACCCGATCGCCCCGGCGCCAAAGATCCCGGTGCTCGAATTGGGTCAGGTCGAAGAAATCGGTTGGATCGGTCATTCCGGCTAATTCCTGGCAGGCTCGCCGGGTAGTATACAGCAAGCGACCGGGTGCGCCCACCCGCCCTGCTCCCGAAACCAGTCGGCTGGCGCACCAACGAGGAGCACCATGGTTCCGGCCAGAGCCGGCAGATCACGCGGCGGTCACAAGAGGGTAATGGCATGGCTGCCCGGCCTGGTGCTGCCCCTGGCGCTGACCTGCTGCCAGGCCGGGCCTTCCACCGGGACGGCCACCGACAAAAAGGTGATCGTGCTGGGCATCGACGGCATGGACCCGGTCCTGCTGGCCCGGTTCGTGGAGCAGGGTCGGATGCCCAACTTCGGCCGCTTCATGGAGGAAGATCATTTCCGCCCCTTGCGGACCAGCATTCCTCCTCAAAGCCCCGTGGCCTGGTCCAGCTTCATCACCGGCATGAACCCGGGGGGGCACGGAATCTTCGATTTCATTCACCGGGACCCGGCCACCCTCTCACCCTACCTGTCCACCTCCCGCAGCGAGGAAGGCGCCTATGCACTGTCGCTGGGTTCCTGGCGAGTGCCGCTCTCGGCGGGCCGGGTGACGCTCTTGCGCCGCGGCAGCGCCTTCTGGGAGATCCTTGGCCGCCATGGAATCCCCTCCGCCATACTGCGCGCGCCGGCCAACTTCCCACCGGCCGGCGAGTCCGGCCACCAGCTCTCCGGTATGGGCACCCCCGATCTTCAGGGGACCTACGGCACCTTCTCCTATTACACCCAGGACCCGGAGACTCCCTCCGGGGAGGTGTCCGGGGGGAAGGTCATTCCCCTGACGGTTCGCGACCGTCGTTTCCAGTCCCGATTGATGGGTCCGCCCAATCCCTTCAGGACGGATATCGACAAGGCCTGGGCGCCCTTCCAGGGAACCGTCGACCCCGAGAGCCGGGTGGTGCGGATCGAGCTCGGAGACCGCCAGTTTCTGCTGCAGGAAGGGAGCTGGAGCCAGTGGATCGAGGTCGAATTCGAGTTGGTGCCCTGGCTGCACAGCGTACGGGGAATCTGCCGCTTCTATCTGAAGCAGGTGGCCCCCCGCCTTCAGATCTACGTGAGCCCGGTCAATATCCACCCCTCCCATCCGGCACTTCCGATCTCGCAGCCGGCCGACTACAGCCACCGACTGTGCGAGCAGATTGGTCTGTTCTCGACCCTGGGCATCCCCGAAGACACCAAGGCACTTTCCTCGGGGATCCTGGACGAGCAAGAGTTCCTGCAGCAGGCGGACTCGGTCTTCGAGGAAGAGCTGCGGATGCTGGAGGCCGGTTTGAGGGACTTCCGGCAGGGCTTGTTCTTCTTCTATCTGGGCCGGCTGGATCAGCTCAGTCACATGTTCTGGAGGAACATGGATCCCCGCCATCCGGGCTTTCAGCCGGATTCACCCTATGCCGATACGATTCCCGACGCTTACCTCGAGATGGACCGGGTCCTGGGGCGGGTGTTGGAGGAGGTCGACGGCCGCACCACCCTGCTGGTGATGTCGGATCACGGGTTTGCTCCCTTTTACCGCGCCTTTCATCTGAATACCTGGCTCCGCCAGCAGGGGTACATCACCCTGATGCGGGGCTCCGAGGATGGCATGCTGCGCAATGTCGACTGGAGCCGGACCCGCGCCTACGGGTTCGGCTTCAACGGACTCTACCTCAACCTCTACCGCAGGGAGCCGCGGGGGATCGTCCGCAAGGGAGCGGAAGAGGAGGCGCTTCTCGGGGAAATCACGGCCCGGCTGCTGGAGCTGCGCGATCCGGACTCGGGGGAGGCGGTGGTGGCCCGGGTGCACCGGCCGGACCGGATCTACAACGGCCCCCTGGCGCGGACAGGTCCCGACCTGGTCCTTGGCTACCACCGCGGCTACCGGGCTTCCTGGGAAACCACCCTGGGCAGGTTCCCGGAGACGGTGCTGGAGGACAATCTCGACCAGTGGAGCGGGGACCACCTGATCCACGCCGAGGCGGTTCCCGGGATTCTGATCAGCAATCGCAAGATCCGACTGGAAAAGCCGGCCCTGACCGACCTGGCTCCCACCATCCTGGCCGAGTTCGGCCTCCCCCCGGAACCGGTCATGGTCGGCCGACCGCTGTTCTAGGCCGCATTTCTCACCAGGCCGCTGGTGCCATGACGACAAGTAGTTTGTCTTCAGTACTTTGATTGGATTCGTGGGAAGGGCTTGCGGGCAACAGACTGCGCTGGGCATGCCCCCTGGTGAGAAATGCGGGCTTGCCCGCTTCCCTCATCCCTCCATTCCCAGCATCCTCCGGGCGTTGTGGTAGAAGATGTCCTCCACCTGGCTGTCGCTCAGCCGCAGATGCCGGGCAGCCAGCTTCAGGACTCTCAGGGACTCCAGGCCCGTCAGCACGGGTTGAATGGAGGCTTGGGCCGCCACGCTGTCCCAGTCCAGGCTGTCCTCTCCCAGCCAGAAAAACTGGTCGCCGATGGCTATGCAGCGCCCCCGTCCGTGGCTGACCGGAAAATCGGACCCCCACAACAGCCGGTCGTGGCCCAGCGTGTCCACGATGGCCTCGAAGGCGCCGGCCTCGGTGACCGCCGAGGTGTCGCACCAGACGTTGCGCAGTCCCTTCAGAGCGTGGATGCCCTCCACCGTGTGATAGGGGTTGAAGCCCCGGGCCGCGTGGGCCAGGATGAGCTTCATGTCCGGGTACCGGGTGCAGTACTCCACGATTCGCTGCTGGTTGGCGGGATCGGCCATGGCTCGGTCCTTCACCATGTGGAGAGTGATGGTCCAGCCCTCCTGGTGGGCCACCCGCACGTGCTCTTCGGTGAGAAACTTGGAAATATCCGCATGCCAGGTGACTTCTCCCTGTACGAAGGAGTGGTAGACCTTGAGCCCGGTATAACCCAGCCGCTTGGCCTCCTGTCGGACCTCCTCGGGGTCCATGCGGGGGGAGACCAGCATCTGCCCGCGGCATTCCGGGTCCAGGCTCACCTCGGCCGCCACGAACTCGTTTGCCTGGCGGAAGCGTTCGTCGCTGAAGCCCACCCCGAAAAACAGCGCGGTGGTATGGCTGCCGGGCGTGATCCACTCCATCAGGCGGCGAAACTCGGCCAGGGTCGCCACCCTGGGCCCCTGCATTCCATCCTCGCCGCGTCCCCAGTGCCAGGTCTCGTAGAGATGGGCGTGGGCGTCAAAGATCTTCTCCGGCACGAAGCTTCGCAACTCTCTTTCAAAAAGCTCCCGGTCGCACTCCCTGAGTTCCCAGTCCTTTGTCATCGGCGATTCTCCTCTTTCTGGCAGACCTGCCCCCCATGGTTTCCAGCCGCGCCGGCGGCAACCGCGCCGGCGGGCAGAGAATATCAAATCCGGGGGGCGGGACAGGGTGTTTTGTTGGCGCTGGTCGATTTTCGGCTTGTCTGAAACAAACGACAAAAGACAAACGACAAAAGACAAGAGACAAAAGACCTATCCACGAAGGGGCACGAAGAACGACGAAGGGCCACTAAGGCGCTGAGGTTGGCCGCGACGGGATACCAAGGTCGCGAAGGGATTGTCGATTTCTGATTGTTTCACCCTCGGATGATCTGCCCGGCAGGGCAGGGGCCCGGCTTGCCTGAAACAACCGACAAACGACAAAAGAAAAAAGACTTATCCACCAAGGGGCACGAAGAACGACGAAGGGGCACTAAGGCGCTGAGGTTGGTCGCGACGGGGTACCAATGTTCGCGAAGGGTTGGTCGATTTCCGATTGTTTCACTCTATGTATGATCCGCACACCAGGGCGGGGGCCCGGCTTGTCTGAAACAACCGAAAAAAGACAATAGAAAAAGAGGAATCCACGAAGACACACGAAGGACGACGAAGGGCACTAAGGCGTTGAGGTTGACCGCGACGGGATACCAAGGTCGCAAAGGGATTGGCCGATTTCTGATTGTTTCACACTCGTATGATCTGCCCGGTAGGGCGGGGGGCGGCTAGACAGGACCGGCGAGGTTCACTCGTCGTGTCTTGACTTATCTCTATTAGAGAATTAATAGGTTACAGATAGTTCTCCTTGGGATATACTTGAATCGTGTTTGAGGTAGTGATTTCCAAGAGCGCCCGCCGTTGCCTGACGCGCATGCCCGCCAAGACGGCGCAGATCGTCCGCGGCAAGATCACCGCGGTGGCTGCGGATCCCTTGGCGCAGCACAACAATGTGACGCCATTGCGTGGGATCGAGGGATTTCGGCTGCGGGTGGGCGATTGGCGAGTGTTGTACCAATTGGACATCCCTTCCCGCATCCTGAGTAGTACCAATATCTTGCCCCGTGGAGGCGCCTGCTCGTGACCAGACCCCAAACCATCACCCTGGCCGGCGAAGCCTATGTTGTCGTTCCCCTTTCCGAATATGAGGAGCTGCGCAACGCCGTTGACGAGGATGCGCGGGACGCTGCCGCCATGCGGCGGGTACTTGAGGATCCTGACGAGGAATCGGTTCCCATCGAGCTGGTGGACCGGCTGCTGGCCGGGGAGAGTCCGGTGCGCGTCTGGCGGGAGTATCGGGGCTTGAGAGGGGTTGAACTCGCCGCTGCCGCCGGAGTTGCGGCCTCCTACCTGTCGGCCATAGAGAACCGGAAAAAGCCCGGCTCAATCAACGCCTTGAAGCGCTTGGCCACTGCTCTGCGGGTAGATGTCGACGACCTGATTTGACCCCCGCCGATGAATTGTTGATTGTTGAGCCTTGTGCAAAAGGCTCTAAATGATGAGTCCCCGGGCGCCAGCCCGGGTTCCAGTAGAGCGGCGAAGCCGCGGCAGCAGGTAGCCGTGGGCGTAAGCCCATGGAAAGCTTAGCGTAAGAGTCCGAGCCGCGTAGGCGGCGACAGCAATCTACAATCCCTCGTGGGTTGTCTCCACATCCTTGACAGTCCGCCCCTCTGCCATTAGGGTTAGGCAGCGAGTAGAATCGCCGACTGCCTGAACATTCCCCCGGATGTCCCGGCCCCCGGCAAGCGCCTGGAGCCGGACTCCCGATCACACCCCTTGACACGTGAGCCTGCCTGAACCCCGCTCGACCAAGTCCAGGAAAGCCAAGCCGCCTCGGGGAGTCGCTCCCCCCGTCTACCCTTTTTCGGCCATCGTCGGCCAGGAGGACATGAAGCTGGCCCTGCTGCTGGCGGTGCTCGACTCCCAGCTCGGAGGCGTGGTGGTCATGGGTCATCGGGGCACGGCCAAGTCCACGGCAGTGAGGGCCCTGGCCGACCTTTTGCCTCCCAAGGTACGGGTGAAGGGCTGCCCCTTCAACTGCGATCCGGGGCGGGTTCGAGACCTCTGCCGGGAATGCCGGGAACGCCAGGGCAAGGGCAAGCGTCTGCCCCGCGAGACCTTCGCCGCCCCGGTGGTCGATCTGCCCCTGGGGCCACCGAAGACCGGGTCTGCGGCAGTCTTGACATCGAGCAGGCCTTGAACCGGGGGGTCAAGGTGTTCCAGCCCGGGTTGCTGGCCAAGGCCCATCGGGGTTTTCTCTACATCGACGAGGTCAATCTGCTGGAGGATTACCTGGTGGACCTTCTGCTGGACGCGGCCGCCAGCGGCCGCAACCAGGTGGAGCGGGAGGGGATCTCGGTGAGCCACGCCGCCCGTTTCGTGCTGGTGGGATCGGGCAATCCCGAGGAAGGGGAGTTGCGGCCCCAGTTGCTGGACCGCTTCGGACTGTTCGTGGAGGTCAAGACGCTGGATGACCTGGACGAGCGGGTCGAGATCGTGCGCAGGCGCCAGAGCTTCGAACAGGATCCGGCCGGATTCTGCTCCCGGGCGGAACTCCTCCAGGAGGAGCTGCGGCGCAAGCTGAAGGCGGCCCTGTCCCTCATCTCCCGGGTCGGCGTGGATGCGGAGCTGCTGAGGGGGATGGCCGAGCTCTGTTTGAGGCTGGAGGTGGCCGGCCACCGGGGTGAGCTGACCCTCTATCGCGCCTCCCGCGCCCTGGCTGCCTGGCGGGGAGGGGAGGCCGTCCTGCCCGAGGACATCCGGCGGGTGGCCGTCATGTCGCTGCGCCACCGGCTTCGCAAGGATCCCCTGGAGCCGCTCGAATCCGCCGCCCGGATCGAGCAGGCCCTGGAGAGGGTGTTCCCCCTGGAGACCGGCGATGCCCAGGCCGCCGGCGGCTAACGAGGTTTCGCCTCTTGATTGTTGATTTCTGATTGTTGATTGAGGATTGACGGCAACTGATTCCGCCTTAGATCCACAATCCACAATCTACAATCCACAATCTACAATCTACAATCTACAATCTACAATCCTTCGTTCCTCTTCGTGGATAACTCTGTTCCGGATTTCCATGACCATTCTCGATGATCTTTTTGCTTCCGTGGTGGGTCAGCCGTTGGCGAAGCGGGCCTTGCTGTTGCTGGCAGTCGAGCCTCGCCTGGGCGGCCTGCTGATGGCTTTGCCTTCCGGGACGGGCAAGCGCAAGCTGGTGAAGGTCTTCGTCTCCCTGCTGGAGGCCCTGAAGCCGGACGGTCGCGAGGCCGCTCTGGTGAGGGTTCCCTTGGGAGTTGGCCAAGACCGGCTGCTGGGGGGCTTGAGTCCGGAGCCGGAGGCGGCCGGAGCGCGCTGGCGCTACCGCAAGGGGCTGCTTGCCCAGGCGGACCGGGGGGTTCTTCAGGTCGATCACGTCAATCTGCTGCCGGAAGCCCCTCTCCGCGCCATCGCCTCGTCGCTCGACTCAGGCCGGGTCGGGGTCGAACGGGAGGGTGTCAGCACTTCCCACCCCGCCAGGTTCGCCCTGGTGGGAGCCTACGATCCCGCCGAAGGCCGCCCTGGGGCCATCATTGAGGCCCGGGTAGGACTGCTGGTGGACGGCTCCTACACGCCCGACCTGGATCAGCGGCGCCGGGTGCTCGAGCTGCTGCGGGGTTATGAAGAAGGCCGGCCGGGTTGGGAGCCCGCCGGCTCCGCTGTGGCGCCCGCCGGCTCCGGCCCGGCCCCCTCCGCTGCCGAATCCATTCTGCAAGCCCGGAGCCGGATGGGCCAGGTCGGCATCTCCGAGGGCGACCTGCGCCGACTCGTCGGCGAAGCCGCTCGACTGGGGCTGGAGGGACATCGGCTGGACCTGTTTGCCATATGGGCGGCCCGGGCCCACGCGGCCCTGGCCGGACGCAGCCAGGTGTCGGAGAAGGATCTGGAGATGGCGGCGCGGCTGGTCCTGTGGCCCCGAGCCCTGCCGGTGGATGAGAAGCCCGCCGCCGGCCCCCGGCATGAGCAGGCCCGGCCGGAGGAAGGGCAGGGCGATGAAGCTCCCGGCCCCGAACCCGGCGCCCCCACCGAAGACCGCTCGCCGCCCGCCCAGGAGCCGCCCAGGCCGGTGGACGCCCTTCCCGGAAAGTTCCCCGAGGAGATGGTCGCCCAGCTCCCGGCTTCCCGGGCCGCCGGCCGCCGGCAAGGGACCATGTCCCAGAGGCTTCCCGGTTCTCCAGGGAGGGCCTTCCGCGCCGGCCTGCAGCCGGACCGCAGGCGTTCCATAGCCGTGGCGGCAACCCTGCGGGCAGCGGCCCCCTGGCAGTATTGGCGCCGGCGGCAGGCGGCCGCGGTCCCCGGAGACGATCGGGACCGTCCCCGCGCAGGCGGGCGCGGACCGGCCGGCAGGGTGGGGGCCGGAATGGTCATCCGGGCCTCGGACTTGCGCTTCCACCGTTTTCGGAGCAAGGCCGGGATCCTATTTGTCTTCGTGGTGGACGCCAGTGGTAGTATGGCCGTGAACCGCATGGCCCAGGCCAAGGGCGCCACGGCCCGGCTTTTGCAGCAGGCCTATGTCTTTCGGGACCAGGTGGCGCTGGTCCGCTTCGGCGGCGACGGTGCCCAAACGCTGCTTCCGCCCACCCGAAGCGTCGAGCGGGCCATGCGCCTGGTGGAGGCTCTGCCCGCCGGCGGAGCCACCCCCCTGGCCGCCGGGCTGGTGCAGGCCCTGGAGGTGGCGCGCGCTGCTCGGCTACGCGGCTCTCCCCAACCGGTGCTGCTAATTCTCACCGACGGCCGGGCCAACCGTCCGGTCCGTCCGGCGCCCTTGGGACAGGGCTCGAAAGCGGCTGCCCTGCAGCGGGAACTGCAACTGCTGGGCGGCGAGATCCGTCAGGAGGCCTTGACCGCGGTGGTGGTGGATACCCGGCCCCCTTTTCTGGCCGGGGGAGAGGGCCGGACCCTGGCCGACCGGATCGGGGCGCGCTACCTGCGGCTGCCCCGAACGGACCAGGGGGCGCTGTTTCAGGCGGTGAAGTCGGTGGCCGAGGACGTCCGGGGCAGGGCGGTCGGTTGAGGGGATCGATGACCAGCGAAGAACGCGACCGCCGGGTGCTGGACCTCTATGAAAGGGTGCTGGAAATCGAACAGCGCCTCATTCCGACCGGACTCCACACCTTCGGCAAGCCTGGCGGCGCGGCCGAGACCGTTCACCTGCTGGCCATGGTGGGCTCCTTCCCCAGGCCGGAGCTCGGCCTTCCGGCCCTGACCGATCTCATTGCCGCGAGCCTGGGGTTGCCGCCCTATGCCCGGTTGCTGGAGGAGAGCCAGGCCTCCGCGGAGCGGATGCGGGAGCGGGAGTCGGTGGAAGACCTGACCCGGGAGACCATCGGGCGCCTGCTGGCGCCGGGAGCGCAACCCGAGCGGGAAACGGCGCTCTGGCTCCGGCAGCGTGCCGGCGTGGCTGAGGATGCGTCCCTGGAAATCCTGGCCTTCCTGGGCAGGCTGAACCTGCGCCTGCAGTCCAACCGGGAGCTGGAGGGGTTGGTTGCCGGCCTGAGGGGAAACTACCTGCCGCCCGGACCCGGAGGGGACCTGCTGCAGAACCCCGCCATTCTGCCGACCGGCAGGAACACTCATGCCATCAATCCCTATGCCATCCCCACTCCCTTGGCCCTTGGCCGGGCCGAGCCCCTGACCCGGGCCCTGCTGGAACGCCACCGGCAGGAGACCGGCCGGGTCCCCGAGTCCATCGCCATGGTGCTCTGGGGTATCGACAACATCAAGAAGGAGGGAGAGGCGGTGGCCCAGGTGCTGTGGCTGCTGGGGGTGCGGCCGGTGCGGGATGGACTCAACCGGGTGACCGAGGTGGAGGCCATTCCCCTGGAGCAGCTGGGGCGGCCCAGAATCGACGTGGTCATGACCGTCTCGGGCATCTTCCGGGACCTGTTCGCCTCCACCATGGAGCTGCTGGACCGGGCCGTCAAGCGGGTGGCGGCCCTGGAGGAGCCTCCGGACCAAAACTTCATCCGCAAGCACGTCCAACAGCAGATCGCCCAGGGCCGGTCCACCTTCGAGGAAGCGGCCACCCGCGTGTTCTCCAATGCGGCCGGAAACTACGGCACCAACGTCAACTTCATGGTGCTGCAGAGCCAGTGGGAGGATTCCAGGGAGCTGGGAGACCTCTTCGTCAAGCGCAAGTGCTTCGCCTACGGGCGCGACGCCCGGGGCCGCCCCCTGGAAGGGCGGGAGGCCCAGGCGCTGCTGGACAGCGCCCTCTCCCGCGTGGAAGCCAGCTATCAGAACATCGACAGCACCGAGGTGGGCATATCGGATGTGGACCACTACTTCGAGTACCTGGGAGGGGTGACCAAGGCCGTGGAGGAACGGTCCGGCAAGCGGCCGCAAGTCTACCTCTCCGATTCGCTCACCCCCCGTTCCAGGGTTCGCACCCTTCAGGAAACGCTGCAACTGGAGAGCCGAACCAAGGTCCTCAATCCCAAGTGGTACGAGGGCATGCTCAAGCACGGCTTCAGCGGCGTGGCCGAGATCGAGCACCAACTGACCAACACCTTCGGGTGGTCGGCCACGGCCGATGCGGTCGAGGACTGGATCTACGACGAGGTGGCCGAGACCTTCGTGCTGGACTCGCAGATGCTCGAGCGTTTGCAGAGCCTCAACCCCCACTCGGCCCAGACCCTGGTGGGCCGGCTGCTGGAAGCCTCCGGGCGAGGGTTCTGGTCGGCCAGGCCCGAGGTGTTGAGCCGGCTCAGAGAAGTGTTTGCCGGTTTGGAAGACGCCCTGGAAGGAGTCGCTCCGTGAAGGATTCAGTCCCGAATCCGGTCCAGGTAGTGGTGTTTTACGTGGGCTCCAGCATATTGGCCCCGTTGCGGAGGGCCGAAAGCGAGATCCGGGAGCATGGACTGGAGCTGCGCCTGGCCGCCCACAACGGCGGAGCCGCCTGGTCGGATCCCGAGTGGGAGGCGGCCCTGGAGGATCTCGCCGGGGCCGACCTGGTGCTGGTCATGCACCTGACCGATTCGGACAACAGCCGGCGCCTGCTGGAGGCCCTGGACCGCTTCCGCCATCGCCACCATGCGGTGATCGTGTTCAATTGCCTGGCCGATCTGATGGGCCGGACCCGCATGGGCAAGCTGGATCTGGGCCGCCTGATGTCCACCCTCAAGCGCTCGGGCCGCCGGGCCGGCCGTCCGGGATCGGGTCAGAGCCTGGCTCACCGCCTGGGAACCTGGATGTCTGAGCTGATGTCCCGGCGAGCCGCCTCGCGCTCGGGCAGGGGCTCCCGCTCCGGCAAAGGGAGCTTCAACGCCTACCACAAGCTCGCCGGGCGCTTGCCCACAATCCTGAAATTCGTTCCCGGCGCCGGAAAACTGAGGGACATCAAGAACTACCTCATCCTCTACTGCCACTTCCTGCAACCCACTCCCAAGAACATTCGCTCCATGTTGCTGCACGCCGTCAAGCACTACGTGCCGGGCCACGCCACCCTGGCGGCGCCCGACCCGCCCGAGGTGCGGCCCTCCACCGGGCTCTACCACCCGCTGGCGCCCGATCTGTTCGAGAGCTTCAGCGCCTACCGGGACTGGTACCGGGCGGCCACCGGGCGCAGTCTGGATCCCCGGGCCACCGTGGGTCTGCTGCTGATGCGTCCCCAGATCGTGGGGGAAGCCCGGCGGCACTACGACGGGCTGATAGGGGCCATCGAGGCCGAGGGACTGTCGGTGGTGGCGGCCATCTCCACCTTCATGGACAACCGGGAGGCCTGCCGCGCCTACTTCCTGGAGGAGGGAAACGGTGTCACTGCCTCTCCCCCTGATAACGGCGAGGGACGTCCGCGTCCGCGGGTCAGCCAGATCGTTTCGCTGACCGGGTTCAGCTTCGTGGGGGGGCCGGTGATGAACGACACCGAAGCCTCGGTGGAGTTTCTCGGAGAGCTCGGCATTCCCTTCCGCTCCCTGGTCTCACTGGACCTGCAGACCATCGAGAGCTGGGAGCAGAGCCGCGTGGGTCTGAATCCCGTGCAGACCGCCATGCAGGTGGCCATCCCCGAGCTGGACGGAGCCACCGAGTCCCGCTTGTATGGAGGCGTGCGCCACAAGAGCCGCCAGCCCGAACCGCTGGCGGAGCGCTGCCGGCTCATTGCCGCCAGGCTGGCCGGCTGGAACCGCCTGCAGACCGCTCCCCGCCACAGCCTGAAACTGGCTTTGGTGATCTTCTGCTTTCCTCCCAACAAGGGGAATCTGGGCACGGCCGCCGACCTGGACGTCTTCGCCAGCCTGCTGGAGGTGCTGACCCGGCTCCGGGCCGAGGGATATGCCATTCCGCGGTTGCAGGGCCCGGAGGAACTTCGCCGCCAGGTCCTGGAGGGCAACTCCCAGTCCTGGGGGACGGTGGCCAACGTGGCCTATCGGATGCCGGTGGAGGAGTACCGGAAACTGTGTCCCCACGTGAGTGAGATCGAGCGGGAGTGGGGTCCGGCCCCGGGAGTCCTCAATGCGTCCGGCAGGGATCTGATGATTCTGGGCGCCCGGCTGGGGAACGCCTTCATTGGTGTCCAACCCGGCTTTGGCTACGAGGGCGATCCCATGCGGATGCTGACGGCCCAGGGAGGCTCCCCCCACCACGGCTTCATGGCCCTCTACTGCTACCTGCAGAAGGTCTATCGTGCCGACGCCCTCATCCACGTGGGCACCCACGGCGCGGCCGAGTTCATGCCGGGCAAGCAGGTCGGGCTCTCCTCCGGCTGCTGGCCCGACCGCCTCTTGGGGGCCATGCCCCATCTCTACCTCTACAGCGTCAATAATCCTTCCGAAGGGACCATCGCCAAGCGCCGCAGCAGCGCCGAGCTGATCTCCTACCTCACGCCACCCCTGGAAAACGCCGGCTTGTACAAGGGGCTGGTGGGCATGAAGGAAGTCCTCAACGCCTACCGGAACACCCCCAGCCAATCCGAGAAGCGGCAACTCTTCGCCTCCATCGAGGAGCAGTCCCGGGCCCTGAACCTGTCCTGACCTCCTTGGTGGCTCCGGGAGAAGATGGTATTCTGCGGGCCATTTCAGCTCAATCTTGATCTTCAGGGAGTGTGACGCCCATGGCCACCATGGAAAGAATTTCCGAGAATCTCTACCGTTTCACCGACACCTGCAATGTCTATGTCGTCAAGGACGGCGAGTCGGCTCTGCTGATCGACGCCGGCTCCGGCGCCGTGCTGGACTCTCTGGCCGAAATCGGTTGCAGCAAGGTGGAGTGGGTCCTCCACACCCACCACCACCGGGATCAGTGCTGGGGCGACCCCCGGCTGATCGAGGCCGGGGCCAGGCTGGCGGTCCCCCAGTACGAGAGCCATCTCTTCGAGAAGGCCGAGCTGTTCTGGCAGACCCGCCGGGTCTACGACAACTATGACGACCGCAACAACTTCTTGACGGTGGCCCGGGATCTGCCGGTCTCGGCCACGCTGAACGACTACGAGGAGTTTGCCTGGCGCAGCTACCGCTTTTACGTGCTGCCGGCCAAGGGGCACACGCAAGGCTCGGTGGCGCTGCTGGCGGAGATCGACGGGCGGCTGGTGGTCTTCAGCGGAGACCTCATGGTGAACGGGGGCAAGCTCTACCAGCTCCACGCCATGGAATACACCTATGGAGACATGACCGGCGCCCTCTTCACCCTGCAGTCCATCCAGGTCCTGAGGGACGCGCTCAGCGGGGAAGTGGTGGGTGGCCACACCCACTCCGTCTCGGGGACGCCCCTGGGACTACCTTCCCACGGAGGACCGATCGAAGACCCAGTGGGCGACATCGACCGACTGGAGAAGTCCCTGCTTCAACTGGTCTCGTTGGGCCGGGGCATGCGGGTCGGCGGGAGGGAGAGCATTCCCGAGATGCTCTACCTGCCCGAGCCCAGGTTCGTGGAGCTTTCCAAACACCTCCTCTGGGGAGGCTCCTGGACCTGTTCCTTCTTCTACGTGATCCTCTCCGATTCGGGAAAGGCGCTGTTCGTCGACTACGGCCACGCCTTCCATCCCCACATGCACACCTTCGCCGACCACAACGGGCTGGAGGTGATGCGGTTCATCGAGCACCATCTCAAGCAGCTCCGCAAGGAGTACGGGGTGCACACCCTGGACCTGGCGATTCCCACCCATATCCACGACGACCACACCTGCGGCATCCCTCACCTGCAGCAGTTCTACGGCACCCGCTGCTGGGCCCTGGATGCGGTGGCCCAGGTTCTGGCCGACCCCGCCGCCTGGAGCTCCACCCCCTGCACCTTCCACAAGCCCATCCGCATCGACCGGACCCTGAGCGACCGGGAGCGGTTCGACTGGGAGGAGTACACCTTCGACATCCACTTCGCCCCCGGCCAGACCGAGTACCACTCGGTCCTGAGCGGGGAGATCGACGGCCAGTGGGTGGCCTTCACCGGCGACAATTACTTCCTGCAGGAAGCGCTGGTCGCCGGCAAGGCGGA
This sequence comes from Candidatus Versatilivorator sp., assembly GCA_965207735.1. GTDB lineage: Bacteria > Acidobacteriota > Terriglobia > Versatilivoradales > Versatilivoraceae > Versatilivorator. Next base: position 2,301,243 of record OZ242296.1, on the reverse strand, counting down.
GACCAGGCCCTATCAGACCACGGTGCTGCGCAACAGCTTTCAGCTCGACATGCACCGCCGCTGCATCGAGGTCATGAACCAGGTGGCCCCCGACCTGATCTGTCCCGGTCACATTGGAGTCTGGAAGTGCGACCCCTCGCTGTTGCGGGAGTACTCGGACTTCATTAACCGCAAGGAGCGGGTCTTCCGGAACCTGGTGGCCGAACCCAGCGACAAGTACATCGACCTGTTCTGGGCGCGGATGCTGCCCTACCTGGCCGAGGTCAAGCCGGGGCAGTCTCTGGAATACCGGCTGCTGCTCCGCAACAACCTGGAAACCGAAGCCACCTTCCAGGCGCGCCTGATACCTCCCGACGGATGGAGCGCCCGTAGCGAGTTCTCCGAGCTTGCACTGCCTGCCGGGGGGAAGGGTGAGGTCCGACTGTCGGCCACCGCCCCCGAGGCCGCCGACGGAGTGCGCCGCTTGATGACGGCCGAGATCGTCGTGGACGGCGTCACCCAGGGACCGCTGGCGGAAGCCCTGGTGACGGTGGCCGAGTGAGGCCTGTGCGCACCCTCGGCCCCCGCGCGCCGGCGCGGGGTTCCAGTGGAGCCGCGAAGCGGCGGCAGCAGGTGATTGTGGCGTGGGGCGGCGTTTCTTTGGAGAGGCAATGCGTTCCGGAACGGGTGCTTCCTATTCGCCGCATTCGCGGCTGGGTTCGCGCAAAATGGATACGATCCCGGGCTGCCGCCCGGGGCTACACGAGGCCGCTGCTCCGCAGCTCTATAAGGATGGCTCGTAGGGGACGTCTCGCTGGGTTACCGGCTCCAACCGCAGCTTCGCAGCTCCCCCAAACCCACGACACTGCAAGCGGAAACGTGCTTTTTCTTGGATAATGGCTCAGGGGTTCGAGTGGAACGGTGAGCCCGGGATTGATGGTTCGCACCCGAGAAAACGCCGCTCGTGCCGGCTTCCTTTTCAAACGGCGAAGCCGCGGCAGCAGGTAGCCGTGGGCGTCAGCCCATGGATCAGGTTGGTGATCGAAGTTATTCCAGTAATTCAACAACGTCCCCTATTTGCCTCGGTTAGCCACGCCAACCGCAGCTTCGCAGCGCTCCCGTAAGTCACGACACTGCAAGCGGAAACGTGCTTTTTTTGGATAATGGCCCAGGGGTTCGAGTGGTGCGGTGTGGCCGGGATTGATGGTTCGCACCCGAGAAAACGCCGCTCGTGCCGGCTTCCTTTTCGAGCGGCGAAGCCGCGGCAGCAGGTAGCCGCGGGCGTCAACCCATGGATCAGGTTGGTGATGGTGTTGAGCCGCGTAGGCGGCGGCAGCAATCCTCTTGATCCGCGATCTGGTGAGCCCCGCCGCTAGTCAGTCTCGACCGTAACCCGCGTCTTCACCGAATTGGCGATGAAGCACTGGCGGTGGGCCATTTCGTGCATCTGCCGGAGCTGCTCGGGCGAAGGCGCCTGCTCCCCGCCGAAAACGATTTGGGGTCTCAGGCTGACCCGGGTCAGGGCGAAACGGCCCTCCCCGTCCCGTTCCAGGTGGCCGACCGGCCGGTCGCTGTAGGCATCCACCACGAAGCGCCGCTTGGCCGCGATGGCCAGGAAGGTCAACAGGTGGCAACTGGAGAGGGCGGCGACGAGGGCCTCCTCCGGGTCCACGCAGGCGGGATTTCCCAGAAAGCCCGGGGAGGCCGAAGCCGGCACCTCGGCCCCTCCATCGAAAACCCACCGGTGGTCCCGGTTGTAGCTCTGATAGGTAAAATCCGCGGATTCACGCTGCCACTGCAGCTCGACATGATGTTGGGACATTGGAAGAATCCTTGTCTTTCGGTATGAAGAGGCGTTCGTACACCCCTGCTTTCTATGCTAGCACGCCATCATCCGTGGGCTCGGTAGTGGTACAATTCTCATAGCTCCCTCAGACAGCGAACAAGTCGAAAGCAAGGGATCAACCCAAGAAAGCCTACCCTCCTGAACTGAACGCCAGCAATGATTGCTGCCGCTTGCCTGGGGCTGCCCGTGGAGCTGCAATTCATTCGCGGGACCGGCAGTTCCCCTCTCACCGGCTCGACCGCAGGCTTTACGCTGGTCTTGCCGATTCCGCCTCAAGGGGGGATAGATGGCATGTGGCTCACCATCCCCCGGTCAGGCACCACTACTTCCCCTTCAAAATATCTTCATAACTGGTCAGGTAATCCTTTGTGCGACCCCCGAGACTGAAACTCACTTCGATCTTCAAGCCCACATCGACGGGTATTCCTTCCCTCGTTCCAGGATGAAACCGCCATTTCTTGAGAGCCTTGACGGAATTTTCATCCAATCCCAGACCTAGCCCGCGCAAGACCTTGACGACCTCAAGGGTTCCATCCATTCGGACAATGGCCAGAAGCAGGACGGTTCCCTGAATTCCGGCGTTACGCGCCTTTTTTGTGTAGCGAGGCCCGACTTGCTTGCGTGGAGTCGGTAGGTTTGTGACCTCGTCACGGAGATGAACCTGGATGTGCTTGGGCAAGTAATGGTGTTTTCCCAGAATCGGTGGAGTGGGCTTGATGCGCTCCTGGAGTTCTGCAGCCAGTCTTCGCGCGTCGGCCCTTTGCTCGGAGTTCATTTGCTTTCTGAGCCACTTTTTGAGCCTGACGACTTTTTTCTCGTCCGGCCGGTTCGGGTGACTGATTGTTGTCTCCCGTCCCCTCGTCTCCGCCAGATCGGTCCAGGCGTAGGCCGTCACGTAATCCCGTGTGACGCCCCAACCATTGAAGAACATGACACCTAGGGCTGCCTGAGCCCGTACTACCCCACTTTCCGCTGCCTTGCGGTACCATTCTGCGGCCTGCAGGTCATCCTTTGTAACCTCTCGGCCCAGGTCATACATGACGCCAAGGGCGAACTGAGCGGAAGCGTCCCCCGCCCGGGCGTCTCGGCGGACCTGTTCAGGATCCAGTTCGTGCCCAAAATGCTTGCGCAATTCCCTTTTTACCTCCGGGTCGTCGGCAAGCCCGGTTCGGGCCGAAACCAATGCGACAAAGGCGATCAGCAGCACCGCCCGAATCCCGCTACCGGTGTTTGAGCGGGTCTGGATCCCCATCAATACCCCCAATGGCGCTATGCCTGACCGGCTGTGGTTTCCAGGCGGCGGCTCTGTTTGTCAGACAACTGAAGGACAGCCCACAGGTGAACTCCTGAAAGTGCGAGCCTGTCGTAGACGGGAAATATAGCAGCCGCTCGGAGCGCCGAAGAAGAAAGGTCGGGCCCAATCTTGTCGGCCGATAAGCCGAGCGGGTCGACCGAGTCTCCACCCCCCTTTTCAAATTCATTCCCTGCCGGGTCAGTGCTCCCCCCTCTTCCCATTTTTAGATGAGTCTAATAAATTTCCATAGAGCTCTTGCTAACCTGTAGAGAACACATTGGAGTCTTGCGGAGGGTGTCTTTTTCGGCTACTCTAAATTGAGTCGAAGGTAACCGAAAGGCACTCCGGTGGCGGCTGAATCGCAGCGCAAGACAACGGTCTCTAGCACGGTGGAGGACTATCTGAAGGTCGTCCTCAAGATCGAGGATATGAAGCAGAGGGCCAGCACCTCCCGAGTGGCGCGTCACCTGGACGTGGCTGACGCCACCGTCACCGACATGCTGAGGAAGTTGAAGAAGGCCGGGCTGCTGGAATACAAGCCCTACTACGGGGCGACCCTGACGCGGAAGGGGCGTCAGATGGCCGTGCGAATGCTGCGCCGCCACCGCCTGCTGGAGATGTTCCTCCACCAGGTCCTGGGCTACGGTTGGGAGCAGGTTCACCAGGAGGCCGAACGGCTGGAGCACGCCGTCTCCGACCTGTTCATATCCCGGATCGACGCCCTACTGGACTATCCCGCCCAGGACCCCCACGGAGAGGCCATCCCCGATGCCCGCGGGTTTCGGCAGGTGGAGGACGACCTCTGTCTGGCCGAGGCCGAACCGGGGAGCTACATCATCCGCAAGGTCACCAACAGCGACGCCGAGTTCCTGGCCTACCTGGACAAGGTGGGGCTGCGCCCGGCCATCCGCTTCTCTCTGCAGGAGAAAGCCCCGTTTCAAGGGCCTTTGAAGCTGCTTCCCGAGGCTGGCCGGGAGCCGGTCTACCTGGGCCTCGAGGCTTCCGGGAGCATCTTCGTGGTGCCCCTGAAGCAGCGCCCGCCCGCACCCCTCCCGGAGGGCGCTGCAGCCCGGCAGGCCGGTGACCGCTCCGGCCGGGTCACGGGGAATGAGGAGGCGTGAGCCGCGTTGGGCCGCCCGTGACTCCTTTGTCCGGGCACGCAAGAGGTTCCCATGAGCGAGGTGACCGGTCTCATCCTGGTGGCTCTGGCCACCCTGGCGACCTATCTCCTGTTTCGCCCCGGCCGCGGCTGGATGGAGCGCTGGCGCAGCCTGCTGCGCCTGTCGGAACGGGTGCTGTCGGAGGATGCCCTCAAGCACCTCTACCATTGCGAGTACGAGCAGCGGGTAGCCACGGTACAGAGCCTTTCGGGCGCTCTGGGCACACCCGTGGAGAAGGTGGCCGGGCTGGTTCAGCGCATCGAGGCCGGCGAGCTGGTCACTTCCGAAGGCGCCTCGCTCCGATTGACCCCCAAGGGAAGGGAGTACGCCCTGCGCGTCATCCGGGCCCATCGTCTCTGGGAGCGCTACCTCTCGGAGGAAACAGGGCTGAAGGAGTCGGATTGGCACAAGCGCGCCGAGCAGCAGGAGCATCGCCTCTCCTCCAGCGAAGCCAACGCGCTGGCGGCTCGCATGGGCAACCCGCCCTTCGATCCCCACGGCGACCCCATTCCCACCCGCCAGGGACAGCTCCCGCCGCGCCGGGGACAACCGCTCACCAGCCTGGCGGTGGGGGAGCGGGCCCGGATCGCCCACCTGGAGGACGAGCCCGAGGCCGTCTATGCCCAGTTGGTGGCCGAGGGGCTCCATCCCCTGATGGCGGTCCAGTTGACCCACGTCTCGGCCGAGCGCATCTGCTTCTGGGCCGAAGGCGAGGAGCACGTGCTGGCGCCCATCGTGGCGGCCAACGTCTCGGTGGTCCCTCTGCCGCGGGAGCAGCCGGTTGAGGAGTCCCTGGAAACCCTGGCGGTCCTCAAGCCCGGAGAGGAAGCCACCGTGGTCGGGCTGACTCCCAACTGCCGGGGCCTGGAAAGGCGCCGCCTCATGGACCTGGGCCTCCTTCCCGGAACGGTGGTGGCCGCCGAGATGAGGAGCCCGGTCGGAGATCCGACGGCTTTCCGGATTCGGGGAGCGCTGATCGCGCTGCGCGGGGAGCAATCGGCCAATATCCGGATCAGCTCCAAAAGGCAGGTGGCCTGATGCAACCGACTCATCCTCCGAGTGCCTGCGAGGTCTGTCCCGCCCACCATCCGGCCAATCTGAAGCGGCTGGGGGTGAACATGGACCGCTACGACTTCGTGGTGGCCCTGGCCGGCAACCCCAACACCGGCAAGAGCACCCTGTTCAACAGCCTCACCGGCCTTCGCCAGCATACCGGCAACTGGCCGGGCAAGACCGTGACCCGGGCCGAGGGCGGCTTCGCCTACCAGGGCAGCAACTACAAGCTGGTCGACCTGCCGGGCACCTACTCGCTGCTGTCCACCAGCACCGACGAGGAGATCGCGCGCGACTTCATCCTGTTCGGCCAGCCCGACGTGACCGTGATCGTGGTGGACGCCACCCGGCTGGAGCGCAACCTCAACCTGGTCTGCCAGGTGCTGGAAATCACCGGGCGGGCGGTGGTCTGCCTCAACCTCATGGATGAAGCCGAACGGCATCGTATGACCGTCGACGAACGATCCCTGGCGCGGGAGCTGGGCGTCCCGGTGGTGCCCGCCGCGGCCCGCCAGGGGCGGGGCGTCCCCCAGGTGATCGACATGATCCACCAGGTCGCCACCGGCAGTTTCGTCTGCAAGCCTCATCGCATTCAGAGCGAGCCCCCGGCGCTCAAGCGCGCCGTCAGCCTGCTGGTGGAAAAGCTGAGGGCGGCTTTTCCCGAACTTCCCAATGCCCGCTGGGTGGCCCTGCGCCTGCTGGAGGGAGACGCCAGGATCGAAGAGGCCGTGCGGTCGGGGGAGCTGGCCGGATTGGCGAGGAGCCCGGGAGGGATCGGAGCGGCGGCGCCGGCGGGGAGGGCGGGATGAACCGTGCCAACCCCCGGGAGGAAGTGCTGTCGGCGGCGGCCAATCTGCGCTGGGAGGTGGGGCCCGACCTCCACGACTCGCTGATGGAGGCGCTCTATACCGATGCCGCCCGGATCTCGGATCGGGTCCTGAGTCGGGACGAAGCCCGGCCGGCCTTCGATCTGGACCGCACCATCGACCGGTTGGTCACCAGCCGCTGGCTGGGCTTCCCCATCATGATGCTGCTGATGGCGGTGGTGTTGTGGGTAACCATCACCGGGGCCAACGTCCCCTCCAAGCTCCTGTCTTCTCTCTTTCTGGAAACCCTCCATCCCCTCTTGAAGCAGGCGGCGGGCGCGGCCGGTCTTGCCTGGTGGCTCGACGGGTTGCTCATCGACGGCATGTTCCTGGCCATGGCCTGGGTGGTGAGCGTGATGCTGCCCCCCATGGCCATCTTCTTCCCCCTCTTCACCCTGTTGGAGGACTTCGGCTATCTGCCCCGGGTGGCCTTCAACCTGGACCGCTGGTTCAAGAAGGCCGGAGCCCACGGCAAGCAGGCCCTTACCATGGCCATGGGCTACGGATGCAATGCGGCCGGCGTGGTGGCTACCCGGGTGATCGACAGTCCGCGGGAGCGGCTGATCGCCACCCTGACCAACAACTTCTCCCTCTGCAACGGCCGCTGGCCCACCCAGATCCTGATCGCCACCATCTTCATCGGCAGCCTGGCCCATCCGGCCCTGGCCGGGCTGGTGTCGGCGGGAGCCGTGATGGCGGTGGTCCTGCTGGGAGTGGGGTGCACCTTCCTGGTATCCTGGGGGCTGTCCCGCACCCTGCTCAAGGGAGAGGCCTCGGCCTTCAGCCTGGAGCTGCCCCCCTACCGCCCTCCCCGCATCCTCCAGACCATCTACACCTCCCTCATCGACCGCACCCTGATCGTGCTCTGGCGGGCGGTGGTGTTTTCCGTTCCGGCGGGCGCCGCCATCTGGCTGGTCTCCAACATTCACTTCGGCGGCGGCAGCCTGGCTGAGCACCTGATCCAGGGAATGAACCCATTCGGATTGCTCATCGGACTCAACGGCGTCATCCTGCTGGCCTATATCATCGCCATCCCCGCCAACGAGATCGTCATCCCCACCGTGCTGATGCTGACCGTTCTGAGCGTCGGTCTCACGGGCGTGGGGGAGGGCGCCGGCGTCATGTTCGAGTTCGATTCCGCTTCGGCCACCCTGGGGGTGCTGGAGGCCGACGGCTGGACGCTGCTGACCGGAATCAACCTGATGCTGTTCAGCCTGCTACACAACCCCTGCTCCACCACCCTATACACCATCTGGAAGGAAACCCGCAGCGTCAAGTGGACGGCGATCTCGGCGCTCCTCCCCATCGCAATGGGCCTTCTGGTCTGCTTCTGCGTGGCGCAGGCCTTCCGCTGGCTGGGCGGCTGAGGGGGGAGGGCGCCACTTCGGATCAACGTCCGGTCGCTGTCCAAAACCCCCCTTTCCTCCAGCAGGAGGCAGAATCAGTGTTGACCTTTCGTCAGACGAAGTGATACGGAATTTCCCCAATCCGTTCATGTCCAAGAACAGTGAATTCGAAGCGGGGCGAGAGAGCCAGCTAATGATGAATTGTGCCAAGAGTACTTCCTTGTGTTTTTCCATGATGATCTTGGTGGGCATTGGAATTTGTTTGAGCCCCCATCGAGTCCTGACCCGGACGACCGAGGTCTCCAATGCGCTGCAGCCGGTTCTGTCGAGCTATGAAGTGATCCGCTTCGAACCCGATGAAATTGAACGACAGCTCCGAACGACCGGAGAACTGCGCTTTCGCTTCGACCAGGCCGATTTCTATTTCAGAATCGAGCCTCACGACATGCGGACCCCCGACTACCGGGCAGTGGAGACGGGACCCGAAGGGGAAATCCGAACGCTCCCCCGGGAAACCGTCAAAACGTTCAAGGGAACACTTTCGGGTCGGGAAGACATGCGGGGCCGATTCAACCTCACGGACAATGGGATTGAAGGTGTCGTGTTCGCCCCTGACGACTGGTACTTCCTCGAGCCCTTGCGCAATTATCTTCCCAGCGCCCCGGCCGGGGAACTGGTGGTCTACAGGCAATCGGACCTCAAACCCGGTCAGGCCTTCAGGTGCGGCGTGTCGTTGGCTGAGCGTCTGCAGCAGGGCGCGAATCGGGTGGCGGCTCAAGTGGAGACAGTTACCCCCACCAATTACGTGTTTGAGGTGGCCACGGAAGCCGACTACGAGTACGTGCAGGCCCTGGGAGGCTCCGAGGCCGCCATCCGTGAAATTCTGGGCATCATGAACCAGGTGGAAGGGATTTATCAGAGCGAACTGTTGTTGCAGCTTCGGATCGGTTTCCAGCACGCCTGGGCCACCCAGGATGAGTCCTATCCCTACACTGCTACAACAGCTTCAGGTCTGTTGGATCAGTTCGCCGACTATTGGAACACCCACTACGCGGCCACGAAGGACTACGACATTGCCCATCTCTGGACCGACAAGGAGCGGGAGGATTCGTCTATTGTTGGCCTGGCTCATATTGCGGTAGCCTGCTACCAAAGAAATAGTAGTTATGTCCTGTCGGCGCTTCCGCGCGACACTTTTGCTCTACTGAGAAAATTCTCTACCCCAGCCCATGAAATCGGACACAACTTCGGTGCCGTTCATCCCGATCAGGTAAACCCCCCAGTCGCAGGATGTTCCAATACCCTCATGCAGTCCATCGGGGATGGCGTGGGGTTGACCTTTTGTCAGTTCTCCCGGGAACAAATTGCAGACCACGTTTTAAACCACAATAGTTGTCTGACCACTCAACCCATCACGCTCCAGCCGCCTACCGGTCTTTCGGCCGTGGCAGCTTCCGCGTCCCAGATTAATCTGACTTGGCAGGACAACAGCACCAATGAGACCGGTTTCATCGTTCAGCGTCGGGTAGATGGTTCAGGTCATTGGGTTGAACTCGGAAGGACCGCCGCCAACACAACCACCTTTTCAAATGACGAGTTGTTTCCGGACACCACCTACATTTACCGCATTCGGGCTCTCAACAACACGGAGTCTTCGCGTACTCCAATGAGGCCGCGGCTACAACCTCCGCCGGTTCCGTTTCCGGTTCCGGCTGGAGGATGGACACGATCGTTGGGGGCAAGGACAATATTGGAGACAACGGCCCGGCGACATCGTCGCGGTTGCAACAACCCGTCAGCGTGGCGGTGGACGGTGCGGGCAATCTCTATATCGCTGACAGTGTGAACTACCGGGTCCGCCGGGTGGATGCCGGCACAGGGATCATCACAACCGTGGCGGGCACCGGGGAACGAGGCTACAGCGGGGACGGGGGCTTGGCGGTCGAGGCGGGGTTCGGCTATATCACGGACGTGGCGGTGGACGGTGCAGGCAACCTCTATATCGCTGAGCCCGGAAACCACCGGGTCCGCCGGGTGGATGCCGCCACAGGGATCATCACAACCGTGGCGGGCACCGGGGTGCAGGGTTACGCCGGAGATGGCGGCCCGGCGGTCGAGGCGTGGTTGAACCGTCCCGCTAGCGTGGCCGTAGACTCTGCCGGTAGTCTCTTTATTGGCGATATCGAAAACTTCCGGGTCCGCCGGGTGGATTCCTCGGGCACCATCACAACCGTGGCTGGCACCGGGGTAAGGGGCTACAGCGGAGACGGCGGCCCGGCAGTCGAGGCACAGTTGTTTGTCCCCGCTGACGTGGCGGTAGACAGCGCGGGCAACCTTTACATTCCCTCGGAATATGGCCGCCGGGTGCGGCGGGTGGATGCCGCCACCGGCACCATCACAACCATTGCGGGCACCGGGGAACGGGGCTCAGGCGGCGACGGCGGGCCGGCAACGATGGCGACGTTCCGCGACGCCCAAGACGTTGCGGTCGACGACGCAGGCAATATCTACATCACCGATCGGGAGGGCAACCGGATCCGACGGGTGGATGCCTCAGGGACCATTACTACCGTGGCGGGCACCGGGGGACGCGTGGGCTTTAGTGGGGATGGCGGCCCGGCGCTTGAGGCTCAGTTGTTCCTTCCAGAATGCGTGGCGGTGGATGCTGCGGGCAATGTTTACATTGCAGATCGCTTCAATCATCGGATCCGTCGGGTGGATACGGCGGGAACCATCACCACGTTTGCGGGCACCGGCAACGATTTCAGTGGCGAGGGCGGCCCCGCGATCCTGGCTCGGCTCAACCACCCCCATGGCGTGGCCGTGGACGATTCCGGAAACCTCTATATCGCCGATACCTGGAACCATCAGATCCATCGTGTGGATGCCTCGGGGATTGTCGCCACCGTGGCGGGGACCGGGGAATTCGGCTACAGCGGGGACGGCGGCCCGGCGGTCGCGGCACAGTTGATTCGTCCGGCGGACGTGTCCGTGGACGGCAAAGGCAATATTTACATCGCCGATACACGCAACCACGTCGTCCGTCGCGTGGACGCCTCGGGGATCATCACCACCGTGGCGGGCACGGGGGAATACGGCTACAGCGGGGACGGCGGCCCGGGAGTGGAGGCGCAATTGGACACCCCGCGAGGCGTGGAGGTGGACTCTGCTGGCAACGTTTACATTTCTGACAGACAGAACCACCGAATCCGTCGCGTGGATGCCTCGGGGACCATCACCACCGTTGTCGGCACCGGGGAGATAGGCTACAGCGGGGACGGCGGCCCGGCGCTCGCAGCGCAGTTGGGCCAAGCCGAGAAACTCGCTTTTGACAGTCGCGGAAACCTCTACATTGCCGACACCTTCAATCATCGGATCCGCCGCGTGGATCCCATGGGGACCATCACCACCGTGGCGGGCCAGGGGGAAGGGAACTTCAGCGGGGACGGCGGCCCGGCGCTCGCCGCACAGTTGAACAGTCCCAGCGACGTATTCGTGGACGACTTGGGCGCAATGTATATCGCCGATAGGGGCAACCACAGGATCCGCCTGGTGGACTCATCGGGAAACATTGTCACCATCGCCGGGCTCAGGCAAGACGTCTACTTCAGTGGTGGCTTCAACCGGGAAAGCGGTCCGGCACTTGGTATGCGTCTACACACTCCCCATGCCCTGTCCGTGGACCGCTCCGGCAACGTCTATATCGCTGATACCGGTAACCACCGCATACGTGTATTGACCCGACCGCCTCAGCCTCCGACAGGTCTGAGGGCAAGGGTGGTTTCCTTCTCCGGGATCGACCTGGTCTGGCAGGACAACAGCACCAACGAGATCGGCTTCAGGGTGCAGCGCCGGGTTGAGGGTTCGACGGATTGGGTTGAAATCAAGACAACCCTTGTCAATATCAGTCGATATTCGGATACGGGACTCGAAGCCGGCACTACCTATCACTACCGGGTGAGGGCAGTCAACAACACGGGAGCTTCCGGGTTCTCAAACGAGGCATCAGCCACGACCCAGGCCTTGCTACCGCCCACTCTCGCTCGGTTCTCTCCGTCAATGGGATCTGTAGGCACAAGGGTCACTCTCACGGGGACCCTTTTCCTTGGCGCCACTGAGGTCTTGTTCAACGGAGTGAGCGCTCCCGAATTCGAGGTCGTATCGGGGACCAGCATCGAGGCCGTGGTGCCGCCGGGCGCCACCAGCGGTCCCATCAGTGTGACCACGCCGGGGGGCATGGTGGTGAGCGCCGAACACTTTACGGTGACGGGAACCGGGATTGGTAGCCGGCTGTTTGTGCCTATTGTTTTGCGGTCTCAGGGACGGACTCCGGGTTCGTTCTTCACCTCCGAGCTGACTGTCACCAACCGGGGATCGACCACAGCCGAGATCCACTACACCTATCGGGCCGCCTTTGGCGGGGGATCGGGCATGGCGGTGGATTCTCTGGGACCTGGCCGGCAGCGGATCATTCCCGACGCCATCGCCTACCTGGTCTCTCTGGGAGTTCCCATCGGAGAGGGCGCGGCAGGCGGGACGCTGGTGGTGAAGTTCTCCAACCTTTCCTCGGCATCGGCTGCGGCGGTGACGGTGAGGACCAGCACGCCGGTGGAGGAGGGACGGGGACAGGCCGGTCTGGCCTATGTGGGAGTCACCTCGGAGGGTCTGCTTACGGGCACATCAGTGATTGCCGGACTGCGCCAGAATCGGGCAGACCGTTCCAACGTGGCCATTCAGAACGCGGGGGAGACAAGCGATGGGGCCATCACCATGAGAGTGACGGTCTACTCGGGAGACCGGGAAGCGCCGGGGAGTCTGGTGTTGCCGGATCTGCGGTTGCCACCGGGAGGGTTCCATCAATACAACGGCGTCCTGAAAGAGGCGGGCTACAACAACGGCTACGTGAAGGTGGAGCGGGTTGGCGGGGCAGCGCCCTACTACGCCTACGGGGTGATCAACGACAACTTCAACTCGGACGGGTCGTTTGTCTTTCCGGTGGCAGCAGACTCACTGAGAGGCAGGAGGGAACAGACGCTGCCGGTGATCGTCAAAGTCAGGGGCTTCACCAGCGAGTTGATGGTGACGAACTTCTCTACGGTGCCCAAGCAGGTGGAGCTCCGCTTTGTGGTCGAGGCGGTGGAGAGCGGTGACGACACGCCCGGCTTCAGCCTGAGGCTGGAGGCGGGAGAGCAGCGCATCCTGCCCGACATCGTCGACCACCTGCGCCGGCAGGGGGTGGCTGGGATCGGTCCGGCCGGCCGGGCCTTTGCGGGAGCCGTGTTTGCCGGGGTGTCGGAGGGAGACATGAGCGGGATCGTGATCGGGGCGCGGACGGGCTCGCCGGGGGGAGGGGGACAGTACGGGGTCTTCTACAACGCCGTGCCCGAGGGTTCGGCCTGGACGGACAGCGCCTGGATCTACGGGCTGCAGCAGAACGCCACCAACCGCAGCAACCTGGCCCTGGTCAACACGGGAGAGGTCGATGACGACGACAGTGTCTTCGACCTGGATATCTACGATGGGGAGACGGGCGAAATGGTGAAGGCGGTGACCACCGGAGCCATTCCGGCCGGAGGCTGGCATCAGATCAACGGCATCCTGGGCACCCACGCCCGGGGGACGAGGCAGGGGTACGTCCATGTCAGAAGGCTTCCCGGTAGCAATCCCTTCCTGGCATACGGGGTGGTCAACGACGGCGGGGCGCCGGGAGAGCGGAGCGGAGACGGCGCCTACGTTCCTGCCCAGGAGTAGAAGTTGCAATGACCTGTCTGTCTACACCGTCTGGAATGTGACCGGCAGCGTCAAGTGGACAGTGGCCTCGGCGCTTGTTCCCATCGCCATCGGCTTACTGGCCTGTGAGTTGCCTTATAGCTACGGTTTACCACTGATCGCCAAAGAGTGGGACCTACTCCGCCCCCCTATGCGGCGGATTAGTAGTCGGGTCTTGGGAACGCACTGCCTTTCCAAAACAACGTCCCCGACTCCCTCCACTTGCGGGCCATTCGCGGCCACGCCGCTCCGGTCGTTCACATGGAGGCAGCCGGTCCCACCCGGACAGTGATCACGTCCGTATCGTGAAACTGCTGGTGGCGCACCGACGACGCATAGTGGCGCAGCAGTCTCAGAGAGACCTCCGTTTCGACCGGGGGACCGGTGGTCTGTTCACCCAGCAGCGCCAACTGATCCTCCAGGTTGGCGTCGTCGGTCGTTGCCGCAAACTCGAGTTCGACCGCGTCCCCATCATTGCGCGCCACAAGCAGGAGATGGCGTCCCGCGGGCGCCTTGCCTTCCTCTTCCGGCCTGGTCAGAGTGAGGAGCATCTCCTCGCCGACTGCACGGAGGCGATCGGTCATTTCCTCGGCGCGCTTGCCGCGCGCGGCGAATTCGGACAGGAACGCATCGATCGTCGCCAGGTTTTCCAGGGACAGTTGCGTCTTCAGGCGCCGGGAGCGCGGTCCTGTCAGCTCCACGAACTGCGTCAGAACGATCACCGTCACCCCGCCGACCGTCATGCTGTTTCCAAGCAGATCGCTCCAGGCGCCCTGGAGGAGTTCCGGATAGATCCACCCCAGTTGGAAGGCGATTCCCAGCCAGAATGCGATGCCTACCGCGAAGCTCTTGCGATAGTCCAGGCCGTCGTGCATCAGTACCCGGACGCCGAGAATGAATAGGGATGCCACCAGCACGATGTAGTAGGCCGCCACCACCGGACCGGGAATGGCGACGATGACCGCTACCAGCTTCGGCAGAAAGGCCAGCACCACGAAAATGACCCCGACGCATATGCCGACCACGCGGGCCGCCACCCGGGTGAGATCGGCGACGGCGATGCTGGCCGCGTAGGTCGTGTTGGGAACAGTGCCCGTCAGGCCCGATAGCAGATTGCCCAGGCTGTCGGCGGTGAGCGCGCCCTGGATCGACTGGAAGTCGATGGCGCGCGGCCGGCGCCACGAGATCCGTTGGATGGCGATGCCGTCTCCGATGGTGTCCAGGGCGCCCACCAGCGTCACCAGTATGAAGGCGGGCAGCAGAGCCCAGAAGTCGGGACCGAAGCCGAAGTCGAGACCGGGCCAGGCAAGCTGTGGAAACCCGATCCAGTCAGCCTCCAGGACACGCCTGGTGTCGTAGATCCCGTAGAAGAGGCCGCCGAAGGCACTGCCTGCGACCATCCCCAGGGCTCCGGCCCAGAGTCTCCAGACGCCGGTGGCGCGCATTGAGATCACGGCCATCAGCGCCAGGGTCAGGCCTGCCGTGACCGGGGCGGCCGCTGGCGCGGCCTCGGCCGGCACGTCGTTCAGCTTGCGAAAGATGATCGGTCCGAGCGTGACCGGAATCAGCATCAGCACGGTTCCCGCCACGGTTGGCGTGAAAATCTTTCTGAACAGCGATAGCTTTGCCGCAAGAATGAACTGAACCAGGGAGGAGACGATGATCAGGCTCGCCATCAGGCCCCCGCCTCCCCGCTCCAGCGCCGCCACGCAGACGGCCAGGAAAGCGCCGCTGCTCCCCATGAGCAGGAGGTAACCGGAGCCGAGGCGGCCGATGCGAGCGGACTGGATCACCGTGGTCACGCCGCTGACCACAAGCGCGGCAAACACGGCCCATACCAGATAGGCTTCGTTACCCCCCGCGGCTCCAACCAGGATCGCCGGTGTCAGCACGATGCCGGCGGCCGTCAGCGAGGCGTACTGCAACCCGAGGCCTATGGTGAGAGGAAGCGGAGGTCGTTCGTCCGGCTCGTACCGGACGTCCTGTATATGGTTTTTCAAATTGGACTCCATGGTTGCCGTTTCATCGATGCGTGTCAAGGCCCTTAGCGTAGTTGAGAAAGGGCGCCCATGGCAATTGTCGGGCAGACGCCGTGTTAGGGAAGGGTGCTGCCAAACCGCCGCTTTCGCTGCTCGCTCATAACCCACGACACTGCCGGCGGACAGGATTTTCTGAATGATAGTTTCCCGGGCCGCGGCCCCGGGGTTCCGGAAAGCCGCGAAGCGGCGGAAGCACTTAGCCGTGGGCGTAAGCCCATGGACAGCTCGCAGTTAGTGTTGAGCCGCGAAGGCGGCGACAGCAACTAACCGTATGCGCAAGCCCCCCAATCTCTCTCCCCTCGGTTGACTGGTTTCCCTGTTGCCGTCAAAATGGACGGCCGGCCGGGAACCGGGGCCAGGCTTGGCTGCGCTCCACCCGGCGAGCATTCATGAATCCCTGATACGGAGGCTCCCATGCGATTGGAAAATCCCCTGAAAGTTGCGCTGAATGCCGGAAAGGTTTCGGTCGGTTCCTGGCTGAACCTGGCCTCGACGCTGGCCGCCGAAGTCATGGCTACCGAAGGATACGAGTGGCTGACCGTGGACATGGAGCACGGACCCTGGGCATTGGACGATGCCGCCAACGGATTCCGGGCCATCGAGTCTCGTGGGGCGGTTCCCCTGGCTCGGGTGTGGTCCCACCAACCGCAGGACATCGCCCGGGTGCTGGACGCCGGCGCTCTGGGCGTGGTCATTCCCCACGTGTCCAACCGGGCCCAGGCCGAAGCCCTGGTGCAGGCGGTCCGCTATCCTCCGCTGGGACACCGCTCCGCGGGGACCGGCCGCAATCAGACCTTCATCGACTACCCTGCCGACGCCAACGAGCAGATCCTGCTGATTCCCCAGATCGAGGACCTCGAAGGCGTGGACCAAATCGGGGAGATCATGGCGGTCCCCGGCATCGACGTGGGCTTCATCGGTCCCCACGACCTGGGTCTGTCCATGGGCCTCAAGGCGGAACAGATCGGCAGCGACCCCGAGCATGAACGCCAGCTCATGCGCATCCTGGAGGGGTGCCAGGCCGCCGGCAAGCCCGCCGGCCTGCCGGTGCGCGACGCGGCCGCCGCCAACAAGTGGATCTCACGGGGATTTCAGATGATCGACCTCTCCAACGACCTGGCCATGCTGCGAAGCGCCGTCCGCTCCCAACTGGCCCAGGTGAAAGGGTAGGGAACCTCGGAATGAGTAGGGCAGGCGTCCCTTGTGCAGGCGCCGGCGTTGCCCCCTCCGCATCAGCCTTCGCCATTCGGCTCGACCTTCTGCGACTCCCCCTCAAGGGGGGAGTGATACTTGAGTTTCTTGAACGACGTCTTGCCGATTTGGGAAAGGGACGCTGGAGATAATCAATTGAAAATTCCTATACACCGGCAGTGTCGTAGGTCAGGGGAGAGCCGCGTATGCGGCGGTTGGCGTGGGTTACCTGAGACAAGGTTGCATAAGGGTCATCCTTATCGAGCAGCGTAGCTGCGGCCTCGTGTAGCCCCGGGTGGAAACCCGGGGTCGTGTGAGTGCTGCGCCAACCTAGCCGCGTATGCGGCGAATCAGGGGCGCCCTTAGGGAACGCGCAACATCTCCAGAACACCACCAACGCATACCAGGCAGCAAGCCCGGGCTATGTCCCCGGAAGAAACGCCTCACCCTAACCGCGGCAGCCGGTCCCGGAGTTGGCGCAGCAGGGGAGCGTCCCGGTCCTTGTCGGACAGGATGGGTTGCCGGATGGGCCAGTCGATGCCGATTTCCGGATCGTCCCAGCGAATGGCGAGTTGGTCGTCCGGGTCGTAATACCGGCTGCACTTGTACTCCACCTGGGCCGAAGGGCTAGTGGTGACGAAGCCGTGGGCGAAGCCGGCGGGAATGAAGAGCTGGCGGCGGTTGACCGCAGAGAGACAGACGCCGGTCCAACGTCCGAAGGTGGGTGAGCCCAGCCGGATGTCCACCGCCACGTCGAACACCTCACCCTCGATCACCCGCACCAGCTTGGCCTGGGGACGTCGCACCTGGGCGTGCAACCCCCGCAGGGTTCCATGCCGGGAGAGGGAGTGGTTGTCCTGCACGAATTCCAGCGGGAGGCCCTGCTGGTGGTAGCGGCGGGCGTGGTAGGACTCCAGGAAGAATCCCCTGGCGTCGCTGTAAACCTCGGGCTCGATGACCAGCACTCCCGCCAGCGCCGTCCGGGTGACCTTCATGCACTACTCCTTGGGCTCCACCAGCCCCATCAGGTAGCGCCCGTAGGGGCTTCCCTGCATGGACCGGGCCATCCGGCGCACATCGCCGGCCTCGATCCAACCCATTTCGAGCGCGATCTCTTCCGGGCAGGCTACCATCAGTCCCTGACGTTCCTGCAGGGTCTGAATGAAGACCGATGCATGCAGCAGCGACTCGTGCGTGCCCGCGTCCAGCCAGGCTATGCCTCGTCCCAGCTTCTCCACCCGCAGCTGGCCCCTGGCCAGGTATTCCCGGTTCAGATCCGAAATCTCCAGCTCGCCGCGTGCCGAGGGCTTGAGTCTCGAAGCCAGCTCCACCGCTTGCCGGTCGTAGAAGTAGAGCCCCGTCACCGCGTAGGAGGATCGGGGCCGGGCCGGCTTCTCCTCCAGGCCGGTGGGTCGGCTCTCCTCGTCGAAGGAGACCACGCCGTAGCGCTGCGGATCGCGCACCTGGTAGGCGAAGACGGTGGCCCCGCTGCGCTGCCGGCCGGCCCGGAGGAGACTCTGGGAAAGGCCCTGGCCGTAGAAGATGTTGTCGCCCAGCACTAGGGCAGGCGCCTGGTCCTGCAGGAAGTCTCTGGCGATGAGGAAGGCCTGGGCAATGCCTTCCGGACGCGGCTGCACCGCATATTTCAGGCTCAGGCCCCACTGGCCGCCGTCACCGAGCAACCCCTCGAAGGCGGGCCGGTCCCGGGGGGTGGTGATCACCAGAATGTCTGTGATCCCGGCCTGCATGAGGGTCGACAGGGGATAGTAGATCATCGGCTTGTCGTACACCGGGAGAATCTGCTTGCTGAGGATTCGGGTCACGGGCGCCATCCGGCTGCCCGAGCCTCCGGCCAGAATGATTCCCTTTCTCATGATCCCATCCTGCCCGCGGTCCCCAGGCGCCGCCGGTCGTAGTTGTCTTGCTGCACCTTGCGGCACCACTCCCCGTTTTCGGCGTACCAGCGCACCGTTTGGGCAAGGCCCTCCGCCAGGCCGTATCGGGGAGCCCAACCCAGCTCTCCGCGGATCTTTCCCGAGTCGACGGCGTAGCGGCGGTCGTGCCCCGGCCGGTCGGGAACCCGCCTCTTCAGATCGGCGTAGGAGGAAACCCCCCGGCGCTGCATGGCCGGGTTGGCGGCCGCCGGCAGCAGAGCCTCCAGGCAGGCGCATACCTGGTTCACCATCTCCAGGTTGGTGCGCTCGCTCCCGCCCCCGAGGTTGTAGGTTTCTCCCGGGCGGCCCGCTTGCAGGACCGCCAGTAGGGCGGCGCAATGGTCCTCCACGTGGAGCCAGTCCCTCACATTCCCGCCGTCGCCGTAGATGGGCAGCGGCTTGGCCTCCACGGCGTTCAGCACCATCAGCGGTATCAGCTTTTCGGGGAACTGGTAGGGCCCGTAGTTGTTGGAGCAGCGGGTCGTGAGGGTCGGCAGTCCGTAAGTGCAGTGATAGGCGCGCACCCAGTGGTCGGCGGCGGCCTTGGAAGCGGCGTAGGGAGAGTTGGGGGCGCAGGCGGTGGCTTCCGAGAAGGTCGCGTCTCCCTGGGCGCTGCCGTAGACCTCGTCGGAAGACACCTGCAGGTAGCGGAAGCGGCCGCGGGCCGAACCCTCGAGCTGCCGGTAGTGGGTGCGGGCGCCTTCCAGCAGCTCGGCGGTGCCCGCCACGTTGGTGGCCAGGAAGGGGCGGGGGTCGTCGATAGAGCGGTCCACGTGGGTCTCGGCCGCAAAATTGACCGTCCAGGTCGGCTGATAGTCTTGAAAGACCCTGCCGACAAACTCTCCGTCGCCGATGTCCCCCCGCAGGAAGCGGCAGCGGGGCTGCCCCGCCAGCCCCTCCAGGTTGTGGAGGCTGCCGGCGTAGGTCAGCTTGTCCACCACCACCAGGCGGGCTTCGGTTCGGGCCAGCGCCAGCCGGACGAAGTTGCAGCCGATGAACCCGGCGCCTCCGGCAACCAGCATGGTCTCCATCCGGTCGTCCCTCCCCGCGGCCGGTCTCGCTTCCCGTCCCGGCCGGCGGGCGGGGACCCCTGCATTCCGGCTTGAGGTTGCCCGCGCCGATCGTCTAGGCTAGCTGGGACCCTGACCGCAATCGACTGCAGGAAGGCCACATTATGCCACATGACCCACAGGACGATCCCCGATCGCTGATTTACCGGGAGCAGAGGCCCTGGGGGGCCTTTCGCCGCTTCACCCACAACCGGGTGAGCACGGTCAAGATCATCACCGTCAATCCCGGGCAGGTCCTATCGCTGCAGCTTCACCGCCACAGGGACGAGCTCTGGGTGGCTCTCGACCCGGGCTTGCAGGTGACCGTGGGGGAGCGGACCTGGGAAGCGGAACCCTGCGAGGAGATCTACATTCCCCGCCGGACCCGCCATCGTGCCGCGGGGGCGGGCCCCCGTCCCAGCCGCTGGCTGGAGATCGCCTTCGGAGAGTTTGACGAGGAAGACATCGTCCGCCTGGAAGACCGCTACGGACGAGGGTAGGGAAGGGGGGAGCGAGCTGACGGTCGACTGCGTGGCGTGGAGGTCTGCTTTCGCCGTCTACGCGGCTCGGCCGGTACCTTTGGCCGCTGCCATCCCTCAGCCGTCCTAACAGTCGATGCAGCGCACCTCTCCGAAGATCACGGTTTGCCGGTCGGGATTCTCCCGGGCGTAGTCGATCAGGCAGCGCACGGCCTTGCCGATGTCGGACAGGCCATGAGCCTCGACCATCTGCTGTAGGAACTCCACCTTGGCCTCTTCCAGGGCGATGGATTGATCGGTCTTGTCTTTCATAGGGTTCTCCTCTCTTGAACCGGAAGTTGCCGCTATCTTACGGGAAAGGGCGCGGGAAGAAAACCGGGAGGTGCCGCGGACACATCTTGGCGACCCGGCGTCTACCCCCCACCGCATCAGTTTTCGCCATTCAGCGCTACCGTTCGGAGGCGCCGCATTGGCCCCCCACCGCATCAGCCTTCGCCATTCGGCTCGACTTCTGTGACTCCCCCACCGCAACCGACGCACGCCGGCGGTTACCGCTACGGCGCACAAGATCTCGCCCTTGGCTCGCCTTGTGCGAACCCCCCACCGCATCAGCCTTCGCCATTCGGCTCGGCTGCGACTCTCCCTCAAGGGGGGAGTGATATCCGTGTTATGAAGAGGGAACGGAGTTAATGGGTTAGACCGGGAACATGGTTTACATCCTGCCCAGGAATCGGGCAAGAAGCCCCGTGCAGGCCTCAAGTATCACTCCCCCCTTGAGGGGGAGTCGGAGAGACAAGGGCGAAGCCCGCCGTCGATCCGGAGGGGGGCAAACGCGGCGTCCCGTGAGTGACTGTCCGGGAGTTCGATTGGACCGGCAAAGCGGCGGCAACACCTATCTAAAGGCGCGTGCGCGGGGTGGGCACTTGCCCCTCTCACGCTCCTTCTACGGCTCTGCGTAGCAGGCCGGCAGTCGCTTCCGGCAGCTCGAGCTGCAGCGCCAGGTTCCGGCCGGCGGGGGACATCTTCTTCCAGGTGCGTCGCAGAATGTGGAGCAGCTTCTCCTCGGAGTGCTGGTGGGAGAAGTCCTCCAGCTGCACCTCCAGAAAAACCAGGCAGGCGGCGTCCTCCAGGGTCTGGGCTTCCGGGTCGCTGCGCAGCCGCTCCTTTCTCAGCAACTGCTCGACCCGGGCCACGGTGTCGGAGTCATAGCCCACCCGCGCCAGCACCTCGGCGGCGGTGTTGGCATGGAAGCGGCCCAAGGCCTCCCTCCAGTCCCGGTAGCCCTTCCGGGTCATGGGGTAGGAGCCGCGGGGAATGGCCCAGCGGCGCACGTGCTGGCTATGAGCTGCCAGCCGAAGGGCCACGGAGGCGTCCGGCGCCAGCCGGTCCACCCACCGGCCGAGGCGTTGGTGGTAGTCGAGGGATGCCAGGATGTCTTTAGGCCCGGCGGCGCCCGCCGAGGGGTCCTCGCGGTGCATGCCGTCCAGCAGGTCGAACGCCTCCCGCAATCTTGGATCGTCGTGGGTCATGACTATTTGCAGCTTGACACGAACGGAGCACTCCGTAGCCCGGTGGCTCCGGCGCGCACCCCCCAACGCATGGGCCTTCGACTTTCGGCTCGGCTTCTGCGACTCCCCCCTGAAGGGCGCCCCGGTGAGACCAGGGCAGACCCGCGGAGGAGCCGGTGCGGGGCGGATACCGCACCGCCGCCGCTCAGGCAAACCATACCACGACCGGCCGTCGAGGGCACCCTTCCCACTCCCCATCCAATCCCTGGTGGTTTCATTCTTGGCTCAGGTTTTATAGAATGAAGCCCTGCCGGAATCTGCGCTGCCGCCGGTACAGCACCGGTCGGTCTGGAAGCCTCGCTCTCCCGGCGACTTAGCCATGAATGCCGTCACCGTCGAAAAGTTGTCCAAGAATTACCGCATCTACCCCAGGCCCTCGGCCCGTCTGAAGGAATTGTTCTTTCGCGGGCGTAGTTTTCATCGGGACTTCTGGGCGTTGAGGGAGATCAGCTTTCAGGTCAGGCGGGGCTCCTCTTTCGGGATCATAGGCGAAAACGGGTCGGGCAAGAGCACCCTGCTCCAGATTATTGCCGGAACGCTGACCCCAACCGGAGGCAGGGTGGCTCTGAGTGGTCGGGTGGCGGCCCTGCTGGAGCTCGGGGCGGGATTCAACCCCGAGTTCACCGGCCGGGAGAATGCCTTCCTCAATGCCGCCATCATGGGTCTGAACCGCGAGGAGATCGACCGGAAAATGCCGGAGATCGAGCGCTTTGCCGAGATCGGCAGCTTCGTCGACCAGCCGGTCAAGACCTATTCCAGCGGCATGTACGTGCGCCTGGCCTTTGCCATCGCCATCAACCTCGACCCCGAGATCCTGCTGGTGGATGAGTCGCTGGCGGTCGGGGACGTCTATTTCCAGCAACGCTGCATGCGCCGGCTCCGCGGGATGCGGGAAGAGGGCAAGACCATCCTGCTGGTCTCCCATGACGTGGCCGCGATCCGGAACCTGTGCGATTCGGCCATCTGGCTGGAGCAGGGCAGGCTCATGGATCAAGGCGCGCCCGACAAGGTGACGGCCCGCTACCTGGCGGCCTTGACTCAGCGCCGCGATCCCTATGCCGGCGAGGCGGCTTCCGGGGCCGCGGAACTTGCGCCCGACGCCGCCGGTGATGTAGCCGGGGATCTGTCGGTGCACACGCTTCCCAATGTGGACGAGCGCTGGGGCAGTGGCCACGCCCGGGTTTTGGGCATCCGGTTGCTGGACCAGTCGGGCAGAGAACCGCAAACCCTCTATCACGGCGACCTGGTGACGGTGAGGGTTTCGGTGCGGTTCGACTGCCGGGTGGAATCGCCCCTCATCGGGATTCTCATGCGCAACCGCCTGGGCGAGGATATCTCCGGCAGCAACACCTCGGTGGAGAGCCTGCGTTTGCCGCCGGCCGAGCCGGGCCAGATCTATACGGTGGATTTCCATCTGCGTCTTCCGGTGTTGCAGCCGGGCCACTACTATCTCACCCCGGCGGTGGCCAACGGGACCCATCGCGAT
The DNA here is from genome assembly GCA_965207735.1 of Candidatus Versatilivorator sp. Lineage (GTDB taxonomy): Bacteria > Acidobacteriota > Terriglobia > Versatilivoradales > Versatilivoraceae > Versatilivorator. The sequence goes on along the minus strand of OZ242296.1, from coordinate 2,278,184 downwards.
TCGGAGATGTGCGACTTCGTGGAAAATGCGCTGAACCTGACCTTGAAGCAGCGGGAGACGGTCTACGGTTACCTGAAGATGGACTGCCGCATAGAATTGAGGCAGGTGAGTTCGGCAAAATCGAGGCTGGCCGGAGCCCACGCCCCCGTCGGCTGAGTGGCCGCCGTCGCGTTTGGCGAGCTTGCTTCGCCTCCCATGCAGGGTTGGCGGTCGAGTACAGAAAGGAGAATGATGATCAAGGATGTGAAGGTGGTGCCTCTGGTCGCCCACGTGGATGACCGGGGCTATCTGATCGAGATCTTGAGGAGCACCGACGAGCACTTCACCCGGTTCGGACAGGTCTACCTGGTGGGAGACATGACCCGCGGGACCATCCGTGCCTATCACAAGCACGCCAGGCTGTGGGACTGGTTTTTCATCAGCCACGGAACGGCCAAGTTCGTGCTGCGGGACGACCGTCCCGACAGCCCGACCTATAATGAAATGCAGATCTTCGTTACCGGGGCGCGTAATCCTGCCTTGATCGTGGTGCCGCCCGGCGTCTACCATGGGTGGATGGCGCTGGAAGATGACACCCAGCTCGTCAGCATCGCCAGCGAGGTCTACAACCGGGAGAAGCCGGATGAAGTCCGCATTCCCCCCGATTCCTTCGGGGACGTTTGGCAAGTCAAGGGAAGGTAGCAGGGGAATGATGAATGATGAGTGATGAATGATGAGTGGAGAGTTCCGGGAGCAGGCAAGCGGCTGATGACCTGGTTGAGCTTTCTTGAAGGACCGCGTCGAGAGCGACTAGCCCGCATTTCTCACCAGGGGGCATGAACATGGCGCAGGATTTTTCCCTTCAGCGCGTGCTCGCGACCGAAGAGCGTAGCGGTCACTACGCGCGAGGGAGCATGTGCGCGCTGAATGGAAAAAGACAAGCCAGGGCATGCCCAGCGCCGTCTGTTACCCGCAAGCCCTTACCAGGGAGCCAATCAAAGTACTGAAGATAAACTACTTTTCGTCATGGCACCAGCGACCTGGTGAGAAATGCGGGCTAGATGCTTGACGTGTCGATCAAATCACTCTCGACTCTCCACTATTCACTTTTAACTTGGCCGCACAACCGTCCCATGTGAGGGGGCGGCTCATGAGGGATGAAACTAGGGTGTTTCAGGAAGAGGGAGGTTGACTATGATTTTGGTGGTGGGTGGCGCCGGCTATATCGGCTCGGTGCTGGTCGGGGAGTTACTGGCTAGAGGCTATGCGGTCAGGGTCCTGGACCGCATGTTTTTCGGCAATGCCGGGCTCCGCGAGCACAGGGAGCAAATCGAGCTGTACGAGGGAGACGTTCGTACCATGAACCACTCGGTGCTGGAGGGTATCGAGTCCGTCATCAACCTGAGCGGCCTGTCCAACGACCCCACGGCGGAATACAACCCCCAGGCCAACTATGAAATGAACACTCGGGCCAACCTTTCGCTGGCCCGGCTCTGCAAGACGAGGGGCATCCGCAGATTCGTCTTCGCTTCCACCTGCTCCATCTACGATGTCGGCATCACCGACGAGGAAAAAGATGTTGTCCTGGACGAAACCTCGCCGGTCCGCCCCAAGGCGGCCTACGCCAGTTCCAAGTTCCAGGCGGAGACAGCCCTGCTCGAACTGGCCGATAAGGACTTCTGCCCGGTCATCCTGCGCAAGGGCACGATCTACGGCTTCTCGCCGCGGATGCGCTACGACCTGGTGGTCAACACTTTCCTCAGGGACGCCCTCTCCAAGGGGTACGTCACCACCCACTACGGAGGCGAGATGTGGCGGCCGCTGGTGGATATCCGGGATGCGGCCCGGGCCTACATCCTCTGCCTGGAAGCCCAGGAGTCCAAGGTGGCGGGCGAGATCTTCAACGTGGTCTTCCGCAACTTCCGGATTTCCGAGCTGGCGCTCCGGGTGGTCGGGGCGCTGAGAGGGGCTGGGGTGAAGGTGGAGCTGAAGCCGGAATACCGTTACAAGGGTGTCCGCAGCTATCGCGTCTCCGGCAAGAAGTTCCAGCGGGCGCTGGGTTTTGCCCCGGCGGTGACGGTGGAAGACGCCGTCAAGGACATGGTGGAGAGCATCTCCCGTTACGGCTACACCGACTTCGACAACCCCCGCTACTACAATATCGCCTGGATGAAGCTTCTCGAGGAAGCCGACAAGATCATCCGGATCACGGGGTCGGTGTTCGACGCCATCCCTGCCGCGTCCTTCAAGCCGGCCGTGGTCGGGATGGAAAGCCCGGGGCCGGGGAGCCGCTGACGTGAAGATCCTCCTGATTGGAGCTTCCGGCCAACTGGGTACCGATCTGGCGAAGGCCCTGTCCGGCCACGAGCTGGTCGCTCCGCCGCGTCAATCCCTGGACCTTCTTCAGACCGACCGGGTTCGCCGCCTCCTGCAGTCGAAGCGGCCCCAGGTGGTGATCAACACCGCCGCCTTCCACCGGGTGGACGACTGCGAATCCAGGATCTCGACCGCCTTTCAGGTGAACGGAGAGGCCGTCCGGAACCTGGCTCTGACCGCCCGAGACATCGATGCCGTCCTGGTCCACTACAGCACCGACTACGTCTTCGACGGCGCCGCCGCCAGGCCCTACCGGGAAAGCGACCTCGCCCGTCCTCTAAACGTCTACGGCGCCTCCAAGCTGGCGGGCGAACACCTGCTGGCTTCGGTTTGGGAGAAACACTTCTTGATTCGGACCAGCGGGCTCTACGGACACGCCGGCAGTAGCGGCAAGGGGGGCAATTTCGTCGAGACCATGATCAGGAAGGCTCACGGGAAAGAATCCATCCAGGTGGTCGACGACCAGCGGCTGACCCCCACCAGCACCCGTGAGCTGGCCCGCGCCACCGTCGCCCTGATCGAAACCTCCCACTACGGCCTCTATCACCTCACCTCCAAGGGGAACTGCACCTGGTACGAATTCGCCCGGGAGATCTTCAGTCAGATGGCGATACGGGCCGACCTGACGCCCACCACCTCCGACCGTTTCGCCACCGCGGCCCGTCGGCCGGCCTATTCGGTGTTGGCCAACCATCGCCTGGACGAGTTCGGGATGGATGACCTCAAGCACTGGAGGGACGCCTTGGGCGAGTACCTGAGCGACCGCATCCACCGCCCCGGGGCTTGATCCATGGGGAATGCTCTCAACGGCTTCTGGCCCAAGCTGGGCGCCCTGCTGCTGATGACCCCCTTCGATCTCCTGGTGGCCCTGGGGCTCTTCCTGGGCGAGATCCTCTACCTTCCCTTTTCCCTGGTCCGCCGCAAGCCTCCTGCTTCCGGACCACCGGATCGAAGCCTGGCCACCCTGATCGTCCTCAACTGGGACGGAAAACACCTGCTGGAGGAGTTTCTTCCCAGCGTGGTGGAGGCCGTCCGCCGGGACGGGCGGGACCACGAGATCATGGTGGTCGACAACGGCAGCAGCGACGACAGCGTTGGCTTTTTGAGAGCCCGTTACCCTCAGGTCAAGGTGGTGGAGATGGGAAGGAACTGCCGGTTTACCGGGGGAAACAACGCCGGCGTGCAAGCGGCCGCCAGGGAAGTGGTGGTGCTGCTCAACAACGACATGGAGGTGGATCCGAACTTCCTGCGCCCCCTGCTGGACGGCTTTCGGGACGAAAACGTCTTTGCGGTGTCCTGCCAGGTCTTTTTCCAGGACAAGTCTCGCCGTCGGGAGGAGACCGGCGCCACCCGCTCGCGCTGGCTACGGGGTTTCCTCGAGCCCTACCACGACGAGATTCCGCCGGGACAGGCCGGGGTCCGTCTGCCTGTTTTTTGGGCGGGAGGGGGCTCCAGTGCCTTCGACCGGAGAAAGTTCCTGGCCCTGGGCGGACTGGACACGCTTTACGATCCCTTTTACCTGGAGGACCTGGATCTCTCCTACCAGGCCTGGAAGCGCGGCTGGAAGAGCCTGCTGGCCACCGACAGCCTGGTGGTCCACAAGCATCGGGGCACCAACCGGGGGAAGTTCGGCGACAACTTCGTTGACAACACCATTCGCAAGAATCAATATCTGTTCGTCTGGAAGAGCATCACCGACGCCCGATGGATCCTGCAGCATTTCCTCTTCCTGCCGCTCACCCAAGCCCGCTTCATGGCCCAAACCAATGTCCGCTTCGAGCTTCGGGCTTTCTTCAAAGCCTTGCTCCAGTTTCCGGAAGCGCTCTACAAGCGCTATCGCTGGCGGGCCTGCTATCGCCGCCGAGACGCCTCCATCTTCGCCGAGACCTCGGGGAGTGAGCTGCGATGACCAGGGAAGAACGGTTGCAACTGGCCCATACGCCCCCGGCCTGGATGTATGAGTTCGACTTGGGAGACGGCATCCTCACGCCGCTGCTGTCCCAGGAGCTGGGCCAGATACACCGGACCCGCCAAGACATGATCCTGCCGGCCCTGGAGCAATGCTTTCCGGAGGGCCTGGCCAACCTGGACACCCTGGACGTGGCCTGCAACGAAGGCTACTTCAGCTTTCTGCTCCACGGCAAGGGGGCCCGAGTGAGAGGGATCGACGTGCGGCCGCTCAATATCGAGCGGTCCCGGGCCGTGCAGCGGATTCAAGGACAGGACCCCGGCCGGCTCACCTTTGCCGTGGAAGACTTCCTGGCCAACCAGGACCCGCCCGACCGCTACCACCTGACCCTGTTTCTGGGCCTGCTCTACCACCTGGAGAATCCCGTGGGTGCCCTGCGCATTCTGCATCGCATCACCCGCCGGGTGTGCGTGGTCGAGACCCAACTGACCCGGCAGCAGGATCCGGTGCTGAGCGGGTGGGGAGCGACGGGAAAGTTTTTGGAACTGCCGGCTGCCCTGGCCATCTACCGGGAGCCCGACGTGGAGGAGAACCGCCTGGCGGCCCACCGGGGCTTGAGCTTCATCCCCAACGCCGCCGCCGTGCGCGAGATGCTGGGGGCAGCCGGCTTCTCCAGGGTGGAGTTGGTCGCCCCGCCCACGGACGCCAACCCGCAGTACCTGGCGCAGGATCGAGCCGTCTTCCTGGCGTTCAAATGATGCCGCGGCGACCGGCCGCAACTCTTCCTTATAATGTAGCCCATGCCTCCCCTGAACATCCTGATGCTGACCGCCTATCCCCCGGTCCTGGGCCTGCACGGCGGCGGCCTGCGCATGTACTACAATGTGAAGTTCCTGGCCTCCAGACACCGGGTCACTCTGATCTCTTTCATCGAGAACGAAAGCGAGAGAGAGCTTCTGCAGAAGCTTCAGCCCTTGGGCGTGGACGCTCGGGCAGTCCGGCGCTGGCCCGTTCCGGCCCGGCACCTGTGGATGCCCAGACCGGCCGAGCACTACGAGTTCGCCGGCGCCGAAATGGCCGCCGAGGTCCGGCGGGCGCTCGAAAGCAGGTCCTTCGATGTCATCCAGGCCGAATATCTTCAGATGGCCCAGCACGTCCCCCGGGACGTTGCTCGGCGCACTGTCCTCACCCTCCACGAGGTGCAGTACGCCAATGCGGCCCAGGCTTTCGAGAGAGCCGGCAATCCCTGGACCGGGGCTCGGAGGTGGTACGACTGGATGGTGCAGCTCAACTACGAGGTCCGGTCCTGCGCCCGCTTCGACGCGGTCGTCTGCATGACCGGAGAGGACGCGCGGCTGTTGGCCGAGTTCGTCTCCCCCACCAGGCTGAGGACCATTCCAATCGGGGTTGACAGCGGGTTCTTTGAACGCGGTCCGGTTTCCGGCGGCGCCCTCCACAAGAAGAGCACACTCTTCGTGGGCAATTACCGGCATACGCCCAACCAGGAGTCGGTGTACTACATGGCCGACCGGGTCCTGCCGAAGGTGCTGAGCCAGGTGCCGGAGGTTGAATTCCGGGTGGTGGGCGGCAACACCGAGATGCTGGACCGGGAGAGGCTGGGTGTCCATCCCGGGGTCCGCCTGCAAGGCTACGTCGAAGACCTCAGGCCCCTTTATCGGGATTGCGCGGTTTTCGCCGCCCCCATCCTCTCCGGAAACGGCATGCGGGTGAAGCTGCTGGAGGCGCTCTCCATGGGCATGGCCGTGGTCACCACTCCTCTGGGAGCCCAGGGATTCCAGGTTCGGAACGGTGAGGAGCTGTTGATTGCCGATTCCCCGGAAGCCTTCGCCGCCGCCGTCGTCGACTTGCTGCAGGACAGCCGCCGCCGGGCCGAGTTGGGTTCCAGGGCCCGCGAGATGATCCGCAAGCGCTACGACTGGAGCGTCATCGGCAGGGAGTTCCTGGACGTGGTCGAGGCCGGTCATGCCTGACAAGGTCCTGCTGGTCTGCTCCTCCACCGCCGCCAATATCCAGAAGGCCCGGGAGATCCTTCGTCTCCGAACTCTCTTCCACCAGCCCGAGTTTCACCTGCTGTGCAGCCCTTCCGATCTCTCCTACCTGCAGCAGGAACCGCCCGCCGGCCGGATCTGGGTCTTTCCCCACCGGCGCGAACTCGGCAAGGGCTACAGGCTGTGGCGCCGGATCCGCGGACAGCGCTACCGGGCGGTGGCGGTCCTCTGGTGCGGTGAGGAGGCCCGCCTGCGTCCCAAGCTCTTCGCCCTGGTCTGCGGGGGCAGGCGCATCCTGATTTTCGACGAGCGTATGGAGTGCCGCCTACTCGATGCTTCCCTGCTGGTCAGGCTGCTGGCGGACCGTGTCCGCCGGCGCCGCTGGAACCCCGGACCGGTGGGACGGCTGCTGGCGGCGCCCCTGGCTTGGGTGGCGAGGCTGGTGGTTCGAGGGCTGCTGATTCCGGTGCGCTTCCTGGTTCTGACGGCGGCGGTGTTGGCTCTCTACGCCGGCCGCCGGCGCCCCCCGGAGGGGTCCACGAAGGGAAGCGAAGGGGACTAAAAGAGTTATTCACGAAGGGGCCCGAAGCGAGACGGGTCTGCTTCAACGGCAGGTGTCTCCAGAATAAATAGTGACAATCGCTGGGGCGTGGGCGGCATTCTCCGGAGAAACAAGGGGTCTTGGGACGCGGCTCTTGATTCGCGGCTACGTTGGAGCAGAATTCAGACGCCCCGGGCTCCCGCCCCCGAAGCACCAGTCGAGCCGCGAATGCGGCGGCAGCAAATGCCGGTGAGCCCACGTGAAGCGCAGGGCAACGCAATGGCGTTTCTCACCTGCAATACGTATCTTGAGACGGCCTCCCTGAGAGCCGCGAATGCGGCGCCAGCAGGTAGCCGTGGGCGTCAGCCCATGGGAAACGTGCATCGGAAACGTAACGAACGGGAGTGGAGCCGCGAATGCGGCGGCAGCAAACACCGGTGAGCCCACGTGAAGCGCAGGGCAACGCAATGGCGTTTCTCACCTGCAATACGCATCTTGAGACGGCTTCCCTGAGAGCCGCGAATGCGGCGCCAGCAGGTAGCCGTGGGCGTCAGCCCATGGGAAACGTGCATCGGAAACGTACCGAACGGGAGTGGAGCCGCGAATGCGGCGGCAGCAAACACCGGTGAGCCCACGTGAAGCGCAGGGCAACGCAATGGCGTTTCTCACCTGCAATACGCATCTTGAGACGGCCTCCCTGAGAGCCGCGAATGCGGCGCCAGCAGGTAGCCGTGGGCGTCAGCCCATGGGAAACGTGCATCGGAAACGTAACGTACGGGAGTGGAGCCGCGAATGCGGCGGCAGCAAACACCGGTGAGCCCACGTGAAGCCCAGGGCAACGCAATAGCGTTTCTCACCTGCAATACGCATCTTGAGACGGCTTCCCTGAGAGCCGCGAATGCGGCGGCAGCAAACACCGGCGAGCCCACGTGAAGCGCAGGGCAACGCAATGGCCTTCCTCACCTGCAATACGCATCTTGAGACGGCTTCCCTGAGAGCCGCGAATGCGGCGCCAGCAGGTAGCCGTGGGCGTCAGCCCATGGGAAACGTGCATCGGAAACGTAACGTACGGGAGTGGAGCCGCGAATGCGGCGGCAGCAAACACCGGCAGGCCCACGTGAAGCGCAGGGCAACCCAATGGCCTTTCTCACTCCTCGGTGGATCACTCTATTTCTTCCTGGACCAGCATTTATGCGGGCAAGTTAGACTTTTTGCCGGTGCCGTTCATCTCGTCACTGTGAGGAGCTCACTTGGAGCTGGTACGACTGACCGATAAGGATCTGGTAGCCAGAGCGGCTCGCGGTGACACCGGCGCCTTCAATCTCCTGGTGAGCCGATGGGAGAAGCGGCTCTTCAACTACGCCTTCCGCTTGACAGGGAACCGCGAGGATGCGCTGGACGTTTGCCAGGACACCTTTCTCAAGGCCTTTCAGCAACTGGACCGGCTCCAGGATCCTGCCCGGTTCGCCGGGTGGCTGTTCACCATCGCCCGCAACTACTGCCTGGCCCACTTCCGCACCAGGCAGCGCCGGGCCGAGGACGGCGAAGGACCGGGACCGCAGGGCCTGGACGCGCTTCAGCCGAAGCGGTCGCCGGCGCGCCTGGGAGATCTGCAGGAACTGGAGCCGGCCGAGCTTCGCCTGTTGATGGAGGGGGCGCTGGACCGGCTCTCCTTCGAGCAGCGGGAGGCGGTGGTCCTCAAAGTATTCGAAGGACTCCGCTTCGATGAGATTGCAGGTATTGCAGGGTGTCCGCTGAGCACCGCCAAGTCCCGGATGTACCTGGGGCTGAGCCGGCTCAAGACTATCCTGAACGAAGATCCAGGGAGGAAATCATGACTTGTGAGCGTTGCCGGGAACTGTTCCCCGAGGCGATCGGGGAAGAACTCGATCCCCGGTTGGCCGGGGAGCTCCGGAAGCATCTGGCCGACTGCGCCGATTGCCGCAAGGAGTTGGAGATGCTGGAACAAACGGCCTCGGTGCTCAAGTCCGCCTGGCCCGAGGAACCCATCCCCGCGCCCTTGACCTTCGGACATCCGGGAAGGGCTGCCGTTGCAGGCGGCTTCGGGTTCGGCTGGCGCCAGCCGCCCCGCCTGGCCTGGCTGGGCCTGGCGGCGGCCGCCTGCCTGGTGGTCTGCCTGGGGACCCTCTCCTTTCTGAACGCCCGCGTCGAGATCGGCCAGGGAAGCTTCCGTCTCTCCTTCGGACCCGAGCTCCCGCCGCCTGCCCTCCAGCATGCGGCGCCCGCCGGCGATTCCGGCGCCCTGGTCGAGGCCCGGCTCCGCCGCCTGCTGGACCGGCAGGTCGGTCAACTGGAGGAGACCTGGGAGGCGCGGCTCCGAAAGGCCGTGGCCCGGGTCGAGTCCCAATGGACGGAGCAGCGGTCGGTCGACCTCCGGCAGGTCAACGCGGATCTGAGCTATCTGCTGAGGCTTCAGGAAGCCACGCGCCAGGAGACGGCCCGAAACGAGGTGCTGATCGGCTCGGTGGCCGATCGCTACCTGCCCCGTCCGGCGGATGCGGTCGCCCAATAGATTCGGAGGCAATTCGAGGAGCAGCTTATGAGCAAGACACTTCTTTCAATCCTGGTTGTGGCGGCCGGCTGGGCGCTTTCCGGGCCGGCGGCTCCGGTCGATCCGGCTGTAACACCGCCGGATTCCGAAACCCAGGGCTCCCCGGCCCCCGTGCCGGTCGACCCTGCTCAACTTCGAGCCCAGATCGAGCAGTTTCAGGCGGTCATCGAAAACACCCTGCGGCGAAGCTATGGCAGCATCATGCTCAGCGCTCCCAGGGGTGCCTACCTGGAGGACTACGGGGCCGTCTTTTCCACCGAGGCCACCCTCTACCACATCCGACCCATTACACCCTTCAGCCGCAAACCCTACAGCCGGGAGGAGCTGGACAAGGCCCACCAGCAGGCCCTGGAGCGGTTGGAGCGTCTCAAGCAAGGCCTCCGCCAGACCGTGGCCGAACACGGCTCCCTGTTGGGACAGTTGAATACCAACCACTCCCTTGCCGTGATCGTCCACCTCTACAACGGCGTGGGCGACCCCCGGCGGCCCCTTCCCTCCCAGTTGATCTTCAAGACCGGGGCGGCTTCGGTCGGCGACTACCGGGAGGGGAAGATCACCATGGAAGAGCTGGTCCGCCAGGTGCGGATCAGCCAGTTCTGAGCCGGTTCCAGGCAAGATAGAATGGCGACTCGCAAACTCATTGGACGGATCCTGCTGGACCGGAACCTGGTCTCTCCCCCGGAGCTGCAGAACGGGCTGGCCCTGCAGCGGGAGCGTCGCGACAAGATCGGCCGCATCCTGCTGGACCTGGGATACCTCTCCGAGCAGGACCTGCTGGGCGCCCTCTCGGCCCAGCACCAGGCCGAGCTCGTCCCGGCCCAGGACTTTCCGGCTGTGCCCCTGATGGTCGACAAGCTCTCACCCAAGTTCCTGCGCCAGTTCAGGATCCTGCCCCTGGACCGGCAGGACGGGGTGCTGGCGGTGGCCATGGCCGACCCCTCCGATGAGGACACCCTGGACTCCCTGCGCATGTTCACCGGGCTGGAGGTCCGGGTGTTCCTGGGGCGGGATGCCGATATCGACGAGGCCCTGGAACGGCTCTACGGGGGATCGGACCAGTGGGACAAGACGGTCCAGGAATCGGGCGAAGGGCTGGACGAGTCCGAGAGCATTGCCGAGAACATCGAGCAGCTGCGGGACATGGCCTCCGAGGTCCCGGTGATCCGCCTGGTCAACCAGATGATCTCCCGGGCGGTGGAGCGCCGGGCCAGCGACATTCACCTGGAACCCTTCGAGAAGGACTTCCGGGTGCGCTACCGGATCGACGGCATCCTGCACACCATGGATTCTCCCTCGCCCCGACTGAAGGCCGCCGTCATCTCCCGCCTCAAGCTCATGGCCAAGCTGAACATCGCCGAGCGGAGGCTGCCCCAGGACGGCCGCATCCAGCTCAAGGTGCTGGGCAAGGAGATCGACCTGCGGGTCTCCACCCTGCCCACCCTCTACGGAGAGAGCCTGGTGATGCGCATCCTGGACAAGAGCGACGCCGGCGGCTTCGAGCTGAAGCGCCTGGGCTTCCCCGACGACATCCTGGGCACCATGGAGACGCTGACGGCCCTGCCTCACGGTATCCTGCTGGTGACCGGACCCACCGGCAGCGGCAAGTCGACCACTCTCTACAGCGCCATGAAGCGGATCAACCACGCCGACAAGAAGATCATCACCATCGAAGATCCGGTGGAGTACCAGATGGACGGAATCAACCAGATCCATGTCAACACCCAGATCGGACTGACCTTCGCCGCCGGCCTGCGCCACATCGTGCGCCAGGACCCCGACGTGATCATGGTGGGGGAGATCCGCGACCTGGAGACGGCCGAGATCGCCATCCGGGCGGCACTCACCGGCCACCTGGTTTTCAGCACCCTCCACACCAACGACGCCCCCAGCGCCATCACCCGGCTGGTGGACATGGGGGTGGAGAACTACCTGCTGTCCTCCTGCCTGGTGGGCGTGCTGGCCCAACGCCTGGTGCGGGTCATCTGCCGGCGCTGCAAGTCGGGCTACTCCGGGGATGCGGCCCGCCTGCACTCCCTGGGGTTCCCGCTCAACGGCGGCAGCGAAGTCACACTCTACCGGGGCGAGGGGTGCGAGGCCTGCGGCTTTACAGGGTACGAGAACCGCAAGGGGATCTTCGAACTGATGCAGCCCGACGAGGAGATCCGCCGCATGATCGTGGCCAACGAGGCCTCCAACATCATCGCCAAATACGCCCGGCAGCGGGGCATGAGGACGTTGCGCGAGGACGGCTTCGAAAAGGTCATGACCGGCCTCACCACTTTGGAAGAGCTGGTAAGGGTAACGCAGGAAGTGTAACGGCGGGCGTGGCCACGCCCGCGACGGGGCAGGTCAATCGAGACGGGCTATTTATTTAACATCGATGCACAGGATATACAGGATTAACAGGATGTCCAGGATGAGAGGCTGCTGCATGAGAAGCTCACTCGGGCGATGAACCGGTGCGGGATTGCGGATGCTCAGGTAAACAGGCTAGCCGTTTCCAGAAAAAATCCTGTGCATCCTGTGCATCCATGTTAATCAAAAACATAAGAACATGGATTAACAGGATGAACAGGATAACCAGGACGGGACGCTACTGCACGGGAAGCTCACTCTTGCGATACGACACGCTCGATGTCCGCTTCTGGGACAAGGCGGTCGATGACAAAAAATCCTGTGCATCCTGTGCATCCATGTTCATTCATGTCGTTTGAATTCTTTGCTCACCTAGCCGCACATGCGGTGGAGTAGTGGCGTCATGCCCACCTTTTTCTATAGAGCAGTCGGCAAGGACGGCGGGATCGTCAACGGGGTGGTGGAGGAATCCACCGACCGGGCCGCCGCCGTCAAGCTGCAGGACATGGGGTTGGTCCCCCTCCACCTGGGGACGCGGCGCAGCCGGCGCATCTGGGACATGGAGATCGCCTGGAGGCCGGGCGGCATCGGTTCCCGCGACCTGATGTTCTTCACCCAGGAGCTTTCCACCCTGGTCAGCTCCGGTCTGCCTCTGGACCGCAGCCTGGCCATCTGCAAGGAACTCTCCAGCAAGAAGAAGCTGCAGGCCCTGGCCGACGAGATCCTGCAGGACCTCAAGAGGGGCAGGACACTGGCCGACAGCCTGGCCGCCCACCCGCGGGTCTTCTCCAAGCTCTACGTCAACATGGTTCGGGCCGGAGAAGCCGGCGGCGCCCTCCCGTTGGTGCTGGAGCGGCTGGTGGAGTTCCAGCAGTCGGCCGACGAGTTGAGGAGCTACCTGATCTCCTCCCTAATCTACCCGGCACTGCTGACCGTGGTGGGGGCTGCCTCCATCGTGGTGCTGCTGAACTACGTCATTCCGCGCTTTGCCGAGATCTTCCAGGAGGCCGGGCAGTCCCTGCCCCTGCCCACCCAGATCCTGCTGGCGGTGAGCGGGTTCACCCGGGGCTACTGGTGGGTCTTCCTGCTGGTCCTGGCCGGACTGGGGATGGGCTTCTCCCGCTTGCTGGCCAGCCCGTGGGGACGCTTGTGGTGGGACGGGCTCAAGCTGAGAACCGTGGGCATCGGCGAGATCCTGAAGAAGGTGGAGATGGCCCGCATCGCCCGCACCCTGGGGACCCTGGTGCACAACGCCGTTCCCCTGGTGCAGGCCCTGGGCATCGTGAGGGAGATCAGCGGCAATCGGGTCATCGGCCAGGCAATCCGCACGGTGGCCGAGGGGGTCAAGCGGGGAGAAGGGGTGGCGGGTCCCATGAGGCGGGCCGAAGTCTTTCCGCCCCTGGCCATCCATCTCATCGAGGTGGGCGAAGAGACAGGGAGGCTGGACGCCATGCTGCTGCGGTTGGCCGAGGTCTACGACAAGGACGTACGGGCGGCGGTCAAGAGCTTCATCGCCCTGTTCGAGCCGGTCATGATCCTGGTCATGGGCCTGGTTATCGGTGGCATCGTCATCTCAACCGTGCTGGCCATGGTCAGCATCAACGAATTGCCGGTCTGAGGAAGAGACTCGAGTTGCTCGGATGTCCTCCGGAGGCATCCGGGGAGGAGGAAACGCAATGAAGGCGCCAAGGATAGAACCCGATCGCGCATCGCAGGCCGGGGCGGCCGCCCGGTCCCAGCGCCGGCGGCAGAGGGGCTTCACCCTCATCGAGCTGCTGGTGGTCATGGTGATCATCGGCCTGCTGGGAGCCCTGGTAGGTCCCAGGCTGTTCCGCAACGTGGGCCGGAGCAGGATCACGGCCGCCAAGGCCCAGATCGCCATGTTCCAGAGCGCCCTGGGCCAGTACAAGCTGGAGGTGGGCATCTTTCCCAGCACAGAGGAGGGGCTGCAGGCCCTGCGGGTCAGGCCCACCTCGGCCGACAACTGGGACGGACCCTACCTGCAGAAAGAGATCCCGCTGGATCCCTGGAACAACGAGTACTTCTACCGCTTCCCGGGAGAGTACGGGGACCAGCCCGACATCATCTCCTACGGGGCCGACGGCCGCGAGGGCGGGGAAGACGAGAACGCCGACGTGGTGAGCTGGCGGTGATTGGCACTCCCCGGGAGCCCGGACGTCCCGCCCCCAAAGCCGCGCCGGAGTCCGCCCCCCACCGCATCAGCCTTCGCCATTCGGCGCTATCGTTCGGAGACGCCGAGTTGGCCCCCCACCGCATCAGCCTTCGCCATTCGGCTCGGCTTCTGCGACTCCCCCTCAAGGGGGGAGTGATAGCGGGCACTAACCGGGAACGGCGTTTACACATTAAACCGGAAACATGGTTTACATCCTGCCCAGGAATCGGGCAAGGCGCCCCATGCAAGTCTCAAGTATCACTCCCCCCTTGAGGGGGAGTCGGAGAGACAAGGGCGAAGCCCGCCGTCGATCCGGAGGGGGGCAGACTCGGCGTCGCGAAAGTGGCGATCGGCATTACTCGCAGAGCCGCAAAGCCAGACGCACCTGCTTCAACGGTACGCGTTGCCCCGCCGTCGATCCGGAGGGGGGCAGACTCGGCGTCCCGTAAGTGACGATCGGCAGTACTCGCAGAGCCGCGAAGCGAGGCGGACCTGCTTCAACGGCACCCGTTGCCCCAAAGTCGATCCAGTGGGAGTCCAACGCGGCGTCGCGAAAGTGGCGATCGGCATTACGAGCCGAGCGGCGAAGCCGCGGCAGCAGGTAGCCGTGGGCGTAAGCCCATGGAAAGGGTTACGGCGAGAGCCGAGCCGCGAAGGCGGCGACAGCAAATAGCGTTGGGCACACGCCGATCGCAAGCCACGGAAACGCAGCCAAGGACCTCAATGGCACACCCATCGACAAGAAACCGGGCCGGCTTCACACTGCTGGAGATGTTGGTGGTGCTGGTGCTGGTGGGGATCATCACGGCGGTGGCCGTGCCCGTCGCCGGAGCCGGCATCCAGACCCTGCGCCTGCAGAGCGCCGCCCGCCATGTGGCGGCCGCCCTACGACTTGCCCGGGGCCGGGCCATCCGGAGCCAGGAGATTCACCTGGTGAGCCTGGACCGGGAGCAGCGCCGGGTGACCGTGGCCAGCGGGGACCTGGAGTTCCAGCGGTCCTTTCAGCTTCCGCCGGGCGTCCGCCTGCAGGAGGCGCTGCTGCTGGACGGGACCCCGCCTCGGCCGGGCCCGCCGCCCGAGCGCACCGACTTCTACTTTGCTCCCAGCGGCCTCTCCCAGGCCCTCGAAATCCGGCTGGTCAATGCCCGCGGCCGCTCCCTCCGAGTGGTGCAGCAGGCCTTCAGCCGCTCACCCCGAATCCTGCAGGCCCCTCCACAAGAGAATTAGCAACGTCGTGCCTCGGACAAAAAGAGATATCCACCCATCAAACCGGGAACATGGTTTACATCCTGCCCGCGAATCGGGCAAGGCGCTCTGTGCAAGCCTCGAGTATCACTCCCCCCTTGAGGGGGAGTCGGAGAGACAAGGGCGCAGCCCGCAGTCGATCCGGAGGGGGGCCAACGCGGCGTCGCGTAAGTGGCAATCGGCAGTACTCGTAGAGCCACAAAGCGAGACGGACCTGCTTCAACGGCACGCGTTGCCCCGAAGCCGCGCCGGCGTCCGCCCCCCACCGCATCAGCCTTCGCCATTCGGCTCGACTTCTGCGACTCCCCCTCAAGGGGGGAGTGATAGCGGGCACTAACCGAGAACGACGTTTACCCATTAGACCGGGAACATGGTTTACACCCCGCCCAGCAATCGGGCAAGGCGCCCCCTGCAAGCCTCGAGTATCACTCCCCCCTTGAGGGGGAGTCGGAGAGACAAGGGCGCAGCCCGCCGTCGATCCGGTGGGGGGCAGACTCGGCGTCGCGAGAAAGCGAAGCCCGCCGTCGATCCGGAGGGGGGCCAACGCAACGTCCCGTGAGTGACCATCAGTCGATTGGGACCTACGACGTCTGAATGCGCCCCAAATCGATAACCTACAATCCAAAATCCACAATCCCCGACGCCTCTTTCGACTTTCTTGCGATTCAAACGCTCTAAGCCGAAGTTCCTGACCCACCGACAAGATAACTCCTTTATCTTCAATCATCAATCAGGAATCTCAGGTTGTCTTGCCTGGGAACATCCTGATGAGCTCGAAGGCCCTTTGCTGTAGCGGGGTCGGCTCGGTCAATCGCTGGACTCGCGGACCATCGGGTTCGGAGGGCAATCGGCACTGGTGGCGGGCCCGCGTCGCCATCTGCGCCATCAACGTCTCCAGGCTCTGCAGCGGCAAGCCGTCCTCGGTGAGGCGTTTGCTCTTCTTCCGTTTGGCGGAGTCCGACGGCTGGGCCGCCAGCACCGGGTCTCGCCGTGCCCGTTCCGCTTCCAACTCCTCGTCATCGAACAGCAACGGAGCCAGGGCCAGCCGCAGATGCCACTGAACGTAATAGGCCAGCAGGCACAGGAACAGATGAGCCCGCACCCGGCTCTCCACCCGATGACGGATGGGGCGGATGTGCAGGTCGACGGTCTTGAGGGAGCGGAAGGCCCGCTCCACCCGCGTCAGGTCCTTGTAGCGGCGCACCACCGCGGCTGTTGGCAGGCGATCGGCTGGCTCGCTGGTCCTCAGCATGTAGAACCCGTCCAGTTGCGCCTCCCGGATGATGGCGTCGGTGCGCCGTTCATAGTGGAAGGACCCGTCTGCGATCTGGGTCCGGAAGTGTTTGGCCACCTGGAAGCGGTTCTTGACCCGGCCGACTTTCTCGGCGATCTCGGTCGCCGACAAGGGCGTGCGGGTCCGTCTGGCCACCTGGCGGGCGATTCCGGCCAGCGCCTCCTCGGTGGCTGTCAGCAAAGCCTCCCGCTTCCGCCGCCGATGCTCGGCCAGCAGCGGGTTGTGGCAGACGATGAGCCTCTCGCCCGGATAGTCCGGGCTGCGGACTTCGGCCAGATGACGCTCGTCGAACAGGGAGAGCTGAACCGCCTCGCTCTCCACCAGACGGCGTATCTGGTGGTGGCGCAGGGCTGAGACCCACCCCACTCCCGGATGACGCTTCAGATGGCTGATCTGCGTCTCGGTCAGCAGCCCGCGGTCCCCCACCAGCACCACCCGCTCCAGACCAAACCGACCCCGCACCTTCTCCACCTGATCCCCCACCGTGGTCGGATCCCCCGTGTTGCCGGCATAGGCCTGCACCGACAGCGGCCGCCCCATCTGGTCGGCCAGCACCCCGTAGACCACCATGGGCCGGTCCCGCCTGCCGTCCCGGTTGTGGCCGAACTGCATCAGCGAGCAGGTCTGGCCTTCGTAGTAACTGCTGCTGACGTCATAGAGCACCGCATCCCCTTCCGCCAGGTGCCGCTTGGCCAGCTTGCGCTCAATCCGGTCCTGACGCTCCAGCAACCAGTCCATGGCCTCATAGAGATCGTCCTCGTCGGTGTCCTCAAGGGACAGTTCCTCACCCAACGTGGTGGTGTGCCAAAGACGGGTGGTGGCCAGCTTGGAGGCCGGATAGAGCAGACGCTGCAGGATCATGGCCAAGACCCGGTCCCGTTGGGGAGAGGGTCGGGAATCGATCAGCGCCGGCAGCTTCAGCTGCCGCACCACTTCCAGCAGCAACTCGACGTGGCCATGAGGCAGGGAGCGTTCGATGGCGAAGAGTTGGTCGGGATGGACCAGGGGTTCGTTCTTGAGCACGCGCCGGAGGCGCTCGATCTTGTCCTTGGGCCAATGGGAGAGATTGGCCAGGGTGCGTTTATGGACCTTTTTACCCTCACGGCGGCCTTCGCGCAGGAGGATGGCAGGGGGAGAGTTGCGGTTGGGGACGGTTTCGACGTACATGGGACTACGATATCACATACAACTATCATGTCAAGATAAATGCTAATCATATACATGGGAACAACACTCCACACGCCTCAATCCTCTTCCCCAAGAAAACAAATGGCTTAAGGCGATTTTTTGGGTGTAAAATGGGAGGAACTTCGGTCTAAGGGGAAGGGAAGAGAGATGCTGCCGATGGCCCAAAAACCTGCTTCCAAGCCCGCCGCCCAGGGTTTCACCCTGATGGAAGTGCTGGTGGCCGTGACCATCCTGGGAGTGGGTTTTGTGGCGCTGTTCGGAGTGCTGTCGGGCTCGCTGCAGTCGGTCTCCCGCATTGAGGACCGCGAGACGCTGGTCCGCAACGCCCAGATGAAGCTCAATGAGATCTGCCTGGCTCTGCGGCAGGGCAGGCAGCCGGCGGCCCGCTCGGGGGAGTTCGGCGGCAAGTACCGCTGGCGGGCCCAGATCGAAGCCGCCGGCGGCGACGAGGAGGAAGGGCCCCGCAGAGCCTACCGGCTGGCCCGGGTCCGGCTGCAGGTCGCCTGGCCGGGCAGCGGGTCCGAGAACCGCTACCAACTCGAAACCATGACCTGGGTCCCCGTCCCGCGCGAACAATGACGGGCTCCGGCATGCTCCCCGGAAAGAGATCCCCCCGGGAGCGCCGGCGTATGCCCCCCACCGCATCAGCCTTCGCCATACGGCTCTACCGTTCGGAGACGCCGAGTTGGCCCCCCACCGCATCAGCCTTCGCCATTCGGCTCGGCTTCTGCGACTCCCCCTCAAGGGGGGAGTGATAGCGGGCACTAACCGAGAACGGCGTTTACACATTAAACCGGGAACATGGTTTACATCCTGCCCAGGAATCGGGCAAGGCGCCCCATGCAAGCCTCAAGTATCACTCCCCCCTTGAGGGGGAGTCGGAGAGACAAGGGCGCAGCCCGCCGTCGATCCGGAGGGGGGCAGACTCGGCGTCCCGAAAGTGTCAATCGGCAGTACTCGCAGAGCCGCAAAGCCAGACGGACCTGCTTCAACGGCACGCGTTGCCGCAAAGCCGCGCCGGCGTCCGCCCCCCACCGCATCAGCCTTCGCCATTCGGCTCGACTTCTGCGACTCCCCCTCAAGGGGGGAGTGATATCCGTGTTATGAAGGGGGAACGGAGTTTATGCGTTAGACCGGGAACATGGTTTACACCCTGCCCAGGAATCGGGCAAGGCGCCCCATGCAAGCCTCGAGTATCACTCCCCCCTTGAGGGGGAGTCGGAGAGACAAGGGCGCAGCCCGCCGTCGATCCGGAGGGGGGCAGACTCGGCGCCCCGAGAGTGACTACCACAGGGCGCAGCCCGCCGTCGATCCGGTGGGGGGCAGACTCGGCGTCGCGAGAAAGCGCAGCCCGCCGTCGAGCCAGAGGGGGGCCAACCCGGCGTCCCGTGAGCGACCATCAGTCGATTGGGACCTACGACGTCTGAATGCGCCCCAAATCGATAACCTACAATCCAAAATCCACAATCCCCGACGCCTCTTTCGACTTTCTTGCGATTCAAACGCTCTAAGGGGAAGGGAAGAGAGATGCTGCCGATGGCCCGAAAACCTGCTTCCAAGCCCGCCGCCCAGGGTTTCACCCTGATAGAAGTGCTGGTGGCCGTGACCATCCTGGGAGTGGGTTTTGTGGCGCTGTTCGGAGTGCTGTCGGGCTCGCTGCAGTCGGTCTCCCGCATTGAGGACCGCGAGACGCTGGTCCGCAACGCCCAGATGAAGCTCAATGAGATCTGCCTGGCTCTGCGGCAGGGCAGGGAGCCGGCGGCCCGCTCGGGGGAGTTCGGCGGCAAGTACCGCTGGCGGGCCCAGATCGAAGCCGCCGGCGGCGACGAGGAGGAAGGGCCCCGCAGAGCCTACCGGCTGGCCCGGGTCCGGCTGCAGGTCGCCTGGCCGGGCAGCGGGTCCGAGAACCGCTATTCATTGGAGACCATGACCTGGGTCCCCGTCCCGCGCGAACAATGACCGGCTCCGGCATGCTCCCCGGAAAGAGATCCCCCCGGGAGCGCCGGCGTATGCCCCCCACCGCATCAGCCTTCGCCATACGGCTCTACCGTTCGGAGACGCCGAGTTGGCCCCCCACCGCATCAGCCTTCGCCATTCGGCTCGGCTTCTGCGACTCCCCCTCAAGGGGGGAGTGATAGCGGGCACTAACCGAGAACGGCGTTTACACATTAAACCGGGAACATGGTTTACATCCTGCCCAGGAATCGGGCAAGGCGCCCCATGCAAGCCTCAAGTATCACTCCCCCCTTGAGGGGGAGTCGGAGAGACAAGGGCTCCGCCCGCCGTCGATCCGGAGGGGGGCAGACTCGGCGTCGCGTAAGTGGCAATCGGCAGTACTCGCAGAGCCGCAAAGCCAGACGGACCTGCTTCAACGGCACGCGTTGCCGCAAAGCTGCGCCGGCGTCCGCCCCCCACCGCATCAGCCTTCACCATTCGGCGCTACCGTTCGGAGACGCCGAGTTGGCCCCCCTCCGCATCAGCCTTCGCCATTCGGCTCGGCTTCTGCGACTCCCCCTCAAGGGGGGAGTGATAGCGGGCACTAACCGGGAACGGCGTTTACACATTAAACCGGGAACATGGTTTACATCCTGCCCAGAAATCGGGCAAGGCGCCCCATGCAAGCCTCGAGTATCACTCCCCCCTTGAGGGGGAGTCGGAGAGACAAGGGCGCAGCCCGCCGTCGATCCGGTGGGGGGCAGGCGCCGCGTGCCGTTGAAGCAGCTCCGTACCGCTTGGTGGCCCTTCGCCGTTCTTGGTGGCCCTTCGTGGATATCTCTTTTTTTCGTGTCCATTTGCGGTTCGTCGTCCTTTCTTGCCCCCTCTTTCGACTTTTTCCCCGTTCGAGCGATCTAGATGAAGGAGGAAGAAGGAAAGAGATGCCGGCCCTGGCCCGCCAACGTGCCGCAACACCCAATGAGACAAACCGGAAATCATAAACAAATCACCCCCGGGCACACGCCCAGGGCTACAAGCCGAGCCGCGATGCAGCGCCGGCCTTGGAGATCGAATATAGCCGCGAAGTGCTCCCAGCCGTGGGCTACAAGCCGAGCCGCGAAGGGGCCCCGGCCCGCGGGGGCCATTGGAGTTGCGAAGGGGCGCCACGCTGAGGGTTCCAACCGAGCCGCGCAGCGGCGGCAGCAGGTAGCCGTGGGCGTAAGCCCATGGATAACGTCAGCCCCACGCTCCGAGCCGCGTAGGCGGCGGCAGCAATCATCGCTTGCCCCCGGCTTCACCCTCATGGAACTGCTGGTGAGCTTCTCCCTCATCGGGCTGGTGGCGGTCTTCATCCACCTGGGCTACAGCGTAGGGCTTAGCGCCCGGGAGAAGGCCGAGGCTTCCCTGGAGGCCTGGCAGGCCTCCAACGCTTCCCTGGACGTCCTCAGCCGCCAGATCGCCTCCATGGCGCCCTACGTCTCCAGCCAGGACCACGAAGGCCGGCCGGTGCCGGTGCTGCTTTTCCGGGCCACCTCCCGAAGCCTGGGCTTCGTCACCACCTGGTCGGCCGCCTCGGGCTTCGCCGGAGGGCTGCGGTTCGTGCAGGTCTTCGCGGCCAACTCCGATCCCGGCTCCGGCGCCACCGGCCGCCGCCTGCTGCTCAACGAACGCCCGCTGCCCCCGGAGGCCCGGCTGAGGGGCCCCGTCATCCGGGGTGTCACTCAAACCGAGGACAACCGCTTCCTGGCCAATCTGTCTCTGCCTCGGCCCGGCCCCCGTTCTCTGACCCTGGCCGAGGGACTGTCATCGGTGGCGTTCCGCACGCTGGCCCGGCCGCGGGAAGAGAGGTTCCCGCTTGGGTCCCGGATCGATCCGCGGCGTTTCAGGCGCCGCCCCGGGCGTGCCTTCCGGCCCCAACTCCCCTCCGGCATCCAGCTCAGCCTGCGCTGGAACGGCCAGGGTCCCTGGGGCTCGAAAACCTTCGAGGTGGCGGTGCCCGTCGGCGGCCACTGAGAGCCTGTATATAAAGATAAGGTAGAACGGCCGTGAGAAGACCGCACTCGAACAAGTTGGACACCAGAGCCACAGGGCGGCTTTCCGACCCCCGCGGCGTCGTTCTCATCACCGTCCTCTGGATCATGGTGGGGCTCTCCCTGCTGGCGCTCACCCTGGCGGCCACCGTGCGCACCGAGGCCACCCTGGCCCGAGCCTCGGGCGAGGCCGAGCAGGCCTACTTCTTTGCCCGGGGGGCGCTGGAAGCGGTGCTCTACCGCCTGGCCTACCCCGACCCCGACCCCCGGAAGCACCAGGCCCTCTTCCCCTATGCCGGCGGGATGAACCACTACCGGCTCAGCAGCCGGAAACTGCGTTGCCACCTGGCCCTCATGGACGAAGCCGGCAGGCTGGACCTCAACGCCGCCGCCCCGCGGACCCTGGAGAGGCTGCTGAGGATCGTGGGCGCCAACCCGTTCCAGGCCGAGACCCTGGCCGCGGCGGTGGCGGCCTGGCGGAATCCCGGCGTGGGCTCCGGGGTATCCGGCTCCGGGAGCCGCCGCTTCCGTTTCGTGGAAGAACTGCTGCAGGTTCCCGGCATGGAACGGGAGCTGCTCTACGGCCGGCCCCGCCGCCAACGGGACGGGCGAACCGTCTTTCAGCGGGGGCTGATGGACTTCCTGACGGTCTACACCGCCACCGGCAGGGTCAACGTCAACTACGCGGCCCCCGAGGTGCTGGCGGCCCTGCCCGGCATGGGCTTCGAGCAGGCCCGGTCCCTGGTGGACGCCCGCGCCCGCCGCCTGCTGGAAGCCTCCGACCTCACCGGCCGCGCGCCGCCCGAGGCCCTCCCCTTTCTGACCACCGAAGCCTCGGACACCTTCAGCCTGGTGGCCACCGCCTGGCTGGAGGGCAGCGCCACCCGCAGGAGCCTCCGGGTGGTCGCCCGCAAGAACGCCCGATCCAGGCTGGGACACCAGCGGCTGGTCTGGTACGACCAGTACTGGCCTTCGCCCGAGGTCCGGAGGTTCGCAACCCCCTCCAATGGCGCTGCCGCCCGCCGGACTTCCCGTGGGCTCTCGAAACTCGGACTCGCGAAAGGAGGCCCATGGACCTCCTGAGCTCCGCCGCCTTTCTCAAGCAGCTCTCCCTGGGAGTGGCCTTCGGCCCCGACGCCCTCCACCTCAGCCTGCTCTCCTCCCACTGGCAGCGGGTGCGCCGGGTGGACGCCGAGACCATCGAAGGCTTCCGGGCCATGCCGCCCGACCAGCGCCGCCGCCGGGTACAGGCCTTCCTGGAGAAGAATCGGGCCGCCCACTACAACCTGGTGGTGGCCCTGCCGCGCCGGGAGGTGTTGCTGCGTCAACTGGAGCTGCCCCTGGAGGCCCGCGAGAACCTGGCCAAGGTGGTGGACTACCAATTGGTCCACCTGCTGCCCTCCGAGGAGCAGGCGGTGGCTACCGACACGCTGGCGGTGCAGGAGCACTCCGACCCGCCCCGGCTGCGGGTCACCCTCTTCGTGGTGCTGCGGTCCGTCCTGGAGCGCACCCTGGCCTCCTGCCGCGAGCTGGGCCTCTCCCCCGACCGCATCCTGCCCGGGGCGGTGGCCCTGGCCGACTACCTGCGGGTCAGGGCGCCCGGAGCCGCGGCCGCTCCCGTCCTGGCGGTCCGGCTGGACCCGACCCGGGGGGAGCTGGCCGGGGTGGTCGAGGGCCAACTGAGGTTCTGCAAGGAATTCCGATATGACTCCTCCAACCTCGAGGAGGTCCTGGAAAGCGAAACCGAGCTCTTCCGGGGAGAGGCCGGGCTGGGCGAGGAAGCGCCAATCAAGCTCTTCCTGGCGGGCGATAGCGAACCCCTGGCCGAATCCGGGGTGCGGCTGTCCCTTCGGTCGCTGCACCCGCCCGAGCCCTCCGGCCCCTCCCGTGCCCCGGCTCGTCCCTCTTCAGCCGACTGGCCGGCCCTGGCGGCGGCCTTCTGCGGCTTCAAGCGCAAGGGGTCCCTGGCGGTCAACCTGCTGCCTGTCGAGCTGCGACCCCACAAGTCGCGCTGGGAATGGGTTCCCACCTACGCCCTGGCGGCCTTGAACGCCCTGCTGCTGCTGGCGCTGCTGCTGCAGGGGCCCGTGCAGCAGCGGGCCTGGTCGGAGCGCCTGAGCCGGGAGCGTGAGCGCCTGCAGCCGGCGGTGAGCGCCTTCCGGAAGCTGGAGGCCGAGAGGGACCTGTGGCGGGAGCGGGCCGGCCTGCTGGATTCCCACCGGAGCCGCAACGCCCACCTTCTGGCCGGCCTGGCCGAGCTCTCCCGCATCCTGCCTGCCGATGCGGTGGTGACGCTGTTGAACCTGCAGGAAGGGCAGCTCCGCATCCAGGGAACCGCCGGCCAGGCGGCGGCCCTGCCCAGGGTCCTGGAAGACTCGCGCCATTTCGGGCAGGTGGAGCTGGTTGCCTCCATCAGCCGCAACTCCAAGGGACGGGAGACCTTCCACCTCCAGGCCCGACTGCAGGAGCCGGCCGGATCGGTTGAACCTTCCGCCCCCGATTCCGGCGCGGCCGATTCCCCCGGGGAGGTGACGCCATGACCCGTCTCTCCCGGCGTGAGAAGTCCCTGCTGGTCTGGGGCGGCCTGGCGGTGGTCCTCTATTTGCTGGTGGACCTGCTGCTGCTGCCCTTCTGGGATTCGCTGGCCGACACCCGGGCCAATGCCGAGTTCCAGGCCCGGCGGGTGAGCAACTACCGGCGGATGCTGCAAGGGCAGGACCGCACCCGGTCCGAGCTGGACCGACTCCGGCGCCGCACCCAGGCGTTGGAGCAAGGGTTGCTCGACAGCCCCGGCGACGCCCTGGCCGGGGCCGAGATCCAGGGCCTGGTCCGCGATATCGCCGCCGCCCAGGGGCTGACCATCCGCAACAGCGATCTGCTCCCGGTGGAGGAGATCAGTCCCCGCTACAGCAAGGTCTCGACCCGCATCAGCCTGAGCGGGGGGATTCATCAATGGGTGGACTTCGTGGACGCCATGGGGACGGGACCCAAGATCCTCTTCGTGGAGGACCTCCGGATTTCCCCTGTCCGTCCTAACGATCCCAAGAACAAGGACATCCGGGTGACGCTGGCGGTCTCGGCCCTGAAGCGGGCCCAGCCGGCGCAGGCCGGCAAGGATCCGGCGGCGGCCGGCTCCTCCGGACGCAAAGGAGGCGCATCGTGAAAAGACGAACGGTTCAGGTCAATCTGCTGCTGCTGGGGCTGGCCGCCCTCTGGGTTTATCTGCTGGCCGACAACTGGGGCATGGCCGAGGGCGAGGGCCGCCTCGATTCCCCCGGACCCGGTCCCGAAGCAGCCGCCGCTTCCAGCCTGCCGGACTCCCCGGTCTCGGCCTCCGATGCCGGCGCCATTGCCGGCCACCACCTCTTCCACTCCGACCGCCACAACGATCTCCCCGAGGAGGCTGTGGAAGAGCAGCAGGTGCTGCTTCGGCCCGCGCCGGTCCTGATGGGGACCATGGGGATTGGGGGGGAAGAGGTTGCCCTCATGGTTTCGGGGAGCTCCCGAAGCTCCGGCGGCCTCTATCGCCGTCTCAAGGTGGGTGAAGAGCTGGACGGCTACACCCTGGTGCGCATCGAGGCCGATCGGGTGGTCATGAAGACAGGCAACAGGGAGGTCAAGGTCGGCCTGCACGATCGATCCAGGAAACCGAGGAGGACGGCCCGCACTCCCAGCGCCGCCCGCACCGCCGGCCCCGCCCGGACTACACGGTCCCGAACGACCGGCGTCGGTTCCGGGAGCAGTTCCAGGGAGAGGCGGGAAGCGGCCGCCAGAAGGCGGCAGACCCGGTCGAGATCGCAAGCGAAGCAGCTGCCCAAGACCTGGGAGGTGCCGGTGGGAACGGTCGTGGGCGGCAAGCGTCTGGTCGAGGAGAGTACCCCTTTCGGGCCCGTCAGGTCCTGGGTCGAGGACAAATCGAAATAGCCCCTCCCCCGGGGTCTCTTGAACACCCGGGCGGGCAGCGCGTGAGGAGTCGCATCATGGTTCGAATCGCATCGTCTTCAATGGGCCGGGGCTTTGCCCTGGCGCTGCTGATCGGTCTGGGGATAATCCTGCCCCTGCAGGCCCTGGCCGAAGAAGACCAGGCCGACAATTCCGCCCAGGCCTCGCCGCCGGCGGAGGAGGACTCGGAGCCCGAGGCCGGGGAGCCCGAGTCGCAGCCCGAGCCGATCCCCACGCCTTTCGGGGGAGGCCGCCGCCCGGCGCCAGGCACTGGCTCCGCGGCCCCGCAGGCTGCTCCCGCCCCGGCCGAGGCCGAGGCGGAGCCGCCGGCTTCCGGCGAGGCCGCCGCGCCCGGGCCGGAGGAGGTTTCCGATCCGGAGGCCCGCCCGATCCTGCAGACTTCGGGACCCACCGGGCCCAACGCCCGCTTCCGCTTCAATTGCGTGGATTGCGGACTGCTCGAGTTCGTTCGCAACATCGCCGACGAGCTGAAGCTGAACTACATCGTCGACCCCGGGGTACAGGGAGTGGTCAACATCCTTACCTACGGCGAGATGAGGCGTAGCGACCTGATGCCGCTGCTGGAGCTCGTCCTGCAGATCAACGGCGCCGCCATCGTCAGGACCGGGCCCCTCTACCGCATCATTCCCAGCCGCAACGCCAGGCAACTGCCGCTGGACATTCGACGGGGCCGGGAAGCCTCCGCCGCGCCCGCGGGGGGCAGCCGGGTGCTTCAGATCGTTCCCATGGACTTCGTGCCGGCCGCCGAGATGGCCGAGCTGCTCAACCCCTTTCTCTCGGACGGCGGCGACATCACCTACCACCGGGCAGCCAACTTTCTGATCGTTACCGACACTCCCGCCAACGTCGCCAAGCTGCTGGAGCTGGTCCGGATCTTCGACTCGGACGTGTTCGGCGGCAAGCGCGTCCGCCTCTATGAGCTCAGGAACAGCCGGGCCACCAACCTGGCCCTGGAGCTGGAGGACATCTTCGCCGGCTACGCCCTGGCGGGAGATTCTCCCGTCCGGTTCGTGCCCATTCCCCGATTGAACTCGGTGCTGGCCATCGGCCCCGGTCCGGGCACCTTCAAGGAAGTCGACCGCTGGGTCGCCCGGCTGGACCAGGCCGGTCTCAACCGCGAGGTTCGCAACTTCTTCGTCAAGATCCAGAACGGCGACGCCGTGGCCATTGCCGAGCTGCTGCTGAAAATCTATGGAGCCGGCAAGCGAGAGGAGGAGGAGATCCTTCTCCCCCCCGAAAGCGCTCAGGCCGGGACCGCGGCGGGCGCCGCCGATCCGCTGGCAAGGTCGGAAGAGATCGTGCAGGGAGAGATCAAGATCGTCGCCGACGATCAGAACAACGCCGTCATCGTCCAGTGCAGCCCCCAGGACTTCGAGGTCATCGAGGAAACCATCCGGGAGCTGGACCGGGTGCCCCGCCAGGTCCTGATCAACGTCAAGATCTACGAGGTGGTGCTGGACGACGAGCTCTCCATGGGCATCTCGGCCTTTCTGCAGGAGCGCGGCAACCGGGCGGTTGCAGGCCCCTCCAACACCACCGCCAGCTTCGGGCCCGGCGGCGCCGTGTCGGCGGGCCTGAACCTGGCCACCAGGGTCCTGATGGGCGACACCCGCGAACTGGTGTCTTTTCTGAATGCCCAGGAGACCCGCAACCGCTCCCGGGTGCTTTCGGCCCCCACCGTCATCGCCTCCGACAACGTGGCCGCCAACATCCAGGTGGGATCCCAGATACCCATCCTGACCTCCCAGGGTGTGATTCCGGGCGGGACCGGCGGCACCAGCCTCTTCTCCAACACCATCCAGAACCGCAACACCGGCGTCATTCTCAGCGTCACCCCCCGAATCAACGCCGGGGGCTGGGTCACCCTGGAGGTACAGCAGGAAGTGAGCAGCCCGGGGCCTCCGCCCACCTCGGGCATCCAGTCTCCCAGCATCAACATCCGTTCCGTCGATACCCAGGTGACCGTCAAGAACGGACAGACCATCGCCATCGGAGGCATCATTTCCGAGAGCAACGGCGTTTCCAGGAACCGGGTTCCCCTGCTGGGCCGGATCCCGGGTTTGGGTCTGCTGTTCGGCACCACCTCCCGAAAGAAGACCCGCACCGAGCTCATCGCCCTCATCACCCCCCAGGTCATCGAGGACATCGAACAGGCCGCCGATCTCACCGAGGAACTGAAATCCACCCTCAAGGGCCTCAAGAAGGAGCTGAGCCGGGACGCGAACTGATCCACGAAGGGCCGCGAAGCGCCACGAAGTGCCACGAAGCGGGTCCGTGCAGAACCTGACGGGGTAAAAAGACTTTTCCACGAAGGGGCACGAAGGTCCACGAAGGGGCACTAAGGGGTTGGAGGAGGATCGGGAGGGGGTTGCCAGGGGTCGCGAAGGAAAAGGAAAAAGATATCCACGAAGGGAGTCTATGCAGAACCGGGAGGGGTTGGCGCCTGTTTCTAGCCTTGGCAGGTGGGCCATGAGAGTTGGCAGTGTCGGATTTGATATTGAAAGACGAAGTGTACGCCGTTGTGGGAGCTGCGATTGAGGTGCATCGCGAGCTTGGCCCGGGCTTTCTGGAATCGATTTACCAGGAAGCCCTGGAAATCGAGTTGAGAGCCAGGAAGATCCCTTTTGTTGCTCAAACGCCGATCTCAGTTCGGTACAAAGACGTGACACTGAAGAGAGCCATTTGCAAAATTCTTCGGTAAGCGGAATTGATTACCGGGAAGGGTTGTGATCCCCGGTAGGTGGCGTCTGCCCCCCTCTGGATCGACGGCGGGAGGAGCACTCTCGGGACGCCGCGTTGGCCCCCCTCCGGATCAGCCTTCGCCATTCGGCTCGGCTTCTCCGACTCCCCCTCAAGGGGGGAGTGATACCCGCGGCACTAACCGGGAACGGCGTTTACCCATTGGACCGGGAACATGGTTTACACCCCGCCCAGGAATCAGGCAAGGCGCCCCATGCAAGCCTCGAGTATCACTCCCCCCTTGAGGGGGAGTCGGCGAGAGGGCGGAGCCCGCAGTCGAGCCGGAGGGGGGCAGACTCGGCGTCCCGTAAGCGGCGACCGGCAGTGCTCGCAGAGCCGCGAAGCGAGACGGACCTACTTCAACGGCACGCGTTGCCCCCAAAGCCGCGCCGGCGTCCGCCCCCCACCGCATCAGCCTTCGCCATTCGGCTCGACTTCTGCGACTCCCCCTCAAGGGGGGAGTGATACCCGCGGCACTAACCGGGAACGGCGTTTACCCATTGGACCGGGAACATGGTTTACACCCCGCCCAGGAATCG
Source organism: Candidatus Versatilivorator sp. (assembly GCA_965207735.1). Classification (GTDB taxonomy): domain Bacteria; phylum Acidobacteriota; class Terriglobia; order Versatilivoradales; family Versatilivoraceae; genus Versatilivorator. The sequence continues at coordinate 2,249,337 of OZ242296.1, read as the reverse complement.
GGCAAGAGGTCTTGTGCAGGCCTCAAGTATCACTCCCCCCTTGAGGGGGAGTCGGCGAGAGGGCGGAGCCCGCAGTCGAGCCGGAGGGGGGCAAACTCGGCGTCCCGTAAGTGGCGATCGGCAACCCTCCGTGGAAATCTTTTCCCCCTCCCCGAACCCTGGCAACCCCCTCTCGATCCACCTCCGCCGCCTTAGTGCCCCTTCGTGGACCTTCGTGCCCCTTCGTGGAAATCTGTTAACCCCCGTCACAATTCCTCTCCGAACCCCCTTCGTGGAAATCCCTTCACCCCCGTCACGATTCACCTCCGAACCCTCCGTGGACATCTTTTCCCCTTTTTGCCCTTCCCGAACCCTGGCAACCCCCTTTCGATCCACCCCCAACGCCTTCGTGCCCCTTCGTGGAAATCTGTTAACCCCCGTCACAATTCCCCTCGGACCCCCTTCGTGGAAATCTTTTTCCCTTTTCCCCCTTCCGAACCCTGGCAACCCCCTCCCGATCCACCCCCAACGCCTTCGTGCCCCTTCGTGGAAATCCTTTAACCCCCGTCACGATTCTCCTCCGATCCCTCCGCGTCCTTCGTGGATCCGCCTGGTGGAAATCTTTTTACCCCTGACAAAAACCCCCGCCTCCGGATGCATACTCTAATTGAAGGGGAAAAGGAGGGATCGGCACGGCCCTCCGGCGACTGTCCCTTCGGCTACTAACTCCCGTTTTACGATGTTCTTAGCTCAAAAAACCCCAAAAAAATCCTTGACAGGCCATTTTGAGGGTGTTAGCTTACCGCTGGTTTTGCAGCGAAATTCATTTTTCGGTACGCAGTGATGCACAGTTTGATAGATACGGGAAGGCTGTTCGAGAGGGCCATGAGGGCTTCCTCCAGCAAATTCTCACCAGGGAAGAGGAGGTGAGCGCCCGCTAAATATCAAGCTGCTGCCACTGGAGTTTCCATCGTTGTTCGTTAAAAATGTGAAGTGTCTTTAGTTTTTAGATCCAAACAAAGAGGAGAGAAAATGAGAGTTACATTTACCATTGCAGTATGTGCTTTGCTCATGCTGGGGATGGCTGCGACCCAGGTGAATGCCCAAGGGTTCACCGTCTCCAAGAGCGAGACCGATGTGGTCATGCATGGTAGAAACCAGCCGATGGGCGCCATCCGGCTGGACTACGCTGCCAGCGGCGGCAACATCGATGACGGCAGGACCATCACGGTGACCTACGGTAGTTTGAGGATCACCTCCGCCGCCATTGCCAACGACAACGCTTCCACCACCGCTGGCACCGCTACATTGCAGTGCGGCGGCGGTTTCGGAACCGACACCTGCTCCGCTATCACGGCTGCCGTTGCCAACGATGACGACACCGGCGTCGGAACGGTCACCATCAGCATGGGGACCGCGGGCCGGGCGGCCGGGTCTTTCGTCATTCTGAAAAACGTCAGGGCCGACGTTTCGGGCCTGTCCGCCGGCGACACCATCGTGGCCTCGGTCAATTCCTCCTCGGCCCCGAGCGGTTTCGTTCCCATCGGCCAGGACAGGACCGAGAGCGTGGGTGGCGTGGTGTCCACCGTCAAGGGCGGCTTGGCCGTGACGCTCGGGGGCGCCAGCCGGCTCCTGTGCAACATCGGTGACCTTGTAGATGACCAAGGCACGGACGACACTGCAGACGATACTTCGACTCCCATCGGCGGCACCCCGTCGATCACGGTGACGGAGGGTTTCGCCACGGCCTTTGAAAGCGTGGAACAATCCGGGATCTCCGCCACCAACATCACCGTCAAGATGCTCAATCTGCCTAAGGGAGTGAACTTGCGCTGGCCGCATACGGTCACGTTCGCGGATCCCGCCGAAGACGTGGACACTGTATGGAGCACTCTCACCCTGACGGACGCCTCCCGGCGGACTGCCGGCAGGGTTGTCGGCACTACGGGTGCGGGTCAGGAAGACGTCGATGGCACGACTGTCGCTGCCACCGCCGGCGATGAGGTCACCTATGTGTACTCGAATGAAGCGGCAGGCAGGACCGGCGCCAACGACAAGAGCGTGACCACCGAGTCCGAAGCCTTCAAGATCGAGTTCGATGTCGACATCGCCACACTGGCCGACGTGGGCGCCGGCGGCATCTCCGATCTCTGGGCGTTTCTTTCACCGGCCGGCAAGAGCGGTGACGACGACGACCGGGGTACGATACTGTCCTACAACATGAGCCCGGTTACCGATCCGGAATCCGACGATGGTGACATCATCAACTTCACCGAGTGCGTCACCTATCTGCTCTTCCCCTACCTCACCTGCGGCTCTGACCCCGCCTGGACCACCGCCATCGCCATCTCCAACACCACCCTGGATGACGGAGTCTTTGGAATCAGTGACGGTGCGGCGGCCCAGAACGGAGACATCATTCTGCACGCCTTCCCGCGGAGCACCTACGGTGAGGACAGCATGAAGCACATGGCAAAACCCATGAGCATGATGCTGACCGACAGCCTGGCCGCGGGCGATACCTATTCGACCACCTGCAGCACCATCATGCCCGGGTTCGAAGGGTATGCCATAGCCAAGGCGCGCTTCCGTCATGCCCACGGAATGGCTATCGTCCTGGGTAACTTTGCCGACGGAGCTTCCCAGGACGTGGCCCATGGCTACCTGGCCCTGGTGATTCCCGATCCGGAATTCAACAACGCCGGAAGAGGAGCCAACGATGGAGAAAGCCTGGGGCAGTAGTCCAGGCCTCCATGCCGATTGCAAGGGTAGCCACTCCGGTGGCTACCCTTTTTTTTTCTCTGCCGGACGGGAACCCTTGTGGCGGGTGATCAGGGCAGAGCTGCCGGCCCGAGGTTGACAATGTCGGGCCGGTTCGGCGGCATACTCTGTCGAAGCCTCATCCGGGCAGGGTTCGCAGGGCGGTTCTTGGTTGGGTAGAATCGGGGATAATTCTTAAAAAGGGGATTCGGAAATGCTGCGATCGACGTGTATTCTGCTTTCCACGGGTTTGTTGGCCGTCCTGCTGGCGTCCTGGATGTCGGCAAGTGCCGTGACCGGTTCGGAGGAGGGAGGCCAGGCCGACGTGGAGCAGCTCAAGCAGCGGGTGACCGCCTACTTCAGGGCGGTTCACGCCCGGCGTTTCAGCCAGGCCAGGGAGTTCATCCTTCCCGGTTCCAGGGATGCCGTCGACGTCTCCCGGTCAGGGAAGGCCCGAATCAGCAACTTCCGCATCGTGGGCGTGGAACCCGACGTCGGCAACAGTTCGGCGATCGTCACTATTAGCCGAGTGGTCGCGGCCGGGGGAATCAGCCGCTTGACGGTCAGGGATAGGTTTCGCTGGAAGAAGCAGGAGGGGGAGTGGTTCCTGGACCCGGCCGATCCTCCCCAATCCGATGCCGAGCTTTTCAGGGAGTACTACTACGATAAGCTGGGAGCCGCCACCAAGGCGGAGTTCGAGCAATCGGTCTTCGATTTCGCAACGGCCGTGCAGGGCGATCCCGTCCAATCCCGTTATTCCTTTCGCAACGCTTCCTCCGGAGACATTGTGGTCGAGAGGATCCATGGTCCCGAGCGTCTCATCGCCGACAGGACGGAAAAGCGGGTGATTCCGGCCGGGGAATCGGGAGAGATCCTGGTGGAACTCGACACGGCCAAGCTTCACGGAGTTTTTGTGCAGGATTTCTTCGTCCAGTTCGAGCCCGTCAAGGAAATGGTCAAGCTTCGCATCACGGGCAAGGTGTACACTCCCGAAGAGGCCGCCCAGCCCCCCAGCCCCTCGCGGGAAGCCGCCGGCAGTAGGCCCTCCGAACCGGCGAATCCCTAGACTTCAATGGACCCTGGTCCTGGCTGGCATTCACCCGGCGGCTCGGAAGCCGGCGCGAATTCCGTCGGGGTGTCGATAAGCACTGGGCGAATCCGCGGCATACTTCATTGAGGAGAAAGAATTGATACGACGGCCGTTTCTCCGCTGGATCTTCACAATGGCGACCGAGAACCTGCGAACACCATCAACCCTTCTATTGTGCGCCTTGCTCCTGCCGGGACTGTCCCTTACGCGGGCCAACGCCCAAGGATTCATAGTCTCCAAATCCGAGACGACCGTGGTCCAGCACGGACGCAACCAGGAGATGGGCGCCATCCGGCTGGACTACTCCCACGGCGGCGGCGATATCGATGACGGCAGGACCGTCACCGTGAACTACGGTGGCCTCTATCTCACCGGAGGCGCCGAGTTGCTGTGCGCCGGTACCTTCAACCAGACTGACGCCGAAGGAGAAGCCGACACCAGTTGCGACGGCGGCATTGCCGCAACCATCGCCAATGACAAGGACACCGGGGTCGGCACGGTCACCCTCGCCCTGGGGACCGCCCGGCCCGATGCCGGCCAGTTCGGCTTTGTGGTTCTGCGGGGAGTGCGAGCCGACGTTTCGCGCCTGTCCGATGGAGACAGGATCCTGGCCTCCATCAATTCCGCCACGGCTCCCACCGGGTTCGTTCCCATCGATCGGGAGAGGTCCGAAAACGTGGGGGGCAGGGTGTCCATCGTCAGGGACGGCTTGAGGGTTGAAGTCGGGCGCGCCAACCGGCTCCTGTGCAACCTCGGAACCATGACCGATGACCAGGGCACCGCCGATACGGCCGACGACGTTGAAGTTCCCATCGGCGGCGTCCCGTCCATCACGGTGACCGAGGGCTTCGCCCGGGCCTGGGAAGACGATGAAGGATCCGGGATCGGCTCCACCAGGGTCACCATCCAGGTGAACAACTTGCCCGAGGGGACCGACTTGCGCTGGCCCCATGGGGTCAATTTCATGGATCCCGACCAGGATGCCTCCCCCCGTAACGCTTGGAGCAATCTCACCCTGACGGATGCATCCCGTCGAGAGGCCGGACAGGTGGATGCGGCCAATAATAGGGGTGCCGGTCAGGAAGAGGTCGAGGGCGAGACGGTGGCTGCCGGCACCGGCGAGACGGTCACCTACATCTACGCCGCCACCGCGGAGGGCAGGACCGGCGCTGGCGACAGGAACGTCGCCACCGTTTCGGATTTCTTCAAGATCGAGTTCACGGTTGAAGTCGACCCCGACATGGCGGGGTCCGGCGGCATCGCCGATATCTGGGCTTGGCTTGGACCGGCCGGCAAGAGCGGTGAGGACGACGATCGCGCTTCGGTGCTTTCCTACCTGATGATGCCGGAATCCGATCCGGAGATCGTCTTTCCCGACGGCCGCATCCTGAACTTCACCCCGTGTGTCACCTACCTGCTGTTCCCCCAACTCAATTGCGGCGCCTACCCCAATTGGGACATGGTCATTTCCATTGCCAACACCACCAGCGACGACGGGGTCTTCGGACTCAGCGGCGGTGCGGTGGAGCAGTCCGGAAGCGTCGTGTTTCATGCCTTTGCCAGGAGCATCCCCACTTTCGACGGCTCCAGCGGAAGGGTGCCGCCGACCATGGTGATGGAGATCGCCTCCAGCCTGGCCGCGGGCGATACCGTTTCGTTTACCTGCAGCGATTTCCTGCCCGGATTCGAGGGATACGCCATCGCCCGGGCAGGCTTCCGTCATGCCCATGGAATGGCCATGATCCTGATCGATTCCATGCAGGGAGCATCCTTGGACATGGCCACCGGTTACCTGGCCCTGGTGATTCCCGATCCGGAGTTCGGAGGAGCACGTTCCCCGGCCAGGGGAGAAAACCTCGGAAACTGAGCCGATCCACGAAGCGGGTCCACCAAGGGCTCCGGCGTGCCAATCCCGCACCGCTCCTCCCTTCAGACGAATAGTGCTGTCATGAGACGATGCCCCCCGGGAGCGCGGGCGTCCCGCCCGCACAAGGCCCGGCCGCGTAGAACCGCGACGGGGTAAAAAGATTTATCCACGAGGGGCGAAAAGGAAAAGGCAAAAACATATCCACGAAGGGCCACGAAGAACGGCGAAGGGGCACTAAGGCGTCGGGGGTAGATCGAGAGGGGTTCGCCAAGGGTCGGGAAGGGGGAAGGAGAAATCCGCGAGGGGCGAAAAGGAAAAGGCAAAAACATATCCACGAAGGGGCACGAAGAACGACGAAGGGGCACTAAGGCGTCGGGGGTAGATCGATAGGGATCCGCCAAGGGTCGGGTAGGGGGAAGGAGATTTCCACGAAGGGCGAAAAGGCAAAAAGATATCCACGAAGGGGCACGAAGAACGGCGAAGGGGCACGAAGGCATTGGGGGTAGATCGAGAGGGGTTCGCCAAGGGTCGGGAAGGGGGCAGAAGATTTCCGCGAAGGGCGAAAAGGAAAAGGCAAAAAGATATCCACGAAGGGGCACGAAGAACGACGAAGGGGCACTAAGGCGTCGGGGGTAGATCGAGAGGGGTTCGCCAAGGGTCGGGAAGGGGGAAGAAGATATCCGCGAGGGGCGAAAAGGCAACAACATTTCCACGAAGGGCCACGAAGGAACGGCGAAGGGCCACCAAGGGCTCAGGCGCTGCTTGCAATGGGTTGCCCCGTTCAGGAACCCTCATCTGCTATTCCTGGCATTGGGGTGTGGTGTGTGAGAAAATAAAAGAAAGATTGACGGCAAGCCTTGTCCGGCTGCAGGGGAGTTTACCGGGGAGGAAGTGACCATGGGGATCATGGTGAGCGAAGTCTACGAAGCCCTGATTGCCGCCGGCGCTCCGGAAGACAAGGCCAAAGCCGCCGCCGAAGCCATCCCGGTCTCCGATGTGCTGGCGACCAGGGAAGACATCGCCAACTTGAGGGCCGCGACCAGGGAAGACATCGCCGACTTGAGGGCCGCGACCAGGGAAGACATCGCCGACTTGAGGGCCGCGACCAAGGAAGACATCGCCAACTTGAGGGCCGCGACCAGGCAGGACATCGCCAAGCTGGAGAACCGGTTGACAAGGCTTGAAGTCGCGGTTTTTGGCGGTGGCGCAACAGGATTGGCGCTGCTGATCAAGCTGGCCTTCTTCAGTTAGTTATCGGGTTCGGGCTTCGGGTCAGGCCTCCGCCGGAAAGTTCCCCCAGTAGCCAACATCGCAGGGCTTCCGCGTTTTCCACGAAAAAGACATCCACGAAGGGATCCCCCCGGGAACGCGGGCGTCCCGCCCGCACAAGGCCCGCCACCCCTCCCACTTCCGCAAACCACAAACGGCGCCAATATCCGTTTGCACGCCAAAAGTTGCGCTACGGTATAGTCCGGCAATCTCGTCCCTTCGCTCTGGCTGTTTACCCGCCCGGGAAGCGCCGCACAAGCGAGTCTTTTTCCCCAGCGACGCCATGAAATGAGCCCCCGGGAGCGCGGGCGTCCCGCCCGCATCCTTATTCCTGCAAACAGCCTCCCATCCACGGCACGCCCGTTGGAAGCGCACCAGACCCGCCTTTACCGGATTCTCTTTCATTGTGCCAGGTCTTGCGCGGGCGTCCCGCCCGCACAAGGCCTGGCACGGCTTTGCCTATCCCGCCCACTTCACTGCAAAGATAATCACTCCCCCCTTGAGGGGGAGTCGCAGAAGCCGAGCCGAACGGCGAAGGCTGATGCGGTGGGGGGTGAACACCGCCCCCCGTCTTTCAAGGCGGGAATCCACAAAGAACCGCGACGGGGCAAAAAGATTTGTCGACGAAGGGGCACGAAGATCCACCAAGGAACACGAAGGGGTTGGAGGGACACCAGTCGAGCGGCGAAGCCGCGCCAGCAGGTAGCCGTGGGCGTAAGCCCATGGGAAGGGATGCAAAACCCTGAGCCGCGAAGGCGGCGTCAGCAGGTAGCCGTGGGCGTAAGCCCATGGGAAGAGATGAAAACCCCCGAGCCGCGAAGGCGGCGCCAGCAGGTAGCCGTGGGCGTAAGCCCATGGGAAGGGATGCAACCCCGAGCCGCGAAGGCGGCGTCAGCAGGTAGCCGTGGGCGTAAGCCCATGGGAAAAGATGCAAAACCCCGAGCCGCGAAGGCGGCGTCAGCACCTCACCCCGAAGCGCCAACCCCACCCCCTCCCCCTTGAAATACGCCCGCCTCTCCGATAGATTCTCAGAGCCAAGAATATCCGTTTCAATCGAAGCACAAACTTCCGGGAGGAGAGGATGAGACACACCACCACATCGACACATCGGCTGCCGGCCCTTCTCGTCGTAGGCGCCCTGCTGCTGGGATGGACAGCCTGGACCCTGGCCGACCCGTCGGGCCATGAGCTGAAGGGCTGGAAGAAGGGCCGGGGTTGGGGATGGGTCTGGGGAAAGGACGACGAAGTGGGCTCCCTCAACGCCATGACTCCCCGATCGGTGCTCGAAGCCGTCGGCCTGGTCAAGAAGGGAAAAGTCTACGACCTGGGTATCGACTACGACCGCACCTCCTACAAGTGGCCGGGCCACTCCCCGGGCGAGATCATCTCCTTCCGCACCCCCGAGGGGGTCAAACGCCAGCAGGACCTGGACTTCACCGCGGCATCGGTGAACCCGGCCCGGCTGGCCTGGCATAGCTGCGCCCTCTTCATCAACGACAACGTGGCCACCCAGATCGACAGCCTGGGCCACATCACCACCGGAGAGGACGACCACTGGTACAACGGCTTCACCGAGGCCGAGTGGGGCGGCAACTTCGGCATCCGCAAGGCCGACGCCTCCACCATCCCTCCCATCGTGGTGCGGGGCGTTCTGATTGACGTGGCCGGCAACAAGGGAGTCGAAGCCTTGCCGGGAGGGACCGCCATCGGTCCCAAGGACCTCGAGGCCGCCCTGGAGAAGCAGGGCACCGGGATCGAGCCCGGCGACGCCGTCTTCGTGCGCACCGGGACCCTGCGCTACTGGGGGGAAGCCGGGGGAGACCACCACAAGATCGGGGCCCACGACTCGGCCGGGATCAACCTGGAGGCCGCCAGGTGGCTGGTGGAAGAGAAGGGGGCCATCATGGTAGGGTCCGACACCTCAGGGCTGGAGGTGGCCCCGGCGCCGGCCGGAAGCACCAGCTTCATCCCGGTGCACGAGTACCTGCTGGTGGAGCAGGGGGTGCACGTGGCCGAGTTCCACTACCTGGAGGAGCTGGCCGCCGACCGGGTCTACGAGTTCTGCTACATCGCCGCCACCAACAAGATCAAGGGCAGCACCGCCGGCTTCACCATGCGCCCGATCGCGTTGCGATAGGAGTAATCCACGAAGGGGGTCCGGAGGGGAATCGTGACGGGGGTTAACAGATTTCCACGAAGGGGCACGAAGGACCACGAAGGGGCACTAAGGCGTCGGAGGTAATTCGAGAGGGGGTTGCCACGGATCGGGAAGGGGAGAAAAGGGAAAAAGATTTCCACGGAGGGTTCGGAGGGGAATCGTGACGGGGGTTAACAGATTTCCACGAAGGGGCACGAAGGACCACGAAGGGGCACTAAGGCATCGGAGGTAATTCGAGAGGGGGTTGCCACGGATCGAGAAGGGGAGAAAAGGGAAAATGATTTCCACGGAGGGTTCGGAGGGGAATCGTGACGGGGGTTAACAGATTTCCACGAACGGGCACGAAGGACCACGAAGGGGCACTAAGGCATCGGAGGTAATTCGAGAGGGGGTTGCCAGGGTTCGGGAAGGGGTGAAAAGGGGAAAAGATGTCCACGGAGGGTTCGGAGAAGAATCGTGACGGGGGTGAAGGGATTTCCACGAAGGGGGTCCGAGAAGAATCGTGGCGGCGTTAACAGATTTCCACGAAGGGGCACGAAGGACCACGAAGGGGCACGAAGGCGTCGGAGGTAATTCGAGAGGGGGTTGCCAGGGATTGGGAAGGGGGGAAACGGGAAAAAGATTTCCACGGAGGGCTCGGAGAAGAATCGTGATGGGGGTTAAAGGAAATCCTCAACCTGTTCAAAGCAAACCAGGTCGGCAATATACTGTTTCGTGGATAAGTCTTTTGACCCCGTCAGGGTTCTGCATGGACTCCCTTCGTGGATTTCTTTTCCCTTTTCCTTCCTGACCCTTGGCAACTCCCTCTCGATCCACCCCCAACGCCTTAGTGCCCCTTCGTGGTCCTTCGTGCCCCTTCGTGGATAAGCCTTTTCTCCCCGTCACGGTTTTGCAAAGACTCCCTTCGTGGAAATCTTTTTCCTTTCCCTTCCCGACCCTTGGCACCCCCCTCCCGATCCACCTCCGCCGCCTTAGTGCCCCTTCGTGGACCTTCGTGCCCCTTCGTGGATAAGCCTTTCCCCCCCGTCACGGTTCTGCATAGACTCCCTTCGTGGATAAGTCTTTTGACCCCGTCACGGTTCTGCAATGACTCCCTTCGTGGATGTCTTTTTCCATTTCCTACCCGAACCCTGGCAACCCCCTCCCGATCCACCCCCAACGCCTTAGTGCCCCTTCGTGGTCCTTCGTGCCCCTTCGTGGAAAAGTCTTTTCCCCCGTCACGGTTCTGCACGGACTCCCTTCGTGGATAAGCCTTTTCCCCTGTCACGGTTCTGCATAGACTCCCTTCGTGGAAATCTTTTTCCTTTTCCTACCCGAACTCTGGCACCCCCCTCCCGATCCACCTCCAACCCCTTAGTGCCCCTTCGTGCCCCTTCGTGGAAATCTGTTAACCCCGTCACGATTCTTCTCGGACTCCCTTCGTGGACATCTTTTTCTTTTCCCTACCCGACCCCTGGCACCCCTCCCGATCCACCTCCGCCGCCTTAGTGCCCCTTCGTGGACCTTCGTGCCCCTTCGTGGAAATCTTTTAACCCCCGTCACGATTCTTCTCGGACCCCCTTCGTGGATAAGCCTTTTGACCCCGTCACGATTCTTCTCGGACCCCCTTCGTGGATAAGTCTTTTGACCCCGTCACGGTTCTGCACGGACCCCCTTCGTGGACAACTCATTTCCTTGCGGGCGCCATCGGGGTGAACGCGCTTTCCCCCGGCTTTGGCACGGTCTTGCGTACCTTTTCGAGGTTGGATCTGGCCATTTCCAGGGTAGGGTCCAGGGCGAGCGCGCGCTCCAGGCTTTGGCGTGCTTCTTCGAACCGGCCCAGTTGATACAAGGCCGCGCCCAGGTTGGAGTAGGTGGACGCCTTGTCGGGATCGATCTCCAACAGGGTTCGATACAGATCGAGCGCCTCCTGGAAACGATTCTGCCTGAAATGCGAAACGGCGATATGCTCGAGTGCCTCTGTATTGCGCGAATTGAGTTGCAGAGCTTGCCGGAAGTGCTCCTCTCCCACTTGGAGTCGGCCCGCTTCCCACGACGCCTTGCCCAGCAGGACATGCAGAGCCTCCGGCGTCGGCAAGTCCGGTGTCAGCGACCGTGCGGCCCGGGTGAGTGTCAGGGCCCTGTTCAGGGGCTCGATGGCTTCGTCGGGTCGATGTAGGTTGAACAGTATATTGCCCGTGTAGCCGTGGGCAAGTGCGTCCTCGGGGTCGATTTCGAGCAAGCGGCGGTATGCCTCCAGCGCTTCCTCGAAGCGTACTTGTTCCCTGAGCATTCTGGCCATTTGCCGGAGAGTATTCTTGTGGCTCGAATCAATCTCCAGGGCGCGGCGCAAGACCTCCTCGGCCTCGACGTACTGTTCCATGTCAATCAGCGCGGCGCCGAGGGTGGAAAGGTCTTTGGCCTGAGGGCGGTTTTCCACGGCCATCCGGGCGGCGGCCAGGGCTTCCTCCGGACGGCCTGCCCTGGTCAAATGGATGCTGAGATTGTAGTGAGCGCTCCGCGCCTCGGGGTTGAGAGAGGCGATGTGGCTGAAGAAGGTGACGGCGTCCCGGTAGATTTCCGCCTGGCGCCAGGTCATGGTTCCAAGAAGCGCCAGCACCACCACCAGTAGACCCGCCGCCCCCGACTTCAATCGGCCCGGCAGCCGGCCGGCGCCCTGTACGGCGGCGCCGATGACGACCGCCATCACCCCGATGCCGGCCAGGTATTGAAAGCGATCGGCCACAAAGGAGTACTGCATGTAGCCGTGATTCACGAAGCCCAGCACCGGCGACAGCGTCACCGCAAAGAACAGCGCCCCGGCCAGCGGACCGCGCCCAATCCTGTGGCGCAGGAACCACAGCGTTGCCGCCAGCGCCGCCGCCCCGGCCAGGTAGAGCCATGCCCAGGGGTCCCCGAGGCTGATGTCCCACCGCGGGTAGATGACGGCCAGATCGGTTGGCCAGGCCAGCTTGCCCGCGTAGAACCACAAGGCCCGCGACGCGATGAGCATCTTCTCGGGAAGCGAGTAGTCCAGCAGACTGGACTTCGAACCGACCGAGTAGAGATCCAGTGCCGTGATGAGCAGCGCCACCAGGAAGAACGGCGCCACCCGCTGCAGATCCCGAACCGCGATGCGGCCGTTCCTCCACCACTGGACAATCAGCAAGGCCGCCGGCAGCGTCACCACCATGGACTTGCTCAACAGGCCCGCCGCGAACAGCAGCAGCGCCAGGCCGTAGCGCCAGGGTCGCGGTTTTTCCAGGAAGCGCAGCCACACCAGCACGGCAGCCAGGTAGAAAAGACCGGATAGCACGTCCTTGCGCTCGAAAATCCAGGCCACCGACTCCACGTGCAGCGGGTGCACGGCAAACACGGCGGCTGCAATCCAGGCCCCGGGCACGGCCAAACGCAGCAGCAGGCGCCACACCAGCAGGGTGTTGAGCAGGTGCAGCAGCACGTTGACGACGTGATAGCCGGCCGGCTCGAGTCCCCACATCTTGTGTTCCAGCCAGAAGGTGGTATAGGTCAGCGGCCAGTAGTGCGCCTCTTTCTCAATCAGATTTGGCCAGGTCCAGATGGCGCCGAGACCGGACCACTCTCGGACCGCCCGGGACTGAGACCAGATGAAGTCATCCCAGACAAAGCCGCCCCAAAGCATCGCGGGCAGGTAGCAGACCCCCGCCAGCAGGCCCAGAGCCAGGGCGGCCGGCGCATCCCGGCGCGAGATTCCGTCGAAAAACCCGGTCGCCTGCCGGGGAGCGGAGGACGACTGCGTTTTTGCGGACCCGGCTTTGACGGAGACCATGGCTTGAGGCGAGGAAGCCGGCCCCGAGTCCAAGCGCCTGCGCTGAGTGCGTCTCTTTTTCTTTCTCTTCACCATTCTGTTTCCCTTCTTCCCCCGGGGGGGCGGGCCTCCCGCCCGCATCCTTTTTCCTGCAAACTGCCTCCCACCCACGCCACTCCCTTGCAAAGCGCACCGAAACCGCCACTACGGAGTTCTCTTCCTTGGTGCCGGGCCTTGTGCAGGCGGGACGCCCGCGCTCCCGGGGGGTCTTTGCTCTCTGTTCGCGCTTCTTCGAGCCACTATTCCTCCGGTTGCCGGATTCTCTTGCGGATCTCTTCGAGATTGTTTCTGGCCGTTTCCAGGGACGGGTCCAGGGCAAGAGCCCGCTCCAGGCTCCGGATGGCTTCTTCGGTTCGGTCCAGGTAGTAGAGGGTCACGCCGATGTCGGCGTGAGCGGATGCCGCGTCGGGAGCGATCTCCAACAGGGTTCGATAGAGATCGAGCGCCTCCTGGAAACGCTTCCGCCTGAAATGCGCCGCGGCGACCTGGTCGAGCGCCTCCCTGTTGCGCGGGTCGAGCTGCAGGGCTTGCCGGAAGTGATCCTCCGCCGCCCGGGTCCGCCCCAGCTCCCGCAAGGCCGTGCCCAGGAGCACATGAACAGACACGGGTTTGGGCAATTCCGCCGTCACGGACGATGCCGCCCTGGTCATTGCCAGGGCCTTGCTCAGGGGGTTGACGGCCTCTTCGTATTGCTGGAGCTGAACCAGCACACGGCCGACGTAGGCATAGGCCAGGGCGTAGTTGGGGTAGATTTCAAGCAGCGCGCGATAGGCGTCGAGCGCTTCCTCACGGCGTCCTTGCATCCGTAGCATATGGGCCATTTCCCGGCGACTGCACTTGTGGTCGGGATCGATCTCCAGGGCGCGGCGCAAGGTCTCCTCGGCCTCGGCGAACCGTTCCATGTGAATCAGTACGGAACCGAGCATGCAAAGGGCTCTGGCATCATCCGGGCGCTGTTCCACGGCCATCCGGGCGGGGGCCAGGGCTTCCTCGGTACGGCCTGCCCTGCCCAAGGCCTGGCTGAGATTGAAGTGAGCGTTCCGCGCCTCCGGATTGAGAGAGACGATGTGGCTGAAGAAGGTGATCTTGTCCCGGTAGATTCCCGCCTGGCTCCAGGTCATGGTTCCAAGAAGCGCCAGCACCACCACCAGAAGACCCGCCGCCCCCCACTTCAATCGGCCCTGCAGCCGGCCGGCGCCCTGTACGGCGGCGCCGATGAGGACTGCCATGACCCCGATGCCGGCCAGGTATTGAAAGCGGTCGGCCACCAGGGAGTAGTCCATGTAACCGTGATTCACGAAGCCCAGCACCGGCGACAGCGTCACTGCGAAGAACAAGGCTCCGGCCAGCGGACCGCGCCCAATCCTGTGGCGCATCGACCACAGCGTGGCTGCCAGTGCACCCGCCCCGGCCAGGTAGAGCCAAGCCCAGGGTTCCCCGAGGCTGATGTCCCACCGCGGGTAGATGATGGCCAGATCGGCCGGCCAGACCAGTTTGCCCGCGTAGAACCACAAGGCCCGCGACGCGATGAGCATCTTCTCGGGAAGCGAGTAGTCCAGCAGACTGGACTTCGAACCGACCGAGTAGAGATCCAGTGCCGTGATGAGCAGAGCCACCAGGAAGAACGGGGCCATGCGCCGCAGATCCCGAACCGCGATGCGGCCGTTCCTCCACCACTGGACAATCAGCAAGGCCGCCGGCAGCGTCACCACCATGGACTTGCTCAACAGGCCCGCCGCGAACAGCAGCAGCGCCAGGCCGTAGCGCCAGGGTCGCGGTTTTTCCAGGAAGCGCAGCCAGACCAGCACGGCAGCCAGGTAGAAAAGACCCGAAAGCACGTCCTTGCGCTCGATGATCCAGGCCACCGACTCCACGTGCGTCGGATGCACGGCGAACACGGCGGCCGCAACCCAGGCCCCGGGCACGGCCAGGCGCAGCAGCAGGCGCCACACCAGCAGGGAGTTCAGCAGGTGCAGCAGCACGTTGACGATGTGATAGCCGGCCGGAGCCAGGCCCCACATCTTGTGTTCCAGCCAAAAGGTGGTATAGGTCAGAGGCCAGTAGTGCACCTCTCGGTGAATGCGCGACGGCCAGGACCAGATGTCGCCGAGGCCGGACCACTCCAGCACCGCCCGGGACTGAAACCAGATGAAGTCATCCCAGACAAAGCCGCCCCAAAGCATTGCCGGCAGGTAGCACACCCCCGCCAGCAGGCCCAGCGCCAGGGCGGCCAGCGCACCCCGGCCCGAGAACCGGTCAAACAACCGCCTGGACTCGCGAGGAACCGGGGACGATTGAGCCCTTCCGGTTTCGGTTGTGCCGGGGGCACTTGCCTTGGGCGAGGAGGCTGCCCTCAAGGCCGATCGCTTGCGCTTGCTCGGTCTCGTCTTGTTTCTCTGCGCCATCGGCTACGGCCTTTCCCGGTCTGCAAATCGGATCCCGAAATTGGCCGGCGGAGAAGGGCTGTCCGGATCTATCCGCCTGATAATCCGTCTAAAGCGATTGGACACCATGATGGGAGCGTAGTCGATCCAGGGTCGGACGGGCGGTTCGTTCTCGTCGCGGCGCAAGATGCGAACTTCGCCGAATGTCTGGTCCAGGGAGTATCCGGGAACGGAAAAGCCGGGGTCCGCGGATACGATGTGACTGACCCGGGACGAAACCGCTTCCACATTCCCTTTGAGGCTGGTCCCCGTGCCCCTGTCGTAGAAGGGTATCTTGCGGTGCAGGTAGTAGTATCCCGGGAGATTGTAATAGGCGCGGTCGACCTGCCATACCCCGGTCACCCCGGGCGCGCGGGCAAGATAGCGATAAGCGGGGAAGATGGGGTCCTGATTGCGGACGAAGCCCACCACTCCGGTCTCCCTCGACCAGGCTCGGTACACCCGGTCCTGGTAGGGCAGTCCATTCAGGATCCCTGCCAGGGAAACGGCGGCGAACCCGGCGGCTGCAAGTCCGGCAAACCGGCGCGACCCGTCCCCGCGCGCCGCCAACCGCGCCGCCAGGTCGGCGCCGATCAGGATCCAGAGCGGAATGACGGCAAAGATGAAACGGTACTCCTTGTGGGCTTGCAGGGAATGCAGCAGCAGGACCAGGGCGATCAGCCCCAGCAGGAATCCGTAGCGCCGCACCCGGCGCAAGGCCATCGCCAGGCAAAGCAGGCTCAGCCCCAGGCCCGCGATGGCGAGCCACAACAGGAACTGGTAGGCCGGACTCTCTCCGGTGCGCGCCGCACCGAGAACGAGGTTGAAGCGGATGTTGGTGACGTAGGAGTGGAACAGGCCGCCGTTCCACGAGATAGCGTCGAACAGGCCGAAGGCGACGGCAAACCCGGCCCCGGCCAGTGTGAGCTGAATCCTCTTCCCGGTTCGCAGAAACACGATTCCCAGCAGCACCAGCGCAACCGGTGCGTACTGCAACCGTATGGCTGCCGTCAGGACGCCGAGAAAGGCCGCCATCCAGACCGTGCGGGCGTTTGCCGGGGAGGGCCGCACGGAGAGCGCCAGCAGCGCCACCAGCGGAGCCGTGGCTACGAACTCGGTCATGGGTTTGTGGGCGAAGCCGGCCAGTTCGTACCAGAAGGCGCCCGCCAGCAAGGCTACTCTCCCTGCGGTTTCGCTGAAGTGGCGTCGGGCAAAGAAGTACATGCCGGCCGGAATCGTCAGCGAGATGGCGCAGAACAGCAGCTTGACGCCGCCCACGTACCAGGACGGCTGACCCAGGCCGACGGCGTCGAACAGCATGAGGACGCCGGCCACCGTTCCGGGCACCAGCCAGGAGCGCGCGCCGTAGAAGTATTCCCAGTAGGTGACGCCGCTGCCGAAAACCAGGCGGTGTGCCGGCTCCAGGTACTGCATGATCTCGTCGGGGTGCAGAACGAAGTCACCCGACAAAGCCACCGCGGAGCGCACCGCAAATGCCAGCGCCAGCACCAGCGGCAGATATTTCCAGGGCCGGTCGGTCTGCCTTGGATGCAGCAGGATGTCGAGCGCCGCCCGAATCCGTGGCAAGGCGGGCTGCGCGGCGGCCCGTCGCGCTCGGGGCCGGTTTCTTCTTGCTTTCTTCCGCTTGGTCATTTCCCTGAAGCCTCGATTCCAGGCCTTTCCGAGTGCAGGCGATAGACATAGAGGTTTGCAAGCAGAAAGTTGACGACGGTGCCCAGGAGGACGCCCAACAGGAGCGCCAGCAGTCGATGAGAGGCGAAGAAGTCGACCAGGCTGGTCAAGACCGTGTAGCCGCCCACGTTCACGCTGAGCCCCACCAGGCTGCCGGCCACGAACTTTCCCCATTGGTGCACGCGGGGCTCCCGAGGGCGCTCGCCGAAGGTGAAGCTCCGGTTGAGGCGCCAGTTCCAGGTGACGGCCGGCCAGAAGGACAGCAAACGCGCCAGGCGGTGCTCGAGGCCGATCCACTGCAGACCGAGGTAGCAAGCGACATCGATCACCAGGCCGCTGGCGCCTACCAGCCCGAAGCAGAGAAGCCGGGTCGGCCCGCCGAACTTGCACCGGTAGAGACGGTACAGGTGACGTAGGTAGTTGAGCTGCTGCCTCCAGTTCATCTTGCTGGAGCCCAGGCTGCGGTCGCGGAAGTCGATGGGCAGTTCCTTGACCCGCAATTTCCCGCGCACCATCAGCTCCAGGGCGATCTTGTAGCCGATGGGTTGCAAGCTCTGAAGGTCCGGTAGCCGGCGGCGGTCGGTCGCGAAGAACCCGGCCATGGGATCGGAGCAGCCGACCAGGGGAAGCGCCAATGAGGTTGCCAGGCGGGAATTCAGCAAGCGCCAGGGGCTCCAGGTCCGATCGATGAGGCCGCCCGGCGCGTAGCGGCTGCCGATCACCATGTCGCAATCGGCCTCGAGGGCGGCCAGCAGATCGGCGATGCGCTCGGGCGGATGGGACAGATCGGCATCCATCACCACCAGCCGGTCGAAGCGGCTGAGCCGGATTCCCTCGATCACGGAGAGCGACAGGTCCCGAGGCGGTCGGCGGCGCGTCACCAGGCGCACGGGCAGGCGGCCCGCCAGCTCCGCCGCCACGGCCTCGCTACCGTCCTCCGAGTTGTCGTCGACCAGCAGCAGCTCCCAGGCAAGTCCGCTGTCGGAGAGGGCGGCCTGAATGCGCTCGGCCAGGCGGGGAATGTTGGCCGCCTCGCGAAAGGTCGGCACCACGATGGATACCGTCTGGCTCTTGCCGGGACTATCGAGGTCGTGCGGCTCGTTCGGCGTGGTGTCCATTCCGGTATCGGAATTCGTTAAGTTACTCTTATCCAGTTAGTTAAATCTATTCTGGAAGGAAACCGATGCCTGCACAGTGTACCACCAAACCGCTAGAGTATGAAGGTTGGCCCGGGAGCGCGGGCGTCCCGCCCGCAACCTTATTCCTGCAAACAGCCTGCCGTCCGTGGCCACTCCCTCGCAAGTCGCGCCAAACCCCCCGGGAGCGCGGGCGTCCCGCCCGCAACCTTATTCCTGCAAACAGCCTGCAATCCACGGCCATTCCCTCGCAAGTCGCACCCAACTCACCTTTAGGGGATCGTTTCCATGGTGCCGGGCCTTGTGCGGGCGAGACGCCCGCGCTCCCGGGTGGCTTTGCTCCTTCGCCGCTCCCGACCCTTGGCGGACCCCTCTGGATCGTCCTCCAACTCCTTGGTGACCCTTCGCCGACCTTCGTGTTCCCTGGTGGATCAACCCCTGTGGTTGCCTTATCGGGATCGAACTCCGACTGGGTCTGAAACAGATAGGAGGCAACCCTTGTGGTCGATACGGCATCGGACTGCCCGATTCCACGGAAAAGGGAAAATGGACGGTTCACTCGTTGTCGCCGGTGATTCGACCTGGCGGCCACGGGATAGGGTTCCTTCCTGAAACAGATTCTCCCTTCAGGCCAATAAACTGTGCCGCCCGCCTGCCCGGCCGCATAGGAGGAGCAAGACCATGATTTACCCCGATTCCAGTAGCCACTCCATCCACTTGACCAATCCGGGAGATGGGCTCTCCGAAGGCGACCGTGGGACGCTTGGCCGGGCCCTGCTGGAGATGACGGTTGCCGTCGCCGCCGGACTGGCCCTCCTCCTGGCTCCCTGCATGCTCCTCGGGCAAGACGTCGTTGAACCGATCGACATTTCCCACTCGGGCTACACGCTCGACTCCGTTGCGGGGAACGACGACGTCTGGGACCGCAGCCCGGCCACCCGGGCCTGGCTCGAGTCCCCCCGTGCGGTGGCGGTCGATTCCGGCGGCAATCTCTACATCGCCGATTGGGGACACCACCGCATCCGCAGGGTGGACGGGGTGACGGGAATGATTGACACGATCGCCGGCACCGGCGAACCGGGCCGGGTCGGCGACGGTGGGCCGGCAAGGGAGGCTCAGGTGGGATTCCCCGGCGCGGTGGCGGTGGACGGTCAGGGCAACCTCTACATCCCGGCCGGCACCGTGGTTCGCAAGGTGGACCCGATGACGGGAACCATCAGCGTGGTGGCCGGCACGGGAAAACGCGGTTACAGCGGGGACGGGGGCCCGGCGACCGAAGCCCGGCTCTTTGCCGGCGACTTGGCGGTGGATGCCGCCGGGAACCTCTACATCGGGGGCAGATTCCGCATCCGCAAAGTGGATGGGGCCACGGGATCGATCAGTACGGTCGCAGGGACCGGAGAGCGGGGCTTCGACGGAGACGGGGCCCCGGCCACCGAGGCGCAGTTGGGAGAGATGCGGGGCCTGGCGGTGGATGATTCCGGAAAGCTCTACGTGGCGGATTACGGGAACGACCGCATCCGCATGGTGGATGGGGCCAGCGGCGTGATCAGCACCGTCGCGGGGAACGGAGAAGCTCGTTTCAGCGGGGACGGCGGACCCGCCATCGAGGCTGGACTGAGCCGAATCGAGGGAGTGGCGTTGGACGGCGCCGGCAATCTCTACATCGCGGACTGGTACCGCATCCGCAAGGTGGATGGAGCCACCGGGACGATCCAAACGATCGCGGGCGTGGGGGAGCGCGGTTACAGCGGGGACGGGGGCCCGGCGACCGAGGCCCGAGTCGGATTGGTTAGGGGGGTGTCGGTGGACGGCGCCGGAAACGTCTATATCGCTGCCCATAACCGGGTCCGCAAGCTGGACGCGGAGACGGGCACGATCGACACGATTGCCGGCGGGGGACAGGTGGATAATTCCCTGGCCGGGCCCGGCAAGCTCTCGAGACCACGCGGCCTGGCGGTGGATGGCTTCGGCAACATCTTCACCGCGGACTACGGCTATAACCGGATCCGCCAGTCGAGCCTCTCGGCGGGCGGGATCACCACCCGGGCGGGGACGGGAGAAGGAGGTGACAGCGGCGACGGCGAACGGGCCACCGGGGCCCGATTGGGGTTCCCCGTGGGCGTTGCGGCGGATGATTCCGGGAGCATCTACCTCGCCGACACCTACAATCACCGGATCCGCAAGGTGGAGGCGGGGACCGGGACGATCAGCACGGTCGCGGGCACGGGGCGGTTCGGTTATGGCGGGGACGGGGGCCCGGCGACCGAGGCCATGCTGGCGTACCCTCATGACGTGGCGGTCGACATCGCCGGCAACCTCTACATCTCCGACAGGGCCAGCTCCCGCATCCGCAAGGTGGATGCTTCAAAGGGGACGATCAGCACAATTGCCGGCATCGGAGGACGGCTCGGTCATGGATACGGCGGAGACGGGGGCCCGGCGATCGAGGCCATGCTCAGGCTTCCGGTCGGTGTGGCGGTCGATGGCGCCGGCAACGTCTATATCGCGGACACGTTGAACAGCCGGATCCGCAAGGTGGAGGCGGGGACCGGGACGATCAGCACGATCGCGGGCACGGGGCGGTTCGGTTATGGCGGGGACGGAGGCCCGGCGGCCGAGGCCATGCTGGGGCATCCCGAAGGCGTGGCGGTAGACGCTTCGGGCAACGTGTTCATCGCGGACACGGTGAACTTCAGAATCCGCAAGGTGGATGCCTGCACGGGGACGATTAGCACCATTGCGGGCACGGGAATGATTGGGAACAGCGGGGACGGGGTGCCCGCTACCGAGGCCCGGCTGGGGGCCATCACCGACGTGGCGATTGCCGGCACCGGCAGGATTTACCTCTCGGACCGGGTCAATCACCGCATCCGCGTGTTGATTCCGGATTCGGATCCGGAGTCCGCCGGCTGCCCGGCGGATTCGCCGGAAGAAGAGTAAGTGGAGTTGCCGTGCGGTCGGACGGGTAAAGGCTGCCACTGTCGGAGCCCACCGCACCATTGGAAAGGCCCCCCCGGGAGCGCGGGCGTCCCGCCCGCAACCTTATTCCTGCAAACAGCCTGCGGTCCAGGGCCATTCCCACGCACAGTGCACCAACCCCCGGGAACGCGGGCGTCTCGCCCGCAACCTTATTCCTGCAAACAGCCTCCCATCCACGGCCATTCCCTCGCATAGTGCACCAAACCCCCGGGAACGCGGGCGTCCCGCCCGCAACCCTATTCCTGCAAACAGCCTCCCATCCACGGCCATTCCCTCGCAAAGCGCACCCAACTCACCTTCAGGGGGATCGTTTCCTTCGTGCCGAGCCTTGTGCGGGCGAGACGCCCGCGCTCCCGGGTGGGCGTCCCGCCCGCAACCTTATTCCTGCAAGCCGCCTGCCGTCCGCGGCCATTCCCTCGCAAAGCGCACCCAACTCACCTTTAGGGGGATCGTTTCCATGGTGCCGAGCCTTGTGCGGGCGAGACGCCCGCGCTCCCGGGTGGGCGTCCCGCCCGCAACCTTATTCCTGCAAGCCGCCTGCCGTCCGCGGCCATTCCCTCGCAAAGCGCACCCAACTCACCTTTAGGGGGATCGTTTCCATGGTGCCAGGCCTTGTGCGGGCGAGACGCCCGCGCTCCCGGGTGGGTCTTATTCCTGTAGACAGCCTCCCATCCACGGCCACTCCCTTGCGAAGCGCACCAAACCCGCCTTTGCGGGGTTCTCTTCCATGTAACGCATTACGTCCCAGAGATGTGCCTCATCGCGGACATAGCGGTCGAAGTAGTCTCCCATCCAGAAGGCGCCAGTCCGGCCCAAGAGTCGATTGGCCCGCTTGGCAGTGAACGACTTCCAGGAGTGAATGACCCCGTCCAAGGGAAAGCCGGGCAGTGTCTCGATTACCGCATGCACGTGATTGGGCATGATGACCCACGCCAGAAGCCGATACCGCTCACCGTCAAAATGCAGCAGCGCATCCTGGACCACCTGCGCGGCGCGGGCGTCTTTCAGCCAGCAGGCGCCGTGTCCCTGGTCGGCGAAACGCTCGATTCGGCCGCGAAGGCGCGCACAGCGGGGATCGTCGGCCGTTTCACCGCCACTGAGCTTCAGTTCGGTTTTCCAGGCGGTGACTGTCGCGGCGGGAACCGCGTCAACAAGGCGGAAAGTGAGAAATTGCACCGTTCCCGCTTCATCGAAGTGCGGGAGGTAGCCACGTTCGTGCCAGGCCTTGTGCGGGCGAGACGCCCGCGCTCCCGGGTGGTCTTTCTTCACGAGCCGTATTGCCTCCAAAGCGAGAATGGTCCAAGAAATAGGTGCGGTGCGCCAAGTCGCCAACGAAGTATGGACGCACGGGAAACCGGCAAAGGAATGGCCCCCCCGGGAACGCGGGCGTCCCGCCCGCAACCGAATTCCTGCAAACAGTCTGCCGCCCCCGGCCACTCCCTCGCAAAGCGCACCCAACTCACCCTTAGGGGGATCGTTTCCATCATGCCAAGTCGAATGCGGGCGAGACGCCCGCGCTCCCGGGGGGGCACTACTCCTTCCCCCTTACCGACCCTTGGCGGATCCCTCTGGGTTTTCCTCCAACCCCTTCGTGACCCTTCGTGGATTACTCTTTTTATTTCTTCGCGTCCTTGGTGGATCCCTGAAGCTCCTCCACGATCTCCCGCGCCACCTGGCGGGCGCGGTCTGCCTGGCCGGGAGGCAGGGAGATGGCGGCCACCACCGGATGGCCGCCGCCCCCGTAGCGTTCGCAGATGCGGGCCAGGTTGTGGCGGCGGGGGTTGGGGCTCCAGGGGTTGGAGCCCACCGAGACCTTGGTGCGCTGGGGAGACTGCATCAGGCTGACGTGGTAGTTGCATTCGGGGTGGAGATGGTAGGGGATGAACTTGTTGTAGCCCTCCATGCCGAAGGGGATCAGGTCGAAGAAGGTCACCCCTCGGCTGCATTCGGAGACCTCCCGGATGGTGCGGATGTTGTCGGAGTGGTGCCGGTGCAGGGGGCGGTAGCGGTCCAGCACCTCGGCTTGGGTGGCCACCTGGTCGAGGGGCTGCTGGGAGAGCTGGCGGATGATGCGGTGGGAGAAGGCGGCGTCCCGGTTGGCCTCGATGACGGCGGCCAGCTTTTGGGCCGGTTCGCCCACCTCGACCGCCTCCCGGGCGCTGGCGTAGAGGGCGCCGTCCACGATGTCGGCCCAGTGGATGAGGTCCTCCAGCACCCCGGAGTCGAACCCGAAGCGGCTGTGGCCGATGGCGGCGATCATCTTGGTGCAGGACTTGTAGTTGGGATCGTGGAACATCCGGTCGCTGTTCCGGCTCCGGAAGTGGGCCTCGTCCTCGGGAGTCAGGAAGGCGCTGTAGTGGTGGTCGAACCACCAGGTCAGCCGCTCGTGGCTGGCGTACTTGAAGTCCACGATGGCGTTCTCGTCCCCCCCGAAGAGGTGGTCGGGAAAGGTCTGGCGGGGCTGATGGTACAGGCCGAACAGGATGAAACGGGCTCTTGGTTCGATCCTCGAGAGGTAGAAGCGCATGAAGACGGCGGCCGAGCAGGCGCCGTCGAAGCAGTTGTCGTGATAGAGGATGTGGCAGTTCAAGTCGCTTCCATCCGCCGCCGTCCGGTCTGACAGGCGGGATCCCTTCCAGGGCGAAACCCTTACTAGTACCAGAGTCATTCCCTCCAAACAAGTACTTTCCCCCGGGGCGGCGTCGCCGACCGGGCCGCCGCTTCGCCGGTCGGGCTAGGAGAATCGTCGTCCATGAGGGGGCTCCGAGTTGTGGTACCATGGCTGGCAGGACGCGGCGGGCCTGCCTGTTGGCCTTCCGGCGCCTTCCAACCCGGCCAAAGGAGAGGGGTCCATGGAGTGGTTGAACCTGCTGATGCGCTGGCTGCACCTGTCTTCGGTAGCCGTCCTGATCGGATCGGCCGCCTTCATGGTGCTGGTGCTGCGGCCTGCCCTGGCCGCGCAGAGCACCGAGAGCCGGCGGAACTTCTTTCTGAGCCTCAAGATTCGCCTCAAGATGCTGGTCCACGGCGGGATCGCCGGGACCCTGATTTCGGGTCTCTACAACACCCACCTGGACTGGAGGACCGCCCTGGCGCCCAACCTGGAGGTCTTCCTGGCCAAGGTGGTGCTGGCGCTGGCGGTCCTGGCGCTGGTCATCGCGGCTCTTGCCGGGCGCTCGCCCGGTTCCGACCCGCTCTCCCCGCGAAGCCGCCTGCTGACCTGGGGCCTGGTCCTGGGATTGGTTGTGGTGGTCCTGTCGGCCTACCTCCGGTCCCTGCATTCCTGATCGGTCCGGCAGGCATGGTCCCCTTGCGGCCGGAGCCTTGCGGGTTCGGGCGGCAGGGACGGTTTGGGGGAGTGGCATGATCGGCTTCGATCTGTCTGAGGTCCACCTGAGCGTGCAGGAGCTGGTGCGGCAGTTCGTGTCCCGGGAGGTGCTTCCCGACATCGGCCGCAACGACTCCGAAGGCCGCTTCGACCGATCCCTGCTGCCCAGGATGGCCAGGCTGGGCCTGCTGGGACTCTGCATCCCCTCCCGCCACGGCGGCTTCGACTTCGACTACATCAGCCTGGGGCTGGCCTGCGAGGAGCTCGAATACGGAGACACCTCCCTGCGGGTCATCCTCTCGGTGCACCTGGCGCTGCACGGCCTCACCCTGCTGAGCTGGGGCAGCGAAGCCCAGAAGGAGCGCTGGCTGAAGCCCCAGGCCCGGGGGGAGAAGATCGCCACCTTCGGCCTGACCGAGCCCGACGCCGGCAGCGACGTGTTGGGAATCCGCAGCACCGCCCGGCGCGACGGCACCCACTACATCCTCAACGGCGAAAAGACCTGGATCTCGCTGGCCGACGTGGCCGACCACTTCCTGGTGTTTGCCTGGACCAATCCCGACAAGAGGGAAAGCCGGGACCACCGCGGCCTCAGCGCCTTCCTGGTGGAGCGCTCCATGAAGGGGTTTTCCAGCGGGACCCACCATCAAAAGTGGGGCATCCGGGCGGGGAATACCGGCTACTTCAGCCTGCAGGACGTGCGGGTCCCGGCCGCCAACCGGCTGGGAAAGGAGGGCGAAGGGTTCAAGATCGCCATGTTCGCCCTGGAGCAGGGACGCTACACGGTGGCGGCCGGGGCCACCGGACTGATTCGAGCCTGCCTGGACGCCAGCAGGAAGTACGCCCTGGGGAGGCGTACCTTCGATGAGCCCATCGCCCGCCACCAACTGGTCAAGGAGATGATCGCCGGGATGGTGCGGGACTACGAGAGCTCCCGGTTGCTGTGGCTTCGCTGCGGCTGGCTCAAGAACCAGGGGCGGCGCAACAACCGAGAGACCTCGCTGGCCAAGTGGCACGCCACCGTGGCCTCGGAGCGGGCCGCCTCGGACGCGGTGCAGATCCACGGCGCCAACGGCTTCTCGGACGAGTATCCGGTGGGCCGCTACTACCGCAACTGCAAGGGAGCCGTGATCTACGAGGGCACCCGGGAGATCCACACGCTCATGCAGGCCGACTACGCCCTGGGCTTCCGCACCGACAAGCCCCGCCGCTGCGACCTGCCGCCGCTCCCGGAGTCGTGAGGGGGGGCATCGTCCACACATTAACCCGGAAACATGGTTTACACCCCGCCCGCGAATCGGGCAAGGCGCCCCATGCAAGCCTCGAGTATCACTCCCCCCTTGAGGGGGAGTCGGCGAGAGGGCGGAGCCCGCAGTCGAGCCGGAGGGGGCAGACTCGGCGTCCCGAAAGTGACGATCGGCAGTACTCGCAGAGCCACAAAGCGAGACGGACCTGCTTCAACGGCACGCGTTGCCCCAAAGCCGCGCCGGCGACCGCCCCCCACCGCATCAGCCTTCGCCATTCGGCTCGACTTCTGCGACTCCCCCTCAAGGGGGGAGTGATCCCGTGTTATGAAGAGGGAACGGAGTTGATGCATTAAACCGGGAACATGGTTTACACCCTACCCGGGAATCCGGCAAGGCGCCCCATGCAGGCCTCGAGTATCACTCCCCCCTTGAGGGGGAGTCGGCGAGAGGGCGGAGCCCGCAGTCGAGCCGGAGGGGGGCAGACTCGGCGTCCCGTAAGCGGCAATCGGCAGTACTCGCAGAGCCACAAAGCGAGACGGACCTGCTTCAACGGCACGCGTTGCCCCAAAGCCGCGCCGGCGACCGCCCCCCACCGCATCAGCCTTCGCCATTCGGCTCGACTTCTGCGACTCCCCCTCAAGGGGGGAGTGATCCCGTGTTATGAAGAGGGAACGGAGTTGATGCATTAAACCGGGAACATGGTTTACACCCTACCCGGGAATCCGGCAAGGCGCCCCATGCAGGCCTCGAGTATCACTCCCCCCTTGAGGGGGAGTCGGCGAGAGGGCGGAGCCCGCAGTCGAGCCGGAGGGGGGCAGACGCGGCGTCCCGTAAGTGAGATTGAGCGTTGCGTCGGTGGCGCAGTGCGCTAGGGCGGGCGTCCCGCCCGCGTTCCCGGGTGTCACTTCCTCATGAACCAGACCGCCATCCTCCGCCATCCCTCCCGCCGCCGCTGGCCCTGGCTGGTGCTGCTGGCGGGTTCGGGGATCTGCTGCGCCGCCATCCTGCTGTCTCCCTGGCTGGTCCTCCAGGGTGAGGCCGCGGCGGCCCTATCGGTCCGGTACGTCTTTTCCCACCTCTGCCACCAGGACCCTCAGCGTTCCCTGAGCCTGGCGGGCGTCTTCCTGCCGGTGTGCAACCGCTGCCTGTCCCTCTACCTGGGCGGGTTGCTGGGAGTGCTGCTGGCGCCCCTGGCGCGCGGCCATGCCGCCTGGTTGCTGGGCCGCCGGGCCCTGTTGCTGGGGCCGCTGCTGCTCACGGGCCTGGACGCCGGCCTGGACCTGGTGGGAGCCTGGAACAGCACCCTCTGGTCGCGGGTCGCTACCGGCGGGCCGGCCGGCCTGGGGTTGGGGCTCTACCTGACCCTGTTCCTGGAGAGCCGACCCCGCGCCGGGCCTGTACCCGACCGCGGGAATGTGGGACAATGAGCTCGAGGCCGCCGTGGCTGCAAGGGCGCGGCCCCATCCCGGATTGGATCGGTCAGAGTCAGAAAAGAGGCAAGCATGAGCGTTTCATTCAGGGCGAGAAAAGAGGCCTCCCGAATCCTGCTGGTCGGCCTGGCCAGTGGGTTGCTCCTCCTGAGCCCCGCCGCAACTCCGCTGGTTCCCGAGGCCAGGGGGGATTCCATCGAGGAGCTGCGGGACAAGCTGAAAAGCAAGAAGGCCGGCGACCGCAGGAAGGCGGCCGGGGAGCTGGGCGAGACGCTCAGCCGGGAGGCCACCCCCCTGCTGCTGGGAGCGGTGGGCGACAAGGACCCCGAGGTTCGCCGCGCGGTCGCCAAGTCCCTGGGTATGATCCGGGACCCCGGCGCCGTCACCATGCTGTTGACCGTTCTCGAGGATGGAGTGCCCGAGGTTCGCCGGGAGGCCATCATCGCTCTGGTCAACCTCTATACCGAGCAGGACGCCAGCTTCTTCCTGACCCGTCAGGCCAAGCGCCTCTACGCGCGTCTGAACCCCTTCAGCGGCCCGGTGCCCAGCGATGACACCGTCATCGAGCCCGACGTGAAGGTGGCTCCTGCCGTCATCGACGGCATCGCCGAGCGCCTGCGGGACTCCAATAGAGAGGTGCGCTTCTACGCGGTCAACGCCTTGGGGGTGTTGCGGGGAAAGGCGGCGATTCCCAAGATGGTGGAGGGGATGAACGGCGCCGAGCCCAACCTGCAAATCGCCATCCTGCGGTCGTTCTACAAGATCAGGGACCGCTCGGTGGCCGGGGAGATTCAGCCCTATCTTCTGAATACCAACAAGAAGGTTCGCAACGAGGCCATCCTGACCCTGGGACTCTTCAAGAGCCTGGAGGCCCTGCCCCAGTTGCAGACGCTCTACGATCAGAATCCCGGCCGCGACGTCCGGCTGAATTGCCTGGAGGCCATGGCGCTCATCGGCGACCCCGGCTCCCTGCCCGTGTTTCGGCGCCACCTGAGCGACGGGGGTCCCAAGTACCGCCAGTTCGCCGCCGAGGGCATTGGCCGGGCGGGAGATGCTTCGGTGGCCGGGGATGTGTCGAGGGCCTTTCTGGCCGAGAAGAAGCCCGCCCCCCGGCTGGCCATGAGCTTTGCCCTCTACAACCTGGGGCGCAAGGAGTACCTCGACCAGATGGTGGCGGCTCTCAAGGAGCGGCTCATCCATCAACAGGCTTTGGCCTACCTGCTCGAGTTGAAAACCCGGGTGTCTCCGGATCTGGTGAAATACTTGAATGACAGCAATCCGGTGATCCGCAGGAGACTCTGCCTGGTGCTGGGCATGATCGGGGACAGTGCCTCCGCCAGAAGCCTGCGACCCCTGCTGAAGGACAACGACCCCGAGGTGGTGTCGGAAGCCACCCGGGCCCTCCGCCGCATCGGGGCGCGGTAGCGGCTTGGCTTTTGCCGCCGCTTCCGGGTTCTTCCCCAAACCTCTACAGGTCGCGCAGGCTGCGCATGACAAAAAAAATCCCCGAGCCCGGCCCGGGGATTGCGGAAGCCGCATAGGTAGTGACATCAAGTTGCCGCTACTTGGCGGGCTTGGCCTTCAACTCCAATTCCTCGGTAAAGCGACCCTCTATCCAGCCTTCCAATCGGGCCATGCGCTGTTCCAGGCCGCCGATGCGATCGCCAAGTACGGCCACATCTTCTCGGACATAGTGGATTTCTTGTTTCAACTCCTGTCGGATGTCCGTTGAGACTTTCCAACCAAGGCTGACCAAGGCCACGCCAAGAATGCCGATGGCAATCAGTTCCGGGCTGATATTCATTGTCGATGCTCCTTTCACGGTGACGAACCTTCTGAGAGGGAGATCAGACAAGTTAGGGGGTTCGGGTGTTGACGACTCACTGGGATATTCTATCACGAAAAGCCGGGCATGAAAGGGGTGTGCGCGGAGTCAATCCCGAGTCGATCCGGCTTGACAGCGGCCCCCTTTCGCCTTAAGATTTTCCTGTTTACTCCCTCCCGCTGCATCTCCCTCTGAGGTCGGCCCGTTCGGTTTTTCAGACCGTGACGGGTCGGCCAGCGGTCCCCCGATTGATTTTCCCAGGGCGCCGGAATCTGCCTTGTTCTCCCTCCTTGTTCCCTCTCCACTTCGGTATGCGGGAGCTTACGGATGGGTCTGTTCTCCGGAGGCGACATTCTGGCGGGGCTGGACCTGGGATCCAGCACCGTCAAGGCGGTGGAGCTGCGCCGTGTCCGGGCCGGTTTCGAGCTGGTTCGCGCCGGAGTCGAGCCCCTGGCGCCGGGGGCAGTGGCCGAAGGCGCCATCGGGGACCCGGACTCGGTGGCTGAAGCCATCCGCAGGGTCTTCAGTCGAAGCCGGATCAGGGCCAGGAAGGTGGCCACCTCGGTTTCGGGTCATTCGGTGATCGTCAAGAAGCTCACCCTGCCGGCCATGAGCCCGGAGGAACTGGAGGAATCCATCCAGTGGGAGGCCCGGCAGGTGATCCCCTTCGATCTGTCGGACGTGCACCTGGACCATCAGGTTCTGGGAGAGGCCGCCGCCGGGGGAGACACCCAGGTCCTGCTGGTGGCGGCCCACAAGGAGAGGGTTGCGAGCCGACTGGGGGCCATCGCCAGGGCCGGCCTCTCTCCCCTGATCGTGGACGTGGACGGTTTCGCCCTGCAGAACGCCTACGAGGCCAACTATGGCGCCGGCTCCGCGGTCACGGCCGCCCTGCTCCATATCGGCGCCGCCGTCACCAACGTGGTGGTGACGCGGGGCGGCGTCCCTCTGTTCACCCGAGACCTGTCGGCCGGTGGAAACCAGTTGACCGGACTGCTGCAAAAGCAGCTCCGGATCGGTTTCGAGGAAGCCGAGAGGATGAAGAGGGAAAGCGGGGTGGAAGCCCTGGAAGCGGGGCCGGCCGGCGCTCTTCTCCATTCGGTCATGGAGACCCTGCTGCTGGAGATTCGCAAGAGCCTGGACCTGTTCGAGGCCGGGGCCGAGGGCGAATCCATACAGCGGGTCTATGTGAGCGGCGGATGCTCAGGCCTGGCGGGGCTGTTCGACCGGCTGCAGAGCGGGCTCGATCTTCCCCTGGAACCCCTGGACCCCTTCAAGAGCATTGCCGTCGGGAAGGGCGTGAACGAGGAGAGCCTCTACCAGCAGGCGCCCAGCCTGGCGGTGGCGGTGGGCCTGGCTCTGAGGGGTTTCCATGATTAGGATCAACCTGGCGGGAGAATGGGGGGCCGGGCGGTCGGAACCGCCGGGGTGGATGGGCCGGGCCGGCCGCGGTCGCGCCTTTCAGCGGCTGCTGTCCCTGGGGATGATGCTGGGCGCGGCGTCGATCCTCCTGAGTTGGCGCATGGAACAGGCGGCCCGCGGCCAACGGCTGGAGGCGCAAATCCAGCAGGTGCGCGGGCAGAGGCAGCGCCAACTGGACCTGTCCCGGGAGATCCGGCAACTGGAGCAGCAGGGCCTGTGGATGGAGGGGCGCATCCGGGCCATAGAGCAGCTCCGGGCCCGCCAGGCGCGTCCAGCCAGGCTGCTGGATCTGCTGGGAGACTGCGTCCAGGCCGTTCCGGGGCTGCGCTTGCAGGAAGTGAGCCGGAAGGACGGGTCCTTCTCGCTCCGCGGGCTGGTCTCGGCCCAATCCGAGCGGGTCTCGGAATTCATCGCCCGCTTGCAGCGCACCGGCGAATTCCATCGAGTGGAGCTGGTCCACTTCCAGGAGCAGGACGGCCAGTATGCCTTTGCCCTTTCCCTCGAGGAGGCCGTTGTCGACCAACCCGGCAAGGGCTCGGAAGAAGCATCGGGTCGAACCGGAGACCGGAAATGAAGAAGATCGGACGAAATAATCACTCCCCCCTTGAGGGGGAGTCGGAGAGACAAGGGCGCAGCCCGCAGTCGATCCGGAGGGGGGCAAACTCGGCGTCGCTAGAGTGCGAAGCCCGCGGTCGATCCGGAGGGGGGCAGACGCGGCGTCGCGAGAGTGACTACCAACAGGTGGGGGGAATGATGCGCGCCTACACCCGGCAAACACTTGAAAGAGCAAAGACTCTGCGCCAAGAACAGACCGACGCAGAAGGCCTGCTGTGGCACTATCTGAGCAGGAAACAACTGGCCGGCTACAAGTTCCGGCGCCAGCAACCGATAGGTCCCTACATCGTAGATTTCGCCTGCATGTCCCGAAAGTTGGTGATCGAGCTGGACGGCGGCCAGCATGGGGAACGGCACGCCTACGACGAGAAGCGCGATGATTATTTGCGGGGCAAGGGGTACAGAATATTGCGCTTTTGGAACAACGAGGTGTTTCAGAGCTGCATGGATGTTCTGGAGACAGTGTACCAGGCGTTGGTTGACCCCCACCGCATCAGCCTTCGCCATTCGGCTCGACTTCTGCGACTCCCCCTCAAGGGGGGAGTGATACCGGGTACTAACCGGGAACGGCGTTTACACTTTAGACCGGGAACATGGTTTACATCCCGCCCAGGAATCGGGCAAGGCGCCCCCTGCAAGCCTCAAGTATCACTCCCCCCTTGAGGGGGAGTCGGCGAGAGGGCGGAGCCCGCAGTCGAGCCGGAGGGGGGCATACTCGGCGTCGCGAAAGTGCTCCGCCCGCAGTCGATCCGGAGGGAGGCAGACTCGGCGTTCCGTAAGTGACGATCGGCAGTGCTCGCAGAGCCACAAAGCGAGACGGACCTGCTTCAAGGGCACGCGTTGCCCCAAAGCTGCGCCGGCGTCTGGCCCCCCACCGCATCAGCCTTCGCCATTCGGCTCGACTTCTGCGACTCCCCCTCAAGGGGGGAGTGATACCGGGTACTAACCGGGAACGGCGTTTACACTTTAGACCGGGAACATGGTTTACATCCCGCCCAGGAATCGGGCAAGGCGCCCCCTGCAAGCCTCAAGTATCACTCCCCCCTTGAGGGGGAGTCGGCGAGAGGGCGGAGCCCGCAGTCGAGCCGGAGGGGGGCATACTCGGCGTCGCGAAAGTGCTCCGCCCGCAGTCGAGCCGGAGGGGGGCATACTCGGCGTCGCGAAAGTGCTCCGCCCGCAGTCGAGCCGGAGGGGGGCAAACTCGGCGTCGCGAGAGGGCCCAGCCCGCAGTTGAGCCGGTAGGGAGAAACTCGCTGTCCCGTAAGTCAAAATCAGCGACGCCGGCCGAGCCTCGAAGGCGGCGACAGCAAACCCTCGGGCGTCAACCAGAACAGCCCGGGGACACCTGATTCCATGACCCTCACAACTACCCACATCCCTCCTTGGCTGCAGCGCCTGGGAATTCCCTTGGGCATGGGTGGACTGGTCCTGGGACTGGGCTGGTATCTGTTCGTCTCCGGGTACGGAGCTGAAATCGAGCTGCGCCGGCGGCAGTTGGAAACGTTGAGCCGGGAGGCGGGGCAGGGAGCAGGGCTGGAGCGGCAGCTCCAGGAGCGGTCCGGCCGGAACCGGAGGCTGGCCTCGAAGCTGGCAAGTCTCGAGGCGGCCCTGCCGGAGGAGGAGGCGATGGGCCTGCTGGGGCATCTGCAGGAAGCGGCAGCGGCGTCCGGATTGAAGGTCAAGGGGATTCGAAAGAAGCCCGCACAGGAGGGAGAAACTTTCTTCCGGGAACCCCACGGGCTGGTGCTGGCCGGCGCTTACCACGACCTGGGAGGCTTCTGTGGCAAGCTGGCCGGGCTGGCCCCCATCGTGAGCCTGGAGGACCTGCGGATCGCGGCTGCCGGCCCGGAGGATTCTCGCCACACCCTCACCGCCGACCTCACTGCCGTTCTCCATCGCTACCGGCCGGCCGCCTCTGCCGTCGAGGTCCCCGCCGATCCCGCGCCCCCTGCAGGGCAGAACGCCTACCCCTATCGGGCCCGAGGGCGGCGCGATCCCTTCGGCGTCCCGCGGTCTTCCACGCCCCTTCCTCCCGCCGCCCCTGCCGCCGTCAGGCCGCGCGGCTTGAAGGGCCAACGGGTATCGGAACTGAAGCTGGTGGGGCTGGTTGTGGCCGGAGGTGAATACACGGCCCTGGCCACCGGCCGTCGGGACCGCTCCTTTCTGCTGAAGAAGGGAGACCGCCTGTTCGACGGCAAGGTCCTGGAGATCGGCGGGGACGGGGTGGTCTTTTCCGAGCGGGTTGAGGGCGACGCCGGAGGGAGGCGCAGCCGCCGTGTGGTCAAGAAGTTGCATCCGGCGCCTGGGGAGGCCAACCATGCGAACTGAATCCCGACTTCGCCTGGCCCTGTGGGGCTGCGGGCTCTGGCTTTGCTGGCAGGGGGCGGCTGGGCCATGGGGCTGGAGTGGCGCGGAGGAGTCCGGCGGGCCGAAACCCGAGCCCGCCGCCGAAGCGCGGCCTCCGGCTTCCACGGAGAAGGTTGCCTACTCCGGGGAACGAATCTCGCTGCAGCTGAAGGACGCCGACCTCAAGGACTTCTTTCGCCTCATCGGCGGCATCAGCGGCCTCAACATCGTCCTGGACCCCGACGTGGAAGGGTCCCTCACCCTATTCCTCAAGGAGGTGCCCTGGGACCAGGCTCTGGAGGTGGTGCTGGAGAACCAGGGCATGGCCAGGCACTTGAGCGGCAACGTGCTCAGGATCTCCAGGCTCTCGACCCTGGAGGCGGAACAGCAGCAGCAACAGCGGCTGGCCCAGGCCAGAGTGGCGGCGGCCGACCTGGAGACGCGGATTCGCCGGCCCAGCTTCGCCAAGGCCGCGGAATTGAGCCCCATCCTCAAGAAGGCGCTCTCCCCCCGCGGAGACATCATCGTGGATGAACGCACCAACGCCCTGGTCGTTTCGGACATTCCGCCCAGGCTGGAGGCGGTGGACGCCCTCTTGCGGGAGCTGGACCGCAAGGTCCGCCAGGTGGAGATCGAAGCCCGGGTAGTGGCTGCCAGCCGGAGTTTCCTGCAGGACATCGGGGTCCAGTGGAGCGCCCTCTACGGGCGGCAGGCCCGGACAGGGCAGCAGGAAGGATCGGGCTCGGCGCCGGCCTTCAGCCCCTTTCCGCTGCTGGATGCTCCCGCCTCCGGCGGAGAATCGGCCTCGGGGGAGCAGCGGTCGCGGCTGAGCCTCGACCTGCAAACCGGCGCAGCCGCCCGCCCCCTCACTCTTGCCGCAGGCCTGGCGGCCGACTTCGTCCTCGACGCCCTCATCACCGCCGCCGAGCGCAAGGGGAACGCCAAGCTGCTCTCCAAGCCCAAGATCCTGACCCAGAACAACGTGGAAGGGGTGGTCAAGCAGGGGATCCAGATTCCGATCCAGACCACCGTGAACAACACCGTCTCGGCCCGCTTCATCGATTTCGTGCTGCGCCTCACCGTGACCCCCCAGATCACCCGGCAGGACGCCATCCTGCTGAGCGTGGACATCGAAAATTCCACACCCGATTTTTCCCGCCAGGTCCAGGGGATTCCCACTGTCAACACCCACCAGACCACCACCACTATCCTGGTAAACAACGGAGGCACGGTGGCGATCGGAGGAATCCTGATCGACAGCCGCCAGGACAGCCGCGGCCAGGTGCCCGGGCTGGGCGAAATTCCCATCGTGGGCGCCCTCTTCCGCAATCGATCCCTGGTCCGGGAAACCCGCGAGCTGGTCTTCTTCCTCTCGCCGAGGATCTTGTAGAAGGGGCGGACCGGGTTGGCCGGCATTTTCTTGAAAGGGTGGTGGGTCTTGGGACAGCGCTATTAGTTCGCCGCGTACGCGGCTTCGGTAGCGGGGATTTCCGCCCGGGGCTACCTGCTGCCACGACTTCGCCGCTCTGATCGAACTCCGAGGGTGCGCCCCGGGGGAATTCGTCCATCATTGGACCAAGACGTTTCGGAAAAAACCTTGGAGTTATTGAAAGAACATCGGATCAACTTTGATCCTAGCTACCTGTTCGAGACCGAGCACCAAGGCTGATTGCTGTCGCCGCCTACGCGGCTCGACGCTAAGACTCCCTGTTCCATGGGCTTACGCCCACGGCTACCTGCTGCCGCGTCTTCGCCGCTCCACTCGATGCCCTCGGGCTGGCGCCCGAGGGAGGATCAAGTCTTAAGATCGCTACGCTTCGGACGTGTCGGGTTCTCTTGGGCTACAAGTTCTATTCAGATCTTGTTCCCCGCCGAGTTGGGGATTTGGGGGCGTGGCATAGCCAGGATTGGTGTGTCTCACATGAGAAAACGCCACATATGCAGGCCTTCCTATAGAGCCGCGTAGCGGCGGCAGCAGGTAGCCGTGGGCGTAAGCCCATGGAAAGAGATGCCCCAAAGCCGAGCCGCGAAGGCGGCGACAGCAGGAAGGCCCGAGGGTAAGGGGGATAGATTTGAAGAGGCAATGGAGTCTTGGAACCCAGCCAATCAATCGGCGCACTGGCCGAAATGCGACACAAGCTGGGGGCCGGCGACTATTCGATGAATTGTCCCCCGGGCGCGAGCCGGGGGGTTCCAGCGGAGCCGCGAAGGCGGCGCCAGCAGGTAGCCGTGGGCGTAAGCCCATGGAAAACGATGCCCCCAACCCCGAGCCGCGAAGGCGGCGGCAGCAGGTAGCCGTGGGCGTAAGCCCATGGAAAGGCATCCCAGGCGTCAATGGGCGCCGGCCGATGAACCGCTCCCCAGGCGAGAGGAACCCGCAATTGCACCCCCGGCCGTTAGTTGCCGTCTAAGCCGTTCACTGTCAATCTGAAACCGATTGTAATTGCCGATGGCTCTGGCTATACTTAGCCGCTATTCCGCCCAAGGCCGCCTCTGCCGCTGCCGGATGGGCCGGCGGCCGTACCGTGCCGGCGGCCGGGAGGAAAGAGGAGCGACCGGATGAATATCGAACAGATCAGGGAGTTGATTCAGGCGGTTTGCGACAGCGGGATCACCGAGCTGGAGCTGGAGCGGACCGGTGTCAAGATCAGAATCCGCAAGGAGGCCCCCTCATCCCAAGCCGGATCGCCCTCCGTGACGGTGGAGAGTTCCGTCGTCGGAATCGGCCCGGAGCAGCCGGCCGCGGCAGGCGCGGAAGCCCCCGCGGGCGCCGAGCCCGACTTGCACGTGATTCGATCCCCGATGGTGGGAACCTTCTACCGCTCGGCCAAACCGGACGCCGACCCCTTCGTCCAGGTGGCCGACCGGGTGCGGTCCGGACAGATTTTGTGCATCGTCGAGGCCATGAAGCTGATGAACGAGATCCCCTCGGATGCCGATGGTGAAGTCGCCGAGATCTATGTGAACAACGGCGAGCCCGTGGAGTACAACCAGGCGCTTTTCGGGATTCGCCGAACGGGATGATCGACCGGCCGGATCGGGTGCCGGCGGTCAGTCCGGAGTCCTCTCGCGGGACCGTGTCGGACGTCCTCCGGTTCTCCCTCCAGCCTGAGCCTTTCCTCCAAATCCGGAAACGCGGGTCGGACCCGCCCCAGAACCGCGGAAGTCGTCATGTTCAAGAAAATCCTGGTGGCCAATCGTGGCGAGATCGCGCTACGCGTCATCTGCGCCTGTCGAGAGCTGGGCATCAAATCGGTGGCCATCTTTTCAGAGGCTGACAGGGACTCGCTGCACGTCCGCTTCGCCGACGAGGCGGTCTGCGTGGGTCCGGCACGCAGCACCGAGAGCTACCTCAACATCCCCAGCGTCATCAGCGCGGCAGAGGTCGCCGACGTGGACGCCGTCCACCCGGGCTACGGCTACCTGGCCGAGAATGCCTACTTCGCCGACGTCTGCGAAGCCTGCAACGTCCGCTTTGTCGGACCCTCGCCCCAGGTGATCCGGCTCATGGGAGACAAGGCCCGAGCCCGCGCCCGCATGGTCGAGGCCGGGCTGGCGGTGCTGCCGGGAAGCCAGGGGGCCCTGGAGTCGCTGGATCAGGCCCTGGAGGTTGCCTCCGGAATCGGCTATCCCATCATCGTCAAAGCCGCGGCCGGCGGCGGCGGGCGCGGCATGAGAATCGTGCGCGGCCCCGGCGAGCTGTCCACTGCCTACTCCACCGCCGAGAATGAGGCCATGCTGGCCTTCGGGGTGCCCGACCTCTACCTGGAGAAGTATCTGGAAAAGCCGCGCCACATCGAGTTCCAGGTGATGGGAGACCGGCACGGCAAGGTAGTTCACTTCGGGGAGCGGGAGTGCTCCATCCAACGCCGCCACCAGAAGCTGATCGAGGAATCGCCTTCGGTGATCGTGGACGAGGACATTCGGGAAAGTATCGGCAGGCAGGTGGAGGAGGCTCTGGCGGAGGTGGGATACTCCGGCGCCGGAACGGTGGAGTTCCTGGTGGACGAGGACCGCAACTTCTATTTCATGGAGATGAACACCCGGATTCAGGTGGAACATCCCGTCACCGAGATGGTCGCGGGCGTGGACCTGGTCAAGCTGCAGATCCGGATGGCCGCCGGGGAGCCCCTGGAGCTGGAGGAACCCCTCAGGCTGCGGGGCCACAGCATCGAATGCCGCGTCAATGCCGAGGATCCGGAGACCTTCAGGCCCTCTCCGGGGAGGATCACCACCTTCCATGTGCCGGGAGGCGCAGGGGTGCGGGTGGACACGGCCGTTTACTCCGAGTGTCAGATCTCCCCCTACTACGACTCCTTGATCGCCAAGCTGGTGGTGCACGCGCCCAGCCGCCCGGAAGCCGTTCGCAGGATGGAGCGGGCCCTGGAGATGTTCATCGTTGAAGGTGTGCAAACCTCCATTCCGCTGCACCAGAGGATCATGAAGGAACCCGATTTCCTGGCCGGACGCCTGGATACCGGGTTCATGGAGCGCTACGCCTGACCTGCCGGGACGCCCACTAGGGCAGAGCAGGGCGCTCCTTCCAGGCTCATGCCGTCCCAAGCCCGCATTTTCCCGCTCTACCCCATCATCGACCTGGCGGTGCTGCAGCGGCCGCTTGAACCGGTTCTGGCCGGGCTGGCCGATGCCGGGGTGCAATGGGTTCAGTTGAGAGGCAAGCAGCTCTCTTCCGGGGACCTTTTCCGGGAGTGCCGCCGGCTGGTGGCCCTGGCGCGGCCGCTGGGGCTGAAGGTCATCGTCAATGACCGCGCCGACCTGGCCTTGGTCAGCGGGGCCGACGGGGTTCACCTGGGGCAGGAGGACCTGCCCGTCGCCGAGGCCCGAAAGATTCTGGGCGAGGAGGCCATCATCGGCTTCTCCACCCACGGGCTGGAGCAGGCCCGCCAGGCCCAGGACAGCCCGGCGGACTACCTGGCCATCGGGCCGGTCTTTCCCACCCGGACCAAGGAAAATCCCGATCCGGTGGTGGAGCGGCAGGAGCTGCAAGCCATCCGGGAGTGCGTCTCCAAGCCACTGGTAGCCATCGGCGGGATCACCCTGGAGAATGCCCCGACGCTGTTCCGGTCGGGAGTGGACTCGGTGGCCGTCATCCGGGACCTGCTGCCGGCCGCCGACATCCGCCAGCGGGCCGCCGGCTACCGGGAGTTGGCCGAGGAGGTTCTGGGTCGGGGGCAGGGAGGCATCCTGGATGTCGGCATGACCAATAGAGAGAACTGACATGGCCCATCGTGAAATTGAAAACACTGCTTATAGCTGCGACGAATCGAGATATTCGTAC
The DNA here is from genome assembly GCA_965207735.1 of Candidatus Versatilivorator sp. GTDB lineage: Bacteria > Acidobacteriota > Terriglobia > Versatilivoradales > Versatilivoraceae > Versatilivorator. The sequence goes on along the minus strand of OZ242296.1, from coordinate 2,210,643 downwards.
TTTCGCGATCTTTCGGATCGAGTTAAGCGAATGCGAGGAGAAGGAAGTCTGTCTCCGGAGGTTCTCTACCGCATTCGGAAATATTTTCGAATCAAGAATATTTATCACTCAAACGCGATCGAAGGAAATGTCTTGGGAGTTGGGGAAACCCGTCAAGTCGTTGAGTTGGGTCTCACCATCACCGGCAAGCCCCTGAAGGACCAGGCCGAAGCACGCAATCTTTCTCACGCTATCGATTTTTTGGAAGACTTGGCCGGCCAGGCACACGATCCGATTGTCGAGAATGATATTCGACAAATCCATTCTCTGGTTTTGGATGGCATGGGCGACGCGGCAGGAGCTTATAGATCGGTTCCTGTCAGGATCAGCGGTTCGCAGTTTGATCCATCTCCACCTGAATCGGTTGGCGCTCACATGCGGGATTTCGGTCTTTGGTTGGCTAACGTGAGCACACCTAGCGATGATTCGTTCGCCAGCGTTGCGGGATTGCTTTCGGCAGCGGTTGCACACACTTGGTTCGTGACCATCCATCCGTTTGTCGACGGAAACGGTCGGGTGGCGCGTCTGCTTATGAACTTGCTTCTTATGCGGTACGGCTATCCGATTGCGATTATATCTAAGGAAGACCGTCTTCGTTATTACGACACGCTGGAAGCATCTCAAGCGTCGGATTTGACACCGTTTACAGTTCTTCTTGCTGAATGTTTGGAGGAAAGCCTGGAAGAGTACGAACATGCCGCACGAGAGCAGCAGGAACAAACAGAATGGGCTCAGTCACTGGCGCAGAAGTTTACTGAACCGGAGAAAGTTCGTGCACAAAACGAGTACGAGGTATGGAAGAATGCGATGGAACTCCTTAAGAGCTATCTTCGGCAGACAGTAGGAGTCTTCAATGAATTGGCCGAATACGGGAATGTCTATTTCAAGGACTTTGGCAGCCTTGAATTCGAAAAGTATTTGGCTTTGAGCCGTGGCGAATCTGCAAAGCGTACATGGTTTCTTCGCGTGGATTTTCGGAGGGCCGATCGATCGGCGCGGTATCTTTTTTTCTTCGGACATGGAAGCTTTAGGTTGCGGGAAAGGTGCTCAGTAACGCTTCACGTGGCGCGGGAGGAACCCCAGAATTCATACAACTACGAACGACTCGAGAATGTGGTGGCGCAGAATGTTCCCGACTTGCTTGAGATCGGGTACGAAATATCCAAAGAGCGGTTTGTCGAACGAAAAAGAAGCGGCCGTGCGTCCGTGGGTAAGATTGAGGAGATTGGCAGGAGATTCTTCGAGGAGGTTGTAGCCAGGCACTTCCGCACATAGAAGCATCCCAAATCCTCTTTCCAGTTTGTTGACCGGCAAGCGGACACCAAGGGATCCTTTCAGGGGGCAACATGGTCAGGACAGCCGACGCGGTGGTGATCGGGGCCGGAGTCAACGGCGCCAGCACGGCCTACAACCTGGCCAAGGCCGGATTGCGGAAGGTGATTTTGCTGGAGAAGGGGCTGATCGCCTCGGGAGGGACGGGCCGATCGGCGGCCATCATCCGCCAGCACTATTCCCATCCCGACCTGGTGCGGCTGGTGAAGCGGTCGGTGCAGATCTTCCACCACTTCGACGATGAGATCGGCGGAAGCCCGGGGTTCGTGAACTGCGGTTGGGCCTTTCTGGTTCCCGATTACGTTTCGGAGGGCTTCGATCGCAACCTGGAGATGCAGCGGCAACTGGGCATCGATACCCGCGAGATCGACCGGCGCCAGTTGCTGGAGATGGAGCCCCGGATCGATCTGAGCGGCGTCGACCGGATCGCCTGGGAACCGGGGGCGGGCTACGCCGACCCCCATGCCACCACCGCCGCCTACGCGGGGCGCTTCCAGGATCGGGGCGGGCAACTGCTGCCCCTCACCCCGGTGGAGGGCCTGAGGGTGGAGGGCGGGCGGATTGCCGGCGTGCACACCGCGCAGGGAGAGATATCGACCGAGGTGGTGGTCAACGCGGCCGGCCCCTGGGCCGGCAGGGTGGCCGGCTGGGCCGGGGTGGAGGCGCCCATCCAGGTCACCCGGGAGGAGGAGATCCTGTTGGAGACCGCCGAGGTGGGCGGTCCTCCCCGGCTGGTGTTTTCGGACATGGCCAAGGCCATCTACTACCGTCCCCACTGGTCTTCGCGCACCCTGGTGGGCCGCGGGTTTCCCAAGGACTACCAGCAGGTGGACCCCGACCGCTTCGAGCGGTCGGCCGCTCCCGATTTCATCCGGGAGACCCGCGAGCGGTTCCTGCAGCGTTTCCCCACCTTCGACAAGGCGCTGGCCATCGACGCCTATACCGGGCTCTACGACGTGACGCCCGACTGGAATCCCATTTTGGGAAAGGTGGAGGGTGTCGGGGGGTTCTACATGTGCGCCGGATTCAGCGGCCACGGCTTCAAGATCGCCCCCGGCGTAGGGGAGCTGATGGCCGAGGAGATCGTCAACGGACGGGCCCGCACGGCGGACATCGGCCGCTTCGCCCTTTCGCGGTTCCAGCATGGCGACCTGATTGAAGGCGCCTACGGCGGCAACCGGGCGTAGAACGGCAGTGAATAGTGGATAGTGGTTAGTTGGGGGTGGCCGGGCGGGAAGCCCTGGGATTGTCCAAAAGAAAAATCCTGTCCATCCGCAGGGCCGTCAACTTAGGACGCAAATAGGGGACGTTGTTGAATTACTGGAATAACTTCGATCACCAACCTGATCCATGGGCTTACGCCCACGGCTACCTGCTGCCGCGGCTTCGCCGCTCGAAAAGGAAGCCGGCACGAGCGGTGTTTTCTCGGGTGCGAACCATCAATCCCGGCCACACCGCTCCACTCGAACCCCTGGGCCATTATCCAAAAAAAGCACGTTTCTGCTTGCAGTGTCGTGGGTTGGGGGGAGCTGCGAAGCTGCGGTTGGAGTCGGTAACCTGGCGAGACGTCCCCTACAAGCCATCCTTTTAGAGCTGCGGAGCTGCGGCCTCGTGTAGCCCCGGGCGGGAGCCCGGGGTCGTATGAATTCCGCGCTAACGCAGCCGCGAATGCGGCGAATCAAGAGCGCCGTCCCGAAACCCACAGCCTTACCAGAACGACACCGCCCACACGCCGCTACCCTGCACTCAAGGGGCGCCGAGTCTGCCCCCCTCCGGATCGACTGCGGGCTGCGCCCTTGTCTCTCCGACTCCCCCTCAAGGGGGGAGTGATACTGTGGCCTGTAGAGGGCTTATTGCGCGATTCCTGGGCAGGATGTAAACCATGTTCCCGGTCTACCGCATTAACTCCGTTGCCTCTTCATAACACGGGTATCACTCCCCCCTTGAGGGGGAGTCGCAGAAGCCGAGCCGAATGGCGAAGGCTGATGCGGAGGGGGGTTCGCACAAGGCGAGCCAAAGGCGAGATCTTGTGCGCCGTAGCGGTAACCGCCGGCGTGCGTCGGTTGCGGTGGGGGAGTCGCAGAAGTCGAGCCGAATGGCGAAGGCTGATGCGGAGGGGGGCCAACGCGGCGCCTCCGAACGGCAGCGCCAAATGGCGAAGGCTGATGCGGTCGGGGGCGGACGCCGGGGCGTGTCAGGCCGCGACGCGCGGCTTGGCTCGACACTTCCTTCGTGGATTGCCCTTTTTAGCCGTCACGCCCTTCGCGGATCCCCTCGCGTCGCTTGCGGGTGGCTTCCCGGTCGATCTCCAGGCTTCCCGGACGCAGGACCACCCCGTAGGACTCCCTGGCCGCCTCGGCGGACACCTTGCCGTCCAGGACGTCCTGGCGGACGGCTTCCGGGTCCCGGATCATGGCGTCCCCCCAGCCGCCGCCTCCGGGCTGGATGTGACGGATGAGCTCCCCCGGCTGCATGGTCTCGGTCACCATGGTGGGGAGGGTGCGTTGGTCCTCCCGCCCCGGATTCAGGATGCTCATGGAGCCCGATCCGGGCTGGCCGCCGTAGAGGCCAAAGGGCAGATGCTCCCGGCGGTCGGAGCGGATGGTCAGGTTGGCCGGTTCCTCCCCCAGGTAGCGCCAGTCCCGGACCACGGCCAGGCCGCCCCGGTAGCGGCCGGCCCCGCCGCTGTCAGCGGCCAGGGCGTACTGTTCCAGCCGCACCGGGTATTCCAGCTCCATCAGCTCGGCCGGGATGTTGGAGATGACGGCCCCGGGGTTGGTCAGGCCGTCGTTGCCGTCCTTGTTGGGACGGGCGCCCCAGGTCCCGGCCACCAGGTCGAACATGACGAAGGGATCCCGTCCCTTGCGGTAGCCGCCGATCACGATCAGGGAGTTGCCTCCCTCGCCCGCGGCCGGCACCCGGTCGGGCAGCACCTGGGCCAGGGCGCCGAACAGGGCGTCCGACAGGCGGAAGCCCACCACGCCCCGCATGCTGGAGGCGGCCGGCATGACCGGGTTCAGGATGGAGCCCTCCGGGGCGATGACCTCCAGGGGTCGGAAGAAACCCGAGGTGTTGGGGATGTCGGCCCGCATCATGGAGCGCACCGCGTACCCGCAGCAGGAGACGGTGAAGGGGAAGGGCGAGTTGATGCCGCCCTTCACCTGGGGGCTGCTCCCGGTAAAGTCGATTTCCAGGCAGTCCCCCCGCACGCCCAGCTTGACCTTGAGCGGAATGGTCCCCGCGTCCACTCCGTCGTTGTCCAGGTAATCCTCGAAGACATATTCCCCGTCGGGCCAGGAACGGATCTCGGCCCGCACCACCCTCTCGGTCAGATCCAGGAGCTCTTCGTAGTAGCGGTCCAGGACCTCGGACCCGTAGCGGTCCACCAGCTTGAGCAGGCCCTTCTCGCCGGTCTTGCAGGCCGAGAGCTTGGCCCGGATGTCTCCCAGGGTCATCACCGGGACGCGGACGTTCTTCTCCAGGATCTGAAAGATGCTTTCCGAGGGGCGGCCTTCCTCGTAGAGCTTCAGAGGCGGCAGGCGCAGCCCTTCCTGGAAGATCTCGGTGTTGTCGCAGGCGGCGCTGCCCGGCACCCGTCCGCCGACGTCCAGGTGGTGGGCTACCACCGCCGAGAAACCCACCAGGGAATCCCGGTGGAAGACGGGTTGAAAAATGAAGATGTCGGGCAGGTGGATGCCTCCATCGAAGGGATCGTTCATGATGAACACGTCGCCCGGACGCACCCGGCCCCGGTACTTGTTCAGGGTGGACGCCAGGGCGAAGGGAATGGATCCCAACTGGAAGGGGATGGTCACCCCCTGGGAGATCATCCGGCCTTCGCGGTCGCACAGGGCCGTGGAAAAATCCATGCAGTCTCGAATCACCGTGGAGTAGGCTGTCCGGATCACGGTGTTGGCCATTTCGTCGGCGACGCTGCTGAGAGTGTTTCGGATCAAGCCCAGGGTAATGGGGTCGACCCTGGAATCGCGTTGAGGGGTCATGGCAGGACCTTTCCGGACCGGTTTTCCTCGCTGGAGGGTTCGGTCAGGCGTAGCGACAGGTTGCCGGAGCCGTCGGCCCGGGCCTGCCAGCCGGGAGGGACCACGATGGTGGTGTCGAACTCGTCGATCAGCAGGGGCCCCTGGCGGGAGCTCTTCAGGTTGATTCTGGCCAGCAGCGGGCACTCCATCCACCCTTGATCGGGACCGAAGTAGGCTCTGCGGCGGGAGCGGGCGGAGCGGCCGGCAGCCGGGGCGCCGTCGCCAAGCAGGCTGCGCCGCTGAGCCACCCGGCCGATCAAGCGGAGGTTGACCAGCGTATAGGCCTCTCCCGGACGGGCTCGATGCCCGTAGGTCTTGTGGTGCTCCTCGTCGAAGGCCTGTTCCAGGCCGCGGATGACGCCGGCGTCCAGGGGGCCCTCGGGAAGGGGCAGGGACAGCTCGAAGGACTGGCCGGTATAGCGCAGATCGGCTTTGCGCAGGATGCGGATCTCGCCGGCAGCGAACCCCTCTTCCTCCAGCAGCCGCGTCACCTCGGACTGCATGCGCTCCATGAGTTGGTTGAGGCGTTCCAGGTCGGCGGTACGGGAGTCCTGGTAGCAGGTCTGGACCCGATGGTGCTCGATGTCGGCCGACAGCAGCCCGAAAGCGCTGAAGAGTCCGGGGTGGAGGGGGACTACCGCCCGGGTCATTTCCAGGGAGCCCGCCATGCCGCAGGCGTGGATGGGGCCGCTGCCGCCGAAGGCGAACAGGACCGCCTCCCTCAGGTCACGGCCACGCTCGGTGGAGACGGCCCGCACCGCCCGGATCATGGCGGCGTTGGCCAACAGGTGCACGCCGTAGGCCGCCTGGATCAGGTCCAGGCCCAGGGGCTCGGCGACCTGTTCCGAGAGGGCCTGCTCGGCCTTGCGGCGATTGAGGGGCAGGCCGCCGCCCACCAGTCCCTCGGGATTGATGTAGCCCAGCACCAGGTTGGCGTCGGTGATGGTGGCCTCGGTCCCCCCCTGGTCGTAGCAGACCGGACCCGGAGAGGACCCGGCGCTGCGCGGGCCGATGTTCAGGGCCCCGCCGGCGTCCAGCCAGGCGATGCTGCCTCCCCCGGCCCCCACTTCGGCCACGTCGATGGCCGGAATGCGGATCAGGTGCCCGCCTCCCTTGATCAGGCGGCTGACGCTGGAGAGCGAGGACCCCACCTCGTACTCGGCGGCGATCTGGAGGGCGCCCTCTTCGATGATGGAGGCCTTGGCGGTGGTGCCCCCCATGTCGAAGGTGATGACGTTGTCCAGGTTCATGCGCCTGGCCAGTTCCTGGGAGGCGATCACCCCGGCCGCCGGGCCCGACTCGATGATGTAGACGGGTTGCCGCCGGCAGGCCTCGGCGGTCATCACACCGCCGTTGGACTGCATGATGAGCAGGGGCGCCCCCATGCCCAGCCGCGCGAAGGCCGCTTGCAGCGACTGGACGTAGCGCTGCACGATGGGAAGCACGTAGGCGTTGACCACCGTGGTTGCCGTGCGCTCGTACTCCCGCACCTCCCGCAGGATGTGGCTGGAAAGGCTGAGCGGCAGGTCGGGATGCTTCTGCCGGATCATGACGGCCAGCTTCTCCTCGTGCTCCGGGTTGGCGTAGGAGTTGATCAGGCAGACGGCCAGGGACTCGACGCCGCCGACGGTGATCTCGTCGATCACCCGCTCGGCCTGGGGGCAATCCAGGGGGTGAAGCACCGCGCCCTGAGCGTCCATCCGTTCCCGGACTTCCCGGCGCAGGCGCCGGGGGACCAGGTCGGGCGGCTTGTCCCAGTCCCAGTTGTAGAGCTCGGGCATGCGGATGCGCCGCAGCTCCAGCACGTCTCGAAACCCCTCGGTGGTGATCAGGGCGGTGCGGGCCCCGCTGCCCTGCAGGAGGGCGTTGGTGGCCACCGTGGTCCCGTGGATGACCTCCTGGACCTGGCTCGGTCCCGACCCCGCCTCCTCGAAGAGGCCGGGCAGGCATTCCAGCACCGACCGGCTGTAGTCGTCGGGGGTGGAGGGAACCTTGCGCACCAGCAGGGACCCCTGCCGGGTGACGCACACGATGTCGGTGAAGGTCCCTCCGATGTCGATGCCGATGCGCATGGAAACAGGCGGCCCCGGCAGGTCTCAGGCCAAGGCGAAGCCACCCATCTTAAGGAAGCCACCCGAGGGGCGTCAACCGGAAGTGTGGTTGGCGACGTTCTGTGAAGGCCGTGCGATCAGGGAGGAGGCTCTTGATTCGCCGCCTACGCGGCTAGGTTGGCGCAGAACTCACGCGCCCCCGGGCTTCCGCCCGGGGCTACACGAGGCCGCAGCTACGCTGCTCTATAAGGATGGCTTGCAGGGGACGTTTCTTCGGACGACCCACGCCAACCGCCGCATACGCGGCTCTCCCGTAACCCACGACACTGCCGGTGTATAGGATTTTCAATTGATTATCTCCGGGCGTCTGCTCCCCAAATTGGCAAAACGTCCTTCAAGAAACTCAAGTATCACTCCCCCCTTGAGGGGGAGTCGGAGAGACAAGGGCTCCGCCCGCCGTCGATCCGGAGGGGGGCAAACTCGGCGTCCCGTAAGAGCCGATCAGCGGCACTCACAGAGCCACAAAGCGAGACGGACCTGCTTCAACGGCACGCGTTGCCCCAAAGCCGCGCCGGCGACCGCCCCCCACCGCATCAGCCTTCGCCATTCGGCTCGACTTCTGCGACTCCCCCTCAAGGGGGGAGTGATACACGGGAACAAACCGGGAACGGCGTTTACACTTTAGACCGGGAACATGGTTTACACCCTGCCCGGGAAACGGGCAAGGCGCCCCATGCAAGCCTCAAGTATCACTCCCCCCTTGAGGGGGAGTCGGAGAGACAAGGGCTCCGCCCGCCGTCGATCCGGAGGGGGGCAAACTCGGCGTCCCGTAAGAGCCGATCAGCGGCACTCACAGAGCCACAAAGCGAGACGGACCTGCTTCAACGGCACGCGTCGCCCCAAAGCCGCGCCGGCGACCGCCCCCCACCGCATCAGCCTTCGCCATTCGGCTCGACTTCTGCGACTCCCCCTCAAGGGGGGAGTGATACACGGGAACAAACCGGGAACGGCGTTTACACTTTAGACCGGGAACATGGTTTACACCCCGCCCGGGAAACGGGCAAGGCGCCCCATGCAAGCCTCAAGTATCACTCCCCCCTTGAGGGGGAGTCGGAGAGACAAGGGCTCCGCCCGCCGTCGATCCGGAGGGGGGCAGACTCGGCGTCCCGTAAGAGCCGATCGGCAGTGCTCACAGAGCCACAAAGCGAGACGGACCTGCTTCAACGGCACGCGTTGCCCCAAAGCCGCGCCGGAGGGGGGCCAACGCGGCGTTTCGTAAGTGAGAGCCAGCGTCGCGTCGGGGGTGCAGGGCGCCGGCCCGGGCTTCGAGCCGAGCGGCGAAGCCGCGGCAGCAGGTAGCCGTGGGCGTAAGCCCATGGAAAGCGTAGCGTTAGCCCGCATTTCTCACCAGAGTTCGCACAGGAGCGGTAAAAGGGGCCATGGAGGCATTTGAGGCCGAGTTTAACAACGTTGGTGGCTGGATCGGTAGGCAAAGGCCAACAGCGGAGGCTTCTGAGGCTCTCCGAGGAACCTCAGGCGGCATTTTCCCTCGAAAACAGCGACACCTCTGCCATCGGGCCTGGTGGCCGCGTCTTCAAGGGCCAGGAGTGACGGTCGGGTCAGGGCACCTCAGGGCGGCAGGTGAGCCCAAGCGATGCGGAACTCCCTCTGGTAAGGACATCCGGAAGCCATGGCGACCTTGATGCGACGGACCGAGATGGTGACCTGAGCGCCGATCTTGAGCAGTTTGAGTCTGATGGAACCGACGGTGGCCCGGGCCAGGCAGGTGGATTGCAGCGCCCGCCGGCGCAAGCCCTCCACCAGCACATAGGCGAAAGAGGTCATCAGGAGCCGGAGCTGATTCGCCCGGAAGGAGTGGGTGGAGGTGCGATCGGCAAACAGGTCGAGTTGCTGCTCCTTGATGCGGTTTTCCATCTCACCGCGGGCACAGTAGATCTTCTCATAGAGGAACTGGGCGGGGTAGTCCTGGACCGACAGAGAGGTGACGACGAAGCGGGGGTTGGGGCCGCGGGGCAGGACCTCGGCTTTGGCGACCAGGCGGCGCTCGTGGGACCAGCTCTTGTGAGTGCGGTAGGAGAGGTCGGTGAAGATCCGGGCGGGCTGCTGTTGCTGGTCTGAGAGGGCCTGGGCCTGAGCCAACTCGGGGGCGATGGCGTCTTGGAGGCGGGAGTTGCGGGCCAGGCCGAAGAGATAGTCGACCTGATGCTGCTCACACCACCCCATCAGCTCCTCACGGGCAAAGCCGGAGTCGGCCCGCAGCAGGATCTTGACCTGAGGCCAGACACGCCGTAGGCGGGAGACGATGCGCTGGACCTGCTCCAGAGCGCCGGCGGAGGCATCGATGTTGGCGGGTCTGAGCAGGGCCGAGAGCAGATGGCGGCCCGAGAAGATGTAGAGGGGCAGGTAGCAGTAGCCTCGGTAGTAGCCGTGGAAGAAGCGGTCCTCTTGTTCCCCGTGGAGGGGATCGTCAGTGGCGTCGAGGTCGAGGATGATCTCATCGGGGGGTTGGGGATGGGCTTGCAGAAACAGTTTCACCAGGAGGGCTTGCAAGGCCTCGGGGTCGTGGTCAATCTTGTGGTAGCGGGTGGGGCCTTGGGTGGGGGCGTGTTCGAGTCGGTTGAGGGTGCTCTTGCCTGCCAGGGGAGGCGAGTCGCCACGACGGCCTTTCTCTGAAAACAAGGCCATGAGGGGATCGTGACGGAGTTGGTCGTGGTCGATGAGATCCTCGTAGCCGAGGGCGATGCCACGGATGCGCTGAGCGATGAGGGTGCGCAGGCTGTATTGGGTCCGCTTGGGGTCGCGGTGATCGGTGAAACAGTCGGCCACCTGGTCGGAGAGAGATAAGCCCCGATCCACCCGGCGCAACAGCAGGGAGCCGGCATCGGAAGTGATGGGACCGCCGTCGAAATCAGCCACCACGCGGCGGCGGCCGTGGGGTTCAAACTCCAGGGGTTTGGTGTTACACTGTGTCGGCATCGGTTCTCCTTTAAGAATCTGGTTAACTCCTTAGACAAGAGTATTTTACCAGATTCCGAGAACCGATGCTTCCTACCTCTGGTGAGAAATGCGGGTTAGTGTCGAGCCGCGAAGGCGGCGACAGCACGCACGCCCCCGGGCGCCAGCCGATGGGCTGAGCCGCGGTGAAACTTTATGCGGTTATTTCACCTTGTCTCTCTTGCCTCCGTCAACGATCTCCCATAGAATGTTCTCCCCATTCAGTAAATCGAACCGGAGGCGGCGATGATCGTGGATGCCCATCTACACGTGTGGAAACCGGCGCCCGACTATCCCAACCCGGGAGCCACCACCGTCAGCCCCCAGTGCGACGTGCCCCTGGAGTTGTTCGCCCAGTACATGGAGGAGTACGGGGTGAGCCGGGGGGTGCTGGTGCAGCCGCTCTATCCGGGAGAGGACAACAGCTACGTGGCCGACGCCGCCGCGGGCGAGCCCGAACGCTACAAGGCAGTGTGCGTGGTGGATCCCCGCAAGCCGGACGCGGCCGAACGGCTGGAGTACTGGGCCGGGGAGAGAGGGTGCAAGGGACTTAGGCTCCGCCCCGAGGTGTCCGGGGAGGGCGAGGTCTTCGGCCATTCCTCCACTTTCGGACTGTGGGAGGCGGCGGGGCGGCTGGGAGTGGTGGTGAACCTGCTGACGGGGTTCGCCCACCTGCCTGCGGCGGCGGCCTTGGCCCGGCGCTTTCCCCATGTGCGGATCGTCATCGACCACATGGCCCACCCGCCCGTGGGAGCCGGCCCCAGGACGGCGGTCTATCGGCCGCTGCTCCAACTGGCCGATCTCCCCAACGTCCGGGTCAAGGTTTCAGGGGCCTACTACTGCTCGCGCCAGCCTTATCCCCACCAGGACTGCGCCGAGTTGCTGCGGGTTCTCTACGATCAGTTCGGTCCCGGCCGGCTGATCTGGGGCAGCGATTTTCCCCACGTGCTGCTCAAGTCCGGCTACCTCAGGGCCGTGAAGTGGCTGGAGCGTCTTGCCCCCTTCCTTTCCGGAGAGGAGATTTGGGCCATCATGGGTGGCAACGCCTCCCGCCTCTACTGGAAGTGAGTACCCTCCGTCAATAGGTGCGGCTTCCCGACACCCTGGTTCCCACGTAATAGAGAGACGTCCCGGTGGTGAGGTAGAGCCCCCGGAAACCTCGGCCCCAACCGCAGTTGGTCGGCGGCTCGGGGGTGACGATGGTGCCCAGGTGGGCGCCCTCGGGGGAGAAGACCCACAGGCCGCCCGGACCGCAGGCATAGAGGTGGCCCTGTTCGTCGGTCTTGAGGCCGCCCGGGATTCCGGGGTCCTGCGAGGGGAACTCGGCGAAGATCCGGCCGCCGTCCAGGGTGCCGTCGTCCCGGATGGGATGGACTCGGATGTTCCGCCGGCCGGCATCGGCTACGAAGAGCCGGTTATGTTTGGGTCCCAGGGCCACGCCCGTGGGCCGGCTGCATTCCCCGGAGACCCGTTCCAGCCCCAAGGGGCCGGGGATCTGGGAACGGGGGATGCGGTAGACGGCCGGCCGGGGCGTGGAGGTGACGTCCTGCCGGTCTCCCGGGGGGCGGACTCGGAAGCTATCGGGCGCGGGGGCGGCGCTGAAGAAGATGCTGCCGTCGATGTTGTAGACCAGGTCGTCGGGTGCTCCCAGGGGCCGGCCGCGGTGGTTTTCAGCCAGCACGGTGGTGCTGCCGTCCTTTTCCAGGCGAACCACTCTGGCGGGATTCCTTTCGCACACCAGCAGCCGGCCCTGATGGTCGAAGGTGATCCCCTGGGGTTCGCCGGAGCGGACCCGATAGGTGGTGAGCCTGCCTCCCAGGGGCTCTTCTTCCCAGGGGGGAATGGTCCACTGGCAGATCCTGCCGCCGTGGGTATCGCTGAACAGCAGGTAGCCGATGCGGCTGAACAGCGGCCCGCTCAAGCGCCCGAAACCACCGGCCACCTTCAGGATGGGGGCGCGGCGCCCCACCAGGTCGAAGAGTCGGGTGTTGTTGGCGTAGATTCCCGGCGCTCTCATCTCAGGACCCCCGGCCACGGGCGTAGTAGGAGGTTTCGGGTCCGCGGTAGGCGATGTTCAGCATGGGCGTCTCGATGCGAACCTGGCCGCGGTGCCAGGACTCCATCAGAAAGGAGAGGGTTCCGCTGGTCAGCAGAGTTCGCTCGACCGGGTAGTCGAGGGTGCCCCGGGTGAACATGCGCCCGATGGAGTCCACCAGCGGACTGAAGTTGTTGGAGTTCTCGATGGGGATGTAGCAGAGGGTGGACCGGGGTTCCGCCCGTCCCTCCATGCGGACGGCGGCCAGGTACTCGGCCGCCTTGCCGCCCAGGGCCAGGGCGCTGCCGCGAAAGCCGTCGCTGTATTCCACCAGGCAGGCCACCGGCTGTCGGGCCTTCTCCTCTGCCGGGCCCGGCGTCACCTTGGCTCCGCGTGCAAGGGCGGCTTCCAGCAGGCCCCGGTTGAACCGTCCTTCGGCCGCCGCCTTCCACACGGCCTCGTCGGCCAGCAACTGCACCGCCTTCACCCCGGTCTCGCCGCCCTTGCGGCGCTCGGCGAAGCACTGCAGGGTTTCCAGCAGGTGGAACAGCCCGCCGTCGGCCACCCAGCCCCCGCCCACCGCCATAGCCTCCTCCAAGGGGGCCTCCAAGGGGAAGTCCAGCTCGGGCCGGCGGAAGGTGACCGATACCGAGGAGCCCGCCATCAGCGGGAATCCCAGCTCCCTGGACCAGTCGACCATCTGCCTGGACTGGTCCCAGTCGTAGGAGAGCTGCTTGTCGTTGAAGACCGGCACCGCCCGACCCGAATGGCGGAAGACCTTCACGATCTCCTCCATATATCGGTAGCGGGGGTAGAGCTTCTGGTTCCTGACGTTGGTGGGGTAGTCGCCGTGCTCGGCAATCAGCAGCACTCCGTCCACCGCCAGGGTGTCTCCGCCCAGGGTGAGCGCCTCCCGGATGGTCGGGTAGCGGGCCACTCCCCAGCTTCGGGCCAGGCGGGCGCTGATGTCGGCAGGGTGCTCCTGCTCCACGTAGAGCGAGGCCACCTGGCAGGGAGGCGGGTAGTAGCGGTCGTTGATCCAGTAGCCTTCCAGGAAGCGGGTGATGAAGTTGTCGGCGTGGGAGCGGACGTGGTAGGTGGTGGCCAGGGCGGCGATCTTCCGGGGTGCCGAGGCCCCTGCCGGCAGCGGCCAGGGCGCAACGGCAGCCGCTGCCGCGGTTCCTGCCAGCTTGAGAAAGTTTCTGCGGTCCATGGCGTTCATCTCCCAACAACCGCGGCATGCACCATGTTGGAGAGGCTCTTGAGCAGGAAGCCCTCCCGATGGGCGGCTGTGCGGGTGCTCAGCAGGACGCAGATCAGTTGGCGACCGGGGTCGGCCCAGGCCACGGTGCCGCTGATGCCCACGTGGCCGAAGGTGCCGGCGGTTCCCAGGTTTCCGAAATAGTTCCACACCGGAGAGTCCCGCAGGGCCCATCCGTATCCCCAGGGAGCTCCCAGGTCGCCGTTCCGGTCCCGGGTCATGGCCTCCGCGGTGGCCGGCGAGAAGACCCGCGCCTCTCCGTAGCGGCCGCCGTTCAGAAAGGTCTGCAGCAGGGCTCCCAGGTCGCCGGTGGTTGTGTGGAGGCCGCCCCAGGGGTGGCCCATGGCACGCCAGTAGGGCGAGTTGGGCCCCCAGCGCCTGGAATCCTCGCTTTCCCGGTCTTCCTGGAAGATGGCCGTTTCTTCGACCTTCAGGCCCTCCAGGCCCAGCATGGTGCGTTGCATGCCCAGCGGCCGGAAGATCCTGGATCGCAGCAGGTCTCTCAGGCGCATGCCCGAGACCCGCTCGGCGATCTCGGCGGCCAGCAGCGTCCCCATGCTCTGGTAGGAGAGCCGGGTGCCGGGCTCGAAAAGCAGCGGGGTGCGCAGGGCCGCTGCCACGAATTGGCTCAGCGGCGCATGTGCCCGGCGCAGTTGGGTGTTTTCCGGCACCATGTCGGGCAGGCCGGAGGTGTGGGAGAGCAGGTGGCTGACCAGGACCCTTTCCTTGAGCCTGCCTTGAAACTCGGGCAGGTAGCGCTGCACCCGGTCGGCAAGGGCCACCCGGCCCTCTTCCACCAGCAGCATCAGCCCGCAGACACTCACCGGCTTGCTGATGGAGGCCACTATGTAGATGGTGTCCGGCCGGGTGGCGGGGGCGCCGGGGTGCCGGTTCAGCTTTCCGAATCCCTGGTGGAGAACCACCTTGCCGTGGCGGGCCACCAGGATGGAGGCCGATCCGACACCGCCCTCGGAGGTTTCCTCCCCCAGGCGGTCGGCGATCCGGTGGAGGCGGGCCGCCGACATTCCCACCTCGGCCGCTGCTCCGGGTCGGAGAACGGGGAAGGCGTCGGAGCGGGGGGCAGGCTCGGGACTGGCGGTGGAAGCACCCTGCGGGGCCGCCCGGCCGCTGGAGAGAGCAGGTTTCTCCATGCCCGCCAGGCCCAGGATCCCGGCCGTCAATACCTGCCTCCTGGTGTGAATGGGGCGCCGTCGGGTGGCCATGGCCGCTCTTTCGGGGGGTGGATTGCCGGACCGGGTCCCGGGACCGGCTGCCTCCGCCCCGCTGGTTCCTTTTTGCGCTAGAGAGGTGTATCCTATCCCAGGATTCCCACTGAAGAAATACCGTAAATTCCATGAGACCCGCCTTGCTGCCCTCGCTCCTGAGCTGGACCCTGGGGGTGCTGGCGCTGCTGTCGCCGGCCGGGTCCCAATGGGTCCGGGCTCAGCAGCCGGAGGATGATCCGGCGGCCTTTTTCCGGAAACAGGTCCGGCCCATCCTGGAGACCCGCTGCTACGGCTGTCACGGCGGTCAGCCTACCGTGCAGGCCGGGCTGCGCCTGACCAGCCGGGACTCCATTCTGCAGGGCGGGCGGCAGGGCCCCGCGGTCGATCCGGAGAATCCGGCCTCCAGCCTGCTGATTCGCGCCATCAACTACGCAGGCCCCAGGATGCCGCCCGGGGGGCCGCTGCCGCCGGAGCAGGTCGACCTGCTGACCCGGTGGGTGAAACTGGGAGCGCCCTGGCCGGAAGAGCGGCGGGAGCCGCCGGAGCTTGCCGAGCAGGAGGAGAGCGCCGGCCCGACGGGGGTTGAGGAAAACGGCAGTTCCCCCGGGGTGGAGGAGAGCCGGCATTTCTGGTCCTTCCAGCCGCCCCGGCGGCCCGAAGTCCCCCGGGTGGAGCGGCAGGGCTGGGTTCGGACCCCCATCGACGGTTTCATTCTGGCCAAGCTGGAAGCCACCGGGCTGGAACCCTCTCCAGCGGCCGGCAAGCGGGTGCTGTTGCGCCGCGCCTACTACGACTTGATCGGTCTGCCCCCCACTCCGGACGAGGTGGAGGCATTCCTGGCCGACTCTTCCCCCGGCGCCTTCGCCCGGGTGGTGGACCGACTGCTGGCCTCGCCCCAGTACGGTGAGCGCTGGGCCAGGCACTGGCTCGACCTGGTCCGCTACGCCGAGTCCAACAGCTACGAGCGGGACGGTCCCAAGCCGCTGGTCTGGCGCTACCGCGACTACGTCATCCGCGCCTTCAGCCAGGACAAGCCCTACGACCGTTTCATCCTGGAGCAGTTGGCGGGCGACGAGCTGCATCCGTCCACTCCCGAGAACATCATCGCCACCGGCTTCTACCGCCTGGGTCTCTGGCAGGACGAGCCGGTGGACCCGGTGCAGGAGCTCTACGAGGACCTGGACGATGTCGTCACCACCACCAGCCAGGTGTTCCTGGGCCTGACGCTCAACTGCGCCCGCTGCCACGACCACAAGCTGGACCCGCTTCCCCAGCGGGACTACTATCGCTTTCTGGCTTTCTTCCACGGCATGAAGCGCTATGGGGTGCGCAAGCCCGAGACCGTGGCCGAGGCCTCGCTTTGCGACATCGGCCCACCCCGGGAACCTCGCAGGCTCCTGGAAGCTGGGTGGAGGGGGCGAACATTCCGGCGGCAGGCCGCCCCGGTCCTGCGCGAGCTGGAGAAGATAGAGAAGCTGGTGGCCGACGACCTGACGGCGGAGGAGAAGGAAGCCTTCCGCAAGGAAGAGAACCGGGCGGGGATTCTGGCCACCCGGGTGCCCGGGCTGGTGAGCGATGGCCAGCTCGAGAACTATGCGGAATACGGAAAACGCCTGGAGTGGATGAGGAAGGCCGCGGCCAGTCAGGATCTGCAAGCCCTTTGCGTGACCGAGGTGGGGCCGGAGCCCCGGGAGACCTTCGTGCTGGGCCGCGGCAGCCATCGGGCCAGGCGAGAGCGGGTCGAGCCGGGATTCCCTTCCGTCCTTTCGCCTCCCCGGCCCCGGCTCGGTCCGGCGCCGAGCAACGGGAAGACCTCGGGGCGGCGGTTGGCGCTGGCCCGCTGGATTGCCAGTCCCGAAAATCCCCTTACGGCGCGGGTGATGGTCAACCGGGTTTGGCAATTCCATTTCGGGCGCGGCCTGGTGCGGACGCCCAACGACTTCGGTTTTCGGGGTGCTGCACCCACCCATCCCGGGCTGCTGGACTGGCTGGCGGTGGAATGGGTCCAAGGCGGCTGGCGCCTGAAGCCCATCCACCGGATGATCCTGTTGTCCAGTGCCTATCGGATGTCGTCCAGGCCTCAAGAGAAGGCCCTGGCCCGAGACCCCGAGAACCGCCTGCTGTGGCGGTTCGATATGCGGCGGCTGGCGGCCGAGGAGATTCGAGACTCGGTGCTGGCGGTCAACGGCGGTCTCAACCTGACCATGACCGGTCCCAGCATCTATCCTGTCATTCCCGAGGAGGTCCTGGCAGGGCAATCGGTGCCGGGCCATAACTGGTGGGATTCCTCGCCGCGGGATCTGACCCGCCGGAGCATCTACATCCACACCAAGCGTTCCCTGATCGTGCCGCTCATCGCGGCCTTCGACGGAGCCGACCCCGACGCCACCTGCCCGGTGCGCTTCTCCACCACTCAGCCCACCCAGGCCCTGCACACCCTCAACGGCGAGTTCATGAACCGGCAGGCCCGTGTGCTGGCCGGCTTCGTCAGGGAAGAGGGCGGGAGCGACCCGGCCGCCCAGGTCCGGGTGGCCCTCAACCGGGTGCTGCAGCGGCCTCCGACGGGGACAGAGGTGGCCCGTGGGGTGGACTTGATGGCATCGCTCCGGCAAAACCACCGGACCGTCCAGGACAAGGCCCTGGAACTGTTCTGCCTGGTGGCGCTGAACCTGAACGAGTTTGTCTATCTGGATTAAGGAGGGCGCGCCACGGACCAACGGTTCGGAGAAAAGAGGCGTCCACGAAGTTACGCGAATGCAGCGTCCCTACTCTCCATTGAAAATTGCGGATCCGGGGCACAATGTAGGGTCCTACCACCCAATCAACAATCTTCAATCGGAAATCAACAATTCATTGTCGGCTGAGGAGGAAGTCATGGAGACCAGGAAAATCCGCAAGCGGGGGGGCGACTTCTGCGGCCGCACCCGGCGCGAGTTTCTGTGGGAGGCCGGGGGCGGGTTCACCGGGGTCGCCCTGGCGGCCGCCCTGGGGGACGACGGCTTCCTGCAGCGCCAGGCGCTGGCGGCCGACAGCCTCACCACCTTCCCCAATCCATTGCGATCCAGGCCCTCCCATTACCCGGCCCGGGCCAAGTCGGTCATTTTTCTCTTCATGTACGGCGGACCCAGCCAGATCGATACCTTCGACTACAAGCCGGCCATGAAGGGGATGGACAACAAGACGGTCGAGGTCAAGACCTTCGGCCGCGCCGGCCACAGGCAGAGCGGCCGGATCGTGGAACCCCGCTGGAGCTTCAAGCAGTACGGACAGTGCGGCAAGTGGGTCTCCGACCTGTTTCCCCACCTGGGCACCTGCGTGGACGACATCGCCTTCCTCCAATCCATGACGGCGGACTCCCCCATCCACGGGTCGGCCATGCTGATGATGAACTCGGGCCGGATCCTCAGCGGCAGCCCCTGCCTGGGCTCCTGGATCAACTACGGCCTGGGCACGGCCAATGAGAATCTGCCCGGCTTCGTGGTCATGCTGGATCCGCGGGGCGGTCCCATCAGCGGGGCCAAGAACTGGAGCAGCGGCTACATGCCGGCCACCTATCAGGCCACGGTCATGCGTTCCCGAGGCAAGCCCATTCTGGACCTGGCTCCTCCGGACGGCGTCAGCCCCGAAATGCAGCGGCAAATGCTCGACAGCCTGGGCGCCTACAATCGGGAGCACTACCGGGCCCGCGGGGACAACTCCAACCTGGCCGCGCGAATCGCCAGCTACGAGCTGGCCTTCAGGATGCAGCGCCACGCCCCCGAGGCGGTCGACCTCTCGCGGGAGAACCCCCGGACGCTGGCCCTCTACGGGATGGACCGCAAGGAGACGGAAGGTTTCGGGAGACAGTGCCTGCTGGCCAGGAGGCTGGTGGAGCGGGGGGTCCGCTTCGTTCAGATCTATTCGGGTGGCAACCACGGGGACGCCAACTGGGACGCCCACGGAGACCTCAAATCCAACCACGACCTGCATGCCCTCGAGACCGACAAGCCCATCGCCGGACTGCTGAAGGACCTGAAGCAGCGGGGCCTGCTGGAGCAGACCCTGGTGGTCTGGGGCGGCGAGTTCGGCCGTCAGCCCACCGCCGAATACGAAAAGGGCACCGGCCGCGACCACAACGCCTACGGCTTTACCATGTGGATGGCCGGCGGCGGCATCAAGGGCGGCATCAGCGTGGGCCGGACCGACGAACTGGGCAGCGCCGCCGTCGAAGATCCCTTCCACGTCAGGCGCCTGCACGCCACCATCCTGCACCAGATGGGTATGGACCCGGGCCGTCTCACCTATTTCTACAGCGGTCTGGATCAGAAGCTGGTGGGCGTCGAAGGGGCCGACCCCATCCACCAGATTATCTGAACCCTTGAGGTGTGGTACGCCCGGCAGGATTCGAACCTGCGGCCTACAGCTCCGGAGGCTGTCGCTCTATCCAGCTGAGCTACGGGCGCGTGGGTTGGCGGGACGACGCATAGGCGCCGCCGGAGACTCAGTTTAGCAGATCCCGGTTTCTTTGAAAATCGACCAGGCCTTCAACGGTTTGCCGGTCGTACTTGAAGTCAACCGGTTTCAGTGACACGTGATCTGTCCGATATCCCCTTCTTCACAGGCGTCCTTGGGGAGGAACAGGGAGAGCAGGAAGCCGAACGCCCCCAGGCCGACCACCAGCAGCAGGGCCGAGCCCAGGCCGATGCGGTCGGCCAGCGCGCCCACCACCGGGATGGCCAATCCGGCCATTCCCCAGGCGAACCCCATCATCAAGGAGGAGGCGATGCTGGTCCGTTGCGGCAGCATCTTCTGGGCCATCACCACGTTGACCGGCAGGGTGGAGAGCAGCAGGGCCGCTCCCGAGGCCAGGCAGGCGGCCGAGAGAACCCCCTCGGTCAGAAAGAAGCCGGCCAGGAACGGCGGGGCCAGCAGATTGGAATAGACGATCACCCTGCGGCCGCCGACCTTGTCGGAGAGCAAGCCTCCCGTAAACCCGCCCATGGCGCCGAAGAGCGTGAACAGGGAGGCCAGGCGGCCGCTGGCGATCAGGTCGTTTCCCTGTTGGAAGAAGTAGAGTGGCAGGAAATGGACAAACCCGATCTGGACCATGGAACGGATTACCACCAGCAGGTAGAGGATCAGCAGCGGACGCCACATCGGGAGCAGTAAGTCCTTCAGGTCCGTCCGGGAGCGAGGGGCGACGGTTTGGGGAGGGTCGTTCGGGATAAGAAAGTAGAGGACGGCAGAAGCCAGCACCCCGGGAATCACGATGAAATAGGACCGTTCCAGGCTGAACAGTTCCACTGCATAGGGGGCGATGATCGGGGCGAGAGCAAAGCCCAGGGTTCCGGCGCCGATGAAGATGGACATCCCCAGGCCGCTCCGGTCCCGGCTGGCCGCGCCGATCATGGCGGCCCCCTGGGGATGGAAGGAGGCTATCCCGACGCCGGCGGCGGCCAGCAGCAGGGCCAGCACCGTGAAATTGGGGGCTATCCCGATGCAGGACATGAAGACGGTGGTGATCAGCGGGCTGAAGACGACAAAGAAGCGCACCAGGTAGCGGTCCGAAAGGTAGCCGTAGACGGGCTGCATGAAGCAGGAGGAGACCGTCAGCACAGCTCCCAGCCAGCCCGCCTGGGCGATGGTCAGGCTCAGCTTGCCCACGATCAGAGGCAGCAGTGGGCCCAGAAAGTTGGCGTAGGTATCGTTGACGAAATGGGCCCCCGAGAGGGAGGCAATGGTGGTTCGATCCCGGCGCCGGAGAGACTCCTCGGGATGGGCGGCTTCGGCGAAGGCCGTCTCGGGAGCGAGCTCGCCGGGATTGGGCGTGGGATCGGTAGCGGGTCGGAATAGGGCCAAGGAGTTCGCCTCGATGGGTCAGTGGGTGATCAGGATGTTGTCGCTGGGGGATGGGCGCCGGCGCTGCCGGCGGCGAAGGCCGCTGGTTGGCCCCTTCGCCCCGGGGAGCCAACGGATGTGCCGGCGCCGGCGGCTTCCGGCGCGGTCCGCGGCCGGTCGCATTCGGCCAGGCGGCGTTTGAAGTCTCCCACAAGATAGATCGAACCCGCCACCAGCAGCGTGTCTTCCGGTCGGGCCAGAGTGCGGGCCAAATCCCAGGCATCCTCCAGCCGGGCTCTGCAGCGGACCGCGCGGCCTCCGGTCCAACCGTTGCGCACGATGTCCCGGGGCTCCGCTGCGCGCTCGGATTCGGGACGGGTCAGGATCACCTCTCGGGCCAGGGGGCTCAGGCGGGAGAACACACCGGGGATGTCCTTGTCCCTCAGCGAGCCGTAGAGGAGGAGGACCTGCCGCGGGGGCAGGAAGGTCCGGATGTGCCGGGCCACCGACTCGGCTGCCGCCGGGTTGTGGGCGCCGTCCACCACGACCCGGGGCTGCCCGGGAAGCACTTCCAGCCGGCCCGGCCAGCGGGTTCGGGCGATTCCCTGCTCGATGGCCTCCGGCTTCAGCGGAAAGCCGGAGTCGTGCAGCACCTCCAGGGTCCGGACCGCAGCTACAACGTTTCCGACCTGGTGCCTTCCGGGAAGAGGGACCCTCAGCTTCAACGGGGTTCCCAGCACCGGCTGAAGTTCCAGAACCGATTCTTCCAGCCGGTGGGCGACCTCCCGGCATTCCAGCTGCTGAAAGGCTGGGAGCCAGCGAGCCCCGGCGGCACGGCACTGCTTTCGTATCACCTCCAGGACCGCTTCCTCCTGGTTGCTGCACACCACGGCGAGCGGTTGCTGCTTCTCCGGACGGGAGTGCCTGCGGGGCTTGACGATCCCGGCCTTCTCGCCGGCGATGGCTTGCAGGTTGGTTCCCAGGCTGGCCTGATGGTCGTAGCTGACGGGCGTGATCACCGAGACGATGGGATCGACCAGGTTGGTGGCGTCCAGACGTCCCCCCAGGCCGACCTCCAGGATGGCCAGGTCCACCTGCTTTTCGGCGAAATGGAGAAAGGCCATGGCCGTCACCATCTCGAAGTAGGTGGGGTGACGGTCCAGCTTCAGGCGGCGGCCGTTGCGGGAGGTCCCGGCCAGCAGTTGGCCCACCGCCTCCTTGACGGTGGCCGTCAGGCGGGCCAGCTCCTGCGGGAGGATCTCTCGCCCGCCGATGCGGATGCGCTCCTGGATGCGGATCAGGTGAGGGGAGGTGTAGAGGCCGGTCCTGTATCCCTGGGTGCGCAGAACCGACTCACAGAAGGCGGCCACCGATCCTTTCCCGTTGGTGCCGGCAATGAGCACCGAGGGAAAGCGGTCCTGGGGATCGCCCAGGAAGCTCATCAGGCGCCGGATGTTGTCCAGCCCCAGCTTGGCGGTGGCCACTTCGTTGCCGAGGGAATAGAGATAGGATACCGCTTGGTGGTAATCCATAGCTAGCCCGCATTTCTCACCAGGGGGCATGAACATGGCGCAGGATATTTCCCTTCAGCGCGTGCTCGCGACCGAAGAGCGTAGCGGTCACTACGCGCGAGGGAGCATGTGCGGGCTGAAGGGAAAAAGACAAGCCAAGGCATGCCCAGCGCCGTCTGTTACCCACAAGCCCTTCCCAGGGAGCCAATCAAAGTACTGAAGACAAACTGCTTTTCGTCATGGCACCAGCGACCTGGCGAGAAATGCGGGCTAGGCGCCGAAGAACTCCAGCGCCTGGATGCAGTAGTCCTTCAGGTCCGTGCGCGGGACGATGGCGTCCAGCATGCCGTGCTGCAGCAGAAACTCACTCCGTTGAAAACCGGGCGGCAGCTTCTGGCGGATGGTCTGCTCGATCACCCTGGGGCCTGCAAATCCAATGAGCGCACCCGGTTCCGCGATGTTCAGGTCTCCCAGCATGGCGTAGCTGGCGGTGACGCCTCCCGTGGTGGGATGGGTCATCACCGAGATGTAGGGCAGGCGCTGCTGGTCCATGCGGGCCAGGGCGGCCGTGATCTTGGCCATTTGCATGAGGCTCAGGACACCCTCCTGCATGCGGGCTCCTCCTGAGCAGGAGATGATGATCAGCGGATGCTGTTTTTCCAGGCAGCGCTCGATGGCCCGGGTGATCTTTTCTCCCACCACCACCCCCATGGATCCACTGATGAAGGAGGGTTCCATGGCGCAGGCGCAGACGGTCTTGCCGCCGACCCTTCCTTCCGCCGCCAGCAGGGCGTCCTTCATGCCGGAGGCCGCCTCCATATCGCGCAGGCGCTGGCGGTAGGATTTCTTGTCCACGAACTGCAGCGGATCGTTCGACTGGAGATCGCGGTCGTACTCCTTGAACCGACCCTGATCGAAGAGGCGCTCCAGGCGTTCGCGGGCGCTGACCCGGAAGTGGAAATTGCACTGGGGACAGACGTGGAAGGTGGGCTCCAGGTCCTTCTTCCAAAGGGTCTGATTGCACCCTTCGCACTTCTGCCACAGTCCCTCGGTGCGCACCGTCCGGTCGCGGATGGGTACGATGGGCGCCTTTTCCTTCTTGAACCAGGCCATGAGGGCGGTCTCCCGATTGAAGGCGAGGATATTAGCCTACTCCCCGGAGAAAAGTCAAAAGGGCGCCCGGGCCGGCTGACAGGGGTTTGGAGGGGCGGTGGGGCCCCGCACCGCGGTCTGACTGGCGGCGTCCACCCCCCACCGCATCGGCCTTCGCCATTCGGCTCGGCTTCTGCGACTCCCCCACCGCAACCGACGCACGCCGGCGGTTACCGCTACGGCGCACAAGATCTCGCCTGTGGCTCGCCTTGTGCGAACCCCCCACCGCATCAGCCTTCGCCATTCGGCTCGACTTCTGCGACTCCCCCTCAAGGGGGGAGTGATATCCGTGTTATGAAGAGGGAACGGAGTTTATACATTAGACCGGGAACATGGTTTACATCGCACCCAGGAATTGGGCACGGCGCCTCTTGCAAGCCTCAAGTATCACTCCCCCCTTGAGGGGGAGTCGGAGAGACAAGGGCGCCAGCCCGCAGTCGATCCGGAGGGGGGCAAACTCGGCGCCCCGTGCGTGACTACCATAAAGGCGCAGCCCGCCGTCGAGCCGGACGGGGACCAACGCCGGCCTCGGAAAAGAACATTTTGTTCCCCCGGCGTCAGCCCGGGGCTCGAGTGGAGCCGCGAAGCGGCGGCAGCAGGTAGCCGTGGGCGTCAGCCCATGGATACGGTTAGGGTAAGCGTCGAGCCGCGAAGGCGGCGACAGCAATCGGCCCAACACCCACCCCCGCGGCGCAACCCAAAAGAATGAGTTGCAATCGGGACGGGCCCTTCGGATAATGCCTGCCATGTCACTCTATCCTTACCGTCCCCTGGAGACCGACTCCCTGCGCACCCGCTCCATCAAGGGGCGGCCCAGCAAGGTGGATCTTGCGGCTTTCGCGCGCCCCTACCGCAAGGGCGAGGGTCTTGAGGGCTGGATGCGGTCGCTGCCCGGGATCCTGGCGGGAACCGATTTTATGGAAGCGGTAAAGGCCCTGGAGGGGGCCAGGCGAGAGGGACGCGCCATGGTCTGGGGATTGGGGGGGCACGTGGTGAAGTGCGGCCTCAATGCCGTCATCGTCGATCTGATGCAGCGGGGTTTCGTCTCGGCTCTGGCCATGAACGGCGCCACCGCCATCCACGATTTCGAGATCGCCCTGGCGGGGGCCACTTCCGAAGAGGTGGAGAAGGACCTGGCCGAAGGGGAATTCGGGGTGAGCGAGGAGACCGGCCGGGAGATGAACGCGGCCGTGGCCCGCGGAGCCGGCGAGGGCAAGGGCATGGGACAAGCCCTGGGGGAGTGGATTCAGGACCGCCCGGCAGACTTTCCCCACGCCGGACACAGCCTGCTGGCCTGCGCCCTGCAGCGCAAGGTTCCGGTGACCGTGCATGTGGCCCTGGGGACCGACACCACCCATTACCACCCCTCGGCGGACGGGGAGGCTCTGGGCCAGGGAACCTTGCGGGATTTTCGCCTGTTGGCTTCCATCACGCGCGACTTGCACGACGGCGGGGTCTACCTCAATTGCGGCTCCGCCGTCATCCTGCCTGAGGTCTTTCTCAAGGCAGTCAACCTGGTGCGCAACCTGGGGCATCCCCTGGAAGCCTTCACCACCGTCAACCTGGACTTTCTGCAGCATTACCGGCCGACCCGGAACGTGGTGCAGCGGCCCACCCAGGGGTCAGGGAAGGGAATCGCCCTCACCGGCCACCACGAGTTGATGATCCCGCTGCTGGCCGCGGCGCTGGTGGAGCGCGACCAGGGATAGATCCTCTCCGTCCACGTTCCGGACGAGCATTGTCGGGTGGCCCGACCTTCCCGATTCCTGCCTAATGGACGACACCATGTCCAAGGATCCCTTCACGACCCCGAGCCCATCTGCCGGGTCTCGAACCCCTTTGCCGGTGTCCTTCCCGGTGTGGAACGGACGCGACCTGCTGGAGTTGGCCGGTTTCTTCTGCCTGGGCCTGATTGTGTTGATGCTGGCCGCCCAGGCCGCCGGGTCCCTGCTCACCCGCTACCTGGGGCTGCCGGCCTTGACCGCCGACCCGGTCTATCTGGGCATGGCTCAGATCCTGATGACCAACCTGCTGAACGGGCTGGTGCTGTTTTTCATCTATCGCACCGTCACCGTGAAGTACCGGTCCCCGTTCTGGTCCTCACTCAAATGGAAGGGTCCGACATCGATCCCGCCCGGCCTCTTCCTGGTGTTGGGAGCCTTGCTGGCGTTGGTCATGGGTGCTCTCTCCAGCCGTATCCCCGGCATCGAGGATCTTCCCGTCTCCGGGCTGCTGCGCCACGCCCAAACCGCCGTGTTCCTGGGCGTGACGGCCATTGCGGTGGCGCCCCTGGTGGAAGAGGTAGTCTTCCGCGGATTCATCTTTCCGGTGCTGGAACGGCGGTGGGGGCCGGTGGCCGCGGTGCTGCTGACGGCGCTGATGTTCACCTCCCTGCACGTCACACAGCTCTGGGGAAGCTGGATGGCCGTCAGCCTGATCCTGCTGGTCGGACTGGCGTTGTCGCTGGCGCGAGCTCTGACCGGCGCCCTCCTTCCGGCCTTCCTGCTGCACCTGGCCTACAACACCACCCTGTGCCTTCTGAGCCTGGTCGGTTTGGCGCTGGAAGGGTGATGGGGACTAATTCTCCTCCCCGGCAAAAGCCTGGAACTCCTGCTCGACTCCCGCCTGGTCGGCGTCGCCGGAGTGGATGTAGACCCGGTAGTGGAAGCGCAGGGTCTCTCCCTCGGGCAGCAGGTGGCTGCCGTCCCTGGTCTCGTCGTCGTAGAAATCGTGTAGCCCGAAGGGGTTGGCGGCAAACAGGGAATAGCCCCGGGCATGCCAGTGGGTGGGATGGCGAAAGCTGCCGGGATGGTCGAGAATGGCCACTCCCAGGGTCTCCGAACCCACCCGGGTGGTGTAGTCCACCCAGCGGGCCGGCTTGCCCCAGCATCCGGCCTCGCCCCGGGCGCCCTCTGAATTCCGGATCAGCAGCCCTGCCTTCTCGGTGAAGGGCTCGGCCAGCCGCATGCCGAAGGATCCCTCCTTGGTGTCGCCGAACTTCACCGGTCCGCCGGCAGCCGTGAGCTGCACGTCCAGGTCCATGACCCGGGATTCGGGCCGGTTGTAAATTCGGACCTCCCGGGTCTCGGTGAGCACCAGTTCTCCCTCGCGGGTCAGCCAGTGATTGCGGGACCTGAGCACGCCCACCTCGGCCCCGCTCTCGACCCGCTCGAATTCCTGGTGGCGGATGGTTCCGCATTCCGGCGTCTCACTCCAGAAATCCACGCCGTTGACGTCTCCGTGGGTGAACCAGGCGCCGGTGTGGTGGCGGTGGTCGCGGCTCTCTCCTGGAATATCCTCGATCATGGGAAAGCCCCGCGTGACCACTGTCCCCGTGGCCGAGCGCAGCGGGAAGAAGATGGGCTTGTTGTAGCCCTGGAAATGGTAGGAGGTGAAGGGTTTGCCGTCGACCAGGATGTCGACCTGCCGGTCGCCCTGTTTCAGGACCACTCCGCCCTGTCCAGGCTGGGAGGAGTCGGTGGTATTCTCCTCCGGCCCCCCGCGTCCCGAGCAGGCCAGTTGCAGTCCGAAGGCAAGGGGGATCAGGAGTCTCCAGGCTCTCGGGCGAGGGTGCCTGGAACAGAAAGCGGCGATGGGCGGCCGCGAGGCCAAGCGAAGAGTGTTCATGGGAAACAACCTCCAGTTCAGTGTTCCGGGAGATGGGTGCGCTTCCGGGATGCCATTGCCGTTGAAGCCCGCGGTCAGGCCTTGCGCTCCCCCGCGGGCTTTAGAGAACCCTGTAGAAGAAGCCGATCAGACCGGCTCCCAGCAGCAGCCCCGAGGCCAGCCGCACATACCACGGGTGCCAGGACCGCGTCCGGCAGGCTCGGTTGAGCAGGAAAATCAGCGCCGCCGCCAGGGCCAGGGCGCAAGTAAGCCCCAGGATCCAGCCCATGATCCCCCAGGCCGAAACCTGGGCTCCACGGGCAAGCAGCCCCGAGGCCAGGTCGACCCCGAACAGCAGTCCGAAGCAGCCGCCGATGGCCCAGCGGTTGGCGGTCTCCTTCACCAGCAGGTTTTCGGCCGCGATGTAGGCCAGGCTGAGAGCGGTGGCCGATGCCAGAAAGGATGCGGGGAGCTGGATCGGTACCAGGACAGCCAGCAGGACCATCAGTCCCTGAACGGCCAGGAAGGCTCCCGCCACCCGGGCGGCGCCGTCCGGGCCGGGGACCGTCAACAGCAACCCCAGGAGGAACCCGATGAGAATGAGAGAGGTGGCCGCCTGTCTGGCGCCCAGGGCCAGCCCCCCCGCTATCCTGCCGGCCCGCAGCCTCCATCCCCGGCCTACTTCCAGGCTGGCGGTCGGGTTCTCCAGGTTGAAGTTGAGGTCGGCCAGACCTCCGGGATGGCGCACCCTGGCCAGGTTCCAGTGGCCCGAGTCGGTGAGGCTCGGCAGGGTCACCGTAAACTGCAAGCGCTGGACCTCGTCCCCGAAGTGGTATTGGACCCGGCATTCCAGTTCGCCCGGACCGGGACCCTGGCGCCAGTAGACCAGCTCGGCGCGGCCCTCGTCTTCGGCGGACCCGATCCGATAGTTGTCCATCAGGCGTGGAAGATGGCGGGGAAGCGCCCGGCTGACCTCTTCCTGGGAGATGAGGCGGTCCCGGTCGAGGTCCAGTTGGTCCACGAAGTCCAGGTCCCGCAGATTGATCCGCAGCCGCAGTTCAGCCGTCCGTCCCTCGACCCGGATGTCGGAGTAGCTGACTCCGGTGGTGTGGGCCCGGGATGTCGATGCGGCCAGCAGGGTGATGGCGGCGGCGAGGCCAAGCCGGCGGATCCATATGATCACAGCTCCCCCAGCACCTGCTGCATCTCTTCATGAATCAGGCCGTTGGTCGCCAGCGTCTGCGGTTGGTAGATGGAATAGTCGCGGCCGCTGAACCGGCTCACCAGGCCGCCGGCTTCCCGGACCACCAGGAGGCCGGCGGCCGTGTCCCAGGGCTTCAGATGGACTTCCCAAAAACCGTCGAACAGCCCCGAGGCCACGCAACACAGGTTGAGGGCCGCCGAGCCGTCCCGCCGGATGGACTGGGCTCGGCTCACAAAGGCGGAAAAATGTCTCAGGGCCTGCTCCGGGCTCTGCCGCACCTGGGGTGGAAACCCGGTAGCCAGCAGAGCCCCCTTCAGCTCCGCCACTTGGGACACTTCGATCCTCCTCCCGTTTCGAAAGGCTCCGCCGCCCCGTTCGGCCACGAACAATTCGTCGGTCATGGGTTGATAGACGGCGGCCGCCAGGATGTCTTCGTTCTGCTCCAGGGCTACCGAAGTGCAGAAGACCGGGTATCCGTGGGCGTAGTTGGTGGTGCCGTCCAGCGGGTCGATGACCCACTTGAACTCCGAGCTCTTCTCAGTGGCGGTGCCCTCTTCGGCCAGGATGGAGTGGTGGGGGAAACGTGAGGCAAGCAGATCGACGATCTCCTTTTCCGATTGCCTGTCGACTTCGGTGACCAGGTCGGCTTCGCCCTTGAACTCGATCGTCTTCACCCGCCGGTAATGTTCCCGCAGGATGTCTCCGCCCAGCCTGGCCGCTTCCACGGCAACCGCCGGATAGTCGCGCATAGCCTGTCCCTGTCTCCGCCAAATGGGTAGAACATTATCACATTGCCCGGAAGCGGCTGCGCTATAATGGGACCCAAGGACACCAGCCGAATTTCGTCAACGGGGGAGTTCAATATGATGGTGAAAGCAAAGAAGATGCTACCCCTGCTGGGGTTGCTGCTCCTGATGGTGGCCGTGTCGACCTCGGAACCGGCCCCTCCGGCCGAATCCACCGGAACCGAGGCGCCGCCGGTCTCTTCCGACGCCAAGGGTCCTTCCAAGACGGCTGTAGCCCAACCCGGCCCCGGGGCCGATGAGAGCCGGCTGATTCTGGTTCTGCGGACACGTCGCCATCGGATCAGCGTGTATGGCGGAGTACGCTCTCCGAAATATACGGTGCATGACGACAAGGGGGTCCTTTTAGCCCGGGAAATCGACCGTGCGGCGCTGAAAGAGAAATTTCCGGCGCTGCATGAGGTAGCCACCGGCGTGGCATGGTCGGGAATCCAGGGGTCGTTCGGCTATTGAGGAAAATGATGGCTAGAGGATGGGAGAGCAAGGCGGTTGAGGCTCAGATTGAAGAGGCCAGGGACGAATTCCGGAAGGGCAAGGCAGCCTCGAGAACAGCCGCTGGAGAAATCTCGCGAGAACGCCACTCCCTCCTGTTGGCCAAGACACGCATCCTGAATGAAATGCACGCCACTGCCAACGACCGATACAGGGACCTGCTGGGAACGTCTCTGGCCGCCATCAACGAGCAGTTGTCCTCATTGAAATAAGGCTGTCCCCTCGCCGTCCCGCCTGGGCGGCCACCCGCCCCGGGAGCCGGTCATCCCGGCAAGACCGTAACGGTTGCCTCCATTGTCCACCTCTTGCAGCCTCGCCTCAGCCCTGCTCCTGGTTTCTCTCTCTTTCCCGGCCGGCCTCCTGGCCGAAAGCCAAGGCGATTCCGGCACGGAAGCAGCCGCCCCGCCGCCCCTTCACGCCCAGGTCGTGGATTCCGACCTCAGGGCCATTGTTGGAGTCCGGGTAATGCTGGTTTCAGCGCAGGGGCGTGTGCTGGCGCAAACCGCCACCGGCCCCCAAGGCGGCTTCCAATTCGAGACGGTTTCTCCGGCGGCCCAGGCCCTGAGACTGAGTCATCCGGACTTCGAGGACCTGGTTCAACCCCTCGGCGACTGGAAGACCGCTTTCACACTGGTTCCCCGGCGGGTGGAGCAGTCGCTGACGGTCACCGCCACCCGCACCCCGCGCACCTTGAGAAACATTCCCTCGGCCGTCACGGTGCTGGGAGAACCGGAGTTGGGTCAATCCCCGGCAATCACCGTCGACGACCTCTTGCGCCGGATTCCGTCTTTCAGCCTCTTTCGGCGCAGCAGCAGCCTGGTGGCCCATCCCACCAGCCAGGGGGTGTCCCTGCGGGGGATCGGACCCAGCGGCGTCAGCCGCACGCTGGTGTTGTGGGACGGGACACCGCTCAACGATCCCTTTGGAGGATGGGTCTATTGGAGCCAGCTGGATAAGAGCAGCCTGGAACGCATCGAGGTGGTCCCCGGGGGTGGCTCCAGCCTCTACGGGAGCTCCGCTCTGGGGGGCGTGATCCAGGCCTTTTCCAAGGCGCCCCGGTTCCCGCGGTTCGAGCTGGACCTCCGGGGCGGCTCTCTGGGAACGGCCCGGGCCGACCTGCTGGGCTCGGTTGGAGGAGAACGCTGGAGCGGTCTGGTTTCCGGCTCTTTCTTTCGCACCGGCGGATATCAGGTGGTGGCTCCGGAGGATCGCGGCCCGGTGGACCTGCCGGCCAACTCCCGCGCCTACTCGGTCCGGGCGGCGGCGTTCTACCAACCCGGCCGAGGGGGGCAGGCGACGCTGCGGTTGGAGCACTTCGGCGAAGATCGGGGAAACGGAACCCCGCTGAGGGCGAACGCCACCGATGTGACCCGGGTTCGGGGTCTCTACCGACGGAAAGACGACCGGGGGAGGGAGTGGCAGCTCAGCGCCTACGGCCTGACCCAGACCTTCGACAGCAGCTTTACCGCCGTTCCTTCCCACCGGCGCTCGGAGTTCCTGACCCGCGAACAGCAGGTGCCGGCCCGCAGCGCCGGCGGTTCCCTGCAGTGGACGGGCCTGCTGGGACAGCGCCACCTGATGACTTCCGGAGTGGATTGGCAATGGGTGAGGGGCCACAGCCGGGAGACCGGTTTCCGCTCGGGGATGCCGGCTCAGTTTCAGGTGCTGGGTGGCCATCAGCAACTGGGCGGGGTCTACTTCCAGGACCTGGTGGACCTGGGATCCCGCTGGCAGCTGCAGCTCGGCGCCCGGCTGGACGGTTGGTTCAACCACGATGCCGCCCGCGATCAGGTCCCGCTGCCGTCCGGAACCTCCACCGTCCTCGAGTTTTCCCGGCGCGGGGGCGGCATGCTCAGTCCCAGGGGCGGGGTCTCCTATCACGCCACCGAGGCCCTCACCTTCAGGGGAGCCGTCTACCGCAGCTTCCGGGCGCCCACCCTCAACGAGCTCTACCGCGGATTTCGGGTGGGCAACGTGGTGACCCTGGCCAACGAGAACCTGCGACCGGAAACACTCAGGGGCGCCGAGGCCGGTGTGGACTGGTACGGCGGATCCCGGGTCAGAGGGCGGCTGACGGCCTACTGGAACGACCTGAGCCAGGCCATTTCCAACATCACCCTGGGGACCACCCCCGCGCTCATTACCCGACAGCGGCAGAACGTGGGTCGTGTCAACGCCCGGGGCCTGGACGCGGATCTGACGCTGCGGTTGAACCGGGACTGGAGGCTGCGAGGAGGCTACCTGCTGGCCGATTCCACCTTCGGCCGCTTTCCGGAGAACCCCGGGGTGGAGTCGAACCGGTTGCCCCAGGTGCCCCGCCACCGGCTCACGGCCTCGCTGAGCTATGCACGCCCCGGAGTCCTCAACGCCTTCCTGCTGGCCCGTTTCCTGGGGCTGCAGTTTGACGACGACCGCAACCTCCGGCCGCTGGCCAACACCACTCTGCTGGACCTTCAGGTCTCCAAGAGGGTGCACCGCAACCTGGTTCTGACCCTTGCCGTGGAGAACCTGCTCAACCGCCGGATTCCGGTCTCGAACACCTTGGTGTTGGGCATCGGCCCCCCCCGGATGATCACCAGCGGCCTCCGCCTGGCCTGGTAGCGGCGGGGGAGGGACGATAGCGTTGGTCGGGACAGGAGGCGGGCGGGACGCCCGCGCTCCCGGGAGTGCCGTCCCGGTTAGTGCCCGTGTATCACTTCCCCCTTGAGGGGGAGTCGCAGAAGCCGAGCCGAATGGCGAAGGCTGATGCGGTGGGGGGCGGACGCCGGCGCGGCTTTGGGGCAACGCGTGCCGTTGAAGCAGGTCCGTCTCGCTTTGTGGCTCTGTGAGTGCCGCTGATCGGCTTTTACGGGACGCCGCGTTGGCCCCCCACCGGATCGACTGCGGGCTGTGCCCTTGTCTCTCCGACTCCCCCTCAAGGGGGAGTGATACTCGAGGCTTGCATGGGGCGCCTTGCCCGATTCGCGGGCATGATGTAAACGATGTTCCCGGTCCAATGTGTAAACGCCGTTGCCGGTTAGTGCCCGTGTATCACTCCCCCCTTGAGGGGGAGTCGCAGAAGTCGAGCCGAATGGCGAAGGCTGATGCGGTGGGGGGCAGACGCCGGCGCGGCTTTGGGGCGACGCGTGCCGTTGAAGCAGGTCCATCTCGCTTTGTGGCTCTGTGAGTGCCGCTGATCGGCTTTTACGGGACGCCGAGTCTGCCCCCCACCGGATCGACTGCGGGCTGTGCCCTTGTCTCTCCGACTCCCCCTCAAGGGGGGAGTGATACTTGAGGCTTGCATGGGGCGCCTTGCCCGTTTCCCGGGCAGGGTGTAAACCATGTTCCCGGTCTAAAGTGTAAACGCCGTTCCCGGTTAGTGCCCGATATCACTCCCCCCTTGAGGGGGAGTCGCAGAAGCCGAGCCGAATGGCGAAGGCTGATGCGGTGGGGGGCGGTCGCCGGCGCGGCTTTGGGGCAACGCGTGCCGTTGAAGCAGGTCCGTCTCGCTTTGTGGCTCTGCGAGTACTGCCGATTGCCACTTTCGGGACGCCGAGTCTGCCCCCCTCCGGATCGACTGCGGGCTGCGCCCTTGTCTCTCCGACTCCCCCTCAAGGGGGGAGTGATACTTGAGGCTTGCATGGGGCGTCTTGCCCGTTTCCCGGGCGGGATGTAAACCATGTTCCCGGTCCAATGTGTCAACGCCGGTCCCGGTTAGTGCCCGGTATCACTCCCCCCTTGAGGGGGAGTCGCAGAAGCCGAGCCGAATGGCGAAGGCTGATGCGGTGGGGGGCAAACGCGGCGTCCCGGGAGTGAATGTCAGAGAATCGAGTGGAGCCGAGTAGGCCGCGGCAGCACTTAGCCGTGGGCGTCAGCCCATGGGAAACGTCGCGTATGGGTGTCGAGCCGCGTAGGCGGCGACTACATCAGAAAACTTGTAACTGTTCATTATATTAGACTTACTGTGGTTAGCCCTGTTGTAATCCCCTCATTATATCCCTCTATTTGAACGGGAATCCACTGGACTATTCAGGACGTTGGTGGACAGGTCTTACGATGTTCAACCCCCGAGACTCTGCGTCGGAGACCGTCGAGCGGGGTGGTAGGCTGTCCGTGCTTCGGATCGGAGATATCGGGTTGTGAGCATCCTCCAGCCTTGTCCTTCTCGGCCTCTGGCCATCTGTGGTCTTCTGTTCTTCGAGGGCCTCATCGACGAGGGCGCGCAGCCGGGAGCCGACGTTGAGGTGCCGCTCGGTGAGGAGGCGCTGGAGGCCTTCCCGCCAGGGATCACTGTTGAGGGAGCGACCCCCGCAGGGGAGTGTTCACCGCGCGCCACTGTACGCGCCGGTGAACACTCCCCGGTGCTGCACCAGCGGCAAAAGGAGGGGGGTCGCTCCCTCCACTTCCCCCCCTCCTGTGCGGCCCCACGACGCGCCGGGCGAGGGGGCGGACACGCGATGCCGACGCCCCACGGGGCTTTACCCCATAGGATTTGGGAAATCCGTGCCAACCCGCGTCCAATGCGGGTTTCCGGGAACAGCCTGGACCACGGCGGCGAGGGCTTCGCCCTCTGAGAGTGGAGCGTTGGGGTGGTCCAAAGCGTGAGCCACTTGGTGCGCCACCTGTGTGAGCCACCCCCCGTCTGAAAGGTGGCCACCCATACGACGCCACGTCCTTGACCCCGGGAGGCGGAAATCGTCGATCATGTCGCGGCCGTTGGAGGCCGGGTCTTCCTGCTCCCATTGGTCGATCTTCTCCATGACGACACCGAGGCCGCCATGGCGTTCGATCGTGTCCTGACCCCTGAATCCGCGAGCTTTGCGGGGGGCAGGCTGGACTTTCTCACTCCCTGGCATAGCAGAGCACCCGGAAACGCCTCCTGGACGGATTTCCATCTCAGGGACCGCAGGTCTCGCCGCCTGTGGGGAAACCGGACGGGTCGGCTCGCTCAGCGGTCCCGTGGTCGCCATTCGGTCCGGGCTAACCGTCCCGATACGGCCACGAAGAGCCAGGGAAATCTGTTTTTTCCCGGGGGTGCCAGTCCAGCACCCTCCCTGGTCGTCTTGCTGGGGTGGCGACCAGGGCCGCTCCGGGGCGTCATACCGGTGGTTCAGGGCTGAGATGATGCCCCACAGCAGGGCAACGGCGACGTCAACGACTATTCCGGTAATCATGTAGCGTTCATAGGATATGCCCTTACTCCCGATCATCCACGCCGCGACGAATCTTCCCCAACTCGAGCTGGATCCCGACAAGAGCCTTCCACACCCGCCAAAGCAGGAGTAGCAGAATCACCTCGGGGATCAGAAACAGCACCCATTGAATCAGAACTTGACTGAATAGCTCATCTTCGGGGTTAGATACTAGACTCCAATGGAGAAACCAGAGAGAAACCAGCAACAAAACAACGAATGCGCCAATCCCTACTCCGGCGAAGAAACGTGTCATGTGTCCCCTCCTATTGCTCCATGGGGCTTTCAGGCACAACAAGCAGCGGGGCAATTGTTGTCGTAGTAGTAGCAGGGCCACGAGCCCGGATGGGGCCGTCCCGGGTTCTTATACCAGCAACAATCACTCTTGTCTGCGCAATAGGCTTTGCCTGCCCGTATTAGGCAGATCTCTTTAGCTATCTTGCATCCAGCCCTGCAAGATTCCCCGCCTGATCCTGGGTCGCAGCGCTTCATATTTTCCCTCAGTACCGACAATTTTTTTCAGATGGGACTGTTCAGGACTGTCTGGAGCCTTTGGGCGAAACGGATTGAGTGCGTGCATCAATGCGGCGCTTGAGCAAAGTGATGGCACGGTTCATGCGGACAGCGACATTTCCGCGAGAGACGTAAAGGATGGTCCGTCTTCAGCCATTCGGAATACTGGTCAGGGTCCTGTTCCCTGCAGGCGTGGGGATGAATCGGAGCAAGAAACAGGCTCACCCAATGACCCTGGAATGATCGACGATTTCCACCGCTGGGGGTCAAGCAGATGCCGTCAGATGGGTGTCACCCTTTCAGAAGGGGGGGGTGACATCAAAGGGGGACATGATCTTGATCCGCACAACGCCTCTTCTCGGAGGGCGGAGCCCCTCGCCGTTGTGGTTGGCGACTTTCACGAAACGCCGCACCAGACGCGGGACGACACGGATTCCCCGCGACCATTGCGGAGAAGCGAAGCGAGGCTGCGCCTCGCGTGTCCCCCCTCGCCCGGCACGCCCGCGCGCCGCACGAGAGGGGTGCTGGTGGAGGGAGCGACCCCCCCTTTTTGGCCGCTGGTGCGCCACGGGGGAGGGCAAAGGTGGACAGGGATCCGGACACCCTTTGCCTCCCCCGTGCGGGGGTCGCTCCCTCCACAGTGATCCCTGGCGGGAAGGCCATCGAGCGCTGCCGAGGTCAGGGCCGATCAACCGGCCGGTCCGGCCCTCGACTTCCGCCGGCCAGGTAGGCGGCCCAGTCCTCCATGAGCCGGCGGGGACGCTCGAACAGGTCCGGGCGCCGGTAGGCCGCCTCGATCTGTTGCGGACCTTGTGCGCCAGCGCAGCCTCCGCCACCTCGCGCCTCCTCCAGAATCTCCAGGGCGCGACGGCACAGCGGGACCCGGTGCTCGCGATTCCCCTTCGTGCGCGGGGCCGGGATGCTCCACACACGCTCGTTCGCTGTCGCTACTCGCGCCATCGAGGCCTCCGTCATGGGAGAGGGAGAAGGGAGCGGCGGGGGTGATGGAGGGGCCAGGGGAGAGCTCTCCCCGGTCGGGGGTTCGAAGGGGCCGGAGCCCCTCGCCAGCCCCAATGTATTACATTGGGTAGGCTGGCTCCCCGGCACTACGCGGTGCGCCGCCGGCCCCGCTGTCCCCGCCCCGCACGGCCATCGAGCTCTGCTTAGGCCTGCGGCCCTCGGCTCGGGCCGGCCAGGTAGCCGGCCCAGTCATCCATGAGCCGACGCCGGCGCTCGAACAGGTCGGAGCGGGCATAGGCCGCCTCGACCCGGTTCCGAACCACATGCGCCAGGGCCGCCTCGATCACCTCCCGGGGATGATCGGTCTCTTCGGCCGCCCAGTCCCGGAAACTGGAGCGGAACCCGTGCGGCACCGCTGCAATCCCCTGCTCGCGGACCAGCCACCGCAGCTCCTTGTCACTGAGCGGCTTCCCTTCCCCACGGGTGAACACCAGAGTACCGGCTCCCTCGCCCAGGGTCCGTGCCGCCTCGAGAATCTCCAGGGCACGTCCACAGAGCGGCACCGGGTGCCGGCGGTTGGCCTTCATCCGCCTGGCCGGGACGGTCCATACACCTGCGTCCCGATCGATCTCCGCCCACTCGGCCCAGCGCACCTCGCTCCACCTGGCTGCCGTCAGAACCAGGTACTCGAAGGCCAGCTTGGCCACCTCCGGCGCCGTCGCTGCCTGCACCGTCCGGATGGCCGCGGCCACCTCCCGATGGGGCAAGGCCCGCATATGCTCGGTAACGTCCTGTTGGGGACCCAGGACCGGGCCGATCCTGTCGCAGGGGTTGTCGATCCTGTACTCCATGGCTACGGCCCATTCCAGGACCGCCCGCAGGCGCTGGCGCACCCGCCGCGCGCTGGAGGCCTTCCGGTGCCAGATAGGGGTGAGGATCTCAAGCAGGTCGGCGCTGGTGACCTCTGAGACCGGCATCTTGCCGATGCGGGGGAAAGCGTACCGCCTCAGGCTCGACATCCACTCGCGGTGGTGACGCCGGCCTCGCCATCCGTCCCGCTTCTGTTCCAGCACACGTGAGGCGGCTTCCGCAAAGGAGGGGATGCCCTCGGCGCGGCGCTTCTCGGCAAGAGGGTCTCCGCCCTGGCGGGCGAGCTTGCGGTTAGCCAGGGCCTTCTCCCTGGCCTCGGCCAGGGAGACCAGGGCAACGCTGCCGAGACCGAACTCCCGGCGACGGCCACGGACGACGAGGCGTTGAATCCAACTGCGGGTTCCGCTGGGCTGGACGAAGAGGTACAATCCGTTTCCATCGGCGTATCTTCCGGGCGGAGCGGAGCGTAGGAAGGCGGCCGAAAGGGCGTTGCTGGGGTGGCAGCCGGTGGGTTTCGTCTTGGGTCGGGCAGGTGCGAAGTCCGT
Organism: Candidatus Versatilivorator sp.; assembly: GCA_965207735.1. Lineage (GTDB taxonomy): Bacteria > Acidobacteriota > Terriglobia > Versatilivoradales > Versatilivoraceae > Versatilivorator. The sequence continues at coordinate 2,173,000 of OZ242296.1, read as the reverse complement.
TACAGTATCCATCCCCCCATTATATGGGGGATGACAGTGGATTGCAAGGGATGTTGGTAGCAAGACAAGCCACGGCAGGACTTATGTAAGACACTCATAAATAAGACAGTTATAGACTCTACTGGACGGCTCTAGACATCACTGGATTTTATAGGGCTGTTGCGGCGGCGGCAGCATTTTTTGGTATATTGATCGGCATTTTCAGGCGGTGAGCGGACCGACGGGTTGTCTCCAGCGGTCTTCCGGGAGCGGGCATGGCATTCCCCAGGGTGTTTCGGGTCAGGCAGCGTTTCCACTCGACCCGGGTGGAGGACATTCCGGCAGGAGTGGCCCGGGAAGTCGCCCGGCTCGACCTGAGCGGCCGCTTGAAACCGGGGGACAGCGTCGCCATCACATCCGGAAGCCGGGGCGTGGCCAACATCGCCGCCATCACCCGCAGCCTGGCGGAGGAGCTTAAAAAGCGGGGGGCGCGGCCCTTCATCGTTCCCGCCATGGGAAGTCACGGGGGCGGAACGGCCGCCGGGCAACGCGGCGTGCTGGAGCGCTACGGCATCACCGAGGCCGCCATGGGCGTGCCCATCCGGGCCACCATGGAGACGCTTCCCATTGGAGAGACCCCTGAGGGGATCCCGGTGGTGCTGGACAGGAACGTCCTGGAAGCCGACCACATCGCCGTGGTCAACCGCATCAAGCCCCACACCGACTTCGACGCCGAGATCGAGAGCGGCCTCACCAAGATGCTGGCCATCGGCCTGGGGAAGCACCAGGGCGCCATCCGCTATCACCGCGCCAACAAGCGCTATGGTTACTATCGGGTGCTGACCGGAGTGGCCGAGGTGGTCAGGCGGCGCTGCAGCATCCTGCTGGCATTGGGCATCGTGGAGAACGGCTACGACCAGACGGGGATGATCGAGGCGATGACCTCGGCCGAGCTGTTCGACGTCGAAAAGCGGCTGCTGAAAGTAGCCAAGTCCTGGCTGGCCCGCATTCCCTTCGACCGCGGGGACCTGCTGCTGGTGGATGAGATGGGGAAAAACGTCAGCGGGACCGGCATGGATACCAACGTCATCGGCAGGCGCGCCGGCGCGGGCGAGCCCTTCGCCGGGGCTCCCCGCTTCTCCCGCATCGTGGTGCGGGACCTGACCCCGGAGTCCTACGGCAACGCCATCGGGGTGGGGATGGCCGACGTGGTGACCCGCCGCCTGGTGGACAAGATCGACACCCGACCCACCTACGTGAATGCCCTCACCAGCACCAACCTGGAGAGCGTCCGCATTCCGGTGACGGTGGATTCCGATCGCGAGGCGCTGGAGACGGCCATCTCCACCAGCGGCGCCACCAGCGGAGAAGACTGCCGCATGGTCTGGATCCGCAATACCCTGAAGCTGGACCGCTTGGTGGCCTCCGAGGCCCTGCTGGACGAAGTGGAGCGCCACCGGGATCTTCAGGTCCTGGAGAACCTGGGAGAACTGGATTTCGACGGGCGGGGCAATCTGAAGAACCTGCTCTGAACCGCCGGGCCGGCGGGGGGCGGACAGCCCCCCGTTGCGGGGTTTCCCCTTGTCGGACGTTGCTCCGGCGTCGCGTCGAGACCGACCCCCGGCGAGGAGAGAAGAGGGAGGGATCATGTTCAAGGTTGTAGCGGTCGATTCAGTGCGAATGGTTCCCACCGTGGAGAAGGAGATTCTGGCCGAAGCCGGCGCCGAGCTCGTTACGGCCGACTGCCACGGCGAAGAGGACGTCATCCGGGCCACCCCGGACGCCCACGCCTTGCTGGTCTCCCTCAGCCCGATCACCCGGCGGGTCATTGCCTCCTGGAGTCGGACCAGAGTGATCGCCCGCTACGGCATCGGAGTGGACACGGTGGATCTGGAAGCAGCCACCGATCACGGGATCCTTGTCACCAATGTGCCCGATTTCTGCTATGACGAGGTGTCGGATACGGCCATGAGCCTGATCCTGGCGGTGACTCGCAAGGTGGTCAGGATGCACTCCCTGGTTTCCCGGGGCGTCTACAACCGCAAGCTGGCCATGCCCGTTTACAAGGCCCGCGGACAGACGTTGGGGCTGCTGGCCTTCGGCCGCATCGCCCGGTCAGTGGCCAGGAAGGCCGCGCCGTTCGGCTTCCGCGTCCTGGCTCACGATCCCTATGTTCAGCCCGACAATCTGGCCGGCCAGCCGGTGGAACTGGTGGGACTGGAGGAGTTGCTGGCCCGGTCGGACGTGCTGTCCATACACGTGCCGCTGAGCGCGGAGACCCGTCATATGATCGGGGAACCTCAGTTGCGCCTGATGAAGCCCACCGCCTACCTGGTCAACACCTCTCGGGGACCGGTAGTGGATCAGAAAGCCCTGACCCGGGCTCTGCAGGAGGGGTGGATCGCCGGAGCGGGCCTGGACGTCCTGGAAAAGGAGCCACCCGACCCGCGGGATCCGATCCTGGGTCTGGACAACGTGGTACTCACCCCGCACTATGCCTCCTACACCGAGGAGGCCTACGTGGAGGTCCGCGAGAAAGCCGCTCGCCAGGTGGTTCAGGTGCTCCGGGGCGAGGTCCCGACCTACCTGGTGAACCGGGAAGTTCTGAAGCGAAAGGGTTAGGGCGGAAGGCGCCGGCGGTTCCAGCCAGTTCCGCCGGAGTTGCCCCGCCCCGGCTCGACTGCGGGCTTCGCCAACGGGACGCCGCGTCGGCCCCCCCACCGGCTCGACTGCGGGCTTCGCCAACGGGACGCCGCGTCTGCCCCCCACCGCATCAGCCTTCGCCATTCGGCTCGGCTTCTGCGACTCCCCCTCAAGGGGGGAGTGATAGAAGAGTTTTTTTTGGAAGTTTTGGTTGGTCAATCCTGAGGAGGAAAACCATGGTTCGAACATTTGCCGGCAAGGATTGTAACGAGATCACTCTCAATGCCCTGCGCATCATGACCGGATTTCTGATGATGCCGCACGGGGCGCAGAAGCTCTTCGGAGCCCTGGGACGGGAGGCCGTGCCTCTGGCCTCGCTTCCGGGGGTTGCCGGGGTGTTGGAATTCTTTGGAGGGCTGGCGATTCTGCTGGGCTTTTACACCCGCCCGGTGGCCTTCGTGCTGTCCGGCCTGATGGCAGCCGCCTATTGGCTGGCCCACGGCACCAAGGCCTTCTGGCCGATTCTCAACCAGGGAGAGCTGGCCGCCCTCTACTGCTTCGTCTTCCTCTACCTGGCGGCCAAGGGCGGCGGCGACTGGTCCATTGACGGCTGCATGGGGAAGAAGGGCTGAGTGTGTCCCGCCATGGTGCAGGCCAGGTGGATGGCCTTGACCATGCTGGCCGGGTTGGCCTTGAGCTGACCGGCGATGTCGAAGGCGGTGCCGTGGTCCACCGAGGTGCGGACGATGGGCAGGCCGATGGTGATATTGACGCCGCTGTCGAAACCCATCAGCTTCAAGGGGATGTGGCCCTGGTCGTGGTAGAGGGCCACCACCAGGTCGAACTCGCCACGATTCATGCGGTGGAAAACGGTGTCGGGGGGAATGGGTCCTTCAGCCTCGAGCCCCTCGTTCCGGGCCGCTTCGATGGCGGGCAGGATCTCGTCGGCTTCCTCGGTGCCGAACAGGCCCCCTTCGCTGGCGTGGGGATTGAGTCCGGCCACGGCGATGCGGCTGCGCCCTATGCCCAGTTGCTTCAGGGCCAGGCGGCCGAACCGGATGGTTTCCAGGATGCGAGGCGTCCGGATCCTTTCCAGGGCCTGGCGCAGCGCCAGGTGGGTGGTGACGTGGATGGCCCGGAGGTGGTCCACCACCAGCAGCATGCGCACTTCGGCCACCCTGCAAAGGGCGGCCAGATACTCGGTGTGTCCCGGAACGCCGATACCCGCCAACTGGGCCGCTTCCTTGTGAATGGGGCCGGTCACCAGGGCATCCAGCCTCTTGTCCAGGCAGCCGGACACTCCCGCCCGAATGAATTCCAGGCTGGCTCTGCCGCACTCCCGGCTGACCCGTCCCAGCTCCACCTCGGGAAAGCGGATGTTCTCGAGGTCCAGCAGGTGGATGCTGGTGGGATCGGGAGCAGCCGCCCCCGCTTCCGCCACCGGATGAAGCCGCCGCTCGGGAAGCAGCCGCGCGGCGTAGTGGGCTACGGTGGTCTCTTCCCCGATGATGACAGGGACGCACTGCTGCTCCACGGCCGGGTCCAGCAGTGCCTTGAGGGCCACCTCTGGGCCGATGCCGGCCACGTCGCCCAGGGTGATGCCGATACGGGGTTTCCGGTTCATGGGCATGGAGAAAGGCCGCCGCTGCCGGTGTAGCTGGCGGTAGGGTCGAGGATCATAGCACATCCTCCGCGGGAGAGCGCCCGGTCAGGAAATGAGCGATGTCGCAGAGCGTGTCCGGGTTCCCGAAGCCTCCGGCCTTGGTGACCAGAGGCAGTCCATCCATCCGGCCTCCGATCCATCGGCCCCAGGGGATGCCCGGTTGCACATCTCCCAGAATGCGGATGCCCCGGGCGCCGCACTGCTCGTAGACCTTCAGAGCCGTATCCCCTCCCACCAGGATGGCTGCTTCCGGCGCCCCGGTTTCGATCAGCCGGCCGGCGGCCCATTGCAGCGCCTGCTGCAGCCGCTGCAGGTGGCTACGGGAGCGAATTCGCTGTTCCAGGCGCAGGCTCAAGGCCACCGATTGTTTTTGGGCCAGTGCCTCCAAGGCCGGCTTCAGCTTGCTTTCCGTGCGGGTCAAGGATTCGGTGTCCTCGTCCCAAAGGGTGATGACGGCAGCCAGGCTCCGCTGGCCGAGCTGTTCCAATTGGGGCTTGTTGACCGGGTTGAGGCTCCCGCATATCAGCAGCACCGGTTCTTGGGCTTCGGGGCCGGACAGGTCTGCTCGGGAGGGCGAGCGCCCCCAGACCAGGGGAAGAAACCGGGCCAGTCCGGCCGATCCCACCCACAAGACGGCTTCGTCCAGTCGGCGACCCGTCAGGGTCAGCCGCTCCAGGTCGCCCTCGGATTCGATATCGAACAAGAGCACCCGATGGCCCTTGTGGAAGGCGGTCCGGATGTGCTTTTCGATGACGGCCGGCGCGCGGCGCAGCAGGTCACGGGGCAGCAGCTCGGCCTGGGAGCCGAACTCGGCCCGCAGCCGGCCCAGGAGGTCCGCGCGGTCGATGCCTGAAGCCCCGGTGCCCCGGTCGGGCCTCGGCGGCATGGGCCGGCCGTCCATCAGCAGCTTTCCGTCCCGGCTGGTCCTTCCCCAGGCCGGGAAGGCGGGCGCCACAATGGCGAAATCGGGCCGCACCACTGCCATGACCGCGGCCAACTCCTGGCACCAGGGGCCCTTGAGGGTCGAGTCGATCTTCTTGTAGACCGGACGGCAGCCGGAATTCAGCAGCGACCTGGCCGAGCGGGCGGACACTTGTCGAGCCCCTTCGACGGGCAGCCCTCGCGAAGCCGTATTGACCACCAGCAGATCGAGGTCCAGGTCAAGTTCCGGGGCGGCGGCGCCGGTCATGGCCACCCGCATGCCGTACCGGCAAAACTGGGCGGCGGTGTCGCAGGAGCCGGTCAGATCGTCGGCGATCACTGCCAGGGGTGGGAGACGGCCGGATGCGGGAGGTTGGGACACGATGGTCCTCGCGGGCTCAAGACCGGATGATGGAAAGCACCTGCTCGACATTGGGCCGGCACAGAAGTTGAACTCGAGGGCCCCGGGGAGCCCAGACCCGGGGGTCGGTTTCCAGAAACAGGGCGATGGTGCGGACTCCCAGGGTTGCCGCCAGGTGGGTGATCCCGCTGTCGTTGCCGATGTAGAGCCGGCAGCGGCTCAGGACGGCTGCCAGCCGGCCCAGGTTCTCGATGCGCACCGTCTCCCAGCGGGCCGAGTCCTCGGCCAGTCCGTGCCGAACCTCCTTCACCGCCTCACCGTCCAGCGGTCCTTCCAACAGCAGGAGGCGGCAGTTGGGATCGCGGGACAGGCTGCGCAGCACCCCGGCGAAGTGCTGGGCCGGCCATCGCTTGCGTGCACCGCTGGCACCCGGATGGATCGCGACTCTGGGGTCTCCCGGGCGCGTGGCCCAAAAACTCTCGGCAAATCGGTCCACATCCTCGGTCCAGTGGATTCGAGGAGTGGGAGAAAACCCCGGGGTGGAGCCAAAGGTCCGGTTCAGTTGAGCCCGCCTGAACTCGATCATGTGGAGGCCGGACTCCCGGGGCAGCGCCCGAAGAAAGTCGACCCGGGGGTGGATTGCCCGGACGCGGCCCACCAATTCCGGATTGCCGCTCCCCCACCAGGAGACGATCCTGTCGAAGGTCTGCATGCGCCTCAGGCCCCCCTGCCCGGGCGGATAGCTCTCGATGCCGGTGTCCTGCAGTGCCTCGGCGGCGTCGACGTAGCCGAGCGATCGGGCCAGCGAAAGATTGCCCCGGGGCACCCACAGTTCCAGCCGGTCCGGGTGGAAGTGGGACTGCAGCCAAGCCACCGCGGGCAGCGTCAGAACGAAGTCGCCGATGGCGCCGGGAATGATCGATAGGAGATGCAAGGCCCGATCCTTCCTGCCGGATCAGCCACCAATTATGGCCGAGGAGAGCAGCAAAGAACAGTGTTGTCACTGGCTGGAGGGGGTGCTAGGCTAGTTGAGATGCTCCCCGTTGTGCGGCCGGTCTTCGGGTATGGACGGAAACGGGCTTGCCTTCAGCCTCCGGTGAGCCGCGCGGGTGAAGCCGTGTCATTCCGCCCGGATCGAGTTCCCATGATATTTTCCTGCAAGCGAAACGGCGCGTCGGTTCTGGCGGTGCTTCTCCTGATTGCAGGGGGCTGCAGCTCGGGACCCAAGGTGAGTTCCGATACCGCGGCCATTGTCAATCAAGCGGAAATCAAGATCTCCGAGGTCGACAAGCGCTTCGACGCCCAACTACGGCAGAGCCCCCGAGCCCCGTCTCCCGAGGAGGCTTCCACCTTCAAGCTCAGCATCCTGAGCCAGCTCATCAACGATGAAATCCTCATGCAGTGGGCTGCCGCCGACAATCTGACCGCCGGCGACGCCGAGGTCAGCACCCGGTTCACCGACTTCAAGAAGAACTACACCGAGGAGAAGTTTCAGGAATTCCTCAAGGAGCAGGGGGTCAGCGAGGAGGAGTTCAAGCAGACCCTGCGCAAGGCTGCCACCATCGAGAAGCTCTATAACAAGGAAATCACTTCCAAGATATCGGTGACCGAAGCCGAGATCGAGCAGCACTTCGAAGAGAACAAGTCCAACTACAACCTGCCCAAGGGTTGGCGTCTCGCCCATATTCTGATTACGGACACCAAGGAGTCCGGGATCAACAATTCCCGCGGCGACGACGCCTCCACTCCCGCCGAGGCCAGAAAAAAGGCTCAGATTCTGATGCGGCGCCTGCTGAACGGAGAGGATTTCGCCCGCTTGGCGGTGGAGTACTCCGAGGACGCCGAGTCCGCCCCGCGGGGCGGGGACCTGGGATTCGTCACCGAGCAGCAAATGGAGACCGTCAGCCCCGAGCTCAAGAAAACGGTCCAGAACCTCAAGGTGGAGCAGGTCTTTCCCCGGCCCATCCGCATCGGCTACGGCTACCACCTGGTCAAGCTCCTGGCCAAGGAACGCGGCGGCCAGCATGAACTGAGCGAACCGCAGGTCCAGGCGGATGTTCGCCAGACCATCTTCAACCGCAAGGAAACCCTGCTGAAAACGGCCTTCCTGGAAGTCATCCGCAACGAAGCCCAAATCAGAAACGTGCTGGCCGAGAAGCTCCTGGACAGCCAGTAGCCTCGCCCGCACAATCCTCCATTCTCCCGCCGCTCCTCCCAAGCCTTCCAATCCGGTCCTGTAAGCTCCTGACGGTCAACGATCCTTGCGGATATTTCCGGCGCCCCGCCGGGAAATGCGGGCTAAAATGGTGTGCGATCGTGGAGGCGTGGCAGAGTGGTCGATTGCGGCGGTCTTGAAAACCGTTGTACCTTGACGGGTACCGTGGGTTCGAATCCTACCGCCTCCGCCAAACATCCTTCCAAAGCCGTCCAATAATATCCAGTAAATTACTATTAGTTAAAGACTTAAAAATTTTATAGTCTATCCTCGTTTTATAATATCCCTTAACAACCGAGGGAAAAATGGGGCAACATTTGGGGTATATTAGAAGGCGTTGAAAGGAGTTGCCCCCAAATGCCCCTAACCGATGTTGCAATTCGTCGTGCTCAGCTAAGCAAGAAGTCCAGAAAGATGTTCGACGGGCGTGGACTATATCTTGAAGTTTCACCCCGAGGAGGCAAGTGGTGGCGAGTAAAATACCGCTTCGAAGGCAAGGACAAACGGATCTCTCTCGGAGTCTATCCTGACGTTTCACTCAAAGAAGCCCGGCGGCGCTGCGAAGATGCCCGACGGCTATTGGCCGGGGGAGTCGATCCAAGCGCACACCGCCAAGCCCAGAAGGCCGCTAAAGCGCAACGTGACTCGAACACCTTTGAAGCCGTAGCTCGCGAGTGGTTTACCAAGCAGGCTCCGATCTGGGCAACCAGTCATTCCAGCCTGATTATGAGTCGGCTTCAGAGAAACATCTTCCCCTGGTTGGGAGGCAATCCGATTGCCGACATCAACGCGTCCCAGTTGTTGGAGGTCGTGCGCCGTATCGAACAACGCGGGGTCCTGGAAACCGCTCATCGGGTCCTTCAGAACTGTGGACAGGTGTTCCGCTACGCCGTGGCGACGGGGCGCGCCGAGCGAGACCTGTCAGCAGACTTGCGCGGCGCATTGTCCCCCGTAAAGAAAAAGCACTTTGCTGCACTCACCGATCCCAAGAAGGTTGGTCCCTTGCTGAGAGTGCTGGACGGCTACGAAGGGTCACTGATTGTGCGCTGTGCCCTCAGGCTGGCTCCATTGGTTTTCGTCCGGCCTGGCGAGCTACGCAGAGCCGAATGGTCCGATATCGACCTGGAAGCGGCCGAATGGCGTTTTACCGTCACCAAGACTGAGACCTCGCATCTCGTGCCCTTATCCCGCCAGGCGGTGGAGGTTCTGCGTGAACTCTACCCGCTGACCGGACACGGACGCTTTGTCTTCCCGAGCGGTCGCACGCCAAGGGGAGATCGTCCAATGAGCGAGAATGCCGTTCTTGCCGCACTGCGTCGCCTGGATATCGGCAAGGAAGAAATGAGCGGGCATGGCTTTCGAGCCATGGCAAGAACCCTCCTAGATGAAGTGTTGGGCTTTAGACCCGACTACATCGAACACCAATTGGCACATGTGGTGCGTGATCCTCTCGGGCGGGCCTACAACCGAACGGCTCACTTGCCGGAACGTCGAAAGATGATGCAAGCGTGGGCCGATTACCTGGACCAACTCAAGTCTGCCGGAGGAGACACCATCAGCCGAGGTATTCAGGTGAATACTGTCACTTAGCAGTCGGCCTTTGAGGTGGAATGAGCGGTTGCGACGGTTACGCCGATGCTGGAACGCGGTGAGGCATGAAAGAGGATTCCTGATGGAAGGGCAATCCGTACCGCCCCCGGGTCCTTCTGCTACCTGGAGGGCTTTTCCGGTAATCTGCAGGAAACGCTGCGACGGGGGCGCCGCGGTTTCACGCAGCCTGCTCATCCTCGGCGTTTCTCTCCGATCCTTCTCCTGGCTTCCCACCAACGCTCCCGTTTGATCCCTGGCGCCGAAATCTCCACTCTCCTCACGTCTCCTCCTGTGGTGACTGCGCCGCCTGCAGCCTCCCAAACAAACGTGCCTACCCGTACCATCCTTCCTCTTGGGTCCTTGGTTGCCTCCTGCCGCTGGCTTGGCGCTTGGGTCGGCAGGCCGGCGCAAGCCGGCTGCCAGAACGCTGACGCTCACCCTTCGGGTCGTTTGGCATTGACTTGCCCATGCCGGCTGTCTGCGCGGCCCTGCACTGGGCTTGGCTTCGACCTCCCGTCGCCGGGCTTGGCCGTCGCCGCCTGTCTTGGGTGAGCGGCGACGCTCACAAACCCTTTAACGTCCAGGAGGACACAAGAAATGGCTAACCAAGAACCCCCCGACGAAGTTCGGATCGGTACTGTCAAGGCAGCGATTTGGCAGAACGAGGTTGCAGGCAAGACGCGCTACAGCGTCACCTTCTCCCAGATCTACCGCGATGCGGAGGGTCAGTGGAAAACGACGCAGAGCTTCGGGCGCAACGACCTGCTGGTTCTGGCCAAGGTCGCCGATCAGGCTCACTCACGCATCTTCGAGCTGCAGCAGAGTGAAGACGAATCCGGACAGGCTGCGTGAAACCGCAGCGCCCTGGCAGCGGGTCGACCCGCCGCCAGGGCGCTTACCTCTTGGGTTGCCCTGGCTCGCCCGGGGACGGCATCGGAGGTCTTGGTGAAGGAACGGATGAGCCCTACCCAGCCTGATCACGTCTTGCAAGCCGGACCCGCGCCAATGGAACGCTCACACTGGCCCTGTGCTGCGTTTTCCCGCCCCCGGTTGCGGCCACTTGAAGACCGCCGGCCGGATTGCCTTCTTCAGGATCTGTCGGAGTTACCCACCGGTGCCGGTCGGAGTCACAACACAACCCGGCTCGACTCGGTGGCGTCAGTTCTCATTAGTAAAGAAGGAATCCTCATGAGCGACCAAGATGCGTACCTGCGGATCCTGGTGTCGTTGTCCGACGCCATGCTCGACGATACCCACTGGCCGGGGACCTCGGCCCTGATCGACGAGGCCTGCGGCCTGACGGGCAATTGCCTGGCGGTCAGCGAAGGCCCGAAGGACGGCATCAGGGTACTCACCGTCGGGTTCTACCTCCGGGGACAGCGGCACGAAGACCTGGAGCGGGCATGCCGTCTGCTTCATGGGAACAATGAAACGTTATGTCCTTATTTATGTAGCTCTATATTCCTTCCCTATTCCCCCGATCGACCGGCCTTCAATCCCTCTCTGCAGTTGGTCACGGCACACCCCGCCACGACGCCTGCCGTGGGGCTCCCTTCCCTGGACCGATCTTCACACGCGTGGCTTGGGTCAGGGGAAGGGGCCCCTCAGGGTCGTCCCGGTTCGTTGGGGTTGAGCATGCGGTAGCCGACGCCGCGCTCGTTAAAGACATAGATCGGGTCGCCGGCGTCATCGCCGAGCTTGCGGCGGAGGTTCCTGACCAGAGCTCGCAGGGCGGCCTTGGCAGAGGGGGCATCGCGCTTGCCCGAAACCTGGCGCAGCAGGGATTGGTAGGTCAATACGCGGCCGGCGTTGAGCGAGAGCACCCGCAGCAGCTTGTACTCGCTTACCGTAAGCTCGATCGGGCGGCCGTCCAGGCTGACCTGGCGCTGTTCGTAGCGGATGGCCAGAGCGCCGAGCACGAAGGGATTGGGCTCGGCCCGCCGCCGCAGCGTCGCTTGGATGCGCGCTGTCAGCTCGGTTGTCGAGAAGGGCTTGACGATATAGTCGGCCGCACCGGCCTCAAGAGCTCTGGCGATGGTTTCGTCCCGGCGGTATGCGGAGATGAAGATGACCGGCAGGTCGGCCAACTCGGGGATGCGTTGCATCAACTCGATGCCATCGGTCTCGGGCAGCATCAGGTCGAGTACGACCAGTCGCGGTTTCTCCTTCTTGATGATCTCGGACAGCTGGCGGGGGTCGCCGGTTACGATTGGCGCGTAGCCTGCAGTGGTCAAGGCGTCGCGCACGTAGCGAAGAGTCTGGGGGTCGTCGTCGACGACGAGGACCGGCGCCTGTTCGGAGGTGTGTAGGCGCGGACCCGGGCGGCTGGGAGCAGAAGGGCGGCCGGCGCCCGCCTCCTCGGCCACCGGGACGGTGAAAGTGAACCGGGTGCCTTTCCCGAAATCGCCGCTCTCGGCTCGGATCCGGCCTCCGTGAGCTTCCACCAGCCCTTTGCAGATGGCCAGGCCCAGGCCCGTTGCCGCAAGCCCGCGCTTGCCGTCTTTCGCTCCGGCGCCGGTGTACTTCTGAAACAGCTTCGGCAGCCGCTCCGGCGGCACACCCCTGCCTTGGTCAGAAACCGATACCGAGACGTGCACACCGTCGCGCACCGCGGCAACCCGGATGGGCGAGGACTCGGGGGAATGCCTGGCGGCGTTGGAGAAAAGGTTGTTCAACACCTGCACGATGCGGCGCCGGTCGGCCATCACCCCGGGCAGTTCCGGCGGAAGGTCGACCAGGACGGCGTGCCGCCCGCCGCCGCTGAGAAACGTATTCCTCGCCCGGTCCACCAGAAAGGCCAGATCCGAGGGCTCCGGAGACACTGACAGCGTTCCCGAGTCGATGCGTCCCGCATCGAGCAGATCGCTAATGAGACCGCGCATGTGATCGGCCTGATCGGCGATGATGCGGAAGAACTCGCGCATCTCAGCCGGGTCCAGGTCCGAGAAAGTCTCCAGCAGCGTGGCGACCGAGCCCTTGATAGAGGTAAGCGGCGCGCGCAGCTCGTGGCTGACCATGCTCAGAAACTCGGCCCGCAGGCGTTCCAGCTCTTGAATCGGTGCGAGGTCCTGCATGGTGACGACCACTGAGGCGACCTTCCCCTCGGCGGATCGGACCGGCGTCGCGTTGACCAGCAGGGTGGCCTTGCGTCCGTCGGGGGCCGAGACCACGATCTCCTCGGAGCGGACCGTCTCGCCGGTGCTCAGCTGGCTTGACAGCGGGGATTCGGCCAAGTCGATCTCGCGTCCGTCGGCGCGCCGGACAGTGAACACCTCGAGCATTTGCTCGGACGTGCGGGCGGCCATGCGCAGCCCTTCGACCAAGCGCTTGGCTTCGCGGTTAACCCAGAGCAAGTTGCCGGTTCCGGCATCGAAAACCACCACACCCACAGGCGCAGTGTCGACCAGGGTCTCGAGTTCGGCACGCAGGCGCTCGCCGCCGTTCGGCACGCAGGCGCCTTCCAGTGCCTCGATCTTCCGCCCCGGTTCCTCTTGGCGGTTCAACGGTCTACCCCCTGCTGAGCCTCCCTGCCGGCCGGGATTCGGTCCGGAAAGGCGCGGCGCCATCGGTGCGCCCCGGTGCGGAATTGTTTGCGGCGGGCTCAGGTCCGGGACCACATCACTAAAAACTCACTATTTCAACTAATATATCACACCTTTCTCATATATTTTCTTGCAAACTGTAGGCTCATTGCTTCCAGGCACCCTTGGCGCGGCTGAAATCAGCACCGGCCTGCAGCCTCTGGAGCGCGGGACGTTCAACTTCAATCCGAGCGGTGACGCTTGGCGCGGCGAGTTACAAGGCCGATGAAGTTTGTGACACGCCATGGCGCTCCCCGCGGGAACATGCGCCATGACGGCGGCCAGCCTGCTCGACAGTCGATGGATAGGCGTCGTTCACCTGGACCGGCGAGGGCGGATCGTGGCGGTCAATGCCGGCGCCCGCGCCATTTTCCGGCGGGACGATGTGTTGTCGGACCGGGACGGGGTGCTGCGAGCGGCCGGCCCTGAGGATCATCTCGGTCTCGAGCGTCTGGTGGCCGGCGCGGCGGCGGCCTCCGGGGTTGGCGGATGGATGCGGCTACGCCGCGGGTCCGGTTTGCCGCCGCTGGTGGTGCAGGTCAAACCCGCGGGGTTCCCGCAACCGGATTGCCAGGGGTGGTGCGTGGCCGCGCTGGTCCTGATTGTCGATCCGAAAAGCCCGCACCGTGTCGATCCCGGCATGGTGGCGGCGGCTCTGGGGCTGACGCGGGGGGAGGGTCGGGTGGCGGCCTGGTTGGCGGAAGGCAAGACCGTGCAGGAAATGGCCGAGGCTGCGGGAAACACGAAAGGAGCTGTCTATTGGCACTTGAAGCGGATCTACCAGAAGCTTCACATCTCGCGGCAGGCGGACCTGGTGCGGTTGGTGCTGTTGATAGCCGAGTTGGAATAACCGAGGAGGTTGGGTTCCAGGCGAGATTGTTTCTGCAGCAACCATTCGGTTTCCGGTTCTCAAACGCCTGCTAGGAATTGTGGTTTTTATTGCTGCAGTTGCCGCCGTCGCTCTGCGCCACTGGCCGCAGGACTGGTTCCTGAAAGCCGAATGCAATCCAGTGATTCAAATTGTCCGAAGCGCGCAGGTGGCCATCCCCGTGTCGCTGTGAAGTGCACTGCCGGGTTCTGGTTGTTGAGCTCTTGACCCATTCTCAAGCAAGCTCGGGAAAGGAGAACCGGTGTTGACACCAGCTGCGAGGATCCAAGAGGTCATGCAGCAACACCTGCGGCTGGCAAGGCTCAACTGGGTGGTCGCTCTCCTTGGATTAGTGAGTGCGCTTCTGCTGGTCAGTGGACAGGGACTGGACACCGAACGCTCTCCTGAGATCGCAGTTTCGGAGCGGCATAACCTGGAAGTGCACCAGGGTGACCGGAAGCCGAACGATAAATCAAATGCAAGGCCTGGTCGTCGGATCGTGGAGAGACCTGACGGAACCGAGACGCAAACTGTTAGGGTCGCCGGAAGCGGGAAGGACGATCACGCGGGCGAGGCGATGCCGTACCTGCGCACTGTGGAAATTGTTTCGACTCTGCCGGGGGGGCGGCCCGCCTACGGGATAGGCGATTTACTTTCGGCAGTCGTAGAGTTCAGCGAGCAGGTAGCGGTGTCGGGAACACCAATCCTTGGACTGCGCGTTGGAGAGGATACGAAGCAAGCCGTCTACGAAAGCGGACCGGACTCCTCGAAGCTGGTGTTCGTCTACCGGGTGGAGGAGGGGGATGAAGACACCGACGGGATCAGCGTCAATGCGAACAGCCTGTTGGTCGAGGATGGGTCAATTCGGGATGAATTGGGGAATGACGCCGTGCTGAACCATGAAGGGCTGGGAGACGATCAGAGTCATAAGGTGGACGGGATCAGGCCCGCGCTGGATGCCGGCAGGGAAGCGTCGATCAACAAGGACACGCTGATGCTGACCTTCGCCGAGGCACTCGACGGGTCCGCAATTCCTGCGGTGGATGATTTCAGGGTGACTGTAGAGGGTCAGACTCGGTATGTCACCTCGGCCGTGGTCGGAGGGAACACGGTAAGGCTGGGTCTGGCCTCAGCCGTGGAAGCCGGCGATTCGGTGACGGTGAGCTACGCGGCCGATACGGAAGCCGAAGCACGGCCGATCCGAGACCTAGCGGGTAATCACGCCTCCGGTTTCACGGAACAGGCGGTGACCAACCGGGTCGGGGAAGGTGAGGACCGGGCCGGCGGTGGACTTCCGATGCGGGCCGTGCGTCAGATCGAGACGCTGCTGGCCGAGAAAGCGCAGCGGACACCTGCGCAACGGAAGGTAAGCTCCCGGCTTCTGAAGGACGGAATAACGCCGCCTGAGCGGGCCTCGGCCGAAGCGCGCGCGGACGCCACGGACGCGGGCGCTCCTCAAGGACTGGTGATGGTGGACATCCAGGCCGACGTAACGCCCGCCGTTCTGGCGAGCATCCGAACCTTGGGCGGCACGGTCGTCAACAGCGTCCCCAAGTATCGGGCCATCCGCGCACGGCTACCGCTTGATGCTCTGGAGCCGCTTGCCACGCTCGAAGATGTCCAGTCCATTCGGCCTGCCGAACGACCGATCACGAGCCAAGTGCTGGAGCGGTCAGGCACCGCAAGGACAGCAGTTGCGGCAAGCAAGGTCAATACCACTGAGGGTGACGTTGCCCACCGAGCGAATGTAGCACGCCAGACTCACAGCGTAAACGGCATGGGCATCGGCATCGGCGTGATCTCTGACGGTGTTGAAATGCTCGGTGACCAGCAAGCGACGGGCGACCTACCGTCGCGAGTCACCGTTCTGCCCGGTCAGGAGGGGGGCTCTATTCCATTGTCCTGCGGTGGGAGGAGCAAAGGCACGGAGGGGTCGGCGATGCTCGAGATCGTCCACGATCTGGCGCCGGCCGCCGAGCTGTTTTTCTCCACCGGCACGGGCGGGCAAGCGCAGATGGCGCAGAACATCGAGGACCTCTGCACGGCTGGCGCCGACGTCATTGTCGACGATCTCATCTATTTTCTGGCGCCGGCTTTTCAGGACGGTGTCATCGCCCAGGCGATCAGCACGGCGGTCGCCAACGGTTGTCACTACTTCTCGGCGGCCGGCAACGGCGGCAACAAGAACGACGGCACGGCCAGCGTCTGGGAGGGGGATTTCGCCGCCGGACCGGCGCTGGACCTACGCGCCGTGGGCTCTGGAGCCACCTACCACGACTTCGGTGGCGGCGTGGTCGGTAATGAGATCATGACGGACAGCACCCTCCCCATCATTCTGCAATGGGCCGATCCGGTCGGTGGGTCGGTCAACGATTACGACCTCTTCCTGGTCGATGCGAATGGCATCGTAGTCGCCAGTTCGACCAATACCCAGGACGGAACGCAGGATCCCATCGAGGGAATCGGAAGCCCGTGCACGCCTGACCGTGTGGGTGATCGTATCGTCATCGTCAAGAACGCGGGCGCTGCAGACCGCTTTCTGCGTCTCACCTACGCGCGAGAGGGGTTGGCGATCACGACGGCCGGCCACACCTTCGGCCATTCCGCTTCGCAGGATGCCATCGGCGTGGCCGCCGTCGATGTCGCGGATGCTGGCGGAACGGGCGGCGTCTTCAACGGCACGGAGTCGGTCGAGACGTTCAGCTCCGACGGGCTGCGCCGGATATTCTTCGAGGCCGACGGCACGCCAATCACGCCGGGGAATTTTTCGTCCACTGGCGGGCGGGTGTTGCAGAAGCCGGACCTAACCGCGGCCGACGGGGTCTCGACCTCGGCCGCCGGCTTTGCGACGTTCCATGGCACCTCGGCGGCCGCACCGCACGCGGCTGGGATTGCGGCCCTGGTGCTGGAGGCAGCTGGCGGTCCGGCCAACGTCACGCAAGACGAACTGCGCACGGCCATGACCGGGGCGGCGCTCGACATCGAGGCGACAGGCGTTGATCGCGATTCCGGTGCCGGCATCGTGATGGCCTCCGGCGCGGTCGATGAGCTGGACGTCGCTGTTTCAGATCGTAATGGGGCGCCGACCGTGGCCAACGCGCCGGCCAACCGGACGCTGACGCCCGGTGGCGGCGTCGTGGAGATTGGTCTGGCCGGGGTCTTTTCCGATCCTGACAACGACATGTTGACCTACACGGTATGGTCGAGCGACGCCGAGCGGCTGTCGGTCGGCGCCCTGACAGGGACGGCGTTTACGCTGACGCCGCTCTCTCCCGGCCTCATGGAAGTGACGGTGGTCGCGACCGATCCGGAGGGCCTGAGCGCCGTGCTGACCATCGGAGTCGCGGTCCAGGTGGGTACTCGCGACTACGACCCGGATGATGACGGCCTCATCGATGTCGCCACTCTGGCGCAGCTTGACGCCGTGCGCTACGACCTGAACGGCGACGGTTTGGCGGACGAGCCGGCCAATTGGAGCCAGTACCATGCGGCGTTCGTCGAGGGAACGGCGGGCATGGGGTGCCCCGACGGCTGTATTGGCTACGAATTGACGACGAATCTGGACTTCGACACCGACGGCGACGGCGATGTCGACTCAAACGACGCCTACTGGAACGACGGGGATGGCTGGACGCCCGTTGGCAGCGCATTCAATCCGTTCACAGCGACTTTCGATGGCAACGGGCATTCCGTCAGCAATCTCTTTATCGAATTCATCGATTCCAGCAGCTTCTTTCCCGCGGGGCTGTTCGGGAGGATCCAGGACGGCGTCGTCCGCGCCATCGGGCTGGCCGATGTCTCTGTGACGGGCGGTTCCTATGTCGGCGGGCTGGTCGGGTACAGCAGTGACGGAGAGATTAGCCACAGCTCTGTGACGGGCAGCGTGTCGGGGGATGACTATGTCGGCGGACTGGTCGGACGTAGCGGCGTGTTCTTCTACAACGACGAGTCCCATTCCGCCATCACCGCCAGCTATTCCACCGCCGAAGTGTCGGGACGTGACGACGTGGGCGGGCTGGTCGGGCTCAGCGTTAATACGAGCGAGGTTACGGCGAGCTACGCGACCGGGCACGTCAAGGGGACCGAGAGCGTCGGCGGACTGGTGGGGCGCAGCGACGGCCCCGTCACGGCCAGCTACGCGACCGGGCACATCGAGGGGGGAGACGAAGTCGGGGGACTGGTCGGCTGGGCTACCGTGACGAGCACGATCACGGCGAGCTACGCGACGAGCCTCGTCTGGGGGGATGAGAGTGTCGGCGGGCTGGTCGGGCGGGACACTCGAACCGCATCGGAAAAACTGTCGGCGAGTTACTGGGACACGCGCACCTCTGGACATGCGATTGGGACAGGCGGCCGCACCACGGTGGAGCTGCAGGCGTCTACGGATTACAGCGGGATCTATCAGACCTGGAACCTGGATCTGGACGGCGACACCGAGACCGACGCTCCCTGGGACTTCGGCACGAGCGCCCAGTACCCGGCCGTGGTGGCGGATCTGGACGGCAATGGGGAGGCGACGTGGCAGGAGTTCGGCTACCAGTTGCGGGCCGGTCCGGCGCTGACGGCTGCGACGAGTGTGGGGCAGGGAGTGACCCTGACGTGGACCGCCGTGGATACCAGCCCCTGGAATCCGGTACCGGCGGTTGCCTACACGCTGATCCGTGACGACGGCACGACGGTGGAAATCCTTGCGACGAACCTCACGGGGCTCCAATACACCGACTCGGCTGTGACGGCTGGCTCCACCTACACTTACCAAGTGTCTGCTCTGGTATATGGCGGCGCTGCGACACGCAGCGCGCTGGTCGAGGTCGTCGCGGGCGTGGCCAACCAGCCGCCCCGGGTCGTGGTGGGCACGCTGCCGGATCGTTTGCTTAAGGTGGGCACGGCGGAGGTCGTGGCGGTGGCAGGGGCGTTTTCGGATCTGGACGACACCTTGACCTATGCGGCGTCATCCTCCGACGTGGACGTAGCGACGGTCAGCGTGTCGGACTCCCAGGTGACGATTACGCCGGTCGCTACGGGGCGGACCACGATCACCGTGACGGCAACCGAATCCAGCAGCACGAACCTGAGCGTCAGCCAGCGCTTTCGGGTCACCGTGTGGACAGGGACCGGTGTTGACTACGATGCGGACAATGACGGGTTGATCGACATCTTCACCCTGGCTCAACTGGATGCAATTCGCCATGACCCTAACGGGGACGGTATCCCGGACCAGTCGGGGATGGCGACCTATGCGATGGCGTTTCCCCTCGCCGCGACCGGAATGGGGTGCCCATCCAGTGGTGGATGCACGGGGTACGAGCTGGAAACGGACCTGGACTTCGACACCAATGGCGACGGGAGTGTGGACGCGGGTGACGAGTACCGGAACGGCGGGCTGGGCTGGGATCCGATCGGCCGCGTCGGTTATCCCTTAAATGCGACTTTCGAGGGCAACGGCCGCACCATCAGGAACCTGTTCAGTCGCTATTTCAGCGCAGGTTTGTTCGGAGGGAACGGGGGCGTCATCCGCCGGGTGGGGCTGATCGATGTCGATGTGTCGGGCGGTACAACGGTGGGTGGGCTGGTTTCCCAAAACAGAGGTGAAATCCATTCCAGTTACGTGACGGGCCGCGTGTCTGGGAGGGGCTCCTCGGTTGGCGGTCTCGCCGGAAACTCATGGGACAGTGGGACGATCACGACCAGCTATTCCACAGCGGAGGTGACGGGTGAGGACGGCCTAATCGGCGGCTTGGTCGGAGTCAACTCTGGGGCAGTCCGCGCCAGCTATGCGACCGGCCCTGTCTCGGGAGGCGATGAAGTCGGCGGGTTGATTGGACTCCATTGCGGCTCGCTCACAGCCGGCTACGCTACAGGGACCGTCTCGGGCGGCAGCCACGTCGGCGGGCTGATCGGGTCGACCGACGGCTGCTCCGCCGCCGCCGTCACCGCCAGCTACTGGGACACGGTCACCTCGGGTCTTTCGAGCAGCGCGGCGGGGGCAGGACAGACGACATCGGCGCTGCAGGCGCCGATGGACAGTTCCGGCCTTTATGAGAACTGGAATGACAGTTCCTGGGACTTCGGCACGAGCAGTCAGTATCCCGCGCTGAAGGTGAACTTCGACAAGCAGGCGTCGGCGACGTGGCAGGAGTTCGGCTACCAGTTGCGGGCCGGCCCGACTCTGACGGCGACGTCGATGGAGACGACGCCAGGGAGTGCGCAGGTCGCCCTGACCTGGATCGCCGTCGAAACTAGCCACTGGGATCCGGCACCGGATGTGACCTACACTGTCACCCGCACCGATGGAGCCACGGTCGAGACTTTGGCGGAGGACCTCGGGGAACTTCTGTATACCAATTCAGCTGCGCGGGCCGGCGCCACCTACACCTATCGGGTGGCGGCGTTAATCGACGGCGGCGAGGCAATCCGTAGCGTGCTCGTAGTGAGCACACCCGGTAACTCGCCGCCGGTTGCGATAGGGACGCTGCCGGACCGGTGGCTGCACGTGGGCGACGCGGCGGGGGTCGAGTTGGGGGAGGCGTTCGAGGATCCGGAGACCGACGCGCTGACCTACGCGGTTGCCTCGTCGGCGACAAGCGTCGCCACGGTGAGCCTGTCGGGCACGCGGGTGACGCTCACGCCGGTGGCGGCCGGCACGGCGACGATCACGGTGACGGCCACCGACGCGGGCGGGTCGACCGGGAGCGGAACGCATACGTTTACGGTGACGGTTCTGGCGTCGAGCGCGATCGACTACGACACGGACGACGACGGTCTGATCGAGATCACGAACCTCCAGCAGCTTGAGGCCGTTCTTAATGACCTGGACGGGGACGGTGACCCGGGGAGAGACTCCTTTCGCCTTTATAGAAGTGCGTTTCCGGGTGTCGACAGTCGGCAGGGCTGCGGCGGACTCACCGATTGCGTGGGCTACGAGCTCAAGGCCGATCTGGACTTCGACACCAACGGCAACGGGGTGGCCGATAAGGACGATGCGCATTGGAATCGCGGGCTGGGATGGAGCGGGATCGGCGGCTACAGCAATCCCTTTCAGGCGGTGTTCGAGGGCAACGGGCACACCATCTCCAATCTGTTTGTCGATAGTTTCTTCACCAAAGGGCTGTTCGGCGTGACCGGGCCGTCGAGCGTCATTCGACACGTCGGTCTGATCGGCGTCGCGGTTTCGGGCACCAATTACGTCGGCGGGCTGGCGGGACTCAACAGCGGTTCGGTCATTGCCAGCTACGTGACCGGCACGGTGTCCGGGACCGGCGCGGAGGTCGGCGGCCTGGTAGGTGATAACAGAGGCTCCGTCGTCGCCAGCTATGCCGCGGTCGAGGTCACGGGCGGCGACGACGTCGGCGGGCTGGTCGGCGCGAATCACGGGACCGTAACAGCGAGCTATGCGACGGGCCGAGCAGCGGGCGATGTCAATGTAGGGGGGCTGGTTGGCAGCAACAGCGGCACGGTGACGGCCGGCTACGCGACCGGACCTGTGTCAGGCAAGTCCGACGTTGGAGGGCTCGCCGGCAGCAACAGCGGCACGGTCACCGCCAGCTACTGGGACACCACGACCTCGGGGCTTGCCACTGGAGCGGAAGGCCAGGGACAGAATAACGCAGCGCTGCAGACGCCGAGCGGATACAGCGGGATCTATTCGCAGTGGAACGTGGACCTGGACGGGGACGGCACGAACGAGGACTACTGGCACTTCGGCACGAGCGGCCAGTACCCGGTGCTGAAGGTGAACTTCGATGGACAAGGCTCGGCGAGCTGGCCGGAGTTTGGCCACCAGTTGCGGGAAGGGCCGACCCTGCAGGCGGCAGCCGGAGCGACTGGAGTGACGTTGACCTGGACTGCGGTGGACACCAGCCACTGGAACCCGGCACCGTCAGTCACTTACACCCTCTACCGTGACGACGGCACGACGCTCGAAAACATTGCGGAGAACCTGACGGGGCTTACTTACACCGACAGCGACGTGACCGCCGGTGAGACTTATATCTATCAGGTGGCGGCTTTAGTCTCAGGAGGCGTAGCGACGCGTAGCGCACCAGTTTCAGTGGACGTGGGAATGGCGCCACTGACAGTAACGCTTGAGCTAACGCCGAATGCAATTAGTGAGAACGGGGCCAGCGCCACGGTGACGGCGAGACTGAACCGTGCGTCGAGCGAGGAGACAACCATAACGGTATCGGCAGCGGCGTTGGCCCCTGCAGTGGCGGCGGACTTCACGCTGAGCGCGAACAAGACACTGACGATTACGGAAGGCGAGACCGTCAGCACCGGGACAGTGACGATCACCGCCCACAACAACAATGTAGACACGCCCGATAAGTCCGTGCGTGTGTCGGGCACATCCGGCAACAGCGAGGGAGTGATCGGGCCGTCTGCGGTGATGCTGACGATCCGGGATGACGATGCGGTGCCAGAGTTGTCCCTGTCGGTCGATCCGGAGGAGATCGAGGAAGCGGGGGGAACGGCGACGGTAAAGGTCGAGGTCACGAACCGCGTTACCTTTGCGCAGAATCAGACAATCACCCTCACTCTTGAAGGGACGGCGGATAAGAATACGGACTACAGGGTGGGGTCTGAGACGCTCACGCTGGAGGCGAAGCACAGCGAGATCACGACCGACGTCACGGCGATCGACGACAAGATTGACGATGACGCCGAGACTGTCCTGGTTACGGCTAAGCATGGATCCCGCAGGGTGGGCACTGCCAAAACGATTCGGATCACCGATGACGACGAGGCGCCGGTGATCACGACGGACGACCTGATTTTCGTGGCGGAGAATGAGACGGCGGTCGTGACGCTTACGGCGACGGACGGGGATGACCGGGTGGAGGATCTGACATGGGCGATCACGGGCGGGGCGGATCGGGACAAGTTCATTTTGACGGCTGACGGCGAGCTCACCTTCGCGGAGGCGAAGGATTTCGAGGAGCCGGACGACGACAATAGGGACGGCGGCTACGAGGTCACGGTGCAGGTGAGCGACGGCGCTAATCCGGTGGAGGCGGCCCTCACTGTGAGGCTTCGGGATGTGGACGACACCGCTCCAACGGTAAGCAAGGTCGAGATCACCTCGAACCCCGGGACGGACCGGACCTACGCGGCAGATGACGAGATCCAGGTGACGGTGACTTTCAGCGAGACAGTGGAAGTGACGGGGACGCCACAGTTGAGTCTGGAACTGGGAGGGGGGAGCCGAACGGCGACCTACGAAGGCGGGTCGGGCACAGCAGCCCTGGTCTTTGCCTACGAGGTGGCCGACCGGGAGAGCGACACCGACGGGGTGGGGGTCGAGGCCGACAGCCTGTCGGGCGGGACGATCGAGGACACCTCGGACAATCCAGCGGAGCTTGACCATGACGGATTGGCTGCAGACTCGAACCACAAGGTGGACGGGGTCAAGCCGGAGCTGGCAACGGCCGGCGGCGCGGTGGTGGACGGGACGACGCTGACACTGACCTACGACGAACCGCTCGACGGGAGCTCGACCCCTGCGTCGGGAGACTTCACGGTGTCGGGAGGGGACCAGATGCGGACCGTCTCCCGCGTTTTGGTGAGCGGCAGCACGGTCGTGCTGACGCTGGATACGGGGGCCGAGCATCTGGAGGCGGGGATTCAGGTGAGCTACACGCCAGGGACGAACAAGATCCGGGACGTGCCCGGCAACGAAGCGGAGGCGCTCAGCCGCGAAGCGGTGACGAACGAAACGCCCGACACGACAGCTCCGGAGGTAAACAGTCTGGCCATCAGTTCGAACCCGGGAGCTGACCAGACCTATGCGATGGAGGACGAGATCGAGGTGACGGTGACCTTCAACGAGACGGTCAAGGTGACGGGGACGCCGCAGTTGAGTCTGAGAGTGGGGAGCCGGAACCGGCCGGCCGGCTACGACAGAGGTACGGATACGGAGGCGCTGGTGTTTGCCTATGAGGTAGCCGATGGCGACGAAGACACCGCCGGGGTCAGTGTGCGGGCGAACCAACTGAGGCTCAATGGAGGAACCATCAAGGACGAAGCCGAGAATGCGGCCGAGCTGGCCCATGAGGCCGTAGCAGCCGACCTCGGGCACCAGGTGGACGGAGTCCGGCCGGCATTTGTGAGCGCGGCGGTGGACGGGGCCTCGCTGACGCTGACTTACCGGGAGGCGCTGGATGGGGGGTCGAGGCCCGCGTCGGGGGACTTCGCGGTGACGGTGGATGGGTCTACGAGAACGGTTTCAGGAGTGTCGATCAACGGGAGCGTGGTGACACTGACGCTCAACCCGGCGGTCGAGCACGGGGATACCGAAATTCGGGTGAGCTACACAGGAGGGACCAACCCGATCCAGGATGAGGTGGGCAATGACGCGGCGGGGTTGAGCAACCGGTCGGTGACCAACACGACGGGAGCGCCGAACACGGATCCGGAGATCACGAGTCCAAGTTCGTTCGACGTTCCGGAGAACCAGACGGCGGCGAGGCGTCTGGCGGCCAGGGACACCGACCCGGGGGACGAAGTGACGGGATGGGCGATTACGGGCGGGGCCGACCAGTCCGAGTTCTCGCTTGCTTCCGATACGGGAGAGCTGAGCTTCCGGGCTCCGCCCGATTTCGAAGCTCCCGGAGACAACGAGTACGAGGTGACGGTGGAAGCGACCAGCGGGACGGGAGCCAGGGAGCTGACGGTGGAGAAGACGTTCACGATCACGGTGACCGACGAGCGGGAACCTCCTGGTGTTCCGGACGCACCCACGTTTTCGGGGGAGACGGCCGACAGCCTGACGGTGAACTGGAGCGAGCCGGACAACACCGGCCCTCCCATCACCGACTATGACCTACAGTACCGGGAAGCAGGCCAGGGGCGTTTCAGCGACGCGGGGCACGAGGGACCGGGTCTCACAGCGACGCTCTCCAGCCTCAAGCCGGGGACGGACTACGAGGTGCAGGTAAGCGCGACCAACGATGAGGGGATCGGTGGTTGGTCGCCCTTGGGTGAGGGGATGACGATTGCATTGCTGACGCTTGAGATGGAGACCATGGAAGAGTCGCCGGTGTCGGGGGAATTCGGGATGCGGTTGAGCTTTTCCGAGGAGGTGACGGGGTTCAGCACCAGCGATGTCGACTCCAGACAGGATCCGGCCTGCGTGGACGACCAGAACAATACGGTCAACTGCAACCCGCAGATCATCGGGTTGCAGACGGGAGACAATCGGGTATTCACGGCCAGGGTGGCGCCCTGGACCGACCGGGTGGCCCACAGCTACCAGTTAAGTCTTCATGTGCTGGCTGACACAGTGGCGTCGGCGGCAAGTGGGCAGGGTAACGAGGAAGGGATCTTGAGGGTCCGGGTGTCACCGCCGGGTTCACCCGAACCGATTTCGACATTGAGTCTGGGAGCCAATGGGGCAAACGGGTCGGTGAGGTTGCGCTGGACCCGGCCCTCGGATAACGGAGGCTCTCCCATCATCCGCTACGAGTACCGGTACGCGGCCACCGGGGAGGCGTGGAGCGAGTGGGAGAACGTGGGAGCGGGGTCGAGCGGGGTGACGGTGGGAGGCCTGATCAACGGCCGGGAATATGTCATCGAGGCGCGGGCGGTCAATGCCCTGGGCAAGGGGGGAGTTGAGACGGCGATGGCCACTCCGGTGGCTGGTGGCGGCAATGGTAGCGGTGGAGGAGGCGGAGGAGGCGGAGGCGGAGGAGGAGGTGGCCTGCTGTTTGCGCCGGAGACGCCGGCAGTCCTGACGGCGACACCCGGGGACGGGGCGGTGCGGTTGGCGTGGAGTCCGCCGGAAAGCGACGGGGGCGCCGAGATCCTGCGCTATGAGTACCGCCTCAAAGAAGGCCTGGGCGAGTTCGGCGAGTGGACACCCATCCCGGACAGCGCCCCCGGGGAGGTCAACGCCTCCGGCTACACCCTCATGGGGCTTCTCAACGGGACGGTCTATGTCTTCGAGCTGCGTGGGGTCAACCAGATCGGCAACGGGCGGGAGACGGAGGCGGTGGAGGCGGTGATGCCTCTGGACCCGGCCTATCGGTCGAACTTCCGGGCGGAGGACCTGGAGGGTGGAGAGGTCGGATTGGAGTGGACGCCGTTTGGAGGAAGCCGGCGGAGTCTGAAGGTGAGGTTTGGAGGGGGTCTGCGGTTTGAGGAGAGGGAGCTGGATGCAGCGGGGGAAGTGACGGCGACCCGCATGGGGAGCTACCGGTACCGCTACACCAGCCGGACGACGGGAGAGCTGAGCCTGGACTACGACGGGGGGGAGACGTGCGAACTGCGGATGAGCTTCGGCGGAGTGGGAGAAGGCAGCTACAGCTACCGCTGCGGGGGCGGGTTGCAGGGACAGGGGAGCTTCCGGCTGAGCGAGCTGAACCGGGTGCCTGAGATCACGAGCCCGGGGCAGTTCGAGGTGGTGGAGAACCAGAGGAAGGTAGTGCGGCTGGAGGCGGTGGACTCCGACGAGGGGGACGAGGTTGCCGGCTACGGGATTGCGGGGGGAGCGGACGGGGCGCTGTTTAGGGTAGTTGAGCAGACGGGAGAGCTGAGCTTCACGGAGGCGCCGGACTATGAGAGGCCTGCCGATGCGGCTGGCACCGACCCGGCAAGCGGAGCGGGAGACAACGAATACGTGGTGGTGGTGGAGGCGAGGAGCGGGGAGGGAGAGAGGGAACGGAGGAGGCAGAGGGCCATACGGGTGCGGGTGACGGACGAGGAGGAGCCGCCGGGGGCGGTGGCGGCTCCGGAGGTGAGAGCGGAGGGCACGGACAGCCTGAAGGTGAGCTGGTCCGAGCCTGAGAACCGTGGGCCTGAGATCACCGGCTATGAGGTGCGCTACCGGGAGGAGGGAGAGGAAGGCTACCGGGACGGGGGGCATGAGGGGACGGGACTCATGTTGACGCTGACGGGCCTGGAGGAGGAGAGGCTCTACCGGGTGGAGGTGAGGGCCGTGAACGAAGAGGGGAGGGGTGAGTGGTCGCAGCCGGGGGAAGGGAGGACGGGAGGGGAGGAGCCCGACTCGGACGATCCCTCGGACTTCACCGGGGAGGACCTGGAGGGCAGACGGTTGAGGTTACGGCTCACGGGTGGGGAGGAGCCCGCCGGCAGCCTT
Source organism: Candidatus Versatilivorator sp. (assembly GCA_965207735.1). Taxonomy (GTDB): domain Bacteria; phylum Acidobacteriota; class Terriglobia; order Versatilivoradales; family Versatilivoraceae; genus Versatilivorator. The sequence continues at coordinate 2,146,086 of OZ242296.1, read as the reverse complement.
GAGCTGCGGTTCGGAGAGGACAACCGGTTCGAGCAGATGGAGTCGGGCGGAGAGCAAACTGCGACCAGGACCGAGGGCGCTTCCCGAACGGGCGCCTACACCTATGAGAGGACAGGTCCGCGCAAGGGAAGGCTGGGGCTGGACTACGATGACGGGAGTTCCTGTGAAGTTTCGCTGACCTTCACCGAGTTGGGAGAGGGCAGGTTCGTCTATGACTGCGGGGAGGGGGAGGTGGCCGAGGGGAGCTTCCGGCTGACGACGGGGTCGCCGTTCGTTCCGGTGATCCTGTCCTCGGCGGGGCGGAACAACTCCTTTTTCACCTCGGAGCTGACGCTGACCAACCGTGGGATGGAAGAGGCCACCCTCCACTACATCTACACGGCGGATGCAGGTGGGGGAAGCGGCACGGCCACCGACCGGCTCGACGCAGGTCGGCAGAAGATCGAGATCGACGCCCTGGACTATCTGAGGGGTCTGGGGGTACCGATTCCCGCAACCGGGAACCGGATCGGGACATTGAGAGTGGAGGTCGCAGTGAAGTCCGAGGTGGAGGCGGTGGTGCGGACCACGACGCTGGTGCCTGAGGGAAGGGCGGGGCTGGCCTACCTTGGGGTGGCGGAGGAAGAAGGCTTTGACGAACCGGTCTATCTGTGCGGCCTCAGACAGAACAGCCAGGACCGCTCGAACGTGGCCTTCCAGAACATGGGGACCTCAGAAGAGGGTGCGATCACGCTCAAGACCACGGTCTACTCGGGCGAGGCATCCGACACCAGCCCCCGGGAGCTGGACGATGTAACGCTGGAGCCGGGAGGGTTTCACCAGTACTCGGGGCTGCTGGGCAGTGTGGAGAACGGCTACGTGAAGGTGGAGCGGGTAGAGGGAGAGGCGCCCTTCTACGCCTACGGGGTGATCAACGACCAGGAGAACTCGGACGGGTCGTTCATCTTTCCGGTGACGGCCAGTTCGCTGGAGGGGAAGGTGGCGCAGGCCTTGCCGGTGATCGTGGAGACGAGAGACTTCACCAGCGAGCTGACGGTGACGAACTTCTCGGAGGAGCCGAGGAGGCTGGACCTGGAGTTTGTGTCGGAGCAGATCAAGGGAGACGACAAGGGGGTGGAGTTCAGCATGGTGCTGGAAGGGGGCGAACAGCAGATCGTTCCCGAGCTGGTGGAGGAGTTGCGCTTGGAGGGGATGGCTGGGCTGGGCACGAGTCGGGGCTTCTACCTGGGGCCGTTGTTCGTCACGGCCGAAGAGGGAGACCTGAGCGGGATTGTGATTGGGGCCAGGACGGGCTCGAAGGGAGGCGGTGGGCAATACAGTGTCTTCTACGTCGCGGTGCCCTTCGGCGAGGCCTTCTCCCGGGAGGCTTGGGTAAATGGATTGCAGCAGAACGAGGAGAACCGAAGCAACCTGGCGCTGGTCAACACGGGGGAGGTGGACGGGAGCCCGAGTGTTTTCCATCTGGAGATTTACAACGGGGAGACGGGGATGCTGGCGGATACGGTGGTGACGAAAGCCATCCCGGCGCGGGGCTGGCATCAGATCAACGGGATTTTGGGGCGAGCCTCAGCCGAGACCCGTCAGGGGTATATCCGGATCGAGAAGGTGTCGGGGGAGAACCCGTTCCTGGCCTATGGTGTGGTCAATGACGGCGGGGCTCCGGGAGAACGCAGCGGAGATGGGGCCTATGTGCCGGCACGGGAATAATAGGACGAAGGACGCTCTACCCGTCAAAGACAGGAACAATCGCGATTATTCCTGTCAAAACACGAATTTCATCTTCATATCCACGATCAACATCGGAAATGTCACGGGACAGATTCCGCTGACGGATATTTGCACCACGACAGCCGGACACCCTCACGATTCGGAACGAGCCGGTTCGGTGGAGGACCGATGGCCCGTCATTACTCGTCCCGGAGCTTTTTTCGACAGATTCCAAATGTTCTGCTGGCACGCTGCTTCAAGGACCGAGGCCTGTTCGGGGAGCTGGACTTTACAGCCATGAGAGAGACCCGGCCGGACGAGTTGCTCAAGGCCTGGCTGGAACTTCCCGAGAAGCATCGCAACGCGCTGGAGGTTGATTTTCGGGAGATCTTCGAGATGAGTTGCGAGAAGGGAATCCGCGCAATTCTTGACGAGGCGAACTGGCATTGGCGGGAAGATCCCGATCAATTGGAATCATTCGTCGAGATGTTCTCGTCGCAGCCGGGGCACTATCACCGGGCAATGATCACCTGGCTGGATCACCCGGAATGCTGGAGGAGGGCCGCGCAGTTCTATCACTCCGACTCGCTCCCCTACTGGCGCAAGCGCAAGCATTTGGGACATCGCGTGGCTGCGGCGGACCCAGCCAGTCTTGATCAACTGGCGGATCTCATTCGTTCCTGGTTTCATCGCAAAGAGGCGCGGGGCAACCACTGCATCGTGGAAACATTCCGGCGTCGCGATCTGGACTACTTCTTCGCTTATCCCGAAGACTATTCTCAGCAGCAGACCGAATGGGTGGATGGTGGTTTTGGCCGTCGGCCGCACAATCCCGCTTTTGAGGTTGTCTATGTCTATTCTCAACTGGAAGGCTCGCTCGACTTGAACTTTCGCGGTCCATATCGGGCCGTCGAACCCCTGCAGGGCATGTTCGCGACGCCGATTGTGAAACTGGATTGTCTGCCGCCTGATCCTGGGGACAATAGGGTTTACGACCTCGATCCATTGCGCCGGAGGGACTTTGAGTTCCTTTACGACGCTGACAGCGGGATAGAGGACGTGGCAGTCAGAAAATTGCGGTTGTCCTCACGAGTCAGAAGGGGAGATCGAATCACTGTGGAAGCGGATGCGTGCGCCCGCAGTGATGCGATTTACGATGTTTTGGAGGACACGGGCCGTACCACCCCATTGCACCTTTACAGTGTCACCCAGGCGGAGCTCTTGACCTTGGTTGTTCTGGACGTCGAAAAACCGGCCAAGAGGGTGACCATTCTCCTGACCCATCCCAATTCCTGCAAGCAGTTGCGCAAGATGCTGGTAGAGGAGTGCCTGGTCGCTGTCGTTTCCCTTCCAACTGGGGTGTTTCAGCCCTACTCCGGCGTCAAGACTTCCATCCTGATCCTCGATAAGTCACTGGCGAAAAGGGCCAACAGAATCGCCTTTTTCAAGATCGATAACGACAGCTTCAGCCTCGGTGCCCAGCGGCTTCCAAAAGAAAAAAATGACTTGCCCCAGGCCCGCGCTGAAGTCGCTGAGTACATGCGCCTCTTGCGGGCGGTGGGATCACTGGACGACTTCCATCCTGCGTTAGGGCTGCTGGCCGAGAAGGAGAAGATCGAGGCAAATGGGGAGTACAACCTGAGTGGGGAAAGGTATCGGGAGGGGACTGCCCGTGACTCATATTTTCAGACAGTCCCACTTAGTACACCGATTCATAAGTATGGCAACGTATTTTAGGCGGCCAGATCGAGACGCGCAAGGAGGTCACGAAGGTGATCTCTGGTGAACTTCCATCGGAAGGGCTGAGCCAAGCGTTGGTAATGCTGTTCGAACTGTCGCAGGCGCCGGGAGAGAGCCGACAGGGAGGGAAAGTCATTGGGAGTAAGAACCTTGCACTGGACGATGGAGAAATAGATTTCGACTTGATTGAGCCAACTGGCGTGGATGGGACCGTGAATCAGGCGTAAGTTAGGATAACGCCCCTGTAAGCGTTGAATCGAAGCCGGACCGCGGTGTCAGGTGCCGTTGTCGACAATCCAAAAGACCCGATGGGCGTTACGGTAAGGAGTTTGGTTCATGACGTGTTGGACCAAGCGGTCGAAGGTGACAATGGTGCTGCGGGATTGGCAACGGCCGTAGATCTTGGCTTGGTGGACATCCCGGGCGGCCAGATAGGCCCAGGAACCGAGGCGACGGTACTCATGCTCGATCTTGAGAGGCGAGTGGGCCCGGGGAGGCAGAGAGGGGTGGCGACGCTGGCGGGCCTGGATGGAGGTTTTCTCATCGGCGCACAGGACGAACTCATCCGAGCGCAGGGGCTGGCCTTCCCAAACGCCTTGGTAGAGATGGAGCAGACGGCTGGCCTTGGCGAAAAAGTCCGGATCGCGGGGAAACAACCAGCAACGATGCTGCCAGGGACGGATGGCGTCCTCATGGAGCCAGCGCCAGATGGTGGTTCCGCTGATGGAAGCCACCAGGCCCGATTGACAGACCTGTCGGGCTAGATCGTGGTGGTTCCAGCGCGAGAGGGGAACGCCCTGCCAGGCAGGCAACTCGCAGGCCAGGGCCTTAACCTGAATGACGATCTCTGGGGGGAAAAGCTCGGGGGCGACCCGAGCGATTGAGGTCCTCCAGAGCGGCCAAGCGCTGTTGAAAGAAGCGCTTACGCCATTTACTGACGACATCCCGGCCGACACGCAGGTGCTGAGCGATCTGGTGATTGGAGAGTCCTTGGGCAGCGAGCAAGATCATCTGAGCTCGTCGAACCTGAAAATACGGCAACGTATACTTGTTGGCTCTCTTTTGAAGCTCTCTGGCCTCGGACTGGGTCAATCGGATTGAATAGGGGCTTTTTCGGGGCATTCTGAACTCCTCCCGGCTGTCCAATATACCTCAATTACCCCTCGAAAGACCCTCTATAATACGTATTATTATTTATGTTCACGTGTACTAAGTCATGTCTTCGCGCGGCCCCGGTTGCTGGTCAGGATGACCCCGATCAGGGCGGAACCCATAGCTACCAAGGCGATCAGGTCCTGATCTATCCTCTTCCCCCCGGCATGAAGCGCTATGCCGGTCGCACTGCCGTTTCTTGATTTCTGAGGCCCCATGGTGCCCGAACCCCTTTACACTCGCAGCACAGGGAAAATATGAAGGCTTTTTCGTGCTCCTCATATCCCAAATCAGACAAATGTCCGGACCCGCCGCCGGCTTTCCGTCTAGTCAACGCCACCAGTCGGACGCCTGGAGGAGACGCTGTGTCCTCCGAGTCAGTGTGGTGTGACACTGGCCTTCCCGCCAGGGATCACTGTAGAGGGAGCGACCCCGGGGGGCGGGTTAACCGTGAACTGTGAAGTGAAACGGCTAACCCGCATTTTTCACCAGAGGTAGGAGGCATCGGTTCTCGGAATCTGGTAAAATACTCTTGTCGAAGGAGTTAACCAGATTCTTAAAGGAGAACCGATGCCGACACAGTGTATCACCAAACCCCTGGAGTTTGAACCCCACGGTCGCCGCCGTGTGGTGGCTGATTTCGACGGCGGTCCCATCACTTCCGATGCCAGCGCCCTGCTGTTGCGCCGGGTCGATCGGCACCTGTCTGTTTCTGACCAGGTAGCGGCCTGTTTCACCGATCACCGCGACCCCAAGCGGATCCAATTCAACTTGCGCACCCTCATCGCCCAGCGCATCCGTGGCATCGCCCTGGGCTACGAAGACCTCAACGACCACGACCAGCTCTATCACGATCCCCTCATAGCCTTGGTCTCAGAGAAAGGCCGACGTGGCGACTCGCCTCCCCTGGCAGGCAAGAGCACCCTCAACCGACTCGAACACGCCCCCACCCAAGGCCCCACCCGTTACCACAAGATCGACCACGACCCCGAGGCCTACTCCCTCGCCGGCAGGTAGGCTCCGTCGCCGCTGCGCTCGCCCGGGGCCCCGCCGTCATTGACCACACCATAGGCCAGGAACGGGTTCTCCCCCGACACCTTCTCGATCCGGATATACCCCTGACGGGTCTCGGCTGAGGCTCTCCCCAAAATCCCGTTGATCTGATGCCAGCCCCGCGCCGGGATGGCTTTCGTCACCACCGTCTCCTCCAGCATCCCCGTCTCCCCGTCGTAAATCTCCAGATGGAAGACGCTCTCACTTTCGTCTACTTCTCCCGTGTTGACCAGCGCCAGGTTGCTGCGGTTCTCCTCGTTCTGCTGCAGCCCGTCCACCCAGGCCTCCCGGGTGAAGCCCTCGCCTTCCGGCACCGCGTTGTAGAAAACGCTGTATTGTCCCCCGCCTCCCTTCGACCCCGTCCTGGCCCCTACCACGATCCCGCTCAGGTCTCCTTCTTCGGCCGTGACGAACACCGGCCCCGCCAAGGTCCGCCTGCCCGTCCCCAGTCCCGCCACCTCCTCACCACGCAACGCTTCCACCACCTCGGCGACGATCTCCTGCCGGCCGGCTTCAAGGGTCATGCGGAACGCAGCCGTCTGGTCGTCCGTATCGATCCCCTCGGCTACAAACTGGAAATTCAGCGTCCTCGGCTCCTGGGAGAAATTCGTCACCGTCAGCTCGCTGGTGAAGTCTCTCGTCTCCACGATCACCGGCAAGGTCTGCGCCACCTTCCCCTCCAGCGAATCGGCCGTCACCGGAAAGACGAACGACCCGTCCGAGTTGGCCTGGTCGTTGATCACCCCGTAGGCGTAGAAGGGCGCCTCTCCCTCCACACGCTCCACCTTCACGTAGCCGTTCTCCACACTGCCCAGCAGCCCCGAGTACTGGTGAAACCCTCCCGGCTCCAGCGTTACATCGTCCAGCTCCCGGGCCGTCGTATCCGCCGCTTCTCCCGAGTAGACCGTGGTCCTCAACGTGATGGCACCCTCTTCTGAAGTCCCCATGTTCTGGAAGGCCACGTTGGAGCGATCCTGGCTGTTCTGTCTGAGGCCGCACAGGTAGACCGGCTCCGTAAACCCTTCCTCCTCGGCTACTCCCAGGTAGGCCAGCCCCGCCCTCCCCTCAGGCACCAGCGTGGTGGTCCGCACCACCGCCTCCACCTCGGAGCCCAGCTTGACCTCCACCCTCAATGTCCCGATCCGGTTCCCGGTTGCGGGGATCGGTACCCCCAGACCCCTCAGATAGTCCAGGGCGTCGGTCTCGATCTTCTGGCTGCCTGCAGGGAGTATGTCCGAAGCCCTCCCGCTCCCTCCGCCTCGTTCGGCCGTGTAGATGTAGTGGAGCGTGGCCTCTTCCATCCCACGGTTGGTCAGCGTCAGCTCCGAGGTGAAAAAGGAGTTGTTCCGCCCCGCCGAGGACAGGATCACCGGAACGAACGGCGACCCCGTCGTCAGCCGGAAGCTCCCTTCGGACACCTCCCCCTCCCCGCAGTCATAGACGAACCTGCCCTCGCCCAGCTCGGTGAAGGCCAGTGAAACTTCACAGGAACTCCCGTCATCGTAGTTCAGCCCCAGCCTTCCCTTGCGCGGACCTGTCCTCTCATAGGTGTAGGCGCCCGTTCGGGAGGGGGTGCTCTCCGATCGGGAGTCCGCACTCTCCGACCGAATCGCCGCCTGCGCTTCCACCCTCTCGATCTGCTCGAATCGGTTGCCTTCTGCAAACCGCAGTTCAATGCGTCTGGCGGTCCCCTCTTCGCCCGTGATCCTCAAGGTCGCCCGCCTCCCCTCCAGGTCCTCCTCGCTGAAGTCCGCCGGATCCTCTGCGTCGGGCTCCTCCATCCCCGTCCTGCCTTCCCCCGGCTGCGACCACTCACCCCTCCCCTCTTCGTTCACGGCCCTCACCTCCACCCGGTAGAGCCTCCCCTCCTCGAGGCCCGTCAGCGTCAACATGAGTCCCGTCCCCTCGTGCCCTCCATCCCGGTAGCCTTCCTCTCCCTCCTCCCGGTAGCGCACCTCATAGCCGGTAATCTCAGGCCCACGGTTCTCAGGCTCGGACCAGCTCACCTTCAGGCTGTCGGTGCCCTCTGCTCTCACCTCCGGAGCCGGCGGCGCCCCCGGCGGCTCCTCCTCGTCACTCACCCGTACCCGGATCGTCCGGCTCCTCCTCCGCACCCTCTCCCCCTCTCCGCTCCTCGCCTCCACCACCACCACGTATTCGTTGTCTCCTGCAGGGCTTTCGGGCTCCGCGCTCACCGCATCGGCAGGCCTCTCATAGTCCGGCGCCTCCGTGAAGCTCAGCTCTCCCGTCTGCTCAACTACCCTAAACAGCGCCCCGTCCGCTCCTCCCGCGATCCCGTAGCCGGCAACCTCGTCCTCCTCGTCGGAGTCCCCCGCCTCCAGCCGCACTACCTTCGTCTGGTTCTCCACCACCTCGAACTGCCCCGGGCTGGTGATCTCCGGCAGCCGGTTCAGCTCGCTCAGCCGGAAGCTCCCCTGTCCCTGCAACCCGCCCCCGCAGCGGTAGCTGTAGCTGCCTTCTCCCACTCCGCCGAAGCTCATCCGCAGTTCGCACGACTCCCCCCCGTCGTAGTCCAGGCTCAGCTCTCCCGTCGTCCGGCTGGTGTAGCGGTACCGGTAGCTCCCCATGCGGGTCGCCGTCACTTCCCCTGCTGCATCCAGCTCCCTCTCCTCAAACCGCAGCCCCCCTCCAAACCTCACCTTCAGACTCCGCCGGCTTCCTCCAAACGGCGTCCACTCCAATCCGGCCTCTCCACCCTCCAGGTCCTCCGCCCGGAAGTTCGACCGATAGGCCGGGTCCAGAGGCATCACCGCCTCCACCGCCTCCGTCTCCCGCCCGTTGCCGATCTGGTTGACCCCACGCAGCTCCAAGGCATAGACCGTCCCGTTGAGAAGCCCCATGAGGGTGTAGCCGGAGGCGTTGACCTCCCCGGGAGCGCTGTCCGGGATGGGTGTCCACTCGCTGAACTCGCCCAGGCCTTCTTTCAGTCGGTACTCGTAGCGCAGGATGGGAGAACCCCCGTCGCTTTCCGGCGGGCTCCACGCCAACAGCACCGTCCCGTCCCCGGGCGTCGCCGTCAGGACTGCCGGCGCCTCCGGCGCAAACAGCAGGCCACCACCACCTCCTCCTCCGCCTCCGCCTCCTCCACCGCTACCATTGCCGCCACCAGCCACCGGAGTGGCCATCGCCGTCTCAACTCCCCCCTTGCCCAGGGCATTGACCGCCCGCGCCTCGATGACATATTCCCGGCCGTTGATCAGGCCTCCCACCGTCACCCCTCCCGACCCCGCGCCCACGTTCTCCCACTCGCTCCACGCCTCCCCGGTGGCCGCGTACCGGTACTCGTAGCGGATGATGGGAGAGCCTCCGTTGTCAGACGGCCGGTTCCAGCTCATCCTCATCGATCCGCTCGCCCCATTGGCTCTCAGACTCAAAGTCGAGATCGGCTCGGGGACCCCCGGCGGCGACACCCGGACCACCAGCTGCTCCTCCGGCTTCTCGTTCGGCTTGCTGCCTACCAACGAGCTGACGGCGCCTCCCGGAACCGTCAGCGTCAACGTATAGCTGTGGGCCACACTACCGGTCTCGGGGGTCACCGTCGTGGTGTAAACCCGGTCGTCGGCCGTCTGCAGGCTCCCGATCCCCGGCTCGCAGAAGACCGTGTTGTTCAGATCGTCCGTGCATTCAGGATCGCGCTCGGAATCGATGTCGCTCCCGCTGAACCCCGACACCGGTTCGGAGAAACTGAACCGCACCGTGAACGCCCCCGACACCGGAGACTCGGTCCCGCTCGCCATCATGACCGTCAGCGGCGTGACGGTCATTCCCTCGCCCGAGGCCGACCAGTCACTCGCCCCTTCATCGTTTCTGGCTTTTACCTGCACCTCGTAGTCAGTGCCCGGTTCCAGGTCGGAAAGCGTCAAGCTGAGACCCGGCCCCTCGTGGCCCCCGTCACAGAAGCCCCCTCTGTCCTTCTCCCGGTACTGCACGTCGTAGTCGGTGATGTCCGGTCCCGTGTTGTCCGGCTCGCTCCAACTCACTGTCAGACTGTCGGTCGTCTCTCCTGAAATGACCGGAGCCTCCGGCACCTCCGGCGGTTCCTGCCGGTCGGTCACCGTGATCGCAAACGTCTTCTCCGCGGACAGCTCCCTGGCTCCCGCTCCGCTCCTCACTTCCACCGTCACCACGAATTGGTTGTCCTCCGCTCCGCTCACCGGATCGGTGCTGGCAACATCGTCGGGATCCTCGAAGTCCGGAGCATCCTGAAAGCTCAGATCCCCCGTATCGGAAGTTATGGAAAACTGTCCCTGATCGGCCCCGCCCACGATATCCCAACCCGTCACCTCGTCCCCTGCGTCGGTATCTCTGGCAACCAGCCGCCTCACCAACGCCTGATTCTCTCCCACACTCAGCGTTCCCCCAGTCGTGATCTCCGGCGCCGTGTTTGGCGCATTGGTGGTGTTGGTCACCGACCGGTTGCTGAGGGCCACGGCTTCATTGCCCACATCATCCCGGATCGGGTTGGCGCCCGGCGTGTAGTTCACCCGGATTCCCGTGTCTCCGTGCTCCACCTCAGGGTTGAGAGTCAGCGTCACAACGCTCCCGCTGATCGACACTCCTGAAACCGTTCTCGCAGACCCATCCACCGTCACCGCGAAGTCCCCCGACGCGGGCCTCGACCCCCCATCCAGCGCCTCCCCGTAAGTCAGTGTCGTAGAGGCTCCGTCCACCGCCGCGCTCACATACGCCGGACGTACTCCGTCCACCTGGTGCCCCATGTCGGCCGCTACCGCCTCGTGAGCCAGCGCCGCCGCATTCTCCGCCCCGTCCTTGATCGTTCCTCCATTGAGCCTCAGTTGGTTCGCCTGCACACTGACCCCGTCGGAGTCTTCGTCCCCATCGGCTACCTCGTAGGCAAACACCAGCGCCTCCGTATCCGTACCGCTTTCATAACCGGCCGTTCGGTTCCTGTTCCCCACTCTCAACGTAAGTTGCGGCATCCCCGTCACTTTCACCGTCTCGTCGAAAGTCACCGTCACCTCGATCTCGTCCTCCATCGCATAGGTCTGGTCGGATCCCGGACTCGAACTAATGGAGACACGACTCACCTCCGGCGGGGTCGTGTCCGGCGTTTCGTTGGTCACCGATTCCCGGCTCAGCCCCTCCGCCTGGTTGCCAGCCACATCACGCAACGGGTTCATCCCCGGCGTATAGCTCACCTGGATCCCCGCCTCCTCGTGCTCGGCTCCCACACTCAGGGTCAGCGCCATTGCGCTTCCGCTCACTGAAACCCGGGTGACCGTCCGGGTCTGATCGCCTCCCGACACCGTGAAGTCTCCCGCATCGGGCGTTGAGCTCCGGTCCAGCGGCTCGTCGTACGTCAGCGTCAGCATCGTCGCATCGACTACCGCCCCGCCGGTTGCAGCCAGTGCCGGCTTGACCCCGTCCACCCTGTGGTTCGAGTCTGCGGAAAGCCCGTCATGGTCCAGTACCGCGTCATTGCCCGCAACGTCCCGGATCATCCCTCCGTTCAGCGACAGGCTGTCGGCCTCAACGCCCACTCCGTCCGTGCCGCTCTCGCCCCCAGCGACTGTGTGGCCGAACACCAGAGCCGCCGTTCCCGAGCCGCCTTCATAGGTCGCCGTTCGCTGCCCTCCTCCCACCTCGAGACTCAAGCTCGGCGTCCCGGTCACCTCCACCGTCCCGTTGAGGGTGAGGGTCACCCGGATGTCTTCTCCTGCTGCGTAGGTCCGGTCCGGCCCCGGATCCGAGCTGATCTCGACCGTGAGAACCTTCGGTTTCGTGGTGTTCATCACCGCCTGGTTGCTCAGTTCGAGAGCCTCGTTGCCCAACGCGTCCTGTACCGCGTTCTCCCCTGTCCCCGTCGGAACCCGGTAGCTCACATGGATGCCGGCCTCGCCGGGCTCGGCTTCAGCGTCGAGAGTCAGGACTACCGCTTGACCGGCGACCGCCACCTCGGAGACCCTTCGCCCCCGATTCCCTCCCGACACCGTGAATGCGCTCGTGGGGGGCACAGATGATGAGTCCAGTTCCTCGGTGTAGCTCAATGTCAGTAGAGCCCCATCCACCACCGCCCCATCGGTTTCGAACAGTTCCGGCTTGATCCCGTCCACTTGGTGTGCCGGATCGGCTGCCAGTCCGCCATGATCAAGGACCGCATCGTTGTACGCAAAGTCCCTGATCCTCCCGCCGTCGAGCATCAGGGGGTTTGTTCCTATGCTCACCCCGTCGGTGTCGATGTCCCCTTCGTTCACCGGGTAGGCGAAAAACAACGCGGCCCCCATGCCACTTTCATAGACTGCCGCTCGATCCACACCTCCCACCTCGACCGTCAGCTGGGGCGCCCCCGCCACCACCATCGGCTCGCTGAAAGTCACCATCACCCGGATGACCTCATTGGCCGAGTAGGTCGTCTGCTTCAGAGGATCCGAGGCGATGGCAATCGACTCCACCGTTGGCATCGTCGTATCCGTTGACATAAATCGAATGCGATGGTTGCTATTGTCGGCGATGTAGAGGTTGCCGGCCCTGTCGACCGACACGCCTGCGGGGGAGAAAAATGCCTCAAGCGCCGGACCTCCATCTCCGATACTTGGGCTGGAACGAGCACTCCCGATCCCGGCTATAGTAGTGATGTTCCCCGAGCTATCCACACCGCGGATACGGTAGTTCCTAGCATCGGCGATGTAGAGGTTGCCGGCGCCATCCACTGCCACGCCTTCGGGCCGGTATAGGCGTGCCACTACTGCCGCGCCGTCCCCGCTATTGCCCCTCTTTCCGTTGCCTGCGACGGTGGTAATGGTTCCCGAGGTATCCACCTTCCGGATCCGGTGGTTATCGCCATCCGCGATGTAGAGGTTGCCGTCTCCGTCTACCGTCACGCCCCCGAGAAAGTCGAGCTGCGCATCGACCGCCGGGCCGCCGTCCCCGCTGTAGCCCCTCTCTCGGGTTCCTGCAACAGAAGTGATGGTCCCGGCACTGTCCACTCGGCGGATGCGTTTGTCATGTGGAGCCGCGATGTAGAGGTTGCCGGTTCCGTCTAGCGCCACGGCCGAAGGGAAGCCAAACCAAGCGTTGGTCGCCAAACCCCCGTCCCCCCTGGAGGGATACTGGCCGGGGCCTGCAACGGTGGTGATAGTACCCCCGGCATCCACACGGCGGACCCGTCTGTTGCCCCAATCGGCGATGTAGAGATTTCCGTCCCCGTCCACTGCTACACTAGAGGGAAAGTCCAGTTGCGCATCGACCGCCGGGCCGCCGTCCCCGCTGTAGCCCTCCTCCCCGTTCCCTGCAATCGTGGTGATGGTGCCCGAGGTATCTACCTTGCGGACCCGGTGGTTATTTCTATCGGCGATGTAGACGTTGCCTGATCCGTCCACCGTCACACCAATCGGATAGTTTAGGTAAGCCTCGACCGCCATTTTGCCGTCCCCGCCGTAACCTGTCGCACCGATCCCCACCACGGTGGTGATGGTCCCTGAGGTATCCACCCGGCGGATGCGGTCGTTGGACTCATCGGCAATGTAGAGGTTTCCCGTGCCATCCACCGCCATACCATTGGGATTGGCCAACCACGCCTGTACAGCCGGGCCGCCATCTCCGAGGAATAAACCCTGCCTCCCGGTCCCCGCTTTCGTGGTGATGGTCCCGGAAACATCCACTTGCCGGATTCGGTGGTCACCAGAAATGTATAGGTTGCCGGCCGTGTCTAGCGTCACGCCCCAAGGAGGACCAATCTGCGCCGAGACCGCCGGACCGCCGTCTCCGCTATACCCCCTCTCCCCGGTCCCTGCGATGGTGGTGATCACCCCTGACGTATCCACCTTACGCACGCGGACGTTGGAAAGATCCGCGATGTAGAGATTTCCGGACCCGTCCACCACAACGCTTCTGGGATCCTTCAACCATGCATCGACCGCCATTCCCCCGTCCCCTCCGTAACCCCTCGTGCCAGTCCCTGCGACGGTGGTGACGGTCCCTGAGGTATCCACCCGGCGGATGCGGTTGTTATCGTAGTCGGCGATGTAGAGATTTCCAGACCCGTCCACTGCTACACCAGTGGGAACGTCCAGTTGCGCATCGACCGCCAAGCCGCCGTCTCCACTGTATCCTTCCTCCCCGGTCCCTGCGACGGTGGTGATGGTTCCCGAGGTATCCACCTTGCGGATCCGATGGTTCCCGGCATCGGCAATATAGAGATTTCCGGACCCGCCCACCGCTACACCAGTGGGAACGTCCAGTTGCGCATCGACCGCTGAGCTGCTGTCTCCACTGTATCCTTCCTCCCCGGTCCCGGCGATGGTGGTGATGGTTCCCGAGGTATCCACCTTGCGGATCCGATGGTTGTCGGTATCGGCAATGTAGAGATTGCCCGAGGCGTCGACAGCCACCCCCTGGGGACCGGACAGCCTCGCCTCGGTCGCCGGAACGTTGTCCCCTATTCCGCCACCGGCGATCGTTTCGATGATCCATTCGGCCCCGGTTCCCTCCCCAGCCTGGGTCGTCCCCACGGCTTCGCTGGAAAAAGCGGACGATTCCGTCTCATTGAAGGCCCGTACACGGTAGCGGTAGGTCGCACCTGCCAACAACCCTCCCTGCGAGAATGTGGTGGCGTCGGCTGCCGTGGCGCCGAGTTCAACCCAGTCTGCCGATCCGTCCAGGCGGTACCGCACCACGAACCCCGTTTCATTGGCGCTGTTGTCATCCCAACTCAGATCAATTTGAGACGTGGACGCCGCTGTTGCCGACAGGCCGGTCGGCGCTTGCAGGGTGATGGGTTGAGTCGTCAGGCAACTCTGGTTGTTTGCAACGTGGGTTTGAATCTCCTCCCGAGTGAAATCACAGAAAGTTAAAGACTGGTCCAGGTCCTGCAGGAAAAAAGTGAATACCGACATGATCGTGTTGGTGCAGCCTGCGACGGGAGGATTTTCCTCATTGGGATGCCTGGCCGAGAAGTTGTGCCCGATTTCATGGGCGGGAGTGGTGTACTTATCCGGTATAACAACGTTTCGAGAAGACAGCGCGTAACTTCTGGAACGTGCGTTGCAGACGGCCGCAAGTTCAGCTAATCCACCAATTCGGCCGCCGTCCGTTCGTTCCCTGTCCGTCCAAATATGGGCAACGTCGTAGTCTTGTTCAGCCGCAAAGTTGTCGTTCCAATATTCAATAAACTCATCCAACAGGTCGTAAGCGTTTGTTGCCGTGTAGGGATCGTCCTCCATATCCCAGGCGTGCTGGAAACTGATCTGCAGTTGCAGCAACAGCTCGCTTTGATAAACTCCCTCCACTTGGTTCAGGATGCCCTCAATCTCACGGTTGGCCTCTTCGGAACCTCCCAATGCCTGCACGTATTCGTAATCGGCTTCGGTCGCGACATCAAACACGTAGTTGGTAGTGAGGGTGATTGCTTGCGTTCGAGCCTCGACCCGGGCCACCCCGCGCTGCAGGCGGTTCGGCAGCGACACGCCGCACTGAAAGCCTTCGCCCGGCCTGATGTCCGCCTGCCGGTAGACCACCATTTCACCGGCCGGGCTGCCGGCAAGGCGGTTGCGCAAGGGTTCGAGGTATATCCACCCCTGGGGAGCATAGACGACTCCCTCGACCCCGCGGCCGGTGAGGTTGAATCGGCCTTCGGTGTCTTCCCGCCCCGCCAGCTTTCCCTTGAAGGTATGCACCAGCTGAGGGGGAAGCGTGCGCCTTACGCCTCCGGGACCCGTCTCCACCGCTTTGTAGCCGGGAGCCCGCATATTGTGCGGATTGAGATTGAAATGAAAATCGGTCCCATCGAACCGGAATCTCAGTTCTCCGGTCGTACGAATCTTCCGCTCGGTTTCACCGGGTTCCATCCGGATCACTTCATAGCTGGACAGGACCGGATTCAGAGCCCTCTCAACCTCGGACGTCCGGGTCAGGACCTCATGGGGACTGACCGAGATACCCAGACCTGTCAGAATCAGGACTGACAGCCACGTGGGCGTCTTCTTGCTGTTTGTCATGGCCTTACTTGTGGGAGTGCTGCCGCCGGCATCCCCGTTTAGCTGCAACTTCCCGTCCGGTCTCGCGCCGACTGATCTCAGTGATCGTCGGCGCTGCCAGGACCTCCGACACCAGACCCCCGCCCGGCAGCAAGGCCCCGGCCAGCACCAGGCAACGCTTCAGACTCGGGGTCGAGGAGTGTCTTCTCATGGGAACCTCGCTGGTGTGTCGGGGGCCGCTGCCTCACCCAGTTGCCGCCATCGGCGCAGGTCTCATCGGCCACCAGGCCGAAGGTGATGTCGCCGGCGCCGGCGGGCGTAAGAGTAACAACATAGGCGTTGGCCGCCTCACCAGCCACTCGGTGCGGGCTGACGCTTGCGGCCGTCGCGCCTGTGACGCTCAGCGACGGGGAGGTCTCGTCGAAGTCCGCCACGGGCCGGTTGAAGGCGACCACCACCTGCGGCGCGTCCCCGGCGCCGGTGTGGAAGATCGAGGTGTGGTCGCTGGCCGGGAACTCCGCGGTGAGTGCGACAGGTTGCGGCGCCAGGGCCTCTGCCGGGACCACGGTCGCGTTGATGCGCCGGTTACGCACATCGTCGGGCAACTCCCTCAAGCGTATGCCCAGCTTCTCCCGCCCGGGAAGAAACAGAGGTGCAGTCTCGGCACGCCGTTGCGATCCATCAGTCTGAAGTAGTTCTCGAGATTGAACAGGAGCAGATCCTCGAATGCATCGGTGTTCGGGAACGTGTGCGTCTCGATCTCGAAGAACACATCTCGCAGGCAGTGCACGACGTAGGTCGTGACGGCGCCGCTCGCCTCGGTCACGCGGATCGCCACGTCGCTGTCCGCTGTCACCGCCACCGAAACCACCTCAGGCGCGCCGGCGGCCTGCACGCCGTCCACCGCCACCCGCGCGTTCGCCGCCGGCGACACGGTCAGGACCATCGTGTCGGTGCTGTTGCACCCAATGCCGTAGTGAAGCGTCTGCGCGTCGAAGGCCGGGTACAGGCCCCGCTCGGTGTCGGCTTGGGAGTTGCCGGTCTCCGCCGTCAGACCCGTCAACAGGGGACCCGTGACCACGTTGGGCGCCACCTCGCTGACCGTCTTGCCGGTCCCGTGCTCGTCATCGTAGGTCGCCGTTACCCGCAGAAACGTGTTCGCGTCCGCCGCCACCGGCGTGTAGCTCGCCGCATCGGCGCCGTCGATCACGGCCCAGGAGTTGCGGCCCGTCGACCGCTCCCACTGCCAGACCGCCGTCGAGTCGGTCACGCCGTCCGGGGTCCCGGCGTCCCAGGGAAACAGGTTCACCGTGAGGGTCGGCTGCCAGCCGTCATCGGCG
The DNA here is from genome assembly GCA_965207735.1 of Candidatus Versatilivorator sp. GTDB lineage: Bacteria > Acidobacteriota > Terriglobia > Versatilivoradales > Versatilivoraceae > Versatilivorator. The sequence continues at coordinate 2,129,138 of OZ242296.1, read as the reverse complement.
TTATTGCGCAGGGACAGCCCCGAGACGCCGACGAACCAGTCCGGGCTGGGAGCGACCATCGAGGTCAGGGTGACCAGAGGGTGGTCTGCGGTGAGCGTGATATCCACCGTAGCCGTGGCTGTCCCGCCCGACGCAATCGACTGTTCAATGACGGCGAGAGCATTCGAGCCGGCGGCGTTGATCTCGGACTTGAGGGCGCTCGTTCCCCCAACTTCCGCCATGCTCTCGATCCCTGCGCTGGCCGTACCTCCATCGCTCCAGAAGGTGACGCTGCCGTTGTGTACGGCACCGATCAAAGTCGTGAAATGCGCACCAGACGGGACCGATACCCCGCTGGCCAGGGCACTTGCGGTGAATTTGCCTTCAAAGGTCACCCGGTAGGTGACCGATTGCGGGTTGCCCTGCGCCGACGTGATCACTGGCAGCGTAGTGAGCGTCAGCAGCAGCCCTGCCGCCGAGTGGGCAGTCAGGGATCGGGCGAGGCTTGCACGACGGGTGAGGCGCCCCGAATAGCACGGGTGATGCATGCGGCGCATGGCCTTTCGCCACCCAGAGCGCCAAGCGGGGCCGTTCGGAAAGTCTGACGGATGGAGTCCGTGTATCAGTCTTCGGATTGCAACAAAGCTGCACACGTCGCGCACGCGGGTTATTCGCGGGTTATTCCTGGATCTTTAGTTGAAACCGAAAGAAAATCGTCCCAATCGTATGGATCACCTCTATCTTCAAGAAAATTTTCAAATTCGTCCGCAACCCTGGCTCTGGTCACCTCCACCTAAGTAATTGAACTCGGCATTGACATTGAAATTAGCCACTTCGTTACGTTCTGGAAACACGATCTCGAAATTCGATATTCTCATTGCCATGTCTTTCCTTTGCGTATCCAAAGTTGCCGATAGACGGTCTCGATCTTGATGCCCGAAGTCTTAGGGTCTTGTAGGGGCGGAAAGGAGGAGATTGCAAGGCTGCTGCCTGGCCGCCCGCAGCACGCCGTCCCGGTCCGACAACACATCGTCCCGCCGGAAAATGGCGCGGGCGCCGGCATTGACCGCCACGATCCGCCCTCGCCGGTCCAGGTGAACGACCCCTATCCATCGACTGTCGAGCAGGCTGGCCGCCGTCATGGCGCGTGTTCCCGCGGGGAGCGCCATGGCGTGTCACAAACTTCATCGGCCTTGTAACTCGCCGCGCCAAGCGTCCCCGCTCGGATTGAAGTTGAACGTCCCGCGCTCCAGAGGCTGCAGGCCGGTGCTGATTTCAGCCGCGCCAAGGGTGCCTGGAAGCAATGAGCCTACAGTTTGCAAGAAAATATATGAGAAAGGTGTGATATCTTAGTTGAAACAGTGAGTTTTTAGTGATGTGGTCCTGGGCCTGCGCCCGCCGCGCTAGCCCGTCGGGCGAGGGGCGAGACGCAAGGCGAAGCCTCGCAGCGCTATTTCGCATAGGACCCGGGAAATCCGTGTTATCCCCCGTCCCATGCGGTGTTCCGGAAAAGCCTAATCCACAACAGCGAGGACTTCTCCCTCTGAGAGAGAAGCGTTGTGGTTGTCGAAAATGTGAAACGGTAAGGTGAATGTCGCCAAGTTGTAGCCGTTTCACCCATACGACGGCACGAGCGTGACCCCCGGAGGCGGAAATCGTCGATCATTTCGCGCCCGTGGGATGCGGGCGTTTCCGAGGCTGATTGGTTGATTTTCTTGAGGGCGCATTGAGGTCTCCAAGGTGTTCGACGGTGTCCCGATCGGCACCAGCGATGTCTTGCCGAAGAGCTGCCGCTTCTGGTGGGGCCGCTGTTGGGCCTCGGGTTGTCCAGGCCTGGAGAACGCGCCGGGTGCGGTCGAGATGTTGCGGGTCTCTCTCCGATGACGACGTGTTCAACCCTCTCTTACACTCGGCCGCCTCACGTTTTCGGTCGATGAGCCGCACAGTCTCAGCATGCTGCCACTTTGTCAGACCTTTCCGGAGGGGCGCACTCCCGTATGGTTGCCGTCCCGGCAATCGGTCTTCTGATTGAGCTTTATTGTTGGGTCCGGCGGAGGCGTTCGCGTGGAATTTTCGCTCCTTTTTCGGTGGCTGTGTGTAAACCGGTTCCCAAAACCGGTGCCCGCGCGCGCGTATGGGGGGGAGAAACGGGAACCGGTTTGTTTTCCACAGGGTAAGTCGTTGTATTTATTGAAACTAACCGGTTCCCGTTTCTTTCTGATTTTTGGGAACCGGTTTGAATACGGGAACCGGTTTTGGGAGGCTCGTCTTCGTCTTTTGTTTGCTCCCGCTTCCCATTATCGGTAAGGCTCCACAACACCTTCTGTCTGCCCTAACGGCAATCCACCGAAGGACGACTCAGGGCAACTGAAGCAATGGGTGAGGTCACAGCAGGTCGGTAGACCTTGGGATTGATTTCTAGCCGGTCCGTTTTTTGTTCATTCACGCTAATGAGACGATGGTTGTGCAATAACCAAGTCGAGTCCAAGCGCCACCCGGGCGATTTCTCGTGAAACCAGGAGATCCTCGACAACCTGCGCAGTTTGCTCATCAATGTCAAGTCGATTGAAAAGGGTTGTTACTCTTTCGCGAATACGTTGCCGGATGAGGTCTTCGAATTGATGCCGTGGAGGAAGCACAGGGGATTTTTCGCCAAGCCAATGTGCTTTGGGCTGATAAACCTCAGCGTCCTGCGTGGCCGCCAGTGAGCGCACATCTTCTAGCAAATGGCCGACGGCTGTTTCCAATGTAGAGTAGCGTTGAGTTTCGAATAATTCTCTCAGCTGTTCACAGAACACCTGCAGGACCTACGCGGGGATCCTCAATTACATTATTAACGAGCGTGTGCTGCCTAGTCTGTTTCACCCCCCTTACCAAGCTATACGAAATCAAATCGCTCCAGAGGTAGACCGTGGGGAGGTCGCCAAGGACGGTGCGGCCGATGGGGAGTCAGAAGTTACACTCAATGTTTTGAGGGCAACTGATGGAGCAACTCCAAATACTTGAAGCATACTATGCCTTTATAATCGATTGTTTATGGTGAGTATTGGGAGGATACCGCCTCCGCCAATTCCCATCCATGTAGGGATGGATGTAAACGAAGGTGAAATGCCCGAGCACCACTCGCACGGCCGGCTCCGCCTCGCCTTCCAGCAGATCGAACAAGGCCGGCATGCAATCGCGCACCGCCTCGCGCGGCGGCGGCACATGCATCGACCGGCGAATATGGACAGGGCCGCCTCTGTAACCGGCTAGATCCACAGGGCGGATGACTCCCGCCGTGACGCTCGGTCCGAACAGACGCCGGTACCATTCTGCGTGGTCATCGCGGCTGACATCCCCTGCATTCCTCCCGCCAAGCACCTTTTCAACGCTGCTCCTGACGCTGATGAACGCGTCATAATATCCGCGCACAGCCCGTACATTCCCGTTTCCGCGATCGTCCGGGTTCCGATCAGGGTCCGTTGCATTTTTGATTGTGGCCATTGCCGCACACACATCCGTGAGAGCCTCAAGGGATTCAGACAGTTTGTCCGCAGGACTTGCCATATCGCTCGTTTCTTAAGTCTGCTGGCGAAGTATGATTGTTCGAATTATTGCTGCGCGGTTAATAGGGTATGGTGTCGATCTACAAGTAGGTTTCTGCGCTGCACTCGTTATGGCTATAACATTTCTATTCCCAGCCGGAAGGCGATGAGAGATTGTCGGAGGAGGCAGCCATAGTGAAAGACCCAATGAGTAGCGTCATCCACAAGACCCTGTCCGGCCGGCTGACGGAGAAGAGCCAGGTCGTCCTGATTGGATTGCTTGTCACTGGTGCGGTAATATAACCGTTGGCCAGGGAGATGACACTGGGGACAACCGATAGGCTTCGCGTTCCCTGTAGAGATCGGCCGGAGGGAACTGCAGTTCCGGAGACGGGAAATGGAGGTCCGCGCACGGCAATGAACTCCCCCAATTCCGATAACGCCGTTGCCATCGTCGGATATGCCTACCGCATGCCGGGAGGAATCCGCACCGACGACGACTTCTGGCGTCTGCTCAGTCAACGCGAGATCGTCCAGGAACCGGTCACCGACCGCTACGGCAGGGGCTATCAGCCCGTCGGCGGATTCTCCGGCCCGGGTCGCTTCGCCAGCCCCTTCGAGGGTCTGATCCGCGACGATGGGGAGAAGCTCTTCGATCGCGGTCTCTTCGGGCTGTCACAACACGAAGTATTGTCAACCGACCCGCAGCTAAGAATGCTGTTGATGTGCGCCTGGGACACCTGCGAGCGGAGCGGCTGGGAACTACATTCGTTGCGCAACAGTCTTTCCGGAGTGTTTGTCGGCGCGCAAACGCCCCCGGTGGCGAACTGGCGCCCATTGCGCGGCGCCAGTCCGTTTGACGTTACGAGCATCAGTCTGGCCATGCTGGCCAATCGCATTTCCTACCACTTCAATTTGATGGGGCCGTCAACCACCTATTGCACGGCTTGTTCCGCCAGCCTCACCGCTCTGAACGCAGCGATGAACGCGCTCCAGTGCGGCGATTGCGAGCAAGCCATCGTCGCTTCCGTCAATTATTTGGGGACAGCCCGGCTCAGCGCCGCCTTTAACGCCCTGGGCGTCATCAGCCCGGACGGCAAGTGTCACTCCTTCGATGCGGAAGCCAACGGCTACATGCGCTCGGAAGGGGCGTTCGTCTTTGCGATCAAGCCCCTGGAAGCAGCCGAGCGAGACGGGGACCCTATCCACGCCGTTGTGGAGGCAACGGCAGTCAACGCGGCCGGCGCGGCCGACGGCAGCAGTGGCCTGGCTCAGGGGCGTTACATCACAGCCCCGACCCGTCACGCGCAGGCGGATCTGATGCGCCTGGCGTGCGCTCGTGCCGGTCGCGAGCCGAGAGAATTCGACTACATTGAGGCCCATGCCACCGGTACCGTGGTGGGCGACCGCATTGAGGGGAATGCCATCACCGAGGCGTTCGGCGGTTCCGACCGCAAGGTGCCGTTGCGAATTTCCAGCGTCAAGAGCAACGTAGGGCACATGGAAGCCGCCGCTTTCCATTGCGCCCTGCTCAAGGTCGTGTTGATGATGCAGCGGCGCACTTTCGCACCGATCTCGAAGAACTTCCTGGTTCCCAATCCGGAAATCGAATTCGAAAGTTGTCCCATGCAGGTCCAGACGACCTGCGACCCCTTTCCCGAGCACCCCGTGGTGGTCGGCATCAATTCGTTCGGCTTTGGCGGCGCCAACGGGCACTGCGTGGTGCGGGAATACCGCCCTGCGCAGCCGCGGCTCTGGTCGGTTGGGCTGGCCCCGGAAGCCGGCCACATGATTCCCTTGTCGGCGCGTACCTCCGGCTTGCTGACGCGTAGCGCGCAGCAGCTACGCGAAGCTTTGGGCGAGCAGGAAATGGATCTGTACACGCTGGCCGGCAATCTCAGCCGTCGCCGCACCCACTTCGCCGTGCGTACGTCCTTTGCGGTGCGAGACCAGCACGAATTGGTCGAGGCGCTGGACGCCTTCATCCAAGACCCCGCGCCTGTGGTCACGGTGGATGAGAGCGAGCGGCGGGTGGCCATGGTCTTCTCCGGGCAGGGCACCCAGTGGGCCGGTTGCGGCCGCACGCTTTACGAAACCGACCCCGTTTTCCGCCGCGTGATCGATGCCATTGAGGAACACTGGCGAGAGCACTCGGACAGTTCGCTCCGCGATGCCTGTTTTTCGGCTTGTCAGGAGGAACTCGACGAAGTCCGGTTGGCCCAGCCGGTGATTTTCATGATCCAGTGCGCCCTGGTCGAGTTGCTCAAGACGTGGGGTGTCTATCCGGACTGCGTGGTCGGCCACAGTTCTGGGGAGGTCGCCGCCGCGTACGCCTGCGGAGCGCTCTCGCTGGCACAAGCAACGCAGTTGGTGTTCCACCGTGCCACCCTGCAGCAGCGCGTTGCGGGTTCGGGTCGCATGCTGGCGGTCGGCCTCGACCGGGCGGGCGTGGAAGAAATGCTCGAAACGCTGGGCGTTCCCTTCCGGCCGGAGGGAAACCGTCCCACGCGAGTAGAGGTCGCCTGCGAGAATGCGCCGGCCAACACCGTCATCTGCGGCAAGGAAGCCGCCCTGCGGCCGATCATGGCGGAGTTGGACCGACGCAATCTTCAGAACCAGTTGCTACCGGGCAATATCGCCTTCCACTCCACCGCCATGAACCCGATCCAGGACGACGCGCTGGCGGCCCTGTCCTTTCTCAACGCCTGCGCCTTCGACGCCGACGTGCCGTTCATTTCCTCGGTGACCGGCGTGCGGACAGGGCGATTGGACAACGCCTACTGGTGGTCGAATATTCGCCAGCCGGTGCGGTTCTCGGCGGCCATGGAAACCATCCAGCGGGAATACCACCCCGACCTGGTGCTGGAGATTGCGCCGCACAGCGCCCTGCAAACCACCATCGCGCAGTGCCTGGAAAGCAGTGTGCCGGCGCCGCCGGCCTGTATTCCGATTCTGATGCGAGACAGCGATGTGTGCCTCGGCTTGAACCAGGCTCTGGGGGCGCTTTTCATGGCTGGTGTAGATTTGGACTTTGCCGCTCAGTATCCACGGCCGGAGCCGGTCGCCCATCTGCTGCCTGGTCATCCGAGAGAAGAGCAGGCGACGATGGATATCATGTGCGACAACGAGATGTGTGTCCGGCAGGGCGAGTACTCCCGTGGGCCGTTGGTCGGACACAAGGTTCCTGCCGATCATCTGCTCTTCGAGGCGCGGCTCTCCGAGAAGGACTTTCCCTGGCTGGCGGACCACCGCGTCCACCATGCGGCGATCATGCCGGGGGCCGGTTACATCGAACTGATCCTGGAAGCCTTGGGCGGCGTTCCCGCCTGCTTCGACGTGATAGAGTTCCTCCAGCCCTGTCCCATTCCCAAGACGTTGGTTCGTCTGCAAACGGCCTTGCATCCGGTGGCCACGGTTCCGGACGAATGGACCTTCACCATTTCTTCCCGACGGTATGAGGTTGAGGCGAAAAGCGAGTTGCACTGCCGTGGGAAGGTGCGCCTGGTGGGCGACCACCACGCGGTGGAGGCGCCATGCCGGCTGGCGGACATCGACACGACCCACTTTAAACCCTCGTTTCTCGCGGACGACCGGAACTTCTACGAGCGTCTGGAAGCGGTCCTTAGCGAGACGTTCCAGTACGGTCCCTTTTTCAGGACCATCCAACGCGTTTTGGTGGATACGAGGTCGAAGGCTTATCTTTTCGATGTAGAGATGGATGAGGGGTTATGGGCAACGGGTCGGGAAGAGGGCTACGTCTCGTGTCCTCCGTTGTTCGATGGAGCATTGCAGATCTTTCTGTACCATTTGCTGACCGCCGCCGACCTGTTTGCCATTCCCCAGCGAGCCGAAGGCGTGACCTTCTTTCGCCCGCCCTCCGGCCCGCGGATCACCTGCCACGTGACAAAGCCCCGCGACGACTGGATGGATGCCAACGAGCGGGGACAGTACTCCGTTCGCCGCGGCGAACGGTCCGGTGGCAGCGTCAGTCTTTACGACAGCGCCACCGGAGACCTCGTTGCTCATATCGGTGAATACACCTATTTTACCTCCAACCCGCGATGGAACGACTTGCCGGAAAGCAAGCACCGGATATCCTGGCAGCCGAAGTTCATCCCCTCTGGCCCATGTCTTGCCGAGAGACTTCCTGAGGGCGAGATCGAACCCGCCGCCTTGATCGCCGCCCTCGAAAAGTCGGAACAGGGCCAAGGGTACGCCTGTCACGTCGTCGAGTTCGCGGGTTGCCGGGAGCCGGAGCAGACCCTTCTCGATCAGTGCATCGACCATCTCTCGAAGGGCGGCGCACAGACCGAGTTCTGGCTGGTCGGCGATACCGAAGAGAGTACCCGCGCCCACTACGACGCCTTCGGTCAACGCGATGCCGCGTTGCGTTTCGAGCGCCTGGACCCGGCTGCTCAACCCCAACTGGATGCGGGTCTGCTGCGTCCGGGTAGCGCCGAAATCATTTTTCTGCATGGGGATGGCGAGGTGGTCCGGCCGGAGGAATGGGAATTGGCTCGCCGATTGGCCGTGGCCGGCGGCCTGGCCCTGGTTTCTCATGGCGAGGAAGACGTCATCCGGCCCGTCGCCGGTTGGACTATCGTTCGTGCCGGACGGCGCACGACTCTGCTGCAGGCGCCGCAGTCCCGCGCGGAAATTCCCGACGCCGCAGAGCCGCCGGGCCCGCGATGGGTGCTCGGGGAGCCAGGAAGCTGGGCTTCGGACTGGGTGGCCCTGCTCCATGCGCCGGAGGTGCATCCGGTCCCCGATGAAGCTCTCGCCGGCAACGCCCTCCATTTACTCGAAACGTGGCCGCGGGCGGCCGACCTGCGTGCCATCGACTTCTTCTGTGGCGAGGACCCGGAAGACCCGACGGGGGAAAAGGTGGTGTCGCGTTTTGTCGCCTTTGTCCAGGCTCTGGTCTCGTACAGGATGGAGAGTGCGAACCACTCGTGCCGATTGACCGTGGTGACGCGCGGAACCGTGCTCGAAGTAGATAATCCGCGCGGGAGTGCGCTGTGGGGGGCGGTTCGCAGCATGGCCGTGGAAATCGACGAGGAAGCCCGGATCGATTTTCGTCTGGTGGACCTGGGTGATGTCGGCGATTTGGAAACGATGGCCTGGCTGGCTCGGTGCGATTTGCGCGAGCGCGAACTGGCGGTGCGGAAGAACCGCTTGTGGGCGCCCAGGTGGGTTGACATCACAGAGCGGTATTCTCGGGTGTCCGCCCGGGAGAAGCTCGCCTACCGGCTCACTCTGGACAATCCGGGTCAGATCGCCGGTCTCGAGATGAAGACCTGCGAACTCCCGGCGTTGGGGCCGGACGACGTGGAGATCGAGGTGACGGCCGCCGCCCTCAATTTTCGAGACGTCATGGTCACGCTGGGCCTGTTGCCGGCGTTGGCCTATGAGCGCTCGGCCCTCGGGCGTGAAGTCGGTATGGAAGGAAGCGGGATCGTCCGCCGCGTCGGGTCGGAGGTGAAGGGTTGCCGCGCCGGTGACGAGGCAGCCTTCATACAGGGCGGCTGCATCGCCAATCGCGTCGTGGTCAACCAATACCTCGTTTTCGCCAAGCCGGACCGCCTGAGCATGGAAGAAGCCGCCTCGGTGCTGTCGGTCTATGTCACCGCCTACTATTCCCTGATTCACCTGGCCCGCCTGCGCAAAGGCCAGAGAGTCCTCATCCACTCGGCCATGGGAGGCGTCGGGCAGGCCGCCATCGCGCTGGCCAAGCATGTGGGAGCGGAGATTTATGGTACTGCCGGCAGTGAAAACAAGCGGGAGCAATTGCTGTCGCTGGGCGTACGAGCAGCTTTCGATTCGCACAGCCACGCCTGGCATGACGACCTGATGGCAGCGACCGGAGGCGAGGGCGTCGACGTCGTGCTGAACTCCCTGGCCGGCCGCCACGTTGAACTTTGTCTGCAGGCTCTGCGCCCGGGCGGCTGGCATTGCGAAATCGGCAAGGTCGACATTTACCAGGACAACGACCTCGGCCTGCGCATTTTCCGCAAGAACCTGCGCTTCGCGGCCATCGACGTGGACCGCCTGATGATCGACGACCCTCATCTGTCGCGCGAGCTCTCCCAGGTCTGCCTGGACTTGCTCGACGAAGGCGCGCTGCCGCCGCTTCCGGTCACCGTCTTTCCGTTCAAGGACTACGCCAAGGCCCTTCGCCTGATGACCACCGGTCGCCACCAGGGAAAACTGGTGCTGAAAGCTCCCGAGGCTGCCGGCGATGCGGGTTACACGGTTGCCGATGTGCGGCCGTTTCTCGATCCCGAAGCGACCTATCTGGTCACCGGTGGCCTGGGCGGTTTCGGACTGCGACTGTTGCCTTACCTGGTGGCCGCAGGCGCGCGCCATGTCACCCTGATGGACCGCGACCCCGAGCGTCGTCGGGACGCTGAATGGGTCCGTCATTCGAGCGCTCTTGTGTACATGGATGAGGATGCCGAATTCGATGTCGTATCGGGCGACGTGGCGGTGGAAGAAGATGTCCGACGCTGCGTGTCTCAACTCAAGAGGCCGCTCAAGGGTGTATTCCACCTGGCCGGCGCGCTGGACGACCGTTTGCTGGACGATCTGTCGGCCGAATCCATGGCAACGGTTTTTGCACCCAAGGCTCACGGAGCTCTCCATCTCCACCGCGCCACCGAGGGCTGCCCACTCGATTACTTTGTTCTGTTCTCCTCGACTGCCTCGGCCCTGGGCAACCCCGGACAGATCAACTACAGCGCGGCCAACTCCTTTCTGGACGGCCTGGCCGCCTGCCGCCGCCGCCAAGGCTTGCCTGGCCTGTCCTACAACATGGCTGCCGTCGCCGACGCCGGCATGGCCGCGCGCAGTCTCCCCGTGTTGCGTATGATGCGGGCCGCCGGCCTTCCGCCGGTCAGCAGCGACTTCGCCATCGCCAACCTCGACTATGCCCTGCGCGCGATGTCTGATCGGGACCACTTGATTACGGCCGTGTTCAAGCACCCGGCGTGGACGATCGACTACCCGGACTACATGCGCATCGGGCGTTTGATGAATAATCAGGACGCCTTCAAGGCCGGCGTGGAGGGCGAGTTGACGCTTGAGAGCGTCGTGGCGCAGATTGCTGCCAAGGTCGCCGAGCTCTGCGGTCACGAGGAGGGTGACGTGGAGGAACCCCTGGCCAGTTTCGGGCTCACCTCCATCTCGGTGGCCGAGCTGGGCACGTTCATCCAGACGCAGTTCAACTACCGGGTGAGCGCCCTGGAGCTGATGACTACCGCCTCATGCCTGTCGCTGGCACGGGGTATCATCCATGGAAAAGAGAATGTCGAGGACGATCCGGCCGAGGCGGATGGGGCCGTTTCCGAGGATGCCACCCTGATTGTCCGACAGCGCGCCCGCCGCGCGCCATCGGTTTTCGCCAACGCGATCGAGGATCACTTTCCCCATCCGCGAGATGTGTTCGATACCGCCCGAGAATCCGCTGTCCCGCGACGGCCCTGGGCGGCCGACATGGCAATGGAGGAACAGGGGAAGACGTAGTCATGCCGAATGCTCTGTTGGTTTACCCCGAAAATCCCCCTTCCTATTGGGGCGCGAATTTTGCGCTGGATATGCTGGGCATCAAGGCAGCCTTCCCACCTCTGGGTCTGCTCACCGTCGCCGCGATGTTTCCGCCGGACTACGACCTCCGGGTCGTGGACATGAATGTGACTCCCCTGGAAGAGTCGGACCTGAAGTGGGCGGATCTGGTGTTTACCTCTACCATGATCGTTCAACGGGAAGCCCTGCAGGTCGTCATCGGCCGGTGCAACCGGGCCGGCGTTCCCGTGGTGGCGGGAGGACCCTATCCCACTTCCTTTCACGATGAGATCCACGGTGTCGACCACTTCGTGCTGGATGAGGTGGAGGAGACTTTTGGCGATTTTCTGCGCGACCTGGAGAGCGGCACGGCCAATGCCATTTATCGCGAGCCGCGAAAACCGGATGTGACCCGGACACCCGTCCCACGCTTCGACCTCATAGAGACGAGGAACTACCACTCGATGTGCGTGCAGTTCTCGCGGGGCTGCCCGTTCGACTGTGAGTTCTGCGACATCACCAAGCTCTACGGTCGCGTAGCCCGGACCAAGTCGCCGGATCAGATGGCGGATGAGTTTGAGGCCTTGTATCGACTGGGCTGGCGGGGCCGCCTTTTCCTGGTTGACGACAACTTCATCGGCAACAAGCGAGCGGCAATGAGGCTGCTGCGGGTCATTGCCGAATGGCAGCAGGCTCGTGGTTATCCGTTCTCCCTGTTCACGGAAGCGAGCATGAACCTGGCCCGCATGGATGAATTGATGGACGTCATGGTTGAAGCCGGATTCAATTCCGTCTTCGTGGGTATTGAAACACCCAATCCCAAGGCCTTGCTGAAGATGAAGAAACCGCAGAACACCGACAAGCGGGACGATAATTACCTTCTCAATTCCGTCCGAACCATCCAGCGGAAGGGGATGCAGGTCATGGGAGGGTTCATCCTGGGCCTGGACGAGGATGATGAGGGCGTGTTTGACCTGCAAATCGGTTTTATTCAGGAGGCCGGCATTCCGATGGCTTTGATCGGGTTATTGGGCGCCCTGAAGGGAACCGACCTGTATCGGCGTCTGCAGTCGGAAAACCGGCTATTGGACGTTTCCATCGGTACGAGCTCCACGGCCCTCAACTTCGTGCCGGAGATGGATCCCGAGGTGTTGATCGAGGGATACCGGCGCGTGACCGCCAGTGTCTACGACCCGACTCTGGAGAATTACTTCAAGCGTTGCCTGACGTTCTTCGAACACCTCACAACCGTTCCGCAATTGCAAAAACCGCAGAGCAAGATTGCGCTTTATGCAAACATGATGGGCTTGCGCCGCCAGCTTTCCACCGAGCAAGTCCCTGCCTACATGAGGTTTATCGCCAACGTCTCCAAGGACCATCCCCGCATGCTCCCCGAGGCGATTCGGCTGGCCGCCTTGGGCTACCACTTCGAAAAGGCCACCCGCCAGCAGATGACCATCCACGACTTCAAGGCATTTTTGGAAGCCGAGGCGGCAAGTTTCAGGGAAACCTCTTCCGGTTCTGTTAAGGAAGTGGAGGAAATCAGAGCTCGGCGGAGAGAGTTGTTGGTGAGAGCACAGGCGCGCAACCAATCGATTCCGGACGACTTTCGATATCTTGGAGATGGAATCGAGTCTGCGTTGGAGTCCTTTCGAGTCTCGGTGAATGCTCAGGCAGACCACCTCACCCGCTCGGCGGCAGAGTAAGAAACAGCCCTGTAATCTGCGCGACAGGACAAGAAGGTTGCCATGCCCAATGCACTTCTGGTGTATCCCCAATATCCTCCTTCCTACTGGGGGGTCAATTTTGCGCTGGAGATTTTCCGGATCAAGGCTGCCTTTCCGCCTCTGGGTCTGCTCACCGTCGCGGCCATGTTCCCGCCGAAGTACAACCTGCGCGTGGTGGATATGAACGTGACTCCCCTGGAGGAGGCCGATCTGGAGTGGGCGGACCTGGTCTTTACCTCCACCATGGTTGTCCAACGGAAATCCCTGCAGACCGTTACGGAGCGATGCAACCGGGCCGGCGTTCCCGTTGTGGCCGGAGGGCCCTATCCCACCACCTATCATGGCGAGATCAGCGGTGTAGATCATTTTGTGCTGGATGAGGTCGAGGAGACCTTTGGCGATTTTCTGCGAGACCTGGAAAACGGCACGGCCGCGGCCATCTACCGCGAGCCGCGAAAACCGGATGTGACCCGGACACCTGTTCCGCGCTTCGACCTCATCGACATGAAGGCCTATTACTCCATGTCCCTGCAGTTTTCCCGCGGATGCCCGTTTGACTGTGAATTCTGCGATATCACCAAGCTCTACGGTCGGGTGCCCCGGACCAAGTCGCCGGATCGGATGCTGGACGAATTCGAGTTGCTGTATCGACTGGGCTGGCGAAGCCATGTCTTCCTGGTTGACGATAACTTCATCGGCAACAAGCGGGAGGCGATGAAGTTGGTGCGTGCCATTACCGAATGGCAGAAGGCCCGCGGCTATCCGTTTTCCCTGTTTACCGAAGCCAGTGTGAATCTGGCCCTTTTGGATGAATTGATGGACGGCATGATTGAAGCGGGCTTCGATTCCGTGTTTCTGGGTATCGAAACGCCGAACCCCAAGGCCTTGCGCAAGATGAAGAAACCGCAGAACGTCAGCAAGCGGGAGGAGAATTACCTTTTCAAATCCGTCCGCAAGATCCAACAGAAAGGGATGCGGGTCGATGGAGGATTCATCCTGGGTCTGGATGATGATGACGAAGGTGCGTTCGATGCCCAGATCGATTTCATTCAGGAAGTCGGCATTCCCATGGCCATGGTCGGGTTGTTGAACGCTCTGAAGGACACCAATCTTTATGATCGTCTGAAAAGGGAAAACCGGTTATTGGAAGAGTCCTTCGGAAGCGGCACCGACCGCGTCCTGAACCTGACGAGTGTCAACGTCGGCCTCAACTTCGAGCCGGAGATGGATGTCGACAGATTGATGGCGGGATACCGGCGCGTCATCACCACCATCTACGACCCGACTCTCGAGAATTACTTCCTGCGCTGCCTGACGTTGCTTGAACACCTCAAGCCCATTCCACACCTGCTGAAGCCAATGAGCAAGAATGCGCTTTTTCTGGCCATCATGTCTGTTCGCCGTCAACTCTCCGCCAAGCAGGTCCCGGCCTATACGAAGTTCATCGCCAAAGTTTCCAGAAACCGTCCCGGCTTGCTGCCGGAGGCGATCCGCCTGGCTGCCCTGGGCTACCACTTTGAAAAGATCACCAGTCAGCAGATTGCCATCGGCGACTTCAAGCAGTTCTTGGCGACCGAGTTGGGGAGGTTCAAGGAAGCAGTTTCGCACAATGTCCGGGATGTGGAAGAAATCGAGAAGCAGAAGCAAGCGTTGTTCACGCAATCCGAAACGCGCCATGCGTCGATTCCCGATGAATTCCGCTACCTCGGCGATGGAATCGATGATGCCCTAAATTTGTTCCGGTCCGCCGTGAGCTCCCAGATAGACCGGTTCACACACTCGGCAGCGATGTAAAGCAACGTTGCGAGTCGCCACGATTCAGGGAGAGAGAAAACATGATCGAAAGAACCGCTGCCGACACAATGGTGGCGCCGCTCAATGGCAATTTGCCGCGGCACTGCCAGAAGGACGTCGAAACCCTGCGTCGATTCGTTCACGAGACAGTCAGTGGGGAAGCGCCGGCAGCCGCCGTTTCTCCGAGTGATTTCAGGGAGGTATTCTTGACCGGGGCGACCGGTTTCATCGGTCGTTTCTTCTTGTGCGACCTGTTGAGACAGAACCCCGAGCTCCTGGTGCATTGCATCGTTCGGGCCAGGAGTGTCGATCACGGTTTCGGGCGCATACGCGCCGCCCTGGAGCGGGCAGGCATCTGGGACGAATCCTTCGCGTCGCGCATTTGCGTCGTAGTCGGTGACGTCGCCGAGACGCGATTCGGCTTGAACGAAGCGGATTTCGATGTCCTGTGCCAACGGATCGACGCCGCCTATCATCTTGCGGCCTCCATAGATCTTGTGTCGTCCTATCTCGCCATACGCAAGGTCAATACGTTCAGCCTTCGCAACGTGCTCGAGTTGTGCTTGCGCAAACGCTTCAAGCACCTGTTCTATGCCTCGACCATGGGTGTGTTCCCCCAGTATTTCTGCAGTTTCGCACATGAATTCAAGAACAGCCGCATCGACCACCAGATGCAACCGGATCTCCGACGCATGAAGAGAATGTTCCCGCTTGGGTTTCTCGGCTACCCGTGGAGCAAACTGACATCCGAGCAGATACTCCTGTTCGCGCAACAGGCCGGTATGCCGCTGGCGATTTTTCGGCTGCCGCAAACCAGTTTGTCCAGCGCGGGATATACTCCGGAGCACGATCTCAGTGTGCGCCTGTTTGCCGCGGTGGTCGATTCGGAAACGTTACCCGAGGAATTCACCTTTCGATCCAGCAACGAGGCGGTCGATGCGCTGAGCGAAGCCTGTACGGCCATTTCCCTGAATCCCCTACGTCGTTACACGATCTACCATTGCTGCAATCCGCAGTTGGATCATTACGACCTGGAACCCGCCGATTTCGGGCTCTATTGGCTCGAGGTACCCTACGAGGCATTCAAGCGCGCCTGCCAGGCGCGCGGCAAAAATTCCCCGCTCCATGGCCACTGGGCCGTGTTCGATCATTTGGGGAAGTACTGGTTCAGCAAGAACAAGCCGAAGGACAGGCTACCCATTTGCGACCGCGCCGTCCGCGAGGACAACTCGCGCCCGATCGAGTGGCTGGGCATGTTGACCAAGCTGAGACGCTCTGGTCAGTGGGTCAAGGACCATCGGGAAGAATGGCCGTATCAGGTGCCGCTAACCCGCCTGGACTTCGCCTGCCTGACGGCCCGGGCCGAGCGCTACGCCAAGGACGAGGGCGTTCCCTTCGACTCGGCCTGTCCGGAGTGGATGCGTCAGGGTCTGCAGCAACTGGTCGGAGCGTTAAACTCACCAGATGCGCGACTGTTGGAGGATAAGATCGGCGACGTCGTCTTTGAAATGAACCGTTTCTTGCGCAACAACGCACGGTTGGCCCGCGAACGGCGGCAGCACCCCGAGATCGAACGGGAGCAGACCCTCCAGCCGGTCTTCATCGTGGGCATCAACCGCACCGGCACGACCTACCTGCACCGACTGATGTCGCGCGACAGGCGGTTTTGGACGTTGCGGCTATACGAGTACGCCGAGCCGGTCCTCTCGACGGATGAGTACGCCACGGTTGCGGGCACCCGCGACGACCCCCGCCGGGTGCGAACCGAGGAAGCGCTGCGAGCATCCGACATCTTCAAGGTCTTGGAGGGCGTTCACGATTTCAACGTCGACGAACCGGAAGAGGAATTCCCGATCTTCAGGATGGCCTTCTCGGCATGGGTCTCTACCTCTCGATTCCATGTGCCGGAATATGGCCGGTGGCTGGACGCGAACGGTTCCGGAGACGCTTACGCCTTCCATCGCCGCACCCTGCAGCATTTCGCCTGGCAGCGGCGTCAGCGTGAGCCCGGGCGCCAGGGCCAATGGTTGCTCAAGATGCCCTTTCACCTCATGGAAATGGAAACCCTCATCAAGACCTACCCGGACGCCCTGTTCATCCAGACCCACCGTGAGCCCTCGCAGTTCATGGGATCCTGGAACAGCCTAGTGGAGCGGGTACGCTCCCTTTCCAGCGAGCCCCTGCCGCGGGATGAGTTCGGCCGCGAGCAGTTGGCCTTCATGAGCGGCATGGTGGGCAGGGCCGTTCAGTTCCGGGAAAGCCATCCCGAACTGGAGCACCGCTGGATCGACGTGAACTATGTGGATCTGGTCGAGGATCCCATGGCGGTCGTCCACGCCATCTATGAGCGGTTCAACTGGCAGCTCAATCAAGGGACGATTATCGCCATGGACGACTGGCTGTTCCGGCAAGCGGAGCGCCGCCGCGGCGAGCCCCGGCATCGCTACGACCTGGGGGACTACGGCCTGACGCCAGAGGACGTCAATGCCGCCTTTGCGGGCTATCGCGACTTTTTGACTCGCAGGGCCATTCGGAAATCCCGCCTGTAGTTCTGCCGAGCCCGAATGGCTGACGGAGTCGTCGGGTCGAGGAAGGAAGCCTCTGACTTGTGTCGAAAAAGCAGTCTTGCGGGCTGCGTTGTGAGAGATAGACATATCGTCCAGATATGTCCAGTAATGTACTTAAGTATCCCATTTCCATTGATTTACCAGAAGATCTGGCGTCCGTCGTTGTCCGATACGGTTCCGCTTCATCCCCTTGCATCCCGCATTTTCAGTCGCGAGCACGCGCTGAAGGCGAAAATCCTGCGCGATCATCGCACCCCCTGATGAGAAATACGGGCTAGCCCCGAACTTCCCGTACAGATGGCCCGTCTGCCGCTGGAAAAGGTCATCGCGGGCGATACAGGTGCGGGTTGGCCTTCGATTGCGTCGGCGAGCGCGCGCCAAGCCTGAGGAAACGTCTGCGGCGGCAGTCGCTCGGAACGCCGTTTCCATTGTCGCAGGACGGCGCGTCGATACTCCAGACCGCAGCGCGCGAGCGCCCACTCCTCGTAGTCCGCGACGCGCCGAATGGCGGCGACGGTCAAGTCAACCGGTACGCGGGGCGACGGAGGCGTCTGTGCGGCCGGGATCATGTCGGGCCTCCAAATTGGCTCTTGGACCGTCTCCAACGGCAGCCAAAGGGGTTTAAACTGGTAGCGGTTGAGGAAGACGCCGCCCTTCCGCAGCGTTCCGTACAGGAGGCCGAAACCCCACAACATGAGGCTGTCGCCGTCGGGTAGCGTGAGCGTGTAGCAGCTCGATCCTGCTTCTCCTTCGGGCGGCCGTTCCTTGAGGAAGCCCGCTTCGAGCAGGAGGTTGCCTTCCGGACGCACGATGTCCCGGCCCCAGTTCCAGCACTGCCGATGCAGCAGTTCTTGCCCCTTGCGTCGGTCGGCGCCGGTGATCGGGCTCACAGCCATGCTCCGCCCCAAGCCAGCAAAGCGCTGAACCCGGTGGCCGCCACAGCCTGCCGACCCACCAACCGCAGCGCGAACGCACGGCCCTGCTCGCGCGCAATCGTCAAGCAGGTGACCAGGCAAGGCAGCAGCACGCCGGCCAGGTAGACGGCCGTCAACAGCTGGACGGCGTTGAGGTTTGCGGCGACGCCCGGCTCCGCCAGCAGCAAGATACCGTCCTTGCGCACGCTCGCCAAGACCACCGCCAGGGCCGCCTCCGAGGGCAATCGAAAAGCGGCCATCGCCGGCTCGACGACGGCCGACGCAGCTTGCAGCGCGCCCAGCCAATGCAACAGAGAAGCTGCGGCCGTGATCAGAAAGAAGATCGGCAAGGCCCCGCGAAAGAACTCCCGAACAACGCCCTGCGCCTCAAGCCAGACAGCGCTCGGGCGCGGCCAGGTCAAGAAGACTCGGCCCTCCGTCAACAGCACATTGAAGGGAGAACGAGCCGCTTTCGGCGCGCTGAGGCGGGAATAGGCGAGAGTCGTGACGCCGAGATATAGCAGGTAGAGTACGATCAACTTGGGTCGACCCGCCGCGGCGAAAACCGCCAGCGTGGCTCCCAACTGATACGAACAGGCCGAACCGAAAGCGATGGCCGAGACGCATACGCCACGCGAGCAAGCCGACGACGAGCGCGCGCTGATGACGGCGGGCACGTTGCAGCCGAAACCCATCACGACGCGCGCCAACTCCCGGCCCGTCATGCCGAACGGCCGCAGCCACGGATTCATGGCGGTTGTCAGGCGATCAAGCAAGCCGCTCGCCTTATACGCACCCATCAGCAACGCATGGAGCACGACCACCGGAGTCGCCCACACCAACAGCAGCGGCCCCATCGTGACAAAGCCGTAGTCGCCGGCCAGGATCTCCGCAAGCGGTTGCGGCCAACTCGTCGACAACCCGGCCAGCAACCCAGTCGGGGCGCGAACCCAGGGGTCGATTCGATCCGCGAGACGGTTGGCAGCGTCCACCGCGACCCAGGCGGGCGTCAACAACAGCAGCAGCGCCCAGAAAGGCCCAAGGGCGGAGCGATCCAGGAAAAGAGGTCGCGGACGGACGACCAGATCGCCGAAGCTCATACCGGCTTCGGCGGGGATCGGGCCGGGGGCTTCCAGCGCCTGCATCAGCCCTTGACGATCGTTGGCGTCCAGTCGTCGAGCGTCCACGAAGACTACCGGCAAACCCGTTCGGAGCGCCAGCTCTCCCAGCCGCGCCTCCACTTCCAGCCGGGCGAGTCGGTCCCGATGGGTCACGACCAGTGCGCCGAGTCGACCCGCTAGGAGCGGCAGCAGGTCGGCCAAGTCTGCATCCAGTTCGGTTCCCTGGGCAACCAGTAGGACGGTATCATCGCCCCGCAGCCGCTCCAGGGCAAGTCGGGTGGTCTCAACATCGGAGCTTCGTAGCAGCCCGGGCGTGTCGATCAGTTCCCAGTCGTCCACTCGGTAGGAGTCGCAGTCGACGTTGGCGCCTCGGAAGTTCGAGGCAGCGCTGGACGCACCCGTCAGCGATGCAGCCAGTTGCGTCTTGCCGACGTTTTCCTTACCCAACAGAACGACAGTTCGAATTGACGTCTGGAGCATTTCACGGCTCCTTCAACAAGCGCAATCATCGCTGCAGCACGATAGATCGTCGAGGTACATTCCGTAGTCGCGGTATGCCTCGAGCGGCTTCGCGCTGACTCGCAGGCGGCGGGCGACCTGGTTGGCCACCACGGCGAAGCGCTGGCGGAACTTGTAGATGAAACAAAAGATGACATCGCCTTGGCGCACCTGCGGTCCGACCAGGAACAGCCCTTTCGTCACGGTGGATTCATCGTTTTCCGTCAGCAGCGGAAACCCGTCATCTCGCCAATCGAACAACGAGCGAACGAGGCTTGCCGATCCGGCGAATCCAGAGGCCAGGATCGGCTTCTCGGCGCAGTGGACGACGTCGCCATTCTCGAGCGCCAACCGATATCCGTTGTCGTTGCGGCGGACGCCGGTGACCGTACAGCCGCCGCGTAGCGTCACCCGACCCGAGTCAATCGCCGAATTCAGACGCGCCTTCGTAAAGGGCGACAAGAGTTGGCTGGGGTCCGGTCCCATTCGCTTCCACGGCTCCTCGCGGTCGAAGACGACGGCTCGTCGACCGGCGGCGGCCAGCGCGACGGCGGCGTCGATGCCGCTCTCGGAGCCGCCGATGATGCATCTCTCGTCGCCGCTGAGATCGTCAAATGAGGGCACCTTGGAGTAGTGCAGGCAAAGCTCGGCGCCGTGGAAGTCGTGGGTCCGCGGGTACTGCATTTCGCCGCCCGCCCAGACCACGAACCGCGCGCGGACGTCTCCGCGACTCGTCTCCACCCGAAACCCTTTGGGTCGAGCTCTCGTCGCGACCGAGAGAACGTCGACCCCGGTCTCTACGGGCAAGTCGAAATGCTTCGCAACTCCTCGCAGATAGCTGGCGTATTCCTTTCCCGTGGGGTGCTCGACGCCAACCGAGTAAGCCGGCGAAGTCTGCAGACTGATGGCATTCAGGTCCAGGATGCCGAACTGGTTACTGTTGAACGACGGCGTGATGAAGCGCGTGTGCCGGGGCCAGCGCAGGAATGAGGCGCCGACGGCGGAGCGGTCGAGAATCACAAAGTTCTCGATTCCGAGGTCGCGTAGCGTCACACCAAGGCCGAGACCGGCGGCCCCGGCGCCGACGACGACAATGTCGAATGACCGGGCTCTTTTTCTCATCGGTTCACCTGAAGCCGTTTCGCGTCCACCGAGGCGTAGCGCGCCATCGCGCGGTCGAGCCCGACCGTCGCCTCGAGCGTCTCGCCGACGCCGTGGAACGAGATAGCCATCGGCGGTGCGAACGGCTTGAGCATGGCGACGAGGCGGTCGTTGAGGGCTCTCCAGCCCCGAGTCTCTGTAATGCCAGTTGCTGTCAATCGGTTCATCAGAATCTCCTTCCCAGATTCCCCTTCCGGACTCCCAACGGTTCACTGATCTGCTACCGCCGTGAATGGAAACCACGTGGGACGTGCGCCACCGCCGGACCTCGGGAAGAATTCCTCCAGGCGGTTCCGGAACTCGCGGGCCCGCGCGCTGCCGGGAAACACAACGATCGCCCCGGTGCATTTGCATGCATTACCGAAACGGGTGGTGTCGCCGACGATGGCGGTACTAAAGGCGAACTAAGCGTGTGAGGGAACTAGGCGGGGGGTGCGCGGGCGGAGAGGCGGAGGGAATGACCGGATGCGATCCATCCGCCGTCGCCAGCTTGCTCGAGCGGCGCCGAAACGTCCGAGAAACCGATCTGCAAGGATCCGGACAGTTCGGCGGCGGGCTGGTGCCGGAGCTGGCAGGCCATGCAGTCGTGCCCGGCTGCGTGCTCCTCGTGGCAGATGGCCGCGGTGATTGTGGCGCCGGCCAGCGCCAGGACGACGATCCAGGTGCGCCAGCCGAAGCCACGTCGGGCGGGTCCGGTGTGCATGGATTCTCTACGAGGCATCATTCTCCAAGTCTAGCACAGATGGCCCCGGGGCCAAAAGGGCGGGAGCGATCCCCTGATCACTGATGACCCGACCTTCTACATCGGCCACCGAGAGCGTGACCCGCCGGTTCATCCAGATCCCTTGTCCAAAACTATTGTCGCTCGTCGGTCTGCTCTCGCCGTAGGTTTCGACTGTGATCTGGGCTCCCTGGGCCCCGTACTTCACCAGGAAGTCTCCCACCGCCTTCGCGCGCCTGAGGGCCAATTCCACGTTGTCGCTATTCGAACCGATGTGATCCGCATGTCCTTGCAGGCGCACATGATAGTCGGGACGCCGCTGCAGCAGTTCCGCCAAGCGCAACAGACTTGGGAACCCGGGCAGACAACGATTGCCCGAAGGCAAAGTTCACCTCTTCCCAATTGTTGGTGGTTTAGCCATTTTCTCCCTGGTCAAGTCGTTGGCCGGGTAGCGCCGCAATCACGAGACAAAACACAATAAAGGGATACAAAGAGGAAAATGTCAGACCTCCGAGGCGTGGGCGCGTGGGGACCGGCTGACGCGTCCATTCACGGCCACGAAAGGCCAAGGGCATCCGTTTCGTTCAGGTGGAAATAATGGGGGGGGAGATCGTCTCCGTAAAATACGTAACTCTTTTATTATAAATGGTTTACAGAGACTTCGGAATCAGTCCTGCGGGCTGCGCCGGGCAAGTCCACGCCGGTCATTCAGCCCGAACCGCAAACAGGATCCCCGGACAGCCTGGCGCAAGCGCGGCCACGGAATTTCAACCGGATCTTCATCCTGGCAGACGATCCCACCGAGGCCGCTATGGCCGTCATTTTTCCGATTTTGCAACGACCTGTTCGAGAACTGATTCGGCGGATTTGAACATCTCCGTCAGAAGCTGCTTGCGCCGAATCTTCAGACGCTCAATATACATCCACAGGGCATTGGTGATGCCGGCAACGACGGCCTCCCGCTCCTTGAGCGAAAGGCTGCGGTCATTCTTGTACTCGTATTTCTCGATCGTGAAGTTGGCGATGTGCTGGATGTTTTCTCCGATGATATCGAAATCGACAGAGTCACGTATCGGTATGGTCGAGGATGCTTCTACTGCGCTCTCATCCCCGACGTCGGCCTTCCCGGTAAGGGCTTCGATGGCCGCGCTCAGCGAATCGTAAATCGACATGATCCCATGAAAGCCGCTCACGGTGACAATCTCGCGGATCGAATCGGAGAGGTTGCAGATACCGAAGGCCTTGCCTTCCGGGTTGAATTTCTTGGCGATGATCAGGCATACGCGAAGACCTGCACTGCTGATGTAGCCCAATTGCCCGAAGTCCAGGATCATGGCCCGTTCATCGGAATCGATTCCGGATTCCAAGGCATTCTGGACTTCGATGTAGTTGTTGCCGTCGATACGACCGATCGGTGCGGCAATCAGGATGCCTTCTCTACGGCTCCATTTGACTTGAGCTGCCATGGGGTTGCTCCTTTCGAATTCCAATCGTGTGAAGGTTGAGGGCTAATTATTCCTCCACTCACCCAACGGGCTTCAGGTGCCGGTCGGGCGCTGATCCCATCATGACGAGGGGGCGGGATGCGATGTCTCAGTGTGAGATCCAGCCTCTTGGTCAGTGCTGCGGCCTGCAAGACGCTCGCTCGGTCCGAAGGGGTGGTTTCCGGAGCCGATATCCCGAAAGCTCCGATTGCCTCGGGTCGGCGCAGTCGTCAAGCCTCTGATCCTCCAACTGAGTAAGTCATCCGGGAAAAACCGGCTCATCATATCATGATACGTGGCGGATGCGGTCGATTTGAGTTAGCGTAACCTGTTTAACCCGCACGTTTTCCTCTGAATTTCACTCCTGAGACGAGTGCCGGGAGGGAGAAAGATGCCATTGAGCGCCGACTCCATATGGAAGGAGAAAGCCGACACCGATCCATCGGTGGCGGGAGGCTCCGTGCAACTCTCCGGTAAACAGCTACTGCTGGCCACGGCCGGCGTGATGATGGCGATGTTTCTGGCTGCCGTGAGTCAGATCAATATCGCCACCGCCATGCCTCGCATCGTGGCCGACCTGGGCGGTTTCGACCGCTACACCTGGGCTGCGACGGGGTACCTGGTCGCTTCCACCATAGCCATTCCCATCGCGGGCGGATTGGCCGATATTTTCGGACGCAGGATATTTTTCATTCTTGGCTTGGCGATCTTCATGATCGGCTCGATTCCGGCAGGCTTGAGCCTGTCAATGAACCAGCTCATTGCTGCGCGCGCGGTCATGGGCGTCGGTGGCGGGATTCTCATGGCCAACAGTTTCGCGGCCGCCGCGGACCTGTTCCCACCGGGAGAACGGGGCAGGTACATAGGGTTGATCGGTCTTGTCTACGGCATGGCTTCGGTGATCGGACCCCCGTTGGCCGGCTTCATCACCGACAACTTTTCCTGGAACTGGGTCTTTCTGATGAATGTTCCGGCTGGAATACCCGTGCTGTGGTTGCTTGCCCGAAAGTTCCCCCAAATTGCTCCCAGGGTCGAAAGACGAAAGCTGGACTACCCGGGAATGGTGGCCCTGACATTGGCGGTGTCCTCGCTGATGATCGCGCTTTCTCTTGGCGGCGTTCACTTCCAGTGGGGTTCGCTTCAGGTCGGCGGACTGCTGGGTTTCGGGTTGGTAATGGCTCTGATATTCCTGGTGATCGAGTCGAAGTCCGATTCTCCCATCATGCCCCTGGAAATTTACGGAAACCGGGCGGTAACGATTTCCGTGATGATCACCGTCCTGACCGGTTTTGGATTACACAGCACAGCACTCTTCACCCCGCTTTTCTTCCAGGGAGTGCTGGGCTCGACCGCGACCGGAAGCGGCGGTTTGCTCACCCCGATGATGCTTGGAATGGTGGTTGGCGCCATCGTGTCCGGGAGGCGACTCTCCGGAATCGGGGGGGGCTACCGCAGACAGGCCCTGGTTTCCTCGGGAGCCATGGCGGTGGGCATTTGTCTCATCTCCACCATGAACGAGACGACGAGTTTTGCCCAAGCGGCTGCCTACGTTTCGCTGACTGGGCTGGGGCTGGGCGGCACCATGTCCACCTGCAACCTGGCCGTCCAGAACTCGATGCCTTTCCGGCTGGTGGGCAGCGCCACTGCCGCGCTTCAGTTCTCCAGATTGTTCAGCGGTACGCTGGGCCTGGCCGTGTTGGGAGTTGTGTTGACGGCGAGCTTCTCATCCAGGTTGGAAGAGACCGTCTCCGATTCTGTCAGAGACGCGCTTGCCCAAGGGCAGTTCGAAGCCGTCAAGCAGAATCCGCGGGCTCTTGTCGATCCTTCCGCGGTCGAGGCGTTGAGGGCCGGTTTCGCGGAGAGGGGGCTTGACGGCACTCAATTGGCGGACACCTTTGTTGGCGCTCTCGGCTCGGCGCTGGTCGGGGCGTTGGGAGATGCCTTCACGCTGAGTGCGGTGGTGGTGGGGCTGTCGTTCCTCGCCGCGTTGTTCCTTAGAGTTGAGATCGGGTCTCAGGAATCTGGCGTCCCATAATCCCGGGCATCATTTGAATGAATAACTTACATCGACAAGAAATCCTGTAAATCCTGTGCATCCATGTTGAAAAAAATCAAAAAAACATGGATACACAGGATGCACAGGATAACCGGGACGGGACGCTGCTGCACGGGAAGCTCACTCACGCGATACGACACGCTCGATGTCCGCTTCTGGGGCAAGGCGGTCGATGGCAATAATCCTGTTCATCCTGTACATCCATGTCGATTATGAAAAAATCGATCCTTGGCGTCCGGCTGCCGGGCTGCGGCGCGTGGCCACTCCGGGGCTTTTCAGGACCGCCGTGAATTTCTCAGGAGTGCGTCCAGCCTGTTACCGACCCCGATCGCCTCTCTCCGACGACTCGAACTGTGCCTCGTGAAGGCGAATGTAGGTCGTGGTTCCCTTGAGCGCCTCGTTGGACTGGGCCAGATTCCAGGGCGTTTTGCCTTCTGCATCCCGAGCATTCGGGTCGGCTCCTGCTTCGAGCAGGAGGTCGATCACGGCTGGAATCTTGCCGCTTGCAGCGGCCTGATGCAAGGGTGTACGGCCCTTGTTGTCCGCCGCCGCCAAGTCTGCCCCGGCCTCAACCAGCACCCGTGTCACGTTCGGATTCCCATTTGCCCGTGCGGCATCGTGCAGCGGGGTGTTGCCGGATTTGTTCCCTGCATTCGGGTCTGCCCCGCCGGCAAGCAGCGCCTCTATCACTGCCGGATTCCTGTTCCCCCAGGCCGCCAGAATCAGGGGAGTATTGCGGTTCTTGCTCCGAGCATCCGGGTTTGCTCCCGCCTCCAGCAGGGTTTTGACCACCGCCGGATTCTTGCTGTTCCAGGCCGCGAAGTGCAGAGGGGTGCGACCATTCTCAGTCTGTGCCTCAACGTCGCCGCCGGCAGCCAGACAGGAGGTCACCTCCTCGACCGTGGCCTTCAGGAAATACTCCCGGGTGTTCCACTCTTCGCAGTCCGGGTCCGGCTGCGCCGCAAGTGTGAAAGCAAACAGCAGTAGCCAAAAGCAGGTTCCAGTACAAGTCCACGTGATTGCCATGACATCATCCTTTTTTTGTAAGTGTCGCCCCCGCCCTGCCGGGCGGATCATACGAAAGCAAATCAATCTGAAATCGATCATCCTTATCGCGACCTTGGTATCCCGTCGCGGTTAACCTCGCCGCCAAAGCGGTATCGGTCGAAGGGCGACCGGAACGAGACGATCGACCGCAGAAACGAGGCCAGAGCCGCCACGATATTGCGCCTGTTGACAGGAGAGCCCTCGTCGGGAAAGGCGGACAGGAAGAGCTCTCGATAGACCGGATCCCGTGCCAGCTCGGCGTAGGCACGATCCTCCTGTCCGGCCAGGCCCAGCTCGACGGGGGCTGTTCCCAGCATGGGCACGGGGATCTGTTCTTCGAAGGTCTTCAGCGACGGATTGGCCCAGGTCAGGGCATCGCGGTAGGCGGCATTGATGAGCGACATGGCGCTCCGGGGGTGGGTTTCTCCAGTGGAACCGACCGCCAGGGCCCGTCCGTCCGTAAAGGCCAGCTCCTGCCGGTGGCAGGTGGCGCAGGCTTGGGTGCCGTTGCCCGAGAGCCGCGTGTCGTAGAAGAGATGCCGGCCCAGCTCCACCCGTTCCGGCGTCAACGGCGAGTCTGACGGCACACGCGGCGCCGGCACCCCTTTGGGCAGTTTCCAGGGGTATGTCTGTTGCCCGGCAGCGGTCTGGGTACCAATCAATCCCAAAAGGAGCAGCGCAAGTAGTCGCCCCCACATCCTCGGAAGATCGGCGTACATGTTCAATTGCGTCAGGTCCTGTTTTCGTCTGCAGGGATGGACATTGGCTCGCCCGGATGTCTTGCCCCAGGCAGGCGGCATCGACCTTGGAAGTCCTGTAAAATACTGTTGGAAAAGAGTTTGAACCGATTTCGCCAGGACAGCCTGATGCCAACGCAGTCTACCACCAAACCGCTGAAGTTTGAAGGCATCCGGGAAGCCGACGAGAAACGAGGGATGCGATGAAACTTTGTGGGTGTACGGCACGACCGTGTTGCGGTAAAATACACGCATGAAAAAACCGCATTGTCGTTCCATTCTTATCCCCTTGTTTCTCTCCCTCGTCTCTCCGGCCCTGGCTACCGAGGATTCCTGCGCGGACCGCTCCGTCGTGGCCAGCGCCGTTCGGACGTTGCAGGATGCCAAGACTCTGACCCAGTGCGCCTACGAGTTTGTCCATGAGGTGGGCTTCGTGGAGGCCCGCAGAGCCTTCAACGAAGAGGAGCGCTGGAAGAGCGGCCCCACCTATGTCTTCGTCTCCGAGGTCACGCCGTTGAGCGATCAGGCCCGGCTCTTCGTCTTTCCTCCGGCTCGGGAAAGGGAAGGGGCCTCCCTGGGACTGCTGATCGATGTCTACGGCAACGACTACTACAAGGAACAGCACCGCATCGCCAGCGGGTTCGGCGAGGGTTTCATCTACTACTCCTTCCTCAACCCGGCGACGGGCATGGACGAGCCCAAGGCCACCTACATCAAGAGCATCGACTGGGAGGGGAACTCAGCCGCGATCGGGGTGGGGGTCTACCGGCGTGACCTGCCCGGCACCTGCAGGATCGAGGAGGTCAACGCGGCCATGCTCGATGCCGACCCTTCCGAGGTTCGGCTGCAGGAGTTTGTCCGCTGCGCCGCCATGGACCTGGATTCGAGGGGCTATTTCGCCTCGGTCGGCCTGGCCAACGATCCCCGTTGGAAAAACGGCTCGATTTATCTGTTCGGCCTGGACACCTACGGCTATACCTTCTTCAGCGGCTCTCCGGCGGATTCCTGGATCGGGTCGGAGTTGTCCTCCGACTCCATCGGCGGCTTTGGGGGCCGGAATGTTCTGGGCGTTGCCGATGCGTTTGGCGAGTCCTTCCTCTACTACTCCAACCGGAATCCGGCCACCGGCCAGCGGCGACGCAAGGTGACCTTTGTCAAGCGGGTCACCTCGTTTGGGGTTCCGGTTCTCATCGGCGCCGGCTACTACCTGGATTGAAGCGGCCCGGGCTTTAAACCAGCCACAAAAGCTGCCCGGCTCGGCTCACGCCAGCCTTTTTACCCCGGTGGAGTCCCTGCGGTTCAGAAGCGGTACTTCAGTCCGAGCGTCACCCCCCATTTCTGGAAGCTGCTCAGCGTCACCGTTCCCGAGAACGGCGTCGTCCCGTCCGCCCGCACCGGTTCGTGGCTGCGGATGATGGACCAGGTCACGTTCTGGCTCAGCTCCCCAAAGCGGGCCCAGTGCGCATTGATCCCGATCGAAGTGCGTTCTCCCACCGCGTAGTCCACCCCGCCCAGGATCTGAAAGCCGGGAAGCGTGCCGCTGAGGTCCGGTTGCAGCAGGCTGACCGTGCCGGCGGCCGCTGCCGGCCGGTCGGCGAGGGTGAGCGGCGGCTCCACGTCCTGATACCCCTGGTCGAGGGTTTTACGGATGAGGCGTCGGGTGTAGCGCAGGCCGGTGCGGGCCAGGCCGGCGCCGGCCCCCAGAAAGGGCGTCCACCGCGACTGGTTTGGAAAGTCGTAGTAGAAGTTGGCGAAGACCTGGTGGACGCGGTAGTTGGAGATCGACTCGGTCGGGGGGGACACCGGACTCCATTCCAGGGCTTTGCTGACCACGGCCTGGTTGGAGGCGGCGTCGATGAGCGGGGACACGTCGCCTCCCTGGGTCCGGGCCCTGTACTCGAACTCGATGCGAGGACCGCCGAAGGCGTAGCCGGCGTTGAAACCGCCTGTGAATCCCAACCCTGGCGAGAAGCCGTTGGAGGAGAGTTGCCGCGGCGTCGTGTCCGTGCATGCAGGGTCGCTCGGCGCCAGCGCCGGATCGTCGTAAAGCAGCCTGTCGCACCTGGTCGGGTTGCTGACCGCGGAGACGGCCGAATCCAACGGCGACGATCCCGCCAAACCCAGGTTGAAGCCGACATAGCCGCCGCGGCCGTCGTCCTGGGCTTTGGCAGCAGTTCCGGCCAGCAGGCAGGCGATCAAAGTTGCGACCGAAACCGCGCGCTGCCTGCAACGATGCTCGGTTGGTGTAGAGTTCCAAACGTAACGCATTGTGCTCCTCAGGGGTGGAAGGCGGAAATCAAGAGGCGTCCGATGGTGGAAGCCGTGGCCCGAGAACCCATGGCGCCATCATAACTCAATTCCCGTCTGGGAGTTGACAGTTCCAAGGCTCATCGTGGGGCCATTTGAAATGGCCGTGCAAGGCGGCCAAATTTTCGCTATCCCTGCAATCGACTACAATAGTGGCCCGGCTTCGTCCCACCATCACCTGAGCCAACCATGATCAACCGGAACAAAATTCTTTCCTGGCTGTCCATCCTGCTTCTGGCCGGTCTTGGAATCTCGGTCAGCCCCCCTCAGGGCCTGACTCGGGCATCCGAGGTCTCGCGGGCGCTGAGCCCCGTCGTGTCGAGCTACGAAGTCATTCGAATGGAACCCGGGGAGATCGAACAACAGGTTCGCACGACCGGAGAGCTGCGGTTCCGGTTCAACGAGACCGATTTCTATTTCAAGTTAGAACCTCACGACATGCGAGCCCCTAACTACCGGGCGGTGGAGATGGGATTCGGAGGAGCGAAGCGGACGCTCTCCCCCGAGCCGGTGCACACTTTCAAGGGAGTGCTGGCGGGACGGGAAGACATCCGAGGTCGATTCAATCTGACGGACGGTGGGGTGGAGGGGGTCGTCTACGCTCCCGAGGGCTGGGTCTACGTGGAGCCCTTGCGGAACTATCTTCCGAGCGCCTCGACCGAAGACCTGTTGGTCTACAGGAACGCGGACATCAAGAGAGGCGAAGCTCTGAAGTGCGGCATGTCGCTGCCAAAGCGCCTGCAGCGTGGCGTAGGCAGAGTGTCGGTGCAGGTAGAAGCGGGTACCTCCATCAAGTACGAAATTGATGTGGCGACCGAAGCCGACTACGAATACGTGCAGGCCATGGGAGGCTCCGAAGCGGCCAACCGAGCAATTCGGGGCATATTGAACCAAGTGGAGGGGATATATCAGAACGAGCTTCTGTTGCAGTTCCGGATTGTTTCTCAGAACACTTGGGGCACAGAGGATGATCCCTACACCGCCACGAATCTTCCGGAGTTGCTAGATGAATTCGCTGAATACTGGAACACTAACTTCGCGGCGGAGATTGACTATGATCTCGCTCATCTTTGGACCGATAGGGAACGGGACGATTTCGCGTTTTTTGGCTTGGCCTGGACTGTTGGACACGCCTATACAGGGGTCGTCTGCGGCTATAGCCCTCTGAAATACAGTTTGTCGAGCCACTTCCGCAATCAATTTGGCAGTCGTGTAATCGAGCAGGATCCTATGGACAAGTACTGGATTACGGCCCATCAAATCGGCCACAATCTTGGGGCGTTCCATCCCAACGAGACACTTCCTCGTGAACTAAGTCCTTCCTTGGATAGTTGCTCCACCAGCATCATGTGGCCCGGTACGGTTGAGGGCTCGGGGTTGACGTTCTGTAAGTTGTCACGTGACGAAATATCAAGCTACGTTTCAAGCAACCATGGCTGTTTGACTCCTGCACCGATTGATTTCCAGCCGCCAACCAACTTGGAGATCACGGATTCCTCCTTCTCACAGGCTTCTTTCTCTCGAATCGATCTGTCATGGCAAGACAATAGTACGAATGAGACCGGTTTCATCGTGCAGCGCCGGAGAGGGGGGTGGGCACATTGGACTGAAGTTGAAAGAACTGCGGCCAACACAACGACGTTTTCAGATACCGGATTATTTCCAGGAACCACCTACGTTTACCAAGTACAGGCCTTCAACGGTAGTGATCTGTCCGCTTTCTCCAACGAAGTCAACGCGGAGACCGTTGCAGGTCCTCTGTCAGAGGCTCATTGGAAAATCAGTACTATCGCTGGAACGGGGGACGTCGATCATCATCTTGTCACTATGCACAATACGCTTGGCAGCTACAGCGGGGACGGCGGGCCGGCGGGCCGGCGGTTGAAGCGCATATGGATAGTCCGTACGCCGTGGCTGTAGATGAGGCAGGAAACCTCTTCATTGCCGATACCTGGAACCAACGTATTCGAAGGGTGGATACATCTGGGATCATCACCACCGTCGCGGGCACCGGGGAGTTTACAAAGAGTCCGAATTTCTTCGAGGGGCGGATAGGCGGCTACAGCGGGGACGGCGGGCCAGCCGTCGAGGCGCGCCTGAATTTTCCATGGGCTGTAGCCGTGGACGGGGCAGGCAACCTCTATATCGCTGACTGGGGGAATCACCTGATTCGCCGGGTGGATTCCAGGGGTGTCATCACGACCATCGCGGGCACCGGGGAGGGCACCGGGGAGGAGAGATATTTTCAAGGTGGCTACGGCGGATACGGCGGGCCAGCCGTCGAGGCGCGTCTTAACAGTCCAAGGGGCTTGGCCCTGGACAATGCAGGTAACCTCTATGTCGCTGATTCTGCTAACCATCGCATCCGTCGCGTGGATGTTTCTGGGATCATTACAACAGTCGCGGGAGTTGGAAGAGAAGGCTATGGAGTTACCTACAGCGGCGACGGTGAACCGGCAGTCGAGGCGCGGTTGAGATATCCAAGTAGCGTGGCGGTGGACGGCGCCGGTAACCTCTATATCGGCGCCGGTAACCGCCGTATTCGACGCGTGGATACTTCCGGAATCATCACTACGATCGCGGGGATAGGGCTCGGTAGATTCAGCAGGAACGACGGTCCGGCAAACTTGGCAGCACTCGGCACCTTCTTGCATTTGGCCATGGATGGACGAGGCAACCTCTACATTGCCGATACCAACCACCAACATATACGCCGCATAGATTCTCGGGGCGTCATCACCACCATTGCGGGAACCACCAACATACTTGGGTACACGCAAACGGGATTCAATGGGGACAGTGGCCCTGCGTTGGAAATTCGTTTGGCCAATCCCATTGGCATAGCAGTGGACAAACTTGGCAAGGTCTACTTTGCAGACACTGACAATCATCGTATTCGGTTTTTGACGCGATCGCCTCGGCCACCCAATGCTCCCAGTCGCCTGACGGCAATCGCAGTTTCCTTCTATGAAATCAACCTTTCCTGGCAGGACAACAGCGACGATGAGGCGGGTTTCATGGTGCAGCAGAGGGTTGACGGCTCGTCAAATTGGGTCGAAATCGGGAGCACAAAGGCCAACGTTACCACTTTTTCTGATATTGGACTGGAACCCACCACTATCTATCACTACCGCGTGAGGGCTTTCAAGAAGGACGTAACGTCCGATTTCTCGAACGAGGCCCGGGCGACGACTCCGAAGGCACTGCCGCCGACCCTGATCCGGTTCAGTCCGGCGAGGGGACCTGTGGGTGCTCGAGTCACCGTTACCGGAACAAATTTTCGTGGCGCCAGCGCCGTATGGTTCAATGGAGTGCCTGCTGCCCGTTTCGAGGTTGTGTCTGGGACGAATATCAAGGCGGTCGTTCCCTTGGAGGCCGCCAGCGGCCCGATCAGCGTGGTCACTCCCGGCGGAACAGCCGTGAGCGCTGACCCATTTACAG
The DNA here is from genome assembly GCA_965207735.1 of Candidatus Versatilivorator sp. Taxonomy (GTDB): domain Bacteria; phylum Acidobacteriota; class Terriglobia; order Versatilivoradales; family Versatilivoraceae; genus Versatilivorator. The sequence continues at coordinate 2,096,497 of OZ242296.1, read as the reverse complement.
TGGTAAATACCGGAATCCGCAGCCGGTTGTTCATCCCCATCGTGCTGCGGTCTCAGGGACGCACGGCGAGTTCCTTCTTCACCTCCGAACTGACCCTCACCAATCGGGGAACCACGACAGCAGCCGTCCACTACACCTATACGGCGGCTTACGGAGGGGGCTCAGGCACGGCCGTGGACTCTCTGGGGCCCGGCCGGCAGCGGATCATTCCCGACGCCATCGTCTATCTGACCTCCCTGGGCGTTCCCATCGAGAGCGGTTCGGCGGGCGGCACACTGGCGGTGGATTTCTCCAACCTCTCCTCTCCCTCGGATGCCGCCGTCACCGTGAGGGTCACGACCCCGGTCGAAGAGGGAAGCGGGAGGGCCGGCTTGACCTTCCCGGGATTGAATCCCGACGGCATGCTCACCGGGCCTGCCTTGATTACCGGCCTGCGTCAGAACAGCCAGGACCGCTCCAACGTAGCGGTTCAGAACGCGGGGGACGCCAGTGAGGAGAGTATCACCCTGAGGGTGACGGTCTACTCCGGGGACTCGGAAGAGCCGGGGAGCCTGGTGCTGCCGGATCTGTTGTTGCCTCCTGGAGGGTTCCGCCAGTACAACGGCATCCTGACCAAGGCCGGCTTCGACAACGGCTACGTGAGAGTGGAGCGGGTTGAAGGAGCAGCGCCCTACTATGCCTACGGGGTCATTAATGACAATTTCAACTCGGACGGGTCGTTCGTCTTTCCGGTGGCGGAAGACTCTCTGAGAGGCACGAGCAGGCAGACCCTGCCGGTGATCGTCGAAACCAGGGACTTCGCCAGCGAGTTGACGGTGACGAACTTCTCTTCCTCGGACAAGCAAGTGGACTTCAGCTTTGTGGCCGATGCGATCGACACCGATGGCTTGACCACCTTCAGCCTGACGCTGCAGGCCGGCGAGCAGAGCATCCTACCCAACATCGTCGACCACCTGCGGGGACAGGAAGTGGCGGGGATCGGTCCGGCCGGCCGGGCCTATGCCGGAGCGCTGTTCGCCCGGGTGTCGGAGGGAGACATGAGCGGGATCGTGATCGGGGCGCGGACGGGTTCGCCCGGGGGCGGAGGTCAGTACGGGGTCTTCTACAACGCCGCGCCCGATGGCTCGGCCTCGACCGGAAGCGCCTGGATCTATCGGCTGCAGCAGAACGCCACCAACCGCAGCAACCTGGCGCTGGTCAACACGGGTGAAGTCGATGAAGGGGAGAGTGTCTTCAGCCTCGACATCTACGACGGGGAGACGGGCAGGCTGGTCAGAACCGTTACTACCGAAGCCATTGCGGCCCGTGGCTGGCATCAGATCAACGGTATCCTGAGCGACTATGCTCCGGGAACTGGCCAGGGGTACGTCCATGTCAGAAGGCTGTCGGGCAACAATCCCTTCCTGGCCTACGGGGTGGTCAACGACGGCGGCGCTCCGGGAGAGCGGAGCGGAGACGGAGCCTTCCTGCCCAGCCAGTAGTGCAGCGGTTCAACCGTCACTCAACGAAGTGATCCGCATAACCGTCGGAGCCATGCTCGGTCTTGGGCAAATAGACGACGTGTTCCGGCTCGGTTCGCTTCCAGTCACCGGTAGAACAATCGGTGTTGTTGTTCTGAATCATGAGGGATGCCTCCGAAGAAAGAAGGCCTACTCCTGGCTGAGCAGGAAGGCGCCGTCGCCGCTGCGTTCCCCGGGTCTCCCGCCGTCGTTGATTACGCCATAGGTAATGAACGGGTTGTTGCCCGAAACCTTTCGCACCTGCGCATATCCCTGGCTGGTGTTGCCCAGAATCCCGTTGACTTGGTGCCAGCGGCGAGGACCGAGCGTCACGCTTCTCGTTCTTGGTCGAGACTCTCCGCTGCCGTCGTAAATCGTGATCTCGAAGGTGCTGGGGGTATCGTCGATCTCCCCCGTATTCACCAGGGCCAGGTTGCTGCGGTTCTCCGCGTTCTGCTGCAGCCCGTAGATCCAGGCGCTCTCGACCGAAGCCGAGCCATAGGGCACCCCGTTGTAGAAGAGACTGTACTGCCCGCCTCTATTGTCGGGAGCCCCCGTCCGGGCTCCGATCACGATGCCGCTCATGTCCCCCTCGGCCGGCGTGGCGAACAGCGCTCCCACATAGGCCCGGTCAGCCCCGCCGATCCCCTCCACCTCCCGCCGCCGCAGTTCCTCCACGATACCGGGCAGGATGTGCTGTTCCCCGGCTTTTAACCTCAGGCGGAAGGTGGCCGTGTCGTCTCCCCTGTTGACCCCTTCGGCCACGAAGCTGAAGGTCACAGTCTTGTCCGTGGCCGAGAAGTTGGTCACCGTCAGCTCGCTCTGGAAGCTTCCGGTCTCGATGATGACCGGCAGGGTCTGTCCGCTGGTGCCTACCAGGGAGGAGGCGGTCAGGGGAAATACGAAGGAGCCGTCCGAGTTGAAGTTGTCGTTGATGACCCCGTAGGCGTAGAACGGAGCCTCTCCGGAGACCTTTTCCACCTTCACGTAGCCCTGGGCCGGAGCGCCCAGCCTTCCCAGCAGTCCCGAGTACTGGTGGAAGCCTCCCGGCTGCAGCTCCACCTCTCCCACCACCAGGGAGCCGGTGTCGTCGGCCTCCCCGGAATAGGCGGTGGTCCTCAGGGTGACGGGGCCGTCATCGGGAGCTCCCATGTGCTGGAAGGCCACGTTGGAGCGATCCTGAGTGTTCTGGCGCAACCCGCACAGGTAGACGGCTTCCTGAAAGCCCTCCTCCTCGGCGATGGAGGGATAGGCCAGGCCGGCCCGGCCGTCGGGCACGGCGGTGGCGGTGCGGGTGGTCAGGCTCACCTGGGAAGAACCCGAGACCTCCACCCGCAGGGTCCCGATGCGGTTCCCGGAGTCGGGGATGGGAACGCCCAGGCCTGAGAGATAGTCGATGGTGTTGGTTACGGTACGCTGTCGCCCCGGAGCCAGCCTTTCGGTGGCAGTTCCGCTTCCGCTTCCGCCTCCCAAATGAGCCGTGTAGGTGTAGTAAAGCCTGGCCGACTGAGGCCCGCGGTTGGTCAGGGTCAGCTCGGAGGTGAAGAAGGAGTCGTTGAGCCCGGCCGAGGTCAGCAGCACGGGGACGAACAGCGCCTTTTCCTGCTCAGGCTCGCCCGTACCGGTGCCTGAAATGGTGATGGTGTGGCTGGGGATCCCGTAGTAGAAGTGCAACAAGACGTTGGCCTCAAGGTGGGGAGGGTCGAGACCCGAACCGTCGGAGCGCCGTAGGCTGATTTCGGAAAGGGGCCCCAAGGACAACGTGACGGTTTGACCCTGGTTGGCCGCGTCCTTCACCAGGGTAAGCGTAATCTCCCGGCTCGTCTCTCCAGCCCGGAACAGCAGACCGTCGGTGGGCGAAGGGGACAGGTCCGTATATGCATGGGCCGTCGCGGTGCCACCCACCCGATAGGGGACCCGTACCGCCAGTGGCAAAGCGTGGCTCAGGGTGACCGCTACCTCGACAGTGTCCCCTTGCAGTGCTGTCTGCCCGGGCAAAGCGAAGGCAAGAGCAACTTTCTCAAGGGCTACCTCCAGACTTCCGGGCCTGTATGCTCCCTCCCGGAAATAGGGCGCGCCGACAGTATCCAGCACCTCGTCGAAGATTCCCGAAGGCAAACGGCTGAGGTCTTCGGGGTTGAGATACATGGACAGGAGCTTCAGACTGTGAAGTTCGTCGAAGATCCCCGCCGGCAGACTGGTCAGAGAGGAACTGGTTAGGAGCAGCAATTCCAGACCGCCGAGGCCGTTGAAGATCCCTACCGGCAGACTGGTCAGAGAATTGTCGGATAGGAACAGATTCCTGAGTTTGCTCAGACCGCGGAAAATCTCCTCCGGCAGGCTGGCCAATTTGTTGATTTGCAGCTGCAACTCCTGCAGGCTATGGAGACTGTCGAAAACTCTCTCGGGCAAGCTGGTCAGGGAATTTCTATACAGAAACAAGGATTCCAAATTGCTCAGACCGTCGAAGACGTCCTTCCCGAGGCTTGTCAGGGAGTTGTGCACAAGATTCAGAGACTGCAGAGCGGCAAGTCCGTCGAAAGCCCCCCGAGCCAGGCCGGTCAGGGAGTTGCCTGCAAGGTTCAGCACTGTCACACTGTCGAGCCCAACGAATATTCCTGCCGGCAAGGCGGTTAGAGCGTTGAAGCCCAGATACAGATTCCTCAGGCTGGCAAGTCCGTCGAAGATCCCCGGAGGCAAGGCAGTCAGTTCGTTGGAGCCCAAGTTCAATTCCTGCAGGTTGCCGAGTCCCTCGAAGACCCCCCGGTTCAGGCCGGTCAAGGCGTTGACTGCAAGGCTTAGGGATTCCAGCCTTTCGAGTCCGTCGAAGATCCCCGGAGGCAAGGTAGTCAGTTCGTTGGAATCCAAGTTCAATTGCTGCAAGCTGTCGAGTCCGGAGAAGTCGTGTGCTTGAAGCTCCAGGATTCTGGAATTTGAAAGATCCAGCCCACTCATCCTGGACAATCTCTCTGCACTGACTTGCTCGCAGGTCGATACCCCGACAGCCTCCATCAGGGCGTCTCTCACCTGAAATGTGCGGTTGCAGACCCCGTCCTCGGCCGAGGTGGAAATGGTGACGGTGTGCGACCGTCTCATGTAGAATCGCTCGATCAGAATCCTGCCTCTTAAATAAGGAGCATCGGGACCCGTGCCGTTGGATCGACGCAACCTGATGTCATCGAGTTCACCCAAGGTCAGGATAATGGTCTCCCCCCGGCTCTCGGCGTTCTCTTTGGTGGTCAGAGTGAATGTGATTGCCTTACGGGTTTCTCCGGCCCGAAACAGCAGTCCGTCGGAGGGAGAAGGCGACAAATCGGTTAAATCGTTAATCGTTGCGGTGCCGCCAAGGGAGTAAGGGACGCGGATGGCCACCGGCAAGGCGCGGCTCATGACTGCCGTTACCTCGACGACGTCGCCCTGGAACGCGGTCTGGGAGTCGGAGGCGAAGGACAGCCGGGCAGCGAGGCCCCCGGGAATGTAGAGTCCTCCCTGGCGTGGATTTTGTCTGGAAAGCACGTAGGCGCCTCCCAAAGATTGGATGGAATCGTCGAAGATTCCCTCCGGCAGACTGGTCAGGGGGTTGGAAGACAAGTTGAGATGGTGCAGGTTGCCGAGTCCATTGAAGATTCCTGCCGGAAGGGCCGTCAGATTGTTCTCACTCAAATCCAGTTCTTTCATCTTCCCAAGGCCGCTGAAGATCCCTGCGGGTAGACCGGTCAGGGGCAGGCCGCTCAAGGTAACAGCTCTCAGGCTCAGAAATTCCAGACTGCCAAGCTGCCGGAATACCCGCTCGGGTAACCTCGCCAGGCGCGCTTGCCTGAGGCTCAAGCCGGTCAACTGGCTCAGACCGTCGAAGTCGTTTTCCTGGAGGCCTGCGATGTTTAACTCCGAAAGAGATAGCCCGCGTACGCGGGCAAGGTGCTCCCTGGTGACTTCCCCGCAAGTTATTGCCTGAGTCGCCTTCATCAACCTGTCTCGCACTTGCGGGCTGCGATTGCAGACTCCTTTCGCGGTTGTAACGCCGACGCTGATGGTATGTGCACTGGGCCCTCGAGACCGGTTGAGCAGTATTCCGGCAAACAGATGGGGAGCGTCGGTCCCTGTACCGTCGGATCGACGCAGCCCGATTTCGGCACGTTCCGCCAAGGTCAGCACGATGGTTTGTCCCCGGTTGCCGCTGTTCTGTTTCAGGGTCAAAGTGATTTCTTTGCGGGTTTCTCCGGCAAGAAACAGCAATCCGTCGGAAGGAGATGGCGATAGGTCGGAATAAGCGCCGGGGGTCGCTGTGCCGCCCACGGTGTAGGGGAGGCGAATGGCTACCGGCAAGGCCGTGCTCAGAGTTGCCTCTACGCGGACGGCCTCTCCTTCCGCGACGGTTTGAGAGGTCGAGGCAAAAGAGAGTTCGGACATCATTGGTTCTTCAAGGTTTAGGCTCAGTGCTCCCCGATAGTCTCTGCCATCTACCGTGAAAACCCCACCCAACGTATCGAGCACGTCGTCGAAGATCCCCGCTGGCAAGCTGCTCAGGGAGACCCTTTCCAGGTACAGAAATTGCAGGCTGTCTAGACCCTCGAAGGTCCCCACGGGCAAGTCTTCCAGGGTCTTGTAAGAACGTAATCGCAGATATTTCAGGGAGCCCAGCCCCTCGAAGATTCCCTCGGGCAAGCTGCTCAGCTGAAAGCTTCTATCCAGATTCAGCAATTCCAGCCTGGCAAGTCCCTTGAAGATTCCCGGTGGAAGTCTGTCCAGAAAATTACCGCCCATGTCGAGATATTCCAGATGGTCGAGTCTTTCGAAGAGCTTTTCGGGCAAGCTGGATACGGTGGCCCCGTACAGTGAAGTAAAAGCGGAACTCATGTTCAGAAGCTGCAGACTGTCGAGATCCTGGAAGATCCCTGCAGAAATACCGGTGAGCTCGTTGTCGAAGAAGCTCAGGCGTTTCAGTCGACCCAGACCCTCGAAGATCCCCTTGGGCAGGCTGGCCAGGTCGTTGCTCCACAGCCCCAGCCGTTCCAGGTTTCCGAGACCGTCGAAAACCTCCTCGGGCAATCCCGTCAGGTTATTTCCCCCAAGCAGCAACTGCTGCAGGTCGCTCAAACCATCGAAGACTTCTGCCCTCAGGTTGGATAAGTCGTTGTAGCCCAGTTGCAGAAGCTTCAGGCCGCTGAGACCGTCGAAGATCCCCTCCGGCAAGCTGGAAAGGCTGTTTTGAGACAGGTTCAGACTTTCCAGATTGCTCAGACCACTGAAATCGTGGGTCTTAAGCTCCGAGATTCCCATCGCTTCGAAATCAAGTGAGGTCACCTGAGCCAAATGGGCCGTCGTCACGTCTTCGCAGGCCGACAGGCCGGCCAAGTCCACAAGTTTGTCCCTCACTTCAGGTGTACGGTCGCAGACGTCTTGTGTGGCGGCAGCGATGGGCAACGCCAAGAGCAGACCGGCGATCCCGGCCAAGTGAATCGCAATCCCGGGCTTTAAAATAGCTTCCCTCCAGGTTGGAAGGAGTATTTCACTGCCGGTTGAAGGTAGTCGGTTCTATAGGGATCGGGCATGGAGTTCTCGCCCTCCGTGGAAACACTGGCTTGGAGTTCGTCCGTGGGTTCCGTCCTCAGACCTCCGGAATGGCCAGGTCGGCCGCGCCCGGCTGGGACATGACCGCCTCCGGGTAGTAGCGCTCGATCAGGTCGGCCGCGATGCGGGCCCGGCGGACGCGTTCCCTGGAGAGGGCGATGGCGGTGGGATCGATGTGGGTTCCACTGGGGTAGATGTCGGGGGCGTTGCGCAGGCCCAGCTTGACGTAGACGGGGGAGAGCAGGCGGATGAATTCAGGGATCTCGAAGTGGCGGACGAACCCCCCGAAATTGTCGGGAGTCTCCACGTAGAGGTCCAGCGGCAGGGAGACCGCTTCCCGGATGGAGGCCAACAGTGGAAGCGGCATGTCGGAGGAGACGTTGAAGGTGTTGCCTCCGAAATCTTCCAGGATCCTGACGGCTATCGGATTGGTGGCGCTGAGCTGGACCGAGATCTTGACCACCAGGTTGGCGGGTAGTTGCCCCGACTGTCTCAGTTGATTGACCAGCCACAACAGCCCCAGGTCGGCCACCAGGATGCCTCGCAGCCCCAGATCGCATCCCCGCTTGATGTCCTCCACCGCATAGACCACCTGATCCATTCCCCTCAAGCCCAGGCCGATGTTCTTGCCCGCGGCCGTCAGTGGCTGTGCTCCGATATCGAAGGTGGCCCGCGGTCCCACGAACAGGCTCACCTCCATCTGCCGGTCCCGGGCGATCTTCAGCATGTCCTTGATCTCGTCGTCGGTCATCAGCATGATCCCGCTGCCCTGGCTGACCCGGTGGATGGTGAGCCGGTAGCGCTCGGCTTCCTCGATGACCGCCTTCAGGCAGCGCGGGCCCTCCACGCTGGGAATTTCAAAGCGATACTGCGCCCCGTCCGGGAAACGCTTGGGCGTGCTCCGCAGGGCGTAGCCGTCGCCCGAAGGGAAACCGAGCTGTTTCAGGAAATCACGAGTCGCCTTCATGGTTGGTTCCTTTCCGATCGGATTGGGCGGTTTGAAGTGTCATCTCGGGAGGGGGCGACGCCGGGAAGTCCGGCCCCCTCCCTGGAGGGCGAATCGTTCGGAGGACAAACAGGGGGTCGTTTAAAAAGACGAACCACGAATGAACACGAACAGACACGAAGACAGGCGGACCTCCTTCAACGACAAGCGGCGCCGGAATGCTTCTGCAATTATGTTACTTTGTTGTCACTTCGTGTCCTTCGTAGAAAACCTCCTCGAAATCGGTTGTCGCTCCCCCGATTAACGACTCATCAACCCATTAAGTCCCTTTCAAGACTCGGCAGTCGTGCTTCCGGCCTTGTGCTCCTGGATTCTGTCCAGGACGCGCTCCCGAATCCATTTGGGGTCCCACCACTCGGTGGGGTTGACGGGGATTCCGTGCAGGAAAAGGCCGAAGTGAAGATGATCGCCGGCAGCCAGGCCGGTGGCGCCGCTGCGGCCCAGCACCTGGCCCTTGCTGACCCGGTCGCCGGCCTCTACGGCGATGGAGCTGAGGTGCCCATAGAGGGAGACCAGCCCGTAGCCGTGGTCCACCAGGATGGTGTTCCCATAAATGCCCAGCAGCTCCGCGTAGCGCACCACGCCGTCGTTGGAGGCTTCGATGGGGTAGTGTTTGACGACCGACAGGTCGAAGCCGACGTGGTCCTGGCGGTCGATCTCCCGGCCCTCATAGAGGTAGGTGCGATGATCGGCGAAGAGGGATTCCACCTTGGATCGGCTGAGCTGAGCGAAGGCCTCGGTCCAGAGAAACCGCGGCTCGGACCGGCTCGACAGCTGCTTGATCTTATCGTGGTTGGCCTGCCGGAGCCCGTCGTTGATCTGGAGGAAGTCTTTCACCAGGTCGCCCTGGCTGGAGAGCTGGGGGTTCTGATTCAGGATCGCCGGAACCACCTGCTGCAGGAAGGCCGAACTGAGTCGGATGGTTCGCTGCCGGAACTTTCTGGAAAAGAGCTTGTATCGGAAGCGGGCCTCCGACCGATTCCCGGCCGCGTCTACGGCCACCAGCTTCATTTCCGGATTGGGACCCAGGTCGTAGCGATAGCCGAAAATAGAGAATCGGATCTGCCTGTCTCCCTCGGGGTCGGCCGCGTATCCGGGAAAGAAGTCGGGACCCACCCGGACCCCGGAGACCTCGGTGTCTTCTCCCACCCGGTAGAGAACACAGGCCGAGCCCCCTTGGGTGATGTAATGCTGCGTCGACAGCGCTTCCAGGGTGGGGGGGCGGATGTCGAAAGTGAATTCCCGCTGTAGTCGAGCCTGGTTGCCCTCGAAGAACCGGCGGTAGGAGTGGTCGCTGGCGGTGATCGACAATCGGGCGGGGCCTTCCCGGATCGGGTGGCTGGCGGCCATCATCTCGCCCAGGTCGAAACGGGCGGAGGATTGAGCGCCGCTCCTCTGGAAGGAGAACAGCCACGGTCCCGGGTAGCGACGGTCGACCAGTGGAAAGGACTGGTCTTCTACCTCCAGTACTGCCGAGAGCTGCTTCAACCCGGTCTGGCCGTCTTCAACCTCGAGCGCCAGAGAGGGATTCTTGCCGAGGGCGGTAAAGTCGCGGTCCAGACTCACCTTGGGCGGCTGCCCCTCCCAGCGGCCCAGCCAGAGTGCGAGCAGGCACCAGACCAGAAAAGCCCCCAGCGGAAGGGCCCATAGGATCGGTAGCGGAAGGCGCCTGGGGGAAGCCGGCCTCCGAAAGGGTTGAAATGGTTTCATGGTTTTTACCGTGCGGTTCCGAAGTCCCATGCATTATAGCTCGCTCCGGAGGCGGGAGAAAGAGCCGGCTCCCCACCCCCTCACAACAGGCGGTGCTCGGCAAAGCTGAAGCAGTCGTTGCCGCCGATGACGATGTGATCCAGCAGGGAGATGTCCATCAGGCCGCAGGCCCGCTGCAGCTCGCGGGTCACCTGGCGGTCGTCCGGGCTGGGCGAGGGGTTGCCCGATGGATGGTTGTGGACGGCCACCATGGCCGCGGCATTCAACTGCAGGGCTCGTCTGACGATTTCCCGCGGAAACACGGTGGCGCTGTTGAGAGTGCCCTGAAACATCTCCTCTACGGCCAGGACGTGGTGCCTGGTATCCAGAAAGACCACGGCGAAGGTCTCCCGGTCCCGATCCCGGAACCTCCCGCAAAGCAGCCGCTGGACATCCCGGGAGTGACCGATGAAGGGCCCCCGCTGCATTTCCTCGGCCATGTAGCGCACGGTCACGGCCGCCAGCGCTTTCAGGGTAGCCACCTTGGCCTCCCCCAGGCCCTTGATTCCGCCCAGTTCCTGCTGGCTGGCCTTGAGCAGGCCGCGAAACCCGCCAAAGCTCTGCAGAAGTTGGCGGGAAAGGTCGAGCACGCTGGTCCCTCTGACCCCGACCCGCAGGAAGATGGCCAGCAGTTCCGCGTCGCTGAGGGCATCGGCGCCCCGGGTCAGGAGACGTTGCCGGGGTTGCTCCGACTTCGGCCAACCGCTGACCCATTTTTCGGAAACACGTCTTTTGGAAGCCATGGGTGAGGCAGGTTCCACCGGATTCAGAACGCGGCCGGGCAAAGCGCACCAGCGCGACCGCTCTGAATACATTGGGGTCTTTGTGTCGGGGAGAACTATCGAGGGAGGAAAATCGAACAGCAAGCTATTCTAACCCGGTTGGGTCCGTTCCTCAACCGGAGCGGGGTGGAAATGCCCCCACTATAGCCCCAGCCGGGCTGCAATGCCGGTCATGGCTTGAATGCAGAAGGCGATGTGCTCGTTCAGCTCCACCTCCAGGTCGGAGGCGCCGGTGAGGATGTCCTCCCGGCTCACCGATCGGGCAAAGGCCTTGTCCTTCAGCTTCTTTCTGACCGATTTCGGCTGGAGCCCCTCGATCTTGCGGTCCGGGCGCACCAGGGTCACCGCCGTGATGAAGCCGGACAGCTCGTCACAGGCGAACAGCACCTTGTCTACCAGGTGGCTCCGGGGGCAGCCGGTCCAGGCGGCGTGGGACTTGATGGCGTAGATCACGTCCTCGGAATACCCCCGCTGCTCCAGGATGCGGGCGCCCTTTTCAGGGTGGTCGGGAGGGTCGGGGAATCTCTGGTAGTCGAAGTCGTGCAGCAGGCCCACGACTCCCCATTTCTCCACGTCCTCGCCATACTTGGCGGCGTAGGCCCGCATGCAGGCCTCCACGGCCAGGGCGTGCTTGATGAGACTGGGGTTGCTGGTGTACTCCGTCAGCAGCTCGAATGCGGATTGCCGGTCCAGCATAAGACCTCTCTTTCAAATGAAACCGTCGCGGCCGATCCGGGGCTCCCCGCGGCCGGCGCCCGAGGAAGCGTTCAGGTTTCCATCCAGTTCCGGCCGACAGCCACGTCCACCACCAGGGGTACCGAAAGCGAATACACCGACTCCATTTCTTCCTTGACCAGAGCCTGCAGGGTCTCCAACTCCTCATCGGGGACCTCGAACACCAGTTCGTCGTGGACTTGCAGCAACATCCTGGACTCGAGCTTGCGCTCCCGCAGTTCTCGGTGAATCCGGATCATGGCCAGCTTTATCAGGTCGGCGGCGGTGCCCTGAATGGGTGAATTCACGGCCGTCCTCTCGGCGAACTGGCGCAGGCCGGGATTGCGGCTGCCGATGTCCGGGATCTGCCGGTGTCGTCCAAAGAGAGTGCGGGTCATCCGGCTCTGGCGGGTGTCCTCGATCACCTCGTCGATGAACTGCTTGACGCCTCGATACCTTTCGAAGTAGCGCCGGATGAATTCCTGGGCGTCGCGCTGGGAGATCTGCAGCTCCCTGGCCAGGCCAAAGGCCGTCTGGCCGTAAATGATTCCGAAGTTGATCGTCTTGGCGCGCCGGCGCATCTCGCCGGTCTGCAGCAGGGGGTCGATGCCGAACACCTCGCTGGCGGTCCGGGTGTGGATGTCTTCATTCTTGCGGAAGGCATCCACCAGCACCGCGTCCTGCGAAAGATGAGCCAGGACCCGCAGCTCGATCTGGGAATAGTCCGCGGACAGCAGCCGGCAGCCCTGGCCGGCCACGAAAGCCGACCGGATCCGGGCGCCCATATCCGATCGCACGGGAATGTTCTGCAGGTTGGGATTGCTGCAGGACAGTCTGCCGGTGGCGGCCACCGTCTGGTGGAAGGAGGGATGAACCCGCTGAGTTCGAGGATCGACCAGGCGGGGAAGGGCATCCACGTATCCGGACTTGAGCTTGGCGATCCGACGGTACTCCAGCATCAGGCGTGGCACTTCGTAGTCCTTGGCCAGATGTTCCAGCACCTCCACCGAGGTGGAATACTGCCCGGATTTCCTGAGTTTTCGAGCCCTGGGCAGGTTGAGTCTCTCAAAGAGAATCTCCCCCAACTGCTTGGGAGAATTCAAGTTGAACTCGGTCCCGGCCACCTCGTAGATCCTGCTTGTAAGAGACCGGGCAGTCCGCTCGAAGTCCTCCGACATCTTGCGGAGCGCGGCGGCATCGACCTGAATCCCGTTCCACTCCAGCTCTGCCAGGACCTCGACCAGCGGCAGGTCGATCTGCCGGTAAGCCTGCTCCAACTCCTCGGTTTTCAGTTGGGGCCGCAACTGCCCAAAGAGCCGTTGAACGGTGGCGCAGCGGCCTCCGGCCTCCGCCGGAGCCTCTTCCCCCAGCAGGGCGAAGGCGATTTCGCTCAAGCCATGGTTGCTCCGATTGGGCTGCAGCAGGTAGGAGATGAGCATGGCGTCTGCCTGAAGACCCTGCAGCTCCAGGCCGAGATGCCTCAAAGCCAGGTGGGCCGGCTTGGCGTCGTAAAAGACCTTGCCGATTTCCGGATCTTCCCAGAAATCCCTGAGGTCCGCCAGGCCCGGGGCGCCCGCATCTTCCAGGTCGAGGGTCCAACCCGATTTCCCCGCCATCACCGCCAACCGGCGGGGGTTGCGGCACAGCGAATCCTCCGGGTCGGTTTCCAGCCAGCAGGTGCAGGAGGAACCCGAGCGGGCCTGCTCCAGCAGGGTCCGAAGCTGGAGAGGGGAGGACAAGGGCTGGAATTCGGCCGGCTCGGGCCGGGCCGGTGACGCTCCCCCATCCAATTCCTTCAGCATTGACTGAAAGCCGAGTTGCGCCAGCAGGGGCCGGAGTCGGTCCAGGTCGGGTTCCTGAACCTGCAGGTTGTCCCAACTGAAATCGATGGGCACCGCGGTATCGATGGTGACCAGCTCCTTGCTTTGCAGGATCTGCTCCCGGTGGTTCCGCAGGGACTCGCGATAGGTCTTGCGCGTGACCTGTCCACTTTGGTCCAGCAGGGCTTCCAGGCTGCCGAAGCGGCGCACCAGGTCGCGGGCGCCCTTCCCCCCGATGCCCGGGGCGCCGGGGACATTGTCCACGCTGTCTCCCATGAGCCCCAGCACGTCCACCACCTGTTCCGGGGCGGCCCCGAAGAACTCCTCCACCTTGACCGCGTCGAAGAGTGTGTCGGTCTTGGACTGGTGAAGCACCTGCGTCTTGTCGTTCACCAGTTGGAACATGTCCTTGTCGTTGGAGACAATGGTCGTCTCCCAGCGGTTTTCGCCGGCCTTCCTGGCCAGAGTTCCGATGATGTCGTCGGCTTCGAAGCGGTCCTTCTGCAGGATGGGAATCCGCATGGCCTGGCAGAACTCTCGGATCACCGGGAGCTGGGAGGCCAGATCTTCAGGCATCCTGGGACGATTGGCCTTGTATTGCTCGAAGGCCTCATGCCGGAAGGTGGGTTGGTCGGTGTCGAAGATGACGGCCAGGTAGTCGGGACGGTGCTGACGGATCAGCTTCCGCAACATGGCCGCGAATCCATAGACGGCGTTGGTGGGATGCCCCTGGCTGTCGGTCAGGCCGCGGATGGCATAGAAGGCCCGAAAGATGTGGGACATGCCGTCCACCAGAAACAGGCGCCGGGCCGGGGTTGGGGCAGGGGACGGAGAGGTGGTTGCCACCGGTGGATCTTCCTCCAACCGGCCGCTATTCGGCGAATTTCCGGATGACCTCGGTCACCAGGGCCTTGACGGTTTCAGGGCTCAAATTGGCCTTGGTGCCTTCGCCGAAGGCGGGCATCTTGATCTTGCCCTCACCGGATCCCTTGGTAATGGCCTCGATCAACTGCTCGTCGGTGTGTCTGGCTTGCCAGTCCTTGTTGGTGAAGTCCGGGGTCTTCATGACGGCAAGACCCTTGCCGTCCGCCTTGTGGCACATGGCGCAGTTCTTCTTGTAAATTCCCGAGACGTCCGGAGGGTCTTCCGCATACCCCTGGGGGGCGTTCAGCAGCATCATTCCAAGAAAACCGGCTAGTATTCCGAATCGACAGATCATCGGGTCCTGACCTCCTGGGCTGTTTCAAGAAACGGGCTCGCCTCCCTGACACAAGGCAGCCATCCGGCCGGGAAGCGGCGGGCGGGGTTCCGACTCCTGTGGAAATTATAGCCTAACTTCCCGAGTGGTGGTCCGTCTTCATTTAAGGATCGGCCGTCTTTCCCCAATTAATCTGCACGCCAGTCTGCGGCGCCGGCTTACCTGAAACAAAAGAAAAAAGAGTGATCCACGAAGGGCCACGAAGAACGACGAAGGGCCACTAAGGCATTGAGGTGAACCGTAACGGGATACCAAGGTTAGGTAGGGATGATCGATTTCTGATTGTTTCACTCTCGTATGATCCGCCAGGGCGGCGACCCGGCTAACCACTCCCCACTCCCCACTCTCCACTCTCCACTCTCCACTGCCTCCCTCACCGATATTTCCCGGTGAGCTGGTTCCAGCGAATCAGGAGCAGGCCCAGAATCATCTTGAAGCCGTCCTGCAGCAGGCGAACCTTGGTTCCTTCGGTGTGGTTCCAGCGCACCGGAATTTCTTGAAGTCTGAGGCCGCGAGTCCTGGCCAGGAAAAGGATCTCCGGATCGAATCCGAACCCGGCGATGCGCTGGCGCGCCAGCACGGGGAGCATCGGTTCTCGCCGGAAAGCCTTGAAACCACACTGAGTGTCCCGAAAGGGCAGGCCGGTCAGGAGTTGTACCAGACCGTTGAAGAGGCGCCCGGCGTACTCCCGGAAGGCCGACTGGTGAACGCCGATGAGGGAACGGTCCAGAGCCCTGGAACCGAGAGTGAGATCCCGCTCCCCCCGGACAATGGGGTCCAGCAGCTTGGACATTTCCTCGATGGGTGCGGACAGGTCGGCGTCGCTGATCAACACCACCTGTCCCCTGGCTTCCAGGACGCCGTTTCTGACGCTGAATCCCTTGCCCAGGTTTCGGGGGTTGTCCACCAGGCGGAGGTCGGGCCAATCCCGGGCGCAGGCAGCCACCAGGGTCCCCGTCCGGTCCCGGGAGCCGTCGTTGACTACCAGCACTTCCGCCCGCAGGGGCTGGCTCCGGAGATAGTCGCGCACTGTCTCCAGGGTCTGCTCAATGCGTTCCGCTTCGTTGTAGGCGGGGATGACAATGGCAAGGAAGGGCGTCTCCATGTGATTCACTATGATACACGCCTCCGGAGTATTGACCCGGATTTAGCCGGGGTTTTGTGAGCCCTGCGAACCCCCCACCGCATCAGCCTTCGCCATTCGGCTCGACTTCTGCGACTCCCTCACCGCAACCGACACACGCCGGCGGTTACCGCTACGGCGCACAAGATCTCGCCTTTGGCTCGCCTTGTGCGAACCCCCCACCGCATCAGCCTTCGCCATTCGGCTCGACTTCTGCGACTCCCCCTCAAGGGGGGAGTGATACCCGTGTTCTGAAGAGGGAGCGGAGTTTATACATTAGACCGGGAACATGGTTTACATCCTGCCCAGGAATGGGGCAATAAGCCCTCTACAGGCCACAAGTATCACTCCCCCCTTGAGGGGGAGTCGGAGAGACAAGGGCGCAGCCCGCCGTCGATCCGGAGGGGGGCAAGCTCGGCGCCCCGAGAGTGACTACCACAGGGCTCCGCCCGCCGTCGATCCGGAGGGGGGCCAACGCGGCGCCCCGAAAGTGAGAGTCGGCAAGACAACGGCACAGCCCGCAGGCTCCCGCCTTTTTGACAACTTTCCGGGGCCTCCTCTATACTGAACTGTTCGGCTCATCCCGCCACCGTTCACCGTGGCCCCCTGACCATCTTTTCCCATTCAATCTCTCCATCCCATGGACCGGGAAGTTCTTCAAGTTCGAGGCGCCAAGGTACACAATCTCAGAAACGTGGACTGCCGGATTCCGCACGAGAGTCTGACGGTGATCACCGGAGTCAGCGGATCGGGAAAGTCCAGCCTGGCCTTCGACACCATTTATGCCGAGGGGCAGCGGCGTTACGTGGAGTCGCTCTCGGCCTACGCCCGCCAGTTTCTGGAGCGCATCCAGAAACCGGACGTGGAGGAGGTGTCGGGGATCTCGCCCGCCATTGCCATCAAGCAGAAGAACAGCCTGCGCAACCCCCGCTCCACGGTGGGAACCGTCACCGAAATCTATGACTACCTGCGCCTGCTCTTCGCCCGAATCGGCCGCACCTTCTGCTGGCAGTGCGGAACCGAGGTCAAGAAGGACGTCCTGGACCAGGCGGTCAGCCGGTTGATGGCCCTCCCCGCGGGAACGCGTCTCTACATCCTGTTTCCCTTTGCCCACTATCGTCGTTTCCAGGAGCTGAAAAAGAGCCGTTCGACCTCGAAGCCCGGCTCCGGGGGGCGGGACCCGGAACTCCTCAAGACGGTGCTGCGCGACCTGCGCCGGCACGGCTTCAACCGCCTCTACCGGGAGGGACGTATCTACGAGCTGTCCGACCCGGAGTCGCTGCTGGACCTGGACTTTTCCGCCCCGCTGGAGGTCCTGGTCGATCGGGTCATCATTGAGCCCGGGTTGCGCCAACGCCTGGCTGACTCGCTGGAAATCTGCTACCGGGAGGGGTCTGGTCACGCATTGGCCGAAGTGGTGGGGCGGCCCGATGCAGGTACGGACTCGGCGGCTCCGGATACCGGGGACAGTGGAGCGGCACAGCCTCCCCGTTTCTCCTTTATCGAGGGATTCGTCTGCCGCCGATGCCACATCGGCTACGAGCAACCCGAGCCCCGGCTGTTTTCCTTCAACAACCCCTTTGGCGCCTGTCCCCGCTGCCAGGGGTTCGGCAACACCATGGACATCGATTTGAAGCGGGTCATCCCCCATCCCGAGAAGAGCCTGCGGGAGGGGGCCATCGAGCCCTGGACCAAGCCTCGCTACCGGCGGCTGCGGGCCGAGTTCAAGCGTTTTGCCCAGCGCCACGACATTCCCTGGGAGATTCCCTACCGCGACCTGCTTCCCGGGCAGAAGGACCTGATCAATGCCGGGGATGAGAGTTTCCGGGGCATCATGCGTTTCTTCGATTATCTGGAAACCAAGAAATACAAGCTCTATATTCGCGTTTTCCTGAGCCGCTACCGCGGATACACCCGTTGCCTGAGCTGCGGCGGGTCGCGGCTGCGCGCTGAAGCCCGGGCCGTCAAGATTGCGGGCAGGGAAATCGGCGAGATCACTGCCATGACCGTCGGCGAGGCCCGCCGGTTCTTTCGGGAGCTGAGGCTGACCGGTTATGAATCCAACGTGGCCCATCGGATCCTGGAAGAGCTGCGCATGCGCCTGGGATTCCTGTTCCGAGTGGGCCTGGAATACCTGACGCTGGACCGCCTGGCCGCCACCCTGTCCGGGGGCGAAGCGCAGAGGATTCAGCTGGCCACTTCCCTGGGGTCCTCCCTGGTGGGAGCGCTCTACGTCCTGGATGAGCCCTCCATCGGCCTGCATCCCCGTGACAACGCCCGGCTGATCGAGATCCTCAAGAGCCTGCGGGATATGGGCAATACGATTCTGGTGGTGGAGCACGAGCCGGCCATGATCCGTTCGGCCGACCGCATCATCGACATGGGTCCCGGAGCGGGGGAACAGGGGGGACAGGTGGTATTCTCCGGCAACTTCCCCAATCTGATCCATTGCCGCGGTTCGCTCACGGGCAAGTACCTGAGCAGGGAGCTCGAGATCCCCGTTCCTTCTTCCCGGTCTTCTCCCGACAGCCGCTGGCTGAGGCTCTACGGGGCCGAGGAGAACAACCTCAAACGGCTGGACGTGGAAATTCCCCTGGGAATCGTCACCTGCATCACCGGAGTTTCCGGGTCAGGGAAGTCGACATTGGTCCACCAGGTCCTCTACGCGGCGCTGAAGGCCCGCAAGGGGGAGGCACCGGATCGAGGCAACTACCAGCGCATGGAGGGCGAGCACTGGATCTCGGACGTGCGGCTGGTGGACCAGTCGCCCATCGGCCGAACTCCGCGTTCCAATCCGGTCACCTACATCAAAGCCTTCGATGCCGTTCGAGAACTGTTTGCCTCGACGCGGGAGGCTCGGGAGCAGCACCTGAGCGCCGGTGACTTTTCCTTCAACCTCCCTGGAGGGCGCTGCGATCATTGCAAGGGGGACGGCACCGTTACGGTGGAGATGCAGTTCCTGGCCGACGTGGAGCTGGTGTGCGAGGAATGCAGGGGAACTCGCTTCAAATCGAGCTTGCTGGAGGTGCGCTACAAGGGCAAGAATATCCACGAGGTTCTGCAGATGACCGTGCGGGAGGCCATGAGCTTCTTTTCCGGTGTTTCCCGGTTAACCAGGAAACTGAGGGTGCTGGAGGACGTGGGACTGGGCTACCTGAGGCTGGGGCAGTCCGCCACCACGCTCTCGGGCGGGGAAGCCCAACGGATCAAGCTGGCCTTTCACCTCTCCCGTCAAGTGGGCAAGCACGCGCTCTACCTGTTCGACGAACCCACCACCGGTCTGCATTTCGACGACGTCCACAAGTTGCTGCGGGCCTTTCGCCGCCTGGTACGGGCCGGAGCCACCATCCTGGTCATCGAGCACAACCTGGACGTCATCAAGACGGCTGACTGGGTCATCGACCTGGGACCGGAGGGAGGCGACCAGGGAGGCACCGTGGTGGCTGCGGGACCGCCCGAGCGGGTGGCCGCGGCCCAGGGGAGCCATACGGGCCGCTTCCTGAAGGAAGTGCTGTCCGGCAATGGCCAAAGGGTGAACTGATGGCGAGAGCCCGCATCAAAGGATCGTTGTCACTCCGCCCGGCACGCCTGGCCGAGTTGCTGTGCCTCTGGGTAATCCTGGCCGGGTGGGTCCTCCCGGCCGACTCCAGGGCCGGCGGAACGGCTTCGGATCTCCCGGCGACAGAGGAGGCGGCCGCGGAGAGGCCGGAGTCGGAAGAAACCGAACTGGATTACCTCGGCCTGGCCGAGGGCCACCGCCGGGCCGGGGAGAATCTGCAAGCCATCTCGGCCTACCAGCTGGCCTTGATCGAGGACCCCGGTAATCCCGTGGCCTGGTTTGGCCTGGGGATGTCCCAGTACGAAGCCGGCCAGGTCCAGGAGGCTATCGGCTCCTACGGGGAAGCCCTCAAGCACGATCCCGACCTGTGGGAGGCGGAGATGAACCTGGGGGTGATCTGGTTCAACCTCAAGAACCCGGCACAGGCCCTCACCCATTTCGAGCGGGCCCAGGCCCTGAGTCCGGAGAGCTGGCGGCCCTTCTTCCTGGCGGGAGAGGCTCACCGCTCAGGGGACAACCTGGCGGAAGCGAAAGCCAGCTACAAGCAGGCGCTGGATCTGTCCCAGGCGGCGGACGAGCAGGCCGTCGTCCATGAAGCGCTGGTCTCCCTTTTTCTCGCCAACAAGGACTATGCCGGTGCGGCCAGGCAGGTCCTGGCTTCGCGCCCCCACGCGAAGGACCTCCAGGCCAGCGACCGCCGGTTGGCGGCCCTTTACCTCGAAATGGGCCAGGAGGAGAAGGCCCTGGTATATATGGAGCGGCTGGCGGCCGATCCCTCGGCGGGACCGGAATTGCACGAGACCATCGGTTGGATGCAGGTGGATCGGAAGGAACACGAGCGGGGCATCCAATCGCTTGAAATTGCATTGGAGCGGCATCGGGACCCCAAGCGGCGGGAGGAGCTCTCCCTGCGGATTGCCAAACTCCAAATTCGCCTGGAGCAATTCGACGAGGCCGTTGCCCTGCTGGAAAAGGGATTGCCCGGCTCCACCGACCCGGAACGCTATTTTCTGCTGGGATCGCTCCACCTGCAAGCCGGCCGATGGGAGCCGGCCGTGAAGAGACTGGCTCAGACCCTGCAACTGGACGCCGACTGCGCCCAGTGCTACAACAAGCTCGCCGCCATTTACCTGAAGCAGGAAGACTTCGGCCGGGCCATACCGCTGCTGGACCGCTATCGGGAAATGCAGCCGGAGGAGGCCATGACCTACTTTTACCTGGGAGTTGCCTACGACAGGCTAAGGCACTATCGTAAGGCCATCCCGCTGTACGAGAGGTTTCTGGAGTTGGACCAGGGGCAGCACGACCGGGAAAGCTTTCAGGTCCGCCAGAGGCTGAAGACCCTGAAGAAAAAGGCAGGGGGACGGTAGTTTGAAAGCGATGGCCACCATCGATGCGGTGCCCCGATCCCCAAGGCGGCGCTGGCTTTTCTCGGAGGGGAGCCGCGGCCTCCGAGGGCGGATCCGGTCTCTGCCGGTTTGTCTGGCGATCCTGTCCCTGGCGGTTCCCGTCCTTGCCCTGGACGGCAAGCTGGAACGAAAGTACCAGGGCCAGCAGGGCAAACTGAGGCGGCAGGGAAAGAGCGTCAAGAGGGTGAAGATTCTGATCAAGATGTCGGCCATAGACCTGGAAATGGTCAGCCGCAGGGTCAGGAGGGGACTCTTCTCCGAAGCCGATCGGATCCTGGAGCGATACTCCGCCACCGTCGGCCGGGCTGAGCAGATTCTGAAGGATTTGAAACGGGACCCCCAGCGCAAGCCGGCCGGGTTCAAGCACCTGGAGATATCTCTGCGCAAGCAGCTGCGGCAACTGGCCGATCTGCGGGCCCTCTACCCCTTTGACCGGCAACAGGCGATCGACCGTACCATCGCCTGTGCCGAAGCTGTCAAGCAACGCATGATTGGGGCGCTGTTCGGACCCGACAACACCGGTCGCTCCGGGAGCGGGTCCGGCGGAACCGGACCGGCGGAACCAGCCAAGGATCCCTCTCCATGCGGGCCTGAGTGAGACCATGACGACAGGATTCCATCGTGCGCTTGGAGGTCTTTTCCGGCGGCGGCCCCACCGGCCCGGTTGGGCGACCGCGTTGGCGGCCGGGGCTTTCCTGCTGTCTGTGGCCGGTGGGATCCATGCCCGAGCCGGCGACTATCTCAGCCCCGAGGAAATCGAAAAGGTTCGCGATTCTCAGAAGCCCCACCAGCGGATGTCGGTTCTGAACGACATTTTCAAGCGCCGCATGGAGGGCGCCATGGCCAGCTGGGAGGCCGCCGAGACCGGGGACGGCAGTCCTCGGGCAAAATCCGGGAACCGGGAAAGCGCCCCGGACGAGGCTGCTCGTTCGCTGTCCTTCCGGGGATGGATGGCAGAGGTGGCGATGTGCCTGGAGGACATCGAAACCAACCTGGAAGGCTATCCTCTGGATCGTCCCCTCAGCGTTTGGGATCTGGAAACGGGACGTCCCATACGCATGAGCGCCAGGAAGTTCCGCAAGGCCCTCAAGAAGCTGCGGAAATCCCTGACCGAGTTCGACGGCTGGCTTACCCCCAAGCTGGACCGAGTGGGGAGAGCCGAGAGCCGATTGGCGGAGGAGGTTGCCGATTATCTGTCGGACCTGGACGAGGCGTTGGAGGAGATCATTGTGCTGGCCGGTGGAGTCATTCGGGAGGAAGGTCCGGCAAAGCGGCGGGCCAGGCCATGAGGGGCGATGAACACTCAGCCTGAGCAGAACATTGGCGTCGGGGGTTTGACTCTTGCGCGAATCGGCGGGATCTTTGCCGAGGCCTACCGCACGCTTGAAGGGGAACGGCTCTGCCCTCCGATCCGGGTGGAGTATTACCGCTTCGTGGGAATCAACCACACTGTTCGACTCAGAGAGGGCAGGCTCCTGGTTCGGCTCAGCGATCTCTTCAGGCGTGCGCCGGCCCCGGTCCTGGAAGCCTTGGCCACCATCCTGCTTGCCAAGTTGTACCGGCGCAACCTGCCCCGGGAAGCTCGGGTGGCCTACCGGGAATACAGCAACTCACCCGAGATGAGGCGCAGAGCCCAGGCCTCCCGGCGCAAGCGCGGGCGCAAGCTGTTGGCCGGACCGGAGGGCAGTCGTTACCATTTGACGCCCCTGTTCGACGATCTCAACCGCGAGTATTTCAAGGGGCGCATGCCTCCTGTCCGGTTGGGATGGAGCCTGAAGAAGAGTCGCAGAATCCTGGGTCACTTCGATCCGTCCCACCGGAGCATCACTCTCAGTCGGTGGCTGGACCATCCCGGGGTTCCGGAAGTGGTGGTGCGTTTCGTTCTCTTTCACGAGATGCTGCACGCCAAGTTTCTGGCCTGTTCCTGTTTCGATGTCAGGAACCCCCACTCCCGGAGGTTTCGGGAGGAGGAGCAGGCCTTTCGTGAGCATGAACTGGCCAGGAGCTGGATCCGGAACTGTTCCTGAGCAGGGGCTGTGAACACGGAGCAGTGCAATCTGCTCCAAACGCGGATTTATTTGCAGTTGCGTGAATTCAATGGGCGTTTTTCACAGCTTTTTCCACAGAATCTGTTGAAAACCGACCCGGCCGGCAGGCTGGGTCAGCCGCTTTACGGGAGCGTTGGCTTGAAGAGACTGACAAATATCGAGAATGGCTGCATGCGTTTTATTCCGGGGAGCCACCAGAGGGGCCTGGCCGAGCACAGAAGCGGCCGCCCGCTGTCGGCGGCCAGCGGCGGCACGGCGGCCGCGGTTCAGGAAATTCAGGTGGAGGAGTCCGAAGCGGCGGCGGTGCCGGCCAGGCCGGGGCACGGTTCCCTGCACCATTGCCTGACCCATCACGGGACGCCGTCCAACCGTACCCCCCATCGGAGGCGGGCCATCATCTGCCACTACATGCCGTTGGATTTCCAATATATGGGTCCGGAGGAGGAGCGGCCGCCGTTCTACGTAGTTCGGGGAAGCCGCAGCGGCGAGGTTGTCTGACTTGTCCTGCCCGGCAGAGTTGTTGGAGGTGCACTTGAATCC
Source organism: Candidatus Versatilivorator sp. (assembly GCA_965207735.1). Classification (GTDB taxonomy): domain Bacteria; phylum Acidobacteriota; class Terriglobia; order Versatilivoradales; family Versatilivoraceae; genus Versatilivorator. The sequence continues at coordinate 2,073,419 of OZ242296.1, read as the reverse complement.
AGACGGGAAAGCTATCGGCGGTGTCGTCCCCATCATCCCGGTCCCCTTCGATGCGGGGGAGTCGGTGGACGAGGCCGCCCTGCGGCGGCTGGTCGACTTCGCCGTCGCCTGCAAGGTGGATGCCGTTTGCCTGCCCGCTTACGGAAGCGAGTTCTACAAGCTTTCCGAGGAGGAACGGACCCGGGTGGTGGCCCTGGCGGCCGAACAGGCGGCGGGTCGGCTGAAGGTGGTCGCCCAGTGCAACCACGGTTCCTCCAAGGTGGCCTCCGCGCTGGCAAAATCCAATCTGGAGGCCGGGGCGGACCTGGTTTCCATCGCCATCCCCCGGCAGTTTCCGGTCCCGGAGGAGGATCTGTTGAGGTTTCTGGCGGCATTCCTCAACAGCTTCTCCGCCCCCTGCCTGCTACAGGACTTCAATCCGGGAGGTCCCACGCTGAGCACCGCCTTCCTGACCCGGTTGCGGGCGGAGTGCCCCAATCTGGCCTACCTGAAACTGGAGGAGCCGCTCAGTGCCTCCAAGGTGGCCGCAATGGTGGAGGCGACCGGCGGCGAGGTGGGCATCCTTACCGGCTGGGGCGGGCTGTACATGATGGAGCTGATCCCCGCGGGCATCTGTGGTCTGATGCCGGGGTTGGGCCTGGCCGATCTTCTGAACCGAATTTTTTGGCTGGCAAAGGAAGGGGACACCGACCGGGCGTTTCACTTCTTCGAGAGAATCGTCCCCCTGCTGTTCCTGTCGCTGCAGCACCTTGAACTCTACCACTACTGTGAAAAGCGCCTGCTCCAGGCCAGGGGGTGGCTGGAGGACCCACGCTGCCGGCAGGCTGCCTACCAGCCGGACGTCTATACCCGAAGGCACTTGGAACGCCTCCTCCAGCGAGCGCTGCGGACATTGGAGGACGCGGGGCTTGGGGAGAGTGGAGAGTGGAGAGTGGAGAGTGGAGAGTGGGGAGTGGAGAGTGGAGAGTGGAGAGTGGAGAGTGGAGAGTGAGGAGTGGAGAGTGAGGAGTGGAGAGTGAGGAGTGGAGAGTGAGGAGTGGAGAGTGAGGAGTGGAGAGTGAAGAGTGAAGAGTGAAGAGTGGTCAGCCGAGGGTTTCGGAGACGGGCAAGCATCTGACGAACTGACTGCGCTTGTTTGAAGGACTGCGGCGAGACCGACAAGATGCTTCGCGAGTCGATTCAATAACTCTCCACTCTTCACTCTCCACTAAATAACTGTGGAGAGTGGATGGTTTCGGGGACGGGCAAGCATCTGACGAACTGACTGCGCTTGTTTGAAGGACTGCGGCGAGACCGACAAGATGCTTCGCGAGTCGATTCAATAACTCTCCACTCTTCACTCTCCACTAAATAACTGTGGAGAGTGGATGGTTTCGGAGACGGGCAAGCATCTGACGAACTGACTGCGCTTGTTTGAAGGACTGCGGCGAGACCGACAAGATGCTTCGCGAGTCGATTCAATAACTCTCCACTCTTCACTCTCCACTCTCCACTAAATAAACAAGGAGATCTTCGTTGAGGAAAAACAAGCTCAAGCAACAGCTCAAGTCCGGTCAGCCCACGCTGGCGACCCATCTGCACAGTATCTGGCCCTCGGTGGTCGAGGTGGTGGGACATACGGGCGTTTTCGACTACGTGGAGTTCGTGGCCGAATATGCTCCCTTCGATCTGAATTCGCTGGATAATTTCTGCCGCGCCGTTGAGCTCCATGACATGTCGGCCATTATCAAGGTGGACCAGGAACCGCGCGGGTTTCTGGCTCAGCGCGGCATCGGGTCCGGTTTTCAGGGAGTTCTCTTCTCGGACTGTCGGACCGTGGAGGACGTGCAGGAGTGCATACGGGCCGTCAAGCCGGAGACCCCGGAGGCCGGCGGCCATCACGGGGTGGCCACGCGCCGCATTACCTACATGGGCTACGGAGGGTCGCCGGAGTATGCCCGGGCGCTGGACGAGATGGTGGTGGCGCTGATGATCGAAAAGAAAACAGCGGTGGAGAAACTGGACGAGATCCTGGCGCTGGGCGGCATCGACATGATCCAGTGGGGTCCGGCCGACTATTCGCTCAGCATCGGGCGGCCCGGCGAGTGGCGCCAGCCGGATATCAAGGCGGTGGAGCGGCGGGTCATCGAAGCCGGCCTGAAAAACGGTATTCCTCCGCGGGCGGAAATCGAAAGCGTCGACCAGGCCAAGTACTACCTGGATCTGGGTGTACGCCACTTCGCCCTGGGAACCGACGTTACGGTTCTTTTCCACTGGCTGAAGGGAAACGGAGAAAATCTGAGGAAGGCGCTCGAGGGATCCTGATCGTCGGGTCGATCTGAAATGCCGCCACCGGCTTCAGTGCTGCAGGACGCCGGCCACGTAGCTCAACAGGTCTCCCTGGCTCCTGGACACTTCCTTGAGCTGTCGATAGTCCCCTCCGAGCTGGCACAACTGGACGGCGCTGGGGCAGGTGAGCTGGGCCGGGTCGACGTCGGCGAGGTGCTGGAGAGACACCTCCACGGCTTCTGGATAGCGCTGGATTCTGGCCAACAGGCCGACCAGAACCTGGGCCGGGTTGAAATCCCCGTCCTCGCCGGTTTCCCGGGGGAGCTTTCCGCGAAAATGGGCGACGGCCCGATCGACCTCCCGCCCTAGCAGAGCCCTCAGAAAGAACGCATAATCCAGGTAGCCGTCGAAGGGCGGGGTCCCGCGGTACTGGAATTCGGAAGAAAGGTGGGTGCCGTACTCGGCCAGCTCCAGGGCCAGCTTCAGCGTCTCCGGGTCTTCCAGGTCCACGCTCATCTGGGCCACCGAGAGCAGGTGGGAGCTGTCCACGTAGTAGCTGAATTTTCCGAACAGCCAGTCCCGCCCCTGAATCAGGGCGGTGACCGAGGAGGTCTCGGGAGCGTTCCCCTCTTTTTCGGCGATGGTGCGTTTCAGGTTGTCCAGCACTTCGCCGTGGAGCGTGCGGACCAGCAGGGCCACGCACTCGGCTCGCCCCTCCTCTGCCGGGTACTGCTGGATGCCGGTGATGGCCCGGCAGGTTCCATAGCTTTGCAGAAGCAGCTCGAAGCCCTTGCGGGGGTTGACCCGTTCGTAAAGGGCGATCTCGATGACGGCGGCCATCTCCTCTCGGGGCTCCATCGCTTCGATGGCGGCGGCCACCGGCCCGGTTTCGCCAATGGCCCGGAAGTAGGGCCAAGCCTGCTCGATGGCGCCGTCGTCCAGGAATAATTGCCCCACTTCGCGGGCCGCTTCGATCTGGGCCTGTTGGTAGAGGGCCGCTTTTTCCTTGGGAAGCTCAGGTTTGGAGTCGAGCTCGATCAGTCCCAGGCCCAATTCGTGGCGCTTCTTCATCAGCCGGGCATTGAAAATCAGCGGGAATTGCTTCTCCTGGCGGAATCGTTCGATCAGCAACTCGAAACCGGCCTCCGAGCCCGAAGATGTCAGGGTCTTTTCGACGGCGTCAAACAGGTCGTCGCTCATGGGTCATTCCCCGAAAGGTTCGCAGAGCCGGAATGGTGGGGCAGACCGGCCACTTGGGAATCATACCATCTTGCAATGGTTCACGCTCAGGAACCCTTGGCAGTGGAGAGTGGAGAGTGGAGAGTGATTGAATCGATGGGTGAAGCGTCTTGTCGGTCTCGCCCCGGCTTGTCTGAAACAACCGAAAAAAGACAAAAGACAAAAAACTTATCCACGAAGGGGCACGAAGAACGACGAAGGGGCACGAAGGCGCTGAGGTTGACCGCGACGGGGTATCAAGGTCGCGAAGGGATGGTCGATTTCCAATTGTTTCACTCTCGTGTGATCCGCACACCGGGGCGGGGGCGTTGCTAACCACTGGCCACTATCCACTACCTACTAACAACTGCCGTTACGGGTTCCCAACCATGAAGAGATTCCAGTCTTTTCTTTTAGCAATAGTCTTGTCGGCCGTCTGGGCTTGCCAGTCCTCCACAGATCCCCACGGGCACAGCGACCCGGCGGGGAAGGAAATCGTCACCGTCGCCGGCAACGGGTCGGCGGGCTATTCCGGGGACGGCGGCCCGGCCGTGCAGGCTCAACTGAACCAGCCTTTCGGGGTGGTGCGCGGGCCGAACGGCGACCTCTATATCTGCGACACCGGGAACCACGTGATCCGCAGAGTTGCCGCCGACGGAACCATTGCCACCGTGGCCGGGAACGGGAAAGCCGGCTATTCCGGGGACGGCGGCCCCGCCCTCGAGGCCAGTCTGAACGAGCCCTACGAGATTCGCTTCGACCGCCAGGGCAATATGTTGCTTGTGGAACGAGTCAACCACGTGGTGAGGCGGGTGGACGGCCGAACCGGCCTGATTTCCACCCTGGCCGGCACCGGCCGGGAAGGGTTCAGCGGCGACGGAGGGTCGGCGGTGGAGGCCAGGCTTAGCCAGCCCCACAGCATCCAGCTCGGTCCCTCCGGGGACCTCTTTATCTGCGATATCGGCAACCATCGAGTTCGAAGGGTCGGCAAGGAGGATGGACGCATCCTGACCTTCGCCGGAACCGGGGGGCAGGGCAACACCCCCGACGGGGCCGCTATTGAGGGGACCCCGCTCAACGGGCCCCGGGCACTGGATTTCGATGCCGAGGGCAATCTCTGGCTGGCCCTTCGGGAAGGCAATGCGGTCTTTCGCATCGACATGAAAGCCCGGTCGATCCACCACGTGGCCGGGACCGGGGAGTCGGGATTCACCGGTCACGGGCAGCCTGCCCTGCAGGCAACGCTATCAGGTCCCAAGGGATTGAGCGTGGGGCCGGACGGAAACATCTACCTGGCGGATACCGAGAGCCACTCCATCCGCATGGTGGACCGCAGCCGGGGCACGCTGGAGCTGGTCGCGGGCACCGGCGAGCCGGGCGACGGACCGGAGGGAGATCCCCTCAACTGCAAAATGGGCAGACCCCACGGGGTCTTCGTGGATAGCGACGGCTCCGTTTTTGTGGGAGACACCAACGCCCACCGGGTTCGGGTCATCCAGTCCAGGAAGAAGCGGGAGGGCTGATCGGTCCCGGATTCATCCCGGCCGGTGGTGGTCCGGAACCGCCCTGTCGCCTGGGACCGACACCACCCGGGAACCGCCTTTACAAGCCTCTTTCTCCGTGCTACTCTGCGCCACGTGTTGGAGCCCGACTTGGCCTGTGCCTACCTTTCTTCGCGGCCGGTCCGTTTGAAAGTTCCAGCGCACCCGCCCGATTCCACCGGAGGGGCTGTAGCTCAGCTTGGGAGAGCGCCTGACTGGCAGTCAGGAGGTCGTGGGTTCGATCCCCATCAGCTCCACCAGAATCCCTGCCGAAGCAGTCCAGCTTTTCTGAAACAACCGAAAAAAGACAAAAGACAAAAGACTTATCCACGAAGGGGCACGAAGAACGACGAAGGGGCACTAAGGCGCTGAGGTTGGCCGCGACGGGGTACCAAGTTCGCGAAGGGTTGATCGATTTCCGATTGTTTCACTCTCGTATGATCCGCCCGGCAGGGTGGGGGCGACACTTGTCTTGAGGGTATCGCAGAATTCGTTCCAGGCTTCGCCACCGACCACCCGCCGGGCGGCAGTGTCGTCTTCCGTTTGGTCCCTCAGCCTCCGGATCAACAGGGATTTCCGTCGAAACAGATTCAGGAGCCATATTCCGAGCTTTCGCATGGTTCACCTATTCCAACCATCGATCCACAGGTAGTTTGCCTCGGCATGGCGGTGGTCCCGTTTTTGTGTTAGCCCATCTTTAACACGGCTTCCAAGTATACGTTTATTATCAACAGGTTACAAAAGGCTCAACGCGCAAGTGGCACTACAAACGCGTTGAAACCGGAGATTTTGGAGGAATCAGACGATCATCTTGCGGATCCCTCCAGGAGAGGGATCGATGCCCAGGGCGTCGTAGATGGCCCTCTGATCGGGTTCGGCCCGTGTGGCCTTGCGGACGTGCAAGGTCCGCCCGTCCTGACGCCGGAAGGTGACCGTGACCCGCTGCTGTCCTTCCAGGATGCGCCGCAGCGTGGTCCAACTGGAGGCCTCGCCGCGCTGCTTGAGGCGTTTGCGGATGACCTGCACCAGTTGATAGGCGATGACCGTCAGAAACAGGTGACCTTCCGAGCGCACCGGCTTGTGATGATAGATGGGCCGCAGGCCCAGCTCGGACTTCAGGGAGCGAAACACCGCTTCCACGTCGGTCAGAGTCGTGTAGGTACGCCAGAGACTTTCCTCGTCCCAGTCAGTCTGGTTGCTGCGCAGGCAGTAGACCCCCGGATGGGTGGCCATCGAGCCCTGGCGGGGACGGTGCTTCCATCTCAGCGCTGTCGCCTTGCGGCCGCTCTCGTCGGTGAGGACCTCGATGCTGTAGTGTTGCCCCACCCCGCGGCTCTGTTCCTTCAGCCGCCCGATCCTCTCCCGGACCTTCTCGACGCCTTTGTGAGTCCGCGGCCGGGAAAGCCCCTCGGAGAGTCGGGTGAGCCCCTGCTCGAAGCGCCGGCTGAAGCGCTCCACGATGCCCTTCTCCTTCTCAGCCCGCTGCTGTGAGCGGCAGTAGAGACGCACTTCCTGCCCGTCGTCGGAGATCTCCTTGTGGAGCTGCAGCTCGGCCTTGGAAGCCGTCTCCACCGTCACGGCCGCCTCGGCATCGAACTGCCTCCGGCCCTGGCGGCTGGCCACCAGGTAGCGATACCCTTCCTCCCTCAACCACTGGATCCGGTCCTCGGTCGCCACCCCCCGATCCATCACCACCAAGGCTCCCCGGGGCGCCTCCAGCGCCTCCAGCATCCCCTCCAGGGTGCGGGGCTCATCCACCCTACCGGCAAAGACCTCCGAGCGGCGCACAAACCCCGCCCCGTCCAGCACCAACCCCAGCGTCAGCAGCCGACAGTCGCTGCGCTTGTCCTTCGAGTGGCCCCGCTCGGCCTTGGGCTGATGGCTGGCCGCCCCTTCGAAGAAGGTGTTGGTCAGATCGAACAGGGTGACGGTCGGCTCCAGATCGAACAACCCCATGGCCCGGGTGAAGAGGTGACGCTCGATGGCCTCCCGATGCTTCATCAGCGCGTCCGAGGCCCGATACATCTGCATCAGACTCAGGCTCTCGAAGTCAACCTCCAGCAACTCGCCCAAGCCGCTGCGCCGCCTGAGCCAGCCCCAGGTGGCCCTCTCCGAGCCCGGTCGGGCCAGACGGCCTACCATGGCCCCCAACGCCGCTGCCCGCATCGGTCCGTTCAGCCCTAACTCGGTCAGCAGATCCCCCAGCCCCAACTGCTCCAGCGCCCAGCAACCGACCTGCTCCACCCCCACGCTGCGCGGACGTGTCAAGGCCACCGAATCCACCTCGACCGTCTGCAGGTCCTCTGAGGCGGCCTCCCCGCCAACGCCGGTCACGTCGGCTTCGCCCTCAAGCAAGCGCTGGGCCATGCGTTGGGCTTCCTCCTCCAACGGGGTGGAAGCCACCGGCAAGAGAGGCAACTGACCGGTGAGGATCTGATCGAGACGGCGGCACAACAAGGGCCAGTCCTCACGGGGGATCGAGAAGTGTCGACCGAGGTTGAGGAGGGTCTGCTGGCGGACCTTGCCACTGACGCGATGGGAGCGGACGAGGCGGTGGGTGAAGTAGGTCTGTCCGGAATGGAGGCTGCGGGTCTGGGTGCGTCGGATGAACATGGGAGGGACGCTACCAGAGGAGAGAGAGGGGGTCAAGCCCATCCCATACGATTATGGCACTACATTCACCTCCTCAACCAAGAATCAACAACTTACGGGTGGTTTTAGGCTAAAATGGGGGTAAAATACCTCAAATCGGCCGTTTCTTTGTTAAAGATGGGTTAGTTAAGTTGGGGTATGTTTGAGGGCAAGACGACATGCATAGAGAAGTGTGCTAAATATAGAATCAATCATTTTTTTGGTATAGGGTTGTCAACAGCCCCACCGAATCTCCTTCCAATCAAGTCCGAAGAATCCCACTAATTATCCGATTATCAGTAGTTTAAATGCGCCATTCATCGGGTCGAGGAACAGGAACGCTTTCGGACTGCTCTTCAATCCCCAACCTTGAAACACCGCTCCATGGGCCCTGCCGGCACCCGGCAAAGCGACCCCATTGCAGACGAGGCGCCGGTAGCTGTCTCAACGCCGCTGTGAGGCGAGACGCGCGGCGCTTGCTGTTCGATTCCTCAGCCAACTTTCGGGCGAGACCGGAATCGGCGCCAAGTGCGGCGCCGGGTTCTCAGGGTGCTGCATCGAAGCCCAGCCAACTGACACGGCTCTACCGCTTGGGTTCCGCTCTTGTACTGGGCGGCGCCGTCCAATTGGCAGGGCAAGGAGGGCTTGACCATGCGATCTCTTCCGGACTCGCAGCCGCGTCAAACAGAACCGGTGAGGAAACCAAGTCGGCTGGACGGCCGATGTCAACCGGGATTGTGCGGCAGATTCAGACCATTCTGGCTGCGAAGGCCGGGCGAACACCTGTCCAGAGAAAGGTGAGTTCGCAGCTTCTGGAAGTGCAGCGGGTTGCGGCGGAGATGCAGCAGTTGGATGAGAGAGTCAGACACCAGCCTCAGGGCGCACATGCCCTGGAAGAGATGGTAACGGTGGACATCAGGGCGGATGTAATACCCGAGGTTCTGGATCTAATCCAAACCCTGGGAGGCTCGGTGATCGACAGCGTACCGCGGTACCGCGCAGTTCGAGCCAGGCTCCCCCTGGGTGTCATCGAAACACTGGCTGAACTCGACGCGGTGCGGTCCATTCGTACCGCTGACGTGGCGGTGACCAACGCCCAACTGGAGCAACCATCATTCGATGTGCCAATCGATGCCGGGGAAGGACCCATAACTGACGGACCTGTGACCCGCAACGCCGTAACAACCCAAGGGGACGTCGCCCACCGGGCGAACTCGGCACGCACGACCCACGACGTTGATGGAACCGGCATCGGGATTGGTGTGCTTTCGGACGGTGTCAGGACGCTAGCCGACCGGCAGGGCTCGGGAGATCTGCCGGCGCGGGTCACGGTGCTGTCAGGCCAGAAAGGAGGTCCGCTGTCAATTGTTGGGTTGCTGACGGGCAAGGGGGGCGATGAGGGGACGGCGATGCTGGAGATCGTCCACGACCTGGCGCCGGGGGCCGAATTGTATTTTGCGACCGGGCGCGGTGGCGAGGCCCGGATGGGGGAGAACATCGAGGCGTTGTGCGAGGCCGGAGCGGACGTCATCGTGGACGACATCTTCTATTTCCGGGAGCCCGCCTTTCAGGACGGCGTCATTGCAAAGGCGGTGAATGAGGTTGTCTCCGACGGCTGCTTCTATTTTTCCGCTGCCGGAAATGCCGGGAATCTGAACGACGGCACGGCCGGGGTCTGGGAAGGGGATTACGTCGAGGGAACCGACTTTGAGGTGAGCGGTTCCTCGGTTGGGAAAGCCCACGACTTCGGCAGCAGCGTGGAAGCGAATAAAATCACCAAAGACGGCTTGTCTTTCGTCCTTCAGTGGGCCGACCCGCTGGGAGCGTCCGCCAACGACTACGACCTCTTCCTGGTCGATGCCGACGACAATGTGCTCGCCAGCTCGACTGATGTGCAGGACGGCACCCAGGACCCGATCGAGACCATTGATTCGTCAGGAGCGGACTATACCGACTCGTATCTTGTGGTCGTGAAGGCGTCCGGTGCGGCCAATCGCTACCTGCGGCTCGATACTATCAGAGGTCAGTTGGAGGTTGCGACCGCCGGACAGACGGCCGGACACAAAGCCGCCGAGAATACGGTGACCGTGGGGGCGGTCGACGTCAGCACGGCGGCTGGTTCCGGAGGTGTCTTCAACGGCACGGAGTCCGTGCGGACAGATAGTTCGGATGGTCCGCGCCGGATGTTTTTCGAGCCGGACGGCACGCCGGTCACAGCCGGCAATTTCTCGTCCACCGGCGGAGAATTACTGCAGAAGCCGGACCTGGTCGCGGCCACCTGCGTTTCGACGTCGGCACCCGAGTTCTCGAAGTTCTGCGGCACCTCCTCGGCAGCCCCACATGCGGGGGCGATCGCGGCCTTGATGTTGGAGGCCGCGGGTGGGCCGGACAACGTCACGCTGAGCAGTCTACGCACGGGGATGACTGGAGCGTCCCTCGATATCGAGGCGTCGGGCGTCGATCGAGATTCGGGCGCCGGCATCGTGATGGCGCCGGGTGCGGTCGATGCGGTGGACGTCGTCGCCGCCGACCGCAACGGGGCGCCTACCGTGGAGGGAACTTTGACGGTAGCGACGCTGGCCCCCGGCGGCAGTGCCGCGACCGTCGACGTTTCGAACGCGTTCGACGATCCGGACGACGACACCCTGAGCTACACGGCATTGTCAAGCGATACCGATTACGTCACCGCCGGCATTAGTGGCTCCACGCTGACGCTGACGCCGCTGGCGCCTGGACGGATCGCGGTCACCGTTCGGGCGGTCGATCCTGAAGGCTTGAGCGTAACGCGCAACGTCATGGTCACGATCCAGGCGGGGACCCGAGACTACGATAGCGATAACGATGGCTATATCGAGATCTCCAACCTGACACAATTCAATGCCATGCGCTACGACCAGGACGGTGACGGTGCGGTGGATCGCGTGGGGGACTGGATGTCCTACTACGCAGCCTCGGCATTCACTGAGGGAGCGTTGGGCATGGGGTGTCCGGACGGATGCGTCGGCTACGAACTGGAGGAGGACCTGGACTTCGACACCAACGGGAGCGGCGATGCCGACTCGGGCGACGACTACTGGGACGACGGCGCCGGGTGGTTCCCCTTCCCGGTCAGGTTCAACCTCAAGGGCAACGGCCATGCGATCGCCAATCTGTTCATCAACCGGCCGACGCAGGCGGGTAGTATCGCCTTGTTCGGGAATGTCTGGACACCTGAAGCCGGGGAGACCGTCGGGGTGAGCGGGGTCAGGCTGGTCGACGTCGACGTGACCGGCAAATTGAATGTCGGAGGCCTGTCCGGTACGCTTTCGAGTTCGGGCTTCATTACCGGCAGCAGCGTCACCGGTCGCGTAAAGGGAACGGAGAGAGTCGGCGGCCTGGTGGGACACAACCGTGGTGCTATTACTGCCAGTCGCGCCTCGGGCAACGTGTCCGGCACGAGTTCGGTGGGCGGGCTGGTCGGGCAGAACCGCACCGTCATCAGCGGCAGCCATACCTCGGGTCAAGCGACTGGCGATACCGCCATTGGCGGGCTGGTTGGACTGAACTGGGGCTCCATCCGGACCAGCTATTCCGCAAGTCAGGTAACCGGCGAGGAGCAGGTGGGCGGGCTGGTCGGACGAAACGCCCCTTTCGGCACCATCGTGGCTGGATACGCCACCGGCCGCGTGTCGGGCACCAACCGTGTCGGGGGCCTGGCCGGGGACAACCTCGAGTCCATCGCTGCCAGCTACTCGACGGGGCCCGTGTCGGGTGAGACCCTGGTCGGCGGGCTGACCGGCTTCGTCAACCCAACCGTTACCGGCAGCTATTGGGACAAGACGACATCGGGCCAGGCGACCAGCGCCGGAGGTACTGGGGGAACGACGACGACGCTGCAGACACCCACCAGCGCCAGCGGCATCTACGGGACCTGGTCGTCGGACGACTGGCATTTCGGGACGAACGCGCAGTACCCGGTCCTGGCGGTGGACATGGACGGGAATGGGGAAGCCACCTGGCAGGAGTTCGGCTACCAGCTTCGGGAAGGCCCCAGCGTGACGGCAACAACCAGGCCAACCCATTTGAAACTGGATTGGACCGCGGTCGAGGTGAACCACTGGTCCACTCCACCCGATATCACTTACACCGTCTATCGCGAAGGTGACTCCACCCTCAATGTTGTTGCGGAGAACCTCACGGGTCACAGCTACACCGACACGGACGTGACCATAGGCGAGACCTACACCTACCAGGTAGCGGCTGTGGTCGCTGGAGGCGAAGCGACCCGCAGCGCACGATTTTCGGTAGAAATGGTCGTGGACGCGACCGCGCCCACGGTAAGCAAGCTGGAAATTACCTCGAACTCGGGGACGGACCGGACCTACGCCGCGGGAGATGAGATCCGGGTGTCAGCCACCTTCAGTGAGACGGTGAGGGTGACCGGGGCGCCGCAGTTGAGCCTGGAGCTTGGGGGCGGAAGGAGAACGGCGACCTACGGGGGCGGGTCGGGGACAACGGCTCTGGTCTTTACCTACGAAGTGGCGGACGGGGACAGCGACACGGGCGGAGTGGGGGTCGAGGAGGACGGCCTGTCGCTTAACGGGGGGACCATCAAAGATACCTCGGATAATCCGGCAGAGTTGGACCATGACGAGCTGGCAGCCAATTCGAGCCACAAGGTGGACGGGGTCAAGCCGGAACTGGCTGCAACCGGCGGGGCGGTGGTGAACGGGACGACCATGACGCTTACCTACGACGAGCCCTTGGACAGAAGCTCAACGCCTGAGGCGGGAGACTTCACGGTGTCGGGGGGTGGTCGGGCTCGGACGGTCACCCGGGTTTCGGTAAGCGGCAGCGCGGTGACTCTGACCCTGAATGTGGGGGCCGAGCACGAGGAGCCGGCGATAGAGGTGAGCTACACACCGGGGATGGTGCCGCTACGCGACCTGCCGGGCAACCAGGCGGAGGGGCTGAGCCGCGAGCCGGCGACCAATGAGACGCCGGATACGGCGCCACCGACGGTGGAGAGTCTAGGGATCAGTTCCAACCCGGGGTCGGACAAGACCTATGCGGTGGAGGACGAGATCGAGGTGACGGTACAGTTCAGCGAGATGGTGAAGGTGACGGGGATGCCGCGGCTGACACTGAGAGTGGGTAACCGGAACCGGGCAGCCGGTTACCTGAGAGGCACGGACACGGATGAGCTGGTGTTCGGCTACGAGGTGGTTGAGGGGGACGAGGACGGCGACGGAGTCAGTATCCGGGCTGGCCGGATCTCGTTGAACGGAGGAACTCTCAAGGACGCAGCCGACAATGCGGCTGAGCTGGCCCATGAGGCGGTGGCTGCGCAGGAGGGTCAACAGGTGGACGGAGTGCGGCCGGCTTTCGTGAGCGCGGCAGTGGACGGCTCCTCTCTGACGCTGACCTACGGGGAGGGGTTGGATGAGGGGGCGGAGCCGGAGGCGGGGGCCTTCACGGTGACGGTGGGCGGGTCCGGGCGTACCGTTAACGCGGTAGACGTAGGCGGGAGCTTGGTGACGCTGACCCTCGACCTGGCGGTCGAGCACGGGGATACGGGGATTCGGGTGAGCTACACAGTGGGGACCAACCCGATCCGGGATGAGGTGGGCAATGACGCACAGGCGCTGAGCAACCGGTCGGTGACCAACACCACCGACGCACCCAACACGGCGCCGCAGATCACGACCGGGGGAACGCTGAGTGTAGGGGAGAACCAGGTGCTGGTGAGGCGACTGGCGGCACGGGACACCGACGCGGGGGACGAGCTGACGGGCTGGGAAATCGTGGGCGGGGCCGATCAGGGCCAGTTCTCCATCACTTCCGATACGGGAGATCTGAGCTTTCAATCGGCGCCGGACTACGAGGATCCCCTGGATGTGGCCAGTACGGATCCGATGAGCGCCGCCGGGGACAACGAGTACGTGGTGACGGTGGAAGCGAGAAGTGGGGCGGGAGCCAGGGATCTGGAGGCGGAGCAGACGTTCATCGTTCGGGTGACCGACCAGCGGGAGCCGCCGGAAGCACCGGGGGCGCCGGTCATTTCGGGGGAGACGGCCGACAGCCTGACGGTGAGCTGGAGCGAGCCGGACAACACGGGACCGGACATTACCGACTACGACGTGCAGTACCGGGAGAAGGGCAGGGGGGGCTTCACTATCGTGAACCACCAAGAGCCGGGGCTCAGCTTGACGCTATCTGACCTCGAGCCGGGCACGGACTACGAGGTGCAGATCAAGGCCAGAAACGACGAGGGGGCGAGCGACTGGTCGGTCTCCGGCGAGGGGATGACCGTGACGCCGCTGACGGTAGTGATGACGAGCGGCACCGAGCCTCCGGTGTCGGGTTCGTTTATGGTGAGAATCAGCTTCTCTGAGCCGGTGTCGGGGTTCAGCGGGAGCGACATCGAGTCCGACCAGGATCCTGAGTGCACGGACGATCTGAACAATCCGGTGTTCTGCGATCCGGGGATCGGGGATCTGCAGACAGCCGACGACCGGGTCTTCACCACCACGGTGACGCCGCGGACCGGCAGTGTGGCCCACAGCTACACCTTGAGGCTGACGGTGCCGGCGAGCCGTGTGAACTCGTCTGCGGGCAGCAAGCCGAACGAGGAGCCGGAGGAACCGCTGGAGGTCCGGGTGTCGCCGCCGGGGGCGCCCGAGGCGATCTCGACTTTGAGTCTGAGAGCCAATGGGGCGAGCGGATCGGTGAGGTTGAGCTGGAGCCGGCCGTCGGATAACGGAGGCTCTCCGATCATCCGCTACGAGTACCGGCACGCGGCTACCGGGGAGGCGTGGAGCGAGTGGGGAAGCGTGGGAGCGGGGTCGAGCGGGGTGACGGTGGGAGGCCTGATCAACGGCCGGGAGTATGTCTTCGAGGTGCGGGCGGTCAATGCCCTGGGGAAAGGGGGAGTGGAAACGGCGATGGCGACACCCGAGCAAGGGGTAACGCCGCCCGGCACCGGCACCGGCACCGGCGGCGGAGGAGGAGGTGGCGGCCTGCTGTTTGCGCCGGAGGCGCCGGCAGCCCTGACGGCGACGCTTGGGGACGGGGCGGTGCGGTTGGCGTGGAGTCCGCCGGAAAGCGACGGGGGCGCCGAGATCCTGCGCTACGAGTACCGACTGAAAGAAGGCCTGGGCGAGTTCGGCGAGTGGACACCCATCCCGGACAGCGCTCCCGGGGAGGTCAACGCTTCCGGCTACACCCTCATGGGGCTTCTCAACGGGACGGTCTATGCCTTGGAGTTGCGTGGGGTCAACCAGATCGGCAACGGACGGGAGACGGAGGCGGTGGAGGCGGTGATGCCTCTGGACCCGGCCTATCGGTCGAACTTCCGGGCGGAGGACCTGGAGGGTGGAGAGGCCGGATTGGAGTGGACGCCGTTTGGAGGAAGCCGGCGGAGTCTGAAGGTGAGGTTTGGAGGGGGCTGCGGTTCGAGGAGAGCGAGCTGGACACAGCGGGGGAAGTGACGGCGACCCGCATGGGGAGCTACCGGTACCGCTACACCAGCCGGACGACGGGAGAGCTGAGC
The DNA here is from genome assembly GCA_965207735.1 of Candidatus Versatilivorator sp. Classification (GTDB taxonomy): domain Bacteria; phylum Acidobacteriota; class Terriglobia; order Versatilivoradales; family Versatilivoraceae; genus Versatilivorator. Next base: position 2,058,230 of record OZ242296.1, on the reverse strand, counting down.
CTGGACTACGACGGGGGGGAGTCGTGCGAACTGCGGATGAGCTTCAGCGGAGTGGGAGCAGGCAGCTACAGCTACCGCTGCGGGGGCGCGTTGCAGGGACAGGGGAGCTTTCGGCTGAGCGAGCTGAACCGGAGGCCGGAGATCACCAGCCCGGGGCAGTTCGAGGTGGTGGAGAACCAGACGAAGGTAGTGCGGCTGGAGGCGGTGGACTCCGACGAGGGAGACGAGGTTGTCGGCTACGGGATCGCGGGAGGAGCCGACGGGGCGCTGTTTAGGGTAGTTGAGCAGACGGGAGAGCTGAGCTTCACGGAGGCGCCGGACTACGAGAGGCCTGCCGATGCGGCCGGCACCGACCCGGTAAGCGGAGCGGGGGACAACGAATACGTGGTGGTGGTGGAGGCGAGGAGCGGGGAGGGAGAGAGGGAACGGAGGAGGAGCCGGACGATCCGGGTGCGGGTGACGGACGAGGAGGAGCCGCCGGGGGCGGTGGCGGCTCCGGAGGTGAGAGCTGAGGGCACGGACAGCCTGACGGTGAGCTGGTCCGAGCCTGAGAACCGAGGGCCTGAGATCACCGGCTATGAGGTGCGCTACCGGGAGGAGGGAGAGGAAGGCTACCGGGATGGGGGGCATGAGGGGACGGGACTGAGGTTGACGCTGACGGGCCTGGAGGAGGAGGCGCTCTACCGGGTGGAGGTGAGGGCCGTGAACGAAGAGGGGAGGGGTGAGTGGTCGCAGCCGGGGGAAGGGAGGACGGGGATGGAGGAAACGGGGTCGCTGTTCGTCCCGGTGATCCTGTCCTCGGCGGGGCGGAACAACTCCTTTTTCACCTCGGAGCTGACGCTGACCAACCGTGGGATGGAAGAGGCCACGCTCCACTACATCTACACGGCGGATGCAGGTGGGGGAAGCGGCACGGCCACCGACCGGCTCGACGCAGGTCGCCAGAAGATCGAGACCGACGCCCTGGACTATCTGAGGGGTCTGGGGGTACCGATCCCCGCAACCGGGAACCGGATCGGGACATTGAGGGTGGAGGTCAAACTGGGCTCCGAGGTGGAGGCGGTGGTGCGGACCACCACGCTGGTGCCAGACGGAAGGGCGGGGCTGGCCTACCTGGGGGTGGCCGAGGAGGAGGGTTTTACGGAGGCGGTCTATCTGTGCGGTCTCAGGCAGAACAGCCAGGACCGCTCGAACGTCGCCTTCCAGAACATGGGGACCTCAGAAGAGGGAGCGATCACGTTGAGGACCACGGTGTATTCGGGCGAGGCATCCGACACCAGTCCCCGGGAGCTGGACGATGTAACGCTGGAGCCGGGAGGGTTTCACCAGTACTCGGGGCTGCTGGGCAGTGTGGAGAACGGCTACGTGAAGGTGGAGCGTGTGGAGGGAGAGGCGCCCTTCTACGCCTACGGGGTGATCAACGACCAGGGGAACTCGGACGGGTCGTTCGTCTTTCCGGTGACGGCGGGTTCACTGGAGGGGAAGATGGCCCAGACCCTGCCTGTGATTGTGGAGACGAGCGAGTTCACCAGCGAGTTGACGGTGACGAACTTCTCCGAGGAGCCCAGGAGGCTGGAATTCGAGTTTGTGGGCGAGCAAGTCAAGACCGACGACAAGACGGCTGCTTTCAGCATGGAGCTGGAAGGGGGCGAGCAGGCGATCGTACCCGAGGTGGTGGAGGAGTTGCGGCGCCAGGGAGTGGCGGGGTTGGGTACGGGCCGGGGCTTTTACCTGGGGCCGGTGTTCGTCACGGCCGAAGAGGGAGACCTGAGCGGGATTGTGATCGGAGCCAGGACGGGCTCGAAGGGAGGGGACGGACAATACAGCGTCTTTTACAACGCGATTCCGGAAGGAGAGGCCTTCGCGCGGGAGGCCTGGGTGGAGGGATTGCAGCAGAACGAGGAGAACCGCAGCAACCTGGCGCTGGTCAACACGGGGGAGGTGGACGGCAGCGAGAGCGTCTTTCACCTGGAGATCTACGACGGGGAGACGGGGATGCTGGTGGATACGGTGGTGACGAAGCCGATCCCGGCCCGGGGCTGGCATCAGATCGACGGCATCCTGCTGAGAGCCAACCCGGAGACCCGTCAGGGGTATATCCGGATCGAGAAGGTGTCGGGAGAGAACCCGTTCCTGGCCTACGGGGTGGTCAACGACGGCGGGGCGCCCGGAGAGAGAAGCGGCGACGGGGCTTACCTACCCGCAAGGCAGTAGGGGGGCCGATAGAGATCTTCCATCTCGCGGGATTGCTGAGCGCCGGTCCCTTCCCGCCCCTTCGTGGCCAGAGTCTGACGGGTGTAGGATTGCAGGCGCCGTTTCGGTCTTGCTATGGTAGATCCGGACCCTCAACCCGCATTTCTCAGTGCGCCATGGAAAGGCGCCTTCTTCCAACGGGTGCGAAACCCGTCCAACAACTGTCGCTCCGGTTGGTAGCAGCCAGGGCGGATCATGGAGGTAACGATATGGTCTGAAGCCCTCTGGTGTCAAAGGGCCGCTTAAGGCGGTTCAGCGAGCATGCGGGCCGGAACGCGAGTGAACGTCGAGCAGGCCTCGAAACGGGCAATGCGGGGGCCGACCCACCTGAGAAATGGGGAAGGCCGAAGACGGAGGGGGAAGCGAGCGACGCGGGCACCCCTTTGGACCCGCCGGGGTAGTGGCGCTGGCACGCATGGAAGGGGAAGAAGGCAGCAACATGGGAAGCCCTGTGGGTGGTGAGGCACGCACCGAACCGGAAGCTCGCGAGAGTCAGTCTAGGCCGACAGGGTGGCGGAGAGGCCTGTAGTACCGGAGAAGCCGGGTAATACCGGTGGAGGGAAGGGGCCTCAGGTGAGGAGCGGTGACCGAAGGGGGAAGGGTCCCGGGAGTGGCGAAAGCCTGAAACCCCGACCAAAAAAGGGCCGGAGACTCCGGAAGCATCACATGCAAAAGTGAAAGGGTCGTCGGAGGAGGACGGCGTCGTCAGGGCATCAACAGGCCTGGCGGCAACCCGGGAGCGGAAGTGGATGGAGTGGGGGACGGGTGCCAATCCCATAGGAGTCGTCCACGGATGCGAGCGGGGACCTGTGTGCGAGACGCATGATCCCACTGGAGAGCCGAGATGCGGGAAAACCGCACGTCCGGTTCGGAGAGCGGGGACTGGAAACGTGATAAGGGAGCCGGACTGAGGCCCGAAGCGAAAGCGACGGAATAGCCACCGGACCCTATAGTCAACGCGCCAGTCCTCGACTCTACCCGGGTCGCTGAGCAAGTCCTGCTGAAGCAGCCTGTCTTCAGCTTCGCTCATAGGGAATCGGCATCACCATGGCCGCAAGCCACTTGAGTTCTTCGGAGCCGAGCGACATCGCCTTCCAGACGGAAGTTCTCGAGGGGGTTGCTCGTACCTTTGCGCTCACGATTGCTCAATTGCCGCGCCACCTGTACGAGGCGGTGGGAAACGCCTATCTCCTGTGCCGGATTGCCGACACCATCGAAGATGAACCGGCGCTTTCCCTGGCTCAAAAGCAGGCTTTCTCAAAGCGATTGGCCGAGATCGTGGCCGGCCGAGACGACCCCGTCCCGTTTGCCGGCGAGCTCGGTCACCTGTTGTCCTCATCAACCAGCGATCATGAGGCGAATCTGGTCGCCAACACCCCGCGGGTGATTGGCATCACTCGGCGCCTCACCTTTGCGCAGCGCCATGCGATTCTCCGTTGCGTACGGACCATGTCGCGCGGCATGGTGGAGTTTCAGCGAAACGCCAGCACCGAGGGCTTGCGGGACCTGGCGCAGTTGGACCGCTATTGCTATCACGTGGCCGGGGTGGTCGGCGAAACCCTGACGGCGCTGTTTTGCGATTACTCCGAAGAGATCGACAGACGGCGCGAGGATCTGTTGCCGCTGTCGGTCTCCTTCGGTCAGGGGCTGCAGATGATCAACATCCTCAAGGACATGTGGGAGGACCGGCGCCGCGGCGTATGCTGGCTGCCGCGGGACGTCTTCCGCTCGTCCGGGCTTGAACTCGGCTCCCTCTCTCCAGGAACGGCCGATCCGGCCTTCGTCGAGGGCCTCCGCGAGCTGGTGGCTATCACGCACAACCACTTGGCAAACGGGTTGCGTTTCATCGTCAGCCTGCCGACCCACGAAACCGGCATTCGCCGTTCCTGCCTGTGGCCTCTGGCAATCGCGGTGCTGACTCTGAGGCGCATATACCGCAAGCCGACGTTCAGGAGTGGGCGGGAGGTCAAAGTCTCGCGGCGCGCCGTGTGGGCAGCCGCCATCCTGACCAGTGCCCTGGTGCGTTCCAATCCGGCTTTGAATCTCCTCTTCAAGCTCTTTACCCGCGGTCTACCCGGAAGGGCCGAAACATCGGACTGTCGCGAATGAGCGTGGCTGCCCTCATCGTCTTGACCAGTGTATTCGTCCGGTCGGATTCGTCCTTGAAGCGCCTGTTCAAGACGGTCGCCCGCGGCCTGCCCGGCGCCGTGCAGGCGTAAGCAGCCAACTCGTCGCCTGCTGGGCGGAGATGCCACGTTTAATCGGGGATTGAAACAGTCCCCCTGCCGGTGACAAAATAGGCGGGTCGATCTACGGGAATGACTGGGCGCCCCTGTCAACCAAGAGGCTGAAACCCCGAGTCCGCTGAGGTGCGCACGGTGGTTCACCGCCTGGATTCGTTTCCGGCGGCAGGCTTTCCGACACAGAGTCCCATCCGGGACCAGCCAAGGCAATGAGGCTACTTCCTCTTCTGCTGCTCACCACCCTTCTTCCATCAACCGGGTGCTATCGCTCTGCGGCTCCGCCCCAGCGTCAGCCGAGAGTACAGGTCCCGGCAGTCTGGAACTCGGGAAAGGCTCTGGAAGAAACGGTCGACGTCCATTGGTGGAAACAATTTCAGGATCCCCAGTTGGATGCTCTGATCGAGGAGGCTCTGAGCAACAATCACCAACTCCAGGCCGCCGCCGACCGGTTGGAGGCGGCAGTCAACGAAGCCCGGATGGCCGGCGCCGACCTGGTGCCGTCCATGGGGTTTGCCTTGAACAGCAGCCGCCAGCGTCAGAACTTCATCGGCCTGCCCCTGCCCGGTTTTGCCGGACGGGTGCCGCAAGCCACCTACACCCTCATGGGAGTTGGGTTGGACATCAGTTGGGAGGCAGATCTCTGGGGAAGAATCCGCAGCGGTCAGATTCGGGCCGGCGCTCTGGCTTCCGCCCAGTCAGCGGACCTTGCGGCAGTCAGGCATTCCTTGGCGGCCCAAACCGCCAAGGCCTGGTTCGCCGCCGCCGTCGCACATCATCAACTGGCTTTGGCTCGTGAGATGGTGGCCAGCTACAAGGCGACCTCCCGGTGGGTCAAAAGCCGCTTCGAGGCAGGTTTCCAACCGGCTCTGCAATTGCGCTTGGTCCTGGCGGACGTGTCCGCGGCTGAATCGCTGGTTCATCTTCGCCGCGAGCAACTGGATCGCGTCATCTTCCAGATCGAACTTCTGGCCGGGCGCTATCCTGCCGGGGATTTGAAGGTTGGAGACAGTCTCCCTTCGGTTTCCGCCGAAGTTCCAGCCGGCCTTCCCTCCCAGCTCCTGATCCGCCGGCCCGATCTCATTGCGGCCCAGCGCCGCCTGCTGGCCTCCGATGCAGGCATCGTCCAGTCTCAAGCGAATCTTCATCCTCGATTCAGTCTCACGACCGCGGGTGGAACGGCCACCGATTCGCTGCTGAGCCTGTTGAATGGGAACTACGCCGTCTGGAGCCTGCTGGGCAACCTGGTTCAGCCTATCTTTCAGGGAGGGCGCCTGAGACGCCAGGTCGAGGTCGCCCGGAGTCGCTCCGAGGAGGCCCTGGAGATCTATACCGACGCGGTTCTGCAGGCCTTCGGCGAGGTGGAGACGGCTCTCTCGGTCGAGAGTCTGCTGCGAGACCGGTTGCGTGAGCTGGAAGAATCGGCTGCCGAGGCCCGAGCGGCTCGCAAGCAGGCCCAGCTTCGCTATCGTTATGGTCAGGGTAGTGTTATGACGGTGTTGGAGACGGAACGGCGCATTCTCGACCTGAAGAGCCAGATCCTGACTCTCCAGCATCTCCTGCTGGATAATCGGATCGATCTCCACTTGGCGCTGGGAGGTGGATTTGACCCCAACGCCTCCCCGGGTTCGCCGGGAGCTCTCCTTCCCGTGATGCTTGAGGCGGAGCGTGGAAATTGACCCAGCCACTCTTGAAATGAGAGTTCAAGTTCAACCTGACAGCAGCGACTCTTTCGCCTGCGTGCCCCTTGCCTCCCGGACGTGTGCCAGGTGCAGCCCATGAATCGAACCGACCTCCACCAAGGGGAACCCGGCGGTCCCATTGCCTTCATGGCCAGCAACCGCGTTGCCGCCAATCTGTTGATGGTGGTCATTTTGGCGGCCGGCCTGGTGGCGTTGGAGGCCTTGGAACGGCAAGCCTGGCCAACCTCGCCATCAATACCATCTCACTGTTCGCATTCGTTCTGGCTATCGGCATCATTGTCGACGACGCCATAGTGGTGGCCGAACACATCCACTACGAACGTATGCGGGGAGTGCCGGGAGTGGCGGCGGCCATCCGGGGCACGCGACGGATCAAGAATGCGTTGATCTTCGCGGTTCTCACTTCGGTGGCGGCCTTCACGCCCCTGCTCTTCATTCCCGGGGGCATCGGAGAAGTGTGGAGCGCTCTGCCTGTGATCGTCATCAGCATGCTGCTGATCTCACTGGTCGAAGCGCTCCTGATACTGCCGAAGCACCTGTCCCACTTGCACGGACCGGAATGGGTGCCGGCCAACCTGCTGGATCGGTTCTGCTCGCGTATCCGAGACTACGTGGATCGAGGGTTGAACAGCTTCGTCAATGGTCCCCTGGATCGATGGTTGCGGTTCACGACCAACTGGCCCGCTGTCGTGGTGGCGGGGGTCGTTGGCCTATTCGTTGTCAGCCTGTCCCTGGTGCCGGCCGGTATTGTCCCGACGACCTTTGCCCCCGTGGTGGAGGGGGACTTCGTCACCGCCAATCTCGTAATGCCGGACGGGACACCAGCCGCGAGGACGTACCAGGTGGCAATGGAACTGGAACGGGCGGGAAAGCGGGTTCTGGAACGCCTGGACCGGGACAGACCGGACGGTACTCCCTCTCTGCTGTCCGGCGTGAGTGTCACCGTCGGCCAGAGACCTCGCGTGGAGGGGGGAGGGCTCAACCCGACCCCTACCATGAATCCGCAAGCAAACATCGCCACTATCGAATTCAAGCTCTCAAGTGCTCAGCAACGGGACATGTCCGCTATCTCGATCGTACAGGCTTGGCGGGAGGAGGTCGGGATTCTCCCCCACGTTCGGGGGATTGCCTTCAGCGGCGAGGTCATCGATCTCGGCAGTCCCGTGGAGGCGGTGCTGTCGCATCCGGATCCGGAGCGTCTGTCGGAAGTCGCAGACTCGATGGTTGCCGGCCTTCGCAGCGTGGCGGGCGTTTTCGATGTTCGGTCCGATCATACGCCGGGCGTCCGCGAGATTCAGTTGGAGTTGCTGCCGGAGGCGCGAACGCTTGGTCTCACGGTCGAGGAGATGGCACGGCAGGTGCGGGCGGCTTTCTTCGGCGTGGAGGCGTTGAGGATGCAGCGCGACCGGGAAGAGATCCGGGTCTACGCACGCCTGCCCGACGGCGAGCGCGATGCGATCACCGATGTCGAGGGCTACCTGATCCGCACCCGGTCGGGAGGAGAGGTGCCGATCGGCCAGGTGGCATCCATGACAATGGGCAGGTCGCCGCCGTCGATCCGGCGGCAGGACGGTCAGCGCGTGGTGACGGTGACCGCGGATGTGGACGAGAACGTGATTTCCGGCGGCGAAGCCAATGCCATCATCGATGGCGCCAAGGGGCGCTTCCGTCCCATCATTCTGACCTCGGTGACCACTTTTCTCGGCTTCACGCCGCTCATTCTCGAACGGGCCATCCAGGCGCAGTTCCTGGTCCCGTTTGCGGCCTCTCTCGGTGTCGGAATCATGGTTACGACCGGGATCCTGATCTTGCTCGTGCCCGCACTGATGGCTGTCTATCTGCGTGCCAACTCAAGCCGCGGGGCAGCGACGGCCAGGTGACCGCGCTGGTCCTCTCTATGGTGGGTGTTATCTGTCCAGGAATTTGGGGATAACAGGATTTCTGATATTCTAACCGTCCAAGTTCCGGGTAGCGGGCCACATGGTTCCGCCTCTGTATGGGGGGATAGTATTCCTCCAGAGGACAGGTCGTGACCGATTCTTTTTAGACCACTCTGCACAGCATGGGAGATGACCGCCTATGATCCTGGTAAACCGGCACACCAAAATCGGAGGGGCGCCTTTCCAGGCCACACTGCGCATCAAGCCGACTTTCCGCGTTGGCCTGTTCGATGTCAGGCGCAGGTTGAGAGAGGAGTTCAGGTCGGACTTCACCCGGTATTCCAAGGAGTTCTACATCTCGGACCACACCACGGCCGGCTATCTGGACCAGCGCCTGGTGGAACTGCTGGAACACGACAGCCTCAACATTCGGGATTACCTCAAGGTCTTCCAGCGGCTCTTTCCTCCCGACGCCGGCTACATCCACGACAAGCTCAACTTGCGGACCGAACTCTCCGACCCACAGCGCGCCGTCGAGCCACTCAACGCAGACTCCCACCTCATGTTCATGGGGGGCGGCCTGCGGAACTGCGCGTCGTACGAGCTGGCGGGGGACGAGCCGGTTTGGTTCGTAGAGCTGGACGGGGTGCATACGGGCGGCGCCCGGAGCCGGCGCACGACGGTGATCGCCTACAACCACGAGGAGGAGGTCGCCCGGATGCAGGTACAGGTGGCGGCGTCGCCGCACTCCATAGACGCCCAGAACCTGCGAGACCCGCGTATCGGCCTCATCAGCCAGCTACAGAGGCTGGCGCAGGAACACCAAGTGTCATTCGGCCGTTTCGACGTGTCCCTCCCCGCGAACGAGCGCCACGCAGGCCTGACCGTCAACGAGTACGAAACGCTGCTGATGACCCACGACCTTCGGGAAGTGCTGAAAAATCCCCTACGTTTCATGGCGCGGATAGGCAAGGAGGCAATCCAGGCGCCCCGGGCCATCCCGACCAAGGCCCTCAACTATGCGCAGTACGACGCCGTGCAGCTCTTCAATGAGATCGTGGATCGGGTAGGCGTGCGGCGTTCAGTGGTGGAGTTGCTCGTCAACCGGGCGCTGGCGATTCCGTTTGCCCATTTTCTGCGGATGAAGCGGGAGATCAGCCTGCCGGTTTTGGACCGCCTGGGCGAAGGAGTGGGCGAGATCGGCTGGGGCACCTACCAGAGCCCGATTCTGGTCCAATGGAAGGCCGCCGGTGGTCCGACTCGGACGCTGAATGTAAGGCTGGTGCGGTTCGTGTAGCGAAAGCGACCGCATCCCGCCTCCTCTGGATTTTGTCACTGGCGGGGAGGGTGTTTCGATCCCCGATTGATCGGCGCACCCCATCACACCCATCGGCCCATTTTTCCGCTTGTCCGTATTTCGGTAGTCCGTTTAACCTGTCGTCGGTATAAGATGGGCACCGTGCGGGTGTGTCCGGACTGCAGGCCGGCTCAGGCAACGCTCACAAGAATGCGACCCAGGGTGCTGTAGTGCGATTGGATCGATACATAGACCTAATTCTCCGCCGCCGGTGGCTTGTCGTCGGAGTCGCTCTGATCGTCATGTTGGTCCTTGCCTCCGGCGCCCCTTACATCACCGTCACCAACAACTACCGCAACCTGTTCAGCGAAGACAACCCGCAACTCGCGGCTCTCGATGCGCTGGGGAACACCTACGCCTCGTCCGATACGGCCCTGATCGCCGTGGCTCCGCGGGAAGGCTCGGTGTTCACACGCGAGGTCCTGGGAGCCATCGAGGCCTTGACCGAAGCCGCATGGCGCACGCCCCACTCCACCCGGGTGGATTCGCTTACGAACTATACCCACAGCGAGGCCTTCGGAGAGGACGACCTGGCGGTCGGGCCGCTTGTCGAGGACGCCGCCTCATTGACTGATCCCGACCTGGCCCGCGTCGAGTCGATCGCGCTTGAGGAGGTGGGAGTGGCCGGGCGTCTGGTCTCGACCGACGGACGCGTGGGCGGGCTGGCCATCAATTTCCTGCTGCCCGAGAATTCGGACCTGGCGGTGATCGAAATCACCGATCATATCAACGCCCTGCTCACCGAGGCCCGGGCGAGCCATCCCGACATTTCCTATTACCTGACCGGCGACGTGGTCATGAATCGAGTGCTGGCTGCGGCGACCGCGGCCGACCTGGAGACGCTGGTGCCGATCGTGTTCCTGATCATCGTGGTGAGCTCGGCCCTGCTCTTGAAGTCGATATTGGCAACCCTGGCGATCGTGACCATGTTCGTACTCGTTATCGCCGGCACCATGGGTTTCGCCGGTTGGACCGGCCAGATATTCAGCCCCGCCAGCGCCGGTGTGCCGATCATCGTCATGGCCATCGCCGTCGCGCACGCGGTCCACATCGTCACCAGCACCCTGGCAGGCCTCCGGGAGGGGCAGAGCCGGGAGGAGGCGATCCGAAAATCGCTTCGGATCAATGCCTACCCGGTCTTCCTGGCCGCATTGACAACCGCGATCGGATTTCTGAGCCTGAATGCCTCGGATTCGCCCCCCTTCCATGTTCTGGGCAATATGGTGGCTTTTGGCCTAGTGTGCATTTTCGTCTACTCGATGACGTTTCTGCCGGCCTTGCTTTCGATTCTGCCGTTGCGCCCGAATCCGACTCCGGATGACCGTCCCGGCTTCTTCGACCGCTTCGGCGCATTCGTGGTGGAACGGCGCAAGGTCCTGCTGGCGGTGGTCTCCATTGTGACAGTGGTACTGGTCGCCGGCATTCCGCGCGTCGAGCTGAGCGACAATTGGACGCGTTATTTCGATCAGCGTTACAGTTTCCGCAGCGATACCGACTTCGTCATCGAAAACCTGACCGGGCTGGATACGCTCGAGTACTCGCTGGACTCCGGGCGCGAAGGCGGTATCACCGATCCGGCCTATCTGCGCAGGGCCGACGCCTTTGCCGAATGGTATCGGGATCAGCCGGAGGTGAACTTCGTTCAGTCGTTTCCCGACGTCATGAAACGCCTGAACAAGAACATGCACGGCGACGACCCCGCCTTCTATCGAATTCCCGAGGATCCGGCGCTGGCAGCCCAGAACCTGCTGCTGTACGAACTGTCGCTGCCGCTCGGCAATGACTTGAACGACCGCATCGACGTCGCCAAGTCGGCCACGCGAATGACGGTGGTGGCCAGCGCGTCCGCACGGGGTCTGCGCCAACTGGACGAGCGGGCCCGGGAGTGGGTCGGGGCCAACGCGCCCGGATTGACCGGAGAAGCATCGGGCGTCACAATGGTCTTCGCTCACTTGGCCCAGAGAAACATCGAGAGCATGCTGCGCAGTACGATCGTGGCCATGGCCATGATTTCGCTGATCCTTGTCGGCACGTTCAAGAGCCTGCGGTTCGGTCTGGTCAGCCTGTTTCCCAACTTCATTCCCGCGGCCATGAGCTTCGGTCTGTGGGGCTACCTGGTGGGTCAGGTGGGCCTTTCCGCCTCGGTGGTCTGCGCCGTGGCATTCGGCATTGTGGTTGACGATACCATCCATTTCATGAGCAAGTACCTCGAAGCCCGCCGCGGAGGAGCCTCCGCTTCCGAGTCGGTGCGCGCCACTTTCCGCACCGTCGGCCACGCGTTGTGGACCACGACCGCGGTTTTGTCGGCAAGTTTTCTGGTGTTTGCTTCATCGGGATTTCAGGTCAGCTCCGTGCTGGGCCTGCTGGTCGCCATCACGCTGGGGTTTGCGCTTCTGGCTGATTTTCTGCTGCTCCCGCCCCTGCTGATGGCCATCGATCGAGACAAATCATGAATCATCCCTTTTTCCGCCGTCGGCCATCCCTGTATTGCATGAGTTGTCTGGCTGTTTGGGCGTTTTTGTCCGCTTGGACTCCGGCTTTGAGCCAGGAGTCGGACCCGGAGGCCCGAGGCCTCAAGATCGCCCTGGATGCGCGTGAGCGCGGCGAGGGCTTCGGTGATTTTAGCGCGCGTCAGACCATGGTGCTCCGCAACCGGGGAGGGCAGGAGAGTCGGCGCCAGTTGCGTTTGCAGGTTCTGGAGGTGCCGGGAGAGGGAGACAAGAACCTGTTCGTGTTCGACGAGCCGCGCGACGTGAAGGGGACCGCGTTGCTGATCCACTCCCACAGGGAGAAAGATGACGAACAGTGGCTCTATCTGCCGGCGCTGCGACGGGTCAAGCGAATCAGCTCGTCGAACCAGTCCGGCTCCTTCATGGGCAGTGAATTCGCCTACGAAGACATGGGCACTCCGGAGGTGGAGAAGTTTACCTATCGCTACCTGCGGGAGGAGCCGTGCGGGGATCTGACCTGCACCGTCTCGGAACGCATCCCGGCGGACCGGCGCTCCGGCTACAGCCGTCAGGAGGTCTGGCAGGACCTGGACGAGCTGCGCGTCTGGAAGGTAGACTACTACGATCGCAAGAACGCCCACCTGAAGACGCTTACCGTTGCAGACTACGGCCGGTATCTCGACCGCTACTGGTATGCCGGAAAGATGACGATGGTCAATCACATCACCGGCAAGAGCACGACTCTGACGTGGACGGATTTTCAATTCCAGAACAATCTGAACGAGAACGACTTCACACGAACAGGGCTGAGACGAATCCGTTGATGAGGTGGGGCGCGGCCCTTGTCCACATCGTTCTCGTTTCGATTTGGGTGGCCTTGTTCGGGGTGGCCCCAGGGTCTTCGGCTCCGCCCATTGACTACGATTTTTCCGGTCGCCTGAGCCTGGAGGGCCGCTGGCATCCCCAGTCCGGAGCCTATCCGGAGCAGAGCTGGCACGCCAGCGGCGTGTTGGCGGAACCGGAATTCCATTTTGAAGACGCCCGCGGCCGCAGCCTTACGCTGACCCCCTTTTTCCGCTACGACAGCGCCGACCCTCACCGAACCCATTTCGACCTGCGCGAGGCCTATCTGCTGTGGTTCGGCCAGAGCGACCGCGGTGAATGGGAGTTGCGCCTCGGGGTCGACCGCGTGTTCTGGGGGGTGGCGGAATCCCGCCACCTGGTCGATATCGTCAACCAGACCGATCTGATCGAACACCCCGACGAAGAGGAAAAGCTGGGCCAGCCCATGGCCCATCTCACCTGGTCCGCGGATTGGGGCGTGGTCGAGGTTTTCGGCCTGCCCTACCACCGTTCCCGCACCTTTCCGGGGTCCGGGGGCCGCCTGCGCTACTCGCTGGTCGTCGACAAGGACAACCCCCTCTACGAGAGCCGCGCCAAGCAGTGGCACTTCGACGTCGCAGCCCGTTACAGCCACAGTTTCGGTCCCCTGGACATCGGCGCCAGCGTCTTTGACGGCACCAGCCGCGAACCCTTCTTTCAACCGGAGCTGAACTCGGGCGGCACTCCTGTTCTGCGGCCCTATTACGAGCAGATCCGCCAATTGGGCCTGGACGCGCAACTCACGCTCGGCGCCTGGCTGCTCAAGCTCGAAACGATTCAGCGGTCCGGGGCGCGCAACCTTCGGAGGGCGAAGCAAGACTACGGAGCGCTGGTCTCCGGGCTTGAATACACCTTCTATTCGGTGTGGGGATCGGCCCACGATGTCAGTCTTCTGGGCGAGTGGAACTACGACGGGCGGGGAGGCAACGCGACCAATTTCTTCGATAACGATGTCTTCGTGGCCACGCGGTGGGCGCCCAATGATGTCCAGGGAACGGAGTTGCTGGCCGGTATCATGTTCGATGCGACCCGTTCCTCGCAGGTGGTGACCCTGGAATTCAATCGGAGAATCACGGACCGGTGGTCACTCAGCGTGGAATCGATCGCCTTTCCCAACGTGGACGAATCCGACATCCTCCATGAGATCCGTCGCGACAGCTTCTTCTCGTTCAGCTTTAGCTACAATTTCTAGACGGCATTCACCAGGAACTTGACTTGGCGGAATGGACGTGATCGGGCATCTTGCAGCTCATCCCCTCCTCGTCATACACCGAGAGTTGAGGAAGCTGCGAGAAATTTTCCGAGCGCACCCCTTAGCGCTCAATATTCAAGGAGTTGACCGGTTGAGGCTGCGCGGCGACGGGCAGACCGCGGGTGACCGCCTTGAACAGGAACTTCAAGGCGGAATCCGACCGAGCCAGGACGCTGCTCAAGACAATGAGCGCTGCGACGCTCAACCGCGACAGTCTTATATTCCGGCCGCTCATGAATGAGGGCGTCCTGTAGAGGCGCCGCAACGTGAGCACGGACAAGCCCAGGCTCCATAATAGATAGCGGCGGAGGCCGGCTTCATGGGCAGGGATGAGCAGAACGTACCGCAATCCATCCCGGAGCAAGCGCACGGTAATCGCCACCAGCTCGAAGAACCCATCGAGGAACCTTGGATCGGCCTCGCCGGGGGACAGTTGATCCAACTCGAAACCTGATGCCCGGAACACGTCTCTGGGAAGCCAGCACACACCGCGCCGCCGGTCGTCCCACAGGTCCTTGAGGATGTTGGTCATCTGCAGTCCCTGGGCGTAGGCCACCGACAATTCCAGCAGACCCTTTCGCTGCTTGTTGACTTCGGCGGAGTAGTCGCAGAACAACTCGGTGAGCATCTCCCCCACAACTCCCGCAACGTAATAGCAATAGCGATCCAGACAGGAACAGTCCTTCAGCCCGACCGGGTTTGGATTTCGCTGGAACTCCATCATGCCGCGAGACATGATTCGCAAGCAACGCACGATGGCTCCGCGCTGGCTGGAACGGAGACTTGCAGTGATACGGATTACGCGGCTGCAGTTGGCAACAAGGTCCCGCTCCTGCTCGGTGGTGGATGAAGACAGCAGTGAGCCGAGGTCACGAGCGAATGGGGTCGCATCTTCACGACCGGCAATCATTTGAACCAACCGGTCCAGGAACGCCTGCTTCTGCGCCAGCGAGAGCGCAGGCTCGTCCTCGATGGTGTCGGCAATCCGACACAGGAGATAAGCGTTGGTTACGGGCCATCGCAAGCGATGGGGGAGCTGCGGAATGGTGAGAGCAAAGGTGCGTGAAACGTCTTGCAGCAAACGCGTCTGGCAGGAAAGATCGCTGTCGGTCGGTCCATTTGAAGAAGTCGCGCTCATGCCGCCGACGTTTTGGGCAAACCGAAGGTAAAGAGCTTGAAGAGGATGAACTGCAACCCGTCCAGCATCTCCGTCCGGAATGTGATGTCGCTCGACGCCGAAGAGCTCGAGTGACTTGCGGCCATGTTGATCCCGGATCGCTCTTCAGGTCGCTCGGCTTTCGCTCCCCGGGCCGGCGGCATCGAGCCCATCGGGCAGGCCGAAGTGCACGTGCTCGACAATCCCGTCCATGGTTGAAACGTCCAGCGTTGCGTATTCCCGGAGCTTCCCGATGACCTCCCAGATCAGTTCCTCCGGAGCGGACGCACCGGCTGTAATGCAGACGCTCTTCTTGCCCTCCAGCCAGGCCGGATCGAGCTTCGACGCGTCTTCGACCAGGAAGCCAGGCACGCCAGCGTCCTCAGCCACCTCGCACAGCCGGTTCGAGTTCGAGCTGTTGCGGGCGCCCACCACCAGAACCACATCCACGATCGAGGCCGCCATTCGGACAGCCGCCTGGCGGTTCTGTGTCGCGTAACAGATATCCTTGACGTCCGGTCCTACGATCTTCGGAAACCGCCGTCGAAGTGCCGCGATTACCTCACGCGTATCGTCAACGGAAAGGGTCGTCTGCGTAATGTAAGCCACCTTCTCCGGATCGCGCACCGTCAGAGCCTCGACCCCCTCGACGTCTCCGATCACGATGACCCTGCCTGGAATTTGCCCGACCGTGCCTTCAACTTCCGGGTGGTTCTCGTGGCCGATCAGCACGATGTCGTAGCCGCCGCGGGCGTACCGCCGTCCTTCCGCGTGCACCTTGGACACAAGCGGACAGGTAGCATCGATCGCGCGCAGCCCCCGTGTCGCGGCGTCCTGCTCGACCTGCGCTGCCACCCCGTGAGCGCTAAAGACGGCTACCATCCCTTTTGGAATCTGTTCGATCTCCTCCACGAAGTGCACACCCTTCGCCTTCAGATTCTCGACGACGCGCCGGTTGTGGACGATTTCATGCCGCACATATACCGGAGGTCCGAATTTCCGCAGCGCCGCCTCAACGATCTCTATCGCCCGCTCCACGCCCGCGCAAAAGCCTCGGGGCTGGGCCAGGACAACTCTCAGACAGCCCTCGCCTCTATGGTCCGTCATCGTCATTTCCCCCGCTCCATCGCGGGTAGGAGTCCCTACGGGATCAGGTCATATTCTTCGGGCGCCGGCATGATTGTCGTCGCGGCCGGTCGCCCCAACGACCATGACGGCGTCGAAGCACAGTCTGAGAACACCAGAGAGCCCGCCCAGAGACCACGTTCCGCCGCCAACACTCGCAGCCGCATCAATCCAAAGTGCGGGCCTGCAGCAGATTTTTCGGTTGCAAATAACGCACATTTACCACACGAGCAACCTAAATTTACCACAGAAAGATCGAAATGGTCTCTGTATTGTTTTGAGACTGGAATGTTCAAGACAGGACCGGATTCCTGATTTGAGTGACGCGGAACTTCAACTTCTTGTTGGGGGAAGATGTCGGGAAGGGATTGAATCCAAGTTTGTAGTCCGCGGGCATCACGTCCAGCTTCAAGTGGTAGGCGATGAGCAGGATATTGACGGCCATCTGCAGTTCCACCCACCGACTTCCAAGGCAAGTGTGCGTTCCCAAGCCATAGGGGGCATAGGCGCCCGGGGTCGTATGTTCCGCCCGATCCGGTAGATAACGGTCTATGTCGAAGTCCAGCGGGTCCTTGAACAGGTCCTCCGCATAGTGAGTTGCCGTCTGGCAAATCAATAGCATCGTCTTGGCCGGAATTTCATAGCCACTGACAATACACTCGTTCATGACCGTTCTCAACTGCCAGGGAATCACCGGGTACAGACGCGCGGACTCCATGCAGAGGCGGACGGTCGCGTCGATGCTCTCGTGACTAAAGTCCTCCGCTTGCGGTTCACGTCCGTTTCCGAAGAGCAACTCGGCTTCTCGTTGGATCTTCGCGTACAGGTCCGGGTGTCGAATCATGGAATAGACCGCGAAGGCGAGCCCGCTGCCGAGATAGATGCTGGCGACCATTGATGCTACAAACGGGAAGGTAATGTCCGTTTCCGGCAGGAACTGCGGGTCGTTCTTGTGAAGTTCGAGGATTGCGTCGGCAATATCCGGCGGCTTTCCCCTCCGCTGAGCCGGCGTGTGCGATGCGGTTATCGCTTCCTGGAGTTCACGGACACGCTTTCCATAGCGCTTCATCTTGGGCGTGCGCAGCATGAACTTGGGCAATGCGCCCTGAACTTGCGTCACCAGCGCGCGATGTTCGTATTCAAGCAGTTCGTCGACGTAATGGCCGCAATCCACTCCGATCACCAGATGAGAGATTTGGCTGCTGACGTGTTTCTTGAAGGTCGGGCCTGCTCGCAAAACCTCGCCTTCATTCCATCGGCACAGCGATTGTCTGCATTGGTGGATCAACTCCGGCAGCTTCCGCCCGAGCGCGGCACGGGAATAAGCACCCTGAAGCGACTTGCGCATCCTGTAGTGCTCGGCGCCATCCATGCCCGGCATGGTGCGGGTGGCTCCGAACGCACGTTCCAGATCCTGGATGTAGTCCTTCGAGCGCAGGTAGAACCGCCCGTACTTGTTGACCCACTGATTGGTGTCCGGCCCCATCAAGGCGACTACGGTCGACTTGCGGATCTTGAAGGGAAGCTGGACGACCGGCCCGTACTCACGGAAGATGCCGTTCATCGCCTTCGGGATATTTCCCGAGCGAAGGTCACGTTGTCGCAGGATGTCGACGAATCGGAGTTTCGGAATGGGTTTGGCTTGGATGACACGACGGGTCTTCGGTTGGGCGGTGCTGTCCCTCACTGCGCTGGCAACCGACCGCCCTACCAGATCCAGCTTGGCAATCGTCTCGATTCGCTCGAGCTTCTCTTGGTAGTCTTCCGGCGAAAGCACCAGCTTGAAACCGCTGCAAGTATGCATCAAGGCAATGAGAATGGCATCGCTCGGATCAGGGATGTCGTCGTTCAAGATGACGCTCAGCACTCTTGCCTTGGCTTCCTGGCGGATTTGGAGGTCGGAAGTCTGATAGGTTCCCGAACGGGAAACCGAGCGCGAAAGTCCCCAGAATCCACCACTCTCGTAGTCGAGGATTTTCCTCTCCACCAGGCGATCCAGCGTGGTCGTGACGATTTCGTCGGAACGGCCCGCGGTCCGTTCGATCCAGAATTGAGTGTCCGACGTTTCCCGGGACTCGGCGATCTCCTTGAGCGTGGGGTCGAGCAGGGAGTCTCCGGTCGGCGTGGGATCGGTAAGATACATCCTGTTCAAATCACTGTCGATTCGATCCTCCAGCGCCAGATCGGCGATCACGGCGCCGGCCATGACGCAGGAGAAACTCCAGCCCGGCACCATCTCCAGGTAGCCGCTCTGCTCGTTGAGCATCAGGAGGACCAACTCTTCGGCGAGGCGTATTGGGGATTGCACGGACGAGCTCATGATCTTCCTGCACCTACCGTATGCTTAGCGGCTTGGCGAGAATTGCGGGCTAACTCCGGACATCGAGAAACGGGGGAGTCGGCAAATGACTGAACTTTCGCATTTTATCATACGGCTTTTAAACCGACTCACCGCGTCGGCCCGTCCCCGGTCTCTACCACCATGCCTTCGCTGACGTGCTGACTGCCGCCGGTGATGACCCACTGCCCGTCTTCCAGACTCAATTGGTTCTGGATTCGGCCGTCTTTGAAGTAATGGTCAGGCGCGTCATGTTCGTATACCATTCCTTGTTGAACATTTGGTTAAGTAAGTTGAATCTAGCTTTCCACGCTAGCTTGATTTTTTCGGTCCGTCACCGGGGATGGTCGATAGGGCTGGCTGTGAATTCTGTGATGGTTGTTCATACGGGCTAAATCCGAGAAACTGAGAGGAGCGCAACCAATCAGTTCCAGGAGGAAGCCCGCATGGCCGTCCCGGAGTGACTGGAGAACCTGCCATGAGGTCGGCGAGGCAATTCCACGAATTATCCAATGCGCTGAAGGCCGCATTCGGCGGGTCGAACGTCGTCCGCCGCGTGCAGGACTTCGACGGATGGACCAGAAGGGTGTCCCACCAGGATTCCGAAGCGGGCTACGACCACACGCCGACCGTCAGGGAATACTACGACCTTTGTAGCGACTTCATGGTCTGGGGTTGGGGAGAATCCCTTCACTTCGCGCCGCTGTCGCCTGGCGAGAGCTTGGAGGACTCCAAGCTCCGGCACCAGCAACTCATGATCTCCAAGCTCGAACTGCGGCCGGGCATGACGGTAGTCGACATCGGCTGCGGGATCGGTGGTCCAATGCGCCGGGTCGCCCGCGAGGCCGGTGTCAGGGTCGTCGGGGTCAACATAAGTGAAGTCCAGTGCAACAAAGCCAAGCGGCTGAACGCGGCTGCGGGGCTCGATGACATGACCGACTGCCTGGTGTGCAGCTTCATGGAAATGAAAGGCATCGCGGACAAAACGTTCGACAGTGGCTACGCGATCGAATCGACCTGCCACGCGGCCGACAAGGCGGCTGCGTTCGCCGAAATCTACCGCGTCCTGAAACCGGGAGCCCTCTTCTGGGGTCAGGAAATGTGCATGACGGACCTGTTCGATCCCGGTAACGATCGGCATCGCGCCATCAAGCGGGAACTCATGCACGGCATCGCGCTCAAGGAAATCGCAACGTTTCGTGAGGTAAACAGGGCGCTCGAAACCGCGGGATTCGAAGTCATGGAGGGGTTGGACCTCGCCCGCGCCCAGCATGGTCCGATCACGCCGTGGTATCAGCCCATGGAAACCCGGGGCGGACTGCTCGGCAGTGCTTTCCGCCGGACTCCGATGGGCCGCAAGGCTTGGAAGTGGGGATCCAGGATGGCCGAATATCTCGGTGTGTTCCCGAAGGGCTCGACGGAGGTCGTCAGCCTGCTGGATCGGACCGCAAGCGCTTATGTCGCCGGGGGCCGGGCCGGAATCTTCACGTCGCTCTACTGTTTCTTGGTGCGCCGGCCTCTTCGGGGGTAAACAGCGGCCTGCTGACGCGGTAGTGTGGCATTCGACCGGCGATGCATCCCGGCGAGTGCGCGTCGCTTCGCAGCCTTCATCGTTGAGTTTCGGTCGGAATACGCCCGGGCCAATCCTCCCGGTGGGCGCTCCTCCCTCACTTTCCCTGCCAACCGGGAACGTCGCTGGCCGGTTCTCCCGGTGTGGCCCCGGTGCGCGCGCCACTTTCCCCAGCGGCCGTCAGCCCCGCGCCGAGGTCAGGCGCTGATGGATCGAGGAAAGCGCGGGCACCAGAAACATGACCATTGTCGTGGTGAAGAGGATGCCGCAGCCGATCGAGGCGGCAAAGGGAACAAAGAACTGCGCCTGAATCGCGTCTTCGAGAATAAGGGGGGTGAAGCCGAGGAAGGTGGTCAGGGAAGTAAGCATGACCGGGCGAAATCGTCCCTTCGCACCCTCGATGATCGCGGTTCGCACCGGAATGTCTTCCCTGAGCTTCTGATCGGTGAAATCGATCATCACCAGGGAATCGTTCACCACCACGCCGGCGAGGCCGAATATCCCGACGAAGGATTCCGCGCTCACGGCCACCCCCAGGACCCAGTGGCCCAGGATCACGCCGATGAACCCAAACGGGATGATGGCCATGACGATGAACGGTTTGGTATAGGAGCGCAGCGGAATGGCCAGCAGCGCGAAGATCATGAGCAACGCGATTACGAATCCGCGATATAGACCGCCTAGAGAGTCGAGCTGCTGCTGCTGTTCACCTCCGAAGGTGTAGGTGAGTTCCGGGTTTTCGTCGATGAGTTCCGCGAAGATAGTGTTCTCCAGAATGTCATTGGCGGTCGCGGCGGAAATCACACTGGCATCCACGTCAGCGGTGACCGTGACAATGCGCTGGCCGTCTTGGCGCCGGATGGCCGGCGGCGATGTGCCCGAACTCAGCGAAGCCACGCGGCTTAACGGCACGTCGGCACCGGTTGGCGTACGGAGCCAGTATCTCTCGACGTCGGTGATCGCATTACGCTGCTCCTCGGGTAGCCGCACATAAACCCGAACTTCTTCACGTCCTCGCTGCACCCGCACGGCCTCTACGCCAAAGAAGGCGGCTCTCGTCTGCCGGGCAAGATCATCGAGCGTGAGGCCGAGGGTGCGCGCTTCGGGACGCAATCCCATCTGAACTTCCGGGATGCCGCGAGTGTGATCAGAGCGTATGTCGAAGACGCCTCCGACTCCGCCAAGGCCAGCGACTGCGGAAGATGCGATCTCGACCAGGCGTTCCGGATCCGGGTGGGACAGCGCGGCCTCGACCGGGTTGCCCAGTGTGTAGATCTCGCTGATGAAGGTGACCGCGCGCACATGAGGCATGACACCCACCTCCTCGCGCCATGCCTGCACGACTTCCCCCGAAGTGATGCGCCGCTGCTGCGCGCTCAGGAGCTTGAACTCGATGGTGGCGACATTGGCTTCCGGGTTCAGGGTGGGCGAGGGGTTGAGGCCCCCGGTTTCGATCCGCGAACGCTGACCGACGACGACCGTAACGCCGGACAGTAGAGGAGGCGCATCCGCGGGCCGGCCTTCGGAAAGCCGCTCCATGGCCCGGCGACCGGCTGACTCCAACTGTTGCGCCACTGCGTACGTCTGCTGCGCGGTCGTTCCGTCCGGCATCTCGATGGTGGCGATTGCGAAGTCGCCTTCGACCGCTGTTGCGAAGGTGGTGGGGACGATGCCGGCCGGGATGAGGGAAATGCTCAGGATGAGCAGCGCGACGGCCCCCGCGACCGTCACCTCAGGCCAGTCCGTCGCGAACTGTATCCCACGATCCAGGGGCCCCTGTACAAAACTGTTGAACCAGGAATCGACACGATTCTGGATCCGGGAGACGATTCGTTCAGTGCCCGTACCGGGCACCCAATCCGGGCCGTGCAGATGATGGGATAGATGGTTGGGCAGTACCAGCAGCGATTCGGCCAGCGAAATCAGCAGCATGGCAATGACGACGATCGGCAGGGCCTTCCAGACCTCTCCGAAGCCCGCGGGTATGAAGGCCAGCGGAAGGAACGCCACGACCGTTGTCAGCACTGCGAAAATCAGCGGCACCTTGATTCGTCGCGCACCCCGGATCGCCGCTACAACCCCCGCCGTTCCGCGCATTCGCTCCTGGTGAATGTGCTCGGACACGACGATCGCGTCGTCTACGACGATTCCGATCGCGAGCACGAACGCGAAGAGCGATATCTCATGGAGCGGGATGTCGAAAATCAGCATGGCGGCCAGGGCGCCGATCGCGGAAACGCCGAGACCGACGGCGACCCAAAACGCCAGCCGGAGTTCGAGGAAAAGGCCCAGCGCGAGCAAGACCAGCAACAGCCCCATGCCTCCGTTCTTGAGGAGAATGAGGCCGCGCTCCACGAAGACCGAAGAGTCGTCGCTCCAGATACTGATGCCCACGCCGTCGGGGAGCGAGGGCGTGATCTCGTTCGCAACATGGTCCCGAACGGCGCGCGACACATCCATCACCCTCTCGCCGTCGGCTCGCGAAACCTCAACGAACACGGCTGGATGACCCTGGTGCCGCACGATCAAATCTGAGTCCTGGAATCCGTCGCGCACCTCGGCAATATCACCCAGGCGCACCACTGTGCCGTCGTCGCGGCCGAGGATGACGATGTCCTCGAAATCCTGCTGATGGTAGCTCTGACCGAGGGTCCGAATTCGCACCTGGGACTGCTCGGTATTGATGCTGCCCGCGGACAGGTCCAGGGAACCGCGGCGAATCGCATTGGCGACATCGGTAAGAGTAAGCCGAAGGGCCCGCAGCCGCTGCATTGGTACTTCGATCGAGATCTCGTAGTCGCGCACAGCGCTGGTCTCGACCTGGGACACGTTCGGGAGCGAAGCGAGATCGTCCTCGATACGGTTGGCGAGCTCCTTCAGCGACCGCTCGGGTACGTCGCCGTAGAGGATGAGGCGCATCATGCTCTGGGCGTTGGTCATTTCCCGGATTTGGGGCCGCTCGGCTCCGCCCGGGAACGTCTGAATGCGCCCGACCGCCGACTCGACTTCATCCCTCTTCGCGCCCATGTCCGTGCCCGATTTGAATTCGACCCTGACGGACGCGATTCCCGGGGCCGCTACGGACCTGACCGCCTTCACGTCCGCCAGTCCCCTGACCTCATCCTCGATCTTGACGACGATGGCCTCCTCCACCTCTTCGGGCGTTGCCCCGGGGAGCGCCACGGAGATTTCGAACTGATAGAAGGGCACCGTGGGCCACCCTTCTTGCTCGAGGCCGGTCAGCGACACGAGGCCCGCAGCGATGATGCCGAACATCAGCAGATTGGACGCGACGCTGTTGCCCGCCATATAGGCAATCGGTCCACGGGGTTCGGCGTGGTTGTTTCTGTTGAAATTCATTGGTAAGGGTCGGAGCGGGTCTGGAGAAGCACCCGCGTGTCAGCGGGCTGCAGCAAGAGTTTGAGTCCGATGCCTAACTTAACCACACTTTCAAAAGGAACGGTATCAGAACATGACGCGCCGGACCAACACTTCAAAGGCGGCCGAATCCAGAACCATTGAAGTCGTACGCAGTTGCTACAAACCGGCATAGGCGAACTTTGTAAGGTGGCCACCCATATGACGCCACAACCTTGACCCCCGGAGGCGGAAAACGTCGATCGATCTCGCTCCGGCCGAGGCGGCTTCGTGGCTGCTTTCGACGGCGGTCCCATCACTTCCGATACTGGCGCCCTGCTGTTGCTTGACTGCGGCCCGGCTGCATCAGACGGGTTGGTTCAATGGGTTGAGACTGGGGTGTTCAGGACAGGATCGGGTTCCTGATTTGAGCGACGCGGAACTTCAACTTCTTGTTGGGGGAAGATGTCGGGAAGGGATTGAATCCAAGTTTGTAGTCTGCGGGCGTCACCTCCAGCTTCAAGTGGTACGCGATCAGCAGGATGTTGACGGCCATCTGCAGTTCCACCCACCGACTTCCAAGGCAAGTGTGCGTGCCCAGGCCATAGGGGGCATAGGCGCCCGGGGTCGCATGTTCTCCCCGATCCGGCAGATAGCGGTCTATGTCGAACGCGAGCGGGTCCTTGAAGAGGTCCTCGGCGTAATGAGTTGCCGTCTGGCAAATCAATAGCATCGTCTTGGCCGGAATTTCATAGCCACTGACAATACATTCGTTCATGACCGTTCTCAACTGCCAGGGAATCACCGGGTACAAGCGCGCGGACTCCATGCAGAGGCGGACGGTGACGTCGATGCTGTCGTGACTAAAGTCCTCCGCCTGCGGTTCACGCCCGTTGCCGAAGAGCAACTCGGCTTCTCGTTGGATCTTCGCGTGCAGGTCCGGGTGTCGAATCATGGAATAGACTGCGAAGGCGAGCCCGCTGCCGAGATAGATGCTGGCGACCATTGCCGCTACAAACGGGAAGGTAATGTCCGTTTCCGGCAGGAACTGGGGGTCGTTCTTGTGGAGTTCGAGGATTGCGTCGGCAATATCCGGCGGCTTCCCCCTCCGCTGCGCCGGGGTGTGGGATGCGATGATCGCCTCCTGGAGTTCACGGACGCGCTTTCCATAGCGCTTCATCTTGGGCGTGCGCAGCATGAACTTGGGCAATGCGCCCTGAACTTGCGTCACCAGCGCGCGATGTTCGTATTCGAGCAGTTCATCGACGTAGTGGCTGCAATCCACTCCGATCACCAGATGAGAGATTTGGCTGCTGACGTGGTTCTTGAAGGTCGGGCCTGCTCGCAAAACCTCGCCTTCATTCCATCGCCGCAGCGAATGTCTGCACTGGTGGATCAACTCCGGCAGATTCCGCCCCAGCGCGGCGCGGGAATAAGCGCCCTGAAGCGACTTGCGCATCCTGTAGTGCTCGGCGCCATCCATGCCCGGCATGGTGCGGGTGGCTCCGAACGCACGCTCCAGGTCCTGGATGTAGTCCTTCGAGCGGAGGTAGAACCGCCCGTACTTGTTGACCCACTGATTGGTGTCCGGCCCCATCAAGGCGACTACGGGTGACTTGCGGATCTTGAAGGGAAGCCGGACGACCGGCCCATACTCCCGGAAGATGCCGTTCATCGCCTTCGGGATATTTCCCGAGCGAAGGTCACGCTGTCGCAGGATGTCGACGAATCGGAGCTTCGGAATGGGTTTGGCCTGGATAACACGACGGGTCTTCGGTTGGGCGGTGCTGTCCCTCACTGCGCTGGCAACCGACCGCCCTACCAGATCCAGCTTGGCGATCGTCTCGATCCGCTCGAGCTTCTCCTCGTAGTCTTCCGGTGAAAGCACCAGCTTGAAACCGCCGCAGGTATGCATCAAGGCAATGAGAATGGCATCGCTCGGGTCAGGGATGTCGTCGTTCAAGATGACGCTCAGGACTCTTGATTTAGCTTCCTGGCGGACGTGGAAGTCAGAGGTCGGATAGGTTCCTGAGCGTGAAACGGAGCGCGAGAGGCCCCAGAATCCACCCATCTCGTAGTCGAGGATCTTCCTCTCCACCAGGCGATCGAGTGTGGCCGTGACGATTTCTTCGGAACGGCCCGCGGTCCGTTCGATCCAGAATTGCGTGTCCGACGATTCCCGGGACTCGGCGATCTCCTTGAGCGTGGGGTCGAGCAGCTTGTCTCCGATTGGAGTGGGATCCACAAGATACAACCTGTTCAAATCACTGTCGATTCGATCCTCCAGCGCAAGATCGGCGATGACGGAGCCGGCCATGACGCAGGAGAAACTCCAGCCGGGTACCATCTCCAGATAGCCGCTCTGCTCATTGAGCATCAGGAGGATCAACTCTTCGGCGAGGCGTATCGGGGATTGCACAGCCGTGCCCATAGTTTTCCTGTCCTGATCGGACGGCTCAAGGCCGGTGCGCTTGTCGGAATCCGGTCATTGGACGCACCGAACATCACGCTTCGCGACACAAGCGTCTTCGCCCCCGTCCGACAAGTGTCGGGCATCGAGAAACGGGGGAGCCACCAGATGACTGAACTTTCGCATTTTAGCATACTGCTTTTTAATTTCACTCACGGAGCCGAGCCGTCCCCGGTCTGTACCAGCATGCCTTCGGTGACATGCTGAATGCCCCCAATGATGGCCAACTGCCCGTCTTCGAGAGCCCCGATGATATACGCCTCATCGTTGACGCGCTGAAGGACGCGCACCGGGACTACATTAACCCTCTTGTCTTCGCTCACCGTCCAAACCTCGTTGCCGGGGTGCAGCGCCGCCCGCGGCACCCGCAAGTAGCTCTCAGGAGCAAGACCCTGGATCGCCACCTCCACAAACTTGCCCACCAGGAGCGGGGGTGAGGCGCCGGGCTCATCGGTTTCCTCGGCTGGGGCTCCCGCGGAAAAGGGGTTGGGCACGCGCAGGATTGCGTCAATGGTTCGCGACTGCTCGTCGATGGATACTTCAGCCCGGTCGACGTAACCCTTCCAAACGTAACTCTTGTCACCGTATCTGGCGATGACGCGAGCAGCCACGCGTCTTCTGGAGTCCCCCGCCCGCAGTTTCCAGAGCCCCGGGATCAAGGCGGCGTTGGCGTCGGACAGGGGAACCACCACCTCGACCGCATCGGCGGCAAACAGCCGCCCAACGGCTTGGCCGGTGGTTACAAACTGTCCCACATCCAACGACTCGTGGCGCACGTAGCCGTCAAAGGGCGCTCGCACTTCGGTGCGGGACAGGGCCAGCCTGGCATCGGCCAGTTGAGATTCCACACGGTCTATGGCCGCTTGGGCCGCCTTCATCTGGGGTTCCTTAAGAGCAAGGGGGCCCGGCTCTCCCGCTGACTCACCTGCCTCGAGCTGCTGGCGGGAGTACTGCTCGAATTCGCTGCGGGCGAATGCCGCTTCTTCCCGGGCCACGAAGAGGGCGACCCGGCGAGCTTCGAGTTCGGCTTCCACCTGGCGCACCCGATGCAGGTAGTCTTCCTTCTCGATTCGGAATATCGCCTGGCCCGCCCGGATCCGTCCTCCGCTCTGGAACGCCGGATTCATCCAGACCACGTTTCCGCCGACCAGCGGAGCGATGTCGATTTCGGCGCTGGGCCGCACCGTCCCGGCGCCGTATACGGGGATGGCTCCTGAGCCGGCCACAACCCTGGCAGTCTGTGCAAAGGGGATTTGGGGCGGTGGCTCGCGGCGCTCCGGTTCAGGCGCCATAGACACCAGGTAATAGGCCAGGGCGCCGGAGCCCACAAGGATGACAGTCGCAATAAAGAAGCTGATTAGTTTTCTCATGCCGATCTACTCAGTGGACACGGATAGGATTCGGACAACGTTGTCAGGACTCTACGGACGGAGGTTCACACCGATCCCGACCGCCATCCCGATGATCCGGGTAGAACTGTTGGCAGTAGCGTCGATACCGTCCGATCTCGCCGTCGGACCGGCACAGGCGCGGGCGGGCCCGGTACCTTTTTCTTCCCCAGATCACCACATCCTGCAGAACATCCTGCTTTTGAATGGCCATCATCATTCTGTTCATGATCCCGGCGCGCAAGCTCGTGGGAACGAACCTCAGACCGACGATGGGCCGCTTCGGTTTACGTATCTCCCGCACCTGCCCGGCCAGCACGAGGTCGATGTGTGTGCCGTCGACGGGCGTTGCCAGCACCCACAGACGCGAATCCATGCCAATCGTACGTTCGCGAATGTCCACTTGCGAGTAACCCAGTCCGAAGACGTAGGTGGCGGCGGAGACGTCGAACACAAGGTCGCCGATCCCGGCGATAGTCCTGGTGCGTTTGAAGTCGATGGAGCTCGTGAGGCAGACGCCTTCCACCGATAGCGGCGCCACCCGGGACACGTTGCCGTAGCCGTGCACGTAACGCAGGTGCGCCAGGTCCACCGCATTTTCGGTGGTTTCCTGGGGATGACCGGGAAATCTGAGCGTCCTGTATCCCATTTCGCTCCAGTCGGGTCCGGACGGCGGATCCTCGGGAAGGCGCCATTGCGGCGGCCGGTCGTTTTTCCCCCACCAGGCGAAGACCATGCCGAGCATTTCCCGCGTCTCGAACACCCTCAGACCGGTGGACCTGGGCGCCGGGGAAAAGGGGGTGGCAACGCATTGGCCGCTGACGGCGAACTCGAAGCCGTGAAACGGACAGACGAGTCGGGAATTGCGCACCCGGCCCCCGCCGGCCGGACCCAGGTTGGCGCCCAGGTGGGGACAGACCGCCTCAGCCACGCAGACGCCGCCCACACCGTCGCACCAAGCCACGATATCTTCGCCCATCCAGGTCTTCTCAATCAGTTTTTCCTTGAGGATGGATTCACGGCTGGCAACGAAGTACCAACCCTCGGGAAACGGGTCAAGCACGTCGGGGACAGGGTGCTGCCCGGCGGATTCGGTTAGCATAGTGCGCTGAAATCCTTCGACTTGACGGCTGCGGCACCCAGCGCGCCAAAGGGTTGATGAAACATTACCCCAATCAGGTCGCTCATCGTGTCTTCGGGTGCGGCACCAATTGTATCGGAAAAAATCGCGGCATCAACCATGGCGGTCCCTTGGCCCGGGCAACTACCGGGCGTAATTGGTACTTTCCATCGCCCGACCGCGCGACCGACAGGAATCAGAATCAGCATATTCCGATCACAACCCGCATGCGAATAGGGTCTCCGTGGAAATTGCGCCAATATACCCGACGGCGTACCCGAAATGCATCAATCCTGCATAGGCTCATTAACGACGAATTCCACTCTCGGCTCAAGTAGGGACGATCGTCTGCATGGATGGACAGAAGTTCTGGTTGGACCCATCCAGAAACCTCCCGGGTGACAGATAGGGCGTCGTACCCTCCGAGTTGTTCTCCCAATGGGTGGATTCACCACAAAATCACCATAAAAATCAATAGATGCACATTAATGTCACCGAGAGTAGCTATCTTGGCAGCCATTGTTTGTTCTCGATCGAATCTTTTGTCTGGCAGCTAGCGGGATCGGTGCCGGCAACAGACGAAAAAGATGCAGGTGGTGGTCTTGGCTGCGCGGTTGAGTGACAAATGGCCGAGCACTGTATCTTCCTCGCCCTGTCGTCTGGAGAGATTGCCATATTCCTCTTCTTTGCCGGGAGTGCGATGACGGGTTCCGGAAGGCCGTAAGGCCCGAGTCGCACACACTCCAGCGACAAGACAGATACGTATGAACTATCGATTCTCGAAAAAGGCCATCCAAAGCGAAGCTCCAAATACGGCGGGAGTTTTCTTGATCTGCCGATCCGGACCGGGAGTATCGTATCTGGACATCTACGTAGGTCATTCCGAAAACACTCTCATGAGCCTGATGATGCATTTCGACAAGACGTCAGAACAATCCTCCTGCATTTGGAAACACCTGCCCACCCACTTCAATTGCGAAATGGTGTGGTGGGAGCAAGCCCGAATCACTAGATGTCAGCAGTGGATAAGCAAGTACCGACCCATTTGCGACTGAAGAGATCCCGTCTACATGAGGGACCCACGATGGAACTCGAATGGAGAATCTGTGAGAATGGCTGGTGCGACTTGAGAGCCGTAAAACTTGGCTGGAGTTCCGGCAAAGGCGGCATCTACATCCTCTGGTCCGCGAGAGGTGTGGTTTACGTTGGCCAAGGAGATTTCGAGGAGAGGTTCTCACGGCACAGAAAAGACCCACAGATCTTGAGGTACGTGGCCAATAAACGCCTCTACGTCACCTGGGCGGTCGTCGAAAATGGCTTCAGAAACGGGGTCGAACGATACCTGGCGGACATCCTCGAACCCTTGGTGGAACACTACACTCCGGACGATGATCCCATCGATGTCAACTTGCCGCCCTGGCATGTGCAACTCTACTCCGACGAACGCGTCTGACCGACTTGGCTTGCCTTGATGACGGCGCCTAAATGCGCGCAGCCGGCGTGTTAAACTGGTGTTCCCGGACTGGCCCGGCTGATGTGTGCCGGGTTCGGCCGGTGAATCGACTGAGGCGCGCCGGCCCAACTGAAGCACTCCAATTGGCACTGCCGCTCTCGGCCGCCGCGTTCCGTTGCCATGATGCGTGTCAGGGCATCTCACCGGGCACTCCGACTCCCGGGGTTCGGATTCCGAGCCGGGCATCGGACTTGCGCCGATTCATTCCGCCGAGTCGTCTCCACCTCTACCCTCGCCGTTGGTTTTCTTGCATTTCTCCTTGCCCTCGGATTCGGAGGGTCCCATTTCGCCCAGCTCCTGCTCGACAGCGCCCCTGGGCCGCCCGAACGGCCCGGCGCCGAAGTTGGCGACGCGCCGCCGCCGAACCGGGATGCAGATGACAGGGCTGGTGGCGGCCCTGGCCGGACCGGGGTAGAGGTGAGTGGCGGGCCAGGTGCGGATGAGGTGGATGTTGATCTGAAGGGGAAGCCGCGGGAGGGGGAGGACAAGGACTCGAGGGTGCGTAGGATCGAGATCAGCTCGGATCCCGGCACCGACGGGACCTACGCGGTAGAGGACGAGATCCGGGTGACGGTGGCCTTCAGCCGGGCGGTGGAGGTGACGGGGGCGCCGGAGCTCGAGCTGCGGGTGGGGTCAGAGGTGAAGCCGGCCCTTTACCAAGGCGGCTCTGGCCGCTCGGAGCTGGTGTTTACCTACCGGGTGGCCGAGGGGGACGAAGACGCTGACGGAGTGAGCATCGAGGCCGGCAGCCTGCTGCTCGACGAGGGGGATATCAGCGATCTGTCGGGGAATGCCGCCCTGACGGACCACGTGGGGCTGGATGCGGATCCGCGGCACCGGGTGGACGGGATCAGGCCGGTCCTGCTTGAAGACGAAACCGAGATCGACGGGGACCAATTGACTCTCCAGTTCGCGGAGAGGCTCGACGTGGATTCCACACCGGAAGCCGACGACTTCAGGGTGACGGTGGCGGGCCAGAGTCGGGAAGTTGCCGAAGTGGAGGTGGAGGGGAGCGAGGTGAGGCTGACAGTGGACTCGCCCGCGGAGGAAGGCCAAGCCGCCGCGGTCAGCTACGAGGCGGAAGCGGAGAAGCCTGGAAAGGAGGTCCGCGACCAGGCCGGCAACCCGGCCGAGGGTTTCACAGACCGGGCCGTGACCAACCGGACCGGCACGGGGCTTTCGGCACGGACCGTGCGCCAGATCCAGGCGATTCTGGAGGCCAAGCAGGAACGTACGCTTGCCCAGCGGAAGGTGGATTCGCAGTTGCTGGAGGAGTGGCAAAAGGCGCGGGGCCGGCCGGGAGCGGACCGGATGGTGACGGTCGACCTCCGGGCCGAGGTGACCCCGGAGGTCCTGGACCGCATACGGGAGCTGGGCGGCAAGGTGCTCAGCAGCGTCGAGCACTACCGGGCCATCCGGGCGGAGTTGCCGTTGTCGGAGGTGGAGGCGCTGGCCGCCCACCAGGCGGTGCGCTCCATCCGCACCGCCGACAAGGCGATGACCCGCAACCGGCGACGGAAGCCTTCCCCCGACCTCCTGGTCGACATATTGAACGCGGGGTCCCGCACCACCCAGGGCGACGTGGCCCACCGGGCCAACACGGCGCGCACCACCCACGGCGTCGACGGCGCCGGCATCGGGATCGGGGTGCTCTCGGACGGGGTCGGCACCCTGGCCAGGCGGCAGGCAACGCGAGACTTGCCGGCCCGGGTGACGGTGCTGGAGCACCAGCAGGGAGAGGGCGACGAGGGGACGGCCATGCTCGAGATCGTCCACGACCTGGCTCCGGGAGCCGAGCTCTATTTCGCGACGGCCTTCGGCGGGATGGCTTCTTTCGCGGAGAACATCGAGGCGCTCTGCGAGGCCGGAGCCGACGTCATCGTGGATGACGTCTACTACTTTCTGGAAGGGCCTTTCCAGGACGACATCATTTCGCAGGGAGTCAACGCGGCGGTGGCCGACGGCTGCTTCTACTTCTCGGCCGGGGGAAACGCCGGCAACAAGAACGACGGCACGGCGGGAGTCTGGGAAGGCGACTTCGCGGCCGGGACCCCGTTGGTCCTCAACAGCGTCACGGTCGGGACACAACACGACTTTGGAGGCGGCGTCACCCAGAACCGGATCACCGATGACGACGGGGGCGCTTTCGTTCTCTGGTGGGCCGACCCGCTGGAGGGCTCCTCGAACGACTACGACCTGTTTCTGGTCGACGAAGACGGAGACGTTGTGAGGAGCTCGACCCGCATCCAGGACGGGACCCGGGATCCGTACGAGTACATCGACTCCTCTGATGAAGACTACACCGGCAACCGCCTGGTCATTGTCAAGACTTCGGGAGCCGCCGACCGCTACCTGCGTCTCGACACCCTGGAAGGGCGGTTGGCGGTCTCCACCGCCGGCAATCTCTTCGGACACTCGGCGGCCGAAAACGCCATTGCGGTTGCGCAGGTCGCAGTCCAGAGCGCCGGCGGGGCCGGCGGCGTCTTCAACGGGACCGAGTCGGTTCGCACCGGCAACTCGGACGGGCCGCGCCGGATCTTCTTCGAGCCCGACGGCACCCCCATCACCGCCGGCAATTTCTCCTCCACCGGCGGAAAGTTGCTCCAGAAGCCGGATCTGGCTGCCGCGACCTGCGTGCGGACCACGACGCCTGGGTTCTCGTTCTTCTGCGGCGCCTCCTCGGCGGCTCCCCATGCGGCCGCCATCGGTGCCCTGGTGCTGGAGGGCGCCGAAGGACCCAATAGTCTGACCCAGACGCAGTTGCTGGCGGCCATGACCGGATCGGCCCTCGACATCGAGGCCACCGGGGTCGACCGCGATTCCGGAGCCGGCATCGTCATGGCTCCCGGGGCGGTGGATGCGGTGGACGTGGCCGCGGCCGACCGCAACCAGGCGCCGACGGTCGAGAGCGGCCTGGACGACCGTACTTTTGCGCTGGGGGCTGCTGCCGTGACCATGGACCTGGCGGATGTCTTCACCGATCCGGAAAACGACACCCTGACCTACTCGGAGCTCTCCAGCAACACCTCTCGGGCGTCCCTCTCCCGGACCGGGTCCATGCTGACCCTGACCCCGGGGGCGCCGGGCACTGCCACGGTGACGGTGCGCGCCACCGACCCCGACGGCTTGAGCGCCGTCGACTCCTTCTCGGTCTCGGTCAGGTTGGGAACCCGCGACTACGACCGCGACGACGACGACCTCATCGAAGTGTCCAACCTGGCCCAGCTCAACGCCATCCGCTACGACTCCAACGGGAACGGGGTGGCGGACGACGCCTCCGACTGGCCCTCCTATTTTGCCGCCTTTACCCAGGCCACTGCGAACATGGGGTGCTCCTCAATCTGTGAGGGCTATGAGCTGAACGCCGACCTCGACCTCGACACCGACAGCAGCGGCGGGGCCAACGACGGGGACACCTACTGGAATGGCGGCGACGGCTGGGAGCCCATAGGCGATGATCCCTTCCAAGGCATCTTCGACGGCAACGGGCGGACCATTGCCAACCTGTTCATCGACCGTGACACCGAAGACGATGTCGGGCTGTTCAGCGAACTGGGTGTGTTCGGATGGATCCGCAATCTCGGTCTGGAGGCAGTCGACGTGACCGGAAAGGACTATGTCGGCGGCCTGGTCGGCGACGGCGAGGAGGGGCGTGTCGGAAGGTGCCACGTCACGGGTAGTGTAACGGGCGAAGACGTGGTGGGCGGCCTGGCCGGCAGGCTGGACCGGGTTT
Organism: Candidatus Versatilivorator sp.; assembly: GCA_965207735.1. GTDB lineage: Bacteria > Acidobacteriota > Terriglobia > Versatilivoradales > Versatilivoraceae > Versatilivorator. The sequence goes on along the minus strand of OZ242296.1, from coordinate 2,024,443 downwards.
GGAGCAGCTACGCCGCCGTCGAGGTGTCGGCAACCGGAGATGGCGTCGGCGGCTTGGTGGGCGCAGCGGATCTTGTCGTGGTCAGCTATGCCACCGGCCGAGTCAACGGGGGAGGTACTCATCCCGTGGCAGGCGCCGACTGTGGGTCCGAAGGCGGAGTCGGCGGCCTGGTGGGGAACGTCTGCAGCGCCGTGGTGGCCAGCTACGCCACCGGGCCGGTCTCGGGGACCGCGGCGGTCGGGGGACTGGCCGGCACGGGGTCGGCGCAGTTCCGATCCAGTTTCTGGGACACTGAGACTTCCGGGGTGCGGGTGGGTTTCGGCGCTGACGACTCCAACGACAACGGCCGGATGGACCCCTCGGAGTCGCCGGTGCTCGGCCTGGCAGGCCATTCCACCTCGGAGTTGCAGTCGCCCACCGATAACAGCGGCATCTATGAGTACTGGAACCGGGACCTGGACGGGGACGGCAAAGGCGATGACCCCTGGCACTTTGGGACGGCCACCCAGTACCCGGCTCTCTCGGCCGACCTGAATGGCAGCGGGGGGGCGAGCTGGCAGGAGCACGGCTACCAGCTCCGCTCGGGGCCGACCCTGACGGCGACCTCGACATCCGGACAGACCCAGGTGTCCCTGAGCTGGACAGCCGTGGCGGCCAACCACTGGAGCCCGGCGCCGAGCCTCACCTACACCCTCTACCGCGACGACGGCACCACCGTCGAGGCCGTGGCCGGCAATGTCACGACGCGCAGTCACACCGACGCCGGCGTGACTCTCAACAGCTCCTACACCTACCAGGTGGCGGCGGTGGTCCAGGGCGGGGAAATGGTGCGCAGCAGTTGGGTGTCGATCAAGGCTGGGGCTTCCAACCAGCCGCCAGTGCCGGTGGGCAGGCTGGCGGATATGACGCTGCGGGTGGGTGGCGGTACCGGTACCGCAACGGTTTCAGGGGCGTTCGCGGATACGGAAAGCGACACCTTGACCTACGGCGCCTCCTCCGCGGCGACGACGGTGGCCACGGCGAGCACCTCGGGGTCCGTGGTCACCATCACCCCGGTGGCCGCCGGCCGCACCACCATCACGGTGACGGCGACCGACGCCTCCGGGTCCAATACCGCCGCCACCCAACGGTTCACGGTGATGGTCTGGGCGTCGAACGCGGTGGATTACGATTCCGACGATGACGGACTGATCGAGATCGGCAACCTGGCCCAACTCGACGCCATCCGCCACGACCGGGGCGGGGACGGGGGGCCTACCGAGGATGGCAAGACGGCTTACGAGTCGGCCTTTTCCAATGCCGTCGATTGGATGGGGTGCAACGCACTGGAGGGGTGCTCCGGTTATGAGTTGACGGACGACCTGGATTTCGACACCAACGGGAACGGCATGGCCGATGCGGGCGACACCTACTGGAACAACGGCGCCGGCTGGGCGCCAATCGGTGGCGAAGGCACCACCATGAGTGGCAGCTTGTTGTTCCTGAGGAATGCGTACCTGTCAATCTTCGAGGGCAACGGGCACACCATAAGCCACCTGTTCATCGATACCGATACGGCCGTTCTCTCGGGACTGTTCGGTTATGCTGTCCTGTCCAGCATTCGGAACGTGGGGTTGATCGATGTCGAGGTCGAGGTGGATTCAACCGGCCTGGCTGCCGGCCTGGTGGCGTGGAACTCAGGCGAGATTCGCACCAGCTACGTCACGGGCCAGGTTTCGGGAACTGACAACGTGGGGGGATTGGTCGGGATTAACGCATTCACCGGGTACATTCGGGGCTGCTACGCCACCGTCCGCGTGACCGGTGAAGACGACCTGGGCGGTCTGGTCGGGGACAACCGCGGCATCATTGGCGCCAGCTACGCGACGGGTCGGGTCACGGGCGTAACCGAAGCCGGCGGCTTGGTCGGGAACAACCAGGCGGATGGCGAGATTTCATCCTCTTACGCCACGGGCCGCGTCACGGGTGCAAGCAACGCCGGCGGCCTGGCCGGGTTGAACGATGGGGAGGTTACCAGCAGCTACTGGGACACCAGCACGTCCGGACACACCACCGGAAGCGGGGGGCGCACCACCTCTCAGTTGAAGTCTTCCACCGGCTACAGCGGCATCTACGGTAGCTGGAACCTGGACCTCGACGGCGACGATACCAACGACAGCCCCTGGCACTTCGGAACCGGCAGCCAGTACCCGGTGCTTTCGGTGGACGTGGATGGGGCCGACGGAGCCAGCTGGCAGGAGTTCGGCCACCAGCTTCGGGAAGGGCCCTCCCTGATGTCAACAGCCGAAACCACGGGGGTGGCCCTGACCTGGACGGCCGTGGTGACCAGCCACTGGACTCCGGCCCCGGGCGTGACCTACACCCTCTACCGTGAAGAGGGCGCTACCATCGAAGCCCTGGTGGAGAACACCTCCGGGCTCACCTACAACGACAGCGACGTGATGCAAGGTGAAACCTACGTCTACCAGGTGGCGGCCGAGGTCGCCGACGGCGAGGCCGCGCGCAGTGCGCGGCTCTCGGTCACCGTGCCCGACAACACGCCTCCAACGGTGAGCATGGTCGCAATCACCTCCGATCCGGGGACCGACGGAATCTACGCGGCGGACGACGAGATCGCAGTCACTGTAACCTTCAGCGAGCCGGTGGTGGTGACTCGGAGGCCGCGGTTGACGATCGAGGTCGGCGGCGAGGATCGAATGGCGGAATATGACGTCGGCACCGGCACGGCGGCGCTTCTGTTCGCCTACAAGGTGGAGGACGATGACGCAGACACGGACGGGGTGAGCATCGAGGCAAACAAGTTGATGCTGAACGGCGGGACGATCACCGACAGAGCCAGAAACGCGGCCGTTCTGACCCACACGGCATTGAGCGCGCAGTCCGGCCACCAGGTGGACGGGGTCAAGCCCGAACTGGTCTCGATGGACGAAGCGGTAGTGAACGGGGCGACGCTGACTCTGACCTATGATGAACCGCTGGATGGGTCTTCGACACCCCCCGCGGGCGCCTTCACGGTGACGGGAGGAGGTGCATCCCGAACAGTCGGAAACGTCGCCTTGAGCGGGAGTGCAGTGCTGCTGACCCTTGACACGGCAGTGGAGCACGGGGAGACGGGGATCCGGTTGAGCTACCGGGTTCCGACACGGGCGGGGGAAAGTCCGCTGCGGGACAGGGTGGGCAACGCAGTGGCCCGGCTGAACAACGAGCCGGTGGTCAACGAGACCCCGGACACAACTCCCCCGAAGGTAAGCAAGCTGGAAATTACCTCGAACTCGGGGACGGACCGGACCTACGCGGCCGGTGACGAGATCCAGGTGACGGTGACTTTCAGCGAGACGGTGGAAGTGACGGGGACGCCGCGGTTGACTCTGGAACTGGGCGGAGGGACGCGATCGGCTGCCTACGAGGGTGGTTCGGGAACGGTATCCCTGGTCTTCGCCTACGAGGTGGCCGACGGGGATAGCGATACCGGCGGGGTAGGCGTCGAGGGCGACAGCCTCTCGGGCGGGACCATCCGGGATGCGGCCCCCAACAACGCGGAACTGGACCATGACGGGCTGTCTGCAGACTCGAGCCACAAGGTGGACGGGGTCAAGCCGCGCCTGGCCTCGACCGGCGGGGCAGTGGTCAACGCGACGTCGCTGACACTGACCTACGACGAGCCCCTGGACCGGAGCTCAACGCCCGATGCGGGAGACTTCACGGTGTCGGGAGGCGATCAGACCCGGACGGTCACGCGGGTGTCCATGAGTGGGAGCGCGGTGACACTGACCCTGAATGCGGGAGCCGAGCACGAGGAGTCGGGAATCCAGGTGAGCTACACACCGGGAATGAAGCCGTTGCGGGACGTGCCGGGTAACCAGGCGGAGGGGCTGAGCCGGGAATCGGTGACCAACGAAACGCCGGACACGACCCCACCGGAGGTGAGTCGTGTATCCATTAGTTCGAGCCCGGGATCCGACCAGACCTATGCGATTGGGGACGAGATCGAGGTGACGGTGACCTTCAACGAGACGGTGAAAGTGACGGGAACGCCGCAACTTGCATTGAGAGTGGGGGCCAGGACCCGGACTGCCGGCTATGAGAGCGGTATGGATACGGAGGCGCTGGTGTTTGCCTACGAGGTGGCCGACGGGGACGAAGACACCGATGGGGTCAGTGTGGGGGCGAACCAACTGAGGCTCAATGGAGGAACGATCAAGGACGAGGCGGAGAATGCGGCCGAACTGGCCCACGAGGCGGTAGCGGCCGACATGGGGCACCAGGTGGACGGGGTCCGCCCGGCGTTTGTGAGCGCGGCGGTGGACGGGGCCTCGCTGACGCTGGCCTACCGGGAATCGCTGGATGGAGGATCGGAACCGGCTTCGGGAGATTTCACGGTGACGGTAGGCGGTAGCGGGAGAACCGTGTCGGACGCGTCTGTGAGCGGTAGCGTAGTAACGCTGACCCTCAACCCGGCGGTGGAGCATGGGGATACGGGGATTCGGGTGAGCTACACAGTGGGGACCAACCCGATCCGGGATGAGGTGGGCAATGACGCACAGGCGCTGAGCAACCGGTCGGTGACCAACACCACCGACGCACCCAACACGGCGCCGCAGATCACGACCGGGGGAACGCTGAGTGTAGGGGAGAACCAGGTGCTGGTGAGGCGACTGGCGGCACGGGACACCGACGCGGGGGACGAGCTGACGGGCTGGGAAATCGTGGGCGGGGCCGATCAGGGCCAGTTCTCCATCACTTCCGATACGGGAGATCTGAGCTTTCAATCGGCGCCGGACTACGAGGATCCCCTGGATGTGGCCAGTACGGATCCGATGAGCGCCGCCGGGGACAACGAGTACGTGGTGACGGTGGAAGCGAGAAGTGGGGCGGGAGCCAGGGATCTGGAGGCGGAGCAGACGTTCATCGTTCGGGTGACCGACCAGCGGGAGCCGCCGGAAGCACCGGGGGCGCCGGTCATTTCGGGGGAGACGGCCGACAGCCTGACGGTGAGCTGGAGCGAGCCGGACAACACGGGACCGGACATTACCGACTACGACGTGCAGTACCGGGAGAAGGGCAGGGGGGGCTTCACTATCGTGAACCACCAAGAGCCGGGGCTCAGCTTGACGCTATCTGACCTCGAGCCGGGCACGGACTACGAGGTGCAGATCAAGGCCAGAAACGACGAGGGGGCGAGCGACTGGTCGGTCTCCGGCGAGGGGATGACCGTGACGCCGCTGACGGTAGTGATGGCGAGCGAGACCGGGCCTCCGGTGTCGGGTTCGTTTATGGTGAGAATCAGCTTCTCTGAGCCGGTGTCGGGGTTCAGCGGGAGCGACATCGAGTCCGACCAGGATCCTGAGTGCACGGACGATCTGAACAATCCGGTGTTCTGCGATCCGGGGATCGGGGATCTGCAGACAGCCGACGACCGGGTCTTCACCACCACGGTGACGCCGCGGACCGGCAGTGTGGCCCACAGCTACACCTTGAGGCTGACGGTGCCGGCGGGCCGTGTGAACTCGTCTGCGGGCAGCAAGCCGAACGAGGATCCCGATGAGCCGCTCGCGATCCGGGTGTCGCCGCCGGGGGCGCCCGAGGCGATCTCGACTTTGAGTCTGAGAGCCAATGGGGCGAGCGGATCGGTGAGGTTGAGCTGGAGCCGGCCGTCGGATAACGGAGGCTCTCCGATCATCCGCTACGAGTACCGGCACGCGGCTACCGGGGAGGCGTGGAGCGAGTGGGGAAGCGTGGGAGCGGGGTCGAGCGGGGTGACGGTGGGAGGCCTGATCAACGGCCGGGAGTATGCCTTCGAGGTGCGGGCGGTCAATGCCCTGGGGAAAGGGGGAGTGGAGACGGCGATGGCGACACCCGAGCAAGGGGTAACGCCGCCCGGCACCGGCACCGGCACCGGCGGCGGCGGAGGAGGAGGTGGCGGCCTGCTGTTTGCGCCGGAGGCGCCGGCAGCCCTGACGGCGACGCTTGGGGACGGGGCGGTGCGGTTGGCGTGGAGTCCGCCGGAAAGCGACGGGGGCGCCGAGATCCTGCGCTACGAGTACCGACTGAAAGAAGGCCTGGGCGAGTTCGGCGAGTGGACGCCCATCCCGGACAGCGCTCCCGGGGAGGTCAACGCCTCCGGCTACACCCTCATGGGGCTTCTCAACGGGACGGTCTATGCCTTGGAGCTGCGTGGGGTCAACCAGATCGGCAACGGGCGGGAGACGGAGGCGGTGGAGGCGGTGATGCCTCTGGACCCGGCCTATCGGTCGAACTTCCGGGCGGAGGACCTGGAGGGTGGAGAGGCCGGATTGGAGTGGACGCCGTTTGGAGGAAGCCGGCGGAGTCTGAAGGTGAGGTTTGGAGGGGGTCTGCGGTTTGAGGAGAGGGAGCTGGATGCAGCGGGGGAAGTGACGGCGACCCGCATGGGGAGCTACCGGTACCGCTACACCAGCCGGACGACGGGAGAGCTGAGCCTGGACTACGACGGGGGGGAGACGTGCGAACTGCGGATGAGCTTCGGCGGAGTGGGAGAAGGCAGCTACAGCTACCGCTGCGGGGGCGCGTTGCAGGGACAGGGGAGCTTCCGGCTGAGCGAGCTGAACCGGGTGCCTGAGATCACCAGCCCGGGGCAGTTCGAGGTGGTGGAGAACCAGACGAAGGTAGTGCGGCTGGAGGCGGTGGACTCCGACGAGGGGGACGAGGTTGCCGGCTACGGGATTGCGGGGGGAGCGGACGGGGCGCTGTTTAGGGTAGTTGAGCAGACGGGAGAGCTGAGCTTCACGGAGGCGCCGGACTATGAGAGGCCTGCCGATGCGGCTGGCACCGACCCGGCAAGCGGAGCGGGAGACAACGAATACGTGGTGGTGGTGGAGGCGAGGAGCGGGGAGGGAGAGAGGGAACGGAGGAGGCAGAGGGCCATACGGGTGCGGGTGAGTGACGAGGAGGAGCCGCCGGGGGCGGTGGCGGCGCCGGAGGTGAGAGCGGAGGGCACCGACAGCTTGACGGTGAGCTGGTCCGAGCCTGAGAACCGGGGGCCTGAGATCACCGGCTATGAGGTGCGCTACCGGGAGGAGGGAGAGGAAGGCTACCGGGACGGGGGACACGAGGGGACGGGACTGAGGTTGACGCTGACGGGCCTCGAGGAGGAGAGGCTCTACCGGGTGGAGGTGAGAGCCGTGAACGAAGAGGGGAGGGGTGAGTGGTCGCAGCCGGGGGAAGGGAGGACGGAGGCAGAGGAGCCCGACTCAGAGGATCCGGCGGACTTCAGCGATGAGGATCTGGAGGGGAAGCGGGCGACCTTGAGGATCACGGGCGAAGAGGGGACCGCCAGACGCATTGAACTGCGGTTTGCAGAAGGCAACCGATTCGAGCAGATCGAGAGGGTGGGAGCGCAGGCGGCGATTCGGTCAGAGAGCGCCGACTCCCGATCGGAGAGCACCCCCTCCCGAACGGGTGCCTACACCTATGAGAGGACAGGTCCGCGCAAGGGAAGGCTGGGGCTGGACTACGATGACGGGAGTTCCTGTGAAGTTTCACTGACCTTCACCGAGTTGGGAGAGGGCAGGTTCGTCTATGACTGCGGGGAGGGGGAGGTGGCCGCAGGGAGCTTCCGGCTAACGACGGGGTCGCCGTTTGTCCCGGTGATCCTGTCCTCGGCGGGGCGGAACAACTCCTTTTTCACCTCGGAGCTGACGCTGACCAACCGAGGGATGGAAGAGGCCACCCTCCACTACATCTACACGGCGGATGCAGGCGGGGGAAGCGGCACGGCCACCGACCGGCTCGACGCAGGTCGGCAGAAGATCGAGACCGACGCCCTGGACTATCTGAGGGGTCTGGGGGTACCGATCCCCGCAACCGGGAACCGGATCGGGACGTTACGGGTAGAGGTCAAACTGGGCTCCGAGGTGGAGGCGGTGGTGCGGACCACCACGCTGGTGCCAGACGGAAGGGCGGGGCTGGCCTACCTGGGAGTAGCCGAGGAGGAGGGCTTCAGCGAGCCGGTCTATCTGTGCGGGCTCAGGCAGAACAGCCAGGACCGCTCGAACGTGGCCTTCCAGAACATGGGGACCTCAGAAGAGGGAGCGATCACGTTGAGGACCACGGTGTATTCGGGCGAGGCATCCGACACCAGCCCCCGGGAGCTGGACGATGTAACGCTGGAGCCGGGAGGGTTTCACCAGTACTCGGGGCTGCTGGGCAGTGTGGAGAACGGCTACGTGAAGGTGGAGCGTGTGGAGGGAGAGGCGCCCTTCTACGCCTACGGGGTGATCAACGACCAGGCGAACTCGGACGGGTCGTTCGTCTTTCCGGTGACGGCCAGTTCACTGACGGGGACAACCCGACAGACCTTGCCCGTAATTGTGGAGACCGGGGAGTTCAGGAGCGAGCTGACGGTGACGAACTTCTCCGAGGAGCCCAGGAGGCTGGAATTCGAGTTTGTGGGCGAGCAAGTCAAGACCGACGACAAGACGGCTGCTTTCAGCATGGAGCTGGAAGGGGGCGAGCAGGCGATCGTGCCCGAGGTGGTGGAGGAGTTGCGGCGACAGGGAGTGGCGGGGCTGGGTACGACGCGGGGCTTCTACGCGGGGCCGTTGTTCGTGGTGGCCGAAGAGGGAGACCTGAGCGGGGTGGTGATCGGAGCCAGGACAGGTTCAAAGGGAGGGGGCGGGCAATACAGCGTCTTCTACAACGCGGTGCCGCAGGGTGAGGGTTTCACCGAGGAGGCCTGGGTGGAGGGATTGCAGCAGAACCAGGAGAACCGCAGCAACCTGGCGCTGGTGAACACGGGAGAGGTGGACGGCAGTGAGAGCGTCTTCCACCTGGAGATCTACAACGGGGAGACAGGGATGCTGGCCGAGACGGTGGTGACCAGGCCGATCCCGGCGCGGAGCTGGTATCAGATCAACGGGATCCTGGGCAGAGCTTCTTCGGAGACCCGGCAGGGGTATATCCGGATCGAGAAGGTGTCGGGGGAGAACCCGTTTCTGGCCTATGGGGTGGTCAACGACGGCGGGGCTCCGGGACAGAGGAGCGGCGACGGGGCCTACCTGCCGGCGAGGGAGTAGCGGACGGTCGCTATTGTCGTCCTGCACGCAACCGTAAGGGCGCCCCTTGTGGGCGCCCAATCCGGGAATCGCCGGGCAACCACGCCGCAGGCAACCACAAGGGTTGCCTCTACGTTGGGGGGTAAGGCGTAAACCATGTTCGGCATGCACAATCGGGGTCGGGCCCGGGGTAAAAAGAGCTATCCACGAAGTGATAGTGCGCCGTGGAAAGGCGCCTTCTTCTGGCGGGTGCGAACCCCGCCCAACAACTGTCGCTCCGGTTGGTAGCAGCCAGGGCGGATCATGGAGGTAACGAAATGGTCTGAAGCACTCTGGGGTCAAGGGCCGCCAAGGGCGGCTCAGCGAGCATGCGGGCCGGAACGCGAGTGAACGTCGAGCAGGCCTCGAAACGGACAATACGGAAGCCGACCCTCCTGTCTTTAGGGGAAGGCCGTTGGCGGATGGGGAAGAGAGCGACGCGGGCACCGATCCGCTTCCGTCGGGGTAGTGACGCTGGCACGCATGGAAGGGGAAGAAGGCAGCAACACGGGAAGCCCTGGGGGAGATGCGGCACACATCAACCGGGACCCCGCGAGGGGCAGGCCGGGCCGTCAGGGTGGCGGATGGGTCGGTAGTACCGGAGAAGCCGGGTAACGCCGGTGGAGGGAAGGGACCCTGAGTTGAGAGCAGCATGGAAAGGAGGCAAGGCGTGGCCACTGACAAGAGTCTAACAGGGTCAGAGGGGGTTCGGAAATTCCAGACCATGCTACATGCGAAAGCGAAGGAGGACCCCAAGCGGCGGTTTCATGCGCTGTCGGACAAGGTGTGGCGAGAGGACTTTCTGAAGGAAGCCTGGGCACAGGTACGCCGAAACGGCGGGTCGGCCGGGGTGGACGGGGAGGGCTTCAAGGACATCGAGGCGTATGGGGTGGAGGGCTGGCTGGGGGAACTGGCGCGGGACCTGAGGGAAGGAACCTACGTACCGAAGCCGGTGCGGCAGGTGCTGATCCCGAAGAAACAGCCCGGCAAGTTCCGGCCTTTGGGCATACCCTGCATACGGGACCGGGTAGCGCAGACGGCGGCTTTGCTGGTGTTGGAGCCGATCTTCGAAGCGGACCTGCAACCGGAGCAATATGGCTATCGGCGGGGGCGGAGTGCCAACGACGCGGTCAAACGCGTGCATGAACTCCTGCAAAGGGGTTACCAGGAGGTGGTTGACGGCGACCTGTCCAACTACTTCGGCGAGATTCCGCATGCGGAGCTGATTCGAAGCATTGCCCGGCGCGTGAGTGACGGGAGGATGCTCAAGCTCATCAAGGCATGGCTGGAGATGCCGGTGGAGGAGGACGACGGGAAGGGTGGCAGACGCCGCCGGAACCGAGGGCGCCGGGAGCGGAAGGGGACACCGCAAGGAGCCCCGATCTCACCGTTGCTCAGCAATCTCTACATGCGGCGCTTCGTTTTGGGCTGGAAGGTGCTGGGATATGCCCGGCGCTTCTGTGCGGAGATCGTCAACTATGCGGATGACTTCCGTGTACTCGGCAGGGCACCGGCGGCAGAGATGCTGACGGCGGTCAAGCGGATCATGGAGGAGCTGAAGCTACCGGTCAACGAGCGGAAGACCCGATGCTTGCGGTGTCCGGAGGAACCGATGGGGTTTCTGGGATATCGCATCGGACGCAACTATCGCCCCAAAGGGAAAGGAGCCTACATCGGCACACGACCCAGCCAGGCGAGCGTCCAGAGCATCTGCCGCAAGATCAGCGAGTGGACGGCGCCGAGGAACGGGACGCTGCTTCGAGGACAGATGGTAGAACACCTGAACCGGGCGATGACCGGGTGGGCGAACTACTTCGTTCTGGGGCAGGTGAGCCCGGCCTACCGAGCGATCGACCGCCACGCGGGCGGGCGGCTGCGTCAGTGGCTCTGTCGGAAGCACAAGGTGAGGACCGGGGGGAGTGTGCGCTTCTCGGACGAGAGACTATGGAAAACCTATGGACTCACTTGCCTGGGGTCGAAGCCACAGAGCCTTCCGAGGGCGAAGGCATGATCTTGACTGAAAGCCGGATGCGGGAAAACCGCACGTCCGGTTTGACGAGCGGGGGCGAGGAAACGCAGCGAGGAACGAGATTGAGGCACCGGCGAGTGGCGAAAGCCGCCGGCAACAGCGACTCCCTCGATCTAAGGCCGGCGCGCCTCCCCTCGACTCTACCCAAAGTAACAATCTTGCAGAAGCATTTTGGTGTTGCATGTCGTTGAAGGAAGTCCATCTGTATTCGTGTATATTCGTGTTCATTCGTGGTGCGTCTTTATTGACGATCGACCGTTTTCCCTCGAATAATCTGCCCGGCAGGGTGGCCAGGCTAGTTTATTTGGCAACGTTGTTTCGACTCGAGAAATCTAGATTGAGTATGGACAAAAAAACCGAGTACCCGAGCTCATTACCCCCACGTTCCCTCATCGTTGTCCGGGCAAAGGGGCTGCAATCGACCCTCCGGCTGCTGGTCACCCCGATCGACTCTTGGTGGCGGGATGGGGCCGGACCGTTGCGGCGAACTCTCTCCACCCTGATCCTGGCGTGCCTTGCATCCCTGGGCCTGGCAGCGTCGGATCCATTCGATGCAGCGGCGGCGATCGCGGATGAGGGTCAGGCCGATGCGCTGTTCAATATGTGGCTGGATCCGCCGGAGAGCGATCCGGCGGTTGAGGTTCACTCGGAAGCCACCTACAGCGTGACCTTCCGGGGATTATGGACCACCGCCGTCACCTCCGGCGGCCTTCCAGGCAGTGCGCATTTCACCAGGTTGATCGGAGGGGTGCACAATGCCGGCGTGACTTTCCTGAGGGAGGGCGGCAGGGCCACCGCCGGGGTCGAGTTCATGGCGGAACTGGGGGGGACGAGCACCCTGGCGAACGAAGTCAGGGCAGCCGCGCCTGATGCGCTCGCTGTCCTGCTGGGCAGCGGCAACATCCGGCCCACAGGCTCGTCCACCATCGACAGCGTCATGCTCACCACCGATCATCCCCGGGTCACCCTGCTCACCATGATCGCTCCGAGCCCGGACTGGTTCGTGGGGGTCTCCGGGCTGTCCCTTCTGGATGAGCAGGGGGAATGGATGGCGTCGCTGACGGTCAACCTGTACCCGTGGGACGCCGGAACTGAGGGAGGCACCGAGTTTTCACTGTCGAACCCTGCCACAACGCCGCAGGGAGTCATCACCAGCATTCGGGGTATGGGAAAGTTCTCGAACGAGCCGATCGCCACCCTGACCTTCACTCTTCAGTCGGTCGAGACCGCGGAGATCGCGCCCGAACTGCTGGTTTCCACCCTGGTTTCCGGCCTGACCATCCCCTGGGATCTGGATTTCACGCCCGACGGGACCATGCTGTTCACTGAGAAACGGGGCGTGCTCAGCAGCCGAGGGGCCGACGGCACAATTCGCAGGGTCAACGCAGAGATGGGAGACTTGTTCGCCGTCGGCGAGACCGGGCTGATGGGTATCGTGGTCGATCCGGACTTCGCCTCCAACCGCCGCTTCTACACCTGCCAGGGCCACGTCGGGCCCGAGGTCCAGGTGATCGCCTGGACCATGAACGCCGTTTACACCGCGGCCACCCGGGTGGCCGATCCCCTGGTCGGGGGCATCCCGGCCACCAGCGGGCGTCACGGCGGCTGCCGGCTGCGCTTCGGACCGGAGGGCTATCTGTGGATTGGGACCGGGGACGCGGCCTCGGGGAGGATCCCGCAGGATCTGACCTCATTGGGAGGCAAGGTGCTTCGAGTCGACCCGGCCACTGGTGCAGGAGCGGACACAAACCCGCTGGCTCCCTCGCGGGTCTACAGCTATGGCCACCGAAACGTGCAGGGATTGGCGCTGCGTCCCGGCACCAGTCAGATGTGGGGGGTGGAACACGGACCGAGAGTGGACGACGAGATCAACCTGCTGGTTGCCGGCGGCAACTACGGCTGGGATCCGGTGCCCGGCTACAACGAATCCGTTCCCATGACCGACCGGGCGAAGTTCCCCGACGCGGTTGAGGCCAAGTGGTCGTCGGGGTCACCGACCGTGGCCGTGAGCGGCGGTATCTTCCTGGAGGGCAGGCAATGGGGCGTCTGGGAGGGGCGGCTGGCTGTGGCCACGCTCAGGGACAGCCGGCTGCGTCTGTTCGAGTTCACCCCGGAGGGCGACTTCGTCGGTCAGGTCATTGTCTCCGAGCTGGATCGCTCCTACGGCCGGCTCCGGACCCCGATGATGGGCCCCGACGGGGCGCTGTATGTGACCACCTCGAACGGCGGCGGCAGAGACCTGATCCTCAGGGTCGCCTCGGAAGAAGCCACGGAAGAAGTGGGAGATGATCCGCCGGAACTTACCGAGGCAGACCTGGAGGGCAAACGGCTGACCTTGAACCTGACAGGTGAAGACGGGGCTGCGAGAACTTTTGAGCTACAGTTCGGAGACGGCAACCGCTTCGAACAGACAGAGTCGGGAGATGCCTCCCGATCGGGCACTTACACCTATGAGAAGACAGGTCTTCACATGGGGACAGTGAGGCTGGACTACGATGACGGGGCCTCCTGCGAGATTCGTTTGAGCTTCACCGAGTCTGAATTGGGGAGGTTCGCCTATGACTGCGGCGATGAGGGTCCGGCCGAGGGGAGCTTCCGCCTGACAACGGGGTCACTGTTCGTCCCGGTGATTCTCTCCTCAGCAGGCCGGAACCAGTCCTTTTTCACCTCGGAGTTGACGCTGACCAACCGGGGGGACGAGGAGGTAGAGCTCAACTTCACCTATACGTCCAGGGACGAGCCTGAAAAGAGAAGCGGGGAAGCCTCGGACATGCTGTCCGCAGGCAGACAGAAGATCGAGATCGACGCCCTCGACTACCTGAGGGGTCTTGGGGTCCCGATTCCCGAAACGGGGAACCAGCTGGGGACGTTGCGGGTGGAGGTGCCGCTGGGCTCTGAGGTGGAGGCGGTGGTGCGGACGGCGACGCTGGTGCCTGATGGGAAGGCGGGGCTGGCCTATCTGGGGGTGGCAGAGGAAGAGGGTTTTACCGAGGCCGTCTATCTGAGCGGACTGCGGCAGAACAGTCAGGATCGCTCCAACGTTGCCTTCCAGAACATGGGGTCACCGGGGGAGGGAGCGATCATCCTGAGGACTACGGTGTATTCGGGAGAGGCGGGGGATGCGACTGCCCGGGAGCTGGACGACGTAGCGCTCGAGCCGGGAGGGTTTCACCAGTACTCGGGGCTGCTGGGCAGTGTGGAGAGCGGCTACGTGAAGGTGGAGCGGGTGGAAGGAGAGGCGCCCTTCTACGCTTACGGGGTGATCAACGACCAGGTGAACTCGGACGGGTCGTTCGTCTTTCCGGTGACGGCCAGTTCGTTGGAAGGGAAGATGGCCCAGACGTTGCCGGTGATCGTGGAGACGAGTGAGTTCAGGAGCGAGCTGACGGTGACGAACTTCTCCCAGGAGCCCAGGACGCTGAACCTGGAATTTGTGTCGGAGCAGATCAAGGGGGAGGACAAGAGGGTGGGCTTCAGCATGGAGCTGGAAGCCGGAGAGCAGCAGATCGTTCCCGAGCTGGTGGAGGAGTTGCGTCGAGAGGAGATGGCGAAGCTGGGCAGGAGCAGGGGCTTCTACCTGGGGCCGTTGTTCGTCACGGCCGAAGAGGGAGACCTGAGCGGGATCGTGATTGGGGCCAGGACGGGGTCTCAAGGAGGCGGCGGGCAGTACAGCGTTTTCTACAACGCGGTGCCGGAAGGTGAGGCCTTCGAGAAGGAGGCCTGGGTGAATGGGTTGCAGCAGAATGAGGAGAACCGCAGCAACCTGGCGCTGGTCAACACCGGCGAAGTGGATGAGAGTGAGAGCGTCTTTCACCTGGAGATCTATAACGGGGAGACGGGGTTGCTGGAGGAGACGGTGGTCACCAAGCCGATCCCGGCCCGGGGCTGGCATCAAATCAACAGGGTTCTGCTCAGAGCCAACCCGGAGACCAGGCAGGGGTACATCCGGATCGAGAAGGTGTCGGGGGAGAACCCGTTCCTGGCCTACGGGGTGGTCAACGACGGCGGGGCTCCAGGACAACGTAGCGGCGACGGAGCCTACCTGCCGGCGAGGAAATAGGGGCCTGTGCGGAACCGATTTCCTGGTCGGCCTGCCTGAAACAAGAGAAACAAAAGAAAAAAGAAAAAGAGCTATCCACGAAGGGCCACGAAGAACCACGAAGGGGCACTAAGGCGCTGAGAGTGGCCGCGACGGGGTGCCAAGTTCGCGAAAGGATTGACGATTTCCGATTGTTTCACTCTCGAATGATCCGCACGGCAGGGCGGGGGTCTGGCTTGCAGTCCTGGACATCCGCAAATGCGCACTCGATCATTGAGCGAGTCTGCTTCCCGTGCGACAACATCCTATCAAGTTCCAGCTACGTCCATTCTTGTCCAGTAATGTCCATAACTGTATTTATTATCATTGACTTAACTGAGTCCCGCAGCCGTTCGGCCAGCCCATAACCTCCCTTGCAATCCATTGCCATCCCCTATATAATGGGGGGATGATTACTGGATCACATCCCGCCCGTCTGCTACCCAAAACCAAACCCAAGGGCCGCCATCCCCATAAGGCCCTCTCTCCTGCCTTCATTCGCTCCGCTCCGCCCGGTAGACACGCCGATGGAAACGGATTGTACCTCTTCGTCCAGCCCAGCGGAACACGCGCCTGGATTCAACGCCTCCTTATCCGAGGCCGCCGCCGCGAGCTCGGACTCGGCAGCGTTGCCCTGGTCTCCCTGGCCGAGGCCCGGGAGAAGGCGCTCGCCAACCGCAAGCTCGCTCGCCAGGGCGGGGACCCGCTTGCCGAGAAGCGCCGCGCCGAGGGCATCCTCACCTTCGCCGAAGCCGCCATGCGTGTTTTGGAACAGAAGCAGGACGGCTGGCGCGGCCGGCGTCACCATCGCGAGTGGATGTCCAGCCTGAGGCGGTACGCCTTTCCCCGCATCGGCAAGATGCCGGTCTCCGAGGTCACCAGCGCCGATCTGCTTGAGATCCTCACGCCTCTCTGGCACCGGAAGGTCGCCACGGCCAAGCGGGTGCGCCAGCGCCTGCGTGCGGTCCTGGAATGGGCCGTAGCCATGGAGTTCCGTCTTGACAACCCCTGTGACCGGATCGCCCCGGTGCTGGGTCACCAAAAGGACGTGACCGAGCACATGCAGGCCGTGCCCCATCGGGAGGTGGCTGCGGCGATCCGGACGGTGCAGGCATCGGCAGCGGTGCCGGCCGCGAAGCTGGCCTTCGAGTACCTGGTGCTGACGGCAGCCAGGTGGAGTGAGGTTCGGTGGGCCGAGTGGGAGGAGATCGATTGCAGCGGGAGGGTGTGGACCGTCCCGGCAAGGCGGGCGAAGACGAACCGCCGGCATCGTGTGCCACTGTGTGGCCGAGCCCTGGAGATTCTCGAGGCGGCGCAGAAGCTGAATGAAGGAGACGGTCCGCTGGTGTTCACCCATGGAGGCGGGAGGCCGCTGCATGACAGCGCGGTGCGCCGACTGCTGCGCCAGCTTGGGATTGCGGCGGTGCCTCACGGCTTCCGCTCGACTTTCCGGGACTGGGCGGCTGAGGAGACCGACCATCCCCGGGAGGTGATCGAGGCGGCCCTGGCGCATGTGGTCCGCAACCGGGTGGAGGCGGCTTATGCCCGCTCGGACCTATTCGAGCGCCGGCGTGTCCTGATGGACGACTGGGCGCGTTACCTGGCCCAGGGGTCGGGTGCCCGGGGTAAGCCAGGGTGAGAGTCAGGCTCGAAGTTCCCGGGAGAGGGAGAAGGGAGCGGCGGGGATGATGGGGGGCAGGGGGGTGTTCCCCCGGTCGGGGGTTCGAAGGGGCCGGAGCCCCTCGCCAGCCCCAATGTATTACATTGGGTAGGCTGGCTCCCCGGCACTACGCGGTGCGCCGCCGGCCCCGCTGTCCCCGCCTCGCTTCACTTTGTCGCATCAGACGCGGGAAATCCGTGTTGTCCCGCTTCTAGAGTTTCTTTCCAGCTCTCGAGGGGATTGACAAGCGCGTCAATGATTTCGTCTTCGAGTTTTCGGCTCTCCTCCAACTTGATAACGGTGTTGAGGTCCCATACCCGATAGACACAAAATCCAGGGATTACATTAAGGGTCTCTCGCCTCGTTGAATTGAACTGATATTCGATATCGCCCCGATCCTTGCCTGTGATTAGGCCTTTTTTCTCCCATTGTTGTGCCAAAGGAAGCAGTCTGGCTTGGTTCATTTGCCCATATAACTGCCTGTCTGCGAAATCATCGAAATACCTATCAGTTTCCCAAGTGGTTTTGGCCCAGATTAGGTGACTGTTCATGAATGAAAAGTGGAGATTAGGTTCGACCTGCCATTCATTCAAATCCAAGAAAGCCGTCCTGTCCACAATTTCGTAGAACCGACGAGCCTGGCACACGGTATCTGCCGGCCAAAGACTTACCTTGAGCGTCGGCCCATCTTCGACCAAAATCGCAATTCTCTCGGCAATCTTGCCTGGTCGGAACAGGTAGTTTTCCCGACGTTCCAGCCCTAATCTGCTCGCCAAAACATCCAACAGCCGTTTCGTCCGTCTTTCGAGTGCCTGAGACCTGTCACCACAGAGCCTGAACGTGCGGTAGGGAGTCAAGCGAGGGTGGAACTCATCCACGAATGACAGAAAATCAAGGCAAATTTCGCGGCTGCCAAAGAGCGCGATTTTGGAGTTAACGTACTCCAATACACCTTCCAGAACTTCTGACCACGCCAGGCATATCGCTGTACCATGCAGGGTGCAATCGTCAATGTTTCCCGAAAAAGACCTCCGGCTCGGCGACAATTGTTTCGCCCATACATTGCCATGGGAAGGTTTGTTTTCCACGATAAACGTGAGGCCGTCTGGAAATTCGATTACGCCATCGTACCGGGGGTCACGATCCGACCACTCGACCTGCACGTCTTGAATGGTGTCATCAGTGAGGAGTACGGAAACCAGCTGGATGGTAGATGGGTCAATCCATTTCGTCTGCGTAGCAACGCGCGCGGGGTGCCAGAAGTTACTGAGGTCTCGCGCCTTCTGCGGCAGTCTTGATTCCACCAGTTCGCGGAAAAAATTCTGAAGGAGCGGATCATACTTGAGAGCCACAAGGAACGCCCACGTCAAGCGGTTCTCATATTCAGGAGGCAGCGAACTAAACGGGTTAAACAGGTTAGCGTGGTCCATCCCTTTTCTTTTGCGTGCCTCGCGGCAGTCCTCGATTTGGCGGAGCAACTCGGCGGCTAGCGCCGGGTCAGTCTATCAGCGAGCAAGCCAATCAACATCAGGATAAGCGGGGCGCCGAGAATCCAGTCTGTACCGCCACGGATTTCTCGGACAGATAAGACGCATCATACTCACGCGGCCGGTTGCAAGGCAAACTGGACTGTCGAGGTATTCGCGGTCGTTTAGGACCAGCACCATCTCGACCACACCCAGCGCGTTCTCCAGGCCCGGGGATCCTGAGACATGGGAGCGGTCGAGTCGCCAGATGCGGCCCTCAGGCAAGCCATCGCTGTAGCCGGTTGGGCGATGGTCGAACGCCATGGCGGCCTCGATGTCGTCATGGAGAAGATCGCCCGATGGGAGCAGGCAAACCCGGCCTCCAACGGCCGCGAAATGATCGACGATTTCCGCCTCCGGGGGTCACGCTCGTGCCGTCATATGGGTGGCCACCTTACAAAGGAGGGGTGGCGCACGGTGGTGGCGCACGTGGTGGCGCGTCCCCTCAACAACCCCAACGCTCCACTCTCAGAGGGCGAAGCCCTCCCCGCTGTGGTCCAGGTTGTGCCCGGGAATCCGCATTGGAAGCGGGTTGGCACGGATTCCCCGAGTCCTCCGGGCCAAAGCGCCGTGCGGCGCCGGCCCTGCGCGTCCCCGCCTCGTACGGCGCGTCGTGGCGCCGCACCGGAGGGGGAGAAAGTGGAGGGAGCGACCCCCTCCTTTTGACCGCTGGTGCGGCACCGGGCAGGGTAAAGGGTGACAGGCAAAACGTCACCCTTACCCTCCCCTTTCCGGGGGTCGCTCCCTCCACAGTGATCCCTGGCGGGAAGGCCTCCAGGCGCGCTTTCGCGCTCATGGAGGATGAGTGTCTACTCCGTGTGGCTTTGTGTAGCTTAGTAACCTGCTTGTCGCTCCATGTGTTGTTGTGTGTCTTTATGTTGCACCGTGTACCGCTTCATATCCCCGTCTCTCCCGAAACCCGTCAACGTCTCCAGCGCCTCGGCATCCCGCGGCACCTCAACGTCGGCTCCCGGCTGCGGGTTCTCACTGATGAGGCCTTCGAAGAACAGTAGACCACAGATGGCCAGAGGCCGAGAGGGGCAAGGCTGGAGGATGCTCACAACCCGATATCTCCGATCCGAACCCAGGGGCAGCCTACCACCCCGCTCGACGGTCTCGGACGAAGAGTCTCGGGGGTTGCAACATCGTAAGTCCTGTCCACCAACGTCCTGAATAGTCCAGTGGATTCCCGTTCAATTAGAGGGATATAATGAGGGGATTACAATAGGACAAACCACAGTAAGTCTACTATAATGAGCAGTTACAAATTTTATATTGTAGTCCGTGCGGCGGCCTCTCGTTGTGTTAATCCTGTGCATCCTGTGTATCCATGTTCAATAATCCGGAATTCTGAATCAACCTGGCAGGGTCCTTGTTCCCGATAGGCCGGGAAGATTTGTTGTTTCCCCTCGTTTGATTCACCCAGGAGTAGGGTGGCGGGGGCAGGCCCGCGGGCAAAGGGGAGTTTCCCAAGGGGTGCCGGTCGGCTTTCAGAGAAGTCGCCCGCCGTATACGCTCCACCGCACCAGCGGGACGACCCACCCGCGAGCGCGGGCGTCCCGCCCGCATCCTCTCCCTTGTCTGTAACCTACCCAAGAAAATTGAGAGACTATCCACAAAGACAAAAAAGATATCCACGAAGTGGCACCAAGGATCCCGAAGGGCCACGAAGGTCACGAAATGATGTTCCCCGCTTCGGCTCTCCCTGTGGGGTATGAGTTGATTTCTGGCAAACGTCGATGCACAGGATTATTAATTTCTGCCCTGTGCCTGTTTTTCGTCCTGTCGCCGGCGCAAACTGCCGGCGCCCCGCTAGAGAACGTCCGCCGCCCGGCGGACGACTCGATCGCCGGACAAGCGCAGGAACAGGCAGCGACATTTCTGTACTTCCCGGATTACGTGGATGGAGGCGGATGGTCGGTGCAGTTGGTCCTCAGCAACGTCGACCCGGACGCCGCCGCCGAAGTCCGGGTGGAAGTCTACGATCCGGACGCACAGCCGGTCCCGGATCTGTTCGATTCCGATATAACGTTGGAGATTCCGTCGCGGGGCAGACGAGTCTTGAATAGCGCCGGCTCAGGATCCATTCGGCAAGGCTGGATCCAGGTCGAGGCCGAGCCGGCCACAGTCAGTGGGCTGTTGACCTATCGGCACGCCGAATCGGGAATCGAAGTCGGCGTCGAGCCCGTCCGGTTGGGGACGGGATTCGCTCTGTTCGTGGAGGAATCGACGAGAGTCGGCGCTGGAGTCGCAGTGTTCAAGCCAGACGCCGCTTCCCGCCTCGAGCTTCGCATTCGCGACGAAGAGGGAAGGGACCCCTTGAACGGTGGGTTCGTCCACTGGGGGGATTTCCACCAGGCGGCGCGCACGCTCCCGGAATGGTTCGCAGTGGAAGGAGTCGATACAAGGTTCCTGGGGAACTTTCGCGGCCTCCTGTTCCTGCGAAGCGAGGACGATTCCCCTTTCGCTCCGCTCGGGCTGCGGTTTGGGAAGCGGATCCCTTCACTCTCGGCGGTGCCGACGATTCGGGTCCCGGACGGAGGCCCCCTCGACGGTGGCCATCCCCCCCCGCCGACGGTGACGTGGTCGTCCACGAGTGCGGTGACCTGCCCCATCACGGTGACAGGAGCGGACCGACAGCCCACCCTGACGGGATGTGATCCGGTCAGCGTCCCGGTCGATCCGGTATTCGGAGAGTCGGCGGCCGCGATCCGCATTGTAGCAGGCGGGGGGCAACGCGCGTTCACCCGGCAAACCCTTGACAGGCCCCTCGTCGTTCGCGTTGTCGACACGTCAGGTCAGTCTCTTTCCGGCGTGACCGTGAACTTCTTGCCAACGCCGGGAAGCGGCCGGGTGGATCCCTCGACCGCAGTCACGGACTGGAAGGGCGAAGTCGCGGTGGAGTGGACCCTGGGCACCGGGGCCGGCATCCAGACGCTCATGGTCGCCGCAGACCTGGCTGTTTCGGCTGTCAACGCCTACGCGATCGACCTCGAGACCGAACTCGACAACATTTTTGCCGCTCCGACCGCTGCGGAGATCGAAGCCGTTCGTGCAGACTGGGCCCAGCGCGACATCTCTCCGGTTGACGTGTTGCTCGAATTCGCGGAGGCGCATCCCCTGGACGACACCCCGGCGACCCTGCGGGTGGTGTCGCATCGGGTCGGGGAGGCGCGCCACTACGGAGCGATCATTGCGCCCGACTCCGCGGCACCCGGCACCCTGCCCGTCCTGATGTACCTCCACGGCGGCGACAGCGGTGTCGACGTGGGCGATGTGGATATCATCGGGCAGTTCTTGGGCGAGCTGCGAGACCGCTTCGTCTACGTAATCCCCTCTTTTCGCAGCGAACCGCTTGAGTTTGGCGATCGCGTGTGGATCTCGACCGGCGCCGGCAGTCACTGGGACTACGATGTGGACGACGCCTTGGCGCTCCTGAACGTGGCGCTGGAGCTGACTCCGCAGGCGAAGTCCGAAGGTGTGAGCATCATCGGCGGAAGTCGTGGAGCGGGCGTCGCCATGCTGGCCGGCATCCGCGACGAGCGCATTGAGAACATCGTCGCCTTCTTCGGTCCCACCGACTTCTTCGACAACTGGGTGCGGCAAATCGTGCGCGAGGCGGCCCTGGGGCGTCCGCGCGAGCTCACGGGCGTGGCCCACCTGGACTCCATCTTTGTTCAGCCCTACCTGAGAGGCGAAATCGAACTGCCTGAAGTGCGCCTGGAGTTGGTGCGCCGCTCCTCCGTTCTGTTCGCCGAAGACCTGCCGGCCGTCCAGCTACACCATGGCGATTCCGACGAGACCGTCGCCGTTTCCCAAGCGTACTCGATGATCCGTGCCATGGAGGCCCTGGGACGCGAGCCTCCCGAGTTCGAGGCCTTCACCTACGAGGGTGGAGGACACAACCTGTTCGGTCTGACGGGCGCCATTGCGCGGGCGGTGGAGTTCCTGGGGCGTGCCCTGGGAAGGGATTAGATTTACCTGACGGAACTCCTGTGACGCAGGCCCCAATTCCACTGTCGGCCCAAACCCCGGTTTTTGCCGGGGAAGAAGGCCTTTTGGGGTAGGATAGTCGTGGTCGGGTCCGGCGCTATTCAAAGGGCGAGGACCGGCTCTCACCCGCGCGGATCGAAGACCGGGAAGACCATGGAATCGGCTTCTTTCTTGGATCGAAGCAACCTCAGCCGGCGACAGTTCCTGGCCGGGTCGGCCGTGGCCGCCTGGACGGCCCTGCAGCTTGGGGCCTGCAGGCCGCCCGAGAGATCGGACAGGGCCGCGGCCGTGCAGACGGTGCTCGGACCCGTCGATCCCGAAGACCTGGGTGCGACCCTCATGCACGAACATGCGCCCACGGTGGATTGGTCCGAGCTTTACGCAACCCCGGCGGCTCCCCTGGGCTCTCTGCGGGAAAGAATGCTGGCTGAGACCGCGGGGATGTTGAACGCCTTTCACCACTCGCTCTCCGCCGAAGACGGCCCCGGAGCCATCGTGGAATGCACCCCCATCCGGGTGGGTCGGTATCCTCAACTGCTGGTGGATCTGGCCCGGCGGACCAAGGTCCACATCATTGCCTCCACGGGGTTCTGGTGCGAGGCCCTGGCGCCCCAGCATCCCTGGGCGGTACGGTTGGGGATCGAGTCCGACGGCGCCGACAAGATGGCAGACCTGTTTGTACGGGAGATCACCGAGGGGATGGAAGATCCTCACGGTGGGAGGGGAGAGCGGTTCACCACGATTCGGGCGGGTGCCATCAAGATCGGAACCAGCGCCCTGATGCGTCCCAGCGAGAAAGCGGTTCACCTTGCCGCGGCCAAGGCCAGCCGGCGCACAGGCTGCCCCATCACCACCCACACCACCAACGGGGGCGGGCTGGAGCAGGCCAGGTTGTTGCTGGAATCGGGCGCCGATCCCGGCCGGGTGATCATCGGGCACCAGGGCCACATGGACGACGGAAAGAACGCCGATGCCGGGGACTATCACCAGGAGATTGCGAGGCTGGGCTGCTACCTGCAGTTCGATCGGGTCGGCGCCGGAAACTACGACTGCGACAAGCAGGCCCGCTCGATCCAGAAACTGATCGCGGGCGGATTCTTGCAGCAGATTCTGGTCAGCCACGATCACGTCCCCTACTTTTATGGGGAATTTTCGGCGGAAACCAAGGGTAGCCAGGGCTGGAGGGAGAATCAGGCCGACTTCACCATCGTGGCCACTCGACTGGCGGCCTCGCTGGAGCAACTCGGTGTTTCCACCAGCCAGATTCGAACCATTCTGGTGGAAAATCCCCGCAGGGTTCTGTCGTTTTAGCCGGCCCTCAACCTGCCGTGCGGATCACCCAGGGGAAGACGGTAGGTCATTGCTTGAGTTGAACCACGAATGGACACCAATGAACACGAAGAGACACCAGGACGGTTGAACCGGAGACGGTGAAACCCTTCCCCCAAGGGTCCTGTTCATCCTGTGCATCGATGTAGATGAACCATCTAATCACGCTTGACTATGAACCGGGCTCCGGCCACCCGGCGCCGGAAATCACTGGCACATTTCCAGGAGGAAATCCATGACACAGGGCATTACGCGACGGAGTTTGCTGCAGTCCCTAGCCGGCGGACTGGCTACGGGGACGCTCACGACGGGACTGGCGGCCGAGAGTTTGGCCGGTGCATTGCCGGCGCCAACCGGCTCGGCTTCCCGAAATGCGCCCATGGAACGGCTGAGGCGTCGGATCGATCCCGACCGGGTCCTGCTGTGGGAGAACACTCGCAAGGAGATCCGGGAGTTGCTGGGAAGCGGTCTGCTCAAGGCGGCCATCCTGCCGGCGGGTTCCATCGAGCAGCACAACGAGCACATCGCCCTGGTGGAAGATACGGCCCACGCCACCTTCTATGCCAAGCAGATTGCCCTGGAGCTCTACCCGCAAGTGATCGTGGCGCCGCCGAGCTTTTGCGGTTACGCGCCTTACTGGATGTCGCGGAAGGGGAGCATCACCCTGCGCCGCAAGACCTTCCAGGACTATATCTTCGATGTGCTCCACTCCTTGAAGACCAACGGGATCCATACCCTGCTGGTGCTCAACGGCCACGGAGGGAACCAGCAGCCGCTCAAGGAAATGGAAGAGACGTGGCGAAGCAAGCTCGGGGTGACGATGGAGGTGGACTCCGTTTGGGCGCCGACCCCGCCGGATTTCGTCAAGACCGTCCTGGAAAGCAAGAAACGTCTGTCTCACGCCGAGGAGTACGAGACCTCCATTGCCCTGGCCGCCCATCCCCACCGCGTGCGCCGGGTCAGCATGAAGGAGTACGACGACGCCAATCTGAACTACGAGTCGGGATTCTCGCCGGAGGTGGAGCACTTCCTGCGCATCGACGGGCGCACCTTCATCGACGGCCGCATCAACGAGGAAGGCGAGAATGCCACCGATCGGGCCCGCCAGGAGCAGTCGCTGCTGGCTACGGCAGCCAAGGGGGAAAAGCTGGTCGCCCGGGTGGTCGAGTATTACGTGGAGAAGCTGCAGAAGATGATTGCGGCCACCGAAGCGGGACAGCCCTGGCCCGCGGCCTAGCCGGGGGGGTATCCATGGACTTGGGATTGAAAGGCAAGCGTGCCGTCGTGACCGGGGGCAGCCGCGGCATCGGCCGCTGCTGCGCCCTGGGACTGGCCCGGGAAGGCGCCCGGGTCTGTGTGACCGCCCGCACCCGAACCTTGCTGGAGGAGGTCAGGGCGGAGATCGACCGGGCAGGTGGCGAGGGCTGGGCGGTCGCCAGCGATCTGACCACCCGGGAAGGCTGCCGGCGAGTGGTGGATGAGACCGTGAGGCGGTGGGATGGCGTGGACATCCTGGTGAACTGCGCCGGTGCGGCCAGGATGGCCGACATCCTGGAGCTCTCGACCGAAGTCATCGACGAGGGGCTGGGACTGAAAAGCTACGGCTATCTGCGCATGGCCCAACTGGTTATTCCACACATGAAGCGGAACCGATGGGGGCGGATCGTCAACATCGCCGGAGGAGCGGGAGCCAGCCCGACACGGGCCAACATCCCACTGAGCCTGTCCAATATCGCCGTCCTGAACATGACCCGGGCTCTGTCCGACGCCGTCTCCGGGGACGGGATCCTGGTCAACACCATCTGTCCGGGACTGACCAAAACCCAGCGAGCCAGGGACTTGCAGCGCGACAAGGCCGCGGAGGAAGGTCGCAGCGTGGACGAGATTCTGGCGCAGATCGGGCGGAAGCTGCCGGCGGGGCGTTTGGCTGAACCGGAAGAAATCGCCGGCATGGTGGTTTTTCTGGCTTCCGAGCCCTGCTCTTATCTCTTCGGCAGTTCCCTCTACATGGACGGGGGAGATAGACGAGGGATCCCTTAGGTCGCCCCTATTTTTTCCCGCGAGGCCCGGCGGAACGAGGGTTGAGCTTCTCCGGCTCATTGCTTTATTCTTCGTTCTCCAACGTCTTCCCGGACGGATTCCGCACGGACCGCCGAAAGTGGCGAGAAAGCGGGGTGCCGGATTGGCGCGAGGTGACGGAATGTTCAACGGCGGTAACTTGCAGCGCAAGCTTCGGCAGGGCCAGGCAGCCGTGGGCACTATCGCCTACTTCGGGTCTCCGGCCTTCGTGGAAATGGCTGCGGCCGCCGGCTATGACTGGCTGTTCCTGGATACCGAGCACGGCCATCTGACCTCCAGCGATCTGCTGCCCCTGCTTCTGGCGGCCAAGGGGACCCAAATCGACGTCATCGTTCGGGTTCCGGGTCTGATAGAGGCTGAAATCAAGCGGGCCCTGGACTGGGGAGCCAGCGGAATCGTGGTTCCCATGGTGGAAAATGCCGAGCAGGCGGCCCTGGCGGTAAAGTGGTCCAAGTACGCCCCGTTGGGAAGACGGGGTTGCGGACCGTTGCGGGCCGAGTATACCCATCGGACCAATGAGTACTTTGCCCAGGCCAACGACTGGATCACGGTGGTGGCTCAGATGGAGAGCCTGGAGTCGGTGAAAAATATCGAGGAGATTGTGCGCGTTCCCGGGCTGGACGCTGTCTTCATGGGGCTGGACGACTTGCGGCAATCCATGGGATTGCTGGGGGTTCGCGATCACCCCGAGCTGGACCGGAGGGTCGACGAGATCTTTCGAGCCGCCCGACAAGCCGGGATGCCTTTCGGAACCTTTGTCGGCAGCGCCGAGGCTTGCCAAGGCTGGATCGATCGGGGCGCGCGGCTCATGACGGTGAGCTCGGACCTGGAGTTTTGGCTCCACGGCCTGGACCGGGAAATGGAACGCTTGAAGGGCACGGGCCGGTCCGGCGTCCAGTCCTAAGCCCGCATTTCTCACCAGGCCGCTGGTGCCATGACGAAAAGTAGTTTATCTTCAGTACTTTGATTGGCTCCCTGGTAAGGGCTTGCGGGTAACAGACGGCGCTGGGCATGCCCTGGCTTGTCTTTTTCCCTTCAGCGCGCACATGCTCCCTCGCGCGTAGTGACCGCTACGCTCTTCGGTCGCGAGCACGCGCTGAAGGGGAAAATCCTGCGCCATGATCATGCCCCCTGGTGAAAAATACGGGCTAAGCCCGTTTCCCGGGCGCCTAAAGAATTTCTTTGCTTGACTGAACCCTACCATCAGGTGGATATCCCATGAACACCAGAACCGTGCAGGCGGAGTCACAAATCTTTCAGTCCTACATCGAAGCCACACCCACTTCGGCTGAGCTCTACAGGAGGGCGCAGCAGGTCTTTCCCTGCGGCGTCACCCACCAGGCCCGGGTGCTGGAGCCTCATCCCGTGTTTGTCTCCCGAGCTCAAGGGTCCCGCAAGTGGGACGTGGACGGGCGGGAGTATGTGGACTACTTCGGCGGCCACGGGGCGTTGATGCTGGGGCATAACCATCCCGCGGTCCAGGAGGCAGTGCTGGAACAAGTCTCCCGCGGGACCCACTACGGGTCTTCCCACCAGCTGGAGCTGGAGTGGGCCGAACTGATTCAGTCCCTGGTCCCCAGCGCCGAGCGGGTTCGCTTTACGGTCAGCGGGACCGAGGCGACCCACCTGGCTCTGAGGGTGGCCAGGGCCTATACCGGCAAGCCCAAGTTGGTGCGCTTCGCCACCCACTTCCACGGATGGCATGACCACGTGGCTTTTGGCAAGGAATCCGCCGGCCCAAGCCGCCGGCGGGCATCCTGCAGGAAATCGTGGACAACGTGCTGGTCTGCCCGCCGGGAGACCTGGCTTGGCTGGACGAGCTCTGCCGGGACCGGGAGGACGTGGCCGCAGTGATTCTGGAGCCGACCGGGGCCACCTTCGGCAAGGTGCCCCTCGATCCCGCCTTCCTGCCGGAGCTGCGGCGGTGGACGGCCCAGCAGGGCATCCTTCTGATCTTCGACGAAGTCGTCTCGGGGTTTCGTTGTTCCCTGGGCGGGGCCCAAGGTTACTATGGCGTGACCCCCGACCTGACCACCCTGGCCAAGATCGTGGGGGGCGGCTATCCGGGCGCTGCCCTGGTGGGGCGTGCCGAGGTGATGCAGGTCATGGATTTCCAGGAGGGAGACGACGGCCCGGCTCCGCCCCTGGTGGTTCACTACGGGACCTACAATGCGGCGCCCGTCACCGCCAGCGCCGGGATCGCCACCTTGCAAACCCTGCAGTCCACCGATCTGATCGCCCGGGCCAATGCCAGCGGAGCCAGGCTGCGCCGGGAAATGAACTCGGTCGCCGAACGGCTGGGTTGCGACTGGTGCGTCTACGGCGATTTTTCAGCATTCCACGTCTTTCCCAATCCCGACCACGATCCGGTAACCCCTGCCGATATCATGGCGGGTCGGGTGGATTCCTGGAAACTGCGAGGAGCCGCTTCCGCCCAGCTTCAGCACAAGGCGCGGGCGGGGTTCCTCTGCAACGGCGTCGACGTCCTGCCCTGGCCCGGGGGCCTGATCTCGGGAGTGCATACCGATGAGGACCTGCAAAGGACGGTGGAGGCCTTCGAGGGTCTTCTCAAGATGTTGGACCGGGAGGGTGAGCTGAAGTAGGTCGCGCCGGCGGCGAGGCTGTGCCTCAGACTGGCACGCCGGGAATACAGATATCCACGAAGGGACACGAACAACGACGAAGGAACACGAAGCGAGACGGAGCTGCTTCAACGGCACGCGTCGTCACTAGACGGATTATTGACATCGATGTACAGGATGAACAGGACAGACGGGACGAGAGGTTCCTGCACCGGAAGCCGGCTCGGGCGATGGTGCGGTGGGGGATTGCGGATTCCCAGGATTGCAAGACACCAGACTCCTAAGACCAAATCCTGTGGATCCTGTGCATCGATATTCTAATAAAATACTTGTCGTCATGGCACCAGCGGCCTGGTGAGAAATGCGGGTTAATGCCTTTGGCCGGCGCTCCCTGCCAATCTTCGGGATAATCGTTCCCGATCTATCAAGAGTTTATAGATTATTTGCACTATAAATGCATAATATCGACATAAGAAGGGTCGAGATCTTCATTCCACATTGAGAAGCATGGCAGTTGGATCGGCGATCTGCTCACTCGGAAGCTGAGAACTCGGCAGTGCCAAACGCGGCTATGTCCGTTTCTCGCTGGAAGAACTCGATCCGAAGACACTGATCATGCCTCAACTAACCGGTGTACGGGATGCAAGATTACATTGACCGGTCGCTGGAGCCGATCCTCGAAAAGGCCGCCTCCGAGTTTCCGGCCGTAGTTCTGACCGGACCTCGACAATCCGGCAAGACAACCCTCCTCCGGCGCCTCTTCGGCAGGCATTGCCGGTATGTTTCTCTGGAGCCACCCGACGTTCGTGCGAGTGCCCTGCAAGATCCGCGCAGCTTCCTGGAATTGTACCGCCCTCCGGTGATCTTCGATGAGGTTCAGTACGTACCCGATTTGCTTCCATACATCAAAGAGAGGATCGATGCCGACCGCAGCCGGAAGGGTCGATTTCTTCTCAGCGGTTCGCAAAATCTGTTGCTCTCTGAGAAAGTGAGCGAGTCGTTGGCGGGCCGAGCAGCAATTCTGCGCCTATTGCCTCTTTCCAGACGGGAAGCGGAGGGACGGCCGCAGATGGCTCTTCCGTGGGAGCGACAACGCCGGTCTTCTTCGAAATGGTCCCATGTCTTTGGCGAGCTGTGGAAGGACTTCCTTCGAGGAGGGTACCCTGAACTTGCGGCACAACCCAGCCGGGATGCATCGCTTTGGCATGCCGGCTACATCCAGACCTATCTTGAACGGGACGTGCGAATGCTGCGTCAGGTCGGAGACCTGATCCAGTATCAGAACTTCCTTCGGGTGCTGGCGGCCAGAAGCGCCCAACTCCTGAATCTGACCGATGTTGCCCGGGACCTCGGCGTTGCGGTCAACACCGTCAAGGCATGGCTGTCCGTGCTCGAAGCCACCTATCAGGTGATCGTGCTGCGTCCCTACTTCGCAAATGTAGGAAAACGGCTCGTCAAGACCCCCAAAGTGTATTTCACGGACGTCGGCACGCTTTGCTACCTTGCGGGCCTCAAAGACCCCCTACACGCTGCCTCAGGACCGATGGGAGGCGCCATCATGGAAACGGCGGTGCTCTCCGAGATCTTCAAAACCCTGATCCATCGGGGCCTCGACCCTCGGGTCTATTATTGGAGAACCATGGTGGGAACTGAAGTGGACTTCCTGGTCGAGACCGACGGAAGGCTTGTGCCGATCGAGGTCAAGCTGTCCGCGACGCCCCGCCCGGCCATGGCCGCTACCATCAGGAGATTCCAAAGCGACATGACGCGGGCTGCGATGCCGGGGTACGTCGTGCATCCAGGTGACCTGCAACTCCCTCTCGGCCCTGAAGTGACAGCTCTGCCCTTCGCCGACCTGTAGCGGTCCGATGCCTCGCACCCGGGGTACCCCCCCATCAGAGGGAAGAGATTCCCCCGCGAGCGCGGGGGGGCATCGTCCACCCATTAAACCGGGAACATTGTTTACATCGTGCCCAGGAATCGGGCAAGGCGCCCCATGCAAGCCTCAAGTATCACTCCCCCCTTGAGGGGGAGTCGGAGAGACAAGGGCGAAGCCCGCAGTCGATCCGGAGGGGGGCAGACACGGCGTCCCGTAAGTGGCAATC
This sequence comes from Candidatus Versatilivorator sp., assembly GCA_965207735.1. Taxonomy (GTDB): domain Bacteria; phylum Acidobacteriota; class Terriglobia; order Versatilivoradales; family Versatilivoraceae; genus Versatilivorator. The sequence continues at coordinate 1,993,991 of OZ242296.1, read as the reverse complement.
GGCAGCACTCGTAGAGCCACTAAGCGAGACGGCGCTGCTTCAACGTCCCCTACTCTCTACCTCCCCTGTCTGCGGAATATTGCAAAAGGCTCCGGCATCAGTAGTAGCGCCGTCCCGGGACGCGCTAACTCTCCGAACACACGCCAACCATATCGCCCCCACCGTCAGCACCCAGACCCCTCACCCCCGCCCAACTTCCCCGACGATTGCCAGCTTTTCGTCGCTCAGGTGACCGTAGCGGTTGATCCAGAAACCGTGCCGGCTGGCGCTCCGGGCCGTCTGAAGGCGGCTTCGAAAGTCCGTGGTGGGACCGTAGGCGTGTGCCAGGGTGCAGACCGGGGTGCTGCCGGCCTCCAGTTGGGCCTGAGCGATCTTGCGATGCTGGGCGGCCTCTCCCGCCGGATGGGGTTCTTCAGGGGACGGATAACGGAAGTCCGCCAACCGGTCCGGGGTCGGTTCCTGGCCGGTATCGAACAGGCGGGCCAGGGCTCTCACCAGAAGCCGTTCGGACACACCCGGATTGGCCTGGCGCAGGCGATCCCCGTAGAATCGAAGCATCATGGGCCAGTGCATGGTGTAGAGCTTGACGGAAAGGGCGGAGCTGTAAGGGCTCACCCGGCCGTAGTCCAGTCCCGAAAAGATGTTCCAGGGCGGCGGAAAGGCGTTGGGCCGCAACTCCATGCCTTGGCCGCCGGCTTCGTTCATGGCTTGGCGAAAATCCGCGTGCAGGGATTCGACCAGGCTGGCCTTGAATTCGATCCACTCCTCCAGGCCGGCAGGCTCCGGCAGCAACCGCCGGCGAGCCTCGCCCAGGCTGCCGGCCTCGGTGCAAATCCTCAGGTCCTCGTCGGTGAGTCCCCCGTGAAGGCGGCGGTAGAGCGCGCCGGCGGCGCTGCGCATCCGGTTGAAGTCGAGTCCCATCCGCCGGGCTTGACTGCGGGCGTGCTCGCCGAAGTCCAGAAAAATGGAATCCAGCAAGTAAGGCGGATATTCGGGCCAGTCCAGGCGTAGGCCGTCCACGGTCGGATATTGGCGGCAGAGGTCCCGGAGGAGCGCCAGGGTGTAGTCGCGGATGTGGGGACTGGCCAGGCTCCCGTTGGCCGAAAGGCGGCGGGTGGGAATACTGCCGTCGGGAAGGCGGGGACAGTCTTCGGGTTCGGGCTGACCGAACTGGACCCGGTAGCCGGGCGGAATAGCCGCCTGTACCTGAAGGTAGACCTTCAATCCACGCGACTGTGCCTTGCGGATGAACTCTCCCACCACGGGACCCTGCTCTCGGGTCAGGTCGTCCGCCGCGGAGGGCTGGTAGCGCAACCCCCGATAGAGATCCAGGTTCGGTTGGAAGCTGGGGGCCGTCCGCGCCCACAGCTCCCGCTTGCCCCACAGGTTCCGGTCCAGCAGGCGGACCTTGCCGGCGCCGGCGTCTATGGGCGGTTCCCGGAATCCGGTCTGCCGGTCCGCCAACGCCATCACATAGGGAGAGGTCGTCACCGCGGTGACCCCGGCGAGACGTTCCAGCCTGTCGAGCACGCCGTCGACCGACTCGCTCTGAAAATACTCCGGCATCACGGTGATGCCAACCAGCATGGAGTCTCCCTCTCCTTTCCGAACGGCAAGCCGGCTGGATAGTGAATGGCGGCTAACCGAACTGCTGGGGAATGATTCCCCCGGTGGCGTTGTCGTCCACGGGCAGCCAGCGAGCCTCATAGAGCGATGCTTCGGCATCGAAGGTTCGTCCGTCCGGCAACCGGTACTGGTTGGGAGTGGAGGGCTTGATGCCCGAGACAAGGGCCGGTATCCGCTGGCGGTCGGCCCGCAGCTGAGCCATGGCCTCCTCCCAGTCGAACCGCTGAAAGAGTTGCCGGCGCAGCCTGTCGCATTGCTCGGCATGCTGGGGCCGCTCGGCCAGGTTGGCCATCTCCCGGGGATCGTCGGCCATGTCGAACAGCAGCGGTTTTCCTCCCTGAACCTCCACGTATTTCCAGTCACGGGTGCGGATGGCCCGCCAGGCGCGGGTCGGCTGCCCGATGGGAAGGGCATGGGTCTTGATGCGGGTCCCCCAATCGCAATACTGGCTGGGTGCGAACTCGCGAGGAGAACGTCCCCCGGCAGGATCCCGCAAGAGCGGGCTGATATCCATCCCGTCCAGACCCGGGGGAATGGGGAGGCCGGCCAGGCTGCAGCAGGTCGGGAAAAGGTCCATCAGGGACACCACCCCGGATACGCGAGAATGGTCGGATTGAACCCCGGGACCCGTGATAAGAAGAGGGACTCCCATGGATTCCTCATAGTAGATCGACTTCTGCCACAGGCCGTGAGCCCCACCCATCTCCCCGTGGTCGCTGGTGTAGATGACGATGGTGTTTTCCAGCAGGCCGTTTCGCCGGAGGGTGTCCAGCAGTTCCCCGATGCAGTCGTCCACGTAGTCGACGCAGGCGTAGTAGCCTTCCCGTCCTTTCCGGATCTGTTCCTCGGTCAAGTGGCAAAAGAGCCTGTCGTACATGCGGCGGGCGTAGGGTTCCAGGCGGTTCGCGCTGTCGGCGGGTTGTTCCAGGGGCGGAGTCCGGCCCCGGTAGCGGCGGATATAGCGGCCCGGTGCGGTGAAGGGGGCGTGAGGCCGACCGTAACCGGCGCAGAGGAACCAGGGCTGCTCCGGCTTCCGGTCCTGGTGTTCCAGTAGAAAGGCCTGGGCTTCGCGGGTGACCACGACATCCTGGAGCAGGCTTTCGGGGATTTCCGTGACCCCCGCGCTCTCCGCGTTGTGGTAGCTGGGGAAAAAGCTCAGCGGCTCCGGTTGATGGGAGAGGCCGTGATGGAAGTCCCCGAAAGGCCGGTGTTGAAATCCCTGCAACTGATCCTTGCCCCCGAAGTGCATTTTACCCACCAGGCAGGTGGCGTAGCCGTGCTCGGAAAAGTGGCCGGGCCAGGTCACCAGTTCGGGAAAAATGATCCAGTGGTTGGCCCAGGCCGCGCAGCGGTGCGGTTCCAGGGCGGTCAGCAGGGACATCCGCGACGGGGTGCAGGCCGGGGAGGCGCAACTGGCGGTTTCGAACTGCACCGATCGGGAGGCCAGGTCGTCCAGGTGGGGAGTACGCACGACGGGGTCGCCCGCAAACCCGGCCACCCGCGGTGCGTGCTGGTCGGTCAGGATGAAGAGGATATTGGGCTTGGCATTCATGGGAGCACCTCTTGCAAATTCATGCACCCGGCGGCCGGGCGGGGAAGGACGGCAACCTGCGGATTATTTGCCTATCCGGCTCAGGATGTCGGCCAAACGGGCATCGTCGGCGGGGAAGACGGTTCTCAGATCCAGCAGGACGGCTTCCCGGTCCAGGCGCGCCAGCACGGGCGGGTCCGATTGCCTCAGCAGAGCCTCCAGCCCGGCGGCCGAGGTTGCGGAGGGGCGCAGTCGGAGGAGCCAGCTCGGCAGGCTCTGGGAGGGAGTTGACCCTCCCCCGATGACGGAGGCGCCCTCGACCACCTCCATGGTCAGATCGGTTCGAAGCCCGGAAAGGCGCGCCACCAGGTGGCTTGCCCGCTCTTTCAGGCGGCCGGCCTCCATACGAATCATCTGCACCACCGGAATCTCCAGCTCCTCCCGGCGGGTCAGATATGCAATCAGAGTGGACTCCAGAACCGCCAGGGCCAGCTTGTCCAGTCTCAGCGCCCTGAAGAGGGGGTTTTGGCGGATTCTCTGCAGATAGCGGGAGCTTCCGGCGATGATGCCGGCCTGGGAACCGCCCAGCAGCTTGTCACCGCTGAAGCAGACCAGGTCGGCCCCTCGAGAAAGACTCTCCCGCGGATGGGGTTCGGGTTCGATCCGCTCGGCCTCGAGGTCGATCAGGCAGCCGCTGCCCAGGTCCTCCACCAGAGGGACGGACCTGGAGGCGCAGAGGGCGGACAGCTCCTCCAGGCTCGGTTTGGAGGTGAAGCCCGAGATCTTGAAGTTGCTGGGATGCACTCGCAGCACCAGCCTGGTCTTGTCGGTGAAGCCCTGCCGGTAGTCGCTCAGATGGGTCTTGTTGGTGGTGCCCACCTCCTTCAGGCCAGCGCCGCTCTTGCGCAGGATGTCGGGGATCCGGAAGGAATCGCCGATCTCGATCATCTCCCCGCGGGAAATCAGGACCTCGCCCCCTTCGGCCAGGGAGTTGAGAATAAGGAACACGGCCGCGGCGTTGTTGTTGACGACCAGGGCTCGCGGGCAATCCAGAATCGTTTCCAGGAGGCGGCCGGCAATGACGTCTCTCTTGCCGCGGCTGCCGCGACCCAGGTCGAATTCGAGGTTGGAGTAGTTGGAGGCGACTTCCGCCAACTGCCGGCGGGCCGTATCTCCGACCGGCGCCCGTCCCAGGTTGGTGTGCAGGACAACGCCGGTGGCGTTGATGACCTTCTTCAGGGTGGGACAGGCCCAGGAGCGGAACTCCTGCTGCAGGGTTTCCTGGATGCGGTCCTCCAGCGTCGGGGCCGGCCACTCCTTTTCGGGGTTGCTCGCCAGCTCTTGGCGGAGGTTCTCCAGGACCCTGCGGACCAGCAAGGTGACGAAGGGACGGCTGGTGCGGCTGATGAGGGCCGCCGCCCCGGGACTGTCGACAATCCTGTCCACTGCCGGAATCCGGCGGAGGGACGGCGACGAGGTTCGAGCCATGGCCGGTCTAGGATACCACCGGCCGGAGAGTCGTGGATAGGGGGCGCCACTTAGCTCAAACAAAAGGAGCCTTTTGCAAATATCGCAATCGGGAATGACATTGAGGCGGCAAGGATGATGTGCTGCAGGCTCCAGCATTCACCACGATAAGCACAAGAGACAACAGAAACCACAAAAAGCACAAAAGGCACAAAACGAGTTTCTTGATTTCGAGACTTGCCCATCCGATGGTTCTTTTTGTGTTTTTGTGCCTTTTGTGGCCATTCCCGGCAAAGGTCCCGCTGCCGAATCTTGCAAACGCCTCGACTTGTTGATTGGGGGGGTGTGACAAGCGATATCGAGATGTTGTCTGCGAGTGACGATTGGGTGTTTTTCCTCGAATGATCCGCCCGGCAGGACGGGTGGGTGGCTGACTACTGACCACTCTCCACTCTCCACTCTCCGACCGATCCGTCTTGCGGACCGGTGGCTTCCAGACTATGATGGCGCTTTTTGAAGGCATCCAGTCAATAGGGAGGTTCCGCCTTGAGTCGCCGAGTGCTTGTGAGCGTCTCCGACAAGGAGGGTCTGCAGGACTTCGTCAAGGGTTTGTTGCGCCTCGACTACGAAATCCTCTCCACCGGAGGGACGGCCCGGTTCCTGCGGGAGAGCGGAGCCCGGGTCACCGAAGTGTCGGAAGTGACTGGGTTTCCGGAGATCCTGGGGGGCCGCGTCAAGACTCTCCATCCCAAGATCCACGGGGGACTGCTGGGGATCCGGAAGGACGGGGAGCACCAGCGGCAGATGCAGGAGCAGGCCATCCATCCCATCGACATGCTGGTGGTCAACCTCTATCCCTTCCAGCAGACCGTCGCCCAGCCCGGAGTCACTCTGGAGGAAGCCGTTGAACAGATCGACATCGGCGGTCCGGCCATGGTTCGGTCGGCAGCCAAGAACTTCAGGGACGTGGCCGTGGTGGTCCGGAAGGAAGACTACGGCTGGGTCCTTCAAGAGCTTGAGGCCCAAGGGGGAAGCCTGACCCTGGAGTCCAGGTTCCGCCTGGCTCAGGAGGCATTCAGCCTGACCGCCGGCTACGATGCGGCAATTTCGAGCCATCTTTCCCGTCTGGAAGCCTCCGGCGAAGGCATCCAGCCCGCCCCGGGCGGTTTCCCGCGCCGGCTGAGCCTTGCCCTGGAAAAAGTCATGGACCTGCGTTACGGAGAGAATCCCCACCAGCAGGCGGCCTTCTATCGAGAGTCGGCCGATGGAGCCAATCTGCTGCCCGACAGCGACCAGCTGCAAGGCAAGGAACTGTCGTTCAACAACCTGCTGGATCTCAACGCGGCTTACCAGTTGTCGGCCGAACTGGTTTCTCCCTGCGCGGTCATCATCAAGCACAACAATCCTTGCGGCGTGGCTATCTCCCGGGTCAGCCAAGCCGACGCCTATCTCAAGGCCCGTCAATGCGATCCCGTATCGGCCTTTGGTTCTGTCCTGGGGTTCAATCGGACGGTCGACTCGGAGACGGCCCGAGCCATTGCCTCTACCTTCGTGGAGGCGGTGATCGCCCCCGGGTACGAGCCGGAGGCGCTTGAGCGGCTGCGCGCCAGGAAGAACCTGCGGTTGCTTCGATATGAGGCCACGCAGGTTCGGCCTTCCCGCTGGGACTACAAAAGGGTCGAAGGAGGCCTGCTGGTGCAGGAAGTGGATCGAGCGCCGGAGGATGAGGACCGGTGGAAGGTGGCCACCGACCGCTCCCCCACATCCGAGGAGTGGGAGGCCCTCCGATTTGCCTGGACGGTGGGCAAGCACATCAAGTCCAACGCCATCGTCTATACCAGCTCCGACCGCACCGTGGGGATCGGGGTGGGGCAGATGAGTCGAGTGGATTCGGCCAGGTTGGCCATCTCCAAGGCCCTGGCGTCGCTGGAGGGTTGCGTCATGGCCTCCGACGCCTTTTTTCCCTTCAGGGACGGGATAGATATCGCCGCCGAGGCCGGCATCCGGGCCGTGATCCAGCCCGGGGGATCGGTCCGGGATTCCGAGGTGATCCAGTCGGCCAATGAGCATGGGATGGCCATGGTCTTGACCGGCAGGCGACACTTCCGCCATTGAGGTTCGGCACGGCCGCGCCGCTGTCGGCGTCGGTTTGACGGGGTCCATGCCGCATGCGATAATCCGGAAAGATGAAGGGTCGAGGAGACGAATGAACTATCCAACGCTGGGCATCGGCAACAGGTGCCTGCTGGCTGCGCTGGCGGTCTTCTGGACGGCCACGGTTCAGGTCCAGCAGTCCGACTCCGCGCCCGTCCAGGCGGAAGCCCCGTCGGTGAATCGAGCCGCCGCCTACTATCACTTCAGCCTGGGGCGTCTGCTGGAGGAGAGCGGCAGTTTTTTCAAGGCCGAGGCCGAGTATCGCAAAGCGCTGCAGCACGACCCGCAGTCCTCCCAGCTGCATACCGAAGTAGCCGGCGCCTACCTTCGAAACAACCGAGTCCTGGAAGCCATCCAGCAGTTGGAAACGGCGACCCGTATCGACCCGGACAACCTGCGAGCCCGCAAGCGCCTGGGGGCCATCTATTACGAACTCCTGGCCAGCGAAAGACGGGGGCACCGAATCCCTTCCGGGGACAGCTTGAACAAGGCGATCCGCGAATTTGAGGCCATTGGGCGGTTGGATCCCCAGGACGGCGACTCGCTGCTGGTGCTCGGCCGCCTCTACGGCCAGGCCGGGCGCTCCCGGGAAGCCATTGCCACCCTGGAGAAACACCTGGAAGTGGCGCCCTCCTCCGAAGAGGCCTTGAGCATGCTCGCCGAGCTCTATCGCAGCCGGAACGAGCTGCAGAAAGCCGTCGAATATCAGGAAAAAGCGGTCCGGATCAACGCCGGTTCTCCCGTGCTTCTAAGGGGGCTGGGCCAGGTCTATGAGCAGTCGGGCAATTTCAAGAAGGCCGCCGAGACTTACCGGAAGGGCATGAACGTCGAGGCCGCCAATGTGACACTGGTGAATGTGCTCCGCAGGGATCTGGCTCGCGCCCTGATACTCGACGGACAGATCGATCCCGCCGAAAAGGAGTACCGCAAGATCCTGGAAGTCGATCCGGATGATGGAGCCGCCCACCTGGGCCTTGGGAGGGTCAGCCGCACCCGCCACCGTTACCAGGAGGCCCTGCAGCATCTGAAGAGAGCCGATGCCTCGTTCCAGAACAACGTGGAAGTCATCTTCGAGTTGGCCAGGCTTTACAATGACCTGGGTCGGTTTGAGGAAGCGGAGGCGGGCTTTGAAAGGATGCTGAATCTGTTACGCGATCCGGGCGATAGTTTCGGCGCCGTGCGCAACCGCACCATTTCGCTGACCCATCTCGGCCTGGCTGCTCAGGAACTGGGAAAATTCGAGAAGGCCGCCGGCCACTTCCAGGAGTTGCAGCAGCTCGGGGAAGCCTATCTGGGCCATGAACAGGAGAATCTGAGAGTTCTGGGTACGGAAAACAGGAACCGGGCCAGGGTTTTGCTGATTGGACTCCATCGAGCGGCCAGGCAGGTTCCCCTAGCCTTGGCTGTCTGCACGGCCGCCGGGGAACAGACCCCGACTCGAGCCATCAGCGCGCTTTGCGCCGATGTGCTGGCCGAAAGTGGAAAACCCCGGCAGGCATTGCGGGAACTGCAGGGGATGCTGGAGGGCAACAAGGAAGACCTGGAGATCTACCACTACATCCTGCAGATCTACCAGAGGGAGAAGCGATTCAAGGAAGCCGAAGAGAAGCTTCATGAAGCCCGGAAGTACTTCGAGCATGAAAAGTCCTTTTACTTCTTGCTGGGGGCCCTGCAGGAGCGCCGGAAGGAATACGACAAGGCGGCCGAGACTTTCAGGAAGGTGATCGCCCTGGATCCAAAGCACGCATCCGCCTTGAATTACCTCGGCTACATGTGGGCCGACCTGGGCGTCAACCTGAACGAGGCGCTGGACCTGATCAAGCAGGCGGTGGCCCTGGATCCCAATAACGGCGCCTATCTGGATAGCCTGGGTTGGATCTATTTCAAATTGGATCGCATCGAGGAGGCGGAGGTCTACCTGGTGAGCGCCCTGGAGCGTGTTCGCCGCGACCCCACCCTTCACGACCACATGGGAGACTTGTATTACCGGAAAGGGAAATACCGGCAGGCCCGTTCTGCCTGGCAGCGCTCGGTGGCCTACGGGCAGGACGAGGAGGAGACCCGGAAGGTCAAGAAGAAGATGGCGGACCTGGACACCAAGCTGGCCTTGTCCGCCGATGACGAGTAGCCGGGGGCGGATTCGACCCATACAGCCCAATCTCGAGGGATTGGGCTTTTTTGCGCGCAAGACTACCATGAAACCGGCTCGAATCAAGCTGCGCAGCTACGCCAAGGTGAACCTGGGACTCCATATCCTGGGGAAACGAGAGGACGGTTTTCACGAGATTCGCACCGTCTTCCAGGCTATAGGTCTCCACGACACGCTGGAGATTGGGCTCACCCAAGGGCAGGGGGTGTCCTTCCAGTGCAACTGGGCCGAGTTGAACTCCGGTGACAATCTGGTGGTTCGGGCCATGGAGGCCGTTTGCCGCCATGCGGGGCTGGAGTGGGGGCTGGAGGCTCGACTGGAGAAGAGAATTCCCCAGGGGGCCGGCCTCGGCGGGGGGAGCAGCAATGCCGCCGCTGCCGTGATGGGGTTGAACCGTCTGCTGGGGTTGCGAATGTCCCGGCGGGACTGGTTCGAGATCGGAGGCGCATTGGGGTCGGACGTCCCCTTCTTCTTTCTGGGCGGACGGGCGCTGGGAGTGGGGCGAGGCTCCGAGGTCTATCCACTGGAAGACGCCGCCCCCTGCCATGTCCTGATCGTTCTTCCCTCCCGGCCGATGCCGACCGCCGAGGCCTATCGCAGGGCGAGTTTGCGGTTGACAACCCCGGTGAACAAAAGTAAGATTCCGCTCTTCTGTCCAGCCTTCTTAGACGCGTTGGAGTCAGGGGATGGGCTGGAGAACCACTTCGAAACGGTGGTTTTCAGGGAACAGCCTGACCTGAAGCGCCTGAAGCAGAGACTCCTCCAACGGGGCGCCCGGAAAGCCGGCCTCACCGGAAGCGGCTCGGCGCTTGTGGGTCTTTTTGACGAAAAAGGAGCATTGACACAGGCCAAAGAAGCTCTCCGGGCCGGGGGTGTCCGCCTCCTGGCGACTCGAACCCTGACCCGGGGTGAATACCGGCAATCCCTTGTCGAATGTCTCCCGAGGGCCATCGGATAATGGGGCGTCGTCAAGTGGTAAGACACGGGTCTTTGGAACCCGCATTCGGAGGTTCGAATCCTCCCGCCCCAGCCAACTGTCTCCCCGAAACACTTACGATCGACGGTCCCCTGAAATACAAGATTCAGAGGTGAAGGTCTCTTGACGAACGGCATGAAGATCTTTACGGGAACTGCCCATCGGGCCTTGGCCGGGGAGATCTGTCAGTCGCTGAACGTCCCCCTGGGCGAGTCTTCTTTCACGAGATTCAGCGATGGAGAGGGATACTTCCAAATTCTGGAGAACGTGCGGGGAGAGGACGTCTTCGTAATTCAGCCGACCTGTCGTCCGGTGGACCGGAACCTGATGGAGTTGCTGCTGATGATCGACGCCTTCAAGAGGGCCTCCGCCAGGCGGATCACGGCGGTCCTTCCCTATTTCGGGTATGCCCGACAGGACCGAAAGGACAAACCGAGGGTCCCCATCTCAGCCAAGCTGGTGGCCGACCTGTTGTCGACCGCCGGGGCCAGCCGGGCTCTGACCATGGATCTGCACGTGCCTCAGATTCAGGGCTTTTTCGACATCCCGGTGGATCACCTCTTCGCCGCGCCGGTAATGATGGGGTATTTTCAGAAGCTGCATCTTCCCGGCCTGGTGGTGGTTTCTCCGGATGCCGGAGGCACGGAGAGAGCCCGGGCTTACGCCAAGAAACTGCACGCCAGTCTGGCCATCATCGACAAACGCCGCGTCAAGCCCAACGAAGCGGCGGTGGTCAATATCATTGGTGACGTGGCCGGCAGGACGGCCGTCATCGTGGATGATCTGGTCGATACGGCCGGCACTCTGGTCAAGTCGGCCGAGGCGCTGGCGAAGCAGGGAGCCACCCGGGTCTACGCCTGCTGCACCCACCCGGTGCTGTCGGGGCCCGCCACCCAACGAATCGCCGGGTCCAACTTGACCGAGTTGGTGGTGGCCGATACGATTCCCTTGTCACCCGAGGCCTCCCAATGCCGGGACATTCGAGTTCTTAGCGTAGCCGGGCTTCTGGGCAAGGCCATCCAGTCCATTCATGAGGAGAGTTCCGTCAGTTCGCTTTTCATCTAGCTTTCTGTCTCAGACCGGCAGGCTACGGAAAAAGATATCCATGAAGAGACTGATACCAGAGAGTCAACCATGAAATCAATCCAAGTGTCAGCTGAGATCCGGTCCAGTTTCGGCAAGAACGCCGCGCGCCAGATGCGATTCCAGGGCAGGATTCCCGCCGTGCTCTACGGTCAGCGGGAAGCGGCGATCTCCTTGAGCGTGGACCCCAAGGACCTGTTGGCTATCCTGCACTCCGGCGCGGGATACAATACGATCTTCTCGCTCGACGTCAAGAATCAGGGAACAACCAGCGTCATGCTGAAGGAGTGGCAGTTCCATCCCGTCAAGGAGAACTTGCTGCACGCGGACTTCCTGCGGATCGCAATGGACAATGCCTTGCAGGTCAGTGTGCCGGTACTGCCGGTGGGAGTAGCCATAGGGGTTAAGGATCAAGGAGGCATCTTCGAGTTTGTCCTGAGGCAGCTTGAAGTGGAGTGTTTGCCGGCGGACATCCCGGAACATATCACTGCCGATATCTCCGATCTCGAGATCGGCTCCAATTTGAGAGTGGCCGACCTGCCGGTGGGCCCCAAGCTGAAGGTCCTGTCCGACTCCGATCTGGTGGTGGCGCACGTGGTTCAGCCCAAGGAGGAGACAGTAGAGGCCGAAGAGGTTGCCGCACCAGGGCTGGAGGAGGAAGAGGGGCCGGAAGTGATCGGGAAGGGCAGGGGCGAGTCGGAAGAGGAAGCCGGTAGTGAATGATGAATGATGAATGATGAGTGATGAATGATGAATGGAAAGTGGAGAGTGGAGAGTTTTGTAGACGATCGCCCTATCACTCTCACGGCTCGAAGTAAAGAGTGTTGGTGGAGAGTTTTAGGAGCAAGAAAGCAACATATGCCGTCGTCAGGGTCGTATCGGATATTGATCCCCTGGCTGAAATCGATGGACAATTCCAAACCCGTTAACCGAATCACTCTCCACTCTTCACTCTCCACTCTCCACTGCTACCCATGAAGCTCGTGGTCGGTCTTGGCAATCCCGGGCAGCGCTATGCTCACACGCCCCACAACGCGGGTTTCGCCGTGGTCGACCAGCTTGCCTCGGCCGGGGGAAGTGGATGGAGGTCGGATCCCTGCCTGGCTCGGGTGGCCACCGTTGGGCTGTCCGGAACCTCCTTGTTGCTGGCCAAGCCCCAGACCTACGTGAATCTGAGTGGCCGTGCGGTCAGCCTGCTTCTGTCCGAGTACCGTCTGTCGCTTGACGACCTGGTCGTAATCTGCGATGATTTGGCGCTACCCATGGGGCGGCTTCGGATTCGAGCCAGGGGCGGTGACGGAGGACACAACGGCCTCAAGTCCATCATCGAGGCCCTGGCCACACGGGAATTTACCCGGGTTCGCTTGGGTATGGCTCCGGAAGAGGACATTCCGGATGCGGTCGAATTTGTTCTGTCTCCCGTGCCTTCGCATTGTGCCGCGGCCTTTCGGCAGGTGATTCTCAAGGGCGCCGAGGCCGTGGAGTCGGTCTGCCTGGCCGGCGTCGACCATGCCATGAACCGGTTTAATCCGGGGGAGAGTTAGCCCGCATTTCTCAACCGCGTCATTCCGTTGGCGGGGTCGGCAAACAGTTTCGGGAACGGAGACTCATGAGACGTTACGAAGTCATGTTTATCGTGCGCCCGTCGTCCAATGACGAGGGAATCGAACGGATCACAGCCCAGATGGAGGAAGTGGTCCGGAGTTTCGGCGGGGAGGTGCACAGCATCGACCGTTTGGGCAAGAAGAAGCTTGCCTATGAGATTCAGGATCTGCACGAGGGTATCTACATTCTGCTTACCATGGGCGCGGGTGGGGATTGCGTCAAGGAGTTGGAGCGGCGCTTGCGGGTCAACGACCGGGTCTTGCGCTACCTCACGGTGCGAGTGGATGAAGATCTGAAAAGGGCGGAAAAGGTCAAGGCGGCCCGCCTCAAGAAGAAGGCCCGCCGCAGTCGTGGAACCGAACCCGAGGCGGTTGCTCCCGCCATATAGCCGGCACGGAGCCATCCCCCCCCCTCGGAGCATACACAAAGGAGCCGTTGCAATGCCTCCCAGCCGGAGCTTTGGACGTTCGAGCGCAAAACCCAGAAGAGGCCGTAGACGACACTTCGTTCGGCGGAAGAAAGTGTGCCGGTTCTGCGCCGAGAAGATCGACTATATCGACTACAAGGATACCCGTTTGCTTTCCGCCTTCAACCCGGAGCGGGGCAAGATCCTGCCCCGAAGGATTTCGGGAACCTGTGCAGCCTGTCAACGCAAGCTCATGGAGGCTCTCAAGCGAGCCCGCAATATCGCCTTGCTTCCCTTTGCCGCGGGTTAGGCCGGAGGCTCTGCATCCCTTTCCCTCGTCTCACCCATTGGTTCGAACCGCTGGAGTAAGGACGCCATGGACGTGGTCCTGAGAGAACGAATCGAGAAGCTCGGCGATCGCGGCGAGTTGGTCGCCGTCAAGCCCGGCTATGCGCGCAACTATCTGCTGCCCAAGCGGAAAGCCGTCCTGGCCACGCCCCACAATATACGACAGGTGGAGCAGGAGAAGGCCGCGGGCGTCCGCCGCGAAGCCATCGAGAAGAACGAATCCGAGAATCTGGCGCAGCAGCTTGCCGAGGTTTCCCTCCAGTTCACCCGCAAGGTCGGAGAGCAGGAGGTCCTCTACGGCTCGGTAACTTCGCTGGATATCGCCGAGTCACTGCAGGAAAAGGGCTTCGAGATCGACCGCCGGAAGATCGACCTGGAGGAGCCCCTCAAGTCTCTGGGTGGGCATAACGTGCCCATCAAACTCCACCGAGAAGTGACTGCAGTGGTCAACGTCGAAGTGGCCCGGGAAGAGTAGACTCTCTACCCGCCCGGCATTTGATTTCGACCGGATTCCCCCGGGTCTTCTTCCCTGGAAGGCCGTCCCGGTTTCTTCGCGAACCCAACCCATGCCTGCCGAGGCTGCCATCGAAAAAGGACTTCCCCGGAACATCGAGGCCGAGCGCTGCGTTCTGGGAGCCGTTCTGCTGGACAACCACCTCATCAACCAGGCGGTCGAGCTGTTGAGTCACGAGGACTTCTACCTCAGCAGCCACCGGACGCTCTTCCAGCAAATGGTGGCGCTGCTGGAGAGCTCCAAGGCCATTGACCTGGTGACCCTGTCCAATGCCGTTGACGGTGTCGGACAACTGGAAGCCATTGGAGGCCGTTCCTTCATATCTTCGCTGATCGATGAAGTCCCCCGCCTGACCAACCTGGAGCATTACGCCCGCATCGTGCAGGAAAAATCCACCCTGCGCAGACTGATCAAGCAGTCCAACCAGATCATCTCCTCCTGCTACGAACAGCAGGACGAGGTGGAGAACGTGCTGGACAGCGCCGAGAGGGCGATCTTCGACATCGCCGAATCCAAGATCCGGACCGGCTTTGTCAGCCTCGGCCAACTGGCCAAGACCGGATTCAAAAAGATCGAGGCGGCGGCCGGACGGCAGCAGATGGTGACGGGGATTCCCTCGGGGTTCACCAAGTTCGACGAGCTGACCTCCGGGTTCCAGCCCTCCGACCTGGTGGTGATCGCAGCCAGACCCGCCATGGGCAAGACCACGCTGGCGCTCAATATTGCCAGCCGCGCCGCCATGGGCTCCCAGAAAAGCGTTGGGGTTTTCAGCCTTGAGATGGCGGGCGATCAATTGCTGCTTCGCATTCTCTGCTCGGAAGCCCGGACCGACGCCCATAGGTTGCGGACCGGACGCCTGAGCAAGGAAGAGTGGGCTACGCTGGCCGGCAAGTTGGGGGAGTTGTCCACTTCCAAGATCTTCATCGATGACACCCCGGGCATCAGCTTGCTGGAGATGCGGGCCAAGGCCAGGCGCCTCAAGGTCGAGAGCGGGCTGGATCTGCTGATCGTGGACTACCTGCAGCTGGTTTCGGGAGGAACAGGGCGTTTTGAAAATCGCCAACAGGAGATATCGAGCATCTCTCGGGGTCTTAAGGCGCTGGCCAAGGAGCTGGAGATTCCGGTGATGGCGCTCTCCCAGCTCAGCCGTGCCCCTGAGCAGCGAACCGGGAATCACCGCCCCCAGCTTTCGGATCTGAGAGAGTCCGGCTCCATAGAGCAGGACGCCGATCTGGTGGCCTTCATATTTCGTGAAGAGCTGTACAAGAAGACCGACGAGAACCAAGGAGTTGCCGAGCTGATCATTGGCAAGCAGCGAAACGGTCCTACAGGCAAGGTCGACCTGGTTTTCCTGAAAGAGTACACTCGCTTTGAAAGCCTC
Organism: Candidatus Versatilivorator sp.; assembly: GCA_965207735.1. GTDB lineage: Bacteria > Acidobacteriota > Terriglobia > Versatilivoradales > Versatilivoraceae > Versatilivorator. The sequence continues at coordinate 1,978,751 of OZ242296.1, read as the reverse complement.
CTGCAGGAGTAGGCCCACCCCGGACCAGGCCATGAATCAATCGGGCAGACCTACCTGGGTAGAGGTCGACCTGACTGCCATCCGGGCCAACCTCCGGGCTCTGCGCACCCATCTTGAGGAGGGCATTGGCGTCATTGCCGTGGTGAAGGCCGACGCCTACGGACACGGGGCGGTGCCGGTGGCGCGTTGCCTGGAAGAGGCGGGGGTCGACTCGCTGGCGGTGGCCATTCTGGAGGAAGCCCTGGAGTTGAGGCGGGCCGGCATAGGATCGCCCATCCTCATCCTCAACGGGTTCTGGCCGGGGGAAGAGGCCGAGATCATTCACCGGGACTTGACGCCGGCGGTGTATGACCAAGACATGGTGCTGCGGTTGGCCCGTGAGGCCGGCCGCTTGAAGACCCCGGCCCGCTACGCCATCAAGATCGACACCGGGATGACCCGCCTGGGTGTACCCTTCGAAAAGGCCGGCGAGGTGATCCGCCGCTGTCTGGCCCTGGAATGGGTCCGCTGCCAGGGTCTCTACACCCATTTCAGCTCGGCCGACGAGCCCGGCCATCCCGCCAACCGCAGCCAGATCGGCCGCTTCAGGCAGGTGTTGGCTGGGTTGCCCTCCGAGACACCCGCGGAAATCCGAAACCACATGGCAAACAGCGCCGGCATTCTCGGTTTTCGAGAGGCCTGGCACGATGCGGTCCGCCCCGGGCTGATGCTCTATGGCATCAATCCTTTGAGCGGACCGGCTCCGCTGACCCTGAGTCCGGCGCTGAGCTTCAAGACCTCGATCATGCAGGTCAAGAGGGTGAAGGCCGGGACCCCGGTCGGATACGGGGGCGACTACGTGGCTCCCGGAGACACCCGTATCGCCATCCTCCCGGTCGGCTACGCGGATGGAGTCAACCGGCTGCTGGCGTCCGGGGGCAACGTCCTGCTGCACGGCCGGCGCCTCCCCTTTGCCGGCAGGATCAGCATGGACCTGACGGCGGTGGATGTCGGGGCGGTGCCGGAGGCCGGCGTGGGGGATGAAGTCTGCCTGATCGGCCGGCAGGGAAGCGAGGAGATCACGACCCGGGAGTTCGCCGCCGCCTGCTCCACCATTCCCTACGAGGCGCTGTGCCGGATCGGTCCAAGGGTTCCGAGGCTCTACCGATAGACGTTTTCCAGGGCAGTCCGGGGAGAAGTTTGGTTTGCCATTGCCTCGGTGGCGTCCCATAATTGTGGCCTTTGGCACAGGTTCCCTGTTGAATGAGAGTATCTGCAGGTTCGGCTCGGGATCGGGTGGGCGCCGGCCAGGATTCAGGAGGTTTCATGTCCGATAACCCTTCTCGCCGTACCCAGGACTCGGACTGGGTGGCGGCCAGTTCCAAGTTGACTTCGGCGGCCATCATTGCGTTCACCGAGGGTCCGGCCGCGGATGCCGAGGGCAACGTCTTCTTCAGCGATATCGCCAACAACCGCATCATGAAGGTTTCCGCCGACGGGGTACTCTCGGTCTTTCGGGAGGACAGCGGCCGCACCAACGGAAACATGTTCGATCGGCAGGGCCGCCTGGTGAGCTGCGAGGGGAGTGAATCGGGCCCCGGGGGACGGCGGCGGCTGGTACGGACGGATATGGAAAGCGGCGAGGTCGAGGTGCTGACCGACCGCTTCGAGGGCCGGCGATACAACAGTCCCAACGACCTCGTCATTGACGGTCGCGGACGGATCTACTTTACCGACCCCTGCTACGGCGACCGATCCATCATGGAGATGACCGAAGAGGGGGTCTACCGGATCGACCTCGACGGCTCGGTGGTTCGGGTGCTGCAACAACCGGCCATACAACGTCCCAACGGCCTCACCCTCTCGCCTGACGACAGGACGCTCTACGTGGTGGACAGCAACCACCGGCCCGGCGGCAACAGAAAGATCTGGGCCTTCGACATTCAGGAGGACGATGGGCTGGTCAATCAGAGAGTGGTTTACGACTTCTCTCCGGGTCGGGGCGCGGACGGACTCCGCGTGGACGCCCAGGGGAATCTCTGGGCCGCGGCCGGGATCAAGATGCCCAGGGGAGAGGGCGAAACCGGCCTGAATCCGCCGGGAATCTACGTGGTGAGCCCAACGGGGGAGCTGCTGGGCTTTATCGATGTTCCTGAAGACGTCATCACCAACCTGACCTTTGGCGGCCCCGGCAAGCGAACCGCCTACATTACCGCCGGGAAGACGCTGTTCAAGATCGGTCTCAGCGTCGCCGGCCATACGGTCTACCCCTGATGGGGCTGCAGCCGAAGCGGGAGGAGAGCATTGAGCAAGATCAAAGTAGGCGCGGCGCAGATTCCCCAGACCACCGACGTGGAGGTCAACACGGCCAAGGTGGTTGAGACCATGGACAAGGCCGCTCGGGAAGGGGTGGAACTGCTCTGCTTACCCGAAACCCAGCTCTCCGGCTACCGGGTCGGCCTGCTGGCTTCCGAGGCCGCCTGTCCCGCCCGGGCCCTGAAAGGGGCGCTGGAGGAGATTGCCGGGCGTTGCCTCCTACTGAACATGGGCGTGATCGTGGGCACCGAGACGCCCAACGGGTCCGCCAAGCCCTTCAACAGCGCCGTGATCCTGGATCGGGAGGGGAAGACCCTGGCGGTCCATCACAAGAGCCGGCTCACCCCCAAGGACGCCGAAGGCTACTCCCCGGGAACCGGACCCACCCTGTTCTATTTCGACGACATCTGCATGGGGATCGTCATCTGCTTCGAGGGGTTCCGGTTCCCCGAAAACGTTCGCGAGCTGGCCAAGGCCGGCGCCACCATTGTCTTTCACCCCCAGTTCAACCACCTGTACAGCGACATGGCCTGGAAACGGCCCATTCAGGAGGCCCTGCTGATGGCCCGGGCCGGGGAGAACACCATCTACTTCGTCTCCGCCAACATGTGCCATGCCAACAACAACTGCCGCTCCTTCATCATCGGACCCGACGGGCTGGTGATTCAAGCCTCGGAGCTGGGCCGGGAAATGCTGCTGGTGGCGGAGCTGGATACCGATCGGGCCACCCACGCCTTCCTCAAGCAGGACCCCGTCACCATGATGAAAGCCCTGGCCGAGATGTAAGGAGGCATCGCCATAGTCCGCCGGGCACCAGTCCGGGGTTCCAGTAAGCCGCGAAGCGGCGCCAGCACTTAGCCCGCATTTCTCGCCAGGTCGCTGGTGCCATGACGAAAAGTAGTTTGTCTTCAGTACTTTGATTGGCTCCCTGGTAAGGGTTTGTGGGTAACAGACTGCGCTGGGCATGCCTTGGCTTGTCTTTTTCCCTTCAGCGCGCACATGCTCTCTCGCGCGTAGTGACCGCTACGCTTTTCGGTCGCGAGCACGCGCTGAAGGGAAAAACCCTGCGCCATGATCATGCCCCCTGGTGAGAAATGCGGGCTAAGAGACACGAAGCCATGAAGGTTTTGTCCAATCGGCAAGAGCCACTACCGCGTCACGCGGGCTGACACGATTTGCGGACACGAGGAAGTATTGCAGAGGTTCAGTGGACATCTCATGATTACTGATAAAGGAAACGCAGCAATTCCTCTCATACTCGTCGCTGGCTGGATTAGCTTTAAGATATTTCTCTTCTGTCCTCTCGCGATCTACATCACCAATGCAGCAGAGATGAGAGTGGCGTTCCTCACTCTGATCGCGCTCTATTTCATGCCATTCCTGGCGTCCATGGCCATCCTCGTTGGTCTTGGCCTAGCCCTGCCCCGAGGGCCAGGCCAATGCTACATCGCGGTTCTCGCTGCGATCGGTGTTCTTTTGTGGTTGCAAAGTGATGTCCTTCTATGGGGTTACGGTCCGCTGGATGGAACATCTATAGACTGGCCGCGGGAAGCGTGGAAGGGCTATGTGGACACTCCAATATGGGTGGCGGTCCTTGGGGCTGCCGTCTGCTGGCGGCGGCGGCTCCTCCCGATGGTTCAGTCACTCTGCCTGTTTCTGTTCGCCGTCCAGGTGGGATCGCTGTGGTTAATGGAATCGGATCCACGAACCGATTCGGGTGAAAAACTCGGGCGCTCGATTGCCCACTCGGATCCTCCCGAAAAGCTCTTCCGGTTCTCAGCCACCAAGAATGTGATTCATATCGTCTTGGACGGGTTTCAGTCGGACATCTTCGAAGAGCTTGTCGGGGACTCCAAACGTTATCGGGATGCCCTGCAGGGATTCACCTTCTTCAAGGAAGCCATCACCTCGTCGACCGTAACTTACTTGAGCGTTCCTTCATTCATGACCGCGACCACATACCGAAATCACATTCCCGTGTGGAAATTCAAGCAAGAGGCACTGGAAGGGAGGAACGTTGTCAAGGTTCTGGCAGATGCCGGCTATCAGGTCGATATCGCTTCGACTACGGATTTTTCGCTGAACTTTTATCCAAAAGGGACGTATTTTCATATCCGCCGACCCTTCCGGGGAAAGGAGGAAGCAGAAAGATGGCAAGCCGCTTTTATGTTGGACTTGTCTCTGTTTAGAGCCGCTCCCCATTTCATCAAGAAAGTGATCTATAACCAACAGGCCTGGTCGATATCATCGATGATGCTGGAACTGTCGGGTCTGGAGTTTAAACACTTTTCCTCGAATGAGTTTCTCCGTCATTTCACCGAAAAGGCATCGCTGGGGAGAGACGGATCTGTCTACAAGTATATTCACCTCATTACACCCCATCCCCCGCTGGTGGTTGCCGAAGGAAACCTGCCAAGCAAGATTCCCTTGAAAAAAACCCGGGAGAACTACAAACGGCAGGCCGCCTATACTCTTGACAGGACCATCACCTTCCTTGACAAACTTCGGACCCTGGCAATCTACGATGACTCGACGATCATCATTCAGTCGGACCATGGAGGTGGATTGTCGTTCAAGATGCAAGCGGCCGATTCGGGTCGGTGGATTGACAGTATGAAATCCGATCTACAGGTATGGGGAGGTGTTTTGCCGTTGTTTCTGGCAAAGCCTGCGCAGAGTCGGGAGCCGCTAAAAGTGTCCGAGGCGCAAGTTGAACTCAATGACTTCTCAGCAACGGTCGCTGGGCTGCTAGGTTTGCCCAAGCACTTTGGCGGCAAGAATGTTTTTGCAGTAAATAGTGAAGAGGAGCGGCAGCGAAGATTCTACCAACCACGGTCTCACCGGAATCGCGCTGCAAAATCCGGATTTTTCGAAAACTTGCAGGAATACGTCATTTCGGGCAGCGTTTTTCAGGAATCCTCCTGGCGAAAGGGAAGGCTCTACCCCAAGCCGGCCGCGTACCGGAACCGAAAGTACCTTTGGGGTACGTTACTCAGGTTTGGGAAAACGGGCAACGTTGTTCGATTTCCGCTGGACGGGTGGAGCGGACCCAATAGAGGCGGAACCTGGACAGGAGCCAAGGCCGCAAGACTGGGGTTGGAGGTGGATCCTCCCAACAACGACACCGTACTCCTGAGCGCGACACTGCGCCCCTTCGTTGTGCCGGACAAGGTCCCACACCAGCGTGTGCTGATCCACATCAATGACAACCCCGTCGGTGAATGGATGCTGACCGAGAAACCGTTGCGCGTCTATTCCCTCGTTGTTCCCGCAACTTATTTCCAGGACGAGGAAATCGTGATCGGATTCAAGTTTCCGAATGCGACCTCCCCCAAGGAAATAGGAATGAATCGTGATGTCCGCACTCTGGCTGCACGTTTTCGGGATATCACGTTGCACGACGGGCATGAACCCTGAAATGGCTGGTATGCCCCCTCAAAGGCCGGTATCCCTCTGTCGTTTGGTGGAGAAAACCCGACCCAAGATGGACGATCCGATTGAAATCCCACCCTCCCCACATTGTATCTCCGTCTGCTCTGTCTCTCATGGCCGTCTCCCGGTAAATGCGGGCTAGCAACATCTCGACCGCACCCAGCGGGTTCTCAAGACCTGGACAACCCGAGACCCGGCAGCGGCGGCGGCAATCATTCCAGGAATTCGATCTCACTCGCTTACCGCGGGGCGAACCCGTGTTCCTCCAGCAACTCGCTCACCTTTTGGCGCTTGGCCCGGGGGCTGAGGTCGGCGTGGCGCATGAAGCGGTGGGCGTCCTGCTCGAATGACCGCATCCTGATCGCCATGGCGGGAAGCCGCTCCAGGCAGGCGGAGGGGATTCGAATCACGCCCTCGTCGTTGGCGTGCAGGACGTCGCCGGTGCGGACGGTGATGCCTCCGACCTCTATCGGCTGATTGATCCGGCCGTAGTTGAGTGCGCAGTGGTGGATGGTCTTGCCCCGGCAATAGGCGGCGAAGGGAATGCTCAGCAGTCCGGCCACGTCCCTGACGCCGCCATCGGTGACCGCCCCGATGCAGCCGGCCGCGGCCAGCGTCTTGGCCATCCCGTCTCCCAGCACGCATTCATGGTCGGGTCGCGAACCCACCGTCTTCACCACCCAGATCACCGGTTCGGCGATTTGGCAGATCTGGTCGAGTTGACGCAGGTAGGGCTCGGGGGTTGCCTGGTTGTGGGGGGTGCTGCTGTCGAGCTCACAGGTCACGGCAACCCCCACCGTGGGTCCCAGCGAGGGCGTGACCGATTGGATGGAGCCGCCCATGTAGGTCTCGTGGGCCGGCGTGGGATCGATGTAGCCGACTGTGTTGGCGATCAGGGCGGTGTCGAATTCACGGAGTTCATGCAGCAGGTGGTTCAAGGACATGAGCACCTTCCCATTCCGGGTTATGGCATTCCGCCGGCCGGCGAGCCGCGGTCCCGGGCGACTGGCCCGAAGACAGTGAATCTACCCCCAAAGTAGCTGCGGCGCAAGGAGGGCCCTGCCGTCCATTCACCGGCCTGCATGCCATCGGTCCTGCTTCAGGCGATATTGAAATTGACATTCAATTTCTATAAAGGTTTTGTTTTCAATAACTTAAGGGTTGACTTGCGGTGGTGTTCCGGCTATTCTGAATTTGGCTGGCGGTCGAGTCAGTCAGCCCGAAAACATTCGTTCCAGTGCTCATCGACCGACTCGGCGCCGCCTGCACCACCGGAGGATCGTCGGCAGCCGGGCAGTCTGAAAATCCAAACGGGGGTGCCGCACCCATGGCAAATCACGACAAACTGATCGAAGTCCTCAACCGAGCCGTTTCCCTGGAGTACACGGCTGTAGTCCAATACAACCAGCACAGCATGCTCCTGACGGGTCCGGACAGGGAGGTATTCGAAGAGCTGTTCACCAAGCAGGCGGAGGAAGCCCTCACCCATGCCAAGACCTGGGGGGAGAAGATCGTCTACCTTGGCGGTGTCCCGACCATCGAGGTCGGAGAGGTCCACCAGTCCACCGACCTGACCGAGATGTTGGAGATGGACCTGGAGCTGGAAACCCAAGCCGTGGAAACCTACAGCCTGGCCAGGGACGTCTGCGGCCACCAACCCACGGCCTACCTGCTGGAAGACCAGATCATTGCCGAGCAGGACGACGTGGAGCGGATGGCCAAGCTCCTGGGTAAAGTCAGAATTGCCCAAGGCAAAGTGGCATAAACCCGGCTGCCTGATCGGCTCGTGCCCGGCTGCCCGGGATGCGTTTGGGACTCACAGGATCGTCGGTGATGAAGGTAAATCGCCTGCCTTCGCTTTCGCCTTGACCCATGCAGCACTGCAAAGCCAGGGACGCTGACATCCCCTTCGGCACGATGGGTCCAGGCACCGTAGACGCTGAATTCAACGACTGGAGTTCGCTGTTGCGTAGAGTGGGCCATGATTCGACGAGAATCCTTGGGAATACGGATTGACACAGCCCCGATCGCGTTGTTCAGGGTTTTGTCCGGGACCCTCAGGTTCGAGGCGAGGACAAGAGCCCGGCCTTCCCCTTCACGGCCATTGCGCCGGGTAGGGCTCCATGCGTTTGCCCGGTTCCTGGTCGTGTTCGCCGCTGTTGGCGCCCCCTCCGGAGGGACCGCAGCCACTCAGGACGAGCACACTCTGGAATTCACACATTTCGCCAACGGGACCGGCACCACTTCCGATCTGGTCCTGGTGAATGTGGCCGACTATCCGATTCGGCCCGCAGTCTACTTTTACGATCGGGGGGGCTATCTCATTGCCCCCGGGTCGTTAGTGGACGTGACGGGCGATCTGGAGAACCGGGCGGACGGCAGCCTGGCAGTTCGGACGGAATTGGAACCCTTCGGCAAACTCACCATAACAACCCACGGGCGAGGGAAGCTGGTATCGGGATCGGTGCGAGCGGTCTCGAACGGCCCCATTGGCGGACTGGTGCGCTACAGTATCCCGGACGTCGGGGTCACCGAGGTTGCCGCCGGCCGACCCCTTCAGGATGCACTCTTTCTGGCGCGCCGCCAAGCGGAGGGTGTCAGCACGGCGGCGGCCCTCCACAACCTGGGAGAGGAAGCGATTGCGCTGAATTGTCAATTGATGAGCGGAGGCGCCACGCTGGAAGAGGCGGAGATCCCCCTGGCGCCCAACGGCCAGACCTCGTGGCTCATCGAAGACGTGTTCACCGCGACCGACACCTCGGACTTTCTGGGATCGGTGCGCTGTAGCGCGCCAAATGAGGGTCGGTTCAGCGCAATCGCCGTGGAGATTGATCCCGGTCAGCGCATCTTCAACACGTTGTCTGTGGTGCCCTTGGACCATACAGGAGATTTTCTCGGCCAGACTATTCTGGATTTCCCTCATATCGCCAACGGGGATTGGATCACCCACTTGGTCTTCCTGAACACGGAGACACGGCCGAGCGGCCCTCCCCTCACTTCCTTTCACGCGCCCGTCCCTCCGAGCCTTCCGGCTATCTATTTCTACGACCCGCAAGGGAGTCCGATTGCCCCTGATGGGTTGGTGGACATCGCGGGCGGTCTGGAGATCAGGGAGGACGGCGCTCTTACGGTTCAGACGGAGATGGAGCCTCTGGGAGTCATCGTGATCTCGACTCACGGCCGAGGGGAGTTGGTGACGGGATCGGCCAGGGTGGTTTCGGAGGGTCGGATCGGCGCGATGCTCGGCTTCGAGCACCCCGACTTCGGAGTGGCCTGGGTAGACGCCGGGTTACCCGTTAACAACACACTCTTCCCGGTACGCCGCCGGAAAGGAGGCGCCACCACCGGCATCGCGCTCCATAACCTGGAAGCGAGTCCGGTGCTGCTGCGGTGCGACTTGATGAACGAGGGCGTACTGCTCGATTCCATTCCGGTTCCTCTGTTGGCCAACGGGCAGACATCCTGGTCCATCCAAGACGCCTTCACCATGACCGACACCTCGGAGTTCCTGGGGTTGGTACACTGCGCCATGGCGGGAGAGGGATTGTTTACCGCCGTGGCCTTGGAAGTGGATGTCGCAAACAGCACCGTATTGACATTGCCGGAGGTGATTTCGGAAAGCTCCGAGCGTGCGCCCACTCCCCCCCCACCGCCCCCCCCGCCGACTCCACCTGAGGCCGTACTGCCACCCAAGCCCCCGTCCGGAGGAGGTAGGAGTGGTGGAAACAACGGCGGCGACGGTGATGGCGACGGTGATGGCGACGGGGATGGTGACGGGGACGGCGATGGGGACGGCGATGGTGACGGCGATGGTGATGGCGACGGGGACGGCGACGGGGATGGCGATGGTGACGGGGATGGTGACGGCGATGGCGATGGTGACGGCGACGGGGATGGTGACGGCGATGGTGACGGCGATGGTGACGGCGATGGTGACGGCGATGGCGATGGTGACGGCGATGGCGATGGCGATGGTGACGGCGATGGCGATGGTGACGGCGACGGGGATGGTGACGGGGACGGTGATGGCGATGGTGACGGGGATGGTGACGGGGATGGTGACGGGGATGGTGATGGCGATGGCGACGGTGATGGCGACGGGGATGGCGATGGTGACGGGGATGGCGACGGGGACGGCGACGGCGACGGCGATGATGATGACGACGACGACGATGATGATGACGACGACGATGACGACGACGATGATGATGACGACGACGATGATGATGACGACGACTAGCTACGGAACCATTGTCGGAACGGCCGGGGACAGAAGGGCCGATCGGTCCAACGCATGCCGAGGTTTGTACAAGTTAAGCACTGCGGCCCGAGAGGTTGGCTGGGATTTTGCTTGCTGCGTCAATTGCCACTGGGGCCCAACGAAACGGACTCTTTGAACGGTGTCTGTACTAGGAATGTAGGGAGGAAAACCATGGGTGCGTCGACGACGGCAGCCCAGTGGGCCGGCTACGAAAGTGTAACGCCAGATCCGACAACCCTCTCGAATGGTTCGCCTTTTAGAAAAATCGCGGAGGGCATTGATGTCGCGCCAATTTGCTCGGAGCTTGCCGGGAGACCGGAGATGTGGCTGGTCGACACGAGTCGCCAACGCAAGGTCCGGTGCCAGCGCGACACCCAGAACATCTTCCTGCGCGTCGCCAAGAAACCCCTACCACCCGGGGTGCGCAACGCCAACGATGTTCACGCGAGTCGGGTCACGCGAATCTCTACCAGGTTTCCATGCGCGTTGGCGTTCTGTCAATGGATCGCCGACCTTCATGGCGGCGAGCTCGGGCGGGCCACTCTGGTTGCGCTGCAGCCACATGGGTGGGTTCGCCCGCACGTTGACGCCGGGGCTTACTACCGCATCCGCGATCGATTCCACCTCACAATAAAGAGTCCGGAAGGCAGCCCACTGACCGCGGGGGGTGAATCCGTAGTGATGCGGGAGGGTGAGTTGTGGGTGTTCAACAACAAAGCCGGGCACGAGGCCCGCAATACCTCCGATGAACCCCGTGTGCATCTGATTTTCGACGTTTTGCCCCCGCCCGGTCGCGGATACTACGTGCTTCCGCCCGTTGACTGAAGTCCTTGCTCCAGTACCTTGACGGCCGCGGCCAGCGCGTGTGAAGCCGAGTCGATACGAACCGCGTTGTCGTAGGCCTCGGTCCGGAGTGCCCCGATCACGCGCTCCCGTCTCGAAAGGTAGAAGGCGTCGTGCGGACCGCGGAACTGCAGTTGCCGCAGGGACCGCAATCCACGCGCAATCGCGCGTTCGTAGACGGCCGTGCGGGCTTGATCGCCGATCTCGCGGGCCAACGTCATGGCATCTGCGAGTCCCTCAAGATACGCCCCGGTAGAAGCCGCGTGCGGTGGGCCGAACTCGGGTCGCAATGGATCGTAGAAGCGGCCCCAAAGATCCGGTGGCAGCCCCGGCCAACGGTCCCACTGCTGCATGGACAGAAGCCAGTCGTTGGCTTCGAGTGCAAAGTCGGCAAACTCGCTCCGTCCCGTCTGTTTATATAAGGACGCACATGCTTGCGTGTGCCACGGAATGAAAGCGGGGTTTCTGGCTCGGTAGTGCCGATTGCGGCAACAGGCGAAGGTTGCCGCGCAACGTTCCAACGTCGGTGCCGATCTCGTTCCTCGCCGGGTGGCCTCGGCCCAGAACAAGAGCGCTTCACCGGAATAGAAATTCCAGTTGTCACCGTCGCGCTCAGGTGGAAAGTAAAACGTTCGGAACCCTCGGTCCTTGTCTGCGAGCGAATTGACGCCGGCCGTCAACATGTGCAATTCGGGGAGAAACTCACTCGACGCCGGGCTCTCCAGGATGGCCAATGCGGCGATGGCGGCGGCGCCCAGCTTGGCCCCGGTGGGTTCGACAATGGCCCCCCGGCCTTCACCGATATTGCGGAAATAGCGCCTTAAATTGAAGCGTAGGTTGCGGCGAGCCGCCTCGCGGATCGCGGCGTCGTGACGGAGTTCCCCCAGTCGGGCGAGAGACAATGAAGCCAAGAAGCGACGAATGGCGTTGTCCGCCGGCGAATCCACCCCCCGGCTCGGCCAGTATTTGTAGGGCAGCGCGCCGTCAGGCGAGAGATTAACGCGCATCCACTGCTCTATGCCTCGAGCCAGATCGGCAGCGCGATCTTCACCCGCGGATGGTGCCGGCGAAACCAGCGGCGCACCGCGAAACAGTTCGGTCACGCTACCTTCGTCGCCGTGGGATAGCAGAAACTGCCGCGCCGAAAAAGCCTGCAGGCTGCCGTAGGCGGTGAACTCGGCAGCGGTTGCGTCGTGCTTTTTTAGAAACCGATCCAGCACACGCTGGAACCTCCGGTTGGTCGCGAGCATCCATGTTGGTGCGGCGCGGTAAACCTCGCCGTCAAATGCGATCTCCATTCCCACAAGGCCGCGGGTCCGCTCGCAAAACACCTTGGAAAACCGACCCGGTTCAACGGGACGGAATTCGTGGCCGACGCAGACCTCGACGACATCCCCGCGCCGCGCGCCTACATGCCGTGGCAGATCATCAAGCGGAACCTCATTGATCCATCCGCGGTGCTTGGCGACGCCATTTCGCCGAACACAAAACCAAGTCGTCTCGTCAGAACCTGGATTGATGTTAGATTTCGTTCTTCTTTGTTCGACCATTGCAGCTACTGTCGACGTGGGTTGCCAATAGCGGGCTGTGAACGTTCGCGGCTATGATTGAGGCGATTATCGGGACGACTAATGGTACGATTTCGAGACGGCATTATAGCGTGGTGCCGACCTTTATCCTCATCACGCAAGCGACCGGCCTCAAGGCCTGCCCCGGGTTGAGCCCCCGCCGCCTCCGATTGTACCGATGAGTCGGTCGGAGAGCCCATCCGTTCCATATTCCAAAGCTGCAGGAGAGCTCGATGATTCAGCATGTGACCTACCTCTATAGATTCAATCTAAATGTCGCTTCCAGGCTGGTTGGGGATCTGACCCCGCAGCAGATGGTTGGACAGCCCGCCGGCGTGGTCAATCATCCCGCCTGGTCGCTCGGCCACCTGGCCATGACAGCCGACCGCCTGGCCGGGCTGCTCGGTCTCGAGTCACAGGCCCCGCAGGGATGGGCGCAGATCTTCGCCACCGGCGGGGTTCCCTCGGGAGACCCTTCCCTCTACCCCTCCAAGGAGGACCTGCTTGCCTTCCTGACGGCTCAGCATGAGCGCGTTACCGCCGCCGTGCTCAAAGCCGACCCGGCCTGGTTCGCCACCCCTCTCCCCGACGAACGAAGGCGCAAATTCTTCCCCACCATGGGTGACATGGTGACGATGATGATGACCTCCCACGAAATGAACCACCTGGGACAGATATCGGCCTGGCGCCGCGCCATGGGGCTGGGACCGCCCCCCAGGGGGTAGCTGCACCCCACCAACGGGACGCCGCGTTGGCCCCCCACCGGCTCGACTGCGGGCTTCGCCCTTGTCTCGCCGACTTCCCCTCAAGGGGGGAGTGATAGAAGGGTCTGTTTGCCCAATCGGTGTAGAATGGCCCTGTCTTGCGGGAAATAAGGGTCAACCACCTTGGGTGCAGCTGAGGTTGGGGAAAGAATGTCAGCCAGGACACTGTCGGAATTGAGGCGAGGAGAGGAAGGGATCCTGGATCGCCTGGAGACCTCCGCGGAAGTGGCGCAGCGACTGATGGAACTGGGTTTTCTGCCCGGCGTTCGCGTGAGCGCCGGGCGGCCGGCTCCCGGCGGGGACCCCATGATCTTCCGGGTGGACGGCTCGGAGGTCGCTCTCAGACGCGCTACTGCCCAGCGCTTGATATTGAGCGCTTCCGCGCAGGCAGGGGAAACGGGGGACAATGTCTGATTTTCAGGCAGCATCGGCCGCCAAAGCCGAGCCCGCTGAGCCAAAGACCTCTGGCGCCTTCTCCATGGTCGCCGTGGTTGGAGCTCCCAATTGCGGAAAATCCACGCTCTTCAACCGGCTCACCGGGCTGCGGCAAAAGGTGGCCAACTATCCTGGGGTCACGGTAGAAAAGCGCCTGGGCAGGGTCAGAGTGGAGGGCGGCCGGGAGATCACCCTGGTGGACCTGCCAGGCATTTACAGCCTCACGGCCCGATCGGAGGACGAGCGGGTGGCCCGAGGGGTGCTGCTGGGCGAGATGCCGGGCCTGCCTTCTCCGGACGCCGTCCTGGTGGTGGTGGACTCCACCAATCTGAACCGCAACCTGAGCCTGGCCGCCCCCATCCTGGCTTTGGGAATCCCAACCCTGGTTGTCCTGAACATGTCCGATGACCTGAGCAGCCGGGGCGGAATGGTGGACGGCCAACGCCTGTCTGAGCGGTTGGGGGTTCCGGTGGTCCAGGCCAGCGCCGCCAGGGGTGAGGGTTTGGAAGGCATCCGTGCGTTCCTTTCCGGTCGCTCCGCGGCCCCTCAGCGTCTGGAGCTCCCGGTGCTTCAGGATATCGTGAGCCGCCGCCGCTGGGCGGTCCATGCCACCGGCCAGTCGGGCTACCAGGCGCCCGCCGCCGCCGTTTGGACCCGCCGCCTGGACTCGGTGTTGCTGCATCCCCTGGGAGGGCCGCTGATTTTTCTCCTGGTGGTGATGGCTGTTTTTCAAAGTATTTTCACGCTGGCCCAGCCCCTGATGGACGGCACCGAAGCCGTCATAGCCTCGTCGGGCCTGTGGATAGGAACCCTGCTGCCCGATTCCTGGTTCCGCGACCTGCTCCTGGAAGGGGTTTGGGCCGGGGTCGGCTCCGTCCTGGTGTTCCTCCCCCAGATCCTCTTCCTGTTTCTTTTGATTGGAGTGATGGAGGATTCGGGTTACCTGGCTCGGGCGGCCGTGATCGCCGACCGCACCATGGCTCGGGTCGGCCTGGAGGGCAAGGCCTTCATCCCTTTGTTGTCGGCTTACGCCTGCGCCATTCCGGCCATCATGGCCACTCGTACCATCGAGAGCCGGCGGGAACGTTTGGCCACCATACTGATCGCCCCTTTCATGACCTGTTCGGCCAGGCTGCCGGTCTATGCTCTGGTCATCGCCGCCTTCCTGCCGGAAAAGCCTCTGCTGGGGCCGTTGCTGGGCACCCGGGCCGCGGCCATGATCGGGCTTTACCTGCTGGGTTTCGGGGCCGCCGTGGCGACCGCCCGGCTGCTGAAGTCCACCCTCCTGAAACGGCAGAGTCCCCTGCCGTTCACCCTGGAGCTTCCTCCCTACCGCTGGCCGACACTGCAGTCCATCGGCTTGCGGCTGGCCGACCGTTCGCTCATCTTTCTCAAGCGCGCCGGCACCGTGATCCTGTTGGTGACGGTGGTGCTCTGGTTTCTGGCCAGTGTGCCTCGCACCGACGGCGAGGCGCCGGAAATTTCCCAGAGCCTGGCCGGCAGGATCGGGCAGGCGGTCGAGCCGGTCATCGAGCCCCTGGGATTCAACTGGAAAATCGGGATCGGGTTGATCACCTCCCTGGCGGCGCGAGAGGTGATCGTGGGCACCCTGGGGACCATTTACGGAATCGAGGCGGCAGAGGAGGGAGGAGACGAAGGCTCCCCTGGTTTGCAGCAGGCCCTGAAGCAGGATCTGACCCCGGGGGCAGCCGTCGCCCTGCTGATCTTTTTCGCTTTCGCCCTCCAGTGCATGTCCACGGTGGCCGTAGTCCGGAGGGAGACCGGCGGCTGGCGGCTGGCCATTTTGCAATTCGGCTACATGCTGGCTCTGGCCTATCTAGGCGCCTGGTTGGGCAAGACCCTGGTCGAGATCTGGATTTGAGGTTGCCTGAAACAACCCGGTTTCGAGCTGCATGCGACGGGGAAAAAAGAGCTATCCACGAAGGGACACGAAGGACCGCGAAGACCCACGAAGAAAGACGCCGAGGGGAACCGGAACTTTTCCCTGCTCCCGATACGCCATCCAGATCCCCGGTTTCATCCACGGATGATCTGCCCCGTCGTGGGGGGCTGGACTTATTTCTGAGATAGGACACCAGACCATGAAAACATCCTACGAAACCGACTATCGCCGTTCCCTGGAGGAGCCCGAGGCCTTCTGGGCCGAGGCGGCCGAGGCCGTGCATTGGGAACGCAAGTGGGAGCGTGTGCTGGATGTCTCCGGGGGGCAGTTCATCCACTGGTTCAAAGGCGGCAGGCTCAACACCTGTTACAACGCAGTGGACCGACAGGTGGAGAACGGACGGGCGGAGCAGGCCGCCCTGATTTACGACAGCCCGGTCACCGGCGTCGTCCGTCGGATTTCCTATCGGGAACTGCAGCAGGATGTCTCGCGTTTCGCCGGAGCGCTGCGTGCCGCCGGCCTGGAAAAAGGAGATCGGCTGATCATCTACATGCCCATGATCCCCGAGGCAGTGGTCGCCATGCTGGCCTGCGCCCGCATCGGCGTGGTTCACTCGGTGGTCTTCGGCGGCTTCGCCTCCCAGGAACTGGCCATTCGAATCGACGATGCCCGCCCCAAGGCCATCGTGACCGCTTCCTGCGGGATCGAGGTGCAGCAGGTGATTCCCTACAAGCCCCTGCTGGATGCGGCTATCGACCTTGCCGAGCACAAGCCGGCGGTCTGCGTGGTCTACCAGAGGCCGCAGGCGCGGGCCTCTCTCCAACCGGGACGAGACCTGGACTGGGAGGAAATGGCGGCGGCGGCCGATCCGGTGGACTGCCTGCCCCTGGAGGCCACCGACCCCCTCTACATCCTCTACACCTCAGGGACCACCGGGAAACCCAAGGGCGTGGTGCGAGACAACGGCGGCCACGCGGTGGTCTTGCGGTGGAGCCTGAACAACATCTACGACGTGCAGCCGGGAGACGTCTTCTGGGCGGCCTCCGACATCGGTTGGGCGGTGGGCCATTCCTATACGGTGTACGGCCCCCTGATGCACGGCTGCACCAGTGTGCTCTACGAGGGCAAGCCGGTGGGGACGCCGGATGCGGGAGCCTTCTGGCGGGTGGTGTCCCAGCACGGGGTGAAGGTCCTGTTCACGGCCCCGACCGCGTTCCGGGCCATCAAGAAGGAAGATCCGGAGGGGGAGCACCTCAAGGACCATGATGTCTCCTGCCTGCGCTATCTCTTCCTGGCCGGCGAACGGCTGGACCCGGACACCTTTCACTGGGCCGGCCGCCTTCTGGGGATACCGGTCATCGACCACTGGTGGCAGACGGAGAGCGGGTGGCCGATGGCGGCCAACTGCATGGGGCTCTCCCCCCATCCGCTCAAGGCCGGGTCTGCCGGCAAGCCCGTTCCCGGCTATGACATCCAGGTGCTTGACGGCGACGGTCGAGTGGTGGGACCCGGCGAGGAGGGCCTGATCGCCGTCAAGCTCCCGCTGCCTCCGGGCTGCCTGCCAACCCTGTGGAACGACGACCGGCGTTTTCTGGAGTCCTATCTCAGCCGTTTCCCCGGTTACTACTTCACCGCCGACGGCGGCTTCAAGGACGAGGAAGGGTGCCTCTTCGTCATGGGGAGGGTGGATGACGTCATCAACGTGGCCGGCCATCGTTTCTCCACCGGCAGAATGGAGGAGGTGGTCTCCGGCCATCCCGACGTGGCCGAGTGTGCCGTGGTCGGGGCCCGGGACACGCTCAAGGGGCAGATTCCGCTGGGGTTCGTGGTGTTGAAGGCCGGGGTGGAGCGCCAGTGGGAGGCCATCGAGGTCGAGATCATTCGGGAGGTCCGATCGGACATCGGAGCCGTGGCCAGCTTCAAGAAGGCCCTGCTGGTCCAGCGCCTGCCCAAGACCCGCTCCGGCAAGGTCCTGCGCCGGACCCTTCGGGACCTGGCCGACGGGCGCGACTACACCATTCCATCCACCATCGACGACCCGGCCATTCTTGGAGAGATCGAGGGCGTCCTGCAGGTCTTCCGAAGCCACTGAGACCCCGGGGGGCACCCCTACGCCATCTGCCTTCGCTTGGCGGTTCGGGCGTGCAATTCCCGACTCGCGATTTACAAGAATAATTCACATGGATTAACAGGATATACAGGATTTGGTTTTGGGAGTCCGGCGTCCTGTAATCCTGGGCATCCGCAACCCGTAGCGGATCGCCGCCCGAGCAGGCTTGTGGTGCAGCAACCTCTCGTGCTGATAATCCTGTGCATCCTGTCTATCCATGTTCATAAAAAATATGGGTCTCAGGTGCGGTCCGCCCCCCCACGGCATCAGCCTTCGCCTGGCGGCTCGGCTTCTGCGACTCCCCCACCGCAACCGACGCACGCCGGCGGTTACCGCTACGGCGCACAAGATCTCGCCTTTGGCTCGCCTTGTGCGAACCCCCCACCGCATCAGCCTTCGCCATTCGGCTCGGCTGCGACTCCCCCTCAAGGGGGGAGTGATTCCGGGGTACAAACCGGGAACGGCGTTTACACTTTAGACCGGGAACATGGTTTACATCCCGCCCAGGAATCGGGCAAGGCGCCCCATGCAAGCCTCAAGTATCACTCCCCCCTTGAGGGGGAGTCGGAGAGACAAGGGCGAAGCCCGCAGTCGATCCGGAGGGGGGCAAACTCGGCGTCCCGAAGGTGCGCCAGCCCGCAGTCGATCCGGAGGGGGGCATACTCGGCGCCCCGTGCGTGAATATCAGCGGCCTGTTGGCGGCGTCGTACAAGGGCTTCGGGCGGGTCTCGTGATGCACCATTACGGAAGAGTACGAGGGCGCTGACCCCTCAGCCCACATCCTCCGAATCCGGATCGTAGTAGACCACCTCCTCGTTGGCGCTGGGATGGTTGCGGGCCACGATAGCCTTGGCCGGCTCCCGGTCGCTGAGGTTGACCGGTTGGTGAGGCACCCCGGGCGGAATGAAGAGAAAATCTCCCGGGCGGTGGGTGACTTTTCGGTGAAGCCCCTTTCCGTAGCGGGTCTCGACACTTCCTTCCAGCATGTAGATGGCGGTTTCGAAGCCTCGATGGTAGTGGGGTTCGGCCGCTCCGCCGGGGGGGATGACCACCAGGCTCATGGAGATTCCCCGCGCTCCGGAAGTTTCCTCCGACACTCCAAAGAAATAGGGAAGGCGCTGCTTGGACATCACCTCCCGGGTGGGGCGCACGGTCACGATTTCCGTTGGATTTGTTTCTTCCTGCGGTGCTCGGGTGGCTTCGGCGGGGGATGTGTCTTGGGATTTCATTGGGCTTTCTCCTGATTGAGCCGCCTGGCGGCAAGAGCGGGGGGCCGCGAATCTCGGCCCGCCGCCCTCCGGGCTATATCCAGCCTTCTTTCTTCAACAACTCTCGGATTTTCCGCGGGTCTCCCCCGGCCTCCCGGCACACTCGGCTGACCGCCGAGTAGCCTCGCTCCTTCGCCAGACCGGTCAGCAGGGGAATGATGGTGGCGGTGTTGCGCCGGTTGCGTTCCGGCACCACCGTCAATCCCTCCAGGCAGCGCTCGGCCAGGGTGTGGGCGGCGTTTGCCAGCAAGCCCATCGAATCCAGCACATTGAAGAGCAGGATGCTCTCCCAGATGTTCAGGTCCAGTTCGCCGTGGTCCAGGACGCCGGCGCAAGCCGCATGGTTTCCGATGACCCGAAAGCAGCACTGAACGACGAACTCCGGAATCACCGGATTCACCTTGCCCGGCATGATGGAGGAGCCGGGTTGAACGGCGGGGAGCCGGATCTCTCCCAGGCCGGCCTCGGGGCCGGAACTGAGCAGCCGCAGGTCCTTGGCGACCTTGATGAGGACCCGGGCCAGCAGCTCCAGGCCGGAGGAGACGGCCACCATCCCGTCCGGGTTCTGGGCGGCGTCGAAGAGGTTGGGAGCCAAGCGGTAGGCTGGGTCGCCGCTGATTTCCCGCAGGCTGGGAAGGATCCGATCCCGGTAAACCTCGGGAGCATCCTGCGGGCGCCCCACGATGGTGCCGCCGAGGTTAATGGCGTGCAGCTCGTCCACGTCGCGGGCGATCCGGCCGGCGGCTCGGGCAAGGGTGGCTTCATAGCCTCCGAACAGGTCCCCGAAAGTGACGGCCACCGCATCCTGAAGGCAGGTCCTGGCCACCCGGGGCTCGTCCTCGAACCGTGAAGCCAAGTCTCGCAAGACCTGCCCCAGCCCTTTCAGGGCTTCGGCCAGCGAGGGCCAGCAAGTCATCACGGCCATGCGGCAAGCGGTGGGGTAGACGTCGTTGGTGGACTGATGGAGGTTGACGTGGTCGTTGGGATGGACCCGCCGGTATTGGCCCCGGCACCCCCCCAGGAGTTCTTCGGCCCGGTTGGCCAGCACCTCGTTGGCGTTCATGTTGGCCGAAGTGCCGCCTCCTCCGTGGAAGCGATGGATGGGGAAATGGCGACAGGCCCCTTCGTCGATCAGTTCCCGAACCGCTCGAGCGATGGCCGCGGCGACCTCGGCGTCCAGGAACCCGGCCGTCCGGTTGGCCTCGGCAGCCGCCCACTTGATGTGCAGCAGCGCCTCCACCAGAGCCGGATAGTCGCCGATGGAGCGCTCCCCCGACAGGGGAAAGTTGTCCAGGGCGCGTTGGGTCTGGGCTCCATAGAGGGCTTCCCGCGGGACCTGGACCGGGCCCAGGAAGTCGTGCTCCTCACGCCAGGGACCGTTCGGCATGGTCAATCCTCTCCGGAACCGGCCTGCGCTTCCAGGAAGGGCAGCAGCGCTTGGCTCAGCAGTTCCGGTTTCTCCAGCATGGGGAAGTGTCCGCAGTCCTCGACCAGGGCCAGTCGGGCGCCGGGGATCAGTTCGGCCAGGCGGCGGCTCTGGCCGGGAGGGGCCGAGTCGTCCGATCGGGTGCCGATCACCAGGGTGGGATGCCGAATCTCTCCCAACCGGCCGGTGAGGTCGAAGCGGCTGTAGGCGCCGACCAGTTCCAGCCCCAGCTCATCGGGGGTGGACCGCATCCGCATCTTGACCCAGCCGCGGACCGACTCCGGTACGCCGGGAGCGAACCAGGCGTCGAAGTGGCGGTCGAAAGCACGTTGGAAGCCCATCCGGGTGGCATCGGAGGCGATTCTCTTCGAGATCAGCCGGTCTTCCGCATCCGAGGCGATGGTGGCCACCAGAACCAGTGCGGCAGTCTGCTCCGGCCGTCCCAGGCAGAAGTGCTGGGCCACCATGCCGCCCATGGAATGACCCACGATGACGGCCGGCCCGAACTCCAGGGCCGCTATCACGGCGCTCACATCGTCGGCCAGTTGCTCAATGGTATAGCCCCCGGCGGGCGCTTCCGAGTTGCCGTGCCCGCGGAAGTCGATGGCCAGGCAGCGGAAGTTCCGGCCCGCCAGCTCCCGGCACTGGCGTTGCCAGAAGGAGCGGTTGCACATCCAGCCGTGCAGGAAAACAACGCCGGCTCCCCGGCCCCACAGAGAGTAGGCCAGTCGGACACCGTTGACTTCGATCCGGTCCCATGTGGAGCTGTCCGCGTTCATGAGCTCTCCCGGCGCCTGCGGAAATAGTATGCCAAAGGCTTTGGGGGAGCAAGGAGGGCCACATGGTCGCCCCCCCCCCCGCGGCGCCGCGTCCGCCCCCCTCCGCATCAGCCTTCGCCATTCGGCTCGACTTCTGCGACTCCTTCTCAAGGGGGGAGTGATACTCGAGTTTCTTGAACGCCGTTTCGCGAAATTGGGGAGCAGCCACACGGAGATAATCAATTGAAAAATCCTATACACCGCAGCGTCGTGCGTTAGGGGAGAGCCGCGAATGCGGCGGTTGGCGTGGGTCATCCGAGGAAACGTCTCCTGCAAGCCATCCTTATAGAGCAGCGTAGCTGCGGTCTCGTGTAGCCCCGGGTGGAAGCCCGGGGTCGTATGAGTTCTGCGCCAACCTAGCCGCGCATGCGGCGGCTTAAGAGCTGCGTCTCCGAACACACGGCCTCCCAAAAAGTTAATCACTCCTTTCGTGGATATCTCCGTTTCCCGAGCCCTTGGTCGGTGGCGCAGCGTCCGCTCCAGTCTTTTTTAGTTGATGGCGGCAGGCGGCAATTCTATGATGGCGGGGACTCCGGGACTGGTCCCTCCCTCCCGCGTAGTCCAGCCCTATGTGGAAATATTTCGACAACCTGCCCCTGAAGGACAGAAGCAACATCGCTTCCCTGGGAGAGGGCGACACCGCCCTGGTTCGCAGCCGTCAGATCGGCCCCTCCCTGGGGTTGGACCACCTCTACTTCAAGCTGGAGTTCCAGAATCCTTCGGGATCCTACAAGGACCGTTTCGCCAGCATGGCCGCCTCATTGATGATCGAGGAGGACCGCGACCGGATGCTGGCCACTTCCTCCGGCAATACCGGCTCGGCCCTGGCCGCCTATGCGGCCCGCTTCGGCTTTGAGCTGGACCTGTATGTTCTGGAGACGGCTTCGCGCGCGAAGCTGGTGCAGGCCGAGGCCTACGGCGCCCGGGTGATCCGGGTTAGGAAGTTCGGGGTCACCGAGGCCGGGACCAACTCGGTGGTGGAACGGCTCAAGGCCCGAGCCCGGACCAGCGAGGCCGTGTTGCTGATCTCGGCCACCTGCATCAGTCCGCGGCAGATGGCTGGGGTGAAGACCATCTCCTTTGAAATCTGCGAGCAGCTCGGCGGCGCCCCCGATCACGTCTTCGGGCCCATCGGAGGGGGCGGCCTGTTCTACCAGTGTTATCAGGGGTACCGGGAGTGGTTTCAGGAGGGGCGCATCGACCGGGTTCCCAGGATGCACGCCTCCCAGCCCCAGGGGTGCGCTACCGTGGTGGGGCCGCTGAGCAGGAACGAGACCCACGCCCAGGCCGTCACCTGCACCAGTGAGATTTCCGGGTTGCAGGTGGCCGCCGTGCTGGACGCCCAGGTGGCCCTGGACGCGGTGCTGGCCAGCCAGGGGTCGGGTCAGATGATGTCCGATGAGGCCGTCTACTCCTGGCAGCGCCGCCTCATCCGGGAGGAAGGCATCTATACCGAGCCTGCCGGAGCGACCGCCCTGTCCGGCCTGGAGCTGGCGATGCGCCAGGGGCTGGTGAAGGCGGACGAGAAGGTGGTGTGCCTGGTCACCGGGGGCGGGTTCAAGCACCTGGAATCCATCGACGCCATGCTGGAGGGCGCCTCCATGCCTCTCATCAACGTCGACGAGATCTGATCTGAAAGGCAGGCGGAGAATGGCCCAAAGGCGCATTGCAGTGATCGGCTGCGGATCCATCGGACGCCGGCACGCCCGCGTGTTGTCGGCCCGGCCGGAGCTGGCGGTGGAGCTGTGCGAATCTCATCCCGACCACCTGCAGCGGGCCTTGCGGGAAGTGGGCGAGGTTCCCACCCATAGGTCCTTCGAGAGCCTGCTGTCCACCCGTCCGGAAATGGTGGTGATCGCCACTCCCCACCGATTGCATGCCGAAATGGCGATTCGCTCGCTCCAGGCCGGTTGCCACGTGCTCTGCGAAAAGCCCATGAGCGACAGCCTGGCTCAAGCCAAGCGAATGCTCGAGGCGGCCGAGGCCGGTCGCCGGGTCTTCAGCGTGGGGTTCACCTACCACTTCCATCCGGTGATGCAACACCTGAAGGAGCTCATCCGGGAAGGAACCTTCGGGCGCATCCTCTCGCTGCACTTCCACGTGGGGACCTATCTCACCCTGATGAACTCCATCTCCCGGCACCAGGCCGAGGTGGAGGGGGCCATCGCCATGGACTATGCCCACCAGCCCGACCTCTATTACTGGTGGCTGGGGAAGATGCCGGTCAGGGTCTATGCCGCCGGTTGCCGGGGCGGGGAACTGCCGCTGCAATCCAATCCCAACCTGATGGCCGTCACCCTGGAGTACGAGGAACCGCTGATCGCCACCATTCACATGAACTACGTGCAGCATCCCGACCGCGGCGCCTGCGAAGTGATCGGGGATCGGGGCTGGGCTCTTTTCGACATGCGCTCCAACTCGCTGCGACTGGGCAATCGCGAAACCGAGTCGGAAACCGTCCGCACCTTCGAGCTGGAGCGGGACCCCTTGATGGCCGACGAGCACCAGGCCTTCCTGGAAGCGGTGGCGGGCCGCCGTCCACCCGAAAGCCCGGCCAGCGAGGCCATTCAGTCCATGCGTATTGTCGAGGCCATTGTTCAGTCCTGGAGACAGGGCGTACCGGTAACCCTGGAGGAAATCTAGCGAGGCAGTGCCTCGGACCGGCAAGCAGGGAAAGAGATATCCACCAAGGGATAAAAGATATCCACGAAACCACAAAGGGAAAGATCAAGGCAATGAGCCGACCACCCGAGTTCGACATCGAAGCCATCGCCAGGGAATCCAAGGAAATCCGTTCCTTTTCGGTGGACCTGCCCGAGGGGCTGGGAGACCTGGCCCGGCAGAGCTTTCTGGCCTCCAGCGGGTTTTGCCCGGAAGAACGCATCGCCGCCGAGATGGCCCTGCAGTTCGATGGCCGGAGGCTGTCGATGCCGGTCCTGACGGCCAGGGGCCGCCAGGACGGACCCACATTGGTGGTGACGGCCGGGGTTCATGGCGACGAATACGAGGGGATGGAAGCCATCTACCGGACCTATGAGGCCCTCGATCCCGCCAGACTGACCGGGACTTTTGTGGCCGTGCCCATTGTCACCCTGACGGCTTTCTGGCTCGGCATCCGCTGCAATCCCGTCGACTCCCTCAATATGGCGCGGGTGTTTCCGGGCAGCGCCGACGGCAGCTTCAGCCAGCGGCTGGCCCAGGCCGTGCTGCAGCGGGTGTTGCGCCATGCCAGCTTCTACATCGACCTGCACAGTTCGGGGCGCAACTATCACATGTTGACGCTTTGCGGTTACTCCATGCTGGGAAAGCAGGCCGCCGTCGCCCGGGAAGCAGCCCTCGCCTTTGGAGCCCCGGTGGTCTGGGCCCATCCCAACACGTCTCCGGGGAGGACCCTCTCGGCTACCCTGGAGCTGGGCATCCCCTCTCTCTATACCGAGGCCTATGGGGCCGGCCGCGTGCGGCCCGAGGACGTGGACTGCTACACCCAGGGGCTGGCCAACCTGTTGAAGTTTCTCGACATGACGGTATTGGAGGGCGCGGGCCTACCCGCGGGCTATCGGCCCTGGCTGCTGGGGGGATCCGGAGACATGGACGTGGCCATCAAGTGCCGGGAGGGTGGATTGTTTTTCGGCGCCCTGGAAATCGGTGCGCGAGTGCGCCGGGGAGACCTGCTGGGTATTATCCGCAGCCTGGATGGAAGGGTGGTCGAGGAGATCACGGCACCCGCCGAGTGTGTGCTGATGCTGATGCGGGCCACGCCCCGCATCTACCCGGGCGAGAACATCGCGGCCCTGGCTTCCGAAGCCTGAGGAGCGGGAAGCCGCCCTTGGAGGCGCAACCGCCGCCACCTTGGCCTGAACAAAGGCTGCGGGAGAGGACACCATGAAACTCAAGGACAAGGTGGCCGTCATCACCGGGGGTGGCACCGGAATCGGCAAGGGAATCGCCAAGTGCTTCGCCCGCGAGGGAGCCCGCTTGATGCTGGCTCAACGCCGCCTGGAGGTGGCCGAACGAACGGCGGGAGAACTGGGTGGCCGGGCCCTGGCCTGTGACGTCTCTTCCCGGCCTCAGGTGGAGCGGCTGTTCGAGGAGACGCTCCGCCACTACGGGCAGATCGATATCCTGGTCAACAATGCCGCCGTGACCGGATTGCCCGCGCTCACGCCTTTTCTGGAGTGTTCGGAGGAGGCCTGGGACAACATCCTGGATGTGAACCTGAAGGGGACCTTTCTCTGCTCCCAGCTCGCCGCCCGCCACATGGCCTCCCGCGGCCAGGGCGTCATCATCAACATCTCCTCGGTCGGGGCCTATGCGGCCCAGAGCTGGGCGGCCGCCTACTGCGCCAGCAAGGGCGGGATGGAGGGGCTGACCAAGGCCATGGCCCTGGACCTGTCCTCCCACGGCATCCGGGTGGTGGGCATCGCGCCGGGCGACATCGTGGTCGAGAAGAACCAGCAACTCGGCCAGGAATTGGATGATCTGGGGGTGGACCGCACCTATGTTCGAAAAACCCCGCTGGCTCGGCGCGGGCTGCCGGAGGAGATCGGGGGAGCCGCCGCCTTTCTGGCCTCCGACGACGCCAGCTTCGTACACGGAACCACGTTGATCGTGGACGGCGGCTTTCTCAGTTACTGAACAACCAACCAACGCCACTGTGTGAGAAAGTGAGGACGCCATGCCGGCTTTCGAACCCGTCGTCTACTTTCGAGACGCCATCGTTCCGGCCTCTCAAGCCAGGATTGCCTACTACGACTGGGGCATCATCCTGGGGGCCACCGTGACCGACCTGGTCCGGACCTATGGTCACAAACCCTTCCGCCTGGACGACCATTTGACCCGCTTCTATGCATCCTGCAAGTACGCCCGCATCCAGCCGCTGCTGACTCATGAGGAGACCCGCGAGGTCACCCTGGAGCTGCTGGAGCACAACCTGCAGGGAATCGGCCAGTCGGACGACCTGGCCGTCGTCTACTTCATCACCCCCGGGGAGAATGCCGTCTACGGCGGGCTGCCCGAGGGGGCGGTGCACCAGGCGCCGACCTTCTGCATCCACACCTATCCCATGCAGTTCGCCACCTGGCAACCGCTGTTTCGGGAGGGCGCCCACGTGGTCATTCCCTCCATTCGGCACGTGCCCCCCGAATGCCTCGATCCCAAGGTCAAGAACCGCAGCCGGCTGCACTGGTGGCTGGCGGAGCAGGAGGCTCGCCTGGTCGACCCCAAGGCCATCACCGTGCTGCTCGACCTGGACGGCAACATCAGCGAGGCCAGCGGCGCCAACTTCCTGATCGCCAAGAACGGTAGGCTGCTGTCGCCCACCAGCCGCAACATCCTGGGCGGCATCAGCCTGCTCAACGCGAGTGAGCTGTGCCGGGAACTGCAGATTCCCTTCATCGAGAAGAATCTTCAGGTTCACGACGTGGTGAACGCCGACGAGGCCTTCCTGGCCACCACTCCCTATGGCATCGCCCCGGTCACCAAGGTGAACGGGCTGACCATCGCCGACGGGAAACCGGGTCCGCTGTTCGACCGCTTGACCAAGGCCTGGAGCCGGCAGGTGGGCATGGACGTCCTGGAGCAGATCATGAGCCCGGAGAAGGTGCACTGACCCGGACGTCTCACCGGGAGGCAGGGAATCAACAGGGCAATTGAAAATCCTTTCCCCCCGGCAGAGTTGTGATTTAGGGGAGAACGGCGAAGCCGTGGTTAGCGTAGGTAGGCCGAGGAAACACTGGCGACAGGCAATCCTTATAGAGCAGCGAAGCTGCGCCAGCAGGTAGCCGTGGGCGTAAGCCCATGGACGTCGAATCCCGCACTTTCACAGCCGCGTAGGCGGCGAATTAGTAGCGTCGTCCAGGGACGCACGGCTTCCCCAGAGAACGCTAGACATTTACCAAGGGGGGATTTGCCTGGTGATGATTGAGGGCCGCGTTGGCGGCGCAGCCGGACCGCAGCACTGGAGATTTCCCCCGGGAATCGGCTAGAATACCGGGACCAACTTCTTTTTTAGGAGGCAAGCCGGTGAAGGTCGTAACGGGTGCCGTTGTGGTCATGGCGGCGATGGTGCTGCTGGGGGTGGACCGCTCCCCGGCCGAGCTGCCTCCGTCGGGCGCAGCCACCGTCGACTTCCAGCGGGACGTTCGTCCCATCCTCTCCAACCACTGCTTCGAGTGCCACGGTCCCGATGCAGCCACCCGGATGGCGGATCTCCGCTTCGATACCCGGGAAGGAGCCTTCTCGCAACGGCCCGGCGGAAGCCTCATCGTCCCGGGCGATCCCGAGTCCAGTCTGCTCTACCAGCGTATCTCCCATCCCCAGCCGGCCCTGCGGATGCCGCCCTCCCACTCCAAGAGGCCCCTGAACAACCAACAGATCGCCACGCTCCGCCAGTGGATCCGGCAGGGAGCCGCCTGGGACCGGCACTGGTCCTTCAAGCCCATCGGCAGTCCTGAACCGCCTCCGGTGAAAGACTCCTCCTGGGTGCGCAACCCGCTGGACCGCTTCATCCTGGCCCGTCTGGAAGCCGAGGGCCTGGCGCCGGCTCCCGAAGCCGACAAGAACACCCTGGCCCGCCGACTGGCCCTGGATCTCACGGGACTGCCTCCCGACCCGGGAACCCTGGCCGCCTTCCTGGCCGACGATTCCAAGAGCGCCTTCGAAACCCTGGTCGACCGTCTGATGGAGTCGAAGCACTGGGGCGAGCATCGAGCCCGCTACTGGCTGGACGCGGCCCGCTACGGAGACACCCACGGCATCCACATCGACAACTATCGGGAGATGTGGCCCTACCGCGATTGGGTGATCCGGGCCTTCAACCGAAACAAGCCCTTCGACGAGTTCACGGTCGAACAGATCGCGGGTGACCTGCTGCCGGAAGCCGACCTGGACCGGCTGGTGGCCACCGGCTTTCATCGATGCAACATCACCACCAACGAGGGCGGGGTCATTCCCGAAGAGTACGAGGCCATCTATGCCAAGGACCGGGCCGATACCACCGGACTGGTCTTCCTCGGTCTCACCGTGGGATGCGCCACCTGCCACGACCACAAGTTCGATCCCATCACCCAGCGGGACTTCTACGCCCTGACGGCCTTCTTCAGGAACACCACCCAGTACGTGATGGACGGCAACATTTCCGATCCCCCGCCCGTGCTGGTGGTTCCGGAGGCTCAGGACGTGGACCGCTGGCACCGGCTTCGCCGGGAAGCCGCTGAAGTGGAGGAAGGGATCGAGAGCCGCGCCGCTTCCATCGATAAGGAATTCGCAGAATGGCTGGCGGCCGACCGGCACCGCTCGCTGCAGACGCCGCTGGAAGCATCGGCGGAGTTGCTGCGGCTCCGGCTGGGCCGCAAGGCCTCCGCCGAGATCGAGGGAAAACGAGAGAAGGTCGTCCTCCGTGAGGGAGCAAGGGTGCGCGAGGGGCCCACAAGGAACCAGCGCTCGCTGCGGTTCGGGGAGGAATCGTGGGCGGGGCTGCCCAGCCTGGAGCTCGACACCGACACGCCCTTTTCCATCGCCTTGTGGTACTACCAGCCCAAGGTGGTGGGGACCTTTGCCGTGATGGGCCAGTCCGACCCCGACGATCACTCCCGCGGCTGGACCTTGATCAGCCGCTCGCGGCAGCTCGTCCTCACCCTGACGGGGGAAAGGCCGGCCCCCGAAAAAGCGGCCACCTCGGTGCAGATCCGTCCCATCAACACCCGGCGGCTGCCTCCGGGTGAGTGGACTCACATTGTATTGACCTATGACGGCTCCGGAGAGCGGGCCGGTCTGGGGCTCTACTGGAACGGCGAGACCATCGAGTCCCAGGGCAGCGAGTATTTCACCCGGGTCGAGGGCAGTATCCGGACCAGGCAGCCGCTGTATCTGGGCCGGGGCCTGACCAAGGTCGGGGACCTCGCCGTTCCCGAGGTGAGCAGCTTTTCAGGGGGTGGCATCGCCGATCTCAGAATCTTCAATCGTGCGATCTCGTCCCGGGAAGCCAAGCTGGTTTCACTCTGGTCCAGGCTGGAAAGCGCCCGGAACAAGAAACCCCAGGCGCTGTCCCCCGAGGAGCGGTCGGCCTTGCGCCTACACTACCTGACCGTCGAGGACGACCACTATCGCCGCCTTATGGCCCGCGCCCGGGAGATCGAAAGGGAGTGGCGGGAGGTGCGGCGGCGCGGCGGGATTACCCACGTCATGCAGGAGAGAGCCGACAGCCAACCCGAGGCCCATATCCTCTACCGCGGCAACTACGATCAGCCGCGCGAGCTGGTGAAGGCCCGGACGCCCTCGGCTCTGCACCCCATGTCGACTTCCTGGCCCCGCAACCGGCTGGGGCTGGCCCGTTGGCTGGTGGACCCCTCCAATCCGCTGACGGCCCGGGTGGTGGTGAACCGCTACTGGCAGGAAGTGTTCGGCACGGGGCTGGTGGAAACCAGCGACGACTTCGGTTCCCAGGGGAAGCGTCCCTCCCATCCGGAACTGCTGGACTGGCTGGCGGTGGAGTTTCGCCGGACGGGCTGGGACATCAAGCGCTTCTTTCGCACCCTGGTGACCTCGGCCACCTATCGCCAGGCGGCGATGCTCACCCCCGGGAAGCTGGAGAAGGATCCCGGCAATCTGCTGCTGTCCCGCGGGCCCAGCTTCCGCATGGACGGGGAGATGATTCGAGACTACGCCCTGGCGGCCAGCGGGCTGCTGGTTCGCAAGATCGGGGGGCCCAGTGTCAAGCCCTACCAGCCGGAGGGGGTCTGGGAGCGGGTGGCCATGCCCACCAGCAATACCCGGACCTACCAGCCGGACCGCGGCTCCAAGCTCTACCGCCGCAGCCTCTACACCTTCTGGAAGCGCTCGGCGCCTCCGGCCTCCATGGAAATCTTCAACGCTCCCACCCGCGAGCACGCCACCGTGCGCCGGGAACGGACCAATACGCCGCTGCAGGCGCTGGTCACCATGAACGACACCCAGTTCATGGAAGCTGCCCGCTATCTGGCTCAGCGGGCCATGCGCGACGCCGGCGCCGACTTCGACCGGCGGCTGGACTTCATCACCACCCGGCTGCTGGCCCGCGAGCTGAGACCGGTGGAACGAGAGGTAGCCCGGCGGACCTACCGGGAGTTTGTCGAGTATTACGGTTCGAATGCAGGTGAGGCCGGGAAGCTGTTGGCAAGCGGGGAGTCGGCGCCCGACGAGGCGCTGCCGGCCGCCGAGTCGGCCGCCTGGGCCATGCTGGCCAGCCAGTTGATGAATCTGGACGAGGTCCTGAACAAGTAGGGGTGTTTCTGCCCGGCCCTGACAGGCCCCGAGGGCGAGCGGAGCCCCGGGAGCCTGCCTGCCCGCGGACCCCGTCTTCCAATGGGAGGGATTCGAGATGCATCCACACCAGGAAGCCATCCTGACGGAAACCCGGCGCCATTTCTTCCGGCGGGGAGCCAAGGGCATCGCCGGAATCGCCCTCGGCAGCCTCCTGGCCGAAGATCTCCTGGCTGCTGACACCAAAGCCAATTCGCTTGGCGGGCTAGCCCATCTGCCCCACTTCGCCCCCAAGGCCAAGCGCTGCATCTACCTGCACATGATGGGGGCGCCGCCGCAGATGGACCTGCTGGACTACAAACCCAAAATGAGGGAATGGTACGACAAGGACCTCCCGGAGTCGGTGCGCCGGGGGCAGCGCTTGACCACCATGACCTCGGGCCAGGCGCGCTTTCCCATTGCGCCCTCCGTCTTTAATTTCAAGCAACACGGCGGCAGTGGCGCCTGGATCTCCGAGCTGCTGCCCCATACGGCCAGCATGGTCGACGACATCGCCATCATCCGCTCCATGCACACCGAGGCCATCAACCACGAGCCGGCCATCACCTTCATCCAGACGGGCCGGCAGATTCCGGGACGGCCCTGCATCGGCTCCTGGATCTCCTACGGCTTGGGAAGCATGAACCGGGACCTGCCCACCTTTGTGGTGATGAACGCCGAGAAGAGCCACCCCAAGGCAGGAGTTCAAGCTATCTCGGCCAAGCTGTGGAGCTCGGGATTCCTTTCCCCGAAGTACGCCGGCGTGGGGCTGCGCGGAGGGGACGAACCGGTGCTCTATCTGAAGGACCCCGGCGGCGTCTCCCGCCAGGTGCGGCGCAAGATGCTGGACGGACTCGGTGAGCTCAACCGGATGCGGCACCAGGAAGTGGGGAACCCGGAAACCCTGGCCCGCATCGAGCAGTACGAGATGGCTTTCCGCATGCAGTCCTCGGTGCCGGAAATGAGCGACCTATCCAGCGAGCCGAAAAGCACCTTCAAGCGCTGGGGGGAGGAGGCCAGGCAGCCCGGCAAGTTCCAGAACGCCGCCCTGATGGCCCGCCGGCTGGTGGAGCGGGGCGTGCGCTTCGTGCAGATCTACCACCGTGGCTGGGACGTCCACTCCTCCGCGCCCGAAGTGCTGCCGGCTCAAGCCCGGGACGTCGACAAGGCTTCCTGGGCGTTGATTCAGGACCTCAAGGAGCGGGGGATGTTCGAGGATACGCTGGTCATCTGGGGGGGCGAATTCGGCCGCACCATCTACTCCCAGGGTGAGTTGACGCCCACCAACTACGGACGAGACCACCATCCCCGCTGCTACAGCCTCTGGATGGCCGGGGGCGGCGTCAAGGGCGGCGTGATTCACGGGGAGACCGACGACTTTTCCTACAACATCGTCAAGGACCCGGTCCACATTCGGGACTACCAGGCCACCATCCTGCACCTGTTCGGCATCGACCACGAGCGCTTCACCCACCGCCACCAGGGCCTGGACGCCAAGCTCACCGGCGTCGAACCCGCCCACGTGGTGAAAGAACTGCTGGCCTGAAAGCCCCCCCGGGAGCGCGGGCGTCCCGCCCGCACCATCGACCGGCACAGCCCCTCCCGTCATCCCGACGTGGATCAACCGGCACCCGCGCCGAAACGTTTCTGCAAGCTTGTCCCCTTGGTACGATGCCCCCCGGGAACGCGGGCGTCCCGCCCGCACCATGACTGGCACAGCCCCGCCCAACTCCCCGACGTGGATCAACCGGCACCCACGCCGAAAAGTTCCTGCGAGTATGTCGCCATGGTATGAAGCCCCCCCGGGAGCGCGGGCGTCCCGCCCGCACCATAGACCGGCACGGCCCTACCAGTCACCCCGACGTGGATCAACCGGCACCCGCGCCATAACTCTCGTTCGGCCTGGTCGATGCGGTTCCCGCCGACGGAGTAGTTTGCCTTTACTGCCGAACGCGACTTCTCCGGGACTTTTCCGAGCTCTTCCAGCAGCCTGCCCGCGGACGCGGCTGCGCCGCTCTCCCCCAAATCACAACAACGCCTGACGATTGGGTATTTCAATGACAATCCTCCCGGGCGCCGGCCCGGGGATTCCAGTCGAGCCGCGGAGCGGCGGCAGCAGGTAGCCGTGGGCGTAAGCCCATGGATAAGGTTGGCAATAGAGTCGAGCCGCGTAGGCGGCGACTACATCAGAAAACTTGTAAATACTCATTATAATCGACTTACTGTGGTTTGTCCAGTTGTAATCCCCTCATTATATCCCTCTAATTGAACGGGAATCCACTGGACTATTCAGGACGTTGGTGGACGTAACTGTTCGGTCAAGCCGCGGGTTCGACCTCCTGCGGGTTTTTCCTCTATGCCGACCGAACAACCGACGAAGCGTCCCCTTCCGCCTCCATCGGGACTGGGGGCAGAGTGCGAAGATGAGACCCGTGGTGTCGGAACGAAATAGTTGGTTCGCCAGCCGTGTAGAGAGGTTTCGCGGCTGGCGAGCACCCTCGGCTGGCCTGTCTGGAGGGTGGTCCAGCCGCTGCATTGGTGGCTCAGCGGCGACACCGGTGCAACGCGGATTGATCACTGCGGGGAGGATGCCGACCGACCGTTCTTCCACGGCTTGACCGAACAGTTACTGGTGGACAGGTCAGCCGAGGATTAATCCTGAGTCTGGGAGTCTGGATGACCGTCGAGCGGGATGGCAAGCCGGCAGGTTTTCTCAAAGTGGTAGGCTCTTTTTGCTGTGGGGTGGTCTTGTGGCTGTGAGCTATACTGGATGTAAGAGCAATCCTCATGCCCGACGATTTTCACGTCCTGCCCACTCCCAAACTGAAGCAAGCCGCTAAAGACTGCGCCCTGCTTGAAGGCAATAGCGAAGCCTGGATTGTCTGCTGCTCCCGCCGTTTTTTTCCCCTCGCCAGGCGGGTCGCCGGCAACGACGATCTGGTGCATGATGTCCTGCAGACCAGTTGGATAAAGATTCTCCAATCCCTCAATCATGCTTCCTTTAGCGGACCGAAGGCCTGTCCTTGGGTTCATCAGATCGTCACCAACACGGCGAGGGAGTTCCATAGAAAACAAGTCCGTCGCCGCGAGGACCCGCTTCAAGACGAGAGAGCCCCGGTCCAGGATCCCGAGGCTCTTGCGCAGGAAAGGGAACTGCTTGTTCTGCTCAGGGAAATGATCGATCTGCTGCCGGGAACCTACCGCCAGGTCATTAAGCTGCGCCTTTACCAAGGATTTTCAAACAGGGAGATCTCTCGACTCCTTCACGTCTCTCGCGGCAATGTCGCCGTCCGCATGAACCGCGCCATCACGCTGCTCAAGCGCCGTATTGATGCGCGCGCTCGATCGTTACCGCCACACGCCTCCAGGCAGTCCTGAACCCCCCTCCCGAAAAAAAATTGTAATAAATCCCCATTTCGATTGTTTATAGGGGTAGGGGGAAAATTCTTTTCCAATCCCAACCGCCAACCGAGGAGGACGCGATGGATAATTTCCGAAGAAAACGGATGACGCCGGTATTTCACCTTGTGTTTGCTGCGTTCGGTTTGATGGGCTGGATCTTCGGGGTGTCCCACATCCTGTCCTGGCAGGGCTTGGAAGGCAGCCAACCGAGACCCATGGCGACGGTTGAGGACCTGAACCTGGCGATGGTTTCAGGCAGCAACAACCAACTGAAGGAGGTTCTCAACTCCGGCATCGATCCCGATGCGGCGGACGTTTTCGGGAACACGCCGCTGAGGTCAATCATCGAGCAGTCCGGCAGGGTCCCGGCCTCGCAGGGGCAAGTGGAAACTCTGCTGGCTGCCGGGGCGGATCCCAACCTGCCGGATGAATACGGAGACACGCCTCTTCATGCGGCTGCCTTTAACGCCCCTGAAGCTCTGATCAGTGTCTTGCTCCAGGCCGGGGGTGACCCGAACCTCCCGAACGACGTCGGAGTGACAGCCTACGAGACGGCCTTGAAGCACGGCAACCATGGGGCCGTCTCGGCCATCGAGCGGGCGTCAACGTTCCGGCATCCCGATCGGGAAAGGCTGAAGGTGTGGGGAGCCTTTTACCTGAAACTCCAGGCCTTTCTCGAAAAGGGGCTGCCTGCGGGTCCGAAGCGGGATGAGGGCTTGAGGGAAATCAACACATTCCTGGTCGAGAAGGGGCTGCTGGCACCGGAGGACAAGGCGCGATTCGATGCCGAAACCATCGCCACCGTCAATTATTGCTGCGGCCTGACAGCGGACTGGGGAACGGAAGCCGCGTCCGGTTGGTAGGGGTCTGCCGAGGCTGCCGGCAGGCCCGGGAGAAGTGTCGGACCAGGTTCCCCTGTTCCCTTTGATCGTGTGCCCTGGAGGCTGGCATTCACCCTCCAGGCCTCAAGGAGGATGACGTGCAGACAAGAAACTTCTTTCTGGGAGGGGTCCTTGGCTCGCTGCTTGGCTTCATGGGCTTCGAACTCCCCAACAGTTCCGCTCTCGCCGAGGATGTACCGTGTCAGACAGCACGCGCTCGGGATCTCACGCCGGAAGAGGCCGCTTCATTGGAAGAGAAACTGGAGCACGATCCTGATGATCTGGCTTCCCGAACACGACTCCTCCGCTACTATTTTGGATCTTACAGATTTCCGGATCGATCGGTGCGGGAACAGATGCAAAAGGCACAGACAAGACATATTCTCTGGCTCATCCGCAATCGGCCGGAGGCTCGGGTGCTTGGGTCACCCGAGGGAACGATCGATCTCGTTTTTGATTCTGAGGGTTATGCGGAAGGCAAGAACGCGTGGCTGGATCGCTTGCAAAGGGAACCGGCCACCCTGAAGGTATTGGAGCACGCCGCAAACTTTTTCACCCACACCGATAAAGAGCTCGCGTTCGAATCGCTGCAGCAGGCCCAATCGCTTGATGAAGGCAACGCCAAATGGTCGCGAGAACTAGGACACATGTATTCGCTGGAGATCATTGGCGAGGATTCCCCGGAGATGATCACTGAATTCGCCGACAAGGCGTTGGTTCAGTATGAGAGGGCTTATGAACTGTCGGATCGTCTTGAGCAAGGTTATCTGTTGACAGAATTGGCGAAAACGGCCCTTGGGGCCAACCGATTCGAGAAAGCTACAGAGTATTCGAACGCAGCGTTGGCTGTGGCTGAGGACAGTTCTGATTGGAACTCCGGAAACCGCATCCATCACGGCAACGTGGTTCTCGGCAGAATTGCACTGGCCGAGGGTGATATTGAAGAAGCAAAGAGACGTTTGATTGCAGCCGGGGAAACAACCGGTTCTCCACAACTCGATTCGTTCGGGCCGAATATGACTCTTGCAAGTGAACTCCTCCAAAGAGGCGAGAAAGAGGTCGTTCTCGAGTATTTCAGGCTCTGTTCCAGGTTTTGGGAAAGGGGAAAGGGCAGGTTGGAAGAATGGTCGGTTCTGGTTGAGGGAGGCTTGGTGCCGGAATTCGGTACAAATCTCCGTTATTGAGGAGTCCGTGTGGGTGCGTGATGCTACAAGCATCCTTCCAGGACGTTCAAAGAAAAGCAGCCCACAATTTCAGCATGAACCATGTACGGTTGAGTTCCAAAGGAGGGAAACATGAAAACCGAATGGGGAGCATGGATGATTGCGTTGGTCCTTGCCGGACCGCTGATGGCATTCGGTGGGGCCGACTCGGAGACAGGCAAGATGGCTGAACAGATTCTGCGGGAGGCTGAGGACTCCGTGAAGCAGATCAGGACCGTCATCGAGGACGCTAGGCGGGGAAACCCTGAATCTCAGTTCCAGCTCGGATCGATGATTCGGGACAATATTCGCGAATGGTATAAGAGGGTGCCCTCGGACGCTCTCCCCAATTTTCAGGCTCATGTGAAGGCAGAAGCCGAAGCGATGCTGGAGGTTCGGACTTGGTTTACCCGAGCAGCTGAGCAGGGACACGACTTGGCTCAAATGCTACTGTCGAGCCTTTACAGTCGTAAGTACCCCCCTGACTATTCGTTCATGACTGATTACGTGCTGGCCTACGCTTGGCTCAAGGTCGCCCTGGACAAAGGGGCCAGTGCCCACACAACAGTTTTTGGAGATAAAGTACCCACAGACAGGTGGCTGCGAAACAAAATGACCGCCGAGCAGGTGGCCGAAGCTGAGAAACTGGCCGCTGAGATCCAGGAGCGCATCGCATCCTCAATGTCGAAGTAACATCCCTCCACAGCGGCTCGACAGCCTTCCCGCCGGGATCAATGTGGAGGGAGCGACCCCGAAAACGAGGGGCGGAAAGGTGGCCAGAGGCCTGGCCACCTTTCCACCCGCTCGTGGCGCACCAGCGGCCAAAAAACCGGGGTCGCTCCCTCCACTTCCTCCCCCTCCTGTGCGGCGCCACGCCGCTCCGTGCGAGGCGGGGACAACTCAAGCCGGCGCCGCACTACGCTTTACGGCAGACGACTCGGGGAATCCGTGCCAATCCGCTTCCAATGCGGGTTTCCGGGCACAACCTGGACCACAACGGCGACGGGGGGCGCCCTCTGAGAGAGAAGCGTTGGGGTGGTCAAAAGCGTGAGCCACTTGGTGCGCCACCTGTGTGAGCCACCCCCCATCTGAAAGGTGGCCACTCATACGACGCCACGTCCTTGACCCCCGGAGGCGGAAATCCTCGATCGATCCGCAGCTCTTGGGCACCGGGTCTTCCTGCTCCCATTGGAGGATCTTCCCTCTATGATGCCATTGAAACGGCCATGGCTTTCGACGGTGTCCCAATCGGCCTCAGCCATGGCCTGGCGAAGCATGAGGGCCTCTTTTTCGACCTCGCTCATCTCGCCGACCGCCCAGGATTGGAGCCTCCGGCCGGCGCGGTCCAGCAGCTTCTGCTCCCAAGCGACCACAACCACCTCGACGCACCGGCCGGTCTTGCGGCGCTTCTCCCAAAGGCGGCGGGGGGACTCTCCCCAGGAGTCCGGGTCAATACGGGTTCCCATGCAGACACTCACACATATGGCGAACAAGGTGCTTCAGTGTTGCTTTTTGCCTGCAATCCTTTTCACCTCCCGCATGTGCCACAGGTTTATCACCAGGAAGCAAACAAACCAGATCATGAGTAACCGCATGCCAAGCAAGGGCCCGCTGACGTACCTGGAATAGTCGATGAAGGAACAAAACCAGATACCGACTAACCAGATGCCGATTAACCAGAAAAGCAACGGCTTTCGATGTGTTTTCTGCGATGGATGTTTTTTTTGGATGTCTTTATTGCGGCTTCGCCAATAAAAGAAAAGCCAACAAACGATCGGCAGGTTCACCGACACCAGAATGCCAATGTCCCATTCGGTCACGGGAATTCTCCAAGGACCTATCCCGATTCGTGCCCACAAGTTTCCAAGGCATCCCTGTATGTCACAAGGGTGGATGAGGAACCAATAGGTAATACACGCAGAAAGCCAAGACAGCCACTACTATAAGAACAGCTCTAACACGCGAGAGAATGTCATCACACCACTCTTGAGTTACCCACCCTTTCTGCACCGCCCAATTTCGACCCCACACCGTGACGACGATAAGAACCATCATTGGGATGCTATACCAAAGGTTATCTACAAGCCGGTCTAGAGAGCCCTCTGACATATAGATGTTCCTTGAGCGACCCGAGTGCTGAAGCCCTGCAAGCAATAAATGCCTTGGGATCAGGAATATGGATCAATAGGGGAACCAGTCTCTCATCCACCCTATACCCCTTGATCCTTGAAGGTACGCATACCACAAATAAAGGAGAGGATATGAAATGGCAGCATATCGTAGTCCCGCTAGGAACAACTTTTTCCGCGATATACTCTCTTTATGGTCCCACGAAGACAGACAGTGTCGCAGCACACCACCTAAAAGGACGGCAGTTGCTGCCCACAGCCAGGTTTCCAGATACCATGGCATAGCATCACGCCCCACGTTCAACCGCACCCATTCCCTAGGATTTACTGATTCCGGCAGCCTGCCCGGCAAAGCTGAACGATTTGGGGGCGTCTGATGGAAGTCATGACCAACTGGATGCGCCGGACGGGGAACAAGAATCAATACGAGAACCAGTCTGCCAACCAGCCCCGCCCCACCCGTCCTTCAAGGAACGACCACCACAAGTACAGAATCACATACGGAATCGTCCCAAATGGCAGTGAGAGCAAGAAACGTTTTGCCGTCAGCTTATTGCCCTGTTGCCATCGGCGGAAATGGTGGGCAACGAGTGCACTACTCGTCGCATATATGTACCAGTACACAGTGTTCCCTCAGCGTTGGTACATGGCTGGTACATTGCTTGAATCTTGGGACCTGAGGGAAGGTTACTACCCTGACTTTGGAATAGTCAACAGCACTTCCGATCAGACCCTCTACGTCAACTGCTCTCACGCAGCTTCCGCGTCCTAGTCGTCACCGACCTGCTCTCCCAGGACGTGCCCCTCGATGACATGCAGTACCCGGACGGCCACGCCAATGCCAGGACCACCCAGATCTATGACCACTGGCGAAGACGTGTTACCCGGAATGTCGTGGAGAGGATTTCCGTGTAGACTTTTGGGACCTAAAAGGCGCCGGACTATGGGCTGCTTTGCCAGAAGGACTATGAGGTGACTTGGAGTCCTCTCCCGACCCCCTGGGCCAGGTATCGCGCCCAGTCGTCCGTCAGGACACGCTTGCGTTCGAACAGGTCGGAGCGGGCAGAGGCTGCCTCGACACGGTTCCGAACCACATGCGCCAAGGCCGCCTCGATCACCTCCCGGGGATGGTCCGTCTTCGGCCATTCGGGAAGACTGGTCACGGTCCTGTTCCCCGCAGGCGTGGGGATGAATCGGAGCAAGAAACAGGCCCACCCAATGACCCTGGAATAATCGACGATTTCCGCCTCTGGGGGTCAAGCAGATGCCGCCGTATGGGTGTCACCCTTTCAGAAGGGGGGGGTGACATCGAGGGGTGACATGCTTTTAACAACCACAACGCTTTTCTCTCAGGGGGTGGAGCCCCTCGCCGTTGTGGTTGGCGACTTTCCCGAAACGCCGCATCAGACGCGGGACAAAACGGATTTCCCGCGTCCGCTGCGAAGAGGCGATGCGAGG
Organism: Candidatus Versatilivorator sp.; assembly: GCA_965207735.1. Lineage (GTDB taxonomy): Bacteria > Acidobacteriota > Terriglobia > Versatilivoradales > Versatilivoraceae > Versatilivorator. The sequence continues at coordinate 1,939,280 of OZ242296.1, read as the reverse complement.
CTGCGCCTCGCGAGTCTCCCCCTCGCTTGGCGCAACGGCGCGCCGCACGAGAGGGGTGCTGGTGGTGAGAGCGACCCCCCCTTTTTGGCCGCTGGTGCGCCACGGGGGAGGACAAAGGGGGACAGGGGTCCGGACACCCTTTGCCCCCCTTGCGGGGAGGTCGCTCTCACCACAGTGATCCCTCCGGGAAGGGTAAAATGGAGACCTGAGCCAGGTCATTCCAGTTAACCCGGCCTTGACGGCCGTGGCTCGATCCCTGGCCGGCCTTGGGCGAAGCCTCCTTGCCGGGCCTGGTGCGGGCAGCCCATTCCTTGGGCCAGGTAACGCGCCCAGGCGTCCATCAGGACACGCCGGCGCTCGAACAGGTCGGAGCGGGCATAGGCCGCCTCGACCCGGTTCCGGACCACATGCGCCAGGGCCGCCTCGATCACCTCCCGGGGATGGTCGGTCTCTTCGGCCGCCCAGTCCCGGAAGCTGGACCTGAACCCGTGCGGCACGGCTGCAATCCCCTGCTCGCGGACCAGCCACCGCAGCTCCTTGTCACTGAGCGGCTTCCCTTGCCCACGGGTGAACACCAGAGGACCGGCTCCTTTGCCCAAGGTCCGTGCTTCCTCGAGAATCTCCAGGGCTCGGCCGCACAGCGGCACCCGGTGCTGGCGGTTCGCCTTCATCCGACTGGCCGGGACAGTCCATACACCAGCGTCCCGATCGGTCTCCGCCCACTCGGCCCATCGCACTTCACTCCACCTGGCCGCCGTCAGCACCAGAAATTCGAAGGCCAGCTTGGCCACCTCCTGCGCTGTTGCTGCCCGCACCGTCCAAATGGCCGCAGCTACCTCCCGATGCGGCAAGGCCCGCATGTGCTCGGTAACGTCATGCTGGGGACCCAGGACCGGACCGATCCGGTCGCAGGGGTTGTCGATCCAGTACTCCATGGCTACGGCCCATTCCAGGACCGCCCGCAGGCGCTGGCGCACCCGCCGGGCGCTGGAGGCCTTCCGGTGCCAGATGGGGGTGAGGATGTCAAGCAGATCGGCGCTGGTGACCTCGGAGACCGGCATCTTGCCGATGCGGGGGAAGGCGTACCGCCTCAGGCTGGACATCCACTCGCGGTGGTGACGCCGGCCTCGCCAGCCGTCCCGCTTCTGTTCCAGCACACGCGAGGCGGCTTCAGCGAAGGTAGGAATGCCCTCGGCGCGTCGCTTCTCGGCAAGCGGGTCTCCACCCTCACGGGCCAGCTTGCGGTTAGCCAGGGCTTTCTCCCTGGCCTCGGCCAGGGAGACCAGGGCAACGCTGCCGAGACCGAGCTCCCGGCGACGGCCGCGGACGACGAGGCGTTGTATCCAACTGCGGGTTCCGCTGGGCTGGACGAAGAGGTACAATCCGTTTCCATCGGCGTATCTTCCGGGCGGAGCGGAGCGCAGGAAGGCGGCCGAGAGGGCGTTGCTGGGGTGGCGGCCGGTGGGCTTGGTTTTAGATCGGACAGGAGCGAAGTCCGTTACAGTATCCATCCCCCCATTATATGGGGGATGGCAGTGGATTGCAAGGGATGTTGGTGGCAAGACAAGCCACGGCAGGACTTATATAAGACACTCATAAATAAGACAGTTATAGACTATACTGGACGGCGCTAGACATCACTGGATTTTGTAGGGACGTTGCGGCGGCAACAGCACCTTGCCGTGTGCGCGGCAGGTGTTGAGCCGCACCCCCGCCCCATACGACCCCACGGCTCATTCAGGACAAAAAAGGGTTGACCCCGACAAGCCTCAAAACTCCCGAATCTCGATATTGCGAAAATGCACCGGCGCCCCTTCCGACTGGAGGCCAATGGGCCCCTGACGGACGGGATAGGGCCCGCTCTCTCCAATGAAGACACCGTTGAGCTTGGCGCCGATCACGCCGTCCCGCGAAGTGATCTCGAGCCGATTCCATTCCGTATGGGGCTTGCGAGCCGTGGCCCGCGCCTCCTCGTCGCCGTCGCTTCGGGGACCCTCGGCGCCCCCCAGGGGAAAGATCTGCGCCAGCCGCTGGTAGAGGCCTTGAACCTCCACGCAGGCCGGCCACACCTTGTGCTCCCCGGAGATGTAGTGGAACACGCCGCTGTTGCCGGCCTGCTCGGGGTAGCGAAACTCCAGCGTCAGAAAGTAATTGGAGTAGGACTTCCGGCTGCAGAGATACCCGTTGGGGGTGCCGTTGCACTGGAAGACGCCGTCCTCGACCTTCCAGGAGGCCGGGTCTCCAAAAGCGACGAAAAAGTCCTTCTCGAAGTCGTCCAGCACGTCGACGGCGCCCGACTGCTCCGTCGTCGGGGATTGACAGCCCAAGCCGAGCGAAAGGGCGGCAAGCGCCACCAGGATGGGGATACGCGAGAGCATGGTGTCTCCTCGGTGAGTTCGGTTCCGATGGGTGAATGGCGTCCAGTATACCTGAAGCGGTGGGGAGAAGGGACTGGATGGGTGCTCGGTGGGAGGGGTGGTTCAATCGTCTCCTGCAAGCCTTCTGCGACTCCCCCTCAAGGGGGGAGTGTAAACCATGTTCGGCTTGCACATACCTGAGTTTTTTGAAGAATGTTTTGCGGAATTGGGGAGCCGCAACCCGAAGATAATCAATTGAAAATTCCTATCCACCAGCAGTGTTGTGGGTTCAGGGAGAGCCGCGTATGCGGCGGTTGGCGTGGGTTGCCCGAGACCAGGTTGCTTACGGGTCTTCCCTATAGAGCAGCGTAGCTGCGGCCTCGTGTAGCCCCGGGTGGAAGCCCGGGGTCGTGTGAGTTCTGCGCCAACCTAGCCGCGTACGCGGCGAATTAAGAGCTGCGTCCCCAAAGGCGCGGCCTCTAATCACTCCCCCTTGAGGGCGAGACAAGGGCGCTAGCCCGCAGTCGAGCCGGAGGGGGCGAACACAGCACCGCGTAGTCGCCTCGAGACTGAGTCGTGGCCGCCGGGCAAGGATTCACGGCGGCAAGAGCGAGCCATGTGTGGTATACTGTATTCTGCTGTCAATGACTGGTGCTTATCGGCCCCGGCCGTCCCCGGCGTGGCCGCACCTTTCTCCCTCTTTGGATTGAAACGTTTCCATGGGTCGGGTGAGCAAAATCACCCCGTCCGGAAAGGGAGAAAAGTGATACCGACCTCGTCTAAACCTGACACCAGCGCAATCCATCGGGTCCTGATCGACAGCGGCGCGGACCCCAAGCTGATCCATCCCGTCATCGAGGAGATGCGTAGCTTGAGTGGACAGAACGTCATCACATCCATCGGCGCTCAAATCACCGAGCTCCGGTCCGACGTGCAAACTCAGATCACCGAGCTTCGGTCCGAGATGCGAGCTCAGATCAATGGGCTGCAAGCTCAATTCACCGCTCTCCGAGGGGAGATGAACACCCTCACCAAGATCATCTGGACGCTCATCAGCCTGCTGTTCATTCCCATGTTCGGCCTGCTCTACAAGATCCTCACGTCGTGATCCAAACCGATTTTGTCCGCGATAAGATAGGGCGGCGTTGTTGTCTCTCCGGAATAACCTGGTTCCGGTTTTTTGGCCTGTCAGCCTCCGCTGGCCGCAAACGAGTAGTCGCGGCTCGGTCAGGCCCAGCCGAACGGCCTTGGTGCGCAGCACACCTTGTCACGCGACGTGATATCGAGCCCTTCCGGCCACATCCAAGGCATTTCAGAATCGGCCCTCCCGGTGTTTCTCATTTTGCAAGAACGTCCCCTGTTTTCCCCGATGATCGACATCGCCTTGAATTTTCGGATCGGATCAAACTGTTTGCCTGGAATCTGGAATCGCGTCTCACTATGCAGTAAGAATTCATGTCAATAGTGTGAACAAAAACGATGGGTTAGTGTTATTATCATGAATTTATTGGCCATGATGGCGCCTGCACCGCCAGTGAAAATCGGCGCGTTGCGATCCCGGCTTTTCCGTTGAGGCGGGGCGTAGCGGCCTGGAACCGGTTTTGATTGTGGAGTTCAAGGAGGGCAGGGGATTGAAGAGTCGCGACGAACTGGTTCAAGAGATCGAGGTGCTGCGGGACCGCATCTCCAAGCTGAGCGCGGCCAGCCTGCGCATCAGCGCAAGCCTTGAGCTCGACACGGTCTTGTCCGAGATTGTGGAAAATGCCCGCGTGCTGATCGGCGCCCGCTATGGCGTGATCGCGACCACCGGCGACTCGGGGCAGGTGGAGGAGTTCGTCTCTTCCGGCTTCACTCCGGAAGAGCACCGTCAGATGGTAGAATGGGCTGACGGGCTCCGGTTGTTCGAACACCTCCGGGACCTTGAGGGTGCCCTGAGATCAACTGACATGCATGGCTACGTCCGGGCGCTTGGTCTTTCCCGGACCACGATCCTGCCGAAGACCGTCCTGGGAACGCCGATGCGTCATCGGGGGCTGAATGTCGGCATCTTCTTTCTGGCCGGCAAGGCAGGCGGACGGGAGTTTTCCATCGAAGACGAGGATGTTCTGGTGTTGTTCGCCGCCCAAGCGGCCACGGCGATCGCCAACGCGCGCACTTACCGTGAGGAGCATCGGGCTCGGGCCGACCTGGAGGCCCTGGTTGACACCTCGCCTGTGGGTGTTGCGGTTTTCAATGCGAGGACCGGCCAGCCGGTATTGATCAATCAGGAGGCGAGGCGAATCGTCGAGAGCCTGAGCCCGGCAGATAAATCCGTAGAGCAGTTGCTGAAGGTCATGAAGTGTCGGTGCGCCGACGGCCGGGAATTCTCATTGGAAGAGTATCCCGCGGCGCAGGTGCTGAGCCAGGCTACGACGCTGCGTGCCAGTGAGACCGTGTTTGAAGTCCCCGGCGGCGGGAGCGTCACCACATTGGTCAACGCCACGCCCATCCGTTCCGAGGACGGCGCGGTCGAGTCGGTAGTGATTGTCGTTCAGGACATGGCGCCGCTGGAGGAGCTGGAGCGGTCGCGGGCCGAGTTTCTGAGCTTGGTGAGTCACGAACTGCGCGCGCCACTGACCTCCATCAAAGGCTCGGCCGCCACCGTGATGGACGCCTCTCCGGCCCCGGACCTAGCCGAGATTATGCAGTTTTTCCGCATCATCGAAGAACAGGCCGATCACATGCGGGGCCTGATCAACGACCTGCTGGATGCCGGGCGTATCGAGGCGGGCACTCTGTCGGTCACGCCTGAGCCGGCAGAGGTGGCCGACCTGGTGGAGCAAGCCAGGAATACCTTTCTGAGCGGCGGCGGCCGGCACGCCCTCCTGATCGACGTGCCACCAGACCTACCCCGGGTGCTGGCCGACCATCGTCGCATCGTCCAGGTTCTCAACAACCTCTTCTCCAATGCATCGAGGCAGTCTTCCGACGCTGCTCCCATCCGGGTCTCGGCCGTAAAGGATGGAGTATACGTGGCCATCTCGGTCTCGGATGACGGTCGGGGCATACCTCCGGATCAATTGCCGAACCTTTTCCGCAAGTACGCCCGTGTCGGAGACGGTGAAGACGGGATCAGGGGGTCGGGCCTGGGGCTGGCCATCTGCAAGGGGCTGGTGGAAGCCCATGGGGGCCGCATCCAGGCGGAAAGCGGTGGAGCAGGTTTGGGCGCACGGTTCACGTTCACGATTCCGCTAGCCGAGGAGACCGCCTTCGGTGCCACTGACGGCTTCGTTCTGAATTCCACACGCTCGCCTCGGGAAAGACTGGAGCGAACACGCATCCTGGTGGTGGACGACGACCCGCTGACGCTGCGTTTCGTTCGAGACTCTCTTTCAGCCGCGGGCTACCTACCCTTTGTGACGGGCGACCCTCAGGACGTGCCCCATCTGATCAATGCCAAGAAGCCCGAATTGGTCCTGCTGGACCTGATGCTGCCCGGAACCGATGGCATCGAGTTAATGGAGCGAGTTCCGGAGATGGCCGGTCTTCCGGTAATCTTCATCTCCGGTTATGGAAGGGACGAGACCATCGCCAAGGCCCTGCAGAACGGGGCCTCCGACTACATCGTCAAGCCCTTCTCGCAGACGGAGCTAGTGGCGAGAGTCCAGGCGGTCCTGCGCCGAATTGCGGAGCCGCCCGAACCCTTCAGGTTGGGGGATGTCGCGATCGACTACGCGGGAAGACAGGTGACGGTGGCCGGGAATCCGCTGGAGTTGACAGCCACCGAATTCGATTTGCTCAGAGTCCTTTCAGTCAGCGCAGGACGGGTCGTCACCTTCGAGTCGCTGCTGCGTCAGGTGTGGGGCAGGCAGGGGGATAGTGATCCTCGCCCGGTCCGCACCTATGTGAAGAGGCTCCGTCGCAAGCTCGGCGACGATGCGGAGAATTCCGCCTACATCTTTAACGTGCGCCGTGTCGGCTACCGCATGGCGAGGCCGGGCGAAGTGTAGTGTGCTTGGTCGTCATAGCTCTGTCTGTGGAGAACCGGCGGGCTCGGACGAACCATTTGCGTCCATGCTCGAACCCCGGGGAATTTCCCGTCCCCCAGCGGTCTTGGGGAGTGCAGCTCTCCAATGGCTTGCGCCCGGCTCACGCCCACGACAACATGCAAAGGAAGGAGATCCATGGCAAGCATCCGTCTGGTCGACCAAGGGGTGGTCTACCGCAATACCAATCCGGGCTACGAGTTCCACTTCGCCTGCCACAGCTACCTGGTCCAGGTGACGCCGCGGGAGTTGCTCTGCACCTTTCAACGGGGCCAGGCCCTCTACAGCGTGGACTCGGCGATGGTCCAGGCCCGCTCCAGCGACGGAGGACGGAGCTGGCAGACCGAGGGACTGATCCATGACGCCTCCGGGGACGACCGGGCTTATTCCTACCACGCCCCCATGGGCACTTGTCTGCCCGAGGGCTCCTTGCTGATGACGGCCCAGCGCTGGGACCGGTCCGATCCGAACCATCCGTTGTTCAACGAGCAGACCGGCGGCATCTTCCCGGCCGACACTCTCTTCTACCGGTCCGCCGACAAGGGCGCCAATTGGTCGGGGCCGCGGGTCCTGCAGGTTCCCGACGGCATGGTGATCACCCCCAGTTGCTCCATGGTGGTCTTGTCGAACGGCGACTGGTTTCAGGCTTTCGACCAGTGGCACGCTTACCACGACCCCGGCCCCTACGAGCCCAGGACGGTGGGGCTCGTTTCCTCGGATGAAGGCCGAAGTTGGGGAGATCCGGTGATCTTCGGGGTCGGATCAGGCACCGGCAAGGGCCACTGGCACGGCAGAGTCATCCGGCAGCGCGACGACAGCCTGTTTGCCCTGTTCTGGACAGCCGATCTCAAGTCCGGGAGCAACCTGACGCTTCACGCTTCCACCGGCACACCGGACGGGCGGGAGTGGTCGGAGCCGGTCCCGACCAACATCCCCGGACAGACCAACTGGGCCGTCGATCTGGGCGAAGGCCGCATGGCGGTGGTCTATACGGTGCGGGAGACCGACCCTCCCGGGTTCTTCGCGGCCTGCTCCCGGGATGGGGGCCTCACCTGGGACCTCGACAACCAGATCCAGGTCTGGGACGCCACCGGCCGCGACAAGATCGGAACCGATGCGCCCGAGTCCTACCCGCGGTCTCATGACAGCATTGCCTACGGAGCTCCCATGGCGACCGTGCTGGACGACGGCGATATCCTGGCGACCTTCTGGTGCACCGAGGTATCCGTCACCCAGATCCGCTTTGCCCGTTTGAGAGTAGAGTAGGCGGTTCGGGGAGTTTCAGCGGGACTGTATGTCGACCCGCTGAGCCGTCGAGGACTGTTTGTAGCGGGCCTGGGCTGCCTCGTCGATGGTGGCGGAGGCGGCGTCGTAGACGATGGCCAGCGCCCTGCGGGAAATCCGGCTGGGATTGGCATCGGCACGGTGAATGAGGTCGCAGTGGTGGGCCAGCAGGTCTCCCGGCGAAGCCAGGGCCTTGACTTCGGCGGCTTCATCCTCGGAGCCCCAGTCGCTCAGGCCCTGGGAAAACCCCAGGATGTTCGATACCCGGTGCGGGCGGATGCCCTTGCGGTGCGAGCCCCGGACATAGCGGATGCACCCGTTCTCCTCGCTCACCGGATCCAGCGGGAACCACAGAGTCACGGCCTGGCTGGGGACCAGGCAGAAATAGTATCCGTCCTGGTGGGGAGGCGTGGGCTTTCCGATACCCGCCGGCTTGTTGAACAATTCCACTCCTCTGAGAACTACCGGAGTGTCCAGCAAGGCTTCGGCCAGCTTGGCGAACTTGGGGAGAACGGTAATGGACTGGAAGAAGGGGTCGTGCGCCTCCATTTTCTGCATCTGCTTGAGGGTTTCCGCGCGCCCCTGGATCTCGTAAAAGACGTCGGTGGGGGGCAGGCCGGGCGCGATCTCGCTCAGGTAGCGCTGTAGATTCTTCTCCAGGTTCTGCACCTCCTCGGGCGTCAGGTAGGCCTCGAGCCTGACGAAACCGTTTCTGAAAAATTCCTGGTGATGCTGTGAATACGGATTCATGAGCGGCTGTCTCCTCGGTGCGATGAAATGGGAGGTTTCGTTCCTCGGACCTGTCTGGCTCTGTCTCCCTCGAAGCCCCTAAACTTCGATTGACACTCGACGGAAAACCATACACCATGGCTGTCCCGTTGGCAAACCGCGCCGCGGCCCGCTCGGGGGCCTTCCGGTTCCGCCGGTTTGCCCGGAGCGGAAGATTCCCTCCCACCCCTTTCGAGAGGACCCATCCATGATCGAGGTCATTGAAGACGTCACCCTCTACGACAATCCCAGGCCTCAAGTCCACAGTCGCCACGGGATTTTCCCCGGCTTGGTGGAGTTGTCCGACGGGGAGCTGCTGAATCTGTTCGTCCTTGGAGAAGCCTTCGAGTCGCCCAACTCCACCACCAATATTTCGCGGTCCCGGGACGGCGGGCGAAGCTGGACTCTGCAGGGGCCGCTCTACGACAAGTCGCTGGACCCGGTGGTGACCAGCGAATGCCTGAAGGCCACCCGGCTGCGCGACGGCCGCCTGATCGCGGTCGGCTATTGCTTCTACCGGCACGACCTGGAGCAGGGGATCAGCATCGAAGGGACCGGAGGCATTCTTCCGGGAGATGACATCGTTTCGTTCTCCGAGGATGACGGGAGGACCTGGACAGTCCCTCGGGTCATTCCCCGCAGCCACCCGGAACTGCTGGAGATCTCGGGTCCCTGCATTCAGACCGCGGAGGGTGACCTGCTGGCCGTGGCCGGTGTCTTCAAGATGCCCGACGGCTCCAATCCCTCCGGCCAGTACGGCGTCCTGTTCAGGAGTCGGGATAACGGGGAAACCTGGGACGACAGAGGCCGCTTCTTCGACCTCCCCGGCAGGGAAGTGACGGCCTGGGAGTCACGAATCTGCGAGATGCAGCCAGGACGAGTGGTGGCCATTACCTGGGCCTACGACTTCCCGGCCTCCAAACACCTGCCCAACTACGTGGCCATTTCCCGGGACAACGGCCACACCTGGTTGGACCCCATCAACACCGGTCATCAAGCCCAGGCCTCCAACCTGATGTGGCTGGGCGACGACCTGCTGTTGACCATCCACTGCCACCGGGAGGGAGACCTGGGCATCTGCGTCCGGATCGTCGACCTGGCGGGAGACCGCTGGAAGACGCTGGAGGAGAAGTTCATCTGGAACGCCGGTCAGTCTCTGGCGACGGATTCCGGCCAGGTGATCCACGAGATGTTCCAGTCCCTGCGGTTCGGCCAGGCCTCGCTGCTGCCCCTGCAGGACGGCACCATTCTGGCCGCCTACTGGACCATCGAGGACGGCCAGGGCAGAGTTCGCGGGCACCGCCTCAAGGTCAGCGCCTGATGGGCAAGCCGGCGGGGCTTTCCACCCTGTGATTTATGAGAAGAATTAACATCGATGCACAGGATTTTGCTTGGCAACTCACCCCGTGCGAACCCCGTAGCGGCGCACAAGATCTCGCCTGTGGCTCGCCTTGTGCGAACCCCCCACCGCATCAGCCTTCGCCATTCGGCTCGGCTTCTGCGACTCCCCCTCAAGGGGGGAGTGATATCCGTGTTATGAAGAGGGAACGGAGTTTATGCGGAAGACCGGGAACATGGTTTACATCCTGCCCAGGAATGGGGCAATAAGCCCTCTACAGGCCACAAGTATCACTCCCCCCTTGAGGGGGAGTCGGAGAGACAAGGGCGCAGCCCGCGGTCGATCCGGAGGGGGGCAAGCTCGGCGCCCCGAGAGCGACTACGAATGGGCGCAGCCCGCAGTCGATCCGGAGGGGGGCAAACGCCGACCTCACATAGAGAAACGCCGGCTCGCCACTACCCACCCACCCCTAACAATACGCGGCTGCCGTCAGGGCGTAGACCCGGGCCACGCGGACCAGCTCGTCCAGCGTGACCGTCTCGTTGACGGTGTGGGCGCCTCGGGCCAGGGGGCCGTGGGTCAGGGCGGGGATGCCGGCCCGGTTGCAGAAGGCGTTGCCGTCGTCCACAAAGGGCTTGCCTCCAAGGGGCAGCGGCTTGCCGGCGGCGGCCGTGTGGGCCGACTGAAGCGCCGAAACCAGGGGCTCGGCGGGATCGATACGAAAGGCCTCGGCCATGAAGAGGTAGTCGGCCGAGATTCGGGTCCGGCTCTCCAGGGCCAGATCCTGCAGACGCTGGCGAAAGTCAGCCTCCACCCGGGGTCCCACTCCCGGAGTCACCCAGCGGCGGATGCCGTTGAGACGGCATTCTCGGGGTGACTGGTTGTAGATTTCGCCCGAGTGGAATTTGCCGATGAAGATCGAATCGTGGCCGGCGTAGGGGTCCTGTTGCTGCTCGAGCTCCTGCTGCCAGTGGGCAAAGCGGGCGGCCAACTCTACCCCGGTTCCCAGCACGTCGGGCAGCCCCTCCGGACGCAACACCTCGTGGACGGGCGGTTCCTCCCGGCTGATGGTGATTTCGAAGATGCCCGACCCCCGCCCGGCCAGGGGCAGCCGATCCCCCAGGTACTCCGGAAGCAGCACCCCGTCTCCCGTGTAGCCGGCATCGATCAGGGCTCGGACCTGGCGGCCGTCCCCCCAGGGGCCCTCGTGGTGGTCGTGGGCGGTGAGCAGGATGCCGCCGCCCGACAGGCTGCCGGTCTCCTGGAGCACCCGCAGGGCCTCCACGAAGGCGGCAATCCCCCCTTTCATATCCGAGGCCCCGGAGCCGTGCAGCACGCCCTGCTCGAAGCGGGGAGGCACAAAGGGCAGGTGGACCGTATCCAGGTGCCCGTCGAACTGCAGAGTGCGTCCGGGCCGGCCGCTGTCCAGGCGAGTGACCACCGCCGGTGACTCGGCCCAGTCGGCCTCCGGACGCTCCACCTGGAAGCCATCCTCCCGGAGAATGGCCGCCAGCCGGTCAGCCGCGGCTCCGGCGCTTCGGGTGGGACTGGGCACCTCCACCAGGGCCGTGGCCGTTTGCAGCAGGCGCTCGGGGTTGACGGCCGCCAGCAATTTCTCGGTGATTGAGGAGGGCAGGGTGCCTTCGGTCATTTTTTCTTTCCGATTCCGTGGGCCGCCCCCGGGTCTCTTTCCCGGGGGTCATTCTTCGCGTCTCTTCGTGGATATCTTTTTCCCCAACGGCTATTCCGGCCGAAATTCGCCGATGAAAGTCCATTCCGACCGCCGCCGGGGAGATTCGATCTTGTTCTCTCCCCCGGCGCCGATGATGCGGCCCTCATGCCAGGCGAACCGATCCACGAAAGCTTCTTCGGGCATGGGAGTGAGTTGGCTGTACTCCAGGGTTTGCAGATCGAGCTGCCACACCGTCTTGGCAAAACTCATGAAGAGGATTCGCCCCGGGATGTGGAGCGGAACCAGCGGCCTGGCCTCGTGGGTCTCGTCGGGCAGGGGAGGGAGTTCCTCCCAGAGGTCCTGCTTGAGGTCGTATTGCAGGGCCTGGTTGAACTGGAATGGCGGTGTCCCGGCCTCGGGCGTGTCGATTCCGCCGAACAGCCAGATGTTCTCTCCGTCGCCCTCGGCCGCGAACAGCCACCGTTTTCGGCCGGGATAGGGCGACAGCTCCCGCCAGCCCTTTTCGGGCGCAGCCGTGTCCAGAACGCTCAAGCTGTTGGTGGCCGTCTTGGATGTGCAGCAGGTGCCCGCCTCATCGGTGGGTTCGAAGCGCTCCACCCCGCCCAGCAGGAACAGGGAAGACCCGGAACTTCCGGCCCATCCGAACAGGCGGGTCCGGGGCAACTCGCCGAAGACCTCCCACTGGTATCCGTCTCCCTTCCTGGAAAGCCTCAGGATCTTGTGGATCTCCTGCCGGCCGTCGAAGCCGCCCAGAACGTAGAGCCGATTTTCCACCACGGTATAGGCAGAGTAGCCGAAGGGGAAGGGGGCGTCAGGCAGCCGCTCCCAGGTTTCGGTTTCAGGATCGAAGGCGTGGGTGCTGGCCGAGAAGATCTTCTGGGTCCAGTTGCCCTTTTCGCCCTCCCACCAGGTACCGCCAGCGATCACGAACTTGCCGTCCAGCAGGCCGGCGGCATGGCCGGCCCGCGGCTCGGGAAGGGGCGTGGATTTCCGCCATTGGAGCTTGGACCCGGGGGCCAAAGGATCCGGGGCGGGGGCGCAACCCAGAATGGCGCACAACCCCGCCGACCCAAGCAGTACCAGAACCGCTCCGCCCAACCGTCTGATTACGTTCATGGTGACATCCTTTCAGCCGCTCAGCCGTGGTTACTTCAGTTGGATCTCGACCCGGTCCAGGACCGGATAGAGATCTCCGTTGCCCGATTCCAGCGCGGCCCGGTACTGCAGGCGCCGGTCCCCGGGGCTCAGATCGAAGGCTCCTTGATCCAGCGAGCGCCAGGCCTGCTTGGCCAGTCCCGTTGAGTCAGGCGAGGAGCGGATCTGGAAGCTCAATGAGGTTCCCTGGGTCTGCTCGGCCTCGAAGGTCAGCCGGCCCGCCGAGACCTCCCGCTCCCAGGTGAAGACCGAGGAGAGGTAAACCTGCTTCCATTGGCGGTGGTGGATGTGCCCCACGTCCTGGATCCACATCCAGTGGGTGCCGATAGTGGGCAGGGTTTCCACCCGGGGATTGCGGAACCGGTTCCCGTCATTGTAGAAGACCTTGGAGTCGGTGTGGTGGTTTCCGTCCCGGGTGTGGCAGGAGACGGCCAGGTCCAGCCGTCCGTCCTGGTCGAAGTCCCCGGCCATGGCGTCGTGGGCCGAGTCGGTGATGAGGATGGTCCGGTTGCGGGTACCGAACCCCTGGGAGCTTCCCCAATAGAGGTAGGAGGCTACCGACTCGCGGGTCAACTCCGCCAGGTAGTGGGGCGAGAACAGGTCCAGGTAGCCATCACCGTCGAAATCGGCCACCGCCATGCCGATGGGGGTGAATCCGGGTAGCCATTGGGCGTTGGAGGATCGGAATTCCCCGTCCTCGCCCCAGAAAATCGACAGTCCCAGGTCGTGGTGGTGGGACACCGGGTCCCGGTAGCTGCCCACCGCCAGGTCCAGTTGTCCATCCCCGTTGAAATCGGCGGCTTCCAGGCTGATGGGGAAGGGGATTCGGAGCTGGCTGCGGCGCTCCAGGGAGAACTGCTCCGGGCTGCCCCAGAGGATATGGAGGCGGTTCTGCTGCGAGGCGACGAAGGCGGTGTCCAGCCAGTCGTCACCGTTGAGATCGGCGACCAGGCTGCCGACGGTGCGATAGTCGAAGGGCAGCGCCAGCCGGCCGGACGGCAGAAACCCCTCTTCGGATCCATATCGGATCACAAGATAGTTCTTTCCCTTTTTGGCTTCGAAGGCACCCAGGATCAGGTCCAGGTAGCCGTCGCGGTTGAGGTCGGCCACGTTGCTGGAGCCCAGGTTGCGCTCCCGCAGGACGGTTCGCCCGGTATCCAGGTCGAAGCCTCCAGGGCCGCCCCAGAAGATATTGGCCCCGGCGGTGGGATCCATTGCGGCGGCGTCGCCGGCGTGCTGGGAGTTCAGCACGATCAGGTCCGGGTAGCCGTCGCGGTTGAGGTCGGCGGCGCTGGCTTCATAACCACTCTGGAAGGGGATCTCCCAGCGGTTGGAGGCGGAGAATCCTTGGGAGCTTCCCCAGTAGACGTGCAGGGGCACCCGTTCGCCCACGGTGCCGCCCAGGCTGTTGCAGAAGAGAACCCGGCCCGGCAGGGAGCCGCCGGGTGGAACGATGGCGGTGTCGGTGGCGCCGATGGTCCGCAGCGTCAAAGGACGCTGGTCCAGCACGCTGCTGCCGGTCCCGAAGAAGACCAGTGAGTCGGTTTCGAACTGCTTCGAGCTCTGGTGGACCGCTACCGACAGGTCCTGGTGGCCGTCTCCGTCCAGGTCCCCCACGGCGCTGGACCGGGCATAGGCAATGGCCAGGCCGCTGGAGCGGCCGGCGTCGAACCCATCCGGCGAGCCCCAGAGAATGCGGAGAGGCTTCGCGACGCTTTCGGCAGCCCCGGCGGCTTCGCCCCCTCCGGCTCGGGCCAGTGTGAAGTCGGTCAGCACCAGGTCGGGATGTCCGTCGCCGTTGAGATCGCCCACGGCGATGTGGGAGGCGTTGGGAGTGGCCCAGGTGCCCGGCTCTCCCCAGCCGTTTCCGGCTTTTCCGCCCACGAAGTAGACTCTGCCCCGATCGGTGCCTATCAGCAGGTCGATGCGGGAGTCACCGTCGGCATCGGCGGCCGTGAGGCACAGGCCCTCCTTGCCCGGGAGCGGCACCTCCTGTCGGGTCAGCTCCCGGGGTGATTCCGGGGCCGCCTGCCCTCGGACCACCTCCACCACTCCGCGCCCGCTCAACAGGGCCGCTTCCTTGAAGCCGTCGCCGTCGAAGTCGCCGGCGGCCAGGTCCAGGGCCTGGGGGATGCCGAGCTCGGTGGTGTCGGTCAGGAGAAACCCCTCCGGGCTCCCCCAGAAGACTCTCAGGATGTTTCCTTGGGGCTGGCCGGGAAGCCAGGCGGTCTGGTTGAGGGTGACGATGTCGGGCCAACCGTCCCGGTCCAGGTCGGCCGCGGCCACGGCCAGGGCGCCGTAGACCGGTAGTTGGCCGTGGCTTCTCCGGTTGGACCAGCCGTCCTTGCCTCCCCACAGGATGGTGAGCAGTCGCCTGGGGTTCTGGAGGCCGCTGCGGTTGGGGCAGAAGAGGGCGTCCAGGTGGCCGTCGCGGTTCAGATCCTCCAGCACCACCCGGAGACTTCCCTCCACCGCCAGCTCGGCCCGGCGAACCCGGCGGGGGGATTCCAACAGCCCCAGCGTGGCCGGAATGTAGGTGAAGCTGTCGTGAGTGCTGTTGAAGATGAGGTCCAGGTGGCCGTCCCGGTTGAGATCGAAGCGGTGGATGGTGCGAAGGGCGCCGTCCCGGCTGACGTAGAGGTTCTGTCCCGCCGCGTCCAACCGGCCGTCGGCAAAGTCCTCGAAGGAATCCTCCACCCAGAGGATGGGTTCTCCGGCCGGCAGGAAGGTCGAAAAGAGAGCCAGGGTCAGAATGGCGGCGGCCGCGGCGGCTCGCAGGGCGTGTCTCATGGGTCCGGCTCCTCCGGTGGAAACGAGTCCTCCTGGGGCAATGGCTCTTCCGGAGCGGCAACCGGGGCTTTCGGGCGGGGCCGTTGCGCGGAATCCCTTGGGGAGGATCGAATGCGGGTCAGATGCAGGTTGTAAATCGCGCACAGAATACTGTATTTTGACCCCGAGTCAAGGAATTTGCCCCTTTTCCCCAGGCGATTTTCCGGCCCTGCCGAAGACCTCGTTCCGGTGCCTTCGTGTCTGAAACAACCGAAAAAAGACAAAAGAAAAAGACTTATCCACGAAGGGGCACGAAGAACGACGAAGGGCCACTAAGGTGCTGAGGTTAACCGCGACGGGGTACCAAGGTCGCGAAAGGATTATCGATTTCCGATTGTTTCACTCTCGTATGATCCGCCCGGCAGGGCGGGGGCCGGACTTGCCAGGAGCACCATGAGAATCGACGCCATCGAACTCCACCGGGTAGCCATGCCGGTGATCTACCCCTTCCGCACGGCCTACGGCGACGGGCACGTGATCGAGAGCGTGCTGGTCAGGATGTCGGCCGGTGGGTTGGACGGCTGGGGGGAGTCGACGCCCTGGGAGTCTCCCCTCTACTCCCCGGAGTGGGCCGTGGGGGTCTTCGCCCTGATTCGGGACTGGCTGGCGCCCCGGCTCTTGGGACAGGACATCGATTCGGGAGAGGCCTTGCAGCAGCGACTGGCCCCCTTCAAGGGCAACCCTTTCGCCAAGGCCGGCCTGGATCTGGCCTGGTGGGACCTGGAAGCCAAAAGGCGGGAAATGCCACTCTGGCAACTGTTGGGCGGCCGGGGCGACACCATCGAGGTGGGGGCCGACTTCGGGGTGATGGACACCATCCCCGAACTGCTTGAAACCATCGGGGGCGCGGTCGAGGCCGGCTTTCCCAGGGTCAAGCTCAAGTTCAGGCCCGGCTGGGACGTGGAGATGGTTCGCAGCGTGCGTGAGGCTTTCCGGAGCTGGTGATGCACGTGGACTGCAACAGCGGCTACCGACTGCAGGACCTGCCCGTTTTTCAGGCCCTGGACTCGCTGGGCCTGGCCATGATCGAGCAGCCGTTGAGACACGACGATCTGCTGGACCATGCCGAGCTGCAGCGGAGCCTGAAGACCCCGTTGTGTCTGGACGAGAGCATCGTCTCGCGGGAACGCACCCGCCAGGCCATCGACCTCGGCGCCTGCGGCTGGATCAATTTGAAGCCCGCGCGCGTGGGTGGATTAACCCCGGCGGTTCAAATCCTGCGTGAAGCCGAGAAGGGCGGGATTCCCTGCTGGGTGGGGGGGATGCTGGAATCGGCGGTGGGGGCCTGTCACTGCATTGCCTTGGCCACCCTCCCCAACATCGGCTATCCCGCCGATATCTTTCCCTCCAGCCGCTTCTACCGGAAAGACCTCTCCGTGCCGGAAATCGAGCTTTCCGCTCCCGGGCGGATCCGGGCTCTGCCGGGGCCGGGGATCGGTTGCGTCCCCGATCGGAGCGAGCTGGAGAGGCTGGTGGTGGAGTCTCATCGGTTGGCTTGAGCGAGCGCTGGGAGCGAGGGGGACGTTGTTGAACGCAGGAATGATTTCATGAGCAGTCCTGAACTGAGAGTGGTCTACGAGCCCGAAATACCCGCATACGATCCCGATCTGTACCGGTACCAGACAGTGGCGGAGGGAATCACCGGTTTCGAAGCCGTCAATCAGGAGGAACTGGCCCGCTTTCGGCAACGCGGGTATCTGGTGGTTCACCAGGCTTTTTCGACGGCCCGGGTGGAGGCGGCCAAGCGGGAGCTCTATCGATTGGGCACCAGCCCGCGGCCGGATTGCGAGTCGGTCTATTTTGAAGGTGCGGTCAGGCGGCAGTTGCCGGCGTTGAAGGGGAAGTCCGTTGCAGCGCCCAAGGGCCGGCGGTTCGTCGATCTGGCCCTGGGGCACACCGGGAAACGCCTGCCGTCGCTCGAGCCGGAAACCCGGATGCGTTTTGTCCGCAAGTTCATGGGCTTCACCCGGGAGGAGAACCCGGGCCTCAAGGCTCTGGCGGAGGATCCCTCTCTCATGCGGGTGCTGGGCCGGATTCTGGGAGGAAAGCCGGGACTCTACCAGGACATGGCGCTGATCAAGCCTCCCGGCGGAAGGGAGAAGCCCTGGCACCAGGACCGCGCCTACTTCAACCTCACACAGACCACCCCAATAGTGGGCATCTGGATCGCCCTGGACGAGGCGACTCCCGAAAACGGCTGCATGCAGGTGATCGAAGGGGGGCATCGACAAGGTGCCCGGGTGCACTTCATGAGGCGTGACTGGCAGATCTGCGACAGCGATATCGCGCGGCTTCCCCGGGTGGCCATTCCCATGAGGGCCGGCGGCTGCCTGGTGTTCGATGCGCTCCTGCCTCACGGCACTCCCGCCAACCGCACCGACCGGCAGCGCTGGGCGGTGCAGTATCACTACGTGTCGCCGGAAAGCCGGGAAACCGGGGACGAGGACCGCCTGGCCGTGTTCGGTTCGGAGGGCAAGGGAGTGAGCTGCTGATAATTCTTTTTTCTTTTGTTTCAGACAAGACTTCAAGGAAAGGTAATGTCGATGAAAGTCAATCTGGCTCGCAAGAAGCTGCTTGAAGGCGGGATCATTTCCGGCCCTTCTCTCTACTACCCGTCACCCGAGATCGCCGAGGAGGCCGTCCAGCACGGATTCGACTTCGTGTGGATCGACTGGCAGCACGGGGCTTGGTCGGAGTCGAGCATCAACGCCTCCATGGCGCCCTTCGTCCATCGGGACTGCGTTCCCCTGGTGCGGCCGCTCGGGTCCGATCCGGCCTGGATCGGCAGGGTGCTGGACCTGGGGGCGCTGGGGGTCATCATTCCCATGGTGGAGACGGCCGAGCAGTGCGAGAGCATCGTGCGGGCGGCCAAGTTCCCGCCCAGGGGGAACCGCTCGGCCACCGGACTGCGGACCGCCTACCACGCCGGCCACAGCTATTTCGACTACACCGAGAATGCCAACGACCAGATCCTGACGGTGGTGATGGTAGAGACGCCCACCGGGATCCGAAACGTGAGGGAGATGATGGCGGTGCCCGACGTGGACTGCGTGCTGATCGGTCCCTACGACCTGGAGCGGGCGGTGGGGGCCGAAGCCCTGGGGCAGCAGCCCACCCGGGAATTCCGTCCCTCGGCGGCGGCCGAAGAGCTGGTGCAGGAGGTGTTGAAGGCCTCAGGGGAGACCGGCGTGGCCGCGGGCTACGTCACCAACAGCCCCAGCGAAGCGGAAGAGCGGGCCGCCGAGGGATTCCGCATGGTCTGCCCCGGCCACGACATCACCGACATGATCGAGGCCTTCAAGCGCATGAAGCGCTGCTCGGACGGGTTGGACCGGTTTCTGCCCTGAAGGGGTTGGACGGGCGGAGATTCGCCACAATCCCTTTGCGATTACTTTACGACAATAGACACGACAGCCGGCACCACTATGGACAAAGTGAACGGGTTCAGCACAGGTGACCAATCCCGTTTCTTCGGGTTCCCGCCCGCCTTTATCAAGGTGTCAATGACTTGGGGATGGGCGTTGGACTTGATTGCCTGGGTAAGCGGAGTCTTTCCGACCCGAAATGTCCCTGTTCGTGCATCGGGGTCTGCCCCGGCTTCCACCAGAGCCGTGACGATTTCAGGATGGGCGCTCCATTCGACTGCGTAGTACAAAGGGGTCTTCCCGCCCAGCCATTCCGTGGCACGCGAGCTGGTTTTGGCGCCGGCTTTCACCAGAACGGTGATGATTGCGGGATTGGGATTTTGCTTTGCCGCCAGATGGAGAGGAGTCTCGCCGAACTCTCCCTTGGAATTCGGGTCGCCACCCGCCTGAAGAAGGGTGTCGAGGACATCGGGATTGGTGTTGGAACCAGCCGCCATCTCAACCGGTGTCTCGCCGTGTCGACCAGGGGCCCGGGCCCGCGGGTTGGCGCCGGCATCCAGCAGGGCGGCGATCACGCCGGGATTTTCGTTGGAGGCGGCCGCCGAATGCAGTGGACTCTCTCCACGTCTACCCACTGCCCTGAAGTCGGCGCCCGCTTGGATCAAGGCGGCGATGACGCCGGGATGTTGGGTGTGTGCGGCCGCCAGAATTAGCGGAATGCGGCCCCTTTCGTCCCGGGACTTGGGATCGGCCCCCGCTTCCAGGCAGGCACTGACCTCCTCGACCGAAGCTTTTTTGAAGAAACTTTCCGTATTCCACTCGGCGCAGCCAGCGCCGCTGTCTGCTGGTGCGGCACCGCCCAGTGAAGTTGCAGATCCCCCCAGCAACACCACCAACGTCAAAACGATCATCGGTTGCGATCTCATGATTTGACCTCCTTTTGGCAGAATAGCCGAGCAAATGCCGGTGCGTCATTCCAGCTCAGTGCGCCCCTACTCGCCACACTGTCCGCTCGCCACAGCAGCTCATTTCGAAAGAGCTTCCTCGTCAGAGCGGATTCTCCATGTGCTTTTTTGTCCCTACTTGCCATGGTAACACGGGCCAACGATCACTGCGCCTCCTTCAACAGCCGGTAGGCTTCGGTCCCCTCGAGCCCAGGGGTGCCCTCCGCGAGGTCCGCCGGCGTCATGCCCTGGTAGTCTTGAACCGTTGGGTCCGCCCCCGCCTCCAGAAGAAACGACACAATTGCCGGATCGACATTGGAATCAGCAGCCAAGTGCAGGGGGGTTCGGCCGAATTCGTCCTGCAGGTTCAGATCGGAGCCCTGCTTGAGCAGGAAAGCAATAATGTCAGGATTGGTATTTGACCTGGCGGCCCGGTGCAGAAGGGTTCGTCCTCGAATGTCCCGTTCCTTTACATCGAGCGAAATTCCCCCCTTAACCAAAGCAGCCATGATTTCCGGATTGGTGTTGGAACCGGCCGCCAATTGCAGGGGGGTGAAGCCATATCTGCTCCTGGCCCCGGGATCGGCGCCTGCCTTGACCAGGGCGGCGATGACGGCGGGATTGGTGTTGGACTGGGCTGCCGCATGGAGAGGAGTTCCGTCGCCCCTTGTCCTGGCGTTGGGGTCGGCGCCTCCCTTGAGCAGTTCGGCGATGTTGGCAAGATTGGCGGCTACCTTGGCCTCGGCCGCGTCCCTGCCCGCCCGGGTCAACCTGGAGACGATCTGAGGATCATCAGTGGATTTGGCGATTGCCGGATCCGAAAACACCTTGGCCAGTGCGAACCAGTAGGAAGGGTCCTTGATCTGGGCGAGGGCGGATGGATCCTCCAACATCTCAATTGCTTCTGCGATCCCTGCGGGATCGTCTCTGAAATCGCGGCGCATATACTCGGCCACCATCCTGGTGGATTCTTCGATCCTGTCGGGTCTGGAGGAATAAGCTTTGGCCGCCTCGTGCAGGGGAGCGTGTCCATATTGGTTCTTGGCATTGGGGTCGGAGCCGGCCCGGATCAGTTCGGCGATGACTTGGGGATTGTCGTTGTATCCGGCCGCATTGTGCAGGGGAGCCGCACCGGTCTCGTCCCTTGCATCGGGGTCGGCGCCGGCCTTTACCAAGACCGCGATGAATTCGACATTTTGGTTGAGCATGGCCGCACGGTGCAGGGGAGTCTCCCCATCCTCATCTTGGGCCTTGGGGTCTACCCCGGCCTTGATGAGGGCGGTGACGATTTCAGGCCTGCTGGCAGCCGAGGCCGCCATGTGCAGGGGCGTCTGCCCGTCTTCATCCCGAAGCTTGGGATCGGCGCCGGCCTCCACCAGTGCAACGATGATTTCGGAATTCTTGGCGCCGTACCAGGCTGCCTTGAACAGGGGAGTCTCTCCATCTGAATCCCGAGAGTTGGGATCGGCGCCGGCATCGATCAATGCCGAGATGATTTCAGGACTGCCGGTTTCCATGTTGCCGGCGGCGGACAAGGCGGCTCCATGCAAGGGTGTCCAACCGAGTTCTGCCTGAGCATTGGGGTCGGCGCCTGCCTGGACCAGGGTGGAGACCATGGAGGGATTGCCATTTCCATGGGCGATATGGTGCAATGGCGTCTTGCCGTCTTCATCCTGGGCTTTGGGATCGGCGCCCGCCTTCAGACAGGCGGTGACATCCTCGAGCGAGGCCGTCTTGAAGAATTTGGGCGTATTCCAGTGGGTGCAGTCTTGACCGGTGTCTCTATCTGAGTCCCATCCAGGCGTTGCCGGTATGACCGTAAACCCTCCGACGATGCCAATGAGCATCAGGGCAACCCACCGAGGCCCAATCCCTCTACATTGCATGGTTCCTCCTGATTGAATGGTAATTCCGGGCAACAATCACTGCCCTTGGTTCAAGCGGCCGTAAATGTCGGTGTCCTTGAGCTGGTCGTTTTCTTCCAAAAGGCTCAGCGGCGTACGGCCCAGCTCGTCTTGCGCCCGCGGATCGGCGCCTGCCTCCAGCAACAGGGTGATCACGTCGGGATTACCGTTGGACTGGGCTGCCTCGTGCAGGGGTGTCCGACCCCACTCATCCTTGGCTATTGGGTCGGCTCCCGCCTCGAGCAGAACAGAGATGATCGCAGGATCCTCCTTGTACGCGGCCGCCGTGTGCAGGGGGGTTGAGCCATCTTCGTCCCGGGCATTGGGATCAGCCCCCCTCTCCAACAGGGCTGCCAGGATTTCGGGGTTGGCGCAGTGCAAAGCGGCCCTGTGCAGCGGAGTATCGCCATCTTCGTCCCGGGCATTGGGATCGGCTCCCGCCTCGATCAGGGCCGTCACGGTTACAGGATCGGTGCGGGTCGGGACTACCGCGTGCAGGGGAGTCTCCCCGTCTTCATCCCGCGCGTTGGGATCGGCTCCCGCCTTCACCAGGGTAGCAATGACCTCTGAATAGTGGTTTCCGTAACTGCCTACCATGTAGAGAGGCGTGTGGCCGAATTCATTCCGCGCGTTGGGATCGGCCCCGACCTTCAACAACAGCGTCAGGACTTTGAGGTTGGGATTGCGCTGGGCGGCCCAATGCAGGGGAGTGGAGCCGTGGTTGCCTCCCTGGTTGGGGTCGGCGCCGGCCTCGAGCAGAACGGTGATGATGTCGGGATTGAGGTTGGACATGGCCGCCCTTTCCAAGGGCAACCGGCCATAGGGGCCGCTTCCCCGCGCCTTGGGATCGGCGCCGGCGTCTATCAGGGCGGAAATAATTTTGGGATTGGAATTGAAGGCTGCCGCCGCCTCCAGCGGGGCCAATCCCCGCTTTGCCTGCGCCTTGGGGTCGGCGCCGGCGTCTATCAGCGCGGAAATAATTTCAGGATTGGCGTTTGAGGCTGCCGCCACCCCCAGGGGTGTCCATCCCTGCATGTCCGGTGTCGTGGGGTCGGCACCGGCCTTCACCATAGCCGTAATGACCCCTGGGTCGGGGCTGTGGCCGGCCGCGGTGTGAAGCGCGGTCTGTCTATACTGGTTGGCTCCCGTGGGGTCTGAGATCTGCTTCATACATGTATTTACGTCCTCGACGGTGGCGGCCTGGAAAAACTCCTTGGTGTTCCATTGGTCGCAGCTTGGACCACCTTCGTTGTCGGCCTGTGCGGCCAAAGGAACCGGCGCTGCAAAACGGCCCACCGCAATGATGAGGAGCAAAGTGGCCTGACCAATAGCTATGGCCACTAGTTTCATGACGCCTCCTGTTACAACGATGGCTCCCGGGTGGGCCATCGCCACTGAGTGCGCTCGCAGCCGGCGGGCCGCTTTTCGTTTGCCGTGTCTCCGGCGCCTGGCGGACTGCCGCTGCGCAAACCGTCGTTGAGCTTCAGGATGAGGACGTTCTATATATCAATTATAGCCGACATTCGGACGACGCCGAAGAATCTGCCCCTGGGAGAAATCAATGCCGCGCTAGCGCAGGCGGCGGATGCGGGGGCCGGGACCTTCGTAGACCCCAACCATCCGGAGCGGAAAACTGCGTCCCGCAAATTCCTCTCGTCCCAGGTCCGAAAGTGAGCAGGTCCTTCCAAAATATTTCTTGACATCATGTGTACTAGTATTCATAGTACACACATGTTGCCATTCACCGTACAGTTCCGAACGGGCCTGTCGATCTACCGGCAGCTGGTCTACGCCGTCCAGAAGGCCATCATTTCAGGCCAGTTGCTGCCGGGGGACCGCTTTCCTTCGGTCCGCAAGCTGAGTCAGGAGCTTCGGATCAATCCCAATACGGCTCAGAAGGTGGTGACCCGGCTGGTGGACCAGGGGCTGCTGGAGGTCAAGCCGGGAGTCGGCACCGTGGTGGCCCGCCTGCCGGAAGCCTCCCCCAGGGAACGCACAGCGCTGCTGGACCATGAAGCGGAGGCTCTGGTGGTGGAGGCCAGGAGGCTGTCGCTGGCGCTGGAGCAGGTCCTGGAAGCCGTTCAAGACCACTGGAACGGCCTGTCGGAAATTTCGGTCAACGCCCGGGAGAACCCCGGCAAGGAAGGCTCGAAATGAACGCCATCATTGAGACCCACGAGCTGACACGGCGATTCGGCAAGACGATGGCCGTGCGCAACCTGTCGCTGCAGGTCCCGCAGGGAAGCGTCTTCGCCTTTCTGGGTCCCAACGGCGCCGGGAAGACCACCGTGATCAAGATGCTGATGAACATGATCCGGCCCACCAGCGGCAGGGCCCGGATGATGGGTGTCGATTCGCTGCGCCTCGGCCCGGCCCAACTGGCACGGATCGGCTACGTCTCCGAGAACCAGCAGATGCTGGAATGGATGACGGTTCAACAGTTGATCGACTTCTGCCGCCCCATGTATCCCACCTGGGACCCGGACTTGTGCCGGCAGTTGAGACGCCAGTTCGAGCTGCCCCTGAACCGGAAGATCAAGACTTTCTCCCGGGGCATGAAGGTCAAGGCCTCGCTGCTTTCCTCGCTCTCCTACCGGCCCGAGCTGGTCATCCTGGACGAGCCCTTCACCGGCCTGGATCCGCTGGTCCGGGACGAGTTCATTCGCGGCCTGCTGGAGTTGAGCGGCCGCAGCCAATGGACCATTCTGGTGGCCTCCCACGACATCGACGAAGTGGAGCGGCTGGCCGACTGGGTGGGAGTGATCGACAAGGGGAGGAAGCGGCTGGCTGAGCCCACCGCCTCGCTGCAGGCCCGCTTCCGTCAATGCGAAGCCACCCTGGAGCCGGGCCGGGAACTGCCGGAGACCCTCCCCGATTCCTGGCTGCTGGCGGAGAGGGTGGGGCAGGTGGTTCGGTTCGTGGACAGCCGCTACCGGGAGGAAGGCGGCGAGCAGGCCATTCGGAGCTTCCTGTCGGGTCTCAAGGACCTGACGGTGAGTCCCATGTCCCTGAAGGCCATCTTCCTGGCGCTGGCCCGAACCTTTCGGCTGGACGGCTAGCTGGCCATAGGAGGGCGAAATGAACTTGGCACTGCACCTGGTGGCTTGCGATCTTCGCTGCATGCGCCACTATCTGAGTCTGTGGCTGGGCCTGGTGATCCTGCAGGCGGTCTTGGTCGGTTACGCTCCCCATCTTTCTCCCGATTATCCAGGTGATAGAGGACATTTCTTCTTTCTCTCTTCCTTTGCCTGGCTGGTGGCAGTCCTCAAGATCTGCCTGCTGGCGGTGATCGTTACCCAACTGGTGCAGAAGGACTCCACCATCGGTAGCACCGCCTTCTGGTTGAGCCGACCCGTGTCGAGAGCCCGCCTGCTGTCCGGCAAGGTCCTCTTTCTGGTGCTGGCCATCATCCTGCCCTTGCTTCTGGTCGAAGTCGGCCTCCTCTTCTTCTCTGGAGTCACCCCCCACGACACCCTGCGCTCGGTTCCCCAGAC
Organism: Candidatus Versatilivorator sp.; assembly: GCA_965207735.1. GTDB lineage: Bacteria > Acidobacteriota > Terriglobia > Versatilivoradales > Versatilivoraceae > Versatilivorator. Next base: position 1,914,123 of record OZ242296.1, on the reverse strand, counting down.
TGTCTTTCTGGCGCTGCTGGCGGTGGCAACCCTGATGATGCTGGCGGCAGTAACCTCCAGCCTGGCCAGAATGATCTTTGCGGGCGGGGTGGCTCTGGTCGGTCTGCCTCTACTGTGGTTCCTTGTTGGGGGAGCCTGGGTGCTTTACCTGTTGGATCCTGGGACCGTTGTGGACGTCGACGTGCCGGCGGCGCAGCCCGTTCCGCCTCCAAGCTTGAGCACCTACGTTGTCGGTATTGCACTGGTCCTGCTTGTGACAGCCGTGGCCGTAGTTGGGTATCAGTATCTGACTCGAAGGACGACGGGGAGCAGGATTATTCTGGTGGCGGGAGTCTGCCTGGTTCTTCTGTCCATGGGGCACTGGGAGGGAGTATTGGGGACGACCTCGCCGGGGCTCGACACGGAAATTCCGGACCCTGCGCAAGTCGGAGTCCGTATCGAAGAGGAGAGCTTGGTGTTCGATTCATCGCCGGACCCTTTGGTTCTCTTTGGCCTCCGGCGAGACCAGAAGCTGTTTCTCAAGGGGAGCATTGCGCCGGCCCCGCTGCCGCCCGATGTAGCCGCCTTGCCGGCGCAGATTTCCGCCAGCCTGGTCCTTCCCTCTGGAGAATCTCTTGCCAACCATGTCAGTAGGATCAGCTATGCGTTCGATTCGTTTCGCCAGGATGGTCCATTGCAATTGGATAGTGACAGAGCCGCCATTCTCCGACAGGCCTTGAGGGGGACGACACTCCTGAGTGACGACGGTCCCATTGGGCCACACCGTTCCGAGCTGTTGGCCCTCAGCAAGGATCTCCATGACCGTCATCGGGGGATCGGGGTGGTCTATTCGGCCCGGGTGGATTTCCTGGTCCTGAGGAACGCAATCAGCGCCTTGCGATTGGAGAAGGGAGCGGGCTACCAAAGGGGCTCGGACTGGGTGGCGATCGTCAAGGTTGACCCATCCTTTCGCCGTCGCGGCCGCTTGATCGTCGACCTCAATGAGATGGGCCATCGGCTCATGCAGGACGGTCGTAAGCAGATTTCCTATCTCCTGATCAACCGTTCCAGGCGGCAGGCTCTGGCTGGATGGGTCCTGGAAAGGGACACCCTGTCGGTTCCGCCCATGATGTCCCCTTTCTTTCCCATGCTGAAGGTCAGGCGGTTGAGGCTCAATTTCAGTCCGCCTCGCAACGGCCCTCCGATCGGTCCCGATTGGTATGACGGTGCCGAGCTGATCCGGGTCGAGACACGGGACTTGGGTTGGTTCTCCAAGTCGGTCCGGCTGGAGGACCTGGTGATGGAACGAATCGCCCAATCTTCCCCGGAGGCCCCGGCCCCCGGAGCCGACAGCTGAACCGGGGGCCCGGCGCGTTATGACCACCGGTCCCGGGGAGTGGAGGGGGCGAATTCAACCTGAAGGAAGATTCTCATGGCGCCCAGGGGCCGGCATCGGCAAGAACGGGAGTCGGGAGCGGGAATGAAACCGATCTTTCACATCATCGGCAAGGATCTTCGGGATCTGCGCCTGCTTCTCCCTCTTGCCGGGTGGTGGACCGTTTCTGTCCTGCAGCCTCTTCTCATTTCGGTTTCCCCACACCTTCCGAGCTCTCCGCCGGCGATCGAAATGATGTCGGGGGTCTTCCTTGGCGGATTGGCTTGGCTATTGGCGGCTCTCGATTTGGGTTTACTGGTGCTGATCGTCTCGCAACTGGTGCAAAGGGACTCTACTGTCGGCACCATTGCCTTCTGGCTGAGCCGTCCGATTTCCGGAGCCCGCCTGCTGGCCGGCAAGTCCCTCTTCCTGCTGCTGACGGTAATCCTTCCGACCGTGGTGGTTCAGTTTCTGATGCTCCTTTACAACGGAACGACCCTTTACGATGTCTTCCGCTCGGTTCCACAGATTGTCGTGCTTCAGTTGCTGGTTCTCTCCGCGCTCATGATGCTGGCGTGCTTGACCCCGAATCTGAGCCGCATGTTGTTCCTGGGAGTTATCGCAACTGTCGGATTGGCAATCGTGCAGTACACGCTCCGTCTGCCTCTCCTCCGAAACCGTTGGGACAGATCCCTTGATGATTCGGCTGCCATTGGATTTTCCCTGTTTTTTCTGGCGGTAGCCTTGGTCGTAGTCTGCCATCAGTATCTGGCCCGGCGGACCAAGCGAAGCCTGATCCTGGCTTCTTCGGTTTTTCCCGGACTGATTCTCTTCATGACTCTGTGGCCGTGGGATTTCTGGCCGACAGAGTCCCCCGTGGCCCGAGACATCCTGGACCCGGAACAGGTCTCGGCCCGGGTCGAAGTCGACAGCCTCAAGTTTCATCGATGGACGAACCCGAAAGGCGAAGGATGGCTGACCCTCAGGGGAGACCTTGCCGTGGACTCCTCGCCCGCTGGGCTGGTAGCCATCCCCGCGGGTCTATCCGCGAAGCAGTTCTCATCATCCGGCCAGGTTCTGGCCCACCATCGCGGCCGGAGTCGCCATTTGTATCCCGACTTGTCCCCACGATATCGGTCCTACTTCGACGAGTATTTGGACTCAGAGCGGGCAACATTGCTGGCACAATCGCTGGGCGGAGTGAGGTTTCTCAACCTGGATGCTCCACCCTGGCAACGCCCATTGGATTTGTTTGCGATCCACCGGAAGCACTACGACGGCCATGCCGGCGCCCGGACAGTCTACGAGGCCCAGGTGGAATTGGTGGTGTACCGGAACCGGATAGACAGGTTGCGGCCGGTACCGGGAGTGGGCTATGACCACGGCTCCGATCACGGCCGTATCCTGGCGGTGACCGGTCTTCTGTACCGGCCATCGGACCAGGGGTTCAACATCCAGTTCAGTGAGTCCGACCACCGGCTCACCCTGGATGCCGCAAAGCCTGTCCGTTACCTGGTGGTCAATCCAACTCGGCGGGAGGCGCTTCTGGGAACACGAAACTTTTTCTTCCCCTCCACGCTGGCCAGTCCCCATCCCTGGTCGGGTATCTTCTCCATGCTTCGGGTCAATCGGCCGTCTATGGAGTTCCGGCTCCCCGACGGCAGCCCGCCTCTACCTGAAAACTGGCTGGAGGGATCCGAGCTGGTACGCGTCGAGACCACCCACTTGGGCGTGTTCTCCAAGACCATCCGCATCGAGGACTTCGTCTTGGAGCGCATCCCCATGAGCCTCGAGAGTTCCGGCAGCACCCCGCGCCAGGGAACTCCAGTCGGGGCGGGGGAGTGGGGCATTGGGCGGTAGGACCCGACCCTTCGGCCGGATGGTCTGGAGACCTGGGAGGGCGGGATGAACCTGACACTGCACCTGGCGGCTTGGGACCTTCGCTATCTGCGCCCCTATCTGGGCTTGTGGCTGGGCCTGGTGGTCCTGCAAGCGGCACTGATCGTATCTCACGTTGGACTTTCCGGTCCTTTGTTCCCGCCCGACGCTGAAATCTCTTCGGAGGTTCGGGAAGTTCTCCTGGCCTTGCTCACCTGGCTGGTGGCGGTCCTCAAGATCTGCCTGCTGGCCGTGCTGGTTGCCCGGCTGGTGCACAAGGACCCCACCGTCGGCGACACCGCCTTCTGGTTGAGCCGGCCGCTGTCGCGAGTCCGGCTGCTGGCAGGCAAGTCCCTCTTCCTGCTGCTGGCCGTGATCCTGCCGTCGCTGCTGGTGGAGGCGGTTCTGCTTCTGATCTGCGGGGTGACCCCCCAAGACACCCTCCGCTCGGCTCCGCAGATCCTGTTGCTGACGCTGCTGGCGGTGGCGCCCCTGACGCTGCTGGCAGCGGTGACGACCAACCTGGCAAGAACCAGCCTGCTGGGGGTCCTGGTCTTTCTGGGACTTGCGGTGCTGGTGACCCTGTTGCTTGTCTGGCGAGCTAGCCGGCGCGCTCTTGGTTCCGATTTCGTTTCCGATTTCGGTCTCGGTCTCGGCCTGCCGGGGGCATCTCTGGTTCTTGTGGCCACGGCCCTGATCGTCATTGCACACCAGTATCTGACCCAAAGGACGGTGGGAAGCCGGGTCCTGCTCTTTTCAGGGGTTGCCCTGACTTCCTGGTTCCTGGCATCCTGGAGTCTCCACACCATGACCAAGGGACTGGTCCCTGGAGACGATCCGGGAATCCCGGATGCGGCCAGGATCGGCGCCAGCATCGAGAGGCACAGCCTCTCATTGGCTCGGGCGAGGGTTGTGGAGCCCCGGTTCGGGCCGCCCTTCGGGGCGACCGAAGCCGGGTCGATCCTGCTCAAGGGAACCATCGCCCTGGACCCGCATCCGCCCGGCGCCCTGGCGACCCCGGTGCAAATCAGCGCCCGGCTGCGCTCGCGGTTCGGAGCCTCCGTTTCCACCCCCTTCCTCTCATCCAAGCGTGAGTGGGACCATGTGCCGTCGAATCTCCTGAAACCTCCCATCGATCACGGGGAGGCTGCATTGCTGGCGCGGCTTCCGCGAGATGCGGTATGGCTGTTTCGACTCAGTGAGAGTGACTATGAGCGCTATCGCGGCGTCCCGCTGGTCTATTCGGGCAGGGTCACATTTCTCGTCCAACGGCCCGAAGTCGCCGCCTTGCCGCTGGTTGAGGGAGTTTGGCTCGACAGGGGGTCGGACCATACCCGCATCCTTGGAATTGGCAGGCGCCGAGGCTCCTTGACCGTCTGGCTCAGTGAGACCCGCCACAGGTTGAGAGGCGAGGACGAGACCGAGACTCGATGGTTCCTGGTGAACCGATCACGGGGGGAAGCCCTTCCGGGCGGCTCGCTGGACAGCACCGCCATATCCAATCCGCCTCTGTTGTCGGGGATCCTACCCATGCTGGAGGTGCGGCGTTCACGACTCAGGTTCGTTCCTCCTCCGGACGGCGTCGAGATGGATGCCGCCTGGATCGAAGGAGCCGAGCTGGTCCGGTTGGAAACCAGCGACCTGGGCCGTTTCTCCAAGTGGATCCGAGTGGAGAACCTGGTTCTGGATCAGGTCGGCGCATTACCTCCGGCGCCACCCTTCGAATTGGATGACTGATGCCCGTGGCCCGGGCTCCAGCCTGGTCCTGATGGCTGAATGGTCGTTTCCCCCGGTCGGACGCCAAGTTTCCGTTTCCTGCTGGAGTGCACCAGCGAGAACGGCTGAAGCGGAGAGCAGCCATGAACCTGACCCTCCACATCATGGAGAAGGACAGTCGTTGTCTTTGGCGCTTCCTGATCCCGTTCTGGGGTCTGTTGATGTTCCATGCCGCGCTGATTCAAGCCAGGTCGGGCCTCGGTCCTTCTTCCGGTTTCGAGGGAACATTTCTCGTGGCAAGCGCCCTGGCCCTGCTATCGTCGCTGGTCGGCATCCTGAAAGTCTGCTGGCTGGCAGTGATCGTTTCGCGACTGGTTCAACAGGACTCCACCGCAGGCAGCACCGCCTTCTGGTTGAGCCGTCCCGTCTCCGGAGGCCGCCTGCTCCTGAGCAAGTCCCTCTTCCTGGGGCTGACGGTCATCTCGCCCGATCTCCTGCTTCAGAGCGCGATGCTCGGCGTCCACGGCGTCACTCTCTACGATATCCTCCGCTCCATTCCACAAATCGCCTTGCCGGCGCTCTTGGCGGCCCTGTTGCTCATGATGCTGGCGTCGTTGACTTCCGACCTTGCTCGAATGATGTTCCTGGCCATTCTTGCAATGGTTGCGTGGTTTCTGGCGAGTTCCGCGCTGACGGAGCTCCTGCCGGTGGTTTCCACCCTGTTATGGATCCCCCCCGGTACGGGTTCAGGCTGGATGGCGCCGTTCCTTCTGCCGCTTGCCGTTGCCGGCGCGGTTGTCTGCCGCCAGTATCTGGCTCGGGGTAGGGCGGTCAACGGGAGGCTTGCCTTCTCGGTGATGTTTCTGGCCCTTCTCTTGGTGGAGTTCTCTCAGGGGTTTCTTGGGTGGGTGAAGCGCGGACTCGACCGGGAGAATCTGGTTTCCGGCCAAGTCTCGGCGCGGGTCGAGAAAGAGAGCCTGGCCTTCGAACGAGTATCGGTTTCGGATCAGGCCCTGGGTTTGTCACAGGATGATTCGGAGCCTGAACCGGAGCAGGAAAGACGGATTTTCCTCAAGGGAAGGATCGTGCTGGAGAATTTTCCCCCGGACCGTTGCGCGCTTCCGGGGCTGGTGTCGGCAAGGCTGGCCCTGCCGTCGGGAGAGATCCTGGCCGCCCAGGAGAATCCAACCGCCCACTTGTACTCTCAGATATACGCTATGGATTTCCTGGTTCCATGGACACATTTCTTCATCCCAAGCGGCGAGGAGCTCGACGTGCTCGGGCAAGCCTTGGGTGAGGTCCGGTTCCTGAACGCACGGGGCGAGGGTTCCGTCCATCCGTGGGTGGATCTGTTCGGTGTCAGCCAGGATCTCCATGAGCGCTATGGGGGCGTTGGAATCGCCTTCTCGGCCCGGGTCGACTTCCTGTTGCTCCAGGCGGAAGCTACCGCCGTGCTACCGCTGAAGAGGGGGGCAGTGCGTCGTTCCGGATCGGACCGGACCGAGATCCTGTGGATTGGGAGATCGGGTCGCGGCCTGACGGTCGAACTGAAGGAAACGGTGAATCGTGTGGCAGCGGACGGCTGGGCGATGACGACCCATGTCCTGAGGAACCCTTCCACCCGGGAGGTGTGGTTGGGTGTCGGCGAAGGCTCTTCCGTTTCGAACCAGGATGGCTTGGCAGCGTTTCCGGGCCTATACCCGGCCTGGATTCCCCCAAGTTTGCATTTCCTTACGTCCGAACTGCGTTTCCGTCTCCCCGAGGGAAGTCCGTCACTGCCTGAGACCTGGCTTCAGGGAGCCGAACTGGTGCGCATCGAGACCACCCAGCTTGGTGTGCTGTCCAGGACGGTCCAAATCGACGACTTGGTCATGGAGCGCATCCCCATGAGCCCTCCGGACTCGGAATAACTGCTGGCGCCCGGCAGGGCGGGGGCCGGGCTTGCCTGAAACAACCGACAAGAGACAAAAGAAAAAAGACTTATCCACGAAGGGCCACTAAGAACGACGAAGGGCCACGAAGGCGCTGAGGTTGACCGCGACGGGGTACCAAGGTCGTGAAGGGTTGGTCGATTTCCGATTGTTTCAATCTATGTATGATCCGCACTCCAGGGCGGGGCCGGGACTTGTCTGAAACAACCGACAAACGAAAAAAGACAAAAGACAAAAGAGGAATCCACGAAGGGGCACGAAGAACGACGAAGGGGCACAAAGGCGCTGAGGTTAACCGCGACGGGATACCAAGGTCGCGAAGGGTTGATCGATTTCTGATTGTTTCACTCTCGTATAATCCGCCCCGTCGTGGGGGGCGGGGGCGGGACTTGCCTGAAACAAACCGCTACGCCGGCTGGCGGGCAACCGGCTCAAGGTCAAGCATGGGTAGTTGGTTTATTCACATGGATGCACAGGATGCACAGGATTTTTTCCGGAGACGGCTGGCTTGTATTCCTGGACATCCGCAAATCCGCACACGATCATCGCCGGAGTCAGCGTTTCGTGCGTAGCGTCCCGTTCTGATTATCCTGTGCATCCTGTGCATCCATGTTCAATTTATAGTCCTTCTCGATTGATCTTCCCCGTGGCGGGCCTTGGCTGTGCCCAAAGCCCCGATTCCCAGTCAGCCTCCCGTGCAGCGACCTCTGGTCCTATTCATCCTGTCCCTTGGGTTGCCGCTCAGTTCCCCTGCGATGCGGCAGCCCGGCCACACTGCCAGCGGGAACCGCATGGTCCCGGCCGAAGCAGAGCCCTGGCGCCGTTGCCGGTCGATCCGGGGCGAGGAGATGGGTGAGGCTATACCAGGATTTGTGCGGGCGGGACGCCCGCGCTCCCGGGTGGGCTTCCTCCCATGACGCCAGGATATCAAGATCACGGTATCGCAGATGCATTCGGGCGCCGTTGGTCATTGAAGGCGGTCCATCCCTATTCGTGTTCATTGGTGGTTCGTCTTCATTTCCAAAACGATAACGGCTGGCTGTTTCTCCTCTGAATGATCCGGCCGGCAGGGTGGGGGCTGGACTTGCCCGGGGCGCCTCTTCCCGAATAGAGAGCCGGCCCCTTGCCCGAAAACCCTCGACTTGAGGGACGGCTTGGGGCATTCTGGGGCAGGTTGATTCGCCAAGCCCCTTCAGGCGACACAAGAGTCACTCCCCCCTTGAGGGGGAGTCGCCGGCGAAGGCTGATGCGGAGGGGGCAAACGCCCAGCTACTGGGAGAGCTGCAAAAGTCGGCCCGGCCGCCCACACATCTCCGAATCTCTTCATTCCATCCATGACTCCGTCCCTCCAATGGAATCCCGCGCTGTCGGCGCTGCCGGTTTCGGGAATTCGCCGGATGTTCAACCTGGCGGCCACCATGGAGGACGTCATCCACCTCTCCATCGGGCAGCCCGATTTTCCCACCCCCCCGCATATCGTCGAGGCACACGTGGAGGCACTGCGCCAGGACAAGACCCACTACACCCTGGATGCCGGCCTGCCGGAGCTGCTTTCTGCTCTGGCCGGGATTTACGGGCGAGCCAGCGGCCGGAAACTGGTGGAGGAGAACCTGCTGGAGACCACCGGAGCCGGGGAGGCCATCTTCCTGGCGGTGACCAGCCTGGCCGCCCCGGGGCGCGAGGTGATCGTCATCGAGCCCAGCTTCGTGCTCTTCCAGCCGCTGGTGGGACTGGCCGGAGGCAGCGTCAGGCGCATCGTCACCACTGCCGAGGAGGGCTATCAGGTGGACCCCCAGCAAGTGATCGACGCCATGGGGCCCCGGACCTGCGCCGTCATCCTCAACTCCCCCGGCAATCCCACCGGCACCGTCTATCCCCCCTCGACCCTGGAGGCCATCTGCCAGGCCGCCGCCAAGCGGGGGATCACCGTGATCAGCGACGAGGTCTACGACCGCCTGGTGCTGGACGAGATGGAGCCTTCCAGCGTCCTCAACTGCGACGTGGATCTGGACCACCTGATCGTGGCCAGCAGTGTTTCCAAGACCTACAGCATGCCGGGCATGCGGGTGGGATGGCTGATCTCCAGCCGCAAGAACCTCCAGACCCTGAGGCGCTACCACACCTATACCACCACGGTGGGGAACACGCCGGGACAGTGGGCCTCGGTGGCGGCCCTGCAGGGGGACCAGGGCTGTGTCGATCGCATGGTCGGGGAGTACCGGAAGCGCCGGAACCGTATCGTGGAGCTGCTGGAGCAGTGCCGCCACCTGCAGGGCTACCGTCCGCAAGGGGCCTTCTACATTATGCCTTCGCTGCCTGCCGGGGAAGACGGGTCCAGGTTCACGCTCAGGATGCTGCAGGAGATCCGGGTCTGCGCCATCCCGGGAGACACGTTTGGAGAATCCTGCCGCAACGGTTTGCGGCTGAGCTACGCCACCTCGCTGGACCGGATCGAGGCTGCCTTTGAAAGGATGATTCCATGGCTAGAGACACAATCGTTCTGACCCGCGGGGAAGTGGCGGCGCAGATCGACCTGCAGGAGATCGTACCAGCCATCGAGACGTGCCTGGCCGAGTTCGAAAAGGGAGAGGACCTGCTTCCGCCCAAGTGCATCGTGGACCTGCCCGGAGGCATTGCCGCCTGCCTGACCGGGTACACCAAGGCCACCCACAAGTTCTCCATGAAGATGGGGCAGGAGCGCAAGGGCAACGTGGATCGCGGGCTCCCCACCATCTTCAGCACCATGAACCTCTACGATCCGGACACCGGCGAGCTGCTGCTGATCGTGGAATCGGTGCTGGCCACCATGTACCGGACAGCAGCGGCGGCGACCGTGGCCGCCAAGCATCTGGCCCGCCGGGAGGCGGCCGTGCTGGCAGTCATCGGGTCGGGCCAACTGGGGCGCCAGTGCGTGCGTGCCCTCAGCCGGGTGCGGCCCTTCAGGAGCATCCTGCTCTTCGATATCCGGCGAGAGCAGGCCGAGCGGCTGGCAGCGGATGTGGCCGGCGAGGCGCCGGCGCCCATCCGGGTGACCGATGCCGAGGAGGCCTGCCGGCAGGCCGACGTGATCTGCACCGCCACCAACAGCACTGAGCCCATCGTGCGGAGCCAATGGGTGAGGGAGGGGACCCACCTCTCCTGCATGGGGGCCGACCTGCACACCAAGATCGAGTGCCAGCCCGAGCTGCTGCCGCGCTGCCGGCTGTTTGCCGACAAGGTGGAGCACTGCCTGCAGCGGGGCGAGGCCAGCCAGGCGGTGGAGCAGGGTATCTTGAGCAAGGACTGCTACGCCGGCAGCCTGGGGCAGGTGATTCTGGGCCAGGTGGAGGGCCGCCGCGGCCGGGACGAGATCACCCTCTTCGACGGGATCGGCCTGGGCGTTCAGGACACCACCGTGGCCGCCAGCATCTACGAGCAGGCGCTGGCCAAGGGGCTGGGACGGAGGGTGGCTTTCAGTTAGCACATATAAATCCGGGAGCCGACAAGATCGCTAGCATGCCAGGTTACGACGTGGCCATTATCGGCCTGGGGGCCATGGGAAGCTTCACCGCCCTGGAGTTGGCCGGCCGGGGCGCTTCGGTGATCGGCTTCGACCGGTTCTCCCCACCCCATGAGCAGGGCAGCCACGGCGGCGAGACCCGGGCCTTTCGCACCATCTACACGGAACATCCCGACTACGTGCCGCTGATGAAGCGGTCCCTGGAGCTCTGGCAGCGCCTGGACGACGAGGGCCGCCCCGGCTTGTTGACCTGGACTGGGGTGCTGAGCCTGGGAGAGGCCGACAGCCCTCTGATCCACGGCGTTCAGCAAAGCGCTGCCGTTCACGGATTGCCGGTTCAGTCCTTGTCTGGGGACGAAATCCGGCGGCGCTTCCCCGCCTTGAATCCCCCCGAAAACTTTACCGGGCTGCTGGACACCCGGGCCGGGCTGATCGACGTGGAGGCTGGGCTGGACCGTGCTCTGCAGGGGGCCCGCCGCCTGGGGGCAGAGCTGAGGCTGGACCAGGAAGTCCTGGGGTGGTCGGTCGAGGGACGGGAGGTCCGGGTAAGCACCCGCGACGGACAGATTCGGGCCAAGCGGCTGGTGGTCGCCGCCGGGGCCTGGAGCGGCGCCATCCTGAGGGCATTGAAGCTGCCGCTGGTAGTGCGGCGCCAGGTGCTGACCTGGTTCAGACCCTACCGGCCGGAATGGTTCCAGCTTGGCGCGGCCCCGATTTTCGTCTTCGCTCCCGGGGCCCTCTACGGTTTTCCCGAAATCAAAGGCGCCGGCGTCAAGATCGCCTATCACGAGAGGGGCGACACCCTGCCGGCATTCCCCGTTCAGGTTCCCCCGGTGGCCGAAGCCGAGCTGGCTCCCCTGGTGCGGGATATCGCCCGGTTTGTCCCGGGCCTGCTGGACCCCCACCGTCCCCCGCTGGACCAGATGCCGGCCGCCAAGACCTGCCTCTACACCATGACGCCCGACGGGCACTTCATCATCGACCGCCATCCTCAATACGAACAGGTGCTGTTCGGGGCCGGCTTCTCCGGCCACGGGTTCAAGTTCGCACCCGTGGTGGGAGAAGTCCTGGCCGACCTGGCCCTGGAGGGAAAGACCGGCCGGCCCATCGATTTCCTCAGGCTCGAGGGGCGTTTCTGAACTCCTCGAGAACCCGCGCAAACGCATCCAGCGTCTGATCCACGTCGGCGTCGGTGTGGGCGGTGGAGACGTACCAGGTGCCCCGGCCGGTGGTGCGGACCCCCTTGAAGACCAGGTCGGTGGCCAGGCGCTGGTAGGTGCGGTCGTCCCGGGACGCCCATTCACGGTAATCGTTGAGGGCTTCCCGGTCGGTGAGGCTGACCTGGACCACGGGGCCCAGCCCGCCGACCAGGGCTGGGATTCCGGCATCTTTGAGTCGTTGACTCAGCCCCTCGCGCAAGCGGCCGCCGAGGCGGTGGAGGTGGGAGTAGACGGCTTCCCGGTCACCGGTGAGGGTTTGAAGGGTGGCCAGGCCGGCGGCGATGACCACCGGGTTGCTGTTGTAGGTCCCGGCATGAACCACCTGGCCGCTGGAAATCAGGTCCATGACTTCGGCCTTGCCCACCACGGCGCTCAAGGTGAACCCGCTGGCGATGCCCTTGGCGTAGGTAGCCAGATCGGGAGTGACGCCGAAGACTTCCTGGGCCCCTCCCAGGGCCAGGCGGAAGCCGGTAATCACCTCGTCGAAGATCAGGAGGGACTCGTAGCGGTCGCAGAGGTTTCGCAACCCCTCCAGGAAGCCGGGGCGGGGCATGAGGCTTCCCGAGTTGCACATCACCGGCTCGGTAAGGATGGCTGCAATCTCGTTGCCGCGCCGGGCAAACAGGTCCTCGAGCAGTTTCAGGTCGTTCCAGGGCATGATGATGAGGTTGTCGGCGGCGTTGGCCACTTGGCCCTTGCTGGGCAGCACCGGGTTGGGGCTGCTGCGGTCGCCCTGCTGGGTGGGGCCCGGAGCCGTCGAGACGAACAGGCTGTCGTACCAGCCGTGCCATTGCCCCTCGAACTTGACCACCAGGTTGCGGCCCCGGTAGGCCCGGGCCGCCCGAAGGGCCGTAATCACGGCCTCGGAGCCGGTGCTGTTGAACCGGATTCTCTCGGCGCAGGGGATCGCCTGGGTCAACAGCCGGGCCAGCTCGGCCTCGGCCTGGTGTTGACCGGCAAAGACCAGACCCCGGTCCAGTTGCCGGTGGACGGCCTCCAGCACCGGGCGGGGACTGTGACCCAGCAGCAGCGGCCCCTGTCCCAGCACGTAGTCGATGTACTCGTTGCCGTCCACGTCGCGGATCCGGCTTCCAGAGCCCGACTCGAAGTAGAGGGGATGGGGGAGCTCGGCCTTGCGCACGTCGCTGCTGACGCCTCCGGCCAGAAACTGCTTGTTTTCTTCAAACCAGCGGGCGGATTTTTCCAGGGTCATGGGGATTTCCGTGGGGGTCGACGGGAAGGTTACAGGGTGGTCCAACCTCCGTCCAGCATGAGGTTGATTCCGGTGACATAGGCCGAAGCGTCGGAGGCCAGGAAGACCACCGCCCCCTTGATGTCCTCGTTGTCGAGCAGGCGCCCGATGGGGACTCGCTTGCAGTAGTTGTCCAGGAAGGGCTTGGGCTGATGGTTGAAGTAGCCTCCGGGGGAGATGCAGTTGGCCCGCACCCCCTGCTTCCCGTAGTAGTTGGCGATGTGGCGGGTGAAGTTGATCATGCCCGCCTTGACGAAGTTGTAGGTCGGGGCCTGCAGCATGCCGGTGCCTTCGTAGAGCGTGGGGTCGTTGGCCACCACGCCGTAGATGCTGGAGATGTTGATGATCGATCCCCGCTTCTGCCGGACCATGTCGGGAACGAAGGCCTTGCAGATGGTGAACAGACCCACCATGTCCCCCTTGGCGCTTTCCAGCCAGTCCTCGGAGGTCTGGGTCTCGAAGCCGCCGCCCACCCGGGCCAGGGCGCTGTTGACCAGGATGTCGAGGCGGCCGAACTGTTCCAGGATGCGGTCGTGCAGGCGCTGAATGGAGTCGGTCTCGCAGATGTCGACCTGCATGCCGTGGGCGTCATGGCCCCGCTCCTTCAACCCGCGGGCGAAGTCCAGGTTTCGCTGCAGGGAGCGGGAGGCCACGATCACCGTGGCTCCGGCTTCTGCCAGGCCTTCCGACAGGCTGCTCCCGAACTGGGGCCCGGCTCCGGCGGTCACCAGAGCGATCCGGCCCTTGAGGGAAAATTGTTCCAGCACGGCCATGGCCACCTCCCGTAGAGGGTCCTCAGTGTACAGGATCTCCCAACCGTTCCCAACATTCTATTTCACTGGAATGTCACCAGGCAAACTGGGTAGAATACGGCCTTTTCAGCCTGCCCTCGGCTACGGAATCCGCCCGGCTCCCACAAGGGATCACCAGGCTGGCGCCGTTCCGGCGGCCCCTGGAATCGCCCCCGGCTGGCGCCGCCTCGCCTCAGCCCGCCTCAAAGTCCCGAAAACAAAGGAGGACCCTTGCTGGCTACCCGTTTGAAATCCAAAGTCCACCGAAGAGAGCTGACCCTGGGAATTCTGTTGACCTTCGACCACTGGCCGGGATACCTGGAGATCTTCAAGTCCGAAGGCCTGGACTTCGCCGTTCTGGACATGGAGCACAGCTCGGCCGACCTGCGCACCGCCGAAGAGCTCTGCCGCACCGCGCGACTGCTCGATTTCCCGCTTTTGATTCGCCCGGAAGCGGCCCTCTATCACCTGATCCGGAAATACATGGACATGGGGGCGGCCGGACTGATGGTTCCCTGGACGGAAAATCAGGACCAGATCCGGGCCATTCGCGAGGGAGCCTTCATTCCCCCCAAAGGCCGGCGAGGCCCCGGCGGACCCGCCATTCTGGCCAATCGCGGTCTGGACCGCCAGGGTTGGGATGAAGTGGAGTCCAGCCTGTTCATCACGACCCAGTTCGAGAGTCCGGCCGGAATCGAGAACATGGCTTCCCTGATCCCTCACGACTGGATCGATGCGGCCATGCTGGGTCCCTACGATCTTTCCCTGAACATGGGACGCTGGAGCCACACCGATCACCCCGAGGTGGTGGCGGCCATCCAGCGGGTGTGGAGCCAGGCTCGGGACATGGGCAAGAACTGCGGCATGGTGGTGGGAACCCTGGAGCAGGCCGGCTTCTGGATCGATCGAGGGTTTTCCTTCCTGATCTGCTCTGAGATCTCGACCATGGTCCGGCACCGCGCCCGGGAGCTGGTTAGCCAGATTCGGGAGGTCCATGCCGAGGCCCGGACCAGGCAAGCCTAGCGAGGCCGTGCCACGGACCGGCGAGTCGGGGAAAGAGATATCCACTCTATCCGGGCAAGCTAGCAGTTTGTGCGATGCGCGGCCGAGCCGCGACCGAAAGGGCGAAGGATGCAATTGACGACGCTGGATCTGGTGGTGGTGGTCGTCTACATGGCATTGCTGTCGGGGATCGGCATCTATTTCTCCCGGCGCCAGACCTCGCGGGAGGAATATCTGCTGGGCGGCCGCAGCATGCACTGGGCGCTGCTGGGCGGCAGCATGATGGCCACCCTGCTCTCCACCATCACCTTCCTCTCCGTGCCGGGCGAGATGATGCGCTACGGCATCGCCTACCTGTCGGGCATCATCGCCATGCCCCTGTTCGTCCCGGTGGCCAACCGCGTTCTGATTCCGGTGCTGCGGCGCCTTCCCATCACCAGCGTCTACGAGTACCTGGAGAAACGCTTCGACGTGAGCTTTCGCAGCCTGGCCTCCTTTCTCTTCGTGCTGCGGACCATTATCTGGATGGGGCTGATCATCTACACCTGCAGTTTCGCCGTGGCCCAGATCACCGGTTGGGATCTCTACGTCACCATCGTGGCCACCGGCCTGGTAACCACCTTCTATACCACCGCCGGCGGGCTACGCACGGTGGTCTGGACCGACAACCTGCAGTTGATGATTCTGCTGGGTGGCGCTCTGGCCATCCCGGTGCTGATCGGATTCTCGCTGGGGAGCGGTCCGGCGACCTGGTGGCAGACCTTTTCCGAAGCGGGGCGTACTGAAATTCAGACCTTCAGCTGGGACCTGACCGTTCGCATCACCGTGGTCGGAATCGTCATGGGCAACTTTTTCTGGAACATCTGCACCCTGGGAGGAGACCAGGTGGCGGTGCAGCGCTATCTGAGCTGTCCCGATCTGTCGGCCGCACGCAAGAGCGTGTGGATGTTCGCCGGCTTCAACTTCGTGATCATGCTGGCGCTGCTGTTCTGCGGCTTGTCCCTCTTCGCCTTCTATGCCAGCCAGTCAGCCGCTCCGATTCAGGCCTTTCAGGAAGAGATCGCCGCCAGGGCCGATCGGGTGATGCCGATTTTCATCGTGGAAGAGCTGCCGTCCGGGGTGTCGGGGCTGCTGCTGGCCGCCTTGCTGGCGGCCGCCATGTCCAGCTTGAGTTCCGGAATCAACTCCATCTCGGGAGTGGTGGTCTCAGACTTCTTTCTGAGATTCGGCCTCTTCAAGGCCCAGGTGCGGAGCCTGTGGGCGGATCGAGCGGTTTCGCTGCTGGCCGGGTTGGTGGGTATTGCCACCGCGGTAGGTACGGCCCTGATGGCCACTCGCACCGACTGGAACCTGGTCGAGCTCACCGGACGCCTGAACCACATTTTCGTGGGCCCCCTGGGCGTGCTGTTCTTCGCCGGCATCCTGTTTCGGCGCGCCGGCAAACAGGCCGCCCTGCTGGGTTTCCTGGCCGGGACGCTGGCCAGCCTCTTCATCTGTTTCGGGAAGGAGTGGTTCGGCATGGAAAAGAGCCTCTCCTTCGTCTGGGTGGTTCCCCTGCCGTTTCTGGTCGGGTTGGCCTTGGCGGGACTGCTGGCATACTGCTTCCCACGGCCGCCGAAGTCGTCCGTGCAGGGCCTGACCCTGAGGGTGGAGAGTGGAGAGTGAAGAGTGGAGAGTGGTGGGTTTTGGGAACAGGCAGGCGCCTTGGGACGTGGTTGCACTCCTTAAACGGCTGCGCCGAGGAAGACTAGCCCGCATTTTTCACCAGGTCGCTGGTGCCATGACGAAAAGTAGTTTATCTTCAGTACTTTGATTGGCTCCATGGAAAGGGCTTGCGGGTAACAGACAGCGCTGGGCATGCCCTGGCTTGTCTTTTTCCCTTCAGCGCGCACATGCTCCCTCGCGCGTAGTGACCGCTACGCTCTTCGGTCGCGAGCACGCGCTGAAGGGAAAAATCCTGCGCCATGATCATGCCCCCTGGTGAGAAATGCGGGCTAGATGCTTTAGGTGTCAGTCAAATAACTCTTCACTCTCCACTCTCCACTCTTCACCTGGGCCCGCCCCCTCCCCATGCAACTGGAGGGATCATTCGGGGCGAAGCAGGAGCATTCCAGGCAATCTGGAGGTAGACCGATGGCTTCACACGACGCGCCCTTGCCCTCGATGCGAGCCGATGGCCGGGTGGCACTGGTGACCGGCGCCGGATCGGGTCTGGGACGCAGCATCGCCTTGGCCTTGGCTCAAGCCGGAGCCAACCTGGTGGTGACCGATCTGCCGGCCAGGATGGGAAACGCCCGTCAGACCCTGAGGGGGGTCCGGGAGCTGGGCAGGGAGTGCCTGGCGGTTTCCCTGAACGTGACCTCGCTCAAGAGCATCGAACGCATGGTCGAGAAGTCGACCCAGCGGTTCGGAGGGATCGATATTCTGGTCAACAACGCCGGTATCAACATATCCAAGCCTGCCCTGGAGGTGACTGAGCAGGACTGGGACCAGGTGCTGGACGTCAACCTGAAGGGAGTTTTCTTTTGCTCCCAGGCAGTGGCTCGTGGGATGATTCGGAGAAAGTCCGGCAAGATCGTCAACATCGCCTCACAGAACGGGGTCATCGGCTACTACAACCGTGCGGCCTATTGCTCCAGCAAGGCCGGGGTGGTCAATCTCACCCGCGTCCTGGCGATCGAATGGGCCGAGCAGAATATCAATGTCAACGCCGTCGGACCCACTTTCGTGCGGACGCCGTTGACGGAGAAGCTGTTTCAGGATGAGAGCTTCAGTAGCGAGGTCCTGAGGCGCATTCCGCTGGGACGCCTGGGCAAGCCGGAGGACGTCTCCGGCGCCGTGGTCTTTCTGTCCAGCCCGGCGGCGGATCTGATCACTGGGCACACATTGCTGGTGGACGGTGGTTGGACCGCCATCTAGCCCGGTCCCCCGGGGACCCGCCGTGCGCCGTTGCGAGCGCAATAGGCAACCAGACTGGGGTTGAAAATGAACGGGATTGCCATTGACAAGGGCAAGGGCTGGCGGGGCAGGCGAGAGGTCTGGCGTGTCTTGTTCCTGCTGGTGATGCTGAGCCAGGCCATCATGGGCTGCCAGGCCGAGGAGGCGGGCCAGGGGCCGGTGGCCGTGGAGGTGATGAGGGTGGGCTTCGACCGCACCGCCGACACGCCGGTGGTTATCCTGCGGGACAAGGGTGATACTCGGGCGATTCCCATTTGGATAGGACTTTCCGAGGCGCGAGCCATCGCCATGGAACTGGAGGGTGCGGCGGCTCCACGTCCCATGACCCACGATCTGTTGAAGTCCATCCTGCAGGGGGCCGGAGTCGTCTTCGAGAAAGTGCTGGTCAGCGAGCTCAAGGAGGGCACCTACTACGCCCGCATTTTCCTGACCTCGGCAGGCAAGGATTTCGAAGTGGACAGCCGTCCCAGTGACGCCATTGCCCTTGCGCTTCGCTTCCAAAAACCCATCCTGGTGGCCCGGTCGCTGATGGAGGGGGACGCGGCTGTGAATCTGGAAGACCGCAACGAGCCGTTGGTTGAGAGCGTTCGGGGAATCACCGTGCAGGAGATCAGCCAGGGCCTGGCCGCATCCCTTGGCCTTTCCAGTACGGATGGGGTTCTGGTGTCCAACGTCAGCGGGAACGAGAATGCCGCTCTGAAGCGGGGGGACGTCATCCTGGCCGTCGGTCCCATTGCCGTCACCGGGGTCGGTATTTTCCGCTCCATGCTGGCCGGTCTGGAGGGACAGACCGTCCGGTTGCGGGTGAGCCGGGACGGCAAGGAGCAGGTGGTGGAACTGGCGCCGGCAGAGTGAGGGCGCCCCTCGGTGAGGCATGCTCCCCAGCCATGGCTGCTCCCTCTCAGCGCGACTACTTCAATGAGCGGGTGGGCGATTTCGATGTCCCCCAGCCCTGGCCCGTGATCGAACGACTGACGGAGGTGGTCGGCGCGGCCGGATTGCGCCCCGGAGAAGTGGTGCTGGATATCGGAACCGGTGTGGGGGTTCTGATTCCTCTGATCGAGTCCTTCAAGCCCTCCCGCATCATCGCTTGCGACATCGCCGAGAAAATGTTGCAGCGCCTGCAGCAGAAACATCCTCGGGTTCAGACCCTTCACTCGGACGTGGCCGATCTGCCATTGGAGGACGCCTCGGTGGATGTCGCCTTCCTGAACGCCATGTTCGGCAACATCGCCGACAAGCCCCGGGCTTGCCGGAATCTCAGCCGCATGCTCCGGCCGGGAGGTCGCATGGTCGTGAGCCATCCCGAGGGCAGGGCATTCGTGGAGGAGCTTCGCCGCACCAGCCCCCTTGCCATCGAATCGCTCCCCCAGCGAGTCCAGTTCCAATCGCTGCTCCAGCCCCTGGGCCTGGAGGTGATTGCCTATCGGGACGAACCCAGGCTCTACCTGATGGTGGCCCGGAAAGCCCTCGTCAGGGATCGAGGCGGGCCAGGATGCGCAGGGGACCTCCGCTGCCGCTCTTGATCTTCATGGGAAGGGCCAGGATGGTGAATCCCTTGGGAGGCAGTTCGCCGATGTGGGCCACGTTCTCGAAGATGGGGATGCCCTGTTCCGCCAGGATGATGTGAGTCTTGAAGTCCCTGGACTGGCCATGGTCGATGCTGGCGGTGTCGAGCCCGATGGCCTTGATGCGGCGGTTGTCCACCAGCCATTGGGCGGCCTCGGGGCGCAGGCCCGGGAAGTGAAGCTTGGGTAACGCCGCCGGCCCGGTCTCCTCGGTTCCCAGATAGCGGCCCCGATCGGGCCAGTAATCGCCGAAACCGGTTTCCAGCAGGACGATCACGTCCTCCAGGCGGGAACGGAATCGCTCTTCCCACTCTCGAAAATCGTCGATTCCAACCTGGTAGTCCGAGTTCTGCCGGCACCGGGCGCGGACATCGATGACGACTCCGGGAGCGATCAGTCGCTCCAGGGGGATCTCGTCCACCGTCTCCCGGTCCTTGAAGAAATGGATGGGGGCGTCCAGGTGGGTGCCGCCATGTTCGGCAGTGCGGAAGCGGTTGGCCGAATAGAAGTAACCTCCGGGGGTGATGCCGTGGAAGGCTCGCTCCAGGGAGAATCCCTCTTCGGTAGGCCAGTATATGGTGTGTTCGTCAAAGGGATGGGTCAGGTCGATGTAGGTGGGCGGGCCGACCGGAGTTGGCCCGCTGCAACTGACCAGTTCCAGAAACAAGATCAACGATAGAAGGATTGTTGCCGGACTCTTCATCGCCATTCGGTTTCGATTGTCGCTTGCGCCGATGGTTTTCTGCCGTCCGGTGGCGAAGAAACGAATTTTCCATTCGTTTTTCTTCGTGTCCCTTCGAGGTCCTTCGTGCCCCTTCGTGGATACCTCCTATTGAGACCTTGGTGGATTGAGAGCCGACACTCGCAAGAAGCGCGGTTATGCGATCATCGAGCGCATGTCCCGCACGGCCCCAATCGCCCGTTCGACGTGGGCCATGGTGTTGTAGAGGTGGGGGCACAGCCGCAAGCCCCCCGTAGAGGCACCGGCAATGCCGTACCGGGTGTAGAGCCCGTTGAACACCTCCCGGCGCTTTTCCGGCCGTGCCTGGATGATGCAGACACCTCCGCTGAGTCTTGGGTCCTCCGGGGTGACCAGTCGGCAGCCCTCGGCTTTCAAACCTGCCTTTAACGCCCCCGCCAGCTCGAAGATCCGGGCCTCCACTCGATCGAAGCCGATGAGGCGGTGAAAATCGACGGTGGTGGCGATCGCGGCCAGTCGAGCGTCGTCCCTCTGCCCGAAGGACTCGAACTTCCTGGCTCCCTTCACGTCCGGTTCCACATCGCCGCCCCAGCCGGGAGAGACCAGGTTGGGCCAGATCTCAGCGATGCGGTTCCGCTTGACATAGAGCAGCCCGACTTCCTTGGGGCCGCAAAACCACTTGTGGCTGCTGGCTGCAAAGGAGTCGCACTGAAGCTCCCGCAGGTTGAGGTTGAAGGCTCCCCAGGTTTGAGCCCCGTCGACATGCACGTGAATATTGCGTGGCTGAGCCAGTTGGCAGAGTTCGCGGATGGGAAGCCGCACCCCGCTGACGTTGGAAACGTGAGTCAGGGCCAGGACTCGGGTTCGCGGTCCCAGAGCTTGCTCGAAAGGAGCCACCAGTTGATCGATTCGGGTGGGCTGGGCGGGGGTCTCGACTCGTTTGACCCTTGAATGGAAGCGGGCGGCGCGAACCTGCCAGGCGACGTTGTTGGTGGGATGGTTCTGGTCCCACAGGAGGACCTCGTCCCCTGCCTTGAGCGGAAGGCCGTTGTTGATGATGTTGTTGGCCTCGCTGGTGTTGCGTACCAGGGCCACCTCGTCGCTGTCTACCCCCAGTTGATCGGCGACCTGCTTGCGGGAGAGTTCCAGCAGGGTCTTGAATTTCTCCCGATTGTTGAAGGAGCAGTCGACGTCGATGTCCCGGGAGAGCTCCGCCACAGCTTCCGCCACCACCCGCGGGGCCGGGCAGAGGTTGGCGGCGTTCATGGGGACCCTGGCTTCCCGGAAGGGGAACTGCTTCCGCACCAGCTCCCAATAGGCTTCATGGTTGGGAGCGGCTCCCAGCCAGGACGACAGAGCGGATAGGGAAGGCAGGCCGGCCGACAGGAGTGCGGCTCCCCGGGCCAACCTGCGCAGGGCGGAGCGTCGGGACAAATCGGCCATGATGGGTTCACCCCGGGAGGAAGTCAATCTTTCGGTGGGAAGAATGGCACAGACCCGCGGCCGCTAAACGCGACCTGTCTGGCGGCTCAACCTGTTTCAAGGGGTCATCCACCACGCATCCCGCTCACAGCGTGTTGATCATCACCCCGCCGTCGACCACCAGGGTTTCCCCGGTGATGTAGCTGCCGGCCTCGGTTGCCAGCAGCAGGGCCGGTCCAATGAGCTCGTCGGCTTCGCCCCAGCGTCCCAGCGCCGTCCGTCGGGCAAACACGGCCTTCTGGTCCTCATTCAGCAACGATGCCGGTAAATCCGTCCAGAACGGGCCGGGTGCGATGCAGTTGACGGTGACGTTGAAGGAACCCAGATCCAGCGCGTTGGCCTTGGACAGTCCGATCAACCCGTGCTTGGTGGCATTGTAGACGTTACGGCTGGATTTGCCTCCCAGCCCCATGATGGAGGAGATGTGAATAACCCGGCCCCAGCGGCGTTCCTTCATCTGAGGGACCAGGGCGCGGGTCAGCACCATGCAGGAACTGAGGTTCAGTTCCACGATCCGGTCCCAGTCCGCGTCTCGGATCTCGTCGATGACCGCGGGAATGTTGGACCCGGCATTGTTGACCAGGACGTCCACCCGTCCCATTTTCTCCAGGCTGAGCCGGGCCAGGCTCTCGGCCTCCTCCCGTCGGGCCAGGTCCGCCACCAGCGCCAGGCCCTTGCTGTCGGTTCCCTCCAGGATCTCGACCAGGGCGCTGTCCAGCTCGTCCTGGTGGCGGCTGCTGATGACCACGTCGGCGCCGGCTCGGGCAAAGCCCCGCGCCATGGCCTTCCCCAGACCCTTGCTGCCCCCGGTCACCAGGGCCACCCGTCCCGAAAGGTCGAACAACGACTGATTGCTCATGCTTGGTTCCTTTCCGCTGCTTGTTTGGTCCAACTGCCGTGGCCGCACCGTTTGCCGCCCGCATGGTATCACAGGACAAGACAAGCGGCGGCAGCGCTCCGTAGTCCCGGCGCCGACGGGGTCAGTCCGCCCGCAGGGCCGGCGCCACGGGTGAGCGGGACACCGCCCGGACGGCGGCCAGTGAGGAGATCAGGCCGGCGGCCAGGACCGCCAGCAACAGGCCTGCCAGGGCTGTCAGATTGAGGTGTCCTCCGGTGGATCGCCAGGCCGGGACGATGGCCACAGCCGCCGAGAAGACTCCAAACAGCAGGCCCCAACCGAGCAGTAGAAAATTCTCCGAGATCACCATCCGCGCCAGGTGGCTGGAGTGGTAACCCACCGCTGTCATCAGCGCCAGTTCTCTGCGGCGTTCGAGCACGTTTCTCAACAGCACCACACCCAAGCCGAAGGTGCCCAGCAGGAGCCCCATGCCGCCCAGGGCCTGAAAGGTGGAGAGGTAGGTGTTGTTCACGCGATGAAAGGCGGCCAGCCTCACGGCCGTGGGGACCACGTCGAAGCCGTAGTCGGAGAGACGGTCTTCCAGCGCCGCCGTAACCTCTTCACCGGTGCCCGGGGGCGTTTCCATCAAGAAGAAACGGAAGCCCTCGATGCGGGGAAAAGCTTTCAGGAAGTGCTTGTCCGACATGATCAGCTCCGACTGGAACAAGCTGTCCCTCAGGGCTCCCACCAGGCGAAGGCGCAGGGGCGACTTTCCCCGCGGGTTCAGCACCAGTTCTTCCCCCAGTTGCCGGTGCAGGACGTATTGCATCGAGTTGGCGTCGGCGATGACGGGAATGACCCCGCCCGGCAGATCCTGGTTCAGGAGCTGCCAGGGGTTCCGGGGTTCATTGGGGCTGGGCAGGGTGGCCTGGAACCGGAATCGGGACTGGGAGAGAAAGGAGTCGGGAGCTCCCAGGATTCTGGGGCTGGCCGGTTGATAGAGATTGAGGCAGCTGGCGTCGTCGCCCGGCCGCAGCCGGAAGGGGCTGAAGGCGAGGTCGGCCAGGGCGGGAGCGGTGTCCGAAGCCAGGTTCAGGGACTCCCGGCCCGAATGGGAGTTGGGGTCGTCATGGATGGGCAGCAAGGATTCCGCCACCAGGGAAAATCCGCCGGTTCCCGATTGGCGGTCGTGCGGGCTGGAGCGGTCGGTGCGTCGAAAGGCTTCAACCGTGACGATGATGAAGGTGGCCGAAGCGATCAGGGCGATGCACAGCAGGCTGCGGCCCGGGCGAACGGTAGCGTTGCGGAATCCCAGCCGGGAAACCGCCCAGCCACCCTGTGGGCGCAGGATCGGACGCCGCGTCCGTCTCAGCCATCCCGACTGCCAGGCAAGCAGGGCCAGCAGGCAGAGGGTGCCGGAGGCAAAGAAGCCCAGTTCCTGGCTGAGCCCGCCGGCCAGGCTGACCAGCAGGAATCCCAGGGCCGCCGCGGCCAGCAGGAGGGTGGCTCGGACCCGCCCCGCCCCGCCCCGCCGGGTTCCGGGGGGTCCTTCTGCCGCCGCGTCTCCGCTCTTCCGGCCCAGAGCCGGGGTGGCCGCCGTAGGCCCGGCCTCCTGGTAGAGCCAGGAGCCTGTCAGCAGGCTGCGCGGGCTGATGGAAATCATCCTCCTCAGGCTCCAGGCGATGCAGATCAGGGCGGTCAGGATCCCGCCCAGGCCCCCGGCCAGCAGGGAAAAACCCGAAATGTGCAGCCTCAACTGGGTAGTCCCCACGGCATCCACCCACCAGGTGCGCAGTCCCAGCATAATGAGGGAGGTGTAGCCCAGAGCCCCCGCCAGGCCCAACAGCGTGCCCAGACCCGCCAGCAGAGCCCCCTCCTTGAGAAACAGTCGGCGGATTCCGGCAGGGTCGAACCCCAGGGCTCGAAGCAATCCAATCTCCTGGACGCGCTGTTCCAGTCCAAGCTTGAAAAAGAGGCTGGTGAGCAGCAGAGCCGAGACCACCAGGAAGAAGCTGAAGTAAACGAAATACTGCCCGAAGTCGGTGACCCCCTGGGAGGCCTGCTCAGCCTGAGCGCCGGCCGGCCGCAGCGAGAAACCGAATTGGGCAGGATCGGCGGCGCGCTTGAGCTCGGATTCCAGGCTGGAGCGAAGGCCGTGGAGCGCCTCCGGCCCGGCGGTCCGGGACTCGGCGGTGGGGTAGATTCGGATCGAGGACAGGCGGCCATGGCGGGACCGCCACAACTCCTGCCCGACCTTCAGGGGGATGAAGGCCTTGGGGGTGGTGCGGTATTCCTCCCAGTAGTCTTCGTCCCGAGGACGAATACGTCCCAGATCCATGGGGAATGGAGGGTCCCAATCCACCAGGGTTCTGGATTCGGTAATGCCGGGGTAGGCGGGCGCCAGGTCCCTGTCAGCCAGGGGGCCGTCCATGGGGACCACGCCGCTGAGACGAAATCCGGCCGATCGGGTCAGCAGTTGGCCCTGCTCGGCCCAGAGGTAATAGTCCAGCTCCAGCAGGTCTCCGGGGCGGGCCTCCAGGTCCCGGGCGGCCCAGCGGTTCAGCACCACCGGTGGCAGCTCTCCGCCGGCGTTTGCCGGCGGCAGGCCGAAGGACTCGAAGTCGAGGGCGGTCACCAGCGAATAGGGGATATCACGGCCGCCCTTGCGGATGGTGTTGGCCAAGTAGGTGAACAGGAAGCGGGTGCGAAGCCCCAGGGCGTCGGTGGCGCTTCGGACTCGGGCAGCCAGTCCCTCGCCGATGAGAGTGCCCTCGGTTTCCACCGACAGGCACTGCTGCCGCTCCAGGACCCGCAGCTTCAGGTCGGTATCTTCCAGCGAATAGACGTCCCGGAGAATCCCCGCCAGTTCATCCGGCCGCTCCGGGTCGGAAGCCGGCTCTCGACCGGGGTCGGCTCGGCTGACCAGCAGGGTGTTGATTCGGTCGGGGACCTGCAGGTCCCGCTGCAGGCGGCGCAGGGGGACGAAGACAGCCCGTACCGGTCCCTGACCTGGGCTCAGCGAAAACTCGCCCATCCGGGAAGGCTGGAGTATGCCGCTGACCGATAGGCGCACCGTTCGCCCCACCCGGTCCCGGCGGCCGTGCAGGGAATCGCGGGGCACGTTGGAGGGCTGCTCCAGCCGCAGCAGAACCGCACTTCCGATCTCAGCCCCCAGGTCTCTGGCGGCCTCCGGGCTGAGCAGAACCTGGCGGCCGGATGGAGGGCCGGACTCGAAGGTCTGTTCGGACTCCACGCCCTGAAGTCTCCAGAAACGTTCATCCACTCCATAGACCGAAACGCCGGCGGTGCGGCGCCCGGTCTCGGGCTGGGTGAGCCGGCCCTCCTGAACCAGAATGGGGCAGACGGCGCCGAAGGACCGGGAGAAGTCCGGATGGGCGGCCATCTCGCTGGCCAGGGCCTCCCTGAAATAAACGGTGGAGGTTATCACCCAATGGACGGCGCCCAGCCTCTGCAGGGCCAGCCGCCTCAGGCTGCCGCGCACGGAATCTCCGACCAGCAGCGATCCGGTCAGCACCGCCACGGCCACGGCCACGCCGGCCACCACCGCCAGGTGGCTGCGCCGGTAGTGGACCAGGCTGCGTCGCGTCAGGGGGATGGAGGCCATGTTAGTGGTTAGTGGATAGTGGCCAGTGGGTAGCTGTGCTCCCGCCCAGCCGTGCGGATCGTTCAGGGTGAATCAGGGGCGCGTCAGATAAGCCGGCCCCAGGTCTGCGGTGCGTATTATCCGCTTGAAATCGGCCGATCTTTAACAAAAGACGAACCACGAATGGACACGAATAGACACAAATGCGGATGAACTAATTTACATCGATGCGCAGGATATACAGGATTTGGATTTAGGAGCTTGGTGTCTTGTAGTCCCGGGCTTCCGCAAGCCCCGACCGGATAATCGGTAGAGCAACCTCCTGGCGCAGCAACCTTTCCTCCTGTTTATCCTGTCCATCGATGTTCATATTGGGAAAAATTGGGCCCCGGGCGCCGGCCGCGCACTCCCAGGAATCCCTCATGCCATGACATCTTTCCCCCCGTATGCGTCGCCCGTCGAATGCGGTGGGGGTCCCTGCTACACTCTGTGCAGCTGCCGGTCCGTCAACCGGTACTGCACCGGGAAACGGGCGGCCAGGGTCGGACTGTGGGTCACCACCAGCAGAATGGAGCCATGCTGGCGGTGCTGCTCAACCAGCAGGTCGGCCACCGACGCCGCCGAGCGGCTGTCCAGATTGCCGGTAGGCTCGTCGCACAGCAGCAGCGAAGGGTTGCGAACCATGGCGCGGGCCATGGCCACCCGCTGTTTCTCGCCGCCCGACAACTCGGCGGGGCGGTGGTCCATGCGGTCCTTGAGGCCCACCTGGCCCAGCAGTTCCAGCGCTCGCCGGCGGTAGTCTTCGGCGGCTTTCTCGATCAGGGTCGGGGCCAGCACGTTTTCCAAAACGGAACACTGCGGCAGCAGGCAGTGGTCCTGGAAAATGAAGCCGATGTGGCGGTTTCTGAATCTGGCCAGGTCCCGCTCCGCCAGTTGGAAGGGATGGCATCCGTCCAGAACCACATCGCCGGCCGTCGGCGGCTCCAGTGTGCCCAGGATGTAGAGCAGGGTGCTCTTGCCGCTGCCGGAAGGCCCCATGATGGCGGCGGCTTCGCCCCCGGCCAGGGAGAGCGATACGTTTTCGAGCAGATGGAGAGGTCCCCGCGGTGTCGGATAGTCCTTGGAGAGCCCGCTGATTTCGAGCATGGGATTAGGGAGCGATTGCCCCCGATGCCTCGGAGGAAGCTCGCCGCGCGATGGCTCGATAGGCTTCCACCGCCGCTGCGGCCATGCGGGACAGGCTATAGTGGTTTTGCACTCCCTGCCGGCCGTTTCGGGCCAGGCGATCGGCCAGGCCTGGATCCCGGTAGATGGCATGCAGCCCTTCCGCCAGGCTGTGTTCCTGGTCCGGATCGGTGAGCAGGCCCCCGGAAGTCTTCTCGATCATTTCGGTAAAAGCGCCGCGGCGGGGTTGCACCACCGGAATACCGCTGGCCATGGCTTCCAGGATGGGTATCCCCTTGTGCTCGTCGTGGATGGCCGGGACCGAGAGCACGTCCAGGCTCTCCAGGAAGCGTATCTTGGCCGGAAGATCCAGGGAGCCATGATAGCAGAATTCTCCTTCCAGCCCCCACTGGCGGATCTGCTTGCGGATCTGCTGCATATAGGCACGGTGTTCCGGCCCCAGGTAACCGGCTGCCTCGAGCCGGGTCGGGCCGATGTCCCTTAGCTGCTTCAGGCGCCGGTAGGCCCGGCACAGCTCCTGTAGACCTTTTTCCGGGGCGATTCGGGAGAGATACCCCACGCGGAAAGTATCTGACCGCGGCGACCGCCGGTTTCCATAGTCCCCTGGCCGAACCCCCAGCGGGATCAGGTGCATTCGGTCCGGATCGATCCCCAACAGCTCCTGCATGGCGACGGCGCAGTGACGGCTCACAGGAGCGAATCCGTCTACCGATCGGACCTGCCGGCGCATCGATTCCAGTGCCTGGCTGCGGTAGGGCTCCGGCAGTCCTTTGAGGAAGAGGTCTTCCCCCTGGAGAGTGCAGCAGACCGGCCGTTGAAGTGCGCCCCGCAGCGGCTCGGCCAGTCCGATCAGCAGGGAGTTTGGCAGAACGATGATATCGGGCGCAGGCTGTTGCTTCAGCCAGGAGATCAGCTTGAGCAGCTCTTTTTTCTGATGGCCGGATTCCCCCTGCAGCATGGACAGGGTCAGGGCTCCCAGTTGACGGGGGTCGGTCTTGACCCCCAGCCCCGAGAAGAGCTTCAACACGGCTCGGGAATCCCAAACCCTGTCGAGGAGCCAGGGAGTTTTCCGAAAAAGGGGGTGGAGCTGCTGGAGATAGACACTCAGTCCACCGAAGAATACGCGGCCCTGACTCACATTGGGTTCGTCGGTCAGGGTAGGGGTATAGACGGGCAGGAGGATGACGTCGTGCCCCAGTTGCGTCAATTCCGCGGCCAGGGAATTGTCTCTCAGGCAACTGCCGCAGTACATGCCGGCCGCGCCTGCGGTGATCGAGAGGATCTTCACGAAATCAATTGGCCTGGTGCCTGGGAGCCGCTGCCCGGTGAGCACCGGGGGTTGGGCGGTCTCCACTGAAACCGAGGCGATTGTGGCCGTCGCCGGGACGGCTGTCAAGTTCAATGCCGGAATAGCGACCGAGTCCTCCGTCGCTGCAATCACCTCAGGGAAGTCTCTCCGTGTGGGAACGCGGCCCCCGGTGAGCGGCGTGCGACCAGGGTCAGGGAAAGGGGTTCCTGAAATGAGGTCGTTTGGGTTAGACTGAGCGCTCGGTCAAGCGGCCCTTTGTCGCTCACTGGGCCGTATAAATCCAGCTTCTCGGCTGAATGGCAGAGGTTAACGACGATGAATATTGCTGTTCTCGGTCCGCCGGGATGCGGCAAGGGAACCCAGTCCAAGCTCCTGGCCGCTCATTTCGGTCTCAAGCATTTCTCTCTTGGAGAGATGCTGAGAATGGAGGTGGGCAGTGAAACGGAACTGGGGAAGCAAACCGCGGCCAATCTGAAAGCGGGCAAGCTGGTCCCCGAACCCATTGTCCTCGACTTGTTCAAGACATACGTCAACAGAAACGGCGATCAAGGGCATATTCTGGACGGGTATCCCCGCACCCTGGCTCAAGCCGAGGCATTGGACGCCCTCCTGAGCCTTTCGGCCGTGGTTCTCTTCGAGATCACCGAGGAAGGCGTTCTGTCCCGAGTCGCCGGCCGGGTGATCGACGATCAGGGACGGTCCTATAACCTGGACAGCAATCGACCTCCCGCGGGAGTCCACACCAGGCGCCGCGACGACGACCGCCCCGAGGTTGTCCAGGGGCGTTTTCGGAATTACCTCCTGGAGGTCGAACCCATTCTCAGTCACTACCGCAGACAGGGAATTCTGATAAGGGTCAATGCTTCCGGCAGCATCGGCTCGATCCTGGATCAACTGCTGGTCAGCCTGGGAGGAGACGGGAAAGCCGGCTGAGGCTGAACCGGTCTTTCTCACTCCTCCCAGGCAGACCAGCCACTAACCACTCCCTACCCATCCCCGGATTTCGGCCAGAATGCGTGGAAATGGTGCAGTGGACCGCCGGCTT
This sequence comes from Candidatus Versatilivorator sp., assembly GCA_965207735.1. Lineage (GTDB taxonomy): Bacteria > Acidobacteriota > Terriglobia > Versatilivoradales > Versatilivoraceae > Versatilivorator. The sequence goes on along the minus strand of OZ242296.1, from coordinate 1,884,791 downwards.
GGCCTGACTCGCCGGAGGACCGCCAGGTCCTGCTCAGGTACTCACGGGCCTCGCGCACCGCTTCCATTTCCGAGCGCCCCTTGGCCAGGAAGGCTGCGATGGCCGCCGAAAGGGTGCATCCCGTGCCCCGCTTGGGACCCCCCTCAAGATAGGGTCCGCTGACCCGGTGCAGCTCGCTGCCGTCGAAGACCAGGTCGACCACCTCCCTGGCGCCCGCCGGACCGGATACTTTTTCTCGGCGATGGCCGCCTTTCAGGACGACCCACCCCGGACCCATGGCATGGATTTCCCGGGCTGCGCGGATGCAGTCGGATTCGTCCCTGAATTGGCTTCCAACCAGCGCTTCGGCTTCCGGCAGATTGGGAGTGACAATCCGTGCCAGGGGCAGGAGCTGGCGGCGCAGGACCTCCAGCGAACCCTCCTCGAGGAGGGCGGAGCCGCTGGTGGCTGCCATGACCGGGTCCACCACCAGCGGAATGCCGGGGTAGCGGCTCAGAGACGAGGCCACGCCCTGGATGATTTCCGGGCTGCCCAGCATCCCGGTCTTGATGGCCTCAACCCCGATGTCGGAAAGAACCGACCGGATTTGCGAAACCACCAGGCTCACCGGGAGACAGGTCAGGGCATCGACCCGGAGGGCATTCTGGGCCGTCACCGCGGTGATGGCCGAAGTGCCGTAGATCCCCAAAGCTGCGAAGGTTTTCAGGTCGGCCTGGATTCCGGCGCCGCCGCTCGAGTCGGAGCCGGCAATGGTCAGGGCTTTCAGGAAGGGCATGGCCGAGACAGATTAGCCCAGATCGCCGAAGCTGTAAACCGGGCCGGCTCAGGAGCATGTCCGGTATGTGGTCAACCGGGCCTCGGCCATGCCGTGCGGTCTATTCGGGGGGGAAACCGCCGATCGTTTTTGAAGACGAACCGCATCGCACGGAAACTGAGCGGCAACCCAAGGGACAGGATTAATAGGACCAGAGGCCGCTGCACGGGACGCCGACCTGGAATCGGGGCCTTGGGCGCAGCCAAGGCCCGCCACGGGGAAGATCAATCGAGAAGGACTATAAATTGAACATGGATGCACAGGATGCACAGGATAACCAGGACCAGAGCCTGCAGCACGAAACGCAGACTCCGGCGATGGTCTCGGGCGAAGGGAAGGATCATACAGAATGATCATCTCCCGGGCGCCGGCCCGGGGTTCCAGACAGCCGCCAAGGCGGCGGCAGCACTTAGCCGTGGGCGTCAGCCCATGGACCACCTGCTCTCTGAGAGAGGCTTATTGACCGCCGGGTAAAAAGCTTGACATAGGGCGAATAAAAAGCGAATATATAATTATGACCAAGGAATCCGACAAACTGGTAGGCATTGCCCGACTGGCTGCGGAGAGCACTCCATTGTTGCAAAAGCGCCGGGCCCGCTATTTGTCCATCGAGGTCAAATCGGTGCTGAACCGCTGCTCGAACCCGGAAATGCCGTTCTACTGGACCATCAACCCTTATCGGGGCTGCGAGTTCGGCTGCAAGTATTGTTATGCCCACTATCAGTATAAATTCATAAATTACTGATTATAAATAATTTATACTCTCTAGATTTATATAGTTGCCCCTAAAGTTGCCCCTAGTTTTTGAATGCCATTGCCGAATACTGTCATCTGATATATTTCACATGAAACACTTGTAAACAACAGCGTACTCTCGCGCCTTTTTCACAAGCAACTTGAGGTCACCCTTGAGCTTATAGATGAATCCCGATGATATTCTAACGGTTTAAGTGATCGCGGTGATTTGAGCCAGACAGCTTCAAGCACGCGACCGTTACACTAGGCCCGTAGCACTCTAACAACTGGTTCGTTACAGGAAGCACAATATGGTTCTTTAAGGGCGGACCCCACCCCCATATGCCAAACCTGTACTCGCGCTCCGGCGCAAACTCAACGTTCTTTGTGAAAACGGATTCGTACCTCCACAACTGGCGATTTTCACGATATAGCCCCTCAAGGTAACGATCACGTTCCCTCGGGTCCATGTATCGAACCTCTCCGTGAATGACCAGGATTCCATTGTCAATGTACCTCAGTGTATCAACGCTCTCAATCCACTCATACACCTGCCGAATGCGCGGCTTAGACCAAGCGCCAAAGCTAAGTCCGAGCATCATAGCGAAGTGGTTGACAGGTGCTACGATCGGAGTCGCACGCCTACTTTCTTTGAACCATTCGACTTGTTCTGGACTCATTCCGTCTCGGCGGGACACGATTGTCGCACAATATATCCAAGAGGGGTTCATGCTAATGTTCAACCGTTCAAGACTGCTTGAATCAGCGACCACCTCGCCATCAAGCGTGCGGAATAACCAGTTGTTGGAAGAAGCAGTGAAAGAGCCTTCATTGTTGTCAGCCGTGGCGCGGTAGTAATCCAAGGTGCCAAGGCTTATGGCTAAGGAAGCCAAGGGTGTATAACTGGGTTTTGTAACCTTGTACAATTCTTCCTGTTCTTCCTGTAAAGATGGCCCATAGCGGCCGCAAGCAACCACGAAGTCATGGTCCCGAACATGAAGTATTGTCGGATCAACGTCCACACGGTTCAATAGATCATACGACAGGCTCTCGGAGAAATCCGCCGCGGCATGCCTTCGCTGCCCTAAGAATTCTCGGCGTATACCAATGGACAATACGTAGCGTCGAGCGCAGAAGTGCCGATACTGTTCTTTTGTCATCCGAACAGGGACGTGGGACTCCACAGAGCGACCAAGGTAGTCTGACATGGCTCGGTTGCCTGCGGAACTGACCGGTACTAGATCGAACTGGTTATCCACAGCGGAAACTTCAACATCGAGTCGCCGATGTAGTTCCATCACTCACCTTTGGCCTGTTGTAAATCCGTATAGAACCATCTGGCTTCTTCGCGTAAGAAAATATCCACTGCGCCACTTCCTCCATTGTCGCGTTCAACTTTATCAAGGCGAGGCAGGGCGTCCATAGTGGTGCTTCTTCTGGACCTTCTTGCTCACTGTACTACACCACTTGGCTGAGGAGCTAAGGCGAAGTAATGCGGATTCGTAGCGTGGTTAGTCAAGTATGTAATCCCCCTTGCATACGTCGAGCGCAAGAGGATGGCTTGGCGAACCGTCCTGAGGGAAGTCGGCCGCATCGAACGCTCGCTGTTCATGATCGATCAGAACACGGAGCCCGACATGCGCCGGCCCAGTCTCCACCGGCCCGGGCGCCCGAGGGTAGCGAGGTCGTCAGGGTGGCTCTGGATCGGCGCAGACGGTTTTTGGCCGGCTGGGTCTCGGAGGTCAGTGTCTATCTGGCCTGGTTCTGCGATCATCAGCTCAGGTCCGCCGCAGGGAGCGGCAGAGGGGGCGGGATGTGCTGGGTGTGACGATATCTCGCCTTTTGGATGGGAGCCCATCCACTTGACCGGAGAATACCGTTGGCCGGATGCCGATTCACCTCCAGGGTGGAGACGCTTGGCGTAGTATTTCGCCCCTTCCCGCAAACAATCCATGGAAGTCCTGCAGGCCCTGCATATGGACATTGGAAAAAGGACGGAGGAGTTCGAACCGCCAGTCGAGAGTGATGGGAGCACCCTTCATCTTGTGTCCAGCGTAGCTGATTGCGCTACCTATCAGGATGAAGGGGGGATACGGGGGGAGCACCGCCCTATTCTTTTTCAAAGCCCTGGCTTGTGAACTTCAGTGTCCGGCTGTTCTCCGTGACCGTACGAACAACGTGATCCGGGGCTCCGGCCGGGATCTCGGCCTCTACTTCTAGGGTCACTGTGACCTTGGCTCCCACCAGGCTGGAAAGATGCGCGATCACCTCGTCCGCAATCCGGCTCGCGTCGCGGCCTACCCGAGCGGAATCAAGCATAGCAGTCCCATGAAACCGCTTCGGGTGCGACGACGGGGCGCCCGGCGGATCCTCCCCGGGACCCGGTCCTCCCCCTGGGACCGAGCTTTCTCCACCCGTCCCTGCGCCAGCAACTTCTCCGCCGCCCGGTGGCTGTGCACTCTCGGCATCAAGCTGTTGACGCGCGATATCCGACTTGACGAGCAATCCGGGAGCATCCGCATCCGGCAATGAAACAACTTTTCCACCGCGTAAACCGCGATATCGTTTTGCCTCATCGTCAAAGCTTTCTGCGAACGCATACGCATCCTGTTCCCAGGTAAGGAGGGCAATGCCATCGCTGATTGCGTTTAGCAGGACCGTCGGGTCGCTGACCCGGGGCAGATAGGGATACCGCGCAAAATCCTCGACGATTTGTTTGATCGGTACATGGTCGCCGCGCCAGAGAGGCACGCGATCAAGCTCCATCCGAAGCCGAGTGGCGGCAAAGCCGGTCACCAGCAGCTCATCGCCTTTCAGTTTCTTGCTCGCTCTGGATGCGAGCGAGTGCTGGCCCGACAGCCTCATGGCCTGCCACTCCATCGAAGCTTCGGGACGGGCCTGAACCGGAACCAGGAGCCACTGGAACGTCTCCGGGAGCCGGGCCGTTACCGCGCTGGACGCCGCTTCCTTTTGGTTTTCGGCCTGCTTGACCTGGTGAGGCGAAAGATCGAGCTGTTCCCGTTCACCGAGTATCGATTCCCATGCCAAGTGCCGCCGGAGCGCCTCATCGAGATCCTGCAGCCTCGTCTTGTCCGGGGCCAGAAACACGAGCGTGTTACGACAAATCCTTGGTGCGCTACCTCTCGATTCCAGGATGGCTTGCGCCGCGGTCTCTGCGGGATTTCCCTTCTCTTTGCTGTAGGGCGTGTCGCTTCCGAGCACCACGAGTCGTGCATCGAGGTCATCCGGAACATCCTGCCCGGATTGCGGGAGGGGATGCACTCGATTGAAGTCGCCCGTGTTGCGGAGATCCGATCGGAGTCGCGAACCGAGCTCCTGCACCACCTTGTCGGGGTTCCGCTTCAGCTGCTCGGCGCGATCCTCCGCCAGCTTCGTGACGGTTGGCTGTGTGGAGTACCAGTAACGAGGACCATCCTGGTAGAGGTAGGTTGCCGCGCCGGCCAAACGCCGCAGCGCGTCGCCGAAGACAGCCGGAGACTCCCCCGGCATGACACAGCCGAGTTTGACGCGGCGGTCCTCAAGACCCCGATGCGCCGCAGCGGCGGTGGGAGCGGATCCGAGATAAATCGCTCGCGCGACGCGCCTGGAAGCGTGGAACTTTCCGAGGTTCGGAACCGCGCCGTCAATCCGTAGCGGCAGTGAGCTGGGACCGTCCACGTCTTTCTCGATCACCGGCACCCAGTTGTCGGGGAGATACCGGGTCAGCTCGAACTGTACGCGTGTATCGTCGATCGCTATGTTCGCCGGCAGAATCAGCGGATTCCTGTCGTCTTTCTCCCACAGGCTGTGAATCACGGCCGCCATCAACCGCAACACGCCACGCGTGCGCTGGAATTTCACCAGCGTCGACCAATCCGTGTACAGGCGATCGAAGATCTCGGGGTGTATGGGATAGGCCGCCTTGATCCGCTTCTCGTAGTCTGCGTCTCGACACTCAGGCGGGAACTCTTGATGCTGCGTCCGATAGAACTCGGCAAATGCGCGGGCGACCACATCCCTGTCCCTGAATTGGACAGGATCTGTGAACGGCTCGAAAAGGCGGCGCCGTACAATCTCGAAGCTTTCCTCGGCACTGGCCGGACGCCAGGACGATTCGATGCGCCCGACGACGTTCCGCAAACGATCGAGTGCCTCCCGCCCGCGTTGCCCACCGACCTCAACATCGTCCGCCTGGGTGTGGGGGGACCCGGTCGTGTCCGAGGCCGGCAAGCTGATCACGAGCAGGCAGTTGTTGGCGAGTTTGGCCGATTCCGTGAGCACCTGGGCAAAACTGAACTGGGTCTCGAAGCCTCCGGCGGGCAGGTCGCTCTGGTCATGCAGCTGGCGGGCGTAGGCAACCCACTCATCGATGAGGATCAGGCAGGGACCATATTCATTGAAGAGTTCCCGCAGTGCATCGCCTGGACTCGTTGCCTTTTCGTCGTCGGCCGCGATGCGCGCGAACGCCCTCTTGCCGCCCAGTTGCCACGCCAGCTCGCCCCAGAGCGTTCGGACGAGGGTGCCATCCGGCTTGGCGACCGGGTTCCCTGGAGAGATCTTGTTTCCAACCAGCACGACGCGGCGCGCCTCCCCAAGTTTCGTGGCCTCCGCCTCCAGCAAAGCGCGGTCGATCCCATCCAGTTCCGCGGAGGCTGTCCCGGAGAACAGGTGATACAGGGCCAGCATGGAGTGGGTCTTGCCACCGCCGAAGTTCGTCTGGAGCTGAACGACGGGGTCGCCTCCTCTGCCCGCGAGGCGGCGTATTGCCCCAACCAACAGCCCCTTCAGGCTTTCCGTCAGATAGGTGCGCCGGAAGAACTCGACGGGGTCTCGATACTCATCGGTGCCTTCACCCAGATGGACCTGCCAGAGATCGGCGGCGAACTCGGCTTGCTGGTATCCCCCGCTCGCGACGTCCCTGTGAGGGGTGACGATTTCCCGCCAGGGCGTCAGTCTGGCCGCGGCGGCGCTTTCAATCGCCGTTCCCGACTGCTTGCGCCGTTCTCCGCGGGTCTGTTCGTCGAAGCGTACCCGCAGCAGTTCCAGCTTGCGCTTCTCGAGCTCTTCGGACTGCGGCGCGGATACCGCGGCAAGGAGTCGCCCCACCGAATCCAGAGCGCGATAGGCGTCATCGCTGGAAAAACTCTCCTGGTGTGCCCACTTGTTGCGGTGGTCGCGCAATTCGCTGACCAGACTCCGCTCCGCCCGCCCCAGAATCTCACGGAAGACTTCGTGCCAGGTATCCCACATCAGCTTCAGCAGCCCGGCCACGTCCCACTCGAGGATCGGCTTGCTCCCCAACGCGCGATCTTCCCCGTAGTCGCGCAATCGGCGGGCGGCCAATTTTCGCGACTCCAGGGCGCCTTGGACTTCACGGTCGACAAACGGGCCCAGGCCCGTTTTGAGCAAATCCAGTGCCTTGCCGACCCGCTCGTGATTGGTCGTGGCCATATCCCTCCTATCCTATTTCGCTCCGAATTGCATGAATGTTTCAACCACCGGTACAGCTCTGAACAAGACGCCGGAGGCCAGACACGAACACCGTGAAACTATGGGATCGATTTCCATCCAGCGATAGGTGGGGGCCGACGGCCCGGGAGCCGTCGATTTTTTGATACCTGTCTCGTGTGAGCCTTCGTAATTCCTGCACGGGATTGGCAATCCGGTCAGGGCTTCGGTATCTTGATTGTTCCTGTTTCCGGCCCAGTCCAGCTATTTGAAGTCCTTGCTCAACAGCGTTCAAATCTCCGAGGTACCAGCTTTCCAATTCATGGCAAAGAACTCGGACCAGCACGTCCGGCTTTCCAGCATCCCGACAAATCCGGACCAAACGGCACTTGACTGTGAGACAGTCCGCTTGATCCTTGTCCCGCATGACAACAAAGCGGGTATCGGGCACGCGCCAGCGACGCAGTTTTCGTCCAAGCTGATTCTCCAGATCCTGTTTGCCCTCAAACACCACGTAGCGAACCGTTACGTAATCGGGCAGGATTCGGGGGAGAAGGTTCTTTAACATTTCTCGCGCTGAGGGCTCCTCAAGAAAAAAGACCAATTGATTCATTGAGGATCGGCCCCCTCAAAAAATCCCTGTCGCCACAAATACCCCATTTTGTCGCCATCGGCCATGTAGGCGGCGATCTGCTCGTCATCCCGAGCGCGCCGTATTTCGGTATAGCCGCCGCTCTTGACCAGCCAGAACACTTCTTCGAGTTCGACGGCATTCAGAAAGTCTGGCGAATGAGTCGAGACAAAAACCTGACCTCCCTGGTCGGCATAGGACCGGAATTCTTCCGCTAATTCGCTCAGCAGGTCAGGATACAACTGATTCTCCGGTTCCTCGATACACAGCAGGGGATGGGGTTCGGGGTCGTAGAGAAGAATCAGATAGGCGAACATCTTGATGGTGCCGTCGGATACATATTTGTCGATGAACGGATTGGCAAAAGCGCCGTCCCTGAATCTCAGCAAGAGCCTGCCGTCCGGTGTAGAGACGGGTACGATTTCATCTATGCCGGGGATGCGCCTTTTCGTTGCCTCGACAATTCTCTCGAAGGTGTCGGGTGAGCTTTCGAGGATATTTTGTGCCACCAACTGGAGGTTGTCTCCTGTAACGGAGAGATGCTCGTTCGGGCCTGCGGCGTCCTTACTGCCGCGCGCAAGGTTGATGTGGAAATCGGAGACGTGCCAGTTTTCAATTAACTGTCGAAAGACGCTGGCCGCCTTGAAGCGTTCAAACTGCCCCAGTCCCTTTATGGCCAGCACATCCCGGGCGACCGACTGATATTCGCGGGTCAGTTCTTCATCTGGTTTGTCGAAATCCTCTTCGTTCGTTATGGCATAGCCGTTGCCCTGCGCGAAGTCCAGAAAATGAAACGGTGATCCATAACGGCCGCGTTTGTAGCGGAGTATTTCCCGGGCCACCACCGGTCTGTTTTTTTCCTGGCCAATATGAACAACATAGGTCACAAGACGGTTGACCCCAGATATTTCCATACGAAACTGAATCTCCAATTCGATTGGGGCCCCGCCGGTATCCCCTCTACTTACGACTTCGGCATAGCCCCCACGAACTTGCAGGGACTGCCGGACATTGTAGGTCAGGCAATCTTTGAGGAATCCAAAAACATCGAAAAGAGTACTTTTTCCCGTTCCGTTGGCGCCGACGATTACGCAATAGTGCGGAATATCCAGCATCGTCACCTCTTTGAAACTCTTGAAGTTTTTTAGCTTTATGGATTCGACATGCATGGCTAATCCTCCCCGAAAAGTCCAGACTGCTTGGCACCGTGGCGGCCGACTTCTTGGGCCAAGCGGCTGATCTCGGGCCAACTCTGCACCAGGCTGTTGTAGGAGAGTGCCGCCGCCGTGCGTTTCTTGCGGTCGCATAACGTGTACAGACGGTAGCACAACTCGCGAGCCGCCTCGGCCTTGGCGCCGAGTGGGGCAGCAAGTTCGGCCGCGGCGTTCTCGCCGCTGGCCTCCAGTGCTCGTACGAGATGATGCACCATCTCCCAACCGGTCAGCCTCGGGTCGGTCGTTGGGTCCCAATCCGGAGGTAGTTCCTCGGGCCTCAGCAGCCGGACCGTCCCGCCTTTTGAGGCCAGAATACCCGCATCCACCATGCCCGCGACGCTGGTGTTCTTGGCCTTGGAGAGCATTTCGGCGATGCCGTATTCGCCTTTGTCGAAGCCAAACTGCTCGAACCAGGCGAGCGCCCAGCGGCTGTCGGCGTCGAAGTCGCCCTCCTGTTCGGCCAACGCCTCGTCGAGGGTGTGGTTGATGAGCGCCAGTGCATCGCGCACCGGGAGAGCCTTGCCCGTGGCGTCGAGCACCTTGGCGTAGCGGGTATAGACCGCCATTCCCGGGCCGATGGCCGCCTGCGCCAGATCAACCGGTGCGATGTTGGCGCGCTGCAGGTGAGTCAGGGCCACTGGCAATGCAGATTTGAGGGCCGCAACGAACTCCCGGCGAGTGGCCATCGGGGCATCCGCAGGGCGCTGGCGGCAGACCAGGACGATGCTGGAGGCGAGGGCGTTGGTCCCGATGTCAATCATGCGCCCGCCGCGCTCAGTGCGCATCGGCCAAGTGCCGGTGACCGAGAAACCGGCCGCGATCACGGCGTCGAGGAAGGTCTCCCAACCGGTGCTGGCAGTGCCCTCGCCCCCTTTCGTCTCGGCCTGCTTGAAGGCGTAGTAGATGGTGACTGGAAATCCGGGATGGGCCTGTTCGGACAGGCGGCGCATCGCTTGGGTCATGCCATGCAGGAAGAAGGTTTCTGCTTGCGTCTTGCTGCCGTGGCGGTAAGGGCTGGCTACCAGTTCCTCCGCCTTCGGCACAGCCACGGTCGCAAACAACTCTGGGAATACTGGCTTCAGCACCCGACGCAACCAGACGTAAAAAAAATCGGACAGGTCCGCGTAACCAATGTTGTCGTAATAGGGTGGGTCTGTGGAAATAATTGAATTCAAGCTGTATGTCTGGCGTGCTGCATCGGCCTGAAGGCCCGTTGCTTCGTGGCCAAGAGTCATGCAGGGCAACAAATCAAGCACTTTCGAAATCCATTCGATTCCTCCAAGCCAGTTGCCACTGGTATTACCGAACGGAGGAGCCTCCGCAAAATCCCAGGTCATCGGTAGGGCTTGTCGTGCGAACGTGCCCCGGATAAAACCATCCGCTGGCGTCGCAATTACCGACCAATAATTAGCCGCGTAATCCACTGCAAACGCCAAATACACTGAAACAGCCTCTGCATATGCCGTGGCGCCGGTGCCGCCATGGCGCAGAGGCGTGCTGTCGTCGGAAAGGCCAGCAACGATGGCGTCACGCTCCACCCGCGCACGCACCTCCGCCACTAGGTCCGAGAAGGTCGTCAGGGCGACGAGTTGGCGGCTAGTGAAGAGGTCGCCGAAGGTTGGCATTCCATAATCTGGAGGGGAAAACCACCTGGGATTATCGGGAAGCGGCTGCTCTGGTTTCCATACTGTCTCTTTCGTCTGCACCGTTTCTTCCATCTGCGTAGTCGGATTGAGATAGACCCGACCACGATCACCTTCGGCCACGATCGCCATCAGCCGTGCATCCATGCGTCCGGCCATGCCTTCGGCTTTGATGTAGTCGGGCGCAATTGGCGTCCCGGACATCAGGCACCGGAAGTTAGCGCCGCGGGACAGCTTCGTCCCCGTCTTCGTCGTCGCCACGTCCGGCGGCTCGCCTACCTTAACCGTGAACTGGTACTCTTTGTCCTCGATCACCGGCTCGACGTACGCTTCTTTGCCCTTTTTGGTCGAGAGCATAAAGGTGGACGCCAGCGGCACCTCGACATCGGCAAAGGCGGGGTTGGGGCTTTTCACCGTCCGCGCCCACAGCCACGCAATCACCGTCAGCTTGCGGCCCTTGTAGCGTTCCAGGTCAGGCCGCTCTGCGACCATCTTCTCGGTGACCTCGACCTTGGGATATAGGTGCCCAATGCGGTTCTCCGCCTCGTCGCGCATCCACTGCCCGTAATAGCGCACATCTTCGGCCAGTCCCTGCGCCCCAGTCCAGTCGCGCTCGATCAGTCTCTTTTCCTGGCGAGACTCCGGATTCACAGGTGCCTCGCCAGCGAATTTCGGTGGAATTTCGATCATGGCCTTGTTGATCAGCACCGCCACCGGGTTGAGGTCGCTGGCATGGGCTTCCAGCCCCAGCCGTTGCGCCTCCAGCGGGAGCGCTCCTCCGCCCGCAAACGGATCGTGAAAAGCCGGGAGCTTTTGCCGATCGAAAATATCCGTGGCTCTCGGATGGGCCGCATTCTTCGCGCACGCCCGCCGCCAACTCTGCCAGATCTCTCGCCGCGCCCGTTCGAGCACCTCTTCGTTCGTGGTGTTCTCCCAAAGAACCAAGTCTTCGATAATCGCGAATAGCCGGTCGCGCTCTTGCTCGGCGATGACCTCTTCCAGCGTCGGCCGAGCTTCGGCGATCGCGTCGTCGCGGGCCAGTGAGCGCTTCGCCGCGTGCGCCGCGAGGCGTTTCTTCAATTCCCGCTCCGCGGCCCTTTTCTGCTTGGGGTCCGAGAGCAGCACGTCGACATATTCGGACGGATCATCCACCATCTGCGCGAAAATCACCGCCCGGGCTGCCGCCAGCGGTCGACGCGCCCACCAAAGGTGCAGTGTGCTTGGGTGGCCGTGGCGGATGGACTTCTCCCTGGCCGAGGCCGTGTTGATCGCGTCAAGCGGCAAGGCGACTTCAATGAGTTTCTTCAGGTGGGTCACGATCTCGCTTCCTTCCACAGGCGCACCAAAAAGCGATCATCCTCTTCGATGAGGTCAGGCTCGGTGCCATTGTGCGTGCGCATCCCGTCTATGATCTTGCGCGGCACTCCAAGGCCGGTGGCTTCGATGTAGCGGTAGTCGCGCAGCACCTCCTTGATCAACTCGTTGCGCGAGGCGCGGTATCCGGCCCGCATCTTGTCGACGGTGACCGTGTTCGGGAGGCGCCCGGGAGAGATGATCTCGATCCGGTCGGTGTAGATGGAAAGCTCGATGTCGGTCACGGTGATGGTGTAGTCGCGGTGCGCGACCGCGTTAACCAGCGCTTCGCGCACGGCTTCGAGCGGGTAGTCCCAGCGCTCCAGGCGCCGCCCACCGTTCTCGATCCAGGCGGTCATTTCGATGTTGCGGCACACGAAGTCGAGGGCTTGCTCGATGACGCCAGCTTCAACGGCGTTGCCGGCGTTGCCAGCTTCGGAAAAAGCACGTGGCAGCAGGGGGTAGAGCGGCTGCCCGGGATCGTCCGACGGGGCTGGGAACAGGGACACTGCGGGCCCTCGTAGCGTCGCTCGGGCCTTTGCGTCATAGTCCTTCTTAGCGCCGGAGTAGGCCACTGCGCTGATTCCGGCCTGGGGGAGGAAGCGGTTTGGCTTCAGGCCGAACAGCAGCAGCCCGCCCGCGCTCGGCATTGGCCGGGTGTGGTCCTCGACCATCAACTCTGTGTTGACCAGCAGGCGGAGCCAGGACTCGATGTCTGTGTACTCTGGGGCCCCTTGCTGGCGCAAGTCACGGAAGTAGTTCACCAGGCGTCGCAAGTCGAGGTCGTCAATCGTCGCGCCGGGAATCGGCTTGCGGTCGTACTGTAGGTGCCCGGACTGCATGTAGAGGCGCGCTTCCTCTGCGTCCGTCGCATCGCGGGTGGTCGTGCCCACCCGAACCTGCGTCATCCACGCCGTTCCGCGCTTGGCCTTGTAGGGTTTGTCCGGCGCGTCGGCGGGAAGCGAGATGACTCCGACGACATTTCCATCGTCCAGCGTCAGGGTCTCCCAGAACGGAATGGCCGCCGGGCGAAGGTGGACACGCGCGACCTCCATGATCCATTCCTCGACCTGCTTCGGTTCGCGGGTCAAACCCGTAACGGTGCCGTCATCTTCAACGCCGAGGAGGAGATGCCCCCCCTCCAGGTTCAGCAGCGCCGCCAACTCCTTGGCAAGTCGCTCAGGAACGACATCGTCACGCTTGAACTCGACGCCCGAGTTCTCGCCGTTGCGGATCAGCTCTTCCAGCTCGGTTCGGTTCATCGCACCGCTCCTCAAAACCCGTACTTCCGGCGCCGGCGCTCGAAGGCTTCCTTCCCGCCTTCGAGGATCTCCTCGACCAGCTCGCGCACGGGCTTGGCGTCGATCGAGCCCATGTGCTCAGGGGCGATGCGCGCGCGGCCGTGCTCGGCCTCGCCAGTGGCGGAAAGGCCAACGATCAGCTCGGCATCACCGAGTACCGGGATGTTGGCGTTGTGGGTCGAAAAAAGGAACTGCCGGCGTTGCTTCTCCTCGCGCATGCGCGGGACGACGCCCTCGGTGATGAAGCGGTTGTCGAGATCGTCCTCCGGTTGATCGACGATGAGCGGCGCTTCGGACTCGAGCAGCAGCAGGAGCAGGACCGCGGTGGCCTTCTGGCCGGTGGAGAGGCCATTGTTGAGCGCCTGCCACGCCGGGGGCTCCCCGGCGGGAGCCGTATTGAGTCGGATCGCGGTCGTCGGGGGCAGGTCGAGTTCCTCGACGCGCATCAGCACCTCGGGCTCAGCCTTGGCGAGGCGCTCACCCTGGGCTGTCGTGATGCCGAATGTCTTGTTCAGCGCCTCCGCGCCGGAACGGCAGGCCTCGACGAACCGAGTGAGGGAGAGATCGCGAACGCCCCGGAGGATTTCGATCGCTTCGGACAATCGCCCGCCAACCTTCTCCCGGAGGAGGTTGCACAGCGGCTCGCGGTCGCCTGCCGCGGTCACCTCCACCTGTACCCGATCGCGGAGCTTCTTGTTGACTCTCTTCGCCGCGCCGTCCAAGCGTCGGAACTCCTGCGCCTTGAAGTCCTCCCACTCCGCCAGTAGGCTGCGGCGGCGGTCGGCGTGCTCCTTCTCGGTGCGCCGGGCTGAGGCCTGCCGCTCGCGCAAAGGCCGCAGTTCCTCGATCTGCCGCCGCAGGCGGATAAACTCCTCGCCGTCCACGCGCGACTTCTGCAGTTCGCGGAGGATCTTCTCGTAGACCTCTTGGACATCTTTCTTGCGCGTCTCCCACTCGGTGCGCACCAGGGCGACACCCTCGTCGGCGCGCGCCAGCGCCTGCTCCAGGTCCTTCGCGATTCGCTGGAGTTCGAGGTCGAGCGTTTTGAAGACGCCGTTCAGGCGCTGCAAGATCTTCTTCCCGGGCAGATCCTCGAGAGCCTTTGCAGAGAGGAACACATGGTCCATCGGGACCTCGCGCTTCAGGGTCTCGAGACATTCGCGGAATGATGCGAGGCGGTCCGGAATGGAGGCAAGCAGTCGCTCCTCCCGCACGAGCAGGCTCTGCTCCTTGAGCCGATCCTCGAGCCCGGCTTCACGAAAGCGCTCCAGCGTCTCTTCGAGGCCCGGAAGCGCTGCCAGGCGCTCCTCGATCTGTGCCAACTCGGCGCGCGTGTCGAGCAGGCTCTTGCGGCTCTTCTCCAGCGCGCGGCGCAGGTCGGCCTTCTTGCGCGGGAGGTCGTCATCGCGATCGACGAAGCGGTCGAGCAGGCGGGTCTGCTTCTCGTGGCTCTTGGTCAGCTCCGAGATCTCGTGCTGGCCGAAGACCTCGACGCGCGGCAACACGTCCTGGGGCGAGAGATTGGACACCTCGCCATGATCGTCCCGGACCAGCGGCGGATTCGGGATTGTGCGCTCGATGCGGTACTCACGAACCGCCGGGCGATGGGCGCGGACCAGGAGCGAAATCTTGGTCCCGTTCTTTAGGACGTGGCGGATGATGCCATGGTGGGCCCTACTCGCCTCGTCGCCGATGGCCTCGAGGCCCAACACCGTGCGGATGCTCTCGATCACGGTCGACTTGCCGGTCCCGCGGCCCCCGACCAGGACGTTGAGGTTCGGATTGAAGTGGATAGCGGCACCGTCGAGAAATCCTCCCTCCCAGGAGAGCGCGACGAGCTCGGCGTGCTCCTCTGGCTCCAGCTTGCCTTCCTTGGGATTGCGGATGCGCGAGCCGGGATCCAGAAAGGCTTGGCGCAGCCCCTCGATCGTCACCTCTGACATCTTGATCCAGCAGGTGGCCGAGCGATCGTCGAGGTCTTCGGGCTTGGCGATGTCCTTCGCGTAGACGACCGCGATGGCGAGCCCATCCTTGGCGGCAGGGTCGCGCCGGTAGTCGGGGTTCGTGTTCTCCACGATTTGCTTCATGCCGTGGGGCAATTCGGCAACGGGGCCGGGAATCTGGATCGCCAGCAAGTCCCCACTCCGCCACGCCTGGATGCGCGCCTGACCGGTGAGGACCTTGAGTAGCCCTCTATTGTTGGTCACGTGGGCAGCAATCGCGACACCGCCCTGCTCGCCTACCTTGGCGAGGATGTCCACAAAGGTCTTGTCAGCCAACCTGGCTGAGGGCTCCGGGTCGTTGATGCCGAACCCGCCCAGGTAGCGCGCGAGGAGGTCGTCCGCGGTGTCGGGGGCATAGATGCACAGAACGTGAATACCCTCGCTCGACGACAACTCGAAGCCGGGAAAGATGTGGATGCCACGTCCTTCGGCGGCGGCGCGGAACGCGGCGACGCCGCCGACATGGTTGTGGTCGGTAATGGCGAGCACGGAGACGCCGAGGTCCGACGCTTTCTGAACGATTGCCCCGGCGTGAACGACAGCATCGCCGGAAGGTGCGCTGCCCCGGTACATGGAATCGTAGTGGTGAGGGTTCACCTGAAGCGCGCAACGATGGAACACCGCGCCGTTCGGGAGTTCCCTTGCCTTGGTGATCACATCATCGGCAGCCACGGGGCACCTCATGTTGGTACAGGCCGCTTGCTGGAAGCCTGTCGAGCCAGGACCGGAACGGTTGCTTCTGGACAGATTCCTTGGTCATGGCATCGAGCGGGTGAGCGACTTCGACGAACCTGCAATGCGAGTTAATAGTGGATGCGTCGTTGAAAATTCGCAGCGCTGACCTTAGCCATCGCTGCATAACCCCGCTGGCGATAATATCGCCAGCCCGACGCCCAGATAGGAGCGTTTCTTTGTTCCTTCCTCTTATGACGGCTTCCCCCCCCGCGCAAGTAGCTCCGCGAAGTCATAGTTTACACTGGTCACACCGAAATCCGGCTCGCGCTGGAAAGGCTGACGAACATAGTGGACTCGGTGGTCTGTTCCGTCAACGAATTCGACGATCCCGAGGATGAAGTCCTCGGGCTTGTTCAGGGAGTACAGAATCTCGTTGCGAGTGACGGTGACCGTTGACGCGCCGGTGGCCCGGCCCTTGACCTCGATGAATCGAAGCTTGCCCGTCTTCGGCACGCGGCTCTCGATGTCGTACCCCAGTTTCTCGAACTCCCGGTCGGTCGGGTCAAACCCAAGGCTTCGCTCAACCTCCATGATGATGTTGCGCGCCCGGGCGGCCGATTCCTGTGTATCGACGGCCGTTCTTGCATCCGCCGGCCCACGCCCGTTCATTGCATCGATGAGCCCCTTGGGCACGACCAGCAATCCTCCCAGCACCACCGGGGGGAGCGGCGAGATTTGCGCTTCGAGCCTGAGTTCCGCAAGGCGCTTCTGGAGACGTGCTTGCAGCGTATCCGCGCGCTTGCGGGCCTCGCCTGAATTCAGACGCGCCCCGGTCTTGCCCGCCTGCTCCTGCAGTTTGAGTTGCTCGGCGCGATGATCCCAGTAGGTGATTTCCTTGGTGAGGCGATCCTTGACAGCCACTTCGGTCTTGGCAATCAACGCCAACTTCGTATCGCGCACCTCCGCCAGATGCTCCGGGACCACGTTCGCAACGGCGTAGCCCTGCGCCTTCCTTTCCATGTCCTGGTCGATCCAGGCGCATTGCGGCCGCTCGAGGATTTCTTCCAGGCCGGGATCGTCTTCAGCGAGCGGCCGATAGTCGAGGTAGGGCGCATAGTGGACATGGCGGGTCATGCCGTCCGCATCCAGTTCCACGTACAGCATGCGCTTGGAGACGACCCGACGATCTCCCGAGCGCGTCAGGCTCGCATCCTGGAGCGCGTGCTCCAGAAAGAAGAGCACACGCGGCTTGTCGCCCTCGTCCCGCTCGTCGACCAGCACTGCGCCCCGTTTCAGGAGATCGCGGTGCCGTTCCAGCGTCAGGTCGATGACCGCATCCAGCAAGGGGTGCCCGGGACACACGAACGCCGCCAGCGGCTGTCCTTGGGGCGCCACCAGGGATTTCTCGAAGGCGATGCGCTCGTACCGGAGAAGGACCGGGTCTCCAATCCCAATCAATCGGTCTCGATTTCGAACCGGTGCAGGAACGTGGGTGATCTCGTAGCGATGCATCTCACGCTGCTTGGCGGAACCGCCCAAGCGTTGGAACGCCTCCCGAAAGAACGATTCGATGTAGTGCGGTTGTAGACGGCGGGCTTCGGCCCGCTCCATTTCCTCGCGTATTCGGTGGACTTGGCTCGCGTCCATGGCGTCGTGCGCGAGAGCGCGCTCTTCCAGCAGGTCCTGGAGCCTGCCGCGGTCCAGGGCATGATCGACCGCCGTCGTGAGGCGCGCTCGAACCTCCGGTTGTTCGCCGTAGCGGATGGCATCGACCAGGAGCTCGCGGAGGGGCCGCCCCTCGAAGTGGAGCTTGCCGAGCACATCGAACACCTGCCCGCCCAGGGTGTGCCGCGCTTGCTCCAACTTGTCGAGGAGCTTGCGATAGACGTCGCCCTCCCTGGTTTCATCCGCGACGAGGTTCCAGAGGTGACACACTTCGGTCTGGCCGATGCGGTGAATCCGGCCGAACCGCTGCTCCAATCGGTTGGGGTTCCAGGGCAGATCGTAGTTCACCATCAGGTGGGCGCGTTGCAGGTTGATGCCTTCGCCGGCGGCATCCGTGGCGAGCAGCACCTGCACGTGCGGGTCGTGGCGGAAGGCCTCTTGGGCCTTGAGTCGATCCTCGCGGCCCATGCTGCCGTGAATCAGAACCACGGCATCCACGCGCCCCAGCAAGGTCGTAATCCGATCGTGCAAATAACTCAGCGTGTCCCGATGCTCTGTGAAGATGACGATTTTCTGGCGGGGAGAGGATTTTGGGGGCGGGATCTCACCCGCGCCGTAAGGGACATCCGGTTCCGCGATCCGGCCGGCCAACCCGCCGGCTGTGAAGATTTCACCGAGCAGGCTTGCCAGCTCTCGCCATTTGGTGTCCGCACCGATGCGCCGCACTTCAAGCGCAAGACCTTCCAGATTCTTGAGCGTCTCAATCTCAGCCTTCAGCTCCGCGATGGAGCGCGCCGCCGTCGCCCGGTCAAGAATTTCCTCCTCGGCCGTCTCGACTTCGTCCTCGGGAGCCTCGTCCAGATCCTCGACATCCTCGGCGTCAAGCCCCGGCCCGGCGGTCGTTAACGCGATGGGGGCCTGCCCGCCACGCTGCAGCACCTCGAGCTCACGCAGCCGGCTCTCCAGACGCTCGCGGCGGCGGCGCAACGACTGATAGATGGCCTCCGGTGAAGAGGCGAGCCGGCGCTGCAGAATCGTCAGGGCGAAGCCGATGGCGCCGGCCCGCTGTTCGTTCTCAAGCGCCTCGGCACGGTTGAATTCCTCGCGTACGTAGGCGGTGACGACCTTGTAAAGGCGGGCTTCCGCCTCGGAGAGGGTGTAGGGCACCGTGTGGGCAATGCGCTCCGGGAATAGCGGTCTGCCGTCGAACTTGAGCAAATTCTCTTTCACCATGCGCCGCATCAGGTCCGAGACATCGGCGGCATGCACGCCATCGCGAAAGCGCCCCTCGAATCGGTCCCCGTCGATAAGCGCCATAAAGAGCTGAAAGTCTTCCTCTTTTCCGTTATGCGGCGTGGCCGTCATCAACAGGAAATGACGGGTGAGACTCGACAGCAGTTGCCCCAACCGGTAGCGCTTCGTGTACTTGACTTCACCACCGAAGAACGTCGCCGACATCTTATGCGCCTCGTCGCACACGACGAGATCCCAGCGGCAATCCGGAACCTGCAGCTTCTGCTGAACGTCTTCGTTGCGAGAGAGCTTATCCAGCCGGGCAATGACGAGATTGGCTTCCAGGAACCAGTTTCCCGTGTGCGCGGCTTCGAGCTTGTCGTTCGTCAGGATGTCGAAGGGCAACTGGAACCGGCGGTAAAGCTCATCCTGCCATTGCTCTGCGAGACTGCCGGGACAGACGATCAGACACCGCTGCAGATCCCCGCGAGCGATCAACTCCTTGATGAGCAACCCCGCCATGATCGTCTTGCCGGCGCCCGGGTCATCGGCGAGAAGAAAGCGAAGGGGTTGACGGGGCAGCATGGATTCGTAGACCGCGGTGATCTGATGGGGCAATGGCTCGACGACCGAGGTGTGCACGGCGAGCACCGGGTCGAAGAGATGCGCCAGGCGGATCCGCTGCGCCTCGGAGACCAGACGGAACAGCGCGCCGTCGCCGTCGAAGCTCCATGGGCGGCCGACCTCGACGATCTCGATCCGGGGTTCGTCGTGACGGTACAAGAGCTCATTAGCGACCTTACCCGTCGGTGTCTTGTACGTCAGCTCAAGCGCTTCGGAGCCGAACCACTGCACGCTGACCACCGTGACAAGGCCGTCGGACAGGATGCCGCGCACCGCAGCGTTGGCCTGGAGATCTTCAAGCTTCATGCGCTGCTCCTGTTCCCCGTTCATATTCGAAAACCCGATGCGCTCCCGGATGGGTCCACTTCGCAGGTTGAATCGGGGCGATCTCGACTTGTCACCATCCCGACAACCGCGTTCCTTCGGTCGGGCTCTTTGGTATGTGGTAGCACTCCACGCCGAATCAGGCCCCCCTGTTCCCCGACGACGTCAGAGGTTTGGTGCCGATGTGCGTGATCGTGACCCGTCCCGTCCGGGTTTCGGGGCTTCCTCGCCTCCTGCATGCGGGAGATCGCAGCGGGGGTCTATGCTCAGCCCGACATGTCTGCGTCTGTCCGCGAGCGCGTTAGGTGTACCAGTTACTCCGTGGACTGACGTTCTATGTAGCTGAGCGCTGCGCGAGCGAGCAGACCAGACCGTGTTTCCCCTTCTCGCGCCGCAGCTTCGTCCAGGATCGCCAGAACGCGAGCAGGCACCGTGATGTTGATCCGTTTCGTCTTGCTCGACAGCTTGGAGATATCGACATTGACCAGTGCCCAAATCCCACCCTTGTAATCATCGCTCGCTTGATGCGTTTCGAGCGATTCCGTCGCAGGTATCGGTTCTCCATCCATGAGGAGTCCCTCCAAATGGCAGGCGATGGCCTCCTGCGCAGACTCGACGGCTTCCTCAAGCGTCTCGCCAGCCGAACAGCAGCCAGGTAGGTCCGGTACGGTAACCCCGTAAACGCTCTCGACATCTTTGTGGATCACAACCGGGTATCGCATATCAGCGGTCCTCCCGTTTCCAGTTGGCTTGCCGATAGATGTTGCGCAGAGTACCGATGGGAATCTCCTTGCTGGGGTGTTTCACGGTGACTCGTCCGGGTTTTTCGGGGTGAACGAATTGGTGATGGCTTCCGCGCACGTTCCGGAACACCCACCCATCCCGTTTCAGTCTGCGAATAAGCTCCGCGATTTTCATTATACGTATTACACACACTTTCTTGCTGTGAGTTTCACGCCGCCGATCGCCGTCTTGCCGACCGGGCCGCGCCCTTGAAGCTCGCGCCGCCGGGAGTACAGCATTTTCCTTCTCTCGCCGCCGGCGTGAGTTTCGTTTGTGGGACGGTTCGGTTGGCGCCAGAGGCTGCGGTTGCGTCAACACCTTGCACCGCAAACGGCCGCTTGAGAATACTGGATCTTTTCTGTCCACGAAATCAGGGGCGGTACAGTAAGAAACCCCCGGGGGATGTGTCCCGTTGTGACGGGAAAAAGGGCGGCGGGACGTACCCGCCGCCCGCCGAGCTATGGTGGCTCATCGTCATCCTGCCCGTTGGTGTCTTCGCCCTGCTCCAGTTCGACAATCCGGGAGTGGGACTGATCGGCGACCTTGGCGAGAACCAGCAGGTCTTTGCGGCCGAAGCTGTGCGTCGTCTTCCACTGGCCTTCCGCGTCTCGGTAGCGCTTCGAGAAGGTGACGTTGTAGCGGGTGCGCTCGCCAGCCTGATTTTCCCAAATCGCGGCCTTGACAGCGCCGATCCGAACGGTTGCGGTGGGTCTTTGGTTTGCCATTTGTTGTTCCTCCTAAGCGTTAAGGGTTTGTGAGCGTTTGCCGCTCACCCGGGACTGGCGGCAACGGCCAAACCCGACAGCGGGAGGACGAAGCGGAGCCGAGTGCAGGGCCGCGCAAGGGCGGCATGGGCAGGGCATGTTGACAGACGCCCCGTTGGGCGAGCAGAAGCGTTCCGGCAGCTGGCTTGCGCCGGCCCAGCGGATCAAGCGCCAGGCGAGCGGCTGGAGGCAACCAAAGGCCCTAGTGAAGGATGGGGCAGGGAAGCGAGTGGCGAGGCTGGAGGCCCAGCAGTCACCAGGAGAGAAGCGCAGCAGGGCAGTGGAGGCGTAAGGCGCACACTCAGGCGTAGGCGTCCGGATTTCGACCTGGGGATCTGCCCCGGTGTCGGATGGAGAATGAGCCGCCATCGCTCGCTCGGTGGTGTAGTGCAGATCGGGCCAGGCGCGCTTGATCTTCATGAGTTCCCGGAGAAACTTCTTGCGGAAGGCCTCAACGGTTACGTTGTCGCCGGCCTTTTCGGGAAGGGGCCATGCCGGACGTAGACCTGCTTCCAGATCTAGGCGAGCGGCTGGTTGAGCGATAAGGTTCGGCAGGTGAGCCGCAGGTGGGGGTCGATGCCCATAAGTCCTCTCTCGGGGTGGGTTCATTGGTTCCAGGTGAGACCGATGCAGCACACCAAGCCCGGGAGGCCTCCGACCAGGAAGCCCCGGCGCAATCGGACAAGAAAGCCTATTCCCATCTTCCTTCACTGTCGCGCTGCAGGGCGGCGGCCAGTTCAGGATCGCCCTGTCCGCGCCGGACTGCGAGCTCAACTTGCTCGACCTTGCGCCCGGCATCGCCCAGGCCCACGAGCCGGGCCAGATAGTGGATGCCGGCGGCTACCGACAGGAACAGCACCACGAGGTGCGCAAGGATCAGGCCCGAGTACTGTTCCCAAATCAGGGAAGCGTAGGGCCTCAGATATACCAGCCGCTCGAAGCCGAACAGAACGGTCAGGGCGGCCAGCGTGCAGGTCAAGCCAAAGCTGACCCTCCAAGGGTGCATGTCAGATCTCCACTGAGGCGGGATCGCTGCTGCTTCGCCCGCCGCCGCGCCGTCCTCCGCCGCCTCCCAGCGAGGACAAGCTGGAGCGGGTGTTCGGTGACTGACCGCTCTTTCCGCCGTGCATCGAGAAACCGCCGGCGCTCTTGGCCTTGACGCTGGCCTCCCGGTAGTGGCCGGAAGCGACCTCGACGTTGACGCGGCCCAGGTTGCCGGCCTCGTCAACGTACTGGATCTGAGCATCGGGGATCTGCACGTGGCCCTGCTCGTCGCAGGGCAGGTGCAGCTCGTCGGCCGCTTTCCGCCGGGCGCGGTCGGCTTCTTTTCTGCCCTGCCGGGCGCGGGCGGTTTCGCTGCGTTTCGCCAGGATGCCTTTCAGCTCGGCGTCGATCAGGATGCGGCGCAGCCGTGCTCCTTGGGCGGTGAGGGCCTCGATCTCCTTGCGGCAGGCCTTGGCGACATCGGAGTCGTGGGCCGCCTCGCGGGGCTTCACCATGCCGGACCAGGCCCGTTGCCCGGGGTCAAGGCCGCGCTTGACGGCAAGGCGTTGGGCCAGGGCGGCTCCCGCTTTGGTTAGCGTGTATAGGGTGAATGTGCCGCCGTTGGGACCTCGGGCCTGGTGTTGCCGCATGGCTCCGGAGCGGACCAGGCGTTCGAGTCCTTTCGCAGCGGCGAAGCGGTTGCCCGAGAAGTGGGCCTCGACCAGATCGCGGTGCGAAGCGCAACGGTAAAGGCCCACGTCCTGCAGGCAGGCATGCGTGCGCTCGGTCATGTCCCGACCCTTGTGGCGTGTGCGGCCCAACTCGTGGCGGTGGCCGGTGCGCGGATCGACCTGGCGATGGTCGCGTGGAAGCTTTCCATACTGCTTGCTTCTTTCCCTGGCCCGCTGTCCGACTTGGCCGACCTCTCCGCTTTGTTGGGCATTGCTCTGTTCAACGGCGGCCCGATGCGGCGGCGGTTGGCGAGGGTCAACATTGGGGGGCCAGCGGCTCACGGGTTACCTCTCGGGGGTTGTGCGGCCGGGGAACTGGTCCTGGCGGACGCCAGGCCGGCCGGATCCCCGGACAGGGCCCGCATTTTGGGATGCGACGCGGGCAGCGGGCCGGCCGCCGGGAAGCGCAGATTTTTCCTCGACTATGACGCCCGGCTGGGCGCGGACGGGCTCCGCCGGCAGGGTGCCTCGTTTCCGGTCCTGCTGGAGCCTGGCGATGGCCTTCTCGGCCGCGGCCTTGCCGGCGTACATGGTTCCGTAGGGGCTGGGGACCGGCCGGCTGGGATCTTTGGCGTCCTGGATGCGGTAGACGCCCGCCCGATGTGGAACCGGGACAGTGCGATACTGCCGGCCGGGTTTGTTGGCTCGCTCGCGCGCGGCTGCCCGTTGCCTGGCTTCCTCGATGTAGGCGGGCCGCGCTTGGTCCTGCTGAAGACGCTTCAGCGCCTGTTTGGCATCGAAGACGTTGCGGAAGTCCCGCCGGGCATAGGAGGGGAGTTTCTCGCCGGGATCGCTGGCGTTCTCAACGCGCCAGGCGGTCTGTGTCTTGTCCAGGACAACACGGAATTGCGTCTCTTGTTGTTGTCCGGGAACAGCGGCTTCCTGTGTCTTTTCGCCCTGGTCCTGTTGGCGCTCCTCGGTGCGGCTGATGAGGTAGTTGGACATGCGCTGGGCTTCAGCCGAAGCATTGACGATTTCCTGGGGGTTCTTGTCCAACACTTCGACCCAGCTTGAAACGTAGGCCGCTCCCCGGCTGGGGTCGTGTCCGGTGCCCAGCCGGTCTCCGGTCATCATGGCGCTGATTTCAGCCCGCAGTTCCTCCCGGGCGTAGGACTCGGAGCCGAAGCCGTCGTTTAGGCCCTGCTGGAGAGTGTCGCGGTTGAGGCGGTCGGGATGGCCGCTGGCGTGGCCCAGCTCGTGCAGCGCCGTCTGGTAGTAGTGGTCGGCGGATGGAAACTGGCTCTTTTCGGGAAGAACAACCTGGTCGCTGCCGAGCGAGTAGTAGGCACGGTCTCCCTGGACGTGCTTGACGGGGACGCCGGAGGCCTTGATGACTTCTTCTGCCCGTTTGTGGGCCTCCCAGGCCTTGCCCGCCTCCGGCTTCGGCTCGGGCTTGAGGCCGCGCGCCTGCTCGACGTTGAAGACGGTATAGATGCGGGTGAAAGGCCGCGCCAGTTTCTCGTGCCTGTAGACCTGCTCCCCGTTCTTGTCCTTGACGGGCTGGCCTTTCTCGTCCTTGACGGCAACGCGGCGATGGGTCTTGAAGGAAAGGATGTGGGTTCCCCGCTCGCCCTTGCGGATCTGGTCGCCGGCCGCCTGGATTTGTCCGTACGTCGCCCACCGGGAATCGGAATAGCCTCGATCCGCAGCCACGGCCATCAGGCGAAGGGTGTTGCTGCCGCTGTAGGGCCGGCCGCTGGCGAGGTTGCGCGGCCCTATGCGCTCTCCAACCTTCCAGGGCTTCTGCCAGGGCGCGGTGCCCTTCTTGACTTGCTCAATGAGCTGCGCCGCAAACTCCTTGTGATAGCGCTCGGCGCGCTCCTGATGTTTGTCTGGTTTCCCCATCTTTCCCCCTTGTGGGTGTCATGGCCTCTCGGAGTCCCATCCCGAGGGCACAACATCTGTGCCTCGCGGAGGCCTCGGCGATCAGCAAACGCAGAGGATGCGCGATGCCGAACCGGCTGTATGCGTGGAGGCCGGCTTGTCCGGGTCCCGGGGAACGAACGGGAGAGCCTGATTCCCCGGGTACTCCACGTCGTCGGACCCCCCGAAAGTCCGGCACAGCGCATCCTGCGGCCTCGTTTTTCACCGGATCGGTCTCAAGATCGTGGACTGGCTTCATTGCGTCGCTCAGTGGCTCTCAGGGGCGAAGCCCCGCTGTTGTGGGGCCGGCCGGTGAGCGCGCTCGTTTCACCAGGCACGCTCATAGGACAGGCCGCTGGGCTGGCTTCAGTCGGTCTCATCGAGCAGGCCGTGTTCCTCGGCCGAATCGAAGATCCCGTTCCTTTCGAGCAGCTCGGGGGGAGCTTCGATGTCGATGGAGTGATCGTCCAGCATCCGGCCGAAGGCCTGGTCGAACTCCTGCTGGGTTTCGACCCTCAAGACGGTCCTGCCACGCTCGGTTCTGGTTTCGGTAATCATCGGGTGATCTCCCTTTCGTGTTGATGGGTCTCATTGGCAACGGCTCGCATTGCCTTCTCTACGGTGAGTGCGGCGTAGGCCTCCGGCTTGGCCTTGTCGGCCCGCCGCCGGGCGAGCTCCTCCCGGAGCTGGAGGGGGTCGGCCCCGGCCTTGAGTTGGTCCTTGACCCAGGCCCAGTCCTTTTCCGACTGAGTGATGCGGTTGGGGCGCGCCCGCGCCGGCCGGCGTCCCCGGCCGGGAGCGAGGGGCCCGTCCCTTGCCGTGCGCATCTCGGGTGCGGGCAAGGCCCGGAAGTCGTCGGGCGAGACCGGCTTCCCGCCCCGGTCGATCCAGCGAACGACCTCTTGGGCGCGGCCTTCCTTCCGGTTCCGGTAACCGGGCCAGCGCATGACGCGGGCGACCTCAGAGCAGGCGGGATCGCCGCCGTAGCGGGCGGCGAGGCTGCGCATGACGGCCTCGGCCTGGTCGGGGCTCCACTGGCCGCGCGCGGTGTCCCAAAGGACTTGATAGTGGTCCTTGCTGGAGCGGAGCAAGTGGCGCGGCTGGGGGATCACGCCTCGGGCGGCGTCACCGAGCAGTCGCTTGAGGTTCTCCGGGCCGTTGTCGTCGAGGTCCACCTGAAGCCTGCGCACCTCGGCAACGTCCTCTTTCTCGCGCCGCGTGGAGTCCTGGCGGACGGGGTTGACGCCGAGATAGATGTCGTAGCGATGCGCGTTCAAGTGGCGGAGCCAGGCCTGGGTTCTGCCGGCCGCCGTCTTTGCCGGCTTCAGGCGTTGCTCGATTCGGGCGTCGGGACCTGCGCGGGGGATGGCGAGAATGGCCACGCGGTCGCCCCGGTCGAACATGCTGTTGAGAAACCGAATGGCTGTTTGGTCTCGCATCAATCACCATGGGGAAGGCTTTGGCAATACGCCGTTCAGCATTCTCTCAGGAGGGAAGTCCCGCTGTTGCCCGAGCCGTTGGTCCGGACACGAGCTCGAACTCGATGGGCTTCCAGGTAAACCGCTTCTTGTCGAGAGAGTAGCTGCCGACCGAAATGGCATCCTCGACGTAGCGCCGCCCCTCCCGGCGCGTCATGTGAACCACCATTGAAATGCCATCGACGACGCTGCGGCACACGGCTTCCCAGGGCAGGCCGCCCTCGGCCATCATGGCGCAGCTCGCCAGCCTTTGCAGGGCTCCCTCGCAGTTGTTGGCATGGACCGTGGTGAGGCTGCCGCCGTGGCCGGTGTTGAGGGCCTGGAGCAGGTCGGCTGCCTCAGCGCCCCGGACCTCCCCGACAACGATGTGGTCGGGGCGGTGCCTGAGCGCGTGCTTCACCAGGTCGCGGATCGTGACGGGGGAATCCTCCCGCCCGCCGGCCTCGAAGCGGACCGCGTTGCCATGATCGACGCGAAGCTCAAGGGTGTCCTCGATGGTGATGATGCGCTCTCCCTTGGGAAGCAACCCAATCAAGGCGTTGAGCAGCGTGGTCTTGCCCGAGCCGGTGCCTCCGGAGACCAGGATGTTGCGACGGCTCCCGAGTGTCTTGCGGATTTCCTCCAGCAACTCCGGCGGCAAGGATCCCATCTCGACCAGATCCTCGGCCGAAAAGCTGCGGTTGCCGAAGCGCCGTACCGTAATGGTGACTTCGGGCGAAGCCGGCGGCACACAGACCGCAACCCGGGAGCCGTCGGCCAGCCGGGCGTCGATGGTCGGCACCTTGGCCGGATCGAGCGATAGGGGCCGGCAAATCTGGATGGCGGCCCGCATCAGGGCTTCGCCGTCAAGATCCGGAGCCGGGCAGGTAACCAGGCGGCCCTCCCGCTCGATCCAGACGACGTGGGGGCCGTTGATCATGACCTCGGAAATCTCCGGATCTCCAAGGACCGACTCGAGGCCGGGGAGAAACGGGCGAAGATGCTCGATGCCGCTGGCGTGGCTCATATCCGTCCTTCTTCCCGCAGCCTCCAGTAGCTGCGGTCGCGGGGCAGGTAGTGTGGCTTCAGGTAGACCCGCACGGGCGCGGCGCTCTGCCGGCCGTCATAGGGCAGGCAGATCGCCTGGTAGTTCGACAGCAGGGTGAAGTCGCGGGGGTGAAAGACGGCCTCGCGGCTTTCCCGAAATCCCTTGGTGGTGCCAAGCTGGGTCCGGCCGCCTCCGCCGGGCCGGCCCGTCAGCAGCGAGACCCCGCCCCGGTCGATGGTCTCGGTGATCGAGTAGTTGGGTTTCATGCGTGGCACCTGGCCGCACATGTCGCTGGCGATCTTGGCGCTGGCCTCGTCGCTCAAGGACAGGAAAATGCGGGTCCGCAGGGTCTGGAGCAAGGTGCGCCAGGCCTCCCCGCCGTGGACCACGGAGCGTAGCGAAGAAATCGACTGCGTCGCCACGATGGGAATGCAGCGGCTCTGCCGGGTGCGGGCGAAGGCCTGCTCGTCTCCGGCCGGGTCGTCCTGCCCGACCGTGGCGAAGGCCTGGTACTCGTCGCAAATGAAGGCGGCCGGCCGGAAGTAGCGGTTCGGGTTTCGGGCCATCAGGGGCGGCCGGCGGAGCAAGGCCTGGAGCCAGGCCTGCTTGAGCATGACGCCGATGGCCCGGGCCAGGGCCGGGTTGGTTCCGGCGGGCATGTTCAAGGCCAGCACCTTGCCGTCCTCGATAAGATCGGCGAGGGGAGGGAGGCGGCGCTTCAGGCCCGGCAGCGGGGGCGGGAGAGGTTCCCCGTGGGGAAGCGCCGCCTCCTCAGTGGCGGGAAGGCCGTTGGCAGGTGGTGGCGGACAGAAGATGTCGGCCACGTCGGGCTGGTCGAACAGGGACAGGAAGACACTGACGCCTTCAACGATGGAGGTCCGGAGCTTGACATCGAGGTTCCGCCAGTCCTTCGAGTACCAACGCTCGACGGCGTCGAGCCGTTCCCCGAGCACCTGCCCAGGGCCACGGCCGGGTTCGAGCTGCCAGTCAATCTCAAGCTCGGTGAGCTTGTCCTGAAGTTGTTGCGTCCAGTTGACGACGGCTTCTTCGCCAGAGAAGTGCCAATCCCATCGGTTGAGCGCGGCGGCATTTAGGGAAAGGACACTAGAGGGTATCCGCACCTGGGACGGACAAGCAGACTCGGCAAAGGTGCGGGCCGTCTCGATCTTTTCGGAGAGCAGATCCGGATCGATGGCGCAGCGGTAAATGTCTCTCAGCGTCACCCATCCGCCGGGCATGATCCGGTGAAGCTCGATGGTCCAGCGGACCAGGTTGGTGTAGGCCTGCTGCCAGAAGGGCTCCTTCGACTTGCCGAAGAGCTGGTTGAGCAGGGTGGAGACCGTATAGGCGAGCGAGTAGCTGTCGAAGTCCGGATCGTCCAGGGGGTTCCATTGCCAGGAACCGCCCAGGCCGATCTCCAGGTAGTCGTCTCCCCGGCCGGCGTCCTGGAGAATCTTTTGGACTGCGTAGCAGAAGTCGCCCTTGACCTCCAGGACCAGGGCCGCTGCCCGCCGGCGCGGATCGTCGGCGGCCCAGGACAGGAGTTGCTCGGCGAAGGGATGCATGCAGGCGCTGGTCTTGCCGCTGCCGACAGCCCCGAAGATGGAAATGCCGGTGTAAAGGCCCCGCTCGGGAATGACGAGCCACTCCGGCCGGGGAGCCTCGCGCGGCTCGATGGGATGGTGGACCTCGCCGAAGACAAGAGAAAGGGAATCATCCTGTGGCGTGGTCGGCCAGGGCGGAAGGCTCCCGGTAGGGGGAGCCGCCTCGACCTGGAGCCAGCGGGCCAGCCATATCCGCCAGATTG
Organism: Candidatus Versatilivorator sp.; assembly: GCA_965207735.1. Lineage (GTDB taxonomy): Bacteria > Acidobacteriota > Terriglobia > Versatilivoradales > Versatilivoraceae > Versatilivorator. Next base: position 1,855,691 of record OZ242296.1, on the reverse strand, counting down.
AAAGGGAAAGCAGGCCGGCAAGAATAACGGCGAGGCCTGGCGTGACGATATGGACGGCCGCGATGATGGCGTACATGAGCGGATCGGTGGCGTGAATCAGGTCAAGCAGGGCGACCTCGCCCGGGGCCGGCAAGGGATCGAGCCACACCCGAAGGCCCACGGCCGCCAAGGCCAGGTTGACGAGAATGAGTTGTCTCCAGGTCTTCATTAGCAGCCTTCCCGCAAGGGATCACTGTGGTGGGAGCGACCTCCAGAGGCAGGGGAAAAGGATGAATAAAGGCATGAATAACCTACCCCTGCCCCGTGGCGCATCAGCGGCCAAAATATGGGGGTCGCTCCCACCACCAGCACCCCTCTCGTGCGGCGCGCCGCCGCGCCAAGCGAGGGGGGCACACGCGCGGCATAGCCTCGCTTCGCTTTGTCGCATCAGACACGCGAAATGCTTGTCGTTCCGCGTCTGATGCGGCGATTCGTGAAAGTCTCTGACCACAACGGCGAGTGCTCCGCCCTCTGAGAGAGAAGCAATGTGGTTGTCAAGAGTGTGCACCATCTACGTGAATAACCTGGTCTCCGTAAAGTATTCACCCATACGGCGGCACCGCCGTGACCCCCAGAGGAGGAAATCGTCGATCATTCCGCGGCCATTTGACACCGGGCTTTCCTGCGCGAGCTGATTGATCTTCTTGAGGGCGGCATTAAGGCCGCCATAGCGTTCAACGGTGTCCACATCGGCCTGTGCGACTGCCTGGCGAAGGGTGAGAAGTTCTATCTCGGCCTCACTCATGTCCCGGACCGTCCAGGATTGCAGCACTCGCTCGGCGCGGTCCAAAAGGCGCTGCTCCCATGCAACCGCAACGACCTCGACACGGCGGCCGGACTTTCGGAGCTTCTCCCAAAGCTGCCGGTGGGCGGCTCCCCAGGAGTCCAGTTCACTCCGGGTTCCCATGCCGGGGTCGATGTAGGTGAAAACGGCCCGGTCCCGCTCGACGGCCACGGGCATCTTGATGTGGAAGTAGCGGACACGGCCGTTGGCACGGCCGGCGTAGATTCGTTTCGGCAGCAGTTCGGGGTCAATACCGAGCTGCTCGAAGCAGGCAACCTTTTCCTGCTCGGTGGGCAACCAGGGCAGGTCCGGATGGTCGAGCACGAAGTCGAGCGACAGAAGCCTCCGCCGGGTAACCTCAACCGACGAGTCCCGGCGGTGACGGACGTTGGCAATTCCCAGTTCCCGGTAGATGGACTTGCCGAAGATCCGGCAAATAGGGCGGCCGTCAGTCATAGAGGCGACCGCTACTGGCCGGCCAGACAGTCGCGCATCGAGCAGTTGCTGAGTGAAGCGCCACGCTGTGGGCTGGCTGGTTCCCAAGAACACCTCCGCCTGGTCCCGGGTGAACAGTCCGGAGTGGAGACATACCAGAGTGATCCACTCAGCTTGGAGGCCGGTGAAGCCAAGAGGCTCCAGCAGTTTTTCGCGGCCCTGCAGGTGCGGAAACTTCATCGGTTCCTCTCGTCGGTCACCAGCGCCCGGTCGGCCTGGAGATAGGTAATCATGATCCCCATGGGGTTGAAGACGACAAGCTCGGGCGGAACGTCCTGGAGGAAAACGAACTTGAGCGACAGGGACCAGCGCTGCCGTTCGGCCTCCTGCTCGCGGGCGAGGGTGACCAGGTCGAAATCCGCCGTGGCTCCATGCGGCGGCTCCTCGGCGGCGTGAATCCGCAGCACGACGCTTTCAACCTGGGACTCGTGCTTGGCAAAGCCACCGGAGACCAGGGCAATCCGCTCGCTCGAATCGGCAAAGGCCTTGTCGGCCAGGTTGGTCGTGAGAAAGCGAAGGCTGCGCGTCCAGTGGTCATGGACGGTCGCGGTCCTTCGGGAATAGAAGTCGTGGATAAAGCGGTTCAGGAAATACTTGGTGGTGGGGTCGAGGGGATCGGCCTTGGCGGTCGCCGCCTCATAGGCCAGGGCCTCGGCCCGGCCGACCTCATCGACGCGGACAACGATAGGCTTGGGAGGCGGCTGCCAGGCCAGGCGGAGCGTGATGACGAGGACCAGGAATAGGCTCATGCCAAGAGCCACGGTGATGATGCGGAGGTTGCGGTTGGACTGCACGGCCTCAGCCCAAATGTCGGCAAACTGTCTGCCGGCGTCCTGCTTGTCTGCTTTCATCGTCTACCTCCCCACGGCCAGGGATGCGCCGCCACTCTTTGCGGCCATGGCGACCTGGCGCACTCGCGTCCCGAGGCCCGCACTCGCGCTGCCGGCTCCCGAAACCAGCAACTGGGCCAGCTCGCCCACCTTCAGGGAGGCCAGGATGCCGGAGATGATCAGCGGCCACAGGATGAGATACCAGCGAAACACTCCGGAAAGGTCCTCGAAGGTCAAGGTCACGGTGATCAGCCTGTCGAGGAAAGCCAGCCCCACGTTCATGAAGATGTTGAAGACCGCCCCGGCAATGACGCCGTAGAAGGTGTAGGTCAACAGGGTGCGGAACCAGCCCCAGAAGAGGAAGCTCAGGGGGGGAAAGACCATCCAGGGAATCAGGATGGGACCGATCAGAATGGCGACCGCCAGGGCGAACTGCGCCCAGATGACCTGAGCCATGAGCAGGCAGAACATCAGCAGCAGCAGGACCAGAACGATGGCCATGAACGTGCCGCCCAGGACCGAAGCGATGAGAAACGAAATGCCCTTGGTGAAGACATCGGTATAGCCGAAGCTGCGGATGGCGTCCGTGAGTTGAGTGAAGACGTGGTTGTAGGCCCCGGTCAGGGTGGTGGCGGCGTCTTTCCAGGCATCGCCGATAAAGGCGTTGGTGGCCCAGGCGCCCTGCTCGGTGATAAGCATGGGGAAGCTCATGGTGGTCCCCGGAAGGGGCGTGTCGTAGAAGGCCAGCATCGTCCGTGGGATACCCAGGCCGATTACGAGCTTGACGATCTCCCACATGTCGTAATCGCCGGAGAAGGCGGTCTTCAGTCCGGTCCACACGATCATGACGGTGGCCATGCCGGTCCAGATCGCCAGGCCGGCGGTTTGCATTGCCGGCGCGCCATTGCCTATGAGTTCGGCAAGCACCTGGTCGAAAAACGGCTTGGCGTCCCACTCCTCCCCCGGGGGGATCGTGACTGGCGTAAGCTGCGGCATCGGCTACTCCCTGGCGCTGAGCGCTATTGGTAGTGGGGATGGATGGTGAACTGGACTTCCCGGCCGCCGGTATCCGGCAGGGCGGCAATTTCGTTTTGAGCCTGCTGAAAGTCCTGCTCGGACTGGCGGAGAACGGCGGCCCATCGCTCCAATTCCTGCCGGCGGGCCAGCTCGCGCTCATAGCTTGCGCCCGCCTCGCGGGCGCTTTGGTAGGCCTGAAGCTGGGCCAGGGCGGCCATCAGCTCCGCCTGAGTGGCAATGGCCGTGATGTTGGCCTGGGCCAGGGCGGTATCGGACTTTTCGGTTTGGTTCCGCACCCTGTCGAGGGCGTCCTGAGCCTCCTTCAGGGACTCGATCAGAGTACCGGAAGCATCGGCCAAGGCGTGATCGAGCACCCGCTGGCGGTCGGCCGATTCCCGCTGCTGCCGGAATAGGTCTCCGGCGCGGCTGCCGACTCCAGCCGGCAGGTTGACGAAGATGTCAACCAGGTCGGTCTCGGTGACGGTATCCGCCGTCTGAAGCAGGCCGTCCCATCCTCCCCGGACGGACACGCCATCGGACAGGTCCTTGTAGGTGTCGGCGAGCTGCGCGGCGGTCCCTTGAAATTCACTGACCCAGCTCATGCCCGTTCCCACCAGCTCGGTCCTTGCCGAAATCAAACTGGTGAAGGGGGAAGTGAGGGAATGGTAGGCTCCCAGCGCCTTCTCCTTGAGATGGCTCACCTGGTCCCTCATTTCGGTGAGCTTGTCCGAGAACTGCTGGATCTGGGTCAACTGGTTGGTGATGATCGAGACCTGGTTGGCCATCATGGTGATTCGCTGCGCGATGGCGGCCGGATCGGTGACGGGGATCGCGCTGGCCGGCGCGGCAACCAGGACCACGCTAAGGGCTATCACTCCCATTCGTTTCCACTGCATGGCTTCCTCCTTTCAGGATTTGAATTGGTGTTCAGCATCGAGAATCAGAACCTCGGCGCCTGTGGATCAGCCTTTGCCGGTACCAGGACATCGGCGGTAAACCAGATCCGGAGCCGATGGCCGGCGCGGATCGTGATTGTCGGAAGGCGATTCAGGAACCGCTGCATGATTTGGGTCGCCCCCTGGCCGAAACCCTGGCCCGCGCCGGCGCGGAAACCCTGCAGCCCTCCTGCGTAGGGATTGCTGCCCTGCAGGGTGAGTCCGGACAGGATGCCGACGGCTCCCGCTGCGGCGAACATCTGGACGTAGTGTCGGTTCACCTTGTCCTTGAGCGCCGTCGTTCCCACCTGGTCCAAGCCTTCAAACTTGAGGGACACCCAGCGGCCATCGGGAAAGACGAGGCGGTGAAAACCGACGGCGAGGCGGGTCTGGTCGCGGTTGGTTACAGCCTGGGCCGTGCCGATCGCGCGGGTTCCCCGGGGGATCAGGACGCGCTGGCGGTCGTTGGAGTAGAAAGGCACGGAGACCTGTGCCAACGCCGGCCCGGGGAAGTCTCCCGAGAGTTGGGTAATCAGCGCGCCTTCCAGGAACGACCCCTCGTAGATGCGTTCAAAGCCTTCCGGATCGGCAGGGGTAGTCACCCTGGTGGGGTTCTCGGGAGTATGGGCCGGCGACTGGTCTTGCGCCGCCGCGGCGGGAATCCCCGCCGGCACCAGTGCTGGCTGCGCGGGCAAGCCGGGCCGGGCTGTGCCTTGAGTCATGGCCTGTTGCTCGAGCTCGATCAGGTTTTCGGTGGCCTGAAGCAAATTCCGGATGTTTTCGGTCTCGGGACCGGGCGAGGTTCGGGGCGCCGGTCCGTATCGGGGAGCGGAGCCGACCCGAGGTGGGGGCGGGCGGTGCTGGCCCGGTGAGGGCCTGACGGAGAGAGAGACCGGATCCGATCGCAGCGACTCGTGCTTGCGGCGGATGGCCTGAAGTCTGAGTTCCTGGAGAAGCTCCTGCTCGGCGATTTCAGCGTCGATCGTGCCATCGAGCGCATCGTCGCCGGCGTAGGGCTGGCCGCCGCCGGTGGGTGTTCGCCCTTGAGTCATGCCGGCGGTGCGCGTGGCAGGCCGCCCGGGGCCCGCCTGTTGGCCCGGACGGGACTGCTCCATTTGTGCGCGCAGGCGGTCGCGGGCCTGGGCAGCTTTGCGGAGCTGTTCGAGCCGGCGCTGTTCCTCGATGCGGTGATCCACACGCCGCTGGATGCCCTCGCCGGCAAGGACGGGTTCGGCGGCCGTGGTCTCGGGTTCTTCTTCGGTCGAGCCGCCCTGGATGGCATAGGCGATGATGAAGGCGGCGATAAGCAGGGTGGTCAGGGCCACGGCAATCTGTCCGAAGAGGCCGCCCGGGATCGCGCCCGCGGGTTTGGCAACGAGCCGGCTCCATTGGCTACTCATTGGGTTCCTCCTTGGAAGGTCGGCGTGTGGCTCCTTCAAGGGTCCGCCTGGCGTCGCTCAGGAGCCGCCTGAGCTTCTTCTGGGGAGCCAGGGTGAAGTCGCGGGAAGGATCGAAGCGCCATCGAGCGCGTTTCTTGCCGATGCGGAGCCAGCCGTCCCCGAGCACATGGCGGGCGATGTAGAGTCCTTCCGGAGTGAGGTCGTAGGCGACAAGGCTCGGCTTGCCGTCCTTCAGCTCGTAGATCGCGGGAGACTCCTGGGCACGACTTCGGAGATAGGTGAACTGCCCGTCATGCCACATGGCGTCAACCAGGAAGGGCCACTCGTGAGCCTTCTTGCCGAGCTGGTAGGCGAAGGACAGGCGGGTGGGATAGTCGGCCCTGAACCGGTTGACGGCCCCGGCGGCTCGGTCCTCGGCCCGGGTGGACCTGAGATCGGCGGCTTCGCGAGCCGCCCGTGCGGCCTCGCCGGCGGCGCGGGCCATTTCCCGGTAGTCCTCTATGGCCGAACGGGCGACAAAGGCAGGCCGGCCCGGAGCGGCGTTGCCGGTCTTGGTTTCGATCCGCACCACAAGGTGAGGGTCGGCGGCCTCTCTCACCAGGAATGAGTAGATCGCACCACTTTCACAGACCAGAGCCACGTTGGTCCGGACCTTCTCGTCGAGGGGCTTGAGATAGGCCAGGTTGGCGGAGCCGGAAAGGTGCCAGTAGTCGGAGTCGCCGACAACGAAGTCCAGGATGTTTTCTCCCCGGGGCAGGACGAGGACCGTCGTGTGTCGGGTCCTGGTCCGGACTTCGACAATCTGGTCCGGTTGGGCCTGGACGCGAAGGACGCCAGGGGCTGAGTGGCTGCCTTTTCGCCGGCCGGCGAGGCCTTGTCGGCACCGAACAGGACAAGAGCCCAGAGGCCGAAAGTCAGGACGCCAGTGCCGATGGTTGCGATGGTGTTTGGGATCATTGTACCCCCTTTGCAAGGTGCTCGATGCCGCCCACGAGGCCGTGCTTTTCGACGGCCCGGGAGCGCTTTTCAGCGTCCACGGCTGAGGACGTGTAAAGCCAGTAGCTTTGCCGGTCCACTTCGAGGCGAAGGATGGCGAACTCGCCGGAGCGGCGCAGGTACATTTCCCGCTTGGGCAGGAGGCCTCGGATGGCCTCAACCTCCTCCTCGTTCAAACGAAAGACTTCGGCGACCGAGGACGGCAGGTCGGGATTGGCGAGAAACAGCTTTGTCGGGAGCGACTCAAGCAGAGCCGCCGCGCCGGCGGTACCTGTAAGGTCGATGGCGGACTGTGTGGCCAGGATCAGGGCGGCGTTCTTCTTTCTCCAGGTCTTGGCGGCTTCCGCCAGGTAGGACAGCACGGCGGGATCGCGGAGGTAGCGCCAGGCCTCGTCCACAACCATCAGCTTGACGCGGGCGGTTTCTGCCGAGTCTTCCAAGGCGAGGCGCAAGCGCTCCAGCAAGTAGAAAAGGGCCGCCTCGCACAGGTCCTCGTGCTCGGCCGCGCCGGCCAGGTCGATCACCTGCCAGTCGGCCAGCTCGAGATCGTCATCGGTGGCGGGGTTGTCGAAGACCGCGCCCCAGGCTCCCGAGCCGTGCCAGCGGGACAGCGGGGGCCACATCTTCTGGGGCAGGGTGCGGACCAGGCCGCCCAGGGTCCGGTGGCCTGGAGGGAGCCTGTAGAGATCCGCAATGCGGTCGTGGATCTCGGTGGTGTCGGCTCCGGACAGCTCCCCGCCGCCGATCCTCAACAGGCGCGCTACCCAGCCGGCCAGGAATTGGCAGGTGCGCTCGGTCGGGGGCAGGGAAAACGGCCGGAGCTTGAAAGTCGTGCTTCCCTTCTCGGAAGGGGAAAGCTCCAGGTAGGAACCGCCCAGGAAGGAAGTGAGCCAGCGGTAGGAGCCGCCCAGATCGAGAATCAGGACGCGGGGATCGTACTGGAGGGCCGAGACCAGCAGGAAGTTGAGAGTGAAGCTCTTGCCGGCGCCGGTCGCGCCAAGAATGAGCGTGTGTCCCACGTCGCCGGCGAACAGGTCGTAGTGGTAGGGGGTCTTGCTCCGGGTTTCCAGAACGGCGAGGGCCGGCCGGCCCAAGTGCTTGCTGGTGGGCCTGCCTGTGGAAGCTCCGAAGACTGGAGCCAGGCAGGCCAGCAGGCCGGCGGACGCGAAGACGCTGCGGACGTTGCGGCCGGGGGGCTGCCCGGGCAGGCGGCAGAACCAGGCCGGGAGCTGGCCGTAGCCTTCACGGATCACCTTGGCGTCGTAGGTGTTGAAGATCCTCCGGACATCGGCATCCAAGTGGTCGATCTGCTCGTAGTCGCCATGGAGAGTTACGGTGCAGGTTATGGAGCCGTAGGAGACACCGTCGGCCTCCAGCTCGACAAGAGCGCTGCCGAGCCGGCTCGATTCGGCCTCGGCGGCCGTATCGGTCATGGCGGCGGCCGTTCCCTGGGTCTCCTGCATGTGGGCGGCCATGGAGTAGCGCTTGGAGAAGTAGTGGCGCTGGGCGCTGCGGATCTTCCGCCGGGCGGCGTCAAGCCCCCATCGCTTCCATTCCAGGCTCACGGTCAAGGTTGCATCGAGGCGGAAAAGATCGGCCAGCAAGTTGGCCTTGGCCTCCCCGGGCGGGGACAGCATGGAATAAACCAGCGCCCGCTCACCGTCCAAGCGAAGAAAGCGCCGCTCGGCCTCGAGCTCCGACACGGCGAGCTGCCAGTTGAGACCGCTGCCCGTGGCTCCGCGCCAGGGTGTTCCGGGGCGGTTCACCAGTTCGGACAGCACCCGGGAGCCTTCCTGCGGTCCAAGCAGCTCGATGGGGGTGATGTCGGAGACCAGGGCGCGGCTGGCGGAGACCGCCTGGCGAAACTGCTCGGCGGCTGATTCCACGGCCCGACGGAGATAGACAACCTCATTGGGCTTCTTGCGCTGGGCCATCCATTGGCGCAGCCAGGTTGTCACTCCGCCGTCAACCTCGGAGCTGGTTGCTTGAAGGCCCGAGTCATAACACCAAGCAACGTAGACGGCTACGTCTGAAACGCGGCCGGCGAGGAACTCGCCCCGGCGCTGCTGGGACAGGCGCACAACCTCGCCGGCGTCGGTTACCGGCTTCGGGATCTCCGGCGGCCGGCGGAGAAAGTAGAAATAGAGCCGCATCTTGTCGTCGAGGTTGGACAGGGCGCGTTGCCAGCGGTCGATTACGCGGTCCAGGTGGACAGGCGCGCGGCCGTCCAGGGGAGCCGGAGTGAGCCGACCGACGGCAATGAGGTTGCCGTTTCGGCCCAGCAGGCACTCGCCATCGGGGAGCCAGCCCCACCAGGGGAGCTCGTCGGCCAGGGAACCGGCCGCCTCGAAGTCCTTGGCTTCTTCTCTCAGGTTCATTCTCGGATTCTCACAACCCAGGGCAAGCTGCTCCACTTGCCCGGGTCGTATCGGGCGCGGAAGCTAGCCGAGACCTTCAGGATCGAAAGCATGGCCGGATCCTTCCTCCAGGCCAGCAGGCCGGCGGTGTAGAGGACGCCGAAGATCACGCCACCTATAAGGAGCGAGTTGATCGCGTTCCAAAGCGCCAGGGCGACCGTTGCGGACAGCAGGAACCAGCGGCGTTCGACACCCATCATTTTCAAGGGGGCACTGAGTGTCGGATGCCCCCTCCAGATTTTCGGGCCGTCCATGGGAAACCCTAGAACAGCCAGGCCAGGAAGTTGGCCGCTCCCATGGCCATGCCCAAACCGAAGACGATACCGGCCAGCGCCTTCTTCGATCCGCCTTCTCCGAAGGCGAACATCAGGCCGCCAACGACAATGGCGATCAGCGACAGGCCACGGGCGATGGGGCCGGTGAAAGCGGCTTCGAGGACTCCCACGGCGTCTGTCCAGGGACTGGTCCCCTGCGCCCAGACCACCCCCGGGCATAACAGCAGGAGCCCCAGGCAAAAGACGGCTACGCTGGAAAACAAAGATGACTTCATGGTTGCTCTTCCTCCTTGCGGGAATTTGGCGAATCAACCGAAGGGCGGCGTCCGGTGTGAACGCTGCCGGCATCGGTCATGGCGATCTCCCCTTGGGTTTCGGGGGACCCTGGCCGCTTCCTTTTTTCCGCTCTTTTTCTCCGCCTGTGGAAAACCGGTCCCCCAAACCGGTCCCCGCGCGCGCGTATATAGGGGGAGACAAGGGGACCGGTTTGTTTTCCACAGGGCAAGTCATTGAATTCCCAGCAACTAACCGCTTGCCGTTTTCTTCTGATTTTTGGGGACCGGTTGAGAAACGGGGACCGGTTTTGGAGGGATTGCCTTCGTCTTTTGTTCGCTGCCGCTTGCCGTTACCGTCAAGGCTCCACAACACCTTCTGTTTGCCCTTCCTGCGGCGGATCAACTGCTTTTCCTCCATCATCTTGTGCAACACACCCGCAATGGTGTCGTTTTTGACCTCGATGTTCTCTCTCAGTTCCCGGGTCGAAAACTCTTCCCCCGGGTACTGCTCCATGTAGGTTCGGATCCGCTCTTCAATGTGTGCTCTCGTCTCGGCCTTCCCGGCCTTGATCCTCTCCTCCCGCTCCTTCATCCTCCTGTGTTCCCTCCTGGCCAGCAGCGCTTCCTCGATTTCATCGGCCGACTCCTGCCGCTCTTCCCCCCACTTCCAGCCGTCGGTGCCGATCGAGAAGGAGAGCGAGGAACCCAACGGTCCGAAATTGCACTTGGCATGGGTCATGATGCCCGCCGTCCCCTCGTCCGCCTTCGGGTCTTTCTGCACCAGCAGCGCCGACCGGCACGCGGCCACGTAGTCCACGCTTCCCAAAACAGTCGCCTGGACCCCGTGCGTCGAATCATGGCTGCTTCTCTTGCGGGCGTGGCAGATCACCAGGACCGCCACGCCGCAATCGGAGGCGAACCGGGCCATGGGTTTCATCATCTGACGGACAGCGACGGCCTCATGCCCGTCCATCCTGGCGGGAGTGAACGCCGTCAGGGTGTCGATGATCACCAACCGGAGACCGTGCAGCTTGACTCCCTCCCGCAAGACCCGCAGCAGCTCTCCCTCCGTTCCCTCCCTCATCGACAGCGTATCCAGGGAATCCGCCTCCGGATGACGCCAGTCGAAGATCAAGATCTCACCCAGGTCGGCCCCGCAGGCCTTCAGCCGGGGAACGATCGTTCGGGCCGGATCGTCCTCGAGGGAAAGGATTGCCGTCGGGACCTTCCCGGTCCGCTTCCGGTGAAACGGGGTCAGGCCCCGGGACAGCTCCGCTGCCAGAGCAATGCTCAGGAAGCTCTTTCCGCAACCGGGCGCCCCGGCCATCAGGGTCACGGCCCCGGCGGGCAGGTAGGGCTCCCAGATCCAGTCGATCCCATCCGGATCGATTCCCTCCGCCGTCACCAGGACCTTCTCCGCGATCCGTCTGAGCCGGCGGCACTCTTCCTGATCGACCGGTTCGGCCTGAAGGAGATACCGCCGGGTTTCCTCCCATCCCCAACCCTCCATCGCGATGGCGTCGGCCACGTCCCAGCCGGCGGTCCGCTCCTCTTCCGGGCGGATCATCAGCACCTCGGCCGCCCCGATCCTGTCCAGCTCGCCGGCCAGCCTCGCCATCGCCTCCCGCCCCGGATCGTCGGCGTCCGGCCACAGGATCACTTCCCTCCCCGAAAGGGCGTCCCAGTTCGTGCGCAGGACAGCGCCGCTGCCGCCCAGCCAGCTCAGCACTCCATATCCCTCCGCCAGTCCGGCCAAGGCATCGGCGCACTTCTCGCCTTCGACGATCACCACCGGGGTTGCGTCAGTCAGGGTTTCTACGCGGTAAGGCCAGCGGTTCTGCGGAGCCCGGTGGGTCCAGGTACCCGCGTGCTCTCCCCTATTGCGCAGGGAATAAGGGTCGGCCTTACGGCCAGGCCGGTTCTCGGGGTAGCGGTAAACCCGGGCGTACTCGGTCCCGTCCGGGGCGCGGTAGTGGTAGCAGGCGGCGCATCGGAACGGAAGGGCGGACGGAGGAGCGTTTTCGACGGAACACGGCTGGCGGTAAGGCCGCTGTCCGTTCGGGGCGGACTGAAGTCTTCCGTTCACCCGCGAACTGTTTATGATGTCTCCGTGTTCCGGTACCAATCCGAGCCGCCGGGCTGTTTCCAGGGCTTCCGGTCCCGACAGGCCCCGGGCGAGCCTCAGCCACTTCACCACGCCGCCGCCTTCCCCGCAGCCGTGGCAGAACCACTTTCCCGATTCCACCTGGACCGAGCAGCTCGGCTTTCTGTCCTCGTGAGCGGGCGAGGGACAGGAGCACATGCGCTCCGCGCCGCTCCCCCGGCCCAGTTCCGGACGGTCCTGTGAGTAGAGGCTCAAGTATGCGCCCGTCATCTGGAACCGTCCTCTCGAGGCCCTGCCTGCCGGCTGGCCTCGATCCTCCGGTTCACCCACTCGGTGATCTCGGACTCCAGCCAGCCGACGGCCCGCTCCCCCAGGGAGATGGGCTTGGGGAAACGCCCCTCGGAAATGCGCATATAGATGCTGCTGCGGGACAGTCCGGTGCGTTCGCGGACCAGCGGGAGCCTCAGGATTCTCGGTGTCAATGCCCTGCCGGATTCGATCTCGTTCATGAATCCGAGGCTAAACGCCCGAGTTGGGCAAGTACAGAACGGAAATTGGGAGGACCGAAACCTGCAAGTGCAATATAATCAGCAGTTTAGAAAATTCGGATTTGGAACGCGGGCTTGCCGCCCGCGGCGAGGGACTCGGATAAGTCCATAGGAATGAGTCAGTTAGGGTGGGTAAAGAAAAACGATTTGAACTTGCCCAACTTTTTTGCGTCGTTTTTCACTTTTTTTTCATCCGCTTGCGGATGGTTTCCGGGCTGAGTCCGCCGCCGAGCCCGCTCCTGGCGATCTGCCGCGCGTACCAGATGTCAGGCCTGCCCGGCCTCTCCCGCTTCAGCGACCGGTAGGCCTTCTGAAGAGCCAGGTCCTTCTTGCGGGTGTCGAGCTTTCTTGACTCGTACCTGACCCGGCTCGCGCTGTAGGGAGCCTCGTCCCCGGTGGCCTCGTCCAGCCAGCGGCGGACGGGCATTTCCTCCAGTCCGTAGCGGTCCTCGCGAAAACGCAGGACCTTGGAAAATGGCAATCGGCTTGAACCCGCCACAAGCTTCAGCTCGTCCTCCATCCTCAGGCCTACCACCCGGCCGCGGCTCCTCCCGCAAACCATGCCGGCTTCCAACTCTTTCCTCTCCTGTGGCCGTTGGCCGCTCCCGCTCAGCGAAAGGGCGCCGGCAATGAATCGGATCAGGCTGGCCGCATCGGTCTGCCAGTGGGTCAACCGGTCAGCCGCTACGGGCACCCGGTTGATGTCGCCGCGCTTGTCGCACAGGATGAAAGGAGCTGCCGGACCCTTCATCCCGGTCGCTTGACGCGCTGGCCCTGACTCTCTGTGCACGGGCATCCGGCAATGCCGCTCGCAGCCCGGACACACCGCGCTGCGGGCGGGGCGGGCCTTTCGCAGGATATTCTGGGCTTTGAGGGCCTTGACCGCCTTGCCGGCGCAGCGGGCCAGTTCCCGTGAATCGATCCTGAGATTGCGGTTCGGGGAGATGCACAAACGGGCGCCCAGATCGATCAGCACGGTTTCCGGACTCCTGTCCCGATCCCGTTCGAGCCCTTCCGGCTCAAGACCCGAGGCCCTTACCATTTCCCGCAGCTTCAGTTCCCGATCGCCGTAGCCGAGCGAACAGGAAGCCGGAACGGCCAGGTGGATCGGAACTCTGCCGCGCGGAGTTTTTCCGTCAGCGGACAGAATAGCCACCAGCTCTGCCTGGGTAACTCTGTAGAGGAGAGACGGATCGAATGCGCCGGCCATTTGCAGATAGTCGTGGATGTCATCGGGGGGGCAAGCCTCGCCAGGCTCCAGTGTGAACCGGAAATCCTTGAGCACCCGCGAGGCCAATCCCAGCTTCCTCACCATTACCGACTCGACCCCGCTGCCGGAACCGTACACGAAATCGAAGTCTTTTCTGAGCAGGGGAGCGAGGTCGTAGACCGGCGCGCCGGCAGGATCGGATGCCAGGCGGCCCAGTCCGAGAATCGCCTTGGCGAACATCTGCTGCAGCGGTTCTACCGCGCGGCAGGGACCCGGGAAGCTCAGGTCCACCGAACCCTCCCGTTGCGAGTAGGCGAAGACCACCTCGAATACCGGCCGGCTCCGTCTCGGGCTGAACTCCCCATCCGTCCACTCCATCTTCAACCGGGAGTAGTCCTCAGGGTAGGCGAAATAGAAGTCCAGCCCATCCCGGTGGAAGGATTCCACCACGCAGCGGCTGCCCCGTCCTTCGCTGCGGTGAAACCAGGCGCCGATCAGGTCGGCAAGGCGCCGGAGGCTGGCCGGATCGGTTGCCGCCGGCCGGTGTCCCATGTTCTTGCGCTTTCGCCACCAACCGGGCGCATCACCTCCATAAAACCGGTGGGCTTCTCTCCAGCATCCCCTGTGGTCCAGCCAGGTCGCCATTGCGCGGTGGAAGTGATCCGGCATCCTCGACAGGGACTCGATGAAAGCACCCGCGCTTTCGGGAGTGTCGACCCGGCGCGATTGCGTGGCATCGAGAATAGCCTGAACGCCCTTTCGGCAACTCATCTTGAAGATCTCCCGAAAATCGAGCTCCATCTCGTTGCGCTGCTCCTCGGGAAATTGGAGCCAGGCCGCATACAACGGATCCCCAGGCGTATCCGCGACGGTCGCCAAGTCCGGCTTGAAGGACAAACCGCGGCTCTCGAAGTACCGGGCGAGCAGGTCTCTTGGGGCCTGCCTGAAGAAACTTCGGGGGGAGTAATGAGATGGCATCAGTCCCTCCTCTTGAACGATTGGTTCCGTATCGGTGTGATCCTGGAAGACTTAACGGTATATTATCGAATGCCGGAACATCGCTGAACGATTGCAGGCGGCACGGCCAGGCAGGTCAACTGGTTGGTTTGCGGATTCTGTTCCCGCATGAACACCATGGACAAAGCGTCGGTGGACGGAAGCGCATTGTGTCCGACCAGTTGACCCGGAGATGTTTCGGCCCCCGGAAGGCTGCACCGGCGGTTTTAGCTTGGAAGGCGAATGTGAAGTCGTTGGCGTGACTAAGGCGTGACTAAGAGGATTGCATGGGGAGATTAGCAGACTGGTGGGATGGCCCCTCGTCGAGAATTATTCGGGGAAGAACTATGCGGTGATGAGTTCACGTGACTGTGCTAACTGTTCTCTCTTGCTCATCGCGTCGTTGGACTCAAACCGATGCTTGCTGAGTGGGGACTTGGTGATGCCTTTGGTTCTTTCGGGACTTGTCAGGTCTTGCTCTCTACTGTGACGTTCCTTGACTGGCAGTTGTCCTGATCGGCGTGTCAACCTCACCGGATTTGAGCCGGTCCAGATAGTCGGCCCACGCTTGCATCATCTCTCGCCTCTGCGGCAGGTGAGCCGTGCGATTGTAGGCCCGACCGAGAGGATCACGCACCACATGGGCCAGTTGGTGTTCGATATAGTCGGGTCGATAGCCCAACACTTCATCCAGGAGGGTTCTCGCCATGGCCCGGAAGCCGTGGCCTGTCATCTCCTCCTTTCCGATACCCATGAACCGTAGGGTGGACAGAAAGGTATTGGTACCCATGGGACGGTCCCCTCTCGGAGCGCGGGAACTCGGGAAGACAAAGCGCCCGTGTCCGGTCAGCGGGTAGAGTTCGCGCAGAATCTCTACCGCTTGCCGGGATAAGGGAACTAGATGCGGCGTATTGGTCTTGGTGATGGTGAAACGCCATTCGGCCGCTTCCAGGTCGATATCTGACCATTCGGCTCGGCGGAGCTCGCCGGGCCGGACGAAAACCAGTGGTGCAAACCGCAAAGCGCAACGAACGATGAGTGACCCTTCATAGGCGTCCAGCACTCTCAGCAAGGGGCCAACCCGCTTCGGATTAGTGAGGGCGGCAAAGTGTGTTCTCTTGACCGGTGGCAACGCGTCTCGCAGATCTCCAGATGGGTCGCGGTCGGCACATCCGATAGCCACGGCGTAGCGAAAGACCTGACCACAGTTTCGAAGCGCCCGATGGGCAGTTTCCAGGGCTCCACGTTGTTCGATCCGGCGGACGACAATCAGCAGTTGAGGAGCATTGATCTCAGCAATTGGCTTGCCTCCGATCCAAGGGAAGATGTCACGCTCCAGTCGTTTGAGGACCAGACCCGCATGATCGGGGACCCAGTTTGTGGAGTACTTGCCAAACCATTCCCGGGCCACGGCTTCGAAACTATTCTTTGAGCGTTGGTCTCTCTCTGCTTTTTGTGTTTTACGGTGTTCGCTCGGATCTATCGCCTTGGCCAACAGCTGGCGGGCCTCATCACGCCGCCGCCGGGCTTCTTTCAGCGACACGTCGGGATAGACGCCCAGGGAGATCCGTTTGTCCTTGCCTGCGAAGCGGTACTTCAGCCGCCACCACCTACCGCCACTGGGGGCCACTTCCAGATACAGTCCACTCCCATCGAATATCTTCCTGGGTTTGGTGCCGGGGCGGGCATGACGTATCGCAATATCGGTGAGAGGCATATAGGGTTGCCTGTAGTGTCTCCTGAGTTGCCCCCAATATTGCCCCGAGTTGCCCTCGGATGTCAAGCAGTACTATTGGACGCCGTTAGACAGTTAGTCTACATATATATTTGAAATAACATGTCTTAGAAGATGTTTATGGACGGCTATGGACGGTATAAGATCTATAAGGGACAGTTATGCCCGCTATACCCACGAATACATGGGCCGGGAGGATGCAGGCCAATTCGAGTCCGAGATCTTCGCCAAGCGGAAGGGGGATGCCGTCCTGGAAAAGGACCTGCTTTCGGCCAGGCTGCGAGACCGGCCCATTGCCATCGGCACCGCCACCGATCCCTATCAGCCGGCTGAGAGGCGCTTCAAGCTGACACGGGCGATGCTGGAGAGGCTGGCCGAATGGCGGGGACTCCGCATTTCGCTGACCACCAAGTCCGACCTGGTCCTGCGGGACCTGAAGTTGTGGCGGGAGATCGCCTCCCGCAACGAGGTGCATCTCAACATCACTCTTACCACCCTCTCCTCCGAATTGGCCAGGCTCCTGGAACCTCGGGCGGCCACGCCCCGGCGGAGGCTGCTGGCCTTGAAGGCGTTGTCGCAGGCGGGCTTGAACACAGGGGTGCTGGTCATGCCGGTGCTTCCTCGGATTACCGACGGCACCGCCGACCTGGAGGCACTGGTGCGCAGCGTCAAGCGCCGGGGCGCGGGTTATCTGGCTGCCAGGGTCCTGTTTGTCACCTCCTCCATCGAGCGAGTATGGGTGCCCTTTCTGCGGGAGCGATTTCCGGAGCTGGTGCCGGTATACCGGGACCTCTATGGGCTCCCACAGGGCAGGCTGAAGATCTATCGCGAGCGGATTTCCGATCTCATCCGCCAGTTGTGCGACCGGTACCAGCTCGGAAGAAAGCCGCCTTCAGCAGGGCCATTGCTGGAGCCGGGACTGTGGCGACAATCCCTGCTGCCGCTGGACTGGAGCGGGGACAGTCCCCCTTTCCGGCCTCAGCCCGCTGTCGGGCTCGGTTGATCCTGCCGGCGCCTTGACGCCCCTCTCGGTCCGGACCAAGCCCGCATTTCTGGCAAGCCGGGCCCCCGCCCTGGTGTGCGGATCATACATAGAGTGAAACAATCAGAAATCGACCATCCCTTCGCGAACTCGATACCCCGTCGCGGTCAACCTCAGCGCCTTAGTGCCCCTTCGTCGTTCTTCGTGTCCCTTCGTGGACAACTCTTTTTTTCTTTTTCTTTTTTCTTTTGTTTCAAATAAGCGACCTGGCGAGAAATGCGGGCTAAAATGCCGTCGGGCAGGTTGTGAGCGGTCGCCGGCTCATTGCTCAGGCATTGAGCGGGAGGAAAGTCCGAACTCCACAGGGCAGTGTGCCCCGTAACGCGGGGGGCTCATGGAGGTTCTCCATGGGTACGGAAAGTGCAACAGAAAATATACCGCCCCGCAAGGGGTAAGGGTGAAATGGTGTGGTAAGAGCGCACCGGGTGCTCGGCAACGGGCATGCTTGGCAAACCCCACATGGAGCAAGTTCAAATAGGGATGGAGGCGTGACCCGCGCCGCTTGACATCCGGGTAGAATGCTGGATCCGGGAGGCAACTCCCGGGCTAGAGGAATGACCGCTGCCCTCTTCGAGGGAACAGAATTCGGCTTACAGACCTGCCCCAACCAATCCCGTATCGGTACCTGCTCAGCAGCGCCTCCGCCCCATACAACGGGCCGGAGCATACAGGGTGTGATTAGTGGCCAGTGGAGAGTGAGGAGTGGAGAGTGGAGAGTGGAGAGTGGAAGGTGATGAAAACTCTTATCCCGGAGCATCCATCCCAGACTATCAACAAAAATCCTGTCCATCGATGTGAATCCGGGATGTAGTCATTCTCGTCGCCGAGATCTACAACATGCTTAAACGCATCGATCAAGTTACTATCCACTATCCACTAATCACTAGCCTTTAATCTCCCACCGGTTTGCTGGTAGCGTTGGCCTCGGACCCGATGGCAAAGCGTATTACCTGCGATTCATCGGTAAAGAAGGTTCGGGTGCCGGTGGCGGCGGCCCCGTCGGGGATTTCGGGAACCCCGGTTACGGTGAACTGCTGCGCCGGGTTTTCACCCGGTTGGGAATCGAATTTGTAACCGCTCTTGGTGCCCGATCCCAGATCGGCGGGAACGACACCGTCCGCCGCCAGACCGGCCAGGTTGGTGAAGGTGCCGTGGGTGGAGCGATACATGAGCTGGCCGGTACCGATCGTTCGCATGGAAGCGGTGGCGGAGGCTTCGTTTGCCGAGCGCCTCGCCCGGAGGAGGTTGGGGACCGCTATGGCTGCGATGATCAGGATAATCGCCACCACAATCAGCAACTCGATTAGAGAAAATCCCTTTCGCATCGTGCCCCCGCGACCTGCCTTTCCGAGATCGTTATTTTCGTCTGAGCTTAACAGACTAACATCGCCTCGGTATCTGTCAATGCCCATTCGTCCGACCCCGCCGGGGCAGGGACAAGAATGGGAAGGGGACCGCTTCCCGAGGCCCTGCTGGTCGACGACGCCGAATTCCTGACCGCTATCCACGCCATTGCGCCCGAGCGAACCGCCTTCCACCATCCCGCCAGGCGCCCCCTCCGCCGCAAGCTCACCCTGCTGGCCGCGCTTTGCCTCCCTCTCCTGGGCGCCGCCCTCTACCTGTGGGGGATTCCGGCGATGGCCGAGGCCATGGCCGGCCGAGTTCCGGTCTACTGGGAAGAACAGCTGGGCCGGTCGGCCGTGGGCATGCTGGTTTCACCGGAGGACCGCCAATGGGACCCGGTCTGCACCCAGGTCCTGACAGGAATCGGCGACCGCCTGCTGGAAGCCGTTCCACCCCATGGCTACCGCTTTCGCTATTTTCTGAAGAGAGACCGCTCCATCAACGCCTTTGCGGCGCCGGGCGGCTTCGTGGTGGTGCAC
Source organism: Candidatus Versatilivorator sp. (assembly GCA_965207735.1). Classification (GTDB taxonomy): domain Bacteria; phylum Acidobacteriota; class Terriglobia; order Versatilivoradales; family Versatilivoraceae; genus Versatilivorator. The sequence continues at coordinate 1,836,710 of OZ242296.1, read as the reverse complement.
ACGGCGCTGGTGGGACAGAGCGGGTCTCCCGAGGAGTTGGCCGGTGTGCTGGCTCACGAGACGCAGCATGTCCTGTGTCATTGTTGTTTCGACTGAATTCCTCTACTCGGCGGTCGGCAGGATAGGCAAGCCCGGAACGCCCACGCCCAGACGAACCAGGCCACCGGGGCGGGGTTCCCCGTCGCCCCCGGTGACAAAGGCCGTGGCCAGGTCGGGGCCGGCAAAGCAGATGTTGCTGGTGCAGCGCATGCCGGTGTCGTAACTGGCCAAGAGCCGGCCCTCGGGGGACAGCACCTGCACAGCCGCCATTCCGTAGTGGGCGACCCAGAGACGCTTGTCCCGGTCCAGGGCCATGCCGTCCGGCAGGTTCTTGCCGTCCGCTTCGCCGTCGGGATGGCGGGGAAGTTCGGCGAAGACCCGGGGAGGTCCCGCGGCCCGGCCGGGCCCGGCCAGGGGAATCAGGGTCACTCGGTTGGGGAGGCTTTCGGAGACAAACAGGCTTCGAGCGTCGGCCGACAGCACGATGCCGTTGGGCGTGTCCATGTCCCGGGCCACCACGTTTTGCCTTCCCTCCAGGTCCACGAAGATGACGGCGCCCTTCTTGGGCAGACAGTCGGTGAAGTAGAACCCCTCGCCGGGATGGAGGCAGATGTCGTTGGGGCCGTCGATCTCCAGGTCCTGGCAGCGCCCCCCGGCGGCCCGGCCCAGCGGCCGTCCGTCCGGATCGAACCGCAGCACGCCGTGCTGTGTGGCGTCGCAGACCAAGTGGTCTCCATTGGTCAGGATCTTGTGGCCGTTTGGAGCCCCGGAGGTGGCCCAGACGACGGGTTCGCCGCCGGGCGCCACCCTGGAAATCGAAGTCCCGTGGGATATATAGAGGTTGCCCTCCCGGTCGATCACCGGGCCTTCGGAGTAGTATTCGAGAGAGTGCGCCCGGACGGGTCTGACGGCACCGGGTTGAGGCAAAGGGAACGAGGTCATTGAGGTCCTCCATGGAACGGTCGCATGCGCGGATGCCCGGACGAGGGAGCCTGAGCCGGGCCAGTGATGGCATCACCAATCCGCGGTTGGCGGTTTCCTGGCTGGTAGTCCGAAGGGTTCAGGGAAAATTGAAACGCTGACCGGCATCATCCTGCCAATGCGGGCTAACAATCATCAATCCAAAATCCAAAATCATCAATCCACAATATCATGATCCCCGTCCAATCCTCCCAGGCCATAAAGATGCCGTTTTCGGCCGAGTTGGGCTATAATCCGCCTTCCGTCCGCATCGGTAAAGGGACGGCGCCCGCAGGGGAAGACCCACCGGCTGAGCCGCCGGTGTCCGAACCAGCTTCATTGAATCCCCAAGCACTCTCATGAGCAGCGCAACCGGTGAATCCAACCGGGAAAGATTCGAGGAGGCCCGGAAGCGACTGGATGCCCACGTGGTGGAGACGGTGCAATGGCACTTCGATCCCGCCACCGGCTGTCCTTTTTGGCTGGAGTGGGCCGCCTCGGCCGGTTGGGACCCGCGCCGGGAGGTGCGCAGCTTTGCCGATCTGGACCGATTCGGCCATTTTCAGGACGAGTGGCTGCGAGGGGGCCCGGTGCGCCGCTGGGTGCCCAAGGCCCTGGCCGACCGACCGGTCTATGTTTTTGAAACCGGCGGCACCACCGGCATTCCCAAGAGCCGGATCAACATCGAAGATTTTCGCATCGACTACGAAATGTTTTCCGAGACCCTTCCGGACGAATATTTTCCGAGAGGCTCCAACTGGCTCATGCTGGGTCCCAGCGGTCCCCGGCGCCTGAGGTTGGCTGTCGAGCATCTGGCCCACTTCCGTGGGGGCATCTGTTTCTGCGTGGACCTGGACCCGCGCTGGGTGATCAAACTGATCAGGAAGGGCTGGATGGATCATCTCAAGGCCTACCAGGACCATGTCATCGACCAGGCCATGAACCTCCTGGGCGCAGGCCACGATATCCAGTGCCTGTTCACCACGCCCAAGCTTCTGGAAGCCCTGGCCAATCGGCTGGAGGATGAGAATTCCAGCCTGGAGCAGTGCGGAATCAAGGGGATCTTCTCGGGAGGCACCGAGTTCACTCCCCAGTGGCACCGCTTTGCCAGAGAGGAGCTCCTGGGAAGCGTCTACCTGACTCCCACCTACGGCAACACGTTGATGGGACTGGCTGCCAGTGGTCCCAGCGGTCCCGAGAACGGCTACAAGATCACCTACTACCCGCCCCAGCCCAGGGCGGTGATCCAGTTGGTGGATTTCGACGACAGCTCGCGGCTGGTGGACTACGGTGGGACCGGCCGCGTCATGCTGACCACGCTCACCAGGGAGTTCTTCCTGCCCCGTTTTCTGGAACGGGACGAGGGGGAACGGGAGCCGCCCTGCGAGGCCTATCCCTGGGACGGGGTGAGCGGGCTGCGGCCCTTCAGCCGCTTCGCCGCCGCCACCACGGTGGGGGTTTATTGAGACAGGCGGCCGCGGGACCCTCAAAGGGAGGGCAGGTTGGCCCCCGGATGAAATGGAGGACGGCGTGATTCACTTTCCGGTGCTGCGCTGGGGAGAGCCTTACAAGAGCCTGGAAGTCGAGAAGGTGGTCCATTTCGCCACCGGAGAGCCGGTGGCCGAGGTCAGCCAGGCCAATCCCGGTCTGGTGGCCAGGGACATGCGCCGTGCCGAGCGGGCCCGCCAGGTGTTGCGCGAGATCCCATCCGAGGAGCTCTTGGCCAGGATCCAAAGGGCCGGCAGCCTGTTCTCCTCGGCCGAGCTGCCGCTGGGAGAGGGGACTCAGACTCCCGAGGAGTTCGTCCGGCAACAGTCGGCGACCACGGGCCTGCCCGAGCACATGTGCCGCATGAACATGGACAAGCTCCGGTACGTCCTGGACGAGATCGGCAATATCCTGCGCTCGCTGACGCGAGATCTGGATCTGGGTTTGCTGGGTCGTGGATATGGAGAAGAAGATGGACTGATGCGCAGCTACCAGGCCAACACTCCGGTGCTGGGCATGGTGCTCCCCTCCAATTCTCCCGGCGTCCACAGCCTTTGGCTTCCGGTGATTCCGCTTCAGATCGGATTGGTTCTGAAGCCCGGTCCCCAGGAGCCCTGGACCCCCTGGCGCATGGCCCAGGCCTTCTTTCAGGCAGGCATTCCCAAGCAAGCCATCGCGCTCTATCCCGGCGGCGGGGAAGTGGGAGCCGCCGTGGTCGGCCACTGCCCCAGAAGCCTGATCTTCGGCGGGACCCCCACGGTGGAGCTGTACAAGGCCAATCCGGCGGTCCAGGTCCATGGTCCCGGGTTCACCAAGATCCTGATCGGCGACGATCAGGTGGACGACTGGGAAAATGTCCTGGACCTGATGGTGGACAGTGTCCTGGTCAACAGCGGTCGCAGCTGCATCAACTGCTCGGGCATCTGGGCCTCCCGCCATACGGAGGAAATCGCCGAGGCCCTGGCTCGCAGGCTGGGACCCATAGAGCCGTTGCCGCCCCAGGATGACAGGGCCGCGCTGGCCGCCTTTACCGTGCCGGGGCAGGCGGAAGCCATCTCGAACGACATCGATGCCGGGCTACAGCAGGAGGGGGTCGAGGAAGTAACCCGCCGGTTCAGGGAGGGCGAACGGCTGGTCCGCAAGCAGCGCTGCGACTACCTTCGGCCCACGGTGGTGCATTGCCGGTCGCCCGAAGCCGTCCTGGCCGGCAAGGAGTACATGTACCCATTCGTCTCGGTGGTGCGCTGTCCTCAGGCCAAGATGATCGACTCCATCGGTCCCACTCTGGTGGCCACCGGGATCACCCGCGACGAGTCTTTTCGGCGGGCCCTGGTGGACGCCCGCAACATCGACCGCCTCAATCTGGGTCCGGTTCCCACCATCCGCCTCAACTGGCACCAGCCTCACGAAGGCAATATCGTGGATTTCCTGTTTCGGGCCCGTGCGTTTCAGATGGCTTAAGGGGAATTCGAGCCGTCGACGCCTGGCGGGTCAGGCCTCCGGTTTTCCGCCTGCCCTTAGGGAAATGCCGGTTAAAATCAGGTCGGTATGAGGTAGTCCAACCGCAGAATCGAGGCGAGCCCGGTTTGCGCGGTCAAATCCGGTTTTTGGCCAACAATTCGTTTGAAGCAGGAGCGTTTCTGTAGTATACAAACTCTGGCCACTCGCAAGAACTCACCGCCTGACAGCGGCCTCCCCATCCATCCCTATAGTTTTCGAATTCGAAGCCCCCTGGGCGGAGAGTTTGTTTCAAACTAATCCACTGAGGAGTGAGACCTACCATGCTACCTGTTAAGAGATCATCGATTAGCTGCAGGCCGGCCCTGCGGCGGCTTCGGTTTACGTTGGCGTCGGTGCTGGCGCTGGTTTTTGGAATGCCCTCCCTGGCCCTTGCCGACGCCCACGCGCAACTCGACTCCGGAGACACCGCCTGGCTGCTGACCGCGACCGCCCTGGTGCTTTTCATGAATATTCCCGGACTGGCCTTGTTCTACGGCGGCCTGGTCCGGGCCAAGAACGTCCTCTCCGTGCTGATGCAATGCTTTGCCCTGACAGCCCTGATCACCATTCTCTGGGTCCTGTTCGGCTACAGTCTGGCCTTCGACACCACCGGCATGCAGGCGGGAGTGACCAACATCCATTCATTCGTTGGAGGTCTGTCCAAGGCCTTTGCCAGCGGCATTACCGCCGACAGCCTGAGCGGCACCATTCCGGAAACGGTGTTTCTCACCTTTCAGATGACCTTTGCCATCATTACGCCTGCCCTGATGGTGGGCGCCTTTGCCGAACGCATGAAGTTTTCGGCCATGGTGGTCTTCATGGCGGCATGGTCCCTGCTCGTCTATGCCCCCATCTGCCACATGACCTGGGCCGGTGACGGTTCCTTCTTCGGTGAGCTGGGCATTCTCGATTTCGCCGGGGGCACCGTGGTCCATATCAATGCCGGCATCGCGGCCCTGGTTGCAGCCATCCTGATCGGCAAGAGGCGCGGTTATCCCACGGCTCCCATGCCGCCGCACAGCATGACCTTGACGGTGGTGGGGGCCTCCATGCTGTGGGTGGGCTGGTTCGGCTTCAACGCCGGCAGCGCCCTGGCCGCCGACGGCGCCGCGGGCATGGCCATGCTGGTCACGCAGGTGTGCACCGGAGCCGCTGCCCTCACCTGGATGGGCATCGAGTGGGTCAGGAACGGCAAACCCAGCGTGCTGGGAATCGTCACCGCCGCCGTGGCCGGCCTGGTGGCGATCACGCCCGCCTCCGGCAGCGTGGGGCCGCTCGGGGCCATCGTCATCGGGATCGCGGCCGGGGCCTGCTGCTTCTGGGCCTCCACCATCCTCAAGTACAAGTTGGGGTACGATGACTCCCTGGACGTCTTCGGTGTCCACGGCGTCGGCGGAATCGTGGGAGCCCTCTTGACCGGAGTCTTCGTCGCCGAAAGTCTGGGCGGGCAAGGTCTGGCCGACGGCATGACCATCGGTTCCCAGTTCGGAGTCCAGGTCATCGGCGTCGTGGTCACCCTGGTCTACAGCGGCGTGATTTCTTTCATCCTCCTGAAGGTGGTGGATGCGATCATCGGTCTGCGCGCCTCCAAAGAGGTGGAAACCGAAGGGTTGGATATTTCTCTCCATGAGGAGCAGGGGTACAACCTGGAGGTCTGACCGTTCAAGGGAAGGAGTCCGAACCGACTGGCGGACTGAATTCCGGCTTCAGGCGAGGGGCCGGCAACGGAGTCACCCCGGGTCATAGAGGCAAGCATCCAAGAGGCTCAGGACTTCGTTGATCACCGGCCCCGGCGCCTTCTCGACGAACTTCACCTTTCGGCTCGCGAAGTCGACGGACTTGATCTGTTCGGCCATGATATATCCGGAGAGAGACGACTCTTCGGGGACTGAAACGTGAAAGGGAATATTCCTGAAGGTGTTGGTGATGGGGCAGACCATGGCCAGCCCGGTATGGCGGTTGAACGGCGTATTGCTGACGACTAGAGCCGGGCGGCGGCCTCTTTGCTCGTGCCCTGCCTGCGGATCAAAGGTCAGGATCACGAAATCCCCTTTTTGTGGCACGTAACCCGGCACCTACCAGACTTCCTTTCCAGGGGGCGGTCCCCACTCCACCTCTTCCGCCAAATAGCCTTTCGGCATTCTGGCCAGCAGCGCCTTCAATTCGTATTTCCCTCGCACTCGGGTCGCAGGCTCAACCACGATCCGCCCCTTGCGGGCTGAGACATTCACTGTGTCGCCCACCTCGATCCGAGCTTCGTTCAAGATAGCCTTGCTGAATCGAAGCCCTTGGCTGTTTCCCCATTTCTGAACCCTGGTCAACATGAACCGTCTCCCGAATAGACTGTATGTATAGCCTGCGTATATCCTATCACAGGTCATTCAGAACGCATCAACAGGCAATTTCGTTCGCATGCCGCGTGCCAGGAATCTTTTGACACCTTGACCGGACCTTGGGTAGAGTGGTGGCGAGTTTCAAGATGACAGCCGATCGACAGCACATTTTCATTCCCTGGACGGTCCAGGAGTGCGAGGACCCGGTGTTGGAGTTCGCCGGGGCCGAGGGCGTCTATTTCCAGGACCGGCAGGGCCGACGCTACCTCGACTTCCTCTCGCAGTTGTTCAACTGCAACCTCGGGCACGGAAACCGCCGTGTCATCGAGGCCATCAGGAGTCAGGCCGAACAGGCCTGCTGCATCTCCCCCCAGCTCCTGACCGCCGAGAGGTCCCTGCTGTCGGAGGAACTGACGGCTCTGCTTCCGGGCGACCTCGACAAATGCATGTTCGTCAACAGCGGCAGCGAGGCCAACGAGCTGGCCTTCATCATGGCCCGCATGGTGACCGGCCGGCCCAAGATCTTCGCCAAGTACCGCAGCTACCACGGGACGACCTTCAGCACCCTGGGCACGGCCGGGGATCCCCGGCGCATGGCGGTTGAGCCCGGGCCGGCAGGGTCCGTCCGCTTTTTCGATCCCTACTGTTACCGCTGTGACTTCGGCCTCACCTACCCCGATTGCGGCATTCACTGCCTGAAGGCCCTGGAAAGGCAGATCGAGCTGGAAAACCCGGCGACCGTGGCCGCGGTGGTGGTGGAGCCGGTCACCGGTGCCGCCGGCGGCTTTCCCCTTCCCGAAGGCTACCTGGCCGGACTGCGGGAACTCTGCGACCGCCACGGGATCCTGCTGATTGCCGACGAGGTCATCACCGGCTTCGGCCGTACCGGCGCCTGGTTCGGCGTCAACCACGACTCGGTGGTTCCCGACCTGATGGTCATGGCCAAGGGGATCACCTCCGGCTATGTCCCCATGGGCGCCGTGGTGGTTCGTCCCCGCATCAGCAGCCATTTCGAGAGCCGGCTGCTGCCGATCGGCAGCACCTATGCGGCCAGTCCGCTGGCCACGGCCGCGGCCCGGGCCTGCCTGGTCGCCTATCGCGAGGAAGGCTGCGTGGACAATGCCCAAAGGATGGGCCGGTTGCTGATGGAGGAACTGCAGGGCCTCAGGCAAAAGCACCCCATTATCGGCGATGTTCGGGGCAAGGGTCTGCTGACCTGCCTCGAGCTGGTGACCGACCGGGCTACCCGGCAGCCGCTCGCTCCGCCGGTTGTGGATGCCCAGCTGCCCATCCGTATTCGCCGGCAGGCCTGGGCGGAAGGTTTGCACCTGCTGGCTCGCGCCAATCTGCTGATGATCGCCCCGCCTCTGATTGTCACCGCCGACCAGATCCGGGAGGGCGTGGAGAAGTTGAGTCGTGTCCTGTCCTGGCTGGAAGTCGAGGTCGGTCACGAAGGGGAACGGAAGACCGTCCCTCTGAGCCCGGCCCCCCTGCCGGCGTCTTGAAAATATTGGCCCGACCGGCCCCGGTTCGGGTCCTCCCCTTGCCGGATTGATGAGTTGCCCCGTTCTTGCCATAGTCGCATCGGTACCAGGCCCCGGCTTCCCTGGATAGGGCTGCTGCTGGGGGTTTTCGCGGCACTGTTCACGATTCCGTCGGGCCGGGCGGGACAGGGCGGGGCCTCCGGCCGGACTCCTGCCTTCACCGACGTGACCGGCCCGGCCGGCATTTCCTGGAAGCACTTCAACGGCGAATCCCCCGACCGCTTCTTGATCGAAACCTCCTGCGGGGGAGCGGCCTTCCTGGATTTCGACGGGGACGGACTGCTGGACATCTACCTGGTCAACGGGGGCGAGACGCCGAGAGGCAAGAGCCCGGCGCCCGTGCGCAATGCGCTCTACCGCAATCTGGGCGAGGGCAGGTTCGAGGAGGTGGCGGACCAGGCGGGGGTCGCACAGGTTGACTTCTATGGCATGGGGGCGGCGGCCGCCGACTACGACAACGACGGCGATCAGGATCTCTACGTCACCGGGTTTCCCTTCTCGGCGCTGTTTCGCAACAATGGCGACGGCACCTTCGAGACTGTATCGAAGAGCGCCGGTGTGGAGAATCCGGAACGCTGGGGATCCAGCGCGGCCTGGATCGACTATGACCGCGACGGCCTGCTGGACCTGTTCGTGTGCAACTACGCCGAGCTGTCATTCTCCAACCCCGTCACCTGCGATCACAAGGGGATTCCCGCCTATTGCGATCAGAAGTCCTACCTTCCCAGCCGGTCCAGGCTCTATCGCAACCGGGGCGACGGCGCCTTTGAGGACGTCAGCCAGGCTACGGGAATTGACCGGCACAAGAGCAGGGCCTTTGGAGTGGTGAGCATCGATGCCGACGGCGACGGCTGGCAGGACCTGTTGGTCGCCGGAGATGCCACACCCAATCTGCTCTTGCTCAACCGGCAGGACGGAACTTTCGAAGAAGTGGGTTTCGAGGCCGACATGGCCTTCAACTCGGAGGGGGTGGCCCGGTCCGGCATGGGCATCGACGCCGGAGACTTCGACGGGGACGGGAACCCCGATTTCGTGGTCACCAATTTTCACGACGAGTTTCACGCCCTCTACCGCAACGGCGGCAAATTTCCCTACCGCGAGCTTTCACGGAGTTCCGGACTCACCCGTTTCACCGTGCCCTACGTGGGCTGGGGCGTTCGCTTCATCGACTTCGACAACGACAGCCACCAGGACCTGATCATCGTCAACGGCCACGTCACCCGAACCATCGAGCTGGCCCGCAGAGACATCACCTACCTGCAGCCGCCCCTGCTGTTGGGCAATGACGGCCGGGGGAAGCTGCAGGATCTGGCGGAGCAGGCCGGGCCGGTCTTCAGGAACCGTCACGCGGCCAGGGGACTGGCTACGGGAGACTTCGACAACGACGGCGACGCCGACGCGCTGCTGGTCCGGCTCAACCAACGTCCGCTGCTTCTGCGCAACAACCGGGGCCAGGACTCGACCTGGATCGGGTTCCGGCTGGAGGGAACCCGAAGCAACCGCGACGCCATCGGCGCCCGTGTGGAGATCGACTGGGGGGAACACCGACGGGTCCGCTGGCTGACCGGAGGGGGAAGCTTCCTGGCCTCCCATGACAAGCGCCTCATCTTTGGTTTGGGCGGGGCCGGCCCCGAACGAGTGGGCGTCACCGTCCAATGGCCCAGCGGCCAACGGCAGCGCCTCTCCGGACTCAAAACCAATCGCTATCACGCAATTGTCGAGGAGAAAGCCGCTGCTGGATCGTAGGCGTGTTCAGCAGTCCGATGGCAAGATCCTGGTTTGCCAACGACGTAAAATCCTGTCTTTTCTCTATCAATTGTAGTATTCTGCAAAAAATGCTCCCTTATCGTTCATTGGCAGGCGAATTGCATTTCAAATCACGATAGTGGTCATTGAGCGGTATCGAAACCCGCTACCGACTCGGACCGTATATCGGCCTGAATGCACTTTAAGACTTTAGTCTCCCTTGCACCCCATTTGGAGGAATCGAACCCCATGAAGTCTCTACTTTTCAACAAGGCTTTTCTGATCCTGGCCTTGATTCCGGCTCTGGTCGCGGGCGTGTCGTTCAACGCGGCCCTGCTGGAAGCCCAGGTCCAGTTGTCCGGATTCCGCGGGACCGTCACCGATCCCAGCGGCGCCGCCATTGTCAACGCCGAAGTCACGGCCACCAACGAGGGGAGTGGTATCTCTCGTACCACCGTGACCACCGAGGTCGGCGACTATGAACTGAGAGGACTCGACAACGGAAGCTACACCATTGCAGTGACGTTGCCGGGTTTCAAGCGGTACGTCAATACGGGAGTGGTGGTGTATGCCGGTGACGTTCGACGGGTAGACGTCGAGCTCGAAATCGGCGAGCAAGCCACCGAGATCACGGTCTCCGAGGAGGGAGCTACCATCGACACCGACACCTCGGTCATCAAGCACCGCCTCGGAAATCAGGAGGTCTATGGAGCCAATATCGGGGCCGCTCTCATTTACAATATCTACCAGAACCCCGGAACCGAAGCTCGCGCCCAGGTGCACGGCGGCTTCGCCAACAACCTGAGCGAGGAGCAGGACGGAATCCCCACCAACGCCTACGGCTCTTTCCGGGCGACCCAGGAGACCCTGCAGGAAGTCCACCAGGTCGACTTCAATGCTGCCGCCGAGTATCGGGTGCCGACCAACGTTTTCGGCATCGGCAAGCAGGGAACCAACCAGTTTCACGGCGAGATCTTCGGGGAGTTCTCGAATCCGGCTCTCAATGCCCTGAGTTCCGGAAATTCAGGTCCCAGGCCGCCCGCCAAGACGAACAAGCGATGGTCTTACGAGGTCAGCGGCCCCGTCTGGATCCCGAAGCTGTATGACGGCCGCAACAAGACCTTCTTCCACTTTCTCTATCAGCCGGCCTCCAGAGAGAACCCTGTCTTCAATACGGGCCGGGTCGTTCCCACCGCCAGGATGCGCGCCGGTGACCTCAACGAGTTCGTCGGTTTCTCCAACTGTGTGTTCCCCAGCACCGCCAATCCCAACCCCACCGTGCCCTGTCCGACCAACCCCTTCGACGTGGTCAACGGGATTCAGCAGCCCTTCCCGGGAAACATCGTTCCCGAGAGCATGATCAGCCCCATTGCCCGAAGAGTGTTGGATAACACCGGCGTTCTGCCTCTGCCCAACTATGGACCACCGGGGGCGTTGTTCGATAACTTCCGCTACATTTCCTACAATGCATCCGACAACAACTGGCAGAAGTACACCTTCGACCACGCCATCACCGATACCAACACGCTGACCATCGCCCACTACCGCTACAACAATGTCTCTCCCGAAGGCCGGGGCGACCCCTTTCCCAACGCCGGCTTCGTGGAAACCGGTAATACCCGGGCCATCAGCATTTCCAACAGCCACACCTTTGGCGCCAACGTGGTCAACGAATTTCAGTACGCCTGGAACCGGCAGCAGTCGGTCTGGGCCGTTGGAGACGTGCAGGGGCGGGACTATCTGACCCAGATCCTGGGAGTCACGGAGTTGGGCGGCCGCGTCCTGCGGGAAGGGGTGGGAACTCCCCACATCAAGGTGCGCACCTTGGGGCGGCAAACAAGCTCGCATCTGGGATCCTTCAACCCATTGCCCTCCACCCTCATCGGGTCGCTCTTTTCGGGTGAGACCGACTACGAAGACGGCGAGGTCCAGCAGTGGCGGAACAATGTCTCCATCAATCGGGGGACCCACCTCTTCAAGACCGGGATCGAGTTTCGTCATCAGTCCCCGCACATGTTCAGCACCATCAGCATCCCGGCGCCCTTCGGGATCTTCGACTTCAGCGGAAAGTTCACCGGCTACGACTATGGAGATCTCCTGCTGGGACTGCCCTTCACCACCCAGATCGACGGTGTCCGTCCCAGGGCCGAGGCCCGCCACAACGAGTTCGGCTTCTACTTCCAGGATGACTGGAAGGTGACGCCCAGGGTTACCATCACGCCTGGAATTCGCTTCCAGCATTATGGGGTTCCCTCAGAGGTCCTGAGCGATACCATTTACAACTTCGACCAGGCGACCCAGAAAGTGGTGGTGCCCAACGACAGGGCGCTCCAGCATATCGCTCCGGGCTTTCCCGTTGACGTGGTCACGGCCGGGGAGGCCGGCTACCCCTCCGGCTTGAGGAATTTCAAGAGCGTCCTGGTCGATCCCCGCCTGGGTGTGGCCTTCCGTGTCACCGATTCCTTCGTCATTCGGGGCGGTTACGGCGTCTTCCACGTTCCTTTCGTGAAGTCGACGGCCTGGGCCATCGCCAACGTCTTCGGGGAGTTCGACCGCGCCGGAATCCTGGCCGGTCACGTCTGGGGCCCCTACCAGTTCAGCGAGTTGTTCCAGGACAACGAGATCGTCAACGGGGTTCCCAACTTTACCTGGGAGCGTCCCTTCCCCGCCGGAACCGTGGGACCCACCAGTCTGACCTCGGCCGATGTTGACCTGCGCAAGAACAACTGGCCCTACGATCAGCAGTGGAACCTTACCCTGGAGAAGGAGTTCGGCCTCGGCTGGTCGGGGCGCGCCTCCTGGGTGGGGTCCAGGGGAGTGTCCTGGCCCTACATCGAAGACCTCCAGGCCATCCGTCCGGGCAGCAGCTATCAGCCCTTCGACACCTCCAAGTTCGCCAACGTCCACGCCCTGCAACTGGGGGGCAACTCCAAGTACAACGCCCTGGAGCTGGAGTTGACCAGGCAGTTCTCCAGCGGCATCTATTTCCGAGGCTGGTTCAACTGGTCCAAGAGCCTGAACGATGTCCAGGGAGGCCTGTTCGGCTCCTCGTCCGGCTTCTTCCAGTCCAGCGCCGGTCAACGCCACAACGACTACGGGTGGCAGGCGGGCGTCCCCGATCTTGCCTCCCGCTGGGTGGCGGTGGTGCCGATGCCGTTTGGAAAGGGACAGCAGTTCGCTTCCGGCGCCTCGACCTGGCTCCATCACCTGATCGGTGACTGGACGTTTGTCCCTGAATTCAGAACCGGTGGACGCGGCAGGTTTATTCCAACCTTCAGCGGCGGAGACCATCCCGCCCTCAAGCTCCGTGGGGACGGCGCCCGGCCCGACCTGGTGGGAGGCTGCGATCCCAACGACACCGGCTTCGAGGGGAGAGGGCAGCTCTGGAATCGGGGTTGCTTTGAGCTGCCGCCCGAGAGCCGCTACGGGACAGCTCCTCGTGGAGCCCTGAGACATCCCAACCGGTGGGACCTCAACCTCAACATCTTCAAGGAGTGGAAGCTGATTCCCTCCCTGGAGCAGAGTCCCTACTTCAAGCTCGAAGCCTACGTCCGCAACCTGTTGAACCACGCCAATTCCAGCGGGGCCAGTACCAATGTCGCCGATCCGAACTTTGGCATCGTTCGCAGCGGAGGAGGGAGCCGCACGATCACTTTACGCGCTCGCATCGGCTTCTAGATCCCAGGCGTTTTCGAAGGACCCAAGGCAGTCAGGGCCAACGCCCTGACTGCCTTTTTTTGTGCTCGGGGGCGGGGCTAACACCGGTTGGTGGTATCGGGACCGTGGATGGGCGGGAGGGTATGCCTCCGGGGACCGATATCTTTTTTTATAAACATGGATGCACAGGATGCACAGGATAAAAAGGACGAGAGCTTCCTGCACCAGAAGCCGGCTCGGGCGATGATCCCGTGCGGATTTGCGGATGCCCGGGATTGCAAGCCAGCCGTTTCCCGAAAAAATCCTGTGGATCCTGTGCATCGATGTTAATTGTCCATTGAACGGCTGTGCGTGCCATTGAAGCAAGTCCGTCTCGCTTGGTGGCCCTTTCCAACCCTTGGCGGATCGCTCTTGATTCTTCTGCAACCCCTTGGTGGCCCTTCGTGAAACTTCGTGGATAACTCTTTTCCCCCTTGTGGTTTTGCAGCGTTGCCTCCTTTCCGGGTCCCGACCTGACCCTTTACACTGACCGTTCATACTTGACCCGCCTTAGACGCCGGTAGAGAATAGCGCTCACTCTTGAGTGTCTTCCCTCAGGAGCAGCGACTTGAAGCCAACCGCGCTCCCGCTCCCGCCAGACTTCCTTCCCGGGCGGCAGCAGCCAAGAGACGAAAGGATCATGCCATGCCGGTCATTTCCCGGTTCTCGCCGTTTGCCTCCTCTTTCCTGGATCGCCGTGACTTTCTGAAAACCTGTGGCACGGCCGCCGGAGGGGTGTTGCTGGGCAATCTGTCCGGGTGCGAGTCGGCTCCGCCCCAAGAGCCGGCGGTTGAGCGGCCCTCCCACCTGGTGAGGTTCGGGCACACCGATCTCTACGTGTCCAGGTTGTGCCAGGGAACCGCCTTTCGCAAGGTAAGCCGAAAGGCCGATGATCCGGAGGGGCTGAGCATCCTGCGCCATTGCATCGACATCGGCGTCAACTTCTTCGACTCCTCCGAGGCCTACGGTTGGGGCGGTTCTGAAACGGTTCTGGGCAAAGCCATGGCCGGAAGGCGAGACCAGGTGGTTGTCTGCACCAAGGCTGCGCCCGTGGATGGCCCCGAATCGGAAAGGCTGGTCTTTACTCGCGACGTTTTGTTCCGTAAAGCGGAGGGGAGCCTCAAGCGCCTGGGGACGGATTACATCGATCTATACCTGTTGCATTCACCTGATGAGCGGACGCCGAGGGAAGATGCGGATTCTCCTCCGGCCGATGTCCCGACAGCCGAGCACATGGAGCAGCTCGCCGACAGCCTGGACGAACTGGTCAAAGCCGGCAAGATCCGCTACTGGGGGGTTTCAAACCACCTGGCCCGTCAGGTGGGGGAATTGATCGAGTTGGGGAAGCGGGAGGGCAAGAGCCCCATTGCCGGGCTGGAGGACTACTACAACCTGGTAGCCGCCGAGCGAAAGGACTTCATGGCGCAGGAGCTGTTTCCCCTGATTCGCCGGGGCAACCTGGGCCTGTTGACCTTCAGCCCCCTGGGGGAAGGACGCTTGGCCCCGGGCCGGGAAGTCCCGGAGGGATCCCCGTTGCAGGGTCCCATAGAGGCGCTGGACGCGGTCGCCAATGAATTGGGGGTCACCCGACCCCAGGTGTGCGTGGCCTGGGTTTTGAGCCATCCCGAGGTCACCAGCGTGCTGGCCGGAGCCGAGAAGCCGGAGCACGTTTCCGACAATTTCGCGGGAACCCGGATCACCCTGCCCGAGGAAGCCCTCCGGAGCCTGAATGCCGCTGGCGCTGCCTACACCGAGGCCGTGACAAAGGCGGCAAAGAAGGGGTAGCCTGCCTTGCTGCGGACCGGTCTCGGTCTCCTGGACTCCGGGTTCAGATAAAGACAGTCCTGCCAAACCATGAGGTCACGATGAAAGAAATCACCCGTAGAGAATTGCTGGTATCGGGCGCCGGCCTGGCGTTGCTGGCGGCCGGCAGGCCAACGCCCGCGGCTGCCGCTCCAGGCAAGCGGACCGATATCGTGGACGCCCACGTCCACGTGTGGACTCCGGATACCGAGAAATATCCCCTGGCGCCGGGCTTCAGCAAGAAGGACTTCTGGTTTCCCAGCTTTACTCCGGAGGACCTGGCCCGCCACAGCCGGCCCCAGGGGGTCCGTCGCACCAACTTGATCCAGATGACCTGGTACGGGTTGGACCACAGCTATATTCTGGACATCATCGCCGCCCAGCCCGAGAACTTCGTGGGGACGGGGATCGTCCCGGCGGTGACCGATGTCAGTCTGGCCCGACCCGACAGGACCATGGTGTCCCTGGCCCGGGGAGGCATCCTGGCCTTCCGCATTCGGGGAAAAAGCACCCGGCCGCGCCTGGGTGACGGGCCGCGCTGGCTCGACCATGAGGGGTACGAGAGGATGTTCCAGGCCGCGGCCGACCACCGCCTGGCCCTCAGCTTCCTGATGTCGCCTCCCGACCTGCCCGAGTTGGACCGCATGTGCCGGCGCCATCCGCAGACCCCGGTCATCATCGATCACCTCTGTCTGATCGGAAGGCGGGGGACTTTCCCCGAAGAAGAGATTACCGCCCTGTGCGCCATGGCCAAGCACCCTGCCGTGATGGTGAAGGTCGGTGCCTTCTATGCGCTGGGGGCCAAGAAGCCTCCTTACCTGGAACAGCTTCCGCTCATCCGCCGGGTGGTGGAGGCCTTCGGTCCCGAACGCTGCATGTGGGAAAGCGACTGTCCCCTTCAGGCGCTCGAGCCCCCAAACACCTTTGGGGCCGCGGTGGCCCTGATTCAGGATCACGCCGACTTCCTGAGCGAAAGCGACAAGGACCAGATACTGGTGAAGACGGCCGAGAATTTCTTCTTCAAGCGCTGAGGAGGAGACCCCGATGATTCTCTTGTCCAACGGAAGGGTGGTGGATGGCAGCGGCAGCCCCGGCAGGGAGGCGTCGGTCCTGATCCAAGGCGGCCGAATCCGGGAGGTGGGCGCGGTCACCGCCGGGCCGGACATGGAGGTGGTGGACTGCTCCGGGCTCACGGTCACGCCCGGTTTCATCGACGTACACAGCCACAGCGACCTGGAGGTGCTGGAACACCGCCCAGAGAAGGTCCTGCAAGGGGTTACCAGCGAAGTCGTCGGCAATTGCGGGTTTTCCCTCTTTCCCAAGTTGCCCTCGGAGAAGCTGGTTCCCAGTTTCGACCTGTTCGACAGGAGGGGTTCGCGGGCCTGGACCGATGCGGCCGCCTACTTCGATGACCTGCAGAAGACCGGCAGCCGCACCAACGTGGCGGCTCTCACCGGCCACGCCACTCTCAGGGCCAACGTCTGCGGGATCAAGGCGGCCGGGCTGGATTCGGCGGAGTGGCGCCGGATGGAGCGGAGGTTGTCCTCCTGCCTGGAGCAGGGATCGATCGGGTTCTCCACCGGCTTGAACGAAGCCCCCAGCAGCTACGGGGATTTCGCCGAACTGGTCCGTCTCTGCAAGGTCGTTCACGGATACGGCGCCTTCTACACCACTCATCTACGGGACTACAAGTTTCACATCCTGGAGGCCGTGGAGGAGGCCCTCAACCTGGGACGGGAGACCGGGGTCTCGGTTCAGCTTTCCCACCTGCAGACGGTGGGCCGAAAGAACTGGGAAAAGATGGATGCGGTGCTGCACCTGGTGGATCAGGCCCTGGGGGACGGTGTGGACGTGGGGATCGATGCCTATCCCTATCTGGCGGGATCCTGCCATTTGACTCAGGTTCTGCCGAGCTGGGCCCTGGAGGGGGGAACCGAGCGCTTGCTGGAGCGGCTGTCCGACAAGGACACTCGGGCCAGGATCGCGGATGAGACCGAGGCCAACCTGGGCAACGGCTGGGAGAACCTGTTGATTGCATCGGTCCGGGAGGGGGGCCACCAATGGATCGCATCGGCGCGGGCGACGATCCACCAGGCCCTCGTCGGCAGGACCATTCAACAGGTGGCCGAGGAACGCCTCCGTTCCGGAGTGGAAACAGCCCTGGATCTGCTGCAGGAGACCCGGGCCTCCCTGATGATAGTTTCCTTCAACCAGTCGGAAGAAAATCTACGCAAGGTGTTGAGTCACCCGCTGACCTCCATCATCACCGACGGCGTCTACACCGAGGGGAATCCCCATCCTCGGACTTTTGGAACCTATCCGACCCTGTTTGGAGAATTCGTTCGCGAGAAAGGCTGGTTCACGGTCGAAGAGGCGGTGCGCAAATCGACGGCGCTGCCGGCCCGCCGATTCAAGCTGGAACGGCGAGGGTTGCTGGCCCCCGGATGCTGGGCCGACGTGACGGTATTCGATGCGGATCGGATCGGCACCCGTGCCGACTACATGGACCCTCGCCATACCCCCCGAGGCATTCACCACCTTCTGGTGAACGGCGAGTGGGCGCTGCGGGAGGGGAAGCTGCTGGACCGGTTTCCCGGTCGTCCCCTGAGGCACCGGGAGTGAATTCAGTAGGGGGAGGTTACTTCCTGAAACTGGCCGTCATCGACACCAACCATTCTTCAAAACAGGAAAGGTCAAGACCCATGGTCGAGAATACCGATTCAAGGGAGCAGTCGCCGCCGGAAGGCAACCGCTGGAGACTGGCTCTCTCCCTGGACAAGCAGCGCCAGCCGGTGGCGGGCAGCGAGAAAGCCTTGGCTGACGCCATCCGGCGGGGCGCCGATCTCAGAATCTATACCGAGTTCCGGCACAACGAGCACGTGGACCGGGACTCCGACAATCCCGAACTGGTTCAGGAAGTCTCCGACTTTCGGGTGACCTATCTGCTGGAAGATCGCTGGACGGCCGGAATCATGAATCTCAGGCAGCCGGTGGGACTGGTGGAGGACGGCTTTGGACCCAGGGCCTCCATGTCGTTCTTCATGTACAACCAGAACGGCCTTCAGGCCATCGCCCGGCCCTACCTGGACGGCAAGCCCGACGAAGGCCTGCCGGGGTCCTCACCGCCGTACGATCAGGGTTCCGATCCCAACACCCACCGCATCGACGACTGGGATGCGGGCACCAACGCCCCCAGCCAGAACTTTGTCTATGACTTCGAGTCCTACGGCTTCCATGTGCTGGACGTCTGGGAAGAGGTCCTCTCTCACACCGAGGACGGCACGGTTGTGTCCGGTTCTGTAGAGGATCTGGCCAGGGAATGCGCCCGCGGCCGGGATGTCAAGGTGGCGCTTCGGGGTCTGTGCGCCGACCTGGCCGATGACCCGGCAAAGGCCATGGCCCACGAGGTATTCGTTCACGTGGGCCCCAATTACTACTATACCGAGCAGAAGCGGCTGTGGGGGGCGGCCCAACCCGTGGTCCGGGTCAAGCCCTCCATTCCGATCCGATACCGGAGCAAGGGCTGGGATTTCGGCTGGGTGCTGGCCCGCACCGACGGCTACCTGGCCCGCTGGCTGGTCAATCCCTACACCCTCCAGTTTCAAAAGAGCCAGGTGCGCTGCGCGGCCCGCTGGTTCGTGCGCTGAGGGGAGGCCCTATTCCGGTTCCAGGACTCCATCCAGGTCCCGGCGGCATTGGTCCAGGACCCCGACCAGGAAATAGTCTCCTCCCCAGGGCATCACCTGGCCTCCCATCCTGCGGTATTTTGCCAAGGCCTCCAGAGAGGGCACAGTGACCCCCCAGGCCTTGCCGGCTTGGCTGGCGGCCTCAGCCACTCGCTGGACGGCGTCATCCAGAACGAACGGCTTGTTCCCGGGCAAGCTGGACATGCGACGGGTGAGATCGGCGGGACCCACGAAGAGACAGTCGATCCCCTCCACGGCAGCGATTTCTTCCACGTTTTCCAGCGCCTCAGGGGTCTCGATTTGTGCCAGGATGAAGGTCTCGCGGTTGGCTTCCCCACAGTAGTCGCTCCCCGGCGTCCAGGCAGCCAGGGTGTAGTCTGCATCCATTCCCGCCCCGTCGACTCCACGGTCGCCCACAGGTGGAAACTTGACCGCCCGGACCAGTTGCCTGGCGACCTGGGCGTTGTTGACAAAGGGAAACATGAAGCCGGCGGCTCCCTCTTCCAGGTACCGGTACAGGCGAGCGGGTTCCCGGGTGGAGGGACGGATCATGCAATCGATATCGTGGAGCTGACACAGGGCCAGAATGGACTGCACTTCTCTGTCGTTCATGGCTCGGTGTTCCAGGTCGAACCAGATCCCGTCGTATCGAGAGTGGGCGGCGTGGCGAATGAAGAAGGGAAGGAAGTGTCCCATTCCGCAGATCCGGGCGAACTTGCCGCTGCGGAATTTTTTCAAGACTTTGCTCTTTCTCACTGGCATGGCTCCTGGGGTTCTTTTGGATGTGACCGGCTGGAATCGATGGTGGAACTGATCGTCGTCGGACGCCGTCCGCTCCTACCATATCACGATGGCATCGGGTGTGACCGCACGGGCGCCGGTTCTTGGGGACAAGTCCCGCCCCCCACGACGGGCGGATCATACGAGAGTGAAACAACGCATCTTCATGTCCTATCGGGAACAAGGGCACTGTCGTGCAAAACCGGTTTTCTACTGATTGAACATGGATGCACAGGATAGACAGGATAAACAGCCAGCCGTTTTGGTTTTGGAAATGAAGACGAACCACCAATGAACACGAATGGGGACGAATAGGGATGGAGCTCGGTCAATGACGAGCGGCGCCCGGGCGCTTCTGCAATATTGTGACGTTGGTGTCACGGCGTCAGGGGAGAATGCCACCCGGGAGCGCGGGCGTCCCGATGGTGCGATGGAGGGTATCCGGGGGGGCGAATTCTCTGAAAGCCGACGGGCGCCTTTTGGAAAACTCCCGTTTTGTCCGCGAGTCCGGCCGCCGCCGTACCGGGCGGATCATACGAGAGTGAAACAACCAGAAATCGACCATCCCGTTGTGACCTTGGTATGCCGTCGCGGTAAACCTCAGCGCCTTAGTGGCCCTTCGCCGTTCTTCGTGTCTCTTCGTGGATAACTCTTTGTCTTTTGTCTTTTTTCGTCTGTTTGAGGCAAGCCGGCCCCTGTCCTGCCGTGCAGATCATTCGAGAGTCAAACAATCAGAAATCGATAATCCCTTTGTGACCTTGGCACCCCGTCGCGGTTAACCTCAGCGCCTTAGTGTCCCTTCGTCGTTCTTCGTGCCCCTTCGTGGATAAGTCTTTTTCTTTTGTCTCTTGTCGTTTGTTTCAGGCAAGTATTTTTTGCCGCGATCGACTGCGGCGATCCTCGCCGGCCTTCTTTATTTATCCACCCATTTACTCTATGATCCCTGCTTGCTCCTGGGAGTCTGTCTGTGCCCCAAGCCCGCTCCAATGACCTCATGCAATCTGGGTTAAGAAAGCAACTGGACGAGGAGGGATATGTCGTCCTGCGGGGTCTGGTGGAACCGCAAGTGGTGGCCGATGCCCGGGCCGATCTCAACGGGCTGGTCGACCAACTGGCTGCCGGGTTGATTCGGGAGGGACGGGTCCAGTCCTCCTTTGCAGACGAGCCCTTCGACACCCGGATCTACCGGCTGTTCCGGGACTGCCTGGACCGGGCGCCCCAAAGCTTCCGCCGCGAACTGCACTTGCCCGGCATCTTCGGCTATTTTTTTCATCCGGAGCTCCTCGACCTGGTCGAGTCGGTCTTGGGCGGCGAGATTCGCCTCTATCCCAACTACACCGTGCGTCCCAAGCTCCCCGACTGGGAGGGCACTCGCATCTGGTGGCACCAGGACGGGGGCTACACCCACTTCGTGCACACTAGTGACGCTGTACAGGAAGATGACGTGGTGGAGTTGCGAATGCTCAATGTCTGGTCGCCGCTGGTGCCGGCGCGGGAGGAGAACGGCTGCATGCAGTTCGTCCCGGGCAGCCACAAGCTGGGGGTGGTGCCCCACGTCAGCCGACGCTACTACCTGGAGATCGTCGACCCCAGGTATACGCCCTTATTCGAGAAGGCCGTATCCATCGAGCTGGACCCGGGGGACATGGTGCTGTTCAGCAATCTGCTGTTTCACCAGGGCTTGCCCAATCGCAGCCGGACGGTTCGCTGGAACCTGGACTGGCGCTATCAGGACGCCCGCCAACCGACCCTGCGCCAGGACCAGGGACACATCGCCCGCAGCCGGAGCCGGCCGGAGCGCGCCGTGCGGAGCGCCGAGGAGTGGGCCCGGCTGCAATTTCGCTAGATTTTCCGACTGGCTTGCCCCGAATGACATGGAGTCGGGGCATTGCCCGTGTCTCCGGAACAACCAAAGGAATGGAGGAATCGATGACAATACGCACCCTGAGGACCCCGCTGTTGGGGTTGCCGCTGCTGCTCTTCACCCTGTTGCCCTGTCTGGCCACGGAGCGGATCTTTATCCTCAAGAACGAGGGGGAGATCGTCCAGTACAAGATCAGAGACAAGCAGGACGAGGTCAAGCAGGTGGCTTCCTACAGCGACCAGGATTTCCCAGGCATCTTTCCTGCCGCCTCAATTGCCATGAAGCGGGGCAATATCCTCTCGGTATACGACCGCCAGCGGCACCTGAGGGGCCGGCTGGTCTACGACCCGGCCGCCGACCGGCTCAGGCTCTACGACGGCAATCCGGGGGACCGTGCCGGTCTGAGCGGGCGGCTCCTTGAAGACCCGAATCTTGACGAGACCTTCCGCCAACGGAGCCATATGTACTTCAAGGACTGGAACAGCGCACCCCGTCGAGATCCCGTGAAGGACAAGTTCGGAAAGATGACGGGGAGCACCTACCGGGATGTGTTCGTGTTGCAGGGCCGGGTCTTCGGGATTTCCGGCGATCACGTCTACCAGCTCACCGACAAGTCGGGAGAGTCCCTGGCGGGCGGTCCCCGAACCGCCCTGGTTCTGTCGGGAGGTGAACTGACAGGCGCTGCCGAAAGCCCTTGGGGCGAGGCTTTCATTGCCGATGCCGCCACTGACCAGCTTCACCGCGTTCTGTTGAGCGAGGGGGAGTTGGTGGCGGGAGACCCCGTCAAGAATCCGACGCTGAAATCTCCCAGCGGTCTGGACTTCACGGCTTCGGGGGAACTGTTCGTCGCCAACGGCAAGGCCAACCCTCACACCGTATCCCGACTCAAGTTCAATCTGGGAGGCTTTACCCGTTGGTGGCCAAGGGCCAAGAAGGGATTGGATCTCGACGGGAGCGGAGCCCTGGATGTGGCGGTGGCGGAGCCGGTGGGGTACGTGATCTCCGAAAAGACCCATCCTATCCAGCAAATCAGCGCCGAGGCAGCCGGAGGGCACTTCGGCATTTCACAGGTGACCTTTCTCGCACCGCAGATCAACTCGGAATCGGCGATCATCGCCCTGGTGCAGTACGCCCCTGGGGGCAACACCCCTGTCCACTACCATCCGGACATGGAGCAGATCGAAATCGTGCTGGAGGGCAAAGCGCTGTGGGAGGTGGGCGAGTTCGAGCGCGAGGTCGGCCCCGGAGACATCATCTTCACGCCCCGCTTCGTCAAGCACGGATACAAGGTGCTCGGGGACAAGCCCTTCAAATTCCTGCAGTTGGAGTGGAGGAATATTGAGGACTAAGCCGAAACCGGCAATTCCGGATAGCTGGGGCCTTTTACGATCTCTCCCACGGCCACTCCCTCCACCGAGGCCATGCGGTCGTTCCAGTCATCGCCGCCGCGGCGGATATTTCCCGGCATCAGGTGCATGACGTAGCTCCGCCGGGGGTTGTCGGTCTTGTTGCCGTAGGAGCCGTGAAAGGTTCTGCAGTGGTGAAAATGGCAGTGGCCGGCCGGCACTTCACAGGCCACCGGTTCCACTTTGGCGGGTAGATCGGAGCGCTTCAGGAGCCACTCCGGGTCGGTCACGTCCACGTCCTCGCGGGAGTAATCCAGCTCCCAGCGGTGACTTCCCGGAACCACGTACATGCAGCCATTGTCGACGGTGGCATCGTCGATGGCGATCCAGCAGGTGGCCAGGTCCGAAGGATAGACGTGGTTCCAGTAGGTGTAGTCCTGGTGCCACCCCAGCGTGGTCTCGCGGTCGAAGGGCGGCTTGTAGATCATCTGGTCTTCCCAGAGCCGTACCGGCCCTTCCATGAGGTCGTGGGCCAGAGTGCTGACGGCCTCGTTGCCTAGAACCTTGCGAAACACCGAGTCGTGGCGGGAAAGGTTGACGACCTTCACCGAAGGCAACTGACCCTTGGCATCGGACTTTTCCACCGTTTCTCCCTTGTAGAGCTGGGGAAAGGAGACGCTGCCGTCCAGGATGCCCTGGATGCGCTGCTTCAACTCCGCGATCCGGGCCTCCGACAGCACCCGGGGGCCCAGCAGATATCCGTTAGCTTGGAAGAATTCGATTTGTTCCTGGGTGAAGTGCACGGTTTCTCCTTGGAATTGCCACATTAGGGCCGGCCGGCATCCGGGAAGAAGGCCGGCACAGGACCAGCGGAAGACCCTCCGAACCGCCGGGATCAA
This sequence comes from Candidatus Versatilivorator sp., assembly GCA_965207735.1. Taxonomy (GTDB): domain Bacteria; phylum Acidobacteriota; class Terriglobia; order Versatilivoradales; family Versatilivoraceae; genus Versatilivorator. Next base: position 1,813,026 of record OZ242296.1, on the reverse strand, counting down.
CCCGACATTTTAATCTCATTGAGCACTGTGCGGCAAGGGGGACTTTGGTCGGTGGGGGACAGCACCGTCCTGACCTACTAAGATCTCTTGTGCGACGCAACCCGCTTTCTCTGCGTCTGGAATTGGGCGACTATTGCAGGCTCCACTACCCGCCGAACTCTCTCAGAAAGTCCCGGTGGGCCTCCTTGGGGCTGCCGTCCAGCACGGCGATCCGGCCTCTCCTGCGAACCGATTCTCCTGAAGCCAGATCGCCGAAGAAGGGATTGGAGTGGACACATCCGTAGGCGGGGGTGATGTTGCTCTGAAGGAACTGGCTGTCGTCCCAACCCATCCAGAGCGTCCGGTTGGAACCGGCGGCGCTTACCCACAGGAATCCGTCGTCGGGGTGCTCGACCGTGTGGCTCCACTTGGCTCCGGGTCGGGTGGGGTCCCCGTGCAGCTTCTGGGGGGTGTGGTCGCGGACGAATGAAAACAGGTAAACGGGGCGCCCTCCGATGGTCTTCATTTCGGCGAAGGACCGCACCCGTCCGCCGCAAACGCAGCCGGTCCGTTCCCTGGTCAGATCCAGAAAGGAGGCTGCCGGCGTCAGTTGCAGGCAAACGGCGGCAATCACCTGCTTCCAGTCCCGCGGGCTTGCGTTGGTGAGCTCGAGGCTGAGGTCGAATCCGGGCGGGTGTGACCGGATGCTGGCGTCGATGGCCAGACTACCCGGGATCTCGACCGTGTAACCCAGGGTCGAGCCGTCCCGGGATTGCCAGGCGGGGCAGGGGGACGGACCGTCGAAGAATACCGGTCGTTCTCCGGTGTCCCCGATCTCGACCAATTCCGGAAACCAGAGGGCGGCTCGGTCCCGGCCCTCGGCATCCAGAGACAGGATGGTTTGGGTGGTGCGTATTTCCACCGGCGGCATGGCTATATTCTCCATGTTTTTCGTGTCCCTTCGTGGAGGTCTTTATTTTGGCTTTTCGGTTTGAGGCACGGACTCGCTAGCGCCCGGTCAGGCCGGCCCGTCTGAGAAGGGCAAGGGCGGGCGGATAGTTGGCGGCGGCTGAACGTCTAATCAGAGCCCAGCCCTCGGGGGTCTTGAAACTTCGCAGCAGGGTGGTTCCCAGGTTGTAGAGCAGTTGGGGGGAGCGGTTGCCTTTCTCCAGCGACCGGCGGAACGCCGTCTCGGCCCGGTCGTAGCGGTCCAGGTGGAGGTAGCAGATTCCCAACTGGAAATAGATCGGGGCGGTCTTGGAGGGGGCGGGAAGTCGTTCCCACTGTTCGACGGCCTCCCGGAAGCGGGAGAGCCGGTAGAGCGTCGAGGCCAGGTTCAGCCGGGCCCAATGCGCTCCCGGGTGGGACCGCAGGCCGCTGGTGTAGGCCCGGGCCGCCTGGCGCAGCTGGCCCAGCTGCTGATGGCAGTAGGCGAGGTGGAGCTGATAGGAGGCCCGGCGCTCGCCGGTTTCGGTCTCCCCGGCCAGGTCGCGGAAGGCTGCCAGCGCAGCCTCCCAGTTCTTGGTCTCCATGTGGCCGAACGCCGTCTCGCGGCGGCCTTCCAGCTCGATCTCCCCGATTCTCCGCTCGACACCGGCGTCTTCCGGTCGAAGGTCGGCTACCTTCCTCAGAACTCTCAGGGCTTCCTCTTTCTGGCCCTGGGTGTAGAGACAGTAGCTGATCCATTGCAACAGGCCCGGGTTCAACGGATTCCTGCTTTCCACTTGGCGAAACCGCTCCAGGGCGGCGGCAGGCTGTTGCTGATCCTGTTTCCAGTAGGCTTCGATCAGCGACTGGTTGAGATGGGCCTGGGGAACCTCGGCCAGGATGCGCAGGGCCGAGCCGAAGTCGGACCGGCCGGCCAGGATCCAGGTGGCCTCCTGCATGGCCTTGGTATTGGAGGGATCCCTTTCCAGGATTTGGAGGTAGAGCTGCAGGGCGGGTTGCGGCCGTTTCAGCCGCTGATAGGCGTCTGCCAGCAAGAGGCTGCCGCTGGTGAATTCCGGGTGGCGTTGCACGGCCGGCTCCAGAAGAGGCAGAGCCTGGAGAGTCTTCCCCCGGCCCATCAGATTCAGGGCCTCGATGTAATCCTCGAAGGCCTGGTAGAGCTGCCCCGCCTTGCGGGCGGCTTCGGCCGCCTCCCGATCCTGCCCCAGTTGGCCGTGGAGGTGGGCCAGCTCGGAGTGATAGAGGGGGTTCTCGGGGTCCACCCCGGAAGCCAGCTTCAGCGATTCCAGGGCGGCGGCGGTGCGGCCGGCGGCACGCTCCTTCTCACTCAGCCGGAAGAGGATGGACGCATCGGCGGGGGCCAACCGGCGGGCGATCCTGAGTTGCTCATAGGAGTCTTCCTCGTGTCCCTGGATTCCCAGCAGCATGGAATAGAGCACGCGAAATCGGGGCTCGCCGGGGTCGATCTCGATGGCGCGACGGGTGTGTTCTACTGCCAGATCCAGACGTTCCTGGATCAGGAAAAGGAAGGCCAGGCGATAGTGGACCCTCTCGTCGCTGTTCCTGAGCCGGATGGATTGTTGAAAGTGGCGGATTGCCTGGGGAAGCCGGCCCTGCCGCAGATAGGCCTCCCCCAGGCTGCGGTGGGTTTCAGGGTCCAGCGGCTGCAACGACAAGACCTGCTGAAGATGCTCCTCGGCTTCGCCCGCTCTCCCGGATTCGACCAGGAGCAGGCTCAGGGGAAGGAGCAGACGGGGCTCGCCGGGGTGCCTCTCCAAACCGTCCTGGAGCACCCCGATGGCCTCCTCGACCTGGTGGTATTGGCGCAGCTGCTCCGCCTGCTGCTGGTATTCCGGGACGGTCTGGGCCGTCGACGGGACTCCGCCCAGAGCCAGTACTAGTCCGGCAATGGCAGGCAAGAGACGGCGATGAGGGTTCATGAGAGATCGACCCCGGAACCGGGTCCGCACCTCATGAACGCCGGCAACGCCGCCGGCTTTGCGTCCCCACGTTTCCAATGTCCGATAGCGATAGTATAGCAGCCCCGGGCGAGGTAGATGTTCAGCATGATTGTGAGGCTTGCGCCACGCGGACGCTGCCTTGGCGCACTTGCCCTGACGGGTGGTATTCACTTACGGGGCGCCGCGTTGGCCCCCCTCCGTCTCGACTGCGGGCGGGCCCCCTCGCGACGCCGCGAATGCCCCCCTCCGGATCGACTGCGGGCGGAGCCCTTGTCTCTCCGACTCCCCCTCAAGGGGGGAGTGATACTTGAGGCTTGCATGGGGCGCCTTGCTCGATTCCCGGGCGGGGTGTAAACCATGTTCCCGGTTTATTATGTAAAGGATGTTACCGGTTTGTACCTATCACTCCCCCCTTGAGGGGGAGTCGCAGAAGCCGAGCCGAATGGCGAAGGCTGATGCGGTGGGGGGCATTCGCGGCGCCTCCGAACGGCAGCGCTGGATGGCGAAGGCTGATGCTGTGGGGGGTTCGCACAAGCCAAGCCGTCAGGCGAAGGTCTTGTGCGCCGTGGCGGTAACCGCCGGCGTGCGTCGGTTGCGGTAGGGGGCGGACGCCGGCGTAGCTTTGGGGGTGGGGTGAATTCGGCGCTGCCGCAAGCGACGTGGCCGGCGGATGAGCAGCCGTCAGCCTCGATGCTCGCCCAGGAAGCGATCGACCTGGCTGCGGGAAGGAATGGAGGCTTGCGCTCCCGGCAGGGTCACCGAGAGGGCGGCGGCGGCATTGGCGAAGCCGATGGCCTGGGGCAGGGATCCTCCCTCGGCCAGGCTGGCCGCCAGGGCGCCGTTGAAGGTATCTCCGGCGGCGGTGGCGTCGGCCGCCTCGACCGAATAGGCCGGAAAGTGGCGGCTCAGGTCTCGGTTGACCACCCAGGCGCCCTTGTCTCCCAGTTTGAGAACCACCGTGGCCGGCCCCAGATCCAGCAGGCGGCGGCCCAGGGAGGGGGCATCCTCCAGGCGAATCTCTCCGGGCGGCTCTCCCAGCAGCAATAGCGCCTCGGTCTCGTTGGGAGTCAGGAAATCCAGGTTGCGTAACAGGGTCGGGGGCAGGGCGGCTGCCGGAGCGGGATCCAGAATAGTCTTTCCCTCTCGCTGCCGGGCCAGTCGAGCGGCGGCCTCGACCGTCCGCAGGGGCGACTCCAGTTGCAGCAGAACGATACCCCCAATGAAGTCCTGGAAAGCCGGTTCCAGATCGGTGGCCTCCAGGCGGTCGTTGGCGCCGCCGGCAATGGTGATCTGGTTCTGTCCCTCCCGCTCCACCAGAATGAGGGCCACGCCGGTGGCCACCCCGGCAGTGGCCCGCACCTGGCCTGCGTCGACGCCGGCGGAGGCGAGCCCCTCGGTCAGGGTGCGGCCGAACTCGTCTTGTCCCACCCGGCCCACCATGCGGACGCGTCCGCCCTGCCTGGCGGCAGCCACGGCCTGGTTGGCCCCCTTGCCGCCGGGGATCATGCTGAAATCCCTTCCCTTGATGGTTTCTCCGGGCAGGGGGAGTGTTTCGGTCTGAACCACGAAGTCCATGTTCAGACTTCCGATCACCAGGATGGGCTTCATCGGGATGCCTCTTCAGAGTGGAGGCCGGCGGGTCTTCAGGGAAGCGGCCGATTCCAGGGCCGCTGCCGCGCGAAGGAGGGTGGCTTCCTCGAAATGGCGGGCCACCAGTTGGACTCCGATGGGGAGGCCGTCCGGGCTCAGTCCGAAGGGGACCGAGATTGCCGGTGAACCGGTGATCCCGAAGGCCGGGGTTATCGCGGCCGCGTGAGCGGCCGGGACCGTCTGGCCGTCCACCTCCAGGCTGACGGCGTCGTGGGGGTGGGCCGTGACCGGAGCCGTCGGCAGCAGCAGCAGGTCATGGTTGGAGAAGTGCTGCATCAGGTCGACCCGAAGCTGCTCGCAACCGGCCAGGGCCGCCACGTAGTCGGCGATAGCGGGCGGGGGAGTATCCAGCAGCCGTTGCACCGAGGGCGCCAACCGGTCCTTCCTGCCGGCCACGACCGGCTCGAAGTAGTGAGCGGCCTCGGCCACCAGCAGTGTCATTACCATCTCGATGGGCTTGGATCGCTTCCACCTTTCCAGGGCCACAAGCTGCAGCCGGCACCCCAGCTCCTCCAGCTTGCCGGCTGCCCGGGTAACGGTCTCTTGAATGGTCGTGGCCACGGGTGCGAAGGGGCCCTCGGGAAAATACCCGATCTTCAGCGGCGGCAACGGTGCGTCCCAGGGTATGCGGTCGGGCGCCGGAACCGGAACGGCGTAGGGGTCGCGACCATCGGGTCCCAGCAGCACCGAAAGCGCCAGGGCAGCGTCCCGGACGGTGCGGGTCAGGGGACCCACGTGCAGATGGCGGGACATCACCTCCGGGAACTGGCCGGTGATGGGAATGCGGCCCTGAGTGGGCTTGAAGCCCACGATGCCGCAGTAGTGAGAGGGCAGCCGGTTGGAGCCTCCCAGGTCGGTGCCGATTCCGAGCGGCGACAATCCAGCAGCAACCGCGGCCACCTCGCCGCCGCTGGAGCCTCCGGCTGTCCTGTCGGCGTTCCACGGATTCACGGTCTGGCCGAACACCTCGTTGGAGGTCTCGGACCACAGAGCGAATTCGGGGAGATTGGTTTTGCCCAACAGGATAGCTCCGGCCTGCTTGAGGCGGCGTACAGCGGTGGCGTCCTCGGCAGGAACGCGGCTCTCGAACAATTTCGATCCGCGGGTGGTTCGGACTCCGGCAGTGTCGAAACAGTCCTTGGCGGTGAAGGGGACACCGTGCAGGGGTCCCGACAGCTCGCCCCTCATCAGGGCGGCTTCGGCCTGGCGGGCACGCCCCCGGCTTCCATCCGCCAGGGTGACAATGGCTCTCAGCGAGGGGTTGAGAGATTGTATCCGTTGCAGGTGGGCCTCCAGGATCTCAACCGGCGAAAGCGCTTTGGTGCGGATCCACTCTGCCTGTTGCGTCAGGCTGGCGTAACCGATGTCCGCCGAACTCATGGTTCCTCCCGATCGGTCGACAGCAACACCGGATCGAAGACGAAGACGTTGGGGTTGGCTTCCTGAACCGTCGCCCGCAGCCAGTGGACATCGGGAACCCCGAAGGATTCCACCCGGGTGAGGTGGACGATTCGGCGGCGGGTCTCGGAGTTCCGCAGGGGTTTGTCGATTCTGAAGTAGTGGGTGTCTCCATGCACCAGGACCACCGGCTTGGAAAAGGCCAGCATTTCGGCCTCCAGGGAGCCTAGAAAATCCTCGAAGCCGGAGCGCCGCGAATCTCCCGGGGGCAGGTCGAAGCGGGGGTTGCCGTGGATAACCAGCATCAGCGCCCGATAGCGGTCCGCGGCGGCCAGGCGGAAGGCGGCCTCCATCCAGGCCCGGTTGGCGGCCCGGCGCTGGGCATGCTCCCGGTCTCCCTCCGGCCAGCGGCCGAATCCGTCATTGCTTCCCACCACGTGCAGGGTGGCGAAGAGGACGCCTGACCGGTTCCAGCGGCTGTTCTCCCTGAAGCTGGCAAAGGCGGGCGAGCTGCTTTGACGTTCCAGCTCAAAACTGGTCTGCCCCAGGGTCCGGTCGGTGGGATAGAGGACCTTGCGAAGGAAGGCCAAACGCTCCAGGGGATCGGAAGGCGTTTCCGGTTTGTGGCAGTCGGTCCATTCGTTGTCGCCGGGGACGAAGATGAAGGGATGACTGAAGCGGTTGAACTGCTCCAGGCGGTGTTTGTAGATGTCGTCACCGCAGGGATCGTTCTGTCCCTTGAAGTCGCCCACGTGAATCACAAAGGCCAGGTCCTCCCGGTTCATGGCGTCGATGAGGTTTTCAAACTGCGGTTCCTCCATCGGTGCGTAGGGCAGGTCTCCGATGATGCCGAAGGACCATTCGGAAGGAGGCTGCGGGCTTCGGCAGGCGGCGGCGCCTGTCAGGAGCAGGCACGCGGAGAGAACCAGCAGTATGCGAGATCCCATGTCGAAATTCCTTTCGGTGGAGCAAGACGGCCGGGGCTGTGTCAGGACAGAATCCCCAGGCGTGTCCGGGGCCGATAGTGTACCGCCTCGAACCATGGGTCTCAACCGGCTTTTGGGGGGATCTGGGCCGGGAAGACAGGAGAGTCTGAGGCAAAGATCTCGAGCAAGCCCGTTGATCCGGCAACTGGATGCATACCAGGAATGACATCATTGACATCAAATATCACATTCTATATGATGCAGTGATGCGTACTACACTCACCATTGACGATGATCTCGCAGCCCAAATCCAAGAAAAGCGGCGGCGCCATGGTTACTCGCTGAAGCGCGTCATAAATTCCCTTTTGCGGGAGGGGCTGCAAAGCCGGCAGGAGCGTCCGCAGGCGAAGAAGTATCGCACAAGGGTGCGCAAATTGGGCCTGCGGCCGGGATTTGACCCGGTGAAGCTTAACCAGCTGGTTGACGAGCTTGAGACTGAGGAGCGCTGGGAACGGGAGGATTAGCCGCGCCAATGATTCTTCCCGATGTCAATCTTCTGGTTTATGCGGTGGACGCGGCCAGTCCATTCCATGCCCGAGCGCGCCGCTGGTGGGAAGGAGTTCTTTCGTCGGACCAACCGGTTGGGCTGTGTTACGCCAGCCTGCTGGGTTTTGTCCGCCTCACCACTAACCGTCGCGTTTTTAATTCCCCCCTCGATGTGGGCGAAGCGCTGGATATTGCAGAGAGCTGGCTCGCACAGCCCAATGTCAGATTGCTTGCACCCACGGGTCGCCATTGGCCCATTCTGTCCGGGTTGCTTCGATCGGTTCCGGGCGGATCTGGACTGACCACGGACGCTCACCTGGCAGCCTATGCCATCGAGCACGGCTACACGCTCTTTTCCAACGATTTGGATTTCGGCCGATTTGATGAGTTGCGTTGGAAGAATCCGTTGACCTAGTGTTCTGTCACAGGACACTAGATGAGCCCCATATTCACCGGTCGCTGGCCTCCGGCTCCAATTGGAATCAAAGCAGTGCAGGGAGCCCCGCGATTGGACTATACTTTCTGAACGCCGGCGGCTGGCAGGGCGGGCCGAAAGGGTGGATGAGGCATTTATAGCAGTGACAAATCTTGGGGAACCGGTGGGAGGAAGAGGATGAATCGACGAGAGCTCATCAAGTCGTTGGCCGCGGTGCCGGTGATGGCCGGGGGCGCCGCAAGTCCAGGGGTCTCCTGGAGCAAAGAGTCCGGCTCGGGAGCCGGGGCCGGGCAGCAACGCTGCTATACCGACGAGTGGAAGCGCACCCAGCCTGACTATGTGCTCTACCTGCCTCCGGAACCGCTCGCAGACGATGGGGACAACGAGCATCTCGTCGTGGTGGAGACCCCCAAGGGGGACCTGCTGGCGACCTGGAGCCAGGGAGCCTACGAGATGTCCCGCGACTACCGTACCGTGGCCTCGCGGAGCCAGGACGGCGGGGTGACCTGGACTGCACCGGAAACCATTGTCGGCCCCACCGACCACCCGGGGTTTACGGCGGCCTTTGCCGTTCCGCTGGTGAGCCGCAGCGGTCGCATCTACCTGCTGTTCAACAAGCACACGGGCGTCACCGACATGTCCTACACCATCACCTCGCTGCAGCGCTGCATCTACTCGGACGATGACGGCCACACCTGGCAGGAGGGAGCCGACCTGGAGGTCCGGCGGCGTCCCAGGTACGACCACCCCGATCCCAAGATGCAGAAAAACCTGATCTTCTGGCAGCAATCCATTCGGGATTCCAAGGATCGCACGCTGCTCGGGTTTACCCGCTGGAGCAGCTTGAGCCGCTTTCCCATGGCCAACGGCCCCGCCGGATGGTACCCCGACTCCCGGTCGGAATTCGTTCGATTCGACAACCTCGACGACGGCCCCCACCCCAAGGACCTCAAGCTCACCTGGCTCCCGGAGGGGGATTCGGTTTCAGTGCCCTGTCCCTTCGAGCCCCACCGCAGCCGCGGCTACAGCCTGGGCGAGGAGCCGGCGGTCGTGCTTCTGCCCGATGGGCGGCTGTTTGCCGCCATGCGGACCATCACCGGCAACGTCTGGTATTCCGTTTCGGAAGATTCCGACGGCCGGGTCTGGCGGAAGTCGGAAGCGCTGCGCATCCGCGACCAGGGCCGCTTCATGCCCCATCCCAAGAATACGGCCCCGCTTTACCGGCTCCTGGACGGCCGCTACATCCTTTTCTTCCAGAACCATGACGGGACCGGCTACGGCGCCAAGGGGCCGGGCGACATGGGCGCCCGCCGGGCTCCCATGTTCTATGCCGTCGGGGAGTTCCAGCCCAAGGCCCATCAGCCCATCTGGTTCAGCCAGCCCAAGGTGTTTTGCGATGCCGAAAACGTCGCGGTGGGCCCGGGAAACGGCGGGCCCGAGGGTGGCAGAACCTGGCTGTCCTTCTACGGGGCCATGAGTTATGCCGGAGGCAAGCAGATCCTGTGGTATCCGGACCGTAAACACTTCCTGCTGGGCAAGGAAATCACGCCGGAGATGCTGGGTTAACCTTTCCATGGGCTCACGCCCACGGCTACCTGCTGCCGCCGCTTCGCGGCTCAATGAGTCGCCCGGGGATTATCAATTGCTAACAAGTGTCGCCCCCGCCCTGTCGTGCGGATCATACGAGAGTGAAACTATCAGAAATCGATCAACCCTTCGCGACCTTGGCACCCCGTCGCGGTCAACCTCAGCGCCTTAGTGTCCCTTCGTTGTTCTTCGTGTCCCTTCGTGGAAATGTCTTTTTCTTTTGTCTCTTGTCGGTTGATTCAGGCAAGCCGGGCCCCCGCCCTGCCGTGCGGATCATTCAGAGGAGAAACAGCCAGCTGTTTGCGTTTTGGAAAAAGACAGGATTAATAGGACCAGAGGCCGCTGCACGGGACGCTGACTGGGAATCGGGGCGTTGGGCACGGCCAAGGCCCGCCACGGGGAAGATCAATCGAGAAGGACTAAGAATTGAACATGGATGCACAGGATTAACAGGACGAGAGCTTCCTGCACCAGAAGCCAACTCGGGCGAAGATCCGGTGCGGACTTGCGGATTCCCGGCATTAGAAGCCAGCCATTTCCTGAAGAATCCTGTGAATCCCGTGCATCGATGTTAATGATCTCTTTAAATCACGATGGGGTCGGAAGCCCCCCCACTGGCTCCGCCGCGGTCCTTGTTGCTTCTTCGCGGACAAATCCTCTTTGTCCCTTGTGTCCTTCGTTGACCCCCCTTTTCGAGAGTGAAACAATCAGAAATCGACAATCCTTTCGCGACCTTGGTACCCCGTCGCGGTTAACCTCAGCGCCTTAGTGGCCCTTCGTCGTTCTTCGTGCCCCTTCGTGGATAAGTCTTTTTCTTTGTCTTTTGTCGTTTTTCGGTTGTTTCAGGCAAGCCGGGCCCCCGCCCTGCCGTGCGGATCATTCGAGAGTGAAACAATCTGAAATCGACCATCCCTTCGCGACCTTGGTACCCCGTCGCGGCCAACCTCAGCGCCTTAGTGCCCCTTCGTCGTTCTTCGTGTCCCTTCGTGGATAAGTCTTTTTCTTTTGTCTTTTTTCGTTTGTTTCAGGCACGCTTTCCGGTCGTCCCCAATCCGGGCTCTTGACCGGCTGCCGAATCCCTCGGATAATATGGCTTCAGACGACAACGGTTTCCCTGGGTTCCACCATGCGTATGCGGCTGTGGCTGCCGGTCCTTCTGCTGTTAATTCCCGGGCCTGCATCGGCTCAATCCATCCCTCAGTTCGAATCGGAGGTCCTGCCGATCCTGTCGAGTTACTGCACCCACTGCCACGGGTCGCTGGAGCCCATGGGCGGATTGGATCTGACCAACCCGCTGCTCATCGAGAAGGGCGGGGCCAGTGGAGCCGGGTTGGTGAAGCATTCGCCCGACGCCAGTCTGATCTACAAGCGCCTGGTGGACGGGTCCATGCCTCCGGCCGGACAGAAGAAACCCTCCGGTGAGGACATCGAAGTCATTCGCCGCTGGATCGGTGCCGGAGCTCCCACCCTCAAGTTCTACCAGGCTCCGGACCGGGCGGGCGACCGGCGCCGCCAGATAAAGATCCAGCCACCGCCCCTTTCCCGGGCGGACCGGGATTTCTGGGCCTTTCGAAATCTGGTGGCGCCGGAACCGCCGCGGGTTCGCCAAGCAGAGCGGGTGCGCACCCCGGTGGATGGCTTTCTGCTGGAGAAGCTGGAGGAAAAAGGGATCGGGTTCTCGGCCGATGCCGACCGCCTCTTCCTGATGCGGCGCCTCTATCTGGACCTGATCGGCTTGCCCCCGGGGCCGGAGGAGGTGGACGCCTTCCTGGCCGACGGTTCCCCGGTGGCCTATGAGCAGCTGGTGGAACGTCTGTTGGCTTCCCCTCATTTCGGGGAGCGCTGGGGCCGTCATTGGCTGGACGAGGCCGGATATACCGACACTCTGGGCGGCGATAACGACTTTGTGACCGGCAAGCAGCCGCTGGGCGTTCCCGGAAAATGGAAGTACCGGGACTATGTCATCGATGCCATCAACCGGGACCAGCCCTACGACCGTTTTCTCACCGAGCAGTTGGCCGGAGACGAGATGGTGGACTGGCGCGCGGCGCCGGAGCTCAGTCCCGCCATGAGCCGCCTGCTGAAGGCCACCGGCTTTCTCAGAGTTGCCGCCGACGACACCAACCAGGATGTGCTCAACACCCCCGACATTCGCTACGGGGTCCTGCAGCGCACCGTTCAGACCGTCGCCAGCAACGTGATGGGGCTCACCGTGGGCTGCGCCCAGTGCCACGACCACAAGTACGACCCCATTTCCCAGTTGGACTACTACCGGTTGACGGCCGTTTTCACGCCGGCCTACAACCCCCAGCAGTGGCTGCAACCCGATGAGCGGTCTCTGCCCGAGGCCTCGCCGCTGGAGAAGGAGTCCATCGATCGCGCCAACCGCCGGCTGGACCTTCGGATCAAGCCTTTCCGCCGCAAGCTCAATGCCCTCTATCATCCCTATAGACAGCGCCTGATGGAAGAACGGCTGGCCCAGGTCCCCGAGGTGATCCGGGAGGATTTGAGGATCGCGCTCAAGTCCTTTGAAAACGAGTTGCGGCCGGCGCAGCGCTACCTCAAGGAGAAGTTCGAGCCGGTGGTCATGCCGTCGGAAGAGCAGATCCAGGCCCTCTTGAACTCGGAGGAGCTGGCAAGGGCGTCGCGTCTCAAGAGCCGGATCGCCTCCCTGGAACGACACCGCCGGACCTACGGCACCCTGCAGCCCACCGTGGACACCGGACAGCCGCTGCCGACCTACTTTCTGATCCGGGGGAACTATCTCACTCCGGGGCCGGAGGTGGAGCCGGGGATGCCGGCAGTGCTCGCCGATCCCGCTGGGGGGGGCCTGCTGCAGGAAAACGGGGCGGTCGGCCAGACCAGCGGCCGGCGGCTGGCGCTGGCCAAGCGTTTGACGGAGCCCGGTTCCAGGGCCGCCGCCCTGGTGGCTCGCGTCCGGGTCAATCGTGTCTGGCAACGCTTGTTTGGAGAGGGCATTGTGGCCACTTCCGACAATCTGGGACGCAACGGAGCCCGTCCCACCCATCCGGAGCTGCTGGAGTGGTTGGCGGATGGCTTTGTGAGCGGCGGCTGGCAGGTCAAGCCTTTGGTGCGGCTGCTGGTGACCTCCACCGCCTATCGGCAGCGGTCACGCTTGCCCGGCCCCGACGAATCCGCGGGTGACAGGCAACGTGCCAGGATGGGCATGAGCAAGGATCCAGGCAACCAACTACTGTGGAGGATGCCCTTGCGCCGCCTGGAGTCCGAGGTTATCCGGGACTCCATCATGACCGTCAGCGGCAAGCTGAGCCGTACCATGGGGGGGGCGCCCATCCGCCTGGACGGGCGAGCCGACGGCATGGTGACGGTGTCGGAGCCGGATCTGGCCCATCCGGGCGACCGCTGGAGGAGGAGTCTCTACCTGGTGGGTCGCAGGAACTACAACCTGACCCTGTTGAGCGTCTTCGACCAGCCCAAGTTGTCGATGAACTGCGCCCGGAGGGCGACGTCGGCGGCGGTGCTGCAGACCCTGGTCCTGTTGAACGACGCTTTCCTCCTGGAACAGGCCCGGTTCTTTGCCGGGCGAGTGTCGCAGTTGGCCCGGGACGCGGACACGAGAATCGAGCTGGCCTTTCGGTTGGCTCTGGCCAGAGTACCCAGCCGGGAGGAGCTGGCCTGGAGCCGGGAACTGCTGGAACGGGAGGTCAGGCGCCGTCCGGCAACCGAGGCGGGCCGGGAGGCCGCCGATCTCGAGGCTCTGGCCAGCTTGTGCCAGATGATTCTGAACAGCAACGAGTTTCTCCATGTGGGATAAGAAAACAGACGTTTCTCCTTGGCAGGAAGGCTCCTGGTCGCGGCGGGAGTTCCTGCACAGGTCGGGGCTGGGATTCGGCGGTATGGCCTTGGCCCACCTGCTGCAGGCGGAGCCGGCCGCCGGGCGTTCCTCTTCCGCAGACGGTCCCAATCTCTTGCCCAGGCGGCCCCATATCCAGCCGCGGGCCCGTGCCGTGATTCAACTCATGCAAAACGGCGGACCCAGCCAGATGGATCTGTTCGATCCCAAGCCGGAACTGCAGAAGCGATCCGGAAAGCGGCATGCCGAAAAGGTGGAGACCTTTCAGCCTGGCAGCGAAGCCAACCTGCTGCTGGGCAGCCCCTTCGAGTTTGCGCCTCGCGGGCAGTCCGGGATCGAGCTCTCCAACGCCATCCCCCACACGGCTTCCATGGTGGACGACCTCTGCTTCGTGCGCTCCATGCACACCGAGCACAACAACCACACCGAAGCCCTGGTCATGCTTCAGACCTGCAAGATCTTTCCGGGCAGGCCCACCCTGGGGGCCTGGATCAGCTACGCTCTCGGGACCGAGAACCAGAACCTCCCGGCCTACATCGTCTTGCGCGACCCCGAAGGCTACGGCACCAGCGCCGCCCTGTTGTGGGAGAACGGCTGGTTGCCATCCCTCTATCGAGGCACGGAATTCAGTTCCCGGGGTTCCGCCGTCCTGGATCTGCATCCCGCCCGTCCGGTGGCCGGCCAGTCGCGAAGAGACCAGCTGGACTTTCTGGCGAAGCTCAACCAGCGGCATCGAGTCGACTTTCCCCACAACTCCGATCTGGAAACGCGCATTCGCAACTATGAGCTGGCGGCGCGGATGCAGTTGGCGGCCGGGGAGGTCCTGGACCACTCCCGCGAGTCGGCGGCCACCAAGCAGCTCTACGGACTGGACATCCCGGAGACCTCCAGCTACGGGACCCGACTGCTGATGGCCCGGCGCCTGGTGGAGGCCGGAGTGCGCTTCGTTCAGGTCTTCCCACCGGCCAAGCCCTCCACCCAGCCCTGGGACAGCCACACCAACACCCGAAACGAGATCGAAGCCATTGCCGCCAGGACGGAGCTGCCGGTCGAAGGCCTGGTGAGAGACCTCCAGGGCCGGGGATTGCTGGACAGCGTGATTGTGATGTGGTGCGGAGAATTCGGACGGCTGCCGGTCTCCCAGAACGGGATGGGGCGAGACCACAATCGCAACGCCTTTACCCTCTGGCTTGGGGGCGGGGGATTCAAGGCCGGCTACGCCCATGGGGCCACCGACGAGTTCGGCTATCGGGCCGTGCAGGACCGAGTGAGCGTGCCCGATCTGCAGGCCACCGTGCTGCACCAACTGGGAGTGGACCACCAGAAGCTGAGCTATCTCCACCACGGTCGAGACGAGACCCCGACCGACTACCCGGTGACCGGAGCCAAGGTGGTGCATGAGCTGCTCGATCGGCCCTCGGCCTAGCCCGGCGGACTTACCTGAAACAAACGAAAAAAGACAAAAGAAAAAGAGTGATCCACGAAGGGGTACGAAGAACGACGAAGGGGCACTAATGCGTCGAGGTTAACCGCGAGGGGATACCAAGCTCGCGAAGGAATGGTCGATTCCAATTGTTGCACTCTCGAATAATCCGCCCAGCAGGGCAGGTGCCGGTTGCCCGGCGGGGGCTAGGCTTTCATCCGGGTGTTCCCGGGATCGAATACGGGCGCGGCGGCCACCGTCACCGGATAGGCTCTGTTCATGTACAGCACCTGCAGTCTGGTGCCGGGCGCCGCGTGCTCGGTCGGCAGATAGGCGAGCAGGAGATACTTGCCGACGGAAGGTCCCATGCCGGCGGAGGTTACCCGCGACTCCCGGTCGCGGGCATCGACGATGCGCGCGCCGTCTGCAGTGAGGATCGGCTCGTTGCCGCCGGTGGGAAAGCGCCTCAGCCCCGACCCATCGTCGTGGGTGTCCATGGTCAGCGTGCACAGCTTGGCCACGGGTCCCGCCGAGCGCGCCTGCAGATAGGCGTTTTTGCCAATGAAGTCCGCGTCTTTCACGCGGGCCGGCCCCAGACCGGCCTCGACCGGTGAGTGCTCCGAGTCGAGATCCGCGCCCATGAGCGCGTATCCCTTCTCCAGGCGGCCGGTGCCGCCGTACACCCCCATGCCCACCGGCCGGGCGTCGAATGCGCAGCCGGCCTCCAGCACCGCGTCCCACAGATGCAGGCCGTGCGGCATGCCGGCATAGATCTCCCAACCGTTCTCGCCCACGTACGAGATGCGCAGCATCGTTACCGGCACGCCGCCGACGATCGCCTCCTGCAGCGTGCCGTAGGGGAAGGCCGCTTGGGAGAGCGGCGTGTCGGTGATGGTGGAGAGCAGTGCGCCGGCGTCCGGACCCCACACGCCGAGAGTGCAAAGCGCAGGCGACAGGTTCTCGAACAGCACGGAGCCGTCAGTGGGCAGATGCCGGCGGAACCAGACCTCGTCGCGCGCGCCGTCGAAGGCACCGGTAACGATGCGGAACCGATCATCGGCGAGCCGCTGGATGGTGAGATCGGCTCGGATGCCACCCTCCGGAGTGAGCAGCGGCGTGTAGATGCAGCGGCCGGCGGGACGGTTGCAACGGTTCACCGTCAGCCCTTCGAGGTAGGGTGTCACATCGGGTCCGGACACGTCGAAGATCTGGAACCCACTCAGATCGACGATGCCCACTTTCTCCCGCAAGTGGAGGTGTTCCGCGTCGATGATGGGCGACCACCAGCGACGGTCCCATTCGTGGGGTCGGTCCGAAACCCCGTAGCGCGAAACCAGATCGGCGTTGCTCGCGTACCACTGGGGGCGTTCCCAGCCGCGCGCCTCGTGGAATTCGGCACCCAGGGCGGCGGTCCGGTCATGGAACGGCGCCCGTTTCATGCCGCGCGCCGACGCCCACTGCTCGCGCGGATGCACAATGCCGTAGGTCTTGTTGAAGTGCTCGCGGCAGCGCTGGCGAATGTGCTGCACAGTCCGCTCGTGGGGATAGAATCGGGTGACGTCGGACCCGTGCGGATCGCATAGGCGCGGGTAGCCGTAGGTGATCCACTCCGCGACCAGCCGCGCCGTGCCCGGGCCTTCCTTGACCCAGACGGCCGCGGCCGACCAGAGCTTCTCCACCTCGGCTGTCTCCCCCAGCACCTGCTGCGCGTCGGGGGTCAGGGACAGCAGGCCGTTGACCGCGTATCCCATCTCGGACCCGGCCAGCAGCCCGCCCATGATCTCGCGGGCGTGTTCGAGCTGCGGTGCGAAGTCGCCGGAGGTGAACGGCAACTCGGTGGGCGAACGCTCGGCCTCGGCCAGCGACGGAATGTCGTCGGGATGCACCAGAATGGGCCGATGGGCGTAGGAGCCGACCTGCATCACGTCCTCACTCTGCCGCTCATACATGAACGTGTCCATGTCGCGCACGATGGGAAAGCCGATCTCGTTGCCGGTCCGGTGCAGAAGGTCGATCGGGCCGAGGTTGGCCATTTGGTGCACGGCCGGCGCAAGGGGAATGGTGGCGCCGGCCATGGCGGCGAGGCGTGGGCTCCAGACCCCGCAGGCGATCACCACCTGCTCGACCTCGATCGCCCCGTCCGCGGTAACCACGGCGCGGATGCGCGGGCGGCCGATGGGCGGGCGGGTCACCTCGAGTCCGGTGACCTCGGTGTTGTCCAGCACCGTGAGCACGCCCTTTGCCTGCGCCCGCTCCCGCATGATCGTACCCGCCCGGACCGAGTCGACCACCGACGCGCTGGGCGTGTAGAAGCCGCCCCGGATCACGTCGCCGTTCACGAACGGGGCCTTGGCGACGACCTCGGCCGACGACAGCAGTTCGACCTCGATGCCCCAGGCCCGCGCCGAGGTCATGCGCCGGCGCAATTCCTCCATGCGGGCCTCGGTGCGCGCCACCTCGATGCCGCCGCAGGTGGTGTTGACGCCGAGCGCCTGGTACTGGCGCTGGCTGTCCAGGGTCAGCATCGCGATCTCGCGGTTGTGGTCGGTCGGAAAGATGAAGTTCGAGGCGTGGCCGGTCGAGCCCCCGGGCTTGGGCAGCGGCCCCTTGTCGATGAGCAGCAGGTCGCGCCAACCGAGCTCGGCCAGATGAGCAACCAGGCAGTTGCCGACGATGCCGGCGCCGATCACGGCGATACTTGCCCGCGTCGGCGCGGCGCTCCGGACCGTGCTGCTCTTGTTGAACGCTTTCAATTTCATCTCCCGGTTGTGCACGACGATACCGGGCCGCCGGCCGTCCCTCGATAGCGGCCCTGAACGGTTGACCGCAGCCCGAATTGTGCATGATAATGCAGTCCGTCCCGCTCCTGCAAACGACTGCCGGATGCTGGTTCGCAAGGATGCGACGGGAGGAGCCATGAGCGGTCAGCCGCGCGGCGTCGACCAATCCGACCGCATCGTACCGATCAACCTGCGCCAGAGTGGCTTCACCCCCACCGAACTGCTCATCTCCACTCGCGTGCGGAAGTCGCCCTACTGGCATCTGTCCCATGCCGCGGGGTGCTGGCGGGCCACGGTCTACAACCGCGTGTACCATCCGCGCGGCTACGTCCGGCCCGAGGATGGCGGCGCCGCGGCCGAGCACGAGGCCCTGACCCGGCACGTCACGCTGTGGAACGTGGCGGTCGAACGGCAGATCCGGGTCGCCGGCACCGATGCCGAGCGGTTCGTCGACTACGTCATCACCCGCGACGCCACCCTCATCGAGCCGATGAGCGCGCGCTACGTCATCCTCTGCAACGAGAAGGGCGGCATCCTGAACGACCCGGTGCTGCTGCGCCTCTCGCGCAACGAGTTCTGGTTCTCGCTGGCCGACTCGGACCTGCTGTACTGGTTGAAGGGCGTCAACGTTGGTTTGCGCATGGACGTGGAGATCGACGAGATCGATGTTTGCCCGGTGCAGATACAGGGGCCGAAGTCGCTCGCCCTGATGGCCGATCTGGTCGGCGGCGCGGTCCGGGATATCCCCTATTACGGCCTCCTGGAAGCGGAGATCGGGGGCTGTTCGGTCGTCGTCTCCCAGTCCGGCTTCTCGGGCGAGAAGGGCTACGAAATCTATCTGCGGGATGCGACCCTGCACGCCGAAAGGCTGTGGAGCGCGGTGCTCGAGGCGGGGGAACCCCACCAACTGATGGTCATCGCCCCCGGCCATCAGCGCCGCATCCAGGCCGGCATCCTGTCCTGGGGCCAGGACATGGACCATGAGACGGTGCCGTTCCAGTGCAACCTGGCCTATCAGGTGCCGCGCAAGAAAAGGGGCGACTACATCGGGCGGGCGGCCCTCGAACGGATGCGGGCCGAGATCGAGGCCGGCAGACCGCCGTTCAAGATGGTCATGGTGGGCATGAGGCTGGGCGGCAAGCCGATCGACGACTATGCGCCGGACTTCTGGCTGGTCTCGGACGCCGCCGGCGGCGACCCGATCGGGTACCTGACTTCGCCCTGGCACGCCCCCGAGATCGGCTGCAACATCGCCCTCGGCTACGTGCCGCTCGGCAAGTCCGCGGTCGGGACCGAGCTGCGGGTCCGGCTGCCCGACGACTACGCCAGTGAACCGGGACGGTCGGACCCCGCGCGGGTGTGCGAGGTTCCATTCCGTCCATCCGTCAACCCGAGCGCCCGCGAGCGGGCGCACGCCCGCGGCGAAGACGCGGCCGAGTAGCGCTGCCGCGCAACCCTTTCTACGTGCTCCAGTACATCGCCACCAGGACCAGGGCGAACAGGAGGTTGGCCTGGTTTTCTGGCGGAGGCGGATGGAGTTCTTTACAATTGAGTTATGGCTCGCCCCCCCACGACGGGGCGGATCATTCGAGGGTGAAACAACGGAGGTCCATGGCCTTTCGGGAAAAGGACAATGTCCCGTTGAACTGGTTTTCTACTTATTGAACATGGATATACAGGATGGACAGGATAAACAGAATGAGAAGCTGTTGCGCAGGAAGCGGACTCGCTCGATGATCGGGTGCTCGTTCGAGGTGATCCATGGCCATGGGAACGGGTTTTGGAATCCTTGTTGAAGAAATGGTAACGGTCGCACTCGAGGGGGGAGAGAACTTTAGTCCCGGAGCATTCTGTGCAGACCCATCAATTAGAAATCCTGTATATCCTGTCCATCCATGTTAATTATGCAGTTAAATCAGCGGTTGACTCATGCTCGGCACCGAGACCAGACGCTGGGAATTGTAGGGTGTAACTCTGTGCCCGTTGTAGAATACCCCTCAATCGGTTCCCCTTCATTCGAACCCAGGCGTTGTTACAGGTAAGCGAGGCCCCCGCCCTGCCGGGCGGATCATACATAGAGTGAAACAATTGGAAATCGAGCCTTTTGCAAAATTCGCAGATAGCGGGAATTTTCACGTGGGGAAAGATCAAGGAGGGCAGGTGGAAGGAGGGGCAAGACCACTGTCTGTTGTATCATGAAGGTGTCTGAACCACATGATGAACGGAGGTGGAACTTGCCCCTTAGGGAAACCCTATCACGACACTGGTTCCGGTTTCAACGAGAGCTGTTTCCCCTGCTGGAGGAAGTTTTGGGGCCTCTGGGAGAGCGTTACCAGCGGCTGGTGCAGGTATTGGAGTTGGTGCGGGTGGAGGAGTTGCTGCCTTACAGTCGGGGCTGGCGTGGCCGGCCGCTGGAGGATCGGGCAGTGCTGGCGCGAGCCTATCTGGCGAAGTCGATGCTGGAGGTGGCGACCACGCGGGGATTGGTGGAGCGGCTGAGGAGTGAGGGGAGGCTGCGGCGGCTGTGCGGCTGGGAGAGGGCGTGGGAGGTACCGAGCGAGTCGACCTTCTCGCGGGCCTTTGCGGAATTCGCTGAGAGCGACCTGCCGGGGCGTTTGCACGAGGCATTGCTGGAGGAGACGCTGAAGGGCCACTTGGCGGGGCATGTGTCGAGGGACTCGACGGCGATTGCGGGACGGGAAAAGCCAGCGGCCAAGGCTGCGCCGGAGGCCAAGCGGAAACGCCGGCGGGGCCGGCCGCCGAAGGGCGAGCGACGGCCCAAGCGGTTGAGCCGGCTGGAGCGGCAGGGGTCGATGACGCTGGAGGAAATGTTGAAGGAGTTGCCCAAGGCCTGCGACATCGGCGTCAAGCGCAACGCCAAGGGGCATCAGGAGAGCTGGACCGGCTACAAGCTACACCTCGACGCCATTGACGGCGGGATTCCGGTCAGTTGTCTGCTGACCTCGGCCTCGGTGCATGACTCTCAGGCAGCCATTCCGCTGGCGACGCTGACGGCAAGGCGGGTCGAGAGTCTCTACGACTTGATGGACAGCGCCTACGATGCGCCGGAGATCCGGGCCTTCAGTGAGAAGCTGGGGCATGTGCCGATTATTGACGTCAACCCCCGCCGAAGAGCTACCTTGAAAGCCGAGCGGAAGCGGGAGGCACTGGCCCGGCGCTGTATCGGCCAAGTGACTCCCGAGGCGCGGCGCTACCGGGAACGCTCGACGGTGGAGCGGGTCAACGGACGGCTCAAGGAGGAGTTTGGCGGGAGGCAGGTGAGGGTTCGCGGCCCCGACAAGGTGAGGTGCCACCTGATGTTCGGCATTCTGGCCCTGACGGTGGATCAGTTGATGCGCCTGACGCTCTGAAGACCGGGTTGCCACCCCCAACCGCACAGCAGGTTCGCCCGCCTCAAGGCCGGGAGAGGGTAAGCTGTGCCTGCGTCCGGCGACCGCTGGCCATCCGGCCATCAGATTCGGGCTTTTTCCTTCAAAAGGGTCTTTGCAGCTGGGTAGTCACCGCCGGAACATCACTGTTGCCAGCCCAATGTCATGCCCGATTCCGAATTTTGCAAAAGGCTCAATCGATAATCCTTTCGTGACCTTGGTATCCCGTCGCGGTTAACCTCAACGCCTTAGTGGCCCTTCGTGGATAACTCTTTTTCTTTTGTCTTTTTTCGTTTGTTCCAAACAAGCCAGGGCTCGCCCCGCTGAAGGCTCCCATGAATCTTTTTTCTCCCCAGGCAACAAGAAACCGTCCGACAAGGGCCGCGGGCCTGTTCCTGAGCCTGGGTCTTTTCTTCTGGACCTCTTTGCCCGGAGCCGCTTTCGCCCAGACCGGCAGCGGGGAACTGTCGGCCCGGGAGAAGTCCTTCCAGGAGAAGATTCTCCCCGTCTTCGAGGAACACTGCCTGCGCTGCCACGGGGAGGAGTTGATGATGAAGGAGCTGGATCTCAGCCACCTCTCCAGCCTGCTGAAAGGAAGCGAATCGGGTCCGGTGGTCGTGCCTGGACGGCCGGCGGAGAGCAAGCTCTACCGGTTGGTCGAAAGCGGTTCGATGCCACCCGATCTGGAGGGAGGGCTTGCGGAGGCGCAAAGGGCAACCATCAAGGACTGGATCGAAACCGGCCTGGCGAGCGGGCCGGAAGAGGACGCCGCAACCCAGGCACTCAACCAGCACGACGTGATCCCGATCCTGCTGCGCCACTGCACTACTTGTCACGGGCTGCGCCGTCAGGGCAATGACCTCGATCTCAGGAGTCGGGCCTCCATGATCCGGGGCGGGAAATCGGGGCCGGCGCTGACTCCCGGAAAGCCGGGCCAGAGCCTGATGGTGGAGATGATCCGTTCTGGGAAGATGCCGCCCAAGAAGCGGCTCTTCGAAGTCGGGGTAACACCCGTGTCGGATTCCGACCTGGAGAGGCTGCGGCAGTGGATTCAGCAGGGCGCTCCGGAAGAGGACATCAAACCCGACGTTGCCGGCACCGGGCCCGATCCTCTGGTGAGCGACCAGGACCGCCAGTTCTGGGCCTTCCAGCCACCCAGGCAGGTCAAGCCCCCTCCGGTGAAGCATGGGGATCAGGTAAACAATCCCATAGACGCCTTTGTATTGCGAGCTCTGGAAGCCCGGGGATTGTCGCTGTCAGCTGAAGGCGATCGGCTGACCCTGATCCGGCGAGCCACTTTCGACCTGACCGGGCTCCCTCCGGAACCGGCCGAGGTCCGGCGATTCCTGGAGGATCGGCATCCGCGGGCCTACGAAAGGCTCATCGACCGCTTGTTGGAGTCTCCCCGCTATGGGGAGCGCTGGGGACGGTACTGGCTGGACGTGGCCGGATATTCCGACCACGAGGGCGGAAAGGTCAATGCCAACGGACCGGCCAGGAAGTATGCCTGGCGGTATCGGGACTATGTCATCCGATCCCTCAACGCCGATAAACCCTATGACCGTTTTCTCATGGAGCAGATCGCCGGAGACGAGTTGGTCGACTACGAGACATCTCCGGTGATTACCCGGGAGATGGTCGACAACCTGATCGCCACCGGCTTCCTGCGCATGGGGCCCGACAGCACCGGCTTCGAGCTCAGCTTCGTGGAGGACCGGTTCGACGTTATCGCCGATGAGATCGAGATCCTGGGGACCGGCATACTGGGAATGACGCTCCAATGCGCGCGCTGCCACAGCCACAAGTTCGATCCCATTCCCCAGCGTGACTACTTCCGGCTGGCCGATCTCCTGAAGGGGGCTCTGGACGAGTTCGACTGGTTGGCGGGAACTCCCATCAGCGAGGTGGTGAAATTCGAGCAGCGGGTCCTGCCCTACGTGCCTCCAATGACCAATCCCATGCGCCTGCTGGAGCAGGAGAAGGAGCGCAAAGCCGGCAACGAGGTCCTGGAAGAGCAGGTCAAGGAACTGCAGCAGGCGTTGGAGGAAAAGGGCAAGGACTTGAGTGACAGCGTTCTGGCAGAGCGGTTGGATCAGCTTGCCCCCGTCTTGGCCCAGGACCTGAGGCAGTTGCTGAAGACTCCGGAGGAGGGTCGGGACAGCAGGCAGAAATCACTGGCCAAGGAGTATGAGCAACTGTTGACCGTCACTTCCAACGAGTTGAAGGAACGGGATGCCGTCTACCGCCGGGAGGCACAGAGTCTGGAGCGGAAGATCGCCTGGCTGCAATACAGGCAGGAGCCGGAACCACGCATTCGGGCGCTCTGGGACCGTGGGGCTCCCTCGCCCACCTATCTGCTCCAGCGGGGAGACTTCTTAAGCCCAGGCCGGCTGGTAGGGCCGGGGGTGCCCTCGGTGCTGACCGACGGCAGAACCCCTTTTCAGGTAGAGCCCCCCTGGCCGGGATCCAAAAAGACCGGACGGCGGCTGGCCCTGGCCAAGTGGCTGGTGAATCGGAACCATCCCTTGACTTCCCGCGTGATGGTCAATCGGATCTGGCGCTACCACTTTGGCCGGGGAATCGTCGAGACCCTGGGGAATTTCGGCCGGTCAGGCGCCCGTCCCACCCATCCGGAGCTGCTGGACTGGATGGCGGTGGAGTTCATGAATCGAGGCTGGAGCATGAAGGCCCTTCACCGGTTGATGATGACCTCCAGAACCTACCGCCAGTCCTCCAGGGTCGGTCCCGAGCAGGAACGGTTGGACCCCGAAAACCGGCTCCTGTCCCGGTGGCCGCTGAAGAGATTGGACGGAGAAGCCCTCCGCGACAGCCTGCTCTGGATCAGCGGTCGCCTGGATGAGACTCCCTACGGTCCCCCCGCTCCGGTTTTCGTGAGAGCCGATGGGCTTTCCACTGCCTACGAGGGGGAACGGGGATGGCGGCGGAGCATCTATATTCGGCAACTGCGCATGAACAGCCCCACGACCCTGGACCTGTTCGACTATCCCACCATGAATCCGAATTGCACCGAAAGGGCCCAGTCCACCGTGGCCCCGCAGGCTCTTCACCTGCTCAACGACGCCACCATCCGCCGGCTGGCCTCCACCCTGGCGCAGCGGGTGGAAACGGAAGCGGGCGACAGCCTGGAAGCCCAGGTGGAACACCTTTACTGGAAGGTGTTCAGCCGGCCGCCCACTGCTGAAGAGCGGCGGTTGAGCCTGCGGTCAGTTCGGAGCGCCTGGAAGGAATTGGGGAACCGGAGCCGGGAGCGGCAGCGGGTGTTGGCCAAGTTGGCCCACACGCTCTATAATTCGGCAGCCTTTGTCTATATCGACTGAACCCGCGCAACCGTGAAACAAGCACGCCACCGATCAACTCGGTCCATGACCCGCCGCCATTTCTTCGGGCGAGTCTCCGACGGCATCTACGGGGTAGCCCTTACCCACCTGCTAACGCGGGACCTCTTTGGCATGTCCAGCCTGGCGGGCAGGTCCGAGTCACCGGCTCCCGGCCGCGGCCGAATCTACGATGTCGCTCCCAGGAAGCCCCATTTCGAGACCAAGGCCAAGTCGGTCATTCTGCTGTTCATGAATGGCGGCCCCAGTCCCATGGATCTGTTGGACCCCAAACCGATGCTGGACAAGCACCACGGAGAGCCCTATTTCGACCAGGTGGCCGTGGATGTGCCGTCGCCTCAGCAGGCCGGCGGGTTGTTGCGTAGTCCCTTCAAGTTTGCCCAGCACGGCCAGTCCGGCACCTGGGTGTCCGAGGCCATGCCCCATATCGCCCGGCGGGTGGACGACATCGCCGTCATCCGGTCCATGCACACCACCAGTCCGGCCCATCCGGCGGCGCTCTACAAGTTTCAGGGGGGGCGCATGCTGCCGGGCCTGCCGACCCTGGGGGCCTGGGTGGTGTACGGACTGGGAACCGAGAACCGGAACCTGCCGGCCTTCGTGGTGCTGGATGATCCCCAGGGCCTGCCAATCAACGGCATCGCCAACTGGCAGTCGGGGTTTCTGCCTCCCATCTACCAGGGGACGCGCTTGCGCTCGGTGGGAGAACCCTTGCTGAATCTGCGCCCCGAGGTCGAGGAGCCGACCGCGCTGGTGAGGATGGGGACCCATCTCCGCCAGCAGCTCGACCGGATCCACCGGAGGGACCGTCCGGGGCTACCCGAGTTGGATGCCCGCATCGCCAGCTATGAGTTGGCCGCACGCCTGCAGCTGGAAGCTACCGATGCGCTGGACTTGTCCCGGGAAAGCCCCACAACCCTGGAGATGTATGGCGTCGGCAGAAAGCCGGCGGTGGTGGGAAAGACCCATGTGAACCCCGGTCCCGACAACTACGGCCGCCGTTGCATCATGGCCCGGCGCCTGGTGGAGCGCGGCGTCCGCTACGTGCAGGTATGCGTGAACAGCCAGATCTGGGACTCCCATTCCCACCTGGAGGCCGACCTGAGGTCCTGTTGCGACCGAACCGATCAGCCGGTGGCCGCTTTGCTGGCGGACTTGAAAGAGCGGGGACTGCTGGACAGCACCCTGGTGATCTGGGCCGGCGAGTTCGGGCGCCATCCTATCGCCCAGATCATGCCCAAACAGGGTGTGGCCGGCCGGGACCACAATCCCCGGGGCTTCAGCCTCTGGATGGCCGGTGGGGGAGTCAAGGGAGGAACGGTCTACGGGGCCACCGACGAATTCGGCTATCGGGCGGTGGAGAACCCGGTGAGCATCGAGGATCTGCACGCCACCATTCTGCACCTGCTGGGCCTGCACCACGAAGAACTCTTCTTCGAACGCAGCGGGCTCAGGGAAAAGATCACCTTCAACTTCGAACCCAGGGTCGTTCGCGAAATCCTTGTCTGAAACAACCGAAAAAGACAAAAGAAAAAAGACTTATCCACGAAGGGGCACGAAGAACGACGAAGGGACACTAAGGCGCTGAGGTTGGCCGCGACGGGGTACCAAGTTCGCGAAGGGTTGATCGATTTCTGATTGTTTCACTCTATGTATGATCCGCACACCAGGGCGGGGGCGGGACTTGTCTGAAACAACCCGGGCGCCGGGTGGCTGGAGACCGGCTCAAGGTCAAGCATGGGTAGTTGGTTTATTCACATGGATGCACAGGATGCACAGGATTTTTTCTGAAGACGGCTGGCTTGCAGTCCTGGACATCCGCAAATCCGCACCGGATCATCGCCCGAGTTGGCTTCTGGTGCAGGAAGCTCTCGTCCTGTGCATCCTGTGCATCCATGTTCAATTCTTAGTCCTTCTCGATTGATCTTCCCCGTGGCGAGCCTTGGCCGTGCCCAACGCCCCGATTCCCAGTCAGCGTCCCGTGCAGCGGCCTCTGGTCCTATTTCTTTCCAAAACGCAAACAGCTGGCTGTTTCTCCTCTGAATGATCCGCCTGGCACGGCGGGGGCCGGGCTTGCCTGAAACAACCGACAAAAGACAAAGAAAAAGACTTTTCCACGAAGGGGCACGAAGAACGACGAAGGGCCACTAAGGCGTTGAGGTGAACCGTAACGGGATACCAAGGTCGCGAAGGGATTGGTCGATTTCTGATAGTTTCACTCTCTTATGATCCGCACGACAGAGCGGGGGCGACACTTGTCAGAGTTTGCCGGTTCTTGACAGGAAAGGTGACTTGGCCGGCGATTTTGAATATGGGTTGCCCATACTATTTAATATTGCTAGTATGGCTCTCATGAAGACGACGATTGATATCCATGACGAGTTGCTGGCACGCGCCAAACAGCGCGCCAGGAAAAAAGGGTGTTCGTTGCGTTCCGTGGTGGAGGAGGGCCTCCGGCAACTGCTCTCCCTGCCTGAGTCACGGAACCGGTACCGGTTGCCGGATCTGAGCACCGGAGATCCAGAGGCTGCCGACCCGCTGGAGGCTTTTTCGTGGCAGGATCTGCGTGGAATGATCTACGGTGAGCCGGAGAGACATTGATTGCAGTCGATACGAACTTGCTTGTCTACGCCCACCGCAGGGAGTCAAGATTGCACGAGGCAGCCCGTGAGGTTTTGCGGGCGTTGGCTGAAGGAGACAGGGTTTGGGCGATTCCCTGGCCATGCTGCTACGAGTTTCTAAGCGTGGTGACAAATCACCGAATCTGGAGGGAAGCAGCCACTCCACCGCAACATGCCTGGCAGCAACTCGAAGCCTGGGCGGCATCGCCAGGCAATCGCCTTCTCGGTGAGACGGATGATTTCTTGGAGATCCTGGGCGCCTTGGTTCAGCGTCCGCGAGTACGGGGAGCCATCGTGCACGACGCTCGGATTGCGGCGATCTGTATCGCCCACGGCGTTGAATTCCTGCTTACCCGGGACCGCGACTTTTCCTTGTTCCCCGAACTCGACCGGCGGGACCCGTTCCATGACCGGCCGCCGGCTTCTTGACCTCAGCGTTTGAGCAAGAGCGCAGCACCTGCCGGCGCTCGGCGGCCAACAAACTCATTTTCCCTTGAGTTTTTCTTCCTGTCTCTCCGCCATCCTTCGTGACCCTTCGTGGATGACTTTTTCCCTTCGTGTCCTTAATCAACTCTTGCAGCCGGGTGGCTGCGCGAAAGGGGGCTCGAGAAGACATGCCATTATCTCCATCTGGGAAAAAGGGACGATCGGAGCCGGGAGCTTCGCCCCCGTCGGTTTCTGACCGACTCGAAGGCGCCATTGAGCGGGTGACCTTCTTCAGCGAGGAGAACGGTTTCTGCGTGCTTCAGGTCAAGGTCAGGGGGCAACGGGACCTGGTGACCGTGGTGGGGTCGGCCCCGACCGTCAACTCCGGAGAGTGGCTCAACGCCGAAGGCGCCTGGGTCATCGACAAGAACCACGGGCGCCAGTTCAAGGCCGACCAGCTCCGGTGTATCCCGCCCACCACGGCTGAAGGCATCGAAAAGTACCTGGCTAGCGGTATGGTCAAAGGCATCGGACGGGTATACGCCCGAAAGCTGGTACAGAAATTCGGGAAGGAGATCTTTGAAATCATCGAGGAGCACCCTGCTTGCCTGGAAGCCGTCGAAGGGATCGGTCCGGGTCGCAGGAGGCGCATCACTCAGGCCTGGTCGGATCAGAAGGCCATCCGGGAAATCATGCTCTTCCTTCACTCTCACGGGGTCGGAACCCGAAGGGCGACCCGAATCTACAGAACCTATGGGTCGAATGCCGTGGCCCAGGTCCGGGAGAATCCCTACAGGTTGAGCCAGGACATCCCGGGTGTGGGGTTCAAGACGGCCGACCAGATTGCCGCCAATGTCGGAATCTCGCGGGACTCGGCCCTACGGGCGCGGGCCGGTCTCAACCACGTTCTGCTGGAAGCGACCCAGAACGGCCACTGTGCGCTTCCTGCCTCCCAGCTTCACCAGGAGGCCGTAAAGATCCTTGAAATCGCTGAATCAATCGTGGAAGAAGCCCTGGCCTGGATGATTGCTCAAGGACAACTGCTGCAGGAAAGCCTGGAGGGGGAAGCCCTGGTCTTTTTGCCGCACCTGGCGAGCGCCGAAAAAGTCATTGCCGGCAGGATCAGCCGGTTGGCCCGGACTTCCGCCAACTATCCTCCGATCGACCTGGAAAAGGCCATTGCCTGGTGCCAGCAGCGCTCGGGCAAGATCCTGGCGGAAAGTCAGAGAGAGGCTCTGGTCCAGGCCTTGAGGCACCGGGTTCTGGTGATTACGGGTGGACCTGGAGTGGGCAAGACCACCCTGATGAACTCGATCCTGATGATTCTCAGAGCCAAGAAAGTGAAATGCCTGTTGTGCGCTCCCACGGGCCGGGCCGCCAAGCGGCTTTCCCAGGCTACTGGAATGGAGGCCAAGACCATCCACCGTATGCTCGAGGTCAATCCGGCCACGGGTCGATTCGCCAGGAACCGGCGAAATCCCCTGCAATGCGATCTGTTGGTGGTCGACGAATGTTCCATGCTGGACGTCCCGCTCATGAGCCATCTGCTGGCTGCCCATCCCCCCGGCGGCTCGCTGATTCTGGTTGGAGATGTGGACCAGCTTCCCTCGGTGGGGCCGGGGATGGTTCTGCACCACGCGATCGCCAGCGGGGTGGTGCCGGTGGTTCGGTTGAAAGAAGTCTTTCGTCAGTCGAGAGACAGCCGGATCATCACTACCGCTCACGAGGTCAATCACGGCAAGGCGCCGTCTCCGGTCTCGGGCAATGCTCCCGACTCGGACTTTTACTTTCTGGAGAGGGAGGATCCGGAGCAGATCACAGGGCTGATGTCGAGGTTGATCCAGGAAAGGATCCCCGGACGACTGGGTGTCGACGCCATCCGGGACATCCAGGTGCTCTGTCCCATGCATCGCGGGTCGCTGGGTGCCCGGGAGGTGAACCGGGGGCTGCAAGATCTACTCAACCCCGCTCGTCCGGGACGGGCGGAGATCGAGAAGTTCGGATGGATATTCCGTGTCGGGGACAAGGTCATTCAGATGGAGAACAACTACGACAAGAATGTCTTCAACGGAGACATGGGCCGCATAGAAATGGTCGACCCGCTGGACAAGGGTGTGGCCATCCGATTCGAGAGTCAGAAGGTGACTTACGACTTCAACGAACTGGACCAGCTTTCTCCAGGGTTTGCCATCTCCATCCACAAGAGCCAGGGCTCGGAATTCCCGGTGGTGGTCATTCCCCTGGCTATGCAGCAATATCTGCTGCTTCAACGCAATCTGATCTACACTGGGATCACTCGTGGAAAGAAGCTGGTGGTGGTCATTGGGCAAGCCCGGGCACTGCACATGGCGGTCAGGAATGACAAGCAGGAGCGCCGCTATTCCGGACTTCTCAGCCGGCTGCAGGGTGGCGCGGCCTCCAAGGTACAACCGAAGGCAAGTGTCGAGTGAAGAGTGAAGAGTGAAGAGTGAAGAGTAGTCACGGGAGGGGTTCAGGAGCAGGTAATAACCCATCGAACGACGGAGGTCAACGTCACCATGTTTCCCATCTCACGACCGCGTCCCAAACCGCCAAGTCGGATCCATACGACCAAAATCATGTCGGCAGAAACAAGGTCCCGGGCGTCGAGGCCTGGTTGGACCAGGCCGCTCGCGATCCGATCCGGAGCGGCGTGGCCGCGTCGCGTCGGCATTGGATTGGCCTGCGGCCTCCTCTGGCAGTTGCTTGGCGTCTTCCACCAGGGAACTGAACGATTCGTGGCCATCGACAACGTCTGTGCCTGGCCCAACCTGACCCTGATGCCGGACGGGAGCGTGGTGGCGACCATCTTCAACCGGCCCTATCACGGGTTGGACGTCGGCGATGTGGAGTGCTGGTCCAGCCGGGACGGCCGCCTCTGGGAAAAACAGGGCAACCCGGCCGTTCACGAGGGGGAAAGCAACCGGATGAACGTGGCCGCCGGACTGGCCCATGACGGATCCCTGGTGGTGCTGGCCTCGGGATGGGGCGGCCGGGATTTCCGGGAAAAGATCCTGCCCACGCTGGTGGCGCGGTCATCGGACGGCGGCGGGAGCTGGAGTCGATCCTCCGCGGTGCAGTTGCCGGAGGGGGTGGATTTTCTGATTCCTTTTGGAGACATCGTTCAGGGAGAAGGAAAACTGCTGGCGGCCAGCTTCTACCATGAGATTCCAGGGGCAGCCAACGCCTTCGTCTTGTTCAGTCGGGACGACGGACGGAGTTGGGGCGAAGCCGTCAAGATAGCGCCCCATGACTACAACGAGACGGCCCTGTTGCGGCTGGGCCCTGATCGCTGGCTGGCTGCCTCCCGGAGTCACGCCGACGGCCACTTGGCGCTCTATGTCTCGGAAGACGAGGGGAAACGCTGGGTAAGGTCGGGGCTCCTGACGCTTCCCGGGCACCATCCGGCCCACCTGCTGGAGATGGCCGATGGGCGCATCCTGCTGACCTACGGGATTCGGGAGAAAGGGCACCACGGCATCGGCTACCGCACCAGTGAGGACGAAGGCCGGACCTGGGATCGTCCCACCCGGATCGTCAACCTTGAAGAAACCACCGATGGCGGATATCCCTCGACCGTCCAGATGGAGGACGGAACCCTGCTGACCGCCTACTACAGCAACCGGGTTCCCCAGCACCAGCGCTACCACATGGGAGCCGTGCGCTGGGTTTTGGAGAAGGAGTAGGTCCAGAACTAACCTCGCCGCTTTCGGGATCGGGCTTCCTTGATGACGGGCCCATAGACCTCCTTGTCGAAAGGGGGGCAGCCGGTGGGGTATTGGCCCCAGGGATGGGTTTTCTGGCGCATGAGATAGGTGCAGAAGGTCAGGGTCTTGCAGGTGGTGGCCGGATTCAGGGTCCCTCGTGTCAGGATGTCGGTGGGCAGATCGGGATAGGCCAGGGCTCCCCGTCCGATGCCCATGATCGTGGCCAAGCCGTCCCGGAGGTTGGCCGCCCCGGCGTGGTGCTGCCAGTGCTGCAGCCAACTGTAGCCGGTGCCCACGATGGGCAGGTCGGGGAAGGCCTGCTGAATTTCCCCGCACAGCCTGAAGTGCCGGTCCACCCCGATAAGGGGATGCTCCGGGGTCTGGTAGTTGCCCTCGTCGGGCTTTTCGAAGGGGCGCCCGATGTGGGGGTTGGTGTAGGGATTTCCCATGGAAACGTTGACCAGGCCCACCCCCGATTGCTTCAGAAGGGCGATCACCCGCTTGGGTTCGGTGAGATCGGGTTCCTGAGGTCTCTGTTCGTGGACACCGAACCCGTGGCGGTAGGGCAGGGAACAGGGCCAGGGCTCAGCCCGTCCGTTGTCTGTTCCGGCTCGGTAGGGGAGCCCGTCGAAGACTCCGATCCGGGAAGCCAGCAGGAACTGTTTGTGGGTGGCGGCCTTGATTTTTTCGATCGCGTTTCTGAGAAAACGAGTCCGGTTGTGCAGACCTCCTCCGTAGCGGCCCTTCCTGGTCTTGGCCCCCAGCAGTTCATTGCCGAAGTAGCCGTGGGTCAGCTTGATGTCGATCCCGTGAAACCCGATGGCGGCGGCCAGGCCCGCGGCCCGGGCGTAGGCGTCTTCCAGCCGTTCGATGGAGGCATCGTCCATCAGTGGGTAATCCGCGGGCAGAGGCACTCGCCTGGAACCGTCCAGGTAGGTCAGCCGGTCCAGGATGGGGTGGTGGTGGCAGAGTAGGGGCCGAGGATGGCTGTAGCGGCCTGAATGGGTCAGTTGCAAGACCACTACCAGGTCGTCCACCGATCCATGGACCTCCCGGTGAGCCGCCAGGGTTCGATCCAACAGCGACTGCACGGACTTGGCGTTGGCCTGGTTGAGCAGCAACTGCCTGGGATTGGCCCTGCCTTCCGGGACCACGGCAGTAGCCTCGAACCAGATCAGCTTGGCTCCGCCTCGGGCAAATCGATCGTATCGCCGGTAGGTGAGGTCACCCGGCTCGCCGAGGGGGGTGCCGTCGCACCCCTCCATGGGATGGATGGCCAGGGAGTTGCCGGCGCGGTAGTGGCCGATTGGGACCGGCCGTCCCAGCAGGCTGCTGACGCGCCGGGTGTCGGGTTCCAGGCGCAGGTCCAGCCCGAGCTGACGGGCCGCCTGGTCCAACTCCTCCAACGATTGGTAACGAAAATAGCCGCGGGGCATCGGAACCACCCGTGGGTTGGTGACGATTCGCTGGACGCCGGTCCGGTTCAGGAGTATTCCAGATCCAGCACCTGTCCCTGGCGGCGCAAGATTTCCTGGAGCCGGCCGACCGGCACCTGGCGCGGCTGGAGACGGTGCTCCAGGGCCAGGTGGGCGGCAACGCCGGCGGCCTGACCCAGCGCCATCCAGGTCGGTTCCGTGCGGATCGAGGAGTAAGCCACGTGGCTGGTGGAGGCAGCCACCGGGACGATCAGTCCGTCGACCTGCTCCGGAATCATGATGCGATAGGGGATCTGATAGGGCCGGGTGTTTTCCAGCATGTATAAATATCCCTCCAGTACGGTCGTGTCACCGGGCTGGCGCTTGCGCACCGGAAAGCTGTCGACGGGAAACTCGCCCACGGCCACCGCATCCTCGAAGCGGCCGGCCTCCGGCCTGGCCTGGTTCCGGCTGACATCCAGTTCCGTCAACGTGTACAGGCCGACCAGGCGGCGCGCCTCGCGGACGTAGAGCTGAAAGGGAAAGTGCCCGTTGTCGGTGAACTCGTCCAGGGGCAGGTGATACTGCTGGGCTATGCGGCGATGGGCCGGAGGCGCCTCCGTATCCTGCTGCAGGAACCACAGCAGGCCCAGCGTCAGGTTGCGGATCCTGGTCCGGATCTCCCGCCGGACCTCCCGGTTCCCCTCCACATAGCCCTGGTTCTCCTCGGCGAAGGGAAATCCCAGAGGCCGGGGATTCATGTTCACATCCGTTTTGAGGTTGGGAATCTCCGACACGGACAGGGCGCGTACCAGCGTGTTGAAATGGTCCGGAAAGTAGCCTCGGCCCAGCTTGAAGCGCTTGGGTCCGGCCAGGCGCCCCTCCTTGAGGTCTTCGAAGTAGCCCAGGTAAGGGGAACGGTCGTAGTCGAGGGGCGGTTCGCTCAAGGGGTGTGCGTTGTCGGGGTCAGTGGTCAGGCAGAGGCGGTAGGTGTAGGCCGGCAGGCGCCGGTCTCCCTCACCGGTGGACCCCGGCAAAAACACCCGCTTGCGGTAGTCGAAATAGATCACCCCGGCGTGGGGTTCCCCGAACTCATCCCGGGATTCCCGGCCCAACCGATAGCGGGCCCCGGCGGAGGCATAGGCGTCTCCTTCGTAGGTGGCGTCGATCACCAGCCGGGCCGACAGTCGTTTTTGAACGCCGGTTCGACGGTCCTGGACCGCCACCCCGCATGCGGTTCCCTCTCGAGTGATGGTGGACTGGAAGCGGTGGGACTTCAGCAGGCTGATGGAGGACTGCTCTTCCACCATCCTGTCGAAGGTGGCTTCAGCCACCGAGGGCTCGTAATAGTAGCCCTTCCGGCACAAGCGGACGTTTTCCGAGTCGGGACCGTACTTATCCAGGTAGTGCCGGTGGATACGCTCAACGAATTCGGCGAAAAACCCCCGTATGGCCGCACGGTTCTCGATGTCGCTCTTGCCCAGGCCGCTGGCGGACATGCCGCCCAGGTGGGCGTTTTCCTCCACCAGAGCCACCGAGCGTCCCATGCGCGCGGCGGTCACGGCCGCGGCAATTCCTCCGGGGGATCCTCCCACGACCACGCAGTCGAATCGGCTGGATGGCGGGGCGCCGTCGGGTTCCGTCCCGGGATCGGAATCGGTCCGGCAGGCTGCCTGGCCTGCCCACAGGCCGGCCCCGGCCATCGATGCGGTGTGCAGGAAGCTTCTGCGGGTTGTAGGCTGTGGCAAGTCGTTCATGGACGAAATCCGGCGCTCCTTGAAAAATGTGGGTTAGGAACCGTCCAGGGAAAAGACGAATCGGTTGATCGCTTCGGCAACCTCTTGCGGTCTCTCCAGCGGAAGCGAATGGGAGGCTCCGGCCATCCATTGCAACTGGATGTTGGGCCGCTCCGGAATTCTCATCTGCCGGCGGCTGGGGCGGGGCCGGTTGCGGTCACCCCACAGCTCCAGTACCGGGATGAGCAGCAATGAAGGACCTGGACCCGGCCAGTGGTAGCAGGTCATGCACCCCCCGTCCCGGCGGGTAATCTCCAGGCGTCTGGGCGGATTGCCGGTAGCGATCATTCCTTTCGGAACACCATTTCTTCGGTCTGCAGCCGCCGGAACATGGCTCGGTACTCCTCGGATCCGTCGTCGTCCCAATACTGGCTGGAGACGGGCCAATCGAAGCTCATGGGCATCAGGCGCCAACGATTAGGCAGAACCATGAAGTGGGACTTCTCGGGGCTCATGATGTTGTACATGGTGGTGCCGTTGCGGAAACGGGTCTTGAGGATATAGGGGGGCTGCTCCGGCGGGTTGTTGTGCTTGAGGCGCTCCAGTTCTTCACGATCGAGGGTGACCCCCAGCCCGGGCCGCTCCGGCACTCGCAGGAATCCGTTGATAGGCTCCAGCCGCTCCTTGACCACGTCCGATTTCCAGGTTTCGGCGTCGCAGTGGAAGTGCAGGCTGGCGGTCTTGAAGGCGGCCTGCATATGGGTGGTCATGGCCCGGGTGATGTGGCCGCCGACCCATTGGATCATGAAGGGTACGCCGGCTGCCGCGAACAGTCCGGCCCGTTGCAGGATCATCCCCAGCTTGTGGTGCCCGATGATGTAGCCGTCGGCGGCGCGGCGCAGCACGTCGAAGCTGTGGTTGAATTTGCTGCCGTGGATCAGGATCGGTAGGCGGATGCGTTTGCGGAGGTCGATGTAGGCGTCGACGTCGGTGGTATCCAGGGGGTCCTCGAAGGAGCCGGCGATCGGCGAGCGCGCCACCCTCTCCACCAGGTCGGGGTTGTGCCCGTAGTGGTGGAAGCGGGTGAGGTCGAACTGAAGCTTGAAACCCGGGGGAGCCACCTGCTCCATGGCCTCGAGTTGATCGAATACGTTCTCGAAGGGCGATAGGTGGTACTTCATCCAGGTGTAGCCCATGGCCGCATAGTTCCGGACGGCATCGGCCATCTCCGAGGGGTGGGTGGAGACCGTCCAGGAGCCGACGGGCACCCAGCGGCGGTAGCGCTGGCCGAAGAGCTTGTAGACGGGGACCCCGGCCGCCTTGCCCATCAGATCGTACATGGCCTTGACCATGGGGACGGAAGTCTCGTCTCCGACCCAGTCGAAGGGACTGGTGCCGATGTATTTCTGCAGCACGTCCTCGGGTTCCCTGCGGCCCTCCCCCAGTCCGTAGAAACCCTTGTCGGTATGCACCACGTAGACGGTTCGACGGGTGGGACCGTAGAAGTGATTCAATTCGTAGTGGAGCCAGTCGAGATAGTCCAGCTTGATGTCGTGAGCCTCGATGTCGGTGATGGTAATGCGTCCGTGGACAGAATCCGAGGTGCGCTTTGCCGCCAGCGCCGCCATATTGGGGGTCAACGCCCCCGCAGCTGCAACCAGGCCGCCCGTGCCGGCGGCCAGAAATCTCCGCCGGCTGAGCAGGAGTTCACCGTTGCGGCGTTGTCGAGTCGACGGGTCAGAACGTTCTTCAGGCATGGGGGTGTTGGGTCGAGGCGGCCGGCCGGGCTACCGGCGCCACCGCCGTGGAATCTCCCGGTAAGCCACATTTGCGTTGGGATGGAGGCCAAGGAGCGCCCCTTGACCGGTTTTCGTCGCGAAGCCTATCACGGCCCGACAGGGAGGGTCAAAGGCGCGCCCATCTCCGGTTTCAGCTAAGCCCGGGCGCGGCTTGGCTTGTCTGAAACAACCGAAAAAGAAAAAAGAAAAAGAGGAATCCACGAAGACACACGAAGGACGACGAAGGTCCACCAAGGCGCTGGAGAAGGCTCAAGAGGGATGGGGCGAAGGTCGGCAAGGGGGTCAACGAAGGACACAAGGGACAAAGAGGATTTGTCCGCGAAGAAGCAACAAGGACCGCGGCGGAGCCAGTGGGGGGCTTCCGACCCCATCGTGATTTAAGGAGATCATTAACATCGATGCACAGGATTCACAGGATTCTTCAGGAAACGGCTGGCTTCTACTGCCGGGAATCTGCAAATCCGCACCGGATCATCGCCCGAGTTGGCTTCTGGTGCAGGAAGCTCTCGTCCTGTGCATCCTGTGCATCCTGTGCATCCATGTTCAATTCTTAGTCCTTCTCGATTGATCTTCCCCGTGGCGGGCCTTGGCCGTGCCCAACGCCCCGATTCCCAGTCAGCGTCCCGTGCAGCGGCCTCTGGTCCTATTAATCCTGTCTCTTTCCAAAACGCAAACAGCTGGCTGTTTCTCCTCTGAATGATCCGCCTGGCACGGCGGGGGCCCGGCTTGCCTGAGGCGCGCATAGGCTTTTTCGAACGCGATACCGGTTACGCTCGTCAGTCGCGAGCGCGTGCTGAAAGTGAAAATCTGGAGCCATGTTCTCACCCCCGGTGAGAAATGCGGCTACGCTTCCCCAACCTCGTTTGCCATGGATGAAGTGTTGTATGCTTCCGCTCATGGACAAGTTCTCCATCTTCGACTACCTGGTGATCGGGATCTACCTGGCCTCGATGGTGGTCATGGGCATCCTCTTCTCAGGCCGGCAGAAGAGCCTCAAGGAGTACTTTCACGCCGGCGGCAATCTGCCCTGGTGGGCGGTGGGCATCTCGCTGATTGCAACCCACCTGAGTCCGATCAGCTACCTGGCTCTTCCCGGTTGGATCTTCGAACGGGACACCCGCAGCTCCATTACGGGGGGCTTGATCGAGTTCCTGATGGTTCTTCCGACCGCTGCCCTCTGGGTTCCCATCTGGGCGCGCCTGCGAGTGCTGTCGATCTACGAATACCTGGAGAAACGGTTTCATCCCGCCGTCCGCTCGATCGGCGCCATGCTGTTCATCATCTATACCGTCTTCTGGCTCTCCACCGGCCTGGTCGCGGCTTCCAAGGGATTTGAATCGGTGAGCGGTTTCGACGGGCGGCTGTGCCTGCTGGTCATCGGGCTGCTGGGCGCCTTCTATACCGTGCTGGGCGGGATGAGGGCCGTCATCTGGACCGATGTGGTCCAGTACGTGGTCTTTGTGGGCGGCTACCTCATGATCGCCATCGTTCTTCTGACCTACTTCGACCCGATAGAGATCTGGACCCTGGCCTCGAATCAAATTTCCGAGCGCACCGGCCATCCCCACACCAAGCTCATTTCCCATGAATGGAGCATGGCGGTGGAGGGGACCCTCTGGGTATTGCTGTCCGGCTCGGTAGTACGAGCTCTGGCGTTTGGAACCAATCAGATAACGGTGCAGCGCATGCACGCCACCAGGGACAGGCGCACCATGTTCAAGGCCTTGCTGGCCAACGCCGTCACCGGCTACGGTTTTGTCCTGTTCACGGTGCCGGTGGCCTGGGGATTCGTGGCCTACTACTCCCAGCATCCGGAACTGAAGCGGCAAATCACCCATCCCGACATGGTGCTTCCCCACTTTGTTCTGCTGAACCTGCCGCTGATCATGCGCAGCCTGGTGATGGGAGGGGTGCTGGCGGCCCTCATGTCGACATTCGACTCGGCCCTGAACTCCATGAGCAACGTCACCAACAATGACTTCTACCGGCGCTATCTGGAGCCGAACCGATCCGAGGACCATTACGTCAGGGTGGCCAAGCTGCTCACGCTGGGGTTTGGACTGGTCTTGCTGGGGTTTGCGCTCTCTCAATACGACCAGCAGAGAGGCACCGCCGGGGAACATTTCACGCGGCTGACGAGTCTGGTTTCGGCTCCCATCGCTGCGTTTTTCGTGTTGGGCATCTTGTCCAAGAGGGTCAATACCCCAGGTGTCCTGTGCGGTGCGGTGGCGGCCATCGCCTTGTCGCTTGGGTTCAACGGCTTGCCGCCCATGGTTCAGCCCTTCCTCAACAAGACGACTCTGTTCGCAGTGGAGTCAGGTATCCCGGAGGGTTTGGACAAGGGTGCGATCTCCAGGAGGCTGGCAGGGAGGTTCAGGACCCATGGAATCGTGGTCAGGAGCGATGCGGCCGTGTTGGTCCGGGAAGAGGGGCGCCGATGGGAGATAAGAAACGGAGAGCTGTTCTACTTACTGGAAAAGGAAGGTGGAGTGGTGACGGTGGCCCATGAGCCCATCAGCTGGATGTGGATTCCAGTGCTGAGCATGGTGTTGAACCTGCTGGTGGGTTACCTGGCCAGCTTCCTGTTCACACGTCCGCCCCCGGAAAGACTTGTCGGTCTGACCTTGCTAAGATAAGAATAACCATGCCCAGCTACCTATACGTTCCCCTGATCGACGAGCGGAAATTCCTGATCTTCGGGATGGATGCAGCCTCCGGCAAGCTCCGGCTGAACAGGCAGATCCAGTTGTCGGCCCGTCCCTACCAGCTCTGCGCCGATCCTGGTCAGCGATATCTCTACCAGCAGCTTCGGAGCGAATCCTACAGTGGGGTGGCCAGCTTTCGCATCGACCCCGCCAGCGGGGATGTGACCCAGATCGGCGAAGTGGAACTGGAAGCCGATGCCTGCTACGTGGTCACCGACCGCGGCGGGCGCTTTCTGTTGGCCTCCTATCTGATTGCCGGAATGGTGACGGTTCATCCGATCGGAAATGACGGCGCCGTGCGGGGCCCTGCCTGCGACCAGCGAGTCACCGAGATCTACGCTCACTCCATCTTGACCGATCCGTCCAACCGCTATGCCTTTGTCCCGCACGTGGCTCCCACAGACACCATTCACCAGTTTCACTTTGACCCCTCCAGCGGCAGTCTGCGCCCGTCGCGGATCCCCAGAATTGCAACCACGCCGGGTCGCGGGCCCCGGCACCTGGCGTTCCATCCTTCCGGGAGGGTGGTGTATGCGAACGAGGAGCAGTCCTCCAGCGTGGGCGCCTATCGCCTGGACCCTTCCAGCGGCAGCCTTGCCCTGCTTCAGTCCCTGCCGACCCTTCCCCGCGGAGGATTCCAGGGCAAGAACAGTACCGGCTCGGTCCGGGTCCACCCCGAGGGGAAGGCCGTCTACGTCTCCAACCGCGGTCACAACAGCATCGCCGCCCTTGCCGTGGATGAAGACACCGGATTGCTTTCGCCGCTGGGTTGGGTCCCCAGCCAGCCGATCCCTCGGACCCTGGGCATTACCACGGATGGACGCTTCTTTTTTGCCGGCAGCGACGAGTCGGGCCGGCTGTCCAGCTATCGGATCGATGAACGGGGGATGCTGGAGCCCCTGGACACCTACGAGGTGGGGAAGTTCGCCTCCTGGATCCTTCCCCTGGCCTTTAATTGAACGGAAACGGGAACAATGGCGCCAGTTCCCGGGAAGATGATCGGAGCTCCCTTATGACGAATACGACAGTGCTCGAAGTGGGAAACAGCCGGCAGCTCTTCATCGATGAATGGATCGTGGAGGAGACCCGGAACTTGCGCCGCACCCTGAACCAGCCCGCCAAGTATGCCGGCAATCCCCTCATGTTTCCCCTCTATCCCTGGGAAGGCCGATTGGAGCTGTATGGCACGGTCTGGCGGGAGGAGGAAACCGGCCGTTTCCGCATGTGGTATACGGGATTGGGGAACATGGGTGTCACCCCCATGGGCAAACGGAATGAGACCAGGTGGGGGTTCATGGGGTTCGACCCCGAACAGCTACTCTACAGCATGGCCTACGCAACCTCGAACGACGGTATTTTCTGGGAACGGCCCAACCTGGGCCTGGTCGAGTACGAAGGCTCCCGGGACAACAACCTGGTGCTGGTGAACGCCGCCGGAGGCAACGTCATCCGGGACCCGCGCGACCCCGATCCGGCCCGTCTGTACAAATCCCTGTTCTACGAGTCCCGCGATCCCGATGGTACCTCCAATGAGGGGGACGGTGTTTCGGTTGCCTTCTCACCCGACGGCCTGAACTGGACCAAACATCCGGGCAACCCGGTGATCACCCGGGCCAGCGACTCCCACACCCTGCTGGGTTGGGACGAGAGCCACCGCCAGTACGTGGCCTATTGCCGCCCCTCTGTTCACGAGGGCGATCCGACCCGTCGGATCGGGCGTGCGGTCAGCGAGGACTTCATCCACTGGAGCCTTCCCCAGGAGGTCGTGGTCCCCGACGAGCAGGATCCCCCGGGCCTGCAGTTCTACCAAATGCCGGTCTTCAAGTATGAGGGTCTCTATATCGGACAGCTTGAGGCCTACCATACCCCTCCGGAGGAACCCCATATCCGCTTCTTCGGAACCATCGACATCCAGCTTGCCGCCAGCCGGGACGGTATTCGGTGGGCGCGCCTCGGTGACCGCAAGCCTTTCATCCCCAACGGACCGCCCGGGAGCATCGACTCGGGTGAGGTGTACATGGCCAATGCTCCGGTCAGGGTGGGTGATGAGCTATGGTTCTACTATTCTCCTTCCGCCATCGAGCACGGTCCCACCGGACGAAGCGGTCCCATCTGCCTGGCCAAGCTGAGGCTGGACGGGTTTGCCTCGGTGGACGCCGGCGAAGACATGGGGACCCTGGTCACCCGGCCGTTTACCTGCGAGGGGGACTCGCTCGAAATCAACGCCCAGGCCCGCGGCGGCCTGGTGGCCGTGGCCGTCCTGGACGGCGAGGGGACCCAGTACCCGGGTTTCGGCAAGATCGACTGCGCCGTTTTTGACAGCGACGCGGTCCGCCACGCGGTGACCTGGCGCCAGTCCTCCCTGGGAAGCCTGAAAGGGAAGGTTATCCGCCTCAAGTTCTATCTGCGGAACTCCCGGCTGTACTCCTTC
Source organism: Candidatus Versatilivorator sp. (assembly GCA_965207735.1). Lineage (GTDB taxonomy): Bacteria > Acidobacteriota > Terriglobia > Versatilivoradales > Versatilivoraceae > Versatilivorator. Next base: position 1,771,954 of record OZ242296.1, on the reverse strand, counting down.
GGGCTGACGGCCTGAGCCGGGTCGAGCAAGCCAGGAGCCCGGAAATGCCCATTCGTCTCAGGAAGCTGCATCCGTTGATCGGGGCTGAAGTCACCGGGGTCGATCTGGCCGGGCCTCTCGACCAGTCCACCGTGGAAGCCATCAAGGGCGCCTGGAGTCGTTACGGCGTGCTGCTCTTCCGGCGGCAGGCGATAACCGATGAGCAGCAGGTCGCCTTCAGCCGCCATTTCGGGTCCCTGGAGATCTTTCCCCAGGCGGCAAACCGTTCCCAGGCGGTCCCGGAGATCTTCCGCGTCACCAACGTGGGCGAGGACAACCGCATCCGGCCGGTCGATTCCCCCGGTGCCCGCTACAGTACGCTGATTTGCGTCTGGCACACCGACAGCAGCTACCGGCGAATACCCAGCAGGGGGGCGGTGCTTCATGCCATCGAAGTGGTCAGCAAAGGAGGCGACACCCTGTTCGCCAACATGTGCCACGCCTACGAGACAATGCCCGGGGAGTTGAAAGCGAGAATCGCAGGGCTCAAGGCCCGCCACAGTTTTCAATTCTCCCGCCAACTGCGCCAACTCCCTCCCATGGATCCGGCTGAGGTGGCTCAGGTGCCGCCGGTGGACCACCCCCCGCCGGCTCCGGGACGGCCGTCCGCCGGCTGGCGTCTCTCGCTCTACGTCAGCGCCACCTACATGGAGCGCATCCTGGGGCTGGGCCAGGCCGAAAGCAGGCAGCTCGTCGACGAGCTGATGGCCTGGGCCACCCAGGACAGTTTTGTCTACCGGCATCGCTGGCGGCCCCACGACGTCCTGATGTGGGACAACCGCTGGTGCATCCACGTGGTGATCCCCTTCGATCACGGCGCCGAACGCCGGGTGATGCACCGCACGACAATAGCCGGCACCGAACCGGTGGAGGGATAGGTGGGCTGTTCCCCTGGGCCTTCAGACCGAAGGCATGGAATTCGGCTTGCCTGAAACAACCGAAAAAAGACAAAAGAAAAAGACATTTCCACGAAGGGGCACGAAGAACGACGAAGGGGCACGAAGGCGCTGAGGTTGACCGCGACGGGGTACCAAGGTCGCGAAGGGATGGTCGATTTCTGGTTGTTTCACTCTCGGATGATCCGCCCGGCAGGGCGGGGGGACGACTATCTGAAAGCGGAACCGAAGGAATAGCTGAGACGGGCGTAGTAGTAGGCGCCGTTGAATCCGAAGGGGGAGTACTCGCTGTACCGCTCGCCGACGCTCAGTGCTATCGGGTTTTCGTCCGGGTAGGTGTTAAAGACGTTCCGGCCGCCGATTGCAAAAGTGATGTTCCGTCTGAAGGAGTAGGCCAACTCCAGATCCAGCAGGTGTTTTCCTGCCGACGTGTGTGAGTTGTCGAAGTCGAACCAACTGCTGTAATAGCTGAACCTGCCGAGTAGCCGCAGTTTGTCCTCCCGCGCCTTGTGGTTGACGGTGAAGCTGTACCGGGTCTCCGGAAGTTCTTCCTCCAGCGAACGAAGCCGCCTTTGGCTGAGGGTGTCGGGATTGAAGTCCGTCACCTTCGTATCGGTGTGATTCAGAAGAAAGCTGAAGTCGGTGCGCCCGCCCAGCCGTGGTGGGGTCCATGTCGCGATCATATCCAGTCCGGCGGTCCTGGTTGCGAAGTCGTTGGTGAAAAAGCGGAAGTTTTGCAGGTTGGAGGCGCTGGTGACTCCTTCGGCGACCAGGTCGTCAACCTCCTCCGCCCTCAAACTGAAAAGCTGAGTCAAGGCCAGGCGATCGTCCACGTCGATGCGGAAGAGGTCCGCGGTCAGTGTGAACGGTCCCCGTTCCAGGATTCCGCCCAAGGCGAAATTCCGCGACCTCTCCGGTTGCAGGGGATTGCCGCCTCTCAGCCCGGCGACTGCAGAGGTTGACGGAATGGTTCCGTTGTTGACCAAATCCATGAGCGCAAGATCGAATTGGGTCGATACGTTGAACGCGTTCGACTGTCCGGGTGTGGGAGCACGGAAGCCGGTGCTCAGACTGCTACGCAGGGAGAAGGCCTCTACCAGTCGGAGACGAGCCGCGACCTTGCCATTCAAGGTTCCACCGAAACCCTGGAAATCCTCAAAGCGCAGCGCGCCGCCGGCAGTCCAGGCATCGTCGTCTCCCTGGAACTCGAGGTCACCGTAGACGGCATAGTTGGATCGATTCCATTTGCCGGCCGCAATGTCGCTGAAGCCGGGAAAGCCATTGGAGGTAGCGCTGAATCCCTGGGGAGCCAGGGGGCCGATTCGGAACGAGTCGAGCTGGCCGATGCCGATCTCGAACTGTTCATTGCGCCATTCGAAGCCACCGGCCAGGTTGGTTTTGCGGCTCAGCGCGTAGGAAAGGTCGAGGTTGAAGTTCAGCTCCCTCTGGGTGTACTTGCCGGGGTCGAAATCGGTGGGCGAGTCGGGTCCGAGCGACGCATTCACCGTGTGGAAGATGAAGAAGTCGGCTTCGTTGCTGCCGGCGCTGAGGCTGACGTCCCAGTCGATATCGTTTCCGGCCTGGCCGCGGAAGCCGCCCACCAGTGAGGCATCCAGCGTCTCGCCACCGAATTGGGGGGTGAAGCCTCCGGGAAAGCGCTCCTGGAAGGAGAAGCAGTTGGGGTCTTCCAAGACTCTCTTGAGCGCCGCCGGATCCGGCACGTGGTCGACGACGCGAACCTCGGGGCAGCCGGCCGAGCCGTCGAGCACGCCGTCGGTCGCGTCCAGCAGGTCGCCGATGAGGAGCGTCTGGCCGCCATCGGTGCTGAACACGCCACCGCGTGTATTGGGATTGCGGAAGAAGAAGCCGCCGGTAACTTTCTTCCCGGCATAGTTGGCATGACCGTAAAACTGCGTGCTTCCGAACACGTTCCCAAAATTGGCCCACAGCTTGACATCGTCGTCGATGTCGGGTGAACCCCAGATCTGGGCCGGGTTGCGAACGTTGGTGTTTCCCCGGGAAATCAGCGCTGCGGCATCGGCCCGCTGCAGGCTGCGGTCGGTCGGTTTGCTGGTGGTGAACTCACCGCTGAGATTCAGAAAGCCGAATTGGCCCCAAGGTAGACCCATGTTGCCGGCGACGCTCCAGCTTTCGCCGTCACCGGCGGCGTAGGCGCCGGTTCGCACCTCAACGGCGCCACCCTCGCGGGCGTCCTTGAGTTGGAAGTTCATCACACCCGCAATGGCATCCGAACCGTACTGAGCGGAAGCGCCATCACGCAGCACCTCGACCTGGCGTAGAGCGATGGCGGGAATCACCGAAAGGTCCGGGCCTTGGGCGCCAGTGGCCAGGCCGTTCCCACCCCAGTGGATGACGGCCGCGCGATGGCGCCGTTTGCCGTTGACCAGCACCAGGGTGTGGTCGGGGGCCAGGTTTCGCAGGCTGAGCGGTCGCACGATGGTGGAGGCGTCGCTGATGGGTTGGGTGTTGACGTTGTAGGACGGCGCCAGCGTACGCAGCAGGTTGCTCAAGTCGGCATCTCCCTGGCTGCTGAAGTCCTGAGAGGTAATGACGTCCACCGGCACCATTGACTTCGTGACCGAGCGCGGCTTGGCGCGACTGCCGATGACGACGATCTCCTCCGTGATGACTTCGAGGAGCTCGGATTCTTCCTCCTTCTGTTCCGATTGAGCTTGTTCTTCCTGGCTGTCAGTCTGCTGAGCAAATACCTGTAGCGCCACGACCTGCAGCAAGATGGCAGTCAACCTCGACAGGCGGTAAAGAGGGTTGGGTTTCAGCATTTTTTGAAACAAAAGAAAAGAGAGTTATCCACGAAGTTACACGAAGGACCACGAAGGGCCACGAAGGGCCACTAAGAAAAGCTGTTTGTCCTGTCTATTCTGTGCGTCCATGTTCGATACGTAGAAAACCGGTATACCCTACGACTCTGGCGTCACAAGATTTTCGCGCCTCCCCGGGATGGTTTCAACCCGTTGCTTTCCATTTTGAACTGAAATAGCATGAGCCTCGTCCCGAAATCCTGCCGGGAGCCGTGTCCACGGATGAAGACCTTCCTCTCAGTCCCAAGTATCTGCCGTCTTCCCACCTTTGGCGGGTTCGGATTGCGGCAGCCGTTTCGGCGGCGCTTGGCCTTGGCCCGTCCGAGGTGGAGCCGGCGAAAGTTGGGTCTGGTCCTTGCAGCCGGATGGTTCGCGGTGCTTGTCTTGGGCCGGGGCCTGTCGATCTCGGCCGAAGATTCCCGGGATTGGCCTCAGTGGCGGGGTCCCGGCCGGGCCGGGGTGTGGTCCTCGGTCCAACTGCCGAGGCGGCTGGAACCGGGTGCGGTCAAGAAGCTCTGGAGCACGGAAGTCGGCGGCGGGTTTTCGGGTGTGGTGGTAACCGGAGATCGGGTGCTGACCATGGACCGGGCAGGGACCGGGGAAGAGGAACGGGTGGTCTGTCTGAACCGGAAAGACGGCTCCCTGCTGTGGACCCACGGTTATCCGGCGCCTTACGGGGACCTGGATTGGGGCAAGGGGCCGCGGGCCACCCCCGCGGTCGATGGCGGAGAGGTCTTTACCCTGGGGGCCGTCGGTCGGGTCTCCTGTCTCCGCCTTTCAGACGGCAAGCCGCGCTGGAGCCTGGATCTTCAGAAACGCTTCGGCGGGAAACAACCTGTCTGGGGACACTCCGCCTCGCCTCTGGTGGTTAGGGACCTGGTCTACCTGCAGGCCGGAGGGGAGCCCGGCGCCACCGTGGTGGCCCTGGACCGCCGGACCGGCAGGGAGCGCTGGCGCGCCCTGGAGGATCGCCCCGGGTATTCCTCGCCGGTCATGGCCCGGGTCGGATCAACCGAGCAGCTTTTGGTGTGGACGGCCGATCGCCTGGTGGCTCTCGACCCGCGGACGGGAGAGGAAATCTGGGGGGTGCCCTTCCGAACCAGCAGCTATGACGTGGCCATCATTTCACCGGTGTTCGACGGTAGCCGGTTGTTCGTGTCGGGTTACTGGGACGGAGCCCTGGCCTGCAGCTTGCAGTACGGTCACGGTCCTGAGGAGCTGTGGCGGTCACGCAGGTTGAGCTGCCTGATGTCGACGCCGCTCTGGTCCGGAGATCACCTCTACGTTCTGGACAAGCGGGACGGCCTGCTGTGCATCCATTGGCCCAGCGGGAAGGTGGTCTGGTCCGACGAGCACCGCCTGACCCCCAGGGGGCGGAACCCCCACGCGGCGCTGGTATGGGCAGGGGAAGGCCGTTCCGGCACCAATGGCGGGGGATCGGCCGTGGCCGTCAACGCCGTGGGTGAACTGGTCTTGCTGAACCTGACTCCTGAAGGGTTCGAAGACCGGGGGCGGGTAAAGATCATCGAAGGGGGCGACGCGCCTGTTTGGGCTCACCCGGCCTTTTCCGGCCAGGACGTCTACGTTCGCAGCCAAAAGGAATTGGTCTGTGCCCGAGTATCACCCTAAAAAGCGGGTTGAGCTGCGCCAACTGCAGTTGCGCCGCCCTCTCCGAGATCGCCACACATCGGGATGGAAGCCTGCTTTGGTATAAAATACCTGGTGAGGCCACGCCTGAGACCGAAAGGCATAGAGGAAAAAAACCACCAATGGACACGAATTGGCACGAAAGGGAGAGGATGAGGGCGGGACGCCCGCGCTCCCGGGGGGTGTCCTCCCGATGGCGAGGTGGGGGCATCCGGCGGGCGACTTCTCTGAAAGCCGGCCTGCACCCTTTCTCGAATTCAAACGCTTTACCCAAAGCGATACGGATGTCGAGGACTACAAGCCAGCCGTTTCCAGAAAAAATCCTGTGCATCCTGTGCATCGATGTTAATAGACAATCTACTCATGCGTGACTTTGAACCGGTCTCCCGCCACCCGGCGACGGGTTTGTTTCAGGCGGTTTTGGGGAGCGGGCGCCACTCCCCCGCATTGCCGCCCAAGCTGGGGCTCCGGTTGCTACCCGGGGTTCGGGTTGAGTTGCACAACGGCGACAGCATTCATCCATTTTCGGTTAGGGAATCGCCATGCTGATTCGTTTCCTTCTCCTGCCCTTCCTGATGGCGGCGGTCACGGTCGCCGCCTCGGGTCAAGAATCCGATCCTGCCCGGATCGAATTCTTCGAGAAGCAGATCCGCCCCCTGCTGGTGGAGCACTGCCAGGTGTGCCACGGGCCCAGGCTGCAGCAGGGAGGGCTGCGCCTGGATTCGGCCGAGTTTCTGCGTCAGGGGGGTCAGTCGGGTCCGGCGGTGGTGCCGGGGAAGGTGGATCGGAGTCGCCTCATCCAGCTGGTGCGGGGTGCCGGGGACCTGCAGATGCCTCCCACCGGACCTCTGTCGGAGAGTCGGATCACGGCCCTGGAGCAGTGGGTCCGAGACGGCGCCGTCTGGCCACGGCCCCGGGCTGTCCGCAAGCAGGCAATGGAGCGGCAGAGCGGCGTGGTCGCGCGCTCCCCCGCTGACGCTGAGTTGGAGGCCAAGCTGCAGGTCTGGCTGAAGGCCGACGCCATCCAGCTCAAGGAGGACGAGACCCTCAAGGCCTGGCAGGATGCCAGCGGGCGCGGCAACCACTGGAAGGTTGCCGCCGCGGAGGAGCTGCCGGACGGCGCCGCGGCGCCGGAATGGATTGCCGAAAGCCGGGTGCACGGCAAGCCGGCCCTCAGGTTCGAGGGACGGAGCCGACTGCTGGGTCCGGATGTCCTTCTTGCCAAGGATTCGGATGCTGTCGGGACCGTTCTTGCGGTGGCCCGGTTTGAACCCGTAGACAGGACTGGCGGGGCAGGGGGGAGCGGCGCCGTGCCGGGCGGCAACCGCCCCTGGATCATCGCCATGACCCGCCACCCGGGGATCGGGGACGGCGCTACCCGCTTGTACCTCAACGGGCGAGAGTCGGAGGGTTTTCCGGCTGTCCAGGCCCTGCTGAACCAGGTTACCGCCGGCCGGATCTCGTTCCGCGGCGACCTGGCGGAAGTGATTCTCTACGACACCGCCCGCACCGAGGCGGAGCGGCGGTCGGTGGAGGCCTACCTGGGGGAAAAATACGACATCCTGCTTCCCTGGAACCCGGCGGAGACCGTTGCCGAGTTCACCGAGGAAGAAAAATCCTTTTGGGCCTTCCAGCCCGTGACTCTCAGCGAGCCTCCGGCAGTAGAGGACCGGGCGTGGCCCCGCACCTGGCTGGACCGGTTCATCCTGGCCAAGCTGGAGGCCGAGGGTCTGCGGCCGGCTCCCGCCGCGGACCGCCGGAGACTGATTCGCCGGCTTTACTTCAACCTGCTGGGTCTGCCTCCGGAGCCCGTGGAGGTCGAAGCCTTTGTCAATGACCCCTTGCCCCAGGCCTACGAGAACCTGGTGGAGCGCCTGCTGGACTCGCCGCACTACGGCGAGCGCTGGGCCCGCCACTGGCTGGACGTGGTCCGCTATGCCGACACCACCGCCCATGACGGCAACTACATCATGCGCTATGCCTACCGCTACCGCGATTACGTGGTGCGGGCCTTCAACCAGGACAAGCCCTACGATCGATTCATTCTGGAGCAGCTTGCCGGCGACCTCCTTTCGGGAGACGCCGACTGGCGGGCCTTCCGCGACCGGATGGTGGCTACCGGGTTCCTGGTGCTGGGTCCCAAGGCCCTGGCGGAGCAGGACAAGAAGAAGTTCATTCTGGACGTGGCCGATGAGCAGATCGACGTTACAGGGCGCACCTTCCTGGGCCTGACCCTGGCCTGCAGCCGCTGCCACGACCACAAGTTCGACCCCATCCCCACCGCCGACTACTACTCCCTGGCCGCCATCTTCAAGGGCACCCGGACCATGGCCGATCTGGAGTTCGCCTCCAAGTGGCAGGAATGGCCCCTGATGAGCGAGCTGCGCAAGCGGTACCCGGAACGGTTTCCCGCTCCCGCGCCCAGCCTGGCTCCCTTGGGCGAGGCCAGCCAGTCCAGCACCAGGTGCGAGGCCACCCCCGACAAGGCGATCGACGGGGTCTTCAACAACCGCCAGGAGACCGACGAGGGAGACGCCAGCCCCTGGTGGGAGGTGAAGCTGGCCGAAAGCGGTCCCATAGGCATGGTGGTCTTGTGGAATCGCGTGGATGCCGAATTCAAGCGCCTTTCCAACTTTCGGGTCTCGGTGCTGACCGACCAGCGACAGGAGGTGTGGAATCAGACCTTTTTCCCCGAGGGTCCGGATGCCGAGGAGTTTCCGACCCCGGCCGAGGGATTTCGCATTTGTCCGCCCCCGGGAACCACCGGCCGGATCGTGCGGGTGGAACTGCTGGGGCCCCGGGAAGAAGAGACCTCCTATCTGCATATGGCGGAAGTGGAAGTGTTTGCGGCCGGGGACTGTTCCAGACCGCCGCGGGACCCGCTGACGGTGATGGCGGTCAAGGATGGAGGCGCGGCTCCCATGCGGATCCTGGTCCGCGGAAACCACCACAATCCCGGCAAGTTGGTCCCCCGTCGTTTTCTTCAGATCCTGGATCGGGGTCATAACGGGATCGTCGACAGCGACCAGAGCGGCCGCCTGGAGCTGGCGCGGTTCATTGCCCGCCCCGACAACCCCCTGACGGCGCGGGTGATGGTCAACCGGATCTGGCAGTGGCATTTCGGAACCGGCCTGGTGGCCAGCAGCGACAACTTCGGAACCCTGGGGGAGCGGCCCTCTCATCCGGAGTTGCTGGATCGATTGGCGGCCTATTTCATGGAGTCGGGATGGTCCGTCAAGCAGTTGCACCGGCTGATCCTGAACTCCAGCGTCTACCGGATGCAGAGCGGCGTTTCCAACCCCGCCGCCGAGGTTGCGGATGCCGGCAACCGCCTGCTCTGGAGGTTCCCGCGCCGCCGCCTGGAGGCGGAAGCCCTGCGCGATGCCATCTTGGCCCTCAGCGGCAGGCTGGAGCGGGCCATGGGCGGGTCCATCTTCGACTACAAGGGCAAGTCCGCGGTGGACGACTACTACCGCGGCCTGTTCTCGGCGGGGAAGGGGGGCTATGGCTTCGACGCCTACCGGAGCGGGCGCCGCAGCCTCTACCTCCCGGTGGTCCGGAATCAGATCTTTCCCATGTTCCAGCTCTTCGACTTTGCCGGTTCCAACGCCGTAACCAGCAGGCGCGGCGACTCCACCGTGGCTCCGCAGGCACTGTTCCTTTTGAATAGCCCTTTCGTGCTGGAGCAGGCTCGCCATTTCGCTGAGAACCTGCTCTCCCGGGAGGGCGCCGATGACCGGAAACGGGTGGAGCTGGCCCATCGTAAGGTTTTGGCCCGCCCCCCCTCCGACCGGGAGACCGAGCAAGCACTGGCCTACCTGGCAGCCTACTCTCGGACACGGGGCTCGGGCGAGGCCGAGGGCGCGGAGGGCCGGCAGGAGGCCTGGGCCAGTTATTGCCAGCTACTGTTCGGCCTCAATGAATTCATGTATATTGAGTGAGAACGGAGCTTTTTCTTCTCGAAATTACCGGCATGAGCGACCCTTCGACAGTCCCCCCGGCTTTCCAGCCCGGACCGCTTTCCCGGCGCGATCTGTTGCGTCGGGCCGCCTGCGGCTTCGGGTACCTGGCCTTCGCCGGATTGTCCTCGCTGGAGGCTCGGGACGCGCAGACTCCATCTCGGGATCTCAATCCTCTCGGGCCGAAGCCAACCCATTTCCGACCCAGGGCCAAGCGGGTCATCTTCCTGTTTCTGCATGGCGGCGTCTCCCACATCGACACCTTCGATCCCAAGCCCAAGCTGACGGAGATGAACGGTAAGCCCTTGCCGTTTCCCAAGCCCGAGATCACCTTCGCCGAGACGGGAAACCTGTTGAAGTCTCCCTGGGAATTCCGCCGGTACGGGGAATGCGGCCAACCGGTGAGCGCTCTCTTCCCCCATATCGCCACCTGTGTGGATGACCTCTGCATGATTCATTCCATGACGGGCGACTTTGTCTCTCACGGCGGCGCCGCCCTGCAGCTCCACACCGGGGATGGAATCCTGATCCGGCCGAGCATGGGATCCTGGATCCTCTACGGCCTGGGAACCGACAACCACAACCTCCCCGGATTTATCAATATTTCGCCTCCCTACATCCATGGCGGGGGTCAGAATTTCGGGTCGGCGTTTCTGCCCGCGGTCTACCAGGGAACGGGGATCGGCGATGGAGCCACCCAGTTCGTCCAGGGGAAAATCCCCAATCTGAAGGCCGAGGGGAGGGACCTCGCGGTGCAACGCCGGCAGCTCGACCTGATGGGGGCCTGGAACCGGCGGCATCTCGGCTCGATCGCTTACGATGCCCGGCTGGAAGCCCGCATCCAGGCCTTCGAGCTGGCCTTTCGCATGCAGCGCCACGCCCCCGAAGCCCTGGATTTCTCCAGGGAGTCCAAGCGCACCCTGGATCTCTACGGCATCGGAGTGGAGCCCACCGACGAGTATGGGCGCCAGTGCCTGCTGGCCCGGCGCCTGGCCGAGCGGGGAGTGCGTTTCGTGCAGGTGTCGCACAGCTATCCCAGAAACTACTGGGATCAGCATTCCAAGTTGCGGGAGAATCACCAGAAGAACGCCCTCAAGGTCGACAAGCCGATCGCGGGATTGCTCAAGGACCTCAAGAGCCGCGGGTTGCTGGAGGACACCCTGGTCATCTTCGGCACCGAGTTCGGGCGCTCACCCGCGGTGCAGGGAAAGGACGGGCGCGACCACAACCCCACCGGGTTCACCATCTGGATGGCGGGCGGCGGGATCAAGCCCGGGATTCGCTACGGCGCCACCGACGAGTTCGGCTGGTATGCCGTGGAAAACAAGATGACCTTCAACGATTTTCACGCCACCGTGCTCCACCTGATGGGGCTGGACCACACCAGGCTCACCTACCGCCACGCCGGGCGCGATTTCCGTCTCACGGATGTCGCCGGCGAGGTGCCGCAGGCAATCCTCCTGTAACCGCCAGAAATCCTTCCGCAGTCGTTCAATATTCGATGGGTTGGTCTTCGAAGTGTCGATGGCGTCGATACTGGATGCGGCAGTCGACCCGCACCAGGGCCAGCCGGCCGACGATGTGGGGGTCTCGCCTGAGGAGCTTGACCCTCAACCGGTTTCGGCCTCTCCTGGGGTAGCGGGCGGGGTCGAGATGGAAGTCGTAGGCATAGCCGTAGGGCGTGATGGAATGGGTGCTGGACTGCTGATCCACCAGCCGGTAGGTCATGTCCACCTTCCGGAGAATGGAATCGGGCAGCTTCTGCTCGTTGAGGTTGACCTCGACCCTGTCGTAGTGGGGGAGGATGTCCCGGAAACGGACTCGCAGCACCACGGACTTGACCCGCCCCAATCGGCGCCAGTGCTGTAGGTCGTCGGCGACCCGGAACGTCACCCGGTGGGATTCTCCGGGATCCAGCTCCCTGGGGAGCTGAATCTTCCTTCCGGGCAACCAGCCGGCCGTAGCCTCGTCCCGGATGTCGGAGCGCACCAGGTAGTGCTTGTCGGACTGGGCCAGAAGCTCGGGGTGCCCCAGCAGGCGCAGCGCTTCATGCTCCCGCGGGGTCCAGGGCCATCCGTTGGGAGCCCAGACATGGTCGGCGATGGCGAAGCCGTCGGCGCCCTGGCCGTAAGCGTTGGCGGCGGCGGCCCAAATCATGGCCGGGGTGGCGCTGCGCGCGAATTGCCGATAAAGGTTGGTGTGGAAGGCGTAGTAAACCCGGCATTGGGTGCCGCGTGCCAAGGCCGCCACCGGGGCCAGATCGACGTCCTGGTCCACGCCTTCTTCCTCGGTGAAGCTGCTCTCGCAGAAGAGCCCGTCCACCAGTTTTTCCGAGACCCACAGGCCGACCTCGTATCCCACCAGTTTCCAGGCATCGGGATGAGCCGGAATGCGCAGGTAGATCGGCTTGGGACGTTTCTGACGGTCCCGAGCCCGGTCGGCCACTCGGCGCAGGTCCCGCAGCCATTGGGTGAGCTGTGGGGCCAGCCGGTCGACTTCACTAAACCGGCAATAGGGCATGGCCGAGGTCAGATTCAACTCGACGCCATCGGTCTCGTAATCGGAGAGCATCTCCGACAGGAGGCGAAAGCGCTCCTGCCTTACCTCGGCGTGGAGAAAGCTGAAACGGGTCTTCAAGAGGCCGGCCGCCCTGGGGTCGGGGTCCTCGCCCACTTGGAACTGGGGATTGTCCAGGGTGAAGGCCGACCAGCGCCCCAGGTTCTGATGGGTTTGCCGGTTGCCGCTGTGAAGGCTGATCCAGGTGCTGGGGATCATGCGGATGCCGTGATGGTGGCAGCGGTCGCAGAGGAGCTTCAGCGGATCGTGACCGTCGGCGATCAACTGCCGCAGGACCCGTGCCGTTCTGCCCCAGACATAGTGGTCCCACCGCTCGACCGTATCCCCCCACAGGTCGGCCACTCGACTGGGATAGAGAACCGTCCCATGGGCTCCGGCCGCAAACAGCACCAGGGCGTCCACACCGCTTCCTGCCAGTTGGTCGGCGATGGAGCCGTGGTCTTCCGGGGTGATCGGCGGCTCAAAGCTGTCCAGTCCTCCGACGTGGCGACCGTCGTTGAAGAGGAAGACACGTGGCGGGGCGTTGGGGTCCCGGCGGGCCGGTTCGGAGCCTGAACCGGAGGCCGTGAGGGCAACCAGAGCTGCCGGGAAGCCGGCAGCCCGGGTTTGCAAGAATTGTCTGCGGTTCATTCGGGACCGGGATGTGGGGGGAAAGCTACGCCAGAATCTTGTGAGCCACCACGCCGGCCACGTCGGTCAAGCGAAAGTTCCGGCCGCCGTAGGTGTAGGTCAGTTTTTCGTGGTCGATCCCCAGCAGGTGGAGCACGGTGGCGTGGAAATCGTGAATGTGCATGCGGTCCTCGACCGCGTGGTAGCCGAATTCGTCGGTGGCCCCGTAGGCAAAGCCGCCCTTGACTCCGCCCCCCGCCATCCAGATGGAATAGCCGTAGGGGTTGTGGTCCCGGCCGTCGCCGTTCTGGGATACGGGGGTGCGGCCGAACTCGCCGGCCCAGATAACCAGCGTATCCTCCAGCAGTCCCCGCGCCTTCAGGTCCTTCAGCAAGCCGGCTATGGGGCGGTCGACCTGCCGGGCGTTGTCGGTATGCTTGGCGTAGAGCTCACCGTGCTGGTCCCAGCCGACTCCGCCGGGCATGTAGGTGTGAGTGCACTGAATGTAGCGGACCCCCCGTTCGGCCATGCGCCTGGCCAGCAGGCACTGCCAGCCGAAGTCGGCGGTCAGCGGGTCGTCCAGGCCGTAGAGCTTCCGGGTGGGTTCCGATTCCTTTTCCACTTCAAACACTTCCGGTGCCGCCGCCTGCATCCGAAAGGCCAGCTCGAAGGCCTGGATGCGCGCTTCCAGCTCGGGGTCGTGCTGACGAAGCACCCGGTGCCGCCGATTGATGTTCTGCAGCATGTCGAGCTCGTAGCGGGCCAGCTCGGGTGAATAGCGCTCATTCAGGAGGTAACGGATGGGCTCCTTCCGGACATCCTTGACATAGAGACCTCCATGTCCGACAGCCGTGCCCTGATAGGCCCCCGGCAGGAAGGCCGAGCCCCAGTTCTTGGCGCCTCCGTGGGAGAGGGCCGGCTTGATCATGATGAATCCCGGCAGGTTCCGGTTCTCCGTTCCCAGTCCATAGACAACCCAGGATCCCATGCTGGGCCGCACGAAGGTGCTGGTGCCGGTGAAGGTCTGGAGCATGGCGGCGCCATGGTCAACACCCTCTCCGACCATGGAACGAATCACGCAGAGGTCGTCGGCACAGGCGCGGACGTGGGGAAAGAGATCGCTGACGGGAAGCCCGCTTTGGCCGCCGGGCCGAAACTCCCAGGGTGACTGCATCAGCGGTCCCGCCGGGTTCTCGTCGTCAAAGGCCAAAGGCCGCTCGATGGGAAGCGGTTTGCCGTGGTCGCGGGTCAGGCGTTTCTTGGGGTCCAGAATGTCGATCCCCGAAGGACCTCCGTGCATGAAGAGGAAGATGACCCGCTTGGCTCTGGGCTTGTAATGGGGTGGCCTCTGGGCCAGCGGGTTTCCCGAGGGCGAGGCCAGCAGGCCCGATTCCTCGGCAAGCAATCCGGCCAGACCCAGAAATCCGAATCCGCCGGCCGAAGCCCGCAACATGGCGCGCCGGGACACCGGCACTTGGAGTCTTCGGTCGAGGGAATGGAGATCATTCATGATCGTATCCATTGTCAGAGCGCGGGGCCGTCAATCCACGTATATGAACGCATTGGAGGACAGCAGGGCCTTGCAGTAACTCTGCCAACCCTGGAGTCGGCTCTCGTCGCCCGGCGACCGCTCCTGAAATCCCCGGATGTAATCCAGGGCCTGGTCCAGTTCCTCACTTTGAGGGTGTCGACTCAGGGTCCTGAGATGGGCAAGATTCAGCCGCTCCCGGTCACTGGAGTTCGGGTCCTTCAGCAGAAGCTCGGCCAGCCCGCGGGAGCGTGTCTCCACGAATTGGCTGTTGAGCATGAACAGGGCCTGGGGCGCCACGTTGGTCTGGAGGCGCTCTCCCGAGGAAGTGGTGGCGTCGCCGAAGTCGAACAGGTTGAGCAGCGGGGGCAGATTGGCGCGGCGCAAAGGCAGATAGACGGTGCGGAGGCGCTGGGTCTCCGGGTCGATGCTCAGCCGCTCACTGCTGTTCTCGGGCTGGTATCCGGTCCCGCTCTGCAAAGTGCCCCCCATCTTCAGGTCGAGCGAGTCGTCCAGGGCCAGCATGCCGTCACGGATTTCTTCCACCTTCAGCCGCCGCCTGGGGAAATGGGACAACCAGAGGTTCCTGGGGTCGGTTCGGGCCGTCAGCTCCGAGTGCGTGCTCGCCATCTGGTAAGTGCGGGACCGCATGATCGATCGGTGGAGGTATTTCAGGGACCAGCCGTTCTCCCTGAACTCTCGGGCCAGAAAGTCCAGCAGTCGGGGATGGGTCGGCGCCTCCCCTTTGGCTCCAAAGTTGTCCGGCGTCCGCACCAGGCCTTGCCCGAAGTGCCAGTGCCAGACCCGGTTGACCATCACACGAGCCGTGAGCGGATGCTCCGGCTGGATGAGCCAGCGGGCCAGCTGCAGGCGGCCGCTGCCGTGGCTTGCGTCCATGGGCTTGCACCGGGTGTCGAACACCCTGGGAGAGATCTTGGGAGCTTCCTCGCCCGGATTGGCGGGATCGCCTCGGACGAAAACCTTCTGCTCGACCACCTCTCCGTCCTCCACGGCGTTGGCCATGTCCGGTTCAGGAGGAGCTTCCTTCTCCAACTGCTCGATCTCTTTCTGGAGCTGTGCGATGGTTTCCCTGTGTTCTTCGGAGAAAAGTTGGGTGTCGCTGGGCTTGAGGATGAACGGGGTCTGGTAGCTATCGTCCCTCGGGTTGCCCTGCAGATAGACTTCGTGGAAGAAACGATCCCTGCCGGGGATGAACTTGGGCCGGTCTTCCTTGGCTTCCTCCGGCCCGGCCTTCTCGACCCGCTGCCGCCAGGCCTCCAGTTCCCGGTTCCACTCGTGCAGGCGCTGTCGGAATTTCTCCTGATAGTCCTTGGCGACTGGAGCACGCTGGTCCTCCCCGGACCTGCGCCAGGCCAGCAGATGGGGGCGGAACCCCTGGCCGGGCTTGAGATAGCCGGACCAGCGTTCCAGGATCGTTTCTCGAAGATCGAGCTTGCGGGACAGCTCCACCGGATCGGCGCCTTGGGCGTAGACCCGATGGGCAGCCAGCATGTAGTCGGCCAGCCGCCGGCTTTCGGCCTCCGCGAACCTTTCCTTTTCCTGCTCCACCAGCTTCCCCTGGGCTTGCTTGCGGTCGTCGATTTTCTTCTTGTGATCGAGATAGGCCTGGTGCTCTTCGGGCAGGACCAGGGGCTTCATGAACATTTCGGAGACATGGGCCGTCGGGTCCACGAAGCTGCGGGTGCTGGCAAAGACGGAGATCAGGGAGTAGTAGTCCCGGGTCAGGATGGGGTCGAACTTGTGGTCGTGGCAGCGGGCGCAGGTGATGCTCAATCCCAGAATGCTCTTGGAGACCACGTCAAGCTGCTCGTCGTAGACGTCGTAGACCATCCGGATCTTGTCCTGCTGGGCGACGGCCTTGGGCCCCAGGGCCAGAAACCCGGTGGCGATGATCCTGCGCCGGTCGGTATCGAGGCGGCCTGTCCTGGGAAGCAGGTCTCCGGCGATCTGTTCCAGGATGAATTCGTCGTAGGGAAGGTCCCGGTTGAAGACATCGATCACGTAGTCCCGGTAGCGCCAGGCATGGGGGTACTTATGGTCCTCGTCGTTGCCGGTGGAGTCCGCGTAGCGGGCCACGTCCAGCCAGTGCCTGCCCCAGTGCTCTCCGTATCGCGGTGAGTCGAGCAGCCGCCCGATGACTTTGTCGAAGGCGTCCGGGGAGGTATCGTTCAGGAAACGCTCGATGTCCCGGACGGAAGGCGGCAGACCCGTCAAGTCGAAAGTGGCTCGTCTCAGGAGGGTCAGCTTGTCGGCCGGAGGCGCCGGTTCCAGACCTTGCTCTTCCAGCTTGGCCAGAATGAAACGGTCGATGGGCGTCCTGGCCCAGTCCTGGCGGGTTACCGGCGGCGGTTCGGGATCGGCCACCGGCTCAAAGGACCAGAGGGCTGTAAATCCCTCACGGGCCGTTCCCGCGTCCTCATCCCTCCCGGCCGAAGGTTCGGGCCAGGGCGCTCCCAACCGGATCCAGGTTTCCAGATCGGCAATTTCGGCGGGGTCCAGCTTGCCGGCCGGTGGCATCTTGACCGGGTCCTGGTAGCGAACGGCTCTGAGGAGGCGGCTTTGAGAGACAGATTCGGCCGAGATCAGAGGGCTGCCGGCCACCCCCTGGTGGAACCCTTCGGCGGTCGAGAGATCCAGCCCGGCGGTAGCCAGCTCGGAGTTGTGGCAGGCCGTGCAGTGCCGGATAAACAGCGGCCGGATCTTTCTTTCGAACAACTCCTCCGCTTCGGACGCCTGACTCCAGGCCGGGCCTGACAGACCGCAGAGGGCCAGCGCCGGTAGGAGCAGAAGCACTGCCATGCTGGAGGGGTGAAACTGGCTCGATCGATACATGCGGACTGTCGGCATCGGGGCCGGGATTCTTTCCGATGTTCCTGCAGTATACCGCGATGCGGGCCATGAATAAAGAGATCGGGGCATTCCGGCAGTTGTTGTATGCTCCTGGCTCACACGTGAGGACTGGAGGCAGCTCATGACCTACAAGCCGTTCCAGCTGGGAAGCCGCAAGCACGTCTTTGTGGATTGGAACCTGATCGAGCCGGGCTACGGTCTGTCGTTCGGCGGCCAACGGCCCGATAGCTGGGAAATGCCCCATGGGGTCCGCCTGAGAGTCCATCCGCCTCGCCTGGACCGCATTCCACTGGTGACGGCCGACAAGCCGTGGGAGGCCGGAAACGCCCGTACCGGCCTGGGGGTATACAGCACTCTGCTGGAGGACGAGGGGCGCTGGAGGCTTTACTACGACAGCGGGGACCTGAGCGGCGAGCTGGAGGTGGACGAGGACGTGGGAACCCAGAGGGTGATGGCCTATGCCGAGTCCAGCGACGGGATCCATTGGGTCAAGCCGGAGCTGGGTAGGGTGACCTACCGGGGATCGCGCCGCAACAACCTGGTCTTCGGGCTGGATGCCTCACCGGGCCGGGACGCCCACGGGGCCACCGTCTTCAAGGACCCCTCGGCGCCTCCGCCGGAGCGTTACAAGATGGTCCATCTGGGGTCGCACCAGGGCCGTTTCTGTGTCTTCGGAGCCCTGTCCTCCGACGGGCTGCACTGGAGAATGATCCAGGAGCCGTTGATCGCGAACTACCTCAGCGATACCCAGAGCGTGGTCGAATTCGATCCTGAAAGGGGAGTCTACGTCGGATACTTCCGAGGTTGGACAGCCCACGAGCATGGAACCTCCCACGCCCGCCGCATCATCAGCTACGCGGAGACGGACCGTTTCGAGCACTGGCCGACTCCCCGGCCACTGGTGGGGATCGACATGCACGACGGCCCCGACACCGACATCTACACAAACTCCTATACGCGCTGGCCCGGAGCCGACGCCCACCTGATGTTTCCGGCTTTCTACCGCCACACGGGCGACTTCGCCGAAGTGCACCTGATGATCAGCCGAGACGGTCTGAACTGGCAAAGACCCCTGCGGCGACCGATCATTCCGGCCGGCGAGCCGGGTTCCGAAGCCGAGGGAGGCGCCTATGCCGGCTGCGGCCTGGTCAGCCTGACCCCGGGAGAGTGGTCGCTGCCTTACTCGCCCCGGCGCGGCTCCCACAACACCCTCTTCTTCGACAACTCCCGTCCCGAGACCGGCGTATTGACCGCAAGCTGGCGGCAGGACGGGTTCGTCTCCCTGGAGGCGGAGTCCCTGGGTGGGTGCTCCACCCTGATCCTGGCTCTCAGCGGGTCGCGCCTGGTGCTCAACGCCTGGACCCGATTCGGCGGTGAGATACGGGTGGAGGTGGCCGATGCCTCGGGCGACAACCGCAGGACTCATGCTCCCGCCCTTCCCGGCCGCGCTTTCGAAGACTGCGATCCCATCTCCGGCGACCACCTCGACCACACCGTCACCTGGAGAGGGGAGTCGGACCTCTCCGCCTGGAGTGGCCGCCCGGTGCGGTTGCGCTTTCGGATGCGCCGGGCCAGACTCTATTCGCTTCGCTCTGTCTGACAGGGACCATGGAAAACCGTGCACTGCTGGCCTGTTTGTTGGCGGTTGCGGCTTCGGTCGCCTGGGTTCCTTTGGCACGGACCGGGAAACCCGGCCGCGAACTGCCCAGGGCGGGCCACGACCAGTGGAGCGCCTACGGAGGCGGCAACCGGCAGATCCGCTACTCCCGCCTCGCTCAGATCAACCGCCGCAACCTGCACCGATTGCGGGTCGCCTGGACCTACGATACGGGGGATGCCTTTCCGGGCTCGGAGATGCAATGCAATCCCCTGGTGGTGGGTGAGCGGCTGTATGCCACCAGTCCCCGAGGGCGGGTCTTCGCGCTTGACGCGGCCACCGGCAGGGAGATCTGGTCTTTCCGGCCGTCCATTCCGGGCGGGACTCCCCGCGACAGGGTTCGCATTCGGGGATTGATGTACTGGAGCCGGGGTGCCCAGGCACGGATCTACTTCTCCTACTGGCACCGGCTCTATGCCCTGGACGCGGCCACCGGCAAGTCCTGCCTGGACTTCGGGGATCGGGGATTTATCGACCTGAGGCGCCACCTGGGGCGGCCACCCGATTCGATCACCGTTTCTCTGACCACGCCCGGGGTTGTCTACCGGGACCTGCTCATCCTCGGCAGCACGGTGGGTGAGAGCCTGCCGAGCGCCCCCGGGGACATTCGAGCCTACGACGCCCGCAGCGGCAAGCTCCGCTGGAGGTTCCGAACCATTCCCCGTCCGGGCGAACCGGGCCATCGAACCTGGCCCGGGCAGGCCTGGAAAACCGCCGGCGGGGCCAATAGCTGGGCCGGCATGAGCCTGGACGAGCAGCGCGGCCTGGTCTACGTTCCCACCGGCTCGGCGGCTTTCGACTTTTTCGGCGGGAACCGTTCCGGCCACAACCTCTTCGCCAACTCGTTGCTCTGCCTGAAGGCCGAAACCGGCGAGCGGGTCTGGCACTTTCAAGTGGTCAGGCATGACGTGTGGGACAGGGACCTGCCGGCTCCTCCCGGCCTGGTGACGGTGGTGAGGGAGGGCAGGCCGGTTGACGCCGTGGCCCAGATCACCAAGTCCGGACACGTCTTCACCTTCGACCGGGTGACCGGCCGTCCGCTGTTCCCGCTCAGGGAAGTCAAAGTTCCGGTCGCCGGCGTCCCGGGAGAACGGCTGGCCGCCACCCAGGTCCTTCCTTCGAAGCCGCCTCCGTTTGCCCGCCAGCACCTGACGGAAAACCTGTTAACCGACCGCACTCCGGAAGCGCGCCGGGAGGTGTTGAAGCGCTTCCGCAAGCTGCGCAACGGACCCCAGTTCACTCCTCCCAGTCTGGAGGGGACCGTTCTCTTTCCGGGTTTCGACGGAGGGGGGCAGTGGGGCGGGGCAGCTTTCGATCCGGAATCGGGACGGTTGTATGTCAACTCCAGCGAGATGGCCTGGATCCTGCGGCTGGTGGCGAGGGAAGCGGTCGCCGGCCCCGTCACCGCCAAGCAGCTCTACCAGTGGAACTGCAGCGGCTGCCACCGTCAGGACCGTAGCGGCGCCCCCCCGGAGTTTCCCTCGCTGGTGGACCTGGGAAAACGCCGTTCGCAGGAGATGGTGCGGCGGACCCTGCGCCAGGGCGGGGGCCGCATGCCGGGTTTTGCCCACCTGGGGGAGGACGCGTTGGAGGCCATCCTGGGGTTTGTTCTCTACGGCAAGGACGCCTCGGTCCCCGCGGACCGGGCCGGCAGGCCACTCTACCGCCTGCCCTACGGTCATGACGGCTACAACCGCTTCCTGGATCCGGAAGGCTACCCGGCAGTGAAACCGCCTTGGGGAATCCTCAACGCCATCGACCTCGACAAGGGCGAGATCGTCTGGCAGGTTCCCTTGGGTGAAATCCCGGAGCTGGCGGCAAGGGGAATGGTGGGGACCGGGTCGGAGAACTACGGCGGCCCCATTGTGACGGCGGGCGGGCTTGTGTTTATCGGCGCCAGCAACTTCGACCGCAAGTTCCGGGCCTTCGACAAGGCCGATGGACGCCTATTGTGGGAAACTCTGCTACCGGCCTCGGGAAACGCAACCCCGGCCACCTATGAAGTGTCGGGGCGCCAGTTCGTGGTGATTGCGGCCGGGGGAGGCAAGAGCGGAGCCCCCTCCGGCGGAAGCTACGTCGCTTTCGCCTTGTCTGAAACAACCGACAAACGACAAAACGACAAAAGAAAAAGACTTATCCACGAAGGGGCACGAAGAACGACGAAGGGGCACTAAGGCGCTGAGGTTGGCCGCGACGGGGTGCCAAGTTCGCGAAGGGATGGTCGATTTCCGATTGTTTCACTCTATGCATGATCCGCACACTAGGGCGGGGGGCCCGGCTTGCCTGAAACAACCGAAAAAAGACATAAGAGCCTTTTGCAAAATTCGGAATCGGGCATGACATTGGGCTGGCAACAGTGATGTTCCGGCGGTGACTACCCAGCTGCAAAGACCCTTTTGAAGGAAAAAGCCCGAATCTGATGGCCGGATGGCCAGCGGTCGCCGGACGCAGGCACAGCTTACCCTCTCCCGGCCTTGAGGCGGGCGAACCTGCTGTGCGGTTGGGGGTGGCAACCCGGTCTTCAGAGCGTCAGGCGCATCAACTGATCCACCGTCAGGGCCAGAATGCCGAACATCAGGTGGCACCTCACCTTGTCGGGGCCGCGAACCCTCACCTGCCTCCCGCCAAACTCCTCCTTGAGCCGTCCGTTGACCCGCTCCACCGTCGAGCGTTCCCGGTAGCGCCGCGCCTCGGGAGTCACTTGGCCGATACAGCGCCGGGCCAGTGCCTCCCGCTTCCGCTCGGCTTTCAAGGTAGCTCTTCGGCGGGGGTTGACGTCAATAATCGGCACATGCCCCAGCTTCTCACTGAAGGCCCGGATCTCCGGCGCATCGTAGGCGCTGTCCATCAAGTCGTAGAGACTCTCGACCCGCCTTGCCGTCAGCGTCGCCAGCGGAATGGCTGCCTGAGAGTCATGCACCGAGGCCGAGGTCAGCAGACAACTGACCGGAATCCCGCCGTCAATGGCGTCGAGGTGTAGCTTGTAGCCGGTCCAGCTCTCCTGATGCCCCTTGGCGTTGCGCTTGACGCCGATGTCGCAGGCCTTGGGCAACTCCTTCAACATTTCCTCCAGCGTCATCGACCCCTGCCGCTCCAGCCGGCTCAACCGCTTGGGCCGTCGCTCGCCCTTCGGCGGCCGGCCCCGCCGGCGTTTCCGCTTGGCCTCCGGCGCAGCCTTGGCCGCTGGCTTTTCCCGTCCCGCAATCGCCGTCGAGTCCCTCGACACATGCCCCGCCAAGTGGCCCTTCAGCGTCTCCTCCAGCAATGCCTCGTGCAAACGCCCCGGCAGGTCGCTCTCAGCGAATTCCGCAAAGGCCCGCGAGAAGGTCGACTCGCTCGGTACCTCCCACGCCCTCTCCCAGCCGCACAGCCGCCGCAGCCTCCCCTCACTCCTCAGCCGCTCCACCAATCCCCGCGTGGTCGCCACCTCCAGCATCGACTTCGCCAGATAGGCTCGCGCCAGCACTGCCCGATCCTCCAGCGGCCGGCCACGCCAGCCCCGACTGTAAGGCAGCAACTCCTCCACCCGCACCAACTCCAATACCTGCACCAGCCGCTGGTAACGCTCTCCCAGAGGCCCCAAAACTTCCTCCAGCAGGGGAAACAGCTCTCGTTGAAACCGGAACCAGTGTCGTGATAGGGTTTCCCTAAGGGGCAAGTTCCACCTCCGTTCATCATGTGGTTCAGACACCTTCATGATACAACAGACAGTGGTCTTGCCCCTCCTTCCACCTGCCCTCCTTGATCTTTCCCCACGTGAAAATTCCCGCTATCTGCGAATTTTGCAAAAGGCTCATAAGAAAAAGACTTATCCACGAAGGGACAGTGCGCCGTGGAAAGGCGCCTTCTTCTGGCGGGTGCGAACCCCGCCCAACAACTGTCGCTCCGGTTGGTAGCAGCCAGGGCGGATCATGGAGGTAACGAAATGGTCTGAAGCACTCTGGCGTCAAGGGCCGCCAAGGGCGGCTCAGCGAGCATGCGGGCCGGAACGCGAGTGAACGTCGAGCAGGCCTCGAAACGGACAATACGGAAGCCGACCCTCCTGTCTTTAGGGGAAGGCCGTTGGCGGATGGGGAAGAGAGCGACGCGGGCACCGATCCGCTTCCGTCGGGGTAGTGACGCTGGCACGCATGGAAGGGGAAGAAGGCAGCAACACGGGAAGCCCTGGGGGAGATGCGGCACACATCAACCGGGACCCCGCGAGGGGCAGGCCGGGCCGTCAGGGTGGCGGATGGGTCGGTAGTACCGGAGAAGCCGGGTAACGCCGGTGGAGGGAAGGGACCCTGAGTTGAGAGCAGCATGGAAAGGAGGCAAGGCGTGGCCACTGACAAAAGTCTAACAGGGTCAGAGGGGGTTCGGAAATTCCAGACCATGCTACATGCGAAAGCGAAGGAGGACCCCAAGCGGCGGTTTCATGCGCTGTCGGACAAGGTGTGGCGAGAGGACTTTCTGAAGGAAGCCTGGGCACAGGTACGCCGAAACGGCGGGTCGGCCGGGGTGGACGGGGAGGGCTTCAAGGACATCGAGGCGTATGGGGTGGAGGGCTGGCTGGGGGAACTGGCGCGGGATCTGAGGGAAGGAACCTACGTACCGAAGCCGGTGCGGCAGGTGCTGATCCCGAAGAAACAGCCCGGCAAGTTCCGGCCTTTGGGCATACCCTGCATACGGGACCGGGTAGCGCAGACGGCGGCTTTGCTGGTGTTGGAGCCGATCTTCGAAGCGGACCTGCAACCGGAGCAATATGGCTATCGGCGGGGCGGAGTGCCAACGACGCGGTCAAACGCGTGCATGAACTCCTGCAAAGGGGTTACCAGGAGGTGGTTGACGGCGACCTGTCCAACTACTTCGGCGAGATTCCGCATGCGGAGCTGATTCGGAGCATTGCCCGGCGCGTGAGTGACGGGAGGATGCTCAAGCTCATCAAGGCATGGCTGGAGATGCCGGTGGAGGAGGACGACGGGAAGGGTGGCAGACGCCGCCGGAACCGAGGGCGCCGGGAGCGGAAGGGGACACCGCAAGGAGCCCCGATCTCACCGTTGCTCAGCAATCTCTACATGCGGCGCTTCGTTTTGGGCTGGAAGGTGCTGGGATATGCCCGGCGCTTCTGTGCGGAGATCGTCAACTATGCGGATGACTTCCGTGTACTCGGCAGGGCACCGGCGGCAGAGATGCTGACGGCGGTCAAGCGGATCATGGAGGAGCTGAAGCTACCGGTCAACGAGCGGAAGACCCGATGCTTGCGGTGTCCGGAGGAACCGATGGGGTTTCTGGGATATCGCATCGGACGCAACTATCGCCCCAAAGGGAAAGGAGCCTACATCGGCACACGACCCAGCCAGGCGAGCGTCCAGAGCATCTGCCGCAAGATCAGCGAGTGGACGGCGCCGAGGAACGGGACGCTGCTTCGAGGACAGATGGTAGAACACCTGAACCGGGCGATGACCGGGTGGGCGAACTACTTCGTTCTGGGGCAGGTGAGCCCGGCCTACCGAGCGATCGACCGCCACGCGGGCGGGCGGCTGCGTCAGTGGCTCTGTCGGAAGCACAAGGTGAGGACCGGGGGGAGTGTGCGCTTCTCGGACGAGAGACTATGGAAAACCTATGGACTCACTTGCCTGGGGTCGAAGCCACAGAGCCTTCCGAGGGCGAAGGCATGATCTTGACTGAAAGCCGGATGCGGGAAAACCGCACGTCCGGTTTGACGAGCGGGGGCGAGGAAACGCAGCGAGGAACGAGATTGAGGCACCGGCGAGTGGCGAAAGCCGCCGGCAACAGCGACTCCCTCGATCTAAGGCCGGCGCGCCTCCCCTCGACTCTACCGAAGAACGACGAAGGGCCACTAAGGCGCTGAGGTTAACCGCGACGGGATACCAAGTTCGCGAAAGGATTGTCGATTTCTGATTGTTTCACTCTCGAATGATCCGCACGGCAGGGCGGGGGCCGGCTTGTCTGAAACAAACGACAAGAGACAAAAGAGCCCTTTGCAAAATTCGGATCTGCACGGGCCGCCCAAAAGCCCCCCGGGAGCGCGGGCGTCCCGCCTGCATCCTTATGCCCCATTCCTTTGGCTGGCGCTGAGCCTTCGTCCGGTGCTGAAGGGTGCCGGCCTGTCGGCGGCAACCTCAACGGTCAAACCGAAGCAGACCCAGGGCGCAGTTCCGGGTCGATCCGAGTGGCGGAGATGGCCAAGGCTGTGCCCGACATGGTGCGGGCGGGACGCCCGCGCTCCCGGGGGGGCATCCTCGACACCCTAAACCGAGAACATCATTTACATCATGCCCCGGAATCAGGCAAGGAGCCTGGTTCAGCGCTCAAGTATCACTCCCCCCTTGAGGGGGAGTCGGAGAAGCCGAGCCGAATGGCGAAGGCTGATCCGGAGGGGGGCCAACGCGGCGTCCCGAGAGTGCTCCGCCCGCCGTCGATCCAGAGGAGGGCAGACGCGACCTCCCGGGGATCACAACCCTTCCCGGTAATCAATTCCGCTTACCGAAGAATTTTGCAAATGGCTCAAAAGAAAAAGACTTATCCACGAAGGGCCACGAAGAACGACGAAGAGCCACTAAGGCGCTGAGGTTCACCGCGACGGGATACCAAGGTCGCGAAGGGATGGTCGATTACTGATTGTTTCACTCTCGAGCCTTTTGCAATATTCAGCAGCGGGACCATTGCCGGGAATGGCCACAAAAGGCACAAAAAACACAAAAAGAGCAGAACACTGAAAGCCTGCAAGGAGTTGACTCCCGAACATGTCGCACAAGTTCCGCGCTATCTGCCTACATCCGGTCAACGCGACGCCATGGGGATCAACTTCGGATCGTGAGGACTCGAAAATCAAGAAATTCGTTTTGTGACTTTTGTGCTTTTTGTGGTGAACTCCCATTTTTCATCAAGTCGCACCCGCCTGAGTCAGCGTTTCGTGCAGCGGCCTCTAGTCCTGTCCCTTGGGTTGCCGCTCAGTTTCCCTGCGATGCTGCAGCCGGTCGACCCGGGTGAAGGAGAGGGCCGAGACTGCGAGAGGCTTTGGGGCGGGCGGGACGCCCGCGCTCCCGGGGGGCTTTCTCCCCTGACGTCGTGACACCTTGTGGTTGAAGGAGGTCCATCGGTCTTCGTGCCTATTCGTGGTTCGCCTATAACTGACGATCAGTCGGTTATTCTCTGAATGTTCCGCCCGACAGGGGGGGACTTGTCGCAGGATTAGCCCACCTCTTTTCCGCTTCCCGGGGCGGCGACCCGCGCGGTTGCCGCCGCCTCACCGCGCTGGCCGGCCCGAGGGGGGCGCTCTATGCCTGCCGGCCAGTGAAGCTCCTCCGGCCAGTGGTTGGAAAACCACCGCAGGGCTCGCACGTAGCTGCCGATGGTGAAGTCCCGCCCTGCCCGGATCCTGGCAATGCGCCCACCGTGGTTGAAGACCAGGGTCGAGACCCGCGCCTGGCTGAGATTCGCCCTCCGGCAATAGCACTCGAACAGGGTCAGGAGAACCTCGCGGTGAGTCATTCCGCTACTATACGGTTATAAAACCGTGATTCAAGTCCTTTTGTTTTTGCTATTCGATTTTGTGGTATAATTACCTCATGAGTTTTCGGCGACACCTCCTCGACCTAATCGATCGGTGTGGCGTTTCCGATCGCCACTTGTCCATCCTGGCTACCGGTAGCTCCGATACCGTTCGCAACATCCGCCGCGGCTCCTCCCCGCGCCTGGATTCGCTGGAAGCTATCTGCCGTGTGCTGGGCCTTCGGCTCCAGACAGCCCCTATGGATGATCCCGTCGAGTCGCCCGAGGGGGTGCCCGCTGTCGAGAAGCGCCCCGACTGGGCCCGGCGGCTTCGGGAAGACATCCGGCGCGACCTTACCCTACTCCTCGGCCAACCCCGGCCCAAGGATGCGGAAGTCCCGGCCGAAAACCGCCACATAGCGATCAAACAGCTGGCAGCCGCTGCCGGTGCCAATGAAGAGCCGAACGAGTCCGTGGCCGGCTATATCACCTTTACTCGAAGCTGGCTCGACCGCAACGGCCTCTACCCCCAGCAGTGCACTGTCGTCGGCGTCAAGGGAGAGTCGATGGCGCCCACCCTCCCCGACGGCTCCGCCATTCTGGTCGACCGCAACCGGGCGCAGCTCAAGGAGGGCCGAATCTTTGTTCTCCAGACCAATGAGGGCATGTTGGTCAAGCGTATGGACAGGGACTCCGGCGGCAACTGGCGGTTGGTCAGCGACAACCCCGCATGGGACCCGGTCCCCTGGCCTGGCGGCGCCAAGGTTTTCGGCGAAGTCAGGTGGGTGGGGAAGCAGGTGTGAGGGTTCCGGGAGAGCAGAAGCCAGGAAAGCGTTCGCCTGGGAGCACGGGCGTGCCGCCCGCATCCTGTTCCTGCCGATGTTTCCGTCCCCGTCAGCGCCACCGGACCAGGGTGCAAACCGGGAACATCCTTTACACCAAATAACCGGGAACAGCGGTGACGCTTTGCCAGGGCATCGGCAAGGCGCTCGGTTCACTCCGTAAGATCACTCCCTTGGCGGACTAATCTGTTACCCCCCTGACAGATCCCCCGCAGCTCTGGGTGGAGATCTTGCCCCCCTTCCCAACCTTTGGCGCATTCCGCTTGAGGCTTCTCAACCTCTTCGTGGCCCTTCGTGCGACTTCGTGGATTGCCCCTGAATTGTTTCAATCAGGAGTCCCGTTCGCGCTTTGCCGGAATATCTCCCGCCAAGCCGGCGCCCAGGGGATTTCGAGGTCGACATTCCGGGGCTCCAAGTTTGTGGTAACATGCGGAAAGCTGCCCGGCAGGGTAGCCGCTCAACTGCAAGATCGGGGCGGGGAACGGGGAACAATGAGAAAGAACAGGAAACTGAGCCGCGGGGTGGCCCTGGTCGGCGCGGGAATGTCTGGGTTCGGAATGTTCAGGGACCGGGACTCCAAGGACCTTTTTCTGGAGGCCTTCCGGGCGATGACAGCCTCGGTGGACAAGGAGCTGGACCCTGCCGATATCGATGCACTCTATCTGGGCAATTTCACCAATGACTTTTTCGTTCACCAATCCCACTGGGGCGCCATTCTTTCCGACACGCTGGGGCTGGTCCCGCGGCCGGCGACCCGAACCGAGGGAGCCTGTGCTTCCAGTGCGCTGGCCTTCCGGGAGGGCGTTTTCGCCATCGCCTCGGGGTTCTACGATGCGGTCCTGGTGGGGGGCGTGGAAGATATGTCCAAGGGGGCCACTGAAGTGGTGGCCGAAGGTCTGGGTATGGCGGCGATTCCCTACGAACGGGAGGTCGGATTCACCTTTCCCGGAGTCTTCGGCACCATTGCCACCGCCTATTTTGAAAAGTATGGCGCCTCCCGCGACCATCTCATGAACGTGACCATCAAGAGTCATGACAACGCGGCCCGGAACCCCAGGGCCCAACTGAGCGCTACACTGGAAGACGTCATGGCCGCCAAGATCAAGCGGGCCGAGAGCAAGGGGCGCCCGGTTCCAAGTTGGTCGGACGCCAAGTCTTTTCTTCGAGACCCCAAGGCCAATCCGGTGGTGGCCTGGCCGATTCACCTGTTTGACTGCTGTCCCATCAGCGACGGAGCCTGTTGCCTCCTGCTGGTGGGTGAAGAGTTGGCCCGGAACTTTACCGACGATCCGCTCTACGTTGCCGGTATCGGGCAGGCGAGCGGGCGAGGGCTGCACGCCACCGAGGACTTGACCACTTTTGAAGCGACCCGATATGCGGCGCGGGAAGCGTACGGCATGGCCGGCATTGCCGCGGACGACATCGGGTTTGCCGAGGTACACGACTGTTTCTCCATTGCTGAGCTGCTTCATATCGAGGACTTGGGCTTCTTTCCAGCCGGTCAGGGATACAAAGCGGTAGAGGATGGTCAGACCCGTTTGGACGGGTCCAAGCCCATCAATACCTCGGGCGGGCTCAAGTGCAAGGGCCATCCTGTCGGCGCCACGGGGGCGGCCCAACTGTTTGAAGTCTGGACCCAGCTCCGGGGAGAAGCCGGGGAGAGACAAGTGCCCGGCCATCCGCGCCTGGGTGCCGCCCACAATCTGGGAGGGACCGGAGGTACTTCGACCGTCACCATTCTCGAAAGGAGATAGTCCCCTGGACCCAAGGCCCTTCACCGATCATTCCTTTCAGGACTTCCTCGAGGAAGGAACACTGATGGGGGCGAGATGCCTGGGCTGCCAGGCGATTTTTGTGCCGCCTCGAGCCCTCTGTCCCAAGTGCGACGGCTCGACCATGGAGTGGGAGCGGATGGAAGGACGGGGAAAGCTGGTGGCGTTCACCTGCATTGCCATCGGTCCACCTTCCATGCTGAAGCTGGGCTACGGTCGAGATAACCCCTACTGCACCGGCGTGGTCGAACTCGAGGAAAAAGCCCGGGTGGTGGCCCGTATTCAGGGCGTGGATACGCGCAATCCCCGCACGATTACTGTCGGAATGCCGCTCCAGGTCGATTTCCTGCAGGAGGATCGCGGTTCGGGGTCGCGCGCGGTCCTTGCCTTCAAGCCCTTGCAGGCGGGTTAGCCTTGACAGCATTGGACTTAGCCGTTAGACTCTGTCGGCATCTCTTCGAGGAAAGGTTTTAGCGGTGATCAAACTAGACATCATCAACCATGTTGTCGAGCGGACCGGAATTCCCAGAACCAAGGCCGAGGCTGCCGTTGACGCCGTCTTCAACGCGATGAAGAGCGCACTTCAACGCAATGATCGGATCGAGTTGCGGGGATTCGGCGTCTTCAATATCAAACCTCGCAAGACCGGAATCGGTCGCAACCCCAGAACCGGGGAAGAGGTTTCCATCCCACCCGGCAAAGCCGTTCGGTTCAAGCCCGGCAAGGACCTGCAATCCATCTAGCACCGCCATGCCATCCGGATGGAAGTCGCCGGATGGCTGCCCCGTCGATTCCCGGAAACAGGTGTCCCTCTACAGGTCGTTGAGCTGCCGCTCCCGCGGCTGGTCCCCTTTCCATTGAAATCCCTGACAGTCCAAGGTTGATCCCGGAACCTGCTTCCTCCAATCACTCCCGCATTGAGGGGGAGTCGCAGAAGCCGAGCCGCCAGGAGAAGGCTGATGCGGTGGGGGCAATCGCGGACCCGCAAGTTTCGCAGTGGCGCCTTACATCAGGTTCACCGGGTCGATGTCAACGTGGACCCTGCGGAGATCCAGTCCCTGGCTCTGAGCCTGGCGGAGGGTTTTCCGAAGAAGCGCTTGGAGCTGGGATCGACTCCGGGATTTTATCAGCAGCTGAAATCGGTGTTCCGACCGGATTCTGGCCAGCGGAGACTGGGTGGGGCCCAGAATGCGAGTGTGCGGGCCGCGAGCCGCCTGAAGCAACTCGGCGAAGCGGCCGATGGTCTCGGTCGCCGCTGGGAGGTTCCTGTCGCGGACCAGAACCAGCGCCAGGGCGGTGAAGGGCGGATAGTGCATGAACCTTCGGAACTGGATTTCCTTCTCGTAGAACCCTTGATAGTCGTGGGAGGTCACGAAACGGAAGCAGTAGTGTTCCGGGCAGTAGCTCTGAATCAGGACCTCGCCAGGCAGCTCCCCCCTCCCGGCGCGGCCGGAGACTTGGCTCAAGAGCTGAAAGGTCCTTTCTGCCGCCCGAAAATCGGGAAATGACAGGGAATGGTCTGCGGAGACCACCCCCACCAGGGTTACGAAGGGAAAGTCGTGGCCCTTGGAGATCATCTGAGTGCCGGTGAGGATGTCGGTCTCGCGCTGCTTGAACCGGCTCAGGATTTGACGGTGCGCATCCTTCCGGCGGGCCGCGTCCCGATCGAGCCGCTCCACACGGGCCCGCGGGAAGGCATGCTGTAGCAATCCCTCCGCCTTTTCCGTCCCCTCTCCCATGAAGTAGAGGTACTGGCTTTGACAGCCCGGGCACTCCCCGGGGACGCGTTGAGAGTAGCTGCAGTAGTGGCAGACCAGGGCCTTGCGAATCTTGTGGTAGGCCATTGCAATGCTGCAGAAGCGGCATTGAATGCTTTCTCCGCAACTGCGGCAAAGCACGTGAGCGGCGTATCCCCGGCGGTTGAGCAGGATGAGCACCTGTTCCCGCCTCTCCAGGCGGTCACCGATGGCGCCGCTGAGCTCGGCTGAGAGAGGGGATTTGCGGGCCGTGTCCTTGAAGTCCGACCGCATGTCGACCAGGCGGGTCTCGGGGAGAGGCCGGGAGTGAATGCGAGTCGCCATTCGAAGGTAGCCATATTTCCCGCTCTGGGAGTGGTGGAAAGTCTCAACCGAAGGCGTGGCCGAGCCGAGAACCACCACTGCGCCGGCCTGTTTGCCCCGAACGATGGCCGTGTCGCGACCGTGGTAGCGGGGACTCTCCTGTTGCTTGTAGGAGGGATCGTGCTCTTCATCCGCCACCACCAGACCGAGACTCTCCAGGGGAGCGAATACTGCTGAGCGGGTGCCGATCACCACCCGGGCCTCTCCGCGCTTGATGCGCCACCACTCGTCGTGGCGTTCTCCGTTGGACAATCCACTGTGCAGGATGGCGACGGTGTCCCCCAGGCGGGCGCGAAATTCCTGCGCCACCCCCGGGGTGAGCGCGATCTCCGGCATCAGCACCAGGGCGGTCTTTCCCGACCGCAGGGTATGCTCGATCAGGCCGAGGTAGACTTCCGTCTTGCCGCTGCCGGTCACACCGTGCAGCAGAACGGCCGAAAACCTGCCGGCGCTCAGCGCGGGAATCAGTGTTTCCAGGACCTTCCGCTGCTGTTGGGACAGGACCCGGGGTTGATTCGGGCCGGCAGGGTCCGACGCCCCCAAGGGATCGCGCGCCACCTCCTCCCGGCTCAGCCGGACCAGTCGCCGTTGCTCCAGTCGCTCCAGGGAAGGCCGGGAGAGGGAAAAGAGCTTGCGAAGACCGGCCAGGCTCAACGCGCCTCCGGCGCCCCGCAGGTGGGAGATCAAGGCCCTTTGGTTTGCGGTGAGCCTGGCGCTGGGCAAGGCGGCTTCACAATCGGGGTGGAGCGAGAGAAACCACTGTTTCTTGGGGGCGACGACCGATCCCCTCGTGGCCTGTCCGATCCGGATCCAGCCTGCGGTTGCCAGTGATTCGAGCTCGGCGGTGGAGATTCTGCGTTTCGCCAACCGTTGCAGTGACCGGCGGTCCAGTTCGGAGTGACGGGCCAGCAGCTCCAGGATTTGTCTTTTTCTTTGGCTGATCTCTGCGCTATTCTTCGTCTGCTTCAGGAGGCGCTGCCCCGAAGCAGTCAAGCTGAAGCTTTGCTCCAGTCTGGGATTGTAGCTGGGCGGAAGGCAGGCCTTGAGAACCTCTCCCAGCGCAGCGAAGTAGTAGCCGGCCACCCAGCGACTGAGCTCGAAGAGATGAGGGGAGATAAGGCTGGACTCGTCCAGAATTTCCAGGATGGGTTTCAACTCGGCCGCTCGGGGGAAATCCGGCGGGAGTCGGCGAAGGGTTTGCAGGACATAGCCCGTCATCTTCCGGTTCCCCAGGGGGACCAGCACCCGCTGGCCCGGTTGCAGGGGCTCGGATGCTTCCTCCGGAAGACAATAGTAAAAGTGTTGTGTGATCGGGAGCGGCAGGCTCACTTCCACGTACATGGGTCTTTACTTACCCGATTTACACGGGGTTGGAAAGAGCTAATGACGGCTGGAGGCACGATCGTGATAATTGAGGAGTGGTGGAGACCGAGTGGGGGTAAGCCAAGGTCTCTCCCAGGTGCATATCAGGTGTCCGGAACGGGGAAGGGAATCTCATGAGCGCGACTCGGCAAGCCCCGGTCATTCAGTTCGAGAAGTACCGCCTGGCCAACGGCCTTCAGGTCATTCTGCATTCCGATCCCAAGCTTCCCGTAGCCCACGTCAACTTGTGGTATCACGTCGGCTCCAAGAACGAGCAGCCGGGCCGCACCGGGATGGCTCACCTGTTCGAGCATATGATGTTCCAGGGGTCCAGGAACGCCGATGGAGAGTATCTGACGTATATGGAAAGGGCGGGAGCCAACATGCGGGAGGGTGGGGTCAACGGCACCACCAGCTTCGACCGCACCAACTATTTCGAGACGGTGCCCAGCGAGGCTCTGGAATATGTGTTGTGGCTGGAGTCGGATCGAATGGGCTTTCTGGCCGATGCCCTCACTCAGGAGAAGTTCGACAACCAGCGCGGCGTGGTCAAGAACGAGCGCCGGCAGAGCTACGAAAACGTCCCCTACGGGCGCGCGCTTCAGTTGATCTTCGAAAACCTTTTCCCCCCGGGACATCCCTATTCCTGGATCGTGATCGGATCTCAGGAGGATCTGGACGCGGCTTCCCTGCAGGAGACCAAGGACTTTTTCCACAAGCACTACGCGCCCAACAACTGCAGCCTGGTGATTGCCGGCGATTTCGACCCGGCTCGGACCAGGGACTGGGTGGAGAAGTACTTTGGACCACTGCCTCCCGGTCCCGCGTTGGAACGCCCCCGTTTGTGGGTGCCCCGCATGGAAGGCGAGCGCAAAGTCACCGTCTCCGACCGGGTGCCCCTGGAGCGCCTCTACCTGGTGTGGCCTGCGCCGGCCTATTTCCACGCCGGGGACGCCGAGCTCGACCTGGCCTCGCGCATTCTTTCCCGGGGCAAGAACTCGCGGTTGTACCGGCGACTGGTCTATCAGGAGCAGGTGGCCTCGGATGTGTCCGCGTTCAACTATTCTCTGGAAATCAGCGGGCTGTTCGGCGTGGTGGCCACCGCCCGCCCCGGTCAGACCCTGGGCGGCCTGGACGACCTCATCCGGGAGGAGATCGCCGCCTTTGCCGAGAATGGACCCACCCCGGAAGAGCTGGAGCGGGAAAAAGCCAAGCAGGAGTTCGAGTTCGTAAGCGGCCTGGAGCGCATCGGGGGATTTGGAGGGAAGGCCGATCTCCTGAACCAGTACAACACCTTCCTGGGAGACCCCGGTTACTTCCGGCAGGAC
Source organism: Candidatus Versatilivorator sp. (assembly GCA_965207735.1). GTDB lineage: Bacteria > Acidobacteriota > Terriglobia > Versatilivoradales > Versatilivoraceae > Versatilivorator. Next base: position 1,738,413 of record OZ242296.1, on the reverse strand, counting down.
TATCTGCGCTATCAGGGAATGGGAGCGGAACAGGTGCGCAGGGTTGTGTCAGCTTGCTTGAACAGCTCCCGCAGAGTTGCCCTCAGCTTCGTTCCGGAGCTGTCGGCCCGTCCACAGAAGACCGAGCCGAACCGGGAGCAGCAGCCCGGCATGGGAAGTCCGAAGTCCTTTCGCCCCCCTGCTCCGGTTGCCGAGACCATCGCCCCGGGTCTGACGGTGGCGGTGGCCGAGCGGCACGATCTTCCCAAGGTAGCCGTCAGCCTGCTGCTGAAATCAGGGTCGTGTTCGGATCCGCTCTCCAGGCCGGGAGTCGGCTGGATGACCACCGCCATGCTGGACGAAGGCACCCGCTCGAGGACAACCCTGGAGATCCAGGCGGAGCTGGACCGGCTCGGGGCTTCCTTCGGTTCGGGCACCGAGTCGGAGAACTGCCACCTGGCCCTGGAAGTGCTCAAGGTGCAGTTGGAGCCGGCGGTTCGGTTGCTGGCCGACCTGGTTCTGAACGCGACCTTCCCGGCGGAGGAGTTGGAGAGGCAGCGGAAATTGCGGCTGGACCGCATTCTCCAGGAGCAGAACAGTCCCTCGGCTACGGTCGGGAGGGTCTTCCGGTCCCTGCTGTTCGGCGAGGGTCACCCCTTCGGGCTTCCGACCGGAGGGGACGAAACCTCGATGCGGGCCCTGACCCGACGTGAACTGGTCGAGTTTCACCGAACGCACTGGAAGCCGGGCAACGCGGTCCTGCTTTTTGCGGGAGACATCACGCTGGCCGAAGCCGCCCGGCTGGCGGGGGATTGCCTGGCCGGCTGGGAAGCGGGCGAGACACCCCGGCTCAGCCTGCCTGAAGCCGCTCCTCCCGAGGGGATTCGAGTGGTCCTGGTGGACCGCCAGGATGCCCCCCAGTCACAGATTCGCATCGGGTCGATCGGACCTCACCGCAAGGTTGCCGACTACCACGCCATCGAGCTGATGAACGCCGTGCTGGGGGGCAGCTTCAGCAGCCGCCTGAATCTCAACCTGCGGGAGGACAAGGGATACACCTACGGGGCTTCCACCCGGTTCGCCTACGCCCGCCAGGGGGGATTCTGGGTTGGTGGGACGGCCGTGCAGACCTCGGTGACCACCGAAACGCTGCTGGAAATGCACAAGGAAATTTCAGACATAGGCACAGCCCGGCCCATCACCCCCGCCGAGGTGTCTGCGGCCAAGCAGAACCTGGTAAGGGGATTTTCCCAGCGTTTCGAGACCCTGGGTCGGGTGGCCGATCAAATGGCCGACCTCTTTGCCTATGACCTTCCCCTGGAGACGCTGGCCGCTTACCCCGCGTCGGTCGATTCGGTGACGCTCGAACAGGTTCAAGCGGCGGCTCGAGGCTATCTGGACCCGACCCGGTTGCTGGTGGTTGTGGTCGGTGACCTGAATCGACTGGAGGAACCGGTGCGGCGACTCGACCTGGGACCGGTGGAAATCGTGGATCCTAGCGGCGAACCAGTGTCCGGATAGCCTCCAGGCGGCCTCACGCGGCCGGGGGATGGTCTGGGGCCATCCCCCCTGAACCCCCACTGTAGGGGCAACCCTTGTGGTTGCCCGGTCGTTCCCATTCGCCCGGCAACAGCCGAATTGGGTGTCCACAAAGGGTGCCCACAAAGGGCGCCCCTACGATTCCACCTGGAATGAAGGCCTGATTCGGGGGCCTTGACATTTCTGTCACCCTGAATTCGGCAGCGTGGGATAGTCCTGGGGACGGTCCCCGGGCGAACTTGACAGGCATCCGTTCGATGCAATAGATTGTGCCGCGAGAAACCGGGGGCACCGTCGCATTCATCCCTCTGCCCGACCGCCCTGATTAAAACCGATCTCGCCCAGTTTCCAACGTTAAGGAGAATTCAGATGAGTCAACCTTGGAAGACCGATCGCTGGTTTGCCAGCCCCTGGAACTATGCGCCCGAAGCCACCCAGGGCATGAATTTCCCGGAGCAGATCCGGATTCACGACGTCACCCTGCGTGACGGAGAGCAACAGACGGGGATCGTGTTTCGCCGTCAGGAGAAGGTGGCTATCGCCAAGAAGCTGGCAGCGGCCGGCGTCCACCGCATCGAGGCGGGCATGCCGGCGGTTTCGGCTGAAGACGAGGCAGCCATCAAGGACATCGTGAGCCTGGACCTGGGGCCGGAGATCTTCTCCTTCGCCCGCTGCATGCCGGCCGACGTCAAGATGGCCAAGGATTGCGGGGTCAACGGCATCATTACCGAGATTCCCTCCAGCGACCACATCATCAAGCACGCCTACGGCAAGAGCATGGACTGGGCCATCAAGGCTTCCATCGACACCACCCTGGCGGCCAAGGAGGCGGGCCTCTACACGGTCTTCTTCACCATTGACAGCACCCGGTCCGACCTGAACAGGTATCTCGACCTCATGGAGCGGGTCTCCACCGAGGGACACATGGACTCGATGACCCTGGCCGACTCTTTCGGCGTCTGCACACCCCAGGGCATTGCCATGGTGGTGAGTAAGCTGCGGGACCGCTTCGCCCAACCCATCGAGATCCACTGCCACGAAGACTTCGGTCTGGGAGTGGCCAACACCATCTCGGCCCTGGCCAACGGAGCCTCGGTGGCTCACGTCACCGTTACGGCCACCGGAGAGCGCGCCGGCAACGTTCCCCTGGAAGACACCATTATGGCCCTCAAGGTCCTCTACGGCGTGGAAACCGGCGTCAAGACCGAAGGCTTCTACGAGCTGTCCAAGCTGGTTCAGGAGTTGAGCGGGTTCGGCGTGCCTCCCAACCGGCCCATCGTTGGCGATTCTCTCTACCATATCGAGTCGGGCATCGTGGCCATGTTCCATAGCCGCTGCAAGCAGGCCGAGCCTCTGGAATACATTCCCTTCCTTCCGGAAGTGGTCGGCCGGCCGGCGGTAGATATTGCCCTGGGCAAAGGGAGCGGCCTGTTCAATATCGAGGAGCACCTGGAACGCAGGGGACTGCAGGCCACGCCGGAGCAGGCCAACGAGATCCTGGCTCAGGTCAAGCAGACTTCCATCGACAGCAAGCGTCTCCTGTCCGACGCCGAGTTCGACCGGATTGTGAAGTCGGTCCTGGAAGGGACGCCGGCCTCGGTTTAAGGCTACTTCCGGACGGCTGTAGGGGACGGGGCGACTTCAGGCGGGGAGCGAGCCGCGGAGGCCGGAGGACCGCCATCGGTCCGCTCCCGAGGATGCATTAAAGGAGGCTTCTTTCCATGGTCAAGAGCCTGGATGAACTGGTAGCCGCGGCCATCAGCGAGGGGCCTGCCGGCATCGCGGTGGCCTGCGGCCAGGATCCGGATGTGCTGCAAGCGCTCAAGCAGGCCCAGTCCATGGGTCTGGCCCAAGGCATCCTGGTGGGCGATCGGTCCAGGATGGAACCCATGGTCGAAAAGGTCGGACTGGAGCTGGCTCCCGATCAGTTGATCCACGAGCCCGACCAGGCCCAGGCGGCAAGGAAAGCCATCGGCCTGATTCGGGAAGGCCGGGCCAGCCTGCTGATGAAGGGCAAGATCAACACTTCGACCCTGGTCCGTGCAGTGCTTGACAGAGAGGCCGGCCTTCGCACCGGGCGGCTGCTGAGCCAGGTGATCGTCTTCCAGGTGCCGGGAATCCGGCGGCTGATGGTCATGACCGACGCCGCCATCAATATCGCTCCCAACCTGGCTCAAAAAGCCGAGATCTGCCGCAACGCCATAGAAGTGGCTCACGCCATCGGCGTATCCAAACCCAACCTGGCCGTGCTCTGCGCCCTGGAGTTCGTCAATCCCGAGATGGGGGCGACGCTGGATGCGGCCGGCTTGACCCTGATGAATCGCCGCGGACAGATCTCGGGAGCCTACATCGAAGGTCCCATTGCCCTGGATTCTCCCTTGAGCCGGTTTGCCGCCGAGCGAAAGGGCATCGACAGCCCGCTGGTGGAAGCCACCGACATATTCCTGGCCCCCGATATCGAGGCAGCCAACATCCTCTATCGTGCCATTCTCTACTTTGCCGGGGGAGAATCGGGGGGCATCGTCCTGGGAGCCCGGGCTCCGCTCATCCTGTTGTCCCGGGCCGAGACTCCCGAAACCAAGATTCGATCCATCGCTCTGGCCGTTCTGGTCGGCAAGGCCGCGGGCGGCTCCGCGGGCTGAGCCGGATCGGAAAGGGCGTTTGAAACCGTCATGAAGATTCTGGTCGTCAACGTCGGATCCACTTCGTTGAAGTTCCGGCTGTTCCAGATGGACGATGAATCGGTGGCTGCGGTGGGCAAGGTCGAGCGGGTGGGCAGCCCCCGTTCGCCGCTGAGCTACCAGTTGGGCGACGGTCCAAAGCAGGAAAGGGAAATACGGGCCCCCGACCACCGCGCGGCCATCGAGCAGGTGCTCGAGATCCTGACCGACCCGGCGGCCAAGGTCCTGACCAGCCTGCAGGAACTCGACGCCATCGGCTTCAAGCCGGTTCACGCCAAGGGCATTGCCGATTCGGTGGTGGTGACCGACGAGGTCATCCGGGCCATGGAGGACTACATCTTCCTGGCTCCGGCCCACAATCCTCCCTACATCGAGGCCTTCCGCATCTTCCAGCAGCTTCTGCCCGACAAGACCCTGGTGGGGGTGTTCGAAGCCGCCTTTCACAAGACCATTCCCGACTACGCCAGAACCTACGGGATCCCCTATGAGTGGGCCGAGAAACACGCCATTCAGCGCTACGGGTTTCACGGCGCCTCCCATCGCTACATCTCCTGGCGAGCCCCTGAGCTGGCCGGGCGCTCGGGCGAAGACCTGAGAGTCATCTCCTGCCACATGGGCGGCAGCGCCAGCATCTGCGCCATCAGGAACGGCCGGTCCATTGAAACCAGCATGGGTTTCTCACCCCAGGCGGGCCTGTCCCACGCTACTCGCAACGGCGATCTGGATCCCTTTGTTCCGCTCTATCTCATGCAGGAGGAGGGCCTGAGCGTGGACCAGGTGCGGGAGGGCCTTTCCCAGCGGGGAGGGCTCAAGGGAATCTCGGGATTGAGCGGGGACGTGCGGGACCTGGAGGAAGCGGCAACGGGGGGGAACCCCCGGGCCAAGCTGGCCCTGGAGGTGCTGGTGCACGAAACCAGGAAGTACATCGGCGCCTATTCCGCGGTGCTGGAAGGCCTGGATATTCTGGCCTTTACGGGAGGAATCGGCGAGAACGGCATCCGGATCCGACAATCCGTCTGCCAGGGCCTGGAGTATCTGGGCATTCGGATCGACCCCGCTGGGAACCAGGTGCGGGGCAGGGACGCGGTGATTTCCGCCGACGGGTCCCAGGTTTCAGTCCTGGTCATTCTGGCCAATGAAGAGCTGGTGATCGCCCGCGAGACGGCACGGCTGGTGGCCGAGGCGGGCCCTGGCCGGGGGTAGATGTCTCGAGCCGAAACAAGATTGACGGATGAGTCCGGGTTTCGGATCATGAAATTCATTGTAGATTGCGGATTGTAGATTGTGGATTTGGGGAAAAGTCAGGTTCCGTAACTCTCCAATCAACAATCAGAAATCCGCAATCTACAATATCATTGCTTGTTGGTCTGAGGCACAGCCCTGCTGACAGCGGTCCGTCCCGGGGGTGCCGGTCAGGGTCAGCCCATATCCTGTACCGAAACCGACACGCCGGACCGGGCGCTGCGAGTCACCGCTTCCGTAAACTGCATGTACTTGAGGCCATCCTCGAAGGTGGTGTGAGAGATTTTTTCCTCGCCGCGGATGGCATTGATGAACTCCTCCTCCACCCGCCAGTCTCCTTCCAGTTCAGCCGGAATGGCGATCGGCGCGAGATCGCCGTCCCCTCGCTTTCCACCTGACAGCTCGTCGGCGTCCAGATCGTAGCAGAGGGTGCCTTCGCTGCCGAACAGCCAGGTCCTGGAGATAGAGGCCGCCAAGCCGGTCACCGCGCTGAATTGCAATCGCGCCTGGGCCCCGCAGGCCATCTTGGCCAGGATATCCACGTGGTCGGGGATGGTGATGGTCTGCAGCACGCCCTCAGGGGTGCCGCGCTGGGTGACGTTGACCTGGGTCATGGCCATCACCTCTACGGCTTCTCCCACCCACCGCATCAGGGCTTCATACCAGATCCCCATGGCCAGAATGTTGAAGCCGCTCAGGTTGCGATCGTGGCGCCAGTGCAGCGGGCCGGATCGGTCCACGAAGCTGTTGGCGTTGCTGGTGACCTCCACCGCCAGGATCTCTCCCAGGTAGCCTTCGGCCACCAGCTTCCGGATCATGCCGTCCACCCTCAAGGTGATGGGAGAGGGAACGATCTGGGTGACCAGGTGAGGGTTGGCCTGAGACTCCTCCAGCATCAGCCGGGCCTGGCCGGCGTCCATGGCCATGCGGGCCTCGGTCATCACGTGCTTGCCGGCCTCCAGGGCCGCCAGGGTGATGGGGCAGTGGAGATAGGGCCAGGTGCCGATCACCACGGCGTCGATCCCGTCAGAGGCGACCAGCTCCCGCCAGTTGTCGTGAATGGTGGGGATGCCGAACTCCCGGGCCACTCGTTGACTGGAGGCCTGGCTGCGGTTGCAGACGGAGACGATCTCGACGCCCTCCTGGGCCTGCAGTCCTGGAATGTGACGCACGCGGGTGTTGTCTCCCGCGCCAACGATGCCGATGCGAATGGCCGATGCCATGGATCTAACCTCCTGTTCGAATTTCAGGGATTTTTCCGGTTGTCATGAAAGGGGTGGTGCCACCGGTCAAGGATTGCCGCTCTCCTGCGAAGGGCGATGCTCCGGATGAGGATGCCGGAGTGCGGCCTCTGCCCGCTCCGGTCCGGCGGGTGCGGTCAGATTCCAGTGGCCGCCTGCCACCATGGAGGCTTCCAGGCTCAGCAGTCTCTGCTTCCGCTGCAGCCCCCAGCGATAGCCTCCCAATCCGCCGTCGCTACGGACGATTCGGTGGCACGGAATGACGAGCGCCACCGGATTGGAAGCGCAAGCCCCGGCCACTGCCCGGACTCCGCCCGGATTGCCCAAAGCCTTCGCCAGTCCTGCATAGGTCAGGGTCCGCCCGAGCGGAATCTCCTGGAGCCGGCGCCAGACGGTTTGCTGAAACGGTGTTCCCCCCGGGTCGAGCGGGAAGGAAAGGTCGACGGGCTCTCCCCCGAGAAATCGATTGACGGGTTCGAACCACCGTTGGGGTTTCTCCAGTCCGGGGCGGAGGGTAGGCGGCCCAAAGCGCCTCTCCAGGGCCTCCAGAAGCTTCCGATCCTGTTCTCCCCACATCAGCCCGCACAACCCCTTCGAGCTGGCCGCAATCAACAGCCGCCCCAAGGGAGAATCACCGATTTGGTAGCTAATATGCCGGTTGCGGTCGACGCCCATGGTCTCTTTCCGAGCGGCTGGCCCAGCCATTGAATCTCGCCATGCCGCCGCCGGTTTCACCCCGGGCTCATTGTACTTTAGCCGATTCCCATTCCCAATGGTTAACTGCCTCTGAACTCGACAGGTCCGTGCGACAACTTGCCGTAGCTTCCGGCAGTTTGAAACAGGGTAAGGGCTTTCCGGTGCTGGACCGAATTCCTCTCATTGAGAGGCAGGGTGTCTATTGGATCCGGGTCCACAGGTCTACTAACCCGAAGTTCCAGATCCACCGACAAGGTAACCCCTTTTGTCGTCAATCATCAATCCGGAAAGCCCCGTAGCGCACATGCCCCGCCATCCAGCTGCTGTTGACACTGGCTATGTTGGCCGTTACTCTTGACGTAACGCATATTTTCACTAGGAGAACTGCAATGGCCGTGCCCGCAATCCATCCCGGCGAACATCTCGCCGAAGAACTGAAAGAGCTCCATATGAGCGCGACCGCCCTTGCACGCCAGCTCCAGGTGCCTACGAACCGCATCACCCAGATTCTAAACGGCCGTCGGGCCATCACCGGCGATACGGCCCTGCGCCTGGCCCACTTCTTCGGCACCAGTGCGGAATTCTGGCTCAATCTGCAAAAGCTCTATGAGCTGCGCCTTGCCGAGAAGAAAGCCGGCAAGACGATCAACACCCTGCCGATGCTTAAGAACGAACACGTTCACACCTGAATTCTCAATACGGCTCCATTGCGAAAGTAAGGCCTCAGTACCAGTCCCGGATCCTGACTTCGATATCCGGGTGAGACTCCAGGGCTCGAGTGAACACGCTCAGGTCGGAGCCTCGGTAGTGGTAGGGGTAGACAATCTTTGGCTTGAAGGCTTTGACGCACTCGGCTGCTTCCTCGGGAGGCATGGTGTAGGGCAGGTTCATGGTGACGAAGGCGATGTCGATGTCGGTCAGGGACTTCATCTCCGAAATGCAGGCGGTGTCGCCCGAGACATAGACTCTCTTATCTCCCAGGGTCAACACGTAGCCGTTGCCTCTACCCTTGTCGTGGTAGAGCTTGCCTGGGCTGGGCCCCCGCTTGTGGTTGTACATGGGGACGGCTTCGATCTCCAGGCCGGCCACCACCTTTTTCTGGCCGTTATGCAGCACCACGGCCTCGGTCACGGTCTGGGCTACAGCCTGCGGAGCTACGATTTGGGTTCCGCTCTTCTTCAGTTTCTTCACCTGAGCTGGATCCAAGTGGTCACCATGAATGTCGGTGATGAGGATCAGGTCAGCCTTGGGCAATCCGGTATAGTCTCCCCGGCCCCAAGGATCGGTGTGGATGACCTTGCCCTTGAACTCCAGCATCAGGCTGCCGTGAGTCACAGGGGTGATCTTGAGCTCTCCCTCGGCAGTCTGGATCGAGTCGGCCAGCAGGTTGGCAAAAGAAGCAAAGAGGGCACACGTCAGCACGATTGTCTTCATGGGTAGTTCTCCAGAAAGAGTCTCCACAGTTCCATACGGTAGCTGTTCATGGTTTTCAGACCTCTGCCTGTGGCTAGGGCTCAGGGCGCCAGTCTTTCCACGACCCACTGGGCTTTTCCCTGGCGGCGGTAGCGCAGCCGGTCGTTCAGCCGGTCGGGGCGGCCTTGCCAGAATTCGATCTGGCGAGGGGAGAGGCAATACCCTCCCCAGAAGGGGGGCAGGGGAATGTCGTCGTCGCCGAATCGGGCCTGGAAGTCCCGCATTCGTTCTTCCAGCACCTGGCGGCTGTCGATCACCTGGCTCTGGTGAGAGGCCCAGGCGCTGAGCCGGCTGCCGGCCACCCGGCTCTCGAAGTAGCGGAGCGATTCCTCCCGGGAGATTGGCTCAACCCTTCCGGAGATGCGGATCTGACGGGCCAGCTCCACCCAGGCCACCACCAGGGCTGCTCGAGGGTTCTCTGCCAGGTCCCGGGCCTTGGGGCTCCCGTAGTTGGTGAAGAAAATGAATCCGCGGGACTCCACGCCTTTCAGCAGCACCATGCGGGCTGAAGGCTCGGCCTCAGGGTTGGCCGTCGCCAGGCAGGCCGCGCTCGGCTCGAAGACCCCGGCAGCGCCGGCATCCTGAAACCACTGCTCGAACTGCAGGATCGGATCGGGGTTCAGGTCCGTTTCGCTCAGGCCTGCCTGGCTGTAGCGTTCTCGAATCTCGTCGATGGACATCCGCTTCCGGGAGGGAGGTAGCCCGACCGAAGCTCCCGAATCGCAATTGATTGGGACCTTCAGAAGAGCTCGAATTATACCAGATTGGGGCTGCCGGGCGGGCTGGTGGCTTGAGAGGGAAGCTGTCCCTCCGCCAGCGTCGGTTCACGTGGAACAAACGAGCAAATTCCGTGTCTGCCGGTGAATGAATCATGGATAATAGGCGGATCTTAACGACAGGAGCGAACCATCATGCCGCCAATCAAAATAGACCTCTACAGCGACACCGTTACCAAGCCGACGACGCCCATGCGGAAAGCCATGTCCGAGGCCGAGGTCGGGGATGAGCAAAAGTTTGAAGATCCGACCGTCAATCGGCTGCAGGATAGGGTGGCCGAGCTGCTGGGCAAGGAGGCAGGGCTCTATCTGCCTTCGGGCACCATGTGCAACCAGATCGCCTTCAGGATCCACTGCCGCCCGGGAGACGAGGTGCTGCTGCATCGCACGGCCCATCCCCTGATCTCGGAAGCGGGAGGACTGGCGGCACTCTCCAGCGCCATCCCCACCGGCCTGGAGGCTCGACGGGGAGTTTTCAGCGCCGAGCAGGTCAGAGCGGCCATCCGGCCGCTGAACCGCTATGCGCCCTGCACACGGGCGGTTTCCATCGAGCAGACCTCCAATTCCGGGGGAGGGACTCCCTGGCCCGTCCAGGCTATTAGAGATGTGGCCGCGGTCGCCCGCGAGCACGGCCTCATCCTTCATATGGACGGGGCTCGCCTGTTCAACGCCGTGGTAGCCACCGGGACGCCGGCCCGCGACTTCGCGGCCCCTTTCGACACCGTCTGGGTGGATTTCAGCAAGGGATTGGGAGCACCGGTAGGAGCCGTCCTGGCGGCGCGCCGGGAGCTGATCGAGGAAGCCTGGGTGTGGAAGCAGCGCCTGGGAGGGGCCATGCGGCAGGCCGGAATCATTGCCGCCGGGGCGCTCTACGCCCTGGAGAACCACATCGAGCGTCTGGCCGAAGACCACGCCAACGCCAGGGTCCTGGCCGAGGGACTGGCGGAAATTCCCGGTGTTACCGTGGACCCGGACGAGGTTGAAACCAACATCGTGATGTTCGAAGTGTCGGAGCCGGCGTCGGCAGTGCTTGGCCGACTGCTGGAGCAGGGTGTGCGAGTCAGCCAGCCTGGTCCATACCGCTTGCGTGCCGTCACCCACCTGGATATCTCCCGCCAAGACGTGGAAGAGGCCGTGCAAGTCGCCCGGTCCTGTTTCGCCTAGAACGACGGATCGCGGAGTCTGCATGTGCAACAGGCGTTGGATCGTCGCCGGCGTCGTGATCTGCCTGACCGCCATGGGGGTTCCCATGGTCGGGCAGCAGCAGGTCGGGGGACTCCGCGTCATCCTCACCGACCCCAGCGGCGGCCTCATCCCCGGAGCCGAAGTCGAGTTCAGAGGTTCGACATTGATCCGGCCGGTCTTCAGCGTTTCCAATAGTCAGGGCCTGATCATCAACAACAGTCTTTCCCCCGGGACCTACACCATAGTCGCCCGTTGCCCGGGATTCCAGACCGCGGTGAAGGAAGAGGTCGTCGTCCAGGTCGGTCGCAGTTTCTCCGTTGAGATGGCCCTTGAGGTCGGCCGCGTGGAAAGCACCATCGTGGTGGAGGCAGGCGGGGCCGCAATCGATACCTTCAAGAGTGAGGCAGCCTCGGTCTACACGGGTGAGGGGCTGACCAACGCTGCCGGTGGGCGAGACTTCACCGACTACGCCCGCTTCGCGCCGAGCGTCAACATCGAAGCCCTGTCGGGAAACGTGACCTATAGAGGACAGGGTGTCCATGGGATCTCGGTCGACGGTTCCTCTGGAGCCGAGAACGTCTTTTACGTGGACGGCGTCGATACCACCAGCATGTACAACGGGCTGAACAACCAGAAGCTGCGTGTCGAAACCGTGGAGGAGTTCCAGTTGAAGACCGCCGGATACGAAGCGGAATTCGGGGGCGCCATGGGGGGTGTACTCAGTGCTCGAACTCGGAGCGGTTCCAATGAATTTCACGGCAGTCTCCTCTGGTACGGCAGCGGAAGCGCGCTGACAGGCAGGCCGAGCAAGCGCCTGAGGCTCGATCCCACTCAGTCGGTGGACCTGGCCGAATATGTCTTCGATCCGGAAGACGGCGACCTGACTCACGAATTCGGCTTCACTCTGGGCGGTCCTCTCTGGCGAGACCGGGCCTGGTTCTTCGGAGGATTCCTGTCGGAACTCCGGAATCGGACGCGCTCGGTCACCTTTACCTCGGGAGAAGCCGGGCAATTTCAGCGCAAGGAGCGGTTTCGCAGCATTCCGGTCAAGATCGATTTCCAACCCGTCGAGAAAGTCAGGTTGATGGCATCGGCGGTGACCGACCGGTTGCACTGGAAGGGCGGGCTGCCCCATCTCGACGGGACTTCCAACCCAGCTTTCGAATGGGCCGAAGAGGGCTTCGAATACCCCGGCTACACCCTCACGGGAGCCGCCATGATCAGCTTCAGCCCATTCCTGGCGGTGGACGCCCGGTGGGGACTAAATGCCATTCAGACCGAACAATTGCTCGGCCCGGATCAGGTGCGTCACCGGTTCCCCGAGTCGCCGGGACTGATCGGATACTCGCCGGATGACGCCTTGTACCGCCCCCGTGGTTTTTCCACCATCGGACATGGTGCAAGCTTCAACACGTCTCAGGATTTTCAGAAGAAGAGCACCCTATCTCTGAGCGGGAGCTATGTGACCCGGGCGGGCGGGCAACACAACCTGCGGTTTGGCTGGCAGTTCAACGGGCTCGCACACGATATCAACGATGCCTACAAGTTCGACTATGTCCTCTACAACTACACCCGACCCTACAACATGGTGGACGGGACTGTTCGCACCAGCACCTGCACCGGGCCCAACGGCGATGTCTACGATCCCTGCGGCTACTACGAAGTGCGGATGCCGTTCGGCGTAGTGGCCAACGCCGGCACCCACCGGCATTCCCTTTTCGTTCAGGATGCTTGGACCATTGGCGGTGCACTCACCCTAAATCTCGGGCTGCGCTTCGAGCGCGAGGAGATTCCGTCCTTCAGCGATCTTCCGGAATTTTCCGGAGCGGTGTTCAGGTGGAACTTCCCTGACAAGGTCGCCCCTCGGGCCGGCTTGGCCTATGACGTTCTGGGCAACGCCAAACTGAAGCTGTTCGGCAGTTGGGGATGGTTCTACGACGCCATGAAGCTTGAAATGGCCCAGGGATCGTTCGGCGGGTTCAAGTGGTTGAGCCACTACTACCTGATGGACGACGGTACGCTCGATTGGACTCGCATCGGCGGGCTGTCGGGTCAAGGAAATTATCCGGGAACCTACGTCGAGACGAGGAATTGGCGTATCCCCTCGTTCGAGGATCTGGACCCCGATCTCAAGCCCATGCGAATGACGGGGACCGTGGCCGGATTCGAGTACGAAGCCGCCCCGGACCATGTGGTTTCGTTCCGTTACACGCGCAAGAACCTTGACCAGGCGATCGAGGATGTCGGCCGCCAGACCCCGGCCGGCGAAGCCTACTACATCACCAACCCGGGACGGAGCCTCTCGGTCGACCGGTTTGTTGAAGTCGGCCTTCCGGCCACACCCAGACCCAAGAGGACTTACAACGCCTTCGAATTCCGCTTGCGAAAGGCATTCCGCCACAATTGGCTTGCGGACGTCGCCTACGTGAACTCCAGGCTTCACGGCCTCTATTCGGGCCTGGGCAGCTCGGACGAGAACGGACGTCTCAGTCCCAACGTCAATCGCGATTTCGATCTCTGGTTCCTCAACTACGACTCCAAGGGCAACCTGATCGACGGACCGTTGGGCACCGACAGAACCCATCAGCTCAAGGCCCATTGGACCTATATCACGCCGTGGGACATGGAGATCGGAGGATTCTTCCGAGCCATGAGCGGAGCGCCGATCAGCCGGACAGTCGATCTGGAACACGTGGACGTCATGGTGGACAACCGGGGCAGCGACGGCAGAAATCCGGCCTGGACTCAGACTGACCTCTCCCTGGTCCAGCGTTTCCACCCCTTTTCGGATGAAACCCGGTCGCTTGAGATCAACTTCAACGTCATCAACCTGTTCAATCAAAAGACGCCCTTGCGGACCTTTCGGAGCCTCTACCGCCAGTCCCTTCCCCTGTGGCAACCGGGCGATCCCGTTTCGCAAGTCCTGGACGGCTACGACTACCAGGCGATCGCGGTTTCGCAGGGCGCGACCCGGGACCCGCGCTTCCTCAAGCATGACCGATTCCTGGATCCGGTCTCGGCACGCTTCGGGATCCGCTTCGTCTTTTGACCCGGTTCACGACGTTTCTACCGGATTCGGGGCTCATTCCGATTCGAAGGGGCGATAGTTCCTGAAGAAGCTGACCCAACGCAGCGAGGTCTTGTCGGAGGTTTGGAAATTGGGGGTCCCGCCGGCGTTCAGCGCGCCGGTGCTCAGCCCGCCGTCGCCCATGGCGTCTGTCTTGACGATGACATGCAGCTCGGCGGGCAGCCAGACCAGCTTGTCCACCAACATCACTTCCTTGTAGCGGAGCACCAGTTCCTCGTCGGTGATCGGGGCTTTCCGGGGCATGTCGGTGGATTTGGACTCCAGCCGGACTACCCGGTGGGTGTCGAGATCCACCCAGAAACGCCCGCGATAGCCAAAGGGAACCATTCCCTCGTCCTTGACTTGAATGGGGCGCTGGGAAGTTTCACGGGGCACCTGAAAGGACACTCTGGCCGTGTTTCGTCCATGCTTTTTCTCCAGGCCCTGCAGTTTGAAGGTGGCCTTGGACCGAGGCACGAAGAGTCCGGTCAATACGGGCCCGAATTCCCCCACGTCGCGGAAAAGAGGATACTTGCTGATCTGCTTGTAATGGGGTGAGTGGTCGAAGTAGCTCACCTCGACCTCATAGATCTCCCTCTGGGTCCAGCCTCTCCGGCCGAACGCCTGGTATGACCGGGTACCCTGATTGCAGACAAACTCCGGCAAGGTGTGGGCGTATCTCAGCACCCTGTTTCTGACCGACTCCAGGAATTGAGGCCAGTTCTCGGCCGTGGGCGCGGTCCCGAGCGGCAGGAGATCCACATCGGGCGGCGGTGGGGGCGCCTTCTCGGCGCCGTTGGGTTCTGCGGGGATGACGCCGGGGGCCGCGGCAGGCTGGACGGTCGTCTTGTGCTTTCCTCCCAACTCTTTCACGACATTCACAATGGCCGCGTCGGCCTCCTGGGCTTCCAGTCGCTTCAGAAAGGCGTCGGTGACCGTGAATCCGATCCCGCGCTCGCGAATCATCTCCACCGCCCGCTCGACCGTGATTCCGAACTTGGAGGCGGTCACGATGGTGGTGACCTGCTCCGCCGTCAGAGGCGGCGCGGCTTCGGCGGTCCCCGCCAGTCCGGGTAGGAGCGCGACAATCAGCAGAACCGGAAGCCCGATCCTGAGGGATGGATGAGTCATGGCTGGGTGTTTCCTTTTTTGAAGTTTGCTATCGAAGTATAGCATTGAACAGGCAGTCTTTCCCCGATTATAGGGCCATCTTCGGCCGCGGGCCGTCGGGCATTTCGACCAGCGGACCAGTGCCTGTTTCGCGAGGCCGTTGCCTGCCCTCGGTACATCGCCTATAATCCGGAGTCTCAGCGGACGGACGCGGGTAGGTCCCCTATCCGTTGACTCTCCCTGGTTCCAACCTCCCTCACAATTCAAGCCGGGCTGCACTCTTCCCACGCAAGTCTTGCCAATGCGTCGGATTGCGCAGGCGCGTCCCGGCGCCGGCCACCCAATGTCGCCGGCGATCGCTGGAGGTGAGGATGCTGTTCAAAACGCTGAGTGCAGCCGTTTTCGGGATCGATGCCTACGTGGTCGAGGTGGAGGTGGATGTTTCCCCCGGGAAAGCCAACTTCCTGACGGTAGGACTGCCGGATGCCGCGGTCAAGGAAAGCAAGGAGCGGATCCGTTCGGCCGTCAAGAACTGCGGACTCGACTATCCCTTTCGGAACATTACCGTGAACCTGGCGCCGGCCGACGTCAAGAAGGAAGGATCGGCTTTCGACCTTCCCATGGCCCTGGGCATCCTGGGAACGGTGGGAACTCTGCAGAGTCTGGATCTCGGAGACTGGCTTTTTCTGGGGGAGCTTTCCCTGGACGGAGGATTGCGTCCGGTTCGAGGAGCTCTTCCCATTGCCGTGGCCGCCCGGCAGAAAGGGATTAGCCACCTGGTCCTGCCGGCGGAAAACGCCCGTGAAGCCGCGGTTGTCGGCGGCCTCTCGGTCTACGGTCTGAAAAACCTGACGGAGGTGGTGGACCTGGTCAACGGCGCCCGCGAGTTTCAGCCCAGCGAGGTGGATGCCCGCCGCCTACTGGCGGCGGCGCCCCAATCCCCGCTGGACTATCGGGACGTGAAGGGACAGCTCACCGCCAAGCGGGCCTTGGAGGTGGCGACTGCCGGCGGGCACAACCTCATCATGATCGGTCCTCCCGGTTCCGGAAAGACCATGCTGGCCAAGCGCATCCCCACCATCCTTCCGCCGCCCAGTTTTGAAGAGGCCATCGAAACCACCAAGATCCACTCCGTCGGCGGGGTCTTGGCAAGCGGCGCCGGGCTGATCAGCCAGCGCCCCTTTCGGGCTCCTCACCATACCATCTCCGATGCCGGGTTGATTGGAGGGGGCGCGCTGCCGAAGCCGGGAGAGGTCAGTCTGGCCCACAACGGCGTCCTGTTCCTGGACGAACTTCCCGAGTTCGCCCGCAACGTCCTGGAAGTGATGCGCCAGCCGCTGGAGGACGGAGAGGTGACCATCGCTCGGGCGGCCGTTTCGCTGACTTTCCCTTCCCGCTTCACCTTGGTGGGGGCCATGAACCCCTGTCCCTGCGGCTTCTACAACGATCCCGGCCGGGCCTGCGCCTGCACCCCGAGCCTGATCCAGCGTTACCTGGCCCGGATCTCAGGGCCGTTGCTCGACCGCATAGACATCCACATCGATGTTCCCCCGGTTGCCTACGCCGAACTGTCGGCCAAGGCGATGGGGGAGCCCTCGAAAGACATCCGGGGACGGGTCACCCGGATCCGGGAAATTCAACAGCGGCGCTTCGCCGGCGCCGGGATCTACTGCAACGCCCAGATGACGCCGCGCCTGATTCGCCGTTTCTGCGATATTGGAGCAGAGGGGCAGCGACATCTGGAACGAGCCATGACCCGAATGGGCTTCAGCGCCCGCGCCTACGATCGGATCCTCAAGGTGGCCCGCACCGTTGCCGATCTGGATCAGTCCGAGGTCATTCAGCCTCCCCATATCTCGGAGGCCATTCAGTATCGCAATCTGGATCGGGACTACTGGACGCGGGCCGCGCCGGCGGAGCAGGTTTAGCCTTGCCTCGGGACTGCCGGGAGGATCATTCACAGGAGAAAGTTCCGGCACCAGGCAAGCTCCCCTTTGGTCCGTTCGCACTTCCCGAACTTCCGTGCCCAGATCGATTTGGTGCTCAACCCATCGAGTTCATTCACTCTCCACTCTCCACTCTCCACTCTTCACTCTGGATAGGTGAGCGCCAGGTGCACCTCCTCCAGCGTCAAGCCGGCCGGGCAGTTGGGGTGGACTTTCACGGCAAGTTCGTTGGTACCCCGGCGGACCCGGCCGGCGGGCAGCTTCCAATCCATCCAGGCCGTGCCGCCGGAACCTGGCCGTCGAACACCGTCACCAGCGGCAAGCCGAACCCCGTTGAGCTCAAAGCTTGCCTGTTCCGGCCGGACCGGCGTCGACCAGGCAATCCTCAATTCCGTCGCCGGACGGGAGCCGGAGGCAGGATTTTCCTTCAAGTCGTCGCCGACAGGGATGGGGATCCGTTTCTCCTGGGAGCCCGAGGCAGTCGAGAAGGTCACCGGCAGCGGCGCCGGAGGGCAGATGTGGGCAATGTAGCCGGCTTCCTGGGTGCGATCGACGGTATAGAGCTTGTCGAGACGCGAGAGCACGGCGGCCTCTCCCGTCTCCTCGGCGATCTGCTGCTGGTGGGGGTCGTGGACCTCGGCAGTGCCTCTGCCGCCGCGAATGCCTGACATCACAAAGAGATTGAACCAGTAAAGGCCGTCGGCCCCTGCCGACCAGAAGCGCTGGGCCGCGGCCCGAGCCGCGCGAATATCCTGGAAGGCTCTGGTCGAGCCGCTCAGGCAGGGATAGACCGGGATGCCCGCGGCATGGCCCAGTTCGATCCAGGTCTCGACCGGGGTGGTGAAGGGGACATAGCCGGCCCCGGCAACCAGCAGGTCCACCAGGCCTTCCTCGATCCAGGAAGCGGCGTCCACCCCGTTGTTCAGCGAGAGTTCGGGCGTGTCGGCCACGCGCATGGCCAGTTGGATGGCCTTGCCCTTCTGCCTCGAAATGTCCCGCAGGCGGCGGCGAACCGTCCGCACGAAGTCGGTCAGGAGGGGGGCGTTCTGGCGTTCGGTTCCAGGTTGGAAGAAGAAGGGGTGGCGGCACCAGTCCAGTTCCACGCCGTCCAGGTCGTAGCGCCGGCAGGCTTCTTCGATCGCTTGCAGAAACCGTTGGCGCACCTCGGGGCGGGCGTAGTCCAGCGCCGACCAGCTGAACCACTCCGAGGAGCGGACCCCGAAGGCCTGCCGGGTCGGCGTCAGGGGGTGTTCGCCCTCCTTCCGATTCCAGCGCAGGAAGGGCTGAAAGGAGTCTGAATCGGAAAAGCTTGCCAGCAGAAACCGAGGGTGTCGACGCTTGAAAGGGTTAAGCCGTCCCGCGATGAAGGCGTCGTGGATGTCGTTCATGCGGAAGGAGAAGACGCACTCCAGGCCGTGCTGCCGGGCAAAATCCACGGTGACCCGGATGGGATCCTTTTCCGGCCCCATGGGATATGAAGTTTCCCAGTGGGGCCTGGTCACGAATCCGCAGTAGTAGAGGCTGTCGACGTGGGTGCCCGGCAGGGTCTTCATCCGCTGCGCCAGAAACCCCTCGGGGGTGGTGGCCAGGGGGGAGTAACTGTCGTCGCCGTCGTTGTTGTAGATCAGGCGGGGCCGCTTTCCGCTGCCGCGGGGACCCTGCGCCGGGGCGGCGCGGGATGGGTTCAGGCCCTGGGCGCCTACCAGGCCCAGGGAGGCGGTCGAGGTTCTGAGGAAATCTCTTCTGGTTTGCACTGGGTCCTCCTCCAGGCCAAGCTGGGACGGAGTCGCTTGGCTCCTCAAGGATTTTGCAACAGGGACGCTTCACCGGGCGTCTTGCGGCGCCACAGGGTGTATTCCCGGTCGGCGGGTGGGAGGCGCCGCACCCTGGCATAAATCAGGCTGAAAGGGTAGGAGACCGCCAGGCAGATGACCATCCCGAGGGGCCCGTAAAATATCCAGTGGGTGTCCGAATAGTTCTGGATGTAGACCTGCGTGGGAATGGTGACCAGGCAGGTGGCGATCAGCCAACCGCCGAAATTTCCCCTGCGCGTCAGAATCCCCATGAGGAACAGGGCGGTGACCGGTGAGGCCACGTAGCCGCCGACCATGCTGATCGCCTTGAGGATTCCCTCGATCTGAGAGACCAGCAGGCCGGAAGCAGTGGCCAGCAGACCCAGGCCGATCGTCAGTCCACGGGCGACCTGGAGACCCTGGCGGGAATCCAGGGCTCTCTTTCTCAACGGCTGGATGAAGTCCACCAGGATCATGGTGCTCATGGAGTGAATGCCGGAGTCGACGGTGGACATGGCGGCGGCAAAGACTGCGGCGATGATCAGGCCTGAAATTCCTGCCGGCAGGGCGTGGATGATGTAAAACGGGAGAATTCTGTCGCCGCTGATCCCTTCGGCCAGACGTTCCGGAAACAGGGAGAAGTAAGCGAACAGGCCCAGCCCGATGAAGAAGAGAAGCGCCAGCAGGATGATTTCCAAAAGGTGATCCAGAATCTGTGCCTTGACCATCCCTCTGAAGTTCTTGATCGAGAGCAACCGCTGGACAGGCACCTGGCTGGTGCCGTACTGGCCGAAGGCGATGATGAAATAGCAGATCACCACTGTCAGGCCGTTGATTTCCGAGAAGCTGAAGGTCAGATCCAGCAGCGGCAGCTTGTCATGGGCGGAAGCCATTTCCATGATCCGGTCCATCCCCCCGGGCACGCGCTCGATCAGAGACAAGGTGATCAGGACTGCCCCGAAGGCCAGAACCAGGAACTGCACCACGTCGGTCCAGATCACTGCGGCCATCCCGCCCAAGGTGGTGTAGGCGGTGGCCACCAGGCCCATGACAATGATCGCGCTCCAGAGGTCGAGGCCGGTGACCGTCGAAAGCGCCAGGGCCGGCGCGTACAGGGCAATGCCCATCCAGCCCAGCAACTGCAGAATCGAGAAGAAGGAAGCGGCGTAGCGGGATCGGCTCCCGAAGCGCAAGCCCACGTACTCGTAGATGCTGGTGACCTGAAGCCTGCGGTAGATGGGGAAAAACAGCAGAATGACCAGCGGCGCGGCCAGCAGGGTAGCCGGCAGCCCCACAACCAGAGCGGCATTCTCCTCGTAGGCCACCTGCGGCGCACCCAGGTAGGTGATGGCGCTCAGAACACTGGCGACCACGCTGAGGGAAACCGCCAGCCAGGGCATGCGCCGGTTGGCCAGGAAGTAGGTGCCGGTGTCCTTCTGCTTGCCGGAAAGACTCAGGGCCAGACCGACCACCACCGCGAAGTAACCCACCAGGACCAGGGTGTTTAGCGTTCCGAAAGATGGTGCTTCCAGAAACTCACCTCCGCGGGGTTGGGGTTGGGCGGCGCTGCTGCCCTTCAGGCCGGAGTCGCCGGTTCATTTTGGGGCAGCTTCAGCTTAACTGCCCGGCAGCCTCTTCGGCCGACTGGGGGCGATTGGTGACGTCTCCGCCCAGCCAGCGGTAGGGTCTGGGGTAGAGGGCCAGGGCTCGGTCTTCCAGGGGCAGCTTGACCGGACGATTGCCGAGCTGGGCCGACAGCTTGCAGGCAATGGCGATCTCCAGGGCCTGCCGCAGGTCGTGGCCCGAAATGAACAGCTCCCGTCCCTTGTCGACGGCATCCAGAAAGGAGCGAATGGAGGTGACCAGGTAGTCGACCCCGTACCAGGGGGATTCTTCCGTTCCGGGAATGGTCCCCTTGGTCTGCTTGACGTAGTCCAGCCAGAGGTTGGGAGCATATTGGGGGTCCACCTCCTGGCGGGCGCCCTTGGCATCCACCCCCTTGTACGCCTGAGGCTCGTTCCAGTTCCAGCGGACCAGGGAGTCTTCGGTCCAGGCTTCCACGCCGCTGTAGGGAGTCTTTTGGCCGAATACCGTGGCCTCCAGGCCGGAACCAAGGTAGAAGAGACCGTTGATGATCAGCCCGGCGTCGTCCTTCTCCGGAGCCAGCGCTTCCAGAGGGGTACCCCAGGCAATCACCTCCTGCACTTCCGACTTGGCAAAGAGCCGCAGTACGGAAAGATGCTGGCACCCTCCGCCCGAGATCTCGCCGCCGAAACCGTGGATCGAAGCTCCCTGGAGAGTGCCCCATTTCCCCCCGTTCAACTGGCGGCCGGCCTCCTGAACGTTCCACTTGGCCCGCTGCAGGTTGCCGCCGGCAAAAACCACGCCCCGCTGCTTGCAGGCCTCCACCATGGCGTCGGCGTCCGACAAGCGGGCCGCGATGGGTTTGTCGGTGGAGACCCCTTTGACCCCAGCCTCGGCGCAGGCGATGACCGCATCCTTCATGAACTTGGTGGGAGTGATAACGGCAGCGATGTCAGGCACCGTCTCCTTCAGCATGGCGGGCGCATCCTTGTAGAGCGCCTTGACTCCGAAACGCTCGCCGACCACCTTGCGCCGCTCCGGGTTCCACTCGGCGATGGCCACCAGCTCGGTGTCGGGCATGGCGCGATAGACGTCCGCATAATACTGACCCATCCGCCCGCAACCGATAATGGCCACCCGGTGCTTCTCCTTGCGGCCGGCAGCCTGGCGGGGGCTCGTCAGCCCCTGGGAGGCCGAGCATCGCAGTCCGGTGGCCGCCAAGGTCAGCGCGGCCGATTGCAGCAAGAAGTGTCTTCTTTCCATGGATTTTCTCCCCTAGGGTTGGTGCCGGCAGGCCGGTGGTCTAAGTGATCTTAGCAGATTGGTCGGGGCCTCGCCATTCCGGGCGGGAGGTCGTGAGACCCGGCTGCCATTCCGCTCGGGACCGGGGTCAGCGGATGACAAACAGATCGGTGGTGTCCATCAGACGGGTCAGGATCCTGGGCCCGGTTTCGGTCACCGCAAAGAGGTCCTCGAGATGGTAGAGGAATCCCTGCGAATCCAGCACGGCCGGCTCCACGTTGAGCACCATGCCGGGTTGGATCCGGGCCGTTTCGCGGCCGTGCAGCACCGGGAACTCATGCATGCCGATGCCGAGTCCGTGCCCGACCGCCTGGCTGGTCATGGACAGACCGCGCTGCTCCAGTTCCCGTCTGCAGGTGAAATAGAGGTCGCAGGCCCTGACGCCGGGACGGGCGGTGTCGATGGTCCGCCGCTGCGCTTCCCTGAGCCGTCGATACACCGAGGCCTGCTCGGATGTGACGGCGCCGATGGCCGCGGTGCGGGCCACGTCCGATTGATAACCCTGAAAGGTCCCGCCGACATCCACCCGAAGGACCTCCCCCGGATTCAACGGCTTGGAACTGGGGAAGGGGTGGTTGACGGCAGTATTGGCTCCCACCGCCAGCGTGATCCATTGCGAGGTGGCTCCGGCGTGCAGGACCCGGCCCGACAGGTCATCAGCCATGACTTTCTCTGACTGGCCCGGACGGGCCTTCCGGAAGGAGGACTGAATGGCTCCCTCGGTCAGGGAAGCCGCCTGGGTCAGGATCTCCAGCTCGGCGGGTGTCTTGACGGCCCGCACCCTGCCGAAAAGCCGATCGGCGCCCCGCAGCCGCGCCTGGGGCAGCTCTTCGCCAAGCCGGTCGACGTCGGCGGCCGTCAGGAAGTGCCTTTCGATGCCGATATCTGCCTTGGCCAGTCCCATCTCCTTCAAGGTCTCGGCCAGGGCCTTCATGGGATGCTCCTGGAATTCCAGGTAGATGCGAATGTCGGTCATCCATGAATCCTGCCGCATCTGCCGTTCCTCGCAGTAGCAGACCAGGGCCGTTGGGGAGTTTTCTCTGGGGGCTATGGTCAGGCAGAGGCGGCTCGGTATGATCTGCTGAGAGAGAAGAAGGCAGTTGGACAGGTAGAAGAAGTTCTCGGGAGATGCGGCCACCACGGCCTCCAGGCCTTCCGCATCCATTGCCTGCTGCAGGCCGGACCAGTTGATGCGTGAGATGGGTTGAGGTCGTTTGGACTTGCTGGCAGCGTCGCCCATGGGAACCTTCCGGTGATCACTCGTTGGAACTTACGCCGAACCGCCCGGATCGTCCTTTCGGCGCAGCCGGCCGGTTTCGGCTTCGTCCACCCTCCAGGCGGTGGTGTCGACCGCAACCCCGTAGACACTCCGGGCTCTTTCCGCGCTGACCTTGCCTTCCCGAACGTCCCGCATCACAGCCTGGGGTGAACGGCGGTGAGGCGGACCGTATCCCCCCCCGCCGCAGGTGCGGTAGCTGACAATCTGGCCCGGCTTGAGCTGCAGCGTCTGCTTGGATCCCACTTCAACCTCCTGGTCTCCTGAGTTGAGCAGGTAGCTGGACCTGCGGCCCGGGAATCCGCCGAAGAGGCCGTGCGGGCCCCAGCGTTCCCGATCCGCCAGAATGGTGAACGAGACCTCGTGGTCGGTGAACAGGTAGTCCCGGCGTAGACCCAATCCTCCTCGGCAGGTTCCGGCCCCCTCGGAATCGTTGACCAGTTCGTAGCGCAGAATGCGTACCGGGTAGTTGGACTCGGTCTCTTCTATGGGCGCGTTTTCGGTGTTCTGACCATGAGTCTGTACGGCATCCGGGCCATCCCTGGCAGCCCGGGCTCCATAGCCACCGCCCAGGGTTTCCAGGAAACAGTAGTACTCGCCGCTTACGGGATGGACGGCGCCAAACCCGGCATGGCACTGCATGGCCTTGGTGCCCGCCGGCATGGTCCCGGGAAGGGCGGGAGCCAGGGCCTTGAACATCACGTCCACCAGGCGGGTCTGGACTTCCCATCCCCCGACCACCGGGGCCGGCGGCCTGCAATGGACCACGCTGCCGGCCGGAGCCACGATCCGCATCAGGCGGTAGAAGCCGTCGTTGACCGGCAGGTCGGGGTCGATCAGCGATTTCAGCACGTAGGCGCAGGCCGAATAGGTCTGGGCGTAGGTGGAATTGACCGGCGCCCGCCTCTGGGGGTCGGAGCCGGTCAAATCGAATCGAACCCCCCGGGTCCCCTCGAACTGGATTCTGGCGGCCAGGCGCACCGGGCGGTCGGTGAAGCCGTCGCTGTCTACCACGCCCTCGGCGCTGAATTCACCTTGGGGAAGCTTGGCCATTTCCGCTCGCGTCCGCCGCTCGGTGTATTCGAGAAGTTCTTCGATATAGTCAGTGATCGTTTCCAGTCCCAGCCGCTCGATCAGTGCGGTCAATCGACGGGTTCCGGTGTGGTTTGCGGCCACCTGGGCCCGAAAGTCGCCGCCGGTCTCGTGCTTGGAGCGGATCTGAGCCAGGACCAATCGAAAGACATCCTCCACCAGCTCCCCGTTCTCCACCACTTTGACCGGAGGGATAATGACACCCTCCTGAAACACCTCCTGGAAGGCCCCGACACTGGCCGGAGCTCCGCCCCCGACATCCACGTGGTGGGCCAGGTTGGCGACATAGCCAAAGAGACGGTCCCGGTGGAAAAGGGGCGAAATGAAGGTGATGTCGTTGAGATGGACTCCCCCCTGATAGGGATGATTGGCGATGAGCATGTCTCCCGGTCCGAGCCGGTCGGGGCCGTAGGCGCGCACCACGCTGGGCACGCTGTGAACCAGTGAGCCCAGATGGTTGGGTTGATTGAAGGCCTGGGCCACGGCCCGCAGGCGGCAATCGAAAAGGGCGCAGGAGAAGTCGTTTCGGGTCTTGATGTTGGTGGAATAGGCGCTGCGGCGCAGCGAGACCGACATCTCCTCGGTCGCTTCCATCAGGGCGTTTCGGATGACTTCGAATCGAATCGGATCCAACCGGGAAGAGGACGCCATTGTTCAGGCCTTTCCTGATCGAGGACAGGCCGCATGATATCACCATTGCCGGCCGGCGATTGTCCTGGTCATGTCACTGTTCCAAACCGCCGGTGAAAGCGATAGAGTTGGAGGGGGCTGAACCACCGGAACCGCGGCGGAGCCGGTCCTCAATTTCAACGGGCGGCACCCGGCCAGGCAGCCCATGACCTGGCTTGCAATCGGCGCTGCCGTGTATCTCTCCTCAGGAGCGCAACCATGATCAAAGGTCTCCACCACACCAACATCGTGGTATCCGACATGAACAGAACCAAGCAGTTCTACACGGAAACTCTCGGACTTGAAATTTCCCTCGAGGTATCGATCGAAGACAGTGAATTCAGCCGCGGGGCGGGTTTGGCCGACACCAGGGTGGCCGCCACCTTCTTCTCCGTCCCAGGCTCCAATACCCTGGTCGAGACCTTTCAGTACCTCAATCCTCCCAGCCGTCCCATGCCCTCCGATTCCAAGGCCAATGACATGGGATTCGGCCATATCTGTTTTGAAGTCGATGACATCCAGCAGGCCTATCGGTCCCTACGCGACAAGGGCGTGGAATTCGCCTCCACCCCGGTGACCATGGCCAATGGGGTTCGCTGGTGCTACTTCTACGGCCCGGATGGGGAGAGGCTGGAACTGTTGCAGCTGGCCCCGGAATCGGATTGAGAAAGTTTCTCAGTAGTCGAACAGATAGTTGAACTTGACGAACAGGGCTCGGGTCAGTGTCCGGCGAGGAAGCCGATGGGCGTCGAGCAGGGGCGTGGTGGAATTGTTGGTGTTGTAGACCACGAAAAGACCGGTGCTGGCCGACGAGAGGAGTCCCAGGCGGATATTGTGCCCTAGCGTCTGGGACACGCTGTTGTACTGGCTGAAGGTTTGCAGGAAGCTCTTGGGGGTGAAGGACCAGTTGAAGCGCAGCCCCACCAGGTCCACGTCGAAGTCTCCCACCGGAAGACTGACCATATTGCGAAGGTAGGATGCCGTCCAGGAAAGCCTGTGGCTGTGGCGGTAGCCGCCGTTCAGATTGACGGCGCGGATTTTGCCGTTGTAGAAGCCGCCCGCCGCGGCGGTGCCGCTGAGGAAGAGCGGTGTGCTGGGGTCGGTGCGATAGTTGGCGATAATCTCGTCGTAGCCATACCGTCCCACCGGAATGGTGACCCCGGGCACCACCTCCAGCGGTTCGTCCAGGCGCTCGAAGTTTCGGTTCCAGGCGACACCCAGCCGGGCGCCGTTCTGCCACTTGGAATCCACGTGGTAGTGCTGGAAGTCGGATTCGAGGTCATTGTTTTCCAGCGAGTACCAGGCCCTTCTGGAGGCGTGAGGTTCCCAGCTGCGTATCGGGCCGCCGTTCGGATAGTGGTGGAATCGGTAGAAGTAGTTGGTCTTGCGGTAACCGACCCTGGGAACGAAACCGACCTCGGGATTGAAATGGCCACCCACTTCGAGGTAGCCAAGCCTGAACTCGTGGGTGGAATCGTCGTATTCCAGGAGGGAGGAATAGGCGTGGTTTCCGCTCTTGAGCCCCGGGGTTTGTGTGAAGGCAGCGTAGTTGTACCAGTTGGCGAATTGCCCCAGGCCGAAATTGGCATCGCCCCCGAAGGTTCGATTGTAAGGACGGTCGCCTTCGAGGGCGGAGGTCGAACGCCGGTTGACGCCGATGACCCCGATAGAGGAGCGGTTGGGAAGCTCCCGGCTGAAGCGCGCCACCGAATAGTTGTCGGCAGGCACCACGCCGTCGACTTTGCGGGTCTGCATGTTGAGCAGACCCATCTGGTAGGGACCGGCCTTGCCGCTCAACCGCACCCCTCCGTCGATGGGAACCTGGTGTTGGTGCTGGTCGATGCCGATACGCCTGGAAA
The DNA here is from genome assembly GCA_965207735.1 of Candidatus Versatilivorator sp. GTDB lineage: Bacteria > Acidobacteriota > Terriglobia > Versatilivoradales > Versatilivoraceae > Versatilivorator. The sequence goes on along the minus strand of OZ242296.1, from coordinate 1,711,903 downwards.
AGAAAATCTCCACTTCCTGCGGTGTGCCGAATTCGAAGAAGCCCGAGTTCTCCAGAAAGAAGGGGCGCTTTTCCGGGAAGAAGAGGTCGAAGCGGGTGAGGTTGACTTGCTCTTCGTCGACTTCAACCTGGGCGAAATCGGTATTGACGGTGCCGTCCAGGGTGAGGCTGGGAGTGAGACTGTACTTGACATCCAGTCCGACGTTTCTTTCGAATTTCGATGGATCTCCGGGGTGGGTGTAGTCTTGACTGTATCCCCCCAGCACGTAGGGAAGGAGCTTGAGACTGCGGTGGTTCCGGATTTCCAGCCCCTGCAGCGTCCCGGCCAGGTCGACATGAATAAAGCGGAAGGCCCGTGAAACCGGGGACCAGTGGGACAGTTCGTTGCGGCGCCTCAGGTTGCGCTCGATGTTGAGGCCCCAGGACTGGTCCGGGCCCGGCTTGTAACGCAAGGTCCGGAAGGGAATGGCCATCTCGCTTTCCCAGCCGCGCTGCGTAATCTGCGACCTCACCTCCCAGACGCCGTCCCAGTTCAAGCTCAGCGCGCTGGAGCCTCCCCGTTGAGCCCCTCCGCCGCCACCGGCGCGCGAGGGGCCGCCCCCGCCTCCTCGGGTCTGACCCGCTTTGGAGACCTGGGCGTCGTGCTCGATGCCGGTGGGGCTGGTGCCGAATATAAAGGCGTTCTGTCCGTCGTGGAAGGTGTCCAGCAGAACGATGACGTAGTCCGAGTCGTTTTTCAGCCCGTCCCGCCGATTCTGGTTGATCACGATCTGTTCGGGTTGGGAATCGAAACAGATGATGCCCAGGTAGAGGTTCTCATCGTCGAAGGCGATCCGCACCTCGGTATTCTCGCTGGCAAGTTCTCCTTCCTCCGGATTCCTTTGGATGAATTCGGTAGCCGGCTCGATCGGCTGCCACAGGGGTTCGTCGACCCGGCCGTCCAGTGTAGGTGGCGCTGCCACCCGTTTGGCCTGGAGGGTTCTTTGGGAACCGTTCCCTTCAGGGTCGGATTGGGCTGCGGCCTCCAGCGAGGCAGTGACGGGCAGGGCCGCGGCCAGCAGGGTGATCAGGGAATGGGGAAGACGCGGCATTGAAACTGGGAGAGGGTGTAATGAAAAACCGTGCCGGCTGTTGCTAAGGGTTCTTGGGGTTGGCGCCGATCGGATGCGATTGAGGGAGTTCCCGGGCGATTTCCCGGACTTCCGACCCCGCGCAATCATGGGGGTGACCGAACCCTCCCTGGCTCACCGCCAGGCCTCTGGCGGGATCGGTCTTCATGTCAAAGATGATGTTGTCGTCTCCGGTCGGGCTGATGCCGACCGGTACGTGGTCCAGAGCCAGGGCGTCCCGCACCTTCCAGGCCACCACGTGATCGGTGCAGGAGGTGTCGCCGCTTACCCCCAGGGCGCCCAGGAGATCACCCTGACTGTCATAGAGGCCCAGGCCCCCTCCGGTGGCGTCGATCCCCCCCACTCTTCGTCCAACCATCGGGTCCTTGGGCTCACCATGGTTCTTGGGGTTGCCGCGATGGGCGACCCGGGGATCGACCGGGAGGCTGAACTGGAGCCCGAAGAAACTGCCTCCCGGCTGCACGGCAGCATAGAGGTTGGCCGTCGACAGCGCCAGGCCCGGCAGGGCTCCTCCGGCTCCCTTGGGAAGGCTGAAGGCATTGGCGGTAGTGGCTTTCCGAGCCGAGATCACCCGGCTTCCCGGCCACTGGCTGCCGCGGTCTTCGCCGGAAAACGTGACCGCGCAGACCACGCCGTCCCGGTTGACGATGGTAGCCCACAGGTCGTTGCCCAGTCCGCCGTTCCCCAAGGGATCCTTGACGACCCTCTTGAGGATCTCGGTCAACTGCTCGTGTTCCGGCAATTCCTTGCACACCCTGTTGGCATCGAATTCCTCTTGAGCCGAGAGGGAGTGGACGGTCGAGAACAGACCAATCAGTGTCACTGCCAATGCAGCAACAATCCCCAAATGATGCCAGCGGGTGGAAGTCATCCTTCATCTCCGTTTGCCTCGGGGCATGGTCCTCGTGGTGCGGAGCACTCTACCACGTGACCCGCCGTGCCGCCTAGTTTGGGGGAGTAGCGAACCAACTTGGGAATGGCATCGGCAGCCATCCTGAAATAGAGATCGTCCATTTCCACGCCGATGCATGTATGACCGACAGCTTCGGCGGCCGCCAAGGTTGATCCTGAGCCTGCGAACGGATCAAGAATAGTGCCTTCTCTCAGTGGCAACACAGCGCCTACCAGAGTCCGAAGAAAGGATTGAGGCTTGAGGCTCGGATGCGGCGCCAACTTGCGTTCGCTCGTTCCGGTTGGCGACGAAGCGATCACGTCCCCGAACGGCTTCTCGTGGCTTGGCCGGCGAAAACCGCCTGTCTTCCATTTTCTCAGATTGTCCTGAACTCTTCCCTCCAGGGGTTTCCGGTACACGACCCAGGGTTCCCACATCGAACGCGGCATCACACTGACATCGGAAAACTCGTCGTGAGCAGCCTTGGGACGGTCCCCACCCCTCATGGTCATGGTTAACCTCACGATTTCTCCACGCCGCTCCAGCCCAGCTTCCGCAAGCGCAGCTGACACCAGGTAGGACACCAGCGGATTAGAGGCCACGACCACATGAGCACCCGGAACCAATTTCGGAAGAAAAAGGCGGGTCCAAACGAAGAAAAAATTCCCGATATAGGTGAGTTGTTCCTTGGTTAGCGTCGTAAATCTCGGAACGGGGGATCGAAGATGGCCGTCGAATGAAGGAGGAATGCGCCACACCCCTCCCTTGCCTTGCCGGAGTTTGGCTTGTTGTTCCCGGGTGTACTCATGAAGGCCATAGGGAGGATCGGTCACAACGGCGTGAATGCTGCTGTCTTCCCGTTGCCCAAGCCAGTCGAAACAGTCCCCGTGATAAAGTCTTGCCCGTCCGAACGATAGCGGCGCCCTGGACTCTCCCGCCAGCGGCAGTCCACGCTGGATGCCCAATGCCATGGATGATTGCAGCTTGTAAACGCCCCGTTCCTCTCGTATGAACAGCCTGGGAGTATTCAGCCTGAGATAGGATCGAACGGAAGACTCCTTGGTTGGTCCCACGACCTCAGACACTCGTTCTCCGATCTCCTTGACGGAGAGAGCCTTGGACGTGAACGACATGACCTGCAGAATTCCGTCTCTCACACGTCCGGGAGCGTATCTGGGTTGCCTCTCCGTCATCTCAACCAGCACCATGGACGTCTGGACGTCTTTAGTCAAGAGATTGGAGCCGGGGTTAAGTGTGTTGTCCAAGCTCGGAATGAGCCATAACGGAAAGCACTCGTGTGGAGAGATTCCGAGATCCTGTCAGATAGCGAACCACCTAACTGGAAAAGCACGGAGATTGGCCTCATTCTCAAGCTGGCCAACCCGGACCAGCCGAAAATTGACAATGGCGAGGCCCGAGCGGTATGGTTTTGCTGGGATTGGACTTTACTGGATTCAGGTCGGCCCGGGCCCGCGCGGCCGCGAATGCAATGAACGTGTTTTCGCCAAGGAGCAGGATCGCCGGATCGGCGGCGGTGCTGCTGGCAGCTACGTTTTCGGCCGGTCCGCTGCAGGCCCAGGAACCGGCGCCCCCCACCGAACCCACGATTCTCTCCGTCCATCCCTTGGGAGCCCGGGCAGGCTCGACACTGGAAGTGGAAATCCAGGGGCATCTGCTGGAGGGCGCCCGCGCGGTCTGGTTCGAGCAGGGTCAGCTTCAGGGTCGGGTCCGGGACCTTAGGCCGATTTCCTCGGAGGAGTCCGGCCCTGCCGAGGCTGCAGATAGCGAGAAACCGGTCCTCCTGGGGGTTCGGGTCACGCTTGAGATCCCTCCCACCGCCCTTGCCGGGGTCCATCGTTTCCGGCTGGTTACCCAACGCGGAGTTTCCAATGCCCTGAAGTTTCGGGTGAATTCCGATGTCGTCCTGGACGAGACCAGCCAGCCTCACCAGACCCCCTCGACGGCCCAGCAGGTCCCCGTTCCGGCGTTGATCAACGGCCGGGTGGTCCGGGACGGCGAGGAAGACTTCTACGCCTTTGAGATAACGGAAGGCCGGGAACTGCGCTTCGAGGTTTTCTGCAAGCCGCCGGGCAAGCCTCCCGACGTTGTAGGCCTGGATCCGGAGTTGACCCTCTACGAGCCAACCGGCAGTTGGTTCGACAAGGAACGCACCACCCGGCTGGCCTACAACGACGACCCCAGCTCCTATCACGTAAGCCGGCTTCCCCGGTTGACATATCGGTTCCTGAAGAAGGGGAGCTACCTGGTTGGTGTGGGGGCGTTTCTGGGTGGCGGCAGCCCACACTTTTCCTATCAACTGAGGATTAGCGACTCCAGCGCTCCCACTTTCGCCCAACTGGATCGAAGCAGTCGCAACCGGGTGCCCTCCCCCTGGAACGAGCGCGCCTTTCGCCGCACCATTGACGGCGACCGGCTCGGCCTCCTCCGGTCGAGGGCGGCGGGCTCGAACGGGACCGGCGCCGACGGCTCATTGACCAACGGCGCCGCTTCCAGCCACAGGGAAATCGTGCAGCCCGGCGCCAATGATCGAGGCAGCCAGGCCTCGATTGCGCTGGTGAAAGAACAGGAGAACGGGAAAAAAGAGGGGAACCTTCTCGTTGTGTCCATTCCAGGACTGGTCGAGGGAACCATCGATCGTCCCGGTGACGTGGATCGCTATTCGGTCAAAGCCGAACGCGGCCAGCAGGTGGCTTTCGAAGTGGAGACCCCGCAGGTCGGTCCTCCGCAGTTCAACCCCCGTTTCGGCATTCTGGATGAAGAGGGAAGAGAACTGTTCAGCAACGTCTACAAGCGCTTGGGCAGGCAACTTACCTTTTACCTGAAGACGGTTGAGCCCAAGACCCTTTACACCTTCGAGCGTTCGGGGGAATACTCGCTGGTGGTCAGCGACCTGACCCGCCGCTTCGGAAATGCCGGATTTCGCTATCGCCTGCTGCTGCGGCCGCAGATCCCTCACGTGGGGGAGGTTCGGACCGACACGGATCGCTTGAACCTGCTGGCCGGTCGGGCGAGCAAAATAACGGTGACCACCGACCAGGAGGAGGGGTTTTCGGGCGACATCGCCCTTGTGCTGGAGGGGCTTCCCGAGGGCGTGGAGTTCTTCCCGGGCACCGAGGTGAAGGCCTACCAGGGCCCGGTACCGGAGGATCGGATGAGGGTGCGCTTCTCCCCCCAGAGCGAAAGCGTTACCATCGTTCTGCTGGCCGGCGCCGACGCTCCCGCTACGTCGTTTCCTGTGAAGCTGCGGCTGCTGGCCCGTCCGATTTCGGACGAGGGTCCCGGACCGGGCTTGTTGATCCAGGAAATCCCCACCATGGTGGTTCGTCCCACCGGGGGGGCTGAGGAGAGTTGATGTTCAGAAGAGTTGCTCCCGAAAAAGCGCAGCGGGTTCGCCTGGATCGGTTCTGCGCCTTGGCGCTAGGAATCCTCCTGGCGGGGGCCGAGGCTGGTTCCCTGCAGGCCGGCGGTGACCAGTCCGGCGGTAGTGCGCGGCCCTTCAGCTTCGCACGCGACGTGGGCGGGATCCTTACCAAGCGGGGATGCAACAACCAGGAATGTCACGGGAGTGTCAAGGGCCGCGGAGGGTTCAAGCTTTCGGCCAACGCGCTCTATCCCCGGGACGACCACGAGTGGATCGTCCAGGGAGGCATCTACCAGGTGCTGAGTCCGGAGCCGCTGGGGCCCCGTCAGTCCAGGATCGACCTGAAGCAACCGGAAAACAGCCTGCTGCTGACCAAGCCCACCATGGAAGAGCCCCACGGCGGAGGCGAGCGGCTGAGCCGCGACTCGGCGGACTACCGCACGTTGGTGGAATGGGTCCGCGCGGGGGCCCCTTACGGCAGGGAGGAAGACCATCGAGGCAGGGAAATTCAACAGCTGGAGGTGTCGCCCCGCCAACCGGTGATGGGGGTGGGCGGGGAACAGCAGCTTCTGGTGACGGCCACTCTTGCCGGAGGGATTCGGGAAGACGTGACCGATCAGGTGAACTTCGAGTCCAGCGACCCCGAGGTGGCCGAGGTCAGCGAGGGCGGCTTGGTCCGTGCCAGGCAGCACGGCGAGACTGCCGTCGTCATCCGGGCGGCGGGGCGGGCCGCAACCGTGGTCATCGGGGTGATTCGACAGCCACTGACCGACTATCCCCGGGTTTTCCAAAGGAACTTCATCGATCGGCTGGCGTTCGCCAAGCTGAGGCGGTTGCACATCCTGCCGTCGGAGCCGTCGGACGACCAGCAGTTCCTGAGGCGAGTTTGCCTGGATCTGACCGGCACTCTTCCCCCGCCGCAGAGAGTGAGGGAATTCCTGGCCGGCGATCGTCCCGACAAGCGGGACCGGCTGATCGAAACCTTGCTGAATTCTCCCGAGTTTCTGGACCATTGGACCTTCAGGTTTGCCGATCTCTTTCGGGTCGGCAAGTCGGTGCAGGGCTTTACCAAGTACAGCCGCCTCTACTGGGAATGGATTCGGGACGGGATTGCCCGCAACAAGCCCTACGACCAGATGGCCCGCGAGCGTATCGCGGCTCAGGGCTACGGCGGTCCGGCCCTGCACTACTATCTCATCGGAGGAGATCTGCCCTCTCCCCAGGACATGATGGGAGAACAGGTGCGGGTCTTTCTGGGCCGGCGGTTGGACTGCGCCCAGTGCCACAACCACCCCTACGAGCCCTGGAGTCAGAACCAGTTCTGGGGCATGACCGCCTTCTACGGTCAGTTGACCCGGGTGGGGGACATCAATACGGCCACCGCGCCCTATAACATCATACTGGATGACCCCGAAGGGCACGGTGTGCTGGGAAAGGGCGGACCCTTGATCCACCCGCGCAACAAGACGAAGGTTCGCCCGGCGTTCCTCAGCGGAGAGACCGCCGGACGAAATGGGCTTGAGGATCCACGGGCCAGCCTGGCGGATTGGATGACCTCCCCCGACCGGCCCGAGTTTGCCGAGGCCATCGTCAACCGCATCTGGGGCCATTTCTTCGGACGAGGAATAGTGGATCCGGTGGACGATTTCAAGCTGGCCAATCCCGCCACCCATCCCGACCTGCTGGCGGCGCTGGCCGAGGACTTCAGGGACGGCGGCTACGACCTGAGGCAATTGATGCGCAGAATCGTTCGGTCCGGGGTCTATCAGCTGTCCAGTTTCCCCAACGCCAGCAACCGGACGGATCGAACCAACTACGCTCGGGCGCATCCCCGGCCTATGGACGCCGAAGTGCTGCTGGACGCCATTTCCCAGGTGACCGGCGTGCCGGAGCGATTTGGAACCAAGCCTGAAGGGACGCGGGCAATCAACCTGGTCTCCAGCGACATGTACCCCTCTCGCTTTCTGGATCTCTACGGCCGACCCAACCGGCAGATGGTGCCCCAGCGGGAGGTTGAAGCCAGCCTTGGTCAGGCCCTCCATCTCTTGGCCGGCCCCACCTACACCGAAAAGCTGTCGGGGAAGGGAAGCCGGATCGGTCGCTTGCTTGCCGCCGGGGCTTCCGATGCAGAAATCATCGAGGAGTTCTATCTGGCGGCGCTTTCCCGGTTTCCAAGCCCGGAAGAGCTCGGGGAGCTGGAAGGCTGGATCGAGAGCCAGGATTCGCGGCTAAAGGCGGTGGAGGACCTGGTCTGGGCCCTGATCGGCTCTCGCGAATTCGCCTACGTTCACTGAGATTCGGGTTTATACTTGACAGGGAATCCGATGTTCATGCCGGGAGCGATGTCATGAAGTGGTCAGGCTGCTTGCAGTGCACCGGGGAAAATCTTCGGCGGCGCGATTTCCTGCGGGTGGGTTCGCTGAGCCTGCTTGGCTTCAACCTGAGCCGGTACCTGGCTCTGAAGGAATTGATGGCCAAGGCGGGGCCGCCGGGGAAGGCAAAGGCCGAGTCCTGCATTCTCCTTTGGCTGGAGGGCGGACCGAGCCAGGTCGATACCTGGGATCCCAAGCCCAACAGCGGGTTCAAGGCCATTCCCACCAACGTGGCCGGCATACAGGTGTCGGAGCTGCTGCCCCGCGTGTCCCGGCACATGGACAAGCTGTCCATCATTCGGTCCATGCACACCGAGGAGATCGACCACCCCGAGGCCACCCACTACGCCATCACCGGACATCGGCCCAACCCCGCCATGCAGTTCCCCAGCCTGGGATCGATCATGGCCAAGGAGCTGGGCCAGCGCAACGGAATGCCCGCCTATGTCCGCCATGGCGAGCACGACGACTGGAAGGGTTACGAGCGCTATTTCGGGTCGGCCTTCATCGGTCCGAAATATGCTCCCATGGTGGTTCCGGATCCCGACCGCAAGGACTTCGCGGTTCCGGATCTCTCTCTGCCCAAGGGGATCTCGGTGGAGCGCATTCAGGACCGGCGCTCGCTGCTCCGGATCGTGGACCGCCTCTGCCGTCAGAAGGAGGAGGTGGCCGAATACTCCAGGATGGACAGCTTCACCCAACAGGCCCTCAGCCTGATCCTTTCTCCCGAAGTCAAGAAGGCCTTCGACCTCTCCCGGGAGAGCGAAAAGACCCGGGAGGCCTACGGCCGCCACGGCTTCGGACAGAGTGTGCTGCTGGCCCGGCGGCTGGTCGAGCATGGATGCCGGTTCGTGACGGCGGCCGGCTACAAGTACAACCAATGGGATTCGCACTCCGATAACAATCAGGGCCATCGCGACAAGCTCTGTCCTCCCCTGGACCAGGCGCTGGCGGCCTTGATGGAGGACCTGGAGCAGAGGGGTTTGCTGGCCTCCACCCTGGTGCTGGTCATGGGCGAGTTCGGACGCACGCCCCACATCAATCCCAACAACGGCCGGGACCACTGGCCCCATTGCTGGTCGCTGGCCCTGGGGGGCGGCGGCATACGCGGCGGCCAGATCATCGGGGCCAGCGACGAGCGAGGGGCCCAGGTGGCCGAAGGAATGGTCACGGTGGGCGACCTTTATGCAACGCTCTACAAGGCCTTTGGCATCGATTGGGAGAAGACCTACATGACACCGGTGGGGCGCCCCATCAAGATCGCCAATTCCATCGGAGATGCCACCGGAGTCCCGATCGAGAGCCTGGTTTAGAGGTCTTGACTGTTCCGTAAATGGGGGCGTGAAAGCCCGGTCCCGATCGGGGGCCAAAGCGAATTAGGAGGAACCCATGAGAACGTACCGAATCGCTTGCAGTATCCTGGTTGTCGCTTCGCTGGCGCTGGTTGCCTCCGTTCCGGTGTGGAGCAAGGGGAAGAAGGCCAAGCCCCGCGTCTTTATCAAGGAGAGCCAGTCCTGGGAGATGGAAGGCGGGGGGGGCGGCGCCAGCGTCGGTGACGGGATCGGCGCCTTCGGAGGAAAGTTCGGCGGTGGCGCTCGTCCTCAGACCGCCGAAATCATCAAGACCTTCCACAAACGCTGCGGCGATTGCATCGTCACCATGAAAGAGGAGCGCGCCGACTACGTGGTGATACTGGAGCACGAGGGCGGCAAGGATCTCTTGCGAAAAGACAACAAGTACGTGGTTTTTCGCGAGGACGGCGATGCCATCAAGAGCGGTTCGACCCGGTCGCTGGGAAACGCCGTCAAGGAGGCCTGCCGGGCTCTGATGCGCGACTGGAAGGACAGCAGGGAGGAAGAGAAGAAATAGATCCCTCTCTGTTCCTCGTATCCCCAAGATGCCCCCGCGGCGTGAGCCCGGGGGCATCTGCAATTCTACCGCTTGCAGCCGCGTAAGCGGCGGTTACTTAGCGTCCTACCGAAATACACCGCCTCTCCAAAACGGCGCCAGCCAGTCAAAGAGTCAGATTGGCATGGTCGCCGTCAACGCTCCCATCACTCCCCACTTGAGGCGGAATCGGCAAGATAGGGGCGAAGCCCGCGGTCGAGCCGGTGGGGGGCTTTCCCCCGCCTCGTCCCCTACTTTCCCCGTCTGTACCCTGAAGACTCCAAACAAAGCGCCGCAAGATGTTAAAGACAAGCACTCTTGTCCTTATGCTCAGCGTCCTGGTGAGAAATACGGGTCAAGTGGATTCGACCGGTGGAAGGGGTCGGATTTTCCAAAAATACTGCCAGTCCTCTTGCCGCTGTCGTCATCGAAGACTCGACGGCAGAAAAACGGTACCGGTCGCAATCATCTTTGATTCGGAGTCTTGATAGTTGGTATCAATATTGATAATGTTATTCCCATGGCAAGCACGGCGGCAATCCTCAAGGCGCTCCGCAACAACCCGAAAGGTGTTCGGTTCACGGATCTGGCCAAAGTGTGTGAGGCATACTTCGGGGAGCCGCGCCAAAAGGGCGCCAGCCATAGGATCTACCGGACCCCGTGGCCAGCCGACCCCAGAGTCAACATCCAAAACGCCAAGGGCATGGCTAAACCCTATCAAGTCCGCCAGGTCATTAAGGCAATTGAGAAATTGGAGGACAGGAAATGAGTGACCATTACACCTACCGTATCACTTGGTCCGCCGAAGACAACCAGCATGTGGGGCTATGCGCTGAGTTCCCATCTCTAAGCTGGCTGGCATCTACTCCCAACATGGCTTTGGCCGGCATACAGCGGCTTGTGCGCGACTGTCTCGCTGACATGAAAAAAAATGGGGAAGCACCTCCTGAGCCAATCGCTGACCGCGCCTACAGCGGGAAGTTCATGGTGCGCGTGCCGCCGGAAACCCACCGGGCCCTTGCCACACGGGCCGTGGAAGAGGGCGTGAGCCTCAACCGTCTGGTGAGCGCGCGACTCGCGAGTGATGTTCGGTGAATCCGTTCCTGCAAGCGCCGTCCCTCACAATCCGTTTGCCGATGTCAAGTGTGTTTAAATCCCCGCACAATGATTAACCGCATCGAAAGCATGGGATCGTTCGGCCTGACAACCGAGGATTGTTCAGAGACATAGCCGGAGACAAGACTTTCGCTAAAGCCAAGGACTATGTGAGGGCGAGGATGCCCCCTGAGCAAGTGGCTGAGGCCCAATAGCTCGCCGCCTTCCTTTTCAAGCGAATCGAAGCCAACAATAAAGCTCGCCAGCGTCGGTGATCAGTAACCACTAACCTCAAAACGCGCCCTATCTCGTAGATCTGTTACCGGAAGGCCCCATCAGCCGGCAAGCATGGCTGATTTTCACCGGGAACAGGGCGTCTTGAAGATCACCTCAGCACAACTCGCCAGTCCAAAGCTGATTCAAGAATGATCGCCAAGGCATGATTTCGATCTCGTCTTCGGTCTTTCTTGGGCGGGGCGCACGGCAGACGAGGAGGCAGCGGCTGTCCTTGTGCTCGGTCTTCCAGGCCCGCAGTCCTTTCATGTGGTCGCGGGTGGGGTTTTCAGTCGATTTGACCTCAACGGCCAGGGTCGCGTCCCCCAGGACGAAATCGACTTCGAGGCCGGAGGAGGTGTGCCAGTAGGCGATGGAGGGACGCCCACCGTTGTAACCCGAGTACGCGCGCAGCTCCATGAATATGAAGTGCTCGAAGGCTGCACCATATTCAAACGAACCGGGCTTCAGGGTGCCGCGATGGGCGAGTTCGTTCACCAACCCCACGTCGAAGAAACCCGAGTTTCGATATACATGTGAGCCTTTTGCAAAATTCGCAGATAGCGGGAATTTTCACGTGGGGAAAGATCAAGGAGGGCAGGTGGAAGGAGGGGCAAGACCACTGTCTGTTGTATCATGAAGGTGTCTGAACCACATGATGAACGGAGGTGGAACTTGCCCCTTAGGGAAACCCTATCACGACACTGGTTCCGGTTTCAACGAGAGCTGTTTCCCCTGCTGGAGGAAGTTTTGGGGCCTCTGGGAGAGCGTTACCAGCGGCTGGTGCAGGTATTGGAGTTGGTGCGGGTGGAGGAGTTGCTGCCTTACAGTCGGGGCTGGCGTGGCCGGCCGCTGGAGGATCGGGCAGTGCTGGCGCGAGCCTATCTGGCGAAGTCGATGCTGGAGGTGGCGACCACGCGGGGATTGGTGGAGCGGCTGAGGAGTGAGGGGAGGCTGCGGCGGCTGTGCGGCTGGGAGAGGGCGTGGGAGGTACCGAGCGAGTCGACCTTCTCGCGGGCCTTTGCGGAATTCGCTGAGAGCGACCTGCCGGGGCGTTTGCACGAGGCATTGCTGGAGGAGACGCTGAAGGGCCACTTGGCGGGGCATGTGTCGAGGGACTCGACGGCGATTGCGGGACGGGAAAAGCCAGCGGCCAAGGCTGCGCCGGAGGCCAAGCGGAAACGCCGGCGGGGCCGGCCGCCGAAGGGCGAGCGACGGCCCAAGCGGTTGAGCCGGCTGGAGCGGCAGGGGTCGATGACGCTGGAGGAAATGTTGAAGGAGTTGCCCAAGGCCTGCGACATCGGCGTCAAGCGCAACGCCAAGGGGCATCAGGAGAGCTGGACCGGCTACAAGCTACACCTCGACGCCATTGACGGCGGGATTCCGGTCAGTTGTCTGCTGACCTCGGCCTCGGTGCATGACTCTCAGGCAGCCATTCCGCTGGCGACGCTGACGGCAAGGCGGGTCGAGAGTCTCTACGACTTGATGGACAGCGCCTACGATGCGCCGGAGATCCGGGCCTTCAGTGAGAAGCTGGGGCATGTGCCGATTATTGACGTCAACCCCCGCCGAAGAGCTACCTTGAAAGCCGAGCGGAAGCGGGAGGCACTGGCCCGGCGCTGTATCGGCCAAGTGACTCCCGAGGCGCGGCGCTACCGGGAACGCTCGACGGTGGAGCGGGTCAACGGACGGCTCAAGGAGGAGTTTGGCGGGAGGCAGGTGAGGGTTCGCGGCCCCGACAAGGTGAGGTGCCACCTGATGTTCGGCATTCTGGCCCTGACGGTGGATCAGTTGATGCGCCTGACGCTCTGAAGACCGGGTTGCCACCCCCAACCGCACAGCAGGTTCGCCCGCCTCAAGGCCGGGAGAGGGTAAGCTGTGCCTGCGTCCGGCGACCGCTGGCCATCCGGCCATCAGATTCGGGCTTTTTCCTTCAAAAGGGTCTTTGCAGCTGGGTAGTCACCGCCGGAACATCACTGTTGCCAGCCCAATGTCATGCCCGATTCCGAATTTTGCAAAAGGCTCATGTAAATAAAAACTTGCACTTTGGATTGGCTGAATGCCTTGGAGGCCTTTCTGTTGGCTTCTCCGGCAACTTCTTTCAGGTTCGAACCCTCACGGGCTATTGCTGTCGAAGCATGGGGCAATTTGTCTTGCGAAAAACTGGAGACGGGGTCCGGCGCTGTCCCGAACAATCCGTTTGTTGTCCGATGGCAAGTGTGTTTAAATCCCCGCACAATGTTCAACCGGCAACAGGGAGTGGCTCATGCGAATTGAACCCGTGGAAATTCTGGTGCAGCGCAAGGACAGGACCGAGAGGAAAATCATCCCCATCGGGTCGGTGGCCGGCGCCCGATTCTCGTCCCGGGACGTGGCCGGCATGCGCAAGGAACTCGACGCCGCGCTGGCTCGAGGCGAGTCCGGCACCAAGACCAATCCGGCCATCTTTCACATTGGACGCTATCTGCTGACCCAGGCATCGGAGTTCGAGGTCCAGGGTCCGCTGACCGGCGGCGAGGCCGAAATCGTGGCCATTCAGGATGGGAACGAGATTCTCATCACGACCGGGAGCGACCAGTGCGACCGCGAGCTGGACCCGCTGTTTCAGGACAAGCCCAAGCAGATGTGTCCCCATCCGATTGCCCAAACCGCCTGGCCCTACAGCGAGGTGCGCGGCCATTGGGATCAGCTTCGAATCTCCAGCGATGTGACGGTGGGAGGACAGGTGGTTCCTCTTCAGGACAGCCCGGCCTCGGCGCTGGTGGACCTGGAATATCTGCTGGCCATGGAGGATGTGCAGTCGCTGGTCCTGCCCTCCATTCTCTATTGCGGATCGGTGTCTTTTCTGGATTCGATGGCCCAGGCCATCCGCGACCATTCGCTTCCCGAAGCAACAGGCCACGGCGTCGGCGACGCCTTTCTGGCCCGGTTGCACGACCCTGTGCTGGGTCGAACCATCGAACACCGTTACCGGGCTGTTCCGGTCGGGGACGATCTGGCGGAACGGCGCTGACTGGCGCCCGCAGGTGAAGTGCCCGCCGGGAACGTTTAGCCCGGAAGGAGGATTGGGGTGAAGATCAGTTGCCGAACACTTGCCGGATTAGCAGGGCTGGGTTGGATGGCGGTTTCCTGTTCCTCGCCCGGACCCTCCGGGTCGGACGCGCAGCCGCCCCTCATGGAGGTGATCACCGATCCGACGGTGATGACCCGCGAGCTGGGAGGGGTGCCGCCGCCCTCCAAGCAAGCCTTGGAGAACATGCACCGGTCGGACTACGTTCTGCATGCAAGGGCGGGAAAGCTCACCCGGGTTCCGGTCAAGAAGGTTCTGCTGCCGCATGCCCAGCCCATGACTCCCCAGGGCGGCACCTCGGTCGACCAGGGGCCGGACGGCACCGTCTACGTCCGCCAGGCCAACAAGCTGTCCAGCTCTTCCGACGGCGGGCTTACCTGGTCGGAGCAGGAGGTGAATGCCCCTGCCGGGTTTGAGATCCACCAGACCGGCCGCTGGAAGGTCTTGAGCGACGGTTCCTTCATCTGCGTGGCGGTGGTCACCGGAAAGGACGAGCGGGCGCCGGCGGAGGTGTGGACCTCCCAGGACGAGGGCCTATCCTGGAACAGGACGGCCCGGATCGACCTGGACCTGAAGATGCCCGGCACGGGCTCTCCCTACGATGAACGCTACTGCCATCGGGGGCTGGACCGGCTGCAGGACGATACCCTGCTGTGGACCATCGACGTTCGAAGTGACGCCGACCCCGAGACCGGGCTGCCCAGGCAGCACGGTCTGTTCCTGTTTCGGTCCCGGGACAAGGGGCGCACCTGGCAGGGGCCGACCTTGATGTGGGATTGGGGTTCGGAGGGGTCGGCAACCCGGCTCCCCTCGGGAGAGATCCTGGCCACCATGCGATACCAGCGGGACAAGCATCCCCAGGACTCGGCGACGATCGTCGAGCACATGGGAGCCTACCCCAGCACCCCGGAGAACGTCGGATTCAAGAACGTCTTCCTGGTGAACTCCGGCGACGACGGCGCCACCTGGACCCGGCCACGCATGCTGACCACGGTCTACGGGCAAACCTTCGGCTATCCGGCGGTGCAGAGCGACGGCACCGCGGTGGTCGTCCACGATACCCGTTACGGTCCGGGGCCACCGGGAAGCCGCGCTATGGTCAGCCGGGATGAAGGCCGAACCTGGGAGGATGAAGTCTACTACCTGGACTCCACCAACTTCACCGGCAGCTACAGCGCCAGCCTGGTGCTGGAGGACGACACCATTCTGACCATCGCCGCCTCTTCGGTGGGTCGCTCCTGGGATGCGGTCCGGGACAAGACCGACCTCTACGCCATCCGCTGGAAACCGGTCAAGGACGACAAAGCGTCGGCCAGATAGCCGGAATGCCTCCGCGGCACAGCAGCGGGACCGGGGACGAAGGGCGCCGGGAGAGCCGACTTTGCAGTGCCGGCCTCAGTAGTTGGTGAAAGCGCCGTCGCGGCGCCGGAAGTGAGGAGCTTCCCAGGGCAGCGGGGGATAGCGGCGGGCGGCCTCTTCGTCGAACTCGATGCCCAGCCCGGGACCCTGTGGCAGCGGGAAGCCGTCTCCCCGCAGTTGAAGCTGCCGGGGGAAGAGGTCCTGGGGAAGGTGGGGCATCTGCCAGTTGTATTCCAGAATGGCGAAGTTGTGGACGGCCGCGCACAAATGCACCGACGCGGCCAGGCAGATCGACCCCTGAGGCGTGTGGGGAACGATGTCGAGATAGTGGGCCTCGGCCATGGCAGCTACCTTGCGGCTGGCCGTGAAACCACCCACGTTGCAGACGTCCAGGCGAACGTAGTTGGCCAGCCCGCGTTCGATGAAGGGAGCAAAGGGGTAGATCCCCGAAAACTCCTCGCCGATGGCGAAGGGCATCGGCGTCATGGCCCTGAGAGCGGCGTAGGCATCCGGGCTCTCGGACCGGATGGGCTCTTCCAGGAACATGAGATCCACGTCCCGGATGCGCTGGCAGAAGGCGGCCGCCTCGGCCACGTTGAGGCGGTGGTGGTAGTCGATGGCCAGTCGGATCTTGGGCCCCACACGCTTGCGGGCCTGCCGGATCTGGTCGGCCGTCCAGTCGATGGACTCCCAGGGTTCGAAGATACTGTCCCGGTCCTGGCGGAAGTCGGGGTCTCCGGTCTCGGGGGCGAAGCGGATGGTCCTCCAGCCCTTGCCGACCAGGTCCTCGGCCTGATCGGCGTAGCTGTCGCCGGCCCCGGCCGGGCCGTCGATGTAGCAGGTGACCTGCTGGCGGGTGGCTCCCCCCAGCAATTGCCAGACGGGTGTGTTCAGGTGCTTTCCCAGGATGTCCCAAAGGGCGATGTCGACGGCGGAGGTGACGGCGGTAATGATGGTTCCGCCTTCGTAATACTGTCCCCGGTACAGCTCCTGGTTGATGTCCTCGATGCGGCGGGGGTCCTGGCCGATCAGAAAGTGGCGCATGTGCTCGATGGCCCCGGTCATGGCCTGCTCACGGGTGGTGGTGCCCCCCTGCCCGATGCCGTGGATGCCCCGGTCGGTCTCGACTTTGACGATCAGCAGATTTTTGCCCTGAACCCCCACGAAAAAGGTCTTGATGTCGGTTATCTTCATGTCTGTTCCTTCCCGGGCAACGGCCGCGGATCGGCTGGAGCGTCCATCATAGGCCAAGCGCGGTTTCAAGGGAAGAGAGGCTAGAGAGGAGTTGACGGCGTGGTTCTGGACAGCCGCCAATGGGATGCCCGCTACGGGTGGGATCTGATTTCCCGGCATGCTCCGCGGTTTCAGGATGCGGTGGTGGTTTCTTCCCCCAGGGCCATGGCCTTGGTGGAGCCTCTGCTGGTCCATCGCCCCCGGCAAGTGGTGCTTCAGCGAGGCATGCGCGAAGCCATCCTGGATGAGATGCTGGCAGCGCTTCCCGAGGCGCAACGGATGCTGGCGATCGGGGGCGGCAATGCGCTGGATGTGGGCAAATACCTGGCCTGGAAAAAGGGATGGCCGCTGGTCATGATTCCCACCATCGTCTCCACCGGAGCCGTCTTTCAGTCGCCGTTGGCGCTGAGGCGTCGGGAACGGTTCGAGTGGCTCATGGAGACGATCGCCCCCGAGTATCTGCTGTTCGACTACGGTGTCATCCGCCAGGCTCCCGCCCACTTGAATTGTTCCGGCATGGCCGAGTGCATCTGCTATCTTTCCCAGATCGGGGCCTGGAAGTGGTGGCTGGACCAGAATCTGGAGGCTCCGGCCTGGGACCAGGAGGTGGCCGATGAGCTTCTGGACTGGGTTGACAGCCGGGTGCAGGTATATTGTCAGAGTCTGGATGAAGGCGGCCAGCCCGGGGAAGCCGGCATCAGAGTCGCGGCCGAGGTCAACCGGGAGCGATACGACCTGAAGCTGCACTCGCTCAAGGTGGGTCACAGTCTGGACCACTCCTTCTGCATCACCTTCGAGTGGGTCCACGGCCGGGAACTGCTGCACGGGGAAGCGGTAGCCCTGGGCTCGTTGATCAACGCCTATCTCTATGGCTGGGGGTTCGATCGGACCAAGGCAATGCTGGAGGCGTGCCGCACCCGTTTTCGTCCGGCCGAGATCGGATGCACCCACCAGGAGGTGCAGGAGACGCTGAACCAACTGGCGGTCTTCGCCGACCTGGTCGGCCACCCTCGGAATTATTTTCACACTCGCGGTTTGGACCGCAAGACCTTCGATGCCATGATGGCGGCGATCGAGGCGTAGACGTCGATGTGGGCCGACAGGCTCAATCGCGCCCCGGTTGCGGCCGATGCGGGGTAAGAGATGAATCCATTTGGGAAAGGAGCAGGGGAATGAAACGACGTGAATTCGTAACCACCGCCCTGGCGGCAGGGCTGGCCTCGGGTGGGGCGCCCTCGCGGGCGCTGGGCCTGACGCCGCCCGCTGCCGGGCCCAAACAGCACGGGGCCAAAAAAAGGTCGCGGGTCATGTTCTACCACGACAGCCGTCATCCGGCCCTCTACATGTACGAGCCGCCCATGGAGAAGGAGGAGTTCGAGGCGGCGGTGGACGAGATCGTGGGAACTCCCGTGGATGCCCTGATGTACGGGCTGGCCGACGGGCGAACCATGTTCCACGACACCAAGGTCAGCGAGGTGCTGGGGGACCGGGTGAAGAAATGGCCCCACCTGATCTTCCGGCGGGCCCACCAGAATGCCCGCATGATGCTGGACTCGGGCCGGGACCCCCTCCGCATCATCTGTGAGCGGGCGCAGGCCAAGGGAGTGGCCATCTATCCCACCCTGCTGGTGAACCAGGGCCGGCGGGGAACTCGGGACGAGGACGTCCGCAGTTCCAACTTCCGCTGGGAGAACCTGCACCTGGAGATCGGGGCCAAGGGCGATTTGAAGGATCTGGCAGGAAGCACCAACCTCGATTTCAAGCACCAGGAGGTCCGCGACGAACGCTTTGCGGTGATCGACGAGGTGCTGCGGAACTACCCGGTGGACGGCTTCGAGCTGCAGTTGAACTACAAGAGCCCCGCGGTGCTCTTCTTCCATCCCGGGGAGGTGGAACAGGGGCGCTCCCTGATGACGGCCTGGATCAAGCGGGTCTACGATGCCGTCAAAGCCAGCGGGGAGGGAAGAGAGCTGGCCATCCGGGTCCCGGCCAGCATCGAGACTTCCCATGCCCTGGGCCTGGACGTGCGCGAGTGGATCCGGCAGGGCATCGTGGACGTCCTGATCGGCGAGACCTATCAGCATGCCATGGATCAGCAGGCCGATTTCCGTCCCCTGGTGCAGGCGGCCAAGGGCTCGAGCTGCCGCATTCACGGAGCCATCGGCCTGGGAGTCTACTCCGACCGGCTGAAGGACGGCCCCATCGAGATCACCCGGGCCGTCGCCTGCAACTGCTGGGAGCAAGGCGTGGACGGGATCTACCTGGCTCAGTGGTTTGCCGCCTGGCCCTACGAGCCCAGCTTCTATGAACGGCTTCGGGAAGTGGCCGATCCGGACGTGATGGCGCCCCGGGACAAGTACTATTACGTCTCGACCCAAAGTGTTTTCAAACCCAATCCTTCCGAGCCGAAACCGGCGCTGCCCCGCACCCTGAAGATGAATCAGCCGGTCCAGGTGCCGTTGCCGATCGCAGACGATCTGGATCGTTGGGACAAGGCAGGACGGGTGCATGAGGTGCTGCTCCGCTTGAGGTTCATTAGTTCCACCGAGACCGATCAAGTGAGGTTTCGCTTCAACGGAAAGGAGCTGCCCGATTCCGGCTTGAGAAAGATTAATCGGTACTACAGTTTGCGAGCCCCGCGCTTCCGGGTGCACAGCTACTGGTTCGTGTGGCGTCTTCCCCGGGAACACTGGCCCGAGAGAGGCTCGAACCAGGTGGAGGCAACTTTGTTGCGGCGCGATGCCGACATCGTTCCCGAACTGATCCTGAGGGACGTGGAAATGGAAATCAAGTATCTGGGAGGAAAGAACTTTGCCCGCGGCCAGGGCGGCCAGGATCCCGACGCTGGTTCCTACGTGGTGCATATGTCCTAGCCTGAAGGAGCCGGGAACGGGGTGGTCCCTGACCTGGTTCGGAAAAGTTCGACAATCTTTGGAAAGGAGTCTTGAATAATGAAGCGACGCGAATTCGTGAGGACGGCACTCACCGCAGGCCTGGTCTCCAATGCCCCACTCAGTGTGGCCGCCGTATCCGCCGGGGCCGCCAGCCTGGCGCCATCGGCTTCCGGTCCCGGAGGTCACGGTTCGGGTAGGAAACCGCGGCTCATGTACTATGACGACAGCCGCCATTCGTCCATCTACATGTACGAGCCCCCCATGCTGAAGGAAGAGTTCGAAGCCTCGGTGGACGACTTGGTGGGCACTCCGGTGGATGCCTTGATGTTCGGTTTGGGAGATGGCCGGACGGTGTTGCACGATACCAAGGTCGGCGAGCTTTGGGGGGATCCGGTGAAGGAGTGGACCCACATGGTCTTTCGCCGGGCCCACCAGAACGCCCGCATGATGTTGGATTCCGGAGGGGATCCCCTGCGTATCGTGTGCGAGCGGGCCCGGGCCAAGGGACTGGCCATCTTTCCTTCCCTATTTCTCAATCGGGGGAGAGGGAAAGACCGCCGGGGGGACGTTCGGTCGGCTAATTTCACCTGGGAAAACCAGCACTTGGAGATCGGAGCCAGGGGCGATCTGGATGAGAGTTTTCCGGGGTTGCGGAAGTTGGACTTCAAGCACCAGGAAGTTCGGGACGAGCGCTTCGCTCTCATCCAGGAAGTGCTGCAGAACTACCCGGTGGACGGCTTTGAGTTGCTTTTCGGTCACTACCACTACCTCCATCCCAAGGAGGTAGATGCTGGTCGAGACCTCATGACCGCCTGGGTCAAGCGGATTCATGACGCCCTCAAGGCCAGCGGATCCAACCGCGAGCTGGCGGTTCGGGTGCCGGTCAGCCTGGAGGAGGCCAACTCCCGGGGCCTGGACGTGCGGGAGTGGATCGATCGGGGGATCGTGGAAGTTGTGATTGGAGAGAGCTATTCCTACAGGATGGATCAACTGGCCGATTTTCGTCCCATGGTGGAAGCGGCCCAGAACAGGGATTGCCGGGTGCATGCCGTCATCCAGCCCGAAGTTCACTCCGACAGGCTGGACAACGGCACTATCGAGTTCATTCGAGCCGTGGCCTGCAACTATTGGGCCCAGGGCATCGATGGACTCTATCTATCCCAGTGGTTCACGGCCTATCCCTACCGCGCTGAGTTCTATGCACAGTTGCGGGAGATGAGCCACCCCGATATCATGACCGCCAAGGATAAGTTTTACTATGTGCCCACCAAGCAAGGAGCCACCGGTCCGGAGATGCCCCTGCCCAGACCGCTGAAAGTGAACCAGCCCGTAAAGACCCAGCTGGCGGTCTCGGACGACCTGCCCCGCTGGGACAAGATGGGCCGGGTCCACGAGGTCATGCTCCGATTCCGGCTGTCCGGAGCCACCGAAACCGACCGACTGGAATTCCGCTTCAACGGCAAGAAGCTGCCCAAATCGAGCCTGAGAAAAATCAATCGGGTCTACCGGATGAGAGCTCCCCGTTACCGGGTGTTCGGCTACTGGTTCATCTACCGGCTTCCCAGAGACCACTGGCCCATGCAGGGGAAAAACAAGGTGGAAGTGACGCTCCTGCACCGCGACGGCGACATCATCCCCGATCTGGCCCTGAAGGACGTGGAGATGGAGGTAAAATACCTGGACGGCAAGAACTTCGCCCGCGGCCAGGACCCGGACACCGGGCCCTACCGGGTCTGGACGACGTAGTGACAATGGCTGGCGGGTGGTGGAGAGCTGACATTCCGGGGTTACCCCCGAATAGAAACGAGGTGTTCAAGTGGCAGAGATTACCCATTACAAGGGCTATCAAAGTGGTGAGGAACCGTCGATTCCCAAGCCGGCGGAACCGGCGCAGCCAAACGTGGTGACGGTTCAGGACGGGTTGCCGCTCAAGTTCCCCGGCAGCGAAGGGATCGGGGTGCGGGTCCTGCATCCCACCAACCCCAAGGCCCCTTCCAAGAACTTCGGGTTGACCATGTACTATCTGCCGCCCCATGTGACCTCAGAGACGGCCAGTCACTATACCGAGGAGTGCTACCTGGTCCTGCGGGGCAATGGCGACATGATCCTGGCGGGCCGGAGGGTGCCGGTAAAGCCGGGGGTGTTTGTCCACCTTCCCGCCTGGTGCGAGCACGCCGTGGACAACACCGGCGACGAAACCATGGAAATCCTGGTCTGCACCGCGCCGACCAATCCGTAAGCGCCCGTCCCGCAGGTCGGCGGAGAGTCGGAGTTCCGCTGCCGCCGCCTTCGCGGCTCAACTCCAACGCCGACCTTTCCATGGGCTTACGCCCACGGCTAAATGCTACCGCCGCATTCGCGGCTTACTCGAACCCCCGGGCTTCCGCCTGGGGGTTTTCATTTGAAGTCGTCCGCCGCACTGCCTCATGAGTTGGCGCTGTCGCTCCTCCCGTCGGGCAGCACCACGCTGGCCAGCCAGCCCACGGTGAAGGAGGCGATGTTTCCCAGGCCCATGATCATCCAGGGGTGCCAGGGAAAGCGCAGGCTGTCGATGAGCCCGGGCGAGGCGCCCAGCATCTCCAGGATTGTGTCCGCTCCCCCCCAAACCGAAATCGCTATTCCGGTAATCACCCCCACCCAGACGCCGCGGGTATGGGCTCTCCGGACGAACATCCCCAGCAGGAAGAGTCCCAGAATACCTCCTCCGATGAACGAGCTCACGGTGGCGCCGAAGTAGTAGGCCCTCTCCACGCCGGCCAGCATCAACAACCCCGAGCCTATTCCCAGAACACCCCAAAAGCCGGAAGCGATCCGCCCCAGCATAAGCTGGCGGTGGTCGCTGGCTCGGGGACGGAAGTGAAGGTAGAAGTCCCGAACGGTGATCATGGCCAGGCTGTTGATGGTGGTGTCCAGGCTGGACATGGCGGCCGCGCACATGCCGGCCAGGATCAGTCCGGTGATTCCGGGGGGAATCGTGTTCATCACGAAGAAGGGGAAGATCTGGGTCTCCTTGGATGCGATTTCGGCCGGCAGCTGGCCGGGGTGAATCTGATAGTAGGCATATAGAAGAGAGCCGATCAGCAGGAAGAGGGTCCAGGTGGTCACGATGCTGAGCCCGCCGCACAGGAGGGCCTTTTGAGAGGAGCGGGTGCTGGAGGCGGCCAGGTAGCGCTGGGCCACGTCCTGGCTGGTGGTGTAATAGGTGCCGTGATGGAAGAGTCCGTAGAGAACGATCACCACGATGGATGGGTGGGACAGGTCCAGGGACCAATCCACCAGCTTGAACTTGTCGGCCTCCCCGGCGACCTGGAACAGGTGAAAGGCGCCTCCGTCCGAGCCAAGGGTCAGAAACCAGAGACAGAACAGCCCCCCGCCGAACAGGGTGACCGATTGCAGCACGTCGGTCCAGATCACCGCCTCCAGGCCTCCCAGCATGGTGTAGAGGAGGGCAAGGATACCGCACACAATCAGAATGGCCACCGCGTCCCATCCCGTCATGGCGTTGAGCGCCTTGGCCATTAAAAACAGGATCATTCCATTGCGGAAAAGGTGGTAAATGACGTAGATCAACGAGGCATAGCAGCGGGTGCCGTATCCGAAGCGCTCTTCCAGAAATTCATAGGCGCTCATGCGGACTCTCTGCCGGTAGTAGGGAATCACCCAGCAGGCGGCCAGAACAGCAATGACGGGGAAAATCAGGTGGGAGAGGTGGGGAATCCAGTCGCCCCCGTACCCCTGACCCGGAAAGGCCAGAAAGGTCCCGGTGCTGATGGAGGAGCCGAAAAAGGAGAAGCCCACCGCCCACCAGGGGACGGAGCGCCCTCCCAGGAAAAAGGCCTCGGTGCTGGTCTGGCGGCGTGCAAACCAGCCCCCCATGAAGATGATCAGCACCAGGTATGCCGCCAGGATCAACCAGTCGATTGTTGCCATGGGATGAATCCCACCCGGGAGCGCGGGCGTCCCGCCCGCACAATTCTTGGCAGAGCCTCGGCCATCTCCTCCGCCCGCTCGATTGGCAAAGACGCCCGGACTCTGCTTCGGCCGGGACTATGCCGTTCCCGCCGGCAGGGTGGCCGGGTGCCGCATCGCGGGGAAACTGAGCGGCACCCAACGGGATAGCATGCGGGCGGGACGCCCGCGCTCCCGGGTGGGTCGTCCTCCCATCACTCTTGCTCCTGAAGGGTGCACGCGCCGGCTTGCCGGGCCGCAGCCCGTGGCGATGCGGCAGAGCCGTCCCGCTTGGTGGCCCTTCGTGGATCACTTTTTTTCTTTTGTTTCAGGAGAGCCGGCCTCCGGGGCCTCGCGCTTTCGGCCCACTGCTGTCGCCGCCTTCGCGGCTCGACGTGGAGCTACCCCTTTCCATGGGCTCACGCCCACGGCTACCTGCTGCCGCCGCTCCGCGGCTCGATTGGTAGCCCGGGCGTTCGCCCGGGGATTATCAATTGCTAACAAGTGTCGCCCCCGCCCTGCCGTGCGGATCATTCGAGAGTCAAACAATCGGAATTCGACAATCCCTTCGCGAACTTGGTACCCCGTCGCGGCCAACCTCAGCGCCTTAGTGCCCCTTCGTCGTTCTTCGTGCCCCTTCGTGGATAAGTCTTTTGTCTTTTTTCGGTTGTTTCAGACAAGCCGGGCCCCCGCCCTGCCGTGCGGATCATACGAGAGTGAAACAACGAATCTTCACAGCCGGTTGGGAACAAGGACCCTGTTCGATTAGCATGGATTTCTACCTATTGAACATCGATGCACAGGATTAACAGGATTAACAGGACGAGAGCTTCCTGCACCAGAAGCCAACTCGGGCGATGATCCGGTGCGGCTTTGCGGATTCCCGGCATTAGAAGCTGGCCGTTTCCTGAAGAATCCTGTGAATCCTGTGCATCGATGTTAATCATCCCTGTAAATCACGATGGGATCGGAAGCGCCCCCCACTGGCTCCGCCGCAGTCCTTGTTGCTTCTTCGCGGACAAATCCTCTTTGTCCCTTGTGTCCTCCGTTGACCCCCTTGCCGACCTTCGCCCCATCCCTCTTGAGCCTTCTCCAGCGCCTTGGTGGCCCTTCGTCGTTCTTCGTGCCCCTTCCTGGATAAGTCTTATTCTTTTGAGCCTTTTGCAAAATTCGCAGATAGCGGGAATTTTCACGTGGGGAAAGATCAAGGAGGGCAGGTGGAAGGAGGGGCAAGACCACTGTCTGTTGTATCATGAAGGTGTCTGAACCACATGATGAACGGAGGTGGAACTTGCCCCTTAGGGAAACCCTATCACGACACTGGTTCCGGTTTCAACGAGAGCTGTTTCCCCTGCTGGAGGAAGTTTTGGGGCCTCTGGGAGAGCGTTACCAGCGGCTGGTGCAGGTATTGGAGTTGGTGCGGGTGGAGGAGTTGCTGCCTTACAGTCGGGGCTGGCGTGGCCGGCCGCTGGAGGATCGGGCAGTGCTGGCGCGAGCCTATCTGGCGAAGTCGATGCTGGAGGTGGCGACCACGCGGGGATTGGTGGAGCGGCTGAGGAGTGAGGGGAGGCTGCGGCGGCTGTGCGGCTGGGAGAGGGCGTGGGAGGTACCGAGCGAGTCGACCTTCTCGCGGGCCTTTGCGGAATTCGCTGAGAGCGACCTGCCGGGGCGTTTGCACGAGGCATTGCTGGAGGAGACGCTGAAGGGCCACTTGGCGGGGCATGTGTCGAGGGACTCGACGGCGATTGCGGGACGGGAAAAGCCAGCGGCCAAGGCTGCGCCGGAGGCCAAGCGGAAACGCCGGCGGGGCCGGCCGCCGAAGGGCGAGCGACGGCCCAAGCGGTTGAGCCGGCTGGAGCGGCAGGGGTCGATGACGCTGGAGGAAATGTTGAAGGAGTTGCCCAAGGCCTGCGACATCGGCGTCAAGCGCAACGCCAAGGGGCATCAGGAGAGCTGGACCGGCTACAAGCTACACCTCGACGCCATTGACGGCGGGATTCCGGTCAGTTGTCTGCTGACCTCGGCCTCGGTGCATGACTCTCAGGCAGCCATTCCGCTGGCGACGCTGACGGCAAGGCGGGTCGAGAGTCTCTACGACTTGATGGACAGCGCCTACGATGCGCCGGAGATCCGGGCCTTCAGTGAGAAGCTGGGGCATGTGCCGATTATTGACGTCAACCCCCGCCGAAGAGCTACCTTGAAAGCCGAGCGGAAGCGGGAGGCACTGGCCCGGCGCTGTATCGGCCAAGTGACTCCCGAGGCGCGGCGCTACCGGGAACGCTCGACGGTGGAGCGGGTCAACGGACGGCTCAAGGAGGAGTTTGGCGGGAGGCAGGTGAGGGTTCGCGGCCCCGACAAGGTGAGGTGCCACCTGATGTTCGGCATTCTGGCCCTGACGGTGGATCAGTTGATGCGCCTGACGCTCTGAAGACCGGGTTGCCACCCCCAACCGCACAGCAGGTTCGCCCGCCTCAAGGCCGGGAGAGGGTAAGCTGTGCCTGCGTCCGGCGACCGCTGGCCATCCGGCCATCAGATTCGGGCTTTTTCCTTCAAAAGGGTCTTTGCAGCTGGGTAGTCACCGCCGGAACATCACTGTTGCCAGCCCAATGTCATGCCCGATTCCGAATTTTGCAAAAGGCTCTTTTGTCTTTTTTCGGTTGTTTCAGATAAGCCGGGCCCCCGCCCTGGTGTGCGGTTCATGCATAGAGTGAAACAATCAGAAATCGATCAACCCTTCGCGAACTTGGTACCCCGTCGCGGCCAGCCTCAACGCCTTAGTGTCCCTTCGTCGTTCTTCGTGCCCCTTCGTGGATCACTCTTTTTCTTTTGTCTTTTTTCGTTTGTTTCAGGTAAGT
Organism: Candidatus Versatilivorator sp.; assembly: GCA_965207735.1. Taxonomy (GTDB): domain Bacteria; phylum Acidobacteriota; class Terriglobia; order Versatilivoradales; family Versatilivoraceae; genus Versatilivorator. Next base: position 1,685,514 of record OZ242296.1, on the reverse strand, counting down.
CAGGACTGCATCCACCAGGAGAAGGCCAAAGCCGCCCCGATCAGGCCCAGGCACCAGAGCGTGATGGACACGAACCCCCTGTAGAACCACTGAAGCCCTGCTTCCCGCCGCAACTCGATGGCGCTGGAGGGGCCGTAGATCTTGTCCCGGGCGTAGAAGCGGTAAAGCGCATGGATCTTCTCCGGGTCTGGCGCCGGCGGCGGGATGGCATCGGTCCCGGCCATGGCGGGTAGTTGAATGCCGGCCTCGAGCAGCTTCTCATCCTGGCCCACCGGCGTGCTGAGGATGGCATAAAAGCGGTTGAGCAGGGTTTCATCTTCGGGAGGTGTCCGAAGGCTGACCAGCCAGGTCACCAGGGCGCAGGAAAGCGTGGGAATGAAGACGGTGTATTCGAAAGAGGCTTGCAGCCACACTTTGAGGATAAGGAACAGCAGGGCGCCGGTCGTCACTCCGGCCCAGAGCGCTTGGCGATTGGCCCGTCTCCAGACCAGGCCGAAATAGAGAGGAACCGAGATGAAGGAAATCAGCGACCAGCCCAACTCGATGTATTGAATGATATTTTCCAGAAATCGGGTGGTGACGTACCCCAGAAAGACGGCGATGAACCCCCAGATCCGGGCATGGGTGATGTAGAAGCGCGGCGAGCGGTCGCGGAAGAGCCGCTTGCGGTAGAGGTAGTCGACCATCAGCCCCGAGGTGGTGGTGGCGAAGGTGTCCACCGAAGACATCAGGGCTGCAGCGAAGCTGGCTACCAGCAGTCCCAGCACTCCGGCCGGCAGCAGCGACTTCATCAGCGTTCCCCAGGCCAGCTCCGGGTCTTCCAGGCCGGGGTAGTAGATGGCGAAGAGAATCCCGTAAAGGGCGAAGAGAATGGTGATGAGCCGCTTCCAGACGTGAGCCCAACCGCACTGGGTGCCGGTCCTCTCGTCGCGGGCGATGGCGATCCAGGTCAGGATGTTGGGCGACACCACAGAGCCCACCGCGCCGGAAAATAGCAGGGCGATCACATAGGTCCAGGGGATCTCCACCGACTGCAGCGACCAGGTCGACTCGGGCAGAGCCGCCAGGGCCTCGTAGCCGCCGGCGGCCTTCCAGAGAAAGGGGAGCAGGCCGAAGCTCAGCACTACCAGGCAGAGGATGCCCTGGAAGAGATCGGTGAGCAGGGAAGACATGGCGCCGCCGGTGGCCACGTACAGGGCTACCAGGGTGCAGCAGATCAGCACGGCCGAGTCCACCGAGAGAGTGGTGGTGGCCGCCAGGACCTTTCCTCCGCCGGTGATGAAGATCCCGATGAAGTTGACCGAGATGAGCAGCCCCAGGACCGAATAGAGGGTGGCCACGCCGGGACCGAAGCGCAGCTCGAAGAATTCGGCCATGTTGAAGACGCGGGCCCGCTTGTAGACCACGGAGAAGAGATAGTACATGGGGGTGGCCAGCAATTGGGACCACCACAGCCAGATGCCGGAAAGCCCGCTTCGGTAGGCGGCGGCGCTGACCACCACGGCTTCGGCCCCGGCCAGAGCCGAGCTGAAATTGAAGAGGAAGGCCGGCAGCTTTCCCCAGCTCCCCCCGGCGATGAAGAAATCACCCAGGGAGCGGGTCTTCCTGGCTCCCAGGAAGAGCCCCAGGTAGGCCACGATACAGATGTAGACGATCAGAATGGCCCAGTCCAGAGCCTGGAGTCCCAGCATGGCTATTTGCCTCCGTCAGGTGGATTCGACGACTCGGTCGCGGTGGGGCCGGCTTGCGGGGTTAGACTCCTGGAATGCCCTCCACCGCCACCACCCGCACCGGACAGGAGTCCAGGCCGTGAATGGGCAACGGGGTGAAGGTGATCATGAAGGTTTCTTCCCTGAGCTGATCGATGTTGCAAACCACCTCCAGCAGGAGAATGTCATTCCCCAGCAGCAGCTCATGGCAGGCGATGCAGCCCTGGACGTGGTTCTCGATGGCGATGCCGTCACCCCAGCCCACGCACTTGACCTTCTTTTCCAGGAACCAGTGTCCGACTTCTTCGGACATGTCGGGCCGCTGATCGTCCGGAGAATGGACGAAAGGGGTGCTGTGAAAGGGAGAGTCCAGCAGAACCGTATCCCCCGGCCGCACCCGGCCGCGGTCGGCCATCTCCAGGTCCTCGGTCCGGATCAGTTCCCGCGGGCGGGCGGTTTCCAGGTTCAGCAGGATGCCACGTCCCAGAAAGCGCTCGATCGGAAGCTTCATGCCGTCCTTCCACTCGTCCCTGAAGTGGTAGGGAAACTCCAGGTGAGTGCCCAGGTGGGAGGTGATGTCGATATGGGCATGGTATCCGTCCACCCCGCCGATGAAGGTGTGATGGCGATGCAGCTTGCAGCGCCTTTTCTCGGTGGCGGGGTCCAGCGGCTTGGAAAGGTCGACGACTCTCAGCTTGTCAAATTCCAGAATGGACGAGGTCATGAACGGGGCCTTCCTTTCTCTACCGGAACCAGTCGTAAAGCAGGCCCAGGGACCGATCCTGCAGGGGCAGGGAGACCCGGGCGCCGCCCTGGGCAGAGGACTGTTTGAGGCCGATTTCGACTTCGATGGCAGTGGCCACCCGCCGGCCGGAATTCTTGGGTTCATCCATCTCCCCGGCCAGGCAGCTCATCAGGTCGTCCAGGCAGTAAACCGCCCCGTAAGGAGGAATGAACCGGGGTTCCGGCCAAGGCATCTCCACCATCTGCTTTCTGCCCGAGGGTGGCTCCACTTCTTGCATCAATTGCCAGCCGGGGCGGAAGCTGAACTGGATTTCGCCCTTGGTCCCGCTGATTCGCACCCCCGGGGCTCCCTTACGGAAGTGGACCACCTGTCCGTTCTCCGCCACCAGCATGCCCTGGCCGCCGAACTCGGTGCTGCCTCCGGGACGGCGATCCGTGTCTGCCGTGCCGCTCACCCAGGCCGGCGGACTGTCCAGAAAGTAGGACCAGTTCTGATGCTGGGCGCTGGGGCCTCTGGCTTCGATGGATCTCACCTCGCCGATGGCGCCGCCGGTCACCAGTTCCTTGGCCTTGGCGAAAGAGGGATGAGTGGTGGTGATGGCCCCGCAGCAAAGGGGAATGCCCCGGTCGGCGCAGACCTTTACCATGCGGTCCGCCTCCTCCAGGGTGAAGGCCATGGGCTTCTCGGTGAAGATGGCCTTGGCTCCGGCCTCGGCGGCCTTGACCGTCAGGAAGGCCCGACCCTTGGTGTTGGTGCAGACGGCCACGATATCCAGCGCTTCCTTTTCATACATTTCCAGGGCGTCGGTATAGAGGGCCTCGATGCCGTAGCGATCCCCGAAAATCTTCAGGCGGCTCACATCCCGCTCGGCCCCGGCCACCAGCTCGACCTCGGGGCGGTCCCACAGGGCCTCGGCGTAGGAAGAGGGCAATCCCTCGTTGCCCGGGTGATCGTGGTGGTGAAACTGGCGATGGACGTCCACCTCGGGGGTAATGCGCTTGGCGTCCTCCACCTTGTAGGCCGGATCCCACCAGGGGCCCTGGCGGTGTGAGCCGTCCCGTTTGGCGACGTCGTAGAGGACCCCCGTCCATCCCAGGCCGACAACGCCGGCCCGATACTTTGGCTTGGAGGTCTTCTTGGCCGCTACAGCGGTCGCCGCGCCCAGAGAGAGACCGGCCCCGGAGGCAGCCCCCAGGGTCAGGGCAGACCTCATGAAGTCGCGTCGAATCATGGTTGTCCTCCTTTGTTCCCGGTCGATGGCCAGCAGAGGCCGTGACGGGAATCCTTGCAACTACCCTGGAGGCGATAGTCCCCCCGGGAGTTGGCCGCTTGACTGATTGTTGCCTTGGTGACTGCCGGCTCGATCCCGCCCCACGAAGGATTAACGGAACCAGTCGTAGGTCAGCCCCAGGCTGCGGTCCTTGAGCGGCAACTGGATGCGCTCGCCGCCCCGGGCCGAGGACTGCTTCATCGCCAATTCCGCCTCGAGAGCCGCCCTCACGATGCGCCCCGAGTTCTTGGGCTCCTTCATGCGGCCCTCCATGGTGGCGATCAGGTCGTCCAGGCACCAGGGAGTGCGCATGCTGCCCCACTGGGGATCGGGCCAGGGCATCTCCACCCGCCCCTTGCGTCCCGAGAGGGTGTCCACATCCTGCCACAGGGTCCAGCGCTTGCCGTCGAAGACGATCTCCCCCGTGCTTCCCGAGATCTTGACGGTAGGGGCTCCATCCCGAATGTGGACCACCGTGCCGTCCTTGGCCACGATGATCCCCTGTCCCATGAACTCGCTGCTGCCGCGCTCCCGACGGGGCTTGTCGCCGATGCCGCTGACCCAGTCCAGCTCGCTGTCCACGAAGTAGCACCAGTCCTGGTGTTGGGACAACAGCGGGACGCGGGCTTCGATTGAGGTAACGTCCCCGATGGCGCCGGTGGTAATCAGTTCCTTGGCCTTGCCGAACGACGGATGGGAGGTCGTGGTGGCCCCGCCCACCAGGGGCACGCCGGCCTTGGCGCAGGCGTTGACCATGTCGTCGGCCTCCTTCAGGGTGAAGGTCATGGGCTTGTCCACGAAGATCCCCTTCACTCCGGCCTCCACCGCCTTGACCGTCAGAAAGGAGCGGCCCTTGGTGTTGGTGGCGATGGCCAGGATGTCCAGGTTCTCCTTCTCGTACATCTCCAGGGCGTCGGTGTAGAGGGCCTCGATGCCGTAGCGCTCGCCGAACATGGCCAAGCGCTTCTCGTCGCGGTCGGCGCCGGCCACCAGCTCCACCTCGGGCCGGTCCCAGATGGCTTCGGCGTAGGTGGACACCAGTCCCTCCCGGCCGGGATGGTCGTGATGGTGGAACTTGCGGTGGACGTCCAGCCAGTCGGGGGTGGGGCGCTTGGCGCTCTCCAGGTCGTACTTGGGATCCTTGTAGGAACCCACGATGTTCTCGTAGTCGCGTGTGCCCATGTCGTAGAGCACGCCCATCCAGCCCAGACCCAACACGCCGCCCCGATATTTGGCCTTCCCCTTCTTCTTGGGCAGGGCAGCAGGCGCCGCACCCAGCGAAAGGCCGCTTGCCGAAACCGCTCCCAGGGTTACGGCCGACTTCATGAACTCACGTCGAATCATCTTGTTTCTCCTTACTTGTAATTGATTGCAGATCGCAGGCGCCGGGCGGTCACCGATCCGCCTCGGCCTCGATCTTTCGGTATACCTGCTGTCCCTTTCGGAACAGTTGAAACATGGCCTCTTTGTCGGCCGAATCCCTGAAGACCCCCTGGGTCTCGAGTCTGTGGATGAGCTGGTCGATTTGCCGGATGAAGAAGGCGGCCGACTCCCTGAAAGCGATCTTCCTGTCTCCCCGGTAACAATACACGGGACTGCTGTGAGCGTAAAGAGACGTATCGTTGGGGATCAGCTTGTGGGGGCCACCGTAGACCCGCACCGCCACCCAGGCGCTGTCGGAGATCTCCATTTCGCGGTCCAGGCGAATGAGTTTTCCGCCCTCTTCGGCCTCTTGACTGGCTGCGACCCGGCCGTTGACGATCAGGTCCATGCGGGTCATGGGAACGTGGGAGAAGGCCTCGGCCTCGATCTCCAACGGGAGGTTCCCGGTCTTCCAACGGATTTCCTCTCCCGCTTCTCTCCCATTGACCCGGAACTTCAGCAGCGGCCCGTTGGTGGCGAAGCTGCGCCCCTCGCGGTAGGCCTTGAGCCAGCCCTCATAGGTGAGGGGGGAACCGGCCCGGACGTAGATCCGCCCGGCGCCCGCGATCAGGTGGTAGGGGGTGTTCAGGAAGGCATCGGTTCCCGCCGAGATGGGGCATTGAAATCCGCAGTTGAGCAGTTGATACCAGTGTTCGGTGTTGACTTCCTCTTTGCGCTGGCACATCACGTCGATGGTGTCGGCGGCCCCCAGCGCGATATCCACCGGGTATTGGGAAGGCAACCCGGGGTGCACGTAGGTGACCACCGCCCCCTGCGCCTTGGCCGCCAGACCCATCTGGTAGTTGGGAGGATAGTCGAAGGAGAAGAGAGTCCTGGGCCAGCCCACGTAGGCCGGCTGAACCAGCGACTTCAAGCCCAGGTAGCCCACGTGGTTGTTGACGTCCCCGGCCCTCATCTCCTGGTTCCAGTAGAGGATGGTGTTCTCCTCGGAGAGACGATGGGGGCGCCCCTGGAAATACTGCCGGTCGTTGATGTGGGAGGAAACGTCGTTGCAGACCAGCAACTGGGGGAGGTTGAGGTCTTCGGCCTTGGCGATGAGGAGGACGTCGGCGGGCCGCATCAGACGATCGTCGTAGACGTTGGGGTGAATGTGGGTGTCTCCGGAGAACCAACCCTGCCGGCGCAGGTCGAAGGGCTTTTGCAGCCGGACTTCGGCCGTGCCGGAACCGCCGGCCACGACGGAGACTTTCCGGGAGACCGGTTGGTATTCGAAACCCTTCACCACCTCCAGGGTGGCTTCCCCGGGAGGCAGATCGACCTGGAACTCGCCGCCGCTGTAGAAGTAATAGTCCCCGCCGAAGGGCTGCCCGTAGTCGGCGTTCGATACCCGTTCCTGCGCCCCTGACGGCCAATAGGCCCGCCCGTCGGAGCCGGTGAGGTAGATCCGGGCCGGCGTCGCCGAGCCCTCCTCATCCAGCACCCGCACATTCAGCCGGCCGGGCGGGACCGCCGAAACCTCCAGCGGAATGGGCTTGGTCCTGCCGTTGGCTTGCGCTTCCAGGCTGGGCATTGCCTCCGATTCGACGTCCGTGTGCAACGTCATGTAGGTGCCCGCCGCTTGTCCGGGCTGCAGTCGGAACGCGTGGATCGCCGTTCCTTTCGTGCCGGCCGTCTTGAGGCTGACCGTCATAGGGGCCGCGGCACCGTTTCTCAGGACCACCGGAAGCGGAAAGGGCTTTCCTTGCAGCAGGCGCAATTCCCGCGGCCTCTGGATCACCTCGATGTCGTCCCCGAACTGGATCCTGACCAGTTGGGGGCTACGCAGCGACCAGTAGCCGTCGCCGGCCATGCGGCTGGCCTCGACCAGGGTCGGAGTGTCGGCTCCGCCACCCAGCGCGGTCTGTTTGTAGATTTCCGACTTGAGCCATCGTTGCGCCTTGATCACGGAGGGACGGTCCGTGTCCTTCCACTGGAGCAGTCGAATGGAGAACTCCGCCAGTTCGGCGAAGCGGTCGGCCACCTGCCGGTCTAGGGCGAACCGGGCGATCTGGGGAATCTGGGTCATGGGGACTTCCGGGGGCGGTTGCCCCCAAAGGTCGGGACCGCCGCTCCAGCAGAGCAGCAGGAAAAGGATTGTCCCCCGTTTTACAAACGCACACATGCTGTCTGCTCCTCTCGCTAAATTCCCCTCACCTGGATTTCTCGCCAAAGGCAGCTCACATCGGGTCTCTAGATCTCTTGACATGTTCCTTCCCGACCATTGGCGGAACCCTCTTCAGCCTTCTCCGATCCCGTAGTGGCCCTTCCTGGTCCATCGTGTCACTTCGTGGATTCCTCTTGAGAAATGTTGACTAGGCTCGCGGCCTCGAAATCGTCGCGGGGCCGAGGTCGGTATCCTCGCTGCTGCGGTAGTAGTTTCTGCCCATCAAGTACCGGGTCTCTATCTCGATGTCCCGAAGTTGCAGCGGTGGAGTGATGTCGGGGTCCCGCTTGTTGAGGGTGACCTCGATGGTGTTTTTGCCCTGCTTGGGCCAGTGGTCCCGGTCCAGCCGGTAGATGTACCAGTAGCTGTTGTTGACCCTGAAGCGGGGTGCATGCATGCGATAGAGGTGGTTGATCTTGCGCGCCTGGGATTGGAGCAGTTCGGTTCCGTTAAGCTTGAAGGTCACTTGATCGAGTTCGGTGCTGTCGGCCAGACGGATTCGCAGCAGCACCTCATGGACCCGTTTCTGCTTGTCCCAGCGAGGCAGGTCGTCGGCAATGGGTAGTTTGAATTTGACGGGCCGGTTTTCCTTCAGCTCGACGGGGAGGGGAGCCGTTTGCGTCGGCGGCCTGCTTCGAGTCTGATCGGCCGTGGGGACCATGTAGAACTTGTCCTTGGGGGCCATGAGCTTGGGATAGGCAACCTCTCTCAACTGCTCGTAGAACGGGGCCTGGTAGGGCCAGTTGGTGCCGGCAAACCACTGGCCGAGGTAGAGGCCGTCGACTCCCTGGGCCCAGTAGTTGCAAGCCACGCCGCGGATCATTTCGATGGTGCCGCCGCTGACGCGGTCCGAGTTGAGGATGGCGTTGGTGCCGGCGTGAATGCGGCAGGAAGTGCCCTTGGCAATCTCGAGCAGGGGCCGGAAGTCCGCCAGGTTGTCGATCTTCTGATAGTAGTTCTGGCCGTTGATCACGTCCACGATGCCCTGGCGGATCCACTCCGGCAGGTCCAGCCCCAGCGAGCGGGCCCACTCGATGTTGGCGGGGACCAGAACCGCCAACTCCCGATCCTTGCCGCTGGCCTTGACGGCCTTATGGACCCGCTTGACCCAGGCGGTCATGGTTTCCAGGCCGGCTTCCACTTCCTTGGGGTGAAAGAAATAGTGGTGGCCGAACCACAACTCGAACCCGTCAATGGGGTAATTCTTCAGCACTTCCTCGATGAGCGCGAAACGCTCGTCCTGCACTTCCCGGTGTTTGAAGTCCAGTTGCCTCGACCCGTTAAAGCTTTCGTCCAGGTCGCCCCTGGCTCCAATTTCCAGGTGCCGGTTTTCCCAGGTGAAATTGGCCGCGCGAACGTCCCGATGGCGGTCCGCTCCCCGCCCCCGGTTGAGCAAAAGAGACGGATAGAGCATCAGTCCGTTGGCGCGGGCGTGGTTGCACACGATGCGCAAGGGATCCTGCCCCGATTCCAGCATCATCTTGGCGTTCTGGTGGGCGCGGCGGAAGATCAGGTGAGGCCACTTCTCGACCGGATCTCCCCAGATCTCTCCGACCTCGGTCTTGTGGAAAACGGTGCGCCCGTCTCCCAACCCGAACACCAAAGTGTCGACCGGGGTTCCCAGCACCTCGTCCACAGCGGCCTCGAACTGCTCCTTCTCCATGGGAGGCTCGTACATGTAGATGGCCGGATGGCGAGCGTCGTTATAGAACATGATTCGGGGCTTCTTCTTGCCTCCGTGACCGCTGGCTCCGGGGGCCGGCCGGCCTGCTCCCGATGCGGCCGGGACGGCGGCCGAGGTCAGACCGGCAGCCAGGGCTGTTTTCATGAATTGGCGTCTGATCATCGCGAATCTCCTTGCTCGGAGCGGACCTTCAGCAAGCAGGCTGCGGCAAGCGATCTGCAGTTGTGGCTGCAACCGCGGCTTCCCGGTCCACAGAGGTTTTGAAGGATGTGCAGGATATCATGAACCCTTTCTGGCGGGAGACTTTTGCCTCCCGGTTTCGGTTCTCTTTCTACAAACAATCTACAATCGCAATTCGCATACCTTGCCCCATCCGTCAATGTCGTTTCGGTGCAAGAAATCTAGTCGTATACTTATGTCCACTCTGGAAGGAGAAGTGAGATGCGAACGATTGGAGCTGCAAAGTTCAAGGAGCAGTGCCTGGACTTGTTGGACCAGCTTGACGCTGACGGCTTGATCGTCACCAGGCACGGCAAGCCGGTCGCGCACGTTGTTCCTTATGACCGGCAGCATGATGACCGGCAGCATGCCGACCTGATCGGCAGCCTGCGACACAAGATCAGGATTCGGGGAGATATCTTGACGACTGGCCTAGGCCCAAAGAGAACTCACGGGCCGGGGTCGAACCCATCCAAGCCCGGGTAACCGGCAGAAACTCTGGAGGAGCGGAAAGCATGAACACGGTGAACAGAAGGGATTTCCTCATTCAATCCGTATCGGCAGCAGTAGCGGCCGGCGGGCTCTATCCTCGCAGGGCTTCCGGCGCAGCGTCAAAGGACAGGCTGAGCGTGGCCGTCATCGGCTGCGGCCGCCTGGGCCAGCAATACGCCGAGATTTACCGGGCTCTCCCCCAGACCGATCTGGTGGCTATCGCGGAATGGAATCCCGAGCGGCGCAAGGTGGTGGGGGAGCGCTTCGGAGTGAAGGCTCTCTACCGGGACGCCGACGCCCTGCTGAAAGAGGTGGTCCCCGACCTGGCGGCCATCATCACCCCTACCAAATACATGACGGACGGCGTGGTGGCCTGCGCCGAGGCGGGAGTCAAGGGAGTTCAGACCGACCGGCCCTTTGCCGCCAAGTTGTCCGACGCCGACCGCATGATCGAGACCTGCAAGCAGCGCGGGACGGTGCTGGCCGGCGGTGCCCTGGAACGGTCCAATTGGGAGGTGGAGGAGGCCGGCAGACGACTGGCCTCGGGAGAGCTGGGGAAGCGCCAGGGGGTGGCGGTTCACAGTTACCGCGGCGAAATCCTGGCCGGCGGATCGGCCCGCATCCTGGTTCTGGAGCACTTCACCCAGGCCCGGGTGGAGGAAGTCATCACCTGGGGAACCCCGCCCGAGGCGCTTGATGACGCTGCCACTGACTATGGACTGAGCATCAACGGCCGTTTCCGGCTGACCTCCGGGTTGGAGTGCCAGGTCTTCGGCGCAGAGGCGGTGGCTCCCCATCGGGGGGTGGAAGTCTGGACGGAGGATGCGCTGGTGAGATGGGACCGCCATGGCGAGCCCCTGACCCAGATCTTTAAGGGGTTCGACGCCAAGGGTGCGCGCAAGGAAGTGGACCACGGCTACCGGCCCTGGTCCTGGGACTCGGTGTCCAAGGATCTGTCGCCCTTATTGGATCGAATCGGCCACCATGGGTCGGAGCGGCATTACGTTCTGGCTCCCATCAGCTGCCTGATCGACGCCGTGGCCAAGGGGATTCCGCCCCGTATCACCGGCGAGACCCAGCGCCACGCCCTGGAAGTGGCCATCGCCAGCAAGATCTCGGCCCAGTTGGGTAGCGTACCCGTCAAGCTGCCGCTGGAGGACCGCTCCCTGGCCCTCTATCCGCGTCCCTACCGCTGGCTCGGTGGCGACGTCTCCGGCCGTCCCCAGTCAGCTACCGAAGCCGCCGGGAAGAAATAGGCCCGGGTTGTTCAGGAGGGGTTCCAAGCTCAGCGGTTGTTTGAGAATCTGTTTGCCTCAAGTGAAGGAAAGAGTCCATGGCGATAGTGAAAGAGAAAACGAAGGAAGTCACTGATTCGCAGCCGGATGATGCGACCTATGAGGAAATCCTGCGTGAACTTGCGTTCGAACGTATGGTGGAGCGTGGTCTTATGGATTCCCGAGAAGGCCGTGTGATATCCGATAGAGAGATGGGGCACCGTGTCCGCTCATGAATGAGTCAGAGACAATGCCTTAAAGCAGAAATAGGAGAGGAATAGGATGGAAGAGCAAGCTGTTCACAAAGATCCTGCGATTCAGGGTGGTTTGCCGGTTTTCACTGGGACTCGGGTTCCTGTTAAGAACCTCTTTGACTATCTGGAAACTGGTGAGACCCTCGATCAATTCCTGCTCGATTTCCCTGCCGTTGAGCGCGCCAGGGCGATCGCCGTCATAGAGATGGCGCGAAAGGCCCTCAGCACGAATGCACGTACTGCTTGACGAGTCCATTGACGTAAAGCTGGCTGTTGGTCTGTTGACAGCAGTTGCCACCGTACTCGGTGTGACTCTCACAGTTGCGTTAGGAAAATGCTGGGCGGCATAGCCAAAGAAACCGGCAGGGCGCACGTACACGTCACCACACTTCCCAAGCCCACCGAGGGTGGAAACCCGGATTTCCGTCTCTGGAACGGCAAGGACGGCATTGTCGGCTACGTTGAGGCCAAGAAACCGACCGAAGAGCGGCTGGACCTGATCGAGCATTCCGAACAGCTCAAGCGCTATCGCTCCACCTTTCCGAATCTGATTCTCACCAACTTTCTCGAGTTCCGCTGTTTCTATAGTCTAGATGAGGTTTCCCCACAAATGTCGTTAGTCCATATGTCGTCTGCGGTTGGTTTCTTAAGAGAGTTGGAGGCTACCCTGGCTCCATCCAAGAGGTCGATGCGCGGCAAGCGTGAATGCAACGGTCCATATGGGGGCTTTCCTGGACTACCCCATTGGGGTATGATGCTAATAAATGCAGACAGTGGCTGAGACGCCGACATTCTCTCGTCAGGCTGACAAGCTGTTCAGTGAAGATGAAAAGCGGGAACTGATCGCCTTCCTCGCGGAAAATCCTCTGGCAGGCGACGAAATTCCGGGCACGGGCGGCGTCCGTAAGTTGCGCTTCGCGGCTTTAGGACGGGGCCAGCGCGGGGGCGCGCGGGTGATCTACTATTATCTGGACGAAACCATGCCAGTCTACGCACTGCTCGCCTATGCGAAAACTGCGAAAGCCGACATGACACCAGATGAAAGGCGCACAGTTGCAAAGATTGCAGCCGCACTCAAGGCCGCTCGAAAAGGGAGATGAGGGGAAATGAGCACCTTTGGCAAAGATCTGATCCAGTCGCTCAATGAAGCCCTGGCTCACGCAAAGGGAGAGGGCACGGCTATTGTCCATGCGCCCGTGACCCCGCGCGAGGTTCGAGAGCATGCGAACCTCACACAGGCGCAGATGGCGCCATTGATGGGTATGAGCCTCTCCGGTTACCGCAAATGGGAGCAGGGAACGCGCCGGGTCAGCGGCCCGGCGGCAACACTTCTGCGTGTGATCGAAAGGGAGCCGGAGGCGGTCAAGCGCGCATTGCTGGCTCGAGGCCAGGGATGAGGTGCTGGCCGGGGCATTTCGAGGAACACCCGCACGTGAACAGTTTCACACCGGTCTCTGCGTAAGCTCACATTACACGTCGTTTATGCGATTGCTGCATAGCAGACCCGCCAAACAGGGCGCTAACTGGAATTGAGCAGAGCCATGGCACACGACACCTTTCACTATTTCGCATATGGCTCAAACATGCTCACCCGTCGGCTCAAAGCGCCCGATCGGACTCCTTCCGCGGAATTCGTAGATACCGGATACACTGCCGGTCGCCGGCTGACTTTTGACAAACGAAGCCGGGATGGCTCTGGGAAATGCGACGCCGAGGAGACTGAAAACGAGACGGACCGTGTCTACGGCGTGATCTTTGAGATCAAATGCTCGCAACGACGTGCTTTGGACAACGCGGAGGGTCGTGGGAAGGGATACGAGTTGGAGACTGTGGAGGTGATTACGAAACATGGTACGGTTCGAGCGCGAACCTACATCGCCACAAGAAAGGAGCGGGCGCTGCGACCCTATCATTGGTACAAGGCGCTAGTGGTCGCAGGCGCTGTCGAGCATGACCTTCCCAAAAGCTATGTGGAGTGGCTTCGAGTATTCGAGTCTATAGAAGATCCGCACGCCGACCGTCGGACAGAAAACGAGGCGTTGCTTTTTGCCGGCTGACGCAGCGCGGCACATGAAGGGAACCCCCAATTCCATCGACCCATTGGAATGACTCAGTGTTTCTTCATGTAACAGGTGCAAAACCACTCGAAGGCTACAGGGTGGAGGTGTGCTTCGGCAACGGACGTGAAGGAATTGCGGATCTGGCGGAAGCACTTGAGGGGCCCCTGTTCGAGTCGCTGAAGGAGCCGGACCTGTTCAGGAAGTTGCGGTTGGACGAAGAACTTCAGACAATCGTGTGGCCTAACGGAACAGACTTGGCGCCAGAATATATCTACTATCAGGCGTTTCGAGATGACTCGCAACTCCAAGCCACCTTCCGCAAATGGGGCTACGTCCCCTAATTCCACGCTCCACGCTTACCCCCCAAGGGTTACACCGACAGGACGACCGCCAAGTCGGACATTTATCCTTCAGAATCCCAATCAATTTTCAAGCGATTTCCATTTCCAACCGCAGTCCGAGCCATGATAATCGGGAGACAGTAGACATCGGGCGGGGAATCCGACAATATGATTCTCAGGTTTTCGCGGAGGATCTCCGATGGCGCATACACTCTCTGTCACTGTTACTGAAGCTGCTCGTCACTTCGCCGAGTACATCAACCGCGTTTCCTGTCGTGGCGAATGTTTTGTGCTCGTGCGTGGCAATAAACCCGTGGCGGAACTGCGCCCGCTTCCTGCGGGGAAACGACTGGTGGAAATCTCCGCGCTATTGGCGTCACTTCCCCATCTATCCCCAACCGAAGCCACCCAGTTTGCAGACGACCTCACCGAGGCTCGGCAGGTGCTCGCTCGTGCGGAGGTCCACGACCCGTGGCGGTTTTGATTGATGCCAGTATCCTGTAAGAAAAAACGGACGAAGCTTGTTCACGAAGGAAGCTACGTTGCGGAAGTTGACGTCGAACTCTCAAAATTTCGTCTTGGAGCGCAATGGTCTCCAAGAAAGGTTTTCGATGAAAAACGAATTCACGGCGATTATTGAGCAGGATGGGGAATGGTATATTGCCTACTGCCCTGAAATTCCCGGAGCCAACGGTCAAGGCAAGACCAGTGAGGAAGCACGCGAGAATTTGGCTGAGGCCATAGTGCTTATTCTCATTCCAAGGTGTTGAGGCCCAGCCACCCCTTTCCCCCTTCACTTCAATCCCAACAGCCCAGCCGCGTTGTTCCAGAAGATGTCCTCCACCTGGGTGTCGGTGAGCCGCTCGGACCAGCAGGCCCACTTGAGCGAGCGCAAGTGCTCCAGGCCGGTGAGCACCGGGCTGAGCTGTTGATGTTTTTCCCGCCAGTGCGGGGAGTCTCCGTCCAGCCAGAGAAAAGAATCCTCGACTGAAACCGAACGGCCGCGCGCGTGGGTGACCGGCAGGTCGCCTCCATAGAGCAGCTTGTCGTGCCCGATGATGCGGATGATGGCTTGGTGAGCCATGGCTTCGCAGTTGGCGCTGGTGTCGAACCAGAGGTTGTCCAGCCCCCTCAGGTGGGGCAGTCCCTCCAGGTTGTGGGCCGGCTGGAAACCCCGGGCCGAATGGGCCAGAATCAACTGCATGTCGGGATAGTTCTCGCAGTAATGCCGGATCCAGTGGATGTTGCCCGGATCGGCGGCGGCCCGGGCCTTGACCATGTGCAAAGTGATGGTCCAGCCTTCTTCGTGAGCCACCCGGATGTGTGACTCTGGCAGGTAGTCGGGGATCTCGGCTTCCCAGGTCGGGTCCGCGTTCCGGGCCAGGGTGTGGTAGCACTTCAGGCCGTGGAGCTTCAGGCGCTTGACCTCCTGGCGCACCCACTCGGGATCGTCCTCGGGAGTGATGAAGAAGTGCCCCCGGCAGTTCGCGTCCTTGGCGGTCTGGTCTCCCGTCCATTGGTTGGCCGCGGGGATGTTCACGGGATCGCGAAAGGTGGGTATGAACAAGCCCTTGGCGACTCTGCCGGGATAGAGGTCCTCCATCAATCGCAGGTAGTTCTCGTAGTCCACCAGGGGAGGGAAACTCTGCGCAAAGACGTTGTGGTCCGGGTGCCAGACGTGGGTGTGGGCGTCGAACACCTTGTCGGGAATGAACGAGGCCAGTTCGCGCTGGTAGAACTCCCGGTCTTCCTCGCGAGGGATATATTCAGGATGAACGGTTGCCATGGATGCCTCCTGTGGCCTTGAAGTTATTCAATTGCAAAGAGTTGGGCCGCGTTGTTCCAGAAAATGTCTTCGACCTGGGTGTCGCTCAAGCGTTCCGACCAGCAGGCCCACTTGAGCGAACGCAAGTGCTCCAGTCCGATCAGCACCGGCTTGATCTCAGAGTGCCGCTCGCCCCAGACGGGAGATTCCTGATAAGCCCAGAAAAAAGTGTCGGCCGCGGCGGCCGACCTCCCGCGCAAGTGGCTGACCGGGATGTCGGTGCCGTACATGAGCCGCCGGTGCCCGATGATGCGGATGATGGCCTGGTGGGCCATGGCTTCGCAATTGGCGCTGGTATCGAACCAGAGATTGTCCAGCCCTTTCAGGTGAGGGAGACCCTCCAGGTTGTGGGCCGGCTGGAAGCCCCGGGCCGAATGGGCCAGAATCAGCTTCATGTCTGGATAGGTGGTGCAGTAGTGGCGGATCCATCGTATATTGCCGGGGTCGGCGCAGGCCCGCGACCTGACCATGTGCAGCATGATGGCCCAGCCTTCCTGGTGAGCCATTCTGACGTGGGATTCCGGGAGGAAGTCGGGAATCTGAGCTTCCCAGGTCGGTTTGACCTTGGCGTAGACGTGGTAGCACTTGAGTCCGGCCAGCCGCAGCCGCCGCACCTCCTGCCGCAGCCACTCGGGGTCAGCCTCCGGACCGGTCAGGAACAGACCGCGGTATTGGGGATTGCAGGCGACCTGCCGGCTGGTCCAGCGGTTCGCCTCCTCGAAGTGTTCCGGCGGGCAGATGCGGTGAAAGATGTTGGCCGCGCAGGTCCGTCCGGGGTGCAGCGCCTGCTGCAGGCGAGAGAACTCCTGGTAATCTCCGTCCCTGGGCAGGGAGGCGATCCTGCGGCCGGGGTGCATGTTGTCGTGGCCCCAGACGTGAGCATGGGCGTCGAACACCCGATCGGGCAGGAAGGAAGCCAGCTCCCGTTCAAAAAAGTCGCGGTCTTCGGGTTGGATGAGCGCCAAGGGTTTGCCGGGAATGCTTTGGGGGCTGTTGCCGCCGACTCGTTTGAGCCCGGGAGCCCGCTGAGAAATGCAGGGCAGGGATGATATCCTCATGCCTGTTCCATTTCAACCCGTGCATCTAGCGGACAGGAAGGAAGCCGGTTCCGGCGGCGGATGCCGGTTCGAGGGAGGAAATCCAATGAGACCCAACAGCTTGAGCAATTTGATGGCGGCAGCGGTAGTCCTGGTTCTGGCCTTGCCGGTAGCCGGTGTTTCCCAGGCGCTGTCCCTGGGCTCGCAGCGCCAGCTCTTTGTGGACCGGTACCTGGTGGACCGACTGGAAGGTCTGGAGCTGAGGCTCCAGCAACCCAGACCGGAAGACATCGCCATCAAGTATGACCAGCCCTGGGAGGACAAGCTGGCCTTCTACACCACCGTCCTCAAGGATGGCGATGTCTACCGGATGTACTACCGTTGCCGACTTGGCAGGCCCCGCCTGACCTGCTATGCCGAGAGCCGGGACGGAATCCACTGGACCAAGCCCAACCTGGGGTTGGTCGAAGTCGACGGCTCCACCGCCAACAACGTCATCGTGCCCGCTTCGGGCCAGTTCTGCGCCTTCCTGGATACCCGCCCGGGGGTGCCCCGGTCGGAACGCTACAAGGCCAACGCAAGAGACGTCGAGGCACCGTACAGCTTGGTGGGCTACGTTTCGGAAGACGGCGTTCGCTGGCGAAAGATTCGGGAAGCTCCCATAGTCCCCTATGGCATGGAGAACAACTTCGATTCGCAGAACACCATGTTCTGGTCGGAGGTGGAACAGCAGTACGTGCTCTACGCCCGCCACATGGTGGGAGGGCGCCGGGCCATGGCACGGGCCACCTCCGGTGATTTTCTCAACTGGAGTCCGCAGACGCACATGAGCTACAGCGACACGGGTACCACCACGCCCTCCCAGCACCTCTACACCAACCAGACCCAACCCTATTTCCGTGCGCCCCAGATCTACATCTCGCTTCCGGGCCGCATCCATTTCGGCCGGCGCTTGCTGACGCCAGGCGAGCTGAAATTCCTCGATTTGCGCCACAACCGCATCAGCGGGGGCATGCGGGATGTCTCCGACGCCGTGTTGCTGTCTACCCGGGCGGGGTCGACCCGCTACGACTTCACCTTCAAGGAAAGCTTTGTTCGGCCCGGACCCGGTCAGAGCAACTGGTCCACCCGAACCAACTACCCGGCCCTGGGGGTGGTGCGGACCGGCCCGGCGGAGATGTCTCTCTACCTGCAGCGGGACTATGGCCAGTCCACCGCCCACCTGCAACGGTTGTCCCTGCGCCTGGACGGATTCGCCTCGCTGCATGCCCGCCATCATGGGGGAGAAATGGTGACCAGGCCCATTACCTTCGAGGGGAGCCGGCTGGAGATCAACTATTCAACCAGCGCCGCCGGCAGCATTCGGGTTGAGATCCAAACCGAGGACGGGCAACCCATTCCGGGTTTTTCGCTGGCGGAGTGTCCGGAGATCATCGGAGACGAGATCTCGCGTAGCGTGGCTTGGGGAGAGGTGCCGCCCCCGCTGAGCACCGGCCGGGATCCCAAGAGCACCGCCGCCGAGAGCAACATCAGCTACCAGACCCCGATCGTGGCCTGGGAGGGCAGCCAGGATGTGAGCCGGTTGGCGGGGAAGTCGGTGCGCCTCCGTTTCGTGATGAAGGACGCCGACCTGTTCTCCTTCCGCTTTCGGGATTGAATTGCAAAGAGGCTGAAGGAAGGAGCATACACGCTTGGGATTCGGTGAGCATGTTGCGCAAAGGGGACCACTGACCCGCCACGGGGGCTCAAGGACGTTTTTCTCAGTCGCTCTCGACGTCGAAATGGATGATCTCGGTAAAGTCGTACCGTTGGAAGTTTCCTGCCCTGTCCGCAACAGTCATGTTTGCCAGACCCCACGTCCCTGGCGCCGAGCCCGGCGGCAGAATTATGGTTTTCCCATATGTTGTCCATTGGGCTGGATCTCCGGACGGGAAAAGATTGCTTCTATTCGGGTTATCGACTCCGTAGTGGTGGTCGATACCTTGGGGATCTCGCAAGTAAAGGCCGGCCGCCACATAGCCCGAAATGTTGTCACGTACACGGAAGACTACGGTGACCAGGGTCTCGCCGTTGGGTGCGTCCGGATTGGTGGGCTCGGCACTGATTTCAATGGCGTTGAGGTCCACCTCCGGGGCCTTTGTGTCCGGGTTGTTCGTAATCAATTCGACTTGTTGTCCCGCTTCATCGACGACTGTATCTTCTTCCCTTAGGCCATGGCCCGGATGGCGGAAGTAGGTGCCGGACTGGTTCAAGGCAAGGTCAATCATCCAGATATAGGCCATTGTGTACACCGATGAGGGCATGTAGTGCGGCATCACGAACAGGATTTCGCAGCGCCCACTCTGTGAGTCGTAGTCCCCGTACCGCTCAAAGAGATAGGTGTCCAGGAGTTCGTCGTTGAGAAACGCGCGGCAGGGGCTTGAATCACGCATTCCCGTATCCTCCTCCACCTGCCAGCTGGCCCGAATCATTTGAATTTCTTGTCCTTCCCGGAATTCAACCGACTTGGTGAGTGAGGCCGAGTTCCTCACATACCGCGGGGGCGTGACATCCTCGAGCGGATTATTCACGTAGAGACTCCATCCGAAGTCATTGATACTCTCGAACCGCTCGTTGCCGTGTTCGTCGGTAATTGCGACTTCATCCGGGATCCAGTACCCCGCCTTGGCGAACTTGCTCAGGGTGAATCCTCCGGAGAGCACCGTGTCCGGTCTACCGCGAACGACACCCTGGGGATGCAGGGTCACATCCACGTAGGTGCCGACATCGCTGAAGATCCTCATGTAAACGTCCGTCGCCCCCTCGAGAACCCTGTCCAATGCATGCAGCTCGACCTCGATCCGGGCGGTCTTGTCCTCCTCTGGAGCACCCGTGACCCGGATGTCCACCCTGCGGATCTTTCCTGGAAAGACATAGTCGGGATACAGGTTGTAGACCTCGAAGGTCAGGTCCTCCCGAATCTGCGAGATATAGAAGTTTCCCTGCATGATCCGGTCGCGCACAAACTCGTACTTGCCGATGGCCCGTGACCTGAGCTTGTCGGGGTTGATTACGAAGAAGGCGACCGACTCGGCCATGTCCTCATTGGGGTTGATGGCATGGCCGTAAGCGCTGACGAATTCCGTCTGCTTGGTGGTGTACCAGCCGCTCGGGCTCCGCACATCCTTGTACCAGCCGCCCAGCTCGATCCAATCCGCCTTCAACTGCTCATCGAACAGATGCGCCCACAGGAAGTGCGCCTTTTCGTGAAGGATCAAGCGGTGCACGGCCGTGACGGAGTCCTGCAGGAAAGCGGTGTCCATGAACTCGATATAGCCGGCACCTGTCCAGGCCACCGCCGGTGCATCCGGATAGAGCGGATGGGGGGTTCCGTCCAGGCGGCGGACCAGGTACCTCAGTTCCGGGATCTTGTGCACGCCTGAAGGCACTTCCTCCAGGGTGTTGATGAGCTGCACGATCTCCTCGGAATGGAACTTCTGAAAGCGCGATGCCCCTTCACCGGTGGTGGAGGCCGTCAGTTCCCTGTAGGTCGTGTGCTCGGTGATCCGCGTGGTGACCCCGAACCGCTCCTGCAGGATCTTCTCGTAAGACCCCTCGTGTCGACCGTTGTCGGTGACGAAGCGCACCAGGGCATGGTGCAACCGCTGCGAGTAATACTTCCCCCGCTTTCCCTCGATCAGGGCAATCCTCGGGCTCGCGTTGACAAACGCCTCCTCGGAAATCAGAACCGTCCTCTCGCTCAACACGTCTCCGCCAGTGATCCGAATGTCGTTTTCCACATGCTCCGACGTGAGCATCCATTGGCTAGCACCCCGTGATTTGTCCTCAGGAGCCGGCCGCTCGTCCTGCGGAATGGTCTTCATCGTCTCCAGCAACCGATAGGCGTGCTCCCGGGTCCAGCTGCCGCCGTCACTGTCCACCAACAGGATGCTGTAGTCGCGATTCAGCCTTATGGCCGACGAGTTGTCGCTCACCTCGATCGGCTCGCCCAGAAACTCCACCTCCAGCGGCTCATTGACATGGGCCGAGTAGTCGTAGCCGGCCGTGCTCTGATCTTCCTCCCAGTGATAGACGAAGGTGTCCGGGTCCACGGGCGCCAACACGTATTCCCGGTCAATCGCACCCGGCGGTGGCGAGGTGATCTCGCCCCCTTCCAGGCGGAATCGCCTGGAAGGCGGCCCCCGGTAGCCCGTCTTGCGCACCGTGACCACGTAGTCCCCGTCCGGCAGCCCCATGAAGACAAACCCCCCGTCGGGTCCCGGAACCGTCCTTTCAAACACTCCGTTGCCGCAGGTGAGCAGCACCTCGACATCGTCAAACGCGCCCGCGCCCTCGACTCCCGAGACGTGGCCCATGTAGATTCCCGTGCCCGGGCCTCCGTCACTGCAGTGGAGTGGACTGTCGTCAGTGTCGCTGCCCGGCTGGCCGCGGATGCTGTCGAACTGCCTCTGTCTGTTTTCGAAGTCCGAGACCTGGCCCAGCAGGAATCGCTCGCCTCCGCCGCCAATGGCTACAACTGCGACAAGTGCAACGATTGCAAGGCGAACGAACCGGCTCGCGGCCTGTTTCGGGAGCCGGATCCTCCTATTCAACGCCTGTGCCAAACGGGAGGGCACGGAAACGGGGGCTGGGTCAGATCGCGGGTCGCAATCATTGGCAGTCCGGCCCCCATGGCTGAATTTTAAGAGTCCGATATCCATCTCGTCTCAAACGACTGGAATTGGGTCAAGAACAGAGCCCCGGATTAGCCGTCGTAGGCCTCTCCGGCGGTAAGAATTTCTGAAGCCCCGATGGTTCGCCTTTGCAGCAAGCCGATCAAAATCAAAATACATGCACCGCATCGAAGTCAAGCACCCGAGCCCTCGGAAAACCCTTTATCCAGCGCCGCGCCCCACGGTATCGCTGGGGCCGGTGAAGCCGGGACCGCCGGCAGCCAGGTAACCGTTACTGGCCCCGGTTTCCTCGGGGCTGACCCAGAATGAGTAGAGTTTGCCGTTGGTCAGGTGAAAGCGAAAGCGGACGGGCCGGCCGGCCAGACGGGAAAGATCGGCGGCCTCCTTCCAAACGACTTGGCTGAGAGTGCTGTCTCCGGTCACCGGCAGGCAGTTTTGCCTGGAAAAGGAAACAATCGGGACGCCTTGCGCGTCAAGGACCTCGGCTTGCAATTGCCCCCGCGGGGCCTGCAGGTTGACGAACAGGTGACGGCCCTGGAATCGCAGTGGCCTGGTGGTGACCGCGCCCCCCGATTCCGGGGCGTCCAGCGAGGCGAAGCCGTCCCTGCGCAGGACGGCCAGACCGGTGCTTCCGCCCGCATACATATGGCTTCCCAGCTTAGGGGATTCCCCCGACCAGGCTCCGAAGTAGAAGTAGAGCCGGTCGCCCACCACCAGGCAGCAGCCCCCGGCCGAATGGAGGTAGGCTCGGTTCCAGGTGCCCTTGCGACGGGAGGGGGCGATAAAGGAGCGCCGGTCGGGTCGGTGCCAGTGGAATCCGTCTCGACTGAAGCCCAGGCACAACTCGGTGAGCTTGGGGAACCCGCCCTCCAGGCAAATCCGGTTGGGCGGTCCCCGGTGGATGGCCAGCAGTCCGATCATCAGACTCTCGTAACCTGCCGCGTCCACGTTGTAGAGCTGGGTGGGATAGCCCAGGTCGGGCGCCGGCGGGTCCAGTTCGTCGGCGCCGGCCCAGTGGTGGACGTCGCTCTCTTCCCAAGCGGCTCCACCCACGAACTCGGGATGTTCCCGGTAACCCCGCAGCCGGCTCAGGCTGGGCTGGAATTGAAAGGTGCGAATGCTGTAGACCCAGACCTTGCGGAAGGGGTTGTAGAAAAAGGTGGTGTTGTCGCCGCAGGGGCCGGTGGGTGTGGGCTCGCCCCAATGAATGCCGTCCGCCGAGGAATAGACCTCGCCCCTCCGGAATTTGTCCGGCCCCCTGAAGAAGGCGAACATCTTGAATCGCTGTTGCCGGTCGGCAGTCTCCTGGTCCAGCCAGATTCCCACCCCGTCCCTTTCATATCCCTTTCCCCGAACCAGGACCCTGTTGGTTCCCGGGTCGACGTCAAGGCGGGGTCGGGTCCAATGAATCCCGTCCCGGCTGGTGGCGTAGGCAATGCCGTCGAACCAGCCGGCATGGTACCACATCTTGAACAAACCGTCCTCGGGGTCGTAGAACACGCCGTCGTTGAAGGGACAGGCCACCGGCTGCAGGCCCCCGTTCATCTCCAGGGCGGTCTCCGGCTTCAGAACCGGGTTTTCCGGGTGCAGTACGGCCCTGTGATAGGAGCGCTTGAGAGTGCTGCTGGAGATGAGGAAGTCGTCCACAAAGAGTTGCCGCCCCCGGTCAATGGGGATGACCTGGGGAATTTCCGTCAGGTATGGGGGCGTGACAGGAGTGCGGAAGTCCTCCGGGGGATAGCGGGGAGGCCAGGAGTCCGGGAGCCGGATGCCGTTGTAGAGAGTCTCCCGGCGTGCGCTTTCTTCGGTCCGAGGCCGACCTGAAGCCGCGGGCCCGGGGGAGAAGGCAGGCGCCGTTATCCGAGTCAGAGCCAGGCCGCCGGTGAGGCCGGTGAGCTGCTTTAGAAATCTTCGGCGGTTCAAAGGCGCGCTCCTGCGGTGGTTGGCGGTCTCATTGAAAGGAAGCGAATAGGGGACGTTGTTGAATTACTGGAATAACTGGCAGAGAGCACGCAGGAGATGTTAGTGAATCAAAGCAATATAGGAGCGGCTGATCGAAGTTATTCCAGTAATTCAACAACGTCCCCAGCACCAGTGCTGCACGACGAATTTTGCAAAAGGCTCATGGAAGTGTAACGGACCCCCCCGCGCGAAATGTAGGTTAGCCGAGCCCCTGCCTCACACAATGTAACGGATCATATAGGGCGGAACAGGAGTGTTTTACGTTAAACATCCAGCAGGTAGAGGGTCGCTTGACTGAGTCGTTGGGAAGTAGCCGGTTGAAGAGCCTCGCGCTGATCGGTCTGCTGGGGTTGATCCCGGCGGCAGAAATAGGCCGTGATGGACCGCCGAGGGGCATCGGCTCGATTCTTGACCCCGCTGTGCCAGGTGTGTCCGGTGAAGACCACCACGGTGCCCGCGGTTCCGGTGAGGGAGATTTCCCGGGGGTGCGGCTGCTGCATGTCTTCCATCTCATCCTCGGGGAAGGTCAGTCCCAGGTGGGATCCCGGCACAATCCGGGTAGCGCCGTTGTCGGGCGTGAAGTCGTCCAGCATCCAGAGAGTATTACAGGAAAAGTGGTCGCTGGGCTGCTTGCGGTCGCGCCACCAGGCGGGATGCCAGTCGGGATGAAGGTCCTGGTGTCCGCCGCCGGGCAGCACGGCTCGGGAACAGAGAGAAGACAGCCGAAAACCCTTGGGCAGGACGCGATCCACGGCTGCCAGAATCCTCGGGTGGCTGATACAGATGTCGAAGACAGGGTCCTTGTTGACAAGGTCCAGCACCACGACGGTGCCGTGCTGAAAGCCCTCTTCCACCCGGCCGCCGTTGTCCTCTTTCTCGGCCAGCGCCGCCAGGTGATGGTTGAAGGTCCGGACCTGGTTCCGAGTTAGTATGTCGGGAATGACGAGGTATCCGTTCTCGTCCAGGAAGGATTCTTCCTCGGCCGAAAGCAGGTCTTCCCCAACTCCCATCCGATCCAGAGCCGCGCGCATATTCATTTCCGGTCACCCTCCAGTTGCGTCTGCTGCAATTACGAAGTCCTGTCGTCCGCCAGTCGGGCTTAGTGCGGTGTCCGATGCCAACGGTAGTCGACTCTCAACTCAACTGCCACAAATTCTAACTCCAGTGTCACCGGTTGGTCAGCAGCAGGATCAGGAAAATGATCCCGTTGATGGCGTGTGAGGTAAAGCACAGCACACATCGAATCCGGGTCAGGTAGAGCAGGGAGTAGCTGAGAAAAATACCCAGCAGCACCGTGAGGAAGCCGGCCGACAGAAACAGCCAAATGTAGGGTTTCAGAAAGATCAGATCGGCAAAGACGGCTGCCAGGATGGCAAGGTAGAAAAGCTGGCCCAGCAGCGAATTGGGGAGCCCGAAGACCCGGGCCCTGGGGGAATGGATCACCCGGCTGCAGGTCTGCTCTCCCATGCGGCAGAAGGACGGAATCCACTTTTCCGTGGGATCGATCCAGCCGTATGCGACGGCCGTAAAGTAGCTGGAGATCGTCAGGCCGACAGCGGCCAGAATGACGAGGGCAAAGGAAACCAAGGGAGTGCTCTCCGCAAAGATGGTTACGGAACAGTCCGGTTGAAGAACTCCCGGGGCCGGGATGGGAATCGGGGAATCGTCCGCCGTTCCCGTCCTTCTTCCTCTAGAGTAGGCCCACGGCGTGGAGGAAGACCAGCAGAATAGCCACGGGAACCGGGTACTTCAGAAGGAACAGCCAAGTCTGATAGAACCCGCGCAGGCGGCTGCCCGAGAGGAATTCCTCCTGGCGCAACCGCTGGTCCATGCGCCAGGCGGTAAACAGGGCCATCCCCAGTCCGCCCAGCGGAAGCATCCAGTTGGTGACCAGGTAGTCCAGGCTGTCGAACCAGTTCTTGCCCAGCAGCGCCTCCATCCCGGAGCCGAACACCAGGGTCCCACCGCTGAGCGCTGCCGGCAGCCCCAAGATGGCGGTGGCCAATCCCGCCGTCACCGCCGCACGGTGGCGCTGCCACCCTCGCTGGTCGATGAAGTAGGAGGTGGCGACCTCCAGCATGGAAATGGCGCTGGTCAGGGCGGCGAAGACCAGCAGGGCAAAGAAAACTGTTGCCAGAAAAGTGGTCCCCGGCATCTGGCTAAGGGCGATGGGTACGCTGATGAACACCAGGCCCGGGCCGGCCGCCGGCTCCATGCCGTGGCTGAAGATGATGGGGAAGAGCATCAACGAGGCCACCAGAGCAATCGTGGTGTCCAGGGCGGAGATGGTGACCGAGGCACCCACGACGTCGTCCTGGCGGCGCAGGTAGCTGCCATAGGTGAGCATCGCGCCCATTCCCAGGCTGAGGCTGAAGAAGGCCTGTCCCAACGCTTCCAGGGCTCCGGCGGCCGTGAACTTGTCCTGGTGAAAACCGAACAGGAAGCTGAAGGCCTTGCCGAATCCATCCAGCGTCAAGGAATTTACCAGCAGCACCAGCATCATGATCAACAGGGCCGGCATGAGGATCCGCGACCAGCGTTCCACCCCCTTGGATACTCCTCCAAAGACCACGGCTACGGTCAGGCCCATGAAGACCAGGTGCCAGAAGAGATTCGCCCCGGCCGACGCGTGCAGGCTTCCGAAAACGGAAGCCACATTGCCCGGTTCCAATCCCGCCAGCTGCCCGCTGATGGAGAGCCAGGTGTAATGGAGGGACCAACCGGCCACTACGCTGTAGAAGGAGAGGAGAACAAAAGCGGATAAGACCGACAACCACCCCATTCCTACCCATGGACTCCGGGCTCCGGCCAGAGACTTGAAGGCTCCCACCGGTGAGTTCTGGGTGGAACGCCCGATGAGGATCTCGGCGATCATGACCGGCAGGCCGACCAGAAGCACGCAAGCCAGGTAGATGAGGACGAAGATTCCCCCGCCGTTCTCACCGGTCACGTAGGGGAACTTCCAGATGTTGCCCAGCCCCACTGCCGAACCGGCGGCCGCCAGGATGAAGCCGATCCTGGAGCCCCAATGGCTTCGCTTGCTCAATGGTGCGTTCATGGTTGACCCACTCGCCGAGATTCAGAGCGGAAAGATAGCACAAATTCCCCCCTCAGCGTGCGTGGCCGTTGGAGCCGGCTCTCGTGGCGGCGACTTGGGTTCGCCGCAGGCGGGGAAGATTTTCGTTGAAGTAGGCTGTGAGGATGGCCACCCGCTCGGTTTCGCTGCGCCCTACGAGCACCCGTTGCTTGACTTTCTTCGGCAGTGCGAAGCCGGCGGCGATCTGAAAACTCAATCCCTGGTAGTCGGAAGAGACCACTACCTTGTCGGCCTCGGTCCGGTTCAGGATGTGCGCGGTTTCCCGATAGAGTTCCAGCAACCCTTCGACTGCCGTCCGTTCGGGTGGTTGGGCTCGGTCCCTGTCGGCAAATGGCTCCGTCCATCCCCGCAGATAGGAAGCTGAAGTGTCGAAATGCAGAATCTCGAAGCGGTCGCCGCCCCGGGTCAGCAGATCCATTCTACCGTCGTCGTACTTCTTGAGGACCTTGAGGATTTCGGCCAGACAGCCGACCTTTTCCGTGGTCCGTTCGTGAGCGTACAACACCCCGAAGGACGTCTTGGAATGGAGGCATGCCCCGATCATTTCCTTGTACCTCTCCTCGAATATATGGAGAGGAAGGACCATCCTTGGGAACAGGACTATGTCCAGAGGGAAGAGCGGCAGGAGTTCGGTCATGAGGCATGGTAGCCCCAGGCTTCCGCCGCGGTCAAGGCGGTTCGGCGGCGTGTCGTCAATCGTCCCAGCCCGGACGCGGGGGCGGCCATGGGAAACGTCCAGCCCCGGACCATTTGCCAACAATCCTGTCGCTTCCAGGACCGCAAGGAGCCCGATTTTGGACCGCTCGCCCTCAAAATGGCGCCATTCCCTGCAATGTGCTTTTCAGTTGTGCAGACCGCTCCTAATATTTAGCCTGTATTTTTGGACTGTCGCCGGCAGACCGGCGCGGCCGGTTGCGAGGCTCTCACCGGCCGGCCATGCAGCGGGCTACCAAGATTTGTAGTTTTGAGTTAGTATTCCTCAACCGGCACATCCTGAACCTCATATCGGAAACAGTCCTGCTTCCGGCAGACCTCGTCGGTGAGTTCGGTGTCTTGAGGGCCAACCTCTCGGGAGTCGCGCCTATTCGGATTCGGAAGGGGCGCGATTCGACGGGCTATCTGGCTTTCGCTTCCTGCAAGCAGGGGTGAAAGAAACTTTTGGGAGAAAGAGAACATGTCTAGCGCAACAGGCAAACGCCTCATGAAATACGTGGACTCCGCCGCATGTTCGGCGGCCGGCGTTGTGTTCAACACCATCCAGCTCTTCAACAAGCATTTCCCCAATCCGTCCTTTACGCCCAAATGGTCGGACAAGCCCCTGCAGAAGTCTTGGGAAAAGTCCAAACCCACCCTGGGGTTCCCCAGAACCACTGACTCCCTTTGCCCCGTCTGCGTGATGGAGGCCAGAGAGAGGATCATCAACGGAGAGCAGGACTGGCAATCGCTGGTGACCGAACACGTGGGTGAAATCAAGGCGCAGATCGTCGAGCGGAACGGCGAGGTGTGGATGGACAAGGAGTGTCCGCAGCATGGCAAGTTCGAGGACATGATGGCCAAGGACGTGGAGTTTCTGAACTGGATCGAGAGCAACTTTCCCGGCCGGGACATCCGGGCTCACAACGACGAGCGGTTGCACAAGCACGGCACCAGCACCATCAAATACGGCAGGGGATCGGTCCTGACCGTGGACCTTACCAACCGCTGCAACATGATGTGCGATCCCTGTTTCATGGATGCCAACCAGGTGGGCTATGTTCATGAGCTCAGTTGGGAAGACATCCAGGAGATCATGACCAACGCCCTGGAAATCAAGCCCAGGAGACAGATGTCCATTCAGTTTTCCGGCGGAGAGCCGACCATGTCGCCCTATTTCCTAAAGGCGGTCAAGTTGGCGCGCGACCTGGGATACAACAGTGTGCAGGCGGCGACCAACGGCATTGAGTTCGCCAAGAGCAAGGAGTTTTCGCGCAAGGCCGCCGAGGCCGGACTGCGCTACGCCTACCTGCAGTTCGACGGGATCGGCAACGACGCCAACAGCCACCGCCAGATCGGCAATCTCTTCGACGTCAAGCTGAGAGCGATCAACAACATGCACGAAGCCGGCATTGAGATCGTTCTGGTGACCACCCTGATCAACGAAGTCAACAACGACCAGGTTGGCCCCATCATCCGGTTTGCTATCGACAACCCCAAGAAGATCGCCTTCATCGCCTTCCAGCCGGTCTCCTTCACCGGCCGGGATGAGGAGATCACCCCCGATCGCCGCCACCGCCAGCGCTACACGCTGTCTCACATGGCCAGCGACGTGAAGACTCAGACCGGGATCGCTGAACCGACCCGGGACTGGTTTCCGATTTCGATCATGGGGGGCTTTGCCGACTACGCGGATCTGGTGCACGGCCCCGACCGGGAATGGGGCACGTTCAGTTGCGGCTGCCACCCCAATTGCGGCGTGGGCACGGCCTTAATGATCAACAAGGAGAACAAGGAGGTGGCCGCGGTTCCCCAGTTCATCGACGTCCCCGGGTTGATGGGGGACATGCGCATGATTACCGACGCGGCTCGAGGCAAGAGCTTCTCCAACTTCATGATGGCGATGGCGCTGCTGAAGAACTACTCCCCCTTCAAGGCGCCGCCGAGTCTGGTTCTGTCCGATATCCTCAAGAAGTTCGACAAGACCTGGAATACCTCCGGCGACGCCGACCTTAAATATGGCAAGTCGGACCCCAGCCGAACCATTGAGGACATCAAGAAGCGCCGCTCGGATCCCTGGAATTTCCTCTTTATCTCGGGAATGTGGTTCCAGGATCTCTTCAACTACGACTTCCGGCGGACCGAGATGTGCATCATTCCCTACGCCACCCAGGAGGGAGAGATCTCCTTCTGTGCTTACAACACCGGGGTGGGATGGCGGAAGATCATCGAGAACATGCACAAGAATGCCACCGTGGCCGAATGGTACAGGAACCACGGGAAGCACGAGGTGTTCGCCAAGGGCAAGAAGGTCGGCCTGGAGAGCTACGATCACTTTCTCAGGGTGGATGCCGAGGATGCAGCCAGAGTGAGATCGCTGAGCGATGGCCCGCAGACGGCGGCCGACGAGGCGCGGATGCGCAGGAAGGCGGCCCGGGAGGCGGCCAAGATGCGTGAGGTCTACGAGGAAATGGTCCTCAACAAGAAACCGGACGAACTGGTCCAGATCTCAGCTCCCTCCAAGTAACGGTGGTTGCGAGGATTGGGGCCAGGAGAGGGTTTCAATGGGCTATCCGTGACGGATAGCCCATTTTTTGGTTGGGCGGGAAAGGCGGAATAACGGGATCATGGCTGCCGGCAAGACGGTTTTCGAAAGCTATTTGAGTCAGTTGGAAGAGAGCGCGTGGGCCGAGTCCGTGACTCGAATTCTTTCCCAAATCCATCCGGTTGACAGCCAGGCTACTCGTATCTGGTTTGCCTTCTGGCCCTTGAAGCTTCGGCTGGCTCTGGACCGATCCCCCGATCCGGCCCAGGTATTCAAGGACTTTCAGTTGGACGGCACGCCGCGTCTGGAGGAGCAGATCGATGCCTCGGTGGCCTTTCTGTTCGGGTCGAGCTATTGGCCGGAAGTCAAGCGGGCGGTGATGGCCTACGCCGAGGAGATCTCGGAACCCCAAGAAACCGGCCTGGATGCCCACGTGCTGGAGTTGTCCGGCCGGCTGGCCGCCAGGCTCCGGGTGGAGCCGTCTCTGCTGACCGGCATCGTTGCGGTGGGGATGATGGTGCTGCGGCAAGTGGGCTTGTCCTCGTTGGCCAAGGGTGCTGCCGACCTGGTCCCCAACGGGCGCCCGAAATCGGTGGCCGAGGTGTTGAAGTTGCGAAGGCGGGGGGGCCGGAGCTGGAAGTCCCTGATCTGGAAATCAAAGAGATACCGGGTGACCTTTGACGAGAACACGCCGGAGTCCTGCTTTGAGGCCTTGGAAGGGCAGGACCTGTCGATGGCCAGCGGGAACGATCCGAGGGATTTTCGGGAGTTGGATCAGAGGCGCATTGCCGGACCCGTACCGGTGCAGTGCCGCAGCGGCGCGTGCGGCTACTGCTGGATCGGGGTGCTTTCCGGACAGGAAAACCTTTCTGAAATGACCCCATTCGAAAAGCGCCGTCTGCAGTATTTCGGCTACGCTCCCCCGGCAGAAACCGCCCGGAAGCATCCGGTGGTTCGATTGGCCTGCCAATCCAAGTGCTACGGGGACGTTTCGATCGTGGTTCCTCCTTGGAACGGAGTGCTTCAGGAAGGCGCGCCGGAAGTTTCTTCCAATGCAGAGGATTGATTTTTTTGCCGGAATGGCTACAATAATTCTATCAAGCAGTCGTCATCGCTGGAGGGGCTGAAAGGAGCCGCAAACGCAATGCTTAACATCACCGACAAAGCTCAGGGTAAGGTCAAGGAAATACTGGACAGCCAACAGGAGGCGTACGCCGGTCTGCGAGTTCAGATCGTGGGCGGCGGGTGCTCGGGCTTTCAGTATCAGATGGGCTTCGAGAAGCAAGCCAACGGAGGGGATGAGATACTTGAGTTGAATGGCTTCAAGGTCTTCGTCGACAAGGGGAGCATGATCTATCTGGACGGAACCGAGATCGACTTCATTGAAAGCCTCACCGGCTCCGGCTTCAAGTTCCACAACCCCAACGTCAAGAGCACCTGCGGTTGCGGCGAATCCTTCCACGTGTAGCTCGGCAGCCATTCGGGGTCTGATTGCGGATCCGAGTCGCAGAGATTCGAAGGCCATTTTTCCGAGAGGAGGAATGGCCTTTTTTCATAGGTAGTTGCCGATTGTTGGGCAGTGGTGGTTTCCCTCATGCTGGTCGATACTTTTGAGCGTCCCCTGAAGGACCTGAGAATCTCGGTGACGGATCGGTGCAACTTTCGCTGCACCTATTGCATGCCCTTTGACGAATATGTCTGGATCGCCAAGCAGGAGATCCTGACCTTTGAGGAGATCGAACGGCTCGCGCGCATTTTTGTCGGGCTGGGTGTGGAGAGAATTCGCTTGACCGGAGGCGAGCCTCTCCTGCGCAAGGACCTGCACCGGCTGGTGGAGAGGCTGGCCTCTCTCGGGGGTCTACGGGACCTGTGCCTGACCACCAATGGGGCCCTGCTGGCCGAGCAAGCCTCCCTCCTCAAGGCGGCGGGACTGAAACGAATCAACGTCAGCCTGGATACTCTGGATCCGGAAAAATTCAAGCGGATCGTCAAGCGGGGCAACCTGGCCAAAGTGTTGGAAGGACTGCTTGCCGCCCGGAGCCAGGGCTTCCATCCGATCAAGCTCAACACGGTTTTGGAACGGGGCGTCAACGACGACGAGATCGTCTCGCTGGTGGAGTTTTCTCGCTCCCACGGGTTCGGTATTCGATTCATCGAATACATGGACGTCGGGAATTCCAACAGTTGGAAGTCCGAGAAGATGGTTTCCAAGGAAGAGATTCTGGAGCGCATCCGTACCGTTTTCCCCATGACCGAAGTGGGCCGCGAGCAGGGCAGGGCACCGGCAGTGGACTACCGGTTTGCTGACGGCGGCGGGGATTTCGGTGTGATTGCTTCGGTCACCGAACCCTTTTGCGGTGGATGCAGCCGAGCCAGGCTGACCGCGGACGGGAATTTTGTTACCTGCCTGTTTTCGGAGGTCGGACACGACCTCAAGATGCCAATGCGCGCGGGAGCCTCTGATCGGGAGCTTCGCAGCCGGGTGGTCTCCATTTGGAATCGCAGGAGCGACCGTTACTCGGAGTCCCGGCTGGAGGCCCTCCATTCCCGGCAGGGATATCGCGCCGAGGATCACAAGAAAATAGAGATGATCAGCCTGGGCGGATGATTGCCAGGGCGAGCAAAACTGCTGACTTTTCAAAGCAAGCGGTCCAGCCGATTTCCCAGACGTTTCTGCTCCGGACCACACCGGTTCCGGCTCCGTTGCGCCGCTTTGGAGGGAGACGGTCAGGGCCGACCGAAAAAGAGCCCTGGAGGGCGGATCATGCGAGGGTGAAACAATCGGAAATCGATCAATCCTTTCGCGACCTTGGTACCGCGTCGCGGTTAACCTCAGCGCCTTAGTGTCCCTTCGTCGTTCTTCGTGCCCCTTCGTGGATAAGTCTTTTTCTTTTGTCTTTTTTCGGTTGTTTCAGGCACGCCAGGAAACTAAACATGGCAGGTGAGGACCGTCGGTTTCGGCGGGCTCAGTGGCGCATTCTGTGGGCCACCATGCTCTGCTACTTTTTCTACTACACCGGCCGACAGACCTTCGGCTTCGCCATTCCGGGCATCGAGCAGGAGTTGGGCATCGGCAAGGCCAGCCTGGGGTGGGTCAGCAGCGCCATGTTGTGGTGCTATGCCGCCGGGCAGGCCGTCAACGGCAACCTGGGTGATCGGTTCGGCGGCCGCCGCATGATCAGCCTGGGGGCGCTGCTTTCCTGCCTGTTCAATTGGGGGGTGAGCTTCGCCGGCAGCTTGGCGGGTCTGATGGTCCCATGGGCCATCAACGGCTACGCGCAGTCCATGGGCTGGGCTCCGGGAAGCCGGGTGCTGTCCAATTGGTGGGGCCGCCTGGAGCGCGGGAAGGTCTATGGTCTCTACGTGGGCGCGGCCGGCCTGTCCTCCGTTCTGGCCTTCACCACCTCCAATCTCATTTTGGCTCTGGAGTTGAATTGGCGTTGGATCTTTCGCCTCCCGGTACTGCTGCTTCTGCTGGGGGGGGCGGTCTACTACCGGATGGCTCGGGACCGTCCCTCGGAACTCGGTTTCACCGGCTCCAACCACCTGGAAGCCGACCCGGCTGAAGACCGGGCCGCGCCCTCAAGCCGGCAAGAGAACGGGGAGACCGCCTGGCACCGCTATCGTCAGGTATGTTCCAATTGGCGCTTCATGATCGCCAGCCTGGCCATCGGTTTCCAGAGCCTGGCCCGCTACGGCCTGCTGACCTGGGTGCCGGTCCACTTCCTGGGAAAGGGGTGGCGAGGTTTTTCAGCGCGGTCCTGGATCACACTGGCGCTGCCGGTGGGCATGGCCCTGGGAGCGGTCTGCAGCGGCTGGCTGTCCGATAGGGTCTTTCATTCCAATCGGTCCAGGGTCATCTTCCTGTTCATGACGGCCGCCTTTCTGGCCTGTACCGCCATGTACCTGTTGCCGTACCATTTCTTCTGGTCCCTGGCGTTGCTGGCCCTTTGCGGGTTCTTCACCTACGGTCCCCAGTCAGCTTTCTGGGCGCTGTGTCCGGATCTCTTGGGGACCCGCTACGCCGGCACGGGCACGGGAGTGATGAACATGCATGCCTACCTTCTGGCGGGACTGGGAGAGCCCTTCATCGGCTGGATGATCCAACGGAGCGGCGATAACACCGGCCTGGTATTTCCGGTGGTGGCGGGCGCCTGTTTGCTCAGCGGTTCGATTGCACTGTTTGTCCGGCGGTAGCCAGCGATTTTCATGACCATGAAACCAACGATTTCCACCTCGCCCTTCTCCGTCAACGGCCGCCGATACCGGCCGCCGGCCAAGCCGGTGGTAGCGATCTGCATGGATGGCTGCGAGGACGACTACCTGACGGTGGCGCTCGCCCGGGACCGCATGCCCCACCTGGCCCGAATGGCTGCCGGCGGCTACCGCGGGCTGGCGCGGGCCGCACTTCCCACCTACACCAACGTCAACAACGCCTGCATTGTCACCGGTGTTCCGCCTTCCGCCACCGGCATTTCCGGCAACTTCTTTCTCGACCCGGGGAGCGGCGCGGAGGTCATGATGAACTCGGGCCGCTACCTGCGGTGCGACACCATCCTGGCAGCCGCCGCCCGATCGGGGAGGAAGGTGGCCATGGTGACGGCCAAGGAGAAGCTGCGGGATTTGTTGACCCGTGGACTTTCGGGTATCGCCTTTTCGTCGGAGCGGGCCGCCGATCAGATCCGGGGCCTTCCGGGCCTGGAAGGCCTGGCCGAGTCGGTCCGGGAGGGTAGCCCCGACATCTACAGCGCCGAGGCCAGCCTGTTCGTCTTGCGGGCGGGCGTGGCCCTGCTGGAGAGCGGCCGTTCGGACTTTCTGTATCTGTCGCTGACCGACTACGTGCAGCACCGCTATCCACCGTCAGCTCCCCAGGCGCTGGACTTCTATGAAGCCATCGACCATCAGTTGGGCCGGCTGCTGGAGTTGGGCGCCACCCTCGGTGCCACGGCCGATCACGGAATGAATGACAAGACCAGGCCCGACGGCCGGCCCAACGTGATCTACCTGGAGAGCGAGCTGCGCGAGCGTTTTGGCGGGGGCGTGACGGTGATCTGTCCGATCACCGACCCCTACGTGGTGCACCACGGAGCCTTGGGGTCGGCGGTGACGGTTCACCTGGCTGAAGGATTGTCCGAGGCGAGCGTGGTCCAATGGCTGTCTCGACGCCAGGGTGTGACCGAGGTGTGCAGGCGCCCGGATGCGGTCACCCGGCTGGAGCTCCCACCGGACCGCATTGGAGACCTGATGGTATTTTCGGACCGGGACGTCGTCATGGGCCGCACGCCCGAGTATCACGACCTGCGCCCCCTGAGGGGCGGCTTGAGGTCCCACGGCGGCCGCTTCGAGGAAACGGTGCCCCTGCTGCTTTCCGAACCGTGTACACGCGCGGAGGGAGCCAAAGACCCGAGAAATTTCGACCTGTTTGCCTGTCTTTGCGAGGGAGGTTCCCGATGAAGCTCAGCCGGTCCCGCGAGGAAACGCTGGATCTTCCCGGCTATCTGGCAGGGCAGCCGCTCCGGACCGACAGCACCCTGGAGGTCTTCAATCCCTTTTCGGGAGCACTGGTGGGGACGGTCTCCCTGGCGGGGCGCGATCACCTCGACCGGGCTTGCGAGGAGGCGCTGGCCTGGAAAGGCTCGCTGACCCGCTACCAGCGGCATGAAGTCCTGTTGAAGGCCCGTTCCCTCCTGCAGCAGCGAGCCGAGGAGTTCGCCCTGCTGGTGACACGAGAGTCCGGTCTGTGTCTGCGAGATACCACCTACGAGGTCGGTCGGGCCCTGGACGTGCTGCAATGCGCCGCCGTCGAGGCACTCAAGGACGAGGGCCAGGTATTTTCGGGAGATGTCTCTGCTCACGGCAAGGCCCGGAAGATCTTCACCCTGCGGGAGCCGGTTCCCCTGGTGGGGGCCATCGCGCCTTTCAATCATCCCCTGAACCAGGTGGTGCACAAGATCGCTCCCGCCGTGGCCGCCGGGGCGCCCCTGATTCTGAAGCCGTCGGAGAAGACGCCGCTGGCCGCCATCCGATTCGCGGAATTGCTTTACCAGGCCGGGCTTCCCGGGCCGATGCTGAGTGTGCTGCTGGGTTCCGTCGGGGAATTTGCCGAGCCCCTGGCTATGCATGACCGCATCGAGGCCGTGACCTTTACCGGGAGTGGAGCAGTCGGCCGTCGCCTGGCTGCCATCGCCGGCTACAAGAAGCTGTGCCTGGAGCTGGGAGGCAACTCGCCCCTGTTGATTCTGGAAGACGCCGATCTCGAACTGGCCGCCGGCCTGGCGGCCGAAGGGTGCTATCGCAATTCCGGGCAACGCTGTACTGCCGTCAAGCGGCTGCTGGTTCACGACAGGGTGCTGGAGCCTTTCACCCGGCTGTTTGTGGAGAAAACCGGCGAGTACATCTCGGGCGACCCCGAGCAGTGGACCACCCGTGTCGGCACCGTGATCGACGAGGCGGCGGCGACCGGACTTCAGCAGCGGGTGGAGGAAGCGGTGGAGGCCGGCGCCAGGGTCCTCCGCGGCGGGCGCCGCAAGGGAGCTCTCATGGAACCCACGGTGGTGGCCGACGTGCCCAGAACCTGCAAGATGGTGGTCAAGGAGTCCTTCGGGCCGCTGGCGCCCATTCTGGCCATCCGCGATCTGGAGGACGGGATCGACTTGGCCAACGCCACCGCTTACGGGCTTTCCGCCGGAGTGGTCACCCGGGATATCCAGGCGGCCATTCGGGCCGTCAAGGGAATCCGCACCGGGACGGTCAACGTCAACCAGGTGCCGGGCTACCGTATCGAGTCCACCCCCTTCGGCGGCGTCAAGGATTCGGGGCTGGGGATCAAGGAAGGGGTCATCGAGGCCATGAGGTTCATGTCCACGGTCAAGACCTTCTCGCTGCCCTGGTAATTGCGGGGAGTCGAAGATGGAAACGGCGCGCGCGGCCGTGTTTGCGGGACCGGGAGAGCCCATCCGGCTGGAGAGTTTCCCATTGCCTCGGCCCGGGTCTTCGCAATTGCTGGCGCGGGTGCGTTGCAGCTCGATCTGCGGCAGCGACCTCCACACCTATCAGGGCCGCCGCCAGACCCCCACGCCCACCATCCTGGGCCACGAAATTCTGGGTGAGGTCATCGAAGTGGGCCCGGGGCCGCCGGTGCGAACCCTGGACGGCAAGCCGGTCACAGTGGGCGATCGCATCTCCTGGTCGATTGCGGCCAGTTGCGGGCAGTGTTTCTTCTGCCGGCATTCCCTTCCACAGAAGTGCGAACGGCTTTTCAAGTATGGACACGAGAGCCTTCAGCCTGAACACCTCTTCAACGGGGGGCTGGCGGAGGTGTGCCATTTGATTGCCGGTACCGCGGTGGTTTCGATTCCGGAGGGTCTGCCCGACGAGGTGGCTTGCCCGGCCAACTGCGCCACGGCCACGGTCATGGCCGCCATGCGGGCCGGCGGAGGCTGTGGCGGTGAGATCGTGCTCATCCAGGGGGCCGGCATGTTGGGCCTGACGGCCTGCGCCCTGGCTCGATCGCAAGGCGCCAGCCGGATCATTGTCTGCGACGTCGACGAAGCCAGACTCAAGCAGGCCGAACGCTTCGGCGCCAGCCATTGCGTAGCAGTTGGAGAGGGACCCGGGATCCTGGCCCGAACGGTGAAGGAGCTCAGCCGGGGACGCGGGGTGGACCTGGCCCTGGAACTGTCGGGGGCTGCCAGCGCCATGGCGGCGGCCGTGCCCTTACTGCGGACCGGAGGGCGCTACGTCCTGGTCGGAGCCGTGTTTCCCAGCGCTCCTCTTTCCCTGGACCCGGAACGGGTGGTGCGCGGCTGGCTGCAGATTCGGGGTGTTCACAACTACGCCCCGCAAGATCTCTCGGCGGCGATGGCCTTCCTCGAGCAACACCACACCCGGTTCCCCTTCTCCGAGCTTCTCACCCGGATGTTTCCGCTCACCCAGGTCAGCCGGGCCTTTCAGCACGCCGTGGCCAGTGGCGCCCTTCGGGTCGGCATTCGGCCTTGAAGACTTCTTACAGGGTCTTGGGAGGAATGTAACCTGGAGGGAGAGAGGCGCCCGGTCCAAAGAAATAATCTTCGGTGTGCCGTTCGATCATCTCGTTGGCCTCCTGGGTGCCCAGGGTGAGGCGGTACTCGTTGATGACCATCTTGAGATGCTCGCGGTATGCCGCCCAGGCTTCCTGAGACACGTTCTGGTAGATCCGTTCTCCCAGGTCTCCACTGAAGGGTGGATGGTCAAGGCCGGGCAATTCCCGCTTCAGCTTCACACACTGCACCAATCGTTCTGCCATGGAATAGTCTCCTCGTGGCAAGCCGCGAACTGAAGGTTCGCGGCCGCCGAGGCATTATAGCACTTCGGCCAAGGTGCGATCTTGGGAGGGGAAGGGCTGGCTTCCAGCAAGCCCTGAGGACACTTGACAGGACTATTCGGCCCGAATAGCTTGGAGGCTTTGCGATTCGGAGGCACTGGAGTGGTCGCCGGGATTCAGCAGGAACTAGGCAAGCTCTTGAGGGGAGAAGTGTTGCCCGGGGTCCCCCTGCGGGAACGCACCACCTACCGGATCGGCGGGGAAGCCCAACTGCTGGCCTCTCCCGCCGACCTGGAGGATCTACTCCGTCTG
This sequence comes from Candidatus Versatilivorator sp., assembly GCA_965207735.1. Taxonomy (GTDB): domain Bacteria; phylum Acidobacteriota; class Terriglobia; order Versatilivoradales; family Versatilivoraceae; genus Versatilivorator. The sequence continues at coordinate 1,647,434 of OZ242296.1, read as the reverse complement.
AACGCCTATCTGGTGGAAAAGAGCCTGCCCAGTTTCGTGCTGGGCGGCGGCGCCAACCTGCTGGTCAGCGATCGCGGTTTCCCGGGAGTGGCCGTGCATCTCGGCGGGTTCAACCGCCTTGCCTTCAAGGAGGGAGTGGTAAGCGCGGGCGCCGGTCTGGTGTTGGATGAGTTCATCAAGTCCTGCCTGAGAAGGGGATTGGCGGGTCTGGAGTGTCTTTCAGGAATTCCAGGATCTCTGGGGGGCGCGCTGAGAATGAACGCGGGCGCCTTCGGAGCCGAGATATCCGACCACCTGGTCGAGGTCGAGTGCCTGGATGGACTGGGTCGCTTCAAGGTGTTGCAAAAGGATGAAGTGGCATTTTCCTACCGCCGGGCACTTCTTATTCGGGAAACCTACATTACCGGCGCCACCTTTCGCTTTCCCCCGGGTTGCAAGGAAAAACTCTTTCTCATTCGGGAGGATATCCTGGCCCGGCGGAGACAGCGCCAGCCGTGGCAATATCCTACCGCCGGCAGCGTCTTCAAGCGGCCTCCGGGGCACTACGCCGGAAAGCTCATCGAGGATGCGGGTCTCAAGGGAAGGGTGCTCGGTCGGGCTCAGATCTCACCCAAACATGCCGGAATCGTGATCAACCTGGGAGGCGCCAGGGCTTCCGACGTGCTGGGTCTGATTCGGCTGGCCCGGCAAGAAGTGCTGAGGCAATTCCGGATCGAGCTGGAACTGGAGCAGGAACTGATTGGATTTGAAGGGGAGGAGTCAGGCTAGAATTAGCTCAAAGTGGCTGCCGGCCGGAGAATCCGGAATTGAGGTCGTGCCACCAGGCTACTTTTTTTTCGTCCAGCTTCCAGCAGAGGTAAACGACACGGCCGTCGCGTTTGTGGGGGAAATCGCAGAGGCCGGCATCGAAGTCCTTGACCAGGACCCCCAGTTCCTCAATATTGTGAACGCTCTCCTGGAAGTTCTGCAGAATCCGGATATAGGCGGGACCCTGAGGGGTGCCCCAGTCCCGTACATGGCCTTCCCGGGCCCCTTCCACGGCGGACTTCATGGCGACCAGACGCCGCTTCTCGGCCTGCACCCGACTCAGCAACTGCCTGAGTTGGGGAAGCAAAGCGTTGGCCTCCGCAACCGAGAAGAGTTTTTCCATTGCAGGTCTCGACCCCCTTCGCATCTCGATATTCAATCGAGTCGCCAGAGTTAACACACCCGTTCGGCTCCTGTCAATGCCGCCGGGGATCGCTTCCCGGAACATTTACATTTGGGGTGGCTTGGCCTAAGATAGGCGGCCACGTCCGTCCCCTCGGCGGCGGTGGAAGGGCCCGTTGCCGAGTAAACCCCTCAGGAGTTCCCGTCGATGAGACCCGCCTGTCCCGTCCAAATCAGCGGTGTCGGCTGTCATGTGCCCGAGCGGGTCCTCACCAATCAGGATCTCGAAAAGATGGTGGATACCTCGGACGAGTGGATCCGACAAAGGACCGGGATTGTTACCCGCCATATTCTCGAGCCCGGCAAGGCTACTTCCGACATGGCCGTGGAGGCAATCAAGGCGCTTTGCCACTCGACGGGGATGGAACCCGGCGAGATCGAGGTACTGATCGTCGCCACCGTGACTCCGGACATGTATTTTCCGGCCACCGCCTGCCTGGTGCAGGACAAGCTCGGGCTTTCTCGGACCTGGGGGTTCGATCTCTCGGCGGCTTGCTGCGGCTTCGTCTATGCGATCTCGGCAGGGTTGGCCTTGGTCGCCTCCGGAATGCACCGCCGCGTGGTTGTGGTGGGGGCCGATGCCATGTCCCGGATCATCGATTACCAGGACCGCAACACCTGTGTCCTCTTCGGCGATGGAGCCGGCGCGGTCCTGCTGGAGCCGGCGGTCCAGGCGGAGAATTCCTTCATCGACGCCCACCACGAGATCGACGGTTCGGGCGGGCCCAGCTTGTGCATGCCGGCCGGAGGGAGCTTGATGCCGCCCAGTTGTGAGACGGTCAAGCAGCGCTTGCACTATGTAAAGCAGGAAGGCCAGCCGGTTTTCAAATTCGCCACTCGAAAGATGGAGGAAGCCAGCCGGATCGTGCTGGAACGAAACCATCTGTCCCCCGCTGATCTCCGACTTCTCATTCCCCATCAAGCCAACGCCAGGATCATTCGGGGCACGGCTGATCGTCTCGGATTGCGCAAGGATCAGGTGATTCTTAACTTGCAGAAATTTGGAAACACCACCGCGGCCACCATTCCCCTGGCCATCAGGGACGCCCTTTCCGACAACAGGCTGGCCAAGGGGGATGTGGTCCTGCTGGCCTCGGTGGGTGCGGGATTCACCGTAGGTACGGCTCTGCTGCGCTGGGCTTATTGAGGTTCGGAAACCGCCCTGGCCGCGGTTGACGGACGATTTCGATCTCACTATGATTACCGCACGATTTCGAGAAGAATCGCCGGCGCCCATTGCCCGGCTCATGAAGGGGGCGGTCTACGCGTCACCCTGGTTCGCTATCCAAGGAGGAAATCCGTATGGTTTACGAATGGAAGTTCAATCCGAGGCCTTATTCCGATGAGGAAGCCACGGAACTGTTGAAGGATGTGGTCTCACCCGAAACGAGCAACTGGCATTACAACACCCACCACAAGGGGTATGTTACTTTCCTGAACAACATCGAGAAGGAGTTGGAGACGGCGGACCGGGCCAAGGCGAATGGCAACTACAGCCAGGTCGGAGAGCTGAAGCGCCGCTTTACCTGGAACCACGCCGGCGCCCTGCTCCATGACGTGTACTGGGAAGTCATGGGTGGAGACGGCGATGCCTCCAAGGCTCCCGAACTCTCCAAGGCGCTGGCCGCCGAGTACGGTTCGGTAGACAACTGGAAAGCCGACTTCAAAGCGGCAGCCTTTGCCGCAAAGCTCAGCGGCTGGGGATTGCTGGTCTACGATGCCCTCTATTCACAGCGCCTGATCAACGTGCTGGTCGACGAGCATCAGTACGGCGCCATCTGGGGCGGGATTCCCTTGATTTCCTGCGACGTGTTCGAACACGCCTACTATCACAAGGACGGACCCGGCCGCGTCAAGTACATCGACAATTTCATTGCCAATCTCAATTGGGAAAGGATTGAGAGCCGATACAAGAAGTACGTGGCGGGATAGTCATTGAATCCTTCCGGGGGAGCGGAATTTGGGAAACCTGTCGAGCCTTGCTCCCCCAATCCTCACCCTGCTCCCCCCCCGGTCCTTGGATCAATTGCGGCCATCGGCGATGCCATCAGGACTCTGATTGGGGTTCGCCACGCCCTTGCCAGAGGGGATGTCCCTGATCCGATTGCGCTGGTAAAGCAGCCCGCATTTGCTATAATTCCCATCCAAATACTCAATTTGCCGGAGTTTTATTAATGGAAGACAAAGATCAATCGGATGTAAGTACCGAAGTCGAAGAGGAAGAAGAGGAAGATTTCGCGACTCTGCTTGCCAAATATGAAAAGTCGCGCCCCCCGCTGAAACCGGGCCAGGTGGTCGAAGGCAAGATCGTGGGGGTCTACGACAACGAGCTCCTGGTGGACGCCGGTGGCCGGTCGGAAGCCACCCTGCAGAAGGATGAGATCAAGGGTCCTGATGGGAAATTGCTATTCGGAATGGGCGATTCCATTTCCGTCATGCTGGAGGGTTCGGGCGATTCCGACATTCAGCTCAGGGTTTCCTACAGGAAAGCGTTGAGAGCCAAGCAACTGGCGGCCTTGCAGGAATCCATCGACAGCGGAAAGAACCTGGAAGGCAGGGTTGTGGAGGTCGTCAAGGGTGGATTGCTGGCAGACGTGGGCATGCGCGGCTTTATTCCAGCCTCCCAGGTCGACGAATCCTATGTCGAGGATCTCAAGCCTTACCTGGGACAGACGCTGACTCTCAAGGTCATGCAGCATGACCTGCCCAACGGCAAGCTGATCCTGTCGCGGCGGGCATTGCTCAATGAAGCCCGGGCCATAAAGCGCAAGGAGACCCTGGCAACCCTGGCCGTCGGCCAGCGCCTGCCGGGCATCATTCGGAGGATCCTCGATTACGGGGCCTTCGTGGACATCGGAGGCGTCGAGGGACTGCTTCATATCTCCGAAATGTCCTGGAGACGAATCAAGCACCCTTCCCAGCTCTTCAAGGTCGGAGACCACATCGAGGTTGCGGTTCTCAAATACGACAAGGAGAGGTGCCGGATCTCCCTGGGTTTCCGCAAATCCGAGGACGATCCCTGGCGCGATGCCGCCGAGCTCTACCCGGAAGGCACCGTCATTGTCGGAACCGTGAAGAAACTGGAACATTTTGGAGCATTCGTTGAGCTCGAATCGGGAATCCAGGGGTTGTTGCCGATCTCCGAGATTTCCTGGACCCGGCGATTGTCCCACGCGGACCAGGTTCTGAAGGTCAACGACGTCATCGACGCCGTGATTACCAAGCTGGATCCTTCCAATCGGAAGATGTCCATGAGCCTCAAGCAGGTTACCGAGCATCCCTGGGAGGCCTTTGCCCGTACCACCCATGTAGATGCCGTTCTTCAGGGCCTTGTGACCCGTACGGCGGACTTCGGATTGTTTGTGGAAGTAGCCGAGGGGGTGGAAGGCCTGGTGCACGTTTCCGAGCTTCCGGACACACCTGGGCGAGCCTCCGTATCCAACTACCAGCCCGGGGAGGAGATTGTGGTGAAGATGCTGGGCATGGACCTCGACAACCGCAGGATTTCGCTCAGCGCCAAGGCGGTCACCGATGAGGAAGCCCGCAGCGATGTCCAGCAATACCTGGAGAATGCGTCCGGAACCGAGGCGACCGGACAGGCGCTCGGCGACAGCTTTCCCGAGGAACTGCAGCAGGAATCCCGAAAGGCCGAGTAGCCCTGGGGGCGAGCTGTCAGGCGCCGGTTTTCCCCCACTTCAATCCCACACTTTCCCCCTCAATCACGCAGGCTGCCGTCAAGGCAGCCTTCCATCCCAATGTCTGGCCGCTCCGACGCCGACATGAGCCTGGAAGCCGCCGGTCGCATGGCGAATCGGCGGAGCCGGACGCCTCGCAATCGGCGAACGCCGGCAGAGGAGTTCCCCAATGCGATCGATCTTTGACGGGCACCTGGACCTGGCCCTGTTCGCCTTGGCCCACAACCGGGACATGACCGAGCCCGCGGCGGTGAGCAACCGGCGCGAGCAGGGAATGACGGATACCCTGGAACGGGGCCGGGGGGCCGTCAGCCTGCCCGACATGAGACGGGGAAGGATAGCGGTGTGCCAGTCCTCCCTGGCGGCGCGGGTCAACCGAGAGACCAGGCCCGTCAGCCGCCTCGATCTGGACTTCGGCACCCAGGCCATGGCCTGCGCCAATGCCCAGGGCCAGTTGGCCTACTACCGCGTGCTGGAGGAGATGGGTGAGGTCGGGCTGATACGTACCGGGAAGGACCTGGAGCGGATGTGGGGACGATGGGAGAGGAACACCGGAGACGGCCATCCCGTGGGAATCATCGTCTCCATGGAGTGCGCCGATCCCGTATTGGGACCCGATCAGCTGGAGTCCTGGTGGGAGGACGGTCTTCGCAGTGTCTCGCTCACCCACTTCGGCCACGGCCAGTACGCGTCGGGCACCGGCGTCGAGGGGCCCCTCACCCCACGGGGGCGGGAACTGCTGACCCGATTAGCCGAGGTCGGTATGACCCTGGACGTTTCCCACCTGGCGGAGGAGAGCTTCTACGACGCCCTGGACCATTTCCCGGGACCGGTGATCGCCAGCCACAACAACTGCCGGGCTCTGGTGCCCGGGGACCGGCAGTTATCCGACCACCAGATTGGGATGCTGTTGGACCGGTCTGCGGTGATCGGTTCGGTCCTGGACGCCTGGATGCTGGTTCCCGGTTGGGTTCACGGCAAATCTTCGCCGGAGAATGTCACCCTGGCGGCCGTCGCCGACCACATCGACCATGTCTGCCAGTTGGCGGGAAACAGCCTCCACTCCGCCATCGGAAGCGACGTGGGAGGACTCAACCACATGCCTTCCGATTTTCAAACCATCGCCGATCTGCAAAAACTGGAGCCCATCCTGCTGGAACGGGGATATTCCGAATCCGACCTGGACAACATCTTCCACGCCAACTGGCTGCGGCACTTTCGCCGCTGGCTCCCCGAGTCCTGATTCCCTCAACTTATTTGAACACAACCCGACCGTTCGTGGGTCTATTCGTAATGGGTCCATAGCCTGAGAATCTTTACCGATCCTTCCTCCTCGAGTACCTGGTAAACCAGCCGGTGTTGGATGTTAATCCGCCGCGAGTAGGCGCCGGCCAAGTCCCCCACCAGCTTTTCATAGGGCGGAGGCTTCTGAAAGGGGTCCACTCGAATGACGTCGAGTAGTGCCCGGGCTTTTTCCTTTAACCCGGATGCAGCCAGCTTTCTCGCGTCATTCCTGGCCTGCCGGGTGAAATACAGCTCCCACGTCACCAGTCCAGTTCCTTTTCGCAATTGTCGAGACTGGATTCCATTCCTTCCCGAATGGACTCGCGCATTCCCTGGATCGAAAGCAGGTAGAGCGTTTCGTTGATTGCGTTCCAGTCTTCTTCGGCAATGAGGACCGCATTGCCGCGTCTTCCCGTAATCACAACCGGGCTATGGGATTGTGCTGCCTCGTCAATCAATTTGTAGAGTTTGGAACGAGCTTCCGTCGCGTTCAATGTGGTCACACGTCACCTCCGAGATCAATAGCGTACGTCATGGCGTACGTCTAGTCAAATGGTTTTCCCTGGTGCCGCGGTCGGGCAATACACACTCATTCAATCCAGGCGTCTTGCGAGAGTCCTGGTTACGCGGTTTCTCGGGCTCGCTTTCCCGTCTGGCTCTATCTGTGGTCGCAGAACTCGAAGGGTGAGCGGATCGAGCAACAGTTCCGCGCGGCTGGAGTCGTCTGACCCTACCTTGCCTCCCGCTGGATGCCGATGTGGGTCCTTCCCGTCCGGAAGACCCGGGCGCCGGTCAACTGGGAGCGGTGCAGCAGGCACTCAAGCTCGGCACGGGTGTAGGCAGCCTGCAGGGAGTCCCGGTAGAGCTGGCTCATCACCCCGGAATAATGGCGCCCGAACCAGAGGGCATGCAAGGGGAACTCAAGGCGGGAGGGTCTTCTCAGATCTCGCAGCAGGATGGCGCCCCCGGGCCTGACAAGCCGGGAGATTTCGTTGAGCAACGCCAGGGCGTCGGGCAGGTGGTGAAGCAGGGAATTGCAGAGGACCAGGTCGAAGCTCTGCTCGGAAAAGGGCAGTGACTTGGCGTCGCCCACCCGGAAGTCGAGCCGGTCCGCCACTCCGGCTTCCTCGGCGGCTTCCCGTGCCTTCTGCAGCATGGGTTCCGAAAGGTCTACCCCTGTCAGGCGGAGTCCAGGGACTCCGGCGGCCAGCATGATGGGAATGACCCCCGGTCCGGTGCCGATATCCAGGGCGTGGCCCTCGGCGACCCCAAGACTCAGGGCGTGCTCCACGAAGGTCCTGTCAATCCGTTCCAGGTAGGCTTGAGAGGCCGCGGCGCTGTAAGCCTCGACCCCGTCAGGATCGTCCATGACTTCCGGCTCAGGGATTCGCTCCAGGTGGAACCAGGACTGTAAGGGCATGGTCGCTTGCTGTCAGAGGCCGTACCGAGCTGTTGTTCAGTAACCGAGGGCCCGCAGGTCTTCCTCGGAAAGACCGAAGTAGTGGCCGATTTCGTGCTTCAGGGTCTTCTCGATCTGACGCCGCAGGTCGGCGTCTCCGTAACTGACCGCTTCGATGTTCTTCTGGTAGAGAAAGACCTGCTGGGGAAGGGTGGCGCCGGCAAAGACGGATTGACGGGTCTTCGGGATGCCGCGGAACAGCCCCAGCAGCAATCCGGGGAATTGCCGTTGCAACTCCGGCTCGGGGTAGTCCTGGACGATGACGGCAAGATTGTCCAGACGGGACTGGAAGAACTGGGGCAAGCCTTCCAGGACCTCATCCACGATTTGCGAGAACCGGACGGAATCCATTCCACTTCCTCAGCCCGGCAGCCGTTGCTCCTGCCTGCCGGGGATATTCTCACTGGCCCGATTTCTCGTTTTCCCGTAAGAGTCGATCGAGCTTCTTCTTCAACCGCTCCAGCTCCGAACGCATCCGGGGGAGCCGGGAGAGAAGAGCCAGAATACGCTTGTATTCCCGCAGGGGACGGGCGGGCGTTCCCCAATAGACCTGGTTGCCCGGCAGGATCTTTCCGGGCAGGACCCCGGCCTGCCCTCCGATGACGGCGCCCTCTTTAACCCGAATATGCTCCCCGAATCCGGCTTGGCCGGCGATCACCACCCGGTCTTCAATAACGGCGCTGCCCGAGATGCCGGTCTGAGAGGCGATGATCACCTCCGAACCGATCTGGGTGTTGTGGGCGATCTGGACCAGGTTGTCGATTTTGCTGCCCCGGCCGATTCGAGTCATGCCCAGCGAGCCCCGATCCACCGTGGTGTTGGCCCCGATCTCCACATCGTCCTCGATCACGATCCCGCCCGCTTGAGGAAACTTGACCTGGGACTTCCCATCGAACACGTAGCCGAATCCGTCGGCCCCCAGCACCACGCCGGCATGCAGTGTCACCCGGGAACCCAGTTCCGTCCCGGGATAGAGAACCACCCGGGGATGGAGAATGCAGTCGCTGCCGATGCGGCAGTGCTCTCCCACCACCACCCCCGCGTGCAGAATGCACCGGTCGCCCACCCTGGCGCCGGCCCCCACCACCACGTGAGACCCCAGGTCCACCTGCTGCCCGAGAACCGCCTCGGGGGAGACCACCGCGGAAGGGTCGCGCACTCCCCGTCCGGCCGGGCGGGGATGGAGCAGGGAGGCCGCTCGGGAAAAGTCCAGCTTGGGCCGCTCGGAGACGATGGTGTTCCACCCGGATCTGTGGATGTCGGCGGTGGTGATGATGCAGCCGGCCGTCAGCTCATCGGGCAGGCGATCGGCCCTGGCCGAGCCCTCGCAGTAGATCAGTGAGCCCCGGTCGGCTTCATCCCAGTTGGAGATTCGCTGGAGTTGCAGGGAACCGTCCCCGTGGAAGGGACATTGGAGATACCGGGCGATTTCGGCAATGGAGGCACCCATGCCCCTCTATCTAGCAACTTTCCGGTGGCCTGTCCATGGAAATGTCGCGGTTGTGGTTGAAGGTCTTGACAGTCGGCAAACGATGGAAGATCCTGCTGGCATGTCGAAGCTGGCCGCGACCGAGGCGGTCTATCTCTCTCCAGCCGAAATCCAGCGACTGCAGACCCGGCTGCTCGCCTGGTATCGGCAGCACCAGCGCCAACTTCCCTGGCGTGAGTCGCGCCACTTCTACCCCGTCTGGGTCTCTGAGGTGATGCTTCAGCAAACCCAGGTTCAAACCGTCGTTCCCTATTTTCTGCGGTTCATGAAGGCTTTCCCCACCCTCGAGGATCTGGCCGGCGCCGACACCCAGGATCTGCTGCGAAACTGGGCCGGCCTGGGATACTACTCCCGTGCCAGGAACCTCCGGAAGGCGGCCAGGATTGTGGTGAAGGAGCATGGAGGGGAGTTCCCCAGGAGCTACGGGGAAGTCTTGAGGTTGCCCGGAATCGGCCGCTACACGGCCGCCGCCATTCTCAGCATTGCTTTCAACCAGCCGCTTCCGGCCCTGGACGGCAACGTGGTGCGGGTTCTGAGCCGACTGTTGTGCTTGAGGGGTGACCCCGCCAAGTCGCCTGCGCAGGGAATGCTGGCTGCTGCCGGACAGCAGCTGCTTCCCGTCCGCAGGCCAGGGGATTTCAACCAGGCCCTGATGGAGCTGGGGGCCACGGTCTGCCTGCCGCGCAACCCACGCTGCCTCCTGTGCCCTTGGTCGTCCCATTGCGAGGCCCTGAAATCGGGCCTGCAGGAACGGCTGCCGGAAAAAGGCAAGCGGTCGGAAATGATTTCGAGCCGTCAAGCCGCGGCGGTGATCCGGCATCGGGGTCGATTCCTGATTCGCAGACGGTCCGGCTCGCGGTTGCTGCAGGACCTGTGGGAGTTTCCCGGGGGAGAATTCAGTCGGTCCGACCTCGCCGACTCCCTGGTGAAACGGATTCAGGGCGATCTCGACTTGAGCGTTCGGTTAGGCTCCCCTCTGACCACCATCAAGCACGCCGTCACCAATCGGAGAATCACCCTGACGGTGTATGAGGCCAGTCTGAAACCCCCACTGCCACCGACGCTTTCGATCCCGGAGGCACGCTGGATTTGGCTGAGCCAGGCCGGCCGTTATCCTCTGACCGCCGCCGCTTCCCGGATCGTTCAGGCGCTCATGGCAGAGTACTCGCGCGGCCGCGGCCGGGCTAATAGCGGCGGAACGCGGCCGGGGCTGCCGGCCCCATCAAAAACCTTGACAATCGCCGGGGCCGGGGGCAAGACTAGGGTGCATTGACGCAACGATCTCAGGAAGGAGCAGGCGAAACGATGAGTGGAAACGTAGTGGAATTTACCGATGGGAATTTTGACGCGGAGGCCCTGCAAGCCGACCAGCCGGTGCTGGTGGATTTCTGGGCTCCCTGGTGCGGTCCCTGCCGGATGGTGGGTCCCATCATCGAGGAACTGGCAGGCGCCTACGCCGGGAAGGTGAAGGTTGGAAAGCTCAACACCGATCACAACCCGGCGGTGGCCTCCAAGTACGGTATTCGCAGCATCCCTACGATCCTGCTTCTCAAGGATGGGCAGGTGGTCGGCAACCTGCTGGGTGCCATGCCGAAGTCGGAATTCCAAAAGATGATCGACCCGCACCTGCAATAGGTCCAGGTGCAGGCGGTCGGTCAGCAACCGCCAGGTCTCCGGCCGCGGGACTAGTGTCCAGCCTCACAGTCTCGGATGCCGGCAGTCACTTCTTTGAATTCCCTCCCTCCAGATCTCCCGGAAAAGGAAACTTCCAGGGACCGCCTGCCAACGCTTCCCAGCCGGCAAAAGGACCCCAGCCAGTACTGTCCTCAGTGCGGTCTGGAATTGCAACCCGACCACTGCAAGCTGCGGTGCCCCCAATGCGGCTACTACATGTCCTGCTCGGACTACTACTAGTCTGGCCACCGCCCGTCAAAGTTTCTTTTCAGCCAACGTGTTCAGTCGAATTCAACCCAGCCGCCTGCTTTTGATTCTCGCATTCGTCTGGGTCCAGTTCTTCCTGGACCTGGGCGGTCTGGGGCTGGTGGGTCCGGATGAGCCCCGCTACGCCCAGGTCGCCAGGGAAATGCTGGTTTCGGGCGACTTTGTGACCCCTCGCTACTTCGGAGAGCCCTGGCTGGAAAAGCCGGTCCTCTATTACTGGCTGGCGTCGGCGGCCTACTGGCTTTTCGGAGTCGACGAATTCTCGGCCCGGCTGCCTTCGGCGCTGGCTGCCGTCCTGGGAGTGTTTTGCGTCTATCTTGTGGGCAGGCAGCGGGAGGGTCCGGCGGAAGGGCTGTTCTCCTGTCTCATTCTGGCCGCCTCGATTCTCTATTTCTCCCTGGCCCGGGCCGCGTCCACGGATATGGTCTTTTCGGCGGCCATGGCAGTGGCCTGGACCGCCTTGTTCTTCCTGTTGTTTGGCGGAAAGGGGCTTTTGAGGGATTCAGGCGCTTCCGGCTCTCCGCTGGGGTTGCTGCTGATCTTTTATGCCTTCCTGGGACTGGCGACCCTGGCCAAGGGCCCGGCCGGCTTCGTTCTGCCCCTGATCAGCCTGGCTGTTTTTCTGGTCCTCACCGGCCGAATGAAGCTGGCGGCCAGTTTCAGACCCCTTACCGGAGTCCTGGTGTTGCTGGCGGTGGTCCTGCCCTGGTACGGATTGTGCACCTTGGCCAACGGCTGGGGATTCGTGGAAGAATTCCTGATTCGCCACAATCTGGAACGGTTTCTCACCGACCGCTACGAGCATCCCCAGCCCTTCTGGTTTTTTCCGGCTGTTGCCCTGATCGGCTTTTTCCCCTGGAGCCTGCAACTGATTCCGTCGGCTCGGAGTCTGTTTCGACACGGGGACCGCTGGCGTTCACTCGCCGCCTCCCAGGATCTCTTCTTGTGGCTGTGGCTGTTGACGCCGCTGGTGGTCTTCTCCCTTTCCCGATCCAAATTGCCGGGATACCTGCTGCCGGCGGCCCCCGCCATCGCCCTGCTGATCGGCCGCCAGGTCCGGCTCTGGCTGAAGCCGGAGCCGGAAGCCGCTCGCCCCCCCTGGTTCAATGACTTCTTCGTCTTCCAGGCCCTCTGCCTGATGCTGGCGGGCCTGGCGCTGCCCTTTTACGCCTCCCGGCTGAACCTGCCGGTGGAGTCGCTGGCGGGAGTTGCCTCCGGGCTGCTGGCGAGCACGGGTGCGCTTGCCCTGCTGCTCTACTGGCGCCGCCGGCGAACGGCTTCGGTGGCTTGTTACCTGGCGGCGGTTGCCCTGGCGGTGGTTCTGGTGACGGGAGGAGCTTTCCCGCGGGTGGATGCCGCCGAGTCCTCCCGGAATTTGGCGGCCTTCCTCCAGGAAGAGGAGGGATTCGTGGATCAACCCCTCTTCGTCTACGGAATCTCGCGCAATGTAGCCTACGGGCTGGGCTTCTACCTGAACAGTCCCGCCCGGATCGTCTATTCGGAAGGCGACGTGCACTATCCGAGGGGGAAAGAAGCCTTCTTTGTGACTTCGCCTGACTTCAAGGCCGAGGGATACTTCGCCCGAAACCAGGTCGAAGGACGCACGGAGTACTCGTCCCGCAGCATTCTCAGAATCCGGCACAAGCCGGAATGAGGGCGACGAAATGATCACGGAACCTGAAGCCACTGAAGAGTACGAAATGGCCGAGGAAATCATATTTTCCGTTCAGGAATCGCCGGAGGGCGGTTACGAAGCCAGAGCACTGTCTGCCCCAATATTCACTGAGGCAGACACCCTAAAGGAGCTACGCTCGGCTGTACGGGATGCTACCGAGTGCCATTTTGAGAAAGGGGAATGTCCCAAGCTGAATCTTCTTATCTCTCCTCCGCACCGCTGCTCGCCGCTTCACTTGCCCTTGACCGAAACTTCCCCGGCTGTTCCAGGTCCCCCGGAGTATTGACGTTGGCGAAGATCCGGCGGTCAAGTCCCAGTCCCTGCAGATCGGCCTCCGTCAGGTAGTGGGTCCTCAACCGGGGGAACAGGTCGGAGAGCTTGAACCTCCGGCGCTCGTAGTTGGCTTTGACGGCCGGAAGACAGGAGCGATTGTAGACGGCACACAGAGGTTCCAGGCTGCCGTCGACCAGGCGCATCAGGACGGCGTCGGCCAGCGGGGACCGTTCCAGCAGCAGCTTCAGGAAGGTCCCCTGCATCAGGGGCATGTCGCAGGCCAGAAAGAGGTTGACGTCCGTTTCCGAACGCTCCAGGCCCGTGTAGAGGGCGCTGAGGGGCCCCCTGGAAGGCACCAGGTCGGGCACTGCGGGAACGCCCAGGTACCCGTATCTCTCCGCAGGCCCGAGGATTACGACCCGATCGGTCAATGCGCTCAGGAGGTCCACGGCGGTCTGGATGAGCGGACGCCCCCCGATCTCGAGCAGGGCCTTGTCCCGCCCCATCCGGGTGCTTTGGCCTCCCGCCAGGACATACCCGGTGAAGGGAATCGCGGTTGCCGCGGTTTCCGATCGCCCCCGTTGCTGATTCATTGCGTCCCGCCTTTGCCGGAAATAGCTCGCCTCTTGTTACCACAACCGTGAGCAAGTTTCACCCTGAATGATCGGTACAGCCGGGCCTACGGTCTGGTCCGGCTGCCGGAACCCGTGTCAACCCAACGCCGTGAAGACCGGTTACCACCTTCCGGTTGCGGCCGCCGGGGTGGTATGGTTCTGCTATAATCTCGCCGCTGAACCGGGGTCGGGGAGAATCTCTCCGGCTTCACCGGTTCGGTTGTGCTCACGCAGGAAGGACGCAAAGCTTCCATGAAAGCTCTTCGTTTTCAAAGGTTCGAACGGGCGGCCCGGTCAAGGTCGGTCTGGGGCAGTCTCGCGGGCGCGATGCTGCCGGTTCTGCTCACCCTCTCCCTGCATGCGGGGCCCGGCGGAGACGACAGCAACTTCATGCCGCTGGATCAGGTCAAGCCGGGCATGAAGGGTATCGGCAAGACCGTCTTTCGGGGATCCGAGGTTGAAGAATTCGAGGCCGAGGTGCTGGGAGTTCTCAAGAACATCGCTCCCCGCCAGGACGCCATTCTGGCCCGGCTTTCCGGGGGCCCCCTGGAGAAGACCGGAGTGATGGGCGGAATGAGCGGCAGCCCGGTCTACGTCGACGGCCGGCTGATCGGGGCCGTGTCCTTCTCCTTTCCCTTCTCAAAAGAGGCGGTGGCGGGCGTCACGCCTATCGAGCAAATGGTCGACAACTTCGAGCGGTCGAACGAGCCGGTGCAGGGCGACCCCATTGTGGTCGAGGTCTCCTCGATCGCTCCTCACCGGACGCTCGGGATTCGAGCGCCCGGGATCCTGGCGGTCCCCGATTCCGGGAGCGCGCCCGCTTTTGCCGTCTCGGAATCGATGGCCGCCGGCGAGGCTTCCCTGAAGCCCCTGGCCGGCCAGTTGTTCCGATACATCGACACGCCGCTGGTTCTGTCGGGAGTGGCGGCCGAAGCGGCCGGCGTTCTGGAAGGCGCGCTGGGGCCTTACGGAATGAGGGTGCTGCAAGGCGGGGGGCCGGTTTCAGGCGCGCCCGGGGCCGAGTTGTCTGACGGGTCCGATGTTGTCCCGGGCTCGTCGATCGCCGTCCAGTTGATGAGAGGAGATCTGGGATTCGGAGCCAGCGCCTCCGGGACTGTGACCCACCGAGAGGGAGACAAGATCTATGCCTTCGGGCATCCCTGGTTTTCGTTGGGCCCGGTCGAACTTCCGGTCTCCAAGGCCCAGGTGGTTTCGCTGCTGCCCAACCTGAACAGTTCCTTCAAGATCGCGGTGCCGACCGACCTGGTCGGATCGATCACGCAGGACCGGTCGCGAGGCCTCTACGGGACCATTGGCCAGGCTCCGAAGCTGATACCGCTGGTCATCAACCTGAGGTCGAGCCGAAACACCTCCCGCACCTTCAGGTTCGAGTTGGTCAACGACCGTCTCCTGACGCCTTTTCTGACCAACTTCACCATTTTCAGCACCATTGTTTCCCAGGAAAGAGCCCTGGGAGAATCGACGCTGCAGGTAAAGGGCAGGATCCGTCTCAAGGACCGTCCCGATGTGCGTGTGGAGAATCTCTTTTCCGGAGACACCAACGCCCAACTGTTTGCCTCTATGGCGGTGGGGCAGCCGCTCAGCTACATCCTTGGAAGCGGCTTCGAGGGGGTCGACATCGAGGAGATCGCCGTCGACATTACCTCCAGCGATGAAAAGAGGACCGGTCGCCTGGAGCGGGTCTGGCCGAACCGGGAATCGGTCAGACCCGGAGAAACCGTCATGCTGTCGGCGGTTTTTCGAAAGCCCAACGGCGAGGAAACCGAGGAGAAGATTCCGCTTCCGGTTCCCGAGGATGTTTCGGAGGGGAGGCTGCTGGTCACGGTCGCCGACGGCTTCACCCTGACCGCCGCCGAAAACCAACTGGTGGGCAGGAGGTTCGTTCCCCGTGACCTCGACCAACTGATCCGGGCCATCAACAATCTGCGCAAGAACGATCGGGTCTATGTCCGATTGCAGCGGCCGGAACCGGCGATCCTGCTCAACGGCGAAGAATTTTCAAGCCTCCCGCCGTCGTTTCGGCAAGTGTTGACCTCGGCCAGAAGCGCCAGCAGCAGCCTGACGGTGATGGGAGCCTCGAACCTGTATGAATACGAGCTGCCCTCCACCTCCTTCGTGGTCAGGGGGCGTCGCACCCTGGCGCTCAAGGTGGTCGATTGAGTGACGCGATTCACCAACGCCTGGCATCGGGGCCGGCCATTCAGGGAGGATCCGAGCCGGGAGAATGGCCCCCGTCTGCCTCCATACCGCCGGACCCTGGCAGAGTGGAAATGGAGTCCGAATGAAACGGAAATTCCGGATGGTTT
This sequence comes from Candidatus Versatilivorator sp., assembly GCA_965207735.1. Taxonomy (GTDB): domain Bacteria; phylum Acidobacteriota; class Terriglobia; order Versatilivoradales; family Versatilivoraceae; genus Versatilivorator. Next base: position 1,631,468 of record OZ242296.1, on the reverse strand, counting down.
GGCTTGGCCTCCTGCCGCTGCTGTGCTTGCCGCTGCTGGCTGTCGATCCCCGGTTTTGGACCACCTCTTCCTTTACCGATTTCTCCAAGGGAACTCTTAGCGGACTCTCCCTGCGCCAGGATGGAACGCTGGCGCTGGCCCGCCAATTCGACTCGGTCCTGGATTCGGACCAAGCTCTCATCTGGTCGGCTGTCTATGACGGCAGCCGCCATCTCTACGTGGCGACCGGGCACGATGGCAAGGTCTTCAGGATTGACGAATCTGCCAAGTCGTCGGTCTTTTTCGATTCCGCCGAGCTGGACGTTCTGGCGCTGGCGCTGGACGCCCGGCACAACCTCTACGCGGCCACCTCTCCCAATGGCAAGGTCTACAAGGTATCTCCCCAAGGGGAAGCCTCGGTCTTTTTCGATCCCGACGACCGGTTTATCTGGGACCTGGCTTTCGGCCCGGACGGAGTTCTCTACGTGGCCACCGGAAGCAGGGGAAGGGTGTACAGGGTCAGCCCCGAGGGAGAGGCTGACGAGCTGTACGACACGGGCCAGACCAACGTGATTTGCCTGGCGGTCGATCCCGAGAATCATCTGCTGGCCGGCAGCGATCCCAAAGGCTATGTCTACCGCATCGCACCCGACGGCAAGGCCTTCGTGTTGTTCGACACCGGAATGAACGAGGTGCACGACATTCAGGTCAATGCCGAGGGCGATGTGTATCTGATCGCGGTCAACGGCGGGCCCGGGCGCCCTGCGCCCTCTGTCGGGGAGCCGGCCAAGTCCGTCACCGCCGCGCAGGCCGTCACCGGGGCCCTATCGCTAGCCAATGTCTCCAAGGCCGAAACCGCTCCCGCTCCCGTTGCGGCTCCGGCGATGGCGAGTCCCACCGCTCCCGGCCGGGGCAAGCTGAAGAGTCGATTGCACCGGATTGGCAAGGACCGCTCGGTGGAGACACTCTGGTCTTCAAACAGCGAGACAGCTTACGGCTTGTACCTCGACAAGGGAGGAAGCGTCCTGTTCTCCAGCGGGGACAAGGGGAAAATTTACTCCCTGTCCGCCAAGAGGGAACTGACCTTGCTGATCGAGACCACCGAAGAACAGACTACCCGCCTGGTCCCGGCAGGTGACGGCCTGGTGGCCTGCACCAGCAATCTTGCCAAGATCTTTCGCCTCAGGGACAGGCTCAATTCTCGCGGCAGCTTCGAGTCCGAGGTCCGGGACTCGAGGGTCGTCTCCCGGTGGGGCAGTGTTAGCTGGCAGGCCAAGGTTCCCAAGGGGGCCGGTCTGGAGCTCTACACCCGCAGTGGCAATACCCGGCAGCCCGATCGCACCTGGAGCGACTGGTCCAAGCCCTACACCCGTGCCGATGGAGAGAAGGTCGAAAGTCCCCCGGCTCGCTACATTCAGTACAAGGCGGTGCTGGAGACCGCCACCCAGGCCTCCCCCGAGCTGAGTCGAGTCGTCATTCCCTATCTCCAGCAGAACCTGGCTCCTGAAGTCAAGTCCATCCGGATTCTGCCTCAAGGAGTGGCCTTTCTGAAGACCGAAGCTCTTTCGTCCAATCCACGCCCGGTTTCTCCCGCTGATCGGGAAGCCGCCGACATATCGGGCGCGGCCAGGGCCATTCCCGAACCTATTGCCGCCTCCAGTCGGCCGCGCCGGACCTTCCAAAGGGGATCCAGGTCCTTCACCTGGAAAACCTCGGATCCCAACGGGGATAAATTGGCGTTCACCCTCCACTATCGGGGTGAGGGCGAGTCGAATTGGAAGCCGCTGGTGCGGGACCACCCACGCCGGGACTACACGCTGCAATCGGGAGCCCTTCCCGACGGCTCTTATCGACTCAAGATCATGGCCAGCGATTCACCCTCCAACCCGGCTTCAAACGCCCGGTCCGGGGAGTTGGTCAGCGCACCGTTCATTGTTGACAACACCCCTCCGGCGGTCGAGATCCTGTCCAGGTCGGTTCGAAAGGGTGTGGCCGTGGTACGTTTCCGGGTGGAGGATCGGGTGTCCGGCCTTCGCAGGGCGGATGCTTCCACCGATGGAGGCGAGTGGCAGGGCGTCTACTCGATCGACGGCATCATCGATTCCAGGACGGAGGAGTTTCGGGTCACCACCGAGGCTCTCGAGAAAGGCGAGCACGTGGTGGCTCTGCGGGTATACGATGCCGCGGGCAATCTGGGCCTGGGAAAGGCCGGGATCCAGGTTCCGTAGGCGCCCTTCCTCCCAGCCGGCGGATTTGGCAGATGCACGTAGTCCTGGTGGAGCCGGAGATTCCTCAGAACACGGGAAACATCGGCCGGCTCTGCGTCCTCACCCAATGTCAGCTTCACCTGGTGGGTCCCCTGGGATTTTCGCTCTCGGACCATCACCTGAAACGAGCCGGATTGGACTACTGGCCGTCCCTGAAGGTCAAGCGCCACGATTCCCTGGCTGAGTTGAAGGAAGCGGCTCCCGGTGCCCGGTTTTACTATTTTTCCAGCAAGGCCACTCGGCTCTACACCGAGGCCAGCTACCGCTGGGAAGATTATCTGGTGTTCGGACGCGAGACCCGGGGACTGCCGCGGGCATTGATCGAGAGCCAGCCGCAACAGTCCCTAAAGATACCGATGTGGGGCGAGAAGGCGCGGAGTCTCAATTTGAGCAACGCCGTGGCCGTGGTCGTCTACGAAGCGCTGCGACAGATCAGGAAATTCTGAAGAGAAACGACTTGGTGCGAAAGGCGGGTTAGTACTCCTTGACGCTGACCACGATTCCCTCGTGGAACTCCACGAAGATCACCTTGTAGGGCCTCTCCCCGTAAATCCACTCCTCCACCACCGTGTCTTCCTTGGTCTCCCACACCCGCCGAAGGGGCTGGCCCATTGAGGCCAGAACCGTGTCCTTGTCCATACCCACCGCCGCTCGCTTGTTGCGGATGGCTTCCTTGAATTCTTCGGGCTGGGCTTCCATGAAGCTCTTGGTCGAGCTCTTCTTGCTGAAATCCAGCACCGTTGAGAGGATGGACCTGACTTCCTCGGGTGTCACGTCGGGAACGAACCCGTCGAACTTGATGGTGACGTAGGAGCCCTTGGGGTTGGAGGCATCCGAGGGCCTGGCCAGTGGTGTTACCGAGGTTGCCGTGCCGGCGTAGATCCGCTCCAGAATGCGCCTCTTCAACTTTCTGCCGCCGCCGTTGAGCTCGAAGCGCAATTTCTTCTTGTCGAAGCTGATCTTGGTGATCTGGACTCTGATGCCGGAAGTGATGAACTGGCCGCTGCGAAGCAGCGACATTTCGTGTTTTTCCCAGTCGAACTCGCCGGTGTCGTCTACGGTCAGGCCTCTCTTGTTGATGGGAAGAGAGACTTTCAGGGTGGCGTACTCGCTGGCGAGCGCCCGAACCAGCTCGCGGCGAGCCGGGGTGTCGAGTTGGGAGGACTCGTCCTTGGCAATTGCCGGTTGGGGGAGAAGGGCGAGCGAAACAATAGCGATGCCGAAGCGCCTCATCATGGGGACCACCCAGGCTAGATGATTCTTATTAATTGAATTATAAGAGAGGTTTGCCGGGCGGCGCAAGCGGCTTCGTTGTCGTTGGCGGTCAGAACTTCCAGTGGTCCCCGAAGTGGGTCCGGGCCTTGGCGAGGACGGCCTCGAACAGGTCGGAGCGGCCTGGGGGTGGAACGGGTCCCGGATGCCCGCAGAGCTGGTCCAACACCCGCACCACACTCTCTTGCAGTCCCTCGAGGTGGTAGCCGCCTTCCAGAACCAGGACCATCCTTCCATGGCAGACCGTGTCGGCCAGGATCTTGAGATGACGGGCCATGGATGCGAATCCCGTCGGAGTGACGCGCATGCCGGCCAAGGGGTCTGCCATGTAGGCGTCGAACCCGGCCGACACCAGCATCAATTGGGGCCGGTAGGCCTTGGCGACCGGAAGGACGATCTTGTCGAAGAGCAGGCCGTAGGTGTCATCGCCGGTGCCGGCGGGCAGGGGGAAGTTGAGGGTGAAGCCCTTGCCGGAGTCTCTGCCGATTTCGGGAAAGGCGCCGGTTCCCGGGAAAAGAGGAAATTGGTGGGTGGAGATGAAGAGCACATCCTGGCGATGGTAAAAGGCCTTCTGAGTGCCGTTCCCGTGGTGGACATCGAAATCGACCACCAGGACCCGTTCCAGCCCGAAGCGTTTCAGGGCGTGGGCGGCGCCCAGGGCCACGTTGCCGAAGAGGCAAAAACCCATGGCCCGTTCGGGTTCGGCGTGGTGACCCGGCGGCCGCACAAAGGCAAAACCGTTGTCGATCTCGCCCGACATCAGGGACTCGATCATCTGCAGGACCCCTCCCACCGCATGGACAGCCACTTCGTAACTGTCTTCGCAGACGGCAGTGTCGGAATCCAGATAGTTGAAGGGTCTGCCGGCGCTTTGCTGGATGGCGCGGATGTGAGCGGCAGGATGGACCAGGCGCAGCTCGGTCTCGGTGGCCGGTCTCAGTCCCAGACGCTTGAGGTCCGCGAGGTGGGGGTAGGAGTCCAGCCCCCGCCGGATGGAGAGCAGGCGCTCCTTGTTCTCCGGATGGGCGGGGCCGGTATCGTGCTTCAGAAAGAGATCGTTCCAGAGAATTCCCGTCTTCATGGGGTCAGTCCGCGGGCTAGAGTCCTTCCTGAATCCAGCCGCCGCCCACCACCAGCTCGTCCTGGTAGAAGACCACGGCCTGCCCGGGGGTCACGGCCCGCTGAGGTTCGTCGAAACGGACCTCCACCGACCCGTCGTCCCGAGCCGACAGGGTTGCCTCGGCCGCCTGATGCCGGCTTCGAATCTGAGCTTGGACCCGTAGCGGCCGGGTTAACGTCTCGACGGAGATCCAATTGACCCTGGAGGCGACCAGCCCGGACCGGAGCAGATCGCGGTCGGGCCCCACCACCACTCGATTGCGGTCAGGGTCGGTTTCGATCACGTAAAGCCGCTCCCCGGTAGCCACTCCCAGCCCTTTCCGCTGACCGACCGTGAAGTGGTGGATGCCGGGGTGCTCTCCCAGCACCTCTCCCTGACGGTTCACGATTCGACCCGGACCTCCGCAATCCGACGAGGCGGGGGCCGGACTCGAATCCTGCTTGGAGCCGTTGGATCCCGGGGCCGATGTCCGCCCCTTTTCCACATATCGCTCCACGAACCGTCCGGTGTCTTTGGTGGGGATGAAGCAGATCTCCTGGCTTTCCGGCTTGTCGGCGATGGGCAGGCGATAGGATTCAGCCATGCCGCGCACCTCGGCCTTGGTGAACTCGCCCAGGGGGAAGAGCATGCGGCTCAACTGGGCCTGGGTGAGATCGAACAGGAAAAAGGATTGGTCCTTGCTCCGATAGACGGCGCGGAGAAGCTCGTAGCGTCCGGTCCGGGGGTTATGGCGGATGCGGGCGTAATGGCCGGTGGCGATCCGGTCGGCGCCGATCTGGATGGCTCGAGCCAGCAGCCGGTCGAACTTCATGAGCGTGTTGCAGCGGGTACAGGGAATGGGAGTCTCCCCGCTGAGGTAGCTCTCCACAAAGGGACGCACCACTTCCTGCTCGAATGCCCGCTCGAAGTTGACCACGTAAAAGGGGATGTCGAGGAAGCGGGCCACCCGCCGGGCGTCATAAATATCGTCGAGCGAGCAGCAGGTTCCGGACTTCTTCCGTTCCCAGTCCTCGTCGTCACTGGTCTCCCGCCGGGTGTAGTCCCATAGCTGCATGGAGAGACCGACCACGTCCCGGCCCTGATCCTTCAGCAGGGCCGCGGCGGTCGAACTGTCCACACCTCCGCTCATGGCGATGACAATTTTCTCTGACATACTGACTTACCACTCACCAGCGTCCGTTGCCGGACGGAAGTCCGTTCTAGTGAAAAGAGTGATGGGAAAACGGTCGTCCCGGCCCCTTAGGCCCGGGCTCAGGAGATCATCGAATAGGCATGTTTTTCGGGCGAGGACATCTCCCGTTGCCGGGCTACCAGATCGGGCAGCAGTTCCAGCACCCGGACCAGGTCCTCCCGGGCGGTATCCCTGGACAAGCTGAAGCGGAGGCACTCGAAAGCCTCGGCCGGAGACAGACCCATGGCCGTCAGCACATGGGAAGGCTCGATGGCCCCGGAGGAGCAGGCGGACCCGGTGGAACAGGCCACTCCCGCCAGATCCAGATTGATGATCAACCCTTCCGCCTCGGCCCCGGCAAAGCGCAGGTTGGAGGTGTTGCACAGCCTCGATTCGGCGGGTCCGTTGACCGTGACCTCCGGAATTCGCCGCTGCGCCTCCTTTTCGAACCAATCCCTCAATTTCTGAATCCGCTCGCCTTCCCGGTCCATCGACTTCCGCACCAATTCGGCCGCTCGACCCAAACCGACGATTTGCGGCACGTTCTCGGTTCCGGCCCGGCGGTTTCTTTCGTGGCCCCCGCCGTGGAAGAGGGGGCGCAGGCGCGTGCCCTTCCTCACAAAGAGAGCTCCCACCCCCTTCGGCCCCTGAAACTTGTGGGCGCTGATGGTGAGCAGATCGACACCAAGCTCGGCGGTGTTGAGGGGAATCTTGCCGGCCGCCTGAACGGCATCCGAATGAAATAGCACGCCCCGCTCCCTGGCGATGTCGCCGATCCGGCGAACCGGCTGCAAGGCGCCCGTTTCGTTGTTGGCAACCATGATGGAAATCAGCCGGGTGTCCGCCCGCACGGCCCGGGCGACCTGCTCGGGATCCACCACCCCTTCCCGGTTGACGGGGACGTAAGTCACCTCGACACCGCGCTTTTCAACATCCTGGCAGGTGTGGATCACCGCATGGTGCTCGATCTGCGAAGTCACCAGGTGCCTGGCGCTTCCCGGGGCCGCCTCCATGACACCGCGAATAGCCAGATTGTCGCTTTCGGTGCCGCCCGCGGTAAACACGATTTCGTTGGGCTCCGAGTTCAGCAGGCCCGCCACCTGTTCCCTCGCCAGATCCAGCGCCTCCTTGGCTTCCTGCCCATACCCGTGAACGCTGGAGGGGTTGCCAAAGACCTCCCCGTAGCAGGGCAGCATGGCCTCCAGAACCTCCGGGGCAACCCGAGTGGTTGCGTTGTTGTCCAGGTAGATGCGCCGCATGGTTGTCAGTCAATTGCCAGCCGAAGCCGTCTGTTGCGACGGTCTTCGGTTCGACGGTTTTCTCTCAATGGCTAGTATATACCGGAAAGGCTTCGGGCGCTCAATTGGGCGCCTCCCGTCGAGCCGTCGAGGACGCACGGCCGCCTTTCCTGTATTCTTAAGCGTGGCTGCTATGCGGCCACAATGCGTTTGACGTTGATCCGTCTTTCCAAATCACGCGAACGGGCAAGGTCGAACGCCAACTGCATGCCAAGCCATGTTCGGGGAGTTGAGCCGAACGCCTTCGACAGCGGGAAGGCCATTTCAATGGAAACCGATGCCTTTTCATTCACCAGGTTGGAAAGCGTCCGGCGTCCGACGCCGAGTCTCTCTGCACATTCGGAGACAGTCAGGCCCAAGGGTTTCAGACATTCCTCGCGCACAATAGCACCCGCATGAACAGGATTTTTCATCGCCATATCGGACCCTCATGTTCACATTCCAATGTACGGTGACAATCGATAGACGTCAATGTAACAGGAGGAGAAAGAGCGCATGAAGGAGATCTACGGGTGGGTTCACTGGTTCAAGGAACTCGCAAGAAACATTGAAGAGGGCGGCGAGACCTATCTGGCCGAGGCCGCCAAAAAGGTGGCGTGGCGTAACGATGGTGATGAGCCGCCATTGCTCAAACACGGCGACAAGAACATAGATCCGTTCTCATTCTTCTATTCCCTCGCGCAACGGAACCAGGACACGCGGAGTCGGGAGCGGGTATTTCCGAGCGTTAAGACGGCATTCAACATGGATGGCCAGCCTCCGGTTGAATTGGAGGATGGGTTCATATTCCCAACGCCCTCGTACAACGCCCTGGTGCTATTCCACAACAACGGCCAAGGTAACCCGCAGTTGCTTTGGAACTTGTTCCGAGGAGCCGTTCGGGGGCGGGACTCGGTGGCTCCCGAAGATTTCGATGGCGCACTCAAGATCCGCCAGGTTGGTGCAGTAAAGCTGACGCAGGCGCTCTTTCTCATCAACCCGTCTCAGTTCATTGCCTGCGACGACAAGATGGACGCTATTGTCGATCCGCCGGCCGGCGAATTCAATTGGCCACTTTATAAGGAATGGCTACAGAAAGTCCGTGGTCGATTCCCGGGCTGTGAGCCCTACGAAATAAACCTGTTTGCCTATCTGAGGTGGTCAGGCAGTTTGTCTGTTCATTCGGATCGATGCTTTCAGGTCAGCACGAATGCCATGGGCCAAAGCGGAGGCGACTACTGGAGAGACTTCAAACCGCAGCTTGACTTTGAACCGAACCATTGGGTCTTCACCGGAGGACCTGGGGGCGGGAAGGGTTGGGAGGATTATGACGAGTCGAGGCCTGATCGTCCCCAATACCCGCTTGGCGATCCGGAGCCCGGCGACGTGATTCTTGTCAGAACCGGCACGTCGCGGGGGCGCGGCATGGGGATCGTCCATAGGAACGACTACCGGGAGCGCCTTGCTGAGGATAGCAGGATACATGTTGTCTGGTTGAACAAGGTGACAGGAAGCCTGGCGGGGCAAACGGACCGAACGGGCTTTAACGACGCAGGTCCTCAGACCCTGAACGCTTTTCGTCGGGCGCCGGCATATTCGGAGACATTCGAGCTGCTGGACCGACTCAGCGGTCCGGAGTCTGTGAACAGCGGAGAGGAAACGCAGAAACCGGAGCAAAAACCGGAAGTGAAACATCCCAGCAATCAGATCCTCTACGGACCACCGGGAACGAGTAAGACGTTCTACACGGTTAACCACGCCTTGGCCATCATCGACGGTGCCAGAGTCAATTACGACAGGCGAGAGATCGAGAGGTTTCACGAACTCCGATTCAATCCAAAAGAAAACTCCGGTCAGATCGCCTTGGTGACTTTTCACCAGAGTTACGCCTATGAGGACTTCATTGAAGGAATCCGGCCGCTCTTGGACGAGAGGGCTGAGGGTCTCAGTTACGAGTTGAGTGACGGTATTTTCAAGAAAATCGCCAATGCGGCCAATAATGCGGCGAAAACGGATGGGGATAAACGGTTCGTCCTGATCATCGACGAGATCAACCGTGGCAACATCGCCAAGATATTTGGCGAACTCATCACGCTGATCGAGGCTTCCCGGCGGCTCGGCGCGGAGGATGAAACGAAGGTCACGTTGCCTTATTCGAAGGAATCATTCGGTGTTCCGGACAACCTTTACCTGATCGGCACGATGAACACGGCCGACCGGTCGATTCAACTGCTGGACACGGCGCTGCGGAGGCGCTTTGACTTCGTGGAGATGATGCCGGAGCCGGAGCACAAGACTATTTCCACGGATGTGGAGGGTGTCGATTGTCAGAGGATGCTGAGGGTCATGAATAAACGCATCACCGCCCTGCTCGACCGGGAGCATCAGATCGGCCATACCTACCTGATGAACGTGGACGCGATTGAGAAATTGTCGTACGCCTTCCGGAACAAGATCTTCCCGCTGCTGCAGGAATACTTCTTCAACGACTGGTCCAAGATAGGGTCCGTTCTGGGCGGAAACGACTTTGTCGTGGTGGAAGAAACCGCGGGCTTGTTCCGGGAAAACGAACAAGAGGTAGAAGAAAGGGTTTACCGGCGGTTGCCCGGCAACGACCCGAGGTGGATCGAACCCGACCAATACCGGCGCATCTACGAAACACCGGACCAGCAGAGTGGCTGATGCCAGAGGCATACACCATCCAGGAGTTTGAGTCCTTCGACAGCAGCAAGCTGCATCAAGCGGACTTGGAGGAACTCGAGTCCATTGCCAACACGAGTCCGGTGCTTCAGCGTAAACCGATTGGCGGCGTTGCCGCAGCCAACTACGTAGGCATTATCTCTACAAAGCGTGGCATGGTGGTGGAAATCCTCCCCAAGATCGACCTTGGCGGCAAGGTCGACTCCGACCACGAATCAACCCGACGCCTATTCCTGCGGATGCTGCGATGTTGGCGTCGACTTGCAGAGTCACTGCCGGAAAGCCAAATACGTGCCGTGCGGCGATTTCCCATGCTCGAAGTCTTCGTTCGCCGATTCCTTGACAGCCTAAATGTGCTCATCCGTGCCGGTCTCGCCAGGCGCTATGTGCCAGTGGAGGAGAACCTGCCGTACCTGCGAGGCCGCCTGCTCTTTCGTGAACAGATCCGTGAGAACCTGGTCAATCAGGCTCGGTTCTATGTCTCGCACGGCGAATTGAGTGTCGATCGCCCCGCCAACCGGCTCATTCACAGCGCGCTGGCCAGGCTGAGGCCGCTGGTGCGGAACACGGAGAATCGCCGAATGCTGGGGTCGCTACGCCAGTTGATGGAGGTTGCCGAGGTGCCACAAGCGGCCAACTCGCATGCCGACTGGCAGCGCCATCGGGTGGATCGTTCCATGCCGCACTACGGGCCGGTGATGCAATGGGTGGGCCTGTTTCTGTTCGGTCATGGGTTAGCCACCTTCTCCGGTCGCCACCGCAACCTGTGTCTGCTTTTTCCAATGGAACAGGTGTTCGAGGACTTCGTCACGCACAGTTTTCGGCGCCATCAGTCGGATTACCGTGTGACGGCACAAAAGCCGCAAAAGGCGTTGGCCGTCAAAATCGGCGACCGAGGTGTGTCCGATCAACGGGCATTCATGATGAAGCCGGACATCTCCCTACAGAAAGGCGATCGAGTTGCTTTCATTCTCGACGCCAAGTGGAAGCGCACCGACGCATTTGCCGATGCCCCGAAGCACGGCATCGACCAAGACGATATGTATCAGCTCTATGCCTACGGTAAGCGCTATGGATGTGAAGCAGTGGCGCTGGTCTACCCGCAAACCGGACGCTTTACGACTGAACTACGCTACAGGTTCGACGACGACCTGACCCTGGTTTGCCTCCCGTTCAATGTTGCAGAGCCCGAGGAATCTGTTCAGCGGTCGATGCAGATACTCAGAGACTGTTCTTCTGCTTAGCTTTCCACCCCCGGCCAGTCTTCGGGAGACAGACCCAGCCATCGGGCCTCTTCGCAGATTTGAGCCCAGGTGTTCTCATCCACGGTGATGCCCTCCGCTTGTGTGCGGCGGGCGCTGCGATATTCGGGTTCGCCGGGGGCCAGGATTTCGCTGAAGCCCTTGGCCAGGCGGCTGGACTTGACGTGGGCGATCAGGGAGTCCACTTCGTCGTAGTATCGGTCCAGGTCGCAAAAGTCCTCGATGCGATAGGCCGTCACCAGGACGCCGTTGCTGGACATCACGCGCTCGCCGGCCGCGCATCCCTCTCCGCTGAGGGCCCCGCCCAGAATCTCCACCATGATGCTGAGGCCGTAGCCCTTGTGGCCTACGGGCCCTCCAAGAGGCAGAATGGCTCCCGGCGGATCCCCCTTGAACTCGTCGGGGTCGGTTGTGGGCCGTCCCTCCGAGTCGATGATCCATCCCTCGGGCAGACTCTTGCCCTGATTCATGGCGACCCGAATCTTTCCCTCGGCTGCCATGGAGGTGGTCATGTCGATGAAGATCGGGTCGGCCTGGCGCCGCGGCGCCGCGAAGGCCAGGGGGTTGGTGCTGAGGCGCCCGTCGATGCCGCCGAAGGGGGCGATCTGATAGCCCAACCGACCCGCGTTGACGAAAATGGATCCAATCAGGCCCTCTCTGGCGATTTCCAGCGGGTAGGCGCCCACCCGGCCGATGTGGCTGGTGTTGCGCAGGCCGACCGCCGCCATTCCCTGGGTGCGGGCCTTTTCGATGGCCAGGCGGGTGGCGAAATTGGCCCCAATCTGTCCCAGGGCTCCGTTGGCGTCCACCACGGCCGTGCAGGGATGATCGTTGACAATCCTGGGAGTGGCCTGGGGCTTGAAGCGACCTTCTCGAAGGGCGCGAAGATATTCCGCGTATCGCATCACTCCATGGGAGGGATGGCCGAAGAGATTCGACTCCACGATGTGGTCGACCACGGCGCGGCTGTCTTCTTCCCGGCAACCGGCCGTCTGAAAGAGCCGGTATCCGATGTCGCGGAGATCTTGTGGGTTGAATGTGGGCATGGGTTGGGTCTCCGGGCGTCAGCGAAAAGAGCAGAATAGCTGTGCGTTTCCGGGATAAGTGGGGTTGGACCAAGCTCCCGGGACATGGCCTGGCCGGGCAGTGTTCTGTGATGCCGGTCGGACTGCAACCACCCGCCCGCCTGATTATACACGACAGGTCCGCCCCCCCTTTTCTTTCAACTGGGTGGAGAGACGGGTATCACTCTCCGGAAGGACCAGTGGGCAGAGCCTGCCCCGTTTCCTCTCCGTTGGGCCGTGTTTATGGGTCCGAGCGGCGGGACCGGTCAGGGGTCTTTCCCGAAAAACATACCCTTCCTCCCCGGCTCAAGTAGAATGGGGCCTGAACTTGCAGAAGCAAATACCGAAACGAAAAGGAGAACACAATGGCAAGACATGCGCGGGAGGAGTTTCGAATGCCGGTTAATCTGGGCCGGATCGTCGCCATGGGAGTGGTCGTGATTGTCGCCCTGATTGTAGTATCAGGAGCATTTGGAACAGTAGGCGCCGGGCAGCGCGGTGTTCTGCTGCGATTCGATGCTCCGACAGGGGATATCCTGGAGGAGGGTCTCTACTTCAAAATTCCCTTCGTTGAGGACGTGGTCCTGATGTCCACCCAGCTTAACAAGTACACCGCTCCCGCGACCTCCTCCAGCAAGGATCTGCAAGTGGTGACCACCGAAGTCACCTTGAACTACCAGTTGAAGCCCAACCAGGTTGCGGAAGTCTATCGTGCCCTGCGGCGGAATTACGAAAGCCTGGTGATTCAGCCCTATATCCAGGAAGCCGTGAAATCGACCACGGCCAACTACAATGCCGAAGAACTCATTACCCAGCGCCCGGCGGTGAAGACTGCCCTGCAGGAGTTGCTGGCCGATCGACTGCAGCCGCGAGGTCTGCAGGTTGTGCAGGTATCGATCACCGATTTTCAGTTTTCGAACGCCTTCCAGCAGGCCATCGAGGCCAAGGTGACGGCCGTCCAGCGGGCACTGGAAGCGGAGAACGCCCTTCGACGGGTCGAGTTCGAGGCCAAGCAGCAGATTGAGCAAGCTCGAGCCGAAGCCAAGGGGCTGGAACTCCAAAGGGCTCAGGTGACCACCCAGTTGTTGGAGTTGCGACGAATTGAGGTTCAGAAGGAGGCCGTGGGCAAGTGGAATGGAGTGATGCCGTCGGTGGTGACCAGCGGTGGTCCGGTTCCCATGCTGGATGTGTTCAAGACGGGGCAGTAGGCTTCGGGCACTTTGAGGTTCCGCTGGAACCGCGGATCAGTGCCTGGACACAGCCCATTGGAAAATCCTGTCCCCAGGCAGTGTCGTGGTTTGGGGGGAGCGGCGTATCCGCGCCTGCAGGTAGCCCCGGGCGCTGAGAAGCGATCGTCAGCGGGGTTTGGCTTCAAGCAGCCGGGAGAGGAAATCCCGGACCGCGGCCGGATCGGGCAGTCGATAGCCGGCGCAGCTCTGGCCGGAGCCAACGTGGATGGCAAAGCTCCCGGGCGGCAGGGCCGCGAACAACTCTTCGTCGGACCGGTCGTCTCCCACCGCCAGGATGGTCCAGTCTCCTTCTCCCGCCTTTGCCAGCGAGGGGACGACCATGCCCTTGTGAATGCCCTGGGCCCGCACCTCGATCACTTTGTGGCCCATCACCATTTCGGCGGACAGACCCGGCAAGACCCCTTCGATCCGGTGTTGGAGATCCTGGGCATGGGCATTGCCCAGCTCGGGGTCGGCCATGCGGTAATGCCAGGCCAGACCCGCGCTCTTCCGCTCGATCAGAGAGCCCGGTGTCCAGGAGGCGAACTGCTCCAGAATGGGAAGAATGACCTCTTTCCACTTGGAGTCGTCCGGGCTGTTGCGCTGCCAGGGGCTTCCCGGTTCCGGGCGGGACCAGAAGCCATGCTCGGCATGCAGTCCGATGGGCATTTCACCCAGCCAGCTCTCCAGGACCGGGGCCGGACGGCCGCTGACAATGTGAACGGCGGTGCCGGGCCGCGCCGCCAGGGCCTTGAGCAGCTTCTTCACGTCGGGGTCGGGTACGGCCAAAAGGGGTGAGCTGGCCAGGGGAACCAGGGTGCCGTCGTAATCCAGCAGCAGCAGCAAGCGGTCGGAGCCGCTCAGTCGCTCCAGCATTGCCTCCGTCCTGGCGTGGGCCGACTGCGCCTCCAGGGGTTGGGTGGTGACTCCGGGAGCGGTTTCGAGAGCCTTGATGTAACTGTTCGCCCAGTGGTAGCAGTCGTAAGTCAGCACGCGACTGCGCAATACCCGCATGCGAGCCCGCCGTTCTTCCTCCGGCAGCGAAAGACTGTTCTTGATGGTGGTGGCCACTCCGTCGGTGTCGTAGGGGTTGACGGACACGGCTTCCCGGAGCTCTTCGGCAGCCCCGGCAAACTCGCTCAGCATCAGAATGCCGTCTTCATCGGTGCGGGAGGCCACAAACTCCTTGGCCACCAGGTTCATTCCGTCCCGCAGGGGAGTGACCAGCATCAGGTCGGCCGAGCGGTAGAGCGCCACCAGCTCGGTTTGGGGTATGGAGCGGTAGAGGTAATGTATGGGTACCGAGTTTGTAGTTGCGTGGGCGCCGTTGATCCGACCCACCAGCTCGTCCAGATTCTGACGGTATTGCTCATAGGAGTCGACCCTGGTGCGAGAGGGCACCACAATCTGAATCATGCGCACCTTGTCCCTCAATCCGGGTTCCCGCTCCAGCAATCGATCCATGGCCAGCATGCGCCGTGGCAGTCCCTTGGTGTAGTCGAGACGGTCCACCCCCAGGATCAGCTTGCGCCCTCCGCACTCCTGCCGAACGGCCTCCACCTTGGCCAGCACCGATTCCCGGTCGGCCAGCCGGCCGAATTCGGCGGCGTCAACTCCGATGGGGAAGACGCCCATGAGGATCTTTCGTTCCTCGAAGGTCAGCATTTCGCCCTGGGATTCCACGCCCAGAACCAGCAAAATGGCCCGCGCGAAATGCCGCATGTAGGAGAAGGTGTGGAATCCGATCAGATCGGCTCCCAGGATGCCCTCCAGCATCTGGCTGCGCCAGGGGAGAATCCGGAAGACCTCGGAGGAGGGGAAGGGGATGTGCAGGAAGAATCCGATTCTGGCCTGGGGAAGCAGGCGCCGCAACATGGCGGGCACCAGCGTGAGCTGATAATCGTGCACCCAAACCAGGTCGCCGGTTCGGTATTCCCGGGCGACCACTTCGGCAAAGTGTCGGTTGACCTCCCGGTAGATCTCCCAGTGCCGCCAGGCGTCCCGTTGAATCAGGTCTGTCTGATAGTGAAACAGAGGCCAGAGCACGCCATTGGAGAAGGCCTCGTAGTATCGGTTGATCTCGCTCTGGGTGAGGTAGACCGGCACCGCCCGGAGATCCGCCAACTCCTTTTCCAGATAGGACCGCTGGTCTGCCTCGGGCGGGACTTCACCCGGCCAACCCACCCACAGGGATTCCCCCGATTGGTGAGGGCCGCGCAGTCCTGCAGCCAAGCCTCCAATGGACTCGCTCACGTGGATCTTGCCCTGCTCCGACTTCACCGTTATAGGTAGTCGGTTGGAAACGATCAGGAGTCTGCTCATGGTTGAATGATCGAGTCGGGGACGGCGGCGGAGTGAGCTGCCGGAGTGAGAGGGGGCCCGCCGATGGAACGGCCAGCCACCTCATTGTATGGGAACCGGCCGCCATCTTCAAGGCGGTGGGGGGTCTTGTCTTGTCTGAAACAACCGACAAAAGACAAAGAAAAAGACTTATCCACGAAGGGACACGAAGAACGACGAAGGGCCACTAAGGCGCTGAGGTTGGCCGCGACGGGGTGCCAAGGTCGCGAGAGGACTATCGATTTCCGATTGTTTCACCCTCGGATGATCTGCCCGGCAGGGAAGGGGCCGGACTTTTTAGTAATTGATAGTCCTCGGGCGAACGCCCGGGCGACCCATTGAGCCGCGGAGCGGCGGCAGCAGGTAGCCGTGGGCGTGAGCCCATGGAAAGGGGTAGCTCCACGTCGAGCCGCGAAGGCGGCGACAGCAGAGGGCCGAAAGCGCGAGGCCCCGGAGACCGGCTCTCCTGAAACAAAATAAAAAGGAGTTTTCCACTAAGAACGACGAAGGGCTACTAAGGCATCGATGTTTTCTAATGCAGCCAACCGGTGTAACGAAACATTTCCCTACTCACCGAAGAAGATGAAGGCCCCCTGTTTCACCCTCGGATGATCCGTTCTTCGTGAGAGGGCAGGGGCCGGACTTGTCTGCTTCACTCCGGTGAGGGCGGGCGATTGACCAGTCCCTCCCGGGTCAATCCGTATTCCCTCCAACTGAAGCTGGGGGTGAAGCCCAACAGCCGGCGGCTTTTCTCCATGGAAATGAAAGGGGATGTGGGTTCCAGACGGCCGTAGCGCAGTTCCGCCTGGGGATGGTACTTCCGGATGACCTCCGGGGTGGGCAGCACATGGCCGGAATCGGGGCCCGAGGCCAGAAACACGTCGTGCTGAACCTGCTCGGAAGCCAGAGCCGCCTCCAACAGTCCCACCAGGTCCCGGGACTCGATGTACTCGTGCAATCCCTGGATTCCCGAGTCGTCGTCGTAGGGAAAACGGTCTCCGTAGGGGCGAAGGAATGCCGTGAAATGGGTGAGGCGAAAGCAGAGGGTGCGCAGGCCGAACTTGTCGGTGAAGGCCCGGCACAGAGACTCGGTGAGCAGCTTGCCGACCCCGTAAGTGTCGTGGGAGGCCGCCGGGTGGTCCTCGTCGATAGGCAGATATTGCGCCTCGGCGTTGCGGCCGAAGCCATAGGCCATCAGACTGGAGGCATGCAGGAAGTGGCGTACCCCATGCTCGACCGCCAACTCCAGCGCATGGTAGGTGCCCTGCACGTTGATCTGGAACACCTGGTGCAGGGGAGGGATGTCGTAGGGAATGGCGGCCAGGTGGATGACGGCCTCGGCACCCTGCATGGCATCGGAAAGGTCCTTGCGGTCCAGGATACTGCCGGCCACGTAGCGGACGTTGTCCAACCGGGTCGGGGGCGGCGCCCAGTCGAAGGCCGTGATCCGGTGGCGATCGGCCAGGCCGTCCAGCAAGAGGTTGCGGCCTATTCGGCCGCTGGAGCCGGTCAATAGAATACGCATGTGGATTCCTGAAGGCAGCCCCGCTTTTTGTGGAAGTGAGTCCGGGACTTGGTGCAACTACCGGTGGACTGTCGTACTATTGCGGGTTATTGGGCTTGGGGCCGTCAACGGCGGAATGTTAGGGCACGGATCGGGTGGAGTCAACTGCGGACGGGGTTTCAGACCGGCCCTTGGCGGCGCCGGCGGGCTTTCCTGCCGGCGGCCTTTTTCTAAGAGTGCTCCGGGTGGATTCAAGGCGACCATGGGAGGGTGAGATGAAACAGAGGCAAGTCTACGTCAACGGGGAGATGGTTCCGGAAGAGGAAGCCAGGATATCGATTTTCGACAGCGCGGTCCTGATTGGGGATTCCGTGATCGAGACGGCCCGAACCTTCCATCACAAGCTGTTTCGCTGGCCGGAGCACCGAGACCGCCTGCTTCGCTCCATCAAGGCGGCCAGGATGAAGTTCAGCCTGACTACGGAGGAACTGGATCGGGTGACCCAGAAGTTCCTGGAGGACAATTTGCCGACCCTGGAAGAAGGTGACGAAGGCGGAGTGGGGCACCTGGTCAGCCGCGGTCGAATGGGGCTGGTGTTGCCCCCCACCGAGTCGACCTTCGTGATGTATTTCTATCCTCTGTCTCCGGGCCTGAAGGCAAAGGCGGACTACTACGACAAGGGACTGCACGTGGTGACGCCGCCGACGCGCCACATGCACCCGCTGACCGTCGATCCCAAGATCAAGTACCGCAGCCGCCTGCACTTCTCACTGGCCGACGCCGAGGCCCGGCTGATCGATCCGGAAGCCTTGGCCCTGATGCTGGACCACCAGGGAAACCTGGCCGAGGGTACGGGCTGGAATTTCTTCGTGGTGAATCGAGGAGAGGTGTTGACCCCCAGCGAAAGGAACATCCTGCAGGGAGTGAGCCGGCTGACCACCATCGAGTTGGCCCGCGGACTGGGTATGACCGTCAGGGAGACGGATATCCAACCCTACCATGCAACCACGGCGGACGAGGCCTTCATGACCTCCACCTCGCTTTGCATGATGCCGGTCACCCGTTTCAACGGGCAGCCGATCGGAGACGGCAGGCCGGGACCCTGCACGTTGCGATTGATAGAGCGTTGGAAGGAGTACGTGGACTTCGACTTTGTCGCCCACGCCAAGCGATGGGAATAATTCGCGATTCCATCGCCCGGGCAGGCCCGTTCCTTTGGAGAATGGTTGCTGGGCGCGGCGCCGGAGAGGTCAGCGCCGCCGCTCGCCGATGCAGAACAGGCGCTCGGCGGTCCTGATGAAGATCTGGCCGTCGGAAATGGCCGGAGAACTCAGGCAGTAGTCGTCCAGTGGGTTTTCCGACAGGATCCGAAAATGGGGCCCGGCCATGACCACGGTCGTCACCCCGTCCTCGTTGCTCACGTAGATCTTGCCGTCGGCCAACACCGGTGAGGAGCTGTAGGTCCCCGGCTTGAGCCGCACCCCGCCCCAGACCTGCCTTCCGCTCTTGGCATCCAGGCACCACATGATTCCCTTGTCGCTGACGGAGTAGAAGAAGGTGCCGTCGGAAACCGGCG
Organism: Candidatus Versatilivorator sp.; assembly: GCA_965207735.1. GTDB lineage: Bacteria > Acidobacteriota > Terriglobia > Versatilivoradales > Versatilivoraceae > Versatilivorator. Next base: position 1,612,707 of record OZ242296.1, on the reverse strand, counting down.
TGGGGACGTCGGGGCCGTTCTCGAACGACCAGACCCGATGGCTCTGGCTGACGTCTCCGCGGCCGCCCGGTCGAATGGCCATCAAGGGCTTCACCCGGGTGGGCACGTAGATCAGGCCGCCGGCAACCACCGGGGAGGCAACCACCCGAAAGTAACGGTTGTTGGTGGGATTGAACCCGTTCACCCGCCATAGTTCCCGACCCGTTTCCAGGTCATGGCCGGTGGCGCTGTCCCCTCCGGTGATCACCAGTTCCAAGCCCTTGGCGGTGGACGCCAGGGTCGGAGTGGTGTAGGAGTCGGGCGATTCATGGATGGCGTCGGTGGGCCGTTCCACCTTCCATAAGGTCTTGCCATTGCTGCCGTCGACTCGCAGGACGTAGGAAGGATCGTCGGTCTTCATTCCATGCAGGACCTGGATGAACAGGTCGCCCTTGTGGAGCAGCGGAGAGGAGGCGTAGCCGTGGTTGAGTCCGAACTTTCCGTAGTCCTTCTGGATGTCGCGGTTCCACAGCGGCTCTCCGTCCAGGGTGAATGACTTGAGGATGCCGGTCCCGGTCATGACAAAGACCGATTGGCCGTCGGTGACCGGGGAAGGGGAGGACATGTTCTGCTTGCGCATCTTGACGTTTCCCTGCCCCAGGCTCCGCTTCCATCTCACCTCACCATTCTCGCGGTCGACGCACCACAGGTAGAGGTCGGCGCCGTCAGCCACGTTCAGAAAAATTGAATCTCCCCAGATAATGGGGGTGGAACCGCTGAATTCGGGCAGCGCCAGCTCCCAGGTGATGTTGGTCTGCCTGTCCCAGGAGACAGGCAAAGCCTTCTCGGGACTGATGCCGTCAAGCGTGGGGCCCCTCCATTGGGGCCAGTTTCCGGCCTGCGACTGCTGCAGAAGAATAAGGCCGATGACCAGGGCTGGAAGCGTTTTCCACACCATTGCACTCCTCCGTGTTCCGCCAGGAATTTCTCGAATACCCTAATGGATTGCTTCTTGAACCTCCGGGCTCGTCGAAGGCCATCAGCCCGGCCGGCACGAGCGGAATTTTCGCATCAATGCGTCCGGCACTTTGACAGGACGGAACTCCGATCTTACATATTCAGTGAAACGAAGTTGAGAGGTCACAGTCAGGACCGAAGCAACAAAACCCAAACTCAGGAGGTGTCCAAATGTTAGCACTTTCAAGAAGGCTGTTTAACGACTTTCCCTCATTCGATCGGCAGGTCGATCGATTCTTCAACGATGCCTGGAATCGCGACATCCGGCTCTTGCCGAGCGTCAGAGCCTTTCGTCCCGAGCTCGAAGCCTTCGAGAGGGACGGGCGGCATGTCTACCGGCTGGCTCTGCCGGGCGTGGATTCGGCGGACGTCGATCTTTCGGCAGTCGACGGCAGGCTGACGGTCCAGGTGGAGCGCAAGGAGCCGGCCGATGTCAACCGGGACGACTGGCATGTGCGGGGCTTCTCTTACGGCAAGTACGAGCAGCACCTGCTTTTGCCGAAGGGAACCGACCTGAACAGGATCTCGGCTTCCTTCCAAAACGGAGTCCTGGAAATCACGGTGCCCCTGGCTCCGGCCGCCCTGCCGAAGAAAATCGAGGTCAAGGCTCTCGGAGGCAGGAAGCTGAAAGCCACCGCCTGAATCCGCCGCTTGGCGCGACGGCGCCATTCCTGAAAGGGGTCTGGATTTTCCAGACCCCTTTTTTGTGTGGGAAAAGAGTTATCCACGAAGGGCCACGAAGAACGACGAAGGGCCACCAAGGGGTTGGGGAGGGTTCCGGAAAAGAATCTGGTTATCCATCAAAATGAACATCGATGAACAGGATGAACAGGATGAACAGGATGAACAGGACGAACAGGATGAAGGCTTCCTGCACGAGAAGCCGGCTCGGGCGATGACCCGGTGCGGATTTGCAGATGGCGAGGATTACAAGCTAGCCGTCTCCTGAAAAAATCCTGTGCATCCTGTGCATCCATGTTCATTATTCATTTGATGCCTGGGATTACAGGACGTCAGACTTCCAAAGACCATCCTGCATATCCTGTTCTTCCATGCAAGTGTGTCCTGTAAATCACGAGGCAAGGCGTTTTCTTCCCCCAACCGGCTCGACTGCAGGCTTCACCCTTGTCCTGCCGATTCCCCAACCCGCGGTGGCCTCGCGGTTGTTAGCGTTCTCCGTCTGTAATAGTATCGAGGTCGGTATGAGATGCGGCGGGAGGGTGTCCGCCTTTCGGGAGCCCTTCACCCGACGTCGCTGTCAAATTCCCAACTCCCGGAGCAAACAGGCGTTTGCGGTACGGGTTTCTACCGATAGAGATGGCCATGTGGAAGAAAGAAGAGCACGAGATTCCCCGTTCGGAGTTCGAGCGGCGGATTGAGAGGGTTCGCGATTTTGCCAGAGACCGCGACCTGGCCGGAGTGGTGGTCTACTCCGCACCCAAGATTCACCAGTGGAATCAGACCGGGCACGTCGGCTATCTCACCAACTGGTCCAACCTGGACCGCATCACCGACGTCATGGTGCTGGTCCCCAGCCAGGGCGAGGCGGCGCTGCTGGTGGCGGGCGTGGAGTACATGCTGGACCAGATCGAGGAGGTGTCCTGGATCGGCCAGGTGCACCTGGTGAGCTCTCCCGATCCTCGGGCGATCTCCCGCGCCTTCGACTCCAGCGTAGGTGGAGAAGTCGCCACCCGGGGAGCGCGCAGCTTTGGAGCCGAAATCGCACGCCTCTTGAAGACCGAAGGCCTCGATCGGCGGCCCCTCGCCATTGCGGGGATCGAAGCCATGCCTGTGACCCTCTACCGCGATCTGGAGCGGAACATCCCGGCCGGAATTGCGGAGGCGCCCGACATCGTGGCCGAGCTCCGACAGTTCAAGACGCCGGAGGAAGCCGCTTTGTTGCGGCGCACGGCGGAGATCTCCGATGGAAGCTATCAACGAATGGCGGAAGTCCTCAAGGCGGGGATGTGGGGGTATGAGCTCACCGCCGAGATGGACGCCGCGGCCAGGCAGCAGGGGGCCGACTTTGTCTACCACTGCATGCATACCGCCCCGGGAAGCGATATGAAGGCGGGCAAACTGTCGGTCAAATGCCACGATTGGCGCCTGAACCGCGGCGACTACATCAATGTCAACGCCTATGTGGTCTACAAGGGTTACTGGATCCAGAGCGACCGGGCGGGCACCATCGGACCGATCCTGGACAAGGCGGCCGCCGAGATGGTGGAAGCCAACCTGCAGGTGCAGGACGAGGTGCTCGGGCTCATTCGCCCCGGATTCCCCATCGGTGAGTTGATTGAGGTCGGCAACCGGACCGCGGCCCGGTTCGGGTATGAGATCCAGGGCGGCCGGATCGGACATGGCCAGGGCCTCGACTATTCGGAACGTCCCTTTCTGCTGGCCGGGAGCCGGGAAGTGCTTCAGCCGGGCCATGTATTCGTGCTGCACGTCTGTCTGGGAGAGCCCGGGGGAACGCTCATGATCAATCCCATCGCCGATCTCTGCTACCTGACTGCCGACGGAGTCGAGGTCCTCAACAAGTTTCCCCGAGGGTTGTTTCACCTGTGATTGTTGGAACCGCAAGGGGAGATCGAGCACGATGAATTTTCGCAGTGACAACGAATCGCCGGCGGCGCCCGAAATCCTGGCGGCTGTTCAGGAGGCCAACTCAGGTCACGCCTATGCCTATGGAGAGGACGGGATGACTTCCGGGATGAGAGAACGCTTTCGGGAGACCTTCGAGACAGACCTGGAGGTCTTCCCGGTTGCGACGGGTACGGCGGCCAACTCCTTGTCCATCGCCCAACTGGCGCCCGCCTACGGTGCCGTCTTCTGCCACCACGAGGCCCACCTCCATTCCGACGAGTGCGGGGGCCCCGAGTTCTACAGCGGGGGCGCCAAGGTGATTCCACTGTCCGGGGAACTGGCCAAGATCTGCCCTCGGACCCTGCAAACCGCCCTGGCCAAGATGGAGGAGATGGGGATCCATGAGAGTCAGCCCAGCGCCGTCAGCCTCAGCCAGGCGACCGAGTTGGGAACCGTCTACAAGCCGGATGAGATCCGAGAGATTTCCCGGATTGCCCGCGGTGGGGGAATGGGGCTGCACATGGATGGTGCCCGCCTCGCCAATGCCGTGCAAAGACTGGGTTGCACACCCGCTGAACTGACCTGGAAGGCCGGCGTCGACATCCTTTCCTTCGGGGCCACCAAGAACGGCGCCATGGCTGCCGAGGCGGTGGTGGTCTTCAACAGCGACCGGGCCGCGGGCCTGGCTCGCCGTCACAAGCGCGCCGGGCATCTCTTCAGCAAGATGCGCTTCATGTCGGTTCAACTGGAGACCTATCTCAAGGACGACCTGTGGCTGCAACTGGCCAGGCGGGCCAACCGGGCGGCGGATGCGCTTTCGGCAGGTCTTGGCCGGCTGGCCGGCGTGGAGGTGCTCTATCCGGTGGAGGCCAACGAAGTCTTCGTCAGGATGCCGCCCCCATTGGCCGATGGCTTGAAGGAGTCGGGCTACGAGTTCCATCTCTGGCCGGGGAGCCGGGACCACTATCGATTGGTCACCTGCTTCGCAACCCGGGTGGATGAGGTGAAGGCTTTTCTAACCTTGGCCAGGCGGCTGGCGGATGTCCTTAAGGCGGGAGAGCTGGCCAAGGGACTTGACGGGAGCTGAGGGGTGGGGACGGTGCGGTCCTAAGCGGCCAGGCGAATGCCCCCCACCGCATCAGCCTTCGCCATTCGGCTCGACTTCTGCGACTCGCCCACCGCAACCGACGCACGCCGGCGGTTACCGCTACGGCGCACAAGATCTCGCCTTTGGCTCGCCTTGTGCGAACCCCCCACCGCATCAGCCTTCGCCATTCGGCTCGACTTCTGCGACTCCCCCTCAAGGGGGGAGTGATACCAGCGTTATGAAGCGGGAGCGGAGTTTATACATTAGACCGGGAACATGGTTTACATCCTGCCCAGGAATGGGGCAATAAGGCCTCTACAGGCCTCAAGTATCACTCCCCCCTTGAGGGGGAGTCGGAGAGACAAGGGCGAAGCCCGCAGTCGATCCGGAGGGGGGCAAGCTCGGCGTCCCGGGAGTGACGATCTCCGACACAGGCAGCGGCGCCGTTTGCGCGCGTTTGGCGGAACTTCACGAGCAAAATAGACGTAATTGATTGTAGGAAAGGAGCTTATTAATAATCAACCTGCCTTGTTTATGGCAACACCTGAGGCGGGGTCGATGTTGAGCACCCGGAACACCTTGGCCTGCACTGGTGCGTGCAACGTCCCCTAATCCCCCTGCCCGACTTTTGGCGGATCCCTCGTGAGCCTTCTCCAACCGCTAACCCGAAGTTCCTGACCCACCGACAAGATAACTCCTTTATCTTCAATCATCAATCAGGAATCTCAGGTTGTCTTGCCTGGGAACATCCTGATGAGCTCGAAGGCCCTTTGCTGTAGCGGGGTCGGCTCGGTCAATCGCTGGACTCGCGGACCATCGGGTTCGGAGGGCAATCGGCACTGGTGGCGGGCCCGCGTCGCCATCTGCGCCATCAACGTCTCCAGGCTCTGCAGCGGCAAGCCGTCCTCGGTGAGGCGTTTGCTCTTCTTCCGTTTGGCGGAGTCCGACGGCTGGGCCGCCAGCACCGGGTCTCGCCGTGCCCGTTCCGCTTCCAACTCCTCGTCATCGAACAGCAACGGAGCCAGGGCCAGCCGCAGATGCCACTGAACGTAATAGGCCAGCAGGCACAGGAACAGATGAGCCCGCACCCGGCTCTCCACCCGATGACGGATGGGGCGGATGTGCAGGTCGACGGTCTTGAGGGAGCGGAAGGCCCGCTCCACCCGCGTCAGGTCCTTGTAGCGGCGCACCACCGCGGCTGTTGGCAGGCGATCGGCTGGCTCGCTGGTCCTCAGCATGTAGAACCCGTCCAGTTGCGCCTCCCGGATGATGGCGTCGGTGCGCCGTTCATAGTGGAAGGACCCGTCTGCGATCTGGGTCCGGAAGTGTTTGGCCACCTGGAAGCGGTTCTTGACCCGGCCGACTTTCTCGGCGATCTCGGTCGCCGACAAGGGCGTGCGGGTCCGTCTGGCCACCTGGCGGGCGATTCCGGCCAGCGCCTCCTCGGTGGCTGTCAGCAAAGCCTCCCGCTTCCGCCGCCGATGCTCGGCCAGCAGCGGGTTGTGGCAGACGATGAGCCTCTCGCCCGGATAGTCCGGGCTGCGGACTTCGGCCAGATGACGCTCGTCGAACAGGGAGAGCTGAACCGCCTCGCTCTCCACCAGACGGCGTATCTGGTGGTGGCGCAGGGCTGAGACCCACCCCACTCCCGGATGACGCTTCAGATGGCTGATCTGCGTCTCGGTCAGCAGCCCGCGGTCCCCCACCAGCACCACCCGCTCCAGACCAAACCGACCCCGCACCTTCTCCACCTGATCCCCCACCGTGGTCGGATCCCCCGTGTTGCCGGCATAGGCCTGCACCGACAGCGGCCGCCCCATCTGGTCGGCCAGCACCCCGTAGACCACCATGGGCCGGTCCCGCCTGCCGTCCCGGTTGTGGCCGAACTGCATCAGCGAGCAGGTCTGGCCTTCGTAGTAACTGCTGCTGACGTCATAGAGCACCGCATCCCCTTCCGCCAGGTGCCGCTTGGCCAGCTTGCGCTCAATCCGGTCCTGACGCTCCAGCAACCAGTCCATGGCCTCATAGAGATCGTCCTCGTCGGTGTCCTCAAGGGACAGTTCCTCACCCAACGTGGTGGTGTGCCAAAGACGGGTGGTGGCCAGCTTGGAGGCCGGATAGAGCAGACGCTGCAGGATCATGGCCAAGACCCGGTCCCGTTGGGGAGAGGGTCGGGAATCGATCAGCGCCGGCAGCTTCAGCTGCCGCACCACTTCCAGCAGCAACTCGACGTGGCCATGAGGCAGGGAGCGTTCGATGGCGAAGAGTTGGTCGGGATGGACCAGGGGTTCGTTCTTGAGCACGCGCCGGAGGCGCTCGATCTTGTCCTTGGGCCAATGGGAGAGATTGGCCAGGGTGCGTTTATGGACCTTTTTACCCTCACGGCGGCCTTCGCGCAGGAGGATGGCAGGGGGAGAGTTGCGGTTGGGGACGGTTTCGACGTACATGGGACTACGATATCACATACAACTATCATGTCAAGATAAATGCTAATCATATACATGGGAACAACACTCCACACGCCTCAATCCTCTTCCCCAAGAAAACAAATGGCTTAAGGCGATTTTTTGGGTGTAAAATGGGAGGAACTTCGGGCTAAGTGGCCTTTCGTCGTTCTTCGTGTCTCTTCGTGGATAACTCTTTTCAAGCCGGGACCGGTTTCCAGCGGATGGCCCACAGTTCCGACTTGCCGGTGGCCCCTGCCCAGCGTCTTCTGGATTCGAGTTCGTGGGTGATCCCCCCGACGGTGAGAATCATGCCGTCGTCCAGCGCCAGGCTTTGGCTGAAACCGCTGCTGCCGTCGCCGTAGTAAAGGTAGTAGACCTCGTCCTCCCAGGTTTCCCCCTCGTCGCGGCTGATCATGGCCCGTCCGCTGGACAGGTCGCGCGGATAACGGTGGTCGTAGGCCACCACGAAGGTTCCGTCGGAGAGACCGACTCCGTAGCCATGGCACTGCCCGTGGTAGTTGGTCAGCGGCCGGAAGCGGTTCCAGGTCTTGCCGCCGTCGTCGGAATCCGCCAGGAAGACCGTCTTGTAGTAGGCGCGCCTGCCCGGGTCGACCAGAGGCCACTGCGGCACCACGGCCCCGTGATAGCGGATGACGGCAACCAGCTTGCCCGAGGCCATGGGCGCGATCATGGTCTCGTAGCAGTGGCCTCCCAGGAAACCGATCTCGGTGTTGAATCCCGTGGGTCCGCTCCAGGTGCGGCCCCCGTCGGAGGAGCAGTGGACATAGGCCGGATCGATCATGTGGGCCCGGGATTCAACGGGCAGGACCAGGGTGTCGTCAGGAAGCCGGTTAATCGTTCCGGGAATGCGACGGTCGCACTTGGCCGGGTTTCCGATCTCCGAAAGTTGACTCCAGGTCCGGCCCTGATCGGCTGAACTCCAGACCAGGATCCCGGACGGGTCTTTTTCTCCCACGCTTTGGGGGGAAACGAAGGTCCCGTCGCTCAGAATTTGAAAAGTGCCGACCATGTTTTCCGGACGCGGGCTGACATCCCAGCTTCGCCCGCCATCCCGAGACCGGCACATCAGAGTATTCTGGTTGACATAGATGGTTCCGTCAGGGGCCATGGCCAGCTCCACTGTCTGTACGTGTCCCCGGGGGTCGTGCGGCAGAAGGGCTTTTTCAACCGGAACCCGGTTCAAGTCCCCGGCGCGAGCATGGAGAATGTAGGGTCCGGCTTGCATGGCACGCATCTGCTGGGGAGAAAGGGTGACGCCCCCCAGCCATTCGGTGGACCGGAACCCCGGTTTCCCGTCTCCTTCGGATAAGACCCCGTCCCCTGAACCACCGGTCTGCGGCCCCCCGCAGGCCGCGGCCCAGCCCAACTGGGTTGCGGCCGCTGCCTGCAGCGTTCGCCGCAGAAACGCCCGCCGTTCAACGCTTATTCCGTTCCCATATATCTTCACTGGTACCGTCCTTTCGCTACCGATCCAAAAATTCTCCGTTGGCTCATGTAAGCCCCGCCCCCGCCCTGGTGTGCGGATCATACATAGAGTGAAACAATCAGAAATCGATCAACCCTTCGCGACCTTGGTACCCCGTCGCGGTTAACCTCAGCGCCTTAGTGCCCCTTCGTCGTTCTTCGTGCCCCTTCGTGGATAAGTCTTTTTTCTTTTGTCGTTTGTCGGTTGTTTCAGACAAGCCCTCACGACAAAACTCTACCGGAACTGAATGATCTTGACGATGCCCGCCGCCCCGAAGTCGGCATCCTCGGCGGGCTCATACTCAACCGTCACCGGCCTGGGCTGCTGCTTGCCGCAGCTCAGCTCCACCAGGCCGCCCTCCGGACCCGAAACTCTCACGGAAGCCGCGTCCAGAATCGCCAGCGCTACCGACTTTCCCTCAACCCGGAGATGGAGTCGGGCCCGTTCTCCCAGGCAATCCAGCCTGGAGAACAATCCCTGCACTTCCACCCGGCTCGGTGCCATGTGGGTGCCGGTTGCACCGGCCGGGGAATTCAACGGACGGTCGGATTCCTCCCGGTGCGGGGCGGAGGCTGGTGTCCCGGGTGAGCCGGCATCCGCAAACGACGGAGGTGCTTCCTCCGGAACATCCTCGCTCCCGACACCGAGCCATTCCAGCAACTCTTCCGCCAAATCCATTTCCTCTGAGGATCGTGCGTACTTGCGGCAGAGGGCGGCCGCCTGGCGGGCGGCTTCAAGCCTGCCCAACCGGTGGTAGAGTTGGGCCACTGTCTGGTAGTGGAGAACGGCTTCCTCACGGCTTATCTGCTCGACCCGGATCAACTGGGCCAGGGCCATTCCGGCTTTCCCCTCCAGCAGCAGAATAGAGCCCAACAATCGGTGGGCATTGTCAAAGTCCGGTTTTAGAGCGATCGCCTGGCGCAACACCGTCTTGATACGTTCTGGTTCGGCATCTGCGTCCTGCAGCAGCCGCGCGAAGTCGTAATACATCTGCGGATTGGCTGCCTCCAGTTCGACAGCCCTGGCGAAATGCCGGCGAGCCGACTCCTCATCTCCCGAATGGTCGGCGAGATAGCCGAGCGCTTCCGGAATCCGCCATTCCCCGGGGTGCCGCCGGGCCAGGTCCCGGTAGATTTCCAGGGCCTGCTCCCGCTTCTTCAGCCCAACCAGCAGGCCGGCCTTGACCAGACTGACTTCCGTCTCGGTGGCCGGCTGGACCCTTGGCTTTTCGACAGACCGGTTCAAGCGAATCTCGTAGACCGTAGTGGGGAGGCGCTTTTGAACCACATACCGCTTGAAATCGCTCTCGACCTCATCGAGAGTCTTGCCGTATACCCATCGAAAAGCCTCTTCTCCCGTCCCGCCGTCGACCCCTTTCAGAAAGTCGGAAAATCGTTGGCTATAGGGATTCGAGAGGCAGAGCATGTGGGTGAGTGCCCAACTCTGAGCGTAGAAGACCTTGGTGCGGTCGCTCTCGTCAAAATGAGGAGATTTGTAATCTGCCGATATCAATTCCCGGAACGGGAGCCACTGCCTGTCCCCGAGGACGCGAGCGGCCTTGCCAAACGCCACCTGCTTTCCTTGAGGTTCAAAGGTGGAATAGAGCTCGGCCAGACCCTCGTTCAACCAAACGGGCAATTCTGCTCCGGAGTGTTTCACCAACAGGTGAACGTACTCGTGAACGGCTGCGTTCTTGGTCTGGCGGCCCGGCGTGCCCATCACAATCAGGTCCCGCTTTGGGCTGGACATATAGAAAGCTGCGGCTGCTTCGAAGGGCCGGTAGGGCTTGAATTCTTTGGGGGAACGAAAGCGGATGATGCGGACAGGGGAAGAAGGTACTTTGCCCACGTTGCCTGTCTTGAGGAAAAAGTCTCTGACCTGCTCGAAATAGAGAATGGTTCGGCGGCCGCTTCTCTCTCCGGCATTGGTAAAAAGCTCAAAGTGCGGAGATTCGATGCGGACCCAGTCGGGTGCGGCAACCGCAGTGCCTGCGGTCACCGCCAGGATGGAAACAAGCAATAGACCCTGGATTCTCATGGCGCCATGGCCGCCGGAATGACGGCTATAAATCCCAACCCAGCGGTTGTCTATTCTCCAGAAAGCCCTCGATGGCGGTGGAGCCGGCATGCACCCGGATCTCGACTTCGTAAAGGCGGCTCTGACCCGGCTCCAGCCACTGGGAGGCCAGGGGATGGCTGTCCTGGTCCTTGCCCCAAAGGGAGCCGCTGAAGGGTTCCAGGGCGGAGACGTAGGAACCGCCGGGGGCGTAGTGCTGTCAGTTGGCCAACCGGGGCAGTTGCCGGACCGGATAGCAGAGCTCAACGGCCAGGTCGAGCCTCCGGTTGACGACTCCGCAGTGGCCAAGACCCTGGGCGTCGCCGGCGATGTCCAGGAGCAAGCCCCGGGAGCCGCAGGCGGCATGTTCCGGGAGCGGTTCGGGCACCGTCAGGTAGCCTTGGAGGTCGCTGTCCGATCGGGAGAGGTCGGCCATGGACATGTCGGCGTTCATCTGCCAACCTCCGTTGACACTGCCGCCGTAAACCAGTTGCGACCCGGAATCCAGCAGGGGATACCCCAGGTTGACGTGGTAAAGCCAGTTGTGGGCCACGGTGGAGTTTCCGAGGTTGGCCACTTCGTCCCGCAGCCGGATCACGGGCTCACCCAGCCGGCAGGCGATCTGCCGGCGGACTTCAACCACCGGCCCATACATCTGGGTGTCTCGAATCGTCAGGCCCAAGCGCATGTCGAGGTCTCCCCGGCCGGGGTCGGGGTTCTTCAGTTCGAGCAGCGCCACTGGGGTGTTGGAGTGTTGGCCGTGCAAGGCCAGCTTGAGGCCGTCTTCCTCCCGCCCGGGTCCGATGTAGCGAGGACCGCAGGAAGTCAGAAGTCCCCCCGGCCAGGCGGCCAGCCAGTCCTCGTCGCGGTGGAGTGGTTGCCGCGGCGGGCGGTAGCCGTTGGGGGTCAGGTAGGCCAGGCTGTGACTCTGATGAAAAGCCTCCACGATGTCGCCGCCGCGGTCCAGCGCCACGGTGAAACGCAGTCCCGAGCCCGTGTCCACCATCGCCACCCGGCACCCGGGGGCGCCGCCGGCATCGGGCCAGTCGAAGGTGGCCGTCCGAATGCCGCCGACCTGGTGAACGAGCTCGAACTTGTTGGCGTCGAATCGAATTGGAGTGTTGTTGTTCATCTCATCAGTTTATTGGGGTCTATTCGTGTCCATTAGTGGTTCTTCCTGCCTCTTCGTGGATATCGTTCGTGGACTACCCCTCAATCCGTTTCAGGCTGGCGCCTACTCCTCAGATAGTCCCACAGTTCGCCTGCCTGTCGGACGACGTACGGGATATCGCTGCCGATGAGAAAGCCCTGCCTAGCCAGGCGCCGGGCCTCGGTTCGAATCCGCCGCAGGTAGGCTTCCCGGCTCGAATAGCGCTCGGCGATGGAGAGACGCGGGTCTCCCGCCCGCAGGCGTTCCCGTCGGGTCCCGGGGAAGGGAATGAAGGACCCCACCATGCTGTAGAGCTCTGCCGGGGAGCCGATGTCGGGATGCCGGAGGTTCCACCCGGTATAGGTGGCCAGGGGCGCCCGGATGACGGGAAGGCGGATGCCGGCGAGCTCGTTGCCGTCCCGATCCACCTGAAGAACCAGCGGTCTGAAGGCTCCTCCCACCCGGGGGGGCTGCAGGGTTACAATTCCCCTGGTTCGGAAATCGGAGCCGTAATCGAGGCGGTAGGGCTGCATCATCCTTACGGGAAGACGGACGCCGGGAATCCCGGGGAAGCTCATCCGGTCCAGGGGCACCAGCTCTCCCTGGGAAATGCGGGGATACTGTGAAGGAGGCGGTTGCCTGTCCTCGGCCAACCAGGCCTGCAGGGCCAGCAGCAAGGCCCGCATGGGCCAGCGAAAGTCGTTCGGGTTGGGCAGGTTGGCGGTGCTCCGTCTTCGCGGCGGAAAGGAGGCGGGGCCGTGCTGGGTGCCGGCGAAGACGTAGACCCGGGTGTTCGGGGCCAGCGGCACATCCCGGGAGCCGTCCAGACTGGTATGAATCAGGGAAGCGGCCCTCCCGTAGTACTCGTAAGAGGCGTTGGTGTAGAAGATCTTTGGCGTCGACTCCTGCCGGCGGCTGCGGTCGAGCACCCCCTCTTTGAGGCCTCTTTCACGGTCCGGCTGCGGAAGGTCGGCAAAGGGATAGATGACGGTGGGATAAAAGGTGTTCATGAAGGAGTGGGCGTCCCGGGAGGGCTGGGCGAACCGGTGGTTGAAGCTGCCCCGGCTGGCGCCGGCCACGTGGGACAGGACTCCGTCGAAGACCCGGCGGCCCCCCTCGTCCTGATTGAACCCGTAATAGAGAAAGGTTCGAAGGAAGCGCCCGCTCTGGGACGTCCCGAAGCCGATGGCTCTCCGAACACTGGACCCCAACCCCGGCGCCGCCCCGCCCTCCTTGAAGGCTCCGCCATACTTCAGGAATGCGATGAAGTCGCGGGTGGCCGCCGGGCCCAGTCCCACCAGTGTCGGATTCTCGGCCGCATAGACCAGCTCGTAGATTCGCCCCGCTTCGAATCCCGAGGCCATGAAGACCTGCCCGCTGCTGGCGACCAGTTTTCCGTTTTCCTCCCGGGCCAGCCGCCAGTGCTTGCGCGGGACGATCTTTCTGGGACCGTCGGTCAGGTCTCTGACGGTCAGCTTCAGGTCGGGGTCATCCGGGTCGATGGCGGGATAGGCGGGCTCCATGTTCCGGTCGGCCAGGGGGAAGCTTCGGACCCTGGTTTCGGGAACGAATTCGGCACGAACCAGCCCTCGGATGGGTGTAGAGCCCTGCCTGGCCACCGGAGCGTACAGCCTCAGACGATTGGAAACCCGGGGCACGTCGAACTGCCAGCCCAGCCAGGCCAGGCTGAAGCCGTGGTCCAGCAGCAGCGCGTCTCCAAACTCCGTCGGGGTGGTCAGTTCCCGGGATGAAGTCGCCCGGCTGAACATGCCCAGCATCCCCTTGCGGCCTCGATTGCAGACCTCGTAGAGGACGGTCCCGTTGCCCTTGCCGGGAAGGGTGGGTCGGATGAGATAAAAATCGGAGGAGAACTCCACTTTGCCTCGCCGGTTGCGAGGCGCCAGGTCGATGTCGCAGATGATTCGGTTCTGTTCCAGCCGGGGGTCGACTTCGAAGAAGACCCTTCCATGGATCTTCTCGTAGGTGCCCGCCGCGCCGAAGCCGCGGCCGTGCAGGACCTCTGACCGGCCCCGAACTTCCACGCCGACCACCGCCGCGACAGCCAGCTGTCCCAGAAGCAGCCACAGACCGAGAATCCGTAGAGCCATGCCGTGATCTTAGTACAGCCGCCGGCCTCTTTCCATCGCTTTCGGATCAGCGCCGGGAGGCGCCCCTAATGAAGATGAACCACGAATGAAGACGAATTAACACAAAGACCGATGGACCTCCTTTACTGCGACGACGTCAGGGGAGAATTCCCCCCGGGAGCGCGGGCGTCCCGCCCGCAACCTTGTTCGTGCAAACAGCCTGCGATTCAGGGCCACTTCATCTCACAGTGCACCAAACCGGCCATTGTGGGGATCGTTACAATGGTGCCAAGTCGTGTGCGGGCGGGACTCCCGCGCTCCCGGGTGGGTCGTCCCAATGGTGCGGTGCAGCGTATCCGGGGGGCGACTTCTCTGAAAGCCGACCGGCGCCCTCTGGGAAACTCCCGTTTGCCCGCGAGCCCTGCCCCCGCCCTGCCGGGCGGATCATTCGAGAGTGAAACAACCAGAAATCGACCATCCCGTCGCGACCTTGGTACCCCGTCTCGGTTAACCTCAGCGCCTTAGTGCCCCTTCGTCGTTCTTCGTGTCCCTTCGTGGATAACTCTTTATGTCTTTTTTCTTTTGTTTCCGACAAGCTGCTCTCGCGGATCAGGGTTGGACTTTTGGGTCGGGATGGAGACAATAGAGGTCCCATGATCAGATCCGGATTCCTGCTCCTGTTGCTGGCGGCGCCCCTGGCAGGCTGCGCCTCGGACCCGGACCTCCCGGCCTCGCCCGATGACCGGGTGGCGGCCCTGAAGCAGCGGGTCCAGGAACTTTACCAGCAGGCCCGGGAGTCGGGACAGCAGGTCCCCAAGGATGCCCTGGAGTGGGCCCGCCAGGATCTGCACCGGATCGGCGACTGGGAATACAAGATTGTGGACCTGCCGCACGAAGGTCCCCAATCCAGCCAGGCACGGCTCAACGAACTGGGCGCTGAGCGGTGGGAGGCTTTCTGGATGGAGCCTGCCGGGGATGGCACCCGGGTCTACCTGAAGCGCCGGTCCAAGAGCTGGCTGGAGAAGATGCCCCTTTCGGAGTTGCGGCGCCTCTGGCCGTCCGGCGGCGGGGGCGCGGAATAAGAGAAGGCCGTTCCGCTGAAGAGGGATTCCCAGGGGCGGGGAAAAACGCGGGAGGCGCCCCGGAGGGCGCGCCGGGCAGCCGGTTTCCGCGGGACGACGAGCGTTTTCGAGGAGATTCCGCAATGGCAAGATTCTGGTTTGGGATGGGCTGCCTGATGGTGGGTCTGGCGGTTGCCGCCGGCGCGTTTGGCGCCCACGGCCTCAAGCAGCGCCTTTCCGCCGATCTGCTGGCGGTCTTTGAGACCGGAGTCCGCTACCAGATCCTCCATGGGCTGGGGTTGGTGGCGCTGGCCCTGGCCATGGACCGGTGGGGCGGCGCCGTCTTTCAGTGGGCCGGCTGGCTCTGGTTGGCAGGAATCCTTCTCTTTTCCGGAAGTCTTTACGCGCTAAGCCTCACCGGAGTTCGAAGCCTGGGAGCTGTCACCCCCCTGGGGGGCCTGTGCTTTCTGCTGGGTTGGGGATTGCTGGTCTGGGAGGCCTGGAGGAAGCTGGCTTGATAGCTTGCCCGGGTGTAGGGTGCGGAGTTGCCGCTACAGGGGAATGTTGGTCCTGAGAGGGTGCATTCATGGCAAGAAGCAGCGCCGCCACCGTTGAAGAGTACCTGCAGGAGCTTTCCGAGGAGCGTGCCGACGCCCTGAGGGCCGTGCGACGGGTGATACTGGACCATCTGCCGCCGGGCTACGTCGAGACCATGAACTGGGGCATGATCTGCTACGAAGTTCCGCTGGCGCGCTGTCCCGACACCTACAACAAGCAGCCGCTGATGTTTGCCGGTCTGGCTTCGCAGAAGCACCATATGGGGCTCTACCTGATGTGCGTCTACAGCCACCAGGGAACCAGAGCAGGGTTTGAAGAAAAGTTCAGGGCCAGCGGCAAAAAACTGGATATGGGCAAGTCCTGCGTGCGCTTCAAAAGGCTGGAGGACCTGCCCCTGGAGGTCATCGGCGAAACCATCGCCGCAACCCCGGTCGAAGACTATATTCAGCTGTATCGGGACTCGCGACGGAAGTAGGGCATCGCGCTTAGGTCGCGTTATTCGGCATGCGGTCCCTCACGGCCGGGACGCGGCTCTTGGATCGTTGATGCGTAACGATCTTGTAGGAGCGCAAGAGGGGTTGGGACAGATCCTCGAAAGGGGTAGGAGTTATTTGTGACTTGTAGAGGGATGGGAGGTTTATTGCCATGATCAAGAAACGGACTCATGCTGTCGGAGACCAGCGCCGCCCGGCAGCCAAGGGCCACCGGGTCCTGGGTGCGCTGACCGCGGCCGGGCTGCTTGCCGGACTGGCTCTGGTTTCCTCCCAGAGCCACAGAGCGGCCGACCGGGAGTTCAAGCTGTCTCCCGAGCACATTGCCGCGGTCAAGGCCAAGCGGAGAATCGTGGTCAACCATCCGGCCGACGGCCTGCTGGCGGCCATTCAGCGACAGGTCAGCATCGACAATCTGATGACCTACGAACTGGGATTCACCGATGAGCCTGGCAGCCAGATTGACGGGCAGTGGTGGTGCCTGGACCAGTTGTTTCCCATGAAGGCCCGGCCCATGACCGCCCGGGACAGCGCCCTGGCCCAGGGCTACTACATGGGCGGCAACGTGGAGACCATCTATCGGTGGGAGAAGGAAGGGATCAACATCGCCAAGGTGTACCTGGAGGAAACCAAGAAGCGGGGGATCGAGAGTTTCTATTCCTACCGGATCAGCGACGGCACCAGCCACACCGAGTTCGGCAAGGAGTTTGCCGAGGCTCACCCCGACTGGGTGGTGAAGGACGAGTGGGGTAACGCCAAGTGGAATTTCGCCATTCCGGAGGTGCGGGCTCGAAAGCTGAGCGTCCTGCGGGAATTGGCCGAGGACTATGACTTCGACGGACTGGAGGTGGATTTCGCCCGCGGACCCAACAACCTGCCTGCCGGCCGGATGTGGGCCAACCGGCGGGCAGTGAGCCAGTTCCTCCGCGATCTGAGAGCCGTTACCCTGAAGGTGGAGAAGCGGCGCGGGCGCCCCTTCCTGGTGGCGACCCGGATCCCCGACACCCTGGTCGGCTGCCAATTCGACGGCCTGGACGTGGAGACTTGGGTTCGAGACAACCTGGTGGATATCCTGGTACTGGGAGTGCGGTCCTATGAGCTCGAGATCGAGCGTTTCCGTCACCTGATAGGGAACAAGCCGATCAAGGTCTACGCCACTCTGGACGATCATCACTGCACCGACGGCTACTCCTGGCCGCCCATCGAGGTCCAGCGGGGTGTGGCGGCCAACTGGTGGCAGCAGGGCATCGACGGCCTGCAGGCCTTCAACTGGGCCGTCGCCTCGCCGGAAGTCAGGGAAAGGACCGGGATGTTCGTCCACCAGGCCTACTTCGACGATTCCGATCGGGTCCAGGTCAACCAGCAGGCCTACAAGGAACTGGGCAGCCCCGAAACTCTTCGATACCTGGACAAGACCTTCGTGGTGCAACGCAGAGGCGGGGGCGGCTCCGGGGGGCCCGACGTGCACGAGTGGCGTACGCCCCGTTCCGCATACCAGAACACCAACATGCTGGCCCAGTTGCCGGCCCGGCTGGACAATTCCGGGAAGGTGGACACCCTGATTCAGCTGCGGGTCGGGGACCGCGTCGCCGATCACGCCGCACAGATCGGGGATCTGGCCCTGGCGTTGCTGCTTTCGGACTCGGCGACCCGTGGGCTGCCGGCTGAACAGACCATCGACAGGGCGTCGATCAATCCTTTCTGGGACAACCCCCAGTTGTATACCTCGCCCCCCAGGCGGGGAATCGAAGCCGGACTGGAAGTGCGGGTAAACGGGGCGCTTCTGGACAAGGGCATGGCGAAGGAAGGGTGGGTGATCTACCGGGCCGACCCCGATCTGTTCGCGGTGGGAGAGAACCTGATCGGCATACTGGCGAAGGGGCGCAAGGCCGACGACCCGGCCATGACGGTGGAGAAACTCGAGGTCAGGGTCGACTATCTGCCGCGCCGGCAGGCGGCCGCGGACGGGCCGGCCGGAGTCGTTCGGTAGCCTGGGTGAAGCCGGCCGGGGATTGTCAACCGGGTCAGGCTCGGGAGGGGAAATGAGCAACGGCGATCCGATGCAACCGGTCAACAGGCGCGAGTTTCTGGAATCCACCGGGCGCTGTGCGGCAGCGCTGGGTTGGGCCGGTGCGATGCTGGCTGCGGGATGCCGTTCCGAGGAGGGGCCGGCTCCTGCGCGGCTCCCGGTCGTCGACACCCACATGCACGTCTGGGCAAACGATCCTGTCCGCTATCCCTTTCCGCACCCCTACATTCCCGACTTTGAATACGCCGACATTCCCGCCGAAGGCACCACCGAGATGCTCATCGAGGACATGGACCGCAACGGCGTGACTCACAGCATCCTGGTGCAGGTGATCTACCACGGCTGGGATAACTCCTACGTGGCGGACGGCCTCAAGGCACACCCGGACCGCCTTCGGGCCCATGGGCTCATCGACCCCACCGATCCCGGCGTGGCAGACCGGCTCGAGTATTGGGTCAAGGAGCATGGCTTCTCGGGAATGCGTTTCAGCCCTATCTACTACCTCGACGGAGCCAAGGGGGGAGACGGATGGCTCAACCACCTCGATACGGACAGGCTTTGGAACAAGGCCGCCGAACTGGGTGCGGTCTTCAACTTCTTTATTTCCACTCGACAGCTTCCCAAACTGGAAGAGATGGTGCGCCGCCATCCGGAAGTGAAGGTCTGTATCGATCATCTCTCCCAGATCGATCTGACCGTGGAAGATCCCACTCCCGAGTTCAAGAAACTGCTGGCCTTCTCCAAGTACCCCAACGTCTGGGTCAAGGTCTCCGAACTCACCTCGGTTTCCGAAGCCCAGTATCCGTTCCGGGAAGCCTACTCCTGGGTGAAGAGGGTCTACGAGGAGTTCGGAGCCGACCAGCTTCTGTGGGGGACGGGGTACCCCGGCGCCGCCCGGGCCCACTATGAGCGGCCCACCCTGGCCAAGGAGCTGGCCCTGGTTCGGGAGGAAATGACTTTTCTGAGTCCGGAAGATGTGGAGAAAATCCTGGGCCTGAATGCGGCCCGCATCTGGAACCTGTTGTCCTGAAGGGCGGCGGAAGTGGATGAGGCGGCAGGAATTCTAGCGGCGGTCCCCGAGGAGGCAAGAGAGATGTCTAAGTCCAATCGGTTAAAGAGCGTGTTGGTGCTGGTGATTCTGTTGGCGATTGCTCCGCAGGCTCGGGGCGGGGACAAGATCTCGGACAGGGAAGCCTGGGCGGCCACCCTGTTCAGTTCGTACAGCGTCACGGCCGACGTCACCTACCTCGTGGCCAACAACTGGGAGGCCAAACTGGATATCTACCGCCCGAGGCAGGCCGCTTCGCCGACGCCCACGGTGGTCTACATTCACGGCGGCGGTTGGGTCGGAGGCAACAAGAATGTGCGCCCGCTCTATTTCCTGCCCTACCTGGAAATGGGCTGGGCCGTAGTCAACGTGGGGTACCGCCTGGCCAGGGTGTCGCTGGCTCCGGGCGCCGTCGAGGATTGCCGCTGCGCCTTGCGCTGGGTCATCGAGAACGCCGACAGATACAACTTCGATACCGACAAGATCGTGCTCACCGGAAGGTCGGCCGGCGGCCATCTCTCCCTGATCACCGGGATGCTGCCCGCCTCCTCTAGCCTCGACCGGCGCTGCCTGGGCGAGGACAATCTCAAGGCGGCCGCCATCGTGAACTGGTTCGGGATCACCGATGTCGACGACCTGCTGGAAGGCAAGAACATGCAGTCCTACGCCGTGACCTGGCTGGGCAGCCAGGGCGACCGGCATGAAATCGCGAAGCGGGTTTCGCCCCTGAACTACGTCCGGCCGGGACTGCCGCCGGTATTGACCATCCACGGCGATGCCGATACCGTGGTCCCCTACGAACACGCCCTTCGCCTGCACCGGGCATTGGATGAGTCCGGGGTCCCCAACCAGCTGGTGACCATTCCCGGGGGAAAGCACGGGGGGTTCAGCCGAGAGGAGATCCTCAGAATTCATGTCTCCACCCGCGAGTTTTTGAAAAAACACGGTTTCAAACGGCAGGGTCATGCCCCTCCAGCGGCCGGCGATTGAATCCTGCACATGATTGAATCCTGCACATTATGTTGTCCGAGGTCGGTCACTCATTCAAATGATGCCCGGGACTACAGGATGCCGGACTGGCGAAGGCAATCCCGTATGTCCTGTCCATCGATGTAAGTAATCCATTCAAGTGGCGCCGCGAGTTTTTCGAGGGTGATTCGGCCGCCTTTTGGAGCCATGCCCATGAACAGACAGACCGGAGTGAGACCCGGAGGTGCCGTGGCCGCGGTCGTATTGGCGGTGCTTTTTTCAGTGGCGGCGGGATGTGCAGGCGAAGAGGCCACCGTTGTCGAGGGCGAAAGATTCGTCCTCTCCCCCCAACACCTGGCCCAGATCGAGCGGCGCCGGCGGGTAGTGGTCAATTTTGACGCCATCCACGGGGACCTCAATTTCACTGACATCGCTCCTAGCGACCTGGTGAAGCTCAGCTTGACCTTTGCCGACGACCCGGAGAGCCAGATCGACAGCATCTGGTGGAACTGGGGCGAAGGCCACCAGTCTCCCTATCCCAGCAAGGTGATGCCCCTCTACGACCAGGAGGGCTACCGGAAGTGGGTGGAGGAGGGCGTCGACATCATGCGAATCTTCCTGGAGGCGACCAAGGAGCGGGGTCTGGAGGCCTTCTACTCCTACCGGGTCAACGGCTCGGACAACGATCTGGTCGTGACCCGCGAGATTCCGATGAAGCAACGTCACCCAGAGTGGTTGCTGGCCGGGCCCTGGGCTCCGGACCGCAAGATTTTCTGGGATTTTCGCAACCAGGAGATCCGCGACTACAAGTTGAGCATTCTTCGCGAGGTGGTTGAAAACTACGATTTCGACGGGATCGAGATCGATTTTGCCCGAGGTCCGATTACGCTTCCCCTGGGCCAGCAGTGGAAACACCGCCACCATCTGACAGACTTCATGAGCAAGGTCCGGCGCCTGACCCTGGAGGCGGCCAAGCAGCGGGGCCGCCCCATCCTGCTGGCAGCCCGGCTGCCGGCCAGCATCGAAGGCTGCCGCATCGACGGCATCGATATCGAGACCTGGACCAGCCGGCAGTTGCTCGACATCATTGTGCTGGGCTGCCGCTCCTTCGAGGGCGACGTGGCGGCCTATCGCCGCATTACCGCCGGAACCCCCATCAAGCTGCTGGGGGGATCGGACGAGCACCATACCTCCGACGGCTACGACTGGCCCCCCATCGAGGTGCTGCGCGGGGTGTTCGCCAACTGGTGGCAGCAGGGGGTGGACGGGATCTACTGCTTCAACTGGACCTATGCCATGAAGGAGGACGCGGACCGCATCGGCGCGCTGCTGCACGATTTCAGGATGGCCCCGGTGCACCGGCGCCTCTACCGGGAGATTGGCGATCCGGAGAGGCTCCGCCGCAAGGACAAGACCTTCGTGGTGCAGCGCCGCGGCGGTGGAGGGAGCGGTGCGCCCGGGACAGTCGGATGGGAGACCCCTCGCTTCTTTCTCAATACCAACATGTTGGCCCAACTGCCGGCCGCGTTGGACGACCAGGGGAAGGCCGACACCCTCTTGAAGCTCTGGGTGGCCGATCCGTTGGGGCAGGAATCTCGAAACATTCGGGACATCAGTCTGCGGCTCATTCTCCACGACGCCGCGGCCGGACTCCATATCGAGAAGATGAACACCTCGGTAAAGCCCGACCCACCGGGGCCGAATCGGATCCCCAGAGCCTTGATCGCCCTCTTCAAGCGTATCAACCACCTCTACAACAGTTCACCGCTGGAGGACATCCGGAAACGGATCGAGGTGAGGATCAACAACCTGCTGCTGGAGGAACCGGTTGAGGAGGACGGTTGGCTGGTGTTTCCGGGATTGGATCCCGATCTGTTCGCCACGGGAACCAACCTGGTGGGAGTTCGGGTGACCGGCCGGTCGCCTCAAGCCTCGGACCCTCTGTTCCTCGAGAAGCTGGAACTGCAAGTGGATTATCGGTAGCCCCCATTTCATTCCTCGCAAATTTGGCGTCCGCGCTCGCGTCAGGCATCGGGTCAGGCCACTCTGGCCCGGTGGGATGATCGATGCTAGACTGACCTATTGGCATCTGTCCCCCATCTCTCCTCGTTGGCAGCCCAAATGTAGCCTTCACGCTGACCACCCACACCGTCGACCTCGGCGAAACATAACGGGCCAAACGGGCTACGCCAGCAAACAGAACGGAAACGGCGATGAATCTGAAGAACCTTATAGCGAGCACGCTTCTCGCCTGCGCAGGTCTGACACTCAGCCTGCGGGGTCAGCAGCTCCCCAAAACTCTCGACCTCGACCAGGCCATTGAGATCGCGCTCTCGCGCCACGGCGACCTGGAGGCTGCCCAGGCGGCCATCGAAGCGCGAGCCGGCTCGACACGCCAGGCCGGGATGAAGCCAAACCCGGTGTTTTCCTTTCAAACGGAGAACTGGCGTTTCCACGGCACCCCGGGTTTTTCGGCCTCACGCAGCCTGGATGTGTTTGCCTGGGTCGGCGTTCCCGTCGAAACGGCGGGCAAGCGAAGTCGGCGCGTCCAGCTCGCCGAGGCCGACGAACGCATCGCCGAGCACACAGGCCAACGGGTCGCCTGGAGGATTCGGCAGAGGGTCAAGAGGGCTTACTGGGAAGTCCTGGCCGCGGTGAACAACGTAGAAATGCTGGCGCGCAGCCGTGACACCCTGAAACGCCTGGAAGACTACCACCAGGTGCAGGTACGGCTGGGCTCCATGGCTGAGGTGGACCTGATCAAAGTTCGAGTCGAAGCCGGGCGGGCTGAACTGGTCATCTCCGGTGCCGAGATGGACGTGAGTCGCAGGAAGATTGCCTTGCTGGAGGCAATGGGGATCCCGGACTTGAACACGGACTTTGAAGTGCGGCAGACGAAGGGGCGGCCGGTCAACCGGGGCTCGGACGCCCCCGAGGCCACTTCGAGGGTGTTGGAGGCTGCCTTGATCCAACGACAGGAGATCCTGATCGGTCGGGCTCGTCTGGAGCACGCCCGTGCGGAGCTGGCCTTGCAACGGTCGCTGGCTCGGCCCGATGTGAGACCTTTTCTTGGCTACAAGCGTACGGCCGGGTTCAACACTCTCATGGGCGGGTTTTCGATCTCATTGCCGGTTCGAGACAAGAACTCGGGTAAGATCGAGGAGGCACTGGCCGAGGTCCGCCGTCGGGAGGCAGCCCTGCGGGCAGTGGAAGCGCGCATCGGCGCGGAGGTGGCCGCCGCGGTGCTGGCGGTACGGCGAAGCCGGGAGTTATTGCGTTTGATGGAGACCGGTGTGCTCGATCGCGCGCGGGAGACTTATCGGATCGCACATGCGGCTTACCAGGAAGGTGGGGTCGAATTGCTGGAGGTGCTTGACGCCCAGCGCGCCCGGGACGAGATCGCCCTGTTCCACTCGCAGGCGGTGTTCGACCACCGATTGAGTTGGTTGGATCTGGAGACCGTCACGGGAACATCGATTCCGCCTTTATCCTCGGAGGGGACACAAACAGCAGCAGCGCGTTTTGGCGCTAGGGTCAAGTAACGGTGTTTCAGTGGACACCAGCAAGGATGCGATCCCCGGAACCTGCAATCCGGCGAGTACTCCAGGAGGCGGCGCCCGCGATTCTGATGATCGCGCTGGGTGGTTGCTCCCAACCGGCATCCATAACGGAGAAAGTCGAGGCTCAGGCAGCTTCCGACCCCGACTTGATTCGTCTCGACCGGAAGGCGATGCGAATCGCCGACATCAGACTTGGAGAGGCCGAAATCAGAAGCGTCGAAGAGGACCTGGAGGTGTCGGGGCGAGTCACGGTCAACCAGAACGCCACCGCGCGCGTGGGCTCGTTTACCGAGGGCATCGTTGTCGGCTGTTGCGAGTCGGTGGGCAGCGACGTCCAAAAAGGACAGGTGCTGGCCCGCCTCCACAGCCACGAGATCCATGATGCTGAATCCTCCTACTGGGAAGCCAGGGCCGAGTTGGAACGACGGCAGACGGAGCTTCGGTTCGCTGAGAAATTTTACCAGAGGGCTTCCCGCCTTCATGAGTTGAAGGCCGGCTCCCTGCAGAAGGTGCAGGAGGCCGAGGCCGAGTTTCGCAGCGCCGAGATGTTTCTAGAGGTTGCCAAGGCCGGAATAGAGCGCGCCGAAAACCACCTTCGCTACTTGGGGCTCCCCCCCGAGCGACTGCCCGGCGCGGCCGATGAGCACGCCGTCGAGGGCCGGGGCGCCCATGAAGAGGCCCACTTGATCGAGGTGCGTTCCCCGGTCACGGGCACCGTCATTCAGCGAATGGTCAGTCCGGGCGCCGTGGTAACGCCGTCGGATTCGCTATACGTCATCAGCGACTTGCGGAGCCTGTGGGTCATCGCTCAGGTCCCGGAACAGCATCTCTCATCGCTGCGGAAGGGACTGGATGTGGAGGTGTCGGTGCGGGCTTATCCGGGCAAGATTTTCCCGGCTCGCATCAGCTACATCAGTGACGCGCTCGAGCCGGAGACGCGAACCGTCGAGGTACGCTGCGAGTTGAGAAATCCCGGACGGCAGCTCAAGGCAGAGATGTTGGCGACCCTCACCATACGCGCCGGCGGCAGCAGGGAAGCGGTGGTGGCGCCGCTTGCGGCGCTGCAAAACGTGGAAGGGAGAGATGTCCTGTTCGTGTCGGAGGGAGAGCATTCCTTTCGAGCCCGCCGGATCCGGGTCGGCCGACGGTCCAAGTCCGGTATCGAAATCGTGAGCGGGCTGCAGGCGGGTGAGAAGCTGGCGGTCACCGGCGCCTTTCACCTCAAGTCCGAGCTGCTGAAAGCTCAAATGATCGAAGAATAGCCACCGCGGCGGTCGGGTCGCGGAGCCCGCCGGAATCAGCCACATGCTCAGGCGCATCATCGACTACCACCTCGATCACCCCGGGGTTGTCCTGTTGGGTTTGGCGGTGCTTGTCGCGGCCGGCCTCAGCGCTCTTTACCGAATTCCCATCGACGCTTTTCCCGACCTCACCAACAACCAGGTCACGGTCATCACCGAAGCTTCGGGCATGGCGCCGGTAGAGGTCGAGCAGCTGGTGACCTTTCCCATAGAGTCGTCCATGATGGGCCTTCCCGATACCGAGGAAGTACGCTCGATTTCCAAGTTGGGCCTTTCCATGGTCACCATCGTTTTTGCCGACAGCGTGGACAACTACTTCGCGCGGCAACTTGTCAACGAGCGGCTTAACCAGGCGCGAGACCGGATTCCGGCCGGCTTGGAGCCGGCCCTGGGGCCGTTGGCGACGCCCTTCGGCGAGGTGTATCAGTACACGCTGGAAGGGGAAGGCTACAGCGCCATGGAACTGAAGACGCTCCACGACTGGGAGATCAGTTACCAACTGCAGGCCGTGCCGGGCGTGGTCGGCATCAACACCTGGGGCGGCCACACCCGGCAGTACGAGATCGAAGTGGATCCTTACCGGCTGCACGTTCACGGACTGACGCTGCGTGACGTGTTCGAGCGCGTTCGGGATAACAACGATAACTTCGGAGGGGGATTCGTCGAGCACGCCTCGGAGCAGTACACCGTGCGCGGCCTGGGCCGAGTGGAGAGCGAGCGGGACTTGAGGACGATCGTCCTGGCGGCCCACCAGGGAACCGCGGTCTATCTGCGTGATGTGGCCGAGGTCAAGGTCGGGAAGATGCCGCGGCAAGGGGCGGTCACCCGCGACGGCGAGGGGGAGACGGTCTCGGGCATGGTGATCATGCTCAAGGGCCAGAACAGCAAGACGGTCATCGAGCGCGTCAAGCAGGCGCTCGGCGGGATTGGCCGTTCGCTTCCCGAGGGTGTGAGGATCGTTCCCTTCTACGACCAGTCGGTGGTGATCGACGGGACCATACGCACGGTGCGCTACAACCTGCTCCAGGGCGGGGCGCTGGTGGTGGCGATTCTGTTCCTGTTTCTGGGCAACCTTCGCGCTTCGCTAATCGTGGCGGCGGTGATTCCGCTGTCGATGCTGGCCGCGTTCCTGATCATGCGGTGGTTTGGCGTCACCGCCAACCTGATGAGCCTGGGAGCGGTCGACTTCGGCGTGATCGTCAATGGCTCGGTGATCATGGTCGAGAATTACGTGCGGCGCCTGAATGCGCGTCCGGACCCTTACTTGCCACTGGCCGGAGCCGCGAATCTGGGCCTGGTGCGCTCCGCGGCGCACCAGGTGTCCCGGCCCATCCTGATGGGCGTCGGCATCATCATCGCCGTTTACGTTCCCATCCTGAGCTTGCAGGGGCTGGAAGGGCGCATGTATCGCCCCATGGCCGTTACCGTGTGCGCGGCGTTGCTGGGCTCGCTGGTGCTGGCCCTGGCGGCGGTGCCGGCGGCTTCCCGGCTGTTGCTGGGACGCACCGCCGGCAAGTCCAGGGAGCCTTATATGGACCGCGCGCGGCAGGTCTACGGGCGCATCGTTGACCGCGCGCTGGATCACCGGGTGCTTGTGGTCACCGCGGGTTCGCTGCTTGTCGCCGCCGCCCTGGGTTCGCTGCGTTTCATCGGCACTGAATTCATGCCGCGCCTCGACGAGGGGTCGGTGCTGGTTCAGGTGCTTCGGCTTCCCAGCGTCTCCCTGTCGGAATCGGTGGACATCGGGCTCGAAGTGGAAAGGACGTTGCTCGAGTTTCCCGAAGTGACGGGGGTGGTCAGCAAGCTGGGGCGGCCCGACCTGGCCACCGAGGCCATGGGGATCTACGAAAGCGATGTGTACGTGAACCTGAAGCCGCGTGAACAATGGAGCACGGCCGACACCAAGGAAGGATTGACCCAAGCCTTCTCGGCGGAACTGTCGACGATTCCCGGAGTCGTTTACAACTTCACTCAGCCGATGGCGATGCGCCTGGACGAGACCATTTCCGGCGTGCGTGCGGACGTTGCGGTCAAGATCTTCGGTCCCCACGAGCAAACGCTTGACCGTTCGGCCGACCAGGTGCTGCGCGTACTGGGGCAGGTGCGCGGCGCCGCCGACGTGCAGAAGCAGGTCTTTTCCGGCGCGGCCGAGTGGCAGGTGGTGGTGGACCGAGAGGAACTGGCCCGTTACGGCCTCAATGTGTCCGACGTGCGTGACGTGGTGCAGGCGGCGGTGGGCGGCAAGCCGGTGACGGAAGTCATCGATGGCCGCCGCCGCTTTCAGATCGCCGTGCGGTTGCCTGAGTCTTATCGCAGGGACCGCGATGCGCTCGGAAGCATTCTCCTGTCAGCGCCGGCAGGCGAGCAGGTCTCGCTTGGCCGCGTCGCCGAGATTCGTCGCTCCAGCGGGCCCGAGGTGGTCCATCGTGAAGACAGCCAGCGCCGCATCGTGGTGCAGTGCAATGTCCGCGGGCGAGACGTGGGCGGCTTCGTCGCCGAAGCTCAAGGTCGCATTCAAGCGGCCGTGGATCTGCCGGCAGGCTACTACATGAGTTGGGGTGGCCAGTTCGAGAATCAGCAGCGGGCCATGCAGCGGCTGTCGCTGGTCCTGCCGGCGGTCCTGCTGGTGATTTTTGTGCTGTTGTACCTCACCTTTCAATCGGCCAGGCAATCGTTACTGGTGTTGCTCATCGTTCCGTTCGCCTCCGTCGGCGGGATCGCGGCGCTGTGGATGCGGGGAATGAACCTGAATGTTTCGGCCTCGATCGGTTTTATCGCGGTATTCGGAGTGGCCGTGCTGGACGGCCTGGTGATGGTTTCGACCAACAACTCCCTGCTGGAAAAGGGGCGTTCGATTCGCGAGGCGGTGGTTGAGGGCGCCGTCACCCGACTGCGACCGGTTCTGATGACTTCGGTACTTGCCAGTGTCGGGTTCCTGCCCATGGCGACGGCAACCTCGATCGGGGCCGAGGTGCAACGCCCACTGGCTACAGTGGTCATTGGCGGTCTGATCAGCTCGACGATCCTGACGCTGCTGTTGCTGCCGGCGCTTTACAGTTGGTTCCTGCCCGGGAACAGGGTTTCCGGCCAGGGATAGATCCGGGGAGGGGTGCGTTGTGCCGGCCCCCGTTTGGAGTTGTCCAGGTCGTGGGACTGCTGAATTGAATGTTGCCCGCGGAGCGGGCGGAACGAGGAGATCCGGAATGCACTGGATTCGACCAATGATTGCAGTGGTGGGGCTGAGCGGCCTGCTGGCCGGTTCGCTGGCCTGCCGTATTTCGGTCCCGGACGGCGCCTCCGATTCGGGGCAAGGGCCCGTTCAGGCAGGGAACCTGCTGCCCAACGCCAGCTTCGAGCTGCCCTTGGGCGAGGAACCTCGCCAGCCCGGCAACTGGGGAGACATCCTCAATCCCCTCACCATCAACCTGGCCGCCAGCCACCAGCAGCCCGGCAACTGGCCGCCCCGAAGAGTTGCTGCCGAGGCGGTGGAGGGCGACCACGCGGCACAGGTTACTCTGGACCCGGCCGGAGAGGATTTCGCGGGACATTTGACCTCGCCGGTGGTGCCGGTCCGGGGCGGCCAGGTCTACACGCTCTCGGCTTATGTGCGGAGCGAGGTTCCAGACGCCTGGGTGAGGCTGTGCTTCTGGACCCGACCGCTGGATTGGAGGGAAGCGGACCCGGCGGCATCCGCCGGTCAATATCTGGCCTTTTCCGGCCCCGATGCCCAGAGTGAAGCCATGGAGGTGTCCGGGGAGTGGAAACGGTACCGGTTCACCTTCGTGGTGGAGCACCTGGTGTCGCAGGGAGTGGTCGACCTGGTGGTTGGCGGTGAGGGTCCGGGCAGGGCCTGGGTGGACGCCGTTCAGCTCGAGGAGGGACCGCGGGCTTCCGCCTTCGGGACGCGCTATCCGGTGGAAGCCGTGTTGGCGGGACGCCGCAGGCCGCCCATGGTCCATTTGGTGGACGAGCCCCTGGAACTGGTTCTGGCCAGCTACAACAGCAGCGGGTCCACCTGGAGCGGGGAAGTCAGGCTGAATGTCGAGACCTTGGAAGGGAAGAGAGTCCTGGAAAAGCGCCTGCAGGAGCCGGTGCCGGCCGGGTATGGGGAACGGAAGCTGAGCTACCGCTTTGAGCGGGTGGGGGAATTCAAGGCACGAGTCCGCTCCCGCTCGGGCGCCCCCATCGGGCTGGAGGATTATCTCTTCGTGGTTCATCCGGTCATGCACCGGGATCTTCAGGCCGTGACCTATTCCCGCCGGGGGCGAGTTCACCAGCTTCCGGCGGAGAGGGTGTGGATTCCCTGGGGGGACAAAGAGGATTTCTTTGCCGATCCTCAAGCCAACCTGACGGTCACCCGGCAGGGGGCCATCTATGCCGGGCTCAAGGCCGGGGTGGTGGCCGTCACCCGGGACGGGGGGCGCAGTTGGGAAATCATCCACGCCAGCAAGACGTTGCTGTCGGTGCTTCCCGACGGCGCCTTTCTCAACGCTACCCGGGAGCCGGGCGGACTGAGGGTGTACCGCTCCGACGACGAGGGGAGCACATGGACGGCCCTGGGATTCATCCCCGTGACCGGGTCTCAGGGAGGCCCGGTCACCCAACTGAAAGACGGGACTCTGGTCTGGCCCATCGGCCATCCCCGCCCGGGAGTCCCCCACACGGTCTACGCCTATCGGTCCGAGGACGGCGGCCACACCTGGTCGGAGGGCTACCCAATAGTTCCGGGAGGAGAACCCGCTCTCATTCAGCTCGAATCGGGGCGCCTGCTGGCGGTGGCCCGCCACAATCCCTCCCGAGCCCCGGGCGAGTGGGAGAAGTTTTACAGAAACGAGTCCTCCTGGCGGCTGTGGCAGTGGGCCACCAGCTACTACGATCACCATCGCAACCGCCTGTCTTCCTACGAAAAGAACCTGCTGATGGCCGACTCCGACGACGGCGGCATCACCTGGAAGAACCCCCGGGCGGTGACCCACCTGCTGGACGAGATGCACGGGTCGGCCGTCCAGCTCCCCGACGGCCGCATCGTCCTGATGTACGTTCACCGACTGCCGGCGCTGCACGGAGGCGAGCGGGCCAAGGTCAGCCGGGACGGCGGTAATACCTGGGAAGAGGAACTGTACTATCTGAACACCGTGGCGGCTCCCAACTGGGAGGAGGTGTTGACCGCCCTGGAGAACGCCGACGGCGGAGTATTCACCTTCGAGGAAAGCCGGCAACGCAGTTTCCCAACCGAGGGACAGACGCTGAAGGGCATGTGGTACATCAACGACCATGTGAGCAAACCCGGGTACTCCGCCAGTTGTGTTCTTCCACCCGAGTTGGCCGACGGAAAACCGGGCATGATCCTGACCATCGTGGGAGAGCGCAAAGGGAAGGACCTCCCGGCCCGGATGCAGGCCATCCGCTGGCGGCCGTTGCCCCAGTAGAAGGACATCCCCGGGCGCCAGCCCGGGCTTCCACTAAGCCGCGAAGCGGCGGCAGCAGGTAGCCGTGGGCGTAAGCCCATGGAAAGCTCCACAAAAGGCACAAAAACACGAAAAGAGCGGAACGATATTAGAAAAATCGTTTTGTGACTCTTGTGCTTTTTGTGGGGAACTCGCATTTCTCACCAGGTCGCAGCCGATATTGAAAAAGGCAGAACATTACGAGCCTTTTGCAATATTCGTCGTGCAGCGCCGGGGACGTTGTTGCATTACCGGAATAACGCCAAAGAGCGCTTAGGAGACGTTATTGAATCAGAGCAATTCAGGAGCGTCTGATCGTAGTTATTCCAGTAATTCAACAACGTCCCCTATTCGCGTCCCAGGGTTGGCCGGTTCACCCGCCCTTTGGAGCCGGGGAAGCGCCTTTACAAGAATGCGGGCGGGACGCCCGCGCTCCCGGGGGAAATCCATGGCCCGCCAGGTGCAGATCCGTCCGGAGCCGGCAGATCACTACCTTTGCCACCCCAACATCATCCCCGACTCCACATTTTGCAGAATGCTCAATGATCATTTCGCGGGCGCCAGCCCGGGGATTCCAGAAAGCCGCGAATGCGGCGATAGCAGGTAGCCGTGGGCGTAAGCCCATGGAAAGCTTGGCGTTAGAGTTGAGCCGCGTAGGCGGCGACAACACGGTGCTCCGTTCCCAATAGGCAACGTGCTGGTCACGTAACCGGTATTTGCCGGGACCGGAGAAAGACGAGGGCAGGCTCATGGGAGTCTTGTCGGGCTACAGGATCGTGGAATTCGCGGGCATCGGACCGGCGCCCATGGCGGCCATGCTGCTGTCGGACATGGGAGCCGAGGTGCTGCGCATCGACCGCATTGAGGAGTCCCACCTGGGGATACTTACGGAGCACCGCTACGACCTGCTGTGCCGGGGCAGGCGATCGGCGGCCATCGACCTGAAACATCGGGAGGGCCGGGAGGCGGCGCTCAAGCTCATCGCTCGCAGCCACGCCCTGATCGAGGGATTCCGGCCCGGGGTGATGGAGCGTTTGGACTTGGGACCCGAGGTCTGCCTGGCCCGCAATCCCCGGCTGGTCTACGGGCGGGTGACCGGATGGGGGCAGGACGGTCCCCTGGCGAGGGCCGCCGGCCACGACATCGACTACATTGCCTTGACCGGGGCTCTGCACGGGATCGGAGACGGGGAGGGGCCACCGGTTCCGCCTCTCAACCTGGTAGGGGATTTCGGTGGAGGCGGGGTCTACTTGGCCCTGGGCCTGGTGGCCGGGATGCTGGCGGCCGGGACGTCGGGCAAAGGGCAGGTGATCGACGCGGCCATGGTCGACGGCGCGGCCTCCCAGATGACTTTTGTCTACGGCCTGCGGGCAGCCGGGCAGTGGACCGATCGCAGAGCCGCAAATACCCTGGACGGCGGCGCCCCCAACTACCGGGCTTACCAAACCAAGGATGGGAAGCATATCGCCATCGGCCCGGTGGAGCCCAAGTTCTGGGCCGAACTGCTGAGACGGATCGGAGCCGAGGAAGAAGATCTGCACAGGCTGGAGGATCGATCCCGGTGGCCGCGGATGTCGAAGCGCCTGGCCGAAATCTTTCGCACCCGCACCCGGGAAGAGTGGCGCCGCCGTCTGGAGGGAAGCGACGTCTGCTTCGCCCCGGTCCTCGACATGGGCGAAGCTCCGGAGCATCCCCACAACCGGGAGAGGCAGACCTTCGTGGAGGTGGAGGGCGTGGTGCAGCCGGCCCCGGCGCCGCGATTCAGCCGCACCCCCAGCCGGATCCAGCGCCCCCCGGCCAAGCCCGGCGAGCACACCCGGGATGCCTTGAAGGACTGGGGCTTCAGCGAGACGGAGCTGGACCGGCTGCGAGGAGAGGGAGTGATCGGACGGCGGCGGGCAGAGCGGGAGTGAGGTTCGGAGAAGTTCGCCCCCCACCGCATCAGCCTTCGCCATTCGGCTCGGCTTCTGCGACTCCCCCTCCGCAACCGACGCACGCCGGCGGTTACCGCCACGGCGCACAAGCCTTCGCCATTCGGCGCTGCCGTTCGGAGGCGCCGCGTTGGCCCCCCTCCGCATCAGCCTTCGCCATCCGGCTCGGCTTCTGCGACTCCCCCTCAAGGGGGGAGTGATACCGTGTTATGAAGAGGGGACGGAGTTTATGCGGTAGACCGGGAACATGGTTTACATCCTGCCCAGCAATCAGGCAATAAGCCCTCTACAGGCTTCAAGTATCACTCCCCCCTTGAGGGGGAGTCGGCGAGAGGGCGGAGCCCGCAGTCGAGCCGGAGGGGGGCAAGCTCGGCGCCCCGAGAGTGACTACCAAAAGGCTCCGCCCGCAGTCGATCCGGAGGGGGGCAAACGCGGCGTCCCGTGAGTAACTATCAGCAGTACGGGCAGCGAAGCCTTGGCGGCGTCGTTCGAGCGCTTGAGGGCTACCGGCAGGTCTGATGGCGCACCCTCTGCCGCAGGCATCGGACACATATTTTGCAGGTATCAACTACCCTGCCGGAAGGACTTCCCCCGGAAGAGGGCTTCCGCCCCCAGGTCTTCCTCGATCCGCAGGAGTTGATTGTACTTGGCGACCCGGTCGGTGCGGCTGGCGGAGCCGGTCTTGATCTGGCCGGTGTTCAATCCCACCGCCAGGTCGGCGATGAAGGTGTCTTCGGTCTCTCCGGAGCGGTGGGATATGACGGCAGAATAGTGGTGGGTCTTGGCCAGCTCCACGGCTTCGATGGTTTCGGTCAGGGTCCCGATCTGGTTGACCTTGACCAGGATGGAGTTGGCCACCCGGTTGCGGATGCCTTGCTCCAGGCGGCGGGTGTTGGTGACGAAGAGATCGTCCCCCACCAGTTGTACTCTGTCTCCCAATCTGCGAGTGAGCAGGGCCCATCCCTCCCAGTCGTCCTCGGCCAGGCCGTCCTCAATGGAGGCGATGGGATACTGGCGCACCCAGTTCTCCCAGAATTCCACCATCTGTTCGGCGGTCTTCTCGGACCCGTCCGACTTCCTGAAGCAGTAGCGCCCCTCTTCGTAAAACTCGCTGGAGGCCGGGTCCAGGGCAATCAGCAGGTCCTCGCCCGGGCTGAAGCCGGCCTGGTCGGCCGCCTCCAGAATGACTTCGATCGCTTCCTCGTTGCTCTTGAGGTTGGGGGCAAAGCCGCCCTCGTCGCCGACGGCCGTGCCGTATCCCCGCTTGGAAAGCACCCGCTTCAGGTGGTGGAAGACCTCGACGCCCATCTGCAAACTGTCGCTGAACCGGGAGGCGCCCACGGGCATGACCATGAATTCCTGGAAGTCGACGTTGTTGTCGGCATGGGATCCGCCGTTGAGGATGTTCATCATGGGTACGGGCAGCAATCGGGCATTGACGCCACCCAGATAACGGTAGAGGGGCTCGCCGCAGGCCTGGGCAGCGGCCCGGGCCACGGCCAGCGACACCGCCAGCAGGGCATTGGCGCCCAGATCCGCCTTGTTGGGCGTCCCGTCCAACTCCAGCATCTGGCGGTCGACTTCGACCTGCCGGCAGGCATCCAGCCCCTGCAGCGCGCCGGCAATGCTTTGATTGACGTTGGCCACCGCCTGCCGCACGCCTTTGCCCAGGTAGCGCCCGGGGTCCCCGTCTCGGAGCTCCACGGCTTCGTGCTCGCCGGTGGAGGCCCCCGAAGGAACCGCCGCGGATCCGGTGGCTCCGCCTTCCAGGACCACCGTGGCCTCTACCGTCGGGTTTCCCCGCGAGTCCAGAATCTCTCTGGCCTTCACCTCGGTAATGGATGTCATGAGCCTCTCTTCCGGTGGGATGGTCAACCGCCTGGTGTCGTTCCTGCCGGCCGCATTCTATCCCAGGGGGTTGGCCCCATGAAACCTCAGGCTAGGTCTAGGGTCCAATCACTCCCTCTTGAAGGGAGTCGCAGAAGCTTTACAAAGCGGGAAAATCCTTTACACAATAAACCGCAAACATGACTTACATCCCGCCAAGGAATCGGGCAAGAAGTCCCGTGCGAGCCTCAAGAATCACTCCCCCCTTGAGGGGGAGTCGGAGAGACCAGGGCGAAGCCCGCGGTCGATCCGGAGGGGGGCCAACGCGGCGTCCCGGAAGCCGAGGTCAGCGTTGCGAAGAGGGCGCCGTTCTGGAAACGCCGAGGGTTCCGGGAGGGCGCTACTAAATCGCCGCCTACGCGGCTGCGTTAGCGCTGGATTCAGACGACCCCGGGCTTCCGCCCGGGGCTACACGAGACCGCAGCTTCGCTGCTCTATAAGGAAGGCCTGTAACAGGCGTTGTGTCAAGTGACCAACGTCCACTGCAGCTTCGCAGCTCTCCCTTAGACTACGACACTGCCGGGGGGCAGGATTTCCAGAAAAACTTCCCCGGGCGCCAGCCCGGGGATTCGAGTCGAGCCGCGAAGGCGGCGGCAGCAGGTAGCCGTGGGCGTAAGCCCATGGAGCAGGGTGTCAAAAGCCCCCGAGCCGCGTAGGCGGCGACAGCAATCATCCAGGAAGAGTAGGGGACTCGCCCTTTCCGACCCTTGGCGGATCCCTCTTGAGACTCCTCCAACCCCTTCGTGTCCCTTCGTGGATAACTCTTTTTTCCCCGCTTGTTCATCTGAAGCTCGCCCTCACCCGCGTTTGCGCCGGTTCCGGCGGATGGGATAAGATCCGGCCGTCGAAGTTCCGGCAAAATCATGCCCTGAAACGACTTCCTGCTCCAGGAGCCAGCCATGACCATTCCCATGGATCAAATTACCAGCATGCCGGCGTTTTCTCCCTACTATCCTCCTCCGCCGGTGCGCTACCGCAATGCGCGCTTTCAGTTCGTATTCTTCCGGGCAGATACGGCCGCCGTGGACCGCGTGCTCCCTGCCTGCCTGGAGCCGGCCGAGGACGGCTACTGCGTGGCCATCGGAATCTCCATCCCCTGGGCTTCCAGTTACGGGGCCTTCGACGAGAGCGTGTTGACGGTCAAGTGCACCTTCAAGGGAGAAACCGGGTATTTTGCCCCGGTGGCCTTTCTGAATTCCCGGTCCAGCATCCCGGCAGGACGCGAGATCTACGGCACTCCCAAGGTGTTCGCGGAGTTCGATTGCGGCATGGATGAACGGGTGGCTTATACCGATACGCGCCTGGCGGGGGCCTCGGTGCTGGCCATTCGTTCCACCTTCCATCGGAGCGCCGAAGTGGACGAGCTGCCCAACCTCACGCCCTCCTGGCGCCTCAAGGCGATTCCCCGGGTGGACGGCCGCGGCGCCGACGTGCTTCAGTTGATCGACGGCGCCAACGTCACCTCCGATGTCGACGTGCACATCTGCAGGGCCGGGGACGGGGTGATCCAGTGCGACCCCTCGCCCATTTACAACCTGGCCGACTTCACGCCGCGGGAGTACTACGGCGCCTTTTACGTGGAGCAGGACTACACCGAGGGGTACGGAGAGGTGGTGCACGACTTCCTGAATCCCGCCTGAAGCCGAAACGGGCCGGTCGTGCCGAAATGGGACAGCACCCGGGATCACCGCGAAGTCTGAGCAACCGAATATGAAACCAGTGAAGTTGGCAGTGGTGGGAGCCGGACTGATCGGCAGCAAACACGCTCGGCTGGTCCGCGGGCAGGCGGGGTGCTCCCTGGTCGGGATCTGCGATGCGGATTCCACTCGCCGGCGGGTGGCCGAACGACTCGCGGTTCCCTTCTACCGGGACCTTTCCGAGTTGCTGGGGGAGCAGCAGCCCGAGGGGGCCATTGTGGCCACGCCCAACGGAACCCACCTGGCCGTGGCCGAGGTCTGCGCCGGGAAGGGCGTCGACCTGTTGATCGAGAAGCCCATTGCCGACACCCTGCCCGCCGCCCGGAGGATCGTGGAGGTGGCCGCTGCAGCCGGCTGCCGGGTCCTGGTGGGCCACCACCGGCGTCACAATCCGTTGATTCGGGAAGCGCGCTCCCAGGTTCAAGGCGGCGAGTTGGGGAGGCTGATTGCAGCCTCGATGATGTGGGCGCTGCTGAAGCCGGCGGAGTATTTCCAGGTGGATTGGCGCCGCCGGCGTCAGCAGGGCGGTCCCATCCTGATCAATCTCATTCACGAACTGGACCTTCTGCGCTACATCTGCGGCGAGATACGCCAGGTGTACGCCCAATCGGCGTCCATGGCCCGCGGGCTCGAGGTCGAGGACACCCTGAGCATCACGCTTTCCTTTGCCAATGGAGCCCTGGGCTCCATCATCGCCTCCGACGCCACCCCATCGCCCTGGTCCTACGAAATCTCCAGCGGAGAGAACCCCGACTATTTTCACGCCAGCCAAAACTGCTATCATTTCATGGGCTCCGAGGGCGCCCTGGCTTTCCCCCAGTTGGAGCTGTGGCGCTACGGGGACCCGTCCCGGGCCGGCTGGCAACATCCCCTGCTCCAGTCTCTTCGCAAGGTGGCCCAGGCGGATCCGCTCGTCCTGCAACTGCAGCACTTTTGCCGGGTGGTGCGGGGGCGGGAGTCCCCGCTGGTGGATGGAGCCGACGGCGCCCGTTCG
Source organism: Candidatus Versatilivorator sp. (assembly GCA_965207735.1). Classification (GTDB taxonomy): domain Bacteria; phylum Acidobacteriota; class Terriglobia; order Versatilivoradales; family Versatilivoraceae; genus Versatilivorator. The sequence continues at coordinate 1,575,840 of OZ242296.1, read as the reverse complement.
CTGGCGGTTGCGCTGGCAATCCATCAATCGATCGACCGGAAAGCTCCCGTTCTGGTGGCGGAACAGACCTTCGCCGGGGGCGTTTCCGAGGCGGCCCAGGGGCCGGAGGCCAGGTCTCCCAAACCGAAATCATGCAACTGACGCGGAGCCAGCTCGAGGAGTTCAACCGGCGCGGCTACCTCTTCTTTCCGGGGTTGCTGGACAGCCGGGAGGCTGCCGCGCTGCAGCAGGAGATGCCCGATATCCTCAGCCGCCCGGGGCCGGAAGTCGTCCCCGAAAAGGACAACCCCCAGGCCGCCCGGCTGGTCTTCGGTGCCCACCTCTACTCCGAACCCTTCCGGCGGCTGTCACAGTTGCCGCGGTTGCTGGGTCCGGCACAGCAGTTGCTGAAGGAAGAGGTCTACCTGCATCAGAGCCGCATCAACCCCAAGCCGGGAATGGCGGGAGGGGCCTCCTGGGACTGGCATCAGGATTTCGGCGCCTGGCACGTGGTGGACGGCATGCCCGAACCCCGCTGCCTGATGGTGGCCGTGTTCATTGACGATTGCACCCCGGTCAACTCGCCCCTGCTGGTGGTGCCGGGTTCTCATCGGGACGGGTTTCTGGACTCGATTCAGCTTCACCGGGACGCCAAGGGATATTCCCTCTACCACATCGATGAGGCCACCTTTCGCCGGCTGGCCGAGGAGAACGGGATCGAGGCTCTGATCGGTCCGGCGGGATCGGTCTGCTTCTGCCACAGCATCGTCGTCCACGGATCGGCCAACAACGTCTCTCCCTGGCGGCGGGCCATCATGTATCTGATTTACAATGCCGTCAGCAACGCCTGCACCGGCACCGATCGGCCCTGGTTCCAGAACCAGCGCGATTTCACACCCCTTCGGCCCATCGAGGACGACGGCCTCAGGCGGGGGTGCTGACCGTGCGGTTCAGGTGGTGCCGACGCGGTTTCGGGCCGTTCGGGCCCCAGGCCTGGAAGCAGCGCCATCCGGGCAGTCGGTGCCGGCGAGCAATCAATGACCTGGAGTAGAGAATGAATCGACGGAAGTTTCTTTCCCATTCGGCAGTGGCCCTTTCCGCCGGACCCTCGGTGCTGGGCGCCGCTCGTTCCCGCGCTAACCGCCCACCCTGCAACTACCGCATCGTCTACAACGACGACGGCCACACCATGCAACGGGTGTCGGGAATCAAGGAGCTGCTGGAGAAAGGGGTGGACCGCTTTATCGGGACCCAGGTGGATGCCCTGTTCTGGAGCGTTGGTGAAGCCGACGTCTTCTACTTCAGGACCAGGACTGCCGAGATGTACGGCGAGAATGTGAAGCGGTTCCAGAGTGCCGGGGGCCTTCGGTTCATCAAGGGTCTGGAGAGCGTTCTCAAGGAGCGGGAGGACTACTTTCAGGCCATGGCCGATCGCTGCCGCCAGATCGGCATCCAGTTCTTCGTGACCGTGCGGATGAATGACGCCCACGACAGTCCCAAGGGTTGGAACGCCGTCGATCTCTACAGTCAATACAAGAAGGCTCACCCGGAACTGCTGCTGGGAGACGCCGTCCATCCCAGTTTTGCCACCGGATTCGATTTCGCCTATGAGCAGGTACGGCAAAACAAGTACAAGGTCATCGAAGAGATCATCCAGGACTACGATCTGGATGGCATCGAGCTGGATTTCCTGCGCCATCCGGCGTTTTTCAAGCCCGAGGAAGCCTATCGCAACCGCCATCTGATTACCCAACTGGTTCGCCGGGTGCGAGCCCTGGTGGACCGGACCTCGAAAAGTCGAGGCAAACCCTTCCGGTTGGCCGCCAGGGTCCCCTTCACCTTCAACCTCGCCTTCAAGCTTGGATTTGACGTCCCCACCTGGATCAAGGAGGACCTGCTGGACGTGGTGACGGCGGGAACGCCCCGCGGCCATGAATCCGACTTGTCCATGCAGGAGTACGTGGAAGCCTTTCGCGGCCGCAACCTCACCCTGCTGGGCCAGATCGGCTTGTATCATCCCGCCGAGCAGACCCGGGCCACGGCCTTGAACTACTGGAAACAGGGCGTGGATGGGATCTATCTCTTCAATTGGTACGCCCCCCTGTGGGACACGAAGCTCTGGCGCAAGTCACTGGTGGAGATCGGAGACCCCGGCCTGTTGAAGCACCGCAACAAGCGCTACCTCATCGATGAGCAGGTCGCCTCCCTGTGGCGGCGGTCCCACCCCAAGGCCCAGCTTCCGCTGAAGATCCAGCAGGAAAAGGTGGGAGGACCCGCCCGGGTCCGGTTTTTCGTTGGAGATGACGTGCCGGCGGCCACCGCCGCGGGCAAGTCGGTCCAGGCCAGGCTGGTCATGCGCCTGGAACAGCAAATGGATGACGACGACCTGCAGTTCCGTTTGAACGGGGTGGTCCTTTCCAGAGAAAAGGAAGAGGTTCGGCAGGAGCCGACGCTTTTCGGCAGTCGAGACTTTCTCCACCTGCCATTCCGGGCCGACATCCTCAAGAGCGGATTCAACCGGTTGGAGCTGGTTTTGAGAAAGCGCAACCCGCGCCTGGCGGTACCCCTGGTCCTGGCGCAGATGAGCGTGGAGATCGACTACGGCAGCAAGGGGTAGATAATCGGAGATAGAGGGCTAGGACATGGTCAAGGAAAATGGAAACTATGCCGAGCAGTATCGGGAGCAGGGCTACCTGGTGGTGGAGGGTCTGCTTTCGGCTGAAGAAGTGCAGCAGGTGAGGCAGCGGACCGAGGATCTGATCTCAGGCGCCGTTCCCGGATATCCGGTGGAGGATATCGAGCTGGAGCCGGGCGCCGAGAGGGTGGAGCTGGCAACGGTGCGCAAGCTGAACCGCCCCGCGAATAACGATCCGGTTTTTCTGGCGCATGCCGGCCACCCCCGGATACTGTCCATCGTGGAGTCCATCCTCGGTCCCGACATCAAGCTCTATAACAGCCAGTGCTTCATGAAACCGCCCGGGGGCGTCGAGAAGCCCTACCACCAGGACTCGGCCTACTTCGCCATCGAGCCCATGGACCTGGTGACCTGCTGGACGGCCCTGGACGACGTAACCATGGAGAAGGGACCGATGCATGTAATTCCGGGAAGCCACCGGCAGGGCGTTCTGGATCACAGTCAGCCCTGGGTGGTGCGCGACCGGCGGGACAAGCAGGTGCCCGACGAGGCCATGGACCTCAGCCGGGAAACGCCCCTGCTCATGCCGGCCGGCGGTTGTTCTTTTCACCACAGCCTGCTGCTGCATCGATCCACGCCCAACCGCTCCACCACCTCGCGGCGCGGCCTGGCCGTCCACTACATGTCGGCCCGCTCCCGCTGGACCGACGACAGCCGGCCCCAGCCGAACTATGTCCTCCTGCAGGGCAGCGAATACCCCGGCTGCGTGTAAAGAAAAAAAGAATTCGTCTTCAATAACGATCGGCAGTTTCTTCTTCGAATGATCCGCCCGGCAGGGCAGGGGCGGCACTCACCTCTACAATCCGTTGCCCGCATTTCTCAGCGGGCGGCGCGCAGGCCCTTCCAGATGCTGTAGCACATCCCCAACAGCACCAGCGCGAACGGGAATCCGGTCACGAGCGAAGCCGTCTGCAGCGCCACCAGTCCGCCGCTGACCAGCAGAGTGATGGCGACGATTCCTTCGAATGCACACCAGAAGACGCGCTGAGCAACCGGTGCGTCCAGCTTGCCTCCGGCGGTGATGGTGTCGATGACCAGCGAACCGGAATCGGACGAGGTGACGAAGAAGATGATTATCAGAACAATGCCGATAATCGAGGTGACACCGGCCAGCGGCAGCGTCTCCAGCATCCTGAACAGGGCCATCTCCGGTTGCTGGGCCTGCACCGCCTCGACCACCGCGGTACCGCCGCCATCGAGAAATTTGGACAGTGCGGTTGCCCCGAAGGCGTTCATCCAGAGCGCGGAGACCAGCGTCGGGACGACCAGCATGCAGCCCACCAGTTGGCGCACCGTGCGGCCGCGCGAGACCCGGGCGATGAACATGCCTACGAAGGGCGACCAGGAGAGCCACCAGGCCCAGAAGAAGGTGGTCCATCCGTGCATGAAATCCAGGTCGTCACGACCCACCCAGTTGCTGAGCGGTCCGATCGCCGCCAGATAGTGGCCGAGGCTGGCTACGAACCCGGCCAACAGGTCGAGAGTCGGCCCCACCGTCAGCACGAAGGCGAGCAGCAGCATGGCCAGCACCAGGTTGGCCTGACTCAGGCGTTTGACGCCTCGGTCCATCCCGGCGACCACCGATGCAATCGCAATGAACGTGACGAAGGCAATGATCAGCACCTTGGTGGTGTTGGTGGCCGGCACGCCGAAAAGATGGGCCAGCCCGGCCGCCGTCTGCTCTGCGCCCAGGCCGAGCGAGGTCGCCAGTCCGAAGAGCGCCGCAAACACCGCCAGGACGTCGATCAGGTGTCCGAACCGGCCCCAGACCGCCTTGCCCAGAACAGGGTAGAACGCCGACCGCAGCGTCAGCGGCAAGCCGAGATTGTAGGCGGCGAAGGCGAGCGCCAGCGCGACGATCGCGTACATCGCCCAGGGGTGCAGGCCCCAGTGAAAGATGGCGGAGGCGAATGCCAGCCTTTGCGCAGCGGCGGTGTCGGCGGCGTCGATCCCGAGCGGAGGATTTTGGAAATGGTGAATCGGCTCCGCCACCCCGAAGAACATCAGGCCGATGCCGATCCCGGCTGCGAACAGCATGGCGAACCACGACCAGACGGAATAGTCGGGCTTGGCATCCGGACCGCCGAGGCGGATGCGACCGAGCGGGGTCACTATCAGCAGCAGACAGAACAGGATGAAGAGGTTGCCCGCGCCCAGGAACACCCAGTCGAACGTCGAAGTGAGCCATGCGTACAGTGCGTCAAAAGCGGCGCCCGCGGCCTCCCGGAACGCCAGCACACAGACCACAAATCCGACGATGGTAAGGCTGGATACGGCGAAGACCGGGTTGTGAATGTCGAGACCGAGGAACCGTATGTTGTCCTGGCCAATCTCAAAGTCGGTCTGTGTGTCGTTAGTGGCCATGAGAGGTGTGCACCTTGGCGGACCGTGCCGGGTTTCCCGGGGTCCTTTTCGGTTGACGCCGGCCGCCGAGACTGGAACGTCCGGTGGCCATAATACCGCGACGCGCAATCTATACCTAGCCGAGGGAACGGACCATCTCGTGCTGAACCCGCCAACGTAGGGGCAATCCTTGTGGTTGCCCGGTAGTTCCCGTTTGCCCGGTCAACACCGCGTCGGAGGCGCCCACAAGGGACGCCCCTGCGCCATATTGAGGAATTGTAGGCTTGCTGCTGGACTGATAAAGTACGTTTTGGCTTCACTCAGCAACGGAGAACACCCCAGGTGCTGATTACCATCGCCAACTTCCCCTACCCCATTGACGCCAACCTGGCCAAGACCCGGTTGGAAGCAGAGGGAATCGACTGCGTTCTGACCAATGAGCATATCGCCGGCATGAATTGGTACTGGCCCTTGGCCATTGGCGGCGTGGGCCTCCAGGTGAGGGAATCGGATGCCGAGAGAGCCTTGGAGATTCTTGAAGGCGAGCCTGTCGACGAAGATGGGATGGATGAGGATTAGCCGGCATTTTTAGCCGCGCCGCCGCACACTGGAGAATAGCGCAGGCACCGGGCGGAACGCTCCGGGCTGAGACTTTCAGGCCGGGTCTGAAAAAAGTGTCGCCTCCGACCTGCCGGGCGGATCAGACGAGGGTGAAACAATCGGAAATCGATCATTCTTTCGTGACCTTGGTACCCCGTCGCGGTAAACCTCAACGCCTTAGTGGCCCTTCGTCGTTCTTCGTGGCCCTTCGTGGATAACTCTTTTTCTTTTGTCTTTTTTCGTTTGATTCAGGTAAGGACGTCGGTTCCCAAAGGGTTCGACGAAACCCAAGGAAGGACAGGACAAACATGGAAATCGCATTGATGGCGGCAAGCATGCTGGAGAGATCCTGGGAGGAGATGCTCGACTCCTGCAAGAAGCACGGCATCCGATTGGTCGAGGCCTGCGCCGGCGGGCACATCCCCAAGGTCCACTACGACCCGATCAAGCTGGAAGCATCCCCGGCCGCGTTCGAGGCCTTCAAGCGCAGCCTGGATGAGCGGGAGATGCAGATCTGTTCCTTCGGCTGCCATGGAAACCCGATCCATCCCAACCCGGCCATTGCCGAGGGCGCCCACGCCGACCTGGTGGCCACCTGCAAGCTGGCCGACCGCCTGGACGTTCACCACATCAGTCTGCTGGCCGGCACTCCCGCCGGCGGTCCCGACGACAAGACACCCAACTGGATCATCAACTCCGCCTTTGTCATGTGGAAGGATGCCTACCGCTGGCAGTGGGAGGAGAGAATCATCCCCTACTGGAAAAAGGCCGCAGCCATCGCCGACGACTACGGGGTCAAACTGTGCATCGAGCCCCACACCGGGGATTGCGTTTACAACACCCAGACCTTCCTGCGCCTTCGCCGGGAAGTCGGGCCCACCATCGGCATGAACCTGGACCCCTCCCACCTGTGGTGGCAGGGCATCGATCCCATCGTTTTCGTCGAGACCATCGGCGAGGCCATCTACACCTGCCACGTGAAGGACGTGGCTCTGGACCAGCGGATGGCCGCCCGCGACGGGCTGGTTTCCAGCGCCTACTACGACGAGTGGGATCAGCGGTCCTGGAGCTATCGGACGCTGGGATACGGCCACGACGAGTTCTTCTGGCGCAGCTTCATCGTCAGCCTGCGTCGGGCCGGCTACGACGGCCCCCTCGGCATCGAGTGCGAGGAGCCCTACCTCACCGTGGACGACTCGCTGGCCAAGGCCGTGGAACTGCTGAAATACGTCCTGCCCAACGAGCCGATGCCATCGGGCAACTGGATGGACGCCTACCAGTTGGACGACTACGAGAAGAATTTGGGGGGATAGGGGCTGCCGTGCTGTCGAACCTGTTTCTCACCACCGAGCCTTTTGCAAAATTCGTAGTCGGGCAGGACATTGGGGTGGCAACGGTAATATTCCGCAGGGCTCTGGGCGGATCTGCACTTGGCCGGCCATGGATTTCCCCCCGGGAGCGCGGGCGTCCCGCCCGCACAAGACTTGGCAGGGTGGTGGCGATTGGCTTCACAGGGTTGATCGGTACGCCTGTCCACCGGCGCCGGGGCAGCGTCTTTACAGGAATGCGGGCAGGACGCCCGCGCTCCCAGCGCTCCGAGCGATCAAAACCCTTCCCCACAAAAAATCCCGCTACCTGACCAATCCTGCAAAAGGCTCGACCAACTACCAGAAGACTTCAGAAGTCCAGCCTTATGGAAATGGGACAGTGGTCGGATAGACGTCTGCGCCAATAGAAATAACTTCTCTCGCCATAGGTTAATTCTTCGAATGAACGGGCCTTCACGGCTTTCTCGGCGATCGGTCCCACAATGATGTGATCGATGAATTCCGCGAACTTGCTGTTCCAACATTTGGGCTTCCGGCCGGCGTTGACCCGGTATATCGGCTTTGGATTTCCATCGGCAATGAAACGCCAGAGATCATCGTGCCTCCGATCCATGCGTCGATTGAAGTCACCCAATAGAACAAAGGCCCGCCCCCGCTCCAGACGTCGGTCGATCCATGACTCGAGCGGCCTCACCTGGGACTTGAGATCGCGACAGCTCCTGGTTCCGGGGCGGTCCAGGTCCCGGTCATGGCAGCCGGACTTCAGGTGCACCGACATCACATCGATATTCTTGCCGCCCACCTCCAACTCGATCACCGTGCCGTAGCGCAACCCCCATTTCGTGCTCAGCTCCCGATAGTCGGGCAGGCGCCGATATCGGATACCCTTGCGGATGGCGAAGCCGGTGCGTTGCCTGGTGTCGTGCCGGCGCGATAATTCAATACTGTACTGCTGCGGAGGGAACACCTTGCGTACAAAGCCCGCATCGACTTCCTGCAGGGCGATGACGTCCGCGTCCAGGTCATTTGCGTAATCGGCCAACTTGACGTAGTCGCTGGCCTTGCGTCTGTGATGATTCGGGTCTTCCGAGGTGAGCCAGTATATGTTCCAGGAGGCAATCTTGATCTCCGCCGCGCTGGCGCCGGCCGAAAACGCATTGACCAGGAACACCAGCAGGGCCGATATCGTCAGGGATCTCACGGGTCTTTCTCTGACTTGGACTAGATCGCGATCCTTGGGCCACGGAGTCGCACGGAGTCGCTGGAGGCACCGCCGGAATGGGTGGGCGCGACTTTACCATGGAGGCAGGCGCGCCGTGAAATAAAGCTATCCGATCGCAGATCAACGCGTAGTAGCGGAGTGAGGTGTTGGGAAATTTTGGACAAATGCTGCCCGTTCTGGAGGAGGTTCGATCCAGGAATTCTGGTTCGGCTGACAAACCATTTCGTGTGTACCGTCCTGCTCTGCTACTTGGAAAGCTTCTCGATTTCTGCGATGGCTGTGGCATATCCTGGTGAGGTAAGTTTAAAGCCCTTTTTCCCGTCACCAACGATAAGGCGTTCCGAGCGCAAGTTGCTCAAGCGGGCTCTCACCGTCGGGGTGTTCTTGCCCATCCATTCGGCAAGCTGCGAAGACGTCACAGGATCGGGGTGCTTACTGTGAAGCAGGAGTAGCATCTCTATACGGGTTGAGACCTTGGCGTGCACAATCCGGACACCATCGATTTCCTCTACTAGCGTTCCAACTGGCGCCTTGATGAGTCTTATCAATTCCCCAGATTCCTCCATTGTGATGCCGGACCCGCAACGTATCAGTTCCGCCATGATCCAAGCCGCTCCGTGGTAGGTAAATTCCAAGTCTATGCGGTTGGGGTCGATCTCGCCTTTGTGAGCTATATTACGCTTGTTCCGCATAGTGTAGATGGAACGCGCAACCCGACTGCTACAAAGCCGAAGGCCTTCTGGGAGCGCTGTATCGCCTTCGACTCGCTTGTTCAAATAGTCGTCGACATTTGGTGCGGCATCGTATTTGCCGCTAGAAATTTGTTGCAGGCATTGGACGAATGATTCGACAAACTTGCCAGCGGAGGCCCGCTCTAGCGTGCCGGCGGCGACGTCGAGGCGCAACTTGAGGAAGTCGGCTGCCAAGTCCCGTGCCAGCTTTCTCCCTACGAGTGATTCGATTGCCTGAGCAAGCCTAGCTTCATCCACTGATCATAGTCTCGACGGCTTTAATCCCAGCTTTTGTGATCTTGTAGGCCTTTCGAGCCTGTCGGCTTTTGCCACTTTTTTTCAACTGTACTACCAAGGCTGGGGTCTGCCGCTTCAAACTGTCAAACGCGTTAGTGATATTGGGAATCCCATAGCCAAGGTCTCTAAGCGCCTTATTTATCGAGAATCCACTAAACGTGTCAGCACCATCGCATTCCTGCACCCAATATCCCGCAACTAGCGCTTTTTGCCCGTTGTCATGAGGCTGCGCAGCATCAAACAATTCTGCGAACGTTTCGAAACTGACCTGTGGCGTGGTCTTCTTCTCAACTGCGGGAGAGTTCTCGTTGTCCTCAACCTTTCCCGGCGCCAAATCTGTTCGGCCTTCACGCACGGTCGAGATTTCGAAGCGAGCGGTGACGTACTCGATTAAGCGTTGGCGAGAGTCCGGTTCCAGTGGTTTCAGTGTCTTCAAGACTGTTTGGATTGCTGTCAACTCGTCGTCGAATCCAGTCTCTTGTTTTTCCATAACATGACCTCCTAATGGCATTTTCCTAAATGTCTGGAAGATAAGTCAATGGTAAAGTTACCAAATTATGATTTTTCCTGTAACACAGGTAGACATAGTCTCCTATTGTTATCTAAAATTAACTTTTTGATAAGTACATGAAGAATACATCCATCCATATGTATGTTTATTGTCGTAATAGTTGTGTCATGAGAGTAAATACATAAAAATGTTCCTGCTAGGGATCGTTGGGAGGTGTTGGGCATGGTGCCTGCAGTCTTGCCATTTAAGATCTGATCTGTGAGCAGCCGAAGTTCGGCTACTGTGTCATATTGACGCGAACCTGCCTATAATGAGTTCTCTTCAGCTTTCGTCAAAAGAATGGAGTCGGCCATGCACTTTTCCAACTCTTCCGGAAGAAATCCTGAAGCCGAAACCGGCGTTCTCACCCGACGTGGCTTTTTCGCCGGTCTTGGCGGAGCCCTTCTCTTGAACGGCTGGAAGCCGGTGTGGGCTGCCAAGAAGCAGGCCGAGTCCCGTCATGGCTCCATCCGGATCACCGACATCGAGGTCCACAACATCACCGAGGAGTTCGTGGACTGGATCGCCTATGAGCTCAACCACTTCTACGGTCCCTGGAAACGGACCGTCTACGTGGTGCACACCGACGCCGGGCTGACCGGACTGGGTGAGAGCGGAAGTCCGGAACCCGAGGAAACCATTGAGAAATACATCGGCACCAGCCCCTTCGACTGGGTGGGCGACGAGAACTCCCTGGGATTGGGGACGGCCATGTACGACCTGATGGGCAAGGCGGCTGGAGTCCCCGTCTACAAGCTCTTCGGGCAGCGCTACCGGCGATGGGTGCCGGTGGCATCCTGGACGGTCTCGACCCATCCCAAGCGCATGGCCCAGGCCGTGGAGCGCTTCTCGGCCATGGGCTATACCTGGATGAAGTACCACCTCTCGCCCTTCGAGAACGTGATGGATCAGATGGACGCCATGCAGGCGGTAGCCCCCGAGGGGTTCCGCATCCACCACGACATCACCATGCACGGCACCAACGACCACATGTTCGAGTTGGTGGAGAATATCTCGAAATACCGCATCGCCGGCTGTTTCGAGGATCCTCTGCAGGAACGGGATATCGAGGGCTACGCCGAGCTGCGCAAGCGCTGCCGGCTGCCGATCATCTATCACCACACCCCGCTGGGAGCCACCTTCGAAGTGCTGAGGCGGGCGGCCGATGCCTACATGCTGGGACATCAGAGGATCGGAACGGCCCGGCGGCGGGCCGGCCTGTTCGCGGCCGCCAACATCCCCTTCATGCTTCAGAACGTCGGCGGCAACATCACCCGGGCCATGACGACCCACATGCAGTCGGCCTTCAAGACGGCCAGCTTCCACTTCGTCAACACCTCCGAAAGCAAGAAGTCGGATGTGGTCAAGGAGCGGCTCGATCCGGTGAATGGATTCGTCAAAGTTCCGGAACGGCCCGGACTGGGGGTGACCCTGGACCGGGAGGAACTGGAGCGGCTGGAAAAGCTGCAACTGCCCCAGCAGCCCAAGTGGATCATCAAGACCCGCTTCGCCAACGGCGCCCGCATGTACAACATCCACGACCCCGAGCAGTCCCTCTTCATGGTGCGCCCCGACCGCTGGCGCCTCATCCCCATGAGCTACGACTCCCCCCTCACCACCGAATACTGGGACGACGATGGCACCGAAGAGTACCGCAAGATGTTCGCCCGGATCGAAAAAGAAGGCATCGTGCTGCTGCAGCCCTGAGGGCGGTGCGGGGTTGGCGGCCAGAGGCATAGGGCGCTGTGGTCTGGTAGCACAACCTCAATGCAGGCATGCAACGCCGCAATTCGCGTAGACTTGGCTTGTCCGGGGTACGTGGTGAGCTGCGACCTCGCCCCATACGACGCGGCGCATCATACCGGGTGAAACAGGGGTGCTCCAGACAAACATCCCTCGGGGATGACAATGGGTACCCGAGCACGTAATAAAGTCGCCACCTATGCGGCTGAAGAGCTACGGGGTTCAAACGTCCCCCGGCGCCAGCCGGGGGTTCGAGTCGAGCCGCGTAGGCGGCAGCAGCATGGTGCTCCGCCCCCAATATGCAATACGCCAAGCACGTACCCGCCAGGTTAATTACGTCCCGCCTAAAGACTCCTGCCCCGTGAACCTGAAGGAACCGAGGTTCAGTGCGGCGTACGGCGAATGTAGAGTGGCCTTCGCCTTCGACACGAAGCAGGAGGTAATCCTGCTGGTTGTATGGGACAAGTAAGGGAGCAATGAAAAGCGGTTCTGCCGCAGGCTGGTCCGCAAGGCCGATGGGCGTTTCACGGCCCATCTGGCCCGTTTGAAGAAGAAGGAAAAGAAATCACGGCTGTGAACGTAGATGACAAAATCAGAAAGCTGAGCACCATTCAGTGCAAGAAGTTAGAGGTGCGAGCAGCGGAGTTGATTGCCCAAGCTGCTGGCACATATCTCACCCCTCGGCTGGGCTCATATTTTCCTGACAGGCGAATACCGATGGCCGAGAAAACCGTGACCGGCTCTTAGCGCAGGATTTCTCCCCTTACCGGATTCAACCCCCAGTTGTGCGCGATGGGTGCGGATGCGAACGGCTGGTTTGATGGCGTCGGAGCTCACCTCGACCAGAATAGAATCCAACTCGATAATCTATTCACGAGACATGCCCTGCACCTTGCCTGCATCGGTGATGCCGCAGAGCAGCACACCGCCGTCCGCATTGGCGAACGCTGCGATCTCATCCGCACCCCGGATTCCGGGCGCTCTCCTTGCCAAAGTGGTGGGAATGTGGCAAGCTCAGTCAGCTACTGTCTTGGGACCTGCCGCTGACTCTCGGCGTTCTGCCGAACCTGAAGCTCCAAGCCTCACCAAAGCAGCTACAAAAGGGCGCGCGGCCCCATGAGGAGGCAGAGCGCACTGCCGTAGTCAACTTGGCAGTGCCCCTCGACGCATTCACGGCCCATTTCGGCCAACTACAATCGGAGGACTCACGTATGGCATCTACTACCGGCACGATCAAGCGCATCACCGACAGGGGCTTCGGCTTCATCGCCGCACCCGACGGCATCGAATACTTCTTCCACCAGTCCGCGTGCACGAGCACGCCAATCGACTCGATGCGCGAAGGCGATAGCGTGACGTTTACAATCGGCCAAGGCCCAAAGGGCCCCTGCGCCGAGAACGTCACACCTGCCTAAAAGGCGGAGTTTCTCAAGGAGGCAATCCGCGGCATGTCTGGCTCACAACACGTCGCGGATTGGGTTTTGGTGCAGATAGGATTGTCGGTTTTCTGATCTATAGATCGGCTCTCGGAATATTCGAAGAATCGCCGCTGACGCCCAGTCTGGGCGTCCAGGGCTCCGGGGTCGGGGTTAAAAGGGGGTCACGAGCACGGATCAGCGTGGCGAGGCTTTGCAAGTCACTGTCGCGGTTAATTCACTTTAGTTCAGGCTTGCCTTCTCGGTGGCCGCCAGTTGCTCGATGATTTTTTCCCGGATGTCCTGAATGGGAAGCGAATAGGGGACGTTGTTGAATTACAGGAATAACTGGTAGAGAGCACGTAGGAGATGTTATTGAATCAAAGCAATTTAGGAGCGGCTGATCGAAGTTATTCCAGTAATTCAACAACGTCCCCAGTGCTGCATTTTGGTCCCGTGTGAAACGATTGCGAAGAATTGCCAAAGCGTTCCAGATCACTGTGCCGTGGCTGCTTTCCAGGGCGTTGCGGAACATCTCCGCGGCGCTGTCGAGACCCTCGGGCGTGTGCTCAATGCAATAGACCAGGTCATGCGCGTCCTTGCGCTCGAAGCGCTGATCGAAGGCGAACGCCTTCAAGCAAGTGAAACTCACCAGATTGGCGTGTTTGACTTGCTCAATGGCGGTGCCTGCGCCGTTAAGAAGCTCTGCTTGATTCTCCGTGACTTGGTGCAGGTCGAAGACAATGGACGAGTGCGGGATGTTGAGCGCGGAGATTGTCCCTTTCGTGGGCAGCGGCTCAACCTTGCCACCGGCGATCTCTGGCGCATCGCCGAGTAGCTCTACCACCATCAGCGCGCCATGTTCGGTACGGGTCTGCCACCGCCACGAAAGCTTCTGCCCCTTGTCGTTTGTGGACCGCTCGAACCTCATCCTTCGCAGGTTATCCTCGAGGGTGCTATAGCCCACGGTGTCGGCCAGGATTTGCAGATCGATGACGATATCCACGTCAAGCGTGCCGGCATGCGCCGGCACGGCCGGTGGCCTAGCCAACACCAGGTATCGCGGCGTCAAGCCGCCAACCAGATATACCGACTCCTTCCAGGGGCCCAATCCGCGCAGCAGGGTCACGAGAACGCGCTCGCAATCGACCGTGTACTGATCGGTGTAGCCGTCGAAGGTGACGGGTTTCGCCATTAGAAACCGATCCTTTCTTGGCGCAGGTGCTTCGCCATTTCCCTGGCGCGGCCCTCGCTGCGCATAAGGTCGAGGTAGACTTGGACGGGACTCGCCAGCCAAGTCCCGTCCACCAGCTCGCGAAACAGCAACTCGCCGGATGACTTAACCTCGATGACCGCAAGGTTCGCGCCTTGGTCGACGATGTGGGCATGGAGTACGCTAAGGGTTTCATTTGCCGCGGCGCCGGGCATCAGCCGACAACGCACCTGGGAGACAGTCGATAGAAAGGGAGCGTACCGTTGCCCTGCCAACTCGTGAGTGATCGCATATTCGGCCTTATAGGCAGCGCAGACCTCGGCGAACTTCTGGGCCAGCCCCTCCGCACGCACCGAGGGCACAAAGTAGCGCTGCATTGCAAGGGGCCTCATCACCGCCAGTTGCTTGGCCCATGCATCCAGCAAAGCGCCAGGCTCTCGCAGATGGCGTTCCTTGGTTGGTCCCTGCCCGCGCGACACGACCCAATCGAACCTCTCCAGTTTCGTAAGCACCTGCGAGGCGGTCGCGGGCGAGACCCGCGCCTGCTCCGCGATCTCCTTGACTCCGAACCACTCGCCATGCCGTATCAGGAGCCGGTGCAGCACTTGCGCACGACGGCCTGAAAACAAGGATCGTATGGATTTCGAGAAGGTCTTCGGAGGTGGCCTATCCACGTACACGTAGATGTTGTCGGCAGGGAGAAACAGGCTGCCCCCGCTGTCATAGTAGCCAACCCGCTCGTCCCTCAGCAGGTCTTTAGCCCCAGGTGAAATCGATTGTGCAACCAAGAAGGATACTGTTAGCCGTCCTTCCGCCGATTGCGGCCATCTACGTGCGAATTCCTGGAATTGCCAAAGGGCCTGCCGCACGTCGCGAGGATAGAGGGCCTTCTTCACCTCTATCAGCAGGGTGACAGCCTTCCCGCCCACCCAAAGGTCAACCCGGGCGTCATATTTCCGATTCGGCCCATCGGACTGTAGGGGCGGACCCAACTCCGCTTGCACCTCGGGTAGCCCCCGCAGGGCTTCGAGGAACTGGTCAAGCAGCTGTCCTTCCATATCCTCAACCTCCGCGTCAAGCACCCACATTCTGGATTTTTGCTGTACAGTAAATATCACTCTTATAGCATATATTTAAGAAAACTGCTATATTAACTGAACAGTGAACATGGCACGTAGCCATCTCAAGGCCTTGCGGCTGGCCTTGGAGGACGACGTCGCATTGGAGTACTTCATGAATTCCCTCAACTTCATCGATCACCCGCTCGTCGGCACGCCGTACGGATCCGCACTGGATCTGTGCACCGTCCTGGCCACAACCTGCTGGGTGCTCTCAATCCTCACGAGAGAGTATTCCTGGGTGGACCGGCTATGGTCGGTCCTCCCGGCGGTGTACTGCCTGATCGTTGCTTTGGATCTGGAGTTTCAATCGGCTCGCGTCAACGTCATGACCCTGTTGGCGACCATGTGGGCGATACGACTGACCTTCAACTACGCCCGCAAGGGAGGGTACTGGATTGGCGGCGAAGACTATCGGTGGATCTATCTCAGAAAACAGATGAGCAGCCTGCAATTTCAACTGATGAACGTAATTGTCATCGCAATCGGTCCGATGGCGGTTGTGTGGCTGTTCACCTCGCCCATTCATCAGGCCTGGGCGTATGCCGAGCGACCCATGGGCTGGCTGGATTTCGTTGCCGTCGTGGTATTTCTGGCATTGCTGACTTTCGAAAGCATCGCCGATGCGCAGATGTGGCGGTTTCAACAGAACAAGAAACGTCTGATTCAAGAGGGGGGCGAAGTGGCGCGGCCGTTCATGGACAGCGGCCTGTTTCGATTCTGCCGTCACCCCAGCTATTTCTGTGAGATGGGAATGTGGGTGACGTTCTACGCATTTGCCGTCTCCACTTCAGGCCAGTTCTGGCACTGGACGGGTCTGGGCTGCGTTCTGTTGATACTGGTTTTTCAAGGCTCCACACGACTCGGAGAGCAGATTTCCGGCGAAAAATACCCCGCCTACAGCAAGTACCAGGCCTCGGTGCCAAAGCTGATTCCGTTCACGAGACTGGGTTGTATCCCGGAAAAATGAGCTTGTTCTGATGACCGCGTCACTGGAGGAAGGGGTATTCGGTCATGATTGAATGGCTTGGTATTGGCCACCTTTTCGAGCTTTCGCGGACGGAAGCGATTGCGGGTTTTTTCACCCCGCTGGCGATCTTTGCCGTGTTTTTGCTGGCACAGCTCATTCTGCCGGGAAAGCGGGTTCCCGGCTATGTCATCAATCTGGAGACCGGCAAGCCCCGCAACTATCGGCTGAACGGTATTCTGGTGTTTGCGATCGCGCTCGTCGTGTGGGCTCTCGAGCTCACCGGGATGTCACGTGAGTGGTTCTACCGGTCCTCGATCTATGCGGTGGCAGGCGGAACGGTCTTTACCACCATCTTTACGTTCCTGGCGGTGTTCAGCCAGCCGCAAGGCAAGGTAAAGAATCCGATCCTAGCGTTGTGGTTCGGGCGCACCCAGGAGCTGTCGTTCTTCAGTGAGCGCTTCGACGTCAAGATGTATTTCTATGTCGTCGGTGGCACGATGTTGTCGCTCAACGCCCTGTCCGGGGCTGCCTACCACTACAAACTCTTTGGCCAGGACTCCAATCCAGGCGTCCTCCTGTTCGCGGCGTTCTTTACATTCTACGTTCTGGACTACTTCATCTTTGAGCGCGTCCAGCTATACACCTACGATGTGATCCATGAGAATCTCGGCTTCAAGATGTTCTGGGGTGGCCTCATGGTCTACGGGTGGCTGTTCATCCTCCCGTTGTGGGGCATGGCCGCTTACCCGGACCCCGGATTCTCCCCGGCATGGACCTACGTCTGGCTCATCGGAACGGCTGGGCTGTTCCTGTTGGGGTGGGGTATCTCGCGCGGCACGAACTTGCAGAAATACACATTCAAACGATGGCCCGAGCGCAAGTTTCTCGGGCTCATCGAGCCTGAAACCATCGAAGCCGGTGACCGCAAGATCCTGTGCAGTGGTCTTTGGGGTGTCGCCCGCCACTTCAACTACATGGGCGAAGGGTTCATTTCCCTGTCCATTGCCCTGGCATTCGGCTACTTCACCAATCCCTGGGCCTGGACCTACTTTGTCTTCATCGTCCTGCAGTTCATTTTCCGTCAGCGTGACGACGACAGGTGCTGTGCCGAGAAATACGGTGCCGAAAAGTGGGCAGAGTATCAGGCGCGGGTGAAGTATCGAATCATTCCCGGCATTTATTGAGAGGACTGCCTGCGGAGCCCATCCAGGACGCGTGCGATGAGTTGACCGACCTGAGGCGTGTTACACAAATCATGTCCTTGCCAACCACATCTGGACGCTACGGCCTAGCCCCTTGGGCCGATGGAGATTCCGGAGAGGAAGAGCACAACGGTGCCGGTTCGGTGAATCGCTATGGCGCCTTTCCTACCGACCCTTTCCCGGTGGAACCTCCATCGGAGTTGGTAATCGTATTTCTGAGATACGACACTAGCCCATCTTTAACATAGGAATGGCCGATTGGAGGGATTTTACCCCCGTTGTGGCCTAAGATTACCCGTAAGTTGTTGATTCTTGGTTGGAGAGGTGAATGTAGTGCCATCATCGTATGGGATGGGCTTGCCCCCCCCGTCTCTCTCCTCTGGTACCGTCCCTCCCATGTTCATCCGACGCACCCAGACCCGCAGCCTCCATTCCGGCCACACCTACTTCACCCATCGCCTCGTCCGCTCCCATCGCCTCTCCGGCAAGGTCCGCCAGCAGACCCTCCTCAACCTCGGTCGAAACTTCTCGATCCCGCGTGAGGACTGGCCCCTGCTGTGCCGCCGTCTCGATCAGATCCTCACCGGTCAGTTACCTCTCTTGCCGGTGGCTTCCACCCCGTTGGAGGAGGAAGCCGCATGGCCCAGCGCTTGCTTGAGGGCGAAGCCGACGTGACCGGCATCGCTGGGGAGGCTTCTTCCGAGGACCTGCAGTCGGTGGAGGTGGATTCGGTGGCCTTGACACGTCCGCGCAGCGTGGGGGTGGAGCAGGTCGGCTGCTGGGCACTGGAGCAGTTGGGGCTGGGGGATCTGCTAACCGAGTTAGGGCTGAACGGACCGATGCGGGCAGCGGCGATGGGGGCCATGGTAGGCCGTCTGGCCCGACCCGGCTCGGAACGGGCCACCTGGGGCTGGCTCAGGCGGCGCAGCGGCTTGGGCGAGTTGCTGGAGGTTGACTTCGAGAGCCTGAGTCTGATGCAGATGTATCGGGCCTCGGACGCGCTGATGAAGCATCGGGAGGCCATCGAGCGTCACCTCTTCACCCGGGCCATGGGGTTGTTCGATCTGGAGCCGACCGTCACCCTGTTCGATCTGACCAACACCTTCTTCGAAGGGGCGGCCGGCCATCAGCCCAAGGCCGAGCGGGGTCACTCGAAGGACAAGCGCAGCGACTGTCGGCTGCTGACGCTGGGGTTGGTGCTGGACGGGGCGGGGTTTGTGCGCCGCTCGGAGGTCTTTGCCGGTAGGGTGGATGAGCCCCGCACCCTGGAGGGGATGCTGGAGGCGCTGGTGGTGATGGATCGGGGGGTGGCGACCGAGGACCGGATCCAGTGGCTGAGGCAGGAAGGGTATCGCTACCTGGTGGCCAGCCGCCAGGGCCGGAGGCAGTTCGATGCCGAGGCGGCCTTGACGGTGGAGACGGCTTCCAAGGCTCCCTTGCAGCTCCACAAGGAGGTCTCCGATGACGGGCAGGAAGTGCGTCTCTACTGCCGCTCACAGCAGCGGGCTGAGAAGGAGAAGGGCATCGTGAAGCGCTTCAGCCGGCGCTTCGAGCAGGGGCTTACCCGACTCTCCGAGGGGTTGAGCCGGCCGCGGACTCACAAAGGCATCGAGAAGGTCCGGGAGAGGATCGGGCGGCTGAAGGAACAGAGCCGCGGGGTGGGGCAACACTACAGCATCGAGGTCCTCACCGATGAGAGCGGCCGCGAGGCGACAGCGCTGAGATGGAAGCACCGTCCCCGCCAGGGCTCGATGGCCACTCATCCGGGGGTCTACTGCCTGCGCAGCAATCAGACCGACTGGGACGAGGAAAGTCTCTGGCGCACCTACACTACTCTGACCGACGTGGAAGCGGTGTTTCGCTCCCTGAAGTCCGAGCTGGGTCTGCGCCCCATCTATCATCACAAGCCGGTGCGCTCGGAGGGTCACCTGTTTCTGACGGTCATCGCCTATCAACTGGTGCAGGTCATCCGCAAACGCCTCAAGCGGCGGGGCGAGGCCTCCAGTTGGACCACGTTGCGGCGCATCCTGGAAGGTCAGCAGCGGGTCACAGTGACCTTCCGGCGTCAGGACGACCGCGCCTTGCACGTCCGCAAGGCCACACGGGCCGAACCCGATCAGAAGGCCATCTACGACGCCCTGGGTGTCGATCCCGCTCCCGGAGGGGTCCGCAAGATGATCGTCTGATTCCCCCTCAAATCACCGGTTTCAACGCGTTTGTAGTGCCATTTGCGCGTTGAGGCCTTCGTAACCTGTTGATGATAAACGTATACTTGGAAGACGTGTTAAAGATGGGCTAGGGAGGTACGATGACCATAATCTCCTGACGGTTCTCCTGCCAGGGATGGTCGGATTAGCCGCGTTCCTGGTCTTTCCCTTGCAATCTCTGGGCAATCCCTGCCGAATAGCAGGAGCGAGAGTTATTCCCTGAATGCTGAGGCTCTGGCCTGGTTGCGTCTGCAACTTCCGATTACACCAATCACCCACATGAAATTGATAGCGATTGAGCCTTTTGCAAAATTCGGAATCGGGCATGACATTGGGCTGGCAACAGTGATGTTCCGGCGGTGACTACCCAGCTGCAAAGACCCTTTTGAAGGAAAAAGCCCGAATCTGATGGCCGGATGGCCAGCGGTCGCCGGACGCAGGCACAGCTTACCCTCTCCCGGCCTTGAGGCGGGCGAACCTGCTGTGCGGTTGGGGGTGGCAACCCGGTCTTCAGAGCGTCAGGCGCATCAACTGATCCACCGTCAGGGCCAGAATGCCGAACATCAGGTGGCACCTCACCTTGTCGGGGCCGCGAACCCTCACCTGCCTCCCGCCAAACTCCTCCTTGAGCCGTCCGTTGACCCGCTCCACCGTCGAGCGTTCCCGGTAGCGCCGCGCCTCGGGAGTCACTTGGCCGATACAGCGCCGGGCCAGTGCCTCCCGCTTCCGCTCGGCTTTCAAGGTAGCTCTTCGGCGGGGGTTGACGTCAATAATCGGCACATGCCCCAGCTTCTCACTGAAGGCCCGGATCTCCGGCGCATCGTAGGCGCTGTCCATCAAGTCGTAGAGACTCTCGACCCGCCTTGCCGTCAGCGTCGCCAGCGGAATGGCTGCCTGAGAGTCATGCACCGAGGCCGAGGTCAGCAGACAACTGACCGGAATCCCGCCGTCAATGGCGTCGAGGTGTAGCTTGTAGCCGGTCCAGCTCTCCTGATGCCCCTTGGCGTTGCGCTTGACGCCGATGTCGCAGGCCTTGGGCAACTCCTTCAACATTTCCTCCAGCGTCATCGACCCCTGCCGCTCCAGCCGGCTCAACCGCTTGGGCCGTCGCTCGCCCTTCGGCGGCCGGCCCCGCCGGCGTTTCCGCTTGGCCTCCGGCGCAGCCTTGGCCGCTGGCTTTTCCCGTCCCGCAATCGCCGTCGAGTCCCTCGACACATGCCCCGCCAAGTGGCCCTTCAGCGTCTCCTCCAGCAATGCCTCGTGCAAACGCCCCGGCAGGTCGCTCTCAGCGAATTCCGCAAAGGCCCGCGAGAAGGTCGACTCGCTCGGTACCTCCCACGCCCTCTCCCAGCCGCACAGCCGCCGCAGCCTCCCCTCACTCCTCAGCCGCTCCACCAATCCCCGCGTGGTCGCCACCTCCAGCATCGACTTCGCCAGATAGGCTCGCGCCAGCACTGCCCGATCCTCCAGCGGCCGGCCACGCCAGCCCCGACTGTAAGGCAGCAACTCCTCCACCCGCACCAACTCCAATACCTGCACCAGCCGCTGGTAACGCTCTCCCAGAGGCCCCAAAACTTCCTCCAGCAGGGGAAACAGCTCTCGTTGAAACCGGAACCAGTGTCGTGATAGGGTTTCCCTAAGGGGCAAGTTCCACCTCCGTTCATCATGTGGTTCAGACACCTTCATGATACAACAGACAGTGGTCTTGCCCCTCCTTCCACCTGCCCTCCTTGATCTTTCCCCACGTGAAAATTCCCGCTATCTGCGAATTTTGCAAAAGGCTCAATCCAATAATCGTCGCAATGCGATTATGGAACACGCAATAGTTGATCTTGCTTACAAAGTTGATCCAGATTTACCAATGAATTTGGCCGTGCTGTGTGATGACGATCCTGCTCGAGATGAGTACAAAAAACGAGCACAAAGACAGCTAGATGCGCACCAACTAAGAAAGGACATAGGAGACCACCGCAGTAATATCGACCTGGGTTCGCTAAGGAATGATCCGACACTGGCAGCTGCGGCGTGGAGAGCGCTTGGAACACTAAACGCAGGGAGGATGATTCCGACGTATATGCCACGATTACGGGACATGCTTGCTTGTGCCAGCAACTATCCTTTGTCTACGTCCTACCCAATGTACTCGTGGGCGCTGTCCAATGGAATATTGCAATACTCGAGCACTCCAGAGGCGGTTAACTATCTTAGATCTATGTTCGACGGCGTTGTGAAGGGGGCAGAGTTTTTCTTTACGATGGCAGAGTCAAGTAGACGTTTGGGTTTTAACCCCACGTGGCAGGATTCTGGAACCAATGAGAATCAAATTGTCATTCTGAGCGGGGAGCGACAAAAGGCTATAGGATTCCTAAAGGATTGGATAAAAGCGAGCACCGAAGAATTTGTATTGATCGTCGACCCTTACTTTCGCGCGAGTGACTTAGAACTAGTGATGCTCGTAGTGGAGATAGATCCGAACTTGAAGGTGCGCGTGATAACGGGGAAAGCTGCTCAGAGAAACGGTTCTAGTAGCTTGTCAGACGCCTATTCCACTGCATGGCGACGGTTATGCGAACACTCTCCACCGGAAACTGAGGTCCTAGTGGTGGGCTTCATAAAGAGTGGGGAAGCTCCTTTTCATGACCGCTGGTTACTATCGAAATCTGCTGGTCTCCGGTTAGGGTCGAGCTTTGGTTCACTTGGCCACCGGGATTCCGAAATTTCGGTTTTGGGTAGCGATGAGGTGAAACAACTTCATCGTACCGTTGAGCGGTACCAAACCAAACATGTTAGGGAACTTGGTGGTGAGCGAGTGGCATATGAATCATTCGAATTGTTGCCGTAGTAGACAGTTTTTGGCAGCTAGGTGTACGGTGTCGCCCAGCACCAGACACTTTACCTGCCAGGGATGTTCGGTTGAGTAGCTGCCGGACGATCTTTTCTGGTGTCGTTGGGCAGTCCCTCCCGTATCGCCTAAGCATCGGCCATTGCCATTAGTCATGATAGCTGTCAGGTGTGAGCCCAGTCTGCACCGTCAGCCACGTCTGGATCTGTGGGATTTACTGCTTGAATCCATAGTCATTGTCGACGGATCTGCAGACGCTCTCCAGAGTCTCGTAGTTTCCAGAAAACGAGAAAACTGGGAACTTGTCGCTGCTCTCCTTTGGGCGATGGCTGGCCCTATTTCTCACCAGAGTTCGCAAAAGAGCGGTGAAAGGTGCCATGGAGGCGTTTGAGGGCGAGTTTAACAAGGTTGGTGGCTGGATCGGCAGGCAAAGGCCAACAGCGAAGGCTTGTGAGGCTCTCCGAGGACCCTCAGGCGGCATTTTCCCTCGAATACAGCGACACCTCTGCCACCGAGCCGGGTGGCCGCGTCTTCAAGGACCAGGAGTGACGGTCAAGTCAGGGCACCTCAGGGCGGAAGGCGAGCCCAGGCGATGCGGAACTCCCTCTGGTAGGGACAGCCGGAAGCCATGGCGACCTTGATGCGACGGACCGAGATGGTGACCTGAGCGCCGATCTTGAGCAGTTTGAGTCGGATGGAACCGACGGTGGCCCGGGCCAGGCAGGTGGATTGCAGCGCCCGCCGGCGCAAGCCCTCCACCAGCACATAGGCGAAAGAGGTCATCAGGAGCCGGAGCTGATTCGCTCGGAAGGAGTGGGTGGAGGTGCGATCGGCAAACAGGTCGAGTTGCTGTTCCTTGATGCGGTTTTCCATCTCTCCGCGGGCACAGTAGATCTTCTCGTAGAGGAACTGAGCGGGGTCGTCCTGGACCGACAGAGAGGTGACGACGAAGCGGGGGTTGGGTCCACGGGGCAGGACCTCGGCTTTGGCGACCACGCGGCGCTCACGGGACCAGCTCTTGTGAGTGCGGTAGGAGAGGTCGGTGAAGATCCGGGCGGGCTGCTGTTGCTGGTCTGAGAGGGCCTGGGCCTGAGCCAACTCGGGGGCGATGGCGTCTTGGAGGCGGGAGTTGCGGGCCAGGCCGAAGAGATAGTCGACCTGATGCTGCTCACACCACCCCATCAGTTCCTCACGGGCAAAGCCGGAGTCGGCCCGCAGCAGGATCTTGACCTGAGGCCAGACACGCCGTAGGCGGGAGACGATGCGCTGGACTTGCTGCAGAGCACCGGCGGAGGCATCGATGTTGGCGGGTCTGAGCAGGGCCGAGAGCAGATGGCGGCCCGAGAAGATGTAGAGGGGCAGATAGCAGTAGCCCTTGTAGTAGCCGAGGGCGATGCCTCGGATGCGCTGGGCGATGAGGGTGAGCAGGCTGTATTGGATCCGCTTTGGGTCGCGGTGATCGGTGAAGCAGGCCGCTACCTGGTCAGAGAGAGACAGGTGCCGATCCACCCGGTGCAACAACAGGGCGCCGGCATCGGAAGTGATGGGACCGCCGTCGAAATCAGCTACCACACGGCGGCGGCCGTGCGGTTCATACTCCAGGGGGTTGGTGGTACACTGTGTCGGCATCGGTTCTCCTTTAAGAATCTGGTTAACTCCTTAGACAAGAGTATTTTACCAGATTCCGAGAACCGATGCTTCCTGCCTTTGGTGAGAAATTCGGGCTAGAGCATCGGACGTGAGTCCTGACCAAGTCGGTCAAGAATATCTATTGAGGCTGTTGTCTCCTTTACGAAATTGAGTACAAATGCAGCAGCAACTTTGTCCGATTGTCCTATAACGACTGCGTCACCATTCACGTTTCCACCCTTCCCGACGGATCGCCTCCCGGATATGTGCCAGGTGATGCCGTCCGTGCCAGGCATAGGATCCAATGGTTTCCGGCAGGTTCACCAGACCGGATTCGGGGTGAATGAACGTCCTTTCGAAATCCTTCCCGGTCAGGGAGCGCAAGAGCGCCACCCAGCGCCGATGGAGCCCGTCCAACAGATCCAGTGATGCCGCGACCGGAGTCACCGAGTAGTCCGCCAGTTCCGCCCAGCGGTCCTCGAAATAGGGCTTGATCCTGGGCCGGTCCTCGGTCAGGGCCCATTTAAACCTCATGAAACTGTTCATATGACTGTCCGGCAAGTGGTGAATCACCTGGCGGATCGTCCAGCCCCCGGGACGATAGGGCGTGTCCAGTTGGGTGTCCGTCAATCCCTTGACGGCCTTCCTGAGATTGGCAGGGAGGGCTTCAATGTCGTTGATCCACCTCACGATCTGATCCTGGTCTACGCGGGAAGGAGGTTCAAATTGGCCGATCGGGTAACGCAACTTCTGAAGGTCTTCAGTCATTTTGACTCCCGGTGATCGTCGAATAGTAAGGCTCTATTTTCGCGTTCATGTCTCCGTAACTCAACTCCTCATCTCAATAGTTTCTCCGCCCAGGCTGTCGCCCCACCCGAGATCAACTGGTCAGTCATGAGATCAGTTGGGAGCGGACTCTTTCGGCTGCTTCTTTGCGGTTCCAAGCTTATCCGGTGGCCAGTAGCGGGCCGATTTCGGAAGTGAATTGCAGATCGCGCGGAATTACAGGTCCGGTTCAACGTTTTCTTCGGTGAGCATGGTCTCAGCCAAGAGCGGGATGAACTACACGGTCTTGTTGACAACAATATTGTTGACAACGCTTTCGATGTTATCTACATTCAACGTGTACAGTGGGTTGATGAATAAGGCGGAATCATGAGGTCATCCACCGGCCGTTGGGTATGCGGCAAAGATTTCTTTGACCGGGAGCGCGAATTGGACGTGCTCGAGACGCGGGTTCGCGAGCGGAACCATGTATTGCTGACCGGGCAGCGGCGCATGGGAAAAACAAGCATCCTGCGTGAGCTCGGATCCCGGCTCGAGTCCGAGGGTTGGATCTTTCTGTTCGCGGACGTCGAGGGTGCAACTTGCGCAGAGGATGCAATTGCTGAAATCGCCAGGGCAGCGCATCCTGTTGGGTCCATCGCATCGCGCTTTGCACGCACGATGACGCGTGTGCTGAAAGGCAATGTCGAAGAAATTAGTGCGCTGGACTTCAGCGTGAAAATCCGTGCCGGGTTGGATGCCGGAAGCTGGAGACGTCACGGAGAACAATTGTTGTTCAACTGCGCATCCCACGAGCAGCCGGTGCTCTTGATCATTGACGAACTGCCCATCTTCCTCAAGCGCATGCTCAATCGCGACGGCGACAAGCGGCGCGTCGACGAGTTTCTGAGTTGGCTGCGGGGCGTGCTGCAGTCACTTGAAGAGGAATCGCTCGTTCTCATCGTATCGGGCAGCATCGGGCTGAGCCCTTTGGTGAGAAGGATCGGAATTCCTGACCGCATCAATCATCTGTTCCCCCTGCGCTTGGAGCCATGGAGCAGGGAGGTGAGCGTTGCGTGCATCGAGCGGCTTGCGCGGAGCCACCGATTGCACATTGCGGGCGGGGTGGCTGAGGCGGTGTATGAGGCACTCGGCATCGGGATTCCCCATCACGTGCAGTCCTTCTTCGCACGCTTGAGAGATTTCTCGACAATGCATGGGGGGAAGCATGTGACGGTGAAAGATGTCGCTCAGGTCTATCGCACCGCACTCCTGGGGCCTTGGGGACAGACCGATCTCGTCCACTACGAGACGCGCCTCAAGGAAGCTCTCGACAACGACAGCTATTCGCTCGCCATGCACGTCCTGGCGGAAACTGCTACTCAAGGAGTGTTTACGGATGGGGCAAGGCGCCGACTTGCGACGTTGTCCTCCGGGCTCACCGACAATCCGTCTGTCCGGATTGCAGACACCCTCGAGGTTCTGATTCACGACGGATATCTCGAAAGCACCGAAGAAGGCTACAGCTTTCCTTCGCGTTTGCTTCGAGACTGGTGGTCGGCTCGCTTCCGTGGGCACTACGTGCCGCTGGAACGCCGGCGCACCAATGACGACTCTGGAGAAACAGCGCCATGACCAGGAAAATCCCCGGCGCGAGACCCCCGGGGAATTTGGTCCGAGAGTTCAATCCGGGCATGTTCCAGTCCGACCAAAAGGTGGTGGATCAGTTCGTAGTCAGAAACCGCGAGCTCGATACCGTGCTCGAAATACTGCAGGGGAACATCGAATCGCCTTCTTGCCAGCATGTCCTGATCGTTGCTCCGCGCGGCAGAGGAAAAACGATGCTGCTGGCTCGCGCCGCGGCGGAGCTGCGTACCAAAGACAAGTTCTCCCGATTCCTGTTGCCGGTTCGATTCATGGAAGAGAGCCATGAAATATTCGATGTGGCGGACTTCTGGTTGGAGACGCTGTTCCATCTGGCAAGAGAGAGTGCGGCAAGTTATCCGGAACTTGCCCGGGAGCTGCGAGAAACGCATGCGGATTTATCCGGACGCTGGCGCGAGCGAGCCCTGGGGGACCGTGCCCGCGCCGTGGTTCTCAACGCGGCGGAACGCATCGGCCGGAAGCTCGTGCTTATGGTCGAGAACCTGCAAACGCTCTGCGGAAGTGTCGACGACGATTTCGGCTGGCAGCTTCGAGCAGCGCTCCAGTCCGAGTCCCAGATCATGATGCTTGCTTCGGCAACCAGCCGGTTCGAGGGACTGGACGACGCGGAAGAACCCTTTTTCGAATTGTTCCGAGTCATCGACCTTACGCCGTTGGCGACCGAAGAATGCCACCGTTTGTGGCAGGCGGTCAGCCGAGATCGGGTCAGTGCGCGGGAAATCCGGCCGCTTGAGATCCTGACGGGCGGAAATCCCCGGCTGCTGGTGGTCGTGGCCGGTTTCTCCAAACACCGCTCGCTTCGTGCGTTGATGGAAGAGCTCGTCCGCCTGATCGACGAACAAACCGAGTACTTCCGCGGCCATCTGGAAGCCTTGCCGAAGAGCGAGAGGCGGGTTTACATCGCAATCATGGACCTCTGGCAGCCTTCAAGCACCGGCGAGATCGCCGAGCGCGCCCGCATGGACGTTCGTGTGGTCTCGACCATGCTCGGGCGTTTGATTGATCGCGGAGTGGTGGCGCCGGACCGCTGGACAGGTAGTAAGAAGCGGCTCTATTGCGCCGCAGAACCCCTCTACAGCATCTATTACAAGCTTCGTCGCGAGCGTGACGAAGCGGCGGTGGTAGAGAGTCTCATCCGGTTCATGGTGGCGTTTTACGACACTTCCGTCCTTAATCCGGTATTTGACACGCTTTGGTCCGATGTGAAGGACTCGCCCTCCTTGCTGAGTGGAATCGACCGTGCTCTCACCAAACGACCGGTCGAAACGGACCTGGATTCAAGAATCGTCTGGGATCGCCTGCAACGTGTGTCGGAGACAGCCTTGGATTATCGTGGTTCGGAGGCTCAAATCCGTCTTCGGGAGGAGATTGAATCCGCACTTCGGGTTGGGGAATGGATGCGAGCGATCGAATGCATCGATCAGTATGTTGCCGCGGGTTGGACCTATCGTTCCAAGACCTCCCAGGAGCATGACTTGGTGATTTTGGCGCAATTGAGGGTTAAAGCCTATTTCGGCATGGGAGATTTCGAGAAGGTGACTGCAGTCGCCTCGGAGATTCTCGATCGGCTTCGAGGCAGCCGAGACACGTCCATTCTTATTCGATCCGCGCTGATTCTTTATCGGAAATCGGCCTCGCATTTTGAACTTGGCGATTTTCCCAAGGCCGTCGCCAGTGCAGGGGAGCTAGTCGATTGGTTCGGAAAATACAACCATCCCCAGTTCCAACAATTTGTCGGAGCAGGCCTGCTTTTGACGGCGGAAATCAAAAGGCAACTCGGTGACTACGAGACTGCCGTTTCAATGTTCGACAACATTCTGGATCGTTTTCGAGGCCATGAGGCGGCCGAATTGCAGGAAACAATCGCCATCGCGTTGACCCGAAAGGCTTTCATCGCGCGATTGCAACTCGGCGACGATGAGACCGCTCTTGCAGCACTCGATGAGGTGATCGGCGGTTTTCGAACGACTAAGGACATTCAAATCAAACGCTTGGTAATCAGCGCATTCATGAATCGGGCGTTCATGCAAGGTGCAATGGACGATTTCGCAGGGGCAATAGAGTCGTACGATGAGTTGATTGGATTCGTCGGTGGCGCCGGAGAAAGTGATACGGAGCCGCACGTTGTGCCGCTAGCCCTGGTGTTCAAGAGCATGAGTCTGGTCGAGACCGGCCGGATAGAAGAGGCCGACAAGGTGTGTGAGGAGCTTGAAGAGAAGCTCGCTTTGCTGCGGGGACAATTGAAGGCCGGGATTGAGTCACAAAGAGGGTGTGTGAGAGCGATCGCGATGATGGCGCGTGGGGAAACAGCGAACGCCATGGAAGCGTTTCGTTCGGCATACGCTTTGTTCCCGGCAACCCATCAAGTTCCGGTTGGCTGCATGATCAGGCTCGGGATTCATTTCATCGCAGTCGGCGCTTCTGAGCGCGAAGTTGCCAAGATTCTTTCAGGAGATCGCACCAAGGCCGGTGCCCTGGGACCCCTGATCCTTGCCCTCCGGCAGCGCTCTGGGGAGTCAGTGCGCGCCCCTGCGGAAGTGCTGAAGGTGGCGGTTGACATTCATAAGCGAATTTCGGCAAGCGAATTGAAGGTGCGGCCATAAAAGGCATTCTGGCTCTACCAGGGAAGTCGGGCGCAGGCATCGCAATAGTTTCTCTCCTGGGATAGAATTTTCCGGACTTGTGTTGACGGTCCAACTGGGGTGAGGCACCAATGATCTCTGGCAAACATCTTCTGCTCGCGGGTCTGGCCCTTCTGTTGCTGAGCGCTCCTGCCGAGAGCCAGGGGCTGACCGGTCTACCGGAGATCGACCGGCGGGTCACGCGAATTCGCCACCTGCACCTGCCTTACACCTTCCAGCCGTTTCTGACCGAGGAGGCCTGGTTGAAGCGGGCCGGGGATCTGCGGCGGCAGATAGAGGTCAGCGCCGGGCTGTGTCCGCCGGTGGAGAAGAGTCCCCTCAAGGCGCGGATCTTCGGGAAGGTCTCCAAGGGGGACTATTCCATCGAGAAGGTCTTCTTTGAGAGCTATCCGGGATTTTTTGTCGCCGGGAATCTTTACCGTCCGTTGGGGAAGAAGGGCCCCTTTCCGGGAATCCTGACTCCCCATGGCCATTGGGCTTACGGGCGGCTGGTAAATCAGTCCCTCGCTTCGATGCCGGGCCTCGCGATCAACCTGGCCCGGCAGGGCCACGTGGTCTTTGCCTACGACATGCTGGCCTACAACGACAGCCGCCAGGTCAAGGACCATCGCCGTCCTCTGGACAGGAGCTTCAGCCTGTGGGGCATCGGCTGGCTGGGGATTCAGCTCTGGAACAGCATTCGCTCGGTGGATTTCCTGCAGTCGCTGCCCGACGTGGACCCCGGCCGGATTGGCTGCACCGGGGCCTCGGGAGGGGGGACCCAGACTTTCCTGCTGACCGCGGTTGACGATCGAGTCAAGGTGTCGGCGCCGGTCAACATGATTTCCCACTACATGCAGGGCGGCTGCATCTGCGAGAACCAGGCCAACCTCAGGCTCGACACCAACAACATGGAGATCGCGGCCCTGATGGCTCCCCGGCCGCTGTTGATGGTCTCGGCCTCGGGGGATTGGACACGGGAGACTCCCCGGGTGGAATTTCCCGCCGTCCAGAGCGTCTATCGCCTGCAGGGCGCCGGCCACAAGGTGCAGACCATGCAGGCCATGGCCGACCACAACTTCAACCGGGAGAGCCGGGAGTCCGTCTATGCCTGGTTCGGCCGCTGGCTGCTGGGGGAGAGCGACGCCAGCCAATTTGCCGAGAGGCGTTTTCGCCTGGGGAGTCCCTCGGAAGTGCTGGTCTTCTTCGGTCGAGAGCTTCCCGAATCCGCGGTCACCGAGGAGGAGATGCTGGCCTCTCTGAAGGACAGCTACCGGCGGCAGATCGACGGGCTCCGGCCCCGGGACTCCGAAGGCCTGTCCCGGTTCCGGGAGCTTATGTCTCCGGCGCTGCGGCACGCCCTGGCAGTCGGCTATCCCGATCCCGGCCAAGTGGTGGCTGTTCCCGTTTCATCTCCCAAGCCGGGTGCGAGCCGGGAGTTTCATATCGGGCGCGGGGGCCGTGGCGACAAGGTGCCGGCCGATCTGTGGTTTCCAAGAGGGAAGCGCAGGAATCTGACGGCCACGCTGCTGGTTCACCCCGAGGGCAAGGCAGCGCTTGAGGCGCCGGGCGCATCCTGGGTCCGGCCGCTGCTGGCTCGGCGTCACCTGGTGATGTCCATTGACGCCTTCAACACCGGCGCGGCTCGAGCCAAGCGGGACATGAGCGACCCGTTCTTCACTACCTACAATCGGACGGACGATTCCAATCGGGTTCAGGACATTCTGACAGCCATCGCCTACCTCGAGAGCCGGCCGGAGGTGGCCCGGGTGAATCTGGTCGGTGTAGGGGAGGGAGGGCTGTGGTGCCTGCTGGCCCGGGCGCTTGCTCCGCGGCTAAACCGCACCCTGGTGGACGTGTCCCGTTTCTCGAGCGAGGAGGACCAGTCCTACCTGGAGCATCTCTACGTTCCGGTGCTGAGGCGGGCGGGGGACTTCAAGACCGCCGCCATGCTGGCGCCGGCCACCCGGCTGCTGATCCACAATGCAGGGGAGTCCTTCAGTACCGATTGGTTTCGGCAGGCCTATGAGCTGGCCGGCAAGGCCGACCTGTTGGAGATTGAGTCGGACGAGCGTTCTCGGGAGCAAGTCCTTGCCTGGCTGACCCAGACGGGTCCTTGAGGCCGCTGCGGTCCCGGGTCCGAGAAGGCATACGGAAGATGGGCTGTGCCGCGGGTGCGTCAGCCAACCGGGTGAGACGGCCGGCCAGCCGCGCCGGAGCCCCTGGATCGTTCTGAACCTGAATCGGAGTCCCAAGCCATGGAGCACCATTTCACTCCCACCCGATACCACACCACCCTGGGGCCGCATCCGCCGGTTTTGCGGGTGGGCGACGGCGATGCGCTGGTGACCACGACGGTGGACGCCTGGGGGGTCGACCACCGGCGCGAGCAGGTGACGCCCAGAAGCAACCCTCAGACCGGGCCCTTTTACGTGGAGGGGGCCGAGCCCGGCGATACCCTGGCGGTGGACCTGGAGGAGATCCGGCCCAACCGCGCCTACGGGTTTTGTTATTCGGCGGTTGCGCCCAACGTGGTGGATCCCGATTACGTGCGCCAGTTGCCCCCGGCTCTGGTGGCTGAGTGGAGGGTGGAGGCCGAGAAGGGAACCGCCACCCTGGTCGGCCCGGAGTCCAAACTGGGCCAGCTGGTGATCCCGCTGGAGCCCATGCTGGGTTGTTTCGGCGTGGCGGCCAAGGGCGGTCAGGCCATCTCCACCGCGACCTCCGCCGAGCACGGCGGGAACATGGACTATCGGGGGTTTGTGGCGGGGACGACGGTCTATTTTCCGGTTTTCGAGCCGGGAGCCCTGTTTTTTCTGGGAGACGGACACGCCGTGCAGGGGGACGGTGAGATCGTGGGCACCGGGATCGAGATTTCCATGGATGTCCGCGTCACCCTGCGGGTTCTCAAGGGCAAGTCGATCGGGTGGCCGCGAGGTGAAAACGACGAATGGATTTTTACCGTCGGGAATGCTCGGCCGCTGGATCAGGCCACCCAGCACGCCACCACCGAGATGCTCCGCTGGCTGCAGCAGGACTACGGCCTGGATGGGCTGGGCGCCAATCTGCTCTTGT
This sequence comes from Candidatus Versatilivorator sp., assembly GCA_965207735.1. Classification (GTDB taxonomy): domain Bacteria; phylum Acidobacteriota; class Terriglobia; order Versatilivoradales; family Versatilivoraceae; genus Versatilivorator. The sequence continues at coordinate 1,543,630 of OZ242296.1, read as the reverse complement.
CCCAGTGCGTCCGATACGAGCTGGGAAACATCTTCGACCCGGCCTATACCATGGTCTGCAAGGTGAGCAAGAGTTTGCTGGAAGGACGGTAGCTCGTTTTATATCGAGCAGCGGGATGATTGCTGTCGCCGCCTACGCGGCTCGACTCTAGCGTCACGTTTTCCATGGGCCACGCCCACCCCCATGGGCCACGCCCACCCCCATGGGCTTACGCCCACGGCTACCTGCTGTCGCCGCTTCGCGGCTTGCTGGAGCCCCCGGGCTGGCGCCCGGGGAATAGTGGACGGTGAGCCGTTTGATGTCAAGCAGCGGAGGATTGCTGCCGCCGCCGCAACGGCCATTCAAATTCCAGTGATGTCTAGTGCCGTCCAGTAGAGTCTATAACTGTCTTATTTATGAGTGTCTTATATAAGTCCTGCCGTGGCTTGTCTTGCCACCAACATCCCTTGCAATCCACTGCCATCCCCCATATAATGGGGGGATGGATACTGTAACGGACTTCGCTCCGTTCCGACCCAAGACCAAACCCACCGGTTGCCACCCCAGCAACGCCCTCTCGGCCGCCTTCCTGCGCTCCGCTCCGCCCGGAAGATACGCCGATGGAAATGGATTGTACCTCTTCGTCCAGCCCAGCGGAACCCGCAGTTGGATTCAACGCCTCGTCGTCCGTGGCCGTCGCCGGGAGCTCGGTCTCGGCAGCCTTGCCCTGGTTTCCCTGGCCGAGGCCAGGGAGAAGGCCCTGGCCAACCGCAAGCTGGCCCGTGAGGGCGGAGATCCTCTTGCCGAGAAGCGACGCACCGAGGGTATCCCCACCTTCGCCGAAGCCGCCTCGCGTGTGCTGGAACAGAAGCGGGACGGATGGCGAGGCCGGCGTCACCACCGCGAGTGGATGTCCAGCCTGAGGCGGTTCGCCTTCCCGCGCATCGGCAAGATGCCGGTCTCCGAGGTCACCAGCGCCGACCTGCTTGAGATCCTCACCCCTATCTGGCACCGGAAGGCCTCCAGCGCCCGGCGGGTGCGCCAGCGCCTGCGTGCGGTCCTGGAATGGGCCGTAGCCATGGAGTACAGGATCGACAACCCCTGCGACAGGATCGGCCCGGTCCTGGGTCCCCAACATGACGTTACCGAGCACATGCGGGCCTTGCCGCATCGGGAGGTGGCCGCGGCCATCCGGACGGTGCAGGCATCGACGGCAGAGGAGGTGGCCAAGCTGGCCTTCGAGTTCCTGGTGCTTACGGCAGCCAGGTGGAGTGAGGTGCGCTGGGCCGAGTGGGAGGAGATCGATCGGGACGCTGGTGTATGGACCGTCCCGGCCAGTCGGATGAAGGCCAACCGGAAGCACCGGGTGCCGCTGTGTGGACGTGTCCTGGAGATTCTCGAGGCGGCACGGACCCTGGGCAAAGGAGCCGGTCCTCTGGTGTTCACCCGTGGGCAGGGGAAGCCGCTCAGTGACAAGGAGCTGCGATGGCTGGTCCGCGAGCAGGGGATTGCAGCCGTGCCGCACGGGTTCAGGTCCAGCTTCCGGGACTGGGCGGCCGAGGAGACCGACCACCCCCGGGAGGTGATCGGGGCCGCCCTTGCGCATGTGGTTCGGAATCGGGTCGAGGCGGCCTATGCCCGCTCCGACCTGTTCGAGCGCCGGCGTCTCCTGATGGACGATTGGGCGCGTTACCTGGCCCAGGGGTCGGGGGAGGATCTGGAGCCCTTGGAGTAAAGAGGCCCAAGGGATCGAGCCTACCCGCACACCCCCGGCCGTCAAGGCCAGGTTGATGAGAATGACTTGGCTCCAGGTCTTCATTTCGGCCCTCCCTCAGGGATCACTGTTGAGAGAGCGACCTCCCCAAAAGGGGGGCAAAGGGCCGACACCTTTGCCGACACCTTTTCCCGCGCCCGTGGCGCACCAGCGGGAAAAAAGGGGGGGGCGCTCTCTCCACCAGCACCCCTCTCGTGCGGCGCGCCGTTTCGCCGGGCGAGGGGGGGACACGCGAGGCGCAGCCTCGCTTCGCCTTTTCGCAGCGGACGCGGGAAATCCGTGTTGTTCCGCGTCTGATGAGGCGTTTCGGGAAAGTCCCGAACCACAACGGCGAGCGCGCGCCCTCTGAGAGAAAGACGTTGTGCGTAGCAGGATCTCCGACATGTTAGTCCGACACCCCCCCTTCGGAAAGGTGTCGGCCCATCTGACGACACCGCCTTGACCCCCAGAGACGGAAATCGTCGATCATTCCACCATCATCCGGTGAGCCTGTTTCTTGCTCGGATTCCCACGCGTCTGCGGGGAACTGGACTGTGATTACTATTCCCGAATGGTTGCAGACGGACCAGCTTCCGGGACTGGGCGCGTTACCTGGACCAAGGGCCGGGAGAGGATCTGGAGGTCTGAGTGTAGTTAGGCCCAAGGGATCGGTGGCGTGAACCAAGTCAAGCAGGGGAACTTCTCCCAAAGCGGGCCAGGGATCGAGCCACACCCGAAGGCCCACGGCCGTCAAGGCCAGGTTGACGAGAATGACTTGGCTCCAGGTCTTCATTTCGCCCTTCCCGAAGGGATCACTGTGGTGAGAGCGACCCCACCCTTTTGGACGCTGGTGCGCCATCGGGGAGGGTTAGCCGTTTCACCCCGCAGTTCACGGTTAACCTCCCCTCGGAGGGTCGCTCTCACCACAGTGATCCCTTCGGACGTTATCGGGAATTGATGTAACACATTTTATACAAAGGACTTATGGATTTCCAGACGATGTCCTGCCCACCATTATGCCCTCCAGAAAAAAACGGATTCCCCTGGCTCTTCGTGGCCGTTTAGGGACGGTTGGCCCGTAACTGTTCGGTCAAGCTGTGGTGGAGTGGTCGAACCGGCATCCTCTCCGTAGCGATCAATTCCCGTTGGGTTACTGTAGGGCTTGAGCCAGCCGTAGCGGCGGCAAGACCTCCCGCGGACAGGACAACGGCAGAGGATCGTCAGCCTCGAAGTCCTTACCTACCACGCGCTCCGACCGTATCGTTCCGACAACCACGGGTCGCTTCTCGGCTCTGTGTCTCCATCCCACGGAGGTGAAAGGGTGGCACTTCGTCAGGTGCTCGGTCGCCATTGAGCGCGAAGCCATAGGCCCGGCGCAGGACGACGCGCGCCACGGCTTGACCGAACAGTTACGGTTGGCCCGGATCGAATTGGAACCACGGGGCCGCAGACCACGCCCCGAGCCTTGCAGTCGAATGGATCACTGTCGGGTCGGTGATGCTCCGATCTGCGCATCCCGCGTCCTTCCCATGTGCGCGCATTCGCTTTGCGCATTGACCCTCCTCCGAATTTAGGTCCGACGCCAGAGGGAGGAATTTGGTGAATTATCCCCGCCGTTGCCCCGCCGTCGAGGCTGTGGAAAAGGGGGAACTCGGAGAATTTTCCTGGGTCGATGAGAGAACGGCTCTTCCCGAGCCCGGCTCTTTATCCCCATGATTTGTTGCAGTGATTGAGATACTATCAGAGGAGAGGAGGGGTGGACCTTCAAGATAGGACCATCAGAAGGTGATTCTCAAAGAGAATACAACAAGATAAGAGTTGCTGAGTTGCTGAAAACTAAGACAAAAGCAAAAGCCGTCTCCTTGTTTAGCGGGTGCGGCGGCTCTGATACGGGCTTACTGAGTGCCGGCTTCGAAGTTGTATTCGCCAACGATATTTCACAGTTTGCCAAAGAACTCTACGAAGCCAATTTGCCGGAAACAGATTTTCAGTGCAAAGACGTTGGCGAAATCCCGTCATTCCCTACGGCAGATCTTTTAGTTGGATGTTACCCTTGCCAAGGCTTCAGCCAAGGGGGCGCCCGAGTATCAAATAGAAGAATTAACTACTTATATCGTGAATTTGATCGTGCGCTCAGGCAGGTACGCCCGAAAGCATTCATAGTCGAGAATGTGCCGGGCATGCGGCGTAGTGATTTCAGACACCTCCTGCACAATCAAATCACTCGTTTCCGGATGGCCGGATATAGGGTGTCACATGATCTATTGAATGCGGTTAGCTACGGAGTAGCCCAAGAACGAGTCAGAATATTTGTCGTTGGAATTAGGAGCGATATCGACATGCGCTATTCCTTTCCAAAGCCGACCCACACTCGAGAAGGGGAGAATAGATTTAAGACAATTGCAGAAGCATTGGCTGGCATGACAATTTGGCCAGAAGGTGAATTCTTCGATGATGGATTCCATTGGTACTATATGTCACGTAATAGGCGCCGCGACTGGTCAGAGCCGAGCAAGACGATCGTTAGCCATCCTCGACACATGCCTTTACATCCACTGAGTCCCCAGTTATTACGCATCCACACTGATAAATGGGTTTGGTCGTCAGATGCTCCTCGAAGACGTTTCTCTTTTCGTGAGGCTGCGTGTCTGCAAGGCTTCGATAGCGATATAGTCTTTCCTGAGACCGGAACGATGCGCCAGAAATACGAAGCTATAGGAAATGCAGTGCCTCCCCAATTATTTCAGGCCGTTGCAGAGTCGCTTCCTGATATTTGGTAGCGCTGTCCGATCACTAATTCAATAAGACGATTCATTTTGCTTTGAATTTCGGATTCAATCCTATCTTCTGCCACTTGCCGGCTAAGTCTAACCAGTCGTGCGCGATCAAAGACAATTCCCCCTTCACGGCTCGCCTCTCTTAGCATTGCGTCGGTAACATGGAACGGGGTTGAGAAACATCGAACTGGTTCGACAATCGATAGTGGATTGAACCACTTAGATAGACTCCTGATTGTTAGATCCTTGAATTTCGTTTGCCAATCGTTACCGCAAGCACACTGACCGAGCACGAAAAGCTGGCCTATCTTTCGTCCGTCTGGGGGAACGGGCCAAACAACGAAATCGCAGCCACCATCGCCGTTGACAGGCTCATCCGGCAGACCCTCGTCTGGGCCCCAGTTCCACTCCGACGTTCGTTCAGCAACAGTCAGCATTGCTGTCTTAAAGGAGGTGCCGATTTCTGGATCTCTGGGTGCTCCAGTATGCACAAATTGCGTGTCAGAGCCGAAACAAGCTGCGACCAAACGAGCAGAAAGACGCTCAAACAAGCGGGGAAGCCATACATGTTCACCCGCCGTGAGAGTCTCTGCATTACAGATAGCCAAAAGAAATTCGTAAACTGAGTTGTTGCTTGGTGTGTGAATTAATGATCCTTCTTCAATTGAAAACGGATAAGTTGTTTCCATGGTCTTGCTGCGACGCTCGATCTCCTCGTATATCTTCCCTACTGCGCTGTCGAATTTTAGATCTTCGTTATGCCATAACTCGCGGACAGCCAGATCTGGGGCTTCAAAATCGTCCATCGCGCCTGCAACACGCCCATGATAAATTCCAGTATCAATGACCGTTGTACCGTTCTTTAGCGCAGAGAATTCGGCTTGATCGGCATGGTTGGCCGAGCGCTGGGCTTGGTGGCGAAGGCTATATGGGTCAGTCTTCGTCATCCCCACCAAATGCAATCTCCTTGAGCTTTCTATCGAGTTCCACGGCCATCTTGCGATTACCGCTAGAAATCTTCACGAAATTAGTTGCAGTGCTCTGCTGAATATCTTGTTCAGACAAACTGGCAACTAAATCCCTCAACGTGACGCGCACAAGGTCAAGTCCGTCAGACAGGCGCCTTTCGACTGGCTTAGTAAGAGTTTCAATTTCAGCAAGCGTCTTCCCCTGTTCCAAAAGACGAATCTTTTCATCACTGGCAAGGGCAGTTGCTAGGTCGCCAAGTTCACGGGAATCTTCTAAAGCAGCACTTCTGCCACGCGACTTGTCGCCGAACATAACTCGAAAAAGCAACCCGCCTCCGTCCAACTTGTCTTCGGCGACCGGATTTTGTGGGGCACCCCCATCAGAGAGCTCGAGAAACTTACGAACTGTCGTATAGCCAAGTATGGTGTAAACCCATGAGAACGGGTATTCCGTAACACTTCCACGGCCTCGTCGAATACTGTTTTGTGGATGAAACCTGCCCTGCCGAACCAATTGTTGAACCAAATAGTAACCCTCTAAAAGCCGGTTCACCGTTTGGTGCTGGTCACCGATCATCTGAGAAACACTCTGGATGTCCAGACCACTTTCTTCGACTACCTGAGCAACCCAAGCGGCCTTCGCATACGAATCCCATGGCTGTGAGGACGCGATGTGGCGCACACCCAGATAGGAAAGAATTGCTTTCTGCTGTTCCTTCTCCTCGAACAATATTGCCGGTACCGGGTTGATCCTTGGGCGGTTATTCTCATTCCAGAGAGCGCTAAATTCCGCCGACCGTTTCTCTTGGCTTGCCGCTCTCTTGTCTCCGAGAATAATTAGGCAAGCTGCTAGACGTCGGTTGCCTTCAACAACAACAGCCCTTTTTGTTTTGGGGATCCGGCGACAGACAATGGGCTCAGCCTCAAAATATCCATTCACCGCCAGTGAACTCAGAACGTCGTTTACTCCAAATTTCTCTACAATATGATCTAGAATTTCTTGTTGGCTTTTTTCGTTACCCCGTAGGCCAAATCTAGGGTTGTTACGATCTAGCAAGAGTTCGTTCAGGGATATCCTCGTGATCTGCCGTCCCTCAATTGTGCTTTCAGAAGATTGATTTTCCATTGAGTTTTTTGCTTTCGTAGAAGTGAGACGCAATGCTCAGCACCCTGCTGACACTATTTGCACAAACTGTAAAGTCTCTAACAGATAACAGCCAAAAGAGACAAATCATACCAGACCAACTTGAGGAGATGATTCTCAAAACCACGTTTTCGCTTCCTTGATTGGTTTATCGACGAAACCCTATCCGAGCTTAGGCGATGGCCGACACAGTAAGTTCCAAGAGGCGTAGCGAAATCATGTCCAACATCAAGTCCAAGGGAATGATGCCGGAGATGATGGTGCGCCGCCTTGTTCATTCGATGGGCTACCGCTATCGGCTGCACCGGATGGACTTGCCGGGCAAACCCGACCTTGTCTTCCCGCGCCTGCAAAAGGTTATCTTCGTTCATGGCTGTTTTTGGCATCAACACCCCTCAACCACCTGCAAGAATTCCCGAACCCCCCGGTCCAACCTGAATTACTGGGCAACTAAGCTGAAAAGCAATGTGACCCGCGACGCGGAACAGGTGGCAAAACTCTATGAATTAGGCTGGAAAGTAATGATTCTGTGGGAGTGCGAGGTAAAGACGGGTACTGATGTAGGGGAGCGGATACGGGAGTTTCTCGAGTGCAGGTAAGAGCTGCCATAGGAACTACTTGTGGTCAGTCCCACTTCCCCTCGGTGTCGCGATGCAGAGCATCGACAAGTTCACGATCTCAGTAACTCCTCCAACTTCCGATAAGACCTACCTATGTCAACATAGGGGCAATCGCATTTAAAACTCCAGGTACTAGGGATTGCCAGACCTGGAGAGGTTGCAGCACAGGCCAACTGGAGGCCTCTTTACTTGCTTTTCGGGCCGAAATTCGCGCTGTAAGCGTTCTTGGGATGCTGGGTACACCGGAGTCGTAGAAATCGCAGGTTACCTGTCAAAGCTCATGGATACAAGAGAGATCCCAGGGAGTGCAGAGCTTCCAGATGCAAAGAGTCCGATCGCAAATGCCTGAGTTTGTCTTGCGTCGAGCGCCCTTCAAACGGGAGAGAGTCCCAATGGAATTCGAAACGACCTCCAGTGGATTTATCTTGAAAGTGAATGCTGGTTTGGGCCCGACCATCGAGTGGAATGCAAACGAGGAAGAAGCGTCCATACTGCTGCCCACCCTCGACAGGCACGGCAAGCTGGACCCGAATAGCAGGCGCTTCATGGTGCACGTCAAGCGCCATGCAAACATGAGTCCAAGCGTCAGCATCTTTCAACTGTAGTACGGATGCGGATCCCCGAGGCTTTGGGACACAGGTGGCGAGGCCTCCGCCGCCTGTTTAATCATCGAGATGCTATGGGTCGCTGATTTTCCCCCGAGGCGGCTATGAGGCTGTTGATTCAGCGGACAATCGAGACCGGACAGGAACGCCCTTCCTCATTGTCGGAAGTGGAGCCGGACATGTTGGCGCAGTTGCGACCTCTGGTGCCGGAGGGGATCAAGTCTGGCCAGGTAACGCGCCCAGTCGTCCATCAGGACACGCCGGCGCTCGAACAGGTCGGAGCGGGCATAGGCCGCCTCGACCCGGTTGCGGACCACATGCGCCAGGGCCGCCTCGATCACCTCCCGGGAATGGTCGGTCTCTTCGGCCGCCCAGTCCCGGAAGCTGGACCTGAACCCGTGCGGCACCGCTGCAATCCCCTGCTCGCGGACCAGGCAGCGCAGCTCCTTGTCACTGAGCGGCTTCCCTTGCCCACGGGTGAATACCAGAGGACCGGCTCCCTCGCCCAGGGTCCCTGCCGCCTCGAGAATCTCCAGGGCGCGGCCACAAAGCGGCACCCGGTGTTGGCGGTTCGCCTTCATTCGGCTGGCCGGGACGGTCCATACACCAGCGTCTCGATCGATCTCCTCCCACTCGGCCCAGCGCACCTCACTCCACCTGGCCGCGGTCAGCACCAGGTACTCGAAAGCCAGCTTGGCCACCTCGGGCGCCGTCGCTGCCTGCACCGTCCGGATGGCCGCAGCCACCTCCCCATGGGGCAAAGCCCGCATGTGCTCGGTAACGTCATGCTGGGGACCCAGGATCGGGCCGATCCTGTCGCAGGGGTTGTCGATTCTGTACTCCATGGCTACGGCCCATTCCAGGACCGTACGCAGGCGCTGGCGCACCCGCCGGGCGCTGGAGGCCTTCCGGTGCCAGATGGGGGTGAGGATCTCAAGCAGATTGGCGCTGGTGACCTCGGAGACCGGCATCTTGCCGATGCGCGGGAAGGCGTACCGCCTCAGGCTCACCATCCACTCGCGGTGGTGACGCCGGCCGCGCCAGCCGTCCCGCTTCTGTTCCAGCACACGCGAGGCAGCTTCGGCGAAGGTGGGGATGCCCTCGGTGCGGCGTTTCTCGGCAAGGGGATCTCCACCCTCACGGGCGAGCTTGCGGTTGGACAGCGCTTTCTCCCTAGCCTCTGCCAGGGGGACCAGGGCAAGGCTGCCGACGAGCTCACGGCGACGTTCAATGTAGGAATTGTATATCACTAATTATAAACGGCTTAATATGGATAAGCCGGTTGCAGTTCCCTCATTGTATCCCTCTTTTTGAAAAGGAATCCTCTGGACCATCGGGGACGTTGTCGGACAAGTCTTGCGATCGTTCGACTCCGGAGACTCTTCTTCCGGAACCGTCGAGCGGAGTGGCAAGCTGCCCGTGCTCCCGATCGGAGGTATCGGGTTGCGTGCATCCTCCAGGCTTCCCTCTCTCTACCTGGGCCATCTGCAGTCTGCTTTTCTTCGAGTCGGTTTCCTGCCGACTCGACAGTCTTCCCTCTGATAATGGGTCCAGTTCAAAGGTGAGGATCTATTGGCCTTTCAACTGGCCTCATTAATGAGGTCGCGCAGCCAGGAGCCGACGTTGAGGTGCCGCTGGGAGCGGAACGTCTTGATGCGGGTGAGCACGCGCGGACGTTCGCGTGGCTCGCAATGTCCGTTCGTGTTCGATAGAATGGCACTCACCGTTTTGCGGCATCACTTCGATCAGGGGCTACACGGCGATGAGTACGGTGCTTGAATCGTTCCTGCGCGGGCTTGCGCCGAGCGTCGTCACAGAGATCTTCATATGGCTGGTGTTGGTACTGCTCGTCTTCTCCGGATACTCGCTTTGGAAAGGGAAGTATCCGACGCTGACAGCGCACGCGCCGGCGTTGCTTGCGTCACTGGGCATTCTGGGCACCTTTGTCGGGATCGTGGTCGGATTGCTAGACTTCGATCCGGCACGGTTAGACGAGAGTATCGAAGGGTTGTTACAGGGTTTGAAAACCGCGTTTGTCAGCAGTATCGCCGGGATATCGGCGAGCCTCGTCTTCAGAGGCATGGAGCCCTTTCTGACGGTAAAGGGCGCCGGGACCGTTGCGGCAGAAGTCGGCCCGGAAGATGTCGTCGCCGTACTGAACGAACAGAAGGACCTTCTCAAGGCGACCCGGGACGCCATCGCGGGCGGGGAGGAGTCGAGTCTGGCAGGGCAACTGAAACTGTTGAGGGCGGATCTGTGGGATCGGCGGCGGGAGGACGCCGCAGTCCGTGAGCGATTCGAGGCCAAGCTGTGGGAACGTCTGCATACGTTCGCGGAGATGCTGTCGAAGTCCGCAACGGAGCAGGTGATCGAGGCGCTGAGAGCGGTCATCGTCGACTTCAACCGTAACTTGACGGAGCAGTTCGGCGACAATTTCAGGAAGCTCGACGAGTCGGTGCAGAAGCTCGTGGAATGGCAGGAGGCGTATCGGGAGCAGCTTGAGCAGCTCCACGTGTTGTACGACCAGTCGGTGCGGCAGATCACGACGATTGAGGCATCCGTGGCACGGATCGCCGAGCGTAGCGCGAGCATCCCAGACTCGATGGAGAAGCTCACCGACGTCGTGAACACGGCCAGCCGCGGGATCGAGGAACTCGAGCGTCATCTCGCCGCCTTCGCGGAACTGCGTGACCGCGCCGTCGAAGCCATTCCGCAGGCCCAGGCGCATGTGCATGCGATGACGCAGGACATCGCCGCAGCCGTCCGCTTGGCCAGCGAGCACGTCACCCAGCTGCAGAACGACTCCAGAGCGCAGCTTGCGAAGTCTCGGGACATGCTGGAGCATCTGGCGCAGGCGGGGGAGAAGATGCAGGGCGATGTCCAGGCGGTACAGGATCGCGTGGCCAACGCCATCACGCAAATGCAGAGTCGGATGGAAACCGCACTGAAGGAGGCGGCGAGCGCGCAGAGTCAGGCGACCGATACCCTGATCCAGATGACGCTCGATCAGACGCGGCAGGCCGTTTCGCGAACCGGTGAAGGCCTGAACAAGCAAATCGAAGCACTCGACGAGGCGCTGTCCAGGGAGATGAGTCGCGTGATGCAACAGATGGGCGTTGCGCTGGGCCAGATCGCTGGCAGGTTCGTCGACGACTATGGGAGGCTCGTGCAGGAGATGAAGCAGATTGTCAGGACGGGAACCAGGCAATGAGAGCGGGGGCGGACCATCTGTTCGGATTGCGCCGGTCCGGCGGCGACGGCGAGCACTGGTTGACCATCTCGGACCTGATGGCGGGGCTGATGATGGTTTTTCTCTTCATCTCCGTCGCGCTGATGCGCAGTGCGTTCCTCGATCGGGATCGCATCCGCGAAGTAGCGGTGGCGTATCGGGAAGGGCAGGTTGCCATCGACGAGGCGTTGCGCGGCGAGTTCGAGAACGACCTGGTGAAATGGGACGCTGCGATAGACGCAGAAAACCTGACATTCGAGTTCCGATCGCCAGAAGTGTTGTTCGAAGCCGGCGCCATTAACCTGCGGCCGCGGTTCGCCGCTATCCTCGACGATTTCTTCCCCAGGTATCTGCGGGTGCTACGAGAGTTCGAGGAGGTCATCGACGAGGTGCGCGTGGAAGGGCATACCTCCAGCGACTGGTTGTTGGCCACCGAGGACGAGGCGTATTTCAACAACATGCGGTTGTCCCAAGGACGCACGCGATCGGTTCTGGAGCACATCTACACGCTTACCACGGCCCCCGGTGATCGGAGCTGGGTCAGGCGCAAGGTCGCTGCGGTCGGCTTCTCGTCGTCACGTCTTGTTGTGGACTACTCCGGCCGCGAAGAGCCAAAGGCGTCCCGGCGTGTGTTGTTCCGCGTCGTGACGAACGCGGAAACGCAGATTCGCACGATTCTGGAGCGGTGATTCGCGCCATGCGTCTAAACGTTGATTTGTCGCACCTGGAGGAGGCCGTGCGCCGCATGGGCGCCGCGGCGGTGCCCGTGGATCTAGATATCGACGTCCGCCGTGGAATCGACCCACTCGATCCGATCGACATCGAACTGAGAGATGGCATCGAGTTCGAAGACTTGTCCGGTATCGAGAGTCATCCAGAGTCTGGCCTTCTGAGCTACCGAGGACGACAGGTCGTCCTGTACATCCAAGATCAGTGGAAGAACATCCACGATGTGCTTGAGGACGGGACAAAGGGCAGAAAGGTGCATGTCGCCAGCTGCGATACGTTGCAGGAAATGCGACGTCGCGGGCGCTACGAGCGCTACGTCGCGACGAACGACGTCAGCGGCGACTTTTACGTGACCGGACAGGACGAGTACGGAGGGCGAGTCGAGGGCAAAACCAGGTTGAGGGTGTGCAAGAACTGTCTGCGGATGCTGGACTACCGGAACTACACGAGGAATCGGAAACAGGTATTCCAGGGGTTCGAGTGGAGCGAGTTCTTCGACATCTACCGCCCGCACTTCGACCAGATGCCAATGCGGCGGACGGGCGTGTTCGATGGGGCGTATGCGCCGAACTGGGACGTCGTTTCCAAGCGATACAAGGAGGCTCATGGCTTCATCTGCGAAAGCTGCCGCGTCAACCTGAGGGAACACGCAGGGCTGCTGCACGTGCACCACATCAACGGCGTCAAGACGAACAACGCTTCGTCGAACCTGAAGGCGATGTGCGCCGACTGTCACCGTAGACAGCCGGGGCACGAACATATGCGCGTGTCCATCGAAGACTCCGACCTCATCACCGACTTGCGTCGGCGTCAGAACTTATCGTGGTGAGCCTTGATGGTCGCTACGCACGGTCGCCCGCGCGGCCGGATCGGCGGTCAGGTCAGCGTCCGCCGGTGTCCTCAGTTTCCATTCGGCGAGCAGATCATTGCCCGGAACCCATGCCGCGCAAAATGCGATATCCTGAATCCACCGATCGACGCCGGCAGAGCCTCGAGGCCTGACTGGTCCACCGCCAACCGCTTTGTCCAGACGCGCATTTCGCACAAACCAATAGCGTCGGAGACAATCACCGACGGCCGCCAAATTTGCCGGATTTCAGGGAAGCAGATCTGCCGAGAGCGGGGCCTTGCCAACGTCCGCCACCGCCGGGAGGCGTCCATTGAAGTCACCCGTCGGCGGTATCCCCATCAGTTGCCCGCTGACCTCGGCTTCGGTGCATGACTCTCAGGCGGCCATCCCGTTCGTGAGGCTGACGGCAAGTCGGGTCGACAGCCTCAACGAGTTGAAGAACAAGAGCCTACGATGCGCCCGAGATCCGGGCCTTCAGCGAAAAGTTGGGGTGTGTGGCCATCATGGACGGCACCCCCCAGGCGAACGGAGATGAAAGTCAACCGGAAGCGGGAGGTGCTTGGAGCGCCCCGGCGTGTGCTTTCCCCCTCAGCGCACACATGCTCGCTCCACCGTAGTGACCGCTACGCTCTTTGCTCGCGAGCACGTGCTGAGGAAACAATCCCTGCGCCATGATCGCGCCTCCCGGTGAGAAATGCGGGCCAGATCCTGGTCCTCCGGGCTTCAGTTGCCCAGGTCCAGCGCTAAGTCAACGGGATGTCCCAATCCCGTGGTGATGAGGTCTTCCACTTCGCTTCCGTCCAGGTTCGCCCGCTGGATCTTGTCCGGATCCCGGTGCGTCCAGTACATCTTGCCCGCATCAAGGTCCAGCGCCAGACCTACTGGCCCCGTGGATAATCCCAGTTGCAGGGTGAGGAGGTCTTCCACCTGGGTGCCATCCAGATTGGCCCGCTGAATCTTGGCCCGGAACTTGGTCGTCCCCCGGTCCGTCCAGTACATCTTGCCCCCGCCCGGGTCCAGCGCCAAAAAAGTTGGAGTGATCAATCCCTCTCCCCTGGTGAGGTCTTCCACCTGGGTGCCGTCGAGATTAGCCCGCTGGATATTATGCCGCCCCCCCCCAAACCCATCGTCCAGCCAGTACATCTTGCCGCGGTCCAGGTCCAGCGCCAGTCCGGTTGGTGAGTGAACTATCGGGTTGAATCCAGTCCAGGTGACGAGGTCCTCAACCTGGGTGCCGTCGAGGTTGGCCCGCTGGATCTTGCGCCCACCACTTATAGACCCCCGGTCCGTCCAGTACATCTTGCCCCCGCCCGGGTCCAGCGCTATGTCAAAGGGATGTTCCAATCCCGTGGTGATGAGATCTTCCACTTCGCTTCCGTCGAGGTTCGCCCGCTGGATCTTGTCGTAATTGGTCCAGTACATCTTGCCCGCACCCAGATCCAGCGCCAAGCCGAGAGGAACGTCGATTCCCGTTATCAGAGTGACGAGGTCTTCGACCTGGGTGCCGTCGAGGTTCGCCCGCTGGATCTTGGGCCGGTGCTTGGTCGTCGCAGGGGCGGTCCAGTACATCTTGCCCGCATCCTGGAGCGGCACCACCGGCACCTCACCTGGAGGCAGAGAGGAGAATACGGGAGCGGCTTCGAAATTGAGCGACAGGCTGACGATTGGGACCTTAGAGGTGACTTCGAGCGAGCCGGTAAAGCTGCCGAGACCGAACAGATTCGCCATATTCTGCGCCCCATGCTCTCCGGGCAACAGGTTCTTATCGACGCTGGCCAGCGTCTGCCCCCCTGCGTCCCTGGCCGTAAGGGTGACCTGGGCTGCTGTGGTGGAAGGGTTGCCATAGGCAACTCCGGTCCCGCGCTTGCCTTCTTGCTGCTCGGCAAAGGTGACGAAGCGGGTGGCTGGGACCGGAGCTGCATTGATTCCGGCTTCCGCCACAGGCACCCCTGAGCTGTTGCGCTGGCGAAACAGCAGGCTGGCCTTCACCGGCGCGGAGCATGTGGCTTGCGCCCAGCCGGCCGCAAGAGGAGCGCTTAGGTCGATGTTGGTCTCCTGGTGAACGGACCCACCGGGCGGCAGAATGTCGGTCCGGCTGCTCACCATTCCCCCTCCCGGAAACGAGACCAGCAACGGACTTCCATGATCCGAAATGAAATCGGTTCGGCAGGTCACTTCCTTCGAGGAGAAGTTGATGTAGGTGATCGTGGTTTGCCAACTCGCTCCCACGGCAAGATGAGGGAAGTAATACGTAGTCAATCCCTGCCCGGAAGCATCTGGTGCTCCCGGAGGCAGAGAGGAGAATACGGGAGCGGCTTCGAAGTTGAGCGACAGACTGACGATGGGTACCTTAGAGGTGACTTCGAGCGAGCCGGTAAAGCTGCCGAGATCGAACAGGTTCGTCATGTTTTGCGCACCATGCTCTCCGGGCAATAGGGTCTTGTCGACGCTAGCCAGCGTCTGCCCCGCCGCGTCCCTGGCGATAAAGGTGACAAGGGCCGCTGTGTCTGAGGGGTTGGCATAGGCCACTCCGGTCCCGTCCTTGCCTTCTTGCTGCTCGGCCAAGGTGACGAACCGGGTTGTCGGAGTTGCCGCCGCATTGATTCCGGCTTCCGCCACGGGTACCCCTCCCTTGAACTGACGAAACAGGAGGCTGGCCTTCACTGGCGCGGAGCAGACGGCCTTCGCCCAGCCAGGCGTAAGAGGAGCGCTCAGCTCGACGTTGGTCTCCTGGTGAACCGCCCCGCCAGGCGGCAGAACGTCAGTCCGGCTGCTCACCATTCCCCGTCCCGGAAACGAGACCAGCAACGGACTTCCATGATCCGAAATGAAATCGGTTTGGCAGGTTACTTTCTGCGAGGAGTAGTTGATATAGGTTATCGTGGTCTGCCAATTCTCTCCCACGGCAAGATGAGGGAAGTAATAGGCAATAGATCCCTGCGCCTGCAGGGGTAGACTGCCCGCCGCCAGCAGAAGGGCTGCGGCGAGGTTCCAAACCGCCAGGGTGGGAGAAGGAAGAACTCTGTTTCGTAAAGACACTACTCTCATACTTCCCTCCAAAGCAGTTGCTTCGATCAGCATTGGCTGGCTGGTCGACATCGGGCGGGTGACGTACGGAACTCGATATCGGCCGTTCGCGGGATCCACTCCGGTAACCACTTCCGCGGCCGGATGACGTACCACTACGACGCTTGTCACAGATTTGCTAGCTTCCCTTTATTAGCTCGTAGATTCTTTAGCTTGAACTTCAAGCGGAGTTGACCTTTCCCCTGACGCATTTGAATATCAATATCCTTCGCGCCTTGCACAAGTTTAAGGCTGCGCGGAAAAGTGATGATAACGTCTCTCTCGATATCGAAATTTTTACCTGCGGAGTAGCCATGGAGATACGAGAAGTACTCTTGTGGCGTGTCGATTTTGGTCGGCCTGACGAAGACATCACGGTTGTCGCGGCGTTGCAGGAATATTTGGTCGAGCCTCTGGTTTACTGCGACAGGATGAGATGATGTTTGTTCGATCTTCGAATGCCTAATAAGCTGTTCTGAAGTACCATTGTCTCGTTGTCTCTGCCGCTCAGCGCGCGTCGTGGGAACTTTGCTATAAACGTCCTCATACGCAGACACATAAATGGAATAACTTTCTGCAGCATCTACTCTGCAATCATCGTAGATCTCTTTCGTTTCTGTATCGGTTCTGCGTTCCTCGTGCTGCACGATACGTGATATCGCCCAGCACACATCATCCGTTAACCAGATGGCGTGCAGCCGGGGATGAGTACCTTCCGTGATAGAAACAACTCCACTCGGCGCGTACCTAAACGCCCCCTTGATGACTTTGCGCACGTCCTTGATTGACCACTTCGACCTATCGTCACTCTGTGCATTTGCTGCTGGCGATTGCAGTAACGCGGCAGTCACTACCAATAGCAGTGCTTTCCCATACATGTCCCAACCTCCTGAATTCAAACGGTACTTGACAACACTCGGGGTATTTGGCGAGGAACGGAACGAGTTCCTTCAGACTTCTCTTGCGTCCCTTATTTCTTGGAAAGACAAATTTTTTCATACTCAAGCGGCCGGTTGCAGGTTAGGGCGTTGCCGCGCCTGAACCGGGGCTCGAAGCCAAACGCTCGATCAACCAGTATTGGTTTCGGAAATCAGTTCCGGCGGCCTCTTGCCCAGGCCTCGGCGGAGGCCGGCGTATTTCCGCGCCTCTGCGTGACCTCCGAGCCGAACGCCGGGAACCAGGGCAGCCGCGTCGTCCAGGCTCAGCCACCTAGCCCAAGCCTTCTCGCAAGGCCACTTGTCCGGCCGCATCCGTGATCTGTTCCCGAGGAGCGAACGATTACATTATGCAGAAGAGTTTATGAGAAAGGTGTGATGGTTTTGCTGTTTCCGGTGAGAATTTAGTGGTTGCTCTGTGGAACGGTGCGAAAGCGTCCGTCCGGACTGCGGTAGTTCCGTGCAATCCCGCGTCCGGCGTTCCCTGGTATCCGCGCCGGCGGTGTCGGCAGCGTTCTGAAGCGGGAGAGGAGATGAGAGCCTTGAACACCCACGAAGAACCGGAGCGGGAGATCGAGGGGCTATGGGCGTCCATCTCCCGGCTGAGCGCCGCGAACCTGCGCATCAGCGAAAGTCCCGACCTTGCAGCCGTCCTGCACGAGGCGCTAGAACCCCTTCGCCAGGGCGTCCATCAGTTTCCGCCTCCGGGGGTCAAGCACGTGCCGTCATAGGGGTGTCCACCTTTCAGACGGGGGGGTGGACCTGATTTCGACAACCCCGACGCGCTTCTCTCAGAGGGCGGAGTCCTCGCCGTTGTGGTCGGAGGCTTCCCCGAAACGCCGCATCAGACGCGGTACAACACGGATTTTCCGCGTCTGCTGTTAAAAAAAGCGAAGTGATCCTGCGCCTCGCGTGTCCCCCTCCCCGCCCGGCGTAACGGCGCGTCGCAGGAGAGGGGTGCAGATGGAGGGAGCGGCACGAGAAAGTGTAAAGCCGGACAGGCCTCCGGACACCTTTACCCCCCTTTTCTCGGTCGCTCCCTCCACATTGATCCTGCGGGAAGGCCGAAATGAAGACCTGGGGCCAAGTCATTCTCGTCAACCTGGCCTTGACGGTCGTGGGCTTTCGGGTGTGGCTCGATCCCTGGTTCTCTTTGGGAGATGTTTCCCTGCCTGACCTGGTTCTCGCCACCGATCCCCTTGGGCCTCTTTACTCCAAGGGCTCCAGATCCTCCCCCGCCCCCTCGGCCAGGTAACGCGCCCAGTCGTCCATCAACATGCGCCGGCGCTCGAACAGGTCGGAGCGGGCATAGGCCGCCTCGACACGGTTGCGCACCACATGCGCCAAGTCCGCCTCAATCACCTCTCGGGGATGGTCCGTCCCCTCTGGCATCGGCATTCGAACCCGGTCCCGTGCCAATAGGCGTTTGCGTCGTTTCCGCCTGACCTGGAGCTTCTCTTCGCGGTAGATGCGATACGTCTTCTTCTCGTTCACCACGAGCCCCTCAGCTTTCAACATCCCGTGCAGCAGCTCGTATCCATAACGCGGATACTCGGCCGCCAACTGCTTCAGGCGTTCTCGAAGTTCGCTGTCGCTTCCGCATTGAGACTGATGACGGGCCACCGATCGGTGGATTCCCGAGAGTCGGCAGGCCCGCCGCTGACTCAACATCCCGAGCCCGATCACGTGGTCCACGGCTCGGCGGCGTGCTGCGGGCCTTACCAGTTTTTTGACAGCAGTTCCTTCAGGGCCGCGTTATCCAGATGGGCATCGGCCAAAAGCTGCTTCAGCTTCTGGTTCTCAGCCTCGAGCCCCTTCAGCTTCCTCGCCTCTGACACCGCCATCCCGCCGTACTTGGACCGCCATCGATAGAAGGTGTGTTCCGAGATCCCGTGCCTCCGGCAGATCTCCTGCTTCTTCGCCCCTGCCTCGGTTTCCTTCAGGATTCCGATGATCTGTTCTTCAGTGAATCACTTCCGCTTCATGGTGAGTTCTCCTCCTTTGTTGTACCGGAAAACTCACTCTCGAAGTGGACCGTTTTATGGGGGGGAGGTCACCGAACGCTTCTTCAGAACCGTCAAGGAGCAACTGCTGTGGGTACGCCACTTCCAGTCGGTACCGGAACTGGTTGGGGCACTGGAAGAGTTTCGCTCGCTCTACAACCAGCACTGGTTGATTGAGCGTCTCGGCTTCGAGCCTCCGGTTCAGGCAAGACAACGCCTTGCGCTAAAACCGGCGGCTTGAGTTTGGAGGGTGTTATCTGTCCAAGAAATCGGGGGCGGTACAGTGTATGCATCAGCGCGGGATAAGTCTCCTTGTCACTTCGTCTCGTTCGTCTCGTTTGGCGATGGCGGCCACATTCGTAATGGACTTGTCGCCTCATATCGTCGTGGATCGTCGTTCTGGCGAATCGTATCAAGATTCAGGAACTCAAGAGGACGGTTTTGCCAGTAAATGACCATGTTGATACACCTTGGCGATATGTCCCATATCTTTTTTGCAACCAGATCATGCAACCTCGACTTCGCTTCTTCGAGCGTATCTGCGCGTACCCTGTAGCCATTCCTCCGCATCCTGATTCCCGGAATTCGCGGCTCCGTCTTGAACGAGTACGTCCGTCTTCGAGCAGACCACCTTTGTTTCGCAATTCTTCGGCTGCGACCCGATACGACCGCTGCCAGCACGTCGAACGCGATCCCCATCCCGCCAGCAAAGGTCTGGGCCAGACTCACCATCCAGCCAATGCCGCTGGATTTGATCACACCTGTCAAACGCCATTTGAATCGCTGTCGAATGGAACCGACTCTGCGCTTGTGTCTGGCATCCCGTTCGCGGGGCGATTCCAGGAACTCGCTTTGGGCCGTAAACGTTACGCTGTCTTCCATGCTTCTGCATGCAATGATCTTGCCTCGATTGACATACACGCGTCTTTCCACGTCTCCATTCGCGTCAACTGCGCAAATCATCCATTCCATCGTCCGGTCTCTGTAATACTCTTCAGCGAGTACCTCCCCAATCTCTTTGCTCATTGGGAGTGAGGCAGATACTTGTCCGCATTTGCTGGAGTACGAAGACAAACTACTCCAGCTGCTGGAAGCATCCCGCCTCAAGACATCGCCAATTCCCTGCCATTCGCGACCTTCCCATCTGATCGAACCGTGACCGGAATGAACTCGCATGGGAAAGAACTCAAAGTCAAAATGAACGAACAGACATGGTCCGTTCCATTGCGCGGTATCAATTGGCCTGCGTGACACGTTTTCTATGGCTACCCGTCGGACCACAGCAATTCCCATTCCATCGCCGATTGAGTGAGTCTGTCGGAGGACTTCGGTCAACGCTCCGAGTGGGGAATTACGGCCCCGATGCCCAGAGTAGGATATTCCCAGTCTGATTGCCACCCTGGCCAATCTGGCGCGGCAGCTTCGGCGGACCTAGAAAGTGAATTAACCCCCAACACCTATCCCTCCCCCCCAACACCCGATATAGTGCCCCTAAGCGATTCTGGAGGTTTAGGGTCGGCTCAACGTGAAGTTGGACGATGCAGGTCCCATGTTAAGCAAGCTGAAAAAGGAAACATTGCGATGCCAGACTTCGCCAAAATACGAATACAAATTGAGCAACTGAAAACTAAAGGCCTAGAGTTTTTTGCCGCCATTGACTATTTCGAAGCTCCACTCGAAAACTACGAGTACGGCCAAGCTGACAAATACTGGTCTAAGTTGGACGAGACGCAACGGCAGGATTCCACCAATCTTCAAACTGAAGTGATAGAGATTGTAAGGCCAATAGCCAATTGCATAAAACAGTCAACGCTGCTCACCGAAGCGGACAGGAGAGACTTGGGAACTTGGACAAAATCCCTGCGAGCATCTCTTCACTTGACAAGTTATCGCTCGTGGGATGCAGAGTTGCTGCACGACGAAGGAGTCGTTTATGGGATACAACAAGCTGGGCAGTCCGAAGCTGATCCAGCCCACCCGTGCTCAGCTCGTAACAGATTCGAACGGGATATTTCAAATTTGACAAGATTCGTGGATCTTCTCGAGATCTCCCAAAGCCTGTCAACGGACGAGTTCAGCTCGAATCCGCAGGCCACTGCTGAGTACAAACCAGATTCTGCGTTTGTCATGATGCAGATCGACCCTCAAAATCCGGCACTGGAGGATCGGTACAACACGATTAAAGAATGTTTCGCCCAGTTTGGGATAGAGGCTGTTCGAGCCGACGACATACAACATGAGGACATAATCACCAAAAAGATAACAGAAAAGATCGAATCATCGGAGTTTC
Organism: Candidatus Versatilivorator sp.; assembly: GCA_965207735.1. GTDB lineage: Bacteria > Acidobacteriota > Terriglobia > Versatilivoradales > Versatilivoraceae > Versatilivorator. The sequence continues at coordinate 1,522,682 of OZ242296.1, read as the reverse complement.
TAATTGCGGACTTGACGGGTGAACGACCAAGCGTCTACTACGAAGTTGGGTATGCACACTCACTTAAGCGAAAGGTGATTTTGTTTAGATGCAATGACACCCGATTGCACTTTGATCTTGCGGCTTACAATTGTCCCGAATACAGCAATTTAACAGACTTGAAGCAGAAGCTGATGCGTCGCCTAGAACAAATCACAAACAGGAAGCCAAGCAAATAAGAGGGGATGAGAAACGACTGTCGCCACGCTGCTTCTACTGATCCGAAGGTATAAACTCTTTGCCGAATTCAGACGCTGCCTTTGTCATGTACAGCCCCTGATTTCTCGGACACATAGGACTCACCATACTCAAGCGGCTGGTTTCAGCGCAAGGCGTTGTCTTGCCCGAACCGGAGGCTCGAAGCTCGGCAGCAGCCAAAGCCAGGCTACGCAGGACAACCTGAGTCCGGGTCCTACCAATTCGGCCTTCCCGCAGGGATCAATGTGGAGGGAGCGACCCCCACGAGGAGAGGGTTAATCGCGCGCCACTGTACGCGCCGCGTAACCCTCGCCGGTGGCGCACCAGCGCTAAAAATCGGGGGGTCGCTCCCTCCACCTGCACCCCTCTCGTACTGCGCGCCGTTCCGCCGGACGGGAGGGGAACACGCGAGCCGCAGCCTCGCTTCGCCTTGTCACAATTGGGGGAGGGCAATCCGTCTCATCCCGCGTCCTATGCGGCGTTCGCAGAAAGTCCTTAACCACAACGGCGAGCGCGCCCCCCTCTGAGAGACAAGCGTTGTGGTTGTTGAAAGCACGCGCCACCTAGACGCGCCACCGGGGTTTTTTTGGTGGCGCGTTGGTCTGTCTACACCGCCTTGACCCCCAGAGGCGGACATCGTCGATCATTCCACGGTCATCGAGTGCGGCTGTTTGTTGCTCCGATTCATCCCAGCGTCTGCGGGGAACAGGACCGTGACCAGTATTCCCGAATGGCTGAAGACGGACCAGCTTCCGGGACTGGGCGGCTGAGGAGACCGCCATCCCCGGGAGGTGATGGAGTCGGCCCTGGCGCATGTGGTTCGGAACCGGGTCGAGGCAGGCTTTGACCGCTCCGACCAGTTTGAACATCGGCGTATCCTGATGGACGAGTGGGTGCGCTACCCATCCCAAGGGTCGGGGAGGACCGGGAGCTCTAAGAGTAAAGAGGCCCGTGGATCTTGCCGTTGCGCGTTGCTGGGCGCCGAATAAACTCATCAAATTCTCACCAATATATTCTTTCCATTCACCCCACACTCACACAGATCCTATTATACTTTCTAGGCTGCTGCTGACCCACCTACCATCAAAATCCCGGGTACTAACGTTCATCGGACCCATGGAAAACGCAGCGCAGGGCAAATAGGGGCCTTTTTTCCCGGGGATTAGCCTCAAAATCTCTGGTTCGCCACACGGGCAAGAGCTGGGCCTTCTGAGAGGGAAATCGGCGCTGTGGCAGTTTCGGGGTGCTCTGGTATGCCAGAGACCGAGAAAACTCATCGTACCCGGCACAGCTCAGAGATTCAGGGGGTGTCAGGATAACCAAGGGAGTCCTGGGAAAGGGTTGTGTCATCTTGTTGGGGTTTGCAGATGGATATCCATTCCAGCACGGATCGTTGCCTAACCTGCTCGTGGAGCAGCACCGGCAGCACGGCTCCATTCTGCAGTTGGTGACCGGCAGCCCGACCCTGGCGCTCGCTTCCCGCTACAGCACCGGTTGACGCATCGGGGACTTAAGAAGCTGAAAAAGCTGAAAAAGAAGGAGGTTGGCGGATATGAACGAAAACCGCAGGCGCTTGGGTGAGGGAATAGACATCTATCGCAGTGCAATGCGAATGTACATCGCGCAGACAATGCAACATTGGGAATCGGGTGACTGGTTCACTGGCCTCGTTGTGCCCGCTCTTTCACCATGGCGACAGGAAAAGATTGCAGAAGACCTAAGCGAAAACATGATCGATAGCGTCGATATCAGTGACTTTCCTGATGTCATCCGCAATAACAAAAACGTGTTCCCTTCTTATCTCGCCGGCAAGAAGCGCGAAAGGTCCAAAGCCGTAACGTGGATGTACGAGATCAGCGATTGGCGCAACGATTGGGCACATCCGACGACAGATGATTTCAGCGATCGGGACACGGACCGTGCTTTGGACACCTGTGCACGCGTGTTGCACCTGTTTGATCTGGAGGCTGAAAAAAACGTGAGAAAGCTGTACCGTGATCTACAAGATATGAAGCGAGAGTTGGAGAATGAACAGGCAAAGCACGAGGAAACCAAACAAATCGTCGCCAAGGCAGATGATTTCAAGATTAAGCTGGAGACGGAAAAAGATGAACACAGAAATACCCAAAAAGAGTTGCAAGATGCAAATTGGCTCAAATCTAAAGCAGAGAAAGATAAACATAAGACTGAGGGGGTTCTTCAGGAGCTGAAGGAAAAGTACGACGAGACCCAACAAGCGCTACAGGACGAACAGGAGGCACGTAGGCACATTGAGGGAGAATTGGAGGAAGTAAGACATCAGCTCAAGTCTTCAGAGGAGGAGGCACGAAAGCAGTTGGAAGATGCTCGATCCCAAACGTCGAGCAAACCGCCCAGTGTTCAAGTAGTTGCAAGAAACGTGGAGAGCTATCGTAAGAGGTTCAAAAAAGCCAATTCGGGAAACGGCTGGAGGTATACAACTGAAGTAAATGGTTGGAGTGTCACGCGCTGGGTTGGAAAGTCAGCGGGTCAGCATCGCGCCTGCGTGTTCTCGCCATGGCGGCAAGTCGACAATACCGATGCCGCTGAATGGCCACTGATCAATCAGCGGTGCAACAGCGAAGAGGATGGCTTCAGGTACCTCCAAGATTTGGACCATGGCGGCGCAATTGAGCAACGCGCGCGTAAGGCAATTGAGGAATACAACACGATATTCTCGATGCCAAATTCCGTGCCGGAAGATTCGAAGCCGGACTCGCCGTCAGACGAGGATATTCCCTTCTGAGCCTTGGACGACAAGGCTATGCCCACCCCCCCTGACGGGACAATTTGTTGCGCGATGAGAGTGCGCAGGCGCCGTGTATCAACCACAGGGAAGTATCTAACAAGCTACTAGGACGTTTCCCGGATAGGCTGTCAGGAATCTATCTGGAAGGCAATGATTCAATGCTTGATACGCTACAAGGCCTCGTCGCTGGCACAATAGCAGTAGTTCTTAGTCTATTGGCCACATTCAAATTACTCCTCCCGAAACTGATGGACGTTGCTATCAAGCGACTGGAACATTCGCAAAACCAAGAGATTAAACATCTCGAAGCCAAGCTTGAGTTGCAATCTACGGAGTTAGTCAACTCACTGCAGATAGCAAGTCGCATTGGTGATAGCTATCGAATCAAGACTATTGAATCGATCAACAATCTTTGGCAGGACATTTTGCGTGTTAAGAAAGAATTTGCACCGCTTGTAGCCGTCGAAGCTTTACTCACAGAAACCGAGTTTGAATCTGTCATCAGTAGCCCCCATGACTCGAATGAAAAAATCCGCAGCATTCTCAATGAGTATTCCTCGTTTCAGAGAGTGGCGGAAAAGATAACGCCAAAGGACGAGAAGGTTTGCGCTGGCATGGAAATCGTTTTCGGAGTGGGCACTAAACCCACCCAACTCGATGAGACGAGGATCTTTGTGAGTGGAAGGCTGTGGAAGATATACAATGGATTGATCAGCACCTACGGCAGGCTCGGATTCTTGATGAGTAAAGGAATGGAATTCGGTGAGAGCGTGAGCTGGAAACGAGACTTGCATCTGAAGGGCATAGTCGGTGGAATCCTTCCTAAGGAAATCTGGGAACAAATCCGGCGAATGGAATTCGCCGGATTCAAGGCTTTAATTGAGGTACTGGAACAGGAGTTCATCATCGAAGCTAGGAAAAATATAAAGGGAGTTGACGACCTTGCCGAATCTTTTTCGGAAGTGAAGCAGATTGTCGAGGCAGAAGAAGTCAAGGCCCGATTCAGAAAGAATTACCTATAGACGTGGACACATTGACCGGTCGGCGAACTGAGTCTATTTGAGGTTCGTGGTCGATGCAGAAGGGTTCACGTGGTTCACGCTGCCCACAGGCCGCGAGGCTTGCCTCTGAGAGAGAAATGGGGCTGTGACGGTTTCTTGGGGTGCTACGGTACGTTGGAGGTCAAGTAAACCCAGCCGAACCGGTCAGGCTCACGGATTTAGGCGGTGCCTAATGAAACAGTGAGCAGCATTGATCGTCTACGCCGCCTCTACTCAGGAAACATCCCATGCTAATCTTATCCTGGAACGTCCACTTTCAATCCCTGTCCGGTCAACTCGATAACATCGTCGAGGCGATCCGGTCCGCAAGACCGGACGTCGTGACGTTGCAGGAGGTAAAGACGACCCTGGCGGACGATTTGGCGCTGCGTCTCGCCGACATCGGCCTTGTCCACGCCCACTGGAGCGGCAAGAAGGCCCCACCCACGGCAATGCGGAAATTACCGCCAATCCGCAGGTTGAAGCGAAAAATCTACCAGTGCCTGATTGCGAGTCGCTGGCCGATGAAAGCTAGCGGCAATCGTTGGCGCCGTCGCGCACCTTATCCGGAGTTGCTGGCGCGTGCCACGGTCTCCCTGCCCGACGAGCAGGATATCGACGTGTTCACCGCGCACATCCCCAACGGCTCCGGTAATGGCTGGCGGAAGATCGACACCTTCACCGTGCTGTCGGCAACGCTACGCCGTGCGCTCGACTCGCCCCGCATCCTGACGGGAGACTTCAACGAGCCCAAGCGGTTCCGACAATCGGGGCAGATCGTGCCTTTTGGAGAGAAAATTCACGAGGATGGAGGTACCTCCATCCGGGGCTGGAAAACCCAGTTTGGAGTCCGACGCCGGAATATGGAGCGGGCCAATGGTGTACGTTCGGTCCTGGCCGGGGCGTCGCAGCACGGTCTGCGAAATGCTTATCGCGACCTTCATGGCTTTGAGACAGCCACCCCCGTCACCCACTACACCACGCGTAAGAACCCGAGATGCTTCGACCATACTTTCGTTTCAAGGCACTTCGAGGTCGTGGACTGCGGCTACTACCACGAATGGCGCAAACATGGGTGGAGCGATCACTCGGCGATGTGGACAACGCTCACCGTTCGCGACAAGATCCCGGAGTTGATTGAATGGGAGATGGAATGACATGCTGGCAGGTGTGGTAACGATTGGGAAACCCTTCCCACGTCGCGGCGCCTTCGATGTCGTCATGGAGAAGATCGTTCAATGGAGCAGAAAATCCCGGCCTCCAACAGCCGCGAAATGATCGACGATTTCCGCCTCCGGGGGTCAAGGACGTGGCGTCGTATGGGTGTCACCCTTTCAGAAGGGAGGTGGCGCGCGTAGGTGGCGCATGAAGTGACGCGTCCCTTCAACAACCCCAACGCTCCACTCTCAGAGGACGAAGCCCTCGCCGTCGTGGTCCAGGATGTTCCCGGAAACCCGCATTGGACGCGGGTTGGCACGGATTGCCCAAATCCTATGGGGTAAAGCCCCGTGGGGCGTCGGCATCGCGTGTCCACCCCCTCGCACGGCGCGTCGTCGCGCCGCACAGGAGGGGGAGGAAGTGGAGGGAGCGCCCCCCCATTTTGGCCGCTGGTGCGCCACGGGGGAGGGCAAAGGGGGACAGGGGTCGGGACACCCCTTGTCCCCCTTGCCGGGGTCGCTCTCACCACAGTGATCCCTGGCGGGAAGGCCTCCAGCGCCTCGTCATCCAGCGGCACGTCAACGTCGGCTCCCGGCTGCGCGTCCTCACTGATGAGGCCCTCGAAGAACAGTAGACCACAGATGGCCAGAGGCCGAGAAGGGCAAACCTGGAGGATGCTCACAACCCGATATCTCCGATCCGAACCCAAGGGCAGCCTACCACCCCGCTCGACGTTCCCGGACGCAGAGTCTCGGGGGTTGCAACATCGTAAGACCCGTCCACCAACGTCCCGAAAGGTCCAGTGGATTCCCGTTCAAATAGAGGGATATAATGAGGGGATTACAACAGGGCTAACCACAGTAAGTCTATTATAATGAACAGTTACAAGTTTTATGATGTAGTCGCCGCCTACGCGGCTCGACTATAACGTCACGTATTCCATGGGCCACGCCCACTCCCATGGGCTTACGCCCACGGCTACCTGCTGTCGCCGCCTTGGCGGCTTGCAGGAATTCCCGGGCTGGCGCCCGGGGGGCTATTTTCGTAAGAAGTTTCCTTCGCCCGTTGCACGCGCTTTGCGGGTGCAGCCCGCGGGCTAGGAATGCGGGTTAAGCTGGTGTGGGTCCGATCTTTCCGAAGGGAGGCATGCCGATGAAAACGATTTCGAGGCGCACCTTTGCCAGGAACATGACTCTGCTGGCCGGGGCGGGGTTGCTGCCGATCCAGGCGGGCTGCCGGAGGAAAGCAGCCAGCTCCCTGATTGAGGGCGTTCAGATCGGCGTCCAGAGTTACAGTTTTCGGGATCGCTCCTTCGAGGATGCTATCGATGCCATGGTCGAGGTTGGGATCGACAGTTGCGAGCTCTGGCAGGGACACATCGAGCCCAGGGGACTGGAGCCCGTCGAGCTGCGCCGCTGGCGGCTGGAGACCTCGCTCAGCTTCTTTGAGGACAAGGGCCGCAAGCTGGAGCAGGCCGGCATCGGGCTCAACTCATACAACTACAGCTTTCAGAAGACCATGAGCCCCGAGGAAGTCGATCGGGGCTTCCTCATGGCCCGGGCCTTGGGCGCCGAAGTGATCACCGCTTCGGCGAGGCCCAGCCTGGCATCCCTGATCGATTCCTTCGCCGGCAAGCACCGGATCAGAGTGGGGATGCACAACCACGCCCACGGCGGCAAGGAGGATGTCTTCGACGGTCCGCAGGATTTTGCAGCGGCCATGGAGGGGAATTCTCCCTACATCTGCGTCAATCTGGACATCGGCCACTTCGTGGCTGCCGGGTTCGATCCGGTGGACTACATCGATCGGCACCACCAGCGGATTGTCACCCTGCACCTCAAGGACCGGAAGAAGGGGCTGGGTCCCCGATCGCCGGTGCTGAAGTTCGGGACCGGGGATACGCCCATCAGGGAGGTCTTGCAGCAACTGAAGGCGGGGAAGTACCCGATTCCAGCCAACATCGAGCACGAGATCAAGGATCAGCCTTCCCTGGAAGGCGTCAGGGAGTCGCTGGAGTACTGCAGGCAAGCACTGGCGTGAAGTTGGGGGATGCCCGATCGCCCGCCGCTCTGCCGCATTCCAACCGTCGCCCTTCGGGCTTCCGCCCTCAACCCCCGGGCTTGGGGAATATCCTCTTTCCCTTGTAGCTTCTCAGCCCGCAGGAGCCGGCCGTCCGGAATCCGTTCTTCTTGAGTAAGGCCGCGGCACGCGCGGCCCGTCCGCCGCCGTTTCAGGCGGTGACGATCAGCCTGTCCTTGGGCAGCTCGTCCAGGCGCTCCTCAAGCTGGCCGATGGGGATATTGACGTAGCCCTCCAGGGTCCCCAGCTCTTCCAGCTCCTTGGGCTCCCGAACATCCAGCAGCAACGCCTCCTCCTGCATGAGTTTGTCCAGCTCGGCAGCGGCGACGCGCGGGGGCTTGTCGTCCGCGGGCACGGCGCCGGCTCCGCCCGCGGGCCCCTCCTGCTGGCAACCGGCAGCCGCAAAGGCCAGGAATGGCAGGGCCACCCAGCTTGAAATCTGTTTTTTCATGTGACCTCCAGGTTGGCCGCACCCCCGTCCGGCATGCAGATCATTCGAGGAAAAACGGCCGGTCGTTAATGAAGTTGAACCACGAGTGGAAACGAAGGAACACGAAGTCCGTGGAAATCTTTTTCTCCCTGGCGTCTTTCTTCGTGGCCCTTCATGGATCCCTTTCGAGTCTTTTCCAACCCCTTGGAATCCCTTTGCAGACTGATATCTTGCCTCCTTTACAGATACTTTAGCGCCTTTCGTGGGAATCTTTTCCCCATCCCCGATCTTTGGCGAATTCCTCTTGAGCTTTCTCCAACACCTTAGTGGCCCTTCGTCGTCCTTCGTGTTCCTTCGTGGATAACTCTTATCGGCCTTTGCGGATAATCCTCAGTTGGTTCAGGGTTTGACGATGGTGCCGTCCTTGCGCCGCATGTTGCCCCAGTGCAGGTCGAAGCTGGGGTCGTCATTCACGGGGAAGCGGGCCGCCAGCTTCTCGTCCAGGTCAACCCCTATGCCGGGCGCTTCGTTGATGTAGACGTAGCCGTTCCTTTCCTGTGGGCTTCCGGGGAAGACGTCCCGCTCAGACTGGGTGAGGCCGTGAAACTCCTGGATGCCGAAGTTGTTGACGACCAGGCTCAGATGAATGTTGGCGGCGTGCCCCACCGGCGAGGTGTCGCCGGGGCCGTGCCAGGCCGTGCGAACCCGGAAGAACTCGCATAAATGGGAGAGCTTGAAGGCCATGCTGATGCCGCCGATCTGGGAAATGTGGACCCGGATGAAATCGATCAGCCGCTGGCTGATGATGTCGAGCCATTCGTTGGGGTTGTTGAACAGCTCGCCCATGGCGATGGGGGTGCTGCTCTGCTGGCGCAGATGCTTGAAGTATCCGACGTCTTCCGGGGAGAGCGGATCTTCCAGGAAGAACATCCGGACGGGTTCCAGCTCCTTGGCCAACTGGATGGCCAGAATGGGGGGCAGCAGCTCGTGGACGTCGGTCAGCAGCTCGACCTGTTCGCCGAACCGCTCCCGCAGTTTCCCGAAAAACCGGGGAAGCGCCCGGGCGAAGGGGGCCGCCTCCCAGATGCGTGTCCGCTGGTTGGCGGGTCGGGCCGCGTTCTCCGGACCGGCGGGAGGAGAGGCTTCCGGCACCACCGGCTCACAGCGAATGTGGCGATAGCCCTGCTCCCGCAACTGCTGGAACGAATCGACCAGCTCTTCGAAAGTCCGGCCGCCAGCCGACCTGTAGGTGTCCACCGCTCGGCGGCTCTTGCCTCCCAACAACTGGTAGACGGGCAGGCCGGTCCATTTTCCCAGGATGTCCCACAGGGCCGAGTCGACCCCGCTGAGGGCGTTGTTCAGTACCGGTCCGTTGCGCCAATAGGAACTGAAGAAGGAGGACTGCCAGATGTCCTCGATATCCCAGGGACTCTTGCCCACCAGAAACTGCTTCAGATAGACATCCACGGCTGTCTGGACGGTTCGAATCCGCTGGGTGAAGGTGGCGCACCCCAGTCCGTACAACTCGGGTTCGCTGGTCGAGACCTTGACCACGGCCAGCCGGCGTCCGGCGGGCGCCGTCAGGATGCACTTGACGTCGGTGATCTTGATGGGCGGCAGTCCGGAACGCTGCTGTTGAGCCGCCAGCAGGGAGGCTCCGGTGGCAGACGGCCCAAGGGAACCCATTCCGGCGGCCAGCGCGCCCAGGGATCCGGCTTGCAGCAGTTGGCGGCGTTTCATGATTCGATTCCTCCAGGAGATATGGGGGCGGTCTCTATGGCAGCCACCCGAGAGCCGGCCCTTGTTTGCGTTGAAGACCAAGAGATGTGCCCTATCCTATCACGGCCGTCCGGGATTCTAATGAGGAGACGAGACCGCGGGAGAGGCCCCATTTGGCGGACGGGGAACTGCGATGATCGAAGACTGTCTAGCCGGGACCTGAGCGCTGTCTGATGGGCTGGCGTCTGCCCCCCACCGCATCAGCCTTCGCTATCCGGTGCTGCCGTTCGGAGGCGCCGCGTTGGCCCCCCACCGCATCAGCCTTCGCCATTCGGCTCGGCTGCGACTCCCCCTCAAGGGGGGAGTGATACTTGAGTTTCTTGAACGGCGTTGGGCGGAATTGGGGAGCGGACGCCCGGAAATAGTCAATTGAAAATCCTATACACCGGCAGTGTCGTGGGTTACGGGAGAGCCGCGTATTCGGCGGTTGGCGTGGGTTGCCTGAGACAAGGTCGCCTACAAGCCATCCTTATAGAGCAGCGTAGCTGCGGTCTCGTGTAGCCCCGGGCGGCAGCCCGGGGTCGTGTGAGTTCTGCGCCAACCCAGCCGCGTCGGCGGCGGATTAAGAGCTGCGTCCCCGATCGCACGGCCTCCCAAAAGCCAATCACTCCCCCCTTGAGGGGGAGTCGGAGAGACAAGGGCGCAGCCCGCAGTCGATCCGGAGGGGGCAAACGCCACGCCCCTTCAGCGAATATCAGCCGGGGCGGCACCCCTGGGAGCGCGGGCCTCTCGCCCGCACACGGCCCGGCACCATCGTGGCTGTTGTTTTGACCTGCGGGTCGCCGTGAATCCCCTGGCGCGGGACCACCCTGGGACGGCGATTGACCCCGACACGCGTATCGTTTAGGATGCGCTACGTTAACGGGTCGACCGGGTCCCGACAAGTGGCCGCGCGCTGGCCCCGGTTAAGGATGAGGTAAGCACAGGATGCAAGCGCCGAACACCCACCCGATTCGCGTCATGATCGCCAAGGTCGGGTTGGACGGCCATGACCGAGGGGTCAAGATCGTGGCCCGCTGCCTGCGCGATGCCGGCATGGACGTCATCTACACCGGGCTCCACCGCACTCCCGAGGAAGTGGCTCTGGCAGCCGTCCAGGAGGATGTCGACATCCTGGGCATCAGCATCCTTTCCGGAGCTCAAATGACGGTGTTTCCCCGGGTGCTGGAGCTGCTTCGCGGGCAGCACGGCAGCGACATCGCCGTCGTGGGCGGCGGGGTGATGCCCGACGAGGACGTGGTGGAACTCAAACGGATGGGTGTGAGCGAGGTCCTTCTCCAGGACACGCCGCCGCAGGCGATCGTCGAGTCCATGCGGCGCCTGGTCCGGGAGCGAGGCCCGCGGTGACGGAGGAGGTTTCCCATCGAGGACTGGTCGTTCCCACCGAACTACAACCCGGACTACCTGCCTGATCCCGCCAGCAAGTACTGGTTTCCCCGGCGCGAGACCATGCCGGCGGAAGAGCGCAACGCGCTGATCCTGGAGCGGCTGAAGCAGGTGACGCGATATGCCTATGAGCGTTCGGCCTTCTACCGGAGACATTGGGACAGCGTCGGTTTCCACCCCGATCACCTCGGGAGCCTGGAGGACTTCGAGGAGAAGGTCCCGGTCATCACCAAGCAGGACTTGAGAGCATCCCAGGCCCGGGTTCCCAGCTTCGGCGACTACCTCTGTATTCCCGAGGAGGAGATCCACCACATCCACGGAACCTCCGGGACCACCGGTCAACCCACGGCCTTTGCCGTCGGCAGGGGGGACTGGGAGGCCATCGGCAACGCCCACGCCCGGATCATGTGGGGCATGGGATTGCGGCCGGGAGACACGGTCTTCATCGCCTCCCTCTTCAGCCTCTACTGGGGATCCTGGGGAACCCTGATCGGCTCCGAGCGGCTGCGAGCCAGGTCCTTTCCCTTCGGAGCCGGTGCTCCCGGAATGACGGCGCGGGCGGTGAGGTGGCTGCGGCAGATCAAGCCCACGGCCTTCTATTCCACGCCCTCCTATGCGCTGCACCTGGCGGAGACGGCCGGGAGCCAGGGTGTCGACCCCACTGAGTTCGGTCTCGAGATCCTGTTTTTCTCGGGTGAGCCCGGCGGGTCGGTGCCGGGCGTTCGGGACAGGATTCAGCAAGCCTTCGGGGCCAAGGTGGTCGACTCCGGATCCATGGCCGAAATGACTCCCTGGATGAACTGCGCCGGCACGGCCGAGACCGACGGCATGCTGCTTTGGCAGGACTTGGTCTACACTGAAGTGTGCGATCCGGCCACCTTCCGGCGGGTCCCCTTCGGTCAACGCGGCACGCCCGTCTATACCCATCTGGAGAGGACCTCGCAGCCCATGATTCGCCTGCTCTCCGGGGATCTGGCCCTGTGGGAGGAAGGGGCCACTCCCTGCGGGCGCACCTATCCGCGCTTGCCCAACGGCATCTTCGGCCGCATCGACGACGCCTTCACCATTCGAGGCGAGAATGTCTATCCCAACGAGATCGACGCGGCACTCAATACCATGGCCGACTATGGGGGAGAGCACCGCATCGTGATTTCCCGCGAGCGGACCATGGACGAGCTGCTGGTCCAGGTGGAGCCCACCCGGGCCGTCTTCGGGACCGGTCAGGAGGCCCTGAGGGCGTTCCGGGACCGGACGGCCGGCCTGCTGCAGCGGATCCTGGGAATTCGGGTCCGGGTGGAGGCGCTGGCGCCCGACACCCTCCCGAGGACCGACTTCAAGGCGCGGCGGGTGGTCGACGACCGCGACGTGTTTCGCGAGCTCAACCGGAAACTGGAGAAGGAGCTTTAAGCCATGGGAAGGGCGGTTTCGCCTTTAGCGCTGGTGCAACAGGTTCTGGAAGGACGGCTGACCGCCGTCGCCCGTATGATCACCCATGCGGAGTCCGGGGAAGAGGCTTGCCACGAGGCGCTGGCCGAGATCTACCGCCATACCGGCAAGGCGCACGTGGTGGGGATCACCGGTGTGCCCGGGAGCGGCAAATCGGCGCTGGTCACCCGGCTCTGCAAGGCCCTGCGAGCCGGCGGGCGAAGCGTGGGCGTGATTGCCGTCGATCCCTCCAGCCCCTTTTCGGGAGGATCCATCCTGGGGGATCGGATTCGCATGAACGAGCTGGTGACCGATCCCGGCGTCTTCATTCGCAGCATGGCCACGCGGGGAGCCCTGGGGGGGCTGGCCCGGGCCTCGCTCAGCGGAGTCGACATCCTGGACGCCGCCGGATACGATGTGGTCCTGATCGAGACCGTCGGGGTCGGCCAGGACGAGATCGACGTGGTGCAGGCCGTCCATACCACCCTGGTGGTATCGGCCCCGGGTCTTGGGGACGACATCCAGGCCATCAAGGCGGGAGTGCTGGAGATCGCCGACATTCACGTGGTGGGCAAGTGCGATCGCTCGGATGCCCATCGAACCGTCACCGACCTCAAGAACATGCTGGCCATGGGCCATAGGAACTCCCAGGAGTACGGCTGGCAGGTGCCCCTGATACCCACCAGCTCCGTTAGCGGGGAAGGCATTCCCGAGCTGCTGACCGCCATCGACGGCCACCTGGAAGCGCTGACCTCCTCGGGCGAGCTGGAGCAGCGTCGCCGCCGCATTGCCCAGACCCGCCTGTTGAAGTCGGCCGAGAACATCTTGAGAGACCAGTTTCAGCGCCACCACGATCGCCAGATCTCCGAGCTCACCGACCGGATGATGTCCGGAAGGACCCATCCCCATGCGGCGGCTCAGACCCTGCTGAATCAATTCCGTAGCGAGAGGAAGCCATGAAAGAGACCAAAGAGGCTCAGACCATCGGGAACCTGGCCGAACAACTCGAGGCCTGGGAAGGCAGGGAGGTTGCCGGCTTCCTGGCCCGCCAGCCCGAGAGGAAGGAGCAGTTCGCCACCCTGGGCGGATTTCCGGTCAAGCGGGTCTACACGGCTCTGGATGTTCAGGATATCCCGCTGGAGGACGTCGGTCTGCCCGGACGGTACCCCTTTACCCGGGGCCCCTATCCCACCATGTATCGGGGCCGGCGCTGGACCATGCGCCAGATTGCGGGCTACGGGACCGGCGCCGATACCAACAAGCGCTTCAAGTATCTGATTCAGCAGGGCCAGACCGGACTTTCCACCGATTTCGACATGCCGACCCTGATGGGATACGACTCCGACCACGCCATGAGCCGGGGTGAGGTGGGGAGGGGGGGAGTGGCCATCGACACCCTGTCCGACATGGAGGATCTCTTTGCCGACATCGACCTGGAAGAAATCTCGGTTTCGATGACCATCAACCCCTCCGCCTGGATCCTGCTGGCCATGTACGTGGCCCTGGCCGAGAAGCGCGGGTTCGACCTCAATCGCTTGTCGGGGACGATTCAGGCCGACATGCTGAAGGAGTACATGGCCCAGAAGGAGTGGATCTATCCCATCGCTCCCTCGGTGCGGATCGTCAGGGACTGCATCGCCTATTGCGCTCAACGGATGAAGCGCTACAACCCGGTCAATATCTGCGGGTACCACATCAATGAAGCCGGGGCCTCTCCCCTGCACGAGCTGGCCTTCACCCTGGCCAACACCATCGTCTACGTGGAAGAGGTGGTCAAGACCGGCATGCCGGTGGACCAGTTCGCCCCCCGACTGTCCTTCTTCTTTGCCTGCGGCTCCGACTTCTTCGAAGAGGCGGCCCGCTTTCGCGCCGTACGCCGGGTCTATGCCACCATCATGCGGGAACGCTTCGGGGCCACCAATCCCGCCTCCATGCGCCTCCGGTTCCACTGTCAGACGGCCGCGGCCACCCTCACCCGGCCTCAGTACAAGGTCAACATCGTGAGAACCGCCCTGCAGGCCCTGGCGGCCGTGCTGGGTGGGGCCCAGAGCCTGCACACCAACGGCATGGACGAGGCCTTTTCCATTCCCACCGAGGAAGCCATGAAGATCGCCCTGCGCACCCAGCAGGTCATCGCCGAGGAGTCCAACGTGGCCAACGTAGTGGATCCCCTGGGCGGTTCCTATTATGTGGAGAAACTCACCGACCAATATGTCCAGGCGATCCAGGCCATTCTGAATGAGGTGGATGCGCGCGGAGGCACGGTGAAGCTGATCGAGGAGGGATGGTTCCAACGGAAAATCGCCGAGGACGCTTACGAGACGGCCCTCAGAAAGCAGTCGGGGGAAAAGCCGGTCATCGGAGTCAACCGCTTCGTGGAGGAAGAGGAAACGCTGGACCTGGAGGTGCACCCCTACGATCCCAAGTCGGCCGAGCGCCAGATCGAGCGGACCCGGCAGGTCCGGGCCAACCGGGACGAGGCCGCCGTTCAGGAGCTGCTGGGGCGGCTCAAGGCGGTGGCGCGGGACGAGTCGCAGAACATCCTGCCGGTGACCGTCGAGCTGGTGAGGCGGGGAGCCTCCATGGGCGATATCGTCGAAACCCTCAAGCAGGTCTGGGGGACCTACCGGGAGACTCCGGTTTTCTGAGCTACAACAGAAGCCATGAAACGTCGCAAAGCATGGATCGGACTGGCGGCCGCCGGTTGTTGCTTCCTGGCGGGAACGCTCCTTCGGGCCGCGCCCGCCGCCCGGGACCCGAACGCGGTCTTCTCCAACCCCCGTTACCAGAGGGCAACCGAGCTGATGAGGGCCGGCAGCTACGCCCGGGCCGAGGCGGTTCTGGAAGCCGCGGTCAAGGCCGGGCCCGAGCCCGACGGTCATGGTTTGCTGGGCTACGCCCGCGAAATGCAGAACAGGTTCGCCGCGGCGGAGAAGGCCTATCGGGAGTCGTTGCGGCTCGACACCGACTTTCTCTTTGCCCGGATTCGGCTCGGTATCGTCCTGACCAAGCAGAAGCGGAACCGGGAAAGTATCGAGGTCCTGCGTCCGATTGAAGCGGCCTTGCTCCGCCATCCCGAGGCGCTCTTTCATCTTTGCCTGGCCTTTCTGGAAACGGGCGACCCGGCCGCAGCCGTGGCCACGGCTGAAAAAATGGAGGCCTTCGGTCCCGAAATGGCGCTGCGGGCGGCCAAGCTGTTCGTCTGGAAGGAGAAGTTTCCGGAATCGCTGCCTCTGTTGAGCAGGCTGGCAGAGGCCAGTCCCGGGTCGGCCGAGGCCAACTACCTGTTGGCAACCGCCCTGTTTCGAACCGACCAGACCGGGCGGATGTGGCCTTACCTGGAGAAGGCTCACCGGCTAAACCCCGCCTCGGTGCCCACCCTGCTGCTTTATGGAAGCGGGCTGCTGGCCGAGGGTAAGTTCAGCCAGGCCAGGGAGCGCCTGCTGGAGGCTCAGAAGCTGCGGCCTCGGGATCCCCGTCTTGGCTTCCTGCTCGGCAAGGCCCTGATCGGTGAGGGCGACCATGCGGGGGCTACTGCCCAGTTGGAGGCTTTGGTGAAGCAGGACCCCGACAAGGCGGAGGTCCACCTGCTGTTGCTGAGCGCCTACCGCTCCAAGGGGGACATCCAGGCCACCACCCGTCAGGCCCGCCAGGCGGTGGGGAAGTTTCCGGGTCACCTTCAGTCCCAACTGGAGGCCGGAATGGACCTGCAGACGGTGGGTGAATTCGAGCTGGCGGAGCAGGCACTGCGACGGGCGGTCGCTTTGTCGCAGGACAACCCGGCGGACCGGCGCAAGGCCCGATTCAATCTGGCGACCGTTCTGGTGAAGCTGGGCCGGGACGACCAAGCCGTGCCGCTTTTGAAAGAAGTGGTGGAAGCCGATACCGGGGAAGTGGAGGCCCGGGTGGAGTTGGGAGACAGCTACCTGCGGACGGGCGCCTACGAACCGGCCGTCCAGGTTCTGCGGGAAGCCGCCGATCGGGACCCCAGGAACAAGCGGGCTCAACTGCTGCTGGGCAAGGCGTTCACCCGGCTGGGCCGCCACGAGGAGGCCGGCCGGCACTTCCAGGCCTTTCAGGACCTGGAGACCGAGTCAGCGGAGACGGACAAGTAGGGGACGCCCGGCGTCGCCCCCCTCCGGATCAGCCTTCGCCATTCGGCTCGGCTTCTCCGACTCCCCCTCAAGGGGGGAGTGATACTTGAGGCTTGCACAAGGCCTCTTGCCCGATTCCTGGGCAGGATGTAAACCATGTTCCCGGTCTACCGCATAAACTCCGTTGCCTCTTCATAACACGGGTTCACTCCCCCCTTGAGGGGGAGTCGGAGAGACAAGGGCGCAGCCCGCAGTCGATCCGGAGGGGGGCAGACACGGCGTCGCGAGAGGGCGATGCCCGCGGTCGAGCCGGTGGGGCCCAATCAACGCCGCCGGTGCGAAAGTCAGGTTTGTCCCACCCTCACTTCCCGATCGCCAACAGATGCTTGTCGGTTCTGAAGTACCAGCGGCCGTCCACCAAGGCGGGGGACGCCAGCACTGGAGCCTCCAGGCGATTCACCCGGAGCAGTTCGAACTTTTTTCCCGCCTTGAGCACGAAGGTTTCACCGGCATCGTTGGTGAAAAACACCTTGCCGTCCACTCCCACGGGCGAGGAGGAAAACCCCTCGGACTTGGGCTCGCCCAGGCGTCCCTGCCACAGGACCTTTCCGGTGGTGGCCTCATAGCAGGTGGCCACGCTCACCATGTCGTTCACCTGGTAAAGCAGATCCCCGTAGAGCAGCGGCGAGGGGACGAAGGAGGCTCCCTTGGACTGCTTCCAGGCCAAGTGGGTCCCGGTGACATCTCCCGATCCGCCCGGTCGAATGGCCAGGGTCGGTCCGGCGCGGCCGGACACGCAGAAAACCAGGCCGTGACCCACCACGGGGGTAGGAATGACCTCGGCCAGGTTGCCCCCACAGTGCCAGAGGGCCGTGCCGCTGGCCGGATCGTAGGCTGTGACCCGCGCCTGGCTGCTGACGATCAACTCGTCGCGGTCTCCGGCCCGGATGACGATAGGTGTGCCCCAACCCACGCTGGCCTTGCGCTCGGTCTTCCAGAGGGCTTGGCCGGTTCGCTTGTCGAAGGCGGCCAGGAAAGCACCCTGTCGCTGGTCCTCGTAGAGGAAGATCTTGTCTCCGTACAGGACCGGCGAGCCTGCCGGCCCATGGTAGTTTTGAATCGGTCCCAGGCTGTGGCGCCACACGACCTTCCCCTGGAAATCCACCGCGGCCAGTCCCTGGCTGCCGAAGGGGGCGTATACCCGTTCTCCGTCGGTGGCCGGCGTGCCCGAGGCGTGCGAGTTCTTCCAGTAGACCCGGCCGGGCTCGCCCTCGGGGAGGGTGGATTCCCAAAGCAGCTTTCCGTCGGATCTCCGATAGCACAGCACCGATGGGCGTTTGCCGCCATCCCGGGCGGTGGTCAGGAAGATCCGGTCGCCCCACACGATCGGCGAGGAATTGCCTCGGCCCGGCACCTCGACCTGCCACAGGACGTTTGAGGTGGCCGACCAGGAATCGGGATAGCCTCCGTCGCCAACCAGCCCCTGACCGGAGGGACCTCGCCAGCGGGGCCAGTATCGATTGGCCTCTCCCTCGGGAAGGATCATGTGGATGCCGTCGTTGGTCGGACTGCCCGGAATGGGGCCGGCGGTTTCGACCTCGCCGGCGAAAAACGCGATCAAGACCAGGGCCAGGGAAATTGTCAGATATCGACCGGACATGGGGAGACCTCCGTGCTGGACTGATGAAATCGAGGGAAGACCCACTATAGGGACAACGGGGCTGGTTGCGCCACGGAAATGGTCGAACAAGCGGTGGCTAAATCGAGAGAACTTGCCGGAATGGCTTGAATCCTATAGATTTCACCCGGCCGCCGGTGGCCATGGGAACGGTCGGTGCTGCCCCCGGGAGTTCCCTTCGCTTCGTTTGGGACGTTCCTGCGACACTTGGTCGTCGCCATCCGCCGGCTCGATCTTCGACCCCTTTGGCCAACTTCATGGACTCCAAGCTCAAGCAATCCCTGCTGTCGCTGGCCAAGGTCGTCTTGGGGCTGGTGGTCCTGGTTGCTGCCGGAAAGGAGGTACTGTCAGCGCTGGCCAGGATGGAGTCCTCCCAGGTCCGATTCTCGGTGCCGATGCTGAGCTTGAGCCTCCTCTGCTACCTGGTTGGAATGGCCGTGTTTGCCGATTTCTGGCGGAGGGCGGTGGGCTGCCTTGGAGGGAAAGTTCCCCGGTTGGATTGCCATTTTGCCTATTTTGTCAGTCAATTGGGAAAGTATGTCCCCGGAAAGGCCTGGGTCATCCTGGTCCGTTACGCACTGATCGGCAAGAACCGCCTGAGCTTCAGGGCGGTGACCGCCTCGAGTGTCTACGAGACCTTTAACGTGATGGGATTCGGGGCGCTTCTCTCTTTCCTGGCGTTGCTGTTCCTGGGTGGCGATCCCACCCTGCTGTGGCTGGCGCTTGGACTGTCGGTGGCGCTGCTGGCTGCTTCCCATCCTCCGGTGTCCGCCTGGGTTGCCGCAGTGGCAGGTTGGGGGGCGAACAGGCAGGAAAGTGTTATGCCGGTGCCATCCTGGAGGGTCTTCTGGAAGGGGACGCCGCTGCTGATTCTGGGCTGGATCCTGGCGGGCGCCAGCTTTCCCCTGGCGGGAGCCGGCATCGGAGTGGACTACCCGGGGCTGCGTGAAGCGGTGTTGACGGGAGCGGCATCGGGACTGGCCGTTGCCGCCGGTTTCGTGGTTTTGGTGGCTCCGGCGGGTTTGGGGGTTCGCGAATGGCTCCTGGTGCAGACCCTGGGCCCGTCGGTCGGCGAGGGACCGGCGGCGCTGGCTGCCGTCGCGGCCAGGGGCCTGCAGGTTTGCGGCGAGTTGGTCATGGCGGCCGTCCTTTATGGCCTGAAGAGGGCAGGGGGGACCCATGCTTAGTATCGTGGTCCCGGCCCGCAACGAAGAGGACAGCCTGGAACTGCTCCACCGGGAGATCGACTCCGTGCTGGGGGCGTCGGCCTTGCAGGCTGAAATCATCGTTGTGGACGATGGGTCCACCGATGCCACCTGGTCAAGGATCGTGGCTCTGGCCGAGGCCGACCCACGAGTGCGGGGCATCCGCTTTCGCCGCAACTTCGGCAAGTCGGCAGCCCTCAGCGCCGCCTTCGCCGGTGTCCGGGGCGATCCGGTGATCACCCTCGATGCCGATCTGCAGGACGATCCCGCTTCGATTCCCCTGCTGATTCACAAGCTCGAGGAGGGCTTCGACTTGGTTTCCGCCTGGAGGAGGCAACGCTTCGATCCCTGGCACAAGCGGGTCCCAAGCCTCCTTTTCAACTGGCTGGTCGGAGCCTTCAGCGGTCTGAGGCTTCACGATCACAACTGCGGCCTGAAAGGCTACCGGTCGGAGGTGGTCAAGGAGATCCGATTGTTCGGGGAATTGCACCGCTTCATCACGCTGCTGGCTCATCGCAGCGGTTTCCGTGTCACCGAAATCGAAACCCGGCATCGGCCCCGGCTCTACGGACGCTCGAAATACGGAGCGGCACGTCTGCTGACGGGGTTGCTGGACCTGTCGACCCTGGGATTCCTGGGCAGCTTCCGGCGGCGTCCCATCCATCTGCTGGGAGGGCTGGGACTGCTGGCGTTTGTGGCGGGGGTGTTGGGGTTGGCCTACCTGGCGGGCGTATGGCTTTCGGGTGAGGGGTCCATCGGCACCCGCCCCTTGCTGATCTACTCGGTGGCCGGCCTGGTTGTGGGAGGTCAGATGATGACCCTGGGCATCCTGGCCGAACTCATTACATCTCCAGGTTCGAGGCTCGGGCAGGGGGACCAGTGCCCCTACAGCATCTCCGAACGGATCGGCGAGCCCTGAAGGATTCGGGCCCGGGGCAAGATCATGAACAACCACGGCAGCCTTACCTCTCTGATCATTTTGGTGGCCATCGGATTGATCTTTGGATCGCTGCTTCGGCTGCAGCCGATTTCCAGCGCCAACGACAAGTCCCGCTGGAGCACGGTCTGGAGCCTGAACACCGGGCAGGGCTACGTCATTGACGAGACTCCCTTCCCGACCATCGACAAGGTCAAGCGCGGGGACCACTTCTATTCCAGCAAGCCGGCTCTGCTGCCGACTCTGATCGCGGGCCCGGTCTGGGCCATCGGCCTGGTGACGGGGATGACTCTTCCCGACCATCAGGACTTCATCGTGCGGTTTGTGCTGGTCCTGATCAATCTCATCCCTTTTGCCGGGCTCCTGGTGCTCTACTCGCGCCTGCTTCACAGGCGGGGATTCGACACCTCCACGATCCACTATTGTCTCTGCGCCGCCGGCCTGGGCACCTATCTGACCGCCTACAGCGTAACGCTCAACAACCATACCCAGGCGGCCATCGCCACCTTCTTCGCGCTCTACTGTTTCATTCGCATTGCCTATGAGGGGCAGAGAGAGTGGAAGTACTTTGCGATCTGCGGCTTGTGCTGCGCCTGGGCCGTCGCCAACGAGATGCCGGCCTTGCCTTTGGCCCTGGTCCTGATGGGATGGCTGTTTCGGACCTGTCCCAGAGCTACGGCTGCCTGGTTTCTGCCGCCTGCAGTCCTGCTGGGCGCCGCCTTCCTGTTTACCCTCTACCTGTCGACCGGCGGGTTGCTTCCTTACTACCTGTACGTTGATTCGCCGCTCTACCACTATGAAGACAGCTATTGGAACCAACCCAAGGGCATCGACGCCGCCGACGATCCCAAGTGGTTCTACCTGTTCAACCTGATCCTGGGCCACCACGGCGTGCTGAGCCTGACCCCGGTGTTCATCCTCTCCTTCGTGGGATTCTTCGTCAAAGACAGGTTGCAGGGAATTTACCGGTTGGGAGGGGCGCTGACCGCCACCATGGTGGTCGTATACACGCTGCACACCAACAACTATGGGGGGAACTGCCAGGGTGCGCGCTGGCTCTTCTGGTTGATCCCCTTCTGGTTGCTCACCCTGCCTGCGGTCGTCCGACAGGTTATGCCCGTCCGTCGCTACAGGTGGATTGCCTACATGCTGCTGATCGTTTCGCTGGCTTCGGTCGGATTTGCCATGAGCGGGCACAAGGAGATCGGCCGCCCGGGCCCCTGGAGCTCCTCCTGGCTGCATCTGGCCATGCGCTCGGCGGGATGGATCGACTACTGAAATTGAAAAAAATGGCGTCCCGTAGGGGATTTGAACCCCTGTTGCCGCCGTGAAAGGGCGGTGTCCTAGGCCAGACTAGACGAACGGGACTCGGAGACGGGATCGGCAGGCAGCCCGTGCGGCGGTCGGGCCGGCTGCAGGGTTCGGTCAACGGTTGGGTCTGGTGTCCTGTCTCAGAAATCCGAGACAGAACACTGGTGAGCCGTGCTGGGCTCGAACCAGCGACCCTCTCCTTAAAAGGGAGATGCTCTACCAACTGAGCTAACGGCCCGCGCAAAAGCTGAGCTATCTTAGAAGCAACTCACAGGACTGTCAAGGTCCGGTTCAGGTCCGGTTCGGGTCTGGCTGAGGATGGTCGGAGATGGCGGCGTCCACTGGCCATTTCCCCTTCCGGAGCGGCCCGGTGGGTTCCTTGACTTCGGGTATCATCCATTGTATATTCCAGTCCGTTTTGAGCCTGGGTGGCCGGGCTGTTACGGGCGGTTAGCTCAGCTGGGAGAGCACATCCCTTACAAGGATGGGGTCACTGGTTCGAGCCCAGTACCGCCCACCAAGGTGAACCTTCATTTCCGCGGGGTCGTAGTTCAGTTGGTTAGAACGCTGGCCTGTCACGTCAGAGGTCGCGGGTTCGAGTCCCGTCGGCCCCGCCATCTAGCGCGCCTATGGGGCTGCAAAGGGAATACGTCCGCTACCTCTCGCACCGGGTGGTGGATGAGTTGATCAAACGGGAAATGATCGAGATTCCCGTGCAATCCCCTCTGCGGGACCAGGTGCTGGCGGTGATGGACGAAGAACTGGGTGTGGAGGATCGCATCAACGAGGAAGCCAGAAACCTGCTGCAGCAGTACGCGGAACACATGCGACAAACCGGCGTGTCCTATCATGAGATGTTCAAGATGGTGAAGAACCGGTTGGTCAAGGAAAAGAAGGTGATTCTGTAAGCCGCCATGCGCCTGAGCCGCGACAAGATCAACAAGCTGGCTCATGTGGTGACGGATGAGCTTGTGACTCGCGACGAAGTGGAATTCGTCGAGGACCGAAATACTATTCGATTGGAAATCGTGAGGATTCTGAACGAAGAGATGAAGAAGGAGGAGGGCCTGGACCAGGAGGCCAGAAGGAAGATCGAATCCCAGAAAAAGACGGTTCCGGAAGGCAGCCTGGAGTGGGACATCCTCTACCGCAAGTATTACGCGGAGGAGTTGAAGAAGCTGTAGCCCGATTCGATTCCAGTCGAATCTTCAAACAAAAAAAGCCAGCGAGCCGAAAGGTCGCTGGCTTTTTTCGTTTGGCGTTTCCGCGGAAACCCTACTTCCTGCGTTTGAGGGTGGGGCGCTCCTCGTCGTCCGCCGGGTCGTCGGAGACTTCCTCCACCTCTCCGCTGGTGCGCCGCTTCAGGGACGGGCGGTTGGATTTTTCACCCTTCTTGGGGCGGCTGGCATTCTCCAGGGCCAGGAGCTTGGACTTGATCCGGTCGAACTCCGAGGTGTTGATGACGTACTGCTCCCGCTCCGGAAGAACGCCGGCGATGTTTTTCTGGGTTTTGACAATTCGATCACCGGTCGGGGGGTGGGTGCGAAATGCCTTGGCCAGCTTGCCCGGCTTCTTTTTCTCCAGGGACTGAATCTTCTCGAAGAAGGAAACCGAAGAGGTCGGATCGTACCCGGTCTTGTACAGGTACTGCAGCCCCAGAAAATCGGCTTCGGTTTCGGCTTTCCGGCTGAAATGCAGGAACTGCAGGGGGATCAGGAATCCGGCGGCCTGGTAGAGGCCGTAACCGAGGGCGCCCCCCATGAAGATCAGGGGCAGCATGGCGTAGTTGGCGATCTGGCCTTTGGTGGCGTTCTCGGTCCCGTGGCGGGCGGTGACGTGGGCTATTTCGTGGGCCATCACGCCGGCCAGCTCCGATTCCGAGTCCGCCGAGGTGATCAGGCCGGCGTTGACATAGAAGAATCCGCCCGGCAGAGCGAAGGCATTGACCTGGTCCGAATCCACCACCTTGATGGTGAACGGCACCTTGGAGTCGGAATTCCGAACCAGGTTCTGGCCGACCCGGTTCACGTACTCATTGATTTCCAGGTCGGTGACCAGCTTGACCTGCTGCTCGATCTGCATGGACAGCCGCTTGCCGAGGGCGATCTCCCGCTCGATCGAATAGAAGTTCAAGCTGCGTTTGTTGATTTCCCGGTTGCCGACGTTCTCTACGTCCGCATTCTTCTTTTTTTTCTTGTTTTGCTTCTGTCCCGCCAGAAGTGGACTATGGATCCCGAATCCGAGAAATGCCGCCAAGGTCATGGCCAATAACTGCCTGAGCTTACGTTTCATCGAACTCGCTCCTCTCTTGGTTATCACCCTCGATGACCAATCCCGGTGAATCTGCGACCAATCCTATTTTAGCACCAATACAGCCTCTTGTCAGGTCTCCGCCATGGAAATCAGTGGAGGCCCTGAGGCGCGGATTCGTGAGGTTTCGGCCGGCCGGGATCGGAGCTCGGGGAGGCGTCGGCCTGTTCAGCCGGGCTTTCCCCGGAGGCCTGCCTCCAGGTGTAGACAATGCGGTGGACGACGGTCAGATTGCTCATGATGGCCATGACCCACAGGACCGGAGCCATCTTGTTGAACAGAGCGCCGATGATGATCAGGACCAGCCGCTCCGGGCGCTCCATGAATCCGACCTTGCAGAGCGGGATCAGCGACTCTGCCCGGGCGCGGGTGTAGCTGGTCATGACGGCGCCCATCATGACGACGCCGGCCAGCACCAGGTAAGTCATCTCTTCAATGCGGGCGTAGTGAATCAGCAATCCGAGGAAGAGAGCCATGTCGGAGTACCGATCCAGGACCGAGTCGAAGAAGGCGCCGAACTTGGTGACTTTGTTGGTTATCCGAGCCAGCCGGCCGTCCAGCATGTCGAAGACGCCCGAGAATATGATGACGATCCCGGCATCGAAGAATCTCCCCTCGGCCAGAAAATAGGCAGCCAGCAGAGTGATCAGAAATCCGACAAAAGTGAGCAGGTTGGGATTGACTCCCAACAGAGAAATTCCCCTGACCATGAGGTTGAGGATGGCTCTGCATATCCTGCCGATGGTTTGGCTCAGCATGGCCGGCTATTTGGTGTCCTCTGATTGATCGTGAATGGTGGTCAGGCTCAAGATCTCGAATTCCTTGATCCCGCCCGGTGTGTTTACCTTGGCCGTGTCCCCCTCTCTCTTGTTC
Source organism: Candidatus Versatilivorator sp. (assembly GCA_965207735.1). Lineage (GTDB taxonomy): Bacteria > Acidobacteriota > Terriglobia > Versatilivoradales > Versatilivoraceae > Versatilivorator. Next base: position 1,497,973 of record OZ242296.1, on the reverse strand, counting down.
AGCAGGCCCCGGCCGATGGGGGAGGACGTCGAAATCAGGCCGTTTCGAATGTCCGACTCTTCGGCTGAAACCAGCTTGTAGGTGATCTCGACATTTTTCTGAAGGTCATAGAGGACAACGGTGGACCCATAGGAGGCCCGATCCCTGGGTATCCTGTCGAAGTTGATCATGGCCACGTCGGCCAATCTCTTGCCTAGTTGAGCCAATTTGGCGTTGAGAATCTCTTGCCGCTGCTTGGCCGACTGGTATTCGGCATTTTCGCTCAGGTCTCCCAGCGCGATGGCTTTCTTCAACTCCTTGGGGAGTTCCTTGGTCAACTCGTGCTGAATCAGACGAATCTCTTCTTCCAGCTTTCTCTTGATGTCGATGGGCATGGGAGTTTTTTTTGGCCTCGGAAAGTCGCCAATAATAGTTCTAATCGACTGAAAAGTCAAAACATGTCCATCTGGAGACTCCGCTGTTTCTCCAGGCTGCCGGCGCCGGCTGAAAGGCCCGCGAAGGTCGCGAGCCCCTCGATTGTCAAGCCGACAAAACGCGGCCCTGGCTTTACCACAGGCTCAACTTGATGCGGAGATACTTCTTAGGATTGACTCGGACGTCGTGGATGAACTTCACCAGCTCGGCTGAAGCCTCGTCGAGGTTGGCGTAAAGAGAAGGATCTTTCAGGAGCTTGGAAACGGTGCCGTCGCCCCGGCTCATCTTGTCGGCGACATCGGTGAATTTCTGCATGCTCTGGTTGAATTCACGGTAGAGCGTTTCATCCTTGGACAACAACCCAAGCAATCCTTCTCCATCCTCGATTCTCTTGACCACCGTTTCGACCCTGGCCAGCATGCGTTCGGTCCGATCATGGAGCGCGGGATCGTTGACGACCTTTCCCAAGGTTCCCTCTCCCGATTCCACCTTGGTCACCACGTTCTGTCCCTTTTGAATCGTCTTCTGCAACTCCTCGTAGAGCCGGGGATCCGAGACGAGGCGGCCGACAGTCCCCTTGCCGGCCGTGATCTGTCTGACCAGGTCCTTCAGTTCCTCTGATGTTCCGGTGAGGTTGTTGAAAATGGCGGGGTCGTTGATCAGCTTTCCCAGGGTCCCCTCCTGGACGTTGATCTTGCCGGCGATTCCGGTGACTTTTTGGACCAGGTCGCCGACGTTGGCCATGAGGTCGTTGGTCCCCTGGATGATCCTCTTGATGTCGGGCGGGGAAGAGCCGTCGATCTCACCACCATCCGAGACCATGGGCTCGGATTGCGATCCGCGCGAAATCTCGATGTACTTGTCCCCCAGAAGGCCGATGGAACCCAGAGTGGCTTGCGAGTCCCGGCGAATGGACTGCTGAAAGACCCGATCGATTTTCATGTGGACCTCAACGGCCCTGTCAGGATCGTCCGAGCGGGAGACCCGGACCTCGCCCACGCTGCCCACCTCAACCCCTGCCAACCAGATCAAGGATCCCCTGCGCAGGCCGGAGGCGTTTTCAAGATGGGTCTTGACGGTGTATTTGGGCGTGAAAAGCCCCCGTCCGCCGCTGACCAGGACCAGGGCGGCTGCCAGGATCACAAAACCCGAAATGGCCACAATACCGACACGCAGTTCTTTCCAAGCCATTGATTGTCGAGCCATGGTACCTCCTCTCAAATAAGGAATCTCCGAATGTATGGATCTCGGCTGTGCTTCAGCGCCTTGTCCGTTCCTTGGAAGATGATTCCGCCGTCCTTCAGCATGATGAAGTGGGTATTGATTCGACCGGGATCGGTGAACTCCCGGTGGACGACCCAACGACCATTTTCCTGGATAAAGCGTTCATTGGCCAGCGTATAGGCATCGTTCAAGCGATGGGTGACGAAGATCGAGCTGACATCCTCCAGATCTCTCAACTTGATGACCAGTTCGTTGATGGTTCGGGCTGTGATGGGGTCCAATCCGGCTGTAGGCTCATCGTACAGCATGATGTTGGGGGTCCCCACCAATGCCCGGGCGATGGCCGCCCGCCGGCGCATGCCGCCTGATAGTTCCGAGGGCATCTTGTCTATGGCGCCTTCCAGATTTACGAATCCCAGGGTCTTCCTTACGACTTCCAGGACCTTGTCCTCTTCCAGTTCGCCCTGCTCGTAGAGTCGAAAACCGACATTTTCCGCCACGGAGAGAGAGTCGAACAGCGCCCCCTCCTGGAACACCATGCCGATGTGCTTGCGGACCTCCATCAGCGGTCTTTCGCCATAGCGGGTGATGTTCCGGCCTTCCACCCAGATTTCACCCTCGTCTGCCTGAACCAGGCCGATAATCAACTTGAGAATGGTGGATTTGCCCGAGCCGCTGCCTCCCAGGATGATCTTGGTTTCCCCGCGCTCTACGGAGAAGGAAATGTCCTTCAACACCGGGGCGTCGTCGTAGTACTTGGTGACGTGCTTCAGCTCTATGGCCGGAGCTTCATCCGAATGGGCGTGGCGTTTGTTCATCACAGGATGGTCAGGAGGATGCGGGTGATGAAAAAATTGGAGATGAAGATAAGAATCATGGAGGTGACTACGGCTTGGGTGGTCGATCTCCCCACCCCCTCCGTGCCTCCCCAGGTTCCCAGTCCCCGGTGGCAACCCACAATGGCGATGAGAAAACCGAAAATGGGAGGTTTGGCCAGCCCCTGTACCAAGTCGGAATAGTCCAAACGGTCGTAGGCGGAGGTCAGGAAGAGGGAGGGACTGATTCCCAGAAAGATGGTGGCCACGAAAAATCCACCCATAATACCGACCAGGTCGGCGATCACGGTCAGAACCGGAACCATGGTAGTGCAGGCCACCACCCGCGGGGTCACCAGCTTCTTGATCGGGTCGGTGCCGAGAGACCGCATAGCGTTGATCTGCTCGCCGATCAGCATCGACCCCAGCTCCGAGGCGATGCCGGAACCGACGCGCCCGGCAACCACCACCGCCGTCAGCACCGGCCCCAGCTCCCTCACCAGCGAGACCGCCACCAGTTGACCGGTGTAGCCGACCGCCCCGAAGGAGGAAAGCGTGTTGGAAGTCTGCAGAGCCAGCACCGCCCCCGTGAAGAAGGCGGTGAGACAAGAGATGGAGAGTGAGCCCACCCCCACGATGTCCATCTGCTGAAACGTTTCCCTCAAATAGAGCGGCCGTCGGAAGAAGCTGGTGATCGACCGCGCCCCCAGCAGGGTGAAGTCCTGAACTTCGAGCACCCAGCTCTGCAGCATCGTGGTTGATCTGCCGGAGAGGCCGTTCATCAAGAAATCGTAATCGATTCGGAAAGGCCAAGTCAAGATTCCATCCAAACCGAAACGACGAGAGCTCATCCCATATATTATTTATTATCAATATATTAGACGACGCTGTGCCGGGCCTGGCGCGGGTGAGACGCCCGCGTTCCCAGGAAGTCGTCATTCTTTTGCCTCCCTTTTTTGACCTGCACCCCGCCGGGACCTTGCCTTCGGCGGCGGCGGTTGACGATGCCCGACGCCCACAGATAAAATCGAGGCCGGTAACCAACTGCTGCGTGCGCCTTCCCCATGAATCTTCCCATTGTCAAGTACGGAGACTCGGTCCTGCACCGGGTTGCCGAACCGGTCACTGCCTTTGACGAGACCCTGGAGCGATTCTGCAAGGACATGGTGGAAACCATGTATGCGGCCCCGGGGGTTGGGCTGGCTGCTCCCCAGGTCGGGGTGCTGACCCGCCTCATGGTGATCGATCCCACGGGCGGAGAGAAGGCGGGCTGCTTGATTGTGCTGGCCAATCCCGAGATCGTGAAGTCTGAAGGGGACCAGTACGAAGAGGAGGGCTGCTTGAGCATTCCCGAGTTCACCGCTCGTGTCCACCGACCCGAGAAGGTGGTCGTATCGGGCAAGCGGATCGATGGCAGGCAGACGATGGTGGAGGGGGAGGGCTTGCTGGCTCGGATCCTGTCCCACGAAATCGACCATTTGAACGGAGTGCTCTTTATCGATCACCTGAGCGTGATCAAGCGCGACATCATCAAGAGAAAGATACGCAAGAAGGTTCGGGCCGGGGAGTGGTGATGCGCCTGCTCTTCATGGGGACCCCGGGCTTTGCAGTTCCGACCCTCCGGAAGCTCCTCTCGGGCCGGCACCAGGTCGGAGGCGTCTTCACCCAACCCGACCGACCCTCCGGCCGGGGCCGTCAACTGGCCATCGGTCCCGTCAAACAACTGGCTCTTCAAAGCGGGCTCCCGGTCCACCAACCGGAAAGGCTGGCCCCCGAGGAGTGGAAGGTCCTGGTGGAGACCACCGCCGACGTCCTGGTGGTGGTGGCTTACGGCAAGATCCTGCCTCCCTGGCTTTTCAGTCTACCCCCCCATGGCGCCATCAATGTGCATGCCTCGCTGCTGCCGTGCTACCGCGGCGCCGCACCCGTTTCCTGGGCGATTGTCCGTGGCGAAACCCACACCGGCGTCACCACCATGAGAATCGACCGGGGCATGGATACCGGGGACCTGCTTCTGCAGAAAGCGGTGGAGATAGGACCGGAGGAGACGGCCGCGGCGCTGCAGGATCGGCTGGCGGCCATGGGGGCGGACCTGCTGGTGGAAACGCTGGATCGACTGGAGGCGGGTCAGCTCCGGCCCAGGCCGCAGGATCCGCAACTGGCCTCCTATGCTCCGATGTTGAGGAAGTCCGACGGGGAAATCGACTGGAGCCAGTCCTCTCGGCAGATCTTCAATCGGGTGCGCGGTTTCGATCCCTGGCCGGGAACCTTCACCTATCGAAGCGGCTCCTCACTGCGGATCTTGAAAGCACGGCCGGTCACCCCCCCTGTGCAGCGACAGGCGGCGGGTTCGCTGTGGCGATGGGACTCCAGGCGCGCCCTGGTTGCCTGCGGAGAGGGCTGGCTGGAGCTGTTGCGAGTTCAGCCGGAAAACCACAAGCCGGTAGCGGCCTCGGATTTCCTGAACGGCCTCCGGTTGCAACCCGGGCACTCCATCCCATTGGGACACTAGGCATGCCTCTTTCACCGGCGCGACTGGCCGCCTTCCACATCCTGACGAAAATCGAGCAGGGGGGCGGGTTTGCCGTGGACATGCTCCATGGCGATCCAGTCAGTCGGTTCAACCTGGCTGACCGCCGGTTGGCCACCGAACTGGTATACGGAGTCCTGCGGCAGAAGAGTTGCCTGGACTGGTACCTGGCTTCGCTGGTGGAGCGGCCCCTTGAACGGCTGGACAGGGAAGTCCGGATGGCGCTACGGTTGGGGGCCTACCAGATCCTGTTTCTTTCTCGAGTTCCCGTGCGCGCGGCCGTACACCAGTCCGTGGAACTGGTGAAGGAGTCCAGGAAGCGTTCCGCGGCCGGCCTGGTAAACGCGGTGCTGCGCAAAGCCGACGAGGACGGTTTCGAGCAGGCATGCGGTCAGTTGCCGCTAGATTCCCCCCGGGGGCTCAGCCTCAGTTGTTCCCACCCGGAATGGTTGGTGAAACGCTGGATCGACCGCTGGGGTTGGAAGCACGCCTCCATCGTTCTGCACGAAAACAACCGTCCTCCCAAGGTGCATTTCCGTTCCAACTCGCCCCGATTGGGGCCGGAAGAGATGGTGACCATCCTGGAAGCGGAGGGCTATAGTGTCTACCCCTATCACCTGAGCAGGGGTGTCTGGGTAGTCGAAGAGGGAGACCTGACCAAGTCATCGCTATACCGGAGCGGACGACTGGCTATTCAGGGCGCCGGGTCCCAGGTGATTGCCCGCTTGCTGGAGCTGAAGCCCTCGGATGCGTGCCTGGATGTGTGCAGCGGCACCGGAGGCAAGGCCTCCCACATGGTTCAACTGGGTAAAGGGCGGGCGAGCGTTATCGGCCTGGACTCCAATTTCGCTCGCCTCCGGATTGCAAGGGAGCGTCACGGGAAGCAATGGCCCGGCTTGCGCTGGGTGGCGGCCGACGGGAGCCGGCCGTTGCCGCTGTCAGTGAGGTTCGACAAGATTCTGGTGGACGCGGTCTGCTCCGGAACTGGGACCTTGCGACGCAATCCCGAGATCCGCTGGCGCCTGCGAGCGGAAGATCTTACCAGGCTGGCCGGACTGCAGCTCAGTCTGCTGGACAACGCCGCCGACCTGGTGAAACCGGGTGGAACCCTGGTGTACGCCACCTGCTCTCTGGAACCGGAGGAAAACCAACAGGTGGTGGAGCGCTTCCTGTCGAACCACCCGGGGTTCCGGTTGAAGATCGCCTGCGATGAGGGGTTGAAGCCCTTTTGCCAGGAAGGTTTCCTTTGGCTGCCGCCGCTTGTGACCCAATCGGACGGTGTCTTTGCAGCCGTGATGCAGGCCAGGGAACCCATTTAGTGGTAGAATAGAGTTCTTGCTGGAACCGGCTTTCGGAATCGATGGACGACCCTCCACATTTAACCTTCCTCGGCGTTTCACTCAGGCTGCTGGCCATCTTTTTTCTGGTCTTTCTGAACGGCTTCTTCGTTGCAGCCGAATTCGCCATCGTCAAGGTCCGTTCCACTCAGATCGAGACCCTGGCCAGGAGGAGGCAGCGGCGCGCCAAGGTCGCCGAGAACGTCATCCGCCACCTGGATTCCTACCTGTCGGCCACCCAACTGGGCATCACGCTGGTCAACCTGGGCCTCGGCTGGCTGGGAGAGCCCTTTGTGAGCGAGATGCTCCGGCCGGTGCTCTCGGGATTGGGGGTGCACTCTGCGGATCTGGTCACTTCTCTTTCGGTTGTCGTCGGGTTCGTCTTCATCACGTTTCTTGTCATCGTCGTGGGTGAGCTGGTGCCGAAGTCGCTGGCCATCCAGCGGGCTCAAGGCACCACGCTCTGGGTTGCCATCCCCTTGACCTTTTTCTACAAGGCCTTCTATCCGGCCATCTGGTTGCTGAACGGGGTGGCCAACCGCATTCTCAGGGCGGTGGGACTTCGACCGGCCAGCGAGCATGAGGTGGGGCATTCCGAGGAAGAACTGCGCACGCTTCTTTCCGAATCCGGTCCAGGAGTCTCCCACGATTCGTTGAGCCGGCGCATTCTCCGCAGGACCTTCAGTCTGAAGAGGCTGCAGGCCCGCAACATCATGCTTCCCCGCAACAAGATCGACGCCCTCTACCTGGAGATGTCTCCGGAACAGAACCTCGAAATCGTCAAGGCCTACCGCCACACCCGGTTTCCGCTCTGCCGCAAGACGCTCGACGACGTGGTCGGAATGGTCCACATCAAGCACCTGCTTTGGGAGATTCAGTCTGGGAACGAGCTGGTCGACCTGCAATCGATCTGCCGGGAGATCCTGTTTTTCCCGGAGTTCGCCTCGCTGGAAACGATGTTGAAGACCTTCATGCAAAGGAAGTGTCACATGGGGGTGGTCGTCGACGAATTCGGGGGGACGCTGGGTCTGGTCACTCTGGAAGATGTTCTGGAGGAACTGGTCGGTGAGATTCAGGACGAGTTCGACCAGGAGGCCCCTTTAATCGTCAAGCTCGGAGACGGCAAATTTCTGGTGGATGGCTCCACGCCGCTGCATGACCTGGAGGAAGCCTTTGGAACCCAGTTCAACGGCGACTACGACGTGACCACCCTGGGCGGCTACCTGGTGAACCACTGGCGGAATATTCCCTCCGAAGGGGCCGAGTCCATCCACAACAACCTCAAGATGGTGGTTCACCGGGTGGAGAAGCTGCGGGTCAGCCAGGTATTGGTTCAAGTCCTGGAAGGTGAACCGAACGAAACCTGATGCCCTTGTCTTGAAACAACTCAGTTTCCCCGCGGCGGTCAGTGAATCGTCAGCTCGGGAACGATTAGCCAGGGCGCCGGATGGGTGGCCTCCGACAGCCGCTGCCTGAGCAACGATTCCAGGGTTTTCCCGGGACTGGACACTTGAGCCCAATCCCCCTCGAGCAGGCTCTGCCACAGGCTCTTGGATTTGGGATAGAGCACCATTTCCACTTCTTCCTCCTCAGGAATGTTCAATTCCTGCTTGAGTAGATCCAGCGCCGTACTCAATCCACCCACCGCATCGATCAGTTGACGCTGCCTGGCCTGGCTTCCGGTGAAGATTCGGCCGCCGGCCTGCCGTTCCAGCTCCTCGACGGTCAGGTGGCGTCCTTCGGCCGCCTTTTCGACAAAAGTGTTGTAGATGTGGCTCATCCACTCCTCGACTTCGTCTCTCTGCATGGAGTTGAGAGAGGTCGTGGGAGAAAGGATATCGGCATTTTCAGCCAGCTTTACCCGGTCTACGGTAATTCCCAGCCATTGATCGAAAAGGCCGCTGAGGTTGAATTTCATGAAAATCACCCCGATAGAGCCCGTGACGGTTGAAGGCTGGGCCACGATCTTGCGGGCGCCCATCGCGATGTAGTATCCCCCCGAACCGGCCACTCCCCCCATGCTGACTACGACCGGCTTCCCGGCCTCTTCCATGAGCCGGATCTCGCGCCAGATCTTGTCGGAACCCACGGCGGAACCGCCGGGGCTGTTGACCCGAAAGAGCAGTCCCTTCACACTCTTGTCCTTCCGGATCTTCCTCAGCCTCGACACGATGGTGTCTCCTCCCATGGAACGTTCCCAGGTCTCGTCGTTTCGTCCCGTCATGATCGGACCGATGCCGCCCAGCAGCGCCACCTTGTGCGGGGGGGAGGGCCGGCTCCGAGCCTTGACGGCTTTCAGGTAGTCCGATACCGAAACGGAACGGTACTCCGGTTCTTCTCCGGAGGACTCGGCTTTCAACCGGTGTCGAATTTCATCCTCGTATCCGAGGTGGGTGACCAGTCCCGCGGCCAGGGCCGAGGAGGAACTCAGGATGCCCTTTTGCATCAGACGTTCCAACTGTTGCGGCTCGATCCCGCGCTCCCGGCTCAGGGCTTGCTTGAGGCGTTGCTGAATGTCGGACAACAGGCTCCGGTACATGGAGCGGAATTCCGGAGTCATTCCGGATCGGGTGTAGCTTCCGGGGCTCTTGTATTCCTTGAACTGGAGCACGTCGGGTCGGACCTTCAGCTTGCTCATCATCTTGCTGTAGAAACTGACCTCGGCCACCAGGCCATTGACCATCAGGGCCGAATCCTGATTCAGGTGGATCTCGTCGGCAGCCGAGGCGAGGTAAAGGTCCCTGTCGCTGACCAGATCCAACGACAGGTAGGCGTAGATTTTCTTGCCGGATTCCCGGAATTCGTGCATGAAGGATCGGATCTCTTCCACGCTGGCCCAACTCGATTGGAGGGGGTAAATCCTGCAATAGAGCGAGGAAATGCGCTCATCCTCAGCGGCGGCCCGCAAAACCTGTCCCATCTCCAGCAAGGAGATATTGCCCTGGCCCGTGAATTGCGCCAGGGGAGAGGTTGGTGGCAGGTCCGGCAGTTCACCGCCGAAAGTGAGCTCCAATACGGAGTCTCTCTGGACCTTGACCGGGGCCGGACGAGTGAAACGAATGAGTGCAAAGACCATGATCCCGAACAGGATCAGCGAAACCACCAGAATGACACCAAAGATCTTTACGCCTTTGCTGGCCATGAATCCTCCTTAGTCTCGACAGTCCGGCAGCACCGGGAATCTCCGCTGCCCGCGGAGCCGACCGGGATGAGAGCGTGCGGTACCGGTCGCCAAACCAAGCGCCTCCTGTCGTCTCCCGGGTGATCGACCGGAGCCGAACCGCGGGATTTCCCCGGCAGCCCTCCCCGTAAATGAGTCAAGGACTGGGGGTTAGGCACGCAAACCCCGGCTATGCTACCATCCCCTGGCAGTTTTGGGAATGATTGGCTCCGGTGGGGGCAGGTGGGGCCGGATCCCGGTTTGGGGCTGACTTCCGTGAGGGACTCATGAAGAGATGGATGGCCTGGGTCTTGCTGCTGGGGGCAGGGTGTTGGTGGAGGCCCGGTCAGAATGCCGGGTTCGAATCCTTCGCCGAGACCTACGTGGAGGAACTGTTGGCCATGAGGCCCGAATGGGCCACCCTGCTGGGAGATCACCGCTACGACCACCGCCTCAACGATTATTCCCTGGAGGGAGCGAATCGCGACCTCGCTTTTCAGCGCCAATCTCTCCGGAAGCTTGAGACCATGGATCCGGCTCGGCTCAGCGAAGTCAATCGGGTGGACTACCGGATTCTGAGGGCCAATATCGAGTCGATGATTTTTCGACTGGAGGATCTGAAGGAATACCAGTGGAATCCCATGGTCTACAACGTGGGCAGTGCCGTCTATTCCCTGGTGGCCCGTGAGTTCGCACCCTTGCCGGAGCGAATGGCCAGCTTGCGAAAAAGACTTGAGTCGGTTTCGGCTGTGGTCATGGCGGCCAAGGCCAATCTGCGCAATCCGCCCAGGATCCATACCGAGACCGCGATTCAGCAGAATCGGGGAACCCTGCGCCTCATTGCCGAGGGGTTGCAACCCTATCTGGACCGGAAGCCCGAGCTGGAGGAGTCGTTCTTCCAGGCTCAACGAAAAGCCGTCGAAGCCCTGGAGGAGTACGGCCGATGGCTGGAAGAGGAGCTGCTCCCCAGGGCGCAGGGAGACTTCCGGCTGGGGGAACGGCTGTTCAGAGCCAAGCTCAGGCACACGCTGGAATCGGAACTGTCCCTGGAAGAAATCCGCGAAGCCGCCCTGCAGGATCTGAAACGTACCCGCGAAGACCTCTTCGCCACCGCCGGCCGACTCTACCCACGGTTCTTCTCCGACAGCGATCCGCCGCTGGACCCGAAATCCGTGGTCGGAGAGGTGCTGGGCAGGCTGGCCGATTCCCATCCGGACAATGAAACCATTGTGGACAAGGCCCGGCAGTCGCTGGACCAGGTGACCCGATTCACCCGGGAGCAGGAGTTGGCGACGGTTCCCCAAGAGCCGATCCGGATCATCGTGATGCCGGAGTTCCAGCGGGGCGTAGCCGTGGCCTACTGTGATTCTCCAGGGCCTTTGGAGACTCGGGGTGAGACTTTCTACGCCATCTCTCCGACCCCTGAAGACTGGCCGGCCGATCGAGTGAGGTCGTTTTTCAGGGAGTACAATGACTACATGCTGCAGGAGTTGACCATCCACGAGGCCACTCCGGGCCACTACCTCCAAATCGCCCATTCGAACCGGTTCCGGGCGCCGACCCGGATTCGGGCGATCTTTACCAGTGGAACTTTTGTGGAGGGGTGGGCGACCTATGCCGAGCAGCTCATGGCGGAAAAGGGATTTGGCGGTCCGGCCGTCAAGATGCAACAGTTGAAGATGCGCCTCCGGCTGATCATCAATGCCATCATCGATCAACAGGTCCATGCCGGCAGCATGGGACGGGAAGAGGCCATGGATCTGATGATGAACGAGGGCTTCCAGGAAGAGGGAGAGGCAGCCGGCAAGTGGCGCAGGGCGTGCCTGACCTCGGCCCAGCTCTCGACCTACTATGTGGGCAACCGTGAAATCAATGCCATTCGAGAGGCTTACGAAGCCAGGCACGGTCCCTTGAAGGACTTCAAAGCCTTTCACGACCGACTGCTGTCCTTTGGGTCGCCGGCTCCCAAGCATGTCCGGGACTTGATGGATCTCTGAGCCTTTTGCAAAATTCGGCAGGGGGACGTTTGCCGGGAATGTGCACCTACCTGCGGAATTTTGCAAAAGGCATCTCTGAGGAAGGGCCGGGTTTCGGAAGATCGCTGACGCCGGCCGGGTTAAGGTTTCACAATTAAAGGAGCTCCATGATTCCTCTATCGGAAAGACTCAGGCAGCCGAAGCCTCTCCTATATGACGGGGGATTCGGCTCGCAACTGTTCGCCAGAGGGATTGAGCTGCCCAACAGCAGCGTAGCCAACGAGTTGCATCCTGAAGATGTCGTCGGCATCCACTGCGCCTACATTGAAGCCGGAGCCGATGCCATCGGCACCAACACCTTTGTGGGATCTACCCTGCACCTCAAGATGGCCGGAAAAGATCCCGCCGGGTGCGACCGGCTGGCCAGGGCCGCGGTGGAGCATGCCAGGGCCGCGGTCGAGAGAAGTGAAAAGGAGACCTATATCGCGGGATCCTTGGGACCTTCCCCGGGAGCCATCGAAGCCGACAGCGGCGACACCAGCTTTGGAATCGCCAACCACTTGGCGAGAGAAGCCCACCAGAGACTGGCAGGGGCTCTGGCCGAAGGCGGCGTCGATTTCTTCTGCATCGAGACCATGTTTTCAGCCAGGGAGGCGGCCGTCGCTGTCGACGTGGTACGCCAGTTCGGGCTTCCAGTGGCCGTCAACCTCACCTACAAGTACACCCTGGACCGCAACAGCGGCAAGGTGACCTACAGGACGGACTGGGGACACTCGGCTCTGGATCTGCTGGAAGTTTTTTCGTCGGGTGAGTATTCGGGGGGGGACAATTTGCTGGAGCACGTGGATCTGCTCGGCCTCAACTGCGGCGCCGAACCCCGGCGGGAGGAGCATACCGGCATGCCCTATGCCATTCAGGGAGTGAGGGAGTTGCGGGAGGCCATGGCTTCCAGAGGGGTGGAAGCTAAACGGATGATGGCCTACCCCAACGCGGGGATGCCGCAACTGGACGACCAACTCAGGAGTTACTACACCCAGACCCCCGAGGAAATGGCCGGCCATTTCCTCGGCCTTCTGAAGGAGGGAGCCTACTTTATCGGAGGTTGCTGCGGCACCACCCCTGCCCATATCCGGGCCTTCCGCTCGGTGTTGGAGGCTTCTGAGCGCTAACAGCCGCGGGGCCGCTCATCCGTTCTGCCGGCGGAACCGGGTTTCCCATTGGCGCCACTCCGGAAAACCCAGCAGTTGATCCAGTTCCTCGAATGAGGCCAGATCGTCCAGGTATTCTTCGGGTGAGACCTGGTCTTTCAGCTTCGACAGGGTGCGTTCCATGGCCCGGACCGAGGCCATCAGGGTAGTCAAGGCGTAGGCGAGGACCTTGTACCCCAGGGTCTGGAGCTGCTCGAGGGGGAGCAGGGGAGTTTTTCCCCTTTCGACCAGGTTGATCATGAGTGGCTTGTCAAAGGCAGCGCCGATCCGCTCGATCTGGTCGACGGTGGTGGGGGCTTCGATAAAGATGATGTCGGCTCCCGCCTGCTGGAAAAGCTGTCCTCGGCGAATGGCATCATCGAATCCGGTGACGGCAATGGCATCGGTGCGGGCGATGATCAGAAATCGGTCGCTGCGCCTGGCGGCGACAGCCGCCTCCAGCTTGCTCGCCATCTCCGCAGCTTCAACCAACTGCTTTCCCGCCGTGTGCCCGCACTTCTTGGGGATCATTTGATCCTCCAGTTGGATGGCCTGGGCTCCGGCCGCCTCGTATTCCTCTACTGTCCGGCGCACATTCACCACTCCGCCGAATCCGGTATCGGCATCCGCCAAGACGGGGATGTCGACGCTGCGGACCAGATGGTGCAACCGCTCCAGCATCTCGGAAAAGGAGATCAGGCCCGCGTCGGGGAGGCCCAGGTGAGAGGCGGAGTGCCCGTATCCAGAGAGGTAGACGGCTTCAAAGCCGCAGCGCTCCACCACTTTGGCGGAGACCATGTCGTAGCAGGCGGGGACCAGCAGGGGTTGGGGAAGCGCCAGGCGCTGCTTGAGAGTGGTCGAGCCCACGACGATTCCTCAGGCTTCGGGAGCTGGAAGAGAGAGGATCCCCTCGACCGTTCTGGGTCCGAAGGCCACCGAGAGAATCAGTTTTCCGTGGGTGGGGCCGTGCCCGCTGGTCAAGTCCAGATTCAGGTGGTGGGCCTGGTGTCCTCCCTTGGCCGATCGGCTCTCGAGGGGGATTCCCCGGCTCGAGCCCTGCTGGCCTGCGGAGCCCTCCGGAGCCTTGGGAACGAGCATCAGGGTCCATTCGTCGGCGGTGACGGCTTTGGCCCGGAGGTCGTACTGCCCGGTCGACACCTTCACTCCCGAGACTTCGATTTCTCCGTTGATCTCCAGGGTCGCGCGTCCGCAATGAAAGACAAATCCCTCCTTGACATCGGCCATATGCTCCGCGTTGTAGGGGAGGGTGAAGTAGCTCAACTTGAGCTGAACGCCCTCGGCATTGGCGCCGACCGTCTTGCGGATATGGGGGTGAGCCAGAACGAGCCCCGCCAGGGTAGAGAGCAACGCAACCGACAAGGCAAATTTTTTCATGGGGAAACTTCCTTTCGTAATCCGGGAGTGGGTTGGATCGAAGCGGCCGTGAGCCGACAGTGCCGATCTCAGTCGTCGCTGGACTTGTCCTCGTCCTCCTTGTACATGTAGCGGATTCCGTGTTTGAAGACCAGCAGATTGGGTTGCGGGTCGCGGTTGAACTTGATGCAATTGCGGTCGTACCACTCGATGACCCCTTGCATCCGTTCTCCGTCGTGGAAGACCAGCACCATGGGCGTCCGGTTCTGCATCTGTTTCAGGTAGTAGAAGCTTTCGGCGTTGGTCTGTTCGGGAGGAGTCGGTCGCTTCTTCTGCGATCGCACGGTCACCTTGTCTTTGATGTCCGACAGCGACGGACGGATGAGCCGACGATTCATCGAAAATCCTCCTCCCGGATTTATCTGGTTCGTGCGCGGGGTCGCGGCAACCCGATTGACCGGCCGTCTGGTCTCTACTTTAGTCAAGAGAACTCAAGTCTTCCGCGTTCCGATGGGGACTTGGAAACCTGCGATCACTTCAGGACGGACGACAACAGACTCAATGGCTGGACAACGACGGTGTCACAACACTGACCCGCAGGGTCTTACAAGGTGGCCTGTAAGCGTCAAAATTGAGCACAGTTTACCACGGGCACCACTTCGCGACAAGTCCCAAGAAGCCCGAGAAGCCCCGTGTTCAGGTTCGGGCCGCGGCGCTCACGCCACTCAATCTGAACAGGAATCGGTCCAGAGCCAGCGACTTGTTGAGATTGCGCCCCAGTCCCTTCATCAAGTGGTCGAGCGAGCCGACGGCATCGACGATCCGTTCGAAAGTCAGGGCAGAGCCGATTTCGGCCAGCTCCGCATGCAGGTCGAGGTTGGTGAGATTTTCGGGAGGCACGCCCTGCTGAATCAGCAGCAGGTCGCGCAGCAGGTCGTAAAGGACGCCCGTCTTGAACTCGAATTGTCCTTTCTGCCTGGCGGAGGCAAGAGGCTCGGTGATTTGCAGAGCCTGACGATAGGACAAGGCGCTGGTGCAGGCTCGAATCGCCTCCAACATTTCGCGTCGAGCCTCGCGGTACTGCTGCAGATCCAGATTCAAGGCCCTTCCGAGGCTTCCCCTGGAGATTCGTCCCACCAGAGGCAGGTCCCGGGTCGGGTAGATCGACCGTTGCTGGAGGATGCTCTCCAGCTCCGCCGGAGAGAAGGGATAGAACTGGACGCGCTGGCAGCGGGACCGGAGAGTGCCGGGAAGATCGTTGGGAGAATCGGTGACCAGGATGAGCAGAGAGGTCTCCGGCGGTTCCTCCAGAGTCTTCAGAAGGGCGTTGGCGGCCTCCAGGCGCAGTCGGTGGGCTTGATCGATCACAAAGACGCGGCGGCGGCCTTCAAAGGGTTTGAAAAAAACCTCGCGGATCAGATTCCTCATCTGATCGATCTTGATGAAGGCGCCCTCGGGCGCATAGCTTCGAACGTCGGGGTGAACCCTCTGCTCGATCTTGCGGCAGCTCCCGCATTCGTCGCAGAAATCATTCTGAAGTTTCTGGCAGTTGGCGGCCTTGGACAGGAAGTGGGCCAGGGTGGCCTTGCCGACTCCCGCGATGCCTGCAAACAGCAGCGATGAGGGCAGGCGGCCGTCGGAAAGACTCTGCCTCATCAGGTCCCGCACGCGGGCATTCCCCAGAAAATCAATCCACCCCATTAGGTCTGTCCCCTGGAAGAAAGGGCGAAATCAGCCCCAGGACTTCTTTCTGCAACTGCTCGATGGTCTGGTTTCCGTTCAGGATCCGGATCCGGCGGGGCTCCCGGGCTGCAATCTGCAGGTATCCTTCCCGGATGCGATGAAAGAAGGCCAGAGATTCCGCCTCGAATCGCCCTTCGTCCAGCCCCGTTCGACGGTTCCTCTCCCTGGCCCGGGCCAGGGAGAGAGAGGGCTCGATGTCGATCAACAGCGTCAGGTCCGGCTTCCTGCCACGGGTCACCATACGGTCGAGCCTATCGACCAGCGAAAGATCCAGCCCGCGTCCATATCCCTGGTAGGCAGCGCTGGCATCCGCAAAACGGTCGCACAGGACCCATTTGCCCTCAGCCTGAGCCGGGATGATCTGCTGGCAAAGGTTCTGGTTGCGGGCCGCGTAGTAGAGCAGCAGCTCGCTCAAGGGCAGCAGCCCCTGGTTTCGGGAACTGAGCAACAGCGTTCGAATAGCCTCTCCCACCGGGGTTCCGCCGGGTTCTCGCAGTAGGGCCACCTGGACGCCGCGGTGGTTCAGGGTATCGGCCAGCAGCCGCACCTGGGTGGTCTTGCCGCAGCCGTCCAATCCCTCGAAGGAAATGAATGGAGGCATGGAGGAACCAGGGTTCAAGCCCGGCCCCCGGGGCCGGGATCCTTGGCAAAATAGCACAAAGGCGGCGGTTCCAACAAGGCACCTCAGCCCCTGCCTCTCCGCCCGCGGCGGTGTTTGGAAATCGGCCGGAACTTGAGGTAAGATGGCCCCTTTTTGGGGCGGCGATCGGGTTTGGCGGGAGCTTTAAACGGATGGATGTCATCGCTGGAAGGGTCCAGCGGGTGATGGACACGGTTGCCAATGCGGCTCTGAAGTCGGGCCGCCGTCCGGAGGCGGTGCGGCTGATGGCGGTGTCCAAGCTGGTGGATGCCGGCCGGATCCGCCAGGCGCTGGCCGCCGGCGTGGACTGCCTGGGGGAGAATCGGGTTCAGGAGGCCCAGTCGAAGAAGGCACGTCTGGCGGGGCTGGATTTCGAGTATCATTTGATCGGCCCCCTCCAGAGCAACAAGGTGAACCGCGCCCTGGCCACCTTCGATTGGATCCAGACTGTCGACAGCCTCGATCTGGCCCGGCGGATCGACCGGTCGGCGGCTCGACTGGGGAAGACGGTTTCGGTACTGATCGAGGTCAATGTCGGAAGAGAGCCGCAAAAGGCCGGGGTGTCGGAAGAGGAGTTGGAAGAACTGGCCGAACAACTGGTCGACCTGGACTCCATCTCGGTTCAGGGACTGATGGCCATTCCGCCCTTTTGGGAGGATGGCGAAGCCGTGCGGCCCTATTTTCGACGGTTGAGGCGGTGTTTCGATCGGCTGGCAAGCCTCCGTCTGCCCAAGGTCCACATGAGGGTCCTGTCCATGGGGATGAGCCACGATTATTCCGTGGCGATTGAGGAAGGATCCACCATGGTCCGGGTAGGCACGGCCATCTTCGGGCGGCGCCCACCGGCTTGAAGCACTGGTGACCCATGAATTCCAGTTTCTTGAATGCAATGCTGATCGGTCTCGGGGGGCTCGTCATTCCGGGACTGGGCCATTTGATTCTGGGGAAGTGGGTGCGCTCCCTACTGTTCGCCTTTCCCATCCTCCTGTTGTTCGGCTTGGGGCTGAGCCTGGGGGGCAAGCTGCATACTCTGGCTGCCGAGCAGTTTATCGAATTCGTATTTCTCTTTGCCGACCTCGGAATCGGACTTCTTTACTTTCTGGCCAAGTTTTTAGGGTACGGCGCGGGCAACCTGGAGAACCAGTCATTCGACTACGGGACGACCTATCTGGCCGTGGCCGGGCTGCTCAACCTGCTGGCCGCTCTCAACGCCTACGACATCGCCGTGGGCCGGAAAAGCTGACATGGTGATTTCACACTTTGCGGCTTTGGCGATTTTCGCCTTCTGCGTTTCGATCGTCTTTGCCCTCAGCAGCAAGGAGACTCCCCGCGAGCGGGTGCGCTACGGCGTTTTCGTGTTCGTGATTTTTCTGGTGGTGTCCCTGGGCCTGGGTTGGCTGATGGCGCCCTTTCCACGCTGAATCGCGGTGGCTCAAGCTGAATCCAGGCCGAAACGGAGGAGCCGGGCCACCTGTTCCGACTGGGCTTCCAATAGCTGGTCTGCCTGTCTGATGGCTGCCTCGACCGTCAGAGGCGAGGCGAGGATGCTGAAGAGCGCGGTGAATCCCTGGTCATACAAGCCGCCCACGTCGCCGGCCACACTTCCGGCAATGCCGATCACGGGCACCCCGTTTTCCTTGGCAGTCTTGGCCAACATTCCCGGGCCCTTGCCAAAGGGCGTCTGAAAGTCGATTTGACCCTCCCCCGTAAAGATAAGGTCCGCCTTCCTCACCTGTTCTTCGACTTTGAGCAGTTCAAACACCAAGTCGCTTCCGGGACTCAGCTCGGCCCCCAGCAGTCCCATGAACCCTCCGGCAATTCCTCCCGCGGCGCCGCTGCCGGCAACCTGTGAGACATCCCGGCCTGTCGTCTGTTGAATGAGCCGGCCCAGCTTGCAAAGGTATTGATCCAGTTTTCGGACCATCCCCGGGGTGGCGCCCTTTTGGGGGCCGAAGACGGCCGCCGATCCCCTGGGGCCGACCAGGGGATTGTCCACGTCGCAGGCCACCAGGATCCGTGCCTGCTCGAGCAAGGGGTTGACCGCCCCGGCGTCGATCCGAGAGATCGACTTCAGGCCGTTGCCGCCCCAACCGACCGGCTTGCCTCGACGATCGAGGAATTCGATTCCCAACGCCTGCAAGGCGCCAATGCCGCCGTCGACGGTGGCGCTCCCTCCGATGCCCAGGATGATGTCCTTCACCCCGCGTTTGAGCGCGGCTTTGATCAACTGTCCGGTGCCGTAGCTGGTGCATAGCATGGGATTGCGTTGTGAGGTCGGAACCAGGGCCAGGCCGGATGCTCTCGACATTTCGATGACGGCGGTCTTTCCGTCGCCCGTCAAACCGTACTCGGCAAAGATCTTCCTTCCCAACGGATCGAGAACCCGGGCCCGAAAAATCTTTCCATCGGTGCCCTCGACCACCGCTTCCAGTGTTCCGTCGCCGCCGTCGGCGATGGGCAGTTGAGTAATTTTGGAGGCGGGCAACACCTTGAGGATTCCCCTTGAAATGGCTGCCGCGGCTTCCATGGCCGACAGGCTCTCCTTGAAGGCGTTGGGGGCTACCAGGATGCGGAGGGATTTTTGGGAAGAAGACATGATTGGCCTCCAGGATGACGGGTCAGGGCATTATGGGTTGCGAGAGGGGAAAATTCAATCCGGGGGCGGGTTATACAACGGAAGTCCGAGGCTCGGCGGTTTGGCGGGAATGCCTGAACTGAAGGCTGTCCAGAGCCAGCCGGATTTCACTCCTGACGCATGGATCGGATTCCGTCCGGGTCGCCTGCAGCAGTTCCGATCGAGCCTCCCGGCCGCCGATGCGGCCCAGGGCCCAGGCCCCGTGGCGCCTCACCAGGGTCTCGGGGTGGTGAAGAGCGGTCTTCAACGGGGAGACGGCCTCCGGGAGGCCGCTGTTTCCCAGCGCGATGGCCACGTTGCGCAGAAATCCGGCATAGCCGCACCGCCGGATCGGACTGAGTCGATAACGTAAGGAGAATTCCTGCCGGCTGATCTGCATCAGCTCCATCAGAACCGGCGCCTGGTTCCCGGGTGCGGGGTAGAAGTCTTTCTCCCGACTGGGTTGAGCGAAGCGGTTCCAGGGGCAGACGTCCTGGCAGTCGTCGCAGCCGAAGATCCTGGTGCCGATGAGCGGCCGCAGCTCCAGGGGGACGGGGCCTCTCAGCTCGATGGTCAGGTAGGAGATGCACAGGCGCGAGTCAACCACGTAGGGAGCCACGATGGCCCCGGTGGGACAGGCATCCAGACAGCGCCGGCAGTTGCCGCAGAAATTACCGCTCTCCCGGGTTTCAGGCAGTTCGAGATCCAGCAGGATCTCCCCCAGAAAAAGCCAGGACCCCAGATCCCGAGTGACAAGGTTGGAGTGCTTGCCGATCCATCCCAGGCCGGCCCTGTGGGCCCAGACCTTGTCCATCACCGGACCCGTGTCCGAATAGAACAATCCGTTGGCCGCGGGCAGGTTTTCGGCAATCCATCCGGCCAGAGTCTTGAGTCGGGCCTTCAACAGGCGGTGGTAGTCCAGGCCCCAGGCATAGCGGGAGATCTTGCCGTGCCGCGGGTTCTCGGAGTGGTCGATGGGATGGTAGTAATTGACGGCTACCGAAAGAACGGTCCGGACTTCGGCCAGAATCAGGGAAGGATCCTGGCGCTTGGCGGCATTCCGGCTCATCCAATGCATTTCTCCCTGGTGGCCGGCCTGCAGCCACTTCTCCAAGCCGCTCCGGGGACCCAGGGGCTCCGCCCGGCTGAAGCCAACCTTGTCGAACCCCAGCGCCAGGGACCTGGATCTGATCCGCTCGGTCAGCCCAGACGACGGGCTTCCGGCATCAGGCCTTGGGGTGAGCCTTTTCATATTGCTCCATCAAGTGACCGATGCTGATGTGGGTATAGCGTTGAGTCGTGGAGAGGTTCTTGTGTCCCAGAAGTTCCTGGATGGACCTCAGGTCGGCCCCTGAATTGAGCAGGTGGGTGGCGAAGGAATGCCGCAGTCCATGGGGGCTGATCTTCTGGTTCAAGCGGGCCGACCTCAGGTGCTTTTCGACCAGTCGCCGCACCGAGCGGGCGGTCAACCGCGAGCCCTGGAGGTTGAGGAACACCGGCAGGTCCGCTTCGGGCGAACGGGCGAGAGGCTGCGAGCAGCGTTCCTCCAGATAGGCCTTGAGGGCCGCGTGGCAGGGGTTCCCAAAAGGAACCAGCCGTTCTTTCTTCCCTTTTCCCCGAACCAGAATCAAGGACTCCCCGAAGTCGATGTCGCCGATATTGATGCCGGTGAGTTCGCTTACCCGAAGGCCGCAGGCATAGAGCAGCTCCAGGATGGCCCGGTCCCGCCTTCCTCCGGGCTGGTTGAGATCGGGGGCTTCGATCAGAGCCACACAATCCTTTTCGGTCAGATAGTTGGGGACTTTTTGGGCTACCTTGGGTGACCGAATGAGCTTGGCCGGATTGTGCGGCAAAATCCGGCTCTTGCAGAGGTAGCGGCAGAAGGAACGAAGCGCTGACATCTTGCGAGCAATGGAAGATTTTTCGATTTTCTTATCGTGCAGGTAGCCCATGTACTCGCGGATGACCTGGGTGTTCAGGTTCTGGACAGAAAAGGTCCCGGGTTTGCCTTCGGAATCCGGAGGAGTCAGGTAACGGTGAAGCTGTCGCAGGTCGCTGACGTAGCTTCGCACCGTGTGGTCGGAGGTGTTTCGTCGGATCAGGTCGTCGGCGAACTGGCGAATTTCCTCTTCCATTCCGTTACCCTACAAGCCGGCGACCAACCGGGAGGTTTCCTTCAGGGCGATTTCGGTCTGGCGCCGACGTTTTTCCTTTCTGCCGATCTTGGCGGCGCCGGCGGGGAGCGGAGGAATAATGCCGAAGTTGATGTTCTCGGGCTGAAAGTTCCCCGGGTCGGCGCTCACCAGGTAGTGCAGCAACGAACCGATGGCCGAGGCTCGAGGCCACGACAGCAGCGGTAGGCCGGCCGCCAGACGGGCGGCGTTGACTCCGGCCACCAGCCCGGTGGCAACGCACTCCACGTAACCCTCGACTCCGGAAATCTGCCCGGCGAAGAAAAGGTCCGGCCGCCTGCGGGACTGCAAGGTGTCCTTCAGCTGCAGGGGTGCATTGATGAAGGTGTTTCGATGGACCTGCCCCAGCCGGAGGAATCGGGATCGTTCCAGGCCGGGAATCATGCGGAACACCCGTTGCTGTTCTCCGAATCGCAAATGATTCTGAAAGCCGACCATGTTGTAGCTGTCGGCCTTCAGGGTTTCCTGTCTCAACTGTACGGCCGCATAAGGTCGACGGCCGGTTCTGGGATCGATGAGGCCGACCGGTTTCATGGGGCCGAAACGAAGGGTGTCGACCCCGCGGCGGGCCATCTCCTCGATGGGGAGGCAGGCCTCGAAATAGAGGCTCTTCTCGCATTCGTGGAGAGGTACCGATTCGGCATGGATCAGGGCCTCGTAAAATGCCAAATACTCCTCTCGATTGAGTGGGCAATTCAGGTAGTCCGCTCCGCCCTTGCCGTATCGGGAACCCCGATAGGTCTTTTCCGGGTCGATGCTGTCGGCTTCCAGGATGGGGCTGATGGCATCGTAGAAGTAGAGGTGATCTTCCCCCATGAATTCTCGTAGCGATTGGGAGAGTGCCGGGGAAGTCAGGGGACCGGTGGCCACAATGGCCGGACCTTCGGCAGGCAGGTCCGCGGCCTCCTCGCGTACGATTTCAACCCGGGGACAAGCCGCCAAGGCTTCGGTCACTGCCGCGGCGAATTGTTCCCGGTCCACCGATAGCGAGGCTCCGCTGGGGACTCGATGGCGATAAGCAAGCTCGAGCAGCAGGGAATCCAGTGCCTTCAACTCCTCCTTTAGCAGCCAGGGGGCTGTGCCCGGCTGGTCCGACTTGAAGGAGTTGCTGCAGACGATCTCGGCGAGATGGGGCGTCTTGTGGGCAAGAGTATTTCGGACAGGCCTCATTTCACACAGCCGCACCGGGAGGCCCCGCCGAGCAATCTGCCAAGCCGCCTCGGAACCCGCCAGGCCGCCGCCGATGATCAGGACCGGTTTCATGAGAGGTGATTTATTGTTAGAGAGGACATGGGAAAGAGCCCGGACTCGGCGCCGGGCAGGACGGCGTCAGGCCACCTCTCCGGCCGACTCCTGAAAATCGCAGGACGGGTCGTGGCAGGTGTGCAGGATCGCCTTCTTCCGGGTCACTTTTTCCAGGACAAAGGCCGCGCCGCATTGCGGGCAAGCCTTTTTGACCGGCTTGTTCCAGAGGACGAATCGACATTCGGGATACCGGTCACACCCGTAGAAAGTCTTGCCTCGACGGGACTTCCTCTCGACGATTTCACCGCCGCAATCGGGCTGAGGGCAGGCGACTTCCAGGGTTTGCCTTTTGACGTATCTGCATTTCGGGTAGTTGCTGCAGGCCGTAAACTCCCCAAAACGCCCCTGTCTGACGGCCAGAGGGTTGTCGCAGCGGGGACACTTTTCCTCCAGCAGCGCTTGCGCGGCCGTAGGCTGGCCGGAGTCGGCAGCTCCCGGCTTCCGGGTGGTCTTGCATTCCGGGTAACCCGTGCAGGCCAGGAAGGGTCCAAAGCGTCCCTTTCTCAGGGCCATGGGTTTGCCGCAGTTGGGGCAGGATTCCTGTGGGGCCTCTTTTTCAGACTCCGCGGCGCCGGCCGGATCTCCATCCTTTGCTGCAAGCTCCCGGGTGTTCTTGCAGGCCGGAAACCCGGAACAGGCGATAAACCTTCCGTGACGCCCCCACCGGATCACGAGGGGTTTCCCGCATTTTTCACAACTCTCCCCGGTTTGTTCTTCCGTGACCTTCATCTGGCTCCGGGCCTGGTTGAGATCGGTGGAAAATTTGCCGTAAAAATCCTGCAGGGCCTTGATCCAGGGAACCTTGCCCTGCTCGATGTCATCCAGCTCCTTTTCCATGCGGGCCGTGTACTGGATATCGAAGAGATCGGAAAAACTGGCCACCAGCAGATCATTCACCACCAGCCCCAGATCGGTGGGACGGAACCTTCCCTCCTTCTTGATCGTGTATTCGCGGTCCTGGATGGTGGTGAGAATGGCGGCGTAGGTGGAGGGACGGCCGATGCCCTTCTCCTCCAGCGCTTTCACCAGGGTGGCCTCGGTGAAGCGAGGCGGAGGTTGAGTGAAGTGCTGCTCGGGCAACAGTTTGTTCAACTGCAAGACCTCGCCCTTGGTCAGGGGCGGCAGGGAGGTGGCAGGCTCCTCCTCGGTCTTGTCGTCCCGGCCTTCTTCATAGACTTTCAGGAAACCGTCGAACTTCAAGACTGAGCCGGAAGCTCTGAAGAGGTACGGTCCGGCAGCAACCTCCACCACGGTCTGGTCCAATAGCGCCGCCTGCATCTGGGAAGCCACGAACCGCTGCCAGATGAGCTTGTAGAGTCTGAACTCGTCGGGGCTGAGAAATTTCCGGATCTCGTCGGGACGACGACCCGCCGAGGTGGGCCGAATGGCCTCATGAGCATCCTGGGCGTCCTTGCGGCTGCGGTAATACTTGGCCTTGGCGGGCAGGTATCGATTGCCGTAGTTCTGAGCAATGTAGGTTCGGACTTCGTTCAGCGCGTCGTTGGAAACCCGAAGGGAGTCGGTACGCATGTAGGTGATCAAGCCGACGCTGCCTTCCTCCCCCAGTTCAATCCCCTCGTACAGGCGTTGAGCCACCGCCATGGTCTTTTTCACCGAAAACCGCAGCTTGCGGGCCCCTTCCTGCTGAAGCTTGCTGGTAATGAACGGAGGGACCGGATTCCGTTTCCTTTCCTTGGTGGTGACGCTCTCGACGGTGAATGAGGCTCCATCCAGGGCTCCGACGATCTCCTGCGCCTGCTTTTCGTTGGTGACCTCGATGTTCTTGCGCTTGAATTTCTGAAGGCGGGCGTCGAAGGCAGGGGGTTGGGAAGCCGAGAGATTGGCCGTGAGAGTCCAGTACTCCTTGGATTGGAAGGCGTCGATCTCTCTTTCGCGTTCGACGACCAATCTCAAGGCTGCCGTCTGAACCCGGCCGGCCGAGGTTCCCCGGCGGACCCTCCGCCAAAGCAGGGGACTGATCTTGTAGCCGACCAGGCGGTCGAGGATTCGCCTGGCCTGTTGGGCGTCCACCAGCCGGGAATCGATCTCTCCGGGACGATCGAAGGCCTGCCGAACGGCTTTTTGAGTGATCTCATTGAAGAGCACTCGAAAGAACTTGTACTTTCCATCAGCCTGCGACAATGCTTCCGACAAGTGCCAGCCGATAGCCTCACCCTCGCGGTCCGGATCTGTGGCGATGTAGACGGAATCCACTCCCCGGGCCGCGGACTTGAGGGACTGGATTACCTTTTCCTTGCCGGGTATCAGTTCATAGGTCGGCTGAAATCGGTTTTTCAGATCGACTCCCAGTTCTTTCTTGGGGAGATCCCGCACGTGTCCCATGGAAGCTTTGACACTGAAATCCTTGCCGAGGTAGCGGTTGATGGTCCGGGCCTTGGCGGGGGACTCGACAATGACCAATGATTTTGGCACGAGCGTTACCGATTTTCGAGGGACCGGTCTCTCCGAGGCGACCACCTTCCGGAGGAGAACCCACTCACAAGCGCTTCAGAAAGGCTTTTCCGGGGAGCTGTCGGATCCTGTCCTTCATCTCCAACTCAGACAGCGTGCACAAAAGTTCCGACGATGTCAACCGGGTCGATTCCAGCAGGTGATCAATAGGCATGGCCTGGTCGGCACTCAACGATTCCAAAACCTGCTGCTCCCTTTGGGTCAGTGTTTCCGGTTGCGGCGAGCCGGTGGAGACCTCTAGCTGCTCCTGGATAAACGGGGGCAACTCCTCCACGATGTCCCGCCAATCCTGAACCAGTTTGGCTCCCTGCTTGATCCACAGATTGGGGCCATAACTGGTTTCGGAGGTGATGTTTCCCGGCACTGCCAACACCTCCCGTCCTTGATCCAGCGCCAGGCGGGCTGTGATGAGCGAGCCGCTGGATTGGTTGGCCTCCACCATGCAGGTAGCCAGCGAAATGCCGCTGATGATGCGATTCCGTATGGGGAAGTTCTGCGGCAGGGGACGGGTGCCCAGCGGAAACTCGGAGAGGATGCAGCCCTTGCCGCCGATCTCCCGGGCGAGGGACCGGTTTTCTCGCGGGTAGATGCGGTCAAGGCCGCTGCCCAGGACCGCCACCGTTGCTCCCTTGCCCCGCAACGCCCCCCGGTGAGAGGCGGTGTCGATGCCTCTTGCCAGTCCGCTCGTGACCAGGAGCCCACGTTCCGCGAGGTCGCAGGCAATTCTCTCAGCCGTGTTGAGGCCATAGGCGGTGGCCTTGCGGGAGCCCACCATGGAAATCGAGGGGAGGGCGAGGCATGAGGGGTCTCCGGCGGCGAACAGGAGGATGGGAGGATCGAAAATTTGCTTGAGCAGGGCGGGGTAACGGGGGTCCTGGAGAGTCAGCACGGTGACCTGGTGCCGCCGGCACTTGTGCAGTTCCCTTTCGGCTTGCAGGCGAACCTGTTCCGACGACAGGGATCCGGCGATATCGTCTGAAAGGCCCAGGCGGGTGAGGGCGCCCGGGCTTGCCTGGACCACCTCCCGCGGTGATCCCAGGGCAGCCATCAGCCGATGGGCGCCCCGGCAGCCGAGCCCCTTCACCGAGGTCAGCATCAGGCAGGAGAGAATGTCTTCGTCCACGGGCTCGATCCTTCAGGGATTCTATGGCGATCTCGATCTGAGAGACAGAGACCTGCGCAGCTTGCCGCCGGCAGAGAAAAACAACAATTTTTCCAGGGATATTTACCGACGTGGAGGGAGTCGAACCGACCACAGTATATCAGAGGACCCTGCCTCGGGGGGAGCCTCGGGGGGAGCCTCGGGGGGAGATTGTGAAGCGGTGGCGATCATGTTAGTCTACGGGGCTGCGGAAGTCGGCGGTAAATCAGGTAAAGCCCATGAAGTCCCAGACCCTGGAAGCCGGTGGAGCAACAGCCGTTCTGGATACGATCGGCAACACCCCCCTGATTCCCCTCGAGCGGGTCTGGCAAGGGGCACCCGGCGTCGCCGTCTATGCCAAGGCGGAATGGTTCAATCCCGGGGGCTCGATCAAGGACCGTCCCGCGCTGGAGATGATCGAGCAGGGGGAGAGATCAGGCAAGCTCAAGCCGGGAAAGATCCTGCTGGATGCCACCTCCGGGAATACCGGGATTGCCTATGCCATGATCGGGGCGGTGCGGGGGATTCCGGTGCGTTTGGCCATGCCGGAAAACGTGACCCCGGAAAGACTCAAGATCTTGCAGGCTTACGGCGCGGAACTGGTATTGACCAGCGGCAGAGAGGGATCCGACGGAGCCATTCGGGCAGCCAAAAGACTCTACTCGGAAAACCCGGACCTTTACTTCTACCCGGATCAGTACGGGAATCCGGCCAATTGGCAAGCTCACTACCGGAGCACGGCGGTCGAAGTCTACCGGCAAACCGGCGGGCGGGTGACCCATTTCGTGGCCGGACTCGGTACCAGCGGCACCTTTGTGGGGACCACCCGGAGGCTGAAGGAGTTCGATGCGGGCATCGAGTGTATCGCCATGCAGCCGGACTCGCCTCTGCACGGCCTGGAAGGGATGAAGCACATGCCTTCCTCCATCGTCCCGCCGATCTACGACAGCCGCTTGGCCGACCGGCAGTTGGAGGTGTCCACGGAAGCGGCTCAGGAGATGGTTCGCCGGCTGGCCCGTGAAGAAGGCCTTCTGGTCGGGATCTCGGCCGGGGCCAACGTGGTGGCGGCTGTCGAGATCGCCAAGGGCCTGGAGGCCGGGGTGGTGGTGACGGTGCTGTGCGACGGAGGCATGAAATACCTGAACGAGCGGTTCTGGGGAGTCGGCAAGGGTGGTGGTTAAATTGAAACGGGAGCATCCCCGGGCCATTCAAGCTCACGGGGAGGCCACTTATCCCAACGAGTGCTGTGGCTTGATGCTGGGGCGGCTGGTTCAGGGAGACAAGCACATCCTTGAGTTGCTTCCGGCCGAGAATGCACGCAAGGAGAGCGACCGGCACAACCGATTTCTGATCTCACCCGGGACCATGTTCGAAGCCGAGAAACGGGCGCGGGAAAAGGGCATGGATGTGCTGGGCTTCTACCACTCCCATCCCAACGCCGAGGCCCGGCCCTCTCAGTTCGATCTGGATCATGCCTGGCCCTTCTACTCATACCTCATTGTCTCGGTTTCCCTGGGAAGGGCCGGAGCCATGACCTGCTGGAGGCTGACCGACGACCGGTCCCGTTTCAGCCCCGAGGAATTCGAAGCCGGGTGAGCCGGCCCCACATTGCCTACCGGGTGCTGGCCCGATGCAATATTTCATCCCCTGCGCGGCGACCCGGCAGGAAATGCGGGCTATACTATGTCCAGCGAGCGTGGGGATGATCCTTGAGGAGGAGAAATGGCTTTGAAGGTGCTCCTGCCGGTTGCGTTGCGACATCTCACGGGCAATCGGGACGAGGTGGAACTGAGCGGCGAATCCGTGGGTGAGGTGATCGACGGACTGGTCCGGCGTTTTCCTGAGCTCAAGCCCCACCTGCTGAATGACGAGGGGCAGGTCCGCAACTTTGTCAACCTGTACATCAACGACGAGGATGTGCGGTATCTGCAGGAAGACCGGACGCCCGTGAAGGAAGGGGACGTCTTGAGCATCGTGCCATCCATCGCCGGCGGAAGCCTTCCTGCCGTCGAGGTGGCTTCGGAAAGCATGGACCTCAGCCAGGATGAGATCCAGAGGTACAGCCGGCACCTCATCATGCCGGAAGTCGGCATGGAGGGCCAAAAGAAGCTGAAGGCCGCCAGGGTCCTGCTCGTCGGGACCGGGGGGCTCGGGGCTCCGCTGGGCCTCTATCTTTCGGCCGCCGGCATCGGAAAGCTGGGATTGGTAGACTTCGACATCGTCGATTTCAGCAACCTGCAGCGGCAGGTCATTCACGGCACCAAGGATGTGGGTCGCCCCAAGCTGGACTCGGCCCGGGAGAAGATTCTGGATATCAATCCCAACGTCCGGGTGGAGACCTACGAAGCCATGCTGACTTCCGACAACGCTTTGGACATCATTGTCGGATACGACATCGTAATTGACGGAACCGACAACTTCCCCACGCGTTACCTGGTGAACGACGCCTGTGTTCTTCTGAACAAGCCCAACGTCTACGGGAGCATCTTTCGGTTCGAGGGTCAGGCATCCGTGTTCGACGCCAGGCAGGGTCCCTGCTACCGCTGCCTCTATCCCGAGCCACCCCCTCCGGGACTGGTGCCCAGTTGCGCCGAGGGGGGCGTTTTGGGGATCCTTCCCGGAATCATCGGACTGGTTCAGGCCACCGAAGCCGTCAAGTTGATTCTGGGAAGCGGCCGATCCCTGGTGGGGCGTCTGATTCTTTACGATGCGTTGCAGATGAAGTTTCGGGAGCTGAAGCTGCGAAAGAATCCGAAATGCCCTCTCTGCGGAGAACAGCCCACCATCAAGGCCTTGATCGACTACCAACAATTTTGCGGTATTTCGCCTCAGGCTGCGGCCGGGGCGGATGCGCCCGAGGAGTCCGACGAAATGACACCCAAGGAACTCAAAACCATGCTGGATAACGGAGAAACTCCCGTGATCCTGGATGTGCGGGAATCCCACGAGTATGACATCTGCTGCCTGCCCGGCTCCATTCTGATCCCGCTGGGACAACTGGGCCAACGCATGGGCGAGTTGAATTCCGATGACGAGATCGTGGTCCATTGCAAGCTGGGCGGGCGCAGCGCCAGGGCGGTGGAACAGATGCAGAAGGCCGGCTTTACCAATGTGAAGAATCTCACCGGAGGCATCGACCGCTGGTCTCAAGAGGTGGATCCCTCAGTGCCCAGGTACTGATCCGGGGCGCCATGAACGGCGGTCAAGGAAGCGGTTGGCGCAAGCCCGGGAGGGTCTGCATGGTTCATCGAAGGAAAATGGGAGTCTCGGGGTTGGTGGCGTTGGTGGTGTCCTCCCTTTTGGCTTCCCCCGCGGCAGCGGCGGAGGCGAGCAGGAGGCCGGGGACCGAGCAGCAGGTCCAGCGGGCCATCGATGCCGTCTATCCGGCCCTGGTTCAAATCTATGTGTTGTCTCTGCGGCACGGGGGAGGCAGAGGGCGCAAGTTCGAATCCACCGGGAGCGGGGTCATCATATCCCCTGAGGGCTATGTCATCACCAACCACCACGTGGCCGGCAAGGCGACCTCGATTCGCTGCGTCCTCTCCACTCGGGAAGAGTTGGAAGCCGAGCTGGTGGGGACCGACGCCCTGGCCGATATTGCCGTGATCAAGCTGGACATGTCCTCCCGGGACCCCGCCGGCGGACCCCTGCCGATCGCCCGATTCGGCAGCTCGGAGGCCCTTGCGGTGGGAGAGCCCGTCCTGGCCATGGGATGTCCCCTGGCCATCTCGCAGTCGGTGACCCGCGGAGTGGTCTCCAACAAGGACATGATGATTCCCAAGCGCATGAGCGCTCCCCTGCGGCTGGATGGGGAAAACGTCGGATCCGTGGTCAAGTGGATCGGACACGACGCCGGCATTTTCCCGGGGAACTCCGGCGGCCCGCTGGTGAACCTGCGGGGTGAGATCGTGGGCATCAACGAGATCGGGCTCGGTCTGGGGGGCGCCATCCCCAGCGAATTGGCTCAACCGGTCTCCCAGAAATTGATCGAGCATGGCCGGGTGCGCCGGTCCTGGGTGGGCGCCGGCTTTCAGCCGCTGTTGAAAAACGGTGCGACAGCCACGGCGGACCAGGGGGCGCTGGTGTCGGGAGTACTGCCGGGCTCTCCGTCGGACCGGGCCGGGCTCCGGCCGGGCGACATCCTTTTGAGCATTGACGGTGAGCCGGTCCGGGTCAAATTCGAGGAAGAGATGCCGGGCTTGATTCGGCGACTGCTCTCCAAGACCGTGGGCGTCCCCATGCAGGTGAAGGTGAAGCGGGGAGAGGTCGAGCAATCCTTGAGCATCACTCCCGAGTTGCGCGATGACGCCAGGGGCAGGGAGGCCGAGGCCAGGGAATGGGGAATAACCCTCAGGCGTTTGACCCGGCTGGAATCCAAGCAACTGCACCGCCCGAGTCTGGAGGGCGTGCTGGTCAGCAGCATTCGACCCGGGGGGGCGGCCGACAAGGCCGTGCCCCGCCTGCGGCCGGGCGACGTCATCGTGGAGATCGACGGAAAGGCGGTGGAGGGAGTGCGCTCCTTCGATCGATTGACCACCGAGATCTGCCGCGGCCGGCAAGGCCCCGTCCCGGTGGTGGTCGCGTTCGATCGCCGTTCCGAGCGCCTGCTGACCCTGGTGGAAGTGGGTCTGAGGCGCCCGCAGAGGCCCCCGGCCGAAGCCAGAAAGGCCTGGCTGCCGGTCGCGACGCAGGTGCTGTCGCGCAAGCTGGCCAAGGCCCTCGACCTTCCGGGCAAGAAGGGGGTGAGAATTACCCAGGTCTATCCCGGCAGTTCCGCCGAAGCCGCCGGCTTCAAGGTGGGGGATATCCTGACTCATGTCGATTCCCAGGTCATCGAGGCTTCCGAACCCCAGGACGCCGAGGTATTCAAGACCATGATTCGGGCCTACCGGGTCGGCAGCCAGGCCGAATTCACCCTGATACGGTCGGGAGAGACCAGCGCCCTGAGTGCCGAGCTGGTCGCCATGCCCACCTCGGAAGGAGAGTTGCCGGTCTACGAGGACCTCCGCTTCGAATTCAAGGCCCGGGATATCTCCTACCTGGACCGCGTCGCCAATCGCTGGTCGGAGGAGGAAAGCGGTGCCCTGGTCTCGCAGGTGGATGCGGGAGGATGGGCTGCAGTGGCCGGATTGAAGGCTCGAGACCTCATCAAGGCCGTGGATCGCCAAGAAGTCAGGGGAGTGCAGGATCTGGAGGCTCACCTGGAGGCCGCCGGCAACCGGAAACCAGCCAACATCCCGCTGTTTGTGAAGCGGGGCATTTACACTCTTTTTCTGGAGTTGCAGCCCAACTGGAGCCAGGGCAATGGCGCCGCTCCGTTGGATGGAGTGGAGCCATGATCAACCTTGCCCGTCCGCTAAAGTGCTGCTTGTATCCGGTCATCGCATTGCTCCTGGCATCCGTCGCCCAGGCCGGCGATATCCGGGAAACGGCCCGATCCGTGGCAGAGCAATCGAAGGGCGCGCTGGTCACGGTGCGGGTCGTCATGGGAATCAAATTTTCCATCCGCGGCCAGAGCCGGGACCAGGAACGAAAGATAGAAGCCAACGGAACCGTCATTGACGGATCGGGGTTGACGGTTGCTTCGGCCGCGGCGCTCGACCCAACCATCATGATGCGGGCCACCACCCGAGCCGATATCAAATCGGAGTTCAAGGAGACCACGCTCATTCTGGATGACGGAACCGAGGTGGACGCCGAAGTGATCCTGAAGGACAGCGACCTGGACATGATCTTCATCAAGCCCCGTGAAGCCGAGGATCCCTTCAAGGCGGTGGCATTGGACGCCGCCGGGCAGGAGCCTCAGGTTCTGGATCAGGTCTTTGCGGTGGGTCGTCTGGGCAAGATCGGCAATCGAGCCATCCGGTTGCACCTGGGCCGTGTGGAAGCCAAGGTAAAGGGCCCCCGCCCCTTCTATGTGTGCGACGCCTCTCTCTCCACCAACCTGGGCTGTATCGTATACGACTCCCAGGGAGCGCCGCTGGGCATTCTGGTGACCAAGCAAAACCCGGCCGGCATGGCCTTCGGCGGTTCCCGTCTCAGCGGCAATCGATTGATTCTGCCCATCCTGCGCACCATCGAAGATCTGGCCGAGATGGCCGGCCAGGCCCGTGAGGCTCAGGCCAAGACGCAAACCGAACCGGCCGCCCCCGAGCCCCCGTCCGGTCAGTAGTCGCTTCGGGCCGTACAACCCTCTGTACCATCCCACGCCTTGACCAACCCGAATTCCATGGGCTCACTCCGACGACTGCCGGAGAAAACCACGTTAGCCCGCATTTCTCAGTGCGCCATGGAAAGGCGCCTTCTTCCAACGGGTGCGAAACCCGTCCAACAACTGTCGCTCCGGTTGGTAGCAGCCAGGGCGGATCATGGAGGTAACGATATGGTCTGAAGCCCTCTGGTGTCAAAGGGCCGCTTAAGGCGGTTCAGCGAGCATGCGGGCCGGAACGCGAGTGAACGTCGAGCAGGCCTCGAAACGGGCAATGCGGGGGCCGACCCACCTGAGAAATGGGGAAGGCCGAAGACGGAGGGGGAAGCGAGCGACGCGGGCACCCCTTTGGACCCGCCGGGGTAGTGGCGCTGGCACGCATGGAAGGGGAAGAAGGCAGCAACATGGGAAGCCCTGTGGGTGGTGAGGCACGCACCGAACCGGAAGCTCGCGAGAGTCAGTCTAGGCCGACAGGGTGGCGGAGAGGCCTGTAGTACCGGAGAAGCCGGGTAATACCGGTGGAGGGAAGGGGCCTCAGGTGAGGAGCGGTGACCGAAGGGGGAAGGGTCCCGGGAGTGGCGAAAGCCTGAAACCCCGACCAAAAAAGGGCCGGAGACTCCGGAAGCATCACATGCAAAAGTGAAAGGGTCGTCGGAGGAGGACGGCGTCGTCAGGGCATCAACAGGCCTGGCGGCAACCCGGGAGCGGAAGTGGATGGAGTGGGGGACGGGTGCCAATCCCATAGGAGTCGTCCACGGATGCGAGCGGGGACCTGTGTGCGAGACGCATGATCCCACTGGAGAGCCGAGATGCGGGAAAACCGCACGTCCGGTTCGGAGAGCGGGGACTGGAAACGTGATAAGGGAGCCGGACTGAGGCCCGAAGCGAAAGCGACGGAATAGCCACCGGACCCTATAGTCAACGCGCCAGTCCTCGACTCTACCCTCCAGCTTCGCCGGCTGCATTCGGCTCACGAGTGAAGGCCTCGAAAGCCGGGGGATTTTTTCCGCCGAAGAACATTGATGCGTGATGCATAGTGCGGTAGCATCAATCCTTGTGATCTTCCGGTTGGGATTCAGCCATGCGAACGACTCTGAATATCGACGATGACTTGCTGATTGCCGTCAAGGAACTCGCAAAACGCAAGTCGAAATCGGCCAGCGCGGTGATATCGGACATGCTTCGGCAATCGCTGGCTCCGGCCGGACCGGAGGACCCGGATAGCCAAACGGAAGAGCCCGGCGCCGAGTTTGGCTTTCGTCCGTTTCCCAAACGCGGCGGTGTCGTCACCAACGAACTGATCGGACGGCTGCGCGAAGAGATGGGCGACTGATGCGAGCGCTACTGGATGTGAACGTCCTGATCGCCTTGCTGGATGCCGAACACCTGCATCACGAGTCCGCCAGGCGGTGGTTGAGAGACAACATCCAACACGGTTGGGCGACCTGCCCAATCACCCAGAATGGGTGTTTGCGGGTCATGGCCCACCCGGCCTATCCCAATAGCCTGGCAGCGTCCCTCGTTGCCCAACGCCTCTTTGAGGCAACGGCCACCAGCCACCATCAATTCTGGCCCGATCAAATCAGTCTTCTGCAGCCGGGCGTTGCAGATTGGCATCGGGTAGTTGGCTCCAAACAGATCAGCGATGTTTATCTGTTGGCGCTCGCCGTTGAGCAGCAAGGGCGCTTCGTTACATTCGATGCCCGCATCTCGCCAAGCGTGGTTCCCGGAGCTGACCATCAGTCCTTCTACGTAATTTGACCCCATCTCCCTGTTTGACCCGAATTTACAGAATGTATCCAGCAACCGGTGAGATGTGCGGTTCAGGAGAGGCTGTCTTTTCGAAAGCGAATGGAGGCCTCCAGCATGACCCAGAGGCTCAGCAGGAGGATGGCGCCGCCTACCGAGAGCAGGAGGTATTGGCTGGAGATCCAGTAGCCCTTTATCTCCATGACCATGGCGATCACGGTTACGGTGATCATGAAGAGCATGGGCAGGCTGGCGAACCAGTGGTTTCTGCCGCGTTGCCGGAGGTAGATGGCGATGGTCAGCAACGTCAGTGCCGCCAGGACCTGGTTGGTGCTGCCGAAGAGCTTCCACAGGAGGAGCCCGGCCGGTTTGCCGTCCACTTCATAAAAGGCGAAGAAGCCGATGGAAACCGCCGCCAGCAGGGAGGAGAGGTGGCGGTTGGTCAGAAGCGGCAGTCGCAGGCCGCTCGCGATCTCGGTGATGTTGTAGCGTAGGAGCCTGGTGCCGGAGTCCAGAGAGGTCAGTGCAAAGGACACGGCCACCAGGGCGATGAAGGCCTGGGCCCAGGAAAAGGGTACTCCCAGTTGGCTGATGAACAGGGCCGCCCCATCGATGAAGGCCCGCATCTTTTCGGAGAGCGTGCCGGCGGTCGACCAGCTCTGGTAGTGGGTGTTCCAGGCCTCGATGGTTCGGAATCCGGCCGTGCAGGCCAGCACCGCCAGCAGGCCCAGCAGCGACTCCCCGATCATGCCGCCGTAGCCGATGGAGACGGCATCGGTTTCCCGCGAGATCTGTTTGGAGGTGGTTCCTGAAGAGACCAGTCCGTGGAACCCGGAAACGGCGCCGCAGGCGATGACGATGAAGACGAAGGGAAAGATGGGCGGAGCGCCGGCGGGACTGGCGTCCAGCACCGGAGCCGCGAAGTTGGGTCGCAGGACAAAGAAACCGACGTAGGCGAGCCCCAGGCCCAGATAGAGGAGGAAGGAGTTCAGATAGTCCCGCGGCTGAAGCAGGGCCCAGACGGGAAGGGTGGAGGCGCAGAAAGCATAGATCAGGATCAGCACTCCCCATACACCGGCCGTCAGATCGGGCTTATCGAACTGCAGGCCCAGCCAGATGGTGAAGAGCATTAAAACGAAGCCCCCGACGGTGAGCTTCCAGACCGAGATCGACTTTCTGAAGGCGGCCCAGCCCACCACCAGAGCGATGGCGATCAGGGAGAATGTCGGGAAGACCGCCTCGGGGTAGAAGGAGGCCGTAAACAGCCCGGCCACCACGTGGACAAAGACGCCCATGGCCAGGCAGACCAGGAAAAAGATAAGAACGTGGAAGAGGGACTTGGCTCGCGGCCCGATGATTTCCTCGGCCACCTTGCCGATGCTCAGGCCCCGGTTGCGCATGGAAAGGACCAGGGCTCCGAAGTCGTGGACGGCCCCGATGAGGAGGGTGCCGAACACCACCCAGAGCATGCCGGGAAGCCATCCCCAGATCACCGCGATGGCAGGCCCCAGCATGGGTGAGAGCCCGGCGATGGAGGCGTAGTGGTGTCCGAACAGGACACTGCGCCGGCAGGGAACGTAGTCGACGTTGTCCCGCAACTGGTGGGCCGGAGTCGGTCTGTCCGGGTCCAGGCGGAAGACCCATCGGCCCAGGTACCTGGCATAGAATCGGTAGAAGAGGACGTAGGTGACCAAGCAGCCGGCCGCGGCCCAAATCGCGTCCATCGCTCCCCCCTGGATCGGATACGGCCACCGATCATACAACAATTCACAGGGAATGACGGTTGATTATCCAGGATGTGGATCATCGGTTGGCGAATCTCGTCCTCCGGCGCTTCCTTGGGCAGGAAATCCGCTATACTGGCTTGGCCCCCATATCTGAACGGGCGGGGAGAAAGGAGAGCATCCATGGCCATGGCCACGTTTGCAGCCGGCTGTTTCTGGGGCGTCGAGGCCACCTTTCGGCAGGTCGAAGGGGTCTTGTCCACTTCCGTGGGCTACACGGGAGGAACCCTGGAAAATCCTGATTACCGGGCGGTGTGTACCGGCACCACCGGTCATGCCGAGGCGGTCGACATCGAATACGATCCCTCCAAAGTCACCTTTGAGCAGTTGCTGGACATCTTTTGGGACAATCACGATCCCACCACCTTGAATCGCCAGGGGCCCGATTTCGGCAGCCAGTATCGTTCGGCC
This sequence comes from Candidatus Versatilivorator sp., assembly GCA_965207735.1. Classification (GTDB taxonomy): domain Bacteria; phylum Acidobacteriota; class Terriglobia; order Versatilivoradales; family Versatilivoraceae; genus Versatilivorator. Next base: position 1,461,697 of record OZ242296.1, on the reverse strand, counting down.
GTCTTCTTTCACGACGCTCGCCAGGAAACGGCAGCCCGGGAGTCCAGGGAGAGGCGGAACGCCTCCGGCCGCTATCCGCGCCCGATCGTCACCGAGATCACGGCGGCCTCCACCTACTACCGAGCCGAGGAGTACCACCAGCAGTACCTGGAAAAGCGTGGCCTGGCTCATTGCGGGATTTAACATTTACAGACCACCGTGCGGGTGTGGCCGTGTCCCCTCGAAGATAACGTGAGGTCCCAATGAACCGACGGCTCAACATCACCCTGCCGGAACAAACGGTCAGGATGCTCGATCGTGCTGCACCTCGAGGCCAGCGTTCGAAGTTGATTGACGAAGCCGTGACACGCTTCGTCAAGGAACAGGGGAGAGCGGACCTTCGAAGGCAGCTCGCGCTTGGTGCGACAGCTCGATCCGAGCGTGACCGGGAGCTGGCTGAGTAACCGAGAGTCCAGGGTGTGTTCGTGTCCCCTCGATTAGAAAAGTATCTGCGCGAAAAAAGGGTTCAGGTTGACCGGACCTTGGAGCAGGTACTGCCTCCGGAGGATCGGGAGCCCCGCCTCATCCACCGGGCCATGCGTTACAGCGTCTTTGCCGGTGGGAAGCGCCTTCGCCCCATCCTGGCCATCGCCGCCTACCGGATCGCCGGCGGCAGCCAGGACGCCATCCTGGTGCCTGCCTGCGGTCTGGAGCTGATCCACACCTACTCGCTGATCCACGACGACCTGCCCTGCATGGACGATGACGACTATCGTCGCGGGCGTCCCACCAACCACAAGGTCTTCGGAGAAGCCATGGCCGTCCTGGCGGGAGACGCCATGACCGCGCTGGCCTTCGAGTGCCTGCTGACCGAAGACCGAAAGGGCTGTTTTCCCGAAGGCGCGCAGCTGTCAGCAGCCCGCGCCGTGGCCCGGGCCATCGGTACAGTGGGCCTGGTGGGCGGCCAGGTCATGGATATCTCCAATGACGCCCGGGATGGACGAAAGGAAACCCTGGAAGAGACTTGCGGGCGCAAGACCGGGGCGCTGATCGAGACCTCATTGGAATGCGGGGGCCTGCTGGCGGGGGCCGACTCCAGGGTTCTGGGGGCGTTGCGGCGCTACGGCAAAGGGCTGGGCCTGGGCTTCCAGATCGTTGACGACGTTCTCAATGTGACGGGAGACCCAAGGCAGATGGGCAAAGCCGCCCACAGCGATCAGGAGCGGGACATGGTGACCTTTGCCAGCCTGTTGGGTGTGGAGGCGGCCAGAGAGGAAGCGCGGCGCCGGATTGCCCAGGCCAAGTCCAGCCTTGAATTCCTGGGAGACGCTGCCTGGCCGCTGCTCGAGATCGCCGACTACGTGCTGGAACGGGAGTCCTGAAAGACCGGTGTTGCCCAGCCGACCCCTGGCATTAGGATACGACCGTGTAGGAATCCTTCAGAGAATCTCGAGGCCGGCCCCTCTGGCGGCTGCGGCTAGTTGGCGGTCCAGTGTGGCAAGTGGCAGGGAAAGCCTCATTGCAAGTTCCAGGTAGGTTGCATCGTATACGGACAGCCTATGATCCCTGGCTACGGGCAGTACCCTGTCCAAGACCCTGGCACAGGAATCCGTGTCGATTTCAATAGGCAATTGCGCGAGGTCATTGCGGATTCGCGGCCAATCCTCCTCGGAAAGCCTGCGCGCCGCGTAGCAGCCAGTAGTGCATTGCCGACCTCGATGGGCCATAGCGCGGGTACAACCGCGTGCTCCATCACCAACTCCTCCCGTAGCGCATCGGTAGAATCGTTACCCTCATCGAGAAACAGCCAGGCCATGGTTACCGAGCAGTCCAATACAAACGGCATCAGCTTTTGCGCCCTTCCTCGATCAACTCCCTGACCGACAATCCACCCAGGCTATGGGCTTCCTGAAATGCCTTGAGGTCGTCAATTGCTGCGCGAATTTTTGCCGTATCGCGTTTCCTGAATGGAATGAGTTCGGCCACGGGGTTTCCGTGTTTGGTAATCACAAAGCGCTCGCCCTTCCGGACCCGTTCCAGCAACCTGGGAAGATGGGTCTTGGCCTCGAACGCGCCTACTTCAGGCATGTTTAGCCTCCCTGAACAAGAAATAAACTAGTTGGAATCTAGTCTAATCTCAGGGACGACTTGCCGTCAAGGGTTGGTGCGTGGTCATTTTCCGGGTGGAACTGCGGTGCCTTCTGAGATGAAATTCGGGTTCGCCGGAGGTGGGGTTGTGAGTGAGCCTCAGGCCCATCGATTGTCAGTGGAAGTCCCGGCTCTTCAGGTGGAGGGATTCCTTCTCCAGCTCCGGCTTCCAGATTTTTCGGACCACCAGGTGGGTGACTCCTTCCGCCACCTGCAGATTCCCGGTGACCCCCATGCAGGAAAGCGTCTTGGCCAGCAGGGAATAGCGCTCGAAGGTCTGCTTCCAGATGACCAGGTTGACGAAGCCGGTCTCGTCTTCCAGGGTCATGAAGGTGACTCCGCCCGCGGTCCCCGGCCGCTGGCGGCAGATGACCATGCCGGCATAGCGGACCAGGCGGCCGTTCGGCATCCGGTTGAGTTGGCGCGCGGTGGGCAGCCCCTGGACTTCCAGAGTGGGGCGCAGCGGTTTCAGGAGGTGGGCCCGGGAGCTGTGGCTGCTGGCCCGATGGTCCCAGAGGATGGTTTCCAGCCCGCTCAGGGAGGGGAACCGGGGCGAGGGATCGCGGCCGGCCAGGGGCAGCAGGGGCCGGGGTTCGGTGGTCAGTCCCTGAATCTGCCAAAGAGCCCCTCGACGGTCCAGACCGAGACACTCGAGGGCCCCGGCCTCGGCCAGAGCTTCCAGCTTGTCCTGGTGGAGCCGGCTCCGCCGGGCCAGGTCCGGAAGGTTGCGGAAGGGAGCCTGCCGGGCCGCTTCCGCCAGCCTGTGCCAGTCTTCCCGCCCCAGCCCCTTGACGTAGCGCAGCCCCATGCGGACCGCGAACTGGGCGGATTCTCCAGTAGCTCCCTCAATTTCGACCAGGCTGCAGTCCCAGTGGCTGTCGAGAATGCTGACCGGACGCACCTCGATTCCATGAATGCGGGCGTCGTTGACGATGGTGGCAGCCGAGTAGAACCCCATCGGCTGGGCATTCAGCAGGGCGCAGACAAACTCGGCCGGGTAGTGGCATTTGAGGTAGGCGGTGGCATAGGCGATATGGGCAAAGCTGGCGGCATGGCTCTCGGGGAAGCCGTATTCGCCGAATCCGCGGATCTGCTGGAAGACACGCTCGGCAAACTCGGGCTGAATCCCCTTGGCCACCATGCGGGTGACCAGCCGCTGCCGGTGCCGCTCGATCCGCCCTGAACGCCGCCAGGCCGCCATGTCCCGCCGCAACTGGTCGGCCTCTCCGGGAGAGTAGTCGGCCGCCACCATGGCCAGCTGCATCACCTGTTCCTGGAACAGGGGGATGCCCAGGGTCTTCTTCAGGACGGGAATGAGGCTGGGGTGAGGGTACTGGACTTCCTCCTGGCCATTGCGCCGCCGCAGATAGGGATGGACCATGCCGCCGGTGATGGGTCCGGGGCGCACGATGCTGATCTCGATCACCAGGTCGTAGTAGCTGCGCGGCTTCAGGCGCCCCAACATGGCCATCTGGGCGCGGCTCTCGATCTGAAACACTCCCACCGTGTCGCTGCGGCAGATCATTTCAAAGGTCGAGGGGTCCCCCTTGGGCATGGTAGCCAGGGAAAGCTCCCGTTGCCGGTGCCGCCGCAGGAGATCGAAGCAGAGGTGCAGGTGGGTGAGGGCGCCCAGCCCCAGCAGGTCTACCTTGAACAGGCCGGCCTGGTCCACGTCTTCCTTGTCCCACTGAATGACCGTCCTGCCCGGCATGGAGGCGTTCTCGATCGGCACCAGGTCGTGGACGGGGCGATGACCCAGCAGAAAGCCCCCGGGATGAATGGAGAGGTGACGGGGAAAATCCTGAATCTCTTCCACCAGAGAGGCCAGGTGGAGCAGGGCAGGGTTGCCGGGATCGAGTCCGGCCTGCCGGATGAACTCGGCGTTGCAGTGATCGTGGGACACCAGCTTGGCCAGGCGGTCCAGGCTGGTGGCCGCAACCCCCAGCACCTTGCCCACTTCCCGGATGGCGGACCGACGCCGGTAACGGACCACGTTGGCCACCATGGCAGCACGATCGCGCCCGTACTTTTCGTAGACATGCTGGATCACCTCTTCCCGGCGGTCGTGCTCGATGTCCAGGTCGATATCCGGAGGCTCGGCCCTCTCCCTGGACAGAAAGCGCTCGAAGAGGAGATCCACCTGGGTCGGGTCCACGCTGGTGATCCCCAAGGCAAAACAGACCGCCGAGTTGGCGGCCGATCCTCGGCCCTGGCAGAGGATGTGCCGGCGGTGGCAGTACTCGACGATCTCGTGCATGGTCAGGAAATAGCCTTCGTACTCCAGCTCCCGGATGAGATCGAGCTCCTTTCGCAGTTGTGGAATCAGGCCGTGGAACTTTTTGCCCAGGCGGCGGGCGGCTCCCTCGAAGGTCCGGTCCCGCAGGTGCTGGCTGGAGGTCTTTCCTTCCGGCAGAGGCTCCAGTGGATAGCGGTAACGCAGTTCCTGCAGCGAAAAGGAACAGCGGGCGGCCACCTCCAGGGTCCGCCGGACCGACTCCGGATCGTCGCTGAAGAGGCGGGCCAGCTCCTCGGGGCTCTTGAGGGCGTGCTGGTCGTTGGGACGGATGAGCCGGCCGGCCGTGGTCAGGGTGACTCCTTCCCGGATGCAGGTCAGAACGTCCTGCAGGCGCCGCCGTTCAGGAACGTGATAGAGGATCTCCACGGCTGCCACGGTAGGGAGGCTGAACCGGCGCGCCAGCTTTCGCAACTGAATCTCCGGCAGGATCTCCTCCGCCCGGCGGTGTCGGGCCAGCAGGATGTAGAGACGGTCTTCGAATGCCGCTTTGAACTGCCCCAGGAGGGGTTCGAAGGCAGCTTCCGGAGAAGCCCTGGGGTCGGGAGGGCCGATCCACAGGGCAAGCAAGCCGCGGTTGCAACCGCACACCGCCTGCCCGTCCAGGCTGCACTTCCCCTTGGAGGAACGCAGGTGCCCGTCGGTCAGCAGTCGGCAGAGGTTGCGGTAACCTTCCTCGTTCTCAACCAGCAGCAGGATCTCGGCTCCCTCCCCCAGGCTGATCTGCGACCCCGCGATCAGGTGGATGCGCTGCCGGCGGGCGCGGACATGGGCCCTGACCATCCCGTACACCCCGTGGCGGTCGGTGAGGGCCAGGGCGGGAATGCCCTTCTGCCGGCAGGCATCGACCAACTCTTCGGGATGGCTGGCTCCTTCCAGAAAGGAGTAGTTGCTCTTGCACCAGAGGGGAACGTAGGAAGGGGCCGGTCCGGTCATGGTTTGCGTTCACTCCACGCGGCCCTGGGAGTACCAGCGACGTCCTTGTGGATCGTAATAGACCCAGAGCACCTCTCTCCGGTTGGTGTTGACGAACCGATAGTCTCTTCGAACCTCCCGATTCCACCATCCTCCACTGATCAGATACCCGAGCAGAGGCTCCAGGCCCGGAGGTCTCTTCCAGTCGAGAAGCTTGGGACGGGCATGGGCCCGGCGTACCAGGGGGCGGATGGGGCCCGGCCGGGGAGTGGCTGGAGTGAGTCCGTGGAGGGGTTGCCACTCCCAGCGGGCTTCGGGCAGATGTCCCGGTTTGAGCCGGGCCGAAAGCACCGAATCGGGCCCGAACTCGGCCCGCACCCGGGCCAGGGCTTGCAGGGCCGCTTCGGCATTGCGGCGGGGGGTGCGCTGCAGCAGATTCCGCGTCTCGGCGGAGACGCAGACGGCTTCCACCTCCAGGCACAGTTCCAGCAGAGGAGCGCACAAGGAGACCCTCTCCAGGCGCAACCGGACCAGGTCCAGCAGGACCGAAACTTCCAGGGTCGGCCGGGCCGGCTGGATGCGCTGACGGTGACGGGTTCCGTTCTCCAGCCGAAGCTGCAACTGGAGGGCTGCCGCCGCCTGGTATCGTTCCGCTGCCGCCCGCAACAGGGGGTCCAGCAACTGCTTGATCCGGAAAAGCAGCCTCTGGGCATTAGGGTCGGGCTCGTTCAGGTCCATGCGGGCGTGGAGAGGCTGGGGGATGCTTCGGGGCTGGAGCGGCCGCGACAGCTCACCCGAGGCCAGACGACGGAGGTTGCGGGCCTGCTCGCCAAGGTGGCGTTGGATGCCGGCTTCGGGAAGCCGCAGCAGGTCTTCCAGGGTGTGAATCGCCAGCTTCTCCAGCCGGTCGCGCAGCCTGGGATCGAGTTGCAGATGCAGCAGGCTTACCTGGCGGCTTTGGGCCTGCTCCGCCTCGGGGGAGGGAAGTACCGTCACCAGCCTCTCTGCCTTGGCCAGGGCATAGCTGCCGAAACGACTGAAGCCGATGACGATGCCGGCCGAAAACTCCAGCCGGGAGAGGTGGAGTTCAATCTGCCGGGCCCAGTCCTGGAGAGTCCTGTAGAGCTTGTCGAGTCCGCCGGCGTCGGCCCAGAAGATGCCGGGCTCATCCTCACAGGGCTCAACCCGGGGACTGAAGCGGTCCAGCAGTTGATGGACCTGCCGGACGGCCTCCCGGATTTCCTGCTCCGAAACGGTCCCGGCGCACAGGTCCCGGTCCAGCGAAAGGGCGGAGGCGTAGCGCATCCCCGACCGGATGCCGGCCCGACCGGCTGGGGCGTTCACCCACAGGAGGGGGCTTTGAGGCTTTTCTTGCTCTACCACGGCCACCGGCCGCTGCTTCCACTCCGGATGTCTCCTCAGCAGGAGTTGCAGCGGCAGCGCCCGGATGTTAATGCAGGCCGTCCGGTCCACGGCAGATCTCGGTGTGGCGCCAACCCGGTCCATGGCGTCTGTCCTTCAGGAATTCGATGTCGTACCGGAAGCGATCGGCTCCCAGGCGCCGGCAGGAGGTTTGCCCTCTCAGAGAGACCAGCGATCCCAGCGAAGGAGCGTTCCGGGCTTTGGAAGTCAGGCAGAGAAGGGCGGTGTCGTGAGTCCGCGCCTGCTGGACCAGGCGTGCCTGCAGGGGGATGGAAATGGTGGGGTTGGCGTTCAGATCCATCACGATCAGGCCGAAGGCGCCCGACCGCAAGAGCCGGTCTGCCGAGCGCGCCGCTGCCTGGGCGCCAGGCACGCGAATCACCACCAGGGCGTTCAGGTCCACACCGTTGTCAGCGGCATCCGGGGGAAAGAAGGTGTCCGGCGTCGCTGCAATCCAGGCCACCGGTTCACCCTCCGTCTGCGCGTCCAGCACCAGGCGGAAGGCAGCCGTCAGCAGGGCGGATCCGGGAATGGAGGAAAGTTCGCACAGGCGTCCGGCCAACTGCATTCGCGACCAGAGCGGTGTTTCCCCTCGGGGTTCCGTTGCCGCTCCCTTGAGTCGAGACCGCAAGTCCCTTGCGATACTGGCCTGCAAAGCCGACATGTATTCTCCTGGGGCTACCCCTCTGTACTTCAGAGGCAGTCGTAAAAAGGGAACAAAAAGAGAATATTTAGCAGACAAATGTCTGCATGTCAAGGGTTATCTGGTTGTCAGGCTTGGGTCAATCGGGCCAGGAGGTCGTAAAACCCGGGAAAGGAGATGGACACACAGTCGGCATTCCCAATCACCGTGGGTCCGTCGGCCACCAGGCCGGCGATGCTGAAAGCCATGGCGATGCGATGGTCGTCGTGAGAGTCAACCAGGCCTCCCCGCAACGATTGGCGGCCCGGAATCGACATCCCGTCCGGGTACTCCTCTACCGCCACCCCCATCGCGCGCAGGTTCTCCACAATGCTTTGAATCCGGTCGCTCTCCTTGACCCGCAGCTCGGCGGCGTCCCTGATGTGGATGCCCTCTTGAGTGCGGGGCGCCAGCACGGCCAGAATGGGAATCTCATCGATCAACTGCGGGATCAGTGCTCCGGACAAGCTCCCGCCGCGCAGATAGGAAGAGCGGATTCGAAGGTCGCCGGCCAGCTCTCCGTGGAGCGGGTATTCCTCGATGACGTCGATGGCGGCGCCCATCCCGATCAGAACGTCCACCAAGGCCCGGCGCCTCTGGTTCAACCCCACCCCCGGGATGAGTGTTTCCGAGTTCGGCAGCAGCAGAGTGGCTGCGATGAGGAAGGCGGCCGAGGAGAGGTCTCCGGGAACGGCAGCCGCCTGCGCCAGGGGCTGCTGACCCCCTCGAATCTGCAATGCTTTCCCCGATACCTGCAGGCCGACGCCGAATTGTCGAAGGGCTATTTCGGTATGATCGCGGCTGGCCAGCGGTTCGACCACGCGGGTCGTTCCGGAGGCGTAGAGTCCGGCCAGCAGGATGGCCGACTTCACCTGGGCGCTGGCCACGGGCATGGGGTAATCGATGGCCTGGAGGTCTCCGCCCCTGATGGAGAGGGGAGGCGTGTTGTCCGGGCCTGCCTGTATTTCGGCCCCCATTTGGGACAGGGGATCGATGATGCGCCGCATGGGGCGCCGCCTCAGGGAAGGGTCTCCTGAAATGGTTGTCGAGAAGTGCTGACCCGCCAATATGCCCGACAGCATTCGGAGGGTCGATCCGGAATTGCCGGCGTCCAGGAAGTGCTCGGAAGCTTCCAGGCCGCGAAGCCCGCGCCCCCTGATCACCACATGGCCCGGCCGCGGCGATTCAATGCCGACCCCTAGTTGCCGGAGGCAGCTCAAGGTGCTGGTACAGTCGGCGCTGCCGGAAAAACCCCGGATGACCGTTTTCCCTTTGGCGATTGCGCCCAGCATGGCCAGCCGGTGGGAGATCGATTTGTCGCCGGGAAGCTCCACTCGGCCCCGGATCCGGCTTGAGGGTCTGATGGTGATTTTCATCAGTGGTCAGCAGAGGGGTCCGGATTGTGGGAAGGGGTGAGACGGAAAGTGGGGAATTATACAGAACGGCCTTGAGCGGGTCAAAACGGGGTCTCCCCGGAGAGTGCACGTCGGCTCTTTGAGATGTCGGCCGCCAGTCCCCCCAACTGCATCAGCTGTCGCCATTCGGCTCGGCTTCTGCGACTCCTGACGGCCTTGGGCTGGGGGCGACCCCTGGCTGGGGCCTCGGCGTCGGCCCCCCACCGCATCAGCCTTCGCCATTCGGCTCGGCTTCTGTGTGCAAGCCGAACATGGTTTACACAGTAAACCGGGAACATGGTTTACACGGCTAGCCCGCATTTCTCACCAGAGGTAGGAAGCATCGGTTCTCGGAATCTGGTAAAATACTCTTGTCTAAGGAGTTAACCAGATTCTTAAAGGAGAACCGATGCCGACACAGTGTAACACCAAACCCCTGGAGTTTGAACCCCACGGCCGCCGCCGCGTGGTGGCTGATTTCGACGGCGGTCCCATCACTTCCGATGCCGGCTCCCTGCTGTTGCGCCGGGTGGATCGGGGCTTATCTCTCTCCGACCAGGTGGCCGACTGTTTCACCGATCACCGCGACCCCAAGCGGACCCAATACAGCCTGCGCACCCTCATCGCTCAGCGCATCCGTGGCATCGCCCTCGGCTACGAGGATCTCATCGACCACGACCAACTCCGTCACGATCCCCTCATGGCCTTGTTTTCAGAGAAAGGCCGTCGTGGCGACTCGCCTCCCCTGGCAGGCAAGAGCACCCTCAACCGACTCGAACACGCCCCCACCCAAGGCCCCACCCGCTACCACAAGATTGACCACGACCCCGAGGCCTTGCAAGCCCTCCTGGTGAAACTGTTTCTGCAAGCCCATCCCCAACCCCCCGATGAGATCATCCTCGACCTCGACGCCACTGACGATCCCCTCCACGGGGAACAAGAGGACCGCTTCTTCCACGGCTACTACCGAGGCTACTGCTACCTGCCCCTCTACATCTTCTCGGGCCGCCATCTGCTCTCGGCCCTGCTCAGACCCGCCAACATCGATGCCTCCGCCGGCGCTCTGGAGCAGGTCCAGCGCATCGTCTCCCGCCTACGGCGTGTCTGGCCTCAGGTCAAGATCCTGCTGCGGGCCGACTCCGGCTTTGCCCGTGAGGAGCTGATGGGGTGGTGTGAGCAGCATCAGGTCGACTATCTCTTCGGCCTGGCCCGCAACTCCCGCCTCCAAGACGCCATCGCCCCCGAGTTGGCTCAGGCCCAGGCCCTCTCAGACCAGCAACAGCAGCCCGCCCGGATCTTCACCGACCTCTCCTACCGCACTCACAAGAGCTGGTCCCACGAGCGCCGCCTGGTCGCCAAAGCCGAGGTCCTGCCCCGCGGCCCCAACCCCCGCTTCGTCGTCACCTCTCTGTCGGTCCAGGACTACCCCGCCCAGTTCCTCTATGAGAAGATCTACTGTGCCCGCGGTGAGATGGAAAACCGCATCAAGGAGCAGCAACTCGACCTGTTTGCCGATCGCACCTCCACCCACTCCTTCCGGGCGAATCAGCTCCGGCTCCTGATGACCTCTTTCGCCTATGTGCTGGTGGAGGGCTTGCGCCGGCGGGCGCTGCAATCCACCTGCCTGGCCCGGGCCACCGTCGGTTCCATCAGACTCAAACTGCTCAAGATCGGCGCTCAGGTCACCATCTCGGTCCGTCGCATCAAGGTCGCCATGGCTTCCGGATGTCCTTACCAGAGGGAGTTCCGCATCGCTTGGGCTCACCTGCCGCCCTGAGGTGCCCTGACCCGACCGTCACTCCTGGCCCTTGAAGACGCGGCCACCAGGCCCGATGGCAGAGGTGTCGCTGTTTTCGAGGGAAAATGCCGCCTGAGGTTCCTCGGAGAGCCTCAGAAGCCTCCGCTGTTGGCCTTTGCCTACCGATCCAGCCACCAACGTTGTTAAACTCGGCCTCAAATGCCTCCATGGCCCCTTTTACCGCTCCTGTGCGAACTCTGGTGAGAAATGCGGGCTAGTCTTCTTGTGTGGGGCTTAGCATGTCTCCAAGGGGGTCGATGGGCAATGAGAGGGCGTTCTCCGGAGGGAGGGCGCAGCCAGCAGTCGATCCGGAGAAGGGCCAACGCGGCGTCCCGTTAGCGGAGCCCGCAGTCGAGCTGGTGGGGGACAAACACCCCGCCCCGGGCCTGTTTTCGGTTTACCTTACCGTCCGACTGGTTTATTTTTGCTCAATCACCAAGATGAACGAATCCAATTCAGGCGTTTCGGGGGCTTGGATGAATCTGCCGAAACCGGACAACTCGGGCAGTGAACGGCTGCCAACCCGACCGGACCGCTTCTATCGGCGGGGAATGGCGCGGCTGCGATGGCGCCACTTCAGCGGATTGCCGGCTCCGGATCTGGCAGCCGAACACTGCCGCTTGATTGACCTGAGCTTGCAGTCCCTGCTGATGCCGAGCTCTCTCAGGGTTCCCGGCCGACCCGACCAGACCGCGAGGTCCTGTTGGCTGGCTCTGGGCGCTTACGGCAGTCTGGAATTGACTCCATTTTCCCCGGCCCGGTTGTTGATGACCGGATCGGTCCGGGATGGAGAGACAAGCCGGATCGTGGAGGCAACGCGGTCCCGGATGGCGGACATGGGGATCCACGGCGAAATCGTTCATCTCAGCTCCCGCGAGTGCCTGCGCCGATCTCAGTCGGACATGGGCTTCTGCCTGGAGCTGTTGTCCTCTCGTTGGGTGGGTGGGACCGGGTCGGTGGGATCCGATTTGCACCAGCGGCTCCGGTCGACTCTGGTCAAGAAGCCGGTGGTCTTCCTTTCCGACCTCGAGGGATACTACCGGCAGATGGTGGGAGGCGGGGTAGGGAGTGTCTATGCCCTGAACGGCGGGCTGGAATCGGGGCCGGGCGGTTTGTGGTGCTGCCGAGCGCTGTTGCAGTCCCTGAGACTGCTTGCCGGAACCGACGACCCTCTCCGGATCCTGAAAAAGGGAGGGATTACGCCCAGGGAGTGGACGCAGCTTCTGGCAATTCGGGAACGTCTGCTGCAGATTCAGACCCATCTGCATTTTCTGGCGGGGGAACCTCAGTCGGATCTGTTGGGCGAGTCCGGTGTTCGAACGGCCCGTTTCCTGGGATTTCACGATTCTCGTCGTCTTCCGGCGCTGGAATTGCTGGTGAGAGACACCCTGAGGCGGAAAAGGAAGCTGCTGGCTGTCTTTGAGGAGTGCCTGGAGCGCAACAAGGCGACCCTTTTGAAGGGAAGCGAAGTCTTCAGGTCCCAATATCTCCGGTTGGTTGATCAACCGGAACAGGGAAGCGACGAGGAAACGCCTCAACGCTGGATGAAGATTTTTCGCCTGAGTCAAATGGAGCCCGAGATCATCCAGCCCCGGATGGTTTCACGGCTGCAGTCCCGGCTCCACCTTTGGCAGGCTCGCCATTGGCGGATTCCTGCCATGCACGCCGACTTCCGGGGCATCCTCAAGAACAGCGGAAAGGTGGGATCGACGCTGCGACGAATGCGTGACCTCGGATTCCTGGCCCGCTACCTGCCGGAGTACGGTCGCCTGGACTGTCTTCCCGGCATTGCCCGAGGCCGCAGGTATTCGGTCGATGAGCACACGCTGCGGGCCGTGGATCGCCTGGACCAGGTGGCCAACTCGACCGACCCCGGCCTCAAGGATTATCGAGGCTTGCTGGAGCAGGTGGAGGACCCTTCGATCCTCTACCTGGGTCTGCTCTTGCATGAGACCGGCTCGAGCGGGCCGGATCGACCCTCCGGTAACGGCCAGCCCATGGCGGTTCGCGCCTTGCAGCGCCTCGGTGTGTCGCCCGAAGACCGGGACAAAGTCCTGATGCTGGTGGGAGAGCAGACCCTACTGGCCCATGTATCGCAACGGAGAGACCTGGATGATCCCCAGATCGTCCAGGAGGTCAGCGCGGCCGTGGAGACCACCGACAATCTGAACATGCTGTTGCTGCATACCTTTGCGGACTTGACCTCGGTGGATGAGACTGCCTGGTCGGAAAGAAACCGCTTCCTGTTGTGGTCCTTGTATTTCAGAGTCATGGACCGTCTCATGTTCGGTCAGGATCTCAGCGGGGCCGAACACGCCCGGGTCGCCGAGATTCAGCGCGGCGTCCTGGAGCAACTGGCGGGCGATCTGTCGGTAGACTCGGTGCTGCACCATTTTTCTCTCCTGCCCGAGAAATATGCGCTCTACACGCCCCTTCCCCAAATCGTGACCCACATTCGTCTCTGCGAAAATCTCAAGGAAGAGCCCTTGGCGAGTGAGTGGGTTGCCAACCCGGATGCCGGTTACTACGAACTCCACCTCTCCACCCGCGATCTGCCCGGGCGTTTTGCCCAGATAACCGGAACCCTGACGGCCTTGGGCATCCGGTCGTTGAGCGCCCAACTCAATACCCGAGAGGACGGCATCGTGATCGATACCTTCCACGTAAGCGATCTGGGCAGCCATCTGCTGATCGACGAGGCGGGGCGCCGCCGGGTGGACCAGGTGCTCGCCGAAATCATCCTGGGAACGACTCGCCTGGACGACCTGCTGCGCGGGCAGCGCTTCAAGTCTCGTGAAGAGCGGGGCGGCGCCGGCCTGGCCGTGGCTCCCCGAGTGCGCATCGACAACGACATCTCCGCCCACAGCACGGTCATTGAAGTGCAGGCCCGGGATAGCTGGGGTTTGAGTTACCGAATTGCCGGAATTCTGGCGGACCTGGGTCTCAATATCATCTCCGCCAAACTGGCCACCGAGAGGGACTATGCCTTTGACGTGTTTTACGTCCAGACCGGCGATGGAGAGAAAATCGTGGATGGCTTCAGGATGACTCGGATCCTGGAACGCCTGCGCCTGGAGGTGAAGCTGCAGGCCCCGCATTTCGGTCGGGTCCCGGTCCCGGATCGCCCCGGCTGAGCCTCGGACTCGGTGGCGGATTCAGCGTCCTGAAAACTGATCGAAGAAGTGGGCTACGCTCACGATGCCGTTTTGATAGTTGCCGAGGTCCATTCTTTCGTTGGGGGCGTGGGCATTCTCATCGGGGAGGCCGACCCCCATCAGCACCGTGGACAGCCCCAGGGTCTCAGCCAGGGTGGTCACCACCGGAATCGTTCCTCCTTCCCGCACAAAGACCGGCGAAGCGCCGAACCCCTTCTCGAAGGCCCGGGAGGCCGCTCGGATGGCTGGATGGTCGATGGGAGTCAGCCAGGGTTTTCCGCCGTGCATGCGAGTGAGCGTAAGTTCTACCGAGTCGGGGGTGATGGTCTTCAAGTGTCGTTCGAAGAGGTGGGCTATCCGATCCGGGTCCTGATTGGGAGCCAGGCGCATACTGATTTTTGCCATGGCGGTTGCCGGGATGACCGTCTTGGCTCCCTCGCCGGTAAAGCCCCCGCACAGGCCGTTGACCTCCAGAGTCGGTCTGGACCAGATTCTTTCCAGCGTCCCGTATCCTTTTTCACCGAAGAGTTCGGGTGCGCCCACCTCAGCCCGGAATCGTTCCTGGTCGAAAGGCAGCCGGGACAGTTCTTCTTTTTCCCGGTCGCTCATGGGAGCCACGTCGTCATAGAAGCCGGGGATCAGGATGCGTCCCTCGGAATCCTTGAGCGAGCTTATGATCTGCGCCAGCGCAAAGTTGGGATTGATCACCGTTCCGCCAAAGGAACCGGAGTGCAGGTCCTGGCTCGATCCCTTCAAGTCCAGTTGGAAGTAGGCCAGTCCCCTGAGTCCGTAGCAGATGGAAGGAATCCCCCGATCGAACATGGGAGTGTCTGAAATGAGGGCGACATCCGCTTTCAGCAGTTCCTGGTGGGTTTGGATAAAGGTGTCCAGATTGGCGCTGCCGACTTCCTCCTCTCCCTCGATCAAGAGCTTGAGGTTGATCGGCAGGCTTCCTTGATCCTGCAGGTGAGCCTCGGCGGCCTTCAAATTCATCCATACCTGGCCCTTGTCATCAATGGCTCCCCGGGCGTAAAGCTCGCCGTCCCGGATGGTCGGCTCGAAGGGTCCCGAGATCCAAAGATCCAGGGGATCGACCGGTTGAACGTCGTAGTGCCCATAGAAGAGCACGGTGGGTCTGCCGGGCGCTCCCAGCCACTCCCCGTAGACAATGGGGTGGCCCTGGGTTGGAAACAGGGCCGCCCTCTGCATTCCGATGGTATCGAGTTGGTCTCTCAGGAATTCAGCGCAGCGCTCCATGTCGGCGCGGTTCTCGGCATTGTTGCTGATACTGGGAATGGTCAGGAATTCTTTCAGCTCCGCTATGTAGCGATCCCGGTTCCGGTGGATGTATTGCAGGACGGATTCCATGAACGTCGCTCCTTTGGCGGTTGCTTCACTGGATGGGGCAGGGTCGGATTCTCGAATCCCTTGCCTGCCGGCGCAATGGGGAAAAGAAACATGGATGCACAGGATAAGCAAACAACAATAATCCTGTCCATCCTGTTCATCCTTGAAAGACGATCGAGTACCCCACGGAAAAAGGAATTTGCCGGGCGGGGAATCTGGGCTACACTTCCACCGGCAAGCCACTGATTTCAGGGCGCAGCAGCAGCCCGAGGTACCGATGAACAAGAAATTTCAATTTCTGGAGAAGCACTACACCCTATCCATGGAGAACTGGGGCGAGGTGGATGGGAAATTTCACAAGTTTGCGGGGAAGGTCCACAATGGACGAGCCACCTGCAAGGGTCATTTCAAATTAACCCAGCTTGCCTTGGAGAAAGTCAACCAAGTAGCCAAGGACAACCAATGGCCCCTGGACCGGGTCCTGGTCGAGGGATGCATCCAGGTGCTCAGGGCCGAACTCTACATACGGGAGATCCCCAACGGGTTTTCCTTCGTAACCGACCACCGTTTTTTCGAGAATCTCTAGCTTTCGAGTAAGCAGATCTCCGCTGAGTCAGGAGGCAAGATAGTCCGGGAGATCCGGACGGCGGGTGCGTCCGCCGGTATCCGGGTTCGGCTTACTGTGTCTATTCGTAGCGCAGGGCTTCGATGGGATCCAGGGCTGCCGCTTTGTGGGCGGGATAGTAGCCGAAGAAGATCCCGATGGCCGCGGAGAAAAGCATGGAGATGGCGATGGAATCGAGCGAGACTATCGTGGGCCAGCCGAGCAATTGTGCGATTCCCCAGGAAATACCCACTCCTACCAGTAGACCCAGGATGCCGCCCACCAGGCAGAGGACGATCGATTCCGAGAGGAACTGAACGCGCACATGATTCGGTCGGGCGCCGATCGCCATCCGGATTCCGATCTCTCGTGTTCGCTCCGAGACCGCCACCAGCATGATGTTCATGATGCCGATACCGCCCACCAGCAGCGAAATGGCGGCAATGCCGGACAACAACAGACTCATCATGCGGTTGGTTGATTCCGCGGCTTCTCCGATTTCGCTGAGGTTGCGAATCATGAAATCGTCGTCCTGGAAAGGCCCCAGGCGGTGCCGCTGGCGTAGCAGCGCCCTGATCTGTTCTTCGGCGGCATAGGTTGCTCGGGCACTGACAGCCTGGACCAATCCGGACTCGACGTGGAGAGCGCCCCCCAGAAACTTCTTCTGCACGGTGGTGAAGGGAACAATGATGACGTCGTCCTGATCGCGGCCCCATGAGTTGAACCCCTTCGCCTTGAACACGCCGACCACCTGAAATGACAGGTTCTTGACCCGAATGGTTTGCCCGACGGGGTCGCTGCCGGCAAACAGTTCCGTCCAGACGGTGTTGCCCAGCACGGCCACCCGGGCGGCTGCCTTGACGTGGCTATCGTCGAAGAAGCTGCCCTGGGCAATGGTCCAGTTTCGCATATCAGGGTACTGTTCGTTATAACCCTCGATTCGGGTATTCCAGTTCTGGTTTCCAAACACCACCTGGGCCATCGACCTGGAGCTGGGACTGACGGCCTTGACCGCAGAACACTCGTTCAACATGGCCGCGAAGTCGGTGGCTTTCAGAGAGTTCTTCGTTCCGGAGGCACTCCGGACCCCCCAGGAACGACGGCTGCCGGCTCTCACCCAGACCGTGTTGTCTCCCAGGCTGGCGATTTCTTCCTGAACCTGGCGCTGTGCGCCCTGGCCGAGACTCACCATGGCGATCACTGCTGCGATACCGATGATAATGCCCAGCATGGTCAGAGCTGAGCGAATCTTGTTCCGGCTCAGGGCCTTGAGCGAAATCTTCATGATCATCCAGTAGTTCATTGCAGTACTCCGGATTTGGACTGTATTTGACTTGAGCCGACTCCCTTGGAGCGTGGCATCAGGTCCTCTCGTCGCGTAAGATCCGACCGTCCCTCATGTGAATCTGCCTCGATGCGTAGGCGGCGATCTCCTGTTCGTGAGTGACCATGACCAAGGTGATCCATTTTTCGGAGTTCAGACTCTGGAGAAAGGTCATGATCTCTTCCGAAGTGGCCGAGTCCAAATTGCCCGTGGGTTCGTCGGCCAGAAGGATGGCGGGTTGGTTGACCAGGGCCCGGGCTGCAGCCACTCTTTGTTGCTGTCCTCCCGAGAGTTGGTTGGGTAGCGCCTTGGCTTTCTCGGGAATTCCAACCACTTGCAGGGCCTCCTCGATGCGCCGGGTACGCTCGGCCTTCGAGGTCCCGGAATAGAGCATGGGGGCTTCCACGTTTTCCCAGACCGAGGTCCGGCTCAACAGGTTGAAGGTCTGGAAGATGAAGCCGATCTTTTGATTGCGAATGTCGGCTCTTTGGGCGTGGGAAAAGGTGGAGACATCCACGCCGTCCAGCCGATAGACGCCGCGGGTCGGATGATCCAGGCAGCCCAGTATATTCAGCATGGTGGATTTCCCCGACCCCGAGGCGCCCATGATGGCCACGAATTCCCCGCGGGCAATCTCGAGGGAAACCCCTCGCAGCGCCTCCACCCGAATCTCTCCCGTATCGTAAATCTTCCACACATCCTGCAATGCGATCACGGCAGCCGGATCTAGGTCCGGCGAAGACGTTCCTTCGGCGACAGGGTTGATGAGATTTTGCATGGACTATCGGCTCCCGCTTCTCTGACCTCGCTGCTGACTTCGTTGAGGCGGACGCCGCCTACCGAACAGGCCGCCGAAGGGAGAGGATGTGGTACTGGCTCTGGCCTCGGTGGCCAGTTCGCCGCTAACGACTTGTTCTCCTTCTTCCAGGTTCCCGTTAAGAATTGCCGTCTCCCGTCCGTCCGTGATACCGAAGCGGACTCGACGAGGTTCCGGATGACCCTCCGAGTCGAGTACCCACAACAGGCCCCTTCGAGATCGGGTCTTCTCTGCCTGAGGAAACCGAATCTTCAAGCCGGGGCTAATGCCGTACTGGGTCGTGTTGGAAGGCGCAATGACGGTCTTGGCGCCGGTGCCGGCGGATCTGCTCCGGCGCATGCCGGGCCCGCCGCCTCCAAAAGGTCCGCCTCTGCCCCCCTGAGCCATCCTGGCCCTCATGGCCCGCATCCGCTCCGGATCCATCCCGCGCCCGCCGGAGCCGCGGCCTCCTCCGCCCTGAGCCATCCGTGCTCTCATGGCGCGCATCCGCTCCGGATCCATGCCCGGCCGGCCGCCGGAATCCGCCGGGTTCTCACGGCCTTCGGAGGGGCCGGCTGCCGCCGAACCGTCTCCCGACCCGGGCGGTCCGCCCCCAAGCATCGCTTGAATCTCCTCGGGACTCTTGTCCGACGGTCGAAAGCGCAGAGCGATGTTAGCCACTTTCAAGACATCCTCCGCGCTGGCCACGGTGAAGTTGACGGTGGCGGTCATGGCGGGCCGCAGCTTCAACTGGGGGTTGTCGACGTCGATCATGACGTTGTAAACAACCACGTTGGTAGACCCGGCCGCCTGCTGGGCATCGGTGCTGCTGGAGCCCGGAAGCTTGGAACTGAGCCGAATCTCGGAAATATTCCCCTGGAAGGTCTGGCCGGGGAAGGCATCGACCGTGAAATCGACCCCGGCCTGTTCGGAAATGGCTCCGATGTCGGCCTCGTCGATTTGAGCGATGACCTGCATTTTGGCCAGATCGTTGGCGATCATGAACAGAATGGGGGCTTGGAAGCTGGCGGCCACCGTCTGGCCGATATCCACGTTGCGTTCGATCACCACCCCGTCAATGGGAGAGGTGATATTCGTATAATAAAGGTTGACCTGAGCCATCTTCAGTTCGGCCTTGGCCTGCTTGACGTTGGCCAGGGCCTGTTCCCTTTGGGCTCCGGCCGATCGAATGGAGGCCTTGATCTGGCTGATCTGGGCTTCGGCCTGCAGCAGCCGCGCGGCCGATTGATCCCGGCCGGCCTGGGCCGTTTCCAGGTCCCGCTCGGGAATGAGACCGTCCTCGAACAGTCCTTTGGCTCTTCGTAGCTGCCGGCCGGCTTCCTGCTGGTCCACTCGCGACACCTGAAGATTGGCCTCGGCGCTCTGGAGCTCGGCCTGACGATTGACCAGATTGGCATCCGCGTTCTTGACCGAGGCTTCCGCCGTGGCCAGGGAAGCGGCGGCGCGGTCCCGCTGAGCTTCGAAGTTGGCGGGATCGATGATGGCCAGGGTCTGTCCTTTCTTGACCACGCTGTTGAAATCGGCGTGCAATTCCTGGATGCGGCCGGAGACCTGACTGCCCACCTGCACGGTGACCACCGCCTGCAGGGTTCCGGTTGAGGTGACGGTCCTGCGGACGTCCCCGCGCTGCACCTCCACTCTCAAATACCTCTCATCCTGACCGGCATCCCCGCCACCCCAGACCAGATAGACCACGGCGACCAGGGCTGCCAGTCCGACGATGGGGAGAACCAGATTACGTTGCAGTTTCATGAACCTCTACCTTTCCAGGATGCTTCACCGCTTCAGGGTCAACCCTAGAAACGCTGGCCTCCGGCGGCCGGTTTCAACATTTTTATCCGATTGATGCAGTGCCGGTACGGCCTGAAGGGCGCTGGTTTCAAAAAGCATCATGGCCGATGTCTGTCGCCGCCTGAGCGAGGCGGCGCCTGCTCGGTGCCGGAAGACCGCTTGGGCTGCAATCGGCTCAGCACCTCTCCCAGTTCTCCCACTTCAATCGGTAGACCCTCCCGGATGGCGATCCACTGATGGGAGAAGGGAGACACTCGAGCGCCGGGAGTGAGGATGCCCACCAGGTTCAACGGGTCCGCGGCGGGAACCAGGACCGTGTCGCCCCCTGGCCCCCGGCCGCGCCGCAGCGCCCGCAGGGTGTCTACGGCCTCCGGTAGGGCAAACTGCTCGCCCACAAAACCGCTCACGAATCGCCCTCCGCGAATTTCACCCCGAGCCTCCATTCTCCGGAACACGTTCAGCAGGGTTCTCCATCGGGGTGCGTGAGGCTCTCGGGCTATGAGCTCCCGGATGACGATGCCGTAGCGGTGAAGAAGCTGGTTGGCCATCCGAATGGCGAATTCTTCGGAATCCTGACGGGGAGCCGTCATCCGGCCGTGGGACTCGTCCGGTTGAGGCGGGTCGGTGGGCGCATTGTCCGCAAGATGGGGACGCTGCGGCTGCAAGAGCGACCATCGGCCCAGTGGCAGCAGTCGACCGGGAGCGTTCCCTCCACGTATGACTCGTAAACGGTGCTCCGGTCGGCGCCGCTTCTGATTCGGAAGCAACAAGACCCTCAACCCGGCCATCCCGTCTCCGGTGGCCAGGCCGCGGGTCACCAATTCCCACAGCCCATCCTCTACCTCGGCGGCCAGCCGCCCGGTGCTCCCGGAAATGTCCGACAGGAAACAGGCTCCCCATTGCCGTAGTGCATTGGCGACCTCTACGGCCACAGGAGACAACCCGGGAATGTCTTCCATGGAGAGGGGTCTCGGCTCCAGTAGCCAGGAGGAGTCCTGCCGCGTGAAAAAGGCCAGTGGCGCCGAGCGGCCGGGCTTGGATCGAGCGTTTTTGGTTCCGGCCGAAGGATCCTGCCCATCCAATGAGGGAGGAGGAGAGAACCGCAGCCGCCCCCAGGCCACCGTGCCGGAGAGACACAAGGCTTCCAGGTCCTCGGGTCGATAGCCGGCAATCCGCTTGGGCAGAATGTCGCGCTCCCAGGCCGTCGCCGGAAGCTCCAGTCCCTGTAGCTGTTGCAGAATCTTTAGCAGGCCCTCCCGGCCGTGGAGCTGGGTGCCGGCCTCCAGGTGCTGCCAATGCAGCAGGAAGCGGATGAATTCGGTGGTGCTGGCCGGCTCGATCTCCCGGCGCAGCCGGCCGATCGTCAAGCGGTGGATCCTTGCCAGTATCCTGCGCTCGCACCACTCCGTGTCGGGACCCGGCTGGTCCGGGGAGTTCGGGCCCTTCCCACCGGATGCGGCTGAAGTGGAAGTGTCCATGGGGGAAGGGGATCCTGCCGGCGCGGGCAGGCCGGGCCCGGCACGGAATCGGCCCCGCAGAATGGCCCCGCCGGCCTCCAGGGTCACCAGGGCCAGTTGGACCATGGTGCGGGGCAGGCCGAGCCGGTCGGCCAGCTCTGCCGCAGTGGACGGTCCCAGGCATTCCAGCCACTCGCGTACCAGGAAGGCGGCGATCTCCTCGGGAGTTCCGGGGAGTCTGCCGGTGGTCGGCGAAGGCGCCGGCTGGAAAGGCGAAGCGGTTTCGGAATCCGGGGCTCGAGGCTGGAAACACCGGTCCACATGGACTTCGGGAACCACGCGCTTCAGCCATGACAGCCGCTCGGCGGCGACATAGGCTTCCTGGCGGGACCCTGACGGATTGATCCAGGAAACCGGCGCGGCGCGACTGAATTCGATCAGCTCGTTCATGAATTCCCGCCAGCGGCCAACCGCTTGGGAGGGAAGAACGACCAGGTTGAGGAGCAGATCGTGCAGTTCTTCGCGGTCCCTGATATCCGGCCACAATTCCGCGATCACCCGCTCCACCACCTCGGGATCCAGGATGGAATCGGCCTGGATGGCGTCGGTCTCCATCCGTCTGAGTGACACCGCCCGCGCCCGTCGCTCCTCCAGGGGAGCGTCATCCAGGAAGGCATAGGGGTTGGCGTTGAGGATCTCATGCGACATGGGGGAGGGAGCGGGCGTGTCGCGCCCCAGGAAGCGAATCTCTCCTGCCTCCAGCCGGCCCAGAACTTCCAGAAACCCCTCCAGGTCCAGCGGTTCGTGCAGGCAATCGTGCAATGTCTGGTTTACCAGCGGGTGGTCCACCGGCTCCACCGGACCGGGAGCGTTGTCCTGACAGGCCAACTGGGCCGGGAATACGGCGGCCAGCAGATCTTCCGCCCGCATCCGCTGAATCGGCATGGGCACCCGGCGGCCATGCTGGAACCGCAGCAGGGCCAGAAAACGGGTGGCGTTCCAGCGCCAGCGATTTCCGAACATGGGAGAGGCCAGCACTCCCTGGATCAGGTCTCGTTCGGTTCGTTCGGTTCTCACCATGGAGGAGACGCTCTGCAGCGGGAAGCTGTGCTGTTCTCCCAGGGAAATCACCACTCCGTCATCGGTGGCTGCCGCCTGAAGCTCGAAATTGAAGGAGACGCAGAACCGCTTCCTCAGGGCCAGGCCCCAGGCTCGATTGATGCGGCCTCCAAACGGAGTGTGCAGCACCAGTTGCATGCCCCCCGATTCGTCGAAGAAGCGCTCGGCGACTACGGTTTGTTGTGTGGGAACCTCTCCCAGGACTGCCCGGGTCTGGGTCAGATAGGCGACCAGTTGTTCGGCCCCCGACCGATGCAAACCGCACTCTCGGGACAACCAGTCGCAGGCCGAGTCCGGTTCACTGTCCAGTTTCTCGGCCAACTCGCGGCGGAGCTCCGAGACTGCTGCCGACAACTCCGCCGTGCGCGCCGGAGCCTCTCCCACCCAGAAGGGAATGGTGGGAGCCGCCCCCTGCGCGTCTTCCACGCGCAGCTTGCCTGATTCGACCCGACGGATGCGCCAGGACTGGTTCCCGAGGAGGAAGATGTCTCCGGCCATGCTCTCGATGGCGAAGTCCTCGTTGACCCGGCCTACGACAATACCCTCCGGTTCCTGGATGACGTCGTAATCGGCCGTATCGGGAATGGCTCCCCCGCCGGTGATGGCCGCCAGGGCCGCGTTTCTGCGAGGACGCAGGCGACGGTGGACTCCATCGTGGTGAAGGTAGGCCGAGCCTCGGCCTCGGCGGGTCGAAATCCCTTCGGAGAGAATCTCCACCACCTCTGCAAACTCTGCGGGAGTCAGGTCGCGATAGGGATAGGCCTTCCGGCACTGTTCCCAAAGTTCCCCCTCGTCGATCTCTCCGCTGGCGACGGTGGCGACTATCTGCTGAGCCAGGATGTCCAGTGGCTTCTCGGGGATGTGGACCCGATCCAGCTCTCCGTCGCGGACGGCCCGCACGGCCGCGGCGGTTTGCAACAGCTCGTCCCTGGTGAGAGGGAAGAGGAGACCCTTGGGAGTCGTGTCCAGGCCGTGCCCTGAGCGGCCGATTCTCTGCAGCAGGCTGGCGATGGAGCGGGGCGCCCCGACATGGCAAACGAGGTCGACGTGGCCGATGTCGATGCCCAGTTCCAGCGAAGCCGTGGCCACCACCACCGCAATGACGCCGGACTTGAGTTGCTGTTCCGCCGCCAGACGGCTCTCCTTGGACAGGCTGCCGTGGTGGGTGGCGACCTGATCTTCTCCCAGGCGCTGACTCAGCTTGTGGGCGACTCGTTCCGCCAGGCGGCGGGTGTGTACAAAGACCAGGGTCGATCGGTGAGCCCGCGATTCGGCGGCAATGCGCTCATAGACGGCTTCCCAGAGCTCCAGACTGGCAATGGGGCCGAACTCCAGGTCGGGAATGGCAATGGATAACTCAAGATCCCGCTGGTGGCCTATATCCACGATGGAGCAATTGACCCGGCCCTTGGGCGTGAGCCCCGAGGTCCCGACCAGCAGACGGGCAATGGCGGATACGGGCTTCTGAGTGGCGCTGAGTCCGATCCTCTGCAGGCGCCGGCCGGCCAGATGGTCCAGTCGTTCCAGGGACAGGGCCAGGTGAGAACCGCGCTTGTCTCCGGCCACGGCATGGATTTCGTCCACGATCACCGTTTCGGCCCCGGCCAGGTAGCCGCGACTCCCTTTGGCCGTGAGCAGAATATAGAGCGACTCGGGAGTCGTGATCAGGATATGGGGTGGGCGGCGGAGCATGGCCTGCCGTTCGCTGTTGGGAGTGTCTCCCGAGCGCACCGCCACACGAATTCCCAACGGGGCCTCGCCCGCCTCTTGGGAGATGCGGCCGATTTCCTCCATCGGGACCTGCAGGTTCTTGTGAATGTCGTTTCCCAGCGCCTTCAGGGGCGACACGTAAACCACATAGGTGCGGTCTTCGAGCCGGCCCTTCAAGGTCAACCCCACCAGCCGGTTCAGGGACCACAGAAATGCCGCCAGGGTCTTGCCCGATCCGGTGGGCGCGGCGACCAGCGTATCTCGGCCGGCCATTACCGGGGGCCAACCCGCTTTCTGGGCAGGGGAGGGGACGGCGAAGCGTTGGCGGAACCACTGAGCCAGGTAGGGGTGAAACCCCCGAGGCAGGGGACTGTGAGTCGGGATGACGGTCTTCATTTCGAACATTCCGCCGAGGCGGAGCCGGGCGGGCCGGTGGAGGTCCCCACTCGGATCCGATTGCGCAGGGCCTGGAACTTGCGCCGGCCGATTCCCCGGATGATCAGAATTTCCTCTACTCGCCGGAAAGGAGGGTTCTTGGTTCGGAACTCCACAATTCGGCCGGCCAGCACGGGTCCGATTCCCGGCAGCGATTCCAGATCTTCGCGCCCGGCGGCGTTGATGTCCAATCGCTCGCCGAGTTCAATCGGGTTGGAGGGTGACGGCGGCCGCTCCTGTCGGAGGAGTGGTTCCGGCTCGTCCCTGGGTTGGTGGACACGCCACCGGCAGTTTTCCGAGACCATCAAACAGGACAGGCCGAGTCCGATGCCGCACAGCCAGCCCAACCGAATTGCCACGCTACTGGTTCCTCTCCTTCAGATTGGCAATCAGCCGGCGGATATCGCCCAAGCCCTTCCAACCGACGTAAAGCACC
Organism: Candidatus Versatilivorator sp.; assembly: GCA_965207735.1. Taxonomy (GTDB): domain Bacteria; phylum Acidobacteriota; class Terriglobia; order Versatilivoradales; family Versatilivoraceae; genus Versatilivorator. Next base: position 1,436,871 of record OZ242296.1, on the reverse strand, counting down.
AGAAATCCATACCACAGGATACAGATCCAGGTCAGACAAAACCAAATTGGATGAGAGGGAAGCATTTGCCTAGCCGATTCGCTCCCTTCTGCGGGCCATCCACGACCCCAGAATCATGCCGCTGGCGGCAAAGGCGAAGGAGAGCAATCCGCTCACCTCGCTTCGGCTCAGCCACCGCGCGGCCGCTGACCAAATGTCGAAGGAGTGGCTGCCTTCAACCGTCGGAAACTGGACCTGGCTGAGCAGCAGGAACGCCAGCGGAGGCAGTGCTCCTCCGACGATGGCTCCGATTCCCCCGGCGGCGCGGGCGTCTTTCCAGTAGCAGCAGGCCACCAACAGGATAAAGATACTGGACAGGTAAATGTTGGCCGTAATGGACAGGTAGTCCCAGACTCTTCCGGGAGGTTGATACCAGAGTCCATAGAGCAGCAGGAATCCGGCGATGCCCAGGACGATGAGCCGGTTCAGGCGAAGTCCCGCTTTCTCGCTGAATGGCTCCTTGCGGACGGAGCAGATCAGGTCATTGTAGAGGATGCTGCTCCAGGTCAACAGGTAACTGGAATCGGTCGACATCTCGGCAGCCAGCATGGCGGCGATCACCAGTCCCACCAGTCCCGAGGGGAGCAGGGAGGCCAGGAAGGTGGGCATGGCTTGCAGCGAGGCCGCCGGGGGGTGCTCGGCTCCCAGGACGGCCAGGGCGGCCATACCCCAAAAGGCAGGGATCAGGAAGCGCCCCACGAAATAGAAGCTGGTTCGGGTATACACCCGTCGGGCGGTCCGACTGTCACGGGCCGCGAGAACTCGCTGAATGACGGTTTGCCAGGTAACCACTACGGCCAATTGATTGAGAGCCTGCCAGGCAACGTAGGCGGGTCCCATTCCCTCGCTGATCAAGGGGTTGAACCCTCCCGGTCCGTGTTCTCTTTCAACGGTCGACACCACCTGCTCCCATCCCACCTGGGCCGCCACCAGGAGGGAAACGGCGACCAGGCCGATTCCCATCACCAGAAACTGGAGGTAGTCGGTGACCAGGACCGAGATCATTCCCCCCAGAACCGTGTAGATCAGCACCAGGATGACCAGCACTGTCATGGTGACTTCCAGATAACCTGGAGGGATTCCGGTCATGATCACCAGAAACTCGCCTCCGGCCCGAAAGAAGACCCCCATGTTGAGAACTCCCCCCAGGACGATCACCAGGCCCGCCAGCCAGCGAACCCGGGGGCCGAAACGTCGGTCCAGCAACTCCGGAATGGTGTATGCCCCCGAGTCTCGCAGAGGCTTGATGACGAAACCGGTGAGCCCGACCACCAGCATTGCGGCCGCCATCAGGATCCCGGGAGTGGCGCCCGCGAAGCCGTTCTTGTATCCCAGCTCGGCCGTATACATGGCGGTGATGATGCCGAACTCGGTTGCCGCCAGGGAAGCCACACCCAGATAGACGTCCATGCCGCGCCCGGCCAGGATGAAGTCCTCGACCCGGCCGACATAGCGGCGCATGGCCAGACCGGCAGCCATGGTGGCGATCAGGTAGGCAATGATGATGCTCCAATCCACCAGGCTGAAACTGATCATGGGGCTTTATTGTCTTGAGTGAGCGCGAAACCGGCACACAATCCGGAACGCTGACCTGGGGAAGCAGAATGTGTCGACAGGGGACTGCAGTCTAGCTGGGACTCCGGGAGGCGTAATATCCCTTGCGGGATTTCACCCGCAGCCTCTTGCGATCGGTGGTGATCTTGATGGAGCGAAAGGAGCCGTCCCGTGCGGCATTCGAGGATCGATAGGCCAGGGAGTACTGGCTTCGAAGTTCGCTGGCGATATTGGCGAAGCTCTGGCTCAACTCCTCTGATTTGAACGGGAAGAAGGCACGCCCTCCCGTTTCCCGGGCGAGGCGCCGCAGGAGCTTGTCGGACTTGGGCGCCTTGATGCTGAAGAAACCGCTGGAATTGGTACTGACGGCATAGATCGAGACATCCGACCGGTGAACCATCTCCAGCGTGGAGGCCAGGTTTTGTACGCTGAGGTTGTCATCTCCATCGCTGATGAGAATGATGATTTTTCTGGTGCTTCCCGGTTCGGCTTTCAGCTTTTCCTGGCAGGTGAGGTAAACGCTGTCCAGCAGCTTGGTTCCTCCGCCGGGTCGGATGCGTCGGATCGATGTCGCCAGCACCTGGGGATCGTTGGTGAAGTCCTGCACCAGCTCAATGGCCGAGTCGAATGTGATCAGCAGAGCCTTGTCCTTGCGCGGCCTCAGGGTCTGGTAAAGAAACTCGATTGCCGCCTCCTGCTCGAACTTGAAGCGGTCGGTAATGCTGGTGCTGGTGTCGATGAGCACGGCAATGGTCAGCGGAAGATCGGTTTCGCGAGAAAAATTGGTAATTTCCTGCAGTTTGTTGTCTTCGTACAACTTGAAGTTGGGTTGCTGCAGATCGGTGACCAGGCGTCCCTTGCGATCGGTGACTGTGAACAGGACATTGACGAGTTCGACGTTGACCACCAGGTTGTCGATGTCGGCCCTGATCTTCTTCTTGAGCGTCGGATTGACCGGGGAATTCTGAGCGCCGATCCGATCCGCGGCGACCGATGTGCCCAGAAGAAGCACCCCCACGCAAAACAGGAACTTGCGCGCATTCCTATCCATCTTCATCGCTGAATACCTCCTGTCGGACGCTTTTGCCAGGATTCTACAGAGCCGCATTCCGGGGGTCAACCCTTGGGCTGCGATGACCGAGATTGCAAAAAGGTTGCTGATCTTCCGGGATATGGGCTGCTAACGCGAGGTTGCCTCGCAGTGTTCCCGGATGTACTCGATGATGGTCCGAGTAGAAGTTCCGGGCAAGAATATTTCGGAGATACCGCATGCCTTCAGGGTGGGGATGTCCTGATCGGGAATAATGCCCCCGGCAACCACCAGGACATCATCCAGCTTCCTTTCCCGCAACAGTTCGGTGATGCGCGGAAGAATCACATTGTGGGCTCCGGAGAGTATGGAGAGTCCGATGCAGTGCACGTCCTCCTGCAGGGCGGCATTGACGATCTGCACGGGAGATTGGCGAAGACCGCTGTAAATCACTTCCATCCCGGCGTCTCGAAGCGCCCGGGCTATAATCTTGGCGCCGCGATCGTGGCCGTCCAGGCCGGGTTTGGCCACCAACACTCGGATGGGATTCTCACTCATGATTGAATTGATGCCGGTGCTCGAAAATCTACGTCTCCGGCGCCGGCGGCTACCCTTTCGACCTAGAAGACAGGCTCCTCATAAATGCCGAATACCTGTTTCAGTTCCTCGCAGACCTCTCCCACGGTCGCGTAAGCCTTGACACAAGACAGGAGAAAAGGCATGAGGTTCCGATCGGTGGCCGCAGCCCGGCGCAGCTCCGCCAGTGACCGTTGCACGGCCATCGGGTCGCGGCTGGCCTTGATACGCTCGAGACTGTCCAGTTGTTTGTCAGCCACGCCGGACTCGATGGCCAGGGTGTCGATCGGCTGTTCCTCATCGACCACGAACCGGTTCACACCCACAATGACCTTCTCTCCCCGTTCCACGGCCTGTTGGTAGCGGTAGGCGGCGTCCAGAATTTCTTTCTGAGGATAGCAGCGCTCAATAGCGGCCACCATGCCTCCCATGGCGTCGATTTTTTCGAAATAGTCCCAGCAGCCCTTTTCCAATTCGAGGGTCAGCTTCTCGACGAAGTAGGATCCGGCCAGGGGGTCGACCGTGTTGGCCACTTCGCTTTCGGTGGCAAGGATCTGCTGACTTCTGAGAGCGATGGTGGCGGCCTGCTCGGTGGGCAAGGCGTAGGTTTCGTCCATGGAGTTTGTGTGCAGGGACTGGGTTCCGCCCAAAATGGCTGCCAGGGCCTGGACGGTGGTGCGAACAATGTTGTTGTGGGGTTGTTGGGCCGTCAGGGAGCACCCGGCGGTCTGGGCATGGAATCGGAGCACGCAGGATCGCGGGTCTCGACAGTGAAAGCGTTCCTTCATTACCCGGTACCAGACCTTGCGAGCCGCTCGATACTTGGCGATTTCTTCGAAGAAATCGTTGTGGGCATTGAAAAAAAAGGAAAGCCGGGGAGCGAAATCGTCGACCTCCAGTCCGGCCCGAACGGCCGCCTCCACGTACTCGATGCCGTCGCGCAGGGTGAAGGCCAATTCCTGCAGGGCCGTGGAACCGGCTTCTCTGATGTGATAGCCACTGATCGAGACGCTGTTCCATTGGGGGACGTGTTGAGCTGCGAAGGCAATGGTGTCGGTAACCAGCCGCATGGAGGGATGAGGCGGATAGATCCACTCCTTCTGAGCAATGTATTCCTTGAGGATGTCGTTCTGAAGGGTGCCCCGCAACCTGGCCCAGCTAAAGCCGCTTTTCTCGGCGTGAGCCAGAAACATGGCCCAGATGACGGCTGCCGGGCAATTGATGGTCATGGAGGTGCTTATGGACTCCAGGTCGATGTTCCTGAAGAGAACTTCCATGTCCGCCAGGGTGTCCACGGCGACGCCGCATTTGCCGATCTCGCCCGAAGCCGTCGGGTGATCCGAGTCCAGCCCCATGAGAGTAGGCAGGTCAAAAGCGACCGAAAGGCCGGTTTGTCCTTGCTCGAGCAGGTAGAGAAAGCGTTGATTGGTGTCCTGGGCTGTGCCGAAGCCGCTGAATTGCCGCATGGTCCAGAGGCGGCCGCGATACATGCTGGGGTGAATTCCCCGGGTATAGGGTGGTTCTCCGGGGAATCCCACCTCTTGTTCGAGGTCGAAGTCTTCCAGGTCCTCGGGACCGTAAAGAGCCTGGATGGGGTGGCCCGAGATGCTGGTGAACTCGGGCAGCCTCGGGGAAAACCGTTTCCGGGACGGAGCGAGGGTCTGCTCTTCCCAGCGGCGCCTCGATTGCTTGAGCCTGGTCTGCCCGGTGGATGTCCTGCCCATGACGTTGCCCCGTTTGCCTAGGAACGAGCTTGCGTGATAGTAAAAGAGCCCCCCGGAGGTGTCAACGGTTTCGCCGGGGCTCCATTCCAGTGAAGGAGAAATCCATGCGTGTGGTGGTCCAGCGAGTTCTCGAAGCCTCGGTGACGGTCGGTGGGGAGGTGGTCGGGCAAATCGGACGGGGATTGCTCCTCTACCTCGCCGTCAAGGACGGAGACGGACCGGCCGACACCGATTACCTGGTGGACAAGATCGTGGGGTTGAGAATTTTCGAGGATGAAAGCGGCAAAATGAACCGCTCGCTGAAAGAAGCAGGTGGGTCTCTGTTGATCGTCTCGCAGTTCACGCTCTACGGCGATTGCCGGAGGGGGCGCCGACCTTCGTTCTCAATGGCGGCTTCCCCGGAAGCAGCCAATCGTCTCTACCGATCCTTCGTCGATAGCTGCCGGCAGCAACGCATCAGGGTCCAAACGGGTGTTTTCAGGGAAACCATGAGTGTTCGCTCCACCAACGACGGCCCGGTGACGTTCCTGCTGGACAGCGCCAAGAGTTTCTAGCTTTCGGTTGGGGCATAGTAGCCGCGTTTGGTTCTGGCGATCCACTTCCGCTTGCCCTTGGGAGCCCCCAGCACTCTGACTGTGACGTCCCTCCAGGTCCCGTCCCGGCTCAGGTTGGTGGGCTTGTACCCCAGAGTGTACTGATTGCGGATTTCGTGCGCCACCTCGGTGCAGATGGCATGCACCTCGTCCACCGATTCGGGAAAGAAGTACTTCCCCCCGGTTTCCTCTGAGAGTTGCTGCAAGAGCTTGGCGGCTTTTCTTTCCTTCCGGGTGAGTTCCGACAGCTTGTCGAACAGTCCGATGAGGTAAATGCTGGCGTAGGACTCCCGAGCAAATTCCAGAACCGTGTCGAACCGGTAGCGACTTTCGGTGTCCTGCCCGTCGGTAATGACCAATATGGCCTTCTTTTCTTCCTGTCCCTCCCGAATGTGCTCCAGAGCCAGGTAGATCGCGTCGTAGAGGGCCGTACCGCCCCGGGCGTCGATGTGGTCCAGGGCGTCGGTAAGATCGTCGAGGTTCCGGGTGTAATCCTGGTCCAGGAAGACCTGGTCGTTGAAGTTGATCAGGAAGACTTCGTCTTCGGGATTGCTGGTCTTGGCAAAGGTGATGGCGGCCTGATTGACCCGGTTGCGTTTGAATCGCATGCTACCGCTGTTGTCGATCACCAAGCCAAGCGATACGGGGATATCCTCTACCTTGAAGAGGGTGATCTCCTGCTGAATCTTGTCTTCGTAGACTTCAAAATGGTTCTGCTTCAACCCTTTTACCAACTGCTCCTTCCAATCGAAGACGGTGACATGGAGCAATCTCAGATCCACGTCCACCTTGAGCGTAAAGTCGCCCCTGGCCTTGCGGTTCTGCTGCTGGGCCATCGCCTGGGTGACCACAACGAGCAGCAGCGCCGCCAGAAGGATTCTTCCGAACGCCGAATTCATTCGATCATCCCTGAGGTCCGTAGTAACCGGTCTTGGTCCGGACCGATAGAGAATGGAGCCCTTTGGGCGTTTTCATTTTGACTTTGATTTTGCGCCAGCGGCCATCCTTGGCCCGGTTGCTGGAGGAGTAGCCCAGGATATATTGGTTCTTGAGCTCGATGGCGATCTTGGTGCAGATGTCCTCGAGCTCGTACACGGAGTTGGGGAAGTAGGCCCGCCCCCCTGTAATCTCGGTAATCTGTTCCAGAATTCCCCGTCCGGAGCGCCCGCGCGCCAGGTCGGAATAGTAGGAATTGACAATGCCGATGGCGAAAATCTGTACGTCGGCTTCCTTGACGGCATTTCGCACATTGATGAGGGAATAGCGGCTGCGGGTGTCCTCTCCATCGGTGATGAGCAGGATAGCCTTCTTGGAGTGATTGGCCTGCTTCATCTTTTCCAGCGCCAGATAGATGGCGTCGTAAAGCGTTGTCGATCCCTTGGCTCTCTTGTGAACCAGGCGGTTTTGAATCTCGCTGATGTCGGAGGTAAAGTCCTCCTCCACTGACGGCCGATCAGCGAAGGCGATCAACAGGTACTCATCGGCCGGGTTGCTGGTTTTGAGGAAGGCAACGGCCGCGTCCCTGGCACGGGCGATCTTGTCCCCCATGCTGCTGCTGACATCGAAAAGCAAACCGATTGAGGTGGGGACATCCTCGTTGCTGAAGTGCTTGATCTCCTGCTCGATCTTGTCCTCGAAGATGCGGAAGTGCTGTTTCTCCAATCCGGTGACGAAGCGTCGGCTGTGATCGGTAACGGTGGCGCTGACCAGAACCAGATCCACGTCGATCTTCAGCGAGGAATACCCGTTCTCGGAAGAGGAGTCTCCCGACAAGCCGCCTTGACCCAGGCACAAGGGGTGACTGACGAGAAACAGCCCAAGACCGAATATCGCGGCGGCGGTGAGGCGGCAGGCAGCCATGGAAAAGCGTCGTCCTTTCATAGAGCACCGCTCCAGCTCATGAAAGCTTCCAGTATGTCATCGTCTCTGCAAGAATCCCGTCGACATTTTGACCGAAGCCCCCGGAAAAGTAAAGGCCGAGTAAAGAGCTGAAGATCCCTGACGGGCGGGGATCCGAGCGCGGATTGGAGTCGAATTTTGCGGTATTGTTCCCGGAAGTACCCTTGCCTCGCAATGCGGCCCGCGGGTAGGGATCCGCTCGAGCCGGGAACCGCCCAATTTAGGACTTGATCTTCGCCCCATTTTCAACAAAGATACCGCTGACCCTTCCAGAGGCTCGGATTCATTTGGGCCCCCTTCATCGTCAGACTCTGAACAGGTTTTGACCAAGAATGATCTGAAGGCTGTCGTCGTCATCCCCGCCCGTTTTCAATCGACACGTTTCCCTGGAAAACCTCTCGCAATAATAGCTTGTAAACCCATGATTCAGCACGTCTTCGAGCGGGCAGCGGCCGCACGGGGGATTGCCGAAGTCATGGTAGCCACCGATGACGAGCGAATAGTTCGTGCGGTTGAGAGCTTTGGCGGCAGGGCCTGTATGACCTCCGGAACACACCGATCGGGTACCGAAAGGGTGGCGGAGGTTGGGCGAGATCTGGAGGTCGAGGTGGTGGTCAACCTTCAGGGTGACGAGCCAATGATGGATCCGGGGTGCATCGAAGCCGTTGTGGAACCGTTCCGGTCCGATCCGAGCCTGATGATCTCGACGCTGAAATGCCCCGCCGAGGCCGAGGAGATTTCAGATCCCAACGTTGTCAAGGTGGTTACGGATCGCAAGGGGAACGCCCTCTACTTTTCTCGGTCTTCCATTCCACACTTGAGGCGGCAGCGACCAGGTCAAGTGGCACATGCGGCCGTATTCAAGCACGTGGGAATCTATGCCTACCGCAAGGCATTTCTGGAGATCCTCCCCGATCTGCCGGATTGTTGGCTGGAAGCCGTGGAGGACCTCGAACAACTGCGTTTCCTGGACAACGGGTATCGGATTCAAGTGGTGCCGTACGAATATCGCGGAGTAGCGGTGGATACGCCTGATGACCTGGTACGAATCAATGAGCTTGCCGTCCAAGGCAAGCTCCCCTGAGGCGGGGCGGAGTAGACGGCGGGAAAGGGTCGGTCACAAGAGGGATACAATGCAAGGAAAGGAGTCGGCATGGCGGCCAAGTTCATTTTTGTAACCGGCGGAGTCGTCTCATCTCTAGGCAAGGGTCTGGCGGCGGCCTCGATAGGCCGACTTTTGGAAAGCCGTGGTTATCGAGTCAGCCTACAGAAGTTCGATCCCTACCTCAACGTGGATCCCGGCACCATGAGCCCCTACCAGCATGGGGAGGTATTCGTCACCGACGATGGAGCCGAAACCGACCTCGACCTGGGTCACTACGAGCGCTTCACCGACAGCAAGTTGACTCAGGACCACAACCTGACCACCGGCAGGATCTATGAATCGGTGATTCAGAAGGAACGGCGTGGCGACTATCTGGGGAAAACGATTCAAGTGATCCCCCATATCACCAACGAGATCAAGGCTGCCATCAAGAAGGTGGCCACCGAGGTGGATGTCAGTATTGTCGAGATCGGCGGAACCGTCGGCGATATCGAGTCGCTGCCCTTCCTGGAGGCTATCCGGCAGCTCCGACAGGATCTCGGCCGCACCAACTCCCTTTTCGTTCATCTGACCCTGGTCCCCTATATCAATGCCGCCGGGGAACTGAAGACCAAGCCGACACAGCACAGCGTCAAGGAGTTGAGAGCCATCGGCATTCAACCCGATATTCTCCTGTGCAGGACCGAACGCTTCCTCTCCAAGGGGCTGAAGGCAAAAATCGCCCTCTTTTGTTCGGTGGCGGAGGATGCCGTCATCACCGCCAGAGACGTGGAGTCGATCTACGAAGTTCCCCTCACCCTGGCCGCGGAGGGTCTCGACGAGATTATTCTCAAACAATTGGAGATGCCGATCGGAGATTCCGAAATGACCCGTTGGCGGGAGTTGGTGGAGCGCATCGAGCATCCCTTGGATTCAGTCGACATCGGCGTGGTGGGCAAGTACGTCGAGTTTGAGGAATCCTACAAGAGCCTCAAGGAGGCGCTGATACACGGAGGGCTGTTTCACCGTCTCAAGACCAATATACATTGGATCGAAGCCGAGGGGGTCGAGGGAGATGGCTGGCCCGAGCAATTGACTCCATTCGATGGCATTCTGGTTCCCGGGGGCTTCGGCAAGCGTGGAATCTCCGGGATGATTCGAGCCATCGGCTTCGCTCGAACCCGGAAGGTGCCGTTTCTGGGTATCTGCCTGGGGATGCAGTGTTCAGTGATTGAATTCGCCCGCAACGCTTGCGGACTGAAGAAGGCCCACAGTTCCGAATTCAATCCCGCCACGCCCCACCGTGTCATCTACAAGTTGCGGGAATTGAGAGGCATCGACGATCTGGGCGGCACCATGCGCCTGGGAGCCTATCCCTGCATCCTCGATTCCGACTCGCAGACGGTTCAGGCCTATGGTCAGACCGAGATATCGGAGCGGCACCGCCACCGTTACGAATTCAACCGGGAATACGAGGATACGCTGGCTGCCAACGGCATGAAAGTCGTGGGATACTCTCCCGACAACAGCTTTGCGGAAGTGGTCGAGATCGAGAATCATCCCTGGTTTGTCGGTTGCCAGTTCCATCCGGAGTTCAAGTCCAAACCCCTGGTTTCTCACCCCCTCTTCAGGGCCTTTATCGAGGCGGCACACCGGAATCGCCGCGCCGGCAATCCCAAGCACCACGCGGAATCCGCCCTCGAGAGCGGTCCGCCCCTAGAGCAAAGATAGCCTGTACTGCCCGGGACACACGATGGCCAAGTCGGTCGGTTTGAGCTTCGAGAAGATTCCGAAAACGCCGGCCCTGCTGCTGGATTACCTCTACCACGCCGAGAGGGTTCAGGCCTTCTTTCCCGGGCCACCCGGCCTGGAGTCCTCCGGATGGCCCCAATCGGATGCAACCTGGCCCCGCTTGCCCCATCGAGCGGCCCTGGTGGAGACCCTCAAGCGCCAGAATCGGCTTTGGGGCGCTTCCGCCAAGACCATGGAGAACCTGGACCGTATGGCCGGGGACCACTGCCTGGCGGTGGTTACCGGTCAGCAGGTGGGCTTGTTCAGCGGTCCGGCCTATACGATCTACAAGGCGCTGACCGCGGTCAAGTTGGCCGAGAGCTATCGGCGCCGGGGCGTGGATGCGGTCCCCGTATTCTGGATGGCCACCGACGACCACGATCTTGAGGAAGTGGGCCGAACCTGGATCCTGACGGCTGACTCGACTCTGAAATCGCTCCAATATGCTCAAGAATCAGGGGAGAATCGACTGCCGGTCGGTCCCGTTTCCCTTGATCCCTCGATCGCAGGCCACCTGGACCAGTTTCTGCAGGGCTTGCCGGACTCCGAATTCAAGCCGGTGCTGGCAGCCCGATTGAAACGGACCTATCGGCCGGGGAACACCTTTGGGCAGGCGTTCGCCGAAATCGTTTCCTTTCTCCTTTCGGAATACGGACTCATTCTGCTGGACCCGCGGGAGCCGACACTTAAGAAACTGGCCAAGCCGGTGTTTCTGCAGGGCGCGGAAACCTGGGGGCAACTGGATGAGCTGCTGAGAGGCCGCAACCGACAACTGGCCGGTTCCGGGTACACCCCTCAAGTCGGTGGGGAAGGAGGGACAAGCTTTCTCTTTTGGGAGCAGGACGGGAAACGCCGGGGAGTTGTGGGTACCCGCAACGGTTTTTCCCTGAAGGGGAGCACCGGCGAGTTGCTCGATCTTCAGGTTCTCATCGATCAGGCACCGGAGCAGATAAGCCCCAACGTGCTTTTCAGACCGGTGGTGCAGGACTTTCTGCTTCCGACGCTGGCCTACGTTGCCGGTCCTTCCGAGATTGCCTATTATGCCCAGATCTCCCCGCTCTACCATGCCCTGGGCAGAGCCATGCCCCGGGTAGTGCCGCGCGCCAGCGTCACGGTGGTTGAAAGAAGAATCCAGAAGTTGCTGGCCAAATACCGCCTGGAATTTCCTGATTTATTTCAAGGCAGCCGGCCGCTGCTGAAACAGATAGTCGAGCGCACCGTCAACCAGGCGGTCGGCGCCGGCTTCGACCGGCTGGAAAGAGAATTCGCCGATCGCCTGGCTGAGATGGAGGAGCCCCTGAAGGCGGTGGATGCCACCCTGGTTGGAGCCTTGGGAACCACCCGCAAGAAAATCCAATATCAACTGGAACACCTGCGGACCAAGTTTGTGGGAGCCGAGTCCCGCCAACAGGAGATCCTCGCTCGACAGGTCGACAGCCTGTTGAGGACGCTCTATCCCTCAAGAGGGCTTCAGGAACGTCAAATCAACATTTTCTACTTTCTGTCGCGCTACGGACCCGAGTTCCTGGAAGAGCTCTACGACACCATCGACCTTTCCAGCCCGGACCACCAATTGCTTCTCTTGTAAGAGTCGGCCGATGTCGAATGAGCTGGGGTTGTACATTCACATTCCCTTCTGTCTCTCCAAGTGCAGCTACTGCCATTTCGCTTCGGGGGTGTTTCCCGGGAGTTTGATCGAGCCCTATTTCGGGGCGCTACGGCGGGAAATGGAAACGCTGCCGGACCTCCTGCAGAAATTGAATGCAAACGGGAACTCCACCTCCGATTGGGTCGTCGACACCATTTTTGTGGGTGGCGGCACCCCGTCCCTGGTGGATGAGCAGGAGATCGGTCAAACCCTGGAGTGGATTCGCAGCGCCTTTAGGCTCGCTCCCGTTCCGGAAATCACCCTGGAAGTCAATCCCGGCACCCTGACGGGTGACAAGCTGGACAGTTACCGCGAGGCCGGTGTCAATCGAATCAGCCTTGGGGTCCAGACATTCCAGGACCACCTGCTAAAAGGGGTCGGCCGTTCTCATAGCGTGGCGGACTCGATCTCGACCATCGAGATGTGCAGACGGGGAGGGATCGACAACTTGAATCTGGACCTGATTGCCGGTCTGCCGGGCCAGACGGAAGACGATTGGCGGGAAAACCTGAGCCAGGTGGCCGCCGTCTCTCCGGAGCACCTCTCACTCTATCTCCTGGAGATCCACGAAGACGCTCATTTGGGGAGGATAGAGGGAAGGGCCGATGGTTCCTTGCCCGATGAAGACCTGGTTGCCGTCTGGTACGAGGAATCGGTGGACTGGCTGGTAGAGGCCGGCTGGGAGCAGTATGAGATCTCGAACTTCTGCAGGCCTGGGCGGCAGTCGCGTCATAACCTGAAGTACTGGACGGATCAACCCTTCATCGGTTTCGGGTGCGGCGCCCATTCCTACTGGTCGGGGGTGCGCTGGGGCAACGAGCGTGACCCCGTCCGTTACGTCGAACTGCTGGAGGGTGGAGAGCCCGCCACCACCTTTCGATCCGAGATCACTCCCAGGCAGCATCTGGAAGAGCTGATATTTCTGGGTTTGCGGCTGAATGCCGGCCTGGATTTGTCCCGCTGTCGCCGAAAATTCGGGTTTGATCCGCTGGAACGATTCGGCCGGGAATTGAGCGAACTGGTCCAGGGGCAGTTGATAGAAATCGAAGGAGACCGAATGAAGCTGACCCGCAAGGGACGGCTTTTTTCCAATGAAGTCTTTGTGCAATTCATGCAGTAGGAACAGGACTTCCATCCCAGGCATGGCCCTTCCGGATCGGTCCGGGGCGAAGGCTTTACCGGTGACGCTCAGCCGCTCGGGTTCGCCTTGACAAACGGCTGAGTCTGAGCCTAGTGTTCTGTCTCGGAAGCAGGGTTGCCGAATTTCGGAGCGCAACGGCGCCGGAAAGTTCCGTGGAGACAAGACAGGTGGGTACTCAACGCGGGCAAAATTTGTATTTTGACTGTTTCTCGGGAGTCAGCGGAGACATGATTCTGGGAGCGCTGCTGGACCTGGGACTCCCGATGGAGCATCTCGCCGGCGAATTGGAAAAGCTGAATGTAAGGAACTTCCGCCTCAAGTCTTCCCGCGTCGACAAGTCGGGGGTGATGGCCACCAAATTCGATGTGGAGACCGGTGAAGAGCACCACCACCGGCACTATTCGACCATTGAGAAAATCATCCGCGGCAGTGCTTTGGATCCCTGGGTGCAGGACAACGCCTGCCGATCCTTTCTCCGGCTTGCGAAAGCCGAGGCCAAGGTTCACGGAACCACCGTGGAAAAAGTCCACTTCCACGAAGTCGGCGCCGTCGACGCCATCGTCGATATTGTCGGGGCCTTTGTCGGCTTGCACTGGCTGGGCTCCCCCGGATGCCTGGCCTCCGCGCTCAACGTGGGTTGGGGAACGGTAGACTGCGCCCACGGGACCATGCCCGTTCCCGCCCCGGCCACGGCGGAACTGGTCCAGGGAGTGCCCATCTACACCAACAGAATCGAAGGGGAACTGGTCACGCCGACCGGGGCAGCCATTCTGACCACCATTTGCCGGAGTTTTGGAGAGTTGCCGGGCTATCGGGTGGAGAGTATCGGGTACGGCGCCGGCAGCCGCGATCACAAGGATGGTCCCAATGTGCTGCGAGTGTTGAGCGGCCAACCGGTCGATTCCGATTCGGCTTCATCGGATTCCGAGGTGTGGGTTCTGGAGGCCAACATCGATGACATGAACCCCCAGATTATCGGATACGTGCAGGGGAGGTTGTTCGAGCTGGGAGTCCACGATGTGTTTACCTGCCCGGTCCAGATGAAAAAGAACCGTCCGGGAATCCTTCTGACCGTGGTTCTTCCCTTGGAACTCCTGGACGGTGTCTGCAAGGTGCTTTTTGAGGAGACCACCACCCTGGGCATTCGCTACCACCGATGCCGTCGAAAGGTGTTGGACCGAATCATCGAAGCGGTGGACAGTCCAATGGGTACGGTGTCGGTGAAAGTGGCTCGGCTGGATGGCCGAATCGTGAGCTTTTCTCCCGAGTATGAGGAATGCAAGGATCTGGCCCAGCGCCGCCGGGTGCCCTACAAGCAGGTGCATCGGCAGGTGATGCAAGAGTTCCTGAAGCGGCACGGATCAGGTTTGGGCTAGGAGCGGCGGCCGCGAAGCACTCCCCCGGAGATCGATGGATACCTTCTACATCACCACCCCTCTCTACTACGTCAATGCCCGGCCGCATCTGGGACACACCTATACTACCCTGGTGGCCGATTGCTTGAGCCGCTACAAGCGAATGCAAGGCTACGACGTGTGCTTTCTCACCGGCACCGACGAGCACGGCCAGAACATCGAGCGGGCTGCCGCCGCCCAGGGAGTCGCGCCGGAGGTGCTGGCGGATCGGAACGCGGGAGCCTACCGCAAGTTGTGGTCGCGCTTCGGCGTGGAGTATGACCGTTTCATTCGCACCACCAGCAAGAGCCACTACGCCGCCGCCTCCGAGGTGTTCCAGCGCGCCTTCGACAACGGTTTCATTTACAAGGGCGAGTATTCCGGCTGGTACTGCATTCCCTGCAACCTGTTTGCCCCGGAGGCTGACGCGGCCCCCGACTGCGACGTCTGTCAGCGCCCCACCGAGCGCGTCACCGAGGAGAGCTATTTCTTCAAGCTGTCTGCCTTTCAGAAGCCGCTTCTGGATCTCTTCGAAAAGCACCCCGAGTTCATCAACCCGACCTCTCGTCGCAATGAAGTGGTTCGCTTCGTCAGCGATGGCCTCAAGGATCTGTCCGTCAGCCGGACCTCGGTCAAATGGGGCATTCCCGTTCCCGTCGCCGACAACCACGTCATCTACGTCTGGTTCGACGCCCTGGTGGGCTACCTCTCGGGGATCGGATTCGGAAACAGCCGGGAGCAGGACCAGTTCCGCAAGTACTGGCCGGCCCAGGTTCAATTGGTGGGGAAGGACATCATTCGCTTTCACACCGTCTATTGGCCGGCCTTCTTGTTGGCAGCCGGCCTCCCGCTTCACGAACGGGTCCACGCCCACGGCTGGTGGCTCAAGGACGAAGCCAAGATGTCCAAGTCTCGTGGCAACGTGATCAATCCCCACCTGCTGCTCAATCACTTCGGCTCGGATGCGGTCCGATATTTTCTGCTGAGGGAGATTCCCTTTGGCGCCGACGGAAATTTTTCCTACCAGGCCATGATTCAAAGGACCAACAGCGACCTTGCCAACGATCTGGGCAACCTGGTCTCCCGCACCTTGGCGCTGATTTCCAGGAATTTCGAGAACACCGTTCCGCCCCCTGCCGCAGATCTCTCTTCCCTGGAAAATGAACTGAAGGACCATGTCCTGGCAACCATTGAGGCTTATCAAGGCCATTTGGACCGGTTGGCCTTCAGCAGAGCCCTGGAGACGGTCTGGAATCTGCTTTCCCGGACCAACAAATACATCAATGTCTGTGCTCCCTGGACCATGGCGGGCGACGAGGCCCAACGGCCCCGGCTGGCGACCATCCTCCACACCTGCGCGGAAGTGGTCCGTATCGTCACTGTCCTGTTGGCCCCGGTGCTGCCGGTCAGTTGCGCCAAGGTCTGGAAACAGTTGGGGCAGCGAGAGGCATTGAATCTTCAGCGCCTGAACCGCTTGCAATGGAGCCGGGAACTGGCGGGAAATCGGCTGGGTGAAGTCACGGCGGTTTTCCCGCGTCTGGACAGAAAGGCGCTTTTGGAGACTCTTTTCGATTCCGGCAGCGGGGGACAGCAGAAGCCTGCTGACAGTCGAAAAAAGAAGGCGTCCCCGGTTCCCCGGGAAGTGGCAGGAAAGGCGGCGGCCAAGACGGCGGCGGCCGCGCCTGCCGACGGAAGCACCATTACCATTGGGGACTTTGCCAAAATCGATCTTCGGGTGGGGCAGGTGGTCGAGGCCGACAAGGTCAAGGGCGCCGACCGTCTCTTGCGGCTGACCGTGGATCTGGGACGGGAAACCCGTCAGATTCTGGCTGGAATCGCCCAGGCCTATGCCGCCGAGAGCCTGGTCGGAAGGAAGATCATAGTGGTTGCCAACCTGCAGCCACGCAAGCTACGGGGACTGGAATCCAACGGAATGCTGCTGGCGGCGTCGGTCGGAGAGGAAGACAGACCGGTACTGGCGACCTTTCTGGAGGAAGTTCCCAACGGGGCTCGCCTGAAATAGGGCAGGACAAATTTTGCAAATGGCTCACCCTTTCATGATTTCGCCGGCAGCCCGGTGAGAAGTGTGGGATAGAGCCCCCCCAGAGGCTTCTTGGAAGCGATTCTCGAATTTTTCTCAAGTCTTTACAATCCGGACAAGCTGATCGAACTGATTCGGTCTGGCGGTTACCTGGTGCTGGCGGTTATCGTCTTTGCCGAAACAGGCCTTTTTATCGGTTTTTTCCTGCCCGGAGACTCATTGCTGTTCCTGGCGGGCCTGGTGGCTGCCAAGGGGTTCTTCAACGTCAGTGTCCTGTTGGTGCTGCTGAGCGTGATGGCCATCGTCGGTGACGCCGTGGGCTATGCCATTGGCTACCGAGCGGGTGTGGCTCTCTACAAGAGGGACGACAGCTTCTGGTTTCGCAAGAAGCACCTGTTCTACGCCCGGGAGTTTTACGAGAAGCACGGTGGAAAGGCGATTGTGCTGGCCCGATTCGTGCCCTTCGCCCGAACCTTTGCGCCGGTTGTGGCCGGTATCGGCCAGATGTCCTATCCTCGCTTTGCCGCCTTCAATGTGTTTGGTGGTATCTTTTGGGTGGTGTCGATGGTCTTGACCGGGTATTACCTGGGGCAGGTGGCCTGGATTCGCGACAACCTGGAGAAGGTGGTCCTCCTGATCGTGTTCCTGTCGATTACTCCCATACTCTATGAAGTCGCGCGAACCCGGTTCGGAGGTCGGCCGGGGGCGTAGTCTGGGCGTTGACTGCCGCCGATCCGATGTTTATTGATTCCCATTCCCATCTGGCGGAAGCCGAGTTTGAATCGGACCTGCCGTCAGTGCTGGATCGAGCCCGCTCGGCCCTGGTGGAACGGGTGCTGGTGATTGGGGACGGGGCGGATGCGGCCAAAACCGAGAGGGCGGTTCTGCTGGCGGAACGGGAGGAAGACCTGGATGTGGCCGCCGGGATTCATCCGCACGAGGCGGGTCTGGCCTCGGAGGCGAGTCTGGAGAACCTTGTCCGGCTGGCTCGCTCGGGCAGCCTGGTTGCCTGGGGAGAAATCGGATTGGATTACCATTACCGCCATTCCACGCCCGAAGAGCAGGAGGAGGTATTCACTCGACAACTGGCTCTGGCTCGTGAGGTGGAGCTCCCGGTGGTGATTCACACCAGGGAAGCCGAGGTCCGGACACTCGAAATTCTGGGCAAGCACTACCGCAGTGGCGGTCCGGCGGGTGTGATGCACTGCTTCACCGGCAGCCTGGCCATGGCCCGGAGCTGTCTGGAAATGGGATTTCATATCTCGTTCTCCGGTATGCTGACCTTCCCCAAGGCTCACGACATCCGTCAGGTTGCCGGGGCCGTCCCCATGGACCGGCTGTTGATCGAGACCGATGCCCCCTATCTGGCCCCGGTGCCTTTCCGCGGAAGGCGTAATGAGCCGGCCTGGGTGGTGGAGACCGCCAGAGCCCTGGCAGAGGTCAAGCAGGTCAGCCTGGAGGCCGTGGCCAAGTGTACGACCGAGAACTATCAGCGGCTGTTCCGCCCGGCTTATCCGAGCAGGCCTGCTGAGGCTTTGCCGGCCTTGGGCCTCGGGGCGGGCTTCGAGTCCGGTGGTTCCGCATCCGGTGGGCGCGAAACGCCGCAATGACCGCCGGAAGTCCCGGCGCCGGTCAAATCAAGGTCTTGCCCAAGTCAATTACTGGAAGGGTTTGAGTGCGGCCCCAAGAGATATTCCATCTGGTCAAAGACGAGTTGCGACAGGTCGAGGGGGAGTTTGCACGCCAGCGCCGCTCGCCGGTTCGCACCATCGAAGAGATCGGCAAATACCTGCAGGAAGGCGGTGGCAAGCGGATTCGCCCCAGCCTGCTGCTGCTTTGCACCAAGCTCCGCGGCCAGGTCAACGAGTCGGCCATCAAGCTGGCTGCCGTGGTCGAGTTCATCCATACCGCCACTCTCGTTCATGACGACATCATCGATGGCGCCAGTGTTCGCCGGGGCCGCTCCAGCGTCAACCACAAGTGGGGCAATCAGATCACGGTGCTGGTGGGCGATTGGCTCTACATGCAGTCCTTCTACCTGGCGCTGCAGGAACGCAACTTTCGCATTCTGGACATCCTGATCGACTTGACCCAAAGGATGGTGGAAGGGGAACTGATTCAGCTCGACCTGGACGGCAGACCCGAAGTCAGCGAGCAGGAGGTCCTGGATATCGCCCGGCGAAAGACAGCTTATCTGTTTTCCGGATGCGCCAGGATCGGAGGGTTGCTGGGAAGGGTCAGCGATGACCAGGAAAGGGCGCTGGGGGACTATGGTCTGTGCGTGGGCCTGGTCTTCCAGGTTACTGACGACATCCTCGACTTGAGTTCTTCGCAACGGGTTCTGGGGAAGCCGGTGGGGAGCGATCTCAAAGAGGGCAAGATGACCTTGCCGCTGGTTTACGCCCTGCAGGTCTGCAACCGGCAGGAGGCCGGGAAGATCAAGACGGTCCTGCGGGAGAAAGCCTTTCGCTCTGTCTCCAAGGAGGAGATCCTTTCCATCGTCACCCGATACCGTGTCCTGGAGAAAGCCCGAAAACGCGCCCAGGAGTTCGCCGCCAGAGCTGAAGCGGCTCTGGACTGTTTCCCCCCCTCTCCCTACCGGCAGGCGCTGCAGGCGATCCCACGAATGATTCTGGACCGAGACCGTTAGTCGGATAGGGCTTGAGTCACGAAGCGATAGATGATCTCGGCGCAGTCGCCCAGGTCCTCGGCCACCACATATTCTTCCAGGGAATGGAGTCCGGCTCCTCGCGGGCCGAAGACCAGAGTCGGGATGGAGGCGCCCGCCAACAGGGCCGCGTCGGTCCAGAATGAGACACTGCCCCAGCGAACGTGGCGGGGGCGATGCGACCGGGCAGTGTGATAGAAACGCTGCAAGGCATTCTGATCAGGGTCCGCTTCAAAGGGTTCTCGCGCGCAGACGAGCGAAGCTTCCCCCCGGAAGCGGCCATCCTGCCGCCGGCAATCTCGAAGGATTCGTCCAAATTCGGATTCGACGGTCGCCCGTGTTTCGGGAGGAACAGTCCTTCGCTCGTATTTCAGGTGGCAGCGGTCGGGATAGCTGCTCCATTGACGGCCGCCCTGGATCATTGAGGCGTGCAGCGAGCCCGATCCCAGGAGGCGGTGGAGAGGACGGCTCTGCAGGTCTCGGTCCAGCCGGTCCAGATGGCCCAGGACCAGGCCCATCCGGCGAATAGCATCCACACCGTCGGCCGGCCGACTCCCGTGGGCAGCCTTTCCGTAGGTGGTGACTTCGACCCAGGCAAACCCCTTGTGGGCCGTGGCCACCTGAAGATCGGTCGGTTCCAGCACCAAGGCGAAATCGAAGGGTCTGTCCTGCGGCCAATTCTCCAGAAACCAGATGGTTCCCAGACTCAAGTCCTCCTCGTCGGCCACGGCCGCCAGCACAACCTCGCCCTTCCAGTCCTCCCTGTGTCGGGACAGCGCCAGCAGCGCCGAAACCGCTGCCGCCAGCCCGCCCTTCATGTCCTGCGCCCCCCTGCCATAGACTCTGCCGTCCTCGAGGACCGGCACCAGGGGCGTTTTCATCCCGGCGATACTCACCGTGTCCAGGTGTCCATTGAGAAGCACTCTCGGTCCGGGGCCGGACCCTTTCACCGTGGCCAACAGGTTGAAACGTCCCGCGGCGACCGCCTGCAGTTGGCTCGGGATGCCCTCGCTTCTCAGGAAGTCGGACAGATACTCGGCGATGGCTTGCTCTCCGGCCCCTCCGGACACCAGGGTAGGGTTCACCGATTCAATACGGATCAGTTCGAAGAGGATTTCCAGCGATCGATTGAAGGTCTGTTGCAGTGAAGTCACTGTGAGGATTATACAGCCTGGACTTTGGTTTGGGGGTGAAAGGGACTAAACTGTGATAGTTCGTGTTGCAGGTGAGTCACGGTTGTGTTTCATCGATCGGCTCGATCGCGCCGGGCTGGGATTCAAGAGGGGGAATTGAATGTCTGACCGCCGGCATGGTTCGTCCATGAACCGTCGCGGCTTTCTGAAGAATTCCGTGACAGCCGCGGCAGCCGCGGCCTCCCAGGTGGCGGCTCCCGCCATCATTTCTGCCCGGAGCCTGGACTCGCCCGTGGTGTACGCCCTGATCGGCACGGGCTCCCAGGGGAGAAACCACTTGAGGAACTTGAGCACCCTGAAATCCGGACGATGCGCCGTGCTGTGCGATACCCATGCTCCCAACCTGGCCAAGGGGGTGCAGGAGATCGGCGGTCGGCCGGATACCGAGTCGGGCGACTACCGGCGCGTGCTGGAGCGCAAGGACGTCGAGGCGGTTTTCATCACTACCCCCTACCACCTGCACGTTCCCATGCTGCTGGAGGCCCTGAGCGCCGGAAAGCACGTCTTTGTCGAGAAGTGCCTGATGAAGGAGGAAGCCGAGATCCCCATGGTCTACGAGGCCAAGGATCGCCACCCCGAGCTGGTTCTGCAGGTGGGACTTCAGCGGCGCTACAGCGGGGTTTACCGCAACGCCATGCGCATGATTCACACGGGAGTGTTGGGTCGTGTGATGACCATCCGGGCCCAGTGGCACCGCAATACCAGTTGGCGCCGTCCGGTACCGGATCCCGGGCTGGAACGAAGCATCAACTGGAGGATGTACCGGAAATACTCGGGTGGCCTGATGGCCGAACTCGGGTCCCACATGGCGGACGTGGCCAATTGGGCCTTTGAGTCGGAACCGGTCAGCGTCACCGGAGTCGGAGGCAACGACTACTGGAAGGATGGCCGGGAGATCTTCGACAACGTGGCCGTGATTTACCAATATCCCCGGGGACAGAAGTTCCTCTTCAGCGCCATCGGACACAACCGGCATCTGGAGTTCTCGGAAACCATCCTGGGAGATCGGGGAACCCTTGAAATCACACTGGGACGCAACGATCCCCGAGCCACCTTCTATCCCCAGAAACTGGCTCGGGGCGCCCCCGCCGCCGGAGAGTCTTCCGCAATTCCCAAAGAGCTGGACTGGATGGCGGGAGCCACCATCCTTCAGAAGGCCAAAGGGGTTCCCATTCAGTCTGAGCCTCCTGCCGAGTCCGAGGGATTTGTGGCTCGCGAAGTCGAGCATGCCCGCCGCTGGCTGGTTGAGCTGGGTGTGATCGAGGTCGAGCGCGAGCGCAATCCCATTCAGGCCGAGGACGAGCATTTCTTCGAGTGCATTCGCCAGGGCAAGAAGCCGCTGGCGGATCTGGACGTGGGTGCCGCCGACTCCCGGGCGGTGATCTACGCCAATCGGGCCATGGACGGGAAGGAACGGGTGGTTTGGCCGGGACGCCAGTCCGGAGAGCCGGAACAAGAGCTGATGACCCAAAAAGTGTAGCCGACTCCTGGTGCCGACCGCACCGACCTATCCCTCCCGTTTAGTGGTCCAACTCCCTATCGATTTGCGAACAGAGTATCCTGCGATGGCGATGCGGTGGCTAGCCCGCATTTCTCAGTGCGCCATGGAAAGGCGCCTTCTTCCAACGGGTGCGAAACCCGTCCAACAACTGTCGCTCCGGTTGGTAGCAGCCAGGGCGGATCATGGAGGTAACGATATGGTCTGAAGCCCTCTGGTGTCAAAGGGCCGCTTAAGGCGGTTCAGCGAGCATGCGGGCCGGAACGCGAGTGAACGTCGAGCAGGCCTCGAAACGGGCAATGCGGGGGCCGACCCACCTGAGAAATGGGGAAGGCCGAAGACGGAGGGGGAAGCGAGCGACGCGGGCACCCCTTTGGACCCGCCGGGGTAGTGGCGCTGGCACGCATGGAAGGGGAAGAAGGCAGCAACATGGGAAGCCCTGTGGGTGGTGAGGCACGCACCGAACCGGAAGCTCGCGAGAGTCAGTCTAGGCCGACAGGGTGGCGGAGAGGCCTGTAGTACCGGAGAAGCCGGGTAATACCGGTGGAGGGAAGGGGCCTCAGGTGAGGAGCGGTGACCGAAGGGGGAAGGGTCCCGGGAGTGGCGAAAGCCTGAAACCCCGACCAAAAAAGGGCCGGAGACTCCGGAAGCATCACATGCAAAAGTGAAAGGGTCGTCGGAGGAGGACGGCGTCGTCAGGGCATCAACAGGCCTGGCGGCAACCCGGGAGCGGAAGTGGATGGAGTGGGGGACGGGTGCCAATCCCATAGGAGTCGTCCACGGATGCGAGCGGGGACCTGTGTGCGAGACGCATGATCCCACTGGAGAGCCGAGATGCGGGAAAACCGCACGTCCGGTTCGGAGAGCGGGGACTGGAAACGTGATAAGGGAGCCGGACTGAGGCACGAAGCGAAAGCGACGGAATAGCCACCGGACCCTATAGTCAACGCGCCAGTCCTCGACTCTACCCAGGGGGCATGAACATGGCGCAGGATTTTTCCCTTCAGGGCGTGCTCGCGACCGAAGAGCGTAGCGGTCACTACGTGCGAGGGAGCATGTGCGCGCTGAAGGGAAAAAGACAAGCCAGGGCATGCCCAGCGCCGTCTGTTACCCACAAGCCCTTACCATGGAGCCAATCAAAGTACTGAAGATAAACTACTTTTCGTCATGGCACCAGCGGCCTGGTGAGAAATGCGGGCTGGCGCCGATTCTGGTGTTCCTGGTGGGGGCGCCGACCCTTTTTTGCAGCCTCGGTGCGCTCGGTTCGGGTCCGGCGGTGGCCCACTACCGCGGCAGCCATGTCTCCATGGGCACCACCTACGGGATTCAGCTCTACGGAGCCGGCCGGGACGACCTGCCCCTGGTGGCGGAGAGCGCCTTCGATGAGGTGGATCGCATCGACCGCCTGATGAGCGTCTACAAGCGAAACAGCTCTGTCTCCTTCATCAACCGTCGAGCAGGTCGGGAAGCGGTCCTGGTGGAGCCGGAGCTGTTCGACTTTCTGCAACGATGCCTGGCCTTCAGCCGGCAGTCCCAAGGCGCCTTCGACGTGACCGTTCAGCCCTTGATGAAGGCTTGGGGATTCTTCGGCGGCCCGGGTCGGCTGCCGCCGGAGAGGGAGCTTCGCAACGCCCTTCAGACGGTGGGTTACCGCAAGCTGAGCCTCGATCCCGGCCGTCGCACCGTCCGGTTCCTTCGGGAGGGCATGGCTCTGGACCTGGGAGGCATAGCCAAGGGGTATGCGGTGGACCGGGTGGTGAGCCTGCTGAGAGAATACCGAATCGAAAGCGCCCTGGTCAGCGCTGGCAGCAGCACGGTCTTCGGGCTGGGAACTCCGCCCGGGAAGACCGCCTGGAAGGTCAAGGTTCGAGACCCGGTTTCTCCGCGCAACCCCCAAAGGAGCGCTCTCACCGTCTCGCTGGAGAATCAGTGCTTGTCCATTTCCGGCAGCTATGAGAATTCGTTCGTCCGCGAGGGCGTGACCTATTCCCATATCATGGACCCCAGAACAGGCCGCCCGGTCCAGGGTCTTCTCAGCGTCGCCGTGGTGGCCGGGTCCGGAACGGAGGGCGATGCCCTGGACAATGCGCTTTTTGTGATGGGGCCCGAAAAGGCCCGAAGCTATCTGAAGCGATTTCCCCAGGTGCAGGCCTACTATTTTGTGCCTCGAGAGGAGAAAGGCTGGGAAATGCTGTCTGTTCTCCCCGTCGCGGGGGCCGGGTCCTCCCACTGAACCTGGATTCAGGGTCGTCCAAGAGCATTTCCAGGCTGCCGTCTTAGGCGGTGAGATTGATCCGCGATATTGACGATGAGGATTGCATTGAACCGAAAAAATTGGATCTTGTGGGCCACTCTACTGCTGCCGGCCGCCCTGGTGCCGATCGGCAATTGGCATTTCCGTTCTACCATTCCGGCACCGGCCACGGGGGCCGTTTCGGCTGAAAGACTGATGCCGCACATCCGGTATCTGGCCTCCGACGAGTTGGAAGGACGGCTTGCCGGAAGCCCGGGGGCGGAGAAGGCGGCCCGCTACATCGCGGAACAGTTCGCCCGGCGGAATCTGCTGCCGTTGGGTGACGAAGGCAGCTACTTTCAGGAATTCTCCTTCGTCTCCGGGGTGCGGTTGGGTTCCGCCAATACCCTGGAGGTGGCCTGGGGGAAGGGTGGCTCCTCAAGCCAGGAGGGTGGAGGGAGAGATCTGGAGCCGGGCAGCGACTTCACACCGGTTTCCTTCTCGTTGAGCGGGCAGTTCGAGGGCGCGGCACAGTTTGTGGGATACGGCATTTCCGCGCCGTCGCTCCAGTACGACGATTATCGGAATAGGGATGTGAAGGGGAAATTCGTCTTCGCCCTGCGCTACGGCCCCGAGGGAGACGATCCCCACGGGCAATTCGGACGCTACCATGCCCTGCGCTATAAGGCCCAAACGGCTCGGGACCGGGGCGCCACCGGCATTGTCTTCGTGAACGACTCGGAAGATTTTTCCGGGAGTTCGCTCTCCAAGCTCAGATTCGACCGCTCTTTCGCCGATTCGGGCATTGCCGCTCTGGCCATCAGTCGTCCCTCTGCCCGCCGGATCCTGGCCAAAGCCGGCTTGAACCTGGATGACCTGGAGGAGACTGCCCGAAGCCGCAAGGGCAGTGCCGCCGATATGCCGGGCGTTCGCCTGAAATTCCGCGCGGACCTGGTCAAGGAGACCCGTTCAGCTCGGAACGTGGTGGGGTTTCTGAAAGGCAAAGGCGACCTGGCCGAGGAGGTCCTGGCAATCGGGGCTCACTTCGACCATCTCGGAATGGGTGAGGTGAGTTCGCTGGCAGCCAAGCCCGGGAGTGAGGTCCACAACGGCGCCGACGACAATGCCTCGGGCACGGCCGGACTGCTGGAGCTGGCCGGGACGCTGGCATCCCGGAAGGATCAACCGGGCCGCGGCGTCCTCTTTCTGGCCTTCAGCGGCGAAGAGCAGGGCCTGCTGGGTTCTCGGCATTACGTCAACCATCCGGTGGTGCCCCTGGAGAAGACCGTGGCCATGATCAACATGGACATGATCGGGCGCATGCAAGGCACGCGATTGATCGTCGGCGGTACGGGCAGCTCGCCGGGCTGGAGGGACCTGCTGACTCAACTGAACGAGGATGCGGACCTGGAGCTCAAATATCGCGAGGGAGGGTTCGGCCCCAGCGATCATTCCTCGTTCTACGGCCGCGATATTCCGGTGCTCTTTTTCTTCACCGGGGTCCACGGGGACTACCATAAGCCCAGTGATGACTATGATAAGATTGAGCCGGATTCGATCGCCCGCGTCGTGGAGTTCATCTTTCAGACTGCCAGGTCCATCCGTTCGATGGAGCAGCGGCCTGCCTTCCGGAAAACGGCCGGTGAGCCCCGGGAATCGGGCAGAACCGGATTCAGGGTGACGCTGGGGATTATTCCCGACTACGGCGAGGAGGTCGAGGGGGTCCGGCTTACCGGTGTACGAGAGGGAAGTCCGGCGTCCAAGTGCGGATTGCGGTCCGGCGATCTCATCGTGGGGTGGTCGGGGAAAAAGATCACCAACATATACGACCTGACTTACCTCCTGCAGGAGCATCGACCGGGGGATGAGGTAGAGATTTCAGTGGTGCGTGACGGCAGGGAAATGAGTTTCACGGCCACTCTGGAAGGACGGTAACTGCGGAAGTGGACCCATTTGCGGCCATGAACGTGCAGGATTGCCTCACCCGTGCCGAGGAGGAGCACCTGAGTCCGCAGGCATACGGCCTTCTGGCCAGGGGGGCTCCACTGGCCCGATTGCAGGAGACGGCCGACCGCATCCGGCGCCGCCTTCATCCCGACGACGTGGTCACCTACGTGGTGGACCGCAACATCAACTACAGCAATATCTGTTCGGCCGTCTGCACCTTTTGCGCCTTTTACCGGCCGCCCGGCTCCAGCGAAGGTTATGTCCTGAGCCACCAGCAGATTTTTGAAAAAGTCGAGGAGACCCTGGAGCTTGGCGGCAGCGGCATTCTCATGCAGGGCGGGCTCCACCCCGACCTTCCGCTGGAATGGTACGAGCGGCTCCTGAGCGAGCTGAAGCGGCGGTACCGAATCCACCTCCACTGCTTCTCTCCGCCGGAGATCCACGCCTTTACCCGGATCTTCGCAATGGACACCCGGGAAGTTCTGCTCAGGCTGAAGGCAGCGGGGCTTGACTCGATTCCGGGAGGCGGGGCCGAGATTCTGGTGGATGAGGTCAGGAGAAAGAACACCAACAAGTGCAACACCGCCGAGTGGCTGGAGGTCATGGAGGTCGCCCACGGCCTGGGATTGCCCAGCACGGCCACCATGATGTTCGGGATGGGTGAAACTCCGGAGCACCGCATCCGGCACCTGGAGCGCATCTACGAGCTGCAGCGGCGGACGGGCGGCTTTGTGGCCTTCATCCCCTGGACGCTGCAGCCCGACAACACCAAGATCAGTCGCAAGGTCCCCGATCGAGAGACGAGCGAAGAGTATCTGCGCTGGTTGGCACTCGCCAGAATTTGCCTGCCCAACATCCCCAACATCCAGGTATCCTGGCTGACCCAGGGCGTCGAGGTGGGAAGGCAGGGACTCCATCATGGAGCCAACGACATGGGCAGCATCATGATCGAGGAAAACGTGATCACGCCGGCCGGCGCTCACCACCGGGCCACGGAAGATATTTTGCGCGAGGCCATCCTGTCCGAAGGGTTCCAGCCGGTAAAGCGAAAGGCGGACTACGTGCGCTTGGAGGAAACGGTTGAGACTCTATGACACGCTTCCCAAGCAGAGGACGGCGGGCGCGGCGCCCGGGCCGTCCGCTTGCAGACCCTCCAGCGGGGATCTGCCACGCCTGAGGCGGCGGCTTCTGAGAAAGGTGGGGCAGGCGATCGCCGACTTTTCCATGATCTCGGAGGGCGATCGGATCATGGTCTGCCTGAGCGGAGGCAAGGACAGCTACGCCCTGTTGACGCTGCTGAGAGACCTGCGGAAGCGGGCTCCGGTCACCTTCTCGATGGTGGCCGTCAATCTGGACCAGAGGCAGCCGGGGTTTCCCGCCGAGGTGCTGCCCGAATATCTACAACACCTGGGACAGGAGTACCGCATTCTGGCCAAGGACACCTATTCCATCGTTCAGTCTCACATTCCGGAGGGTGGCACCGCCTGCTCGCTCTGTTCACGCCTGCGTCGGGGCATCCTCTACAATGCCGCCGTCGAGATGGAGTGCAACAAGATCGCCCTGGGTCATCACGCCGACGACATTCTGGAGACACTGCTTCTGAACCTGTTTTATGGGGGGGTGTTGAAGTCCATGCCTCCCGTTTTGAGAAGCGACGATGGTCGCAACACCGTCATCCGGCCGCTGACCTTTTGCCGCGAGGTCGATCTGGCCCGCTTCGCCTCCCACATGGGCTATCCCATCATTCCCTGCGACCTCTGCGGCTCTCAGCCGGATCTCAAGCGTCAGGAGGTCAAGGAGTTGATCGCCCGGCTGCAGGCGGAGAATCCCAGAGTCGGGGACTCCATGCTGGCCGCTCTCAAGCATGTGATCCCTTCGCACCTGATGGATGCCGGGCTGTTTGATTTCCAACGCCTTGCCCCGGCTTCCGCTTCGGTGGAAGCGGGGTTGGAGGTAGTGTCGCGATAAGTTTCGATGAAGGCGGATCGCTGTTCCGATTTTGAGGGAGGCTTCCACTGCCGGCAACCGGGGGTGGTCGGGATCGAGGAGTAGGGGAATGCAGCACTCAGCGGCTTTTTTGCGGGTGGTCGACGATGCCAAGTCCCGAATTCGAGAGGTTTCGGTAACTGCGGTGCGGGAAAAGCTGAAAAAGGGGCAGTCCCTTCACTTCGTCGATATCCGCGAGGATCATGAATGGTCTCGCGGGCATGCGGAGGGCGCCGTCCACCTGGGGAAGGGAATCATCGAAAGGGATATCGAGGCGCTGGTGCCCGACCCTGACGCCGAGATTGTTCTCTATTGCGGCGGGGGGTACCGGTCGGCGCTGTCCGCCGACGCCTTGCAGCGAATGGGTTACCGAAACGTGTTCTCCATGGCGGGAGGCTACAAGGAGTGGGTGGCGTCGGGGAATCCGGTCAGCGGTGGGCTTGCCTGAAACAACCGACAAAAGACAAAAGACAAAAGACTTATCCACGAAGGGGCAGTGCGCCGTGGAAAGGCGCCTTCTTCTGGCGGGTGCGAACCCCGCCCAACAACTGTCGCTCCGGTTGGTAGCAGCCAGGGCGGATCATGGAGGTAACGAAATGGTCTGAAGCACTCTGGGGTCAAGGGCCGCCAAGGGCGGCTCAGCGAGCATGCGGGCCGGAACGCGAGTGAACGTCGAGCAGGCCTCGAAACGGACAATACGGAAGCCGACCCTCCTGTCTTTAGGGGAAGGCCGTTGGCGGATGGGGAAGAGAGCGACGCGGGCACCGATCCGCTTCCGTCGGGGTAGTGACGCTGGCACGCATGGAAGGGGAAGAAGGCAGCAACACGGGAAGCCCTGGGGGAGATGCGGCACACATCAACCGGGACCCCGCGAGGGGCAGGCCGGGCCGTCAGGGTGGCGGATGGGTCGGTAGTACCGGAGAAGCCGGGTAACGCCGGTGGAGGGAAGGGACCCTGAGTTGAGAGCAGCATGGAAAGGAGGCAAGGCGTGGCCACTGACAAGAGTCTAACAGGGTCAGAGGGGGTTCGGAAATTCCAGACCATGCTACATGCGAAAGCGAAGGAGGACCCCAAGCGGCGGTTTCATGCGCTGTCGGACAAGGTGTGGCGAGAGGACTTTCTGAAGGAAGCCTGGGCACAGGTACGCCGAAACGGCGGGTCGGCCGGGGTGGACGGGGAGGGCTTCAAGGACATCGAGGCGTATGGGGTGGAGGGCTGGCTGGGGGAACTGGCGCGGGACCTGAGGGAAGGAACCTACGTACCGAAGCCGGTGCGGCAGGTGCTGATCCCGAAGAAACAGCCCGGCAAGTTCCGGCCTTTGGGCATACCCTGCATACGGGACCGGGTAGCGCAGACGGCGGCTTTGCTGGTGTTGGAGCCGATCTTCGAAGCGGACCTGCAACCGGAGCAATATGGCTATCGGCGGGGGCGGAGTGCCAACGACGCGGTCAAACGCGTGCATGAACTCCTGCAAAGGGGTTACCAGGAGGTGGTTGACGGCGACCTGTCCAACTACTTCGGCGAGATTCCGCATGCGGAGCTGATTCGAAGCATTGCCCGGCGCGTGAGTGACGGGAGGATGCTCAAGCTCATCAAGGCATGGCTGGAGATGCCGGTGGAGGAGGACGACGGGAAGGGTGGCAGACGCCGCCGGAACCGAGGGCGCCGGGAGCGGAAGGGGACACCGCAAGGAGCCCCGATCTCACCGTTGCTCAGCAATCTCTACATGCGGCGCTTCGTTTTGGGCTGGAAGGTGCTGGGATATGCCCGGCGCTTCTGTGCGGAGATCGTCAACTATGCGGATGACTTCCGTGTACTCGGCAGGGCACCGGCGGCAGAGATGCTGACGGCGGTCAAGCGGATCATGGAGGAGCTGAAGCTACCGGTCAACGAGCGGAAGACCCGATGCTTGCGGTGTCCGGAGGAACCGATGGGGTTTCTGGGATATCGCATCGGACGCAACTATCGCCCCAAAGGGAAAGGAGCCTACATCGGCACACGACCCAGCCAGGCGAGCGTCCAGAGCATCTGCCGCAAGATCAGCGAGTGGACGGCGCCGAGGAACGGGACGCTGCTTCGAGGACAGATGGTAGAACACCTGAACCGGGCGATGACCGGGTGGGCGAACTACTTCGTTCTGGGGCAGGTGAGCCCGGCCTACCGAGCGATCGACCGCCACGCGGGCGGGCGGCTGCGTCAGTGGCTCTGTCGGAAGCACAAGGTGAGGACCGGGGGGAGTGTGCGCTTCTCGGACGAGAGACTATGGAAAACCTATGGACTCACTTGCCTGGGGTCGAAGCCACAGAGCCTTCCGAGGGCGAAGGCATGATCTTGACTGAAAGCCGGATGCGGGAAAACCGCACGTCCGGTTTGACGAGCGGGGGCGAGGAAACGCAGCGAGGAACGAGATTGAGGCACCGGCGAGTGGCGAAAGCCGCCGGCAACAGCGACTCCCTCGATCTAAGGCCGGCGCGCCTCCCCTCGACTCTACCGAAGAACGACGAAGGGACACTAAGGCGCTGAGGTTAACCGTGACGGGATACCAAGTTCGCGAAAGGATTGTCGATTTCTGATTGTTTCACTCTCGAATGATCCGCACGGCAGGGCGGGGGCGGGACTTGTCTAAAACAACTCAAGAAAAGGAGAGACTCCAATGTTGATGAAGATCTCCATGGTGCTGGCATTCGTGTTGGTGCTTGCCTGGGGCCAGTCCCTGGCAGCCGACCTGAAGCCCGGAGACATGGCGCCCGATTTCTCGCTTCCGGGTTCGGACGGGAAGACCTACAGCCTGAAGCAGTTCAAGGGCAAGCAGGTGGTGGTGCTGGCCTGGTATCCCAAGGCCTTCACCGGTGGGTGAACGGCCGAGTGCCGGTCGTTCCGTGAGAATGGCCAAGCCTTGCGAGCCTTGAACGTTGCCTACTTTACCGCAAGCTGTGACACCGCTGATGACAACCGCCGGTTTGCCGAATCTCTGAAAGCGGACTATCCCATATTGAGCGATCCGGGCAAAGCGACCGCCCGTGCTTACGGCGTTGTCCACGAGAACCGAAGCCTGCCGGAACGATGGACTTTCTACATCGGAAAGGACGGGAAGATCCTTTACGTGGATCGTCAGGTCAGTGCTTCCACGGCCGCCGAGGACGTGGTTGCCAAGCTCAAGGAGTTGAACCCACAGTGACGGCATGCGGTTCTCCAAGCTGGCCGACCGTTTGGCGGCAAAACGCAATCGCCTCTACACGGAGTATGAGAAAGCCGCCGCCTCCGGAAGACCCGTCCTTGATCTGATATCCACCAACCTGGCCCAACAGGGGTGGGTCTTTCCTCAAGAGCGGCTGCAGGCCATCCTGGCGGAGGCGGCCCAACGGGCACAAATCTATCGTCCCGATCCGTTGGGACTGCCATCCGCCCGCGAGGCCATTGCCGACTACTATCGGACGGCCGGCATCCCAGCCTCGGCCGAGCAGGTCCTCATCACGCCCGGGACCAGCCTTTCCTACTTCTACTGCTTCAAACTGCTGGCCAGTCCGGGAGAAGAGATCCTCTGCCCCCGTCCGTCCTACCCTCTGTTCGAGTCGATTGCCGAGTTGGCGGGACTCCGGTTGAGGTATTACCGGCTGCGGGAATCTCGGGGATGGGAGATCGATCTCGAGCATCTGGAGTCCCAGGTCAGTACCCGAACCCGTGCCCTGGTAGTGATCTCACCCCACAATCCCACCGGAATGGTAGCGGGCGTCCAGTCCCTCCAAGGTCTGGCGGCCATCGCCTGCAGGCATGACTTGCCGGTCCTTGCCGACGAAGTCTTCAGCGAGTTTCTCTACGACCTGGAAGCCCTGCCGCGGGCTGCCTCCACCGCCGCGCCGCTGGTTTTCACCCTCAATGGATTTTCCAAGATGGTGGGTCTGCCCGGACTGAAGCTGGGCTGGATATTGCTGAGCGGCAGGCCGGCCCGGGTTCGAAGATCCCTGGAAGTGATGGAGCTCATTTCGGATACTTTCCTGCCGGTCAACGACCTCGCCCAGCACATGGTCCGCGGCATAATGGAGAACCGGGAAGCCTTTGCATCTGCCTGCCTGCCCTGGCTTCTGAGCTGCCGCCGCATCAGTGGCGGGGTGCTTTCCCAATGTCCGGGCGTGTGCTTCAGCCCGCCGCGGGGTGGGTTCTATCTCACTCTCAAGGTGGGAGGGGCGGAGGTCGACGAGGAGGCCCTCTGTATCGATCTCCTCCGGGAGGCGGGGGTCCTGGTGCACCCCGGCTACTTCTACGACATGGCCCCCGCCCACCTGGTATTGACCTTCGCCCTGCAACACGAGCTGCTGAGCCGGTCGCTGAAGGCGCTCTGCGACGGGATCCGGGAATGGAAAAAACGACAGGATTCCTGAGGCTGGATTTGCCTCAGCCGCCGCGAGCGGGCTTGTTCAGGAGATGGCGCAGGGCGGCTTCCAGGGTGGGGTATTGGAAGGCGTAGCCGGAATCGGCCAGCCGCCGGGGTTCCACCCGGGTGCTGCCCAGCAGCAAGGCCTCGGCCATCTCTCCAAAGGCGATGCGAGCCGCAAAACCAGGCATGGGGAACAGGGTCGGACGGGACAGCACCTTTCCCAGGGTCTTGGTGAATTCCAGGTTGGTGGCGGAGTTGGGGGCGACCGCGTTGACGGGGCCGCTGAGGTTCGAGTCCGTCAGAGCGTGGCAAAGGGCCCCTACCGCATCATCCAAAGCGATCCAGCTCATGTGCTGTTGACCGCTGCCGATCTTGCCCCCGGCCCCCAGCTTGAAGGGCAGCAACATCTTGGCCAGGGCGCCGCCCCGGGGAGACAGGACGATGCCGAGCCGCACATGGACGACCCGGACGCCTTTTTCCGCCGCGGGGAGAGAGGCCGCTTCCCATTGACGGCAGACCTCCGACAGAAAGTCGTTGCCGGAAGAGCTGTCTTCGTGGAGCAGTTTGTCTCCGCGATCTCCGTAAAAGCCGATGGCCGAGGCCGCCACCAGCGTGGCCGGAGGCAGGGCGAGGCTGGCCAGCCGCTCGCTCAGGAGGGCCGTTCCCTGGACACGGCTGTCGCGGATCCTGGCTTTCTGCGCGGGTGTCCAGCGCCGGGCGGCGATGTTCTCGCCCGCCAGGTGCACCACCGCCTCAATCCCCTCTAGCCGACTCCCGTCCAGTTCCCCGGTTTCAGGGTTCCATTGAACCGTAGCATCGTCCGGCCCGAGCGAGGCCGACGGGCGTCGCACCAGCCTGATGACTTCGTGCCCGGCCGATCTCAACACCGGCAACAGAGCGGAGCCGACCAGCCCGCCGGAACCTGAAACAAGGATCTTCATGGTTTGCCTCCTTAATTCTCCTGGGCGGCCTCCGCGCTCTGTGCCACTTGCGCGATGACGTCCAGCTTTTCAGAAATCTCGGGGTCGATCTCAACTTCGGGAACGTGCGCGGCCAGTTCGTAGAAATTTTTCTTAGCCATCAAGTTGGGCAGGCCCAATTTTTCGAAATAGGTGTGAAAGAGAGGACCGAGGAAATCGTCGCTGGCCTCCCAGAAAGCCTGTTCCTCAGCTTCGTTCTCAAAACAGGAATGGATTTAGGATGCCTGCTCATAATATTCGCGTTCCATAATACACGATCGGAATGAGCAATCCAGATGTGGCGATGAATCGTCACTTCCGCTGAAATCGGGGGCCCCTCCACCCGGGAGATCGATCATCTCTGAGCGCCAATTCTTTCCTCGAGCCTGTCAGGAATGATGCCCAGCGATCGGCTCGGGCTGAAGGAGAGTTCAGACGAACTTGCCTTGGCTCGCGAGTCCTGTCCCCGTGAGAAATGCGGGTGAATGCTCTCAGACAGGCCGCTACCAGCGGAGAAAGGCCAGGACCACCGAATAGCCCATCAGGAGGGCCATGATCAGGGTGGTTCCCCAGAGGGCCGCGGTGATCCAGTTCTTGGGTGCGATCTCGCGCGGCAGATAGGTCTTGCCGAGGTAGAGCATGGCAAAGCCGATTCCGGGCAGCAGCAGGGCCTGGCTGATTCCGCTGACCTTGATCATGACAACCGGCTCCTGGAGGTACAGGAACAGCAGCGTGGGAATCAACGGCAGTCCCACCACCAGGAGCCGAATGGCCCTTAGCCTGGCGGCATAGTCGTCTTTGGGGTAGAGGCCGAGCATGCCTGCAAAGTCGGCCAGCATGCGGCTCAGGGCGGCGATTCCGGAGAAGACGGTCGAATAGAGGACAGCCATGGAGCCGATCAGGAAAAGATAGAAGGACCAGTTTCCCAGGGTCTGGGTGAACATGTGGGATAGGGTTCTGACCATGTCGAGACCCTCGGGCACCAGGCCCATTCCCGAAAGGACACCCGCTCCCAGGAAATAGAAGGCTATCGTGGCAAAGGTGTAGATCACGCAGGCGCTGAGGACGTCGGTTCCCATCACCTTGATCCAGCCCTCGGCCCTGGTTCTCCAGGCTTCGGTCCTTTCCCGAATACCGGTGAACCGTGCATAGCCCTTCTCGATGCACCAGTAGGGATAGGCGATCAATTCGATGGCTCCCACTCCGGTGGCGCCGAAGACGGTGACCGCCGTGCTCAGGCCGCCCCGCGGAGGGTGAAAGGAGAGGCCGTCCAGAACTCTGGCCCAGGAGAAGTATTGCGGGTCTTGGGAAAGCAGATAGGCGCAGCCGACGGTCAGTGCGGTAAAAGTCACTACCATGGCTATCGCCACCCGCTCTATCAGCGAGTAGCGGCCGACGACCAGCAATCCGACCGTGAAGAGATTGAGGATCAACAACCAGGCGTTGAAGGAGACTCCGGGAAGCAGGGTGTTGAGAACCTCCGAGATGCCTCCCAGCATGCCTCCGATGGAGAAGAGTCCCAGCAGCACGACCAGGAACCACAGCCAAACCACCCAGGAAACCCGCCATCGAGGTCCGGGAAGCTTGTCGAAGGCTTCCAGGGTGGTCTCGCCCGTCCCAATGGCGTAACGTCCCAACTCATTCTGGACCACGATCTTGACGATGCAGCTCACCAGGATCAGCCAGAGCAGCGTATACCCCTGCTCGGCCCCCAGAACGGTGGTTGCGATCAGTTCGCCCGATCCCACGATAGTGCTGGTCAGGATCAGTCCGGGACCGATGTGGCTGAGAATGGAAAAAAAGCGTTTGGGAGGCTTCAGAACGGAATCGGGGTGCAGTCGATAGGGATTGCGTGGATCGTCAGCCATGGGACCGATGCTACTTTGTGGGCGCGTCCTATTTCAAGAACGTAGTGTCGTTGCTTGACTTTGAACCGGTTTCCCGCCACCCGGTGCGCAGCCAGCGGAGCGCGCCAGCGAGATTCTTGCGAGGCCGGCCGGGTGGAAGGAGAATTGATGCGGCGTTTCCGCTCGATCGGGGCGCGGGAGTGGAGCCGGGCTGCGCCCGGACTGGGGCGGGCGGGACGCCCGCGCTCCCGGGGGAGCTCCTCCCTCACCCGTGTCCCTGAAGGGGGGGCGCGCCGGGTTGCCCTGCCGATGCGGTAGAGTCGTCCCGCCTGGTGGCCCTTGGTGGATCACTCTTTTTTTCGTTGGTTTCAGACAGGACCTAAGGCGGGACGGTCACTCTGGTGTAAAGTAAGCTGGTTCCAATCTTGGTGGCGCGCTTTATCCCAACGATCCGAGGAGGGTTTCCATGAGTGAGAGGATGCGGAGGTTTGCCGACTTTTTCAAGGAACTGGGAGCCGCGGATATCGGCCATTCCGCAAACACCTACCTGGCCCATGCCTGCGGGGTCTACCGCGACCTGAAGTCCTGGGGTTGCAGCCAGGAACTGTGCGATGTCGGCATGTTTCATTCGATCTACGGCACCGAGCTGTTCCAGGGGTTCACCTTGCCGCTGGAACGCCGGGGCGAGGTGCGGGACCTCATTGGAGAGCGGGCGGAGAGACTCGCCTATCTCAACTGTTGCCTGTTGCGGGATTCCCTGGACGAGAGCGTCAAGCGGGGACAGGCGCCCTACATTGTGAAGGATCGTTTCCAGCAGCAGGAGATCGAACTCTCCAAGGAGGACTTTGACGACCTGTGTCGAATCCATCTGTGCGATTGGCTGGAGCAGGTGCCGCGGGATGATCGCTGGAGTCTTCGCAGGCAGGCCTTCCGGGGTATGGCGGAGAGACTCGGTGGAGTGGCCCTGGAATCCTACGACCGGGTTTTCTCAATGGAGCCGGCCCAAAGCCGGAGTTGAGGAACGCGGGCTCGACCCGGTCATCCCCGCACGATCCCGTTGGCGGAGAAGCCCAGCAGGTATCGCAGGGTAGGGGAGAGACCCGCCAGTTTCCCTTCGGAAAAGCAGGTGCGGTAGTCGCTGAAGGGCTTGACCCAGGATCGGGAATAGTAGCCGAGCAAAGCCCGGCGGGGGCGGTCGGTGGTATTGGGGCCCGAACGGTGCCAGGTGTTCGACAGCCAGACGGCCACCGACCCGGCGGGAGCGGTCAGGACCACCTCTTCCTGCTCCTGCTCGGGAGACCAGGCGGGCTTCTTCCTCAGCTTGTGGCTCCGGGGCACAACCCGAGTGGCGCCGTTTTCGGCCGTGAAATCGTCCAGCATCCAGGCGTTCTGCACCGTCAAGGGGAAATCGGGCAGGGGCTCCGACAGTTGCCCCAAGGGCACATCCACGTGCCAGGCGCCTCCCTCGGTGGCATGGGCGCCGATGCTGGTGGCGCTCAGGTCGGAGAGGACGCAGTCCTCGCCCAGAACCCCCCGGACCAATTTCAAGATATGGGGTTCTTCAACCAGGTGCAGGGCCCCATCCGACTTGGCCGGCAGGTTCATGATGCGTTGAGACCGATCCTGATCGAAGAGCAGCGGGAGATGAAAGAACAGCTTCATGACCTGGTTGGGGGGCACCGGCCAGGAGGTGTTCCGGTTGAGAGCGCGGGTGTGTCGGACCCGCTTCATGATTCGTGCCACTTCGGCCGGCGAGGCGGTGTAGCCCTCCGAGATAAAGGCTTCGATGGCGGCATCGTCGGGCCCCGCGGGGCCGTCGCCCGGGTCGAAGGGCCGCTGCCGTTCCTGCTCGAAGAGCCGATCGACTTCCCCTCGAATCCGTTGCAGCCGCTTCCTGTCCAGGACTCCTTCGAGCACCACGTATCCCTGCCGGTCGAGGTGTTGGATGGCCTCCTCGAGATCGATCGCTTTCTTCATGTCGCCGCCGAATCGGTGAGCAATGCGAGCCGGGATGTTCTCATTGCCGGTTGCGTGGCCAGGGGAGCCCGGAATCCCCTGAACCCGGTCGCATCTTACTGTTAATTCCAGCCCGGGAAAACACCTTTTCCAGGAAAGTTCTCAGGCTTTCCCCCAGGAAGATCGCATGGCGCATCACGACTGGATCATCGCGGGAGGCCGGGTGATGGACCCGGCCAATCGAGTGGACGCTCAGCTGGACCTGTGTATCCGGGAGGGCCGCATTTCGCGGTTGACGCGGTCGGCCCGCGAGGAAACTTCCGACCAGCGATTCGACGCCAGGGGATTGCTGGTGGTTCCCGGCCTGATCGATCTGCACATGCACGGCTATGAGCACGTCACCCCTCTGGGCATCAACGTGGACCACTACTGCCAGGGGCGAGGGGTGACCACGGCGGTCGATACCGGGAGCGCCGGCTGCAGCACTTTCGAAGGCTTTCGAACCTATGCCTTCCGGCCCAACCGAACCCGCCTGCTGGCCCTTCTCAACATCTCTTGCGCGGGGCTGGCCTTCGCCAGGCTGGGCGGCGACAAGGCTACGCCCGGCGAGTTGGATTTGCTGGACTTGGCCGACCTGGAGGGCTGCATCGACTGCGTGAATGCCAATCGCGACCTGATTGCGGGAGTCAAGGTTCGTCTTTCGGCCTCACTGGCCGATGAGGGACGCAACGAGGCCGAAGCCTATCGCCGGGCCCTGGCCGCGGCTCGTGCGGTCCGGCTTCCCCTGATGGTCCACCACACGCTCTCTACGGTGAGTCTGGAAGACTGTCCGGGCAAAATGGCCGCGGGCGACATTTATACCCACACCTACCATGGATTTCGCAGCACCATCATCCGTTCTGACGGGCGGTTGGATCCCTCGGTCCGAGCAGCCCGGGAAAGGGGCGTGTTGTTCGACGTGGGGTTCGGGCAGGGATCGTTCAACTGGACGGTTGCCGAGTTGAGTTTTCAGCAGGGGTTTTGGCCCGACACCATCAGCAGCGATCTTCACAGCGGAACCTGCGAAGGACCTGCCTACGACTTGCCGACGGTCATGACCAAGCTGCTCCACCTGGGTCTGCCGCTGACGGAAGTCATTCGGCGAACCACCGTTGAACCGGCCAGGGCCATAGGCTGGGCCGACCGCATCGGAAGCCTGGGAGTCGGGAGGGAGGCGGACGTGACGGTGCTCTCGCTGGACAGGGTCGACAGCGAATTGGAGGATTGCCAATCCCAGCTGCGCCGAGTCCGACAGCGCCTTCGGCCTCGGGCCGTGTGGCGAGCGGGAGTGCCGGGACGAATCACTTCGCCGGCTCAATGGCCCAATCCGGCGGCCATTGCCAGGCAGAGAGCAGCCTGGGACCTCCTGGAAGTGCGAGACCCGCATCCCCCCGGGCAACTTACTTGACCAGCCGGGTCTCGGGATATTGAGCGAACCACCCGAACCAAAAGGCGCGGAAGGCCGGGACTCGAGGCAACACTCGGTCGGGGTTTTCCTCGGAAATCAGGCCGTCTTCGGTCATTTTCCAGGCTTTTCCGCTGTCGTCGACCACCCGGTCATCCCGCAGCAGCCGTTGGAACCCTTGCTCCCCGGTCTTGAAGACACGGTTGGCGCCGGCTCGGGTCGTCAGGATGGTCAGGCGGTGGCCGGCCAGCTCGGTCTGGAACACGGGATTCTTTTTCAGGAATCTCGAGCTGACCGCCAGAGACTGCTCCTTGCCGTCGGGGGCGTAGGGAGAGAGCACAATGCCCAGGACTTCGGTCTTGTTTCTCAGGCGCTTGTCCCTCTCGGCCACCTGGAACATCAGCGAATCGGTCGCAAAGTACCGCTTGTAGGCCTGGCCCTCGCGGTAGTCACGCTCATGCCCCGTGTCCAGAGACAGGACGGTGGTGTCGGGGTGTTTCTTCCTCCATTCCCCCCAGCGGGTGGTCACGATGGGAAGTGACTCCAGCTTGAGGCCGGAGCCCGCCAATTTACCGATCACCGGTGTTCCCAGCAGGGTAGACCACAGACTGTTGGACTCGTGATCGAACATCAGCTTGTTGGCCCGATAGATCAGTCCGCTGGTGCCGAAGGTCCGGTGCCGCCCCCCGACGACGCTCTTGTAGGGGATGGCGGTACCGCAGAGGGTGCAGTAGACCAGGGTAATATCGGTCCCTCCCACTCTGTCCAGCGCCATCTCGTGCCATGCCAGAATCCGCTTGGGATAGGCTCGAGCACTGCCCTCCACCGATAGACCGAAGACGACGTGGTTGTCCTTGAGGTAGTCGGCCTCACTGGCCGGAATGTTCTCGGGGTGGTCGAGAGGAGGGATGCCGTTGACCTTCACCCCTCCCCATTGCACCTCGTCCAGCCGGACCAGGGAGCGGGCGCCCGGCGGGAAGAACTTGACCATTCGCGGATCGATGATCTTGTAGAAGGAGCGCTTGAAGATGAGGTATGCAGGGTGGGGATCGTAGGGCTGCTTCCAGACCCACCTCAACCAGCGCTGGTGGTCCTGCCCGAAGAATTGGCGGGTCTGCTTGCTGAGGAAGCGAAAGAGCCGACTCTTGATTTCAGGGTAGGTCGGACCGCTGAGCTCGACCAGCATGGCCGTATAGGAGTCTCGCCAGGAACGGCTGATGGCCTCCAGTGCAGGTTTGGCGTCGGCCTCCTTGGCGGCTCCGGCCTGAAAGAACAACTCCAGGGGAGGGATGTCCTCGGGGTTGTCTTTGGGCGGTTCGGCCCGGCTTGGCTGCATGGAGAGAGCAGCCAGGCCAAGCGCCAGCAGCAGGCAGACCCGCAACGGATGAGCTTTCCCGAAGGAATTCCGGGTGCTCTCGGTGATTTTCGTTTTCCAGGGTTCGTTCATGATCCCGGCGGCATGGGAAGAAGACCCCCCCGGGAGCGCGGGCGTCCCGCCCGCACAAATCCTGGTATAGCCTCACCCATTTTCTCGACCCGGATCGAACGGCAACGGCGCCATGGCTCTGCTTCGGCCGAGCCCATGCGATTCCCGCTGGCAGGAGGGTGGGCTGCGGCATCGCAGGGAAAGCGAGCGGCAACCAAAGGGACAGGATTAATAGGACCAGAGGCCGCTGCACGAAACGCTGACTGGGAATCGGGGCATTGGGCATAGCCAAGGCCCGCCTTGGGGAAGATCAAACGAGAAAGACTATAAATTGAACATCGATGCACAGGATAAACAGGATTAACAGGACGAGAGGCCGTCGCGCGGGAAGCAGACTCGCTCAATGATCGAGTGTGGATTTGCGGATGTCCAGGACTGCAAGCCAGCCGTCTCCGGAAAAAATCCTGTGCATCCTGTGCATCCATGTGAATAAACCAACTACCCATGCTTGACCTTGAGCCGGTCTCCAGCCACCCGGCGCAAGGGGTTTGTTTCAGGCAAGCCGAGCCCCCGCCCTGCCGTGCGGATCATACGAGAGTGAAACAACGAATCTTCACAGCCGGTCGGGAACAAGGACCCTGTTCGGTTAGCATGGATTTCTACCTATTGAACATCAATGCACAGGATTAACAGGATTAACAGGACGAGAGCTTCCTGCACCAGAAGCCAACTCGGGCGATGATCCGGTGCGGATTTGCGGATTCCCGGCATTAGAAGCTGGCCGTTTCCTGAAGAATCCTGTGAATCCTGTGCATCGATGTTAATCATCCCTGTAAATCACGATGGGATCGGAAGCGCCCCCCACTGGCTCCGCCGCAGTCCTTGTTGCTTCTTCGCGGACAAATCCTCTTTGTCCCTTGTGTCCTTCCTTGATCCCCTTGCCGACCTTCGCCCCATCCCTCTTGAGCCTTCTCCAGCGCCTTGGTGGCCCTTCGTCGTTCTTTGTGCCCCTTCGTGGATAAGTCTTTTTCTTTTGTCGTTTGTCGTTTGTTTAAGGGAAGGCTCCGGTGGTCATGCTCAGGTCCCGGTCACTGCTTCCTCCCAGTTCCCGGATGACCAGGCGGCCGCTCCGATAGGTCAGGCCGGCCACCCCCCGGTAATCTTCGGGGATCTTGAACAGGAAGGCCAGATAAGACCGCACCGTGGTCTGACCGGCGTCCAGGTGAACATAGAGCGGTCGGCCGAAGATTCTGCCCTTCTCGACCAGGACCGGGAAGGGGTGGTGCAGTCCGCTGGTTCCGAACTCCAGTCCCCGCGCCTGCGGCTTGCCGTTTTCCGAGTGGCGCCAGATGTTGAGCCAGGGGTACTCCGCAGTGCTCCACAGGTACCCGATCAGCAACCCTTGCGAGGGACTGCTGGCGGTGATCCAGCCAAGGTCTACGTCAAAGACAAAAGAGACCACGTTGGGGTCCGAGTCGTCCGCCAGTCTGCGCAGCGACAGCGGTTGACCCTGTTTGAGCGCCTGGGGCCAATACACTGCCGGCTCCTCCGGGTTGGGTAGGGGGCTGGTCTGCATGAAGCCCTTGCGCGCGTTGCTGTCGACCAGGGTGCCCTCGTCCAGGAACGGGGGGCCGATGGTGGGGTGCTGGACCATATTGTAGATACGCCCCAGCTTGTTTCTGTTGGTAACGCTTTCGGAGACGATGCAGCTCGCCGAGGAGTCGGACAGGCGAACGGTCCGCAAGACCTCAAGTCCGGCCATGGGAAGCAGGGCCGACATTTTCGCTTCCACGGCATCACCCTTGCGAGCCGGTCCCTCGTGAACCGTCCACTCGACCCGGGTAGCCTCCCCGTGAAAGAACATCCCGTTGCTTTCTTCGGCTTCCGAGGGCGCGCCCCAGCGATCCAGGCAGAGGAAATGGCCCAAGGGTTTCAAGACCACCGATTCCCCCGGGTCCCACTGGAGAGGGTTGACGGAGTGCCCGCTCAAGCGGAAGTCCACCAATGAACCTCCACCGAGATCCACCACCAACCGGGCGGCCTGGCCCTCCAGAATCAGGGAAGGACGGCCGTTAAAGAGGGTTTCGGCGTACATTGGCGCGCTGATGGCCAGGAGCGTGACAACGCCGGCGCTCCTGATCAGGGCTCTAATTCTGTTGCGTGCGGAATATGCCACCGGCAGACCAGGATCAAATCTCCGACAGAAGCTGTAGTTGGCCGTTGCTGTCGCCGATCGACTCGGGATGGACGCCCATGTGGCTCAGCAGGGTCATGTAAAGATTGGTCAACGGTGTCTCGTCGGGGTAGCGGACATGGCGGCCGGGGTGGAGGCTCCCGGAACCACGTCCGGCGACCATCACCGGCAGGTCGTGGTGCAGGTGTTCGTTGCCGTCGCTGAGACCGCTACCGTAGACAACCATGAGGTTGTCAAGCAAACTGCCGTCGCCGTCGGAAATCGACTTCAGTTTTCCCAGCCAATAGGCGAACTGCTCCACGTGGTAGCGGTTGATCCTGGTGATCTGCTCGATCTTGGCCTGATCTCCCTGGTGGTGAGTGAGTCCGTGGTGCGCTCCGGCCACGCCGATCTCCCGGTAGGTTCGGTTGCTGCCCTCCCGCCCCACCATCAGAGTTGTAACACGGGTCAGGTTCGTCTGGAAGGCCACCGTCTGAAGATCGTACAGCAGTCGCAGGTGCTCGACAAATTCGATGGGGATGCCCTCGGGTATGTCCATGTCCGGCGCCGGTTCGGCCGGCTCGCTCTGGAGCGACTCGATTCGTTTTTCGATGTCGCGGACCGCAAACAGGTATTCGTCCAGCTTGCGGCGGTCCACCGGACCCAGGCGATTGAAAAGACTGCGCGCCTCGTCCTGGACCAGGTCCAGAATGCTGGTCCGGTCCTTGGCGCGGGTTTGGCTGGATTCGTTCGCATCCCGAGGGGCGCCGAAGAGGCGATTGAAGATCGAGCTTGGATTGACCTCGGGCGGCATGGGACTGGTGGGGCTGCGCCAGGAAATGCTGTTGTTGTAGGCGCAGCTGTAACCGGAGTCGCAATTGCCGACCAGGCGGGTGTGTTCGGTTCCCAGCTCCAGGGAGGCAAAGCGGGTCCGGCCGCCGACGGCCTGAGCCGCAATCTGGTCCACCGAGATGCCATTCCGGATATCCACTCCCTGGGTCTTCTTGGGATGGACTCCGGTGAGGTAGGAAGCCGCGGCCCGGGCGTGGTCGCCGGGACCGTCGCCGAGAGCACGGCCGTTGTTGTGGGTCAGTCCGCTGAGCCAGAGGCAGTCGTTGCGGTAGTCCTCCAGGGGCTGCAGGATGGACGGCAGCTCGAAGTCTGAGCCCACTGCGGCCGGCGTCCAGTCGGACATGATGATTCCATTGGGAACGTAGACAAAGGCCAGTCGGGTCGGTGAGTCCGCCGAGGTCGGGGCCTTGGCGGCAAAGGCGGGAACCATGGCATCCAGCCAGGGGAGGCCGATGGCTACTCCCATCCCACGCAGAAAGGTTCGCCGTGGAAGATGTCGTGGCGTCATGATCCTCCTCCGTTGGTGGCCCTCATTTGGAACGGCAGGCTCTCGACAATGGATTGGACCAGTTGGCTGAACCTGAAGCCGTTGTTTTCCAATTCCCGGCAGATCCGGTCAACGGCGGCCTTGTCGTAGGATTCCAGGCCTCTTCCCAGGGCGTAGGTTAACATTTTTTCGGTCAGGCAGCGAACGAATGCGTCGCGCTCCGTTTGGGCCAGCAGCGCCTTGAGACCCTTCGGTCCCTGAAACGAGCGTCCGCCCGGCAACTCTCCGGCGGCGTCGACCGGGACCCCGCCGTCTTTCGTCCGCCAGGCTCCGATAGCGTCGTAGTTTTCCAACCCGAAACCCAGGGCGTCCATCTTCTGGTGGCAGGCGGCGCAGGCAGGTTGGCTCCGGTGTTTCTCCAGGCGTTGCCTCAGGGTCATCGAGCCACTCTCCGGTTCTTCCTCGAGTGTCTCCATGACCGGTGGTGGCGGAGGTGGGGCGCCAAGGAGGGTTTCCAGGATCCACTTGCCCCGCAATACCGGGGAGGTTCGGGTCGGATAGGACGACACAGTCAGGATGCTGGCATGTGTCATCAGTCCTCCTCGCTGATCACCGGCAATCTCAATCCTCCGGAACAGCGGGCCTTCGATTCCTGGATGCCCGTAGTGACGGGCCAGACGCTGGTTGAGGAAGGTGTAGTTGGCGTCCAGAAAATCGATCAGGCTGCGGTCCTTTTCCAGGATCCATCGGAAAAAGAGCTCCGTTTCGCGACGCATGGCCTCCCGCAATGGTTCGTCAAAGTCGGGAAACCGGTCGGGGTCGGGTTGGGCGCTCTCCAGATTCCTTAGTTGCAGCCACTGCCCGGCAAAATTTTCCACCAGGGCCTCGGACTTGGGATCCTTGAGCATCCGCCCCACCTGTTGCCTCATAACCCGAGGATCGTGAATTTTGGCTTCCCGGGCCAAAGCGAAGAGTTCGTCGTCGGGCAGGCTGCTCCAGAGGAAGTAGGAGAGACGAGAGGCGAGTTCGTAGGGTCCTACGGGGTAATGGGAACCGGCGGGGCCGGCCTCCGGATCGAATTCAGGTCGAAAGAG
Source organism: Candidatus Versatilivorator sp. (assembly GCA_965207735.1). Taxonomy (GTDB): domain Bacteria; phylum Acidobacteriota; class Terriglobia; order Versatilivoradales; family Versatilivoraceae; genus Versatilivorator. The sequence goes on along the minus strand of OZ242296.1, from coordinate 1,392,219 downwards.
GAAATGGGGCGAGGCCAGGACGGCTTGAAGAGCCAGCTGGATTCCTCGTTCCAAGGGCTCACCGTCACCTTGAGCCGAGGCTACCAGGCCGCGCAACCGGTTGATCTCCTGCTCGGTTGCAGGCCGGCGGTAGGCTCGCAACGTCAGGTTCCGCAGAATCGAATCGGTGCATTCCTCCAGGTGTTTCTCGGGCTGGTGACCGCAGATCAGGACCCGGCGATGGCTGTCGGTCAGGGGCTTTGGCTTCACATTGAATGGACCCAGGATTTCCATGGAATCGGCATAGACCAGGCGTTCCGGGGGATCCTCCACTCTGTCCTCCCAGACCGCCTGGTTGAAAATCGTACCCAGCGACTCGGAATCCAACCGGGGCAACGCGTCCAGCCGATGCACACCCGATTCGACCCGGATGCGAATGTCGAAGGTGCCCCTGTGGTATGCGTCTGTCTCGACGTGAAAGGTCTGAAGGGTGCTGTCGTCAAGCAGGACCGACAGGGTGGCTGAAGGCAGCTCGGCCGGCGCCCACTGTCCCTCTTCGGCCGGCGGCATTCTCCTTCTGTCCACCAGTCTGACCCTCAGTTCGTACTCTCCCGGGGAGGGAAAGGAATGCCGGGCGCGAAGCTCGCCCTCGGGCGAGTAGGGTACGGTGTGGACGCCTTCCGGAACAGAGGGGGGCTGCCGGCTTCGGGAGGCCAGGTAACGGGCCAGCATGGGCCTTGTTTTTCGCCGAACCACCACAGCTCGGCCGGCGATCTCTTCGGCAGCCGCCAGGTATTTTTCCATTAACAGCGGAGAGAGCGAGAGCACATCCCCGATGTTGTCGAATCCGTAACCGGAATCATCCAGCGGAAAGTTCTCCGACAAGTGAAGATCCAGGCCCAACCAGTCGCGAACGGTATTGTCGTATTCACTTCGATTGAGCCGCCTGGCCGTGACCCGTCCCGGGCTGGGTGACACGCCGGCAGCCTCTTCCTCGAGTCTCGCCTCGATCCACTCGCCTATGGTCCTCAATTGATCCACGGTCGGACGTGGACTGCCCGGCGGGGGCATGCGGCCGGCGCGAAGCTCCCTCAGCACGGCCTGCCACAACTCCTGCCTGTCTCGGACCGGCAGTCGGGGGTCGAATTCACTCAGATCGATTTCGGCGGTTCTGAGATTGGCGTTGTGGCACTGCAGGCAGTGCCGCGCCAGGAAAGGCAGCACCTCCCGTTCGAAGGTGGAAGCTTGCAGGGGCGGTGATACAAAAATGGCCAGAAAGGCCAGCAGAAACGGCAGGCGGCCAGGTCCGGATGCCACCGGAACCGGCCCAACATGGACTTCGGGGCGAAGAGGGGTGGGATTCACCGCGAGTGTGCTCAACCAAGACGAACGCTCCGTCAAGTATAAGTGTTTGAGCTTGCTGGGACAAGTTCTTCCCGGCGAAACGGCGCGGCGGTTGAATGCAACACCGGTACAATGCTATACTGCACCCACGCGGGATGCGACTTCCTGCGACTCCCATGGAATTCGATTCAAGACACTGATTCAGTGCTCCGAATGAAATGGGGTTTCAAAATGACCAACGTCGGCAGGCAGCCTGTTGATTGTTCCTCCAAGCTTCTTCTCGCCGAAAGACCTGCCTGTACCAGTTGTTCCCTTGTCAATTATTGTGCCGAATATTGCGGCTCTTTCCAGCCAAGTTGCGGGCGTTCCGTCCTGATTCGAAGGGGGTGAGACCAGTTGTTGGAGACAACTTTTGTTCGGGTGGTGTTTTGTGCGGTTTTCATTTTCAGCTGCTATTACTTTCAGCCATTTGATTTGACCAAGCCCTGGGCGGCGGCTGTCGGGGGCGTGGCTTCCGCGGCGATCATCGTATTCGAAGTGCGCTTGAGAAAGACCTCGTTGAAACAGCTCATCGGAGCTGCCATCGGGTCCATTCTGGGCATCAGCGGAGCCGCCATGATCGGCAGCATGCTGGTCAAGACCACCATGGACCCCGAAACCATGTCGTTTCTTCAAATCGGACTGTTCCTTTTCATGGGGTACGTCGGTCTGGTGATGGGAGCCAACAAGGGCGACCTTCTCAACCTGTCGGCTTTGGGCGGGTTTTTTGCCGGGGAGAGGCGCAGCGGAAAGAACTACAAGATCCTGGATACCAGCGTGATCATTGACGGACGCGTTGCTGACGTCTGTGAGACCGGCTTTATCGACGGAGTCCTGCTCGTACCGCAGTTTGTGCTGCGTGAGCTCCAGCAGGTAGCCGATTCGGCAGATTCCCTGAAGCGAAATCGCGGTCGGCGCGGTCTGGATATCCTGCAGCGCATACAGAAAATGGCCGGGATTGAAGTTCAGATTCTGGAGAAGGATTTTCCTCACATCCGGGAAGTGGACCTGAAGCTCATCGAGCTGGCCAAGGACCTGGATGCCAAGATTGTTACCAACGACTTCAATCTCAACAAAATAGCTCAGTTGCAAGATGTTCCCGTGTTGAATATCAATGAGTTGGCCAATTCGCTGAAGCCGGTCGTCCTTCCCGGCGAGGTGATGAAGGTATTCATTCTCAAAGAGGGCAAAGAGTACAACCAGGGGGTGGCCTACCTCGATGACGGCACCATGGTGGTGGTGGATAACGCCAGGAAGATGATCGGAAAGACCATTGACACATCGGTCACCAGCGTCCTCCAGACCACCGCGGGCAAGATGATATTCGGTCGCTACCACGACCGCTCTCACAAGATGGAAGCCGTTGGACCATGAACGTGGCTGCCATCATACCGGCGGCGGGAGTCGGGACTCGGATGAAGTCCTCCGGCCCCAAACAGTTCATTCCGCTGGGGGACGGTTCGGTACTCATCCACACCTTGGGAAAGTTCGTGGCCTGCGGACGGGTTACGGGCGCCTGCGTCTCGCTCAGAGTGGCGGACATGCCGGTTTTCCGCCAGGAGTTGGAGCAGCGGGGGCTGTCGAACTTCGCCCATCTGGTAGCCGGTGGAGCCCACCGCCAGGAATCGGTCTACAACGCCTTCAGGGCCATTGACCCAGGCACCGACATCGTGGTGGTCCACGACGGTGTCAGGCCCTTTGTGGAGGTGGCAATGATCGAGTCCGTTATCGATGCGGCGGCTGATAAGGGCAGCGCTATCCTTGCCCTCCCCTGTATCGATACGGTCAAGCAGGTGGAACGACAACGGGTGGTGGCTACTCTGCCTCGCGAAAAGATTGTCATGGTTCAGACTCCGCAAGCCTTTCGCTACGAGATTCTGAGAGATGCTCTGGAAAGGGCTCGTGCCGACAACTATTACGCCAGCGACGAGTCCTGTCTGGTGGAGCGTTTGGGTTATCCGGTCACGGTACTGCTGGGCAGTGAGCGGAACATCAAGATTACCAAGCCCTCGGACCTGCCGCTGGCCCAGTTCTTCGTCCGGCAGTCTTCCCGTCGCGGGGCTGGCGGTTGAGCAGGGCAAAATCGGTTGTCAAGACTCCCCGATCGAGGATCGGCGATCAACAGTCCGCCAACCAGTCTCTTGGTGGATGTCTCATTTGCCTTTATTGCTTGTCGGTCTGAGGTACAGTTTCTCTAGTGATGCCCAATCGTCTCCGTTTCGCGCCGAGCCCGACCGGTGATCTGCATGTCGGAAATGCCCGGACCGCCGTCTTCAATTGGCTGTACGTGAAAAAGTATGGCGGCAGTCTGGTCATTCGGATCGAAGACACCGACCGGGTCCGTTCCGAAAGTCGATTTGAGGACCTGATTTGCGGGGATCTGAAGTGGTTGGGTCTGGATTGGCAAGAGGGGCCGGACTGCGGCGGGCCGTTCGGGCCCTATCGTCAAAGCAGCCGCACGGCAATTTATGCCCGCTACGCCGAAGTCCTGTTGGAGCAGAAATCCGCTTACCGCTGTTTTTGCAGTGAGGAGGAATTGGGGCGGCAGGCAAGGGAGGCGCGGCAGGCGGGGCTAACCTGGAAGTATCCCGGAACCTGCGGGCGACTGTCGCCCGTGGAGGTGGCTCGGCGGCTTGCGGACGGACATCCGTCGGTGATTCGCCTGAAGGTCCGATCCGGCAAGGTTGTCTTTCGGGATCTGGTCCACGGCGAGATGCAGTTTGACAGCGCCGTCTTGGGAGACCCCATTCTGGTTCGGTCCAATGGCATGCCCACCTACAACTACGCGGCGGTGGTGGACGACGGCTTGATGAAGATCAGCCACGTCATCCGAGGCGACGACCACCTCTCCAACACCCCTCGACAGGTACTGATATACGAGGCCTTGGGATGGCCCTTGCCGGTCTTCGCTCATTTGTCGACCATTCTTGGACCGGACCGCACTCGTCTTTCGAAGCGACATGGGGCAACCTCGCTGAAACACTATCGAGAGCAGGGAGTTCTCTGGGAGGCCTTGCTCAACTACTTGACACTTCTGGGATGGGCGCCCGGGGAAGACCAGGATGAGATTCTCTCGCCAGAGGAGCTGGTAGAAGGCTTCGACATCGAACGGGTGTCGAAGAGTCCAGCCATTTTCGACGCCCAAAAGCTGTATTTTTTCAACCGCCACTACCTGAAAGAATGCGAGCTCTCCCGTACCGTCGAGTGGGCCAGCGACTATCTGAGGCAGGAGGGGTTGTTGGGAGAGGTGGATTCCAGAGTGCGCCAATGGGTAGGGCTGGTGGTCGAGGCCTTTCTGCCCGGCCTGGACCACTTGAGCCAGCTTTCCCGAAAGGCTCCCCAGTTGTGGGACTTTGAGGCGGAAAAGGCAGTACAGGATGAGGGAGTTCGCCAGGTCCTGTCGTCACCCGGGGCCGCAAGAGTCGTTGAGGAACTCAGGAATCAGCTTACCCTTGGCAAGCGCGACGTGGTCCGGGAATGGCCCTCCATCGTCCAGAGCGTGAAGGCCGGCAGCGGTCAAAAGGGGAGGAAGCTTTTCCATCCCATTCGGGTGGCCCTGACCGGCAAGGACTCAGGGCCTGAGCTGGACAAGCTGGTGCCCATTTTCGAAGGCGGCAGTCGACTTGAATTGCCCCGTCGAATCAAGGATTGCCGGGACAGGAGCAACGAGTTCCATAGCGCCATGCGTTCCCAGGGACTGAGCCGTATCCATTGATTGATGGAGCAACTGATCTACGGCATCCATCCGGTGAGAGAGTGCCTGAGATCCGGTACCAGGCCGGTTTCGTGCCTCTTCGTCGCCCGTGGCGCCGGCAGCCCGGGGCTCAAGGCTGTCGTCCAACTCGCCCAGCGCCAGGGATACACCATCCGGTTTGAACCGCGCAAGCTTCTGGATCAGCAGGTGGGCGGCGCCAATCACCAGGGGGTGGTGGCGGTCTGTGTTGCCCGGCCCTACGTCGAGATGGAAGATCTCCTGGACGGTTTGGGGCCGGTGCCTCTGGTGGTTTTGTTGGATTCCGTCAAGGACCCGAGAAATCTGGGTGCCGCCTTGAGGTGCTGCGCGGCCGCCGGGGTGGATGGGGTGGTTGTCACCAAGGACCATGCCGCTGGAGTGAACGCAACCGTCTCCAAGGCGGCAGCCGGTGGCCTGGAGTACCTTTCCATCGCTCGAGTGAGCAATCTCGCCAGGGCCATCGACCAGCTCAAAACGAAGGGAATATGGGTTGCAGGGGTGGAAACGGGGCAGCCTCTCGGTTGTCAGGACCTGGATTTAACCCTTGGCACGGCATTGGTTTTGGGGAGTGAAGAGGCGGGATTGAGGCGACTGGTGCGGGAAAAGTGCGATTTTCTGGCTTCGATTCCCACTCCGGGGCCCATCCAGTCGTTAAACGTGTCGGTTGCTGCCGGCATTGTGCTTTATGAGGCCATCCGGCAGCGGGGTCGCAGCCGAAGCAGTTGATTGAAGTGGATTGGACCGTAATTATTGTTGCGTTAGGTAGGTCTTTTTGCTATATTTCGGGGTTTGCCAACGGGCTGGCGTAGCTCAGTTGGTAGAGCATCTGATTTGTAATCAGAGGGTCGGGGGTTCAAGTCCCTTCGCCAGCTCCAGCGATTGAGTTCGTTGGGAGAGATGGCCGAGTGGTTAATGGCAGCAGACTGTAAATCTGCCGCTCCTTGCGAGCTACGGAGGTTCGAATCCTCCTCTCTCCACCACATATATATTTAGCCGGAGATCGAGGCGGGAGTAACTCAGTGGTAGAGTCACAGCCTTCCAAGCTGTTGGTCGCGGGTTCGAGCCCCGTCTCCCGCTCCAGAGTTATGCCCACGTAGCTCAGTTGGTACGAGCGCGTCCTTGGTAAGGACGAGGTCACCAGTTCAAGCCTGGTCGTGGGCTCTGCCTTCCGTTGAGCAGTCCGTCCGCACCCGAAAGAGGTCCGATATCACGTTCATGTTGGGATGGCTGCTGAGGCTTGTCCCGTGATTGCAAGGAGAGTAAGCGATGGCGAAGGAGAAATTTGATCGAAGCAAGCCGCACGTCAACATCGGGACGATCGGGCATATCGATCACGGGAAGACGACGTTGACGGCAGCGATCACGCGGGTATTGGGGAAGAGGGATCCGAAGGTGGCGTTTCGGAGTTTCGATTCGATCGACAACGCGCCGGAGGAGCGGGAGCGGGGGATCACGATCGCGACGGCGCACGTGGAGTATTCGACGGAGAACCGGCACTATGCGCACGTGGACTGTCCGGGACATGCGGACTACATCAAGAACATGATCACGGGAGCGGCGCAGATGGATGGAGCGATCCTGGTGGTGGCGGCGACGGACGGGCCGATGCCTCAGACGCGGGAGCACATATTATTGGCGAGGCAGGTGGGGGTACCGAGCATCGTGGTGGCGATGAACAAGGTGGATGCGGTGGAGGATGAGGAGTTATTGGATTTGGTGGAGTTGGAAGTAAGGGAGTTGCTGGAGAGCTACAAGTTTCCTGGGGATGAAGTACCGGTGGTACGGGTATCGGCGTTGGGAGGCTTGAATGGGGAAGAGAAGTGGGAGGGGAAGATCGAGGAGTTGATGGGAGAGGTGGACGCGTACATACCGTTACCGGAGCGGGAGGTGGACAAGCCGTTTTTGATGCCGGTGGAGGACATTTTTTCAATATCGGGGCGAGGGACGGTGGTCACGGGGAGAGTGGAGCGAGGGAAGGTGAAGGTGGGGGAGGAGATGGAGATCGTGGGGATGAGGCCGACGCAGAAGCGAGTGGTAACGGGAGTGGAGATGTTCAAGAAGCTGTTGGATGAAGGGGTGGCGGGAGACAATGTGGGGTTGTTGTTGAGGGGAGTGGAGAAGCGGGATGTGGAGCGAGGGCAGGTGGTGGCGAAGGTGGGGAGTATCACGCCGCACACGAAGTTCAAGGCGGAGGCCTACATCCTGACGAAGGAAGAGGGCGGGAGGCACACGCCGTTTTTCACGGGGTATCGGCCGCAGTTTTATTTTCGGACGACGGACGTGACGGGAGTGGCGAGTCTGGGAGAAGGGACGGAGATGGTGATGCCGGGAGACAATGTGAGTATGGAGATCGAGTTGATCACGCCGATAGCGATGGAGAAGGGGCTGAGGTTTGCGATCCGAGAGGGCGGGCGAACGGTCGGGGCCGGCACCATTACCGAAATCCTGGAGTAACAGCGCCCAACCTCTTTGAGCCGGTTGCCGGGAGCGGAAGGTCAAGCAGATGCGAGACATTGTGACTCTGCAGTGCAACAGTTGCAAACGAAGGAACTATTCGACCACCAAGAACAAGAAGAAGACTCCCGGACGACTGGAGATCAAGAAGTTCTGTCGCTCCTGCCGAGCCCATACGGTCCATCGAGAGACTCGATAGGAACCGCCTCGGTCGGCGCTGTCGGTGTTAGAGATCGCAGTGACAAGGAAATTCTTGCCCTCTGGTCCTCACTACAGGCCAGTAGCTCGAACTGGTAGAGCGCCGGTCTCCAAAACCGGATGTTGGGGGTTCGAATCCCTCCTGGCCTGCCATCTTTCCTCAATGAATTTCGCGATCGTCCCTGTTATGGAGGTGGCTCCTTGTTGGAATCGTTGAAGGTTTCCAGAATCAATCAGTTCTTCGGCGATGTCAAATTGGAGATGCGGAAGGTCTCCTGGCCGGGGCGAAAAGAAGTTTACGGGACCACCATTGTCGTCCTTTGCGCCGTGTTTTTCTTTGGAATCTATCTGGGTCTGGTCGATATGGTCCTGCAGTTTGGGGTTCAGAGTTTATATGGTTGGTTGGCTGGCCGGTAGTGGTCATTGGGTGTGACTTTCTTGGAAGGGGCCGGCCATCGGGAGGAATCTGGAATGGGCAAGCAGTGGTACATCATTCACACTTATTCCGGATTTGAGCGCAAGGTTGCCGCAAGTCTCAAGAGCCGGGTTGAGGCCTTCGACATGCAGGACCAGTTCGGCGAAGAACCCCTGGTTCCTGAGGAGGATGTCGTAGAAATGAAGGGCGGGAAGCGTGTCACCAGCAAAAAGATCACCTTTCCCGGCTACGTGTTGATTGAAATGGAAATGACCGATCGGGCCTGGCATGTCGTCAAGAATACTCCCAGGGTCACTGGTTTTGTCGGTTCGGGACAGATTCCTTCGCCCCTGAGCCAGCAGGAAGTCGATCAGATTATCTACCACGCCGAAGCGACGGCGGAGAAGCCCAAGATCGAGTTGACCTTTGAGCACGGCGAGACCGTCAAGATCATCGACGGCCCCTTCAGCAACTTCACCGGAACAGTGGAGGAGTTGAACGAGGACCGGAACACGCTCAAAGTCAACGTCACCATCTTTGGACGCCAGACCCCGGTGGAGTTGGATTTTCTGCAGGTTGAAAAGCCCTAGTCCGCATTGCTCTGCGCGCCCACGGTTGCGGGGCGCCTGCCCAGTTCGGTTGGGCGTCGAACGCCAGCGGAGGTGTTGATGGCGAAAAAGGTAATCGGAAACATCAAACTGCAGATCCCGGCCGCCAAGGCGACTCCTGCTCCCCCGGTGGGTCCGGCATTGGGCCAGCACGGAGTCAACATCATGGACTTCTGCAAGGCCTTCAATGCCAAGACCTCGAACAAGGATCAGGAGGGCCTCATCATTCCCGTGGTGATCACGGTGTTTGCGGACCGCACCTTTTCCTTTATAACCAAAACCCCACCGGCAGCCGTGCTACTGAAACGGCTGGCCGGAATTGCCAAGGGATCCGGCACTCCCAACCGGAACAAGGTGGGCACGGTCACAGAGGGGCAGGTGGAGGAAATAGCCAAGCAAAAAATGCCGGATCTCAATTCCCATGATCTGGCCGGGGCGGTCGCCATCGTCAAGGGAACGGCCCGCAGCATGGGAATCGAGGTGGTTAATTGAGGAGTTCCAATGGCGAAGACGAGTAAGCGCATGGCCCGGGCCAGAACGGAGATTCAAGGACAGGCCTATCCTCTGCAGGCGGCACTTCCGCTGGTGCAGAAGCTGGCCTCGGCCAAGTTTGACGAGACGGTTGAAATCTCGCTGCGCCTGGGAGTGGACCCCAGGCACGCCGATCAGATGGTGCGTGGCACCGTGGTGTTGCCCCACGGTCTGGGGAAGAGCAAAAAGGTCTGCGTGATTGCCAGCGGGGAAAAGCAGAAGGAAGCTGAACAAGCCGGGGCAGAGCATGTGGGCGGCGAAGAATTGGTGGGCAAGATCCAGGGTGGCTGGCTGGACTTCGAAGCGATGGTGGCTACGCCGGACATGATGAAATTCCTGGGAAGGCTGGGAAGAATTCTCGGCCCCAAGGGTTTGATGCCTAATCCCAAGACCGGAACCGTTACCTTTGAAGTGGGCAGCGCGGTAAAGGAAATCAAGGCCGGAAAAGTCGAGTTTCGGGTCGACAGGACAGCCATAATTCACACGCCCCTGGGAAAGGTGTCCTTTGACGGTGAGCACCTCCTGGAAAATGCCAGGACGCTCATCGAGTGCGTCATCAAGGCCAAGCCGTCCGCGGCCAAGGGCAGATACCTGCGCAGTGTCATTGTGTGCTCCACCATGGGCCCGGGGATTCGCGTGGAACTGACATCGCTGGACAAGTAGCTCCTTCGGAGGATTCAACCGTGCATCGCAACGACAAGGAAAAAGAGATCGAAAACCTGCGAAAGGAATTCATCGACGCCAGGAACCTGCTCGTGACGGGTTTTCAGGGATTAACCGTGGGACAGGATACTGAGTTGCGCCGATCCATTCGCGCCGGCGGGTCCAGGTACCGGGTAGTCAAGAACACGTTGGCCAAGCGAGCCGCGCAGGGGACGGACTTGGAGTCCATCAAGGACCAGTTCACCGGGTCCAGCGCAGTCGCCTACAACGCTGAAGATCCCGTGACCTTGGCCAAGGCGATCACGACCTTCGCCAAGGCCCACCCCCGCCTGGTATTCAAGGCAGGTGTGGTGGAAGGGCGGGTCATCGATCTGGCGGATCTGAACCAAATTGCCAGTCTGCCGAGCAAGGAGGAACTGATCTCCAAGTTGATGTTTCTGCTCAACACAGGAGCCCAGAGGTTGGCCAGCGTGGTTCAGGCGGTGCCCCGCAACCTGGCCGTGGTGATGGAAGAGGCGGGCAAGGAAAAGAAATTCTCAGAGTAGAAATTCGTTACCGTTAAAGAGGAGGACTTGATGTCGGAGAAGATTCAGAAGTTGCTCGACGAGATTCAGCAATTGACGTTGCTGGAAGCCTCTGAACTCGTGAAGGGTTTGGAGGAAAGGTTCGGGGTATCTGCCGCTGCCGCCGCTCCCGTGGCCGTGGCTGGCCCAGCCGGACCGGCAGCCGAGGAAGTTGAGGAGCAGACGGAATTCAGCGTGATTCTCACTGGTTTCGGTGCCAGCAAGAAGATCAATACCATCAAAGTGGTTCGAGAAGTGACCAGTCTGGGCCTCAAGGAGGCCAAGGATCTGGTAGACAGTGCTCCCAAGCCCGTCAAGGAAGACATCCCCAAAGACGAGGCAGAAGCCCTCAAAAAGAAGTTTGAGGAGGCGGGAGCTACCGTCGAATTGAAATAGCTTGAGAACCACGATTCTCCTTATTCGAATTTCCAAACCGACAATTGGACCTACCGGTGTGTCTGGGGTTCGGGTGTCTCGACACCACAGCTTCAAGGGCGAGCCGGTTTCTTTTGCGTCGTCGGGGAGAAGGCCGGGCGACAACCTGCGTTTCTGACCGGGTCGCCGGGTACGGGAAACAGGATAAGCGCTTTCTACGCAATCTGAGGGAGTCAAGCCAATGGGCACTGCTTCAAACGGACATTCCAGGGAGCGGGTGAACTTTTCCAAGATCCTCACTTCCATTCAGATTCCCAACCTCATCGAGGTTCAAAGGAAATCGTATGAGCGGTTTCTTCAAATGAGCCTGTTACCCGATGAGCGGGAGGATTTCGGTCTGCAAGCCGTGTTCAATTCCGTGTTTCCCATAAGCGACTTTCGGGGAGTTTCCTCGCTGGAGTTTGTGGACTACTCGATCGGCAACTGGGAGTGCAAGTGTGGTCAACTCAAGGGATTGGAGCACTTGAGAGTCAAGTGCCAATCCTGCGGGATCGACATCGTGACCAACCCGTTCTCCATCGCTGACGTCGTTTGCGCCGGATGCGGAACCTACAACCGAAATGCAGCCAGATTTTGCGAAGATTGCGGCGATCCCGTCAGCCTCAAGCTGAAGTACGACGTGGCTGAATGTCAGGAGCGGGGAATGACCTATGCCGCGCCGCTGAAAGTAACCATCCGGCTTACGATTTACGACAAGGATCCCGATTCGGGAGGCAAGACCATCCGCGACATCAAGGAGCAGGAAGTCTACTTCGGCGAGATTCCTTTGATGACCGAGAATGGAACCTTCGTGATCAACGGCACCGAGCGGGTCATTGTCAGCCAGCTACATCGATCTCCCGGTGTGTTTTTCGAGTCGGCCAGCGCCAAGACCTATTTCCTGGGAAAGATCATTCCCTACCGTGGTTCCTGGGTGGAATTCGAATACGATCAGAAGAACATCCTTTACGTCCGGATCGACCGAAAGCGGAAATTCCTGGGGTCCATCTTCTTGCGCGCACTCGGGCTGAAGAACGACGAGGAGTTGATCCGTACGTTCTACCAGACTGATTCCATAGGTGTGGACGACCGGCGGCTCCTGTGGAAAGTTTCGGAAAGTCTGATCGGTATGAAGGTGTCGCATGACGTGGTTCATCCCGAAACCGGGGACGTGCTGAGTCATGCCGGGAAGAGAATCTCGCAGAGCCAATACAATCACATCACCAAAGCCGGGGTCGGCCAGGTAGAAATCAGTGCCCACGATCTGGAAGGGTACTTTACCGCGGCTGACGTGGTAAATCCCGAGACCGGGGAAGTGCTGATCGAAGCCAACGAAGAGCTCAAGGCGGCAGACGTCGCAGAAATCATCGATGCCGGCATTCCCGAGTTTGCCGTTTTCAACCCGGAGCGAGACGATGTGGGGGTGGTGCTCAGCCAGACGATCAAGAAGGATAGCGTCAAGACCTCCAAGGAGGCCTTGATCGAGATCTACCGCAAGCTCCGTCCAGGGGACCCCCCCACGCTGGAGACCGCCACCCATCTGTTTCAAGGGATGTTCTTCGATTCTCGCAAGTACGATTTTTCCAGAGTCGGCCGCCTGAAATTCAACATCAAGCTGGGTCTCGACACACCGCTGGAAGAACGCACGCTGGATCCAAACGATTTCTACGCCGTCATCGCCTATCTCCTGAAGTTGCGGAAGAACATCGGAAACGTTGACGATATCGACCACTTGGGCAATCGACGGGTTCGGGCAGTGGGTGAGTTGCTGGAAAACCAGTTTCGAATCGGTCTGGTGCGCATGGAACGGGCGATCAAAGAAAAGATGTCGGTCTATCAGGAGATCTCCACCGCCATGCCCCACGATCTGATCAATGCCAAGCCGGTGATGGCTGCGGTGCGAGAGTTTTTCGGTTCGAGCCAGTTGTCTCAATTTATGGATCAGACCAACCCCTTGTCGGAGATCACCCACAAGCGGCGCTTGTCCGCATTGGGTCCTGGCGGATTGAGTCGAGAAAGAGCCGGGTTCGAGGTCCGGGACGTTCACACCACTCACTACGGGCGTATCTGCCCCATTGAAACTCCCGAGGGTCCCAACATCGGGTTGATTTCTTCCCTGAGTTGCTATGCTCAGATCAACGAGTTCGGATTCATCGAAAGCCCCTATCGAAAGGTGAAGAACGGGCAGGTGGTGGACTACGTCACCGTGACCAACGGTGGGGAGTCAGATCTCAAGATCGGACAACATCTGGAACGAGCGGCGGTTGAAGAGAAGAACAGCCAGCTCAAGACGGATAACAGGCGATTGGTGGAATTCGAGCCCTATTCCTTCTGCCTCACCGCCTGGGAGGAAGACCGCTACGTCATTGCCCAGGCCAACGTGGAACTGGACTCTCAAGGACGGATCACAAGCCCCCTGGTGAATGCTCGGCAAGCCGGCAACTTCGTGCTTAAAAACCGGGAAGAGATCGACTACATCGACGTTTCGCCCAAGCAACTGGTCAGTGTGGCTGCTTCTCTGATCCCCTTCCTGGAAAACGACGATGCCAACCGTGCCTTGATGGGGTCCAACATGCAGCGGCAGGCGGTGCCTCTTCTCCGGGCCGAGGCGCCCTACGTGGGAACCGGAATGGAACGGGTTACCGCCCACGACTCCGGAGCGGTTGTACTGTGCCGTCGGTCGGGCGTGGTGGACAGCGTCGACTCCGAGCGGATTATCGTGCGGGTGGAAACGGGAGAAAACGGCCAACTGTCTCGAGAAGTTGGAGCTGACATCTATCAGCTCAGGAAGTTTCGTCGCTCCAATCAGAATACCTGCATCAACCAGAAGCCGATCATTGCCAAGGGTGACCGGGTGCAGGCCGGACAGGTGCTGGCCGACGGACCCTGCACCGACTTGGGAGAGCTGGCCCTGGGCCGAAACATCCTGGTCGGATTCATGCCCTGGCGTGGCTACAATTTCGAGGATGCCATCCTGGTCAGCGAACGACTCATCAGGGACGACTACTACACTTCGATCCACATCGAAGAGTTTGAGATCGAGGCTCGAGATACCAAACTGGGACCCGAGGAGATCACTCGGGATATTCCCAACGTGAGCGAAAGCTTCCTGCGGGACTTGGACGATAGTGGGATCATCCGCATCGGGGCCAGCGTCAAGCCCGGCGACGTCATCGTGGGCAAGGTCACCCCCAAGGGTGAGACCCAGCTGACCCCCGAGGAAAAGCTGCTGAGAGCTATCTTTGGGGAAAAAGCGGGCGATGTGCGCGATGCTTCTCTGATCACGCCGCCTGGAATTGAAGGAGTGGTGGTGGACGTCAAGGTCTTTTCTCGGAAGGGCCAGGAAAAGGATGAGCGGGCCAAGGCCATTGAGGACCACGAAATCGAGCGGATCGAGAGGAACCTCAACGATGAAATGCGGATTCTGACCGGTGAGCGCAACAAGCGAATCTGCGAGCTGCTGGAGGGAGAGGTTCTAACAGCCGATCTGACCCACGAGCGGAGCGGAAAACGAATTCTGGCTCGCCGGACACGGTTGAGCCGGGAGATTATTCAACGCCTGGGGGCCAGGGATCTGGGTCGAGTCAAGATCGGCCGCAAGGATGCAAAGCTGAAGTCTCAGATCCTGCAAATCGAGAAGATGACCCAACGGCAAATCGAAGTGCTGCAGGCGCTTCACGAAGACAAATTGTCCAAGTTGAAGAAGGGCGACGAGTTGCCGCCAGGAGTCATCAAGCTGGTCAAAGTCTATGTGGCCATGAAACGGAAGCTCTCGGTGGGCGACAAGATGGCCGGGAGACATGGCAACAAGGGAGTCATCGCACGGATTCTGCCTGAGGAAGACATGCCCTATCTGCCGGACGGGACTCCTGTTGAAATCGTACTGAACCCCTTGGGCGTTCCTTCCCGCATGAACGTGGGACAAATCCTGGAAGCCCATCTGGGTTGGGCCGCCAGGGCTCTGGGATTGCATTTTTCCACCCCCGTCTTCGACGGAGCCTCGGAGCAGGAAATCAAGTCCCGGTTGGGCACTGCCCGGCTTCCCCTTTCCGGGAAGACTTACTTGTGTGACGGTCTGACAGGAGAACGCTTCGAGCAGAAGGTCACCGTCGGCTATATCTACATGCTGAAGCTCTCTCACCTGGTGGACGACAAGATCCATGCCCGATCCATCGGACCGTACTCTCTCATAACCCAGCAGCCTTTGGGCGGCAAGGCTCAGTTCGGGGGCCAGCGATTTGGGGAGATGGAAGTGTGGGCGCTCGAGGCTTACGGCGCCGCTCATATCCTGCAGGAACTCCTGACCGCCAAAGCCGACGATGTCTATGGTCGAGCCAAGATCTACGAGGCCATCGTGAAGGGGGAGGCAGCCATCGAGCCCGGTTTGCCGGAATCCTTCAACGTCTTGATTCGCGAGCTGCAGAGTCTGTGCCTGGATGTGGAGTTGCTGAAGAAGTACGAGCAAAATTAGGGGCGGAAAGCAGTCCGTTTTCGGGGTTTCCAATGGGTGCCCCGGGGCTGGAACCGCAGGGTAGTACCATCTAAGGGAGTCGGCTTCTCAAGGAGGCGATAGTGTTTGGACCAAACCCCCATGACAGGGGAAACTTCACCGCGGATTTCGACAGCATCCGGATCAGTCTGGCTTCGCCGGACACGATCCGATCCTGGTCCAAGGGTGAAGTCACCAAACCTGAGACCATCAACTACCGAACCTTCAAGCCGGAGCGCGACGGACTGTTCTGCGCCAGGATCTTTGGCCCCGTGACCGATTGGGAGTGTCTTTGCGGGAAGTACAAACGGATGAAGCACCGGGGAGTGATCTGCGACAAGTGCGGAGTCGAGGTCACGCTGTCCAAGGTGCGGCGGGAGCGTCTCGGCCACATCGAATTGGCCAGTCCCTGCTCCCATGTATGGTTCTTCAAGGGTTTGCCGAGTCGAATCGGACATCTGCTGGACCTGAGCTTGAGAGAGTTGGAGCGTATCCTCTACTTCGAAGCCTACGTGGTTCTCGATCCGGGGGATACTCCCCTGAACGAAAAGGAAGTGCTCGGCGAAGAGAAGTACCGACAGATGATGGAGGAGCATCCGGGCAAGTTTACGGCTCTGATGGGCGCCGAGGCGATCAAGCAGCTCCTGAAGCAGATCGATATCGAGGACCTGTCCATCGATCTCCGCAACAGAATGAAGACCGAGACATCCCAGCAGAAAAAGCTCAAGTTCTCCAAACGCCTCAAGGTGGTGGATGCCTTTCGAAAATCGGGAAACAAGCCGGAATGGATGATTCTGGATGTGATTCCGGTGATCCCGCCGGAGCTCCGCCCGCTGGTGCCCCTGGATGGAGGACGTTTCGCCACTTCCGATCTGAATGACCTCTATCGGCGGGTGATCAACCGCAACAATCGATTGAAGAAGCTTATAGAGCTGCATGCTCCCGACGTGATTGTTCGCAACGAAAAGCGGATGCTCCAGGAAGCCGTGGATGCGCTCTTTGACAACGGGCGGAGGGGGCGCGTGCTGCGCGGCGCCAACAATCGTCCCCTGAAGTCCCTTTCGGACACCTTGAAGGGCAAGCAGGGTCGTTTCCGCCAGAACCTGCTGGGGAAGCGCGTGGACTACTCCGGACGTTCGGTGATCGTGGTGGGACCCGACCTCAAGTTGCACCAGTGCGGACTTCCGAAACGGATGGCCCTCGAGCTCTTCAAGCCCTTTATCTTTAACCGCCTGGAACAGGACGGGCACTGCACCACCATCAAGGCCGCCAAGGAAATGGTGGAGCAGCAGGACCCCATCGTGTGGGATATCCTGGAGGAAGTCATTCGTGAACATCCCGTGCTGCTCAATCGTGCTCCCACCCTGCACCGTCTGGGAATTCAGGCCTTTGAGCCCATTCTGGTCGAGGGGAAGGCCATTCAGATCCATCCGTTGGTGTGCACGGCCTTCAACGCCGACTTCGACGGGGATCAGATGGCGGTTCACATCCCGCTGTCGCCGGAAGCCCAGATCGAAGCATCGGTTCTGATGCTTTCAGCCAACAATATATTGTCGCCCTCGAACGGCATTCCGATTGCCGTTCCCTCCCAGGATGTGGTTCTGGGCTGTTATTACCTGACGATGTCCAAACCGGGGACCCGGGGCGAAGGACGGGCATTCGGCAGCAGCGAGGAGGTGTTGCTGGCCTTGGAGATGGGTGAAGTGGAGACCCTTACACCCATTCGCTTTCGCTACAGCGGGGAAGTGGTTGACCTCAGCAACGCTTATGACGACCAGAGTGTCCTGCACACCGAAGTCATCACTCTGAATCGGGGTTTTATCAATACCACCGTGGGACGGGTCATTCTCAACGATCATCTTCCCCAGGCCTTCCCGTTTGTGAACGGGCTGCTCAAGAAAAAGGGATTGTCCCAACTGGTGCAGTACTGCTATCTGAAGTTGGGCCTGGAGCAGACCGTCCCGGTTCTGGACGAAATCAAGTCCCTTGGTTTCTCCTACGCCACCAAGGCCGGGATTTCCATTGGAATCGAGGATTTGCTCATTCCGGAAGCGAAATCCAAGCTGGTGGACAACGCTGAAACCGAGGTTCTCAGCGTTGAGGACCAATATCAGGAAGGGGCCATCACCAAGGGGGAGCGCTATAACAAGGTGATCGAAATCTGGTCCGACGTCACCGAGAAGGTCGCGGACGAGATGATTCACGGAATCGAGAGGAAGAATCAGGAAGGAAAAGAGTTCAATCCCATTTACATCATGGCGGATTCCGGGGCTCGAGGCTCCAAGCAGCAGATCCGTCAGTTGGCGGGAATGCGCGGCCTGATGGCCAAACCCTCGGGTGAGATTATCGAGACCCCGATCAAGGCCAATTTCCGGGAGGGATTGACCGTATTGCAGTACTTCATCTCGACCCACGGGGCTCGCAAAGGATTGGCCGACACTGCCTTGAAGACGGCTGACTCGGGATATCTCACCCGGCGGTTGGTAGATGTGGCTCAGGACGTCATCATCTCGGAGGAAGACTGCGGGACGCTGGATGGCATTTGGGTTGGACCCATCGTGGAGAGCGGCGAAATCATTGAGCCTCTCCGGGATCGAATCGTGGGCCGGGTTTCGCTGGAGGAGATCAAGGACTACGAGGGCAGCATCATTGTGGGCGTCAACCAGGAGATCACCGAGAGCCTGGCCAGCGAGATACAGGGAGCCGGGGTGGAACGGGTCAAGATCCGGTCGGTGCTTACCTGCGAATCCCGGCGGGGAGTATGCGTGAGGTGTTACGGCCGCAATCTGGGAACGGGCAACATGGTCGAATTGGGCGAAGCCGTGGGAGTCATTGCGGCTCAGTCCATCGGAGAGCCGGGAACCCAGTTGACCATGCGCACCTTTCACATCGGTGGCGCCGCCAGCCGGGTTTCGGAGCAGTCTACCCTGGAAGCCAGGAACGAAGGGTTGATTCGTTTCATCAACCTGACTACGGTTCGCAACAAGCAGGGCGATCTGGTGGTCATGAATCGCAATGGTCTGATTGCGGTTGTGGATGAAAAGGGGCGCGAGAAGGAACGCTACTCGGTGGTGTACGGCGCCAAGATCAAGGTGGAGGAAGGACAGGCCGTGCATGTCGGGCAAGGCCTGGTGGAGTGGGATCCTTACACCTATGCCATTCTCACCGAAGCCGGTGGGTTCATCCAGTTCAAGGATCTTGTGGAAGGCCTGACCATGGAGGAGGAGGTGGATGAGGTCACCAGTCTTTCCCATTGGATGGTGACCGAGACTCAGGATGAGAAGAGGCAGCCTCAAATCATCATCAAGAGTAGTGACGGCAAGAGCGCGGGCAAGACCCGGACGGTGAAGAAGACGGTGAAGAAGTATCTCATGCCTTCCCGAGCCCATCTGATGGTGGTAGACGGAGAAGAGGTGCACCCCGGTGACATCCTGGCCAAGATTCCCAGAGAAACCACCAAGACCAAGGACATCACCGGTGGATTGCCCCGTGTGGTGGAGTTGTTCGAGGCCCGCAAACCCAAGGAGACCGCAGTCATCACCGAGATTGACGGCGTGGTGAGGTACGGCGACATTGCAAAGGGTACCCGCAAGATTTCGGTAACCAGCGACAACGGGATGGAGCGGGAGTACGCGCTGCCTCGGGGCGTTCACATCAACGTGCAGGAGGGAGATTCGGTCCGAGCCGGAGAGCCCCTCATGGACGGTCCCCGAAACCCGCACGATATTCTGGCCGTGCTCGGCGAAAAAGAACTGCAGTCCTACCTGGTCAATGAAATCCAGGAGGTCTACCGGTTGCAGGGAGTCAATATCAATGACAAGCACATTGAAGTGATTGTTCGCCAGATGATGCGCTGGGTAAAGATCGAGGACGTCGGCGACACGGAGTTTCTGCTGGAGGAGCAGGTGGACAAGTTCCGCTTCCAGGAAGAGAACGAACGCACCATTACGGCTGACGGCAGGCCCGCGGAGGGGCGTCCCCTGCTTTTGGGGATTACCAAGGCGTCGCTTTCAACCGACTCGTTTATCTCCGCCGCCTCCTTCCAGGAGACCACCCGAGTCCTGACCGAGGCCTCCATCAGCGGCAAGGTGGACTATCTGCGCGGTCTGAAGGAAAACGTCATTATGGGGAGACTGATTCCTGCGGGGACCGGGATGGATTACTACCGGAACGTGAAGCTGAAAGCCGAAGTCGTAGAGGCCCCGGACATCGAAGCGGTAGGTGAAGTTGAGGCGGAAGGCCCCACCTTCGTCGAAGAGGCCGTCAGGGACCACGTGGCCACGTAGCCCGTCGTTTTCAAGAAGAATCCACGAAGGGCCACGAACGGGAAAGAGATATCCACAAGGGGGTCCAAGTAGAACACGAAGGATTGCCGCTCAATTCACTTGGCCCTTGGTGGGTATCTCTTTCACCTTCGTATCGTTTTATCCCTCACTCTGATCCTTCTCAGCTGCTGTCTTGGTCTGCTCGATGATCTTCTCGGCGATCTGGGCGGGCACGATCTCGTAGTGCGAAAACTCCATGGTGTAATCCCCGCGGCCCTGGGTCATTGAAGTGAGGGTGGGGGCATAGGAAAGCATCTCTGCCATCGGGACCTGAGCCTTGATGATCTGGGAGCCGGGTCGTGAGTCCATTCCTTGCACCCTGCCGCGGCGGGAGTTCAGGTCTCCCATCAAGTCTCCGGCATAGGCCTCCGGTGCATAGACTTCCACGTTCATGATCGGTTCCAGCAGCGCCGCCGAAGCCTGCTCCATCGCTTTCTTGAAGGCCAGTGAGCCTGCTATTTTGAACGCGAGCTCGGAGGAATCGACGTCGTGGTAAGACCCGTCATAGAGCGTTACCTTGAAATCGACCACCGGATATCCCGCCAGATAGCCCCGGGAGGCTGATTCCAGGATCCCTTTTTCGACAGCCGGGATGTAGTTCCGGGGGATGGACCCTCCGAAGATTTCATTAGCGAACTCAAAGTTGTCTCCCCGAGCCAAGGGCTCCATACGGATCTTGCAGTCTCCGTATTGCCCGTGGCCACCCGACTGCTTCTTGTGCCTCCCCTGAACATCCGCTCTTCCACGAATGGTTTCCCGGTAGGGGATCTTTGGCGGCTTCAATCCGACGTCGACGGAAAAGCGCTTTTTCAAGCGCGCCACGATAATTTCGATGTGGAGCTGTCCCATCCCCGACAGCAGCATCTCGTTGGTTTGCTGATCCCGACCGAAGCGCAAGGTGGGGTCTTCTTCCAGAATCTTGTGGAGTGCGTTGCTGATCTTGTCTTCGTCTCCCCGCGACTTGGGCGCCACGGCAAATGAGATCAGCGGTTCCGGGAAGTTCAGATTGTCGTAGAGGATGGGGTGGTCTTTGTCCCCGAGCGTGTTTCCGGTAACGGTTTCCTTGAGTTTCGCCACCACACCGATATCTCCGGGAAACAGCCTTGAGACTTCCACGGCGGACTTGCCTTGAGGCGCGGACAAGTGGGCGAGTCTCTCCGAAAGATCCTGGTTGAAGTTGGACAGCGTGGCGTCGTTCTCCACGACTCCTGAAACCACTTTGAGGTAGGACAGTCTGCCTGCGAAAGGGTCTGCGACAGTCTTGAAGACATAAGCCGAGACGGGCTCATTGTCCTTGCCCTGGCGTTGGACGGAGTCCTCCCCGTCGCCTCCAAGTCGGGAACTGGATTCATCGGGGGAAGGCAGATAATTGACGATGGAGTCCACTAAATCGCTGGATCCCACGTTCAGGAGGGCCGAACAGCAGAAGACGGGGGAAATAAGTCGCTCCTTGATGGCACGCTTCAGCCCAGGAACCAGATCCTCGTTGGGAATGGTGCCCTGATCGAAAAACTGCTCCATCAATTGGTCGTCACCTTCGGCAACCATCTCCACAATCGTCTCATGACCCGTTTCAGCCGCTTCCTTGAGGGACTCCGGAATTTCGATGGGGATTCCCTTTCCATCGCCGTTGGGTTCGTACCGGGAAGCTTTCAACTCAACCAGATCAATGACTCCGCTGAGGTTTTTTTCATTGCCGATGGGGATCTGCATCGGAATGACCGTGCGGCCGAAGTGTTCCTGCAGGAGGGAGATCCCACGCTCGAAATCCGCATTCTCGCGATCGAGCTTGTTCAAGACGAAGGCAACCGGCAAATTGAACTCTCTGGCGAACTGAAACACCTTCTCGGTTTGGACCTCGACCCCGGCCACGGCGTCGACAACGATGAGCGTGGCCTCGGCGATTCGCATGCTGTTGCGGGCATCTTGAATAAAGATGCCTTTCCCCGGAGTGTCCAGAAGGTTGATCTTGGTCTTGCCGCGTTCCATGAAGGCGAGGCCGCTGGAGGTGCTGATCTTCCGTTCAATTTCCTCCGGATCATAGTCGGTAAGCGTGGTCCCCTCGTCGACCCGCCCCAGACGATTACCGACGCCTGCGGCGTAGAGACAGCCTGCAACCAGGGAAGTCTTCCCCGAGGATCCGTGTCCTGTCACGGCAACGTTGCGTATATCCGCAGGCGGATAGACCTTCATGGTGAAATCCTTTCCAAAGAGGACATGATGACCACCGGCCTTGAACCGGCCGCAAAAAGCCTGGATGCTACCATACCCCGCGGGGCCCAGGCAACCGGGGCATGCCGCTGCTGTCCGCTATGGAAATTGGCGGGACATGCCGCTGCAGGCAGCCGTTCTTGGACGGCTGTCAGACAAGCCGGCCTCGCCCTACCGGGCGGATCGTACGAGGGCGAAACAACGAATCTTCATGTCCTGTCGGGAACAAGCGCCCTGTCGTGCTAAACCGGTTTTCGACTGATTGCACATGGATGCACAGGATAGACAGGATAAACAGCCAGCCGTTTTCGTATTGGGAATGCAGACGAACCACGAATAGACACGAATAGGGAGGAAGCTCCTTCAATGAGCAACCGCGCCCGAATGCATCTACGATACCGTGACCTTGATATCCCGGGTGGGTCGTTCCGATGGTGCGGTGGAGTGTATCCGGGGGCCGATTTCTCTGAAAGCCGACCGGCGCCTTTTGGGAAACTCCCGTTTGTCCGCGAGTCCAGCCCCCGCCGTACCATGCGGATCATACGAGAGAGCGTCTTGCAATTTTGGCAGTGGGGCAGGTCATTTTGCCGGCAAACGTGATCTTCTGCCTTTTCCAATATCGGGTGCGACCTGGTGAAAAAGGGGAGTTCACCACAAAAAGCACAAAACGAATTTCTTGATTTCGAGTCTTGACGATCCGAAGTGGATCCCCATGGCGTCGCGTTGACCGGATGTAGGCAGATAGCGCGGAACTTGTGCGACACGTTCGGGAGTCAACGCCTTGCAGGCTTTCAGTGTTCTGCTCTTGTTGTCTTTTCGTGCCTTTTGTGGCCATTCCCGGCAAAGGTCCCGCTGCTGAATTTTGCAAAAGGCTGGAGAGTGAAATAATCGGAAATCGACCATCCCGTCGCGACCTTGGCACCCCGTCGCGGTCAACCTCAGCGCCTTCGTGTCCCTTCGTCGTTCTTCGTGCCCCTTCGTGGAAATGTCTTTTTCTTTTGTCTTTTTAGGTTGTTTCAGGCAAGCCGGGCCCCCGCCCTGCCGTGCGGATCATACATAGAGTGAAACAATCAGAAATCGATCAACCCTTCGCAACCTTGGTACCCCGTCGCGGTCAACCTCAGCGCCTTCGTGCCCCTTCGTCGTTCTTCGTGCCCCTTCGTGGAAATGTCTTTTTCTTTTGTCTTTTTAGGTTGTTTCAGGCAAGCCGAGCCCCCGCCCTGCCGTGCGGATCATACATAGAGTGAAACAATCAGAAATCGATCAACCCTTCGCGAACGTGGTACCCCGTCGCGGCCAACCTCAGCGCCTTCGTGTCCCTTCGTCGTTCTTCGTGCCCCTTCGTGGAAATGTCTTTTTCTTTTGTCTTTTTAGGTTGTTTCAGGCAAGGGGCGCCCCTGCCCCCCACGACGGGGCAGATCATCCGAGGGTGAAACAGGGTTGTTTCAGACAAGCCGAGCCCCTGCCCTTTCGGGCAGATCATCCGAGGGTGAAACAATCGGAAATCGACAATTCTTTCGCGAACTTGGTATCCCGTCGCGGTTAACCTCAGCGCCTTAGTGTCCCTTCGTCGTTCTTCGTGCCCCTTCGTGGATAAGTCTTTTTCTTTGTCTTTTGTCGGTTGTTTCAGACAAGCCGAGCCCCCGCTCTGCCGTGCGGATCATACATAGAGTGAAACAATCAGAAATCGATCAACCCTTCGCAACCTTGGTACCCCGTCGCGGTTAACCTCAGCGCCTTAGTGCCCCTTCGTGGATAAGTCTTTTTCTTTTGTCTCTTGTCATTTTTAGGTTGTTTCAGGCAAGTCCGGCCCCCGCCCTGCCGTGCGGATCATTCGAGAGTGAAACAATCAGAAATCGACAATCCTTTCGCGAACTTGGCATCCCGTCGCGGTCAACCTCAGCGCCTTAGTGGCCCTTCGTCGTTCTTCGTGCCCCTTCGTGGATAAGTCTTTTTCTTTGTCTTTTTTCCGTTGTTTCAGACAAGCCTATGGCGATGACAACAGGGACCGTATCCGCTTGAGGTCATCCCAGACAAGCCGCTTGGCGGCGGGATTCCTCAGCAGGTAGGCCGGGTGATAGGTGGCCACCAGTCGGGCTCCCTGGAAGGAGTGAATCTTGCCGCGGAGCCGGCCTATGGGGGGCCTGACTTGCAACAGGGTTTGGGCCGCGGTAAGGCCGAGGCAACAAACCACCTCGGGCTGCAAGACCGCAAGCTGGCGCACCAGAAAGGGCGAACAAGCGGCGACCTCTTCTTCCAGGGGCGTGCGGTTTCCGGGTGGCCGGCACTTCACCACGTTGCAGATGTAGACCTCATCCCGCCGCATCTGGATGGCTTCGATCATCCTGGTCAGCAGTTGTCCCGCCCGCCCCACGAAAGGAAGACCCTGTCGGTCCTCGTCGGCGCCAGGTCCCTCGCCGACGAAGACCAGTCGGGCCTGTGGGTTGCCGGAACCGAAGACGATGTGGGTGCGGTCCTGACACAACGTGCACCTCCGGCAGTCCCCCAGGTCTTCTCGGACCTGGTCCAGGGAGGTGTCCGGCGCGCTTGCCGAGCCGGGCTCGGCGAACAGGGAGGTCTGGGTCGAGGATGCGGGTTGCCGCGGTTGAGCGACGGGACTGTTGCTTTCCCGGCCTGCCGCCGCCAATTTGAGCGCTCCGCTCACCGCTTTTGGACGGATACGGTCGATCCCGGATTCCGCGAAATACTCCAGGTGGGCTTTCAATTGCTCCAGCAGGACGGGATGGGGCTTGTCAGGCATGGCGCTTCTTCAAGGCAACCACCTGGTCCAGGATGGCGTGAGCAATCTCTCTCTTGGAACGTTTTCCCAGCGAGATTTCCGAACCCTCGCCGGTGATCATGGTAACCACGTTGGTATCCCCGTCAAAACCCGCCCCCTCCTGGGTGACATCGTTCACCACCAGGAGGTCCAGTTTCTTGGCTGCCAGCTTTTTCCGGGCGTTTTCCAGCACCCGCTCGGTCTCGGCGGCGAATCCCACCAGAATCTGACTGTCCTTGCGGCTGGACAACTCAGCCAGGATGTCGGGAGTCGGGACCAGCGACAGGTGTTGGGGAGCCTGTTCCTTTTTCAACTTTTGGTGGGACCGCTTGTCGGGTTTGAAATCGGCCACTGCGGCAGCCTTGATCACAATGGTGGCTCCGGGGAAATGGTGGAGCACCTGGGATTTCATTTCCTCGGTGGAACGCACGCTGAGGCATCGGACCTGGGCCGGTGGGGGAAGCCGGGTAGGGCCGCTGACCAAAATGGTTGCGGCTCCGCGAGCCTGAGCCGCGGAGGCAATTTCGTAACCCATCTTCCCGGAGGACCGGTTGGTCAGATATCTGACGGGGTCGATGTCTTCGCACGTGGGGCCGGCCGTGACCAGAACAGTCTCTCCGGCCAGATCCCGAGTGCCTCGAGCAGCCTTCACCACGGCGCTCACAATGGTTTCCAGGTCGGCCATTCGACCCTTGCCTTCGATTCCTTCGGCCAGGTAGCCCTCTTCCGGGTCCACCAGGATCACTCCCCGAGAGCGAAGCCGCTCGACGTTTTCCGTCACCGACGGATGGTTCCACATATGCACGTTCATGGCGGGAGCCACAACCACCGGACCGGTGGTCGCCAGGTAAAGGGTTGAGAGGAAATCGTCGGCGATGCCGCCGGCGAACTTGGCCAGGCAGTTGGCCGTGGCGGGCGCCACCAGAAGAGCGCCGGCAGCTTGGGGAAGCTGAACGTGTTCTATGGCCACTTCTTGGGGGCCTTCACCGCGCTGTTCCTGCTGGTACAGGGTCGTGATGACGCGACGCCGGCTCAAGGCCGCCAGCGTCATTGGGGTGACGAACTCCTGAGCGTGCTCGGTGAGGACCACCTGTACTTCGAATCCCTGCTTTTGAAGCAGGCGCAGAAGCTCGGCGGATTTGTAGGCGGCAATGCAACCGGTGACACCCAAAACAATCAGGCTCGGATTCATGGGACTGAACGGCCTCCGGAAAACTGCCTGCCGGCGTTGAACCTCAATGGGGAATCGGGCCGGCGTCGATCGATGGGGCCTCTTCTTCCTCTTCGGATTCTCCTGCGACGATCTCAAAGTTCACCAGTCCCGCGGCGACTTCATTTTGGGCGATCCGGGTGAATTTTTTCGACAGACCCTGAACCAGTGGGGTGGAACCGCCTTGCAGTTGCCTGGTTCGCTTGGCCGCCACAATGATGTATCGAAATTTGCTGTCGATTTGTCCGATGTTACTGGTCATTGGTATTTCCTCCAAAGGATTTCAGGATAGTTTCGATCTGTTGAAGCGATCGGTCTCGACGGCATCTCTCCGCCAGCACGATTGAGCGGAGCTGCTCGTGGGACCGACTGATCCGGTCGTTGACCACGACGTAATCGTAGTGGCGGAACTGATGGATTTCTTTCCGGCTCGCCCACTCCAGGCGCTGCCGGATGGTTTCGGCACTGTCCAGGTGGCGTTTTTCGAGGCGTTGCCTGAGCGCTTGGAACGAAGGGGGCATGATAAAGATGGTCACGGCCTCGGGAAGTCGGCTTCTTACCTGAGCAGCCCCATCGGTGTCGATGTCCAGGAGGAGGTCGGTGCCGGCGGCGATGCACTCCTCCACGTACTTCCGCGAGGTGCCGTAATAATTGCCGAAGACCCTGGCATGCTCGAGGAATTGGTCGCGGTCGATCATGGCTTCGAATTCCGCCTCGCTGACGAAGAAATACTCCTTGCCGTCTTGCTCCCGGCCTCTCGGTTTTCGGGTGGTGTGGGACACCGAGAAGCTCAATCGCTCATCTTCCTCCAGGAGTTTTCTCAACAACGTGGTCTTGCCCGATCCGGACGGGGCCGACACGACAAAGATCTGTCCCTTTGCCTTCATTTTCCTGATTTCACAACCCTGTTTCTGAGACAGAACACCAACTCATTCCACATTCTGGATCTGCTCGCGAATTTTTTCGATCTCGGTCTTGATCGTGATGGCCGCATTGGTGATATCCAGTCTGCGGTCCGCCAAGCCGGAATTCTTGGACAGGATGGTGTTGGCCTCGCGGTTCATTTCCTGCATCATGAAATCGATTTTCTTGCCCACTTCGCCTGAGCTCGACAACAGAACTCGACACTGTGCCACGTGGCTGAACAGCCGGGATACTTCCTCTCGGATATCTCCGCGCTCGGCCTGGTGGGCGGCCTCTTGAAGCAGGCGGGCCGGGTCGACCTCAACCTCGGCAAGGATGGTCTCCATGCGAGCCTTCAGACGGTCTCGATGCAGCTCCAGCAGCCCTTCCGTCTGAGTCTCAATTCGTTGGGCTTCTGTCTCCAGGGCGTCCAGGTGCTGCCGGATTTCAGCCTCCAGAACCTGGCCCTCCGTTCTCCGCATGGTCACCAGGTCGCTCAGGGCCTGGCCCACGGCGCTGGCGATCCCGGCCTCGAGCCCGGCCGACTGTGCATCCGAAACAGGGACCGACTCCTGGGCCAGCAATCCAGGCATTCTCAGAAGCTGGCTCGGGTCGACGTTTCCCCCTATGGAATAGTCCTTTTGCAGAAGCCTCAGAGCGTCCAGATAGCCCTCCAATAGCGGTCGATTGAGGCTGAATCCCGGGTCGTCCCCGTTTTCGATCTTCAGGAAGAGATCGATGCGACCTCGCTTGATTCGTTCCTGGACCCACTTTCTGACCTTGCCGTCCAGGCTTGAGAACTCGGAAGGCAGCCGGTTGTGGATGTCCAGGTAGCGGTGATTGACTGACTTGACCTCGACCCGGCAGAGCCAACTCTCCTCCTGCCACTGGCCTCGACCATATCCGGTCATGCTATGGATCATGAGCACCCGTTTATTGCTGTCGGCTCCGGAACCCGAGGGATACAGGTCATTCCGGTCAAGAGAGGGGCGGCACTTCGGGTTCGTCGCCTTCCACCTGAAGATCGTGCAGCCGCTGGTACAGTCCTCGCTTCTCCATCAGGTCGGAGTGAGTCCCCACCTCGGTAATCTTTCCCTGCTCGATGACTACAATACGATCGGCCCGTCGAATGGTGGAGAGCCGGTGGGCAATCACAATCACTGTTCGCCCGCGCATGAGATTGGCCAGTGCTCGCTGCACCAGAATCTCGGCCTCGGTATCCAGGGAAGAGGTGGCTTCGTCCAGAATCAGAATGGGAGCATTCTTCAGAAGCGCACGAGCTATGGCCAACCTCTGCCGCTGCCCCCCCGAGAGTTGCTGGCCGCGCTCGCCGATGGTGGCCTCGTATCGGCTGGGAAGCTCCAGGATGAACTCCTCGGCCAGGGCCGCCCGGGCCGCCCGACGCATCTCGGTCTCCGTCACCTGGGTTCTGCCGTAACAGATGTTGTTGCGCAGCGTGTCATTGAAGAGGATGGTCTCCTGAGTCACCATCCCCATCAAGCCACGCAGCGAGGACAGCTTGAGTTGCCGAATATCGATCCCGTCGATCAGCACCTGGCCCTCGGTCGGATCGAAAAAGCGGGGGATGAGATTGACCAGGCTGGTTTTGCCCGAACCGCTGGGTCCGACCAGGGCCACCACTTCGCCGCGGCCGACTCTCAGGTTGATGCCTTGCAACACCGGGAGGCCGCTCTCCGGGTAGTTGAAGCTCACCCGCCGGAACTCGATCTGGTGTTGAATATCGGCCAGCTCGGCGGCATCGGGCTCTTCCACCACCTGGCGAGGCTCGGACATGATCTGGAAGACCTTGCCGGACGCGCCTCTGGCATGTTGAAAGTTCATGTAGATGCCGCTCATGCGCCGAATGGGTTCGTACAGGCTCAGCAGAGCCACGAAAAAAAAGCCGAAATCTCCCTGGCTCATCCGGCCCTGTGAGATCGCCTGCTGGGCGTAGTAAAGCAGAGGCACCAGCAGCACGGCTCCCAACAGCTCCATGAGTGGAGACGGCAGCGCCTGCAGACGAAGGTGCCTGAGATTGATCCTGGCCACCTGTCGAACTGCGCGCCGAAACCTGTTCAGCTCGAACTGCTCCATGGAGAAGGCCTTGACGATACGCTGGCCGCTGATGCTTTCCTGAAGAATCTCGGCGACCTGACCCAGCTTTTCCTGGCTGGCCCGGCTGAGTTGCCGCACAAACTGGCCCAGGATCCTGGAGGGAAGAACGATCAGGGGTGCTGCCAGGAATATGATGAGGGCCAGCTTCCAGTCGAGAAAAAAAAGTATGGTGAGAAACGTCACCAACGTCAGCGTTTGCTTCAGGGCGTCGGCCAGATTGGTTGAGAACGCGAACTGAATCTTTTCGATGTCGTTGGTAATCCGGGAGATGAGATTGCCGGTGGTGTGCTTGTAGAAGAAATGGGACGACTGATAGACCACATTTTCGTAAGCAGTCGCCCTCAGGCGTGCCACGCTGGACTGACCCACGTAGTTGAGGATATAGGTCGAGCTGTATTCGGACACTCCTTTGGCCAGTGCGGCCAGAACTCCCAGCAGTCCCACCACCAGCCAGGGAGCCTCAAAGGGAAAAGGATTGATCTGTTCCAGGTAGACTTCCTTGCAAAGGATGGGCAGCGTTCCGAGAGGTACGCGAATTGGAGGATCGGGAACGAGAACGTAATCCAGCACCGGTTTGACCAGGCTGGCCATGAAGCCCTTGAGGCTCGTCGCCAGACCCATCAGCAGGGTGGCTGCCGCGATGAGTGGAAGAAAGGGCTTGATATGGCTGAAGAACGGCCACTTTTGCATTCCGGATGGTCTCCAGCCCTCCGATTGCCGGGTCGCGCCAACCTAGCCCCTTTTGCCATCAATGTCAAGGATTTGTGCTGGTTCCGGGTCCTTGAGACAGCGGGTTGAGAACCCTTGCAGGAAGCCCCATGGCGCCGGTTATCGTGCAGGACTCTACTCCCGAGGGACAGCCTGGGATATCTGGACCGGCCGAGGCCCGATGGGGTTGGAGAGTCGAAACAGACCCGTTTCCTCCGATTGAAAGGAAGCCTGCTTGAGGGTATTCTTTCCACTCCACCAATCAGGCTGAAAATCAGGAAAGGATCCAACCGATGGAATCACTCAAGTTGAAAGACAAGACCGCTCTGATCACCGGAGCCAGCCGCGGCATCGGGCGATCCATCGCCCTGGGATTTGCCGCCCAAGGCGCCCGGGTGGCCGTCACGGCCCGAACCGTGCAAGATCTGGATTCACTGGTTCATGAGATTCGGGCTTCAGGAGGGGAAGCCGTGGCCATTCCGGCCGACCTGCTGGATTTGTCCACAGTCCCGGGCTTGGTCGGCCTGGCCGAAAAGGAATTTGGAAGCCTGGACATCCTGGTCAACAACGCCGGGTTGGGCAGCAGCTCGAATCCCAAGCCGGTCAGCGATTTTGACGACGAGTTCTGGCATCGTTCTCTGGCCCTGAACCTGACCGCTCCCTACCTGCTGTGCAAGGCGGTTCTGCCGTCCATGGCCAAGAGGAAGCGGGGCCGCATCGTCAACATCGCCTCGATAGCCTCCAGGATGCCTCAATTCCACGGAGTGGCCTACGCAGCCTCCAAGCACGGGCTGCTGGGGCTCACCCGCACCCTGGCCCTGGAAATAGCCAAGGAGGGCATCACGGTCAACGCCATCTGTCCCGGTCCCGTGCAGACCGAGATGAACGATCGACGAATCCGCTATGACTCCCAGCGCATGGGAATCGAGTTCGCGGAACTGGAGGCGGGTCTCACTCCAATCGGGAGGCGGCTGCAACCTGAGGAAATCGTTCCGATGGCGGTACTGCTGGCCTCTGACGAGTCGGCCGCCATTACCGGGCAAGCCTTCAACATTTGCGGCGGCATGGTCATGTCCTGACCCTGTCGTTCGGGTATCACGGTTCGTATTTCCGAGACAGGACACCAGGCAAGGGAATCAGCGGGAGAGCGCCGGAACCACCTGGTTGGCCAACAGCTCCATGCAGCGGTGCCATTTGGCTTGGTCGTCCCAGTCATGGGCGATCACTCCGGAGACAGCCGGACCAGGTACTTTCCCAGGTGACGGCCCTCCAGCATCTCGATGAAGGCGCCGGGGGCGTTTTCGATACCCTCAACCACGTGCTCCCGGTTGCGTAGCTTGCCGGAACTGCGCCAGTCCCGCAGCTGCCGCAAGGCTTGAGGATGCTGTGACACAAAGTCCCACACCAGAAACCCTTGGATCCTGGCCCGCTTGATAATCAGGTTTCGCAACCAGCGCGGCCCTTGCTCGGCACGATCCAGGTTGTATTGAGAACTCTGCCCGCAGATGGCCACCCGAGCCTTCAGGTTGAGCAGCGTCACCACCGCATCGGTGACCGCGCCGCCCAGGTTGTCGAAGTAGACATCGATGCCGTCGGGGCAGTGGGCCGCCAGGCGGCTCGGGCCACTGGGCTCCGAATCCCACACCAGCGCCTCATCGAATCCCATCTGCTCCTTGAGGTAGCGCGCCTTGGTTTGAGAGCCTGTCACAGCAACCACGCGGCATCCCTTGATCTTGGCAATCTGTCCGACGGTGGATCCAACCGCTCCGGCGGCTCCCGAGATCACCACCGTTTCTCCCGCGTGCGGCTGGCACACGTGCAGCAGCCCAAAGTAGGCCGTCAGGCCGGTCATCCCCAGGATGCCCAGAGCCGTGGAAAGCGATTCCTGTTCCGGTTCACTCGGGTCAACGACTCGGCCGGCGCGACTGCGAGCTCCTGCCAACCCAAATCTCCCACTACCGGATCTCCGGGCTGAAGGCCCGGATGCTGCGAGACCACCACCCTCCCCACGACCTGACCGATCATCGCCTGCCCCACCTGCACCGATTCCGCATAGGATTTACGGTCGTCCATGCGCCCGCGCATATAGGGATCGAGGGAGAGGTAGAGCCCGCGGACGAGGCATTGTCCCGGGCCGGGAGCCGGAAGTTGGGAGGTGACCAGTTCAAAATCCGACAACTTGGGCATGCCCTGGGGGGCGAGCTGCCAGAACGACTGTTCGGTGGGAGAAAGCCGCGTCTCCCCGCGCTATTCCGCTGATGACATCAGACAAGTTGCAACTCCGCTGACAGACCGAGCTTTTTGCACAATTGGCAGGGGCAGGTCATTTTGCCGGCAAACGTGATGTCCTGCCGTTTTCAATATCGGGTGCGGTCTGGCAAGTAATGCGGATTCACCACAAAAAGCACAAGAGTCACAAAACGAATTTCTTGATAATGCGGAGTCGAAGAAAGGAGAGTCTGGAGGCGAGGAGGGGATTCGAACCCCTGAATAAAGGTTTTGCAGACCTCTCCCTTAGCCACTTGGGTACCTCGCCTGATCGCAAACCCCAGCACTGGCCGCATTTTATACACGCGACCGACTCGGGCGTCAAGCCGCCCCCCCCGGGCGACGAGGGGCGCGCTTTGGGTTAGACCAGTAGGGGGGCGATCACCAGGGACACCACCGACATCAGCTTGATCAGGATATTCATGGAGGGTCCGGAAGTGTCCTTGAAGGGATCTCCCACCGTATCTCCCACCACCGTGGCCTTGTGAGCATCGCTGCCCTTCTGTTCTCCGGCCACGTCGCCTTTCTCGATGGCCTTCTTGGCGTTGTCCCAGGCTCCTCCGGCGTTGGCCATCATTAACGCCAGCAACACCCCCGAAACGGTAGCCCCGGCCAGCATGCCTCCCAGAGCTTCCGGTCCCAGCAGAAAGCCGACGATCACCGGAGCCACCACCGCGGTGACTCCGGGAACGATCATCTCGCGCAGTGCTGCGCTGGCGGAGATATCCACGCACCGGGCAGCGTCGGGAACCACCCCTTCCTTGCCTTCCAGCAGGCCCGGGATTTCCCGGAACTGGCGGCGAATCTCCTCGACCATATTGCCTGCGGCCTTTCCGACTGAAGTCATGGTGAGAGCACCAATCAAGAAGGGTAGAATTCCACCGATGAAGAGTCCGATCACCACCGTAGGCTCGGTGATCACGATCCGGAGCGGTGTCTCTCCTTCGGCCAGCCGGTGTGCATACTGCATCCATTGACCGGTGAGTTCCGTTTGTGCGCTCGTCAGTGCCTCCAGTTTGCTCTGGATCGCACCAACCACTGCCTGAGAGTAGGCGGCAAACAGCGCCAGTGCCGTAAGGGCGGCCGAACCCACGGCAAAACCCTTGCCCATGGCCGCTGTCGTGTTCCCCAGGGCGTCCAGGCTGTCGGTGATCTTGCGCACCTCGGGCCCCAGGCGCGACATCTCCGATATGCCCCCGGCATTGTCCGCGATGGGCCCGTAGGCGTCGACGGACATGGTGATGCCCACGGTTGCCAGCATCCCGACCGCGGCAATCCCGACCCCGTAGAGGCCGGCGGTGTCATTGGCGATGTAGATGGCCAGGCAAATCGCCAGGACCGGCAACGCGGTGGACTCCAGACCCACCGCCATGCCGCTGATGATGTTGGTTGCCGCCCCCTGTTTGCTGGAGTCGCAGATTCTTCGAATGGGTTTACCGGAGGTGTAGTACTCGGTAATCAACCCAATGAAGATGCCGGCCAGGGTGCCCCAAAGGATCGCCCAGAATACCTGGTCGCTCACGGCATAGGTCGAGACCAGGCCGTAGGCGCTCAACAGGAACAGGGCAGCCGCGATATAGGTCGCGTAGCGAAGCGCCGAGGCGGGGGAGATCCGTTTGAGGGCCTTCATGGAGAAGATGCCTACGAAGGAGGCAATCAGGCCGGTGACCGCCAGCATCAATGGCAGGGCCATCAGGATGGTGGTGGCTTCCGAGTCGCTCACCTGAGGCGTTGCTTTCAGGGATGCCAGCTTTTCGGTGGCCAGGGTGGCTCCGATAGCAATGGTCGCCACGATCGAACCGACATAGGACTCGAAAATGTCCGCTCCCATGCCGGCCACGTCCCCCACGTTGTCACCGACGTTGTCGGCAATCACGCCGGGGTTTCTTGGATCGTCCTCCGGGATATTGGCCTCCACCTTTCCCACCAGGTCGGCTCCAACATCGGCTGCCTTGGTATAGATTCCACCTCCGACTCGAGCAAACAGCGCAATGGAGCTGGCTCCCATGGCAAATCCGTTGATGACGCTGGCGGTTTCCGGCTTTCCATAGATCAGAAACAGCACGCCCAGGCCGATCAATCCCAGGCTGGCGACACTCACTCCCATGACGGCGCCGCCGTTAAAGGCGGTGAGCAACGCCTTGCCCTGTCCCTCCTCCTTGGCCGCCTGGGTGGTCCTGACGTTGGCGCTGGTGGCCGCCCTCATTCCCAGGAAGCCTGCCAATGCCGAGCAGAGAGCGCCTGAAACAAAGGCAAGCGAAGTGTCCCACTTCAAGAACAGGCCCAGAAGGACGGCGACAATGGTGACAAAGAAGAAAAGAGTCAGATATTGGCGCTTCAGGTAAGTCATGGCGCCAATTTGGATCTGGTCTGAAATACCGCGCATCAACTCGCTGCCGGCCGGCAATCGCTTGAGGGAAATAAATATGACCATGGCAACGGCCAACCCAATGAGTCCTGCAATCGGAAAGTAGGTCATCCAAGTTTGCATCATCCAATCAACTCCTCATTCAAATGGGCTCCAAGAATCAATTCCGAACGCAACCGCCTCGGGAAAGTTCGCAGGTCGGCGTCGCATAAGGGGAATGCGGCGCCCCGGGATACCGTGGATTTCAGGGTGGGGCGCAGCCGGTTTGAGGTTTGCTACAGCTGGGCTTGATCGCGCGGGCGGGAATTCCGGGTTCTCTATGGACGGCGGTCGTTCCGTGGCGCCCTCGGTCGCCTTAGCCGGGATGGATCATTGACAAAAAAGGCGCAGATGTCAAGGTGGGTCGAAGGGTTTCAGCTCGGGACGGTTCGGGCGGACTGCAACGGAAACCGCTCTCGAATCGCCTCCGGGTCGGGATCCGCAGGCCGTTGAGAGGGTCGCGGAGGGAGGCATGTTCCGTGCCCGGACCGGGTCTTCAACGGCCGGGGGTTTCGTGGTAGAGTGTGCGGGTCGCCGGCTGTTGCCGGCCCGCATTTCTCACCGGGTCGCTAGTGGCATGGTGAAAAGCAGTAGTACCTTGTTCGGCAGGCTTGGCGGTTGCCCTTGTTGGATCGATTGGATTCTTGCTCCCGTAGCCTGTTATATGGGTGCAAGGAGCCCTCTCACCACCGGCGTTGAGCCATTCCGACCCAACCCTTGCAGTTGATGGCATTTCCATCCGCGATCTCCCCGGCGGTGAATTCGGCCGACTCGAGCCTGGAGGCTGCCGGCCAAGGTGATACTTGGTGACCTCCGATTCAATCCAGCCGCGGAAGACGGTGGATCCGGTCTTTCGCAACTCGCTTCGGGAATGTGTCTTCCTCCTCCTCCTGTGGCTAGCCTGTTGCCTGTACACGGTGGCCTACTGTTACCTCGCCGGCTACCTGGTGCACGAACCCCACCCCAACGCCACCGGGCCCTCCATCGGTAAGCTGGTCGGACCCTTGACCGCGTTTGACAGGCATCCTCAGTCCCTGACCACCCCGTTCGGATTGGGTGTGCCGGACTGGGTGTTTTTTGGGGTGATTGTGCCCTGGGTGGTGGCAGTGGTCATCACCGTGCTCTACTGCTTCTATTTTTTTGTGGAGGATGACTTGAGCGGAGCGGGACGAGCCGGGGAAAATCCATGACCGAGACCAGTCCGGCCACCATCATCACCTTTGTGGCCTACATCGCCTGTGTGTTTGTGCTGGCGGGGCTCTCCCATCGTCTGCTGGCGACCAAGTCTTTCCTGGGTGAATATTTTCTGGGGAGCCGGGGGCTCGGAAGCTGGGCCCTGGCCTTCACCTTTGCGGCCACGGCGGCTTCCGGTGGGAGCTTCACCGGATTCCCCTCCCTGATATACAGCTATGGCTGGGTGCTGGCCTTCTGGATTGCAAGCTACATGGTTGCCGGAGTGTGCAGCATGGGGGTGCTGGGGAAGCGGTTGAACCAGGTGGCCCGCAAGACGGGAGCCATCACCATCCCCGACGTGCTTCGTGACCGATACGATTCGACGGCTCTGGCGCTTTTTGCAACCTCTACCATCATTTTCTTTACCGTTTGCAATTTGATTGCCCAATTCAAGGCTGGCGCCTTGATCATCGAGGAGACATTCAACCTGCCGGCGGATTGGGGTTACAGCGCGGGGCTGGTCATCTTTGCCGTCACCGTGGTTTTCTACACGGCCTATGGAGGATTTCGAGCAGTCGTGTGGACCGACGTCCTGCAGGGGATCGTCATGGTTCTGGGCATTACTTTACTGCTTCCGGTGGTCCTCAGGCAGGGCGGAGGGATGGAGTCGATCAACCGCAAGCTCAGGGATCGCCCGCCAACGCTGGTTACCTCGGTGCCGGGCGCCTATAACGACCTGGTCATTCAAGCCCGGGGACAACTGGATACGGCCGGTCTGATCTATCGTCACCCGCAGCGAGCCAATGCACCCCTGGAGATCCGCTGGGATCCAGGGGTTGGGGCGGAGCAGCGCTTTATCGAAGTCTCCCTGGCAACCGACGGGGATGGGCAGCCCACCACTACCGGCAACGATGTCAAGGGAGCCATCGAGCAACACCCGAGGTTGGGCCCACGCTTCCGGGTCAGCTTTCCCTACGACAACAATGAGATAGTCACCGATCGATTCGGACAGCCGACCGAAAGGGGAGCCACGGGAATCGTAGGCCTGGACGGCGCCCGGGGTACGGAACGCTTTGTATTCCTGCGCGGCGACGAGGTGCTGTTCGGGCCGGGCCGCTCTGCCCGGGGAGAGCCTTTTCATCCCTTGGGCATGGCCATCTCATTTTTTTTCATGTGGGCCATTACCGGCATGGGGCAGCCCGGGACCATGCTGCGATTGATGGCCTTCAAGGATAGCCGGACTCTGAAGCGGGCCATCCTGACCGTCACCGGGTTCTACTCCATGATTTATCTGCCCCTGGTCTTCATTCTCGTGGCGGCCCGGGTGCTCATTCCCGAGTTGAACGCCGAAAACTCCGACAAGGCCATGGTCCTGGTGGCCACCCGAGTCGTGGGGGACATGGGGCTCGCCTACCAGATCCTGGGAGCAGTCCTGGTGGCGGCCCCCTTTGCCGCCGTCATGTCGACCGTCGACAGCTTTCTTCTGATGATCAGCTCCGGTCTGGTGCGAGACATTTACCAGCGTACGATCAACCCTCGGGTCAGCGATCGAACGGTCAAGCGAGCCAGCTACGCCACCACCGTGATCGTGGGCATCTTGGTGACGCTGCTGGCCACGCGGCCCCCCGACTTTCTGCAACGAATCATCGTATTTACCGGCAGCGGATTTGCCGCCACCTTTCTTTGTCCCATCATGCTGGGACTCTATTGGAAGGGAATGACTCGACAGGGGGCGCTGAGCGCCATGGTCGGCGGCTTCGTGGTGATGGTCGGATTCTTCCTGCCGACGCTGTTTGGGGGGAGCCGCATCGATTTGCTGGGTTTCCACCCCAACCTGTGGGGACTGCTTGTATCCTTCGGATTGGGTTATCTGGTCAGCAGGGCCACCGGTCCCGCTCCCGACCACCTGGTAGACCGTTATTTCTACAAGTTGAGTTCGCCGCAACAGAGTCATTCGACCGTGAGGGGAGGCAGTTGAGGGTTGACGGCTCCCCATAGGAGGCTCGATTGATCGAGGGATTTCACCACACCGGAATCGTGGTCAAGGACCTGGAGGGAATGGTGCGCTTCTACACCCGGGTCCTGGGGTTGCGCGTCCTGCGCCGCATCGACTCCCTGGCTCCACCGGAAGGGGATCACACCGGAATTCCCGGGGCGCATCGACAACTGGTCTTCGTGGGCTTTCCGGGAGACCATCAGATCGAACTGGTTCATTTCGTCGATCCTCCGGCCCGGCAGGGTTACCTGGACAAACATCAGCTCGGCGCCGGTCATGTCTGCTTCGATGTGAAGGATCTGCGGCAGACCCATGGCGAATTGCGAAACCGCGGGGTTCGATTCGTCACCGAGCCAAAGTTTCGATCCTACCGGAATGGCGAACTCGGAATCGTTTATGCGCAAGATCCGGAAGGGAACTGGCTGGAGTTTGTCCAGGGGTTGCATTGAACGGTCGCTCGGCGACGAACAAAAAAAGGGAATCTTCCAAGGGCGCGAATAACGGATAAGAGTTATCCACAAAGGTATACAAAGGGTTTCTGGACCGATGCTTGAAGTTCTTGATCTGGACCTGAAAATCGGCAAGGAGGAGTATCAGGAAGCTATTCCCCGGCTGAGGGAGGAGTTGCGCGACCTGCAGCATGCCATGAGAGCCGCCGGAGTTCCGGTTGTGGTCCTGTTGGAGGGGTGGAACGCGGCAGGCAAGGGAGATGCCATCAATGCCCTGGTACGCCTGCTCGACCCAAGAGGGTTCAAGGTCCATACCACCCAGGCCCCCACGGTTGAAGAGCAGTTCCATCCTTTTCTCTGGCGCTTTTCGACCCGGCTTCCCGCCAAGGGTGAACTGGTGTTCTGGGATCGCTCCTGGTATCGACAGATGTTGGAGGAACGCGTCGACGGGCGTCTGGACCGTAGTGGTGCGCTGGAAGCCGGAGGTGAAATTCGCGAGTTCGAGCGCCAGCTTTCGGACGACGGCGTTGCGCTGATCAAGTTTTGGCTCCACATTAGCCGAAAAGAACAGGAGCGCCGTCTTGCGAGCATGCAAAGCGATCGTTTCGAGCGTTGGCGCTGGACCCAGCCGGATTGGAAGAAAGAACGCGCCTACAAGAAATACCTGGAAGCCGCCGAAGAGATGCTCGCCTTGACCAGTACGGTGAATGCGCCTTGGAAGCTGGTAGAAGCTCATAGCCGGCGCTACCGCCGAGTGAAGATCTTTGAACACCTGATTGGCGTCCTGAAGGGCCATCTGTCCAGGCGAGGTAACGGTCTGAAGGCAATGGGACCGTCGACGCAAACGGTGGAAGACATCGATGAGGGGATTCGCAGTCGAGGCCTCCGCATTGAGGTTGACCCCCAACCCTCGGTGCTGGACCGGTCCGACTTGAGCAAGCGACTGGATCGGGAAGACTACGAGAAGCAGCTTTCCAGACTGCAACAACGGCTGAGAGATCTGGAATTCGAGTGTTATGGGCGGCGGGTGGCGAGTGTCGTGGTCTATGAGGGCTGGGACGCGGCGGGCAAGGGCGGCAACATCAAGCGGCTGACTCAGGAACTGGATCCGAGAGGCTACCAGGTGGTTCCGATTGCCGCCCCTACCCTCGAGGAAAAGACCCACCACTACCTTTGGCGCTTCTGGAGACAGTTGCCCAAGGCCGGCCACATGACCATTTTCGATCGGAGCTGGTATGGACGAGTCCTGG
This sequence comes from Candidatus Versatilivorator sp., assembly GCA_965207735.1. Classification (GTDB taxonomy): domain Bacteria; phylum Acidobacteriota; class Terriglobia; order Versatilivoradales; family Versatilivoraceae; genus Versatilivorator. Next base: position 1,352,995 of record OZ242296.1, on the reverse strand, counting down.
TTGAACGGGTGGAGGGCTTTGCGTGCCAGGAGGAATGGCGGCGCGCCTACCAGGAGATCAACGAGTTCGAAAGGCACCTCACCGCCGAGGGTGTGGTGTGCGTCAAGTTCTGGCTCCACCTGAGCCCCGAGGAGCAACTGCGCCGCTTCCAGGCACGGGAACGCACTCCGCACAAGCGATTCAAATTGACCTCCGAGGACTGGAGGAATCGGACTCGATGGAATGACTATCGGAGGGCGGTTACGGAGATGATCGAGCGCACCAGCACCCCTTACGCTCCCTGGACGGTGGTGGAGGCGGAGGACAAGCTCTGGGCTCGTGTAAAGACGCTATCCACGCTGGTGAGCACGCTGGAGAAACACCTCGGGGTGTAACCCGCTTATGGAATCAAGAGAAGGAGAAAGGCGAGTGAATCCAACAGAGAGCGGATCGAGAGGGAGCCATCGACCCTTCGGTCTACGAGGTTGGCAGTTTCTCGTCAACCACGACAGGGCCTACCTGGCCCAGGCGGCAGAGCGCGCGACGAGGGAAGCGCCCGGATTCGACGTGACTCACCTGGAATTTCCCAACATGGCCATGCAGTTGCCCAACGCCTACACCAGTTCACCGGTGCCTCCCTGCCGGAACTGGGTGCTTTGCGGACAGACGTTTCGGGACTTTCCCAAGCTGGCTCGACACAAAGACTTGCACAGCCGGGGGGCGGTCTCGACTCTAGAGGATCGTAGCCGGGATCTGACTTACATGAAGGACCTCTTCGGCAGGGTCAAGGCCTCCGGTCTCGACGTCATGGCCTGGCACCATGTTCGCCGGGATCTTCCGGACGAGCTCGCTCAGGAATACCCGGAGTCAGCTACGGGCGATCCGAGTTTTCTGCGGGACTGGGAGGAAGCCACGCTCACCGAGTTTTTCGAAGTGGCGCCGGAAGTCGACATTCTGGTTGTAACCTCGCTCACGGAAACTCCCGGGGTATTGAAAATGCCCGACCGGACTCACCAGGTTGCTCGGCTGGCCGGCGTGTTCGGAGCCATGGAACGGGCTTGCCGCAAGGCAGGCAAGACTCTGGTTATTCGCGACTGGGGAGCCGTGGGCAAGAATCAATGGCAGGGGTCTATCTTCAAGGAGGCGATGGAGAGTCTTTCCGAGGACGTCTGGATTCACATCAAGAACGTGGTGCTCGACTTCGTCACCAATGCCGAAGTTCCCCATCCCAACCTCAACGCCTACCCGAAGCGACCCATGATCGTCGAGTTCGACGTGTATGGGGAGTACTACGGACGGGCCGACATTCCCTATGTGGACCCTCGTCACTTCTGTGAGCGGCTGGATGCCCTCTATGCCCTGCAACCCGGCGGGGTGACTGCTCGCATCGCCTATGAGTCGGGACGAGAGTGGCGTCGCTACCGAACCATCTTCGATTCGCCCAATGCCGCCAACGCCGTCGCATTTTCCCGCTGGGCCTCCGATGCCGCCAACAATCGACCGATTGGGGAGTGGCTGGATTTTCTGGCTCCTTCCCGGCGTTGGCAGACCTACACCTGGCAGTGGCTGGCCGACCGCTACGGCGCCGATGCAGGTCCCCTGCTGGCCCGGGTGTTCGAGCGAACCCCACAGATTGTGCATGGGATATTCGCTCCGCTGTGGTGCGGCTACTGGCACCCGTTCAGCGTCATGGAGCATACGACCCTGCCATGGCCGCCCACCCGCCTTGAGGATCACGGATCCGTGCCCTGGAATCCTCCCCCGGACATTCTCGAGGTCACCGGAGGACTGGGGGACAATGACTTTTCGAGAGTTGTAGACTGGATGCCGTCAGGCACGGCCGTGGAGACCATTGGTTGGTGTCAGTTGGTCTCTCGCAAGGTGGAAGGACTCAGACTGGCTCGGCTTTGTTCGGAGGAGGTCTCAGTTGAAGGACGGGCGGTCTTGTCTCCCGACGACTACGAGGATCTTGACCTGTTGTTCCGGCAACTGGTGGGTGTTTGCGAAGCCGATGTTCTGACCGGCAAGATTCTGGCCGCCGCCCGCGGTCCTCGGAAAGACTCCACTATTCTGGCGGACTTGTCACTATCCGCCCTGAGCGTGGAAGCGGATCGGATCGCAGGGGAGATTCGTGGTAACTTCGGCGCGGATTTCTTTGGGGAATTGGCGCTACGCGTGGAAGCTTGGGGACGTTGGGCCAAGGAGGAGTTATCCAGGAGGGACACCTAAGGACGAAAAGAGTTATCCGCCAAGGGGCGGATCATCAACCGGAGATCCTGTATATCCTGTCCATCCATGTTAATCAGGCCGCTACTGATGCTCGAAGCCGGGATGTTATTTTTCGAGGGCGGCAAGACCCTGGTCATAGATGTCCAGTACTCGCTTTCGTTCCTCGGGCGTGGCAAAGAGCGCCTCGTCGGCCACCGTTGTTCTCGCCTCCTGAATCTCTCTCCTTAGATGGTCCACCGCGGCGGGCTGCCGGATCGATTTTCCCTCCACCTCGAGATAGATCGCCGAAGTGTGTCCGAAGATGGGCAACCCGTACTCACTGTCGGCCTGCCCGGAGACTCTCAGCGCCAGCCATCCGGGTTCTTCCACCCGAAACATTTTCTTCAGTTCGGCCGAATAGTGTTCCTCGGTCCTTCGGGATGGGATGCGGTCGACCACCCGGCCGTTGTGGATCAGTTCCAGGTGGCCAAAGTCGACCCGCCCCGACACCCGACCCTCGATTCCGACCTCTCCGGGGGATCTCAATGAGACGGTATCTCCGATCGATTGGTCCTCCACCAGGAAGTGAAACAGGGGTCCATTGGTGATGAAGGAACGCCCCTGCTTGAGCGCTTCCAGCCAGGAAGCGATTCCCAAAGGTTCCGCAACCCGGGTGTAGGCTCTGGCAAGATCGAACAGGAACCAATCGGTGCCGGTCGAGAAGGGAACCTTGAGCCCGGCATTCAGGTAGTGATAAAAGGTGTCCTCGAATTGGGGATAGTCCTCCAGCGACAGCCCGTCGAATATGTTCTGGGCATCGACCTTGCCCAGGACGAAGTTGACCACCCGTTCCAGTCCGAAGTCGTTGTGGCACCAAATGGCCGTTCCTCCCTGGCGATGAGCTTCATCGATCCCTTGCTGCAGGGGAATCCCGTCAGTGCCGGTCCCCGTGATGCCCGGACCGATGCTGACCGGCCGGATGAGATTCTTGATGTTCAGCAGCATGACGTGGCCGTAGCCTCCACTCCAAGGAGTCAGGTTGTGACGATGCTCCTCACCCTGGTTGACCAGCACCCCGGTGGAATGGAATTGGGTGAGGTCACCGATGGGGTAGCGGTTGGTAATGTAGTCGGCGTCTTCGGAGGGGCGGATCAAAAAGGAGGTAAACAGAACGTCCAACCGGTCCGCAGCAGGGATTTCGCGCAGGTAACGATCAGCTTCTTCCCGGTCGAGCTTGAAGAGATGCAGGTGAGTGTTACCGCCAAACCACTTCTTTTCTTTTATTTGGCTGAATGACTCCAGGGGAAGGGTCAAGGAGGCCCGATCCCTCCTGCTGAGGTCGACCTCGAGAGTCGCCATCTCCGTTTCGAGGCCCGAGAAGGCTTCCAGGCGCAAGGGCTTCTTGGGCAGCATCACTTCGCTGGCCCCGGACAGAACGTACCAGTCATGGATGGGGCGGCGTGGCGGCCGTTTGCCCAGTTGCTGCAGGGCAACCGACCCCACCCCTTGTCCCCGTTCCAGTAGACCATGGATGGGAACCGCTTCCTCCTGGCCCTGGACAAAACAGCGAATCACCCCCGGGACGGGTTTGCCGGTCTTGCTGTCGACCAGCGAGAGACGGACACGGCTGAGATCTTCCTGAAACAGGCTGCACTGGGCGGCGGACATCAGGCCCAATCCCCAGATCAGGACGAGAACAAGACGTCGGTTCATCGGTCAGTTCACTCCCGAGCGCGGTGCATTCGAGCAGGTACACCATCATGGACACCGGCAAGATGGCCGGAATCACTCTTTTGCAGGGCGCTTCATTTCAGGTTCCAGGTCTACTCCCAACCCTTCGGCGACGCGGTTAATGTAATTGAAGTAGGAGATCACTTCGACGGCATCCAGGATATCTCGATCGTCGAGCCCCTCCCTTCTCAACGTTTGGCAGTCCTCGGTGCTCATTCGGGAGGGATGAAGGGTGAGTTTTTCGGCAAACTCGCACAAGGCCCGCTCGCGCGGGCTGAGCTGGGCGTCCCGATAATTTCGCTTGACGGTCTCGGCAAGTGATCGATTTCCCGTCAGGGCACGGAGATCCTCCCCGTGGCCTTCCATTCAGTAGAAGCAGTTGTTGAGTTGAGAAACCACCGTGGCCAGCATTTCCCGCTCGGCCCTGGAAAGACCGGAGGGCCCGTGCATGGTGGCCACATAGAGGGCCATGCTGGCATGAAGCGTGGCAGCATTGAGGCTCTGGATCTTCAGGATGTTGAAGACCTTACCCGAACGCCCCATGGCCAAGGCATATTCCGCCTTGAGAGCGCCTTCGGCTGCTTCCGGTGCGATCATTCGAATGTGGGCCATGCTGCCTCCCTGATCCAAGGCTTCGGGTACCGACAGACTGCTCAGGACAATCGGTTCGGCAAGGAAGCCTGCCTGCGGACTATCCGAACAGCAGGTTCACAATCAGGACTGCCGCCAGGATGCCGGTCACATCCGCGGTCAGGCAGGCCGGCAGGGCGTGGCGGGTCCTCTTGATGCCGATCGAGCCAAAGTACACCGCCAGAATGTAGAAGGTGGTGTCGGTGCTTCCGTTAAAGGTACAGACCATGTAACCGGTGAAGGAGTCCGGCCCCTGGGCGTTCATGATCTCGGTCATCACTCCCAGCGCCCCGCTGCCGGAGAGCGGCCGCACCAGGGCCACGGGCAAGGCTTCGGCGGGCATGCCGATCAGGTTGGTGAGCGGGCCGATCGCCTTGGCCAACAGTTCCAAGCCCCCCGATGCCCGAAAAATTCCGATGGCCACCAGGATGGCGACCAGGTAGGGAATGATTTTCACGGCAACCTGGAACCCCTCCTTGGCTCCTTCCACCAGAGATTCATAGACCTTGACGCCTCGGGTCCATCCGAACAGCACCAGCCCCGCGATCAGAGCCGGAAGCATCCAGAAAGACATGATGCTCCGTACCAGGTCCAGAGTTGGGGTGATAGTCATCTGTCTCAGGATATGAAAAGTCAGAGCGGTCAACAAAGCCAGCCAGAAAAGGAGGACTACCGGCTTGCCCCAGCGGGGAGGAGTCAGTTCCGGTTGGGACTGGCCTAGCGGGGACAGGTCTTCCGGCTGGGCCTGATCGGAGGCGGGGGATTCAGCCGGCCGCTCCTGTTCAACCTGGGCAGGAATCGTTTTGGCCAAGCGGTAGCGTGAGGTGCGGGACAGCAGGCTTGCCGCCAAAATGGCGGCTACGGTGGCGCATCCACTGGCAAACCAGGTGGTTGCCATGATTCCCGCGGCATCCTGAGAACCGGCCGCGGCTCTCAAGCTGATGACACCCAGGGGCAGCAGCGCCAGGCCGGAGGTATTGAGGGCCAGGAAGAGCACCATGGCGTCGGTTGCGGTGCCCTTTTCGTTGTTGAGCCGGTCCAGTTCCATCATGGCCTTGAGTCCGAAGGGAGTCGCGGCGTTCCCCAGTCCAAGGAGGTTGGAGGTGATGTTCAGGATCATGGCGCTCATGGCGGGATGATCCTTGGGGATGGCCGGGAAGAGGAATCGCATCACCGGATACACGGCACGGGCCATGATGCGCAAGAGGCCCCCGTCCGAGGCCACTCGCATGAGGCCCAGGAAAAAAGCCATGACACCGATGAGACCCAGGGCCAGGGTGACAGCCGAGCGGGCCGACTCCAGCACGGCCTGGCTCAGCATCTCCATGCGTCCCGAAAAGGCCGCCATCAGGATGGAAAACAGGACGATTACGACGAAGATTCCATTCAGCATGGAGTTCCTCAGAAGATGTGGAGAACAGGGATCATTGGCTTGGTCGAGCGCCGCTGTTCAGTCGCCGCCGTCCTGCCGTGCGGATCACTCGAGAGTGATACAACGGCCTTTCGGGCCTATCGGGAATAAGTGCCACGTTCCGCTAAACCGGTTTTCTACATTTTGAACATGGATACACAGGATAGACAGGATTAACGGGACGAGACGCTACGGCACAAAAAGCGGTTGTGCTCAATGATCGGGTGAGGCTTCGAGGTGTTCCCTGAGCCGGGGGCGGGTCTTGGAATCCTCTTTGAAGCATGGGCGATGGTTGAACTCAAGAAGGTGGTAACTCTCGCCAAAAATCCTGTATATCCTGTCCATCCATGTTAATAAACCATCTACCCATGCTTGACATTGAACCGGGTTCCCGACGCCCGATGACGGGAGCTGTTTCAGGCAATGGAGCAGCGTTCAATCCTTCAGAACAAAGGTGTAGAGGGAATTCCCGGCAACGATGGAATAGTGCTGTTTGTCGTCGACCAGGTAGGTGATGGGTGAACTGATGACCCGCCCGCCCAGGTTGCGGCTCCACAGGAGGCTGCCGTCGAAGACGTCCAGGGCGAAGACATGCCCCTCCATGTTACCCGAGAACAGGACGTCGCCGGCAGTGGTCAGAATCCCACCCTCGGTCACGCTGGTCATCTTGTATTCCCACTTGCGTTGGCCGGTCTTGGGGTCCAGGGCCCGCACGGCGCCGTAACCCGGGTCGGTGTCCACCATGACGTCCGGGTAAACGCCCCTGGGGAAGCTTCCGATGTAGCGGTTCCCGCGAACGTAGGTGGGATCGCCCTTGAAGTAGACGCTGGCATATTCCCAGGCAGACAAGTAGAAGAGCCCCGATCTGGGGCTGTAGGAGGGCGAGTACCAGTTGGTTGCACCCTGCACGCTGGGGTAGGTCAAGGTGCCCTCCACACTGGGTTCGGCCCCAGCCCTCTTGATGGGCCGTCCGTTTTCATCCAGGCCTTCGGCCCACGTCTGGTGGGCGAAGGCCTTTCCCAGCAGGAAGCTGCCATCCGTTCGGTCCAGAACGTAGTAGAAACCGTTTCGGTTCCCCCACAGCATCAGCTTGCGCTCCCGGCCGCCGAATTCCATGTCGACCAGGACGGGAATCTGCACGGCATCGTAGTCCCAGAGGTCGTGGGGGGTGAACTGGAAATGCCATTGAAGCCGGCCGTTGTCGGGATTCAGGGCCACCACCGAGTCGGAATAGAGATTGTCGCCCTTGCGCACGTCACCGTTCCAATCGGGGCCGGGATTCCCGATTCCCCAATAGAGCAGGTTCAGTTCCGGGTCGAAGGAGCCCGTCAGCCAGGCCGATCCCCCGCCGGTTTTCCAGGAGTCCCCCTCCCAGGTATCGTTCCCCGGTTCGCCGGGGCCCGGGATGGTATGAAAGCGCCAGGCTCTCTTGCCGGTCTTGGCTTCGTAGGCTTCCAGGAAACCGCGAATGCCGTACTCTCCCCCGGCCATGCCTACAATCACCTTGTCCTTGACCGCGAGCGGGGCCATGGTGACCGCATAGCCGTCCCGGAAGTCCGCCAGCTTCACGTCCCACACCAGGGAACCGGTCTTGGCATCGATGGCTTGCAGGCGGGCGTCCAGCGTGCCCAGGAAGAGAAGGTCGTCCAGGATGGCCAACCCTCGGTTGACCAGGCCGCAGCACACGCTGACTTCCTTTGGAACCTTGTGGTGGTAGGTCCAGAAAACGCGTCCGGTCCGGGCATCCAGCGCGACCACCACATTGGGCGGTCGGGTCAGATACATGACCCCATCCACTACCAGAGGGGTCGCCTCGAAGTTCTCGAGAGACTTGGCCTGGAAAACCCACTTCAGCTCCAGGTTGTTGACGTTGTCCCTCCGGATCTGATCCAGGTGGCTGTACCGTTGGCTGTTGTAGGTTCTGGAATAGGTCAACCAATTGCCCGGCTCGTCGTCGGCGTTCAGGAGCCGCTGGTAGCTGACCTGCCCAAGGAGGCTTCCACTCCACAGAATTGTGAGCGCGACAGTTGACAGTATCTTCACGGGGATACCCCCTTTCCACGAAGCGTGTAGAGGTAAGCCACCAGGTCATCCAGCTCGCTTTGACTCAATCGGCCGGCATAAGGCGGCATGGCGGACGACTTGATGATCCGATAGCTTTCCAGGTCGCTCTTGACCAGCGAGATGAGTTTGTCGCCGGAGACCAGCAGTTGCAGAGAGTGGGTGTCTTCGTTGAGCCGCACTCCTTCCACCGGCGCACCGCTCCTTGTTTTGGCCTGAATCTTCCAGTCGCGGGGATGAACCCATTGGTCGGGGTCAAGGACGGCGCTCCGCAGGTGGCGAAGCGAGCGCCTGGCGCCGACGGTTGTCAGATCGGGCCCCTGGCGTCCACCCTGACCGTCCACCATGTGGCAGGCGACGCAGCCTCCCTTGCCGCGAAAAATTGCAGCGCCCGCGGCAGGGTCTCCCGGGGGCTGAGGTTCGTCTCGCCGGAGCGATTGCACGAATGCCACAATCTGCCAGAGCTGCTTGCCGTTGAAGAAGAACAGCGGCATTGAGGTGCCCGGAATCCCGGTCGAGATGGTGTCGGCCAACGCAGCATCGCTGTTTCCATAGCGCAGGTCTCCCCGCGTAATATCGGGCCCGCGGCCCCCCGTTCCGTCGCGACCGTGGCATTCGACGCAATGGGAGCGATAGATACGGCCCCCCGCGGCAACGTCTTCCGGTGTGGTGTGGGGATTGGTGTTTTCCCGTTGCTGGGCGCTACCGACAGTTATCCAGGTCAGGAAGAAGGCCGCAACAAGGAATAATCGCGCCGCCGCGCTCGCGGGGATGCCGAACCGACGATTGAGACACCTCTCATCGGCGGCTGGCTGACGTTTTTCCCCAGGGAGTGTGCCGGGCACGGCTCTCGAGCGAAGATTCGCTGGAAATGGTCGATAAGATACTGAAAACAAGCCCCTTTTCATGATACACCCCGGCTCCGGTGAGAAATACGGGCTATCGGTTTTCTCCCAACGCGTGGACCTCGTCGGCTACCGCCTTGGCTCCCTCAAAAAAGTGGACTACGTCGTCACCCAGGGCGAACCATTGAACTCCCTTCCCGTACCAGTCCTTGACGGTTTCGAGATTGCAGCCGATCGAGGCGCCCAGAAAGAGCTCGGTCTCACGAACCCTGGCGAAGACGCTGTCGATGGTTTGGAGCACTTCCGGGTCGCTGTGCTGGCCGAGCTTGCCCATGGAACCCGTCAGGTCGTTGCGGCCGATCACGACGCCGTCCAGGCCGGGGGTCGCCAGGATCTCGTCCAGATTGTGCACGGCCTGGATGTGCTCGATCTGAACAAAGACCATGATTTGCTGTCTGGCAATGGCCAGGTATTCTTCCATGCTCTCGATGCCGTACATGTTGCGGATGGGACCGAATCCACGAACGCCCTGGGGCGGATAGCGACAGGCGGCAACCGCCTTGGCGGCCTCTTCGCCGGTACAGACCATGGGGACCACGATGCCGGCCGGAGCCAGGTCCAGGATCGGCTTGATCAGGACGGAATCGTTCCAGGCGACGCGAACGATGGGAGCTGCCTGGGTGCCACGCAACGCGGCCAGATGTCCCAGCAATGCGCGAAGATCGAGGTAGGAGTGCTCCATTTCGATCCACACCAGGTCGTTTCCAGCCTCGGCTGCCAGCTCGCTGACGATGGGATCGGTGAGCGAAACAGAGGTACCCACACAAATCTTGCCTTCCTGCAGGCGCTGCCGGAACCGATCGACGTTGTTGACGGAACTCATTCACTCTACCTCGTTTGAAGGGGGGAGACGGGCGGGCAAGGGCAACCCCAGCGCTGCGCCCCCGGACCGAAGAAACCATGAACCAATGCGGGCAATTTAATCAATGGCCGCGCAGGTGTCAAGAACAGCGGTCCGACAAGACAGCGGGTCGAGGGGCGCAGGGCCATCCCACGCTGAACGCCCCAACGTAGGGGCAGCCCTTGTGGTTGCCCGTTTGTTTCGGTTTTACCAGCAAGAGCCGAATTGGGCACCCACACGGGGCGCCCTGCAATTTAACATGGAATGTGGAGGTGATTCGGATGCCTCGGCAGTTCGGCCACCCTGAAAATCGGTAGCGTGGGATTGTCCTGGCCGGGGGCCAGACCTACCTGAAACACCCCCCTGAGCCTGGTGGCTGGAAACCGGTTCAAGGTCAAGCATGAGTAGATTATTGATTCACATGGATGCACAGGATGCACAGGATATTTTCCGGAGACGGCTGGCTGGCAGTCCCGGACATCCGCAAATCCGCACCCGATCATCACCGGAGTCAGCCTCTCGTGCAGCAACAACACAAAAGCTGCAGGTCGATATAGGTGCCGTCGCGGGATGCCGCCGGGACACCACTCCCAGAGCGAGCGGGACTGGGCCGCAGCGGGCGATGCGCCGTGCAGCGGCGAGACTCCCGAGACGGTGACCCCACGGCTTGAGCAACATAGGCAGGACAAGCCGAATGCCGGCAATTCCGCCCGGCGGATGGTTCGGCGCAAGGCCGAGAAGCTCAAACGAGGGTTGTGACGGTCATCCGGGAAAGAATTGCGACTGTGGCCTCGGATATGCGGTGTGGAGACGGGTGTTGACACACGGGGTTCCTATTCTTCAACAGCAATCCTGGAACTGGACTCGTCCAGTCCGGAGGGGGATTGCCGTTCGCTCTTCCCCGGGGAGTTTGCCCCAGTGCAACACCATCGGAATTTCTTACTGAGCGCCCAGGCGCCCGCTTCTTCGGCCCTGGCCTCTCTTTCTTCTTTCGTGTACGGCCAGCCCCATCCACGACCGCTGGCGCTTGCCCAACCCTGACGCACCAGCCAACCGTTCAGATCCAATCTCCTGGTGGAATCCCCGAGGTAACATGTCCCCGATAAGGCCTCCTGGACCCTGAAGTTCTGGAACAGCTTGCGGACCTTCACCTCGCAGGTCACTGTTTCGTCACCGATGCGTTTTCTCAGCGCAGCGACAGCGGTCTCTTCGATCACACTACTCTTGTTTGGCCTATAGTCCGGCAGGGACATAATCCACTTCAGATCGACGATCTTGTTATCGACCTTCAAAGTGTTGACCATCAGGACCTGAGCCTTGCCGCTCACGATGCGCAGGTTGTTAGCCAAGGCCGGGACGGATGCAAAGCAAACCAGGGTCCAACTCGACGCCACGACCGCATAGGGGGAAAGAGGGGGGCTTCCGCTCATCTCCAAGCCTACGCTATATCCGCCTTATTGAAGTTGCGATTAACTCCCATAGTAAGCCGGCTCATCTCTAACTTCAAGTGGACGCTGTATAAGGTGACCGGTTCGAAAAGACGCCTTCCGTTTCTCCCGGACACCTCTGGCGGTCGCGGTAGCAGACGTGCCTCCTTGCTGAGCTGGCATCCCGGGCACAAGCAGAGCAAACTGGACTGGACGGATTGCCAGCCTCATTGTGTGTTGCCTTTCTCCCTTGGTGAAGACTGCTGCTATACTGATTTTCAACGATAGATTCTTACAGTCAGGAACACACGTTAGCACTCTGCACGGTATTCTTGCCGGATCGTTAAGTCGTATCGCACCGGGAAAATGTGGGGTTCTTCGGCCCCAATGGTTCAAAGACGTGCGACCCGCGACGGAGGGTAAGAAACATGACACGCATGATGCTCTTGATCGCTTGTCTGGTTTTCGGATCCTTCCAGGCACTTGGAAGGGACTGCGAGAAATGGAACTCGGAGTCATTTTTCAGGCAAGCCACGGTGGAGATTGTAACTGGCTGCCTTGAAGCCGGGGCCGATCTCGAGGTGAGGAACGATCAAGGAAAAACTCCTCTGCATATTGCGGCCAGATTTAATGAGGACGCTGCTGTCGTCACCGCCTTGTTGGAGGCCGGGGCCGATCTAACGGCGCGAGATGAGTTTGGCGCAACCCCTTTCCATCTGTCGGGTGGTAACGAAAATCCTGCCATCGTCACTGTACTCTTGGAAGCCGGCGCGGACCCCAAAGAGCGGACGGCACAAGGGTGGACTCCCTTACATTACACAGCTAGGGGAAGCAGAAGTCCTGCTGTCCTCGACGTGCTGATGAAGGCAGGTGTAGATCCAGCTGCAGGTGATAATTTTAGCGCACGCAACGCCCTCCATTGGAGTGTCATTTCCAATCCGTTCGACAGTGGTAGCGACAAGACCGCAGCTTTTGTGTCAGCGTTCGTGAAAGCCGGGGGGGATCCCAACGCAAGGGATCTGCAAGGACGAACTGTTCTCCACGTGGCCGCGCGGCACATGGTGAGAGTGCCCGCGGTCGTCGAAGTGCTGCTCAAAGCAGGACTGGACATCAAGGCCCGCGATCATTGGGACCGCACAGTTCTGCATGTAGCCGCTGAGCATCCGGAAAGTCTTGCCATGGTGACGGCCCTGCTGGAAGCCGGAGCGGACCCCACGGCCAAGGACAAGTCCGAGCAAACCCCTTTGCATATCGCTGCCAGATCGACAAAAAACCCGGCCGTCATCGAGGCGCTGGTGAAGGCGGGGGTGGATCCGATGGCCCGGGATCGGCGGGGCCACACCGCCCTGCACGAGGCAGGTAGCCGCAGTCATCCGGCCGTCATCTCAGCGTTGCTGGAAGCCGGGGTGGATCCCAAGGTGCGGGGCAAGGCAGAGTGCACCCCTCTGCATCACGCTGCCAGGTATATGAGAAATCCTGCGGTCGTCGCCCTACTGGTCGATGCGGGCATCGATCCGATGGCCCGGGATCGGGAAGGCCGTACCGCTTTTCATTGGACCGCCCGGTATAACTTCGATTACAACCCTGATTTTGTCTCTGCCTTATGGGGAGCTGGATCGGATCTCGAAGCGCGGGACCGGAAGGGTCGAACGGTCCTTCATCTGGCAGCCGAGAACAGTCGCAATCCGGCTAGCATTCTTGGTCTCGTGAAGTTGGGGCTGGCTGTCGACGCACGCGATCATACAGGGTACACGCCCCTGTTTTGGGCCGCCAGCGACAGCGATAACCCCGCGATCATCACTACGCTCGTGAGACTCGGGGCAGACCCCGAAGCTCGATTTGGGATGGGCTATACTCCTTTGCACAGGGCCGCCAGGACAAATAAGAACTCATCGATCATCAGTGCGCTGATCGAGGCCGGTGCTGACCTAAAGGCCCAGACAGCAAGCGGTGAAACGGTCCTGCACGGGGCGGCTACCAGCAATAGCAATCCACAGGTGATCGTGACATTGCTGAAGGCGGGGGCCGACCCCAAAGCACGGACACGATCCGGTGATACTCCCCTGCATTGGGCAGCCGGCCAAACTAGCAACCCGCAAATCATCACGACATTGCTGGAAGCGGGAGCGGACCCCAATGCGGCGGACGATGGGAGAAGCACTCCCCTGCACCAGGCAGCGGGTCACAACGTCAATTCAGCTATCACGACCATCCTTTTGGAGGCAGGAGCGGACCCAAAGGCACGGGACCAACAAGGAGATACGCCACTGCATAGAGCAGCCAGTACCAATTCCAATCCGGCCATCATTACTGCCCTGATCCAGGCGGGCGCTGACCCGAACAGTCGTCCGAAATACGGCGAGACTCCGCTACATAATGCGTCCAGCCACAACACCAATCCAGAAATTATCTCTGAACTGATCCAGGCGGGCGCCAATCCCAACGCTCAGACTGAACACATGGAACGCACTCCTTTGCACAAGGCTGCCGAGAGCAACGACAATCCGGCTGTCATTGACGCGCTACTGGACGCCGGAGCCGATCCCGAGATATTGGACAGCGAGTTCAGGCGGCCTTGGGACTTTGCCAGAGACAGAGACGAGTTAAAGGATTCCAGGGCTAGCCGGCGTCTGCAACAAGCGGTTGAATAGCGGCCGTATGCTCTGACCGGGAGCTACTGCAGAGATAGTTTGTGACCAATTGGAGGCTCTGTACATTCGGTTTTGGTGTTGCTTGTAACCTTTATTATTGGAAGGAACAATGAGAATACTAACGGTAGTCTTGCTGCTGGCCGCGCTCGCATTTGCTGCGGGGGATGCACCACCGCAGACGCGGACGTTTGAAGTGAATTTCAAGGTCTTCTTGAAAGAAGACGGTGAATACAAGTACGTAGGGACAGCCGGAGCCAAGTTTTCCATTGGACCGGGTGGTCCCAGGCCAGGAGTCTTTAGTCAGGAGGGGAACGTGGTGGATTTTGACGACAGGATCAGGACGGAGTTTTTTTTGGAAGAGGTTGTGGAGAAGAAGTAGGAGAAGAAGTAGTTGACTAGCTCAAGTGACAGCTGGCACGTTTCATGGCGAAGGCCATGGGCACCGACCCAAGGGTATACGTGAGGAACCGCTACCAGCGGCTGGTGCAGGTGTTGGAACTGGTGCGGGTGGAGGAGTGGGTGCCCTACCAGAGGGGCTGGCGGGGCCGGCCGTGGAGGATCGGGCGGCGCTGGCGCGTGCCTTCCTGGCGAAGGCGGTGCTGAACGTGCCCACCACCCGGGGGCTGGTGGAGCGTCTGCGGCCCGATGGCACCCTGCGCCGGCTGTGCGGCTGGGAGGGGGCAGAGAGTGTGCCGAGCGAGGCGACCTTCTCGCGCGCCTTTGGGGAGTTTACTGACCGCGACCTGGCGGGGCGTTTGTATAAGGTGCTGCTGGAGCGGACGCTGGAGGGCCACTTGGCGGGCCATGTTTCGAGGGACTCGACGGCCATTGCGGGGCGTGAGAAGGCGGCGGCAAAGGCGGCCCCGGCGGCAAAGCCGAAGCGCCGGGTGGGCCGGCCGCCGAAGGGCGAGCAACGGCCCAAGGAGTTGAGCCGTCTGCAGCGGCAGGCCTCCATGACGTTGGACGAGATGCTGGAGGAGTTGCCCAGGGCCTGCGACATCGGCGTCAAGTCCACCGGGAAGGGGTATCTGGAGAGATGGACCGGCTACAAGCTGCATCTCGACGCCATCGACGGGGGGATTCCCATCAGCTGCCTGCTGACCTCGGCCTCGGTGCATGACTCTCAGGTGGCCATCCCGCTGGCGACGCTGACCGCCAGGCGGGTCACCAGCCTTTACGACTTGATGGACAGCGCCTACGATGCTCCTGAGATCCGGGCCTTCAGCCAGAAGCTGGGCCATGTGCCGATCATTGACGTCAACCCCCGCAGGCGAGCCGAGCTGAAAGCCGAGCGGAAGCGGGAGGCGCTGGCCGAGCGCTGCATCGGCCACCTGTCTCCCGAGGCGCGGCGCTACCGGGAACGCTCGACCGTGGAGCGGGTCAACGGACGGCTCAAGGAGGAGTTTGGCGGACGCCACGTCAGGGTACGCGGCCCCGACCAGGTGATGTGCCACCTGATGTTCGGCATTCTGGCGCTGACGGTGGAGCAGTTGATGCGCCTGACGCTTTGAGAGGGTCGCCACAGATTCCCGACAGGGCCGGATAACACCCGCCTCAGGGCGGTCAGAGGGGAAGCTGTGCCCGCGCTCTGCAAGAACCTGCGATCCAGCCTTCAGATCTGGGGATTTACCTTCAAAAGGGCTCTTGCTGTCAGGTAGTCACGCGTCGCACATCACGTCTCACCGCTAACAAGCCTGCCCTACGGTGAATTTTGCAAAAGGCTCTGCTGAATGTCAAAACGCCCTAGTGCTGCAATATCCTGTACATCTATTGGCGCTCTTAACCTCCCCGCCGGGGAAGTTTGTGGCCTTGTCTGTGTGTGGATAGATAGCCAATGCGATGAACAAGCTGAGCAAACATAAGAGTTCGACATTTCAGCATGTCGGGCGACATATGTCTTGGGGCCTGGATGCGACTAGCCCGCATTCCACAGCAGTTGTAGTTCTCTTTGCGCTCTTCGGTTTGGAAACTCTACTGTGTCTTCGCCGTGGTATTTGGAAACTTGGCTGTGGGCGTCAACAAGTGCTGTATTAGGGGGCTTGGTGTACAAATGGTTGGAGACGCGGCGCCGACATAGAGTTGTAGCAACCAAGGAGATTTATCGCACAGTGGTAACTGCTGCCACCATTTACTCTCTTGCCTACCTGCTGCATGTTTACTTGCAAGGATCAAGGGGAATTGGCTGGATGGCAGACTGGTTCTCGTATTGATTTATGTTCCTGGTTATGGGCATCCAGTTTGCCATGATTCCCATCAGGCACCCCCAAAATCCTTGAGCTCGGCGGTCCAGCCTGCGATTTTCTGTTTGACCCTGATCGGCTGAAAAAAAAGCCGACAGTTTCCCTGTGCTGTGTTTTTTCAGGTTCTGACGACCCGTAGCACCCCGGGGTAGCGGTCCCTACGTGCCTCGCCATCGCTCCAGCAGCTCACGGTCTCGGTCTTTTGTCAGCTCCTCGTCCATCAGACGAGCCAGGCGGTCCGCAGCGGCTGGGTCCTTGCCGGCGCGGGCCCACGACGATGACATGTTGGGAGCCTCCCTTCAAGGCATCAAGGCCCACACGGAAATCCTCTCCACGATTTCGCGCGTCACACGCCGTCGCCGGCGATCATAGATCTGGCTTGTCCTGGGGCTTAGGTGTCCGGCCAGGTCCTGCACGTCCTCAAGGGACACGCACTGGGAAAGCAAATCGGTCACGACCAGGACGCGGAAGCTGTGGGGGTTAAAGATCCAACGCCCGGGAAGCGGCCAAGCGACGGACTCACGGCTATTTAGGTAGCGACAACATACAATATCGAAAGTCGGGGATAGTTGCTACGATCCGCGACACGGGCAGCTTGCCACCCCGCTTGACGGCCTCGGATTCAGGGTTGATACTCGGCTGACCTTTCCACCAACGTCCTAGATTGTCCAGGGGGTTCCTTTTCAATAAAAGGGATATAATGAGGGAACCGCAGCAGACTGATCCAAATAAACTCTTTTGTAATTAATGGTTTATACTTGAGAGATTGCGGGTCGCGCAGCGGCCTCCTGTCCTGATTATCCTGTGCATCCTGTGCATCCATGTTCAATAATCCGGGAATCCGGATTCACCGGAAAGGATACTTGTTCCCAATAGGCAATGAACTTTTGTTGTTTCACCCTCGAAAGGTTCGCCCCATCGTGGACGGCGGGGAGGACTTGGCTGAAATGCAGAAATGGGAGGACATGAGATGGGTGACTTGTACCCGGTCAGACGAATACTGTGGGCGACAGCTCTTTGTCTTTCGTTGATTCTGGTTTCTGGCGCGGTCTTTCCCGACCGGCTGCAGGGGACTGCCGGCGGCTCAGCCGAGGCTCGTCCCGGAGTGGTTGAAGGAGATGGGGCCGCCGAGAGCGAAGAAGCAAGATTCAGCGGCGAGCAGTTGGAGGTGTTTCGAGTGAACCGGCGCTTCTATCAGGCGGTTTCCGACCAGAGCCTCCGAGCCATGGGAAAGGTCTGGCTTCAGGAGCCTTGGGTCAAATGCGTGCATCCGAGTTGGGAACTGCTGACTGGTTGGAAGAGGATTCGCAAGAGCTGGGGCACCATCTTCCGCAATACCGAGCACATGAAGATCCGGGCGACCGAGGTTTCGATCCGAGTGAACGGAGACTTCGCCTGGGTGTCCTGCCTGGAGAACATCGAGAGTTTCCGGAACGCCAACTTCAGCCGTTCTGAGGCTCAGGGTACCAACCTCTTTTTCCGGGTCGAGGGTCAGTGGTACCTGGTCCACCACCACGCCTCACCCATCACGGTCAGAGTCGGGGAGGCGCTCTGAGAACTGCCCGTTGAATCTCTTGAGTCAAAACGACGCTGACAGAGGAGGGAAGTATTGCGAATTGTGGATTGTAGATTTTTGATTGTGGATTTTGGACTTGCGGCAGAATCAGTCGTCCTGGCTTCTCAATCGACAATCAGAAATCAACAATCAGCAATTACCAACCCGTTTCTTCGTCCCCCTTGGTAGATATCTTCTTTCTTGCTTGTCGGTCTGAGGTGTGGCTTCGATGGAGCCTCAGATCAACTCCTTGATGGGTTGACCGGTCTCGTCGTCCAGGGCATTGGCAATCTTTACCGGCCGGCCGATGGGGCTCATATACTCCTTTGTCCAGTCGATGCCCAGTGCCTTGTAGAGGGTGGCATAGAGGTCGCCCATCGAAATCATGCGTTCGGCCACATAGGCGCCGCGTTCGTCGCTGGCGCCCACCACCCGGCCGCCGCGAATACCGCCGCCTCCGATAGCCAGCGACCAGCAGTGGGGCCAATGGTCTCGTCCGGCCTTTGAGTTGTGGTGGGGCGATCTGCCGAACTCACCCATCACGATGACCACGGTGGAGTCCAGCAGTCCTCGCTGCTGGAGGTCTTCCAGAAGGGTGGGCAGTCCTCGGTCCAGGCCTGGAACCATCTTGTCCTTGTGCCGTTCATCGTTGTCGGAGTGGGTATCCCAGCCATTCAGCTCATGGCCGGCAGCCGTGACGAAGCGTGCGCCCGCCTCAACCAGCCTGCGAGCCAGCAGCAGGCTCTGGCCGAAGCTGCCTCGTCCGTACGCGTCTCTGGTCTTCTCGGACTCCCGGCTCAAGTCGAAGGCCCGGCGGGTCTCGGGCGTCAGGATCATCTGCATGGCCTGTTGCGTGAATCGATCCATTGCCTGGTGCTCGGCCCTTTCGATTTGGCTGCGATAGAAACTGTCGACCAACCTCAACATGGAGCGCCGGTCCTGCAGGCGTTCAACCGTCAGCGATTTTGGAAGAGCCAGGTCCGAGATCTGGAAATCCTCCTTGCTGGGGTCGGGAACCACCATCGGATCGTAAGCCGGATCCAGGAAGGCGCCCTTGATATATTCGCCATAGGAAGCCGTTTTCCAGGTGTCGGGAACCAGTACGTTGGGGGGTACGTTGTTGCGGGCTCCCAGTTCCTTGGTGACGATGGTGTTGAGGCTGGGAAACTGCATGGCGGCCGTGGGACGGTGTCCGGTCATGGCGTAATAAGTGCCCTGGCCGTGGTTGTTTTCTTCGGTGTGGACGGATCGGATGAGAGGCAGCTTGTCCATCTGCCTGGCTACCCGAGGAAGCAGTTCGGAAACTTGAATTCCCGCCACGTTGGTTGGGATGGGCTTGAAGCTGCTGTTGGGTTTGGGATCCCAGGTGTCCACCTGGCTGGGACCTCCTTCCAGCCAGACCAGAATACAGGCCTGGGCAGTGGCCGGCCGGAGCGTGTCCTTGCCGGTGGCGGCTTGAAGGCTCCGTGATTTCAAATATTGAGGCAAACTGATTCCGAGAAGGCTGAGAGAGCCGACCCGGAGGAAGTGGCGTCGCTTCAATAGGTCCTCGGTAACGGTCAAACACCCTGCTTTTCGTATCATTGTGTCGAACTCCTGGCGGCAGTATCCGGTTTTGCCGAAGTGTCGTCAGTGGTTGAAGGCAAACTCTCGGGAGGTGACCAGGCTCCAGAGCAGGTCTTCCCAGGCCCGCCTTTTTTCGGGCCCCTTGCCCAAGGCGGCTTCCAGCTCGGCCAGTTCCAGCGGTGAGGGCAGGCGCGACAAGGCTGCCAGATAGAGTTCCTCAATCACCTCCCGGTGGGAGGCGTCCTCCTGCAACAAGCGGTCGAGCCGCCCGCCTTTTCCGGAAATCTTCTCCGTGTAGGTCTTACCCGCCAGCATGTGAAGCGCCTGGGTGAGGCTGGGTGAGGCGTTGATTTCCGGGATCTGTTGAAGATTGGGTCGCCCGTACATCTGCAGAAAGTCGGAGGGGTAAATGTCGGGCACCTCGAGTTGGATGGCTCGGGTTCCCGGGGGAGCCTGACCTCCCTGACCGTTCTCGAAGATTTCAGGGACGCCGGTCACTTGGCTGATGGCGTCCAGAAGCACCTCGGCTTCCAGCGGCTTGGGGATGAAGTGTGAGTAGTTCAGGGCATCTTCGCGGTTGGACTCATGGGGAGTCGAGGAAAGCTGGTAGGCCCGGGAACGGGTGATGCGACGCAGGATGTGCTTCAGGTCGTATCCGTGGAGGCGGCAGTCCTCGGCCAGAGCCTTCAATAGATCGGGATGGGTCGGCGGATTGGTCGAGCGGAAATCATCCACCGGATCCACCAGGCCGCGTCCAAAAAGGTAACCCCACATGCGGTTGACCAGGGTTTCCGCAAAATAGGGGTGGGCCGTGACCCAGCGGCCGAACTCCCGGCGCGGATGCCCGTTGCCCGTCGGAGAGATGGCTTGCCCGTTCAGGAAGGCGGGCTCGACGAGTTGCTTGCGACGGGGGTGAATCACCTTCACGGTTTCCGGAGACTCTCCGAAATCCGGTTGGCGGCCGGCGGGATCGTCAAAGAGAACCGCCGCCCCGAATCCGGTCCATTCGGTTCTGCTGATCTGTCCGAAGAAGGCCGCAAGCCCCCAGAATTGATCCTGGCTCCACTGCTCATAGGGGTGGTCGTGACATTGGGCGCAATCCAGCCGTCTTCCCAGGAAGATACGCACCTCTTCCGGCATGATTTCCGGCGCCCGGGCCTCTTCTCCGTAGGAAAGAAAGTGTCTGGAGGCGCCTTCGTAGCCTTGGGCCGACAGCCGGTCCAGGGCGATCTCCCGATAGGACTTGTTTTGGGCGATGTTCTCCCAGACCCAGCGCCAGTAGGCGTAGGCATGCTCGGCCCCGCCGACGGCGCCGGCCGCGACCCGGAAGAGCTGGCCGAAGCGAAAAGTCCAAAAGTCCACGTACTCGGGAGAATCCAACAGGGCATCGATCAGTTTCGTTCGTTTTTGAGGGTCCCGACTGGCAATAAACTCCCGCACCCGACCGGGCGGCGGGAGCGTTCCCGTCAAGTCCAGGCAGACCCGGCGCAGAAACTCGGCGTCGCTGGAGAGCGGGGAAGAGGGGATGTGAAAGCGACTCAACTTGCCGAACACGTAGTCATCGATAAAGTTGTGAGACGGGGGCGAAGGGCTGGACGGCAAAGGCTTGGAGATGACTCCGAAACGCGCGCTGACGGTATGACCGGCCGTGCGGACGATGATGGTCGTTTCCCCCCTGGACCGTGCCTGGACTCGACCGGAGTCAGTCACCGTCACCACCTCTTCGTTGCCGGAATGGTAGGAGGCCTGGCGGGTCAGATCCCGGGTTCGACCGTCGGCAAGTCGGGCAGTGACCAGTAGCTGGTAAGTGCCGCGCGCATCGAGCACGCGTTCCTTGGGAAACAGGGTTACCTGCTCGACTTCCACCTCTGAATCCTTGGGCTTGTAGGGGGCGCCGGCCTGAATCCAGCCCAGCAGGGTACGGTAGTCGGAAGACTGAGTGCTCAGGCGCTCTCCACCCCCATGAGGCAAAAGGAGGGTGGGTTTGCGCAGCAGCAGGCTGTTTTCGGGTTGGCTCAGATCGATGCGTGGAGACTCAGGACCCGCCGATTCCAGGCTCATGACCTGGTAGGTGCCGCCCTTGACGATCCAACGGTAGTCTCCCTTCGGATCCAACGCGTTGAGGGAGAGCTTGAAACCTCCTCGTCCCTTGACACCCGCATGGCAACCACTGTCGTTGCAACCCCGCTTGGTCAGGATTCCACCGATGTCCTGTTGAAAGTTGAAGGGTGGGGACGTGGCCAGCGACCGGACCGTCAGTGTTGCCTTGGCTGAGTGGCCGGCCACATGGGTTTCCAGGACCGTGTCCCCCTCGGCACGGGCAGTCAATCTGCCTTCAGCCTCGATGACAGCCACCTCGGGAGAGCCCACCGCCAGGGGCGACCCACCCGTCAGGTCCCGTTCCAGGCCGTCGGAATACCTGCCCAGCACCAGTATCTGCTGGGAGGGATTGAGACCCGACAGATGAATTTCCTCCGGTACAATCCGCAGCGAAAGCAGGGTTGGGGGATTCGCGGCCGCCTGGCCGTGGGCCAAATCGGAACTGCACCCCAGGCACGTCAGGAGAATGGCCAGGATCTTCGCCAGTGAATGGTGAGGCTGTCTAAGAAGCAACATTCCTCCAGAAGAGCAACGCTTCCCGTATTCAGCGGCGCGACGTCATGACTTCAGCCTTCTCGGCCGCCCCGAGTGCCAAAAAGGGGATTCTTCCCGCCGGCACCGCCGGACCCACCCTTCCGTCCACGACCGGCCGGGCCTTGAGGTGAAGAAAGCGCGGTTTGCCGGTGATGGGCGTGTCGGGACTCGCCCAGAACACGAGCGTGGTGGCGCTGCGTTGCGGGCGGTGGTGGGTGGGGGGCACGACCTCGACGCCGAGGGGACGATATTGGATGCCCCGCATCAACGTTTCCGTCCAGCCGGCCGCGGTACTCACCCAGGCTTGCACACCGGGAGGAAGGTTGTCGACCGTCAGGACCACGTTACTCTGAAACCCCTCCTCCTTTTCGCACACCACCACCATTTCCCTGGCCTGTCCTGCCTCCAGGTTGATTCGATCGGTCTTGTCGATGAGCGTGGAAAGGGAGGGTGTGACTCCCAGGCTGAATTCGATCCGGCCCAGATGGGGGACCTGGGGGCGCACCAGGAGTCGATAGGTGAACCGGGGTCCCCCTTGCACTGAGGTCAAGTCTCGGATCTGCAGAAAGTAGCTTCCCGGCTGCTCGATGGTGAAAATAGTCTTCCGTTCAACCGTCTTATTGACGTCGTCGCCGTCGCCGCCATATTCCATGTAAATGTTGGACACCAGCTCGTTGCCTTCCTCATCCAGGAGCTTGAGCCAGGGGTTGAAGTGGGGCGGCGAGATTCCCGGTGTTTCAAGCTCGAAGGCCAGTTTCTGTCCGGCTTCGGCCTGAAAGCGGAAGAGGTCGACATCGCCGGGAGCCTGGATTCGACCCTCGATCAGGCCGGGGATCTCTATCCTGCCCGGCCGATCCAGGGAGTTGTTGGGTTCCACTTCCGGTGCCGGTTCGATCCGGGGAGCATGGGCAGGCGACAGATTGGCGGAATCGGGCCGGTCGGGCAGGGATTCGGACGATGCAGCGCGCTCCCCGTTGGAGGCGGCCCTGCCGGAGCGGTGTTGCAAAAGAGCCAGGCGGTTGGGCTCAAGCGACCGTTGGAAGCTTCCCAGTTGCCTTAAGGTGGCTGAATCCCTTTCCAGCCAGTCGCCCGGATCCGGGTGGGCCAACTTGCCCAGGACCGGTTGGGGTTCGGAGGACCGGCGTCGGACAATCCGCAGTTGGTAGCCGTGATTGGGGTCACCGGTTCCGGTGAAGGTGCCGACCGAAAGAAAAAAGCGCCCCGGGGATTCAAACTGGTGGGAGACATGCTGGAAGAGGGCGAATCTGCCGGTTGACCGGGTTCGCTCGTAGCGATGAAAGGGCTCCCAGGACAGGGCAGGACCCTCAACGGCCAACCGGACCACGCGGTTGGGATCGAACCAACTGGCCGAACTCCGGTAAAGGGTAATTCCGGCTTGGGCCTGATAGGTACGGCTGGGACCCAGATCGGAACGAACGGAAAAAAGCAGTTCCTCCCCCCGGGGGACGCGAAATGCGTAGAAGTCCCGTTGGCCCTTCTCCGAAAGTCTGCCATTGACGACGGCTGGGACCGACAGGTATTGCGCGTTTTCCGCGGTCTGGTGCGGCCGGGTGGTTTCCGAAATGATGGGTTCCGAGACTACTTGCAGGCCCAGGGCATTGGAGAGTCCCCGCGGAGTGACCAGTCGGAACAGGTGTAATCCCGGCGCGGCCGCTATCGGCACCCGGACCTGAAAGACCACGCGGTGATCGGCCTTCACCGCTTTGGCCAGGTAGGACTCCGCCTCCTTTTCCTCTGCTTTCGGGGCGGTCTGGAGCTTTTCGACCTTCAGAATGGAGGCGGAGAGTTCTCCTCCTTCAAACCAGACGGCGTGGGCGCCTTGCAAAGCTTCGCCCGAGACCTCCAGATCGAAGGTGGTCCCCTGTTGGCCGCCAATGGGGAAATGGGAGAGCAGCTTGGGCTCAGTGACTGTTTCAGTATCCTGAGCGCTCAGTGGAACCGCCAAGCACAGGAAGGTTGCAATCAATCTCACGAACACGGGAACGCCGACCTCGACACCGCGGTACTGACCAGTAGCAACCCCAAGGATACCATAAGGCGAACGGGTCCAGGGACCGCTATCCCTCTGGACCGGACGCGCACCTGTGCTCCTTTTGTCAACGGCTCCAGGAGCAAAGTATTCGGCCTCAAGGAATGACCGATCCGGACTGTCAGGTCACAGTCTCGCAGATTGGCCACTTGCTCCGGTCCGCGTTGCCAAAGGGGATTCGCGTCAGGTCGCTTACCAGGGCTCCCGGTGTGTCCACATACAGGATTTGCCGGGCGAGGGGCGCGAAAGCAGCGTGGAAATGCTGCATGGATTTCACCACCAAAATCCGCTTGGTCCGAGGATCGATGCCCAGACTGGTGAAGGCGTCGCTGCCCAGGGTTTGAGTGCGAATGGAGTTGACCACGATGTCTATACCGCCGGCGCGCAGAGCGACGGCATCTCCCAGAGACGAGACCGACCGGTTGGCGCCGCTGCCGAAGGTCTGGCGGGCGCCGGGGACCACCCTGGTTACCGTCACCCGAAGATCCAGGGGGCGGCCCGAGCTCGGCCCCGTCTTGCCTCCGAGGCGCAGGTCGAATCGGGCCCCTTCTCCCGCTTCACTGGCCACGGCTACAGCCATCGGATCCCAGATGCAGGCCAGGCCGGCATCCTTCATCCGGCGATCGACCAGCGCCTGGAGAATAAAGGTGGAATCTCCGGGAGCGCCTCCGCCCGGGTTGTCGGCCACGTCCGCCAATACCACCGGATCTCCGTCCCCGGTCGAGGCCTCGCCCAGGGCCTCGTCTATGGTCTTGTAGTCGGGCTGGAGCCGATGACGCAGCTGGAACAGTTGACGGCCCAGGGATTCGGCCAGGCGAGCTCCTTCCCGGGGTTTGCCGTCGCTGAGAACCAGTATCCGAGTTCCCATGTCGGAAACGTCACCCCAGACAAACCCATGGGCAATGGAGATCGAAACGATCCCTTTCTGCTGCTCCAGGTGCTTCACTTGCTCCAGAAAGCTCTTCATGGGTTCGGAGGTGGTGTGGTAGATGCCCATCATGCGGCAATCGTAGAGGGCCATGTGAGGCTTGAGGGAGCCCGAGGCAGTCGCGGACAGGATCTGAAAGAGCTCCCGCGCCCGGTCGGCGGCATCCGTGTGAGGGTACTCCTTGAAGCTGACGATGGCGGTGGCCTCCTCCACCATCCGGTGGGTCAGATGACAGTGGAGATCCAATTCCGCCCCGACCGGTACCTTTGGGCCGACCAGGGCGCGAATGCGAGCCAGCAGGTCCCCCTCGCAGTCGTCATATCCGTCGGCGACCATGGCTCCGTGCAGACTGAGCAGAACCATGTCGACCGGCAGGGCCCGCCGGAGATCCTCCAGGATTTCTTCCCGGAAGGACTCGTAGACGCTACGCAGTGTCACTCCGGAAGGCTGGGCGAAGGCGCAGAGGCTCTCCTCCACCGCCCAGCCGCGCTCGGAGGCCAGTTGGCGCCAGAGCACCAGTGGCACTGCAAAGAGAAACGGGTTGCGGCCATGGTCGCCGCCTCGGACCAGGCAGGTTTCCTCGAAGGTACGGTACCCGGTGGGGAAAGGAGAAAAGGTGTTGGTTTCCGTGCCCAGGCAGGCGAGAAAGAGTTTCATGGGTCCCCATCCGCCGGATCATTCCACTGAAGCCGGGGTGTCTATTCGTAATCGCGCTATCGAACAGCCTTCCCCGCCGCCTCCTGGCATGACCGGCTGCCACTGCCGATTGTTTTACATTCCGGAAAGGGTCCGGAACCCTTTTCGGTTCCACCCGAGCGAGTCCCGGATTCGAAGGAGGCCGGACCCAAGTTCACGCGAGATGTTATGATTTTCCCGGCCCGGGTCATGGAAGGGCCGGCCCTCGGTGTACTTTTCCCGAAGCAGTTTCGGATCGACGCCTCCTCACTGAAAGGAAGAACCGTGAAACCAAAGACGCTTGCATTGTCCGTTGCCGTGCTGATTGCAGCCGCCGCGGGCTGTAGCCGCAATGCCGGTCCCCCTGATGCGGCTGCCTTGGAAGAGGATTTCCAGCAGTCACTTTCCGGAGCGACTCTTGTCGGCCACTTCACGGTGGGGGATCAAAAAGATCTGCGGGAGGAAGAGTACACCATTACCAAGGTTTCCAAGATTCCAGGTGGTCTTTGGCTCTTTCAGGTCCGAATTCGATATGGCAAGCGTGACGTTACCCTACCATTGCCGCTCAATGTTCAGTGGGCGGGCGACACTCCGGTCATCACTCTGACTGACTTGAGCATCCCGGGCCTCGGAACCTACACGGCCAGGGTCCTGATCTTTCGGGATCAGTATGCCGGAACCTGGAGCGGCGGCGATGTAGGCGGTCAGATGTTTGGGCGAGTGGTTCGTGACGCGAACCCTTGAGTGTCCGGATAGCCGGCAGCTATCGGTAGCGCACCTTCAGTTCGACCTTTTCCACCTGCATCCGGGGTTGGGTATCGGCTACCGGGCGGGTGCGCCGAATCCCCAACAGGTTGGCGCCGGCAACCAACTGCGTTCCCCGCGGCCGAAACGTCAGCCATCCCTCTTCAATTGCGGGTTGAGCCAGTAACGCCCCGTTCAGTCTCACCTCGATCTGCCGGTCGATCCCCTTTCGGGGAGGCAGGTTGTAGTAACTGTCGGGAGGCTGGGCCTTGCGCGCCCGGATCCTGGCCTGCATGAATCGCTTGACGAAGGTGCGCTCCAGTTTTTGGGTGTTGGGCAGGGACTGGGCGGCCGGGTCCGACAACAAAATCCGCAGATTGAGGTCTTCGAGCCGGTCGGGATTCCGGCCCAAGTCGTCCGCCACCTCCAATCGAAGCAGGGTATCGGCTTTGCCGTCATTGGCCAAAGCGGCCGGGAGTTGGGCCATCATGTTGGAGTTGGCATAAAAATATCGGGGAGTATGCCATTTGTCCGGCTCCAGAGAGGGGTGTCCGCCCCCACCCCGACGCTGTATCACGAAGGTCTTGTCCCGGTCTCTCAGCGTTGCCGGAATACCCATTTCGCGGTAGGCCTGCAGGTGGCTTTCCCAGACCGGTGTGTCGCTCCACTGAGCTGATCTCCAGACGTGGACCACGGGGTCGGGAAAGGGAACTCCGATTCGGGCTGCCGGCTCGGGGCGACCGTAAGAGAAGTTGAAGGTGTGGATGCCGTCAGCTCCTTGCCTCCACCAGTTGGCGAAGATCGCGCGAAAGACTTCGATGGGCGGCCATTGATAGCCGTCGCTGCTGTGCCAGTCGTCCAGGCTGGGATAGAGCTTGATGTTGCGGTGCCGGGTGAAGGACCGGTAGCCCTGAATGTCGACCTCGAAGGAACGCACTCCCAGGGCGAATAGATCCACAATCTGCTCCCGGGCCCAGGTTTCCACGTCCAGGCCGTCGAAGTGGGCGCCCTCAACCGTTTCCGGAACCCTGGCCGACAAAAGGAAAGGACGGTTGCGCTTGCGTTCGAACTCCAGGAGCATGGAACGGAGCGCGCGCATGAACTCCGTGAGGTGGTGGCGCAACTGCCACTGCCTGCCGGGAGGCAGCACCGGAGGGGCGCGGGCGAAGTCGATATCAATGCCGTCGAAGTCGTAGTTTTCAGCCACCTCCCTCAGGATGCTCAACTTGTAGTCCCTGACGCCCTGAACGGCAAAATTCCACATCCCCGAATCTCTCCAGGGCAAATGGATCAGCCAGTCGGGGTGGGATTCCTTCAGCGAGAGCTGGCGGGTGGGCAGCAAGTGAAGGTCGTTGTCGCCGCCGTTGATGCGATAGGCAAAAAAGGCTTCCAGCTTTCGTTTGTGCGTTTCTTCCAAGAAGATCCGGACGGGATCGATGCCCTCGTCCAACCATCGTTGGTAGCCGGGATGGTCGTAGGTCTGGGCGTAGTGGGGCAGGATCTTGCTGGGGTAGGGGGCCTGGTGGCCCTCCCCCCAATTCCACCACAGGCTGTCGATATGAGTCGGGAAGTGGTCAATGAAGTCAAACTTGTAATCGACCAGATCCCGGATGTCCGGGTCAGTGAAGGTGGGGTCTCCGTGTATGGCATCCCGGTTGACCACCACTCTGCGGCGACGGTTGACTGCCGCCAGATGTTGAGCTGAAAGCTCGAATGGCACCAGTCGCTCCTTTTCCTGGTTGGGACCGTGAAAGCCTGACCCGTCGAATGCAAACCGGTTTGAAGATTAAACGCATCGGTGCGTGGAGACAAGACTTTCCTGCCGGAACTCCCGAGACCCTTCATGCGCCAGGCCCCCGCCCTACCGTGCGGATCATACGAGAGTGAAACAACGAATCTTCATGGCCTGTCGGGAACAAGGGCCAAGTCGTGCTAAACCGGTTTTCTACTTATTGAACATGGATACACAGGATAGACAGGATAAACAGCACGAGAGGCTGTGCCACAGGAAGCAGACCCGCTCAATGATCGGGTGGGTGTTGGAAGTGATCCAAGAGCCCGGGAACGGGTTTTGGGAAATCCGTGTTGGAACAGAGGCGATGGTTGAACTCATGACGGTGGAATCTCTCGCCCAATAATCCTGTGCATCCTGTGCATCGATGTGAATCAAAAATCTACCCATGCTTGACTATGAACCGGTTTCCAGCCACCAGGCGCAGGCGTTTGTTTCAGGCAAGAGAGAATTCCGCGCCATCCCTGAATCTTTTTCCAGAGAACAGCCCCCGGTGACAAACGGGGGCTGGTTCTGTTACGGGGTATCGGAAGCCATTGGCGCTAACGCCTTTGAGATCGGCTTCGCGACTGGCTCTTGCTCGAACTCCGCGATTTACTACGTTGGATGGAGGAGCTTGACTTCGAGCGACTGGGGGTAGAGGCTCGCGAGGAACTCCGGCTGGAGGGCCTGGAAACCGAAGGCGACGGACGGCTGCGGCTGGGGGCGCTCCGGACCCTCGAGGTGGACCGGGGCGGTGAAGGCCGTGACGGGGTCGAGACCCGTGAGGAACTCCGGCTGGAGGGCCTGGAGACCGAAGGTGACGGACGGCTGCGGCTGGAAGAGCTGCGAACCCTCGAGGTGGACCGTGGCGGCGAAGGCCGTGACGGCGTCGAGACCCGCGAAGAGCTTCGGCTGGAGGGCCTGGAGACCGAGCGGGACGGCCGGCTGTTGCTGGGAGAGCTCTGCCCGCGGACGCTGTCGACTCGAGAGGAACTTCTGGGCGCGAAGCGCGGAGAGGGTCGCACTGGAGGGACCGACGGCACCGAAGGGGAAGATTCGGACACCGATTCAGCCGCGCGCGGAGTCGAGCTTCTGGAGGGTGTCCCGCGCGGGATCGTACCTTGGGTGGCAGTGCGGCGGTTTAAGCGCCGCCAGCGCTCGAGCGAGTCCGGCCGGTTCCCGCCATCCGGACGGGCAGCCGTTGGACGTGGAGAATTCACGGCGCCTGTGGGGTTTCGATCGACGTTACTCCGACCGCGGACCGCCGCCGGATTTGACCGTGACGGCAGGCTGCGCCGGTTGGTGGATCCTACCGTGGACCTGCTGGTAGTCGTCCCCGGTGGCCGTAAACCTGGCGCCGAACGACCCGCTTCGGGCCTGGCGGAAGAGCGGGGATTGGCCGGCCGGCCGGCCTGGACGTCGCTTCGACCCAGGGAATCGACGAATCGGGCCATCTCCTGGCGCTGCTGGACGAAAGAACGACGGGCGATGTTGCGCCGTGCGCGTCCGGTCGAAAAGAAGCGGGTTTGAGCGGTGGAGCCGGCACCTTGAGCCGAGCGGCGGGCTCTCTGAACAAGTCGTCCCTGGCTGGTGCGATCGGGTACGACCGGAATCCGGCCGCGCACCAGGCTGGCCCGTCTTACCTCGGAGGCCTGCAGGGCGCGCGCATTCAGAATCTGTCCTCGGGAGAATGCCCTGGCGGCGACCAGGGTGGTGCCGTTGCGATGGCGGGCATTGCGATAGTTGTTGTAGATATTGATCCGGTTGTCGACCAGGACGGTCGAGCCGCCCCTGCCCGGCCTCGCGCGGCGGTGAACACGACGGCCATACCAGGGATAGTAGGGCTCGCCAGGCGCCAGTGGAATCCAGCCGTAATGTCCGAACCTCGAACCCAGGCCGATCCCTGGCCCGCCGCGGCCGCCGTACCCGAAAAAGGCCACCAGGGCCGGTCGCCAATGGTGACGGGAGTAATAGGAGCCGGGATACCAGCCCCAACCGAAACGGGCGTGGCGGAACCAGCGCCCGTAGTGGTAGGGAGCCCAGCCCCAGGGGTCGTGACTGACCCAGGTCCAGCCATAGTAGTCCAACCATGACCAGCGCCCGTAGCGATAGGGAGCCCAGCCCACCGTTACCGAGGGAAACCAGCAGCGGCCATAGCTGGGAACGTAGACCCAACGGCCGTGATCATCCAGATCCTCCGCGCCGTAGATGCTGGGGTTCACGTAGCTGTAGGCCTTGGACTTCCTGAGTTGCCGGTCCCGGCGCACGTTCCAGAGGTCCCAGTCGTCCGCGGGATCGGCCTTGGCCACCTGGAATTCGATGTTCTGGTGTCCCTTGTGGACCATCATGCGTTGACCGGCTTTGAGTGTTTCCGTCCCATTTGCCAAGGCCACCTCGGCCCGTCCTTTGCGCACGGTGACAGTCACCCGGTCAAGACCGACGACTTCGACCCGGTAGCGGCCGTTCTTTTCCGGACGAACCGCCGCCAGCGGGGTTTCGATGTCGATGTCCGCGTCTCCGCCCCTCAATTCACTGTAAGTGAGGGTCCCGCGCTCCAGTTGAACCCGGAAGGTTCGATGGGCGAGATTGGCCAGTCGAACCGCGGAGTATTCGTTGAGGCGCAGAAAATTGGAAGAGTCCAGCTGGAGTTCGGCGCGGGAAGCCGGTCCGGTGGTCAGAATATCGGCTTCCACCAGCG
Organism: Candidatus Versatilivorator sp.; assembly: GCA_965207735.1. Lineage (GTDB taxonomy): Bacteria > Acidobacteriota > Terriglobia > Versatilivoradales > Versatilivoraceae > Versatilivorator. The sequence goes on along the minus strand of OZ242296.1, from coordinate 1,322,287 downwards.
GCAGGTTGACCGTGGCCTGAATCGAATCTCCCGATTCGCCTCGCTGCACGGTGACGTCGCCCTTGACCAGGCTGAGCCTGGCGACACCCAGCGCCGGACCGGTCTCCGGCGACTGTGCCAGTGTCGAGTGATTGAAAGACACGGCGACGAGAGAAAGCAGAACCAAGATTCCGCGTCGACTTGTCATGGCTGAGGACCTCCCGGTGTTAGCGATGGTTTTCACTTGCCGGAAAATAACGGACTCGTCGGAAAGGCCTGAACTGGATCAGTATAGCTGGAGAGAAATGGTATTTCCACGATCAAAACCTTCCAGTTTGAGTCTTGAGCGGTGTCCAGGGCTGATGGCCGGTTGACGAATTTCATGGAATGTCCCGAGTGTGATGCAAGGGCAACCGGGGGTGTTGCCTGCGGACCGGCAGGAAGCGCTGCCATCAATGGTCCTTAAAATCAATACTTTGAGATAGGATAGGGACTCGATTGAAAGCGCCGTCCCAATGGTCATGGTGGCCTGATAGGGTCCGGCAGGGTGATTGAGGGGTGTGGATCGCAACCCTGTGTGTTCAATTAAGTTGAATCATTAGGTAAGTTGGCATAACGTTGCGTCTTGCTTTCAGGGTACTTCGCCCGTATTTCCCACCGGGCTTCCGGTTCATGGCAGGAAATTCGGGCGGAGGCTGCCAAACGAATCGGGAATTCGGCAAGGAGTTCATAATGAGGCGTCCCGCCATCCTTCTTCTTCTGTCTACTCTGGTCCTGTTCCAACATCGAATGTCCGCTCAAGAGGAGGACTGGCCACAGTTCAGGGGGCCGGGGGGCCAGGGTCATGCTTCCGCCCGTGGCCTCCCAAAGGAATGGAGCGAAACCAAGAATATCGCCTGGAAGGTTCCCCTACCGGGAAACGGCTGGTCGTCACCGGTCATTCAAGGCGAGAAGATCTGGTTGACCGCCTCGGTTGACGAAGGACGTTCGCTGCGAGCCTTGTGTCTGAGCCGAAGCGATGGAAAACTGCTCCACGACCTGGAGATCTTCCGCCAGGAGGAGGCGGGCTCCATCCATTCCAAGAACAGCCATGCCTCTCCCACTCCCGTTCTGGAAGGGGACAGAGTCTATGTCCACTTTGGAGCATTCGGCTCGGCCAGCCTTCGCAGCGACGGCAAGATCCTTTGGAAGCACCGGTTCGAGTACGATCATCGCCACGGGCCGGCCAGTTCTCCGGTCCTGTTCCAGGACCTTCTCATCTACAACTGCGACGGCACCGACCTGCAGTTCGTGGCGGCCCTGGACAAGCATACGGGAAAGCTGCGCTGGAAAAAGTCTCGCAAGGGGCGGATGGCTTACACAACGCCGTTGACCATACAGGTGGAGGGTAAGCCCCAATTGGTCAGCACGGGAGGCGATCAGGTCGTGACCTACCATCCACTCTCCGGAGAGGAGATCTGGCGGGTGCGCTACGATGGGTTTTCGCTGGTTCCTCGCCCTGTTTTTGGCCTGGGATTGGTCTATATTTGCACGGGTTACCCGCATCCCTCACTCTATGCGATCCGCCCCGATGGCCAGGGGGATGTGACCGAGAGTCACGTGGCCTGGACCTTGAAACGAGGGGTGCCGCTGAATCCTTCTCCACTGTTGGTGGGAGAGGAGCTCTACATGGTGAGCGATCGAGGCATCGCATCTTGTCTGGACGCCCGGACCGGCAAGCACCACTGGCAGGAAAGGCTGCCGGGAGAATATTCGGCTTCGCCAGTGTATGCCGACGGGAAAATCTATTTGCTGAACGAAGAGGGAGAGGCCACGATCCTGGAGGTCGGGAAGGCGTTCAAGAAGCTGGGCACCAACCGGTTGCCGGGTCGCACCCTGGCCTCTTTTGCCGTGCATGGCCGCGCCATATACTTGAGAACCGACAGTCACCTCTATCGGATCGAAAAGCCGACCGGTTAGTTGGTTCCATAATTTTTTCCACCCTGGAAGCGGCCCGGTGAGAAGTGCGGGCTCAGGAGTCCAACGATGACCAAGCTCCAGCTGAAAAGACTCGGAGGGGTCTGGTCGGCCACGCCGACACCGTTTACCAAGGATTTGAAAGTCGACACGGTGGCAGTCAAAAAAATGGTCGAGCACCATCTGCGCCTGGGAGTCCGGGGCCTCTTTCTGGCCGGCACTTGCGGAGAGGGTCCCTGGATGCCGGATGCGGAGCGACGGCGATTGGTGAGGGCGGTCAGCAAGTTCTCTCGAGATCGGCTGATGATTGCGGTTCAGGTTACCGACAACTCGGCCAGCCGCGTGGTCGCCAATATTCGGGCGGCCAAGGCGGATGGAGCTCAAATTGCCGTGGTCGCGCCACCGCTCTTCTTTCTCAATGCCAATCCCCAGACCCTGACCAATCACTACCGTCAGATTCTGAGAGAGAGTGAGTTGCCGGTTGGCATCTATGATCGTGGGCGCCACAGTTCGGTGGTCATCCCGGAGTCGGTTCTCGCTACCATTTACGCCGACCGCCGCGTCGTCATGGTCAAAGACAGCTCGTCCGACAATCAGCGACGAGAGATTGCTTTGGCCGCCCGGCGGAAGCGCCCCCGGTTGCGCCTGCTCAACGGCAATGAATTTCAGTGTCTGGATTACTTGAGAGCCGGATATGACGGCCTGCTGTTGGGCGGCGGGATCTTCACGGGTTACCTGGCGGCTCAGATGGTCCAGGCGGTGGCGGCTCGCGACTATGCCCGCGCCGAAAGAATACAGCTTCGCACCACGCGCATGCTCTACCCGGTCTACGGCGGCGACCGTTTGGCCTGCTGGCTCTCGGGGCTGAAGCGTCTTCTGGTTGAGCTGGGCGTGTTCCGGAACTGGTCGAACTACTTGGGCTACCCTCTGGATCGTGCCTGTATCCGCAACATCAAGCGGATTGTCGCCGAGAACCGGGACGTTCTGCTGCCGTCCTGATTCCAACCGGGCCGGAAGACGAATATTTCGTTTCATTCCGAGACTACCCCAACCCCGAATCCAGCCCTCGGGTACCGCCTTCTCTCCCATCGTCAATGTCGTTTCGGTTCATGAGATCCAACGGCCCCCGCGGCGCCATACGCATTGGAGCCGACGTTGGGGGGACCTTCACCGACGTGGTGGTCGTGGACGGGCAGGGGAATCTGTTCAGTCAAAAGGTTCCGTCGACTCCACCGAATTTTGAACGGGCGGTCATCGCGGCCATTCGGGATTGGCTCGGCTCGACAGGGATTTCCGGGGGTCGCGTCAGAGAAGTCGCCCATGGTACGACGGTCGCGACCAATGCAGTGCTGGAGCGGAGGGGAGCGAAGACGGCACTGGTCACCACCAAGGGGTTCCGGGACGTTCTGGAGTTGAGAAGAATTCGGGTGCCGGTGCTCTATGACTGGTTCTTTGAAAAGCCGGGGGAACTGGTAGAGCGCTACCTGCGTTTCGAGGTGGATGAACGCATCCTGGCCAACGGGGATGTCTGGACCCGCCTGCGCGAGTCGGAGCTGTGGGCTCTGAAGAAAAGGCTGGAGCAGGAGGCCGTGGAGTCGGTGGCCGTTTGTTTTCTCCATGCCTATGCCTACCCGGAACATGAGATGATGGCGGGCCGCTTCCTGCGGAAGCATCTTCCCCATCTGACGGTTTCACTTTCTTCGGAAATCCTGCCCGAACGCAGGGAATACGAGCGGACGGCCACCACCGTGGTCAATGCCTATGTGCGCCCGGTGATGCACGGTTATCTGGGTGCGCTGCGGAGAAGTCTCCGTCGGATGGAGATCGAGGCGCCCCTGCTCATCATGCAGTCGGCCGGGGGCTTGACGCCCGAAGACGATGCCGCCTCGCGGCCCGTTTTCGTTCTGGAGTCGGGACCCGCGGCGGGAGTGCTGGCGACCGCGGCCACCGCGGGTAAGTTGGGCCTGCCCAACGTGATCGCCTTCGACATGGGAGGAACCACGGCCAAGGCTTCCATGATCGAGGACGGTCGGCTTGGCTACCATTCCGAATACGAGGTTGGGGCTTCCTTGTCTACAGGCAGCCGGCTCATGGGCGGCAGCGGAGAGCTCATTCGCGCCCCCAGCCTTGACATCGCCGAAGTGGGAGCCGGGGGAGGGAGTATTGCCACCCTGGATCGGGCCGGCGGGCTCCATGTCGGACCCCGAAGCGCCGGAGCCGTTCCGGGCCCGGCCTGCTACCGTCGGGGTGGAAAGGAACCGACGGTTACCGATGCCAACGTTGTCCTGGGTTACGTCCGACCCGGCCCGCTGGCTAACGGGGAGGTCCATATCGATCCGGAAGCCGCACGGCGAGCCATTCACGACCGGATTGCCGTCCCCTTGGGCATAGACCCTTTCCAGGCTGCCGAAGGCATTCACCGCATCGCCAATACGCGCATCATGAAGGCCCTGCGTGAGGTTTCAACCGAGCGGGGACGGGACCCCCGCGAGTTTGTCCTGATGGCATTCGGGGGATCGGGACCGGTTCACGCGGCAGGCCTGGCCGAGGAGCTCTCGGTTCGAACGGTAATGGTTCCGGGATTGCCGGGTCTGTTCAGCGCCCTCGGTCTGCTTTTCTCCAGCGTCGAGCGCCATGGAGTCCGCAGCTGTCTGCTGTCCATTGAGACCCTCCATCCTCGGGAAATCGAGCGGCTGAGGGAGATCCTTGGACAGGAGATGCTGCCGTGGTTCCAGCAGAGGGGCTTTTCCGAGGAAAGGATTCAACTCGACTACAGTGCGGATATGCGTTTTGGAGGACAGACCTCGGAGATCAGGGTTCCGCTTCCGGCCGGGCCACTGACGGCTCAGGATGTCAATGCCCTTCGCCAGACTTTTGAGGGCGAGCACCAGCGGCTCTACGGACATCGGTCCGCCGCCGAGAACAGGGTCGAAGTACTTGCGGTGCGCCTGGTGGGAAAGGCCATGCGGGACCAGGCAGAGGGGTTTCCTGAACCCGTGAAGCTGCAGGGCGAGACGGCGCCCAGCCGGATGGCCTATTTCGGTTCGCGCTGGGGGGCGATTGACACCCCGGTGGTTGCCCGAACCACGCTCCAGGGCGGCGCTCAGGGCCCATTGTTGATCGACGAGTATGACTCGACCATCGTCGTGCCACCCGCCACCCGGGTCTGGCTCGACGACCTTCAAAATGTCGTCATGGAAGGAGCCGGCTCCCGCCAATGAACACGGGTGAGGCGGCACAAAGAACCGATCCGATCACCTTGGCCATCGTGCAACATGGCCTGGCGTCGGCAGCCGACCAGATGGCGCTCAGCCTGTACCGCACGGCCTATTCCACCATTGTGCGGGATTGCCTGGACTTTTCCACCTCCCTGTGCGACGCCGAGGGGCAGATGATCGCCCAGGGCGTCACACTCCCGCATCACATCGCCTCGGTCCCGTTTGCCATGCGGACCCTCTTGAAAAAATACGGACATGAAATCGATCCCGGGGATGTGTTCATTCTCAACGACCCCTTCGATGGCGGCATGCACATCCCCGACATCTTTGTAGTCCGCCCTGTCTTCTGGAAGGATCGCCGGGTCGCGTTTGCCGTCAGCACCGCTCATCACGCAGACCTGGGAGGTCGTTTGCCTGGAAGCGCCGCTTGCGACAATACGGAGATCTTCCAGGAGGGACTGCGAATCCCCTGGCTCAAGCTGTACCGGCGAGGCCGGCCGGACGAATCCATCTTTGCATTGCTTGCCTCCAACGTCCGGATTCCTGAAATGACGCTGGGAGATCTGAGAGCTCAACTGTCTGCTACCCATATCGGAGTAAATTCCGTCCTGAAGCTCATCGAGCGATACGGCCTGGAGACATTCCAGGGGTGCTGTCGAGACCTTCTGGCCTATACGGAGCGCCTGGTTCGCTCAGAGATCGCCTCCTGGCCGGACGGATCCTCCAGTTTTACCGACTACATGGATAGCGATGGAGTTGGAGGTCCTCCGGTCCGGCTGCAGGTGACCCTAACCGTCAGCGGCGACACCTTGACCGCCGATTTTTCCGGGACCGCTCCCCAAGTGCCCGGTGGCATCAACTGTACGCTCTCGTTTACCACCTCGGTGGTCGCCGTCTGCCTGCGATCGGTCATTCAAGCGGACATTCCCAACACTGCCGGCATGTTCAAGCCATTCAAGGTCATCGCCCCGGAAGGCACGGTGGCCAACGCCTGCATGCCTGCCGCATCCTCGATGCGAGGGGTTACGGGGTTCCGTCTTTCGGACACGGTACGGGGAGCCCTGGCCGGATTGCTGCCCGACCGCGTGTTCGCGGCCGGAGAAGGCGGCAATTCTCTGCTGATTTTTGGGGGCAAGAGACCCGAGGGAAAGCCCTACGTGTTTTACGAGCTGGTCACCGGAACCTGGGGTGGACGGCCCGACAGGGATGGGAACGACGGACTGTGCAATCCATCCAACGTTGCCGGCAACATACCGGTGGAGCAGGCCGAAAGCGAGTATCCGCTGTGCATCGAGCGCTATGGACTGGTGCGCGACAGCGGGGGAGCGGGCCGGTTTCGAGGTGGCTTGGCCATCGAAAGGAAGTGGCGCCTTCTGGCCGGTGAGTCCACCCTGTCCATCCGCTCCGATCGACGCGATCATCGGCCCTATGGACTGAGTGGCGGGGAGCCGGGCGCACCCTCACTGAGTGAGCGGGCCGGGGCCGACGGGGTTGAAATTCTGCCCACCATGATTTCGACCTCGATCAGGACCGGAGACTCGGTCTATCATCGATTGGCGGGCGGTGGAGGATGGGGAGACCCCCTCACCAGGGATCCGGCGGCAGTCGCTCGGGATGTCAGGAACGACAAGGTCTCTCGAGAAAGGGCTCGGCAGGACTATGGCGTCGTCCTGGACAGTGCCGGCCAGGTGGACCCGGAAGCTACGGACGAGCTGCGGCAGCAGTTGAGAATTCGGTCGAGGGAGAATTCTTCGGAATGAGTTTCGATCTGATCCTGCGAGGGGGAGAGGTTGTGGACGGGACAGGGAGCCCCCCTTTTCAGGCCGATATGGCGGTCAGGGATGGGCGGATTTCAGAGGTGGGATCGATCGGCGAAGCTGAAGGCGCTACCGAGTTGAACGTCTCCGGGCTGTGGGTGTGTCCGGGAATCATCGATATACACAGCCATTCCGACTTCACTCTGATCGTCGATCCCAGGGCCATGAGCTCAGTCATGCAGGGAGTCACCCTGGAAGTGGTCGGCAACTGTGGCCACGGCTGCGCCCCCATCGTGGATCCGGAACGAGCCCGTTCCAACATCTATGGCTGTCAGGCCGCCGACGAGATCGGTTGGCGCACCATGGCCGGGTACCTGGAACGCCTGGAAACAGGTCGGCCGTCAGTCAACGTGCTGACGCTGGTGCCGAACGGTCTGCTGCGACTGGCGGCGGTTCAGGACGTCAGCAAGCCTTCCAGTCCGGCGGAACTGAGTCGCATGAAGCGGTTGCTGTCCCAGTGCCTGGAAGAAGGCGCCTTCGGGCTTTCCACGGGATTGGAGTACGGTCCCGAGAAAGCCTGTCCCGAGGAGGAAATCATCGAGCTGTGCCGATTGGTGGCCGACGCCGGGGGATTTTATTCGACCCACACTCGGAATCGGGCCGGCGAGGCGGTGGAGACCATCGCGGAAGCCATTCGCACAGGCCGGGCCTCGGGCGCGCCGGTGCAAATCTCCCACATTCAGGTGGTGGCCAGGTTGACCGCCGATGGGCGCAAGGCTTACCGGCAGGCCCTGGGCATGGTGGATGAAGCCCGCCAACAGGGCCAGGATGTGGGATTCGATATGCACACCCGCTTGTTTGGAACCACCAATCTGAGAACGGCCTTGCCGCCCTGGGCCTTGGAAGGAGGCCCGAAAGCCGTTGCCGCCCGTTTGAAGGATTCCGGCGTGCGCCGGGACCTCAAGACCTACAGGAGTCATCTTCGCTCGCTGGTCCAGGACGACTGGGAACGAATCGTCATTTTCGAGTCCCAGGCCTACCCGGAGTTTTCCGGGAAGAGTATCGGCGAGATCGGCCGGCAGATGGGCGTCGAGCCTCTCGACGCCGTCTATGATCTGTTGCTGGCGGAAGTCGATGATATCCACCGACTGATGGTGATGGCCCTGACCTACAGACTGGAAGAAAACGAACTGGCCTTCGAGCATCCCCACTGCATGGTGGGGTCGGACGCCACCGCCCTGGCCACCGACGGACCTCTGAGGGACCGGTCCTTCCACGGGGCCTACACCTGGGCCTCCTGGTTCTACCGGCACTTTGTGCGCGATACGGGAAAGCTCCGCCCCGAAGAGGCGATACGCCGCTTGACCTCGCTTCCCGCCGGCCGCCTCGGCTTGAAGGACAGAGGCGTCATCCGGAAGGGGGCTTGCGCGGATCTGGCAATTTTCGATCCGCGGACCTTCAGCGAACGGGGCACCACCTACGAGCCCAACCGAACCGCCGTCGGCATGACTCACGTGTTTGTGAACGGCGTTCAGACCGTCAGGGACGGTCGCTTGACGGGAGATCGCGGCGGCCGGGTGCTGCGCCGGAATTCCCCGTATTGAGATTGAGCCTTTTGCAATATTCTGTAGGCGACGGTTTTAGGGGTCGGGAGAGGGGAAAGGGAATGCGAGGGGCAGGTCGGCTCTGTGCCTGAATGTCCACAAAAGGCACAATAGTCGGAATCGGCAGGTCTCAAATCTCATGGAGGCAACCGGGTTCACAGAACACGGCTCTCCGTCGAACGGCCACAAGAGGCACAATAAAGAGATTGGGCAAGACTGGATCCCTGTTTTGTGCCTTTTGTGCTTTTTGTGGTTGAGCTGTTTCCCATTTACCGGGCAGCGGGTTCCTTTCCGAGAGAAGCTAGTGCATGAATAGGCATAGCGGCACCAACTTTGATGATTTTCTCGATGAGGAAGGCCTGCTAGAGGAAGTGTCGGAACGTGCCCAAAAGCGATTCCTGGTCCTACAAATCCAAGACATCATGAATAATTCTCTCAATATGGTTCGGACAGTACTTACCAGGGTAGTACGCCCAGGCACGAGAGATGCAAGCAAAGAACTCGCGTCCCGCCATCCTTTGCGTCGCCCCAAACGGGGCTCGCAAGACCCGCCGGGACCATCCCAACCTACCCACGACACCTGCTGAATTGGGGCGAGCTGCCGCCGAGAGCCTGGAGGCGGGAGCCGCCATGATTCATCTCCACGTCCGGGACCGGGATCTGGGCCACGTTCTGGACGTGTCGGCCTACCGGGCCGCCATCCAGGCCGTTCGCTCCCAGGTGGGAGACAGGCTGGTGATTCAGGTCACCACCGAATCCTGCGGCCTTTACGGTCCGGAGGAGCAAATGCGCCTGGTCCGGGAGCTCAGGCCGGAGGCGGTGAGTCTTTCCATCGGGGAAATTCTCCCCGACCCGACCTATGAAGCTCAGGCGGCGGAATTCCTGGACTGGCTGCGGGCGGAAGGGATTTTTGGCCAGTTCATCGTGTTCAATGCGGATCAGGTCAGATACCTGACGGGGCTCGTTCATCGTGGTATCGTTCCGCATTCCGATCCCTGTGTCCTCTTTGTGCTGGGGCGCTATACCCCCAATCAGCAATCGGCACCCTCCGATCTGGATCCGTTGCTGGAAGTCAGCTCCTTTCGAGAGGCATGGTTCCTGTGCGCTTTCGGGAAGCATGAATTGGCCTGCGTGGACCGCGCCCTGGCTCGAGGAGGACACGCCCGGATCGGATTCGAGAACAATCTCTACAGACCCGACGGCACCCGGGCCGCCGGCAATGCGGAACTGGTAGGGTTGGCGGCGACCCGCTCGCTTCAGCAGGAACGGCCTCCGGCCAACGCCGATCAGGCCCGCGAGTTGTTCGCGCGGCTCTTGTAGCCCGTGGGTTTCAGTCTGTTTCGGATAGCGAATTCAACCGAGAAGGGAGGAGGATCATGCCACACATTCTAGGAGACAGAGTGTATCTCAGGGAATACCTGTTGAGCGATGTAGAGACTCTTTACCAGTGGCGCACCCTGGATGAGATCGTATGGTGGACGGGCTCCTACGTCTGGCCCGAATCTCTGGAGCAGGCTCGGGCCTTCGTCGAGGCGCAGGTCAATAACGTGGATCCCGCCAATCGAAAATTTGCTATCTGCCGGCGGGAAGACCACAAGTATCTAGGGCATATCGGCTATGAGTATCTGGATTTGCGGCGACAGAATACCGAGGTGGGGATAGTGATTGGAGACGTCACTTCGCTCTCCAAGGGCCTGGGCGAGGAATCCCTGCGGCTATTCCTGAAAGTCTGCTTCGAGGAGTTGAACCTGCACCGGGTCGGCCTGAGAGTGATTCGACCCAACAAGCGGGGTTATCGCTGCTACCGAAAGTGTGGGTTCAAGGAAGAGGGAGCGCTGCGGGACTGGCACTATTCCCGGGGCCAGTGGCACGACCTGATCCTCATGGGGATTCTCAGGGATGAATATATGGCCGAAGCCAGGAATTGACGTAAGTTGCGTCCAGCGTCGTTAGTAGACACCGGACCGGATTCGATTTTTTGTTGAAGCGAGGAGAGAATTCAATGGAAACGAAGCCATTAGGTAACAGCGGCATCACGGTCAGCCGTCTCGGCCTGGGCTGCGCCACCTTCGGCAGGGAAATTGACGAGGCCACCTCGTTTCAGATCATGGACGCTGCCTTGGAAAGAGGCATCACCCTTTTCGATACAGCCGAGGCTTACGGCGGCGGGCAGGCCCGCCAGCATCGGCGCGATCGAATGGGAATCGAAGATGTGCGCGAGGTGAGCGGTGAAATGCACTCCTCGGAGAAAATCCTGGGCCGTTGGCTGAAATCCCGAGGCGCACGTTCCCGGGTCACCCTTCAAACCAAGGTGTCGGCCAACAAGAGCCAACAGGAAGTGCAGCAGGCTTTGGAAGACAGCCTGCGTCGTCTCCAGACCGATTACGTTGATCTTTATCTGTTTCACTCGTATGATCCCAACGTTCCGCTGGAAGAAGGGTTGGCGGCGCTGGATCGAGGGAAAAGGGCCGGCAGGATTCGTTGCAGCGGATGCAGCAACTTCTCTGCCGAGCAACTGTCGGAAGCTCTCGGGCTGAGTCGCCTGAAAGGTCTGCCCCGCCTCGGAGTCATTCAACCCATCTATAATCTGGCCCATCGCGAGATAGAGACGGAACTGCTGTCCCTGTGTCGACGGCAGCAGGTCGGAGTGGTGACCTACAGTCCGCTGGGGGCGGGATTCCTGGCCGGAAAGTACACGGCCGATCAAGACAAGATTCCCAAGGGCACCCGCTTCGACGTGATTCCCGGCCACGTCGACGTCTATTTCCACCCACGCAGCTTTCGAGTCGTCGAGCAACTTCGGCGGAAAGCGGCGCGGACCGGGGTATCCATGGTTCAATTGGCCATGAGGTGGGTTCTCAACCGGGAAGGGGTCGACTCCGTGCTGATCGGAGCCCGCAACACCGGCCATCTGGATAGTGCCCTGCGAGCCATGGAGATGGACTTTCCCCCTGAATGGATGGCGGAAATGGACTCATGGAATTAGGGTGGTTGCACCTACTGTGGTGTTTCCGGGCGGGACCGGAGGAAATTCCCGGATGGATCGACAAAGTAAGGATGAAAGGGAGGCGAACACCTGATGAAACGCGTTGGAGTTATGGGATTTATCCACGAATCCAATACTTTTGCAGTCACCCCGACAACCTACGAGCACTTTGAACAGGTCAGCCTGTCCCGGGGCAAGGGGCTGATTGAGCGCTGGACGGGAGGCAATCATGAGCTGAGCGGTTTTCTGGGGGGAGCCCAGTCCAATGGCCTGGAGCCCGTTCCCCTTGTGGCGGCCTTCGCCATGCCGAGCGGCACCGTCGTCCGAGAGACCTTCGAGGCCATTGCGGAGCAGACGATCGACGCTCTGAAGGCGGCCATGCCGGTGGACGGGCTCTATCTGGCATTGCACGGGGCCACCGTGTCCGAGGGATATCCCGATGCCGATGGCGAGATGGCTCGCAGGATGCGGGACGTCGTGGGACCGGATGTGCCCATCGTCATGACGCTGGATCTGCACGCCAATGTCTCTCCAAAAATGATTGCCAATACCGACGCTACCACCATCTATCGCTCCAATCCGCACTTGGACCAAAAGGCCCGGGGCCTGGAGGCTGCCTCGATGCTGGGTCGGACGCTGCGGGGAGAGATCCAACCGGTGCAAGCCCTGGAATGCCCGCCTCTGATCATCAGCATCGCCAAGCAGTACACCGACGAGGATCCGTCCAAGGGGTTGTATGAGGACCTGGAATCGGTCTCGCAGTGGCCCGGCATTCTTTCCGCCAGCGTGGCCATGGGTTTCTCCTACTCGGACGTCGAGGAATTCGGCGCCAGCTTCCTGGCCGTGGCCGATCGAGACCGGGACCTGGCACGCAAGGCAGCGCGCTGGATGGCCCAACGAGCCTGGGACCGGCGGGAGGAATTTCAGGCCGACTTGCCCACCGCGTCCGAGGCGGTGGCCCTGGCCATGCGGGCTCCCGAAGCTCCGGTGGTGTTGATGGACATCGGAGACAACGTCGGTGGCGGAAGTCCCGGGGACTCCACCATCGTACTAGCCGAAATCGTGGCGCAGAAAGCGTCCAATGCCATGGTGGTCCTGTTCGATGCCGAGTCGGTGGCTCAGTGTGTGGAAGCCGGGGTTCGCAACCAGGTGAAGCTGGAGGTCGGAGCCAAGACCGATGGCCGCCACGGCTCCCCCGTCCCCATTCAAGGCCGGGTGCGGATGATCTCGGATGGTATCTTTCAGGAGTCGGAAGTGAGGCATGGAGGATGGGGCTCCTTTGACCAGGGGGTGACGGCGGTTGTGGAGACGCCAGAGGGACACACCCTGGTTCTGACCAGCGTCAAGATGGCTCCGGTGAGCCTGGAACAGGTCAAGAGCCTGGGGATCAAGCCGGAATCCAAGAAGATCCTGGTGGCCAAGGGCGTGATTGCCCCAAGAGCCGCCTACAATCCGGTCTCGGCCCGGACCATTCTGGTGGACACGCCGGGGGCCACCTGCGTGAATCCGGCCAGTTTCACCTACCACCGCCGCCGCCGCCCTCTCTATCCGCTGGAGACGGAGGCGCAGTATCCGAGCAGTGGTTAGTGATCAGTGGCTAGTGAATAGTAGATAGTTGAGCCTTTTGCAAATATCGCAATCGGGAATGACATTGAGGCGGCAAGGATGATGTGCTGCAGGCTCCAGCATTCACCACGATAAGCACAAGAGACAACAGAAACCACAAAAAGCACAAAAGGCACAAGACGAGTTTCTTGATTTCGAGACTTGCCCATCCGATGGTTCTTTTTGTGTTTTTGTGCCTTTTGTGGCCATTCCCGGCAAAGGTCCCGCTGGTGAATTTTGCAAAGGGCTCAGTTATTTGATCCACACGGGAAGTGTCTTGTCAGTCTCGGCGCAGTCCTTCAAAGAGTGCAACCAAGTCGTCAGGCACATTCCTGCTATCTAGGACTAACCACTGACCACCAGCCCCTGCCGTGTCCGTCGGTTGCAATGAGGTTTCCGATATTGATAAGGTTAGCAGCCCTGAATGCCAGTGAAATCAAGCCGGCCGCTCGTCTGCCGGAGAGGCCCCGCGAGGTTTGAATCGATGCGTCCCAAACGGTTTTCGAGTCCTTGTCCGCCATCCGGTCCTCCTGTCCTGTGGAAGGTCGTCTCCGCGGGCCTGGTCGTCCTGGGCTGCCTGGCTTGGAGTTTGCAGCCCGAGCGGATTGAAGCCGAGGAGCAGGCAGGGCCGGAGTTTGTCGACCTTTCCCTTCTGGTAGCTCCCGAGTTCCCCTGCAGTTGGCCCGGAGCCGGTCCTGGCTTTCAAATCAACCACTACCGGAGGATCGGTCCTCTCAGCGCCTACAACTCGGATATTTTGACGCTGGATGAGAACGTGGGGACTCAGTTCGACGGGCCGACCCATTCGGTGGCGCCGCCCGATTCCGGCAAACCCAACGCCGGCCCCTTCGGCCTGGTATCCGGGGACAAGGTGCCGGCCTGGCAGTTTGTGGGAGAGGCTTGCGTCCTCGACCTTCGGAAACTGCTCGACACCGCGCCCAACGGGCACAGCTCCCTGGTGGAAGCCAGTCACGTCCAGGCTTGGGAACAGAGGCACCGGCCTTTGCAATTTGGCGATGCCGTGCTCTTCTACAGCGGTTTCAGCGACCGGTACTACCGTTCTTTCCCATCGGGGCGCAGATTCGTTGCCGATCCCCTGGAGGGTAGGACACCGGGTTGGCCCGATCCCTCCCCCCAGGCCATGGAGTACCTGGCGACCAGAAAAGTGATGACACTCGGCACCGACAGCCCCAGCATGGGGCCAATCCCGGGCCCCATCGCCGAGGAAACCCACTATGCCGGTCTCAAACACGGAATGATCTGGACCGAAGGCGCGACCCGCCTGGGGAAGTTGCCGGCAACCGGGGCCCTTTACTGCACTGTCGGCCTCAAGCATTCCCAGGGGATCGGCGCCGAATCCAGGGCCTTCGCGATCGTGGGCCAACCCTTGGCCGGGCAGTTGATCGAGTCGGCCAGGAACAAGCGGGTCGTCGACCTGTCGGTGCTGCTGGCTGACAATCTCCCGGTGTGGTGGCCCGGAAAGGGAGTCGGCAACAACCGTCACCCCTACCTGCGGAGTATCATCCCTCCCTACGGGATGAAGCTCCACCACCTGGACAGCCATACCGGCACCCACCTGGTCCCGCCGGCCTACGCGTTGCCCCCACCCGGTTTCGACAACCAGACCTACGCTCCGGAGGTGCGGCAGTGGCTGTCAGCCTACGAGCGGCTGTTCGGGAAGAGGGGGACCAGTCGGGTGACCACCGAACAGGTTCCGCTTTCCCAGACTTGCGGCTGGGCCCGGGTCATCGACGTGGAGCATCTGATCGGGACCACCTCCAAGGATCAGTGGCCGGCTTCCCCGGAAATCACTCCCGGGGACATCAAGAAGTATGAGGCCAGGCACGGACCTCTCAAGAGAGGAGAGATCGTCATTTTCCGCAGCGGTTACAGCGACCGCTATTTCAAGCCCTTTCCCGAAGGCAACCGGTTCATGGCCGATCCCTTGAACGGCCGGAGCGAGGGATGGCCGGCCCCGGGACCGGAGGCCATCATCTACCTGGCCGAACGCGGGATCCGTTGCGTGGGCACCGACGGTCCCACTCTGGGAGGGGCTGAGCCCCGCCGGGCCTTGATGACCTACTGGGCGCTGGGAAGCCGCGGGCTGGTGGGGGTTGAATCCTTGATCGGGCTCGGCGAGGTCCCTCAACGAGCCTATTTCATCTTCGCGCCCATCAAGATCCGCGACAGTCACGGAGGCCCGGGCAGAGCTCTGGCCCTGTACTGAAAATTCGGTAAAACGAATCTTTCGGGGCCGGCGTTCGGCACCGGGGTTGAGAAATGCGGGTCAAAGCCAAGGTGGAGGATCTATGTCGGTAAAAGTGGAATGGGTAGGACATGCCTGCTTCCGGGTCTGGCGGGAGGGGGGACCGGTCATTGTCATGGACCCCTATACGCCCAAGACGGTCTACTTGCCGGAGGATGCGGCCAGGGTCGAGGGCGATACCGTCATCGTCAGCTCTCTGACCGACGACGCCCACGGTTACCCCGAGCTGGTGCGGGGACGTCAGAGAGTCATCGACGCCCTGGATGCGGTCGAGAAGGGGCTCGAGGTTGAAGTCGACGGCAGCCCGCTGGTAACGGTTGGGGCTGCCGAATCACCCATCCACGACAGTGGAAGCCCCAAGGACAACGCCCTCTATGCCCTGCAGGTCGGAGGGGTGTGGGTGATGCATATGGGCGATCTCGGATATGGACTGCCGCGGGAGGAAGTGGCTCCCTTCGAAGGGCGATGCGAGGTGATGCTCGCCATCGTGGGTCAATACAACACCTTGTCCCTGCCCGATCTGGATTCGATGATCGATCACCTCAAGCCCAGGTGGATCGTTCCCATGCATTTTGCGCTGCCTCCGGTGTCAGGACCCATGCGGCCCCTCCGGGAGTTCCTGGACCGCCGCCGAAGGGATCCCCTGATCTTTCCCAGGTCTTCGGTGGTCGAATTTCCCATCGACCTGCCGGTGCTGGATGGCCCAACCATCGTCGCCCTCGAGCCCAGCGGATACCAACCCACTGTCGGTCTGGAAGACTGATTGAACGGAAGCCCGGAATGCCCCCGGGCCGCCTACCGGGTTGCCGGGAGGAGGTAAGAATTGAAAATCGGTGTCAACACGCTTTTCCTGCTGCCCTTCGATTTCGAAGAAGGCTTGGATTTCGCCCAAAAGCAAGGCCTCGAGATGATCGAGATCGCTTGTTTGGGGGAGGCCAGCAAGAAGTATTGCGATCCTCAAAAGCTGCTGTCCGACGGGGAAGCGTTGAAGCGCTGGAAGGGCGCCCTGGAAGACCACGGCTTGACCATCAGCGCCTATTCGGCTCACGGGAACGGACTCTCTCCCGACCCGGCCGAAGCCAGGCAATACTCCGAGCACTTTCGCAGAGTCTGCCGCCTGGCCGAGGCCACGGGCGTGGATCTGCTGACACTGAACGCCGGCAGCCCGCCGGGTGCGCCCGGAGATGCCTGTCCCTGTTGGGTGGTGGACCCCACCAACGCCCGCAACCGGGCCATTCTGCGCTGGCAGTGGGAAGAGCGGGTCATTCCCTTCTGGCGGGAACACGCCGCGGTTGCCCGCGATCATGGCTGCCGCCTGGCCTTCGAGCCCTGGATCGGCGACATCGTGCACACGCCGGTGATGGTCATGAAGTTGCGGGAAGCCATCGGACCGATTGTGGGGTGCAATCTGGATCCGTCGCATCTCTTCGTCCAGCACATCGACGTGCTGGAGACCATCGCCTACCTGGGGGATCGGCTCCTGCACGTCCATATCAAGGATACCCGCATGGAGCCCCGCAACCTGAAGCTGCAGGGACTGTTGGACACCACCCAGACCCCGGCCAACCCCGAAAAGCGGTCCTGGACCTTCAACTTGATCGGCTGGGGCCACGATCGGAAGTTCTGGCGTGATTTCATCAATACCTTGCGCTTTATCGGGTATGAAGGAGCCCTCTCGGTTGAGATGGAGTGCGACTATATGGATGTGCGGGAGGGGTTGGAAAAATCCATCGAGTTCCTCAAACCCCTGGTGATGGGGGCGCCTCCCAAGAAAGGGGCCGGCTGGTGGGAGCTGGCGGGTTTCCATCAGATCACCGAGGACAACGTAGATTGGCCGTAAATTTCGAGTGGGTGGGCCATGCCTGCTTCCGCATCTGGCGGGACGGCGGCCCGGTCATCGTCACCGATCCCTTTTCTCCGACGCGCTTGGGCTTGCCGGCCGGATCGGCCATCCATGGGGACCTGGCCATTGTCAGCTCCCTGGATGACCTGGCTCACGGAGATCCCGGGCTGATTCACGGGGCTCCGGAAGTCATCAACGCCCTCGACCTGGCGCGGGAAAACCGCCGGATCGAGGTGGACGGCAACCCGCTGATTCCACTGGGCGCGGCCGAATCGCCCCTTCACGACAGCGGCAGCCCCAAGGACAACGCGCTCTACGCCTTCAAGGTGGAGGACCTCTGGATCCTGCATCTGGGAGATCTGGGCTACGGCCCCAGCCCGGCCGAACTGTCGATCTTCGAGGGCAAGTGCGATGTCCTGCTGGCCATCGCCGGTCAGGCCAACACGCTGACTCTGGAAGAGCTGTCGAGTCTTATCGACCAATTGCGACCGCGGTGGATCATCCCCATGCACTACTTGCTGTGGTGGCCCAGCAGGATGCGCCCCCTGGGTGACTTCCTGAAGACCCGCCCCGCCGACCCCTTGATCCATACACGTTCCACTACCGTTCAGCTCTCGTCGGGACCGGCGGGATGGAAGAAGCCGGCCATACTGGTGCTGGAGGCTTCCGCCGATCCCAGAAGACGCCAGTGCTGACGAAAATCTCCGGATGCTCCGGTGCCGCCATGGATGAAGCCCGATCAAGGGAAATGTCGGAACCGAACCGGGCGGATCGAGCCCGCCTACCGTCGCCCCGGCAGTTCCTGAGAACCGGTGCCCGGCTGAGCCGGGCCGCGGTGATCGCCTTTGCCGAGGGACCGGCCTACCACTCCGACGGGAGTGTCTACTTCAGCGACATCATCAACAATCGGGTGATGAAGCTGGCGGCGGACGGGCAGCTCTCCGTCTTCAGGGCGGACAGCGGCAGGACCAATGGAAACCTGTTCGACAGCCAAGGGAGGCTGGTCAGTTGCGAGGGCTGCGGAATGGGGTCGGGTGGCCGTCGTCGGATCGTGCGCACCGATCTGGAAACCGGCCAGGTCGAGGTGCTGACAGAGCGATTTGAAGGTCGGCGTTACAATAGTCCCAACGACTTGGCCATTGACCGAAAGGGACGAATCTATTTCACCGATCCCTGTTACGGCGACCGTTCCACCATGGAGATGGATGTCGAAGCCGTCTATCGTCTGGACTGCGACGGAACAGTCTCCAGAATATTGGAGCAGCCCGCAATCCAGCAGCCCAACGGGATCGCGGTCAGTCCGGACGACCGATTTCTCTACGTAGCGGACTACAACATCAGTCCGGGGGGAGCCCGAAAAATCTGGGGGTTTGAACTCAATCCCGAGGGTGTGCCTTCCGGACAAACCCTGGTCTACGACTTCGGTGCGGGGCGACCCGGTGACGGCCTACGCGTTGACATGCAAGGAAACCTGTGGACGGCTGCCGGAATTACCTTGCCGAAACGAGAGGGAGAATCCAGTGTCAACCCGGCAGGGATTTATGTGATTTCTCCTCAGGGTAGACTGTTGGACAAGATACCCATCCCGGAAGATGTGGTGACCAACATGACCTTTGGGGGGGGCGACAAGAGAACCCTTTATGTGACTGCCGGCAAGAGCCTCTTCAAGATCGGCATCAACGTGCCGGGTTACAGTCCTTTTCCTCCGTTGAATCCGGAAGCCGGGTAACAGGCGGCCGGCCAGGCAGGGAGGATGCCCGGCCCTGAATGAATTCAGTAGAACACAACCAACATTCCAACGCTGGAGCCGACCATGAAAATAGGACTATTTACCGATGGGCTTCCCGATCTTTCCTTCACCGATGCCCTGGACTGGGTGGTGGAGGAGGGAATCGAGGCCGTTGAAATCGCCACCGGGGGATTCTCCAAGGCCTCCCACTGCGACGCGGACCGGTTGCTTGCCGATGCCGGGGCGCGATCGGCATTCAAGGCTGCCGTCGATAGCCGCAACCTGGTTATCAGCGCCTTGAACTGCAACGGAAATCCGGTGGATCCCCAGCCGGAAAGAGGCAAGAAACATAGCCAGGACCTCTTCAAGTGCATTGAGCTGGCTCAAGAACTGGGAGTGGATACGGTGGTCGCCATGAGCGGCTGCCCGGGAGATCCCAGCGGGACTCCCTACCCCAACTGGGTAGCCCACAGCTTCCAGCAGGATTTCCTGGATCTTCTCAAGTGGCAGTGGGATGAGGTCCTGACGCCCTTCTGGAAAAAGGCAGGCCAGTATGCGGCCGACCACGGAGTCCGGGTCGCCATTGAGATGCACCCCGGGCAGGCGGTCTTCAGCACCCCCGGAATGCTGCGGCTGCGCGAGATCGCCGGCCCCTCGGTGGGAGCCAACCTGGATCCCAGCCACCTGTTCTACCAGGGAATGGAACCGAGTTGGGTGGTTCAGAACCTGGGCCCCGACTTCGTCTTCCACGTGCATGCCAAGGACACCCGGATCGACCGCCACAAGATGGCATTGAGCGGCGGAATAGACCTGACTCCCATGCACCTGGTGCTGGAGAGGTCCTGGGGATATCGGACCCTGGGGTTCGGTCATGGAGAACTGTGGTGGCGGGAATTTATCAGTGCCCTGCGATCGGTCGGTTACGACGGGGTGCTGAGCATCGAACACGAGGACTCCTTGATGAGCGCGCCGGAAGGCATCGTCAAGAGCGTCGAGTTCCTCAAGCCTCTCCTCCTCAGGACCATGCCCGAGGAAAATCCACCCTGGCTTTAGACCGAATGCTATGAACTCTTTGGGTGTGGGCGTCATCGGCATGGGGTGGATGGGAAATACCCACAGCCGGGCCTACCGCCAGCTTCGAGACCGCTTCCCGGAATTGGACACGCGGGTGCGTCTGGTCTGCTGCGCCGATGCCGTCGCCGAGCGGGCGCGGGAAGGGGCCGCCCGGCACGGTTTCGAGGGACACACCACCGACTGGACCTCGCTGATCGAGAACGATCGGATCGCGGCGGTGAGTGTGACAACTCCCAACGACAGCCACTTGGAAATTGTGAGTGCGGCGGCACGAGCGGGCAAGCACATCCTCTGTGAGAAACCCGCGGGCAAGACCCCGCGGGAGACGGTGGCCATTCGGAGCGCGGTCGAACAATGCGGCGTGCTGACCCTGGTGGGCTTCAATTACCGTTGGGCTCCCATGGTTCAATACGCCAGGCAGCTCATCCGGGAAGGGTGCCTCGGTGAGATCACTCACTTCCGCAGCCGCTATTTCGAAGGCTATGCCCGCAATCCGGAAGAACCCATTTCCTGGCGCTTCGATCAATCCGTCTCCGGGACCGGTGTGTTGAACGACATGCTCTCGCACACCACCGATCTGGCCCACTTTCTGGTGGGTCCCATCAAACGGGTGGCAGCCAATCGAAAGACCTGGATCGGCAGCCGGCCCCCGGGTGGCGCCGCAGGTTCCAGCCTGCCGCGCCGGCCGGTCACCAACGAGGACTACGTGGGCGGTCTGGTTCAGTTCGAGAACGATGCCCGGGGAAGCTTCGAAGCCTGCCGTGTCATTACCGGCCCGCAACAGGAGTTGAAATTCGAGGTGAACGGCGCCACCGGCTCGGTAGTCTGGGATTTCGAGCGAATGAACGAGCTGCAGGTTTACGTGAATCCGGGACGGGAACCGCTCCGCCAGGGATATACCCGCCTGTTCAGCAACCCGGAGTATCCCTATCACGGCCACTTCAATCCGGGCCAGGGCACCGGTTTGGGATATGAGGACCTGAAAATCATTGAGGCCTCCCGTTTCGTCAAGTCGATCGTGGAGGGAAAACAGGCGGCACCTGGAGTTCGGGAAGCCGCCCAGGTGGCTGCCGTGCACGCGGCGGTGGAGCGTTCCTGGGAGTCCGATCAGTGGCAGGAGGTTGGAGGAGTGGAGAGTGGAGAGTGGAGAGTGGAGAGTGGAGAGTGAAGAGTGAAGAGTGGTCGGTGGAGGGTTCTGGGGGCAGGAAAGCGCCTGATGAATTGGTTGTATTCTCCCAGCGTCTCGGATTTAGCCGGAATGAACAACCTTCACAGATTTAACAACCAACAACTCACCACTATTCACTCTCCACTCTCCACTAAAAGCAAGGAGTCATGATGGCACATGAAATCGGAATTGGCGTTATCGGCATGGGCTGGGTCGGGACGGTGCACAGCCGGGTCTACGGCCAGGTAGCGGATCGGTTCCGAGACAAGGGGATCCGCCCCCGCCTGGTCATCTGCGCCGACGAAGTGGAAGCTCGGGCCAGGGAGGGTCAGGAGCGATTCGGCTTCGAGCAGCGGACCACCGACTGGAAGGAGGTTGTCGAAAACGACTCCGTTCAGGCCATCAGCGTTGCCTCGCCCAACCACCTGCACCGGGAGGTGGTGAGTGCGGCGGCGGCGGCCGGCAAGGACATCTTCTGCGAGAAGCCGGTGGGCATGGGGCCGCTGCAGACTGCCGAGATTGAAGGGATTGCACGGCGGGCCAATGTCATCAGTTGGGTCGGTTACAATTACCGCTGGGCTCCGCTGGTCCAATACGCCCGCAAGCTCGTTCAGGAGGGCACGCTGGGGGAGGTGACCCACTATCGCGGCCGTTTTCTGGTGGGTTACGGCAGGGACCCCAATGGAGTCCTCTCCTGGCGATTTCAGAAGGAATGGTCGGGCACCGGCACCCTGGGCGACCTCATCTCCCACGTGGCCGACATGGCCCACTCCATGGTTGGACCGGTGAAGCGCCTGACCAGCACCAGCCACACCTTTATCACCGAGCGCCCTCTGGTCCCCAAGGGGTCCGGCACCCACTTTTCCACCGGCTCGGCCGATGACCCCAAGGGGCCGGTCACCAACGAAGACTACGTGAGCGCGCTGGTTGAGTTCGCCAACGGAGCCCGGGGGACCTTCGAAGCCTGCCGGGTGATCAAGGGGCCCGGCTGTGAAATGGCCTTTGAGCTGAACGGAACCCGGGGAGCGTTGAAGTGGGACTTCGAGCGCATGAATGAGCTTCAGCTCCATCTGCCCGACAGCGCCACCGAGCGTGACGGCACCACCTTGATTCAAGGTAGTCCCGACCATCCCTCCTACGTGGATTTCTACACGGGCCCGGCCATCAGCATGAGCTACGATGACCTCAAGTTGATCGAGGCAGTGGAGTTTCTCAACTCGGTGGCCAGCCGAAAACAGGGAGAGCCGGGATTCAAGGAGGCCTTGGCCGTGGCCGAGGTCCAGGAGGCCATGCAAAGATCCTGGAAGTCCCAGTGCTGGGAAGATGTCCACAGTCTGAGACGGGATTGAGGAGGCGGGATGTCTCAACAGTTGCATGACAAATGCTTTGTTAAGAGATGCATTACAAATGTGTTAGTTAGGAATTACCATGGCTGATAGACGAGCCCGCTGGGGGTTGTTGAGCACGGCCCGCATCAACGAGCGCTTGATTCCCTGCTTGCGGCGGTCGGAACGAAACGAGCTGATCGGGGTGGCCAGCCGCCGCCGGGACACGGCCAATCGCTATGCCGAAGAACACGAAATTTCCAAGGCCTACGGCAGCTATGAGGAGATATTGGCGGATCCCGCCATCGACGTGGTGTACATTTCTCTGCCCAACGGACTGCACACCGAGTGGTCCCTCCGATGCGCCGAGGCCGGGAAGCATGTGCTCTGCGAAAAGCCGCTGGCCCTGTCCGTTGAAGAGGTAGACCAGCTCCTGGAGGCCGCCGACCGCTGCGGAGTCACCATCCAGGAAGCCACCATGATGCGTTTTCACTCCCAAACCTCCTACGTGCGCAGCCTGATCGCCCAGGGAGCCATCGGCGAGGTTCGCATGGGCCGCGGCCTCTTTACCTTCACCCTGGAGCGTCCCGGGGACATCCGACTGGACCCGGCCATGGGCGGGGGCTCGGTCTGGGACCTGGGCAGCTACTGCGTCAGCTTCGTCCGTACCGTTTTGCAGGCCGAGCCGCTGGAGGTTCATGCCGTCCAAACGACCGGGCCCACCGGAATCGACATGAGTTTTTCAGGTCACCTGAAATTTTCGAGCGGAGCCTTCTTTCACTTTTTTTCCAGCTTCGCTTCCTTCGCCCAGGTCGACGCCGACCTGCTCGGGACCGCCGGGTATCTCCATCTGGATCTGCCCTGGCTCAATCGCGAGAATCAACCGGCCAGCGTGCGCCTGGTCCGTCAGGCCGGAGCCAAAGAAGCTTCCACCTTCGGTGACGGCCTCGGCGATCGCAGATCCGAGAGAAGGGTCTTCGCCGAAATCAACGCCTATCAGGACGAAGTGGAATCCATGGCGGCCACCGTTCTGGACGGCGCCGATCCGGTGGTCACCCTGCAAGACAGCCGAGCCAATGTGGCCGCCATCACCGCGCTCTGCCGATCGGCCCGGGAAGGCCGACCGGTGGTGCTCTAGGGGGCAATCCGCTGCAGATTCAACGCGTTGCCATTCTGAGCCCGGGAGACATGGGCCATGCGGTGGGACGGGATTTCCGGGCCAGCGGTCTGGAGGTGCTGACCTGCCTGTCGGGCCGCAGCGCTCGCACCCGCCAGTTGGCCCAACGAGCCGGGTTCACGGATGTGCCGAGCCTGAAAGCGCTGGCCGAGCGGGCCGACCTTATTCTTTCCATTCTGGTTCCCGAGGCGGCGGTGTCGCTGGCGGAAGAAGTGGCCAAGGCCCTCAAGCAAGCCGGTTGCCGACCGGTCTTTGCCGACTGCAACGCCGTTTCTCCGGCGACCTCCAAGCGGATCGAAGGCATCATCACCGAGGCCGGCAGTCGCTATCTGGACGCCTCCATCATCGGTCCGCCTCCAGGCCAGGGGCAGCCTCCCCGCTTCTATGTCTCCGGCTCCCATGCGGATTCTATGGCTCAACTCGACGGCCGAGGCATTGCCGTCAAGTGGATCGGCAGTGAGGTGGGACAGGCCTCGGCCATCAAGATGTGCTATGCCGGGCTGACCAAGGGAACCCTGGCGCTCCACGCGGCCGTGCTCACCAGCGCCGAGGCTCTGGGGCTCTCGGCCGAGTTGAGGTCGGAGCTTGCCTACAGCCAGGGCCAGAAGCTCAAGGCCATGGAGCAGGTCAGGAGGGTGCCGGCCAAGGCCTTCCGCTGGATCGCCGAAATGGAGGAGATTGCCCGAACCTTCGGTAGCGTCGGTGTCACGCCGGACATCCACTCCGGGGCGGCCGAGGTCTTCAGAATGGTCGCGCAGAGCGACATGGGTGGGGAGCGTACCGAAACGTTGAATCGAGATCGGACGCTCCCCCGGACTGTATCCATTCTGGCCGAAGGCTTGAAGCGCAAGTCTTGAGCCTGGCCGCACTTGCGGGCCGGTCGAGGGTGTCCTGGCTCTATTTTCCTGGATGAATCCGTGAACGCCTCAGTTTTTTCAGCGCTGGACTACACGGCTCTGACCACCTACCTGGTTCTGGTCGTGGCCATCGGGGTCTGGGTCGGCCGCGGTCAGAAGGACACCAAGGAATATTTTCTGGCCGGCCGTTCCATGGGCTGGTTTCCGGTCGGCATCTCCACCCTGGCCAGCCTCTACAGCGCCATCACCTACATGGGGGCGCCGGCCGAATACTACGTCCATGGCCTGGAGATGGCCACCCAGACCCTCTCGATCGTGCTGGTGGTTCCGGTGGTGATGTTTGTCTTCATGCCCTTCTTCCACCGACTGCAGGTCTACACCGCCTACGAGTACCTGGAGGAGCGCTTCGATCTCAAGGTCCGCACCCTGGCCAGCGCGGTGTTCGTCTTCTGGAGAATCCTATGGATGGGCACGGCCACCTACGTGCCGGCCCTGGTGCTTCACACCGTTACCGGCATGCCCCTGCTGGAGACCATCCTGGGGGTCGGCATCGCGGCCACGCTCTACACCGTGGCCGGCGGAATGCGGGCGGTCATCTGGACCGATGTCTGCCAGTTTTTCATTTTGATCGGGGGCTCGGTGCTGGCCGTTTGGATCATCGGGATGGATGCGGGGGGAACGGGGGAAATCTGGAGGGTCGCCGAGCAGGGGGGCAGGACCCGTCTGTTCGACTGGTCGCTGGACCCTACCATTCGAGTGACTACCTGGGGAGCGGTGATGGGGTCGCTGGTGGGTCACATCGGCATGTATGGAGCCGACCAGGTCAGCGTGCAGCGCTATCTGACCGCCAGGTCGCTTCCGATCATGCAGAAGTCCTTCATCCTGAACATGGGCGCGGGCTTGCTCATGAAGGGGTTCATCATCATCATCGGACTGGGACTGTTCGCCTACTACGCCACCAACCCGCAGAATTTGCCCGAGTCGATTCAGGGAGATCGGGTATTCCCCTATTTCATCGCCACCCAGATGCCCATTGGACTCCGGGGGATGATGATCGCCGCCATCCTGGCGGCCGCCATGTCGTCGATCGACTCCGGATTGAATTCCTGCACCACCGCGCTGATCACCGATTTCTTCAAGAGGTTCAACTGGAAGCCCGGCTGGATCATGAGATGGGCTCCCGGAGAGGCCTCCCACCAGGTGGCCGCCAGGGAATTGAAGCTCTCCCGCCTGCTGACCCTGGGCCTGGGCGTGGTGGTCACGGTGCTGGCCTGCTACGTAGGCCGGCTGGGGTCCATCATCGAGATCACCAACAAGCTGGTCAACAGCTTTGCCGGTCCCATGGCGGCTGTCTTTCTGCTGGGAATGCTGACCCGCAGGTGCGAGCCTCGCGGAGCCTTCTGGGGTCTGCTGGTGGGAAGCCTGGTCACCAGCTATTTCATCTTCTACTCCACCGTCTCATTCCTCTGGTACGGCACCGTGGGTTTGGCCGCCACCCTGGTGGTCGGCTACGTCGTCAGCATGAGGGAAGGGAGCCCCCCGACCAAGCGCACCGATCTGGTTTACCGAATCCCCGGCTTCTGAGAAGCCATCCATGCCCCTGTCTCCATTTTCCTTTCTGGACTACCTTCTGCTGTTCACCTATCTCCTGGTCATGGTCTGTATCGGTGTCTGGGTGGGCAGGGGTCAGAAAGACACCAGGGAGTACTTCCTGGCCGGCCGTTCCATGGGGTGGTTTCCCCTCGGCATCTCCACCATCGCCAGCCTCTACAGCGCCATCAGCTACATGGGGACCCCGTCGGAATACTTCACTCACGGCGCCAAGTTCGCGGTGCAGATGCTGGCCTCGTTTCCCTCCGCCGTGGTCGTCATCTTCGTGTTCATGCCCTTCTACCACCGGCTCCAGGTCTACACGGCTTACGAGTATCTGGAGAAGCGCTTCAGCGTCACGGTGCGATCTCTGGCCAGCGGCGTCTTCGTCCTGTGGCGGGTCCTCTGGATGGGCACCGCCATATACGTCCCCTCGCTGGTGCTGCACACGGTCACCGGTTTTGCCCTGATAGAAACCATCGTGGCGGTAGGCGTGGTGGCGACCCTGTACACCGTCCTGGGCGGCATGCGAGCCGTGATCTGGACCGACGTGGTCCAGTTTTTCGTGCTTTTCTGCGGGTCGATCCTGGCCCTGTGGGTGGTGGGTTCCGCGGTTGGAGGAGTCTCCGGAATCTGGACCGTTGCCGAAGCCGGCGGGAGGACGCGGGTCCTGGACTGGTCGCTGGACCCCACCGTTCGGATCACCACCTGGGGCGCCTTTCTGAGCGGCCTGGTGGCTCATCTGGGCACCTACGGCACCGACCAGGTCAGCGTGCAGCGCTACCTGTCGGCCCGCTCCCTGAAGGTGATGCAGCAGTCCTTTCTCATGAACATGGGCGGCGGCTTTCCCCTGGGGCTGATGATGATCTCGATCGGACTGGGCCTCTTCGCCTTTTACCATCTCAATCCGGGCCAATTGCCGGCCGACATCCAGGGGGACCGGGTCTTTCCCTATTTCATCGCCAGCCAGATGCCGGCCGGATTGAGGGGGATCATGATCGCGGCCATCCTGGCGGCGGCCATGTCGTCGATCGATTCGGGGCTGAATTCGGTGACCACGGCCATCATGAACGATTTCGTCAAGCGGTTCGGGTGGTCTCTGGCCTGGATTTCGCCCTGGTTCCGCGGGCCGGGTTCGGTGGATTTGGCGTTCTCGCGGCTGCTCACCCTGGGACTGGGAGTCCTGGTCACGGTGCTGGCCTGTTACGTGGGGCAGTTGGGCTCCATCGTGGAAATTGCCGCCACCATTGTGGATAGCTTTACCGGGCCCATGCTGGGGGTGTTCCTGCTGGGAATGCTCACCCGCAAGACCGAGTCCAGGGGCGCCTTCCTGGGGCTGCTCCTGGGAACTCTGACCACGGCCGGGTTCATCTTTTACTCAAGTGTTTCCTTTCTCTGGTATGCGCCCATCGGAGCCTGCACCACGCTGCTGGTTGGCCAGATCGCCAGCCGGCTGGTGGGCGCTCCCGGCCAGCCGCCCTCGGATCTGGTGTTTCGGCTGTTCCGATCCGGAAAGTAACCGGTCCGGCAGGTGGCCGCCGTGCCTGGAACAAACGAAAAAAGACAAAAGAAAAAGAGGCAAAAGAGGAATCCACGAAGGGCCACGAAGGACGACGAAGGGCCACTAAGGCGTTGAGGTGAACCGCGACGGGATGCCAAAGTCGCGACGGGACGGTCGATTTCTGATTGTTTCACTCTCCAGCCTATTGCAATATTCAGCAGCGGGACCGTTGCCGGGAATAGCCACAAAAGGCACAAAAAACACAAAAAGAGCAGAACACTGAAAGCCTGCAAGGTGTTGACTTTCGAACATGTCGCACAAGTCCCGCGCTATCTGCCTACATCCGGTCAACGCGGCGCCATGGGGAGCAACTTCGAATCGTCAAGACTCGAAATCAAGAAATTCATTTTGTGACTTTTGTGCTTTTTGTGGTGAACTCTCATTTTTACCAGGTCGCACCCGATATTGGAAAAGGCAGAAGATCACGTTTACCGGCAAGATGACCTGCCCCACTGCCAATATTGCAAAACGCTCTCTCGTATGATCCCCCCGGCAGGGCGGGGGCTGGACTCGCGGGCAAACGGGAGTTTCCCAAAGGGCGCTGGTCGGCTTTCAGAGAATTCGCCCGTCGGATACCCTCCACCGCACCATCGGGACGACCCACCCGGGAGCGCGGGCGTCCCGCCCGCATCCTCTGCCTTTCGTGTTGATTCGTGGTTCGTCTTTATTGGCGGTCGTCGGTTTCTCCTCGAGGGGTTCGCTCAACAGGAAGGGAGCCCGTTGGCCTCGTCTCCCATTAGGCGCCCGACCCGAATTCGTGTAGAATCCGAGCCCGGTCACCGCTTACAAGTGTTCCAAGCCTGAAGTCCCCTGTTGAGGAGCCCAATGGATCAGCCGCTGTTTTCCTCCCTGGACTATTTCCTCATGCTGGCCTACATCCTGCTGGTGGTGGGTGTGGGGGTCTGGGTCGGCCGCGGACAACGCTCCACCAAGGAGTACTTCCTGGCGGGCCGATCCATGGGCTGGTTCCCGATCGGAATCTCCACCATCGCCAGCCTCTACAGCGCCATCAGCTACATGGGAGGCCCCTCCGAGTATCGCAGCTACGATTTGCGCCTCACGGTGGGCATTTTTTCCATGATCCCCACGGCCCTGGTGGTCATGCTGGTCTTCATGCCCTTCTTTCACCGGCTGCAGGTCTACACTGCCTACGAGTACCTGGAAAAGCGGTTCAACGTGACCGTTCGCGCCCTGGCCAGCGCCGTCTTCGTATGCTGGCGGATCCTGTGGATGGGGACCGCCGTCTACGTGCCCTCTCTGGTGCTGCACACCATCACCGGTTTTCCCCTGGTTCCCATGATCCTGTTGGTGGGCGTGGTGGCCACGCTCTACACGGTGGTGGGGGGAATGCGGGCCGTGATCTGGACCGACGTGGCCCAGTTTTTTGTGCTTTCGGCCGGTTCGGTGCTGGCCCTTTGGGTGGTGGGCGCTCACGTCGGGGGACTTGAGGGCATCTGGTCGGTGGCGGAGCAGGGAGGCAGGACCCGGATTTTCGATTGGACGCCGGACCTCACCACCCGGGTCACTTCCTGGGGAGCTCTGATCGGCAGCCTGGTCGCCAATCTGGGAATGTACGGGGCCGACCAGGTCAGCGTGCAGCGCTATCTTGCGGCCAAGTCGCTCAAGGGCATGCAGAAGTCTTTCATTCTCAACACGGTGGGCGGCTGGGCCATGGGGTTCCTCATGATCGGGATCGGTCTGGGACTCTACTCCTTTTATGCCCTGCATCCCGGGAACCTGCCGGCCACCATCGGCGGAGACAAGGTCTTCCCCTACTTTATCGCCACCGAGATGCCGCTGGGCTTGCGGGGCATGATGATCGCCGCCATCCTGGCAGCCGCCATGTCCTCCATCGACTCCGGCCTCAACTCCTCGGTCACGGCCTTGATCACCGATTTCTTCAAGCGCTTCGGCTGGCTGACCCGAGGCGGCGCAGCTACTGAGGGTGAAGCAGCCCGCCGGGAATTGAAAGTCTCCCGAGCCTTGACCCTGGCCCTGGGGGTCGTCGTCACCGTACTGGCCTGCTTCGTGGGGGCCCTGGGCACCATTATCGAGATCGCCAACAAGCTGGTGAACAGTTTTGCCGGCCCCATGCTGGGGATTTTCATTCTGGGAATGATGACCCGCAAGACGGAATGGCGGGGGGCCTTCTGGGGCCTGCTGGTGGGCACGGTGGTG
Source organism: Candidatus Versatilivorator sp. (assembly GCA_965207735.1). Lineage (GTDB taxonomy): Bacteria > Acidobacteriota > Terriglobia > Versatilivoradales > Versatilivoraceae > Versatilivorator. The sequence goes on along the minus strand of OZ242296.1, from coordinate 1,292,414 downwards.
ACGGGCTACTGCATTCTGGATAACAGCGTTTCCTTTCTCTGGTTCGGCCCCATCGGGGCGGCGGCCACGGTGCTGGCAGGGCAGGCCGTCAGCGCCCTGCTGGGCGGTCAGAAGACGGACCGGTCCGACCTGGTCTTCCAGTTCCGGCGCGGCTGGTGGCAAAGGGCGACCACCGAGTCGGCGGAAGAATAAGAAAAGGCGTCAAAGCCGTGAGATGTTTCTTCTCCGGCTGCAATACTGCTAATGAACAACACCCCCCAACCCAATCCATCCATGGACCCCGGCATCCCTCCCTGGAACAGGGGGGAACTGCCGCCATCGCCCCGGTTCGGATGGCGCCAGCTCACGGCCCTCATCGGTCCAGGGGTCGTCATGGTGGGGGTGTCGATCGGAGCCGGAGAGTGGCTCTTCGGTCCGGCGGTGACGGCCCAGTATGGCGGGACGCTCCTCTGGCTGGGCGGTTTGAGCATCCTGATGCAGTTGTTCTACAACCTGGAAGTGATGCGCTACACCCTCTACTGCGGTGAGCCGGTGCACGTGGGGTTCTGCCGATCCTGGCCCGGTCGACGTTTCTGGATTCCTTTCTATGCGGTTCTGGAGTTTTCTAGTATCTGGCCCTTCATGGCCTCCAACGCGGCGGTGCCCCTGGCGGCCGCCATGCTGGGCCACCTGCCCGGCGCCGGGATGACCAGTTGGCTGGGCTTTGATATGTCGGAAGCGGGTCTGGTCAAGGTGCTGGGCTACCTGATATTCATCCTGGCCTTCGTGCCCTTGATCTTCGGTGGCACCGTCTACCGCTTGATCGAGCGTCTCATGACGGCCAAGATGGTCATCGTGCTGAGCTTCCTCGCCTTCACCTCGCTCTTCATGGTCTCCGGGCGCAACGTTCGGGAGGTGTTCAGCGGGTTCTTTCGGGTGGGGTCGGCTCCGTTGCGCGCCGCAACGGTCATCGCCGACGGGCATTTCACCCTGAGCTCCCGGGAGGGCGAGGCCGGCTACGTCATTCGGGGAACTCTGGAAAACGGCCGGCCGGTGGTCCTGTCATTTGCAGTGGACCGGGAAGGGAGCATGCAGACCTTCGGAATTGGAGACCCGATTCCTCCCGGCCTGGAAAACCGGCGCAGGCGCATGCTGGAACAGGCTGGAAGGCTGGCTCGAAAAGGAGGGTTCTACCTGGAGGTTGTGGAGGGGACGGCCGTTTTGTCGGCCGAGGGCAGCATCGCTTCCGACCGATCCTGGGTCCCCGCCGCATTTTTCGTGAAGCGGAACGGTCTGGTGAAACGCTTCGAGAACCTGGAAGATCTGCCACCGGCCTTTGCCCGCCGCCTGGGAGAACTGGTGGACCGCCAGGGGCTGGAGCTGGTGAGCCTGATCGGTTACGCCCGCCAGCATGGACGGCTGCCCTACCTGGAATGGGCCATGCTGGCCGGTCTTGCAGCCATTGCCGGCGCCGGCGGCCTGTCCAACAGCCTCTTCTCCAACTATACCCGAGACAAGGGCTGGGGCATGGGGGCCCGGGTCGGGGCCATCCCCAGTGCCGTGGGAGGACTGACCATCAGCCTCTCCCACGTGGGTGAGGTCTTTGCCATCAGCAGGGAATCCCTCCAGCGGTGGAGGGGCTGGCTCAGCCAGATACGCCGGGACCAGGCCATCTGGGTGATTGGCAGCTTTCTGGGCATGGCCCTCCCCTGCATGCTGTCGCTGGAGTTCATCCGCAACGCGCCCATTTCGGGAAACCGGGTGGGCGCCATGGTGGCGGACGGTCTGGCCTCCCGCTACCCCGATTTCGGCTATATCCTGTGGCCGCTGACCCTGATGATCAGCTTCCTGGTTCTTGCTCCCAACCAGATCCACTCCGGGGACAACATCGCCAGGCGTTGGACCGACATCATCTGGACGGTGAGCCGCCGAGCCCGGACGCTGGGAGGAAACCAGGTCAAGTTCATCTACTACGGAATCCTGCTGGCCTATGGGATTTGGGGTCTGTTCGCCCTCTCCTTGTTCAACCCCCTCCAGATCGCCAAGGTGGGAACGGTGCTGATGAACGTGGCCCTGGGAGCCAGCTCGCTGCATGTCCTCTACCTCAACCATTCGCTGCTGCCCCCCGAACTGCGGCCCGGCTGGCTCAGCAGGATCGGCCTCGTCTGCTGCGGCCTCTTCTTCCTGGGAATCACCGTCATCGTGATTTTCAAGGTGTAGATCCTTGGCCTCGACTCAAAGGGGCCCTACGGGTTGAAATCAAGTCCTTTTTCGGAAATCGAAGGGTAAAGCGGTCGGGTTGTGTAACCGGCCCGAGAGATGAGAGCCACGGCTGCAGTTGGCGGAAGCGAAGCAGCAGCAACGGCGGGGAATTGTCAGACTACGCCAACCCAAGTTTCGACTTGCAGGTGGCTATTCGACCATGGCCAAGCCTTCGCTGAGGGCGGCTTGTTTCAGCCTGTCGTCGAGCGTGGCCAGGGCAATCCCGTTTCGCTTGGCCAATTCCAGATAGATGGCGTCGTAAATGGACAGTCGGTGAGCTCTGGCCAGGGCGAATGCGACCTCCAGGTCTGGCTCCGTATCGGTCCGCAGCGGCAGTGCTCTCAGACCGTCCAGACGTTCATCCACCTCATTTGCCCGGATACGGCCACGGCGCTCTCCCACCAGAAGCGAATTACGCACCTCAAGCATCCAGTGTTGGGGCACCAGAGCTGGCTCATTCTTGAGTCGTGTCAGAACAAATTCCGCTCGCCGATCTGACTCGTCATCGAACAGCCAGGCGACAGCGACTGATGCATCGAGGACAAACCCGCTCAAAACCGGTGTCCTTCATGGCGAGCGGCGAGGATCTCCTGAGTGGACATGTTGGTTTTCCTCCACCCGCGACGACGTTCCAGGAATCGTTCCACCGCTTCCCGTCTTCGGGCGCATTCTTGATCCTGAGCCGGGACCAGATGTGCCACCGTCCTCCCATGACGTGTGATGGCGACACTCTCCCCGTTCTCAACCGTCCGGAGATATTTGGCCAAATTCGCTTTGGCTTCGGTAGATTGGACTGTACGCATTTTTGTCAATTAAACTGGTTATACTAACTGGTTAAATCGTTCAATATGATACCACGCTTCCAGGTCGGATCATTTGTTTTTGGAAAGAGGAGCGAGGATTTCCGGGTCGTCGTTGCTGACCCGGTTCACCCGGGTGCTGACGGCGCGCGGCTCGAAGGGTCCGGCACAGGGTTCCCGCACCAGGTCGAGCAGTTGCGGCAGTGGCTGGGAGGGATCGAGCCACTGGTCGAAGCGGCCGGGAGGGATGATGGCCGGCTGCCGCTCGTGGATGCCGGCCAGGTTCGGTGTGGCGGCGGTGGTGATGATGGTGAAGGACTCGACCGGCTCTTCGGCCTTGTCCCAGCGTTCCCAGAAAGCCGCGAAGGAGAGGGGCGAATCCTCCGCCAAGGCCACGAACCAGGGTTGCTTGGCGGGACCGGCCCGCTTCCATTCGAACCATCCGTTGGCCGGCACCAGGCAGCGGCGAGAACGGAAAGCGGCGTTGAAAGAGGGTTTCAAGTGAACGGTCTCGGCCCGGGCGTTGATGAGGCGCGCGCCGATCCTGATGTCTTTGGCCCAGGAGGGCACCAACCCCCAGCGTAGCCGCCCGATGGTGCGGTGACCCGATTCGTCGAGACGACAGACGGCGAAGTCCTGGGTGGGGGCTCCGTTGTAGCGGGGGCGGAGGTTGAGCGGAGGGGCTGTGTCGGAAAGCGAGTAGAGGTGGTGAAGTTGCTGCCAGGTCAGTTGCTGGGTAAATCGGCCGCACATGGTGATCTTCCTTTGGCAATGTTACATTCTTGCCGGGAGGGGTCAACTCCGGCACTCTTCGGACAATTCTGGATTGAAAGCCATAAAGTCGATTGCATGCGAGCCTTTCGATCCGTAAAATAGCGCTGTCCAATCTACTTGGTTTTTCCTCGAAGAGTTCGAGTTGAGCATGTTGAGAAAGTGAGGGACCCTATTGCAAGCTTTTGACTATGTAGCGCCCAAGAGTTTATCGGAAGCGGTGAGCTTGTTGGAGCAGAAGGGTGAACGGGCCCGCATTTTGAGCGGCGGGACCGACCTGATCGTCCAGGTCAGGGAGAACAGGCGCGATCTGGACCTCATTGTGGACGGCAAGAAGATCGCCGAACTCATGGAACTGTCTTTCGATTCCCAATCGGGACTGACCCTGGGTGCTTCGGTTCCCTGTGTCCGCTTTTACGAAGACGCCCGAATTTCACAGCTTTATCCCGGCCTGAACGACGCCGCCCTGCTGATTGGAGGCACCCAGATCCAGAACCGGGCTTCCTTCGGCGGCAATCTGTGCAACTCCTCGCCGGCGGCCGACTCCATTCCCGCCCTGATCGCCCATTCGGCTGTCTGCCTGATCGCCGGGGCAGGAGGCACCCACACCGTGCCGGTGGAAGAATTCTGCACCGGTCCGGGAAGGAACGTGCTGGGGCCCAAGGAATTGCTGGTTTCCTTTCATGTTCCTCCTCCCCCCAAGAACTTCGGCGCCCACTACCTGCGCTTCATTCCGCGAAACGAAATGGACATCGCAGTGGTCGGCTGTGGGGCTTCGCTGGAGATGGAATCCGATCTTCGCACTGTCAAGAAAGCGCGAGTTTCCCTGGGAGCGGTGGCTCCCACGCCGCTGCTGGTTGCGGAGGCGGCTGCTGAACTGGAGGGCACGGAACTGGATGGCGGCGCCATCGAGAAAGCCGCGGCTGCCGCGCGGGCGGCGGCCCGACCCATTACAGACATGAGGGGCACCGAGGAGTATCGGGTGCACCTGGCGGGAGTGTTGACGCGGCGCGCACTCGAGAAATCGTTAGAACGGGCCAAGGAGGAATGAGAATGGCGGCGAAAGTTCATGTGACAGCGACCATTAACGGAGAACCAGTCGAATTCCTGTGCGAGCCCAGGCAGAGCCTGTTGGAGGTCTTGCGCGACGAGTTGAAGTTGACTGGCAGCAAGGAGGGATGCAACAACGGCAACTGCGGAGCCTGCAGCGTCATCCTGGACGGGTTGCTGGTGGATGCCTGCATCGTTCTGGGCGCGGAGATCGACGGATGCACGGTGGAGACCATCGAGGGCCTGATGGGGTCGGAGGGCCTGCATCCGCTGCAGCAGACGTTTCTGGAAAACGCCGCGCTGCAATGCGGCGTTTGCACGCCGGGTTTCATCATGGCCGGCAAGGCCCTGCTGGAAAAAAAACCTCAGGCGAGCGAGGGCGACATCCGGCACTGGTGTGCCGGAAACCTCTGTCGCTGCACCGGCTATGACAAGATTGTGCGTGCCATCATTGATGCCGAACCCCAACTGGAGGTGAAGAAATGAACCCCACCCAGACCATGGACCCAGCCAAGACGGAAGTCGAACAGAAGTACAAGGTCATCGGGACCCGGCCCATTCGCCATGACGGTGTGGACAAGGTCACGGGCAGGGCTGTCTATGGCGCCGACGTCCAGTTGCCGGGCATGCTCCATGGGAAGGTCCTTCGCAGCCCTCACGCCCATGCCCGAATCAAGTCCGTCAACACCGAAAAGGCCGAAGCCCTTTACGGTGTCAAGGCGGTGATGACGGCAGCCGATTTCCCGGACGCGGGGAGCCGCACCGCCAATCTGGGAGAATTGGGCGAGGTCCCCTTGAAGCCCATGTGCGACAACGTGATGGCTTCGGACAAGGTGGTCTATCACGGCCACGCCGTGGCGGCGGTGGCGGCGACCAGCCCGCACATTGCCGAGGAAGCTCTCAAGTTGATTGAAGTCGAGTACGAGGTGCTGCCGCCGGTCATGGACGTGCTCAAGGCGATGGAGGAAGATTCGACCTTGTTGCACGACGATCTCTACACCGACGAACTGGGAGAGAAGAGTTCCAAACCCAGCAACGTGGCTTCTCACTCTCGGCACGTCTTGGGGGATATCAACCAGGGGTTCGCCGCCGCTGATCATATTTTGGAACGGGAGTATCGTTGCGCCACCGTCCACCAGGGATATATCGAGCCCCACGCCGCCACCGCCATGTGGAATCCGGATGGCTATCTGACGATGTGGGTGACCACTCAGGGCGCCTTTACCGTCCGCACCAGCGTTCATCAGATTCTGGAAATTCCCGTTTCGAAATTGAAGGTCATCCCCACCGAAATCGGAGGCGGTTTCGGGGGGAAGATCCCGGTGTACGGGGAGCCGGTGGCCGCGGTGCTCTCGCGGAAAGCCAGGCGGCCGGTCAAGGTGGTGATGGACCGGACCGAAGTCTTTCAGGCGACCGGACCGACTTCCGGCTCCTACGTCAAGCTGAAGATGGGTGTCACCAACGAGGGGCGCATCACGGCGGCCGAGACCATGCTGGCCTACGAGGCCGGTGGCTACCCGGGTTCCGTCGTAAGCCTGGGCGGTATTTGCATGTTTGCCCCCTATAACGTTGAGAACCTCTCCATCGACATGTATGACGTGGTGGTGAATAAGCCCAAGACGGCGGCCTACCGGGCTCCGGGAGCCCCCAATTCGGAATTTGCCGCCGAGTGCATGATCGACGAGTTCTGCGAGATCCTGGATATGGATCCCATGGAGTTCCGGCTTAAGAATGGAGCCAAGGAAGGCGATATTCAGTGCCACGGGATTCCCCATCCTCGGATCGGCTGCCTGGAGACCACCGAAGCGGCCAGGGACTGCGAGCACTACCAGACTCCGCTGGAGGGACCCAACCGGGGGCGCGGGGTGGCTTCAGGATATTGGGTCAATGCGGGCCTGACCTCGAGCGTCACCGCGCGGCTCAACGGCGACGGCACCGTCACCCTGCAGGAGGGTTCCACCGATATCGGAGGCACTCGGACCTCCATCGCCATGCAGTTGGCCGAGGTTCTGGGGATTCCGGTCGAGGACGTCGTTCCCTCGGTGGCCGATACCGATTCGGTGGGATATACGGAGGTCACGGGAGGAAGCCGGGTCACCTTCGCCACGGGTTGGGCGGCCTATAACGCGGGTCAGTCCATTCGGAGCCAACTCATCGAGCAGGCGGCCGCAATCTGGAAGGTCGACAAGGACCAGGTGTCGTTGGCCGACGGAGTGATTGCAACCACCAACGGCGACTCCAAGTCCATTTCCATCAAGGAGTTGGCGGCCGACCTCAGCCAGAAGGGCATCGACATCGGATCCCGGGAGACGGTCACTCCCCAGAACCACGGAGGGGCCTACGCCACCCACATCGTGGATGTGGAGGTCGATCCCGATACCGGAAAGGTCACCATTCTGCGGTACACGGCCGTTCAGGACGCCGGCAGAGCCATCCACCCCAGTTACGTGGAAGGCCAAATGCAGGGCGGAGTGGTGCAGGGCATCGGCTGGGCTCTCAACGAGGAGTACTACTACAATGAAGACGGGCATCTGATGAATTCCAGCTTCCTGGATTACCGCATGCCCACCAGCCTGGATCTGCCCATGATCGAGACCGTCATCGTGGAAGTGCCCAACCCGGGGCATCCCTACGGCGTGCGGGGGGTAGGCGAGGTGCCCATCGTCCCGCCCCAGGCCGCCGTCTCCAATGCCATCGCTCGGGCTGTCGGGACGCGCCTCGGCGATCTTCCCATGTCTCCCCAACGGGTGGTGAAGGCGCTCTCGGCCAAGAGTTGAGGGAACCTGATCTTCAGACGGAGCAATCGGGCTCGAGGCCGGGGAAGCGGCTTCGAGCCCTTTTTTGTGATCGGAACCTGTCGGCGAGAAAAGAAAGGCGACATCATGGCTATTGTCCACATCCCGGCTTTGCTGCACTCCTTGACGGGCGACGTCAGGAAACTGGAAGTCGAGGGGCGGACGGTGGGAGATTTGATCGACCAGTTGGAGCTGCTCTACCCGGGGATTCGGGACCGCCTGGTGGAGAACGGTCATCTCCGGTCGGGCCTGGCAATCTTTGTGGACGGGATGGTTCGGCGGGAGGCTTTGGAGTTCGAAGTCCCTCCCCAGAGCGAGGTGCTGTTCGTTCCGGCCGTTGCCGGCGGGTGAGCCATGAGCCAGGCGAGCAAAGGAACGTCGGGAAGTGATGCGCTGCCCGCGAGGGAGGAGCTGGCCGGACTGTTGGAAAAGGCGCGGCAGCTTTCGGCCCAAACCAGGTGTCTGATCGACCAGGCCCTGGCTCGAGGGATCAGCCACCGTTTGAAGGCGGACAGCACTTTTGTGACCGATGTGGACCTGGCCGTGGAAGAGCATGTCCGTTCGGCCTTGAACGGTTGGTTCCCCTCCCATGGCATTCTGGGTGAGGAATTTGACGCCTGCAACCCGGATGCGGATTACCAGTGGATTATCGACCCCATTGACGGAACCCGCAGCCTGCGCCATCGAGTCCCACTGTTTGGAACGATCCTGGCTCTTCACGTTCGCGGCCAACCGGTCCTGGGTGTGATCGACTTGCCGGGTCTGAAACGCTGTTACAGCGGGGCCCTGGGTTTGGGAACCTGGTGCAACGGCCGCAGACTTCAGGTTGCCGACCTCGCGCGGGACGATACTCTAGAACAGGAGATTCTGTCGATTGGAGAGAGAGCCCAGTTCCACAAGGCAGGCAAGGCGGATGTGCTGGAACACCTCTATCGGTCCCATCCCAGCATTCGGACCTACTGCGACTGCTTCGGTCACTGTCTGGCCCTGGAAGGCTCGGTGGGGGCCATGATCGATCCCGATCTGCGCCTCTGGGACGTGGCGGCCACCCCGGTGTTGGCCCGCGAGGCCGGTTGCAGCTTCCACTGGTTGCGTCGGGATGAGAAGAGCCGCAAGGGCGGCTGCTACGATGTGGTGTTCGGCAAGCCCAGAGTGGTGGATTGGGTGATGCGGCTTTGGAACTAGTGGAGAGCCCGAGGAGACCGTGATGGTGGAGCTCAAGGAAGACCAGCGTCTCTATTTGCCCGACTTGTCCCACCTGGAGCGGGAGGGCATGCAGTTCTATATCGATGGCGAGGCGCCCAACTGGTTGGCTACCGGCCGGAAGGGAGCCAGGCTGCTGGAATGGATGCGAGAGCCCCTGGCGATTGGAGCACTGAGCCGGCGTTACGCGGAATGGCTTCAGCTGGATGCCGCCAGGTCCTGGTTGCACGTGCATTCCTTTGTCCGCGACTGTCTCCGAACGGGCATGGTGTCTTTCACACCCTTGGAGCGCCCTCCCTATGCCGGTCGCTCGGCCCATCTGCGTGCGGACAAGCTCTCCGAGGTCTGGATCCACACCAACAACTCCTGCAATCTCTCCTGTACCCACTGTCTGGTCAGCTCATCGCCGGCGGCGGATCCGGGACTCCCCACCTCTCAACTGCTCCACATCATCGACCAGGCCTGCGAGTGCGGAGTGGAGCGCTTCTACTTCACGGGAGGAGAGCCCTTCGCGCGTCCCGATATCTTTGAGCTGATTGAGGCCGTCACCGAAAGGAAGCAGGCCGAGCTCATTATTCTGACCAACGGGATGCTGTTCCAGGGAAAGCGGCTGGAGCGGCTCGGTCGATTCGGTCGGGACCGCCTGCGGCTTCAGATCTCGCTGGACGGCGCCGCGGCCGAAACCAACGATCGCTACCGTGGACGCGGCACCTTCGACAGGATTGGCGAAGGGACCCGGGCGGTGGCCGGGATGGGGTTCCCGGTTTCCGTGACCACCGTGGTCACCCGTGAAAACCTGGAGGAGCTGCCCCTGATCACGCGCATGGTCAAGGACTGGGGAGCGCAGTCCCAACACCTGATGTGGATGCACCGGCGGGGGCGGGTCCTGGAGACCGAGCAAGAAGCATTCCCCTCCTGCGAGGATCTGATAGGAGCTGCCCGGGCCACCGCTCAAGAAGCCGCAAGGCTGGGGGTCGGGCTGGACAATCTGGAGTCCTTGAAGCTTCGGGTCAACGGGCGGCCGGGCGTCAAGCATGACCTGGGGAACCAGTTCTGGGATTCCCTGTGTGTCTATTCCGACGGCACCGTCTATCCTTCGGCGGCTTGCGCCAACCACAAACCCCTGGCCGCCGGCATGGTAGACAACGGGAATTTGCGTCAGATCTGGCAGGACTCTCCGGTGGCCCGACGTTTTCGTCAGGCCTCGGTTGCGAACAAGTCCTGGCTCCGGGACGACCCCTTCCGATTCATCCTGGGAGGTGGAGATATCGAGCACAGTTATTTCTTCAGCGCCGACGGGGCCGGGGCGGGGGATCTGCATGCCCCCGACCCTTACTATGAGGTCTACCGCGTCCTGGCCCAGGACATCATGGTCGAGTTGGCTCAGGAGAAAAAGCGCAGCCTGAACGGCCGTTCCGGTTTTGACGCCCCGGCGGTCTTCCATTCAATGGGTGAAGGCGCCGTGGCCTGCGGCGCCGACAGGGACCAAATCGATGTGGGCGACCGGACCGCCGTAGCCACCCTTCACTCCAACTGCGTGCTGGCCTTCGATATCGAACGGTCCCGCCAAGTGGTGCGGGAGTTCTATACCAAGGCCGCGGAGAAGCCCCAGGCGGAGCTCTGCTGTACCATGGAGCTCGATCCGGCCGAGGTCAGCCATATCCCCAAGGAAGTGATGGACCGCTTTTACGGGTGTGGTTCTCCGCTTGCCCTGGCTCAACTGGTTGGCGGAGAAACAACCCTGGACCTGGGATCGGGAGGCGGCATCGATTGCTTCATCGCCGCCCGGAAAGTAGGTCCCCAGGGAAAGGTCATCGGCGTGGACATGACCGAAGAGATGCTGGCCGTGGCCAATCGAAATCGGACCGCTGTCGCCGAAAAGCTCGGCTACGACGTGGTTGAGTTTCGGCGCGGCTTCCTGGAACAGATTCCGGTGGAGAGCAAGACCGTTGACCTGATCACCTCCAATTGCGTCATCAACCTCTCACCCGACAAGAAGGCGGTCTTTGGAGAAATATGGCGGGTGCTGAAGGATCATGGCCGCGCCGTGGTGAGCGACATTGTCAGCCGGGAATCCGTGCCCGACCACCTGCGGGTCAATCCGAGATTGTGGGGAGAGTGCCTGTCGGGAGCACTAACCGAAGAGGAATTCATGACCTACCTGGAACAGGCAGGATTCCACGGGCTTCAAATCCTGAAGAGGGACTACTGGAAGACAGTCGAGGGGTGCACCTTCTACTCCGTCACCCTGCGAGGATTCAAGTTCGAAAAGACCGCCAATCGTCGCTTCGCGGGGCAGCGGGCCGTCTATCTCGGACCTCAAAAGGCCGTCATGGACGAGGAAGGGAACCTCTTCCCGCGCAACGAACCGATTGAGGTCTCCATCGATACGGCTGCCAAGCTCAGCCGCCCCCCCTACCGGGGGTCGTTCCTCATTCTGGGGCAGGGTCGGGAACTGCTACTGGTCCAGGACGACTGCTGTTCTCCCGGCAGCTCGTCCTGTTGTTAAGCGGGCAGCTCCGCTTCCCACAATTCGGTGCTCACCGATCCGTCATCCTTCACCGTCACCACTCGGTATTGCGGCGGAAAGAGCTTCAGGTGCGGGGGACCCTCATCATAGCTCAGCCGGTAGGTAATGGACCCGGTGCCGAAGACGGGCACCCGTCCGATGCGCGTTTCCCAGGGGTAGTGGGTGTGTCCGTGGAATATCGCCGCCACCGAAGAGTCGCGAATCAGGTTCTGCAAGCGCGGTAGATCTTCCGGCGTCATCTTGTCGAACATCTCCACCCCGACATGGACCGGTGGGTGGTGGGTGAGGATGATGGTGGGAACCGATTGCTGCAGTTGCGTTTCCAGCCAGGCGAAGGCGCTCGGTTCCAGAGTATAGACGTCGGTCTTCCATGCACCCCAGTCGAGACTGAGGAAGCGGATACCCCCGACTTCCCAGCTGTAGTTGAAGAGGCCGTGACGAGGGCCCTGGGGAAAGATGCGCGCTCTGCAGGCGTCGCGGTCGTCGGCGTTGCCTGGAATGTAATACCAGGGCAGATCCAGGCCATGAGCGCGAGCAACCAGCGGACCCGGCGCTGGAGCGTCGCCCTCCAGTCCGTAGATGGCGCGGGCGCCCTCATAGGATTCGGGGCGGGAGGAGGTGCAAATCATATCGCCCGTGTGGGCGATGAAGGCGGCTCCATGGCGATCGTGGCCGGCGATGTGGGCCAGGGCAGCGCTGAGGGCGCGTCCGGAGGCATAGAAGTGCAACAGGGTGTCGGCCGTTTCGCCGACGTGGGAGTCGGTGATGTGGATGAATTTCAGTGACAACTCTCCTCCTCGAGCTGGCAAGCGCCTTGTGGATGCTGCCGAACAAGCGAATAGCGGCTGCTTGCTGGGGTTCAGTGGCTTGTCGGCGTGGCCCGCATTGTTGCAGAAATCGGCGACATCTTCCAGAGTCTTCTGCATCGGTTCCGGGGGCTGTTCTCCCAGCGTGGCTGCAGGGCCGTTGCAGAATCTACGCAGGCTGAACAGCTGGTTGAAAACCCGAGGAGTCTGGCGCCCAGCCGGTTTTCTGCCGGCGCCTGCTTATAGCTGCCCGGGATCGGCAAGACCCTTCGCAAGAAGGTGGCGGAAGGACCGGGAAATTCAGTGGTCGATGGAAATCCAGGCTCTGAAGAAAGGATGACTGCCCAGCTTGAGTTTTTCTTCGGTCACCGGATTGTCTTCGAGTATGATGGCCGACTCCGGGTCGCGGCCAAAGGCACGATCGGTTTTTCGGCGCCGGATCCGGGTCCCAACCCTCCAACAGCAGAGTCGGCTGGAGCGGCGCCGTTTTTTCTAGCCCCAGGCTGTCGAAAATGCGAACCTGGAGGTTCAGCGCGGTTCGGGCAACCGGGTGCCTCCTTGAGGCCATTTTTCCCGGCCCGATGGCGGTGAGTTGCTGTCCGCCGGCCCGGTCCCTTCCCCTCGGAGGAGTCTGTCCATGAAAATCGTCGTACCGCGGGAATGCCATCAGGGAGAGCGGCGGGTCGCGTTGATTCCCGACGACGTCGAACGGCTGGTCCGCAAGGGAATAGAGGTTTCCGTGGAGGCTTCAGCGGGGTCGGGCGCAGGCTGCCCGGACGAGGCCTATCGGTCCGTCGGGGCCGAGGTCTCAACCCGTCGGGAACACATGCTGGCGGCTGCCGACCTGGTTGTGGGAGTTCGATCCCTTCCCGCGGAAGACCTGGCCCGGCTTCGCGACGGTTGTCTTTCCATCGGTTTCCTGGATCCGTTCCAGGCTTCCGGGTTGATCGAACAGATGAGGAGTCGGGGGATCGGCGCCATCAGCATGGAACTGATTCCGCGATCCACCCGGGCTCAAAAGATGGATGCCTTGAGTTCGCAGGCCAGCCTGGCCGGGTATGTGGCGGTGATCTTGGCGGCCGAGGCCCTGGACAAGATTTTCCCCATGATGACCACCCCGGCCGGCACCATCTTTCCGGCGCGGGTGTTCGTGCTCGGTGCGGGAGTGGCAGGCCTCCAGGCCATAGCCACGGCCAAGAGGCTGGGAGCTCGGGTCGAGGCCTACGACACGCGGCCGGCGGTGGAAGAGCAGGTCAAGTCGCTGGGAGCCCGCTTTGTGAAGATCGATCTGGGCGACACCGGCGAGACCAGGCAAGGATATGCGCGGGCGCTTTCCGGCGACCAGTTGGACCGGCAACAGGAGGCGTTGGCCACCGTCTGCGCGCAGGCGGATGTGGTGATCACCACGGCCCAGGTGTTTGGCCGCCAGGCGCCCCGGTTGATCACCGCGCAATCCCTGAACCGCATGAGACCGGGCAGCGTGGTGGTGGACCTGGCCGTGGAGCGCGGGGGCAACGTGGAGGGTTCGGAAACGGATCGAATCGTTGAGACGGGGGGAGTGAAAATCATCGGCTTGGCCAACCTGCCGGGCAGGGTCGCCGCCCACGCCAGTCAGGTGTATTCCAGCAACCTCTTCCACCTCATCGGGGAATGCCTGGACGAAGGGAAGCCCCGTCTGCGTCTGGATTTGAACCACGAGGTGCTTGGCCCTTGCCTGGTTACCCACCAGGGCCGCATCTTGTATGAGGGAATCAACCCGTCTGCCAATCGCTGAGGAGATCTCATGTCCGGAGACCTGATCTTTTTGATGTTCATCCTGATGCTTGCCGTCTTCCTGGGTCTCGAGTTGATTTCCAAGGTGCCGTCGACGCTGCACACCCCCCTGATGTCGGGCTCCAACGCCATTTCCGGAATTACGCTGGTCGGTGCCCTGTTGGCCGCCGGGGCCGCCGACAGCACTCCTCTCAGCATCGGTCTGGGAACGGCCGCGGTTGCGCTGGCCACCATCAACGTGGTCGGGGGTTACCTGGTGACTCAGCGGATGCTGGCCATGTTCAAGAAGAAGCGTGGTGACCGCCAGTGAGCGTTTACATCCAATTGGCTTACCTGCTGGCGGCCTTCCTGTTTGCCCTGGGCCTGAAGTTGATGAGTTCCCCCGACACGGCCCGCTTGGGGAACCTGGCCTCTGCCTGCGCCATGCTCCTGACCGTGGTTGTCACCTTGCTGCATACGGGGGTAGTGGAATACCAGTGGATCCTGCTGGGAGTCGTCGTCGGTTCAGCTATTGGATCCCTGGCGGCAACCCGCCTGCAACTCACCGAGATGCCGGAACTGGTGGCGTTGTTCAACGGCTTTGGCGGGGGAGCCAGCCTGCTGGTGGGCTGGGAGGCCTACCATCGCCAGCCGTTGCAGGACCCGTTGAGTGCGGTGACCATTCTGCTGGCGGTCGTTATCGGCGGGGTCACCTTCAGCGGCAGCCTGGTGGCCTGGGGCAAGCTGAGGGAGATCGGTTGGCGATCCGTTCGCCTCAGCAGGCCGCTGCTTTTTCCGGGTCAGCAGCCGATTAATCTCCTGTTGCTGGCGTTCCTCTGCGTGGGCGGCCTGCTCTACGGTCTCGATTCCCCGGAGAGCCAGACGCTGTTCCTGGTCCTGATGGCCTCGGCGTTTCTCCTCGGCATCATGGTGGTTGTCCCCATCGGTGGGGCCGACATGCCGGTGGTCATCGCGCTTCTCAACAGCTATTCCGGGCTGGCAGCCTGCGCGGCCGGGTTTGTGATCCTCAACAACATCCTGATCGTTGCCGGTGCGTTGGTGGGAGCCAGCGGTCTCATACTGACCAATATCATGTGCAAAGCCATGAACCGGTCTCTCACCAACGTGCTGTTCAGCGGTTTCGGAGCCGTTGCCGGAAAAACCCGCAAGGGGACCGGTGGCGATCCCCGGCCCATCTCGGCCGAGGACACCTATTTCATCCTGGAAGCCGCCCGCTCGGTGGTTTTCGTGCCGGGCTACGGCCTGGCGGTCGCCCAGGCCCAACACGGGGTGATGGAGTTGGGGGAACTCCTGGAGGACAATGGCTGTGACGTCCGCTATGCCGTCCATCCGGTGGCCGGCCGGATGCCGGGACATATGAACGTCCTGCTGGCAGAGGCCAACGTGTCCTACGATCTTCTGGTGGAAATGGAGGACGTCAACCCCACCATGGAGACGGTGGACGTGTGTGTGGTGATTGGAGCCAATGACGTGGTCAACCCCGCCGCCAGGGACGACTCCGAAAGTCCCATTTACGGGATGCCCATCATCGAGGTTGACCGGGCCAGGGTGGTGATCGTGTTGAAGCGGTCGATGGCAGCCGGGTTTGCGGGGATCGAGAACCCCCTGTTCTACAAGGACAACACCCGCATGCTCTTCGGAGACGCCAAGAGCAGCCTCAACGCCGTGCTGGGAGAATTCAAGCGAAGTTAATCCGCAAATTCCTGCTGAAAAATCCTGCCGTCCTCCAGTCGCATGGCCGTCAGCCGTCCTCCCCGGACGCAGTTGCTGTCGAGGCCTGCGATTCCGGGCGCCCGAAACAGCCCCAGGGCGGCCCAATGCCCGAAGACAACAGTGGCGGAGCCGTTGCGCCGCCCCGGGAATGAAAACCAGGGGATGAGAGTGTCCGGCATCTCCGCCGGCGGCCCCACGAAGCTGAGGTCCATGCCGGCGTCCGGGTTGAGCGTCCTCAATTGGGTCATGGCCCTGAGGGCCGTTGCCAGTCGCAATGCCCCGGGTACTTTCTCCTTCTCCTTGTTCCCGTCCAGCTCTCTCGCCGACAGGACCTGCAGCAGCTCCACAGCCCCCGAGCCCATCAGGCGCTGTTGAATCTCCGCTCCCAGTTGGATTGCTTCCTCGACCGTCCATTCCGGCAGCAGACCGGCGTGAACCAGGACATACCCTTCTTCGCAGTGCACGAGAGGCCGACTTCTGAGCCAGGCGAGCAGTTCCCGGCAGTCCGGGGCGGCCAGTATCGAGCTCAGTTGAGGGTTCTTCAGGGAAGACCGAATTCCCAGGTGGCAGGCCAGCAGCTTCAGGTCGTGGTTTCCCAGAACGCACACGGCTCGATCGCCGAGCTGTCTGACCCAGCGAAGGACCTCCAGGGATCCCGGTCCTCGGTTGACCAGGTCGCCGACCAGCCAGAGTCGATCCCTTCCGGGGTCGAACCGGATGGCTTTCACGAGGTGCTGCAGGGTCCGGAAGCATCCGTGAATGTCGCCGATTGCGAAAGTAGCCATGGCACGGAAACAGTGTCGCCGATCCGGTGGGACAGGGAAGTCAGCCTCCCGGTTGCTGGCGGGGCCTCAGGCCCGCTTCAGCCCGGTTCGAAGCAGCCAGAGCAGGCCGGCCCCGAACTTGACCAGATCGGTCGAGGTGTAGGCAAGATGGTAGCGCCAGAAGGCTTCCAGCTGCGGCGGTGGCGGAGATCGGGGGACGAAGTCGACCTGGCGGCCGATTTCGATGAGGGAAGGGGTCACCCAGACTGCCAGGATGGCCGACAGCAGCCACATGGCGCCGAGCAGCCCCAGGTCGAAACGGTCCGCCGCCAGGCGCCAACTCAGGATCAGGACCACTCCTCCAAGGACCAGCTGAGACCAGCCCCAGGAGGTGAAATAGAAACGATTGAGCTCGGAGGCCAGGAAACGCAGGACCAGGCGGGAATCACCGGCCGGCAGAGGCTCCAGCCTTTGGTGGAATTGCTTGTTGGGACCGCTCAGAACAGTGTCCACACGACGGAAGTTCTCGGTGGCCACCACCCAAAGGAAGGCCGTACCCATCAGCCAGGCGCCCATCAGCGCCAATCGTGAGGTATTTACGAAGTGGGAGCGGAGCATCGAGGAGAATCGGATCGGGCAGGAAGGCCGCCTTCATCGGGCGTTCGAGCGCCTCTCCCTATTTCTTCTTGAGATTGAGAGCGGCCGAATTCATGCAGTAACGCAGGCCGGTCGGTTGGGGTCCATCGTTGAACAGGTGCCCCAGGTGGGCGTCGCAGCGATTGCACAGGACTTCCGTTCTGACCATGCCATAGGCCCTGTCGGCTTCGGTGCGGATGTTCTCTGCAGCAATGGGCTCCCAGAAGCTGGGCCAACCGGTTCCCGAGTCATACTTGGTGTCGGAGGTGAACAGATCGGTGCCGCAGCAGACGCACTGGTAGATGCCGGGCTCCTTGGAAAAATTGTGCTTGCCGCTGAAGGCGAGCTCGGTCCCTTTCTTCCGGGTCACGTTGTATTGGAGGGGCGTGAGCTGATTGCGCCACTCCTCCTCGGACTTGACTACCTTGTTCACCATGACCAACTCTCCCTTCTCTACCGAAAAAATGCTGATGGTTGCGGGGGGACCGCCGCTGTCGGACGGAGCAGCCTTCGAAAGCGGTGCGGCCTGTTTCGAACCGGCCTCGCCCCTGCAGCCGATCGATCCGGCCCCAAGGGACAAAGCCATCGTGACGACGAAGATGTTGAACCCTCGCATGGCTCACCTTTCGGCCGGGCATGGCGACGGCGCCCTGGACCTTCAACCCCCACCTACCAGTTTATTTGGCCGGCTCCGGAAGCACAAGGAGCAATTGATGCGAGGGGTAACACCCGGGAACGCGGGCGTCCCGCCCGCATCCTTATGCCTTTGGCTGCCGCTAAACTTGAAGGTGATGCTGCAGGCAGCCACCGGGTCGGCGTGAACCTCAACGGCCAGGACTAAGGAGACCCACGGCGCTGTTCCGGGTCGGTCCGAGCGGCGGAGATGGCAGAGGCTGTGCCAGGCATTGTGCGGGCGGGACGCCCGCGCTCCCGGGTGGGCATCGTCCACAAAAAAAACCGCAAACATCATTTACATCATGCCCAGGAATCGGGCAAGGCGCCTTGTGCAGGCCTCAAGTATCACTCCCCCCTTGAGGGGGAGTCGGCGAGACAAGGGCGAAGCCCGCAGTCGAGCCGGAGGGGGGCCAACGCGGCGCCATGTACGTGAGGGTCAGTGACTTCTCGGGATCGTCGTTTTGGCAACGCCGTGCAATCCGGAAAGGCGCTTCCAATTTGCCGCAATGGGACCGCTACCCGGCAAATCCATTGAAAATAAAAACATTGAGGGAGGCGAAACCAGACTATAAACTGAGTGGGCCCTCCGGTCGGAGCGGCAGGAGAAGGAGGTCTCCCTTGAGGAGATGGAAGATTTTCATTGGGGTCTTCATGGCCCTTGCGTCCGGCGTGTCGTCGGCGCAGGCGGGATCGCCGGAGGAGGCCGAGTCCGCCGCGTCCGAGGCCGAGGAGTTCGTGCGCCAAGCGGAAGAGCAACTGCTGGCGCTGTGGACCGAGGCCGCCCGCGCCAGTTGGGTCCGGTCGACCTACATCACCGGGGACACTCAGACTCTGGCTGCATTGGCCAGCAATCGGGCCATTGAGGCCACCGCCAGACTGGCCAAGGAGTCCGCGGGCTTCGAAACGGCCGATCTGCCGCGGGAGGTGGCAAGGAAACTGGAACTGCTTCGATTGTCGCTGACGCTGGCCGCCCCTCCCGATCCCAAGGCCAGCGAGGAACTCACCCGGCTGGTGACGTCGATGGAATCCCGGTACGGCAAAGGGAAGGTTTGCGGCAAGGCCGGCGAGGAATGTCGAGACCTGCAGGAACTCTCCCGGATCATGGCCGCCAGCCGGGATCCGGAAATCCTGCAAGAAGCCTGGATTGGCTGGAGAAGCATTGCCCCTCCCATGCGAAAGGACTTTCAGCGATACGTGGAACTGGCCAACCAGGGAGCCCGCAGCTTGGGGTTCTCGGATACCGGAGCCATGTGGCGGGCCAAGTACGACATGTCCCCCGAGTCCTTCCGGCAGGAGTTGGACCGCCTGTGGGAGCAGGTGCGGCCCTTTTATCTCTCGCTGCATGCCTACGTGAGACAGCGGCTGCGAGCCCATTACGGGCCGGAGGTGGTTCCCGCCGACGGCCCCATACCGGCCCATCTCTTGGGTAACATGTGGGCGCAGACCTGGTCCAACGTCTATCCGCTGGTTGCGCCGCGGGAAACCGATCCGGGCTTCGATCTCACCCGGATTCTTCAGTCTCGCAAGACGACCCCGCGGCAAATGGTTTCCTACGGGGAGGGCTTCTTCAGTTCGCTCGGTTTCGCCCCCCTGCCGCAAAGCTTCTGGGATCGATCTCTGTTCGAAAAACCCGTCGACCGGGACGTCGTCTGCCATGCCAGTGCCTGGAACCTCGATTCGCGCGAGGACTTGCGCATCAAGATGTGCATCGACATCACCGCCGAGGATTTCAACGTGATCCATCACGAGTTGGGTCACAACTACTATCAGAGAGCCTACAACCAGCAGCCGGTCCTCTTCCGGGAAAGCGCCAACGACGGATTCCACGAGGCGGTGGGGGACACCATCGCGCTCTCGATCACGCCGGCCTACCTGGCAAGACTGGGGCTGCTGAACAAGGTTCCCCCGCCTTCCAAGGATCTGGGGCTGTTGCTGCGCCAGGCGCTGGACAAGATTGCCTTCCTTCCTTTCGGCCTGCTGGTGGACCAATGGCGCTGGAAGGTAGTCTCCGGTGAGATTCCGCCTGACCGCTACAATGAGGCCTGGTGGGAATTGAGAGGCAGGTACCAGGGCATCGCGCCTCCCGTGGCTCGCGACGAAAGCGATTTCGATCCGGGCGCCAAGTACCACGTGCCGGCCAACGTGCCCTATACGCGGTACTTTCTGGCCCAGATCCTGCAGTTTCAGTTCCATCGAGCCCTGGCCGGGGAAGCCGGCTGTGAAGACAGCCTCCATCGATGCTCCATTTATGGAAGCGAGCCTGCCGGAAAACGCCTGCGTGCCATGCTCGCCATGGGGATCAGCCGGCCCTGGCCGGAGGCGCTGGAGGCGCTGACCGGAGAGCGGGAGATGGATGCCACCGCTATTCTGGATTACTTTGCCCCGCTCCGGGAGTGGCTGGATGAACAGAACAAGGGCCAGCCGCTGGGTTGGTGAGACCGCCTCGGGGGCGATTCGGTCCCGGGGAGGGGCGGATCGAAAGACGACCGGCGAAGTCTATGGTATAACTCTGCTAAACCTTACAAGGAGGGACGCTTTATGAGTGCCATTGAAGAACGAGGATACGCCAGTACGGACGCCCTGGTGTCGACAGAGTGGGTGTCTCAGCATCTGAACGATTCCAATCTCAGATTTGCCGAATCCAACGAGGATCCGCTGCTCTATGCCTCCGGTCACATCCCGGGCGCCGTGGAAGTCGATTGGACCCGCGACCTGAACCATCCCCTGCGCCGCGACTATCTCGACAGGTCGGGGTTTGAAGCCCTGATGAGGCGGATCGGGGCCACCCGGGAGACGACGGTGGTGCTGTATGGCGACAAGAGCAACTGGTGGGCCTGCTACGCCTTCTGGGTGTTCCAGTTGTTCGGGCATACCAATGCCAAGATCATGGATGGGGGGCGCCTGAAATGGCAAAACGAGGGGCGGCCGCTGGTGACCGAGGCTGCCGACTATCCCTCCAGCGACTATCAGGCCCCGGAAAGGGACGACAGCAAGGTTCGTGTCTTTCGAGACCAGGTGCTCGATCATGTCCAGGCCGGCAGACCCCTGGTGGATGTGAGAAGCCCGGCGGAATATACAGGCGAGCGGCTGCACATGGAGGCCTACCCCAACGAAGGCGCCCTGCGCGGGGGACACATTCCGAGAGCCGCCAACATTCCCTGGGCTCGCGCGGCCAACGAGGACGGCAGCTTCAAGTCCGCCGATGAGCTGCGAGCCATCTACACCGGGGAAAACAACCTGCAGCCCGGCGACGATATCGTGGCCTATTGCCGGATCGGGGAGCGCAGCAGCCACACCTGGTTCGTTCTGACCTATCTGCTCGGTTTCCAGCAAGTCAGAAACTATGACGGGAGCTGGACGGAATGGGGCAACCTGGTCAACGTGCCCATCGAAAGGCCATAAGACGCGATTCCCGGCAAGGCAGGCGCAGTCGCGGAACGCAAGGTTGTGCTTCGGTGATCATGGACCCATACCCGGAAAGACTGGCGATGTTGCTGGAATACCTGGACCTGGCGGGCGACCGCGACGAGCGCATCCAGATGCTCATCGACATCGCCTCCCGGTTCAAGGCGGTTCCGGAATTCATTGCCACCCGTCCCTTTCCCAAATCGCACCTGACGCCGGCTTGCGAGTCGGAGGCCTACGTCTGGTGCGAAGAGCTCCCCAGCCAGGCCCTGAAGTTCCATTTCGCCGTCGAGAACCCCCAGGGGATCTCGGCCAAGTGCATGGCCGTCATTCTGGACGAGACCCTGTCCGGGGAGTCGGCCTCCAGCCTGGCCCAGGTGCCCGGTGAGTTGGTCTACCGGATCTTCGGCAAGGACCTCTCCATGGGGAAGAGCATGGGGTTGATGGGCATGGTCTCCATGGTGCAGTCCTGCGCCAAGCGCTACCTGGCCTCCGGGAGGGCCGACCGGCGTCTCGAAGGGAGCAGGGAAGCCGGTTCCGGCTCCGCGGTCCCCTGAGGCAACAGCTCAGCCAAGCCGAACCCGTGTGACGGCGATTTCCCCCCGAAAACAGACGTCCACGTCCGTTCCGGCAGCGTACCGCCTCTGGTGGTAGTTTCCGGCGTAGAGAAATCCGCCCGCTTCCTTTCGAAAAGTGACCGGAAGGGGGGAAAGGTCCAGGGGGCAGCAGACGGTCGGGGGATCGGGGCTTCCGGGCCCCAGGTGGGGCAGATTGATGTTCCAGAAGCTCCCGGCCGACCGGGGAGCCTGCAGCAGCTCTTCCAGCAAGGGCTGAACCCATCGGGCGGAGCGGGTCCAGTCGATGGGAAGGTCCTTCTTGCTGTACTGGGAAACGGCGATTCCCGGCACACCCTCCAGCACGCCTTCCCGCACGGCCGCCACCGTGCCGGAATAGAAGACATCCGCCCCCAGGTTTCCTCCCTGATTGATTCCCGAAAGGACCCAGTCCACATCGGCCGCCAGTTGGCGCAGGCCGATACGGACACAGTCGGCGGGGGTTCCCGCAAGGCTGTAGCGTGAGGGGCCGCGGCCCTCCACCCGCATGGCCTCATGTGTGGTGACCCGGTGGCTGCAGCCCGACAGCGGTTCGCTGGGCGCCACCACCACGCATTCCCCCAGACCCGCGGCGGCCTCCAGCAGCGCCTGCAGTCCAGGGGCATCGTAGCCGTCATCGTTGGTGAGGAGAAATTTCATAAATGGGAGTTCACGGCAGGTGTCGGCGGCTTATCCGGGCAT
Source organism: Candidatus Versatilivorator sp. (assembly GCA_965207735.1). Taxonomy (GTDB): domain Bacteria; phylum Acidobacteriota; class Terriglobia; order Versatilivoradales; family Versatilivoraceae; genus Versatilivorator. Next base: position 1,269,957 of record OZ242296.1, on the reverse strand, counting down.
CTCCAGGGCAGAGGTCTACCCATTCTGGACCAATTCAACAAGGAGCATGGCAGGGATTCCTGCAGGAACCGGAAGCGAAGCCTGCCGAGTGGTCGGGATTTTCACCTGCAGGCGACAGACAGACGGCTGGCCGGCGGGCCACCTTCCGCGCCTAAATGGCTTGACTCATTTTGGGCCAAGATGCTAAACAGACCCGTTCAGCCTGGGCGAGTAGCTCAGATGGGAGAGCGCGGCGTTCGCAACGCCGAGGTCGAGGGTTCGATCCCCTTCTCGTCCACCAGACTCCATCCAACAAAGTCCACCGATTCCATTAGTCCCTTATTATCATTCCCCTAAATCTTGTGCCGTCCAACCCTGCCTAACCCTCGCGCCTGACAGCCGGGGGTAATTGACGGCCGGTCGGTTACGGCAAGGCATCGTCCCGAACCCACCCCTCTCGGATATTACCATCCGTCGGGCTCGTCTCGGCAATTCAAAGCAAAAACGTTTGAGGGAGGTCGGCTTCGGCCGGAGAGCATTCCCAAGGAGGGATATGGTAGCGGAGAAGTGGAGTGACACCGTATCCAAAGCCGACGCTCCAAAGACTCGATTCGGCATTCGCCAAGTGATGGTAGCCTTTATAGAGGCGGACTCTTTGAACGGACGGGGCAAAGCTTGGTCCCAGTTGTGGGGACGAGGTTACAGGAAGAGGAATCGGCAGGTTGCAAACCGGAGGCGGAGAGATGATCGAAATTGCTGCAAACTATTGGGAAAACCTCATCGGTGTGCTTGTGGCGTTCGCACTGCTGGCACTGACGATCGAAAGATCACTGTATCAGATCTTCGATTCAAAATTCTGGCGAGTCATCGAAGAAAAATTGGACGAGCAGGCGGGTGGCGACTATCTGGACCTGAAGCCCTGGATTTCTGTGGCCATCTCCGTGACAATTGCTTTTCGCCTGCAAGTGGATTTTATCGCGGTCGTCCTTGGTAGGGAGCACGGGGATTTCCTTTCGATGGTATTGACCGGACTCTTCCTGGCGGGTGGGAGTACAGGAATCTACAAGTTCCTGAAGCGCGCCAGGAAAATCAAGGACGCTGCTGCAGCGGCCGCCATAAAATAGGTTTCTTGACTTCTCTTCCCTAGAGAAATCCCAAACTCTACAGTAGAGGTAAAGAGGCTCCGGTCCTGAACGGCGAGGAGAATTGGCGCGATCCGGACGCAGGCAACGGTTGTTACCGTGGGTGAGGTGAGTAATGATTGTCCACAAAACGAAGGAACTTGCTTTTTCTAGGGCGGTCGCGCGAGGTGCGCGTGGCAAGGCTTCACGTCGCGTGCAGGAGTGGCTGTGCCTGAACGGGCACGCGGTCGCCGTCGACGGGGTGTTCGGTCCCGCCACGGAGGCTGCTGTTCAGCAATTCTGTATGGCGCAAGAGCTGACATTTGAGGGTGAGGTTGACCAAACGATTTTCGAAAAGCTTAGCGAGCCCATGCGGCGCGCACTTGACGACCCCGGAGGTGGGACGGACGAGTTCGGCGGGGTCGTCGCTGCTATCGCCCACAGGCACCTGCAAGAGCACCCACGCGAGATTGGCGGGACAAACCGCGGACCCTGGGTGCGCCTTTACATGAACGGTCACGAGGGCAGCGAGTGGCCTTGGTGCGCGGGGTTCGTGTCGTTTGTGATCCGCCAGGCGAGCGCCGAAGCAAAACATCCCTTGCCTTTTCCGAGGACTTACTCGTGCGATAATCTCGCTGCCTACGGTCGCGACCGAAACCTGTTTGTCGCTGCCGCCGACATCAATCCATCAAATGCTGCGGACAAGCTCCCACCCGGCACCGTCTTCCTGAACCGCCGGGTCTCGTCCGACTGGACACACACCGGCTTTGTGGTTGAGGCCCGCGGTGAGACATTAGCAACCATTGAGGGCAACACCAACGACGAGGGAAGTCGCGAGGGTCATGAAGTCTGCGCCCGCACTCGCGGGTATGCCAAAAAGGACTTTGTGCGCGTTTCCATGTAGATGTGGATTCTGCGAAAGTTGTTCACACGGGCAAAACAGAACCCCGGGGACGTTGTTGAATTAGTGGAATTGTTTGGGCCGGCCGTCTTTCAATTTCTTGTCGATATTGAGAATGCTCGAACCCCCAACAGGACTCATGCAGCGTCGCAGCGTCGTGGAGCCTACGGATGCATTTGGCCGGATGGGCGGGGCGTCGAGTGCCTGCTCGTGTCAGGCAAGATGCGGAAGCTGAGCGCAGTTATTCCAGCAATTCAACAACGTCCCCTACTTTCCCCTGTTACACCAAAGTCGTGAAAGCTTAACCGGACAGTACTGAGGAGGAACTTGAAATGAAAACTGGGCTGGGCACTCTCTCGATAGGCGAAAAATTGCGACTGGTGGAGGATATTTGGGACAGCATAGCTGCCGACCAAGTCGCCCTGCCGCTGACCGAAGAACAACGAGTTGAACTCGATCGGCGCTTGGATGCATACGAATTTGACAACATTAAGGGTCGCGAATCCAGTGAGGTCTTGGCGGCCATTAAAGGACGGTTGTGAGTCTCAGGGTATATTTTCGGCCGGAAGCGGAAACGGATATCGAAGAGGCCGCAATCTGGTATGAGAAGCAACGCCCGGGTCTAGGGGATGAATTTCTTGATGAGGTTCGGAGCCTTTGCAATGCAATCTCAGAAAATCCGGCCATTTATCCTGTGGTCCATAGGCGTGCCCGCCGCGCCTTGATTCGTCGGTTTCCTTTTGGAGTCTACTTTCGGGTTGAGGATGACCAGGTCATAGTCTTTGCCGTTATCCATGGCAGTCGTCATCCAAGGAGGTGGCGACAAAGAAGATGACAAGGGACGGTTCGCTGTCATTTTGCCAGTCTTTGCAATGCAACTCAAAAACGACCAGCAAGACGCTCTCGATCAGTTGGACCTCTGGCTGTACCGCCCCCGATTTATTGGACAGATAACACCAACCAAACTCAAGCCGCGGGATGCAAGGCAAGGCGTTGTCTTGCCTGAGCCCGAGGCTCGAACCCGATCAACAAATGAGGGTGAGGGTGGCTTGCCGTTCAGTAACCCAATGCAAGCGTTCGTGTCGAGCAGATAGCGCATCACTCGAAGGCTGCATCCAGGGCAGGCCGGAACTGATGCGTCTGCTGTTTGCGCCCTTCGGGCAAGAAATCCTTTGAGAGCTTCCCTTCGATGGCATCGAGCCACGCCCAATCAGTGGCAACAGGCTCGAGGACGACCGACGCTCCCTGCTTGCGGATGCGTACTACCTCGCCGTCCATGCGGAATTCCTTCGGCAGGCGAACGGCCTGAGAGCGTCCGGACCAGAACAATCTTGCCGTCTTTGACATGGAAAACTCCGATCCACAACCGGGTGGCTCGCCGCACCCGAAATAGTTTGCACTTCACCCCGACCGGGTCCTCACACTGCAACCCGCGGTGGTGCACCGATCCGGTCCACGAAAAATCGCAGGAATCGGTCGGCGTCGATCAGGGTCGGAACCTGTGCATTGGACTCTATGGGCTTGATCCCGGTGAGAACGTAGTGGTCTCCCGCGTCCTCTACGGATTCCCTGAGCAGATAGCGATTGGCCACCGTTTCGCCGTAAGTTAAACGCCCTTGGGTCTCCACCGCGATTTGCATGGGACGACTCTCTATGGCCAGGGTCGAATCCACAGCCAAACCCACTGCCAACGGATCGTGAAGTGCGCCTCCCTCAAAGCCGATGCTCTCGGAGAAGGCGAGGTAGAAATCGGCTATTCGGGCGACATAGCGCGCGATGGGCGAGCGACTGTCGGCGAGAGCGGCCGTGTGGGATCGTTTCAACAGGGTTTGATGCGTGGCGCCCAGCCCCACCATGGTGATGGGAATGCCCGACTGAAAGACGATCTCGGCGGCCTCCGGGTCGTTGTAGATATTGGCCTCGGCGGCAGGGCTGGCGTTTCCTCCTTCGATGGAGCCACCCATCAGGATGATCTCGGGTATCTGCTCTGCGATGTCCGGCCGCTTGAGCAGGACCCGAGCGATATTGGTCAAGGGCCCGAGGGGCAGCAGGGTGATTTGCCCCGGGTGGGCGCGGACCAGATCGATGATCAGATCTACGGCGTGACGCGATTCGGCAGTCTTGGTCGGGGAAGGTAGTTCCGTCTCGCCAAGACCGTTCTCGCCGTGCACGATGGGGACCGTGATCAGCTTTTTCCGGAGTGGGTATTTTTCTCCCCCGGCTACCGGAATATCGGTCCGACCGGCCAGTTCGACCAGCTTGAGCGCATTCTCCACACCCTGGTCCACCAGCACGTTTCCGGAGACCACGGTAATCGCCTCGATTCGCAATTCCGTGGACTGGGCCGCCAACAGGATGGCCATGGCATCGTCAATGCCCGGATCCGCATCGAGAATGACCCTGCGAGGCTGGGCTGCCGTAGGGTTGAGACCTGTTTGTGCCGGTAAGGTTGAATCGATGGTGCGCTCCTACAGAATGGCAGTCTGTTCGTCATCCCCGTCACGGCTTCCGGCCCAACTCCAGCTCCAGTTGGCCGGGTTCGGTGACCGGGGCCTTGCAGGTGTAGTTCTCGCAGACGTAGGCGGCCGGGCGGCCCTTGACCAGGGTCTTGCCTTCAAGCAGGGGCAGTTGGCCGGCGCCGTCGGCGTCGTTGGGGTCCAGGATGGCCACCACCTTGTTGGGCAGGAACGTCCGATGGACCACTTCGAGCAGCCGCCGGGTCTCTTCCGACTCGGGATCTCCCACCACGGCAATTTCCTTTACCGGCCCCAGATAGAAGTCGGCGGCTCCCAGCAGGTATCCGAATCCGTTGGGATAGCGGGTCAGGGGCAGGTGCATGTTCTCGAGGTTGGTCTCGGCGATGGTCCGGTATTCGGGGTTGTTCGTCAGGATGGCCAGCTTGAGAAGATTGAAGACCGCCACCGAGCTTCCTGCGGGCGTGGCGTTGTCGTAGGCGTCCCGGACCGGAGTCACCAGCTTTTCGTGTTCCTTGCCGGTGAGGAAGAAGATGGACTGCTCCCGGTCCCAGAACAGCTCCAGCATGGCGTCGTTGTAGATGACCGCCTGGTCCAGCCACTCTCTCTCGCCCGTGGCCTGGTAGAGCGCCAGCAGATACTCGACCAGGTTGGCGTAGTCGTCGAGGTAACCGGAGAGCTTGGACACCCCGTCCTTGTGAGTCCGCAATAGCCTGTCCTTGCGGCATAGATGCTCGAGCAGGAAACGGGCATTGCGCCTGGCGACCTCCAGGTAGTCGGCCCGCTGCAGGACCAGCGAGGCCTCCACGAAGCTGACTCCCATCATGGCGTTCCAGCCGGTGAGTATCTTCTCGTCACGATGGGGCTTGATCCGCTTCTCGCGCTCCGGGAAAAGGCGTTGCCGGGCCTCGGAAAGGATGCGGGCCAGCTCCCCGGGAGTCAGTGACAGCTCACTGGCCACCTGTTCCAGCGGCAGGGGCACGTTCAGAATGTTGGACCCTTCGAAGTTTCCCCCGTCAGTGACGTCGTAGTATCGGCAAAAGGCCTTGCTTGCCTCTTCGCCCAGGATCTCCCCGATCTCGGTTGGGGTCCAGATAAAGAACTTGCCCTCGTGGCCTTCGCTGTCTGCGTCCTGGGTCGAGTAGAAGCCGCCCTCGGGATTCTGCATCTCTCGAACCACGTAATCCAGGATCTCCTCCACCACTCTGGCATAGAGCGGCTGCGGGTCGAGCTGATAGGCTTCGAGGTAGAGTCGGCTCAAGAGGGCGTTGTCGTAGAGCATCTTCTCGAAGTGGGGGACCAGCCAGCGCTCATCCACCGAATAGCGGTGAAATCCTCCACCCAGTTGGTCGTACATGCCCCCGCGGGCCATCTTTTCGAGGGATAGCGTGACAAATTCTCGCCCCTCCGGGCGGCCGGTCCGGGAGAAGTGGCGAAGCAGGAAGGTCAGGCTCATGGATCCCGGAAACTTGGGGGCGCCGCTGAAGCCGCCATGGGTCAGGTCGAAACGGGGGGCCAGCTGATCGAAGGCCTGGCCGAGGCTGGCGGCCGTCACGTTGGCGGCGCCGGCCGGCAGGGTGTTCATGGCCGCCAGACTGCGCAGGACATCGGGTTTCCGGGTCTTGATCTCCTCTCGCTTCTCTCGAAAGGCCTCGGCCAGGGCCAGGCAGAGGCGCCCGAAGCCGGGGCGGCCGAAGCGGTCTTCCGGAGGGAAATAGGTCCCCCCGTAGAACGGGACTTGATCGGGAGTCAGAAACACCGTCATGGGCCAGCCGCCGCTTCCGGTGGTCATCTGGACGTAGTTCATGTAGAGGGTGTCCAGGTCGGGCCGTTCCTCCCGATCGACCTTGATGTTCACGAAGTGGGCGTTCATGACTTCGGCGATAGCTTCGTTTTCGAACGACTCCCGCTCCATGACATGGCACCAATGGCAAGCCGAATAGCCGATGCTGAGCAGAATCGGCTTGTCTTCCCGCCTGGCCTTGTCCAGGGCTTCCTGCCCCCAGGGGTACCAGTCCACCGGATTGTGGGCATGCTGCCGGAGATAGGGGCTGGTCTCGTGGATCAATCGGTTGGTGAATACGGGTTCCGCAGACGAGGTCTGGGTGGGTTTCATGGATTTTTCCTCTGAAGGTCGGCTCTCCGGAAGCGCGAAGAGAAGGAACAGAATCAGCAGAATGAGAGCTCCGTTCTTCATGCGGGCAAATTCCGAGGGAAGGCTGCGCGCTGGGATTCAGGCAGGGCAGGGATTTCCGTCAAGGGGTAAACATAACCCGCCCAAGTACCCCGGTCAAGGCAAGCGGGGGATGGGGCAATTTCGCGATGCAATCGAGGCGGCTTTAAACTAGAATGAGGCCGACAAAAAGACATGGAAACGATTGTTCCTGGAAGCCGTTTCCTCATGTGGGGCCAATATGAAACCTGACAAGCTGGTCATCGCGGGGCGGGAGTTTTCGTCCCGTCTGCTGGTGGGCACGGGGAAGTACGCATCTTTTGCGCAGATGGTGGAAGCCCATGAGAAGTCGGGCGCCGATATGGTCACGGTGGCGGTGCGCCGGGTGAATCTCTCCGATCGCAACCGGGAGTCGCTGCTGGATTGGATCGATACCGAGCGTTATTTCATCCTGCCCAATACGGCCGGGTGCTACAGCCGGGACGAGGCCGTGCGGGCTGCCCGGCTCGGCCGCGAAGCCGGTCTTTCCAACTGGGTCAAGCTGGAGGTCATCGGGGACGAAAAGACGCTCTTTCCCGACAACGCGGGCCTGCTCGAGGCCACCGAGATCCTGGTGAAGGAAGGATTCGTGGTGTTTCCCTACACCAACGACGATATCGTGACCGCCCGCCGCCTGATCGATGCCGGGGCGGCCGCGGTGATGCCTCTGGGGGCGCCCATAGGCTCCGGAATGGGAATTCAGAACGTGGCCACCATGAAAATCCTGCGGGAAATGATTACCGAGGTGCCGTTGATCGTGGATGCCGGGGTGGGTACCGCCTCGGACGCAGCGCTGGCCATGGAACTGGGCGCCGATGCTGTCCTGATGAACACCGGCATCGCCCAGGCGGATGACCCGGTGGCGATGGCCGAAGCCATGAATCTGGCCATCCGGGCAGGCCGGCTGGCCTACCTGGCAGGCAGAATGCCCAGGAAGCTGTACGCCAGCGCCAGCAGCCCGCTGGAAGGAGTGGTGCGTTAGGGTGCGCTGAAAAGAGGGATCCGCGGTCGATTCGCCGGTGCGGGGGCTACCACTCACTGTAGGGGGTGCCCTCGGAGGAGATGGCTTCGGAGTTGCTGCGGATGTCGTAGATTCCCAGCTCGAGCTGGTCGGGGAACATGGATGCCTCTTCCATCACGATCTGCCAGTCGGTGTCGTTGGTGATCGGATCCTTGGGGAGGGCGCGCAGGTAGCCGGCGCTCACCAGGTCGTCCAGGGTTTGGGGGGCCTTTCGCTTGTCGGCGGTGTAGTGGTCGATGAGCGTGCGTAGCGTGTGCAGGTTGCTCTTGAGAACGGCTTCACGGGCACGAAGGATGGCTGAGTCGGCGATGGGAAGGGCAATGCTCACCAGGATGGCCACGATGGTGAGCACAATCATCAGCTCGATCAGCGTGAACCCGTCTCCACCGAGCTTCCCGCCCGGGTGACCCCCGGACCTGTCACCCTTGCTCCATCGTTTCGTTCCCATCCTACCATTCCGCGTACTTGGATCCGTCCAGGGCCGTTCCGTTGCTCTTGCTGTAGACATCGTAGACATTCTGGCCGCCGTGGCTGGTGGCATCCCAACTGTCCTGCGAGGAGCGCAACCCCCATTCCTTGTCGCCCGTCATGGGGTCGGTGGGGACGCGGCGCAGGAAGCGGAGCCGCTTGTCGACCGCGTTGAGCTGATCCACCCCCTCGACCAGGGTGTCCAGGTCGGGCGGCCAACCGTCGGTGCCGAACTTGATCTCGATCTGGCCGCCCAGGGCGGCGTCGTGGTAGCGGTCAATGGCCGTTCTCATCTCTCTCAGTGCCCGCCGCAGCTCAACCTCCTTCTGCCGTTGAATCACCACCTTGGTCAGCGGCAGGGCTCCCAGGGCCAGGATGCTGACAATGGCCACGGTGGCGATCAGCTCCACCAGCGTCAGCCCCCGGGCGGAGCGCCTGCTGTTGCTGAAATGAATCCTGATCGAGTGGAAGGACATGGGCGTCCTCACTGAATGGTTGCCTGGGCGCCGGCAAGGCTGGCGGGAATGGGGGTTTGCCCACTGTCGCGCAAGACGGAATTGGGTCCGAAGGAAATGGCTGCGTCACCCGTTCCCACGGCCTCGAAGCCGAGGTTCATCAACAGGCCGGAACCGCTGACGCCCGCGCTGTCGGGGGGGCGGGTCATCGAGATCACCGCTCGGCCCAGGGAGTTTTCCAGGCGTTCGGCCAGGGCCACCGACGTTCCGTCGCTGCTGAGGAATCCTCCGCCCTGAACTTCCACCAGCCGTACCAGGTCCGGATTGAATCCGAAGTTGAACGAGAGCCCGTGGACCTGTTGGGCGTTGGCGATCGAGACGCCAACCCGGAAACGGCTGCCACGTCCGACGGGTTCCGAGGGGGCCACCAGCCTGACGAAAGCCAGACGGGGCGCCGGCCGATCGGACGCCCGCGGTGGGGCTTCCGAGGTCGGCGGTGGCGCGCTCGGGGCGACTGGGCCGCTGCCGGACTGGGGCGGCGGGGCTTGGCCGGTCCCCGGCCCCGGACCGGGAATCTCTCCAATCAGTTGCTTGGGAGATCCCAGATACTTGGGAGTGTTGCTAGATCCCAGCAGAGCCAGCGAGGTCTCCTGCTCCAGGATGTCGGGCAGCCGAACGATGTGGGGAGTAATCACCACGATGATTTCGTTGTCCGAGGCGTTGTTGTCCTCGGTGGAGAAGAGGTATCGCAGCAGCGGAATCTTGCTCAGCCCGGGGATTCCGTCCACGGTGACCGAGTCGGAACGCTGGATGATTCCGCCTACCACGCTGGACTCACCCTCCCGCAGCCGGATGTCGTGGCTGATTTCCCGATTGGCCAGGATGGGGTAGCGGTTCCCGTCCAGGGTCTCAAAGCCGCTGATGGTCTTCAAGGCCACGCTGACGTTCATGGCGATATCGCGATTCAGCAGCACCTGGGGAGTGATCTCCAGCGTGACTCCCACATCCACGGTGGAAAACGTGGTGAAGGCGCCCCCGCCGAAACCCGTCCCCCCGCCGATTCCGGTGGAAAAACTTCCCTGAGCGATGGGTTGCTGGGTGCCTACCTTGAAGGTGGCCGCTTCCCCGTCCGAGGCCCGCAGGGTGGGGTTCTGCAGCACGCGGCCCTTGACCCGGGTGTAGAGCTGCCCGAGTTGGATGGAGGGGATGGCCACGGAAAAGCTGTGCCTGCCGAGCCGCCCCAACTCGTTGAGGGGGATGGTGCTCAAACCGCCGTCTTCCTGGGGTCCGTTGGGAGAAACGTTGATGGCGCCCGGAATGCCCGGTCTGAAGCCCAGAAACTGCCTGACGGTGCCCACCACTTCCAGGATGTACACCTCGATCATGACTTCGGGCTTGGATTTGTCGATGGACCGGATGATCCTCTCGGCGGCAGCGATCTTGTCGGGGGTATCCCGCACCACGATGGCGTTCTGGGAATCGATCTGGGCCACCTTGTTCATCAGGAGCAGGGAACGCAGTGCGGTGGCGATCTGGCCCAGGTCCGCTTTGTCGCCCACGTTGGACAGGTGGAAGGTCCTGACGATCTCTTCCTGGTACCGCTGGCGGGTCTGCTGGGTGTCCTCGGCGACCAGAATGGTGTTTTCCTTGAGGACGGACCAGTAGGTCTTGCTCTGCAGGGCGAGCAGTTCCAGGGCTTCGAGGAGGGTGACCTCGCTGAAATCGAGCTCCACTTCCGGCGGGCTGGGGTTGAAGTCGGGGGCGAATATGACGTTGATGCCGCCGAGCTTTCCCAGGGTCACGTAGGCCCGCCGAACCTCTCCCGAGAGTTTGACCGCCGGCAGGAATTGCCGGGAAGGGTATAGATCCTCGCTCGGGCCTTGCGGCTCCACCTGTTCGGCCTGTCTGTCCCGGTCTCGGATCAGCGCGGCCACCGCCTCGGCTTCCTGTTGGGCCGCTTCGATGGAGGGATCGATCTGCGCGGCCCGGCGGAACTCCTGCAGGGCTTCTTCCAGCCGGCCTTCTTCCTTGAAGCGCCGGCCCCGGTCGAAATGGTCTATGGCCGCCTGGAAGCGGGCCCGCTCGAAATAGAGGCGGTACCTGGCGTTTCCGGGGTCGGCGCTGAGGGCCTCTTCGTAGCTTTGCAGGGCGGCGTCGTAGTTCTTGAGCTCTTCATACTCCAGGCCCCGCTTGAAGGCGCTGGAGCCACCGCAGGAAAGGAGGGCAAGGGCAAGCGCCAGCGGTGCCAGCACGACTGCGGGGGAGATTGGGGGGCGCCAAGCCATTGCTAGTGTCCCGATTCCAGCCGATCAGCCGGCCAAAGGGGCCAAGTTTTCGCTGTTGCCAAGATCAAGGGGTTGTCCGGCAGGGCCGGTCTTTAGGTCCAAAAGCAGTGTAGCACAATTGGAAACCTATGAAAAAGAAAGGCTTTTTGCCATTGCCCAGCCGCTGGCGACCGGACCGCTCCGGTAAATGGAGGCTGCCGGCGCAACACTGTTCGGCCGGGAAGCGGTCGCGTTTGCCCCATTGCGATGAAGCTTGCGCAGCATCGGTTCAATAAATCTCCAGACGTTTTCGGCGACGATTTCCTGCCCCCTCTTGTTGGGATGGATTCCGTCCGGGAAATTGAGCTCGGGTCGCCCGCCCACCCCTTCCAGAAGAAAGGGAATCAACAGGGCTCCATGGCTTGCCGCCACCTGGGGAAAGAGAGCCTGGAATCCGCGGACGTATTGCAACCCGTAGTTGGGTGGAATCTGCATGCCGGCCACCACCACCTTCAGCCGGGGATAGCGGGAGGTTGCTGTTGAAATAATCGCCCCGAGATTCTTCCGGATCTCCGGCAGCGGGTGGCCGCGCAGGCCGTCGTTGCCTCCCAGGGCCAGGATCAGGACATCGATTCTACTTTGCAGCGACCAGTCCAGCCGGCGCAGCGCGGCCGCCGTGGTGTCTCCTCCCAGGCCGGCATTGACCACCTTGAAATTCCAGCCCAGGGCGTCGATTTTCTCCTGCAACCGGGCCGGGTATGCTTGGGACCGATCCAGTCCGGAGCCCTCGGTGAGGCTGTCGCCCAGGCACAGGATGGTCATGGCGGATGTGTGAGCGGATTCGGGTGTGCGCGGGGACTGCTCGGCAGGCTGCGGCCGGGGGGGCGGGTGCCCGGGAGAGCAGGCCGATAGCAGGATACCGGTCAGAACGACGCAGAAAATGCTCGCAAGGGGTTTCACCAATCTACCTTTTGTCTGTAGCAAACGAAAAAAGAGGAATCCACGAAGGGCCACGAAGGACGACGAAGGGCCACTAAGGCATTGAGGAGAACCGCGACGGGGTACCAAGTTCGCGAAAGGATTGTCGATTTCCAATAGTTTCACTCTCGAATGATCCGCCCACCAAGGCGGGGGAGGACTCGTCTGAAGCCCCCTGTGTCACTCTGTATGACTCGTCCCGTCGTCGGGGACGGGGGGCTAAACTCCGAGGGGGCTTTACTATTATGACCGAGGTGGAACTGTGCAACAATAAGGGCCGGTGGATCGTCGATTCGACAGCGACCCTCGCGTCACGCCGGCCGTTGCGATTTCACCCCGGATGACTCACACCCGAAGTTTTCCCCTAATTTTCGGAGGTCGCTTCTTGAATACCCTCGCGAGCCCTGTCCCTCCGGTGTTGCAAGTGGACCGACTCACCAAGCGCTATCGTAGCGGCGAGCGTCTGCTCACCGTGGTCGACGACGTCAGCTTCTCCCTGGGGCCGGGGGAAACCTGCTCGGTGCTGGGGCCTTCCGGCAGTGGCAAAACCACCTTGCTTGGACTGTGCGCGGGCCTGGACCACCCCACCTCGGGGTCGATCCTGCTGAACGGCCAGAACCTGGGCGGCCTCGACCAGGACCGCTTGGCGGAACTGAGAAACCGATCGGTAGGGTTCGTGTTTCAGACCTTTCAGTTGGTTCCGACCCTGACGGCGCTGGAAAACGTCATGGTGCCGTTGGAGCTGCGGGGCGAACCCAGCCGAGCCTGGGCTGGCGAACTGCTGGGTCGGGTGGGACTGGAGGATCGCGCCCACCATTACCCGGTCCAACTGTCCGGAGGGGAACAACAGAGAGTCGGTCTGGCTCGGGCTTTCGTCAATCGCCCCAGGATTCTGTTTGCCGACGAGCCTACCGGGAACCTGGATGCCGATACCGGTGAGAAGGTGATCGAGTTGCTTCTGGAGATGAACCGGGACTTCGGCACCACGCTGCTGGTGGTGACCCACGACCTGGAGCTCTCCGGCAAGACCCGAAGGATTCTGACCCTCAGGGGTGGGAGAATCACTTCCGATCGGGTTCCAGGCTCCCTCGTTCCACCCGGCGAGGCCCCGGAGCAAACCCTGTCAGGTGCTGCCCGGGATTCAGCCGGAATCGAATCGGATCCGGCCTGAGGCGTCCTCCCATGAGATCCATGCTCACCCTCTGGCCTTGGAAGATGGCCTGGAGGGACAGCAGGTCCAGCCGCGGACAACTGGTGCTGTTCTCCGCCTCCATCGTCCTGGGAGTGGCCGCGCTGGTGGCGATCAGCGGCTTCCGCGCCAATCTGAAAACGGCTTTGGACAGCCAGGCCAAGTCCTTGTTGGGGGCCGATCTGGCGCTTAGCGGCCGGCAGCCGCTCACCGGCAAGGCTGAAGCTCTGGTCGACAGCCTGGGTGGAGCGCAGGCCCGTGAGGTGCGATTTTCCTCCATGGTGTATTTCCCGAGGAGCGGCGGCAGCCGACTGGCCCAGGTCAGGGCCGGTGAGACCGCCTTCCCCTTCTACGGGACCGTGGAAGTGGAGCCGCTCCATGCGCCCGCCCAGCTCGATCGGGGTCCCTTTGCCCTGGTCGAAGAGAGCTTGATGGAACAGTTCCAGGCGCGTCCGGGAGATGAAGTTCGGATCGGGGAACGGTCGTTCCGTATCGCCGGACGCCTCAGGCAGATGCCGGGCGAGTCTCTGGGCGGCAGCCTGTTCGGCGGTCGCGTCTACATCCCCCTGGCCTATCTGGACGAGACCGGACTGATGGTGCGGGGGAACACGGCTTCCTACCGGGTCTATCTCAAGTTCGAAGACGAGATCGAGCCGACGGCGTTGCTCCGGAGAATCGAGCCGCAACTGCTGGAGTTTGGCCTGCGGGCCGAAACGGTGGCCGAGCGCAAGGCTCGTGTGGGACGAACCTTCGAGAATTCGGCGGATTTCCTGAATCTGGCTGGATTCATCGCTTTGCTGCTGGGGGGACTGGGCGTGGCCAGCTCGGTCCACGTCTACGTCAAGCGAAAGGTGCCGACGGCCGCCCTTTTGCGCTGCCTGGGAGCCAAGGCGCCCCAGACGCTTGGCATCTACCTCTGTCAGGCCCTGGGTTTGAGCCTGGTCGGCATCCTTGGAGGCATCCTGCTGGGAGTAGGTCTTCAATATTTTCTGCCTGGCGTCCTGGCGGATTTTTTGCTTGTGGACATCCCCTTCCACCTGTCCTGGAGCGGAATTGCCGGGGCCGGCCTCATCGGACTGATCCTGGCCTGGTTGTTCTCGATTCAGCCACTGTTGTTCGTGCGCAGGCTCTCACCCCTGGCGGCCTTGCGTATGGACTATGAAGCCGGCCGGCAGCCCTTCGACTGGGCCCAGTGGCTGGTTCGCCTGGCCATTGTGGCCGCCATCCTGGTGTTTGCGCTGGTCCACACCAGTCGTTGGACCTATGCCGTGGGCTTTGTGCTTGGACTGCTGATCTCGTTGGCGCTGCTGGCGGCGGCGGCACGTCTGGGCATGGCCCTGATCCGAAGGTTTTTTCCGGGCTCCTGGTCCTACCCCTGGCGCCAAGGATTGGCCAACCTCCATCGCCCCCACAATCAAACTCTGGTGCTGGTACTTTCGATCGGCTTCGCCACTTTCCTGATGATGCTTCTCTACCTGGTGCACCAGGGACTGCTGGGCCAGATCATGAGAGCAGGCGGCAAGGGTCAGCCCGACATGGTGCTGTTCGATGTCCAGGGGGACCAGAAGGCGGAGCTCGCCGACCTTTTGCGGGGGTTTGGCGCTCCCGTGCTTCAGGAGATGCCGGTGGTGGCCATGAGGCTGCAGTCGATCCGGGGAAAGAGCGTCGCCCAGCATTTGAGCGACCCCGGGAACACCATCCCGAACTGGGCCTTGAGACGGGAATACCGCTCCACCTACCGGGGAGGGCTGCTGGAGAACGAGGAACTGCTGCGGGGAAGTTGGCCGGTTGGGGAAGGGGAGAGCGGCAGCCCCCCTCTCGTCTCCCTGGACGAAGGAATCGCGCGCCGTCTGGAAGCCGGCTTGGGAGACGAGCTGGTATTCGACGTGCAGGGGATGCCGGTCGCAACCCGGGTGGGCAGCATCCGCAGAGTGAACTGGCGAAAGGTCCAACCCAACTTTTTCGTGGTTTTTCCTCCGGGTGTGCTGGAGAAAGCGCCCCAGTTTCACGTTTTGGTGACCCGGGCCGGCGCGGGCCCCGCGGCCGCGGCCATTCAGCGAGCCACGGTCGGGCGGTTTCCCAACGTCTCGGTCATCGACCTGGCGCTGATTCTGAAAACCATCGACGAAATCCTCCAGAAAGTATCGTTCGTGCTTCGTTTCATGGCCTTGTTCAGTATTGTCGCCGGCCTCACGGTGCTGGTCGGAGTGATAGGGAACAGCAGGTATCAGCGCCTAAGGGAAAGCGCGTTGCTCAGGGTTCTGGGAGCTTCCAGGCGGCAGGTATTCCTGATTCTGGGAGTGGAGTATCTCTGCCTGGCGGGTGCGGCCGCGGTGGGAGGGGTGTTGCTGGCATGGCTGGGAAGCTGGGTGCTGGCCCGCCTGGTTTTCCAATCCCCCTTCGTCCCGGCCTTTCTCCCCAGTCTGGGGGTATGCCTGCTGGTCACGTCCGTAACCGTGCTCATCGGTGTGCTGGCCACTCGCGGACTCAACAAGCTGCCTCCGCTCGAAGCGTTGCGAGGCGGCGCCCATCGGCTATAATGGCCGGCAACATTTTCGCTCCGAGGGCAAGAGCATGAATACCGCCAAACAGAGTCTGAGCTACGCTCGCGGACCTCGCGACGCTCCCTTGCTCGAGTCGACCATTGGAGCGGTTCTGGAGAGGACTGCAGCCAGGTATCCCGAGCGGGAAGCCCTGGTGGTGGTTTCCGAGGGCGTCCGCTTGCGGTGGAAGGAGTTCCTGGAACGGGTCGATGAGGTCGCCCGTGGGCTGGCGGCCATGGGAGTCGGGAAGGGGCACCGGGTCGCCATCTGGGCGACCAATCGCTCCCAATGGGTCCTGACCCAGTTCGCCACGGCGCGCATCGGCGCCATCATGGTCAACATCAACCCCGGTTACGGGTCGCGCGAGCTTCACTACGCCCTGGAACAGTCGGAGACCCAGACGCTCATCACCATTAGCGGCTTCAGGTCGTCGAACTACCTGGAGATGATTGCCGAAGTCTGTCCCGAAGCGGCTGGCGCGGGCCCGAACGACTGGCGGTCTGACAGTCTCCCTCACCTCAGAAACCTGGTTCTGGCCGGAGAGGGGCAGCCCCTGACGGGCATGGGGACTTGGGATGCAATGGTTTCCGGCGGTCAGGCTGCCGAAACCGCGGGGGTGGCGGACGAAACGGATGCCTCCCTGAGGGCTGACGATTCCATAAACATCCAGTACACCTCCGGAACCACGGGTTATCCCAAGGGGGCCGTGCTTACCCACCACAACATCGTCAACAACGCCTACCTGGTGGGTCAACGGATGGAGCTCACCTGCCGGGATAGTGTCTGCATTCCGGTGCCCTTCTACCACTGCTTCGGCATGGTGCTGGGAAACATGGCCTGCGCCGTTCATGGAGCCGCCATGGTCATTCCCGACGAGGCCTTCGATCCCTGGACCACGCTGAAGGCGGTCGAGCAAGAGCGATGCACGGCTGTCTACGGCGTGCCGACCATGTTCATTCGGGAACTGGAGCACCCCGAATTCTCCCGGGTCGATCTGGGCTCCTTGCGGACCGGAATCATGGCCGGCTCTCCCTGTCCCATCGAGGTGATGAAACAGGTGGTCGAGAAAATGCATTGTCGGGAGATGACCATCGCCTATGGACTCACCGAGAGCTCCCCGGTCATCACCCAGACCGGGGTGAGCGACCCCGTCCGAACCCGAGTCACGACGGTGGGGAGGCCCTTGCCCCATACCGAAGTCAGGATCGTCGATCCCGGTTCAGGCGAAGTGGTTCCCCGGGGAACTCCGGGGGAGCTTTGCACTCGCGGCTACCTGGTGATGAGCGGCTACTACAGGAATCCGAGGGCAACCCGGCAAGCCATCGACTCCGAAGGCTGGCTGCACACCGGGGATCTGGCAACTCTGGACGAAGAGGACTATTGCAGAATCACCGGAAGAGTGAAGGACATGATTATCCGCGGCGGTGAGAACGTCTATCCCCGTGAGATCGAGGAGTTTCTCTACACCCATCCGGCAGTGAGCGACGTCCAGGTGGTAGGCGTTCCCGATGCCAGGCTGGGTGAAGAGATCCTGGCCTGGATTCAGTTGAAGGAGCCGGGGGCGGCCACTGACCGGGACATCAAGGACTTCTGCCGGGGCCGGATCGCAAAGTTCAAGATTCCGCGGTACATCAAGTTCGTGGACGGCTACCCCATGACCGTCACGGGAAAAATCCAGAAATACAAGATCCGGGAGGTCGCGATCCGGGAGCTGGGGTTGGAAGAGATCTCCCGAACGCCCACCGCCTGATGGGCAAGGGATGTTCCCGGTTTGGACCGAAGTCGAGCCGCGAAGCGGCGGCAGCAGTTAGCCGTGGGCGTAAGCCCATGGGAAAGCGTTTTGTCACCCCACCGAGCCGCGTAGGCGGCGACAGCAATTCTTCCTGGAGATGAATCTCAAACAGCCCGGGTCTATTCCGGGAATTCCTCCCCGTAAAGCCGCTTATACAACTGCAAGTTGCGGTGGAGGATCTTGACGTAGTTCCTGGTCTCGGTAAAAGGAATATTCTCCACGAACTCGGCGGCTTCCCGATAGTTGCCCTCACTGAGCCACAGGTTGACAGGGTCGGGCCCGGCATTGTAGCTGGCCACGGCCCGGTCGACGTCGCCGTTGAACTGTGCCAGGCGATCGGCCAGGTACCGGCTTCCCAGGCGGATGTTCAGCCGGGGAAGGAAGAGTTGGTCGAGCGAGAAGCGGTCCAGGCTGAGTTGGCGCGCCACCCGTCTGGCCGTCGGGGGGATGAGTTGCATCAATCCCCGGGCCTGCGCCACCGACTCGGCCCGGGGATCGAAGGCCGATTCCTGGCGGACCAGCGCCACCAGCAGGTAGGGATCGAGCCCGTGTCTTCGAGCTTCCCGGGCAAAGAGCGGGGCGTGTTCGATGGGGAGGAGCATCCGCCAGATGTTCCGGGGGAGCGTGGCGAAGGACCGGTAGACAAAGCCCGGGAAGAGCTGCTGCAGGTGAGAGGTGGAGGCGCGGTAGCGGCCGCCCCGGTGGAGGAGGATGGCTGCCTGAAGCCGCGTGCCTCTTGTGTTTGGGCTGGTTCGGAGGAGCTCTCCGGCGGCCGCCTCGAACAACTGGATCAAGGCGAGCGTCCTGACTCGGGCGGATAGCCGCTCAGGCAAATCGGGAACCTGGGCGGCCTTCGAGGAGAAACGGGAGGCGGTGCGGCGCTTGAAGCGGCCCAGTATATGGGAAAGCGTTGGATCCAACACCGCTTCGTCCGCTCTGGTCGGCTGGTTTTCCGCCAGGCGTTCCCTGGACCGATGAGCGTAGTAGTGGTTGCTGAAAAGCTCGGTGATCGCCCGGTACAGGGGCCTGGCCTGCCCGGGATCGCCCGATTCTTCCCGGATGCGAGCGGTCCAGTAGATGGCAGCCGGCCGGTGGGGCGAGCGCGGAAACCGCTGGAGGTGTTCGGCAAACAGCGCGAGGGCTTGGCGCCGGTCGCGCTGCCTGTAATGGTACCAGGCCACCCGCCAATGGGCGCGAGTGACCCGTGGTCCGCTGGAGAAACGGTCGGACATCTTGAGGTAGAAGCGGTTGGCCTCGTCCAGCTCGCGTTTGACCAATCGGGAATTGGCCAGGCTGAACCAGGCTCGCTCCAGCCATGAGGACCTGGGGTAACGCTGCTGAATCTGCTGAACGGTCTCCCGGAAGGAATCGTCGTCGTCGAGTCTGCGGTAGTTCTCGGCCCGGTAGAACAAGGCCTGAGGCTGCAGCGCCAATTTCGGGGGCAGGGCCTGCAAGGTCCAGAGAGATTCCCGTTGGTTTCGGGAGTGAAATTCGGAAATGGCCCGCCACAACTGGTACTTGGCTCTTTCGGCGGCCGACTCGGTCGTTTCCAGGGCGGCGCTCAACGCCTCCACGGCCTGGCGGTACCGTTTCCCCTTGAAGAGTTTTTCGGCCCGGTCTCTCTTCCAGGCCGGCGGGACATCGAAGGACTCCCCGGGATGGTCGAGCTGCAGCCGAGTGATGGCCTCCAGAGCCTTCGAACTCACCGCGCTCAAGGGGGACCGGTAGTGCAGGCGGAGGTAGCCGTCGATGGATCGCCGGGTCTCCCCCATCGACTCGTGAGCGGCCGCGGCGTAGTAAAGAGCCTCGGCCGACCTGGAGAGATGGGGCCAATCCTGTTGAGATTCAAAAACGAGTTGGGGGTTTCCCGCCAGCAGAGCGTCTTCCCAAAGCAAACCGATGGCCCGCCTGGCATGATGGCCTCGCGGAAACCGCCTCAGGTAGGTGAGCCACTCCTCGATGGCGCGTGCAGGCCGATTGAGCTTGTGCAGGACCTCGGCGTGGTGAAAGAGGATGAAGTCCGGGATGGGGACCTGGTCGGCTCCGACCAGGGCCAGTTCCAGCGCATCCAGTGCCGATTCGAGACGCTCCTCCTGGAGGTCCTTGTGGCCCAGCAGGTAGTACCCGAGGGCGGCCAGGGGACTCTGCGGGCTACTCTGGCTGAACTCCAGCAGCTCCAGCCTGGCGGAGGGGGAGTCCCCATCCACGAAATTGCGGCAGAGCTGCTCGAAACGGACCTCGTCCGACCCCTGGGCCAGGACCCTTGAACCCCAACCGGCAGGGATCAGCAACAGGAACAGCAGTATCGCCGTGGCTCGCCGAAAGGCGAGGTGTTTGGGAGCCGCCTTGTCTTCAAGCAAAGCCGCCACTGTGGGATCGTCCATTGTAGAGGGGAAGCAATGAGGTCGGCTCAAAAGCCGCGCGCCGTCGGCCTGAGACCGGATGGCCCCACCGCGCCTGCCAGCAGCGCCTGAATGGCATCGAAGGGACGCCGGTCGTTCCAGTGGTCCAGTCCCAACCCGGCCTGGCAACGGATGCATTTTTCGGCATGGTGGGTCAGAGTCTGCTCGACCGAAGGGTCGTCGGCAGCGCCGTTCCGGTCAGCTTCCGGAAGGAATGGGTTGACCACCACCAGGTCGGCGGCTTCCATAAGCCGTTCCGAGTCGCCTTTCCACCAATTCCGGGGAAGGCAGGGGTTGACGACGAAGAGCAGGAAATCGGGCGTCATGTGGCCCAAGACGGTGTTTCCCTCGGTCAACAGCCGCGTGCTCTCCCGAAATCGGTCTCTGCGAAGCAGATCGACCAGTGCCGGGTATCCTTCGGGGCGGGCCACACCCCACAAGGACTCTCTGGTGCCGGCCTCCACAAGCTTGCCCGTGTCCGTATCCGGTTGGGCCAGGACAATGGGGTCCTCGCAGAGCAGAAAATTTCCCTCCAGGCGATGGCAGGGGCAGCCGCTGTTTCCTACGGGACAAAACTGTTCGTCCCGATAGATGGTGGTGAACTTGGCGGTTGAAAAAACTCCCGGGAAAGCCCTGAGAATGGCCAGCAGGAGCGATGTTTTTCCGGAGCCGTTGCAAGGCGCGGCGACTGAAACCTGAATCATGATCCAAGATTCTAGCGCCAACCGCGCTGGCTGCCGAAGCAAAATGCGCGGTTGGGGCTCTGTTAGGGTGCCAAATCCGGTTTGCCACCAAGCCGGCGTGGATTTCAGGAATCGGCCGGATTGATGCCTGCCAGCCGATTCCAGGCAAGCACGGCTGCGCCGACCGCGCCCGCGTGGCCGGCCAGTCGGGAGGGCAGGATCCTGACCGGTTCCAGGTGTGGCGCCCTGAGAATGTGCCGGTCGGCCGTTGCCCGAATCGGCTCCAGGAACCGGTCCTTCAACCGATCCGCAATGCCTCCGCCAATGACCACGCAGTCGGGATCCAGCAGGTTGACCAGGCTGGCCACCAACAGCCCCAGGCAGTTCTGGGCCCGATCCAGAATTTCTTCCATGAGGGGATCTCCGGCCTGAAGCGCCTCTTCAATCACCCGGCTGGTCATGCGCTCCCGGCCCATTCCGGCCATGATGGCCGGAACCAGGCTGGTTCGCCCCGAATCCACGGCGCGACGCATGTCGCGCTCCATGGCCGTGCGGCTGGCCAGCCCTTCGGCGCAGCCCTTGCGCCCGCACCCGCAAAGGGGCCCGTTGGCCATGATCTTGATGTGACCCACCTCTCCGGCCCCACCGCAGCTTCCGTGGTAGAGCCGGTTTTCCAGAATGACCCCGCCGCCAATGCCGGTTCCGACGAAAATCGCCACCAGGTTCCTGGCCCCTTGCCCGGAACCGAGTGCGTGTTCGCCGACAGCGCCTCCATTGACGTCGTTGTCCAGGGTCACCGGCAGTCCGAGGAGTTGGCTGAGCCTTTTTGCCAGGGGATGGTCCTGCCACTCCAGGTTTGGGGCGTAGAGCACCACTCCCGTCTCAGGATCCACGGTTCCCGGAGCTCCGATCCCGACACCCTGAACCCGTTTCGATTTCTTTCCCAGCTCCTTCAGGAGCTTGCGGACCGCCCCGGCGATTCTACGGGTGACGCCCTCGGGGCCCAGACCGGGACGAGTGGACCGCTTCCTGGAGGCAAGCACATGGCCGCGGCTGTCCAGCGCCGCCGCCATCATGCTGGTCCCTCCAAGGTCAACCCCGACCATGAAGCCGTTTTTCTTTCCCACCTGAGATTTTCTCCTGAACGACAAGCGGCCGGTAGCGACCGCGAGATGCCGGCCTGCTAAAGGCTTCGAGAAAGAATCGCAGCTTGCCCTGATTTTTGCCAGAAAATTTGTGAAGTCGTGTCGCACAAGAAATGACAGCGGATCAAGACAGCGCTGAAGGGACTTGGCGTGGCCGCACGACGCCGCCTGAAAGCCCGGCGACCGCCCCCCACCGCATCAGCCTTCGCCATACGGCTCGACTTCTGCGACTCCCCCTCAAGGGGGGAGTGATACCGGGCACTAACCGAGAACGGCGTTTACACTTTAGACCGGGAACATGGTTTACACCCGCCCGGGAAACGGGCAAGACGCCCCATGCAAGCCTCAAGTATCACTCCCCCCTTGAGGGGGAGTCGGAGAGACAAGGGCGCAGCCCGCCGTCGAGCCGGAGGGGGGCAGACACGGCGTCCCGTAAGAGCCGATCGGCAGCGTTCGCGGAGCCACGAAGCGAGACGGACCTGCTTCAACGGCACGCGTCGCCCCAAAGCTGCGCTGGCGTCTGCCCCCCACCGCATCAGCCTTCGCCATACGGCTCGACTTCTGCGACTCCCCCTCAAGGGGGGAGTGATACCGGGCACTAACCGGGACCGGCGTTGACACATTGGACCGGGAACATGGTTTACATCCCGCCCGGGAAATGGGCAAGACGCCCCATGCAAGCCTCAAGTATCACTCCCCCCTTGAGGGGGAGTCGGAGAGACAAGGGCGCAGCCCGCCGTCGATCCGGAGGGGGGCAGACACGGCGTCCCGTAAGAGCCGATCGGCAGCGTTCGCGGAGCCACGAAGCGAGACGGACCTGCTTCAACGGCACGCGTCGCCCCAAAGCTGCGCTGGCGTCTGCCCCCCACCGCATCAGCCTTCGCCATACGGCTCGACTTCTGCGACTCCCCCTCAAGGGGGGAGTGATACCGGGCACTAACCGGGACCGGCGTTGACACATTGGACCGGGAACATGGTTTACATCCCGCCCGGGAATCGGGCAAGGCGCCCCATGCAAGCCTCGAGTATCACTCCCCCCTTGAGGGGGAGTCGGAGAGACAAGGGCGCAGCCCGCCGTCGATCCGGAGGGGGGCAGACTCGGTGTCCCGTAAGTGACAGCCCGCCGTCGATCCGGAGGGGGGCGGCGGCAGACTGAGCTAACGCTCATGACAACGGCGCAGCCCGCGGTCGAGCCGGAGGGGGGCCAACGTGGCGCCCTGTGAGTGAATTTCAGCGCCTCGGCAGGGAAGCCTTGGCGGCCCTTCCGTGGCTGTGATAAATTTTCGCCGTGTGTGACCGTGATCGTCAGCCGAATCGCAGGGTTCGTGGCAAGCCGGCTGGTTTTCTGCGGGTGCTTTTCCTGGCCGGCGTCCTCATCAGCGCTGCCTTGGTGAGTTGCCTGACAGCCATGCGTCTGGCCATTCGAGGCAGTGAAGTCACGGTTCCGGCCGTGGTGGGTCGCTCCCTGGAAGAGGCAAGTCGACAGATTTCCGGCGTACAGCTGGTCCTCAAAGTGAGAGGAGACCGCTTCGACGACCATGTCCCTCCTGGCAGGATCATTGCGCAGAGTCCGGCGGAGGGGAGCCGGCTCAAGAGCCGCGGCAACGTCAAGGTGCTGGTCAGCCTGGGTCCTCGGCGCATCCAGGTGCCTGACTTGCGCGGCAAGACGCTGAGGGCCGTCCGCTATCAACTCCTGCAGAGGGGACTCACGCCCGGTTTCACCTCGACCATCAGTTCCGACAGTACTGAAAGGGACTTGGTGATGTCCCAGTTTCCTTTGCCCGGGAAGCAGGAGACGCGATCGCCCACCGTCAACATGCTGGTCTCGGCCGGCCGAGACAGGGTGGCTTACCTGATGCCGGACCTGGTGGGAAAGCGTCTGGAGGAGGTCTCCAGAAGCCTGGCATTGCGGGACATCGAGCTGGGAGAGGTCCAATACCAAAGCTTCCCGGGCGTGGCCCGGGGGACCGTGTTGGAACACACTCCTGCAGCCGGCGACATCATTCTGGAAGCATCCTCGGTCGATTTCGAGGTGGCCCGGTAACCTTATGATTCAAATCGCCCCTTCCATCCTGGCCGCGGATTTTGCCGCTCTGGGAGAGCAGATTCGAACCGTGGAAGATGCCGGCGCCCATCTGCTCCACCTGGACGTCATGGACGGTCACTTTGTGCCCAACATCACCCTGGGTCCTCCCGTAGTGGCGTCCATTCGCAAGATTACCCGGCTTCCCCTGGATGTGCATCTGATGATCGATAACCCGGACGCCTATATCGAGGCTTTTGCCGATGCGGGCGCCGACTGGATCTCGGTTCATGCCGAAGCCAGTGCTCACCTGGACCGGACCTTGAACCGGATCCGCTCCCGCGGATTGTCGACCGGAGTGGTTCTGAACCCGGCCACCTCCCTGTCCGTCCTGGAAAACGTCTTGTCCCTGGTGGATTTCGTGCTGATCATGTCGGTCAACCCCGGCTTCGGAGCCCAGAAGTTCATCCCCTATTCCCTGCAGAAGATCGAGGGCCTGCGAAAGATGATTGATCGTCGGGGACTATCCGTTAAAATAGAAGTCGACGGGGGCGTAAGCCTCGACAACCTGTGCGCGCTGGTCAGGAGCGGTGCGGAGGTACTGGTTGCCGGTTCCCAGATTTTCGGCTCGCCGGATCCGGGCGCCATGGTAAGGCAAATGATCGATCGGTCGTCCGGATGCTTCGACGGCGGCCAGGATGAAGTGACATAGGCAGGACACGTTCCTGGAGGAGTTCATGAAAAGCCGGAAACCTTTAGCCTGGTTGGCTGTCCTCACCTTGACCTTTTCGGGCTGCTTCTTCGGAGGGAAAAAGGGAGAGGTCATCACCCCCGACGGGGCAGCCGAGCCCGACAAGATTCTGTACGAGAAGGGTCTGCAAGATGTGGCCAAAGGCCGCTACGACGTGGGTCGCCTGGTCTTTCAAAACCTGTTGAACACCTATCCCGACAGTGAATACCAGGAACGGGCCAAGTTGGCCATTGCGGACTCCTATTTCAAGCAGGGAGGAACCTCGGGACTGCTGCAGGCCAAGGCCGAGTATGAGGACTTCAAGACCTTTTTCCCCACCAGCGAGGAACTCGACGATGCCCAGATGCGCATTGCGCTGACGCACTTTCGCCAGATGGAGAAACCCAATCGGGACGCCACCCAGGCCAGGGCCGCCCAAATGGAATTCCAGGCCTTTATTGCGGAACATCCGGACAGCCCCCTGGTTTCTGAAGCCCGCCAGTACCTGCGGGAGGTCGAGGAGGTCCTGGCGGTGGGGGACCTGGGGGTGGCCAAGCACGAGTTCGTTCGAAGAAACTACAGGGGGGCCTTCAACCGCGCGGCCACGGCCATCAAGTACGCCGATTTCAGCCGGCAGGATGAAGTCCTTTACGTCCTGGGCCGGGTGCGTGAACGCGAGCAGAACATCGTTGCAGCAGGGTATTACTATGGACTGGTGGTCCGCTACCACCCGCTTAGTGAGTTTGAAGGCGAGTCCAGAAAAAAGCTGGAAAAACTGGGCCTTCCCATTCCCGACGTCGACCCGGTGGCCTTGGCTCGGGCGCAGGAAGACCTGGAAAACGTGACCAAGCGGTCCCTGATGGGGCGGTTCGCATCGTTGTTCAGCAAGAGACCCGATGTCTCCCGGGCACGCAAGGCCGAACGCCCACCTCTGCTGTTGGGACCGGAGCAAATCAATCTGGAACCCGGCGGCCCGGCAGAAGCCGCTCCCGCACCCGTTGCCCCGACCGCTGTGCCTAGTGGCGGCTCGTTGGGTATCGAGATCGTCACCCGTCCCGAACGAGAGGTGGATGGCGAGCCGGCATCCCCGGATTCCAGTTCCGAATAGCAGGCAGGCGACTGACGCCGGACCGGACGTTGCCGCCCCGCCGCACGGCCTCCTGCCAGACCCCATTCGCCGGGTATTTCATCCCCTCCCGTAACCGGTGTTTTCCCATCACTTTTGGAGGGACGGCGCTAAAACAGCCTGTCTGCGGCCCCATTTGCGCTGCGACCCGGTGAGAAACGCCGGTTCAGTGTGGGCCTTGCCGGCCTGAGTCATCAGCATGGAAATTTCAAAGACCTACGATCCCCAATCGGTCGAGCCGGGCTGGATGGAATTCTGGGAAAGGAAGCGTCTATTCGTAGCCGACGCCGAATCCAGCCGTCCCCCCTTCGTGATAGTCATACCGCCGCCCAACGTGACGGGGTCTCTTCACATGGGGCACATGCTGGTCTACACGCTGCATGACATCGTTGTCCGCTGGCGCAGGATGCAGGGGCACAATACGCTGTGGCTGCCGGGCACCGACCACGCCGGCATCGCCACCCAGAACGTGGTGGAACGTCAACTGGAAGCGGAGGGGACCTCCCGTCAGGCATTGGGGCGGGAGGCCTTCGAGCGGCGTGTCTGGGAGTGGAAGGAGAAGAGCGGCAACACCATTTTGAGGCAGCTGCGCCGTTTGGGGGGCTCCTGCGACTGGACCCGGGAGAGATTTACCCTGGATGAGGGGCTGTCCCGGGCGGTGCGAGAAGTCTTTGTGCGGCTCTATGAGGAAGGGCTCATCTACCGGGGCAAGCGACTGATCAACTGGTGCGTTCGTTGCCGCACGGCACTCTCCGACCTGGAAGTGAACGCAGAGCCGACCCAGGGGAAATTGTACACCCTGCGTTATCCCCTCGCGGGCGGACCCGGTTCGCTCTCGGTGGCCACCACACGGCCGGAGACCATGCTGGGGGATGCCGCGGTGGCCTTCAATCCCAAGGACGGGCGCTATCGGGGGTTGGCCGGCAGGGTGGTGCGGCTGCCCTTGGCCGATCGCGAGATTCCAATTGTGGCCGATTCCTTTGTGGATCCCCAATTCGGAACCGGACTGGTAAAAGTCACGCCGGCTCACGACCCCAACGATTTCGAAATCGGACTGCGCCACGAACTGGAACAGATCTCGATACTGGATGAGGATGGGCGGATGACCGATGCGGCGGGCGAGTTCCGGGGACTGGACCGTTCGGATTGCCGGGCCGCCGTGGTCAGGGAGCTTGACCGTCAAGGGTTGTTGGAAAAGGTGGAAGACCATACCCACAGCGTGGGGCAGTGCGATCGCTGCAAGCAGGTGATCGAGCCTCTCTTGTCCACCCAGTGGTTCGTCAGGACCAAACCGTTGGCCGAACCGGCCATCCGGGCCGTGGAGGAAGGCCGGGTCCGATTTGTTCCGTCCAATTGGTCCAAGACCTATTTCGAGTGGATGCGCAACATCAGGGACTGGTGTATCTCCCGGCAGCTTTGGTGGGGGCACCGCATCCCCGCCTGGCACTGCCGAAACTGCGGAGAGGTCAACGTGGCCCGGCAGGAACCGCGGCAGTGTATTCGTTGCTCCGGCGGGGAGCTCACGCCGGAGACCGACGTATTGGATACTTGGTTCAGCTCGGGTCTCTGGCCCTTTTCCACCCTGGGCTGGCCCGAGCAGACCCGGGACCTGAAACAGTTCTACCCCACCTCTGTCCTGATCACCGGATTCGACATCATCTTCTTCTGGGTGGCCCGCATGATCATGGCCGGCCTCAAGTTTGCGGGGGACGTCCCCTTTCGGACCGTCTATATCAACAGCCTGGTGCGGGATGCCGAAGGGAAGAAGATGAGCAAGTCCAAGGGCAACGTGGTGGATCCTCTGGACCTGATGGAACAGTACGGTACCGACGCCGTTCGCTTCACCCTGGCCATCATGGCCGCGCCGGGCACCGACATCAGCCTCTCCGAAGAAAGGATCCTCAGCCATCGGGCCTTTGCCAACAAGATCTGGAATGCTTTTCGCCTGGTGACCCTGCATCTGGAGAGCATTCGCGCCCAGCTCCCGCCGGACTTCGACGCCAGCGCCGAGATGGATGATCTCACCCAAAGGAGGAAGGATCTGTCCCTGGTGGACCGGTGGATTCTGTCCAGGCTGTCCGGTGTCACCCGTGAGGTCAACGCGGGGTTGGAAGCCTATCGGTTTCATGAATCCAGCCACGCCATCTACCACTTTTTCTGGGGAGAGCTTTGCGATTGGTATATCGAGTTTGTCAAGCCCAAGATCGTGGGCCCGGAAAAGCATCCCGAGGATCAGCTCTCCTACCGGGTGCTGCTGGTCGTCTTCGATCAGGCTCTCCGGCTGATGCATCCCTTCATGCCCTTCATCACCGAGGAGCTTTGGCAACGGTTGCCACACAAGGGAGTCTCTATTGCCGTCCAGTCCTATCCCGAGGGTCACCCGGCCCGGACCGACGCCACGGCCGAAGCCCGTATCGGCATGTTGCAGGATGTCATCACCAAGATCCGAAACCTGAGGGCCGAGATCAACCTGGATCCCGGGCGCAGAATCCCGGTCCGGCTGGCCAGCTCGGAACCGGAGGTGCGCTCATTCCTGCTGGAGAGCCGGCCCTATATCCGCAACCTGGCCCGCTGCGATCGGGTGGAGGTGGTGGCCGCGGTCGGCAGGGAAGACCATTCGGCTCGCTCGGTGGCGTCCGGGGTGAGCGTGGAGATTCCGTTGGCGGGTCTGATCGATCTGCAGGTGGAAAAGGGGCGGATCGAAAGAGAGATCCTCAAGTTGGAACGGGAGATGACACCGATCCGGCAGCGGCTGCAGAATCAGGCCTTTGTGGCCAAGGCGCCGGAGAAAGTCGTCGAGCTCAATCGCAATCGTCTCATCCAGTTTCAGGAAAAGCTGGGCAAGTTGATGGAGTATCGGGATCAACTGTAAAGGGAAACATTCCTCCGCCATGATCACGCCCCCTGGTGAGAAATGCGGGCTGGAGCTGGATTCCCGGAAGCTGACACCCATTGTCTCCGAGGCGCTGGCGGAGGACCGTGGAGCCGGCGATGTCACCAGCCGGCTCACCGTCGATCCGTCCCTGCCGGCTCGGGGAGATTTCCGGGCCAAGGCCGATCTGGTCCTGGCGGGGTGGCCGGTGGTGGCGGAGACCTTCCGGATCCTGTCCGACCGCTGTGCGTCTCAGGCATTCTTTGGAGAAGGCGACCGGGTGCCCCGGGGAAGCCTTCTGGGGACGGTCCGCGGGCCGGCGGTGCTCTTGCTCGGTGGGGAGCGGGTGGCGCTCAACTTTCTGCAGCGGTGCAGCGGCATCGCGACCTTGACTCGGGCCATGGTCGGGGCGGTGGAGGGAACCGGGATCGCCGTCCTGGATACCCGCAAGACAACCCCCGGATTGCGTTTCCTGGAAAAGTACGCCGTCGTCATGGGAGGGGGGAAGAACCATCGCTTCGGCCTCTATGACGGGATTCTGATCAAGGAGAACCACATCCGGGCCGCGGGCGGAATCGAAGCGGCTGTCTCCAGGGTTCGTTCGGGGCTCGACTCCCCGCAAAGGATCGAGGTGGAAGTCTCCAACCTGGAAGAGTTGGAGCAAGCTCTGGGGGTTGGGGTGGAAGCCATTTTGCTGGACAACATGACGCCGGGACAGGTCGGAGAGTGTGTGTCCAGGACCCGGGGCCGTGCGCTTCTGGAGGTCTCCGGAGGCATCGATTTGCACAATATTCGGGACTATGCCGTAACCGGAGTGGACTTCATCTCGGTGGGCGCCTTGACCCACTCCGCGAGGGCGGCCGATATCAGCCTGGAGTTGCAACTATCCAATCCCCACCCGCGATGAGGGAACTTCCATCCAGCGATGCGCGGCTCGATCGACTTGTCGAGTTGCTGGCGGATGCAGGGGACGAGGGGAGGGGCCGGCTGGAGCTCGCCCGTACCCTGGACATGTCCCCAGCCGAGTTGTCAGCAGTTCTGGCCCGGCTCCAGGTGCAAGGTCTGCCTCTGGAGGTGGGCTCGGATGGGCGGGTTCGGCTCACGGCGGCTGCCGATCTGCCGGTGGCTTCCCGGGTTCGACCCCATCTCGCCACCCACCGGCTGGGTCGGAGGTATCACCACTACCTGAGGGTCGGCTCCACCAACGACACCGCCCGGCGCCTTGCCCGGGACGGAGCGCCGGAAGGGACAGTGGTGGTGGCCGAGGAGCAGACCGGCGGGCGAGGGCGTTTGGGCAGAACCTGGTTGTCTCGCAAGACCAAGGACATTCTCTTCTCGCAGATATTGCGGCCGGAGGTGGATCCTGCGCAGGCGCCCGGCTTGAACCTGGTGGTGGGACTGGCGGCCAGCCAGGCTATTCGGGAAGTCGCCGGAATCCCCACCGACCTCAAATGGCCCAACGATGTGCTCACCCGGGGCGGGAAGTGCTGCGGAGTGTTGACGGAGATGAACGCCGATCCCGGCAGGGTCCATTTCGTCATCGTAGGAGTCGGCATCAACGTGAATGGAAGCTCGCTTCCGGGCGCCATTGCCGGCCGGGCATCGACCCTGGAGCAAGCGGCGGGCGGCCCGGTCTCCAGGCCGAGACTGGTGGCTGCCTTGTTGAACCATCTGGAGCCCCTCTACCTGGTTTTCCTGGAACAGGGGCTCCGGCCTCTGCTGGAGCGCTGGATGGCCTTCTCTTCCTCCGTTAGAGGCCGCCCTGTCCTGGTCTCCAACCTGGGCCGCTCCATTCGGGGGACTACCGCCGGGCTGAGTGAGCAGGGGGCCCTCAGGGTCAGATGTGAGGATGGTACGGTGGAAGAGGTCGTGGCCGGGGACGTGGTCGAATGGTAGCGCCGGCGGGGGCCCGGCTTGTCTGAAACAAACGACAAACGACAAAAGAAAAAGACTTATCCACGAAGGGGCACGAAGGACCACGAAGGGGCACTAAGGCGCTGAGGTTAACCGAGACGGGGTACCAAGTTCGCGAAGGGGTGGTCGATTTCAGATTGTTTCACTCTATGTATGATCCGCACGGCAGGGCGGGGGCTCGGCTTGTCTGAAACAACCTAAAAAGACAAAAGAAAAAGACATTTCCACGAAGGGGCACGAAGAACGACGAAGGGGCACTAAGGCGTTGAGGTTGACCGCGACGGGGTACCAAGTTCGCGAAGGGATGGTCGATTGCCGATTGTTTCACTCTATGTGTGATCCGCACACCAGGGCGGGGGCCGGCTTGTCTGAAACAACCCTGTTTCACCCTCGGATGATCTACCCGACAGGGCAGGGGCCCCACTTGCCTGAAACAACCGACAAAGGACTAAAGACAAAAGACTTATCCACGAAGGGGCAGTGCGCCGTGGAAAGGCGCCTTCTTCTGGCGGGTGCGAACCCCGCCCAACAACTGTCGCTCCGGTTGGTAGCAGCCAGGGCGGATCATGGAGGTAACGAAATGGTCTGAAGCACTCTGGCGTCAAGGGCCGCCAAGGGCGGCTCAGCGAGCATGCGGGCCGGAACGCGAGTGAACGTCGAGCAGGCCTCGAAACGGACAATACGGAAGCCGACCCTCCTGTCTTTAGGGGAAGGCCGTTGGCGGATGGGGAAGAGAGCGACGCGGGCACCGATCCGCTTCCGTCGGGGTAGTGACGCTGGCACGCATGGAAGGGGAAGAAGGCAGCAACACGGGAAGCCCTGGGGGAGATGCGGCACACATCAACCGGGACCCCGCGAGGGGCAGGCCGGGCCGTCAGGGTGGCGGATGGGTCGGTAGTACCGGAGAAGCCGGGTAACGCCGGTGGAGGGAAGGGACCCTGAGTTGAGAGCAGCATGGAAAGGAGGCAAGGCGTGGCCACTGACAAGAGTCTAACAGGGTCAGAGGGGGTTCGGAAATTCCAGACCATGCTACATGCGAAAGCGAAGGAGGACCCCAAGCGGCGGTTTCATGCGCTGTCGGACAAGGTGTGGCGAGAGGACTTTCTGAAGGAAGCCTGGGCACAGGTACGCCGAAACGGCGGGTCGGCCGGGGTGGACGGGGAGGGCTTCAAGGACATCGAGGCGTATGGGGTGGAGGGCTGGCTGGGGGAACTGGCGCGGGATCTGAGGGAAGGAACCTACGTACCGAAGCCGGTGCGGCAGGTGCTGATCCCGAAGAAACAGCCCGGCAAGTTCCGGCCTTTGGGCATACCCTGCATACGGGACCGGGTAGCGCAGACGGCGGCTTTGCTGGTGTTGGAGCCGATCTTCGAAGCGGACCTGCAACCGGAGCAATATGGCTATCGGCGGGGGCGGAGTGCCAACGACGCGGTCAAACGCGTGCATGAACTCCTGCAAAGGGGTTACCAGGAGGTGGTTGACGGCGACCTGTCCAACTACTTCGGCGAGATTCCGCATGCGGAGCTGATTCGAAGCATTGCCCGGCGCGTGAGTGACGGGAGGATGCTCAAGCTCATCAAGGCATGGCTGGAGATGCCGGTGGAGGAGGACGACGGGAAGGGTGGCAGACGCCGCCGGAACCGAGGGCGCCGGGAGCGGAAGGGGACACCGCAAGGAGCCCCGATCTCACCGTTGCTCAGCAATCTCTACATGCGGCGCTTCGTTTTGGGCTGGAAGGTGCTGGGATATGCCCGGCGCTTCTGTGCGGAGATCGTCAACTATGCGGATGACTTCCGTGTACTCGGCAGGGCACCGGCGGCAGAGATGCTGACGGCGGTCAAGCGGATCATGGAGGAGCTGAAGCTACCGGTCAACGAGCGGAAGACCCGATGCTTGCGGTGTCCGGAGGAACCGATGGGGTTTCTGGGATATCGCATCGGACGCAACTATCGCCCCAAAGGGAAAGGAGCCTACATCGGCACACGACCCAGCCAGGCGAGCGTCCAGAGCATCTGCCGCAAGATCAGCGAGTGGACGGCGCCGAGGAACGGGACGCTGCTTCGAGGACAGATGGTAGAACACCTGAACCGGGCGATGACCGGGTGGGCGAACTACTTCGTTCTGGGGCAGGTGAGCCCGGCCTACCGAGCGATCGACCGCCACGCGGGCGGGCGGCTGCGTCAGTGGCTCTGTCGGAAGCACAAGGTGAGGACCGGGGGGAGTGTGCGCTTCTCGGACGAGAGACTATGGAAAACCTATGGACTCACTTGCCTGGGGTCGAAGCCACAGAGCCTTCCGAGGGCGAAGGCATGATCTTGACTGAAAGCCGGATGCGGGAAAACCGCACGTCCGGTTTGACGAGCGGGGGCGAGGAAACGCAGCGAGGAACGAGATTGAGGCACCGGCGAGTGGCGAAAGCCGCCGGCAACAGCGACTCCCTCGATCTAAGGCCGGCGCGCCTCCCCTCGACTCTACCTAAGGCGCTGAGGTTATCCGCGACGGGATACCAAGGTCGCGAAGGGATGGTCGATTTCTGATTGTTTCACTCTATGTATGATCCGCACACCAAGGCGGGGGCCCGGCTTGTCTGAAACAACCCTGTTTCTTCACCTTCGAATGATCCGCCCCGTCGTGGGGGGCGGGGGCCTCGCTTGTCTGAAACAAACGACAAGAGACGAAAGACAAAAGACTTATCCACGAAGGGGCACGAAGAACGACGAAGGGACACTAAGGCGTTGAGGTTAACCGCGACGGGATACCAAGGTCACAAAGGGATTATCGATTTCTGATTGTTTGACTCTCGAATGATCCGCACGACAGGGAGGGGGCGGGACTTGCCTGAAACAACCCTGTTTCACGCTCGGATGATCTGCCCGGCAGGGCAGGGGCGACACTTGTTGGCAATTGAAAATCCCGGGCGAACGCCCGGGCGACCCATCGAGCCGCGGAGCGGCGGCAGCAGGTAGCCGTGGGCGTGAGCCCATGGGGAGGCGAAGCGACGATGCTGCTGGTCATCGACGTCGGCAACACCAATACCTGGCTTGGAATCTACGAGGGCTCCAGGCTGAGGAACGACTGGCGCCTGGAAACCAAGGAGCGTCAATCCGCGGACGAATACGGCGTTTTGACCAGGAACCTCTTCAGTCTGACGGGCATCGAGTTCACCCGCATCTCGGACATCGTGATTGCATCGGTGGTTCCTCCCCTCAATACCGTGCTGCAACAGACGGCCTTGAAGTATTTCAAGATTACTCCCCTGTTTGTGGGGCCGGGGGTCAAGACCGGAATGCCCATCCTATACGATCCACCTTCGGACGTGGGCGCCGACAGGATCGTCAATGCGGTCGCGGCATTTGATCGTTACGGGGGCCCCTGCATCGTGGTGGACTTTGGGACAGCCACCACCTTCGACGCCATTTCCCGGAAGGGGGAGTATCTCGGAGGGGTCATCAGTCCGGGACCGGCGATAGCCGCCGAGGCGCTGTTCGCCCGGACGGCCAGGCTCCCCAGAGTCGAGGTCAAGCCGGCCGTCAGCGTGATCGGCACCTCGACCGTGGCCAGCATCCAATCGGGCCTCTATCACGGATACATCGGCCTGGTCGACGGCATTCTTCAACGCATGATCGGGGAGTTGGGGCCTGACACAACGGTGGTTTCCACCGGAGGTCAGGCTACACTCTTCGGGTCCGGCACCCGCCATATTCAACATATCGATTCCCATTTGACGCTGGATGGACTGCGCCTCATCCACGAGAAAAATTTTCCTCGGTGAGAACCGGGGCAGGCCTGCCGGGAGGGGGCGGCGGACCCTGCGCCATGGAAAATTACTTCAACTACTTTACCGAGATCGAGGAGCACTTCCAGAAACGACGCGGGCAGGTCCGCCCTCTGTCGCCTCTGGACTGGTCCCTGATCGAATCCCTGCGAGATGCCGGGGTTCCCTTGGCGGCGGTGCTGCGCGGGGTGGACCAGGCCTTTGACAGACGCTCCAAAAGGCGAAGGCCGGTGGGAAAGGTGAACAGCCTCGCCTACTGCACGCAGACCATTCTGGCCGAACACGAGCGCCAGAAGGAGAGTCGGGCCGGACGCAACGATCCGGCAGCCCAGGCTGGGGAAAGTGATCTGGATGTGCCGCAGTTGCTGGAACTGCTGGAAAGTGCTCGCCGCCAGCTGGAGTCGCTCCTGGCGGCACCCAAGGCGGCCGAGCTGCCGGCATTCAGAACCGTGGTGGAGAAGGCTCTCGGCTCGCTCGAGGGAATCATGCAGGAAATCGAGGCATCGCAGGCACTGGACTATGAGGGTCTGGAATTGAAGCTCAACACCCTGGAAGAGCGCATTGTGGCAGCTATCCTCTCGGGGATGAGCGAAGAGTCCCTGCTGGAAGCGAAGCAAGAGACCCAGCAGGAGATCCAACGGCACAAGCGGGGCTTGAAGGCCGAGCACATTGCCATGCTGGAAAGCAAGCTGATGCGAAAGAAGCTGCTGCAGACCTTTGGTGTTCCGCGACTGAGCCTGTTCTACCTTCCCCTCAATTGACCGGTCCGAGGCTTGGCCGCCAGCGGCCGGCCAACACCCGGGGCGACATCCATCCCTCACCCGGTAACGCATTCCCGGGGATTCTCCCGAAGCCATGAAGACCTTTCAGGTGACGGTCGAGCGCATGATTCCGGGAGGCAAGGGAATTGCCTTCCTGGACAAGAGGGCTGTCTTTCTCCCGCTGGTCGTCCCCGGCGATCGTGTCCGGGTCAAGCAGTCGGTCGACCGTGGTAGCTATCTCGAGGTTCTAGACTGGGAGCTGGTTGAGGCCTCGCCCGATCGGCAGCCGCCGCCTTGCCCTTTTTTCGGACGATGCGGGGGGTGTGATTTCCAGCAGATGAACGCCCGCAGGCAACTCGACAGCAAGGCGGAAATTCTGGCGGACGCTCTGCGGCGTGTGGGTCGGATTGGCAGTCCCCCAAGCGAGATCCTACGGAACTCCTCGCTTGGCTCAGCCTACCGGAATCGCTTGCAATTGAAGGTGTTGGCGCGAAATGGGAAAGTTTCCTGGGGATTTTTCCAGCGGGCCTCCCACCGGGTGGTCGAAGTCGACCGGTGCGGCATCGCCGCGGACGCTCTCTGGGCTATCCTTCCCGATCTGCAAGCCTTCCTGGAGCGCTCTCCCATGACGGTGGCCTGCCTGACCGAGGTGGAAATCTTCCAGGGAGATGGAGAGGAATCCTTGATTGACCTGAAGGTGAAACCGGGCGCCGAAAGCCTCTCGATCCTCAAACGGGATCTGCCGGCCGGTGATTTCGATTGGGGAAGCCGGCGGGTGAGCCTCTACCTTTCCCGGTCGCAGAAGCGCACACTTCGGGTGACGGGGCCCGGCTTTGTCCACAAGAGGGTGGGAGAGTGGACTTTCCGAGTGAGCCGAGGATCCTTCTTTCAGGTAAACGATTTCATGCTGGAGTCCTTGAGCCAACGGGCGACGCAGGGTCTGGAAGGATCTCGCGCCCTGGATCTCTTCTGCGGGGTCGGATTCTTCACGCTGCCGCTGTCGATGCAGTTCGAGCTGGTCTGGGCAGTGGATCAGAACGCCGCCGCCATCCTGGATATGGAATCGAACGCCCGGGCCAACGGTCGCCGCAACTGCCGTATATTGCACAGGGACCTGGACACTTTTCTGCGGGATCGCCGCCGGGATCTGGAGGGGATCGACCTGGTGCTGCTGGACCCGCCCCGAAGCGGAATCCCCAAGACCACCGTCGGGAAGGTCGCCGACCTCAAGGCTCACCAGGTTGTCTATGTTTCCTGCGATCCCTCCACCCTGGCCAGAGATCTGGCGATTTTTCTGGGTCGGGGCTATGCGGTGGAATCCCTGGAGATCATCGACCTGTTTCCCCAAAGCCATCACCTGGAGACCGTTGCCAGACTGAACCGAATGGCTGGTTGAGGGCCAATGGGACGACTCTTTGACGGAGGTGTCGTTGACACACGGTGGGGGCGATGGTAGGTTTGGGTCATTCATTGAAGAGATCACAGGATCTCGACTCCCAGGTTGGTGAGGATTGTCGGGTGAAGCCGCAGAAAAAGGTTGCTTTTCGGCCTTTGGCATTATTGGTGTGTCTACTTTCCCTGCTGGTGTCGAATGCCGCTTCGTCAGGGAAAGCGCCGCACGAGCCTTTCAGTCCACATCAGC
This sequence comes from Candidatus Versatilivorator sp., assembly GCA_965207735.1. Taxonomy (GTDB): domain Bacteria; phylum Acidobacteriota; class Terriglobia; order Versatilivoradales; family Versatilivoraceae; genus Versatilivorator. The sequence continues at coordinate 1,233,487 of OZ242296.1, read as the reverse complement.
GTAAACACTGGGCTTTTCAGAAAGTTCAGCGTCCGGAAGTGCCGGCAGTTCGCCATTCTGAATGGGTTCGAACTCCAATCGATGCCTTCGTGCTGGCCAAGCTGGAAGCCAAGGGCTTGAATCCGTCCCCGCCGGCGGACCAGGTGACCCTTCTCCGCCGTGCTTATTTTGATCTGATTGGCTTGCCTCCCACGCCGGAAGACGTCGATGCTTTTCTGGCAGACCAATCCTCCAAGGCGTTTGGGAAGGTGGTCGACCGGCTCCTGGTGTCCCATCATTACGGAGAACGGTGGACCCGTCACTGGCTTGATCTGGCTCGCTATGCCGACAGCGAGGGTTTCAAATCCGATCAAACTCGCCCCAATGCATGGCGTTACCGGGAATACCTGATTCGATCATTCAACAGCGACAAGCCCTATGACCGCTTCGTGCGTGAGCAGATCGCCGGTGACGAGCTTTGGTCGAACGATCCCGATGCCAGTTTGGCCACGGCATTCAACCGTCTCTATCCTGATGAACACAACGCCCGCAACCTGGTGCAGAGGAGACAGGAAATACTTCATGACATCACCTCTGTGGTGGGCGGGGTTTTCTTGGGACTCACCTATGAGTGCGCGCGCTGTCACGACCATAAATTCGATCCACTCTTACAGGCGGACTACTACCGGCTGCAGGCCTTTTTTGCCAATGTCCGCGCCAGGGACGATATCGTGCTTGCCTCCCGGGAAGCTGCCGATCGGCATCGCCGTCAACTAGCCGCGTGGGAGGAAAAGACAGCACCGATCCGCCGGGAAATGGCGGCCCTTGAGGAACCGAAGCGCCAAGAGATCCTCGACGAATTGATTGCAAGATATCCGGAGGCAATCAAGGAGGCGATCTTAAGCCCGTCCGAGAAGCGTACACCCTTTCAGTGGTTGATGTATTACAAGGTGCAAGCCTTTTTGGACCCGGGATCCTATCTCTATCACGCACCGACCCAGGCTGTGGTCAACCAACTGAAGGATGAAGAGAAGAAACGCTGGAAGGAACTCAAGTCAACCCTCGACAAATTTTCGGACTTGCACCCAGGCGAGTTGCCGATCGGTATAGGCATTGGGGACGCGGGCCGCGAGGCGCCCCGAACGTTCGTCCTCTCAGGGGGTGCCTATGATGCAACCGGGGAAGAGGTAGAACCCGGTTTTCCCACGCTCTTCGATCCCGGCCCGGCCAAGATTGTGGCGCCGGAAGGGATGGAGTCTACGGGCCGGCGTACGGCATTGGCCAACTGGATCGCCGATCCGGACAATCCTTTGACGGCTCGCGTCATGGTGAACCGGATCTGGCATTACCACTTCGGTCAGGGAATCGTCGATACACCCAGCAATCTGGGTCTTTCAGGCGGGTTGCCCAGCCACCCGCGGTTACTGGACTGGCTGGCCACGGAGTTCATCCGAAACAACTGGAGCATCAAGCGCCTGCACCGGCTCATCCTTAACTCGAACACCTATCGACAGGCTTCCCTCTATCGTGAGCCTGCAGCAACAATCGACCCGGAAAACACACTGTTGTGGCGTTTTCCCAGGCAGCGCCTGGAAGGGGAGATCATCCGCGACGCGGCACTGGCGGTTTCCGGGTTGTTGAATCCGGAAATGGGTGGACCCAGTGTTTTTCCCCCGATTCCCCCCGGCATGAAAGCCAGCTGGGAAACGACGGAAAGCCCGGCGGAGCGAAATCGCCGCAGCCTCTATGTATTCATACGCCGTAACACACGCTATCCGATGTTTGAAAATTTTGACCTGCCGGATACTCACGAAAGTTGTCCGCGCCGGGACATTACGACCAGCCCGCTGCAAGCGCTCACCTTGCTGAACAGTGAGGTGGTGCTCGAATGGGCTCGAGGGTTTGCAGGGCGGGTGCTTTTCTCGGCGGGTCTTGACCCTGATGCCCAAATCGATATGGCTTATCGCCTGGCCTATTCACGGCAACCGACGGGCGAAGAGAAGGTCGCGGCCCTGGATTTCCTGCGTCGCCATCGTGGGGTTATCGCAGAGCATGCCGCAGAGGGGGAAAAGCTGGTGCTGCCCTTGATGCGCCCCTACAACGTCGATCCGGTAGAGGCGGCGGCATTGGTCGATCTTTGCCACATGATCATCAATTCAAACGAGTTTACGTATCGGAACTAGCGGGAGCGAACACACGCCTGGGGGTGGCTGGTGTCCTGTCTCAGGAGTTGAGAATGGTTGAAAGGGAACCTCACATTCTTTCTTTGGCCTCCCGCCGTGATTTTCTGCGCCGGGCGGGGAGCGGTTTCGGTTCCGTCGCCCTGACTTATCTTCTCGACAAGGAGGGCTTCTTTGCCCAAACGGCAGCGGACGGCGGCAATGGATTGCTGGCTGCCAAACAGCCCCACCACCCCGCCAAGGCTCAATCGGTCATTTGGCTATTCATGGAAGGGGGACCGAGCCACGTCGACCTTTTTGATCCGAAACCGGAGTTGGACAGGCTGGCGGGACAACCAATGCCCGAGTCTTTTGTTCGTCCCTTCACAGCCAATAAGGGTACGGCAAACAACACCTTGATGCCCTCCAAGCGCAGCTGGAAGCAACACGGGGAAAGCGGTATCTGGGTGTCTGATTGGTACCCCCAGGTGGCTCGGCACGTCGACGAAATGGCGGTATTCCGGTCCTGCTACGCAGAGGGGATCAACCACGTGGGAGCGCTCTGTCAAATGAATACGGGTTCGATCTTGGCCGGTCGGCCCTCGTTGGGTGCCTGGGCCACCTATGGTCTGGGCAGCGCCAACCAGAACCTCCCGGTCTTTGTGATACTCAGGGAGGTAAAACAGGTGGTTGGGGGCCCCAAGAATTGGAGTTCCGGGTTTCTGCCGGCTGCCTACCAAGGCACTTTATTCCGTAAGGAGGGGGCACCCATTTTCCACCTGAAGACTCCTGAAGGGATCACGGACAGACAGCAGCGCAGCAAGCTGGACTACCTGGCGGCCCTCAACAGGTTCTATGCAGCCGACAAGGCTGAGGACACTGAACTGGAGGCCCGTTTGAATTCTTACGAGTTGGCCTACCGGATGCAATCGTCAGCCCCTGAGGCCATCGATTTGAGTCGGGAATCCGAGGCAACCAGAAAACTATACGGTCTGGACGATGAAATGACAGCGACCTTTGGCCGAAACTGCCTCCTGGCCCGTCGATTGGTCGAGAGGGGTGTGCGATTTGTTCAGTGTTACTCGGGCAGCGGTCAAGGTTGGGATGCCCACGAAGACCTGGAAGGTAACCACTCGAAGATGACCAGGTCGACGGACAAGCCCATTGCAGGATTGTTGGCCGACCTGAAGGCTCGCGGCTTGCTCGAGGATACGCTGGTGGTGTGGGGAGGGGAGTTCGGACGGACTCCCTTCAACGAAAGGGGAGAAGGTCGAGACCACAACCCGTGGGGATTTACCGTCTGGATGGCCGGCGCCGGAATCAAGGGCGGAAAGGTGATCGGAAGCACAGACGAAATTGGGCTGCGGGCGGCCGAGCGACCCTGCCATGTCCATGACATTCACGCCACCATGCTGCATTTGCTGGGCTTGAACCACCTCAAATTGACCTACCTTCACAACGGCAGGTCGGAGCGAGCCACCATCAACGGTGGCGAAGTGATCGAAGAGGCTTTCGCCTGAGGGGAAGTGCGGAACCGCTACGGCACCTCACTGTATCTCCGTCCTCCCCTTCGGTCCCCTGCAGCAGCTTCCCCCCCAAACGACCGTTAATCGTCTCAAGTCATTGAAAACAAGTGGTTAAGTCAATTCGACATTTGGAAGGGGTCGGATTTTCCCAAAATGGAGAAACTCTCTGCAGGGAGAAGCAGGTCCCGAGGACTACGCTGGTGGCCAGGATCAGGCGAAGCCATTGGCACAGTCACACCCTCTCAAAAATGGGGAGAGCTTGCAATCCAGCCGGGTGCGGGTTGATTTCCAACTCGGGGTGTATTAAGGTACGTATTACATTCCTTGGGATGATTATCCATGGGCACCCGAACAGTGAGACTCGACCAAGCTGCTGAATCGACCTTGCAGGCACTGCGGGAGCGCACGGGCCTGTCGATCTCAGAAGTTCTCAAGCGTGGCATCGAGGCATACGCGGCCTCTACCCGAGACGAGGTGTCCCTGACGCCCTACGAAATCTTTCGCCGGCTCGACCTGGGGCGAGGAGGACATGCACTTTCAGAGGCCAGACACGCTAAAGCGGCCATTGCCTCGGCAATCAGGAAGAAACACCAACGATGATTTTGGTCGACACCGGTCCGTTGGTAGCACTGTTCGATCCCGTTGACAGCGCCCATGGCAGCTGTGTCGAGGTGCTGAAGTCCATTAGTGAGCCTATCGCCACCACCGTGCCGGTCTTAACCGAGGCCTTTCATCTGTTGCAACCGAACAGCGTTGCAACCGAAGGCCTTATGGATTTTGTGGCTGCGGGCGGGCTGGTCGTTTTGTTCCTGGACACGCGAAGTCTTCTGCGAGTTTTTGAGCTCATGGCACGGTACTCGGATGTTCCCATGGATCTTGCCGACGCCTCACTGGTCAGCATGGCTGAAAATCATAACCTTCGAACGGTCTTCACCATTGACCGCAAAGACTTTTTTGTCTATCGCGTCAAGCGAGGCCACCGAAACGTTGCTTTCAAGGTCATCGGAGTGGCCACCGATTCAGCCTGAAGCGAAACCCACCCTTTTGATTCCGAGATACCCCGGGTCCGTCAGCCTGTAGGCGATGCTCGAAAGCATTCCGTCGGCTGGAGGGTCTGACCTGCGGCCCGATACGGTGAACGAGTGAACCCGGGCAGGACGAAATTGGAGTCAGGTCTTACCGCTCCGGCAGTCTTCGCAGGGGCAGATCTCCCGCAAATAGGAGTAGGAGTAGATGCCATCGGTATGTCCGTCATTCCAGTCGAACTGGATGGCATAGTGGCCGATGGCGGTGGCTCCCGTGGCCGCGATCGGGCCTTTGCCGAGAATCGGAAAGGGGTCGGGCTCGGTCTTGACCACGGGGGGGGTGTCGCGGCAGATGGCGCAGGGGCATCGCCGGCGCAGGTAGGCGTAGGAGTAAGTGGCGGCGTGCCCGTCGCTCCACCTGACGGCCACACCGCCGGGCGCCGAGAGTTTGATGGAAACAGGAACCACCGTCAGACCTCGATGGTCGGGGCCTGGACGGCGGCATGGTTGGCGATGCTGACCCGGGCGGCCACCGCACCGGCAATGGCCTGGAAGGCTTCACAGCAGGAGCTGCGACCCAATACCGTGGGTTCGCCGCTGTCACTGGCAAGCCGGATCTCACTGCTCAAGGGAATCTCACCCAGGAAAGGAAGGCCCATCTCCCGGCTGGCCTTGCTGGCGCCTCCGTGACCGAAGATATCGTCCCGTTGCCCGCAGTGGGCGCAGGTGTAATGGCTCATGTTCTCGACCACCCCCAGGATGGGCGTATTGAGCTTCCTGAACATGGCGATCGCCTTGGAGGCCACTTTGAGGGCAAGGTCCTGAGGGGTGGAGACGATGACGGCGCCCGTCAGGGGAATGGTCTGACACAGACTGAGCTGAATGTCCCCGGTGCCGGGCGGCAGGTCGATCACCAGGTAGTCCAGATCCCCCCATTCCACCTCTCCCAGAAACTGATGGATCATCTTGTGCAACATGGGGCCTCTCCAGATGACCGCCTCATTCTTGGGCAGGAAATAGCCCATGGAAATCATCTTGACCTTGTGAACCACCGGAGGGACGATTCGGTTCCCGACCACTTGAGGCGTGTGCGAGGAACCCATCAGGGTGGGGAGGCTGGGGCCGTAGACATCGGCATCCATCAATCCAACCCGGGCTCCGCATTCCATCAGCGCGGCAGCCAGATTGGCCGCGACGGTGGATTTCCCCACCCCGCCTTTACCGCTGGCCACGGCAATGGTGTTGCTTACGCCCGGTATCAGGGTTCGGCTTTGGGAATCCTGCCGGCGAGTCACCTTGAAGCTCATCTCCACGGAGACCGAGCGGACTCCCTCGAGCGAGCCGACCAGGCGTTCGGCTTCGGCCTTGATCCGGTCCTTGACCGGGCAGGCAGGATTGGCCAACTCGATGGTGAAGGCGACCCTGGAGCCCTTGATGGTGAGATCCTTCACGAAATTCAGTCCGACGATGTCTTCCTGCAGGTCGGGGTCCCGGATACTCTTGAGGGTTTGAAGCACCTGTTTCGGATTGACACCGCCATTTTTCTGGAATAAGGCCATTTCATCCCTTTCATCGCCGTGCCGGAGAGGCGGGGCCGGGGTGCCGGGTCAGCCAATCGGGCTGAAACAGGAGTTGCAGCCACTCGGCCGGCGCGGGTTAGTGTCCGGCAGCTCCCCCCTGCGGTCGATGTCCGATAGTTTAGATGACTTGACCGAACGGGAAAAGAGTTATCCACGAAGGGGCGCTTTCGGAAAGTACTCCCTCCAGCGCCGGTCTACCGTTTTTTCCACTTCGGGCGAGGAGGCGACCTCCGGGGGATAGGCGGGCTTCATTCTGGCGTCTACCAGGATGGGGGCTTGGTAACAGAGATGATGACGGCGGACGGTGGTCTGAGCCGCATGGACGTCGGCAGCCGGCTCGAAGCGGGTGAAGACCGACCACAGGAAGCGAGAGGAATCTCCGGCTATGGAGGGGTCGTCGGTCAGGATCAGCAGGGGCCAGGGTTGAAAGTCGGGCCATTGGACAAGGCGTTCCGGTTGGCCAGGTTCCTCCGAGAAGCTGGAACCGCCAATCACCAGGCATCCCGGGCAAAAGGCGGCGACTTCTCCCACCCCGGCGGGAACCTCGCCCTGATACTGCCGGGGTAGATCGCGCTTCGGGGCTCCCATTCCCAACAAGATGGCCTTGCTGCCCTGGTTGATCTGCGGTCCGCAACTGTCCAGCGTGTCCATGGAAAGGTTGGAGAGGATGAAGAAGTCGGTCTCCCACTCGATGCGCTCCAGGACGTGTTGCAGCAGGGCGGGGAAGTCCCTCAGGTTCATAGGCGTGTCGGTCGCCATCAGGATTTTGGTCAGGGAGAGCTGACCTTCCCCCAGGATCCTGAATGCGGAGCTCATGGCTTCCCGACCGTAGCGTTCGTGCACGACGGCCGCGGCCAGGGAATGAAAGCCTGTCTCCCCGTAACTCCATAGGTCCCGCACTCCGGGCATGACCAGGGGAAAAAGGGGACTGAGCAGCTCCTGCAGATAGTCCCCGATGAAGAAGTCCTCCTGCCGTGGCTTGCCTACCACGGTTGCAGGGTAAACGGCGTCGCTCCGGTGCCGCAGTCGCTCCACCTGGAAAACGGGGTAGTCGTGCGCCGGCGAGTAATAGCCGTAGTGGTCGCCGAAGGGACCCTCCCTGCGTCGCTGTCGTGGCGGGACGGTCCCCTGCAGCACAAACTCCGCCTCCGCGGGAAATGGGTGCGGGCTGCCCGCCGGGTGAACCATGGGGATGCGGTGGCCTCCCAGCAAGGAAGCCACCATCAGTTCTCCGACGTTCTCGGGAAGGGGGGCGATTGCGGCCAGGATCAGCGACGGAGGCCCCCCAAGGAAGACCGTGACCGGCAGGGCTTCGTTGGAGGACTCGGCCAGGTCGTAGTGAAAACCTCCTCCCTTCTGGATCTGCCAGTGCATTCCGGTGGATCGGTTGTCGTAGACCTGGAGGCGATAAATTCCGAGGTTGTGACTTCCATTGCCGGGGTGCTGGGTATAGACCAGGGGCAGTGTAACAAATGGACCGCCGTCGTCTTCCCAGGTGGTCAGAATCGGTAAGCGGGAGAGGTCCGCGGGCTGCTGGCTGGATTCCAGCACCGGTCCCCGCGGGACCTTGCGAGTACCCAGCTTGAGGGCCTCCCAGGCCAGGTTGCGGTGGCCCCACAGACGCCCCAGGCGGGGCGGCAGCAGGGTCTGGGCCAAAGTGGCCACCTGTTGGACCAACTGCTGGGGCCCCCTGCCAAAAGCCAGCTCAATGCGCCGCGCTGTGCCGAACAGATTGGTGACCACCGGAAACCGGCTTCCCCGGATGCGCTTGAACAGCAGGGCGGGACCGCCTTGCCGGATCACTCGCCGATGGATCTCGGCGGCTTCCAGATAGGGGTCCACTTCGACCTCGATGGTCGCAAGCTGGTTCTCTCGCCGCAGGAGTTGCAGAAACTGTCGGAGATTTGCCAGGGGTTGGGGAGTTGCCATGGGTTTTCACCGGAACGATCGATCGAGCCGGAATCAAGATACCACAGCCGCTGCGCACCTGAAGAACCTCCATCGGAGATGGTAATGCTATTTCTGAGACAGGACCCTATACTCGCCGCATGCGTCGAACCGGAGAGCACAGTTGGCGAGCACGGGCCTTCGCCTGGGGTATGGCTCACGGAACCGGCCCCTACGAGCGCTGGATGGCCGAACGCAAGCGGAGCCTGCTCGGTGATCTCTCCGGAGAGGTTGTGGAAATCGGACCGGGAAGCGGGGTCAATCTGTCCTACCTGCCCCGGGAAGTCCGGTGGACCGGCATCGAGCCCAATCCCCATTTCCACCCCTATATTCAGGAAGCGGCCGCTCGGCTGGACCGTCCGGTCCGATTGAAAGTCGGTCTGGCAGAGGAACTGGGATTGGAAGATGCAAGCGTGGATGCCGTGGTCGGAACCCTGGTTCTCTGCTCGGTGGGCCGGGTGGAAGCGGTCTTGGAGGAAATCCTGCGGGTGCTCAAGCCTGGAGGGCGCTACTGCTTTCTGGAGCACGTGGCGGCGCCGCAAGGCAGTTGGCTGCGATGGATTCAGCGCGGGGTGCGTCCGGTGTGGAGCACTCTGCTGGACGGTTGCCGGCCCGATGCGGACACCCGGGTGCGGATTGCTCGAGCCGGCTTCTCCCAATTGAAGTGGGAGGACTTTCAGGCGCCGCTGCCGGTGGTGAGTCCCCATATCTGCGGTTTTGCCGAAAAAGGCAGGGAGTCGGCTTGACACCCGGTTTCTTTCATACGTATGATTTAATTCGTACGTTTGATTGAATTGGTTTATTCCTTGCCCACCGACACCCGAGATCAGATCCTGGATACGGCCGAGCGGCTCTTTGCCGAGTCTGGCATCGACGGGGTCTCGATCCGTACCATCACGGCCGAAGCCGGAGTGAACCTGGCGGCCATCCACTATCACTTCGGCTCCAAGGAAGCTCTGGTCAGGGAAGTCTTCGTCCGCCGTATCGGCCCGCTCAATCGTGAACGGTTGCGACTGCTGGACGAGCTCCTCGAACGCTGCCGGCCGCAACGGCCCAGGCTGGACGAGTTGGTCCGCATCCTGGTGGGTCCACCGCTCCGGCTGTGGCTGCAGGCGGACAAGGGAGAGACCTTCACCCGGCTTTGCGGCCGGATCTACACCGAGTCCTCGGGGCAGCTCCAGAGCATGTTCGTGGACCTCTTTCAGGAAGTGGTCCGGCGGTTTTCGGCGGCATTCGAGCAGGCGGCGCCCGACCTGCCCAAGACGGAACTCATGTGGCGCATGCACTTTGTCATCGGAGCCATGGTCCACACCCTGATGCAAGGAGGATTCGTGCATCAGTTGGGCGCCCAATCCGGCGAAGGCAACGAGGTCGAGGCCAACATCGAACGGCTCACCCGGTTCGCTACCGCCGGACTGCAGGCCCCGCTGCCACGGGCAGAGATCCCGGAAACGGCAGGTGAGGGCAAGCGGGAGGTGTTGGGATGATCGAGCGCGGTCGTTGGGTTTTCGGTGTTTTGCTGGTGGTCACGTTGTCGGCCGTGACCGCCGGTTGCAATCGATCGCTGCAGAGGCCCCAACGAGCCTCAATTGTGAAAGCCCCAGACACCTGGACCGGTGGGGAAACGGTTCCGGCTGCCGGCGAAGGCGATTGGTGGACCTCTTTTGGCGACGGAAGTTTGGACCAAGTGGTTTCTCGAGTCCTGGAAAGAAACCAGGACTTGCGAGCGGCGGCGGCTCGCATTGAAGCAGCCCAGGCCCAGGCTCGCATTGCCGCGGCATCCCAATTGCCCCGGCTGGACGCTGGCTTCGACCTGGGAGGCCGGAAGCAGAACTTTTTGGGTCTTCGTCTGCCCGGTGCGGAAGGGAGCGTGTTGAGCCGGACTTTCTCGAGCACGGGTCTATCGCTAAGCCTGGGCTGGGAGGCGGACTTGTGGGGAAAGGTGAAGGCCGGGAAGCTGGCCGCAGTGGCCAACGCCCAGGCGCGCCAGGCGGAATTGGCGGCGGCCCGCTTGTCGCTTTCGGCACAGGCAGCCAGAGCCTGGTTTGCGGCGATTGAGGCCCACCGGCAGGTCGAGTTGGCTCGATCTTCGGTGGAGAGCTACCGGATATCGGCCAGGCGCATTCGGGCCCGCTTTGAAGGCGGTGTCCGGCCTGCCTTGGATCTGCGCCTGGCCTTGGCCGAGTTGAGAATCGCCGAAGCGTCGCTACATTCGCGGCTGGAGCTTGCGGACCGCGGCGTCCGCCAGCTCCAGGTCCTCATGGGCGACTATCCGGACGGCCGCCGTGAGTTGGGGAAGGACCTGCCCAAGGGGCCCGACCGAGTGCCGACCGGCCTGCCCTCCGAACTGGTCCACCGCCGGGCGGATCTGGTGGCGGCCGAACGGGATTTGCTGGCAGCCGATGCCAGAATCGCAGAGGCCAAGGCTCAACTCAGGCCCAGTTTCAGCCTCACCTCCACCTTTGGGACCTCCAGCGACCAGTTGCGGAGCCTACTGTCGGCTGAATTGTTGGTCTGGTCTCTGATCGGAAACGTAGTCCAGCCGGTCTTCAACCGGGGCAGGCTGAAGGCGGGCGTCACCCTCAACCAGGCGCGGGCGGAGGAGGCGGCGGCCAGATTCGAGAGCGCCGTTCTGACTGCCTACAACGAGGTGGAAGCGGCTTTGGCGGCCGAAGAGGTGATCCGAAGACGACGGCAGGCATTGCAGGAGGCAGCCGAACAATCTCTGGCCGCTCGGGACCTGGCCGAGCAGCGATACCGCTCGGGTCTGGCGGGAATCATCACCTTGTTGGCTGCCCAAAGGACGGCCATCGATTCGGAAAGCCAGTTGCTGACCCTCAGGCGCCTGCAGCTCGACAACCGTGTCAATCTGCATCTGGCCCTGGGCGGGAGCTTCTGAGGGAATTTATTCAATCGGTTTGAGTCTGCCGTAATCCCAAAGGAAAGTGGGTATGAAACTAGCACTCAAGATCGGACTTCCCATCCTGGTATTGGCCCTGGGTGCCTACGTCGCCCTGCTGATTATACGAGCCAAGCCTGAGCCGGAGCAGCGTCCGCCGGAAATCTCGCTGCCGCTGGTTCACGTCATGGAGGTTAAACCGGAAGGTCGCCGGTTGATGGTGCACGCCGAGGGTACGGTGGCGCCAAGAACCACCTCTCAGTTGACCTCGGAAGTTTCGGGGCGAGTGGTCTGGGTGTCACCGGCACTGGTTGTCGGTGGCTTCTTCAAAGCCGGGGAAGTACTCCTCCGAATCGATTCGAGGGTCTATCAACTGGCGGTGGTGCGGGCCCGCGCCGCGGTGGCCCAAGCCGGACTCAAGCTGGCGACCGAGGAGCAGGAAGCCACCTTGGCCAGGCAGGAATGGGAAAACCTGGGCAGCGGTCCTCCAACCTCGCTGGTGTTGCGAGAACCCCAGATCCATGAGGCAAAAGCTTCGCTGGCAGCGGCTGAAGCGGCCCTGGAGCATGCCGAGTACGATCTGGAGCGCACCGAGGTCAAAGCTGCGTACGACGGCCGGGTTTGGTCGGAGACAGTCGATATCGGTCAATTCATAGCCCCCGGAGCCTCTCTGGCGCGACTTTACGGGGTCGATTTCGCCGAGGTCCGCTTGCCAATTCCGGATGACGAACTGGCATACCTTCACCTGCCTCTTGCCTATCGGGGGCAAACCCAGCCCACAGGGGGCCCTACAGTCGTTTTGAGTGCCGAGTTTGCGGGCAAGAGGCATCAGTGGTCGGGTCGGATTCTTCGGACCGAGGGGGAGATCGATCCCCGCACCCGAATGGTGCACGCCGTCGCCGAGGTCAAGGATCCCTATGGCAGAGGCAGTGACCGGAGTCGTCCTCCACTGGCCGTAGGGATGTTCGTCGAGGCTGAAATCCGGGGGAAGTGGGTAAGTGACGTGGTTGTGTTGCCGCGGTCCGTCCTGAGGGGCGATCAGGTCCTGGTAGTGGATGAGACCGACCGCCTCTACTATCGCACGGTTGAAGTTCTGCGCGCCGAGCTCGACCAGGTCCTGATCGCCTCCGGTCTCAGTGAGGGAGAGCGCGTGTGTGTGTCGGTGGTTCAGACGCCGGTCAACGGCATGAGGGTTGAGGTTGTGGACGATTCGGTCGCAGAGCAGGACCCTGTCTGATTGCGAAGGCGTGGAGTAACTGGAGGAGAAATGAACGGGCTCATTGCCTGGTTTGCCCGAAACGGAGTGGTTGCCAACCTGCTGATGATCACGGTCGTCATGGCGGGCGTAATCACGCTTCCCGATCTCAAGAAGGAGGTCTTTCCCGAATTTGCGGCCGGTGTCATCTCGGTATCGGTGAGCTATCGCGGCGCCGCTCCGGAAGAAGTCGAGGAAGCCGTCTGTATCCGCGTGGAAGAAGCGCTGCAGGGATTGGAGGGTATCGAGAGGGTTCGGTCGACGGCCAACGAGGGCATGGGAACGGTACGAATCGAAATCGAGTCGGACTACGACCCACGGGCGCTCCTGGACGAAGTCAAGGCGAGGGTGGACGCCATCGACACGTTTCCCGAGGAAACCGAGCAACCCGTGATCGAGGAGGCCAGAATCCGAAACCAGGTGATCTTCGTTTCCATTTCGGGGGAGGCCGACGAGCTGACCCTGAAACGGCTGGGTGAGCGGGTTCGGGATGACTTGTTGCTGCTTCCGGAACTCAGCCAGGTTGAGTTGAGGAACGCGCGACTCTATGAAATCTCGATAGAGGTTTCCGAGGAAGACCTCAGACGGCACGGACTGACCTTTGATCAAGTGGCAGGAGCGGTCCGGCGAAGATCGCTCGATCTTCCGGGCGGGTCGGTCAAGGCCGAGAGCGGGGAGATCCTTCTGCGGACCAAGGGACAGGCCTATCGAGGCGACGAGTTCGCCAAGTTGACCCTGCTCACCCGGCAGGACGGGAGTCGCTTGCAACTGGGGGATGTGGCCCGGGTGGTGGATGGGTTCGAAGACGCGGATAAGTTTTCCTGGCTCGACGGCAAGCCAAGCGTGATGGTCCAGGCTTTCAGGGTCGGCGATGAGAGCGCCCTGGAGGTGGCCCGAGCGGTCAAGGAGTATGTGGCCGAAACACAGGGTCGGATGCCGGACGGCATTGCCCTCACCACCTGGGGGGATCAGTCCGCGATTCTGGAAAGCCGTATGAACCTGCTCATCAAGAATGGCCTGACCGGGTTGGTGCTGGTCTTTGTGGTTCTGACCCTGTTCCTGCGTCTTCGGCTGGCTTTGTGGGTGACCATCGGCATTCCCATTTCCTTCCTGGGGACCATGGCGCTGATGCCCGTGTTCGATGTCTCGATCAACATGGTTTCCCTTTTCTCTTTCATCATGGTCCTGGGGATTGTGGTGGATGACGCCATTGTGGTCGGGGAGAGTGTTTATTCCAGGCAGGAGGCGACCGGGAAAGGTCTGTCGGCGGCAATTGAGGGAACTCAGCGAGTCACCGTGCCCGTGGTCTTTGGGGTGCTGACCACGGCCATGGCCTTTACGCCGATGCTGTTTGTGCAGGGGGGGGCCGGGCCGATCTGGCGGGTGATACCTCTGATCGTCATTCCGACCCTGATGTTTTCGCTCATCGAATCCAAGCTGGTCCTGCCCTATCATGTTTCCCACTATCGTCCTCCAAGGGAAGGGCGGTCTAAATCTCTCCTGACCCGGGTCTGGGACGGTTTCTTCGGGTTTTTCGGGAATGGCCTGGACAGATTCATTCACAGGGTTTACCGGCCGATGTTCCTGCTCGTGCTGGAGTGGCGCTACCTCACATTGGCCGTGGCCCTGGCCACCGTGCTGATGACCGCGGGTCTTGTGGCCGGGGGTCTGATAGACTTCACCTATTTCCCCGAAATCGAATCCGACTTCGTGGTTGTCGACTTGACCATGCCCCAGGAGACCCCGGCCGCGGTGACCGCCCAGGCCATTCGGAGGATCGAGAAGGCCGCCTTTCAACTGGATGGGGAGATCAAACAAGAATCGGGCAGGTCCGTGTTCCGTCATGTCCTGGCCGTCGTGGGAGAGCAACCCAATCGAGCCCAGTCCGAACGCGGCGATCGATCGGGTGACGCCAACAGGTATTCCACCCCGTACAGGGCGGAGGTCATGATCGAATTGGTTCCTTCGGAATCGAGGAGCATCACCAGTCGTGAGATCGGCGCCCGGTGGAGGGAGCTGGCCGGACCCATTCCGGGGGCCGTTGAGCTTACGTTCAATACAAATCTGATTCAAAGCGGAAAGGCCATCGATATACAGCTCAGCAGTCAGGACATCGACGAGCTCCGTCGACTGGCGGCTGCGACCAAGGAGAAGCTGAGCCAGTATCCGGGTGTGATCGACATCAACGATTCCTTTCGGGGAGGCAAGCCTGAGCTGAAATTGGCCATCACGCCCAAGGCGGAGTCCCTCGGTCTGTCGCTGCAGGACCTGGGCCGCCAGGTCCGTCAGGGATTTTTTGGAGAGGAAGCCCAGCGAATTCAGCGGGGAAGGGACGATGTAAGAGTGATGGTGCGCTATCCGGCCGAAGAGAGGCGATCGGTGGGAACCCTGGAGAGAATGAGAATTCGCACCCCCGACGGCAGTGAAGTTCCCTTCTCGACGGTGGCCAGGGCCCAGATGGGACGAGGCTTCGCGACCATTTCCCGAGTGGACCGACAGCGAACCATTACCGTCACCGCGGATGTAGACCCGGCGGTGACGACCGCCAATGAAGTCCTGGGCGACATGGACGCCAGGTTCTTCCCGGAGCTGCTGAGAGCAGCTCCGCGATTCGCCTACAGCTTTGAGGGACAACAGCGCGATCAACAGGAGACTCTGGAAGGACTGGCCCAAGGCTTCGCCCTGGTTGTGCTGGGAATCTTCGCCATGATGGCCATTCCCTTCAGATCCTACCTACAGCCGTTGATCGTGCTGTCGGCGGTACCCTTCGGGATCGTCGGCGCCATCTGGGGCCACATCATTCTGGGGTATTCGACCAGTATTCTCACCATTCTCGGGGTGGTGGCCTTGACCGGAATCGTGGTCAACGACAGCCTGGTCCTGGTCAGCTTCATCAACGAACATCGCAAGCAGGGCATGCCTCTGGTCCGGGCGGTTCATCAGGCCGGTATCGTGCGCTTCCGCCCGATTCTGTTGACCTCTCTGACGACGGCGGCCGGCATCACGCCGCTCATCCTGGAGAAGAGCGTTCAGGCTCAGTTTCTGATCCCGATGGCGATATCGCTGGCCTTCGGTGTCCTCTTCGCCACTTTCATCACGCTTGGGCTGGTTCCTTCCCTTTACCTGATCCTGGAAGATTTCAAGGGGATCTTTCGATGGGTTTTCGGGATCGAGTCCCCGCCGGAGAAGGGCGGACCGGTAGGTGCAGAGGCCGCCGGAGCTCTGCCGGCGGCTCCCGAGTAGGACCCGCTCCTGCCTGGCCCGACGGGCTATTCGGTCACCAGCTTGACACCGGTTCCGAATCTGCGGTAACCGTCGAATCGAATTTTGCTCTTGGTTCGTATGCGGGAGTTCTTGAGGGAGACTCCAGGCAGGCGGCGGCTGATCCAGATCTCAGCTTCCTTTGGCAGCCAGTGGGACGCGCCTGAGATGGTGACCGGCGCATAGTCGACCGTCATGTCAAACTGGGTCACCGGAAATTTCCGGGGAATGTCCACGGCTTTCTTCTCCAGACGGACAACCTCATAGGTGTCGGGATTGACCCAACAGCGCCCTCGGTAGGCGGTCATGATGGTTCTATCGTTCAATGTAATAAACCGTTTCGACCGTTCCTGAGATACCTTGAAGGCGATGCAGAGTGTCTCCAGCTTGTTGATGTTCTTCAGCCCTAGGAGTTTGAACTCGGCCTGTGTTCTGTGCTCGAACAAGCCTCGCAGCGCAGAGCCGAACTCTCCGATGGAAAGCCCTCCTCCCAGATTCTCCATGGTTGTTCCCCCCGGCGCCGGTTTCCGGTTGACTGACAGTATTTCGTAGTGCTCCTTCCTGTCATAGTAGGAGAGTTCCGCCACAAAACTCCCGGCTATCTTCCACCCCACGGTCGGAGCCACGGTGCGAATAAATTGCCGAGTTGTCTGCTTGCAGATGAAATCGGGCAGTTGTGCGCTGTAGGCCAGAGCGTTGCTGCGCACGCGTGCCAGGATCAGAGGCCAATCTTTCCCTGAAGGCGCCTCGTCTGTCGCAGGCGGACCGTGAGCGGCCGCATTCCGAACAAACAGCGGTCGTTCCAGCCCCACCAAGGCCAGCAGAACAAGAAATCCCAGCTTGAAAAAGGCTTTCACCAGCGCCGGACCGGTACGGGGGGCATCCGGAACTCCATGCCGAGCCCGCCTGAAAGGGACCGGTGAAGAAGTTCGCACTGAGGCCATGCGTGTACTGTAACACAACAACGTCCCCAGCGCTGCCCCGCTGTCGGGCGGATCATACGAGGGTGAAACAACGAATCTTCATGTCCTGTCGGGAACAAGGGCCATGTCGTGCCAAACCGGTTTTGGACTTATTGAACATGGATGCACAGGATAGACAGGATAAACAGGCAGCCGTTTTCGATTTGGAAATGAAGACGAACCACGAAAAGACACGAATAGGCACGAATAAGGATGAAGCTCCTTCAATGACGAGCGGCGCCCGGGTGGGTCGTCCCGATGATGCGGTGGAGGGTATCCGGCGGGCGAATTCTCTGAGAGCCGACGGGCGCCCCTTGGGAGACTCCCGTTTGCCCGCGAGTCCAGGCCCCGCCGTACCGGGCGGATCATTCGAAAGTCAAACAATCAGAAATCAACAATCCCTTCGCGACCAACCTCAGCGCCTTAGTGTCCCTTCGTCGTTCTTCGTGCCCCTTCGTGGATAAGTCTTTTTCTTTGTCTTTTGTCGGTTGTTTCAGGCAAGGGGCGCCCCTGCCCCCCACGACGGGGCAGATCATCCGAGGGTGAAACAGGGTTGTTTCAGACAAGGCAAGCCGGGCCCCCGCCCTGGTGTGCGGATCATACATAGAGTGAAACAATCTGAAATCGACCACCCCTTCGCGAACTTGGTACCCCGTCTCGGTTAACCTCAGCGCCTTCGTGCCCCTTCGTGGTCCTTCGTGGCCCTTCGTGGATAAGTCTTTTTCTTTGTCGTTTGTCGTTTGTTTCAGACAAGCCGGGCCCCCGCCCTGGTGTGCGGATCATACATAGAGTGAAACAATCAGAAATCGACAATCCTTTCGCGAACTTGGTACCCCGTCGCGGCCAACCTCAGCGCCTTCGTGGCCCTTCGTGCCCCTTCGTGGATAAGTCTTTTCTTTTGTCGTTTTGTCGTTTGTCGGTTGTTTCAGGCAAGATCCCGATTCTCACACTGAGACAGAGACACTGAGACAGAGATTGTCTCTCGGCTGGAAGTGGGGTATGGTTCGGCATCGACAGGGGGGGATTCCAATGCAACAGGTTGGTCTGCTTGAAATAGCTTCCGACATCGTCTGGGGACCGCCCATGCTGGTCCTGCTGGTGGGGACCGGTCTGTTCCTCTCGATCAGGCTCAGGGGCCTTCAGTTCAGGAAGCTGCTGCCGTCTCTCCATCTGGCCCTGATCCAACGACGGGAGCCCCAGGCCGAAGGCGATATCTCCCACTTCCAGGCCTTGATGACCGCCCTGGCTGCAACCGTCGGCACCGGCAACATCGCCGGCGTGGCCACGGCCATTGCCTCCGGAGGTCCGGGAGCGCTCTTCTGGATGTGGATGACCGGACTGGTGGGGATGGCCACCAAGTTCGGTGAGGCCCTGCTGTCCGTCAAGTATCGGATCACGGACGAGAAAGGAGAGATGGCCGGCGGGCCGATGTATTACCTGGAGCGGGGCCTGAAGCAGAAGTGGCTGGCCGTGCTGTTTGCTGTGCTGACGGTTTGCGCCAGTTTCGGAATCGGGAATACCGTGCAATCCAACTCGGTGGCGCAGGCGCTGCAGACCTCGTTCGGCATTCCTTTCGTATGGACCGGAGTCGGCATTGCCTTGGCGACCGGTGTGGTCACCGTGGGGGGAATTCGTTCCATCGCGCGCGTGGTCAGCGCCCTGGTTCCGGGCATGATCGTCCTCTATCTGATCAGCGGCCTGGCCGTGGTGGCCATCCATTGGCAGGAAGTCCCGGGTGTCGTCCACCAGGTGGTGGTTTCGGCCTTCACTCCGGCAGCCGCCGCCGGAGGATTTGCCGGCGCCACAGTTATGCAGGCCATCCGATTTGGGGTTGCCAGGGGAATCTTCAGCAACGAGAGCGGCATGGGATCAGCCGGGATTGCCGCCGCCGCGGCTCAAACCCGGCACCCGGTGACTCAGGCTCTGGTGTCCATGACCCAGACCTTCATCGATACGCTGGTGGTGTGCTCGATCACGGGATTCGTCATCATCGGAACCGGGGTCTGGAACAGCGGGGATTCGGGCGCCGCACTGACCACCCGAGCCTTCAGTCTCGGCCTTCCGGGAGACTTCGGCGGCCTGGTGGTCTCCTTGGGGTTGGTGCTGTTCGCCTACTCCACCATTCTGGGCTGGAACTACTATGGAGAAAAGGCCCTGGAGTATCTTGCCGGCCACACCCGGTGGGCCATGGCCTACCGGGTTGCCTGGGTAGTGGCCACCTTCTTCGGCGCAACCCTGACCCTGGACACTGTCTGGGCGATTTCCGACGTCATGAACGGAGCCATGGCCATCCCCAACCTGATCGGACTCATTTGCCTGAGTGGACTGATCGCCGCCGAGACTGCCAACTATTTCGGCGCACGGCACGCACGGCAGAAGAACCAGTAAAAAACATGATTGATGGGATCGATCTGGCGAAGCTGCGCCTCAGATCGACAAGCCAAGTGAAAAGATGTCCACGAAGGGGCACGAAGAGGCGAGAAGAAACTGGCTAGGAGTCTGCGCCGCAGGACGATTTCGGAAAGTTCAAGAGCGAGAGGCTACTGCGCAAGGCCGGTTCCAAGGAGTGCTTGGGAGCCACTTGGGCGTTGATAGAGTCTCAAGCGTCCTGTGGGCTCCCACAATGGGCGGTTGAGGACCTCCGTGGCCCTGGGTATTGGGTGGAAATCCCTTGCTTCAGGCCGCCATCAACGCACTCATCCTCTTGATGTTGAGGGCCAGACACACCAAGTCCCACTCCCCCTGCACTGATTGCAAGCCCCGCAGACTGAACCGTCGGAATCCCAGCCCCTCCTTGATCCACCCATGAGGGGCTTCGGCAATCCACTTCCTCCGCCGATACTCCACCTGACCGGCTAGGCTGGCCAGCTTCTTCCTCATACGACTCTTGGCCGGATGCTTCCTGGGATCGATCTCTACCGCCCGCTTCCCCTCGCGCCCCAGCGCAACATAACCGTCCACTCCTCTCTCTTCCAGGGCCTGCAAGTCCTCCTCATTGCAGTAGCCCGCATCCGCCAGCACCTGTTTCGGTATCTCCTGGAAGCTCTCCTCCACCTCCTCCAGCAACTCCATCATCTGCCCCTGATCGCTCGCCTGCGCCGTTACCTCGGTGGCCACAATGATCTGGTGCTCTCCGTCCACCGCCACCTGCGCGTTGTAGCATTGCTGGAACCCCTCGGTGGAAGTCTTCATGATCCGGCTTTCCGGATCGGTGAAATTACTCTGCGCCTTCTCCTCCGGTTCTCCGTAGGCCCGCTTGTAGGGCCGTCGTGCTTTCGGGTTGCGGTCCTGTCCCGGTTTGCGCCCCCGCTCCTCATCGGCCTCCCGCTGGGCCGCCTCCAGCCGCTGCTTGGCCGCCTCGATCGCCGCCAGCCGGTCCTCCCGCCGCCGCAACTCCTCGGGCAACTCATCCCCACGCCGGTCTTCCCCGTACCGCTCATCTTCCTCCCGGTCCTCCCGCCGCGCCTTCTTCAACAACTCATGGATCTCTGCCTTCAGTTGCCGCTCCCGCTCCTTCATCCGACCATAGCTCATCGCCTTGCGCCGGCTCGCGTTCGCCCGCACCTTCGTCCCGTCGATCCCCAATCGCCCCAACCCCACCATCCCCATCTCCCGCGCCAAGCTCACCACCTGTACGAACAGCTGCTTGAAGTCCTTCAAATGCCGGCGGCGAAACTCGCACAACGTCCGATGCTGCGGAAAGTTCCCCGCCGCCAGCATCCGAAACGCCACGTCTTCCTCCAGCTTCCTCGCGATCTTGCGCGACGAGAACACCCCTGTCGCATAGGCGTAAATCAACACCTTCACCATCATCCGCGGCTCGTAGGGCGAGTTGCGCCTCCCGTCCTCTTCATAGGGCCGGTAAAACGCTCTCAACTCCAGCCCATCCACCAACTCACTCACCTGATGGGCCAAGTGCCCTTCCGGTACCCACTCCCCCAGGTCCGGCGGCAACATCAACAGTTGCTTCGGCTGATACGGGCGAAACCTTGTCCCCATCCACCACCTCCTATGATGTCTCTAAGCCCGTTATTGTATCATTCAGCCCTGCCCGGGTTTTCTGCGGCGCAGACTCCTAGCCCGCATTTCTCAGTGCGCCATGGAAAGGCGCCTTCTTCCAACGGGTGCGAAACCCGTCCAACAACTGTCGCTCCGGTTGGTAGCAGCCAGGGCGGATCATGGAGGTAACGATATGGTCTGAAGCCCTCTGGTGTCAAAGGGCCGCTTAAGGCGGTTCAGCGAGCATGCGGGCCGGAACGCGAGTGAACGTCGAGCAGGCCTCGAAACGGGCAATGCGGGGGCCGACCCACCTGAGAAATGGGGAAGGCCGAAGACGGAGGGGGAAGCGAGCGACGCGGGCACCCCTTTGGACCCGCCGGGGTAGTGGCGCTGGCACGCATGGAAGGGGAAGAAGGCAGCAACATGGGAAGCCCTGTGGGTGGTGAGGCACGCACCGAACCGGAAGCTCGCGAGAGTCAGTCTAGGCCGACAGGGTGGCGGAGAGGCCTGTAGTACCGGAGAAGCCGGGTAATACCGGTGGAGGGAAGGGGCCTCAGGTGAGGAGCGGTGACCGAAGGGGGAAGGGTCCCGGGAGTGGCGAAAGCCTGAAACCCCGACCAAAAAAGGGCCGGAGACTCCGGAAGCATCACATGCAAAAGTGAAAGGGTCGTCGGAGGAGGACGGCGTCGTCAGGGCATCAACAGGCCTGGCGGCAACCCGGGAGCGGAAGTGGATGGAGTGGGGGACGGGTGCCAATCCCATAGGAGTCGTCCACGGATGCGAGCGGGGACCTGTGTGCGAGACGCATGATCCCACTGGAGAGCCGAGATGCGGGAAAACCGCACGTCCGGTTCGGAGAGCGGGGACTGGAAACGTGATAAGGGAGCCGGACTGAGGCCCGAAGCGAAAGCGACGGAATAGCCACCGGACCCTATAGTCAACGCGCCAGTCCTCGACTCTACCCAGGGGGCATGATCATGGCGCAGGATTTTTCCCTTCAGGGCATGCTCGCGACCGAAGAGCGTAGCGGTCACTACGCGCGAGGGAGCATGTGCGCGTTGAAGGGGAAAAAACAAGCCAGGGCATGCCCAGCGCTGTCTGCTACCCGCAAGCCCTTACCATGGAGCCAATCAAAGTACTGAAGATAAACTACTTTTCGTCATGGCACCAGCGACCTGGTGAGAAATGCGGGCTAGGGGAAGGGTCGATCGACTAGAGAGGAACCGCTGCAGCAGACGGCGGCAATCGTGATAGAAACATCGCTGGACAGGACAAACAGCATCGTCTGCCAGTTCATCCTGTCCATCCTGCGTATCGATATGCGACAAGAATCATAGCCGCGAAATGGGCGGCAGAAAACCGAAGCCGTTCGGCCGCCCCGTAGCCGTCTCACCAGCTAGAAGTCCCCGCCCCAACTGAAGTTCAGTCGCACATAGTAGTAGGCGCCGTTGAACCCGAAGGGTGAGAACTGGCCGTACCGGTTGCCCACCGTGCTGGCGCCGTACTGGTTCACTTCGGGGTAGGTGTTCAGCACGTTTTCGCCCCCCAGGGCCAACTTGACGTTTTCTCCCATCGGGATTCCCAGTTCGAGATCCAGCAGCGCCTTGCCGGAATAGGAGGGGTACAGCCAGGAATCGGCCACAACACCCAGATCGGCAGCGTTGCGCCCGTCCTCGCTGTCCCAGAAGGCGCCGTAGTAGTGCAGACGGCCCGTCAGGTTCCACTTTCCGGCGTCGTGGGTGACGCTGAAGTTCCAGCGCGTGTTGGGCAGCCCCCGTTCCAGCGTGGTGATGCGGAAACGGTCGATCACGGAAGACTCAACGTCCTTGACCTCTGTATCGGTGTAGTTGTAGACCGCGCTGAAGCTCGTTTTGCCCACCAGGAACGTCGAGATCAGGTCGATGCCCTGAGTCGTGGTGGCGAAGTCGTTCAGGAAGAAGCGGAACACGGGAAAGTTGCGTGCTTCCGGAATCCCTTCCGACAGCAGCGTCTCGATTTCATCCTCCGTCAAGCTGATCTCCTGGGCCAGGGCGACGCGATCGTCGATGTCTACCCGGAAATAGTCCGCGGTGAACATGAAGGCGCCCTTGTCAACCACCATCCCCGCGCTGAAGTTGAGTGATTTCTCCGGTTGGAGCTGGCCGCCGCCCCGTGAAACGGCCACGGCCGAGGTGGAGGGGACCACGCCCTGGTTGGTCAACTGCCCGCCGATAAAGGCCGTGGTCACGTTGAAGGCATTCTGCTGCCCGGGTGTCGGGGCTCGAAACCCACTGCTGATGGCGCTGCGCAAGGCAGCGCTGTCGTTCAGCTCCACGCGTCCGGAGAGCTTGCCGTTGACGGTGGTGCCGAAGTCCTCGAAGTCCTCGACCCGGAGGGCCGTACCGAGGGTCCACTTGTCCCCGGGGTCGGAGAACTCGGCGTCGCCATAGACGGCCACGTTGCTTCGGCTCCACTCACCCGCCGTGGTGTCGGCCCGGTAGCCGTTGAAGCCGTTCGAACCGGAACTGAAGCCCTGGGCGGCATAGGGGCCGATCTCCCACGAGGGCTGGTCGCCGGCGCCGATGGTGAACTTCTCCTGGCGCCACTCCGTGCCCGCGGCCAAGTGCACGTATTCGTGGATGGGGTAGGAAACGTCGAAGTTGAAGTTGACCTCGTCCTGCCGGTAGATGCCTGGTCTGAAAGAGGTCGGCGTGTCGTAGCCGAGGGAGGCGTTGACCGTATCGAAAATGAACTGGTCGATTTCGCTGGTGCCGATGCCGGCGCTGGCGTCCCAGGTGAAACCGTTGTCGGCGAATCCGCGCAGGCCGGTGACCAGCGAGTAGTCGATCAGGTCGCCGCCGAATTGCGGTGTGAACCCTCCGGGAAAGCGACTGTGGAGGGTGAAGCAGTTCGGGTCGGCCTCGACGGCAGCCAGCGCATCGGGATCGGGCACGTTGTCGACTACGGGGACGATGGGACAGCCGCCGGCGCCGGGCTCGCGTCCGGGAGGAGGCTCGCGGCTTTCGGGAGCAGTCTCGGCCCAGACCCGGTCGCCGACGAGCAGCGTGGGGAGGTCATTCACCACGGGACCGCGGAAGACCCCACCGCGGGTGTGCGGATTCCGGAAGTAAAAGCCACCGGTCACCTTGCGGGTGGCGTAATTGGTGTGGCCGTAGAATTGCCAGTTGTTTTCGAACATCTTGCCGAAGTTGGCGAACAGCTTGAGGTCCTTGTTGATCCTGGGAGATCCCCAAACCTGAGCCGTGTTGCGCAAATTGGTGTTACCCGCGTCGATAATGCCTTGGGCGTCATTGCGCTGAATGGCGCGGTTGGTGGGGTTGGCGGTGCCGTATTCCATGCTGAGGTTGAGAAAACCGTTCTCTCCCAAGGGCAGCCCGACGTTGCCGGCTAACGACAAGTTCTGGCCGTGCCCGCCGATTCCGTTACAGGAGTGCTTGATGTCGCCAATGATCCCCGAGCCGCAGGTTGCCAAGTCTCCTGGGTTTGAATCGAGGAACGCTCCGGTCTGGACTTCCAGGCTGCCTCCCGAGGGAGCGTTCTTCAGCTGGAAGTTCAAGACTCCGGCGATGGCGTCCGAGCCGTACTGGGCGGCTGCACCGTCACGGAGAACCTCGGCCTGTCGAATGGCAATGGATGGAATAGTGGAAATGTCGGGTCCCTGCGAGCCGTCGGCAATGCCGTTTCCCAGCCAGGTGATGACGGCCGCTCGATGACGGCGCTTTCCGTTGACCAGGATCAGCGTGTGGTCGGGCGCCAGGTTACGCAAGTTTGCCGGCCGGACGACGGTGGCCGCATCGCTGATGGGCTGGGTGTTGATGTTGAAGGAGGGAACTACCGTCCGCAACTGGGTTGCCAGATCCCGGCTTCCCTGGTTGGTGAAGTCCTCGGTCCGGATGACGTCCACCGGCACGGTAGACTCGGTCACCGACCGCGGCTCGGCACGGCTGCCCACCACAACGACCGAGGTGGTGACCGCCGCCAGTTCCAGCGAAAAGTTGCGCACGACCGTTTGGCCGGCCATCAGCGCGACGTCGCTGGCGGTAAATGCCTCAAAGCCGGACGCCTCCACTGTCACCGTGTAGGTCCCTGGCTCGAGGGTCAGTTGATAGGCGCCCACCGCATCGGTGGATCCGGTCATCTCAGCTCCGGTGGCGTTGTTGGTTGCGAAGACGTCCGCGGCCGGAATGACTGAGCCGTAATTGTCGTTCACCTCGCCTCTCAGGGTAGCGGTTCCCTGGGCGTGGGCAGTGCCGACAACTACAGAAAAGAGCAGCAAAATCGACAGGACAGCAAGTCTGTGGAGCATGGTTCCCTCCTGCTGGGAGTGTTCGTATCGTCCGCACAAAAAACGAGAACTAAAACGAGCCTTTTGCAAAATTCGGAATCGGGCATGACATTGGGCTGGCAACAGTGATGTTCCGGCGGTGACTACCCAGCTGCAAAGACCCTTTTGAAGGAAAAAGCCCGAATCTGATGGCCGGATGGCCAGCGGTCGCCGGACGCAGGCACAGCTTACCCTCTCCCGGCCTTGAGGCGGGCGAACCTGCTGTGCGGTTGGGGGTGGCAACCCGGTCTTCAGAGCGTCAGGCGCATCAACTGATCCACCGTCAGGGCCAGAATGCCGAACATCAGGTGGCACCTCACCTTGTCGGGGCCGCGAACCCTCACCTGCCTCCCGCCAAACTCCTCCTTGAGCCGTCCGTTGACCCGCTCCACCGTCGAGCGTTCCCGGTAGCGCCGCGCCTCGGGAGTCACTTGGCCGATACAGCGCCGGGCCAGTGCCTCCCGCTTCCGCTCGGCTTTCAAGGTAGCTCTTCGGCGGGGGTTGACGTCAATAATCGGCACATGCCCCAGCTTCTCACTGAAGGCCCGGATCTCCGGCGCATCGTAGGCGCTGTCCATCAAGTCGTAGAGACTCTCGACCCGCCTTGCCGTCAGCGTCGCCAGCGGAATGGCTGCCTGAGAGTCATGCACCGAGGCCGAGGTCAGCAGACAACTGACCGGAATCCCGCCGTCAATGGCGTCGAGGTGTAGCTTGTAGCCGGTCCAGCTCTCCTGATGCCCCTTGGCGTTGCGCTTGACGCCGATGTCGCAGGCCTTGGGCAACTCCTTCAACATTTCCTCCAGCGTCATCGACCCCTGCCGCTCCAGCCGGCTCAACCGCTTGGGCCGTCGCTCGCCCTTCGGCGGCCGGCCCCGCCGGCGTTTCCGCTTGGCCTCCGGCGCAGCCTTGGCCGCTGGCTTTTCCCGTCCCGCAATCGCCGTCGAGTCCCTCGACACATGCCCCGCCAAGTGGCCCTTCAGCGTCTCCTCCAGCAATGCCTCGTGCAAACGCCCCGGCAGGTCGCTCTCAGCGAATTCCGCAAAGGCCCGCGAGAAGGTCGACTCGCTCGGTACCTCCCACGCCCTCTCCCAGCCGCACAGCCGCCGCAGCCTCCCCTCACTCCTCAGCCGCTCCACCAATCCCCGCGTGGTCGCCACCTCCAGCATCGACTTCGCCAGATAGGCTCGCGCCAGCACTGCCCGATCCTCCAGCGGCCGGCCACGCCAGCCCCGACTGTAAGGCAGCAACTCCTCCACCCGCACCAACTCCAATACCTGCACCAGCCGCTGGTAACGCTCTCCCAGAGGCCCCAAAACTTCCTCCAGCAGGGGAAACAGCTCTCGTTGAAACCGGAACCAGTGTCGTGATAGGGTTTCCCTAAGGGGCAAGTTCCACCTCCGTTCATCATGTGGTTCAGACACCTTCATGATACAACAGACAGTGGTCTTGCCCCTCCTTCCACCTGCCCTCCTTGATCTTTCCCCACGTGAAAATTCCCGCTATCTGCGAATTTTGCAAAAGGCTCAAACTACAGTTTGTTCACACCAACCTAATTTATGCCTCTACTATACGGTTATCTTACCTCTTTGCAAGCCTTTTCCTGAAGTTTACATCTTATGACAATTTCGTGACAATTCCGTAGAGACGGGTGCCTCACCAAACCATTGATCCATGTCCGGCAGCGTTCCCGATTCGATCAAATAAAATCGGAAGTGGCACCACCCTCCACCAGGTCCGGAATCACTAGGAAAATGATAACTCGAACGATCCCTGAAAAACAGGGCTAATGCGGACTACTCGGTGCGCCTGGAATGCCCACTTTCCGGGTCCCGGTGTCGCACCTGGTGGCCGGCCAGGTCTTGTGAATGCCGTTTATCTTCGGCTTTTTCCCGCCGGGAGCTGTTACCAGGCCGTTCATGTCATATAGAATGCAGCTCTGGCAAGAAATCGATGCAACGAAGGGTCCGCTGACTTAAGGGCGGACGAAAGGAAATATCATGAAATATACGCTGCTGATTTTGGCATTGGTGGTGTCCACCGCTTGTGTCTCGCAGCCGGAACCACCCCAGGCAACCGAGCCGGCGAAGGAGGAGCAAGCCCAATTGGGTTTCTTCATCACCAGCGGCGGTCCAGGTGACGGAGCCAACCTGGGTGGGCTGGCAGGCGCCGATGCCCACTGTCAGAAGTTGGCCGAAGCCGCGGGAGCAGGCGACCGGACCTGGCGAGCCTACTTGAGCGCCGGCCCTTCCGAGGACCAGCAGGCGATCGATGCTCGAGACCGGATCGGCGCCGGTCCCTGGTACAATGCCAAGGGTGTCCAGGTCGCCCGGGATGTCGCCGATTTGCACTCGGAGAACAATAAGTTGAGCAAGGAGAATTCACTGACCGAACAGGGCGAGGTGGTCAAGGGACGGGGGGACACTCCCAATGAGCATGACATCCTGACCGGCACCCAGGAGGACGGCACCGCCTTCACCGACGGTGAGGACCACACCTGCCAGAACTGGACCGGAAACGGCGACGGCAGCGCTCAGGTGGGCCATCACGACCGGATTGGCGGCGGTCCCAAGCCAACCTCCTGGAACTCCTCCCACGGCTCTCGGGGATGCAGCCAAGCCAACCTGCAGGGTACCGGAGGCAACGGCTATTACTATTGCTTTGCAGCCGATTGACAGATCCGGACATCCCCCGATGATGGCCGGGTTCGGGATTGGGGGCATGCCCAAACGGCTTGATCCGCTCGGCCGAACCGTGGCAACCGGGGGCATGGAAGAGAAAGCGGCTCCATGATTACTCTGGAAGACGTCAAGTCGGCCCAAGCCAGGATTTCCGGAGTGGCGGTCAGCACCCCGCTGGTGCACTATACCGACTTCTCCACCGACCGGCAGACCTTTCCAAAACCGGAGAGCTTCCAACCCGTGGGAGCCTTCAAGCTTCGGGGCGCCTACAACAAGATTGCCTCCCTCTCGCCGGGCCAGAGACGACAGGGGGTGATCGCCTTCTCAAGCGGCAACCATGCCCAGGGAGTGGCCTACGCCGCCCGGGCCATGGGCATTCGGGCGGTTATTGTCATGCCTGCCCGGGCGCCTGCCATCAAGCGGGCCAAGACCCTGGACCTGGGGGCCGAGATCGTCACCGTGGAGGAGGGCGGGGAAGAGGAGTGGCGGGTAGCGGCCGAAACTCTGGCGGCTGAACGCGGACTGGCCATGGTGCCGCCCTTCGACGACGAAACCATCATCGCCGGCCAGGCCACGGTGGGCCTGGAGATCCTGCAGGATCTCCCCCATGTGGAACTGGTCCTGGTTCCGATAGGAGGCGGAGGCCTGATCAGCGGGGTCGCCGCGGCCTTGAAGCTTAGCCGCCCCGACATCAAGGTGGTGGGCGTGGAGCCGGAATGGGCCAACGACGCTCAAGCCAGCCTGCGAAGCGGCAGGATTGTGGAACTTCCCATCGAGCAGACCGGCAGAACCATCGCCGACGGCATGAGAGCCACGCGAATCGGCGACATCACCTTCGAACATATTCGGACCTTCGTGGACGATATCATCACCGTCAGCGAGGAGGAAATTCGCAAGGCCGTGCGGAGGTTGATCCTGGATGCCAGGCTGGTGGTGGAGCCCAGCGGGGCGGTGCCCTTCGCCGCCTTCCTCTATCATCAGCACGAGCTGCCGCCAGCCAGGCAGAGCGTCACCGTGATCAGTGGCGGAAACGTCGATCCCGAACTGTTGGCTCAGATTCTGGCTGAAAAGGAGTAGCCCTGATTTTTTTCTGGTGTTTCAGGACAGAACTTCCCTGACGACTCTCCCGTAGACGTCGGTCAGACGCATGTCCCGTCCGCCGAAGCGATAGGTGAGACGGGTGTGGTCGAGTCCCAGAAGGTGCAGGATGGTTGCGTGGAGGTCGTGCATCTCCAATCGATTCTCCACCGCTTTGTACCCCCACTCGTCGGTCTTGCCGTAAGTCATTCCGCCCCGGACCCCGCCGCCCGCCATCCAAACGGTGAATCCGAACTCATTGTGGTCGCGCCCGTCTTCCTTCTGGGCAAACGGCGTGCGGCCGAACTCACCCGCCCACAGGACCAGGGTTTCCTCCAGCAAGCCGCAGCGCTTCAAGTCGGCCAGCAAGGCCGTGATCGGTTGATCGGTGGCCAGCGCGTTCAGATTGTGGTTTTTCCTGAGTTCGAAGTGGGCGTCCCAGCGGGAGATTCCTGAAATACTCGGGCAGGTCAACTCCACGAAGCGGACGCCTCGTTCCACCAGGCGGCGGGCAATCAGGCATTGCCGGCCGAACTGACGCGTCTGTTCGTAGGCGGCTTCAAGGCCGTACTGACGCCGTACCGATGGAGATTCGCCTCTGATGTCCATCAGATCGGGAACCTCCATCTGCATGCGAGCAGCCAGCTCATAGTTGGCAATGGCCGACTCCAGGGCGTCGGCTCTTCCCATCTGCTGCAGGGAGAGTCGGTCCAGATCCCGAACCAAGTCCCGTTTGGCCGCTTGAAGCCGGGGCGGGGTCCGGTCGGATTGGATGTTGGCCACGGGAGGATCTTTGGCCTGAAACAGCGAACCCTGAAAAGTCGCCGGCAGGAAGCCGTTGGTGAAGCAGTCGATCCCGCCCGAGGGAATCAGGCCGCCGTTCAGCACGATAAACCCGGGAAGATTGCGGTTCTCGCTGCCCAGTCCGTAGACGCTCCAGGCTCCCAGGCTGGGCCGGCCCTGGATCCCGACGCCGGTGTGCAGAAAATAGTTGGCGCTGGTGTGTTCCGGGAACTGGGAGGTGAGGGAGTGAATGATGCAGAGGTCATCGACCTGACGGGAAAGGTGTGGAAAAAGATCGCTGACCCACAGACCGCTTTGGCCGTAGCGTCCAAAGTTCCAGGGCGATTCGAGAATGGCCCCGATCTCCTGGAATTGGGTGGACTCCAGCTTTCCGATGACTTCCCCGG
This sequence comes from Candidatus Versatilivorator sp., assembly GCA_965207735.1. GTDB lineage: Bacteria > Acidobacteriota > Terriglobia > Versatilivoradales > Versatilivoraceae > Versatilivorator. The sequence continues at coordinate 1,203,626 of OZ242296.1, read as the reverse complement.
GAGGCTGGCCGTGGAAGCGGCTCAGGAGGGGTTTGTAGTCAAAGCTGTCGACCTGGGAAACGCCTCCTTCCATGTAGAGGAAGATAACGTTCCGAGCGCGCGGGCGCCAATGGGGCAACCTGGGGCCCGCGGGTCCACCCGGCCTGGTTTCGCCTTTCGCCCCGGCTCCGTAGGCAGGGTCGGCCAGCAGCGCCGACAGCGCCAGGGCGCCGAAGCCCGTGGAACAGCAGCGAAGCATCTGCCGACGGGTCAGCGGCTGAGGCACGGCGTCCATGGAGAGGCTCGACCAAACAGATCGTGGTTGAATCCGAGGTTGGCGACTCATCGAATATAGATCACTTCCTTTACATTGAAAAGGGAGTGGCTCAGCGCCTCCCAGGCAGACAGCCCGGAGTCCGAAGGGGCCTGCAGCCGGGACATCCGAGCGAGCGATCTCAGGCAGGCGTTCAGTTCGGCCGGGGTAGGCGGCCGGGCAAAGGCCTCCAGATACATCTGCCGGATGCGCCGGGCCGGGGACCGATCACCGCCGCTTTCCTCCAGGCGACGGGCCCACCTGCGGGCTTGCTGGTGGAAAAACGGGTGATTCATCAGGGCCAGGGACTGGGCGGGAACGTTGGAGACGTCCCGGCGTCCCACCGTGGCGAAAGGCTTGGGTGCGTCGAAGGTCAAGAGCAGGGAGGACAGAAAGTTTCGCCGGGCAGCCAGGTAGATGCTGCGGCGTCCGTTCCCGTCGGGGGGCCCCAGCTTTTTGGGAGCCCCTCGAAACAGGACCACGTCCTCTTTGTGAACCTGCACCGGCGGCCCGGACATCTGCAGATCGAGACGTCCCGAAATTGCCAGGACGGCGTCCCGGATGCTTTCCGCCTCCAGCCGCCGCAGGTTCATGCGATGCAACAGCCGGTTCTCGGGGTCGATCCGGACGGCGGCCCGGACGGCGGCCCGGCTGGACATTCGATAGGATTGCGACAGCACGATTCTGCGAATCAACTGCTTGAGAGAACCCCTGGCCTGGACTCTGAACCAGTGGGAGAGATGGTCCAGCAGTTCCGGATGGCTCGGCCTTTCCCCCAGCCAGCCGAAGTTGTCCACCGAGGCCACGATGCCACGCCCGAAGAGGTGGTGCCAGACCCGATTCACCCATACCCGGGCCAGCAGCGGGTTGGAGGGGGCGGTCAGGGCTTCGGCCAGTTGCAAGCGGCCGCTGCCGCCGCCGGAAGCCAGAGGTTCCGTTCCGGCGACGGCTTCCAGAAATCTCCGCGGGACCCGGTGGCCCGGCTGGAGGGGCTCTCCCCGCTGCAGCAGTGGCTGGTCGATTCCATTGCCGTCGAGCATGGCGGGGGTAGTGGCGGAAGCGGATTGAATTCGGCTTAGCAGCTCTCTCTGCCTGGAGAAGAATGGCTCCAGAGCCTGAAATCGCTCTTTCCGTAGCGACGGCGGCCCCAGGGAGATTTCGGGGTGCTGAACCAGCCAGTCGGCCAGCCGAGCGAATGAGGCCGACTGGGGAGATCCGGCGATGGCGTCGGCAGCCAGGCGCTCGGAAGCCTCCAGAAGCAGCTCTTGATAGGCCCGGGCCAGGGCAGGCAACGTGCGGCAGGCTGCCAGTCTTTCGATCAGGAGATCCTTGGGAGACCCATAAGGAGGTGGCTTTTGTGCCGCCTCGATGACCATGGCGATCTCCAGGTCGTCCGATCCTTCCGGGCTGAACTCCAGGTGAACCCGATGGCCGCGGTGAGCGGTCAGGTCGTGCTCGATCCAACGCAGTTCAGGAACATCTTTCCAGCGGCGTGTCAGTTCATCGTAGAGCGGGCCTTCCTGCAGGGTGTATGAGTCGACGGTGGCAAAGACCCGGACAGTTCCCCGGGCCAGGTAATAGAGCTTGCCTGTCTTCAGGGTAAAGGTCGGCGTGCGCAGGGAGCGGCCGGAACGCACCCAGTTGCGGAGGCGTTCGGGGTCCCGTTCGTTTGCCGGCGGCAGCTCCAGGACGTCCCAGATCGGGTCCTTATGGGCGCCTGCATGGCGGAACACGCGGGCGACGGGAGAGGTGACGCTCATTCCCAACCCCACCTCCCCGGCCTTTCGAGGTGCTTGGCCGAAGCCGGGGCCATCCACCCGCCAGTCACCCGGGTCCAGGCTGGAGTAGTCCTGAATAATTCGAGCGCCCGATTTCCTTAACAGCTCCTTCAGGCCAGGTCGTTTGCTCCAGGGATCGAATACCTCTTTCAGGACTGTGGAAATACCTTGTGGGTCGCGGCCGTCCCAATCGTGAACGACCCGGGCAATGGGATGAAGCGGGTCGAACGGGTTCTTGAGGGCATTCCTGACGGCCTCGGCCCAGTATTTCAGGCGCTTCACCTGGAGGTGCCTGGGCCAGGCGACCGACTCCAGCAGCGAGCCGCCGTCGTCGAAACGGCATCCGGTTTCCCTTTCGGCTTCGATCAGCTCCCGAACCGCTGTCAGGTAGGCGGCCGTTTGCTGCAAACGCGGCTTCTGGGCCAGCCCTACCGCCTTGAGAATCGGCGATCGGTACCTTCCGTCGAGCCTTTCCAGGTCGAGTGCCACCTGCCGGTTGGACTCCATGGACTGAAAGCGCACCTGGCGATAGCTGGAGCTCAGCAAGAAACCGAACAGCGCGTAGTAATCCCGCTGCGAAATGGCATCGAACTTGTGGTCGTGGCAGCGGGCGCAGGATACCGTCAACCCAAGGAAGGTCTTGCTCAACACATCGATTCGGTTGTCGAGTCGTTCGATTTCATCCTGGAGCAGGTCAACCGGAGAATCCTCCTCCTCGCCGAAAAAGGGCCAACCGGTGGCAATCACCGATTCATTGGCACCGGTTGTCGGGTCCAGTCGGGGAGTTTGCAGCAGGTCTCCTGCAAGGTGCTCGGTGACCAGTTGAGGGTAGGGGATATCGGCATTGAACGCCCGGATGAGGTAATCGCGATACTGGAAGGCGTTGGCGATGAGAAAGTCGGTTTCGTGGCCCCGAGATTCGGCGTAGTGCACCAGGTCCATCCAATGCCTCGCCCAGCGTTCGCCGAATCGGGGCGAGGCCAGCAGGCGGTCCACAAGCAGGGCATGGGCATCGGCTCTTTGGTCGTTGTCGAACTGCTGAATCTCCTCCGGAGTGGGAGGCAGGCCCGTCAAGGCGAAGGAAAGGCGGCGCAGCCAGGTACGCCGGTCCGCGGGTGGGGCGGGAGCCAGACCTTCTCGTTCGAGTTTTACCAGCAGAAACCGATCGATGGGATCCCGGGGCCAGCGGCTGTCCCGGGTGGAGGGGGCCGGATGGTTGCGAGGGGGTTCCCAAATCCAGGGGTATTGCTGCTTGCGTGCCGCAAGGTTGAAGGCTTCGGTGGAGGTGCCGGAAAATGGTGCAGGCTCCGTTTCGGGCCAAGGAGCTCCGGCTGCAATCCAGGTCCGTATGTCCTCGATGACCGCCGCCGGAAGAGGTCCCGGAGGCGGCATCTTCAACCGCGGGTCCCGGTAGGTGACGGCCTGGTAGAGTCGACTGTGGAGCGGTTGGCCGGGCATCACCACCGGCCCCGAATTGCCACCCTTGAGCATGGAGGACCGGGTGTCCAGCCTGAGGCGCGATTCCTGCCTCTCGGGACCGTGGCAGGAGGTGCAGTGGGTGGCCAGAACCGGACGAATTCTCTTCTCGAAGAACTCTCTATGGGTTTCCTCCGACACGCCTCCCCAAGCCGGGAGAAACAGTAACGGTGGCGCCACCAGCAAGCGAAACCACATCTTCCAGACTCCTCTGTCCCGATGCCACGATCCGGCTTACCTGAAACAATAAAAAAAAGACTTATCCACGAAGGACCACGTAGACACACGAAGCAAGACGCCGAGGGGAACCGGTTGAGGGGTATTCCACGACGGACGCAAGTTACACCCTATAATTTCCGGCGTGTGGTCTCGGCGTCGAGCATGAATCAACCCCTGATTCAACTGCATAATTAACATGGATGAACAGGATATACAGGATTCTTGGTTAATGGGTCTGGACAGAATACTCCTGGACGAAAGATCTCCCCACCTCGAGTTCGACGTTACCATTTCTTCAACTAAGGACTCCAAAACCCGTTCCCATGCTATTGGATCACCTCGAACGGGCATCCGATCATCGAGCCAGTCCGCTTCCCGTGCAACAGCTTCTCATTCTTTTTATCCTGTTCATCCTGTCTATCCATGTTCCCTAATGCAACCAACCGGTTAAACGGAACATTGGCCTATTCCCGATAGGCCATGAAGGTCCCCGGTTTCTATCTCGTATGATCCGCACACCAGGGCGGGGGCGGCCCTTGTCTGAAATGGGGTTTAAGTCTTCCTGCCGGAGCCAAAGCCGGGTCAATGCTCCATCGTGGCCAGGTCGATCCACCGCCCTTCGGCGTGGGAGAGCTCGCAGGCCCGGATCAGTCGCTGCGCATCCAGGCCGTCCGAGATTTGGGGCAGGTGAGGCACGCTGCCGTGCCCCCGGTCCTCATCGCGGACGGCTGACACGAAATCGGCAATCAGTCGATTCCAGGTGTGCTGACCCGACAGAACCCCGGCAGGTTGGCGGTCGGGGCCGGCTACTTCCAGGACAACCGGATCCGGATCCCGGGACCGCTGCCTGATGACCTGCAGCTCGTTGCACAGCCTCATCCGGCGTTGCATGTCCTGGTCCCTCGGCACGGATACCCATTGGCTGTTCAGGGTCAAGGTGCCCTCCACCCCACCGAGGACGATTCTCCGTTCCGGCTCGCCGGGCGTGATCAGCAAGCGAAAGTTTCCAACAGCCCCATCCGAGGTCTCGGCCAGCACCGAAGCGAATGTTTCCGGCGCCATCCGGCCGGTGCGGGCTCTGTCCCGAGAGGAGGGGGCTGACCGCAGCGAGCAGGCCAGGCGCTGGAATCGCCAACCCGTGAGGTGACGGCCCCGATCGAATTCATGGCTGCCTGTCTCCCGGAGCACGCCGCTGTTGGCGCTCCAGGTCTTCGAGTCGAGATTGAAGCACAGGCGCCACTCGGTCTGGATGTCGAGCAGCCTGCCGATCTGGCCTTCGCGGAGCGCCCGCCACAGAGTGAGACAGGCCGGAGAATAGCGCCAGTTGAAGCTGATGGCGGTAACCGTTTCCGCCTGGCGGGCGGCCCTCGCCATGGCCTCGGCTTCCGGCAAGTCCCAGGCCAGCGGCTTTTCCACCAGAACGTGGCATTCTTTGGCGAGAGCGTAGGCGAAGGGCTCCAGGCGAAGTACGGGATCGGTGGCGATGCTGACGATGTCGACCGGGCTCTTGTCGATCAATCGGCGCCAGTCATCGAAGACTTCCAGGCCCGGGGTTTTCAGGTCGGCGGCCAGCCTCTCGGCCTTGGCCCGGGTGCGGTTCCAGAGGGCGGTCACGCCGACGCCGGGGAGGCGGGAAAAAGCCCGCGCCTGGCAACGTCCGGCACGACCGGTTCCAATGATTCCGACTCGGAGAGAATTGGCCACGGATGCCAGGATCCTCAGGTTGGCCGCACCGGCAGGGCGGCGCCCAACCAGCGCCGGATTTCGTCGAGGTTGGCCGCCCCGCCGTCCAGCAGTTCGGCGGGCAGATGGAGCCTGGCCACCTCGTCGATCTGGGAGAAGACCTTTCGAAACCCGTTGGCCATGAAATCGATGATTTGCCGGCTGGACGCGGTGGGTGCTTCCATGACCAGCGAAGTCTCCTCGACGACCCTGGTGGCCTCCGGGTAGTCCCGGGGGTCGTAGATACGATCGGCGGGCCAGGGACGCCGCCAGGGATGGCTGGCCTCAAACTCCTCAGGCCGGGTAAAGAGGGGCAACGAAGGAATGGTCCAGTTCATCCAGGAGCGGCAGAGCACCCCCTCCGCCCCCAGGGCCGCCACGACCTTGGCGCGGAATTCGGAAGGGTTCAGATCCAGACCGGCTTCGCCAGGGTCGAAGCGCACTCGATAGAGGTGGTACGCGTGGGTCCGGTCGGGAGGAACCCGGGGCGGGATCACCCCCGGCAAATCCTGAATCTGTTGGGTCAGGTGCTCGCACAGGGATCGTCTCTCACCGTTCAACTCGTCGAGCCGGGCCAACTGGCCTCGGGCCAGGGCGGCCGAGACCACGCTGCAGCGAAAGTTGTGGCCCAGGGTCGCCAACGGGTATTTTTGCTCCTCCCGCGGCCGGTGAAATCGGACCCGCAGCCAGAGGCCGTCCACGCGCTCGAAAAAGTGCCGGTGGCGGGTGGCGAAAATACCGGCCTCGCCCGCGGGCAGATTCTTCATGGCGTTGATGCTGAAGGCGGCGGCGTCTCCCAGGTTTCCCACCGACCGACCCTTGTAGGTTGCCCCGGGGGCGTGGGCGGCGTCCTCTATGACGGCCAGACCGTGTTGACGGGCCACGGCGTTGATCTCGTCCATGTCGGCCGGAAGCCCCGAAAGGTGGACCGGCAGGATGGCCTTGGTACTGGCGGTGATGTGCCGCTCGATCTGGGCCGGATCCATGTTGCAGGAGTCGGGCCTGACATCCACGAACACGGGCACCGCCCCTTGATGGAGGACGGTGAGCGCCCCTGAGAGAAAGGTATAGGCCGGCACCAAGACTTCATCGCCCCGACCGACGCCGGCGCCCCACAGCGCCATGTGCAGAGCGTCGGAACCGGAGCCGACGGCGCAACAATAGGGAATGTCCATGCGCCGGGCCCACTCCTGCTCCAGCGCGGCAATCTGGGGGGCGTCGCAGCCGCCGAGCTGCTCCTCTCTCAGCACCCGGCAGAGCTCATCCAGTTCCGGTTGACTGTAACGCGGCCAACGGGCCCGTTCGATCCCCTCCGGCATGGCAGGATCGCCGCCCAGAATGGCCAGTTTCTGTTTCATGGTGATCGAGAGGTGGTGGGCGCGACCGGGATCGAACCGATGACTTCTACCGTGTCAAGGTAGCGCTCGTACCAACTGAGCTACGCGCCCGATTCCGGCTAACATAGTGGAACCTCGCCGGAACTGTCAATCAATTCGGCCGGTCAATTCGGCCGGCTTGACAAAACCCCCCTCCTATAGATAATGCAGACAGGATGGCTGGCGTCTCATCAGGGAAAACACTCATGAGATTCTTGATCGATCGACGTTTTCTTACGGAGTTCCTGACCAACCACAAGGATGTTTGGATACCCGGCGGTCGAAGCTGATCAGCTATCGGGAGTCGTCCTGGCCGGCCGCTTGTGATTTTTCAAGTCGTGTCGGTTTTTTTTTACCTTCAACCGGGTGCGGGCCGGCGCCGAGCCCCGGCCATGGCAGCCATGCTGGAGTAGCCAACCCATGGAAAGCACGCTGCTGCTGAACTCGTCCTTCGAGCCGCTTCGCGTCATCAGTTGGCAAAGAGCCATCACCCTGCTGTTCGCCGGCAAGGTGGAGGTGGTCGAGGAGTACTCCCGTGAGATTCGCAGCGTGACCTTTTCCGTCAAGCTGCCGTCGGTGCTGCGGCTGCTGCGCTACGTCAAGGTCAAGAGGAGCCGCATGATCAAGTTCTCCAGAGCCAACATCTACGCGCGGGACAGACACCGCTGTCAGTACTGCGGCGGCGCCCGTCGCGGGGATGAACTGACCTTCGACCATGTGGTACCGGTGTCGCGCGGTGGGGGCAAGAGTTGGGACAACATCGTGACTGCCTGCATCGCTTGCAATCGCAGAAAGGGAGGAAGGACTCCGGAAGAGGCCGGCATGCGCTTGATCAAGAGGCCGGCGGAACCTGAGTGGGTGCCCAGCCTAAACCTGAACCTGGTTTTCAGGAATGCTCCCGACAGTTGGCGCGACTACCTGTACTGGAACGTGGAGTTGGAGACCTGAACCCCTCCTGAGCGGAAGCCGGAATTTGAAAACCGTTTGGTTTCCGGCATGCAAGGGTGTGGCGGACAGGGGGGAATCCCGGTTGTCGATGGAACCATCCTGTTCGAGCTTGCCCAGTGCCGACCCCGTTCTTGCCCGACATACGGAACCTTGTAAGGCAAGGCTGCGGGGTTTGGAACCGGGGGACATCGATTCTCTGATCCGGTGGGTCAACGACGCCGCGGTCACGCTCTACCTGTCACGGGTCGCTGCTTACCCGACCTCCAGAAACGAAGGATTCCGGTGGCTGGAGGCGTTGTCCGGGAGTCACACCGACAGGGTCTTTGCCATCGAAACGTTGGCAGGGCGCCTGATCGGCTCGGTCGGTTTGCACGCGGTCCGCTGGATCGACCGCAAGGCCGAACTGGCTTTGATGATCGGGGAGAGGGATTGCTGGAATCGAGGCTACGGTACCTGGGCCGTGCGGGAAATACTGTGGCTGGGCTTCGAAAAGATGAAATTGCAGCGAATCTACCTCAGAGTGGCCTCCAGTCACCACGGGGCCATCCGCGTCTACCGGAAGTGCGGGTTCCAGGTCGAGGGCCTGTTGCGCAAGGATCGCTACGTCGGGGGCGGTTACGAGGATACGCTGATGATGTCAGTGCTGAAGGAGGAGTTTGGCGCTGGGAGGGCGGAGTCCAGGCGACTTAGGCCTGCAGCAGGACCCCGTTGATGAGTTGTTCGGCCTTGTCTTCAGTAACGTCGGAAACCGTGGCCAACTCGCTGATGATAAGCTGCCGGGCACGGTCCAGCATTTTCTTTTCGCGGAAGGAAAGAATTCGGTTGACGCTCAGCAGTGACAGGCTCTTGAGGACGTCGGCCACCTGGAAGATGCATCCTGTCCGCATTTTCTCCGAATTCTCCTTAAAGCGGTTTTTCCAATCAGTGGCGTTGTTGACCTTGCTGGTCTTCAGGTGCTTCAGAACCTTGTTGACTTCCGCTTTCTTGATCAGCCGCCTCAAGCCGACGTCGGTAGCGTTGGTTGCCGGGATCATCACCATCATGTTGTTGGCTGCAATCTTGAGATGATAGAAGGCTTCCAGTTTGCCGGAGATGCTGCGCCGGTCGATTTGCTCGATCACGCCGACGCCGTGGTTGGGGTAAACGACTTTTTCGCCGATGGCAAAGCTGTTAGTGGGGGCCTGAGCCATAAGATCGAATTGGTTCTGTAAAAGAGACAGGCGAGCAAGTATATGGATCCGAAGGGTTCGAGTCAAGCACTAACCTGAGCTGGCCTGTATTTCCCGTGTGGCTTCCGTTTTCCGATATGATCCAACCGCAAAACAATTCTGAAAGGATGTTGAGACATGCCGGGAGCAACTGAAGTATTGAACTTCGTCAATGGTGCCTGGAACCCCTCTGTCGGCAAGGAAACCCTGAAGATTGTCAACCCGGCCACGGGGGCGCAGCTGGCCGACAACCCCCTCGGCGATGCCGGAGACGTGTCCCGGGTGGTGGATTCCGCCGCCCGGGCCTTCCCCGACTGGAGACGCACCCCTCCCGGGGAGCGTGTTCAGTACCTGTTCAAGTTCAAGCAGTTGTTGGAAGCGCACTTCGAGGAGATCGCCCGGCTCACCACCCAGGAGCACGGCAAGACATTGGCGGAGTCGCGCGGGGAATTGAGGCGGGGAATCGAAAATGTGGAGGTCGCCTGCGGGATTCCAACACTGATGCAGGGTTACAATCTGGAGGATGTTGCCCGCGGCATCGATGAGACCATGATTCGCCAACCGCTGGGGGTGGTCGCGGCCATCACGCCCTTCAACTTTCCCTCCATGATTCCCTTGTGGTTCCTGCCTTACGCGCTAGCATGCGGCAACACCTTTGTGCTGAAACCCTCCGAGCGGGTGCCGTTGACGATGAAGCGAGTGTTCGAGCTGCTGGAGCAACTCCATTTCCCGCCAGGGGTGGTGAACTTGCTCAACGGGAACCGGACGGTGGTGGATGCCCTCATTGACCATCCCCAGGTCCGTGCAATCAGCTTTGTGGGATCCACGGCGGTTGCCCGGCATGTCTACCGGAGAGCAGCCAGCCAGGGCAAAAGGGTGCAGTGTCAGGGAGGGGCCAAGAACCACGTGGTCATCCTGCCGGATGCCGATATGCCGACCACCACCCAGATCGTCAGCGACAGTGCCTTCGGGTGCGCCGGACAGCGATGCCTGGCCGTCTCCGCGGCCGTGACCGTGGGGGAAGCCCGCGAGCCCTTTACCCGCTCCGTGTCCGATATGGCCCGGTCCATCAAGGTTGGCAATGGCCTCGACGAGGGGATTGAGATGGGCCCGGTAGTGAGTCGGGAAAGCCAGCAGCGCATTGAGGCCGCCATCGGCCGGGGAGCCTCCGAGGGCGCCGAGCTGCTGCTGGACGGTCGCAATCCCAGCATTCCCGACTATGAACGGGGGTTTTTCGTGTCGCCAACCATTCTGGACGGGGTGCCGCCCGAGAGCGAGACATCGCGCACCGAGATCTTCGGACCAGTGCTCAGCCTCATCCATGTGGACAGCGTCCAAGAGGCCATTGACGTGGTGGCCGGCAACCCTTACGGGAACGCCGCCTCCATATTTACCGGCAGCGGAGCCGCCGCCCGAAAATTCCGTTACGAGGTGCCAGTGGGGAACGTGGGGGTCAATATCGGAGTGGCTGCTCCCATGGCCTACTTCCCATTCAGCGGTTGGAAGGACAGTTTTCTGGGAGTCCTGCACGGCCAGGGTCGTGATGCGGTGGAGTTCTATACCGAAAAGAAGGTGGTCATTGAACGCTGGCCCCGGGAGTGGTCACGCCGGTTCTGAGCATGCTGCGTTCCCGGAGCTCTTGAGTGGAAACAACCCTGACATTGTAGATTCTTAATTGCGGATGTGGGTGCAAAGCGGTTGTTATCCCTCCCAATCAACAATCAGAAATCAGTACTGTCCGGAGGAAGTGATCTGCCAAACTCACTTTCTTTCCAATGACGGAAGTCCGCTAACGGTCGCGTTTTCAGGACTGGGAGGGGTTGTGAGTCGGACCGATGTTCTACCGTCAGAGGGAGCCGTTAGCCAAGAGACCAACGTGGGCCTTAGCGTTCCTCTAGCTCCAGGTTGAGCTCGGGCCAACTGCACCGGATCTTTAGGGCATGAATCATCCCCCTATCACTGACACGAAACTACGGAATCGCCGGTCCAAGTAATTCCCGCAACTCAACAACGTCCCCTGTTACTCCCCGGAAGACATCGACCCGGTTCATGCGGTTGGAAGTGACGGCGCCGCCCTTAGTGATGGAGCGCCACAGGGGGGTGCCCTTTTCGCCGGCGGCCTCGAGGTAGCCGTCGAGGTATTCCTCAGCGTTGTGGTGAGCAGAGACCTGGTGGAACTTTCCCCTGAGCCTTGCTCAGGCATAATTTCGGCCTTCTCCAGATAGAGTTACATAATGTCCTTTATGTTACTCTATTTATGGTCACAACCGCACCCGAAGACAGCCGGCTTGCCGGTCGAGGAACTCCCCTATCCGTGGGGCGAACAGCTACTCCTGGGCTGGCAGGAAGGCGCCGTCCCCGCTCCGTTCTCCTGGCCTGCCGCCGTCATTGATCACGCCATAGGTCACAAACGGATTGTTGCCTGAGGTTTTCCTTACCTGGACGTATCCTTGTCTGATATTGCCGAGAATCCCATTTTCCTGCTTCCAACGACGGGGACCGAGCGTCACGCTTTTTGTTCTCGGCTCGGACTCCCCACTGCCGTCGTAAATGATGATCTCGAGGGTGATGGAGCTGTCGTCGATTTCACCCGTGTTGACCAGGGCCAGGTTGCTGCGGTTCTCCGCGTTCTGCTGTAGGCCGTAGATCCAGGCGCTCTCCACAGACGCTCCGCCATAGGGCACCCCGTTGTAGAAGAGGCTATACTGCCCCCCTCTTCCGTCCGGAGATCCCGTCCGGGCTCCGATCACGATCCCGCTCATGTCCCCCTTGGCCGCCGTGGCGAACAGCGCTCCCACATAGGCCCGGTCGGCACCACCGATCCCCTCCACCTCCCGCCGGCGCAGTTCCTCCACAATGTCGGGCAGGATGGTCTGTTCCCCCGCCTTTAAAGTCAGGCTGAAGGTGGCCGTGTCGTCGCCCCTGTCGACCGCCTCGGCCACCAAGCTGAAGTCGACGGTCTTGTCCGTGGCCGAAAAGTTGGTGACGGTCAGCTCGCTCTGGAAGTTGCCGGTTTCGATGATGACCGGCAGGGTCTGTCCGCTGGTGGCCACCAGGGAGGATGCGGTGAGGGGAAAGACGAAGGAGCCGTCCGAGTTGAAATTGTCGTTGATGACCCCGTAGGCGTAGAAAGGCGCCTCTCCCTGGACCTTTTCCACCTTGACGTAGCCCTGGGCCGGCCGGCCCAGCCTTGCCAGCAGTCCCGAGTACTGGTGAAAGCTCCCCGGCTGCAGCTTGACCTCTCCCACCACCCGGGGGCTGGTGTCGTCCGGCTCCCCGGAATAGACGGTGGTCCTCAGGGTGATGGGGCTCTCATCGGGAGAGCCCATGTGCTGGAAGGCGACGTTGGAGCGGTCCTGACTGTTCTGGCGCAGCCCGCACAGGTAGACCGCTTCCTGGAAGCCCTCCTCCCGGGCGATGGCGGGATAGGACAGGCCGGCCCGGCCGTCGGGAACCTCGGTGGTGGTTCGGGTGGTCAGGCTCACCTCCGAAGAACCCGAGACTTCAACGCGCAGGGTTCCGATGCGGTTTCCGGAGCCGGGAATGGGGATGCCGAGGCCTGAGAGGTAGCCGATGGCATCGGGTTGGATGCGCTGCTGACCCGGAGCCAGGGTGTCGGCGGCGGTTCCGCTTCCGCCACCCGCATCGGCCGTGTAGCTGAAGTGGAGAGTTGCCTCCTCTGATCCCCTGTTCGTAAGGGTTAGCTCCGAAGTGAAGAAGGAACTGTTACGCCCGGCTGAGGTCAGCAGGACCGGGACGAACACGTCACCCGCCGGTGTCGGTTGCTGTCCCCCCCCGCCGCCGTTCGGACCGGCTGTCACAGTGATGGTGTAATCTTCTGTTTCACCGCTCTCGTAGTTCTCACAGACTCCTTGGTAGCCGCTGTCCAGCTTGCGCTGCACACGGACGCGCAGGCGAACCCTGCCGATGTGGGCGTCTGACGGTGCTGTCACGGGTACCGATAGTGTGACGGGATCGAGGTGCGTCAACCGAAATTCCCTATCCATGACCTGTTCAGTCCGTCCATCGAAACGCCCGTCCCCATTCCAGTCGATCCACGCTTCAACATAGTTGGGTTCATTCGGAACGGGGGGATGGTGCCTCACAGTGACACGAAGCTCAGTCCTGGAGCCCGCTTGGACACTCACTGTCTCCTCATAGAACCGATGGCCAAGGTTATCGTTGTCGGCATGGTCCAAGGAGCCCAGGACGACTCTGGTGATGTATCCCCAGTCATAGAACATCGGCACACTGTAACAATAGGGGTAGACACGGAAATCACCACCTGCTTGACAGCCAGCCAGCCAGGCTCGCCACTCGTCTTCGAGCTTCGGCGCCTCAGCGGCCAAGTGCGCGGTGTAAGCCGCATACTCGCCTTGACGCGTGTACTCGAGCAGTGTGTCAATGAAGTTACGGTGATGCTCCATCAAAAAGCGGACGGCGAGATGCCGCTGCGGGTAAGTGGTGGGGATGGAATAGGAATGCAGGAGCGTCTCCGTCAACGAGAATGGTGATTCGCATCTGGGCACGTCGATATAGGGAGACACTTCGGCAGAAAGGTATTCTGCGAAGCCCTCTATCCACCAATGGGCGCTATCGTAGTCCACCAAGTAGGGGCCATGAAGGTTGAAGCGAGCGTCCAGATGGTGAGCGTACTCGTGCTCGAAGTTCACAATAGGCAGTTCGCGATCAGGAGCCTCTTCGTTGGGCGTGAATTCCGTCACGACCAGCTGAACCGATGTGTCCGGATCGGACGGATCGTGTTCGAAATGGATGCCGCTGCACGTATACTCCGATTCGAATGACGGCCATTGCAGTTGCCAGCAATCGTCCGGGTCGTTGAACACATACACGTCCACATGGTTTTTGAGGTCGCCGGGCACCGGGGTGCACTGGGTGTCGAACAAAGCTTGAAAGGCTTGTCCCTCTTCATACATCCGCTGGCAGGCCGTCGCGAGCTTGTCCGCTTCCATGTCCTGGGCATGCATGGTGATGGTGTCTCCGGAGCAGGCGTTGAGGGGACAAACCATCGTGTCGTCGAAAACCGCGGCGCGGAAGTTGGCGTTGAAGCCCTCACCAGCCCACCAATCGCATAGGTCGTATCGCTCGCACTTGTCGCCATCGTTAACGTAAATCTCGCCGACCAAGCGCAGAAGAATTTCTTTGGCCACGGGCCGGTTCCGGTAAGTGGTGAGGGCGGATAGAACGATGGGCAACGCGTAGTCGTAGTTCGTCGTGTTCTTGTGCCAGAAATAGCGCACTAATTCCATAGCGGATCGTTCCATGATCCATTGCGAGGAGGTTCCCAACCACCGTTCCGCAAACAGGAAATCCCGAAACGCATGGACAAGGCCGCGGTATTCGCCGAAAAAATCACCGAAGGGAGGGCGTACATGCCCGAAAGAGACAATATCCAACATCTCACGCATCTGATCGTGGAAGATGGGATTGGCGGCGTAGTTGTCATCCCAATCGTTGAGCCAATTCTCGACGAGGCTCAAGTACAGCCCACTCATCTCGTAGTTGATGATGGTGTGTCCAACCTCATGCAGGGTATCGGCATGCTGGCTGCTGGCATGGCGGAACAGCGGGTGCTCAACAATGGAATCGATGGCGGCTTTGACTGCCCTATGCACAGGCGATCCAGCCTCCATGGAATAGGTTTCTGCACTGTTCCATTCCGCACCATCGCAACTGCGGTCTAGACAATAGAAGTGAATCCACTCGGCCGCCTGCAAGTAGATCAACAGCTGTTGAACCCCGTCGTTTTCCGATCCGGTGTAGTCTGCCATTGCGTCGGGGATGCTGTTGGCTACGGTTATCAGGTTCGACTCCCGGGATACGGCAATTTGCAACGGCGGATCCGAAACGTGTCTAAGTTGGTTGAGGCATCCGAGGTCGCCTCTGCGCACCGATTCGACCAGCCCATCGCCAGTCGCGCTACGCAAGGTAGCGTAGAAGTCCGAGCAGCCTTCGTTTGCCCTTACCAGAGCGCGCCACTGGGATAGCGCGAAAATCGCGACGGCGATGAGCAGTCTGACACGCCTCGATCGGATCATTTCTTATCCTGTGATCGTTTCCCTTTGAAATCGAGTAGAAATTATAGGGTCCCCGTCAACTTTACAGCGCACCCTGCTCACACGGAAATTTTCGCCACGATATTGAGGGTAACGAGCTGGCGTCAGCGGGTTTAGATCTGAGTGGTCTTGGCGTGGTCGTGTAGGTGAGGCACGTCCTGGGAGAGGAGATTGGTGACCACTGGGACGAAGAGTTTACGTAAGGGTCTTATCGCAAGCGGCAGCGTGACTGTCCGATAACAACCTTTATCGTGCGCATCATGGTCGCCATTCGCATCATTAATGTAGTGGTTTCGGGTCAACATACCGGAACTACGTTGATGCTGATATCGCTAGTACTGGGCTTGTTTCACCTCGATTCGATAATCCTCTCCCGAAATCCTGATCACTTTGCACATCTCGTAGAGACGGGAACGCAGGCGATCTCCGATGCGTTCCGACAGCGTTTCCTCGCCGGACACTCTGCTCCCGTCACTGAGTACCTGCAGATTGGGTTCTCCATCCCGGAAGTTCGAGGTGATGATGGTGGTGCGCTTCTGGTTGTAGCGGTGGTTGATGATGTAGGAGAAAGTGTCCCTCACCCAGTCGGTGGGGCGTTCAGCCCCCAGGTCATCCAGAAGCAGGACGTCGGATTGAAGCACAGGCTCGAGAATTTGCCATTCGGTGGTCTGCACCACCGGATTGAAGGAGCTCTGGATCTGCTTGAGCAAATCCCTAAAATCGTAGAACACGCACCAGGTTCCGTATCGAAGGATCAGAGCGCGGATAATCGACACGGCCAGATGAGTCTTTCCCACGCCACAGTTGCCCAGAATGAGCAAGCCGCAGTCCACCACAGGATACTCTTCGACGAAGCGAGAGGCCATCGTCTTGGCCTTGCTCAGATTGGGGTTTAAGGGGTCGAAGTTTTCAAACAGGCATCCCTGGTAGCGGGGCGGGATGCGGGCATTCTCAAACAGCTGCTGCAACCGGCTCTGCTCGCGGCAGGAGCAACGCGCCACCCCCTGCCTGTCGGTCAGATCCACTCTCTTCCAACCGCTGCCACCGCATTCGGGGCATTCGGCCACGGCTTCCACTGGGCTATCTCCTGTGCAGGCGAATGATTTTGGATGGGGCCGTGCGCGCCAGGGCATTGTCCGACTTGGAGTCGAAACGCGAGGAGTGCTCAGCCAATTCAGACCCGATGACCTGCATGAATTCCCTGACCTCTTGCTGCATCCTTTCCATTTTGGCGCGCATGTTGAGGATGATCTCAACCCCGGCCAGGTTGACTCCCAGTTCGCGGGTCAAGTTCAAGATCAACTCCAATCTCTGCAGATCCCGCTCGGTGTAGAGCCTGGTATTTCCCCGGGAACGCGAGGGCTTCAGCAGGCCATGCTTCTCATAGAGTCGCAGCGTCTGCGGATGAATGTCGTAGGCGGCGGCAACGTTGCTGATAGTATAAACCGTCTTGCGATGTTTCTTCATCGAGTGTCCTGTTTCCGCCAAGGCTACCGAGCCAGACCCGCGCGGGGATCGGCCGGATTGAGTTGCGCCAGCTCCCGCAGAATTTCCTTGCTGCGTTCATCCGCGATCCTGGGAACCACCACCCTCACCTCGACGAACTGGTCTCCCCGCCGGGCTGCTCTTAATGACGGGGCTCCTTTTCCACGCAGCCTGAACTTTTGCCCGCCCTGCGTTCCGGGGGGAATCTTCAACAGCGAGCGGCCGTCTATGGTGGGGACCTGAATCTTGGCGCCCAATGCCGCCTCAGTGACCGTCACCGGAACTTGGCAATAAATATTGTCTCCCTTCCTCTCAAAGAAAGGGTGAGGAGTCACCTTGGCCACGACGTAGAGGTCTCCCGGCGGAGCACCTCCCAGGCCTGCCTCTCCCTTTCCTGCAAACCGGATGCGGGAGCCGTTCTGCACACCGGCTGGAATCCTGGCCTCCAATCTGGTGGGGGTGCTGATACGCCCATGACCGCTGCAGGAAGGGCATTGCCGGTTGATGCGGCCCGTGCCTCCACACCGATGACAATCGGTCAGCACCCGGGCGCGTCCTCTCATCTGCGCCAACTTGCCGGTTCCGCGACACAGGGGGCAGTTTCCTGCCCGCTCGGTCGATGCCTGGCCACTTCCCCGGCAGCTTTGACAGGCCTCCATCCGATCGTATGCGATCTGAGTTCGAAGGCCTTTCAGGGCGTCATCGAAGCTCATTGAAATCTGGTATTCGAGGTCGCGCCCCTGGGGCCGCGGGGGCTCGGGTCCACCGTGAAACATCCGGGAAAAGAAATCGGAGAAACCCGACCCTCCCAGTTCAGAGAAGTCGAACCCGGAGAAATCGAATCCTCTGCCGTCACCCGGCCGGGGCCGAAAATTTTCTGAATAGGTCCCGTAAGCGTCATAAACTTCCCGCTTCTTGGGATCGCTCAGAACTTCGTAGGCCTCGGAAATCTTTTTGAAGCGCTCCTCGGCCGCCCGGTCTCCGGGGTTGACGTCGGGGTGGTATTTTCGAGCCAGTTTGCGGTAGGACTTTCTGATGTCGTTGAGCGAGGCTCCCCGAGCAACCCCTAGAGTCTTGTAGAAATCCTGTCGGTTCATTACCGGTCTCCAGGGGGGTGGAAGTGGCTTTGTCCGCCACCTCAGATGCAACGGTTAAGGGTGTTTGCCGCCAACCCCGTCAGGCACGTCGGCAGCGGACGGGGATGTCTGTCCGGGGATGTGGTCCGACATTTTCCGGCAGCAGGTCTTACTTCTTCTTTTCGTCGCTCTCTTTCTTTTCGTCGCTCTCTTCAACCTCGGCATCGATGACCTCTCCCTCCGCGGCAGTGTCGTCGGAAGCCTCACCAGGTGTCGAGGGCGGGGAATCGGACTGGGGCGCCGCCTGCTTGTAGAGGACGTCAGCCAACTTGTGGGTGGCTTGAGTCAATTCCTCGACTGCTGAGTTGATGCGCTCGGCACCCCCTTCATCGATGGCCTTCCGGCAATTCTCCAGGGCTGTTTCAATGGTGGTGGCGTCCGACTCCGGGACCTTGTCGCGATTCTCCTTCAGCAGCTTTTCGGTGTTGTAGACAAGGTTGTCGGCCCTGTTTCTGGCCTCCACCTCCTCCTTGTACTTGGCGTCCTCTTCGGAGTGGACTTCGGCTTCGCGGGTCATATTTTCAATTTCATCCTTGGACAAGCCGCTGGAAGCGGTGATGGTAATCTTCTGCTCCTTGTTGGTGCCCAGGTCCTTGGCGGAGACATTCACGATGCCGTTGGCGTCAATGTCGAAGGTGACCTCGATTTGGGGTACGCCCCGGGGCGCCGAAGGAATCCCCACCAAATGGAACTTGCCCAGCGTGCGGTTGCCCTTGGCCATGCTCCGTTCTCCCTGCAGCACATGGACTTCCACCGAGGTCTGATTGTCGGCGGCCGTCGAAAAGATCTCGCTCTTGCGCGTGGGGATGGTGGTGTTGCGCTCGATCAGCTTGGTGAACACCGCTCCCAGCGTTTCGATTCCGAGGGAGAGCGGTGTCACGTCCAGCAGCAGCAGATCCTTGACATCTCCACCCAGCACTCCGGCCTGAACGGCGGCACCGATGGCGACCACCTCGTCCGGATTCACCCCTTTGTGGGGATCTTTCCTGAAGAGCTCCTTCACGATCTGCTGGACGCGAGGAATGCGAGTCGAGCCGCCGACCAGAACCACTTCGTTGATGTCCTCGGGGTTGACGCCGGCGTCCCTGATGGCCAGCTTGCAGGGCTCGACGGTGCGTTGCAGGATGTCTTCCACCAGGCCTTCGAACTTGGCGCGGGTGAGCTTCATGTTCAGGTGCTTGGGTCCTGAGGCGTCGGCCGTCACAAAGGGCAGGTTGATTTCGGATTCCAGAGTGGTCGAGAGCTCCATTTTTGCTTTTTCGGCAGCTTCCTTGAGCCGCTGCAAGGCCATCTTGTCCTTGGAGAGATCGATTCCCTGATCCTTGATGAATTCATCGACAATCCAGTCGATAATCCTCTGGTCGATGTTGTCTCCACCCAGATGGGTGTCTCCGTTGGTGGACTTGACCTCCACCACGCCTTCGCCCACTTCCAGGATGGAGATGTCGAAGGTGCCGCCCCCGAAATCGTAGACGGCGATGGTCTCGTCTTTCTTTTTGTCCAGACCGTAGGCCAGAGCGGCCGCGGTGGGCTCGTTGACGATTCTCAGAACCTCCAGACCGGCGATTTTCCCCGCATCCTTGGTGGCCTGACGCTGGGAGTCGTTGAAGTAGGCGGGAACGGTGACCACGGCCTTGGTGACCTTCTGTCCCAGGTACTCGTCGGCAGCGGTCTTCATCTTGTTCAGAATCATGGAAGAGATTTCGGGCGGGCTGTGCTCCTTGCCCATGATCGAAACCCGGACGTCGCTATTGGTAGCGCGCGTTACCTTGTAAGGGACGATCTTCATCTCCTCGTTCACTTCCGCGTACTTGCGGCCCATGAATCGCTTGATGGAATAAATCGTATTCTCCGGGTTGGTTACCGCTTGCCTCTTGGCGACCTGTCCTACCAACCGTTCTCCTCCCTTGGCGAAAGCCACGGTTGAAGGCGTGGTTCGACTTCCTTCGGGGCTGGTGATGACTGTGGGCTCGCCCGCTTCCATCACGGCCACGACTGAATTGGTCGTACCCAGATCGATACCGATGATCTTGCTCATATCCTCAATTCCTCCTCAACGACAATTTGTAAAATCAGTAACTTAGTGCACTTTCCAGACAGATTGCGCAAGCGGGAAACTATATAATATCTGAGCGTGTGTCTGTCAAATAACCATTAGTTGCCGGCCATAACATCCGGCGTCCATGTTCCATCAATGACCAACCGAGCCTTTCTCTGCGGAACCTCCATCGGAGATGGTAATCTTATTTCTGAGACAAGACGCCAGGGTCTGTTATCTTCTGGCATTGTCCTGCGCGGAATTTCCAAATTCCAATGCCGCTTCCAGCCTCCTTTTCCTTCCGTTTCCGAGACCGTCGTGTTTTTGGCCGACTGATCTTCGCCTTCATGTTGTTGATGTCGATTGCAATCGGCGCGCTCAGCGGGTTGCTGATCGTTTACAAGAGCGATCTGCCACGAGTCCAGGAGCTCCAGGACTACCGTCCCAACGTCATCACCGAACTCTATTCGGACGATGGAAGGACCATCGGGTCCTTTGCACTGGAGCGCCGCGTGGTCGTCAGCTACGAGGAAATCCCGGAACTGCTTCGCGATGCCCTCATCGCTACCGAGGACAAGAACTTCGAGTGGCACTGGGGAGTGGATGTGGCCGGAGTTGCTCGAGCCGTGGTCAAGGCGGCCATGGGAGGTGGGAGGATCCGGGGCACCAGCACAATCACCCAGCAGTTGAGTCGGCTCTGTTTCCTGACCGCCGAAAAGAGCTTCAAGCGAAAGTTTCAGGAGTTTCTCTTTTCCATTCAAATTGAACGCTTCTACACCAAGGCGCAGATTCTCACGCTCTACAGTAATCAGGTGCCCCTGGGGCACCGCACCTTCGGATTCGAGGCGGCGGCTCGATTCTATTTCAGCAAGAGGCTGAAGGACTTGAGTCTGGATCGGATTGCGGTGCTGGCCGCGCTTCCGGCAATCGCCCACCTGGGGTCTCCCATGCAAATGGAGGAAAGGGTGACCGTCCGCCGCAACTACGTGCTGCGGCGAATGGTGGCCGAGGGGAAGATCGCCCGGGAAAAGGCGGAGGCGGCCAGCCGGGAGCCGCTGGGGCTGCGCATTGCCTCCCGGGAAAGCGAGCTGGCTCCCTATTTCGCCGAGGAGGTTCGAAAATACCTGGCGGAAACCTACGGGTTCCAGACCGTCAGCCAGAGAGGCTTGAGAGCCTATACCAGCCTGAACCTGGAAATGCAGGCGGCCGCCGTTCAGGCACTGGCAGATGGCTTGGAGGCCTATGATCGGAGGCACGGCTGGAGAGGCGTGGAAACCAATGTCAGGCCGAGGGTGCAGGGAGCGCTCGTGGCCATTGACAACGCCAGTGGAGAAATCAAGGCCATGGTGGGCGGACGTGATTTTGGGCAGAGCAAGTTCAATCGTGCCACTCAGGCCTACCGCCAACCCGGTTCCGCCTTCAAGCCCTTTGTCTACACGCTCGCCTTGGAAGAGGGCATGACGCCGGAGGATCTGATTGAGGATGCTCCTATCAGCTTTCCCGATAGCGGCGCACCTTGGAGTCCCCGCAATTACGATGGAAAGTTTGAAGGCCCGATACCTTTGAGACGGGCATTCGCCCGCTCCCGCAATGTCCCGGCAGTCAGGTTGGCGAACCGATTCGGTATTGAAAAGGTGCTCCGGACCGCCCGGCGATTCGGCATCACCAGTCCAGCTCTGGTTCCCTATTTGCCGGTGGCGCTTGGCGCCGCCGAGGTGACACTGCTCGAAATGACTTCGGCTTACAGCGCCTTCGGAAACGATGGGGTTCGGGTGACACCCCGTTACCTGCGGAAAGTAACCGATTACGAGGGGGCAACCCAAGAGGAGCAACTGGCGGAGGTGAGCGACGTAGTTTCCCCGGAGACCGCCAGAACCATGGTGGCCCTCCTGCAGAGCGTGGTTTCAGAGGGAACGGCCCGTCGGGCGCGCGCCCTCAACCGGGCGGTCGCGGGCAAGACGGGGACAACCAACGACTACACCGACGCCTGGTTCATTGGTCTCACCCCCAGCCTCACTTGTGGAGTCTGGGTGGGTTTCGATCAGAAGCGGTCGCTGGGCAGAGGGGAGACGGGAGGCAGGGCAGCCCTTCCCATCTGGATTGAGTTCGTTCGTCAGGCGACCCGCCAAGAAGCCGCTGAAGCGTTTCCTTCTCCAAGCATCCCCGACGCTTAACCCGCATTGCTCACCAGGAGTTTAGGGGATTCGAGGTTTCATCCGTCCGGATGGTGCGTTCAAAAACCTCTTGAATGACTTGAGCCGTGCCTTCGGTCATGTCCCATTGGGATAGCTCGGAAATCTCCACGAACCGCACTTCGCTGACATCGCTGGCAGGCTGCGGCGAGCCGTCAACGATCCGGCAGACATAGTCGACAATCACGTAGTGGTACTCGATGTCCCCCTGCTCATCCCTCAGGAGATGTTCCACCACCTTGCCGATTTTCAATGGACGGACCACCAGGCAGGTTTCCTCCCGGGTTTCCCGGACGACGGCAGCTTCCAGGGTCTCTCCGAGGCGCAAACGTCCACCGGGGACCGACCATTTCCCCAGGGAAGGGGCCTTCCCTCGCCGCGCCAGCAGTATCCGGCTTCCTCGATAGATCAGGGCGCCGACGGCGCAGACGGGAGCAGAGGGATAGCGCCGGGACACCGAGCCGTCGGTTTCGGAGTTGTTAATGGAGTTTTCGGTCCCCACCGGTTAACCCGTATTTTTCGCAGGGCGCGCCCAGCACCGTGTGTCACCGCAAGGCATGCAACAAGTTGCTGAAAATAAATGGCCTTTCATTGTAAATCCAGCGACTTGGTGAGCGATGCGGTTTAATGTTCCCGCCATGGAACACCGGCTTAGAGGAAAAACCAGATGGCAAGGCTCACCAGGCTGACGTAGGAGCAAAAAATGACGATGCCGTACCCCAGGATCTCCCGAAACTCCAGACCGGTCGCGGTAATGAGAGGTAGTGCCCAGAAGGGGTGAAGCAGGTTGGTGGCCATGTCTCCCCAGGCATAGGCCAGAACCACCTGGTGGATGGGAACGCCCAGGTTCTCGGCAGCCGCCACCAGGTAGGGTGCCTCTATGGCCCACTTGGACCCCCCGGAAGGCACAAAGTAGTTCACGATGCCCGAGTACCAGTAGACCAGCAGAGGCAGTGTCCTGGCTGAGGCAATCGAGACAAAGGTCTTCCCCAGGACCGCCGAGAGCCCGGTGCCTTTCATGATGCCGAACATGCCCGCATAGAAGGGAAACTGCAGAATGATCCCGTGAACGAAGGAGACCGCCTCCTTGGCCGAGCGGCTGACCGAGTCGGGGTTGGGATGCAGCGCAATTCCGAGGAACAGCAGCAGGAAATTGATGCTGTTGAAGGTTACCTGGAGCTGGTTGTCCAACCAGGTCGTCACCACCCAGGCTAGGCCGCAGGCACCCAGCAACCCGTTGAGCCAATAGCCCCGGTCCAGTATGGATGCCAGGGAAAGCCGCCTGCCGCTTCCGGCCACGGCCGCCTTGGGGGATTGGTCGCCCCCCAGGCGGGCTCGCTGGGCGTGGGCTTGCGACGGGGAGAGCGGTGTCCAGCGGGCCAATTGCCAGACCAGGAATGTGAGGCTGATCAGGACAACCACGGTCAAGAGCAGGTTGAAGGGGTGAAAGATCGTCAAGTGGGTGGGAATCAACCCGATCTCATCCTCCAGGAAATGTCCCGGAGTCGCGACAAGCAGTGGTGCCGAGGCCGAAAGGCCCGCGTGCCAGGTGCACCCCAGGCCCAGGTAGGCCACGGCAACGATCAGACGCAGGTCGAGCTGGGGGATCTTCCGGGCGAACAGGCGAGCCAGCACGGCTCCACCCACGATTCCCAGCGCCCAGTTGATCCAGCTCAAGGACATGGAGAGCAGCGCCAGGCCGGCGATGGCATTCCGGGGAGTCTGAAATTGCGACGTCAGCAGGTTCAACAGGCGTCCCACCAGGGGGGATGAGGCCAGCAGATAGCCGGCCACCAGCATCAGGCACATCTGCATGCCAAACTCGAGCAGGACCCAGAATCCATCCCCCCAGTACCGGATGCAGTCCAGCAAGGAGGCTTCTCCTGCGAGCCAGCCTGCCAGGAACACGATCAGGGTGAGTCCGGCGGCGATTGAGAATGCGCTGGGCATCCACCGCTCGCTCCATCGGGTAAGCCACAGGGAAACTTGAAGGACTCTATGCATGGAATCGTTTGAACGTGTCTGTTTGGACTAACCGGCAGTCGAATCAGGTCCCGACCGGTTCGTGCCGCGAATCGTAATCCCGACTTCCCCCCCGGGCCAGGGTTGTCAGAAACAGTCGAATGTCGCTGAGCAGAGATCGCCCTGCGCTCAGCAGCAACAACAGGATATAGAAGACCAGCCCGCCGGCGATCCATCCGGAAAGGGTCAGCCAGGAGGCCTGGCTGCCGCTCTTTGCCAGCCAGACAGCGGTGGCCGCCACACTGCTGACGGCCAACGGGAAGACGAAACTCCGCAGAAAGTCCACCTCCACCAGCTTGTTCAGTTGGATTACCAGCCAGGCTGCAATGGGAATCACGCTGATGGCATAAGCCATGGCTACCCCTGTGAATCCGAACCAGGAACAGAGCGCCAAAGCCAGGACCCAGTCCAGAACCGTCCACCAGGTCAGGATCCGCAGGGAGATCTCAACCCTTCCCAGACCGTTCAACACCGCAATATAAAGAGTGCTGATGTTGGATCCAAGCATTCGGATCGAATAATAGTAAAAGGCCGGAATGGCCGGAGCCCATTTGGAGGTAAAAACCACTTGCACGAACTCGGGGATCAAGGCTGCAAAGATCAGAATGCAGGGGAAGGTCAAGAGGTTGACATACTTGAGAGTGGTCTGGACCATCCCTCGGACCGCCTGCGGGTCCTGCTGGATACGCGACACGGAGGGAAAGGTAACTCGGGATACCGCCTGGGTAACAGCTTGGCTGCTGTAGAACGTCATGTTCTTGGCCCAATTCAGATAACCGACTGCCTGCGGACCGAATCGGGGACCGGCCAGCAACACCGGAATATGGTCGCGAAAGAGGGAGGTGAGCGTCGAGGCCTGAAAAAGGGCGCCGGACCGTAAAGTGTTCCCCATTCCCGAAAACCGCAGGCGAATTCCAATCGGCCATGGGGCAGCCTGAAAGGCCACCGCGCTTCGCACTGCCGTGCCGGCAACAATCGCGACCACCAGGCTCCAGACGCCCCACCCCCAAAATGCCAGGGGCAGGGCAATACCGACATAGGTAAGCACTCTCAGCACGTCCATTCTGGCGAACACGCCGTAGCGCAGGTTCCTGTCCAGACGAACGCAGGACATGGCTCCCAGACCGCTGATCCAGGGACATGGCAACAGGGCAAGCAGTATCCAGCGGGCGCCCGAATCGAGGCCGAGCCAGCCCAGCAGCCGGGGAGCCCCCAGGAACAGGCCCAGGACCAGGGCGGAGATCACCAGGAGCTGCAAGGAGAAGAATGTCCGGAATTCATCCCGGGAGGGCGGCTCGGGCCGCTGTATGAGGGCAGCCACCAGACCCACCTCGAGGACCGCGGCCAGGGTCACGGTGACGAAGCTGCCCATGGCGACGATGCCGAAATCCTGGGGATCCAGCAGCCGCGCCAGCCAGACTTCACCCAGGAAAAGGATAGGATACATGGCCGCCATACGCAGAAGCATGAGCGAGGCGCCCTGCATGGTCTTGGCGGACACCGGGTGAACTTCGGCCATGGAATTGCCGGAATGGGATGGAAGAGTCCGAAGCTGATTGAAGGTTCGTCAGTCGTACAAGCGAACGCCGGCCCTCCGGCAGGCGTCGATTTGCGGCCGTGGGGAATCAGCTCCCGCCGCCAGGGACATTGTCCCGGCGGCTAGTCCCAACGGAGTATATCCAAGTTGTTGCCCTTTTCTACAGTGCTGTATAATTCCCGGGGATTGGCGCCGAGAAAAGAAGGGAATCGACCATCCCTTCGCGACCTTGGCACCCCGTCGCGGTTAACCTCAGCGCCTTAGTGCCCCTTCGTGGATAAATCTTTTTTGTCTTTTTTCGTTTGTTTCCGGCAAGTCCGGTGGCGGTCCATGGAGACACCCTACAAGGTGGTTTACTTCTGCGACGCCGTCTTCCTGGGTGGCGCCGAAGCCTACCTCAAGCTGCTCGTTCCGGAAATTCCCCAACAGGAATACCAGTTTCGGGTGGCGCTTTCTCCCCTCCCTCAGATGGCTCCACTGGCGCGGTTTTTTGATGAGCGAGGCATCTGCGTCGATGAGGTGGACAGCGCCAACCGGTCGCCCCTCAAGGTCTTTCTGGAATGCTATCGCTACTTCCGGCGGCAGCAGCCCACCATCGTTCACTTCAACCTGAACAATACCTTTAGCTGCTTCGTTCCAATTCTGGCGGCTTATTTCAGCCGGGTGCCCTGGAGGTTGGCGACTGAGCACCTCGACCTTCAGTTGGCCATCGGGAAACGCGCCGGCGTGCGTACCAAGAAGCTCGTCAAGCGAGTCATGACCTTCTGCCTGGACTACACCATTCCCGTGTCTCAGGCCAACAAGCAGCTACTGATTCAGGATTACCGGGTGCATTCCTACCGGCTGAAGTTGATCCTCAACGGGATCGATGTGAATAAATTTGCCTTTTCCGAGACGGGCAGAAGAGCCATTCGCCAGAGCCTTGGAATCGGTCCGGAACAGACGCTGGTCGGCACGGTGGCGCGCTTCAACTTTCAGAAGGGCCACCAGTATACGGTGGACGCGATCCCGACCATATTGAAGTCCTGTCCTCAAACTCGTTTTCTGTTCATCGGGGAAGGTCCGACTCAGGCCAGGCTCGCCGATCGAGTACGCCGCCTGGGGCTGGAGCCCTATGTCACCTTCGCCGGCGCTCGGGAGGACATCCCCGAGATTCTCTCCGCTCTGGACATCTTTCTGCTCACGTCGCTCTATGAGGGTCTCCCGCTTTCCATACTCGAGGCCATGGCTGTGGGATTGCCGGTGGTGGCTACGTCGGTCAGCGGAACCCCGGAGGCGGTGGCGGACGAGCACACGGGGTTGCTGATCCCTCCCGCCGACTCGCAGGCGGTGGCTTCGGCCGTGGTCCGACTGGTTCGGGACCCCGGGGCGCGTCGAAGAATGGGGGCAAACGGGCGCGACCTGGTGCATCGCCGGTTCGACAAGTCGCTGATGGTTCGCCAAGTCGAGCATATCTATCAGAACCTGGTCGACCCGCACCGGCGACCGGCGACTGGCGCCGAGAGCCCGGGTTCGGGTCGCCGCCGGGCCTCCCTGATCGTCTTGACCTGGAACAAGCGCGAGATTCTCAAGGAGGCTCTGGACGCGCTGGTCGAAGCGGTCCGCCGTGACGGCGGTGACCACGAAATCATTCTGGTGGACAATGGAAGCACCGACGGCACACAGGATTACGTGCGCACGCACTACCGTAACATTCGGCTGATAGAGCTGAAAAAGAACTATCGCTTCAGTCGAGCCAACAACATCGGGGTAAAGTGCGCCCGCAACGAGGTCGTCGTCCTGCTGAATAACGACGTGATTGTCCAACCCGGATTTCTGGCTCCCCTGCTCCAGGGGTTTGAACGGCCCGACGTGTTTGCGGTCACGTCGCAGATTTTCAACTATGAATCCGGACAGACCCGCCTGGAAACAGGCAAGACGTTTGGGATGATAATGTTCGGGTGCATGCACGTCGGACACAGCCAGCCCGCCGCGGCCGACGAGACGCGACATTACGTTCCGGCCTTTTATGCCCATGGCGGCTCCAGCGCTTACGACAGGCAAAAGTTCCTCGAACTGGGCGGTTTCAGCGAAATTTACAATCCCGCCTACGTGGAAGACGCCGACCTGTCCTATCGAGCCTGGAAGTCCGGATACCGCGTGCTTTTCTGCCCGGCCAGCCGAGTGGTCCACAAGCATCGCAGCACCAACGCCATCGAGATGGGAAATTCCAGGATCGACTACCTGATCGCCCGGAATCTGTTTGTGCTGTTCTGGAACAATGTGACGTCGGTCGGACTGTTCTTAAGCCACCTGCTGAAGTTGCCCTTCCGATTCCTGCTCGATTTCAGCCGCGGCCGTCTCGGCATCCTGAGAGCCTTTGCCGGTGCGCTGTTCAAGGTCCCGCAGGTGGTCTGGAACCGTTTGGCCAGCCCGCCGCCAAGACGTCTGTCGGATCAGGAGGCTATTGCCGCCATCCACCATTGGTTCTTTTACCGGCACCGGTATCTCTCCAACGGGGACCGGTCGGCAGATTCCCGCAAGATCCTGGTGGTCTCCAAACGGCTTCCCCGGTTGGGTGTGGATGGCTCCTGGATTCTGGTGAACCTGCTCAAGGAACTGTCGGCACGTAATGAGATCACGCTGCTCTCCTTTATCGAAACCAGTCAGGATCAATCTCATGTCGATCGTTTGAAGCAGTATTGCAAGGAGGTTCGAACCATCACGCTCTACCCCTACCACCGGGAGCTCAAGAGCGCCTTTCTATTCTCGAAGCTGCTGGCAGTGGTTCATGCTTGCCTGATGATGCGCAGAGAGGTGCGCAACCAGTTGAGAACCGGAGACTACGATCTGGTGCAGTGTGAGTACCTGCATACCTTGAATTTCATCCCCGACCTTCGTCGCTATCCCAGCCTGCTCACCCACCACGAAGTTCTGAGCCTGGTCTACGAGCGCCTCTTCCGTAGGGCCGCAACCTGGGGTCAGAAGATTTCGACCTTCCTCAAATGGCGGCTGATGCGGGTCTATGAACGACGGCTTTGCCGCAGAGTCCGGTCAGTGGTCGCCCTTTCGACCGTCGACCGGGACTACCTGAGCCGGCAGCTGAAGGTGGCTCGCCCCTGCCTGGCCCGAAGCGGCGTGGACGTGGACTTCTTTCGGGTCAGGCCGGATGTCCCGGAGCGTCCGGAGAGCCTGATTTTCGTGGGTTTCTTCAAGCACCCGCCCAACGTGCAGGGAATGTCCTATTTCTTCCGGGAAATCTGGCCGGGGATTCTGGAAGGCGCCCCCAATGCCACTCTTACCGTCGTCGGACGATCGGCGCCTGCCCATCTCCTGGCACACAGCCGGAAGGGCCGGGTCGATTTTGTGGAAAGAGTGGAGGACTTGCGCCCCCTGCTCTCCAGCCACGCCGTATTCATCGCTCCCATCGTCAGCGGAGCCGGACTTCGGGGCAAGCTTCTGGAGGCCATGGCCATGGGCAAAGCCGTGGTGGCGACCCGGCTCTGCCTGGACGGATATGGTTTCCAACATGATCGGGAACTGATGGTTGCCGATTCCACTGCCGAGTTCCGCCACTACACCCTGGAACTGCTGAGAGACCCCCTCAAGCGCCGCCAATTGGGGGACAATGCCCGGGCCAGGGTGGAGGGCGAATACAGTTCTCCCCGCTTTGCCGTCGACTACGAGCAGCACTATGCAGAGCTGTCTCGAACTCCTGAGACAGGACACTAGATGAGCCGGGTGTCGATCGTTATCGTCAACTACCGGTCCGGGCGGGAACTCGCTTCCTGTCTTGGTAGCGTGGTCCGGAATGCAGGGCAGCTGGACTACGAGATCTTCGTGATCAACAACGACCGCCCTGAAGATCTGTCTCCCATCTCAGCCCTGGAATTGCCTCGGACGCATGTGATTCAGAACCGGTCCAACCTTGGATTTGCCGCTGCCGTCAATCAGGGGTATCGTCTAGCCCGGGGGCCGTTTCTGCTGCTCTTGAATCCCGACGTGCGCGTCGAGGCCGGAGCGGTGGAGATCCTGGCGCATACCCTGGAGCAGCACCCCGATGCGGGTGTGGTGTTGCCGAGGCTCGACAGTCCGGACGGCAGCCTGCAGCACTCCTGCCGGCGTTTTTACACCCTTGCCACTCTGCTGCTGCGGCGCGCCCCTTTTCAGCGTCTCTGGAGGAATCATTCCAGGCTGCAGCGCCATTTGATGGCCGACTGGGACCACCGGAGCCTGTCTGCGGTGGACTGGGGGCTGGGAGCCGCCATGTTGGTGCGGAGGGAAGCCACGGAATCGAATGCTCTCCTGGACGAGCGTTTCTTTCTCTATTTCGAGGATGTGGACCTGTGCAAGCGCATGTGGGGGCGGGGCTGGACGGTCCTCTACAATCCGGCCGCCCGCATGGTGCACGGCCATCGCAGGGACAGCGCCAAGGGATGGAGGTTGGGCGCCAAGCGGCATCACTTGCTCAGCCTGCTCAAGTTCCTGTGGAAGCACCGGCTCCGGTTGGGCAGGTGCTCCGGAACGGGGCCGGCCCGGTGAACCATGGCGCCGGCCTGTGTTCGCGTTTACTGTTTTTCGCGATGTATCCGTCAAGCCGGCGAGAAATTGGGGAGTTGCACAGTGTAAAATGGCGCAATAGGCCCGCCGAGTGCTTTGGCCGAAAAAGACCCTGCTTCCCGGAAAACAGTTGATTGCGCTTCTGCGCGACTCCGCCGATGATACTTGCCGAACAGGCCTCGATCCTGAACATTCGAAATATCGCGGTGAGCCCGGCAACCTTCCTCTCACCCATGGCCGGCTTGACCGACAGCGTTTTTCGCCGCCTCATCAAGCGCTTGGGCGGTTGTGGCCTGGTGATGACCGAGTTTACCAGCGCCGAGGGTCTTACACGGAACTCGGTGAAGAGCAGGAGGATGCTGTTCTACCACGAGGAGGAGCGTCCGGTCACCGCCCAGCTGTTTGGATCGGATCCCGGCCGACTGGCGGAAGCCACCCGCATGGTGGAGGACCTGGGCTTCGACGCCATCGATCTGAACCTGGGCTGCCCGGCCAAGAAGGTCGTGAAGGCTTGCGGGGGATCGGC
Organism: Candidatus Versatilivorator sp.; assembly: GCA_965207735.1. Classification (GTDB taxonomy): domain Bacteria; phylum Acidobacteriota; class Terriglobia; order Versatilivoradales; family Versatilivoraceae; genus Versatilivorator. The sequence continues at coordinate 1,173,055 of OZ242296.1, read as the reverse complement.
CCTGCTGCGGGAGCCCAGGCTGCTGGAGAGAATCCTCAAGGAGATACGGTCGGCGGCGAGGATTCCTTTCACCATCAAGATCCGCTCCGGTTGGAGCGAGTCGGAGATCGTGGCTCTGGAGGTGGGTCAAATGGCCCAGGACCTGGGTGTCGAGGCCATCACCCTGCACCCGCGAACCCGCGTCCAGGGATTTTCGGGAAAGGCCGACTGGCGTATCATCGCCCGCCTGAAGGCCCACCTCAAGATTCCCGTCATCGGCAACGGGGACATCGTCACAGCGGCTGACGCCATGCGGATGCGGAAAGAGACCGGATGCGATGGAGTCATGGTTGGACGGGGAGCCTTGACCAACCCCTGGATCTTCCGTCAGATCGGCGAGACCGAATGCGGGATGCCGGCGACCCTCCCGGACATCGGCCACAAATACGATCTGATCAAGCGCTACTTTTCACTGCTGTTCGAAGAGGAAACGCCGGGAGCCATTGGAAAAATGAAGCAGTTTGCTTCCTGGTTTACCCACGCCATTCCCCGCGGCGCCGCTCTCCGCAAGGCCATCTATGAATCCCGGAGCGAGAGGGAAGTCATGGACCGGATCGAGGAATTCTTTCAGAGGGCTCTGGTGGCGACACCGCAGATTTAATTCCCATTTCTCAAAGGAAGCACCATGGGCGCGCTCGACATTTTCGATTGCATCAATGAGACCTGTCCCTGGTCCGGCAAGCCGGTGCAGGCCGATTCCCTCACCGAATACGACGGCCAAGTCGTGGGGTTCTGCAATCCCGGTTGCCGCGACAAGTTCGAAAGCGCCGTCCGTCATTTCGAGGAAGCGAAGGCGTTGAAGACCCCCCGGTAAGAGGCTTTGTTTTAGAGGAGGTCCGTTGAAATGACCGATTCCGTAAGAGATGCTACCAAACATCTGGAAGAACAACTGGGGGCGGGCACCTACTACAAGCGCAACCTGGAATTGGTTCGGGGACAGGGAGCTCGACTGTGGGACGCGGAGGGCAAGGAGTTCATCGATTGCGTGGGCGGACAGGGGGCGGCCAACCTGGGCCACGCAAATCCCTATGTGAACCAGGCCATTCGGGATCAAACCGAGAAGCTGCTGGTGTGCGGCGAGCTCTTTTATCACCGGGAGAGGGCGCGGCTTCTGGAGAATCTGGAGCGGCTCACGCCCAGCAGCATCCAACGGTTCTTTTTGTGCAACTCCGGCTCGGAGGCCGTAGAGGTCGCCTTGAAATTTGCCCGGCTGGCGACCGGACGCCAGGAGATCGTGGCCGCCATGCGCGGGTTTCACGGCAAGACCTTCGGGGCCCTGAGCGCCACCTGGAGCAAGGACTATCGAGTCCCATTCGAGCCCCTGGTCCCGGGGTTCACCCACGTTCCCTTCAACCACCGGCAACGAGCCTGCGACGCCGTCAGCCAACGTACGGCGGCGTTCCTGGTGGAGGTCGTCCAGGGAGAGGGGGGCGTTCGGCCGGGCACTTTGGATTTCCTGCTGGATGTGCAGGATCGCTGCAACGAAACCGGGGCCATGTTGATCGTCGACGAAGTGCAGACAGGATTCGGACGAACCGGCCGCATGTTCGCCTCCGAGTACTTCGATCTGTTCCCCGATCTGTTCTGCCTGGCCAAGTCCATGGGCGGGGGGCTTCCCGTCGGAGCCACCGGAATGAGCCAGGAGGTGGCCTCCCGCCTCTTCAAGCTGGCCCACAGCTCCACCTTTGGAGGGAATCCACTGGCCTGTGCCGCCGCCAACGCGGCCATGCGCTATTTGGAGGAATTCCAGCTGCCGCAGCGGGCCCACAGGCTCGGAACCCATTTCATGCGGCGATTGAGATCCATTGCTTCCCCTCGAATTCGCGAGGTGAGAGGACTGGGATTGATGGTTGGAATTGAACTCAAGGAGAAGAGCGGGCCGTACATCCTCAAGCTCATGGAACGAGGAGTGCTGGCACTGGCCGCCGGCCCGACGGTGATTCGCTTTTTGCCTCCCCTGGTCATTGACGAGGAGGACCTGGATCGAGTGGTTGAACTGACGGCTGAGGTTTTGAAGTAGTTGTCGGGCTAGCCGCTCCGCATGCGACGAGGCGGATCATTCACGGTGAAACAGGGGTGTTTCCGGCAAGGGGAGAGTGGAGAGTGGAGAGTGGAGAGTGGAGAGTGTCGCCCCCGTCCTGCCGTGCGGATCATTCGAGAGCAAAACACCCAATCGTCATTAAAGACGAACCACTAGAAAAGACATGGCCGATCCGGAACTGCAGTTATTGCAGCAGATGTTGAGGATCCCCAGTCCGTCCGGTCAGGAATCCCGCCTGGCCGGCTTTCTGGTCGACACCATGACCTCCATGGGGTTTCGCTCCTACCTGGATGGGGTGAGCAACGCCATTGGAATCGCCGGGGACGGGCCCAGGACCATTGTGCTGCTGGGCCATATCGATACGGTAGCGGGGGATCTTCCCGTCAAGATCGAAAACGGCCGAATCTATGGAAGGGGCTCGGTGGACGCCAAGGGTCCGATGGCCTGCTTCATCGCGTCGACTCGTCGCTTGCTGGGGGAACTCGACGGCCAGGGGAAAAAGATCGTGATCGTGGGCGCCGTGGAGGAAGAGTCGGCCACCTCTCGGGGTGCGCGGCAAGCGCTATCGGACCTGGATCCACCCGACTTTTGCGTGATCGGCGAACCCAGCGGCTGGAACGCGGTGACCCTGGGGTACAAGGGCCGACTGCTGGTGGACTATCGGCTGCAGGTCCCGCTCAGTCACACGGCCGGACGGGAGCGACCGGCCTGTGAGCTGGCGGTTGACTACTGGTCCGGGGTCAGGCGCTGGTGTGACGGGTTCAATGCGGGGACATCGCTCTTCGGCAGTCTGCAGGCATCGCTGCGCTCCTTCAACTCCAGCAGCGACGGCATCCATGAAACCGTCGACTTGAGACTGGGGTTCCGCATCCCCGTGGGTTTTTCTCTGCAATCCCTGGAAGATTTTCTCCTGCGGACGGCCCAACCGGCCGAAGTCTCTTATTCGGGACGGGAGGCCGCGGTGAGGCGGGACAAGTCAAACCCGCTGGTCAGGTCGTTCCTCAGATCGATCCGCGGTTTTGAGGGTCGCCCGAAGTTCAAGCTGAAGACGGGGACCGCCGACATGAACGTGGTGGCGCCGTTCTGGAAGTGCCCCATGGTGGCCTATGGTCCCGGCGATTCCAGCCTGGACCATACGCCGCGGGAGCACGTCGAGATTGCCGAGTACAGGCGGTCAATCGACGTGCTAGAATCCGTTTTACGACTTCTGTAGCCGAATCGCCGAATACCGGCCTTCCCGCATGGGTGGCCGGTGACCGAGCCAATCATGGGAACAGCCGAGGTCTTGACCAGCCCCGAGGTGACCGCCAAGGAACGGCGACTCGAGGAGATTCTGAGGGGGCTGGAGTCAGTGGTGGTGGGCTTCAGCGGAGGGGTGGACAGCGCCTACCTGGCCTACATGGCCAATCGGGTTCTGGGTGACGAGGCGCTCTGCGTGACTGCCGTCAGCCCTTCCTATCCCGCCTATCAAAGGAAGGAAACGACCCAGTTCGCCTCTCGCTTTAATCTTCGCCACCTCGAGATCTTCACCGACGAAGTGGAGGATTCCCGATACCGGGAGAACTCGCCGGATCGCTGTTATTTCTGCAAGAGCGAGCTGTTTTCCAAGCTGCAGGCGATGGCCCGCCAAAGAGGCTTCCGGGCGGTGGTCGACGGAACCAACCGGGACGACCGCGGCGATTTTCGGCCGGGACGGCGCGCCGCCGAGGAATACCTGGTCTGCAGTCCTCTCTCGGACGCCGAAATGAACAAGGTCGAGATCCGGGAGCTGTCCAGGCGGGCTGGCCTGCCGACCTGGAACAAGCCCGCATTGCCCTGTCTCTCCTCCCGGTTTCCCTACGGCACTTCGATTACCCCGGAGAAGCTGTCGCTGGTGGAGCGCGGCGAAGAGATCCTGCGACACTTCGGGTTCAGGGTTTTTCGGGTACGGTATCACGAAGCCCTGGTCCGGTTGGAGTTCGCCCCGGAAGAGTTGCCCCGGGCCCTGGACGTGGGGATGGCTGCCCTGTTGACCAAGGAGTTCAAGGCCCTGGGCTTCAAGTTCATTACTCTCGATCTTGAGGGTTACCGCTCGGGCGCTCTCAACGAGGTTCTGCCCCTGCATCCGTCACAATGACCTGCCTGAAACAACCGACAAAAGACAAAAGAAAAAAGAAATCCACGAAGGGGCACGAAGAACGACGAAGGGACACGAAGGCGCTGAGGTTGGCCGCGACGGGGTATCAAGTTCGCGAAGGGATGGTCGATTTCCGATTGTTTCACTCTATGCATGATCCGCACACTAGGGCGGGGGCGGGACTTGTCTGAAACAAGATGAAAGTACTCATCATTGGTTCGGGTGGGCGCGAGCATGCGCTTGCCTGGAAAATCAGTCGTTCGCCCCGGGTTGACAAGATCTTCTGCGCACCAGGAAATGGTGGGACGGCTTCCATTGCCGAAAACGTACCCTTGGCGGCGGACAACCTGCCGGGGTTGACCCGATTCGCTCTCGATCGCTCCATCGATCTTACCGTTGTCGGCCCGGAACAGCCCCTGGTCCTGGGCATCGTGGATCGCTTCCAGTCCCAGGGGCTCTCCATCATCGGACCCGGCTCCGCCGCCGCCCGTCTGGAGGGGAGCAAGATTTTCGCCAAGGATTTCATGAAGCGGCACCAGGTACCGACCGCGGCCTGCGTGGTCTGCGATTCTCTTGAGGATGCCATGGAATCCATTCGCCGGGCCGAACTCGGCTTTCCGCTGGTCATCAAGGCAGACGGCCTGGCGGCGGGGAAGGGTGTGGTCATTGCCGAGGATCGGCAACAGGCGGAATCGGTGGTGGAGAGGATGATGCTCCAGCGCCTCTTTGGCGAGGCCGGGGAGAGAGTCCTGCTGGAGGAGTGTCTGAAGGGCCGCGAAGCCTCTTTCCTGGTTTTCTCCGATGGGGAGCATTTCCTGCCCATGGTCCCTTCCCAGGACCACAAGAGGGCATTCGACCAGGATCGCGGTCCGAACACCGGCGGCATGGGGGCCTATTCGGCCGATGGAATCCTCTCCTCAGAGGAGCAGAGAGAGGTCGTTCAAGCCATTGTCGGGCCGACCATCCGGGGCATGGCGGCCGAGGGAACCCCCTTCCGGGGGATTCTCTATGTCGGCCTGATGCTGACGCCCGACGGCATCAAGGTGCTGGAGTACAATGTCCGCTTGGGCGATCCCGAGGCTCAGCCGGTTCTGTTTCGACTGGAGAACGATCTGGTGGAGGTGCTGCAGGCCATCCAGGGACGGAACCTGAATGAGGTGCGGTTGCGGTGGGATTCAGCCTCCAGTGTCTGCGTGGTGATGGCCTCGGGCGGTTACCCCGGAAAATACCCGACCGGCAAGCCGATTCGAGGGGTTGGCGAGGCCGAGGCCGTGGGGCAAGTCACGGTGTTCCACGCCGGCACGCGGTTGCAGGACGGACAGCTGGTAACCGCCGGAGGACGCGTCCTGGGAGTCACTGCCAAGGACAGGGATCTCCCTTCCGCGATTGCCCGGGTCTACCGCGCCCTCGATAGGGTGCGGTTCGAACCCTTGCATTTTCGGACCGATATCGGGAGGCAGGGGTTGAATTAGTGGGGTGTTGGCGGCAGCCTGCAGTCAGGCCCTGGACCTGTGAGTGGACGCACTGTTGTTGACAAATCAAACCTGGATCAAACTTGGAGGGTGTCATTATGGAACCGGTCGTCGGCATCATCATGGGTAGTGACTCGGACCTGAACATCATGGGAGAAGCTGCCAGGCAACTCAAGGAGTTCGGCATTCCATTCGAGATCGATATCTGCTCCGCCCATCGTTCTCCGGACAGGGCTTCGGAGTATGCCCGAACCGCCGCAGAAAGGGGTCTGAAGTGCATTATCGCCGGCGCGGGAGGGGCTGCTCACCTGGCGGGAGTCACCGCCGCCGAAACGGTTCTTCCGGTGATAGGGGTGCCGGTGGACAGCAGCCCGCTGGCCGGCTTCGATGCCCTGCTGGCCACGGTTCAGATGCCGGGAGGCGTACCGGTCGGCACCATGGGTGTGGGAAAGTCCGGTGCGGTCAATGCGGCTATCTTCGCCGCTCAGATCCTGGCTACTTCCGATGCCGCGCTGGCCGACCGCCTGGCCGGGCACAAGCGGGCTTTGGCCGACAAGATCCGGACCAAGTCGGAGCATGTCAAAGCGACCTTCTCGGTCTGAACGCGCCGGTGCATTGCCTCTTGACAACCCGGCCGTTTCTGCTTAAGATTTCTGTTTTTTCGGGCTCATGCAAAGCCGCATGATGAAGGTTCATTGGGGCCTACGCAGCGTCGCGTAGTGTTCTTCCGCAGCACCACCCACTCCCCCAGCCGAAAGTTCAACCAACGACGTTTCACCCCTGAACGCTAAGGAGTAAATGATGAACCCTAGAGAGCTCTTGAAGTTCGTCGACGACGAAGGCATCAAGATGGTTGACCTGCGTTTTGTGGACTTGCCCGGCCTGTGGCAGCACTTTTCAATCTCATCCAAGGAGGTCGAGGAGGAGATGTTCGAGGAGGGCGTGGGATTTGACGGATCGAGCATCCGTGGATTCCAGGAGATCCAGGAGAGCGACATGATCCTCATCCCGGACGCCTCCACGGCATTCAAGGATCCCTTCACCTCTGTCCCGACCCTCAACATCATCTGCAATGTCAAGGATCCGATAACGCTCCAGTCCTATACCAGAGACCCGCGCCACATAGCCCAAAAGGCTGAAAATTACCTGCAATCGACGGGGATCGGCGACACCGCCTACTTTGGTCCCGAGCCGGAGTTTTTCGTTCTGGACGATATTCGTTTCGATCAGTCCTATAACTACGGCTACTACTACTTGGATTCCAAGGAGGGATTCTGGAATTCCGGAAAAGAGGAGAACCCCAACCTGGGCTACAAGCCCCGCTACAAGGAGGGCTACTTCCCCGTTCCTCCCATGGACAGCCTTCAGGACATTCGCAGCGAAATGGTTCTGTTGCTGGAAGAAGTCGGGGTGCAGGTGGAGGTTCACCACCACGAGGTGGGCACGGCAGGACAGTGCGAAATCGACATGCGGTTCGACACCCTGACCAGCATGGCGGACAAGTTTCTGAAGTACAAATACATCATCAAGAACGTGGGGCGCCGGCATGGAAAGACCGTTACCTTGATGCCCAAGCCGATCTTTCAGGACAACGGGTCGGGCATGCACATCCACACCAGTCTATGGAAGGCGGGGAAGAATGTCTTTTACGAGCCCGGCGGTTACGCGGACCTGAGCAAGACGGCCATCTACTACATCGGAGGAATTCTCAAGCATACGCCCGCCCTGCTGGGTTTCTGCGCGCCGACCACCAATTCCTACCGTCGCCTGGTTCCGGGATATGAGGCGCCCATCAACCTCATTTATTCCCAGCGCAACCGCAGCGCCGCGGTCAGAATCCCCGCCTATTCCCGTAGCGAGAAAGCCAAGCGGGTGGAGACCCGTTTCCCGGATCCCTCCTGCAACGGGTACCTGGCCTTTGCAGCCCTGTTGATGGCAGGCCTGGACGGGGTCCAGAACAAGATTACTCCTCCCGACCCCATTGACAAGGACCTCTATGACCTGGGCCCGGCAGAAGCCGCCAACGTGAAGTCGACTCCCGGCAGCCTGGAGGATGTTCTCGATGCGCTGGAAGACGACCATGACTTCCTTCTCAAGGGAGACGTCTTCACCAAGGATGTGATCGAAACCTGGATCGACTACAAGCGAACCCATGAGGTCGACGCCATGCGACTGCGGCCCCATCCCCACGAGTTTGCCTTGTACTTCGACATCTGACTCCGGTCGAAGAAGCGGCTTGCCCGGTTTTCCCACCGGGCAAGCCGCACTCCTTCCTTAAGCCATAAAGTCCCATCAGTGCCCCGGAGATAATTGCGGGCTTACCCAGTGGCCGAAGTTTGTCGGCAGCCGCCGGGTGCCTCGAATTCGCTTGCCTTCCAGACGGATTGGGGAGAATATAGCCACAAGTTGTAGGGGGGGGATCACTTCGCCCCACTCCTGATAGAGGTGGAACTCGAGATCCCGCATCCATGAGTCGATTGTTCATCGTTGCCCTGACCACGGCGCTGCTTGGGTTTTCCGCCACCGATCTGGCGGCGCTCAAGATCATTGACTATCAGAAAAAGCTGAATCCCCGCTTCGCCAAGCGCTCGCGCAAGAGTACCCGCCATATCATCATTCACTCCACCGAAGGCAGTCTGCCCAGTTCCTTGAGAACCCTGTCCCGCGGCAAGGTGCGACGACGTCGGTACGTCAGCAGGGGTGGGCACGCCCACTACCTCATCGCCAAGAACGGCACCGTCTACCGGATCCTGGATCCCAAGTACCGGGCGAACCACGCCGGCGTGAGCATGTGGAACGGGCTGAATGGGCTCAGCGACCACTCGATCGGGATCGAGCTGGAGGGATACCATAACGTGCCCTTTACGGACCGGCAGTACCGGTCTTTGAAGGAATTGCTGAGAATCCTGCAAAAACGGTATCGGGTGAAAGACCGGGATGTCCTGGAACACTACCGGATCGCTTATTCCAAACCGAATCGGTTCCACAGGAAGAAGCTACGCGGCAGGAAGAGAGATCCGGGCGCCGATAACTTTGACCGTAGACGGGCTGGCTTGACCGATGCCTACTCCCGCGACCCGGATGTGGTCGCCGGAAGAGTCGGCCCTGTTCCCGATCCGGTCCAAGTGGCTCAGAAGTCGCCACCGAAGGCGCCGGCGAGGCCGTCCCGGAAAAATGTAAAGCGGGAGGACAACGGTAGCTCGGCGCTGCCAGCCCGAAAAGATGAAAAAGGGGAGGACAAGGACAGCTTGGAGACAGCAGCCCGGAAGGCTGAAAAAGGCCGAATCAACGGCACCTTGAAACCGGCGCCGGCTGATCCCTCAAGAAAGAACACCATCACGGCCCGCCGGACGGCCTGGAAAATCGCCGGGCGCCAATACAAGGCGGCCACGACGCTCTATCGTTTCCCGGACGGTCGCTCGCTGCGCGGTCACGAAATCCAGGACTGGTCCGACATTCCTTCAGGCACCCTGGTCGAGTTGGGAGTGGACGAGGACAAGGTGGTCAGCGCCGACCGGGCGGAGGTGTTGCTTCCTGTTGTCGGCGAGGGCATGTCGCCCTGGAAGATCGCCAACGTCCTTCACAACTCCTCATTCACCTACTACCTCTATCCCGGTGGCAAGATTCTGTCTGGACATAGGATCGAGCGATTCGCGGATGTCCCCCCTGGCACCAGAGTCCTGATCGCCTACCGCCGGGTTCCCACGCCAAGCACTGCAGATCCGCTGGGCGAAGGCCTCGACGATGTCTATCTGAGCCATCAGACACTCTATCTCCTGCCGGGCGGCGTCTTGCAGTCCGGAGAGCAGATAGAGAACTTTGCGAAGCTTCACCGGGGAGCCATCGTTTTTACCAAGGTCGAGTAGGCCGAGAAGCCTGCAGACTGAAACCCGGGCCTACAGGTCGGCTTTGCGGTCGATTCGGTTCGATAGGGCAAACTTGAAAATCGCCAGCATGGCTTTGAGGCCATCCGTCCAACCGATCTTTTTCCCCTCTTGATAGGTCCTGCCCGAATATCCGATGGGGACTTCCAGCAGGCGGGCCCCTCGTTTGGCCAATTTGATGGTGAGCTCGGGTTCGATCCGGAAATCGGTGCTCTCCAGCGGGATGCTCTTGAGAAGGTCGGTGCGAACCATCTTGTAGCAGGTTTCCATATCGGAGAGGTTCAGTCGGCTGACCAGGTTGGAAAACGCGGTGAGCAAACCGTTGACCATCCGATGCGGGGAAAGTCCCCTGGGACGTGGCACTGAACGGTGGAACCGCGACCCGAAGACGGCATCCACGTTTCCCTTCAGGAAACAGGGAACCATGCCGAGAAGATCTTGAGGATGGTATTCGAGGTCAGCATCCTGGCAGACGGTGAGGTCGCTGTCTGCAAGGGTCAACCCTGTTCTCAGGGCGCTCCCCTTGCCGTAATTCTTTGGGTGGCGGACAAACTTCCAGATAAATTTTTCTCCCCAGTCCTCTCCATCCAGAGATTGCTGAAACTGTTGCAGAACCATCGGGGTTTGATCCCGGGAACCGTCGTCCACCACGATCACCCGGATCGAACTCAGGAGCGGGCTGTCTTCCAAGACCCGCAAACGGGAGAGACTGTCCTGGACCAGAGACTGTTCATTGTAAACGGGAACAATGACAGAAAGCGTGGTGGCAGATGTCATGGCGCGAAGCCGGGATGCCGGAGGGGCCGCAAGGGAAGGAATATAATCTTGTTGAACATCGCTGCAGCATTGAACCCGCTGCCGGTGTAAATCCGAGGAGGCAAACGATCGGCGCGAGGCGCATTGTAGAACGTCCTCACAAGCAAGGCAACGGGTTGGCGAGCCGTCTCCCTCAATTGCGGCAATCGGCGTTTTCTGATTGAATTAGCCGGAATGGGGCCATCAGGGGCAGCGGCTCCGTAAGCGGGCTGTTGATCTGGCCCTCGTGGGAAGGAACGCGTGGTCCTGGGGCAAACCATTCTGGTCACCGGTGGAGCCGGCTATGTCGGCAGTCATGTCTGCAAGTCGCTGGCAGCCGAGGGATTCAGTCCGGTAGCGGTGGACTGCCTCTCCCGTGGACATGCATCGGCCGTGAAGTGGGGACCGCTCGAAAGGGTTGATCTGACCGATGAGGCTGGATTGAAAGCAGTGATCGAGCAGCACCGGCCCGTCGGGGTCATGCACCTTGCAGACCTGTGTGACGTTGGCGAGTCGGTGACCGATCCCGCCAGGTACTACCACAACAACCTGGTGGGAAGCCTGAACCTTCTGAAGGGAATGCTGGATCGGGGCATAGGGTCCATTGTCTTTTCCAGCAGTTGCGCCATTTACGGAGTATCCGGGAAGGTTCCGATCCCGGAGACTCAGGCCAAGGTTCCGATCACGCCCTACGGGGTGAGCAAGCTGGTCGTTGAGCACATGCTGCGGGACTTCGGCATGGCCTATGGCATCGGCTACGTCTGCCTGAGGTACTTCAATGCCGCCGGGGCCGACCCGGACGGCGAGATCGGCGAAAGCCATCGACCCGAAACTCACGTGATTCCTCTGGCCGTAGCATCTGCCCTGGGGGATCGGAGCCGTTTTGAGATTTTCGGGACGGACTACGCAACTCCCGACGGTACGGCGGTTCGGGACTATGTCCACGTTTCGGATCTGGCTGAGGCCCACGTGTTGGCGCTGCGCTATCTGTTGGAAGGCGGCAGGAATGTTGCGCTGAACTTGGGGACGGGACGGGGACACTCGGTGAGACAGATCGTTGCGGCGGTCGCACGGCTTTCGGGCAGGGTGGTGCCTGTCAAGGAAGGCCCGCGGCGGACCGGAGACCCTTCGACCCTGGTGGCAGATGCCTCCGAAGCCTCCAGGGTTCTTTCCTGGACCCCGAAACACGGCTGCCTGGACGACATCATTGCGACCGCGCTGAACTGGCACCGCAATCCCCTATTTGGCTGACCGATCCCGGTAACACGAGGGCGGCAACAGGAACTCCCATGGATTTTGTACCCGGCTGGAAGGACTACTCGCTGCTGCTTCAATTCGCCGGTCTGTTTGGCGTCAGCGGCTGGCTGACCTACAGGCTCGCGGTTGGCCGGCTTCACGACCCCGCCATTTCCGGTGCAACGTCCGGCACTCGAGTCACCCTGTTCAAGATCCTGACTGGCCCCGTGCTTCTCAGCACTGTCTGCGGATTGATCGTGACCTCCTGTTTTCTCATTCTGAGCGCGCAACTGGGTGTGGGTCGAATTCGCTACTTGTTTCTGCTGCTGGCGGTCTACAGCCTGGTTTGTTTTGGCCTCCTGTTGCGGTCGGGGAATTTGCAGTGGCGCCTGCCGATCAGGAAGTGGCCGCGACTCGGGTGGAGTGATCTGTGGCTGGCAGGCGTCCTGGTGCTGGGTTTTTTCACCTTCGGAAAGACTGCCGAATATATTGCCAGCCAAAGAGATCCCGGGGAACATGTCAACATTGCGGTACGTTTGGCTCAAGAGCAGGGTTTGCGTTTTATCGATCCAGACTTCCAGGATTTTGATAAGGACCGGCAGAAACTGTTCCTGCCGGTCCTTCTTGAAAATGCGCTTTACCTGGAAGCCGTGCCGGGTTTTTCGCTGCTGGATGCGGAGACCGGGGAAATGTTGCCGCAGTATCTACACCTGTTTCCGCTCTGGCTGTCCCTGGCATTCAAACTCTGGAGGTTCGACGGACTGTTCGGTTTCAATGTCATCCTGGGTTTGCTGAGCCTCGTGCTGTTGGTTGCACTGGCCGTTGAGATTTTTCGGTCCAGGACAATCGGGTTGATGGCCTCCACCTTACTTTGCCTGAACCTGGGTCAGATATGGTTGGTGCGAAGCCCCTTCAGCGAGACCTTGGCCCAGGTCCTGCTGCTGGCCGGGGTCTGGATGCTGACCCTGACCCTCTCCCGCCGTCAGGGTGGTCTGGGCTTTCTGTCGGGATTGGTGTTCGGATTGAGCCTGATGGTACGAATTGACTCCGTGCTGGCGATTCTGGCAGTGTCGTTGTTCCTGTTTCTGGTGTGGTTGGTGCCCAAGTGGCGGGTCGGCTTGCCGGTCCGACAAGTCGCGGCAGGTTTGGCCATCGGTCTCGCTTATTCCCTAGCCCACATCGCCCTCTTTGCCTATCCCTATGTGCTGGCCATTTTGCACAACCAGGGCGTGCCTTCCTTCCTTGAACGCCAATGGGGTTGGCTGGTTGCGCTAGCCTTGTCGGCGATGGCCGTGGCGTGGTCTTCCAAGCGACTGATCGGCTTTTTTAGAATCTGTTGGGAGCGATGGTTTCCCAAATCCAGCTTGCTGGAAGACCCCGCGATCCGACGCCGGGTTGCTTTTGTGAGCCTCTCTGGATTGGTGATTGTCGCGTTTGCCTATGGATATTTTCTCCGCCCCATGATGGCTTCGGGTGCCGACCTGCTGCCGCTTTCGCCCCCCCATCAGGGAACCATTCCCTATTACGATGAGTTGAATCTGGTTCGACTGGGCTGGTATCTCACTCCCCTGGGTCTTGGCCTGGGATGTCTTGGGTTTATCCTGGCACTGCGGCAGATCGTATTGAAAGGACAGGTTCGCCCCTTGCCCTTCTTGCTGTTGCTGGCTGCCTTCCTGCTGTTCTACGGCTACAAGTCTCGCGCCTATCCCGACAACTACTGGGTCATCCGCCGTTACGCCGAGATCGCGATTCCGGCGTTACTCATCCTGGCGGGCCTGGTGATCCAGCGCTTGCATCGATTCAGTTTCACTCACCCGTGGGTATTGGCTCGTTCCGCCTCTCGCCGATTACTGCTTCGGGTTTGCGGAGTGGGCTTGCTAATGGCCATGATTGCCACGCAAACGGTAGCGGCCTGGCCCTTTTTCCGCCAAGCGGAGCTCGGAGGGAGCTGGGCGCAGATGGCATTACTGGCCAGCCGGACGGCAGAAGCGGATGTGATCCTATTCGAGTACGGCCGAGCTCAGCCGTTTTTCCTCGGTCCGCTGAGAACCCTGTTCGGGCAGTCGGTATTTTCTCTTGCCCACAATAAGCCGGATCCTGTCTCGTTTGAGCGGGTGGTCGGGGAATTTCTGGCCGAAAAGAAGAGAGTCTTCCTCATTTCCTGCGACGAGTGGACCTCCCTGGAGAGTTCCAAGTACATTTTCGAGCACAACGAGCGATTTCATTTCACTAGTCGACTGGTGGAAAGGACCTATGAGCGCCTACCGGAGAAATTGCAAGAAGTGCACTATAGTCTTCAGCTCTACGAGGTCAAACCTCGGGGACAGGAGGGCTCCTTGCCCTACCATGCCCTTAATCGACACTCCAGCTTCGGCTATGCGTCCAAGGGGTTTTATCAACCGGAACTTGGGGCAGGCGGCAATACTTTCCGATGGAGCCGGGGGGATGCTTCGGTAGAGATGCCCGAAATCGATGCCACTTACCCGGCGGTTCTGATCGCACGGCTGGCTCGCCCGGACATCGGTGCAGCAACCGAATCTCCGATCAGAGTCGGCCTGAACGGTCATGATTTGGGACCCTTACGGTTGTCCCCGGGATTCAGCGACTACAACATCCTGATCAACCGTGCCCAGTTAGCTCAAGGGCAGAGAAATCTGGTGGAGTTTCGATCGCAGACCTTTAACCCATCGGCCCTTGGAATTGGCGGGGATTCACGCAACCTGGGTTTTATGCTGGATAGCATCAGGCTACAATCGGCGGTTCCGTTAGGTGGGGCCCGTGCGTATCAGGTGGAGTTCGGTGCCGAGAGCCGGAAAATAGAACGGACTAATTTCTATCCGGCGGAGGCTGCCGGGTATTCTTGGTCGGGCGTTGACCCAAGCTTGGTTTGGCCGGTGTCGCTGGATCCAGGTAATGACTATCGGCTTGTAATCCGGGCGGTCAAGTCGAATCCGGATCCCCGATTCCGACAATTCCTCACGGTTTGGATCAATGACGTGAAACTGAACACTCTAGAATTGATCGGAGTACGAGACCAATTCCGGAATTACACGTTCTCCATTTCAGGCAAAGCACTTGACTGGAAAGTGCCGACGATTCGCATGCGGGTGCATCCCATTTGGAACCCTAGTTCAGCCGGGGTGTCCTCCGATAATCGAACTCTGGGGTGTGCGGTGCAATGGATGAGGATTGAAGAGTTGTGATCTGGACGAATGGTGAAAAGATGGAGTTTACAGGCGAGAGAATCATACCCGGAAAGGTGAATGCCGACCTGCTTAACGAGCACATTTGCCGCTACAGGTTCGCACAACTTCTGGTAAAGGGCAAAGTGGTTTTGGACATTGGTTCCGGCGTGGGCTATGGCTCGAAAATCCTGGCGGAAAAGGCAAGTTCGGTGGTTGCCATTGACCTTTCTGAAGAAGCTGTTCGCTACGCCAATGAAGAATACGCCGGGGACAATATTGAGATGTTGGTTGGCGACAGCCGCGGTTTACCCCTGGCCAGCGACAGCGTCGACGTGGTGGTCAGTTTTGAGCTGATCGAACATCTGCATGGACAACTAGCCCATTTGCACGAGGTTAACCGTGTGCTTAAACCGAATGGGCTGACGGTCATTTCCACACCCAATCGAATCTTCTATAGCCAGGAGAGCAACCAGACGAATCCATTTCATACCCGCGAGTTCGACTTCCAGGAGTTCAATACCTTCTTGAAGTCGGTTTTCAGTTGCGTGGAGATCTATTTCCAGAATCATATTGCGGGTCTGATTATTGCCAATCCAACTCTCTTCCAGGAGGTGACCGCCTTCCTACAGGAGGAAATGGTTGATTTGCAAGCCACGTCCAACTTTCTTGTGGGTGTTTGCACCCATGGTCGAAACGATCAACCCCCGGCGGGAAACTATTGTCTATTGCCCGGTAGCGGCAACCTTCTGAGGGAACGCCAGCAAGACATTGAGCGGTTGGAATTGGAAGTCGCCAAGCTGGACAGCGCTCTGACCCGGCTTCAGGGGGAGTACGAGGAGCGTACCGGTTGGGCGCTGGAATTGAACCGGCAAGTCAAGTCGAGGGACGACGGACTGACGCTGCTGCGCGCGGAATTTGAGGAGCGCAGCCGTCGGGTGGAGGCTTTGTCCCGCCAATTGGAAGTAAGTGAAAGGGCTTTAGGCAAGCTTCAAACTGAATTCGAGGAACGCAGCCGATGGGCGGAGGAATTGTCGCGCCGACTGGAAGCAAAAGACAAGGCTCTAGGCAAGCTTCAAACTGAATTTGAGGAGCGCAGCCGTTGGGTGGAGGCTTTGTCCCGCCAATTGGAAGTAAGTGAAAGGGCTTTAGGCAAGCTTCAAACTGAATTCGAGGAACGCAGCCGATGGGCGGAGGAATTGTCGCGCCGACTGGAAGCAAAAGACAAGGCTCTAGGCAAGCTTCAAACTGAATTTGAGGAGCGCAGCCGTTGGGTGGAGGCTTTGTCCCGCCAATTGGAAGTAAGTGAAAGGGCTTTAGGCAAGCTTCAAACTGAATTCGAGGAACGCAGCCGATGGACGGAGGAATTGTCGCGCCGACTGGAAGCAAAAGGCAAGGCTCTAGGGGATCTCCAATCCGAGTTTGAGGATCGCACTCGTTGGGCAAAGGAATTGTCCAGCCAACTGACGGCGAGGGACCAAGCACAACTGAAGCTCCAGTCCGAATTTGAGGATCGGACGGAGTGGGCGCTTCGGTTGGATGCGGAGGTGCGGCAGGTGAATGCGGAGGTGCGGCAGGCTCGTTTGAAGCTGGCGGCGATCAGGCAGTCAAAGCTCTACAGGTTGGCCACCTTTCTGGGATGGAAGTTGGCAGTCTGACGTTGCAGGCAAACTGCTGCAGATGAGTTGTCCTTTATGCCAGGTAGACCAGAACACCCTTCTGGTTTCCGAGATCGCGCGCGGCCGGGGTGATGATGGACTTTTCGTTGACGTGAATCTTGCGGTCTTCCTTCAACGCCTGTCGAATATCCTCCTCACAAACGAAGCTGGCCGTTTCCGGTGGATCCAGGGTTGCCTCGGGGGGTGTGGGCCTGGGGGGCGTGGGCCGGGGCGGCGGTGGTGCCGGTTCGGGCGGTGAGTGGAATTCCAGCCGGCGGCCCGCCAGCAGGCGATCCACCAGGGCCGAGACCTCTCCACGATTGATCGGGGGCTCTGTCTCACGCGGAGTCGAAGTGGCTCGGGAGGATTCGTTCCCCTGCTGGTGGGTGCGGCCGTAGGCCACTCGTTTGATATTGATCAGGTGAAGCGGGGAAATGTTGTCGGAGGTGATGTTGCCGCCAAGGGATCCGCATCCCAGCGTCATGCTCGGAAAGAGTTGGGTGGTGTAGCCGACGGCTCCCAGGGCCGCCTGAGTATTGACGACGATGCGAAAGACGGGTTTCTGCAGGCCGAATTGCCGAATGATCTCGTCGTTTTTGGAGTGGATCGCCAGGGTGTGTCCCAACCCGCCGTAGTTGATCAACTCGATGCATCGATCACAGGCCGCCTGCCAGTTATTCTCCACGTAGAATGCCAGAATGGGAGAGAGCTTTTCCATGGACAGGGGGTAGTCCCGACCGACGCCCGAGAGCGGGGCTACCAGGACCCGGGTGCCTTCCGGAATCCGGATCCCGGCCAGGGCGGCAATGGTTGCTGCCGGCTTGCCGACGATCTTGGGGTTCACCGTCCGTTTGGTCGTGACGACCACTTGGCCCAACGCCTGAATCTCCTGTTCGTCCAGGAAGTGGCCGCCGTTGTGCTTGATCTCTTCGATTACCCGATCCCTTATGGCGGCATCGGTGACAATGGCCTGCTCTGAAGAACAGAGCGTGCCGTTGTCAAAGCATTTGCCGGCAAAAATGTTCTGAATGGCTTGAGGGATGTCAGCCGAGGATTCGACGTAGGCGGGAACGTTTCCGGGACCCACCCCAAAGGCAGGCTTTCCTACGCTGTAGGCCGCCTTGACAAGACCGTGTCCACCTGTCGCCAGGATCAGCGCGGTCTTGCGGTGGCTCATCAGCTCCCTGGTGCCTTCGATGGTGGAATGCGACAGACACCCGATGGCTCCTTCGGGCGCACCGGCCGCGGTTGCGGCCTCCGACAGGATTCTGCCGGCTTCCTGGATGCAGCCTGCAGCCGCGGGGTGGGGGCTGAAAACGATGGTGTTGCGGCCCTTGAGCGCAATCAAGGCCTTGTTGATGGTGGTGGAAGTCGGGTTGGTGGACGGAACAATCGCGGCAATGACCCCCACCGGCGAGGCGATCTCGAGGATTCCCTTCCTTTTGACCTCTCTTATGATGCCAACCGTTCTGAGGTCCTTGATGGCCTCGTGCACAAACTCGGAGCCGAACTTGTTCTTGAGGATCTTGTCGGCAACATTGCCGAAGCCGGTTTCCTCCACGGCCATGCGGGCAAGCTTCTCCGCGGCTCCCAGTCCTGCCTCGGCCATTTGTCGTACCACGGAATCGACCTGGTCCTGGGAGAATTGAGCCAGGCGGGACTGGGCTTGGAATGCCTTGTCGAGCAGTGACCGGGCCTGCTGTATGGACTCAAGATCTCGATCCATGGCCTGTGGGGTCAGAGATGTCGGTCAGAAGAGCTTCCGACGGGTCGGTGTCCGTACCCGCACGCCCTCGAAACAGGGCCGGTAAGGCACTGAAAACCACCGGTCTTTCATGATGTCGCCGGCGACCCGGTGAGAGATGCGGGTTGATCCTTCGGGTCCGCCATCGGTTGGGTCCCGCGCCGCCTGGATGGCTTAGCGGGAATTGCCGGCGGTGCCGGGGATGTTTTTTTCAGCTTCGGCGTGGGGGCTGGGAATGACGTGCACCGATACCAGTTCGCCGACTCGCCGCGCCGCGGATGCCCCGGCATCGGTAGCGGCCTTGACCGCCCCGACATCCCCGCGCACGCACACCGTCACGAAGCCGGCTCCAATATATTCTTTTCCGACCAGAATGACGTTGGCTGCTTTCACCATGGCGTCCGCCGCCTCGACGGCGCCGATAAACCCCTTGGTTTCAATCATTCCTAGAGCTTCGCCTGCCATAGCCGGCACTCTCCTGTCAGCTTGGTGAAGGTGAACCTATCACTTAAGGTGTGTCGGGTCAACCGAAGGCAACCGCGGTAGCTGCGGGGGAACGGGTGGAACCCGAGCGGCAATTTGGTCCCGATTCGACCTTAAGGGGGGTCAGGGCAGGTAACCTTCCTTGGCTCTCACCCTGAAGTCCTTGTGCCGGGGGACACGCACCGAGATCTTCCGCCACCCTCCGTTGCTGGAGCCGATCTCGGCGGGAGGATAGTAACCGAGCAAATAGAGGTGCTGAAGATCCTGGACGATCTCGGTGAAGACCCGGCCGATTTCTTCGGTCCGTCGGATCCTGACAGCCACGCCTCCGGTCGCATCCGAAATCTCCGTAAGCCGGTCGAGCAGGAGTTGGCTTTGGAGCGCCCGCCCCTGGAAAACGGTATAGATGGGAATTCCAACCCGCTTGATGGTTCTGACCGAGTCCTCCATGGAGAGGACGCTGCTGGTATCCTCACCGTCGGTAAAGAGGAGGATGGCCTTCTTTCCGGTCACTCGGGCCAGATGAGGGGCCAACTGGGCCAGTGAATCGAACAGAGCCGTGCTTCCGGAGGCCCGCATTCGAAACAGGGCTCGGAGGGCCGCGCGCCTGTCCTTGGTAAACGGCACCAGGACCTGGAGCCGATTGTTGAAGGCGAATAGACCGAAGCGATCCTGGGGCTTGATTTCCGTCAACAGGTCGGCCACCGCGTTCTTGACGTGAGGCAGCGGCTTCAGCATGCTTCCGGTGGTGTCCACCAGCAACGCGATCGTCAGGGCCGAGGTTTGGGACTCGAAGGCCTGGATGGACTGGATCTGGCCGTTCTCTTCGATTTCGAAGTCGGCTGGCGCCAGCCCGGGAACGTACCGGCCTCTCTGGTCGAAGACTGCGGTATAGACCTCGACCATACGAACGTCTATTCTGAGCGTCCTCACCTTGGGTACTTGGGCCGCGGGGGCAGTAAGGGACAGTCCGCAGAGCAGGGACGCCGCCGGCAGAAGTCGGGTTAAGGCGTTCATCGGTGTGGCCGGGATTCCGATCAAAGTATCGACGCCGTCGAAGAGTCCCAGTTTTGGAGAGCCTTTGGGTCGCAGGCTTCAAGGACTTGATCTTTCAGAGACTCAGCGATTCTAAACCCAGAGCCCGTGCAAATTCAATTGCTTCCTCAAATTCCTCAAATTCTTGACAGACACCGGGCGGAGGCGTATTATTTTGGCCCTTTTTTCTTGTGGGAGACCCGTCGTGTCATTGGGCGCCGAACTTAAGCGTGAGAGGGAACTTAGAGGGATTACCCTGGAGGAAATCGCCAGGGAAACCAAGATCCGGACCAGTTTGCTCTCTTATCTGGAGGCCGACCGCTTCGACCGACTGCCATCCGGCGTATTTCGACAGTCCTTTGTGCGAAGCTACGCCCGCTACTTGGGAATTGATGAGGACAAACCGGTCCGGGAATGCCTGCTGGTGGAGGACCGGCTCAAGTCTGCCGGTCAGCGCTCCCGTTCGCAGCAGACACCCAAGGTATCCTTGGGCACGCGATTAAAGGCCCGGGCCGTAGGTGCAAAGTCCGCCAGCATGGTACCCTCCGCAGTGGCTCTTCTCGGGGCCTTGATCATCTTTTACTTCGTCGAAGTTCGCGCCAGGACGGACCAGGCTTCCTTGACCGTCCCCGAGCGCGCCGGAGCAGAGCAGGTTTCAGAGGACCAGACCGTGACGCCCGGGCGGGCTTCCCTCGAGAATGGGCAGCATGTCGATGTGAAAACGGCGGGTGGCTCGGTTGGCTTGAGTGTCTTGGGAGAGCTGGCTCCCCGACCGTCCTCTGAAACTCCAACAGGAACCACGACCGTGGCGGCGGCCGAGCCGCGGTTGCGCATCACGGCTCGAGAGCGGGCCTGGGTGCGGGTCAGCGTCGGGGAAAACACGCTGTTCAGCGGAATGTTGCAGTCTGACGAGACCAGGAGCTTTTCCCTGCGGCAGCCCCTGAGCGTAAAGCTCGGCAATCCCCTGGGGACTCAACTCTGGGTGAACGATCGGGCATTCAGCCAGTTGGGTGAGGCGGGGAAGACCAAGACCATCGTCGTTTCCGCAGAAAACTACCCCAGCTTTCTGGCCTCCCGGGATCCGATCGCCCCTTCCCCCGGTTCATCTCGCGCGAGCACCCTCAACTGAATTTCAAGTTTGGAGCGGAGGCGTTTCGCACCAGCTCCGACACCCGCTGTCAGTCATTCCCTCGTTCAATGCGCTCCCGGTAGGCCTTCAGGATTTCTCGGGTCCATGGCCCGACCTCACCCGTCCCCACAGCTTGGCCATCCACGTGGGTAATGCCGGTGATCTCGTCTGAAGTGCCGGCCAGAAAGGCTTCGCCGGCCGATCGGAACTCCGCCAGAGAAAGCCATCGCTGCCGGAAGGCCAACTTTAGCGCGGCTGCAATCTCCTCCACATATTCCCGGGTGATGCTTGGCAATATGGACGGAGCCTGAGGGGGAGCGACGATAGTTCGGTCGAGTATCGCCAGGGCGGCCGAGGAACTGCCCTCGGTGACATTTCCCTGAGTGTCCACCAGCAGCGCTTCATAGGCTCCCAGCTTTCGAGCCTGCTGCTTGGCCAGCACATTGGGCAGCAGGTTGAGAGACTTGATGTCGCACCGGCGCCAGCGCAGGTCCGGGACTGACTGCACCTTGACCCCTGCCACAATTGCCCTGTCGACAAATGGGCGCACGCTCATGAAGAAAGAGGGCTTCAAGGGGTCGCTCCAGGCGTGGCTCCTGGGACTGGCTCCCCGGGTCAGGTGGAAGTAGACGGTAGCGTTGGGAATTTGGCTGGAACGGTAGGTTTCCTCAATCCAACCTCGAATCTCCTCCAGGTTGGCGGGCTGGAGGTCGATTTCCTTCAAGCTTCGCTGTAATCGCTTCCAGTGTCGGTGAAACCCCCAGAGCCGGCCCTGATAGGCACGCACCACCTCGTAGACCCCGTCGCCGAACAGGCAGCCGCGGTCCTCCGCCGGGATGACCGCATCCTCAAGGGCACAGATGGCACCGTTGACGTTGGCCAGTTCGCGCATCAGGTTCAGCGAAGGGAAGCGGTAACTCACCCGCCAAAAACAGGGTCAGAGGGCCTGATCCCGCGCAGGGTCCTGTCGCGGGAGGCCGCCCCGGCAAGTGAGGTCAGAGCATTCTGCCGCCGTCCACCACCACGGTTTGTCCGGTGACAAAGCTCCAATCGGTTGCCATGGAAAGCGTGACCTCGGCGACATCCTCGGCCGTTCCCATACGGTTGAGAGCCGAGGCATTCTTAAAGTTCTCTCGCATTTGCGGAGCTCGCGCCACTCCGTCCAGCCAGCGGGTCTCGGTGAGGGCCGGAGCCACGGCATTCACCAGGACGTCGGGACCCAGGGCGCGAGCCAAAGACTTGGTCAGACTGATGACTCCGGCCTTGGACGCACAGTAGGCAATGCAACTGCCCTGTCCGGTGATTCCGGCCACCGAGGCGATATTGACGATGCGTCCTCCGCCTTGTGCTTGCATCAGGGGAGCCGCGGCACGACAGCAGAAGAAGGTGCCCTTCAGATTTACGGCGAAGAGGCTGTCCCAGATGTCCTCGGTCAGTTGCTCCAGGTCCGCAAAGCTGATGAAGCGAGTGAATCCGGCGTTGTTGATCAGAATATCGATGGCGCCGAATTCCCCATGGACCCGTTCCATCATCTGCCTGACCTGGGAATCGGATGAGACGTCGGTGCGAATCAGAAAGCTGCGCCCTCCGGATTTCCGGATCTCGGAAGCCGTCTCGGAAGCCTCCCGCTCAGACTTGGAATAGTTGATGGCAACGGCTGCGCCCTCCCGGGCAAACAGCAGAGCGATGGCTCTGCCGATCCCGGTGCCGCCCCCGGTAATGAGTGCTGCCTTGCCGGCCAGTTTCATGGATGGCTTCCTCTCTTGCCGCGTCGGGCTGAAATGAAGCCCCTAATATAACCTCCCAGCCTCGAGATTGCTTAATTATTGTGGGGCCGGCTCAGATGGAATAGTCGACACGTTCCGGAAGGGGCGTGGGTTTGGCGGGTTCCTCCAGCATGCCTGCACCCACGGTCGCATGGGTGGATTCGTCGATCAGCACGAAGCCACCCAGGGTGCGGTTGCGGTGATAGCGGTCATACAGCAGGGGAGTGGCCGTCTTGAGGGAGATTCGTCCGATCTCGTTGAGTTTCAGCACATGAGCCGAGTCCTCCTCCAGACGGTTGATATCCAGGCGATAGTGCAGGTGGCGAACCATGGCCTTGGTGATGTGAGTGGTGTGCTTCAACAGGTATTTCTTGCCAACCTGCAGGGGTGTCTCGTCCATCCAGCAACACATGGCTTCCAGGTCCTTGCCAACATAGGGCAGATTGCCGGAGGCCACGATTAGGTCCCCTCGACTGACATCGATGGTGTCTTCCAGCAGGATGCAAGCCGACATCGGGGCGTGGGCGACCTCCAGGGATCGGCTCATGAGTTGAATGTCCTGGATTCGGGATTGTCCTCCGGATGGAAGAACGGTTACCCGGTCCCCAATCCTGAAGACCCCGCTGGCGACCTGCCCGGCGAAGGCCCGGTAATCGGTGGAGCGTCCAAATTGGGGGCGGATGACCCATTGGACTGGGAAGCGGGGATCCTGCATGTTCCAGTCGCTGGCGATGTGAACGCTCTCCAGAAAGGAAAGAAGCGTCTCGCCCATATGCCAGGGCATGTTGGAGGAGCGGTCGACCACGTTGTCCCCTACCAGGGCGCTCATGGGGATGACGGTGACATCCTTGATCTTGAGGCGGGTCGAGAAGCGGGTGAAGTCCTGCCGAATGGCTTCGAAAACCTCCTCTGAATAGTCGACCAGGTCCATCTTGTTGACACAGAGCACCAGGTGGGGAATACCCAGCAGGGATGCGATGGTGGCATGTCTGCGGGTCTGTTCGATGATTCCCGTGCGAGCGTCCACCAGAATCAGCGCCAGACTGCTGGTGGAGGCGCCGGTCACCATGTTGCGGGTGTACTGAACGTGACCGGGCGTGTCTGCAACGATGAACCGTCGGCGGGGTGTGGCGAAGTAGCGGTAGGCGACGTCGATGGTGATGCCTTGCTCCCGCTCGGCCCGCAGGCCGTCGGTGAGGTTGGCCAGGTTGACCTCCGATTCGCCCCGCATCAGGCTGGCCTGCTTCAGCGCGGCCAGTTGATCTTCCAGGATCAACTTGGAATCGTGGAGCAGCCGGCCGATCAGAGTGCTTTTCCCATCGTCGACGCTGCCACAGGTAGTAAACCGCAGCAATTGGACGCCGGCCTGAGGCTTGCTGGTTCGGGCATTCACCTAGAAATACCCCTCCCGTTTGCGGTCTTCCATGGAGGTTTCGGAGACTTGATCGTCGGCCCGGGCACCCCGTTCCGTCACCTTGAGGGCAGCGATTTCTCCGATGATTTCCTGAACCGTGGAGCAGGGCGATTCAATGGCGGCCGTGCAGAGGATGTCCCCAACCGTCCTGAAACGAATCGACCGGGTTTCGATCACCTCACCGCGCTTGAGCGGAAGCAGCTCGGAGGCGCTCATCCACAAGCCGTCCCGCCGGAAGACCTCCCGCCGATGGCTGAAGTAGATGCCCGGGATCTCCAGCTCCTCCCTGGCGATGTATTGCCAGACATCCAGTTCGGTCCAGTTGGACAAGGGGAAGACCCGGATGTGCTGACCCGGGTGGATCCTGGTGTTGTATACGCTCCAGAGTTCCGGCCGCTGGTTGCGCGGGTCCCACTGCCCAAATTCGTCACGAAACGAAAAGAACCTTTCCTTGGCCCTGGACTTTTCTTCGTCACGGCGCGCTCCCCCGAAGGCAGCGTCGAACTTGAACTCTTCCAGAGCATGCAGCAGTGTCGGGATCTGCAGCCAGTTGCGGCTCTTGTCGGTACCGCCGGGCTCAGTGACAATGCCGGCTTCGATGGCGTCATCCACGGTCCGAACGATCAGCCGCTCCCCGAGCTCCCTGACCCTCCGGTCACGAAACTCGATCACTTCCGGAAAGTTGTGGCCGGTATCGATGTGCAGCAGAGGAAAGGGGAAGTGAGCCGGGCGAAAGGCCTTTTCAGCCAGCCTCAACAGGCAGATGGAATCCTTTCCGCCCGAAAAGAGCAGCACCGGCCTCTCAAATTCCGCGGCCACTTCACGCATGACATAGATGGCCTCGGCTTCCAGGGCGTCCAGGTGCGAAAGATAGTAGCTGTCCATGGTTTCGGTTCAGCTTCTCCAGCTCGGACGGCAGGGGAATGGCATCGTCAGCACCGATTCACCCCTGTGCCCCGGGGCTCGGACGCCGGTGCAGTCCGCATTCCTTGTGCTCAGGTTGCTCCCACCACCAGCGTCCGGCCCGCAGGTCTTCTCCCGGACCCACGGCACGGGTGCAGCAGGCGCAGCCGATGCTCAGAAAGCCTTGTTGGTGCAACGGATTGTAGGGAACCTGGTTGGACTTGACGACCTCCCAAAGCCGGGGCTCCTCCCAGTCCCAAAGAGGATTGATCTTGACCAGACCGTTGCTGTCGTCCCATTCGACGGGATACACATCCCGGCGGGTCACAGACTGCTGCCGCCTGAGTCCGCAGATCCAGGCGTCCATGCCCTGGAGCGCGCGCCTCAGTGGGTGGATCTTTCTGATGCTGCAGCACAACTGTCTCAGCTCGACGCTCCGGTAGAAGAGGTTGATGCCGTGGTCACGGACCATGGCCTCCACCTCTTCGGTTCGGGGGAAAAAGGTTTCGATTCTCAGCCGGTAGCGTTCTTCAGTCCTTTCGACCAGTTGAAGGGTTTCCGGAAAGAGTCTGCCGGTGTCCAGCGTGACGATTCGGACGGGAAGGGCCTCCTGGGCCAGGAAGTGAGTGATTACCTGGTCTTCCAGCCCTAGAGCCGTGGCGAACACCATCCGAGAATCGAAGCGGCGATGAGCCCACTTCAGGATCTGGCCGGGAGAGGACGAGCGAAGCTGTTGCTGCCACCGCGTGATGTCGCCGGCATTGGGTGGGTTAACAACCATGGATCTCATGTAAACATGACTAATTTAATAAACATAGTCAATATAATGGTGGTGTCCTAAAAAGTCAAGTGCTTTCTTTAAGTTAGTCTGCTATTATTGTTGACGGAAAACGTCGAAATCAAGTACATGAAGTATCTGGATTATTTTAGTCATCTTTTTTTCCGACGGGCGGTCGATCATGAAATTGTCCACAAGAGGTGAATATGGCTTGTTGGCGATCATGGATCTGGCCCTGCATTCCCTCGAGGCTCCGGTGCAGAGCGCCCAGATAGCCGAACGACAGAACATTCCCAAACAGTACCTGGATCAGCTGCTGCTGTTGCTGAAGAAGGCCGGCCTGATCGAGAGCAGCCGGGGACGTCAAGGCGGCTACAAGTTGGCTCGGTCCGCCAGTCACATCAATCTGCTTCAGGTGGTGAGGGCGCTGGAGGGTTCGATCGACAGCAGCGACGTCTTCATGAGGGAGGGGGCGAACCAGGATCCTACCCGGAAAATTCTCAGAGATCTCTGGGCGGAAATTGACGCACATGCCTCGGCTGTCCTTCGTTCGACCACGGTGGAAGAGGTGTGTGAAAGACGGAAGAAGTTGGACCCCCAGATCATGTACTACATTTAGGAGACCGCCATGGCGAGGATTGCAAGCAATGTCCTGGAACTGATGGGAAACACTCCCATGGTGCGCCTGAATCGAGTGACCGACGGGTCCCTGGCCACGGTGGTGGCCAAGCTGGAATCTCACAATCCGGCCGGGAGCGTCAAGGATCGTATCGGGATCAGCATGATCAATGAAGCCGAGAGGATGGGCGTTATCGACAAGGACACGGTGATCATCGAGCCCACCAGCGGCAATACCGGAATCGCCCTGGCCTTCGTCTGTGCGGTAAAGGGGTATCGGCTCATTCTTTCCATGCCCGACACCATGAGCATGGAACGGCGCACGCTGCTCAAGGCCTTCGGGGCGGAACTGGTCCTGACTCCGGGTCTTGAGGGGATGAAGGGCGCCATCAAGGCAGCGGAGAAGATCGCCGCCGAGACTCCCAATTCCTGGATTCCCCAGCAGTTCCGCAATCGGGCCAATCCCAAGATTCACCGCCAGACCACTGCCGAAGAGATTTGGAGCGATACCGAGGGAAGGGTCGATGTCTTCGTGGGCGGCGTCGGCACGGGCGGGACCATCACCGGTGTGGGAGAGATCCTCAAATCCCGGAAGTCGGGCTTTCAAGTCATCGCGGTGGAACCGGAGGATTCCGCGGTAATCTCCGGCGGGAGCCCCGGGTGGCACGAGATCCAGGGTATCGGAGCCGGCTTTATTCCGGACATTCTCAACAGGGGAGTGATCGACGAGGTGATCCGAGTCACCAACGAGCAGGCCTTTCACATGGCCCGTCGCTTGATCAGGGAGGAGGGACTGCTGGTGGGAATCTCCTCCGGCGCCGCGGCTCACGCGGCAGTTGAGGTGAGCAAGCGAGCGGAAAGCGAGGGAAAGCTGATCGTAACCGTGCTGCCCAGCACCGGGGAACGCTACCTGAGCACACCACTGTTCGAAGACATGAACGGCAACCCGCCAACCGAGGTTTAACCCGTAATTCCAGACCAGGCCGGCCCCTGTCCCGCCAATTCGGTTTGCCGCATCATTGAACATCGATGCACAGGATAGACAGGATCATTGGCCGATGGTTTGGTATGGGGGCTCCAGGGCAAGCGTGTTTACCCCATTGAGTTTGACCATCACCATTTCTTGAACGACGATTCCCGACTACCGGCAATCAAGCCCTTGGATGACATCACACACCCACCCGATCGGCAGGTGGTCAGCTTCCTGTGCAGCAACAGCCTTCCACATTCCAGCAACGTCTAATGTCTTCCATTACAGTCTATAACCGTATTTATTATCATTACCTTATCTGAGTTCAACCATCGCTTGGCCGACTCGAAACATCCCTCGCAATCCACCTCAATTACCATCCCCCATATAATAAGGGGATGATTACTGGATCACGTACAGCCCGTCTGCTACCTAAAACGAAACCCAAGGGCCGCCATCCCCATAAGGCTCTCTCTCCTGCTTTCATTCGCTCTGCTCCGCCCGGAAGACACGCTGATGGAAACGGATTGTACCTCTTCGTCCAGCCCAGCGGAACACGCAGCTGGATTCAACGCCTCCTCATCCGTGGCCGCCGCCGTGAGCTCGGACTCGGCAGCGTTGCCCTCGTTTCCCTGGTCGAGGCCCGGGAGAAGGCGCTCGCGAACCGAAAGCTCGCCCGAACGGGCGGGGACCCGCTTGCCGAGAAGCGGCGCGCCGAGGGTATTCCCACCTTCGCCCAAGCCGCCATGCGTGTGCTGGAACAGAAGCGGGGCGGATGGCGGAACCCGAGACATTCCCGGGAGTGGCAGTCGAGCTTGAGGCGCTTCGTCTTTCCCCGCATCGGCAAGGTGCCCGTCTCCGAGGTCACCAGTGCCGACGTGCTTGAGATCCTCACGCCCCTCTGGCACCGGAAGGTAGCCACGGCCAAGCGGGTGCGCCAGCGCCTGCATGCGGTTCTGGAATGGGCCGTGACCATGGAGTTCCGCATCGACAACCCCTGTGACCGGATCGGACCGGTGCTGGGTCCCCAAAAGGACGTGACCGAGCACATGCGGGCTTTGCCCCATCGGGAGGCGGCTGCGGTGATCTGGAAGGTGCGGGCATCGACCGCATTGCCGGCCGCCAGGTTGGCCCTTGAGTTCCTGGTGCTGACGGCGGCCAGGTGGAGTGAGGTGAGGTGGGCCGAGTGGGAGGAGATCGATCGCAACGGGAGGGTGTGGATCGTCCCGGTCAAGCGGGCAAAGACGAACCGCCGGCACCGCGTGCCGCTGTGTGGCCGAGCCCTGGAGATTCTCGAAGCAGCGGAGGCACTGGAAGGGGGAGCCGGTCCGCTGGTGTTCACCCATGGGGGCGGGAAGCCACTGCATGACAGCGCGGTGCGCCGACTGCTGCGCCAGCTTGGGGTTGCGGCGGTGCCGCACGGTTTCCGCTCCAGCTTCCGGGACTGGGCGGCCGAAGAGACCGACCATCCCCCAGTGCAGAGTCCAGAAAGTTCCAGAGACATCTACTAAAGTATTGTAAGTAGACTTGTATGAGTCACTTATGGTATATTGGCGTCTATTGATGTCCAGGGTGTTCCTGGACGTTCAGGGTGATCTATAGGGTGATTTTCTAGGGGGTGATCCGGTGACTCGTTACCGCAAGAAACTCTCCGCCGCCTTCGTCCGCACCGTCGAGCAGCCCGGACTCTACTGGGACGAGCATGGCTTGATCCTACGGGTCAAGCCCTCCGGATACAAGCAATGGATCCAACGGCTCTTCATCCACGGCAAGCGCCGCGAGCTGGGTCTCGGCTCTCTTCGGCTCGTGACGCTGGCCCAGGCCCGGGAGAGGGCCATCGCCAACCGCCGGCTGGCCCGCTCCGGCGGCAATCCCCTGGCCTCCCGGCGCCACTCCGTCCCGACCTTCGAGCAGGCCGCCGCCAAGGTCTACGCCATGTACCGGCCCAACTGGAGAAGCGACCATCACGCCGCTCAGTGGAAAGGCAGCCTGCGCAGCTACGTCTACCCCAAGCTGGGCCGGATGCGGGTGGACGGGATCACCACGGCCGATGTCATGGCTGTGCTGTCGCCGATCTGGAACACCAGGCAGGCAACGGCCCGGCGGGTGCGGCAACGGATCGGCACGGTGATGAAGTGGGCCATTGCCCAGGGCTACCGGATGGACAATCCGGCCGGGGAGGCGCTCGGGGCCGCGCTGCCGAAACAGGGCGGCATCCAACGCCACTTCAAGGCGCTGCCCTACGGGGAGGTGGCCGGGGCGATCCGGACAGTGCGGCAATCGGAAGCAGACGTGGGGGTCAAGCTCGGCTTCGAGTTCCTGGTGCTGACGGCGTGCCGGTCGGGGGAGATGCGCGGGGCGCGCTGGGCGGAGATCGACCTGGAGGCGGGAGTGTGGACGGTTCCCCCGGAACGGATGAAGCACCAGAGAGAGCACCGGGTCCCGTTGTCTACGGGAGCGCGGAGGATTCTGGCTGAAGCGAGGCGGATCGAGAGATCTTCCAATCTGGTGTTTCCGACTCCGGCCGGTGGCCCACTGCCGGACCGCGATCTCAGCACCCTGCTGCGGGAACTGGGAATCGGGGCCGTGCCGCATGGGTTTCGCTCCTCGTTCCGGGACTGGGCGGGGGAGCAGACCGATGCGCCCCATGCCGTGATGGAGGCAGCGTTGTCGCACGTGGTCCGCAACCAAGTGGAAGCCGCCTACGCCCGCTCGGACCTGTTCGAGCGCCGGCGCGTCCTGATGGAGCAGTGGGCGGTATTCCTGGGCGCGGGCCGGAAAACGGCCGCTGCCTGAGTTGGCCCCTCTCGTGCTCCCCCTGTGGTCAGTGTTCCGATCCGGGCTTCGTCACCGCTACGGCGGCCTTCCCGCCAGGGATCACTGTGGAGGGAGCGACCCCGAAAAGGGGAGGGGTGGTGGTGGATTTTGGCGTGCACCACCTACCCCTGCCCGGTGCCGCACCAGCGGCAAAAAAGCCGGGGTCGCTCCCTCCACTTCCTCCCCCTCCCGTGCGGCGCCACGCCGCGCCGTGCGAGGCGGGGACACCGTGGCGCGGCGCCGCATTGCGATTTACCGCAGAGGATTTGGGGAATCCGTGCCAACCCTTGTCCAATGCGGATTCCCGGGCATAGCCTGGACCACAACGGCGAGGAATTTGCCCACTGAGAGAGGAGCGTTGGGGTGGTCAAAAGCGTGAGCCACCTAGCCCGCATTTCTCACCAGAGGTAGGAAGCATCGGTTCTCGGAATCTGGTAAAATACTCTTGTCTAAGGAGTTAACCAGATTCTTAAAGGAGAACCGATGCCGACACAGTGTAACACCAAACCCCTGGAGTTTGAACCCCACGGCCGCCGCCGCGTGGTGGCTGATTTCGACGGCGGTCCCATCACTTCCGATGCCGGCTCCCTGCTGTTGCGCCGGGTGGATCGGGGCTTATCTCTCTCCGACCAGGTGGCCGACTGTTTCACCGATCACCGCGACCCCAAGCGGACCCAATACAGCCTGCGCACCCTCATCGCTCAGCGCATCCGTGGCATCGCCCTCGGCTACGAGGATCTCATCGACCACGACCAACTCCGTCACGATCCCCTCATGGCCTTGTTTTCAGAGAAAGGCCGTCGTGGCGACTCGCCTCCCCTGGCAGGCAAGAGCACCCTCAACCGACTCGAACACGCCCCCACCCAAGGCCCCACCCGCTACCACAAGATTGACCACGACCCCGAGGCCTTGCAAGCCCTCCTGGTGAAACTGTTTCTGCAAGCCCATCCCCAACCCCCCGATGAGATCATCCTCGACCTCGACGCCACTGACGATCCCCTCCACGGGGAACAAGAGGACCGCTTCTTCCACGGCTACTACCGAGGCTACTGCTACCTGCCCCTCTACATCTTCTCGGGCCGCCATCTGCTCTCGGCCCTGCTCAGACCCGCCAACATCGATGCCTCCGCCGGCGCTCTGGAGCAGGTCCAGCGCATCGTCTCCCGCCTACGGCGTGTCTGGCCTCAGGTCAAGATCCTGCTGCGGGCCGACTCCGGCTTTGCCCGTGAGGAGCTGATGGGGTGGTGTGAGCAGCATCAGGTCGACTATCTCTTCGGCCTGGCCCGCAACTCCCGCCTCCAAGACGCCATCGCCCCCGAGTTGGCTCAGGCCCAGGCCCTCTCAGACCAGCAACAGCAGCCCGCCCGGATCTTCACCGACCTCTCCTACCGCACTCACAAGAGCTGGTCCCACGAGCGCCGCCTGGTCGCCAAAGCCGAGGTCCTGCCCCGCGGCCCCAACCCCCGCTTCGTCGTCACCTCTCTGTCGGTCCAGGACTACCCCGCCCAGTTCCTCTATGAGAAGATCTACTGTGCCCGCGGTGAGATGGAAAACCGCATCAAGGAGCAGCAACTCGACCTGTTTGCCGATCGCACCTCCACCCACTCCTTCCGGGCGAATCAGCTCCGGCTCCTGATGACCTCTTTCGCCTATGTGCTGGTGGAGGGCTTGCGCCGGCGGGCGCTGCAATCCACCTGCCTGGCCCGGGCCACCGTCGGTTCCATCAGACTCAAACTGCTCAAGATCGGCGCTCAGGTCACCATCTCGGTCCGTCGCATCAAGGTCGCCATGGCTTCCGGATGTCCTTACCAGAGGGAGTTCCGCATCGCTTGGGCTCACCTGCCGCCCTGAGGTGCCCTGACCCGACCGTCACTCCTGGCCCTTGAAGACGCGGCCACCAGGCCCGATGGCAGAGGTGTCGCTGTTTTCGAGGGAAAATGCCGCCTGAGGTTCCTCGGAGAGCCTCAGAAGCCTCCGCTGTTGGCCTTTGCCTACCGATCCAGCCACCAACGTTGTTAAACTCGGCCTCAAATGCCTCCATGGCCCCTTTTACCGCTCCTGTGCGAACTCTGGTGAGAAATGCGGGCTAGTGAGCCACCTCGGTGAGCCACCCCCCCTTTGTAAGATGGCCACCGATACGACGGCACGGGCGTGACCCCCGGAGGCGGAGTCTGTCGATCGTTCCTGCTCCGGCCGAGTCCGCCATGGCGTTCGATGGCGGTCCTTTCACTTCCGCTTCCCTTCCCCCCTGTGGCCCGACGCTGCACCCGCCGCCTCATGGTCTTCGGTGGCCTCATGGAAAAAGGAGTACCCTCCTGCCGACCTGCTCGGCAAGCTTGACCACTCCCTCGATTGCGACCAGGACCGCGCCCAGTTCGGTTTCCCTCCCAAATACCGCGCTGGATCGACAAGCCCCGCGAACGTCAATAAGGGGACTCGCCACTTTCGGTTGTAGTCCCCTTTGTTTGGAACTCGACAGGAAGCATCTGCTGGGGTATGGCAAATTAAATTCCCATGCCGTTTGTTCAT
Organism: Candidatus Versatilivorator sp.; assembly: GCA_965207735.1. GTDB lineage: Bacteria > Acidobacteriota > Terriglobia > Versatilivoradales > Versatilivoraceae > Versatilivorator. Next base: position 1,140,446 of record OZ242296.1, on the reverse strand, counting down.
CGTCTTCGCCTCTCTGTTGGTCGCGTTGCAATTCCGCCTCCGGCGTCAGCCGCGTCGGCCTGTTCCCAGCCGATGCCCTAGACCTGGCCCCAGCGGGCAGACTGGCCTTCGGTGCGAACGTAGCCGTGCAGGGCGCGCCCAGACAACAGTCCCACCGGAGATAGGCAGCCCGTCAAGCCGGCTCGGAAGCGGACGGCGGCGACAACGACGTGATTTTCGAGGATGGCCAGAGGGACCATGTCGGGCCGGGATGGAGAAAGTGTCGGCATGGGACGGGTCTCCTATGGGATGATCCAGTCGAGGAACCTATTGATCTGGAACAGGAGAGGAGGGCACTCGCGGGCGAACTCTGGATCTTGGAACAGGCTTGGCGGGAGGGGGAGGAGACCGCGGCAATCTCGGACAATCTACTCCTTCCCGTAGCGAGGGATGCCTTCTTCGAGCGGCGCGGGAACCGCGATAATGACTGGAAGCCGGTGACGCGCCTACAGGGCCGCCAACAGGAATTCCCGGCACTCTTGGACTGACGTGAACAGGTAATCGGGATTTGATGCTCTGAGAAGTCCAATATCAACCGATCCCCACCCCGCCCCTATTGCGACGATGCCAGCCCGTCGGGCGGCTTCCGTATCCTCGGGCTGATCCCCGATGTGGAACGTCTCGTTCTGTTTGGCGCCAGCCTCGCGCATGGCCAGAATCAGCGCTTCCGGGTTCGGCTTTCGCCTGCTCACCTGGTGGTAACCGATCACCAAGCCGATCGGCCACCGGTAACGATGCACGAAATCCCGAGGCACCATGTCCGGGCTCATTGTGACAATCGCAAGCGTCTGGCCGCGGGCATCGAGGTCGAAGAGGAGTTCGTACACGCCGTCATATACTTTCAGTGCCGGTGCCCGATCCAGGACCGATCTCCATTTTCGGGCCGCCCGCAGTGCCTCAACGGGCTTCGTGTCGACGAGCGTGAGATCGAAATCGAAGATGATCACCTTAGAACCCGAGCGACATCTGAGTCTCGCGGATGGTGTCCGCGGGCTCTGGATCAGGCTGCGGCGCATTCGGCTGCCGCAGATCCTTCAGGAACTCGATGAGTGCCGTGCGATTCGCAATCGGCCGCGCGTCCTCCTGCTGCACGAGTTTTCGATTGCCTCGGGTCGTCTCTTCCGAATAAAAGCGTTCCAGGTGGTCGAGGTGGATGCACGCGAGCGCACGTTTCTGTTTGAGGGCAGAGCGCACGGTGTTCATCGTCCCGCCCCTGATATCCGTCTCGATGACGAGCACGCCATCGGACAGTCCGCTCTGAATACGGTCGCGATCGGCGAACGCTGAGCGTATCGGCGTCATTCCCACCGGGTACTCGCTCGTCAGGCAGCCTCCGGTTTCCACGAGCCGATCCGCCAGATCGCGATTCGCAGCTGGACAGACTCTGTCCAATCCGTGGGCCAGAACCGCTACGCCGATGCCTTCCGCCTCGAGGCACCCCTTGTGCGCATACGTGTCGCATCCAAGAGCGAGGCCGCTGACGATCGCATAGCCGCTTTGAACGGCTATGCGTCCCGATCTCAGAGCCAGCATCTTCCCGTCCGGCGTTGGCTTGCGGGTTCCCACTACCGCCAGGGCTCGCGACGTGCTCATGCCCTGCGCGTTCCCCTTCACGAACAGCAGGGCCGGTGGATCGGGGATCTTCCGCAGACGGGTGGGATACCCTTCATCGTGGAATGAGATTGCGTGCACGCCGAACTCGGAGCCTCGGTTCAGTTGTTCCTCGCTTCTCATCCAGGCATCCGAGATTGTTGCCGACTGAACACGCGGCAGCCGCGCCCGGACCATGCGGTCCAGCAGGGCTTCGCGGCAGCTTCTGGGTTCTGTTTCGTTGATCGGTCGATCGACAATCGTCAGAGCTGTCTTCCGCCCAATGCGTTGAAGCTTCATGAGCGCGAGGATCGAGACCGCGGTCAGTGACGCGCCGGCTAAATCACGTCGCATTCATCCACCTCCTCCCCGACTTAGGCGAGACATGCTCATTCGAGATTTCTTTACCGAACCCCCGCCAGTAGCTACGACGTTCCGTCTTTCCGAGCGCGACGGCGAAGATCCTGAGCCCGCGATTCCGTCTCAGAATGGCTCCTGCGATGTGCGACATTGTGGTGCCGCGTGTGATGAAGTCGTCGAGAATCAGGACGTTTTCGGCGTGTACCTCTTTCGACCTGAAATCGGCGGCGGCAAGAACAGCTCGCCTTCTGGTAGCATCGGAGTACATGTGGAGTTTCTCGTGCGCCTTTTTCGTGATCCTGTCGCCCGAGAATTCCACCGCCGCATATTTGGCGCAGTGCTGTGTCAAGCGCCACAATACGCCGGAGGGGGACGCGACCGTCTCCCCTGATGATAACGCCGGGATGAAGACGGTCTTCGAGATTTCGAGTCCAAGACCCCTGACGAGAACGGGGACGGCATCCTGCATCATTGCCGCCGCGCCGCGGAGGGCCGCACGTTCCTTGTCCTTGAACGCATTGAACCGAGCCGTCCATGGGTCGTCGCGATCATCGGTCAAGCGGTAGCCGATCGTGAACGCTCTCGTCAAGCCGTCGCCCTCGTCCAGCTTGTCGAATGACATCCAGCCGTGGAACGCACTCCAGCCAAATATCCCGGATCTCCTCCGTTTTTCCATTTTTCGGCCGATGTGGTCCTGTTCTCCAGGAAAGCGCAGGAGCCATTGTAAGGTGAATCCCGTGAGGTGTCCAAAATCTCTGTCCGTTGTGTTTTGGGAGGGGGTTGGGGGCATTCGACTCCGCCGCAAGCGGCGTGCACGTTTTCCTTGCCTGAGGGGAGGTCTTCTGGAATTCTTGCTCCGGTCCGCATTGTCCGGAGAAAACTCCCCTCATGGAAAACCATCCGTCCTTGTCTCGCGTCCGCTTCACGTCTTTGTCCTGGCCAGCTGATAACCTCATATAGCTCACCTCCCCACGGACCGACTCCACAGAAGGGGGGGTGCACCTCTGAGAGAGTGTGTGTGCCGGTCTCCAAGCATGGGACAACACTCGGACCACCGCCCTCTTCGACACGCTGAGAGCTTTCAGCAAGCTTGAGTCTGCCGGCATGGAGGCCCCACGCCCAGGACAAGGACCAGGACCAGGACCAGGGAAACCATGATTGCCCACCTGAAGGGACGCGAAAAACTGCTGGAACCTCTTGGCTTCCGCCGGCAACAGGCCGAGTGGATCACGCTGGTCGGCCTGCACTCGGGCCTGTTCACCCGAGACCAGCTCGCCTTCTACCTGCAGGGAGCCAACCGCTTCTACGTCCGGCGACGCGCTAAATCCCTGCTCAATTGCCGGGTCTCGTCCCGGCCGTTCACCGACGAACGAGTTACCGACGGCCGTAGAGCCAAGCAGAGGAGCAACGCTTGCACAACTGAACGTGCTGCATGACGGGGCGATTGTTCGCCGTGGCGTCGCACGAGCGCCACGGCAAGTCCTCCCCACAGCTCTGCTCGTCGAACCCGATTGCCTGCGGCGACGAGTACCATCGTCCATCAACCCTACGTCGTCCAGCAGCATCAGGCGCTAGTCGCCGACGACGGCTCATGGCTCCGGCGGGTCAGGCCACAACCGGTGTACGGACAGTTCCGGCCACTTAACTCTTAGGGACCGCTTGTCGAACGGCAGTGAGGCGTCAGGGACGTCAGCCCATGACGCTTCCATTAGCTTCGCGTCCTCGCACCAGCGAGCCGCCAGCTTGAGGTACCGGCGAAGGACCAGGATCGCAGGAAATCGGCCCTTCGACACGAGCCAGAGCACCATGTCCTTCGATCCCTTGGACGAGTTACAGCTTCTGCATGCGTAGGTGATGTTGTCGGCGGCGTCGGGTCCGCCCTTGAGTTTAGGGATCAGATGATCCAATGAGAGCTTTGCCTCGCGACCGCAGTAGCAGCACGTTGTCGCGTGAGCGATTTTGGTCTTCTCGTCGTCGTGCAGCGGGCGCATCCGCATTGTGCCGGACAGGAATCCGTGCCGGAACCGACCGCGGATGATGAAGTGCACCGGCTTGTAGCGGGTCTTGCCGTCCTTGACAGCGGCGTGGACCATGGCGAGCGTCCCATAGGTCCAGGCGAAGTGTTCGCGAAGCGAGGAATTGTCTCCCGGTGGCTTTGGCATCGTTGAGACGTGGAAGAGCTAGGTGGCGACCGCCGCTTCACCGACTTTGATGACGAGCGAGCGAACGTCCGTCGACGAGAACGAGCCTATCATACAGACTAATGCCCGCTCACCACAGGCGTCCGCAACGACGGCAGTAATTGGTCTTCGCACCGCCAGCGGCGCGTTGGCCTTGCGCCAGGGAATATTTCGAGGGGAGCGACAGGCGGCGGGACCTGCGGTCCCTGAGAGGAACATCGGTCCAGGAACGGGTTCCGGGATGCTCTGGCATGCCAGGGGCTTGGAAATGGCAGCCTGCCCGGCAAATCTCGCGGATTCAGGGGGGTCAGGACACCATCGAACGCCACGCCAGCGTCGATGTCGTCATGGAGAAGATCGTCCAATGGGAGCAGGAGAACCCGGCCTCGAACGGCCGAGGACTGATCGACGATTTCCGCCTCTGGGAGTCAAGGCGGTGGAGTCGGACCAACGCGCCACCCAAAAAGCCCTGGTGGCGCACAGGGGTGGCGCGTGACTTCACCACCCCCAACGCTTTTCTCTCAGAGGGCGCCCCCCTCGCCGTTGTGGTCGAAAACTTCCCCGTCGCTTCTGGCGCCATCGAGGCCTCCGTCATGGGAGAGGGAGAAGGGAGCGGCGGGGGTGATGGGGGGGCCAGGGGAGCGCTCCCGCCGGGTCGGGGGTTCGCAGGGGCCGGAGCCCCTCGCCAGCCCCAATGTATTACAGTGCGCCGTGGAAAGGCGCCTTCTTCCGGCGGGTGCGAACCCCGCCCAACAACTGTCGCTCCGGTTGGTAGCAGCCAGGGCGGATCATGGAGGTAACGAAATGGTCTGAAGCACTCTGGTGACAAAGGGCCGCTCTGAGGCGGTTCAGCGACCATGCGGGCCGGAACGCGAGTGAACGTCGAGCAGGCCTCGAAACAGGGCGATACGGAAGCCGACCCTCCTGTAATTAGGGGAAGGCCGTTGGCGGATGGGGAAGTGAGCGACGCGGGCACCGATCCGTTTCCGTCGGGGTAATGACGCTGGCACGCATGGAAGGGGAAGAAGGTGGCAACACGGGAAGCCCTGGGGGAGATGTGGCACACATCAACCGGGACCCCGCGAGGGGCAGGCCGGGCCTGCAGGGTGGCGGAGAGGCCTGTAGTACTGGAGAAGCGGGGTAACGCCCGTGGAGGGAAGGGGCCTCAGGTGAGGAGCGGTGACCGAAGGGGGAAGGGTCTCGGGAGTGGCGAAAGCCTGAAACCCCGGCAAAAGGACCGGAGACTCCGGAAGCATCACATCCAAAAGTGAAGGGGTCGGCGGAGGACGCCGGCGTCGTCAGGGCGTCAACAGGCCTGGCGGCAACCCGGGAGCGGAAGTGGATGGAGTAGGGGAGGGTGCCAATCCCGCAGGAGTCGTCCACGAATGCGACCGGGGACCTGTGTGCGAGATGCATGATCCCACTGGAGAGCCGAGACGCGGGAAAACCGCACGTCCGGTTCGGAGAGCGGGGACTGGAAACGTGATAGGGGAGCCGGACTGAGGCCCGAAGCGAAAGCGACGGAATAGCCACCGGACCCTATAGTCAACGCGCCAGTCCTCGACTCTACTTGGGTAGGCTGGCTCCCCGGCACTACGCGGTGCGGCGCCGGCCCCGCTGTCCCCGCCTCGCGCGGCGGCGCGCCGTGCGAGAGGGGTGCAGGTGGAGGGACGGTTGGCCGAGACCGAATTGCGACCACGCCCCAGTGCGGTTCACTGTCGGGGCCGGCCATTCCGATTTCCCCACAGGCGGCGAGACCTGCGGTCTCTGAGAGCGGAATCGGTCCAGGAGGCGTTTCGGGGAGTTCTGGTATGCCAGAGAGTGAGAAAGTCCAGCCTGCCCGGCAAAGCTCGCGGATTCAGGGGACAGGACACCGTCGAACGCCACGCCGGCCTCAGTGTCGTCATGGAGAAGATCGACCAATGGGACCAGGAAACGCCAACCTCCACCGGCCGCGAAATGATCGACGATTTCCGACTCTGGGGGTCAAGGCGGTGTCGTCAGATGGGCCGACACCTTTCCGAAGGGGGGGTGTCGGACTAACATGTCGGAGATCCTGCTACGTACAACGTCTTTCTCTCAGAGGGCGCTCCCTCGCCGTTGTGGTTCGTGACTTTCCCGAAACGCCTCATCAGACGCGGAACAACACGGATTTCCCGCGTCCGCTGCGAAAAGGCGAAGCGAGGCTGCGCCTCGCGTGTCCCCCCCTCGCCCGGCGAAACGGCGCGCCGCACGAGAGGGGTGCTGGTGGAGAGAGCGACCCCCCCTTTTTCCCCGCTGGTGCGCCACGGGCGCGGGAAAAGGTGTCGGCAAAGGTGTCGGCCCTTTGCCCCCCTTTTGGGGAGGTCGCTCTCTCAACAGTGATCCCTGGCGGGAAGGCCATCGAGCGCCGTTGCGCGCTTATGGTGGTTGAGTGTCGCCCCGTGTAGCTTCGTAACCTGATTGTTGCTTTATGTGTTGTCGTGTATCTTATGTTGCACCGTGTTCCACTTCGTATCCGCGTCTCTTCCGAGACCTGTCAACGCCTCCAGCGCCTCCGCACCCGGCGGCACCTCAACCTCGGCTCCCGGCTGCCGCCCTCATTGATGAGGCCCTCGACCGCGAGCGCGGTGCCGCTCCCACGGATGCGAATGAACTGGCCGACACCGGTCAGGCCCGCGCCCCTCGAACCCATCCCTGGATGGACCCCGGCTAGGCTGATGCTCAATGAAGTCGGGCCGAAAGCCCAACACTTCATCGAGAATAGGTCTTCCCCATGGCCCGGAAGCGCTGTATGGTCATCTGATCCGATTGTACGTCCTCACCTCAAATCCCCGGTAGCGTCAGCTGTTAGGTTTTGTAACTGTTCGGTCAGGCCGTGCTGGCTTGGATCCGGACGAGGTTGGAGGTGCCTGCAATCACGGGCGATCCGCCGGTTCTGCTCGCTACGCCTCCCCCGGACGGCGGATGGACCCCACAGCTTGACCGAACAGTTACCCGGGTTTTCTGCACCAAAACGGATTCCGAGACCACCTTGATAGAGGGTGACCTATTGGGAGACCACAAGCCAGCCCATGAGGTATAAGTATATTGTAATAAATACTTTATCTAAATTTTTCAGCGGTCCGACCATCCCCGGGAGGTGATCGAGGCGGCCCTGGCGCATGTGGTTCGCAACCGGGTCGAGGCGGCCTATGCCCGCTCCGACCTGTTCGACCGCCGGCGTGTCCTGATGGAGGACTGGGCACGTTACCTGGCCCAAGAGCCGGGGGACGATCCGCAACCCGCAGATTAGGGAGGCGCCGACCAAGGCGGGAGCTAAGTAGTCCATTTCATAAATACGATGATATATAAGTCTGGCGGTATTAAGCATAATGGGATAGGATTCTTCCCGAGGGGAGGGAGAATTCTATGCCAAAGACAAGCCCATTCAGGATCATTCTTACCGATTCCGAAAAAAGAATTCTGGAGGCAAAGGCGCGTAAATATACATCATCGTATATTGATGTTATTAGGGCCAAGATCGTTCTCTACGCCTCCCAGGGATTCGACAACAAAGACATCGCAACCCGACTGGATACGTCGGCCCAGATCGTGTGTAAGTGGCGCAAACGTTTCTTCCAATATCGTCTGGCCGGGTTGGAGGAGGCTCCCCGCAGAGGCCGGCCGCCTCGCTTTCCCCCCCGAAGTGGTCGTTGAAGTGAAGTCGCTGGCCTGTGAGTTGCCTCATACCTATGGTCTGCCGCTGTCCCGCTTCAGCATGGCGGAGATACAGCGTGAGGTCATTGGTCGGGGACTGGTCGCTTCGATCGGAGAGACCACGATCTGGCGATGGTTGTCACAGGATGCGATTCGGCCTTGGTTTCACCGAAGCTGGATTTTTCCCCGAGATCCCCACTTTGCCCAGAAGGCCGGCCCCATCTTGGATCTCTATGAAGGCATCTGGAAGGGACGCCCCCTCAGCGATGCCGATTGCGTGGTGTCGACCGACGAAAAGACCAGCATCCAAGCCCGCCGGCGGGAACATCCGAGCCTCCCTCCGGCGCCGCGCCACGCCATGCGCGTCGAACATGCCTATGCCCGGCGCGGCGCCCTTGCCTACTTGGCAGCCTGGGATGTTCGGCGCGCCAGGATCTTCGGACGATGTGAGCACACCACTGGCATTGCGCCCTTCCAGCGTTTGGTCTCCCAGGTCATGTCCGAGGAACCCTATCGTTCGGCTCGCCGCGTGTTCTGGATCATGGACAACGGCTCCTCCCATCGGGGCCAGCGCAGTAACCGCCGGCTGATGGCCCAATGGCCGAACATTGTTCCTCTTCACACGCCGGTCCATGCCAGTTGGTTGAACCAGATAGAAATCTATTTCTCGGTGATTCAGAGAAAGGTCCTCACACCCAACCACTTTGAATCCACCGCTGAAATCGCCGATCGCCTCCTTCGATTTCAACAGCACTACGAGCAGGCCGCCAGTCCTTTCCAATGGAAGTTCACGCGCCGTCACCTCCACAAGCTTCTCAAAAAAATCCAAGCTCTGGAGGTTCACACTGCCGCTGCCTAGGCCTGACCGAATACATCATCGCATTTTTGGAGTGATGCACTAAGCGCAAAGTCCGGCGGCAATCAAATCCAGGTTGAGCAGGACATTCCGGGTCCAGGTCTTTCGCCTTCCGGCCTTCCCGCCAGGGATGACTGCGGTGAGAGCGACCTCCCCGCACGGGGGGCAAAGGACCGCCACCTTGGCCGCCACCTTTGTCCGCCCCCGTGGTGCACTAGCGGTCAAAAGGGCGGGGTCGCTCTCACCACTTTCTTCCCTCTCGTGCGGCGCGCCGTTACGCCGGGCGGGAGGGGGACCCGCGAAGCGCAGCCTCGCTTCGCTTTTCCACAGCGGACGCCGAAAATGCTTGTCGTTCCGCGTCCGGTGCGGCGCTTCGGGAATGCCTCCAACCACAACGGCGAGGTCTCTGCCCTCTGAGAGAGAGGCGTTGTCCGTATCAGGATCACCGCCATGTTAGACCGCCACCCCCCCGTCGGAAAGGTGGCGGCCCATCTAACGCCACCTGCTTGACCCCCAGAAGCGGAAATCGTCGATCGTTCCTCGGTCATTGGGTGAGCCTGTTTCTTGCTCCGATTCATTCCTCCGTCTGCGGGGAACAGGACCGTTACCCGTATCCTCGAGTGGCTAGAGCGTGGCTAAAGACCGACCATCCCCGGGAAGTGATCGAGGCAGCCCTGGCGCATGTGGTTCGCAACCGGGTCGAGGCGGCCTATGTCCGCTCGGACCTGTTCGAACGCCGGCGCCGGCTCATGAACGATTGGTCAAGCTACCTGACTGGCGGGAACCGAAACCCGGAGGCGGGGTTAGTCATGCGCCATTACGTGCGCCGGTTAACCTCGTTTCGTGCCGCACCAACGGACAAAAAAGGTCGCTCCCTCCACTCGCGAAGACTGCTTTTCCCTGCAACACGACGTGTGTTTTTCCAGGGGCATCGTTCCATCAAGGACAATTGAAATCGTCGCACCGGTAGAAGAGTATTGACGTATACTACATTTGAGGTTATAAATATGGTTCAACTATAGATTAAGCTCCTTATTCTGAAAATCAGTTTTCCCTTCAGTCGCTGTTGGGACTACGGATCACTCTCTATCGGGAACGTTAGAGCCTTTGGAGGTGAAACGATGAATAGGAAGACAAATAGCCGATTGCTGCCGGTTTGCGTCACACTTGCTTTCGGGTTGACCGTTCCCCTGATGCTGCGAGGACAGTGGCTCCCCGTAACAGCTCAATTCAAAGAGCTTACTTATCGAACGCTGCCGGATGGTTCGGAGGAACTGCTGGAAGAGGCCAACGGTGTGCTGTTTCGTGCTTCTTTAGGTTCGGAGATGAGGTCCCGGATCAGCGTCGAGGATGGACAGCCGAAGGGACGAGCGCATTTCAAGGATGCCGCCACCGGCAACGTGTATCTCATCAATCATGATCGGAAGACCGCACGGCTCATGAGAAAGTTGCCGCTTCCGCTCCTGCCCTCTCCCTACAGGGTTCCACCGGAATCGGAAACCCTGGGCAGACGAGTCATCAATGGCGTGGAGTGCGTGGGCAAGCCGGTCTTCGTGAATGGCCAGTTGGCGCCCGGTTCGTCCTCCTGGTTTTCCGAGGACCTGCAGCTTGTCGTCAAAACAGACTTCACCCTTCCTGGTGGGACCCGTCGGATCGTGGAATTCTTCGACTTCCGGCAGGGGGAACCGAGTGCGTCGGTCTTTGCGATTCCGGAAGACTACACGATCACCAACACGAGTCCTGTTCTCAGCGATAATAGTTGAAGGAGGTGTTTTCTTGACACAGAGGAACAATATCAAACTGTCGCCTCTTGAGCTCAAGGCGATGGAAGCGCTCTGGAATCTCGGCAGGGCATCCATCAGGGAAGTACTGGAGCAACTCCCTGTAAGGAAGACTCTCGCCTATACGACGGTCCAGACGCTGGTCTTACGCCTGGAGGCAAAGGGAGCTCTGCGGAAACAGCGAAAGATCGGGAATGCCTATGTCTTTGTCCCAGTCATTACACGCGCGCAGGCCTACCGCCGTCTGGTGGACGATTTTCTGGAGTTGTTCAGCGGTTCACCCCAGCCTGTGATGTCCCATCTGGCGGATACAGGCAAACTGACCCTGGATGACCTGCGGGACCTGGAAAGGATCCTCCGGAAAAGAAAGACCCGTCGTGACAGCACCACCGCTGTGGATCCAAAAACCGAGTGAATCCTGAGCAGGAGTTGGCAAGCAGGAAAGGAGGACAATCTCTCATGAACATGCATTCATGGCTGTCAGAGTGGTCTTCTTGGCTATGGCCCAACCTTGTGGTGCATCTTTGGGAGGCAGCGCTCTTTATTGGATTGCTGGCTTTGGGTATCCGCTTGCTCAAGCGAGCGCCGGCAAGCACCCGCTACTGGTTCTGGCTGCTGGCTGCGGTCAAGCTGGTCGTTCCCTCTTTCCTGTTGGTATGGATGGTATCGGAAATTCCTGGTGAAGGACCAGCATTAACTCCTCCGCCCCTGGAACAAACAAACCACGGGGCGTTAACTTCCGCCCCGGCAAGACCCGTCTATGAAATCCTCCGGCCATTGCTCCTGAGTCCGCCGCCCGTGGCTCAACCTGTATCCACTGCCGCCCACAACGAACTTTATTGCACGCTCACGCTGACTTGGCTCGCGGGGTTCCTGTTCTTTGTTGTTCGCTGGGCCAAAGGCTCTCTGAGTTTAGCTCGGGCCGTTAGGACCAGCCACCGGATCGCCTCTTCGAGAGAAACGGAGATCCTGAAGCGGGTCCGCTCCCAGCTTCAGTTGAAACAGGACGTTGTCCTCCTCGTCTCAGACAAAGTCACAGAAGCAGGACTTTGGGGTATTTGGAGACCCACGGTTCTGTTACCTGAAGGAGCCGCAAGCCGCTTGAGCGATGAGGAACTCGAAGCGGTCATACTCCACGAGCTGCTTCATGTGAAGCGCAGGGACAACCTCGCCGCCGTTCTACAAAAAGTCATCTTTGCACTGCTGTGGTTTTATCCCCTTGTATGGCTCATCGACAGGAAGTTGTTTGAGGAGCGGGAGCGGGCCTGCGATGAAGAAGTCTTGCGGATCAGGCAATCCCCCGAAACTTACATCTCGGGAATCTTGAAGGTTGTCAGGGCGTGTGTGGAACAGCGGCTGGTGGGAACCTCTTCCATTGGCGGTTCAAGCCTCAAAAGACGGATGGTCCACCTCCTGTCGACCGGACTGCCACGAAAACTCGGCGTCCTTGAATGGGCCTTGATAATTGGATTTGTGGCGGGTTTGTCCATCTTCTCTGTGGGCACAGGCCTTGTGAACTGGGATGCCTACGCTGCCTGGAGCACGCCGCCCGGTCTGGAAACTGAGGACCGAATTCCCGGTGGGATCCAAGGAAAGGTCGTCGCAGAAGACAGTGGCCATCCGTTGGCCAAAGCCACACTCTCGCTCCGTTCGAAGACCGCACCCCGTCACGACCCGCCCCGAACCGTACGGACCGATAGCAGCGGCCAGTACACATTCAAAGACCTTGACCCGGGTCAGTACACCCTGAGGGCAACCCGACACGGCTACCTTCCCCGCAACTACGGCCAAAAGACCGCCTATAGCTTGAGAATAGACAGTGTCGGTACCGCGCTGACGATCGGTCCCGGACAAGTCGTGGAGAACATTGACTTCAGTCTCATCCGAGGCGGCGTCGTGGAAGGCAGGGTGGTGGACCAGGACAAGGAACCTGTGGAGCGGGTTGCCGTCCGTTTGAGGGTTATGCGGAGCCTGGGAGGCAAGGACCGCTTGCTGCCTTCCGGACACGACGAGACCGATGACCGGGGGTACTTTCGCATCTTCGGCGTCCCCCCTGGCGACTACTACCTGCGAGTGTCCCCTCGTCCCCTATTTGGCGACTCGCGGAGACCGATGCGGTCGTTCGCGCCGACCTACTACCCTGGAGTCCTGAGCGTCGAGGAAGCAGCCACGATCAAGATGACTGCAGGAGAAGAAGCCGGAGGCTTCAATATCACCGTGATCGAGGGTTCCAGTTACAGCGTCAGCGGCCGGGTGCTGACGCCGGAAGGCAAGCCGGCTTATTCGGCTTGGATCGTATCCATGAAGCAGTCGGGCAAGGAAATCAACATCGGGATGCGACAGAACACGACCACGGATCTGAAGGGCCAATTCAAGGTTTCGGGTCTTCTTCCCGGCGGATATCGTCTCTACGCCCGTTCGGGGAGCGGCGAGGACCAGCAGCTGGCCACTGCGGACGTGGAGGTGGTGGACCAGGATCAGAGCGGCTTGACCTTGATGCTTGCCAAGGGGACCGACATCACCGGCAGAATCCTGGTGGACGGTGAGCGGGCCGACCTGGATTGGCGCCGGATCTCGTTAGGTATGTCCCCATCAAGGGATAACCTCAATCGACTGTCCTTCGGTGGCATCAGGGCCTCAATCGAAGAGGATCTCACCTTTAAGATTGCGAACCATCCCGAGGGCTCCTATCACTTGATGGTCAGGCTCCCTCCGGGGAATCACTATATCTCCTCCATCCGTGTCGACGGTCAGGACATCACGGATCGTCCGATAGTGCTGAAAAGCAATGACCGCCTGGATGGGATGGAGATTCACATTTCGTCCCAGGGTGCTCGGATTAATGGTCGTGTCGAACAGGCGGAAGAGCGGGCAGTGGCGACGGGGGCGACAGTCCTGGTCTTTTCCGCCGACCTCCAACGCAGGGATTACCCCTCGCGCTTCACCCGGACAACTCAGACGGACCAGAGCGGATATTATTCATTGGAAGGACTGGTCCCGGGGAAGTATCTGGTGTGCGCCCTGGTCGATCACCAAACCGGGAATGAGTGGGATCCTGACTACCTGAGAAGCCTGACAAAGGATTCGAAGCGGATCGAGCTTTCACCGGGTCAGACGGTGCAGGAATCCCTGGTGACGTTGTCGGCGGCGAACTGATGATGAATTGGCCTTGAGGAGGAGCCAATGCCGTGGACGAACTGGCACTCAGGTATGGAGAGCGACGGCGGGCGCCTCATGCGTAGCATTTGAGCCGAACCCCTAGTCTGCTCTCCCCGTTCATTTCCCTGATCGAGAACGCGGAGGACCGCTTGGGAGAATTTCGACCCGCCCAGGAGCTTTAGGTCGAATTTTAGCTGAGAGACGTTCGCCTGAATATGCCGGCGCCGATCCGTCAAATTGATGTCCAGGTAACGAATCAGGACTTGTCGTGATGCAGAGACGGCTGAGTGTGGCCAGCTTCAGGGCAGTTCTGTTGAGAGAGTCAAACGAAAAGGGACTGGACCGCATTCAAGAAATCCTCCGATTCGAACGTGATCGACTCGCCAGAACAACTCCGAAGAACATGGCTGAGTGAGTTGTCTCAAACGTTATTGAGACCCAGATTTGAACAAGCTATGGGAGTGTGCGATGGAAATCACGACCAACCGAAATACTTGCCGACGGCAGGCGATACTTGTCTTTGCTGCCGTGGTCGTTCTGGCCGGGTTTCGCCCTGGGCTCGCCGAGGACCAGGAGATTACAAAGTTGCGCCAGGCCGCTGAACAAGGAGATTCCAGTGCGCAATTCACGCTCGGCCGCATGTACGCCAGGGGCGAAGGGGTAGCAGAGAACCTCGTGGAAGCCGCGACGTGGATCCGCCAAGCCGCCGAACAAGGATTCGCCAGGGCTCAGCTCCATCTCGGCCATATGCACCGCGTCGGCGAGGGAGTGCCGAAGGACGACCAAGAAGCAGCGACGTGGTACCGGAAAGCGGCCGAGCAGGGAGATGCCGAAGCTCAAACCGCCCTGGGGCACATGTACTTCCTTGGCAAGGGGGTATCGAAGGACAGCAGGAAAGGGGTGAAGTGGGTCCGCCAAGCCGCCGAACAGAGACACGCCAGGGCTCAAACAGCCTTGGGCTTCATGTACCGCTACGGCAGAGGGCTGCTTGAGAATCACCAAGAGGCGGTGAAGTGGTATCGGCTGGCCGCTGAGCAGGGCTATGCCAGTGCACAATACGAGTTGGGCGACATGTACGCCAAAGGCGAGGGAGTTCCGGAGGACTACATGCAAGGCTACACCTGGTTCATTCTTGCCGCCGCCCAGGGTGACGAGAGAGCATTCAAGCTGAAGGACGAGCTCAGACCAAGGATGACCGCCGAGCAAATAGGCGAGGCGCAGAAACTTGCCGCCAGGCTCCAGGAAGCGCATCGAAACCTCAAACAACCGTTAAACTAGGTTAGGACGAAGAGGAGGAGCAATGCGTAAGGTTCTACTTTTCTCAATGATCGCCGTGGCATGCGCCTCGATTGCTGTTAGTCAAATAAACCGCGACCGCAACGTCGTCACCACAGTGGCGAATGTGGCCAGGACAGCGCCGTTGCAACACCTCAAATTGGGCACGGTCGTGCACCCAGAAGGTGGAGCTGCCGTTGACCTACGGGTAACTAACCTGTCCCACAAAGTAGCGATTGCGTGGGTCTTAACCTCCCGCCACTTCAAAGAGGACGGCAGTGAGGTCAGCAGGTCGTCAAAAGTGGTCGTTGTTCCTGAAGAATCGAACTCGGGTTTGGCTCCTGGTGCTTCTTGGAACGGAAAGCTGAGCATACCTTCAGCGGATGGGAGCGCTGTGGATTACGACTTGGCGTTGGACTATGTCTTGTTCTCTGATCGTTCAAGCTGGGGCCCTGACACGCTGGATTATTCAAGACACATTGCAGGACAAATGCAAGCTCGCCGAGTCGAAAGATCCAGGCTGAAGGGGATCCTTGAGCGACAAGGAGTCCAAGCGCTCGCTGAAGAGCTGGACGAGTAAGTTGCCCCCAATCCGTGATCTTTGCCGGGCAGGCTTGCGTCCCCTCAACTTCCGCTACGAATGAGCATTTTTTAATCACTGTCGCAAAGAGAAACGTCCCCACTTACCCCGCGCTCATCGCCCGCGCTGCTGGCCAATAAATGCTCTTGCTTATTTGTCCACTCATCGCCAGGGGTAGCTCCAGGGTTACACGCCCATAGTGACACCTCTCGGCCATCCGAGCCTGAATCTACTACTTGGTCGTGGGACAGGTTCTGCCGAGAATCTATTGAACCCCTGACCTCAAAGCCGGTCTGGTTCTCTGGGAACATACCACCTCCCTATCGATCTCGGTCCAAATTGGCTCTTCCGTCTTCCCGCAGGGAATCCTTACTTAGAATGAGATGGTCGTCCAACCACGTCCAGTAATGTCCATAAATGTCTATATAACTGCCAGTTATAATTATATTTGAGCATCCGTCCTTTTCCCGTAGCGGTCCGCACCGTACCCTTGCATCCATCATTTTATGGGGGTATAATGGCGGGTATGATACTCGCCAAACGCCCCCCGCAACGCAAGCCGCGCGGCCAGCATCCCGAAAGCGACCTCACGCCCGCCTTCGTGCGCAACGTCAGCCGCGCCGGACGCTACTGCGACGGCCAGGGCCTCTATCTCGATGTCCGAACCACGGGCAGCCGGGGCTGGGTGCAGCGCCTCACCATCCGTGGCCGCCGCACCGAGCTCGGGCTCGGCGGCTTCCCCCTGGTTTCGCTGAAGGAAGCCCGGGAGAAGGCTTTCGCCAACCGGAAGCTGGCCCGCGAGGGGGGCGATCCCCTGTCGGAGAAGCGCCGCTCTGAGTCGACGCCCACCTTCACGGACGCGACCCGGCAGGTCTGGAAGCAGCTGCGGCCGGGCTGGCGTTCGCCCCAGCATGCCGACCTCTGGCTGGGCAGCCTCAAGCGCCACGCCTTGCCCCGCATCGGCGGGATGCCGGTTTCCGAGGTGTCCAGCGCCGACGTGATCGGGATTCTGGCCCCGATCTGGCACGGCAAGGCGGCGACGGCCCGGAAACTGCGCCAGCGCATCCGGGCGGTCATGGAATGGGCAGTGGCGATGGATCTGCGGCCCGACAACCCGTGCGACCGGATCGGCCCGGTGCTGGGATTGCAGGGCAATGGCGTGCGTCACATGCGGGCGTTGCCGCATGGTGAGGTGGCGGAGGCGATCCGCAAGGTGCGCGCGTCGAAGGCGCGGCCGGTAGTGAAGCTGGCATTCGAGCTGCTGGTGCTGACGGCGGCACGCTCGGGCGAGGTCCGTGGGGCGGCCTGGAAGGAGATCGACCGGGAGGCGGGCGTGTGGAGCATTCCGGCCTCGCGCACGAAGGGGAACCGCGAGCACCGGGTGCCGTTGTGCGGGCGTGCGTTGGAGGTTCTCGCTGAGGCGCGAAGGCTGGGTCGCAGAAGCCCGCTGGTGTTTCCGAGCATAGGGGGAAAGCCGATCGGGAACACGGCGATGTCGGAGTTGCTCAGGGAGTTGAAGATCGCGGCTGTGCCCCACGGGTTCCGGTCGTCGTTTCGGGACTGGGCGGCCGAGGAAACGGATCATCCCCGAGAGGTGGCGGAGGCGGCGCTGGCGCACAAGGTCCGCAACCAGATCGAGGCCGCCTACCGGCGCTCGGACCTGTTCGAGCGCCGGCGCCGCCTGATGGACGATTGGGCGAGATACCTGGCCCAAGGGGCATCGTCGGATGCGGTACGCTCCCGGAGAAGCTAGCGGCCAAGGTCGATCCCTCGGTTCCGCTCCCGCCACCGCTCCTCCCCCGCCCGGCGCATCACCTCCAGTGAGTGCGCAATGTCCCGGCGAGCTTCCTGTAGTCCCGGGCCAACAGCTGCACTTGCCCTGCGAGCAGCTCGACCTGCCGCCGCAAGTCCTCGACCCGCTCGGCCTGCTGCTTCTGTTCCCGCTCGTACTGCCCCGACAACTCTCGCAAGGCCTTCGTCAACTGCCGTTCCAATTCGGTCATAGAGCTCCCTCACTTTTTCGAGAGCCTCACGGCAGGCCTCCCGCCCACTCTCCAGGGCGGATGGTCCAGCGTCCCCGGCGGCAGCACCACGAACCGCCCCTTTGGAGACTCCTGCAGCCGGATCCCCCAGCTGCTCTGCTTCAACCGCTCCACGGTCTCCCGCTGCCGCTCGATCTCCAGCTCCAGGGAGGCCCTGGTCTCTATCCGGCTCTGGATCTGCCGCCCCAACCACTGCATCGTTCCCCAGCTCCCCACGCAGATGCCGATCGAGAGCACTACTCCGATCACCAGCGGCCGCAGCCAGCTCAACAGCAACATCCCGCGCAGCCGCCTGATCGCTTCCTCCGTAGCGGCTTCGGTGATACGCCGCTCTTCGCTCGCGATGCGCCTCAAGTTCTCTCCGAGCCTGCGCAGCTCGCTGCCGGTCACGCTCTCGATCTCTTGCCTCTCCTGCTCCAGTTTCTGCCGCAGCCGGGCCGACAAACCGGCTGCGCTGGAAGTCTGCTTCATAGATCGCCCCCTTCAAGCGCCACCGGGACCCGCTCTCCGGATCCCGAGCGGTGATGTAGTGCTTCCCCTCGCGGGGCACCTCCAGGCCCGCCTCCCGCAATGCCGCCACAACGCCGGCCCGGTCCCGGACGGCCTCGCTCTCGATCCTCTCAACCAGGTAGTCCCGGATCAGCTCCCGCGGCTCGGGCTCGACTGCAAGTCCGGCCCGCAGCCGGGTCGCCTCCACCCCCGCCCGGTGCCCCGGCTGGACCACCCGCGCCCGCTCCGGATCGTCCGGCCGGCTCCACCCATGCTCGTAATTGAGCGAGTCCCGCAACGCGTCGAAGGTCTTCTGCCATCCCGGCGGCGCGATATTCAGGCTCTTCCCGGTCTCCAGATCACACCGCGCCGCCAGCACATGCACGTGCACGCCGCCTTCCGTCTCCCGATGCAGCACCGCCGACCAGGCGTAGCGCTCCTCCTCGAGCCCTGCCCAGGCCGTGCGCTCGAACTCATCCAGCGTCTGCTCAATCTCGTCATCGCTGGGCTCGTCCTCCGGCGCCCAGGCGATCACTCCCGAGGTGTAGCGGTGCTCGAACTCCAGGCTGTCGGCCACCTCCGCCACCCGCCACGGATCCCCCCGCAGCACCTCGACTTCTTCCCGCTCCTCCCCGGACGCGTTCCTCTCCTCCAGCAGGTACTCGGCCGCCGCCCCCGCCGATCCCGATCCCCGGGCGAGGAACTTAACGTGCATCGGTCTCTCTCCCCCTGTGGACTCCAGACAGCGCATCGAGCGCCCGCTGGATGGCCGACAGATGCGCCACCACGGCAACTGCCTCGGCTCCCTGCTTGTAGGTGTTGGCCCAGCGCGCAATCTGGTTCAGGTTGTTTCCGATCCGCGCCAGCTCCCGGGTCCGCTCCCGCTCCACGGCGGCAGCAGCAGCCGTCCAGGTCCGGGTCCGCGCCATGGCCCGGCGCAGCAGCTCGGACAGCGACACCCCGGCCGCCCGCGCCTTGCCGCGCCACTCGGCCAGCTCGGCGGCCGACACCCGCACCGTGGCTGTCGCCTCTCGCGCCATCGAGGTTTCCGTAACTGGAGAGGGGGAAGGGGGCGGGGTGATTGGGGGGCCAGGGGGAACTCCCCCGGGGTCGGGGTTCGAAGGGGCCGGAGCCCCTCGCCAGCCCCAATGTATTACATTGGGTAGGCTGGCTCCCCGGCACTACGCGGTGCAGCGCCGGCCTCGCTGTCCCCGCCTCGCACGGCGCGGCGGCGCACCTGGATCCGCTCTCTCCTCTTCCGAGCAACGCGACCGCATGGGGGGGGCAATCCCGGACGGCGAGGTGCCCTCACAACCGCCTCCTCCACCTCTCCAAAGCTGTGGAAGCAACAGCGATGGTATCGAGCTGGGATCGGATGAGTCAAGGCCCTAGTTGGGGACAAGTGACTGAGTATTCAGATACTTATGGACGACATCGGATGCCGTTGGACCGTATGGACCGGCCATGGAAACACGCCCGGCCTGAAGACGGTCTGCCCAACCTCTACGCAATTATCTGCGAAAGGTCCTTCTCAGAAAGGTACAGGGGCGCTCCCTCCACAGTGATCCTTGGCGGGAAGGCGGCCGAGCCGATGAGAAAGCCGAGTTCGATGACTCTTCCGGGCATGGCCAAAACGGCCGGAATGTACGCCATCGGGACTGTCAGTTCAGGCTGGACCTCGGGCCTCAGGCATCGGTTCGCCGAGCAGGTCATCGGCGGGGACCAGTGCCGCACAGTATTCGATATCCGGTATCAGGTGATTGACGCCGGGCGCAGGCAGGAAGTCTAGCGGACTCACTACAGGCGGATACGCCCCCACAGTTAAGGAAAGAGATCAGTCCCATGCCGTTTCGCCTGGCGGGAGAGATCACTCCCTTATGGCCTGTTGTAAGCTTCATAGACCTATCTGGCTCCTTCGCGTTCGAATGTATCCGCTGTCACCAATACGACGGCATCGCCCTGACCCCCAGAGGCAAAAATCGTCAATCGATGCGCGGCCGACGCATACCTAAGCTGGCGGCGACCTCGGCGGGGACTGAAGTCCATATCGCCATAAGTGCTACTTAGAAGGAGAAGAACAGGTCACCCAACACTTGCTGAAGCACTTCCCATCGCATGAGATTGTTGCCGATAACAAAGTCGGAAATCTTGGCGTCCTCAAGCCGATACCGGATTTCACTTCTTTCATTGTAGTAGGGAACCACGTCCATCGGAGACAGTGAATACCCGTCGATTCTTATTGACTTCTTCATCAGCTTAAATGAAACAGCTTTCTCCTTTTCCCCGTGTGAAACACGTTCACACACTGAAAACTCCCGGGGATCCGTCTCCAAAACCACCCAAGGGTCTATTTCAGTGTCCCTCTCTGGAAATGGCCCCTGCGCGTTTCTCGTTGCCACGTTCTCTTTGGCGTCCTCGCGGAAGAGATCAAAATGCTCAAGAGGGGCGAGGGCACTCCTGCGCTCAACCCACTCAAAATCGTGATCGGAATTCTTGGTACTCATAGCTGACTCCCTCATTGTCCAGACCAATTAATATTCGTGGCGCTCCAGCACTATTTTGATTCGATCCGGTAGGTATCCATTGTTGTGCTCTAAATCCCATGGGGCTAGGCGGTGGTTGAAACTGCCTGCCATCGTAGAAGTGCGGACGAATAGGCCGCTTTGTACTCCCAAGAGGGGCTTTTCTTTCCAGGTATGATCCACCCCAAAGAACTTCAAAATGTGCCGATCGGCTAACAGTCGAACATTTAGCACGAGGGATTGATTGCCATATTCACGAGCAGTTCCCCACCTCCATGCCGGGGAAATGTAAGCTGATTGCCCGGGACGCAAGCGAAACCGTTTGCGGCCGGTGATCCTTCGTGAGCCCCTGATTGAGAAGTACCAAAACTCAATAGGCACCCCAAAGACCCTTTCACTTACTTCGTGATATGTATCTAGCACACGTAAAGAGATCTTCCCATATACCTCTGCCATTCTCCTTTTCGCTGGCTCTTGCCACCGCACCCATAAAAGCGTGATTAGCATGCTCACCAATACTCCGAAGGTAAATGCCAGACCAAACAGGAGGGCTGTCATCTGCTCCTCCGAAAGGCCAGCAAGAGGGTCGATTCCCGTGAGCCAGTCAGACCAAACCGCTCCGGTAGTTTCCCAGTTGGCTATACCAAACACCATTCCCACGCCAGCAATCGCGTGGTATAACCACGCTATACGCCGCATCCACTTAGATTTTCCGGGCTTGTTGGGCATGGGCGCATTCTACTAAGGGTTGACGCGGGGGACCAGAAGAATGTCACTTAAGTGAGTAGCTCCCGATTATTGAGAAACAGTTTGGAAACGGTAACCGGTTAGTTTCAATAAATACAATAGCTTAGCTTGTGGAAAACAAACTGTTTCCCGCCTTCTTCCCCTACACACGCGCGCGGGAATCGGTTTACACACAGGCGCCGAGAAAGAGGGGAAAATAGAAAGCGGCAAGGCCCCGACCAACCCAACAGTAAAGCAAAATCAGAAGACCGCTTGCCGGGAACGCGGCAATGACCAGCCAGTGCTCCAGGACTGGAGAACCCGAGACCCGGGCGCGACCACGCCAGAATCGGCGGTTCCTTGGCAAGGCATCGCTGATGCCGATTGGGACACCATCGAACGCCACGGCGCCCTTGATGCCTTAACAGGGAAGATCCTCCGGACGGAGGAGGAAACGGTGGCCTCCAACGGCTCAGGGTGGATCGACGTTATCCGCCTCTGGGGTCGCTCCCTCCACAGTGATCCTTGTGAGAGGGCCGGAGAACGGACGAGAACGCCGACACAAAGCACGGCCAGCGAAGATGTGCTTTAGGATGACCGATGAATGCAGTTGAGATAGAAGAAGCCGTTTCGTATCTCGCACGGGAGCCGTTCGATCCGATCGAATTCCCTTTTGCGTTTCTGGAAGCCTTTGGGAACAAGGCGACGACCATCAAGCGCCTGCGTTCCGGGGCAAGCAACAACTCCGATCTTGGCGGCGTTCTGCAGCGCAATAACATTCACATCAAGGTATCCAGCGAAGGCGAGACACTGGAAACTCTAACGGCGCTGAAGGACAGCCGGGCGACCACCCGGTCCAAGGCTAAATTCGTACTTGCGACCGATGGGAAAGACTTCCAAGCCGAAGATCTGACGAGCGGCGAGGTCGTCGTTTGCGACTACGCCGATTTTCCCGACCATTTCGGTTTCTTCCTGCCGCTTGCAGGGATCACAACCGTCAAGCAGATCCGCGAAAGTGCCTTCGACATCAAGGCGACCGGACGGCTGAACCGGCTCTATGTCGAGTTGCTGAAGGACAACCCCGACTGGGGTACTGCCAAGCGGCAACAGGAGATGAACCAATTCATGGCGCGGCTGATCTTCTGCTTCTTCGCCGAGGATACCGAAATCTTCAATGGCAAGAGTCTCTTCACTCGGACGATCGAGCAGATGAGCGCTGGGGGTGGCTCAAACACCCACGCGGTAATCCGCGAGATCTTCCGCGCGATGTACACTGGTGCGGGGAATCGCAAGGCGGCAAAGTTTCCCCGCTGGGCCGAGGCGTTCCCCTACGTGAATGGCGGGCTCTTCTCGGAATCGGCCGACGTGCCGCGTTTCAGCCGGATTGCGCGCTCGTATCTGATTCACATGGGCAATCTGGATTGGAAGAAGATCAATCCCGACATCTTCGGCTCGATGATTCAGGCGGTCGCCGATGAGGAAGAACGCGGCGCCTTGGGGATGCACTACACGAGCGTTCCAAACATCCTGAAGGTTCTCAATCCTCTTTTCCTAGACGATCTGCGCAAGAAACTCGAAGAGGCCGGAGCCAACAGTCGAAAGCTGTTGAACCTGCGCAACCGCATGGCAAGGATAAGGGTATTCGATCCAGCATGTGGGTCGGGTAATTTCCTGGTGATCGCATACAAGGAGATGCGGGCGATCGAGGCGGAGATCAACAAGCGTCGCCAGGAGAGTGAGCGCCGGTCTGACATCCGGTTGACTAACTTTCGCGGGATCGAGATGAGGAACTTCCCGGCGGAGATCGCCCGCCTCGCTCTGATCATCGCCGAGTATCAGTGTGACGTGCTGTATCGAGGTCAGAGAAAGGCGCTGGCCGAGTTTCTGCCTCTCGACGCCATGAACTGGATCACGTGTGGCAACGCCCTGCGGATTGACTGGCAGAGCATCTGTCCACCCACAGGGACCGGAGTGAAGCACCGCGCCGATGATCTGTTCGGCACACCACTCGATCAGGCCGAGATCGATTTCGAGAACGAGGGTGGTGAAACGTATATCTGTGGGAACCCACCTTATCGCGGGAGCCAATCGCAGACCGCGGAGCAAAAGGATGATCTCAAGAGCGTTTTTGCAATCCGGACGGAAAAGTGGAAGTCGTTGGATTATGTTTCGGGCTGGTTCATGAAGGCCGCCGACTACGGTGTTCACATGAAGGCGGCCACTGCCTTCGTATCCACAAACTCAATCTGTCAGGGCCGGCAGGTGGGAACATTGTGGTCGCTCATTATTCGGACGGGTCACGCGATTCAGTTTGCGCATACTAGTTTCAAGTGGGCCAATCTGGCTAGCCATAACGCTGGAGTGACGGTGGTGATCGTCGGGTTTTCCAAGCACCCCGGTCCCGTCCGCAAGCTGTATGCCGTCGAGGACAACGGCGAGACGACCGTTCGGGAAACGGGCAACATCAATCCCTATCTGGTCAGCGGTCCGGATGTTCTGGTGCATCCCCGTAGCAAGCCGGTAGCGGATCTGGGCGAAATAAACTTCGGCAACATGCCGAATGAGGACGGCTGCCTATTGTTAAACCATTCTGAGGCGGAGGATGCGATTGAACGTTATGGCGTGGATCGTCGATTCATTCGGCCGTTCGTGGGCTCGCAGGAACTCATCCGTGGTATGGAAAAACGATGCATCTGGGTGACTGACGAAGACTGTCCGGAAGCCATGGAAAACGGGTGGCTTGTGGCCCGGTTCGATGCCGTTCGTGCGCACCGAGCAGCTTCCAAGCGCCGCACTACCAAGCAACTCGCGGACACGCCGCATCGATTTGGCGAAGTTCGCCAACGTGGCGATGAAAGGACAATCGTTGTCCCAGGCGTATCTTCGGAGAATCGCGATTATCTGCCCGTCGGCTACATGGCTCCTGGAACAATTGTCTCCAACGCCGCCTTCGCTCTGTACGACGCCCCGCTCTGGAGCATGGCGCTGATCGCCTCGCGCCTGCATCTGGTTTGGATCGGCACCGTGTGCGGCAAGCTCAAGACCGACTTCCGCTACTCCAACACCCTCGGCTGGAATACGTTTCCCGTGCCGGCGCTCACCGAGAAGAACAAGGCTGACCTGACCCGCTGTGTAGAAAACATCTTGCTGGCGCGCGAGGCACATTTTCCCGCGACGATCGCCGATCTCTACGACGCCAAGAGTATGCCGGAGAATCTCCGCGCTGCCCACGACCGAAACGACGAGGTGATCGAGCGCATCTATATCGGTCGCCGCTTCAGGAATGACACCGAGCGTCTGGAGAAGCTGTTCGAGAGGTACACGACGATGACTAGCAACAGGACGGTTGCCTGACCACGTCCAGTTGACTGGATCGGGTTAATCTGGCATAACTCAAATGAGATACAGGAGGCATCACATGAGCACACAGAGTTCCATGCTCCATGTCCGGATGGATAACGAGTTGAAACAGAAGGCAACCGAGACTCTGGCGGCAATGGGGCTGTCGGCTTCCGATGCTGTGCGCCTGCTGTTTCACCGCATCGCGGCTGATCAGGCCTTCCCGCTCGAACTCAAGGTTCCCAACGTGCGGACCCAAAAGGCCATGGCCGAGTCGGAAGAAATGATGAAGCGGGGCAAAGCGCGATTCGCAAGCGCGGGAGAGATGTTTACGGAACTTGAAAAAGCCAGCCGTTAGTAAACGAACCCGCCCGCCGCGCCGGGCAGACTATACCCGGGACTTCCTTAAAGACTGGACACGGCTTTCGCGTTCCGGCCGATACGATATGAAGCGGCTGAAGGCGGTAATGCTGCTTCTTATCGCAAACGACGCTCCGCTCGGTCCGGAACGGAAGGATCACCCCCTGAAAGGCGCATGGGTGAACTACAGGGAATGCCATGTGGGTGGCGACTTCCTGTTGATTTACCAGGTCGATGATTTGCCCGGCCCTGGCGGTTCGATCAACTTTGTCCGCGTTGGCACCCATGCTGAATTGTTCCAATGACCACCAACAAGATCATCCCTTCCGTCTCCGTCACCTACGCACAGAACGGCGCCTCTACCCGATCCAATGAATTGGGCATGCGCCCGATGCAGGAGCGGGCCTGGGAGAAGCGTGGGGAGCAGTATCTCCTGATCAAATCGCCCCCGGCTTCCGGCAAGAGCCGGGCGCTGATGTTCATTGCGCTGGACAAGGTCCACAACCAGGATCTCCGCCAGGCCATCATCGTCGTGCCCGAGAAAACGATCGGCGCCAGCTTCAATGACGAGCCGTTGAGTCAATTCGGCTTTTGGGCCGACTGGACCGTTCCGCCGCAATGGAATCTCTGCAACGCGCCAGGCACCGAGGGCGGCAAGGTCAAGTCCGTCAAGGCGTTTCTCGACAGCAGGGACCAGGTGCTGGTGTGCACCCACGCCACCTTCCGCTTCGCCGTGGACAAGTTCGGAGTGGAAGCCTTTGACGACCGGCTGATCGCCGTCGACGAGTTCCATCACGTCTCGGTCAATCCCGACAACAAGCTGGGCTTGCATCTCGGCCAGTTCATTGCACGCGAAAAGACGCATATTGTGGCGATGACTGGGTCATACTTCCGCGGGGATGCCGAGCCCGTGCTGGTGCCTGATGACGAGGCGAAGTTCGAAACCGTCACCTACACCTACTACGAGCAACTCAACGGCTACGAGCACCTGAAACGGCTCGATATCGGCTATTTCTTCTACACCGGAAGTTACGCGGATGACATCCTGAATGTACTCGATCCGGACGAGAAAACGATCCTTCACATCCCGAGCGTCAATTCGCGGGAGAGCACCAAGGACAAGGTCAGGGAGGTCGAGCACATCATCGAGGAACTGGGCGAGTGGCAGGGCACCGATTCCGTGACCGGTTTCCAACTCGTCAAGGCGGCTGGAGGGCGCATTCTCCGGATCGCCGACTTGGTAGATGACAATCCGGCCCGGAGGGACCGGGTCGCGGCTGCGCTCAGGGACCCGGCACAGAAGAACAACCGTGACCACGTGGACATCATCGTAGCTCTGGGCATGGCCAAAGAAGGATTCGACTGGATCTGGTGCGATCATGCGCTGACGGTCGGCTACCGCTCAAGCCTGACCGAGATCGTGCAGATCATCGGCCGCGCTACGCGCGACGCACCCGGCAAGATTCGCACCCGCTTCACCAACCTGATTGCGGAACCGGATGCCACCGAAGATGCTGTCGTCGAAGCGGTGAACGACACGCTGAAGGCCATCGCGGCTAGTCTGCTCATGGAACAGGTGCTGGCTCCGCGCTTCAACTTCACCCCCAAGGTACAGGCCAGTGGATCGATCGAAGGTTTCGACTATGGGGACGAAGGCTATGACTCCGGCAAATGCAATGTCGGCTTCAATGAACAGATGGGCCAGTTGCAGATCGAGATCAAGGGGCTGGCGGAGCCAAAGAGCAAGGAGGCTGAACGCATCTGCCAGCAAGACCTGAACGAGGTGATCACTGCCTTTGTGCAGGATAGGACCGCGATCGAACGAGGGATTTTCGACGAGGAGCTTGTGGCCGAGGAACTGACCCAGGTACGGATGGGCAAGATTATCAAGGACCGGTACCCCGAGCTTGAGGAGGATGACCAGGAGGCCGTGCGCCAACATGCCATTGCTGCTCTGAACCTGACCCAAAAGGCGAAACAGATCGCAATGGGCGGCGCCGAGGACGAAGAGAGCAGTGGCAGCACAGCCTTGATCGACGGCGTGCGGCGATTTGCGATGGATGTACGCGATCTCAACATTGACCTGATTGACCGAATCAATCCGTTTGGCGAAGCCTATGCCATCCTCGCCAAGACCATGAACGAGGAGAGCCTGAAGCAGGTTGCCACCGTCATTTCGGCGAAGAAGGTCCAGCTAACGCCCGAGGAGGCCCGCGACCTCGCAAGACGTGCCTTGAAGTTCAAGCAGGACCGCGGCCGGCTGCCTTCGATCACATCGCCCGATGCCTGGGAAAAGCGCATGGCCGAAGGCGTGGCCTTCCTTGCCCGGATGAGAGCCGAGGCCGCCGATGTCTAAGAATTTCACGGAAGAGGACGACGCCCTTCTCGCCGAACTCGGTGTCGAGGTCGAACCTGCGAAGGCGGCCAGTCGCACGCCTCGCGACGAACGGATAATTGCGGGATTCGAGGAAATCCAGCGCTTCGTCGAGACGCATGGACGTGCGCCACGGTTTGGCGAGGATCGCGACATCTTCGAGCGGCTCTTTGCCAGGAGGTTGGATCGCATCCGCGAACAGGAAGAAGCACGTACGCTGCTTGCGCCTATTGACCGCCATGGGCTTATCACAGCTAATCCTGCAACGGTAGCACCGGCGCCTGACGCGATGGATGACGATGCGTTGCTGGCCAAACTCGGCATCGATACAGGAGCAACGGGCATCACCGAGCTTCGCCATGTACGATCGACGGCCGAAAAGCGATCGGCGGAGGAAGTCGCCACCCGCCGGAAATGCTGCGACTTCGACAGGTTTCGGCCGTTGTTCGAGAAGGCTCAGAAAGAACTCGATATGGGCGTCCGCGAAACCCGTCCTTTCGAGCTCAAGGCAGAAATCGTGCTTGGCCAGTTCTTCATCGTCGGTGGCCAGAAAGCCTATGTCGCGGAAAAGGCCAAGGAGTTTACCAACGCACAGGGGCGGCGCGACGCCCGCTTGCGCGTGATCTTCGACAACGGCACCGAGAGCAACATGCTCATGCGCTCGCTTCAGCGCGCGCTCCACAAGGACAAGGCTGGGAGACGGATTACCAAACCAACAGCAGGCCCATTGTTTGCCGACCAGACTGCGGAAGATGACGAAGCCAGCGGCACGATCTATGTCCTGCGGAGCAAATCCGATCATCCGTTCGTTGCAATGAACCGCGATATAATCCACAAAATTGGTGTCACGAATGCAAGCGTTGAAGCACGCATTGCGGGCGCAAGGCTTCAACCGACGTTTCTATTGGCTGACGTCGAGATAGTCGCCACGTACAAGCTCTACAACATCAACCGCAGCAAGCTGGAAAACTTGATTCACCGAATCTTCGGACCCGCCCGCCTTGGGATTGAGATCATGGACCGTTTCGGCAATCCGTTTGTGCCCCGCGAATGGTTCCAGGTACCCCTCGGCGCGATCGACGATGCCGTCGTGAAGATCCGGGAGGGCACCATCACTCGATACTGCTATGACCCAAAGACAGCTTCTCTCGCTTTGCGTCCATGATTGCTGAGAAATATGGATAGCCCCACGAGAAAAAACGGATTCCGAGGCGGCGCGATTCAAATGCGTGAAGCAGTGGTGGGACGTTCCGGGTGACGACATGATAGATGTAACAGGTTCGTTTTCATCGTTATGCATCTGACAGCTGGACCGATTGGCATGTCTCTTTCACTAGCCCTTAGTTGGTCCAGGTAATCAGCCCATTCCTACATCATTCTTCGGCGTTCCGGCAGAAATACAGTCCGATTATAGGCCTGTCCGTTGGGGTCCCGCACCGCGTGGGCTAACTGATGCTAGATGAAGTCAGGCCGAAACCCCAGCATCTCGTCCGCAATCGTTCGTGCCATGGCCCGGAAGCCATGCACCGTCATCCGATCCGCCTCGGGAGCGAGGCTTTCCGGAGCCGACGCACGTCCGTTGACGGCCGGTAGGGTCTAGGGAAATCCGTTTAGTTCCGGTGGACATAATGGGGGGCAAACATCTCCGAGAGATTCATAAGTCTTTTATATTAAACTGGTTATGGAATGGGACAAAGCAGTCCGCAGGGATCACTGTGGAGGGAGCGACCCCACCGAGGGGAGGGTTAATCGCGCGCCGCTGTACGCGCCGGTTAAGCCTCTCCGGTGATGCACCAGCAACGAAAAAGGTGGGGTCGCTCCCTCCACCAGCACTCCTCTCGTACTGCGCGCCGTTTCGCCGGACGGGAGGGGGACACGCGAGCCGCAGCCTCGCTTGGCCTTGTCGCATTGGGGGAGGGAAAGCCGCCTCATCCCGCGTCCAATGCGGCGTTCGCAGAAAGTCCTTAACCACAACGGCGAGCGCACCGCCTTCTGAGAGACAAGCGTTGTGGTTGTTGAAAGCACGCGCCACCTAGACGCGCCACCGGGGTTTTTTCAGTGGCGCGTTGGTCTGTCTACACTGCCTTGACCCCCAGTGGCGGAAATCGTCGATCATTCCACGGTCATCGAGTGAGTTTGTTTCTTGCTCCGGTTCATCCCCGTGCCTGCGGGGAACGGAAGGGTAGCAGAGTCGAAATATCCGGGAATAGAAGAAACGGCTAGAAGATCAAGCCGGCGTCCACGTCACGCTTGATCCGGTCGTGCAGCTCCTTGGGTGAGCCGGCCGCCAGGCAGCGGCGAATGCGGGGGATGTCAGCGATGGTCACGCCGAAACCGACGCCCAGGGTCTCGCCGAACTCCTCCTCCCAGCGATCCTGCAGGTCGGAAAGCTCGGCCCGCTTCTTGGTATATTGGGCGTCGGTGAGCTCGGCCACGGCTCCTCCTAGAGCAACTCCAGGGCGTCAACCATTGCGTCGAAGATATGTGGGACCACCGGTTCATCTCCACGACTGCGGAAAACAGGACCGTGACCAGTCTTCCCGAATGGCTGAAGACGGACCATCCCTGAGATGTGATCGAGGCGCCCTTGGCGCATGTGGCCCGCAACCGGGTGCAGGCGGCCTAAGTCCGCTCGGACCTGTTCGAGCGCCGGCGTGTCCTGATGGACGTCTGGGCGCGTAACCTGGCACGGAGGGCGGTAGAGGATGGCATGCGCTGAGAGTTATGATGCCCGTAGATCCTGCCGGTGGTCGAAAAAACCCGAGGACCCGGATCGGTTCGCTCAATGCTCACCTGAGGGTCTCCCACACCTCCTTGGACGGGCTCAGCCCGCCCACAATCCCCATCGGCCCGGCGACCGCGATTATCCGGATCAATTCCAGGACAATACGCCACAGAATCACTGTATCTATTTGATAAAATACACTAAATTAACGACAAATGTAGTACTATCAGGGGCATTCTCGAATGCACCAGAAATATCGGTGACATGGGCGAAGGAGAAATGAGGACGACGTGCGAGGCTTTGCTGAGCCGATGCATGCCCCCGGGGAGAACGATGCGATTCTTGCTGTTTTTGAGCGGTGGACTGGTTTTTGCAACCGCCCACGTATATGGAGTGAGCTGCGATGGTTGGAACACACCGCTTTTTTTTATGAGGGCTACGCCTGAGGTCGTGATCGGCTGCCTCGAATCCGGGGCCAATCCTATGGCGCGAGGCAATTACGGTGGTACAGCGCTACATCGGGCGGCCGTGCAGACTAAATACCCTGCCGTACTCACCGCCTTGGTGGAGGCCGGTGCCGATATCGAGGCGCGCAATGATTTCGGCGCCACACCTCTTCAGCGTGCCGGCCTCAATGAGAATCCCGCCGTTGTCACCGTTCTGCTGGAGGCCGGGGCCGATCCCTTGGCGAGAGACGATCGCGGGGGAACAGTCCTGCATTACGCAGCTTCGCACATAGTCAGTCCTGCAGTTCTTGAAGTTCTGGTCAAGGCAGGCGTGGATCCAATGGCCCGGGATGACGAAGGCCACACCGCCCTGCATCGCGCAGCCGCTCGTGGCGGATTTGACCGCAATGCCGACAGGATCGAGGCTTTGTTGAAGATCACGGCGGATCCCAAAGTACGGGATCGGCGGGGGCTCACCGTTCTCCACTTGGCCGCAACAAACATGGTGCGGGCTCCCGCCGTCGTCGAAGTACTCGTCAAAGCAGGACTGGACATCAAGGCCCGCGATCATTGGGACCGCACAGTTCTGCATGTAGCCGCTGAGCATCCGGAAAGTCTTGCCATGGTGACGGCCCTGCTGGAAGCCGGAGCGGACCCCACGGCCAAGGACAAGTCCGAGCAAACCCCTTTGCATATCGCTGCTAGATCGACAAGAAACCCGGCCGTCATCGAGGCGCTGGTGAAGGCGGGGGTGGATCCGATGGCCCGGGATCGGCGGGGCCACACCGCCCTGCACGAGGCAGGTAGCCGCAGTCATCCGGCCGTCATCTCAGCGTTGCTGGAAGCCGGGGTGGATCCCAAGGTGCGGGGCAAGGCAGAGTGCACGCCTCTGCATCACGCTGCCAGGTATATGAGAAATCCTGCGGTCGTCGCCCTACTGGTCGATGCGGGCATCGATCCGATGGCCCGGGATCGGGAAGGCCGTACCGCTTTTCATTGGACCGCCCGGTATAACTTCGATTACAACCCTGATTTTGTCTCTGCCTTATGGGGAGCTGGAGCGGATCTCGAAGCGCGGGACCGGAAGGGTCGAACGGTCCTTCATCTGGCGTCCGAGAACGTTCGCAATCCGGGAATCATTCTTGGACTCGGGAAGTTGGGGCTGGCTGTCGACGCACGCGACCATACAGGGTACACGCCCCTGTTTTGGGCCGCCAGCGACAGCGATAACCCCGCGATCATCACTGCGCTGGTGAGACTCGGGGCAGACCCCAAAGCCCGATTTGGGATGGGCTATACTCCTCTGCACAGGGCCGCCAGAGCCAACAAGAACCCTTCGATCATCAGTGCGCTGATCGAGGCAGGGGCTGACCCGAAGGGCCAGACAGAAAGCGGTGAAACGGTCCTGCACGGAGCGGCAGCCAGCAACAGCAATCCACAGGTGATCGTGACATTGCTGGAGGCGGGGGCCGACCCCAAAGCACGGACACGATCCGGTGATACTCCCCTGCATTGGGCAGCCGGCCAAACTAGCAACCCGCAAATCATCACGACATTGCTGGAAGCGGGAGCGGACCCCAATGCGACGGAAGATGGGAGAAGCACTCCCCTGCACGAAGCGGCGGCAAACAACGTCGATTCCGCCATCGCGACCCTACTGCTGGAAGCCGGAGCGGACCCCATGGCACGGGAGCAACAAGGAGATACGCCGCTGCATTTTGCGGCCAGAATGAATTCTAATCCGGCCGTAATTACTGCGCTGATCCAGGCAGGGGCCGACCCCAAAGCTCAAAGCAGATTCGGCGGTGAAACACCCCTACATGAGGCGGCGGATAACAACACCAATCCAGCTGTGATCTCCGTGCTGATTGAGGCGGGGGGCGATTCCAACGCTCAGACTCAACACATGGACCGCACTCCCCTGCACAAGGCTGCCGAGAGTAACGATAATCCGGCTGTGATCGACGCGCTGCTGGACGCCGGAGCGGATCCCGAGATAGAAGATACCGATGGCAGGCGCCCATGGGACTATGCCAGGGACAGAGATGAGCTAAAAGGCTCCAGGGCTTATCGGCGTCTGCAACAAGCGGTTAAATAGCGGCCGTATGCTCTGACCGGAGCTACTGCAGAGATAGTTTGTGACCAATTGGAGGCTCTGTACATTCGGTTTTGGTGTTGCTTGTGACCTTTATTATTGGAGGGAACAATGAGAATACTAACGGTAGTCTTGCTGCTGGCCGCGCTCGCATTTGCTGCGGGGGATGCACCACCGCAGACGCGGACGTTTGAAGTGAAATTCAAGGTCTTCTTGAAAGAAGACGGTGAATACAAGTACGTAGGGACAGCCGGAGCCAAGTTTTCCATTGGACCGGGTGGTCCCAGGCCACGAGTCTTTAGTCAGGAGGGGAACGTGGTGGATTTTGACGACAGGATCAGGACGGAGTTTTTTTTAGGGGAGGTTGTGGAGAAGAATTAGGAGAAGAAGTAGTTGACTAGCTCAAGTGACAGCTGGCACGTTTCATGGCGAAGGCCATGGGCACCGACCCAAGGGTATACGGGAGGAACCGCCACCAGCTGTCACTTGATCCTGTGTTTTACCATCCTGGTGGGTACGTCGTTAAGCAGAAAGAGGAGCTCACCTCCCCACACAGTGAAGACGGCCTTGCCGCCCGCTCAGACGGTGGGGGGCGGCGCTCGGTGGAGGTGATCAGGATCGAGGAGAAGGGCTCCGACGTCATTCTCGGCCTGAATTCCTGAACGACGGTGGCTCGATGCTTACGGCTGCGGAGTGGTGGTAAGCAACGACGGCGATGTCGGCGAAGCTATGCGTCGTTTGGTGGGCAGCATGACTTTCCATTCTCAAGTGTTCTGGACAAATCGGCAGCCTCGCATCAATCCTCTCAGCAGAAAACATATTATTAGGGTAGCGACCTGCGTTGTTACCGGATGCAGGTGAGAAACTGCATTACGATCCGGTAAGCTGGTTCATAGCAGGCCAAGACTTTTTCGTCAGGGGTTACCTCGCCGTGAAAAAGCGCACTCCGCATCGCATAGATGGTTTCAACCAGCTGCTACCAAGGGAGATTCGCGGATAGCCGAGGAGCCCAAGAGACAGTTCCGACAAGTGGGCGCAAAGACGAATAAAGATAAAACTCCACCCCGTCCCGATTCGATTCATGCACCTCTGCCCATGTGACGTAAAGGGGCCCCTCCCTCCGGTACTGTGTGACGCTTGAATCGTTTCGATGAGCAGAGAACCTATCCCTGAAGTTCCCTTGTCCCACACGAACAGTTCTTGGCCTCTGGCCTCCGTGCCAAATGATGTAGACATCTGACGATTCCGTGTCAATTAGGCCGAAGTTCCTCCCATTTTACACCCAAAAAATCGCCTTAAGCCATTTGTTTTCTTGGGGAAGAGGATTGAGGCGTGTGGAGTGTTGTTCCCATGTATATGATTAGCATTTATCTTGACATGATAGTTGTATGTGATATCGTAGTCCCATGTACGTCGAAACCGTCCCCAACCGCAACTCTCCCCCTGCCATCCTCCTGCGCGAAGGCCGCCGTGAGGGTAAAAAGGTCCATAAACGCACCCTGGCCAATCTCTCCCATTGGCCCAAGGACAAGATCGAGCGCCTCCGGCGCGTGCTCAAGAACGAACCCCTGGTCCATCCCGACCAACTCTTCGCCATCGAACGCTCCCTGCCTCATGGCCACGTCGAGTTGCTGCTGGAAGTGGTGCGGCAGCTGAAGCTGCCGGCGCTGATCGATTCCCGACCCTCTCCCCAACGGGACCGGGTCTTGGCCATGATCCTGCAGCGTCTGCTCTATCCGGCCTCCAAGCTGGCCACCACCCGTCTTTGGCACACCACCACGTTGGGTGAGGAACTGTCCCTTGAGGACACCGACGAGGACGATCTCTATGAGGCCATGGACTGGTTGCTGGAGCGTCAGGACCGGATTGAGCGCAAGCTGGCCAAGCGGCACCTGGCGGAAGGGGATGCGGTGCTCTATGACGTCAGCAGCAGTTACTACGAAGGCCAGACCTGCTCGCTGATGCAGTTCGGCCACAACCGGGACGGCAGGCGGGACCGGCCCATGGTGGTCTACGGGGTGCTGGCCGACCAGATGGGGCGGCCGCTGTCGGTGCAGGCCTATGCCGGCAACACGGGGGATCCGACCACGGTGGGGGATCAGGTGGAGAAGGTGCGGGGTCGGTTTGGTCTGGAGCGGGTGGTGCTGGTGGGGGACCGCGGGCTGCTGACCGAGACGCAGATCAGCCATCTGAAGCGTCATCCGGGAGTGGGGTGGGTCTCAGCCCTGCGCCACCACCAGATACGCCGTCTGGTGGAGAGCGAGGCGGTTCAGCTCTCCCTGTTCGACGAGCGTCATCTGGCCGAAGTCCGCAGCCCGGACTATCCGGGCGAGAGGCTCATCGTCTGCCACAACCCGCTGCTGGCCGAGCATCGGCGGCGGAAGCGGGAGGCTTTGCTGACAGCCACCGAGGAGGCGCTGGCCGGAATCGCCCGCCAGGTGGCCAGACGGACCCGCACGCCCTTGTCGGCGACCGAGATCGCCGAGAAAGTCGGCCGGGTCAAGAACCGCTTCCAGGTGGCCAAACACTTCCGGACCCAGATCGCAGACGGGTCCTTCCACTATGAACGGCGCACCGACGCCATCATCCGGGAGGCGCAACTGGACGGGTTCTACATGCTGAGGACCAGCGAGCCAGCCGATCGCCTGCCAACAGCCGCGGTGGTGCGCCGCTACAAGGACCTGACGCGGGTGGAGCGGGCCTTCCGCTCCCTCAAGACCGTCGACCTGCACATCCGCCCCATCCGTCATCGGGTGGAGAGCCGGGTGCGGGCTCATCTGTTCCTGTGCCTGCTGGCCTATTACGTTCAGTGGCATCTGCGGCTGGCCCTGGCTCCGTTGCTGTTCGATGACGAGGAGTTGGAAGCGGAACGGGCACGGCGAGACCCGGTGCTGGCGGCCCAGCCGTCGGACTCCGCCAAACGGAAGAAGAGCAAACGCCTCACCGAGGACGGCTTGCCGCTGCAGAGCCTGGAGACGTTGATGGCGCAGATGGCGACGCGGGCCCGCCACCAGTGCCGATTGCCCTCCGAACCCGATGGTCCGCGAGTCCAGCGATTGACCGAGCCGACCCCGCTACAGCAAAGGGCCTTCGAGCTCATCAGGATGTTCCCAGGCAAGACAACCTGAGATTCCTGATTGATGATTGAAGATAAAGGAGTTATCTTGTCGGTGGGTCAGGAACTTCGGATTAGGCTTAGGTCCAAGTCGTCAAGGCCGCACCACCTGCCGCTTTGGTACTTCACCCAATGAAATTGAACGTCGGTATCTGGCATTCAGCAATCCTCCTCTTCTTCTTGTCGTCCGGTTCAGCTAATCCCTGCGGGCATGACCTCATCTAGGCTGCAATCTTCCAGGCCTATTGAGGTTGAGAAAATTGACCAAATTTTTCCACACCCCGAGATCTCATCTCCTTGATCGAATCTTGCCAGCCTGTCTCGCCATTCTTCGGAATCAAATCTGCAAAGCCAACGATCGCCTGTGCTTGAAACACATTCAACCAAGATAGAGGAGTTCGATCCAGTAACTTGTTTGATAGAGCCACTGAAATCAATCCAATTCCCCATGTGCCTGCGAGAAATATCCTTGGCGACCAGTTCAGTTTTTCCCTCAACTTCTTCTCTCAACTCCTTCGCGGTTCTGACGGAATAGACGCGGGGCTCCTGACGCCCAAGAATAACCATGGGGTCAACAGATAGTTCTCCAGAAGCAGTGATCGCGGGAGATTGTCTTGGGGCGAGGTATCGTCGGATCTATTTGATTGCTGCGTCTAGTGCGTGCAAGAATAAATAGATTGATATTCCTAAGAGCAGTGCGTCAAACCATGTAGAGGGGCCTTCGAGCACAAAGTGTCTCACCACCGGCAGCAAGGCAGAGATTGCCCTGTAAACCCTGTCCATTCTTCTTTGACCCCGCTCCGCTCTCTACGGCGCAGAATATCAGAATAGTTGCCGCATTCCTCAAATCTTCCGCCGATCTCCTTACCCGACAGCCACCATGAAAAAAGGGCCGGCGTATACCACCCCGCCCCGAGTGAGATCAGCGGCAGTCAGCACTTAGACGAATAGGCGCACAACGAAGGCGATGGGAATCGGGAACAGCACCGGCGAACACAACTCAGGTAGTCCGAGTAAGCGTCCCAACGGCACTTCATCCACTCCCAATTTCCAACCACTGTCCGCTAGTAACTGTTCGGTCAAGCCGTGGAAGAACGGTTGGGCGTCATCCTCCCCGCAGCGATCAAGCCACATTGCGTCGGTGTCGCCGCTGAGCCACCAACGCGGCGGCTGGACCACCCCCCGGACAGGCCAGCCGAGGGTGCTCGCCAGCCGCAAAACCCCTCTACACGGCTGGCGAACCGACCATATCGTTCAGACACCACGGGTCTCATCGCAGCTCTCTGCCCCCAGTCCCGATGGAGGTGGAAAGGGGGACGCTTCGTCGGTTGCTCGGTCGGCATAGAGGACGAACCCGCAGGAGGTCGAGCCCACGGCTTGACCGAACTGTTACCGTCCGCTAACGTCCCTGAGGGTCCCGTGGATTCCTTTTTAAAAAAAGGGATATAATGAGGGAACCGCAACGGGCTGATCCGTATTAAGTCTATTATAATTAATGGTTTATCTTTGATAGATTGCAGGCTGTGCAGCAGCTTCTTGTCCTGTTAATCCTGTATATCCTGTACATCGATGTTAGTCAGAAATCCACCCGTGCTTGACACTGAGATCAGATGTCGGAATCGTAGGGTGTTACCTCGTATCCTTCGAGGGTATCCTTTCAGCCGGATTTTCTCACCCGAGGTCGTACGGTGTTTCAGGCAAGCCCAGCCCGCGCCCACGACGGGGCGGATCATACGAGAGTGAAACAATCGGAAATCGACAATCCCTTCGTGAACTTGGTATCCCGTCGCGGCAAACCTCAGCGCCTTAGTGCCCCTTCGTCGTTCTTCGTGCCCCTTCGTGGATAAGTCTTTTTCTTTTGTCTCTTGTCATTTTTAGGTTGTTTCAGGCAAGCCGGGCCCCGGCCCTACCGGACGGATCATTCGAGGGTGAAACAATCGGAAATCGATCAACCCTTCCTAACCTTGGTATCCCGTCGCGGTTTACCCCAACGCCTTAGTGTCCCTTCGTCGTTCTTCGTGTCCCTTCGTGGATTCCTCTTTTTCTTTTGTCTTTTTTCGTTTGTTTCAGCAAGCCGCACTGCAAGACAGCGGCGGCCTCAAGCCCCGTGGCGGTAACCGACTTGCTTGGCAGGGAGGCTCAATCGGTTGAGGTGGCGGCGCCGGTGGCGGAAGGTGGCTTTGGATACCTGCATTTGACCAGATTGACAATTTCCAGCACGAAATTGGCCGCCATCCAAAGGGCGGCCAGCAGGGTGACGACAATTCTGGTCGGCTGAGCCTCCGGCAAATGGATCAGGTAGATCAACATGATCGCCAGAATCAGGGGAATGGAGACCAGATAGCCCAGAAAAGCCAGTCCGCCGAGAAGTTTGGCGGTACTGCCCATGCGGCCGCGCATGTTCTGCCAGTGGCGTCCGGCAAAGAAGCGCCCGGTCATGATGCCGACCACAAATCCGGGAATGGAGATGAGGTAGTAGGTCTCGAAGTTCAGCAAGGCGGGTCCTCCCGGAGATCCTTGCCGGCCTGACTCAAGGCCGCTTCAGGCCGGATGACGGCAGTCACTTGAATCTTACCGTTGGATCGTTTCGGTTCTGAAGAATGCAGTGATCTGCCAGACGTCTCCATTTTTGGTGAGCAACCACAGTCCTTCTCCCGCCACGCTCTCAACGCCCTGATCGGCGTACCTGTCCGAAGTCTTGACATAACCGGTACGAATCACCGCCGACTTGTGGGTGATCTTCACCTCGGGCTGGTGGAGTTGGAGGCGTATGCCCTGGTCGGGCTGGAACAACTGGTGGTAATGGACGAGCGCCTGAGCCAGATTGTAGCTCCTGCCGCTGTTTCCATCGATTTCCACGAAAGACTCCTCGCAATCCTTCATCAGCAGGAACGCATCCCGGAGCCGGTAAGCTTCGACCTGGCGCTCGAGGATCGCTTGAATTGCCTCGGAATCGGCTTGGGTCGTCTCGATGGGGGCTGTGACCGGGGGTGGGGGGACCACCAATTCCCGGCCCACAAAAAAGCCGATGACCCCTCCAACCGACAGGACGATCAGGATGTAAAGGTATGGCTTCATGATTGGGCCTCAAGTGTGATCTTTCTGAGGCACTTGTCAAGGTTTTTATGATCCTGTCTCAATAGCCTCCTTTCGAGTTGTCAGGTTGGCCCGGTCTCTGTATATTGGGGCCATCCAGTGCACACCAAAAGGCTTACACTTGGCAAGCATTCGCCCGGCCCGTTGACAGGAACAAGGTCCATGAGGCTACCTCTCCGTGCGTTCTTGGTCGTTTCCCTTTTCCTGGCCGCTTCAGGGAACTCGGTATCTGCGAAGGAGAATGCGGCTCCGCAAGTCAACTCCTTGTTTCCTCTCGGTGGGCAGCCGGGAACGAGTTTCGAGGTGCGTATTCGAGGAGAGAATCTGGGCAGCGTCCATGGTGTCTGGTTCGACTGCGGCGCGCTCGAGGCGGAAGTCCGGAAAATAGAGAAGACGGTTGAAGAGGTCGACGTCGTTCAACAGGCCGGTACAACGGCCAAAGACAGCAAGGAGTTCTACCACGTCGTCCTGAAACTCCATGTGGACGCTAAGGCGGCCGTGGGTGCTCATACGTTTCGACTGGTCTCCCGCCAGGGACTTTCGAACCCACTGTCGTTGCTGGTCAATCCGGAGCCGCAGATCCATGAAAGCGAGCAATCCATCAATTCCCCGTCGAGCGCCCAGCACATCGAATTTCCGGTGGTTGTCAACGGCAGGCTCGGTCACGCCGGCGAACTGGACTACTATGCATTTGAAGTCGGCGAAGGAGAGCACCTTCGTTTTGAAGTGATCACCTCCACCTTTGCCGCCGCAACCGTGGCCGGCGACCCGCAGTTGATCCTCTACGAGCCCACGGGAAGCTGGTTCGATCCTCAGAGGATCAAACGCTTGGAGGTCAGGGACGAAACGGGCCCCGGCCCGGGAAATCACCGGTGGGCGACCTCTCATTTCCTGCCGAGATTGATTCGCCGATTCGACAGGAAGGGGCGCTACCTGGCAGAGGTCGGGACATTGGAGGGTCAAGGAGGCCCCGACTATTCTTACCAGCTGCGGGTCATTCCCGCGCCGGCACGGAATTCGGGAGCCAACCAGCGCCGGTTTCCGGGCGAGCCCGCGCACGGGTCGAGTCCCCTAGTCTGGCAGGAACGGGATTTTTCCAGAAGGATCGATCGCGACCGCCTCAGCCGTTTGTGGTCGCGGGCGATCCGGCTCTCGGAACTGGGCCAAGAGGGCAAGACCGCCGTTGGCGCCAAGGGTTCCGCTCGCCCGGAAAAATCCAATCGGTCACCATCGGCGGAAACCATCGATCGATCCAAGACTGTTCGGTTGCCGAGCCCGACCCGAGAAGAAGAACCGAACGATTGGTCCTCCCGGGCAGCGGAACTGTCCATTCCGATGACCGTGGAGGGGGGCATACAACATCCGGGTGACGTGGATGTCTTTCGATTTGAGGCGGGATCGGGACAGGCATTGGCCTTCGAAATCGAGACACCCGAAACCTTGCCGCCCTTCTTCAGTCCCCACCTGATTGTGGTTGACGGTACAGGAACGGAACTGGTGAGCAACATCTACCGGGAAGTCGGTGGCGTGGGAGACGACTGGATCAAGGCTATAAAGGCCAAGACCGTTTACACCTTCGAGCGAGCGGGGGAGTATTTCTTGCAGATTCGCGATCTGACCACCCGAAGAGGCGCCCCGCACTTCCGATACCGCGTGCTGGTTCGCCCGCAGGTACCCCACCTGGGAGAGGTTGCCGTCAAAATGGGGAGAGGGGAAGTGGTCGATCACATCAACTTGCGGAGTGGAGAAACCCGGAAGCTCTCTGTGGTGACCGAGCCGGAGGAGGGATTTGACGGGGAAATTGCCCTGACGCTGGAGAATCTTCCGACCGGAGTGCAAGCTCTTGCCGCGGCTACTACCACGGTCAACCCTCGCCTGCTGGAGACGGGAAACGGACGCGGGGCAATGCACAAGGAGCGATTTTTCCCACCCCGTCATTTGGCCACTATCGTCCTGGTGGCCGGTCGGGGCGCCCCCGCAACGCCGATGCCCCAGCGGATCCAGTTGACGGCTCGGCCCATTGTGGATGGGAAGATCGGCAAGGCGCTGGCGGTGCAGGAAATCCTTTTGATGATCTGTCGTCCGGAGACAGAGCAGGCCACGATGGCCGAAAGGAACTGAGACGCATTCCAATTCACCAGACGGGGAAATACTGTTGAGCACAGGACTGAAAAAGGCGGGCCGGCATTTGGTCAAGGGAGCCGTAGTGGCGGTGCTGATACTGAGCCTCAGCCATCGGGACGCGGGCTCCGAGGGTATGCGCTTGAATTCGGGTGAGCCGGAGTTGGTATCCATTCGGCTGGAGCCGGAGGCGGTGGAGTTGCGAGGGTCGGGTGCGACACGGCGATTTCTGGTGTTGGGAGAATTCTCGGATGGCCTGCAGCGAGAGGTGACTTCCGCCAGTCGGTTAAGGATTGCGGACCCGTCGATCGCGCGTCTGGGGGCGTTGGGGCAAGTGGTTTCAGTGAGTTCGGGCCGGACGGAGTTGAGAGCCGAGTTGGGAGGCAAGGGAGCGCAGGCAGAGATATCGACAGTGGGCACCGAGCGGAGACGCCCCTTCAGCTTCAGTTGGGACATAGGAGGGATTTTGACCAGGCGTGGCTGCAACAGCAGCAGCTGCCACGGAGGAGTGAAGGGAAGAGGAGGATTCCGATTGTCGTCGGATGCTACCGATCCGGCCGAAGACTACCAGTGGATTGTGCGCGGAGGGGGATATCAGGTCCTGACGGCTGAGCCGCTGGGTCCGCGCAATTCCCGCATTGACCTTGACCGGCCTGAAGAGAGCCTGCTGTTGCGGAAACCGAGCTTCAGGGTGGCTCACGGCGGAGGGGAGCGGCTGGGAGTGGGGACGGCGGACTATGAGGTGGTATTGAACTGGGTGAGCCGGGGAGCCGGATTTGAAGGGAATGGGGAGGAAGGACTCAAAGTTGAGCGAGTGGAGGTGTTTCCGACCGAAGCGGCGATTGAGGAGAAAGGGACGCATCAGTTGGCGGTAACGGCCTATTTTTCGGATGGTCGTCAGGAAGACATCACCGGGCAGGTGAGGTATGAATCGCTCAACGAAGAAGTCGTGCGGGTCGGTGAAAAGGGGCTGGTTGAAGGGGTAGGGAAGGGAGAAGCGGCGGTCATGATCCGGACGGCGGGTCGGGCGACCGAAGCGCGGTTTGGGGTGATTGGGGAGGCGATAAAGGAGTATCCGGAGGTTCCGCGGCAGAACTTCATCGACGAGGAGGTGTTTGGGAAGCTGCGGCGATTTCATCTGATTCCGTCGGAGTTGTCTGAGGATGAGGAATTCATCCGGAGAGTGTGTCTGGACTTGACGGGGACGTTGCCGCCGCCGGAACGGGTACGGGAATTTTTGGGCAGTCGGGAGGAGGACAAGCGGGAGAAGCTGATCGGCGCGCTGCTGGAATCCCCGGAGTACGTGGATTACTGGACTTTCCGCTTTGCCGACCTGTTCCGGGTAAGGGGACACTATCGGTGGGTTCATGTCTATTGGGAATGGGTCAGAAGGAGCCTGGCCGGAAACAAGTCCTACGATCAGATGGTGCGGGAAAGCATTGCGGCTCAAGGCTACGATGGCCCCTCGCGAATCTACCTGATCGACAATAACAAGCCCC
Source organism: Candidatus Versatilivorator sp. (assembly GCA_965207735.1). Lineage (GTDB taxonomy): Bacteria > Acidobacteriota > Terriglobia > Versatilivoradales > Versatilivoraceae > Versatilivorator. Next base: position 1,097,999 of record OZ242296.1, on the reverse strand, counting down.
CGGCTTTGGAACGGGTCGTGGCCGAGCAGTTCCGGGTCTTCATGGGCCGAAGGATGGATTGCGCACAGTGCCATAACCATCCCTATGACCGTTGGAAGCAGGATCAGTTCTGGGGACTGGCGGCTTTCTACCGCCGTGTGACCAATACCGAATGGGCATTCGACAACGTGGTCTTCGACGATCCCGACGGACACGAGGTGAACTTCGGAGAGGGCAAGAGCACGCTGTCCTTCCGAGAGAACCGACACCCGCGCACCAAGCAATTGGTGCCGCCGACCTTCCTCGATGGTCGAGTGCTACCCGGCCGGGACCGTCGCGACCCTCGGCGGGAGTTGGCCGCCTGGATGACGACCCATCCCTACTTTGCCCAAGCCATGGTTAACCGGATGTGGGGTCATTTCTTCGGAAGAGGGATTGTGGATCCGGTCGACGACTTTCGTTTGGGCAACCCTCCTACCCATCCGAGTTTGTTGAACCGGTTGGCTGTGGACTTTCAGGAGCACGGCTATGACCTGAAGCACCTGATGCGGCGGATTGTCTCGTCCAGGACCTACCAACTTGGCAGTCGACCCAATGCCAACAACCGGGGGGACCGCCTGAACTACTCGCACGCATACCCCCGTCCATTGGAGGCGGAGGTCCTTCTGGATGCGATTTCGACTGTAGCCGGTGTGCCGGAACTGTATAAGGCCGAGGGGATGTTGAGCGGAACGGCGCCTCCTGGGACTCGGGCCATCAATTTGAAATATCCTGCCAGCTATGCCAACCGGTTTCTGGAGGTCTTCGAACGCCCCAAACGGGATGTGGTCGTGGCCAGAAATGGCAAGGTAAACCTCATGCAGGCCCTGCATATGACGGTGAGCCCCACCTTTAACGAAAAGCTGGGGAAAAAGGGAGGGCGGATCGATCGGTTGCTCCAACGGGGAACTTCCAACCGAGAGATTGTTGAAGAACTCTACCTGGCTGCCCTTTCGCGGTTTCCGAGCCAAGAGGAACAGGCGGGCTTGGAAAGTCTGATCCAAAAGCAGCCTTCCCGGCGAGAGGCTCTGGAAGATCTGCTTTGGGCTGTGATTTGCTCTCGCGAGTTCGCCAGCAACCACTAGCCCGGGTGATTTCCGATGAGGAGGGACTCATGAACCAGTTGGAGGGATTGAGCCTTGGCGGCCCGATCAGCCGTCGAGCGGTCCTGAGGGCGGGGTCCCTGGGTTTCCTGGGAATCACCCTCGGTCGCATCCTGGAACTCGAAGCGGCATTGGGCCCGGTGAAGGGTGGGCGAACGGGTAAAAGGGCCGAAGCCTGTATTCTTCTGTGGCTGGACGGCGGACCGAGCCACATCGACACTTGGGATCCCAAACCCAACAGCTCCTTCAAACCCATTTCCACCAACGCACCGGGAATTCAGATCTCGGAGCTGCTGCCGAGGATGTCCAAAAAGATGGACAAGCTGGCGGTCATCCGCTCGATGCACACCGAGGAAAACAACCACGGGGTGGCCCATCATTACGCCATGACGGGACACAGACCCAGCCCGGCGATGAAGTTTCCTGCATTCAGCTCCGTCATTACCAAGGAGTTGGGACAGCGCCACAACGTTCCTCCCAACGTCATGGTTCCGGAGATCAGCGCCGGCGCTCGCGACTATTTCAGGTCCCACTTTTTGGGAGCCCAGTACGATCCGTTGCAGATCCCCGATCCGAACCGGCAGGACTACAAGATTCCCGAACTGAGCTTGCCCGAGTCGCTCACGCTTGAAAGGATCGAGGCTCGCAATGCTTTTCTCAAGCTGGTCGATGGGCGTTACCGGCAAGCCGTTGAGAACACCGAGTACGCCAATCTGGATGAGTTTCGACAGCAGGCCCTGAAAATGGTTTTGTCGCAGTCGGTGCGGCAAGCGTTCGATCTTTCCCGGGAGCCTGAAAAGCTCAAAGACGCCTATGGTCGGCACATGTTCGGCCAAAGTGTGCTCATTGCCCGGCGGCTGGTGGAAGCAGGCAGTCGTTTTGTGACGGCTTACGACTTGAAGCGGGTCGAGACAGGGCGCAATTGGGACACCCACGGAACCAACGACAAGCAGCACAAGGACGTTTTGGTGCCCGTGCTGGATCAGACCCTCTCCACCTTGTTGACGGATCTGGAGGAAAGGGGCCTGCTGGAATCAACCCTGGTGATTGCCATGGGGGAGTTCGGCCGGACCTACGATCTAAACCCCGGAGGAGGCAGGGATCATTGGTGCCACTGCTGGTCAATGGTCCTGGGGGGAGGGGGCATCCGTGGAGGGCAGATCATCGGCGCCAGCGACGAGCGGGGAGCCTATGTGGCGGACCGCATGGTGACCATTGGAGATCTCCTGGCCACTATCTACAAGGCCCTGGGTATCGATTGGACCCGGGAGTATATGCACCCCATTGGCCGTCCCCTCAAGATCGCCAACTCCATCAACGACGAAACCGGAAAGCCGATCGAGGAGCTGATTTGAACGGCTTCGACCGCAGGCGGCTTGGCGCTCCATTCTTCCTCCGGATGGCAAGAAACCTGCAACCCGCGTCTCTATTCTTTGGGGCGAGCGGTTGATCCGGAGCGTTCCCCTCCACTGAACGATTGACAGGTTGCCTTTCAGGCCGCCGAGCTCTCTCGCTTGATCCCGGAAAGGAGAGAACATTGTGAAGAAAAACCCACTCCGACGAGCGCCTCGACGGGAATCAAAACCTTTCTTGAGTCGCCGCGCCTTTATTCAGGCCGGCGCCGCTTCGTCTCTGTTGGGGTCCGCAGGCGTCTGGATGGGGGGATGTGGTAGTGCCGGGACATCCTCGGGTGGCCAGTGGCCGGTGATCGATTATGGTCAATCCTTCATCTCGGGCACGGTATCCTCGAACCGGGTTCGCTTCCAGGTAGAGTCTCGCACACGCATCCTTGATGAACGCACCGGCAAGCCCCAGGACTACTATCAGTGCGCTTCCTGCAAGAGCGAGAACACCTTTGCCCGGGAAGATCTCTTCATGAAGGACAATTACGACTTTATTCCCATCTTCGGTCCTGAGGACGGCCTGATCTTTCGACGCAAAGCCTATCTGAATCCTCGCTACCGGGAATGGAGAAAGGCGGAGGACCTTTGGGGGGGACAGGTCTATCACGTGAAAACGCCTCGAGCCAGCCGACTGGTGTTGACGACGGACGAAATCCACCGAGCTACCGCCGAAGCTCTTCCCCTGGTCGCCCAAACCGAAATAGACGGGGCAGACACAGGCGTGACGGCCATCATTGAGTATCCTGTCAAAACCATGAACATTCGAGATGGAGAACCAACTTATCAAGTGGATACCGGGCCCGTTGCCTTTCCCGACCTGAGCCGGCGCCATGAGCGTTTGCCTGACGCACTGTCGTTGGCCTTCGTTGCGTTCAACGCTCCTCACTTTGCCGATTTTGTGATTGAGGACGAGACTCCGATCCTCCAGGACGACCAGGAATTGACCCGGGTCCACCACTATTCGCGCATTTTGAGTCTGCCGGCAAAGAACAGAATCTTTGCTATTGAAGGATAGAACCTGGTTCCGGGTGAAAGGGAATTGCCCATGAAATACGCATGGCGAATGGCGACGGTGTTGCTCATCCTGCTCGGAGGTTGCGCGGTCACCGAGGAGCCCTCCAGGGCACCCGCGCCTGAACGCCGCATTTTATACAACAGCGATGCCGGTAACGCCTTCGCCGAATTCTGGGGTCGGGGCGCTCCGCTGGGCGAGATGGACGCGGAAGCCGTCCGGGAGGTGGTGGCCCGCGGCGTCGACGAGCTGGCCCGGGCGGGAGTGGACACGCTGTCGATGGTGGTCAGCCATCGCTTCCAGTCGCTTTACGGTCCCTCCCAGGTACTGGAGGAACATTGGAGGCAGGCCGACAAGGGAGACGGTTATCAGTCGCTGCGGGAGGCAGGCGTCGATTTCCGGCAATTGATGGCGGATCTGTCCCATCGGAGCGGCATGGAATTTATCGGTTGCATCCGCATGAATGACCGCCACGGCGGTCCGGTGGGGCGGTTCATTGAAGAGAACCCTCAGTGGCATCTCAAGCTGCGCAGGGGGCCTGCCATCGACTTCGCTCCCGAACAGGTGCGCCAGAAGATGCTGGACTACATCGAAGAGCTGATGGCGGCCGTGGATCTCGATGGGCTGGAGCTGGACTACATGCGCTGGTGCCACATGTTCCCCCCGGGAGAGGGAAACGGGAACGCTCACCTGCTGACCGACTTCATGCGGAAGACACGAATGCTGCTGGACGCGGCCGCCGAGCGGAAGGGCCGCGATCCCCTGGTCCTGGGCGTGCGGGTGCCCCAGACCTTGAAAGAGTGCGAGTATCTCGGCTTCGACGTGGCCGCCTGGATCAAGCAGGGGCTGGTGGATTTCGTGGTGCCTTCCGATTTCTTCTACACCGACCTCAACACCCGGGTGGAGGACTTCGTCAAGCTGGCCGAAGGGACCGACTGCCGCATCTATCCCGCCATCCACCCGATCACCTATCGAGGTGATGACGTGGGAATCAACGAACTGTCCCACTATCGCGCCGCCGCCCGGAACTTCTACGCCAACGGGGCCTCCGGTGTAGAGGCCTACAACTATCAGTATCACTGGGGGCGCCGCATCGGCCGCAACGCCCCCTGGCCGGCATACCTGTGGCCGGCCGCCCTGGGCTATCTGGGCCACTTGAGGGATCCGGAGGAAATTGGAAGGCACGATCGGCACTACCGGTACTACGCGCTGTGGGAAGAAGGCGCACCGACGGGTACCGGCCCCAAGGACGACCGCATCAGGCTGGACCGGGCGGCGCCCGACCCGTCGGGATCCCAATCGTTTCGAGTGGCCGAGGACCTGAGCGAGAAGCGTCTGCGGGCCACCCTGCAATTCAAGGCCGTGGGACTGGCCGCGGACGAGTCGCTGGAGATCGCGCTCAATGGGAATCCGGTTCCGAGCCGGCAGATCACCCGCCACTTCGACCAAGACGGGCAAAACCGGTTGGAAGGCAAGGAACTGCCAGATTTCCACCTGTACATCCTCGATCTGGATTCAGCGTCTCCGAAACCGCTGCTCACTTTCGGCGACAATCGTCTGGAAGTTCGCCTCACCGGAAACAGCCCGCGGAAGAAAGGGGAAGTGACCGTGGATGAACTGGAGGTCTACGTTTACCGGAGGGGGAGGTAGGCCAGAGCTGGCTGACTAGGGGGAAGGCTGATGAGGGCAGTGCGGCCAATGCTGTTGAGCTGGTTGACAATCATGGTGTTGGCGGCCCAACCGGCAGCGGGGAATCCCTCTCCCGCCCAAAGCGGCTTTTTCACAACCAGCGACGGGGTTCGGCTCCACTATCTCCAGGCCGGTCAGGGGCGCAGTATCCTGTTTGTGCCGGGTTGGACCATGCCTGCCTGGATCTGGGAACACCAGATCGCCCACTTTTCCCGCCACTATCGCGTCGTCGCCTTGGATCCTCGCTCGCACGGCGATTCGGAAAGGGTGACCGAGGGACACTACCCCAACCGGCTGGCTCGGGACATCCGCGAGTTGACCCAACACCTGAAGTTGACCCGGACCGTCCTGGCCGGATGGTCGATGGGAGCCTTGCAGGTCTTGACCGCCGTGGAGCAGTTTGGGACCGAATGGCTCAGCGCGGTGGTTCTGGTCGATGAAGTGCTGGGATATCCCCCCAACGCCTGGATCGATTCCAGCCGCCGGGGAAAGGGACGGCTGGAACTACAAGCCGATCGCAAAGGAATGACCGATCGCTTCGTCCGCGGCATGTACAAGCGGCCGCAGTCGGAGGACTACCTTCAGAGAATCATGGACGCCTCCCGGCGGACCCCGACCAATACGGCGGTTACCCTGGGCGCCAGTTTCGCCGCGGTGGGGGACTGGCGCAAGATACTGCCCGGCATCGATCGGCCTCTCCTCTTCGTGGTGACGGAGCCGCAAAGAAAACAGGCGGAAGGAGTTTCAGCCGACGTTCCTACGGCCCGGGTGGAGGTCTTCGAGCGGGCCGGTCACGCCTTGTTCGTCGACGAGCCCGACCGCTTCAACCGGCTCCTGGAAGATTTCCTGGTCCAGGCCGGATTGGGTCCCTGAACAGAATCCTGACTCTTCATTCAGCAGGGATGATGGGCAGAAGCAGGTGTGAGGGGTGTTCGGCAGAGTGATGAACGGTCTGTTGGGCCGGCCTGGTGGTTGCACCGGTGCCAAAAGCCTCTCCCGTGTTGGGATTGCGGTCGAACTGGGGAAAGTGGCTGCTGGTCACGTCCAGGCGGATGCGGTGCCCGGGCAGGAAGGCGTTGCTGGTGTCGACCAGGTCGATAGTCAAGGCATAGACCCGGTTCTCCTGAAGCGGCTGCGGGCGGTCGGCACCGTCGCGGTAGCGGGCTCGCAAGATGCCCTCGGCGACATTGATGGCCTTACCGTCGGGGTAGACGTCCACCAGCTTGGCCACGAAGTCGGTGTCGGGAGCGTCTGAGGAAGCGTAGAGCACCAGTTTGACGTGCCCGGTCACCTCCACTTCCTCCTTCAGGATATCGGAAGTGTAGACCAGCACGTCGCGGCGTTGCTCGACGGGGCGCTGATCGACGGGTCCCGCCGGAGTCGGAGTGCCGCAGCAGTTGTTCCCGCCCAGGCTTGGAACAGGATTGTCGGGATCATAGAGGTAGCGGTCGGCCGGGGAATCCGCGTCAGGAGTGTTCCAGCCCAGTTGACCGTCGCCCCTGGAGCTGTTGGCCCCGCCCTGGCTGTGGAGATAGAGTTTTCGGTAGCGGGTTCCCGGCAGCGGATACTGCTTGGCGAATCGCCATCGATTCCGGCCCATGACAAAGATTTTGACCGGGTTTTCCTGGTCCAGCCCGGCTCTTCCTTGCAGCCAGTAGTCGAACCAGCGGAGCTGCACGGCCATGATGTCCACCGGGGCTTCGGGGCCGAAGTCCACTTCCCCCGTGGTGCGCGAGGGCCCGTGCCCCCAGGGTCCTATAATCATCTGACTCTGCCGGCGGGCGACCTCCGATCCTCCTCTCTCCTTCATTCCCACGTAACCGTCAACGGTGCCCTGGGTGAAGATGTCGAACCACCCGCCGAAGGTGTGGACCGGGATGTTGATCTTGTCGAACCGCGCGGCCGCGTCGAGAGTCTTCCAGTAGTCGTCGTAGTCGGGATGCTCTATCCAATCGTCGTAGAACTTGGCCCGCCGGCCCAACAGCCGCTGCATGTCCAGCAGCGGCAGGTGCCAGACCACGCGGTCGTAGCCGAGGTTCTCCGAGCCGCCTTCCCTCCGGTGCAGACCAGGATTCTGCCCGATGCGGGACTCCTGTCGGACCGCGCCCCAGCCAAAGTTGAAGGACAGCCGCCAGCCCCCGTTGAGCGTCACGAAGTCGTGATATGGGCTGGTAGAGGCCACGTCGGGGAAGATGGTGACCAGGTGCGGCGGCGCCTCCTTGGCTGCCTGCCACTGCACCAGCCCCAGGTAGGACTTGCCCTGCATGCCCACCTTGCCGTTGGACCAGGGTTGGCGGGCGGCCCACTCGATGGTGTCGTAACCGTCCTGGGCCTCGTGGCGGAACGGGTCCCAAATTCCCTCCGATTCGTATCTTCCCCGGACATCCTGAATCACGAAGACGTAGCCCCTCTTGGAGAAGAAGGCCGGCTCCGGCCGAGCCTCGGCGCTGTAGGGAGTGCGGGCCACCAGCACCGGGTAGCGGCCCTCGGCCAGAGGGCGATAGACGTCCGCATAGAGAATGGTCCCATCGCGCATGGGCACGGGGACCCGGTTCTCCAGGCGGATGTCGTTGCGGGGCGGATCGGAGACGGGGAACCGCGGGTCCGATCCCAGGAGGGACGGGCCCAGCCAGAGAAAGACGCCGAGCCCGAGGATCAGTCCGGACAGGAGGGCTCTCGTCTGGGGCCTCTCAAGGAATTTTCCTTTAGTCATAGGTTTCTCCAGAGCCCATCGGCGACGGGGTTGAGTCGGAAGTATCGGACAGGAGACCTCCGCCGAGCCCGTGTTTTTACCGGCGGGACGCCCTCCCGGGAAAGAGGACCCCGGGCGCAAGCCCGGGAGTTCGAGTCGAGCCGCGCATGCGGCGGCAGCAGGTAGCCGTGGGCGTAAGCCCATGGAAAAGGACGCTCCCCCAACCCCCGAGCCGCGTAGGCGGCGACAGCACGCGTTCCTGGTGTTCGGTTTCAAACAAGTCCGGCCCCGCCCCTGGTGGGCAGATCATCCGAGAGTGAAACAACGCATCTTCATGGCCTGACGGGAACAAGCGCCATGTCGTGCAAAACCGAGTTTCTATCTATTGAACATGGATGCACAGGATAAACAGGATAAACAGCACGAGAGGCTGTGCCACAGAAGCAGACCCGCTTGATGATCGGGCGGGTGTTGGAAGTGATCCAAGAGCCTGGGAGCGGATCTTGGGAAATCTGTGTTGGAACAGAGGCGATGGTTGAATTCATGACGGTGGAAACTCTGGCCCAATAATCCTGTGCATCCTGTGCATCCATGTAAATTAGCCGTCTAACCATGCTTGACTTTGAACGGATTTTCCGCCAGCCGGCACAAGGCGTTGTTTCAAATAAACATGATTGCGTCGGCTTGTGCTTTACTTGGGCTCACCGGCATTTGCTGCCGCCGCCGCAACGTCCCTATAAAATCCAGTGATGTCTATCGTCGTCCAGTAGAGTCCATAACCGTCTTAGTTATGAGTGACTTATCCCAGTTATACTGTGGGTTGACTTGCTACCAACGTCCCCTGAAATCCATTGCCATCCCCCATAATATGGGGGGATAAATACTGTAACGGACTTCGCTCCTGCCCGACCTGAAACCAAACCCACCGACTGCCACCCCAGCAACGTCCTCTCGGCTGCCTTCCAGCGCTCCGCTCCGCCCGGAAGATACGCCGATGGAAACGGATTGTACCTCTTCGTCCAGCCCAGCGGAACCCGCAGTTGGATTCAACGCCTGGTCGTCCGTGGGCGAGCGTTGGAGATTCTCGAAGCGGCACGGACTTTGGGCGAGGGAGCCGGTCCTCTGGTGTTCACCCGCGGGCAAGGGAAGCCGCTCAATGACAAGGAGCTGCGGTGGCCGGTCCGCGAGCAGGGGATTGCGGCGGTGCCGCACGGGTTCAGATCCAGCTTCCGGGACTGGGCGGCCGAAGAGACGGATCATCCCCGAGAAGTGATCGAGGCGGCCCTGGCGCATGTGGTCTGCAACCGGATCGAGGCGGCCTATGCTCGCTCGGACCTGTTCGAGCGCCGGCGTGTCCTGATGGACGACTGGGCGCGTTACCTGGCCCGGGGGATCGGTTGCCCGGGGCAAGCCAGGGTGAGAGCCAGGCTCCAAGTTCCCGGCAGAGGGAGAAGGGAGCGGCGGGGATGACGGGGGGCAAGGGGGAGTTCCCCCCGGCCGGGGGTTCGAAGGGGCGGAGCCCCTCGCCAGCCCCAATGTACTACATTGGGTAGGCTGGCTCCCCGGCACTACGCGTTGCGGCGCCGGCCTCGCTGTCCCCGCCTCGCCCCACGCGTCGGCGCCGCACGAGACGGGTGCTGGCGGTGACAGCGCCCCCTTTTTCGGCGCTGGCGCGCCACGGAGGAGGGCAAAGGTGGCCAGGGGTCCGGACACCCTTTGCCCCCGCGCGGAGGTCGCTCTCTCCGCATGGCGACCCCGGGACCGCTGAGCGAGCCGGCCATTCCGGTTTCCCCACAGGCGGCGGTCCCTGCGGTCCCTGAGACGGAAATCGGTCCAGGAGGCGTTCCGGGGTGTCCTGCTATGCCAGGGAGTGAGAAAGTCCAGCCAGACCCCCGCAAAGCTCGCGGATTCAGGGGTCAGGACACGGTCGAACGCCATGGCGGCCTCGGTGTCGTCATGGACAAGATCGACCAATGGGAGCAGGAAGACCCGGCCTCCAACGGCCGCGACATGATCGACGATTTCCGCCTCCGGGGGTCAAGGACGTGGCGTCGTATGGGCCGACACCTTTCCGACGGGGGGGTGTCGGACTAACATGTCGGAGATCCTGCTACGCACAACGTCTTTCTCTCAGAGGGCGGAGCCGTCGCCGTTGTGGTTTGGGTGCTGTCCGAAACGCCGCATGGGACGCGGGACAACGCGGATTTCCCGCGTCCGATGCGACAAAGCGAAACGAGGCTGGGCCTCGCGCGTCGCCCGCGTCGCACGGCGCAACGGCGCGCCGTACGGGAGGGGAGATGGTGGTGAGAGCGACCCCCCCTTTTTCCCCGCTGGTGCGCCACGGGCGCGGGAAAAGGTGTCGGCAAAGGTGTCGGCCCTTTGCCCCCCTTTTGGGGAGGTCGCTCTCACCACAGTGATCCCTGGCGGGAAGGCCTCCAGCGCCTCGGCATCCAGCGGCGCCTCAACGTCGGCTCCCGGCTGCGCGCCCTCGTCTATGAAGCCCTCGAAGAACAGAAGACCACAGATGGCCAGAGGCCGAGAAGGGCAAGGCTGGAGGATGCTCACAACCCAATATCTCCGATCCGAACCCAGGGGCATTCTACCACCCCGCTCGACGGTCTCGGAGGCAGAGTCTCGGGGGTTGCAACATCGTAAGACCTGTCCACCAACGTCCCGAAAGGTCCAGTGGATTCCCGTTCAAATAGAGGGATATAATGAGGGGATTACAACAGGGAGAACCACATTAAGTCTATTATAATGAACAGTTACAAGTTTTCTGATGTAGTCGCCGCCTACGCGGCTCGACATCCATACGCGACGCTTCCCATGGGTTGACGCCCACGGCTAAGTGCTGGCGCGGCTTCGCCGCTCTCAAGGAAGCCGGTTAAAGCAGCATATTCTCAGGCAAGTCCGGCCCCCGCCCTGCCGGACGGATCATACGAGAGCAAGACAACCCAAAATCGACAATCCTTTCGCGACCTTGGTATCCCGTCGCGGTTAACCTCGACGCCTTAGTGGCCCTTCGTGGATTCCTCTTTTCTTTTGTTTCAGTCAGAGTGCGACCTGTTGAGGGATGCAGGCTCGTCAGTACTCGATGGGCTGGCGCTCGAAGTGCCGGTGCAAGCGGTACTCGATGAAGCAGTCCACGTCATAGACCGACAGCTTCAGGGAGATACCCGGATCTCTCTTCAGCAGCGCCACCTTCACCCGGTTTTTACCTTGTTTGGGGAATTGGTCCGGCCCCAGATAATAGTCGAAGGCGTAGCCGTAGGGTCCCACGGCGCCCCCGCGGATGAGCCGGTAGGTCATGTCCACCTTCTGCAGGATGGAGTCGGGCAACTCCTTGCCGTTCAGTTCGATGCGCACCTGGTCGTAGTGGGGCTGGTAGTTGGCGAACCGCACCCGTAACTTCACCGACTTGACCCGACCCAGAGCCTGCCAGCGGGCCAGGTCGTCGGCAACCTTGAAAGACACCCGGGTCTCCTCTCCCTGGAGCAGTTCCTTGGGAAGGGGGGTGGAACGTCCCGGCCACCAAGCCATCGAGGCCGCACTGCGGCGGGTCGAGCGAACGTGGTAGTGCTTGTCGGCCGTGGCCAAAAGCTCCGGATGCCCCAATAGGCGCAGCGTGTCGTATTCCTGGGCCGTCCAGGGCCATCCATTGGGGGTCCAGTGGTGGTCGCCGATACCGAAACCGTCGGCGCCCTGGGCATAGGTGTTGGCGGCGGCCGCCCAGATCATGGTGGGAGTGGAGTAGCGCGCCAACTGCCTCCCCAGGGTGTTGTGGAAGGCATAGAGCACCCGGCAGCCGGTGCCTCGCGTCAACTCGACCAGGGGCTTGAGATCCAGGTCCTGGTCCATGGCCTCGTCCTCGCCATGGCTGCTGACGCAGAACAGACCGTCTACCAGCTTTTCCGAGACCCATCCGGGAACTTCGTATCCCATGGTCTTCCAGGCATCGGGGTGGGCCGGTACCCGGGCGTAGATGCGCTTGCGACGCCCCTGGGTCTCTTGGGCCTTGTCGGCCACCCGGCGCAGGTCCCGGATCCACTGGGTCATGATGGGGGCCAGCTGGCCGGCCTGGTCGAAGCGGCAGAAGGGCGGATTGGAAGTCAGGTTGAGCTCGATGCCGTCGGTCTCATAGCGGGAAAGCAACTCCTCGAAAACCCGGAACCGTTCCTGTCGAACCTCGGCGTGCATGAAGCTGAATCGGCTGGTGGGCATGCCCTCGGCACGCGGGTCGGTGTCGGGACCCACATGAAACTGGGGATTGTCCAGGGCAAAGGCCGACCAGCGTCCCAGGCCTTCCTGCTCCGCCCGTGTGCCCCCGTGAAGGCTCACCCAGGCGCTGGCCAGCATCAGGATGCCGGTCTCGTGACAGCGGTCGCAGAGGATTTTCATGGGGTCGAGTCCATCGTCGACCATCTGGCGAAGGATCCTGCCGGCCCGGTACCAGACGTAGTGGGTCCATTTCTTGACCACGGTGCCCCACATTTCCGCCACCTTGCTGTCGTAGAGCATGGTACCGCCCTCGACTCCGGCGAAATAGACCAGGGTGTCCACCCCGCTGGATGCCATCTGGTCCACCGTGTAGGCATGAGGCTCCGGGGTAAAGGGAGGTTCCATCTGGTAGAGGCCTCCGGCATGGCGCCCGTCGTCGAACAGGAAGACCTTGGGTTCGCGGTCGGAGGCCGGCTCATGCTTGCTGTGGTGTTCGGGGGAGGATGCCGCCCCCAGAGGCACGACCAGCGTGCCTGGCGCCAGGCTCCCCATGGTTTGCAGGAAGTGTCTACGTTTCATTTTGGTGTTCTTTCCCCTTTCCCGGCATGGTTCGCAATCCCTGCTGACGTCCCCGGGCCGGGCTCGCTCCGGTCAGGCTTCAAGACGGGATCAGGCGCCGTTCCGGGCCGGAAGTGGAATCAACGGGCGCACTGGATGGCGATTTCCGTCAGGATGGCCGAGTTGCCACCATCCGGAGAGGTGAATACCGCCCGGTACTGCAGCCATCCGTGGTCCTTGGCCAGGCCCGAGAGGGCGGCCCCGGATTGCTCGTAAAATGAATCTTCTCCCGAAGGACCCTTCCAGGCAGCATTTCCGAGTCCCACTTCAGTGCTTGCGGAACGGACTTGAAACTTGACCCCGGTGCCCCAACGGGTTTGCGCCTTCCAGTGGAGGGCGGCAAAGGCCGCTCCCGCGGGTGCCTGCACCGGCGCCGAGGTGTAGTCCCACTCGTAGCGGCGATCGTAAACGCTGCCCGCATCCACCATGGCGTCCAGGTGCACGCCGACGGTGGGAATATGGTGCCGCCTCCGGCTGGAGAACCCCTCGGGTCCGCCCCAGTAGATGTTGGTGCCGGCGGCGTGGTCGAAGTGTTTCTGGTGGTTGGAGACCACCAGGTCCACCCAGCCGTCCCGGTTGAGGTCCAGCGAGTCGATGGCCGAGGAGGAATGGGCTTCCAGCAGCGTCCGGCGCTTTTCGCTGAAGTCCCGTCCGGCGCCTCCCCAGTAGATGAAGGCCGGCAGTTCCCGGGTCGTATCGGAGCGGTAGTTGGTGGTGGCGATGTCCAGGTGGCCGTCCCGGTTGAAGTCGGCCACGGTGGCGTCCAGGGTGGTGAACCCTTCCACGCCGGTTGTGGAATCCTCGGAGAAGCCCCGGGGCCCGCCCCAGTAGATCAGGGTGTCGACGTGGACAGTATTTTTCTCTTGGGAGAACCCGCTGGCGAAGACCAGGTCCAGCCAGCCGTCATTGTCCAGGTCGGCCGGCAGCGCGTGGGGGGTGCCGTTGGCCTTGATGGCCAGCACGTTGTCGGGGCGGTATCCCTCGGCGCTCCCCCAGAAGATTTCGGAAACTTCCGTTCCCGCCTCGGGAAAGATGAGGTCCAGGAAGCCGTCCTTGTTCAGGTCGGCGATGGCCGTGCTCTCGATGGCCGGCCCATCCAGATCCCAGCGACTGACTTCGGGGTCCTGGAAGCGGCCGGCGGTCCCCCAGACGATGGCCCCCCTTGCCGTTTCTCCCGGATTCGCTGTCATGGCTACCAGTATGTCGAGGAAGCCGTCCCGATTCAGATCGGCCACGCTGGTGGCGATGGGCTTGGTCACGGGCAGCTTGGTTTCTTCGGTGAAGCCTTCGGACGAGCCCCACAGAACCACACTGGTGTTGTCCCGATTGACGACCAGGTCGGGATAGTCGTCGTCGTCCAGGTCGGCGATGCTGTACTCCATGTTGGCGCCCGGCTCGATCAGGGTGCTGGCGGCGCTGGAGTAGTAGTGGTCGGGGCGCCCCCAGAAGATGGCCGTGGGCAGAACGCCGGTGCCGCTGTGGTGCGAGACCAGCAGTATGTCGGGATGGTCGTCTCTGTTGAAGTCGGCCACACCGCTGCTGATGGTGCCGAAGCCGGTCAGCTCCATCCGCCGGTGGGCTGCAAAGCCGTCCGACCGTCCCCAATAGATGTAGCTGGGCACATCGCTGCCGTCGGGGCCACGAGAGTTGCCGAACAGGAGATCCAGGACGCCGTCCCCATTGAGATCGGCGGCTTGAACGGTGGCGGCTCCCTGGGTGGGCAGATCGGTGCGCCGTTTCGGGTCAAACCCGTCCGGGGTCGCCCAGTAGACGGTCGAGTCCACAAGGGGATCGGCCCGCCCCCCGGAGTTGGCCAGGACCAGGTCGACCCGCCCGTCCCCGTTCAAATCGGCGGCCTCCATGCCCAGGCAGTCGTTGGCCGGCAGCGTCAGGGTTGATTCCGGAGACAGGCCGCTTGTCGAGCCGTAAAAGACAATGGCTTTTTCGGAGCCGGCCACCACCAGGTCGGAGGTTGGGTCAGGATTGATGCGGGCCGCCAGCAGCGTCTTCATTCCCAGTCGGGAGCCTTCCCAGCCACGAGGCCTCTCGCCCACTTGCAGATCGGCGCTGCTCAGCACTTGGCGGCGGTGTTTGCCGAACCCTCCCTTGCCGTCTCCCCAATAGAGATAGAGGCTCTGTTCCTGGCTGTTGTGGTTCAGGAAGGCAAGGTCGGCGTGTCCGTCGCCGTTGAAATCGGCCGAGGCCACGTCGGTGGCGCTGATGGTGGGAAGGGAAGTGCGGCGCGCGGTGCTGAACCCGTTCAGGTTACCCCAGTAGATGTAAGATTCCAGGTGCTGCCGAAACCCGCTGGTCTCTCCCCTCTCGCTGCCGTGGTTGGCCAGCACCACATCGGGAAGCCCGTCGCCGTTGAGGTCTGCCACCGCCAGGCCGCCGGCCAGAAGGGCGGGCAAGTCGGTGCGATTTTCGGGGCGAAACCCGTCCGCGTCGCCCCAATAGATGTAGGCCGGCTGGTCGGTGCGGTAGTTGTGCTGGAAGTTGCAGATGACGATGTCCAGGTGTCCGTCCAGGTTGAGATCGGCGATCTTGCTGCGGCCTCCCCCCGAGGTCGGCAACCGGGTCACCCGCTTGCTGGCGGCCATCAGTGTCTTGAACAGGGAAAAGGGAGCCCGGATTTGCCACATGTCGGGCAGCAGAGAGGCGTAGCCATCCTTGCCGCCCCAGTAGATCAAGGTGTCCGGTGTATAGACAGAGTTGTGATCCTGGGTAAATACCAGGTCCAGTTCGCCGTCCAGGTTCAGGTCCCAGCGGTTGATGGTTTGGATCCTCCCCTTGGAGGAGACATAGAGGTTGGCGCCGCTGTTGCCGGGCTGTCCGGTTTGCAGGGATGCAAAACCGGTGTGCCGGATCCAGAGGGAGTCATTGGCTTCCATCAAGGCCGAGGCAAATACGGCGAGACCGGCAAGGGCTGCCAGGCAAGCCAGGCAGCAAGTGAACAAGCGGGGCCTGACAAGTTTCACGAAGCATCTCCTAAGAGTGGGTTCCCGGAAATCCGACGGACAGAGAGGGGCTGAGGTATTCAGATTGGCCGAGTAGGATATCATAGATCGCCGGCCCGAGGCGGACTGGGGATTGAGGGATTTCCGATTTAAGCGGATTGGGGAGAATGAGGAGAGAATGAGGAGGGTATTACTTAGCTCATGCCCAAAAATACAAGCGGCAGAAAGGATTGGAAGATTACGGTAGTCCAATTTAACAATGGAGTCGATAGCCCACCAAGGAGCGGCAAGAAGCAAAATTGTTTGGATGGGTCCACCGTTGCTCAGATTATGGAAAACTTAAGCGAAGTCGTCGACAATTTGATGGATCGCACGTCAGAGTTTCCTAGCCACGTGATAGGCGCAAAGAGTAGAGCAAAGCCCAAATATCAACAGACCGGGCGGGCCCTCAGCTAATCGGGTCATTTACATCCAGGACGCTGCTCATTGATCGAGTTTTTAGTGCAGACCAGAACGAGGTCCAGAGACCCGTCGACGACCTCGGTGACGGTCGCGATCCGAGAATTACCTTTCGGGGCCATTATGCTGGTGCTTTTGATTGGATCGGTGAAAAAGGGTATAAGTCCCTCGCACTGGAGTTCCCGGACCAAGATCCGCTCGAATTTTGCGAAAGCCCCCAAGACCGACAGCATCAGCTTCGCCAGCGGGGCGTCCTCACCGGTGAAGCTCATGTTTTCCTTGGCGAACTTGGCGAGATCGCCTGGCGGGTCAAGTGAAGGAACCCATTGTCGTATGGTTCTGTGGGCTTGTCTTGAACGGTGTAGAAAAAGAGGACAGAATTGATTGAGGTGAGGAAATGAACATACTGATTGCGCTGGTGGCCATGGCAGTGACGTTGGCCGGGTTGATCCTTACCAACAACCGCGGGCTGCGGCAAGACATGGCACGAGACTGCGGACTGCCTTCTGCCGCCATGGCGGTTTGGAGCCTCGCCGCAGTCCTTCTGCTGGCGGCGGGCAGTCCACCCCTACAGGCCCAGAATCAGGGATCAACTACGTTTTATTTCCCTCATCTTGCCGTGGGAGAGAGTTGGCAAACCACGATTAGCTATATCAACTACTCCCCGGAGGAAGTGACCTGCCAAACTGATTTCCTTTCCGATGACGGACGTCCGCTGATAGTCTCGTTTGCAGGACTGGGAAGCGTTGTGAGCCGGACCGATATTCTACCCGCCGGGGGGGCAGTTCACCAGGAGACCAACATGGATCTGAGCGCTCCTCTTGCGCCAGGTTGGGCCCGGGCCATATGCTCAGCTCCAGTGAAGGCCAGCCTTTTGTTTCGTCGGCGCAACAGCCAAGGAGTGCCCGTGGCGGAAGCTGCCGTCAATGCGACGACCGTTCCGGCCACCCGCTTTGTCACCTTTGCCGAACAGGGCGAAGGTCAGCTTGGGACCGGAGTGGCCTATGCTAACCCTTCAGCCACAGCGGCCGTCGTTACCTTTACGGCCAGGGACGCTGTGGGGTATACGCTGGCTAGTGTTGATCGGACCCTGTTGACCAACGGGCATGATGCGCAAAATATGGTGTCTCTGTTCGGTCTCACCAGCTTTACCGGATCGCTCGAAGTCACCTCTACGGCGCCCATCGTCAGTCTGTCGCTAAATTTCGAAGCCGATCCCGTATTCTCTTCCCTGCCTCCGGGGGAACTGATTGCGGGGACTCCTTCTGAGCCACCCGCCACCGGGCTGCGTAGCAGTCTGGCCGACTCCTATGGCCAGTGGACGGCTACGGCTGCAGCCAAGATCATCGAGAAGAATGACTTCTACTGGGAGTTCTCCTTTTTCGTCGATATGACCAACCACACAAACGAAGAACAGGAGTACACTGTCAAAATCCACTTCGTGGACGTCGACGGATTCTCTATTGATGACAGCTATGCTGGAGATGCGTCCAACAAGATCCCGGCCAGATCTACCAAGCGGTTGTTGGACCGGGCGTTGATCAACACTGAAAACGCCCACACAGTCGTTGGTATTCGGTTGGAAATCACCACTCGGTCATAGGTTTTCTTCAGTCGCGCCTTGATCCAGGCAACCTCCCGCACGAGCCGCTCCACCTCCCGGCGGTCGGCGTCTCGCTTGCCCCCATCCGCTCGCTTGTCCGACTCTCCTCCCGCCTTCTGTGGTTTTTCCTCCCCGCCGAGGCTTACGAAAAAGGCCGGGTCGACTAAGGATTTGCCTATGCCAATCGACAATCGAAAATCAAAAATCATCAATAACAAGACCTGCTACTCCCTGCACGGCATTGTTCCCATTATCAACACGCCTTTCGACGACCGCCTCGAGCTCGATTTTTCCTCGCTGGAGCGGTTGCTGGAGCAATCGATTGCCGATGGGATCGTGGGCTGCATCGTTCCGGCCGTGGCCAGCGAGGTCGACAAGCTCTCGGACCATGAGCGCCGAGAGTTGGTTGAACGCGTGGTGGCCATCGCCGATGGACGCATCCAGGTCGTCGCCGGAGCCAGTTCCGAAAACCTGGACGAAGCCTTCGAATTGGCAAAGCATGGGGTCAGAGCCGGTGCGGACGGGATCCTCTGCCGGGTGCCCATTCGTCTGGAGGGCGACCGGGAAGCCATCGTCAGCTTCTTCACCCGGCTGTCGGAAGCGGGAATGGAGATGTTGATGATTCAGGACCTTTCCTGGGGCGGGTACGGCGTCAGCCTCGAAGTCATCCTGGAAATGTTCGAGAAGATCCCGGCCTTTCGCTGCATCAAGATCGAAACCATCCCGGCCGGACTCAAATCCACCCGCGTGTTGGAAGCCACCGAAGGCAGGCTGAACGTCTCCAGCGGCTGGTCCCTTCCGGAAATGATCGAGGCCCTGGATCGCGGCATCCACGGCTTCAACACCACCGCCATCAACAAGCCCTTCGTTCACATCTACCGCCTGCACCGGGAGGGACGCAGGGCCGAAGCCATGGCGCTGTTCGACCGCATTCTCCCCTACCTGGCCTTTGTCCACCAGCATATCGACATATCCATCCACTTCCTGAAGCGCTACTGCGAGCGGCGAGGACTCTTTTCCACCCACCACGTGCGTGAACCCATTCTGCCCTATGACCCCTACCACGAACGCTGCGGCCGGGAGCTCATCGAGCGGGTTGTGGCCATTGAGGATGGGTTGGGGGATTGAAGATTGTAGATTTTGGATTGAGGATTGGCGGCTAGTATTGAGATCGTCGGCGGAGCGCGCGAAGGATCAGTAACAGAGTCATCCCCGCGGGGGTACGAAGAACAACTCATGGAAATGGGTTTCGGCCTGACCAGCCGCCGGCGGGCGTGACACTCAATCTCGAACCGTTTACTTCGGTGCTACAGGTTGCAGGATCCCGAGAATCTCCAACGCAGGCCAACTTTGGACCTGTTTATCTCGCGGTTCAGGTTTGTTCGGGTGATACTGTTCCAGGGTCGAAACACACCACAAGACGCCTTCGGGCCGGCTCCCCACATCTTGTGCTTTTTGGGAGGTCCGGAGAGTGGCCGTTGCTAAGTCCTTTGGAATGAGTGGGGAATACGTCCGATAATAGTTGAATATGTTAACTTCTACACGCTGGCGACGAGGACGTGCAGGACCTGGCCGGCTAGGCCAACTTCTCATGCAGTTTCTCAAATCACTGTCCAAAGAAATCGTGGGGCGGGGGAGTGCATGCACACAGAACAAGTATTGATTGATATCCCGTGCTGTGCCCGTGCACTTCCGAAAAGGTCCCAATGTGTCAATCAGGTAAGACTCGGGGTGGCAATGAAGACAAACACAAGTTTTTGGAAGTTTTTCAGAAAGAGCACGGCTACGGGACTTGCGCTTCTCCTGACTGTGATTGGATTTGCGCCTGTGGCAGAAGCGGGAACGTGGATCAGGCGGGACTGGTCCAAGGTGCAGAGAATTGCATCCGGAGCCCGCACCAGGGTACGGCTCTACAAGGACCGGGCTCCTGGAGGCATTCAGAGGGTTGAAGGACAATTTCAGTCGGCCTCGGCCGAGGCCATCATGCTCCTGTCGCCGACCGGGCAAACGCTCACTCTCCGGAAGCAATCTGTTGAAAAGGTTCTAGTGTATCGCGCTCCTTCAGAACGGTACCCTGGATGGATCACCCTTGGAGTTGCTACCGCAGTGTCGATTCCTACCGTGGCCAAGTCAGGGTCCGATGTCGAACCGTGGGGGAAATTGCTTCTCAACGGCCTCTTCATTGGCGGACCCACAGTTATAGCTTTTTTGGCATCACCCAAATGGAGCGGCATCTACAACGTGCCACGCAAACTCCGGGATGATCCTGCGCCCACGACCCAGCCAACGGCTAAGCAAAGCTCAAACACCTCAAAGAGCCGCTTGCTCTTGCTCGAAGATAAGCCCTTCGGACCGGAGCAACTCCAGTCCCAAACGCGAAGACCTCTGCTCCGGGAAAGGCTTCTGCTTGATTTGTCGAGCCGACCCGTGCATGCGCACAGCCTTAATCTCATACGTAATAGTGGGATTGAGTGATTCTTTTACAGCTTCGCTCACAATTTCACATAACTCACGCACTGCCACTTGAGCCGGGGTCAGGCTATGCCGTGGCGCTGGGTGGCCTGCTCCAGCAGCAGCCGGTCCAAGTCCACGTTGTAGGTCAGGGACCACGTCGGCGTTACCTCCACAGGATCAGGACGTCGTAGACAAACCCCAGGAACCCCTCTAGAAACAGCTCAAACCCAGATTTTTCACTAGGTCGCTGCCGACGCTTGGGATCACCGTTTAATTTCAACACTGTCATAGGGTGTTTCCGAGACCGTCAGTTGCAAATTGATATGGGGCAGCGGCCGCCATACTCGCGACAATATCTATCGCCTACCTGCCGCGGCGGGGGAAGATGAAAGGTAAGGAATTTCATCTCTTCCCTCCGCTTCGATACATGGGTTGAATTTTTGGGAATCAGTGAGAAGAACCTACCACCCTAGGAGTCAAAATAGCAACAGCGTACTTCCGATAAAACCTTATTATGTAAACTTTCCTCAGACGGACAAAACCTTCCTTTTCAATCACTTCATGAAAAAGTAGGCCGTAGCCGGGCCGGCCAGGGGAGGCCGACCACAAGATGTTGTGGTTGGAGCTTATCTATCGAAGGCTCTAGACCGCGAAGCTGGCGGAGATCGGAATGAGGCATCCATACATCGTACGGTTCTTGAAGGCCTATGACCGCGGAGGATGGATGATCATGAGTGTTATTACCCCCCAGCTTGAACGATCCTGGAGGCAAGTGAGTGCTTTACTCGCAATTCAAAATGAGCAGGACTATGTTTTGGCGGTGGACCGGCTTAATAGCCTCATTGACAACGTGGGTATCGACGAGCATCATCCGCGTTATTCTCTGCTCGATACACTCGGCACACTTGTTCATGCCTGGGAGGAACAGCACCATCCCATGCCCCAGTCTGGGGGTAGGGAATTACTGCAAGTTTAGGAAACTATCGCACGTCCATCGGGAGGTCGCTGCTATCACGGCGGGTCGAGCGAGCGATCCGGTTGACCATTGAGAGGTAAGAACATTAGCGGTTTGTAGCCCCAAGTTCGAAAATTCCCAAGTCTCGATCAAAATGGGTCAACGACGGCAATGCCGTGGTAGGACTGCCCTGAATTCAGGTCTTCGGAAACAATCTGCCTGCAGCCAGCCCTCTCCGCAGCAGCGATAATCAACGAGTCCCAATAGCTGATACCGTATTCCTTGTGAGTATCGATCGCCCGCCGGACCAGAGCCCAATCCAGTTCCACCACTGGCAGGACCGCAACCGTTTGGATGGCTTCCTCTGCTTCTTCAACCGAGAGTGGGTTAGGTATACGCTTGGTCGCCACGTTGAAAAACTCACCGAGCACCTGAACGGATATAGCCCCGGTTTCGTTCTCTATAGCGGTCTTTACCAACCTACGAGCTTGGGTTTGTTTCTCCGGCTCACTCCGATCAACCGCATAGATCAGGATGTTGGTGTCGAAGAAGTCCCTATCGGCCGTCATATCGGCGAGGCCTGTCATACAGATCCTCTCGTGTCCATGTTTTGGGACCCATATCTCGGCTCACTTTCTCGAAAGTCTCCAAAAATTTGTCCGCGTCCGCTCTTCGTGCGGCGGCGTCGCTGCCAGCGACTGACGTAAGGTAGTCCCTCACCATGGCTGTCAAGGTAGTATCCTTGTCGATGGCAATCTTGCGGACCTTTTTCACGATTTGCTCGTCAATGCTCAAGGTAATGTTCATTTCGCCTCCCGAATGGAAAGCACTGAAACATAATAAGGCTAAACCATAATAAGGGTGGTGCGCTTGGTTGTCAAGGAGAACGGCTTCAGATGGAGGACAATCGTACGTCCGGGATGGAGATCAACGAAACCCGGCGAGTCTTCCTTGTTGGGCTACTTCCCAAACAGATCGTCTCGTGGTAGAACTTGGAATGCTGTTCCAGCGACCCCAATAGAGGAGGCAAACCATGGCGTACCCTCGACTGATGAGAGTGGCGCAGCATTTTGAAGCGCCCACGGTGAATGACATTCCCGGGACGGTTCGAGACGAGGTGGCCCGGCTCAAGCTGTCGTCTCAGGTCAAGGCTGGTCAGACCATTGCCATTTCGGTAGGCAGCCGCGGAATTGCCAACATCGCCCTGATCGTCAAGTCACTGGCGGATGAGCTCAAGGCGCTGGGCGGGAAACCCTTCCTGGTGCCGGCCATGGGAAGCCACGGCGGGGGAATTGCGGAGAATCAGCGGGGCATTATCGAGAGCTACGGGGTCACGGAAGAATTCACCGGGGCGCCCATTCGAGCCTCCATGGAAACCGTCGAGGTGGGCCGCACCGAGGAAGGGGTGCCGGTGCTGTTCGACAAGTATGCCTTCGAGGCCGACCATGTGGCGGTGGTCGCGCGGGTCAAGCCGCACACCGGCTTCAACGGCGAGATCGAGAGTGGGCTTCACAAGATGATGCTCATTGGATTGGGCAAGCACAAGGGCGCGGCCCTCTATCACCAGGCCATCATTCACTACAGTTGGGATCAGATGGTCCGTTCCATCGCCCGAACGGTCATTGAAAAATGCGGGGTGCTTCTGGGGCTGGGGATCGTGGAAAACCAGTACGATCAGACGGCTCTGATCGAGGCGGTGGCTCCCGGGGATTTCCTCGAGCGTGAAAGGGAGTTGCTGGTGCTGGCCAAGCGATGGATGCCGCGGTTGCCCTTCGAATCCATCGATCTGCTGGTGGTCGACCGCATCGGCAAGGACATCAGCGGGGCCGGCATGGATACCAACGTCATCGGCCGAAAATACAATGACCACAGGGCGACTGACGGCGAGCATCCCAGGATCACCCGCATCTACGTCCGGGACCTGACCGACGAAACCCACGGGAACGCTTCGGGTCTCGGAATGGCGGAATACTGCCACCGCCGGGCCGTGGATCGGATGAACCGTGAAGCCACCTACATCAACTGCATGACGGGGAATGCGCCTTCGGGAGCATCGATCCCGATCACCTTCGACAACGACCGCAGGGCGCTGAGCCTGGCGTTGGGGACCGTGGGCCTGGTGGAACCCGAGCAGGCCAAGGTCGTTCGTATTCACGACACGCTCGACCTGCGGGAGATTCTGGCGTCGGAGGCCTATCTTCCCGAAGTGGAATCGCGCGGCGACTTGAGCGTGGTGACTCCTCCCACCGACCTGGAGTTCGATTCCAACGACGATTTTCTGCCCTTCGCGTAACGGGGTATTCGGAAGATCCCGCCGGACTTGAAGAGTGGTTGGGGGATGGGTTGGGCTGGGTGCCTAGCGTGGCCCGGCTGCTCGCACTTCGTCGGTCACACCGCTCTCGTAGGCCTTGAAGTTTTCCTTGAACAGACCCGCCAGCTTGGCCGCCGTCTGATCGTAGGCGGCCTTGTCCGCCCAGGAATCGCGAGGCAGCATCAGATCGCTCGGCGCCCCCGGACATTCGGCGATCACATCCAGGCCGAAGGTGGGGTCCGTGACGGTCCTGGCGTCCCGCAGGGCTCCGGCGTAGATCGCATCCAGCATGGCCCGCGTGTACTTCAACCTAATGCGCGAGCCGGTGCCGTAGGCCCCGCCCGACCAACCGGTGTTCACCAGCCAGACCTGGGCCCCGTGGCGTCGGATGCGCTGGCTGAGCATGCGGGCGTACTTGCCGGGGTGCCATACCAGGAAGGGTCCCCCGAAACAGGGTGAAAAGGTGGCTTGGGGCTCGGTAACCCCTACTTCGGTGCCGGCCACCTTGGCGGTGTAGCCGCTGATGAAGTGATACTCGGCCTGGTCGGGAGTGAGGCGGCTCAGCGGAGGCAGCACT
This sequence comes from Candidatus Versatilivorator sp., assembly GCA_965207735.1. Taxonomy (GTDB): domain Bacteria; phylum Acidobacteriota; class Terriglobia; order Versatilivoradales; family Versatilivoraceae; genus Versatilivorator. Next base: position 1,073,930 of record OZ242296.1, on the reverse strand, counting down.
CCAAAAGCGTCGCAGGTCAGAAAGATTACGTCCGAGGGGTGACCGGCCAGGCAGGGGACCTTGGCAATGGGAATGGTATCGATGGGGTAAGCCCCCCGGGTGTTCTCGGTAATGGTGTCGTCGTCGAAATCCACGTGGCGGGTCGCCTGGTCGTAGGAGACGTTCTCCAGCACGGCGCCGAATCGAAGTGCGTCGAAAATCTGGGGCTCCGCCTCTCGGGTGAGGTGAATGGCCTTGGCGTAACAGCCCCCTTCGATGTTGAAAATACCGTCATCGGTCCAGCAATGCTCATCGTCGCCCACCAGCCGCCGCTTGGGATCGGCCGACAAGGTGGTCTTGCCGGTGCCGGAAAGGCCGAACAGGATCGAGGAGCCTTCACCCGCTTGTTCAGCAGTGGCCGAGCAGTGCATCGACAGGACCCCTTGCTTGGGCATGGCGTAATTCATGTAGCTGAACACGGCTTTTTTCATCTCCCCGGCATATTCGGTGCCCAGAATCACCACTTCGCGGTCCTCCAGATTCAGGTCGACGCTGGTCTTTGAGGTCATACCGGAAGTGTGCCGGTTGGCAGGGAAGGCGCCGGCGTTGAAGATGGTCATATCCGGCGTGCCGAAGTCCGCCAGTTCCCGGGCGTTGGGCCGAATCAGCATGTTCCACATGAATAGAGCGTGGTAGGGGCGGGAGGCGATCACCCGTACCTTGATCCGGTACTTGGGGTGCCAGCCGGCGAACCCATCCGTGCAATAGATCCGTTTACGGGTGTTCAGGTAGTCGAGGGCCCGCTCGCGGTTGATGATGAAGGGGGTTTCGCCCAAGGGCACATTGACGCTGCCCCACCAGACCTCCGCCTCCGAAGAGGCGTTGCGGACCACTCGCTTGTCCTTGGGGGAGCGGCCGGTCTTGGTTCCCGAATAGGCCATGAGCGCGCCGTTGGAGGAGACCTTGCTATCCGATTCGTGGCGGATGGCTTCCTCGTAGAGCCGGGCCGGGGAAAAGTTTCGGAAAACTCTATGGACGTGAATGCCGTGGGATTCGAGGCTGAAACCATTCATGGGCGGCGACCGAGTCCTTTCTTTTTCGACGTTGGCAGCGGACAGGGAATTGGCCTTGGGGCCCACCTGCCGAGCAACCACGGGCAACCGGCCGGATGGGGGCCTGGCGTTCAATCGGGAGCTTTTTCGCGGGTCGACCGCGGGTCAAGCCCTGGAAAGAGAGACGGCTTCATCTTCCATCACCGGGTCGTACTGGCCGTCCCGGGCCGCCCCGGTGCACTTGGAGCGATGAAAGAAGGTCGCCTGAGCCTTTTCGGAATTCTCGACCTCACCACCCCAGGCCTTCAGAGTGGTCTCCTGCAAGGCCCGCCCATAGGAAAAGCTGAGCTGCCAGGGCGAGGGGCCCAAGGCGTTCATGGCCTGCAGGTTTTCGGTGGCCTGCAGCGGGGTCTGGCCGCCAGAGAGGAAGACGATGCCCGGCACCGCCGCCGGGACGCTCCGCCGGAAGCAGCGCAGGGTGGCTTCGGCAACCTCGGCGGCGCCAGCCTGCGTGGGACACTGCTTGCCTGAGATGACCATGTTGGGCTTGAGCAGGATGCCCTCCAGGTGAACTCGATGCCGGTGAAGCTCGAAGAAGACGGTGGCGAGGGTGTCGGCGGTGACCTCTTCACAGCGCTCGATGCTGTGACCTCCGTCCATCAGCACCTCGGGCTCGACGATCGGCACCAGTCCGGCCTCCTGGCACAGGGCGGCGTAGCGGGCCAGGCCGCGGGCATTGCCGTCAATGCAGGAACGGGTCGGAATCCCCTCGCCGATAGTGATCACCGAGCGCCACTTGGCGAACCGCGCTCCCAGGTCGCGGTACTCTGCCAGGCGCTCCCGCAGACCGTCCAGCCCCTCGGTGATCTTCTCGCCGGGGAAGCCGGCCAGGTTCTTGGCGCCCTTGTCCACCTTGATGCCCGGATGCACTCCTTTCCCGGCCAGGATTTCGCAGAGGGGAACGCCGTCGGGCCCGATTTGGCGGAGGGTCTCGTCAAACAGGATCACCCCGCTGATAAAGGCCTCCATTCCCGGGGTGGTGAACAACATGCGGCGGTAATAGAGGCGGTTGGGCTCGGTCGATTGCACCTGAATGCTGTCGAATCGCTTCTTGATGGTTCCTGAGCTCTCGTCTGCAGCCAGGATTCCCTTGCCCTTCTGAACCAGGGCACGAGCGACAGACTCCAGTTTGGCCGTATCCATTTCCTTACCTCCCGGGCTGTGGGGCGCGCTTGAACAAATGTGAGTTAAAAGGTGTGATTACAATCAGTTAACGGTCCAACCCGCGGGGCCTGCCGCGCGGTCGCAAGTTAACCGCTAGTATAAACTAGACTGCATTTCGATCCCAAGGGAGAAAGTCAATAGAGCAGGCCCACCAAGGCGCCGGTCATGCAGGTGGACAGGGTTCCGGCCACGATGGAACGCAGCCCCAGACTGACCACCTCGGCCCGCCGCTCGGGGGCCATGGTGCCCAGACCGCCGATCATGATTCCCAGACTGCCGGGATTGGCGAATCCGCACATGGCATAGGTCATGATCACCAGGCTTCGGGGGGACAGGGCGTCGGGAGAGAGTTGGCTCAGGTTGATATAGGCCACCAGTTCATTGATCACCATCTTGGTGCCCATCAGTTCTCCGGCAGTCCAGGACTGGCTCCAGGGAATCCCCATGAGCCACACGATCGGCGCGCTGACGATTCCCAGGATTCCCTGAAGCGTCAGGGGGCGGGAGCCGCCGGCGGGGAGGACGCCCAACACCAGGTTCGCCAGGTGGATGAGGGCTACCATGACCAAGAGCATGGCTACGATGTTTATCAGAAGTTGAACGCCCCGGAGCGTGCCCTTGGTGATGGCGTCCATGGAACTGCTGACCGGCTCGGGTTCGACCAGATCCCCCGAGGTTCCCTGACCGGTCTCCGGAATCATGATCTTGGAGATGACCACTGCGGCCACGGCGTTGAGAAGGGAAGCCGTCAGGATGTGCCCGATGACGTTGGGAATGATCTCGGACAGGATGCTGGCATAGAGCACCATGACGGTGCCGGCGATGGTCGCCATCCCACAGGTCATGACCGTGAACAGCTCGCTGCGGGTCATTCGGCCCAGGTAGGGTCGGATGAAGAGCGGAGCCTCCACCATTCCCAGAAAGATGTTGGCCGAGACACCCAGACCCTCGGCGCCTCCCAAACGCAGCGTCTTTTCCAACACCCGCGAAAACCCCTTTACCACCAGGGGCAGCACTTTCCAGTAGAAGAGCAGCGAAGAAAGGGCGCTCATCAGGAGCAACAGGGGAAGGGCCCGAAAGGCTAAAACGAAGGTGTAGGAGGGGTTTTTCTCCTCGAAAGGCGGGGGACCCCCTCCCAGATAGCCGAAAACAAAGGACGTTCCCGCCTGGACCGATTCTTCCAGGGCCAGGATCACCCGGTTGAACCCCAGAAAGATCTCACCCGAGCCTGGGACCTTCAGAAGCAGGATTCCAAGAGCCAATTGCAGGGCCAAGCCGATGCCCACCAGGCGCAGCGATACCTTGCGTCGATGCTCGCTTAGGGCCCAGGCCAGTCCCAGGAAGACAGCCAGGCCGATGGCGCTTTGCACTAACATTGCCGCTCCTTTGAAAGCAGGAATTCTATGGCTCGTCGGCTTGGCCGGTCAAGCGGGGTCCGGGTGGGGCTCCCCGGCAAGAGTAGTCGGCAAAAGTAGTCCTGTCGCCGTTCCCGGTTTCGTGATAAAGAAAGGGTGTCGAGCAGAGCGCCGCAGGGGTCGCCGGCAACCCGGTCGGCCCCGTTGGCGCTGCTGGTTAAGGACAGGCCGGGCGCCGTGCTTCAGCAGGGTTGTCGGGGCCATACCGTTGCCGCTGGCAACCCGTTCCGCAAATAAGGAGGACAAGAACCGATGAAAACTTCGACCTGCCGAGTTGTTCGTTCCCTGGACCATCGCCGCAACTGGCTCAAAGCCGCCGGACTGGGAATTGTGGGCGCTGTCCTGGGCCGGCCCCTTGCGGCCGCCGGAAAGCACGCCAAGAAGTCGGTGCAGCTCCACATCTATATCCAGGCCAAGGCGGGGATGGGCAAGAAGTTGGAAAAACTCTACCGGGACGCCTATGTCCCCGCCATCAAGGTGCAGAAGGGCTTCCTCTCGACCCGCCTCCTGCGCCATTACGAGTCTTCCACCATGTACGAGATCGATATCTCGTTCGAAACGGAGGCCCAACGGGCGGCCTGGGCTGTTTCCACGGAGCACCAGGAGGCCTGGCCCAAGATCGAGGCGGTTGGCGCCAAGATCACCTGGCAGGGCTTCGATGTGCTGGCCTGAGCCGGCCTTTGGACGTCCGAAAGCGTTTTCTCGGATGTGTTGGCCGGCGATCTGAACCGGGAATATTGGCAAGAATCAGCTTCGCATAGCCTTGACCCGGTTCGGCTTTTGGACGCTGCCTGGCAACACCGGGAGGCCAGGTTTAATTTTTCACCCCGTTGTGCTTGAATACCGCCATGGCTCACGTCAAGCAGACTCCCGAACAACACGAGGTGGTGGTGATTGGGTCGGGCGCGGGTGGTGGAACCGTCGCCCACGTCCTGACCCGAATGGGAATTCGGGTCACCTTGCTGGAGGCCGGCCCCATGCTGAACCCGCTGGCCGACTTCAAGGAGCACCTCTGGCCCCATGACGTGGATCATCGCGGCGCCGAGGAAGGCGGAGGCGTCTACTTCGGCCGCGGAGAGGCCTTCGGCCATTTCAACGCCAGCGCCGTCAAAGGTGGGTGGACCCTGGAGGGGGAGCCCTACACCGTCGCCAAGGGCAGCGACTTTCTCTGGTTCCGGTCTCGCGTCGTGGGAGGACGGACCAACCATTACGGGCGGATCTCGCTGCGCTTCTCCGACTACGACTTCAACCCTCACGACCGGGACGGCCTGGGGGCCAACTGGCCCATCTCCTATGAAGACATTGCCCCCTATTACGATAAGGCCGAGGCCTTCATCGGAATAACCGGCACCAGGGAAGGGATCCGCAGCGCCCCCGATGGTGTCTTTCAGCCGCCCCCGCCACCCAAGGCTCATGAGCTGGTCATCCAGCAGGCCAGCCACAAACTGGGAATACCCTGCATCGCCATGCGCAGGGCCGTGATCACGCGGCCTCTCAACGGGCGCCCCGCTTGCCATTACTGTGGACAGTGCGGCCGCGGCTGCCTGACCGCCTCCAACTACTCTTCCAGCCAGGTGCAGATCTTTCCCGCCCTGGAGACGGGCAAGCTCAAGATCATCCACTCGGCCATGGCGCGGGAAATTCTGACCGACGCCCGCGGCAGGGCCAGCGGGGTGGTCTACATCGACAAGAAGAGCCGCACCGAAAAGCGCATCGACTGCCGGGTGGTGGTAGTGGCGGCCAGTGCCTGCGAGTCCGCCCGCCTGCTCTTGAACTCCAGGTCCGGGCTCTTTCCCAACGGCTTGGCCAACGGCTCGGGCACGGTAGGCCGCTTTCTCATGGATACGGTGGGACTGGGCATGGCGGGCTATGTCCCGAGCCTGGAGAACCTGCCCCGCTACAACACCGACGGGATGAGCGGGGCCCACCTCTACATGCCCTGGTGGCAGTGGGAGGATCAGGGTCGATTGGGGTTCCCGCGGGGATACCACATCGAAATCGGAGGGGGCTACAACATGCCCCGGGTGGGGGACTTTCACGGCGCGGCCCGCCGGCATGGCTACGGCAGGAAGCTGAAGCAGCAAGTGCGTAAAGAGTATGGGGCTTTCGTCCGATTCGCCGGTCGAGGCGAGATGATTCCCAACAACTTGAGCTACTGCGAGATCGACCCCGAGGTGGTGGATCGGTGGGGCATCCCGGTGTTGCGCTTTCACTTCAAGTGGTCCGACTATGAATGGAAGCAGGCCCGACACATGGAGAAGACCTTTGCGGCCCTCATCGAAAGCATGGGCGGCAAGGTGATGGGGCTGACCAGCCACTTTGACCGGCACGGTATCTCGGTTCCCGGGACCATCATTCACGAGGTGGGGACGGTTCGGATGGGGGACAATCCGCAAAACTCCGTGCTGAACGGCTTCTGTCAGTCTCACGAAGTTGAGAATCTGCTGGTCTGCGACGGCGGCACCTTCGTGAGCAACCCCGACAAGAACCCCACCCTTACCATCAACGCCCTGGCCTGGAGAGCCTCCGACTATCTGGCCGAGGAAATGAGGAAGGGAAATGTCTGAACATCCCCCGGAATCGGAGATCCGGAGCCCGCTGACCCGGCGGCAGATGCTGGAGAAGATCGCCCTGGCCCTGACGGCCGCCGGGGCGGCTCCCTTCGAGTTCGCCTGGGGGGAGCATGTGCATCAAGCGGCGGGCGAAGAGAAGGAAAAGAGCGGCGCCTACCAGCCCAAGTTGTTCAAGCCTCATGAATTCCGGACCATTCAGCGGTTGGCCGAACTGATCATTCCGGCCGACGAGCACTCGGGAAGCGCCGTCGATGCGGGCGCTCCCGAGTTCATCGACCTGCTGTGCAGCCAGAACCCGGAACTGGCTGACATCTACACCGGAGGACTGCTCTGGCTGGATGCGCAGACCCGCCGGCAGCACGGCTCCACCTTTCTGGACGCCAGCGAGGAGCGGCAGACCTCCCTGCTCGATCGCCTGGTCGAGGAGGGAGATCCTGAAAAAATGGAGGCAGCCCGGGCCACCCGATACGGCGCCTCCGAGGATTACCAGGGGTTCAGCACCTACCGGATTGATCCTGTCTCTGATCTTGCCCCCGGAGTTCGGTTCTTCGAATGGTTGCGCAAAATGACCGTTGACGCCTTCTACACCAGCCCCATCGGAATCGAGGATGTGGGTTACCAGGGCAACCGGGCCGTCGGTCAATACCAAGTGCCTGAATCCATCATTCAGGAGGCTCTGCGTAGGAGCCCTTTTGGGGGCGCGTGAGGAAACCTCTCCTCGTCGAATCCGGAACAATCCTGATTGCACCGGGAGTGCCCCGGTGAGAAACGCGGGTTAACCATGTCTCCCACCCTTTTCGCCGGTAGTGATGTCCGGCATCTGCTGCTGGATATGCAGCAGATGAAGGTCTTTTCAGCCAATCCGTTGATCATCCGGGAAGCCCGGGGGGTGTACCTGACGGATGTGGACGGCAAACGCTACATCGATGGCGTGTCCGGGATCTATGTGGTCAATATCGGCCACGGAAACGAGCACGTGATCGAGGCCATCCGCAAACAGCAGGAACGGGTCAGTTTCGTGGCGCCCCTGCACGCCGTTTCGGACACCGCCGTTCGATTCGCCAGGAAGCTGACCGAGATTACCCCGGAAGGTCTCAACACCGTCAAGCTGGTCAGCGGGGGGTCGGAAGCCACCGAGTCGGCCCTCAAGTTTGCCCGCCAGTACCACCGCCAGAGCGGCAACCCGGCCAAGTACAAGGTGATTGCCAACTATCTGGGCTACCACGGGGGGACCATGGGGGCCATGTCTGCTTCCGGGCTGGGGGGGCCGCGCAAGGCGGTGTTCGGACCCTTTCTCACCGGCTTCGTGCACATTCCGCCTCCCTCCTGTTTCCCCGGCCCTTTCGACCTGGCCGGCGCTACCTGCGCCCATCCCGGAGCCGCCATGCTGGAGTACACGTTGCAGCATGAAGGGCCGGAATCAGTGGCAGCTTTCATCCTGGAGCCCATCAGCAACACCGGAGGCATCAGGGTCCCTCCGCCGGAATACTTTCAGGAAGTGCGTGAGATCTGTTCCCGATACGGCGTGCTGTTGATCTATGACGAGATCATCACCGGCATGGGACGGACCGGAAACTGGTTTGCCGCACATACCTTTGGGGTGGCTCCCGATATTCTGTGCGCCGGCAAGGGGCTGGCCAGCGGGTACGCGCCCCTGGCAGCCATGATCGTCAGGGATGAGTTGCACTTTTCCGCCTTCTGGGGCGAGGAGAGCCAGAACATCAGCTTCGCCCACGGGCACACCTTCGGGGGCAACCCGATTGCCACCGCTGCCGGCCTGGCGGTCATCGAGGTGATCGAGAAGGAAGATCTGATTGCCAAGGGGGCGTTGGTGGGCAGCCACATTCGCAAGAGGCTCGAGGAGGAAATCGCGGCTCTGGGGATTCTGGGTGAGGTCCGAGGAAAGGGTGCTCTCAGTTGCGTGGAATTCGTCGAGGACATGGACAGCGGCAAATCCTTTGCCGACGAACGGCGTTTCGGCAAGCAGGTGGAAAAACGATTGATCAAGCACGGATTGATCCTGCGCTGTGACCCGCACTGGATCGGCCTGGCCCCCCCGCTGACCATGACGGTGGAGCAGGCCGACGAAATGATCGAGGTCTTCGTGAAAGCGGTCGGCGAGGAGTTGAGAGAGGGGAGCTGATCGAGGGGAGAGATAGGCCGATGGAGCAGGCGGAGGTCATCATTGTAGGAGGCGGCATTGTGGGCTTGGCCACCGCCTACGACCTGACCCGGAGATTCCCCGGGAAACGGGTGCTGGTGCTGGAAAAGGAAGCGGCAGTGGCCCGGCACCAGACGGGACGCAATTCCGGGGTGCTCCACTCCGGGGTTTACTACCAGCCCGGTTCCCTCAAGGCCCGCAACTGCCTGGAAGGCAAGCGCATTCTGCAGGAATTCTGCGACCGGCAGGGCATTCCCTACGCCCTTTGCGGGAAGGTCATAGTAGCCGTCAAGGAGGAGGAACTTCCCCGCCTGGAGGGCATTTATCGAAACGGGCAGGCCAACGGCGTGCGCTGCACCCAGGTGGGTGCGGAGCGGCTCAAGGAGTTGGAGCCGGCCGTTCGCGGCATCCGTGCCATACACGTTCCCGATGCCGGCATCATCGATTACACCCAGGTATCCGAAGCCCTGGCTCGGTGCCTGTTGGATAGCGGAGGGGCGGTGATCACCAATAGCCGGGTGAACGCCATCGTCTCCAATGCCTCCAAGGTGAGGTTGAGGACCGCACAGGGCGAAACGTTCGAGGCCGGCTACGTGGTGAACTGCACCGGGCTGCAGTCCGACCGGGTGGCCAGGCTCAGCGGAACCCGGCCCGAGGCCAAGATCGTGCCCTTTCGCGGAGAATACTATGAGCTCAAGCCGGAAGCTCACCATCTGTGCCGAGGCCTGATCTATCCGGTGCCCGATCCCAGTTTCCCCTTCCTGGGGGTCCACTTCACCCGAATGATTTCCGGAGGAGTGGAATGCGGACCCAACGCCGTCCTAGCCTTCGCGCGGGAGGGCTATCGATTGACCGATGTGAACCTGAGAGACTTGTTCGAGTCGCTGACCTATCCGGGGTTTTTGCGGATGGCCGGAAAGTACTGGCGGGTGGGGGTGGAGGAACTGTGGCGCTCCATCAGCAAGAAAGCCTTCGTGAAAGCCCTGCAGCGGCTGGTGCCGGAGATCGCCGCCCGCGACCTCAACCCGGCGCCGGCGGGCATCCGGGCGCAGGCGCTCAGCCCCCGGGGAAGCCTCGTCTATGACTTCGATATCCGGGAAACGCCTCGAGTCCTGAACGTATGCAACGCTCCCTCACCGGCGGCCACCGCCTGCCTGAACATCGGCCGGCTGGTTGTGGACCGCTTGGCCCGGCGTTTCTAGAAAATCTTCGAGAATATTCTTTTGAACCGGTTGGTTTTCTTCGAGGGGGGCTGTGCCGGCTGTTCCGTTTCGTCCTGGGTGGCTCCGGCCTCATTGCTCAGTTGGCGCTGGTCGTAGAGCCATTCGTGCGCGGAGTGGCTGCAGCGCTGCGTCGGCTCGCTGCCGGCGATATAGTGCTCGTAGATGACGCTGTCACATTCGGGCGTGGCCAGCAGGCCGGTCTCTTCGTCGATGTGGACGCGAACCATGCCTTCCTCCGGCGGCTGGAATCCATCCTCGGCCAGCCAGGGTTCAAGCTCGGTGGCCTGCTTCATGAATTCCGTCCAAATGGGCAAGGCCGAGGTGGAGCCCTCCAGCATCAGTTCCCGATTGTCGTCGATTCCCACCCAGACGATGCAGAGCAGGCCGCTGGTGTATCCGGCAAACCAGCCGTCATGGGAGGTTCCGGTCTTGCCTGCCGCCGGCTTCCGAAACCCCATCAGTCGAGCCCGGATGCCGGTGCCCCGATTGATCACGCCTTCCATCAGGTTGGTCATGAGGTAGGCCACCCGCGGGTCGACAACCTCTTCGGAGGAAATCTCCGAGCTGAAGATGACCTCGCCCTCGCCATTGACCACGTCGCGAATAATCCGAGGCTCCACGCGAATACCCTGGTTGGCGAAGATGGTAAAGGCTCCCGCCATTTCGAGCGGGGTGACCTCGTAGGAACCCAGGGCGGCCGCCGGAGTGGCCAGGATGCGGTCGTTCATGCCGGCCGATATCGCCAGATCGACCACCTTCTGCCAACCGATCATTTCGGCGAATTTTATGGTGGCCACGTTGAGGGACTTGGTGAGAGCCCGTCGCAGGGTCACCGGCCCGAAGAATTTTTCCCCGTAATTGTTGGGCTCGTAGGGTTCCTCATTGAAGTTGAAGACTGTCTTGATGTCTTCCACCATGGTCGAGGGCGTGACCAGGGGTTCGGTGTGTTCGATGGCCGAGTTGATGGCGGCCGCGAAGACGAAGGGCTTGAAGATGGAGCCGGGTTGCCGCTTGGCGTAAGTCACACGGTTCAACTGGCTGCTCCCGTAATCCCTGCCGCCGACCAGGGCTCTAATCTCTCCGGTAACGGCATCCAGGGCAATCAGGCAGACTTGCACCCTGTCATCGGGTGGAATTTCGTACCTGGGGTGGGTGGTCGGATCCCATCTGGCCCTGGGGCCACGCCGCTTCCGGTGGGCCCGGTTTTGATCGGCCAGGTCGGCGCCGTTCCGCACGACCTGGTAGGCAATGGCCTGCAGGTCGGCGTCCAGGGTGGTGTAGACCTTGTAGCGCTTGGTGAGCAGCTCCTCGTCGGAATAGGACTGCAGGAGGCGGTCCTTGAGCATGTCCACGAAGTAGGGGGCGTCGTTCTGGTCGACGCTGTGGGGAGCGACCTCCAACGGGGCCTTTACGGCCGCCTGATACTGTTCCGGGGTGATGCTGCCGGTCTCCAGCATGGCCATCAACACCACGTTTCGGCGCCGCACGGCTCTTTCCGAACGTCTGGTGGGGCTGTAGCGGTTGGGGGATTGAATCAGTCCCGCCAGCAAGGCGGCTTCCGGCAGGTTGAGGTCCTTGATGTCCTTGTTGAAGTAGGCGGTGGCGGCCTCTCCGAAACCGTTGATGCTGAAGGAACCGCTCTGTCCCAGGTAGATGTCGTTGGAGTAGAGGGTGAAAATTTCCTCCTTGGACAAGCGTGTCTCCAGGATGGCCGACATGTAGATCTCTTTGGCCTTGCGGATGACCCGTCTCTCCCGAGTCAACCAGAAGCTGGAAGATCGAACCAGCTGCTGGGTGATGGTGCTGGCCCCCCGTTCAAATCCCCCCAAAGCCACGCTCACCAGGGCGATGGGATCGAAACCGTAGTGTGAGAAGAACCGGCGGTCCTCGATCGCCAGCACGGCGTCCCTGAGCACCTGTGGGATTTCCCAGTACTCGATCAGCCGTCGCTTTTCACGGCTCTTGTCGAACAGATGGGTGATCAGTCGGGGTTCCAGATCGTAGAATTCCAGCAGGCTCCGGTCGGCCAGGGAGACAATGTGCTCGATGCCGTCCTTGTCGAACTCGATCCGGACCGTCGCGGCGCTCCCCCCATAGGCATGATCCGACGGATAGATTTGCAGTCCTTCTCCGGTTGCAGCGTAGTGCCCCTGCGCACCCTCCTCAGGTTGGTTTGGGCTGTACCCTGCAGCCTCCAGGTAGCCCTTGATCTGGGAAAGGCCGATGGGTTGGCCGGGATAGATCTCCAGGGGAGCGGCATAGACCTTGGCCGTATTGAGAAAAATCTCACCTGAAATCTTGCGGTCGATTTGGCGGGAAAACTGCTTGTAGGTGTCGATCAGGACAAAACTGACGGCGACGAAAGTGAAAATTCCGAGAGTCAGCAACACCTTGGACCAGGTTGAATAAAACCAGGGCCAGTGCCACCACCTGGCTTTGACCTTTTTTCTCCTGGGCTTTTTTCTCTTGAACCGAACCATGGTCAACGTTTTCCTTTTCGAGCGACTGGATGTGGTTTAAAAATCAGCGAAACCACCCCGGCAGAGCCCCTGACCGCAGGGCTTGTTCCACCAGGACCTCTCTCTCCCCGGCATGTCGGCTCCTCAGTTGCCGGATTCGACGGTTGATGTCGGCTATTCCCGGGGGCAGGCCCAGGCCCGGGGTGCTGTCAACCTGCAGGGACTCCCCTCTTCGGGGAATGCGCCGATGCACCAGCTGAAACCGCTGGATTTCCAGCGGGGAGACCCGGGACCGGAAGCGCTGATCCACCAGGCTCAGTTGCCGTTGCCAGTAGGCTCGATCCCTGAGCACGGGTTCCTGAACCCCCTCCGCGATTCCCGAAGCGGGAGGGGGAGCCAAAGCAGCCTGAGAATCCTCCCAGGACAGGGGGCTTCCACTCTTGCGAAGGCGCTCGCGAAGGGCGGCCAGTTCCTGCCGGGTGCTGGAAAGGACCTGCCGGTTGTGTTCGATCCGGCGCTCCGCCTGAGCGATCAGGGGACCATAGGCATGAGCCGGGTCAACCACCGTGGTCTGACGGAACGGATTGCCTTGGAACTTCAGGTTCAGGTCTTGCAGCTTGACCCGCAGTGCCCGGTGACGCTGCTCGGCCGCCGCCAGCCTGGCTTTAAGCTGGAGAAAGCGCCCGCTCCAGCGCCGCTCCTCCTGTGTCGCACCGGGAGGGTTTGCGGATCGGGAGGCACGGCCGGGGTGCGAACCAGGCTCCACCCTGGGCGAGGATGAAGCCGCGACGCGGCCGGCGTTGCCCTGCAGGGATTCGTTGGTATAGGTGGCTGCCGCATGAGGCAGTTGGGCCCGACGGCTGCGTTCGCTCCGGGCGACCTCCGCCAGGCTCTGGCCCCCCACTTCTTGCGGAAGCGACCAGAGCAGTATGACGAGGGCGGATGTCAGGCGAAGGACTCTCAGCGAATCGACCAGGACAGGCTGCTGCTGATGCCGGAAGGGAAGATCTTCCGAAAGGAGACGGGTCGGGAGAAGAAGAGAGGTCCTAGAATCGGGGGATTCCTGCAGGCCGGTGTGGGCGGCCTTAGGCATGCGACAGCTCCTGGTTCAGGCGGTGGATCGGTAGAATAGTCCGGTCTCCACCGTTCGTAGGCGGCCTGATATAATCCTGAGTCGAATTATAGCAAGATTTTCTCCTGGCCGACCTCCAATGACTTTCGGATGTGCACTCCTGATATGGATGACACGAGACCTCTTCACCCATTCCGCCTGCCGGCAAAACCAGAAAGGCCATTGTGCCGATGACGACTCAACCCCCCCAAACCCTTCACAGCGTGGACATCGACGGGGTCCGCATTTTCCTGGCCCATCCGGATGAGCTGCCCATTCGATGGGTGGGGCAGGAGGAGCTCATTCGCCAGCTCATGGCCGCCTGGATGGTTGTCAACAACCAGGACCTGCCCATGAATCCCCGGCTGCTCGGAAAACCGGGGGTGGGGAAGACCACCCTGGCTTACGCCGTGGGCAAGCGGCTGGGAAGGGAAGTCTACATCCTGCAGGCAACGCTGGACACCCGCCCTGAAGATTTGCTGGTGACCCCGGTGATCGAGTCGCAAGGGAAACTGCGCTACGTGGCCTCGCCTCTGGTGACCGCCATGGTGCGGGGTGGGGTAGTGATTCTGGACGAGGGCAACCGCATGAGCGAAAAAAGCTGGGCCAGTCTGGCCCCGCTCCTCGACAACCGACGATACGTGGAGTCCATCGTGGCCGGCATCAAGATCCAGGCTCACCCCAATTTCCGCCTGGTCGCCACCATGAATGACGACGCTTCCACCTTTGAGCTGCCCGAATACATTCATTCGCGCCTACAGCCACAAATCATGCTCGAGTTCCCGGAACGGGAAGAAGAGTTGCACATCTTGCGGGAGAATCTGCCCTTTGCCGACCAGGAGGTTCTGGACTACGTCACCGATTTTCTGCAAGCGGCCCATGAGGCTGACGAGCGCTACACCGTCCGGGATGGAATCAACATCGCCCGATTTGCCATGAAACTGACCGGAATGTCTCCGGGGAGGAGTCGCGCCCGGGCGCTGGAAACCGCCATTCTGCAGACCCTTGGCCAGGAGGCCCTCCGTTATGGGCGGCGCTGAAAACCGGGACTGCTGGAGGCAAGGGCGCTTTCGCTTTCTGCCGGTGGTCCCGGGGCGCATGGAGTTTGCCGCTGAAGTTCGTCGGGTCATCCTGGCCCGTCGCCCCCGGCAAATTGCCGTCGAACTGCCTCACACCCTGAAAGAAGCGACCCTTCGCGCCGTGAGTCGGCTGCCGGAGGTTTCGGTGATCCTCTATCCGGACAGTTCCGGACAGGGCGCCGTCTATGTCCCTGTAGAGATTACCGATCCTTTCATGGAGGCTCTTCGCAGCGGCGAGGAGGTGAAAGCCTCGGTCCACTTTGTGGACCCCGACCTGGACCAACCGGCCCACCCCCCGGAGATCTATCCAGACTCCTACGCCGTTCGGCGAATCGGCTATGCGGGATACGTGGAGAGCTGGCTTTCCTGTCCCCGGCCGGCCCACCAGCGACTTCGCCGGCAGGCTCAAGGCATGGCCTGGAGGCTAAAATCGCTCCCGGGCCGGCAAGCGGTCTGGGTCGTGCTTTCCCTGAACCTCTTTCCCCTGGTGCTGGCGGCCTTGGAAGAGCCCCAGGCCGAGCCCCTGGCGCGCCAGAGGCGGACCGGAATTCAGGTGCTCAACCTCCACCCCGAGTGCCTGGCGGAGGTGCTGCTGGAACCTCCCTTTTTTCAGGCGGTCTACGAGCGTTGCCGCCAGCCCTCGCAGGCTGTCAGGGTCAAGTCGGTCCAGCCCGATCCACCGCCCAAGCCCGGCGACCAAGCCTTCAGGGTGATTGCCTCACCGGCGGAAGAGCCGCTGCAAGCCCTGGAGTCAATCGTGGAACGAACAGCCCGGCGGGTGGCGTGGCGGGAGGCGCCGGTCCGCGCGGATGATTCCGAGGGAGATGCGCCTGTTGCAGGCGTCGGGAGCATTGACCGCCAACGCATGAACTTCCGGCTTCTGGCCGAATCGGAAGGGCGGTACCGAGCCGCCACCGGCGAAAAGGTGTCTCACTGGCAACGACGTCTGCTGGGACGCTACGCTCGAAACCTGGCTTTCCTGGACCGACAACTGGTTGCGGGGCTCTTCGACCTTACGGTCGCAGCCCGATCGGTGGTGGACGACAACTACGCCTGGGATACTTGGGAACTGGCCGGCGGCAGTCCTCACCAGAGGGTCCAATCGGATCTCATGACCGTCAGGATCTCGGGAGAAGAGCTCTACGCCAACATGAGGAGAATCCAGCTCAGGCGCCGGCTTCCTCGAGGTAAGGCACGGGTACGCCCCTATGGCTTGAGGGGTCGCAGAAAGGAAGCGGTTCCGGGTGAGTGGGCGCGTCAGTTCGACGGGTCAGGAATCTGTTCCTACCCTCCCGAGGACCTGGTCCTGGAAGACTACGGGGCATTTCTCAAGAAGAAAGGGAAAAGCGTTCTATCGGCGGAAAGGAGCAGGGTGGAAGTCTTCAAGACCTCCCTGCTGGACGGCATCGACGTCCGCGAGACCCTGCGGAACTGGCACCAGGGGCAATTGTACGTTCGGGAGTACCAGCGGGTCTCGGGCGAGGTTGGGGCCGTGGTGGTTGTCTTTGACGAGGACCCCGGAAACCGCTACCACTGGTGCACGACCTGGCTGGGAGAGCATGCCCAGGAATCGGACATGGCCTTCTATTCCACCAACCCGTACGATCGGATCGTGGGTCCCGGGATTTCCCGGGCGGAGTATGGCGGTTTCCTGCTTTCCTACCCTCCGCGCCGCATGCTGGACGTCTGGCAGGACCCGGATTACGGAATGGCGGAAAGCAAGGCCGAGACCCTGCTGCTGGCGGGTCTGGACTATACCCTGGAAAGGTTCGTGGTCTACGTGGCCGCTCGTCCGCCCCGATCCGTCTTTCGCACCATTGCCTCCAGGATGGGCCGCAAGATCGTCTACTTGCCCATCGGACAGCTTTCGCCGGTCAGCCTCAAGAAGATCCGGGTCGTCCACGTCCTGGAAGGGTTCGACAAGAGACCGTTGGCCAAGGACTATATCTGGTAATGGCCACCGTTTACCTGCGTTTCTAGGCCGAGTTGCAGGATTGCCTGGCCACCTCAGGGAGGAAGTGTCTTCCAGGTTGCTGCCGCGGACCCGGGAGCATTACCGGGAATTTCGGTTGTGCCCCCAATGCGACCGCGTCTATTGGAAGGCAAGACGGCCGATCGTTGAATAAAGACGAACCACGAATGGACACGAATAAACACGAGAGCCTTTTTCAAGATTCCGCAGCCAACGGTTTTATGGAGGCTCGGAACAGGTTTTGATTAACATGGATGCACAGGATGCACAGGATTTTTCAGGAAACGGCACGCTTGTAATCCTGAGCATCCGCAAATCCGCACACGATCATTGCCGGAGCCGGCTTCTCGTGCAGCAGCGTCCCGTCCTGGTTATCCTGTGCATCCTGTGCATCCATGTTAATGATGAGCCTTATGCAAATATCGCCATCGGGAATGACATTGAGGCGGCAAGGATGATGTGCTGCAGGCTCCAGCAATCACCACGATAAGCACAAGAGACAACAGAAACCACAAAAAGCACAAAAGGCACAAAACGGGTTTCTTGATTTCGAGACTTGCCGATCCGATGGTTCTTTTTGTGTTTTTGTGCCTTTTGTGGCCATTAAGCTTCAGACGGCAAACCGGTTCAGTGCCACCGGATCCTTGAGGGACTCGGGAGGAAAAACCCTCGATCCGAATAAGGATCGCCCGACGACGAATTTTACAAAAGGCTCGAATGATTAATTCGGAACGTATCCGGGACGCAAGTGATTGGATCTGACTGGGGTGTTTCAGGCAGCCAAGAGTTGAGGTAACTATGGAATTTGGAAACGGAACCGGCGCGTCTCTTTTCGGAGGCCCGCAGATTGTGGTGGCCGGCAGGAGGTGGGCTACCCGCTCGGAGGTGCTGGCCCGTAACGGCATGGCCGCCACCAGCCAGCCCCTGGCCACCCAGGTGGCCGTCGATGTTCTCAAGAAAGGGGGGACGGCGGTCGACGGCGCCATTGCCGCCAATGCCATGCTGGGCCTGGTGGAGCCGGTCTCCTGCGGGATCGGCGGAGACCTTTTTGCGCTGGTCTGGGATGCCGGCGCCAGCACCTTTTCGGGATTGAATGGCAGTGGCCGCTCGCCCCATTCCCTGGAATTGGCGGAACTGACGCGGCGAGGCCTCGACCGGCTGCCCTCCCGCGGGCCGCTCTCGGTTTCCGTCCCGGGATGTGTGGACGGCTGGTACGCGCTCCACAGCCGCTTCGGAAAGCTGCCCATGGAGCAGTTGCTGGCTCCGACGGTGGAATACGCCCGCCAGGGGTTTCCCGTCTCTGAGGTCATTGCCAGGGACTGGGAGCAAAGCGTGGCGATCCATGGGAAGTGGCCCGGCTTTCTGGAGACCTTTACGCTGAAGGGCCGGGCTCCCCGGGCCGGCGAGGTTTTTGTCAATCCCCGTCTGGCGGCGACGCTGGAAAGGATCGGCCGGTCGGGCAGGGAAGCCTTCTACCAGGGAGAAATCCCTCGGAGGATCGAGGCCTATTTCAAGAAGCTGGGGGGATTCCTGAGCGCCAGGGATCTGGCGGACCATCGTTCGGAATGGGTGGAACCGGTGGCCACCGATTACCGGGGCAACCGGGTCTGGCAGCTCCCTCCCAACGGTCAGGGCATCGCCGTGCTGCAGATGCTGAATCTGCTGGAAGCCTACGACATCGCCTCCATGGGTTTCGGCACCACCGACCACATCCACCACTTCGTGGAGGCCAAGAAGCTGGTATTCGAAGACCGTGCCCGATTTTACGCCGATCCCGCCTTCAACCAAATTCCGGTCCGGCAGTTGACTTCCAAGTCCTATGCCGACGAGCGCCGCAAGTTGCTGGTTTCGGGTCAGGCGGGAAAGAGCTTTGACGCCGGCAACCCCGCCCTCGGCGCCGGAGACACCGTCTACCTGACGGTGGCCGATGCGGCTGGGAACATGGTGTCCTTCATTCAAAGCAACTTCATGGGCATGGGATCGGGAATGACTCCGGAGGGATTGGGCTTCATGCTGCAGAACCGGGGCGAACTGTTCACCCTCGAGGAGGGCCATTTCAACTGCTACGCACCCCACAAGCGACCCTTCCACACCATCATTCCCGGATTTGTCACCCGCAAGGATCGACCCATTCTCAGCTTTGGCGTGATGGGCGGCGACTTCCAGGCGCTGGGCCAGGTTCAGGTCCTCCTGAACCTGATCGACTTCGGCATGAACCTGCAGGAGGCCGGGGACGCCCCGCGCATCAACCACAATGGGTCCTCCTCCCCCACTGGAGACCGCATGGCCGATGGCGGAGTGGTCGAGTTGGAGCGAGGCTTTTCCCGGGAGTCGGTGGATGGACTGGTTCGGCGGGGCCACCGGGTCACCCGGAACGCGGGTCCCTTCGGCGGGTATCAGGCCATCGGGTTCGACCCGGACCGCCGGGTTTATCGAGGCGCTTCCGAATCGCGGAAAGACGGCCAGGCGGCAGGGTATTGAGGATTGGTCGTCCCCAAGCCTGGCGCTGAACGGACGACCGGAAACAGGCGGGCAACCACAAGGGTTTCCCTAGATTGGGGATTCAGGGCGGGATTGTCCCGGAGCTGCCGGAGGCTTTACTTGCCGGGCTCCGAAACGCATAATTGGGCGAGAGATGCCGGCCAGGCATTCTCCCACCGCCGCCTTCCCCGAAGGGATTCCCCAACTCCTGACTTTATGGATTTATCTCCTTTTGAATTTCAATCGGCAGCCCGGGTCCTCTTCGGTGTGAATACGATCGGGCGGCTGGGCGAGGTTGCGGTTGAATTGGGATTCAAGCGGGCACTGCTGGTCGCGGACCATGGCTTGCAATCCTCGGGCCACGTGGACGAAGCCCGGGACTCTCTCAAGGCGGCGGGAGTGGAGGCGGTGCCCTTCCACGACTTCGACGTCAACCCCGATGCCTGCATGGTCGAGCGGGGGCGACGGTTCGCTGCCGAGCAGCGGCCGGACTCCATCGTCGGACTGGGGGGAGGCAGCTCCCTGGATTGCGCCAAGGGGATCAACTTCCTGCTGACCAACGGCGGCCGCATGCAGGACTACCGGGGATACGGCAAGGCCTCCAAGGACATGCTTCCCATGGTCGGCGTCCCTACCACCGCCGGTACGGGAAGCGAGGCCCAGAGCTATGCGCTCATTTCCGATCCGGATTCCCATGAGAAGATGGCTTGCGGGGATCCCAGGGCCGCGTTTCGGGCGGTCCTGCTGGACCCGGCTCTGACGCTTTCCCAACCGGCTCAGGTGACGGCTACGGCCGGGTTCGATGCCGTCTCCCACGCGGTGGAGAGCTTTGTCGCCACCAATCGCAATGCTGTCTCCGAGTGCTATTCCAGGGAGGCCTGGAGGCTGCTGGAGGCAAACTACGAGTTGGTGCTGAGAGATCCGGAAGATCTCAGCGCCAGGGGGGCCATGCTGCTGGGGGCCTATTTTGCCGGCCTGGCCATCGAGCATTCCATGCTGGGCGCCAGCCACGCCTGCGCCAATCCGCTCACGAGCCGGCACGGCATCACTCACGGAGTCGCCATCGCCATGCTGCTCCCCCAGGTGGTGCGCTGGAACACGCCGGTGGTGGGGTCCAGGTACCGGGAACTGATGCATTTGGCCCGGGCAAACGGGTTCGAGCGGGACGACCCACTGGCGCTGGCGCTACGTCTGGAAGAGATGGCGGCTTGCGGCAGGATGCCGGCCGGGCTGAGGTCGGTGGGAGTGTCCAGGGAGGACCTGGGACAATTGGCGGAAGCAGCCAGCCTCCAGTGGACCGGACGCTTCAATCCCCGGCCGCTGGACCGGAAGGGAGCCTTGGAGGTTTACCAATGGGCCTTCTGAAACAGCGCCGGCCTTTTGGCGCAGGGCTGCAACAGCGCTCGAGAGTGGTTGCCGTGGCGGGTCTTTCGGGTCTGGCCATGGGTCTCTGGCTGGGTCTGTCTCCCTTTGGAATCCAGGCCACCGGAAGCGCTCCTTCGTCCGCAGGCTCCGTCTGGAGCCAGTTTCGTGGAAATCCGTCCCTGACCGGAGTCTCAGAGACGATCCTCCCCGATTCGCTCAAGCTGCTCTGGACGCTGGAGGTGGGCGAATCGATCGAGTCCTCGGCGGCCATCGAGGACGGCGTGGTCTACGTGGGTTCGCAATCGGGCGACCTGCTGGCGGTGAGCCTTGACAGCGGCAAAGAGCTCTGGCGCTACCGGGCCGCCGAATTCGGCATCGGGGAGTCTTCACCCTGCGTGGGGCAAGGGTTGGTATATATCGGAGATCTGGACGGGGTGCTGCACGCGGTCGATGTCCGAACCGGCAAGGGCGTTTGGACCTTCGCCACCGAGGGCGAGATCAAGTCTTCCCCGGTGTTGGTGGGGAACCGGGTCCTGGTCGGGTCTTACGACAGCCACCTCTACGCGCTGGAGGCCGAAACGGGGCTGCTCCTGTGGAAGGTGATGACCGAAGGATATGTCCATTCCACCCCCAGCGTGGCCGACGGGGTGGCCTATATCTCCGGCTGTGACGAGATCTTTCGCGCTATCCGGGTCAAGGACGGCCGGGAACTGTACCAGGTGCCCTCCATTGCCTATACCGGCGCCTCCCCGGCCCTGGCCGGCGATGCCGCCTATTTCGGAACGTTCAGCAACCAGGTGGTGAGCGTCAGCAGGAAGGAGCGCAAGGTGCTGTGGCGGTTTGAGTCCAAGGAGTCCCAGTTCCCCTTCTATTCCTCGGCGGCCGTGGTCGGGGGGCGGGTGGTTCTGGGAGGGCGAGATCGAAAGGTGCACTGCCTCGAGGCCGCCACCGGCAAGTCACTCTGGACCTTTGCCACCAGGGCGCGGGTGGATTCCTCGCCGGTTGCGGTCAGGGACCGGATCTACGTGGGATCCAACGATGGCCGCTTTTACGTCCTGAGCCTCAAAGACGGCAAGAAGGTCTGGGAGTTCAACGCCGGTGCCCCCCTGTCGGCCTCGCCGGCGGTGGCCGGTGGACGGATCGTCATCGGATCTCAGGATGGCCAGCTATTTTGCTTCGGGTAAGCCCGGCCCCCGCCCTGCCGGGCGGATCATACGAGAGTAAGACAATCGGAAATCGATAATCCATTCGTGCCCGTGGTATCCCGTCGCGGTTAACTTCAACGCCTTAGTGGCCCTTCGTGGATAACTCTTTTTCTTTTGTTTTTTTTCGTTTGTTTCAAATATGCGGAGACGCGCTCTACCCTTGGGAAGACCAGCGGAAGCAACGGCTGCAGCCGCTCAATGTCAGGAGACAGAAATGCGCCGGGAGATCGGTTTTCAGATGGCCACCTCCAACATTCGTTTCGGCCCCGGGGTGACCCGGGAAGTGGGGATGGATCTGAGGGACATGAAGCTTGGCCGGGTGCTGGTGGTCATCGACCCGGGTCTGAGAGACCTGCCCCCGGTGACGGTGGCGTTGCAGGCAATGGAAGACGAGGGCATCGCCTTTTCCGTGTTCGACCGGGTCCGGGTGGAACCCACCGATCGTTCCGTCCAGGAGGCCATCGCCGCGGCCCAAGGCGATCGCTACGACGGCTTCGTGGCCATCGGCGGAGGATCGACCATTGACACGGCCAAGGCGGCCAATCTCTACTCCACCTTCCCCGCGGACTTTCTCGACTACGTGAACGCACCCATCGGCAAGGGGCTCCCGGTGCCCGGCGACCTCAAGCCGCTGGTAGCCATTCCCACCACCGCCGGCACCGGCAGCGAGACCACCGGGGTGGCCATCTTCGATTTGAGCGGAATGCGGGCCAAGACCGGCATCGCCCACCGACGGCTCAAGCCGACACTGGGTCTGCTGGACCCGGAAAACACCCGCAGCATGCCCCTTCAGGTGGGGGCCTCGACCGGGCTGGATGTGCTCAGCCACGCCCTGGAATCCTATACGGCCGTTCCCTTTGCTCAACGGATCTATCCGGAGCGTCCGGTGTTGAGGCCGGCCTATCAGGGATCCAATCCCATCAGCGACGTCTGGTCTCTGGAAGCCCTGAGGATCGTGGCGGAATACCTGCCGCGAGCGGCGGAAGACCCCGACGACGATGAAGCGCGGGCCCAAATGCTGCTGGCGGCGTCCTACGCGGGGGTGGGATTCGGCAATGCCGGGGTCCACCTGCCCCACGGCATGTCTTATCCGGTGTCCGGGCTGGTCCGGGACTATCTTGCCCCCGGGTATTCGGTGGACCACCCCATGGTGCCTCACGGAATCTCGGTAATTCTCAACGCTCCGGCGGTATTTCGTTTCACCGCGCCCGCCTGCCCCGAAAGGCACCTGAAAGCCGCCGCCATTCTGGGCGCCGCTACCTCCGGCAAGTCTCCGGCCGACGCCGGCAGGATACTGTCCGATCGCATCGTCGCCTTCATGCAGCGGCTGAAGCTCCCCAACGGCTTGAGCGGCCTCGGCTACACCTCCGAGGATATCCCCAGCCTGGTGGAAGGCACCCTCCCCCAACACCGCGTCACCAAACTCTCCCCCCGACCCGCCTCCGGAGACGACCTGACTTGCATATTCGAAGAGGCGCTGACGGCCTGGTAGGTCGCGGCTCACTACTCAAGGCAGGCCCCGCGGAAAGGTGGACCTTGGCAGTTGTCCCTATTGCAGGTGTTCCGGATTGACACCGCTGAAACAACGGAATAGTCTGGAGTGACTCTTAGCCCGCATTTCTCACCAGAGTTCGCACAGGAGCGGTAAAAGGGGCCATGGAGGCATTTGAGGCCGAGTTTAACAACGTTGGTGGCTGGATCGGTAGGCAAAGGCCAACAGCGGAGGCTTCTGAGGCTCTCCGAGGAACCTCAGGCGGCATTTTCCCTCGAAAACAGCGACACCTCTGCCATCGGGCCTGGTGGCCGCGTCTTCAAGGGCCAGGAGTGACGGTCGGGTCAGGGCACCTCAGGGCGGCAGGTGAGCCCAAGCGATGCGGAACTCCCTCTGGTAAGGACATCCGGAAGCCATGGCGACCTTGATGCGACGGACCGAGATGGTGACCTGAGCGCCGATCTTGAGCAGTTTGAGTCTGATGGAACCGACGGTGGCCCGGGCCAGGCAGGTGGATTGCAGCGCCCGCCGGCGCAAGCCCTCCACCAGCACATAGGCGAAAGAGGTCATCAGGAGCCGGAGCTGATTCGCCCGGAAGGAGTGGGTGGAGGTGCGATCGGCAAACAGGTCGAGTTGCTGCTCCTTGATGCGGTTTTCCATCTCACCGCGGGCACAGTAGATCTTCTCATAGAGGAACTGGGCGGGGTAGTCCTGGACCGACAGAGAGGTGACGACGAAGCGGGGGTTGGGGCCGCGGGGCAGGACCTCGGCTTTGGCGACCAGGCGGCGCTCGTGGGACCAGCTCTTGTGAGTGCGGTAGGAGAGGTCGGTGAAGATCCGGGCGGGCTGCTGTTGCTGGTCTGAGAGGGCCTGGGCCTGAGCCAACTCGGGGGCGATGGCGTCTTGGAGGCGGGAGTTGCGGGCCAGGCCGAAGAGATAGTCGACCTGATGCTGCTCACACCACCCCATCAGCTCCTCACGGGCAAAGCCGGAGTCGGCCCGCAGCAGGATCTTGACCTGAGGCCAGACACGCCGTAGGCGGGAGACGATGCGCTGGACCTGCTCCAGAGCGCCGGCGGAGGCATCGATGTTGGCGGGTCTGAGCAGGGCCGAGAGCAGATGGCGGCCCGAGAAGATGTAGAGGGGCAGGTAGCAGTAGCCTCGGTAGTAGCCGTGGAAGAAGCGGTCCTCTTGTTCCCCGTGGAGGGGATCGTCAGTGGCGTCGAGGTCGAGGATGATCTCATCGGGGGGTTGGGGATGGGCTTGCAGAAACAGTTTCACCAGGAGGGCTTGCAAGGCCTCGGGGTCGTGGTCAATCTTGTGGTAGCGGGTGGGGCCTTGGGTGGGGGCGTGTTCGAGTCGGTTGAGGGTGCTCTTGCCTGCCAGGGGAGGCGAGTCGCCACGACGGCCTTTCTCTGAAAACAAGGCCATGAGGGGATCGTGACGGAGTTGGTCGTGGTCGATGAGATCCTCGTAGCCGAGGGCGATGCCACGGATGCGCTGAGCGATGAGGGTGCGCAGGCTGTATTGGGTCCGCTTGGGGTCGCGGTGATCGGTGAAACAGTCGGCCACCTGGTCGGAGAGAGATAAGCCCCGATCCACCCGGCGCAACAGCAGGGAGCCGGCATCGGAAGTGATGGGACCGCCGTCGAAATCAGCCACCACGCGGCGGCGGCCGTGGGGTTCAAACTCCAGGGGTTTGGTGTTACACTGTGTCGGCATCGGTTCTCCTTTAAGAATCTGGTTAACTCCTTAGACAAGAGTATTTTACCAGATTCCGAGAACCGATGCTTCCTACCTCTGGTGAGAAATGCGGGTTAGAGCGACTTGTATCGAGTCAAAGAACGACTCTTCAGAGGTCCTGGAAGTGAACCAACTGACAATTAGAGGCTTTGACGAAGAATTGGCCATTCGGATTCGGCGATTGGCAAACCGCGAGGGACTCTCATTGAACCAGGCGGTACTGAAGCTCCTTCGTCGGGGGGCCGGTATCGGGCAGGGAAAGGGGGTCGCCGACACGGTTGGGGCGTCATTGGATCATCTGATTGGCACCTGGACGCCCGAGGAGGCCGATGAAATGGACAAAGCTCTCCTGAGCCTCGCTAATATCGATGAGGCCATGTGGCAATGAGGGTTCTCCTGGACTCCAACGACATCTGGATTGCCGCGCAGGCGATGGAAACGGGAGCCGACCTCATTTCTTGCGATCGGCATTTCGATCACGTTGCCGGGCTTGCATGGGTACACGTGCCGATCGATTCGACCGGATTTTCCGATCCCCAAGACAGGACGTAACTACGAGGTTAACCGACCCGTTTTGCCGGAGGAAAGTAGCGGGCCAGTGTAGCGGTACTCGGCCCGGCCGTCAGCCGGGAGACCGCGATCATCAGCAACCCCGAGACGAGGGTGATGGGAACCACCGGCAGGAAGCCGAGAATGGTGGTCCCACCGGCCGTCCTCGAGATCAGGTCGAGTTGGCCCCAGGACAAGATCGCGGTCGGCGGTCCGGAGGCAGGTGGGACCAGCACCTGCAGCAGGGCAATGGCGGCGACCGAGCCGCCGGCCCACAGGGTCGTGGCCAGGGCCCCCCAGCGGGTGCTGCGCTTCCAGAAGAGGGCTGCCGCCAACAGGGGAAAGAGAGCGGCGTAGCCCGTAAAGGAGTACTGAATAGCCACCAGGAATATGGTGGCCGGAGTCTTCAGGGCGATGACAAAGGCTGCCGATGTGATCAGCGCCACGAACAGACGTCCGGTCTGAACCTGGGCCCGGTCTCCGAACCGCCGCTTGCCCCCATAGTAGGCAAAGATATCCTCGGTGAACATGGTCGAGAGGGCCAGGATCTGGGAGTCGCTGGCCATCACGGCCGCCAGGATGCCGGCCCCCAGGAGACCAGCCAGCCACAGGGGGGCGTAGCGGTCCAGCAGCAGTGGGATAACGTCATCGGCAGCCATCCGGCGGCGGAGTTCGCTCTCCCGTTCGGGAGTCAGTTCGGTTCCTGATGTCGCCAGCGTTTGACGAGCGACCTGCTTTTCCTGGATTCGGGGAAAGTCTTCGGCACCGTTGGCGGCCACCCCCAGAAAGACGCAGGGAAGCCAGATGGCCATGATGCAGATCGGATAGAGGATCACTGTCTTGCGGAACTGGGACATGCGGCGGGCGGTAAGGCAGAAGATGCCGATGTGGGGAAAGCAGATGGCAGACAGCGGGATGAAGGTGTAGCTGAGGTAATAGAGCGGTGAGACGTTTTCTCGGGTGAGCAGCGGCGCCAGAGCGGGGGATTGGGCGATTCTCTCCATGGCCGCGCCGAAGCCTCCCATTCCACCGCCGATGATCAGAAGCGCGGCCACGCCGAAACTCAGGAACAGCGTGGTCTGAAAGGTGTTCACCCAGGCGGTGCCCCGCATGCCGCCGAAGAAGACGTAGCTCATCACCACCAGGGCCACCAGGCTGCCGCCCATCCAGTACGGGACCCAGCCACCGCTGATCGATTGCAGGATGGTCCCGCCTCCCTTGACGGCGATGATGATGTAGGGGACCAGGAAGAGCGCTTGCAGGGCGAAGATGGCCGTACCGATGTGGCTGCACTCCCAACGGTCCCGAAACATCTGGACAGGGGTCATGAAGCCGTGTTTCTTGCCCAGAGCCCAGGTGCGGGTTCCGATCAGCAGGAGGGTCAGGGGAATGATGAGCGCCGAGGAGGAGCCCATCAGGCCATAGGTGACGATCCCGTTGTTGAATCCGTGCCCCGAGGCCCCCAGGATGGTGAAGGCGGTCATGTTGGTCCCGAACAGCGAGAAGAGGAAGACGAAGGGGCCCAAAGAACGACCTGCCAGAAAATAGTCTTCAGCCGCCTGCCTGGAGGCGGCACGGCGAAAGGCAAAGATTCCGATATAGAGAACCAGGGCCAGATAGGCCAGCACAACCAGGGTGGGGATCATGATGCAGTCGGTTTCTCGGAACGGGTGGCAGAAGCTGGCTCAGTGCCTTCGACGGCCTCTTCCAGGTGCCCGGGCCAACAGTACCGGACCAGAAGCCACATGAGACCGGCCGCGGCCAGGGAATAGAGAGCATGGTAAGAGAGCCCGATGGGAATGAAACCCAGGATGAACGGGCCGGCCTGGCCCCAGAACCAGAAATCCTGATGCAGGCCATAGAAGACCAGGACGGCAAACGCCAGCAGATATGGCATCTTCTTTTTCATTCTGGATCTGCGCTCAAATCGCCCAATCTCCCTCATGGGAGTTCATTGTAGCATCCAGCCCTTATCCCGGCTGGAGCCTGGGGCGAGGCGGTAGGCACACAGTCCGAGGTTGCCGGCTCACTTGCCGAAATCCAGGGTCGTTTCGGTAGCGAAGCGGCGATAGTTCAACCACTTGTTTTCGTTCTGGTTGATCCAGCCTCGCCTTCCCACCAGGACATCCCTTGAAATGAGAGGCAGCCAATAGGTGTGGCCTTCGACGTCGACGGGTCCGTAATCGATCTGAAAGCTTGCCTGTCGAACCGGAAAGTCGGCCGGGACACCGAAGATTCGTTCACCTGTGATCCGCAAGACCGCCGCCGATTCCTTGGCAATATGGAGGAACCCTTCGTAGCCGACCCTGACGAAATTCTGCAGGGAGCCGTCATAGAGGACGCCCGTATACAACTGGTATCCTGATGGGTGGGTGATGGCAAAAACAACCGCCGGCTGTCCGTTGACCAGGCTGTCTCCCTCGTGGAAGAAGCGGGCGGGCGAGTCCGGCTGGAAAAGGGCCTGCAGGGTGGTTCCAAACTCTCCCATGCCGCTGATTTCTCGAATGTGTCGTTCGGAAGGCTTCCCGTCCACGGTCAGAGTCCTATAGGATTCGACCCCCCGCAGGAACTGAACCTTGGTAACAATGTCATGGCGTTTTCTCAACGCCTCGTCTCCCTGACCCCGATTGTCAGACCGCCTGGTGATCTGGGTGCAGATGAAATCGGGCAGGTTGGCGGCAAAGCTCAAGGCCCATTGCCTGGCGCGTTCCAACACCTCTCGTGAACTCTGCGATCCGTAAACGGTAGCCCGGGTTTGCGCCGGGACCTCCCGTCCTGCTGCGCCGTCGGCCTTGGATGGCGGAAGGCGAGGTTCGGTTTCCCCCAACAACAGGGCCAGTTCCCGGTGTCCATGCCGAGCGGCGACTTGGGCCGGGACCAGCCCGTCCCTCGGGGTGCTCGGATCGACTCCCTGGGCCAGCAGCAAACGGGCCAGGTCCCCATGCCCGCTGCTTGCCGCCAGGTGGAGCAATTGAGGCCCGCAACCGGGGCAGCGGCTACCCAGACGGGCGCCGTACCTCAACAACAGCCGGGCGACTTCTCCGTCACCGCTCCCTGCCGCCAACTGCAGCGGCGCCAGGGTTTTGCCCTCTTGATAGCGGGCCACCAGGTTGGGATTGGCCCCCTGCTCCAGAAGCAGCTTGGTGACCTCCTGGTACCGGTGTTCCACGGCCAGGTGAAGCGGCGTGCGGCCGGTTCCATCCTGCCTGCGGTTGGGGTCGGCGCCGCGCTGCAGCAACAGTTGGACGATTTCGCGGTGGCCCGTCTGGGCGGCGACATGCAGGGGGGTGAGGTTGTCCGGGTTCTTTCGGTTGGGATCGGCGCCCTTGTCGAGCTCAAGACGCACCGATGCCGCATCGCCTCGGGAGACGGCCAGGTGCAGCGCTGTGCAAGGCGCGTCCGATCCGGCCGCAAATAGAGCCAGAGAAATTACGAGGTTGAGAAGGGAATTCATGGATCCTCGCTTGCAGTCTGCAACGCAAGCGGGAGACCTTGCCGCATGAGTGCTCGCCGAGCTTGCCGGCGGAACCGATCCGAACTTGAGTCCTCAACCAGCGAGAAGGATATCGTTTCGCCGGAAGCGGTCGTGTTCGAACTCCGGTCCGAGTTGGTCGGCTTCGGCACCGTTTCGCCGGGTGCATCGGGCAAGATCTTGATGAAGGTGAGGTCCTTGGGACGAAGAGCCCGGTTCACCAATATGGCAACTCCCGTGGCGATGGCTATGCTCGCTGCGTAGCTGCCATAGTACTTGTCACCGGGTTCACCGGCTTCGGTTCCGGCAATTGCAACCATGCTTCCCATCATGGTCCCCACGAATGTTCCTACTGTGGCGGCAATGCGTTTCCCCTTGTTCTCCTTGAGTCCTCGGACCTCGATTCGAGAAATGGATT
Source organism: Candidatus Versatilivorator sp. (assembly GCA_965207735.1). Classification (GTDB taxonomy): domain Bacteria; phylum Acidobacteriota; class Terriglobia; order Versatilivoradales; family Versatilivoraceae; genus Versatilivorator. Next base: position 1,044,957 of record OZ242296.1, on the reverse strand, counting down.
CGCGAGGGATCTGAATCTCGCCCTTGGGGTAATCCTTCAGATTGCTGCTCTTCCTGACTCTGAAGGCAAGCGAAGCGGCCTTCACCTTACTGATTCGCCCCTCGACCCGTGCACCCTCGGCGAGTTGGAGCGTAGCCTTTTTCCCGACAATCAAATTCTTTAACCCGCTCCAGCGGACTTGCAGAAGCGTTTCCTGATCCGATCCAAGCAAGTTGTTGCTCAGCACCAACACCACCATCAGGAAGCTAATGCCTTGGCGCAAGCCGATCACAGGTCCCTCAGGTCTTTCTTCCTCGTGTATGGGCCAAACACCGCCCAAATCATTACGTTTGGCCGGCCAAGAATACAGGGAACGTTGTTTAATGATGGGAAAAAACGGGCGGGGCGATTCTGAAATGCCTCGGATATGGCCGGAAGAACTCGATACCACGTGGTGTAACCGGGAGTAGTGCGAACCAGGGCCGGTCACCCGGGCTCCGAGAAATGACGGCCTATTCTTCCACCGCCTCCGTCCCGAACCGCTCACAGGTCTCCAGAGTCTCGCGTACGTCGTCCCAGGTAGTGGTGTGGTTGACGATGCAGAGCCTGAGTGCAAATGTCTTTCGGAGCGTCGTGGAGGAGAAGAATGCACGGTCTTCCCAAAAGACGCGGGCAAGCACTTTCTGGTTGACCTTTTTCAGGGCTTCCTCATCGAGGCCGGCGTGGGCGGGATTGATCCGAAAGCACACGACCCCCAGCGACACGGGCGTCAACAGCTCCAGGGTCCGGCTCTCCCGAACGTACTCCTCTGCCCGACCGGCCAGTTCCATGCCATTGGAAACGGCCCGGCGGAAGGCCCCCATCCCGAACGTCTGGACTGACATCCAGATCTTCAAGGCCCGGACCGACCGGCTCAGTTGCAAGCCATGGTCCGAGAAGTTCGGATGGTTCGCGCCCCATATCGTGTCTTGGAGGATATCGTGTTTAACCGCCAAGGCATTTTCGAGAGTGCGTGCGTCCTTCACCAGAAGACAGCCCGTCTCGTACGGCTGGAAAAACCATTTGTGCGCGTCCAGGCCGATCGAATCGGCACGCTCGATCCCTCCCAGCAGTTTCTTGCCCTGGACGGTCACCACGGCGAAGCCACCGTAGGCGGCGTCGACGTGCAGCCAAATTCCTTCGGCCTCACAGTAGTCAGCCATTGCTTCAAGCGGATCGATCGCTCCCGTGCTGCTGGCGCCGGCGTTGGCGGCCACCGCGATGGGATTGAACCCCGCAGCGCGGTCATGGGTCACGGCCCGTGCAAGCGCCTCCACGTCCAGGCGAAACCTGTCGTCGCTCGGAACTGCGCGGATGAGCTCCGGTCGAACACCGATGATCATGGCCGCGCGTCTGAGAGCGCTGTGGCTCTGGTCGCTCATGTATACGGTCGCGCGCTCGGGGTGTCCCGCCGCTTCCCTCGCTGCCACCAGGGCGTCGATGCTGGCCGCCGACCCCCCGCTCGTCAAAAGACCGCCCGATTTCTCCGGATAGCCGAGCCATCGCCGGAACCAGTCAATGATCACCAGTTCCAGCTGGCTCGGACCGCTCGCGACCAGCCAGGTGCATTGATTGATATGGTAGCCGGCCGCCACGAAGTCGGCTACCACACCGGGCCAGGTGGGCGACGACGGAATAAACCCGAAGCTGCGCGGATGATCCAACCGCAGCGTGACTGGCAGGATCTCCCGTGCAGCCCGTTCGAGGACTCCCGCCGCCGGTCGGCCGTCCTCGGGGGGATCTTCCATCAGTCGGAGCTCGAGCTCCTGCCGGAATTCTCCATCCCAGGCGTTTTCTCCAGGCAGCTTCACGATTCGGTCCACCAAGAGCTCCGCCGCCTTTCGCGCAAGATCGAGCATCTGTTCCGGTGTCATCTCAAGGCTGTCGCTCATATCATTCCCTTTACCCGGAAACCCGGCCCATTATCGCCGGGGCTCGAGGAGGACAGTGATCTCCACTTACGGATCGTTCCAACATAATTTTTTCGTCAAGGTAGCCTGCGGCCATCCGGCCCACGCGAGGTATCATGCCAGCCTTGGGGGAATTCGGCAAGCCGTCAACGAGCCGGGATCGAAATACCACCGTTGGTCATCACCGGAGCCTGAGAAGACTTCAAGTTCCCTCTTTCCCACTTACCTGAGACAAACGAAAAAAGACAAAAGAAAAGAGTTATCCACGAAGGGCCACGAAGGACGACGAAGGGCCACTAAGGCATTGAGGTGAACCGCGACGTGGTACCAAGTTCGCGAAAGGATTGTCGATTTCCAATAGTTTCACTCTCGAATGATCCGCCCACCAGGGCGGGGGGCGGACTTACCAGAGAATAGGCTGCTTTAGCCGGCTTCCTTGAGAGCGGCGAAGCCGCGGCAGCACTTAGCCGTGGGCGTCAGCCCATGGGAAACGATGTGCCTCCGCCGGGCTGGAGTACAATCCACCAGGTAAGGTTGCGACCTACCAGTCAAATATAGGAAGATCATCTGAGTTGCCTGCAGAACAACAAGGTGATTCTCGGCATGGTCGAAGACCACTGTGAGAATGCAGGTATGCTGTGATTGAAACTGTGATGGTACAAGTGGACTGGCTCAGGGCTGTCGTTACGGCCAGCGGTGCTGGTCTCATCGCTGTAGACCGGAAGAGGACCTCTTCATGAGTCGAAGAATCAATCGTTGGCTGTCGGGCGGTTTGCTGGTGGCCGTGGTCCTGGGGGCCGTGGCCTGCCAGCGGGGGGATCAGCGCCGCTTTCTCAGCTTGGGGACGGCTCCGGTAGGGGGCACTTTTCCGGTGGTGGGCGGGGCCATCGCCGAGGTGCTCAACCTGCACCGCGGGGCTCACAACTGGAAGATACAGATCAAGGGAAGCAAAGGCAGCCAGGAAAATATCCGCCGTCTGGCCAGCGGCCAATTTGAGCTGGGGATGAGCAACTCGGCCATCAGCTACTTTGCCAGCCTGGGCCACTCCAGCTGGCAGACGGAAGGTCACTACGAGGTGCGGGCGGTGTGCACGCTGGCCCCCCTGGTGGCCATGTTTGTGACCAAGCGGGACTCGGGCATCCGCGCCATCGGGGATCTGAAGGGACGACGGGTGGTGATCGGGCCGGCCGGGGCGGGCTTCGAGATGTTTGTGACGCCGATCCTGGAATCCCACGGGGTGACGGCAGGCGCCTTCAGCGCCATCTATGCGCCACAAGGGGTGGCGGTGGAAATGCTCAGCGACGGCGCTGCCGATGCAGCCTTTCTGGGCGGAGCCCTGCCTGCCCAGTCGATCATCCAGGCCTCGGGGTCCTTCGAGGTCTACGTGATTCCCTTCGACCCCAAGGTCAAGGGGCGGTTGATCCGGGACTATGCCTTTTTCAAGCCCATTCCCCACGCCCTGGTCAAGTCGAGGTATCCGAAGATTCTGCACTATGAGTTGGAGGACAGGATTGCTCAAATGAGCCGAGCGGAAGCCCTGGCCTTCATCCGGGACCAGGGACTGAGGGTGCCGGGAGCGGAAACGATGGAGCTGGCGTCCTTGCGCAAGGCCGTCGCCGGAGCCCGGTTCGGTTGGCTGAACGTGGGCTCGATGCAGGTGGTGACTCATAAGAGAACTGATAAGCGGTTGATTCAAAACCTTTTGGAGGTCTTGTGGGAGCAGCGGGAGGAACTGGCCCGCAGGCATCCGGCCCTGGGATTTCTTCAGCTCAAGTCGGTTCCGCTCCCCGACGGACAGAAACGACTCATTCAGGGCGCCATCCTCTATACCGGGATCCCGTTTCATCCCGGAGCCGTCGAGTTCTATGAAAGCCACCCGGAGATCGGCTTCCGACCCAACCCTGCCAACCGGATCCCGGCGCCGCTGCAGGCGAGTGGAGAGTGAAGAGTGGAGAGTGGAGAGTGGTAAGCGGAAGGGTTTCGGTTCCCCTCGGCATCTTGCTTCGTGTGTCTTCGTGGTCCTTCGTGGATAACTCTTTTTACCCAGTCGCATGCAGCTCGAAACCGGGTGGTTCCAGACAAGAAAGGTTGGCTCATGTTCGAGCCTGTTAGCAGGCGGTTGATCCCCATCCTGAGTGCGGTCCTGTGCCTCTATACCTTGACCGAGGTCAACTTTCCCCGGCTGCGGCCTCAGTCCCAGTTGGCCCTGTTTGTCATGCTGGGGTTGGTGCTTTGCTTTCTCAGCATTCCGGCCCGTGAGCGCTGGCGGGACTGTCGGGTCGCACGCCTGGCAGATCTGGCCCTGGCCGCCGCCAGTATTGCGGCTTGCGGTTACGTCGTCCTGATGACGGAGCCGCTGTTTCACGGGTGGTTCGCGGATCTCTGGCCCTACGGGAAATCGCTGGGGAACCGGGCCGGCATCGAGGGACCTACCGATTTTGCCCTGGGCCTCCTGGGCCTGTTGCTGGTGTTGGAAGCCACTCGGCGTTCCATAGGCTGGGTGGTGCCGGCGCTGGCGCTGCTCTTCCTGGCTCACAGCTACTACGGGCACCTGGCGCACGAACACCTCCTGCCGGAGCTGCCGGGCTGGCTGCTGCCTCATGCCGGTCAGGATGCCGCCTACTTGATCAGCACAACTTTCTCCCAGTCACTGGGGGTGTTCGGCCCGGCAGCCGGCGTGATGTTCAAGTATGTCTTCCTGTTCGTCATCTTCGGAGCCTTTCTGGAGATGTCGGGGGCAACCCGCTTCATTATCGACTTCGCCCAGAGAGTGTTTGGCGGCACTCCCGGCGGTCCGGCCAAGGTGGCGGTGCTCGGCAGCGGGTTGATGGGGTCGCTTTCGGGCAGTGCCGTGGCCAATGCGGTGACCACCGGCACCTTCACCATCCCGATGATGCGTCACGCCGGCTTCGAAAGGCATGTAGCCGGCGGTATCACGGCCGCGGCAGCCTCGGGAGGCGCCCTGGTGCCTCCGGTCATGGGGGCCGGCGCCTACATGATGCTGGAACTGGTGCAGCCCCAGGTGACCTTCCTGCAGGTGGCCAAGGCCGCCCTGATTCCCGCCATCCTCTACTATCTGTCCATTTTTCTGATCGTGCATTTCTATGCCCGCAAGGCCGGGGCCGCCGCAGGCGATCGAGGACCGGCGCGGCCGGTTTCGCGGTTTCAGGGATTGGTCTTCTTTTCGGCCCTGGGGACCCTCATCCTGTTCCTGCTGATGGGTTTCACCCCCTTCAAGGCGGTGAGCGGGTCCCTGGTGGCGATTCTGCTGCTGAGCATGGCCGGCCCCGGGACCGGCCTGGCCGCGGCCCCGCGGCGGTGGGCGCTTTCCGCCTTTGCCCTGGTGGTGGTGCTCCATCAGGCGGTCCTTGCCCAATCCCCGGCTGTTCCCAAGCTGCAGCTCTATGCCGAATCGCTCATCAACTCCTGCCTGGTGGGCATGTTCGGACTGCTCCTGTTTGCCCTGCTGCACCCCAAGTTGAGGCCGTCCATCCTGGAGGCGCTGGTCAAGGCGGCCAGAAACGGGGTGGCTCTGATCGCTGCCAGCGCCTGCGTGGGGATCATTATCGGCGTGGTCCAGTCGACGGGAGTCGCCACCGACTTCAGCAATGTCATCAAGGGCGTGGTGGAGTCGAGCCTGCTGTTGGCCCTGGTGGGAATCATGATCTGTTCCATCATCCTGGGTATGGGCGTGCCTTCGGTGGTCTGCTACCTGCTGATGGCCACCTTGATGGGATCGCTGCTGGAACAGATGGGCGTGCAGCCATTGGCGGCCCACCTGTTCATCTTCTATTTCGGGATGATGTCGATGGTGACTCCGCCGGTGGCGCTGGCGGCCTATGCCAGCGCCTCCATCGCCAAGGCCAAGATCATGAAGACGGCGCTGGCCTCCTTCCGCTTCGCCCTGGTCGGCTTCACCTTGCCCTTCATGTTCGTCTACCGGCCCGAGCTACTGCTGATGGTGCCCCGGGATACCAGCAGCCGGCTCAGCGATCGGATCACCTCCAACGCCTCCCTGGATCTGACCCGTTTCGGCAACCTGTGGGAACTGGGACTGGAAGTGGGCACGGCCATTCTGGGGATCTACGCGCTTGCGGCCGCCATCGCGGGCTATCTCAGGCGGCCCCTGCGTCTGGATCACCGGTTTATCCTTTTCGCCGCCGCTGCCTGCCTGCTGTCTCCGGAATTTCAGGTTCAGGGATACAACCTGGGCCCCGGCCTGAACCTGGGAGCCGCGGTTGCCTTGGCTGGAGTGGTGGTGGCCAACCGGTGGTGGGGAGGGCCTGCGCCCGCTCCTCCCAAGAGTGGAGAGTGAAGAGTGGTCAGCCGGGGGTTTCGGCAAACGCAGGCTCGAACAATGGATACGAAGACCGATGGACCTCCGTTGGTGGAAATCGGGGGGTGCCATGCTAAAATGTTGATTCGGAAGGACCAAAATGCCTGTGCAGGTTGAGGATATTTATGAACTCGGACAGCTCTTCTCCCCAGCGGAGCAGTGACCGTACGACCGCGGGCAACTACTTCGTTTCCAACTATCCTCCCTACTCCTTCTGGAAGCCGGATCGGGTGGGCGAGGCTGCAGCCGCCCTTCAACGGCCGCCTGTCCCCGGCACCCCCCTGGGCTTTTACCTGCACATTCCTTTTTGCCGCAAGCGCTGCCATTTCTGTTATTTCAAGGTGTATACCCAACAGGACGCCCCGGCAGTGGAGCGGTATCTGGCCGCGCTGGCCGAAGAGTTGAGACTCTACGCGGGACAGCCATTTGTCGGCGCCCGTAAACCGCTCTTCATCTATTTCGGTGGCGGCACCCCCTCCTACATTTCCTCAACCCAACTGGTGCGGCTCGCAGACCGGCTGAAAAAGCTGCTCTCTTGGGATGCGGCCGAAGAGATCACCTTCGAATGCGAGCCGGGGACCCTGACGGAACACAAGCTACGGGTGATTCGGGATATCGGCGTGACCCGGCTCAGCCTGGGGATCGAGAATTTCAACGACACGATCCTCGAGACCAACGGCCGTGCCCATGGTTCTCGGGAGATCGACCGAGCCTACCGGATTGCCCGGTCAGTGGGATTCCCGCAAGTCAACATTGACCTGATCGCGGGGATGGTGGGTGAAACGGAAGGAAACTGGCGCGACTGCGTGCAGCGCACCCTGGAGATGGAGCCCGACAGCGTGACCATCTACCAGATGGAGATCCCTTACAACACCACCGTATTCCAGGAGATGAAGGCCGCAGGCAAGAAGGTGGCGCCGGTGGCCGATTGGGGAACCAAGCGAGGCTGGGTGGACGAAGCCTTTTCGCTGCTGGAGCGAGGCGGCTACTCCGTGAGCAGCGCCTACACGGCGGTCAAGGACCCGGATCGCACCCGCTTCCTCTACCGTGACCTGCTCTGGACCGGCGCCGACCTGGTTGGACTGGGTGTGGCCTCTTTTTCCCATGTCAACGGCACCCATTACCAGAACGAGCATGACCTGCCGGGGTACCGGAAAAGCCTGGAGGAGGGTCGGCTTCCCATCTTCCGGGCGCTGACGCCCAGCCGGGAGGAGCGTCTCATCCGCGAATTGATCCTGCAGTTCAAGTTGGGGACGGTCCGGCCCAGCTACTTTCGAGAGAAGTTCGATACCGATATCCGGCAGCGATTCGCTTCTCCCCTGCAAAGTCTGCAGCAACGGAACTACCTGGAGGCTGGGGACAACAGCCTCAGGCTCAGCCGTGAGGGGCTGCTGCAGGTGGACAGTTTTCTTCCCGACTTTTTCCTGAGTCGCCATCGAGGCAGCCGCTATAGCTGACCGATGGGAGACAGCTTGGCCATGAACTCCGGAAACGACAGGTTCGAGCGGCACGATCCCTTCGACGCCGTCGTGGTCGGCGGAGGGCCCGCCGGCGCCACCGCCGGCGCCTTCCTGGCCCGGAAGGGATGGCGAGTCGTGCTCCTGGAGAAGGAGCGCTTTCCCCGCTATCGCATCGGCGAATCGCTGATGCCCTACTGCTACTTCACCCTGGAACGTCTGGGGGTCATCGACAAGCTCAAGGACTCCCGCTTCCCCAAAAAGTACAGCGTGCAGTTTGTCAGCACCCAAGGCACCGTCTCGACCCCGTTTTACTTCTTCGAGCATTTCCGTCACGAAGCATCCACCACCTGGCAGGTGTTGCGCAGCGAGTTCGATCAGATGTTGCTCGACAACGCTCGCGAAAAAGGAGTGGAGGTCAGGGAGGGAACCCGAGCCGTCGAGACCATTGAAGGGCAGGGGGCGGTGGCCGGGGTGAGGGCTATCGACCAACAGGGCCGGAAGCACGAGTTTCGGGCTCCGCTGACCCTGGATGCCAGCGGGCGGGACGTCTTCAGCATGACCCGAAACCGCTGGAAGGTGCGCGACCCCCGGCTGAACAAGATTGCGATCTGGACCTACTATCAGGGGGCCCGACGGGACCCGGGACTGGACGAAGGAGCCACCACGGTGGCCTATTTGCCCCGAAAGGGCTGGTTCTGGTACATCCCCCTGCCCGAGGACCGTGTCAGCGTGGGCATTGTGGCCGAAAAGGACTATCTCTATCGGAACACTCGTGATCCGGATGCCATCTTTCAGCGCGAGATCGGCACCAATCCCTGGATCCGGGATCACCTGGCGCCCGGCAGGCAGGTGGGGCGCTATTGGGTGACCGGAGAATACTCCTATCGATCCAGGTATTGCGCGGCCGACGGGCTGGTGCTGGTCGGGGACGCCTTTGCCTTTCTGGACCCGGTCTTTTCCTCCGGGGTCTTCCTGGCCTTGCGGGGCGGCGAACTGGCCGCCGAAGCCGCCGATCGAGCCCTGGCCTCGGGAGACTGTTCCGCCTCAATGTTCGATGGCTACGGGAAGGAGATAGCGCGGGGCCTGGAGGCCATGCGCAAGCTGGTGTATGCCTTTTACGATCAGGAATTCAGCTTTCGGGCCTTCATCGAGAGATTTCCTGAGCTGCGGGGGGACCTGACCGATTGTCTAATCGGCAACCTCTTCCGTGACCTGCAACCGCTGTTCGACGGGGTTGCCGAGTTTGCTGCTCCGCCCGAGCCCCTGTCTCATGGACAGGCACTGATCGAGGCGCGATGAAGACCGGAGCCTGCGAGTTCAAGTTGACCCGCCGGGTGGAGTTTTCCGACACCGACATGGCGGGCATCATGCACTTTTCCAACTTCTTTCGCTTTATGGAAGCGACGGAGCAGGCCTTCTTCCGGTCCCTGGGATTGTCGATTCACGACAACCGCAGACGTCCGGTAATCGGCTGGCCCCGCGTTCACGCAAGCTGCGATTTCCGTCATCCTCTCCGTTTCGAAGACCTAGTCGAGATACACCTTCAGGTGAGGGAAAAGAGGGAACGCTCCCTGGTCTACTCCTTCACGTTTCGGCGGTTGAACGAGCCCTCATCCCCGGAAATCGCTCGGGGCAGGCTGGCGGTGGCCTGTGTCTCCCGGCCGGAACCCCAGGGTCCCATGGCTTCGATTCCCATTCCCAAGTCCATCAGCGACAAGATCGGGGTGGCGCCTGGTTAGTGGAGAGTGGAGAGTGGCCGGCCGAGGATTTCGGGAGCAGGCAAGCTCCTTATGGATTTACCTGAAACAAACGAAAAAAGACAAAAGCAAAAGAGTTATCCACGAAGGGCAAGACGTTGCAATCGGGCCGAGCCAAACCGAATCCCGGGATCGAGGGCATTTCGGTCCGGGACCGCGGCGGGATAGAGACCTGCCAGCTCGCCCGGCTAAGGGACCTCCTGGCGTCCCTGCTGGCCGGCAATTCCTTCTATGCCTCCAGACTGAAAGAAGCGGGAATGTCGGTAGAGGTTCCAACCCTGGATGCCTTCCGGTCTTCCATGCCCTTCACCCAAAAGGCGGAGCTGGTGGAGGATCAGCGCCGTCACCCTCCCTACGGCTCCAACTTGACCTACAGCCTGGACCGCTACACGCGGTTCAGCCGGACCAGCGCCACCACCGGCAAGCCGATGCACTGGCTGGATACGCCGGAAAGCTGGCAATGGATGCTCGACAACTGGGACCGGGTCTTCGCGGCGGCAGGCGTTTCCTTGCGGGACCGGGTCTTTTTTGCGTTTTCCTTCGGTCCCTTTCTGGGGTTTTGGACCGCCTTCGAAGCGGCCGCGCAACGAGGCTGCCTCTGCATTCCCGGCGGGGGAATGAGCAGCCTGGCCCGACTGGAAGCCATTCTGGAAAACGGGGTCACCGTTCTCTGCTGCACGCCGACCTATGCGCTGCGGTTGGGCGAGGTGGCGGCCGAGCAGCGCTTCGATTTGAGCCGGGGAAGCGTGCGGACCATTCTTGTAGCCGGCGAACCGGGCGGAAGCATCGGCTCCACCGTCGCCACTATCGAGCGACTGTGGCCCGAGGCGCGAGTGGTGGACCACCACGGGATGACCGAGACCGGACCCGTCAGCTACGGCTGTCCCCGGGAGCCGCGGCGGCTGCACGTCATGGAGGCGTCCTATGTTGCCGAAGTCATCGATCCTGGTGGCTTCCAGCCGGTAACCCCGGGAGACATCGGGGAATTGGTCCTGACGACCCTGGGTCGGACGGGTTCCCCCCTGCTGCGGTATCGCACCGGCGATCTGGTCCGGCCGGTCCGCTCGCAGCCCTGTACCTGCGGGAGTTGGGACCTGGGCCTCGAAGGTGGGATCCTGGGCCGCAGCGATGATATGGTAGTGGTTCGCGGCGTCAACCTTTACCCCGGCGCGGTGGAAGCGGTGGTCCGCGGTTGCCGCGAGGTTGCGGAATACCGGGTGGAAGTCGATAGGCGGGGAACTCTCTGCGAGTTGAGGATTCAGGCGGAGGCCTCCTCCGAGCCTACCGACGGCGCCAAGCTGGCCAGGCGGCTGGAGAGCGAGTTGCGGTCGGCGTTCGGCCTGCGTATTCCGGTGTCCGTTGTGCCCAGGGGGACCCTGCCGCGATCCGAGTTCAAGGCCAACCGCTGGGTGCGGATTTGACAAGTCGCCAATGGAAATCGAAGTGAGGCCTTTCTTGAGGTGGAGGACTGCCATGGGCATGCAAACAGGGATCGGCGTGAGGGGCGCCGGCCGGCCGGGTCTATTTGGAGGGCGCTTGGGTTCCAGCCCGGGTCGAGCCTGCAGGTGCGGCGTCTGGGTGGTGCTGTTCCTGTGTCTGGGTTACCTCGTCCCGCGTATCGCGGCCGCGGAGTGGTCCCAGTTTCGGGGATGGAACGCCACCGGAGTCATGGAGACCTCCTCGCTGCCGGTGCGGTTCGGTCCTCACCGGAACCTGGTGTGGCGCGCTTCGACCGCACCCGGTCGCTCTTCACCCGTGCTGACGCGTGACCGCATCTTTCTGTCGGCCATGGAGGGGAAGCGGCTATGGGTCCTCTGCCTGGACCGATCCAGTGGCGAGCTCCGGTGGAAGAGGGAAGTTCCGCGGCCCCGGGCCGAGGTGATGCATCGAGCCAACGGCCCCGCCTCTCCCACTCCGGTGACCGACGGTAGCAACGTATACGTCTTCTTCAGCGATTTCGGCCTGATTTCCTTCGACGCGGAAGGTCGGGAGCGCTGGCGCTTGCCCCTGGGGCCTTTCATCAACCCATGGGTCAGGCCGCATCTCCCATTCTGGCCGACGGGAGGGTTCTGTTGATCTGCGACCAGGAAAGCGGATCGTTTTTTGTGGCGGTGGATCAAGTGTCGGGGCAGGTCCTGTGGCGGGTGGAACGCCCCGGCTTTACCCGAGGATTTTCCACTCCGGTGCTCTACCGACCGAAGGGGGAAGAGCTGCAGGTGCTGGTCTCGGGGTCCCATCAATTGACAGCCTACTCGGTGGAGAGCGGAGAGGAGATCTGGTGGTTGCGCGGCTTGACCTGGCAGATGAAATCAACGCCCGTCATCAACCGGGACCTGCTCTACCTGAATGGATGGGCCGGGGGAGCCGACGACGGCCATCAGGAGGAGGTGGCGGCCTTTGCCGATGTCCTGTCCGAGCGGGATGCGGATGGAGATAAGCGCCTTTCCCAACAGGAATTGGCCGGCTTGCGTTTCAGGTGGGACTTTGGCCGGCTGGACCTGGATCGCACCGGCTTCCTGGAGGATCGGGATTGGCGGATTTACCGGGCCAAGCGATCGGCCCGCAACGGGGCCTTGGGAGTCCGTCTGGGGGGGAAGGGGGACATGACCGCAAGCAATCTGCTGTGGAGATATCAACGGTCGTTGCCCAATGTGCCTTCGCCGCTGCTCTACAAGGGCATCCTCTATCTGATGAAGGAGGGTGGAATATTGACGGCCCTGGACCCCTCCAACGGAAGCGTGCTCAAGCAGGATCGCATCCGGGAGGCCCTGGGAACTTACTACGCTTCGCCGGTGGCGGGGGATGATAAGATCTTCGCCGTCAGCCACGAAGGGAAGGTGAGTGTCATTCGGGCGGGAGCCGACTGGCAGGTGTTGTCGGTGAACGACCTCGGGAGCGAATGCAGCGCGACACCGGCCATCTCCGAGGGCAGGCTCTACATTCGGACTCGGGAGTATCTCTACTGCTTCGGCGAGCACCGTCCCCCGGAGCGGCTCTTGAACGACAGGAAAGGAAGACGACAATAATGAACTGGCTTATCTTTGTATGCGGAGCGGTACTGGCCTGGGGCATGTACGGCGTCACCTTGCACCGCGGACAGGCCCAGCTGGCCAGTCCGCTTCGCGCACTCCTCTGTGTCGGTTTTGCCTACTTTCTGATTGCCGTCCTGGTGCCTTCAGTGACCATGTGGTCCAAGGGAGGATTCCAGGGGTTCACCGCCGCCGGAACCCTCACGGCCATCATTGCCGGTTGCCTGGGAGCGACCGGCGCCATCTGTATCATCTGGGCGTTCAAGTCCGGAGGGAAGCCCCTGTACGTCATGCCCCTGGTTTTTGGCGGGGCGCCGCTGGTGAACGTCCTGGGCTCGGTATTGCTTCATCCTCCCAAGATGGCCCCTAATCCATTGCTTTATCTTGGGTTTGTCCTGGTAGCCGTTGGCGCCGCCATGGTTCTCTATTTCAGGCCCACCTCCTGAATCTTCCACTGACAGCAGCCGTTCGAGCGGCGGGATAGGGGCGCCTCAAGACGGAGGTGGAGTTCGCCGGCGCCGCTGGGGTTTCCCGGTTCCTCCGACCGGCCTGGTTGCGTCAGGGAATCCTGGCCTCAAATCGGGAGGTCGGCTTCTACAAACGTCCAGCATCTTTGGTCAAGACAAGGCGAGTCAAGCATGGCATTGATTGAAGTCAGCAGAGTGTCCAAGCGGTTCAGGACTTACGACCGCAAGGAGGGTGTCTGGGGAGGCATTCAAAACCTCGTCAGGAGGAACGCCCGTGAGGTGCGGGCGGTCGACGACGTTTCTTTCACCGTGGATGCCGGTGAGATGGTGGGCTACATCGGGGCCAACGGGGCGGGGAAGTCCACCACCATCAAGATGTTGACCGGGATTCTGGTTCCCTCCTCGGGTTCGATTCGGGCCAACGGATACGTTCCCTACCTGGACCGGCACCAGTACACCCGGGGTATCGGCGTGGTCTTCGGACAAAGGACACAGCTCTGGTGGGACATTGCCGTGGTCGAGTCCTTTCAGCTGCTCAAGCGCATCTACGATGTCAGCGACCGAACCTTCGAGGAGCAGTTGGAGGTCTTCGACGCGGTCCTCAACCTCAAGCCCCTGCTGTACACGCCCGTTCGCAAGCTGAGCCTGGGAGAACGGATGCGCTGCGATTTGGCTGCCGCCTTCCTGCACCGCCCCAGGATCGTATTTCTGGACGAGCCGACTATCGGGTTGGACGTGGTGGCCAAGGAGAACATCCGGCAGTTTCTGAAGAGAATCAACTCCGAATTGCAGGTCACGGTGGTATTGACCACCCACGATCTCTCCGATATCGAAGAGCTCTGCCGGCGGGTCTTGATCATCGATCGCGGCCACCTGCTTTTCGACGGCAGCCTGGAAGACCTGCGGGGACGATTCGAGTGCAAGTCCCAGATCGTTTTCGAGTTACGGGAGCCGGCCCAGGTGGATTTCGGGCGGCTGGGGTTCAACTCTTCGGTGGAGTTTCAGCAACTGGACGCCCTGCGCTGCCAGGCCGTTTTCGACAAGAAGCAGGTCGCCTCGGCCGAGCTGATCAAGACCATCGTGAACTCCCTGGAGGTTCGGGACGTCACCCTGGACGACACCACCATCGAGGAAATCGTGCGCGAAATCTACAGCCGCGGTGAGGTCGCAGCCCGTTGAAGGTCAGTCCCTACATCGCCTTCGCCAGAATTGCCTTCCTCAAGATCCTGGCCTACCGACTGCGCTACTACACGGGCATCGTGACCTATATGGTCAATGTTTCCGTCTACTACTTCATTTGGAAGGCGCTCTACCAGGGCAAGGAGTCCCTGGGGGAGTTTACATTCGAGGAAATGATTACATATGTATCGGTTGGATTTATTATTCGTACATTCTACTTTAACAATATCGATCGAGAAATCGCCAACGACATCCTCTTGGGCCACATTGCCGCCAAGATGACCCGGCCGGTAAATTACCAGTGGATGAACATCGCTCAAGCGGCGGGCGAGTCATTCTTCCGCCTGTTCATGTTCACCATCCCCACCGCTCTGGCCATCCTGCTGGTGTTTCCCCTTCGGGCTCCGGCCTCCCCTTACTCGGCTCTGGCCTTCGTGGCCGCGCTATTTTTCTCCTTTCTGATCTTTGCGGCGCTCAATTTCCTGGTCGGCACCTGCGCCGTCTATCTGCACTCCATCCTGGGGCTGATTCGCGCCAAGTACTTTCTGGTGGAGATTCTTTCCGGACTGCTGATTCCGATCAGCTTCTTTCCGGAGACGCTGGCCCAGATCTCGAAATGGCTGCCCTTTCAATTGATCAGCTTTACGCCGCTGATGATCTACATGGGCAAGTACCAGGGAGAGCAACTGGTCATCAGCTTCCTGTCGGGATTGGGATGGACGCTGGTGCTGGTGGGCCTGGGCCACTGGTTCTGGCGCAGAGCGGCGACGAAACTGACCGTGCAGGGTGGCTGACCCGGATGTCTTGTCTGAAACAAACGAAAAAATCAAAAGAAAAAGAGCTATCCACGAAGGGGCACGAAGAACGACGAAGGGACACTAAGGCGCTGAGGTTGGCCGCGACGGGGCACCAAGTTCGCGAAGGGATGGTCGATTTCTGATTGTTTCACTCTATGTATGATCCGCACGGCAAGGCGGGGGCTCGGCTTGCCTGAAACAACCGACAAACGACAAAAGAAAAAGACTTATCCACGAAGGGGCACGAAGAACGACGAAGGACACTAAGGCGCTGAGGTTGACCGCGACGGGATACCAAGTTCACGAAGGCACTATCGATTTCCGATTGTTTCACTCTATGTATGATCCGCACACCAGGGCGGGGGCTCGGCTTGCCTGAAACAACCGACAAAAGAAAAAAGAAATCCACGAAGGGGCACGAAGAACGACGAAGGGACACTAAGGCGCTGAGGTTGGCCGCGACGGGGCACCAAGTTCGCGAAGGGATGGTCGATTTACGATTGTTTCACTCTATGTATGATCCGCACGGCAGGGCGGGGGCGGGACTTGTTAGCAATTGGCAATCCCCGGGCGACCCATCGAGCCGCGGAGCGGCGCCAGCAGGTAGCCGTGGGCGAAAGCCCATGGATCGTGAATGGACATGAAGATTTCACCCCCCGGAAAAGCCAAGTGAGACACCTCTCCATTCTGGGCTACTACTTCGCCCAGTACATCAAGGTCCGGCTGGCCTACCCGGGAGACTTCCTGATCGCGGTGTCCACCAGCCTGGCGGGCACGGTGGCCAGCTTCGGCTTCCTCTACATCCTCTTTCATCGGGTGAGTTCCCTCCAGGGATGGGAATTCGAAGAACTGCTCTTCATCTACGGGTTCAACCTGATCTGTCTGGGTCTCTTCAACGTGCTCAGCATGAACCTCTACGAGTTCGGCGAGCGCTACATCATGGAGGGCCGGTTCGATCAGATCATGCTGCGCCCCCTGCATTCCCTCTTCCAGGTCATCTTCGAAGCCTTTCGAATCGAATCTTTTCAGGAGTTTGCTACCGGCCTGGTGGTGGTCGTCTATGTCTGGCACAAGCTGGACCTTCCCTTGACCCCGCTGGACCTGCTCCTGTTTCTGCTGATGACGGTCTGTGGCGTGACTATCTATCTCTCGGTGTTCGTAATACTCAGCAGCCTGAGCTTCTGGTTCGAGGACAGGGTGGGTGTCTCTCCGCCCGTCTTCAACATGATCGCATTCGGGCGCTATCCGGTGACCATCTACAACGTCTTCATCCAGTTCCTCTTGAGCTGGATCATTCCCTTTGCCTTCGCTTCCTTCTACCCGACCACCCATTTTCTGCAGCGCCACGAATTCGCTTCCTTCTTTGCCCTGGTGCCGGTGGTGGCGGCGACCTTCCTGCTGCTGGCGCTCTTTGTGTGGAGCCGGGGGGTGCGCGGCTATCAAAGCACCGGAAGCTGACCCGCTCTTCTCACCAGGAGGGCTGGGTCTACATCCTCTCCGGAACGGAAATTCCCAGCAGATCCATGCCCGCCTGCAATTGGTCTCGCAGGATGGTGATCAGGGCCAGGTAGAACCCTTTTCTCAAGGGATCGGGCTCGTCCTTGATCCGATGGCGGTGGTAGAAGTGGTTGAGGGCCTGAGCCAAATTGAAGAGGTATTTGGCTACTCCGGCCGGCTCGCAGGTGTGAATGGCGACGCGGACCTGGGTCTCGAGCTGGGCGGCAAGGTATAGGAGGGTCCAGAAGTCATCGCTGATGGCCTGACTGAGGAAGGCAGCGGCTTCCGGCTGATCCATGAATTCCAGAAGCGACTGACGGCTGAATCGGGAATCGAGGGCTTCAACTTTGCGAAAGATACTGTTGATGCGCACAACGGTGTATTGGAGATAGGGTCCGGTTTCCCCTTCGAAACTCAAGGCCTCCCGGAAATCAAAAGCGATGATCGAGTTGCGGGTGTACTTCAGCAGGAAATAGCGCAGGGCGCCGACCGCGATAGAGTGGGAGATGGCCTCGACCTCCCGGGCGGGGAGCTGTGGGTGGCGAGCCTCTACCTCTGCCGCCGACTTTTCCAGAAGCCTGTCAATCAGGTCGTCGGCCTTCACCCCAAGTCCCTTACGGCCGGAGACCTCCACATAGGGGCGCCGCCGGTCCTCTTCCGACAGTCGGATTCCCAGATCCTGGCAGCATGCCGGTGACAGGCCCACCATCTCATAGGAGAAGTGGGTGGAGCGATCGGCCTGGAGGTGGAATCCGAGAGTCCGGAGGCCGGCAACCACGATGTTCTGCAGGTAGGACTGGCGGGAGTCTATGACGTTGTAGACCCGTTCGCCCCGGCCGAAATCCGAGTCCGTTGGATTCTGATTGGCCTCGGAGCTGGTCATCATGACCCGATGGCCGTCCGGATAGGTGTAGAAGGGACGATAGAAAAAATCCATGCCCAGCAGCCCCAGCTTCCAGAGCTGATAGGCGATGTCCTTGCCCACATAGGTGACGGTGCCATTGGAACGGACAATGATCTTGTCCTCCTCGTGCCCTGCATTGTCGGTGGAACGGACCCGCCCGTGCAGGCTGTATTCTCCCGCTCTCATGACCCAGCATCCCCGGTGCTTTCCATCGGTTTCGTAGTGGATCGCCTTGGCGTCCTTCAATCGTTGGAAGGCATGACTCCAGAAGTTGAGGTGGAGGATATCGCTCTCCTTGGGGAGCAGGTCGTAGGCAACGCCGATGCGATTCATGGTCTCCAGATGGCAGCGGACAATGCTTCGGGAAATGTAGCGGGCGATGTCGGCGGTTTCGCCCTCGCCTGCCTCGATCTCCCGAAGGGTCCGGCCCCGGAGCTCGCGGTTCTCGGGAGCAGCCTCATAGAAGGAGGAGACCCTGGCGTAGAGATCCCAGCAGTAGTAGTCGAAATTGCCGGGAAGAGCCTTGATTTCCTCCAGGGTCTTCTTTTCCAGATACTTGAAGCCGACCACCACGTCGGCGACCTGGACACCGGTATCGTCAATGTAGTTTTGGACTTCAACCCTCTCACCGACCGAGCGCAGCAGGCGGGCGAAGGTGTCGCCCAGGACCGCGTTGCGCAGATGTCCGATGTGAGCGGCCTTGTTGGGGTTGATATTGGTGTGTTCTACGATGACCTTGCCCGAGTCGAGGTGAAAGGGTTGATCCTCGGTTGGCTGCAGCAAACTCCTGAAAATGTCATCCCGTTTCAGGAAGCAATTGAGGTAGCCGGGGCCGGCGACCTCCACTTTGGCCACGCCCGGAAGATCGGGGAGATCCTGCGCGATCTCGGCGGCGATCTGACGGGGCGCCCTCCTCAGGTGCTTGGCCAGCTCGAAGCAAAATGGAAAGGCCAGGTCTCCCAACTCGACCTTGGGCGGTTGCTCCGCGACCACCTGGAGCAGGGAATACCCGTAGCGGTCCTTAACGTATGCAACCAGCCTGTCCTTGATGCGATCGATCAGCGATTCCAGCATGGCTCCTCTGGGTCGGGATGGAACCCGTCAAAAAACCTGCATCCTAACACAGTTCCCGGGAAAGCCCCGGGGCGAACCCCATTTCTGATCCGGTCCGCCAAGAGGCTGCCCGGCCGGCGGAGGAGCGCTTCCGCACTGGCTGAGCATCCGGCGCAAACATGGGCAGAGCGTGGTCTCTCAGGCGGGTGATGCATCGCAGACTCTGCAGGCCATCTCCTTGAAAAGGCTACCTGTCCGGGGCCATTTGGGATAGAATCCAGTCCCTTGCCGGGACGGTTTCCGGCGCGGGTGCGGAGAGGTCCGACGGTCCATGAAGCTCGACCACATCGGTATCGCCGTCCATTCCATCGAAAAGGCTCTGCGCAGCTACAAGGTGGCCATGGGCCTCGAAATGGAAGCTGCCATCAACGTTGAAGAGCAGAAGGTGAGAGTGGCCATGCTGCCGGTTGGAGAAAGTCGGATCGAGCTCCTGGAGGCTACCGATCCTACCTCGCCCATCTGTCGCTTCCTGGCCAAGAGGGGAGAGGGCGTGCACCACATCTGCTTCAAGGTTCAGGATCTGGACCAGAAACTGGCGGCTTTCCGCAAGGCCGGGATCCAGATCCTTCCAAATGCGGACGGAACCGGTTATGAAGGCCGCCGGATCGCCTTTCTGCATCCGCGTTCGACTCACGGGGTCCTGATTGAGCTGGTAGAGGAGTGAGGAGTCGGGGCAGTCCGCCCCCGGAGAAGGAGGGATTTTGCAGCCTATTTCCATCGGAATTATTGGAGGCAGCGGACTCTACGGCATGGAAGGCCTGGAGGAGATTGAGGAGGTTGCAGTCGAGACGCCCTTCGGTCCTCCCTCGGACCGACTGGCGGTCGGTAAGCTCAGCGGGAAACGGGTCGCCTTTCTGGCAAGGCACGGGCGGGGGCATCGCATCCTGCCTTCGGAACTCAACTTTCGGGCCAACATCTACGCCATGAAAGTCCTGGGGGTGGAGACCCTGATCTCGGCCAGCGCGGTGGGGTCGCTCAAGGAGGAGCATCATCCGCTGGACATTGTCATCCCGGATCAATTCTTCGATCGAACCCGGGGCCGCGTTTCGACCTTCTTTGGAGAGGGGCTGGTGGGGCACATCAGCTTTGCCCACCCGGTTTGCCCGGACCTGAGCCGGAAACTGGAGTCGGCGGCAGCGGCGGTCGGAGTGAGCGCCAGGCGGGGAGGCACCTACCTTTGCATGGAGGGGCCGGCTTTTTCAACCCTGGCCGAGTCCAATCTCTACCGGAGTTGGGGCATGGACGTGATCGGAATGACCAATCTCCAGGAAGCCAAGCTTGCTCGGGAAGCCGAGATCTGCTACGCCACCCTGGCCCTGGTGACCGACTACGATTGCTGGCATCCGGAACATGACGCGGTGACGGTGGACCAGGTGATCGCCGTTCTGAACCAGAACAGCGAAAACGCCCAAAAGCTGATCCGCAAAGCGGTGGACCAATTGGGAGGAACGCCGGCCTGCAAGTGCCGTTCGGCGCTGAGGTCGGCCTTGCTGACGGACCGCAGCCTCATTCCCGCCGCCACCAGGGAAAAACTGCGCCCACTGCTGGGCAAGTACCTGTCGTGAACCGCAACGGTTTCGCGCTGTAGGAATTGTATCGTCGAGTGGGACGGGTGGGTGGTTAAGTGAAGAGTGGAGAGTGGAGAGTTGTTTGATCGATACGTAAGCCTTACCTGAAACAACCCCTGTTTCACTCTTGTATGATCTGCGCGGAAGAGCGGGGGCAGGGCTAATCACCGACTACCTGAATCCCGTATCGAAGGAGAACTCGTCGCTTATGTCAATTCTGGTTGTGGGCTCGGTGGCTTTCGACTCCGTTGAAACCCCTTTCGGCAAGGCCGAGGAGGTCCTGGGAGGCTCGGCCTCCTACTTCTCCCTGGCGGCCAGCTTTTTCTCTCCGGTTCGCCTGGTTGCCGTGGTTGGGCAGGACTTCCCGGAAGAGCACCTGCAGTTGTTCAGGGATTTCTCCATAGACATCCGGGGACTGCAAAAAGCACCCGGAAAGACCTTCCGTTGGAAAGGCGAGTACGGCTTTGCCCTCAATGAAGCCAGGACCCTGGATACCCGGCTCAATGTTTTCGAAACCTTCAGCCCGCGCATTCCCGACGCTTACCGGCATTCGGATTGCGTCTTTCTGGGCAACATCGATCCGGTGCTGCAGGCAGGAGTGCTCTCCCAGGTGGAAAAACCCCGATTCGTGGCCTGCGACACCATGAATTACTGGATCGAGTCCAAGCCCGACGAACTCCGGGAGACGCTGGGGCGGGTGGATATCCTGATCATCAACGATGCCGAAGTGCGGATGCTCACCGGGGAGCACAACCTGACCAAGGCAGCCCGGCGCATTGCCGAATGGGGCCCCCAGACGCTGGTCGTCAAGAAGGGCGAATATGGAGTCGCCATGTACCACGGCGGATCCATCTTCGGTGCACCGGCTTTCCCGTTGGAGGAAGTCTTCGACCCCACCGGCGCCGGAGACAGTTTTGCCGGCGGATTGGTGGGTTACCTGGACCGATGCGGGCAGCTCAACGACCAATCCCTTCGCCAGGCGGTCATATATGGCTCGGTGCTGGCCTCCTTCAACGTGGAAGCCTTCAGCCTGAACCGGCTCAGAGAGTTGAAGAGCTCCGACATTCGGCGCCGCTACCTTCAATTCAAGGAACTCACCCACTTCGAAGCCGGGGATTCTCTTTAGTCTCCAACACCGATGCGATTTGCCAAAGCAGAGGCCCTGGGCAACGACTTCGTGATCGTCGATGCCCGGCAACTGGCCGGGAAGGATGCCTCCAGGGTCGCCCGGCAGGTCTGCCGGCGCTCCTTCGATCTGGGAGCGGACGGCCTGATCCTGTTTCGGCGGACGGAGGCCTCCCCACAGCCGGACTTTTCCATGCAGGTCTTCAATGCGGACGGGAGTGAAGCCGAGATTTCCGGCAACGGCCTGCGCTGCCTGGCGGCGTTGTTGATCCGGCAAGGGCAGGCAGCCGGCAGGGCGCTCACCATCCAAACCCTTGCGGGCGCCAAGCGGCTGACGCTGACGGGCTCCAAACCGCCCGGTTACAGTTTCAATCTGTTGATTGGGGAGCCGATTCTGGATCAAGGGTCCATCGACTTTCGACCGGATCCGCCCGGCGCCTCTCTCGTGGGGTATCCGCTGGCAGTCGAGGAGCTCATTTGTCGGGTCACGGTCACATCGATGGGCAACCCGCACTGCTCACTGATGGTGGAAGATCTGGAGAAGACCGATTGGGAAGGACTGGGGCAACGGATTGAAGTCCATCCCTGCTTTCCGCGCCGCACCAACGTGGAGTTCGTGCAGGTCCTGGACCGAGGCAACCTGGCGGTGCGCTTCTGGGAGCGTGGAGTGGGGAAGACCCTGGCCTCGGGCACAGGCGGCTGTGCCGCTGTCGTGGCTGCTTGCCTGAACGGGGCCTGCGACCGGATGGTTCAGGTCCATACCCTGGGAGGGATCCTGCAGGTTCATTGGCAGGAGGACAACCAACTGTCACTCACCGGACCCGCCAGAATTGTTTGCGAGGGCCGATACTATCCAGTGAGGGGCTGACCCGCTCGCAATCGGGATTTGGCGCAAGGAGATCCAAGGAGGAACACCCGTGCCGGTTGAAAGTCGAACCATCCGCTTGTCCACGCGAGGTTTCTGCGATGTGGTGGATATCACCTCTGAAATCCAATCCGCCCTGGCCGGGCAATCGCTCTCGGCCGGTGTAATCACTCTGTTTGTCCCCGGCTCCACCGCGGGCTTGACCACCCTGGAATATGAGCCGGGTTGCGTCCAGGACCTCCAGGACGCGTTCGAGCGGCTGTTGCCGCAGGCGGCTCACTACGCGCACAACGCTCGTTGGGGCGACGGCAACGGCTTTTCACACGTCCGGGCGGCGCTGCTGGGTCCGTCGCTGCAGGTTCCCTTCGCCGACAGGGAGTTGAACCTCGGGACCTGGCAGCAGGTGGTGCTGGTCGACTTCGACAATCGACCCCGTCAGCGGAAAGTCCTGTTGCAGTTCATCGGAGAGTAGGGCAGTGGAAACCCTGTGCCGTGACTGTGGCAACCAGCCGTCTCCCGAGGCCGAAACCTGCCCGGTCTGCGGATCGGCACGCATCGTGCGGCACAAGGAGCTTCATGGTCTTGCCATTGCCCATCTCGACTGCGACGCTTTCTATGCCACCATCGAGAAACGCGACCGGCCGGAGTTGCGGGACCTTCCGGTGGTCGTCGGCGGGCACCACCGGGGCGTCGTGGCCGCGTGCTGCTACATCGCCCGCGCTCGGGGCGTGCACTCGGCCATGCCGATGTTCGAGGCCTTGAAGGCCTGCCCCGGCGCCACGGTCATCAAGCCGGATATGAAAAAGTATGCCGCGGTGGGACGCAAGGTCCGGGCGATGATGCGGAATGTGACCCCTCTGGTGGAACCCCTCTCCATCGACGAGGCTTTCATGGACCTGGCCGGCACCGAGGCTCTGCACCGTTGCAGCCCGGCGACGACTCTGGCCGCGCTGGCGCGCCGCGTGGAGGAGGAGCTTTCCATCACCGCCTCCATCGGGCTCAGCTACAACAAGTTTCTCGCCAAGATCGCCTCGGATCGGGACAAGCCGCGCGGCTTCGCCGTTATCGGACGAGCCGAGGCCAGGACCTTTCTCTCCGACATGCCCGTCAGCCTGTTGTGGGGCGTGGGGAAGGCCATGGGCCAGCGCCTCCGCGAGGACGGCATCACGCTGATTGGCGAGCTGGCCCGCATCGACGAGGCCGAGCTTGTTGCCCGCTACGGCAAGATCGGGCGGCGGTTGTCGTTGTGCGCACGGGGCCAAGACGACCGCCGGGTCGACCCCGAGAGCAAGGCCAAGAGCATGTCATCGGAAACCACCCTCGACAGAGATATCGCCGAGCTGGCCAGACTGCGCCCGATACTGTGGCAGCTTGCCGAGACGGTGGCACGGCGCATGAAAAAGGCCGGCATCGCCGGCAAAGGCGTCACGCTGAAACTCAAAACGGCTGACTTTCGCATCCTAACCCGCAGCCGCCGCCTGACGGGTGTTACTCAGTCAGCCGAGGTGCTATTCCAGGCCGCCGGACCCCTGCTGGTTCGGGAAACCGACGGACGTGCCTTCCGCTTGATCGGCATCGGCGTTCATGACCTTGTTGAGGCCGGTCAGGTTGTCCAGGGCGAGCTCTTCGGCGGCATTGGGTCGATCCAAAACAAGGTTGAGAAGGCGGTGGACGCCGTGCGGGAAAAGTTCGGAAGTGACGCTATCGTCAAGGGCCGGGGCTTCGGCACCAGGCTCGAGCGGCAGGGACCTTCGAAGGTGGAGTAGTTCAACCGGTCAGATCACCAAAGGATCGGCACGGACCAACTGACCACTCTCCACTCTTCACTCTCCACTCTTCACTCTCCACTGCCCTTTCCAATGCATCGATAGACCATCAGCGCAAGCAGCCCGTAGAGGATTCCGTCCCCCCAAAATACCCAGTACAGGTTGATGGAAGCCAACAGTCCGGCCAGGATGGGGCCGAAGGCGTTGCCCATCATCGTGAAACTGGAAAGCAGGCCAAAGCCTGAAGCCCGCCGCGCGTTGGGGATGACTCGGCTGGCGAGGCTGTAGGCAATGGTCACGATGCCCCCCGCCAGAAATGCCTGCGAGACTCGAAGCACCAGGAGATGGGCAGCGCTGCTCGCCAGGGTCAGCGCCAGGCAAAAGGCAAGCCCGAGGCCCAGCCGCTGCAGAAGTAGCCTCCGGGCCGAGGATCGAGCCATCTTTCGGCCGAAATACCAGGCAGCCAGACTTTCCCCGAACGCGGAAAGGGACAGGATCAGACCGGCCATGCCGGCTGCCTGAACCGGGTTGGCGGTCACGGAGGTTACGAACAGCGGGATGGTCGGGGCAAAGCTGCGTTCGATCACGGTGGCCGCGAGCAGCAGGATGGCCAGGACTTTCAGGTCGGGCAGCCGCCACAGGAAGAACAGACCCTCGGGGGTGGTCTCGTCTTCGGGAGCTGTTTGAGAAGAATCGCGATTGGGGTTGTCCCGATATAGAAGGAGAAACAACACCAGGGTGAGGAAACACATTGCCGCCGTGACGAAGAAGGTGTTTCGAATACCGATCCAGGCCGCCAGCACGCCGCCCAGGAATGGGCCCAGGGCCATGCTGAAGGTTTGGGTTGCCTGCAGACCGCCGATCGCCCGCGTGATCCTTTCCTTTGGAGCTGAATGGGCCACCAAGGCAACTGAGACCGACCCGAATCCTCCGAAGAACCCCGAGAGGATCCTCAGAACCAGTAGTTCCTGAACGTTCCTGGCCAGACCCATCAGAAACCAGATCACGAATAGAACCAGCGAGACGCGGATGGCCATGATCCTGAGGCCGTAGCGGTCTGCCAGCTTTCCCCAGAGGGGACCGACGATTGAGGTGATCAGAGGGCTGATTCCCAGAATGAGCCCCGACCAGATGGCCACCGCCGCTTGGGACTCAACCCCCAGCTGAGCGACGTAGATCGGCAGGAAGGGCATGACCAGCATGAATCCGGCGCCGATGAGGGCCGCGGAAAAGGTGGCGGCCAGGTGATTGCGGCGCCACTGTTCAAGCAGGAGCCACTGCAGGGGAATGAAACGGGTCATGGAAAGGGGTTGATCCGGCGCGATGATTTGAATGGATATTTAACATGGATGGACAGGATATACAGGATTATTGGTTGATGGTTTGGGCTACATGTTTCGGGACGGGAGTTGTCAACCTCTTGAGTTCGACCATCTCCTTATCTAATTCAAGGATTCCCAAAAACCACTCCCAAGCTCATGGATTACTTCACGCGGGCACCCGAACATCGAGCGAGTCAGCTTCCCGTGCAGCAACATTCTTACCAATTCCAGTAACGTTTACTCTCGTCCATTACAGTCCATAATTGTATTGTATATCAGTAACTTAAAAACATTTCGCCATCGCTTGGCTAGTTCGCAACATCCCTTGCAGTCCACTACCATCCCCCATATAATTAGGGGATGATTAATGTAACCCCTGCCGTCCGTCTGCTACGCAAGACGAAACCCAAGGGCCGCCATCCCCAAAAGGCCCTCTCGGCGGCCTTCATCCGCTCCGCTCCGCCCGGAAGACACGCCGATGGCAACGGATTGTACCTCTTCGTCCAGCCCAGCGGAGCCCGCAGCTGGATTCAGCGCCTCCTCGTCCGCGGTCGCCGCCGTGAGCTCGGACTCGGCAGCGTTGCCCTCGTTCCCCTGGCCGAGGCCCGGGAGAAGGCGCTCGCCAACCGCAAGCTCGCCCGCCGGGGCGGAGACCCGCTCGCCGAGAAGCGACGCGCCGAGGGTATCCCCACCTTCGCCGAAGCTGCCATGCGTGTGCTGGAGCAGAAGCAGGGCGGATGGCGCAACCCGAGACACTCCCAGGAGTGGATATCGAGCCTGAGGCGCTTCGCCTTCCCCCGCATCGGCAAAGTGCCGGTCTCTGAGGTCACCAGCGCCGATCTGCTTGAGATCCTCACGCCCCTCTGGCACCGGAAGGTAGCGACCGCCAAGCGGGTGCGCCAGCGCCTGCGGGCGGTCCTGGAATGGGCCGTGGCCATGGAGTACAGGATTGACAATCCCTGCGACCGGATCGGCCCGGTGCTTGGCTCCCAAAAGGATGTTACCGAGCACATGCAGGCCTTGCCCCATCGGGAGGCGGGTGCGGTGATCCGGACGGTGCGGGAATCGAGGGCATTGCCGGCCGCCAAGTTGGCCCTCGAGTTCCTGGTGTTGACGGCAGCCCGCTGGGGAGAGGTGCGGTGGGCTGAGTGGGCGGAGATCGACCGGGATGGGCGTGTATGGACCGTCCCGGCCAGGCGGACGAAGACGAACCGCCGGCACCGGGTGCCGCTGTGCGGACGTGCCCTGGAGATTCTCGACGCTGCGGAGAAACTGGAGGGGGGGGCCGGCCCGCTGGTGTTCGCCCATGGGGGCGGGAAGCCAATGCATGACAGCACGGTGCGCCGCCTGCTGCGCCAGCTTGGGATTGCGGCAGTGCCGCATGGTTTCCGTTCTACCTTCCGGGACTGGGCAGGTGAGGAGACGGATCATCCCCGGGAGGTGATCGAGGCGGCCCTGGCGCATGTGGTCCGCAACCGGGTGGAGGCGGCCTATGCCCGATCCGACCTGTTCGACCGTCGGCGCACGTTGATGGACGACTGGGCGCGTTACCTGGCCCAGGGGATGGGGGAGGACCGGGAGTCCCGAGAGTAAATGGGTTGGAAGGGGATCGGTCCTGGAACGATTCATTGACATCTTCCTGCTCCTTGGCGGTGAAACGCATCTTCCTGCTGAACCCTCTTTTTCCCTCTGTGGAACCCCATGGGAATCCTGATGACCTTTCTCCAGGTCGGCCGACCCAAGGAACCGGCGCAGTTTCCTCACCTGAAGGGACGGGAACAACTGCTGAGGCCTCTTGGCTTCACCCCCCAACAGGCCGAATGGATCACCCTGGTCTGCCTGCACTCGGGCCTGTTCACCCGGGACCAGGTCGAGGCCTTCTTCGGATACGCCAAGTCCAGCGCCAACCGCTTTATCCGGGCGTTGCTCCGCACACGCATATCCCACAAGCCAATGGCATCGGAGACCGTCACCGACGGCCGCCGGATTTGCCGCATCTTCGGCAAGCAGATCTACCGGGAACTGGAGATCCCCCCCATCCGCCACCGCCGGGAGACCTCGCTGGAAGTTACCCGGTGGCGACTGCTATCGCTCGATTTCGTGCTCGATCATCCGGAGTTGGCTTGGCTACCGACAGAGCGGGAGAAGCTCGCTTGCTTTGAGCAGCTCGGGATCGAACCATTCATGCTGCCCCGGACGATCTACGCCGGCCATGCCAAGGGGCGGGTTCAGTATTTTCCCCTCAGGATGCCGGTTGCCATGGGGCCGGAGGCGGCCGTATTCGTCTACATCGACCCCGGCATGGGAACCCGTACGGAGCTGGACTCCTGGAGAGAGGCCCACCGGCCGCTCTGGCAGATGCTCCGCGAGTTAGGGTGGCGGGTCGAGGTGGTTGCCGTCGCCTGGGAGCAGGAACTGCTGGACCGCGCCGAGCGGGTGATGCGATCCTGGGTAGGCGGAGACCTGACTGAGGCCGGCAGAGAGTTTCTCAATCTCCGGTGGGCTGTCTCCAGCGCCGACTGGGAAACAGTCGAACGCTATGGCGGGCTCAATGCCGCCCTGAAGAAAATCAACCAATTGAAGCAGGCAGCGCCGGAGCCCCAGGGCCTGGGAATGATCGACGATTTCCGCCTCTGGGGGTCAAGGCGGTGCCGTCGTATGGGTGGCCACCTTACAAAAGGGGGGCGGCTCACCTAGGTGGCTCACTGAGGTGGCTCACGCATTTGACCACCCCAACGCTTCTCTCTCAGAGGGCGAGCCCTCGCCGTTGTGGTCCAGGTTGTGCCCGGAAACCCTTATTGGAAGCGGGTTGGCACGGATTCCCCGCGTCGGCTGCGACAACCGTGGCGGGCCGGTGCCCGGCGTGTCCCCGCGTCAGCCGGTGCGCCGCGCCTGGAGGGGTAGGAAGTGGAGGGAGCGACCCCCCTCTTTTTGCCGCTGGTGCGGCACCGGGGAGTGTTCGCCGGCGCGTACAGTGGCGCGCGGTCAACCCTCCCCGTTGGGGGTCGCTCCCTTCACCGTGATCCCTGCGGAATTCATCCGCGATTGATGTAAAGCGTTTTATGAAAAGGACTTATGGGTTTCCAGACGATGTCCTGCCCCCCATTATGTCCCCCGAAAAAAAACAGATTTCCCTGGCTCTTCATGGCCGTACCGGGACGATTCGACGACCAGGCTGCGACCACGGCAGCGCTGAGCGAGCCGACCATTCCGGTTTCCCCACAGGCGGCGGGACCTGCGGTCCCTGAGAGGGGAATCGGTCCAGGAGGCGTTTCGGGGTGTTCTGCTTTGCCAGGGAGTGAGAAAGTCCAGCCTGCCCGGCAAAGCTCGCGGATTCAGGGTGCAGGAGGACACCGTCGAACGCCACGCCAGCCTCGATGTCGTCATGGAGAAGATCGTCCAATGGGAGCAGGAAATCCCGGCCTCGAACGGCCGAGGAATGATCGACGATTTCCGCCTCCGGGGGTCAAGGACATGGCGTCGTATGGGTGGCCACCTTACAAAAGGGGGGTGGCTCACGTAGGTGGCGCACCAAGTGGCTCACGCTTTTGACAACCCCAACGCTCCACTCTCAGAGGGCGAAGCCCTCGCCGCCGTGGTCCAGGCTGTTCCCGGAAACCCGCATTGGACGCGGGTTGGCACGGATTTCCCAAGTCCTATGGGGTAAAGCCCCGTGGGGCGTCGGCATCGCGTGTCCGCCCCCTCGCCCGGCGCGTCGTGGCGCCGCACAGGAGGGGGAGGAAGTGGAGGGAGCGACCCCGGTATTTTGGCCGCTGGTGCGGCACCGGGGAGGGGGAGGTGGTGCACGGCAAAATCCACCACCTCCCCTCCCCTTTCCGGGGTCGCTCCCTCCACAGTGATCCCTTGCGGGAAGGCCATCGAGCGCTGCCGAGGCCAGGGCCGATCAACCGATCGGTCCTGCCCCTCGACACCCGCCGGCCAGGTAGCCGGCCCGGTCATCCATGAGCCGGCGGCGGCGCTCGAACAGGTCCGAGCGCCGGTAGGCCGCCTCGATCTGCTGCGGACCTTGTGCGCCAGGGCGGCCTCCGCCACCTCGCCAGGGTGATCGGTCTCTTCGGCCGCCCAGTCCCGGAAGCTCGACCGGAAGCCGTGCGGCACCGCCGCGACGTTCAACTCCCGGAGCAGTTCCGACAGCGTCGTGGTCGCGATCGGCTTGCCCCCAACGCCGGGAAACACGAGCCGACTGCTGCGAGAGAGCGCCCGCGCCTCCTCCAGGATCTTCAGGGCGCGACGGCACAGCGGGACCCGGTGCTCGCGATTCCCCTTCGTGCGAGGGGCCGGGATGCTCCACACACCCTCGTCGCTGTCGCTTCTCGCGCCATCGAGGCCTCGGTCATGGGAGAGGGAGAAGGGAGCGGCGGGGGGTGATGGAGGGGCTAGGGGAGAGCTCTCCCCGGTCGGGGGTTCGAAGGGGCCGGAGCCCCTCGCCAGCCCCAATGTATTACATTGGGTAGGCTGGCTCCCCGGCACTACGCGTTGCGGCGCCGGCCCCGCTGTCCCCGCCTCGCACGGCCATCGAGCGCTGCTTAGGCCTGCGGCCCTCGGCTCGGGTCGGCCAGGTAGCCGGCCCAGTCATCCATGAGCCGCCGGCGACGCTCGAACAGGTCCGAGCGCCGGTAGGCCGCCTCGATCTGGCTGCGGACCTTGTGCGCCAGGGCAGCCTCCGCCACCTCGCGAGGATGATCCGTTTCTTCGGCCGCCCAGTCCCGAAAGCTCGACCGGAAGCCGTGCGGCACCGCCGCGACGTTCAACTCCCGGAGCAGTTCCGACAGCGTCGTGATCGCGAACGGCTTGCCCCTGACGCTCGGAAACACCAACGGACTGCTGCGAGAGAGCCCCCGCGCCTCCTCCAGGATCTCCAGGGCACGACGGCACAGCGGGACCCGGTGCTCGCGATTCCCCTTCGTGCGCGGGGCCGGGATGCTCCACACACCCTGGTCGCAGTCCATCTCGGTCCAGACCGCCCCGCTTACCTCGCTGGAGCGTGCCGCCGTGAGCACCAGGAACTCGAAGGCAAGCTTCACCGCCGGCCTCGCCCTCGACGCCCGCACCGTCTCGATCGCCGACGCCACCTCGGGATGCGGCAAGGCCCGCCTGTGGCGCACGCCATTGCCCTGTGCGCCCAGCACCGGGCCGATCCTGTCGCAGGGGTTGTCGGGCCGCAGGTCCATCGCCACCGCCCACTCCATGACCGCGCGGATGCGCTGGCGCAGCTTCCGGGCCGTGGGCGCCGTCTCGTGCCAGATCGGAGCCAGAATCCCCACCACATCGGCACTGGACACCTCGGAAACCGGCATCCCGCCGATGCGGGGCAGGGCGTAGCGCTCCAAGCTGCTGAGCCAGAGCTGGGCATGCTGAGGGGAGCGCCAGCCCGGCCGCAGCTGATTGTAGACCTGGTAGGTCGCCTCGGCAAAGGTGGGTGTCGACTCGGACCGCCGCTTCTCCGAGAGGGGATCGCCGCCCTCCCGGGCCAGCTTCCGGTTGGCGAAGGCCTTCTCCCGGGCTTCCTTCAGCGAGACCAGGGGGAATCCGCCCAGCCCGAGCTCGGCGCGGCGGCCTCGGATGGTGAGGCGCTGGATCCAGCCCCGGCTGCCGGAGGGACGCACGTCGAGATAGAGCCCCTGGCCGTCACAATAGCGTCCGGCCTGGCTCACGCTGCGGACAAAGAGGGGCGTGAGGGCGTTGTCGGGATGCTGGCCGGGGGGCTTGCGTTGCGGGGAGCGTCTGGAAAGCATCATACCCCCCATTATACTCCCCGAAATAGGTGGGATGCAAGCGTATGGCGCGGGACGCTATGGGAATGGATGGATGCTCAAGCATGCTCATAAAAGACTGTAGATAAGTCAGTTATGTACATTATGGGACTTGGTTGGACGATCAGTCCATTCTGAATAGGCATTCCCTGCGGGAAGGCCATCGAGCACCTTTTCGCGCTCACAGTGGATGCGTGTGTCTCCGTGTAGTGTTGTAACCTGATTGTTGTTCTACCTGTTAAGGTGTGTCGTTATGTTGCACCGTGTACCGCTTCATATCCGTGTCTCTCCCGAAACCCGTCAACGTCTCCAGCGCCTCCGCACCGAGCGGCACCTCAACGTTGGCTCCTGGCTGCGCGCCCTCATCGATGAGGCCCTCGACCGCGAGTTCGGTCCCGCTCCCACGGAAGGGAATGAGCTGGACGCGCCGGTCAAGGCCGCAGCCTCCGAACCCATCCCAGGATGGACCCCGGCCAAGCTGAAAGGTGGTGGCTGGGGAGCTCGCTTCCAAGGAAACACCCGCATCCTCCCAACCGACCTCGAAGGCCTCACCATCGCCGTCGAGACTCGCTCTGGAGACTCCTGGAACGCCACCATCACCGAGGTCCTCGAGCGTTCCGCGGACCTCGTCCTGGTCCATGCCCTAAGACTCGATCAATGAGCCTGTCCAGTTAAACCGGATTCTGGGGGGGACCCGCACCAAACCAAGGACCGCACTCGCCCTGTCTTGTATTTTCTCGGGACCGGAAAACTCACACTCGAAATGGACCGTTTCGTGGAGGGAGGTCATATCGCTGATGCTGATGGGGACACCGTCGAACGCTATGGCAGCCGCGACGCCGGCGTAGACAGGATCGACCACGTGGAGGAGGAAACGGCGGCTTCGGTCGGAGCAGGATGGATGGACAATTTCCGCCTTTGGGGGGCAAGGTGGTGCCGTCATATTGGTGTCACCCTTTTAGACGGGGGGCTGACACGCAGTCGGACATTTGGCTGCCCATTTATGTGTCCAATGGTTACACTAGCGCGATGGCAACGAAAAACGCGGGGCTTCGCATCAGGGTTGAGCGCGTGCATCGTGACAAATTCCGGGAAGCCTGCCACGCCGCAGACAAACGGGCGGCGCAGGTGATACGAGAATCCATGCACGAGAATGTTGCGACGCACCAGACGGAAGAGCAAGGCTCGTTGTTCGCTGCTGAGCCATTGGAAAGGAATCTATAGCCCTATGGCAGAGCAACAACAATCGAAGAAAAGGGAACGCATCGCGGGCGAATTGCCTTCGCTCCGCAACGAGCTTGTCGCCCATCTCCGGCTTCTAACGCCACAGGTGTTCACTGAAAACCGCGTCGATTTCGTGAAACTCCGTGAGTTCCTCGGGTACGAAATCGACGACAGACGAGAACGGTTTTCGTTTTCATGGGCCGGACGGCGCGACACCGTCGCAATGCTCCAAGCCCCCACAAGCGCAACGCTGGTTCCCGACACGGATGAAAGCGTCAACTTTGCGGAAGCGCAGCACTCTTTCATCGAAGGAGCCTTTTGCAAAATTCGCAGATAGCGGGAATTTTCACGTGGGGAAAGATCAAGGAGGGCAGGTGGAAGGAGGGGCAAGACCACTGTCTGTTGTATCATGAAGGTGTCTGAACCACATGATGAACGGAGGTGGAACTTGCCCCTTAGGGAAACCCTATCACGACACTGGTTCCGGTTTCAACGAGAGCTGTTTCCCCTGCTGGAGGAAGTTTTGGGGCCTCTGGGAGAGCGTTACCAGCGGCTGGTGCAGGTATTGGAGTTGGTGCGGGTGGAGGAGTTGCTGCCTTACAGTCGGGGCTGGCGTGGCCGGCCGCTGGAGGATCGGGCAGTGCTGGCGCGAGCCTATCTGGCGAAGTCGATGCTGGAGGTGGCGACCACGCGGGGATTGGTGGAGCGGCTGAGGAGTGAGGGGAGGCTGCGGCGGCTGTGCGGCTGGGAGAGGGCGTGGGAGGTACCGAGCGAGTCGACCTTCTCGCGGGCCTTTGCGGAATTCGCTGAGAGCGACCTGCCGGGGCGTTTGCACGAGGCATTGCTGGAGGAGACGCTGAAGGGCCACTTGGCGGGGCATGTGTCGAGGGACTCGACGGCGATTGCGGGACGGGAAAAGCCAGCGGCCAAGGCTGCGCCGGAGGCCAAGCGGAAACGCCGGCGGGGCCGGCCGCCGAAGGGCGAGCGACGGCCCAAGCGGTTGAGCCGGCTGGAGCGGCAGGGGTCGATGACGCTGGAGGAAATGTTGAAGGAGTTGCCCAAGGCCTGCGACATCGGCGTCAAGCGCAACGCCAAGGGGCATCAGGAGAGCTGGACCGGCTACAAGCTACACCTCGACGCCATTGACGGCGGGATTCCGGTCAGTTGTCTGCTGACCTCGGCCTCGGTGCATGACTCTCAGGCAGCCATTCCGCTGGCGACGCTGACGGCAAGGCGGGTCGAGAGTCTCTACGACTTGATGGACAGCGCCTACGATGCGCCGGAGATCCGGGCCTTCAGTGAGAAGCTGGGGCATGTGCCGATTATTGACGTCAACCCCCGCCGAAGAGCTACCTTGAAAGCCGAGCGGAAGCGGGAGGCACTGGCCCGGCGCTGTATCGGCCAAGTGACTCCCGAGGCGCGGCGCTACCGGGAACGCTCGACGGTGGAGCGGGTCAACGGACGGCTCAAGGAGGAGTTTGGCGGGAGGCAGGTGAGGGTTCGCGGCCCCGACAAGGTGAGGTGCCACCTGATGTTCGGCATTCTGGCCCTGACGGTGGATCAGTTGATGCGCCTGACGCTCTGAAGACCGGGTTGCCACCCCCAACCGCACAGCAGGTTCGCCCGCCTCAAGGCCGGGAGAGGGTAAGCTGTGCCTGCGTCCGGCGACCGCTGGCCATCCGGCCATCAGATTCGGGCTTTTTCCTTCAAAAGGGTCTTTGCAGCTGGGTAGTCACCGCCGGAACATCACTGTTGCCAGCCCAATGTCATGCCCGATTCCGAATTTTGCAAAAGGCTCGAAGGTGAAAACTTTGAGACACTTAAAGTTCTCTACCGGGCGTATTTCGGCCGGGTGAAGATGATCTATCTCGACCCGCCATACAACACCGGCAACGATTTTATATACCCGGACAACTTCACCGATCCGCTCGATCATTACCTACGCATCACCGGACAGAAAAAAGACAATGGCGAGTACATGTCATCGGCCCCCGAGACGGGTGGGCGTTATCACTCGGCGTGGTTGTCGATGATGTATCCGCGCCTCGTCATGGCGCGGCAACTCCTGGACGAGGAAGGCGTTATCTGCGTCAGCATATCCGACCACGAGGTTGCGGCGCTCAAGTTCCTTCTCAACGAGGTCTTCGGCGAGGAAAACTTCATTGCCCAATTCATATGGAAAAGCCGAAAATTCCCGGACTCCCGCTCGAACACGCAGGTATCGATTGATCATGAATACCTGCTCGCATATCGCCGTAGCCCAGAGGGTTCATTCCGTGGCAGCGAACGCGACGAGACGAAGTTCCAGAATCCGGACAACGATCCGCGCGGGTCGTGGATGAGTCGCAGTATGCTGGGACTCGCCACAGCCGAGCAGCGGCCAAATCTGCATTTTCCAATCACCGATCCCACAACGGGAATCAAGTATCAGCCGCCCGCGTACCGCGGCTGGCGATACTCGAAAAAGCGATTGCAGAAGCTGATCGATGAAGGATGCGTCCTGTTCCCATCAAACCCGGAAGGACGGCCGCGCGAAAAGAAATTCAAGAAGGACCTACAGCATCAATTCATGGCTTTCCCGACGATCATTGACGACGTTTATACTTCGCACGGTACGGAGGAAGTCCGGGAAATATTCGGCTTCCAGGCGTTTGACTTTCCGAAGCCCGTCGAGCTGCTGCGGCGTTTCGTCGAACAGCTCTCCTCGGACGACGATATCGTCATGGATATCTTCGCAGGATCCTGTTCGACGGCCCATGGCGTCATGGAACAGAACCAGCGGGATGGCGGGCGGCGCCGTTATGTCTGTGTGCAGCTTCCCGAGCCAATTAGCGTGGATAGCGAAACCGGTCGCCACGGCTACACAACCATTAGCCAGCTCGGGCTTCACAGGATTCGCATGGCGGCGAAGATGCTCGCCGATGTAGAGGGCACGATGCTGACCAGAAGCAACAGCGACGCGGCCAACTTGGGCGTGCGCGTGTTCCGGCTCAAGGAATCGAATATCCGCCGCTGGACTGGCGTCGAGACCAAGGACGCTGAGGCGTACGCGGCACAGCTCAAAGCTTTCTCCGACACCCTTGTGCCGGGCTGGACGCCGGAGAACGTCATCTGGGAGATTGCGCTACGCGAGGGATACGCGCTCACCTCCGAGATCGAAAAACTCGAGCTGAACGGGCAGACCATATGGCGCGTGGCTGACCCAGAACGCGAGCAAAGTTTTCATATCTGCCTTGACGACACGCTCGGCACAGAAGCTGTTCGCTCACTGGGGCTGACGCGCGACGACCTGTTCGTTTGCCGCGACACCGCGCTCGACGACACCCTCGCCGCCAACCTAGCGCTCCAATGTCGCATGAGAGTCCTGTGAGGCGCCATGGAATTCCACTTCGACGCAACGCAGGAATACCAGCTCGCCGCGATCGAAGCCGTCTGCGGTTTGCTTGAAGGCCAGACTTACGTGCGTAGCGAGCTGATCATCCCGGATAACGGCGCGTGCTTCGCGGTCGCCAATCGACTCGACTTGTCTGAGGACGCACTGCTCAAGAACCTGCATACGGTTCAAGCGGTTCAAGCGGACACTGGGATAGAAACCGACGACGGATTGAATCTAATCACTGGTAAGTTGCCCGACGATCGTCCAGACGACGAGGACTCCGAGGTTCAATTTCCAAACTTTTCCGTCGAGATGGAGACCGGAACGGGAAAGACCTATGTTTACCTGCGTACTGCGATGGAGATGTTCCGACGTTTCGGCCTGCGGAAGTTCATTATCATCGTGCCTTCCGTAGCCGTTCGCGAGGGGGTTCTCAAAACGCTGCGGGTCACCGAGGCGCATTTCAAAGCGCTCTACGACAATCCGCCGTATCGCTACTACGTCTACAATTCGGCTAATCTGAGCCAAGTGCGCCAGTTCGCGCTCTCCGACGGGCTCGAGATCATGGTCATGACCATTGACGCCTTTGCGCGCGCGGAGAACGTTATCCGCCAATCTACGGACCGGTTGCAGGGCGAGCGGCCGCTGAGCCTGATCCAGGCCAGTCGGCCCGTACTGATCCTCGACGAGCCGCAGAACATGGAGAGCGAGAACCGCATCGCGGCGCTTGTCAGCCTGCACCCACTGTTCGCGTTGCGCTACAGTGCGACGCATCGGAATCCCTACAACCTCATCTTTCGTCTCACTCCCTACGACGCCTATCGGCAGGGGCTGGTTAAGCGGATCGAGGTTGCCTCGGTCATTGAGGAAGACAACCGGAACCAGCCCTTCCTGCGCCTCGACGAAATCAAAATCCAGTCGAAGAAGCCCGTAGCGCGGCTAAGCGTTCACAAGCTGATGAGAAGCGGTGCGATAAAGGAAACCGTGCTGACTATCAAGGGCGACGACGACCTAGAGAAGAAAACCGGGCGCGTTGATTACGAGGGTTATGTCGTTGTGGAAATCAACTATGGCGGCCAGTTTGTTCGCTTCGCCAACAACGTCGAGCTTCGCATCGGTGAGGCGGTCGGCGTCGAGAAAGAGGCGATTTTCGAGGCGCAGCTTCGCTACACGATCAAGGAACATTTTCGCAAACAGGCGCGCCTCCGGGGCGAAGGGATCAAGGTTCTGTCCCTATTTTTCATCGACAAGGTTAGCAACTATGTCGCAGAGGACGGGACCATTCGGAAACTATTTGACCACATCTTCAACGAATTGAAGGAGTCGTATCCCGAGTGGTGCGACCGAAATCCCGAAGACGCACGATCCGCATATTTCGCCACGAAGTTAAAGAGAGGCGGTGCGGTCGAGTACCTGGATACTACCGGCAAGAGTAAGGCGGACGAGGAAGCGTTCAGCCTGATTATGCAGCGCAAGGAGGACCTTTTGTCGTTCGAGGAGCCCGTGTCCTTCATCTTCTCGCACTCGGCGTTGCGAGAAGGCTGGGACAATCCGAATATTTTCCAGATTTGCACCATGCGGGAGGTAGGCTCCGAAACGGAACGCCGCCAGCAGGTCGGCCGCGGTGTTCGCCTGCCGGTCAACCAGCAGGGCAAACGAATACAGGACGAGCGGATCAACGTGCTGACCGTCGTCGCCAGCATGACCTACGAGCGATTCGTCGCTGAGCTGCAAAGCGAAATCGAGGCCGAATATGGCAAGGACGGCACGCCGCCGAAGCCACCGGATGCGCGCAATAAGACGACGCTACGGCTACGCAAGGCTTATATGCTGAAGCCCGAGTTCAAGGAACTGTGGGACCGTATCAGGCACAAGACTCGGTACGCCGTCACGATCGACAGCCACCGGCTTGTCGAGGATGTCCTGCCCGAGCTTGATAGCGCAGCGATCCGCAAACCGCGTGTGTCTATCTCGAAGGCGGAAGTGATCGCCACCAACAAGGACACATTCGAGGCGCTGACGCAGAGTGGTGCGCGAAGCGCTATCGACCTATCGGGGCGATACCCGCTACCGAACCTCGTCGAGATTATGGAAAACTTGATGGAGAACACCTCGCCGCCGATGCGCGTGAGCCGCCGGACTCTTCTGGAGATATTTCGGCGCACCGGCAACCGTGCCGCGGCGCTGGACAATCCCCATGAATTCGCAACGGTGGCGATCGGCATCGTCAAGAACAAGCTCGCCGACCAGCTTGTCGCAGGGATTCGCTATGAAAAGCTCGACGAAGAGTACGAAATGACGCTATTCGACTCCGAGATCGAGACTTGGGCCGATTGCATCGTGCGTAGTACAGAACAGAGCGGCGCCGGGGGGACGCATATATACGACGGCGTCCCATTCGACTCCGAGACCATCGAGAAGCCGTTTATCGAAGCGTTGGAGAAGCGGAAGGATGTAAAGCTTTATATCAAGCTTCCATCCTGGTTCACCGTAGCGACGCCGATCGGTGCCTACAACCCGGACTGGGCGATCGTCATGGAGAACCCGGACGGCGGCGACGACCTGCTCTATCTCGTCCGCGAAACCAAGGGCACGCTCGACCTCAACGCGCTACGTCCGGACGAGAAGCAGAAGATTCTGTGCGGACGGAAACATTTCCGGGACACGCTGGAGATGGGCCAAACCGGCTACCGGGTCATTACAGAGGCTGGGCAGTTACCGGACGGAGGCGTGTGATAAGGAGTGCAATGATCCAACTGTTCTTTGACGAATTTGCGAGGAAGAATGCATCTATCACAACTCACCGTCAGGAATTTTCGTCAGTTCGGCGAAGGCCACGCCGAGCTACAAATTCGTTTTCAACCCGGTGTTACCGCCTTAGTCGGTCGTAACGACTCCGGTAAATCCGCCGTCATTGACGCTGTCCGTTATGCATTGCTCACGCGAGATCAGGAATTCATCCGCGTCCAGCCAGAAGACTTTCATATTGACAAATTCGGCAAACAAGCCAGTGAAATCTACATAGTCTGCAAACTTGCCGGACTCACTGACGCTGAAAAGGGCGCATTCGCTGAGTACCTCTCCTATGAAGGCGATGATGTCGTCCTCTATGTTATCTGGACGGCCCGCAAGCTAAGTGAAGCGCCGGGCACACGCCGCTGGATTGATGTGTCGGTGCGTAGCGGCACCGACGGTGTAGGTCCGCCATTCGACACGTCGGTTCGCGAATTGCTTTCCGCCGCGTACCTTCGCCCATTACGGGACGCTGAACGCGAGATGTCTCCTGGGAGAGGCTCGCGCCTGTCTCAAATCCTTTCAAACGTTCCGGAAATCTCTGAAGGTGAAAATTTCGACGCCGCAAATTTCCCCAAGGATGCGGCTGCCGTCAGGAAGCTTGGACTTGTCGGGCTGTCGGACTACATGCGCCACAACGTCAAACATCACGATGGCGTCGGGAGTGCAGAGGACGCGATCAACAAGCAGTATCTTACTTCACTGTCTTTGCGCGGAGATGATCTGCAGGGCAAGATCGATGTTTCCGAGGGAGGCACGGCGAGTGCGCGACTCCGGCAGATTCTGGAGCGTCTTGAGCTTGGTCTTCTCGATGCAACAATCGGCACCCCGATGGGCCGCTACGGCCTCGGTTCAAACAATCTGCTGTTCATGGCGTGCGAACTTCTGTTACTTGGTAAAGAACCCGAAGGGCTTCCGTTGCTTCTGGTTGAGGAACCGGAAGCTCACCTTCATCCGCAGCGCCAGCTTCGCCTGATGGAGTTTTTGCGGCAGGCCACCGAAACGAAAATTGAAGGTGCGAACCGTGCAGTTCAGGTTCTGCTTTCAACACACAGTCCCAATCTCGCATCGAAAATTCCGCTTGCGAACTTGGTTCTTTTGCAAGGGCGGCGGGCTTTTCCGCTTGCAAGCGATCAAACGCTGCTGGAGACCGGAGACTATAGGTTTCTTGAACGATTCCTCGATGTGACGAAGGCCAATCTGTTTTTCGCCCATGGGGTTCTGATCGTCGAGGGGGATGCCGAGGCGATCATCTTGCCCACGCTTGCCAAGCTTATCGGTAACGATCTTACCGAACACGGCGTATCGATTGTCAACGTAGGCAGTAGGGGGTTGCGGCGCTTCAGCCGTATTTTCCAACGGAAGGAGCAAAGCGCTCCGACGATAGGCGTTCCGGTTGCGTGTCTTGCCGATATCGATGTGATGCCGGACTGCGCGCCGGAAATCCTCGGTTTGATCGAAGGCGTTGACGATGCGAAATGGCAAAACAGCAAGCGCAGATGGAAGGCAGTTCGGGACTTCGGCGACAATGCAGAACAACGCGACAAATCCCTGGCTCAACTGCGTGAGCAATTAAAAGAGAACGACGGCCAGTCAGTTCGCACTTTTGTCTCCGATCACTGGACGCTTGAATACGATCTCGCTCGTTGTGGGCTGGCCGAACCCGTATACGTCGCGGCTTGTCTGGCGAAGAACGACGATCCGTTGAATAAAGAAAAGAAGAACCGCGAAGATGTCGTTGCCCAGGCAAAGGCCGAGTTCGCGACGCTGAAATCTGATTCAGGCGATGACGACGCGGTCTTATGCTCACGCATATACCACCTGTTCCATGGCGGCAGCGCTTCCAAGGCCGTGGCTGCACAATATTTCTCCGATCTTTTGCCGCAATTTTGCGAGCAAGGCGATATTGATGCGGCTGGATTCCGCAACTTGTTGCCAGCCTATATTGTGAATGCCATCGACTATGTGACGGCCCAGCCGCCGCATCGGGCTTCCGAACCCACCTCGGCTATCGGGGGAGAAAATGTCTGATGCGGAATCCCTCATTCCCGAAATCACAGACGATGACATTGAGTGGGTTCGCTTGCTTATGGGGTTCGACCCTTTCGATGAGCCCCGGCGCGCTTTTCTTAAACGGCGCTCGACTGTCGATCTGTCCGCTTGCCCCGGCAGCGGCAAGACGATGCTCATTGTCGCTAAGCTCGCCATCCTCGCCAAGAAATGGCCACATCGAACCAAAGGAATCTGTGTCCTCTCCCATACAAATGTAGCCCGTGAGCAGATCGAGCATCGGCTCGGTCGGACAGTGGTCGGACAGAGGCTTCTCGCATATCCTCATTTCATCGACACGATACATGGCTTTGCGAATCGTTTTCTAGCTCTTCCCTGGCTTTACTCCAACGGCTACCCAACACCGACGATTGACGACGACGTGACGACCGCTTATCGATGCGGCGTGCTAGGCAAGGACTATCGGTCAGTACAGAAATTTCTCAAGAAAAAGTACAGCGGGTTTGACAGGCTCCGCATCGTCGGCCGCGATTTGAGCTTTGGTCTTGGCGGCAAGCCTTTTCCAGCAGGGCCCACTGCGCCGAGTTTCCTGCACGCCAAACGCGCCATTGAGACAGCGGCACACGCCAGTTATTTCTGTTACGACGAGATGTTCGTATGGGCTAACGCCCTTCTTGAAGATCAACAGCATCTACCTGCATGGCTCGCGCATCGCTTCCCGTTGGTCATTCTTGACGAGATGCAAGATACGATTGAGCGCCAAGCGTCGTTTTTAAACGCGGTTTTCCCTCGAAACTCGGAAAGAATCGCTGTTCAAAGGGTCGGCGACCCGAATCAGGAAATCTTTGATTTGCCTGACTCGAACTCCAGTACGGTGGAGCCGTACCCCGACCCGGCGTGCTGTCTCGAGATTCCGAACAGCTACCGGTTCGGCCCGGAGATAGCGGCGCTGGCTTCGCCCTTTGCCGTTCACCCAGTCGGCTTCGACGGGCTATCCGGCATCGGCCCCAAAGGACTGGGCATTGCCGCCCAAGACAGCAAGCACGCTATATTTGTTTTCCCGGATGACAGCACCGACGGTGTCCTCGATGCCTTTGGCAAGTATGCGTTTGATGTTCTAGGTGAATCACTCGTCACCAAGGGAACTATTTATGCGGTCGGCCATATTCACCAGGATGCACCTGAAGTCTCACCTGGACATGCTCACTATCCAAAGTCGGTTGGCCATTACTGGGACGGATACGCCGTCGCGATCTCCCGTAAGGACCCTCATCCCCGAACCCTTGCCCAGTACGTTAGCGTAGCACAGGGGCTCGTCGCCCATGGGCGCGCGTTGTCTCCCGGTGTCGAGAAGCTTGCCTCTGGCACTCTTGAACTCGCAAGGCGAATAGGTGACATCGGCGACCTGAAGCGCAAGGCGCGTACCCACCGCGCAGTCGTGGTTGCGCTTGAGGGTGCCGCCGCTTCGCTGACGGCCTATCGGGGCTTTCTCAGGCGTTTTCTGGTTGAGAGAACAGCCCTTTCAGAGGACGATTGGTCATCCTATGCTGAGGATTTTACTGCGGTGGCTGCCGCCCTTTGCAGGGGTGAGACAAATTCGAGTAGGGCTAAGAGTTTTCTGGCGTGGCCCAACGACGACCCTTCTCTTGGCGCGGCTTCTTCTTCAACGAGTAACGCCCGTCCAAACATCTTTCGTGTCAACGCCAGCGGTGGAACCATCGACGTCAGGTTGGGATCGATCCATTCCGTGAAGGGACAAACACATCTCGCCACGCTTCTGCTGAGCACCTACTGGCGTGCACATTCTGCAAAGGAGATGATGCCTTGGTTGCTTGGAGATAAGTTTAATCGGAACTTCATCTCTCAAAATCAACAATACCTCAATGACACCCGTGATTTAGACGGATTCAAACTGGCATCGTACTGGGAACAATTTTGGCCGGTTCGACCTCCAGCAGTTCAAAGGCCTTGCGTTGCAGCGGGGTGGCCTGGGCGATCATGGGGAACCCCTGGTCGGGGTTGGTGGGCAAGGTCACCTGGTTGAGGGTCAGGGTAGCGAGGTCGTCCAGCAGGGTCTTGAGGCTGTGGACGGGGAACCCTTCGGCAGTGGTCTTGGTGTCGGCCTTGGCTTTGGCGCGGTCCGAGATCCGGGCCGGTTGGACCGGCGAGGTTCGTTTGGCCCGCGCCTGCTGGCGGTCGTCGTCCTCGAACAACAGGGGAGCCAGTCGCCGCCGCAGGTGCCATTCGACATAATAGGCGAGCATACAGAGGAACACGTGGGCTCGGACCCGATCGGCGTTGTAGACATACACCGGCCGCACCTCGAGCCGGGTGGTCTTGAGCAAGCGGAAGGCCTGCTCGACCCGGGACAGGTTTTTGTAGGCCTCGACGACCTCAGCGGGACCCATCGTTGCCGCATCGAGGCTGGTGCGGATGACGTAGAGGCCATCCAGGCGGGCCTCGGCCGCGATTTTCTCCTGGTTGCGAGACCACGTGAGCGCCTCGTCGGTGACGGTGATCTGGAAGTGCTTCTCGACCTTGCGGCGGTTGGCCTCGCGACCGACCCGCCGGTTGATCCAATCCCTGCCGCGGTGGCGCAGGCCCTGGGCGATGGTCTCGAGGATCTCCTCGGTGGCCTCCAGCAGCGCTTCCCGCTTGCGCGCCCGTTGCTGCCGCAGGCGCGGGTTGAGACACACCAGCAGGCGTTCGCCCGGAAACTCCGGGCTGACGATCTCGGCCACCTGGTCCGGGACCAGGGCCTCGGGACACAACGGGGCCGGCTCGCCCCCGTCTGGCCCTTGCTGCCTCAATAACTTGCGGATGTCGGTGGCTTTCAAGGCCGAGATCCAGTCCAGAGTCGCCGGCTCCAGTTCCTCACGGATCCGGGCCGTGGTGATCATGCCCCGGTCCCCCACCAAGGCCACCCGGCCCACCCCGAACCGATCCCGGATCTTGGCAATCTGCGCCCCCAGCGTCATCGGATCCCCCCGGTTGCCGGCAAACACCTCCACCGCCACCGGACAGCCCTCTTCGGTGCACAGCAGTCCGAATACGATCTGCTTCTTGCCTTTCTTGCCGTCCCGGTTGTGACCGAACGCCGCCAGTGGACAACATCCTCCCTCCAGAAAGCTGGAGGTGACGTCATAGAGGATCAGGGTGGCCTCGCCCAGATGCCGGTGGGCCAGACTCTTCTCGATGTGTCTCTGGCGTCGGAGCAGCCAGTCGAGCATCTCCAGCAGTTCATTGCCGGTGACCGGCCCCAGACCCAGCACGGCGCCCAGGCTGGAGGCGGCCGTGTCAGGGGAGAGATGGCGTGCGGCGGCCAGCTTCGAGCCCGGATCGAGGAGACGGGCGAGGATGGCGGCAATGACAAGATCCCGCTCCCGACCCGGGTGGCGATGCAGCAGACGCACCAGCCCAAGACGGCGCAGCGTTCCCAGCCCGGCCGCCACGTGGCCGTGGGGCAGGGCCCTGCGGATGGTGAAGGCGTCCTCGACGCTCTCCAGCGCGATGCCACCCTTCAGCAGGGCGCGGATGCCGTTGACCAGCGGCTCGGGCATGCCGGTGAGATTGGCGCGGGTCTTCTTGCGGATGCGTTTGCCTTCGCGCCAAGCCTCACGGATGAGGAGAGTGGGTCGGCTGTTGCGGTTGGGAATGGATTCGAGGTGATAGGACATGGAAACAGAATACAAGGCACAACATGTTGTGTCAACAGAGAAAGACCATACCACTCGACGATATACATGTAAACACAATCCCACACCAAACGGCTCATGGAAACCCACAAATGGCCTCTG
Source organism: Candidatus Versatilivorator sp. (assembly GCA_965207735.1). Taxonomy (GTDB): domain Bacteria; phylum Acidobacteriota; class Terriglobia; order Versatilivoradales; family Versatilivoraceae; genus Versatilivorator. The sequence continues at coordinate 1,000,870 of OZ242296.1, read as the reverse complement.
TTTCAACACCTTATCCTGATTGTTCCCTGTTGGTTCCGGATGAAGTTCCGTTTAATGGACAAGGAGTTGCAAAAAGGAATACTCAGCGTCTTCTGCATACTTATGTGGCGATGACTCGCCCCAGCCATTTGCTTTGCCTTGCGGTTCCACGATCGGCGTTAGGCGGCGATCAGGCGCTTGATCAAAAAATCGCGACGCTCAAGGGAAAAGGCTGGCGAGTTGCCAAAATAGTTGGTGGGGCTGCGCAGTGGCGGGATTGACACGACATACAGCGACGTTGCTAGGCTTTGGCAGCCAGGCGCCACGCCGCTCTCAAACCATTTCTCCAAGCACCGAAGGGAATCTTCCAGCACTCGAAGCGGCAACCGCTTGGTTCCCAGAATGTCCAGACGAAATCGGGCCAGAAGCTTCGGGACCCGCATGGGAAAACTCACGCCGGCTAAGAACTCGTCAGACCAGTGCAGAACCAATTCCTAGAATCTGGTGGCGGACAGTGAATCTCAGAGTCCTATCGGTGGGCACGAAGTGCCGTTCGAACTCCTCTGGAATCGGTAGGAAGACACAGTTCTTGAATACGAGGGCTGTATGTTCCAGAGTTCGCGTGCCGGTGCGCTCGTGGCTAGTATCTCCTAGAAGGTTCTCGAACTGGATGTCGTAATAGACGACTGCCTCTCCGTGGCTGTAGAAGAGATATCCCGCTCGATGTCCTCCCCACGAAAAGTCAGTCGACGGCCTACGCTCTAAGAAGACCCGGCGATATAGGATGTGCGCATCTCTAGTGAGAGCCAGATAGTATCGTGAGAGTCCGATTTCCGACTGTACGTCAGTCGCGTCCAACAATTTCGCATCCACGTCTGTTTGAAGTAGGCGAACTTCTAGCTCCTGTCGAATCTCCTCGGCAGATTTGCTTCCCGATTGCTGCACCACTTGGTTTACCTGCTGTGTGACCGACGCGACATCACCCTGGTCGATGGATGTCGTTCTTGGCATGCCGGACCTCCGCCCACCAAACACGGCAGCCACATCCTCAGGAGACATGTTAGTGATCGTCGCCAGTTGCTGAATCCTGCTGATATCGTCGGGATCGATCTCGAAAAACTCAACAGTCGACTGGAGCTTTCGAAGGAGGGCGTCAAAATCTCGCTTCTGCAATTCCGGATACGAGTTCTCCAGATGGGGCAGGACGGAATCTCGGATGAAGATGTCGAACACTGCTTCGAACGACAACGACTCCCGAAGCTGGACCAGCCTCTTGATTTGGGGATGTCGAAAATCGATGAATAGGACCCGGTCGCTACGTTGTCCAGCCGGTGCCCATAGCATGGCGCCGTGAGACAACTCGCCAGCACGCAGGCGTAGCCCGTCGATCAGAAATTGGGTCCTCAGCCGGTTTACCAGCTGGTATTGGATCGCCATCTGAGGAAGAGATAGCTTATCGACAACGCGCAGACACGTGACCCTATCCTCAAGCGGCTCAGCGTTACAGTTGCTTACCAGATACTGTCGTTCAACCTTCTGTCTATGTCCATCTGATGACAACAGCACCACGACTTTTTGCTGTTCTCCGAATGCTTGCATGATCGATGGGTCGTGACCGTTACGAGCAAAATACACCTTGCCTTTCGCAGAGCCGACCAAGGAACTCAGGGCGACACGGCTAGCGCGTCCATGCACGCGAACAGTCGCTGTGCCGGCAAGGTCCCAACGGCCAAACTGTGCCAGGTATCTGTAGAAGGATGAGAAACGTTCTGGCAGTCCGGCGGTGCCTGAAATGTGCTCGGCTAACCCGCGCTCGACCGCCGCCAACAGGTTCTGTGCGAGAGTGCGACTCTCGTCGGTTACTGCTTCGCGCCCTGCGGTCGGTCTAAGGACAGGGCTATCGATTACCCCTCCCAGTCCGAAGACTGTCGTGACTGGGACATTCGCTAGCATGAACCCATGCTGGTAAGCCGACACGACATTGGCAGTCGTCTGGAACACAGCGGACACATCTGTTACCCTGCCGTTCCATGATAACTCCTCGACCTGGATCTCTGCCTGGCCGTTCTGGAGGGCACGCACGAAGATGGCAGCCGTGGCTGGGCCACTTGAAACCACAAGAGTTGCTCCGTCTTCGCGCTTCACAGAGGGGAACGATTCTCTCGTGAGCGGTCCATCGCCAACTACGACCGCCACGTCCAGAAACCGAACGATCGGTTCGAGATATGCGACGACTTGCTTAATAGTTATGCCCTGTATTAGCGTTCCCGTGACCGTTGTCCCAGGGTCACAATCGGGCGGTCCAGCCTCGTAGAAAACGCAATTCTCTCTGGCGGATAGTTGGCTGCGCTCCGCAAAGCTAACAACGGAACTTCCTGATTCGTAACGTCTCGTTACTACTTCGAGTCGCGAGCATACGCCAAAATTCGCCATCCCACCTATTCCGAAAGTGCCAACGACTCCTGCGGCTTTGGCCTCGGTGGTGTGCTTGCCACTCTTGCCAATACTCCAGTAGAAGTTGGCAAGATCTTCTTGCGACATTCCGACACCGGTATCCGAAATCGACAGACGATTCCCCTCCAGCGTGATCACGATCTTGTGTTCGCGAGTCACACCCTCAATCTTTTCACGGTACACTTGCATCCGTATTGCGTCGAATGCGTTCTGTACGTTCTCCCTCAAAAACGCGAATGGCGAGGTGTAAATCTCGCGGGCCAGGATCGGAAGGATTCGTTCCAGATCAACATCAATGGGATGAGCTTCCTCCATCATGAGTCCGCCCCGCGCAGGCCAGCAAACTGGACTGTCAGTTGCTGTCGCAGCATTCTTGCTCCATTGTCGTTGTATCGGTCGCGGTACAAATCGAGCGTCGACTTTGCTAGGCCGAAAGCGTCGGTTTTGGCGTAAGCGAAAATCAGGTTCTCCAACTCGCTGCGGGACACCGAGTCGGGATCCAACTCTTCTAACGTGTCGATGATGACCGACCACCGCTGGAGAATGGAAAGCACTTCAACATACCGTTCCCTCAGCACTGCTTCGCCTGTGAACGCGCTGAGGAATTCAGCAGCTGCGGCCGGTCCCACTTCCTCCTCGAGTCTGTCGCCCTCGACGAGCGCGGTTCCAATCTGATCGTCATCCGTTGGACAAATTGTTTCGACGACGACTCTGTCGAAATCCTGCAGGAGTTTATCGACTCCGGTCGAACCCAATTGGGTCCGGTAGTCGTCAGCGAGTCTCGAAATGCCACTAGCCGCGGTCTTAAGGTCGCCAGTGGCGAGAAGCTCTTTTCTGAGATCGGTCGAGGAGTTCACAAGTTGAGCAATTGTGGAGTCAAGTACACGAAGTCTGCTTAGATCAATGGGAATCGCCACACCACCGGCCTCGACTCGGGGACCGTGGGTGAATAGATCGAACGCCACACCAACCAACCACGGTCCTCCAACATAAGAGCGCACCCTCAGCATCAGCTCTCTCGTTAGATTCTCTTGTCTCTCCACTGCCACGGGAGACTCGAGTCCACAGGCGGTAAGGAAATCCTTCCAAGCTAGGAGGTTCTGTAACAGACCGAGAGCATTGCGAACGCAGTAACGCCGCCAGGCTCCCTTCTCGTCGTCAAGCTTCTTCTTGTTCTCATCCGCACGATCAGAGATGCCTCGCACAACCAGCCACGGCACTCGATGGACTCGCTCCGTCGCCGCAAATGTCACTCCAGCAGCCTCCATGTCGATCGCTAGGAACTTGCGATTAATGCGCCTCACTTCATCGACAAACGCGCTCGAGGCGGCAACAATGTTACCCGAAGCCATCGGACCGATGTGCAGGGTCGACGGAAGTGAGCAAACACTGTCCCTGTTCGGAGCACTCAGCCCAGCGAAGTCCTCTTGGACCTGTGCCTGCCACCTTTGGAATCCATCGGGACACGCATGCTCGAAGTGTTTGACAGCTTCCCTGATCGCGAACTCCGACGACCAGTGACGCCCAGAGTAGCGGAATTCGTAGCCGTCCCTTGTTGACTGCGCTTTGGAGCTTGCCTGAAACTCGTTGACTTCGTCTGCGACTACAACGTCTCCCACTTCGACGCTGTTGCCGAGTGCTCCCGCAACGCCAAGGAGCACGAGAAGCTTGACCTCAGCAAACTCCAATAGACGAATTGTCGCATGTAGGGCAGATTGAATGCCCATCTGTCCCACTAGACAGCACGCCGCCGACACCGAAGCAAGCTTCAGCCGATAGAAATGGGTTCCCTTATACGGGATCGACCCCAATTGCGGAGAGAACTCAACAACGTAACGAAACTCCTCAGGTAATGCGACTACAATACCAACGTCGAAACGCTGCTTAGACATTATCTAAAGCTACCCCGATTCGACGGACAGTAGAGAGCTGATGTCGCCAGCACCGAGTTGGGCGACAGCCGGTGGAAGTAATGTCTTCTCCGAGCCAGGGAATATAGGGCACCCTTGGCTGATCACCGTTCCCCAAGGGATGTTTCGTGGTCGGCGCCGCGGCGCGCCCGTAGTCGTTCGGGATGAGGTAGCGCAGGGCGGAATGTTGCCGGGAGTGGAACACGGCAGGTCGATTTCAGGTTATTGATAGTGGCACACATAGAACTTACACTCATCTTGACCTGCTCATTCTACCCGATTTCCGAACCGCAATCCATGGCGCCGGTCGAAGACACTGCAAGGTTCGCCATATATAGGGTGCTACGGCTGAGGACGCCGTATCTCTTAGCCCCAGTCACCCTCGGACTCAGGATTGATACTTGGCTGATCTGTCCGACAGAAACTGTTCGGTCAAGCCGTGGGCTCGACCTCCTGCGGGTTTGTCCTTTATGCCGACCGAGCAACCGAAGAAGCGTCCTTCTTCCACCTCCATCAGGTCTGGGGGCAGAGAGCGGAGATGAAACCCGTGGTGTGGAGCGATATGGTCGATTCGCAAGCTGTGTAGAGGGGTTTCGCGGCTGGCGAGCACACTCGGCTGGCCTAGCCGGGGGTGGTCCAGCCGCTACGTTGGTGGCTCAGCAACGACACCGACGCAATGTGGCTCGATCGCTGCGGGGAGGATGCCGATCGACCGTTCTTCCACGGCTTGGCCGAACGGTTACGTCCGACAATGTCCCTGAGCGTCCAGTGGGTTCCCTGTCAAAAAGAGGGACAAAATGAGGGAACTGCAGTAGGATAATCCTTAGTAAGTCTTTTGTCATTATTAATTTACAATTTAAAGATTGCGTCCTGTGCAGCAGCGTCCGGTCCGGTCCTGTTTATCCTGTTCATCCTGTCTATCCATGTTCCCCAATACGGCCAATCGGCTTAACGAGACCTGTTCATTCTTCCTCATAGGCCTTAAGGATCTGTTTTTGACTCTGGTAATGATCCGCGTGGCAGGTTGGAGTTTCGGCTAGCCCGAATCGGCGGATGGAGCCGGTTCCGAATGGTTGAGCAGCCAGATCATGACAAAGTTGACGGCGACATGCGACAGGGTATTGGGGAACAGCGTGCCGCTCAGTTCGAAGAGAGATCCGAAGAGAAGGCCTGCGAAGGCCGCGTAGGCGGCCCACGGGAGAAACACCTTGTGGGGAATAAGGTGCACGGCTCCAAAGAGCAGGCTGGTGGGAACCAGTCCCAGCAGAGGTTGAATGGCGCCTCGGAAGAAGACTTCTTCGGCCGTACCGCTGAACAGGGCGATAGCTCCGATCTGCCAACTCCCCAAGGGCACCAGTATCCTTCGGAACTCCTGATCCAGTTGTCGAGCCCAGCGAAAATTCCTGCTGGCGAAGAGCGATAGCGCAATCAGCAGCAGGGCTACCCCCAGGCCCCAAAACAGGAAAGTTGCGGCAGCTGCTCTTTCGGTTGGGAAAAAGAGAATCCGGGACAGTCGGCCTTGAAGGTAAATGATCCCCATGGACAGAAGCCACAGGACCAGATAGAAACGCAGGGCCGGTGCCAGTATGGTCATGTTTGCCGGGTGCTCCCGTCCGGGTAGGCATGGCCCTCTTGAAGGGAGTCCAGCGAGCAGCGCCTTTCCACCGCTTCAGGTACGGTAGTCGGCATTGATGCGGATGTACTCGGTGGTGAGGTCGCAGGTCCAAAAGGTGGCATCCGAACTGCCGGCATGCAGATGGACAGTCAGATCGATGTCCTGTTGACGCAGGATCTCGCTGGCGCGGTTTTCTTCAAAGTCCACGGCTCCACCCTCGCGGCAGACGACCAGGTCGCCCAGGCAGATGGAGACCCGGCTGCTGTCGAAGGGAACGCCGGCATAGCCCGCGGCGCAGATAATCCGCCCCCAGTTGGCATCCTCTCCGGCCAGGGCTGTCTTTACCAGGGGGGAATTGGCGATGCTCCGGGCGATTTGGGCCGCGTCCTCCTCTGAAGGGGCGCCGGCCACCCGAATGGTCACAAACTTGCTGGCGCCTTCTCCGTCGCGGACAACCTGCTGAGCCAGGCTCTGGCATACCCGGGTCAGTCCCTCGACGAATAGTTCCTGAGCGGAACCGTGTGGCTGGATCATCGGCATTCCCGAGCCGCCGTTGGCCATGACGGCCAGGGTGTCGTTGGTCGAGGTATCCCCGTCGACGGAAATCCGGTTGTAGCTGCGCCGGCTGGCCTGCGCGAGGGCTTCCCGCAGCAGGGCAGGGCCGATGGCGGCATCGGTCAGCACAAACCCCAGGGTGGTGGCCATTTGTGGATGAATCATGCCGGCCCCCTTGGTCATGCCGGCAATGCGCACCGGCCGGCCCTCGATGGAGGCTTCGGCGGTGCAGACTTTTGGTCGGGTGTCGGTGGTCAGGATGGCCCGAGCGGCGGCTCCCAGACCCTCGGAACTCAATCCCTGTTTCAGGTCATCCAGTTTGGCGGTGATGCGTTCCGCCGGAAGGGGAACTCCAATGACTCCCGTGGAGCACACCAGGACCTGTTGCATCGGGATAGCCAGCGTCCTGGCGGTGGCCCCGGCCATGGCCCGGGCAGCGATCATGCCGGGTTCCCCGGTGCAGGCATTGGCGTTTCCCGAGTTGACGATCATGGCTTGCAACGCGCCCCGGCTTTCAAGCAGGTGTCGTTGGGAGACGACCACCGGCGCGGCCTTGACGGCGTTGGTGGTGAACACCGATGCTCCCCAGCAGGGCCGGGTGGAGTAGAGCAGAGCCACATCCAGGCCCGACGGCTTGATGCCGGAAGCCACGGCGGCCGCCTGGAAGTCCTTGGGAGGCAAGATCTCGGCAGAATTCAGGGTCCAGCTTTCAGACACGGGTTCGCCTTTCTTTTCGCGGTCTGCAGTCGCTAACTCTTCTCAGAAGCGTTCTTCAGCCCCAGGGACTGCTCCGCCCGCGACAGAGCTTCGGCAACCCGGGCCGGCGCCGTCCCGCCCGGGACCGACCGCACCTCGAGGCTATGCCGGACCGAAAGGGTTTCGACGAGATCATCGGCAAAAAGCGGAGAAAACTGCCGGTAGCGACTCAGCGGCAGTTCCGAGAGCCGGATGCACTGCCCTTCGCATTCCAGAACGATCCGTCCCACCATCTGATGGGCCTCGCGGAAGGGCATTCCCTTGCGGACCAGGTAATCGGCAAGATCGGTGGCGGCCATGAAGTCGCCTTCCAGGGCTCTCCTGGCCGCCTCGGCATCGATCTTGAGGGTGCCAACCACCACCTGAGCCACCTGGAGGCAGTCCAGCAGAGTATCCAGGGTGTCGAAGAGAGCCTCCTTGTCTTCCTGCAGGTCCTTGTTGTAGGTCAAGGGTAGTCCCTTGAGCAGAACCAGGAGTCGGGTGAGATTGCCGATGATTCTTCCCGACTTGCCGCGCAGCAGTTCCAGGGAATCCGGATTCTTCTTTTGAGGCATGAGGCTGCTTCCGGTGGTGACTTGATCCGATAGCTCGACCCAGCCCCACTCGGGCGTCGAGAAAAAGATCAGATCCTCGGCCAGGCGGCTCAGGTGCACGAGCGTGAGTGAGCCGGCGCTGACGAAGTCCACCAGGTAGTCCCGGTCGCTGACGGCGTCGAGGCTGTTGGCCGTCATGCGGGCGAAATCGAGTTTCCGGCGCAGGGCCTCGCGGTCGACGGCAAAGGCGTTGCCGGCCAGTGCTCCCGCTCCCAGGGGCATGCAGTCGGTGCGGCGGAAGCAGTCCTCGAAGCGCTCGCGGTCCCGGGAGAACATCTCGAAATAGGCCAGCAGGTAGTGGGCCAGCAGAACGGGCTGGGCCTTCCTCAAATGGGTGTAGCCCGGAACCACCACATCGGGGTGTCTCCTGGCCTGGTTCAGCAGCTCGCCCATCAACGCCTTGAGACCCTGCTGGACCTGGCCGATGGCCTTCTTGAGAAAGAGCCGGGTATCCACCGCCACCTGGTCGTTTCGACTTCTTCCGGTGTGGAGCTTCAACCCGGCTTCTCCAATGGCCTCCACCAGTCGTGCTTCCACGAAGCTGTGAACATCCTCGTCCTTTGCTCCCGCCAGGAAATTTGGGTCCTGCTGCGCCCGGCTGCGGATTTGACCCAATCCCTCCAGGATCTGCCGGAGTTCCCGGGGAGTGAGCACACCGGCCTTTTCCAGCGCCTCGGCGTAAGCCATGGAGCCCTCGATGTCTTCCAGAATGAGCCGCCGATCCAGGCTCAAACTGCTGTTGAAGCGCTCGAAAGCCTCATCCATGCCTTGGTTAAACCTTCCGCCCCAGATGCTCACGGCTCCAACCTTCCGTTTCATTGTGCGAACCGCGTCCCACGATATGGATCATGCGCGGTCCAACCGTGCCGGCCAACCCCGCTCTCAGCGGTCCGATTGTTGCCGCTGAAGCAGGGCGCGGACTTGAACGGGTAGTCCGAAGAGGTTGATGAACCCCTTGGCGTCTGCCTGCCGGTAGTCGCCGGCCTGGTCGAAGCTGGCCAGGTCTTCCCGGTAGAGGCTGTGGGGGGAGGAGCGGGAGGCCACCGTGAGGTTGCCCTTGTAGAGTTTCAGGCGGACGGCGCCGCTGACCGGCTGCTGAGTCGCCGTCACAAAGGCATCCAGGGCCTCGCGCAGCGGGGTGAACCACTGCCCGTTGTAGACCAGGTCGGCGTAGGTGAGAGCCAGCGTGTCCTTGACCCGCAGGGTGTCCCGGTCCAGGCAGATGGACTCCAGCTCTCGATGAGCCTGCATCAGAATGGTTCCGCCCGGAGTCTCGTAGGTCCCTCTGGACTTCATTCCCACCAATCGATTCTCAACCATGTCGACCCGTCCGATGCCGTGTTCTCCCCCAATCCGGTTAGCCTGCTCGACCAGTTCGGCTGCCGCCAGGCGCCGGCCGTCCAGTCCGACCGGGGTCCCCGATTCGAATTCCACTTCCAGATAACGGGGCCGGTCGGGCGCCTCCTCCGGCGCCGCGGTGAGACTCCAGACCGATTCCTCGGGTTCGGAGGTCGGGTCTTCCAGCGACCCCCCTTCATGACTGAGGTGCCATAGGTTGCGGTCTTCGCTGTAGATCTTTTCCTTGCTTGCCGTGATGGGGATTCGCCGCTGGTGGGCGTAATCGATGGCATCCTCCCGGGATATGATGTCCCACTCCCGCCAGGGAGCAATCACCTGCAGGTGGGGAGCCAGGGCCTTGTAGGTGAGTTCGAAACGGACCTGGTCGTTGCCCTTGCCGGTGCAACCGTGAGCCACCGCATCCGCTCCTTCCAGGATGGCGATCTCAACCTGGCGCTTGGCCAGAATGGGGCGGGCAATGGAGGTTCCCAGCAGGTATTTGCGCTCGAAAATGGCTCCGGCCCGCAAGGTGGGCCAGACATAGTCCCGAATGAACTCCTCCCTGAGATCCTCCACGTAGAGCTTGCTGGCTCCGGTTTTCAGCGCCTTTTCCTGCAGTCCCTCCAGCTCTTCGGCCTGGCCGACATCGCCCGCCATGGCGATCACTTCACAGCCATAGTTGTCCTTAAGCCAGGGAATGATGATCGAGGTATCCAACCCGCCGGAATAGGCGAGTACGACTTTCCTGACCACGGCAAACCTCCTCTAACTCATCAGCAGCAACAGCAAGGCCTTTTGAACGTGAAGGCGATTCTCGGCCTGGTCGTAGACCGCCGATTGCGGCGAGTCGATCACCTGGGGCGCCACTTCATAGCCGCGATGAGCGGGCAAGCAGTGCATGAACAACGCCTCCCTGTCGGCCAGCTCCATCAGTTCGCTGTTTACTTGATAGCCGGCAAATACCGCTGCCCGGTCTTCCGTCTCCGCTTCCTGACCCATGCTGGCCCATACGTCGGTGTAGACAGCTTGCGCCCCCCGGACGGCTTCCCTGGGATTTCTCAAAATCGCGATGGTGGCGCCGGTGCCGGCAGCCGTGCGCATGGCGGCACGGACGATCTCGGGGTTGGGTTCATAGCCCGCCGGGGTGGCCACCGACAAGTGAATTCCCAGCCGGGCGGCCCCCAGGATCAGAGAGTGACAGGTATTGTTGCCGTCTCCCACAAAGCAGAGTCTGACACCGGAGCCCAAGGCCAGCTTCTCGCTCAGGGTGAAGTAGTCCGCCAGGGCCTGGCAGGGGTGCAGCAGATCCGTGAGTCCGTTGATCACCGGAATCCGGGCATGTTCCGCCAACTCTACCACCGAGCGGTTCTTGTAGGTGCGGGCCACGATCCCGTGGACCCAGCGCTCCAGATTGCGCGCCACGTCCTTGATGGATTCCCGTTCTCCCAGCTTGGCGTCGCTGTGGTCCAAAAACAGGGCCTGTCCTCCCATGCTGGTCATGCCCACGTCGAAGGTCGCCCGCGTTCTCAGGGACGGCTTCTCGAAGATCATGGCCAGTGTCTTACCCTTCAGGCTGCGGGCGAATTCGTCAGGGGCCTGCTTGATTCGACGGGTGACCGTGAAGATGAGCCGGATGTCCTCGGGAGTCAGGTCCTGAATGGACAACAGATCGGAGACGCCGAGACGCTCCCTGGAGGCTGAACCGTGCGCGGCGGGATCAGACATGAGCACCGCCCCTGGGCCTGAGGGCCGGAGGTGCAGGGATGCACCGGGGCCCGTTGGTTGCCGCCGGGATGCTCCGAGCCCTATTGAGCGGCGGGAACTTTGGAGAAAATTTTGTCGAGGGCTTTGACAAAGCGAGCGATCTCTTTTTTGGTGATGATATAGGGTGGAAGAAAACGCAGCACCGTGTTGGCGGTCACGTTGATCACAAAACCGGCCTCCAGGCACTGGTTGACGATCTCCCGGGCCGGAAAGTTGACTTCAATAGCCAGCATCAGCCCCTCGCCGCGCACATCCACCACGAAGGAATACTTCCGTTTCAGATCCAGCAGTTTCTGCTTGAAAAACTCCCCTTTCTCGCGAATTCCCGCCAGAAACCCTTCTTCCTGAAGGACCTTGATGAATTCGAAACCCATGCGGCAAGCCAGGGGGCCTCCTCCGAAGGTGGTTCCGTGGTCGCCGGGTCCAAAGGTCAAGGAGATCTCTTTGGAGGTCAGCACCGAACCCAGCGGCAAGCCTACCCCCAGTGGCTTGGCGAGAGTAATGATGTCCGGTCGGATACCGAACTTCTGGAAGTAGAAGTAGCGCCCCGTTCGTCCCAGGCCGCTCTGGATCTCGTCGAAAATGAGCAAAGCCCGGTGTTTTTGGCAGAGGTCACGCGCCGCTTGCAGAAATTCCCGGGAACAGGAGTGCACTCCGCCCTCGCCCTGGATGGGTTCGATGACAATGGCGCAGACCTTGTCATTGAACTTGGCTTGCAGGTCTTCCACCTCGTTGCGCTTCACAAACTGAAACCCCGGGACCAGGGGTCCGAAGGGGGTCCGATAGGTGTCGTTGTAGGTGGCGGAAAGGCTTCCATAAGTCCGTCCATGGAAGGAATCGTCCAGCGTCAGAACCTGGTTCTTGTCTTCGCCCAGCTTGTTCTTGTAGGCATAGCCCCGAGCCAGCTTGAAGGAGGCTTCCACGGCCTCGGTGCCGCTGTTGCAGAAGAATGCCCGCTCCATTCCCGAGATTTCCAGCAGCTTCCGGGCCAGCAAGGCCTGATAGGGGTGATAGAAGAGGTTGGAGATGTGGACCAACTTCTTGAGCTGCTTGCGCATTACGTTGGTGATGCGCGGGTGATTGTAGCCCAAGGCGCTGACGGCGATGCCGGATAGCAGATCGAGGTAACGCTTGCCCTCAAAGTCGTAAAGCATGCACTTGCGGCCCTTTTGCACAAAAAGGGGATACTTCTTGTAGTTGCTGAACAGGACCTGGGACTCGAATTCCTCGATTTGTTTCAGATTCATCGAAAAGTCCTCCGAACCGTGAGTGGGGCGCCGTGGACAGCGCCGGGGAGCTCCCAAGAGACTGACCCGGGAACCGATGGGAGCGGTATCCAATCCCGGGGAGCAGTGCGAGCGCAGCCACCGTCAGTGGATCGCCGTCCCCAGGGGCTCACCGTTTTGCAGCAGCCGAACCAGGCAGTCTTCCTCTTTCCCGCCCACAATATGCACCTGGGAGAGTCCTTCCCGGATGGCCCGTTCACAGGCACGCGTCTTGGGAAGCATGCCCTCCGAAATCACGCCCTCACTCCGCAGACGCTCCATTTCCGTCCGGCTGAGTTGGGGAATGACCTGACGGTCGGCATCCAGCACGCCCGGGACATCGGTGAGAAAGATCAGCCGATCGGCCCGGCAGATGAGGGCTACGGCCGAGGCCATCTCATCGGCGTTTACGTTGTAGAATGCGGCGTCCGGCCCGACTCCGATACAGGCGATAATCGGACAGTAGTTGTGCTCCAGCAGCAGGTCCACCAGGGAGGGATTTCCCTGGGAGATCTCTCCTACCTGCCCGTAGTCGAAGGGAGGATCCTCCTCCTGGTCATCCCGGAATTTGTGAGCCAGAAAGCTCGATCCGTCGGCGCCGCACAGACCGACCGCTCTTCCCTCCAGGTCATTGAAAACCGCTACGATGTTCTTGTTGACCAAGCCGCCCAGGACCATCAGCACCACCCGCATGGTCTCCGCGTCGGTAACCCGCAACCCCCTATGGGTTTCTGTGGGAATGCGCAACTCATTCAAGTAATGCTTGATCTGCTTTCCGCCGCCGTGAACCACGATAATCTGGTGGCCGCGACGCCTCAGGCCCAGAAGTTGGGCGACAATTCTATGGAGAAGCCCGGGTTCCGTCAACAAGCTTCCGCCCAGTTTGACGACCAAACGCACGACAGCGCCTCCCGTTTGGAAACTCTTCCCGAACCCCCCGGAGACAGGGCCGACCGGACGGTTACAGCAGGCCCAGGGTTTCCTCCAGTCCCAGCATGACATTCATGTTTTGAACCGCCTGGCCGGCTGCTCCCTTGCCCAGGTTGTCGATGGTGGACACGATGATGAGATCCAGGTCCTGCTGACACCAGCCGATATCGCAGAAATTGGTGTGGGCCACGTGTTTCACCTCCGGAAACTCACCTTCGGGGTACAGGCGGATGAGGGGTTCCCGGGCATAAGCCTGCTTCAGGCAGGCGCTGACCTCCGCGGGCGAAGCGGAGCTTGCAGTCCTTATATAGATGGTCGAGAGGATGCCCCGGTTGATGGGCAGCAGATGGGCCGTGAAAATGAGACGCTGGTGACCCAGCTCTTGCCAGATTTCTGGAGAATGCCGGTGACGCCAGACGTTGTAGGCCTTGAAGCTTTCCGTGACTTCGGAAAAGTGCGTGTTTGAGGACGGTGTCTTTCCTGCTCCGCTCACCCCCGACTTGGAGTCGCAGACAATCCGGCTCTGAGGAGCCACCATGCCGGCCTGATGCAGCGGAATCAGGGGGAGTAGAGCCGAAGTGGGATAGCAGCCCGGATTGGCCACGAGTCGAGCCTCCCGGATTGCCGGGCGTACCACCTCGGTAAGTCCATAGACGGCCTCCGACAGGTGCTGTGCAAACCGGTGTTCGAATCCGTACCAGCGAGGGTAGAGTCCGGCATCTCTCAGCCGAAACGCCCCACTCAGATCGATCAGACGCAGCCGCCTCTTGAGGAGTTCGGGAGCCAGGTCGTGAGCGGTCTGGTTCGGTGTGGCCAGAAACACCAGGGAGATCTCTCGTTGCTGGAGAAGGTCGTAGTCCAGGGGCTCGATCTGCAGGTCGCAACGATGGCGGAACTGTCTCAGTTCGTCACTGTAGAGCCGGGTTCCGGTTCGCTCCCGGTTGGCGGTCATCAGCGTCGTCAGTTCCACCTCGGGGTGGGCTAACAGCAATCGGACAATCTCCGAGCCCGAGTATCCGCTGGCTCCAATGATGGCGACCTTTGGGATTGCCACTGCAACGCTCCTTGATGGCCTCCGAACATCTCGGTCAAGATCGGCACCGGCCGCCGAGCAGCCCGGATATGTCACGGGGCTTTGCCTGCCGGCGGCGCATTCCCGCCAAACAGCGATAGGGTAACATCTCCTGCGCCCTCCCCCAAATTTCGCTCTTCCTTGAGAGCGGCCAAGCCGCGGCAGCACTTAGCCGTGGGCGTCAACCCATGGGAATCGTTGCGTATGGATGTCGAGCCGCGTAGGCGGCGGCAGCAAATGCCGGTGAGCCCAAGTGAAGCACAAGCCGACGCAATGATGTTTGTTTGAAACAATGCCTTGTGCCGGGTGGTGGGAAACCGGTTCAAAGGCACGCATGGGTAGTTGGTTTATTAACATGGATGCACAGGATGCACAGGATTATTGGGCGAGAGTTTCCACCGTCTTGAGTTCAACCATCGCCTCTGTTCCAACACGGATTTCCCAAAACCCGCTCCCGGGCTCTTGGACTACTTCCAACACCCACCCGATCATCAAGCGGGTCTGCTTCGGTGGCACAGCCTCTCGTGCTGTTTATCCTGTTTATCCTGTGCATCCATGTTCAATAAATGGAAAACCGGTTCTGCACGACATGGCCCTTGTTCCCGACAAGCCGGGCCCCCGCCCTGGTGTGCGGATCATACATAGAGTGAAACAATCGGAAATCGATAGTGCCTTCGTGAACTTGGTATCCCGTCGCGGTCAACCTCAGCGCCTTAGTGTCCCTTCGTTGTTCTTCGTGCCCCTTCGTGGATAAGTCTTTTTTCTTTTGTCTTTTTTCGGTTGTTTCAGACAAGTCCCGCCCCCGCCCTGCCGGGCGGATCATTCGAGAGTGAAACAATCAGAAATCGACAATCCTTTCGCGAACTTGTATCCCGTCGCGGTTAACCTCAGCGCCTTCGTGCCCCTTCGTCGTTCTTCGCGCCCCTTCGTGGATAAGTCTTTTTCTTTTGTCTCTTGTCGTTTTTCGGTTGTTTCAGACAAGCCATGAAGGGGTTGGAGAAGACTCGAGTGGGTTCCGCCAAGGGTCGTGAGGAAGGAACTATTTCGGGGAAGTCGGCGAGGCGGTTTGGCGCTGGAGGGACTCTTTCCGAAACAGATCGGGTTCGAATGAGGGATCGAATTCGATGGACTGTACCGTCCATTGGAGCCGGGAGTTTCGTTGGGGATTGCTGATCTGAGCCTGGGTCACCGTGGGTGTTCCCTCGACGACCTTGGTTTCGGTGGCCACGATCTTTCTCGCCAATCGGTTGGTCCGGTCGTACAGCTCCCACTGGACCATGGTCATGCTGTCCGCGCTCAAAGCCAGGATGGAACGGAGGAAATCGCTCTTGCCGATGAATTCGGGCTTGAGCCGGTTCTCCACCAGGTGGCAGTGTACCCCTCCGATTTCCCGACTGCCCAGGAAGTGGTGGGTGTATTTGGCCAACTCCCCGCCAATCAGCTCCTGGACCGAGATTCGAAGGCTTTTGTACTTGTAATGGCGGGCGCCGGAAATTCGAACCTTTTTCCTGAGCGCGCTTTGGGGGCGATAGGCCACGAAATCGGAGGAACCGTCGGGTCGTTCGTGGACCAGGAGGAGCTTTCCCTGTTCGGACTCGGGAGCCTCCATGCGAATGAAGTGGGAGGTCAGCTTTGCCTGAACACGTCTCATCCAGGTGAAGGCCAGTAGGATGGGAGGTTGGCTGCCCTTGACGTGCTTCACCTGGACGGTGACACGCGCATTCTTGCGGGCGGCCTGGTCCAGGTAGGCAGCGATCAACTCGTCCCCACGCTCATCGGCCAGAGCCGGGGATACCAGCGCCAGGTAAATGCAGGGGATCAACAGTCGCCGAGGCTTCATTGGGATTCCCTCGGGGAGAATGCAGCTAACCCTCCGCAGCCCGAGAACTCCTATGCACGACCAGCAGAAGAGAGGGCAAGAGCAACAGGTTCGTCACTAAATTGAACCCCATGACGAATGCCGAAAGCAAGCCGAACTGGGAAACGGGCGCAAAACGGGACAACCCGAAGACCAGAAATCCCAGCACCACCACGGCCGCGGCCGCCGACATGGGCCCCCCGGCTCTGGTAAGACTTTGGCGGGCGGAGGCCTGGGGGGACAGTCCTTCCTTTCGGCAGCGCTGGAACCGGACCAGGTACTGGATGCAGTTGTCGACGCCGATTCCGATGGCGATGGCGGCAATGACGCTGGTGTTCACGTTCAGCGAAAGGCCGCTCCAGCCCAGCAGGCCGAAGAACATCAGGACGGGCAGGCCGGCCGGGATCATGCACATCAGGCCCACCTTGAAGGATCGGCAGAGGAAGATCAGGATGGTGAAGATGAAGGTCACCGAAAGCAGCAGGCTCTTCACTTGTTCCCTCGCCAGTTGATCCGAGGTCAGGTTCATCAGGACCAGCGTACCGGTGGTTTGCAGTTGCGCGGTTGGAGGGAGTAACGGGGCGGCCAACTTGCCGACCTGGTCGGTGAGCGCTTTCAACTGTGTGGATTCGAACAGCGAAGACCGGACCAGAATGCGCAGTGCCGTGTGATCCTCGGAGAGAAAATCACGGCTCAATTCTCGCGGATCGGATTCGATCAGCTCCAGCATTTCCTCCAGGATGTCCTGCTGGCCGGGAAGGCTGAAAAAGGCAGACTGGTTCTGGTGAAGGGCTTGATTCAGCAGTTTCATGCTGTCGACGATCGAGAGGGTTCGATCCACGCCGGGAAAATCCTGCAATCGCTGCTGGATCTGATCCACGGCGCTCAGGGTGGCCGGGTCGGTCAGGGGCGATTGGTCCCTGCTCTCGATCACGATGGAAAAGCCGGATAACCCGGAAAGATGCTTCTCGAAGGTTCTGGTGGCCTGTACCACGGGCGCCGAGTCCCGGAAGTGTCCGAGATAATCGGTTCGAACCTTTACCTGGAAGGCGCCTGCCAATCCCAGGACGGCGCACAGACCCGCGATCGAATAGATCCAACGGCGGTGTTTGAGATTGAAGTGGCCCAGTTTCTCGAAAAAAGTGTGTCGATGGCTGCGCTCGTGCCCGGAAATGCGGTGCCTGGATGGGACGGGCAGGTAGACCAGGATTGCCGGAATCAAGTGCATACAGAAGACATAGCTCAGGAAGACACCCAGGACGGCGAAGAGCCCCAGATCGCGGATGGCCGGAATTCGATTGAATATGAGGGCGGCGAAGCCGGCCATGGTGGTGAAAGCTGAAGTGGCAATCGGTCTGTGGGCGCGGTGAAGGCTCTCGGCCAGAACCTCCCGATATTGCTGCCGGGAGAGTCGGCCCTGGCCCCCGGAGGATTCCCGGTCATAGGCCTGAAGCAGGCACTGGTAGTAATGAGTGAGGAGGTGAATCGTATAGGCGCTTCCGTTGGCGATCAGCAGCGAGGGCAGCACCAGAGTGGTGGGTTTCAGTGGGAATCCGCCCATCACCATAGCCGCCAGGGTGCATACCAGGGTCAGTCCAATTGCCAGCAGCGGCAGAGCGACGCCGCGGCGGGCGTGAAAGTCGAAGGTCAGAATCACCATCACCAGCAGCACGGTGATGGGAGTAAAGACCCAGAGGTCCCGGATCATGTTCCGCATTCCGGCAGTTTCCATTTCCGGAACTCCTCCGAAGAAGAGGTGTCCAAGGCGAGCGAGCGGGGCTGCGGCGGTCCGGATGTCGGGGACGAGGCGACTCATCCGGTCTTCGCTCCCGGAGGATCGTTCCTCCAGGAATACCAGTAGGGAGGTGGTCCTCAAATCTGAAGAGATCAACTCCTTATCGAACAGGGGGTTGTCGCGGAGGCGGGCCCGTAATGCCTGCAGATCCAACTGTTCCGGGGATTCGGGAATCAGGAGGGAGATTTCGACGGCGCCGTCTCTTTCCAGAATGTCCAGCGTATTGGTGAGGCTCAGGACCCGCCTTACCCCGGGAATCGCCTCGATGTCCCGGGTGACTTGCCGAATGGAAGAGAGGGTGTCCGGTTGGAGCAGGTTGTCGACCGTGAGACCGATCAGCAGGACTTCGTCATTGCCGAAAATCCGGCGTGTTTTCTGGTGGAAAAGGTTGGCCGGGGAGTCGGCGAGAATCAGGGTGGAGGGTGCGGTGTTGATCTCGAGGTCGTCGAGGGCGGGGAGCAGCAGGGCACCGACGGCTCCCAGCAAAAGAAGGACCCAGACCGACTGCTTCAGGACCCAACGCCAATAGCCGCTCATGCCGCATCCATCCGGAGGCGCCAGCTACCCGCTGAGAGACGGGGGCTCAGCTTGGCAGGGAGAAACTCTATTGCGTGTACCCCAGGCTCTTCAGGATTTCTTCGTCCCGCTTGGCGCGTTTCATGTCCGCCTCGGTCAAGTCCGTGGCCTTGAACCAAAGCTCCAGAGGAGTCGTCTCCTCAGCGAAGCGGTCGTTCTCGGAACTGATCGACAAAGGATCCAACTCATGGACATCGCTGGCCAGATCGAAAATGAGGAGGGATTTCTCCCGGGGGGTCCAAACGGACTTGGTCGGGCCATTCAGCCAACCCAGGCGGAGCGGCAGCTTGGGGTAACGCAGCCAGGCCCAGGAAAAGGAGAGCCAGGAGGGGGTCCAGCCTTTCTTGCCGGCAAAAGTCAGGAACCGCACGGGATGGTCCTGCAGGGAATTTCCGTTTTGAATGGCTCCTGCCAGGCTTCTTCCCACGAAGTTGGCGGGAATGGGGGGCTGGCGTTGGGAGAGTCCCGAGAGCTCCAGAATCGTGGGCGTCACATCCAGCAGGCTGACCGGGGAGTCGATGACTTTTCCGGGTTCGATCCGGCCGGGGTACCGCACAATCAGAGGGACTCTCAGGATGGAGTCGTAGAGGTGGCGTCCGTGGCCGACGTAATCGTGCTCTCCCAGGCTCTCTCCATGGTCGGCTGTCAGAACCAGCAGCGTGGAGTCGCTGACCCCCAGTTTGTCCAGGGCCCTCAGCAGCAAACCCAGGTGGTGGTCGACATAGCTGATTTCCGAGTCATAGCGGCGAATGCGATCCCTCATGGCGCCGCTGACCTCGGGACCGGTTATGGCTGCATGCCCATTGGTCGCCGGGTCGGCGAAATCCTTTCTCAGATGGTAGGGGGCGTGCGGATCGAAGTAATGCACCCAAAGAAAGAAGGGCTCCACCCGCTGATCCTTAAGCCAGGCAATGGCTCGAGGCGTAACATCTTCCGCAAAGCGGCTGGAGCTCAGGAACTGATAGCTCCGCTTCATGTCCTGATCGTAGATCTGGAACCAATGGGAAAAGCCGGTCAAGTGAGCAGCCAGCGGCCAGGCGCTGACGAAGGCCGCGTTGAAATAGCCGAAGCGGCGCAGGATTTGGGGCAGGTAAAGCCACTTGGAGTCCTCGGGGATGGGGACGCCGTTGATGCGAACCCCGTGCTCTTGCGGATATCGGCTGGAGAAGAGCGAAACGTGGGAAGGACCGGTCAGAGGGATCGTGCAGTAGGCGTGCTCGAAGCGAACCCCCTCGGCAGCCAGAGCGTCGATGTTGGGACTGGTCTTGCGGTGGTAGCCGTAACAGGAAAGATGATCGGCCCGCAGGGTATCGATGGTAACCAGAAGAATGTTGGGCGGGTCGGTCGCCTCGGAACGGTGCTGGCCGGCGGCTGGCAGTGCCGCAATCAGCAATGCGGTCAGGCAGCCAAGGGCTGTTGAATTCATGGCAACGTGCTGGACCGGAAGAAGCAGCCCCTCGCGGCGGAAACGGCAGAGCCTGCCTATCCTTGAGGATCAGCGGCTATTGTACGACAGATCCGTTTCCTCGACGCCGGAAAGTTTTACCACATCCGGCGATCGCGTTCCTCGACACTCGCATTCTGAGGTATGCGGTTGTGCCGGTCGTCGAGAAAAGGCGGCGCAGGCCAAATACGGGCCTGCTTTTCCGCCAGATGCGCGCTTAGAATTCGTAAAGGGTTCGCAGATCCCATGAAGACTACGGGTGGTGTTGTCGAGGCTTTGGTGCAATGGCCAGGATCGCAGGGGGCAACCTGGATTCTTGGCTTTGGAGCGGGACGCAATGCTCCCCGGCGGCTCCGGTTGAAACGGGTTTCGATTTGTGTATGATTGGGGGCGCCGCCGATGGCGTCGTGGGCAAGCAGCGACATGCGAAATTTCTTCAAGCCCTAGGAGGCCCCGATGGATGTTTCCTGGAAAAAATACATGCAGGTCGGATTGGTTCATTTCATGGCTTTCCCCGAGGTGCTCACGGGGGAGGGTCCGGTGCTGGAGACCCTGGAGTCGGTCTTGACCGACGATTTCTTCGACGTCATTGAGATCACGACCATCCGGGATCCCGAGGTTCGCAAAACGGCGCGGGAGATGTTGGAATCCAGCAAGATCGTGGTCACCTACGGGAGCCAGCCGGTAGAGTTGGTCAACAAGCTCGATCTCAACAGCCTGGATGTCGAAACGCGCCAGGCCGCGATTGACCGCTGCCTCTCCTGCGTGGATGAGGCCGTGGAGATGGGTTGCCGTGGGGTTGCCTTTCTGAGCGGACCCCATCCGGGCGAGGAGAAGCGGCAATTGGCCACCGACCTGCTGGTGGATTCCTTCGACAGAATCTGCTCCCATGCCGCCTCCAGGGGTGACCTCAAGGTGGTTGTGGAGACATTCGATTTCGACATAGACAAGAAGGCCCTCATCGGTCCCAACGCCGAGGCGGTGAGCTTTTCGGAACGCGTGCGGCAAAATCACGACAATTTTGGCCTCATGCTGGATTTGAGCCATCTGCCCTTGCAGAGAGAAACCACCCGGCAGGCACTCCACGTAGCCAAGGATCACCTGGTCCACGCCCACATGGGAAATTGCGTCGTGCGGGACACCACTCATCCGGCCTATGGCGACCAGCACCCGAGGTTTGGCGTTGCGGGTGGAGAAAACGATGTGGCCGAGGTGGTGGAGTACATCAGAACCCTGATTGAAATCGGATATCTCAAGGAAAATCAACCACGCATCCTGAGCTTTGAGGTCAAGCCCATGGCCGGCGAGAGCAGCCGGATCGTGCTGGCCAACGCCAAACGAACCCTTCGTGAGGCCTGGGAGTTGGTGTAGTGGGAGCAACCCATGCCGTTGCTTGAGATGCAGGCCATCACCAAGCAGTTCCCGGGAGTGCTGGCTCTTGACAGGGCCAACCTCGACGTGGAGGCCGGGGAATGCCATGCGCTGGTGGGGGAGAACGGCGCCGGGAAGTCGACCTTGATGAAGATTCTGTCGGGCGCCTACCAGCCCGACGCCGGCAAGATCCGGTTGGGTGGGCATTTCCATCGGGTGGACTCGCCCATCGTGGCCAGGAATCTGGGAATCACCATGATCCACCAGGAGCTGAACCTGCTTCAGGGGATGACGGTGGCTGAAAACATCTTCCTGGGACATGAACTGGTGCAGGGACCCCTGGGATGGCTGGACCGCGAGGCGATGGAACGGCGCTCGGAGGAGTTGCTGGCCAGCTTCGGTCAGGAAATGAGCGGTCGCGTGCTGGTGAAGAACCTCAGCCTGGCCCAACAGCAGATGGTGGAGATCGCCAAGGCGCTGTCGGTGAGTTCCCGCCTCATCATAATGGACGAGCCTTCCGCCATCCTTACCGAACGCGAACTGGCGGAGCTTTTCGGCCTGATCGGTCGCCTCAAGGAGCAAGGGGTGTCTGTAATCTATATCTCGCACCGGCTGGAAGAGATTTTCAATGTGTGCGATCGAACCACCGTGATGAGGGACGGCCGCACCATTGCCACCCGGCCGACCTCGGACCTGGACCGGGAGGAAGTGATCCGCCTGATGGTGGGCCGGGAGCTCAAGGCGTCGGTCCGGCGGACCTCTGCCAATCCGGGTGCCGAAGTGCTCCGAGTGGAGGGAATCGGGCAGGCTGGAAAACTGGAGGACATCGACCTCAGGCTTTTCCGGGGCGAGATCGTGGGACTGACCGGGCTGGTAGGAGCCGGGCGGACCGAGTTGGCCAGGATCCTGTTCGGAGTCGAAGCACCCGATCGGGGGAGGATGTTCCTGGAGGGTAAGCAGATCCGGCCGCTTTCGCCTCGCCAGGCCATCGACCTCGGGATCGGCCTCTTGACCGAGGACCGCAAGTCTCAGGGGCTGGTGTTGGGCATGCGAGTGCGGGAGAACACCACCTTGTCGAGGTTGGGCAAGCTGATCCGGTGGGGAGTGGTCGACTCGGTCAGGGAAAGGGAAAGCGTCCAGGACTTTATCAGGCAACTGGCCATCAAGACCCCCTCGACCGAGGAAAGGGTTCGCAACCTGAGCGGCGGGACCCAACAGAAGGTGGTATTGAGCAAGTGGCTCTTTACGCAAAGCCGCATCTTGATTTTCGACGAACCTACTCGTGGCATCGACGTCGGCGCCAAGGAGGAGATCTACCGATTGATGCTTCGGCTGGTCAGTCAGGGAATCGCCATCCTCATGATTTCCTCCGAGCTTCCCGAGGTCCTCCGACTGTGCGACCGCATTCTGGTGATGCATGCCGGCCGCATTACCGGAGAGATGTCTCGGGACGAGGCCGATCAGGAAAAAATCATGGCTCTGGCGATGGGCGTCCAGCCAGCGACGGGGAAGGACGCCGGGGAATCCGGCGCCACCGTGTCTGTTCAGCCTGAATACGGCGCATTGTCGGGCGGATAGCATGAAGCGCTTCGCCATCGGAGTCGACCTGGGCGGGACCAATCTGAAGCTGGGCGTCATAGCGGAAGACGGCGACCTGCTGGAGCACCTGGAACTGGCGGCGGATGCCCGCAAGGGCCCGGAAGATGTGGTGGCTCGCATGTGCCGGGCCATCCTGAAACTGAGGGACCGCTGGGTCGGGCGGTGCGCTCTGGCCGGGATTGGCGTGGCGGTGGCCGGCATCATGAAGCTCCCCCTGGGCCTGGTGATTGCGGCTCCCAACTTGCCGGGGTGGTCCGGCTTCAATGTTCGCAACCGGATCCGCCAGGAGATGGACGCTGCCTTTACCCTGGAAAACGACGCCAATGCCGCGGCGCTGGGAGAGAAATGGATGGGGGTGGCCAGGGATATGAACCAACTGGCCTTTCTCACCCTGGGGACCGGCATCGGCGGGGGATTGATCCTGAATGGCCGCGTCTGGCACGGAGCCAGGGGGATGGCGGCCGAGTTGGGGCACATCAATGTTTGGCCGGAAGGGCGCCTGTGCAACTGCGGCAACCGTGGTTGCCTGGAAGCCTATGCATCGGCCACGGCGGTGGTGCGGTGCGCCACCGAACTGGCGGACTCCGGCCGGGCCAGTCCGGAGCTGGATCGACTGGTCCGAGGGGAGGGAGCGCTCACCGCTGATCGGGTCTACGCTCTGGCCCGGCAAGGAGATGCATCCGCCGGACTGGTGTTTCAGGAAATGGGTGCTGCCCTGGGCATCGGCATCGCCAGCTTCATTCACATCCTTGACCTGGAAGCCGTGGTGCTGGGAGGCGGCGCCATCGAGGCCTGGGACGCATTTCACAGGCCGATGTTCGAGGAGGCCAGACGGCGCTCCTTCGTACAGCAGTCGGACCCGCGGCCGATTCTCAGGTCCGGCCTGGGCAGTCGGGCCGGAATCTACGGAGCCGCCTGCCTGGCATTTCAAGGCGGTCACTCTGCAGAGGAGTGATCGTGGCGCTTCTCCGCATTACGGGAATGTCAGCGGGCAGCCAGTCTTGACAGTCTTTTGTGAAAAATGTTACAAAGCGCCCTGTTTTGCCCAAGAGTTTCCTGGTGGATAGCGGCTATCCGCCAACCGTTCTTCTCTCACCGCGTTGATTGATTTCTGCCGGAGGATCCATTCCCGATACGAGCTTCACAACGCAGCGAGGTGCCGGCTTGTTCCCGAAACTATCCATTAACCACTCTCCACCAATCACTTCCAGAGAGGTAGTCGCCTATGTCCTTTAACGGGGTGGAGATCCCCAAAGAGGGATCGAAAATCGAGCTGATACAGGGACAACTGAGAGTTCCGGACAATCCAATCATCCCGTTCATCGAAGGCGATGGGACCGGCCGAGATATCTGGAGAGCCGCGGTGCGCGTCTTCGATGCCGCCGTGGACAAAGCCTGTGCCGGCAAGCGGAAGGTCTGCTGGTATGAGATCTTCGCCGGGGAAAAGGCCTACCGGAAGTTCGGGGAGTGGCTGCCCAACGACACCCTGGAAGCGATCAGAACCCTTCGGGTGGCCATCAAGGGCCCCCTCACCACCCCGGTCGGCGGAGGCATTCGAAGCTTGAACGTCACTCTCCGCCAGGTGCTGAATCTCTACGCCTGCGTTCGTCCGGTAAAGTACTTTGCCGGGGTGCCGTCGCCGGTCAGGGCCCCCGAGAAGATGAACGTGGTGATCTTCCGGGAGAATACCGAAGATGTCTACGCCGGCATCGAGTGGCAGCAGGGCACCCCGGAGGCAGCCAGGTTCATCGAGTTTCTGGGCGAGCATCTGGGCAAGAAGATCGCTCCCGATTCGGGCATCGGAGTCAAACCCATTTCCATTACGGGGACTCGAAACCTGGTTCGCCGCGCCATTGGCCATGCCATCAGGCAGGGCCGCAAAGTAGTGACTCTGGTTCACAAGGGCAACATCATGAAGTTTACCGAAGGAGCCTTTCGAGACTGGGGCTATCAACTGGCCCGGGAGGAGTTTCCGCAGGAGACCATTGCCGAAGAGGAAGTTTGGGACAAGCATGGGGGCAAGGTTCCGGAGGGGAAGATCCTGATCAACGACCGTATCGCCGACTCCATGTTCCAGCAGGTGCTCACCCGTTCGGCCGAATACGAGGTTCTGGCCACACCCAATCTGAACGGCGACTACCTGTCGGATGCCTGCGCCGCCCAGGTCGGAGGACTGGGGATCGCTCCCGGGGCCAATATCGGCGACGACTACGGGCTCTTCGAAGCTACCCACGGGACGGCTCCCAAGTATGCCGACCGGGATGTCATCAATCCGGGGTCGGTCATTCTGTCGGGGTCCATGATGTTCGATCACCTGGGCTGGACGGAGGTCTCGAAGCTGATCGAGGCGGCATTCGGCCGCACTATTCTGCAGAAGAAGGTCACCTATGACCTGGAACGGCTCATGAGCGGAGCCACCAAGTGCAGGACCAGCGAGTTTGCCGACGCCATCATTCAAAACATGGGATAACCCCTTTCCGTTGAGTGCCGCCGTGGGAAGCCGAGGCTGCAGCCAGGCAGGAACCGGCGAAAAAACGGAAGGAGGCCCGGGGAAGGGTCGAGAGGAGCGATGTCGATGAGAAGAAAAGTGACGATCGTGGGTTCGGGAAACGTGGGCGCCACCGCCGCCCATTGGATCGTGGACAAGGAATTGGCGGATGTGGTGCTGATCGACATCGTCGAGGGCGTGCCCCAGGGAAAGGCTCTGGATCTGCTGCAGTCAGGACCCGTGGAAGGATTCGACTCGCACCTGGTGGGGACCAATGACTACAGCGACTCGGCCGACTCCGACATCGTGGTCATTACCGCCGGCCTGCCTCGAAAACCGGGAATGAGCCGGGACGACCTCCTGATGAAGAACTATGAAATTGTCAAGGCGGTCACCGAGCAGGTGGTCCGGTACTCCCCCCGGTGCATCCTGATTGTGGTCAGCAACCCGCTGGATGCCATGGTGCAAACGGCCTACAAAATCTCGGGCTTCCCCAAGAACCGGGTGATCGGCATGGCCGGCATTCTGGATTCGGCGCGGTTCAGGACTTTCATCGCCCAGGAACTGTCGGTTTCGGTGGAGAATGTCCACGCTTTTGTGCTGGGCGGACATGGCGACACCATGGTGCCGCTGCCGCGCTACTCAACCGTGGCGGGAATCCCCATTACCGAACTGATGCCCCCGGAGAGGATCGATGCCCTGGTGCAGCGCACCGCCAATGGAGGAGCCGAAATTGTGGGCTTGCTCAAGACCGGGAGCGCCTACTATGCCCCCTCGGCCGCCGTGACCGAGATGGTCGAGGCCATCTTTAAGGACAAGCGCAAGATTCTCCCCTGCGCCGCCTTTCTGGAAGGGGAATATGGGGTGAATGGCCTCTTCGTGGGGGTTCCGGTGAAGCTCGGCCGGAACGGGATCGAAGAGGTTATCCAGATAGAACTCCGGCCGGAGGAAGAAGCGGCTCTGATGAAATCGGCGGCCGCTGTCAAGGAACTGGTCGAGATCATCAAGGTGTAGTCCGCCGTCCAACTTCCGCCGTTGACGGCGACTATCCCTGCCTTATCGCGGTGGCGGCAATTTAAGACGAATGACCTCGTAACTCTCCTTGCGGTCGAAGATCTTGCCCGGAAAGAACCAACTGATCAGCAACCTCAGCAGTCCGAACCCCAGCCCCACCACCATCGTGATCCCGATCACCGCTCCCACGTAGAGGAACACGCTCAGCATCATGCGTCCCACCGACAGGGGCTCCGCCTTTGGGTCCCAACTCACCGAGGAGACATAGGAGACTTCGTCCAGGAAGGATGAGGCGACCTCCGGGTCGGTCGGGTTCAGAACCATCACCACCAGAGGCCCTTCCCGCTTGTAGAAGACCTGCCAGTCGGGGTGTTGCTGCATCATCCGCCGGTAGCCGCTTTGGAGATGCTTGCCGGCCAGTTGCTGGGTGGGGTAGATCATCAGCAGGAGCCTGGCCGAACCGTTGCGCGGCAGGTAGTCCGCCATCAGGACTTCCGCGCCGTGGGCCAGCCCGAAGAGGTCCTCCTGCCCCAGCGGGAGCCTGAGGCCCAAGGCTCGATGCCCCATGAAGAACACCTCGCTGCCGGGAACCAGGTGTTGTCTGGGCAGATAGTCCACAAGCGAGGGAAGCGCCCAATCGGCAGGCAGGGCCTGGGCCAGGAAGCGGGCGGCCTCCAGGGCCGCGGCACGCCCGGCGGGCAGGGCAGGGCGCCGGATCCTGACGTAGAACCGGCTTTGAGCGAATGCCGTCCAGTGCTCGCTTTCTTCGACCAACCGGGGGAAACCCTCCGGAACCCGGGAATGGGACTTCCGGTAAAGGGTAAAGACCCCATAGGCGGCCGGGGCGTCCAACATGCGATAGATCTCGATCTGAAGGGAACGACCGCGGCAGCGGAACTGCTGGCGGCTGAGGTCGTTGAATCCGTACTCCGCCAGGACTTGAGCTTCCCCGGGTTCGAATACGCCCGGATCGTCCAAGGCGTGTCGGGCCAATGGACCCAAGGGCGCGCAGCCGGTCTCCCGAGCCAGCTTCTCCATGAGCGTTTCCAATTCAACCGGCGCGCCGGTTGCGGGCAGTGCCAGCCCCAGCAGGACCAGTATGAGCAGTGGCTTCATGCGTCGTTGATTTTTCAAGTTCAAGTCAGGCTGACAGGACGAAGTAAAGCGCAAAGGCAACGGCAGCCGCCACCATCAGCCCGTGGAGTTCCCGGCGCTTGCCGGCCGCCAGCTTCAGAAAGGTATAGCTGATGATTCCGGCCCCGATGCCATTGCTGATGGAGAAGGTGAATGGCATGAGGAGCAGGGTGAGGAAGGCGGGAACGCC
The DNA here is from genome assembly GCA_965207735.1 of Candidatus Versatilivorator sp. Lineage (GTDB taxonomy): Bacteria > Acidobacteriota > Terriglobia > Versatilivoradales > Versatilivoraceae > Versatilivorator. The sequence goes on along the minus strand of OZ242296.1, from coordinate 973,170 downwards.
TTCGCCAATACGGCGCCAGGAGATATCCTGCAGAACGCCCATCATCAGAAATCCCACCAAGATCAGAGAGGCGGCCGTGGCCTGCTTGGGAATAATTCCCGCCAAGGGGCTGAAAAACATGCCGGACAGAAACAGCAGTCCCACCACCACCGAGGTCAAGCCGGTGCGCCCTCCTTGGGCGATCCCGGCGGCGCTTTCGATATAGGTGGTATTGCTGCTGCAATTGGACAGCCCGCCAAATACGGCGCCCAGCGAATCTACCAGCAACACCCGGTGGATCCCCGGGAGTTTGCCGTCCTGTTCGAGGAACCCCGCCTCTTCCCCCAGGCCCACCACGGTACCCATGGTGTCGAAGAAATCGGTAAGCATCAGGGAAAAGACCGCCAGGGCCGCCGCCAACAGCCCCAGCCGAGGGAAAAAGCCCCAGTCCAAGCGGCCGAAGATCGCCTCGGTGCCCGTCAGTCCCTGAGGAAGTCCGACCAGGCTGGAGGGCAATGTGGCGGCCCCGCCAAAGGCCTGTTGGTTGCCGAACCCGGCGTTCAGCAGGATGGCCACCAGGGTGGCGGACAGGATCCCCCCAAGCAGGGCCGCCTGCACCCTGCGGGAAATCAGCCATAGGGTCAGAAAGAAACCGAACAGGAAGGTCACCACGCCCAAGGTGTCCGGATTGCCCAGTGAGAACGTGGCCCCCTCTCCCCGGGAGATCAAGCCAGCGTTGCTGAAACCGATGACCGCCAGAAACAACCCGATACCTGCTCCTATGGATTTCTTGAGCGAGATGGGGATGGCGTCCATCATGGCTTCCCGAAACCGGGTCAGCACCAGAACCAGAATGATCAGACCCTGGAGGAAGACCACCGTCATGGCCTGGACCCAGGTGAGTTGCAACTGGCCGACCAGGTGGAGGGACACCACGGCGTTCAAGCCCATTCCGGGAGCCAGGGCAAAAGGGTAGTTGCTGAGCAGGCCCATGAGTATGGAAAGCACCCCCGCGGCAAGGCAGGTGAGGGTCAAGACGGCGCCCGACGGCAGCGTGGCCCCGGTCGAGTCGGGGATGCCGCCCAGAATCGTGGGATTGACGAAGATGATGTAGGCCATCACCAGGAAGGTGGATAGGCCGGCCCGAGCTTCCACCGCCAGGGTGGAGCGACGCTGGCTCAGCAGGAAGGTTGGCTCGAGCCAGTTCTGGGCAGAAGATGCCATGTTGGCCATTTGTGAAAGAAAGGGTCGCTCCGGACACTCACCGCCGGAGGGGTAGCGACCCCGGTCCCCGAAGGGCTGTACGGCGGTTCAACGCGGACAGGGGGAAGTTGCACTCCGGGCGGCGGCACCGGTCAGGACAGGGCCAGGGCCGTCCCGTTACCATCGGCGTCGCTGCTCAAGGTGCGGTAAATTCCGTGCTGAGACTCAATTTACCCCACATCACCTTGAATGTGCCCGCCTTCTGCTCGCCTTCGAGCCGAAGGCTCAGGCGGTCCACCTCGGAGGAGGTCTCCTCAAGCTTCATGGGGACCTCGGCCACTTTGGAATAGTCGGTGCCACTGATCTGCAAGTGCCATTTCCCCTCTTCGAGGAACTTGGCTCGCAGAATATAGGTCCCCCGGGCCAGGGAACTATCGCCGAACTTCAGTCCCACCTCGGTGGTCAGGGTGGTGTCGCCGTCCGCCCCCAGGCGCCACGTCTCGCCGGGATATATCATCGTCTTGATGTCCCGTCCCTTGAGCGAGGGGCGTCCGTATTCGACGGTGACGTTGCCGCCGCTGAGTTCCAGGGTCGTCTCTCCTCGGGGGTTTACCTGAGCGTGGAGGGTCGGCGCGGTTAGAATGAGCATCAAGGCTCCCGGCAAAAGCATCTTCATAGCGTTCTCCTTTTGGCTCCCGGAGGTGCGTAAACTCGCCTGTTGGCCTGGCAGGTGGCGCCCATTATACCGTTGCCCGCGGATGATTGACAATCGGCACGACTCGACCCTTGTTCTGCTCCAGGGCCAGCCGGTACACCCTCGCGGCCACGGCTACGTCCTCGACGGCCAGACCGAGGGATTTGAACAGAGTGATCTCTCCCGGGCTGTTTCTGGGAGCCCGTCTTCCGGTGACCACTTCCCCCAGCTCCCCGATCTGTTCCCAGTGCAGGACTCCTCTTTCGATGGGCCGCAGGAATTCACCGCATTCCAGCCTGGCCTGATCCCTGGAGTCGACCACGATGGCACCGCAACGCCTCAGGCAGGCCTCGTCCAGCTCCCGGCGGGCCAGGGAATTGCCTCCGGCCGCGTTGATGTGGGTTCCCGGCCGAATGCGGTCACCGTCAAAGACCGGACTGGAGGAACTGGTGATGGTGGTCAGGATGTTGGACTGCTCCACCACTGCCTCGGCCGAGCTTGCCGGGAGGCAGGGTATCCCCAGCTGCTCCTGCATGGCTCCGCAGAACCGTTCCAGGCGCGCGGCGGTGCGGCAGTAGGCCAGGACCCTGCGGATGGGTCGAACTGCGCAAACGGCTTCCAACTGGCTGCAGGCCTGCCAGCCGGCACCCAGGATGCCGGCGGTTTGCACGTCCCGGCGGGCCATCCAGCCTGTGGCCACGCCGCTGGCGGCCCCAGTGCGCATTTGTCCCAGGAGGTTGGCTTCCAGCATGGAGAGCAGTGCCCCGCTCTCGGTCTCGTAAAGCCAGAAGTAGAACTGGAGCCGTCCTCGAAAGACGGTATAGGCCTTGTAGCCCATATAGCCCAGGTCGGGCAGGGCAGCCGCCATCAAGTGCAGAGAACCCTGGGGGAGGCGCAGCCGGCGCCTGGGAATGTTTTCGGCCTTGCCCGTTCCGAGGTGGTGGAAAGCCTCCTCGACCGCCTCCAGGGCAATCGGCATGGTGAGGAGCTGCTCGACGTCGGCTTCGGTCAGGTAGAGCATGGGGAGTCACCGTGGTCCAAGAGCCCCAGGAATGCGAACCTGTGTGCAGAATATCGATTCTCGTACCAGGATTGAAGAATTTTCCCGACAGAGCCTGGCCAAGCGGCAGATTCGGGACGCGAATGCACGGCCTCCCAAATGAGTAGCGGACATTGTGCACGGCGCTACCGTTCGGAGGCGCCGGCGTCTGCCCCCCACCGCATCAGCCTTCGCCATTCGGCTCGGCTTCTGCGACTCCCCCTCAAGGGGGGAGTGATACTCGTGTTATGAAGAGGGAACGGAGTTTATGCGGTAGACCGGGAACATGGTTTACATCCTGCCCAGCGATTGGGCAAGAAGCCCTCTACAGGCCTCAGGTATCACTCCCCCCTTGAGGGGGAGTCGGAGAGACAAGGGCGCAGCCCGCAGTCGATCCGGAGGGGGGCAAACGCGGCGTCCCGTAAGTGACGACCGCCGGCACCCGCAGCCGCGTAGGCGGCGGATTAAGAGCTGCCTCCCGAGACGCATGGGCTCTCCAAAGGAACGCCGGCCACATCCCACGCGCCCTGCCTGGAATTCTCCGAAGTCGGGTGTTACAGTAACCAACCGAGATGATGCTTGCCCCGCGGGTCTCACCGGGGAAGCGATCATGGCGCCGGATCTTGCCGGCCTGGATTGCCGCCGAGGGACGAACGGCAGTGGAAATCTTTGCCGCCAACCGGGAGATATTGATTGCTCTCTTGGTCAAACTGGGGGTAATCGCCTCCCTGGCATCGTTGCTGACTCGTTCTCAAACCTTTCGCAAGACGCTCTTTGCAGAGGAAAGGGAAGCTGGGGAAAAACTCACCCTCATCCGGTTTTGGGGCCTGCCGCTCTGTATCGGAGTGGTCATCCGAGGCGCCGGGGTGGGCAGTGGGACCATCAATCCTTTCGCTGCCTTCGACCTCAGCCTGGAGGGCACTTTCATTGCCGGTCTCCTGGGCGGCACCGTCGTCGGAGCCATTGTCGGCGGCTGCGTAGGGATGGTGGCGTTGCTGCAGCAGCAGGAGTGGGCGGCCTTGGCGATCTACCCGACCCTGGGGCTGTTGAGTGGGCTGCTGCGCAATCTTTCGCCCAGGAAAGAAGAGATCTGGAACTTCTCGCCCTTCGTTTTCATCAACCTGGTTCTTTCCTTTTTCTCCAGGCAGCTTTTCAGCAAGAGCGGCTGGCAACTCATCTTCTTTTTCAGTTGCGTCGGCGTGGAGACCCTGCGTCAGGTCCTGGGACAAGCGTTGACCTCGGCGCGCCTGTTTTATTTTCCCACCGACAGTTTCATTGTGTTTGCCCTGATACTGGTGGCATCGCTGAGCTGCGTTGGAGTCACCCTGAAGGTCTGGAACAACACCCGCCTGGAAATCAAGCTTGCCGAACAGGAAGTACTGGTGGTGAAGGCCCGGCTGGACGCCCTGGCCAATCAGATCAACCCTCATTTCCTTTTCAACACCCTGAACTCCATTGCGTCGCTGATCCGTTCCAATCCGGCCAAGGCGAGAGCCATGGTCCTGAAGCTCTCGCACATCCTGCGCAAGCTGTTGCAGGGCCACGAGAATTTCATCCCCTTGCGGGAGGAAGTGGAGTTTATCGACAACTACCTGGACATCGAGGTGAGTCGCTTCGGGAAAGACAAGCTGCGTGTCGAAAAGGATATCGACGATCGGACACTGCCGTGCATGATCCCGAGCATGATCCTGCAGCCCATCATCGAGAATTCGATCAGGCACGGCATTTCGACCAAGATCGAAGGGGGCCGCATCAAGATTCGCTCGGCACTCCATCAGCATCGTCTTTGCATCCAGGTTACGGACGACGGGCTCGGAATTTCCGAGGACAAGCTGTCCTCGATCTACAATTCCGGAATCGGTATCAGCAATGTCCTGGAACGCTTGAAGGTAGCCTATCAGACCGACTTTGCATTCAAGGTGAGCAGCCGGCCAGGGGAAGGCACCTTCACCCATATTGAAATCCCTCTGCAGCAATCCCGGGAAAGCCGGATGAACACCGGCTGATTGCTCCCGGGGAGAGAGCCTCCTGAAATGCCCATTTCCTGCATTCTGGTCGACGACGAGGAGTTGGCCCTGGAAGAGCTTCACTTCCTGCTGGATTCCGTTCCCGGCGTGGGGGTGGTTGGCCAGGGCCGCAACGGGGTGGAGGCCATTCGCCTGGTCAAGGAGTTGGAGCCGGATCTGATGTTTCTCGACATACAGATGCCCGGGCTCAACGGGTTTCAGGTGGTTCACCAGCTGGTCAAGGAGGAGGTGCTGCCCCAGGTTGTTTTTGTCACGGCTTACGACCAGTACGCGGTCAGGGCCTTTGAAGTCAACGCGGTGGACTACATCCTCAAACCGGTCGAGAAATCAAGGCTCGAGATGGCCCTCCAGAGGGCACGGAAGCAACTGGAGTCCAATATTCCGGTGGACGACCGGATCAAGAACCTGCTCAATCAGATCATTCCCGCCGCGCCCAGGAAGTCGAAGCTGCTGGTCACGGACAGAAACCGCCATCTGATGGTCGACGCCGACGATATTGTCTTCGCCAGCGTCTCGGATGGCTCCGTCCAGGTGGCCACGCACGATCTCAATGGGGAGACCCATTATCGAACCCTGGAGGAACTGCAGGCCAACCTGGACCCCCAGATCTTCTGGCGGGTTCATCGGTCCTTCCTGGTAAATATCAACAAGATCAAGGAGGTGGTGCCCTGGTTCAACCGGACCCTGCAGCTCAAGATGGACGACCAGGACGAGACCGAGATTCCGGTCAGCCGTTCCAACTCCAGAAAGCTGAAGGAATACTTGAAGCTGTAGCCGTCAAGACCGGTCCGATTGCTCCTTGAGTTGGTCTTTGGCGCTGTGATAGCTTTGGAATGCGGAGCGGCAACCACCTTTTGCGATACAGGAGGAGGACGACAAACGGTGTCTAGCACTTTGGATATCAGAGAGCATCTCTTGCAGTCCAATGACGAATTCAGAAAACTTGCCAGAGAACACAGCACCTATGACGAAAAACTCTCCCTTTTGCTGAACAGAAGTTTCCTGTCTCAGGAAGAGCAGCTTGAGAAAGTGAACTTGAAGAAGTTGAAGCTGCGGACCAAGGACCGAATGCAGCAGATAATTCAAGCCCAACTGCAGCAGCAGGATTGAGAGTCCGCGAGGCCGGGCCCGACTCGGGCGCGCCCGGGAATGGTTGGACCTTGGAGGATGGTTGGATCGAAAAGGGAACCCCCGGGTTCCCTTTTTTGGTTCCGGAAGGCCGATGGCACATCCAGGCTCCGTTTTCCAACAGCAAGCCGCTCCGGAGCAGTCGAGTTATTGCCTTGTCTCAGCGTCCTTCCGGCACCTGATATATAATGTCCGGAGCCAGTTGCCTGCCCAGGCCTGCTCGAGTCTCTGCCATGAAGATTGCCGCCGATGCCTTTGTCTTCCTGATTCCCTTGTTGGTGATGGCCGGCCTGCTGTGGATCTTGGGCTTTGCGCCGGTCGGGTGGGTCTGTCTGGCGATCGCTTTTCTGGTCGGCTTCTTTTTCAGGGATCCCCACCGGAAAATCCCCGATGAAAAGGGCCTGATTCTGGCCCCGGCGGACGGGAAGGTCCTGGATCTGGCAAAGCAAGCGGACGGGACCACCAGGGTTTCCATCTTTCTCTCGCTTTGGGATGTGCACATCAACCGCTCGCCGATCGGGGGCACCATCCAGGAGGTCCGATACCATCCGGGAAAGTTCCGAATGGCCTTCGACCGGCGCGCCTCCGTAGAGAACGAGCGAAACGTGCTGACGGTCGGAAATGGCTCCTTGACGGTGCGTTTCAGTCAGATCGCCGGGATTTTGGCGCGTCGCATCGTTTGCTGGAAGAAGCCGGGTGACGCGGTTGAATCCGGCGAGCGCATCGGCTTGATTCGCTTCGGTTCCAGGGTGGATGTTTTTGTTCCCGACAGGGTGGTTCTGGAATTGAGCCGGGGAGACCGGGTGCGGGGCGGCAGCACCGTTATCGGAAGGGTGGTGCGGAGTGAGGAATAATTCCCAAAAACGCCGGTTTCGGCGGGGCATTTACGTCCTGCCCACGCTGTTCACCATCGGTACCATCTTCTGCGGATTTTTCGCGGTCACCAACGCTCTCAAGGGCGAATTCAACCTGGCTGCCATTGCCATCGGCTTTGCGGTGGTGTTTGATGGGTTGGACGGCAGGATCGCCCGCATGACCAACTCCTGCAGCGAATTCGGTGTGCAAATCGATTCGCTGGCCGATGTGGTCACCTTTGGTTTGGCTCCGGCCATACTGGCCTACCTCTGGGGAGTGCGGGCGCTATCTCCGGAGTCGCCTCATACTCTGCACCTGCAACAACTGGGATGGATTGTTTGCTTTGGCTTCCTGGTATGCGGCGCCATGCGGCTGGCTCGCTTCAATTTGCAGAGCGCAAAGCCTTTGCCCTCGGGAAGGGACTCGGAAAGGCCCTTTGTCGGCATGCCGATTCCCGCCGGCGCGGCCATGATTGCCGCCGCGGTCCACTTTTCTCCGGAACCTCCGGAACACTGGCTCACGGGGATACTCTGGAATGTGGTGGTCGGATTCCTGGGCTTCTTGATGGTCAGCACTCTGAAATATCCCAGTTTCAAGCATGTCGACCTCAAGAGCCGCAAGCGATTCGTCAATTTCGTGCTCATGGCCATGCTGGTGGCGCTCATCTACTTCTACTCGCAGATTGTCCTGCTCCTCATGGCCGCCGGATATGCGTTTTCGGGATTGGGGTGGAAAGCTTACGGCTTGGTCAAACAAAAGCCGGAAGGCGTCCTGGCAGCCGGCAAGCTCAGGCCGGATGACACCTGATTCCCCGGGGATCCGGTCCGGCGCCGCCGGCCCGCTGCGGTTCTGCACTCGGAACGCCGCAGCCGAAAGCCTGTTCCCGCCTGCCGGTCTTGGGACCTGCGAGCAGAGCCCGTTACCCCCTGAAGTTCACCGGGATCCGCCGATGCATCAAGCCCTGATTCTAGCGGACGTGCCTCTGGCCGCCTTTATTGAAGAGTTGTTGGCCCCGGACTGTCGCTCGGGACCCTGGAGCCTCCTGGAGGAGGGATCCGATGAGTCCTTGCAGGAAGTCGCGGGACTGTTTCTTTACGGCCATCCCGTCATCGACGGTGCCTTCATGGACCGCTTGCCCAATCTCAAGGTGATCAGCAACTTCGGCGTCGGCATCGACCATGTGGATCTGGCGGCCGCGGCGGCTCGGGGCATACCGGTTGGGAACACGCCCGGAGCGGTGGAGGGGGCCACCGCCGACATGACCATGGCTCTGCTGCTGGCCTGCGCCCGCAACGTAGTTGCCGGTGACCGCTATGCAAGGGGGCCTGACTTTCACTACTACGACCCGTCCCTGTTCCTGGGGCGCGAGGTCCACGGCAGCACGCTGGGGATTGTCGGCCTGGGCCACATCGGGCGGGAGGTGGCTCGACGGGCTCGCGGGTTCGACATGCGGATCCTTTACCACTCCCGACACAGAAAGCCGGAGGCTGAGAGCGAACTGGGAGTGGAGTATGCCAGTTTGAGGGGCCTTCTGGAACAGGCGCATTTCGTGACGCTCAATGTTCCCATGACGCCGGAGACCAGACACCTGATTGGAGAGGATCAGCTTGCCTGCATGCGTCCGGACGGCATTCTGGTCAACGTGGCCCGGGGAGGCGTGGTGGACCATGCGGCCCTCTATCGGGCCCTGGCCGAAAGAAGGATTGCGGGCGCCGCCATCGATGTCACCGAGCCTGAGCCGTTGCCGCGCGACCACCCCCTGTTGCAATTGAACAACCTGGTGATCACTCCTCACCTGGGTTCAGCCGGGTCGCGGACTCGCCTCCGCATGGCACAGATGACCGTGGACAACATTCGCGCCGGTTTGGAAGGCAAACACCTCCCCTACGCGGTTAGCCTTTCCTGATCATGGTCACCACACGATTCACCTGGAGAGCGACGGTTCTCTGTGGTTGGCTGGGGCTCTTCGGTCCGGTCGGCCTGGTGGATCACGTCAGCACCTGCCAGGCCTCGCAGGACGACCCACCCGACTCTGCACCGCCGAGAATAGTCGGCCCCTATTTGTCTCGAGAGGATGTCGGCCCCTTCACCAGGGTGGTGTTCAAGAACGGCTTGACCGTGCTCCTTTTTGAAAGGAGCAACGCGCCCCTGGTGGCCATGGTGACCTATGTCAAGGCCGGCCGGCTTCACCAGGACGTGTCCGGGCCGGGGTTCTGGGATTTCTGGTCTCCCCTGTTGCTGCACTCCCCGCTTCCGGATGGAAAGGGAACACTTTCCGCGGAAGCCAGGAGGATCGGTGCCGGGTTGGACACCGGGGTGGGTGAAGACCACGCCTGGTTTTCCACCGTCCTTCCGAGGGAAGCCTATCGGAAGGGGCTGGACCTTCAAGTCGCCGCACTTCAGCCATGGAATCCCTCGCCCGAGAGAGTGCGTAGACTCAACCGAACGGTCCGGCGGCATTACGAATTGAGCCAAGCCCCTCCGGAGAGGGAGTACAGGCGGCAACTGTTGAATTTGGCGTCCCGAAGGGGAAGGCAACCGGACCAGAGGAGTCGTACGCTCGGCAACCGGCCCGCGGTCGACAGTTCTCGGATCGCCGGCTTTCAAAGTCGTTGGTTCGTTCCCGGCAACGTCCTGCTGGCGATCACCGGCGACTTCGACCGGCGGGCGCTCCTGCGGGAGGTCGTCAAGCGTTACCGCTCCCTCCCCAAGAGAGCCCTGGCCGATTCTCCGCCTTCTCCCGCCCCCGAAACGAATGGCTTCACCTACGCCAACCGCCGGGCGGACCTGCATCAAGGTGGAATCGGGATCGGGTTTCCCCTGCCTGCCGCTTTCACCCGGGAGTGGTACGCCTGCAAATTGCTACAAGCCGTTCTGACGGCGGGCGAGACCTCGGTGCTGAATCACCTGTTGAGGATCTCCCGTTCGCCGCTTCAGGCGGTTGCCTCCAATCCCTTTTCGCTGGGCCGGACCAGCTATCTCGTCCTCAGCCTGCCCGTGGGCGCCTTGGGGCCGGACCGGTCGGCAGTGACGGCGTTTGCCGCCATGGAGCGGATCAAGCAGGGCGTGCTGACCGAATCGGATCTGCAGCGCGCTCGGGCGCTGCTCACGGTCGAGTTTCTGCAGGAACAGGAGGATCTGGCCGATCTGGCGGTTCAGATCGCCCGCCACGAGCACTTGGCGGAGTTCAAGACCTGGGTGGAAACTCTCCCGACAATCGAATCGGTGACCCTCGAGGAGGTGGTTGCCGCGGCACGTCGCTATCTCGATCTGGAACAGTGCACGCTTCTGGAGTACCAGCCGGTCTCACAGGAGATGAGGCAATTCAGCTCCGCCAGTTACCGCGAGTTCTTGAGGCTGGCCCTGAATCGCGTCAGCGCAGAAATGAAGGGCAGCGACTGGATCGAGGTTCCCCTGCCGGAGGAGAGGGTGCGGGCAGATGGCCGGTCGCCGGGGCAGAGGGATCCCAGAGAAATCAGCACGGCGGAACTGGTCCCGCCCCCGAAGAAGTTCTCCATCCTGCGAGGGCCCGACGTTTGGGTCCAGGAAGGACGCTGGTTGCCCCTGGCTTCGATGGGAATCTTCTTTCGGGGTGGGCAGTCCCTGGAACCTGCCGACCAACAGGGAATCACCGGGTTGATGGCTGCCACGGCCGTCGGGGCCGGATCGGCCCTGCAGCCTTCCCATCCGGCTGCCTTGCTGGAGAGGCTGGGAGTGGTGGTGAACGCAGTTGTAAAGCCGGATTATTTTGGCTTCGTGCTCCATGGACTGTCCGGGAATTTCGCCGCTTGCGTAGACATTCTGGCCGAAGCCTTGCAACGTCCGACCTTTGAAGAAGAGGCCATCGCGGCTCAAAAGCAGGCCTTGCGTTTGCGGGCCGCCGGGCTGATGGACGATCCAATTCGTGAGGCGGAACGGCTGTTCCTGCGGGCCGCCTACGGTGCCCATCCCTACGGGAGAGGCTCTTACGGAGAGAGGACGGCGCTGCAATCGCTCACTCGCCAGGACCTGATGGCATGGCACCGGCGATTCGTCAGGGAGGGTCAACCGGTCGTGGTCATTGCCGGGGACGTGGAGGGGAGCGCCTTTGCCGCCAGGTTTGCCGGCAAGTGGCGGCGCTCCGGCATCTCCCGCATCGACTATGAGGACATTGGCGAGGTGCCAACCCTGTCCAGGACCCGGACTCTTGCGGGAGAGGCCAGGCAGGGACAACCCTTCAGGGCTCAGGCCGGGTTTCTGGGACCGCCGCCCTCTGACCCGCGCATTGCGGCCTTTACCGTGTTGCAGTACTTGACCTCCGGCGTGAGCGGGGTCTTGCCCCTGGCTCTGAAACAACGCCAGGGTTTGGCGATGGACATCCTGACCTCGCAGCAGCGTCTGCAGTGGGGGGGATACTTCTACGCCCGCCTGACGGCCCCACCCGCCAACGGCGCCGAGGCTCTGGAGGCCGTCGAGGCCCAACTGACCGGGCTGGACAAGGGATCGCTGTCGGAAGAGGCCATCGATCAGGCCAGGAAGGCAGCGGTTCGAAGTTACCGGATCGCCGCCCAGCATTCACTCCGGCAGGTTCTGGAACTGGCTGAAAGAGCCATCTTCGGGCAGTCCATCTATGACGTCACCAACAGCCTGAAACAAATCGAGGCGGTGGAACCCGAGGATGTTTCCGCGGTGGTGCGGCAATTCTTCCGACCGGAGCTCTTCGTTGCCGGGGTGGTCCCGGGGTCTGAGCCCTAAACCGCTGCATGACACCCGTGTTAGAATCCAAGGCCATGTACTCCCGTTGCGCTCGGACCGCCATGGTGATCCTGCTCGGGTTGGCGCCGGGGTTGCCTTTGCCGTTGGCAGGCCATACCCCTCCACCCGGCAGTCCACAGGACGACGATGGGTCGTTCCGCCTGGAAGTGGACGTGGACCTGGTGGTGTTGAACGTCACCGTGATGGACGAAAACGGAGACAACGTCACCACCCTGACGCGGGAGGATTTTGCGGTCTACGAGAACGGGATCCGGCAGGACATCTCAACCTTTTTTCCGGTGGAAGCTCCCTTCAAGCTGGTGCTTCTGGTCGACACCAGCATCAGCACCCGAAACAACCTCAGGCTGATCAAGGACGCTGCACGCAATTTCACCAAGGAGCTGCGTCCCGACGACCAGATTTCGGTCACCGAAACCCACTTTTTCACCCAGGAGGTTCAGAAGTTCACCAATAACCGCAAGCTGCTGCGAAGAGCCATCAAACGGTTGTCCACCTATCCCCACGGTGGCTCCCAGGTTTACGACGGGGTGGCCATGGCCCTCAAGAGCCTGCAACGGACTCGCAGCGGCCGCAAGGCCATCGTGGTGCTCAGCGACGGAATGGAAAACTCCAGCCGGGTGTCTTTCGACGAACTGCGCAGGCAATTGGCACAGGACGATGCCGTCTTTTATCCCATCACCATCGTGAACAAGGATCGGCATAAGGATCTCCTGGAACGTTATATCCGGGAAAGCCAGGAAAAAGAGGAGGATCCCTACGTTGAAAATGCTCGGCTGAGTCTCTCGGTGCTGGAGGAGGTCTATCAGATTCAAACCGAACGATTGAGCCAGCTCTCCGGGGAAACCGGCGGAAAGATGTTCCTTGTGGCCGACCTGTCGGACCTGAAAGGAGAGTATTCCAAGGTTGCCCATGAATTGAGGCACACCTTCAGCCTGGCATACTATTCCAACAGCCCCGCACACCAGGGCGGAATGCGACGCGTCCGGGTTGAGGTGAAAGACCCCAGTCTTCGAGTCAGGACCCGCACCACCTATTTCGTTCCCGAGACGGACCGGGCCGGGTTTTGACCTGTCCGCTCCGGAATACTGGGAGTATCGGAAATGGGTCCCGGCCCGGTTGCACTTCTTGCTCGCATTTGTCGTGGGGGGGGCTGGATGAGACAAGAAAAAGGGGTTGCTGCAAGCAGGTTAGCCGGGCCCCCGCCCGCCATTACCGGGCAGATCAAACAGGGTGAAACGGGGGTGTTTCAGAGAGAGCTTATCCGGGAAAGCGGAGTCAATGGATGGTGTCGTTATCGCGGCGCTCTCGCTCTTTCCGGTTCAGGTAGACCTCGAATCTTTGCCGGGCCCGGCGAAATCGGTACTCCAGATAGGCATCCTTGATCGGTTGATACCAGCTCGCACCCGGACGGTCGCGAAAGGGGCCGCGCTTCAGATAGAGGTAGCCGACCAGCATGCCTCCCAGGTGAGCCGCATGCGATACTCCGGAGTCGCTTCCGGACAGGCTTGAAAGAAAGGCAATGCCCCCGAAGACCATCACGGCGTATTTGGCCGGAAGCGGGAAAAACAGCATCACGTGGATGATGCGGTCGGGAAAGCTCAAGCCGTAGGCCAGCAGGACGCCATAGATGGCTCCCGAAGCCCCCAAGGTCGATCCTTGATAGGAAAAGAAGTTGAACAGCGTGATGCAGATGCCGGCGCCGATCCCGGTCACCAGGAAGTATCGCCAGAACTGGCGCCTTCCCCAGTAACGTTCCAGTTCGCAACCGAACATGAACAGGATCAGCATATTGATCGCAAGATGAAAGGGGCCGCCGTGCAGGAAGATGTAGGTAAACAACTGCCAGAGGTAGAGACTGCCGATCACCATCGACGGGGTGAGGCTGAACAGGGCGGTGATGGGTCCGCCCAGACCACCCGAAAGGACCTGCATCACAAACACCACCACGCAGGCTATGATGATGCGTTTCACCGTGGGTGTCAGGGGGCCCCCAAAGGAGACGGAGCTGGTGGCGTATCGATAGCGGTAGTTCACGAACTCACCTTGGGGTGGGCGCTTGCTTGGCGTGGGGGTTATTGTAGCGGGTTTTGGTTGCAAATCCATTCCGAATCAGCCGGGAGGCGGGCTCAATCGGCGCTATTCCCGGATTGGGCATCGACTCGGACGGGCGGCGTTGGGGGTGCGGCATTTCGATGAGGATCCTACTTGCGTTGGCGCTTGCCCTGGGGACGCTTCACTGGGGTTCCGAACTCCGGGCTTCCCGGCAGGAAGACCCGCCGGAGGAGACTCAGCAGGCTCACGAGGGTGAGGATACTGAAGATACTGAAGATACTGAAGGAGCTGAAGAGGGGGAAGAGGCCGCGGAAGCCGAAGAAGAGGAGCCCCCTCGACCGCCGAACGTCCTACTGATCCTGGTAGACGATCTGGGCTATGGGGATTTGTCCAGTTCGGGAGCGGAGGACTTGCAGACCCCCCACATCGACGCCCTGGTCGAGTCGGGCATGTCCTTCAAGCGTTTCTACGCCAACTCGACGGTGGGCGCCCCCACTCGGGCGTCACTGTTGACCGGGAGGTATCCCGACCTGGTAGGAGTTCCGGGAACCATTCGGCCCGAGCCGGAGAGAAATTGGGGCTACCTGAGCCCGGAGGCGGCTCTGCTCCCCGCGCTGCTGCAACAGGCGGGTTACCACACCGCCTTGATCGGCAAGTGGCATTTGGGCCTGGAATCGCCCAATCTCCCCAACGAGCGGGGATTCCACCGCTTCCAAGGGTTCCTGGCCGACCGGATGGACGACTACTTCCTTCACACCCGCCGCGGCGTGAACCACATGCGCTTCAATGCAGAAACCATCGAGCCGGACGGCCATGCCACCGACCTCTTCACCCAATGGGCCATCGACTACCTGAAGGAGCGGAGCGCCGGCGACCAGCCCTTTTTCCTCCTTCTTTCCTACAATGCCCCCCATGTGCCGGCTCAACCGCCGCCTTCCTACCTGGAGCGAGTCAGGCAGCGGGGAGGGGGACTGAGCCAAAAGCGGGCCCGGTTGGCGGCCCTGATCGAGCATCTGGACGCGGGAATCGGGAAGGTGATGGAGGCATTGCAGGAGGCCGGTCAGGACACCCGGACCCTGGTTCTGTTTACCAGCGACAACGGCGGGGACCTGCGGGCGGAAGCCAACTGCGGGGACCAGCGGGGCGGAAAGCGGGAGATGTACGAAGGCGGGATTCGAGTGCCCATGGTGGCGGTCTGGCCGGGCAAGGTCCGGCCCGGCACTTCATCCAACCGGGTGGCGCTGACCATGGATCTCTTCCCCACGATCTGCACGGTAGCGGGCCTGACGATCGAGTCGGAGATTGACGGGGTATCCCTGTTCAGAACCTTGGTGGGTCAGATGGCGCCGCCGATGGAGCGGACGCTGCATTGGGTTCGCCGGGAGGGGGGACGACTCCATCAGGGTCAGGATTACTATGCCGTCCGCCAGGGTCACTGGAAGCTGCTGCAGAACTCACCCTTCGAACCCTTCAAGCTGTTCAACCTGAGGGCGGATCCGCTGGAGGTACACGACTTGGCCGAACAGGATCCTGGAACGGTCTCCAGGCTCTCCCGGGCACTGCGACTGCGAATCCAAAAGGCCGGCGCCGTCCCCTGGCAGCCCGGGCCGATCCCCCAGTCCGGGGCGGCTCCTCAAACCGGGTCGACCCCTCAGTCCGAGTCGGACGCTTCTACGATCTTGCCGTAATACCGGGGCCGGCGGTCCTTGAAGCGGTTGATTTCGTGTTTGCCGGGTACACGGGTGATGTGCTTGTCGCGGGCTGTCGAGGGATCGATTTCGGCGAAGATAACCTCCTCGCCATCGGCGCTGGCCAGAGCCAACGTCCTGCCCGAGGGGTCGGCGATTCGGCTTCTGCCGATGAAGCGGAATCCCCGCTCCCGGCCTACCCGATTGACCGCCACCGAAAACACGTGGTTTTCCAGGCCCCTGGCGTTCACCAGAAACTCGGCGAACTGCTCCGCCCCCTTGGGCCAATTGGTTGGAAGCAGAATCATGTCGGCTCCCTGGAGTGCCATCGTGCGCGCGCTCTCCGGAAAGGATCCGTCGTAGCAGATGTTGAGCCCGATGCGTCCCAGGCGGGTCTCGTGAACCGCGAAACCGAGATCTCCTGAGTCCACGAACCGGTCCACGCCCAGAAAAGGCAGGTGCACCTTGCGGTATTTGCCCACCACTCCCTCCGGTCCAATCAGGGCTGCCGCATTGAAACAGCGGTCACCGTCTTTCTCCAGCATTCCCAGAACCAGGTAGACCCGGGTCCGGCGGCAGAGACCTGCCAGGAGTTGAGTGGAGGGCCCGGGAATGGATTCGGCGTAGGGAAGGGCTTCCTGCAGGTTCTCGAAACAGTACCCCGTCAGGGCGCATTCCGGGAAAACCACCAGTCGGGCCTGCTTGGCGACAGCTTGCTCCACCGAATCGATCATCCCGGCAAGATTGGCCTCCTTGTCCATCAGGGTGGGGTCCATCTGCACCCCGGCCAGTATGAATTTTTCAGGCATTGTTACCTCCCAGAGTGCTGAAGACGGGTTGAAATGAGTGTGCCCGGAGACTCCGGATGGCCTGGGCCGTGGCAAAGACCTGCTGTTACCGGCGCCGGCCGCGATTTGATCCGGCCGGGGCAGATATGTTACAAGATGGGGATCGTCTGATGAAAGACGATCTCGCCAAACCGGTCCTCACGCGGAGCGCCCGTAGCTCAGTTGGATAGAGCGTTGGTCTACGAAACCAAAGGTCGCAAGTTCGAATCTTGCCGGGCGTACCACTCTCTCATCTCTCGCTCAATGGAAGATGGCTTGCCTTGTCTGCCTGGGCGGTCGCGTCCATGTGGCCAACAGGGGTCTCGAGGTTGGCCTTTTGGGCGCTTTCGATAGGTGGACCCCGGGGATCAGCGGATACCGTCCGGAGGCGACAATGGCGTTAAACGGAGGTCGGAATCGATGAACGAGTGGAAACTGGCAGATCGTCGAGGCTTCTTGAGGACATTCGGCGCCGGGCTGGGAGTGAGCCTGGCCGGAGCTTCGGGAGCATGGGCTCTCCCTGGCGGGTCGCGGCCCGCCAAACCCTCCCCGGGGGTTCAATACCGCTGGGTCAGCGTGCGGGAGATCCATGGAGACGGCACCCACAACGCCTGGCCCGACATCTGTCGCTGGCGGGACCGCTATTATGTGGCCTTCAACTCAGGCGGCAAGAACCACGGCGGAGGCCACGGTCTCTTGGTGCTCTCTTCGGCCGACGGCCTCAACTGGGAAACGGTGCTTCACAAGTCTGCAGGGGAGTGGGGAGTCCTGGAGAACACCACCCGCACCACCGTGTGCCCGAAATTTCTGCCTCTCGAAGATCGGCTGATTCTGGTCTTCTATTTCTATACCGAAGGAGACACGGACGTCAGCCCGCAACGAAAGGCCGATCTCAAGCGCCGCTGGCTGAGCCTGAAGGGATCGGAGGAGAGCTTCGAACGGTGGGTCGGCCACCACAATACCTCCTTCCGTACCGGGGTCAGCTACTCCGAGGACGGCCGTCACTTTGAGGATCCTGAGCCTTTGCTGGACCCGAGCTGGCGTGTGTGGCGACCTCAGACCTTCAAGGGGCGCCACTATATTATCGGCTACCGTTGCCATGGACAGGAGTGGTCCTTTTCGCCGGAACTGGAGAGCATGATTCCGCATGCCGACACCTTCGAGATGTTCGAGAGCGCCTCGCTTTTCAATTCGGCAGACGGTTTGGGGTGGAACAAGGTCAGCGATATCGCCGCCGAAGACAACGACGAGAGCGACTTCGACTTCGCCCCGGATGGCCGAATCCTGGCGGTGAGCCGCAAGGGCGCTTCCTCCAGGTTGCATCCGGGAGCCAGGCCGGGGAGTCGGCATGCCATCGCATACCTCAGCCATCCGCCCTATCGGAGCTGGCGGCGCCTGCCCCTGGATCGAATGATTCAAGCCCCGGCGGTGCGCTGGGCCAGGGATCGATGGATAGTCGCCGGCCGCTATATCGACGGGGAGACCGAGCAGGTTCACCCGCACCGCGCTGACTATCCTCATAAAGCACAGCGCTACGGGACGCGCATGTGGACCCTGGAGGATCGGACCGGAGCCCTGACCCAGGCGGTTACCTTGCCCAGTTGGGGAGACTGTTCCTATCCGGGCATGATCGAGGACGCCAATGGCGACTTGCTGGTGGTCTATTATTCCCACTCAATCACCACAGACAGCCATCAGTACATAGGCGGCGGGCTCTGGCCGGGCAAGATGCCTCCCGCCTCGATCTATCTGGCCCGAGTGGTCAGGGAAGAGATGGGTTAAGGCTCTGCCGTCTCACTTCCTCGCATTCCTCGGTCTGTCATGATCACCGGTGTCATGCTGGTCGTGCTGCTGCTGTCCGGACTGGCGTTTCCGTCCTCGCCTCCGCCGACACCGAGGCAGACGGGCTGTTTTGAGGTCCCCGAAGGCGAGGAAACAACGGTCTTCGGTCCCATGCGGCAAAAAGCCCTGGTTTGGGACCGCTTTCTGCTGGGGTTCCTGGTCCGACGGATCGCCGGCGAACAGTTGGAAGCGTATCGGCAAGAGCAGGGAATCCCGCTCCGGTTCATGCTGGCTCAGGAAGGCAGCGGAGCCCTTCAATCGGGTGTCCGTGAGCGGCTGAGGCGGTCGGGAGCGGCAGGTCGCCTTCAGGCCCATCCCTGCGGAAGGTTCGTCCAGGTATTTGTCAAGGATCTTGGGAGCTACGGCCTGTCGGAATGGCTGCTGCCCGACTGGGTGCTGGAATTCAACAAGAAGGGCAAGGTCATTGCCCGCTGGGATGTCCCCTTGAACGCGCCGGTTCGGGCGGTTCAAGGAGATTCGGTCTGGGTGAGCTGGGACCCGCAGCCGCTCTGCTCTGGCCAAACCCTGGACGTGAAAGCCTATCTGGTGATCGGAACGGACGGAAGCCTGAGGGCCGCGTCCCGGCCCGGGCTCATCTCGGAGGGACGCAGGATCAAGTGCCCTACGAGCCCCGACATTCCGCAATCCGAGTTCCTGGTCTGCGAGTCCGTGCGAGACCTCAAGACCCGCAAGACACGCAGATTGGCCTACCAGTTGCCTTGCGATTGAAACTGGCCAGTGCAGAAGAATTCCCCGGCGGTCCTTCGGACTGTGCGGCAACCGCATCGGCTGCGCAGGGGAGTGCGGCCGGCGGATGTTGCAAACGACTCCAAGTCCCGCTTGAGGAATCTTGTTGAGCCATCCGGACCCACCTGTAACCGATCCGTTCATGAAAATGGCATTGCGCCTGGCCCAAAGGGCCTTCTCGCTGGAGGAGGTCCCGGTGGGAGCGGTGGTGGTGGTGGATGGCAAAGTGGTGGGCCGGGGCTACAACCAAAGCCTCGCCCGATCGGACCCCACGGCCCACGCCGAGATCCTGGCCCTGCGGCAGGCTGCCAGGCGGATGGGGAATTACCGTTTGACTTCGGCAACAATTTATTGCACCTTGGAACCTTGTGCCATGTGTGCCGGCAGCCTGGTTTGGGCGCGGGTCCAACGTCTGGTCTACGGCGCCAGAGACCCCAAGGCCGGCGCCGTCGACTCCCAACTCCGGCTGTTTGAATCGGAATCGGTCAACCACCGGGTGGAGGTCGTGTCGGGAGTCGGGGAAGTCCAGGCGGTGAGGCTGCTGCAGGAGTTCTTCCGGCTTCGCCGCTAGCGCCGTTCCGGGCAGTCGAAACATAGACCAATCACGCGGAGAGGTACCGAAGTGGTCATAACGGGGCCGCCTCGAAAGCGGTTAGGGGGTTAGTCGCTCCCACGCGGGTTCGAATCCCGCCCTCTCCGCCAGACATTCGATATAAATATATTATTATCAATAATATATTGTTCATTTTGCCGCAACTGATCCCCCATATGGTCCCCCACCTGTTACGCCGATAACACTCCAAAGCTTCCTCAGTCTTTCTGATTTCGTGCATTTTGAGTTGGAGTGGTGGTCAGACACTACTGACTTGTGAGCGAAACCGCATTACGTAGGTTTGCCGAATTTGGCGTTGATCAGTCCGGGATGTTGCTGCACCGCCGACACCCTTCACGAAGTGTCGGGTCGTGGCATGCGGTAGCCGACGTCGCGCTCGTTGAGGATATAGGCTGGGTCGGTTGCGTCATCATTCAACTTGCGCCGGAGGCTCTTGACGAGGGTTCGCAGAGCAGCCTTGCCGGCGCTAGCGTCGCCCTTTCCGGAGACTTGGCGCAGCAAGGATTTGTACTCCATGATGCGTCCCGCGTTAAGCGAGAGTACACGCAAGAGATCGTACTCGGAGGCGGTCAGTTTGACCACGCGCCCGGCCAATCTCACCTGTCGCTCATCGTAGCCGATGGCCAGTTTGCCCAGGACGAAGGAGCTAGGCTCAGCCCGGCGTCGCAATGCTGCGCGGATTCGTGCCGTTAGCTCCGTTGCCGAGAAAGGCTTGACAATGTAGTCGGCGGCGCCGGCCTCGAGCGCACGCGCTATGGTCTCGTCCCGCCTGTATGCGGAGATGAAGATGACCGGGAGGTCAGCGAGTTCCGGGACGCTTTCCATCAGCTCTATGCCGTCGGCTTCGGGCAGTATCAAGTCGAGCACGACCAACTGTGGCCTCTCCGTCTTGATGACGCGGGCGAGCTCCCGATGGTCACCGGTCACGAGAGGAACGTAGCCGGCGTCCGAGAGGGCGTCGCGCACGTAGCGCAGCGTCTGCGGGTCATCGTCAACCACCAGGATTCGCGTCTCGCTCGATTCTTCACGGGGCGGACTTGGGAGGCTCCCGAACCCTGTGAGCCCCTCTTCGGCCAACGGCAGTGTAAAAGTCAACCGCGTCCCCTGTCCGACACCGCCGCTCTCGGCCCAGATGCGCCCACCATGCGCTTCCACCAGCCCCTTGCAGATCGACAGGCCGAGGCCCGTTTCCCCAAGCCCGCGCCCGGCGTCGCCCGTTCCCGTGTACTTCTGGAACAGTTGCGACAGCTGCTCGGGTGCCACGCCGCTGCCCTCGTCTGAGACCGAGACTTCAATGTGTACGCCGTCACGCCGGACGGCGAGGCGAATCGGGGAGGACTCGGGGGCATGCCGCGCGGCGTTGGCGAAGAGATTGTTCAGCACCTGCACGATGCGCCGCCGGTCGGCCATGACGCGGGGCAGCGGCACCGATAGGTCGATGAGCACTGTGTGCCGCCCGCCGCCTGACAAGAAAGTGTTCCGCGCCCGGTCCACCAAGGCCGCGAACTCCGTAGGCTCGGGCGCCACCGAGAGCGTGCCCGCGTCGATACGCCCGGCATCAAGCAGATCGCTGATGAGACCGCGCATGTGATCCGCTTGATCAGCGATGATGCGGAAGAATTCGCGCATCTCCGCCGGATCCAGGTCCGAGTTGGTCTCCAGTAGCGTGACGATCGAACCCTTAATCGAGGTAAGTGGCGCACGCAGCTCATGGCTCACCATGCTCAGGAACTCGGAGCGCAAGCGTTCCAGTTCCTGGATGGGCGCCAGGTCCTGCATCGTGACGACTACCGAAACGAGCGCCCCGTCTGCGGAATGCACCGGCGTCGCATTGACCAGCATCGTGACCTTGCGTCCGTCAGGGGCCTCGACCAGCACCTCCTCACCGCGCACCGTCTCGGCGTTAGCCAGCGCGTCAGTTAGAGAAGACTCCGCGAGGTCGAAAGCACGTCCGTCGGCGCGCCGCCACGTGATCACCTCAAGCATCTGCACGGCCGTGCGTCCAGCCGTGCGAAGTCCTTCGACGATGCGTTTGGCTTCGTGGTTGATCCAGAACACGTTGCCGGATTCGGCATCGAATATCACGACACCGACCGGCGAGGTCTCCACAAGAGAATCGAGACAAGCCCGCACGCGATCGCCTTCCATCTCATCGCCAGGGGCTGTTTCAATACCGGGGCTCTCGCCGATATGCGGTGCCGAAGCGTTCTCCCGATCATAGCGCCCGGCTACTTCATCACACTCGCGTTTGTTATGAGTGGTCAACAGCTCACGCTCCTTTTATGCGCTGGATCAGCGCAACGCCTCGGTGTACACCCCGCACAATGTTCCGAATCTCCACGGTCACGACGGCGTGTCTGTCCGAATGATCATCATAATATCATTTATTAAACCATAATCTCACGCACTTCTCATGCACAATCTTTTAGAGTATTTGGCATGGATATTGTGTCGCCTGCGTGGTCCAAAGGCGCCTCAAGATTTCCTGCGGTGTTCCAGCGTTTGGGGGTAATTCGCGACGTTTCACCGTCGCTAGGCGTCGGTGGCAGTTGGCGTCTTCCATGCGGCTGACGCTCCGAACGGAATCCCCTCAGGGAGTTCTTTCAAGGTGCTAGCGGAAAGGTACGCGGTGGCGGGACATGCGCGGCGTGGCGAGTTCCGTTCGTCCGTTCTGGGCAGGCCAAGCACGTCGTGCAATTGGGAAGTGAGGCGCGATGTTGAGCGTGCCGGCAGGGTGCTGGGAGACCGACAGCGATCCTGTGCTCCGCGGGTTTCACGCGATTAGTGGCCTGCTCAGCGCGCATCGCTCTGCGGTCGGCAAATTGGCTATTGCGGCCCTCGCGGCCGCAATAGCCTTCGGGACGCCCGAACGGGCCGTTTCCCAGGCTGAAGACTCAGAGGCGACCGCGCGGCCCAACATTGTCCTCATCGTCGCCGACGACCTGGGCTGGGGCCAGCCCGGCTTCAACGGGGGCACTGAGGTATCGACTCCCAACATCGACCGCATCGCCGACGAAGGCGTCAAACTCACCCAGTTTTACGTCCAGCCGCAGTGCGCCCCGACCCGGGCGGCCCTGCTCACGGGTCGCTACTCGTGGAAGAACGGCGTGGATACGATCCCCCATCCGGAGATGACTGGTGGGTTGCTCCTGGACGAGCGCACGATCGCCGAGTCCCTGGGCGACGTTGGCTACGCGACCTGGATCGTCGGCAAGTGGCACCTCGGGCAATGGCTCACGGAGCACCTGCCCCTGCAGCGCGGATTCGATCATCACTACGGGATGTATACGGGTAAACTCAGGTCCTTCAAGCACACCCGGGCCGCGCACGACCGCCAGGTTCTCGACTGGCACCGCAACGGACGGCCCGTTGTGGAGTCCGGCTACTCGAGCTTCCTGCTGGCGGACGAAGCGGCCCAACTGATCGGGCGCCACGATGGCGCGAGTCCGTTCTTTCTCTACCTGCCGTTCAACGCGGTGCATGCCCCCCATGAAGCGCCACAGGAGTATCTGGACCTCTTCAGCGGTCTGAAATACAAGCAGCGCGCGATGCTCAAGGCAATGGATGACGCGATCGGCTTGGTGCTCGCCGCGCTCGAGGAAAAGGGTGTGCTGGACAACACCCTGGTCATGTTCCTGAGCGACAACGGAGACGCCCCGGAGGCCCGTACCGCGGGCCAGAGCCCGTACCGGGGCCAAAAGGCTACGTATTTCGAGGGCGGCATCCGGGTGCCTGCCGTCGCTCGCTGGCCCGGCGAGATCCCGGCGGGTACCCAAAGCGATGCGCTGCTGCACGCGGTGGACGTGTTCCCCACGTTCGCCGGATTGGCCGGGGCATCCACCACCGACGGCCTGCCGCTCGATGGACTGGATGCCTGGGCCGCCATCGCCAATGGCGCGGAGAGCCCGCGAACCGAGCTGGTGCATTCGGCCTTCGTGCTACGCCAGGGCGACTGGAAGCTGATCGAACGGATCGCGCACACCAGCCAGTGGGTGTCCGGAGAACTGCGGCTTTTTAACATCGCCGAGGATCCGTACGAAACCACGAACCTCGCGGAGACCGAAACAGTCAAGGTCGACGAAATGGCGGCACGCCTCGACTACCATGCACTGTCCTCCCGCGCGATCTCTCGGGGCAGGCAAATTTCCGACTCGCCGGTGATCGTGTTCGGGGAGGAGGAAAACGAAGCATTCGGCACCGCCGTACAGGCTGCACTGACTGCGCGCGAATCGGGCAACACCGGACCGACCCCAGTCCGGCTCGAAGCGATTTGCTGCCAGGTGAAGCTGAGCTTTGATGAGGAGCTGGACGCCGACGCCGTCCCGCCCGCAAGCGCGTTTACGGTTGTCGTAAAACCAGGATACAAATCAGCGCAGGTGGAGGAGGTTGCGGTGAACGGGAACGACGTGCAGTTGACGCTGACGGAGGCGCGGACCAGCGGCGAGACGGTGGGGCTCACCTACAAGGTGCCGGACACGGGCGGCATTCGGGATAAAGACGATCTTGAGGCAGCTGGAGTTGTTTGGATGGAGGTGCGGGTGTCACCGCCGTCGGCGCCCGAGGCGATTTCTTCCATCGGCCTGCGGGCGAGTCCCGGCAGCGGGTCGGTAAGGTTGAGCTGGAACCGGCCGTCTAATAACGGAGGCTCGGCTATCCTCTGCTATGAGTACCGGTACGCGCCCACTAGTGAGGCATGGAGCGAGTGGGAGAGTGTTGGAGCGGGGTCGAATGGGGTGACGGTGGGAGGCCTGATCAATGGCCGGGAGTATGTCTTTGAGGTGCGTGCGGTCAATGCCCTGGGAAAGGGCGGGGCTGAGACGGTGATGGCCACGCCACCCCCACCACCCCCTCCGCCACCGCCGCCACCCCCACCGCCACGAGGCGGTGGTGGGGGGGGCCTGCTGTTTCCTCCGGAGGCGCCGGCAGTCCTGACGGCGACACCCGGCGACGGGGCAGTGCGGCTGGAGTGGAGCCCGCCGGAAAGCGACGGGGGTTCTCCCATCCAGCGCTTTGAGTACCGGTTGAAGGACGGGCGGGAAGCGTTTGGCGAGTGGGTCCGGATCGAAGACAGCGCTCCCGGCGAGGTCAACGCCACCGGATACACGGTTAGTAACCTTGGCAACGGGACGGTCTATGTCTTTGAGCTGCGGGCGGTCAACCAGATCGGCAACGGGCGAGTGTCGGAGGCGGTGGAGGTGGTGATGCCGCTGGATCCGGCCTATCGGTCCAACTTCCGGGCGGAGGACCTGGAGGGTGGAGAGGCCGGATTGGAGTGGACGCCGTTTGGAGGAAGCCGGCGGAGTCTGAAGGTGAGGTTTGGAGGGGGTCTGCGGTTTGAGGAGAGGGAGCTGGATGCAGCGGGGGAAGTGACGGCGACCCGCATGGGGAGCTACCGGTACCGCTACACCAGCCGGACGACGGGAGAGCTGAGCCTGGACTACGACGGGGGGGAGACGTGCGAACTGCGGATGAGCTTCGGCGGAGTGGGAGCAGGCAGCTACAGCTACCGCTGCGGGGGCGCGTTGCAGGGACAGGGGAGCTTCCGGCTGAGCGAGCTGAACCGGCTGCCTGAGATCACCAGCCCGGGGCAGTTCGAGGTGGTGGAGAACCAGACGAAGGTAGTGCGGCTGGAAGCGGTGGACTCCGACGAGGGGGACGAGGTTGCCGGCTACGGGATCGCGGGGGGAGCGGACGCAGCGCTGTTTACGGTAGTTGAGGAAACGGGAGAGCTGAGCTTCACGGAGGCGCCGGACTATGAGAGGCCTGCCGATGCGGCCGGCACCGACCCGGCAAGCGGAGCGGGAGACAACGAATACGTGGTGGTGGTGGAGGCGAGGAGCGGGGAGGGGGAGAGGGAGCGGAGGAGACAGAGGGCCATACGGGTGCGGGTGAGTGACGAGGAGGAGCCGCCGGGGGCGGTGGCGGCGCCGGAGGTGAGAGCTGAGGGCACGGACAGCCTGACGGTGAGCTGGTCCGAGCCTGAGAACCGGGGGCCTGAGATCACCGGCTATGAGGTGCGCTACCGGGAGGAGGGGGAGGAAGGCTACCGGGATGGAGGGCACGAGGGGACGGGACTGAGGTTGACGCTGACGGGCCTGGAGGAGGAGAGGCTCTACCGGGTGGAGGTGAGGGCCGTGAATGAAGAGGGGAGGGGTGAGTGGTCGCAGCCGGGAGAAGGGAGGACGGAGGCAGAGGAGCCCGACCCGGACGATCCTTCTCACTTCACCGGGGAGGACCTGGAGGGCAGACGGTTGAGGTTACGGCTCACGGGTGGGGAGGAGCCCGCCGGCAGCCTTGAGCTGCGGTTCGGAGAGGACAACCGGTTCGAGCAGATGGAGTCGGGCGGAGAGCAAACTGCGACCAGGACCGAGGGCGCTTCCCGAACGGGCGCCTACACCTATGAGAGGACAGGTCCGCGCAAGGGAAGGCTGGGGCTGGACTACGATGACGGGAGTTCCTGTGAAGTTTCGCTGACCTTCACCGAGTTGGGAGAGGGCAGGTTCGTCTATGACTGCGGGGAGGGGGAGGTGGCCGAAGGGAGCTTCCGGCTGACGACGGGGTCGCCGTTCGTTCCGGTGATCCTGTCCTCGGCGGGGCGGAACAACTCCTTTTTCACCTCGGAGCTGACGCTGACCAACCGGGGGATGGAAGAGGCCACCCTCCACTACATCTACACGGCGGATGCAGGTGGGGGAAGCGGCACGGCCACCGACCGGCTCGACGCAGGTCGGCAGAAGATCGAGACCGACGCCCTGGACTATCTGAGGGGTCTGGGGGTACCGATCCCCGCAACCGGGAACCGGATCGGGACATTGAGAGTGGAGGTCGCAGTGAAGTCCGAGGTGGAGGCGGTGGTGCGGACCACGACGCTGGTGCCTGAGGGAAGGGCGGGGCTGGCCTACCTTGGGGTGGCGGAGGAAGAAGGCTTTGACGAACCGGTCTATCTGTGCGGCCTCAGACAGAACAGCCAGGACCGCTCGAACGTGGCCTTCCAGAACATGGGGACCTCAGAAGAGGGTGCGATCACGCTCAAGACCACGGTCTACTCGGGCGAGGCATCCGACACCAGCCCCCGGGAGCTGGACGATGTAACGCTGGAGCCGGGAGGGTTTCACCAGTACTCGGGGCTGCTGGGGAGTGTGGAGAACGGCTACGTGAAGGTGGAGCGGGTGGAGGGAGAGGCGCCCTTCTACGCCTACGGGGTGATCAACGACCAGGCCAACTCGGACGGGTCGTTCGTCTTTCCGGTGACGGCCAGTTCACTGACGGGGACAACCCGACAGACCTTGCCCGTAATTGTGGAGACCGGGGAGTTCAGGAGCGAGCTGACGGTGACGAACTTCTCCCAGCAGCCCAGGAGGCTGGAATTCGAGTTTGCGGGCGAGCAAGTCAAGACCGACGACAAGACGGTTGCTTTCAGCATGGAGCTGGAAGGGGGCGAGCAGGAGATCGTGCCCGAGGTGGTGGAGGAGTTGCGGCGCCAGGGAGTGGCGGGGCTGGGCACGAGCCGGGGCTTTTACCTGGGACCGTTGTTCGTGGTGGCCGAAGAGGGAGACCTGAGCGGGATTGTGATCGGAGCCAGAACGGGTTCAAAGGGAGGGGGCGGGCAATACAGCGTCTTCTACAACGCGGTGCCGCAGGGTGAGGGTTTCACCGAGGAGGCCTGGGTGGAGGGATTGCAGCAGAACGAGGAGAACCGGAGCAACCTGGCGCTGGTCAACACGGGGGAGGTGGACGGCAGCGAGAGCGTCTTCCACCTGGAGATCTACAACGGGGAGACGGGAATGCTGGCGGATACGGTGGTGACCAAGCCGATCCCGGCCCGGGGCTGGCATCAGATCGACGGCATCCTGCTGAGAGCCAACCCGGAGACCCGTCAGGGGTATATCCGGATCGAGAAGGTGTCGGGAGAGAACCCGTTCCTGGCCTACGGAGTGGTAAACGACGGCAGGGCGCCTGGAGAGAGGAGCGGGGATGGAGCCTACCTGCCGGCGAGGGAGTAGGGGACCTGCAGGACTCTGTTATCGAAGGTAGTTACCCCGTGTTGCCTTCTTCTTGTCCCGAGGGCACAGAGCAAGACGGTCACCATCAACACGCAAGAGCTATGGGGGCTGAAGATGCCGGGAAGCCCCACATCCTTATGAGCGGCATGAGTGCTTCTGATTCGAACAGTGACTTCAGACAACGACTCCTCGACCATCGCTGCAACGGCGGATTCCGACACCGAAGGCGACGAGACCGTTTCGGTTGCAGCAAGCTACAACGGTACGGCTATCGACACGGTATCGTTGACGATTCAGCGGGCCACGGTCACGCCCTTGACGGCAGAGTTCTTGGACATGCCGGTGACGCATGACGGCGAGAATGCGTTCGAGTTCGAGCTACGCTTCAGCGAGGAGTTTCCGGTTGGCTTCAGGACGCTGCGCGACGACGCCTTTGAGGTGACAGCAGGAACGGTCCGGCGTGCGAAGCGGCTGGTGTAGGGATCAAACCTGCCCTGGACGTTCCGGATACTGCCGGCAGGAGATGGGGACGTGGTCGGACGGGGACACGGTATGGGCGGCAGGGCTTGAGGGGAAGCTGCGGGCGCATCGGCTGTCGGATGGCTCGCGGCTCAACATGCGGGACGTGGCGCTCTCGGCGAATGAGGAGCCGGTGGGCCTGTGGTCGGACGGGGAGACAATGTGGGTTGCGGATTGGGCAGAGCAGATCTACGCCTATCGTCTGTCGGGCGGCGAGCGGCAGCCTGGGAGGGACATCGTCGCCGCAGGTTGGGACACCGACCCGTCGGGGCTATGGTCGGACGGGTCGACGCTGCTTTCGACAAGCTGGCATGGCAGCGTGATACGCAGCTACCGGCTACCGGAAGCGCTCGTGGATGAGGATCGGCAAGGCCCATATTGCCGGTGCCGATTGACCCCTGGTACTTCAGGACAGCCAGGTCTTGAACAATACGAGCAGTCCCGGAACGCCGAAAAATACAGAGAGCATATAAGCGACGGCCAATCCTTTGCGCTCACTCCCCAGCCGTGCGATCCACTCGGCTCCCGCTGTCGGAATCAGCCGCAGCCAAGGAATACTGTAAATGACGACTACGCCCAGCAGATTGTAAAGAAAGTGCGCAATGGCGATCTGGTGCGCAATGGCATGAGTAGCGCCCGTAATCGCCGTCGCAGCTATAAGCGCAGTGACTGTGGTTCCGATGTTGGCCCCCAGCGTGAACGGGTAGACATGACGCAGACCGATCATGCCGCTACCCGCCAAGGGCACAATGATGCTTGTGGTAGTCGAGGACGATTGCACCAGCACTGTAACCACGGTGCCGGAAAGTATGCCGGTCACCGGACCCTTTCCGACGGCTGCCTGCAGAAAGCTTCGGGACCTGCCCACGAAGACGGTTTTGAGCGCGCTTCCAAGATAGGTGATCGACAGCAGAATGAGCAGGATTCCCACACCAATTAAAACCAGACCCGCCCACAGGTCGGGCAGCGAAGACGTCAACGACTCTACAAAACCAGTACCGGCACCGACCACGATTTTCACTATGCCCTTGCCCGAAGCATCAACAGTCCCCATGTTCTCGATGACATGGGTTAGAGCGCCGCTCAGTTTTTCAAGAAAACCGAACGCGAGTTCCAAGGGCAGGAATATCAGGATACTCAGCAGATTGAAAAAGTCGTGTACAGTGGCGGCTGCAAACGCGTTTCTGAATTCCCCCGGCCGATTCACATGACCGAAACTGACTATGGTATTGGTGACTGTCGTTCCCACGTTGGCGCCCATTATCATTGGAATTGCCGTTGCAATGGGCAATCCACCCGCTACAAGAGCGACGATGATGGATGTAACGGTGCTGGAAGATTGGATCAATGAGGTGGCCAGTATGCCGAGTACCAATCCGATGAACGGGTTCGTTGCAAACATGAACAGAGATTCGGCGCCCTCCGCACCACCGAATTCTTGACGAAAGCCCTTGCCGATCACGTCAACCGCCACAAGCAGCACGTATAACGACACGATGACGATTAGCCAGGGGACAAGCCTTGACCGGACGATTTTCAGTTGCGTTGGTTCCATGTGTGCCTCAGATGTGAGAATTTGCCTTGGGGGAACAGCGTGGCAGCGGTTGAAAGCCGGACCCCGGTTTGTCTCCGACCGACTTCCTACGAGCCTATGATATACTTCGTACTCTGAATTGCTTCCAAATAAAGTGATTTCAAGGAGATCGCAGCTGTTCAGCCTTCGACGACACGAACTGCCGTATTCCGCCGGAGATCCCCTTGTGCAAGACTCCGAGGCGGGCTCCGGAGCACCGGCTGCGACTTGACATAGAATTGCTTATCCACGACCCCATCCCCTTTTTTAGTCCGATGAGGTTCGCCACGCTGTTCTTCTGTGCCCTGTTCCTGCTTTATATTCCGGCATCGGGGCAGGATACGGAGATCCCGGAAAGGTTGACGCTTGCCGATGCCCTGCGCATCGCCGAGGTGGCCAACGCCAATTTCCGCGCCGCCCGAAACCTGGTTGAGATCGCGGAGGCGGATGCGCGCGAGGCGGCCAGCCGGCCGAACCCCGAAATTGCAGTGGAAGGCGAGGAGTATTCGATCTTTGGGCCCAACGTTCCCTCATTCCTGAACGGCCAGGCCTTGATCGTCCGAATGGAGCAGGAGATCGAGACCGCCGGCCGTCGTGGGCACCGCATGAAAGCAGCTGACGCCGGTATCGGGGTGGCGCGCTCGGAAGTTGCCGATGAACTTCGACGTCTGCAGCTCGAAGTAAGCAAGGCATACTTCCAGCTTGCACTCGCCCAAGCCAATCAGACCACGGCGGAAGCGGCGCTCAAGGATATTGAGCGTGTCATCGCCTTGACCGAGGCCAGGTTCAAGGTGGGTGAAGTGGCAGGCACGGAGCTCCGCCGGCTGCAGGTGGAGCGCCTCCATTTCTTCGATGAGGTCCTGACAACGGAACTGGCGATGAGCGACGCACGCGTGGTGTTGCTGAATCTGCTCGGAGCAGCCGACCTGCGGCAACAGCTCGAAGCGATAGATCCGCTGGAGCCGTCTCCACTCCGAAGTCCGGACGGTGGACTGATCGCCACGGGTGAGGGCGTCACGGCTGAATTGAATTCGTTGCGGAAGGACGCTGCCTCAATCCGGCCGGATCTGCAGGCCGCTCGCCATGCCCGCGAACGCGCTGAAGCCGAGATGGAGCTGCAACACGCGATGCGTGCTCCAAATGTCACTTTCGCCTGGGGCTACCGCCGGGATTTCGGCGAGCACGCCATGGATTTCGAAGTCAGCATCCCGATTCCGTTATTCGGCAGTCTGAATCCCGCTGGAGTACAGCGGGCCTTTGCCGAACGACGCCGAGCCCAGGCACTGGAGAGGGCGGAAAAGTTGGCGGTCGACACCGAGTTGCAGATGGCGGCCAACGCCGTCGACAGCAGTGCGAAGCGGGTCCGCTATATTGACCAGGAGTATCTTCGCAGCTCAAGGGAATTGCATGACCTGATCCAGGCCTCCTACCACCTTGGCGAGACCGCGCTGATCGATTTCCTGGATGTGCAGCGCGAATTCATCGTAACTCAGCAGGTGCGCAACCAGGCTCTCTACGACCTGCGCATCAGCCTGATAGAGATGGCGGCGGCCGTCGGCATCCGGCCGACGGGAAAACCCTGACCCGGCTCCGAGGGAGCGATTGCAAATGCATGGACCGCGTCACCGACTGCGTCACAGACTGCGCCGGCAAGGCGGGCTGGGTGCAGTGCTCGTCTGGCTGGCGATCTGCTTGGGAGCCGCGGCAGGTTCAGCCTGCCTGGAGACGGGAAACAATGGGGCTCACCATGGGGAAGACCACGCTGAGGAGGAACACGCCGGCGAGACCCATGACGGTGAAGAGCACGCCGGAGACGAGGCCGATGGTTCGCTGGAGATTCCCCTGGAGGCCCAGCAGAACGCCGGCATGCAGGTTGCAGCCGCGGAGCGCCGTGCCCATCCCGTACCGATGAACGTGACCGGTCTGGTCACGCCCGTCATCTCACGAGTGGTGCGCCTGCGGCCGTTGGCGGAGGGGGTCGTCAAGCAAGTCGACGTCAGCCTTGGCGACCGCGTGCGAGCGGGACAAGTGCTCGTGCATTACGACAACATCGCGCTTGGAGACCACATCGGGGAATACCGGGCGGCGGTAGCGGCTCGACGCCAGGCCGAGGCCGACCTAGAGGTCTTGCAACGGAGCTTGCAACGGGCAGAGCAATTGATCGGCCTTGAGGCGATCTCTCAGCAGACCCTCGATCTGCGCCGGTCGGAGTTCGAGCAGGCCCGGGCCGGCCTGGTCAGCAACCAGGCGGAGGTGAGCAGAATCGAGGAGCGGATACATCGCTTCGGACTGACGGACGAAGACCTTTCGGAAGTCGCCCCGAGCGGTAGTGCCGACGAGATGCGGGCGGCCGCGGAACGACACCGCGAAATGTCGCTCAATGTGCTTCGCGCACCCTTCGCGGGGACCGTGACGGAGTTCGGTGTGGCAGTGGGCGACCTGGTCGATCCTGGCCGCGAGCTGCTGACGATTACCAACATGTCAACGGTTTGGGTTCTCGCCGATGTCTACGAGCCCGACCTGGGCCGCCTCCCAACGGACGCCGAAGTCACGATTCAGGTCGATGCCTATCCGGACCGGGTGTTCACCGGCCGCATCACCTACATCTCGGACACCATCGAAATGAGCACGCGCGCCGCTCACGTGCGCTGTGTCGTCAAGAATCCCGACAAGGCGCTGAAGCTCGGCATGTTCACCAGAGTTTCCATCCCTACAAATGAGAAGGTTTCCACGCTGGTGGCTCCCGTGGATGCGGTTCAACAGATTGACGGGCAGTCAGTTGTCTTCGCGCGGACAGGACCGACCGCCTTTGAGCGCCGCGACGTGACGCTCGGTTCGACGGCCGGCGGTCAGGTTGAGGTGGTCAGCGGCCTGAAGCCGGGCGAAACGATCGTGTCGACCGGCAGCTTCTATTTGAAAACCGCGTTGCTTCACGAGCGAATCGGTCATTCGCACTAACATGAATTCCCTCGTCGATTCCTCCCGCCACAATCGGTATCGCATCCTGGCGTTCACGGTAGTGGCTTCCGAGTTCGGAGTGCATTCAATGTTCCAATTGCCGATCGATCACGTGCGGATCGGCCACTCGCACTAACATGCATCGCCTCATCGATTTCTCCCTCCGCAATCGGTTTCTCATCCTGGCGTTCACCCTGTTGGCTGCCGGCTTCGGCGTCTACTCGATGTTCCAGTTGCCGATCGATGCGGTGCCCGACGTGACTCCAAACCAGGTGGCGGTTTTGACCCAGACGCCCGGGCTCGGGCCGGTGGAGGTCGAGCAGTTTGTCACCTTTCCAGTCGAAACCGCAATGAGCGGCCTTCCCGGCATCACCAAGATCCGATCGGTTTCGCGGTTCGGACTCTCGTCGGTCTACATCTATTTCGAAGAGTCGATCGACCTCTACTTCGCACGCCGGCTCGTAATGGAGCGGCTGCCCGAGGCCCGCGAGTTGATTCCGGAGGGCTACGGCACACCCTCAATGGGTCCGATCAGCACCGGGTTGGGTGAGATCTACCAGTTCGAGGTTCGTGGCGAAGGGTATACCCCAATGGAGTTGCGCAGCATCCTCGACTGGGAGATCGGGTTCAAGCTGCAGTCGGTACCGGGCGTGGTCGAGGTGAATTCCTACGGTGGCGAGCTCAAAACCTATGAGGTGCAGCTCGATCCCAATCGCCTGGTTGCCCACAACGTTT
This sequence comes from Candidatus Versatilivorator sp., assembly GCA_965207735.1. Lineage (GTDB taxonomy): Bacteria > Acidobacteriota > Terriglobia > Versatilivoradales > Versatilivoraceae > Versatilivorator. Next base: position 939,933 of record OZ242296.1, on the reverse strand, counting down.
CGCTCGAAATGGTCTTCGACGCGCTTCGAGAGAACAACGCGAATGCGGGAGGCGCTTACATCGAACGCTCCCAGGAGCAGTACGTCATTCGCGGCGAGGGCCTGATCGACTCCCTTGAGGACATCGACAATATCGTGGTCACGGCCGTCGAGGACGGTACTCCCATCTTCATTCGCAATATCGGCAAAGCCGCCTTCGCGCCCATGGTCCGGCAGGGCGCCGTGACTCGAGACGGTAGAGGCGAGGTGGTGACCGGCGTCGTCATGATGCTGATGGGCGAGAACCCGCGCGTCGTTGCTCGAAAGGTGGACGAGGAGTTGGCGCGCATCAAACCGACATTGCCTCCAGGCGTTGAAATCGAAACCTTCTACGACCGAACCGATCTGGTCCGGCGGACCATAGCCACCGTGCAGCAGAACCTGGTGGAAGGGGGCCTGCTGGTGATCGCCGTGCTCCTGCTGTTTCTGGGCAACCTGCGCGGAGGATTGATCGTCGCCTCGGTGATTCCGTTATCGATGCTGTTCGCCTTTACCGGAATGGTACAGGCAGGGCTTTCCGGCAACTTGATGAGCCTGGGCGCAATCGACTTCGGGCTGATCGTCGACGGATCGGTTGTCATGGTCGAGAACATCGTTCGGCGCCTGAGCCAGGCGCGAAATGGACAGATACGTGGTGAGGTGGTGGGCTGGGCAGGTCGCGAAGTGGCGCGCCCGGTGTTCTTTGCGGTGATGATCATCATCATCGTCTACCTGCCCATCATGGTCCTGCAGGGAATCGAAGGAAAGATGTTCCGGCCAATGGCCCTGACCGTGGTCTTCGCTCTGGTGGCTTCACTGGTGTTGGCTCTGACGCTGATGCCGGTGCTCTCCCTGATGGTGTTTCGGAAGCGAATCCCACACAAGACCCCCCGCCTGGTGGCCTGGCTGCTGAGGCTGTACCGACCGCTGCTCGACAGGGTTCTGTCGTATCCGCGCCTGGCCGGAGCCGGAGCGGCGCTCGTCTTTGCCGCTTCGCTCCTGTTGGTCCCCTTCATGGGCACGGAGTTCCTGCCCAAGCTCAACGAGGGCGCCATTGCGGTTCAGGCTTGGCGTCTCCCAAGCGTAGCGCTCTCGGAGTCAACCAAGAGCACGACACTCATCGAGAAGACGCTGCTGGAATTCCCCGAGGTTGTGACGGTGGTTTCTCGGACCGGTCAAGCCGAGATCCCCACCGACCCGATGGGGGTTGAGACCAGCGACATCTATGCGATCCTGACCGACGACAGTAACTGGGAAACGGCCGATACCAAGGAAGGCCTGATCGAGGAGATCAACCGTGCGCTCGAGCATCGGGTGCCCGGCAACATCTTCAGCTACTCGCAACCCATCGAATTGCGCATGCAGGAGATGATCGCTGGTGTCCGTTCCGACTTGGCGGTCACCGTATACGGTCCCGACCTCGACGAGTTACGACGCATCGGGGACGAGGTGCGGCGGGTGGTGGCCGGCGTTCCCGGCGCCGCCGACGTCAAGGCGGAACAGACGTCCGGACTGCCTTTTCTGCGTGTACGGATCGATCGTGCAGCGGTGGCTCGTTATGGCATCAATGTCGCCGACGTACTGGCCGTGGTCGAGACGATGGGAGGAACGACGCTCGGCGAGGTGCTCGAGGGACAGGCTCGCTTCCCCTTGCGGGCGAGGTTCGTGCCCGAGGCCCGCAACAATATCGAGCAGATCCGATCGATCCGGGTGTCTGATCCTGGCGGCGCCATGATCCCGCTGTCGCAACTCGCCGAGATCTGGACCGAGGAGGGCCCGGCTCAGATTAGCCGGGAGCAGATCCAGCGGAGAATTACAGTCGAAGCCAACGTGCGCGGCCGCGATCTCGGCAGTTTCGCCACAGATGTGCGGGCGGCGGTTGCCGGCGGAGTCGATCTGCCACCCGGCTATTCCGTGGAATACGGTGGACAGTTCGAGAACATGGAGCGGGCCACCAAACGCTTGGCCCTGGTCGTGCCGATTGCACTCTTCCTGATCTTTCTATTGCTCTATACGGCCTTCAAGGCGGCCAAGCCGGCAATGCTCATCTACTTCAACATCCCGCTGGCGGCCACCGGAGGCATCCTGGCGCTGTTCCTGCGCGGACTGCCTCTCAGCATCTCAGCCGGCGTCGGCTTCATCGCGCTCTTCGGCGTTGCGGTGCTGAACGGCGTCGTGATGGTTTCCTACTTTCTCGACCTCAGAAAGCAGGGTATGACGGTGGACGAGGCGGTGCGTCAGGGCGCCGAGCGCCGCATGAGGCCGGTCCTGATGACGGCACTGGTCGCCAGTCTCGGATTCGTTCCCATGGCCTTGTCGACCAGTGCGGGTGCCGAGGTGCAGAGTCCCTTGGCGACGGTCGTCATCGGTGGACTGGTAACCTCGACTCTGCTGACGCTTTTCGTGCTTCCATCGCTGTATCGCTGGCTCGAAAGCGACGATGAGGCGTGATGCAAATCGCCCTGGACAAATTGATCGTGGATACTTTACCCTTCTGCAAATTCATGGCGTACAGGAACCATCAGCCCGTCCGAGACGACTGGGGGCAGGCCGACATTCAGGTGCCACAATGATCACTGATATTGAAGTAATCGAGGAGCGAGAATCCGGGGTGTTGGTTCTGATCCCTGTCAACCGCTTGTACGGCCCGAATGCGGACTCGTTTGAATCACTGGTAATGGATCACATCAGGAACGGTGAACAGAACCTGATTATCGACTTCAGCCGGCTCAAATTTGTCAGCAGTGCGGGAATGCGTGTGATTCTGGTAGCTGCCAAACAGTTTCAGTCGAAACAGGGCAAGTTCATCTTGTGCTCCATGAAGGACAACATCCACGAGGTTTTTCGCGTCAGCGGCTTCGATCAGGTCATGCTGATCCGCAACTCGCGCTGGAGCGCTCTGGCCTCTTTATAGCCTCGCTAGTCGTGCTCGTGACTATGGTCGCGGCGGCTCTGGTGAAACACCACGTGCAGAAGCGATCCGCCGACAAACGCCTGATAGAGCCCTGCACCGCTATGACCGTCCCCGAAGAAACGGGCGCCGGCAGCGTAACCGGCGACCGTGGCCACGAGGATCGCCGCAATTCCCAGTGAAGCTCCCCTGAAGCCGTGACGGGGACGTAACAACCACCAGACCGTCAGGCCGACCGGAATCCGGTGCAGAATCACGGCGAGTCCGATATGAAGCGCTTTTGAAACGAGCGCCGCTCCCTCCAGAAACGCGTGCAGCGACAGCCCCGACAACCCGGCCAGGAGAGCCAGGTTGTCGGTGTGCGGAGCAAGCTTGTGAGAGAGGCGCTCGATGAGAGCGGGTGTGACTATGCCCAGGACGATGACCCCAATGGCCAGTAGGCCGTGACTGGCCCAGGCGTGCGGAACGACTTGCCACAGGACGAGTGCCGGCACCGCTACATACATGAAGCCGTCAACGAGGCGCACGCCATAGGGCCGGTTGTGCAACCACCCGTACAGCAAGGCGCCTGCAACCGGGGCGAGGAGCGAACCGGCAAGCTGAAGCATGGTGATGGTCCGGTTCTAGGGAGGGCTAGAAGAACAGGGTCAGCAGGACGATGCTGCTCAATCCGCCGAGCATGAAGCTCATGGCGCTGACGGTGCCGGACACCGTGGCGAAATCGGCGAGGCGAAAGGTCTGGCCCGCAACTTTAAACAGCACCCGTGTCCGATCCAAATCGCCGTCGACAAACTCCTTCAATCCGGTTTCCGCCCCGTGGGCCTCCTTCACCGAGACCAGAGTCACCAGCACCATGGTCAGGGCCGAGGCCAGGATTCCGAACCCGAACACGACCAGGGTCAGCAGGGAAAACCAGTGGTACACCGTATTCTCGGGGCTTCCTGAAGGCTCTCTCATGAATCCGACCACCAAGGCCGCGCCGCCGGCGTTTCCGTAAAGCAACATGCGCGTCGATTCGGTAATCAACCGGAACATGGTGCCACGGCGCATAGCGACAACCTTGTAGAGCTCGCGCAGCCATTCCTCGCCGACCTCTTCGGTGGTGAACTCGTCTACCTTTTTCAAGGACCCTCTCTCCTCTCGTGGGAATCGTGGCCATTGAACACGGTCAACCTGACGTAGCTCGATCCGGTGTTCGTCCCCGGCTTGAATTCAACCTTCCAGTCATCAATGTCCACGGGGCCGGATTGCAAAGCCCGATCCAGAAAGCGCTCTCGCGTCCACTCCCCGTCCATGCGTTCCAGCACGGCGATGACAAAGCGGCCAAGTATATAGCCTTCCAGAGATACCTCGTTGATCGCGGGCATTTCGGATTTTACCGTTCGTCCGCCTGACGCTCGAAGGGCGCGCCGAAAACTCTGAACGACTCGACTATTCGGGTCGTTCACGTCAGGCACGACCTCGGTTACCACGATTCGGCTGCCCGGCACCTCGATTCTCTTCTTCAATTCATAGGACAGGACGAAAGACAGGTTGGCCATGATGTAGTCGTGTCCCAGGCTCTTTGCCAAGTTGATGATATCTGCATTGGTGGTGTAGGTTCCGACGACCAGAATCACATCCAGATCGGCCTTGGCCAGGGAGAAGAGGCTGGCATGGACGGCATGGGTATTGCGCGAAAAGGCCGCTTTCGCCAGCAGGGGAAGACCGTGCTCGTCGAGCGCCACCTTGTAGCCCTTCAGCCCCGATCGACCGAAGGCATCGTCCTGGTAGATGATGCCGAACCGTCTCTTGCCGTGGTGGCCAACGGTGTGGTTTACCAGCATGCGGATTTCGTCCTGATAACTCGCCCTCAGATTGACGACATTCGGATACTGCCCGGCATCGCGCAGAAAGCCGGCGCCCGTAATGTGTCCCACAAACGGAATCTTGGCCGCTCGCAGCACTGGAGCGATCCGCCTCGAGGTAGGCGTTCCCACCCCGCCGATGACGGCCAACACATCGTCCTCGGCGACGAATCTCTGCGCGTTCGCCGCTGCCTGGCCCGGCTCGTAGCCGTCGTCGCGCGTGATCAGTTCCAGAGACCTGCCGTCGATCCCCCCGAGAGCGTTCCGTTCCCCGAAGGCCACCAGGATACCTGCCCGGTAATGGCGCCCCAGATCCCTGTTGGGCCCCGATAGACAGGCGCTCTGTCCAAAGACGATTTTGTCCGCGTAGACGCCGTCGGCCGCCATCGAAGGCCAGGGTGCCAACAGCAACGGTAATACCAGCAACGGCGCTGATCGACATTTCCGGAGCAGACATTCGGTCATGCTATTTCCCCTTCGCAGGCTTGTCTTTCTCCGCGCCTTCCTCAGCCATCGACTCCACCATCGGCTTCTGGCTCTCCTGCTGCCTGACAATCCCTCCGCGAGGCCTTATGTGCCGATGGGAGAATATGGACGGCGTATCGAATATGAGCGACCGGGGGTTGGCTCCCTTTTGATGGTCGCGCTCAGTGCGTTCTCTATGAAACTGTCCTTCCAGCAGGAGTTTGTCCTTCCCGATGTTTTCCAGCGTGTGAATGTCCGGCGCCACCGTCGAACCGGGCAGCCGCCCCTCGAGAGCTGCAGAATCCGTAGGCGGCGCTTGCAACAACATCTGGGCCGGGGTGAATCCCGGTGCGCCGTCAATCATGTTGATGTCGATGGTGGATGGCCGGCCCGGGTTCACCATCGCCAGGCTTGCCTCGGTAAAGATCGCTCGCATGCGTTGCCAGTAACGCGTGATGGCCACAGACTGCGGCTGCTTCCGATATTCAGCCAGCAGCGCCCTGAAGACGCCGGCGCTGCTTCGCGCCTGAACAATCCGTTCCCGGGCGCTCGCCTTGGCGTTCATTATCAACGCTTCAGCCTGCCCCTTGCTGCGAGCGATCAACTGTTCTCTCCTGCGATTTGCTCCGCTCACGGCCTGCTCGCGTTCGGCGATGGCATCGTTGACATCCCGGAACGCATCACGGGTCTCCGGGATCGGTCGCACATTGACGATTTTCAGCGTGATGAGCTCCATGCCGACATCCAGAGATTCGAGGCGCCCGATCACGGCGTCGATCAGATGCTGCTGAATGAGATTGCGATTCGAAGTGAAGATCAAGTCGATAAAGTGCTGCCCGAGAATGTTGATCAGTTCCTCGCGAACGAGCATGGTGAGCAAAGTCTGGGGGTCGGTGCTCGCAAACAGGAACTGCCTGAGGTTGCCAATTCTGTACTGAATGGCCACATCGACTTCGAGAAGGTTGGTGTCTCCGGACAGGACCGTGAAGTTGATCGTATCGCTGTCCCTGCTGGCTATCCGGTATCCGACGATTCTCTTGACCTTGCGGATGTGCATCCGTTCGATGAGGGGGATGCGGTATCCGATTCCCGGACCGACTTCCGCATCGACCACTCGCCCGAAGCGGGTGCGCAGGCCCTGCTCCTCCTTCTTGACGATGTAGAAGCCGGTGGCCAGCAGGCAGATCAAGACCACCGCGGCGAGGCCCGCAAGAATCTGGGTGCGGTGCAACCCGTAAAAGTCAAATACGGCGTATATGACTCGCGTGCTTGTCGGAGTTGATTGTTGTCCGTTCATTAGCCGAACCCGAACTATCTGGGTACTTGCCTGCTGTCGAGATACTTGAACAACTCGTTATCCGCCGGCAGCATGAGGGTAGTGTTCTTGTCGATGATCAGATCGTAGCTGTCGAGAGCGCGGATGAACTTGTAGAACTCCGGATCCTGTCGATAGGCCTTGCCGAGCAACTGCATCGCTTCGGCTTCCGCATCGCCAAGAATGGCGGTTGCTTCCGCGTGGGCATCGGCCATGAGCTTTTCGTGCTCGTTGATGGCCCGTGCCTCGACGCGGATCGCCATCTCTTCCCCTTCACTGCGATAGCGGGCGGCGATGCGGGCGCGCTCCGAGATCATTCGCTGAATCACGCTTGGCCGGTTCTCCAGCGGCAAGGTGTATTCGACGATTCCGCCCCCGGTCACCTCGATACCGTAGTTCTCGCTTGCGATGGGCGCAATGAGGCCGACAATCTCCCTGGCGGCCTTGGTCAGATCTTCGTGTTCCAGGCCCAGACTGATAAAGGCGTCCCGGGCCTCGTTGCTGATGACGATGCCGCTGCTCGAGGTGTACAGATTCCTCAGCCGCTCGGTGGCGCTCTGGGCGGTTCGGATCGCCTCGACGAAGAGGATGGGATCCTGGACCCGCCATTGCAGATACCCGTTGATCAGAACGCTCTTCTGGTCTTCCGTAATCAATTCCTGGGTGAGGTCGGTGAGAACATGAATGCGGCGATCAACCTTGTATACCTTGGAGATGGGCCAGGGCCACTTGAGGTGGAGACCGGGCTGTTTGACGGGAGGAGAAATCCTGCCGAAGTGGGTCAGCACCCCCTGCTGCGTTTCGTCGATGATGTAGTGGGCATCGTAGGCAACGACGCCAAAAGCAATCACGGCAATGGTTGCGGCGACTCTTTTTGCCTTCAAGGTCATCACTTTTTTTCTCCCGGCTGATTGGCTGTTGATTCCTTGGGCGGGTCGGCCGGCTTCTTCGAATTCTTCGGGCCGGCGCTCTTGGCGCCATCCCTCATCCCGCCGTCTGCAGCGTTCCTGTCGGCGCCGACATGACGGGCTTTGGCGCCCGACCCCGCCGATCTTCCCTTCCACAAGGAAACCTTATCCAGACTACGTCTGTTGGGCACAATGATCTTGGGTTTATCGGACAGTGCGGTTTCCAGTTTTTCCCGCCACAGCATATTCCGTAGCACATTCGGAGCACTTCGGATGGCCGCGGCCACCCGCTGGATCGCACCGGCCTCAGCCCCGGACGTCTTCACTCTCCGGTGCGCCTCGCCGGCGGCCTGTTTCACCTCGTAGTCGGCATTACCGTGCGCCTGGGGAATCAGAGACACCAGGAGCCGCTGCGCATTGGTGATGATGCGAGCTTTGTCCTCTTGCGCGCTCGATACCTCCCGGAACGCGCTCATGGCCTCGGGTACGGGACTGATGGCCGACAGGTTCACCTTCACCAGTTCGACGCTCTCGAACGCCAAGGCTTGCGCTTCCGGATGCGACAGATGCTCGCTTTGGAACAATTCGTTGACGCTCTCCTCCAAGGCTGCGCGATGAACATTGAGGAGCTGATCCATATCTCGGGCGGATACGAAGGAGCGCACATGGTCCCTGACGCCGTCCTTGACGATTCTCTGGGCGTCGCTTATCCGGTAATGGTAGAGGTAAGGGTCCTTCACCCGATATTGCACATTGACCACGAGAGAAATCAGGTTCAGATCGCCGGAAACGTATTCGTGGGCGTCGCCGGCCATGAGCGACTTCACTTCCCGGACCGGCCATTTATCGACCTGAACGAAGGGCCAGGGGACAAGGTAGTGCAGTCCCGGCTCCAGGTCCCTCCAGACAACCTTGCCCAACAGGCGACCGTAGCCGACCTCTCCCGGAGGCACGGAGGTGAAGCCGCTGCCGAGGAAAAGGGCAAGGACCACAACGGAGAGACCCCTGCCCGCCGGAGTGGTCGGAGTGATGGCGCCGCGGAGGGACCGGCCTCGGGTCAGACGTTCCCACGCCTGTCTCCAGCCCCTGGACAGAGGCCGGATGTTGACCATCAGATCCTCCCAGCCGCTTCGCAAGGCGCCGGCCCGGAATCGCCAGATGATCAGGGCGATGAGGCCCAAGGCGCCTCCCCATTGCAGCAACAATATGGCCGGCGAGTCCGAGGCCCCCAGGTACACGGGGATGGTCATGCCTGTGGCCAGAAGCAGAATATCAATCAAGATACCCACGATGACGGTCACTACGATCACGGCCGAGACGTAGATGGTCGCGAAACGCGCGCCGAACTGGCTTGTGATGATCGCGATAGTGCCCGTGTTGGTCGCCGGACCCGTCATGAGAAAAATCAGGGCCGCTCCCGGACTGAAACCCTTGGCGACCAGCGCGGCGGCGATCGGGGTGCTTGCCGATGCGCAAATGTAGAGCGGAACTCCCACCAGAACCATGATGGGGTAGGACATCCAGCGGGCGTACTCGTTCGACATCAGATCGCTCGGAATCACCAGAAAGAGCACTCCCCCCAAGGCCACCCCGACGAGCAGCGCGAAGAGAATGTCGTCGGCGATTTCGACGAAACCGTAGCGAAAGATATGCCTGACGATCGTCTTGAAGCTCGGCATCCGGTCATCCGCGGGCGCATCGACCTGCGACCTGTCGGCGGATGGCTCGTCAGCCAGCGCCTGATCGCGATAGAACTCCGGCTTGACCCAGGATGTGGACTTCCACCTGCCCACCGCCCGCCCGGCCGCCGTAGCGATTCCCCTCATCCAGCGCCCCATAGCGCCTTTCAATTGAGAAAAGCTGATATAGCAGTCGTCCTGGCCGGGCGTGAGCGGCTCGTGGGAACCGTGGTCATGGTCATGATCGTGGTCGTGGTCATGATCGTGGCCGTGACCACTCACTTTCGCGTCGCGATCGTCTCTGATGAGACCGATGCAAAAAATGCCGGCGACGGTCGCAGTGACGAAGCTGATGATGGGCCGGACTATTGCCGCCACCAATCCAAAGAAGGCGTTGGTGACCAGGATCGAGTCCGCGCCTGTTTCCGGGGCAGTGATCAGGAACGACATGCAGGAGGAGCGGGACGCTCCTTTCTTCCGCATCTCGGCGACCACGGGCACGACCGAGCAACTGCACAGCGGGACCGGCACGCCGATGGCCGCACTGGTGGTTACCGACTTCAGGCTGTCGTCACGGAGCCACCGGAGAATAGCTTTACGCGAAATAAAGACGTGAATGAGGCCCGAAAGAAAGAGCCCCAACAGCAGCATGGGCGCTAACAAGAGAAAGGACGACCAGAGGAAGTCGAAGAATGCAGCCAACATGCTCAAGGATCCCACAGCCAATTGGAATCTCCCAACTGAGGCCGATACGGCCCCTCAACCCGTCCGCGAATTACCCGGAGTGGGGGTCGTGCAGCCGGGCGCGGCCAGTGTGCCCACTAATAACCAAGCGGATTGTCCACATATCTTCTTGGGCTGTGCGGTAAATACTCCGCAACGCGTTGCTGAGCAGATTACCCGGACAGACGGAGCACGTCAACTGTTATGTGGTCGTCACCGGTCCCGCTCGATCGGATTCTTATCCCGCTTATCCGAACATATATCCCGCCCCTGACATTCCAGTGGCTGCAGAACGGATTCGGCAATTAAGCTGGCACTCGGCACGGCTATCTTCGGAGGGCATCATGCACATTGGAATCCGGTTGCTTTCACTCCTCTGGTTGGCTGCGCTGTCTCTGGCGGCCCAACCAGTCGCAGTCGCCCAATCGGACGGCAGCCTGAAGGGCCGCGTCTCTTTGGAAGCCGGCGGGGAACCGCTGCACGGCGTCAGCGTGACCATTGTGGAACTGGGCCGGATCACTCTCAGCCGGGACGATGGAAGTTACAGGTTCCAACAAGTGGCTCCCGGCAGATATACGGTTGAAGCTCATCTCGACAGCCTTTTTACTGAAGCCTCCGCAACGGTGACCATCGAGGCCGGTCAAACGGTCGAGGCCGATTTTCGACTGGTATTGGCTCCCCCCCAGTATGAGGTCACGGTCACGGGATCGGAAAAGCGGGAGACGACATTTGAATCCTTCCAGAGCGTGGAATCGATCGGGCCCCATGAACTGGGTCAATCGACCGATATCTCTCTCGGGGAAATGCTGGACCACAGAGTCGGCACCGGGATTGCCAAGCGCAGCTTCGGACCGGGCCCCGCCCGGCCGATCGTGCGCGGTTTTGACGGGGACCGCGTGCTGATCATGGAAGACGGCATCCGGACAGGTACGCTTTCGTCCCAGTCCGGCGACCATGGCGAGATGATCAATCCCGCGCAGCTGGAGCGGCTGGAGATCGTCAAGGGACCGGCGACCCTGCTCTACAGCGGAAACGCCATGGGCGGCACGGTCAATGCCATCAGTCGTCACCACGAAGCTCACCGCCATGCGCACCAGGGGTTTCGCGGATTCGTGTCCGGATCGGGCGGCACCGCCAACGCCTTGGGTGGGGGCAGCGCCGGTCTGGAGTTTGGAACCGGCAACTGGATGATCTGGGGACGCGGTGGGGGTGTTCGAACCGGTGACTACAGGGCGGCGGAACAGGGGCAGATCTACAATTCACGCTCTCAACTCAGAAATGGCGGAGCGGGTCTGGGCTGGTACGGGGACAAGATTTTCTTCAGTGTCGAAGCCAAATTCGACGACGGCGCCTACGGCGTACCCTTCGTTCAGGAGTTTCACGGACACCATGGCGAAGAGGGCCATGGGGACGAGGACCACGACGAAGAGGGCGAAGACCACGACGAAGAAGGCGAGCATCACGACGAAGAGGGCGAGGATGACGACGAGGAAGGCGAGGATCACGACGAAGAGGGTGAGGACCACGGCGAGGAAGGCGAGGATCACGGCGAGGAGGAGATCGACCGTATCCTTCTCGACTCACGGCGCCGGAACGTCCGTTTCACCGGGGGATTGAGGGACCTGGGGACGGCAATAGACGAATTTGTTCTGAAAATGAGCTTGACTGACTGGAATCACAAGGAGATCGAGTTCTTCGAGAACGGGGAACAAGTTGTCGGCACGACGTTCGACCAACAGGAATTCGTCTATCGGGGAGTCTTCGAGCAGAAAAAGATTGGACCGTTGAGCGGCCGCTTCGGCTTCTGGGGCCTGGATCGAGAATACTCGGCAGTCGGGGAGGAAGCGCTGTCGCCCCCGATCGATCAGACCGGCTTTGCCCTCTACGTCCTTGAGGAACTGGAATTCGAAGCCGCCAGGTTCCAGTTCGGCGGCAGGCTGGAGACGCAGCGCTACCGGCCGGGTTTTGCCGAGCGCGGGGGAGGCCATGCCGACGACGAGAGCGGCCAGGAAGAGGCGGACCATGAAGCGGAAGAAGGCGAGGAAATCCCCGAGGCCGTAAATCGCACCTTTACCGGAGCATCGGCGTCAGCCGGCCTGCAGGTGGACACCTGGAGCGGAGGAGCCCTGGTCATCAACTACTCCCACTCCTTTCGGGCTCCGTCCCTGGAGGAACTCTACAACTACGGTCCCCATGCCGGGACGCTGTCTTTCGAGATAGGCGACCCGGCCCTTCGCCCCGAAACGGGCGACGGCATCGAAATGTCCCTGCGCCACAACAGTCCGAAGCTGAGAGGAGAACTCAACCTTTTCTACTACAACTTCGACAACTTCATCTTTCCCTTTGCTCCCGGAATAGTCGAGGATGGGTTGCCGGTGATTGAATTCACTCAGCTCAATGCCCGCTTCCTGGGAACCGAAGCCAACCTCGGGATCAACCTGAATCCCAAGCTCTGGCTCAACCTCGGCACCGACTACGTGGACGCCCAGGAGACCGACCTCAATACACCGCTACCAAGAATTCCTCCGCTTCGGGGCAAGCTGGGGTTCGACTTCAACCACCTGGGCTTCCGGGTCTCTCCAGAGTTGATTGTAGCCGCACAGCAGCACCAGACCTTTACCGGCGAGACCCGCACGCCCGGATACGCCGTGATGAACCTGAAGGCCTCTTACACCTTCGCCCAGCAGCACCTGGCTCATCAGTTCTCGGTCAGGGTCTTCAATCTGAGCGACCGGCTCTACCGCAACCATTCCTCATTCATCAAGGACCTGGCCCCCGAGATTGGCCGGGGTGTGCGCTTGACCTATACCATGCGATTCTTTTGAGAATTTCAGCCGGGATCCGGCGCAGGCGGGGAATAAGCGGAGGCTCCGGGGCGACCTTACCGAAGCGCTCAGCCCAATTGGGAGCCGGCTACACCCATATTCCCAGAACCGCCATACCGGCAAGGCCGACAAGCACCAGAACAAATTTGAAGATGCGGTCAGTGTCCTTCGTCGGCATTGGGACATCATCCGTCCCGGCCAGAGTGCTGCGTATGAAACGCGCGACACGATCGTCGATCCTGGACATTTCTGCATTGATGACATCCAGAATCGCGATATAGATGAACGTACCCGCCGCCAAAGCGTTGAAAGCACCTTCAATAAGCAATGCGGCCTGGCCTGCGAGAAGGTTCGAGGCCACTGTCCCAAGCACGATCCCCAATGGCGTCATCACCACGAAAATCGTCAAGACCGTCTGGAGACTTCTCCTGTCGGCGCCGGAAGTGTGTGCGCTGACCATCAGGGCGAAGGCAGCCGAACCCTTGTGGAACAGGATGCCCAGCATAACGAGCACCGATGTGGCTACTTCGGCCTCCAGGCCGAGGGCAGTGCCTGCGATAATGGAGTGGATCGAAAGAACTACGAGAAGAACCAGGGGATAGATCGGCTGACGCGTTCCCTTGTTCTGACCGGGTCGCGTGTATGCTTCGAACAGAACCCGGTCTATCAGCAGCAGCAGTCCGACGCCCACTGCCGCCAGCAGCGGTGCCAGCGGATACTCGAAAGTTTCCTCGAATGCCTCACTCGCTTCCGGCAGCAGATGGATGAACCCGACACCGAGAAAGATGCCGCCCGCCAGGGAGTTGCCAAGAGACAGGAATCTGTGGCTTCCATGTTGACGAGCTGCCAGCACTGGGATGATGCCACCGGCAATGCCGACCGCAAGGATCAATAGAGCTGCAACGATTTTGACGGCGAGCAAGGAGTCCATGATGGGCTAATGTCCCCTTTTCTCAAGGGACGCCGTCCAGAGTGTCTCAGAGTAGTTTAGGGGCACAAGTCAATTCCTGTTTGGTATTGAACCTGGCACCTCGCCACAAGTTTAGGTAGGAGCCGTGGTAGCTGGTCTTTCCGAAAAGCCATCAGTCCCGAGGTATTCTGCCATTCGGGCCTGGCATCTGTCATTGGAGTCGAACTTGGAATTGGGAATCGATGGGCTTTGTCAGGCTGGCTCGTCTTCGTCCTGGGGCGTCAACTGCTTCAGAAATGGTTGACCTTTAGATTCCAGCTTCTTCTCCAACCCTTCCGTGCAGTCACAGTCGGTACAGGCCCAAGGCTCCTGGCCGTTCAGGTCCCTGCAGCGGTTGCGGTCGTGGGCGTCCTGGACCCGCTCCAGGTCGAAATACTCCTCCCAGTAGGGACGTTCTTCTTGCAAGGGAGTCGGGCAGAAGCAGACCTCGACCCAGCGGACCCGACCGTCAGCCGTTCTGCGCGCCTCTTCCATGTTTCGAAGATACTCGCCTCCGGCTACCGATCCTCGCCCCAGGGATTTGTCCTCGATGGCCTCGAGCAGAGAACATTCTCTGTTTGCCTTGAGTCGTGCCGTGACCAGGTATCGCATGACGTCACCCTTGCAGGAACGGAAGGCAAGCCCTCGGTTTGGCGGCTGAGGGAATGATCCATTCCATGGTACCGACTTTTCGGGAATTGGCAACCCTGGCAGGCATGACGGGGCGGCACGCTACGTGGCGGCAAGTCGGGGATTGCCGTAGCCCCGGTAGCGTTCGGAAGCAAAGGGGCCGGCTGCCGGTCCGTTGACCCATCTTCTCTCTTGTCGCTATAGTGGATAGCCGCCTGAGACGGGCGGAAGGACCGTTGCGATCATCCTTCTGCATCGCCTGTGCCTGCCGCCAGGAGATTCGTTTCGGCCACGGCGCTGGCGCAACCTCAATGGAATTCTGGCCGGAAACCCGGGGCTCAACGGGATCGAAACCATGGCCTTGCCCGACGAAGAACGACTGAACCAGATTCGGCAGTCCCTGGCCGAGGGGCAGCTGGACGCCCTGCTGCTGCTCTATCCCGACGACATTCTGATGGCCACCGGCATGTTGCCGGCCAGTACCCACGTCGCCGTCCTGGTGGATCGGGACGGTTGCGTTCGACTGCTGACCCCCTGGTGGCGGGAGGCCTTCGTGGCCGAGGAGAGCTGGGCCGGCTGCATCGACTGTTTCGACTGGTGTAAGCGGGACTGCCAGGTGGACCCCGACCAGGCCGTCATCGAGTGGCTTCGGACCCAACGGTCGGGGCGGGGAATCGAAAAGGTCGGGGTCCATCTTGAGGTGCACCACTACTGCCCCAACAAGATGCCCTCGGAGTGCTTGACCTATGACCGGGTTCGGGCGGCGCTGTCCTCCATTTTCCCCATGGTCGAGGACGCCGGGGACCGCATCAACCAGCTCAAGTCGGTCAAGACCTCCAGGGAGATCGGCAAGCTCAAGCAGGCTCACCAGGTGGTGCGAGCGGGGGCGCAGGCGTTCTATCAACTGGTTGATTCGGGCATGCGAGAAATAGACTTGGCCACCGAGGTGCATTGCGCCGTCCTCAGGAAGGCGGCCTCGCTGGGAATCGACTACGTTTTTTGCGAGATGCCGCAGATTACCTCCGGTCCCGAACGCACCGTGATCGCCGACACCCTTTCCAACCATCCCACCGCCAGGCGACTGCAGCCAGGCGACCCGGTGCTGCTGGAGCTTGGCGCCCACGCCGAGGGGTACTGGGCCGACATCACGAGAGCCGCCGTGGTCGGCGAGCCCACGCGATTGCTTGAGAGGCTGCACCAGGCTGTCCTGGATGCCCAGACGGCGGCAATCGCCAGCTATGTTCCGGGGCAGAGCACGGGAGAGCAACTCTGCCAGGCCTCCTGGCAGGCCATGCGGGAGGCTGGATTCGAGCAGGGAATCACCCATTTTCTGGGGCATGGTCTTGGCTTCGCCTACCACGAGGACCGTCCCACCCTGGGTCCCGGCCAACACCGGCCGGTATTGCCCGGGCAGGTGACCTCGATCGAGCCGGGACTCTATTGGCGGGAAGCCGGCGTTCCGGTGGGCGGCATCCGGGTGGAGGAAAACGTGGTCTGGGGAGCCGGCGCCGGGGAAGCAGAGATCCTTTCCGACTATTTGCGGGGCCTGGACCCGCTGTCGGGGAAGGTCTGAATCCTTTGCGCCAGGCCGGCTGCGGTGGCGCGCGGCGCCTGGGAATGTCGGCCGCCGGGATGGGAAATTGGCGTTAACGGCTGAATGGCTGCCGTGTATAATAGCGCCCCTGTGTTCAGGCTGTGGATTGGCTGCGTAACCACGAGGGGGTCTGATGAATCGCTCCGATCAACCCATTGAAGCCCTGCTGGACGAAGAGCGCCTCTTTCCGCCTTCGGAGGAGTGCTCTCGAAACGCCAATGCGGCCGATCCGGACATTTACCAACGAGCCGCCGAGGACCCCGAGGCCTACTGGGCACAAGCTGCCGAGAGCCTGGAGTGGATGAGGAAGTGGGATCGCGTGTTGGACTGGAACCCCCCTATAGCTCAATGGTTTGTCGGGGGTAAGTTAAATGTGTCCGTCAACTGCCTGGACCGGCACGTTCGGGGTTGGAGGCGCAACAAGGCCGCCTTCATCTGGGAGGGAGAACCCGGCGAGGAGCGCGTGCTGACCTTTGCCGACCTCTACCGGGAGGTCAACCGGTTCGCCAACGCCATGAAGCGGCTGGGGGTGCGGAAGGGCGACCGGGTCACCATCTACATGCCCATGATCCCGGAACTGCCCATAGCCCTGCTGGCCTGCGCCCGAATCGGCGCCCCCCACAGCGTGGTCTTCGGGGGGTTCAGCGCCGAGTCGCTGCGAGACCGGATCAACGATGCTCAGTCCAAGCTGGTGATCACGGCCGACGGAAGTTATCGCCGCGGGCAGATTGTTCCACTCAAGCGAAACGTGGACGCGGCCCTCGAGGACTGCCCCTGTGTCGAGAAGGTGGTGATGGTCCGCAGAATCGGGGATGCGGCTCCGGTGGAAGTGGACGAATCCCGGGACGTGTGGTGGCACCGGGCGGTGGAGCATGTCCCGGCCTACTGTGAGCCCGAGCCCATGGACTCGGAGGACCCGCTGTTCATCCTCTACACCTCCGGGACCACGGCCAAGCCCAAGGGCATCCTGCACACCACCGCAGGCTACCTGCTGGGGGCTTCCCTCACTCACAAATGGGTGTTCGACGCCAAGGAAGAGGACGTCTACTGGTGCTCGGCCGACATCGGCTGGGTGACCGGGCACAGCTACATCGTTTACGGCCCCTTGGCCAACGGAACCACCGGGGTCCTCTACGAGGGCTCGCCCGACTGGCCGGACAAGGACCGCTGGTGGGCCATGGTGGCCAAGTATGGCGTGAACGTCTTCTACACGGCTCCCACGGCCATCCGGGCAGTCATGAAGTGGGGCGAGGCCTATCCGGCAAAGCACGACCTGTCCACCCTGCGCCTTCTGGGCTCGGTGGGGGAGCCCATCAACCCCGAGGCCTGGATGTGGTACCACGAAAAGATCGGACAGGGGCGCTGCCCCATCGTGGACACCTGGTGGCAGACCGAAACCGGGTCCATCATGATTTCGCCTCTGCCGGGGCTAACCACCACCAAGCCGGGCTCGGCCACTTTCCCCCTTCCGGGCATCAACGCCGACGTGGTGGACGAGGCCGGTCAAAGCGTTCCCCTTGGGGGAGGCGGTTACCTGGTGCTCAAGTCTCCCTGGCCCTCCATGGCGCGCACCATCTACGGAGACGCTAAGAGGTATGAGGAAACCTATTGGCGGCGCTTCGGCAAGAACGTCTATTTTGCCGGGGACGGTTGCAAGCGGGACGAAGAAGGCTACTTCTGGCTGTTGGGCCGGGTGGATGACGTCATGAATATCTCGGGGCACCGCTTGAGCACCATGGAAGTGGAGAGCGCCCTGGTGGACCATCAGGAGGTGGCCGAGGCGGCGGTGATCGGCAAGAAGGACGATATCAAAGGGGAGGCCATTGCTGCCTTCGTGACCCTGAAGGAAGGCGCAGAGGGGAGCGCCGGCAAGGTAGACGAGTTGAAGAAGCACGTGGTCCGGAAAATCGGACCCATTGCCCGGCCGCAGAGCGTCTACTTTACGGCCGAGTTGCCCAAGACCCGAAGCGGCAAGATCATGCGGCGTTTGCTGCGGGACATCGCCGAGGGGCGGGCACTGGGAGATACCACCACCCTGGCCGACGCCACCGTGGTGGCCAATCTGAAGAGCCAGTACGAAGAGGGCTAGCCGGTTGGCTGCGCCTTTGCCGGATGCAGGTGGAGCAGGGAACGGGTCGGCCGGCCCGATGAATTCGAGTTTCAATAGGCGGAAAAGACACTATCGATCCAAGGAGGAACGAAGACATGGCGCAGGAACGAGCTGGAGCCACAACATTTCTAGGAAATCCATTGACGCTGATCGGGCCGGAGTTGAAGGCGGGCGACTCAGCCCCCGACTTTACGCTGCTCTCGAGCGACCTCAAACCCGTAGGGCTGTCCGATTCGGCCGGCAAAGTGCGCCTCATCAGCGTGGTCCCCTCGCTGGATACCCCGGTCTGTGACCAGCAGAGCCGGAGATTCAACCAGGAAGCCTCCGGTTTGGGCGACGATGTGGTGGTGCTGACCGTTTCGGCCGATCTGCCGTTCGCCCAAAAGCGCTGGTGCGGGGCGGCCGAGGCGGATCAGGTCCAGACACTATCGGATCACCGGGAGATGTCCTTTGCAGCCAGCTACGGCACCCTGGTCAAGGAGCTTCGGCTGAACAGCCGGGCCATTTTCGTGGTCGATGGCGGCGGTAGCATCCGCCACGTGGAGTATGTCAAGGAAATCGCCTCCCATCCCGACTACGAGGCGGCGCTGGCGGCCGCCAAGGACGCCGTTTAGGCAATCCTGGAATCGGATCGCCGAATCCCATGGATTCCGGCTATCTTGTCTGAAAAAAACGACAAAAGACAAAAGAAAAAGAGGAATCCACGAAGGGGCACGAAGAACGACGAAGGGACACTAAGGCGTTGAGGTTAACCGCGACGGGGTACCAAGGTCGCGACGGGATGGTCGATTTCCGATTGTTTCACTCTATGTATGATCCGCACACCAGGGCGGGGGCCGCACTTGTTTGAAACAATACCTTGTGCCGAGTCGCGGGAAACCAGTTTGGAGTCAAGCATGGGTAGTTGGTTTATTGACATGGATGAACAGGTTAATTTGGCGGTGGTTTCACTGTCTTGAATTCAACCATCGCCTCTGTCCCAACACGGATTTCCCAAAACCCGCTCCCAGGCTCATGGATCACTTCCAATACGCACGCGATCATCGAGCAGATCTGCTGCCTGTGGCGTAGCGCCTCGTGCTGTTTTTCCTGTCTATCCTGTGCATCCATGTTCAATAAGAAGTAAACCGGTCTAACGGGACAGCGTTCTCGTTCCCGACAGGCCATAGAGATTCGCTGTTTCACTCTCGGATTATCTGCACGGCAGGGACGGGGCCGACCTCTTTCCCGATGGGCACTATTACATGGAGGATCCTGGTTTGCCGGGCGTGAGAGTACGCTTTGCGCCTTCCCCCACCGGGTCCCTGCACGTGGGCGGGGCGCGCACCGCACTGTTCAACTGGCTGTTTGCACGAGGTCAGGGCGGGCGTTTCATCCTCCGAATCGAGGACACCGACCGGGAGCGATCCAGCCCGGAGATGGTGGAAGATATTCTGGGCGCTCTCCGGTGGCTAGGCCTTGACTGGGACGAGGGCCCATTCCTGCAGTCGGAACGACTGGACCGCTACCGCCAGGCGGCGGATCAACTCTTGAGCGCCGACAAGGCCTACCGCTGTTTTTGTTCGACAGCCGAGTTGGCGGCCAAGCGCCAAGCGGCGGCCGCTGCCGGAAAACCCTGGAAGTATGACGGCACTTGTCGGGGACTGTCGCCCGAGCGGGTAAGCGAGGGGCACAGCCGCGGTCTGCCCAGCGTGGTGCGCTTCAAGGGACCCCGCGACGGAGAGGTTGTATTCGAGGACCGGGTCTTCGGGCGGATTGTTCATCGGACGGATCAGATCGAGGACTTCGTGCTGGTTCGGTCCGACGGCATGCCCACCTACCACCTGGGTGTGGTGCTGGACGATCTGGACATGAAGATCGGCCACGTCATCCGTGGCGCCGACCACATCTCGAACACTTCCAAGCAGATCCTCCTTTACAGGGCCCTGGATCGGTCGGTCCCCGTTTTTGCGCACCTGCCGCTGATTCTGGGCCCCGACCGGACCAGGCTCAGCAAGCGACACGGGGCCACCGCCGTGACCACCTATCGGGATCAGGGCTACCTTCCGGACCCCTTCTGCAACTTTCTGGCGCTACTGGGCTGGTCGCCGAAAAGCGAGACGGAGAGCCTGTCCACCAATGACTTGATCCGCCAGTTCTCCCTGGAGGGTGTGAACAAGAGCAACGCCGTCTTCGACCTGGAAAAGCTAGCCTGGTTCAACAGCCAGTATCTGCGCAATGCTCCGGCCGAGAGGCTTTTCCCTCTGATCAGGACCGAGCTTGAAAGGGAGGAGCTTTGGAAAGAGGCGCTCGACTCCTCCGATAGGGCCTGGATGCTGACGGTGGTCGATCTGCTCAAGAAGCGCGTCCGCATGGTGTCCGACTTCACCACTCAGGGGAGAGCCTTCTTTACCGATGACTTCGCAATCGAGGACAAGGCTCGCCGTAAATTCCTCAAGGATGAAACCCTGCCGGTTCTGATGCCCGAGCTGGCCGCGCGTCTGGAATCGCTGCCCGCCTTCGGACTGGAGGAGACGGAATCGGCCCTGCGCACCTTTGCCGCCGAAAAGGGGGTGAAGGCGGGTCTGCTCATCAACGCGGCCCGGGCGCTGCTGACCGGGCAGGCGGTCGCTCC
Organism: Candidatus Versatilivorator sp.; assembly: GCA_965207735.1. GTDB lineage: Bacteria > Acidobacteriota > Terriglobia > Versatilivoradales > Versatilivoraceae > Versatilivorator. The sequence goes on along the minus strand of OZ242296.1, from coordinate 919,346 downwards.
GGGAATCTTTGATGTCATGGTGGCTCTCGGGCAGGGCCGGACCGTGACCCGCCTGTCTGGGACGTCCTGGGTAGAGAATGAACAAGAGGGTTAAGGAATGGTTCGCCTGAAGCTTTCGGCCATGATGTTCCTGCAGTATTTCATCTGGGGAGCCTGGTACGTCACGCTGGTCACCTATCTGAGCCGGACCCTTGGCTTCAGCGACAGCCAGATCGGCTGGGCCTATGCCACCACGGCCATCGCGGCCATGATCTCTCCATTTTTCATGGGGCTGGTGGCCGACCGTTTCTTTGCCTCGGAAAAAGTACTGGCGGGACTGCACCTGCTGGGCGGGTGCCTGCTGTACTGGGCGTCCAATCTGGAAGACTTCAGCCACCTCTTTCCGGTTCTGTTGATCTACACCCTGTGCTACATGCCGACCCTTGCGCTCACCAACTCCCTGTCCTTTCACCACATGCAGAGTCCGGAACGGGAGTTTCCCAGGGTGAGAGTGCTGGGAACCATCGGGTGGATCGCCGCCGGCCTGTTGGTGGGACGGTTGCACCTGGAGGCCGGCGCCGTGCCGCTGCAAATTGCCGCCGCCGCGTCGGTCCTGATGGGTTTCTACTGCCTGCTGCTTCCACACACCCCTCCCAAGGGAGGCGGCCAGCCCTTCAGCCTCAGGGGACTGCTGGGGCTGGATGCCCTGGGCCTGATGCGGGAACGCTCCTTTGCCGTCTTCGTGGCGGGATCCTTTCTGCTCTGTATTCCGCTGCAGTTCTACTACACCTTCACCAACCTGTTCCTCAATGAGATCGGCGTCAGCCAGGCCGCCAGCAAAATGACCCTGGGGCAGGGATCCGAAATTCTCTTCATGCTGGCCATGCCCTTCTTTCTGACCCGGGTGGGACTCAAGAGGACTTTGCTGATCGGTATGGCTGCCTGGGTGGCCCGCTATCTACTGTTTTCCTGGGGTGACGGCAGCGAGCACCTGTGGATGTTGCTGGGCGGCATTCTCCTGCACGGCATCTGCTACGATTTCTTTTTCGTGGCCGGCCAAGTCTACGTGGACCGCAAGGCCCCCATCCGGGTGCGGGCCGCGGCCCAGGGGTTCATTGCCCTGGTCACGCTGGGTCTGGGCATGTTCGTCGGCGCCAGGGTCTCCGGTCTGGTGGTGCAGCATTACAGTTTTCTGGGTGGGGACGGTGCTGTGCAGCATCATTGGGGGGAAATCTGGCTGGTGCCGGCGGTGGCGGCAGCGGTGGTTCTGGTGCTGTTTGCCTTCTTCTTTAGACCTGGCAGGGTGGAGGAAGACGAGGCAACACGGTCCGGTTAGCGCGCCCCGCCCGCGTCTGGCGGCAAGGGCTGCCTGGACCCCTCCTGAGCTGGCGCCATTCTCAGTGTGCTGCTGTCATGGAAACAGCCCTCAATGTCCTACTGGCGGTGTTGATCCTGGGTGGGAGCGCCCTCCTGACCCAATGGTTCACCCACTTCATGTACAACCGCTGCCGGAGCTGCGGGATCCTGAATGCGCGGCGAAGAACCCATTGCCGGGGATGTTCCAGTCCCTTGGGAGGAGACTCCCGGGGAAGGGACCGGCAGGATGGTACGGGGACCGGGTAGGGACATCGAGGGCGCTTTGCCCGAGCCTGCGCGAGTTGTGCTAGTCTGACAATCAGCAGGGGATGCTGCTGTCTCCCTGCGGGAAGCGAGATTCTCCGTGTTCCGGGATACCCTGGGCCTGGCTCTGAAGAATGCGCTGCGCAACCGGCGCCGAACGCTGCTGACGGTTGCCAGCATCAGTATTTCCCTGTTTCTCCTGGGAGTACTTCTCTCGGTCTATCACGCCTTCTACCACCAGGAGGGTCCTCCCGAGCAAGCCCTGCGACTGGTGACCCGGAATCGGGTCTCACTGACCTTCTCCCTTCCCGAATACTATGAACAGCAGATCCGCAAGGTGCCCGGCGTGCGCGAGCTGGTGCCAAGCTCGTGGTTCGGCGGGGTCTATATCGACAATCGGCCGGAGAATTTTTTCCCGCGGTTTGCCACCGACCCGGACAGGATCTTTGAGATTTACAAGGAATTCACTGTGCCTCCCGAGCAGCTCAAGGCCTTCCAGTCGGAACGCACGGCCGCGGCTGTCGGCAAGAGCCTGGCAGAGCGGCTGAACTTCAAGCTGGGTCAGCGGGTCACCATCAAGGGGGATATCTATCCGGTGGACCTGGAATTGACCATTCGGGCCATCTTCGCGGCCGATGTCGAAAACCAGGACTTCGCGATGTATTTTCACCGGAAATACCTGGAAGAGGGCCTGCCCCAGTCCCGGCGCGGGATGGTGGGAACCTTCGGCATCCTGGCGGATTCCGCCGAGGCGGTTCCGCGCATCGCGCGCCAGGTCGACGATCTTTTCCGAAATTCGGAGCGGCAGACCAAGACCGAGACCGAGCGAGCCTTTCAGTTGAGCTTCGTTTCCATGCTGGGCAACGTCAAGGTGTTCCTGCTCAGCATTTGCGGGGCACTGGTGTTCACCATCCTGCTGGTGGCCGCCAACACCATGGGCATGTCGGTGCGCGAGCGGATCACCGAAATCGGGGTACTCAAGACGCTGGGTTTCACCTCCGGAAGGGTGCTGACCATGATTGTGGCCGAGGCCGTCCTGATATCCCTGGCGGGGGGCCTGGTGGGTTGCGGCCTGGCCTGGGGGGCATCGGGAGTGTTGCGGCAGTCGCAGCTCATGCTTTCCGGGCTGTCTTTTTCGCCGCCGGTGTTCCTGATAAGTCTTTCCATTGCCCTGGCCATCGGCATCCTGAGCTCCCTGGTCCCGGCCTTGGGAGCCACCCGCCTGCCGATCACTTCGGCCCTCCGTCATACGGGGTGACAAGCGGTGCTTCGTAACGGTTGGTCGGGCAGCAGGAGGAGTAGAGAGTTTGCCTTGAATCGATGGAACCGCTTTGTCTGGCGCCATCTTCGTCGGATGGCGCTCCTCCCGGCGGTCACAATTACTGAATTGGTTGAGAAGTCCTGAGTCTCGACATGTCGTTGCCTCTTTCCTACAACCTGAAGAACCTGACGGTCCGCAAGACCACCACCCTGATGACCGCCCTGGGCATCGGGCTCACGGTGGCGGTGCTGCTGGGAATTCTGGCACTGGTCGGAGGATTGGATAAGGCTCTCCAGGCCACCGGACATCCCCTTCACCTGCTGGTGATGAGGAAGAACTCCCTCTCGGAGCTGGTCAGTCAGATCAACCGCGAGGCCGTGTCCAGCATCCGCAACAAGCCGGGGATTCAGCAACTGGACGGGGAGCCGATGGTTTCCCCTGAGATTGTGACTGTCATCAATTTGCCGCGTCACAACAGTCCCGACGGGGCCAACGTGAACATCCGCGGCCTCCCTCCGATGGGAATCCGAATGCGGTCCAACCTGAAGTTGATCGAGGGCCGCTGGTTCCGGCCGGGTCAACGGGAAGTGGTGGTGGGGAAGTCGATCGCCAGGCGGTACGTCAACGCCGGGGTGGGAGACCGGCTGCGCTTCGGCCGCGGCGACTGGAACGTGGTCGGTGTTCTTGACGCCGGCAACACCGCCTTCGACAGCGAGATCTGGGTCGGTCTTAATCAACTGGCCACCGACTCCAATCGCATGGAAGTCCTTTCCTCGGTCCTGGTCCGCGCCTCCGATCCGGTGAGCCTGCAGGCGCTCCAGAACGCCGTGGCCGACGATCAGCGGCTTTACCTGGAAGGCAAAAGGGAAGTGGATTACTATCTGGAGCAGACCAACTCGGCCGAGCCGGTGAAGTTTCTGGGCATCTTCGTAGCTGTCATCATGGCGGTGGGAAGCTGCTTTGCCGCCATGAACACCATGTACGCCGCCGTGGCGCGGCGGGCCCGGGAGATCGGCACTCTGCGGGTACTGGGCTTTTCCGGTGGCAGCATCCTGCTGGCCTTTATGATCGAGTCGCTGCTGCTTTCCCTGCTGGGCGGGTTGATCGGGGTGCTGCTGGTGTTGCCGCTGCATGGCCTGGAGTCCGGCATCGGCAACAATCTCACCTTCAGTGAGACCGGTTTCGATTTTCGACTTTCCCCGGCCATCGTGGCCGCGGGTGTCGGATTCGCCTCGATCATGGGGCTGCTGGGCGGACTGTTGCCGGCCCGAGGGGCCGCCAGGGAAAGTATCCTCAGTGCACTGCGGGAGTTGTAGCCGGTGGTTGAATCCGGGAAAAATCTGGACCAGGAGCTCGACAGCCTGAGAATCCACAGGAGCCACAGGCGTTCCTCGAAAGGCGCCTCGCGCTGGACATCCCGCTGGATCCTTGCCGGTATCGTGTTGCTGGTGGTGGTGAGCGCAGCCGTCACCGCGACCCGATTCTCCAGGCAGGAGATCGAAGTGGAGGTCTTCCGGGTGGTCGCGGGGGCGCAATCCGGATCCGAGGGTCCCGGAATAATCCTGAACGCCTCCGGGTACATCGTGGCCCATCGCAAGATTCAGTTGACGGCCAAGGTGGTGGGAAAGGTCGCCCGGATCGGCGTCGAGAAAGGCGATCTGGTCCAACAGGGACAGGTTCTTGTGAGGTTGGAGGATGCCGAGTATCGGGCTCAGGCTCAGCAGGCAGAGGGACAATTGGCCAGTTTGCTGGCCCAACTGAGCGAGCTGGAAACCGGCTCCCGTCCCGAAGAGATCGCCAAGGCTAACGCCAACCTGGCCCGCGCCCAGGCCGATCTGAAGAACGCCCGGATCAACCTGGAACGGGTGAGAAAGCTCTTTGAGGAAGAAGTGCTGCCCCGGCAGGACCTGGACAACGCCCAGGCCCGCTTCGAAGCGGAGTCGGCGAGGGTGGAGTCGCTGGCCAGGGAAGCCGACCTGGTGCGATTGGGTCCGCGGGAGGAGCAGATCGAGGCCATGAGGGGACGGGTCAAGCAGGCCCGGGGAGAGTTGGCGCTTCGCCGGACCTTCCTGGACTCCACGGTGATTCGAGCCCCGATCACCGGGACGATTCTGGAGAAGGCGGTGGAGATGGGAGAGTTTGTCACCACCAGCTTTGTGGGCGAGCGCGGGGCCAAGGGCTACGTGGTCACCATGGCCGATCTGAATGACCTTCAGGTGGAACTGGACATCAGCCAGGACGACTTCTCCAGGCTCTCCATGAAGCAGCAGGCCGCCATCAGGACCGACGCCTTTCCGGACCGGTCCTACCGGGGCTATATTGCCGAGATTTCACCGGAGGCCAACCGTCAGAAGGCGACCGTGCAAGTCAAGGTCCAGGTGGTCGATCCCGACGCCTTCCTCAGGCCTGAAATGAATGCCCAGGTCGCCTTCCTGGCTCCCGACCAGCCACCCAACGGAGACCGGGTCCTTTCGGGTTCCCGCATTACCGTGCCCAGCGCGTCTGTCCGCGACCGGGACGGCCGCAAGACGGTGCTGGTGGTTGTGCAGGACCGGGTCAGGGAACTCCCTGTACGGATTGGAGACCTTACCGCCGAGGGTGTAGTCGTCAGTGACGGTCTGATCGGCGGGGAAGAGATCGTCGTGAGTCCACCCGGCAACCTGGCGGACGGAGACCGGGTGCGCAAGGCAGGGAATTAGCGAGGCTGTTCGTCAAACAGGGGAACGCATGGTCAACGATCTGGTGGTGGAGGCCACTGACCTGCACAAGGAATTCCAGCGGGATGCCTTTCAGGTCATCGCCTTGCAGGATGTTCATCTGACGGTTCAAAGAGGAGAATTTGTGGCGTTCATGGGCCCCTCGGGGTCGGGCAAGTCCACCTTGCTCTATATCATTGCCGCCATCGACCGGCCCACCCGGGGCTGGGTCAAGGTTCTGGGCCGAGACCTCCTGCAGCTCAAGGAGCGGGCCATGGCGGACTGGAGGAACGAGAACATCGGGTTCATCTTTCAGACCTTCAACCTCATTCCCGTCTTGACAGCCCGAGAGAACGTGGAGCTTCCCCTGCTGTTGACCCGCCTCAGCCGGCAGGAGCGGGCCGAGCATGCCGCCACCGCTCTGGGGCTGGTTGGATTGTCGGACCGGATGGATCACTATCCACGCCAGCTCTCGGGCGGCCAGGAGCAACGGGTGGCCATCGCCCGGGCCATTGTGAGCGATCCCTCCATCATCCTGGCCGATGAGCCTACCGGAGACCTGGACGCCCAGTCGGCCCAGGAGATCCTCACCATCCTTTCCAGGTTGAACCGCGATCATGGGAAAACCATCCTGATGGTGACCCACGATCCCCATGCCGCCCGCCACGCCAGCAAGATCCGCTATTTGGAAAAGGGACAATTGCTACCTGAAGGAGCGCCCCAACCCGAATAGTGGCTGATCCTGCCGGGTTTGAGAAACGGAGGCGTTTCACGCAAGCAGCGCGCATCATCACCCTGTAGGGCACTTCCCGCTAGAATTGCCGGCGTCCCGCCCATGTTCGATCTCGGCCGCATTGCCATCGTGCTGGTGGAGACCAGTTCCCCGGGGAACCTGGGTTCGGTGGCTCGTGTGATGAAGAACATGGGCCTGAAACGACTCATCCTGGTGGATTGTCAGGCCGATCTGACCGAGGAGGCGCGGCAGCGGGCCCGCGGCGCCCACGACTTGCTGGAAACGGCCGTGCGGACCAATGGGCTGGACTCGGCCCTGAAGTCCTTTCACCTGAGTGTGGCCACCGGCTCCCGACCGGCGAGATGGTTCGAACGGTCGCTGAGGCCCCGGGAGATGGCAGCCGAGCTGAAGCGGCTGGCCCCCGGCCACGAGGTTGCCATCGTCTTCGGGCCGGAACGAACGGGCCTGACCAATGAACACCTGCAGCATTGCCACTGGCAGGTGAAGATTCCGACCGACCCCGGGTTCCCCTCTCTCAATCTGGCCCATGCCGTGGCCATCCTGGCCTACGAGCTTTCGCAGGGATTGTGTGAGTCCCCGTCCAAAGAGGGCCGGGAGCTGGCGGAGCTGGGTCAAATCGAGGCCTTTTCGCAAGATCTGGAGGGATGCCTGAAGGAGATGCAGTTCCTCAAGAAACAGAATCCCCGGGAAATCATGATGACCTTGCGTCAAATGCTGGCGCGGGCTGCACTGGATGACCGCGACATCCGAATTCTGCGGGGAATCCTGAGGCAGTGGAAGTGGTACGCCCGGGCCAACACCCACTCCGGCCGGGACGGCGGTTGACCGGGGTGGGTGTCGACAGGGCTCGAAAACGGCGGAGACCGTCGGGACGGATGTCGGGACGGATTGACAACTGCCTCACTTGGTGTTATAGAATCGGCATGATGTCATGCGTTGTCGAGGCTCGGTTTGCGCTCGTCGAGGTGACATGCGATGACGAAGCGCTACAAGAGTGAGGCCTTGGCGGCTGCGCACGAGACGGCCCTTGGTTTGACCGAGGCGGGGGTCATGAAAAAGCGGACCATGAGAGCGTTCGACGAGATGTGTCTCACACCGGTCGAGGAGATGAGGCCGCAGGAAATTCGCGAGCTTCGGCTTCGCGAGCACGCGAGTCAGGCGGTGTTCGCGCGCTACCTCAACGTGACCACGGGCCTGGTGAGCCAATGGGAACGTGGCGAGAAGAGGCCACGGGGCGCGTCGTTGAAGCTGCTGACGCTGGTGGCGAAGAATGGTCTCAGCGCGGTCGCGTGACGGCGCCCGCCGGCGCTTAAGCGAACGGCGCTGAGCCGGCGCTGCGAACTCGAAAAGCACCGGCTGCCCCTGCCATGATGGGTGCGCAGATGGCCTTGATCTCGCGGGACATCCAAGCGGGCGCGTCATCCCCGACCACACCCACACCGATCTCTTCCCTTACCCACAACGCTGCCGGGGGATAAGATTTTCCATTATATTACCCCCACCCCAGCGCGGGGTTCCAGTAAGCCGCAAAGCGGCGACAGCAGGTAGCCGTGGGCGTAAGCCCATGGATTGCGTTGCGTAAGTGTCGAGCCGCGTAGGCGGCGACAGCACATGGAGGTAGGCGTGGTTTGCGTAGGCGTCCGACGCTTCGCCATCCCCCCCAAATGGGTGTTGGGGCCTTGACGGGACGGGTGCCGGAACGGTTTTACTTTACTTTGGGAACTCAATATACTCTGCTTCCTCCGGGGCCGCCTGAAGCCCGGCTGGAAGCCTGAAATGACTGGAATTGACGCGGGGAGAAACGATGAAACTAGCCAAACGGGTCGGACGCCTTTCGCCCTCGCCGACCATGGCGGTATCGGAAGAGGCCAACCGCCTGCGCTCCGAGGGTCGCAGCGTGGTCGACTTCAGCATCGGTGAGCCGGACTTCAACACACCCGACAACATCAAGGGCGTAGGTCACCGGGCCATCGATGAGAACTTTACTCGCTACACCTCGGCCCCCGGCATCAAGGATCTGCGGGAAGCCGTGGTGGAAAAGTACCACCGCCAGTATGGAGTCGACTACTCCGTGCCCGAGGTGGTGATCTCCTGCGGCGCCAAGCACACATTGTTCAATCTGGCCTTCGCTCTTTTCGAGGAAGGGGACGAGGTGCTTCTTCCCGTCCCCTACTGGGTGACCTTTCCGGAGCAATTCAAGATGGTTGGAGCGGTTCCTGTCGAGGTCATGACCCGGGAGGAGGACGACTTCGTTCTCAAGGCATCGGCGCTGGAAGCCAAGGTAACCTCGCGCACCCGAGCCATGGTGGTCAACACTCCCAATAATCCTACCGGCGCGGTCATTCCGGCCGAGGAGATGGACCGGATCGTGGACCTGGCCCTGGACCGGAATCTGATGATCATCTTTGACGAGTGCTACGAATTTTTTGTCTTTGACGGAAACAAGCACACCTCGCTGGCTCGGTATGCCGACCGCGCCAAGCACGTCTCCCTGGTGGTCAACACCGCTTCCAAGACCTATGCCATGACCGGATGGCGCATCGGGTACCTGGTGGCTCCCCGTGAAGTCGCCAGGAGCGTCAGCAACGTCCAGAGTCATAGCGCCAACCCGGCCTCGGTTTCCCAGAAGGCGGCCCTGGAGTCCATCCTCGGCAGCCAGGAATCGGTTTCCCAGATGATTGCCGAGTACGAGCGCAGGCGGCGCTACGTGGTGGAGCGGCTCAATGGGATGCCCGGACTGAGTTGCGCCAATCCGGGGGGAGCCTTCTACGCCTTCCCCAACGTTTCCAGTTACTTCGGGAGGGAGGTGGCGGACTCGGTGGAGTTTTCGACCTGGCTGCTACGCCAATCGGGGGTGGCCGTGGTCCCGGGTTCAGCCTTCGGCATGGAAGGCCACGTCCGAATCTCCTTTGCCACCAGCATGGAGAACCTGGTGACCGGAATGGACCTGATGGAACAGGCCCTGGCCGGTATGTAACCCTACCCGGCACGGCGCCGGCTGGCGGCGATCAGCCACACGACGGCGCCCGCAATCAGTAGGACGATGAACGTTCCCGGATTCAGCCAGCCTTGCCGGGAATGCCACACGATCGCATAACCCAGAGCACCCGCCAACAGGGCGTAGGTGGTGAAGGGAAGCAGGGTCAGGCGAATGATGGCCCCTTCCTTGCCGACCAGCCCGGCCACCGCCGAAGCCGCCACCACGTTGTGCACGCAGATCATGTTGCCGGCGGCCCCGCCTACCGCTTGCAGGGCCACCATCCAGACCGGATCGGCCCCGATGCGCTGCCCCACTCCAAACTGGAACAGGGAGAACATCATGTTGCTGACGGTGTTGCTGCCGGCCACGAAAGCCCCCAGGCCACCGATGAACGGGGCGAAGATCGGCCAGGCGGTCTGGGCCAGGGCGGCCACGCCGGCAGCCAGCACGATCGGCATCTTGTCGTAGCCGGCAGCGCCTCCATCCGAGTTGATGAATACCTGCACCATGGGGACGGTGAAGATGAGGGCTACCGAGGCGGCCGCGGTGGTCCTGGCCGATTGGATCCAGACCTCGCGGAATCGGGAGAGGCTCAAGCGGTGAGCCCAGCAGGTCAGCACGGAGACCACCAGGAAAATGGTTCCGGGCAGGTAGAGGGGCTGTACTTGGGCCGAGATTGCGGTGTCCAGGATGTTGGGGAAGGAGAGGGTCCAGGCCCGGGTCCATTCCAGGAACGGAAGGAATCCCAGGCGCGTGAGCACCAGCAGCAGGCCCACCAGCAGATAGGGGGTCCAGGCTCTCAACAGTCCCATGGAGCCGGCCGGTGGCTCCTCCTCGAGTTGCAGCGATCCGGTCCAGTGGCCAGGCCAGTTTTCGGGAGCATCGAAATCCCAACGGTCCTCGGGTCGAGGCATGAAAATGCCCTTTTTGGCGGCTAGGATCACCAGAACCAGGCCCATAAGGCCGCCGAACAGAGAGGGGAACTCGGGACCGAGAAACCTGGCTACCAACAGATAGGGAAGGGTCATGGCAAAGGCGGCCATGAGCGCAAAGGGCCATACCCGCAAACCCTCCGCCCAGGATCGGTTCCTGCCGAAGAAGCGAGTCGTCAGCGCCACCACGAACAGGGGCACCAGGGTCCCGGCGGCGGTGTGCAACAGCGCTACCCGGAAGCCGATTTCGGAGAGAAATCCGTTCCAATCGGCGAATCCGGCCTGGAGGGCGAAGGCCTGAATGGAGGCATCGGCGGCCAGCCCGCTGTTGACCCCGATCAGGATGGGGGTTCCCACGGCCCCGAAAGAGACGGGCGTGCTCTGAATGATCATTCCCGCCATGACCGCGCCCATGGCCGGAAATCCCAGTCCGACCAGCAGGGGGACGGCGATGGCTGCCGGTGTTCCGAAGCCGGCCGCGCCTTCGATGAAGGTGCCGAACAACCAGGCGATAATCACCACCTGAATCCGTCGATCGGGGGTCACGTTGGTGAAGCCGCTCCGGATGGCCTGAATGGCCCCGCTCCGCCTCAGCGTGTTGAGCAGCAGGATGGCTCCGAAGATGATGTAGAGCAGGGTGGCGGCAACCACCAGGCCGTTGATGGTGGCCGCGGCCAACTGTCGCGCCGGTACCTGCCACACCAACAGCCCCAGCGCGGCGGTTACCAGGTAGGCGATGGGCATGGCTCGCCGGGCGGGCCACCGCAGCAGCACCAGCAGCAGGGCTACCGCAACGATGGGGAGAGTGGCCAGCAGAGAGAGCGTGAAGGGTTGCAAGGTGGCACCTGCCTGGTCAGTTGATTTTCTCGGGCTTCGGGTCTTTCTGATCCATCAATTAGTGCCAGACCCATGGGATCAGTTCCACCAATAGGGCCTCGTAGTAACAAACGATGAGGAATCCAATCACCGCCGGAATGGCGCCCCGGAAGTCCATGCGATTCTCCCATCGCTACCCTGACCCCGGACTTACCGAGACACTACCGAGTTTTTTGAAGGCAGGCGATGCCTTGGTGTAACATGGGCAGCATCCATGGGCCGGGATGGGAGTTGCCCCGTTCAGGGAATCGAGAACCCGCGAACCTGTTGCCGGACCGAATCCATATCCAAGCGAGGACGCGTCAATGGCGAAAGTTTATCACGATGAAGATGCAGATCTGGCTCACCTGAAGGAAAAGAAAATTGCCATCATCGGCTACGGCAGTCAAGGACATGCCCATGCCCTGAATCTCAGAGACAGCGGTCTGGAAGTGGTGGTGGGGCTCTATGAGGGGAGCCGCTCCTGGTCCAAGGCCGAGGGCGAAGGCCTCCAGGTCGCGACAGTGGATGAGGCGTCGGCCCAATCCCAGGTGATCATGATCCTGGTTCCCGACCAGACGCAGCGGGCGGTGTTCGAAGCCTCCATCAAGCCGCACCTGTCGGCCGGCAAGACCCTGATGTTCAGCCACGGATTCAACATTCACTTCAGCCAGGTCGTGCCGCCGCCGGAGGTGGATGTCTCCATGATCGCTCCCAAGAGCCCCGGGCACATGGTCCGCCAGGTCTACCAGGAGGGAGCGGGCGTCCCCGCCCTGGTTGCCATCGAGCAAGACGCTTCCAACCATGCCCTGGACGTGGCGCTGGCCTATGCCAAGGGAATCGGCGCCGCCCGGGCCGGAGTGATCGAGACCACCTTCAAGGAGGAGACCGAGACCGATCTATTCGGTGAGCAGGCCGTCCTCTGCGGCGGGACTTCCGCCTTGGTCAAGGCCGGATTCGAGACTCTCATCAAGGCTGGATACCAACCGGAAGTGGCTTATTTTGAATGTCTTCACGAGATGAAGTTAATCGTGGACCTCATGTATCAAGGCGGCTTGTCCTACATGCGCTATTCCATCAGCGACACCGCCGAGTACGGCGACTATACCCGGGGGCCGCAGATCGTCAACCAGGCGGTGCGGGATTCCATGCAGGACATCCTGGAAAATGTCTGCAACGGCAATTTTGCCAGGGAATTCATCCTTGAGAACCAGTCCGGGCGGGCTTCCATGAACGCCAATCGGCGCCGGGAGGCCGAACATCCCATCGAGCAGGTGGGCAAGGGGTTGAGGGACATGATGAGCTGGATGAAGCAGTCCGGCGGCTGAGGCGGCTCATGGTTCAGTTCCAGGAAGAAATCGAGATTGAAGGCCACCTGATCGATTCGGGGATACTCAAGTACGCCTTCGACAAGATCGTCGAAATGGAGGGTCAGTTCGAGGTCCTGCGGTTCGAGATCGGAAAGAACAACCACGAGCCTTCTCGCGCCTGGCTCATGGTCAAGGCCGGGAGTCAACCGCAGCTGCAGGACATCCTGGCTGCCCTGGAGAATTTCGGCGCCATCATCGACCGCGAGGATTGCCGACTGATCCCGGCCGACCAGGACGGCATCCTGCCCCGCGAATTCTATTCCACCACCAATTTCGACACCTTCATCAAGATCCGGGGAGAATGGCAGCCGGTCGTCAACCAGAAGATGGATGCCGTCATCGTCTGGACGGGCGAGGAGGCCATTACCAAGAAGATCAGTGGGGTGAAGGCGGGAGACCGCATCGTCACCGGACGCCAGGGGATTCGAGTCAAGCCGCAGGAGCGAAGCCGTGAGTACTCGGTGTTCGATTTCATGTCCAACGACGCCAGCGCCGAAATCAACAAGGGAATTCTGATCGCCCAGATTGCCAAGGAGATCGACGCGGCCAAGAAAGCGGGAGACCGGATCGCCATTGTTCCGGGTCCGGCGGTGATCCATTCGGGCGCGGACGGCTACTTGAAGGAAGTGATCCGGATGGGCTACGTGGACGTGGTGCTGACCGGCAACGCCTTTGCCGCTCACGATATCGAAAAAGCCTTTTTGAACACCTCGCTGGGAATTCACCAGGAGAGCGGTAAGGCCGTGGACGGCGGGCACCGCAACCACATCTGGGCCATCAACGAGATCAATCGGGCAGGCGGCATCCAGAGTGCGGTTGAGCAGGGAGTTCTGACCTCGGGCCTGATGTACGAGTGCGTTAAGCTGGGCATTCGCACGGTCCTGGCCGGGTCCATTCGCGACGACGGCCCCCTGGTGGACGTGGTTACGGATTGCGTGGTGGCGCAACGCCAGTACATCGATGCCCTGGAGGGCGTAGCGGTGGTGCTGATGCTGGCCTCGACCTTGCACAGCATCGCCGTAGGCAACGTTTTGAAGAGCAGCGTCAAGACCGTATGCGTGGATATCAACGAGGCCACGCCGCTGAAGCTGGGCAATCGGGGAAGCAAGCAGGCCATCGGAATTGTGACCGACGTGTCCTTTTTCTTGAATGTTCTGGCGGCTGAGCTCAAACTATGTGGTAACGGGTCCGTTTAGGTTACGGCCTGAACCCTTTGAGCGGAGCTCGCGGCTTGGGGCTTCCGCAGGTGAGCAGGACCAGGGGGAAATCGATGGAAGACACCATTCATATCTTCGACACGACCTTGAGGGACGGGGAACAGTCTCCCGGTTGCAGCATGAACCTGGAGGAGAAGCTGAAGCTGGCCCATCAGTTGGAATCCCTCCGGGTGGATGTCATGGAAGCCGGCTTTCCCATCGCCTCTGACGGCGATTTTGAATCGGTGCGCCAGGTCGCCAGGGAGATCCGTTCGGTGACGGTGGCCGGGCTGGCCAGGGCCATGGAAAAAGACATCCGTCGGTGTTGGGAGGCTCTGGACATTGCCGCCAAGCCGCGAATCCACACCTTCATCGCTACCTCCGATATCCATCTGAAGTTCAAGCTCAAACGTTCCCGCGATCAAGTTCTGGAAAACACGGTGAAGGCGGTCCGGTTGGCCAGGTCTCTGTGCGACGAGGTGGAGTTCTCCGCCGAGGACGCCGGGCGCAGCGACCTGGACTATCTCTGCCAGGTTGTGGAGGCGGCAATCGCCGAGGGGGCGACCATCATCAACATCCCCGATACGGTGGGGTATTGCGTTCCGGAGGAATTCGGGCGCATCTTCGCTGTTTTGCGGGAAAAGGTCCCCAATATCGGCAGGGCGCGCCTGAGCTGCCATTGCCACAACGACCTGGGTTTGGCCGTGGCCAACTCTCTGGCCGCCATTCGAGCCGGAGCCCGCCAGGTGGAATGCACCGTCAACGGAATTGGCGAAAGGGCCGGCAACGCCTCCCTGGAGGAGATCGTGATGGCCCTTCGAGTACGCCGGGAGCACCTCGGTTTCTGCACCGGAATTCAGGCGGAGGAGATATACAAGACCAGCCACCTGCTCTCCAACCTGACGGGAATGATGGTCCAGGCCAACAAGGCGGTGGTGGGCAAGAATGCCTTCGCCCACGAGGCGGGAATCCATCAGGATGGAGTACTCAAGCAGGCCTTGACATACGAGATCATGACTCCTCAGTCCGTCGGGGTTCCGACCAGCGACTTGGTGCTTGGAAAGCACTCGGGACGGCATGCGTTATCCAAGCGCTACCTGGACCTCGGCTATCCTTTGGACAAGAAGGAGTTGGACCGAGCCTACATGCTGTTTACCAAGCTGGCGGACAAGAAGAAGAACATCTATGACGAGGATTTGTTGGCCATCATTCACGATGGCATTCGAATGATTCCCGAGCGCTACCACCTGAAGTATGTCCACGCCACGGGTGGCAATCAGGTGCTGGCTTCGGCAACCGTCAGATTGAGCAGAGACGGCGAGTTCTTCGTTGACACGGCATTGGGCGACGGGCCCATCGAGGCTATCTACAGGACCATCGATCGAATCACCGGCGTACCCGGACGCCTGCTGGACTATTCGGTACGGTCCGTGAGCAAAGGTAAGGATGCCGTGGGAGAAGTGTTCATTCACGTGGATTTCGAGGGCAAGACCTTCAGCGGCAAGGCAGCCAGCTCCGACCTGGTGGACGCCAGCGCGCGCGCCTATCTCAACGCCGTCAACAAGACCATCCACGCCAGGGAGTCGGCAGCTGCCCGGCGGGAGGCCAAGCCAACACTTCCAGTCCCCCAGGCCTGAGACTTTTCGAAGGGCTGCCAGCAAGGACAATCCATGGAATCGAAGGGTGAGAAGCGGGTCGCGGTGATCCCGGGTGACGGAATCGGGAAAGAGGTCATGGCTCAGGCCTTGCGGGTGATCGACAAGATCGCGGCCGGGTACGGCCATCGCATCCGGACGGAAGAAGCCCTGGCCGGGGGCGGCGCCCTGGATGCCACCGGCGTCCCTTTGCCCGAATCCACCCTGGACCTTTGCAAGCAGAGCCATGCCGTCCTTCTGGGAGCCGTGGGAGGTCCCCAGTGGGATGACAACCCTCCCGAGCTCAAGCCGGAAAAGGGAATTCTGGGACTACGCGCCGGCTTGGGCCTCTTTGCCAACCTCAGGCCGGCCCATGTCTACCCCACGCTGGCAGGGGCCTCCAGCCTGAAACCCGAGATTGTCAAGGGGGTCGATCTCTTGATCGTGCGAGAACTGACCGGCGGCATCTATTTCGGTCAGCCCCGCGGCATCTCCAAGAGCAATGGTCAGGAGGTGGGAATCAATACCCTGATCTATCGGACTTCCGAGATCGAGCGGATCGCCAGGGTTGCATTCGAGGCGGCCCGAAAGAGAAATGGGCGGGTGACTTCCGTCGACAAGGCCAACGTCCTGGAATCGTCGCAGCTGTGGCGGCGGGTGGTTGCGGAGGTGGGCAGGAGCTTCTCCGACGTTTCACTCAGCCACATGCTGGTCGATAACTGCGCCATGCAGTTGATTGCCGACCCCGGACAGTTCGATGTCATCGTCACCACCAACATGTTCGGGGACATCCTGAGCGATGAAGCCTCCATGCTGACCGGCTCCATCGGAATGTTGCCTTCGGCCAGTCTGGGCGGCCGCAGCGGACTCTACGAACCCGTCCACGGCACGGCTCCCGACATTGCCGGCAAGGACCTGGCCAATCCCATCGCCATGATTGCCTCCACAGCCATGATGTTCAAGTATTCCTTCGGTTTGGAGCGGGAAGCCACTGCCATCGAAAAGGCTATCGCCTCGGTGCTGGACGAGGGATACCGAACCGCCGACCTGATGGCAGCCGGCGGCCGCTCGGTGGGCACCCGAGAGATGGGCCGATTAATCCTGGACCGGCTGGACGCCCAAGCCATCGACAACTAGAATTTTTCCTTACTGACCCCTCCCGGGGAACAATCCTGCTCCCTTCCTGAATAGCCCGACCCACAACCGGGTTCGACAGCTTGGCGTACACCCCCCTGCGCATCAGCCTTCGCCATTCGGCTCGGCTTCTGCGACTCGCCCACCGCAACCGACGCACGCCGGCGGTTACCGCTACGGCGCACAAGATCTCGCCTTTGGCTCGCCTTGTGCGAACCCCCCTGCGCATCAGCCTTCGCCATTCGGCTCGACTTCTGCGACTCCCCCTCAAGGGGGGAGTGATATCCGTGCTATGAAGAGGGAACGGAGTTTATGCGGTAGACCGGGAACATGGTTTACATCCTGCCCAGCAATCAGGCAATAAGCCCTCTACAGGCTTCAAGTATCACTCCCCCCTTGAGGGGGAGTCGGCGAGAGGGCGGAGCCCGCTGTCGAGCCGGAGGGGGGCAAGCTCGGCGTCCCGTGAGTGACTACCAAAAGGCGGAGCCCGCAGTCGAGCCGGAGGGGGGCAAACTCGGCGTCCCGTGAGTGGAGATCAAGGGCGCGTGTGTAGCGTCGTTCCGGAAACGGCTTCTGCGACTCTTCCTCAAGGGCGGAGTGACTCTGGGAGCGCGGACGCTCCGCCCGCGCAAAACGCCTTCCCGAGCTTGGGCGGAGCCCTCTTGAGTTTTCTCCATCCCCTTCGTGGCCCTTGGTTGTTCTTAGTGGCCCTTCGTGGATAGCTCTTTTCCCCGTGCGCGCAAACGCAGGGCCGATGCGTGGCATAATAGGACGGCTTTGATGTTTTCACCGGAACCGGAGACGCAAATGCGCAAGCGACTCACAGAAATGGTCTCCTGTGCGGGTTGAGCCTCCAAGCTCGCCCCACAGGCGCTCATTCAAGTGTTGAGTGGGCTACCCCGACAACCCCGTAATCCCAATCTCCTGGTGGGCTTCGACACCGCCGATGACGCCGGAGTATTTCGTCTCCAGGACGATCTGGCCCTGGTGCAGACGCTGGATTTCTTTACCCCGATCGTCGACGATCCCTTCGACTTCGGGCGTATTGCCGCCCTGAACTCTCTCAGCGACGTCTGGGCCATGGCCGGGACACCGGTCACCGCTCTTTCGGTAACCTGTTTTCCCAAGAAGGGCGTGGACTGGGCCATCTTGTCGGAGGTGATGCGGGGAGGACTGGAGGTCCTGTCCCAACACAAAGTGACTCTGCTGGGTGGCCACAGCGTGGACAACCGACAGATCATGTTCGGCTACGCCGTGACCGGCATCATCCATCCGGACCAGGTGGCTACCAACGCGGCCGCCGGCCCCGGCGAACTCCTGGTTTTGACAAAGCCCATTGGCACCGGCGTAATCTCAACCGGGATAAAATTTCAAACCGCAGAGTCTTCGGTTGCCGCGGCCGCGGTGGAAACCATGTTGATGCCGGGAGAGGCGGCAGCGCGAGCGATGGGCGACTTTCACGTCCGTTGCGCGACCGATATCACCGGCTTCGGGTTGCTGGGGCATCTTTGGGAGATGGCGCAGTCCAGCCGGGCGAGCCTTGAGATCGATTCGGCAAGCGTTCCGCTGCTGGACGGGGCAATGGAACTGGCAGGGCAAAAGATGCTGACCAGCGGCGACAAATCCAACCGGGAATTTGTGGGTTCGGGGGTTGCCTTCCGGGAGGGGGTGGACTCCGATCTCATAAGCCTGCTTTTCGATCCCCAGACGGCAGGCGGCATGCTGATGTCGGTTCCCCGGCAAAGAGTGGAGCCGCTGTTGGCCCAACTGCGACAAAACTACCCGAGAGCAGCCGTGATCGGGCGGGTGGCCGGATCCGGCCACCCGGCAATCGTCGTGCGTTGAACTGCACTCCTCGCCAGGACGTTCGGAGGCGATGACTCATGATGCAGCGGAAGTATCGCATCGCCCGGCTGGTTTACGCCCTGGTGGAGACGGCAGTCACAGTGGTCTCATTTCTGCTGGCCTATGGGATTCGAGACTCCCTGCCCCTGGCCTATTTCGGCGAACTGTTTCCCTTTCGCGACTACCTGGGCCTGCTGTTGGTGGTGGTTCTGCTGTGGAACGGGTTGTCCCTGCTGCTCCGCAACCAGCAGGCCGCTTCGGGCGAGGATCGTCTAGGGGTGGTCAAGGAAACGGCTCTGCTGGTCTTTGTGGGCGGCGTCCTCATCAGCGCCGCCATCTTCGTGCTGAAGTACCATTTCATCAGCCGGCCCTTCATCCTGATCTTCGTCCTGGTCAACTTCCTTTTCCTGCTGGCCTTCCGAATTTATGCCGCCAGGGGGATCAGCCGGTTCGGCCGGCTGGTGGCGGGTGACCGTAATCTTCTGATCGTCGGCAGCGGTGACCGCGCAGCTCGGGTCGCAGCCGTGCTCGAGGAGGCTGAGACCTGGGGCTATCACCTGGTCGGCATCGTGCCGGAATCGACCGATGCTTTGCCCGATTCTCGGCTGGGCAGTTATCCCAGCATTCCACTCTCCCAATTCGGTGAAGCCATCAAGAGGCACACCGTCGATGAAGTCATTTTCGTGGTGTCCAAGGATGCCCTGGCAGGGCTGGAGGAGATCTTTCTCCTGTGCGAGGAAGAAGGCGTCAAGACCCGAGTCATGCTCAGCTTCTTCCCCCACGTGACCTCCAAGGTGTACCTGGAAGCCCTGCAGGATCTGCCGCTGCTGACTTTCACAACCACGCCCCAAAACGACTACTTGCTTCTGGTCAAGAACGGCATCGACCTGGGGCTGGCCTGTGCTCTGTTGATGCTGACCGCACCGCTGTTCGGCTTGATCGCGCTGCTGATCAAGACCACCTCCAAGGGGCCGGTTATCTTCAAACAGGTTCGGTGTGGGCTGGGTGGAAGAGAGTTCGTCTTCTACAAGTTCCGATCCATGGTCGAAAACGCCGAAGCGGCTCAAAGCGGACTTCAACATCTCAACGAAATGTCGGGTCCGGTCTTCAAGATCGGCAACGATCCCCGCTGCACTACGGTGGGTCGATGGCTGCGTAAGTTCAGCCTGGATGAGCTGCCCCAGATCATCAACATCCTGAAGGGAGACATGTCCTTCGTGGGGCCGCGGCCACCGCTTCCGAGAGAGGTGGAAAACTACCAGCGCTGGCAGCGTCGAAGGCTTCGGATGAAGCCGGGGCTCACCTGCTTGTGGCAGGTTCGCGGCAGGAACGAGATCGATTTCGAGGAGTGGATGAAGTTGGACCTGCAGTATATCGACAACTGGTCCTTGCTGCTGGACGTCAAGATCGCCTTGAAAACCATTCCCATCGTGTTGCTGGGCAAGGGCACCTGAGCGAATGGGTCGGTTTCATTCCGCATGATTGGCCACGGAGGAGGCCGGTTGGAGTTCCAATCCGGGCAGCCGGTGGTAGTCGGTTCGGTCCTTTACCCCCGCCTTGGCGAAGGAGCGCCGTCGCTCGGCGCACTTGTTGCAGCCGCCGCAGTGTATTTCCCCGACGGGACGGATGCAGGAGAAGGTCAACTCCAGGGGAAGCTGTTTGCCCAGATCGATCACCTCTGCCTTCGAGAGTTTGCTGAACGGGGTCACGATCTCCAATGGATGGGAAAGAGCGCCGGCGGCCACATGCTCGAAGCCGCGAAGAAAGGTCGGGGTGGCGTCGGGGAAGGGGTTTCCCTTCAACAGCCCCAAAGCGATGACGCCGATCCGGTTAAGGGCGCAATAGACTGCGGCCTTGGATAGGAGAAGGAGGTTTCGACCAGGAAGATAGACAGCGCTGTCCTCGGAATGAACTCCCGGAACAGCTTGGCCTGTGGTGCTCCAGTGGGACTGGTAGGTGTCCTCGACCGGAAGGCTGACCTGCTTGAGGGGTTCGAGCCCGGAGTGGTTGAGGCGGGCCAGAAACCTCCGGATCCATAGCAACTCGACGCTTTCCCAGACCAGACCGGCCTGGACATAGAGAGGAGCCGGTTCCCAGCCTTGCTCGGCGAGATGGGCCAACAGAACGCAACTGTCCAGGCCGCCACTGATCAATACGCATGCCCGGCGATTCTTTCGCCCTGTTGAACTAACCGCGGTCATTGCCGTGGGGCATTCCATTGTCTGGCGCCCAGTACGAGTCTTGCCAGGCCCTTGCCATTGCGGTGCGGATCATATGGGAGTAGATAAACCATCTACTCATGGTTGGCTTTGAACCGGTTTCGCGATCCGCGGCGTCGGGCGTTGTTTCAAATATGCGGGTCAATTCTTGAACAGGCTGTCAAAGGCCGACCTGGCGTCCGGAGCGGCGTTTCCGGGGGAGGCGCCCGCTCTTGTTCGGGAGGGTGCAAAGTAATCGCAGAAGTTGGCCCGCTCCCTGTCACTCACCCACTCGGCCTGGGTCTCCCGGCACTGATTGTGGACCGTTGGGTCGTGGAATCTGCAGTTCCTGCAGACGTGCAGGTCGCTGTGACAATGGCCGCAACTGTCGTTTCTCGAGATCCTGCTACGAGGATCGAGATCAATGGTCGTACCGCATTTCCAGCATTGCATGTCGCCACCTCCCGGATGATCGCCGAAAACCCCCGACGGCCTCCCCCCGGCCTGGACAAGGAGCCCTACTGCTTGTCGGCCGCGGCAAAGTCGCCTGCCTTGACGATCGTCATCTTGGCAGGGTCCAGGTGGCGTCTGAGGGCGGATACGATCTGTTCTCCGCTGAGGGATTCGATCTTTTTTTCGAATGCCTCATCCCAGGCCAGCGTTCGGCCCTCAAATAGGCGGCTGGCCATGGTGCCCGCCAGGCGGCTGTCCTGAGATCGGCTTACCTGCCGGGACTGCAGGTAGCCCGACTTGGCTGCCGCGATTTCCTCCGCGGTGAAACCGTCCTTGAGGGCGCGCTCAACCTCCTCCCGGAAGGCCGATTCCACTTTCTCGATATTTTGCGGCGCCGCAATGGCCCAGGTGGTAAAGGAGCCGTGCTCGTCCTTGGCTCTTGCTTCCAGATAGGCGCGTACCCCGTAGCTGAGCCCCTCTTTCTGGCGAATGCGCACCGCCAGGCGCGAATTGAGGAATCCGCCGCCCAGCATGTAGTTGCCCAGCACCAGGGCCGGAAAGTCTGCGTGGCTATCGCTGACGGCAAGCGGCAGTCCTGCGATGAATACCGCGTTGGCCTTGTCGGGTGTTTCTACCGAGCGGTTGGCCGGGGGAATCTCCTGATAGGGGTTTTCAACCCTCTTGTAACCACTGGGGCTGTTCCAATCGGGAAAGATTTGTTTCAGGACTTCGACGATGCCTTCCGGCTCGAAATCTCCCGACAGGGCCACTTCGCCATGGGAAGCACCGTAAAAGGTCTTGTGGAAGCCCTTCAGGTCCTCCAGGGTCGTAGTCTTGATGGATGCGATTTGCTCGTCAAAGGTGGGGGAGTAGTGGACGTGCCCCTTGGGATAGGAGTTGCCGTGACGCGAGAAGGTGCTTGCGGCGATGGCCTGCGGATTGCTCATCTGCTGCTCGATGGAGGCCAGTCGTTCCTCCTTGAGCGTGTCGAACTCGCCCAACGGGAAGGAAGGTTGACGTAGTAACTCCCCGATCAGCCGCAGGACTTCGGGAAGATTTTCCTTGATCGTCTCCACGGATGCGGAGGCGCCGGTCGCCCCTCCCGAGACCCGGCCCGTCGCCTTGAGGCGGTCCAATTCATCCTGGATCTCCTGCCTGGTCCGGCTGGTGGTGCCTCGCATGAGCATCGATCCGGTCAATCCCGCGATGGTGCTCTTGTGCATCAGGCTTTTCTCGTCGCCGAAGTGAAGCCTTAGGTTGGCGACCACCGTGCTGCCGCGCGTTTTCTTGGGGAGCAGCGCCAGTTTCAGGTTGGACCCGATGGTCATTCGCTGCACTCGAGACTCGATGTTGCCGGGCGATGGATCGAAGGCCTCGCCGGCGGCAACGGCGGTGTCCCCACGATAGTCCTTGAGCATGGCCGCCACATCGGGGCGTTGGGGGACTTCGGCTCTGTCCGGATCCTCGGTGGGGATGAATAGTCCCAGGGTTCGGTTGGAAGATTTCAGATAAGCGCCCGCCGCCTGGTGCACGTCTTCGGGGGTTGCCTTTCGAATGCGATCCCGATGGAGGAAAAAGAGGCGCCAGTCTCCCATGGCCACCCATTCGCTCAGGCTTAATCCCACTCGATTCACATCGTTGAGAGCCAGGTCGATGTTCTTGAGCAACTGCGTCCGCGCCCGCTCGACCTCCTTCGAGGTTGGAGGCTCCTTCATGATCTCGTCGATGGTCTTCAGGAAGGCGGCGCGGGTGTCCTCCAGCGAATCCTCCTGGCGCACTTCGGCGCCCATCATGACAACTCCCGGATCATGCAGTTGAAAGTTGTAGCCGTAGATTCGGCTGGCCTTCTTGGTTTCGACCAGCGTCTTGTGCAAGCGGCCGGATGGCGTATCGGCCAGGATGTGGGTCAGGAGGTCCAGGGCGGCAAAGTCGGGGTGGGATCCCGCCGGAATGTGGTAGGCGGCCATCAGCATCTTCACGTCTCCCACCCGTCGCAGCGTTACCGTGCGTTCGCCGTCCTGGGTGGGCTCGGAAGTATAGGGTTTCTGCAGTTGTCGGGTGGGTCGGGGAATGGGCCCGAATTTCTTGGCAATCAAGGCCAGAGTGCGCGCCTCCTCGAACTTTCCGGCCACCAGCAGGACGGCATTGTCGGGCTGGTAGTGCTTGCGATAGAAAGCTTTCAATCGGTCAATGGAGACGTTCTCGATGTCGGAGCGGGCGCCGATGGTGGACTTTCCGTAGTTGTGCCAGAGAAATGCAGAGGCCAGGGTGCGCTGCATCAGGATGCGAAAGGGATTGTTCTCCCCGCGCTCAAACTCGTTGCGCACCACCGTCATTTCGCTGTCCAGGTCTTTCTTGGCGATGAACGAATTGATCATCCGGTCGGCTTCCAGATCCAGGGCCCACTCCAGATTCTCGTCGGTGGCCCTGAAGGTCTCGAAATAGTTGGTCCGGTCGAACCAGGTGGTGCCGTTGGGTCGGGCCCCGTGCTCGGTCAACTCCTGGGGGATGTTGGGGTGTTTCGGCGTTCCTTTGAAGACCAGGTGCTCCAGCAGGTGGGCCATCCCGGTCTCGCCGTAACTCTCGTGCAGCGATCCCACCAAGTAGGTGATATTCACGGTAATGGTGGGTTTGGAGGGGTCGGGGAAGAGCAGCACCCGCAGTCCGTTGTCGAGGCGGTATTCGGTGATCCCCTCGACTGAAGTCACCCGCTCCATTCCCTCGGGCAGGCTGGAGTCTTCCGGCTCCATCGGGGCCGTCGCCGCGGCGGCGGCGAGCCCTATCCACAGGACCAGGGCGTAGAAGACGACACCGGCCAGAAACAGGGCAAAGGGTTTGGAAGAGCGGGAGAATTTACTGGGAGACCTCATGATGTCTTTCCTCGGTTTCGCTGGATTTTCATCAACGCTCTGCTAGGGGAGGAAACGGCTTGAGCCGCGCCGTGGGCTGATCCTGGGATGCCTGCGGCAGGCTGCTGACCGCGGGATCCTTTCGACAATAGCGGGCATTGGCCGGCGGGAGATTCCACCACACCTTGCGATGGGCGAACTGGTGTTTTTGGGTAAACCCGCGGATTCTCAGGTTGACTTTTTGGAGTCGGTCGCGCGCCGGCGGCTTGAGAAAACGGCTCCTGACGCGGTGGGACAAGGAGTACTCGAAGTAAGCCAACACGCCGGAGTCGGTCAAGTGGTTCATCAGGACGTCCAGGATTTCATCGACGGTTCGCACATCGAAACTGTTGAAGGGAACTCCGCAGAAAATGAAATCATAGGGCTGTGCCTGATTCAATTCACGAACGTCGGCGTTGTGGAGCTTGCATCGGACTCCCCGGGAGTGGAGGTCCTGCTTCCGGAGAAAGCGGCTCAAATACCCGCAAAACCTGGGGTTCAGCTCGTAAACATCCAGCCGGTCCCCCCGGCCGAGACCTTTGAGGATCTGAGCGGTAACAACCCCGGTGCCCGCTCCCACTTCCAGGACTGAAATGGGACGCTCCGGGCGGTCTTGAAGCGGTTGGACAACCGCCTTGGCAAGAAGCAGTGAGCTTGGGGCGATGGCTCCCACGGTGCCGAAGTTGGACAAGGCTTGGGAATAAAAGACCCAATTCCTGACCCAAAACGGCCTGAGTCTTCCCATGGCGAGTTGCAGGGAACTGCGGTTGGAAGCGCTGTCGGTCAAATGGCTCCCCCGAAGTTTCCGGGAAATGGCGTCCCAACCCCGCGGCCGCGCGGGTTTGGACATTGAAGCATACCCGATCTTGAAACCGTCGCCAAGTGCACAAGAATTGATTCCGGCAGACAGCGGCAGCCCTGTATCATAGGAGCGCGGATTGCGGGAACGGCGGTTTTGCCAGGGAATGGCCAGATCGCTCCCTTGGAATCCGACCCATGCTGCGCCACCGCTTCCATCGCGGCCGGCGCGCCGGGCCGGCCTTATTCAACTGTTGTCTCGGGACCTCTCCAATGCTGACCGTCAAGGCTGCCAGGGAAATCGTTCTGGACCATTGCGGCTCCGTCCGGACCGACCATCTGTCCACTGAAATGGCGCCATTGCTGGCCTCTCAAGGCCGAGTTCTGGCCGAGCCGGTACATCTGGACCTCGACCAGCCGCCGTTCGATCGCAGCATGCGAGACGGATATGCCGTCAAGTCCCGAGATCTCGATCCGGTGCCGGCCCGGCTCCGATGTGTGGGTGAGATCAAGGCGGGGGAAGCTCCGTCACGGGTCCTGGAGTCGGGAGAGGCCATTCAGATCATGACGGGTGCGCCTGCCCCCGAGGGCGCCGATGCCGTCATTATGGTAGAGCATACCGAGAGGCTGTCAGAGGATGAAGTGGCGGTTCTTCGAACGCTCCCTCCGGGAGCCAACATCGCCCCCAGAGGCTCGGAGCGCAGACGGGGCGATCTCCTGATGCCAATCTCCACCCGCCTGGGAGTTCTGGAAATGGGAGGTTTGGCCGCGGTGGGGAAGTCCCGGGTTCGGGTGTTCCAGCGGCCGGTGGCCGCCATTTTGGCCACAGGCGACGAACTGGTCGAGGTGGATCAGGAGCCCGGTCCGGGACAGATCCGAAACTCCAACGCCTATTCGCTATCCGCCCAGGTAGTGAGCCACGGCGGCGCGCCCCGGGTCCTGGCCACCGCCGGAGATAGCCTGGACCAGCTCCGACGGCAAATCCGCCTGGGCTTGCAGAGCGATGTTCTGCTGGTGAGCGGGGGCGTTTCGGCGGGGAAGTACGATCTGGTCGAGGACGTGTTCGAGGAACTCGGCATTCAGATCCAGTTCGAAGCGGTGAGCATGCGTCCGGGCAAACCCACGGTTTTTGCAAGGCGGGGACGGCAGTTTGTTTTCGGTCTTCCCGGCAATCCCGTTTCCACTTTTGTGGCCTTCGAGCTGTTCGTGGCTCCAGCCCTCCAGGTCCTGCAAGGGTTGCCGGCCGGAGCCTTGACGGTAGTGAGGGGCCGGCTTCAAGAGAAAATTCTGGAGAAATCGGGCCGCACGGCCTTGCTGCCGGCAAGCGTCACCCTCGAATCGGGCGACATCCGGATACGACCGGTGTCCTGGAAGGGGTCAGCGGACATCTTCAGCCTGGCCGATGCCAACGGATTGGTGGTGGTTCCCTTGGAATGCAGAGAGCTGTCGGAGGGACAGGAATCCGACGCCCTGCTCTTCGAGCCCCTGACCGGATTGTCCGACTGTGAATTTTGAATCCCGGACCGTGGTTCGGTCGTGCTATTTCCGGGAGGAGCTTTAGCATGAGCCAGTTTTCTCACCTCGACGATTCAGGCAGACTGCAAATGGTGGACGTGTCCTCCAAGCCCGTCACTCAACGGAGAGCCCGCGCCCGGGGCCAGGTCAGTGCGTCTGCCGAAACCATCGCCCAGATCCGCAACAACCGGCTGGCCAAGGGCAATGTCCTGGAGGCCGCGCGGCTGGCGGGCATCATGGCCGCCAAGAACACCGGTCAGTGGATCCCGTTGTGCCATTCCCTGATGCTGAGCCACGTCCAGGTGGAATTCACCCTTTCCGACGCAGAGGTGGAGATCGAAGCGACCACCCTGGCCGAAGGGAGGACCGGGGTCGAGATGGAAGCCCTGGTTGCGGTGTCCGCGGCGGCGCTGACCATTTACGATATGTGCAAGGCCATTGACCGCACCATGGAAATCGGTAAGATCCGTCTCATGGAAAAGTCTGGTGGCCGATCCGGACACTTCATCCGGTCCGATTAGCTGCTGCCGTAGCGGTTATAATCGTCTTCGGGAAATTCACTGAGGGGTTCCTCAAATATGAAGCCACAGACCCTGTTCGAAAAGATCTGGAGAGCCCACCTGGTTCGGGAAGAGCCGGGCCAACCCTCCACCCTCTACATCGACCGCCACCTGGTGCACGAAGTGACCTCCCCGCAGGCGTTCGAGGGACTTCGCCTGGCGGAAAGGAAGGTTCGGCGGCCGGATCTTACCTTTGCAACCATGGACCACAATATCCCGACCACGAACCGCGGGCTGCCCATCCGCGACCCCATTGCGGCCAGACAGGTCCGAACGCTGGAGGATAACTGCCGGGAGTTCGGGATCGAGCTGTTCGATCTGGACAGTCCGTTCCAGGGCATCGTGCACGTGATCGGTCCGGAACTTGGCCTGACGCTTCCCGGGTTGACCCTGGTGTGCGGAGACAGCCATACCTCTACCCACGGTGCCTTCGGAGCCCTGTCTTTCGGGATCGGCACCAGCGAGGTGGAACATGTGCTGGCCACCCAGTGTCTGCTCCAGGACAAACCCAGGACCCTGTTGATCCAGGTGGAGGGCCAACGCCCCTATGGTGTTGAGGCGAAAGATATTATTCTTTCAATCATCGGCAGGATCGGGACCAGTGGCGGGGCAGGATCGGTGATTGAGTACGCCGGCCGAACCATCCGGGACCTGACCATGGAAGAGCGCATGACCGTTTGCAACATGTCGATCGAGGGAGGCGCCCGGGCCGGGATGATTGCCCCGGACGACACGACTTTCAACTATCTCCGGGGCCGAAAGTATGCGCCGGCGGATTTCGAAAAGGCCGTTGCCGGCTGGAAGGAGTTGGCCGGCGATCCTGGAGCGGAATTCGACAACACCATCCACATCGAGGCGGCCGGGTTGAGTCCACAGGTCACCTGGGGCACCAATCCGGGCCAGGTGACCTCCATTGATTCCCGGGTCCCGGACCCGGCGGAGTTCGATGACCCCAACGCACGCAAGTCTGCCGAGCGAGCTCTGGAATACATGGCTCTGAAACCGGGCACGCCGCTGGTTGACATTGCGGTGGATCGGGTCTTCATCGGATCCTGCACCAACTCCCGCCTGGAGGACCTGCGATCGGCGGCCCGCTTTGTCGAGGGGAGGCGTGTTTCTTCCGGTGTTCAGGCCATGGTGGTGCCCGGCTCTCAACAGGTCAAATGGCAAGCGGAGAAGGAGGGACTGCACCAATTGTTTCGGGAGTCCGGATTCGACTGGCGGGAATCGGGGTGCTCGATGTGCCTGGGGATGAATCCTGACATTCTCAGCCCGGGCCAACGGTGCGTGTCCACCTCCAACCGTAATTTCGAGGGGAGACAGGGAAAGGGCGGACGGACCCATTTGGTCAGTCCCATCATGGCGGCGGCCGCGGCCATTGAAGGCCATCTGGTCGATGTCAGGCAGTACGAACTTGTCTGAAACAACCCTGTTTCACCCTCGGATGATCTGCCCGACAGGGCAGGGGCCCGGCTTGCCTGAAACAACCGAAAAAAGACAAAAGAATAAAGACTTATCCACGAAGGGGCACGAAGGACCACGAAGGCCACTAAGGCGCTGAGGTTAACCGCGACGGGGTACCAAGGTCGCGAAAAGATTGTTGATATCCGATTGTTTTGCTCTCGTATGATCCGCACGGCAGGGCGGGGGCATGCCTGATCACCGAGGTTGCCAACTATGGAATCCTTTGAGAACGTTCACGGAGTGGTGGCGCCGCTGGATCTGCCCAACGTGGATACGGACCAGATTATTCCCAAGCAGTTCCTGAAGCGGATTGAACGAACCGGCTTCGGCCAGTTCCTCTTCTACGATTGGCGCTTTCTGGATGGCGAGGCCCTCAATCCTGAATTTGAGTTGAATGAAGAACGCTATCGTGGGGCCGGCATCCTGGTGGCCCGAGCCAACTTCGGATGCGGCTCCTCGCGGGAGCACGCCCCCTGGGCGCTGATGGACTACGGTTTCCGCTGCATCATCGCTCCCTCGTTCGCGGACATCTTCTTCAACAACTGCTTCAAGAACGGTTTGCTCCCGGTGCGGCTTTCCGAGGAGCAGGTGGAAACCATTTTTCAACGCGTTCGGGAAACCCCGGGTTTTCAAATGACGGTCGACCTGCGGACGCAGCAGATTCAAGCCGACGGCGGGATGAGCTTCGGCTTCGAGGTCGATCCATTCCGGCGTCGCTGCCTCCTCAACGGTTGGGACGATATCGGCCTCACGCTGCGGCACGAAGACCTGATCTCGCAATTCGAATCCCGAAGCGCCCCTCCTCTGATTCCCACATCGGCCTGAGCCTGGCCCTGTCCGACGCATCGTGGATCGGGGGACGGCGGCTCCAAAATCCTTCCTCAATAGCCCTCTAATTCGATTTGCCGCATTATTGAACATCGATGCACAGGATAGACAGGATTAACAGGACGAGAGGCTGCTGCTCCGAATGCTGACTCGCTCGCGGATCGGGTGCTCGTGAGCTGTAATCCAAGAGCCTGGGAGAGTGTGTTTGGGAATCGTTTTTCATGAAAGGGAAATGGCCGAATCCCAGGGGGTGAACACTCTCATGCCGGAGCACGTAGACCGGACCATCAACAAAAAGTCCTGTTAATCCTGTGCATCATTGTTAGTCGGAAAACTACCCGTGCTCGCCGCCGAGACCAGATGTTGGGAATTGTAGGGTGTAACTTCGTATCCTCCGTGGTTCACCCTATCGCCTGCTTTTCTCACCCGAGATCACATTTGTTCGAATGAGTCGCTGAAGACCTGATTGTTACCATCATGCACCGGCTTAACTACCGTCGTGAGGCTCTACCATGAGAATTCATGTTTCAGAAGATGCAACTCTTATAGATATGCGTGAACATACGGCTCGACTTTGGAGACTGATTGCAAGAGATGTTGATGTTCCATAGAGCCCGTTGGTCAATAAGAATTGGGAAGCCGTGTCCACGCCACTCCAATTTGCCGCCAGCATATCTGGGATTACAGCCGATACAAGCTACGTAGATGATACTGGCAGTGGCTTGTATTGCCGTTTGGCCGCCAATTACGATGATGCACAGAGCAAGTTGATTTCTGTGTATGTTGCGGAGGTCACGAAGTTCGTGTGGGTCTGGATGGCCTTAGAGATGACGATCAACAGCCTATGTACTTTGTCGCGGCAAAATCGCATCGGACTGGCGGTCAAATTTGTCGAAGAAAGGGGTGCTCGAATTCGATTTTTTGGGTTACATGAGGTCGAGCAAGAGACGCATGCGAAGGCACCGGATGTTGTTCTTGATGAGTACATATGCGCCGTCAGCAAGAGAATAAAGAAACGTGGTCAAGAGCTGCCAAAGGAACTTTACTTCTTTTACCTGTGTCGGGCGGCAAGGAATTATCTGGTACACGGGAATGCGGACATGCCGATCACAAAGGATTGGGATCAAAATACGACCGATTGGTACGAACGCAATGACAGAGTCGTTTGGGTCAGGTCGCTTGCGCGCCTAGCCCTGTTTGGGCTTCAATCGCTACTGTATGCTGCTTTCTGCGATAGCGACCACACGACATCGACTGTCATGACATCAGAGGGCGTGCCGGAGAGAGTGCTGGTTCACGAGGCGTTACAAGTTATTCACTTGAGCGAAAGCGACTACGTTTTCAACCAGAGTCAACGCAGTTTTTTCGAATCCGATTCAGGCTGATTCAGCCGAACGGCGTCGGGTCGCGATCCGACGTTCTCCGCTGCATTCTCTGACAGGCTGCTGGGAACAGGTGCACGAAAGAACACCAAGTACAGTGTTTCATATGTATTGTCACCTATCCCCGGCGAGAGCGTGAGCAGGAGATCAATGTCTATTCTTTCCACAAAATCAAAGGGAGGTAGGACCTGCGGAGGTCAGAGGAACCGACTACATCGAACATGGCAGGCAAGCGTCCTGCTTGGCGGAGCTGTTCTCTGTCTTTCGTTTGTAGCTGTCGCTTCCCTAACAGCCTGCTACTCAGCACCGGCCAAGCCCTCCAACGGCTGGTCCGAGCCAGAATCGGGTTGGTTGTATGTACTGGATCCAAGGGTTGGAGCTGACAAGTCCGTGGTTTGGCTGGTAGATCCAAAAGAGGGGGTCAAGGGAGGACTGGAAGCCGGTTATGCTCCTTTCTTTGCTCTGTCTCCTGATGGGGCCCGTCTCTACATTGTGTCGGGGCAGCCCGGTCCCACTGGCTCGGGAGTGTTCTCCGGTGAGCTCTGGGCAATCGATACCGCGTCCGGGGTTCTGCTACAGCGAGTCAAGCTTTCCGATAGACTGACTTACACGTTGCCCGCTCCGGGGGGACTGGCCGTGTCGCCAGACGGCCGTTTCGTCTACGTTGCCAAGAGTCGCTCGATTCGGCCAGGTGTGGACGCGCAAACGATACAAACCTTCGACACAATCAGGGAAAAGTTCTTGCCCCAGGAGGCCGGGTTGCCCGATTGTGGCTTTCCCAAAATCATTCCGGTCTCCGGGTCATGGCAGTTGGTTGTACAGTGCGGCTCCCGTGGGCCTCGTTTGATCAACCTAGCTGCCGACGGTTCCTTGAAGGAATCTCAGACAGTGGAAGTGCCATTGGGCCTCTCCTCAGTTGCCACGGGTAGGAGGGTATTGAAGAGACCCCTGGCGCAGATATGTCCTTCAGCCGATGCTCGGAAACTCGGACTGATTATGAACAACGGAGAGATATATGAGGCACGGATTGGGGTAAGTCCATTTCGGATCAATCCAACGCTGGCTCCTCGATTGAGTGAGTCCCACAGGGTCCTTCATGTCGGAGGTTTACGCCGTTCCCCCAATGGCAATAGAGCATTTGTTGGCTGTGCCCCGAAAGAGCTTGTACACACGTCGCTCACGGCCGATGAGATCCACATCTTCGACACCACAAGCTCCTGGACCCGTGAGGGGATTTTCAGGACCACCGTGCCATTCAGCGATCTAGTGTTGAGCAGCGACAGCAGGGACCTCTTTGCCATCAGCCCTGAGACGAGGACCTTGCTTAGCATTGATACCGGCACCGGACAAGTGGAAACAAGCATCGGTGGAATTGGTGTGCAACCCAGATTCCTGGCCATCGCGCCTTAATTGCTTCAATTGGGGAATGGAGGGCTTGCGTCCCTGGGTTACTTCTTGGGCGAGAGGAAGGAATCGAACTGCTTGGTCAGGCCAAACACGATTCCCGACCGGGGGGAGTGGTCCGCCAGCCCGGCCAGGGCGCCGACATCCCAGCGCAGACCGCCGGCATGGATCTGAAGTCCCAGGCGGAACTGGGAGAGGCTCTCGGTTCCCAGGGGCGCCTGGTGTCGGCTGTTGCGGTGGCCGAACACCTCTCCGGCCAGATTGACCTTGGAGGTGAGAGGGTAGACCCCGGCCAGTCCATAGAGCATGACGTCGTTTTGCACCCCCGCCAGCACGGGGTTGGCCAGAATTCCCAAGCCGAGGTTGCCAAAGACATGCAGCTTGCCGAAGTGTTTTCCCACCAGAATGCCACCGCGATATTGGGTAGCGTTCAGGCCCAACCCCTTGGCCGTGGAAGCATTGGGCACCTGAACCGAGGTAAAGAAACCGAAGGAGGGCTTGGGGCCTGCTTCGTGCAGCATGCGTATCTTGGTGGAGAGAAAGAGGTCCCCGTAGTCGCTGGTTGCGGTCCCGCCTGAACTCAAATGGGGTCTCACCGGGGCAGGGGAGGCCTCGGTTACCGAGAGCAGGTTGTGGGCCGTCCAGTCCATCTGCACTTCCGCCACCCCGGCCAGACTGATATGCAGTCCCATGACTCCCAGGCTGGTCTGATCTCCTCTCAATCCCGAGACTGGAAATTGGGCGTCCTGCAGGAAATCGAAGCCGAATTCCAGGGAGGCGCGACCTGCTTTCAGGATGGTAGGATCTTCGGTTTGCAAAGGGCGCTGCTGTGCGGCCGAGGGAAGGGCAAATGCCGCCAGAACCAGCAATAGGGAGCAAGGTCGTCGGAAGGAACGGACAGTCCATCGGACGACGGGGCGGCAAGCAGTGGACGGATGGGAGCGGCCGAGGCGCGATGTCGGGCGAATGGACTTCGGGACGTCCTGTTTCATCAAGTGCGGATACTATTTCAAGGTCAGTTCGGAAGCAATCAATTTCCAGGAAACAGCTCGTACCGCAAAAGCGCTGCCGCAACCGTGGCCGCGGTCTCGGTTCTCAGCCTGCTGTTGCCCAGGTCGGCCGGTTGAAATCCGCTGCGCAGAAAGGTTTGGCTTTCCTCGTCGGTCCATCCGCCTTCAGGGCCCACGGCAAAGGCGACCGACTTCCAGGACTTGCCTTTTAGCAGCTTCTTGAGGGGAATGGCCTGGGGGGAGGCCTGAAGCAGAAGCTTCAGCGTGGATTCAACGGTTTCGCACACCTCCCGGCAGTCCAGGGGTGGATGGAGGGTGGGTATGGTCGAACGACGGCACTGCTTGGCCGCGTTGACAAGGATGGTCTTCCAGCGTTCCAGCTTGGCGGGTTGCCGGTCGCGGGATATCCTGACCACGGAACGCCGAGCGTGAACCAGGTAAATCTCTGAAACCTCCAGTTCGGTGGCCTTCTGGAGAATCCAGGCCAACCGATCGGATTTGCAGAGGGCCTGGATCAGCGTCAGTCTGACCTCTGGCGCGGCTATCTCCGAGAGCAGAGCCACCTCCACCAACCGGACCCGGTCCTCCAAGATCGCCCCGACCCGTGCCGACCATAAACGTCCCTTTCCATCGATGAGTTCCACGACGGCGCCGACCTCCGCCCGCAGGACATGAATCAGGTGGTATGCCTCCCGATCCTCCAGCATGGCGACGGTTCCGCTGGGGGGGGTGGCTAGAAAGAATCTTCGGACCGGCATGGCTGACCCCTATTTCAGAGACAGAACACCAGGCACCGCCATTCCCCCTTGGCAAGATCTTCCAGCAGGGTCAGCGGCAGGTTTCGAATCCGTGCCGACCGGCGAATGCGGATCGCATCCCGTCCCAGCAAACCGGAGAGAACAAGGCGGCCCTCCGGCTTGAGATGTTGGCCGAAGTGCTTCAGTTTTTGGTCGATCAGGTTGCCTTCCAGGTTGGCCAGGATGACGTCGAATCCGCGCCGGCCGAGGGCCTCGACTTCTCCCGTGAACAGGCGGATCGGTTGGTCAACTCGATTGCGACTAAAGTTGGACTTGGCCACCTGAACGGCGACAGGGTCGATATCGCAGGCCAGGATACATTCAGCGCCCAGTTTGGCGGCGGCGATCGCCAGAATACCGGAGCCGGTGCCGATGTCGAGCACCGTTGTGCCGGTCAAGGGCAGTGTCTCCAGCACCTCCAAGCAGAGTTGGGTCGATTCGTGCGTTCCGGATCCAAAGGCCATTTGGGGCTCCAACCAGATGGGGATGCGGTTCTGGACGGCGGCCGGGGATGGTCCCGCCCCAGGGTTGATCCACCAGCGGGCGCCGACAGGAAACGGCTTCAGGCGCTGGCGCCATTCCCTCAGCCAGTCCTTCTCTGCCTCGATTCCGATGGCGCAGCCTGCAAGAGGGACGGCAGACTCCCGGCATAGCGCCTGGAAATCCCGCCGGACCCGACTGATGTCTGTGGAAGGATCGAAGTAGGCCTTCAGCAGGACCTCGCCGGACTTCAGAGGTTGTTCGTGGATGCCTCGGGTCCCTATTTCGGCGACGACGGTCGAAGCCGATTCAAGATGCCGGGGGTGAAGGGAGAACTGGAGAAAATACCATTGCCGCATGGATGCTTTGTGGAGAAGGGCGGTTCCGGCTGCAGGTTCCGATGAGCCGGAACCAGGTGGAGGAGGTCCCGTCTAGGGCCTGTCGGTGCGGGGAAATTCCACAGGCAAGAGGCGGGTCTTTGCGATCAACCCAGGATGTCCTTGACCCGATCGAACAATCCCCGCTCCAGCGGCTTGTTCTCCAGCGGAGTCAATTGCGCCAACTGCTCCAGCAAGCGGCGCTGTTCCCGATTGAGCTTCCTGGGCGTGACCACGTTGACGGAGACGAATTCGTCTCCACGCCCGCGGCCGTTGACACCGGGGATGCCCTTGCCCCTCAGGCGAAAGACTTTGCCACTTTGAGTGCCTGGCGGGATTGACAGGTTTTCTTCTCCTTCAAGGGTAGGGACCGTGATGGTGGCGCCCAATGCGGCCTGGGTATAGCTGATGGGAATCCTGCAATGAATATCATTCTCCTGGCGCTCGAAGATCTCATGGTCACCCACCCTCAGGACCACGTACAGGTCTCCCGGCGGCCCTCCCTGAAGACCGCCCTCGCCCTCTCCGGTGTACCGCACCCTGGAACCGGTGTCCACTCCGGCCGGAATCGTCACCTGCAGGAAGCGCTCCCGCTGGATGCGCCCCTCTCCCCGGCAGTGGCTGCAATGGTCCTTGATCAGACGGCCCGAGCCATGGCAATGGTGGCAGGTGCGGCTGATGCTGAAAAACCCCTGCTGGTAACGCATCTGGCCCTGTCCGTGGCAAGTGGGACAGGTTGAAGGCGCTGCCCCGGGCGGAACGCCGGAACCCTGGCAGGTACCGCACGCTTCCATGCGCGGCACTTTGATCCTGGTCTTCATTCCAAATGCCGCGTCCATGAAGTCGATCTGCAGGTCGTAGCGGAGGTCGGCTCCCCTGCGGGCGGAAGATTGGCGGCGGGAAGAGGCGCCGAACAGATCTCCAAAACCAAAAAAGTCGCCAAATATGTCTCCGAACTCCGAAAAGATGGTGGGATCGAAGCCGGCGCCCCCGCTGCCACTGACCGAACTGTGGCCGAAGCGGTCGTATTGGGCCCGTTTCTGCGGATCGCCCAGGACACTGTAGGCTTGGGCCGCTTCCTTGAATTTTTCCTCGGTGGACTGGTCTCCCGGATTCTTGTCGGGGTGGTACTTGACGGCCTGCCTGCGATAGGCGCTCTTGACCTCCTGGTCGCTGGCCGACTTGGAAACACCGAGCACTTCGTAGTAATCGCGTTTACTCAAAACGGCTATCTCCCTCCACCCAGTCAGTTTTTCTGTGTGTCAGTCGCTGTCTTTTCCGGAGCGGCAGCAACTATCACCAGCGACGGGCGAAGCAGGCGTCCCTTGAAAGTATAGCCCGGCTGCAGTTCACCGATGATCTGATTCTCGGCAAAAGCCTCCGTCTCCTCCCGCATCAGGGCTTGATGGCGGTTGGGATCGAAGGTTTGACCAGAAGTTTCAATGGGTTCCAGCCCAGCCTGGGTGAGCACGTCCGTGAATTGCTTCAGCACCAGTTGAAACCCGGCCTTGAAGTCTGCAACCGTATCGCCCTCGGCAACCTCAAGACCCCGTTCGAACGCGTCCAGAACCGGTAGCAGCTTGCGAAGAAAATCAGCCAGGGAATAATCGAAGAAGTCCTGCTTTTCCCGCTCGGTCCTCTTGCGGAAGTTCTCGAATTCGGCCTGAAGCCGGAGCAGCCGCTGATAGAGCGCCGCATTGTCGGCCTTGAGCCGGTGGAGGCGTTCCGCAGCAAGGGCTCCTTCGATCTTTCCGTCCGTCCGGGTCTCACCGGCAGCTTCCTGCGAAACCTCACCTGGCGGCGGTGCGTTAGCGGAACCCTCCTGGGTAGCGTACTCTCGATTATTTCCCCGACCTCCCTCGAGCGCGGGTGACGGGTGCTCAGCCTCCGCGGCGGTCGCGGCCTGGGGTGTCTCTCTATTTTTTTCTGGAGTTGACGGCATGGCGTTGGTCATCCTGCGCGACGACACCGGCGCTTCTAGCCCGGACATCTCCGCGAAATGGCTTGGCCGCTGAAAGCGGGCGTACCGGCACCGCTTGTCGACTTGAATGGGGATTTCAATCAGAGGCGCGCCACTTCGCCGCTTCCGGAGTCGGCGCTGAGGAGCTGGCCGTAGAGCTTGGCGACATAGTCAACGGTGTTGATGGCTTTGCCATATTCCATACGCGTTGGTCCCAGGATCCCCACCGAACCCAGATTCTGGTCATGGATGGTCAAGGGGGATGAGATCAAGGTGTACTCCCTCATTCCCGGCAACGCGTTTTCCGAGCCGATGATGATTCGCACCCCCCCTCCGGAGCGAGATTGAAGACACTGGTTGAGGATCTTGACCAGCCGGCTCTTTTCCTCGAAAGTCTTGAAAATGGACCGCATCCGCCTGGTGTCGGCAAACTCGGGTTGTCCCAGGAAGTTGGAGGCGCCGTCGAGGTATATGTCGACATCGGGCTCGGCCACCTCATCGATCAGTCCTTGGTCGCAGAGCAGGATTATGTTGTTGAGAAGACGGTCGTATAGGGCTTTTTCCTCGTCCATCTTCCTGAGGATGTCATCGTGGATGAAGAGCAGGCTGTAGCCGGAATAATTCTCGTTCAGGAATCGTGCGGTCTGGTCCAGCTCGCGCTGGGTGAACGATTCGTCGATTTGAATGATGCGATTTTGCACCAAACCCGACTTGGACACGATGATAACCAGGATCTTGGAATCGCTGAGCTGAATGAACTCGAGGTGCTTCAACAGGCTGTGGCCAACCGAGGGAGAGATCACAAAGCCGACGTTGTTGGTGGCGTGAGAAATCGCCTGGGAAATCCGCTCCATGACGTTGTCCTGAGAGTCGGGAGTGAAGATCCTGCCGTTGATCATTTCCTGATCCAAGCTGTCCAGGCAGGAAGATTCCAGTAGATTGTCCACGTAGAATCGGTATCCCTTGTCGGTGGGTATCCTGCCTGCTGAGGTGTGAGGCTGAATCAGGTATCCCGCCTCCTCGAGATCGGCCATGATGTTGCGAATGGTGGCGGGGCTGATACGCTGGCTGCGTTCCTTGGAAAGGATTCGGGAGCCTACCGGTTTGCCACTGGCGATATAGTGCTGGACAACAGACCTCAGAATGTCTCTTTCCCGCTCGTTCAACTCGTGTTTGGCGTCCATCGGAACCGGTACCTGATTGAAGTCCACTGAACGGTTTATAGTATCTGAACCCTGGAGTGTCAAGGGCTTTTGGCTTGCTGGCGTGTCTCCCCGTTAGACCCTATCGTTCAGCAGAATTTCTCCAACTGCTCCGCCATTGGAGGAGCAATCACACCCCATGTCCATTGTGGTGAGAGTCCTTGGAACCCGGACTCTAACCGCAAGAGGAATGGAAGGGGCTTACCAGGCGGCTTCTACCCAACCTCTCTGCCTCACACCGAATGCACGGGTCCATGGGCCGGGTCACCATCCGGATGTTGAGGACCTGTCGAAAGCCCTCCAGGAGGCAGGACACCACAGCGGAGAACTCCGGCGTCTTCCCCAGGCAGGAGGTGAGGGTCGCAACGTTTGAGGCCAGGTCTGAGGGGGTATGCCCCCGCAGGGCACCTTGCAGAAGACGCAGATCGAAGTCCAGGAGAATGGATCCATGCTGCAGAAATCCCCGCAGCGTCCTTCGCTGGGCACTGCCGACAAGCTTTTTCCCCGCGAACAGAATCTCGTGGTGGAGGGCGCTGGCAAAGCAGGCGTGGCTGCGACGAGAGCGAAGATCGTTTCGTTGGACGGTGGCCGATCCGGCAAGGGTGGTAGCAATTCCCAGCCGTTCCAGTCCCTGCTGCAGGGCTTTCGAAATCTCTCGGTAGGTTGCTTCGATAGTCCAGGCGGGGAAGAGGGAGCGATCGTTGGATATGAAGGCGTAGGTGACTTCCCGATGGTGCAGGACCGCCTTGCCCCCGGTGGATCGGCGAGCGACCGCAATCCCGCGGCGCCGACAATACCCGAAATCCACCACCCGGGAAGCTTGCTGCGCCATGCCCAGGGACAATGTCGGTTCCGGCCAACCGTAGAAGCGCAAAAAGGTTTCGGTCGCAACCGATTCTGCCGAAACCCGGCGCAACAACAGTTCATCCAACGCCAGATTGGAGGCGCCCTCGGCAAGTTGTTCCAGCACCACCGCGCAGAATGGACCGGCCCGGGCTATTGCATGACTGGCACTTTGTCCGGAAACATCTGCGGGCGCCATGGAGGAGGATTTCGGTGTGGATCCGTGGTCGACATTCAGACTTTCCCGTCTGGAGCGACTACATCTTACCTGGTGGAGATGACCGTCAACGGGCGATCCAGGCGAATGACCATGAGAGTTCCTGCAGGGATTTCTATTTCCTTGCCACCCCGTCTCAAGGCGTCAACCAGGCCAATAAGCCCGCCCGCGCCGGCGCCGATGGCTGCCCCCTTCCGGCCCCCGGCTATGGCTCCAATACCGGCGCCGATGGCCGCCCCG
This sequence comes from Candidatus Versatilivorator sp., assembly GCA_965207735.1. Classification (GTDB taxonomy): domain Bacteria; phylum Acidobacteriota; class Terriglobia; order Versatilivoradales; family Versatilivoraceae; genus Versatilivorator. The sequence continues at coordinate 880,474 of OZ242296.1, read as the reverse complement.
GCTCCAATCTCGGCGGCGCTGCGCTTGCGGGTGGATTCTCCCAGGATGGTTCCTTCCCGGCGATCCATTTCCTCTTCTTGCGTGTCGTCCAACTCGGCCTGGGAGGCGATGATGGTCTCCGAAACACCGTTGGGGAAGATCAATCGTTCGTAGGAAAGATTGACCTCCGCCCGACCCTTGATGCGGCCGGCGTGTCGGACTTCGGCAACCCGGCCCTCCACGGTGGTGCCAACCGGGATGACCTCCTTGCCCCGAACCTGCACACTTTCGACCACCTTGACGGTAAAGCGGTCTCCCTGCCGATTGGCCTTGGAGTTGAGGGTCGATTCCAGGCGCACCTGTATTCGGGTCCCCTCGGGCACCAGGTAAGATCGGGTGGCCTGACCGTGGAGGGAGGCCTGGGAGAAGAGGCCGGCACAGAAGAAAACGACCGACCCAACGAAAAAGGTTTTCATGACATGCCTTCTTTTGGCCGATGCCGGTGCACTGGAAGCCAACGCCTGGGGACTGGAGAGCTGCGGACTAGGGAACGGTCGCCGCCAGGTAGAGGGCAAGGACCTCTCCCGCTCCGCGGTCCCAGCGCTTGACCAGGAACAAAAGGTCCATACCGGACTTCAGTTCGGAGGTGAGGTCCGTCAAGTCAGCGATGGTACGGATCGGCTTCTTGTTGATCTCAATGATCAGGTCGTGAGGCCTGATCCGGGCTTCGTCGGCGATGCTCTCAGGCTCGACGCTCACGACGTAGACACCGCCTTCCTCTTCCGACAAATTGAACTGCTTGGCCAGTCTGGGAGTAAGGTTCTCGGCTCTGATGCCCAGGCGAACGGATTTGGAAGAACCCTGCTCTTCCGGACTGTCTCTTTGGGCCACGGACGGAAGATCCTCTCGATCCATGGCTTTCAGTTGGGTGGTCTTGAGCTTGCCGTCCCGAATGTATTTGATGGTGATCCTGGCGCCGGGACGCACGGTGGAGAGGACGCGATGCATATCGTAGGTGTCATCGATCTTGTTCCCATCCACCTCCACAATCACATCCCCCTGCTGGAGACCGGCCTTGGCGGCCGGTCCGTCGGCCGGGTCGGGTTTCTCGACGATCACTCCCTTGCCGTCGGCTGCTCCCAATGCCTTGAGTGTTTGAGGAGTGGCATCTCCTTGCATCCGAATACCAATGGCTCCGCGCCTTACCTTGCCATGTTCTATAAGCTGGTTGTAGACGTTGGTGGCCAAGTTGGAGGGAAGCGCGAATCCGATACCGATGTTTCCCGCGATCCGTCCAAAGGTAGGGGGTTGGGTCAGGATGGCGGTATTGACGCCGATCACCTCCCCGGCCATGTTGACAAGGGGGCCTCCGCTGTTGCCCTGGTTGATGGCCGCATCGGTCTGCAAGAAGTGTTGCCAGGGGGTGGCATCGCCCATGTTCTTGCGCCCGGTGGCGCTGATGATTCCGGCGGTCACCGTCTGCTCCAGACCGAAAGGGCTGCCCACTGCCAGCACCCAGTCCCCTTGACGCATTCCGTCCGAGTCTCCAAACTTGGCCGCGGTGAGCTCCTCTTCGGCTTCGACCCGGATCACGGCCAGATCGGTTCTGGCATCCTCGCCCACCACCGTGGCCTCGTACTCGTCACCCGAATACAGCTTGACCGTAATGGTGTCTGCATTTTCAACCACGTGGGCGTTGGTCAGAATGTAACCCTTGGCATCCACCACGAAGCCGGATCCCAGCGACTGGGATCTGCGCCTTCGGCGGGGCATTTCCGGACCGAAGAAGCGTTCGAAGAAATCCTGGAAGGGGTCGTTGCGGAATTGGCGGCGGGATGGATCCTGCCGCCGGACAATCGTTTCGGTGCTGATATTGACTACGGCCTTCTCGACCTTTTGAGCCACGGTTGAAAAGTGCGATGACAGCTTGGTGGGGGAGGGCACGCTGATGGGGGCGGGGGTGGAGCCTGCCGACCTGGCGGCGCTCACCGTATGGTCGATCATGGTGCCGATGGCCACCCCGAGGATCAGCGTCCCCAGAATCATCGAGAAGAAAAGAAGTCTTCGCCTCCTCATGGCGCTCATTATCCTTTCCGCGGATACAATCATTGGTTACACCCTTATCGAATTCTAATCTTTCACTACGGTGAGGGCAACCTTTTAAAAACAGCCGGTTACGGCCACTCCCAGACCGACTGGAAGCCCGCTTTCTACCGACCGCTACTGCCCCTTGCGCTCCCGGCAATATCTTTTTGGCAATCGACCGGGGATATGCTACCATCCCGCCGTAATCTGGGCGAGGGTGAGCCGGGCAGGTTGGGTTCTCCCTTGGGCCACGTGGCTTGCGGTGATGGCCGCGCTCAGCGCTTTCCGGTTCCAGGCCGGTGTCGCTTTCGAAACTTTATCCTTCCCAATTCCCTCGGCAAGGAGACCCTCGCTTCAGGGACGGTTACTGTCGCCGATGACGCTTCAATTTGCCAATGTGCTGGTTTTTCTGGGCGTCGGCGCGCTGTTTATCTTTGTCAATCTGCTTATCTCCAGCTTGATTCGTCCCTCCAAGTACAGCGAGGAAAAGCTGATTCCTTACGAGTGTGGGGAGAACCCGGTCGGTAGCCCCTGGATCAAATTCAACATTCGTTTCTATGTCTTCGCCTTGATTTTCATCATCTTCGACGTGGAGGTGGCCTTTTTGCTGCCCTGGGCGGTCGTATTCAAGGATCTGGGGTGGATCGCCTTCATCGAAGGACTGATTTTTATCGCCATACTGGTGGTCGGACTGGCTTACGTTTGGGCCAAGGGGGATCTGCAGTGGGTGCGGCCCGAGGAACGGCACCAATGACGGGAAGGAGCCATGGGAGTTCTGGAAAACAAGTTCGGTGACAACCTGGTCTTTACGACCGTGGACACCCTGCTGAATTGGGGGCGGGCCTCGTCCCTCTGGCCCATGACCTTCGGTCTGGCTTGCTGCGCCATCGAGATGATGGCGACCGGGGCTTCGCGCTATGACTGGGACCGCTTTGGAATGATACCGCGGGCCACGCCCCGCCAGTCGGATGTGATGATCGTGGCGGGAACGGTCACCTTGAAGATGGCGACCCGTGTGAAGCGGCTTTACGAGCAGATGCCGGAACCCAAGTACGTGGTCTCCATGGGCAGTTGCGCCAACAACGGGGGGCCTTACTGGCAGCATGGGTACCACGTGCTCAATGGCGTTGACCATGTGATACCGGTAGACGTCTACGTTCCCGGTTGTCCCCCGCGCCCGGAAGCCCTTCTGTTCGGCATCATGAAGCTTCAGGAAAAGATCATGCGACAGCGTGTACTTCGCAAGGAAGGGACCGCTCAAGAAAGGGCCCGCCTACTCGGATGAAACAGGCCTCGGAGATCCTCCAGACCCTCCAGGAACAATTCGCGGACAAAATCATCAAGTCCAGCCAGGAATGCATGCAGCCCTTCGCGGTGGTGGCTCCGGGGGCTGTGGCGGAGATCTGCGCCTTTCTCAAGAACGATCCGGGCCTGGCCTTCGATTCCCTGATGTGTCTAAGCGGTGTGGACTACAAGGGTGCCAAGACGGAGCCGGAGCGTCTGGAAGTTGTCTATCACCTGTTCTCCATGCGCCTTCGCCACAAGATCGTGCTCAAGGTGGAACTGCCTCGGGAAGATCCCGCCCTGCCAACGGTCGAAGGCGTCTGGGCTGTCGCCAATTGGCACGAAAGGGAGGCCTACGACATGTATGGCATCCACTTCGACGGCCACAGCGACCTGCGCCGGATCCTCTGTCCCGATGACTGGGTGGACTACCCGCTGAGGAAGGACTATGTGCAGCCGGAGAGCTACCGCGGCATGCCGGCCGCGGCGGCCAAGCAGTTCGCCGAACGTGCCCAGGAGGGAGAAGATTTGGGAACCGATCCCTTCAGTGCCGGTTGACGGGACCCACCCAATCTGCCAGGGGACTCAGTCCCGAGAGTAACCCGCATGCAAGTCGAAGCCTACGCCGGTGAGGAAATGGTCCTGAACATGGGGCCGCAGCATCCCAGCACGCATGGAGTATTGCGTCTGGAGCTGGAAACCGACGGCGAAATCGTCAGAAACGTCATTCCCCACATCGGCTATCTGCACCGCTGCTTCGAAAAGCACGCCGAAAAGGTGGACTACCCCGGCGTCATCCCCTTTTGCGACCGAATGGACTATATTGCCTCCATGAACAACAGCCTGGGCTATGCGCTGGCTGTTGAAAAGTTGATGGACCTGGAGGTCAATGAACGAGTGAAGACCCTGCGGGTGCTGATGGCCGAGCTGAACCGCATTGCCAGCCATCTGCTTTCGGTCGGCACCTACGCCATGGATATCGGGTCCTTCACTCCCTTCCTGCATTGCTTCCGGGAGCGGGAAAAAATTCTGGACCTGTTCGAGTGGCTGTGCGGCGCCCGGCTCCTGTACAACTACAACTGGGTCGGTGGGGTTTCCCACGACATTCCCGACGGCTTTGAGGCCAAGACTCGCGAGTTTCTGGGACAGTTCGAGCCCGTCATCGCCGAGTTGGACAAGTTGCTCAGCTACAACAAGATCTTCCTGGAACGCACGGCCAACGTAGGGATCATCAGCGAGGAGCAGGCCCTGTCGCACAACGTGACCGGGCCCAACCTGCGCGGCTCCGGTATCGCCTGGGACCTGCGCAGGGAAGAGCCCTACTGCGGCTACGACACCTACGATTTCGAGGTCCCGGTGGGCCTGGGTGAGTACGGTCCCCTCGGTTCCTGCTGGGACCGTTACTACGTGCGGGTCAGGGAAATGGAACAGAGCCTGGGGCTGATCCGCCAGGCGCTGGAACGGCTGCCCGAAGGGGACGTGCAGGAGCATATTCCCCGGCGGGTGCGGCCGGCCAAGAACGAGGTCTACGACCGCACCGAAACGCCTCGAGGCGAGCTGGGTTACTACGTCGTCAGCCAAGGAGGACTCATCCCCTTCCGGGTCAAGGTCAAGTCCCCCTGCTTTACGGTGTTGAGCCTGCTGCCCGCCATCGCCAGGGGTGGAATGGTGGCGGATATCATCGCCATTATCGGGAGCATCGATATCGTGATGGGTGAAATCGACCGTTAGCCTTTTTGGCGATGCCGGGGACAGACGGATGGTTTCATACCGAAACGGAAGTTCCGGAAAGTACCCATGGAATACCTGAGAGAGGTACTGACTCGGCAAGTGGGCGGGTATGACCAATTGCCCGAGATCCTGCAGATCTTCCTCCCCATGCTGCTGGCCTGCCTGCTGTGCCTGGGGTTGGTCTCCCTTATCCCCCTGATAGCCATTTGGGCGGAGCGCAAGGTTTCGGCCCACATGCAGGACCGGTTGGGACCGATGCGGGTGGGTGGGTGGCACGGATGGGCCCAGACCATCGCCGACGGGGTCAAGCTGCTCCTGAAGGAGGACATCATTCCGGCCCAGGCCGACCGCCTGCTGTTCAAGCTGGCCCCCCTGGTGGTTTTTACCGGCGGCTTCGCGGCCTTTGTGGTGCTGCCCTTCGGCGAGAGCTTCATCGTCAGCGACCTCAATATCGGAGTGCTGTATATCGCGGCCATTTCCTCGTTGGGGGTGGTGGGCATCATCATGGCGGGTTGGGCCTCCAACAACAAGTACGCCCTCTTCGGGGGGATGCGGGCGGCCGCCCAGATCGTCAGCTACGAGATTCCCACCGTTCTGGCCATTCTGACGGTGGTGATTCCGGTGGGCAGCCTCAGCATGCAGGAGATCGTGAAGGCTCAATCGGGAAGTGTATTCGACTGGTTCATCTTCCAACCCGTCACCTTCCTGGCATTTTGGGTAGTCTATCTGGGCACCCTGGCCGAGGTGAACCGGACGCCCTTCGATATTCCGGAGGCCGAATCGGAGCTGGTGGCCGGCTACCACACCGAATACAGCGGCATGCGCTTCGCGTTCTTCTTCCTGGCGGAGTATGCCAACATGTTCCTGGTGAGCGCGCTGGCAGTCACCCTCTTCCTGGGGGGATGGCATGGGCCCGGTTTTCTACCGGGGCCGGTCTGGTTCATCCTCAAGGCAATGGCTCTGGTCTTCGTTCAGATGTGGCTGCGCTGGACCTTGCCCCGTTTGAGGGTCGATCAGCTCATGCACGTCAGTTGGAAGGTTTTGCTGCCCATAGCCTTTGTGCTGGTGTTGGCAGCGGGGACGCTGGCGCTTATTCAGGAGGGAACCCCCTGACGGTAGTGAAGGGACAGCCATGAAACGATATTTTAAGGATATTTTCCAATCCATCTGGACGGTGTTGCAGGGAATGAAGATTACGGGGAATCACCTCTTCACCCGTTCTTGCACGCTGCAGTACCCCAGCGTGAAGTGGGAGCTTCCGGAGCGCTCCCGCATGCGTCTGTTCAACAAGATCGAAGACTGCATCGGCTGCGGCCAGTGTGTCCGCGCCTGCCCGGTGGACTGCATCTACATGACCACCGAGAAGCGGGCCAAGGAGGAGCCCCCCCTCTTTGCTGCCGACGGGACCCCCATCAAGCTTCGGGTCACCCAGTTCGATATCGACATGTCCCTCTGCTGCTACTGCAACCTCTGCACCTATCCCTGTCCGACCCATTGCCTGGTCATGACTCCCGAGTACGAGTTTGCGGTGCAGTCCAAGCAGGATTTTCTCTACCGGTTTGCCAAGGAGGAACCGCAGGCTCCTCCCAAGCCGGCTCCGACCCCGCGGCCCGCGGCTGCCAGGTGAGGGTGCACCTATGAGCGTTACAGACATCGTCTTCATTTTGACTGCCGTCGTCACGGTCGGGTCGGCCGTGGTGGTGGTGGTTTCCCGGAGTTTGATCTACTCGGTTTTTTCGCTGCTCTTTACCTTTTTCGGGGTTGCCGTCCTCTATGTCTTTTTGGGAGCCGACTTTCTGGCGGGCGCCCAGGTGCTCATCTATGTGGGAGGCATCCTGGTCCTGTTGCTGTTTGGCGTGATGCTTACCCACCGACTCTACAATCTGAATCTGACTACCGAAAGATTTCAGCCGATTGCCGGCACCTTGATTGCCGCGGCCGTTTTCGTTTCGATCAGCCTGGCTGCGTTCAAGACCAAATGGAAGCTGGTTGGCGACAGGGAACTGGAGCCCACCACCCAACAGATCGGGGAGGCCTTCCTGAGCAGCTATCTTCTTCCCTTTGAGATTGCATCGGTACTCCTTCTGGTCGCGTTGATCGGAGCCGCCATGCTGGTGAGAAGGAGGACGGACGTTTGATCGAACTCAAGTATTTCCTGTTGATTAGCGCGGCCTTGTTCTCCTTGGGCGTGTTCGGTGTGTTGACTCGGCGCAATGCCGTCAACGTGCTGATGGGCGTGGAGTTGATACTGAACTCGGCCAACCTGAACCTGGTGGCCTTCTCCCGCTACAGCTCTTCCGGAATCGACGGGCAGATGTTTGCCATTTTCGTCATCGTGGTGGCAGCGGCTGAGGTTGCCGTGGCGCTGGCTATCGTGCTGACCCTCTACCGGGTTCTGAACACGGTGAATCTGGACCGGGCCGACGTCCTCAAGAGATAGACGGAGCGGACGCGCGCCTTCCCGCCGAGCGGCGGGATGAACGTCCTGAGCGCAGCATTCCCCAAGTGGGAGGAAATGGAGAGGTTGGATCCTCGATGAACCTGGGCAACCTGGACAGCCTGACCTTCTTCTACCCGGAACTGATCCTGCTGGGTGGAATCCTGCTGGTGGTGATTTCCGACATTACCCTCAAGGGGCTGCGGAACCGTGTCAACCCTCTGCTGACCTTGGTGGCGCTCCTGCTGGCGCTCTATTACACCCTTCTGACCGATCATGGCTCGGCCATGACTCTCTTCGAAGGGATGCTGGCTCTGGACAATTTTGCCCTCTACTTCAAGGTGTTCCTGCTGGTGGCAGGGATCCTGGTGATGCTGGGTTCGCTGCACTCCGAAGAGCTGGCTTCCGTTCACCGAGGGGAATTCCATGCCCTGCTGCTGGCCGTCACGCTGGGAATGTTGCTGATGGCCAACTCGGCCCACCTGGCCATGCTCTACCTGTCGCTGGAGCTGGTGTCTCTGACCTCCTATATCATGGTCGGCTACCTGCGTAGCGATCGCCTTTCCAACGAAGCCTCCATGAAGTACATCCTTTTCGGGGCGGTCTCGACCGGGGCCATGCTGTATGGATTCTCCCTGCTGTACGGCATGACCGGGAGCCTCGATCTCTTCGCGATCCGGGATGCCTTGCTGGCACAGGAAGTGGTCGGGTTCAACCAGGTGACCCTGGTGCTGGTGGTGGTGTTGACCACGGCCGGTTTTGGATTCAAGACGGCCGCGGTACCCTTCCATTTCTGGTGTCCGGACGTTTATACCGGAGCTCCCACGCCAGTCACGGCCTTTCTCTCGGTTGCGCCCAAGGCCGCGGGTTTTGCCATTCTGGTGCGTTTCTTCCTGAGTGGGTTGAGTCAACCGGCTGGGGGAGAGTGGGGATCCATCAACGGCGTGGACTGGCCGGTGGTGCTTATCGTGGTGTCGGTGCTGACCATGACGCTGGGAAATATCGCCGCCCTCACCCAGAACAACCTGAAGCGGATGCTGGCTTATTCCAGCATCGCCCACGCCGGCTACATCCTGATGGGCGCGGTCCTTCTGACCGGGAGCGGCCTCAAGGCCATGCTGGTCTATCTCTTTGTCTACCTGTTCATGAATCTGGGCGCTTTCTTCGTGGTCACGGTCATTTTCAACAGCGAGAAGACGTTCGAGCTGCAGGACTACAACGGGCTGTTCCGCCGCTCGCCCTTTCTGGCTATTACCATGAGCATCTTCCTGCTGTCCCTGATCGGGATTCCTCCATTTGCCGGATTTATGGGCAAGCTCTACATCTTCGGCGCCGTCATCGAACAAGGCCTTTACTGGTTTGCGGTCGTAGGGGCTCTCAATGCCGCCGTCGCGGCTTTCTATTACATGAGGATCATGAAACACATGATCCTGGAGAACGACGACCGTCCGCCCACGCCACTGCGCATCTCCACACTGAACCGGGCCCTGCTGATTCTGCTGCTGGTTCCCAACATCCTCCTGATTGTCTTCTGGGCCCCTATCGACCGCTGGACAGCCAACTCCATCACCCTCTTCGGGGGACTCTAAGTCTGGCGGGGCCATGCCTCAAACCGACAATCGATGAATTGTTGATTGCTGATTTCTGATTGTTGATTGGGAAGCAAGGACAACTCAATTTGCCTCAAATCAATAATCTACAATCAACAATCCAACATTCACCATACCTGATTCGTCTGTCCACGTTGTTTCGACTCAAACGAACTAAGCCTCCCCGCCGATGATCCAGGTGAGTTGTCTCATCGGACCGTGGGCGCCCTTGATCAACACCTTCTCGATATCAGCGGTGCGGCTGGGGCCGGTGATCATCGTCAGCGCCGCCGGCAACCGGCCCTCCGCCGGCTCGGTGCCCAGCTGCTCGAAGATGGCCGCCAGGTCGGGATAGATCTGCTCGGGGGTGGCCAGCACCAGATGTGCGGTGGGGAGCAGGCTGATTTGACGACTGGAGGTGCTGCTGGTGAGTAGCACCGTTCCGCTTTCGGCGATCAGGAATTCCGCACCGGTGATGGACAAGTCCGCTTGGGCCAGTTGTGCGGAATTCCAGCGGCGGGAACCCGGGCTTTGGGCATCTCCCTCCTCGCTCCAAAGGCTCACCTCGGGAAGCAGCTCCGCGAGCCGCAGCTCCAGCCGATGGCGGCGACAGATTGCATGGTCGGAGAGGGCGATCCTTCGGTATCCGGCGGCGGCAATGAGTTTCTGAATGCCTTCCACCGCCTCCTCGAAATCCGCACAAAGTCGGGGTTCTCCACCCACCCGTGCCGATTCTTCCTGAAACTGTTCGAGGAGATGGACGGAGCCGGCGTGGTCGGGGGTGGATTGGACCTTGCCCAGGCTACTCTGCTCCCGCCCATGCCCGGTGCCGGGGCGGAGTAGCGCCCGGCGAATGCGGCCCAGAACAACATCCCGGGAAGCGTTCATGGTTCCTCTCGCTGGTTTCGATTTTCCTCCCACCACTGCTTGAAGGATGTCTCGGCCGGAGCCGGAAAGTCCCGGGTAGAGCTCCATCCCGGAATGGCGAGAGAACGGCCGCCCCTGCCTGCTACCTTCAGCAACAGCCGCAAAATCGCAGAACCCATCCGATACAGCGCCGGATCCTTCATGCCGGCTGCGTAGAGAGTCATGGCCAGTCGTTCCCGCCAGGGCGTCGACCCTCGGGCCACCAGTTTTTCGCGCAGCCAGAGCAGTTGGTGATGGAGGTCGATCTTGACCGGACAGATATTGGAGCAGGAACCGCAAAGCGAGGAGGCGTAGGGCAGATCCTGAGCCGCCTCCAAACCCTGGAACAAGGGCGTCAGCACGGCACCGATGGGTCCCGAGTAGACCGAGCCGTAGGAATGACCGCCAACCCGCTGGTAAATTGGGCAGGTATTCAAACAGGCGCCGCAGCGTATGCAGTAAAGCGAACGGCGCACCCGGGGATCGGCCAGGATGTCGCTGCGGCCGTTATCCAGAAGGATCAAATGAAATTCCTCGGGGCCGTCCCATTCCCCTTCTCGGCGCGGACCGCTGATCATGGAGACGTAGCTGGTCTGCCTCTGCCCGGTCGAGCTGCGGGCCAGCAGCTTCAGAAACAGCGGCAGGTCGGAAAAGCGCGGGATCACTTTCTCCAGACCCATGATGGCCAGGTGAACTCGGGGAAGGCTGGTGCAAAGCCGGGCATTGCCCTCATTTTCCACCACCACGATGGTGCCCGTATCGGCCGCGGCGAAATTGACGCCGGAGATGCCCAGACGGGCCGAGAGAAACTCCTGTCGCAGCCGTTGCCTGGCAAAGGCGCACAATTCGGCCGGGACGTCGGTGTAGGGAATTCCGAATTTTTCCTGAAAAAGGCCGCCGATCTGTTGTCGGGTCATGTGCAAGGCGGGCGCAATGATGTGGGAGGGGGTCTCGCCCGCTACCTGAATAATGAACTCGCCCAGATCGGTCTCCACGGGTTCTACCCCGGAGGCCTCCAGCGCATCCGTCAGCCCGATCTCCTCGGCAGCCATGGACTTGGACTTCACCACCGTGGAGGCTCCCAGCCTGCGGCAGAGATCCACTACGTAGCCGGCGGCCTCGCTGGCGTCCCGAGCCCAGAACACCCGGCCGCCACGCTCGATCACGCTGGCTTCCAGCCGCTCCAGGTAGAGGTCCAGATGCTCGATGGCTTCTTCCTTGATGCGATGGGCCCGTTCTCGGAGATCTTCCCACTCCGGCACCAGTCGGACCGACTGTGCGCGCTGCCCCAGGGCATGGTGGGTGGCCGAGTGAAAAGTTTGGCGAAGACGCGGGTCGGCCACATTCTCCGAGGCAACGATCTTGAACTGGCTGGGCGTACGGTTCATCCCGCTCAAAGGTTCTCTCCCAGAAGATCGGCCAGATGGAGCGGCTTGACGGGGAGCTCCCGGCGACTGAGGTAGCCCCCGATTTGCATCAGGCAGCTGGAGTCGTTGGCCACCACGTACTCGGCTTCGGTCTTGAGGATGGCTGTACCTTTGTCCTGGGCCATGGCCGTGGATATTTCCGGAAACTTGACCGAAAAGGTGCCCCCGAAACCGCAGCAGGCGTCGCTGTTTTCCATCTCCACCAGCTCGATGCCGCGCACGTGCCGGATCAACTCGCGGGGAGCTCGATGCACCCGCAGCTCCCGGAGCAGGTGGCAGGCATCGTGGTAGGTGACGCGATGGGGAAAGGCGGCTCCCAGGTCCTTGATTCCCATGACGTTGACCAGGAAATCGGAAAATTCATAGGTTCTGCTGGAGATTTGCTGGAGTTGCCGGCTCAGGCCGGGGTCCCGAAGGAGCTCCGGGTAGAACACCTTCACCATGCTGGCGCAGGAGCCTGAAGGGGAGACGATGGTTTCGGCTTTTCCAAAGACCTCCAGGAAACGCCGAGCCAGTTGAGTAGCCTCCTCGTGATATCCTGAGTTGAAGGCTGGTTGACCGCAGCAGGTTTGCTCACTGGGGTAGTCGACCGACACCCCCACCTTTCGGAGGATCCTGACCAGGTTGATGCCGACACTGGGAAAGAATTGATCTACCAGGCAGGGGATGAACAGCGAAACGGTCATGGAAAGTCCGAGGCGTGGGAGCAGCGCGCGGGGAAGCCATTAATAGCACAATTGGAAGGATTCCCATAAGGGCTTTTTCCCGGCCGTCTTGAGGCAGGGCGACGCTGTTCCAAGCGGCGCGGCCGGGCTTGGGCGCCGGAGTCGAGAGACCGCTTACGGGACCGGCCGGGGCTCCGGACCGTAAGGGAAGGAAACGCCGTGGAATCGATTCGAGACCGGATTGCCATAGTGACTGGCGGGACCCGGGGAATCGGTCGCGCCATCGCCTCTGCTTTGCTGGAGGCAGGGGCCCGGGTGGTGGTCTGCGCCCGCACCAAGGAGGCAGTGTCAACCTGTGTCGACAGCTTGGAAAGGCGGTGGCCAGGCAGGATCAGGGAAGCGGCCTGCGACGTCTCCCGCTTCGACGAAGTCCGGTCCCTGGTGGACTTCACTGTCAGGGAATTCGGAGGTCTGGACATCCTGGTGAACAACGCGGGGGTGGGAGTCATGGGCGATATCGCCGAGATATCTCCCCGGCAGTGGCAGGAGGTTATTGGGACCAACCTCACCGGCGTCTACCACTGCTGCCATGCGGCCGTTCCCATATTGAGACAAGGCGGGGGCGGGTACATCCTCAACATCGGCAGCCTGGCGGGGACACAGGGGTTTGCGGGCGGCTCCGCCTACAGTGCTTCCAAGTTCGGCCTCAACGGCTTCAGCGAAGCCATCATGCAGGATCTGCGCCACGACAACATCCGCGTGAGCGCCGTCCTCCCGGGAAGCGTCAACACCGGTTTCCGCGGACATCGGGTCGGCGAGCAGGCCCGATGGAAGCTTAAACCCGAGGACGTTGCCCGGGTGGTGGTGGATCTGCTTCGGCACGATCCCCGGTCGCTACCCAGCCGGGTGGAGCTTCGCCCCACGCGGCCGCCCAGAAAATAGGGAGAATCTCCATGGCCTATTGGTTACTGAAGACCGAACCTTCGGACTATGCTTATGCGGATCTGGAAAGGGACCAGGTGACTCTCTGGGACGGGGTCAGCAACAACCTGGCCTTGAAGCACCTCAGGCAGATCCGTCGGGGCGATCAAGCCCTGATCTATCACACCGGAGGCGAGAGGATGGTGGCAGGGATCGCGGAGGTGACCAGCGACCCCTTTCCCGATCCCGAGCGCGGCGATCCCCGGTTGGTTGTGGTGGAGGTGAAGCCCAAACGCAAGCTGATGGAACCGATTCCGCTTGCCCACATCAAGTCGGACCCGGAACTTAGGGATTTCGACCTGGTGCGGCTGCCGCGCCTATCGGTCATGCCGGTGGCCGAGGCGGTCTGGAAGCGCCTTCTGTCGGGCGGCTGACGCTGCCGATCGACCTAGTAGAGCGTTCGGGCCAAGCGTCCCCTGAATTCCTCCGCCAGTTCGCTTCTTTCCCCAATCAGGCTGAAAAGGGCCAGCATGGCCTTGCGGGCGGAATCCTCCCGGTAGTGTTTGTCACGAGAGACCACCGCCAGAAATTCCTCCAGGGCCTCCCGATACTGTCCGGCGGCAGCCAGACAGCAGCCCAAAGCCATGCGGGCAGCCAGGTCTCTTGGATCGTCTTCCAGGGTCTGCCTCAGGGACGCCTGACCGCCGAGTGCCTCACAATTCGCTTGGAACCCGATGACCTGTTCCAGTCGGTCGGCGGCTTCCCTTTCGTCGGCCAGAAAGGGGATCGCCTGGAGATGAGTCCGGGCCTCTTCCAGTTGCTCGCCCCCAATCAACAGCTTGGCCAGAGCCAGGCGGGCCGCCGAGTGCTGTGGTTCGCCGGAGACCACCTGCTCGAGGAGTCCTCGAGCCTCTTCTTTTTGTCCTGCGTCCAGTTTTCCCTGCGCCTGGGCAAAGAGCTTGTCGACCTCAGCGGGACAGTAGGGTTTGAGGAACCGGCGAATCTCGGGTTCCGGAATGGCTCCCGCGAACTGGTCGACGGCCTTTCCCTCCAGGAAAAGAACGACCTGTGGAATGCTGCGTATCTGGAAGGCAAGAGACAGGTCCGGATTGTCGTCGGTATTGATCTTGGCCAGCAGGAAGGCCCCGGCGTATTCGTCAGCCAGTTTCTCCAGGACCGGGCTCAAGCTTCGGCAGGGGCCGCACCAGGGAGCCCAGAAATCCACCAGCACCGGGGTGGTATGGGACTTTTCAACAACTTCCGATTCAAACTGGTCCTGTTTGAGGTCAACGACGAACTTCGAGGTGGACGACGCCATTGCAGAACCTCCCGTAACCTCTATGGTATCAGACCCTGGTTTGAAACCATATGGAGTGGTTATCCACGAAAAGCAGAAAAGGAAAAAGAGTTTTCCACGAAGGACCACTCAGGGGTTGGATAAGAATCGAGAGGGAAACGCCAGGGGTTGGGAAGGTTTGTCATTGATAGTCCTTCGTGACAGCCTGCAGACCGGAAACAGGGTTTACATCCTGCCCAGGAATGGGGCAATAAGCCCTCTACAGGCCTCAAGTATCACTCCCCCCTTGAGGGGGAGTCGGAGAGACAAGGGCGCAGCCCGCAGTCGATCCGGAGGGGGGCAAGCGCGGCGTCCCGAGAGCGACTACCAATGGGCGCAGCCCGCAGTCGATCCGGAAGGGGGGCAAACGCCGCGCCCCATGGGTGCTACCGGTTGCCCCTGGCGTGCCGAATCGGTTCGCCCAGAACCCGACGGAGGCGTCCCCCATGCGACTTCGCGCCGGTTGTCTTGGACCGGCGGTGGTGGTAGGATGGAGCGTAAATGGGCACCAGTGAGGACAACCGATGAAAAGGGCTCTATGGACAGTTGCGTTGGCGCTGGCCGCCGCCACGATTCCACCCCCGGCGGCGGCCCAGGCGAACCTGTCGTTTGACGGCAGCCGGTTGAACCTGACGGCTTCGAACGAGAGTTACGGAAGCATTTTGGTTCTCCTGGGCAGTCACACGGGAATGAAAGTGGACATCCCCAACGAGCTGAAGTCCAAGCGAATCCCGTTGATCGAGATTCGGGGCCTGGGAGTCAAGGATGCCGTTGTGAAGATTATGGAAGGGAGCGGATTCGACTACTTTCTGTTGGCTCGGGCGGGCCGCCCGGACAGCTTGGCCCAGTTGATCGTATCCGGAAAATCCAAGAAGATCGCGCCACCGGCCCGCCGTAGTCGTCCGGCCCCTCGGTCCAGCCGAAGACCTTTCGTCAGCCCCAAGGCGACGCCCTTCAACCCACGTTCGCGTACGCCAGCCCGGGGGGCGGCGAGGTCGCCGAAGAAAAAGCCGTCGGTTCAACCGAAGGCGCCTCTGACTCCGCAGCCGGCGTCCCCATTGCCGGGCACCCGACCCTACGGCCAAAGCTTGAGCAGCCGACCTCCCGTCGTTGGCCAACCCCCTGCAGCCCAGCCCGGACAGGTGCGTGCTCCGCGTCCGGCCGGGGGACAGCCGTCTGTCAGTCCCAACCGCCGAGCACCCAACCCCTACCAGCGGAAATAGCCCTCCCAATAGCAGTGGCGTGCCTCATGAAGCCTTCCACCACGCACCGAGCCGGCGCGAAGATAGTCAGCCTGAACCGGCAGGCCTACCACGAATACCACATCTTTGACGTCTTTGAGGCCGGCATGGCCTTGCGTGGGACGGAGGTCAAGTCCATACGAGCCGGTCGGGTCAACTTGAAGGACGGTTACGGTGTGGTCAAAGGAGGGGAAGTGTGGCTGCTCAACTGCCACATCAGCCCTTATGAACAGGGAAACCGCATGAACCACCAACCCCTGCGGTCGCGAAAGTTGTTGCTTCACCGCCGGGAAATTCGAAAGCTCATCGGTCAGACCAGCGAGCGCGGCATGACCCTGGTGCCGCTTCGCATCTACTTTCACAAGGGCCGGGCCAAATGTGAGATCGCTCTGGCCAAGGGGAAGAAACTCTTCGACAAGCGGGAAAAAGAGAAACACAAGACAATGGAGCGCGAAGCCCGTCAGGCCATTAAACAGAGAGGGGCCGGCTGAGGGCAGGCAGCGAGGCCGACAGTGGGGAACGGATTCGAGTTGAAGACCCGTCGGCTGTTTGCCGGCATTATCGATCAACGGGATCGGTGGAAGGAGCGGCAGGGGTCTCCCGGAGCCACCGCGATCTTCGAGCGACTGACTGGAGACTTTTGGGCTGGGCACAACTGCGCCCTGGACGAGCCCGGCCAAGGGGTGGAACCTGAGCCGGAATCCCGGCGAACCGAACGACGGCGCCAACGGGAGTACCACGTCAAGGGCTTCCGCTGGCTCCTGGAGAGAACCCGGGCGAATACTCCGGCGACACCAGCCGACCTGCAGCAGCTGCACGCTCAACTCATGGGTCGGCCCACCGCCTGCCTATCCGACTACCGGCTAGCCCCCGCCACACCCCTGTTTGAAGGCCACGATCCCGCAACGGGAGAGATGGTTCCGCACCTGGTCGAGAACACCCTGCAGTGGTGTCTGGCGGACAGTTTCGGCGAGATGCACGAAGTGGAGCAAGCCGCCCTGGTGTTGCTGAAATTGGCCGACATACAACCCTTTGACCGTCACAACGGAAAGACCCTGCGCCTGTTCTCGAACTTCTTTCTGCTAAGAGCCGGTTTTCCGCCCGCGGTAATTCGCTCCGACCTGGCTGAACGATATTCGCTGGCGCTTCGGAAGGCTCTGTGCTATCAAACCGGACCGTTGGTGGAGCTCTTGACCGATTCGGTGGCGTTCAGCCTCGGGTACTGCCTGGAAGAAACCCCCAGCCCGCCACCCTTTGTGGTGCTGGACTGAAACGATCCTCAGGGAATTTCCACAATCTTCTCTCCCATGGAAGCCGTTAGGACCTTCGTCTGTCTCGAGCTGCCTCCCTTTGCCAGGGAGGGGCTGGCAGCCACCCAGCAAGAGTTGCGAGAGAGTGGCGCCCAGGTCGGATGGGTCAGACCCCACAACATCCATCTGACCCTCAAGTTTCTGGGGTCGGTTCCGACAGAGCGGCTGGGCGAGGTGGTGCAGGCGGTGCAGCAGGCGGCCCTTCCGGCTCCACCTGTCCGACTGGAATTGACTGAACTGGGTTGCTTCCCCAACAGGCGGGCGCCCAGGGTTATCTGGGCGGGACTGAAACAGCTTCCCGAAGGATTGAAGCACCTGCAGCTGAGGGTTGAAAAGGAACTGGTCGCAATAGGCTTTCCTGCTGAATCACGCCCCTTTTCCCCCCATTTCACCTTGGGGAGGGTTCGATCGGGGAAAAACATTCGGAAGCTGCTGGCGGCACTGGGAACGGAACGGTTGGAGGCGCTACGGTTCGACGCCAGAGAAATCGTGGTCATGGGCAGCCAGCTCCACCCCTCCGGCGCCCTCTACACGCCAATCTCCCGCATACTTCAACCCTTCCGCAAGAAGTAGGTCTCCATGGCCTCAAGCAGCGAAGCCGTGGTGTACTTTGGCGGGACAAGGTCCACCTGCAGACCCAGTTGCCGGGCTGTTCCTGCGGTGATGGGTCCGATACAAGCCACGGCCACCCCCTTCAGGCTCTCGGCCAGGGGCCGGGGAAGGGAAAGGTCGGAAAGATTGGCGACGGTCGAGGAACTGGTGAAAACCACCATGTCGGGCGGAGATTCATCCAGGACTTGTCTCCACCGGGACGGAGCGTTGTCAGGGGGGGCGGTTCGATAGGCTTCGACCACCTCGACCCGGGCGCCCTGGCGTTGCAGTTGCCGGGGCAGCACTTCCCGGGCCACCCGGGCCCTGGGCAGCAGCACCCGCATGCCCTTGACCACCTTGCCGCGCAGGCTTTCCACCAGGCCCTCGGCCTGGTAGTCGCTCGGCAGAGTGTCCACGGCCAGGTTGAAGTCGAGAACGGCCCGCCGGGTGGCCGGCCCGATGGCGGCGATGCGGACCCCCTTGAGCTGGCGAATATCGGGATGACGTCGAAAGTATCTCTGGAAGAAGTACTTGACCCCGTTGACGCTGGTGAAGATGAGCCAATCGTATCGATCGATGGTCTCGAGGGCTCGATCCAGCATTGCCCAGGAGTCCGGCTCCCGCACCTCTACCGTGGGAAAGGAGATGGCCCTGGCGCCCAGCAACTCCAGCGCTCTGCGGAAGTCCTGAGCCTGCCGGCGGGGACGGGTGATCAGAATACGCTTTCCGAACAGGGGACGATTGTCGAACCATCTCAGCCGCTCCCTCAGGCGGACCACTTCGCCGACAACAATCAGGGTGGGAGGGTCCATCGGTCCGGCGCGGTCCAGGATGGACCCCAGGGTGCCGGTTACGACCTCTTGTGAGGGACGGGTTCCCCAGCGGATCAGGGCAACCGGGGTGGCGGGGCTTCGCCCGTGGCGGGTGAGCTGCTCCACCACCTGCCTCAGGCTCCTGGCCCCCATGAAGAAGACCAGAGTTTGGGCCGCCGAGGAAATGTTCCCCCAGTCCAGCAGTGGATCCTCCTTGTTTGGATCCTGCTGGGCTGCCACAAATGCCACGGTGGGGCCGTAGTCCCGGTGGGTCAGGGGAATTCCGGCGTAGGCCGGCGCGGCCGAGCCTGCCGAGACGCCGGGCACGACCTCGAAGGGAATGCCGGCCTGCGCCAGGACTTCCGCCTCCTCCCCACCGCGTCCGAAGATGAAGGGGTCGCCTCCCTTGAGGCGGGCCACAGTCTTTCCCTGGCGGGCTCGGGCCAGCAGCAGGGAATTGATCTCCGTCTGGGAAATATGGTCTTGGCCTCCCTGCTTGCCTACATAGACCCGCTCCGCCCCGCCGGGAGCGAATTGCAGTAGTTCGCGGTTGACCAGGTGGTCGTAAACGACGCAGTCGGCTGCCTCCAGGCAGCGGCGCCCCTTCAAGGTGAGGAGTTCAGGATCGCCCGGGCCTGCCCCGATCAGGTAAACGACTGTCTTCATCGACCTTGTCATTGGCTCATCCCGTCATTTGCAGCAGGTCTCCGGCGCCGCGATCGAGGAGCCTGCGGGCGACCCAGCGCCCCAATCGCGAGGGTTCCTCCAGACTTGATCGGCCGAGCTCCCGGATCAGGCGCCTTCCGTCGGCGGCTCCAACCAGTCCGGTCAATTGCAAGTGTGCGCCGTCGACGGCCGCAAATCCGGCAATCGGGACCTGGCATCCGCCCCCCAGGCATTTCAGCAGGCTCCGTTCCGCCTCTGCGGCTCGTTTGGAATCGCGGTCATCCAGCTGGCGGATGCGGTCGTGGGTCGAGCGGTCGCCGCAGCGCACCTCCACCGCCAGCGCACCTTGTCCAATGGCCGGACAGATGGTGTCGATGGATATTCGTTCCCGGATGCGATGATCCAAACCCAGTCGAATCAGCCCGGCGCAGGCCAGAATTATCGCGTCGTAACCTCCCTCGTCCAACTTGCGGAGGCGGGTATCCAGATTGCCCCGCAGGTTCTTCACCTGCAGATCGGGACGGAAGTGCAATAGCTGGCATTGGCGCCGCAGGCTGCTGGTCCCTACGGTGGACCGAGGGGGAAGTTCCGCCAGGCAACCGAACCGGTTGGAAAGGAAGGCGTCCCGCGCATCTTCTCTGGAGGTGATGGCGCCCAGGCACAGGCCGTCGGGAAGATCGGTGGGAAGGTCCTTGAGACTGTGGACGGCCAAGTCGATCTCGCCACGAAGCAGGGCCTCTTCGATCTCCTTGGTGAAGACCCCTTTGCCGCCAAGCTGGTGCAAGGGAGGCCCGGTGCGTTGATCCCCGGTGGTGAGGATGCGGCGGACGGATATGGGCAGTAGAGGGTCGGTCTGGCGCAGGCGGTTCTTGATCAGATCCGCCTGCCTAAGAGCCAGCGGACTGCCTCGCGAGCCGATGACGAGGGGTTTACTTTGCATTTCTCACCGGGTTGGTGGGTCCGTTATGATGCGCAAAATGGCCGCCCACCCTCCGCGGGTCAGTGCTTCAGTCCCAGCATCCTCTTGATGGCGGCGATTTTCTGCTCCGCGGCGGGGTCCTGGCCCAACGATTTGATTTCCGAGATGGGGCCGTGCAGGATCTTGTTCAACATCCCTCGAGTCAACTGCTCCAGCGCCGCTTCCTGCTGTTCATTCAGAGCGCCCAGTTTCTTGCGGTTCCTGGCGAGCTCCTCTCTGCGGATGGCGTCCCAGTGCCTCCGTAACGAGACGATGGCTGGAGCCACATCCAACCCTCGCGCTTGCTTGATGAAGGACTGGACTTCCTCCTGGACGATGGCTTCCGCAACATGGGCCTCCCTGAGGCGCTGCTTGAGGTTGGCGTCGACAACATGCTGCAGGTCGTCGATGTCGTAGAGAAACAGGTTGTCCAGGTCGTTCACCTCGGGATCCACGTCTCGGGGAACCGCGATATCGATGATGAAGACCGGCCGGTTCTTGCGCAACTGGATCAACCGCTGCCCGTCGGACTTGGTGAGGATGAACCCGGGGGAACCGGTGGAGCATATGAGAATATCGGCCCGTTCGACATGGCGAAAGAGCTCTTCCGGGGGAATAGCCTCGCCATTCAGGTCCCTGGCCATTTCCACGGCTCGCCGATAGGTCCGGTTCCAGACCAGCAGTTGGGTGATTCCCTGGGATATCAGGTGCTTCGCCGCCAGTTCGCTCATCTTTCCGGCGCCCATCAGCAATACCGTGCGTCCGCTCAAGTGGTCGAAAATCTTTCTGGCCAATTCCACTGCGGCAAAGCTGACCGAAACTGCAGCGCTGGAGATGGCGGTCTCCGAGCGCACCCGTTTAGCCACAAAAAAGGCTCGACGAATCAGCGGACTCAGAGCATCCCCCACGGAGCCGATCCTGCGGGCCAGACTGAACGCGGTCTTGAACTGACCCAATATCTGAGGTTCCCCCAGCACCATCGAATCCAGACTGCTGGCAACACGGAACACATGGCGCACCACCTCGGAATGGGTCAGGTCGTAGAGGTAGGGGTGTAACGACCTTTCCGGCTGGCGGTGGAAATCGGAGATGAAGTTTCTGACCAGCATCACCCCGCGTTGAGCGTCGGCCGAGTGGGCCAGAACCTCTGTCCGATTGCAGGTCGACAGGATCAAACTCTCGGCAATGGCCGACTGGGAGGTGAGGCGCTGCAATGCCTCTTGCAGACTGGAATCCGGAAAGTGAAGCCTCTCACGGATTTCGACCGGAGCTGTCTTGTGGCTTAGTCCTACCAGTAGGAGACTCATTGTATGAAAGGATGGGCGCTTCCCTGGGAGCGGGTCCCGAAAAAGGTTGCCAGGATGAGAATGAATCCCAGGATGGACATCCAGGCCGCGCGCCTGCCGCGCAGTCCTTCAGAGAGACGATAGGCGATAAGAACGGCATAGACGATCCAGGTGCTGAAGGAGGCGATGATCTTCTTGTCCAGTTCCCACGGCGCCTGCCAGAGGACACCGGCCACCAGTCCCAAAGTCAACAGGGGAAACCCGATACTGAGAGCCCGGTATCCCAATTCGTCGCAGACTTCAAGCGAGGGCAGACGATAGTAGAACGCCTGAGGTCTTCGACGTTTCAACTCGTTTTCCTGGATGAGGTACATCAAGCCGGAGGCGAAGGCCACAAAAAAAGCCGCGTAGGCAAGGAAGATGAAGGGCACATGCAGGTAAAGCCAAAGACTTCCCAAGATCTCGGGAAAGGGCTGGCTGGGCTCCGACGTCAAATTGGCTGCCAGCGTCAGAATGAAAGCCAGCGGGAAAACGAACACACTCAATGAATCCAAACGATAGCGGGCATAAGCCAGGAGGAATGCCAGCACGATCATCAGGGCGAAAAAGGAAAGCACCCCCTGCAATTCGTCGATCGGGGGGTGGCGGGTTTCGTACCAGGCCATGGAAATCGCCAGCAGATGGCACAGGAATCCCACGCAAATACCGGTCAGGGCGACCCGAAACAGTGTCTTCTTGCGGGTGATGATGGTCAGAAATGAGTGGAGCAGGCCTACCGAATAGAATCCGATGGTCAATCGAAGCAGCAGCAGGCTCATAAGGCTCTCTGGGAGGATCTCGCCAGCGGTTGTCTCTCGGGGCTATCCGCTGCAAACCATTATACTATCAGCATTTCGATCCAACAAGGAAGCCCGCCGGAGGGCCGAACCGCGATGGCGACCCGGCTAGAGTTTCGCCGCTCACCTATGCTAAGCTGCTGCTGATTGTGGCGTTCGGGCTTCCCTCAAGGGGCAGGGCGTCGGGTTCTGTTTTCGTCATCGGAGCTTCCGTGATCGACACTGCTCAGTTGGTTCAGTTTCTTTTTTTCATGCTCGTGTTTTTGTTTTCGCTCAGCGTTCATGAGGCGGCTCATGCCTGGACTGCGGAGTGGTTTGGTGACCCCACGGCGCGTTATCTCGGAAGGGTCACCTTGAACCCGATCCCCCATATCGACGTGGTTGGAACCCTGATCTTCCCCACCATTGCTTACTTTTCGGGGGGGCTGCTCTTCGGTTGGGCCAAGCCGGTTCCCTGGAATCCCCTTCATGTCAAGGACCGCCGCAAGGCCGACATCTGGATTTCGGCGGCGGGACCTATCAGCAACGTTATGCTGCTGGCCGTTTTTCTGCTGGGCATAAAGGGTCTCCAGAGCTATCAGATGTCTGGAGGAGTGATCGATGGGACGGCGCTGGAGCCGCTCTGGCGGATGTGTCTGCTGGGAGCGATCCTCAATACCGCCCTGGCCGTGTTCAACATGATTCCCATTCCGCCCTTGGACGGAAGTTGGATTTTGCCGCACTTTTTGCCTCGGGATCTGGCAGATGCCTACGACCGGATTCGACCCTATGGATTTCTCATTCTGTTCGTCTGTTTCTATTTCGGCGTCTTGGGTGATGTACTGAGACCGTTCATACGAATCGTATACTGGGTTATCGCCTAGCGGAATAGCCGTTGCCGGACGCTCATTGCCATATGGTTTCCTCAGAGCCGAACAGACCTCGCATATCCAGTGGGATGCGTCCCACAGGCAAGCTCCATCTCGGCCACGTGGTGGGCGCCCTGAAGAATTGGGTGGAACTGCAGGAGCGGTACCGGAGTTTCCATTTCATTGCCGATTGGCATGCCCTGACCTCCGATTTTGCCGATACCTCGGAAATCGATCAGTTCCGCACTGAAATGATGATCGATTGGCTGGCTGCCGGCCTGGACCCCGAAAAATCGGTGCTGTTCGTGCAGTCGGCAGTTCCAGAACACGCCGAGCTGCACCTCCTGTTTTCGATGATCACGCCGCTGGGATGGCTGGAAAGGGTCCCGACCTACAAGGAACAGCGAGCCAACGTTACCGACAAGGACCTGGGCAACTACGGCTTCCTGGGGTATCCGGTGCTACAGGCGGCGGATATCCTGATGTACAGGGCAGACGCCGTTCCCGTGGGCGAAGACCAGGTGCCGCACGTGGAACTCACTCGGGAGATCGGCCGGCGTTTCAATGCCCTTTACGGACCCGTCTTCCCAGAGCCCCAGGCCCTGTTGACCCCCGTTCCGCGGCTTCCCGGACTGGATGGGCGAAAGATGAGCAAGAGTTACGGCAACGATATCTCTCTTTCCGACTCTCCCCAGACCATTCACACCAAGGTCAGGACGATGATGACCGATCCTGCCCGCAAACGTCGCCACGATCCGGGGAATCCCGATATCTGTCCGGTTTTTTCCTACCACAAAATCTATTCCTCCCCGGAGATTCAGGCGACTGTCCAACGGGACTGCCGAACGGCCGCGATCGGTTGCGTCGACTGCAAGAAGTGGATGAGCGACGGTCTGGTCCGGGAGCTGTCGCCCCTGCTGGAACGCCGGCGGGACTACGCCGGCCGCCGCCAGGAGATCGGTGAGATCATCCAGGACGGGAATCGGCAGGCCGCTCAAGTGGCCGGTGAAACCATGCAGGCCGTGCGACAGGCCATGAAGATCACCTGACCGCCCATGGACGATCCTTACAGGATTCAGTTGCCGGCCTACGAAGGCCCCCTGGATCTGTTGCTGGAACTGATTCGAAAGCAGCAGATCGACATCTACGATATTCCCATCGCCAAGATTACGCGGCAGTACCTGGACACGATCCAGGCCATGCAGGAGCTGGACATCAAGCTGGCCGGCGAGTTCCTGCTCATGGCGGCGACCCTCATCCATATCAAGTCCAGGATGCTCCTGCCGGCCGATCCGCTTCAGCCTGAAAGCCAGGAGGAAGATCCTCGGACCGAGTTGGTGCATCGGCTGCTGGAGCACGAAAAGTTCAAAAACGCCGCGCAAATGCTTCACCAGAAGGAACTGTTGGAACGGGCCAGCTGGACGCTGCCTGGAGTGAAGGATTTTCAGGACGCAACCGTCGAATCCGAGCTGAAAGCCAGCTCTTTCGACCTGATCATCTGCTTACATAGAATCCAGGAGCGGCGCAAGGTCGCCCGAGCGATGGAAATCGAGCAGGAGGAGGTGACCATCGGGCAGGTTCTCCAAGACTTGAAGACCATTTTCGAGGATTCGCCGGGTGAGGTTTCGGTCGAGCGTTTGTTTGCCGCCTATCGGGGCCGAAGAGCCCTGGTGGTGGCGTTTGTCGCTCTGTTGGAAATGTCCTATCTGCAGGCCATTGTTCTGGTTCAAAAGCAGCGCTTCGGAGAGATTGTGGCCAGGCGCAAGAAGCGATTTGCCGAAGTGATGGGTGACCTTGAACAATGGACGGGCAGGATCGAAATGACAGTCGCGGGCATTCCGTCGTGATTTCTGAGAGGAACGGGATTCGGCATGAATGAGGAACAGCTGAGGCCCATTGTGGAGGCGCTCATTTACCTGGCGGAGGAACCCGTCACGATGGCTTCCATGGTCGAGTTGCTGGGCGAGGAGAACGAGGCTGCCATTCGCCAAACGCTTTCGCATCTCCGTCGCCGCTACGCCTCGTCCGAATACGGAATCGAAATCAAGGAAATCGCTGACGGCTACAAGATGGCCACCAAGGCGGAACATCACGTCTGGGTTCGGAAGTTCCTGAAACACCAGGCCCCGTCGATCAGACTCTCTCTGGCAGCCTTGGAGACCCTGGCTGTCATCGCCTACAAGCAGCCGGTCACCCTTCCGGAAATCCAGGAAATTCGCGGCGTCAATGCTGCTGCCGTAATGAAGACCCTGGTCGAAAAGAAACTGGTAACCACCGGCGGTCGAAAGAACGTGGTAGGCAGGCCCATTCTCTACAAGACCACTCGGGACTTTTTGTTTCAATTCGGGCTCAAGAACTTGGGTGAACTCCCCAGCCTGGATGAATACCAGGAACTGGCCGAGGCCTCCCTGGAAGGAATGGCGGTGGTGAGTGGAACCGAGAGGGCCAGGGAAGCGGTCGAACAGATGAGCCGGGGGGAAAGGGCCGCCGGATCCTCGGGCGCTGAAGAACTGTCGTCCGGGGATGAAAATGCGGCCCGGAGCAGGGAGCCTTCCGATGCCAGCCAGGACCGCAGCGGCGGCGCCAGAGTCTCCGGGCAGGCTCCAGCCGTTCGGGAATCGGAATCGTGGTGACGGATCGGCTACAGAAAGTCATTGCCAATGCAGGTGTCTGTTCCCGGCGCAAGGCCGAGGTGTTGATCCAGGAGGGACGGGTCACCGTAAACGGCAGGTCGATCAATCGGCCGGGAGCCAAAGTGGATACTTCCTGCGACCATGTTCGGGTCGA
The DNA here is from genome assembly GCA_965207735.1 of Candidatus Versatilivorator sp. GTDB lineage: Bacteria > Acidobacteriota > Terriglobia > Versatilivoradales > Versatilivoraceae > Versatilivorator. The sequence continues at coordinate 854,779 of OZ242296.1, read as the reverse complement.
TGGAAGACGTATTCGTCCTCCCGGAAGGCAGACCTATCTGCTCCTGAACAAGCCTCGAGGGTACTTGTGCACCCTTTCGGACCCGGCTGGAAGGCCTCTGGTAAGTCAGCTGATCCGGGGGTGCCCGCCGGGAGTGAGCACGGTTGGGCGGCTGGATTTCAACACTGAAGGACTGCTCCTGTTGACCAACGACGGTCAGTTTGCCAACCGAGTCGCCTCAGCCGGACCCCATTGTCCCAAGACCTATATGGCCAAGGTGCGGGGTGCTCCCAGTCGGTCGATTCTGGCAAGGATCTCGAAGGGACTCTCCCTGGAAGGAAAAAAGTTGGCGCCCTGCAAGATTGCCGTCGTGAGGCAGGCCGACAACTGCTGGCTGAGAATCATGCTGGTCGAGGGCAGGAACAACCAGATCCGGAAAGTGTTTGACCGTGTCGGGCACTCTGTGATCAAGTTGCGCCGTGTTCAGATCGGCTTTTTGAAAGACGGTCGACTCAAACCGGGCGAGTACCGCCACTTGAGCCGCCAGGAAGTGATGCGGTTCCTGGATTCGACTGCGGACGCAAGCGGCAAGGGGTGAGGTCGGCTGGCTCAAATTGGATCCGCGAAGCCGGGAACAAGCCGGATACCCACTCCATGGCGGCCCGCAATCGACGCATGCGCATGAATCCGGGGCAGTTGGCCCGAATCGCTTGGCCCGTAATAGTGATCCGATGAAACTTGCGGGCTCATCCAAGCCTGCGGACCCATGAACGATCCCACGGAAATCAAGCGCTTGCTTGAACATTCCAAGACCATTGCCGTAGTCGGTCTTTCGGCCAATCCAAGCAGGCCCAGCAATGCGGTAGCCCGCTACATGCAAACCCAGGGCTACCGTATCGTTCCCGTAAATCCCAACCACCAGGCGATCCTGGGAGAATTCTGCTATCCCAGCCTGCTCGATATTCCTCCTTCCACTCCCATTGATCTGGTCAATGTCTTCCGCCGTCCGGAGGCCGTCTCCCTGGTGGTGGATCAGACCATGCAGATCGGGGTCGGGGCCATTTGGATGCAAGAGGGTGTCGTGGATGGGAAGGCTGCGGACAGGGCCGAGGGAGCCGGCTTGACGGTGGTCATGGATCGCTGCCTGCTCAAGGAGCACAGCAAGTACATCTAGAGAGCCTTTTGCTTGTATGCGCTGGGATGATCTGTTAGCTTAAGGAGCTTTCCCGGCCTTTCGAAAGACCCGAATCGGCTCTGATTGTCCCCCTTGGTTGACGCCATGGTCCAACAACGACCTCGCCGTCTCGCTTCCAATCTGAACGAGCGGCTCGAGTCCGTTGTCATGGTCAGCGCAATCGTCGGGTTGTCCCTGGCCTGCCTGTGGTTGCTGCCTGACGATCCTGCGGCTGCACCCATGAAGCCCGTGGTCCGCCGGGGCGCGCCTGCCCCCAATCTTCCCCCACCCCCACCCCAAGCGGAGTTGATTCAAGGGAAAATTCCCAGAAACACTTCCTTCGACAATTTGCTGAGGACCTATGGTTTCTCCCCTGAAACCGTTTTGCAGGTGGTGCAAGCCACCCGGCCAATCTACAACCTGGCCAAGATCAGGGCGGGGAATCGGTTCGAGCTGGAACGGTTCCCGGACGGCAGGCTGACCGGGTTTCGCTACCAGGTGGATGCCTTCAAGTTTCTGAAGGTGGATCGCACCGAGGATGACTTTCGTGCTCAACTGATTCCCATCGAGTATGAAAAGCGCATTCTGCCGGTGGTTGGAACCATTGAATCGTCATTGTTCCGCACGCTTGCCAAATTGCAGGAAAAGGATCAATTGGCCCTGGACTTGGCGGAGATCTTTTCCTGGGATATTGACTTCAACACCGAGATCCAAAGAGGGGATCACTTTCGCCTAATGGTGGAAAAGCTCTATCTGGCAGATCGGATGGTCAGATATGGCAAAATCCTGGCCGTTGAGTTCCAAAACTCGGGGAAACTCTTCACTGGATACCGATTCGAGGATCCCGAGGGTGAAGTGGGATACTTCGACGATGTCGGACGATCGCTCAAACGGGACTTTCTGAGGTCTCCAGTCAAGTTTTCCCGCATCAGCTCGCGTTTCTCCTACCGCAGACTTCATCCTGTCCTGAGAAAGCTACGGCCGCACCTCGGAGTCGACTACGCGGCCCCCACCGGCACTCCGGTAGTGGCTGCCGGCAACGGCCGAGTGCAGTTTCGCGGACGGAAGGGCGGGTATGGCAAGCTGGTTCAGATCAAGCACGGCAACGGCTTTACGACCAGCTACGCCCACCTGTCCCGCTATGCCAGGGGATTGCGGAGAGGCTCCAAAGTCACCCAGGGCCAGGTGATCGGCTACGTAGGGTCGACTGGATTGTCAACCGGCCCTCATCTGGATTACCGAGTGCGGCGAAACGGCGTCTTCGTGAATCCGCTCACCCTCAAGATGAAGCCGTCGAAGCCACTGAAGCCGGAATACAGAAGCGCGTTTCAGAAACTCAAGCTGAAGTGGCAGAAAAGGTTGGCGGCCCTCCCTCCTCCACCGGAACCAACACGGCAAGCCCGTTCGACTCGCGGCTACGAGGCGGATTTCATCTACTGATCGGCTGTGCCCTCCACATTGCCGAACCGTCCGGAAACCATCGACTCCCAGGGAGGTCTCCCGTGAACATCCTGCTTTTTTCCATGCCGGACTCGTTCGAGCATATGCCCACCGTGGACGACCATCTCTCTCTTCGTTGATTGCGACCGACATCCCATTGACTCACCTGCCACAGGTCCCTCCGTCATGAATCTACTATTGAGATCCGGGTGTCCCATTGGGTGGCTGCGGTGGGGATTGCCCGTCCTGCTGCTGAGTCTGCATGCCGTCGCCGGAAAGTCCCTTGCCCAGGAATGGCCCCATTACGGCGGGGACCTGGCGGCGCGAAAATATTCGCCCTTGAAGCAGATCGACCGGGAAAACGTCGGTCAACTGAAGGTCGCCTGGACCTACCATACCGGCGACATCAGCGACGGATCGGAATATCCCGTGCGTTCTGCCTTTGAATGCACACCCCTGGCGGTCGACGGCGTCCTTTATCTGACCACCCCCTTCGGCCGGGCGATTGCTCTGGACTCGGCGACGGGGAAGGAGCTCTGGGCCTTCGACCCCAAGCTCGACAAGCATCGGCCCTATAACCTGTTTATCAATCGAGGCCCGGCCTACTGGCGTCGAGGCAAGGAAAAACGGCTCTATTGGGGAACGCTGGACGGTCGACTGTTTGCCTTGAACGCCCGAACCGGGCTGCCGGTCGGAAGTTTCGGCAGCAGGGGTGTCGTGAATCTTCGAACAGGCATGGCCGACCGTTTTCCAAAACGCGTCTACGGGGTGAGCTCACCTCCCCTGATCTTTGAGAATCTGGTGATTGTGGGCTCGGTGGTGTCGGACGGGCTGCCCGAGGGGCCCGATGGAGACGTCCGTGCCTTCGATGCCGATAGCGGCCGATTGGTCTGGCGTTTCAACACCGTGCCTAAACCCGGCGAAGTGGGGAACGACACCTGGGAACCGGAGTCCTGGAGGGACCGGGGAGGGACCAACGTCTGGGCTCCCATGAGTTGCGATCCCGAACGTGGCATCCTCTATCTTCCGGTGAGCTCTCCGTCCCCCGACCGCTACGGAGGCGGACGCAAGGGAAAGAACTGGTTCGGAGATTGCCTGGTCGCCCTGGACATTCGCACCGGGCGGCGCCTGTGGCACTACCAGATCACCCACCATGACCTTTGGGACTGGGACCTGCCGGCGCAGCCCAATCTGGTTGAGGTGCGCCGACAGGGGAGAAGGGTGCCAGGGGTGGCCCAAATCACCAAGATGGGATTCCTCTTTCTGTTCAATCGGGTGACGGGGAAACCCCTCTTTCCAATCGAAGAGCGGCCCGTTCCGGCGAGCCCGGTTCCCGGAGAGGAGGCCTGGCCTACTCAGCCGGTTCCGCTCAAGCCGCCGGCGATTGCGCGTCAAGGCATGGAGCTCGAGGAGATCAACCGGCTGGACCCTAAAACGGAGGCCGAGTGCAGGACCATCCTGGAAACGGCAATCCTGGGTAAAATGTATCAGCCACAGGGCCTGGAGTACACGGTGCTGTTCCCCGGCACCAATGGAGGGCCCAATTGGGGCGGCGCATCCTACGATCCCAGCTTGAATTTGTTGTTCGTCAACTCCATGGATGTGGGGCAGGTGGTAAGGATGGTGGAGGGGCGCGCAGGAAGCCGCCTGCCCTATCTGGCCCGGGGGATCCGCCAAGGACGTTTCTGGGATTCCCGCAGGGTCCCCTGTCAGGATCCCCCCTGGGGGACGCTCACGGCCATCGACCTGAACCGGGGAAGCCTGCGCTGGCAAGTGCCGCTCGGCCTGGTGGAGGATCTGGCAGCTCGAGGCATCACCGGAACAGGCTCACCCAACCTGGGCGGGTCCATCGTGACTGCCGGAGGACTGGTGTTTATCGCCGCAACCAATGACCGCCGCTTTCGGGCCTTCCATTCCGAAACCGGCCGGGAGCTTTGGGTTACCCGGCTCGATTTCAGCGGTCACGCCACTCCCATGACCTTCTGGTCGAGCCGTTTGAAGAAACAACTGGTGGTCATCGCCGCCGGCGGCGGCAACAAATACAACGACAGCTATGGCGATGCCCTGGTAGCCTTCGCCTTACCATGAAGGACCTTCCTCCAGGATCGTTCAGTTCGACTTCATGGTCACTCTCTTGACGCACCGTCTTCAGCGAGCTTGCAAGCCGTTGGTTCCTGCGCTTTGCCTGGCCTTGCTGGCGGCAATCCCCTGGATCTCGGGTGCACGCGACAATGCCTCCCGAACCCAGCCTGCGCCGGAACCGGTCCCGCAGCCGGTTCCATTCAGCCATCGCACCCACGCCGAGCTGGGGCTGCAATGCGCCGCCTGCCATACCATGAAGGGTAGAGGCGGTAGCGCAGGGTTCCCGTCCTTGTCTCTTTGCCTGTCCTGCCACCGTGGAGCCGGGGGCGAGATATCAGCCGTGGGAACAATGTTGGAGGGCTACGAGCAAAGGGGCGAATCCATTCCTTGGGTTCGTGTCTACAAGATCCCCGATTTTGTCTTCTTCAGCCACCAGGAACATCTGGCCTCTGGAGTTACCTGTGCCACCTGCCACGGTTCGGTGGAGCTGCGGGACAGCCTCACGCAGGAGGTGCCAACGTCCATGGAACACTGTATGAGTTGCCACGAATCCCAAGGAGCTTCCCTAGCCTGTCACTTCTGCCACGAATTGAACCAGTGAGCACCGCGGCAGAGAACTGCCGGGACGGGCTGTGGATTTCGCGACCGATCCATAATCTGCTTTGATAGATGGCATAAACAAAAATGATTTGACCATTGGAGCGGTAACCTTAAAATGAGAGTACTTCTTTGATACAGAGTCGTATCGAAGGGGGATAGATCGCCCACCGCCGACGGGAGTGGCCCGGTGGTGGTGATTTGGACAGAGACGTCCATTGGATCCGAGTGGGGACTCGTGCCGATGGGCGTCTTTTTTTGTTTGGGGCCTCTATGGGTTCCACAATTTGGGACTGAATGGAACCGGAAAGGAAAGGAGATCAATGAAAACGAAATGGGTCACGCTGTTTTTGGCTGGACTACTGGCCACGGGTTTGTCGAATGGGGTGACCTTTGCAGAGGACAGTAGTCAGGAGAAGCTGCTGGAACGAATCAAGAAGCTGGAGGAGCGGATCGCCGAACTGGAAGGAAAGAGCGAAACGACTTCTCAGAAAACCGAACCGCCCGGCGAAACCAAAACCGTCGAGGCGGCCGCACCTGAGGTAGAGTCCAGCGACACGGCGCCCATATTGGATTTTTTCAAGCAGACCAAAATCAGTGGCTACGTGGATGCCTATTACGGCTATAACTCAAACGATCCCGAGAGCGGCATTGTCGATCTTCGCGGGCTCGACACCAGACACAACAGCTTTCAGTTCGATCTGGCAAAAGTAATTTTTGACCGGCCCGTCGGTGACGCCAATAGCCTGGGCTACCGCATCGATCTGGTCTACGGCCCGGCTGCCGACACCTATCACTCCTTCGAGCCCGTTGGCGGGCAGCAAGAAATCATCAAAAACATTCAGCAGGCTTACGTCAGCTATGTCGCCCCCGTCGGAGACGGTTTGACCGTCGACGTGGGCAAGTTCGGAACCTTTGTGGGTGCGGAAGTCCTGGACACCATCGACAACTATCAATACCAGCAGTCGATCCTCTTCGGCTTTGCCCAGCCCTATTACCACACGGGAGTCCGTACCAGTTATTCGGCTTCGGACACGGTCGACGTGGGTTTCTATCTTGTGAACGGCTGGAACAACTCCACCGACAACAATACGGGGAAGAGCGTCGGGTGGTCGATCGCGGTTTCGCCGAACGACAATTTCAGCATCAGTCAAGGGTATCTGGGAGGCCCGGAACTGGACGGTCTCAACAACCCATGGAGGCATCTTTTCGACACAGTGATCAGCGCCAGCGTCAACGATCAGGTCGAGGTATTGATCAACTATGACTATGGATTCGATGCCGAGTCCCAACCCCATTTCGAGCGAACGGCCTGGCAGGGCATTGCCGGCGCCGTGCGTTTCAGCACTACCGACAAGAAGTGGGCTTTTTCACCCCGGTTCGAGTACTTCGCGGACAAGGATGCCTTTGCTACCGGGATCGCCCAGGACTTGAAGGAAATCACCCTGACGGCCGACTATCGCGTGCGTCCGAACTTCAGCACCAAGTTCGAGTACCGCTACGACTGGTCAGACCAGCCATTCTTCATCAAGGGGGCCGACGAATTGGTCACAAGCCAGAGTGTGTTCCTGATCGGCTTCGTCTACCGGTTCGGTTTCGGCGAGGAGTGATGGGGCCGCCACAAGCTGGCCGTCCTGGTTGAGGTAGCGGATTCGAGAAACAGGACCATCTGGGACGCCACCAAACCCGCCAGGATCCGGGAAACCCTATAGGGTGGCAACCCATCTCGACTGGACCCGGCAAAAGGGTCTTGCCGGCGTCAGGGCTCATTGGCTTCCGCGACGTCGGTGACCTCCATCTTGCGATGGGTAGACAGATAAATAGCCAATCCGATGGTCACGACCAGGTTTCCTAGGGCTGCCAGCAGCAAATGGCGGTTCATGGTTTCTACGGCCACGTGGGTCTCGCTGAGGTGAGGAAAATCCGCCAGCTTGTCTGAAACAACCGACAAGAGACAAAAGAAAAAGAGTTATCCACCAAGGGGCACAAAGAACGACGACGGGGCACTAAGGCGCTGAGGTTAACCGAGACGGGGTGCCAAGTTCGCGAAGGGATGATCGATTTCTGATTGTTTCACTCTATGTATGATCCGCACACCAAGGCGGGGGCCTCACTTGCCTGAAACCCATTGACTTCAAAAATGGACTTGTGCTAAAAATCCAGCGGCTTACCTATAGGGTCCGGCAAACGCGGATTTCTCGAGGTTCTCGAGCAACCCGCAATCGGCGGTAGCCATTTCCAGCCCAACACGCCGGAACCCGGCCAGCGGCCATTCCGTGTTCTTCTCCTTGGCTCTACCTGAGGTCCTTTTGATTCGGGGCTCCCGCAACGCCACCAAGGTCATTTCATGAATTTTCTGGAGATGCTCGCGCTGATTCCGTTGTTCCCGGCGGCGGGAGCCCTCGTTAACGGCCTTCTGGGCAGACGATGCTCGAAGGCCTGCATCAGCACGGTGGCCTGCGGGGTGGTAGGGGTTTCTTTTCTGCTGTCGCTGGGCGCTTTTTACCAACTTTTGGGCAGACCCGAAGGGCAGCGGCTGGTGGAGCAGGAACTGTTCACCTGGATCCCTGCCGGCGCGGGAGAGCTCAGCTCGGGAGCCATCTCCCAGTTTCTGGTGCAGTGGGGATATCAACTGGATCCCTTGTCGGCGGTGATGATTCTGGTCGTTACCGGCGTGGGGTTCCTGATCCACATCTATTCCATCGGATACATGGCCCACGAAGGAGGCTACGCCCGCTTCTTCACCTACATGAACCTGTTCATGTTCTCGATGTTGACGCTGGTCCTGGCCAACAACTTCGTGGTCATGTTCGTGGGCTGGGAGGGAGTCGGACTCTGTTCCTACCTGCTGATTGGCTTCTACTTCGAGAGGAAGAGCGCCGCCGACGCAGGCAAGAAGGCTTTTATCGTCAATCGGATCGGGGACTTCGGCTTCATGCTGGGAATGTTCCTGATCTTCACTGCCTTTGGGACCCTCGACTTCACCCGGGTCTTCGGACTGGTTGAAAGCCAGGCTGAGGCCGGAGCACTGGCCAGCGGCGACGCCACCATTACCGCGATCTGCCTGCTGCTGTTTGTGGGGGCCATGGGCAAGTCGGCCCAGGTCCCGCTCTACGTCTGGCTTCCGGACGCCATGGAAGGGCCTACACCCGTCAGCGCCCTGATTCACGCCGCCACCATGGTTACCGCCGGCGTCTACATGGTGGCCCGCTGCAGCCCGCTGTTCGTTTTTTCTCCCGAGGCCATGCTGCTGGTGGCCGTAGTGGGAGCCTTCACCGCTATTTTTGCGGCCTCGATCGGCCTGGTTCAGAACGATATCAAGCGGGTACTGGCCTACTCCACCGTCAGTCAGTTGGGCTACATGTTCCTGGCCTGCGGCGTGGGGGCATTCGGCGCCGGCGTGTTCCACCTGATGACCCATGCCTTCTTCAAGGCGCTGCTGTTCCTGGGGGCCGGCAGCGTCATCCACGCCCTGAGCGGGGAGCAGGACATGCGCCGAATGGGGGGACTCAAGTCACGCATCCCGGTCACCTTCTGGACCATGATGATCGGAACGGTGGCGATCGCGGGGTTTCCTCCCCTGGCGGGCTTCTTCAGCAAGGACGAAATTTTGTGGCGCGCCTTCTCCGGTTCACAGGGGCACCTGCTGTTGTGGGCGGTGGGAGTCCTGGCGGCGGGAATGACCTCCTTCTATATGTTTCGAATGATGTTCCTGACCTTTTTGGGCAAGTCCCGGATGTCTCCGGAGGTGGATTCCCACGTTCATGAGTCTCCGCGGGTCATGACGGTCCCCCTGGGGCTGCTGGCGGTTGGGGCGGTGGTCTCGGGTTGGGTCGGCATTCCCCACCTGATCGGCCAGTATCTTCACCACCTGCCACAATACTTCGAGCATTTTCTGGCGCCGGTCCTTGCCCATGCGGCAGCAGGCGAAGGAGGACATGCTTCCGAAGGCCTGGAGTGGGGACTCATGGCGTTTTCAGTAGCCATCGCCCTGGTCGGGCTGGGGGTTGCACGACACTTCTATCTGACCGACCCGGCGGTACCGGAACGGCTGATGTCCCGCTTCAGGAAAATCTACACGACGTTGCTCAACAAGTACTGGGTGGATGAACTTTACGACCTGCTCTTCGTCAATCGGACCAAGGACTTGGGCAACCGTTTGTCGGGATTCGACAACTCGGTGGTTGACGGGGCAGTGAACGGCTCGGCCTGGTTGACCCGGGTGGCGGCCTCGATTTCCGGATTCTTCGACTACTGGATTGTCGATCTGGCAGTTCGACGTTCCGACCTTATCTATTACCTCAGCTTTCCCCTGCGACGAATTCAGACCGGCGTTATCCAGACCTACGCGGCACTGACCATCGGCGGCATACTTTTGATTGTCGGCTATTTCATTCTGACATGAACCCAGGACGGTTGGAGGGCACGGAGGCCGGGTTGGGGAGCCCGGCCGGCAGGGTCATCGCAGACACACGATCGGGAGCTTGATTCATGTTTGAAAACCATCTCTTGTCCATTGTCGCCTACACGCCGCTGCTGGGCGCCCTGCTGCTGCTGCTGGTGAACAAGGAAAAGACCGAGTTCATTCGCTGGTTTGCCAACATCGTGGCCGCCATCGGATTTCTGGTGTCGATCCCCCTAATCACCGGGTTCGACACGGAAGCTGAAGGACTGCAATTCGTGGAGCGGGCGTCCTGGATCCCCTCCATCGGTGTGGAATATCACTTCGGCATCGACGGCATCAGCCTGTTGTTGATCGTGTTGACCACCGGACTGGGATTCCTGTCCATTCTCTCCTCCTGGAATGCGATTCAGGAGAGAGTCAAGGAATATTACATCTTCATGCTGATGCTCCAGACCGGCATGCTGGGCGTCTTCATGGCCATGGATCTCTTTCTCTTTTACGTCTTCTGGGAGGTCATGCTGGTCCCCATGTACTTCCTGATCGGCGTGTGGGGAGGGGCCAGAAAGCTGTACGCGGCAATTAAATTCTTCCTGTACACGCTGTTCGGATCGGTGCTGCTGCTGCTGGGCATCCTGGCTCTCTACTTCTACAACCACGAGGTGACCGGGGTCTACACCTTCAGCATCCCGGCGCTGCTGGAGCTGGATTATCCCTGGGAGTACCAGTTCTGGGTGTTCCTGGCCTTCTTCATCGGTTTTGCCATCAAGGTCCCCATGTTCCCGTTCCATACCTGGCTCCCGGATGCCCACGTGGAGGCCCCCACCGCCGGTTCGGTTATCCTGGCCGGCGTGCTGCTGAAGATGGGCACCTACGGTTTCATCCGCTTCAGCCTGCCCATGTTTCCGGATGCGGTACAGGACACCACTTCGCTGAGCTTTGCCTATCTGACCTTTGGTTGGTTTGACCAGCAGTTCGGACTGCTCCACCTGATGATCTTCCTGTCGATCGTCGGGATCATCTATGGAGCCCTGGTGGCCATGATGCAGAAGGATGCCAAGAAACTGGTCGCATACTCGTCGGTCAGCCACCTGGGATTCTGCATGCTGGGATTGTTTGCGCTCAATCCCAACGGGATCAACGGCAGCATCCTGCAACAGATCAATCACGGAATTTCGACCGGCGCTCTCTTCCTGATCGTGGGAATCGTCTATGAACGGAGGCACACGCGGGAGATATCGGAATATGGCGGACTCTCCCGAGTCATGCCGGGCTATGCCGTCATTTTCCTGATCATCACCATGGCTTCCATCGGGCTGCCGCTGCTCAACGGATTTATCGGTGAATTCACCATTCTGGCGGGCGCCTTCCAGCGACATTGGAGCTGGGGAGCCTGGGGCTGCGCGGGGATCGTGCTGGGAGCGGCCTACATGCTCTGGCTGTATCAACGCATGATGTTCGGGCCGGTGACCAATCCCAAGAACAAGGATTTGAAGGACCTGAGTGTCAGAGAGTACGCCACGCTGCTGCCTCTGGTGATCATGTGTTTCTGGATCGGTATCTATCCCAAGCCCTTCTTCAAGTACATCGAAAAACCGGTTGAGAAGATTGTGCAGCGGGTACAGCCGGGCTTCTTCGATCGTACCGAGGCTCGGCTGGCAAAGCTGCCGCCGGTCCAGGAAGCCAGGAAGAAGTAACGACCCGGCAGGCAGGGGCCCGGCTTGCCTGAAACAACCGAAAAACGACAAGAGACAAAAGAAAAAGACTTATCCACGAAGGGGCACGAAGAACGACGAAGGGCCACTAAGGCGTTGGGGTTAAACGCAACGGGAAACCAAGATTAGGAAGGGATGATCGATTTCCGATTGTTTCACTCTCGTGTGATCCGTCAGGCAGGGCCGGGGGTGGGCTTAGTTGTCGGAAAGGGAAGTCTGCCTTGATCGCAGGTTCAGGGTTCGGGGCCTGCCATCGGACTTCCCGGGGGCGAGAACCGGGAATCAGCCTCTTCGGGGTCTCACCAGCTTGAAGGTGTAGGTTCTCTGATTCCCGCTTCGGGTCTGGATCAGCTCTACGCCTTTCTTGGGATAGCGCCAGCTTGTGGTCTGGAGATCGGGCCGCAGACGGCGAGGCTCCGGCCCGAACATCTTCTTGAACAGGTCCAGGTTCCCCCGCCGCAGAATCGAACGAAATCGCCCCTTCACCTTTCTGGCCAAGCTGGTGTTGACGTAGATTGCGATGACCTTGCCGGTCTGTTTGTCGAAGTCCAGGTAGATGCCCCGTTCCTGATAAGCGGAGCGATAGAGGCCGCCGACGGGAGTGGTTCCGAGGGATTTTCCCAACTGCTTGTTCTGGTTGACCTCTGCCGTCGGGTCTCCGAGCTTGACTCCCATGACCGACAGGTTGCGGCTGGTAAGGTCCGGGATTTGGGTGATATCTTCCTTCGCCAGATCGTGGACCTTGATTTCCTCCGGTGCTGCAGCCGCTTCTTCCGTTTTGGGAGCTTCCGTCCCGGAGTCGGTTGGCTGCGGAGGCTCGGGTGCCTGACTACAGCCGGCAAAAAGAAACGAAGCGACGACGAATGCAACCCCAAGAGTGTATTTTCCGGACATGGCGTCCTCCAGGTGAACATGGGCGGCAGACATTGACTGAAACGGGATAATAATGCATCCGCAGGCAGGAGCGCAAACAAGGTGGCGGCCAAGTATAAACAGTACGGCGACCTGCTGACGCTGGGGATCATGTTTCCGGTTTGTATCGCCGTTGGTTACGGCCTGGGATACCTGCTGGACGGCTGGACCGGCAACCGAAACACCTTCAGCTTCATCGGAATCCTGTTCGGGATCGCAGCGGCGTTCGTCAATCTCTTTCGAGTGGTCAAGAAGGTCGATGGGAAGGAATGAGTTGCATTCAAGGAGTCTCTCCATCTCGGCTTTGATCGACGAGGGCCTTGACCGTCGGCTGTGGAAGATCAGCGTTGGCCTGGGCATTCCGGCCTGCCTGGCGGCTCTGATTCTCGGTGGACTCGACTCGGGACTGGGCTTCCTGACAGGGGCTGTGCTCTCCTGGATCAACTTCCGGTGGCTCAAGCAAGGGGTAGACCATCTCCTGGAAATCACCCGCGCGACCCAGCCCCCCCCCAGGAGAACGGCCCGTACTGCTATCTTCAAGTATGTCTTAAGATACGCCTTGATTGGGCTGTCGCTCTATGCTACATTCCGCGTTGATCTGCTGGAGGTCTTCGGATTTTTCTCGGGCTTGGTTCTGGTAGTCGGCGCCGTGCTGGTCGAGTGTGTGCTGCAGGTGATCAAAGGTTGGAACGAGGACCCCTGCCATGGAACACGGTAGCACCTGGATAGCCGAATGGGTCAACAGCACCTTGGGCCCGGCGGTAGCGGCCCTGCTCGGCAGCCTCTTTGGACTGTTTGGCTACACGTACGCTCCCGGGCACATGATCGTCCCTGAGCACGTAACCTTTGCCGGGGTGGTGTTTCTCTTCTGTGCGGTGTTTTTCCCCATCGCCGGGCGGTCCTTTTCTCTGGAGAAGCCAGGCAAGATTCAACAGATTTTGGAGCTGGTGGTTGAATTCCTCAACGGGCAGTTGGAGGAGATCATCGGCCATGGGGCCAAAAAGTACCTTCCCATGGTGGCCACCATCGGGATCTTCATCCTGCTGATGAACCTTTGCGGGCAGATCCCGGGATTTGCCTCCCCGACCAGCAGCATCAACGTGACCGTCGGCTGCGCCCTGGTGGTGTTCCTCTACTACAACTACCTGGGAATTCGAAAGCAGGGGTTGGTTCCCTATCTCAAGCACTTTGCCGGTCCGGTGCCCTTGATGGCGCCGTTGATGGTTCCGATAGAAATCATCAGCCACCTGGCCCGACCCTTTTCGCTGTCGGTCCGTCTTTTCGCAAACATCTTCGGCGAGCACCAGGTCGTGGCCGTGTTCTTTGGCCTTGTCCCCTTCATAGTGCCGCTTCCCATCATGGCACTGGGAGTATTTGCCAGTTTTCTGCAGGCTTTCATCTTCATGGTCCTGACCATGATTTACATTGCGGGCGCCGTCTCGGAGGAGCATTGAGCCTCGGACGTCACGGCGCCGGCAGGGTCGAATTCGACCATCCCTGCCACTTGTGTGAGCCCGGGATGCACGAGGGGTTCCCGGGAACCACCTCCAAGTGGCGCTTTATCGGTTCCAGCGGATTTCCGTTAGATCGGGCATCCGTGCCGAACCCCAACCGAAAGGAGAATCCATCGTGAAGCGATTTTACTCGGTAGTTTTCATCAGCATCGTCGTTCTGTTCGCGGCATCACCAGTCTTTGCCCAAACCGATGCCACCAGTTGGTGGCCGTTCTCTACGGAAGGTACTGGCAGCCACTGGCATTACATCAGCATCGGTTTCGCCATGGCCTTCGCCGCCGCCATTTGCGGCTTGGCCCAAGGGCGGGCCGTCTCGGCAGCCTGCGAAAGCCTCGCCAGAAATCCGGGGGCGGCGGCCTCCATCCGATTCGCCCTGTTGCTGGGACTGGTGCTTATCGAATCGCTGGTCCTCTACACGCTGCTGATCGCCTTCATGCTTTACTTCAAGCTACCCGCAATTCCCCCAACTCCCTTCTAGTTTTTGCGGATGATCTCCAGCCGCCTGTCGGAGTATCGACAGGCGGCTTTGTCGTTGCCTTGATTCTTCCCGCTATAGCAAGAAGGCAAAGTCGGGTTGGATCAGGGTGTTGCCGCCAAGCGTTCGGATGTTCCATCTGCAGTTTGCCCGAGGATCTCCAAACCGCTAATCTTTCACGGAATATTCTGCTGAAGAGGCCGGACGCACAGCTTCCGAAGGCCTTTCGGTACTAGGAGTCTGCGCCGCAGGACGATTTCGGAAAGTTCAAGAGCGAGAGGCTACTGCGCAAGGCCGGTTCCAAGGAGTGCTTGGGAGCCACTTGGGCGTTGATAGAGTCTCAAGCGTCCTGTGGGCTCCCACAATGGGCGGTTGAGGACCTCCGTGGCCCTGGGTATTGGGTGGAAATCCCTTGCTTCAGGCCGCCATCAACGCACTCATCCTCTTGATGTTGAGGGCCAGACACACCAAGTCCCACTCCCCCTGCACTGATTGCAAGCCCCGCAGACTGAACCGTCGGAATCCCAGCCCCTCCTTGATCCACCCATGAGGGGCTTCGGCAATCCACTTCCTCCGCCGATACTCCACCTGACCGGCTAGGCTGGCCAGCTTCTTCCTCATACGACTCTTGGCCGGATGCTTCCTGGGATCGATCTCTACCGCCCGCTTCCCCTCGCGCCCCAGCGCAACATAACCGTCCACTCCTCTCTCTTCCAGGGCCTGCAAGTCCTCCTCATTGCAGTAGCCCGCATCCGCCAGCACCTGTTTCGGTATCTCCTGGAAGCTCTCCTCCACCTCCTCCAGCAACTCCATCATCTGCCCCTGATCGCTCGCCTGCGCCGTTACCTCGGTGGCCACAATGATCTGGTGCTCTCCGTCCACCGCCACCTGCGCGTTGTAGCACTGCTGGAACCCCTCGGTGGAAGTCTTCATGATCCGGCTTTCCGGATCGGTGAAATTACTCTGCGCCTTCTCCTCCGGTTCTCCGTAGGCCCGCTTGTAGGGCCGTCGTGCTTTCGGGTTGCGGTCCTGTCCCGGTTTGCGCCCCCGCTCCTCATCGGCCTCCCGCTGGGCCGCCTCCAGCCGCTGCTTGGCCGCCTCGATCGCCGCCAGCCGGTCCTCCCGCCGCCGCAACTCCTCGGGCAACTCATCCCCACGCCGGTCTTCCCCGTACCGCTCATCTTCCTCCCGGTCCTCCCGCCGCGCCTTCTTCAACAACTCATGGATCTCTGCCTTCAGTTGCCGCTCCCGCTCCTTCATCCGACCATAGCTCATCGCCTTGCGCCGGCTCGCGTTCGCCCGCACCTTCGTCCCGTCGATCCCCAATCGCCCCAACCCCACCATCCCCATCTCCCGCGCCAAGCTCACCACCTGTACGAACAGCTGCTTGAAGTCCTTCAAATGCCGGCGGCGAAACTCGCACAACGTCCGATGCTGCGGAAAGTTCCCCGCCGCCAGCATCCGAAACGCCACGTCTTCCTCCAGCTTCCTCGCGATCTTGCGCGACGAGAACACCCCTGTCGCATAGGCGTAAATCAACACCTTCACCATCATCCGCGGCTCGTAGGGCGAGTTGCGCCTCCCGTCCTCTTCATAGGGCCGGTAAAACGCTCTCAACTCCAGCCCATCCACCAACTCACTCACCTGATGGGCCAAGTGCCCTTCCGGTACCCACTCCCCCAGGTCCGGCGGCAACATCAACAGTTGCTTCGGCTGATACGGGCGAAACCTTGTCCCCATCCACCACCTCCTATGATGTCTCTAAGCCCGTTATTGTATCATTCAGCCCTGCCCGGGTTTTCTGCGGCGCAGACTCCTAGCCCGCATTTCTCAGTGCGCCATGGAAAGGCGCCTTCTTCCAACGGGTGCGAAACCCGTCCAACAACTGTCGCTCCGGTTGGTAGCAGCCAGGGCGGATCATGGAGGTAACGATATGGTCTGAAGCCCTCTGGTGTCAAAGGGCCGCTTAAGGCGGTTCAGCGAGCATGCGGGCCGGAACGCGAGTGAACGTCGAGCAGGCCTCGAAACGGGCAATGCGGGGGCCGACCCACCTGAGAAATGGGGAAGGCCGAAGACGGAGGGGGAAGCGAGCGACGCGGGCACCCCTTTGGACCCGCCGGGGTAGTGGCGCTGGCACGCATGGAAGGGGAAGAAGGCAGCAACATGGGAAGCCCTGTGGGTGGTGAGGCACGCACCGAACCGGAAGCTCGCGAGAGTCAGTCTAGGCCGACAGGGTGGCGGAGAGGCCTGTAGTACCGGAGAAGCCGGGTAATACCGGTGGAGGGAAGGGGCCTCAGGTGAGGAGCGGTGACCGAAGGGGGAAGGGTCCCGGGAGTGGCGAAAGCCTGAAACCCCGACCAAAAAAGGGCCGGAGACTCCGGAAGCATCACATGCAAAAGTGAAAGGGTCGTCGGAGGAGGACGGCGTCGTCAGGGCATCAACAGGCCTGGCGGCAACCCGGGAGCGGAAGTGGATGGAGTGGGGGACGGGTGCCAATCCCATAGGAGTCGTCCACGGATGCGAGCGGGGACCTGTGTGCGAGACGCATGATCCCACTGGAGAGCCGAGATGCGGGAAAACCGCACGTCCGGTTCGGAGAGCGGGGACTGGAAACGTGATAAGGGAGCCGGACTGAGGCCCGAAGCGAAAGCGACGGAATAGCCACCGGACCCTATAGTCAACGCGCCAGTCCTCGACTCTACCCAAGTCGCTGGTGCAGTAGTTTATCTTCAGTACGTTGATTGGCTCTATGGTAAGGGCTTGCGGGTAACAGACGGCGCTGGGCATGCCCTGGCTTGTCTTTTTCCCTTCAGCGCGCACATGCCCCCTGGTGAGAAATGCGGGCTAAGGTACAGGCTCAGCGTATTGGACTACCCGAAAACCAAAACGAGCGGAAGCAATCGGTCTTTCAGTCGCGGGGAAAGCTTCGTCTGAGGGAACGGTATGACTCGTTGGCAGGAAGTCAAGGCGGCAAACCCGGTGCTTAGCTCTCAACATTGGGCAGGGTGCTTGCCAACTTGTCGAAGAAACGCTTGATCATCATCTTGGAGGTCGTGTCCAGCAGCCGCTGCCCCACGGCCGAGATGGTGCCTCCCACCCGCACCTCTCCCTCATAGCCAATGGACGTTCCATCCTTTTCGGGGGTCAACTGCAGCAGGCCGTCTCCCTTCAGGAAGCCGATTCTGCCGGATCCTTCAACCAGGAGGCGAAAGCTGTTGGGGGAGTTGCGGTCGGCAATGCGAACCTTGCCGTCGAAGAGGCCGGAAATGCTGGCCAGAGCCATCTTCATCTTCATGGCATAGGTATTTTCGCCCACCTGGACCAGGCTCCGGCAGCCGGGCATGCATTGCTCCAGTACGCGTGGGTCCTGCAGCAACCGGTAACACTCCTCCTGGTCCACGGCAAGGAGACGGGATCCGCTGATTTTCAATGGGCCCCCTACAACGCGGCCTGGATGGCGCGAGCGGTGTAGACGCGGGCCACGTGCCTGCGATAGTCGCTGGAGGCGTGCAGATCCGAAAGGGCGTCGACCCCCTCGTCCACCGCGGCGGAAGCCTTGGCGACGTCGTCTTGGGAACCCTCAGAGCCCTCCAGCAGCGCCTCCACCCCGGTAGCCCGGTAGGCGGTGGCGCCCAGTCCGGTCACACCGATTCGAGCCATGGAGATCTTCCCGCCGGAGGTTCGCACCCGCGCCGCAACTCCCACGATGGCAAAGCCCGATGCCGGTTGGCGCAGCTTCTGGTAGCTGACGCCGGTGCCAGGCTCTTCAACGGGCAGGATGAGCTCGGTGATGATCTCGTCGGGCTCGACGTCCGTGGTGAGGGCATCCACGAAGAAATCCCCGATGTCCACCAAGCGTTCCGAATTCCTTCGAACCAGCCTGACCTTGGCCTCCAGGGCGCAAAGAGCCGCCGGATAATCGGCGGCAGGATCGGCGTGGGCGGCGCTGCCGCCCAAGGTACCCATGTTCCGCACCTGGGCGTCCCCGATATGGGCGGCGGTCTCGGCGATAAGGGGGCACTTCTCCTGAACCAGGGCCGAGGTGGCCACTTGGTGGTGGGTAAGCAGGGCCCCCAGATGCAGGCTTCCTCCATTCTCCGTAATCCGAGTCAAGTCGGGAATGCGGCCCAGGTCGACAAGGTGTTCGGGAGCGGAGAGCCGCAGCTTCATCAGGGGGATCAGGCTCATGCCCCCTGCCAGCACTTTGGCGTCGTTGTCGGCCAGCAGGTCGACGGCTTCCTGCACCGTTCCGGGTCTGGAATAATTGAATTCCTGGGGAATCACGCTGAACCTCCTTGCTGAACAAGTTTCCAGATTTTTTCCGGGGTCAGAGGCATGTTGATATGCCGAACCCCCAGGTGGGAAAGAGCGTCCACCACCGAATTTACCACGGCGGGGGAGGCTGCGATGGTGCCCGCTTCGCCGACACCCTTGACGCCCAGAGGATTCACCGGGGAGGGAGTTTCGGTGCGGTCGGTTTCGATGGTCGGCACCATGGCGGCCTTGGGCAGGGCGTAGTCCATGTATTCCCCGGTGACGAGCTGACCCACGTCATCGTAGACCACCTGCTCGTAAAGCGCCTGTCCCAGGCCTTGGGCGACGCCGCCGTGCACCTGGCCGTCCACCAGCAGGGGATTGATGACCTTTCCGCAGTCATCCACCGCCAGGTAGCGCTTGATGGCCACTTCACCCGTGTCCGGATCGACTTCGCTCACCACGATGTGAGCCCCGAAGGGGAAGGCAAAGTTGGGGGGTTCCCAGTAGTTGGTTGCAACCAGTCCAGGCTGTGTATTGGCGGGGTAAGTGGGACCGGTCCAGCTGGTCATCGCGATTTCGCCCAGGGTGACGGTCTTTCCGGTCTTGTTGCAAGTGCAGGCGCCGGCGGCGTAAGTCACGTCGTCGGACTCGAGCAACATGGCGCCATAGGTTTCGATCTTCTCCTTGAGTTCCCGAATGGCCAGGACCAGGGCTGTTCCTCCAACGGAGGTGTTGCGGCTGCCGAAGGTGCCCACTCCGTGCTGCACCGTGGACGTATCCCCGTGGGCCACCACAATGTCGTTGATGTCCACCCCCAGCTCGTCGGCCGCAATCTGGCTGAAGGTGGTTTGCGTCCCCTGGCCGTGGGGGGACGTGCCCGTCATAACGGTGACCTGCCCGGAAGGTTCGATCTTGACGGTAGCGCTCTCCCAACCCCCGGTGGGCAGAGCGGGAGAGGGGCCGAAGGCGCAGATTTCGCCGTAGGTCGCGATGCCGATCCCCATCAGACGGCCCTGTCGGCGGGCCTCCTGCTGCTCCTGCCGCAGTTGAGAGTAGCCGACCGTCTCCACGGCCTTCTCCAGAATGGCCGCGTAGTTGCCGCTGTCATAGGAGACTCCCATGGGAGTGTCGTAGGGGAAGTCGCTGGGTGGAACGAAGTTCTTGATTCGCAGTTCCACCGGGTCCATCTTTAGTTCGGCGGCCAGAACTTCCACCATGCGCTCAATCCCGTGGGTGGCTTCGGGCCGGCCCGCGCCCCGATAGAGATCGGTGGCCATCCTGTGGGTGAAGACTCCCACCACGTCGGCGTTGACATTCTTGAACCGGTACAGGCCAGGCAACATCAGCACCGAGAGGGTGGGCATGGCCGGCGTCAACAGCATGTGGAAGGACCCCACATCCTGAATGATCTTGACCTTGAGTCCCAGCATGGTGCCGTCCTTCTTGGCGGCCAGTTCGTAGAAGTCGACGTGGCCCCGGCCGTGAATGGTGGCCAGAAACTCGTCGCGCCGCGTCAGGACCCACTTGACCGGCTTGCCGATCTTCATGGCGATGAAGGCCGTCAGGGCTTCCTCGGGATAGAGCTCGCACTTGCTTCCAAACCCGCCGCCGACCTCCGGGGCTATCACCCGCAGTTTGTGCTCGGGCAAACCCAGCACACCTGCCATGAGAGTTCTCAGGATGTGAGGGATTTGAGTCGAACTGTAGACCGTGAGCGTCTCGTCGCCTGAATTCCAGGAGGCCACTGTGCCCCGGGGCTCCATGGCCGACGGGGCCAGGCGCTGGCTGACGATGCGCTCCTTGACGATCACGTCGGCTTCCGCAAAGGCCTTCTCGATGTCTCCACCCTCCTGATGGTGGGTAAAGGCCACGTTGTCGGGCCACTCGGAGTGGACCGGGGGAGCGGCCGATTCCAGTGCCTCCTCGGGATCTGATACCGAGTCCGTAGGCTCGTATTCCACCTCCACCAAGTCCACGGCGTCGGCGACGATATAACGATCCCTGGCGACCACAACGGCCACGGGATGGCCCACGTAGTAGACGCGGTCCTGGGCCAGCAGGTGATGGTGGGGGATCCTCAGGTCAGGCAGGGAAATCCCACAGGGAACGGCTCCCAGGTGGTCAATATCCTTCCCGGTGTAAACGGCCACCACGCCCGGGTGCTGTTCGGCCGCCTGGGTGTCGATGCTCTTGATATTGGCCGCCGGATGGGGGCTGCGTACCACCGCGGCGTAGTGCATACCGGGTAGCTCGATGTCCTCCACGTAGGTGGCGGTGCCGGTGATGAGCCTCGGGTCCTCCCGCCGCCGGATGGGTTTTCCAACCAGTTTGTCGATCTTCTTTGTTACGGTCGTCTCCATCGCTTACCCTCCTACCTTGGCTGCGGCAGATTTCACTGCATTGACGATGTGCTGATAACCCGTGCAGCGACACAGGTTGCCTTCCAGGCCGTGGCGTATCTCCTCATCGGTCGGCTCGGGATTCCTCTCGATCAGCTCTCTGGTAGTCATCAGCATGCCGGGGGTGCAAAAGCCGCATTGCAGGCCATGCTCGTTCCAGAAGGCCTCCTGAACCGGATGCAATTGCCCGTCAGTGGCCAGCCCTTCGACCGTCACGATGTCCTGGCCGTCGGCTTGTACGGCCAACAGGGCGCAAGACTTGACCGTCTTTCCGTTGAAAGCCACCGTGCAAGCGCCACAGATGGAGGTTTCACATCCAATGTGAGGCCCCTTGAGGCCGATGACCTCGCGGAGATAGTGGATCAACAGCAGGCGAGGCTCGACTTCGTCGGTGCGCTCTTGTCCGTTGATGCGAACATTGATTTGGGTTTTCATCTTGGGCGTCCTAGCTGGGTTTGGATCATTGAAACGCGGAATGCAGCAAACCTATCAAATTCCAGAAAAAATGCAAGCCTCGACTTTTGCAGATTGGCGAAATACCGAATTGACATTCCCCAGGGGAGAATCTATGTTCGGTGCTTGTGAAAGCCGGGGCCAGAATACTAATTGGGGGCGCCGTCCAGGGAGTTGGATTCCGCTTCTTCATCTATCGCCACGCCTCCCGCCTGGGGCTGGTCGGATTCACCAGGAATCTATCCAGCGGAGAGGTCGAGATTGAACTCGAGGGTGAGCGAGCCCTCATCGAGGCCCTGTTGGTACAGGCACGCAAGGGACCCTATTCGGCCAGGGTTGACAACCTCCGGATGGAATGGCGGGCTTGGCGGCACAGCTACACCCACTTTGAAATCCGACATTGATGACTCGCATTGGATTCGGGTACGACATTCACGCGTTTTCGCCGGGACGCAGCCTGATTCTCGGGGGAGTTGAGATTCCCGGGGAGCGCGGACTGCTGGGCCACTCGGATGCCGACGTGTTGTTGCATGCCATCTGCGATGCGCTCCTGGGAGCGGCGGCGCTGGGCGACATCGGCAGCCATTTCCCGGACAACGACGAGCGGTTCCGGGATGCGCCCAGCGCGGACTTCCTGAGAGAAGTAGCCCGGCTGATCAAGACTCATGACTACACCGTTGTCAACCTGGATGCGACGGTGGTGCTGGAAGCTCCCAGGATTGCCGCCTACGTCCCCCGGATGAGGGAGGCCATCGCCGGGGTGCTGGGCCTGGAAACCGGCCGGGTATCCGTCAAGGCGACCACCCACGAGAGGCTGGGGCCTTTGGGAAAAGGAGAGGGATGCGCTGCCTACGCGGTGGCCTTGATTGAGTCGGAGTGAGGAGAGTGGCTGCGAGGGACCGGGGAAACCGGCAGCCGGCCCTGCGGAAAGCGCCCTGAGGGCGACGGAAGGAGCGGGTATGACCACGAAACCCGAAGTCGGCGGCTTGATCCACAAGAACTGCGTTCCCTGCCGCGGTGGGATTCCACCACTCAAAGGGAAAGCGATCGGGAAGTTCCTGCAGGAAGTAAACGCCTGGGAAGCCGTGGAAGAGCACCACCTGGTCAAGAGCTTCCGGTTCAAGAATTTCAGGACAGCCCTCGACTTCGTGAACGGAGTGGGCGAACTCGCCGAGCGGGAATGGCACCACCCTGACCTGGCCCTGGCCTGGGGCAAGGTCGACATCAAGATCTACACCCACAAGATCGACGGCCTGAGCCAGAACGACTTCATCCTGGCGGCCAAAATCGACCGCCTCTATCAGGCCGCCCCCGGCCGCAAGTCAGTGGGGTCCAAGTAGCAAACACGATAGACTATTTCGTGTTCATTGGTGGTTCACTCTTTATCTCCGTGGGTCCTGATTTTAACGTGAGGTTGGATAACGGGGAGAGAAAAGGAACCAAGCCTTCACGCTGCGGGGTCTTTGCGGCTGAAGAGGGCCTGAAAGAGAGCGTCGATCCGGGAGTTGACCGAGTCGATCCGCGAGCTCAAGGCGTCGATCCGGGCATTTAGGCGGCCTTCCATGTCCCTCATGTCCTGGCGTAGACCCTGGAGGTCCCGGCGCAGCCAGCGGAAGAGGAGCACCAGGGCACTGAGCAGGGCAACTCCGATACCGATGAGAGTGATGCTTTCAGGGCTCATACAGCCTATCCTATCACGTACGGCCTCCTGCCTCCAGGTGCTCCAGATCGCCGGCCCCCGAGAGGATGCAGTACGGCGAATCCTACAGCCTCGTTTTTCGGACGATCGGGACAGAAATTCCGGATAGCCCACAGGCGGGGAGAAAGTGCCCGCTGAGAGAGCCAAAATCGTCCTGGGAGCGTTTCCGGGGTGCAAGATGCATTCACGTTAACTTCCGACCTGCTCTCCCAGGACGTGGCGGCCTGGACCGCTCGCACTGAGCACAGAATTCCCGTCTGCCGGACCCAAGGAAGCCTTTACCGGTCGAGGTAGCGGGTGGGAATCTCTGCCCCCGCCACGAAGTTCAGCTTTCCCAGCTTGCACATCTGATAGACGTTGATGCGGAAGTCGGGACAGACGCTCACCAGGCAGTAGGCGTCGGTGGGGGTGAATCCGTAATCGGTGATGAGCCAGTCCATCAGGTGGAAGGTGGCCGTCTCCACGGCAACTTCCAGGGGCCGGTAGGCGTGGACGGCAACGATGGAGTCGGGCTTTTCGATCCGCATGAAGGGAATGGTCTTGCCCTTCGCCAGTTCAAGGCTCAGGCGCACGGTGGCATTGGTTTCCGCGGCCGTACCGGTGAATTCGGTGTCCCCTTGACTGGCGTGGATATCGCCCAGGTAAAAACGGGCGCCCGGATGAAAGATGGGAAGATAGATTTTATTTCCGGGGGCCAGATCACGGATGTCCAGGTTGCCGCCCCAGGGGCCCTGTCCGTCGCCGCTGGTAGTTACCTCGCGGTCAGGGGCCACCCCCAGAGTCCCGACAAAGGGAGTGATGGGCCACTGGATCCGTTGATTGAAATGCAAGGTGCCGTCCCGGGTGGTGCCGCTGGGCCCTGAAGCATGACGGAAGATCCTGGTGGCGTATTGGGATGAAAGCTCCGGCCAGCGGGTTGAGGCGCCCAGAGGTCCGCGGTTGGGACCCACCGCCGTCCAGGAATACTCCGCCACCGTGATGGCCTCGATGTTCACTTCGAGCAGGTCTCCCGCTTCAGCGCCCTCCAGCCAGACCGGTCCGCCAATGGGATTGGCCAGCGGAGGGTCTCGGTCGAATCCGGGCCGCAGGCTTGGAATGGCCTTGTCGTCCGGGGTGCGAAAATAGCCGGTGCTGGCATCCCAGGTCTCGATTTCGAAGCTCTCGCCGGGCCTGACTCTCAACAGCGGCTCGTCTTCCCAATCAAAGGCATACTTTCTGGCCTGATCACGAGTGATTTTCTTCAAGGCGCCTCCTTTATGGTCATCGTGAGGGATGGTATTTTCTCACGAAACCGATCCTTCTTCAGCGAAGTCGTGCACCGGCTGGCCCAGCGGCTACAAGTCCAGCACCGCCCTGGCGTGCAAATCATGCAGAGTGAAACACCAACCGGTCAAATAACTCTCCACTCTCCACTATTCACTTCTCACCCGGCTGCGCTGCCGTCCCATATAATGAGGCGGCTGATACAGAGTGAAACAGGTGTGTTCCCGACAAGGGAAAGGAGTATCTCCATGGCGCCCAAACATTTCTCCAGAAGGGAATTTCTGACGCGGGCTCCGGCCTCGGCGGCGGCCGTCGGCCTGGCGGGCTGCGCCGGCAGCCGGCCTGAGGGGAGTGACACTGATGCTTCCGGCGGAGTCTGGGAAAAACCGCCGGACCAGAGGGACAAGGGCAACCGGCTGAATCTCATCCTGCTGGACGTGGACACCTTTCGTGCCGACAACCTGGCCTGCTATGGGGGTAACCAGGTGGACTGCCCCAACCTCAACCGCTTTGCGCAAGACAGCGTCATCTTCGAAGATGCCTACCCGGAGGCCTTGCCGACGGTTCCCATTCGGCGAAACCTCATGACCGGACGAAGAATCGTGCCTTTCGACTACTATCAGCAGCATGATCCGGTGCAAATGCCTGGCTGGCATCCATTGTTTTTCGAAGATGTCACCCTGGCCGAGACCCTTCATGAAGCCGGCTACGCCACCGCCCTGATCGCCGACATTCTCCATTTCACCCGGCCGGGGCGAAACTTTCATCGAGGTTTCCGCTATTTCGACTGGGTCAGAGGCCATTCCTTCGATTACTACGCCACCTTGCCTCACCAACTGCCGGAGATCACCGATGTGGTCCCGGAAGCCTACTTGGAGAATTTCAGCCCTTTCTCCAGAGCCGACCTGCGGTGGGAAGTCAACCAGGGTAAGCTGAACATGAGCCGGTGGCTGAAGGAGGGCGAATCCCTGATTGAAATTACTGCCAGGAAGGTCATTGCCTGGCTCAGGGAAAATCACGGCCACAAGCCCTTTTTCCTCCAAATGGAGGCCTTCGATCCCCACGAGCCCTGGGACCCGCCCAGGAGGTTTCTGGACAATTACATGCCCAATGCCAAGGGACCCACCTGGGCCACGCCGCCCTATGATGATGTCGAGGTTCCGGAGGAGGGAGTCAAACGCTTGAGAGCCAACTACTTCGCCGAAAGCGAATGTGTGGACTACTGGCTGGGAGAGATCTTCAAGGCGATCGAGGAACTGGGACTGTTCGACAACTCCATCGTGGCCTTCATGTCTGATCATGGAGCACTGCTGGGGGAGCAGGGCCAGTTCTGCAAAGGGCCGGAACGCATTCGCCGCCAAGTGTCTCATCTGCCCCTGCTGGTTCGCCTGCCCGGCAGGGAAGGCGCCGGCCGGCGAGTGGGCGGCTTCGTCCAGATCCCCGACTACGTTCCCACCCTGCTGGGACGACTGGAACTGGAGCCGGTCCCGCGGGTCACCGGAAAGGACTTCTGGCCGCTGGTCACGGGGAAAACCCGGAGCATTCACGATCACGCCGTCATGGCCTACGGATGGATCGGGGCGGTGCGAACCCCTGAATGGAACTTCAGCGCGGTGTGGAATCCGGACGAATACTCCGGCACCTATCCGCCCCAGCTCTACAGCCGCGAAAAGGACCCCGACGAGCTGACGGATGTGGCCGCGCAATACCCGGATGTAGTGGCGGATCTGAAGCGGAAGCTGGACGACTACATCGAAGCCGGCCGGGGACTCACCCGCGGGAGCTTCCATGCTCCCCGCGGGGTAGGGAAGCCGACCTATTGAACGGAGTCGAACCATGGCAGACCTGTTCGTCGGTTACACGGCAAGCTACCTGTTTCCGCCTCCGCCGGCCGAGGTATTGGAAAGGGTGCATCGATAATCCGTGGAGGCTGCCCGACCCAGGGCGGCCACGGAGAAGATAACCGGATACTGGCGCTCGAAGTACCACAGCTTGGAAAAGTAGAGTCCGATGGGCGACGGCTTGAAATCCCGCCCCCCTCGGGTGGCAGCGACCAGCAAGGATACCCCCTTGGCGATGGCGACCTCCACGGGGCTCCTCGTCAGGTCCAGGGAATGCGAAGCCACATCCGGGGCATCCGCCAGGGTCTGTACCGCCAGAGCCGTCTCTTCGATGGTGGATGCCACTCCTGCAGATCCGCCCCAGCCACCGTCGGCGTTCTGCGCAGCCAGCAACCAGTCGATGCCTCGACTCCTCATTCCTTCAACCGGAAAGTCTCCGTCGTCGCTCAGACGGTTGAGAGCCAGCACTACCCGGGCCGTGCCATAGGTCGGGTTCTCTTCGCCTCGGGCCGCCTGGTTACCGAACCAGAGCGGCACCCAGGCGCCGTCCTCTCGTTGGGAAACGGACAGATAGTTCACACCGCGCCTCCCGGCCGACTGCAGGCGGGATCGAAGCCGGAGCGGAACAGCCTGTTGCCAGCTTGACCAGGCCAGCAGCGCATGGGCCGTGAGATCGGGGCTGCTGCGGTCGAAGGGCAGCCGGCCCCAGCCACGACAGAAGGTTGGAATGCCTCCGTCAGAGTTCTGCAGATCGAGCAGCCACTCCACGCCGGCGGAAGCGGCTTGAATCGACTCGACATCGCCGGGTCCCAGGTAGCTCAAGGCCAGCAGGGCGCCGGCGGTATCGTCGGCATCCGGAACCCCGCCCGGCAGATCGGTCCAGGCCCAGCCGCCAGGCTCGGCATGGGTATAGGGGTGCAGGCTGTGATATTGCTGATCCAGCAGCCAGCGCCGGAGGTCTCGGCGCTCTTCCGCATCCAGGTGGGATTCGAGATCCCCTCCGGCCGCCAGGGAAGCGAGGGACTGGGTGGTCACCCAGGTTGCCAGGTTGGTATCGATGGGCCAGGATCCGTCGGCCCGAGCGGTGGCCGCCAAAAAATCCACACCCCGCAAGACGACCGGGTGGCATGCCTGCCCGCTGGCCGCCAGGCTCATGATCACGAAGCTGGTGAGAGGAACCGCTTCCAGGTAACCGCCGCTTGCCGGCTGAATGGTCTGCAGGATCTCCAGGCTCCTTCGTCGTGCCAGGGAGCGGATCAGGCGCAGCAAGGGATTTCGAGTGGCATGGAAGCAGTGGCGGACCTGGCCGATGGCGATCAGGGCCGGCAGGGCATAGCTGACCACCGGCAGGCGCAGCCACTTGAACCACTGCGGGGGACAGACGGCCAGCTCGAAAGGGAGCTGAGGGACGCGGCTCCAGACGCCTTTATCCGGTCCGAAGGCTCCGGCCAGGGCGCAGGCGGTCAGGATGGGTGCCGAGAAGGTGCGATCATCCCCATAGCGGGCGGTAATGGCCGTGGCCAGCGCCCCGGCGTCCAGACCTCCGGTCCTGGCCGTCAGCCAGGCCCGAGTAGCGTTCAGAGTCTGGTCACAACCACCGTCCGCGGCTGTCAAGGCCCCCCAGCCCAGCGCCGTGGTGCTCAGGTTGCCGGGGCTCCCGACTGTATCGCCGAAACCACCGTCCGGATTTTGGTTCTCAACCAGCCAGTCCCTTCCCTTGGCCGTCAAATTCCGACAGGTGGCCGCCAGACTCGGATCCAGACGCCCTTCTCCCTCCCGCAGCAGCAGGGCCAAAGCCAGCACCGCGGTGGCGGTGGAGAGGGCGCTGCTCGACAACTCACCTTCCCAGTGGCCTGCCGGGACCCGGGAATCCAGCAGCTTGCGGGTGGCGCGAGCCAAGGTGTGCCTGAGTTTTTCGCGATCGAGCACAGTATTTGAATTCATCGGATATGGTTAGCCCATCTTTAACAAAGAAACGGCCGATTTGAGGTATTTTACCCCCATTTTAGCCTAAAACCACCCGTAAGTTGTTGATTCTTGGTTGAGGAGGTGAATGTAGTGCCATAATCGTATGGGATGGGCTTGACCCCCTCTCTCTCCTCTGGTAGCGTCCCTCCCATGTTCATCCGACGCACCCAGACCCGCAGCCTCCATTCCGGACAGACCTACTTCACCCACCGCCTCGTCCGCTCCCATCGCGTCAGTGGCAAGGTCCGCCAGCAGACCCTCCTCAACCTCGGTCGACACTTCTCGATCCCCCGTGAGGACTGGCCCTTGTTGTGCCGCCGTCTCGATCAGATCCTCACCGGTCAGTTGCCTCTCTTGCCGGTGGCTTCCACCCCGTTGGAGGAGGAAGCCCAACGCATGGCCCAGCGCTTGCTTGAGGGCGAAGCCGACGTGACCGGCGTTGGCGGGGAGGCCGCCTCAGAGGACCTGCAGACGGTCGAGGTGGATTCGGTGGCCTTGACACGTCCGCGCAGCGTGGGGGTGGAGCAGGTCGGTTGCTGGGCGCTGGAGCAGTTGGGGCTGGGGGATCTGCTGACCGAGTTAGGGCTGAACGGACCGATGCGGGCAGCGGCGTTGGGGGCCATGGTAGGCCGTCTGGCCCGACCGGGCTCGGAGAGGGCCACCTGGGGCTGGCTCAGGCGGCGCAGCGGCTTGGGCGAGTTGCTGGAGGTTGACTTCGAGAGCCTGAGTCTGATGCAGATGTATCGGGCCTCGGACGCGCTGATGAAGCATCGGGAGGCCATCGAGCGTCACCTCTTCACCCGGGCCATGGGGTTGTTCGATCTGGAGCCGACCGTCACCCTGTTCGATCTGACCAACACCTTCTTCGAAGGGGCGGCCAGCCATCAGCCCAAGGCCGAGCGGGGCCACTCGAAGGACAAGCGCAGCGACTGTCGGCTGCTGACGCTGGGGTTGGTGCTGGACGGGGCGGGGTTTGTGCGCCGCTCGGAGGTCTTTGCCGGTAGGGTGGATGAGCCCCGCACCCTGGAGGGGATGCTGGAGGCGCTGGAGGCGCCCCGGGGAGCCTTGGTGGTGATGGATCGGGGGGTGGCGACCGAGGACCGGATCCAGTGGTTGAGGGAGGAAGGGTATCGCTACCTGGTGGCCAGCCGCCAGGGCCGGAGGCAGTTCGATGCCGAGGCGGCCGTGACGGTGGAGACGGCTTCCAAGGCCGAGCTGCAGCTCCACAAGGAGATCTCCGACGACGGGCAGGAAGTGCGTCTCTACTGCCGCTCACAGCAGCGGGCTGAGAAGGAGAAGGGCATCGTGGAGCGCTTCAGCCGGCGCTTCGAGCAGGGGCTCACCCGACTCTCCGAGGGGCTTTCCCGGCCGCGGACTCACAAAGGCGTCGAGAAGGTCCGGGAGAGGATCGGGCGGCTGAAGGAACAGAGCCGCGGGGTGGGGCAACACTACAGCATCGAGGTCCTCACCGACGAGAGCGGCCGCAAGGCGACAGCGCTGAGATGGAAGCACCGTCCCCGCCAGGGCTCGATGGCCACCCATCCGGGGGTCTACTGCCTGCGCAGCAACCAGACTGACTGGGACGAGGAAAGTCTCTGGCGTACCTACACGACTCTGACCGACGTGGAAGCGGTGTTTCGCTCCCTGAAGTCCGAGCTGGGCCTGCGGCCCATCTATCATCACAAGCCGGTGCGCTCGGAAGGTCACCTGTTTCTGACGGTCATCGCCTATCAACTGGTGCAGGTCATCCGCAAACGCCTCAAGCAGCGCGGCGAGGCCTCCAGT
This sequence comes from Candidatus Versatilivorator sp., assembly GCA_965207735.1. Taxonomy (GTDB): domain Bacteria; phylum Acidobacteriota; class Terriglobia; order Versatilivoradales; family Versatilivoraceae; genus Versatilivorator. The sequence goes on along the minus strand of OZ242296.1, from coordinate 824,824 downwards.
TGGACCACGCTGCGGCGCATCCTGGAAGGACAGCAGCGGGTCACGGTCACCTTCCGGCGTCAGGACGGGCGGACCTTGCACGTCCGCAAGGCCACACGGGCCGAACCCGATCAGAGGGCCATCTACGACGCCCTGGGCATCGATCCCTCTCCTGGAGGGATCCGCAAGATGATCGTCTGATTCCTCCAAAATCTCCGGTTTCAACGCGTTTGTAGTGCCACTTGCGCGTTGAGCCTTTTGTAACCTGTTGATAATAAACGTATACTTGGAAGCCGTGTTAAAGATGGGTTAGCCCAAAACCTGAGATTTCCTGAGATTTTATCTTCAATGGGCATTGGCTACACTGCAATCATTTCTCGGACTGGTTTAGCGGTGCAAGCAATGGTGTCCGTCAACAAGGCCCACCCGGGAGCGCGGGCGTCCCGCCCGCAGAGGAATTGGCACGATCGTGGCTACCTCCCGCACTTCGACGAAGCGGAAACAATGCAATTTCTTACCTTCCGCCTTATGGAAGAGAACCCCGTGAAGGTGGGTTTGGTGCGCTTTGCGAGGGAGTGACCCTGGACGGGAGACTATTTGCAGGAATAAGGATGGGGGCGGGATGCCCGCGCTCCCGGGGCTACCGAGTCTCACAGGCTCAGGTGGCCCAGGGCGAGCAAGGCGTAGTAGGTGTATTCGCAGTCGGCCACCTCGTCGGTCCAGTTTCCGTAGAAGGCTCCCCGGCTGGTCCAGAGGGTGTCTAGAAAATCCAGCGTTGGTTCCTTGAGGTGTTGGAAGGAAACCTGTTGCCCGGCCAGGGCATGCAGGGCGGTAGCTGTCGAGAGCAGGTCGGGAATGGGCGTGTCTTCCGCTGCACGAAAGCCGCCGTCGGGGCAGGCCTGGCTCAAGAGCCAGTCGGAGCCTCCGGGGAGGGCAGGGGAGCCGAATTGCCGGAGAAGGGTCAGGGCTGCCGCGGTATTGGGGGTGGAAGGGGCCGGTAGGCCGGGGCGGCCGGAAAAGCCCCCGCTGTCCAATTGAAGCGCCTGGACCGAAGTTGCCAACCCCGTAGGGTCTGGGATGGGAACCCCCAGGTCCTGGTAAGCTCCCAGGACCAAAAAGCCGTGGTAAACGGCGCCCGCGGGGGCACCAGGGGTGGGTGCGTATCCTCCGTCCCCGGCTCGAAAGGATTCCAGCCTTTCGACCAGGCACCGGCAGGTTTCGGGAGAGAGGCTGCCGGAAGGAAGAGCTGCCCAGCAGCGGGCCAGGCAGGCCAGATGGACCAGGTCCAACCCATCGCCGTCCCCGAATCCTTCCAGGAAGGGGCGCACCCGCGAGTAAGGCGGCTCTTGTCGCAGGGCGATCAGACCTTCAAGGCCGAAGACGGTGTAGTAGAGATCGCTTTGGCCGACACGATCCCGGAATCCTCCGTCCGGATTGATCTGGTTCCGCAGGAAGTCGTCGACCCGCTCAGTGGCTTCGCGCAACAGGTTGGGGGCCAGGCGCGCGACCTGCAGCATTTCGAGCCTCAAACTCACTGCAGTAGCCCTCGATGAACTGCTCGCCGAAGATCTTGCCCACCACCCGGCGCAGCAATCCCTTCAGCGTCGGGTTGGAGAGAAAGCGCAAGGAACGAACCGCCTCTTCCTTGTAGGCCTCCAGAAGTTCTTCGGCCTTCTCGGTGACCCCGCGTTCCACCAGGATGCGCTGCACTTCAGCCGAGACCTGGGAATAGCCACGCTCCAAGCAAAAGAGGGAGGAAATGAGGTCCTTTTCGCGGCCCTGCAGGGCGCGCTTGTGCGCAATGGCCAGAATCAGGGAGGGCCGCAGGGCCTCCAGGTCGTTGGAATCGCCGCTTCCGTTGTAGTCCTCCAGATCGTCGCGGATCTGATAGGCGATGCCCAGCGATTGGCTGTACTGGCGCAGGACGGAGTGGGTTTCTTCGTCGGCGCCTGCCAGGCAGGCTCCCAGACGCAGCGCCACTTCGAAGGCCGGCGCCGTCTTCTTGCGGAAGATATCCAGCACCTGCAGGGAGGAGAGGGGCTTGGGACTCCTGGCCCAGCAGAGTTCCAACCCCTGACCGCGACTCAAGGTCAGGTGGCCTTCCGAGGCCAGCCGCAGCATCTCCACCCGAACGGCCGGATCGATGGAAAGCTCGGAGATCAAGCGGTAGCCCTCTCCCAGCAGATAGTCTCCCACGTTGAGAGCTACCGGCATTCCAACCTCGGCGTGCAGCGCTTGGCTGCCGTAGCGCTCCAGGTCGCCGTCCTCGATGTCGTCGTGGATCAGGGAGGCCTTGTGGAAGCATTCAATGGCCACCGCCAGCTTCTTCAGGTCTGCCGAGGCTTGGGGGGAGGCCTCCTGCCGGTGGCTCTGCAGCGCCATGGTGGTGCAGGTGGCCAGATAGGGTCTCCAGCGCTTTCCGGCCTTGGCCAGCCAGTCCTGGGCGATGACAGCCGTCTCCTCCGAGGGCGCGCCCATCAGCTCCGCCAACGCCTCCCTGCGGAACCAACTCTGAACCTCGCTCTTGAGCCCGTCCAGGTCGAGGCGATAGGTCTTGTCGTCGGCCGTCAGGTGAATCAGGTCCCAGACCCAGTCCAGGTCCACGGTGGTGTTCACGCAATCGTCCTGAAGCAGCGGAATGGCCATTCCCGGCACGGCTGCCGCTTCCATATGGGGGAAGCACTTCTCCAGCACGTTGATGCAACTGACTCCCACCACCGCTTCGATCTTGCCCGTCTCGATCATCTGCCGCACGATAGCCGAACCCTCCGCAACCAGGACGGCGTAGCCCAGCCTCTCGGCCTCCACCGACAGGTCCTGGATAGAGCACAGCCCGCACTCCTTGCAGAGCAGCCCGAACTCGTCGAAGGGGGCCGGACAGCGTTCTTCCACCCGCAGGCACTTGGGGAGCAGCAGGAGACGGCGGTTGAAGGGAATCTGCGCCAGGGTATCCCTCCAGGACTCGTTGCCGACCAGAATGGCGGCGTAGTCCCGGTACTTGCTTTCCAGCCCGGCCTTCGTCAATACGGCGGTGGCATGGTCCCGCAGCTCATCCATGGTCAGCGGCGGCACCGCGCCCACCGTGCGGACATGATCGGCCACGACCTTCTTCAGAAAGACCCGGACCCGCTTGTCGTCGGGAATATTGGACTGAGCCGGGCGATAGGCTTGCTTGGGGACCTTGGCCGGAAGTGTCAGCAGAACTCCGTTTCCGGAATCCGGCGCCTGCTTGAGATCGTCCACTACCTTCCGGATCATGCTGGCGACTCCCTCCTGGATTCCCGCGGCGGGACTCCTCTTCAGGTGTAGGCTCCAAATCCGAAGAACCAGTGCTTCTTGGCGAAACGGTAGGCCCAGTTCTCCTCCGGCAGCTCGTTGCCCGGATTGTACTGGCTGGGCCTGGATTGCATCTGCTCCAGTTCCGGCATGGCTGTGTGCCGCAGGGTGGTGTCTTGAGCGCTGTTGCGCTCCACCACCTGCTTGAGGAGATCGGGTCGTTCCAGCACGATGCAGCCCCGGGTAGCCCCGGCGGCCGTGCGCCGAAAGTCCTCCAGCAAGGGCGACTCGGTCATGGTCTTGAACAGGTCCCCCTGGTTGTCGTGGATGGACTCGTTGGCGAACTGGACCACGGGGCAGGGCTCCACGTCGCCAAAGGGACTGATGTGGTGGCTGATCCCGGTGGCCGCCGGGCACAGCGCCTCCCCCCGGTCGTCGTAGTAGGCATCCACGATCCCGATGGGCTTGCGGTTGCGCATATCCAGCACGAACCGGCGCAGTCGGAGCCCCTGCTCGGCGGTCAGGGCCAGCTGGGGGTTGGCTACGGGCCCTACGGCGCGATAGGTGTGGAACCAGGTGTAGTGCACTCCCATATCGATGAGGTTGTCGATCCAGGACTCCCGGACCAGGTCGTCGAAGTTGCTCTGGCAGACACTGGTGGCGACCCCGGTGATCAGACGGTGCCGAAGACTGGCCTGGATGCCGGCCAGGGTCCGATTCAGGACTCCTTTGCGGCCGCGCCGCACGTCGCTGACGGCTTCGGTCCCTTCCACGCTGACCAGGGGTGTGGCGTTGCCGGCCTTGCGGAGCTCGGCGGCCACCTTGTCGGTGATGGCGTGCCCGTTGGTGAAGATCTGAAAGTAGCAGTCGGGGTGAGCCTTCAGGATGGCGATGAGGTCGGGATGGAGGAACGGCTCTCCCCCCAGGATCCCGAAAAAGCTGTTCCCATGCTGCTTGGCATTCCCGATCAAGCGGTTCATGTCCTCGAAGCTGATCAGGGACTGGGGCTTGTCGACGTCCACCCAGCATCCCTGGCAGCGCAGGTTGCAGCTATTGGTGATGGAGATATAGAGAAACGGGGGAAAGGTCTGTCCCTGCTTGAGCCGGGCCTTGAATCGCTGAACGGAACGGATGCCCTTGTACCCGAAGTTGTAGCCGATCTTCCACAGCAGACGGGCATCGGTGGTTCGAACCACGCGGTAGCCAAAGGAGAGCAAAGTTGTGAGCATCGGCTAGATTCCCCAGTCGTCTTCGGTGGGCGCCGGCCGGGTGTCCCTGACGGTCTGGGAGCGCTCCTGGCGGGCAGCCAGCTTTGCCTTGGCCCGTTCGGCCCGCTCCTGGATGTCGCCGGCCGAAGGCAGGCTCATCAGAACCTCGTCCGGGATGTCAAAATCCTTCTTGAGCTTGCGCAGGCACTTCTTGCGCTCCAGCAGGGCTCGAGACTCGTCCCGCTCGGTGGAGAAACGCTGGCGAGCTTCCGTCTGGCGCTGCCGCAGGGACCCGTATAGATCCCCGCCCAGCAGGGCCGAGATGTCCACCTTCATGGCCTCACGCTGAATGTCCTCCTGCCGCACCACGTCTCCGTTGATGGGACCGCTCTTGTACTTGGGAAAGAGAATGGCCACCTCGGGGCAGACTCGGGAGCAGGCGGGGCAGTCCGTCTTGCAATTGCTCTCGTTCTGCACCTGGATCTTGTCCTCGTGTACACCGTAGACGTCAAACAGACAGAAGCTCAGGCATTGCATGCAGTTGGTGCAGCGGTTGTAATCGATCACCGGAAACCAGGGTTTCCAGCCGCCCGGATCGGGCAGCTCGGTTTCACCGCGCACCTGCTCCACGGCCTCCAGTATCTGCGAGGTTTCCAGACCATCGATGTCCCGGAAGTAGAGCTTGGCTCCGTTCCCGTTTCCCACGGACGGAAACGCTTCTTCCTTGCCGAAGCACCCCAGAAAGAGCCAGGCCCCTTCCCGGATTTGTCCAATTTGACTGTCCGAACGGATAACCGAAACCGCATAGCCCTTGTCCAGAAGGCTGCGGGTCAGGTCGTACTGCCGGTCCTCGCCGAGCAGGTGGTGGCCGCCGTTCTGGTAGAGGCCGATCTGGAGAGGCAGCTTGGGGGCGATCACGATGAATCTTCTCCTTTCGAATGCTCTTGAAGGAGACCCTGGGCGACGGTTTCGGCACTGTCAACGCGCATGTTCACAATATCAACCGTGTCTTTAGGCAGAGGGGACTGGGCTGCTGAAAAAAGCCACCTTACGGCTCGAGGATAGCAGGCTGCAATCTTGGTTCCATCCTCCGCCGCCAAGCGTTTGAGCGCCGGATCGCGCCGGGCAGACATCTCGCACAAATCGGGCACGGCCTCAAAGGGCACCCCGGATTGCGTGAGCCTTTGAAGGACCTCGTCCTTGACTTCCGGAGCGATTACCTTGGCGTAGGCGCAACGACAATAGAGGATTTTTGCTGCTGGCGCCATCATCGCTCCCGGCATTGGGTGGCCCGGTATCCTGACGTGGTGGTTGTCGCCATATTCAAGCCGAAACGGACTGTGAGGCCGCGACCCCGGTCTCCGACGCCTGCAGCCGGTGGGTGGGGGTGGGCCGGGCCGGACGGAACGATTCCAGATGCTCGATCTCGAATTCCAGGCCCCCATCCCGGCGGAGGGCCGCGAGGGCTTCCTGAACCTGGGTCCGCAAGGCGTCCGGGTCGGCCTCCGCCCTCAGATTGACGATGAGTTCCCCGGCCCTCAGAGGTTCCTGCAACACATGGGACTGGTCAGGAGCGACATCGCTACCGGTGAGATTGGCCACCCCGATATCCTGGCCCTGTTCGTCAGGGGTCAAGGTCATCTTCAAGTGGGCGATTTCCCGGGATCGTATCCGTCGCTGGATGGCTGCCATGGCGTCCCGCAGAAAAAGGTTACCGTCAAAGGGAGCCGCAGCCCCGACCCGCAAGCTGCAGTTTAGCCAGCCGAGAAGCGCCTCTCCCTCGGCGTAGGTGTCGTAGTCCACGGCCAGATCACCCCGTGTGCAGGCCCGGGGCTGGGTGATCTGTTCGAACCATTCCTCCAGGCCTTTGTCCTGGCGAGCGGAAACGGACAACACAAGGTGCGGGGAAAAGGACTCCTGCAGGGCCCCGCGAAGCCGCTCCAGGCGTTGCGGGCTGAGCAGATCGATCTTGTTGATGACGATGATGTCGGCTTCCTCCAATTGCTTGCGGTAGACGTAAACCACCTTGGGTGAGAAAGACCTCCCGGGCTCCAGCTCCAGAATGCGCAGGGCGCGAACCGGATCCACCATCACGCTCAAGGGAGCAATCCAGTAGTTCTCCCCGTACATGCGGCGCAGGGGATAATCCACGGTGGCTTTCAAATCGGTGCAGCTTCCCACCGGCTCGGCCAGGAAGACATCGGGCTGCCGCTCTCGGGAAAGCCGTTCGGAGGCGCTCACCAGGGAATCGAACTTGCAGCAGAAGCAACCGCCGGTGATTTCCTCCACGGGAAACCCGCTGGAGCCGAGCAGGGCGGTATCGACCAACCCGTGGCTCTGGTCGTTGGTGATCAGTCCCACTTGCGACCCGCGGCCTTCCAAGAGCTTGGCCAGTCGCAGCACCGCTGTCGTCTTGCCGGCCCCCAGAAACCCACCGATCATGATGTAGCGGGCCTTATCCATCGCTATCCCTGTTTCCCGACTGCTCTTTCATCTTGTCGATGGTGAGATCCAGAATCTCCACGTATCCGTGCACGTCCACGCTCTTGGACTCAGGAGTACCGCTGGCGCTGTAGAGCCACCCCTTTCCGTAGGGATCGGAGTCGACCAGACTGATATCCTCTTCGATCAGGGGGTTCACACTCCTGAATACTCCGTCGACCACGCAATAGAGGTCGGTCAGGGCCTTGAAGGCTTCGATCCAGCCGATGGTCTGTCCGACACTGACCTGCTGGCCGGGCTTGGCATCGAATTCGAATTCTACAAGATCACCGAGCATCCGTGTGGCGAATTTGGTCATTCCCACCCGCCAAAGGCCGGTTTGCTGCTCGACAGTCCAGAAGTGCGAGGCCGTATAGCGGCGGTCCAGCGGCAGCCGTGTTGAAAACCGGGATCGCTTGTACCGAATGTGCTGCTGCCGGTCTTGTGCCATTCGGATGGTGTCGTCCGCTTTCAGGCGGCGCCGGCCTGGCCAATCCCCACCGCGGTTGAGCTTTCGGGGAGAGCCGGTTCTCCAATCCCCTCGACTGCCTGGATGAAGGCGTTCCAGTCGGGCTGACGGCTCAGGTGGCACCAGGAAAGGCGAAGCGCCCCCTCCATGCGGGCCTCGTCCAGCTTCTGAGCGCTCAGCACGTGGCTGCAGCTATCGGAGGTCGAAGTACAGGCCGATCCGTTGGAGATGGCGGCTACCTGGCTCACGGCCTCGATGGCTTCCTCCGAGCTGATTCCCGGCAAGGAAAAGTTGACAATCTGAGGGACCGTGCGGTCGAGATCCCCGTTGAAGACAGGCTTCAGCATCCGCAATTCCCGCAGGAGAATTTCCTTGAACCTTCGACAGACCGTGTTGCGTTCCTGGTGCTCCGCCAAAGCCAGTTCGGAGGCCTTGCCAAGTCCGGCGATGAGCGGAACCGGCAATGTCCCGGGACGTAACCCCAGTTCCTGGCCTCCCCCATGCATTAAAGGGGTGAGAGGAGGCCGCTGTCCGTTCCGCCGGCGGGTGACCAGGGCGCCGATGCCCTTGGGGGCGTAGACCTTATGACCGCTGATGCTGATCAAGTCGATGCGACGGTTGCGTAGCGATGCGATCTCTTTCCCGAAGCCTTGGGCGGCATCCACGTGCAGGTAAGCCGGATGGTTCTCGAGCAGCCGGGCGATTTCCAGGATGGGCTGAATGACGCCGGTCTCGTTGTTGACCTGCATGACCGAGACCAGCAGGGTATTTTCTCGGAGTGCGTCCCGGATAGCCCCTGGACGCACCCAGCCGCCGGGCTCCGGAGCCACCAGGGTGACTTCAAAACCGCGGCCGGAAAGGGCCCGCAGGGGTTCCAATACGGACTTGTGCTCAATCCTGGTGCTGACAAGGTGAAACCTGTCGGTCCCGGCCCCGTGCTCGGCCAAACCCAGCAGGGCCAGGTTGTTGCTTTCGGTAGCGCCGCTGGTGAAGATAATTTCGCCCCGGGTGGCGCCCACCACCGCCGCGACTTGGACACGCGCCCTCTCCACGGCGCTACGAGCTCTGGAACCGAACCCGTGGTGCCGACTGCCGGCATTGCCGAATTCAACGCCCAGATAGGTCATGACCTCCCGTTGCACCCGGGGATCGACCGGGGCGGTGGCGGCGCAATCCAGATAAACGGCCATGGGTGGATGAAACATCCCTTCCGACAGCACCGGCATAGGGTCGTCCGGGCGGTCACGGATCGGTTATTGCCCCGAAGCTTCGGATTTTATTGGATTTATGGCTTAGCCGCAAGGCAAAACTGCCTCCGCGAGACGGCCGCGGCGATCATGGCGTGACGTTGCTTCAGAGGACCTGAGGGAAGCCCGCCGCGGATATGACGGTCCAAGCACAGCCATCCTCATTGGGTGCCCACAAGGGGCACTCCTACAATGGGATTAGGCGTTCTTAGGGCAGGACACCTCTTCGGCTGGCTCCATTGCGGCGACACGAACCTTCAGACTCACACCGCCCCGCAGGGTATTGGCCGCAATACAGGCCCGTTCGGCGATGCTGACCAGCTTTTGGAGAAGCGCGGCATCGCTGCAGTCGGCGGATACGGCCAGATCAATAGCGGCAAAGCGGGAAGGGCTCTCAGCCAGCGTGGCGGTGACTGTCGTGGATACCCGGCTCACCGGCGCCTGACGGGCTCGGATGGCTGCCAGAAGGTTGCTGGTAAAGCATCCCCCCAGACCGACCAGGATCAGCTCGCCCCCCATGGGTCCCCGGTCCTCGCCCCCCTTTTCCAAAGGACGGTCCACTGAAATCCGATGGCCTCGGACCTGGGTGGTGGAGGCCGCCGGGCTCGTCTGGTCTATTCGGATTTGCACCTGGTTGGCCATGGATTCCTCTGTTCGGTTGCCACGCCCCGTGCAAGGGATCCAAATAGGACGACCCGCGAAGACTGGAAGCCTCTCACGATGCGGCCCACAATGGTTGATATGAACGTTTCCGAGGCGGCCACATTCATGCTGCACCTCCCGTATCGCCATCACCAAAGAGCCCGCTCTTCTTGCCGTTGTGGCGGTCAGGGCCTTGGCGGTTCGCTTCTTGCGCCCGCACAGAGCACAAAAAAGATAACACACGAGGCCTTTGCAAAATGCGGAATGGGGCATTTGCATGAAACAATAGAGGATCGGCCTGTCCCGTGACTGACCTCTCCACTGGCTTCTCCCGGGAAAGGTCCCGCTGCCCGGCGAATGGGAAACGGCTCAACCACAAAAAGCACAAAACAGGGCTCCAGTCTTGCCCAATCCCGTTTTTGTGCCTTTTGTGGCCGTTCCACGGAGAGCCGTGTTCTCTGAACCCGGATGCCTCCATGAGATTTGAGACCTGCCGATTCCGGCTTTTGTGCCTTTTGTGGCCATTCAGACACAGAGCCGACCTGTCCCTCGCATTCCCTGTTCCCTCTCCCGACCCCCAAAACCGTCGCCTACGGAATTTTGCAAAAGGCTCACACAAGAGCCTTTTGCAAAATTCGGAATCGGGCATGACATTGGGCTGGCAACAGTGATGTTCCGGCGGTGACTACCCAGCTGCAAAGACCCTTTTGAAGGAAAAAGCCCGAATCTGATGGCCGGATGGCCAGCGGTCGCCGGACGCAGGCACAGCTTACCCTCTCCCGGCCTTGAGGCGGGCGAACCTGCTGTGCGGTTGGGGGTGGCAACCCGGTCTTCAGAGCGTCAGGCGCATCAACTGATCCACCGTCAGGGCCAGAATGCCGAACATCAGGTGGCACCTCACCTTGTCGGGGCCGCGAACCCTCACCTGCCTCCCGCCAAACTCCTCCTTGAGCCGTCCGTTGACCCGCTCCACCGTCGAGCGTTCCCGGTAGCGCCGCGCCTCGGGAGTCACTTGGCCGATACAGCGCCGGGCCAGTGCCTCCCGCTTCCGCTCGGCTTTCAAGGTAGCTCTTCGGCGGGGGTTGACGTCAATAATCGGCACATGCCCCAGCTTCTCACTGAAGGCCCGGATCTCCGGCGCATCGTAGGCGCTGTCCATCAAGTCGTAGAGACTCTCGACCCGCCTTGCCGTCAGCGTCGCCAGCGGAATGGCTGCCTGAGAGTCATGCACCGAGGCCGAGGTCAGCAGACAACTGACCGGAATCCCGCCGTCAATGGCGTCGAGGTGTAGCTTGTAGCCGGTCCAGCTCTCCTGATGCCCCTTGGCGTTGCGCTTGACGCCGATGTCGCAGGCCTTGGGCAACTCCTTCAACATTTCCTCCAGCGTCATCGACCCCTGCCGCTCCAGCCGGCTCAACCGCTTGGGCCGTCGCTCGCCCTTCGGCGGCCGGCCCCGCCGGCGTTTCCGCTTGGCCTCCGGCGCAGCCTTGGCCGCTGGCTTTTCCCGTCCCGCAATCGCCGTCGAGTCCCTCGACACATGCCCCGCCAAGTGGCCCTTCAGCGTCTCCTCCAGCAATGCCTCGTGCAAACGCCCCGGCAGGTCGCTCTCAGCGAATTCCGCAAAGGCCCGCGAGAAGGTCGACTCGCTCGGTACCTCCCACGCCCTCTCCCAGCCGCACAGCCGCCGCAGCCTCCCCTCACTCCTCAGCCGCTCCACCAATCCCCGCGTGGTCGCCACCTCCAGCATCGACTTCGCCAGATAGGCTCGCGCCAGCACTGCCCGATCCTCCAGCGGCCGGCCACGCCAGCCCCGACTGTAAGGCAGCAACTCCTCCACCCGCACCAACTCCAATACCTGCACCAGCCGCTGGTAACGCTCTCCCAGAGGCCCCAAAACTTCCTCCAGCAGGGGAAACAGCTCTCGTTGAAACCGGAACCAGTGTCGTGATAGGGTTTCCCTAAGGGGCAAGTTCCACCTCCGTTCATCATGTGGTTCAGACACCTTCATGATACAACAGACAGTGGTCTTGCCCCTCCTTCCACCTGCCCTCCTTGATCTTTCCCCACGTGAAAATTCCCGCTATCTGCGAATTTTGCAAAAGGCTCACAAGAGAGAATTTTCCAGAGAATTTTCCTCTCCTACTGTCGGCGGTCGCCTTCGTCTAGCCGCAGGAGTTTCGGTGACGGGCCAGGAGACGCGCTTCGCCAGGACGCAAACGAAGAGCTGCGCCTGCGCTTGCTGAAGCTGGGGGCATGAGTGGGAAGTTCGGGCTGGAGATAGAATGCACCCGAACGGCCAAGGGCCGGTTACGGGCGCGGTTGTGGCCGGCTCCGAGGAGATGCTATACTCTGCCGGCTAGCGTTCCTGTCTAAACCACGATCCTCTACAAGCCAACCGTCATACGGGCGCCCTCTCCAAAGGCTGGACAATGGCCTCTAACAAAGAGCTGGTCGAACAGAAGGCGATCTTTGCTGCCTATCTGAAGAAGAAAAAGCTCAAGATCACCCGGCAGCGGCAGGTAATCCTTGAAAATTTCCTCAAGACCGAAGGCCACTTGAGCACCGAGGAGCTCTACCACCAGGTCCGGCAGAAGGACAGGACTATCGGGTATGCCACCGTCTCGCGAACCATGAAGGCCCTGACCGACGCGGGTCTGGCAAGGGAAATCGACCTGGGGGACAGCCGCAGCCGATTTGAGCCGCTCTACAAGCGCCCTCACCACCACCACATCATCTGTGTGGAGTGCCAGAAGGCAATTGAGTTCCTCAGCCCTGAATTGGAGCAACTTCAGGAGCAGGTGGTCTCACGCTACCGCTTCCAGCCGGTGCGACACCATTTCCAGGTGTTTGGCGTCTGTGAGGATTGCCAGAAACATCGCCCGGCCAAGCACGAAGATTTCGACTCAGACCTGGTTTTCGCCCGCGACGCCCTCCGTATCGCCCTGCAGACCGAGAAAAACGGCGTCAATTTCTACCAGTCACTGGCCAAAGCAGCCACGGACGCGCGGGGAAGGAACGCTTTCCTCGAAATGGCAGCCGAGGAAGAAAAACACCTGCGGGAACTCGAGGGTGAGTGGGATGCCCTCGTCAAGAGGAACAAGCGGGTTCTGAAGGCGCCCGTCTTCCTGCACTTCGACTACAACGAGCTCAATCGGTTGTTTCCCAGTCCCGAAGAGCTGCAAGAGAGGCAACTGGAACAGTTGAGCCTGGAAGAAGCTCTACACCTAGCTCTGTCCATGGAGCGGGGAGCCCACCGTTTCTTCAAACGCTACGCCGAAAAGTTCAACGACACCCGAGGCAAGGCCATTTTTCAGAAGTTTGCCGAGGAGGAGTTGGAGCACTGCGAATTGATTCAGCAGGAGTGCGATCGCCTACTCGGTTCCTCGAATCCTCGCCCACAAAGTCCAGAACCTGGGGTCGGCTCTGAAACGACGGCATGACACTGCGTCGGGCGGTCGAAGGGTGCTCCGGAAGCAGTCCTCCATTCCTAGCGATCGCTGCCCAGCCTGAAGTGAATCCCGGCCATGAACAAACGGGGAAGCGCCGGTCGAGCTCCGGCGGGGCGGCGAGCCACGATGTAGCGATTGTTGGTCACATTCTGCAGGTTGGCAAACAGACTGGCCCGTTGTGAGAGCTCATACTCTGTCGAAAGGTTGAGCACGGCGTAGGCGTCGGTGCGCTCCAGCAGGGGGGCTCGCCCCTGACCGGCCACGGTTCTCATGCTGCTCCCCCAGTGCGTATCGAAACCTGCATCCCATTTGCCGGTTCTCACTCCAAAGCTTGCATAGAACTGGTGGCGAGGAAGATAGGGAAGCCTGTCTCCCACGATCACGTCCCCCCAGGGCCCGAAAGCGCTATCGAAGGCGTTTCGAAACTCACCGTGGGTGACCGTATAGGTCATCTGCACGGGAAGAGAAAACCCGGACTGCAAGTTTGAAACCGGGTCGAAGGATACCGAGGCCTCCATGCCCACGACACGGGCTTCTCCTCCGTTATAGAGGTCGCCCGTTCCCTGTCCTCCCGCTGCCAAGGTATCCGCCCCCAGGAGATTGCCGTAATCGCTGTAGAAGGCCACCAGTTGGGTGTTGAAGCCCGGCTGGCCCAGACCGAAGCCGAATTCGTAATTGATGCTGTTCTCCGCCTCGGTAAACTCGTTCGATCCGGGCCCCGGTGGAGAGAATCCCTTGTGGACGCCGCCAAAGAGCCGCACGTCTTGACTGGCATCGAAATTGATGCCGACACCCGGGATCGCCACCTCCACGGCATTGGTTCCGACCCGGGTTGGGTTGGTTCTCCCCGGATCGGTTTTGGAGAAATCGGTTCGGGTCAGGTCGATATTCTCGTAACGGATACCGGGTATGACCGTCCAGCGGTCCCATTGAATCTCGTCCTGGAAAAAAAAGGACCGGGCTTCGGCATCACTGAGTCGATTCGACTGGCTTCCGGGAGCGCCAAAACTGGTTCGGTTCATGCGGCCGCCACTCATCTGGAAACCGTCCTCGTGCTGAAGCCGAGCCTCCTGATCCTGGTGGTAGCGAAAGCCGAATTCAAATCGATGTTGAGCCCCTCCCAGGTGGCGGTGCAGACCCAACACGGACTGAATGCCTTGTGAAAAATACTGGCGGTTGTTGGCTCTGATCTTCAATATGTCAGGGTCACTGTCTCTCCCACGGGCGATATCCAACTCGCCGGCGTACGCGTCAGGATCCCCGAAAATCCTCGAGATGCTGTTGCCGCCAATGCTCTGGAGCTTGAACCAGTTCCGGGCGAAGTTGTTGCGGTAAACCACCATGGTCACGTCCAGGCCACCCGGAACGGCAACGAAATACCGGGCCTGATATTGACGGTGATTGGAATCGAAGCGGTCGGCCTGAGAAGCCGCGTAGCGACGGTTGGGGTTGAGGGCAAAGTCGTCGTCGGTCAGGCCCAGATAAGTTTCTTCCGAGTCCTGCTCGGTGGATCCTAGCTTTACCTCGAATTGCTGAAAAACTCTGGCATCCAGAGGGGTTTGAAAGCGAAGCTTGGCCAGGTAGTCGCCGACATAGAATCCCGTGTTTCCTCCGCCGTCCAGTTCCTTGAAGCCATCGGTTTTCACCTGGTAGCTTTCCACCAACCATCCGACGTTGCCGTGCGTGCCTCCCAGGTTGAGGTGTCCCTGACCCGCCGAGTCCGATCCGAAACCGAGCTTGCCCTCCAAACTCAATGCTCGAGGGATTTCGCTGGACACGAGATTCAGGACCCCGCCATTGGTTCTGGGGCCGTACTTGATCTGGCTGGACCCCTTGCGAACTTCCAGCGATCGCATGCGTCCGGAGGTGGGGAAGTAGTAGGCCGAGGGGGCCGCGTAGGGGGCCGGGGCAATCAGAACTCCGTCTTCCATCAGGGTAATCTTGGAGCTTCGATCCACACCCGTCCCTCGCATCCCGATGTTGGGCCGCAGCCCGTAGCCCTCCTCTTCCTGAATATTGACTCCAGGGATCTGCCTCAGCATGCGGTGGATATCGTCTAGCCCCTGCTTTTGTCGCTTCAACTCCCTTGGTCCGATGATGTGGGCGGCACCGGGGATTTCATCCAAACGCTCGGGATCGCCAACCACCATAATGCGCTCGTAGATCGTCAAGCTCGGGTCCGGTTGCAAGGTCAGTCGGACTTCATCCGCCGCATCTTCCGGCAGGCTAAGAATCCGGTCAATCGTACGATAGCCCCGGCTGGAAACAGTGATTCGATAGTTGCCCAGGCTTAACTCACCGAACTGGAAAAGGCCCTCCTCTCCGGTCTGGAAGCTTCTCTCAAAACGCTGATCGCCAGATGTCAATTGCACCCTAGCGTCGGACATGGGAGTGCCGGAGGAGTCCAGCACCCGGCCGCGGATCCAAAGTGTCGAAGTGTGAGCGAATACGGTCGAGGCCAGAACGATGGCGAGTGTGCCGACCATTACCTGAAGCATGCGACTCCTTCTCTTCGGCACGTGCGGATTTTCCTTGAGGTGGCGATTTGGGAATGGGGCGCCGGAAGCGAATCCCCGCGGAGGGCGTTTCACTCAGGAGATTATTATGAAAATGAATTTCAATTGCAATGAATTTTTTCTATCGGACTCTCCAGGCAAGTCCGGCCCGCCCGGGCGGATTCTACATAGAGTGAAACAATCAGAAATCGACCATCTCTTCGCGACCTTGACATCCCGTCGCGGTTAACCTCAACGCCTTAGTGGCCCTTCGTGGATCACTCTTTTTCTTTTGTCTTTTTCGGTTGTCGATTGTTTCAGATAAGGGAATGGATGGCAGGGAGCGACGGCGGGAGGACTATCCGAGAGTGTTGCCGCCGCTCAGGCTTGCCGGATGCAGGTGAGTCGGCGGCCAAAGCGGAGGACCAACTGTCCTTCGTCCACGGCAATGCCGTAAAGGCGTGATTCTTCCGATAGCTTATTCTCGGCAATCTTCGAAGGAAAGTCCGCTGGGCTATAGACTTCAACGGTTCCATTCACGCCGAAAAAGTAAAGGGAATCGCCGGCCGCGATGGAGGAGGCCCAGCAGGGCCCCTCGAGCCGCTGATGCCACACTTCCTGACCTGTCTCGAGGTCCAGGCAGAAGGCGACGCCGGCCTTGTTGACCATATACACGCGCGAGCGGTGCACCAGGGGAGAGCTGAAATAGGAAGTAGCCTCGGCGGCTCTCCAGGCGATCTCGGGCTTTGTAGAAGCAGCCGAGCCGAACCGGATGGCCGAGGTCCAGCCCTTCTTGCTGGAACCGATGATCGCGCCTCCCGGGGTGGGGGTGGGTGACGGAACGGAGGCCCGTTCGAACCCCTCCAGGGTCCACAGCAGTGAACCGTCCTTTGTATCGTAGGCGTCCACGCGGTCGCCGCCGCTGACCAGCGCCAACTCGCGACCATCCTGCTCCGTCACCGCGGGGGTCGTCCAGGAAACCTTCTTGGGGCGGTCCGTTTTCCAAACGGTCTTGCCTGTCCGCGGATCGACACAGATCAGATAGGAAGGCCCGGCGTGGGCCACCAGGGCCATCACGCCGGACTGGCAGAGGCGAAGCGAGCTTCCGATGCCGTGCCTTCCCCTGAATTCTCCGAATTCCTCCGTCAGCCGGCGTTCCCACCGGAGTTGTCCCTGGTGATCGAGGGCCACGAGGTTGCCTGTTTCAAAGAAGGCGTAGACACCGGCGGCATCGGCAATGGGAGTGGGCGCCGCCTTGCTGATCATGTCCGATTCCTGGATGGACTGTGCCGGCGCCGCTCGATGGGTCCAGAGTACTCTTCCGTCGGCAAGGTCGAAGGCCGAGAGGATCAGAGTATCCTTGCGAGCCCCTTCAACGGAGGTCACAAAGACGTGTCGATCGAAGATGACGGGGCTGGACTGACCATACCCGGGAGTTGTGGCATTCCAGGAGAGATTGGTCTGATCCGACCACTCCAGCGGCAGGCGCTCCCGGCCGGCAAGCAAGCTGGAGCCGTTTCCGCGGAACTCCTTCCAGTCGGCAAGTGCGAGAGCGGTCGGGGCAAAGAGTGCCCCCAGAAATGCTCTGCGGCCAAGGCGTTGGACGAAAGGACTCTCTGACATGAAGGGACACCTCCTCCCGGGGAGCGGCGAAAACTGACAATGACAGTTGCCGCACCCAAGTGGCCAGGATAGGAGCGTCGGTGAAGGATGTCAATACTATAATGATAATGATATGCATGTTCATTAACATTCCGACCGGCGCCGCTGCCCTCCTCTTTGATTTTTGCCTGGATCGAAAGGAGGGCAAAAAGAATGTTTTCCGCGGTCCAACCAGCATCACCCTTCAGCTAAACCTGGAGGAGATCGAACGGGAACGACTTGAAGGCAGCGTGGATCTCAAAGGACTCGCCTGCCCGTGGCTTCTTCTGATACTGTTTGGATAGAATTCAGGTTCGGAATCGAACCTGCGTTATCGGGCGTCGACCACCAGGTTGCCTGGTGCCTTCGCGCGGATCAGAAGATTGAGGAGAGGATTTCAGGGCTTGAGGAGGTTGGTAGCGCTAACGGGGATCGAACCCGTACTCTCTGCCTTGAGAGGGCAGCGTGTTAACCAATTACACCATAGCGCCACTTGAGTTTTCTTGTACCACAGCCTCTCCGCTATTTCAATGAATTCGGCAGGTCTTCCCGTGATCTGGGTGGCAGCCACGAGCTCGAACAGTGCCGACCCAACTCAACAAGAACGTTTCCCGCTGTCCCGGACAGTCTGAAGCCATCATGGAAAAGGCTCCCCTGGCATCTTCGGTCGCCGCGGTGCCGGCTTCACGCATTCGCGAGATCGCCGATATCGCCTTTTCCATGGACGGGGTGCTGAAGCTCTATTTCGGTGAGTCGGACCAACCCACGCCCGACTACATCAAGCAGGCGGCAATCCGGGCGTTGGCCGACGGATACACCTTCTATACCGAAAACGCCGGTCTTCCCAGCCTGCGAAAGGCCCTGGCGGAAAAGTACCGGGAGCTGCACCGGGTGGAACTGGACCCCGGATCGGAGATTGTCATTACCAGCTCCGGGGTACAGGCCCTCAATGTCGGCATTCGCTGCGCCCTGGATCCGGGGGACGAGGCCTTGCTCTTGACTCCGGCCTGGCCCAACGGTTCGGCCATCGTGCAGATGTTCAACGCCAAACCCAGGCAGGTGCCGATGGTCTTGAGGGGCTCCCGTTACGAGATCGATTTCGACCGGCTCAAGTCCTGCCTCACCACGCGAACCCGGCTGCTCCTCTATACCTCGCCTTCCAACCCGCTGGGCTGGGTGGCTTCCTTGCAGGACCAGGAGTCGCTGCTCGAGTTCTGCCGCCGCCACCGTTTGTGGCTGCTGGCCGATGAAGTCTATGAACGCCTCTATTACGGCGGGCAGGTGGCCCCGTCGATATTGCGCCTGTGTGACCGGGACGACGCCGTGCTGGTGGTGCAATCCTTCTCCAAGACCTACTGCATGACCGGCTGGCGTCTGGGATGGCTGGTGACCCGCCGGGATGCGGCCAAAAAGTCTACCGAACTGAACGAGTTCGTGGTCTCCCACGCTCCGGCCATGGCTCAGAAAGCGGGAGAAGCGGCTCTACGGGACGGGGAATCGGAGTTGGAGTCGATGCGAGAGCGGCTGCGGGACAACCTCGATTTTTGCCGGCAGGCCCTGGAGGCCATGCCGGGAGTCACGCTTCCCGAACCGCTGGGAGCCTTCTACCTGTTTCCCCGTATCGAGGGCTTGTCCGACTCTTTCGACTTCTGCCGCAGGTTTCTGCTCCGGATGCGAGTCGGGTTCGCTCCCGGTGTGGCCTTCGGGGCCGGAGGGGAAGGCTCGGTGCGCCTCTGCTACGCGGCCGACCGAGACATCCTGCGGGAAGCCCTGCAAAGGCTCGGAACCTTTCTGGCTGAGGACGGAGCCAAGGGAACTTCCGGGACACCTCGATAACCCGTCGAAAGGTCACCGGGCTCTCTTGCCACCCGCGTGTCCCCCCTACGGGAGGACAAGAATCCATGCATTCAACAATTCGAGTCGGCATCGTTGGGGCTCAATTCGCCGCCCGTTTTCACCTGGCCTGCTACCAGCAGGTCTTTGGCGTCCCGTTGGAGGTGGTGGGTGTCGTGTCCCGGTCCCGGAAAAGCGCTGCGGCTTTTGCCGGTGTCCACGGTCTGACGGCGTTCGACTCCCTGCAGGGCCTGTTGAATGCAGTGGACGTAGTGGATATCTGCGCGCCTGCCTATGTGCACGAAGCCGTGGCTGTCGAGGCCTTCAAAGCCAACAAGCACGTCATTGTGGAAAAGCCGCTCACCGGTTACTTCGGGGCAGGACAGGACTCCTTCGATGCCCGCAGCTTTTCCAGGGAAACCATGATGCGGGAGGCCTTGTCGAGCTCTCGCCGGATACGGGAGGAAGCCGCCCGCTCGGGGCGGCAGCTCATGTATGCCGAGAACTGGGTCTACGCGCCCTCCGTTCAAAAAGAGCGGGAGATTCTGCGCTCCAGCCAGGGTCAAATCCTGTGGATAATGGGAGAGGAATCCCACAGCGGATCCCACTCAGAAGCTTACGGGCACTGGTCCCAGGCGGGAGGAGGCTCCATCGTGGGCAAGGGTTGCCACCCCCTGACGGCAGCGCTCTACCTCAAGCGGGAGGAAGGCCTGGCCAGGCTGGGCCGACCGTTGCGTCCCCGCTCGGTCAGCGCCCGGGTCCATGAGATCACCCGGTTGGACACCTATCGGGACGCCGGACTGCTGCGGACCGACTACCAGGATGTCGAGGACTACGGCCAGATGCATGTGGTCTTCGAGGACGGCATGGTGGCCGACATCTTCTCCAGCGAGATCGTGATGGGCGGCGTGCACAACTGGCTGGAAGTCACGGCCAACAACCATCGCACCCGCTGCAATATCAATCCGACCGACTCCGTTACCACCTACAACCCCAAGGATGTTCAGCTCCGGGATGTCTATATCGTGGAGAAAATTGGGACCAAGCAGGGCTGGAGCCATCCGGCGCCCGACGAAGACTGGATGAGCGGCTACCCGCAAGAGCTGCAGGACTTCATGGAGTGCGTCTTCACCGGGCGGGAGCCGCAGTCCGGTGGGGAATTGGCGGAAGACACGCTGGCCGTGATGTACGCCTCCTACCTGTCTGCGGAGAGGTGCGGTCAGGAAGTCGAAGTCCCCCCGGGCTGAACCGGGGAGACAGGGTGGCCTGTGCTTCGGACGGTTTCGCGTTGCCCTAGCCACCTTGTTTTAGGGCATTGGGTCGGCAGTTTCGGCCCGCAAAGGGGTGCGACCCGTTGAATCCGGACTCACCATCAGACACGACGACAGCCACCGGGTCGCCCCGCGCGCCCGCCAGGCACCCCCCCTGGTTCTTTCAGGGAATCGATTGGCGTACGGCCGCCAGATACGCCGCCGTCCTGGGTCTTCTGGCCAGCTTCAGCCAATGCCTGTCGGACCTGAATCTCCAGCAAAGCCGGGACTGGCCCTGGTGGGAATTCCTGAGGCTGTCTTGTCTGTACGGGCCCTGCGCCTTTCTGGGAGCGGTATTCGCTATGAAGACCGGCCTGCAGCCCTTCCTGGCCAACCGTCCCTCGGGCTGGCTCGGCAAGGGACGACGACTCATGATCTTCGGGGTCATTCCGGGAGCAGCCATCGGCCTTTCGTTTCATCGCATGTTCGCTCACTTTCGCTTCAGTCCAAGGATCCCGTACTACTTGCGTGAAATGGACAGTTTCTACGACAGCTTCGTCCTGTCGCTACGGGCCGCGGCAACCGAGGAACTGGTCTTTCGCTTCTTCCTGTTGACCGCCTTCTACTATATTTTGGCTCGCATGCTCCAGCCCCTGAGGGATCGCGGATGGACCCGCCTGGGGTGGCTCGCGGTCCTGGGTTCCATTCTTCTGTCCGCCTGGTTGTTCGGACTGGTCCATGGCAGCTTCGGCTTCACGACCGCCTTTCTGGCGGGGATGGTGTTCGGAGGCATCTTTTGGCGGGCGGGATTCGAGACAGCCCTGGTCTCCCATTTTGTGGCAGACTTCATTTTCTTCAATCTCACCTACGTGGGCGAGTGACGCCGGGACACCTCAGGCGGTCCCCCTCCACCGATAGCAACCCATGCCGGACTCCAAGATTCGAATCGAAGAGCTGACCTCGCTTGAGGCACTGCGTCAATGCGTCGAGATCCAGCGGGCGACCTGGGGCTGGAAGGATGAAGACCTGCTGCCCTTGAGGACGTTGCTGCTCCTCGACAAGATCGGAGGCCTGGTGCTGGGGGCCCTGGATGGAGGAGGGCGGGTCACCGGATTCATCAACGCGTTCCCCGGTTTCCGGGAGGGGGAATCCTACCTTCACTCCCAGATGCTAGGGGTGCTGCGCGGGTTTCGACGCAGAGGCATTGGCAGGGCGCTCAAGCTGGCCCAGCGTAAGGAGGCCATCCGCCGGGGATT
Organism: Candidatus Versatilivorator sp.; assembly: GCA_965207735.1. GTDB lineage: Bacteria > Acidobacteriota > Terriglobia > Versatilivoradales > Versatilivoraceae > Versatilivorator. The sequence goes on along the minus strand of OZ242296.1, from coordinate 803,598 downwards.
TCACCGCATCGAGTGGACCTTCGATCCGCTGGAAATCCACAACGCGAACTTCAATCTGGAAGGTCTGGGAGTCATTTGCCGACGCTACGTGGCCGATGCCTACGGCCCCAGCACCAGCACCCTGCACGGCCGCCTTCCCACCGATCGCCTGGTGGCCGAATGGCACCTGCGCAGTCCCCGGGTGCGCTCCCGAGTTGAGAGCGGCATGAATCGGGAGGAAAACCGGCTTCCGGCAGAATCGGTGGACGTGCATCTTCCGGCCGACATTGCGCTAATCCGGAGCGGGGATCCTGCCCGGACAGCGGCCATTCAGCAGGAGTTCAGGCGACAGGTCACCGATCTTTTTGGAGGGGGATTTTGTGTCACGGGTTTTGAAATAGCCTCTTCCCCCGGCAAGGTCAGCTATCGCCTGGCCCCGTTCGGCCCGCGGGTACTGGCCTCATGATTCTCTCCGCCAGCTGGGTGATCCCGATCAGCTCCCCGCCGATTTCCAAGGGAGCGGTGGTCCTTAGTGGCGAGCGCATCCAGGACCTTGGCCCCGCCGCGGACATGGTCAGGAGCTACCCCGGACAGGAAGTGCGGGAATTCAGGGGCGCGGCTCTGCTTCCCGGCCTGGTCAATGTGCACTCCCACCTGGAGCTCACGCTGCTGCGGGGCTACCTGGAGAACCTTCCCTTTTGGGACTGGATCCGGCGCCTCACCCGGACCAAGTATGAGCTCCTGACCCGCCGGGACCTCGAAGTCTCGGCCATGGCGGGCGCCTGCGAAGCCATTCGGGCCGGCGTCACCACCCTGGGTGACGCCATGGATCTGGGCGCCGGCCTGGATGCCCTCACCGCCAGCGGCCTTCGGGGAGTCTTGTTTCAGGAGGTCTTCTCGCCCAGGCCGGAGGAAGCCGATGAGCGGCTAAAGGACCTGGAGGGAAAACTGGAGAAGCTGCAAGAGCGAATCGGGAGTGCAGCCGACCAGTCGCCTCGATCCAGTGGAAGCCTTTCCGACAGGATCGTTCTGGGAGTGTCTCCCCACGCCCCCTACAGCGTGAGCGGGCCTCTGTTCCGCAAGGTCGGCCAATGGGCGGCCTCCAGAGATCTGCCGGTGTGCATTCATGCGGCCGAGTCCGAGGAGGAGAGCCTGCTGATCGAGTCGGGCAAGGGACCGATGGCGGATGCCCTGCGCGCCAGGGGCATCCGGTGGTCGACTCCGGGGTGCAGTCCGATTCAATACCTGCACGGTCTTGGGGCCCTGGTCCCCGGAACCCTGCTGGTTCACTGCGTTCGGCTGCAGCCCGCCGACATGCCCCTGCTCAGAAAGAGCCGCGTCTCGGTGGCCCACTGCCCCAAGTCCAATTGGAAACTGGGCCACGGATCGATGAACCTGAAACGGCTGTTCCACGCCGGAATCCCGCTAGGGTTGGGAAGCGACAGCGTGGCCAGCAACAACAGCATGGATCTGTTTGAGGAGATGCGATTCGGCCTGTTCAATCCCTCCTGGCTCGACCGGGGAGACGGGTCGGTGGACGCCGGCAGCACGCGGGAGGGCTTTGCGGCCGAGCAGGCACTCCAACTGGCAACCCTGGGGGGTGCCCAGGCACTGGGGTTGTCCAGCTCGATCGGGTCTCTGGAAGCCGGCAAGAAAGCCGACTTGATCGCGGTCGATCTGTCCGGAATCCACACCCAGCCGGTGTTTTCTCCGGTGACTGCCATCGTTCATTCCGCCAGAGCGTCGGATGTGATCCTGACCATGGCAGAGGGGAAGGTGCTGTTCGATCAGGGCACCGTGACAACGCTGGACGAGGCCGCTCTAAAGAGACGAGTTGGAGAGATTCTGCAAAAACTGAAGCCGGACGGACAGGCTTGAAATCAACTCCGGAAGGATGCGGCGCCCGAGCAGTTTCGAGGCAGCTCGCCTATCCGGCATTCGAGACCCGCTTGGCGATCCCAAAAACCCGGGCTCGGTGGGTTCAGGCTTGGGAACAGTTTCTATAAGTCTCTAATTAACAACATATTGAGTCAACTAATCTTAGAAGGAACCTGAAAAATCCGGGACGGTTTCCGACCGCGAAAATGAGAAAAAAATAGGCAGAAACAAGTATTGCCTAAATACAAATTTCGGAATATAGTGGCCCTGTTCTTGACCGTATCTTTTGCAGAGAGACCTGATTTCCGTGGCCTCTCGATGAAGCGCTGCAAGGCGCTTCAACCAGGGTCTTTTTTGTCCCAAATCCGGCGACTTGAGGTACCGTCCCACGGAAAGGAGCGAGAATGGAAAATTCGAAGTCAGTGAGCCAATCCTGCTCGCAGCAGGATGCCGGTAAAGCCGGCGCTCATCATACGCAGTTGCGTGACGCTATCATCAATTGTCTGGAACAGATTTCAGAACGGGGCGAGGAACAGGTCCTGGAGTACATTCAGGAACTGATGGACAGGGAAGAGCGACAGTTGGAATTCGATCGTCGCCAGGGCAGGCTCTACAGTTGGCCGTTGGACGATGCCAGAGTTTAGCCCGGCCGGCAGGTCGCTACCCTGATGCCCGTTGGAAAAAACCGGCCCGAGCAGGTCTGTCGGCTCCGAAGAACAGTTTTTTCGGTACAGTTCCAAGACGCGAGGAATAGTGTGGCCGGTTTCCCGGGCACGTAATAAGTCGAACAGCAGGGAAGCACCGCCTCGGGTGGACTTTCCCTCGTTGATCCACCCAGTGGCTAGCCAGAGACCTCTCCTGAATTCAATCAACTCCCGTTGCCCTCGTTCAATGCGCTGGTCCCACCGTCAATGCCGCTGTTTCTTGTGGGCCGGCTTGGCCCTGTTGCTGTTCTCGGCCGGATGCGGGAAGAAGCGGCTCCTGGTGCCGGTTCCAGGCTCCCCGGATCTGAGGGTGGCGCGTTCCGAGATCTACGGGATGGCCTCCTGGTACGGCGACCCCTTCCACGGGGAGAGGACCAGCAGCGGGGAAGTCTACGACATGCAAGCCATGACGGCGGCTCATCGAACTTTGCCCTTCCAGACTGTTGTTCGAGTGCACAACCTGGACAACGGCAAAAGGGTTCAGATACGCGTCAACGACCGCGGGCCCTTTGTCAAGGGGCGCATCATCGATCTTTCCCGCGCGGCTGCCGAAGAAATCGACATGGTCCGACCCGGGACGGCCAGAGTCCGGCTCGAAATCCTGAGAATCGAGACGGTTACCGAGAGCCTTGCCGTTCAAGTGGGTTCATTCACCCAAGAGTCCCGGGCTCAGCGTCTCAAGAGAAGATTGGAAGGAGACTACGACCCGGTGACGGTTAGCCTCTTCCAATCGCCCCGCGGAGAATTCCACAGGGTCCTGGTCGGCGATTTCCCGAGTCGTTCCAAAGCCACGGAAGCGCTGGAAAAGCTCCGCTCCGAGGGCCTGGAGGGTTTCTTGACGCGGCGGGATTAACTCACTGCAGGATCTTGAAGGGCCGGCTGTCTCTGGCGAGAAGATCGTCCACCTGTTCGGCGGCGTGATAGGAGCTTCGCACCAGGGGACCCGACTCCACGTGGGGGATTCCGAGCGCCTCCCCTTTCCTCTTGAGTTCGTGAAATTCCTCCGGCCGATAGTACTTCAAGAGCGGCAGGTGTTTCTTTGAAGGCCTCAGGTACTGCCCGATAGTCAGGATGTCCACACCGGCCGAGCGCATGTCCTCCATGCCTTGCTCGATTTCATAGAGCTCCTCCCCGAGTCCCAACATGAATCCGGCCTTGGTCTTGATGGACGGGTCCTGTTTCTTGACGTATCTCAACAAGTCGAGGGAACGGCGGTAGGAGCCGCGGGGCTTCACCTTGGCAAACAGCCGCGGCACGGTATCAAGATTGTGAGCCAGCACGTCCGGCTTGGCCTCGATGACCCGATCGAGGTTGGCGGAGTCTCGTTTGAAGTCGGGGATCAGTACCTCCACCTTGGTGGTCGGGCTGGTCCGGCGTATGTCGAGAATAGTCCGGGCAAACACCTGAGACCCTTCATCTTCCAGATCGTCTCGATCTACTGAAGTGATGACGGCGTGCCTGAGGTGGAGCGTGCGAACGGCCTGAGCCACCCGCAGGGGCTCAGCCAGGTCATACCCCAGCGGTCTGCCGGTCTGGACGGCGCAGAAACCGCATCTTCGGGTACAGATATCTCCCAGAATCATGAAGGTGGCGGTACCGGCTTCCCAACACTCCCCGATGTTGGGACAGCGCGCACTCTCGCAAACGGTATGCAGAGAGTGGGAACGGACCAGCTTCTTGAGGTTATGGTAGTTCTCTCCGCCGGGAAAGCGGACCTTCAGCCAGGGAGGGTGCCTGGGAAAGCGAGTCTGAGCTTGTTCCATCGCGTGCGCCCCGATTGATTGCATAACGGCTGTTCCGAATTATTGGGCAAGGCAGGGCCTTTTGGCAAGACCGGCGAGGGTGCAACTCCAATTGCGGATTTTGAATTGTAGATTTCAGATTGTCGAGGAAACGTTAATCACGGATCGACAATCACTTGGTCAACCCCGATCCCCCACGTTCCGATTGGGGCTCGATTGACAGGTTCGTCCGCAAGGTGGTATATCTCGATCACTTTGCCTGATCGGCCAAGGCACACCAACCCTTTGGGCAGGAGGGTAGGCCTGGGTGGCGGAATTGGTAGACGCAAAGGACTTAAAATCCTTCGGAGGTTCTCCTCCATACCGGTTCGACTCCGGTCCCGGGCACCAAATGTCCAGTAGTATGCATAGGAAACGGCACGGCGCCTGCCGGCATCCTGAATCATTGCCATGAAGTACGCGACCGAGAAAATCGTTCTTTTGGTCTTGCTGGTGGTGGTTGGAGGGTTGACCTACACTGCCTGGCAATGGAGGCAGGATTCCGGGTCGGATAGCTGTCGTGTCTGCCAGCGCCACCTGCATGCGGGCAGCCAGGTGGTTGCCCTGAGCCAGGGGCGGCAAGAAGCCTTCTGTTGCCCGACCTGCGCCATGACATTGGGCCGTCAAGCGGGAGAGGCGGTCACGGTGGTCGAGCTCACCGACTTCGAGACCGGGTCCAGGATTGCGCCCGAAGAGGCCTACGTGGTAGAGGGAAGCGACGTCAATCTCTGCCTGCAACATCCCGTACTCACGGACTCGCAAAAACAACCGGCCTCGATGCGGTTCGACCGGTGCTCGCCCAGCGTCTTGGCATTCTCCAGCCAACAGGCGGCCGAAACCTTCAGGCAGCAGCATGGCGGCAGGCTGCTCCCCTTCAGCGCACTGCCACTGAACTAGCCTGCCTCAGGATTACTCGTTGGGGGCATGCAGCGCAGTAAACGTCTCTCCCTTGGGCAGTCCCCGACTTTTCCACATGGAATAGACCAGGGGGAGCACCACCAGCACCACCAGCCCCGAAGTCATCACCCCTCCAACCAGGGGAGCCGCAATCCGCTTCATCACCTCGGCTCCGGTCTCCTGGCTCCACATGATCGGCATCAGGCCAATCACGTCGGTGGCAATGGTCATCAGGATCGGCCGCAATCGTTGGGTGGAACCGTTGCCGATAGCTTGAAGCAAGCCGTTGCGATCTCGCTGCCGGGTATCTTTTTGAAATTGCCGGTAGGCCACTCTCAAGTAGAGCAGCAGAACCAGCGCCGTTTCCGCATAGAGCCCGGCCAGCGCGATGATCCCTACCCAGACGGCCACACTCAGGTTGTAGTCCAGCAGGTATAGCAGCCAAATGGCTCCGGTCAAGGCCAGGGGCGCCCCCAGCAGGACCATTCCGGTTTCCACCAGGGAACGGGTGTTGACATAGATCATCACAAAGATGAGGACCAGTGTGAGCGGAACGACCAGCATCAGTCGACGGCGAGCCCGCTGCATGGACTCGAACTGGCCGCTCCAGTCGATGGTGTAGCCCGGCGGGACCTGGATCCCCCGATCGACCCTCTGCCGGGCCTGGGCCACGTAGCCGCCGATGTCTACGTTCCGGATGTCCACGTAGACCCAGGCGTTGGGCTTGCCGTTCTCGCTCTTGATTCCTGCGGGACCGCTCACATAGCGGAATTTGCCCAGTTGGCCCAGGGGGACCGTCCGGCCGCTGGGCGCCGATACCAGAATGGCGTTCAGGGCCGGCAGGTTGTGCCGTAGTTCGCGGCTGTAGCGCAGATTCACCGGGTATCGTTCCAGGCCTTCCACAGTAGTGGTGATGTTCATGCCGCCGATGGCGGATTGAATGACCTCCTGTACATCGCCGACCTGGAGTCCGTAGACCGCCAGCGCATTGCGGTCGATCCGGAAATCCAGGTAGTGGCCTCCCATCACCCGCTCGGCATAGACGCTCAATGTTCCCGGCACTTGACGGACGATCTGCTCCACCTCCTTGCCCAGGCGTTCCAGTTCCCGCAGATCAGGACCGGAAATCTTGATTCCCACCGGCGTCTTGATACCCGTGGAGAGCATATCGATGCGGGTCTTGATCGGCATGGTCCAGGCATTGGTGAGCCCGGGCACCTGAATGGCCGCATCCATGGCTTCAATGAGTTTGTCCGGGGTCATACCTTCCCGCCATTGGCTCTCCGGTTTGAGCATGATGGTGGTCTCGATCATGGAGAGAGGCGCCGGATCGGTGGAGGTCTCGGCTCGGCCCACCTTGCCGAAAACCCGATCGACCTCGGGGAAGCTCTTGAGGATCCTGTCGGTCTGCTGCAAGACCTCGCGCGCCTTGGTGATGGAGATTCCGGGTAGCGTGGTGGGCATGTAAAGAAGATCGCCTTCCCAGAGGGCGGGCATGAATTCGGAGCCTAACTGAGAGAAGGGCAGCAGGCTGATCGCCATTAGCAGCAGGGCCAACACCAACACCAGCCACTTGAAACGGAAGGCGAAGCCCAGCAGCGGGCGATAAAGCGCAGTCGACCAGCGCTGAAGGAGGTTTTTTCTCTCGGGCCTGAGCCTGCCGCCGATGCAATAGCCGACCAGGACGGGGACCAGGGTCACGGTGAGAAGCGCCGCCGCGGCCATGGCATAGGTCTTGGTAAAGGCCAGGGGCTTGAAGAGACGCCCTTCCTGCTCCTCCAGGGTAAAGACGGGCAGGAAGGAGACGGTGATGATCAACAGCGAGAAAAACAGAGACGGCCCCACTTCCTTGCAGGCATCGCCGACAATCCGCCAGTGAGGATCCTTTCCGGCCCGTTCCTGCAACCGCCGGTGAACGGCGTCGGCCAGCACGATCCCCGAATCGACCATGGTTCCGATGGCGACGGCGATGCCACCCAGGGACATGATGTTGACCGTCAGACCCTGAAAGTTGAGCACAATGAAGGCCATCAGGATTCCCACCGGCAGGGTGGCAACGATCACCAGAGCGCTGCGGAGGTGGGCAAGAAAGAGCAGTGTCACAATTCCTACGATCATCAACTGCCTGGTGAGGCTCCGGGCCACTCCGGAAACGGATCTTTCGATCAAGGCCGAACGGTCGTAAGCTACCTCGATCCGGACGCCTTCGGGAAGGCCCGGCCGTACCTGTTCGAGCTTGGCTTTGACATCCTGAACCACCTGGTATGCGTCCGCGCCGAATCGGACCACCACGATGCCGCCCACGGTTTCGCCCTCGCCGTTCCAGTCGGCCAGCCCCCGGCGCATTTCAGGTCCCATCGACACCCTGGCCAGGTCCCCCAGCAGGATGGGGGCTCCATTGCCGCCTACCCCCAGCACGATGCTGCGGATATCTTCCAAGGATTGGATATACCCCCGACCTCGTATCATGAACTCCCGTTCGGCGACTTCCAGCAATCGTCCACCGACGTCGCTGTTACTGCGTTGAACGGCGCGGCGAATCTTGGAAATGGGAATGTTGTAGGCTCGAAGCTTGTTGGGATCGACCGTGATTTGATATTGCCGAACGAACCCGCCCACGCTGGCAACCTCCGAAACCCCCTGGACCGCTGTAAGCTCGTACTTCAGATACCAGTCCTGGATGGAGCGGAGTTGACTGAGATCATGGCGATCCGATTGCAGGACGTACATGAATGCCCACCCAACTCCGGTAGCGTCGGGACCCAGAGTCGGCGTGACGCCGGCGGGAAGCTGCTTGGAGGCGGCGTTGAGATATTCCAGGACCCGGCTGCGCGCCCAATAGATGTCGGTGCCGTCTTCGAAGAGGACGTAGACGAAGGAGTAGCCGAAGAAGGAGTAACCCCGAACCACCTTGGTAAAGGGAACCGAGAGCATTCGGGTGGTCAGGGGATAGGTGACCTGATCCTCCACGATTTGAGGTGCTTGTCCCGGGTATTCGGTGTAAACGATGACTTGAACGTCGGAGAGGTCGGGAATGGCGTCCACAGGCACCTGCTGAACCGCGTAGACACCGGCCAGCGAGAGGAAGGCCGCTCCCAGCAATACCAGCATTTTGTTGCGGATGGACCAGTCGATGATATACGTCAGCATGGTCACTCCCTCCTACCTCGAACCGCCTAATGGTTCTCCGAATCCTCCGGTTGCCATTCCTCTCCCGAGACTCGGGCTCGTGCCGCGATTTTGTTGATGGCTTCTCTCAGGTTGCTTTCCGAATCGATCAGGAATTGGGAAGAGGTAACCACGCGCTCGCCGTCTTTCAACCCCGTCCGGATTTCCTGAAAACCACCGCCCGTGGCTCCCAGCTCGACTTCTCTGGGTTCAAAGAGATTAAGTTCCTTCTGAACGATGACCACACTCCTTTCTCCGGTATGGAGCACCGCCTCCTCGGGCACCTTGAGCGCATTCGCCGGGCCGGGAATTTCAAGCTCCACCTCGGCGACCATTTCCGGGCGCAAGCGCCCGCCCTTATTGGAAATTTCAACCTGAACCCCCAGAGTTCGAGTTCGGGGGTCGAGCTCGGGATTGAGAGACACGACGGTGCCTCGCCACCTCCGTTCGGGAAAGGCGTCCAGGCTGACGCGCACCTTTTTTCCGATTCGCAGGTGCCGCATCTCATGTTGAAAAACTTCAACCTGTGCCCAGACGGTCGAGAGGTCGGCTACCCGGTAGAGATTCATACCCGGGGAGACCTTCATGCCCTCGAGTGTTTCGCCGGCCTGATCGACCACTACCCCGGAGACCGGCGAGGCGACTTTCAATCGCCTGAATGGTTTGCCTTCGGTTTTCAGGCGTCCGATCTGATCCTCAGTGACATCCCAGAACAGCAATCGCCGGCGGGCGGCCTCCACCAGGGCCTGAGCCCGTTGGACGGCCTTTGGGTGGGCCTGCTCCCGGAGTCGTCTCAGAAATTGGAGCGCCGCCAGGAACTCCTGCTGGGTAGTGAGCAGTTGAGGGCTGAAAATCTCGAACAACAGGTCGCCCTTGCGCACCGGCTGGCCGAGGTAATTGACGTGAGCGGTTTCAATCCAACCCTCGAACTTGGTGTTGATCGACACCATGGTCCTGGGGTTGTGGTGAAGCGTGGCGATCGTTTTGATCAGCCGGGGGATCCGGCCTTTTTCAACCCGGGCGGATCGAATGGAGAAATTTTGCAGGAAATTGGGATCTACGCGAACGCCGGACTGCTTCTGGGCCGGTTCCTCATAGACGGGAATCAGGTCCATTCCCATGGGCGATTGCCCTGGCTTGTCCGAAATATAGCCCGGATCCATGGGCGCTCGCCAATGCAGAATCCTGCGTTCGTCCCGGGATGGCTCCGCTTCACCCTCGGCATCCCTTACGGGAACCAGATCCATGTGACAGATGGGACAACTGCCGGGCTCCTTCTGAATTACCTGGGGATGCATTCCGCAGGTCCAGAGCTGCATTTGCGCCAACTGCCGCCCGAGATCCGATGAGGGGCCGGAAGGCCGCACGCGCTCCAACCAGCCGGCCAGCCGCCCCCAATCCGGCAGGTTGCCCTCGATCAGCATCGGCAGCGCCAAACCCAATAGAAAGGCCAGCAAGAGGCCTAGAATCCAACCTCCGTGGAATTTCATGATTTCACCTCCCCGTAGGGAACGCCGACGGTGCGTTCCAGTTCAGCCAAGGATTTCATGGTGTCGCTGATCAATTTGGCCAGTCCCATCCGCACTTGAAATAGACTGCGCTCGCTGTCCAGCAGATCCAGCACTCCGAGCCTGCCGGTGGCGTAGGCTTCTTCGGTGGAATGAAGGACCTGTTCGGACTGGGGGAGCAACGTCCGCTGGAACAATTCGATCTGGTCCTGCAGCGTTTGAATACGAAAGGCCATGGCCCGGATGGAGACCTCTACCTGTCGGCTCAGGCTGCGGTAGGCCCGCCGGGAGGATATGGTGCTTTCGGTGGCCTCCCGAACAGCTGCATCATGGCGCCGGCGACGGATGGGCAGTTTGATTCCGAGTGTCAGGCCGTAGATGTTCTTCCCGTTCTGGTCCGGGGGGTTGAGTCTTCCCAACGGATCGGAACGCCCGATCACATTGACGAAGCTGGCTCCCAACCTAAAGTCGGGCCGGTAACCCTTTTGGGCCAGCTCGATCCGCTTTTTTCCCGCCTCGATCCGGTGACGCGCCGCCTGAATCTCGGGCCGGCGAAGTTGTCCCATCTGCAGGAGTTTCTCGACATCGACCGAGTGAGTGGGAGGAGAGGGCAGTGCGACGGCTGCCACGGGCGTGGCCGCCGGCCGGTCCAGCAAACCGTTCAAGTGGGCCTCCGCATCCACCCGCTGGATTCGCAGAAGCTGCAATCGGTGTTGAGATCGAGTGATTTGAGCCTGCAACTTGACCACTTCCTGCAGGGAGCCGGCGCCCTGGGCATAGCGGGCCTGAGCCAGGGTTTCGTAGTGCTCGAGTATGGTTTCCTCTTCTTGAGCGATCGCGATGGCACGATCCAGGTAGGCCAGGCTGTAATAGGCTTCCTTGAGCTGACGGATGAGTTCGGCCTCGCGGGCGCGATGCTGTTCCCGCAGAACCATGGATTGCTGCGCCGACACCTGCGCCCGATCGTTCAGCTTGCCGAACCAGGGAAAGGCCTGCGACAGAGACATCATGGTGGTTTGCGGACCCACTCTGGTTTCGGGGCGGCGGGCATACTGGGTGATGGCCAGCACCGGATCGGGCAGTTGGCCGACCTGGGGAGGTCGCTGCAGCGCTGCCCGGTAATCCGCCAAGCTCTGCTGGAGCAGGGGACTGCGCTCCAGCGCCCGCTCGATCAATGCCTTCAGGCGAGGGTCTCCGTCGTGCGAATAGAGATCCGAAGCCCTTGAGGTTGCCGATCCGTACAGGATCAGGATCCCGCCAAGCATTGCCTGGAACAGGGTGCCCGATCCTCGCCTTCCATTGGGGTGTGACTTCATATCTGCCTCATTCCATTGGAGGGTCGACGCTGGGACATGGACGGCGTTGGTGGAACGCGGCCGGGCATCCGAACGGGGTCGGACGCGACGCGACGTCGGCACCCTCATCGGGTGGGAAAGGTCAACGGAATGGAAAAGGGTCTAGATACGGAGGACCGGAGAGTGGAGGTCTGGAGGGGACGGATCCTGCAGGAATTGCGAAGGGAGATCGTCAGCGGAGAAGGAATCGAGCGAAGAGTGCAGCCTGCCCGGCGAGTGGGCGGAACAGAGCAGGAACTGCCTGAAAGCTTCCTTGGGAAGTCGTTCTGCCGTGAGGAACAGGCCCTCGGTACCGCGGGAAAGGCTTTCGCAGCAACGAGCCCGATCCAGTTCGAGTGGCGTCGCGGTTCTCGCCGGCGAACAGTGTCCGGCTTCAGACCCGGCACTTGGCGCGCTGTTTGCCTGCAGGGATTGGTGGCAACACCCGGGTTTACGGCCTTCCGGGCACAACCACTCCGCACAGAGCCGCACCAGGCCTTCCGCCTGGCCCGCCGTAAACAGGAAGAGCAACAAATAGGGAATCGCCCGTTTCATGCTCGCTTACCTCAAGGCTATCCTAGCAGCCTGACTCTACATTTGCAAACCCGAGCGACCCGAAGTGAGTCAACAATCAACGGCGCCGGCGCCGCGCGTGGCATAATGGGCAGCCTGGCCCGCATTGCAGAGCCGGAGCGGTAAGTGGCAATCCAGCAAAACTCAGGAAGGGGAGATCGATGAGTATCGGGAAGTCCGCCAGACTACAACAGAAGAGCAGAGCCTCGACCGCCGAACTTACCGCGGCCGTACGGGCCAGTCACCAGAGGAATCCGGTGCGGCTGTTCGAGGATCCCTTTGCCAGGTATCTGTGCGGATGGTTCTGGCGCCTGGTGATCTGGTTGCGTCCCCTCTCATGGATTCTGATCAAGGGCGTGTTGAGAGCGATTGAACCCGTGACCCTTTGCGTGCTGTTGCGGGCACGATATGCCGAAGAGGCTTTGGAATCAGCCGTAGAGAAGGGGATCGACCAGTATGTCATCATCGGAGCCGGTATGGATTCCTTCGCCTTTCGCAGGCCCGATCTCATGAGTCGAATCGATGTCTTCGAGATCGACCATCCCATCACCCAGGCTCAGAAGCTGGACCGCATCCGCCAGGCCGGCTGGACCATCCCACCTCGCCTGCATTTCGTCCACGTCGACCTCAGCAAGACTTCCGCGGTTGTAGCCTTGGAAGGCTCCGGTTTCCAACCATCACGGCCAACCTTCCTGACCCTGATGGGAGTTGCTTACTACCTCACCGCCGAAGATCTGTGCGAGACGGCTGATTCCATTTCCAGGAACCTGCCTGAGGGCACCCTCCTGGTGCTCGACTACCTGTTGGACGAAGACTCCGCCAGACCCGAGCACCTGCTCATGAAGGAGAAAATGAAATCCTTTGTAGCCAAACGGGGAGAGCCCATGGTCAGCCAGTATTCCTTGGGGTCGATGAACACGCTGATGGCCGCTCATGGCTTCGAAACGGTAGAGAACCTTACGCTTCCCCAATTGGAGCAGCGCTACCGACCCCCTCAGGGTGCATGGCCCCTGGCAATCCCCAGCATCTTCGGGGTTGGGGCCTTCCGGGTCGCCCCTCGGGCCCCCGGGAGTGCTTGACCGCCGAACTGCGATCAGCCGGCCGTCGCCAGCGGTCGGCCCAGCCGCCGGAAAAGACGAAAGAATCGGCGGGCCCTCCGGCAGTCGCGGGCGATCTGACCTCTCAATTGCCGTAGCGACTCGAACTTTTCTTCATCTCTCAAGCGGTGAAGGAAGGCCAGGCTGAGATGGGCTGGTGGGCTCTCCAGGCTGGTGTCGATCAGGTGGGTCTCCACGGTCAGATCCTTGCCGGCGACCGTGGGCCGCCAACCGACATTGGTGACCGAGGGATGGGGCTTACCACCAATGGAGGCCTGGGTGACGTACACCCCGGGTCTTGGGATCAGCTCGTACCCCGGGCGAAGGTTCAAGGTGGGGAACAGGGATTCTCTTCCGAGCCCGCGCCCGGAAACGACCTCTCCCTTCAAGCTGAAAAACCTCCCGAGCAGGCGATTGGCGCTGCTGATACGCCCGGCCTGGAGCATTTCGCGTATCCGGGTACTGCTCACCCGGGATCCCCGCACAATCACCTGTGGGCAGATGTGGACCTGGAAATCGAGCTCCCGGCTGAGGTTTCGGAGCAATGCGATGTTGCCGGTCCGGCGATGTCCGAACCCAAAATCGCTCCCGACGAAAACCTCACGCGCCCGAAATACGCCGACGATGATCTCCCGCACGAACTCCTCACCGGTCATTCGGGACAGAGCCCGGTCGAAGTCCAGGATGGCAAGCACCTCCAGCCGGCTGAGGCCCAGCAGGCGGATTTTTTCCTCCGGGGGAGTGATGGCTCGCGGGGCTTTCTCCGGCATCAGCAGCTGCAGGGGATGGGGCAGAAAGCTGATCAGGACCGACCGGGTTCCCGAGGTGCTGGAAGCATCGACCAGGGCATCCAGGATCCGCTGATGTCCCAGGTGAAAGCCGTCGAAATTGCCGATGGTCAGCGAGCTTCGGCGGTCTGCCCGATAGGATTTGTAGCCGTAGGTAATCTCCATGAAGTCAATGAAGGCGGGAAGGGGAAGGAAAGAGGGCCTGCAAACCGGCTGACATTGATATCGTCGGAACCATTTCAGCCGGCCTCGACCGGATTGCTCAACACCCCGATGCCCTCGATTTCAACTTCGACGACATCGCCCGGTGTGAGCCAGTCGGTAGCTCCCGGGGTGCCTGTGAAGATCAGGTCTCCCGGGCTCAGGGTGAGATACCGGCTGATGTAGCTGACCACGGTGGCACAGTCGAATATGAGATCGGCCGTGGTTTGTTGCTGAACCACCTGGCCGTTGAGCCGGGTCTCGAGTCGCAAATTGCGGTGATCCAGCCCCTGAACCATTACCGGTCCAACGGGACCAAAGGTATCGCACCCCTTGGCGCGCCACCACTGCAGGTCCTGGTCGGGTCCCCGCTGCCACCCTCGCGCACTGACATCGTTGCCGCAGGTCAGAGCGAAGATGCACGATTCGGCCTGCTCGAGTGAGACGTTTCGGGCTGTTCGTCCAATCACCACAACCAGCTCGCCTTCAAGGTGAACTTCATTAGCCTCGGTCGGAACAATGATCGGAGAGTCTGTATTTTGTAGAGAATTGAAGGGTTTGTAGAAGATTTCCGGGCGCGAGGGCGCCGGTCTTCCCTTGAGGTGGCTCCGGTAGTTTCGGCCAACGGCCAGGATCTGGCGGGGTTCGCATGGGACCAGCGTTCGGACTTCGGAAAGCCGATGAATGGTCCCGGTGGTCTGCTGGGTATTCAGCGGGTCGCCTTCAAGTTGGTAGAGACGATCTCCCTCCAGAATTCCATACTGGTCCGCGGAATCAATCCGATAGCGCATGAAGACGTTTGTGGACATCGCTTCACCGGCAGCGCCGGCCTCCATGATGGAAATCTAGCCGATCAATGCGAGCCTTCCGGCGTCTCCACGGCCCTCAAATGGTCGAGATGCGATGTCAGAGCCACCCCGCCGCTGTGCACCACGTTGCCGCAGACAATAAAGCGATAGCCCTGTTCATAGGCCCTCCGGCACTCCTGCAGGGATTGCAGGGTGATCCCGCTGGCTTTCCCCGAGGGAGCCACCCGGCGGGGAAAGTCGGCAAGGAACGCCTGAACCTCGGGATGCTCAATCTGGCCAATATGACCCAGTGCGGCAGAGGTGTCGGTGGGTCCCAAAAACAGGACATCCACTCCCGGAACCTCCGCAATGGACTCCAGGTTCTCGATGCCCGGCGCGGTCTCGATCTGGACGACGACCAGTGTTTCCTGGTTGGCTCGGGGGAGATAGTCGCTCCAGGAAACCCCCTCGAAGAGAGGCCACAACGGCGAGACGCCTCGGGTACCCTCCGGCGGGTATTTGCAGTATTCAACGGCTCGCTGGGCCTCCGCGGCCGAGTTGACCTGGGGCACCATAATGGCGCTGGCCCCGATGTCCAGGGCCTTCTTGATGAGATGGGATTCCAGCCCTGCCACCCGGACCAGCGGGACGCATGACTTGCGGCGGCAGAGGATGGGAATCCAGCGTACGGCATCAACCTCATAGGGTCGATGCTCCAGATCGATCCACAGGAAATCGATGCCGGTCTCGATGGTCGCCTGGGCCACAATCTCTGAGGCGTCGGCCAGACCGGCACCCCAGGCGGCCTTCCCCGCCTGCAAGAGCTGCTTGACCCGGTTTTGAAACATGGACAGGCATTCCTTTCGTTTATTGTTCGGTTGGCCCCAGATCTCCCTTAGCCGGGAAGATTATCGGCCCTGGAGGTCCACACGGTCAAATTCTGCAGATTCTTGCTTTCTCCGGACCGCACGAAGAAACTCAACAGGTAGGCCAGGCCGAACAGGAAGATATTCGAAAACACCACGATCCAAAACTTGTCGGGCAGCATTTTCTGGAACTCGGGCATCAGCCGAGTTCCCGTGGCCGAGTCTGCAAACAGCCAGAAGCAAACCCCTGAAACGGTAACGATGGCAGCGATCAGCGCCGACCGGCTGTGGACTCGTTCGGTCAGAAACCCCAGCAGGAAGATGCTCAGCAGCCCCCCGCTGAGGATCGAAAACACCAGGGTCTGCAAGTCCATGAGGGTCTGGGTGCGGGCGAAATGGATGAAAAGCGCCACCGTGATCATGATTCCACCAAAGGCCACCGAGACCCAGCGGCCGAACTTGAGATAGTGCCGTTCGTCTTGCACCGACTTCTTGAATCGGCGGTAGAAGTCATTGGTCAGGGTGGCGGCCGAAGCATTGATGCCGGAGTCCAGGGTGGACATGGCCGCGGCCAGCAGCCCGGAAAGGACGAAACCGGCCGCACCGGCCGGGATCTGGGTCAGCACGAAAAAGGGGAAGGCCTGCTCGGGAACCAGGCTCTCCAGCTCCGCGGCAGGGAAGTGCTTGTAATAAACGTAAAGGACCGTGCCGATGAAAGCGAAATAGAGCCAGACCGGAATGGTCATGACGGTTGACAGGACCAAACCCTGCTTGGCATCCCGGTCGGTCCTCATGGCAATGTAACGTTGGACGGCGTTCTGGTCGGTGCAAAGCAGTTGGAAGAAGATGAACTGGTAGACGATGATGAGCACCCAGACGGTTTGATCGTCCCAGGACCAGCCGGTGCTTCCCATTGCGAATTTTCCGTCGGCTACCGCTTCGGTAAAGACCTGCGACAACCCGCCCGGAATGAGACCGAGAGCCACGGGAACGCAGATGAGTCCACCGACAATCAGGGCTATTCCCTGAAGCAGGTCGGTGTAGATGACGGCTTCCAAGCCGCCGAGAATGGTGTAGGTGGCCACCAGGATACCCAGCACCAGGATCACCCATTCCAGGGGAAAACCGGTCATGGGACCGAAGGGAAGACAGACGGCATAGAGAATCACTCCGGTGCGAAACATCTGAAACACCAGAAAGCCCGCGGCGGCATACAACCGCGCCCAGGTGCCGAAGCGATGCTCCAGATACTCGTAGGCCGAGCGGACGTGCCCCCGGCGGAAGTAGGGCATGAACAGGAAATAGGCGACGATGGCCGGGATGAAATAGAGAAAATGCGCCGGCATGTACCGCCAGTCCTTGGCGAAGGTAAAGCCGGGAATGGCCAGAAAGGTCATCGAGCTGATGATGGTCGCCATCAGCGAAAATCCGACGATCCAGCCCGGCATGCTGCGATTGGCCAGGAAGTAGGCGTCGGCAGAACGGTTGCGGCGGGCCGTATAGACGCCAATCACCACCATGGCGCTCAAGTTGATGCATATGGCCACCAGATCGGGCCATCTCAACAAATGCTCTGAAAACATATTGTCAGATCCGGAGGATCGGATGTGTGCGATCCCGTTACAGGAACGCCCGAACCTCCACTTGGTTATCGAGTCCTTGGAATCGCCATTTTCTAAAGCTTGTCCCTGCCCACCGGACAGGTCGATGCACAAACCATCCCAAGCTTCTCTTTTTCAGCATTATGGCGTCCCTATTGTGAAGGTCTTGGTAAAAAATTTGCTGGATGTTCCCCGGTGAGATGCAGGATTCCAGTCGGCGCGGGGAGTCATGATGCGGCCACCGTTGCGGCATTATAGGTTTTCTCGAGCCTCTAACCAAAAAGAATGTGGGGCTGAGGGATTGCCAGTGGCAATGGGTCGAAAGTTCAGGGACTGGCGGCAGGCCTGAGACCCATTCTCAGTGGGTCTCGCGGATGCAGCAGGAGCGTGGCCTCGGCGGTGACAAAAGCCGCTCCCTTGATGGCGGGCACAATGCGACCCCGATCGAGGCGGACCGTAGCCTCGAACAGACTGCCGATGATGCTCTCCTGACGCCAGGTCTGTCCTTGGCCGATACGGCCGTCGGCCACCAGGCAAGCGACTTTCGCAGAGGTGCCCGTACCACAGGGTGAGCGGTCGTAGGAGCCCCCGGGACACAGCACAAAGTTCCTGGCGTCGGCGTCGGTGCGCTGCGGCGGGGCGAAGAGTGCGATGTGATCGATCTCCCGCCGGTCCTTACCGGTGATTCCCCGCTTACGGAGCTCTCTCCTGATTTTCCAGGTACAGTCGAGCAAGCGGTCGGTGTTGTCCGGAGACAGCCGCAGGCCGTGGTCCTCACTCAGGAAGAACCAGTTGCCTCCCCAGGCCACATCTCCCGTCAAGCGGCCGTAAGTCTCCAGATCCAAAGCCACCCCCTTGGACCAACGGAAGCTGGCCACGTTCTCGATGACTACTTCTCCGGAAGCCTGCAAGCCGGCTGCAATGGTGCCCGCGGGGGTTTCCAGACGATGCCGCCCGGGCTTGATGCGGCCCAGATGGCCAAGGGTGGCCACAATCCCGATGGCGCCGTGACCGCACATGCTCAGATAGCCCACGTTATTGAAGAAGATCGCTCCGGCGGCGCTATCCGTTTCGAAGGGCTCGCAGAGAAGGGCTCCCACCAGCGTATCGGAACCGCGCGGCTCATTCACGACCGCCGAGCGAAAGGGATCGAAACGGTCGCGAAAACGGATCAGTCTTTCCGCCATGGGACCGCTTCCCAGGTCGGGCCCACCCTCCACCACCACCCGGGTCGGTTCGCCGGCGGTATGGGAGTCAATGACGCGGATTCGTTCCATGGATCTGCCAACGGCTCGGATTCAGAACTTACTCGAAACAAACGAAAAAAAACAAAAAAAGAGTTATCCACGAAGGAACACGAAGAACGACGAAGGGCCACTAAGGCATTGAGGTTAACCGCGACGGGTTGCCAAGGTCGCGAAGGAATTGGTCGATTTCCGATTGTTTCACTCTCGTATGATCCGCCCCGTGCAGCGCGGCTTGACTTACCTGCGCCGGGAGAGGCGGTGGTTGAGGAGCCACAGCACCGTCAACACCGCTCCCCACTGCACCAGGCAGGTCATGACGCTGTAGGGAAGCAGGGGATTGTGCCATTGATCCGGGGCGTAGACCGTGGCCGACAGCGACAGCCACCACAACAGTAACAGGGAAGCCGCCACCGGGACCACGTACTTCATGGAAACATCCCACCACCGCCCCAGGGACAGATCGCCGGAAATGGCCGGCAGTTCCTCTCCTCGCAGGCGCGCACACCCGTATCGGGTCACGGCAAAGGCGACCAGCGCCCCCGAGATCATCAAGGCCACACCCCAGACGAAGTCCTGGTTCCCGAAAAAGGACAGGCTGAGCGCAGAGGGGATGCCCAGCAGATAGCTGACGACCGACACCAGCAGCACCGCCCTGGACCGGGTCAAGCCCGCATCCACCAGCACCCGGGCCTGTAGTTCCAGCATGGCCATGAGCGAGCTGAAGCCCGCCAGCGTCAGTCCCAGGAAAAACAGGATGGAGAGGGGAGTCCCCAAGGACATGCGGGCGAACAGCTGGGGCATCCAGATCAGGGTCAGCCCGGTAGAGGCAGGGCCGCTGGAGCGCAGGATCTCGAGAGTCTCCTGGCGGGACAGGGACATTTCCGACTGCAGGATCGAGAAGACCGTCCCAAAAACGATCAGGGCCGCCAGCAAAGAGACCAGGTTGTTCCCGATACCGGTCAACAGGGCATTCTTGACGATGGGTTGTTGTCGCTGCATGTAGGCGGCATAGGTCAAGAAGAGCCCCCAGCCGGCTCCGGTATCCCAGGCATTCTGGCTGAGGGCTTCCAGCCAGATTCTCGGCTGAAGCAGCTGTTCCCAGTCGGGCGTGAACAGATAGACCACGCCCGCCGATGAGCCGGGCAGGGTCAGGGCACGAACCAGCGAGATCAGGACGATCGCCAGCAGGGTGGGAATCATCCAGCGGTTGAGACGTTCGATGGAGCGGATCCCCCGCCAGATCGCCAGAACGCCCAGAACCAGGACGAGAGCATGGAAGAAGGAAGGCCAGGCGGAGGACTGGAAGCGGTTCCAGGTGGAGAAGGCGGCTTCGGTGGACAGCGGCAGTGGCGCGGTGACCATCTGAAACAGGTAATAGAGGCACCAACCCACCACCACAGCGTAGTAAAAGGTGATGGCTGCCGAGACAAAGGCGACGAAGCCACCGGTCCAGGCCAGATTCCGCCCCGCAATGGCAGTCAGGGCTTCGACCGGACCCTTGCGGCTCCGCCGGCCGATGGCGTATTCGGCCACGATCAAGGGGATGCTCCACAGAAACAGGAAAAGCACCCAACTGACCAGAAAGGCCCCCGCACCGTGCTCGCCCCCGTTTTGAGCGGCGATACGGGGGAACCTCCAGATGTTTCCGGTCCCCACCGCCACCCCCAAGACGCTGAAAAGAAGGCCCCATCGCGTCGAAAATCGTTGGTGAATGCTGCTGTCAGCGGTATCGGGCATGCTCAAGTCGTTCGAAGGCATGTTCGATGGAGAGCCAAGGCAACTCGTCTGAGATGGAAGGCAACGGCTCAGAGAGCCGGGAATGGATCACAAGGTGACCCTGCGGGAGCTCTGGACAAAGCTCATCTTGAGGTCGTGCAAGCATTGATCCAACAGCCGGGTCTCGTCGGGATTGAGGTTTCCCCGGGTCTTATCCTGCAAGACTTCCAGGATTTCGATGGTTTGTCGTGCCCCCGGGAGGTCTTTTTCGACTTTCCGGGTTTCAGGATGGGGAGCCAGTCCGAGCTGGTACAGACCCGTAGTGGCAAGGGACAGAACCAAGGTGTGGAAGTCCACCTTGGAGTCCTGGTCCTCTCGACCGACAACAGGGGCTGAGCCGCTCGCAGCAACCTTCTCCGGGCCCTGGGCGGCGCCGAATTCGCCGGAAGGACTGGCAGCTCTGCTTGGGGCCTCCTCCACCGAGTCTCGCAACTGCCCGTCCTCGGTGAACTTGCGGCGATCGGCAACCTTGAAATTACTGTCTTCTTCCGCCATGGGGCCCCCCGGGTAAGTGGTGCAAATTGAAGGGAAAGAGTATAGCACGGCACTACCTGAAGCCTTCGAACGCCGTCGCCAACGCGGCACTGCCCGCGCGCACAAGTCTTCGCCTGGCGGCTATAGCGACAGCTTCCAGGGCGCCCGATAGTTCACGGCAGTCATGGCTTCCGCTTCGGGATCGCCGATCACCTGTTCCTGTTCCACGTCCCAGCGGATCTGACGTCCCAGACGCTGGGCGATATTGCCGAGGTGGCAGGCAATGACCGAGTTGTGTCCGATTTCAACGTCCGCCACCGGAGCTTCTCGGGAGCGCATGCAATCCAGGAAGTTCTGCACATGGTCGGGAGTGTAATCCCGCCCGACCCTCTGCCGGGGCAACCCCGCGACCTTGTAGGTGCGCTGCCTGTTGTCGATTCTCCGGGTTTCGGGAAACACCTCCCAGCCGAAGCGGTCCACCACCAGAACCCCGTTTTCTCCGTGAAAGGCAACCCCGTGCTCACGCGCCTCCGGTCCGCGCCCCACACCCAGAGCGTGTTCCCATATCATGGTGAAATGGGGGAAGGCCCAGGTGACCTGCTGGGTATCCGGGGTCTCCATGGCGTCCTCGGGGTAGGCGAATTTTCCTCCGGCGGAGAACGCCGAAGCGGGCGCCTTGACCCCCATGCCCCAGTTGGCGATATCGACCATGTGAGCCCCCCAGTCGGTCATCAATCCCCCCGAATAGTCCCAGTACCAGCGGAAGGTAAAATGGAACCGGTTGGGGTTGAAGGGTTGGCTCCTGGCCGGGCCCAGCCACAGGTTGTAGTCCACCCGGGCAGGCGGGGGACGGTCGGGAGCCTTGGGGGTGGCCGCCTTCCAATCCAGATAGGCCCAGGTTCGGACCAGGCGAACCCTCCCAAGCTGTCCGGACTTCACATATTCCACCGCCTGAGCGAATTGGGGAGCACTCCGCTGTTGGGTCCCTACCTGGACCACTCGCTGGTAGAGCCGAGCGGCTCTGACCATGGTTCGACCCTCCCGAATGGTCAGGGAAAGCGGTTTCTCGACGTAGATGTCCTTTCCGGCCTGGCAGGCCGCCACTGTCTGGAGGGCATGCCAGTGATCGGGACTGGCCACGATGACGGCATCCAACTCCTTCAAGTCCAGGATCTGCCGGAAGTCACGGGTCTGCAAGGGCATGGGGCCGGCGGCAGTCTCAACCGTACGCAGCGCTTTGGAGATGTGTCCATCGTCCACGTCGCAGAGGGCCGTGCAGCGCACCTTGTCCACCTTGAGAAAGTATTCCAGCAACCTGCGGCCTCTCCCCCCGCAACCAATGAGGCCAACCAGAATCCGGTCGTTGGCGCCCAGTGCTTCGGAAGGCGCCGGAGGCCCCGCCCGGAGAGGCCGACTGGATGCCAGGTAGCCGGAGGCGCCCACTCCGGCGATTCCCATGGACTGGCGCAGGAAGTTGCGACGGCTCTGATGGGTCATGGAGGCTCCCTTGAATCCAGCGAAAATCGGTCCTCGACTGTCGAATTGAGGCTCGATCCCGAGATTTCGCGTATGTATGCGACGATTTCCGGCAATTCCCGGAATTGAGAATACTCGCTTCGGGGGGAACCTCGCAACAGGCATCGGGAATCGGGCAACGAGCCTTGTGCAGACCTCATTTTTCTTTTGTTTCAGGCGAAACAGGGACACTGCCATCGCAGCCCTCCGGTCCAGCCGCGGTTGACTTGAATTGGGCCTTGCTTTAGATTCGACAAGTTGGAGGTTTTCCCGTTTAAAACCTCCGAGGTGCCTCCGAATGAAAACAGAATCCATCGCCTTGCTGATCCAGGCCCATGATCGAGCCGGGGTTCTTTTTCAACTCACCCGGACTATCGCTACGCACGGAGCCAATATCAGCTCGGTCGACATCGTGAAACGGCGGGCCCATGCGGCCAGCGTTTATCTCGAACTCCGCGACGTTACGGAGGTGGACGCCCTCATCCGGGACCTGCGGGCGCTGGAAGTGGTGACTTCGGTAGACTCCCTGGATCCGCTGCTCAAGGTCTATGGTAAGCGGATCATCATCATCGGCGGCGGGGCCCAGGTGGGACAGGTGGCTCTGGGAGCCATCAGCGAAGCCGACCGGCACAACCTGCGGGGCGAAAGGATATCGGTGGACACCATCGCGCTGGTGGGGGAAGAGGACATCGCGGCCGCGGTGCGCTCGGTGGCCCTGTTGCCGCGCGCCAAGGTACTGGTCATGGCCGGAGCCATCATGGGGGGAGAAATCACCCAGGCGGTTCAGGAAATCAAGGAACAGGGAATTACGGTGCTGTCCCTCAACATGGCCGGAACCGTGCCCGAGGCGGCCGATCTGATCGTGAGCGACCCCGTGCAAGCCGGCGTCATGGCAGCCATGGCAGCTGCCGATACGGCCAAATTCGACATCACCCTGCAGCGCTCGAGACGTTACTGATGAGCCTTTTGCAAATTTCGTCGTGCAGCGCCGGCGGTGTTGTTGCAGCGCTGCAGTACTCTCCACCTCCCCTATCTGCGGAATTTTACAAAAGGCTCTGATTTCATTTCAGTCAGGAGACATTCATGAAACTGGCCCAAATCCATGACCCCGAAACCGGGCTTCGCCTGGCAAGAGTCGAGAATGAGAGTGTCTACCCGGTCCTGGCAAAGGGCAACGGACTGCGCACGCTGCTGGACTACGCCCGTGGAGCCGACCGGGAGGGGATCTCTCTTGCGGACCTGGTGGAAAGGCACTGTTCCTCCCGACCCCTTTCCCTGACCTGGTCGGAGTTGAACGTCTCGCCGAGCCCGGCAAGGCCCCATGCGGCCATCCCCGTGCACCCTCCGGAAGTCTGGGCCTGCGGGGTGACCTACAAGAAGAGCGCCGAATTCCGTGACGGGGACACCCAGGCTCCCGCGGGAATCTACGACTACGTCTATTTTTCCGATCGACCGGAGCTTTTCTTCAAGGGAACCGAGACCCGATGCACCGGTCCCAACGACTTCATCGGCATACGGAAAGACTCGAAGTTCACCGCAGTGGAGCCGGAATTGGGAGTCCTGCTTTCGTCCAAACGCGAGATTCTCGGGTACATGGTTTCCAATGATGTTTCGGCCTGGGACATCGAGCGGGAAAACCCCCTTTACCTTCCCCAGTCCAAGATCTATTCCGGATGCTGCTCCCTGGGCCCGGTGCTGCTGACCGCCGATGAGGTTCCCGACCCCTATGCGCTGTCGATCCGCTGCGAGATCCGCAGGAACAGCCAGGTCATATTCTCGGGGGACACTCGGCTGAGCATGATGAAACGAACCATCCAAGAGTTGATCGACTGGCTCTTCTATGCCAATCCGGTTCCCGATGGCACCGTGTTGTTGACCGGTACGGGAATCATTCAGACGGAAGCGGCTGCCCTGCAGGAGGGAGATACCGTCGAAATCACCATTCCGGAAATCGGCACCCTCACGAACGAGGCCCGAATCGTGTCCTGACAGAGCCGGGCTCCGCCGTCCGGTGCGGGTCGCAACTGCCAGAAAAGGGTGCCCTGCCATTTCCATTTTTGCTATTCTGGCGGAAGGGAGGGGGAGAGGATAGATGGTTTCGAGACAGCCATGCACTTGAAATCGCTCTCCATCGGCTTGCTGCTTGCGGTTACAGGCCTTCAGGCGGACCTGCCGGAGTATGGGAGCCTGGGGACGGCACGCCTCTTGGCTCAGGCTCCACCGTCCTCGGAAACCGGCAAGCTCCGGATCTACGACGTTCCGGAACCCGTTGAACAACTGGCCCAAGACCCGGTCGAACGGGAAGAGTTCGATCAAATAGAGCAAACCGGAGACCCGGCCGTGCGCACCCGCCTCGTCGAAGCCTTCGCACAGAAGTATCCCGAATCCAACTACCTGGGCCAGGCTCACCACATGGCTACCATGGATTACCGGAGCCTGAATCAGCCGGAGAAAATGTTTGAGCACGGACAGAAAACGCTGCGACATTCGCCCGACAACATTCCGATTCTGGCGCTGATGGCCCTGGCTCACTCCGACAAGGGAGATCCTGACCGGTCCATTCAATTGGCCACGCGAGCCCTGGGACGGCTGCGAAGAGTCGTCCGGCCCGCCAATACCGACCAGCAGCAGTGGGAAGCCGAGTACCGCAGCTATATGGCACAGAGTCTGGCCGGGTTGGGTCACGCCTATCTGGTCAAGTATGAGATGGAACGACAGGCACCGACGGAGCCTGCACCGCAGCAAGAGAGCTCTGCCGTCCCGGCTGATCCTGGAACGGACCGGGAGCAGCCGAAGAGTCCGAAAACCGCAACAGCCGGCAGTTCCAGGCTGGCCACGCTCAATCTGGCCAGGGCATACGGATATCTCACCAAATCTCTGAATGAGGAACCGCGTTCCCAGTTCGTTCACTTCCAGCTGGGAGTGGTATCCACCCGCTTGAAGCGATTCCCGCAAGCCATCGACGCCTTTGCCCGAGCTTCCCTTCTTGAAGGCGGCTATCGGGAGATTTCCCGTCGCAACCTGGAGTCTCTTTACCGAACAACCCACCAGAACTCTCTCGAAGGCCTGCAAGAACTGCTGGCTCAGGCCCGGGCGGATCTGGCAGGCGGCAACGGCAAGCCCGACGCGGCGTCTGAGGACCCCGCCGCACCCGGCTCGGAGTAATTGCATTCCAGGTCCTCTGAAGGGAGTGTTTGCGCCATGTCGCTCATTCAACTCAAGACACCGGAGGATGTGCAGGAACTGCTCGCAGGTTCCGAGCGGGAAGCGGTCTTTTTGCTGAAGCACAGCAGCCAGTGTCCCATCAGCGCAGAGGTCTATTCCGCCTTCTCCGAATTCGACCGGCAGGGCGGGGCCAATCGCCCCTGGGCCTGCGCCCTGGTCCGAGTGATCGAAGAGCGCCCGCTCTCCAATCAGATCACGGAGCAACTGGGGGTGGGGCACGAATCGCCGCAGCTGCTGCTCATTTCCGGTTCCAAGGTTCTCTGGCACGATTCCCACTGGAGACTGACACTGGAAAAGATGAAAGAGGTGGCTGGACGGTTCCTGCACTCCCAGCAGACCTGACCCAACTCTCACCCCCCTCGCGACCATGTTTCTAAAGATGCCGCAGCTTTCTCTGATGCGGGCCACACTGGCGCTGGCTCTTTGCTGCAGCCTGCTCGCCTGCCGGCAATCTCCCCAATACGAATTCGACCTGATAATCACCGGCGGCAAGCTGATCGACGGCTCGGGCTCCCTGTGGTTTCCAGGAGACCTCGCCATTCGCGGGGAAGAGATCGTTCACGTGGGAACGTTGAAGGACCGGGAGCAGAAGGGGCGTCGGGTGATCGACGCACGGGGACTGTGGGTAACCCCGGGGTTCATCGACATCCACAGCCGTTCCGATCCCGACACAATGCTCCATCCCGACTCCCTCGGCAAGGTGCGTCAGGGAATCACCACCGAGATCCTGGTGGCGGGAAATTCGGGCCATGGCCGCCAGGCCGGCGCCGGGCGCAATCTTGGGCCCCGGGAAGTCTCAGCCGGGCGGACCCCGTGGGAGCAAACCTTCAGTCGGCTACAGCAGGGGGAACTCACCGTCAACGTGGCCTCATACGTCCGGACGGGAGAGGTGGGGCGCCTGGTCCTGGGCGAAGATCGGCGGGAACCCAGCCAGCCCGAAGTTGCCGCGATGAAGCACAGGGTCGGACAGGCCATGCTGGAGGGTGCGCTGGGGCTCTTCACCTCGCCGCCGCCGGCTACTGAAGGAATTCTGAGCGGCGAGCAAATTGCCGAGTTGGCCCGGGAAGCAAAGGTTCGTGGCGGTGTCTACGCCGCCGAGATCGATGCCGGCGCCGGCATCCACAATTCCGTAAAGGAAGCCATACAGCTTGCGGAGCAGGCTCAAGTTCCCCTGGACATTCTAGGCTTGAGGGTGACCGACCGCCGTGCCCGCGGACAGTTGCAAGAGGTGATCGATTCCATCGAGAAGGCCAGGGAATCGGGGCTGACCCTGACCGCCAGCTTGTCTCCTTATCGAAACGCCCGGGCGGACCTGGCAGATCTTTTGCCCTCCTGGACTACCGAGGGCGGACGAGAGGAGCTGTTGAAGCGGCTCTCCAGAAGCGACCTTCGCGCCCGCATCCTGAGAGAGCTTCGTCGGAAACGGCCCGGCCGGTTTAATTCATTCCTGGCGGCGGGGGGCTGGCCGGGAGTGGTGCTGTTGCAGGCCGACTCCCGGAAGTACCAGGCCCTGGCCGGGAAGAGCATCGCGGAGATCGCGACTGAACTGGATCAGAGCCCTGAAGGCACTCTCTTTGATCTGTTTCAGGAAACCGAAGGTCCGGTTGCCGTCCTTTACTCGCTCATGAGCGAGGAGGACCTGCGTTCCGCCCTGCAGGCTCCTTGGGTCTCCGTGGGCGCCGGCGGCAGTGCCGCCGGCGCCGATCCGTCGGGTGGGGAAGTGCCCGGACCTCATGGATATGGCGCCTTTGCCCGCGTCCTGGGGAAGTATGTGAGGGAGGAAGGGGTGCTGGACCTGGAGGAGGCCATTCACAAGATGACGGGAATGAACGCAGCCAAATCGGGGCTCCGCAACCGGGGTCTGCTGCAGGTGGGCATGGTGGCCGATATCACCATTTTCGACGCCGAGCGGGTTGCCGGACCCGCCACTTTCCTGGAGCCCCATCGCTTTGCGGAGGGCATCGAATACGTCATCGTCAACGGGACGCCGGTGATCGAAACCGGACGTCCCCTCGACGCCAGGCCGGGGCAATTCTTGTACGGACCAGGCAAGCCCGACTCATAATTGGCCCTTGTTGTTTTTTGTCCTTGGGCCTGATAATGAAAAACCAGTATCGGTGACCTCGCAGGACCGGAGGTCCAACCGTCGAGGTAACCGGATCCAGGGGGATTCCATTTGATGCGGACAGCTAAACAGTTCCTGAAGGCATGGCTTGCTTTCTCCGTCTGGAGCGCGGGGTGGCTGTCGGTTTCGGCCGGAGCCGCCGACTGGCCCATGTGGCGCGGCCCTGACGCCGACGGTGTTTCGGCGGAAACCGGGCTCCCCACGACCTGGTCGCCGGAGGGGGAAAACCTGAGATGGAAACTCCCCATCGGCGGTCGCTCGACGCCGATTGTGGTGGACGGAAGGGTCTGTGTCATCACCCTGGCGGAACCGGACACACCGCCCCGCTGGCAGGAGCAGATTTCCTGTTTCAACGCTGAGACCGGGGATCTGGAATGGGAATTTCGCTACAAGGTATTCCTGACCGATATCCCCCACCACCGGGTGGGTTGGGCCAGCCTGGCGGCCGATCCTGCAACCGGTCATATCTACGCCAACGGAATCGAAGGAATGGTGCACTGCCTCGACCGCAACGGTAAGATCGTCTGGTCGAGATCACTCAAGGAGGAAGTCGGGAGAATATCCGGCTACGGGGGGCGGACAGTGACTCCAACCCTCCACGGGAACCTGCTGTTCGTCAATTTCCTGAACGCCGGATGGGGCTCCACGGCGATTCCACGGGACCGTTTTTATGCCCTGGACAAGCGCACCGGAGAAACGGTCTGGTTGACGACTCCCGGCAAGGCTCCCAAGGATACGACTTACACGGTCCCGGTGGTGCGCCGGATCAACGGCCAGGATCTCCTTATCGGCGGCAACGCCGACGGCTCGATTTACGGACTTAGCCTGGCAACCGGCGAAAGGGTCTGGGGTTTCCCCTTCAGCAAGAGAGGAATCAACTCCTCGGTGGTGGTTCAGGGAAGCCGGGTTTTCGCTTCCCACGGTGAGGAAAATGTCGACGCCAGCACGGCCATGGGCCGGCTGGTGTGTCTGGACGCCGGCCGGATCGTTGACGGCAAGCCCAAGCTGGTCTGGCAGGTGGACGGATTTACCGCCGGCTATGCCTCTCCCGCCCTGGCCGACAACATCCTCTATCACGTGGACAATTCCGCCAATCTGGTCGCCTTTCAGGCCGACACCGGAAAACAGCTCTGGAAATACAACCTGGGAGTCATGCAGCGAGCTTCCCCCGTTGTCGCCGACGGCAAGCTTTTTGTTTCGGATGTTGACGGACAGTTTCACATCTTGGGACTGCGCGGCCACCAGCCCCCTGAACAACTGGACCTGGAACGATTTGCCAATGCCGACGGATCCGCCGTTTCCATCAACGGCTCGCCTGCCGTGGCCAACGGCCGTATTTATCTACTGACCCGCAATATGCTTTATTGCATTGGACTCGAGGACCGGGACCCGACCGCTCCAGGCGAAGGGAAGCCCCGGCCGGAGGCATCCGACTCCTTCCAGGGACCGCCCCGAAGTGTATTGGTGGAGCCTGGGGAGGTCGTCCTATCTCCGGGAGCCTCCAAGACCTTCGCGGCACGGGTCGTGGATGCCCGGGGACGGACGAAACCGGGCGAAGCCGTCTGGTCCCTGGAGGGAATCCAGGGGAAGGTTTCCGCGGGCGGGCGCCTCACCCTTAGTGACGGCAATATCCCTCAGGGTGGCCTGCTCGTCGCCCGGGTCGGCAGCCTGAAGGGAACGGCGCGGGTCAGTTCCCGTCCTGCCATTCCCTTCCAGGAGGACTTCGAACGGCTGGAAGAGGGAACAGTGGCTACAGGCTGGAATTCCGCCCGGGGCCGATTCGTGGTGACTTCCTTGGACGGCAACAAGGTTCTGAAGAAGTTGTCCGCCAACCCTCGATCCTGGCGAACCATGGTGTATCTGGGAGACTGGAAGACATCGGGTTACGAGATTCAAGCGGAGATGATGGGCACGGAACAGCGCCGGCGTCTCCCGGACATGGGGCTGATCGCCCAGCGTTATATCCTGGCCCTGATGGGCAATCGCCAGAAGCTGCAGATCCGAAGCTGGTTGTCGGAACTGGGGCACTTCTCCAAGACCATCGACTACCGCGTGGACCCCGAGGTGTGGTACCGGATGAAGCTTCGTGTCGAGATCCCTCCGGAGGGAACCGAGGGAACGATCCGGGGAAAGGTCTGGAAACGCGATGAGCCCGAGCCGGAAGGGTGGACCATCGAGGTCCGGGATCCGATCGTCCACCGTCAGGGCAGTCCCGGAATCTACGGCTATTCCGCAGCCGAAATTTACTACGATAACGTCTCGGTCGCTCCAGCCGACCATTGAGCATGGACCGGCCGGGGCCGAGGGTTTGAGAGGGAACGCATGTCATTGTCAAAGCTGAAAGTCATTGCAGCAGTGGTCCTTTTGCTGGCGGTCGGAAGCAAAATTTCCGGTCTGGCAGGGGACTGGCCCATGTGGGGGGGCAGACCCGACAGGAACATGGTGTCGGACGCCACTGGAATTCCGGCCCACTGGGACCTGAAGACCGGAAAAAACATCAAGTGGGTCGCCGAGATCGGTTCGCAGTCCTATGGAAACCCCACCATTTTGGGTGGTAAGGTCTTTGTGGGCACCAACAACCAGAGGCTGCGCAACCCCAATCAGACCGGAGACCGAGGCGTCATCATGTGCTTCCGCGAGACGGACGGGAAATTCCTCTGGCAGATGACCCACGAAAAGTTGGCCGCCGGCCGAGTCAACGACTGGCCTGAGCAGGGCATTTGTTCCTCGCCGGCGGTGGCTGGAGATCGACTTTACTATGTTTCCAACCGGGCGGAAGTCGTGAGCCTGGACACCGAAGGGTTCCTCGACGGGGAAAACGACGGACCCGTCAAGGACGAAAAGCACACCTCCCCGATCGACGGGGACGTGATATGGACCTTCGACATGATTGAAGAACTGGGGGTCTTCCCGCACAACCTGGCTACCAGCTCACCTCTGATGGTCGGGGACCTGATTTTCCTCAACACCTCCAATGGAACCGATGAGAGCCACATCAACATCCCGGTGCCTCGAGCCCCCAGTTTCCTGGCTCTGAACCGCCACAGCGGCAAGTTGGCCTGGGAGAACTCGGCCCCCGGGGATGCGGTTCTCCATGGCCAGTGGTCCTCTCCAGGCTACGGAGAGATCGCCGGCAGGCCCCAGGTCATCTTTGCGGGCGGCGATGGTTGGCTCTATGCCTTTGAAGCCCATACCGGGAAGGAATTCTGGAGGTTCGACTGCAATCCGAAGGGATCCGAGTGGAAGAACGGCAGGGGGGACCGCAACAATCTGATTGGGACACCTGTTGTCTACAACGACCGGGTTTTCATCGCAGTGGGACAGGATCCGGAGCACGGCGAAGGCGTGGGACACCTATGGGCCATCGACGCTACTCAGTCAGGGGATATCACCGAGACTGGGGCTGTTTGGCAACACGACTTCCGTCGCAGTATCTCGACCGTGGCTATCCGTGACGGGGTGCTCTACGCCGCCAATTTCAGTGGATTCTTTCACGCTCTGGATGTAAAGACAGGAAAGTTGCTTTGGGAACACGACATGCTGGCCGCCGTCTGGGGCTCCCCCTTCGTGGTCGACGGCAAGGTCTTGCTGGGAGACGAGGACGGTGACCTCACCATTCTGGAGGCTAGTCGCCAGAAAAGACTCATCGACGAATTCAACTTCGGCAACACCGTCTACAGCACTCCGGTCGTTGCCAACGACACCCTCTACATCATGACCCGTTCTCACGTCTACGCCATCGAGAGGCCCTGAAAAGACCCGCTCAATTGGGTTTCCACTTGATGTTGCAGCCGATGCTGGGTGTCTGGTCGGTCGAGACCGGGCTCCCCGA
This sequence comes from Candidatus Versatilivorator sp., assembly GCA_965207735.1. Classification (GTDB taxonomy): domain Bacteria; phylum Acidobacteriota; class Terriglobia; order Versatilivoradales; family Versatilivoraceae; genus Versatilivorator. The sequence goes on along the minus strand of OZ242296.1, from coordinate 772,241 downwards.
TAGCACCGCATCCATGGCTCCCCTCAGATCCCTTCCCGTGACCGGTTCATTGTTCCCGGGCCGACTTCCATCCAACTGACCCCGGTAGACCAGTTCCCGCCGGCCGTCAAAGAGAAAAAAGTCGGGGGTGCAGGCCGCATGAAAGGACCGGGCTACCTCCTGACTCTCGTCATAGCAGTAGGGGAAGGTGAAGCCAAGCTCCTCGGCCATGGCCTTGAGGTTGGAAGGCGCATCGTCCGGATAATTCTCGGCGTCATTGGAGCTGATGGCCACAATGCCCACGCTCTTGGCCTTGTAGTCGTTGCCCAAACGCGCCAACTCCTCCTGGACATGAACCACAAAAGGACAGTGCCGGCAGATGAACATTAACAGGAGCGCTTCCTTGTCCGCAAAGCTGCCAAGCGTGACCGTGTCTCCGGACACGACATCCGGCAGGTGAAAATCGGGTGCGGACGCCCCCAGTGCTAGCATGGTTGAAGGTGTCAAGACCATAGTATCGGCTCCTTTGGTTTTGTGCCCGGCAAACGTTCTTCCATTTGGACTGTCACCAAGAATAGCGCGTCAGGCGCCGGGTATTCAAGATCGGATCAGGGGAATCCACTATCTTGGATTGCCGCGCCTTCGCCCGGACGCCAGACCCGACCCAGAGATTGCTCACGATGCAACACGTTAACAGGACGCAACTTGACCGTCATGGACGTCGGTGCTAGTGTTCTGTCTCGGAAATGGGCTGCCATCTTACGGAGCGCAACCGCGCCGGCTTCAAGCAGTGACGACGAGCCAATGTTCATTCATTGCCAGGACACGACCATCGGAACCCCATGCCCGAGCTTCCGGACATCGTCGCTTAGCTCGAGTCTCTGGAAGAGCAAGAGTCCCGAAGAACATCGCTGATGGCTGGGCCGACAGGCCCAGCCGGCTAAAGGGGTTCCATGAGGGTCATCAGTCTGAGGACGAAGGGAAGCTCCAACGATCCCCTGGGGACGAGGTCGGACCAGGTGAGTCCCGGCTCCATTCCGGGTCTGATCCTGCTCCTGATATTGCTGACGGTGGTGCTCACCTTCTTTTCCTCCACCTACAAGATTTTCACCCTGCCGGACTATGGGGTGGGAGACATTGCCACCTCCGATATCCTGGTCCCGGCGGACGTCCCGATGCAGGACGAAGAAGCCACCAGGATCCGACAGCAGGAAGCCCAAAAGGCCGCGCTTCCGGTATATCGCCATGCCGACGATCGGGCCGAGGCACGAATCGAGCGCATCTGCCGGCTGTTTTCCAGGTTGAGAAGCCACCTGAAACCCCTAAACCCAACCCGTTCCGCCAGTTCAGCCCGGAGTCTTAACCAACTCCCTCCGCAAGTCCAGGCGAACTTCAGATCCGAGTTGGCGCAACTGCTGCCGGAGCCGGAGCTGGAACCCGCCGCCCGATTCCTGGCAAGCAATGGATTCAGCCAGCCATTGCAGCAGGCGCTCGAACAAACGCTGCGCAAGGCCAATGGTTCGCCGGTGATTGAGAGCGCGAGGGATTTGATTCGTGAGAAGAGGCGGATCCACATCCTTTCCAGCACCGATTCGGAAGAGAGAACCACAATCCCGGTGGACCGGGTCAAGACTCTTGACGGCATCCGGCAAGAGGTCAATACCTGGTTGCCGCAGCTGCTGCGATACCACGGACTCCCGTTGCAACCGGTATCCAGGCTGGTCAGGGGCTTGCTGCAACCCAACCTTTCCTTTGACCTGCAGGCCACAAAAGCGGCGCAACGGAAAGCGGTGGCCGATGTGGACCCGGTCTTCGTCATCCTCAAAAAGGGCAAGGTGATCGTTCGCCAAGGGGACGAAATCAGTCCGGCACAACTAAGACAGATCGAAGCCATCCGAAACCTTCCCCGGAAGACCTCGTCGCTGGCGCAAACGGTCAGCTTGGCGTTTCTCATCGGATCGCTTCTGGCAGTGTTCGGCTATTTGTTGAGAAATCTCTGGCCGACCCACTGGAATTTTATGAGATTGGCGGTGCTGGCCAGCACTGTTCTGGTCGTCCAGATCATTGTCCTCAAGGTCTTCAGCTTTGTCGGCGAGGCTCTCAGCGAAGCCCTCAGCCAGAACTTTGCGGGATTTCCCGACAACGACGAGGTTTACTTCTTCTTCGCCTTGCCTTTTGCCCTGGGGGCAATGCTGGTAACCATTCTGGTGGATGACCGTGCTGCCCTGATTTATTCCCTGTTGTCTAGCCTTGTTGCCGTACTGGCCCTGAGCAGCGACATCTATGGTTTCTTCTACGTGCTGATGTGCCACCTGATCGGAATACTCACCATTCGCAGCGCCGTACAGAGAGTCGGCTTTGTAGGGGCGGGATTCAAGCTCGGATCGGCTGCCATTGGCCTCTTCGTGGTGCTTCAGTACGCCAAGCTGGCCCCGTTCGACTTGGGGGTCGGCCTTCTGGGGGCTACGCTGGCGCTGCTGTCCGGTCCGATCACCACCGGGCTGCTGGTCTTTTTGTTGCCTCTGTTCGAACGGCTTTTCATGGTTACCACCGTGATGAGGTTGCAGGAGCTTGGCAACGTCAATCTACCTCTGATACGTGAGCTGATCCTGAAAGCCCCCGGAACTTACAACCACAGCGTTGCTGTCGGTACTCTCTCTGAAGCAGCCGCAGAAGCGATCGGGCTGAACCCGGTATTTGCCCGGGTAGCTTGCTTCTATCACGATGTCGGCAAATCGATTCGTCCCCAATACTACGTGGAGAACCAGCGGGGCGATAACATCCACGATCGCATCAGCCCCGAGGAAAGCGTGAAATTAGTGGTCGGACACGTGACCAAGGGAATCCGAATGGCCCGGGCTGCCAACCTTCCCTCCTCGATGATCGACATCATTCCCCAGCACCACGGCACCAAGCTGTTGACCTATTTTTACGAGAAGGCCAAGGCCAGCGCGGCTGCACCCGATGAAGTCAACGAAGCCCGCTTCCGCTATCCGGGGCCCAAGCCGCAAAGCAAGATGGCCGCCATCATCATGCTGGCCGACGCCGTGGAGGCAGCTGCCAGAACCCTGAGTGACCACTCCCAGGAGAAGTTGCTGGAATTGATTCAGAAGATCGTGGCCACCACCACCGAAGACGGGCAGTTGTCGGAGTGCGACATCACCCTGGCTGAAATCGACCGCATCGCCTTCAGCTTCCTCGAGACTCTCTCCAGCATTTACCACGCCCGCATTACCTATCCCGGTTTCGAGTTCGAGCGCACCCAGGAATCCGCTTCCTAGCCGGACCCGGCCCCAGATCGACAAGCAGGCAAAAACGATATCCACGAAGGGCCACGAAGAACGACGACGGAACACGAAGAAAAACCAACAGGAACAGCTTGTATTCGAGCCGTTTGAAAATTGTGGACACGATCACGAGCCACATTCCGGCCGTGGCGGGATTGCCCGCCGGCGAATATCTCATGGGCTGCGACCGGGGGCGTTCGGACGAGCGACCGGTCCATCGGGTCCGGGTCGATGCCTTTGCCATGGGCATCACCACCGTAACCAACGAGCAATACCGATTTTTTGTCGCTCGAACCGGCGGGCGGATGCCCGAATCGTTCCTGGAGCCCCGCTTCAGTCATCCGCGACAGCCGGTGGTTTCGGTCAGTTGGCTGGAGGCGGATGCCTATTGCCGCTGGCTGAGCGAGTGGACGGGCGAAACTTTTCGCTTGCCCACCGAGGTTGAATGGGAATGGGCCATTCGTCAGAAAAAGGAAGGACGTCTCTATGCCTGGGGAGACGAAGATCCCTCGGAGTATGAGCTGTATCGCACCGGTTGGCGGGATCGATGCCCTCATCCGGTGGCACTGCAGCCGCCTAACGATTTCGGGCTATACGATCTAGGCGACAATGTTCACGAGTGGTGCCTCGACTGGTATGCGCGCGACTATTACCAGCGATCCCCCAAAGACAATCCGGTCAACCGGACAAAGACGCTACGCCGGGCCTCCCGGGGCGGGGCCTGGCGCCACCAGATCAAGGTGAGTCGCTGTGCGGCCCGCAGCAGCCTGGACCCCTCCTATACATATACCGATTACGGCTTCCGAGTCGCAAAGGTGCTCCGCTGACAGGCGGGCTAATCCTCACCCGATCTGTCCCGGGCGAGAAGCAATCTGGCCCGGGGCAGGGATGCCAGTGCCTGGATTACCTGGGGGTCTCCTTCAAGCTCCACTTTCCTGCTCTCCTTGGGTTGCAGGGAAAGGAGCAACAGCTGACTGCGAAGACTGCGTTGAATGAACGGCAGGTGGTCCTGGAACTCCGAGTCGGAGCGAATCAGTTCTCGTGCCGCGAGAAAATCGTGAAATTCCTCCAGCACCAGGGGACTCACAATTGCCGTACTGGCAAGCACCGGATACCTGGCTTTGAATTCCCGGGCGAAGGCAAAAAGGAGATGCCGCGACAACAGGCGTTTCTGAAAGGAGGTCATCGCGACCGACCCAGCCCACACGTCCGGGAAGATGCCACCCTCGCCAGCCTCCTCAGAGGAACTGTCCATAGGAGGGGTTGCAGGGGAGCGGCCGCTCTCCAACCGTTCCATTAATTTCAAATACTCCAACAAAGAGCGATTCTTGTAGTTCCGCTGTATCGTCCTTCCGTTGGGCGTGAACCACTTGGCCGTGGTCAGGGAGAGTCCGTTCCCGCCGCTCAGAGAAAAAATCGTTTGGACCAGTCCCTTCCCGAAACTGTTTTCACCGACCACCACTCCCCGCCCGGCATCCTGGATGGCTCCCGCCAGGATTTCAGCGGCGCTGGCTGTTCGCCTATTGATCAACACCACCAGCGGAACAGGCTCGCGGTCATGCCCACGAGTGGCCACATACCTGGCATTGGAGTCGGGAAGCCTCCCTTTGGTGACCAGTATGACCTGGTTCAAATCCAGAAAGCGATCGGCAACGCCGATGGCGCTTTGCAGATTCCCTCCCATGTTGTCCCGCAGGTCCAGCACAAGACCCTGCAGATCAGGTTGGAACGGCTTCAGCGCGCGGTCCACTTCGTCCTCGGTGGTGGCCGTAAAGCCCACCATTTGCAGGTAAACCACTCCTGGCAGGATGGCATAGCCGAGAGGCAAACTGGGTTCGGGTATTTCCTCTCGCCTGACCTGGAGCCCCAACGGACGGTCGACACCACTCCTCTCGATCAAGACCTCCACCCGAGTGTCCCGGGGGCCTCGCAGCAACCTCACCACCTCGGCTCCGGGACGATCTCTGGTGGAGATCCCGTCAACCGAAAGGATGATATCCCCAGGGCGAATTCCCGATTCCTCGGCTGGTGACCCTGCCGTCGTCGAGAGCACCATCATTTTTCCGTCCACCGGCGCCACTCGTGTGCCGATTCCGGAATAGTTGCCACCCTGGTAGGCTCGTAACTCGCCAAAGGTCTTGGGGTCGAAAAAGCTCGAGTGCGGATCCAAACGACTCAGCATGCGCTGAATCGACCGGGCAATGGCTCGATTGAGGTCTGCTGGATCCGCATACCCGGATTCCACAAGGCTCAACACGGCCGCGTAGGCTTGCAGGTGGCGATTGAACGATTTCGGAAATACAAGTTCCTTTTTCTCCGGGTCGGCGGGAGAAGTGGCGCTGGAAGGATGGACGGCCCTGTTTCCGAACAGCAGGGCACAGGCAAGCAACCCAGCCACTGCCGGTTTGATGGATGCCCTTGGAGTCATTTTGAGAACCCTTGATCCCTGCCAGGAGAACATCCTGTCGATTTTAACCTGCATCGCTCCCCAAGTCGCCGGATACATGTAGGTGTCACGGCATCAGGGACAGGACAAATAGGACCAGAGGCCGCTGCACGGGACGCTGACTGGGAATCGGGGCGTTGGGCACAGCCAAGGCCCGCCACGGGGAAGATCAATCGAGAAGGACTATAAGTTGAACATGGATGCACAGGATTGACAGGACGAGAGCTTCCTGCACCAGAAGCCAACTCGGGCGATGATCCGGTGCGGATTTGCGGATTCCCGGCAGTAGAAGCCAGCCGTTTCCTGAAGAATCCTGTGAATCCTGTGCATCGATGTTAATGATCTCCTTAAATCACGATGGGGTCGGAAGCCCCCCACTGGCTCCGCCGCGGTCCTTGTTGCTTCTTCGCGGACAAATCCTCTTTGTCCCTTGTGTCCTTCGTTGACCCTCTTGCCGACCTTCGCCCCATCCCTCTTGGGCCTTCTCCAGCGCCTTGGTGTCCCTTCGTCGTCCTTCGTGGCCCTTCGTGGATCACTCTTTTTCTTTTGTCTCTTGTCGTTTGTTTCAGGCAAGGCAATGCCTGGACCGGCTGCCGTTCCAGATGGGCCGGTTACCGGTTCGTAACTCTGTTATAATTCACAGGCAACGGGGTAATTCAGTCAGGAGAGTCGCCGGAATTCCGGGCAAATCCGGGGTTTCGTTTTCGGAGATTTCCATGACCAGACGGAGATTTGGGGTGGCGCTGCTGGTCATTCTGGCAGCCGCCGTTCCTTCGGCCGAAGCGGTCGTGTTCACGATTGAGGTCGACGACGTCATTCATCCTGTGATTGCGGAGTACATCACCCGTGCCTTGGAGCAGGCGGAAGAGGAACGCGCCACTGCCGTGATCATCCAGATGAATACGCCGGGGGGCTTCGACACCTCCATGCGGGAAATCATCGAGCAAATATTGCGGTCGAAAACTCCGGTGCTCGTTTTCGTCGGTCCAAGCGGCGCCAGAGCCGCGTCCGCGGGATTCTTCATCCTCTTGTCCGGAGACCTGGCCGTCATGGCCCCCGGCACCAACACCGGAGCCGCACATCCGGTACCCCTGGGCGGAGGGAAGTTGGACGAGGTGATGCAGCAAAAAGTGGAAAACGATGCCGCGGCCTACATCCGCAGTTTCGTGGCTCAACGCGGCCGCAACGTCGAATTGGCGGAAAAAGGGGTATTGGAGAGCCTGTCTTTCACCGAAGAAGAGGCGCGGGCGGGCAATCTCATCGACGGCATCGCCCAGGACCTGAACGAAATCCTCACCAAGTTCGACGGCAGGGAAATCCAGCGCTTCGACGGGGAAACGCTGGTCCTGCAACTGAAAAACGAGTCTCTGAAGGCAATTGAGATGACGGCTCGCCAAAAGGTTCTCTCAAAGGTGTTAAACCCCAACATTGCACTGATTCTGGGACTGATTGGCCTGTTGGGACTCTACATCGAGTTCAGCAATCCGGGTCTGATCTTTCCCGGTGTGGCCGGGGGTGTCTGTGTCTTCCTGGCTCTGGTGGCATTCAATATCCTGCCCATCAACCTCCTGGGAGTGGTGCTGATCCTGGCGGCAATCGTCCTTTTTGCTCTGGAGGTAAAAGTGACCAGTTACGGACTGCTGGCTTCTCTCGGAATCGCCGTCATGGTGCTGGGCTCCCTAATTCTCATCGACTCACCGCTCCCCGAGTTGCGTGTGAAGCTGATCACGGCCGTGGGAATCACTCTCCCCTTTGCCGCTATCATCATCTTTCTCATGCGCTTGGTCATTCTGGCACACCGCAACAAGTCGGTGACCGGCAACGAGGGCATGGTCGGAGAGATCGGAACAGCCTTGACCGACATCCAGTCCCAGGGAAAAGTGCAGGTCCACGGTGAGATCTGGCAGGCAAGCAGTCCTCAGCCAATCGAATCCGGCAACCGGGTCCGAGTGGTATCAGTCGAGGGACTCAACATCCAGGTGACTCGGGTAAACGGCCCCGGGACAGCCTCAAGCTAACTAGGAGGGACTCATGTTCGAAATCGATTTCATTTCAGTCCCGGGTCTCTTTGGACTGTTGCTGGTGGTGGTAGTCCTCTTCAACTCCCTTCAAGTGCTGCGGGAATATGAGCGAGGCGTCATCTTTCGCCTGGGACGGCTGTTGCCGCAACCCAAGGGCCCCGGCCTCATTATCGTGTGGTGGCCCATTGACAGAATCGTCAAGCTGGAACTGCGAGTTGTGACTTTGGATGTGCCGCCACAGGACATCATCACCAGCGACAACGTTACGGTCCAGGTCAATGCCGTCGTCTATTTTCGCGTCATGGACCCGGTCAAGGCAGTGGTCGAGGTTGAGAATTACCTCTATGCCACCTCTCAGCTTGCCCAGACCACTCTTCGCTCGGTACTCGGTGAAGTGCCCTTGGACGATTTGCTCAGCCGGCGCGAGACCCTGAACGTCCGCTTGCAGAGTATCCTCGACCAGCACACCGATCCCTGGGGCATCAAGGTTGGAACGGTCGAGGTCAAGCAAGTGGACCTTCCCCATGAAATGCAGCGAGCCATGGCCAAACAGGCCGAAGCGGAACGAGAACGGCGAGCCAAGGTCATTCACGCCGACGGAGAATTCCAGGCGTCGGAAAGGCTGGCTCAAGCCGCCGAGGTGGTGGCCAAAGAGCCGGTGGCCCTGCAGTTGAGGTATTTGCAAACACTGAACGAGATTGGAGTCGAGAGAAATACCACCCTGGTTTTTCCTCTGGCAATCGATATTCTCGAGCCCTTTCTAAAAAAATAGCGAGCGGCGCGCGCGAGGATCGAATGGCTATGGGTCCCATTGCCCGGGTGGATTCAGGTACCCCTTGTTAGGAGGCAATTTCATGGAGACTGGTCCCGAGAACAAGGAGGTGCGACTCGATAACCGGCACTTGCTTCTCTTTTTCCTGGGTGCCGTACTGATCTGCGCCAGTTTTTTCGCTTTGGGTTTCTGGATGGGGCGTGGTCAAGCTCGCGAGGCAACGCTGGCAGTCGGAGAGGGGGCGCAGTCCAACCTGGCGTCTTCGGAAGTGGCAAGTCCACCCGCGGGCGCGGAGACAAGTCAGGCCTCATCTCCTGACCGGGCGGACGGATCAACATCCGGTGCGCAGGACCCGGCAAGCCCACCGGACTTGCGAAAGGAACTGGACTTCTACAGCGCCGTCAAGGATCAGAGCCTCGATGAGAATTTCAGTCCCCGCGCCACCGGGAAAGAGAACCGGAAAGGAGCCCGGCAGCCAGCCAGGCCTCGAAAAGCGTCTTCCGGCTCCCCGTCCAACTCCGGCGGGCTGCTTCATTTGCAAGTGGCGGCCCTCCGGAGCCGTTCCGATGCCAACCTCCTGGCCGACGAGCTGCGGGGCAAGGGATATCCTGTGGTGGTGGTGGCTCCCTCGAAGTCGGAAAACCCGCAGTGGATCCGGGTGAAGGTCGGGCCCTATCGCAGTACCCGGGAGACATCTCGAGTGAAAGCCCGGTTGGCCCGGGACGGCTACGATACCATTCTGAGACGCTAGCCCGCATTTCTCGCCAGGCCGCTGGATTCATCAATGACAGGCCAGTTCGTTGCAGCGACTTTGGTCCCATTGGGATGCCTTGCGGTTACACACGATCCTGGGCGCGCCCTGGTAACTTGAATAGCATCAACACTCCGGACGCTTTTCTTTCTGAAGACGGTTCGCGTTTCTTTCCTTGAGCCCTCATTTCCTGCCGGTTCGCCGGCACATCATTAATACCGGCCAGAAATGTGGTCTGGCCCTAGCCAGCGGTCTCCTGCAGATCCTTCTCTTCCCCCAATTCTCCCTTTCATGGGTGAGCTGGGTCGCGCTGGTTCCCCTGTTGGTCGTTCTCTTTCGCGAGACTTCCTGGCAGCGGGCGCTACTGCTGGGTTGGATCTTCGGTCTCGCTTTTTTTTCCGGGTGCTGCTACTGGATCCTGGCCGTGCTGCAAAGTTACGGCGACATGCATTGGTCGGGAGCCGTTTTGCTGTTTGTTCTGCTGGTCCTCTACCTATCTCTGTTCCCGAGTCTGTTCGCCTTGGTATTTTCCAGGCTCTCGCTGCGATTTCCCGGGTCCTGCTTCCTGCTGGCCCCCGGTCTTTGGCTCTCCACGGAATATCTTCGGGGATACCTCCTGACGGGCTTCCCCTGGTGCCTGACCGGCTACGCCTTGGTGGACAACCCCTCCCTGGCTCAGATCGCCACCTTCACCGGGGTCTACGGACTCTCTTTCCTGGTGGTTTTGATCAACGCGTTGATCGCCGGCCTTTTCTTCCGGTCAAGGCTGGCCATGGTTTGCCTGCCCCTCTCCCTGGCGATCCTGGGTGGTCTGATGTGGGTGGGAGTGAAACCGCTCGAGTCGGACGACATCGGGAAGGCCCACGTCCGCCTGGTACAGACCCATATCCCCCTGGATCAACCCTGGGACCCGCGATCGCAAATCCGGCTCCTGGACGAGTTGATCGAGTTGTCTCTGTCGCCCTCGCTCGAGGATTCGAGAGCCGGCCCAGGCCCTGCCGGACCGCAACGGGCAAGGCTTGTCATTTGGCCGGAGACGCCGGCGCCGTTCTATTATCATGAAGACTCGTCATTCCGAAAACGGATGAACGAGTTGGCAGAGTCTTCCGGATCCACCCTGCTGTTCGGATTCGTGGACTGGCCTGAGGGAGGCACCGGTAGGAATACAGGCCCGTACAACAGCGTAGGGACAGTCTCTCCCCGGGGGGAATTGATCGCCCAGTATGACAAAATGCATTTGGTTCCGTTCGGGGAATATGTTCCCTGGTCCTGGCTTTTCTTCTTCGTCGAAAAGATATCCACAGGGGTAGGGGACTATCGGCCCGGCAGCCAGGTGGTGATCTCCCGTTTGGAGTCCGGAGATAAGGTGGGAGTTTTCATCTGTTATGAGGCGGTGGTGCCCGATCTGGTGCGCCGTTTTGTGGCGGAAGGCGCCGAGGTTCTCGTCAACATCACCAACGACACCTGGTTTGGAACTTCAGCCGCCCCCCACCAACATCTGCTGATGGCCCGAATGCGCGCGATAGAGAACCGACGATACCTCCTGAGGGCTGCCAACAGCGGGATCAGCGCCGTCATCGACCCCTTCGGGAGAGTCCTGTCCAGCACCGGACTTGACCGGCAAACGGTGCTTGACGGTACTTTCCGCTTCAGACAAACGCCCACCTTCTATTCCCGGTACGGAGACGTCTTTGCCTTTTTCTGCCTCGCCCTGAGTCTGGCCGTGTTGCTGACCGTCATTCCTATTGCAATTCTCCCTTTGAAATGGTTACGCCGCTGAATCCTGACAAGAAGCGTCGGTTGCCTCCGGCTGTCTACTTTGTAGTCCTTCCTGTTTTTGGGTGCTGCGGTTATGATGGTGCGCTGCCGGCCCTCACAAGGCCAACTCGTGTTTCACTCTGAAGGGCAATGACGCTGAAGGATTTCCGATTGACAAAGGCCGGCTCGCTGTCGATCCCGGCCAGCCGGAATGCCTCGTGTTCTGTCTCAGAAATTGCGTCGCAGATGAGCCTTTTGCAAGATTCCGCAGGTAGGAGACGTGAATAGGGGACTTTACACGACGAAATTTGCAAAAGGTCCCTATTCCTGAGACAGGACACCTGACCCGCAGGAGAAAATTCCCATGCCAGGAGAGGTGAGGTTCGATATCACCAAAGATGACCTGTCTCCGTTGCAAGGCGGCGGCCCGGTTTTTGTGACCTTTGGGGAGGTGCTGGTGCGCGAGACCCCTGCCGACCTGGAGCGCCCCGAACGGACCCGTATGGTCCATCTATCGCTGGCGGGCAGTGAATTTACGCTAGCCACCGCCCTCAGCCGGTTCGGAATTCCCTCCGCCTACATCACCCGGATTCCGGCAAACCCTTACGGGCACGCGGTGCGAAATGCCGCTCGAGAGCAGGGCATTGACACCGGCGGCATGGTCTGGGCTCCCAAGACCGAACCCATCGGTCGCTTGATCTATGAAATCGGTCGCACTCCCCGGCGAAACATCGGAATCTACCAGCGCATGTTTTCTGCGGCCTCCAAATTGGGTCCGGGGATGGTGAATTGGCAGGAGGCTCTGAGAGGCGCCCGGCTGTTCCACACCTCCGGAATCACCTTCGGATTGGCCGGACATAGCCGATACGACCGCAACTACAACCTGGAAGCACTCCAAGAAGCACTTGAGAACAAGCCTTCTAACTGTTTGGTTGGAATGGACTTCAACTACAGAGCTACGTTGTGGTCTCCCGAGGAGGCCCGTAAGGTGCTGACTCCCATTGCCACCGACCACGTGGACGTGCTCATCACCACTATTGAAGACATGGCCAAGCTCTACGGTATGAGCCTGGGAAGTTGTTCCGCCAAGCAGATCGTTGACGGCGACTTGGGTCCCATCGACGATGAGGATCTTCGTAACTTCGCCGGCCAGGTACGGGACCGGTTTCGTGCCCGGATGGTCGCCATCACCATCCGCTATCCCGATACCTTCGAGCAACATCGCTGGGAATCGGCAGCCATCGACTCCCACGGCCGTTTCTTTCGTTCGCCTGCCGTCAGGCCCATCACCTTGTGGGACAGGCTGGGTGGCGGGGATACTTGGAACGCGGGATTCTACTATGGCCTGCTCACCTCGGGATTCAGCCGGGAAGGAATGGAGAAGGGAATTCTGACTGGAGACGCGGCCACCCGCTTGAAGCAGACCCTGATGTTCGATCTACCCATTGTCGACAAGGCGGAGGTACAAGCGCTGCTGAGATCGGACGTGCTGGGCGGCGGGAAACGGACCTCCCGCTAGCTGACGCGGCACAGCCTATTCCGGAAATTCTGGAACATGGGACTGCCAAGCTGTTGAAGTGAGTGTCTCTAGATCGGTTGCCTGCGACCCGGCAAAGAAACGTGTCGGAGGGCTTTCACAATGACCAAGGAACAAAAACTGGACCTGATGAGGAAGACAGGGGTGATCGCCATCATGCGGGCGGACAGTTCCGACCAGTTGATCGTCGCTGCCGACGCCATAAGGGCGGGCGGCGTGCGGGCCATTGAAGTCACCATGACCACCCCGGGGGCCATCGAGACCATCCGGGCCGCCAGCCAGCGATATCGGGGGGAAACCCTTTTCGGCGCGGGCACGGTATTGGACCCTGAAACGGCTCGTGCCGCCATTCTGGCCGGAGCCGACTTCGTGGTGGCCCCAACCTTTGATCCGGACATGGTGGCGCTCTGTCGTCGTTACGGCATCCCGGTGTTCCCGGGCTGCTACACGCCCACCGAAATGCTGGTCGCCTGGGAAGCGGGCGCCTCCATGATCAAGCTGTTTCCGGCGGACATCGGCGGCCCAGCTTACCTCAAGGCCGTTCGGGCGCCGCTGCCTCAACTGGAGATCGTCCCGGTCGGAGGCGTGAACCTGGATACGGCAGCCGACTTCGTCAGAAGCGGCGCTGCCGTCCTGGGGGTTGGGAGCAGCCTGGTCAGCCAGAAGCTGCTCGACTCAGGCAACATGGAGGATTTGCGCCGCCGCGCGGCGGCGTTCGTGGCCGAAGTCGCAAAAGGCCGGACCTCCTGATCCGGGACCCGAGGACTTGTCTTGTCTGAAACAACCGACAAACGACAAAAGAAAAAGACATTTCCACGAAGGGGCACGAAGAACGACGAAGGGACACTAAGGCGCTGAGGTTGACCGCGACGGGGTGCCAAGGTCGAGAAAGGTTGATCGATTTCTGATTGTTTCACTTTCGTATGATCCGCACAGCAGGGCGGGGGCCCGGCTTGCCTGAAACAAACCAAAAAGGATGGAGGAGGCTCGCCATGAGCCCTGGGGAAATTGACAACCGCATTCTCGATTCCAACGATCCGAGCCTGTTCGAAATTCGGACCAAGGCCCGTGGGCCGGAAGGCAGCGTCCCGATCAGTGAAGAACTGCTCCGGCATGCTCCCAGCGGTAACCTCTTCGCCTTCAGTCAAAATGCGGGAATGGGCTGGAATCCGGCGGAACTGGGTCGACGCGAGTTCCTCATCCTGAGTACGCAGGGGGGCATCCGGGCTCCGGACGGCCGTCCCCTGGCTCTCGGCTACCACACCGGGCATTGGGAGGTGGGGCTGTTGATGCAGGCGGCCGCGGAAGAGCTCCGCGCCGCCGGCTGCATTCCCTATGCGGCCTTCTGCACCGACCCCTGCGATGGTCGTACCCAGGGCACGCCGGGAATGATGGACAGCCTCCCTTACCGCAACGACGCCGCCCAGATCTTTCGGCGTCAGATTCGCTCGCTTCCCACCCGGAGCGGCGTCCTGGGAGTCGCCACCTGCGACAAGGGACTGCCGGCCATGATGATGGCCCTGGCCTCTATGCGGGATCTACCCTGTGTCCTGGTTCCCGGAGGGGTCACGCTCCCCCCCACCGAGGGAGAGGATGCCGGCACCGTCCAATCCATTGGATCTCGCTTCGCCCACGGAGAAGCCACCCTGGAAGATGCCGCCGAGGCTCTCTGCAGAGCCTGCGCTTCTCCGGGCGGAGGATGCCAGTTTCTGGGGACCGCGGCAACCGCGCAGGTCGTGGGGGAAGCCCTGGGGCTGGCTCTGCCGCATTCAGCCCTGGCTCCCTCGGGACAGGAGATCTGGCTCGACATGGCTCGCCGGTCAGCCCGAGCGCTGCTGCTTCTGGACAAGGCGGAACACACCATCGGCCAGCTGTTGACCGACAAATCCATTCACAACGCCATGGCGGTGCATGCTGCCTTTGGCGGGTCCACCAACCTGCTCCTGCACCTTCCTGCCATCGCCCACGCGGCCGGGCTTCGGCGTCCGACAGCGGAGAACTGGGCCGCAATGAACCGACGGGTGCCACGCATCGTGGACGTGCTGCCCAACGGCCCCCGACACCATCCGACCGTCCGGGTATTCCTGGCGGGAGGCGTCCCGGAAGTCATGCTGCACCTGCGAGACCTCGATCTCCTGCACCTGGATGCCCAAACCGTTTCCGGGCTGTCCCTGGGAGAGGTCCTGGATTGGTGGGAAAGATCCGACCGTCGCCGTCACTTGCGCCGCAAGCTTGGGGAACTGGACGGCGTCGACCCCGAGGAAGTGATCATGAGCCCCACGGAGGCCCACCGGAGGGGATTGACCAGCACCGTGACCTTTCCTGGCGGCAACCTGGCGCCGGAGGGCTCGGTAATCAAGAGCACGGCTATCGATCCCTCGGTGGTCGACCCCGACGGCGTTTACCGCAAGGTTGGTCCGGCCAGGGTATTTACCCGGGAGACCGATGCCATCGCAGCCATCAAGAGCCGGCAGCAGGACCGGGTCAAACCCGGGGAAATCCTGGTCTTGATCTGTCGCGGCCCGGCCGGATCGGGGATGGAGGAAATTTACCAGATCACTTCCGCACTGAAGCACCTCTCCTTCGGGAAACACATCGCGGTGGTAACCGACGCCCGCTTTTCGGGAGTGTCCACCGGTGCCTGTATCGGCCATGTCGGCCCAGAGGCTCTGGCCGGGGGGCCAATCGGAAAGGTCAGAGACGACGACATCATTCAAATTGTCATCGATCGCAATCGCTTGGAGGGACGTGTCGACCTGGTGGGCTGCGAGGGAAAGGTACTTGGCATCGAGGCCGGCAGCAAAATCCTGGAAGTGCGGCCAGTGCCGACCCACCTCTCTCACGACAGCCGGCTTCCCGGCGATTCGCGACTCTGGGCGGCCCTGCAACAGGTGAGCGGAGGAACCTGGGGTGGCTGCGTCTTCGATGTCGAGACCATTGTCGAGACCCTGGAGGCCGGCACCCGGGCGCGGGAGAACCGAGACTGATTCCGGTGCCAAAACATGACAGCCAGCCGAGGCGTTGGCAAGAATCGGCAGCCGGACCCTTGCCGGGAATGGCCACAAAAACACAAAAAGAACCATCGGATGGGCAAGTCTCGAAATCAAGAAACTCGTCTTGTGCCTTTTGTGCTTTTTGTGGTTTCTGTTGTCTCTTGTGCTTATCGTGGTGAATGCTGGAGCCTGCAGCACATCATCCTTGCCGCCGCAATGTCATTCCCGATTGCGATATTTGCATAAGGCTCATAATTAACATGGATGCACAGGATAACCAGGACGGGACGCTGCTGCACGAGAAGCCGGCTCCGGCAATGATCGTGTGCGGATTTGCGGATGCTCAGGATTACCAGCTAGCCGTTTCCTGAAAAAATCCTGTGCATCCTGTGCATCCATGTGAATCAAAACCTGTTCCGAGCCTCCATAAAACGGTTGGCTGCGGAATTTTGCAAAAGGCTCATTCGTTTTGTGCTTTTTGTGGTGAACCCGCATTTCTTGCCAGGTCGCACCCGATATTGAAAGAGGCAGAACATAAGGTGTATCGGCAAAATGACTTGCCCGGTTGCGAATTTTGCAAAAAGCTCGGCCTGACTATAGAATAGGCTCTCCGAGCGACCTTGGGGAGAACGGCATCTCGGCTCCAACCACGGGCGCGATCATTTTCACCGAGGGCAGGGAGTACTCTGAATGAAGGCTTCCAACCATCTGTGGAAAGAACGACTTGCGGGCGGCATCGACGAACCCCTGAACCGGGAGATCGATATCTTCGAAACCGAGATCGACTTGCGGCGACAGGAGAAGGTGGATGAGCGGCTCTTCGCGGAAACCCGGCTGCGTCGCGGCGTCTACGGACAGCGCTACGACAACGGTCAGCGGCACGACGGCAAAGTGGCCAGATCCCTGGAGTATCCCACCGCCAACCCGACCAAGGGGCCCAACACCCTCTGGGACGCTCCGGGCATGCAGCGAATCAAAATTCCCTACGGCGGGCTCAATGGGGCTCAACTCGAGGTGATGGCCGAGCTGGCCGAGGAATACTCCGACGGCATCGCCCATGTCACCACCCGGCAGGATTTCCAGCTTCACTACGTGCACATGGAGGACACGCCGTCCCTGATGCGCCGTTTGGCGGCGGTCGGAATCACCACTCGCGAAGCTTGCGGCAATTCCGTCCGCAACGTCACCGCCTGTCCCTTTTCGGGAGTTTGCCCGGACGAGGCGTTCGATGTAACTCCTTATGCCAAAGCTCTGGCCCGATTCCTGCTCGGCCACCCCGACTGCCAGAACTTCGGCAGAAAGTTCAAACCGGCATTCAGCGGATGCAGCCAGCACGCCTGTGGGCTGACCAGCATGCACGATCTGGGCGCCATTGCCGTGACTCGCCGGGAGAACGGGGTCGAGGTGCGCGGGTTTGAACTGTATGTCGGCGGAGGGCTGGGGGCCGTTCCTTACCAGGCTAAACTCTTCGACGAGTTCCTGCCCCCGGAGCAACTGCTGCCGACCGCACAGGCGATCGCCCGCGTGTTTGCGCGACTGGGCGAGAAGAAGAATCGAGCCAGGGCCCGAATCAAGTTCCTGGTGCACGACCTGGGCATTGAGAAGTTCAAGGCCCTGGTGCTGGAGGAGCGCGACCGCCTTCCCAAGGATCCCCGATGGAAGCAATACCTCAGCGAGGCGCTGGCGGCCTCCGGTGAAGAATCGCCCCAGCCGGCCGGCGACCTTTCCGAGTCGGGTTCCCCCGAATACCGGCAGTGGTTGAAGACCAACGTACGGGCGCAAAAACAGACGGGGTTTGTGGTCGCTACCATCACCCTCCCCTTGGGGGATATCAGCGCCGATCAACTTCGCGCCCTGGCGGACATTGCTCGTCGATTCACTCCAGATACGGTACGCACGACCGTGGAACAAAACGTCGTCCTGCGCTGGGTGCGTCAATGCGACCTTGCCGAACTCTACCAGGCCCTGGAATCGGCCCAATTGGCCCGGCCCGGGGCGAGTAACGTCGTCGATGTGGTGGCCTGTCCCGGAACCGACACCTGCAAGCTTGGGATTTCTTCATCGAGGGGGCTGGCTGCCGAGCTCCAACACCGGTTGGCCAGCAAGAGCGCGGAGATGGATCAAGCCATCCAGGACCTGCACATCAAGGTCAGCGGGTGCTTCAACAGTTGCGGGCAGCATCACATCGCGGATCTGGGTTTTTACGGAGTGAGCCGGAAGGTCGGCGGTTACGCCGTGCCCCATTTTCAGGTGGTGCTGGGAGGCCAGTGGACACAAAACGCCGGCTCCTACGGCCTCCCCATCGTAGCCATTCCCTCCAAGAATATTCCCGAGGTGGTTTCCCGTCTGGGAGAGCGCTACGTCAGCAATCGCAACCAGGGAGAGAGCTTCCAGAACTTCATCAAACGCACCGGAAAACTGCAGGTCCGCAAGCTGTTGGAGGATCTGGCCAAGATTCCCGGCTATGAAGCCGACAGATCCAACTTCAGTGACTGGGGGGACCCTAGAGAATACAGCATAAGCGACATCGGTAAGGGCGAGTGCGCTGGAGAAGTGGTCACCGCCGTGGAATTCGACCTGGCGGCAGCTGAACGCGAAGTCTTCGAGGCCCAGGTGTTTGCCGAGGAGGGAGACTTCCAGCAGGCGGGCGAGACGGCCTACGGCGCCATGCTCCATGCAGCCAGGGGACTGATTAAAATAGAGTTCCTGGATGTTCCCGACGATCGGGACGAAGTCGTGAAAGAGTTCCGCACCCGGTATTTCGACACCGAGAAGATTTTCGATCCCTTTGCCGGTCCCAAGTTCGCCAATTACTTCTTCGCCGCGCATAGAAGTTCAGGAAGCGGCCACACGCCGGAATCTTCCCGACGCCTGATCGAGGAGGCCCAGCTCTTTATCGAGGCCTGCCACGGTTGTTTCAACCGTATGGGTCTTGTCCCCAGCGCCGCCACCGCTTAAACCACCCGGAATGGAAATCCAACACGTCAACCTGAAGCTGCACCTCCAGCACTCGAGCGTGGTTGACCTGGAACCCTTGATCCCCATCTTTCATGACTGGGTGAGGGAGCAGAGTTGCGAGGAAACCCTGGTGGACGTGGCCGACTACCGCCATGTGCCTGCCGGACCCGGCATTCTCCTGGTGGGCCACGAAGCCGATTACAGCCTCGACTGGAGCGATAACCGCCTTGGCGTTCGCTACAATCGCAAGGCAAGGCTTGGGGGCGCAAACCAGGATCGCTTCCGCCAGGCCTTGCGGGCGGTGCTGACGACCTGCAGGAAATTGGAGGAAGATGGACGCCTGGCAGGGAAGCTTGGCTTCGACAGCCGGGAATTCGAACTTGGCGTCAATGATCGACTGCTGGCACCCAACAACGAGGAAACCTACGCTTCACTGAACCCTGAAATTGGCTGTTTTTGCGACGGGTTGTTCGGCCGGAACAACTATTCGGCGACCCACCAATCCGATCCACGCCGGCGTTTTTCAGTGCTGGTGCAAACGCCTTTTCCCATGGACCGATCCCGATTGCTGAATAACCTGTCTCCGTAGCGCCTTCCCGGAACGGAAGGTCACTGGACCCCACTCCCCAATTCTCTGGCAGCCTCGGCGAGCACGCTTTCCAATCCATCCAGAGAGTCGTTGTTCCTGCTTTTGTAGAGCCGCTCCAACTGAGCCGTGGCAGACTCGACTACCTGCGCGGGAGCATCGTCCTTCAACACGATCACCTTTGCCAGGGCGGTGATGGCCTTGTCTCTCCAGGAAGCGAACTGAGCCTCCTTTTCCTCTTTGGCAACGGTATCCGGGTTTTCTTTCGCGTCCCATTCGGCCAGTTCCTGGCTGACGGCCAGCGCCTGGTAGTAGTAGGCGATCCCTAGCCGGTAGAAGTCGACGCTCTCGCCTCTGGACAAGGTGGTCGCCTTCTCGTACTCCTCGATGGAACTCGGATAGTCCTTGCGGTTGAAGTGAATCAGGCCCAGGGCGGCGTGCACCCGGGCCGGCAGATCCGCCTTTTGCCTGACCCATTGGGCGGGCGTCAGTGCTGACGGTTTGGGTCCATTGACAATGGCATCGACCCGACGCTGCGCCCGGTTGGCGATTTCCAGGGCTCTGTCCAGTTGCCGGGCGCGGCCCGTCTCATCCTCGGGCAGGAACCTTGGAAGCACCATGGAAAGAGTGAGAAGAGTCGACAGATGGCGGGGCTCCACCTTTAGCAGCCTCTCGCCCGCCTCTATGGTCTTGCGAGAATTGTTGAGCTGCTGGTAGCCACGGATCATGCGCTGAAGTATGTAGATCTGCGACTGCTTGTCGGCCTGCGGAAACTCTTGCAGCGCCTTTTCTCCGGCCGAAACCAGCTTTTCATGGTTGCCCAACGCCTCATTGGCCTGAATCTCCAACTGAAAAGCCGCCAGACGGAAGTCGGACCGAGGGAAGTCCCCAATGAATTTCCCGGCCAGAAGGGCTTTCCGGCGCATGTCCTTCTCATTGTACAGTTGCGTATAGGCCTCGAATTCCGCCCTGGTCTTGGGCCGGGGAGCCGCTTTCTTCTCCTGCTGAGCGAGGACGGAAGCGGAGGCAGCCAATACCATCAGCAGTAGAACCGGTGCCGTTCGGGCAGGATTCTTCGGCCGACGCATCCTCCATGAGAGTTTTGCCACGTTACCCCTCCTTTGGGACGACCGCACTCAGTCCATGTGGTCATGCGACAGGCGTTGTCGATGAGAACCGTTATGGCGGCCTTTGAGGGCGCAGGTCAACGGTATCAGGGCTTGGGAAGATTTTAACCCATATTTCTCCCCTTTGCAAGGGCGGGATGCGGCGGCGATCTCACCCCAGAGTTACAGGGATAATTCACATCCATGCACAGGATAACCAGTACGGGACGCTGCTGCACGAGAAGCCGGCTCCGGCAATGATCGTGTGCGGATTTGCGGATGCCAGGATTACCCGCTAGCCGTTTCCTGAAAAAATCCTGTGCATCCTGTGCATCCATGTGAATCAAAACCTGTTCCGAGCCTCCATAAAACCGTTGGCTGCGGAATGTTGCAAAAGGCTCATGGATACACAGGATTTTGTTTCAGGAGTCCGGCAGCCTGCGATCCTGAGCATCCGCAGGCCCGCACCGCATCATCCCCCGAGCCGGCTTCCGGTGCAGAAATCTTACGTCTTGTTCATCCTGTTCATCCTTTTCATCCATGTTAACTAAGAAAAAAATTTCGATCCCCGGCGGGATCCGGCATGCGGATCATTCGAGGTAAGGCGGCGTTCGTTAGTGATGATGGATGTGAACCACCATTGGACACGAAGACAGATCATCGATGCGATTATTGGTGTCAATTCGTGTTCATTCGCGGTTCTTCCGCCTCGTCGTGGAGGTCGCTTTTGTGGACAACCGCTCGATGGGTTCAGGCAAGCGGGACATGGGGTATACTGACTGCCGGTCCGATCCATGCTCTCCTCGGGAGTTCTTTCCGGTGAACCCTTTTCTGCTCAATCTGGAGTGCAGCGCCTGCGCCAAAGTCCACTCGCCTCGACAATTGATCAACCTCTGTCCCTGCGGCAACCCCCTGTTGGTCCGCTATGACCTACCGGCAGTTCAAGCGAGCCTCCCCCATAAGTTCCAGGGGAGTCGACCTCAAACGATGTGGAGGTACGAGGAACTGTTGCCTCCCGGAAATTCTCAGGCGAGGATCAGCCTGGGCGAGGGCGGCACTCCATTGGTCGATGCCGGCAGACTGGCCTCCAGCCTGGGGTTGTCCCGACTTTGGATCAAGGACGAGTCCGCCAACCCCACGGGCTCCTTCAAGGCCCGAGGATTGTCGGCGGCGGTATCCATGGCCAAGGCCCTGGGTGCTGAAAGGCTGGCAATTCCATCAGCCGGAAACGCCGGTGGAGCACTGGCGGCCTACGCCGCCCGGGCCGGGATGCAAGCCCACGTTTTCATGCCTCGAGACGTCCCACCGGCCAACCGCATCGAGTGCGAAGCCCTGGGAGCCCGGGTTCATTTGGTGGACGGTCTCATCACCGATTGCGGCCGTCTGGCGGCCCAGCAGGCCAGCGCCAACGGCTGGTTCGACGTCGCCACCTTGAAGGAGCCTTACCGGATCGAAGGCAAGAAGACCCTGGGGCTGGAATTGGCCGAGCAGCTCCAATGGCGCTTGCCCGATGTCATCATTTACCCCACCGGAGGAGGCACGGGGCTGGTGGGAATGTGGAAGGCCTTCCAGGAAATGCGGCAACTGGGCTGGGTCAATTCCAAGCAACCCAGGATGGTAAGCGTTCAGGCTGCCGGATGTGCTCCGGTGGTACGGGCCTTTGAGCAAGGCAAGGCTCGATGCGAGCCCTGGTCCCAGGCAAACACGCTTGCAGCTGGATTGCGGGTGCCGCGAGCCATCGGCGATTTTCTGATGCTGGAAATCCTGCGCCAAAGCGGCGGTACGGCAGTGGCGGTAACCGACCGGGAAATGTTGGTCGAGGCCAGGACCATGGGGCGGTCGGAGGGTCTGTTTGTCTGTCCGGAAGGCGGAGCCACCCTGGCTGCTCTGAAGAAGCTGATCCAATCCCGTTTTGTCCGGCCTTCCGACGAAGTCGTCCTCTTCAACACCGGATCGGGATTGAAGTACCTGCATCTTTTCGAAGCTTGAAATGGACGGCCCCGCGGCCCCAATTGCCAAACGACGGCTCACCCGGAAGACTTTCCATGACCGACCGGCTCTACTTTTCGGATAGCTACCTGACCGAGTTTGAGGCCCGAATCCTTCAGGCGGAACAGGCTGGGAATTTTTTTGAAGTGAGGCTGGATCGAACCGCCTTCTATCCCACCTCGGGCGGCCAACCCCATGATCTGGGGTTTATCGAGGGATTTCCGGTGGTTGAGGTGGTGGATGGTCCCGATGGAACCGTCATCCACCGGCTGCAACACCGCCTCCCCCTCACCGAGGTCCAATGCCGGGTTGATTGGCCCAGACGGTTCGACCACATGCAGCAGCACACGGGCCAGCATATCCTTTCGCAAGCCTTTGTTCGAGTCGCTTCCCTCGCCACCATCGGCTTTCACCTCAGTGCCGAGTATGCCACCATCGATCTCGAAGCAGCCGAGGTCGGCCAGGCCACCTTGCGATCGGCCGAGGATCTGGCAAACTCGATCGTCTACCAAAACCGAAGCGTCACTCCACAATTGGTGTCCCCCGACGAGGCCGGCGACCTCAACTTGCGCAAGCCAAGCCAACGGAAAGGAATCCTGAGAGTGCTCACCATCGAGGACTTCGACGTTTCAGCCTGTGGCGGCACCCATGTGAGACTAACCGGAGAAATCGGTGGAATTTTCATCAATCGCGTTGAGCGGGTGAACCGCCGGACTCGCGTGGAATTCGTTTGCGGGCAGCGCTCACTCCACTCCTATCGCCACCGCTCGGGAGACCTGGATCGAATCGCCAGGGAACTCTCGGTTGCCCCTCAGGATGCCCCCGATCGAGTCGAAAAACAGACGCGGGAAATAAAAACCATTCGCAAGCGTTTGAAGGAAAAGGACGAGTGGCTGGCTGAGCTACTGGCGCAAGATCTTTTCGACCAGGCGCCTTGCAGGGAGGGGATACGAATTGTGAAGCATCAATTTGAGGGAGAAGAGAGAGGATTTCTCACCCTGCTGGCGCAACGCCTGCTGGCCTGCGGCCCTTGCTGGGTCCTGCTCGGCAACGGCGGCGAGAAAGCGCAACTCCTCCTGGCCCGGAGTGAGTCTCTTGCCGGAGACCTTCGCCCGGTGATGACGGAGTGCAGTCGCATGATTTCGGGAAGGGGCGGCGGCGCACCTGCCTTGGTTCAGGGTGGCGGGAGCGACTCCAGCCAACTCCGCAATGCCCTGGATCGCGCGGCCCAACGAGCGCTCTCCCTGACGAATGGTTGACACGACAGGAAATCGTTTTTTTTCTGAGAGAGGACACTCGGAACGGCCCCGAGGGATTCCTTCCTTTGCAACGATGGCTTGCGGTGGCGGTCTGGAGCCGTTCTGCTATAATGTGTGGCTCGCTTGCAGGAAATGAACCGCATGGATCTGGACCCCACCCTACTCCAAAAAATCGCCAAAGAGTCCGGAACCTCACCCAAGCAGGTTGGGGCCACCCTGGACTTGCTGGAAAAGCCGGCAGCCATCCCCTTCATTGCCCGGTATCGCAAGGAAGCTACGGGAAACCTGGACGAGCCCAGGATTCGCCGCATTGCGGAATGTCACGGTCGGTATCGCGCGTTCCTGAAGCGGAGGCGGCTGATCCTGTCCAGGATTGAAGATCAGGACAAGCTCTCCGACGAACTGAAGGAACAGCTTCTGGCCTGTTACGACAAGAACAGGCTGGAGGATCTCTACGCTCCCTTCAAGCGCCAGGAAAGCAAAGAAGCATCCGCCGCCAGAGAGAAAGGGCTGGAGTCCCTGGCCAAACAACTGTGGGCGCAGGAAACCGGGAAATTCTCCATCGACGCCTTCGCCGAAAAGTATCTCTCCGAGGAAAAGGCTGTTGCCACAAAGGAGGAAGCCATTGAAGGCGCACTGGCAATCGTGGCCCGGTGGGTGGCCGATGATGCCGCGATTCGAGGAGCGCTCAGGCGATTGATGTCCTCGGAAGGGACGGTGGTTTCGAAGGTCGTCGAAGGGAAAGCGGGCGAAAAAACCAAATACGACAGTTTCTATGACTTCCGCGAAGAGATTTCTCGGATTCCCTTTCACCGAGTGACGGCGCTACGACGCGGCGTCCGGGAGGGAATTCTGACCCTTGAAATCGAATTGGACGATCAAAAGGCTCTCCAGGTGATCCGGGACAAGACGATCCGCCAGTCCGATTCCCCCTGCGTTCCCTTTCTGGAAAGAGCCATCCAAAATGCCTATCTCCACTCCTTGAAACCCCTCCTCCAGGCCGAAGTCCGATCGAACTTGAAGGAGAGGTCCGACAACGAAGCGCTGAAACTGTTTCAAGCCAATCTTGCCAATTTGCTGTTGGCGCCCCCGCTGGGGTCGATTGCGGTCATGGGAATGGATCCCGGAGCCCGCTCGGCATGCAGGATAGCGGTCATCGATGCAAACGGGAGCTATCGTGAGCACGCCACCTTCGCGCCGGGATTGCCCCGCAAAAACAGCGACCGGGCCGAAGCCATCCTCTATCGGCTCATCCAGCGTCACGGAACTCACACCATCGCCATCGGCAACGGAGTCGGATCGCGGGAAACCGAGCGTTTCGTCAAGAGCTTTCTGACCAAGTATCGTGCCGGGCACTCCTTTGATCTCAACCTGGTCCGTGGGAAGGTGGCCAAATCCGACGCTCCGTCCAAGAGGGAAGAAGGGGTCAACGGCCGGACGGAAAGCGAACCTTCCGGCCCCGCAGCAGACAATCGGCCTCCGGCAACCGAGGCGGTGGAAGAGCCGAATTCTCCCCGGGAAAAATCCTTGCCAGAGGCCAACCCCGATAAACCCGTGGCGGTGGCGGCTCCCATTCACGAGAAAGCGGACGCGGATACCGATCGGGAAAGCGCCGCTACCCGGCCATCCTCCGAGGAAGACTCCGCCCCGACAGCCTCCTCTGCGTCTGAAGGAGCGGAAAGACCTGCCGACGAAAACAGCCATCGGAATGGCGAGCTGAACTCTGCAAGCCCGGTTGAAGACGGGACTCCGGAGGCGATGGCGGTGCCGGCTCCGATCCAGGAGGATGCGGGCGCGGATACCAATCGGGAAAGTGCCGCTACCCGGCCATCCTCCGAGGAAGACTCCGCCCCGACAGCCTCCTCTGCGTCTGAAGGAGCGGAAAGACCTGCCGACGAAAACAGCCATCGGAATGGCGAGCTGAAATCTGCAAGCCCGGTTGAAGACAGGACTCCGGAGGCGATGGAGGTGGCGCCCACTCCGACAGCGAGCGAGTCGCCCCGCTCGGAGACCACGCCGGCCCAGCGACCGCCGATTTTTTCCGCCATCGTCCACAAGGGTGGAACGGCGGCCTACGCGAGCTCAGAGGCGGCTCGCAAGGAATTTCCCAGGCTGGACCTTGGCGTTCGGGGAGCCGTTTCCATCGCTCGGCGAATGCAGGATCCGCTGGCCGAGTTAGCGAAGATTCAACCCAAGGCCATCCTGGCGGGGTCCGATCTGCAGGAGGTTGAGCCAAGACGCCTCAAGCGGACGCTGGAGGGAGCCCTCGAATCCTGTGTCAACCAGGTGGGCCTGGATGTGAACACGGCGCCGGTGCAGCTACTCGCTCACGTTGCCGGGTTGAACTCCGCCTTGGCCCGAAGCATCGTCGAATACCGCCAGAAGCACGGCCCCTTTTCCTCACGCTCCCAACTGATGGAGGTTCCAGGGATTACCGAAACTCGCTTTGAACAGTCCGCCGGTTTCCTGCGAGTTCCCGGAGGCGAACAGCCGCTGGATGGAACGGCTATTCATCCCGAGTGTTACGACCTGGTGGAGGAGATGGCTGGATCGGTGCAGGCAACGGTGGCTGAACTGATTGAGAGTCCTGAGAAACTCAAGGCATTGGATCTGGAGAAATTATCCAGCGATCGGTTCGGACTTCCGACACTGCAGGACATTAGACGGGAACTGGGCCGCCGCGGGCGTGACCGCCGGAGAGCCTTCGTTCCGCCCTCGTTTCGAGAGGATGTCAAGGAGGTGTCGGATCTGCATGAGGGGATGCTGGTTGAGGGAACGGTGAGCAACGTGACCAGCTTCGGGGCGTTCGTGGATATCGGAGTGCAACAAGAGGGGCTGATCCACATTTCCGAACTCTCCAGCCGTTTTGTGCGGGACGCGAACCAAGCGGTCCACGTAGGCCAAGTGGTCAAGGCAAAGGTGATTGGCGTGGACACCGCTACCAACAGGATTTCGCTTTCGATCAAGGCCCTCCGGGTCAGGGAAGACTCCAATAAACGCAAGAAGAAGCCACTGAAGACAGGCTCACGCACACCCACACTCAAAACGAAGCATGCATCGGCCGGCGAGAAGGGCAACCATCAGGAAAAGCGACGCGCCGGAAAGCCGGAAAGAAGGCCTTCCGGCCCCAAGGGCCGCCAGACAAAGAAGCGTCAGGCCACCGCGGTCAAGACCACCGCCATCCGGCCCAAGCGACCCAGACCACCTGAAGCGGACGTCCTTCCGGATACCTCCAATCTTTCCTTTTCGGAGAAGATTCGCCTCCTGCAGGAAAAGTTCAGCGGGATCCGTTAGCTTTAGTGTCCTGTCCCGGAAATAGGGTTACCATACTTCCGAGACAGAAGACTATCCGGTGGTGCACGCGTTTCTCCCCGTGAGCAAGAACACCAGAAGACACTTTCGGGCTCCTGCCCTTCTCCTTTCCGCGATCTTTTCGGTAGCCTTCGGGGTGGAATTCTTGGCCGAGGATAGCACCTCACCCCTTTTTTATGCTTCCTTCGAACGCAGGGTTCTGGCCGACCAGGCAGAGGGAGATGCCGCTCCCCTGGGCAACTGGAAGGTCCGCGTTGACAGACGCGGCCGGCAGGGAAGAGCCCTGTTCCTGGACTGGGGAGCCCTGCTTAGCTTTGCCGCGGCCGGGAATGTCTATCCCGAACAGGGAACCCTGGCTTTTTGGTGGCAGTTGGACGAGCCCCCCGGGAAGACCCCATTTTCCATCATTCGCATCAGCACCCGGCAGCTTCATTCCCCCGAACACCTCTTCGCTCACCTTTTTTGGACAGGCCGGACCCTTAAATTGAGGCTCTTCGACCGCGACTCCGGAATCCTCGAGGCGGATGCCGGAAACAGCGCCGACGTGGTTGCCGGTCGCTGGTTCTTTTTGGCCTTTACCTGGCATGAACTGGAAGGGCTCCGTTTTTACATGGACGGCCGGGAGGTCGGCAATCATCTGGGACGCTTCCATTTTGGCAGGTGGCTGGACCAGATCGGCATTCACACCCAGGTCCTGACCCCCTATTACCGGGAGAGCAACGAGAGACGGGCCTTTGTGGACGAATTGCGCACTTTTGCGGAAGCCTTGAGTCCCGGGGCGATTGAAGACCTGTCTCAACTGGGGGCCGGTCGTGGGGGCAGGCACCCCTCGGCGAAACAGGTCGACTCCGGATTGGCTTCCGGCCACTGGATCGACCGTTTCGGTTGGAATAATCCGGAGGGCACCCTGCCGCTAACCTCCCCCATCTCGATTCGTCCGTTGAGAATCCTGTCAGCCCGAGACCTCAAGCGGGTCTCGCCGGCAGCCGTGGATGGTTTCTCCGAAAGTTCCTGGCCGCCGGCAATGCCGGGATATCCGCAAGAGGGCAGGACCTTGCGGCTCGAGGTCCCGCAAGAGACTCTCAGTCACATCAGATTGCGCGGCAATCTGAGGGGAAAGATCTATGGAAGCAAGGACAGTCAGCGGCGGCTGCTTTGGGATCTTTCCTCGGAACAGGGAAGTGAATCCGCCAAGCCTCTGAATGCATTCCTCTCCACACCCTGGATTGAAGTGGAGAGAGAGTCCGGGCAGGTTCGAGAATTGTCTCTTTTGTCGATCCGGGACGCTCCTGTGAAAGGAGTAGAAAGCACCGAGGATGGATGGTTGGCCTTTCGACTGCTGCCCTCGGAGCAGGCAGCCGACCTCCCGGGTCAGTCCGCCCGACAGGTCAGGTCTCTCTTCGGTCGACGAACGGAGCTGCATAGGGGGTATCTGCCCAGGGATCGGGAGGGCTGGGTGGCTGTGCCGGAAGAAAGTTTTCAACCCCCATCTAACCGGCTGGAATTCCCTCCCACCCAGGGCTTTCGACACATCTTTCTGCCCCCTTTCCTCGGCCACACCTCCGTGAAGGCCATCCGCATCCGTATGGGAGGCTCCACGCAAGACATCCCCCAGGAGTCCAAGGTGAGATGGACGGTAAAGGATCCCATCCTTCCCCAGCGGAATCTTGTTTCCGTGGATTTTCGCTGGTCGGCGGAACAGCCGGCTGACATCGAGCTTGATCTCGGGGATTGCTTCGTCCCCGCGGGTCAATCCCTTTGGATGACCGTGGCCAGTGACCAATTCGACTTCTCCAGGCAGCACTTCGAGAATGCGGAGATCCGGGTGCGCACTGCCACAGAGTGGCGGCTGCCCGCGGAGCAAGCCCAGCCGACCGACCTGCTTGCCGACCGATATCTGCTGATCGGCCAGGGACTGCGCAGGCTGACCCGAAGGTTGGACTGGATGTCCATGGACTTTGCCTCGGCTCGCCGAAATTTCAGCGGCGTTGACGAGACCTTCCGTCTGGCGGAGGGAGTGCTGCAATCCAGTCCCAAGGATCCGTTGGGGTTGTCCTTCAAGGGACTGCTTCAACCCGATTCAATCCCGCCGGAGTACCGCGAGCAGTCTCCCTCGCCTCTCGCACACCCCGAGTGGGCCATTCAACAGAAACGGCTGCTGGACCACTATCGGCGCATTGCTGACTGGTGGATCGACAATCGGCAACTCCAGGACGGGACATTCGGCGGCGGACCGGACGGCGACACCCGGCTGGCGGCCCATTGGCCGGGAATCGCGCTGATGGACGGGCCGGCGCTCCGTCTCAAGGAGTCCCTGGTGTCCCTGGTCGAAACTCGTTTGCGAGACGGGACCCTGGAAAAAGGCTTGAACCGTCAACTCCAGCCCACGCTCCAAGCCTACCAGGCCGGGTTGAATCTGGCTCCGATACTGGCTCTGCTCGATTACGGCAATCCCCGCTGGATCGAAATGCTGATGGAGACCTCCCGTCACCTGGATCGTCTGACCGGCGTCAACCCGGCAGGTCACCGCCACTTTCGATCCTCCCGGGTGAGCGCTACCGAATCGGTCGGGCAGGGCATCTACGCCCGGGAAGAGGCTCCAAGTCTTCTGTTTTGGCATGCGGCCCTGGCGCTGGCCGAGTACAATCGGACCCCAATCCTGGTGGAGATGTTGCAAGAGTATGCCCAGGCGCGGCTGGACCACTGGAAGAAAGACCGCTATCCGCGACTCTCCCTGTCCATCCACTTTCCCACCGACGAGGTCATGAGCCGAGGAATGCCCGGCCCACCCCTGCTGGACCTGATGTGGGGGGTCTTTCGGATGACCGGCGACCCCGAATTCCTCTGGCCCTTGAGCAAACTGGTACAGGCCGGCCACACGGACACCGCCCAAACGGCCGCGGCGCGGTGGCAACCGTTTCTGGCGGAAGACGCCAAGGCCGGCGCCTTTCTGCGGCTGCTTCCCCAATTAAGCCTCTGGAACCACCACCTGCACTTCAGAGAGGCGGCGCTGCTGGCGCGTCAATATGCGTATGAGGCAACCGGTCGAAAAGACTACCTGCTCGACTATCAGGCGGCGCTGCTCAAGCACATGGAACAGAACCGGACTCTCTTCACCGAGGTGGAATTGAACCCGGGAGGGATCTTCATTCCACACCGGGCAACCCAGCGGGCTCGCCTGGGAGGAATTGCCCACGCCAACCAACAGATTTACGCGGGACACGCGTTGAGCTGGGAGAATACCCGCGGGCAGCTGGCCGCTCTGGTCTCCCGCGCCAAGCCCGATGAGCTGGAAGTCACCGTCTTCAACCTGGGCGAGACCTTGCGCGACGTCCGGATGCGGGTGTGGCAGTTGGAAAACGGCATCTACGAAATCACTGCCGGGCTGGATCTCAATGACGACGGCCAGGTCGACCTTGGCCTCAACCGCCGGATTCTGGGGTTGAAGCGCCACAGTTCCGTTCCCTTGACACTCCGTGGGGGAAAGTCGACCATCATCAAAATCAAGCAGGAGCAGAAGGGAACTCCGATCTGGCAGCTTCCCGACCTGGCACTGGGCCCGCAAGACTTTCAATACGAGGCTGACAACGACCGGGGTAAGGTGACCCTTCACAACTTGGGCTCGGCTCCGTCCCACCCCTTCAGGCTGCAGATCCGGAATGCCAGGGGGGACGTGATTTTCGAACGACGGATCTCCTCGTTGCCGGCTCCCCTGGACCTTCAGCCGAAAACCACCGTGGTTCCCCTCAGCGGTTTGCGGGCTGCCGGCGGCGGTGCCAGGCTGCACCTGCAGATATTGTCCGAGCCCGAAGTGGAAGAAATCACCACCCGAAACAATTCCCTGCGGGTGGATCTCCCCCATTGACCCTCCCTCGGGGAAGGCTATGCACCGCAGACGATTGGGGGAAAAACGGAGAGGCCTCGCCTCAATCCGACAAGGCAGGATTTGTTGATTGCAGATTGTGGATTGTAGATTCTGGATTTGCCGCACGGTCAATTGTCGTGACTGGCCAATCGACGATTGTAAAATCAGCAATCAGAAATCCACAATCTACAATGACATCCGGAATCCTTGACTCATTTGTCAATGGTGGTTCGACTCAAGAGATCCGGAAAGCCCATGGAAACCGGTTACCTGATCCTGGACCATCCCGCCGACCTGGGGATCGAGGCCCGTGGGAAGACGCTTTCGGAGGCCTTTGAACAGGCGGCCCGCGGGCTCATTTCCGTGATTGTCGACCCGGACTCCATTAGACCGGAGGAATCCAGGCCGGTTAGAATCGAGGCCGGGGACCGGCAGCAACTCCTGGTCAGGTGGTTGACCGAGGTGCTCTACCTCTACGACGGTTTGAAATTCGCCCCAAGAGACTTCAAGATCGGGAGGTTATCCTCCCATCTGCTGGAGGCGCAGGTTCGAGGAGAGTCGTTCGATCGCCGGCGCCATACCGTCCGGCTGGACGTCAAGGCCGTCACCTACCACCAGCTCGAGATCCGCCGGCGCTCGTCGCTATATTGTTTGCAGGTGTTTCTGGATATCTGACAACGACACCCGGAACATGGCGGCGATGATGCCGGTGGCAGGCGTCCCGTGCGACCGGGGGTGGAACGTCGGGGCAGGGAAGACGTTGAGGATTGACCATGCGAATTACCTTTCTGTGCCGGCGCTGCTATGGAGAATGCCATGCTCGACCGCAAGAGAAGGGCGTCCCCGTGGCCTGCCGCTCCTGCGGCGCGATGCAGCCCCTGCGATTTACCCGGGCACACCTCACCGAGAACCGGGTTGACCGCTGTGCAGTCTGTGGCCGGGAGGACTTCTACGTACGGGAGGAACCACGGAAGCTGATGGGTCTGGTCTACTTGCTGCTGGGACTGGGGCTGGCTTACTGGACCTATGGAATCAGCCTGGTACCGGGTCTGCTGGGATTTGACCACCACTATCGAAGATTTCCCACGCTGACCGTCTGTTACGATTGCTACGCCAAGTATCGGGACTGTCGTCCGGATCCGGAACACAGAGAATATGATCTGCAGTTTGCCGAACGACTGGAAAAGGAAATCCGCAATGATCGGACCATGCGTGATTTTTCCTGAACAATAAATTCTTTTTCGAAAGACAGATCGTGACCGTCTTATTGGAGCTCATCCGAATCTGCTGGACCTTCCGCGACCGACGTTGGTATCGCCGCTTTCCCTTCCTGCCTTTTCCGCCCAAAGACTACCTTCGATGGCGATTGGAGACGAATTACGGAGACAAGAGCTTCAGCAACGTGAGGTGGAAGGAGATCTCGGCTTACGCCCGCTGGCGGCGGGAACTGCGTACGCACGGTCACGAAGGAAGCTGACCGCAAGCGAGTGGTTAGCCGGTCCTCCTCCCTGCCGGACGGATCATACGAGTGTGAAACAATCGGAAGAGCCTTTTGCAAAATCTTTCGCGCATCGCTGGGGACGTTGTTGAATCAAAGCAATTCAGGAGCCGCTGATCAAGGTTAATCCAGCAATTCAACAACGTCCCCTATTCGCGTCCCTTGTAGGGGGGTGGGCTGGCTTTGCCGGCTTCACGCCTACGACCACGGCCGGGAACCGTTGCGGCGGTCGAGTAGATTGCTGTCGCCGCCGCAACGTCCATATAAAATCCAGTGATGTCTAGCGCCGTCCATTAGTGTCTATAACGGTCTTAGTTATGAGTGTCTTATATAAGTCCTGCCGTGGCTTGTCTTGCCACCAACATCCCTTGCAATCCACTGCCATCCCCCATATAATGGGGGGATGGTTACTGTAACGGACTTCGCTTTTGTCCGACCTAAAACCAAACCCACCGGCCGTCACCCCAGCAACGCCCTCTCGGCCGCCTTCCTGCGCTCCGCTCCGCCCGGAAGACACGCCGACGGCAACGGCCTCTACCTCTTCGTCCAGCCTACCGGAACCCGCAGTTGGATTCAACGCCTGGTCGTCCGTGGCCGTCGCCGGGAGCTCGGTCTCGGCAGCGTTGCTCTGGTCTCCCTGGCCGAGGCCAGGGAGAAGGCCCTGGCTAACCGCAAGCTCGCTCGTGAGGGCGGAGACCCGCTTGCCGAGAAGCGGCGCGCCGAGGGCATCCCCACCTTCGCCGAAGCCGCTTCGCGTGTGCTGGAACAGAAGCGGGACGGCTGGCGCGGCCGGCGTCACCACCGCGAGTGGCTGTCCAGCCTGAGGCGGTTCGCCTTCCCCCGCATCGGCAAGATGCCGGTCTCCGAGGTCACCAGCGCCGATCTGCTTGAGATCCTCACCCCCATCTGGCACCGGAAGGCCTCCAGCGCCCGGCGGGTGCGCCAGCGCCTGCGGGCGGTCCTGGAATGGGCCGTAGCCATGGAGTACCGCCTTGACAACCCCTGCGACAGGATCGGCCCGGTCCTGGGTCCCCAGCAGGACGTTACCGAGCACATGCGGGCCTTGCCTCATCGGGAGGTGGCTGCGGCCATCCGGACGGTGCAGGCAGCGACGGCGCCGGAGGTGGTCAAGCTGGCCTTCGAGTTCCTGGTGCTGACGGCGGCCAGGTGGAGTGAAGTGCGCTGGGCCGAGTGGGAGGAGATTGATCGGGACGCTGGTGTATGGACCGTCCCGGCCAGTCGGATGAAGGCGAACCGGAAGCATCGGGTGCCGCTTTGTGGCCGTGCCCTGGAGATTCTCGAGGCGGCAGGGACCCTGGGCAAAGGAGCCGGTCCTCTGGTGTTCACCCGTGGGCAAGGGAAGCCGCTCAGTGACAAGGAGCTGCGGTGGCTGGTCCGCGAGCAGGGGATTGCAGCCGTGCCGCACGGGTTCAGATCCAGCTTTCGGGACTGGGCGGGAGAGGAGACCGACCATCCCCGGGAGGTGATCGAGGCGGCCCTGGCGCATGTGGTCCGCAACCGGGTCGAGGCGGCCTATGCCCGCTCCGACCTGTTCGAGCGCCGGCGTGTCCTGATGGACGACTGGACGCGTTACCTGGCCCAGGGGATCGGTTGCCCGGGGCAAGCCAGGGTGAGAGCCAGGCTCGAAGTTCCCGGCAGAGGGACAAGGGAGCGGGGGGGATGATGGGGGGCAAGGGGGAGTTCCCCCGGCCGGGGGTTCGAAGGGGCGGAGCCCCTCGCCAGCCCCAATGTATTACATTGGGTAGGCTGGCTCCCCGGCACTACGCGTTGCGGCGCCGGCCTCGCTGTCCCCGCCTCGCCCGGCGCGTCAGCGCGCCACACGAGACAGGTGCTGGCGGTGAGAGCGCCCTTTTTCGGCGCTCGCGCGCCACGGAGGAGGGCAAAGGTGGCCAAGGGTCCGGACACCCTTTGCCCCCGCTCGGAGGTCGCTCTCTCCGCATGGCGACCCTAGGACCGCTGAGCGAGCCGGCCATTCCGGTTTCCCCACAGGCGGCGGTCCCTGCGGTCCCTGAGACGGAAATCGGTCCAGGAGGCGTTCCGGAGTGTTCTGCTATGCCAGGGAGTGAGAAAGTCCAGCCAGCCCCCCACAAAGCTCGCGGATTCAGGGGTCAGGACACCGTCGAACGCCATGACGGCCTCAGTGTCGTCATGGAGAAGATCGACCAATGGGAGCAGGAAGACCTGGCCTCGAACGGCCGCGAAATGATCGACGATTTCCGCCTCCCGGGGTCAAGGACGTGGCGTCGTATGGGTGGCCACCTTTCAGACGGGGGGTGGCTCACACAGGTGGCGCACCAAGTGGCTCATGCTTTTGACGACCCCAACGCTCCTCTCTCAGAGGGCGGAGTTCTCGCCGTTGTGGTCCAGGTTGTGCCCGGAAACCCGCATTGGAAGCGGGTTGGCACGGATTCCCCGAGTCCTCTGTGGCAAAGCGTAGTGCGGCGCCGGCGCCGCGCGTCCCCGCCTCGCACGGCGCGTCGTGGCGCCGCACAGGAGGGGGAGGAAGTGGAGGGAGCGACCCCCTCTTTTTGACCGCTGGTGCGGCACCGGGCAGGGTTAGGTGGTGCACGCCAAAATCCACCACCTTCCCTCCCCTGTGGGGGTCGCTCCCTCCACATTGATCCCTGCGGGAAGGCCAGCGGGCGCCCTTTGGCGCTCATGGTGGATGAGTGTGGCCTCGTGTAGCGTTGTAACCTGATTGTTGCTTGATGTGTTATTGTGCATCTTATGTCGCACCGTGTTCCACTTCTAATCCGCGTCTCTCCCGAAACCCGTCAACGTCTCCTGCGCCGTACTGTCCATCACGGCCGTCGGAGGAGTTCGGCCTGCTGGGTAGCGTGGGCTTAGCGGGTCGGATCCGGCATGAGCATGCCGTTGGCGCCAGGCTCCCACTCAAAGAAATCCCGGTTGTCCGCACGGTGCACGAAGACATCGTCGAAGCGTACGGGAAGATCGTTACCTGCTCTGAGTGCGGCCATGTAATCGTACAGGTCGTCGGAGATGCGGTAGTCGCCATCCTGACTGCGCAGGAACGTCCGGAACGCTGGGCCGAAGTTGGCGAATTCCCGACATGAATAGAGGTAGTTGGCCTGCTGCGTCCTCGACTCCGTCATGTTGATGCGCGAGTACTCGTAGGCCCGCCTCTTGATGGCGATGCGGCCAAGGAGTGCCTCCTTCAACGTCGAATTTTCGGCAAATAACCTATGGTATTGCGAGTCTGGATCGGTCTCTAGGAATTTCTCGTACGTCCAGTCGTCCATCGTGTATCCACCGTTGGGCAGATCCGACGCAACATAGTACCGCGCGTACGAACAAAAGTTCTCCAAGTCCGAAAAAGACCCTTTGTTACACGGGCCTCCCATGTCGATCACACCCAGCGGCCGGCCCAAGGCACGGGTCCAGTTCGCTAGAAGATCATCGGCGTCGCCATACGTCAGCTGTGCGGCAAAGAGCCGACCTCCCGGTCCGCCGTGCCCGTTGTACATCAGGTGGTGATCCGAGTCCGGGTACCGCTTCGTCAGGATGGAGACGAAGTCTGCGAACGCCCGTTTGATAAACCGGCTTCTGGCTTCGGTCCAGGGACCGGGCATGCCGTCTACACGCAGGATGGTGTAGCTCTCGCGGTGAGCGGTCACTTGCTCGGGCGTGCGGTCAAACCCGTAAGGATCGAAGTCGTTGTCGAATTCATAGAAGTGAATCGACATTGTCTCCTCCCAAATGGCGACCTCGAAGTACTTGAGGACGTCGCTTTCCTTGACCGGGACGGCGCTGGGCCAACCGCCACGGATGACGTATCCGTGCCAATCCGGCGTCACTCGCACAACGCGCACTATGACGTTGTGGTGCAGCTCCCGGTTCTCCAGCCCCGGAGTTTCACCCGGAGGCAAGGAAGAGAAGACGGGATCGGCTTCGAAATTAAGCGACAGGCTAACGATGGGCTCCGTGGAAGTGACTTCGAGCGATCCGCTAAAGCTGGTGAGACCAAAAAGATCCACCATGTTTTGCGAACCATGTCCTCCCGGCGGCAGACTGTGACTGACGCTGGCCAGCGTCTGCCCCGCCCCGTCCCTGGCCGTAAAGGTGACGAGGGCCGCTACGGCTGAAGGGTTGGCATAGGCCACTCCGGTCCCAAATTGGTCAACTCCCTGTTCGGCAAAGGTGACAAACCCGGTGGTCGGAAGCGTCGTCGCATTGACTGCAGCTTCCCCGATGGGCGCCCCTTCGCTGTTGTATCGACGAAATAGAAGGCTGGCCTTCACCGGCCCGGAGCAGTTGCCTCTCGCCCAGCCGGGCGCAAGCGGAGTGCTCAGTTCAACGTTGGTCTCCTGGTGAACCGCCCCCTCGGGTGGTAGAACGTCGGTCCGACTCACAACCGCTCCCAGTCTCGGAAACAAGACTGTCAGCGGACTTCCATGATCCGAAATGAAGTCGGTCCGGCAGGTCACCTCCTGCGGGGAGTAGTTGATATAGGTAATCGTGGTTTGCCAACTCGCTCCTACGGCAAGATGTGGGAAATAATACGTAGCCGATCCCTGCGAGGAAGTATCCAGTTCACCTGGAGGCAAAGAGGAGAAGACGGGATCGGCTTCGAAATTAAGCGACAGGCTAACGATGGGCTCCGTGGAAGTGACTTCGAGCGATCCGCTAAAGCTGGTGAGACCAAAAAGATCCACCATGTTTTGCGAACCATGTCCTCCCGGCGGCAGACTGTGACTAACGCTGGCCAGCGTCTGCCCCGCCCCGTCCCTGGCCGTAAAGGTGACGAGGGCCGCTACGGCTGAAGGGTTGGCATAGGCCACTCCGGTCCCAAATTGGTCAACTCCCTGTTCGGCGAAGGTGACAAACCCGGTGGTCGGAAGCGTCGTCGCATTGACTGCAGCTTCCCCGATGGGCACCCCTTCGCTGTTGTATCGACGAAATAGAAGGCTGGCCTTCACCGGCCCGGAGCAGTTGCCTCTCGCCCAGCCGGGCGCAAGCGGAGT
The DNA here is from genome assembly GCA_965207735.1 of Candidatus Versatilivorator sp. Taxonomy (GTDB): domain Bacteria; phylum Acidobacteriota; class Terriglobia; order Versatilivoradales; family Versatilivoraceae; genus Versatilivorator. The sequence continues at coordinate 735,121 of OZ242296.1, read as the reverse complement.
GCTCAGCTCAACGTTGGTCTCCTGGTGAACCGCCCCCCCGGGTGGTAGAACGTCGGTCCGGCTCACAACCCTTCCCAGTTCTGCAAACGAGACCATCAGCGGAGTCCCGTCATCGGAGAGGAAATCGGTTTGGCAGGTCACCTCCGCCGGGGAGTAGTTGATATAGGTAATCGTGGTTTGCCAGCCGGCTCCCACGGCAAGATGCGGGAAGTAATAGATCTGATCGTTATCCTGCGCCTGTAGGGGCTGAAAGCCGGCCCCTAGCAGAAGGAATGCGCCAAGGCCCCCAACCGCCATGGAGCAGGTAGAGATGAATCGTGTCACCTTTCCTCCGAAAGTATTTGAATTGGTAATAATTCCCATAAATATTACTACAATCGTTGAGCTTTCGTTGAGCTTTCCCAGCCAGGCTGCGCTTTCCGCATCCCTAGCTCTGGATCAGGCGCGGGCTATCGCTTTGGTAACAGCGTCGCCCCGCGCCGTCAAGGGTCGCTCCCGTCCAAATTATCCTGCAGGAAGGCCTCAGGGCGCCCTTTCGCGCTTATGCTGGATGAGTGTATCCCCGTGTAGCTTCGTAATCTGAATGTTGCTTTATGTGTTACGGTGTGTCTTATGTTGCATCGTGTTCCACTTCATATCCGCGGCTCTCCCGAAGCCCGTCAACGGCTCCAGCTCCTCCGCACCCAGCCGCCCCTCAACGTCGGCTCTTGGCTACGCGCCCCCATCGATGAGACCCCCGAAGAGCAGCAGACCACAAATGGTCCAGAAGGCCGAGAAGGGCAAGTCTGGAGGATGTTCACAACCCGATATCTCCGATCCTGGGCACGGGCAGCTTGCCACCCCGCTCGACGGTCCCGTAGGACGAGTATCCGTGGTCGAACGATCGCAAGACTTGTCCGCCAACGTCCCGAACGGTCCAATGGATTCCCGTTCAATTAGAGGGATATAATGAGGGGATTGAAACAGGACAAGACACATTAAGTCTATTATATGTAACGGTTTACAATCTAATTGGTGTGGTCGCCGCCTACGCGGCTCGGACTCTTGCGCTACGCTTTCCATGGGCTTACGCCCACGGCTACCTGCTGCCGCGGCTTCGCCGCTCTATTGGAACCCCGGGCTGACGCCCAGGGAATCATCATTTAGAGCCTTTTGCGAAAGGCCCGGAAATCGATAATCCTTTCGCGACCGTGGTATCCCGTCGCGGTTCACCTCGATGCCTTAGCGGCCCTTCGTGGATAACTCTTTTTGCGATCCCGCCAGACCAACCCAACGTCCGAAATTGCCTCAACTCTGGTTCGGCGTTATACTGTTTTTTTACACGATCCAAGATCTCGCCCTTTTCCAGGAATCGACTTGACGGCCGGTTAAAGTCCAATGACCGCAGACGCCTCGCAAACTTATCACCTGCTTCGGAAGAAGCTGTACGATGTCCTGCCCGATTTTGAAATCCGGGCCAAAGCCGAATTGGCGTGCCGCATCAATCAATTGAAGGGCGACCTGGGCGCGGTGATCCTGGGACACAACTACATGGAGCCCGGACTGTACCATTCGGTGCCCGATTACACCGGAGATTCCCTGGAATTGAGCCGGCTGGCCGCCACCACCGACGGCGATCCCATCGTTTTCTGCGGGGTCCGCTTCATGGCGGAAACAGCCAAGATCCTGAGTCCGCACAAGACGGTGCTGATTCCCTCCTTGGAGGCAGGCTGTTCCCTGGCAGCCAGCATCACTGCCGAGGACGTGCGCGAACTGCGCGAGCGTTTTCCAGGAGTTCCGGTGGTGACCTACGTCAACACCTATGCCGACATAAAGGCCGAAAGCGACGTCTGCTGTACTTCCAGCAACGCCTTGGCGGTGATTGAATCTTTCAAGACCGACACGGTCATCTTTCTTCCCGACGAATACCTGGCCAGAAACGTGGCTCGCGAAAGCGGCAAACACATCATTTTTCCCACCGACAGACCCATTCCCGGGGACAAGCAGGATCCCCACATGGACTACCAGATCCTGGGCTGGCACGGCAAATGCGAGGTTCACGAGAAGTTCAACGTGGAAGACATCGAGAACGTGCGCCGGCAGTTCCCCGACGTAGTGGTCCTGGCCCACCCCGAGTGCAGTCCGGAAGTGGTTGAGGCATCCGACTTCTCGGGAAGCACCTCGGCCATGATTCGCTTTGTGGAACAGGCACGCTCCCCTCGCTATCTGCTGATGACCGAATGCAGCATGGCAGACAACGTCGCGGCCGAAAATCCCGACAAGGAGATGCTCCGCTTGTGCAGCGTTCGCTGCCCCCACATGAACCAGATCACCCTGCAGGACACCCTCGACTCACTCCTCCAAAACCGATATGTGGTCGATGTCCCGGAGCAAATCCGGCTGAAAGCCAAGCGGGCGGTGGACCGGATGCTGGAGATCCATTGAACCCCACTCCCGGGGTCTCTCCGGGAACCTCCATACTGCTTACCGGCGGCGCCGGTTTCATCGGCTCCCACCTGGCGGAACGCCTGCTGGGCGCCGGGGCTCACGTCACCATCCTGGACAACCTCAACGATGCCTACGCCACCCATCTCAAGCAGGAGAATTTGAGCCAAGTGTCGGAGCAGGGAAGATTCGACTTCCTCCAGGTGGACATCGCAAACCCTGAGCAGCTTCAATCGGCGCTGTCCGGGAAATCCTACGACGCCGTCATCCACCTGGCGGCACGAACGGGCGTTCGCTCTTCCTTGACTCAGCCCCTGTTGTACGGACAGGTCAACCTCCAGGGAACGCTGGGGCTGCTGGAACTGGCCCGTCGGGGAATGTGCCGGCAGTTCATCTTCGGCTCTTCCAGCTCGGTCTACGGCAAGACCAGCCGAGCGCCTTTTTCGGAAGAGGAGAGCCGTCTCGATCCGCTGTCGCCATACGGGGTCACCAAGCTGGCCGGCGAGAAGCTGTGCCAATGCTTCGCTCGCCTCTATGACCTCGAGGTGATCTGCCTCCGTTTTTTTTCGGTCTACGGTCCCCGGCAGCGTCCCGACCTGGCCATGCACAAGTTCGCGCGGGCCATCGACGAAAACCGCCCCGTCACGCTGTTCGGAGACGGCAACTCACTGCGCGACTACACTTATGTCGACGACATCGTGGACGGAATTGCGGCGGCTCTGGCCCTGAAGGTTGGCTTTGAAGTGTTCAATCTCGGCAGCGGCAATCCGATCCCCCTGAAAAGGATGGTTCGCCTTCTGGAGAGGGCCCTCGGCAAGCCGGCCATGCTCCGTATGCAAGAAGATCAAGCCGCCGATATGCCCATCACCCATGCCGACCTGGGAAAGGCGGCCAGGGTATTGGGCTATGCTCCCAAGGTCGCCTTTGAAGAGGGGCTTGCCCGCTTCACAGCCTGGTTTCGGGCCGCCTCCGGGCGAGCTGGACTTGCCTGAAATAACCGAAAAACGACAAGAGACAAGAGAAAAAGACTTATCCACGAAGGGGCAGTGCGCCGTGGAAAGGCGCCTTCTTCTGGCGGGTGCGAACCCCGCCCAACAACTGTCGCTCCGGTTGGTAGCAGCCAGGGCGGATCATGGAGGTAACGAAATGGTCTGAAGCACTCTGGGGTCAAGGGCCGCCAAGGGCGGCTCAGCGAGCATGCGGGCCGGAACGCGAGTGAACGTCGAGCAGGCCTCGAAACGGACAATACGGAAGCCGACCCTCCTGTCTTTAGGGGAAGGCCGTTGGCGGATGGGGAAGAGAGCGACGCGGGCACCGATCCGCTTCCGTCGGGGTAGTGACGCTGGCACGCATGGAAGGGGAAGAAGGCAGCAACACGGGAAGCCCTGGGGGAGATGCGGCACACATCAACCGGGACCCCGCGAGGGGCAGGCCGGGCCGTCAGGGTGGCGGATGGGTCGGTAGTACCGGAGAAGCCGGGTAACGCCGGTGGAGGGAAGGGACCCTGAGTTGAGAGCAGCATGGAAAGGAGGCAAGGCGTGGCCACTGACAAGAGTCTAACAGGGTCAGAGGGGGTTCGGAAATTCCAGACCATGCTACATGCGAAAGCGAAGGAGGACCCCAAGCGGCGGTTTCATGCGCTGTCGGACAAGGTGTGGCGAGAGGACTTTCTGAAGGAAGCCTGGGCACAGGTACGCCGAAACGGCGGGTCGGCCGGGGTGGACGGGGAGGGCTTCAAGGACATCGAGGCGTATGGGGTGGAGGGCTGGCTGGGGGAACTGGCGCGGGACCTGAGGGAAGGAACCTACGTACCGAAGCCGGTGCGGCAGGTGCTGATCCCGAAGAAACAGCCCGGCAAGTTCCGGCCTTTGGGCATACCCTGCATACGGGACCGGGTAGCGCAGACGGCGGCTTTGCTGGTGTTGGAGCCGATCTTCGAAGCGGACCTGCAACCGGAGCAATATGGCTATCGGCGGGGGCGGAGTGCCAACGACGCGGTCAAACGCGTGCATGAACTCCTGCAAAGGGGTTACCAGGAGGTGGTTGACGGCGACCTGTCCAACTACTTCGGCGAGATTCCGCATGCGGAGCTGATTCGAAGCATTGCCCGGCGCGTGAGTGACGGGAGGATGCTCAAGCTCATCAAGGCATGGCTGGAGATGCCGGTGGAGGAGGACGACGGGAAGGGTGGCAGACGCCGCCGGAACCGAGGGCGCCGGGAGCGGAAGGGGACACCGCAAGGAGCCCCGATCTCACCGTTGCTCAGCAATCTCTACATGCGGCGCTTCGTTTTGGGCTGGAAGGTGCTGGGATATGCCCGGCGCTTCTGTGCGGAGATCGTCAACTATGCGGATGACTTCCGTGTACTCGGCAGGGCACCGGCGGCAGAGATGCTGACGGCGGTCAAGCGGATCATGGAGGAGCTGAAGCTACCGGTCAACGAGCGGAAGACCCGATGCTTGCGGTGTCCGGAGGAACCGATGGGGTTTCTGGGATATCGCATCGGACGCAACTATCGCCCCAAAGGGAAAGGAGCCTACATCGGCACACGACCCAGCCAGGCGAGCGTCCAGAGCATCTGCCGCAAGATCAGCGAGTGGACGGCGCCGAGGAACGGGACGCTGCTTCGAGGACAGATGGTAGAACACCTGAACCGGGCGATGACCGGGTGGGCGAACTACTTCGTTCTGGGGCAGGTGAGCCCGGCCTACCGAGCGATCGACCGCCACGCGGGCGGGCGGCTGCGTCAGTGGCTCTGTCGGAAGCACAAGGTGAGGACCGGGGGGAGTGTGCGCTTCTCGGACGAGAGACTATGGAAAACCTATGGACTCACTTGCCTGGGGTCGAAGCCACAGAGCCTTCCGAGGGCGAAGGCATGATCTTGACTGAAAGCCGGATGCGGGAAAACCGCACGTCCGGTTTGACGAGCGGGGGCGAGGAAACGCAGCGAGGAACGAGATTGAGGCACCGGCGAGTGGCGAAAGCCGCCGGCAACAGCGACTCCCTCGATCTAAGGCCGGCGCGCCTCCCCTCGACTCTACCGAAGAACGACGAAGGGACACCAAGGCGCTGGAGAAGGCCCAAGAGGGATGGGATGAAGGTCGGCAAGGGGGGTCAACGAAGGACACAAGGGACAAAGAGGATTTGTCCGCGAAGAAGCAACAAGGACCGCGGCGGAGCCAGTGGGGGGGCTTCCGACCCCATCGTGATTTAAAGAGATCATTAACATCGATGCACAGGATTCACAGGATTGTTCAGGAAACGGATGGCTTCTAATGCCGGGAATCCGCAAGTCCGCACCGGATCTTCGCCCGAGTTGGCTTCTGGTGCAGGAAGCTCTCGTCCTGTAAATCCTGTGCATCCTGTGCATCCATGTTCAATTCTTAGTCCTTCTCGATTGATCTTCCCCGTGGCGCGCCTTGGCCGTGCCCAACGCCCCGATTCCCAGTCAGCGTCCCGTGCAGCGGCCTCTGGTCCTATTAATCCTGTCTCTTTCCAAAACGCAAACAGCTGGCTGTTTCTCCTCTGAATGATCCGCACCGTCGTGGGAGGGAGCGGCCGATCCGGATTTGGCACCGGGGTTTGTACTCCTGGAGCCCCTTGTTGAGGAATGCGAGCTAAAGGTGTTTGGCAAACACCAGACCTTCCATGAGCTTGGGGTGAAAGTGGGTGGTTTTCTGGGGTAGCAGGTCTCCGGCCTCCACCACGGCCTCGACCTGCTCCATGGGTGTGGGATTCAGCAGAATGGCGCATTGGCAGGATCCGTCCGCCGCCTTCAGGATCGCCTCCCCGGCGTCACTGACATACTCCACAAAGTTACCCTCGGCCAGTTCCCGCTCCCCAAGGTTCAGTATCCGGCCCAAAATGGCCACCTGAAGGATGGAAACATCCAATTGGCGCCAGGTCTCGGACTTGTCTCCCGGCCAATCCAGGCTTTCCGCCGCCTCCTTTCGAAACGTCAACAGGGCCAACCGGTTCAGTGCGGGCAGGTAGACTCCCATGGCCGCGTGTCCCGCGGACTGGCGAAGCCGCATTTGTTGCAGCAACTCCTCGAGCCCTCCGGGTGGAATACCGCCACCGACTTCAATCGCTTCAATGGAAAAGAAGGACTCGAGTTTCCTAAGAAATTGGGAAGCATCGAACGCCTCCATATTCCTCAGGATGCGGTGGATGGGCAAGATAGCGATGGCTGGGGATTCCTGTCGAACGAAGCTGAAGAGCTTGAATCGATAGTTTTCCCAAGCCGGGTCCTCGGGGCGACGTTTCATGGCCTCCCGGCTGAACTCCACCGCCACCTCGTAGCGATGGTGGCCGTCGGCAATGATTACGGGCTTGTCCTCCATAGCCTGTCGGATGCGAGCGATTGGCGTTGGGTCCGATACCCGCCACAACCGATTCAACATCCTGTCCGGACCGGCTGCCGTCATGGCCGGCTGAGGCCCGGCCGCTTCATCCAGAATAGCCTCGATCTCCCCCCGGGGATCCGAGTAGAGGACAAAGATAAGGCCCGAGTCGACCCGAGTGGAGCGCAGGAGCTCCAGGCGATCCTGCTTGGGCTTGGTCATGGTGCGCTCGTGGGGCCGTACGATGCCCTGGGAGTAATCGGTCACTTCGCCCAGAGCCACGAATCCCTTTCGGGTTACGGCGGGTCCTCCGACAAGGGGAAAGTCTTGATAATAGGGATAAATGCTGGGCTGATCGTCCTGCAGGAAGATCGATTCCTTCATCCATAGATCCAGCAAGTTCTTGGACCGGGTATATCGATTCCAGGAGGGGGAATCCCTACCGGTCTCGGGGTTCATGATAAGATGCGCGATGTTAAAGGGATGGCGCTGGTGGAACCGGTCGTCTCGGGAACCCTTGAACTGATCGTAGGGCAGCGAGATCACGTCGTCCAGGTTGGGAATACGTTCTAGATTGTAGCGGTAACCCCGAAACGGCAATATTCTCATTGGGCGGTTCCTCCCCGTGCCAACAACACTTCCGCTGGGCCTTCCCCGGCGACGCAACGCAAGGAAAGACATTGTCGAGCAACGGCTTCCGATTTGTCAACGGAACCCGTAATCCGGTCGGCTTCTTGCGGGAACCGCACATTCACCCACTTCCCGGGATTGCATCGATGTCCCGGACCTGACTTACCGGAGGCAGGACCCCCATGCCGGCCGACCAAGACCAAGTCGTCGCCTACCAGGGCGAGCCGGGGGCATACAGCGAGATTGCCTCGCGGCGTTTCTTCCCCGGCGCCGACCGCCTGATTCCCTGTGAGACTTTTGACTTGGTGTTTCAGAGAGTCCAGCGGGAAGAGGCGGAATTCGGCGTCATTCCCATCGAGAATTCGCTGGCAGGCAGCATCCACCTGAACTACGACCTTTTGTTGCGCCACCGGCTCACGATTATTGGAGAGTTGAAGCTCCGCATCCTGCACCACCTGATCGCCAACCCCGGGGTCGGGCTTTCTCAAATTCGTCGTGTCTTTTCCCACCCTCAGGCGCTCATGCAGTGCCGCAGAAATACCGCTCGTCTGGGCAAGCTTGAAATCATCCCGACCTATGACACCGCGGGCAGCGTCAAGAAAATCAAGGATGAGAAAATCCTTGACGGCGCCGCCATCGCGAGTGATCTGGCCGCACGTTTGTACGGCATGAGCATCCTGCGAGAAAATCTGCAGGACGACTTCGCCAACTTCACCCGGTTTCTTTTGCTGGCCAAGGGGCGTCACAGAATCGCCAATGCCAGCAAGACTTCCATCGTTTTTTCCATCCAGAACCTTCCAGGGGCTCTGTTCCGTTCAATGAGCGTTTTCGCACTCAGGGACATCGACCTCTACAAGATAGAATCTCGCCCCCTGCACGGCAAACCCTGGGAATATCTGTTCTACGTCGACTTCGCCGGCAGTATCGAGGACAGGCGCTGCAAAAGGGCCATAGCTCATCTGAAGGAATTGGCCGGGTACTTGAAGATTCTAGGTTCCTATCCCCGGGACGACTCCGATCTCGATCCGGAAGAGGCCGCGGGAAATTGACGACTCCCAGGGACAAAAGGGTCAGCGGCGTCATCCTGGCCGCGGGTCGATCGCAACGCATGGGGCGCCCCAAGGCCTTGCTGCCGATCTTCGGCACCACCTTCCTGGAGCATATCGTCCATCAGATTCGGGCCTCCCGGCTGGTCGACCTGAAGATCGTGCTGGGCCATCGGCCCGAATCCATCCTCGACCGTCTGCCGGACCTGAGGGCGGCAACCGTCGTCAACTCCCGCTACCGGGAGGGTCAACTATCCTCTCTGCAAACCGGCATCCGGGCTCTCGATCGGGAGACCTGCGACGGATTGATGCTGTTCCTGGTCGACCATCCCCTGGTCGACAGCGCCCTGATCGACGCGCTGCTGGACTGCTTCAGCCAGGGAGGCCATCCCATTGTGATTCCTTCCTTTCAGAGGAGGCGGGGACATCCGGTCCTGTTCGCCAAGGAACTCTTTCCCGAACTGCTGGCCGCCAGTCCGGAAGAAGGGGCCGTCGCCGTGGTCAGGCAGCATCGTCAACAAATCTGCCATCTGGAATGGGAATCGGATCAGATCCTGGTTGACGTCGACACCCCCGAAGCCTACCAACGCTGGATCCAGCCACGCACGGCTACATCCTAGCCATGCCGACCGCAGGAGAACAGGAGGGCGCCACGCAATTCACATCACGCTACCTCATCTCGTCTCGCTGGCTGCTGGCCGGCCTCGTTCTTGGGCTCCTGCTGCCCGGCCAACTCGAGGCAGTCTCCTTTGAAAAGATTGCCCCCGGATTGAAATCAATCCGGCAGGAACGCATCCGGGCCAGGCTGAAGTTTCTGGCGTCCTCTCATTTCAAGGGCCGGGCAACCGGCAGCCCCGAGGCCGAGCTCACCGCGGCCTACATCGCCAGTGTCTTCGAGGCCAATGGCCTGCTCCCGGCCCCCCCATGCCACTGACTTCCTACACTCCTTTGGGATCAGCCGGGCGCTTCCGCGAGAGTCCGGTCTACTGGAATTCGCAAGCGCCGGCGCCTCGATGGTTTCCTTCAAGACCGGTGAGGATTTTCTGCCGGCCTCCTGGGGACCGGATGGAACGGTCCAAGGCAAGCAAGCCGCCTTTGTGGGATACGGGCTGACGGCACCCGGTCTAGACTATGACGATTTCCAAGGAATCGAACTTCAGGACAAGGTCGCGATCATGCTCAGCGGGGTGCCTCCCGACATTGCCTTTCGCCAGGTTGGACCGACCGACTACTCCGACCCCGTGGAGAAGTCCCTTGGGGCCGCGGCCCGGGGGGCGTGCGGCGTTGTGCTCATTCAGGCCCGGGGAGAGGAACTTCCTTCTCTGAGTTCCAACTTTCGCCACGCCAGGGCCTACCTGTCGGACCGGCTGGATGCCCTCTCCATTCCGGTGGTGAGGATGACTTTCTCGGCCGGAGAACGACTTCTGCGTCAAGGGGACGGACCCGAAAACCCGTCCAGGTCCCTCGGGCAGCTACAGGACCGGATCGATGAGACGGGACACCCGCGGAGCTTTTCTCTCCAGGGACAAGTGCGAATCCAGGTCTCTTACAGAAGGCGGCGATTCCAGGGGTACAACGTGGTGGGGCATATTCCGGGATCGGACCCCGTTCTCAAGGACGAGTTCATCATCCTGGGAGCCCATCACGATCACATGGGTGTCGACAAGGAGGGCCGGATCTTTTGGGGAGCCGACGACAACGCTTCCGGCACTACGGCGCTACTAGAACTTTCGGAAGCCTTTCTAAGAAACCCGGCCAAACCCGGGAGAAGCATTCTGCTGGCGGCTTGGGGCGCGGAAGAAATCGGACTGCTGGGCTCTCGAGACTACGTCAGGCGCCCTCCGGTGCCGCTCCAACAGACGGTGGCCATGTTCCAGATGGACATGATCGGCCGGAATGCCCAGCACGGGGCCAATCTCGTCGGTGACCTCCCCGGCCAAAGAGAAAAGGACAACCGAAACTCGCTCAACATCTTCGGAGCATCGGTTGCACCCATGCTGCGGGACTTCGTCGAGCGCAGCAACGCCAAGACCGGCCTGGATCTGAGATTTCCCTCGGAACCCAAGTCCATGGACTTGATGCGCCGCAGCGACCACTGGCCCTTCCTGAAGCGGGGAATTCCTGCGCTATTCCTGTTCACCGGCTTTCATCCCGACTACCATCGAGCCACCGATACGGCAGACAAGATCAACTTCAGCAAGCTGGAGAGCATCCTGAAACTGGTCTACCTGACGGTCTGGGAAGTGGGAGAGTCCCGTCGGCGTCCTGAATTGGACCCGGGTGTTTTCGGCAGGCTGACTCACCGCGGACCGGCCGGCGATTGACCTGGATAAAGCCCGCGGGGCGATCCGCTCTCAAACCGGGGGTTCCTGCCGGTCGAAGACCGCCGAAGCAGCCTCCACACCGCTGCCCGGGGCCAGCCGGATCCCTTCCTGTCTGAGAATGCGCTCCAGGGCATTCAGCAACATCAGCACGTTGTTCGGATGGGAAGAGGTACCCATCAACCCCACCCGCCAGACCCTGTCCTTCAGCGGCCCCAACCCACCACCGATCTCGATACCGAAATCGCTCAGCAGCCGGGAGCGCACGGCGGCATCCGAAACTCCATCGGGCACCCGGACGGTATTCAAGACCCATAGACGGTCTTCCGGTCGGACCAGCATCTCCAACCCCATGGCTTCCACCCCGGCTACCAGGGCTTGATGATTCAAGCGATGGCGATCAAAGCGGTTCCGGAGCCCTTCCTCGACGACCAGGCGCAGGGACTCCCGTAGCGCATAGTTCATGGAAATCGGGGCCGTGTGGTGATAGGTCCGGTCTGAACCCCAGTACTTTTCAACCATGGTCAGATCCAGATACCAACTCTGCACCTTGGTTTTTCTCTGTCGAATCCTTTTCACGCCCCGGTCCGAGACCGTAATGGGAGCCAAGCCCGGGGGACAGCTCAAGCACTTCTGGGTGCCACTGTAGGCGAAATCGACCCCATGTCGATCGATTTCCACGGGATGACCGCCCAGTGAGGTGACACAGTCCAGCAGCAGCAGGGTATCAGGGAATTCGTTCAACACCTCTCTCAGCTTGGCTGGCGGGGTCAATACTCCGGTAGAGGTTTCCGCCTGCACAGCCGCCAGGATCCTGGGGCGGGTTCGTTGCAAGGTTTGCCGGACTTCCTCCATGTCAAGGCCGCGGCCCCATTCGGCTTCCACCCGAGTCAGCTTGCCTCCGCAGCGGGTGACGATATCGCTCATCCGCTCACCGAAGACTCCGTTCACACACACCACCACCCCGTCGCCCGGCTCGACCAGGTTCACGAAGGCGGCCTCCATTCCGGCGCTGCCGGTGGCGGAAATGGGAATCGTCAAGCGATTGCCGGTCTCGAAAACCGCCCGCAGCAACTGCTGGATCTCATCCATAACTCCCAGGAATGCGGGGTCCAAATGACCCACCAGCGGGGCGGACAGCGCACGAAGCACACGGGGGTCGGCGTCGCTGGGACCAGGGCCCATCAGGATGCGCTTCGGGGGATTGAACTCTTTCATGGCATTCCTTTCTTCCCGGGTATCGACCGGTCAGGAGTCGTCAATGGGGTCAAAGGAGGGCGGGGAAGCAGCATAGCCCGCACTTCTCGCCGGGTCGCTGGATGAATCGTGGAGCCACCGTTTGTTTTCAACAACTTGTTGGTGCAATTGGACGGTTTTCGGTTACACGGGGTGCGCCCTCCTGTGAGAAATGCGGGCTTGCCTCCGTTACGCCGGAATGATCTCCAGCCGGCGGCCGACTCTGGCGAGAGTCTCCAGGGCGAACTCCAGCTGTTCCCGGGTATGGGTGGCGGTCACAATGGTGCGAATGCGAGACTTTTCCTCCGGTACGGTCGGATATCCAATGCCCTGAGCGAACACACCCTCCTCGAAGAGCTGGTCGGAAAATTTCATTGCCAGTTCTCCCTGGCCGACGATGATCGGAGTAATGGGTGTTTCGCTGGCGCCGGTGTCGAATCCCAGGCGGCTCAAGCCGTCCTTGAACAAGCGCGTGTTTTGCCACAAGCGTTCGATCAAGGCGGGCTCCTCTTCCAGGACCTCGAAGGCCGCCAGGCAGGAGGCCGCTACCGCCGGAGGATGAGAGGTGGAAAAAAGAAAGGGCCGGGCGCGATGATACAGGTATTCAATCAAAGCGCGGCTCCCGCAGACGTATCCGCCCAGAGCCCCCACGGCTTTGGAAAGCGTCCCCACCTGAATATCCACTCGTCCGTGCAGTCCGAAGTGGTCCACCGTGCCGCGCCCGCATGTGCCCATGACCCCGCTGGCGTGGGCATCGTCCACCATCATCATGGCGCCGTAGGTTTCCGCCAATTCCACGATTTGGGGAAGCGGCGCCACATCGCCATCCATTGAGAATACGCCGTCGGTGACCACCAGTTTCCTGCCGGGCAGCGTTTGAACCTCGGCCAGAATATCCTCCAGCGCCCGGGTATTCTTGTGGGGAAATACCCGAATCTGTGCGCGGGACAGCCGGCAACCATCGATGATGCTGGCGTGGTTGAGCTCGTCCGAGATGATCAGGTCCCCCTTGCCCAGAATCGAAGACACCGTGCCGGCGTTGGCGGTGAAGCCCGATTGAAAGACGACGCTGGCCTCAGTGTGCTTGAACCGGGCTATCTTCTCTTCCAACTCCATGTGAATCCGCATGGTCCCGGCGATGGTCCTCACCGCACCCGACCCCACACCGAACTGCCGAAGGGCTCGCTGTGAGGCTTCAACCAGGCGGGGATGGGTGTTCAGTCCGAGGTAGTTGTTGGAGGAAAGGTTCACCACCGACCGCCCATCGAACTCAGCCTGTGGCAGTTGTTGTCCTTCGAGAACCTTGAGAGCCCGGTAGAGCTTCCTGCTTCTTAACGATTCCAGCTCTCCAACAAGAAACTCATCCAGAAGAGTCGCCATGACGGCTGTTCCACCTCGAAGGGGTCAAACTCTGGCTAATCAGCGTCCAGAAACTTCAGCGAATCATAACACAACGCGGGAGCCCGCATTCCTCACCGGGAACGTGCTGACGGACAACAATCGATCGTGTTCGTCGAATCATCGGCAGGGTGGAACCGGACTTGTCTGATACAAACGAAAAAAGACAAAAGAAAAAAGAAATCCACGAAGGGGCACGAAGAACGACGAAGGGGCACTAAGGCGCTGAGGTTGACCGCGACGGGGTACCAAGGTCGTGAAGGGTTGGTCGATTTCCGATTGTTTCACTCTATGTATGATCCGCACACCAGGGCGGGGGCCGGACTTGCCTGAGAATATGCTGCTTTAGCCGGCTTCCTTGAGAGCGGCGAAGCCGCGGCAGCACTTAGCCGTGGGCGTCAGCCCAGGGAAACGTCGCCTATGGGTGTCGAGCCGCGTAGGCGGCGGCAGCAAATGCCGGTGAGCCCAAGTGAAGCACAAGCCGACGCAAGGATGAGCCTTTTGCAAATATCGCAATCGGGAATGACATTGAGGCGGCAAGGATGATGTGCTGCAGGCTCCAGCATTCACCACGATAAGCACAAGAGACAACAGAAACCACAAAAAGCACAAAAGGCACAAAACGAGTTTCTTGATTTCGAGACTTGCCCATCCGATGGTTCTTTTTGTGTTTTTGTGCCTTTTGTGGCCATTCCCGGCAAAGGTCCCGCTCGTGAATTTTGCAAAGGGCTCTGATGTTTATTTGAAACAACGCCTTGTGCCGGGTGGCGGAACATCCGTTCAAAGTCAAGCATAGTCAGACGGCTAATTTACATGGATGCACAGGATGGACAGGATTATTGGGTGAGAGTTTCCACCGTCTTGAGTTCAACCATCGCCTCTGTTCCAACACGGATTTCCCAAAACCCGCTCCCGGGCTCTTGGATCACTTTCAACACCCACCCGATCATCAAGCGGGTCTGCTTCTGTGGCACAGACTCTCGTGCTGTTTATCCTGTTTATCCTGTGCATCCATGTTCAATCAGTAGAAAACCGGTTCGGCACGACAGGGCCCTTGTTCCCGACGGGCCATGAAGACTCATTGTTTCACTCTTGTATGATCCGCCCGTCGTGGGGGCGGGGGCCCGGCTTGTCTGAAACAACCGACTCCCTTGGACTACAGCCCCAAAAGCCGTGTCAGCCAGGCGAAGAACACTGCGGCTGGAACCAGGGTTGACACCCCGACCACACAGGCCGGAAGGGTTCGGCCGGTTCTTTTCAAGGTCAGAAACGCCAGTAGCAGTTGGCAGCCGCCGATTCCCAAGGTGGCTACCGTGCCCGCCACGGCTCCATGGGCGCACCAGGGACAATCGGGAGGTCCGGGCCGGAACACGTTGCAGTGAGCGGCGGCTCCATCCCAAAGCCAGGTACAGCCGCACCCAAAGGCCATGCCGCAGAAAGGGATCAACAGCAGTCCCAGACTGGCCAGAACGGTCAATGTCACCGTCCGTCGCGCTCCGGTGAAGGACCTCATGAGAAAAGGGCAGGGAGGTGGGTTGGGATGTCGAGAGTGAAGGGAAGAAGAGGCGGTCCCCCCGGCAGGCCCGGCGCGACCGCCTCTCATGGAAAATGGGTGCTCAGTACATGTCCCCGTGGCCGTGCGGCATGGGTGGCTCCGGCTTTTTCTCCTCCGGAAGCTCGGAGACCAGAGCCTCGGTGGTCAAGAGCAGACCGGCCACCGAGGCGGCGTTCTGCAGAGCGGTTCGGGTCACCTTGGCCGGATCGATAATGCCGGCAGCCGTCAGGTCCTCTAGATCCCCGGTTGCCGCGTTGAGCCCGTAGCTGTCCTGGTCACCGGCTTTCACGCTCTCGACGATCACCGCTCCCTCGATTCCGGCGTTGGCGGCGATCTGTCGAAGGGGTTCCTCAAGGGCTCTGACCACAATCTTGACGCCGATCTGTTCATCGTCCTCGAGCTCGAGCTCTTTCAGAGCCGGAATCCCCCTCAGGAAAGTGACTCCTCCACCCGGAACAATCCCTTCCTCTACCGCAGCCCGGGTGGCATGCATGGCGTCCTCCACGCGAGCCTTCTTTTCCTTGAGCTCGGTCTCGGTGGCGGCCCCCACCCTGATCACGGCCACGCCGCCCACCAGCTTGGCCAACCGTTCCTGCAGCTTTTCGCGATCATAGTCAGAGGTGGTCTCCTCGATCTGGGCACGAATCTGTCGCACCCGCCCTTCGATTTCCCCGGACTGTCCCGCACCTTCCACGATGGTGGTGTTGTCCTTGTCGATCACAATTCGCTTGGCTCGTCCAAGGTCCTCGAGGCGGAGATTCTCCAGCTTGAGTCCGAGATCTTCGGTGATGGCCTTGCCTCCGGTCAGGATGGCGATGTCTTCCAGCATGGCCTTGCGGCGGTCGCCGAAGCCGGGAGCCTTCACGGCAGCGCCATTCAGGGTCCCCCGGAGCTTGTTGACCACCAGAGTGGCCAACGCCTCCCCCTCGACTTCCTCGGCGATGATCATGAAGGGCCGGCCCACTTTGGCGACCTGCTCGAGAATGGGCAGCAGATCCTTCATGTTGGAGATCTTCTTCTCGTGAATCAGCAGGAAGACGTCTTCCAGCACACACTCCATGCGATCGGAGTCGGTAACGAAGTAGGGGGAGAGATATCCTCGATCGAACTGCATCCCTTCCACGATCTCCAGGGAGGTGTCCATGGACTTGGCTTCCTCGACGGTAATCACGCCATCCTTGCCGACCTTGTTCATGGCTTCGGCAATAATGGCTCCGATCTCGGCGTCGCCGTTGGCCGAGATGGAGCCGACCTGGGCAATCATCTCACCCATTACCGGCTTGGATAACTTCCCGATCTCCTGAACCGCGCTCTCCACGGCCCGGTCGATGCCGCGTTTCAAAGCCATGGGATTGGCGCCGGCCGCAACCGTCTTGATCCCTTCACGCAAGATGGCCTGTGCCAGCACCGTGGCCGTGGTGGTCCCGTCACCAGCCACGTCGCTGGTCTTTGAAGCCACCTCCCGGACCATTTGCGCACCCATATTTTCCAGAGCATCCTCCAGCTCAATTTCCTTGGCCACGGTCACGCCATCCTTGGTGATGGTCGGGGATCCGAACTTCTTGTCCAGAACCACATTGCGTCCTCTAGGTCCCAAAGTAATCTTCACTGCGTCCGCCAACTGGTTCACTCCGCGGAGGACCGCCTGTCGGGAATCTTCCCCGGAAACAATCTGTTTAGCCATGAATATTCTCCTTACTGATCATCCAAACGGGCCCGCAGGCCCGAAATCTAAAGCCAAAGCCTTCACGCTACTGCCGGTACAGCCGGCCTCACTCGGATTCCAGGACAGCCAGGACATCCTCTTCCTTCATGATGAGGTACTCCTCGCCATCCAGTGTCACCTCGGAGCCGGAATACTTGCCGAACAGGATGCGGTCTCCGGACTTCAGTGTCATTTCCAATCTCTTGCCGTTCTCGAGAACCTTGCCATTGCCCGCGGCCTTGACGATGCCTTCCTGTGGCTTCTCCTTGGCTGTATCGGGAATGATCAGGCCACCTCCGACCGTCTCCTCCGCCTCCGTGCGCTGGACTAGGATTCGATCCTGCAGGGGTCTAAGACTCATAGAGTGTTCTCCTTATTTATAAGCAAGTTAGGCGTGGTTATTAGCACTCCCATTCATCGAGTGCCAAGCCACATCCTTTATAATGAGGACCCTCGACGGTTGTCAAGGATAATCTAGCTCGGTTGCACCTCGAACCAACAGGACATGAATTGTGGATTGATGATTTTAGATTGCATGTTGGAATCGCGTTACAGTCGGTTGTCGTGATTCACCAATCGACAATCAGAAATCTACAATCCGAAATTCAGCTGTTTCGACTCAAGACTCCTGGCCTCCTGTCTCCTCCGGCAGCCACCTCAATACCGGCCGGCGGGCAGCCTGAACCTCATCCAGACGGCTGACTCGGGTGGAATGGGGCGCCTGTCTGAGAAGGTCAGGATCGGTATCGGCCTCCTCGGCAATACATCTCATGGCCTGGATAAACTGATCCAACTCCTGCCGGCTCTCGGTTTCGGTCGGCTCGATCATGAGGGCCCCCTGAACCACCAGGGGAAAAGCAACGGTGGGGGGGTGGAAGCCATAATCCATCAGGCGTTTGGCGAGGTCCATCACCGTAATGTTGTTCCGGGTCTGCCGCTTGCTTGAAAACACCACTTCGTGAAGGATGGGTTCGTCATAGGGCAGCTCGTAAACATCCCGCAAATGGTGCTTGATGTAGTTGGCATGCAAAATCGCCACCTGGCTGGCCTCCCTGAGTCCTTCGGCCCCGTTGGCCAGGATATAGGCCAGTGCGCGCACCAGAGTCAGGAAGTTTCCGTAGAAAGCCTTGACCCTGCCGATGGAGCGCGGACGGTCATGATCAAGAGTGTAACGCCCGTCATCGCGCCGCTCCACGGTCGGGGCGGGCAGAAAGGGTTCCAGCACCTGTTTTACCGCCACCGGGCCGGCGCCCGGCCCGCCGCCTCCGTGAGGCGTGGAGAAGGTCTTGTGCAGATTGATGTGGAGGACATCGGCTCCAAAGTTCCCCGGACGTGTAATTCCCATCAGGGCGTTGAGGTTGGCTCCATCCATGTAGACCAGCCCTCCCCGTTCGTGCACGATCCGGGCAATGCTCACGATGTCCTGCTCGAAGATTCCCAGCGTGTTGGGGTTGGTCAACATCAGGGCCGCGACCTCATCGTTCATGGCCCGGTCCAGCCCGTCGAGATCGATGCATCCACGGTTGTCCGATTTCAAGGATTGAACCTCGTAGCCGGCAATGACCGCGCTGGCGGGGTTGGTTCCGTGGGCGGAGTCCGGGATCAAAACCCGTCTCCGGGGATTGCCTCGTGAGCTCAAACAGGCGCGGATCATCAGGATGCCGGTCAACTCTCCGCTGGCGCCGGCAGGCGGTTGCAGACTGACCGCGTCCATGCCACTGATCTCAGCCAGGCAATCCGCCAACTGCCCGAGAATTTCCAGACTGCCCTGCACAAGCGACTCCGGAGTCAGAGGATGGGCCGTCGCCAGCCCTTCCATCCGCGCTACCCGCTCGTTGAGGCGCGGATTGTACTTCATGGTGCAGGAACCCAGGGGGTACATGCCGGCATCGATGCTGTAATTCCAACTGGAAAGGCGGGTGAAGTGCCGCACCACATCCACCTCGCTGACCTCCGGGAAACCGGGGATCGGTTCCCTCAGATTGTCGGTTCCCAACGCGGCGCCGAGGTCTGCCTGAGGAACGTCCAGCCGAGGCAGGTCATAGCCCTTGCGACCCGCGGAGCTGCGCTCGAAAATCAGCCCCTCCTTCAGGTTGAGGTGCCTGTCGGTTCTGTCGTGTTTCATGGGTGGGTGCTCATTCGGAGGCAAGGATCGGCGCGATGGACCGGCATCAGGCCGCGGCCTTGACCAATTCCACCAGCCGATCGATATCCTGTCTGCTCTTTGTTTCCGTAATCGAAACCAGCAGCGCGTTCTCCAGCCGAGGTTCATACCCCCTCAGCGGCAGACCGGGGACCACGCCGGCGGCATGGAATCTTTCGGCCGCCTCTTCATAAGGGCGGTTCAACCGCAATACGAACTCATTGAATCGAGGACCCTCGAACAGAATTTCGATACCGCGCTTTCTCAGGGCGGCAAGCCCGTATTGGACCTTGGCGACATTCTGGATGGCCAGCTCCCGGATTCCCGTCTTGCCCAGCAGGGAACAGAACAGGGTCACCATCAGTGCGGTCAGGTTCTGGTTGGTGCAGATGTTGGAGGTGGCCTTTTCTCGCCGAATGTGCTGTTCCCGGGTCGCAAGCGTCAACACGTAACCTCGTTGTCCGTGCCTGTCCACGGTCTGTCCCACCAGGCGGCCCGGCAAATTCCGGACAAACTTCTCTCGAGTTGCGAGAAAACCCACGTGAGGGCCGCCGTAACCGGTTGAAACCCCCAGTGACTGAGCTTCGCCGCACACAATGTCGGCCCCGACCGAGCCCGGAGACCGCACGATTCCCAGCGAGAGCAACTCCGCGACGTTGACCACCAGCAGCACCCCCAGTTGCCGACACCGATCCGCAAGGATGTCCAGGGACTCCAGGTTTCCCAGAAAATTCGGCGACTGGACCACCAGTGCAGCCACGTCCTCACCCAGGCGGGTCTCCAGCTCCGCCGGATCGATGCGTCCGTCTTCCCCATATTCGACCGCTTGAATGGTCAAGTCCTGATGGCGGGTAACCGTGTCCACCACCGCCCGGTATTCGGGATGGACCGTTCTGGCCATCAGGATTCGCCTTCGACGCGAGATTCGCCTGGCCATCAGGACCGCCTCCGCCAGGGCCGTGCTCCCGTCGTACATGGAAGCGTTGGAGATATCCATTCCGGTGAGTTGGCAAATGAAGGTTTGATACTCAAAGACGGCCTGCAAGGTCCCTTGGCTGATCTCTGCCTGGTAGGGTGTGTAGGAAGTCAAAAACTCCCCCCGGGAACAGAGACTGTCGATCACCAGGGGAATGAAATGCTGATTCACCCCGGCTCCCAGAAAGGAAAGAATTCCGGGGGCGTTTCCGGCTTCCAGCTCTCCAAATCGAGCCAGCAGTTCGGGTTCGCTCAGGGCGGGAGGAAGATCGAGCGGGGAGCGGAGACGAATGGCCTCCGGGATGGAGGTAAGCAGGTCCTCCACCGAATGCAGTCCCAGGACCTTCAGCATGAGGGCCTGCTGCTCGGAAGAGGTCGAAAGAAATCTCATCTAACCAGCCGACTCCTCCTCGACATATTTTCGGTATTGGTCGGCGGTAAGAAGATTGTCGAGACCGCTGGAGTCGACCAACTTGATCCTGACAAACCAGGCTTCTCCATGGGGGTCCTGGTTGACCAGTTCGGGAGAGGAAACCAAGGCCGAATTGACGGCCGTCACCTCTCCCGCCACCGGAGCGTAGACCTCGGATACGGCCTTCACGGATTCCACGTTGGCCAGAACCTCGTCGGCGGCGCAGACCTGGCCGATCTCGGGCAACTCTACGAAAACAACGTCCCCCAACTCCTTCTGGGCGTGATCGGTGATGCCTACCGTCCCGCCATCTCCGTCGACTCGAATCCATTCGTGCTGTTTGCTGTAACGACAGTCCTCAGGAAGCCTCATGGGGGGTCTCCGGGTTTGGACGAGGGCCGACAGGCCGACGCCTCTCTCTCCGATAGAACGGGGTCTTCACGACTTCGGCGGGCACCAGGCGTTTTCTGACCTGAATATCGAGCCGGTTTCCCAGGAAGGCTTCACCCGCGTTCACATAGGCAAGTCCGATGTTTTTCTTGAGAAAAGGAGCAGGGCTGCCGCTGGTGACCCAACCGATCCTCCGGCCGTTTCGAAGCACGTCATATCCGTCCCGGCCGATTCCCGGCCCGCGCATCTCGAAACCAACCAGCTTTCTTTGCACTCCCGCCTCCAGTTGGGCGGCCAGGGCGGCCTTTCCCGTGAAGTCGGGTTTGTCCATGCGAACCATCCACCCCAATCCCGCTTCCCAGGGCGTTGTCTCTCCATCGATCTCGTGACCGTAGAGAGCCATTTTGGCCTCCAGGCGCAGGGTATTGCGTGCTCCCAGTCCTGCCGGAAGCAACTCCCGCGATCGTCCCGCTCGGCTCAGACCCTCCCACACGGCCTCGGCGGCGGTGGGCGGAAAATAGATCTCAAAGCCATCTTCCCCCGTGTAGCCGGTCCGCGCGATGAGCCCCCGAACGTCCTGGACCCGCCCGGGTCGAAAACGGTAGTAGCCGATTTCAGACAGGTCCAGATCGACCAGGGACTGGAGGACTGGCGCGGCCTCGGGACCTTGAATGGCCAACTGCGCATAGTGATCGCTGGCGTCGGTAACCCGGGCCCCGAATCGGTTTTGACGGCATATGTGGCGATAATCGTTGCCCGTGTTGCCGGCATTGACGCAAAGGAGAAAGCGGCTCTCTTCCAGCCGATGGACCAGAATGTCATCCACAAACGTCCCCCGCTCGGTGAGCAAGGCGGAGTATTGGATCTGACCGAGCTGGAGACGTCCGGCATCGTTGCAGGCGACCTGCTGCACCAGAGCCAGGCTGCCGGGTCCATCGATCTCGATCTCTCCCATATGGCTGACGTCGAACAGACCCACCCTGGTCCGCACGGCCAGATGCTCCCCCACGATTCCCGTGTATTCGATGGGCATTTCCCAGCCGCCAAATGCGCCCATCCTGGATCCCAACCTTCGATGCAACGCGTGCAGGGAAGTCTTTTTCAGCGGGGACGTCATCGGCTGCCGGTCTCGGAAGGAGGCATCAAGCGTGGCAAAGTAACACACCCACCAGGAGGCGTCAAGCCAATCGGCTGGTGGCTCCGGAGGCGTTCCGACAGGCCTCGAGAGCGAGCTGAATCCCGCCAAAGGGGGACCGTTCCAGCCTGCAGCCCGGAGGGTTTCCGAGTTTGCTATAATCACCGAAATTCCAGCTTGGGAAAGACAGCCGGGCATGGTCCTCAACTTCACCAACCGGAACGCACGAGGGAACCCATGACACCACAAACGATTGTCGACCTCTTCGAGGAGGCCGTAACCCACAAGAGCCGGCCTGACGCTTTGATGGTCAAGCGGGAGGGCCGCTTTCACCCGCTGTCTTCGGCGGAGGTCCGAAGCCAAGTCCAGGGCGTGGTCGCGGGATTGATGAACCTGGGAGCGGAGGCCGGCGACCGTATCGCCCTCCTGTCGGAAAACAGGCCCGAATGGCTGGTTTCGGACATCTCCATTCTTTCCGCCGGCGCCATCAACGTTCCCGTCTATCCGACGTTGCCCGCGAACCAGATCGAGGGGCTTCTCAACGACGCCGGCGTCAAGATCATCATCCTGTCCACCACGGAACAACTGGAGAAGATCCGGGAAATCGAGTCGAAGATACCCAGTCTCCAATCCACGGTGGTCATGGACCTGGAAGAACCCGAATCCGACAGCCTGCGGAGCTTCAACAGCCTGCGGGAGGAGGGGGAACAGGCTTCGCAGAGCGACCCTGCCGCATATCTGAAGGTCCGTCAAGGAATCGGTCCGCAAGACGTGGCCACCATCATCTACACCTCCGGCACTACCGGGCCGCCCAAGGGAGTCATGCTGTCCCATGCCAACATCGTGGCCAACGTCCTGGAACTCAGCCGGGGATTCGACTTCGATCACAGGGACAGCGTCCTTTCCCTGCTGCCGCTCAGCCATATTTTCGAACGGGTGGCGCACTACCTCATGTTCAATTGCGGCGTGAGCATCGCATACGCCGAAAGCATCGAAAAGGTACCGCTCAACATGCAGGAGGTCCAACCCACGGTGGTGGCTTGCGTCCCCAGATTCTTCGAGAAGTTACACGACCGTGTCATGGAATCCAGGCGACTCAGTACCGGCCTGAAACGCGCGCTGAGCGATTGGGCCTTCGGAGTAGGGGAGCGCCATACCCGTCACATTCTCCAGGGCACCACCCCGCCCCCCGGCCTGGCCTTCCAGCGCTTCCTCGCCTCCAAGATCGTGTTTGCCAAG
This sequence comes from Candidatus Versatilivorator sp., assembly GCA_965207735.1. Lineage (GTDB taxonomy): Bacteria > Acidobacteriota > Terriglobia > Versatilivoradales > Versatilivoraceae > Versatilivorator. The sequence goes on along the minus strand of OZ242296.1, from coordinate 712,169 downwards.
CTGCAACAGCGCCTTGGGGGTCGGCTGCGATTCTTCATCTCGGGAGGCGCCCCCCTCGACCCCAGCCTGGCCGAGTTCTTCCTCAGCGCCGGGATCCTGATCCTGGAAGGCTACGGCCTCACTGAAACCTCACCGGTGATCGCGGTCAACCTGCCGAACCGCTTCAGGTTCGGAACGGTGGGACAGCCGTTGCCCGGTCTGGAAGCGAGAATCGCCGAAGACGGCGAGGTCCTGACCCGGGGGCCGTCAGTGATGCTCGGCTATTACAACAGGCCCGAGGAAACTCGAGAGGTGATCAAGGAAGGGTGGTTCCACACCGGGGACATCGGCCATCTGGACCCGGACGGATTCCTGAAGATCACCGATCGCAAGAAGGACCTGATTGTCACAGCCGGCGGGAAAAACGTCGCCCCCCAGCCGATCGAGAGGCTCCTCAAAGCCAGCCCGGTGCTGCTCAATGCGGTCGTGTTGGGAGACAAGCGCCCCTACCTGTGCGCCCTGGTGGTCCCCAACCCGGAGACGATCACCGACCACGCGCGTGAACAGGGACTCTCCTTTGAGAGCTACGGCGACCTGCTCCAAAGCCCGCCCATTCAAGAATTCCTCATGAACGCAGTCGAAAAATCAACTGCCGGATTGGCCTCTTTCGAAACGGTGAAAAAAGTCGTTCCCGTAGAAAAGGACTTCACCATCGAGGACGGGGAACTGACTCCTACACTGAAAGTTAAACGTCGAATTGTCGAGAAGAGATTTAAGAATGAGATTGAAGCCCTCTACGCGGAGAGCCCATCCAAACCGGAGTAGGTAACAACCACGCCCTATGAAACAAAGGATTGAACGGGTGGGCGTGGTCGGTGCGGGGGTGATGGGCGCGGCCATTGCCGCCCACCTGGTCAACGCCCGCTTTTCGGTCTGTCTGCTGGACATCCCTCCTTCAGATCCGACTTCCGAAAAGGAATCCGGGGAATGCTCAGCTTCCGACCCCCGGTTTCGGCAGCGGCTGGTGCAACAGGGGCTGCGCAGGGCGGAACGAACCAAACCTCCGGCTTTCTTTCTTCCGGAGGACGCCCGTCGCATTCAACTTGGCAATTTGCAGGACCACCGTTCCTGGCTGGGGGAGGTGGACTGGATCATCGAAGCCGTCTCGGAAGACTTCGACATCAAAGCCCGCCTGCTCAAGGACCTCGATGGGATCCGCCGGCCAGGATCGATTGTCAGCTCCAACACCTCCGGGATCTCAGTCAACCGCCTGGCCGAAGGGCTGAGCGATGACTTTCGGCAACACTGGCTGGGAACCCATTTCTTCAATCCGCCTCGCTACCTCAAGCTACTGGAACTGATTCCCACCCCGGAAACCCTGGAATCGGTGGTCCAAACCATCACTCATCTCGGCCACTATCGCCTGGGCAAGGGCATCGTGTTGGCCAAGGACACTCCCAACTTCGTGGCCAACCGGGTGGGGGCCTTTGCCCTCCAGCAACTCCTTCGCATGGTGTTGGAGGAGAGTTACGGGGTGGACGACATCGACCTGCTGACCGGCAGGCTGATCGGGCGCCCCAAGAGCGCCACTTTCCGCACCCTGGACATCGTTGGCCTCGACACCTTCGCACGGGTCACCGCCACCCTCTTTGAAAGCGCGCCCGGCGATGAGCATCACCAACTCTTCGAGATCCCTGAAGTCATCCGGCGAATGATTGAGCGAAACTGGCTGGGAGCCAAGAGTGGCAGCGGATTTTATCGAAAGATGCCGAGCGGGGAAATCCTGGCGCTGGATCTTGAATCCCTGGAGTATCGCTCCCGTCGCAAGGCCGAGTATCCCTCGCTGGCGGTAGCCAAGGCCATCCCGGATACCTCCGAAAGGTTGAGGGCGTTGATTCGATCCGACGACCCGGCAGGACAACTGGTCTGGAAAGCGCTCAGCGGAGAGATGGTTTACGCCGCCAATCGAATCCCGGAGATTTCAGACGATATCCTCACCATCGACAACGCCATGAAGTGGGGCTTCAATTGGGACATGGGCCCCTTTGAGACCTGGGATGCTCTGGGTGTCGAAACCGTGGCGGCGCGCCTGGAGTCCGAGGGAAGAAAAGTGCCGGAGTTGGCGCGGATGGTACTGGACACCCCCGGCAAGCGCTTTTACCGGCGCCGCCGGGGAATCGTCTCCTACTTCGATTGTCCCTCCCGGGACTATCTCCCCGTCGGTGTTCCCGACGGAATGGTCCTTCTGTCCTCACTCAGGGAGCAAAAGGGAGGAGTCGTCCGCAAGAATCCCCGGGCCAGCTTGATCGACCTTGGCGACGGTGTCCTCTGCCTGGAGTTCCACGCCAAGATGAACACCATCGGGGACGACACCCTCCGCATGATCCGAGAAGCGCTTCAACTGGCGCGATCCGAATTCTCCGGGATGGTAATCGGCAATCAGGGCGCCCAGTTTTCCGCCGGAGCCGACCTGGTGCAAATCCTGCGCAAGGCTCGGGAACGGAAGTGGGAGGAGATCGACAGCATGATTCGGCTGTTTCAAACAGCCAACATGGAGATCAAGTATTCTCCTTGTCCGGTAGTCGTCGCTCCGTTCGGGCTCACCTTGGGAGGGGGTTGCGAAGTCGCCTTGCACGCCTCGGCCGTGCAGGCCTCGGCCGAGACTTACATGGGACTGGTCGAGTTGGCAGTGGGCCTGATTCCGGCAGCGGGAGGCACCAAGGAAATGGTGTTGCGGAGCCTGGAGAGGTCCCGGCCGGACCAGGAGCTGTTTCCGTGCCTGCGCACATCCTTCGAGACCATCGCCGAGGCAAAGGTGTCCGGCAGCGGTGCCGAGGCCCGGTCTCTGGGCTTCATTCGGCCCAGCGATGCCATCACCATGAACCCCGACCGCCTGATTGCCGACGCCAAGCAGAGGGTTGTGACACTCGTCCGGCAAGGCTTTCAGCAACCCGATCCACCGCTGGCGGTGCCCGCGCTGGGCCGGCCGGCACTATCCACTCTCAAGATCGCCATGCACCAGTTGCTGCGGGGAGCCTACATCAGCCCCTACGACTATCATCTGGGCAGCAAATTGGCTCTTGTTCTCTGCGGGGGTGACTGCAGCAGCCCGCGGGACGTCAACGAACAGCATTTTTTGGATCTGGAGAGAGAGACCTTTCTCAGTCTCTGTGGAGAACGCAAGTCCCAGGACAGGATCCAAACCATGCTGCAGCGAGGCAAGCCGCTGCGGAACTGATTGGAACCACCGGAAAGAGACCCATGAAAGAGGCTGTGATCGTCAGCGCCGCCAGGACTCCCGTCGGGAAAGCCAAGAAGGGAGCCCTGAGACATACCCGCCCCGACGACCTGGCTGCCGTCGCCATCTCGGAAGCCGTCCGGCGCGTCCCCGGGTTGAAGACCGGGGAAATCGAAGACGTCATCCTGGGGTGCGCCATGCCGGAGGCGGAGCAGGGAATGAACGTGGCCCGCATCGCCGGCTTGAGGGCCGGTCTGCCGGTTTCGGTCTCCGCTGTCACCGTCAACCGCTTCTGCGCCTCGGGACTGCAGTCCATTGCCTTCGCCGCCGAAAGAATCCGGTGCGGCTCGGCCGAGGTCATCCTGGCTGGAGGAACGGAAAGCATGAGCCTGATCCCCAGGGCCGGGCACCATTTCTCGCCCAACCCCGATCTGGCGGATTCCTATCCGGATGTCTACCTCAACATGGGAATGACCGCCGAAAACCTGGCTCGCAAGTACGAGATCGGCCGCGAGCAACAGGACCGCTTTGCCCTCCGGAGCCATCGCAAAGCGATCCAGGCCATGGAGGAGGGACGCTTTCGGGATGAGATCGTGCCGCTGGAGCTGACCCCGAACGGCCTCGGCCGAGCCGCACCGGATTCTCTCGGCGGCGATGGCAATGGACAGGCAGAGAAGGGAACAGGCCCCACCCGTTTTGACCGGGACGAAGGTCCGCGCAAGGACACGAGCCTGCCGGCACTGGCTCAGCTCAAGCCGGCCTTCCACGCCAGCGGTTCCATCACCGCCGGAAACTCCTCGCCCATGAGTGACGGCGCTGCCGCCGTGGTGCTGGCCTCCCGGAACACGGCCAGGGATCGAGGTTGGACGATCCTGGGACGGTTCCTCTCCTTCGCCACTGCCGGGGTGCCGCCCGAGGAGATGGGTCTCGGCCCCGTCCAGGCCATTCCCAAGGCTCTGAAGCAGGCGGGTCTCGAGCTCTCTCAGATCGGCCTGATTGAATTGAATGAAGCATTCGCGGCTCAAGCGCTGGCGGTCATCCGCCAATCCGGCCTGGATCCGGACCGGGTCAACGTCAACGGGGGAGCGATCGCCCTGGGCCACCCGCTGGGTTGCACCGGCGCCAAACTGACGGCGACCCTGCTTGGCGAGATGCGGCGGCGAGGGGTTCAGTTCGGAATGGTCACCCTGTGCATCGGCGGCGGAATGGGCGCCGCGGGAATCCTGGAACTGGTCGAATGACCGGCGCCCGACGGGATCGGCAAGCCCGCTCTGAGCGAGACCGGTCAGTTGTGCCGCAATTCAAGCCTTGTCATTGGTCCCTCCCCATTTGACCCTACCGAAGGCAATGTGCTAGGGTGCCCCCGCCATGCAGTGATTTCTTTTCTTTCTAAGGAGATACAACTCTTATGTCCAATGCTCCCGAGTGCGACATCAAGGATCCGGCTTTGGCTGAAACCGGCCGAAAGCGGATCGATTGGGCCGGCCGGTCCATGCCGGTGGTCCAGCAGATTCGCCGCCGCTTTCTCAAGGAACAACCCCTCAAAGGCATTCCTGTCTCAGCCTGTCTGCACGTCACCACCGAAACCGCCAACCTGGTCATCGCCCTGCAGGACGGCGGAGCCGATGTCACCCTGTGCGCCTCAAATCCGCTGAGCACCCAGGATGACGTGGCCGCCTCCTTGGTGGAACACCACGGAATCGCGGTCTATGCCATCAAGGGCGAGGACAACCCGACCTACTACTCCCACATCACCGCCGCCCTGGATCGACGCCCCCGGATCACCATGGACGACGGCGCCGACCTGGTCTCGACCATTCACGCAGACCGCCGGGAACTCCTGCCCGAGATCATCGGAGGGACCGAGGAGACCACCACGGGTGTCATTCGCTTGCGCAGCATGGCCGCCGACGGCGTCCTGGAGTTTCCCATCATCTCGGTGAACGACGCCGACACCAAGCATCTCTTCGACAATCGTTACGGCACCGGGCAGTCCACCCTGGACGGGATCATTCGCGCCACCAACCTGTTGCTGGCGGGACTCAACGTGGTGGTGGCCGGATATGGATGGTGCGGACGCGGAGTGGCCAGTCGGGCCAGGGGAATGGGGGCCCAGGTGATCGTGACCGAAGTCGATCCCACCCGAGCCCTGGAAGCCGTCATGGACGGCTTTCAAGTGATGCCCATGCTGCAGGCAGCCGAAATCGGCGATATCTTCATCACGGTCACCGGAAACAAGACGGTCATCGCGGGCTCCCACTTCCAGAAGATGAAGGACGGGGCCGTGGTTTGCAACTCGGGTCACTTCAACGTCGAGATCGACATCCCGGCGCTGGAATCGCTCAGCAGCGGCCGGGAAACCGCCCGCGAGTTCGTGGAACAGTACAATCTGAAGGACGGGCGCAAGATCTTTCTGCTGGGAGAGGGCCGATTGATCAACCTCTCAAGCGCCGAAGGCCACCCCGCCTCGGTCATGGATATGAGTTTCGCCAATCAGGCGCTATCGGCGGAATACCTGAGCAAGAACTACAGGAACCTTCCCAAGGCCGTGGTTCCGGTTCCCACCGAAATCGATCGGGAAATCGCGCGGCTCAAGCTTCAATCCATGGGCTGCCGCATCGACGATCTCAGCGCCGAGCAGGAGAAATACCTCGCCTCCTGGTCGGAGGGAACTTGACTATTGCCGACTTGGTTTGCCATCTGCACTGACCACCTACTTCTCATGAAATTTTGGCTGCTCGGGCAAGTGCACGCAGGATTTCGTCGAGAATCGAATCCAGTCCAAGGCCCAGATCTTCGGCTAAGAACCTCAACACCACATAACCGTGCTCCTGCAGCAGGGCATCCTTGCGACGGTCTCGCCGATACGCTTCACGGTCCCCCAAGTGTTGCGATCCATCCAGTTCGACCACCAATCGTGACGCCGGGTCGAGAAAGTCGACCTCCATGTGGCCTTCCTGACAAAACGGAATTGGCAAATGGGCGTTCAATCGGAATCGATCTTTGGTTTCAGGCATACTTTGCAGGCGCCGGAACAGGAACGCTTCGCTGGCGCTACGTGCCCGTGGGGTGTTTGGCTCGTCCAAGGGTACGGGCCCGCTGATGGTGCTGAAGAGTTCGGCGAGGGTTTCGTCAACCCCATCGCGAAGCAAACGCCGCACGCTTGCCGAGTACCGGTGTTTCCAAGGTCCATCGGCGGGAAGCTGGACGCCGGCAGGCCAGCCAGGAGCGGCACTGGCAGGAAGCGAAATGGAATAGCCAGCCGCCTCGTAGGCGCGACATCGTCGTTCGAACATGCGCGAAAGCATCGGCACATCGAGATCAGCGTAGTCGTAGACGAGCACCTCACGCTTGTTTTCGTGAAGACGATGCAGACGCCCTACGTACTGGGAGATGGTTCCGCGCCAGGACACAGGCATGGTCAGGAACAAGCTATCGAGCCGCGCGTTGTCAAATCCCTCCCCAATGAAACGCCCCGTGGCCAACAACACCCGCCCGGGTACGAACTCGGCAGCCCGAGCCAGAGCCGATTTGAGTGCCCTGTTTCCCATCCCACCCTGTAGGCATACAATGTCAACACCGCTGGCCCGGAGCCCATCGGCAAGGGTCTCCAAGTGGTCGACTCGTTCCGTCATAACCAGTGGCGCCCGACCGTTTTGAACGTTTTGGACTACTTCGGAGCATATCGCCTGATTCCGACTGTTGTCCCTTATCAACTGATCGCAAACGCGTTGGAACTCGATGCGCGCATCGCCTTCCGGCTCGCCCTGCATCTGGAAGCCCGTCGGTCGAGCCAGCACCACGTGGGAAAACGGCCTTTTTGCAGCCTGGCGCCTGGCATCCACGCGGTGCCGTACGGGACCACACTGCATGAACACAATCGGCTGGTGGCCATCCTTTCGCACGACGGTTGCCGAGAGTCCGGTGAGGTACTTGGCTTTTGCGCGGCTGACTGCCAGTTCGAAGCTGAAAGCGGGTACGTGGTGACACTCATCGACAATCACAAATCCGTAATCGGCAATTCGGTCGTAGACCAGACCCTTTCTGGTCAAGCTCTGAATCAGGGCGACATCAATCTTGCCAGTGAGTTTCTTGCGACCACCCCCCAAACGACCGATGTCACGTTCCGCGACGTCAAGTAATTCGCCCAATCGGGTGACCCACTGTTCCAACAGTTGTTTGCGATGAACCAGAATCAGTGTGTTGACGCTTCGTTTAGCGATCAGCCACGCGGCCACGACCGTCTTCCCGAATGCAGTCGTTGCCGCCAAGACTCCCGTGTCATGGGCCAGCATGGCGTTCGCCGCCGTCTCCTGCTCAGGGCGCAGCACGCCTTGGAAGGACACCGTAAGAGGTAGACCCGAAAAGCGTTTGTCCTGTATCGAAAGCTCGATCCCAAGACTACGGAGAAGTTTCTCCACATCTTCCAGACAACCCCGAGGAACATCGAGAAACCTGGTTCCATTCTCAGCGCAGGCCACGATCCTGGGCTTGCCGTAGGTTGGCAACCGCATGGCCTGCGCGCGGTAGAATTCTGGATTCTGGAACGCCGCCAGCCGCATCAAGCGGGTGACGATACTCGGCGGCAAATCCCCCTTTGGGATGTAGACTCGGTCACCGAGCACGATCTCCAAATTGTCGGGAACCGGTGCGGTTACGGCCGGTTCAACGGGCCTACGGGACGGCGGTGCGTTCCACGGTGCGGCGGCAAACAGGTCGTCATCGAGAGTGACGGCCCTGACACCCAACACGCGGCCTTTCTTCTCCGCTTGTTCGACCATGGACTCTGCCTGCATTGAATGAATTCGGCCGAGTTGCGAAAGATGTGCCCACTGATCGGCAAACGGATTCAAGTCCGCATCGACAAATACGCTGTTGCCGGCCTTCCGCGGCTCGCGCTGCAGCGGCAAAGCGATCAAGTTGCCGAATCCGCCACGTGGCAAAGTGTCTTGACTCGGAAAGAAACGGTCGTAAGAACGAAAACCGAGATCGGCCCGGTCATCCATGGCTTCAGTGAGAAGCAACGCCCCTAACCGGCGCGCCAACCCCGCCGGTACAGCCTCGTCGAAGAACAGCCAAATGTGTCCTCCGTTTCCCGACCTTGAACGTTCGAGAGCAGCGGGGACTCCACGCCTGGCACAGATTTCGAGATAGGCTGTTGCGTCATCACTCCACCGCTTGCCGTCAAAGTCGACCGCGAGAAAGTGACAGCTTTCATCGACCGACATGGGATAGACGCCCATGGTGAACGGCTTGCCGTTATCGTCTGCGCCAGACAGGTGCCAACGAACCACTTGGTCGGTGACGGATAGGAACCGGCGGTTGAAGCAGTCGGCACACTTAATCTTTGGCTTTTCGCACACGCCCGGCCGCCACTCGTTGGAACATGCTGGCGCATAACCCGACTTACCGGATGCCAAACTCTCGAATCGGCGCGGATAGACGTCCTCGCGTCCCCGAAACAGCGAACGGAATAGGGCGATCTTGCTTTCCACGCTGGACCGGCGACTAACGAATCCGACTTCATTCATGGTCATTACTTGGTGTCCCACCTACGTCCGCACGTTGAAGAGCAGGTAGAGGCCTCCGGCCCCGAAGACCAGGTTGGGGGCCCAGGCGGCCAGCAGCGGCTCCAGCTTGCCCGCGCTTCCGATCTGCTCGAAGAATCCCTGCACGACCCAGAAGCTGATTCCAACCACGATGCTGAGGCCAATGCCGTAGAGCGAACCCCGCTTGCCCGTGGAAAAGGCAAAGGGAATGGCGATCATGGCCATGGTCAGACTCACCAGCGGAAAGGACAGCTTGCCGTACCAGGCAACCTTCAGCCTCACCACGTCGAACCCGCTTCGGCTCAAGTCGTCGATGTAGCGGCCCAATTCCCGATAACTCATCTTGGATGACTGACGGACTTCCTTCTTGAAGTAGTCGGGACGCTCCTCAATGGACCCGATCAGCTTACGGTCGATCGCTAAAAACTGGGACTGCTGTGCCCGGTCGTGGCTGAAACCCTGAGCCCAGCCCCCCTCGAAAACCCATCCCGAGCGGGTTGGGTCCCACCAGGCTTTCTCGGCAAAGACCATCCGGGTGACCGCAAGGGTCCGCGGATCGAAGTCGAACACCGAAATCCGATTGAAAACGTTGAGCTGATCATCGAAGAAATTGTAGTGGAAGATGCGGTCCCGCTCGCCCATCATCCACTTGAGGGTGGGACGTATGGTCTGAGGATTGCGTCCCTTGATGACGCGCCGCAAGTCGTCCTGCTTCTGGTTGGCGGATGGCAGGACATATTCCTGCAGCATGAAGGAACCGGCGCTCAACAGGAAGGCAGTCAGCAGAACCGAAGAGGACAGCCGGTATAGGCTGATTCCCGAGGATTTCATGGCCACGATCTGAGAGGTCCGGGTCAGGAGACTGAAGCTCACCAGCGCGGCTACCAGGACGCTGAAGGGAATCATCTGCACCAGGATGTGGGGAATCAGGTAGAGGAAGTAGTCGAACACGACCCAACCGGAAGTGCCTTGCTCGACGATGTCGCTGAGCAGTTCAAAGAAGGTAAACAGCACGAAGAGCACGATGAAGGCGGCAAGCACCAGAACCAGGATTTTCAGGAATCCGCTGAGGATGTACTTGTCCAGCGTCCATCCGGCAGGGAAGTGGGAGACACCGCTCCCCCCGCTTCTCCGATTCCGGCCGGAATTGTCGGCGCCGGCCGCTTCCTTGCGCAGTCCCCGGGTCGCGCCCCAGATCGCGTTGACCAGGGGGCGAAACAGCCGACCCCAGGAAAACTGCCTCTCCGAGATCAGCAAGAGAAACAATCCCAACGCCAGAAACACCAGGTTCGCCAACCAGGGGCCCAGGAAGGCCGGGATATGGCCGCTTTCCGCAAAAGCCAGACCCTGGGAAAAAAGAATGAAATAGACCAGGAAGATGACCAGGCTGACGACGAACCCGAAGGACTTGCCGCCCCTCCTGGTGACAACGCCCAGCGGAAGCCCGAGAATGCAAAACACAAGGACGGCCAGCGGCAGCGCCAGTCGACGATTGAGCTCAATGACCCCCTTTCTGCGATCAAGGTCGCTGCCGGCAGGAACCTCGGAAAAAACCTTGCCGTAGAGCTCAAGCGTGTCCATCTCCAGGATGGATTTGTTCTTGGGAGCCTCCGCGGGGGCACCCATCGCCTTGTAGAGGGGAACGGTGGCGTCGTCAAAGGAAGTGACCCGCACCGTCCCTTCTTTTCCCGGCACCACCTCGTAGGTCGCACCCTGCTGAAGGTTGAGCTGCAGCTCACGCCGGCCGAGGTGGCTGATCAGTCTACCTTGGCGCGCAAAGGTAGCCTTGGGCCAATTGGCCTCGGTGACCTCGGCCAGGAAGATCCCCTTCCAGGAGCGCCGGTCGGGGGCCGTATCCATGATGTAGACCACCCGACCGGGAAAACGCTCTTCGAAGACACCTCTACGGACGGCGGTGTTGAGCGACTTGAGCGCAATATCATCCTTGATCGATATCAGGCGGTGATTGGCCCTGGGAGACCACAGGTTGGAATTCAACAGGGCCACCGTGCCCACTACCGCCGAGAAGACCAATACCGGCCACACCAGGTTCCTCAGACCGATGCCGGAAGATCGCATGGCGGTAATTTCACTGTCGGCCGAAAGGCGTCCGAAACAGATGAGAATGCCCAACAAGGCCGACATGGGAATGGAGAAGGTGAGCACCTTGGGCAGGATGCAGAGGAAGAGGAGACCGGCCTCCTCCAGGGTGATGTTCTCCTGAACCAGGGTTTCCATTAGCCGTCGAGACACTTCGTTGGTCAGCAGGACAGCGCTGAACACCAGGCTACCCAGACCGAAGGAGCCGGCGACTTCCAAAAAAATCGACTGTCGGAGAATTCTCATTCCGAACGCCTGGCAACAGTTTCAACGTTGATCGGAGCGGCTGGCGCATTCCACCAACCTCGAGCCATTTCCATTTTATCCCGCATTTCTCACCGGGTGGATGGATACATTATCGAAGTCGATTAATCTCCAGCATCTTCTCGCGAGGTACCTGACCCGCTCGGCAGGGAACCCGGATTCCCCGAAAATTCCCCGGCTGACCCCACTGTCTGCGCGTTTTAATAAAAGTTTACATAAGATATCTTATCGGCCGTTCTGCCTGGAGGACCGGAAACGACCACTCTTTCTGAAGCGCGTCTTTCACAGCCACCCAAAATGGTATGAACCCTTTCCACTGTAACTCGATATATAATGGGTTTTCGGTCGGGTTCACTTGAAGAACGGAGAAAACCAAACCATGAAGGCCCTGATTCTAACGGCGCACGCGCTCAATGACATTCCTCACGCTCACTTCGAATGGGTTCTGGCAGCAGGGCTGGTGTTGGTCGCCTATTGGGTGTTTCGACGCATTCGATCCACAGGTTTCCGGGACCGTTAGGAAATTGTCCCCATCGAGTCTGGTGACGGCCGCCCCCCGGCTGCAGCGATTCTTTGCAGGCGATCGAGTCCTGCCATGCCGAGTCATGTCCCTTTGAACCCACCGACTCCTCCAACAGTCAAACCCTCAATCAGTCCCTTCGTCTTCCTGTGCGCTTCTACGTGCCCCTTGGTGGGAGTCTTTTTCCCCTTCGTTGATTGGCGGACCTAGGATCCGGCAGGCCTCGCTCCAGGCTGTGCTCCGAGACCACATGCCTGCAGATTTCGAAATCCGCCTTGAACCATGAATGAATTGAGCCTGGCGAACATTCTTTTGCTGCTTGCGTCGGCCGTGTTGGTGGTGACGGTGTTCAGGCGTCTGGAGCTTCCGCCGGCGCCGGGATACATCCTGGTGGGCATGCTCCTGGGTCCCCGGGCGTTTGGACTGTTTTCCACTACTGGCGAAACGAGTTTTCTGGCGGAGTTCGGGGTCGTTTTCCTGCTCTTTACCCTGGGGCTCGAATTCTCCTTGCCCCGATTGGCCGCCATGCGCTGGCAAATGGTCGGACTGGGGGGAGCCCAGGTTCTGGTGACATCCTTTGTGGCCGCGGCGACGGCCTCCTGGGCGGCGGTCCCACTGCCCTCGGCAGTCATCCTGGGAGGCGCGGTGGCCATGTCCTCGACCGTGATCGTGATCAAGCAACTCCGTGAGCAACTGGAGCTGGATCAAAGCCACGGCCGCTGTGCGGTAGCTACTCTCCTGTTCCAGGATATGGCGGTCATCGTCTTCCTCATCCTGATCTCCCTGGCTGCCCAGGGCGATCAATTATTATCCGTCCAGATCCTGTTGGCGTTGGTGGAAGCCATAGCGGCGCTGGTCATCGTCTTGGCGGTGGGCCACCGGTTGCTGCGGCCTCTCTTCCACGAAGTCGCCCATCGGCGCAGCCCCGAGCTCTTCACCCTGGCCCTGTTGTTGATTGTACTGGGAGCGGCATGGTTCATGCATGCCGTCGGGATGTCGCTTGCCGTCGGAGGATTCCTTGCCGGCCTGATGCTGTCCGAGACCGAGTATCGCCACCAGGTTGAAGCCGACATTCGGCCCTTTCGGGACGTCCTGCTCGGCTTGTTTTTCATCGTCATCGGGACCCTGCTGGATTTTTCAGTTCTTGCCGACCAAGTTGCCTTGGTGAGCTTGCTGGTATTGGCTCTTGGACTTGTAAAAGGACTGATTATAATGATGTTATCCCGTTTTTTCCTCGGTAGTTGGCAGGCGTCGCTTCGGGCGGGACTGGTTCTGGCTCAAGGGGGCGAATTCGGCATCGCGCTGTTGGCGCTGGCACTGCAGGAGAAGGTGCTGGACCCGGCCATCGCCCAGGCGCTGCTGGCGGGCGTGGTCATCAGCATGGTCCTGAGTCCCCTGTTGATCCGTCACAATCGGACCATAGCCGAATGGCTTGTTTCCGGAAAAGATTCCGAACCCCATCGATTGGCCCTCCAACGCGATGCCACCCTGGCGGTAGCCAAACGGCGCCACGTCATTATCTGCGGTTACGGCAGGGTGGGCCAGAACCTGGCCCGCATCCTCGAGCAGGAGGGGTTCGAGTACATTGCCCTGGATCTCGATCCCTACCGAGTGAGCGTGGCCCGGCAAGCGGGCGACCCCGTTCACTATGGCGATGCCTCTCAACGGGATGTCCTGGAGAGCGTCGGCCTGGTCAATGCCAGCGTTGTGGTAATCAGCGTCCCCGACAGCCTGGGCGCTCTCAAGATCGTCAGGACGGCAAAGGAGCGATGTCCGGAGGTCCCGGTCCTGGTTCGCACACGTGACGATACGGAACTGGACAGCCTTCAGAAAGCCGGCGCCACCGAAATCGTCCCGGAGTCCCTGGAAGCCGCGCTGATGCTGGCTTCCCACCTATTGCTTCTGCTGAACGTGCCCATCTCCCGAATTGTGCACAAAGTGGCCAACATCAGGGGCCACCGCTATACCATGCTCCGCAATATCTTCCGCAAGGAAGACGCCCAAGTGCTGGACGAGTCCCATGCCTTTCGGGAACAACTGCAGACCGTGACCCTCCCGGAGGGTGCCGCCGCGGTGGATCGCTCGCTGTCGGAACTGCGCCTGCCCGATTCGGGAGTTCTGATCACCGCAATCCGCCGGCAAGGGATCGTCGGGCGTCAGCCGACCGCCGACACGGTGTTGAAGCAAGACGATGTTCTGGTGCTCTACGGGACCCCGGAATCGCTGGAGCTGGCAGAAACGCTTTTGCTCAGCGGCTGAGTCGACCTGACGGAGTTCTCCGGGACACACGACCCCGAATTCCCGATCCTCAGGGTTCCGGGCCTTGTGATAGCCTATTCAAACCTTGGCGGGATGAGGAGAGGAAATGGAAACCAGACGACTGGGCAATACCGACATGGAGGTCAGCATCCTCGGTTTCGGGGGCGCCGAAATCGGCCTGGAAGGTCCCGGGGCATCCTTGAGCACGGTGACCCGCCTGCTCAATGCCGCTTTGGACGAGGGATTGAATCTGATCGACACCGGCGAGTGCTACGGAGCCAGCGAGGAGCTTATCGGACGGGCCGTTTCGGGACGCCGCCGGGATTTCTACCTGTTCACCAAGTGCGGCCATCCGGACGGAATGCCGGAAGAAGACTGGCGGCCGGACTCCTTGTTGCGCAGTATCCAACGCAGCCTGCGGCGACTGCGGACCGACAGGCTGGATCTGATCCAGCTGCACAGTTGTTCCGAAGAGGAACTGCTCAAGGGAACGGTGATCGAGACCTTGCAGCGAGCCCGGGAGCGCGGCTATTGCCGCTACATCGGCTATAGCGGCGACAGCCGGGCAGCCTATTTCGCCGCCCAATGCCGAGCCTTCGATTGCTTGCAGACTTCCATCAGCATCGCCGATCAGGAAGCGCTGGACCTGGCCCTTCCCCTGGCACGCGAGCAACCGCTCGGCGTAATCGCCAAGCGGCCCCTGGCCAATGCGGCCTGGAGAATCGGACGGAAGCCGGTGAATTCCTATCACCATACCTACTGGGATCGCTTGCAGCGGCTGGACTATCCCTTCATCAAAGACTCCCTGGATACTTCCATTTCGACGGCGCTGCGCTTCACCCTGAGCGCCCCGGGCGTACATACGGCCATCGTGGGAACGCTGACGCCGGGACGGTGGCGGCAAAACGCCACCCTGCTCGAAGCCGGTCCCCTGCCCTCCCGTCAATTCGTGGCGATCCGCAAGCGCTGGAAAGAGGTGGCGGAGGCTTCCTGGATCGGCCAGACCTGAATTTAAGGAGGCAGGATGCGACTCAAGAACAAGGTGGCTGTAGTGACCGGCGCCTCCGGCGGCCTGGGAACCGGCATCTGCGAGGCTTTCGCCGCCGAGGGCGCAGACTGCGTGGTGGTCTATCGTAGCGACCGGGCGGAAGCGGAGAAGACGGCGTCCAAGGTGACCGCCCTGGGCCGCCGGGCCGAAGTCGTTAGCACCGACGTCTCGGACGAAGCCCAGGTGAAGAGCTTGTTCGAAGCCACCCGGGACCGTTTCGGCCGTGTGGATATCCTGGTGGCCAACGCGGGGATCGGAGTTTCCAGACCACTGCTCGATTCCACCCTTGACGATTTTGAGCGGGTCATTCGGACCAATCTGATCGGCACCTACCTGACAGTCAGAGAAGGAGCCCGGCTCATGGCCGCGCGGGGGCGCGGCAAGATCGTGACCATGTCTTCCGTCCACGGCCTCGGCGGCACGCATCAGGGATCGCTCTACGAAGCCACCAAGGCCGGCATCATCAACTTTACCCGAGGGGCAGCCTTTGACCTGTCCGAATGGAATATCCAGATCAACTGCATTGCCCCGGGAGCCGTCCCGGTTCCCAAGGACCCTCCGCCTGCCACGGACTCGGCGCTCTACAAGGCCTGGATGCAATACACTCCGCTAGGCCGATTCGGGACACCCCACGACGTCGCTAGAACGGCAGTGTTTCTGGCCAGTCCCGATACCGATTGGATCACCGGCCAGGTGATTTCGGTCGATGGCGGCATTACCGCCGGTCCGCTGATTCCCTCTTTCAACCACTACGGACCCAAACCCAAGATGGAGTAACCCATGGGGAGCTGGAAAAAGCTGGTTACTCTTGAGGACTGGTGGGCCGTCTGGATTGGATTCCTGCTGTTGGGGTCGGTATTTCTGGGAGTGGTCTCGGGGGTTCCCGAAATCCCCAAGTGGTCGACGCTCGGTGAGGTCCTGGCCTCGGCACAGGCGGCGCCATTGCTCCTTTTGATGATTGGGCTTGGAGGATTGAGTCTCCTGGCAGTGGGGGCCATCCACCGCCAAGCCAGCCGTTTCGCGGTCGGCTTCCCAATCCTCTTCTGCCTGGCCCTTCTCA
Source organism: Candidatus Versatilivorator sp. (assembly GCA_965207735.1). Lineage (GTDB taxonomy): Bacteria > Acidobacteriota > Terriglobia > Versatilivoradales > Versatilivoraceae > Versatilivorator. The sequence continues at coordinate 696,152 of OZ242296.1, read as the reverse complement.
GTTTTCTGGTCGCCGGGAACCGTACCCTGGCGGCTTACGGCCTGAGCTATGCCCTGTGGGCGCTTCTGATCGGACTGGCCTGGAGCAATCTGCTGGGAGTTCCCGGCTGGTTGAAACCCGCGGTGCGCTCGGAACTCTTCATCAAGACCGGGCTGGTGATTCTGGGCGCCGAGATCGTTTTCGGCAACATCCTCGCTCTCGGCCGGTACGGGATCATCGTAGCCTGGGGAGTGACTCCCGTCGTCCTGATTTCCATGTTCTGGTTCGGTTACCGCCGACTGAAACTGGCGCCGTCCTTCACCGTCACCATCGCCGCGGCCACTTCAGTCTGTGGAGTCTCCGCCGCCATTGCCGCGGCCGGAGCCAGCAAGGCCAAGAAAGAGGAGCTGACCCTGGCCGTGGCCATGACATTGATCTTCACCGTTCTGATGATGGTATTCATGCCGCTGGTCTGCCGCTGGATGGGCCTGGACAGGATTGTGGCCGGCGCCTGGCTGGGTGGGACCATCGACTCCACCGGCGCGGTGGTGGCCGCCGGACAGATGTTGGGCGATCAGGCCATGCAGACGGCCGCGGTGATCAAGATGATTCAAAACGCTTCCATCGGCCTGGTAGCCCTCTTGATCGCCCTCTACTGGGTCACACGCGTGGAGCCCAATGAGGGAGCGCGACCCGGAGCAATGGAAATCTGGAATCGGTTTCCCAAGTTCGTCCTGGGTTTCATCGCGGCCTCCTGTGTGGTCTCGCTGGTGCTGGTACCCTTGCTGGGATCCGAGCCGGTCGACCGGTCCCTGCAGGCATCCAAGGCGATCCGTACCTGGCTGTTCTGCCTGGCATTCCTTTGTATCGGTCTGGATTCCAACTTTCGCGCACTGACGCGACAGATGGCCGGGGGCCGTCCGTTGCTGCTCTACTGGTCCGGTCAGACGCTGAACATTGCGCTCACCCTGCTGGCAGCTTGGCTGGCCTTTTCCGGAGTGCTCTTTCCGAAGATCGATCTCCTGCAGCCGTAGCCCGCACCCTCCGGGTCACTGAATATTCAAGGGCAAGGTGTTATTGGTTCAGTTCCCCAACCTCAAGGCGTCGACGGTCGAAAATAGGAAGCGAAGGAATTGGGCGTTTCCCAGAGCCTGACTTCCGCCACCTGCAGTCCTTGGGTATGCGCATAGTCGTAGATGACCTTGGCGATGTTCTCGGCAGTGGGGTTGGCGTCCATCAGGTAACAGGGTTGTCGATGCTCGCGAAGCACGGCGACCAGGGGATCCTCCCGATGCAGAAGCATCTTGTGATCCAGTTCGGCATCGATCCAGGTCTTGATGACCTGGTTGATGTCGCCAAAATCCACCACCATGCCGCGGTGGTCGAGATGCCGGCTGACAACCTCCACTTCAACTCTGCCGTTGTGGCCGTGGAGATGGCGACATTTTCCCTCGTAGTTGAGCAGGCGGTGGCCGTAGCAGAAATCGATGTGCTTGGTGACTCGGTGTGAAATAGACCCTCCTCCCTCGTTGGACCCGAACCGATCGGGCGGCCGGGCCTCCGGATTGGCTGCCGGTGCCTGAGCCGATCATAGCAAAATTCTCTCGCGGCTGTCCCCCGGGGTCCTCCCTCTCCCAGACAGCACGATCCGGCAAATCTCAGGGATGTTGCACACTCCACTTCTGTTGCCGACGGTGGCTTTCTGCCTGGGTGTTGCCGCTCATGCCCAGGTCACCAGCTCCCCGGAATTCCTATGGGCTGCCGGTGCTCTGGCGCTGTGCCTCTCATGGATTCTCTGGGTCAAGGACAGAGACTGGAGCTGCCGGATCGTCCTGCTCCTGGCCTTTGGCCTGTCGGGATTGGCCTGGACATCCATCCACCAACTCCAGTTCGATCCCAACCACCTTCGAACCCTGGTCCGATCCGATGCGCTTGACCTGACGGCTCCCTGTCGGGTGAGGGGAATTTGCGCTCGAGTTTCGGAAGGAAAGGGCCACGGCATCCGACTGGAGGTGGAAGTCCACCACCTGGCAAACCGGTTCGCAGGCTTTGAGACCCGTGGAAAGATCCGGCTTCACCTCAACTCGCCGGACATTGCTCTGGACTCTTCGCCACCCCCGCAGGCGGGCGACCGGGTCGAGTTCCTTGCCTATCTTCGAAGACCGGAGAATTTCAACAATCCGGGGCAGTTCGACTACCGGTCCTACCTGGAACTTCGGGGCATCTTCCTGACTGGAAATTTGAAGGATCCGCTCCTGCTGACCTGTCTCACCCGGCAAGAGGAATGGTCCTGGCAGGCTCTTGGCAACCGCATGCGACAAGGCTGTTTTCGTGCACTGGATGCGCTTCCGGCATCCGACCCGGCCAGGGCCGTTCTGAAAGCCGTCCTGCTCGGAGACGACAGCGACCTTGGGGAGGAAACCGAGTCCCGTTTTCGACTGAACGGACTCTACCACGTACTGGTGGTTTCGGGACTGCATGTCGGGATGATGATTGCCATGGTCTTTGCCTTGCTCAAACGACTGGGGCTTCCACGCTGGTTGGTCCTGACCTTGACCATGGGAGCGATCGCCCTTTACAACCTGGTGGCCGAGGGACAGGTTGCCATTGAACGAGCCTCGGTCATGGGTTGTCTGTTCCTGACGGCTCTCTATTTCGACCGGGACCGCAACCTGCTTCACTCTTTGTGCCTGGCGGCCTGGTGGATTCTCCTGAAAAATCCCGGATGGCTGCACGACTCGGGGTTCCAGCTCTCCTTCTCGGCCGCGCTGGCGATCGCCGCGATGGGCCTTCCTCTGCTGCGCCGCACCACTCAGCCTTACAAGGAGGCTCTCGGGTCTTTGGAATCCGTCCATCTGGATCGCAACTTCCCCCCCCGACTGGCCGCCTGGCGGGTTGGCTTGCGACTCCGCGGCTCCAGATTGGGGGAGTTTGTGGGCATTACTCGACCGGCCATCCGCCTCGGTCTGATTGCCTGGCCCTACAAGCTCGCCTTGGGCCTTGTGGATATTTTCCTGGTTTCCATCGCCATTCAGGCGGTGCTCCTGATTCCGCTAACGGTCTATTTCCACCGGGTGGTGCTGCCCGTGATCTTCCTCAATGTGCTGGTCATTCCCCTGGTCGCCATGATCATACCCTTGGGATTTTCCTATCTGGCCTGGGCCGGTCTGTCCCCGCAGACCGCCTGGCTGCTCGGTTGGACCTCCGGCCTGTTGGCTGAAGGTCTTCTGAGCCTCAACCGCGCTTTTTCCGCAATCCCCTGGCTAGCCCGCATTTCTCAGTGCGCCATGGAAAGGCGCCTTCTTCCAACGGGTGCGAAACCCGTCCAACAACTGTCGCTCCGGTTGGTAGCAGCCAGGGCGGATCATGGAGGTAACGATATGGTCTGAAGCCCTCTGGTGTCAAAGGGCCGCTTAAGGCGGTTCAGCGAGCATGCGGGCCGGAACGCGAGTGAACGTCGAGCAGGCCTCGAAACGGGCAATGCGGGGGCCGACCCACCTGAGAAATGGGGAAGGCCGAAGACGGAGGGGGAAGCGAGCGACGCGGGCACCCCTTTGGACCCGCCGGGGTAGTGGCGCTGGCACGCATGGAAGGGGAAGAAGGCAGCAACATGGGAAGCCCTGTGGGTGGTGAGGCACGCACCGAACCGGAAGCTCGCGAGAGTCAGTCTAGGCCGACAGGGTGGCGGAGAGGCCTGTAGTACCGGAGAAGCCGGGTAATACCGGTGGAGGGAAGGGGCCTCAGGTGAGGAGCGGTGACCGAAGGGGGAAGGGTCCCGGGAGTGGCGAAAGCCTGAAACCCCGACCAAAAAAGGGCCGGAGACTCCGGAAGCATCACATGCAAAAGTGAAAGGGTCGTCGGAGGAGGACGGCGTCGTCAGGGCATCAACAGGCCTGGCGGCAACCCGGGAGCGGAAGTGGATGGAGTGGGGGACGGGTGCCAATCCCATAGGAGTCGTCCACGGATGCGAGCGGGGACCTGTGTGCGAGACGCATGATCCCACTGGAGAGCCGAGATGCGGGAAAACCGCACGTCCGGTTCGGAGAGCGGGGACTGGAAACGTGATAAGGGAGCCGGACTGAGGCCCGAAGCGAAAGCGACGGAATAGCCACCGGACCCTATAGTCAACGCGCCAGTCCTCGACTCTACCCAGAGTTCGCACAGGAGCGGTAAAAGGGGCCATGGAGGCATTTGAGGCCGAGTTTAACAACGTTGGTGGCTGGATCGGTAGGCAAAGGCCAACAGCGGAGGCTTCTGAGGCTCTCCGAGGAACCTCAGGCGGCATTTTCCCTCGAAAACAGCGACACCTCTGCCATCGGGCCTGGTGGCCGCGTCTTCAAGGGCCAGGAGTGACGGTCGGGTCAGGGCACCTCAGGGCGGCAGGTGAGCCCAAGCGATGCGGAACTCCCTCTGGTAAGGACATCCGGAAGCCATGGCGACCTTGATGCGACGGACCGAGATGGTGACCTGAGCGCCGATCTTGAGCAGTTTGAGTCTGATGGAACCGACGGTGGCCCGGGCCAGGCAGGTGGATTGCAGCGCCCGCCGGCGCAAGCCCTCCACCAGCACATAGGCGAAAGAGGTCATCAGGAGCCGGAGCTGATTCGCCCGGAAGGAGTGGGTGGAGGTGCGATCGGCAAACAGGTCGAGTTGCTGCTCCTTGATGCGGTTTTCCATCTCACCGCGGGCACAGTAGATCTTCTCATAGAGGAACTGGGCGGGGTAGTCCTGGACCGACAGAGAGGTGACGACGAAGCGGGGGTTGGGGCCGCGGGGCAGGACCTCGGCTTTGGCGACCAGGCGGCGCTCGTGGGACCAGCTCTTGTGAGTGCGGTAGGAGAGGTCGGTGAAGATCCGGGCGGGCTGCTGTTGCTGGTCTGAGAGGGCCTGGGCCTGAGCCAACTCGGGGGCGATGGCGTCTTGGAGGCGGGAGTTGCGGGCCAGGCCGAAGAGATAGTCGACCTGATGCTGCTCACACCACCCCATCAGCTCCTCACGGGCAAAGCCGGAGTCGGCCCGCAGCAGGATCTTGACCTGAGGCCAGACACGCCGTAGGCGGGAGACGATGCGCTGGACCTGCTCCAGAGCGCCGGCGGAGGCATCGATGTTGGCGGGTCTGAGCAGGGCCGAGAGCAGATGGCGGCCCGAGAAGATGTAGAGGGGCAGGTAGCAGTAGCCTCGGTAGTAGCCGTGGAAGAAGCGGTCCTCTTGTTCCCCGTGGAGGGGATCGTCAGTGGCGTCGAGGTCGAGGATGATCTCATCGGGGGGTTGGGGATGGGCTTGCAGAAACAGTTTCACCAGGAGGGCTTGCAAGGCCTCGGGGTCGTGGTCAATCTTGTGGTAGCGGGTGGGGCCTTGGGTGGGGGCGTGTTCGAGTCGGTTGAGGGTGCTCTTGCCTGCCAGGGGAGGCGAGTCGCCACGACGGCCTTTCTCTGAAAACAAGGCCATGAGGGGATCGTGACGGAGTTGGTCGTGGTCGATGAGATCCTCGTAGCCGAGGGCGATGCCACGGATGCGCTGAGCGATGAGGGTGCGCAGGCTGTATTGGGTCCGCTTGGGGTCGCGGTGATCGGTGAAACAGTCGGCCACCTGGTCGGAGAGAGATAAGCCCCGATCCACCCGGCGCAACAGCAGGGAGCCGGCATCGGAAGTGATGGGACCGCCGTCGAAATCAGCCACCACGCGGCGGCGGCCGTGGGGTTCAAACTCCAGGGGTTTGGTGTTACACTGTGTCGGCATCGGTTCTCCTTTAAGAATCTGGTTAACTCCTTAGACAAGAGTATTTTACCAGATTCCGAGAACCGATGCTTCCTACCTCTGGTGAGAAATGCGGGCTAGGCTTTTCCCTGCCCCAGGTTCCCCTGGCCTGGGTGTTGGCCTACTACGGCTCCCTGGCCCTGTGGGTCGCCACAAGAGTCCCTCGCCTCCTGAGGCTGTCCGGCGCCGTCATCTGGCTGGCATCCCTGACGGTCCTGCTTTCAGGCGGACAAGGGGTCAAATCCGGATCGCAGGAGATGAGTTTGACGTTTCTGGATGTGCGGCAAGGAGACAGCATCCTGGTAGGCTGGCCGAACGGCGGGCACACTCTGGTCGATGGCGGTGGCAGTTGGTCCGGGGCCGGCCACCGATCCGAGATCGTGGGGTCCGCTTTTGACGTCGGTGAGCAGGTGGTCGCGCCTTATCTCCGGAGCCGCGGCGTCCGATCGCTGGAAGCGGTGATCCTGACCCATGCCCACCAGGACCATATGGGAGGTCTGGGGTTTATTCTGGACAACTTCGAGGTCAAGGAATTCTGGCTTGGAAACGGCCCCGTTTCCCCCGATCTGCTCGCACTGCTCAAAAAGGCGGAAGCACGCGGCCTCAGGATCCGAGCTTTTCAAGCCGGGGACACGCTCAATGTTCATGGGGCCGGACTGGAATTTCTCAATCCGGGTTGCGGCCCCTCCGACGGAAATCTCAACAACGATTCCCTGGTTTTGAGAATGACCTTCGGGCGCAGGTCCTTCTTGTTGACCGGTGATATCGAGGAGCCGGTCGAGGAATGCCTGGCAGCCCTCGGACGTGGCCTCCAAGCCGATGTCTTGAAGGTAGCCCACCATGGAAGCTGGACCTCATCCTCCTTACTCTTCCTGAACCGGGTCAATCCGGTGCTTGCCGTTATTTCGGCGGGTAAGGTCAACCCCTTCGGCCATCCTCACCCCGAGGTGGTTCGCCGTTTGAAGACACTTCCCGTGCAATTGTTCCGCACCGACCGACAGGGGGCCGTCACCATCCGTAGCGACGGAAACTACCTGCGCACCGCCACCTTCCTGGAGGAAGCAGGGCAATCGTCACGGTTTAATCGATAAAGGAGTGACTTTGAGTACGCAGTAGGGCGTGGCCGGTGGTCGTGGCTAGCAATCGAAGGCGACGATTGCGGGCTAGCTGAAGAGCCGACAGCGATCGGTGGCCTGCCCCTCAGTCGGACAGGAACTTCACCTCGCTGCCGAACTTGCGGTACTGCTTGAACTGGATGACATTCCTGGTGTGGAGCCTGGCCGTGCCATTCTCCATCAGGACCTCCGCCCGGACCGGAAGCCAGTGTTGCTGCCCCGCGATATCCACCTGGTTGTACTCGGTGGAACCCTCCGAGCGTGTTATGGGGAAGGTATCGGGGATTCTATAAGCCCGCTCCTTGATCTGGACGACCTGCATCGAGTCCGGATCAATCCAGCATCGCCCCCGATAAGGCGTGACTACGCCCAGTTCGGTGGTCCCGTCCCTGAATATGATACTTCTCTTGGAGGTGTCCTTAGGCACTCGAAAACCGACACGCACGGTGGGCGCGCCACGGCTGTGGTCGATCCCCTCAAAGCGGAAAAAGGTCCGGGTTGCGGGATCGAACAGGAAATTCAAGGAGGATCCGAACTCGCCTGTCGAGGTTGTTCCCTTGAGCGATTCCAGCGTGGCATTGGAGGCCGCCGAGCGATTCCCGACCGACACCAGCTTATAGTGCTCTTGTTTGTCGTAGTAGGACAACTCCGCCACGAAGTTGTCCATCCGCACCCAACCCGTCTTGGGAAGGCGGCGCAAATAACGCTGGGTGATCTGGGTACAGATGAAATTCGGCAGGTTGTCGGTATAGGCCATTGCTGTTCTGCGCACGTCTTCCAGGAATTTCGGCCAGGACTCCCGGTCCGGCAATCCGGAGCGCACGGGCGTTGCAGCCGGAGCCGCGGTTGCTGACGGCGCGGGAGTTGCCACCGAACCCGGTGCTGGCGGCTCGGGACTTGCCGGAGAACCCGCTGCCGGCGGCTCGGTTGCCACCGGTTCATCAGGAGGTGGGATAAAGACCAGCGGTGGAGGCGCAACTCCCGGCGGGGGTCTCAGGGGCGATGCACCCGGTTGAGTGCGGCCGTTTTCCTGCACTGCCCGGATGATGGCAGGATCGGCCTGGCGAGCTTTCAGTTCCTGCAGGAGAATGTCCTTGACTCGAAAGCCGATCCCCCGCTCCCCGATCAACTCCACCACCTGTTGGGGAGTCACCGCTCCCATGCGGGCGGTGGTGACCAGGGCCAGAAGTTCCTCCCGGCTGATAGGCCCCTCGGCCGTCAACAGGTTCAGGGGTGCTCCGACAAGAATGACCAGCAGCAGGCCGCCCAGCGCGCAACGGTTCGAAAGTGCCACGATGCTTCTCCCACGGGTTTTTCCCAAATTATACCGACAATTCGGGGATGCCGAAAGAAGCCTAGTCTCGTGCGGAACGGTCAGGCTGAGTCAGCGGGCCGGGAAGTTACCTCCCGCGAACGCTGCTGCTGGCTGCGGCGCGGCTCTGTTGAGCCCCTGAACCGGCGGCAATACTGCTGGAGGTGGAAGTGGCTGCCGAAGACCGGTGCACGCTGGTTGTGGCCGGTATATAGGTAGAACTCGACCTGCCAAGACTGGAACCGCCGTAGCCTCTGGATGCGTAGACGGGACCGTAGGAACGCCAGGTGGGGCAATAGTTGCCGTAGGCCAAGCCGTAGGGCGACCTCAGCAGGGAATGGAACGGGATGAAGGTATGCATCCGGGAAAACGGGTCATAGACCCAACCCCCACTCGACCGGAAGCCATACCTGGACAGGGCCGACCGAGACATCCAGGAGGGAATCTTGGAGTTGGCGGCGATCAACGCAACCGCCCGTTCTCGGCTCCAGCGATCGGTATCGTCGAAGAAATCTTCTCCCACCTTGCTGTAGCGCAATCGTCCTCTTGCGGAACGGTTGAGATTGAAGGTCTTTCCCGATTTCAGAGCCGCGATCTTGACCTGATCTCTGGTCCACTTCAGCTTGCCTTTGAATACCGTCACCTGAACCTGGCCGGCCGCATCGACAGCGAAGCGATACAAACCCTTTTTGAGCACTCTCAGTTCTCCGGACGGCGTCAGGACCTGAAGCCGGTGGACCTTGCGCCGCAGGCTCAGCGATTCCACGATTGCGATGCCTTCTTCCAGGGCAAAACGCATGTCGTCGAAGGCAGTCGCCAGAACCCGAACCCGGCTGTTTTCCGCCACTCGCAGATAGGTTCCCGGGTTGAGCAGCATTTCCACCCTCTGGTCCCCCGTCGTCTGCAGCACATCCCCCTTGGCGAGCTGGTGCCGGGGCCCGACCGGCCGTGGCTGAGAAAGCTCGGGATTACTCACCGTAGGCTCACCCTCCACGTAGTTGATCATGCCCGACTTGGCCGAGATGAAGTATGCGGCCGTTTCGTTGGCGTTCACCGCCCCAATGTCGGTAAACAGCAGGACGACGAGCCCAAGGTACGCTTTCGGTTGCAGCATGGCATTGCTCCTCGGAAAGACCTTCGGAATCGACAAACGTTGGTTTTGCGTCTTTTTCTAGTGGTACTATATAATCATTATAGACCCAATCTCCGAGTTGGTAAAGAAACATCGGCTTTCCGTCCACCTGGGGGACCCTGGGGCGATAGTGGTCTCGCTCGATGCAGGGATTCAGTCCGGGACCGTCTCCCCCCGTCAGGATTTCAATGCGCACGGCTCACCAGGTGAGAGTCGTGTGCTCCGCAATGACGCAGGGATGACCGCCGGGTTTCACCCGCGTGCGGTGGCCCTGACTTTTTCGGACGTCTCGGGAGCTGGCTGAGAGAGCTTGATCGCCGCTTGGGCTGCGGCCAGACGGGCAATGGGAACCCGATACGGGGAACAACTGACATAGTCCTGCTCCAGTTGATGGCAGAACTCGATGCTGGCGGGATCGCCCCCATGTTCACCGCAAATCCCGATCTTGATTTCAGGCCGGGTGGACCGCCCCTTCACCACCGCAATCCTCATCAACTCTCCAACTCCAGCCACGTCAAGGGACTGGAATGGATCCCTGGGATAAATGTCCTGCTGCAGATAGGGCACCAGGAACCGGTCGGCATCATCTCGGCTCAAAGCCAAGGTGGTTTGAGTCAAGTCATTGGTTCCGAAGCTGAAGAAGTCCGCCGAACGCGCAATTTCGTCCGCGGTGAGAGCCCCCCTGGGAACCTCGATCATGGTGCCCACCTGAAACTCGATCTCCAGTTTTCGGGAATCCATCACCTGTCTTGCCACTTGCCGCACGATCTTAGCCTGATCTTCCAGTTCCTTGACGTTACCGACCAGGGGGATCATGACCTCCGGCACGGCTTTCATTCCTCGACCGATGACGTTGGCGGCCGCCTCGAAGATCGCCTGCGCCTGCATCCGGGTGATTTCGGGATAGACGATTCCCAGGCGGCAGCCGCGAAAACCGATCATGGGATTGAACTCGTGAAATGAATCCACTTTCGCCTTGACCGCCTCAAAGGAAACGCCCATGTCCGAAGCCAACTCTCTCTGAGCCGACGCCTCGTGAGGCAGGAACTCGTGAAGAGGCGGATCAAGGGTTCGGATGGTGACCGGCCTGCCTTCCATCACTTCGAAAATGTGCTCGAAATCCTCCCGCTGGAGCGGCAGGAGCTTGGACAAGGCGCGTTCCCGCATTTCCGGAGTCGAGGCCAGGATCATTTCCCGCATCGGGCCGATCTCTCCCTCGCCGAAGAACATGTGCTCGGTTCGGCACAAACCGATCCCCTCAGCCCCGAACGCGATGGCGGCAGCTGCCTGGTCCGCCTGATCCGCGTTGGCGCGGATGGCCAGCGTACGAACCCGGTCCGCCCATTCCATCAGTTTCCGATACTGCCGATAAACCTGGGCCTCCTGCTTTTCAGATACCTCGTGCAGGAGAACTTGTAGAACCTCCGAATCTCGTGCCGCAATGGGCCCCTGGATCACCTCGCCGGTGGTTCCGTCCAATGACAGGAAATCACCCTCCCGGATGACCCGTCCGTTGACTCTCATGTGGCGTTGAGAGTAATCGATGGCCAAGGCGCTGCAGCCGGCAACGCACACCTTGCCCATTTGCCTGGCGACCAGAGCCGCATGGGAGGTCGTGCCTCCCCGAGCCGTCAGGATCCCCTCGGCCGCGTTCATTCCCTTGATATCCTCAGGCGAAGTCTCGATGCGGGTCAGAATGACCCGTTCCCCACGACTCTTCCACTCTTCTGCGTCCGGTGCGTTGAAGACCACTCGGCCGACGGCGGCGCCAGGGCCGGCGTTGAGACCCTTGGCCAGTAAACGGCCCTGCTCGATGGCCGCCGCCTTCTCCGCCGGATCGAATACGGGCCTCAAGAGCTGGTTCAGTTGATCCGGCTCCACTCTCAGCAGCGCTTCCTCGGGAGTGATCAGCCCTTCATCCACCATGTCGACGGCAATCCTGATGGCGGCGAATGCAGTTCGCTTCCCGACCCGACACTGCAACAGGTAGAACGTCCCCTGCTGGATGGTGAACTCGATATCCAGCATGTCCCGATAGTGCTTCTCCAAGATCCCGCGGGCTCGATCCAACTGGCCATACAACTCCGGTCTCTCGCGAGCCAGTTCGGCAATGGCGGCGGGGGTTCGGGCCCCCGACACCACATCCTCCCCCTGAGCGTTTCCAAGGTACTCCCCGTAGAGCACGTTTTCCCCGGTTGCGGCGTCCCTGGTGAAGGCCACCCCGGAACCCGAGTCGGATCCCATGTTCCCGAACACCATGGCCTGCACGTTGACGGCCGTTCCCCAACTGGAAGGAATTGCGTTGAGCCTTCGATACTCTTCGGCACGCGGGTTCATCCAGGAACCGAACACGGCTCCGATGGCGCCCCATAGCTGTTGATGGGGATCGTCGGGAAAGTCCACTCCTACCCGCTGTCTGATTTCACGCTTGAAGAGAATCACCAGATCCTGGAGATCGGTCGTTGTGAATTCCGTATCCAGGACCAGCCCGCGTGTTTCCTTCTTCGCCTCGATCATGCGCTCGAAGGGATCGACTTCGTCCTTGCGGATTGGCTTCATTCCAAGTACGACGTTTCCGTACATTTGTACGAACCGGCGATACGAATCCCAGGCAAACCTCGCATTGCCGGTTCGCAGGGCCAGTCCCTCAACCGTGCTGTCGTTCAATCCCAGGTTCAGGACAGTGTCCATCATGCCAGGCATCGAGGCCCGGGCCCCTGAGCGCACCGAAACCAGCAAGGGATTTTGGGCATCGCCGAACCGCATTTCCATAAGCTCTTCCATTTCATGGAGCGCTTGGGAAACCTCATCGGACAGGCCGATGGGATATTGCTCCTTTTCCCTGTAATAGTGGTCGCAGACCTCGGTCGAGATGGTGAACCCGGGGGGGACCGGCAGTCCCAGGTTGGTCATCTCCGCCAGATTGGCTCCCTTCCCGCCCAGCAGGCTCTTCATGTCAGCCCGACCGTCGGCCCTGCCGTCGCCAAAAAAGTAAACCGACTGTTCAGCCATTGTCGCTCTCCGATTCAACTCGCCAGGACTCCTGTCCCGGGCAACTCTCGAATAAGGCAATGTCGACGCGCCGACATCTGCCATCAGGTCGCCACCATCTCGGAAACGTCGGCGACCCTCAGAAACGTCTGCAAGAGAAATGTCAGCAGCGCCAGACGGTTTCTCCGCACCGACGGATCCTTGTCCATCACCAGCACCTGGTCAAAGAAGCAGTCCACCGCGGGTCTCAGCGAGGCCATCATTCCCAGAGCCGCCTCGTGCCTTCCTGCACGAATAGCCTTGGAAATCCCGCGGTCAAGCGAAACGACCTGGCCGTGGAGCAGGCCCTCCTCCGGCGTTGAAAACAGTGCCGGATCGATGGCGCAGGCTGCTTGCGGATCCACTTCGGCTTTCAGCAGAATGTTCTTGATACGCTTGAAACTGGTCGCCAGAGACCGGAAATCGGAGCTTTCCCGCATGCCGGCAATGGCGCCCAACCGCTTCCGGCATTCCACCGGATTGTCCCAACACACCTCCACCACCGCGTTGACCTCGTCGTAGCGAAACCCCTGCCCCCGGAATAGGAAACGCAGTCGGTCCTTCAGGAAGTTCCGGAAACTCAGAGAGGTTTCCTCCCACGATCGATCGGCAAACCTGCGAACTCCCCGGTAGGCCTGGCGCAGCATTCTTTCACAGGAAAGGTCCAGTTCTTTTGCCAGCAGGATGCGGATCACCCCCAGGGCCTGGCGGCGCAACCCCAGGGGGTCCCGCGATCCCGTGGGAATCAGGCCCAGACAGAAGGCGCCAGCCAACGTGTCCAGTTTGTCGGCCATGGCAACAATCGCCCCGGCCAGCCCGCGCGGCACACGGTCTTCCGCGCTAACCGGCAGGTAGTGATCGTATATGGCCTCCGATACTCCTGCCTCGATGCCCTGGACGCGGGCGTAGAGACCCCCCATGACTCCCTGCAGATTGCTGAATTCCCGGACCATCTCGGTGGTCAGATCGGTCTTGCACAACTCGGCGGCCTGCTCCACCTGCGACAGGAGCTCGGGGTGTCGAATCGACTTGACGACAAACTTTGATAAAGCCTTTATTCTAAGAGTCTTATGAAACAACGTGCCGAGATTTCTCTGATAGGTAATCTGTTTCAGCAATCCGATGCGGTCCTGCACGGGGACCTTCAGGTCGGACTCCCAAAAAAAGACAGCGTCCGACAGGCGGGCCCTGAGCACCCGCTCGTGTCCGGCCTGAATTTGTCGGGAATGGGTCCCGTCCGAATCCACCACCGCCAGGAATTTGGGGAGCAATTTCCCCTTGCGGTCATGAAGCGAAAAATACTTCTGATGCTCGCGCATCACCGTGATGAGGACCTCCCGCGGGAGCTTCAGGAACTCCCGGTCGAAGTTCCCGCACACCACGCCGGGATGCTCGCTCAGGTGGGCCACCGTTTGCAGCAGCGTTCGGTCCTCGACCAGGCCGCCGCCCTGCTCAACCGCTGCTGACTCCAGACCTGCCTGGATCCGACGCAACCGCGTCATCGGATCGATTTCCACCTGAGCCTCTCGAAGTTTCTGCCGATACTCGTCAAAACTCCTCACCACCGCTTCACGGTTGCCGGCCAGAATTCGGTGCCCGAAAGTGCGGTCGCCGGCCCGGATGGAAGCCAGTTGAATGGGTATCACCTGCCCGTCAAAGAGGCAAAGAATCCACCGTATGGGGCGCAGAAAGAGAAAGCGGCTCGACTCCCATCTCATGCTCTTGGGCAATTCCAGTTCCTTGATGGCGTTGGGAACCTCCTCCTCCAAGATCCGGACGGCTTCGCGGCCGGGAACCTGCCTCTGATAGGACAGATAACTGCCCTTCCTGGTCTTTGCCTCCGAGAGAGCCTCCACCTCGACCTGGTTCTTGCGGGCGAATCCCAGGGCGGCGGCGGTGGGACGGCCGTCCTGGTCAAAAGCGATGGTCCAGGGAGGGCCGGTGATCAGCCGGCTCTGGTCCGGCTGGGTGGTCGCCACGCCGGCAGCGTGCACAATCAAGCGTCGCGGCGTGGAATAGGCGTCGATTCGGTCATGATCCAGAGAATTGACCGACAGAATCCGTTCAATATTCTGTTTCAACTGCTGGGAGGATGCCGGCAGGAAGCGTGCCGGTATCTCTTCACAGCCTAATTCCAATAAGAACTCTGATCTCATTGATTTAAGTGGGGAAGTCTAATCGGAAACTTCAGGGTGAATCGCCCCTCTTGGTCCAGATTGGGTCCCCGAGCGGGCTACAGTTGGTCCCGGCCGGCCAGATATCGTTGAGCGACGCGGCAGGCAAGGGTGCGCACCCGCTGAATCAACTGGGTGCGTTCCGAGACGCTGATGGCGCCCCTGGCATCCAGAACATTGAAGGTGTGCGAGCATTTGAGACAGTAATCGTAGGCCGGCAGGATCAACCCCATCTCTATCAGGCGGTCGGCTTCCTTTTCATAGCCGGTGAACCAGTCGAAGTGCCGGTCGACATCGGCAACTTCGAAATTGTAACGGGAAAACTGGACTTCGTCCTCGTGCCTGAGGTCCCGATAACTGACCCCGGCATTCCAGTCCAGATCGAACACATCCGACAAGTGGTTCAGGAACATTCCGATTCGTTCCAACCCGTAGGTAATTTCCACCGAAACCGGATTCAGCTCCAGTCCTCCGGCCTGCTGAAAATAGGTAAACTGGGTGATCTCCAGCCCGTCCAGCAGCACCTGCCAGCCGGCGCCCCAAGCCCCGAGGGTGGGCGATTCCCAATTGTCCTCTTCAAATCGAATATCGTGGGCTCGCAACTGAATGCCGATCTTCTCCAAACTCTCCAGATAGAGAGCCTGCACATCCGGCGGGCCGGGCTTCAGGACGACTTGAAGCTGGTGGTGCTTTTGGACCCGGTTGGGATTCTCGCCATATCGGCCGTCTGCGGGACGCCGGCTGGGCTCCAGATAGGCCACCCGATAGGAATCAGGCCCCAGAACCCGGAAAAAGGTCTCCGGATTCATGGTTCCCGCCCCTTTTTCCACGTCATAGGGCAAGTGGATGACACAGCCTTGCTCTGCCCAGAACGTCAGCAATTCCATGAATAGTCGTTGGAACCACATGATCTACCGATTCCCGGACTCCTGCCGCAGCAGCGACAGCGAATCGAACTTCCGCTCAAAGCCGGTCTGCACCATCTCCTCCGCTACCGCGTTAAGCGCGGAAACGGTCTTGTTTGCTAATTGCCCGCGGGCCAGATCCGGCAAAGACTTCTTCACCACCTGACCAGCCAACTCCAGGACCTCCCCGAATACCCGATGTCCCGCACCTTGTCGGCATTCCTGGCAGAAAAGTCCCAGAACTTCCAATCGGCACCAGGCTCCCGTACTACGGCCCAATGCCGCACCGCAACGACTGCATGCGTCAAGGCTGGGCAGCAACCCTGCCAGTTTCAAGTGCCAGATCTGGAAATAGACGGAGGCCAGCCGGGAGTCGTGACTATTCCCCAGCAACGGTAGCACATGCAACAACAGGCGAAATAGAGAGTCGTTGGCTTCATGTTCAGGAACCGTTTCCATCAGGAGCTCCAACAAATAGGAGGAACGCAGGTAGGCCTGGTAGTCCTGCATCGCCAGGCCATAACCCTTCAGCAACTCCACCTTGTCGATAGACACCAGCTCCGGACTACGCCCTTCGAAGGCAACCAGCTCCACCCAGGACAAGGGTTCCAGCCGGCCGGAAAAGCGGCTTCTGATCCGACGGCTTCCACGAGCCACCCCGCGCACTTTGCCGTACTTTCGAGTATAGGCCACCACCAGCTTGTCAGTTTCCCTGAGCGGATAGGTCCGCAGGATGATGGCTTCACTGCTCAGAATCCCCATCGGGCTTCCAACCGCCGGTCGGGTGTCGACGCCTCGACACTCGCATCAGAGGGGTCGCCGACAGCCCTGCCGGCCGCTGCTTCGTCTGCCCGGTGACTCCTGCCACCGGGCAGATAAGCGCCCCAAAGTATCACACAATCTCCGGAAACCAAACAGACCCCGCAGCTCCGCCAGCAGGGGTTCGCTGAGGCATCGGAGTGGTGTCGGAGTGGTTGACCGGCTTCATGGGCGGTGTTAGGATACCCCCCTCCCCGACACCTTCCAGCAGCATCGCCATACAGGACTCCCTCCGTTGGAGGCCTACATGCGCGCTTTTTCCCGAATCAACCTGAGGACGAAGTTGATATCGGCTACGGTCCTCTTACTTGCTTCGGTCCTCCTGCCGGCAATTGGTTTGCTGAGTCACCGCATGCACCAAGTCATTCGCGACCACACCCGGCAGCGCGGGATCGCCATCGCCCGAATCTTCGCCAGCGGAGCAAACTTGACCCATCTGCAGACCTACAACTACCGCATGCTCCAAGTCAACGCACGGCTGGCTCGAGGGGAAAGCGACCTCCTCTATGTCATCGTCTATGACAAGGAAGGCAAGGTGGCAGCCCATTCCGAAGACAGTTCCCTGATCGACACCCATCCAACGGGAGCCGAGGCCCGGCAATCCCTGCAGGCCCGCAAACCCCTCATTCGTCGACTCCGATTCGCCCCAAGCAAGGTTTCTTCTTTCGACCCGGTCTTGGATTTCACGGTCCCGGTTCTGTCGCCCGAGTCTCCGGGACGTTGGGGAACGGTCCGCCTGGGCTTCTCGACCGACGGCATGAATCAGCAGGTATGGGAAATACAGCTCGTCATCCTGCAGGTGGGCCTGGCGGCCGCGGTGACGGGAATTGTGGGCGCCTGTATCTTGGCCAACCGGATCACAGTCCCCGTTTCCACCATAGTCGGCGGAGCCTTGAAGGCCTCCGCGGGCGACCTTTCTCACCGAATTCAAGTCAAGACGGGTGACGAGCTGGAGGGACTGGCCAACCACTTCAACCACATGATGGACCGCATCAGGCAGAGTCAGGAGGAACGAATCAAGACGGAAAAGCTGGCGGCGGTCGGCACCATGGTCAATACCATCGTCCACGACTGCCGAACGCCCATCACCGTCATCAAGGGTTTTGCTTCCGTCATGAGTGACTTCGACCTGTCGGCTGACAAAAAGCAGGAATGCCTGGCATTCATCCACTTCGAGGTCGAGCGCATGGAACGGATGCTGGACGAGATCCTGCAGTTCGCCAACGACAAGAAGACCTGCATGTCGCCGGAAACCTGCAGCCTCGATCAGGTTCTGAAGAATTGCTGCATTGAGATCCAGGCCCTGTTCCAAGGCAAGGGCACCCGTTTTGTTCGGGAGTTCAACTGCGATGCCCGGGTCACCGTCGACAAGGACAAATTCAGGCGGGCTCTGCTGAATATCGCGGTCAATGCCAAGGATGCGCTCAAGGGTGGAGGCACCTTCTCGATTCGCACCGAAACCCGGGAGGATCAAGCCTGCATCCGGCTCACCGACAATGGCGGCGGCATTCCCGCCCACGCTCAAGCCACCCTCTTCCAGCCCTTCTTCACCCAAGGCAAGCCGACGGGGTTCGGCTTGGGAATGTCGATTACCAAAAAGATCATCGACGACCACGCGGGCACCATTGCCGTGGAAAGCCAGGTTGGCCGAGGAACATCTTTTCTGGTCTCGATTCCCCTGGCTGGATCCAGCCTGCCCGCGGGACACGGGCCCGCTTAGCCCGCATTTCTCGCCAGGTCGCTGGTGCCATGACGAAAAGTAGTTTATCTTCAGTACTTTGATTGGCTCTCTGGTAAGGGCTTGCGGGTAACAGACAGCTCTGGGCATGCCCCTTGGGTAGAGTCGAGGACTGGCGCGTTGACTATAGGGTCCGGTGGCTATTCCGTCGCTTTCGCTTCGGGCCTCAGTCCGGCTCCCTTATCACGTTTCCAGTCCCCGCTCTCCGAACCGGACGTGCGGTTTTCCCGCATCTCGGCTCTCCAGTGGGATCATGCG
The DNA here is from genome assembly GCA_965207735.1 of Candidatus Versatilivorator sp. Lineage (GTDB taxonomy): Bacteria > Acidobacteriota > Terriglobia > Versatilivoradales > Versatilivoraceae > Versatilivorator. Next base: position 677,933 of record OZ242296.1, on the reverse strand, counting down.
TCTCGCACACAGGTCCCCGCTCGCATCCGTGGACGACTCCTATGGGATTGGCACCCGTCCCCCACTCCATCCACTTCCGCTCCCGGGTTGCCGCCAGGCCTGTTGATGCCCTGACGACGCCGTCCTCCTCCGACGACCCTTTCACTTTTGCATGTGATGCTTCCGGAGTCTCCGGCCCTTTTTTGGTCGGGGTTTCAGGCTTTCGCCACTCCCGGGACCCTTCCCCCTTCGGTCACCGCTCCTCACCTGAGGCCCCTTCCCTCCACCGGTATTACCCGGCTTCTCCGGTACTACAGGCCTCTCCGCCACCCTGTCGGCCTAGACTGACTCTCGCGAGCTTCCGGTTCGGTGCGTGCCTCACCACCCACAGGGCTTCCCATGTTGCTGCCTTCTTCCCCTTCCATGCGTGCCAGCGCCACTACCCCGGCGGGTCCAAAGGGGTGCCCGCGTCGCTCGCTTCCCCCTCCGTCTTCGGCCTTCCCCATTTCTCAGGTGGGTCGGCCCCCGCATTGCCCGTTTCGAGGCCTGCTCGACGTTCACTCGCGTTCCGGCCCGCATGCTCGCTGAACCGCCTTAAGCGGCCCTTTGACACCAGAGGGCTTCAGACCATATCGTTACCTCCATGATCCGCCCTGGCTGCTACCAACCGGAGCGACAGTTGTTGGACGGGTTTCGCACCCGTTGGAAGAAGGCGCCTTTCCATGGCGCACTGAGAAATGCGGGCTAGGAGTCTGCGCCGCAGAAAACCCAGGCAGGGCTGAATGATAGAATAACGGGCTTAGAGAGATCATGGGAGGTGGTGAATGGGGACGAGGTTTCGCCCGTATGAACCGAAGCAGTTGTTGATGCTGCCGCCGGACCTGCGGGAGTGGGTACCGGAAGGACACTTGGCGCATCAGGTGAGCGAGTTGGTGGATGGGCTGGAGTTGGGAGCGTTCTACCGGCGGTATGAAGAGGACGGGAGGCGCAACTCGCCCTATGAGCCGGGGATGATGGTGAAGGTATTGATCTACGCCTATGCGACGGGGGTGTTCTCGTCGCGCAAGATTGCCAGGAAGCTGGAGGAGGACGTGGCGTTTCGGATGCTGGCGGCGGGGAACTTTCCGCAGCATCGGACGCTGTGCGAGTTTCGCCGGCGGCACTTGAAGGACTTCAAGCGGCTGTTGGTGCAAGTGGTGCGTTTGGCGCGGGAGATGGGGATGGTGGGGTTGGGGCGATTGGGGATCGACGGGACGAAGGTGCGGGCGAACGCGAGCCGGCGCAAGGCGATGAGCTACGGTCGGATGCGGGAGCGGGAGCGGCAACTGAGGGAAGAGATCGAAGAGTTGTTGAAGCAGGCGCGGCGGGAGGACCGGGAGGAAGATGAGCGCTACGGGGAAGACCGGCGTGGGGACGAGTTGCCCGAGGAGTTGCGTCGGCGGGAGGACCGGCTGGCGGCGATCGAGGCGGCCAAGCAGCGGCTGGAGGCGGCCCAGCGGGAGGCCGATGAGGAGCGGGGGCGCAAACCGGGACAGGACCGCAACCCGAAAGCACGACGGCCCTACAAGCGGGCCTACGGAGAACCGGAGGAGAAGGCGCAGAGTAATTTCACCGATCCGGAAAGCCGGATCATGAAGACTTCCACCGAGGGGTTCCAGCAATGCTACAACGCGCAGGTGGCGGTGGACGGAGAGCACCAGATCATTGTGGCCACCGAGGTAACGGCGCAGGCGAGCGATCAGGGGCAGATGATGGAGTTGCTGGAGGAGGTGGAGGAGAGCTTCCAGGAGATACCGAAACAGGTGCTGGCGGATGCGGGCTACTGCAATGAGGCGGACTTGCAGGCCCTGGAAGAGAGAGGAGTGGACGGTTATGTTGCGCTGGGGCGCGAGGGGAAGCGGGCGGTAGAGATCGATCCCAGGAAGCATCCGGCCAAGAGTCGTATGAGGAAGAAGCTGGCCAGCCTAGCCGGTCAGGTGGAGTATCGGCGGAGGAAGTGGATTGCCGAAGCCCCTCATGGGTGGATCAAGGAGGGGCTGGGATTCCGACGGTTCAGTCTGCGGGGCTTGCAGTCAGTGCAGGGGGAGTGGGACTTGGTGTGTCTGGCCCTCAACATCAAGAGGATGAGTGCGCTGATGGCAGCCTGAAGCAAGGGATTTCCACCCAATACCCAGGACCACGGAGGTCCTCAACCGCCCATTGTGGGAGCCCACAGGGCTCTTGAGACTCTATCAACGCCCAAGCGGCTCCCAAGCACTCCTTGGAACCGGCCTTGCGCAGTAGCCTCTCGCTCTTGAACTTTCCGAAATCGTCCTGCGGCGCAGACTCCTAGGCCCTGGGGTGGTGCTCTCGGTAGATCCCTTTCAGGCGCTCTTTCAATACATGGGTATAGATCTGGGTGGTGGAGAGATCGGAGTGACCGAGCATCATCTGCACCGCCCGCAGGTCGGCCCCCCGCTGCAAGAGATGGGTCGCAAAGGAATGGCGCAAGGCATGGGGCTTGAGAGACGACCGGATCCCCGCCAGTTCTCCGTAACGCCGGATCATCTTCCAAAACCCCTGGCGGGTCATCCCCCGCCCTCGGTTGGTGACAAAGATCAGGGAAGAACCCTTCCCCTTGAGCAAACTCTGCCGGGCGTGCTCCATGTACTGCTCCAATGCCTCCTTGGCTGAGTTGCCCAGGGGAACGGCCCGCACCTTTCCACCCTTTCCCTGACAGTGCAGGTACCCCCGGTCGCGATCGCTATGCAGGTCCCTGACTTCCAGAGACACCAGCTCCGAAACACGCAGACCCGTCGCGTAGAGCACTTCCAGCATGGCTTTGTCTCTAAGTAATACGTCCTTGTCTCTGGGGCCGCGGGGCTTCTTTCGGTCGGGCTGGGACAGCAGGGCTTCCACCTGTTTCAAGGACAGAACCCCTGGCAGCCTTTTCCAGACTTTCGGCAATTCCAGGTTCTCGGACGGGTCCTCGGTTCGCCTTCCCTCCAGGACCATCCAACGGCAAAGGCCGCGAACCGCCGACAGAATTCTTGAAATGGAGCGGGCGTCGAGTTGAAGCTTCCGGATGAATTCCTGCCGCTGGCTCGGAGTCAAAGATGCCAGAGACAGTTTCCGCTTGTTCAGATATTTCTGGAGCTCGGACAGAACTCTTGAAGCGGAGCCGGCGTCCTGCTGAAGTGTCTGAACAAAATCCTGCAGCCGACTCGGAGTCAAAGATGCCGGAGACAGTTTCCGCTTCTTCAGATATTTCTGGAGCTCGGACAGAACTCTTGAAGCGGAGCCGGCGTCCTGCTGAAGTGTCTGAACAAAATCCTGCAGCTGGCTCGGAGTCAAAGATGCCAACGAGAGTTTCCGCTTTTCCAGAAATTGCTGGAGCTTTGCCAAATCCGACTTGTAGGCGGCCAAGGTGTTTCTGGAAAGTCCTTTTTCAACCGTAAGGTAGTTGATGAATCCCGAAATTTCGCTGAACATTGAAGCACCCGTTTCCTTGACGCCACTGTTATCGTAATATAATTTCAGCCTTTGCCGGAAGCGTCCCTGAGCCTGCCCACCATGACTCTAGCCGAGATTGCCAAGGCTCTGAACTGCGACCTCGAGGGGGACGGCGATCTGCTGATCAGCGGCGTCGCCCCCATTGACGAAGCCCGGCCCGGCGAGCTGACCTTCCTCGCGAATCGCAAGTACCAGAAGAAACTTCGCTCCACCCAGGCTTCGGCCATCATCGTGTCCAGGGACTTTCCGCCCTTGACCATCAGCACGCTCCGCTCCAGAGACCCCTATTTGAGTTTTGCCCAATCGATCGATCTGTTCTACAGTCCCCCGGTTGCGCCGCGGGGCATCCACGGGACGGCAGTCATTGCCGACAACGCGGTGATCGGCAGCAATCCTTCGATCGGCCCCTATGTCATTGTCGACAGGGATGCGGTCATCGGGGACAACGTCGTTCTGCATCCTCATGTCGTGATCTATTCCGGGGTCACTATCGGCCACGATTTCACGGCGCACTCCCACGCTTGCGTTCGCGAGAACTGCTCCATTGGCAACGGGGTGATCCTGCAGAATGGCGTCGTCATCGGCGCCGACGGCTATGGCTTTGCCAAGCGGGAGGACGGAAGCTACGCCAAGATCACTCAGGCCGGAGCCGTGGTTCTGGAAGATGAGGTGGAGGTCCAGGCCAACGCCACCGTGGACCGGGCCGCTGTTGGCGAGACCCGCATCCGCAAGGGCGCCAAGGTCGACAATCTCGTCCAGGTAGGGCACGGATCGAAGGTGGGCCGGGACACCCTTCTTTGTGCCCAGGTCGGTCTGGCCGGAAGCACCGATGTCGGCGACAACGTGATCTTGACCGGTCAGGTCGGGGTGGCCGGCCATTGCCGAATTGGCGACGGCGCCATCGCGACCGCCCAGACTGGAATCCCCTCCGACGTCGCACCAGGCAAACTGGTCTCGGGCTATCCCGCCATTGACAACCGACTTTGGTTGAAGTGTTCGGCGCTCTTCGCCAAGCTGCCGGAAATGAACAAGTCTCTCAGACAACTTCAACGAAAAGTTGAAGACCTGATGAAGTAACTTGCACTCAACCCCCGGCGGTTGCCCTGATGACCCATGAGCCCCCTCCGCTAGTCAAATCCGCCGGGCTGATCAGCCTTGCGACCATCATCAGCAGGATCCTGGGCCTGGTGCGGGAAACCCTTCTGCTGGCCCTGTTCACCCGCCTTCAAACCGACGCCTTCTACGTCGCATTCAGAATCCCCAACCTTCTGAGGGATCTTTTTGCCGAAGGGGCCATGAGTGCGGCTTTCGTGCCCACCTTCACCAAGACCCTTCAACGCCAGGGGCCCCAGGCCGCCTGGCGTCTGGCCTCCCTGGTCATCAACTTCCTGGTGGTCGTGCTGGGTTTGATTGTCCTGCTGGGAATCTTCAATGCTTCCTGGATCGTGGAAACCATTGCCGGCGGTTTCGGCAACCAACCCGGCAAGTTCGAGCTCACCGTCCTGTTGACCCGGATCATGTTGCCCTTCCTGCTGCTGGTGGCCCTGGCCGCCGTCGCCATGGGAGTGCTGAATTGCCACGGCAAATTCTTCATTCCGGCCCTGGCGCCGGCCACTTTCAACCTGGGATCCATTGTGGTGGCCCTATCTCTGTACTGGCTTCTGCCGGCCTATGGCGTCGATCCGGTGGTTGGAATGGCCGTCGGGGTGATCGTCGGCGGGGCTCTGCAAGTGGCGGTCCAGTTCCCTTCCCTCTCCAAACTCGGATTTCAGTACACCATGGGGGTTTCCTTCGAACATCCGGGCCTCAAGAAGATCCTGCTGCTGATGGGTCCGGGAACCTTTGGCCTGGCGGTTACCCAGGTCAATCTCCTGGTGAACACCTGGCTGGCAAGCTACCAGCAGGAGGGAGCCGTAAGCTGGCTCAACGCCGCCTTTCGTCTGATGTATTTGCCCATTGGCATCTTCGGCGTGGCCATCGCTTCGGCAGCTCTGCCCACCCTCTCCGCCCACGCCGCACACCATCGGAACCGGCAACTTCGCGACACTCTTTCCACGTCTCTACGTCTCTCTCTGTTCTTCAACGTGCCGGCATCCCTGGGACTCATCTGCCTCAGCCATCCGGTGGTGGCCCTGATCTATGAACGAGGACGATTCACCGCCGCGGACACCCTGGAGACCGGATGGGTGCTCATCTACTACGCTCTGGGGCTGGCTGCCTACTCGGTGATCAAGCTCATGGTGCCCGCCTTCTATGCGCTCGACAGGCCCCGCATCCCGGTTCTGATAAGCGCCGCAACCCTGGCCCTGAGCGTCACCGCCAATTTGTTGCTCATCGAGCGCGTGGGCATGGGCTACCGGGTGCTGGCGCTGGTCACCTCCCTGGCAGCCCTACTCAACGCTATTCTTCTCTACCACTGGCTGCAGAAGACCGCCGGGGCCCTGCAGTCGGCAAAGATTCTGAACACTTTCCTGAAGGTCCTGGGAGCTTCTCTGGTGATGGCGCTGGGTACGTTCGCTCTCTACCAGTGGATGGCCGCCGTATTCCTGCCGGTCGCCTTTGTCGGAAAAGCCCTGATCCTTGCCCTCTCGATAGCGGCCGGAGTCTCAATCTACGGGCTCTGCTGCAGGCTCATCGGGGTGCCGGAGCTGGACCAGGCGCTGGAGTCGATCAGGAGAAGATTGCGGTCGAAATGAGGTAAATCGTGGTCATCCCCGGGTGCTGCTGTCAACAGGCTTGATCAATGCAAATAGCCAGTGGTCCCTCGTCTACCGGGCACGTCCGGGTTGCCGGTTCGGGTTGGGAGCCATCACCACCAGCAGGTTGAGGGCCTGCGGGGAGTTGTTGGTCACTCCGTGGACAGCTCCGGAAGGAGCCAGCACGATCTCTCCGGCCTCAAGCACCTTCTCTTCCTCTCCAACCAAGAACGTGCCCCGTCCCTGAAGAACGAAATAGATCTTGTCGGCGCCCTGATGGGTATGGGGCTTCTGAGACTGTCCGGGGCGAAGACAATAGAGATCGCAAAAAAGGTTGGCCGTGTCGAAAAGGCTGACCTTCTTCATTTTCTCAGAGGAAAATTCCTGTTTGCCGAGTACTTCAATCCATTGCATGTGACGATGCCTCTCGCTGGTTGGGACCGACCTGATGAAGCTGCCGTTGCAACCGCGGACCGGTGCTTGCGCCTCCACCTACAAAGTGAACAATCTCAAGTCGATCCCCTTGGTTCAGTGCAGTGGCCGCCCAACGCTTCCTTTTGAGGATTTGGAGGTTGTATTCGACCGCCAGACGGCCCGGAACCAAGCCCAGGTCCCGGACCAGATCCTCCACCGTGGTTCCGGCCTTCAGCTTTCTGGCCTCCCCGTTCAGCACAATTTCAACCAGAGCCATCGCTTCCCTTCCCCCGTTCCGGAATCCGGACCGGCCGCGCCGCGGTTGCCGCTCCGCCTCAAAATATCGCATCGGAAGGCCTCTGTGGAAGAGGCTTGTCTGAAACAACCTAAAAAGACAAAAGAAAAAGACATTTCCACGAAGGGGCACGAAGAACGACGAAGGAACACCAAGGCGCTGGAGAAGGCCCAAGAGGGATGGGGCGAAGGTCGGCAAGGGGGTCAACAAAGGACACAAGGGACAAAGAGGATTTGTCCGCGAAGAAGCAACAAGGACCGCGGCCGAGCCAGTGGGGGGCTTCCGACCCCATCGTGATTTAAGGAGATCATTAACATCGATGCACAGGATTCGCAGGATTCTTCAGGAAACGGCTGGCTTCTACTGCCGGGAATCCGCAAATCCGCACCGGATCATGGCCCGAGTTGGCTTCTGGTGCAGGAAGCTCTCGTCCTGTCAATCCTGTGCATTCTGTGCATCCATGTTCAATTCTTAGTCCTTCTCGATTGATCTTCCCCGTGGCGGGCCTTGGCCGTGCCCAACGCCCCGATTCCCAGTCAGCGTCCCGTGCAGCGGCCTCTGGTCCTATTAATCCTGTCTCTTTCCAAAACGCAAACAGCTGGCTGTTTCTCCTCTGAATGATCCGCCTGGCACGGCGGAGGCGGGACTTGTCTGAAACAACCTAAAAAAGACAAAAGACTTATCCACGAAGGGGCACGAAGAACGACGAAGGGCCACTAAGGCGCTGAGGTTGGCCGCGACGGGGTTCCAAGTTCACGAAGGGATTGTCGATTTCCGATTGTTTCACTCTCGAGCCTTTTGCAAAATTCAGCAGCGGGACCCTTGCCGGGAATGGCCACAAAAGGCACAAAAACACAAAAAGAGCAGAACACTGAAAGCCTGCAAGGCGTTGACTCCCGAACGTGTCGCACAAGTTCCGCGCTATCTGCCTACATCCGGTCAACGCGACGCCAGGGGGATCAACTCCGGATCGTCAAGACTCGAAATCAAGAAAGCGGACAAACGGGAGTTTCCCAAAAGGCGCTGGTCGGCTTTCAGAGAAGTTGCCCGCCGGATACGCTCCACCTTACCATCCCTATTCGTGTTCATTGACAATCCAAGACGGCGGTTGTGGGAGCTTGTCATGATGAACTAAGTTATATAGACTAAGCTCAAGGAGTCAGGTCATGCGTACATTCAACATGCACGAAGCCAAGACCCATCTCTCACGTCTCGTCGAGGCAGCCGCAAATGGCGAGCCGTTCATTATTGCGCGCGCGGGCAAGCCCGTCGTCAAAGTCGTCGCCGTGGAAGCGCCGGGGCCCGGGGCCACCCGTCGGGTCGGATTCATGGCCGGAAAAATCTCGGTGCCCAAGGATTTCGACCGCATGGGCTCCGAAGAGATCGAAGCCCTGTTCGAAGGTGACGGTTGAATCTCCTTCTCGACACACATGTTTTACTTTGGGCAGCGGGCGCGTCGCGTCAATTGTCGGCCGATGCGCGTGCGCTGATAGAAGATCCGGAGAACGAGTTGGTCTATAGCGCCGCTTCGATTTGGGAGGTAGCCATCAAGAGGGGGCTCGGGCGAGAGGAGTTCAGGGCCGACCCGCGCCTGCTGCGCCGGGGGTTGCTGGAGAACGGTTATGTGGAATTGCCGGTAAGCGGCGCTCACGCGGCGGCCGTGGATCTGCTTCCACCCATACATAAGGACCCGTTCGACCGCATCTTGATCGCGCAGGCCCAGATCGAAGGGCTTACGCTTTTGACGGCGGACGAAGTCGTCGCGCGCTACCCAGGGCCGATCCAACTGCTTTGACCACCCCCAAAGTCCCGCGCATCGTCAAAGGCCCGACGGCATCGGGCTAGCCCGCATTTCTCACCAGGTCGCTGTTGCCATGCCGAAAAGCAGTTTATCTTCAGTACGTCTTCAGTACGTTGATTGGCTCCATTGTAAGGGCTTGTGGGTAACAGACGGCGCTGGGCATGCCCTGGCTTGTCTTTTTCCCTTCAGCGCGCACATGCTCCCTCGCGCGTAGTGACCGCTACGCTCTTCGGTCGCGAGCACGCGTCGAAGGGAAAAACCCTGCGCCATGATCATGCCCCCTGGTGAAAAATGCGGGCTAGGAGTCTGCGCCGCAGGACGATTTCGGAAAGTTCAAGAGCGAGAGGCTACTGCGCAAGGCCGGTTCCAAGGAGTGCTTGGGAGCCGCTTGGGCGTTGATAGAGTCTCAAGGGCCCTGTGGGCTCCCACAATGGGCGGTTGAGGACCTCCGTGGTCCTGGGTATTGGGTGGAAATCCCTTGCTTCAGGCTGCCATCAGCGCACTCATCCTCTTGATGTTGAGGGCCAGACACACCAAGTCCCACTCCCCCTGCACTGATTGCAAGCCCCGCAGACTGAACCGTCGGAATCCCAGCCCCTCCTTGATCCACCCATGAGGGGCTTCGGCAATCCACTTCCTCCGCCGATACTCCACCTGACCGGCTAGGCTGGCCAGCTTCTTCCTCATACGACTCTTGGCCGGATGCTTCCTGGGATCGATCTCTACCGCCCGCTTCCCCTCGCGCCCCAGCGCAACATAACCGTCCACTCCTCTCTCTTCCAGGGCCTGCAAGTCCGCCTCATTGCAGTAGCCCGCATCCGCCAGCACCTGTTTCGGTATCTCCTGGAAGCTCTCCTCCACCTCCTCCAGCAACTCCATCATCTGCCCCTGATCGCTCGCCTGCGCCGTTACCTCGGTGGCCACAATGATCTGGTGCTCTCCGTCCACCGCCACCTGCGCGTTGTAGCATTGCTGGAACCCCTCGGTGGAAGTCTTCATGATCCGGCTTTCCGGATCGGTGAAATTACTCTGCGCCTTCTCCTCCGGTTCTCCGTAGGCCCGCTTGTAGGGCCGTCGTGCTTTCGGGTTGCGGTCCTGTCCCGGTTTGCGCCCCCGCTCCTCATCGGCCTCCCGCTGGGCCGCCTCCAGCCGCTGCTTGGCCGCCTCGATCGCCGCCAGCCGGTCCTCCCGCCGCCGCAACTCCTCGGGCAACTCATCCCCACGCCGGTCTTCCCCGTACCGCTCATCTTCCTCCCGGTCCTCCCGCCGCGCCTTCTTCAACAACTCATGGATCTCTGCCTTCAGTTGCCGCTCCCGCTCCTTCATCCGACCATAGCTCATCGCCTTGCGCCGGCTCGCGTTCGCCCGCACCTTCGTCCCGTCGATCCCCAATCGCCCCAACCCCACCATCCCCATCTCCCGCGCCAAACGCACCACTTGCACCAACAGCCGCTTGAAGTCCTTCAAGTGCCGCCGGCGAAACTCGCACAGCGTCCGATGCTGCGGAAAGTTCCCCGCCGCCAGCATCCGAAACGCCACGTCCTCCTCCAGCTTCCTGGCAATCTTGCGCGACGAGAACACCCCCGTCGCATAGGCGTAGATCAATACCTTCACCATCATCCCCGGCTCATAGGGCGAGTTGCGCCTCCCGTCCTCTTCATACCGCCGGTAGAACGCTCCCAACTCCAGCCCATCCACCAACTCGCTCACCTGATGCGCCAAGTGTCCTTCCGGTACCCACTCCCGCAGGTCCGGCGGCAGCATCAACAACTGCTTCGGTTCATACGGGCGAAACCTCGTCCCCATTCACCACCTCCCATGATCTCTCTAAGCCCGTTATTCTATCATTCAGCCCTGCCTGGGTTTTCTGCGGCGCAGACTCCTAGGGTTTCCTGGCGCAAATGCGGGCGGTAGCCACCTGCGAGGGGCCAACTCCCCGCTGGATGCCCTCGGCATAGTCGAGAATTTCCCAATCATCGAAGGCCGCCAGCAGTTCCCTCTCGGCCAGCCGGTAGCCGGGTTGATCCTTTTCCGGCCGTTGCGGATCGGTCACGAAAGCCTCCATCAGCAGGACACCCCCAGGGTTGAGGCTGCTCCTGATTTGGGGAAAGAGCCGTCGATTGAGATAGAAAAAGCAAAGGATCGCATCAAAGCGGTTCGGCGGCAGCGGGAAAACATCCAAATCGGCGACGAGCAACTCAAGCCTTAAGCCACGGTCCAAGGCCGTCCGGCGCAGTGCCCTGGCCGCCCTTTCCGAGACATCGATCCCCAGCACCGAGGCCCCCCGGCCCGCCAGGTGAAAGGCGTTCCCTCCCAGGCCAACGGCCAGATCGACTACCCGTCCTGGCGGAATGACCCCTTCCCACCGGTGAAGCCAGCGAGCCGCAGGTTTAAGGGGCAGTGGGCCGGAGGGCAATGAGGCGTACCTGGCTTGCCACTTTTCCTGCTCGAACCGGGTCATGACTCAATCTTCATAGCGCAAGATAACTGAATGCTGGCCTCCACTAAGCCATTTAAACCATAGACAACAATACGTGACCTAAAAATATTCTTCGGTTCCGCGCTCCATCCATTTATTTCGAAAATCGGCTTGACAGTCAGCGGCCACCTCACTATAGTAGCCGATACGGTGGGTATTGACTCTTTTGTCAACCCTCTCCTCTTTGAAATGCCCATCCCCCGGGATGGGCATTTTCTTGTGTTGGCGAGCGCTGACGGCTCAGGCCGACGTAGCTCAGCTGGTAGAGCGGTCGATTCGTAATCGACAGGTCAGCGGTTCAATCCCGCTCGTCGGCTCCACTCCCAAGAATCGCAACCAGGCAACCTGCAATCCCGCCGTGGCCTTGCGGGCTTCCCCGGGGGAGTTTTCCGTAGACAGTTTTTCCTGGACACCGCCACCCTGAAATTGGTACCTTGAGGCGGGTAACCAAAGGCCTGTGATTCGGTTACGGCCCTTACCATCCTGCCTTGGTAGTGTGCGGTCTCAATTCCCTCAGTCTCGGAGGCATTGATGTACACAGACCACATGTTTAGAGATGGTCGCAACCGAAGCTGGTGGCACCAGTTTTCGGGTTCGTCTTTTCTCTCTGGTGTAGCCGATCTGACCTGGAAGACTTTCCAGGCCGTCAATCGAAGCTTCCCGGAGGGAAAGCTCCCGACTCCCAGCTGGGCTCCAGGCAAGATGCTCAAGAGCCACGAACGCTCGGCTCCTACCCTGGGATTCCCCAGGACCACCGACTCCTTGTGTCCGCGCTGCGTGCCCGAGGTTCGCAATGCCATCATTAACGGCGAAGCCGACCTCTCCACCCTGATGTCCGGGCACCCGGGTGAAATCAAGGCCCAGATTCTGGAAGAGGGCGGCAAGGTGATCATGCGCAAGGTGTGCGACAAGCACGGGCCTTTCGAAGATGTGCTCTCCACCGACCCCGAATTTACCCGTCGAATCGAAGGCCTCTTCTTCGGGCGGGATTTCCGTTGCTCCGAAGATGACCACGTCCATCGCCATGGGAACTCCAGCATCAAGTTCGGACGCGGCGCTGTGCTGACGGTGGATTTGACCAACCGATGCAACATGATGTGCAATCCCTGCTTCATGGATGCCAATCAGGTTGGCTATGTTCATCAACCGGAGTTTGAAGACATCAAGGCCATTCTGGACCGTGCCGTCTCCTACAAGCCACGTCGTCAGGTGATCATCCTTTTCTCCGGAGGAGAACCCACCCTCTCCCCATTCTTCATCGAAGCCGTCGCCTACGCCAAGAAGATCGGATTCTATCGGGTTCTGGCGGCCACCAACGGGATTCGCTTCGCACAGAGCGAGGAGTTCACCCGGCAGGCCCATGAGGCGGGACTTCACGGAGCCTACCTGCAGTTCGACGGCACCTGCGAAGAGAGTAACAGTCACCGCGGCGTCGGCAATCTGTTCGACGTCAAGTTGCAGTCCATCGAGAACATGGCCAAGGTGGGCATGAAAACCACTTTGGTGACCACCATCGTCAACGGCGTCAACAACCAGGGAATCGGGTCCATCGTCGATTTTGCAGCCCGCAACGTCGACAAGATTCAAACCATCGCCTTCCAACCCGTGTCCTTCACCGGTCGGGATGAAGACGTCGAAGACAGCACGCGATACGCCCAACGCTACACCCTGTCTCAAATGACCCAGGACCTCAAGGGCCAGTTGTCCGCCGACTGGCAGCCCCTGAGAGACTGGTTTCCCCTGTCTTCCTACAGCGCCTTCACCAGCGTGATGGATCTGCTGCAAGGGGCGGACGCCTCCTGGGGATGGAGCGCCTGCAACTGCCACCCCAACTGCGGTATCTTCAGCCTGCTGGTGGTCAACCGCCGTACCCGCGAATGGACGCCCCTGTTCAAGTTCTTTGACTACGAGCAGTTCATCCGGGACGTGGCGGTCATTACCGACACCGCTCGCGGAAAGGCCTTGACCGGAGCCCAATTGGCTCTGGCCATTCTGCGCAATTTCAAAGCCGACCTGGCTCCCCGGGGTTTTCCGATCTCTCAAATCGTCAACCTGTTCAAGCCAAGCTCGGCGAGGTCGGACAGCGACCGCAACGACCGCATGAAGACCCGTAGCGACTTGGATGACTGGCGGGTATTGTGCGTGGAGGGTATGTGGTTTCAGGATCTGTGGACCTACGATTTCCGCCGCACCGAGATGTGCGTCATTCCCTACGGCACCCAGGAGGGAGAGATTTCCTTCTGCGCCTACAACACCGGGGTCGGCTGGAGGCAGATCATCGAAAACATGCACCAAACGGCCAGCCTGGCGGAATGGCACAAGACCCGGGGGAGACATGACATCTTCGCCAAGGGCAAGAAAGTTCCCCTTGAGACAACCCAGCACCGCCTGACACTGCCGGTGATACAGGACTCAGCCGCGTCCGGTAGTTGCTGCAACGACAACCCTGCCATCCTGGAGAAAGATCGAGACGTTCTGGAAGCCATCAAGACCACCCAGCGGGTCTAACCCGCATATCTCCACGCTTTTTTCTTTCACTCGACAACCGGATATCCGGAGCCGCGTCTGTAACTTGTAAGAGGTAGAGGTGAACTCAAACCACACGGCACTGGCTTCCCAACTGGCCGAGCGAGGCTACTGCCTCATTCCGGGGGTGCTTCCGCCAGGGGAACTGGATGACCTGCGCCGGAGCGTGGCCAGAGACGTCAGGACCCACACCGACATGCCCATGCCCGTCGGGCATGTCCCCGGATTCTTGAGAGTGAATCAGGCCTTGGCTCCCTTCCTGGCCCATCCTCGGGTCCTGGGGCTGGCTCAATCTCTGCTGGGTCCCCATGTTCGCATTTCCATGCTGACGGGTTCGGTCAACGGTCCGGGAATCCCGCGGGGAGCATTCCACGCCGACTGGCCCTACAACCAGGATAGCGCTGCTTGCATTCCGGCTCCCTACCCCGATCTGCTCATGCATCTGGTGACCTTCTGGATGCTGACCGATTTCACCGAGGAGAACGGCGCCACCGTTGTGGTCCCCGGCAGCCACCGCAAGCCCAACCACCCCAGGAAAGGAGGGGGCGTCGATCCCTACGATCCCCACCCCCACGAGTGCCGTCTGCTGGGTCCCGCCGGAACCGTTGCCGTCTGCGATGCCCGCCTTTGGCATGCCGTGGCCACCAATCGAACCGATCGGGACCGGGTTGCGGTCATTGTGCGCTACGCGCCCTGGTGGCTGAACCTCGACCCTCTCCGCCCGGGCACCGTCGATCGTCGGGATATCGTCGATGCCACCGGCGGGGCCAACGCCGAGGTGCCTTCCCTGCCGGCGTCCGTATTCGAACGCTTACCCGAAGAAGTCAAGGGGTTGCTCCGTTATTCGGCTGACGATCCGGGATCGCCCGGATGAATGGAAGGCCTTGCGAACTCAAGGCCTCCTGCAGCGCGGTCACCCCGCCGGAATCGCAAGCGATTTCACTCCCCTGAGCCAGAGTCCATCTGATATCATGCCCGCCCCGGGATCAGGGCGGGCCGTCAGACCCCTGAATCGGATAACCCCCCTGTCTGCAATGCAATGCCTCAATAGTTCGAGTGCCATTGCCCATAAGGATGCATCTCCATGAGCGAAGCCAGCCTGGCGGATAAAGCGATCGTCATTCATCCCGAAGACAACGTGGCCGTGGCCAAGGCCACCATCGGCAAGGGAACTCTCTTGAGCTCCAACGGCACTCGCCTCTTGGTCACCCAAACGGTGCAACCGGGTCACAAGATTGCATTGCGAGGGATCGCCTCCGGCGAGACCGTCCTCCGTTACGGGGAAGTCATCGGCCTTGCAACCCGTCCCATTCCCGAGGGCAGCACGGTCCACAATCACAATATGGCCCCAGACACCAGCGCCCACCGCAAGTCGACCCGAATCAATCCCAAGCCGGTGCGGTTTCGCCCCTCCAGCGAGGTCCCCTGCTTTCAGGGCTACCGGAGGGAATGGGGGGGCGTCGGCACCCGCAATTACGTGGTGGTGCTGTCAACCGTGATCTGCTCGAGCCATCCGACGCAGCTCATCGCCAGACATTTCGAGCAGCGGTTTCAGGACGACCCCCATTTCGACGGGGTCATTCCCATCACTCACCAGGAGGGATGCGGCGGCGAGAAGGGGGAGGATATTGCGCAACTGATGCGCGTCTATAACGGGATCATGTACCACCCCAACGTTGCCGCTGTCCTGGTATTGGGTCTGGGATGCGAGGAGAGCAACGTGGAGTGTGTGCAGGGGTGCCACTCCAGCCTACCCCTGCAGTTTCAGACCCATACTCGGGGCCGGGTCCGCTACCTGACCATCCAGGGAGCCGGGGGCACCACCCCAGCCGTGACGCAGGGTATTCAAATCGTGGAGGAGTTGGTGGAACAGGCCCGAGAATGCAGACGTACCAGCGTCTCCGCCAAACACCTGCTGCTGGGTCTGCAGTGCGGAGGGTCGGACGCCTACTCGGGTATTTCAGCCAATCCGGCTCTGGGGCGCGCCAGCGACCATATCGTCAATTGCGGCGGCACCACCGTGCTGCCGGAGACCCCGGAGATCTATGGCGCCGAACATCTGCTGATGAGGGGTGCGGCCTCCACCCAGGCTGCCGAGGGCTTGTGGCAAATCCTGGAACGCTATAAAGCCTACGCGGCCGCGCTGGGAGGAGAACTGGACGAGAACCCTTCCCCAGGCAACATTGCAGGCGGGATATCCAACATCGTGGAGAAATCGCTGGGGGCCATTCGCAAGGCAGGAAACACTCCACTGCAAGCCGTCTTCGACTATGCGCAGAGAATCAACCGGACCGGCTTTGTGATCATGGATTCACCCGGTTTCGATACCCCGTCGGTATCCGGGTTGGTGTCCAGTGGAGCCAACGTCGTCTGTTTCACCACCGGGCGAGGGACTCCCACCGGGAACCCCATCGTCCCGGTCCTCAAGATCGCGACCAACAGCCGCATGTTCCACCATCTGGAAGAGAACATGGATATCAACGCCGGCACAATCATCGATGGGACTCAAACCCTGGACGAGGTCGGCCAGCACATTTTCGACACAATCCTTGCCGTAGCCTCCGGCAAACTCGCCAAGAACGAGATTGTCGGTCACCGGGAGTTTGCCCTCTGGCGAGCAGGCCCGATGTTGTGAACCAGTGTTCTGTCTCAGTTGCGAAGACCGATCTGGGTCGCAGCCGCCTTCATGTTCTGCTTGACCTCTCCTGTGTCCGACGCCTGGGGCTCCATGGCCAGGTAGCGGTCCCAGTCCCGCATGGCCTCGGAAAAACGATGGAGCCGAAACGAAACCGAGCCGCGGTCCCGGATCTCTCCGGCTGCCTTCGGAAAGATGAGAAGGATTTTTTCGATCACATTGAAGGCTCTTCTGAAATCCCGTTGTCCCAGGTAGATCATCTTCAAGTTGGCCAACAGACGCCCGAGAATCTGGCGCTTGGTGACGCAATCCAGGTAGGAACGGTCGAACGAGAATTCCTCTCCGTGCAGGCGCTTCAGGCGCTGGCGGCACTCCGCCTCGGTGACGGTCTTCCCTCCGAAAAAGGGGTCGATCAACCATTGGCCACTGGCCGCAACACACTTCACCAGGAAATGGCCAGGCAATCCGACCCCGCGAATATCCAGGCCCAGCCGCCGCCCCACCTCCATGTAAACGATGGACAGGGTAATGGGAATCCCCGTGCGGCGGTCTAGAACCTCATTCACGAAACTGTTGCGCGGGTCGTAGTAAGCGTCGGAATTACCCGAAAACCCTTCCTCGCGATACAGCGTCTGGTTGATGCTATCCAGGCTGTCGATCACATCCGGTTCCACCGAAAGGGAAAGCCGGCCGGCTGCCCGCTCGGCCAGCCGGTCCAAGCGCATCAGGTGGCTCGCCACTTCGAGATCGGGATACTCCTCCAGGGCAATCTGCAACGCCGCGGCAGCCAGGTCCAACTTGGCTTCCGGCTGAATCAGCAGGTTCTTCAACCCCTCTGTCGCCGCTGTTGGTTGCATGGAAACCGTCCTCGGCCGCCGTTAACCCATCTTTAACACGGCTTCCAAGTATACGTTTATTATCAACAGGTTACAAAAGGCTCAACGCGCAAGTGGCACTACAAACGCGTTGAAACCGGAGATTTTGGAGGAATCAGACGATCATCTTGCGGATCCCTCCAGGAGAGGGATCGATGCCCAGGGCGTCGTAGATGGCCCTCTGATCGGGTTCGGCCCGTGTGGCCTTGCGGACGTGCAAGGTCCGCCCGTCCTGACGCCGGAAGGTGACCGTGACCCGCTGCTGTCCTTCCAGGATGCGCCGCAGCGTGGTCCAACTGGAGGCCTCGCCGCGCTGCTTGAGGCGTTTGCGGATGACCTGCACCAGTTGATAGGCGATGACCGTCAGAAACAGGTGACCTTCCGAGCGCACCGGCTTGTGAT
Source organism: Candidatus Versatilivorator sp. (assembly GCA_965207735.1). GTDB lineage: Bacteria > Acidobacteriota > Terriglobia > Versatilivoradales > Versatilivoraceae > Versatilivorator. The sequence goes on along the minus strand of OZ242296.1, from coordinate 660,339 downwards.
GATAGATGGGCCGCAGGCCCAGCTCGGACTTCAGGGAGCGAAACACCGCTTCCACGTCGGTCAGAGTCGTGTAGGTACGCCAGAGACTTTCCTCGTCCCAGTCAGTCTGGTTGCTGCGCAGGCAGTAGACCCCCGGATGGGTGGCCATCGAGCCCTGGCGGGGACGGTGCTTCCATCTCAGCGCTGTCGCCTTGCGGCCGCTCTCGTCGGTGAGGACCTCGATGCTGTAGTGTTGCCCCACCCCGCGGCTCTGTTCCTTCAGCCGCCCGATCCTCTCCCGGACCTTCTCGACGCCTTTGTGAGTCCGCGGCCGGGAAAGCCCCTCGGAGAGTCGGGTGAGCCCCTGCTCGAAGCGCCGGCTGAAGCGCTCCACGATGCCCTTCTCCTTCTCAGCCCGCTGCTGTGAGCGGCAGTAGAGACGCACTTCCTGCCCGTCATCGGAGACCTCCTTGTGGAGCTGCAAGGGAGCCTTGGAAGCCGTCTCCACCGTCAAGGCCGCCTCGGCATCGAACTGCCTCCGGCCCTGGCGGCTGGCCACCAGGTAGCGATACCCTTCCTGCCTCAGCCACTGGATCCGGTCCTCGGTCGCCACCCCCCGATCCATCACCACCAGCGCCTCCAGCATCCCCTCCAGGGTGCGGGGCTCATCCACCCTACCGGCAAAGACCTCCGAGCGGCGCACAAACCCCGCCCCGTCCAGCACCAACCCCAGCGTCAGCAGCCGACAGTCGCTGCGCTTGTCCTTCGAGTGACCCCGCTCGGCCTTGGGCTGATGGCCGGCCGCCCCTTCGAAGAAGGTGTTGGTCAGATCGAACAGGGTGACGGTCGGCTCCAGATCGAACAACCCCATGGCCCGGGTGAAGAGGTGACGCTCGATGGCCTCCCGATGCTTCATCAGCGCGTCCGAGGCCCGATACATCTGCATCAGACTCAGGCTCTCGAAGTCAACCTCCAGCAACTCGCCCAAGCCGCTGCGCCGCCTGAGCCAGCCCCAGGTGGCCCTCTCCGAGCCCGGTCGGGCCAGACGGCCTACCATGGCCCCCAACGCCGCTGCCCGCATCGGTCCGTTCAGCCCTAACTCGGTCAGCAGATCCCCCAGCCCCAACTGCTCCAGCGCCCAGCAACCGACCTGCTCCACCCCCACGCTGCGCGGACGTGTCAAGGCCACCGAATCCACCTCGACCGTCTGCAGGTCCTCTGAGGCGGCCTCCCCGCCAACGCCGGTCACGTCGGCTTCGCCCTCAAGCAAGCGCTGGGCCATGCGTTGGGCTTCCTCCTCCAACGGGGTGGAAGCCACCGGCAAGAGAGGCAACTGACCGGTGAGGATCTGATCGAGACGGCGGCACAACAAGGGCCAGTCCTCACGGGGGATCGAGAAGTGTCGACCGAGGTTGAGGAGGGTCTGCTGGCGGACCTTGCCACTGACGCGATGGGAGCGGACGAGGCGGTGGGTGAAGTAGGTCTGTCCGGAATGGAGGCTGCGGGTCTGGGTGCGTCGGATGAACATGGGAGGGACGCTACCAGAGGAGAGAGAGGGGGTCAAGCCCATCCCATACGATTATGGCACTACATTCACCTCCTCAACCAAGAATCAACAACTTACGGGTGGTTTTAGGCTAAAATGGGGAGCCTTTTGCAAAATTCGCAGATAGCGGGAATTTTCACGTGGGGAAAGATCAAGGAGGGCAGGTGGAAGGAGGGGCAAGACCACTGTCTGTTGTATCATGAAGGTGTCTGAACCACATGATGAACGGAGGTGGAACTTGCCCCTTAGGGAAACCCTATCACGACACTGGTTCCGGTTTCAACGAGAGCTGTTTCCCCTGCTGGAGGAAGTTTTGGGGCCTCTGGGAGAGCGTTACCAGCGGCTGGTGCAGGTATTGGAGTTGGTGCGGGTGGAGGAGTTGCTGCCTTACAGTCGGGGCTGGCGTGGCCGGCCGCTGGAGGATCGGGCAGTGCTGGCGCGAGCCTATCTGGCGAAGTCGATGCTGGAGGTGGCGACCACGCGGGGATTGGTGGAGCGGCTGAGGAGTGAGGGGAGGCTGCGGCGGCTGTGCGGCTGGGAGAGGGCGTGGGAGGTACCGAGCGAGTCGACCTTCTCGCGGGCCTTTGCGGAATTCGCTGAGAGCGACCTGCCGGGGCGTTTGCACGAGGCATTGCTGGAGGAGACGCTGAAGGGCCACTTGGCGGGGCATGTGTCGAGGGACTCGACGGCGATTGCGGGACGGGAAAAGCCAGCGGCCAAGGCTGCGCCGGAGGCCAAGCGGAAACGCCGGCGGGGCCGGCCGCCGAAGGGCGAGCGACGGCCCAAGCGGTTGAGCCGGCTGGAGCGGCAGGGGTCGATGACGCTGGAGGAAATGTTGAAGGAGTTGCCCAAGGCCTGCGACATCGGCGTCAAGCGCAACGCCAAGGGGCATCAGGAGAGCTGGACCGGCTACAAGCTACACCTCGACGCCATTGACGGCGGGATTCCGGTCAGTTGTCTGCTGACCTCGGCCTCGGTGCATGACTCTCAGGCAGCCATTCCGCTGGCGACGCTGACGGCAAGGCGGGTCGAGAGTCTCTACGACTTGATGGACAGCGCCTACGATGCGCCGGAGATCCGGGCCTTCAGTGAGAAGCTGGGGCATGTGCCGATTATTGACGTCAACCCCCGCCGAAGAGCTACCTTGAAAGCCGAGCGGAAGCGGGAGGCACTGGCCCGGCGCTGTATCGGCCAAGTGACTCCCGAGGCGCGGCGCTACCGGGAACGCTCGACGGTGGAGCGGGTCAACGGACGGCTCAAGGAGGAGTTTGGCGGGAGGCAGGTGAGGGTTCGCGGCCCCGACAAGGTGAGGTGCCACCTGATGTTCGGCATTCTGGCCCTGACGGTGGATCAGTTGATGCGCCTGACGCTCTGAAGACCGGGTTGCCACCCCCAACCGCACAGCAGGTTCGCCCGCCTCAAGGCCGGGAGAGGGTAAGCTGTGCCTGCGTCCGGCGACCGCTGGCCATCCGGCCATCAGATTCGGGCTTTTTCCTTCAAAAGGGTCTTTGCAGCTGGGTAGTCACCGCCGGAACATCACTGTTGCCAGCCCAATGTCATGCCCGATTCCGAATTTTGCAAAAGGCTCTGGGGGTAAAATACCTCAAATCGGCCGTTTCTTTGTTAAAGATGGGTTAATGCCCCTGGCCGGCAGGTCTCGCCAAGTCGTTGGATTCATGATGAAAGGCCATTTGTTTTCAGAAACTTGTTAGCCTGATTGTGATGTATTGCGGTAACACAAAGTGCCGGGCGCCCATGGCTGCCAGGGACCCGTCGCCGGCTGCCGCAACCTTCGCCCGCCCCGCCTCGGCACACCCGGACACACCGCGGGTTCCAATCGTCATTGGAAGCGCATCTCAAACTCATCGTGGACGCCAGCCTGGAGGTGCTTGGCGGCGGAAGCCCGATTGCAGGAAATCTCCAACAGGCCCAGACTGCCCCAGATCACGAAGGGTTCCGAACCTCGAGCCTCGCGGTAAGACCGGCACAACTGGTGGATCCGGTGGGGGCCAATGCTCAGGCTGAACTTTCCCGACTGCAGCCGGTCCTGGAATTTCTCGATCCGGAGATTGGTGATCAGGTTTCCGAACTTGTCCACGCGCAGAACCGTTCCCGTCAAACCATCCCGCCCCAGCTTCCGCACCTCCGGCAGGCCGAAGGAAACCCAATTATTGATCGAGCTGCCGAATTGCGCCGGTTCAACGCCGCGGCTGAGCCAAGCCGCCACCGGGGCGAAAACATCCCGGCCGTGAAAGGTCTGGCTGACTGGGTGGTGGAAGAACCGCGCGGCCGTCAGCTCCAGACAGGCTACCCGGGAAGAGCCGGCATGAATCCGGCTGAGCACGCCGTTGTCGGGCGCCACAAAGTATCCCTTCTCGGTGACAACCAGCAAGGGGCGCCTGTGGCTGCCGACTCCCGGGTCCACCACTACCACGTGAATGGCGCCCTTGGGAAAATAGGCGTAGGCGGACGCGATCACCAGGGCGGCTTCCATCACATCATGGGAGCCGATGCCGTGGGTCAGATCAACGATCCTGACCTCGGGGGCAATTGAGAGAATGACCGCCTTCATCATGCCGACGTAGGGGTCATCCACCCCGAAGTCGGTTGTCAGGGTGATGACGGGATTACTGTCGATTTCGGGTCGCCACTCCATGGCCTTGATTCGAATCGGTGGGTCGACGGCTCGCCAGGATTTCCGCCAACGGAAACCGGCGGACCGCCCTTTTTGCGGTGGTGATGCAGTTACGGTCCGGCATCGGGGGCGGACATCAATGTGGTGAGATCGAGTGGATTGACGCGAGCGCCGTTGATCCGGCAGGCCCAGTGCAAATGGGGGCCGGTTACCCGCCCGGTGGCGCCCACCTCCCCGATGACTTCCCCCTGCCCCACCGGGTCTCCCGGCTTGGCGTACATCTTCGAGCAGTGGGCATAGACGGTATAGAGGCCCAGCCCATGGTCCAAAACGATGGTCTTGCCGGCAAAAAACAGATCTTTCGCCATCACCACCCTGCCCGAATTGGCGGCTCGGATGGGAGTTCCGGTGGTGGCTTTCAGGTCGACTCCCGAATGCGGGCTGCGAGGTTCCCCGTTGACAATCCTGCGTCTGCCAAAACCACTGGTCAGCTTGCTCGCAACCGGCCTCAAGAAGGGCTCCGCCCACAGTCTTCGGGCCGTGGCCGATTCCCAGATTTCGGTCAACTGCCGATGTTCCCGGGCGGCCCTCTCGGAATCCCTCCGGTTGAGGGTGACATACTTCTGCCGGACACGTATGCGCTGAATCGGAAATTTCTTGGACAGAACCCGCAGACTCTTCTTGAGCGGTTTGGAGCGGCCGTCCGACATCCATACCGTTCCGGTCAAGGAATAAAGCCCCGGCTTGACCTCCAGATCCACCCCTGCCAGAGCCTCCCACCGTCTCCCGTCCCCCATGGGATAAAACCGCACCGGTTGCTCGATGAAGGAACACTCGACCCGGTCGATCGGATTCGGGGCGTGCAGGCGAACCTGCAGCAGGTCTCCCGGCGCCAACGCCTTGGAGGGGATTTCCACCAGGACCGGCGCATCGGTAGGTAATCCCAATGGAGCCCACCCAATCAGCAAAAACAGGGCGGCGGTGATGGAACGCCATCTGTACAGGAGTCTGTCTCCTCCGGTTGCCTCTCCGAACCGCGGTTGGGTTTCCGGCTTGACCGCCCAATGAAGCCAGTCTTGCCGGCGGGGCTCAATTCATCTGCTGGCACATCCCCGGGCGTTCAGCGCCACAGGTCGTGCAGCCCGAGGGTGCTTCCGACCCCATGGAGTTGCCGGCGCCGACAGCAAAGGCGGAGTAACGCTTCTCCACCCGGCTGCTCCCGCAGGAGTCGCAGGCGGCGGGACTGGACGTCCGGTAGACAATCTTTTCGAATTGACGACCGCAGTCTCCACACTCGTATTCATAGATTGGCATGGTTGCTCTCCTCACGGGTCAGGGAGAAGCGAAAAGTTCTGGCGGAGAGAGCGTCCGCCGATATTGCCTCTAGCAGAATCCTCTAAAATCCTTAAACATTAATATTATCAATATGTTAATGTTTTACACCATCCAGAGACGTCTGCTATAATCCAATCCTGTTGGGGGACTATGTGGGGGACCACATCGACAGTTTTGACTGACAGGAGGACGGAATGGCAATTCATAAACTCTCTGTGCGAAAGGTGACAACCGCCGGTCCGGGTAAGTACGAAGACGGCTATGGACTCCGCTTGGTGGTGTCGAAGTCCGGTGCCAAAAAGTGGGTCTTGCGATACACCCTGCACGGCAGACGCCGGGAAATGGGGCTTGGCAGCTATCCGAGTGCCGGTCTGGCCGATGCCCGCGCCTTGGCCCTGAAGTGCAGGAGGCAGGTGGCCAAGGGCGCAGATCCCATTGAGGCCCGACGAATGGAGTCGAAGAGGATTCCTGTTTTTACCGCCTGTGCCGCCCGCTATATCCGGGGCCATCGGCACGGCTGGCAGAATGCCAAGCATGCGAGGCAATGGGTCAGTACGCTCAAGACCTATGCAAGGCCTGTCATCGGCAATAAACTTGTTAATGCTATCACAACCGAGGACATCCTGCAGATCCTCTCACCGATCTGGGCTACCAAGACCGAGACGGCCAAGCGACTCCAAGGGCGCATCGAAAACGTGTTGGACTTCGCAGCTGCGCATCAGTACCGCGATCCCCTCAATCCGGCCCGTTGGCGCGGCCATCTAGACAAGCTGCTACCCAGGCCCTCGCGGGTGAAGAAAGTCGCTCACCACCCTGCCATGCCGTATGCCGAAGTGCCTGCGTTCTTTGATGAGCTATCCCAAAACGGGAGTGTGTCGGCGCTGGCGCTGAAGTTTTTGATCCTGACCGCCACCCGCACTCTGGAGGTCCTCCATGCCGAATGGAGGGAAATCGACCTGCCTGCCGGCGTATGGACTGTTCCGGCCTCGCGGATGAAGACCCGCCGGGAACATCGAGTGCCCTTGTCGGATTCTGCTATGACGGCGCTGGAAGCCCTGCCCCGCATCGAAGGCTGTCCCTTTGTGTTCCCGGGATCACGAAACGGTAGGCCGCTGTCGAACATGGCCTTGCTGCAACTGATGCGCGGCATGGGCTACGGCGTCAACAGTTCCCGTGGAGACTACGTGCCCCATGGATTCCGCTCCGCCTTCCGGGACTGGTCCGGGGAGGTCTCCAGCTTCCCTCGGGAGGTAGCGGAAATGGCCCTGGCCCATGCCATCGAAAACAAGGTGGAAGCCGCCTACCGTCGAGGCGATCTTTTTGCCAAGCGCCGCAAGATGATGCAGGAATGGGCGGATCACCTGAAAAAGTGAAACTCAGTTGACGCAAATCGCCTGGATCTCGCAGAAGAGACCCACAACCCCATTTCAAGCGGATCATAATTTCGCTTGTAAAGACAGAGCGCGAACGAAACAAAGGAGGTCTTGGAAAGCCGGAGAATCAAAGTTCCACACGCCCTTGAGCGCACCTTCTCCCACTCGGGCCACTGGATCAAGCATGGCAGCCAAAAAGGCGTGAGCAAAGCTCTTGTCTTTATTTTTCGATTCCATAGCGTGGTGCTTATCAAGGCATTCCAAATACTGTTTAACGCACTGGGCCGTGTCCGAACCTTCCACAGACCGTCGGCATAAGGTCTCTAAGCTCCCACACTCGACACCATCCGGCACAATGAACACGCCAACCGAAGGCAAGGCATTCGAAAAACTTCGGTGGGACTCTGGCGGTTTGTACCCAACATTGCGAAGATCGTTGCAAACGCTTTCGAAGGCACCTTTTGGGTCGTTGTCAGCGTCTCGCACGATGCCGATGGATTGGAGGGTTGGGCGAATTTGCGCTTCGGTTTGTATCGCTTTCAGTCTCGAAGGAAATTGGTCTTTTCCCCCGGCATCGATCACCTGAATTTTCAACTCATTGTCAAACGAATGACGCATCAAGGCACAGAACAAATTAACCTCATCTTGACCCTCGACCAACAACAGCCAGTCGGAGCAAATTGTCAGTTTCTTTCTCCGACCTCCGATCCCACCTTCTTGCGACATTACCGGATCTCCAGGTCTAGGTCGCGTGCCCCAGCGAGTGCGTGTCCGGTGAACGTCGCAACTTCCGTTCGTCCTGCATTCTCGTTACGGAAGAGCTTGTGGATGGACAGATCATTCGGGTTATCAGCAAAGGCATCAATCGCCGCATCGATGAACTCGCCACTGTGGGTCGTTGCTACAAATTGCACGTTCCATTGATCCATCCATTGGCGTGCTCTATCCCAAATTTCTCGCTGCGCGGAGTGATGGATACCATTTTCCAATTCGTCCGACAGCAGAATACCATCTCGGGCGGCAGAAAAGCCGAGTAGCAGTCGAACCAGTCTGACAGCTCCACCTCCGAGGTCGTGAAGTGGTCGTGGCTTTCCGTCCGTAATCGTTGCTGACAGATACGACTCCCCGGTGTCGTCTGTCAGCATCTCCAGGTCCTCAACTCCCTCCGCAACCAGATTGATGGCTTTCACTAGCTCCTTCTTGAGACCTTCTCTGACCAGACTCGAGTATCTCTGAAGGTACTCAGCCGGAGTCTCATGTTGAAATCTAGTGCTCTCGATGACACAGCTGGGACGTCCTACTGACGCTCTCGGGGATTGATGTAGCACTACCCCTGAAGGCGTTAGTTGCATGCCCTCAGGCTCTTTCGTCAAGAGCTTGCCGTCAAGGTAGGTACGGATGAATCCGACAACCGGAGGTAGCCTCTTCGAATCCTCTTGGAGGGTACCTGTGATCCTGACGTTTGGGGAAGCGCCACCTAGTCCCTCGAAAACGAATTTTATTTCGTGACATGTTCCCTTCTCTACACCGCGAAGCACCACCCCTCTGTCGGTCAGCCGGGAGATCGGATCCACAGACGGACTAAAGGTACGCTGCACGTTCGCGTTCCACAGTAAGCTGGGATTGTGTCGTCCTGTGAATAGCCACATTGCCTCGATCAATGCTGTCTTACCGACACCATTTGCGCCCGTGACCAAGTTGGCCTTGGACAAATGAGGCAAAGAGACACCATCGATGCCGCGGTAATGGACGGCACTAAACTTGCTCAAGTGAACCATTTCACACCTCCGTTTACCAGATCATCGCCCTATCCGGATCCGACGGGGTGATCCATTGGTTTCGATATTACTGCATCGACTGGATCTCCGCCAAGCTGAGCGGCGAGCAGGCTAGTCGGCCGAGTTGGTTGAATGACGATCCCAGGACTCGAGACTTCCATTACCGAGCGGCCGGGTGGGCCTTGCGGCACTGTGGGAAACGCATTCCCATCGGGTGAGCAATGCAGCGAGCCGCGAGCTCGGGAGCATTGTCGCGTCCGCGAATTCTCGCCATGGACTCGCTTCGCCGCTTGTTGTCCGCAATGTCGGTCATGCAGTCTGACCCAGCACGCGGGCGATGAGAGACGTACTCAGCGCCAATGCGACGTTGGAACTGGAATCACAGAGATTGGAGACGGTTCGAGCGACAGCGACCATCTTTGCAAATCGCAGCTGCTCGTCAATTGACGGTACCGGAACTCGTATCGATTTGAGTTCCTTTGCGTTGATATTCGCTTGCCCGATCGCTCCGCGTGCCATTTCGAATAGGCGCTGCTTCACGGCGCTCGAGTTCATAAATGCCCAAAGATATGTTGGGTGAATCACAGCGTGATCGACTCGCAAACGAATGAAATATGAGGCTGGAACAGCTTCAAAGCGTCCATCCCATATCCCGGTCTTTCCGACCAAATCCTTACTGTTTGTCCTGTTGAAAAGAATGTCTCCAGAATGAAGCACATACTTCTTGATCTCGCTATCTTCAAGCTGGGCATATTTCAGATTTATTGAGTCGCAATCCAGATAGCCATCGTAGGTGACATTACCCATCCGCAATATTGGTATGCCTCCAACATGCTCTGAAGCCTTTTTGCTGGTGCCGTATTGGGCGGAAATACAGATCTCTTCAAGCATGCGGACCTCCCACCCCATCGGATTCTCAACCGGACCGCCGAACATCTTGATGAACAGCGCGGGAACGAATTCCCGCAACCGGTCGGCGGCCTTCGCTCGCAGCCGCTCGATCTTCGCCGCCCGGTTCAAGATGCCGACGATCCGCCTCTGCTCGTCGAGCGGCGGGAGGGGGACCTCCATTTCCTTGATATCTCGCAAGGTGACTCCTTTGACCGTCGCTCCTGTCCCCTTGGCTTCTATCTTTGGACCTAAATGTTTCAAAGCCCACAACAAAAACTCTGGCAAGATGTCCTCGGAGGGAAATACGGCCTTGATGTCCTGATTGATAGCAATATCGACATCAGCAATTGCGACCTTACCCAACCCGACTCTCGTGACCAGAAGAACGGTTCCAGACGGGACCACTTTAGAAGCTGAGTTTTCCAATCCCTCTCGCGAGACGAATTCCAGAGTCTTAGAAATGCGATCTGATTGAAAATCTTTGACGGTGGCCCAAGGGATATCACCGTTCCAGTATTCTTTGATTTTGCGAGACGGCGTACCTCCGCCTATGAAATTGCAGATTTCACCAAGCGATACTGAGACCGTCATCCAGCTTTCTCCCTCACTGCATCGGCAAGCTCCTCGATCTCTCCGAGGATTTCCGTCTCGATAGTCCGCAATTCATCCAGAATTTCCAGAGGATCGCGGTGTTCGACTTTCGAGCGGTTCTGCGGCCGGTGGCGCCCCGCGCTCAGATTGAAATCTGCAGCACGTATGGCGTCGGCTCCGGCAAACCACCACTTTTCGGTCCAGTCGGTCTCAGGGTCGCGGTCGCTCCATTGCCTCCAGCCCGCCTCCCGGTCTCGGAAAGCTCCGATCAGTCCGGGCAGATCGTCCTGCTCGATTGGCTGATCGTGGTTGGCGTCGAGCTTGAAACCGTCATTGTCAGCGTGCAGGAACATCACCCGTTGGGTCGCGCCGCCCTTGCGAAAGACCAGCGCCGAGGTCTTGACGCCGGAATAGGGATTAAAGACTCCCCCGGGCAGGGACAGCACGGCCTCGACCGTGTTGTTTTCGACCAGCCGGCGGCGCAGTTCCTTGTGTGCGCTGGTAGAGCCGAACAGCACTCCTTCGGGCACCACGACACCACAGCTCCCGCGCTCCGTCAGGTGGTTCAGCATGTATTGCAGGAACAGAAGCTCGGTTTGCGCCGTGCGTCCAATTTTCACTTCCTCGACAATACGGTCCTTGTCCAGCCGCCCGGAAAAGGGCGGATTGGCCAGGATGACATCGAATCCATGCGTCGGCAGACCAAGCTCTGCCTTGGCAGCACGGTCAAGCGAACGGGTTAGTGCGTCCCGGCGCAGGACGCGCACCCTTTCCAGGCCTCGCAGTGTCAGGTTCATGGTCGCAAGCCGGACCATCTGCGGGTCCACATCGGACCCATAGAAGGTCGCTTCGTGCAGTTGGCGTACCGCGTCACGGCTCAGCATGTCACCGAGGCCCCGCTGCACCGTCTTGCCATCGGCTTCGACTTCCTCGGTGCCGGCGGGCGACGAATTCGCCAGCCGGATGTGGTCCCACGCACCGACAAGAAATCCGGCCGTGCCCGCCGCCGGATCAAAGACTGTCTCCCCAATTCGGGGATCAACGAGGCGGACCAGGGCGCGGATGACATGACGCGGCGTGCGGAACTGACCGAGTTCGCCCGCTTGCCGGATCTGGCGCAGCACATGCTCGAACAGGTCGCCTTTCGTGTCTGCGTCTACCCGGTCGAGATGCAGGTCGTTCAACTGGCTGACAACCTGGGTGAGCACCGTCGGCTCGTCGATCACCAGCCGCGCGCCGTCCATGAAGTCCGTAACGCCTCCGGCCGCAAGCTCGGCATGAAAAGGAAAGACCTCCTCCCTCACCCAGTTCACCAACCGCTCGCCGTTGAGCGCATGCGCCCAGGAGGACCAGCGCAGCAGTTCGCGCGGAACCACCTCGACGCCCGGCTCGCGGGCATTGCGCGGGTTGCGCAGGTCCCAGTTGCCGTCGAAGACGCTGACATGGGGTTCGGTGCCCGGACGCCTCGCGGCACGCACGCGCGCAGCGTCCGCTGCCTCATACATGTAGAAGTAGATCAGGAAGCTTAGCTGCTCGGCGTTTTGGGCGGGGTTGGGGTAACCGCCGCCGAACAGGTAATCGCGGATGCGGTCGATCCCGCGCCGAAGTTCAGGGGTCATGGGCATCTTAATGCCTTCATTAAGCCATGGGGTGGCTGCCACCGGGCCGGTCAGTCGCGTCACCGTGCCCGAACACCGCCGCGTTGAACCCGGCGATCAGCATACCCAGAGATTCCTCGCCTCCGAAGACTCGCCGCGCCTGATCATACCCTCCCAGGGTGGTGAACGGATGCTCGTCGAAATCGTAATCCCCGAAAGATTTGATGTTCAGGGCATCGGCCTTTACCCGGCTTCCGATCAGCCCAGCCCAGCGGGTCTGTTCCGCAGTGGTGAACCCTTGCCCGCCTCGCCAGGCCTCGACGCGCAAGCCGATGTCGGCTGCCCGCGCCTCGTGCTCCGGAGTACGCACGATCCGGCCGTTCTCGTCGAGAGTCACCCAGTCGCGGGTCGTGGGATCGATATGGTCGTCCACGTCGAGGGTCAGCAACAGACGCGGATCATCCGGCCCGTAACGCTTTGGCCTTTCCCTCAGAATTCCTCCCTCAATGTCGTCATCGTCGTCGCCATGGAAATCCGTCACACCCACGAAATCAAAGATCGTAAAGCCGGTCTTGCCAATGTGGTCGGCCTTGCGCGTCCCGCGGCCCCGCATCTGCCGGTAGAGGATACCGCTCTTGGTGAACCGCGCCATCACCAGATTGACCACCTCCGGGCAGTCAAAGCCGGTATCGAGCATGTTCACGCTGACCAGAATCTGCGGAAACTGCTCCTCCTTGAAACGCTTGATGATAGCGCTTGCATCCGGTCCAGGCCCGTCGCCCACATCGCTGATCACAAAATCGGCGAAGCGTGTCGTTGGATTCAGCTTCAGATCTGCAAAGTGCTGGTCGAACATCTGTGCAAGCGTCTCCGCATGGCGTCTCGTAACGGCGAACACGATGGTCTTGCCCCAGGTCGGTACGCGCCTGACCCCGTCCTTTCCCATGAACCCTTTTTCGAAGCAGTCACGAAACTCGCGCACCAAGGCGCGGTTACGCTCGGGAATCGTGAATTTGCGTTCCAGCGCTCGCGGGTCCACGGTGATGTTGTCCGATTCGGAGAACAGTTCCTCGAACTCCGCCTTTGCGGCGGGGGCCATGGCGCTCCAGTCGAGTTCGTTGCGGCCGACCGAGAACCCATCATCGGCAGCGGTCTTTACCGTCCTTGCCTTGTAGATGCGGTAGGGAACGAGATGGCCCGCATCGATGGCCTGACGTAGCATGTAGCGGAAAGTCGGCCTCTCCAGCTCGAAAAACCGCAGCGTGTCGCGCACGAACAGACCGTCCTCGGGGTCGCCAACCGCATCCTCCTCGGCGGTGCATGGCGTGGCGGTCAACCCCAGTTGGATGCCGTCGAAATGCCGGAGCACGCCGCTCCACTTGCCGTATATCGAGCGGTGGCATTCATCAGTGATCACCAGATCGAAGTAACCCGGCGACAGTTCCCGGTACTCTGCAATCATGGTCTGCAAGGTCGCAATCGTGATGCGCTTGGCACGGTCGAACCCCCGGCCAGGCCGCAACACATGACAGGGATAGTCGCGGAGATGGTCCGCGAACGCATCCTCAGCCTGCCCCGCCAGGGCGATCCGGTCCACGAGAAACAGGACGCGCGTGACGATGCCGGCCTCGAACAGGCGCTTGATGAGAGCCGCCGCCGTTCGGGTCTTTCCGGTTCCTGTTGCCATCTCGACCAGCAGCTTGCGGCGTCCGCGCAAAATTTCGGCAGAAAGCGATTCGATGCAATCGATCTGGTAGTCGCGATCGACAATCTTTCTGTCGATTGCAACGCTCGACAGGTTCCGGCGGACCTTGCGCACGGCAATCCGCCGTTCCAGGTCGTCCTGGGAATAGAAGCCTGAGATCTTCCGGGCATGCGCGTCCGTGTCGCGGTCCAGGAACCATACTTCCTCGCCGTTCGACAGGAAGACGAACGGAACGTCGAGTTGCCCTGCGTAGTGACATCCCTGGCCTCGGGCTTCGACGGGATTGATGCTGGCGCGCTTGGCTTCCAGTGCCGCCAAAGGGCGCCCCGACCGGTCGCAGAGCACATAGTCAGCCTGTGTGCCGTCCGGCAACGCGTGCTCGAAGAGGACACTCACCCCGTCAGTGAGGTTCCAGCCGGCATCCTTCAGCAGGGCGTCAATCTTGACACGGGAAAAGGCTTCAGTCGTTCCGGTCATGCGCCGTCCCATGGGTCGATTATTTCGATCCCCATGTCCTCGAAGTCCCGAACGTTGCGCGTCGCCACCTCCATGCCCCGCGCCCGGGCGATCGCTGCGATCTGGCAGTCCGCCGGTGCGACAGCGCGCCCTGCGAACCGGCGCTTGGCGGCGATGAACGCATAGGCGCGTGCCGCCCCGCTGTCAAACGGCAATATGCGGTTCTCGAAGGCCGCGTGCAGCATCGTCTCAATATCCGCGACGAGCGTCTCACGGCGCCGGCCTGCCGGCATGATGGCGGCTCCATAGCGCAGTTCGGACTCGCTAACCGCCGAGAAGAACAGGTCCTCGACGGGATAACCGGCAACCCAAGCCTCAACTGCTGGGTTCGGCGACGCGCGCATCAATTCGGATACGACGTTGGTGTCAAGCAGGATCACGGCTGTTTCCTCAATCGAAGGACGGTGGCTCGCGGCCTGCATCGCGCGGTGGCAACTCAAGATCCACGCCGTTGGACGGCCCGAAGTGCGCACGGATGATGTTCGCGAGGTTATTGGAACCAAGTTTGCGTCCGACCGCATCCCGGAGGATCAAGCGCGCCTCCTCTTCCATGGAACGGCCGTTTTCCGCCGCACGTACGCGCAGCCGGGATTTAACATCGTCGTCGAGATTGCGGATCGTGATGTTAGCCATTGTCGCACCTCCTAAGCTCAAGCCTATACGACGATTGCGTTGCAATCAAGGCTTCGTCCTTCGCATCCACGCCAGAATGTGGGAATGCACGGTCATTTGCGTGGTCTGCGTTCGGTGCTCGACCGGCTACTGAACGTCGCCTGGGCTATGTTGCATGGCGGCACCTGTTTCGACCCGCACCGCATTCGCGTTGTTGCTGCTTGAGTCGGCGTCTCGTGCGCGTAGCGCACCGCCTGTGGTCGACGTGGCGGTCTCGGCTTGCTGGCCGACTCGATAGCCTTCCCGCCAGGGATCACTGTGGAGGGAGCGACCCCGCCGGGGAGGGGTGGTGGTGGTTTTTGGCGTGCACCACCTCCCCCCGCCCGGTGCCGCACCAGCGGCCAAAAACCCGGGGTCGCTCCCTCCACTTGCTCCCCCTCCTGTGCGACGCCACGACGCACCGTGCGAGGTGGCGCCGGCGCCGCACTACGCTTTGCCGCAGAGGACACGGGGAATCCGTGCCAACCCGCTTCCAATGCGGGTTTCCGGGCACAACCTGGACCACGACGGCGAGGACTTCGCCCTCTGAGAGAGGAGCGTTGGGGTGGTCAAAAGCGTGAGCCACTTGGTGAGCCACCTGTGTAAGCCACCCCCCGTCTGAAAGGTGGCCACCCATACGACGCCACGTCCTTGACCCCGGGAGGCGCAAAGCGTCGATCATTTCGCGGCCGTTGGAGGCCGGGTTTTCCTGCTCCCGTTGAAAGATTTTCCTTACGACCGCATTGAAGCCGCCGTGGCTTTCGACGGTGTCCCAATCGGCATCAGAGATGCCTTGCCGGCGCCTATGCGCGTCTGGCTTTGCCGCTGCCATGCCTCGTGTTGTCCAGGCCTGGAGAAGGCGCCGGGTGAGGTCGAGATGTTGCGGGTCCTATGGGACAGCAAATACTTTGACCCCCCGTCTTGCCTTGCAACCGGCCGGTTGAGTATGGTGGGCCTTATCTGTCCAAGAAACCAGGGGCGGTACAATTTCTGTTTGCGTAGAACTGGCGGAGAACTCGATTGGCAGAATCGAGAAACTTGTGCAGAGCTGAATATTTCGACCCAACATAGGCAAATTTTCTAGGAGAGGAAAGCATGCCTCATACTGACCTTCCCACATTTGACGACTTGCTCTGGCCAACCCTAAAGGCATTGAAGAGTAAAGGGGGGTCCGCCTCGATTCAAGAATTGTCAGGAAGCGTGGCTTCCGATCTGAAATTGACGGACGAAGTGTTGAGTACCCCACACAAAAACGGGCCTCAATCCGAAGTTGACTACCGCGCGGCATGGGCCCGCACACACCTTAAGTTTGTTGGAGCAATCGACAATACGACGAGAGGGGTTTGGACAATTTCAGAGGTTGGGCGAAAAATTTATTCCGAGAAACAGATAAGGAAACTTGTTCGTGACGATCGCGCTAAGAGAAGTAAAGAAAGGCAACATCGGGTTTCCAAGCTCAAATTGAAAGACGATGCTGTGACCGACGCGCAGGATTGGAAAGATTCTCTGCTAAACATCGTTCGCCGCATGAATCCCGATGCGTTCGAGCGTCTATGCCAACTGATCCTTCGCGAATCAGGGTTCACAACGGTAGAAGTAACAGGCCGTTCAGGAGATGGCGGAATCGATGGCGCTGGCGTATTGAGGGTTAATCTCATTTCTTTTCATGTCCGTTTTCAGTGCAAAAGGTACTCTGGTGCTGTCGGAGCACCCGAGATCAGAGATTTTAGGGGAGCTATGGTCGGCCGAGCAGATAAGGGACTCTTTATGACTACAGGAGGGTATACCCGAGATGCTGAACGCGAGGCCGTAAGGGATGGAGCACCAGCTATCGATCTCATTAACGGCGTTGATCTGTGTGCACTCCTGAGAGAGCTCAAACTAGGGGTGAGCACTGAGACTATAGAAGTTGTTACACCGAGCCCAGAATTCTTCGAGAAGCTATGAAAGCCAGAATTGAACTGAGGGTGCGTATGGGAAACACAGCCGAGGCAGGTTTGGATTCAGCGAATTACTAGTGTCATGTCAGTACTGTCCGGTTAAAACTCGAATAATATCAACTGCTTACAAGATTGGGAGTCTTCGTGTTGCAAAGGGAATCTCGTAAGTACCTGATTCATAGAGACTTTTTCGAAAAGGGTGATACTAAGTCGAAAACACTCATTCCTACTCGTAACCTGTTGGAATTACGCCTGTTACACTAAAGTCACGAAAGCTTAACCGGACAATACTGGTGTCATGTCATTAATGAACTGTCGTAAATAGAGGTGTAGACTTTGATTGGGTCACTTCCCGGCACCAGTGCTCCCTGCACTTTGAGTTTGAAAAGCTCAAGCGCGACCTCGAACGCAACACCAAAACAAGACGTGATCTCGCCCCTGTAGACCGCGCCAGCGAGGTTGCCTACAAAGAAGATGGCGATACTTGCTCCGTTATCCGTGGTCCCCTTCCGCCCGCTATCGGTACTACTTGGTCCCGTCAGTCTCTTTTTCGCGAGCCTACGATCCCTACGCGAGACGTTCCAATTTACCAAGCCATTTCCCGAAATGCTCACATTTCAATCGCAGAGTAGGCAATCCGATCTTCTCGGCCACGATGGGGCCCGCAGACGCCTTCATTCTTCCATATTCTGGTATTGCATCAGTAATTCGCTTCGACGGGGCGGTGCTGATTCCGTCATTGATGCGCTCCGGAGACTCAAAGCCAGAAGCGACCTGCACAAGTCTCCGTATCCCGACACTACGATCGTAAAACTGCAAGTCGAACTTCTGAGGATCGGACAACAATAGCGTCTCGAATTCGTGAAGTTGAAGATAGGGAATGAATCGCGAATCAGAGATACTTTCGCTCAGAGCGTCCTCCAGTGTACTGACGCGCTCATAGGGGTCTGGCATTCGCGCAGCGTTCTCGAAACCGGGAAAGTCTCCTGGTAGCCCATACAAATCAAACATGGTTGTGAAGCGTGCGTCTGGGTTCTGGTCCTCCATCATCCAAGCATTGATGTCTCTCTTCGCTTGCGAATAGTTCCCTATTCCCCCGCGATGCCTGACGCCGCGCCTACGACTCGTCATCACACACCGGGCTTTCACCCAAATGGACAGATTCGCCAGGTGTGGGCGCAAGGTCCGATTTACGAAAGTCTCTTCGGTTTGTCCTTCAACGATGAAATGTAACCTTACGGCCATTACGGTCGCCCCCCGAGCACGTTCTTTCCCCACAACTCGGAAAGCGTATAGTCGTTGAGCCACTCTCCCAGAGCCTCGGTACCCAGCCGTCGGAATATGGATTTTCGCCCTTCACGCTCGACCACGACGATGTCCTCAGGCTCGAAGCAGTCGACGAACGCCGTGGACTGAGTGGCGACAATGACTTGGACCTTCGTGGACACGGCCCGAATCAGGCCACCGACCACAGTAGTTGCGTAGGGGTGGAGTCCAAGCTCCGGTTCGTCCAGAATCAAAACGTCCGGCAAGTTCTCTTCCGGTTGAAGGAGAAGCATGACGAGCGCTATGACCCGCAACATGCCGTCCGACGCCTGCGAAACATCGAACACCTGGTCACTGTCTCGTTCACGCCAGGCAAGCAGCAGATGACCGTTCTCAGGTTCCAGTTCAAAATCCGAAAAAAAGGGTAGGATCAGGCGGACGGTAGCTACAATCCGCTGATAACACCTGCCATCTTCCTCCCTCAGGCGAAGCAGGACTGGAGCGATATTGGCCGCATCTTCCTTTAGGTAACGGTTGTCGTTCACGCTCCACTTGCTCCGGACGCGGGCTGTGGCCGACGTGTTGTGAAATTGGTATAAGACTATCTTCCTTAGGACGTTTCGAATGAAGCGGGCGGTATCGTCCTCGGCGGCCCTGTCCAGGAGTTGCGGAGCGCGGTGACCGGCGCCCGTTTCTCGCCAAGGTGCAATACCGCCGTAATCACTGCGAGAGAAACGGTAACGCTCATCAGCAAAAATGAACGTATCGCCAGCCGCAAATACCAACCGGAAGGCATATTGGTTCTCGCCTGCATCGGTCTTAATGGTTAACTCGGCTTCAATTTCATGGGTCCTGTCCGAACCGTCGTGCAGAAGTTTGCTGGCTCCACCATGTTGCGCCACGTGAAATTGAAGATTGTCAGGGTCCGCCAGCATCCAACTCATCATACGAAAGAAAGAGATGAAGTTGGACTTGCCCGCGCCATTGGGTCCAATGAGTACCGTCAGGAAACCAGGCTCGAAGCCATTTAGTTCTTGAATGGTCTTGAATCCCTTAAGGGTAATGGCATGAAGCTTGTTTCTCATAATCTGTCCCTTTCCCCGTAGCGGCGACCGCCTTCATTTTCGTCTCACAGGCGGCAGGTCTTGCCGCGTACAGGGGAACTGAAATTTTAAATCCGATCCGCGGGAAGAACAGTTCCGAAAATCGCCTGTGCTGCAATATCTCCAGGCCTAGCAATTCAGAACACCTCGACACCTCTAAAAGCGATGCCGCAGCTTCCGACGCTGAAGACCCCATGAGTGCTAAGGAATTGCCTCATCTGGGTCCCGGAACAGGTACGACACAACCGCCCTAGTGTTCAGCAAGATATCCCAAGAACGCTCGCCTCGGACATGCCCTCGGTGCAACACATCATTGCCATGCTTCCTAATCTGATCCGCCATCTCATGACGGGGACCATCTAAACAGCCCAAGCGGAATGCTGCACCAATAAGGCACTCCAATTCTCCGCTCCCACTGTTTAGTCTTTCTTGAAGTACCTGTTCCCTAGGAACTCTCTCTGCCAGCGATTTTTCCAGGCATGCCCTGCATATGGCAACACTGGCTTGATGCAAGCCATACAGGTGACAGCGTGTGGCTTCTCCTAGTAAGTCCACAACTCGGGTTGACGCTCTCCCCAAGATTGGAGGTGAATCCAGAACGAAACTTCTTTCTCGAATCCTCTTGAGAATATGGATGAGTTGAAAAGCATAATGGAGTTCAGTATTGAAGTGGCCGCTCCTATCGGCACCTGCTACCTGTCTTACCGTCTCTGCCTGTGCCCCGTACTTCGGTTTGACTCCTCGTTCTCTAGCCTGTGCAAATAGGCCGGCGATATTCACTGCACGTGAACGTTTATAGAGGTGCTTTTTTGCTTCATCAACTACCTCTTCGCCTGTTTTGTCTTCAACTCCGAATACGAAAGGCGTCCCTCGCCCAATTAACACAGAGACAATTTCACCGTCCTCTTCGCCAGCTACATCACAATTGCCGAGGTGTAGTTGGTTAACTATCCACGCCAAGGCATGACACAAATCCGGTGTCCCCTGCTTCCAATGCTCCGACTGACCAGCCGTTCCGACCACAAGCGTCCATATTTCTCCGTAGTCCTTGCTAAACTCCTTGCTAACGTTGCAACTTGTTGCCTTGTACGGCCAGTTTTCCCATTCTCCTTCATTAGCCATTTGTCTTCTCCGTTTCAGAGAACGCAGATCCTCCCCAGTGGGGACCTAATATTATGAGCTTTGTCCCCCAGTAAAAGGTCTGGATTTATCCTGCGCTTTTTCGGGATTGAGAGGTCCCCAGGGTCCAATGGGAAGTATGACCAAGGTTACATGTTCTGTGATATGAAACAGGAAAGGCGAGCGACACAGGCTCTGCGTCCACTTATGAATCAACCTCAACCTCCAACGTTCCTATCTTGGAGGTCCATCTTGGAGGTTCATCTCTCCTCCTCTCAAATGGTATCTCAAATCACTGTTTACAGGAATCTCACGCTGAATTAAACCCCGACGCTGGTCCAACTGAGGCGTTCTCGTCCAAAAATCGCCTGCTGGGATCCGCGAGATAACATCGAGGTCCAGTCCAACGCCATCGCCGGTGTCTTGAACACAATGAGGGAGTAAGGCCGTCTGATCCGGCTCAGGAACGACGAACAGAGGGTGCTGCGGAGCCCTTGCCACACGGGGAGGGGTGCGGAAGTGACGGGAACACCGTCGAACGCCGTGGCGGCCTCGGCCCGGACCTGGATGGATCGACGATTTCCGCCTCTGGGGGTCACGCAGATGCCGTCAGATGGGTGTCCCCCTTTCAGAAGGGGGGGGGTGACATCGAAGGGTGACATGATCTTGATCCGCACAACGCCTCTTTCTCAGAGGGCGGAGTCCTCGCCGTTGTGGTGTGGGACTTTCCCGAAACGCCGCATCAGACACGGGACACCACGGATTTTCCGCGTCCCATGCGAGACCGCGAAGCGAGGCTGCGCCGCGCGAGTCCCCCCCTCGCATGGCGCAACGGCGCGCCGCACGAGAGGGGTGCTGGTGGTGAGAGCGCCCCCCCCTTTTTGGCCGCTGGTGCGCCACGGGGGAGGGCAAAGGGGGACAGGGGTCCGGACACCCTTTGCCCCCCTTGCGGGGAGGTCGCTCTCACCACCGTGATCCCTGCGGAATTCATCCGCGATTGATGTAAAGCGTTTTATGAAAAGGACTTATGGGTTTCCAGACGATGTCCTGCCCCCCATTATGTCCCCCGAAAAAAAACAGATTTCCCTGGCTCTTCATGGCCGTACCGGGACGATTCGACGACCAGGCTGCGACCACGGCAGCGCTGAGCGAGCCGACCATTCCGGTTTCCCCACAGGCGGCGGGACCTGCGGTCCCTGAGAGGGGAATCGGTCCAGGAGGCGTTTCGGGGTGTTCTGCTTTGCCAGGGAGTGAGAAAGTCCAGCCTGCCCGGCAAAGCTCGCGGATTCAGGGTGCAGGAGGACACCGTCGAACGCCACGCCAGCCTCGATGTCGTCATGGAGAAGATCGTCCAATGGGAGCAGGAAATCCCGGCCTCGAACGGCCGAGGAATGATCGACGATTTCCGCCTCCGGGGGTCAAGGACATGGCGTCGTATGGGTGGCCACCTTACAAAAGGGGGGTGGCTCACGTAGGTGGCGCACCAAGTGGCTCACGCTTTTGACAACCCCAACGCTCCACTCTCAGAGGGCGAAGCCCTCGCCGCCGTGGTCCAGGCTGTTCCCGGAAACCCGCATTGGACGCGGGTTGGCACGGATTTCCCAAGTCCTATGGGGTAAAGCCCCGTGGGGCGTCGGCATCGCGTGTCCGCCCCCTCGCCCGGCGCGTCGTGGCGCCGCACAGGAGGGGGAGGAAGTGGAGGGAGCGACCCCGGTATTTTGGCCGCTGGTGCGGCACCGGGGAGGGGGAGGTGGTGCACGGCAAAATCCACCACCTCCCCTCCCCTTTCCGGGGTCGCTCCCTCCACAGTGATCCCTTGCGGGAAGGCCATCGAGCGCTGCCGAGGCCAGGGCCGATCAACCGATCGGTCCTGCCCCTCGACACCCGCCGGCCAGGTAGCCGGCCCGGTCATCCATGAGCCGGCGGCGGCGCTCGAACAGGTCCGAGCGCCGGTAGGCCGCCTCGATCTGCTGCGGACCTTGTGCGCCAGGGCGGCCTCCGCCACCTCGCCAGGGTGATCGGTCTCTTCGGCCGCCCAGTCCCGGAAGCTCGACCGGAAGCCGTGCGGCACCGCCGCGACGTTCAACTCCCGGAGCAGTTCCGACAGCGTCGTGGTCGCGATCGGCTTGCCCCCAACGCCGGGAAACACGAGCCGACTGCTGCGAGAGAGCGCCCGCGCCTCCTCCAGGATCTTCAGGGCGCGACGGCACAGCGGGACCCGGTGCTCGCGATTCCCCTTCGTGCGAGGGGCCGGGATGCTCCACACACCCTCGTCGCTGTCGCTTCTCGCGCCATCGAGGCCTCGGTCATGGGAGAGGGAGAAGGGAGCGGCGGGGGGTGATGGAGGGGCTAGGGGAGAGCTCTCCCCGGTCGGGGGTTCGAAGGGGCCGGAGCCCCTCGCCAGCCCCAATGTATTACATTGGGTAGGCTGGCTCCCCGGCACTACGCGTTGCGGCGCCGGCCCCGCTGTCCCCGCCTCGCACGGCCATCGAGCGCTGCTTAGGCCTGCGGCCCTCGGCTCGGGTCGGCCAGGTAGCCGGCCCAGTCATCCATGAGCCGCCGGCGACGCTCGAACAGGTCCGAGCGCCGGTAGGCCGCCTCGATCTGGCTGCGGACCTTGTGCGCCAGGGCAGCCTCCGCCACCTCGCGAGGATGATCCGTTTCTTCGGCCGCCCAGTCCCGAAAGCTCGACCGGAAGCCGTGCGGCACCGCCGCGACGTTCAACTCCCGGAGCAGTTCCGACAGCGTCGTGATCGCGAACGGCTTGCCCCTGACGCTCGGAAACACCAACGGACTGCTGCGAGAGAGCCCCCGCGCCTCCTCCAGGATCTCCAGGGCACGACGGCACAGCGGGACCCGGTGCTCGCGATTCCCCTTCGTGCGCGGGGCCGGGATGCTCCACACACCCTGGTCGCAGTCCATCTCGGTCCAGACCGCCCCGCTTACCTCGCTGGAGCGTGCCGCCGTGAGCACCAGGAACTCGAAGGCAAGCTTCACCGCCGGCCTCGCCCTCGACGCCCGCACCGTCTCGATCGCCGACGCCACCTCGGGATGCGGCAAGGCCCGCCTGTGGCGCACGCCATTGCCCTGTGCGCCCAGCACCGGGCCGATCCTGTCGCAGGGGTTGTCGGGCCGCAGGTCCATCGCCACCGCCCACTCCATGACCGCGCGGATGCGCTGGCGCAGCTTCCGGGCCGTGGGCGCCGTCTCGTGCCAGATCGGAGCCAGAATCCCCACCACATCGGCACTGGACACCTCGGAAACCGGCATCCCGCCGATGCGGGGCAGGGCGTAGCGCTCCAAGCTGCTGAGCCAGAGCTGGGCATGCTGAGGGGAGCGCCAGCCCGGCCGCAGCTGATTGTAGACCTGGTAGGTCGCCTCGGCAAAGGTGGGTGTCGACTCGGACCGCCGCTTCTCCGAGAGGGGATCGCCGCCCTCCCGGGCCAGCTTCCGGTTGGCGAAGGCCTTCTCCCGGGCTTCCTTCAGCGAGACCAGGGGGAATCCGCCCAGCCCGAGCTCGGCGCGGCGGCCTCGGATGGTGAGGCGCTGGATCCAGCCCCGGCTGCCGGAGGGACGCACGTCGAGATAGAGCCCCTGGCCGTCACAATAGCGTCCGGCCTGGCTCACGCTGCGGACAAAGAGGGGCGTGAGGGCGTTGTCGGGATGCTGGCCGGGGGGCTTGCGTTGCGGGGAGCGTCTGGAAAGCATCATACCCCCCATTATACTCCCCGAAATAGGTGGGATGCAAGCGTATGGCGCGGGACGCTATGGGAATGGATGGATGCTCAAGCATGCTCATAAAAGACTGTAGATAAGTCAGTTATGTACATTATGGGACTTGGTTGGACGATCAGTCCATTCTGAATAGGCATTCCCTGCGGGAAGGCGATAGAGTAGATGAGAAACTCGATGTCGATGGCTTTTCGGATCGCTGCTGCAACGGCTGGTTTGCTCGCCATCGGGGCTTTCAATTCAGGTGAGATATCGCGCGGCATGCACCCATCCGCGGAACAGATCATCGGCAAACTCCCGTGCCGTACATAAACACGATGCCCTGAATCAGCTGATCGACGCCCGGCGCAGCATAGGGGGCTAGTGGATTCACTACAATCTGCTTTATCCCCTCAAGGGAGAACATCAGTCCCGGAGCAGTTTCGTCTGGCGGGAGACATAGACTGTGGAATAGACGGCCGTTAAGCGACCTAAAAAAATCGGAGAATTTTCCACTTTCCCCCAGAAAATTCACTGAATGGGCAGACCGCTAAATGCGGCTCCCTTCCAGCCTTTTTTCAGATCTTCTATGGCTCTGGTAACTAGGGAAGGGGTTCGGGCAACTGGAGTGACCGCGAGAAGGAAAAAGTGCTCGCCTTCACCAACGTGGGTTTGTATTTTCTATCTCGGGGGAGACAAGAACGATTGTTCCAGATAAAGTCTGGTCGCTACCACGGTCTCTTTTGGATCTGATGGTGGGCTGATGAAACCGATTCAGGCAGTAGCGAGAAACACAGGAGTGACGATTCGAGGCTGCATTCGACCGCGGCCGGAAAATCTTGAATTCTCTTTCAGCACCGGCATCGGTGGGCCGTGAGCCGCTAGCTAGCCAAGACACGCCGTCCAATGGCCTCAATCGATCAAATTCTACAGCGTATCGATGAAGTATTGCGACAGAATCGTCGGATTGAGTGGACGTACGTCGTCTTAACGATTGCCCTGTTTCTCACCGGAATCGGTTGCTTCTTCGTCGCACTTGCTACTGGGCATTTCGCTTGGTCAACGCCGTCGGCGGTAACTACAGGTCTTCTCTATTGGCCGCTTCGAGAAATTAAGGAAATACGACAGAGCCTTTTGCAAAATTCGCAGATAGCGGGAATTTTCACGTGGGGAAAGATCAAGGAGGGCAGGTGGAAGGAGGGGCAAGACCACTGTCTGTTGTATCATGAAGGTGTCTGAACCACATGATGAACGGAGGTGGAACTTGCCCCTTAGGGAAACCCTATCACGACACTGGTTCCGGTTTCAACGAGAGCTGTTTCCCCTGCTGGAGGAAGTTTTGGGGCCTCTGGGAGAGCGTTACCAGCGGCTGGTGCAGGTATTGGAGTTGGTGCGGGTGGAGGAGTTGCTGCCTTACAGTCGGGGCTGGCGTGGCCGGCCGCTGGAGGATCGGGCAGTGCTGGCGCGAGCCTATCTGGCGAAGTCGATGCTGGAGGTGGCGACCACGCGGGGATTGGTGGAGCGGCTGAGGAGTGAGGGGAGGCTGCGGCGGCTGTGCGGCTGGGAGAGGGCGTGGGAGGTACCGAGCGAGTCGACCTTCTCGCGGGCCTTTGCGGAATTCGCTGAGAGCGACCTGCCGGGGCGTTTGCACGAGGCATTGCTGGAGGAGACGCTGAAGGGCCACTTGGCGGGGCATGTGTCGAGGGACTCGACGGCGATTGCGGGACGGGAAAAGCCAGCGGCCAAGGCTGCGCCGGAGGCCAAGCGGAAACGCCGGCGGGGCCGGCCGCCGAAGGGCGAGCGACGGCCCAAGCGGTTGAGCCGGCTGGAGCGGCAGGGGTCGATGACGCTGGAGGAAATGTTGAAGGAGTTGCCCAAGGCCTGCGACATCGGCGTCAAGCGCAACGCCAAGGGGCATCAGGAGAGCTGGACCGGCTACAAGCTACACCTCGACGCCATTGACGGCGGGATTCCGGTCAGTTGTCTGCTGACCTCGGCCTCGGTGCATGACTCTCAGGCAGCCATTCCGCTGGCGACGCTGACGGCAAGGCGGGTCGAGAGTCTCTACGACTTGATGGACAGCGCCTACGATGCGCCGGAGATCCGGGCCTTCAGTGAGAAGCTGGGGCATGTGCCGATTATTGACGTCAACCCCCGCCGAAGAGCTACCTTGAAAGCCGAGCGGAAGCGGGAGGCACTGGCCCGGCGCTGTATCGGCCAAGTGACTCCCGAGGCGCGGCGCTACCGGGAACGCTCGACGGTGGAGCGGGTCAACGGACGGCTCAAGGAGGAGTTTGGCGGGAGGCAGGTGAGGGTTCGCGGCCCCGACAAGGTGAGGTGCCACCTGATGTTCGGCATTCTGGCCCTGACGGTGGATCAGTTGATGCGCCTGACGCTCTGAAGACCGGGTTGCCACCCCCAACCGCACAGCAGGTTCGCCCGCCTCAAGGCCGGGAGAGGGTAAGCTGTGCCTGCGTCCGGCGACCGCTGGCCATCCGGCCATCAGATTCGGGCTTTTTCCTTCAAAAGGGTCTTTGCAGCTGGGTAGTCACCGCCGGAACATCACTGTTGCCAGCCCAATGTCATGCCCGATTCCGAATTTTGCAAAAGGCTCGACAGAAAAACATTGCGCTCGCTACTGCTCCGATGTTGATCACGCAGCTACCGCCCGAACAGGCCGCGGTGGAAATCCAAAAGCTCTTGCACACTCTCTACAGGACCGGAAGTTGATGGCTGATCAGACGATAAAACTGCTCGAGCAACTTCTTGCTGAGCTTTATGAGCGGCAAACGGCTGGAACGCATCCGCACGGAACATCATTTCTTCAAGCCGAAAACGAACAGTTTCTGGGCAAGATCACGTCAAATTCATACGATCATGACTCGATTCTCAACGAATATGGTCCTTACGGCAGCCCCTACAGTAATACGAGCATCTTCAATCAATATTCCGAATACGGTAGTCCCTACGGGCAAAACAGCGTGCATAATCCATATTGTGCATCTCCCCCAAAGCTGTACATCGACAATCGTCTGGTGGGTCGTGTCGGTCTAAATCCCTATGTGCAAAACCGCATTCCAACTGAGGCTTTCCTGTATTCACTAAGAAACGATCTTGACGGGTTGCTTCAAGGCCGTATCGTCGGATCGGAGAGCGAGGCACGCCAACTCAGAGGGGAATCCTTCATAGAAGCTCCAGACGGCACATTTCTTGGCAAACTCAATCCAAACAAATTCGACCAAGAGTCAATCTTCAACAGTCTTGGCCCTTACGCCAACAAGTTATCTCAGAGTTCGATATTCAACAAGTTTTCGACCTACGGAAACCAATTTAATCCGATGAGCCCCTTCAATCAGTTCAGCACCAATCCTCCAAAACTCTATGTCCGGGGCCAGTTCGTCGCATACCTCACAAAGAATCGGTTTCTGAAGCCACGGGTTGATCCTGATGAGTTGTTAGACTGGGCAAAACGTAATGTGCTCAGCAATGGCTAGGTGTTTGCGCCGACAAACAAGTAAAGCAATTACTGAGGTGGGCCGCGAAACTTGGATCAGCAAGGGGTGACTACCTTCGCTGGAAAGGGATTTTGGAGATGTAGCGATAAACATCTGGGGGACTAATTGGGGGATTGTAAGAGATTCAATACAATGTATATTATTGATAATAAGTTACTTATAAATAACAAGTGGCGGAGAGAGCGGGATTCGAACCCGCGTTAGAGTTTCCCCTAAACACGCTTTCCAAGCGTGCGCCTTCAGCCACTCGGCCATCTCTCCCCATTCAATTGCGCCCGATTGTAATGAAATCAGGGGGCAGCGTCCAGTCGGGGACCTCGAATTCAAGTCCGGCTCTGCCGGTGGATGGCCGGGTGGAGTCGGAGGGAAACACCCTCAGGAATACGGTCGGGTCCGGGCCGCGGTGGTCCTGCGTCCCTTACAGGATCCGGATGGGGTCGCCCACCGCGATGGAACCTCCGGATTCGACCCTCGCGAGCACGCCCCTGCGGCCCTCCAGATCCTGCTGCAGGCCAGCCCGGATTTCGTCCATGCGGCTGCAAGGCCGACAGGGCTCGGTAATCCGCAGCCGCACCGTTGAGCCGATCTGCAGGATTTGCCCCTGATCGAGGTTGCTCAAGACGATTCCGCGGGTGGTCAGGTTCTCCTTGACCTCGCCGATGCGCAGGTTCATGGATTGCAGGATCTCCTCTTCGATGAGGAGTATCTGGCGCTCGCTCCCCGCCCGAGCATGGCGGTCCTTCTCCAGACCGAAATCCTGAATGAGCCTGGCCGGACTGA
Source organism: Candidatus Versatilivorator sp. (assembly GCA_965207735.1). GTDB lineage: Bacteria > Acidobacteriota > Terriglobia > Versatilivoradales > Versatilivoraceae > Versatilivorator. The sequence continues at coordinate 632,307 of OZ242296.1, read as the reverse complement.
CCGGTTGCATGGGCCGGCGCGACCCGGGACATCTTTGGATGCTCACCAACCTTCCCACGGAAGAACCCATTGACAGCTCCTGGATAAATGTAGTTCTTAGCCGCTGCCCGGCCCCGGCATGCGTCCTGTCCCCGTCCGGAGTTGCAACCGGAATCCTCGAAGCCGAGCCAATTTCCGCCGCAGCCCGGGCATTCTCAACCTTCCGGCCCCCGGCACCCTCGTGTTGACCGGTTTGCGGCCAGTCATTAAGATGCTTCCACTTCCCGGCTTTTCCCCGACAACGCCTCTCGCCTAATGACGCAAACAGCTCTTCAAATCGCCTCTCAACTCACTTCCCGGAGCCCACACAGGCTAGCGGGCGGCCATTCGGGGCGAGCAGCCGTGCTGATGCCGGTCTGGGAACAGGAGGAAGGCTTGTATTTCCTGCTTACCCAGCGGACCGAAACGGTGGAAACCCACAAGGGACAGATTTCCTTTCCGGGAGGAATGCGGGATTCGGAGGCGGAACCCCTGGTTCAGACCGCTCTGAGAGAAACACGAGAGGAGATCGGACTGCCGGAATCGCGGATACGGATCCTGGGGCAGTTCGACGACTACCTGTCCTCCACCGACCTGATTGTCACTCCGTTTGTCGGCTGGGTCTCCCCACCGCTGGAGCTGTGTCCCAACCCCGGCGAGGTCGAGGAAATTCTGGAGGTCCCCTGGAGCCTCTTTCGTGATCCCCGCCTGGTCAGGACCGAAACCCTGCACCGCCTGGGCTGCGACATCCTCGTTTACCACTATGACTTTCGAGGCCGCGACGTCTGGGGGCTGACGGCCCGGATCATCCGCGATTTCCTGCATCTCATCGATGCACCTGCGTCCCAACGTTGACTCTGAAGTCCTGAACTCCCGATTCCGCAAGGCGGCGCTCACTCCTCCCTCAGACGCCTTTCCATCAGGTCTCTCGCGGCGTCCCGAGGTTTCTTCCGGTGATGAAGCATCAGGTTCACCTGCTCGGCGATGGGCATTTCCACCCCATAGCGTTCAGCTAGTTTCAAGGTGGCCGCAGTGGCCGGAACTCCTTCCGCCACTGCGCGCATTCCCGCCGTGATGTCCGCCAACCCACATCCCTTCCCCAACTGGAAGCCAACCCGGCGATTGCGACTGAGCTCCCCGTGGCAGGTCAGTACCAGATCCCCCATCCCGGCCAGGCCGGCCATGGTTTCGGTTCGGCCGCCGCAGGCCACAACCAGGCGTGTCATTTCCGCCAGACCGCGCGTCACCACCGCCGCCACGGAGTTCCAACCCAATCCGAGACCGGCGCAGGCTCCTGCCGCGATGGCGATCACGTTCTTGACCGCGCCCCCCAGTTCGACGCCGATGATATCGGTATTGGTGTAGAAGCGAAGCGAGCGTCCGGAGAACTCGGTTTGCACCGCCCGGTTGACGGTGGGATCGGGTCCCGCCACCACAATGGCCGTCGGAACGCCACCAGCCACCTCCTTGGCAAAGGTGGGACCGGAGATTACGGCCATTCGAGGCCGGAAGCAGGGTGAGACCACGGCCTCCATCACTTCCGACATGCGCTGCAGGCTGGTGCTTTCAATTCCTTTGGTGGCGCTCACCAGAAGAGACTCGGGACGCAGGTAGGGAAGCATCTCCAGGTAGATGCGGCGGCAACGGTTGGCCGGGAGGGCCGTCACCACGATTTCGGCCCCTTTCAGAGCAAAGGCCAGAGAATCGGTGGCAACGACGGACTCGGGAATTGAAAAGCCGCTGAGGTATAGAGGATTACATCGATCCTGGTTGATGGCGGGCACCAACTCCGGCTCATAGACCCAGAGTCGAATCGGGTGTCCCATTGCGGACAGGGCGATGGACAGAGCCGTCCCCCATCCGCCGCCACCAATGATCGCCACCCGTTTCATGGATCCGGCCTCTACTTGCCGTTCAACAGCGCAGACCGCGCTCCGGCAACACTTCCCGGTTGTCAGCGTCCGGTCCCAGAACACCAGGAAACAGCCACCCTGAGCTCGTCCCAGTCAGAGCAAACGGCGCCGCACCATGTCCAAGGCCGTCTGGGAAGCCCAGAAACGGATCCTTTCCCGATCACCGCTGAAACGACACTCCCGATGTTCGACCTGGTTTCCCATGGCCAATGCCAAATGGACCAACCCAACCGGTTTTTGGGGGCTGCCGCCGGATGGTCCGGCTACGCCCGTCACGCCAACGCCGATACTGGCTCCCATCCGGCCACGAATCCCCTCGGCCAGGCCCTTGGCCACCTCCGCGCTGACGGCGCCGTCCATTTCCAAAAGCAGGGGCGGCATGCCGGCAAATTCCACTTTGGACTGGTTGCTGTAGCAGGTAACCCCGCCCAGAAAATATCGGGAGCTGCCGGGAACTCTTGTAATCCTTTCGGCAATCAACCCACCGGTGCAGCTTTCAGCCACGGCCAGTGTTTCTTTCTTCCTGAGAAGGCATTCTCCGACGATCTGTTCCAGGCTCTGGTCGCCGGTGGAAAAGATGTAGTCTCCCAGTTTGAGTTGGATCCGGTCGGCGACTTTCTCAACCAGGGCCTCGGCTTCCTGCCGCGACTTTGCTCGGCCTGTCAGGTGAATCTGAATCTCTCCCCTTCCGGACAAAATAGTGGTCGCGGGGTTCTTGTAGGGGGTATAGATCGGTGCAATCTGTTCGTCAAGCTGAGACTCCGTCATCCCGGTAGATCTCAGAACACGGGTGACAAGAGAAGATCCCTTGGACCGCTGTCTGAGCAACGGCAGGCAGGACTCCTCGAAAATCTCCTTCATTTCCGAAGGCACTCCCGGAAGCAGAACAATGACCACCTCGCCTTCTTCCAGCCAAAGTCCCGGAGCCGTCCCCAGACGGTTCTCGAGAACTCGCGCCCCCACGGGAACCAGGGCCTGGCGGGCGTTGTTGGCGGCCATTTCCAGTCCCCGCCTCCGAAAGCGTTCCCGGATAGCCTGAAGAATATCATCCTGCAGCACCATCTGCCTTCGGAGCACGCGAGCGAATACCTTCCTGGTGATATCGTCTTCGGTCGGTCCCAAACCTCCGGTGGCGATCACCAGCCGGGACCGCTCCACCGCTGACCTCGCCACCTGCTCCAGGCGGGCTTCCTGGTCCCCGGCGACCACCTTGAGATCCACTTCAATGCCGATTGAGTTGAGCTTTCCAGTCAGATAGAGGGAGTTGGAGTCCACCCGGTGTGGAGTCAGCAACTCCGACCCGATAGCGATAATTTCGGCGGTTTCCATAGGTTGGGGGACGAATCCGGCAGGCTGGAAAGGAACACGGGGCTATCGAATCTTCCCGGGCCTCGCCGGTGTCACGGCAGGGGCTTACCTTCGACTCCGAGGTGGATCCGATAGACGGAGCTGGTGGTGGCAAGAAACGTGTCCTGCCCATACCCGAAGGTCAAGCCGACGAGGTTGGAACCGCTGACGGCCAGTGAGGCCTTGCCATCGGGATCGATCTTCACCACTCCCCCCCGGCCTGCCAGGGAGGCCGCCACATAGAGGTTGCCTTCTACATCAAAAGCCAGTCCCTGAGGACGACCCAAACCGGTAAAGAAGACTTCAACCTCGCCGCTGGCGGCAACCTTGTAAACATGGTCGCAGGTAGAAGCGGTCGGTCCTGTAACAAAAAGGCTGCCCGCCTGATCGAAAGCGAGGTGATAGGCCGAGACACTGGGTTCCAGGGTTGCGAAAACAAAGATCTCACGGTTTCTGTCAATCTTGAAAATGGTGCCGCTACGATCTCCGACGTACAGGTTGTCCTCGCGGTCAAAGACAATATCGGTGGCCACCCCCATACCCTTGGCATGGATCGTTGCCTCGCCTCGCGCGGAAACTCTGAAGATGTTCCCGTCCTGACGACTGGAGACAAACAGCTCGTCCCTGCTGTTGAGAGCCAATCCCGTCGGGTTGACGATCTCCGCGCCCAAGGGTTCGACAACCCCGTTCCGGCTTACCTTGAAGATGGAGTTGGGAACCTTTTCGCCCTTTCGCCCGCTCACGGTCGAATAGAGGTTGCCGCCCGCATCCAGGACCGGATTGGCCACCGGGTGCAAATTATCAGTCACCAGGTCGGCCACTTCACAGGTGACGTGGTTGCTCTCCTGTCCGTCGATGGCAATCCACAGATCCCCGGTTCGGGCTTCCGACGGGACCTGCGCCACAATCAGATCGGAGGCTGCCGAAACCAGATGGCTGGCGGACTGCTGCATCCTCACTTCGGGGCGAAAGTAGGACTTCAATTCCAGGCCACCGCAGCGAATGAACAGCTCCCCTCCCGGAATGGCCGCTGCAGGTAACAGATTCAGAATTCTAATCATGGGTCAGATCGAAAAGATGGAGAATGTCGGAGAGCACCCGGAGATCAAGCCAGCGACGGCCAATTGTGAACAATCAGCGCCAACAACAAGGAGGCGTAAAATCCGGCCGCCAAGTCGTCGAGGACGATTCCGAATCCCAGGGGAACTTTCTCCAGGGACCTTATCGGGAAGGGCTTGACAATGTCGAAGAAGCGAAAGAACAAAAAACCGAGAAAAAGCAGGGTAAATGGGGGGTTCCTGAAGATCAGGCCAAAGGTCAACAACTGACCCACGATCTCGTCGATGACGACTTGAGGTGGATCCCGTTTGCCCAGGACCGCTTCCGCCCGGGAACCCGCCCAGATGCCCACGGCGCTAATGACGGCTACCACCAACCAATTGACGAAGACCCGCTGTCCCCCGATGAGCTGCCAACGGGAGAGGAGCAAAATCAGTAGTATGCCCACAAAGGAACCGACCGTGCCGGGTGCTATCGGGATATAACCGACACCGAATCCCGTAGCAATGACCAGGGCCAATCGGTCCTTGATGCCTGAAGGTCTGGTGACCGTTGGAGCCCCCATCTATTCTTCGACCGGCGCTTCTTCAGCTTCCTCGACTTCGGGTGTATTCTCCGCTGAAACCGTGTAACGATCCGTCGCCCAGTTTCCCAGATCACGCATTTGGCAGCGCGGACTGCAAAAGGGGCGGCAGGGGTTTTCTTCCCACCGAACCGGCCTCCTGCAAATGGGACACTTCATCACCGCGCAGATCCCCCGAGGCGACAGGGAGCGCCCGCCCCTACCCGACACCGGCAATACACCGCGATCTATACCAGCCGGCCCACCAGATCATAGTTCATGGCCCGGGTAATTTCAACGTTGCCAAATTCGCCCGAGTCGGGAGGCGCACCCTCCAGGTCGTTGATCAGGACCACGCCATCGATTCTGGGGGCTTGAGACTCCAGCCGTCCTTGCCAAAGGAGATCGCTTTCGGATGACTTTCCCTCAACCAGCACGGGTTCGCGCTTCCCCACCATACTCCGGTTCTTTCGCCGGGAAACCCTCGCCTGGATTCCCATCAACCGGCGTCGTCGTCGTTCGATCAGAGTTGGCGGCAGCTTGCCCTCCAGACCATAGCTGCCGGCTTCCTCCTCGTCCGAATAGGTAAAGGCGCCCAGCCGATCGAACTGGATCGTTTCCACGAAGCGGCACAACTCCGCAAATTCCTCTTCGGTCTCACCGGGATACCCCACGATCATGGAGGTCCGCAAGGTGATGCCCGGAACCATTTCCCGAACCCGATCCAGCAGCCGGCACAGGCTGGAGCTGCTCCCTCCCCGCTTCATCGATCTCAGGATCCTCCGGCTGGCGTGCTGGAGCGGCATGTCCAGGTAGCGGCAGACCTTTTCCTCGTCCCGCATGGCTTCCAGCACATCCTCTCCCAGTTGCGAAGGAAACGCGTAAAGAAAGCGAATCCAGGCGATCCCTTCCACCTTGGCCAGTTCCCTCAGCAGCCTGGAGAGCCCCTGCTTCAATCCAAGGTCGGAACCGTAGTGGGTGGTCTCCTGAGAGATCAGGACGATTTCCCTGACTCCGCCCTGGGCCAGAAATCGAGCCTCCTTCAGGATGGAATCCATGGGACGGCTGCGATGGCGTCCACGAATCCTGGGGATAACGCAAAAGGAACAGGGGCGGTCGCAACCCTCGGCGATTTTGATATAGGCCGTGTAACCGGGGGTCGTCAGCAGGCGGGGAGTCCTTTCGTCGTAGAGGTAGTAGGGGTTTTCGATCCTGGGCGGGGTTCGACCCTCGCAGAGGTCGATAATGGACTCCAACTGGGTCGTTCCCAGGACAGCGTCCACCTCCGGAATCTCCGTTTGAATCTCATTCCTGTAGCGCTCCACCAGGCAACCGGTAACCACCAGCCGGCAGCACTGGCCGCTGTTCTTGAATTCCGCCATCTCCAGGATGGTGTCCACGCTCTCCTGCTTGGCCTTGTCGATGAAGCCGCAAGTGTTGACCACAATCACATCGGCCCGTTCGGGTTGCGGCGTGATTTCGTAGCCTCTTCGGCGCAGCAGTCCCAGCATGACCTCGCTGTCGACCAGGTTCTTTTCGCAGCCCAGGCTCACCAAGCCTATCTTCTTCATGGCAATACTCTTGGAACGAGTTTGGTAGGAGGATGTCGGCGGAAGCCGCCGAGTGCCGACAGAGCCTGCAGGTCGGTCGGAGATCCCTGTAGGATCGGGTGTACTCCCGAAGCCTGCTGCCATTCTAGCACTTGCCTCCAAATCGGACACGTCAAGTGTCATCGAAGTGTCATCGAAACCGGTCAGCCTGACCCACTAACAACCCGGCCGCCCCGCGTTTCTCTCCGGGCCGGTGCACGATCGAGCGGCTATCGGTGTCCTACCCTGTAGATGGCATAGTCCTCATAACCGGTGATGACACGGAGGTAACCGCTCAGCTCGCGATTCAGAGCCTCGTCGCCGGTGTCGACCAGAAGAGGCCGCCCCCCCAGGGAAGCCAGCTTCTCCTTGGTGGCTACCACAAGCAGGCCTTCCTTCCCGACCTGCCGGAGCAGCGTGGGGCCGATTTGCTGATTTCCCCGGCCCAGGATGTACCCCTGCCCTCCAATCACGGTGATCACGATCCTTACCCGACGCCCGGCGGTCAGATCCATCAGTTGCCGCTCCGAGACATCCCGGGCAACCAGGCGGCGGTTGCAAACGACATCCACGCCCAGCAGCGTGCTTGAGAGCCCCAGCCGCTCCATGATGGCGCGGGTGGTTGTCCCGGGTCCGATCGCAAGAACCTCCGACTCCTGCATGGAATCCACAACCTCCTCGGCCATCCCGGCCAGAGCCTGAGCCTCGCTCGCCACTCCTCCCGCCTTCATCCGTTGGACATACCGGTCTTCCACCGGCACCCGCAGATAGCCGTAGAGCCTGGCGTCGACCACCCCTTGACGAAAGGACTCCTCGTCGATATCCATGACCTCGCCCTCGCGAACGCTCCTCAACCCACCCTCGAGAAACCTGCGGGCCAACTCGCCGGCGTCCCGGGGGGTCACGGCGTAGACCGCCGAATGGATCTTGACGCCGGCCGGGATTCCCAGCGTCACCAGTCGGTTGCCCACGGCCGTGCAAACATTCCGGGCGGTTCCGTCCCCGCCCGCGAACAGCAGCAGGTCCACCCCTCTCTCCAACAACAGTCCGGCGGCCCGCTCGGTATCCTCCCCGGTGGTTTCCCTTCCCCGTATGGAACTCAGTACCAGAGGAGCCAGACCGACCCCACGGCAGACGTCCTCGCCCATCTCTCCGGGACAGGTGATCCATTCCACCGGATCCCCGGTTTGGGCAAAGGCGGCCAGCGCCTGGCTGACCCGCTGAGGAGCTTCAGGAGTCGCACCCCGCTCTCGGGCCAGACGCAGAACTGCAGGGCCGTCACTGCCCTTGAGACCGACCCTGCCTCCCATCCCGGCGACGGGATTGACTATGAGCCCCAGGGTCTTCATCGGCAATTACGACTGCGGCTTGACGGAATCGACGCGCTTTTTTCGCTGATACTGGCGCCAGGTGACGGCGATTCTCTCGGGTTCGTCGATGCCCGGCGAGGGAACCCTGTGGACCACGGAGTTGTGGGGAGCGTTCTTGACCAATTGGGGATCCTGGTAGGCCTCCCTGGAAATTTGCCGAAGGACGGCGACGTACTCGTCCAGGTCGTCCTTGGAATAGGACTCGCAGGGTTCCAGGGTAAACGGTTCCGGCACAATCCAGGGAGGATGACTCATCCAGTAGTGCTGAAGTCCGAAGTCGGCCATTCGCCGCATCACGTCTTCGGTGCCGACTCCCGTGTCCTGCTTCAGCTTGTCCCAGGAGTAGCGAACCTGTTCCAGCCGGCGTTTCCCTTCGGCATACTGAATCACCACCCCCGGGATCTCGCTCAGCTTCTTGAGCAGGTAGTTGTTGTTGAGCACCGAGCACTCGGCGACTTCCCGCAGCCCGTCGGCCCCGTGCTGCAGGATCCAGGCGTAGGCCCGCAGAATCGTGGACGCGTTTCCGAAAAAGCACCGTACCCTGCCGATACTCTCGGGCCGATCGTACTCCAGGCGGTACTTGGTTCCGTTATACGTCACCCGGGGAACCGGCAGAAACCGTCCCAGCTCCCCGGCCACTCCGACGGCCCCGGTGGAATGCCCCATGCAGGCATGGGGAGAGGAGAAGGTCTTGTGGATATTGAAGTGGCACAGGTCGAATCCGGCTTCCTTGGCTCGGGTGATTCCCAGGATCCCGTTGGCGTTGGCCTGGTCGTAGGCGCAGAGCGCTCCCACCTCGTGGGCGGCCTTGACAAATTCATCGATCCTGGGGTTGTAGATCCCGGTGTCCTCGGGGTTGGTGATGAAGATTCCGGCCGTGCGCTCGGACAGAGCCGCCTTCATGGCTTCCAGGTCGGGATAACCGCTCTCGTCGGGCATGAGCGTGACCACCTTGTATCCGGCGGTGGCCGGACTGGCGGCATCGCAGGGATGGGAGAACAGCGTGGTGATGATTTCCGATCTGTTCTCGTCCTTCCTGGCCTCGTGCCAGGCCCGAACCATGCAGGCATTGGCGTAGACTCCCTGGGCCCCGCCTCCGGGTTGAAAACTGAAATGGTCCAGCCCCGAGATCTCCTTGAGGAACTCCTCCAGTCGGAAGTAAACCTCCAGGATGCCCTGCATGGTGTCTTCGTCCTGAAGAGGATGAATATCCCGGAGTCCCGGGTTCCCCACCAGTTGTTCGTGAACCTTGGGACTGTACTTCATGGTGCAGGTCCCCTCGCTGGCATCGACGGTCATGTCGGCGCCCATGGTCTCCTGCGACAGCCTCAGATAGTGGCGGAGCACCCGAACCTGGTTCACTTCGGGGAGCGCGGCCGGCTTCTCCCTCCTGAGACCTTGCGGAATCCTGGAAATACCGTCCCCAACCTCGGCCTCTATTTCCCTTTCAACCCTGGGAACCAGGATTCCTCGCTCGCCCGGGACGCTCATCTCGCAGATGATCTCCTCGTCCCACCTTGCCTGATGGAACTTTCGCAACAGCGTGGTCTTGTTTCTGCCCATTGAATCGTCTCCCGGGGCAACCGGTCAGCGGATGCTCAACCTTGCCCTGCGACAGTCTCCACGGCCATGACCAGCCGGTCGATGTCTTCCTTGGTCATGATTTCGGTGACGCAATAGAGGGCGCTCTGCCCCAGTTCCGGGAATTCTCCGGAGAGATCCTTGCCGCCAATGATCCGGTGCTCCAGCAGGGACTTGTTGACCTGCTTCACGCTCCGGCCGGTGCCAGCGAAGCTCACCACGAATTCCTTGAAGAAGGGCGTGGGAAAGAGAACCTCGATGCCCGGGATACCTGCGATGCGCTTGGCGGCATACTGGGCTTTCTGCATGATGACCTGGCCCAGCTCCTGCATCCCCTTGGGCCCCAACAAGGCCAGATAAACTCCTGCCGTGATGGCCCACAACCCGGTGGTGGTGCCCGTATACTCCTTGCCCTTTTCCCGGGAACCGTAGGAGGTCCTTTCGAAAAGCACCTCTCCGAAGCCATACTCCCCTTCGCGGACCGTTTCGGTAAGACCGAACATCAAGTCCTTGAACTCGGCCACATACCTCATGTCGTCATGGGTGGCGATAAAGCCGCCTTGTCCGCCGCCACACAGCAGATGCATGCCCAGGGAATGGAAATCCCCGCAGGCGAAACTGGCTCCGTAACTTGCCGGAGGGGCCATCACGCCCAGCGAAACGGGGTCCGCATAGACCACCAATTCGGCGCCATGGGCTTGAACCATTCGGCTGATCTCCTCGGCCCGGGTTTCAATCACTCCCAGGTAGCCGGGATTTTCAATCACCACCGCCGCCGTCCGATCCGACAGCCTGGCCTTCAGGTCTCGGATGTCCACCAGTCCGCTTGCCGGATCAAACTGGATGAGGTCCACTTCGAGAGCCGAGTCCCCACCCCCCTTGAGATAGTTCCTGACGACGGACAGGGTCTCCTCACCCATGGATCCGGGCAAAAGCACCTGAGTGCGTCCGGTGATCCTCGAGGCCATGCGCAGAGAGGTGGCGGCTGCCTGAGGGCCGTCATACAGGGGACAGCTCAGGACATCCATCTCCAGCAGATCCCCCATCAGGCTGGCATACTCGAAAAATGCCTGCCACTTGCCGTGATCGGCATAGGACTCCCCGACATATGCCGTGAGGAACTCGGCACGGTTGTTGATCTCATCGCATACCGCCGGAACGTAGTGCTGAGCGCAGCCGGCCCCCAGGAAGCTGAGGTACTCCGTACAGTTCCGGTTCTTCCGCAGCAACCGCTCCACGTGCCTCTTGATCGAGGCCTCGTCCAGGATGGGGTCGGGAAGGTTCAGTTGTCCCTTGAACCGCAAGTGGCTCGGGATCTCGGCATAGAGCTCCTCGGTACTGCCGGCTCCGATCTCCTCGAGCATCCGCCTCTTGATTTCCGGGACCGAGTTCGGAATGTAGGGATAAACGATGGGGTCGTTGTCCATCACCACTCCTGTAGCCCTCAAAATGCCGGGCGGCGGCGGTTCTACTCGCTCACTTCACACCAATCCATGGCCAGCATGGCATAGGCCTTGGTGGCCACCATGAGCTCGTCGATTTCCACGTACTCATCGGCAGCGTGGGCGACCAGGATGCTTCCCGGCCCGTAGACAATGCTTGGAATCCCCTGCGGATTGAGAAAGGCAGCGTCGCACACCGCGTAGAATCCGGCGAACCTGGCCGGCACGTCGAAGCGTGTTCCCTGTGCCGCTTCCCCGTGGGCAGAGGCCATGGCTTGACAGATCGCATGGCCGGGGTCCACCGAATAGGCCGGCCAGTTGACCTTCCATTCCACCTTGGGCGGATGGTTTCGGAGCCACTCGTCGAGCTGGCAGGCATGGCGCAGGTAGTCCTCGAACTCCTGCTGGACAGCCTCGGGAGAATCCTCCGGGTGATACCACAGGCAATACTCGATCGTGCAGTAATCCGAAATGAAGAAGGGCACCTGCACGCCGTGCGGGGCTCCCGTGATGACGCCCGGCAGCATGGTGAAGTGACCGGGCTTGAACAGAGGATGTTTCTTGGTCAATCCCCACTGGTCTTCCAGCTTGCGGATCATGTTGACCAGATAAACGCCCTTGTCGATGGCATTGACGGCAACCTCGGCTCCCAGGCCTCCGGCCCGAAAGGTCTCTCCCCGGGTGGAGGCGTGGCTGGCCTTCCCTTCTACAGTCACACTGACCCACCACAAGCCCGGCGAGACCGGCACCACGGCCAGGGGGTGAGGTGGCGCCGAAGGTTCCGAGACCACCGCGGCGTCGGCCCGATAGCCCCGCTTGGGCAGATCGCCGGCGCCGATGGTGGCGCTGTCCATATTCTCTTCGCCCGCCGTGGCGGAGAGAGTCAGGTCCCCCTTGAGCTTGACACCCACCGACTGGATCGCTTTGATGGCCATCATCTGAGAGACCAGCGGTCCCTTCATGTCGCAGGACCCCCGGCCGTAGATTCGGCCTGCCTCGACCTTGCCGCTCAGGGGGTCTCCGGACTTCCAGGTCTCGGGCAGGCCGGTGGGAACCGTATCGATATGGCCATTGAAGAGCAGCGACTTGCCCCCGCCGGTCCCTTTCCATACGCCGGCCAGATTGGCCCGCTTGGGCTCCACCTCCCACAGGTCGACGTCCAGTCCAAGCTGCTGGTAGTGTCCCGCCAGGTACCGATTGGCTTGGGTTTCGCCTCCGACTTCCGCCTCGTAATCGGTCCCGGGGTATCCCGGATTGATGCTGCGAATCCGCACCAGTTCGCTGACGGCCGTCACAATTTCCTCCTGCATGCCGTCGATGACGTCCAGAACCCTGCGCTTCTCAGCCTTGGTTGCCACTGCGTCCTCCTGTTTCAGGAAATCCAGATGGGTCCGGGTAGTCTAGCACCGTTTGTAGTGGTTAGTGGATAGTGGAGAGTGGTTATCCTGGCCATTGCCCTGCCGTGCGGATCAAAAATAGGGGAAAATGGGCTGTCCACTATTCACTATCCAATGCCGGTCCCGGCCGGCCGGTCCGCTGCGAATTGGGATATCATAGCCATCCATCCGGCACCCCGAATGCTCGGTGACAACTTCTGCGCTGTCGGACTTGGAATGTCCGTCAGGCGCTCGGTGTACAAAGCCAACGGGCACGCTTTGGGAGAGTCTTGTAACCGAAATCCCAAGGGATTCGAGATGACACCTCCAGAAGGACTGTTGACCCGCCTTCCGCCCGGCTCCAGGATCCTGTTCATCCGGCTTCGCTCTCTGGGAGACACCATTCTGTCAACCCCTCTCTACGCCGCGCTCAAGTCCTGGAGGCCCGACCTGCAGCTTTCGGCGCTGGTGGAAGAACCCTACGATGAAGCGCTGCGCCGCAATCCTGATCTGGAATCTGTCTTCCCTCTGCAGGTCCGCGGGACCAAACAAAGGTCCACCGCCAAGGCTCGCTGGCAGACGCTGCGGCAGATCCGCAAAAACCGTTTCGACTGCTGTATCAACCTGCACGGAGGCACTACCAGCGCCTGGCTCACCGGGATGAGCGGTGCGCGCCATCGTATCGGCCTGCACGGCTATCGCAATTCCTTCTGCTACAACGTCAGGACCAGGCTGCCGTCGCCGCCCCCCGGGGTGCGCTGGCACTCGGCCAGATTCCAATTGGAGTGGCTCTATCGACTGGGCCTGGAAGAAGGTCCTGCGCCTCCGGCGCGCCTCTTTCCGGACCCGGATCTCCGGTCCAATCTGGAGGTTCGCCTGCGGGATGCCGGGCTCCCACCCTCCCGGCCGGTCTGCGTGATTCAGCCCAGTTCCCGCTTCCATACCAAGGAGTGGACCGATGCCGGATTTGCCGAGATCTCCGATACCCTGCAGAACGAGTACGGCTATGCCACCCTGCTGGTCGGTACCGAGGAGGAGGAGTCCAAGATCAAGAGGGTGGCCGACCTCTGCCGAGCCCGGCCTGCTTCAATCTGGGGCCTTTCGATCTCTGAATTGACCTGGGTGCTGGATCAGGCCAGTCTGTTCGTGGGCAACGACAGCGGCCCCACCCACATGGCGGCGGCATTGGGAGTCCCCGTGCTGGTGCTGTTCGGTTCCTCCGATTCAGACCTGTGGCACCCCTGGCAAGCCGCTCATGAAATCGTGCAGAATCCCTTCGACTGCAATCCCTGCCCCGGCTACCGCTGTGATGTGTACGGCGAACCCCACTGTATCCTTAGCATTACGCCCGATCAGGTGAAGGAAGCCTTGCAGCGATTGCTGGAGCGGACCGGATCTCTTGAGTCGAAACAAGTTTGAGAGATAAGTCCGGGCCCCGCCGTGCCGGGCGGATCATACGAGAGTGAAACAACCTCCTCTCATGGCCACTCGGGAACAGGGGACATGTCCCGTTAACCTGGTTAACTACATATTGAACATGGATTCACAGGATAGACAGGATAATCAGGACGAGACGCTGTGGCACTGCATGCGGACTCGCCGGTTGGAAGTGACCCATGAGCCTGGGAGCGTACTTGGGAAAATCCGTGTTGGAACATGGGCGATGGTTGAACTCAAAGCGTTGAATCCTCCCGCCAAAAAATCCTGTTTATCCTGTACATCCATGTAAATAAAGTCTCTATCGCGTCTCTTCATGTCCCTTCGTGGGTATCTTTTTGCCCTGGTGCCCCATTGTGGATCGAGAGCTGATGCCCCAGGGATCCTACCGCGGCCGCAGGAACCGGGTCTTCACCGTCACCTGCTCGATGGTCTTCAGGCACGGCCGGAAGCCGATGCCCGCATCCGGCAGCACATGGATCCTGCCTTGCGGGTCTACTTCCACTTCCGGATCAACCAGGTCCTTCCGAAAATAGCGCTTGCTGGCCGAAACATCCCCCGGCAACCTGAAGTTCGCCAGGGTGGAGAGGGCCACGTTGTGCGCCCGGCCGATTCCCGATTCCAGCATTCCCCCGCACCAGACGGGTATCCGGCGCTCCTGGCAGACATCGTGAACCCGGAGGGCTTCGGTGTAGCCGCCGACTCTTCCCAGCTTGATGTTGATGATCCGGCAGGCCCCCGCATCGATGGCCTTGCGGGCATCTTCGCCATCCAGGATGGATTCGTCCAGGCAGATGGGCGTGCGCAGAGCCTTCTGCAACTGGACGTGATCCAGGATGTCGTTCCAGGCCAGGGGCTGCTCAATCATCAACAGGTCGAAATCGTCCAGAGCCTTCAGGTGCTCCAGGTCGGCCAGGCTGTAGGCGGAGTTGGCGTCGCACATGAGCAGGATCTCGGGGAAGCGCCTTCGGACTTCCCTCACCACGTCCACGTCCCACCCCGGCTTGATCTTCATCTTGATTCGCTGGTAACCCGCCAGCAGCTCCGTCTCGATCTTGTCGAGCAGCTTGCCGGGGCTCTCCTGAATGCCGATGGAGACCCCGCAGTCCAGGGTCTCCCGCCGGCCCCCAAGCAACTGGTGGAGGGGTTTCCCCTGCAGGCGGGCGTAGAGGTCCCAGATGGCCGTCTCCACGGCGGCCTTGGCCATATTGTGGCCGCGGATGCGTTTGAGGTGGGGAGCCACGTCCCGAGGATGGGAGATCTGCGCTGCAAAGACCCTGGGGACGACGAAATCCTGCAACACGTGCCAGGCGGTCGCGGTGGATTCGTGATTGTAGAAGGGACCCTCGGGAGCGGTGGATTCTCCGTAGCCAACCAGGCCTTCTCCAAAGACGCGAACCAGAATCACCCGCCGCAGCGTGGTTCGTCCGAAGCTGGTCTCGAAATAGGAGATCAGCGGCATCTGTACTTCCCGAAGCTCAATCTGTTCGATCTTCATAGATTCAAGGCCAGGTGGGTCAGCAATGCAGCTCTTGGAACCAGGCTTTCCACCAGCACATGTTCGTGCAAGGCATGAGGGCCGGCGCCATCGGGGCCCAGGCCATCCAACGTCGGGATTCCCAGGGCCGCGGTAAAGCAACCGTCGCTGCCTCCACCGGTCGAACCCTCCTGCAGGTCGATGCCCAGCTCGGCGGCCAACTGCCGGGCCTGCCGGTACAGTTGAATCACCTGCCGATTGCGTTCCAGGGGCGGCCGATTCATGTTCCCCTGGACGGCAAGGCGACTGCCCTCGACCCGTGGCTGGAGCCCGTGAATGCATCCGGTGATGCGCTCTCCCTCGGCTTTGGTGGCCACTCGCACGTCCACTTCCAGCCCGGCCCGGTCGGCAATCACGTTGGAGCGGGACCCCCCGCGGATGACCCCCGGATTGACCGTGGTTCCCAGATCCAGGTTGTTCAACTTGTAGAGCTCCAGGACCTGGTAGGCCAACTCCTGAATGGCGCTCACCCCCTTCTGATAGTCCACGCCGGCATGGGCGGCCACACCGTCGGCTGAAATCGAAAAGGTTCCAACCCCTTTGCGGGCGGTCTTGACAGCGCCCCCCGGCAGGCAGGGCTCCAGCACCAGCGCGGCCCGGCAATCCCGGGCTTCCTTTTCGATCAAGGCCCGAGCTGTCAGCGTGCCGACTTCCTCGTCGGAGTCGAGCAGGATGGTCAGGGACCGCTTCAACCTCCCCCGGCCACTCGACAGATAGTGGGCCAGCGCCAGCATCAAGGTGGTGCCCCCTCGCATGTCAAAGGAAGCGGGTCCGAAGATCTTACCGTCCTCCAGCCTGGCCGGACGGCGCCCGGCCTCTCCCATACCCCAAACCGTATCCAGGTGCCCCAGCAGCAGCAGGGGCTTTCCCTGGGCATCGGGCCCTGAAAACCTGGCCAGCAGGTGGTCTCCCGCCTCCGGGTTGGGGACCACTTCCACCGCGGCGCCGTAGCTGTCGAACCGGTCGGCCATCTGTCGGGCCAGCCGATCCAGCGCCGGCTTGTTGTCCGAAGGCGAATCGGTGTTGATCAGATCCATCAGCCACTGGACCATCTGCGGTTCCAGCTCACGAAAATAGGAGAGGAGTGTGCTCATGGAAAGAATGTCGCTGCCGGCGGGTTCCGACCCGCTTCATGGCTCTCGGGGATGGCCTTGCCCGATACTGTCCGGGAGGCCTCGAAAGATGCGCTTCATAAGGACTTGAAATCAGACCTTTTTTATCCTTAGGCCAGCCACCCGGCCGGAGTTCGCCGACTGTGGCCCGGCGGCTCCGAAGCCTGCAAGAACGCCGCCCCAAAATACCACAGTTGCCTGCCCCCGGACGGCTTTTTTGGTCGGCGCCCGGGGCGCCGCAATTCGGGTCGGGAAGGATTCCTGAGATGGCATCCCTCTCTCGATTTGTCGGTCGTCCGGATTCCCTTTACGATAAATTTACGCGAGTGACACAGCGGTTCTTGTTAACATACAAGCCCATCGCGGAATCAATGAAGATCAGGGTAGCGCCCTACGAACCTGGGCATCGAACCGGCGATTCTGACGAACCGGCGCCGGGCGTCTCCCAAGAAAGGCAGACCGAAATGAATTCCTCACGACGATCGTTTCTGAAAGCGTCCGGGGCCTGCACCATGGGCTTTCTGGGGCTTCGTTCCCTTACCGGCAACGGGTTTTCAAGGCCCACTTCCAAACCGAATGCTCCGGCAGGCTATGGGGACTTGCAATCGGATCCGGAGGGAGTAATTGAACTCCCCGCGGGTTTCACTTATCGGATCTTGTCCAAAGTGGGAGAGTTGATGGACGATGGCTACAGAGTTCCGGGTCTGCATGACGGGATGGCTGCCTTTCCGGGTCCGGCAGGCAGCACGATTCTGGTCCGGAATCACGAGCTGGGCATCGATCACCAGACCATCGGAGCCTTTGGCCCCATCAACCAGTCGCTCAGGAACGCAGACCGGCAAAAATTGTATGACGCCGGCCGTGGGAGGAGGGCCTGCCTGGGAGGAACCACCACCGTGGTCTACAACACCCGCGAGATGCGCCTGGAAAAGCACTTCCTGAGCCTGGGCGGAACGGTTCGCAACTGTGCGGGAGGACCGACTCCCTGGGGAAGCTGGATTACCTGCGAGGAGACGATTCAAAAGGAGGAAGGACTCTACACCAGGGACCACGGCTACAACTTCGAAGTGCCGGCCAGCAGCGAAGTCGGGTTGACTCTCGCCGTTCCCCTGAAAGCCATGGGACGCTTCGTGCATGAAGCGGTCGCCGTCGACCCCAATTCCGGAATCGTCTACGAAACGGAGGACCGGGGCGATGGACTGCTCTATCGGTTCATCCCCGACCAGCCCGGAAACCTGGCAGCGGGCGGACGCCTGCAGGTGTTGAAAGTGAAGGACAAGCCCGGTCTGGACACCCGAAACTGGAATGCGCGCAAAGTGCTGCCGGGACATGTTTTCGAGGTGGAGTGGGTCGAAATCGACGAGGTCGAGTCCCCCGACGACGACCTGCGCTATCGGGGATTCGAGGATCTGGGTGCGGCCCGCTTCGCCAGGGGAGAAGGCATGTGGTGGGACAAGGGATGGGTCTATTTTGTCTGCACCAACGGCGGTCTGAACAAGAAGGGGCAGGTGTGGCGCTACGCCCCCGGTCCTGCGGAAGGAAAACCCGGCGAGAAGAACAGCCCGGGCAGACTGGAACTTTTCATCGAGCCCAACGACGGCAACCTGGTCGAGAACGCCGACAACCTGACGGTGGCGCCCTGGGGAGACCTGATCCTTTGTGAGGATGGACCGAACGAGCAATTCCTGGTCGGCGTCACTCCTCGGGGCGACCTCTACAAGCTCGGCCGCAACGTCTTCAACAACTCCGAGTTTGCCGGTTCGACCTTTTCCCCCGACGGAACCACCCTCTTTGCCAACATCCAGAATCCGGGCATCACCCTGGCCATCACCGGTCCCTGGGGGGGGAACAAGAGCTAGCCTTCAGGCTGAACGGGATGTTCCAACACTCCGAGCCTCCTGGTATCCCGGTCTTGATCAGGAACCAGCGACCCGGTCGGAAATGCGATTCACTCTTGGACTCCACTCAAAGCACCCCCTCCCCGCGCGCTGAGAGGGGGATAGCGGAAAAGCAAGCGTGTCTCCCTCTCCACGCCTGCCCGTCCACACCTTTGAGTGCCTGGAGAGGATTGCCTGAACCAGCAGGCTGACAGGCCTTCCACCTCTCCCGGCCTCGCAATTCCCGAATCATCCATGCCGGCATTGGGGCGATTACGACCGTGAGGATTACGACCGTGAGGATTGCCCAAATGCCTCCTTTGCACTAGAATTCTCGCCACCGGCCCGGTGCCGCAATCTATCGCGATCAACCGTTCTGGTGGCCAAAGGGCAGCCTTGAGACCACCCTTTGTCTGGCAGCCTTGCTGTTTGGGACCCTCTCCGGGGTGAACACATTCAGGAGGCTTCCCGTCCAGGGGCTGTTTGAAAGAAAGACTAACATATATATACCGCATGTCAAGAGGTTTTTTACCGCATTGACAAGATAATTCCGCTCTTTGAGCGACAGATCCTGCGCCTGAACGTCACCTCGTTGAAAACAAACATATTACGCAACGTTCCGACAGGTAGTGGATTCCACCGACTCGGCTCTCTCTCCAGGCACGGCGAAGGCAAGAACCCTGAGCCGGCCAAACAATGGGATGAACCCAATAGCGTGTCCGGCTGCTGAGCCGCTTCCGACCGGGTATTGCCTGCGCGGCGTACTCTCCCTCGTCCCAAGCAGTTGCAAGGACTTCGTCCATGCCTTCACTATTCCAATTCCAAACCATTGGTAAAAATTGGGTTATATCCACTTTAAACCGACTGCCTTTGGAGGCTAAGCTCGGCCAGCTCATCATGCCGGCCATCCGTGGAATTCACCTCAATGAAGCCAGCCACGAATTCGAGCGGTTGCGGCATCAGGCGCAAGAACTGGGCATGGGCGGTTTCATACTCTTCGAGGGAGACATCTACGAATCGGCCGTCCTCATCGACCGACTGCAGTCCCAGGCACCGATTCCCCTGCTGATCGGATCCGACTTCGAGCGGGGGGCCGCCTTCCGTATTCGCCATACCGTTCCCCTGCCCTGGAACATGGCCGTGGGGGCCACCCGCTCGGAGCGGTGGGCTTACCGGCAGGGGCGCATCACCGCCCAGGAAGCCCGCGCCCTGGGAGTCAACTGGATTTTTGCCCCAGTGGTGGATGTCAACAACAACCCGGCCAATCCGGTCATCAACATCCGCTCCTACGGAGAGGACCCTGAAACGGTGGGCCGTTTGGGCGCGGCATTCGTGGCCGGAGCCCAGCAGGCCCGGGTGCTGGCGACCGCCAAGCATTTTCCGGGTCACGGCGACACCGAGGTGGATTCGCACCTGTCCCTGCCGGTGATTCCCCTGCAGCGTCCACGCCTGGAGCGGATCGAATGGGTTCCGTTTCGGGAGGCGATCGGCGCCGGCGTCATGGCGGTCATGACGGCTCACGTCGCCGTCCCGGCCCTGGAGAAAGACCGCCGTCGCCCGGCCTCGCTCTCGGCGGCGATACTGGAACGGGTCTTGAGGAACGAGCTGGGGTTTCAGGGTCTGATCGTATCCGACTCCATGAAGATGCAGGGGCTGACTCGAGGGTACTGGAGCGGCGAAGCGGCTGTTCAGGCCCTGGAGGCCGGTGTTGACGTGCTGTTGGATCCACCCGATGCCCGGGTCGTCTTCAGCGCGCTGCTCGAGGCGGTAAAGACCGGCCGCCTGTCCCAGGCCCGTGTGGACCGATCGGTCGAGCGTATCCTGCAGGCCAAGGCCTGGCTGGGACTGAACCGAAGAAAGCCGGTGGACTTCGGGCAGTTGGCTCGGCGAATGAACGCTCCCTCACTTCACCGTCAAGCCCAACAGCTGGCCGACGCTTCCGTCACCCTGGTGAAAGACGATCCCTCTCAGGTGCCGCTGGACGTCCGTCGAATCCGCTCGGCACATCTGATCATCGTTTCCGCCAAGCCATCGCCTAGTGCTGCCGACGATCTGGAAGATCACCTCAGGACGCGACTCGATCTCCTGGAAGTGGATCGTCTCTCCCCGGAAGCGACTCCCGCCCTGCTGAACCAGGTCAAGGACGGGGCCGGCAAAGCGGATCTCTGCGTGGTGGCTCTGTATGTTCCGCTGGTGACCGGGACCGGCCGGCTGGGACTGCCTGCCCGCCTGGCGGATTGGTTGAAGGGGCTGGTCCGGCTCAAGCCCTCTGCGCTCTTGATTTCCCTGGGTGACCCTTATCTGATTCGACAGCTTTCCTTCTTCCCCACCTATCTCTGCGCCTACAGCCACGTTTCCACTTCCCAGCGGGCGGCAGCCAGGGCGCTCTTTGGAGAAATTCCCCTGACCGGCCGGCTGCCGGTGTCGATTCCCGGCGTAGCCGCGGGGGGCGCCGGCCTCCGCCGGGAAGCCTTTCCGATGGTCCTGGAAAAGGCCCGTCCGGACGCATTGGACCGGCCCCGACAGGACATCCGGGGCCTGCGAACCAGGCTTCAGCAGCTTGTCCGCCGCTTCATCGACCTGCAAGCCTTCCCGGGAGCCTCCCTGGCGGTTGGCTACCGGGAAAAGCTGCTGGTTTGCCGAGGATACGGCAGGCTGGACTACACTTCGACCAGTCCCCCGGCAAACCCACGTTCCGTTTATGACCTGGCCTCACTCACAAAGGTGGTGTGCACCGCCACCCTGGCCATGCAGGCTTGCGAAGGCGGGGCAATCGACCTGGAAGACCGGCTCGGACGCTACTTTCCAGAATTTCGGGAGGGGGGAAAACGGCAAGTCGCCCTCAAGCATCTGTTGGCCCACACCTCGGGGCTCCCGGCCCACCTCCCTCTCTACGCCCATGCCAGCGGAAAGGAAAACGTCCTGCGACGGATTCTGGAAACTCCCCTGGAGTACCAGCCGGGCAGCCACAGCCTCTACAGCGACCTGGGCTTCATTCTGCTGGCGGCCGTCCTGGAAAGAGCTTGTGGAGACAGCCTCGACAACCTGGCTCGACAACAGATCTTCAAACCCCTGGGAATGCACCGGACCTGCTTTCAACCCCCGTCCGCCTGGAGTCCTCGGATTGCTCCCACGGAAGTCGACCCCTGGAGGAAACGGTTGCTGAGGGGCGAGGTCCATGACGAAAATGCCTATGCCATGGGTGGTGTGGCGGGTCACGCCGGCCTGTTCGGCACCGCGGCGGACCTGGCAGTCTTTTGCCAGGCTCTCCTCAACGGCGGCGTCTACAACCATCGCCGCATCGTGAAGCCGAGCACTCTGGAAACCTTCACCCAACGTCAGGCCCAGCCATCTGGGAGTAGTCGCGCCCTTGGCTGGGACACCCCTGCGCCCAGCAGCTCGGCCGGCAGCAGGCTGTCGCCCCAGGCCTATGGCCATACGGGGTTTACCGGCACCTCGTTGTGGATCGACCCCACCCGCCGGCTCTTCATCGTCTTCCTGACCAACCGGGTCCATCCCTCCCGGAACAACAGCGCCATCCAGTCGGCCCGCCGTCAACTCGCCGACACCGTGGCCGAAGCGGTGGACTCATGGGAGATAATGCAAACGGATATCGCAGGGAATGAGGGGACATGAAGCGACTGGCAGTGATCGCCGGCAGGGTCATGACTCCCGATCGGGTCATTCTGGACGGGGTGGTTCTGGTCGAAGGCCCCAAGATCCTGGAAGTCGGGAGCCGGGCGGCGGTGCGGTTCTCCAGGGACGAATTCGAGGTGGTGGACCACTCCCGACAACTGCTGGCTCCGGGGTTCATCGATGTCCACATCCACGGCGCGATAGGACGAGATGTGATGGAGGGCACGCCCGAGGCTCTCGAGGCGATTTCTCGCTTTCTGGCCGCTCACGGCACCACCTCCTTTCTGGCCACGACCGTGACGGCTTCTCCCATTGCGACCCTGCAGGCCGTAGAAGCCCTGGGACGCCAGGTGGATCGACCTCTGCCGGGCGCCCGCATGCTGGGGCTCCACCTGGAAGGTCCCTTCATCAATCCCGAAAAGCGGGGGGCTCATTCCGCCGAGCACATCCGCCGCCCATCCACACTCATCCTCGAGCAGTTGCTGGCCCGCTCCGGCAATCGGATCAAGCTGATCACGCTGGCGCCGGAAGTCGAGGGTGGCCTGGACCTGATCCGCTTCGCCCGTTCCAGAGGGGTCGTCGTCTCTCTGGGCCACTCCAACGCCACCCTGGAAGAAACCATGGCAGCCATTGATATAGGCGCCGGCAATGCCACCCACCTGTTCAACGCCATGAGGGGCTTTGGCCATCGCGACCCGGGAATTCTCGGCGCCGTCCTGACAACCCCGCGGATCTGGGCCGAGCTCATTGCCGACGGGGTGCACGTCTCGCCTGCCGCGGTCGACCTTTGTCTCCGGTGCAGGGGAGCCGGCAGGATGCTTCTGATCAGCGACGCCGTCAGCGCCACCGGCATGCCCGAGGGACGGTACCGGCTGGCCGATGCCGAAATCACGCTTTCGGATGGTATCTGTCGAACGGCGGACGGCACGTTGGCGGGCAGCATTCTGACCCAGGACCAGGCCCTGCGGAACATCGTCCGGTGGAGCGGTCTACCGGTGCAAACCGTGCTGGGCATGCTCACCCGCAATCCGGCCCAATCGCTGGGGATGGCCGCCGGCAAGGGAACCCTGGCCGCGGGTCACGACGCCGACATGGTGCTTCTGGACCGGAACCTTCAGGTGCATACCACCATTGTGCAAGGGGAGGTGAGCCACACCGTTGGATAAGATCCTGATTCAGGGAGGCGCCGTGCTGCGGGGCAGGGTCGCCGTCAGCGGCGCCAAGAACGCGGCCCTGCCGGCCATGGCGGCTTCCCTGCTGACCGACGAACCCCTCAGACTGCGCAATCTGCCCAGCGTCCGCGACATCCGGACCACCGGTCGACTCCTGCAGGAGATGGGCTGTCGGGTCGGTCTGCAAGACCTGCAGACCGGCCATGGCTGTGAACTGGTCGCCGCAAATCCCATCTCCTGCGTCGCCCCCTACGAGAGGGTAAAGACCATGCGTTCTTCGGTCCTGGTCCTGGGGCCCCTGCTGGCCCGCTTCGGCCGGGCCCGGGTGTCCCTACCGGGAGGTTGCGCCATCGGGGCCCGCCCCATCGATCTCCACATCAAGGGGCTGAAAAAACTCGGCGCCAGCCTGACTATCGAGCATGGATACGTCGAGGCCGCGGCGCCCCGCCTGACCGGAGAAAAGGTGGTCTTCGACCGGATCACCGTCACCGGAACCGAAAACCTCATGATGGCGGCTTGCCTGGCTAAAGGCGAGACCGTCCTGCATAACGCCGCCCGCGAGCCTGAAGTGACCGATCTGGCCAATCTGCTGCGCTCGATGGGGGCTCGGATCGAGGGAGACGGCAGCAGCACCATTCGAATTCAGGGCAGGCCCGAGTTGGGCGGAGCCGACCACACCATCATTCCGGACCGCATCGAGGCGGGCACCTTCATGGTGGCCGGAGCCATCACCGGCGGCGCCGTCGAGCTGCTCAATTGTCGTCCCGAACATCTGACGGCCGTGATCGAGAAGCTGGAGGAAACCGGGATCGCCATCGAACGCAGCGGTCCCGACGCCTGCCGGGTAACGGCCCCCCGCCGGCTCCAGGCAAGGGATGTCACCACCATGGAATACCCCGGCTTCGCTACCGACATGCAGGCCCAATACATGGCGCTGATGACCCAGGCTCACGGTTCTTCCATCGTCACCGAGACCATATTCGAGAGTCGATTCCTGCATGCCAGCGAGTTGGTGCGGATGGGGGCCGACGTCAGGATCGAGGGCAACCGAGCCGTGATCTCGGGGCGCCGGGATCTGACGGGGGCCAAGGTACTGGCCTCCGATCTGCGAGCCAGCGCCTCCCTGATCCTGGCGGGACTGGTCGCCAGCGGAGAGACGCTGGTTCACCGGGTGTACCACCTGGACCGCGGCTACGAAGCCATCGAGAAGAAGCTGCAGTTGCTGGGGGCAAGGATTCAGCGCATCGCCGATTGAGGCCCAAATGGCCCCTATAGATTGATCGACTGGGTTATAATCCGAGGGTTTCTTCGGTGACGTGACTGAAAAGGGGCTTGTTATCATGCCAGATCGCGGAGATGGGATATTGTCGGCGTTGTCGGACTTCGTCAAGGAATACCAGTGCCCGGCCTGCGGCTCGGCAATGAAGGTGGCTCCCGTCTGGGATTTCGTTCTGGGCAAGGGGCGGTCAGCCTGCGGGCACTGCTGGAAGACCTTCCGGCTCAAGGAAGGCGCTCAACTCGACGGCTACAGCGTCAAGGCCGAGGATCTGGAACCCATCTCCGAGGAAACGGACTCCAGCAGCGCCAGCGGCTATGTCTGGAATGCGGTCAAGTTGGAGAGCAGCCGGGTGGCGGCCGTGGACTTTTTCGTGAGCGTTGCCTTTACCGCATTTTTCGACGGCCTGGAGCGCAACTACCCGGTCCTCAACCAGCAGGACTTCGACGTCACCTGGCGCTACCTCTCCCAGGCAGGGGCCTTCGCCGTCGACAGTCTCGACACCCGCATCATCGCCGACGCCTTCGAAAAGGTGGAACGCTACAAGCCGACCAGTTGATCTGCGGGTGGCTTCCGCCGTTTCGCAAGCACCCGCGAGAGAGGCGATCGAGCCTTTGCCGATCGTGGCCCGCTGGGCGGATTGAACCACCGGCAGCAGGGGGGCTGGACGGCTATCCGGCCGGGATATCCCGCGCGGACCTCTGACTGCCAATACATTTCCTGGAAATGAGCGGACCTGCCTGGAGGAAAACGGCTGTGCTGCTGGCCCTGGTGTCGCTGGGACCGGGAACTCTCCCCGCCCATCGGCTCCTGCCGCTGGGGACGGAGGCCGGCACCGCCGCCTCGCACCCCGGCCAGTGTGCCATGGGACAAAGACGCTGCTGCTGCCCGGAGAGGTGCCGCCAAACCAGGACGGCCAAGCCCGACCCATGCCACCGAACTTCCCCCGCGGTCAACCAGTTCCCCGGAATAGACTGTGCCTGGTCGCCGGGATGCGAACGGCAAGAGTCGCTCCTGGCGACGGCTCGCGAACAAAGCGGCTGGCCGGCCCAAGAGCAGGCCGCTTGCTCCGCTCTCGCCAAGACTGACGGCAACTTGAACCCCCTAAGGGGGCCGACGCTTCCTCAGGGGCACCATCCTTCCCTGTTTCGCCCGCCGCGAATCTCATAGACCCCCAACATCCCCGGCCGTAACCCGGTCTCTTCGCCTGTCGAAGTCCCATTCCGTCCCGACCTCGGAGAGTGAGGAATGACGCCTCGCTTTGCAGGGAGGACTCCGCCGCCGGCCGGTCCCAACCCGTTTTTCAACGACACAGGCCCTTCACCGTGGAGGATCGGAAAACGATGCGTCTGCCCTACCTACCCCTATTGGGTGTCCTTACGCTGTTGTGTGGAAACCTCTTTTCTCAAGCGGAATCGATCGCCATTCAGGTACGGGACCCCTCCGGCCTGCCCATCTCCGGGGCCACGGTCTCGCTGTTATTGCCCTCCGGTCAGCAGGTAGCCACCGGGTACACCCAAGCCGGCGGAAGCATGGCCTTCACTGTTGCCAGCGGCTTCTACCTCGTATCGGTAACCGCTCGAGGCTTTGCGCCCCACCGGAGAGAGCTGACGCTCCATGCGGGCGAGAGGGCGCAGTTGACGGTTGAGTTGCAGCTTGGATCTGTGGCTACTGAAATCGAGGTGCTGGCCACTTCCCCGGCTCAGATTGCCATTGAGGAAATCCCGGCCGGCCGACTACAGTCCGGCCCGCCCCGGGATCTGGCCGAGAAACTCAAGGAAGTGCCCGGTGTCCTGGCCGTTCGAAGAGGCGGCACCAACCTGGAACCGGTGGTCCAGGGACTTCGGGAACACCAGGTGGCCATGGTGGTTGACGGATCCCGCGCCTTTGCCGCCGGACCTGCCAGGATGGATTCCGAGATCAGCCATGTGGACCCGGCCCGAGTCAGCAGCCTGGAGGTGATCAAAGGCCCCTACGCTCTGAGCGAGTGTGCCGGCGGACTGGCCGCCGTCCTGGTGAAGACCGATCCCGTGCCCGTCCACGACAGGATGACCTTCGGCGGCTCCGTTTCCACAGGATACTCCTTCAACGGCGCCAACCGCTTGGGCCATACCCGGTTCTTTGCCGCGGGCCGCCGGGCCGGCATCAGTGTGAGAGCCTCCGGAGGCAAGGGGGACGATTATCGAGCGGGAGCCGGCAGCGCCCCCGCCCCGACCATTCCGGGCCGGTTCGGAGAATACCAGTTGGGCGGGAAGCTGCGGTTGAGCCTGCCCTCCAATCAGGAACTCACCTTCGATTCGGGCCTCGACACTCAACAAGACCTGGACTACCCCGGGCGGCTACTGGACGCCAACCATTTCATCACTCGGTCCTGGAACGGCGCCTACTATATGAAGGAACCCGCCGCCGCCATTCAGAGCGTTTCCTTCAGGCTCTACTTGAGCAAGAAGAGCCATCGCATGAACAACGATGGGAAACCGACGGCCATGGACATGCCCGGGCGAGTTCCTCCCTTCGGGCTGGCCGTCTCGCTACCGACGGAATCGGATTCTCTGGGTGGGGCCGGACGGATAAGCTTTCAGCCCCGTTCGGGATGGGCCGTTCAAACCGGCTTCGACTTCTACGATCTGTCTCAGCAGGCCACTCGATTCATTTCCCGGCGCAGCAACGACCGGCTCCTGTTTCGAGACAATGTCTGGCCGGACGCGCGCATCCGCGATCAGGGGTTCTACCTCACCGCCGCCAAAGCTGGAGAGGCTTGGGGAGTGGCGGCGGCCGTTCGATTCGATGCCGTCCAGGCCGAGGCAGCCCGGCCTTCGGATTTTTTCAGGGCCAACACCGCGGGTCCCATGAACGGGAAGGAATTCAACACCAGCGCGAGCCTCACTGCCCGGAGAAATCTGACCGAAGCAGTGACGGTTTCAGGAGGACTGGGCCGGGTGGTACGCACCGCCAATGTGCTGGAGCGCTACTCCGACCGCTTCCCCAGCACCAAGTTTCAGATTGCGGCCGAATTCATGGGCACTCCCGGCATTGAACCGGAAACCGGCTATCAGGCGGATCTGGGACTGGAGATCCGATGGGCGGGAATGCGCCTGCGAGGCGCAGGATTCTATCGTCGAATTCAGGACTTCATCACGGTGGCGCCGGCCCCGGGCATCCGCAAGCGGCTGCCCCTGAGCCCACCGCAGGTCTTTCGCTATCTCAGTGGCGACCATGCCGACTTCCGGGGGCTGGACTTTTCCCTTCGCGCCCCGATCACGCAAGGGCTGGAGTTCGGAATTCAAGGCGCCTACACCCTGGCCGACGACATCGAGCAATCCCTGGCAGCCATTGGTGTCAATGAACCCGTCCTGGGCATTCCCCCCTTTGAAGTCCGTTCCCGGCTGCGTTACACCGGCGGCTCGGGTCTATTCTTTGGAGAATTCGAAATGCGCAACGTCGGGCCGCAAGATCGGGTGGCTGCATCCCGGCTGGAGGCGCCATCGCCCGGATTTACCACCTTCAGCCTGCGAGGGGGGTTGAAACTCCCCAAGCGCCTGTCGCTGGATGTGGGGATCGAGAACCTGGCCGACAAGTTCTACTTCGAACACCTGAATTCCCTGAATCCCTTCACCCGTGAGAGAATTCCGGAGTTGGGACGCAATGTCTTTGTGGGTGTGACCAAAAAGTGGTAATTCTCCCGGGCAGAGGTTGAGGATGGTTCGGCCTGGAATTCCCTACGCTTTAGCATTGTTTGGTGTTCTCATCCTGGGTCCGTCCCTGGCGGCCCAAATTCGGGTCGGCACCCTGCGAGGAAACGTCCTTGACCCTACCGGAGCAACCGTCTCCGGAGCCCTGGTCCGCCTCAGCAACCGCACCACCGGATTCCACCGCCAGACCTCCACCGGAACCGGGGGCGGTTTTCACTTCAACAACCTTCCCTTCGATCCCTACCTGCTGCAGGTCGAGGCCGCCGGATTTCAGCTCTGGAACAGCCCGGTGAGCGTCCACTCCAATCTCCCCGTGCGGGTTGAGGTTTCGCTCAGCCTGACCACACCGACCCGGTCCATCCGGGTGGAGGCGCTGGTGGAAGCCGACTCCCTAGGCCTGGAAACCGACCTGGACCAATCCTTCATCGAGCGGCAGCCGGGAGCCCAACCCTCCGCGGGACTGCAGGAGGTCATCGCCACGGTTGCAGGCTGGAGCAGTGAAGACAACGGATTGTTGCATGTGAGGGGGGTGGACGACGGATTCCTGTATTTGATTGACGGGATCCCGTTGACCGACCGCACCGACCGCCTGTTTGCCGGCTCGCCCCAGACCGAGATGATCCAGTCCCTGCAAGTCATCAACGGCCATTTGCCGGTGGAGTACGGCAATGCCTCCGGAGCCGTGGTCCACCTCACCCCCAAGTCCGGGATCGACCGGCCGCTGGGCGGTTCGGTCAGCCTGGCCGCCGGCAACTTTCAAAGCGGCCAGGCCGGCTACACGCTGACCGGAGGCCTCGGCAGCCGACTGGGCTTTTTCTTGGCCCACTCCCTGACGGGGTCCGGCCGGCGCTACCTCGACCCGGTGGACCCCGGGAACTTCAACAACCGGGGATGGGCTCAGCGATTCGACTCCCGGATGGACTGGCATCCCTCGGCCCGCGACATTCTGGTCGCGAACCTGTCGGGCCACGGAAGCCGCTTTGCGGTCACCAACACCTATCTGCAGGAACAGGCCGGCCAGCGCCAGCGCCAGCGACTGAACGACAACCACCAGTCGTTTGCCTGGCAGAGAAACTGGTCGCCGTCTACGGCCACCAACCTGGGGGGATATCGCCGTTCCTTCCGCTCCGAGCTGATCCCCAGCGCCAACGACCTGCCGGTCTCAGCCACTCAACTCCGCCGCCACGTGCGCTCGGGGGTACTGCTGAACCTGACTCATCGAGTTGGCGGTCACACCCTCAAGGCGGGCGCCGACGCCCAACGGGTCACCCCCCGCGAATTCTTTTCCTTTTTTGTAACGGACGAGGAATTTGGCGAAGAATTCGACTTGAGCGATCTGGCGCTGGAGTTTGACCGGGAGAACCCCTTTGTCTTCCAGGAACGGGCTGTGCGGGGCCAAGGGTCCGTATTTCTGCAAGACACCTTTTCGCTGGGCAGGAACCTGACCATCAACGCGGGTGTCCGGTTCGACCACACCGCCGTCATGGTTTCCACCGCCCAGGTCAGCCCGCGCGCCGGCGCCGCCGTTCTGGTGCCCTACAGCCGAACCGTCCTACGAGCTTCCTACAACCGCTTGTTCATGCCGCCGCAGATCGAGAATCTGTTGCTCTCCTCATCCGAGCAGGCCCGGCGCCTCTCCCCGTTTGCGACGCCTGAGGGCATCGGCGGCGCGCTGGTGGCACCGGAGAGACAACATGCGTTCGAGGTGGGATTCGGCCAGCCCTTCGGCGACTGGTTCCAACTCAACACCGCTTACTGGTGGAGACTGGTAAGAAACTATGCCGATCCCAACGTGTTTCTGGGCACGACGGTCATCTTTCCCAACTCGGTAGCTCGGGGCAAGGCTCAGGGACTGGAGGCCCGCATCGATTTTCCGCAGCGAAAGGGCTGGTCCGGATACCTGAGCTATTCCAACTCGCGAGTCTTTCAGGTGGGCCCCATTAACGGAGGACTGTTTCTGGAGGAAGAAGTGATCGAGATCGGGCCCGGGACCCGCTTCAATCCCGACCACGATCAAAGAAACACCGGGGGATTCGGGATGATTTACGAGCATCCCTCCCGATTCTGGTTCGGTTTGTCGGGGCGCTACGAGAGTGGGCCGCCCCTGGAGGTGGAGCTGGAAGAGCTGGATGAACTGCGGGAGCGTCCGGGGGCCGAGCTGGTCAACTTCGAACGCGGGCGCATCAAACCCAGAGCCCTCTTCGATCTGTCGCTGGGCAAAGATTTCTTTTCGGACCGGCGCGTCACCCTCCGGACTCAGTTCGACGTGCGCAACCTGACCAACCGGCGTTTCGCCTACAATTTCGGCAACCCCTTCAGTGGGACCCACTTCGGCCACCCGCGGATGTGGAGCGGCCGCATCCGGATCGGATTCTGAGCCGCCCGCCCGAGGGCAAAGGCTGGTTTTCCGGCCGGTCATCCGGTAAGCTGTAGAATTCAGCGGCGCCAACAGAGGCCGCAGCGGTTCCCATCTCAGTCACCCGAATCCAGTGAATATCAAGAACGCCCACGACCTGACCCTCCCTGCCCTGGCGGTGATTCTGTTTGGCCTGCTGGCCGTCTCCTGTGCGCCGGCTCCCGAGCCGGAGCCTGATCCTGAGCCGCCAAAGCCTCCCTCGCCGGTAGCGGCCCATACGGCCTTCCACCGGCTCTACGTTCAAGCCCGACACTGGTCCGCCGATGCGCTGCCTCTTCGCTTGTCGAGCTTCAATCTCAAGGAGGTCCCCAGCAAGGCCGGAAGGTACGCCGTGTGGCAGGCCACCTTCGTGTCCGCACAAAAGCGAAAGTCTGCCACCTATACCTACTCGGTGGTCAAATCCGGCACCAGCATCCGCAAGGGGGTCCGAGCGGGTATACCGGAAGCCTGGTCGGGAAGAGGACAGGCCAGACCCTTCATCATACAGCTCTTCAAGATCGACTCGACCAAAGCCTACGACAAGGCGGCAGAAAAGAGCGCCCGATTTCTCAAGAAAAACCCCGATCTCCCCATCCACTTCCTGCTGGAATCCACCCCCCGATACACCCACCCGGTCTGGCGCGTGATCTGGGGCGAAACCCGCGGCTCCGCCAAACGCACCGTCTTCGTGGACGCGGCCACCGGCCTCCACCTGAATACCCTGTAATCCCCCTGAAGTTTGAGCGCCAATGTTCCCGCCGCTGTCGCCGGAAGGTACTTGAACCCGGACCATCGTGCGGAAAATCGGGCTTGGGGTTTACATCGATAAACTACTTGCCGGCCGAGTAGCGAACGTCCTTTCCATTTCCCTGCGGATGAGGACAGCGGGATCGGCGGGGTCGTGTCGTACGTCGGCCCAGCCGATCGGGCTGCCGGCGGGAATGTCGTTGAGGAGGGTCACATGGTGGGCCAGACCGATGGGAAGGCCTCCGATGCAAGTGGCCGCGGCCGAGGGTTGCAGCCTGCCGTAGACGGTATAGCCGCCCTCTCCGTCCAGTACTTCGCCGGCCGAGAGATCCCGCTTGGCCGTGGCCACCACGTCCCCGGCAAAGGCGGCGGGGCATCCGGTCGCTTCTCCGGCCAGTCCCGCTTTGAGCACAGTGACCGACAATTCCATTCCCACCAGGTGAACCGGCCGGTAGAGAGCCGCGGTGCCGCCGGCGGCATCGGTCTGCAGGCCATACTCGGCAAAGCATTCCCTGACGTAGTCGTTGGGGGCCTCAAAGGTGACGTAGACTCCCCAGCGCAGGTCCCCGGGCACGGGACGGCCGTCTCGTTCCAGGCTGGAGACGACTTCAACCGTTCCCGAGCGCGACAGACAGCCCCCGCTGGAGCGCGGGCGGCAAACCTCCGCAAGGCGATCCTGGCTGCAGGGGGGGAAATTCAGACCTTCTGCCTGGGGTTGTAGTCCGGTGGCGTTGGCCACGGCAGCCATCTCGATGGCCGACTTGGTGCCGTCCAGAAAGGAATTGAACATTCTCGGATTGAGCTCGCCTCCCGCCACCTTGGCCTGGCTGAAACCATAGTGTTCCCAGACCGTGTCCGGGGTGGAGGCGTGAAACGCGGGGAGATACTTGGTCCCCTTGCCCGCGCACACCACCTCGAAGCCGCTGCACCGGGCCCAATCCACCAATTCGCAGATCAGCGCCGGCTGGTCCCCGTAAGCCAGGCTGTAGACGACCCCGGCCCGCCGGGCTCGCCGGGCCAACAGGGGGCCGGCCACCACGTCGGCTTCCACGTTGACCATGACCAGGTGCTTCCCCTGATCCATGGCCTTCAAGGCGTGACCGATCCCCGCGACCGGATCGCCCGTGGCTTCCACGATGACATCCACGCCTCCGGCACATAACAGCGCCTCGGCGTCTTCCGACAGCCAGGTCGTGCCCGTTCTCATCGCCTCCCCGAGGTCTGTAGCCCCAAACTGTTCGGCCGGCCAACCGGCCCGCAGAAATGCCTGGGCCGCCCTGTCCCTGGCGAGATCCACCACTCCTGCCAGGTGCAGCCCGTTCAGTCGGCGGGCCTGGCTGAAGAACATGGTGGCGAACTTCCCCGCCCCGATCACCCCGACTCGAAGCGGCTTGTCCGCCTCGGCCCGGGCAGCCAATTCCTGCAGCAAGGAATTTCTCATGCGGATCTCTTGAGTGGATACATCATTGACTAGTAAGTCAAGTACGATCCCTTCGTTACCCTTCGTCGTTCTTCGTGTCCCTTCGTGGATATCTTTTTTGCCTTTGGGTCGAAACCCCAGACTCCGGCTATTCCCAGCCGACCCGGACTCGGGTCCAACGAATGCCGAACTTTTCCTGCTCCATGCACCAATGGACGCAAAGCAGTGTCTCCCGGTCCAGCGCAATCGCCGATGGCAAACCGAAAGCGAAGGTCTCCAGCTCATTGATTCCATCGGCTTCCTCCGGGGCTTCCCTGGAGGCCCGCGCGTCCCAGAGCGTTTCTTCGCAGTCGACCGTCCAGGAGTCTTCGGTGAAACGCACCAGGAGGGCGATAACGCCCTGCTTTCCGTATCGCCGGTTGTAGAGAACCAGCAACCGGTCTTCACCCAGCCAGACGGGGGTCATGGTCTGGCCGCGAACTCCGGTGGATCGCAACGGCCCCCAGGTGTCCCCTCCGTCGTCGGATATGACGAAATGGT
The DNA here is from genome assembly GCA_965207735.1 of Candidatus Versatilivorator sp. Classification (GTDB taxonomy): domain Bacteria; phylum Acidobacteriota; class Terriglobia; order Versatilivoradales; family Versatilivoraceae; genus Versatilivorator. The sequence goes on along the minus strand of OZ242296.1, from coordinate 599,209 downwards.
CCTCGAAGTCGGAGTAGTCGCCCATGCGCAGTGTCCAGGACACCGCCATCACCCGGTCGCCGTCGAGCCGAGTCAGCTTCTGCTCGAAAAACCCCTTGACTCCTTCCGGATCCTTCATCGCCAGCGACGTGCGGGGCCAGGTCTTCCCCTCATCCTCGGAAATGAACATCACCAGCCGTTCCCCAAGCCGATCCTGCTGAGTGAGGGTCGCAGCCGGCGCCAGCCAGTTGCCATTGCTGGTAACAATGACGGGACTGGCGATCTCAAAAGGGCCGGGAATGGAGGCCGGCAGCAGCTGGGGATCGGTCCAGGTCTTGCCCTGGTCTCGTGAGAGACAAAGGATGGGTTCTTTTCGGGTGGCGCTCCCGAACTGCTTTTTCTCTTCCGGCGGATAGGCCCGCGTCCCATAGGCGATGACCATGCCCTGCGGAGTACGGCTCAAGCGCAACGAATTGGTGGTGCGTGGATTGTCTCCGGGCTCCAGGATCGGTCCCTGCAGACTCCAGGACCTGCCGTTGTCGGTGGAGCGAGCCAGGTCGGTCCCCCCGGTGACGCTCGGCCCTCCGCCCACCGTAAAGCCGGCCAGGATGTCCCCGTTGTCCAGTCGGACCAGGGTGGGAAAGGAAGAGTCCCGGTTGTCGATGATTCCAGAGTCTAGGATCTCGATACTTGGCATAACCACAGCCTCCTTTGGGGGTGGTTGAATTGAAATTGGACGCCCATGAGTGGGCGAAGCCGGTCAAGGAAGATGGCAGTGGCACTTTCAGAAACAAAACTCACGAGCCAGCCGGATGGGAGAGGAGTGGAATCTTCCGCCGGAACAGCCCGCCGGCGCGAGCAAATAATGCTATCATAAGCGTTTAGCTGCACCAATCGCCCTCGCAGGATGGATTCTTGTTCCATGATTACGGTCCTTCGCCTTGGATTCCTGAAGTTCCCAGGCACTGGGTTGAATCGCACGGCCCCGAGGCTTGGACCCGGGAATCGGGCGCGGGAGTCTGGACGGCCGGTTTGGGAGCGGGCGCGCTGCTTCGGGCTGGTGCCGGCCATCCTGGTCTTGGGCGCCACCGTTGCCCAAGGCGCCGTCCCCGTGGCCGAAGCAGAAGATTTCTTCGAGCTCCGCATTCGCCCCCTGCTGGTAGAGAAGTGCTATAGCTGCCACAGCGAAACGGCCAGCAGCGGACTCAAGGTGAACTCCCGGCAGGCTCTGATCCAGGGCGGGACCCTGGGGCCCGCCATCGTCCCCGGCAAGCCGGCCCAGAGTCTCCTGATCCAAGCCGTGGATCATTCCCATTCCCGTTTGCGAATGCCGCTGGGAGAGAAGCTCCGACAGCAGCAGATCTCCGACCTCGTTCGCTGGGTCGAGATGGGCGCGCCCTGGCCCCGGCTCTCGGTCGAAGCTCCGTCCAATTCCAGCAACCGCGAGTTCACCATTACGGAAAAGGACCGGCAATACTGGGCTTTTCTTCCGGTTCGACGCCCTTCCCCGCCCGCGGTCCGGGACTCGCGCTGGCCCCGCACCGCCATCGATCGCTTCATTCTGGCCCGTCTGGAAAAGGCCGGCCTGCGTCCATCCCCGCAGGCCAGCCCTCGAGAATTGATTCGACGACTGAGCTACAACCTCACCGGTTTGCCCCCCACCCCGGCGGAAGTGGACGCCTTCCTGCAGGATCGGTCCCCACAGGCCTGGTCCAGGCTGGTCGACCGGCTGCTGGAGTCTCCCCACTACGGGGAACGATGGGGACGCTACTGGCTGGATGTGGCCCGCTATGCCGAGGATGACCTTTACGGCCCCGCGGGAAATTCCCAATATCCCAATGCTTGGCGCTACCGCGACTGGGTGATCCAGGCCTTCAACCAGGACATGCCCTATGACCGGTTCGTCAGGGCTCAGATCGCCGGTGACCTGCTGCAGCGCGAGGACAAGGACAAGCTGCTCGCCGGCACCGGATTCCTCAGCCTGGGAGTCTGGTATTACGGCGCCGTGCAGGCTCCCCAGGCCCGGGCCGACGAACGTTTCGACCGTATCGATGCCATCTCGCGTGGATTCCTGGGTCTGACGGTCGGGTGCGCCCGCTGCCACGACCACAAGTACGACCCCATCGCCTTCGACGACTACTGGGCACTGGATGGAATCATGGCCAGCACCGTCTACCGGGAGTATCCGCTGGCGCCCGAGGAAACCGTCAAGGCTTACCGGGAGCACGACAAGAAGGTGAAGGCCCTGGAGGACTCGATCAAGAAGTTTCTCGACAAGCAGTCCATCCAACTCAGCGAGATGCTCGCCTGGAAGACGGCACGATACCTGTTGGCGACCTGGAAATCGCTTCGGGATCCGGAGTTCTCTCGCGCCCACCTGGCCCGAGACGCAGAAATCGACCCCGAGTTGCTGGAAGCGTGGTTCGGTTACTTGACTGGCGAGGAAAGGCGACACCCCTACCTGCAAGCCTGGGACGACCTGCGGGCGCGGGGCGGAACTCTGGAGGAGGCCACCAGGGTCGCCGAGGACTTTCAGGCGCTGGCGCTGGCAGTCTTCGCCGAGAAGAGGGAAGCCGACGAGAAGAATCACATCATCCTGGAGTCCAACAAGCCGAAAGTCGACCCCGAGACGGCCGTCTTTCTGCCTAACGGGTTTCGCGCCGACGATTTCTGCCACATCTGCGAGCTGACGCTCGAGCCCATCTCCCGGGAAAAGTACATTCTGTGGCTGGATCTGTTCGGGGCTACCGACCTGACCAACAGCTTCATGAAGGAGGACTACGGCCTGTTCCGACTGCAGGACGAAAAACTGGAAAGTTACCTCGATGGCGAATGGAAGACCTATCTGACGACATTGCGCTCTAAGCTGGAGGGGTTGAAGAGCAGCAGCCCGTCTGCCTACGCCTACATCCACGGGATGGCAGACTCTGCCCTTCCCGGTGATTCCCACATCCACGTGCGGGGCAATCCCTACGATCTGGGCGATAAGACCCCGCGCCGATTCCTGGCGGTGCTGGGCAACGGCCGGCCCCAGCCCCTGAACCAGGGCAGCGGGCGCTTGCAGCTGGCCGAGGCCATAGCCGGCCATCCCCTGTCGGCAAGGGTCATGGTCAACCGCATCTGGCAGAACCATTTCGGTCAGGGCATCGTCCAAACCCCCGGCAATTTCGGCCGGCTGGGCTCGCCGCCCACTCACCCGGAACTGCTGGAATATTTGACTCACCGTTTCATCCAGAGCAACTACTCGGTCAAGGCCTTGCACCGCGAGATTCTGCTGTCGGCCACCTACCGGCAAAGCAGCCGCCACTCCGAGACAGCCGCCCTCAAGGATCCCGAGAACCGGCTGCTGTGGCGAGCCAACCGGCGACGGCTGGACGCCGAGGCCTTGCGCGATTCCATTCTGGTCATCGCGGGAACCCTGCGTCCCGACATCGGCGGGGCTTCGGTGGATCTGTCCAAGGATGCACGGCGCCGGAGCGTCTACGGTGAAGTGAAACGTTCCGGGCTGGACAGCATGCTGGCCCTTTTCGATTTTCCCGACCCCAGCTTGAGCAGCCAGCAGCGGGCCGTCACCAACGTGCCGTCGCAGAAGCTCTTCTTTCTCAACAGCAGCCTGGTATGGAACCAGGCCGGAGTTCTGGCGGATCGAGTCCAGGAGAAAGAAGACCCGTTGGACGACCGGGTGGTCGACCGGGCCTACCAACTGATTTTCGGCCGCCAAGCCACCCGGGAGGAGCGCCAACTGGCCCTGAACTTCATGGATTCGGTCGAAGCCCGGAACCATCCGCCCACCGATCGGCTGAGGCAATATCTGCAGACGCTGTTGAGTTCCAACGAATTTCTGTTCGTCGACTGAATATGGGAAACCCAATGGCTATCCCTAAAACTCCTGAACTTGCCGTGACCCGCCGTGATCTGCTCCGGACGCTGGGCGGCGGCTTCGGCCTCTACGGCTATGCCAGCCTGCTGCAGAGTTCCCGGCTGCATGCTTCTTCGCCGACCGCACCCACCGATCCGCTGGCAGTGCAGCCGCCTCACTTCCCCGCCAGGGCCAAGCGGGTCATCTTTCTCTTCATGAATGGGGGCCTCTCGCAGGTCGACACCTTCGACCCCAAGCCGCGGCTAATCAGACATCATGGCCAGCCCATGCCGGGCGCCTACGTCAAGACCGAACGCAAGACCGGCAACCTCATGCGGTCGCCCTTCCAGTTCAAGAGATACGGTCAGAGCGGGATTGAAGTCAGCGAGCTCTTTTCCGAAACGGCCGCCCACATCGACGACATCTGTGTGATCCGGTCCATGCACACCGAGGTTCCCAACCATCCTCCGGGGATGTTCCTGATGAACTGCGGTCACCAGCAACCCGGACGCCCCTCCCTGGGGTCCTGGCTCACCTACGGACTGGGCACCGAAAACCGGAATCTGCCGGGCTTCATGGTGCTCTGCCCCTCCGGAGGTCCTCCGACCGGAGGCGTCCCCCTCTGGAACTCGGCCTTCCTGCCGGCGGTCTACCAGGGAACCCGCATCCCCAACGATCAGACGACCCCGGACAAGCTCATCCATGACATTCGCAACTCCCATCTGACCCGGGGCCAGCAGCGCCGCCAACTGGACCTGCTGGACCGGCTCAACCAATTTCACCGGCGGCAGCGCCCCGCCGACCCCCAGTTGGAGGGGAGCATCCATTCCATGGAAATCGCCTATCGGATGCAGATGGAGGCCCCGGAGGTCTTCGACCTCTCCAAGGAGAATCCGGGCACCCTGGAGCGCTACGGCCAGGGCGATTTCGCTCGGGGCTGCCTCATGGCCCTGCGCCTGGTGGAACGAGGAGTTCGGGTGGTCCAGGTCTATTTCGGAACCGGCCAGCCCTGGGACAGCCACTACGACATCATGGCCCATCAACGGCTGGCTCGTGAGGCCGATCCGGCCATGGCGGCCCTGCTGCAGGACCTGAAGGACCGGGGCCTGTTCGAAGACACGCTGGTCATTTGCGGTAGCGAGTTCGGCCGCACGCCGGTGGTGGAGACCAGCGGAGCCAGCGTGGTCCAGAACGGCCGCGACCACAACCATTGGGGCTTTTCGGTCTGGCTGGCCGGCGCCGGTGTCCGCGGCGGAACGACCTACGGGAGCACCGACGACTTCGGTTTCAAGGCCGTGGAGAACAAGGTCCACGTCCATGACCTGCACGCCACCATCCTGCACCTGCTGGGCTTGGACCACGAAAGACTGACCTACCGCTACAGCGGCCGAGACTTCCGCCTGACAGACGTCCACGGCCGGGTGCTCCGGGAAGTGCTCACCTGAAACAAGAGAAAAAAGAGTTATCCACGAAGGGCCACCAAGAACGACGAAGGGCCACCAAGGCGCTGAGGTTGACCGCCCGGCAGGGCGGGGGCCGGCCTCGCGGGCAAAGGGGAGTTTCCCAAGGGGCACCCGTCGGCTCTCAGAGAAGTCGCCCCCCGGATACGCTCCATCGCACCATCGGGACGACCCACCCGGGAGCGCGGGCGTCCCGCCCGCATCCTCTCCCTTGAGTTATCGCTCAGTTTCCCTGCGATGCGGTAGCCCGCCCCTCCTGCCGGCGGGAATCGCATGGGCCCGGCCGAAGCAGAGCCATGGCACCCCTGCCGGTCGACCCGGGTCGAGGAGATGGGCGAGGCCTTGCCGGTGTTGTGCGGGCGGGACGCCCGCGCTCCCGGGTGGGCATTCTCCCATGACGCCGCGACACCAACGTCACACGGAAAGGGATTGCACCCTACAGGTCTATTTCAGGCTGTTAACCGATCCTGCGGAAAACTTGGTGCCGGAGGGGGGACTTGAACCCCCACGTGGGGTAACCCACGCTAGATTTTGAGTCTAGTGCGTCTGCCAATTCCGCCACTCCGGCAGAGTGGGGTGAGGGTGGGTGAAGAACGGCTTCAGAAAATGCCCCCTATCTGAACGGTCTCGGGGAATCGAATCCACGGGACGGCGTGGAGAGTAGCATGCCGCCGCCGATTTGTAAACGCGGCCCCAACACGCCGGTCGCAACCCGATGAGCCGCGGGAGACACTGGCTGCTACTGTTCGTCCGGGACCGTCCGTTCGACTCCGCCTCTCAAGACGGATCGGATCCCTTCAGCCACCCCGGGGGATGGAAACTCGGTCTCTCCCGTCACAATCAAGGCAAAGTTGACCGCCAGAATTTCTTCGGGGTGGATGATATAGGAACTGTTCCTGCCGACCTGCTCGAAGAATCCCGACACCTCCTTGACTTCGACCAGCCTGGGAACTGAATCGGCCGGCGTCGCCGGAACGGCGGGCCCGGCTTCCACGCTCTCCAGCAACAGCCGAAATTGCAGGTACTTGAAGAAGCTGCCCCCCTGCAGGGGATCGTAGCGATCGCTCTTGGAGTAAAGGACCGGGGTTGCCCAGAACTGCCTGCCGTCCCGTTGCACGCGAATGCGGTGGGCATTGACGGGCGCATCGGGGTTGGTGATCCTTCTTCGGGTGAGGAAGCCCGGCAACTCGACCTCATCGCAAGGTTGGAATCCGATCACCCGGTACAGTCGATCCCGCAGGTTCCGGTCGTGACGGGACAGGATGTGAAACAGCTCATGGGCAATCAGCCGGGCCAGCTTCTCCGGGGACTGGTCGAGTCTGGTTCGGGGCAGAATGATGGACTTCCCCCGGGTGTAGGCCGCGCCTCCCTCCTCTTCTCCCGTCGTATGAACGAAATGGACACTCTCCGGCCAATTCAAGGGGAACCCGCCCAACTCATGCCGGACCCGCTCGAAGGCCTGCTCCACCTTTTCTCTCTCCGCGCTGCCCCAGGCAACGACCTCGCCGGCGATAAATTTCAGAAACTCGGCCTCGGACACTTCCCGGTCCGTCTTCAGGCGAGCGGCCCGATCGAAGGGACTCAAACGCCGGACAAATCCATCCCGGGTCCGGAGGATCTCTTGTCCTTCTTTCACCGAGGCAAAACGGACCCCCGGGGAAGGCGACGGCCCGGACAGCGCCAAGGCGACGGATGCTCCCAGGCAGGCCAGCCCGCCCTTGACGAAGCGATGGGTCATTACGTCCCCGACTTCCCGACTTCCTACCAGCGCAGGATGGTGGCGCCCCAGGTAAACCCGGAACCGAAGGCGGCCAGCACAACCAAGCCCCCCGGCTGGACTATTCCCGCCCGAACAGCCTCGTCCAAAGCGATCGGAATGGACGCCGCCGTGGTATTGCCGTACCGTTGAATATTGCTGAAAACTCGTTCCGGCGGTATTTTCAAGGAACGCACCACCGCCTCCGATATGCGCAAATTGGCCTGATGCAGGATCAGCAGCGAGACATCCTCAATTTTCAGTTGGTTGTCGGCCAGGGCTTCCCGCACGCTTTCCTGCAGACGCTCCACCGCGTGTTTGAAGACGTAGCGGCCGTCCATGTGCGGATAGTGCCGTCCCTCTCTCAGCATCTCCTCCGTCAATCGGGGGTGGCTCAGCGAGCTCGGAACTTCCAACCATAGTTTCCGCGCATATTTCCCTTGGGCGTGCAAGGGGCTGGAGAGAATTCGTCGGCTTCTGTTATCCGAACGGCCCACCACCACAGCCCCGGCCCCGTCTCCAAAGATGACGGCGACATCCCGGCCGTGGGTATTCATCTCCAGTCCGGAAGAATGGACCTCAGCGCCAACTACCAGGATGTGGCGATAGGTGCCGGTTCTGACGAACTGATCGGCAATGGACAGACCGTAGACGAAACCCGTGCACTGATTGCGGACATCCAGGGCGCCCACCGTACCAACGCCGAGCTTTTCCTGAAGAAGGCAGCCACAACCCGGAAAATTGTACTCGGGACTCAAGGTGGCAAAGATGATGAAGTCGATTTGATCGGGGGTCAACCCGGCCGAATGCAGTGCCCGGTGGGCGGCCTGCAAGCCCAGATCGGTGGGTCCGACCCCCGGCTCCACGAAACGCCGCTCGCGGATTCCCGTCCTCTGCCGGATCCATTCGTCAGAGGTGTCCATTACCTCTTCCAGATCGGCATTGGTGACGATCCTTTCCGGCAGGTAGCTTCCGGTACCCAGGATTCTGGCGTTGAACATGGTGTTGGATTCGCTCCTCCCTGCTGAGATTGGCCCGAACGACCGGTTTCTCTCTCAATGGCCTTTCAGGCTCGCAGGAGTCACCCCGACAGCTCGCGGTAAAAGAGCATCAGATCCGTCCCCTGCGGGATGGCGCCGACCTGCCGCAGCATGGCCGCAATCTGCCCGCGGTGGTAGCTGGAGTGGTTCACGACATGCAGCATCGCCTGCCAGAGCAGGCTCGAGTAACTGCGCCCCTGAGGAGTTGTCAAGGCGATGGATCGCTGCAGACTGCCGGCGTCCAGTCCTTCGACGAAGTCGGCCAGAGCCCGATCGACTTCTACCCAGCGCCGGTTGGCTTGCTGGGGACTTGCAAAGGCATCTGCAGGCAGGGGCTGGCTGGCCGGTTTGCCCTTCCAACGTCCCAGCCAATTCCACTGCGCTGAAACCAGATGAGCCGCGGTCCCCTGCAGTGAGCCGAAACTGGCTCCCAGATCGCGCTTGAAGATTTCCGGATCCAGGTCCTCAATAGAATTCCTGACCCTCCGGTTGGCCCAACCGTTATAGGCATACAATGCCGTCAAATCCTCTATTCCCATAGTCCCAGCCTCCCTTCGGGATCTCGTCGCTCTCCCTGACGGATTCGCTCCCCATTTAATGATGTTTTGTCCATGTTGTAAACCCATCCCTTCGTGGCCCTTCGTGGATTTCTCTTGCTTGGTCATCGGTGACGTTGCGGCCCTCTCCCGGCGAAACCGGCGAAATTGACAGCGCTGGTGGACATTGCTAGCATTGGGTGGGCGTGGCAGTACGCCAGCACCTCGGGCGACAAGCCCGCCGCCGTCAGACCTCAGGAACTCAGGGAGAATCTCTTGGCCCGACTCACCCGGCATGAAATTCTGAAGGAAGACCGTTTCATGATGTTGGTGGATGATACTCGCCACTTCTTCGCCAACAACCGTTCCGAAATCCTGCGTGGTCTGTCAGCCGTCGGAGTGGTGGCCATTCTGGTGGGAGGCTACTACTACTACTCGGCCAAGCAGGAGGAGCATTCCAAGCAGGAGTTGGCCCGGGCCCTGGCGACCTACCACGCAACCGTCGGCAAGACCGAATCGTCCGGCTCGACGGCTCCGGTCTTCTTTGAGACGCCCGAACAGAAACACGAAAAGGCGCTGACAGAGCTGCAGGAGGTCGTCTCCCGGCACGATTCCAGGGCGGCGGGCAAGATTGCCACCTACTACTCCGGTCTTTGTCTCCATCAGCTCGACAGGAGCTCGGAAGCCGTGTCGCTGCTGGAGCCCCTGAGTCAGGAGCAGACTGACTTCGGCGCACTGGCGCTGGCAGCCCTGGGACGGATTTACGAGGACACCGCGGACCTGGCCAAGGCAACCGAGGTCTATCAGCAGTTGGTTGAGCGCAATGCCTTGACGACTCCAGGTGAAAGCCTGGCAATGAAGGTGGCCCTGCTTTACGAGCAACAGAACCAGCAGGAGCAGGCCGCCAAGATGTACGAAAAGGTGATCAACGACTTCCCCACTTCGCCTGCCTCTACCGAAGCCGAACAGCGGTTAAGGAAAATTGTTCCCTGATGGTTGAGACCCTTCGTCAACGGGCGGAGGAGCAAGAGGCCCAAACCCTGGCCCCTCAAGCAACCCTCAGCAGGCGGACTCGAGGCCGCCAGAGGAACGAGTCCGCCTGCGCCATCCGCACCGCCTTCCAACGCGACCGCGACCGAATCCTTCATTCCAAGGCATTTCGCCGCTTGAAGCACAAGACCCAGGTGTTTCTTTCACCGGAGGGCGACCACTATCGGACTCGCCTGACCCATACTCTCGAAGTCGCCCAAATCGCCAGAACCATCAGTCGAGCGCTGCGACTGAACGAGGACCTCACCGAGGCAATTGCGCTGGGTCATGATCTGGGCCACACCCCCTTTGGGCACGCGGGCGAAGCCATTTTGAATGAGCTTGCTCCCGGCGGTTTTCGCCACTACCGCCAGAGCCTGAGGGTTGTGGACACGCTGGAGCAGGAAGGACGAGGGTTGAACCTGTGCTGGGAAGTGAGGGACGGAATCCTCAAGCATTCCAAGGGGGCGGGAGCGGTATTTACCACCCAGGACAAGGGCCGCCCGGCAACCCTGGAGGGTCAGGTCGTCAGAGTGTCCGACGTGATCGCCTACGTGAACCACGACCTGGACGACGCCCTACGGTCGGGTCTGATTCGAGAGTCCGACATACCCAGGGAACTGACGAATGCCTTGGGTAAGAGCCACTCGCTCCGAATCGACACCCTGGTCCGTGACGTGATTCGATCCAGCCTGGGAACCAACCTTCAAATCGTCTCCATGAGCCCCACGACTCTGCAGGCGATGATGGAACTGCGGCACTTTCTCTATCGGACGGTCTACGCGCGCAGCATTCCCAAGGAAGAGCTGCTCAAGGCCAAGAAGCTCTTGAGCGACATCTACCACCATCTGTTGGCCCATCCCCAATGTATTCCGGAAGGTTTTCGGCGTCCTGAGGTCGGCGCGGAGCTTGCCGCGGTCGATTTTGTCGCCGGGATGACCGACCGCTTTGCCTTGAACCTCTACAACCGCCTGTTTCTGCCGAGAGGTTGGAGCGCAAGCGTTCTGCCTCAGAAATGAGGTTGCCATATCGTATTTCTGAGACAGGACACCCACCCCCACGAATTGAGCGGGCAGCCGTCGCCGAGGGAGCGACCGGGAGGCCATCAGGTCCCATAGCGGACGAAGACCTTGCCCGGCGTCAACTCAATGCTCCGGATTTTGAAGGGGAGATGAAAATCGGTGTTCGGCGCCGCCCCGGGGTACTTGGGAAGCACATAGTGATCCAGCAGCAAATCGATCAGGACCCTGGGGATTTCCTGCTCATCGATCCGGATCCCAAGGATATCGTAGCGCCCCAGCCCGTTCTCAGCCGTAAACTTGCCGGAAACCTGCACCCAATGCTCGCCCTGCAGCAGAGCCCACACCAGGGACTTGCCGGCATTGGCAGAGTCGGCCTGCATTTCATCGAAGTCTACCAGTGCCCGGGCGGAAAGCCGGTTCTGCTGAAAGCGGAATTGGATCTGGCGCACCCCTTGGGGATAGTGCCGCGAAATCTCGTGCTGAAGGAAGGCGTCGACCTCGGATTCGGTGAACTCGGCCTGTCCTCCGCTGGAACCCGCCGGCGGCAGGGCAATGGCCGCCAGCTTTTTGGCAAATGCCTGAGCGGCGGTCCGATTCACCGCTGAGGCGGGTCCGGATGCCTCCGACGGAGCGCGAAGAAACCACCAGGCACCCGCCCCCAACAGAAGCAGACCCAACAAGGAAAGAACCGTTCTTCTCCCCATCTGGCTCGCGCTGCTCCCCTGTATCATCCCACCAGCTTGAAGGTCCGATTCCAACGGGTCTTGCGAAAAAAGTTCCACAAGACATCCGCGAACCGATCTGTTCGTTCCGACAGCGAATTGTGCAAATGTTCCCTGGGGTGTGTTTCGAACGACCAATAAATGATGAATGCTCTGCCGACGATGTTTTTTCGAGGCACGAATCCCCAATATCGGCTGTCGGCGCTATTGTCCCGGTTGTCTCCCATGGCGAAGTATCGACCCGGAGGAACCACGACGTCCTGACCCTCGGTAAACTCCTTGAAGTACCGGTAGGCCAAGTGAATATCACGGGCCTGGTTGTAGTCGGCGAAGCGATTGATCTGGGCCTCGCTGAGGGGAAAGGTGTCTCTGATTTCCACGTCGTTGCGTTCCGGACGCTTATGGAACACGTAGTGCTCTACCACGTGGTTGCCGTTCCGGTACAACCTCTGGTTCTTCAGGCGGATGCGATCTCCCGGCAGCCCGATGGCCCGCTTGACGTAATGCTTGGCGGGGTCTTCCGGGTAGCGAAATACAATAACGTCGCCGTGCTTCACCTGCTGGAACGGCAGCAGCCGCTGCAGCCATCCCCCCGGATTACCATAGACGAACTTGTTAACCAGAAGATGGTCTCCGACCAGGAGATTGTCCTCCATGGAGGGTGTCGGAATCTTGAATGCCTGCACCACGAAGGTCGTTCCGAATAGCGCCAGAACGATGGTGACGACGAAACTTTCGAAATATTCGCGCAGGGTCGATTGCCTGGAAGGGTGATCGGTGTTATTTGAATTCACGGTTTCCACGATAAAGGAACGCTCCCTAACTTAGCCCGAATTTCTCACCGGGTCGCTGGATACACTTTGAAAGGCCATTATTATTCAGCACTTTATAGGACCTAATTGTTTCAAGGCTTGCCGAGCCGCATCCTGCTCCGCGCTCTTCTTGGTCTCACCTTGACCTCGAGCCGCCGCCTTGCCCCCGATGGTCAAACTTACGGAAAACTGTCTTTGATGGTCGGGCCCGGACTCGTCGATGACCGAGTACTCGGGCCGCGCCTCACGGAGCGAGTGCAGCTTCTCCTGCAACCTGGACTTGTAATCGCTGAAGACAAATCGCCCCGACAGGATATCCCCAAAATCCTCCGCCAACTGTTTCAGCACAAACCTGCGGGCGGCATCCATCCCTCCATCCAGATACACGGCCGCCACCAATGCCTCGGTCACATCCACCAGCACGGCCTGCTTTCTGCGGCCGCCGCTTTTCTCTTCTCCCTTACCCAATCTGAGGAATCGGCCCAGTTCCAGACCGAAGGCCGAGCGAAACAAACTGCCGGAACTGACCAGTTGGGCTCTGAGCTTGGAAAGTTGACCCTCGGTCAAGTCGGGATGATTCACCAGGAGATACTCGCTAACCACAAAGCCAATGATGGAATCCCCCAGGAACTCCAACTGCTCATAGTCTTCCTTCTCGACCCGGCATTCATTGGCATAGGAACTGTGGGTCAAGGCTCTGAGGAGAAGGGACCGGTCCTTGAACGCGTATTCGATTTGATCTTCCAGTTTATCGAGCGCGTCTTCCATCGGCGGATTTACTCTCATTCACTTTGGCTGAAAGGGTTCCAGCAAACCGCTGCGAGCAACGGCTTGGGCGCCGCGTGTATCGTCACCCAGGGCAACGGCGGCGCGGTACTGCAGAATCGCCTCCTCGCGGGCGTCATCCAGATCGAACAGTCTTCCCAAATAAATGTAGGCCCAGACCTTGACCGAGTCCGGGCAGGTTTCGGACACTACCGACCTGCCGAAATAGTCCCTGGCCGCATCCTTGTCTGAGCGGCTGACGGCCACGATTCCCAGGCCGTAAAGGGCCTCGCCATTGCGGGAGTCGTGGCGGTCCAACACCAGGTTGAACAGCTCCGCGGCCCGCTCCAATTCGTCGCTCCCCAAGCTCGACTTGGCCTGGCGCAGAAGCCGTTCCACTTCCGTCGGCCGTTGGGCCGGCGGTGTCTCCTCACGTGGGGAACTGATGGCCGCTTGCTGGGCTGCCATGATTTCAGAGACATCCAGACCGGAGAGGAGAGTGCGGTAATACAATTGAAATCCCTCGAATTCCTTCTCAAACCGCTGTAGTGCCGAAAAAAAGTGGCCGCACAGCAGGGCTCCCGAGCGAACAGCCTCATTCAAGGAGGCTTCGGCCTGCTCTTGCGGCAAGTGATCGAGCCTCATCTCCACCGCCTTGATGAGGCTTTCGGTAACCATCTCCTGCACTCCCTGCTCGGCGCCCTCCGGACCCTCGCTCCCGGCCAGCATGATCTCGGTCAGAGCCTTTCGCTCTTCCACGGGCAGCGGATACCTGGCGGCAAAGGGATCCAGCAGAAAGTGAAGAAACTGGTGGCGAATTTCCGAAATCTTGGGGGAACCGGATGGACTGAAAAGAAAATAGTAGGTGCTTTGATAGGTTCGTGCATTGAAGGTATTGGAAGGAACCAGAAAATCCGGCACCAGGATCAGTTGCCGCCCTCGATAGATTCCCGACCGCATCCTGAGATAGCCCTCGGTGGTCATGATCATCCGGTTGATCAACGGGCGGTAGTCCAGGACGGCTCGATCGTGCAGATGCTTGTACCGGCTCCAGACGGATTCTACTCTCGCTTTCGCGTAGAATTCCCCCAGCAGACTCGTCAGCTCAGCCACTGAACCGGCATCGGGAGGCATCTGACCTGCTGCCAGGAGCGGCTTGAAATCGGGAGGGCCATCGATGACGAACGCCAGCGAAATATACTTGATCAATTCCTGGTGTGGATCTTTTCCTCCGCGATGGGTGTCGTAGAAATCCTCCAACCGCGACTTCAAGCCGGCGGGCAGATCCCTGAACTCCCGGGCAATCGGGAGGCCGGCCGGGTGAAGCAGGAGCGATCCCTCATCGAATCCTGCGGCCCGCAGCGCTCCCAGAACGGTAAACACCCGAATATCGGGTTGAATCAGAATCGACGGAAATTGGGCCTGGCTCCGGCCGGCGTGCGCAAGGAGCAGGATCAGGATTGCACAAATGCGAAACCCGCCTGCAAGCATTGGAGAGAGAAGACTCATGTGCCGGTTGCCGATCACTGGAACATCTACCGTCGAAAATGGTCGAATCCGCGGGGTGAGAGAAGTCTCAGACGTCCCTGTTCTCGAAGCCAACAGGCCCCGGGTTCATCAACAATGGAGCCGATCTCGTGAATCTCAAGGCCGTCCAAACGGCCGGGAACCTGATCCCGCCTCTCCGGGGGCACGGAAAACAGAAGCTCGTAATCCTCACCCCCGTTCAACCCATAGTCTAGCAGGGGCCGTTCCACCCAGGAACCGACTTTTGGGCTGATTTTGGGCAGGGGTATGCGATCCGAGTCGATCACGGCGCCCACATGGCTCGCCTGGCAAAGATGGTGAAGGTCGGTCGAGAGTCCATCGCTCAAGTCGATGAGAGCGGAAGCACAGCCGTTGGCGGACAGCCAGCAGCCAATCCGATTTCTGGGCATCGGGCGTAGGTGTCGTCCCGCCAGATGCGGAAAGTAACGGGCCCGTCCTGGAGACCGCCGAAGCAGCTCCAGCCCGATCGCCGAGGCCCCAAGCTCCCCGGTGACAAAGAGGCTGTCTCCGGGACGAGCAGCCTTTCGAGTGAGCACCTGCGCCGGCCTTACTTCTCCCAGGATGGTCACATCCAGGAAAACTGTTCCCGGCGAAGCGCAAAGGTCTCCTCCCAGAAGGTCGGCACGGCTGAGTTCAGCCAGCTTCAACATGCCTCCGTAGACGCGGGTTACAAAATTTGGCGGCGTCTCTTTCGGAAACGCCAAGGAAGTGGTGAATCCCAAGGGCTTGCCTCCCATGGCGGCGATGTCGCTGAGATTGACAGCCAGCGCCTTCCAACCCAGATCCTCAGGTCGAAAGTAGTCCAGGTCGAAGTGGATACCCTCGACAAGGGCATCGGTCGAGATCAGGAGCACATGCCCCGAGGATGGGGCCACGGCAGCGGCGTCGTCTCCAAAGGAGATGAAGACGCTCTCCGATGGCGGGAGAACCTGGCGGGCGAGGCGGTGAATGCGTTCAATCAGCCTTGTTTCGCCCTGAGAGGAGGACCCGACCGCCATGATCCCTACCGCCTCTTGACATGCCGGCACCCTCCGGCGCCCCATGCCGTGGGGAAACGCCTGCCGCCGGCGGCAACCCGGGCCGTTTTTCGAGCATTGGGAAGCACACCGGAGTTTTTGAAAGGGTCCATTACCTTGCCGTAATGCCAGGTAAGTCAGTCGATTCTCTCAACTCTGAGCAGTTCGCGAAGCTCTGCCATGAACTCCTTGATGTCCTTGAAATCCAGGTACACCGAGGCATACCGCACGTAGGCCACTTTGTCGAGTTGACGCAATCTCTCCATCAGCATTTCCCCGATCTGCGCAGTGCCTCTCTCACGATCGCTGGATTCGTGAACAAAGGACTCGACTTCATTCACGATGGATTCCAGTTGGTTCATGCTCACCGGACGCTTTTCGCAGGCCTTCAATAGGCCCGTCATCAACTTCTGCCGGTCAAATCGTTCGCGAGACCCGTCCTTCTTGACCACCAGATAGGGAATCTCATCGATCCTCTCGTAGCTGGTGAACCTGCGGCCACAACCCGCACATTGGCGGCGGCGGCGGATAGCTTCCCCTTCCCTGCTCTCGCGGGAATCGACGACCTTGTCTTCCAGGTGACTACAATAGGGACATTTCATGGGCTTGAGTAAGAGGTCAACGAGTCCAACTGCGGCTGCAAGGGAGTCCCCTGGCGGCTCCGCGGAAAGTTGCGACTAACCCTACACAGAAAACCCCCCTTCCGTCAAGAAACTGAACCCCTTAACCCTTGATTTGTCAATGTTTAGCTGGAGCTGTTCCATTTCAGTGTCCATTGGCTGGCCATTGCCCCCCCGCTCACCCCCCTTCGGACAAATAATGAGGACTCAGCAGCCTGAAACACCCTTCAGGACCTCTTTCAACGGGCGGACCAATCCCCTCCAGAGGTTGACACCTTCTCTACCATCCGTTATTTTCCACCATCAGGCCAACAAGACTTACTGTCTCAGGCGTGATAAGTCACTTACAAATAACAACTTTCGGGATCAGGACTGTTGCCTGCCCCGACCTGCTCGCCAACGGTGCGGTTGCCGTTGCGCTATCGGGTTTCCACAGATGACCGAAGCTCAAGCCATCGCTGGATGCGTCGCCGGCGACCCGCAGGCGTTCGAGGTGCTGTACAACCTGCACAAGCGCAGGGTCTACTCGCTCTGCTTGAGGATGGTACGCGACCCGGCAGAGGCGGAGGATATGAGCCAGGAAGCCTTCATGCAACTCTTCAGGAAGATCGGCACCTTCCGGGGAGACTCGGCTTTCTCGACCTGGATGCATCGCCTTACAGTCAATATCATCCTGATGCGCATCAGAAAGAAGGGGCTGGACCAGGTCTCGCTGGACCAGGATCGCGACGATGGGCAGGATCTCCCCCCGAAGGAGTATGGATCCGAGGATATCGACCTGTTGGGAGTGGTGGACCGGATCACCCTGGAAAAGGCAATTGCAGCTCTGCCCAGAGGGTACCGAACCGTCTTTGTCCTGCACGACATTGAAGGCTATGAACATAACGAAATTGCCCGAATAATGGGTTGCTCGGTCGGAAACTCCAAGTCACAGCTTTTCAAGGCTCGGCTTAAGCTCAGGTCGTTATTGTTGGACAAGAAGCCAAAATTGAAAAAAAAACAACTCAAGGCATCACCGTAGTGGTTTTTTGTATCTAACCTAGCGGTAGTAGGAATTTTGCGCTTCACACGAGTTGGTCGAGGATAACTTGATGACCGATTGTCCTGATATACAAGAAGATGTCTCATTGTGGATGGATGGAGACCTGGATCCGTTGCGGGCCGAGGCGGTTGAGAAACATCTCGAGTCCTGCGCCGAGTGCACCGCCTTCCATCAGGACCTGAATTCCATTCGGCATGGCGTGGGAAGATTGAAGCCCCTGGATCCGCCCGAGCACCTCTGGACCAACCTCCGATACCAACTCGAGGCCGAAGGGCTCATTCACTCCGAGCCCAAGGAGTCCTTCTGGGCCTCGATTCTACCCAAGCGCCTGCCTGCCTTGAAACCCGCTTGGAGCGGTGCTATATTGGCCTTGTTTCTCGGGATCGGGTCGCTGCTGGTCTACGATTTGACAACCCACTCGCCGTTGGTTCCGATTCCCGCGGCTTCGACCTCCCACCAGGAGGACCTCCTCGAGGAACTCCAAATAGCGGAGACCAACTACCGGGCCGCCATCGAGGCACTCAGCACAAGCTCGCGGAGGAGGCTGGAAGGACTGGATCCAGTGCTGGCGCAGGTGTTTCACGACAACCTGGCGACCATGGATTACTACCTGCACGAGTGTAAGCAGGCGGTGGAAAACAGCCCGCAAAACCCCTTGGCTCACCGGTACCTTTTGGCCGCATATCAAAAGAAAGTCGAGTTGTTGCAAACAATCGTGACTTCGGATTCTTTGTTATAGCCTCAAAAAAAGGAGACTTTATCACTTCGATCATGACCCGCCACCCAACCCTCCTGACCCTGTCGGCTGCCCTGATGCTGGCGCTTCCCCCGGCCGCCGGCGCTCACGACCATCGCGAGGAAAAAATCTTCAAGGTCGGGGACTCACCCACGATCATCCTCGTGAACTATTCCGGCATGATCTCCGTGGAGGGCGGGGAGAACAAGGTGGTGACGGTGATTGGGATGAGGCGTTCGGAGAACGTTGAAATCGACACCGAGGTCGGACCCAACCGGGTGCGGATTACCAGCCACGTGCTGGACGAGCTGGCTACTGCCGAGAATACGGTGGTGGACTATGAGCTCTACGTTCCGAAACGCTCGAATCTCGAGATTCGATCCAATATGGGCGTCGTTACGGTACACAACATTCGAGGTCAGGTAACCGTGGACGTGGTTGAGGCAGAGGTCAAGGTCGCCGGGGTCGAGGGTTACGTCAATGCCTCCTCGATCGGACGGAAGGCGGTCGAGGTCACCCAATCCAAGGGCACCATTCATGCCACCACGGTGACCGGAGACATTGTGCTGGACCAGTTGGAAAGCGACAACGTCAAGGCCAACTCAACCCTTGGGAACATTACCTACAAAGGGGATTTCATGGGGGGAGGCTCCTACAACCTCTCCAGCACCGATGGTCGGATTTCGGTCATCTGCGATGAGGAGGCCTCGGTGGAGTGGGACGTACGAACGGTCAAAGGAAGCATCAAGACCGATCTTCCCATCAAGTCCAAGCAACACCGGCCACTGTGGCGTGACCGCCATTCGCTCTTGGGCACCCTGAATGAAGGATCGGCAACCGTACAACTCTCCACCTTCAGTGGCCCTATTCAGATCAAACGCCAGTCTTCGGAATAGTTCCAGCCCGCATTCCTCCGAACCTGCTGAGCTACAACTGAAGACAAGCCCAAGCTGCCTTGGGCTATTTTTTTTGAAATGGAAAGAGATCGCGTCTTTCTGGTCGGATTCATGGGCTCCGGGAAATCAACTGTCGGACCGTTGCTGGCCCAGCGCCTCGGATGGCCTTTCCTGGACCTGGACTCCGTGATCGAGGCCTCCTTCGGCGGTCCCATCCACCGGATCTTCGCGGAGCATGGGGAACCCTACTTCCGCCGGATGGAAAGCGATGCCGTGAGGAATCTGGAGCGCTGGAATCACTGCGTGGCAGCCCTGGGGGGCGGCGCATTCATCGAACCCCGGAACCGTCTCCACATCAAGCGGCTGGGGCTTTCGGTATTTCTCAATCTGCCCCCGGAGCTTGTGCTGGAGCGATGCCCTCCGGACGGCACCCGACCGCTCCTGAAGGATCCGGCTTCAGTACAAGAGCTCTATGCATCCCGGTTGCCCCTGTACCGGCTGAGTGATTTTGAGGTCGACGCCTCCTTGCCCCCTGATAGAATAGTGAGCACCATCCTGGAAGAGACCGGTCTGCAGCTCTCACTGAGCCGGCCTGCTACCCCTCCTGACCATGGGCATTAAGACAGCCGTCCCCGCTTGGTTGCTGTTGTCGCTACAGCTGTGCCCCTTGCTGGTGGCAGGGCCATCCCTTTTGCCGCAACAGGAGTGCAAGGAGCTGGAAGAGGACGAGGAGCCTCCACCCATCATTTACTCCGGCCGCGAGCTCGGTCGCTTCCGGATATTTTTCGCGGGAAAGGAAATCGGGCACGAAGAATTCGAAATCTCGGAGAGCAACCATCACATAAAAGCCAGTAGCCGCACCCAACTCACCATCAGCCGGGAAGACCCCGCGGATCCGCCTGAATATCTGGATGAGGAAGATTATGAGGAGCTTCCCCGCCCCGACCGTCCGCCCGCCGAACCGGTGACCTTCCGAATCGATTCCACCCTTCGTTTCAATGACCTGTTTGAACCGGAGGCTTACGAAGTGGTGCAGGATGCGGGTCCCAACCGTATGAGGGCCAAGGTGGATTTCCTGCCGGATCGAAGCCGAGTGTCCTATTTTTCCGATGGAGAAACGGACCGGAAAAGAATCGAATTGAAAAAGGATGTGACCATTCTTGACGACAATGTCTTTCACCATTACCTGATCCTCTCCAAACGGTACGACCTCTGCCGTGGCGGCATTCAGGAGTTCTCCGCGTTCGTTCCGCAACAGTTCTTGGCTGGAGGAGTCACCGTTTCCGAAGTGGGGAAGGAAGAAGTCGAATTCGAGGATCAACCCTTGTGGCTGCGACGCTTCCTGGTCGACACGGGGGAGATGATAGTCAATTATTGGCTGGACAGCGACCTGAGGCTGAAGAAGCTCGCCATTCCGGATTCCGAGGTCGAGGTCGTCCGGGAATAGACTTCCTGCATTCCATGACCCACCGCCGTTCATCCCCAGGGATTCCCACCGGGCTCGCCGGTCTGCTCCTGATTGCCATCTTCGCTGGCTGTCTCTCCGGAGAAAGTCTCCCCTTAAGCGGCGATCGGGCATTCGCCCATGTGGAGCGACTGGTCACCTTCGGTCCCCGGCCGCCGGCGTCGCCCGGCATCAAGAAAGCCCAACGGTACATCACTGGGGTCTTGCGCCAAATTCCCCTTGAGGTCGAACACCAAAACTTCCTGGCTTCGACCCCCAATGGCAACCTGTCCATGAAAAACATCATTGGACGCTCCGGGGGAGACATGGGCCAGGTGGTGATTCTGGCCAGCCACTACGATACCCACTTGATGCCGAACAGCGTCTTTGTGGGTGCCAACGATGGAGGTTCCAGCGTGGGCCTGTTGCTGGAACTGGCAAGGGTACTCCCCCACCGGCAACTGAGTTTCTCCCTGTGGTTTGTCTTTTTCGACGGAGAGGAAGCCCAGAAGGCCTGGTCACGCACCGACAGTCTTTACGGGAGCCGATATTTTGTGGAGCGTCTCAGAGCCAGTGGTCAAGCCGGCAGAATCAAGGCCATGATCCTGATGGACATGGTGGGCGACAAGGACCTGGTTCTGGAGCATGACCTCAACTCGACCCCCTGGCTGATGCGTTTGGTGAGAGACTCAGCCACCGAGTTGGGGTATGGAAGACATCTGGCCGGCAATCCAAAGGCCGTGATGGACGACCACACGCCATTTATCGAGGTTGGGATCCCGGCCGTGGATTTGATCGACTACGAATTCGGACCGAACAACCGCTACTGGCACACGCCGCAGGACACGCTGGACAAAATCAGCCCCCGAAGCATGGAACGGGTGGGACAGATCGTACTCAGGACTCTTGAAAAGCTTTCGGCTCGATGAGGGACTACTTGAGAAACTCCAGGAACTCGCTTCGGGTCTTGCTGTCGCTCTTGAAGCGGCCGAGCATGCAACTGGTGACGGTTTGGCTGTTCTGTTTCTGCACCCCGCGCATCATCATGCAGAAATGATAGGCTTCAATCACCACCCCCACTCCCTTCGGCTCCAGGTACTTCTTGACCGTGGCCGCAATTTCCGTAGTGAGCCTTTCCTGAATCTGAAGCCGTCGGCTCAAGACATCTACGATTCGCGCCATCTTGCTTAGTCCGATGATCTTGCGATCCGGCAGGTAAGCCAGGTGGCACTTTCCATAGAAGGGCAGAAGGTGGTGCTCGCAAAGACTGTAGACCTCGATGTCCTTGACGATCACCATTTCGTCATATTCGGCTTCAAACAGCGCCCCATTGATCACCGATTCCAGGTCGAGCTGGTAGCCCTGAGTGAGGAACTGGAGGCTGGCCGCCACCCGCTCGGGAGTCCGTTCCAACCCTGATCGTTGGGCATCTTCGCCCAAGTGGTGAAGCATTTGGCGCACCAGCCCGGAAAGCGCCTCGGCCTGTTTGTCCGGCTGGGCCTTCATCAGCATCAATCATTCCTCCCTCGGGGCACTGGTCCCAACCAGACCGCTCGCAGTAACGCCCCCCCGCTTGTCTCAGGCAGGCATGCCTCGGACCAGCAACGGAAGTCAGCCGATGGTGCCGCTCCAACCCTCCAGCCTGGCCTTGAGACTCGAGAGGAACCGGTCTGCCATGGCGCCGTCTATGAGCCGATGATCGAAGGTCAGCGACAGATAAGCCATGGAGCGGATGGCAATGGCATCGTTGATCACAACCGCCCGTTTGGTGATAGCGCCGACACACAGAATCGCGACTTGGGGTTGATTGATGATCGGCGTTCCGATCAAGCTGCCGAACACCCCCGGGTTGGTGAGGGTAAAGGTCCCTCCGCGGACTTCGTCCGGACTGAGCTTCTTCTGGCGAGCCCGATGGGACAGGTCGGCAACCTCCCTGGCCAATCCCACCAGAGTCTTCAACTGAGCCTGCCGGATCACGGGGACGATCAAGCCCCAATCCAACGCCACGGCAACGCCCAGGTTGATCTCCTTCTTGTAGACGATGTCGTTTCCCACGATCGACGCATTCAAGATGGGGAAATCCTTCAAGGTATCGGCAACTCCCTTGACAAAGAAGGACGTCAAGGACAGCTTGAACCCTTCCCGGCGCCCGAACTCATCGGCATGTTCCTTCCTTAGCTTTACGATGGCGGTCATGTCCACTTCAAAAATGGTGGTGACATGTGCCGAAGTGCGGCGACTGTCGATCATATGCTCCGCAATGCTTCTGCGCATGGCCGTCATCGGAACGATCTCATCCTGACCGGAGGGCGCCGCAGGCAGCCCCTGCTGTGCCTGTTGAACCAGCGGCCGGGCCACCTCGGCAATCCTCTCCCGCTCCGACAGGTAGTTCAGGATGTCCCGCTTGGTGATCCGCCCCCCCAGACCGGTCCCTTCAACTTCCCTCAGATCGATCCCCTCTTCTTGAGCCATGCGCCGCACCAGCGGGGAGGAACGAGGGCCCCGCCGGGGATCGGCAGCTTCAGTTCTCAGGTTGCGCTCGGGAGGCTGCTCAGACTCTTTGGGGGAAACAGCGTCGCCGGCCTCCGTGGAATCCGGAATCGCGCCCCCCTCGTCATCGATAATGGCTACCACGGTGTTTATCTCGACCGTTTCTCCTTCCTGGAACAGGATCTCTCTGAGGATGCCCGAGGTGGAGGCCGGTATCTCGGAATCCACCTTGTCGGTGGAAATTTCAAAAAGGGGTTCATCTCGTTCCACCCGGTCACCCACATTCTTGAGCCACTTGGTGATCGTACCCTCGAAGATGCTTTCGCCCATCTGGGGCATGATGACGTTGGACGGCATGGGCTTCTCCAACTTGGATGACAGAATCAGTATGCTGCCAGGTGCCTGGCCACACTGACGACATCCGAGGTCTTGGGAAGAAAGAACTCTTCCAGAGGAGGGCTGTAAGGGATGGGAGTATCGGGGGCCGTGATGCGCATGACGGGCCCATCCAGGTATTCGAATACTTCTTCCGCAATGACCGCGGCCAGCTCTCCAGCAAAGCCGCCGGTACGAGTGTCCTCGTGCAACAGGATCACTTTACCGGTCTTTTTGACCGACTCCAGAACCGCGGCCTTGTCCAGAGGCACCAGGGTCCGCAGATCGACCACTTCCAGCTCGACGCCATCTCCGGCCAGGACTCCGGCGGCTTCCAGGGCGTTATGGACCATGGCGCCGTAAGTGATTACTGAAATATCCCCGCCCGTCCGCTTGATATCGGCTTGACCAATGGGAACCAGGTACTCGCTGCTCGGGAGTTCCTCCTTGATGCGGCGATACAGATAC
Source organism: Candidatus Versatilivorator sp. (assembly GCA_965207735.1). Lineage (GTDB taxonomy): Bacteria > Acidobacteriota > Terriglobia > Versatilivoradales > Versatilivoraceae > Versatilivorator. The sequence goes on along the minus strand of OZ242296.1, from coordinate 575,594 downwards.
TTGTGTTCGAAAAAGAGGACGGGGTCTTCATCGCGAATGGCCGATTTGATGAGTCCCTTGGCGTCATAAGCGGTCGACGGAGCCACCACCTTCAATCCCGGCGTATGCACGAAATACATCTCCGGATTTTGAGAGTGGAAGGGACCGCCGTGAATGCCTCCCCCGGAGGGGCCGCGGATCACCAGGGGGACTCCGGCGCCCCAGCGATAGCGGCATTTGGCGGCGAAATTGGTGATCTGGTCAAAAGCGCAGGAGATGAAATCGGCGAACTGCATTTCAGCCACCGGCCTCATGCCCATCAGCGCGGCGCCGATGGCCGCCCCCACAATGGCCGATTCACAGAGAGGCGTGTCCATCACACGCTCCTCTCCGAACTGATCCAGAAAGCCGGCCGTCACCTTGAAGGCTCCACCATAGACTCCGACGTCCTCGCCCAGCACGAAAACGTCTTCGTCTCGAGTCATTTCCTCCCAGAGACCCTGGCGAATGGCTTCGACATAGGTTGTGGTTTCCACGCGTTACCTCCAGCGATCGGGAGAAAAGAACGAAGCCGCAAAGGCCAGTGGAGCCTCGACCGACTGATCGGCATACACTCCCTCCAGGGTCTCCTTGGGATCCGGGAGCGGGTCGCTCTCAGCCAGACTGACAGCCTGGTCCACTTCCTGGGTAATTCGAGTGGCCATTCCCCTTACCTCTCGTTCGCTCATCACCTTGTCCTGAATGAGGCGGGTCTCCCACCGCAGAATGGGGTCCTTCTTGCTCCACTCTTCGAATAGCTTCTTGGGCACGTACCTGGCGTCATCGTGGGCCGAGTGACCGGTCATGCGGAAGGTCTTGCATTCGATCAGGCTGGGGCCGCCACCGTTGCGTGCCAACTCCACGGCCTCCCGGGTCGCCTCATAGACTGCCAGAACATCGTTCCCATCCACGGTGACGCCCGGCATGTCGTAGCCTTGGGCTCGAACCGAGATATCTTGAATGGGCATTTGCTTTTCCAAGGGCGTGGAGTAGGCATACTGGTTATTGTTGCACAGGAAGACCACGGGCACTTTCTGCACCGCCGCCAGATTCAGCCCTTCGTGCCAGTCCCCCCGGCTGGTGGCCCCATCCCCAAAATAGCAGAGCACCACATTTGGCTGACGCCGCATCTTGTAGGCCAGGGCAATACCGGCGGCGACCGGAACCGTGTCGGCCAGCATGCTGACGAAAGCCACGATCTTGTGGCGCATGTCACCCATGTGCATGTTGGCTTCCTTGCCCCCTGTCACCCCTGTCTTTCGCCCCATGTACTGGCCCAGCACCGCTCGTAGGGAAAGACCGCGAATCAGAAAGGCTCCCATGTCCCGATGGGAGGGACAGATGCAATCGTCCGGCTCCAACTGGATGGAGGAGCCCACCGAAATCGCTTCCTGCCCCTTTCCAACGTAAACGCCTCCCACAATCTTCCCCTGCCGGTAAAGCTTTCGTTCTATCCTGGTCTCGATCTCACGGGACAGTTTCATGTAGTAGAGCATGTCCCGGCAAACCTTTTTGTCAGGCACCATAGATCTAGCTCTCCCTGTTCAACCTCTCAAACGTCACCGTCGGAATCGACTTCGCTGTCGGTCCAGGAAGACCGGCTCCCACGGTCAGGATTCAATGACGGGCCTCTTCCCTTTCGGCGACTCGAAAGGATCGTCCGAACGCCCGCGCGAAACGGCCGGTGAAGCAGGCGCGAACTTCCGACAGTTGGAGCGGCCGGCCCAGTTGAGCCGCCATGGAAGTCACGCCCCGTCCGACCAGGCCGCAAGGGACTATCAAATCGAAATACCGCAGGTCGGTGTTCACATTCAAGGCCAAGCCGTGGGAGGCAACCCATCGGCTGGTCCGCACCCCGATTGCCGCTATCTTGCGACCCTCAACCCAGACTCCGGTGACACCGGGCAGAGTCTCGGAGGGAATCCCGAAGTCCGACAACGTTTCCACCAGACAACGCTCCAGGGTGCGCAGGTACCGGTGAATGTCCCTATGCCAGGCGCTCAAGTCCAAAACGGGGTAGACCACCAGTTGCCCGGGGCCGTGGTAGGTAATGTCTCCCCCGCGACCGGCAGGGTAAACACGGACCCCCCGCTCTCGGAGTTCCTCCGGCCGGGCCAGCAGATGATCTCTCTTCCCTCCCCTTCCCAGAGTGATAATGGGGGGATAGTCGACAAACAGCAGGCAGTCGGGAAAGGAGCCGCTCTTCCTCCGTGCGACAATCCGATCCTGGATCTTCAAGCTTTCTTCATAGTCACGGAAACCCAGATCGAGACCGAGACAGACGGGTTCGGCATCCGTTGGCAACCCCTCCGGGCGAGACACGGGCAGAGCTGCCGACTGAGCTGGCATCGCTATTTCGGCGCCGAATTCCGGACAGAGAACCTCCCTGCTACCGGCCGATTCCATTCTGACCTCGTCGAAAGAGTTCAAATCAGAGCTGCCGAACTCCCTTCCCCGGCCCCATGACGACAGGAGGATCCCGTCGAACCAGGGCGAGACGCAACCAGCAGGAGTACCGAACCTGCCAGCGCGGATCTAGTACTATATAACAATTGAATCCACCAGACCAGACTGCGCCTCCGGGCGCTAGCCCGCATTTCTCACCAGGGGGCATGATCATGGCGCAGGATTTTTCCCTTCAGCGCGTGCTCGTGACCGAAGAGCGTAGCGGTCACTACGCACGAGGGAGCATGTGCGCGATGAAGGGAAAAGGACAAGCCAGGGCATGCCCAGCGCCGTCTGTTACCCGCAAGCTCTTCCCATGGATCCAATCACAGTACTGAAAATAAACTACTTCTCGTCATGGCACCAGCGGCGCACTGAGAAATGCGGGCTAGAGCGGCAGTTCAATTCCCAGTCCCCGCTTTCGGGCTTCCCGGTAAACGATGATCGCCGTGGCCATGTCATCCAGGGCGATTCCCAAATTGACACAAAAGGTTCTTTCCTCCTCCGATTGCCGGCCGGGTTTCCTGCCGGCCAGAATCTCTCCCAGATCGGCATGGGCTCTAGGGGTCTGTTTGAAATAACCCTCGCGTCGGTAATATTCCATTTGTTCGGTGTCATCGGTGGCCAGTTTGTCGGCTTCAGCCACGGCGGCGCCCTGCCAGTAGGAATCGAAGTCGACCGCACTGGCGAAGGCCCCGGGTCGCAACCATCCGGCTTCGATCACGGGGTTGGGATTCTTGAGGATGGGACCACTGGTCACGACCAGGTCGGCCTCAACGCATTCCCTGGGGCTGCTGACCACTTCGATATTCAACTCCAACCGTGGCCCCATCTCCCCGGCAAAGCGCCGAGCGATCTCAGAATGGATATCGTATGCTCTGACATGACTCAGATCGAACACCGACGCCAGCGCTTCCAGGTTGCTGCGCCCCTGCACGCCGCAGGCGATGATTCCCGCGGTGTTGCTATCGGGCCTGGCCAGTTGCCTGGCGGCAACGGCAGTAGCGGCGCCCGTTCTCTGAGCGGTAATCCAGGTAGCATCCATCACCGCCATGGGAATTCCCGTGTCGGGGTCATTGAGAATCAGAAGCCCGGTGATGTAGGGAAGACCCTTGGCCTGATTGCCGGGATACCCCGAAACCCACTTGATTCCGGCTGCCGACAGGCTGGGAATGTAGGCGGGCATGGCATGGATAAAGGCATTTTCTTGGGGATGAATGCCCGGTTTGGGAGGCATTTCGACCTTCCCTTGTCCCTTCTCCACAAACATGGCTTCCAGGGCAGCGATGATATCGGGCATGGGCAAGTCGACCGCTTCGACATCGGCACGGGAGAGATAGAGCATGGTCAATTCCTCAGGATTCAGGGGGACTCGAGTAGCGCTTCGGATCGGCTTGAAGCCTCGCCTGGCAGACAGGTAAACTACCACATTGAAGTCGGTCGCCGGAAGGCCGGCCGCCCCCTCAGTCAGCGTCAACTCCGAGCCTGGAGGTCCTGGCCCAGAGTATCTGCACAACGTTTTGCCCCCAATTGACATCCAAAGCTGAAAACCACATGCGCGGACTGGTTCCTCAATCCGAAAATCGGGTATGCTGGCTTACATGCGTGGAAATCTGAGTTGCTCAGGTCCGGCTCGCCCGGTCAGGGTATTTCTGCTGGTCTTTCTTGCCAGCTGCTGGTTGGTTCCGGCCCTATGGACCTACCAAGCCGACCAGCCATTGTCCTGGAACGATCTCAAGCACCTGATTCAGCAATTACAGCAGGGACAGGTGTCCGAGGATCGGATCCTCTACCTCATCGCGGAGCGCAAGGTCGGCTTCCGCATCGACAAACCGGCCAGGAAGGCCCTGAAACGACTGGGAGCCACCCGGCTGATTCTGGAAGCCGTGGCTCGCCACCCACAGGTTTTCCTGAAGGACCGTAGGGGCCGCGACGATGATGCCCCGCCCGGGCATGCACCCGCCAACCCGAAGCAGGAGCGAGACGCGGCAGGCGGGGCGACTGATCCCTACACGCTCTCAGTGGACGTGGACCTGGTCAATGTCAACGTGGTGGTGACCGACGCCAACGGAAGATACCTGACCTACCTGACGAAGGACAACTTCCGGATCTACGAGGACAGGGTCGAGCAACGGATTACCCACTTCTCCCCGGTGGACGCCCCCTTCGCCGTGGGACTGCTACTGGACACCAGCTACAGCACCGTTAACAAGCTGGCGCAGATCCAGAACGAAGCCATTCGTTTCATCAATCAGATTCATGTCGAAGACGAGGTGCTGGTCATCTCATTCGACGATGAAGTGCATCTGGATAGTGACTTCAACCGCAGCAAGCGAGCTACCGAACGGGCCATCAAACGAACTCGTACCGGGGGATCCACCCAGCTCTATGAAGCCGTCTACCTCGCCCTGCAGCAGAGGCTCCGTCTCAGGCCGGAACGAAAGGCCATGGTGCTCTTCACCGATGGCGTCGACACCGCCAGCCCAACCTCCACGGCGAATGAAACCATCGAGTTGGCCAAAGAGGCGGATACGCTCATCTACCCGATCTTTTTCGACACCCGGTACGATACGGGCCCCATGTCCCGCAACCCGAGACCGCCGTTGGGAAGGCGAGGGGGCACCGTAGGCATTCCGACCGGCGGGGGAACGGTCGGCTTGCCGACCGGTGGGGGAACCGTCGGGCTTCCCACCGGCGGGGGCACCATCGGATTGCCCGTGCCTTCTCGCCGCCCGACTGCTCGCCGCCTGCCTCCTCTGAACCGCTCCCCCCGCGTCCCCACCGGCGTCGGCCGAAGCGATGCCGAATACCACCAGGGCCGCGAGTATCTGGAACAGTTGGCACAGGTCACTGGAGGCACCCTCTACGTCTCCGAGGGCCTCCGCAACCTTGGCGATGCCTTCCAAAAAATCGCGGCCGAGCTGAACAGCCAGTACAGCCTGGCCTACAGCCCCACCAACAAGACAAGAGACGGCAAGTTTCGCCGGATCAAGATCGTGACCAACATCCCCAATGTCATCGTCAGAGCCAAGCGCGGCTATTACAGCCAACCCTTCTAGCAGCCCGCAGACAGGCATCCGGCAGCCATCCGGCCCGCCAGCCGCACCAACCCGCGTTTGACGTTATACAGCCTGTCAATTCACAATGGCAGCGAAGGATTTCTCATGACAAGGCTGAAACAGGTCACCAGGGGATGCATGCGGCTGCGACTGACGGCAAGTATTGGAGCTGTGCTCTTCTGCCTTGTGGACCCGGTGATGGGACAGGTGGTGGTGAGCGGGACCGTCACCGATCAAGGAATGAACCCCATCCAGGAAGTCAGCTTCCTCATCGAGAACAGCAGCGGTCCCGGTGTGGAGGTAACGACCCGTTCCAATGAACAGGGCGCCTTCAGTTTCAACCTGGACCGAGCCGGGGAGTATCTCCTCCAGGCGACCCATGGCGACTATTACCCGATCAAGGACAAACCCCTGGATTTGATCACCGGTGTCAATCTCGTCAACGTCGAGCTCATTTCTTTAGCGGAATCCCAAATCACGGTCGACGTCTATCCTGACGACCATCTGTCGGTTGAGCAGATCGCCATGTCGCAGGCACTGGAGGAAAGGGAAATCGACTCCATTCCCGTAACCCGCTCAACCAAGCTTCGAATTCAGGGCGCAGCGGCAGTCTTGCCGGGTGTTTTGAGGGATCCCAAGGGTGACTTGCATTTTCATGGAAGCTCGGTCCAAGAGATGAACTGGGCCCTGGATGGATTCAACCTGTCCGATCCTGCCTCGGGCAAGCTGGAGATGGGGCTGGGTGCGGAGTCGGTCAAGTCCCTGGATCTGTTTTCCGGACGCTATTCGGCCGAGTTCGGCAAGGGAACCGGCGGCACCATGGTCCTTAATTCCCGAATGGGAGACGACCAGTTCAAGCAGCGGTTCACCAACTTCGTTCCCGGCATCGAGTTTACCCGGGGACTCCGATTCCGCGACTGGAGACCCCGTCACAATTTCTCCGGCCCCATCCTCAAGGATCGCGCCTGGTTTTTCAACAGCCTGGATCTGCTATACGAAGAAAATATTATCCCCGAGCTACCGGTCGGCCGGGACCGTCACGTCTCCTGGGCCGTCAACAACAGTTTGCGAGTCCAGGCCAAGCTCACTCCCCGCCACACCTTGAGCTCAGGGCTGGTGGTGGACTATCTCAACGCGCCCAAATCGGGCCTGTCCCCTCTGAACCCGCTGGAGACCACTCTGGACAGGCGAGCCCGCCGGTATTTCTTCAATCTCAAGGATCAATGGGTCCTGTCCCCCGATAGTGTCCTGGAGTTCGGTTATGCGGCCTACCGTTCGATCAATCGACAGGTACCTCAGGGCAGCCAAACCTACCGCATCACCTCTTTTGGAAGAGGCGGAAACTTCGCCATCGATACCTTGCATATCAGCAGCCGCGACCAATGGCGAGCCGACCTGTTCAGTCCCCCTTGGGACTGGCTCGGACAGCACCAGACGAAGGTGGGAGCAAACCTCGACTATTCACGATACTTCCAGGACATCCGGCGGACCGCCATCGAATACTTCCGCCTGGACGGAACCCGGTCCAGCAGGCTGTCCTTCGGCGGGAGCGGTGAATTCAAGGAATGGAACCTGGAATCTGCCGCCTATTTGCAGGACCGGTGGGCCATCAAACCGCGGCTGGTGGCGGAGCTGGGGCTGCGCTGGGATTGGGACCGGATTGTTTCCCGCGGCGTTGTCACCCCCAGATTCAGTCTGGCCTTCATGCCGGTCGGACTCGATGGCACCAAGCTTTCGGCCGGCTTTGGCTGGATTCCGGCCACCACCTACTTCCGGGTCTTCACGCGGCATCGGGATCAATATTCCGTCTTTACGGACTTCGCCCCGGACGGCATCACTGCGCTGCAACCTCTCAACGTCAGATTCTTCACTTTGGAGCGATCCCTGCTCACCATACCCAGGACGCAGAATCTGAGCGCCGGCTGGCAACAGAAGCTGCCCTACGGAACCGATCTCAACCTCAATTACTTGCGCAAGAGGATGCGGAACGGATATGCGCAGGTCCCCGTCTCAATCCGAATGGTCCAGGACGATCGCCTCCCTCCCGGGAATCGGACCATACACTATCAATTGCAGAATTTCAGGCAGAACAGTTACGACTCGGTAGAGATCTCTCTAAGCAGATTGTTCCTGGCGCACCACCGCTGGTTCCTGAGCTACACCTATTCGCGAGCCCGCTCCAATGCCGCTCTGGACCTGGATACCGACGATCCCGTCCTGTTTGCCGACATCTCGGGCCGTCCTTCCTGGGACGTGCCCCACCGACTGGTGTCCTGGGCATCCTTCCCCATCGGGAAAAAGACTTCCGTGGCCCTTTTTGCCGAATGGCGGGACGGGTTTCCCTTTAGCATCCATGATGACAACGGCAAACAGGTCGGCCGCATCAATAGCTGGCGACTTCCCAGGCATTTCAACCTGAACATACACGTCCAGAGAACATTGACCTTCCTCGGACACCAGTGGTCGCTGCGGCCCGGCGTGGACAACGTGACCAACCGACCCAACTACAACCTGGTCAACAACAACATCGACTCTCCCCAATTCCACAATCTCTTCGGACGATCCCCCAGAAAGCTGGTGGTTCGATTACGCTGGCTGGGGAAGGCGGAAGACCCAGCCGATTCCAACGAAAACTCGCTGCAGCACAACCGTTCCTGGTGAGTCGGCCCCCCGCCCTGCCGTGCGGATCATACATAGAGTGAAACAATCAGAAATCGATCATCCCTTCGCGACCTTGGCACCCCGTCGCGGCCAACCTCAGCGCCTTTGTGCCCCTTCGTCGTTCTTCGTGCCCCTTCGTGGAAATGTCTTTTTCTTTTGTCTTTTGTCGGTTGTTTCAGACAAGCCGAGCCCCTGCCCTGCCGGGCAGATCATCCGAGGGTGAAACAGGGTTGTTTCAGACAAGGAAAGGACGGGCGTTTTACTCCCGGGAGGAAGCCGGCGTGACCATGTCCCTTTGGGAAAGCCATGCCGGAATTTCTGCTTGTAATCTTGCTTTCATTCGTTCACACTCCAGCCAAGTTGTTGAGAGATTGAGGCCTGCCATGAGCTTGAGAATACTCTACTTCATGACCTTACTCATCTCCCTGGCAATATCCCTCCCGGCCCCCTTCCGGGCCCAATCCTCAGTCGCCACCGAGGCTTACGATCAAGGCCAGTACGGCACTGCCTACCAGCTTGCCCGTTCGTTGGCCGAAGAGGGGGATGTCGAGGCTCAAGTCCTTTTGGGACGGATGTTCGCCTGGGGACGAGGAGTCCCCCGAGACCAGGCCGAGTCCGTGAAGTGGTTCCGGAAAGCTGCCGAGCAGGGACACGGCCTGGCCCAATCCATCCTGGGTTTGCGGTACGCCTATGGCCGCGGTGTTCCCCAGGATGATGCCCAGGCCATCGAATGGTTTCGCCGGGGGACCAAGCGAGGTAACGCCGTTTCTCAGCACAACCTGGGGGTCATGTACGAAAACGGAAAGGGGCTCGCGAAAGACGACCAACAGGCCGCTTACTGGTATCGTCTGGCCGCCGAACAGGGAGTTCCTCACGCACAATCCAACCTGGGCAGGATGTACAGCGAAGGTCGAGGTGTCGCCCTGGACAAACTGGAAGCCGTCAAGTGGTTCCAGAAAGCAGCTCAGCGGGGACTACCCCAGGCCATGCATAACCTGGGCGTGGCTTATCTCAAAGGGGAAGGTCTCGATCAAGACGAACTGAAGGCTTATGCCTGGATCCATCTGGCGACCCAGTTCAGCAAGCGGAACTGGCGCACCCGTGAAGTTCACGAGCAGTCAATGGAACTGAAAACCCGATTGGTAAAACGGATGACTGCCAACGACGTCAAGAAGGCCGAGCGTCTTTCAAAAAAGTGGCGTAAGAAAATGGCCCGCAGATAAGCCGGGGTGATGCTCCGCCGTCCCGGCCCGAAAGGCTCTCCCGATCCCTACCGCTACAGAGGTTTTCCCAAGTCGGCGCTGTCCACGATTGCAACACCAGCCGCCCTCATTTCATTGATCGCGCCTTCCACGTCTCCCGGATTCAGATCGACACCCCGGCAACAATCCCGGACCACAAGGGTTGCAAACCCCAAGGCCTGTGCATCCAGCGCGGTGAACTTGACACAGTAGTCGGTGGCCAATCCCGCTACAAACACCGTGCTCACACCCTTTCGACGCAGGTATTCCCCGAGGCCGGTCGCCTTGCGATGGCCGTTGTCGTAGAAGCCGCTGTAACTATCAATGTTGGCATCAGTCCCCTTCAGGACCACCTTGCCCCAGCGGTCTCGGTTCAAACCTGGCGCAAAATCAGCTCCCGGCGTATTCTGCACGCAATGCGCCGGCCACAAGGTCTGCTCGAGCCCCTCCAACTCTATCAAGTCCCCCGGATGTTTTCCGGGGTGGTTGGCGGCAAAGCTGCCATGATAGGGAGGGTGCCAGTCCTGGGTTGCGGCGATCAATTGGAAGTTCGCCTGCAACCGGTTGACCAGGGGTATCACTGCATCTCCCCCGGGCACCGCCAGCGCTCCCCCGGCAATGAAATCATTCTGAACGTCAACCACTATCAAGGCTTCCATGCCGACCGCTCCCCTGGATCATCCTTTCCCTCAACCGATGAAGCCTGGATTCCAGACCCACCGGATAGCGCTTGGGTCGGGAAAAACGCTTCACCCCGGGGTCCAATCGGGCCAACTGCTTCTGAACCCGTTGGCGACAGCAATCCACAGACTCCGGTCCATAGACCTGCTTTCCGATTCGCCAGATCGGAACCAGCTGATCTTCACCAGCCCCACCTGGCGGAGACCGCCGCTCGCGGCCGACCCCAACGGGATCCATCAACACCTGCCGGCTGCCCGCTCCCAAGCCCACATCGTAGATGACATCTCCCACAAATTTCCCGGCCTTTTCGAACCGGCGGACTTGAAGGATGCCCGGAATCGACATCTTGACCGCCTGTTCGGACAGCTTCATCTTGTAGTCCCAGTCCCCCGAGGAGCCGCGAACGGCTGACAGCTTGTAGACTCCGCCCATTGCCGGCTGTCCGTCCGCCGTCACCATCCTGGTTCCGACGCCCCAGACGCCAACGGCCGCTCCGCTGTTCTTGAGAGAGGCGATGAGGTGTTCGTCGAGATCGTTGCTGGCAATGATCACCGCTTCGGCGAAGCCCGCCTCGTCCAGAATCTTGCGGGCATCCCGGCTGAGCTGCTCCAGGTTTCCTGAATCGAGGCGAACCCCAACCATCTCATGGCCCGATTTTCGGAGCTGCTTCCCTACCCGGACCGCGTTGCGGACTCCCTCCACGGTGTCGAAGGTATCCACCAGAAAGACACAATTGTTGGGGAGCGCCCTGGCGTATGCTTCGAAAGACTCCAGTTCGCTTCCAAAAGCCATGACCCAACTGTGGGCATGAGTTCCCCGGACTGGAATTCCAAAGCGCTTCCCGGCCAGAAGGTTGGAGGTGGCGACGCAGCCGCCGATATAGGCGGCCCGGCTGGCCGTCAGGCCGCCATCGCTTCCCTGCGCCCGCCGCAGACCGAATTCCAGCACGGGATCACCGGCGGCTGCCAGACATACCCGGGCTGCCTTGGTGGCAATCAGCGACTCAAAGTTGAGGATATTCAGCAGGGTTGTCTCCAGGAGTTGGCATTGAATGATCGGCCCCCGTACACGCAGCACGGGTTCGTGAGGAAAGACCAAGGTCCCCTCGGGGAAGCCGTCAACCTCGCAGGTCAGTTGCAGCCCTTCCAGATAGCTCAGAAAGTCGGTCTGAAAGATGGGTCGGCCATCGTTGCCGGTCAGGCTCCGCAGATAGTGGATATCCTCGGTATTGAAAGCGTATCGGTCCAGGTACTCAATGACGCCGGCGAGCCCGCAGGCAATGGAAAACCCACCACCGAAGGGAGCATTGCGGAAGGTGAGGTTGAAGACGGCTTCCTTCTCCTGCCACCCGGTCTTCCAGTAGCCATAGGCCATGGTCAACTGGTAGAGATCCGTCAAGAGGGAGTAGTGACTGCGATCGTATGCCTGATCGGAACCCAAGATCACTCATCTCCTGAAGGACGTGAATCGAATTGTTCGCCCGCCTGGAAATTCCGCGTACCTGAAACAAACCGGATTCGCGCTGCATGCGACGGGGTTAAAAGAGTAATCCACGAAGGACCACGAAGGACGCCTAAGGGCCACGAAGAAAACAGGAACGGGGAAAAAAATCCACCAAGGATACGAAATGACGCCCTTCAGGTTCCGGCGTTTGGTCTCGGCCCCGAGCGCAAAAAGATCTATTTACATGGATGCACAGGATGCACAGGATTATGGTCCTCAACCGCCTTGCCCCGATTGCGGGCATCCTGCGTATCGTTTCGCGCGATTCGGCTTTCCCTGCAACAGCGTCCCGTCCTGGTAATCCTGTCTATCCTGTTAATCCATGTTTCTTGTTTTTTAATTAACATGGATGCACAGGATGCACAGGATTATGGTCCTCAACCGCCTTGCCCCGATTGCGGGCATCCTGCGTATCGTTTCGCGCGGGTTGAATCAGGGAAGACGAGCGAAACAGTAGAGCGTCTGGCGTGTGCGAACGTAGAGTCGGCTGTCGGCAATCGCCGGCGTGGCGTAACACTCTTCCGCAAGATCGTTGAGCGCCAGAACCTCCCATTGGCCTCCCGCCTTCAAGACCGGGGCTTTGCCGGTCTGGCTGATCAGGTACACCTTGCCGTCCACGCCAACGGGAGAGGAATAGTAGCGGTCGGTCGCCCCGTTCAGGCGGGCCTGCTTGAGCACGTCCCCACTCTCCGGATCCAGGGTGGTGACGATTCCACCATCCTTGACCAGGTAGAGGACGGATTGGTAAAGGAGCGGAGAAGAGACGTTTGGCAGGGATTTTCGATATCGCCAAAGAATATTGCTGCCGGTCAGGTCTCCGCGCCCTCCATGCCGAATGGCCATCATGTTGTTCTGGGCCTCCAGGCGGGCTCGATAGAATTCCCAATCCAGCCGGCTCAGGAATCGATCCTTGTCCAGATCCACATTCCGCCACGTCCTGGACGGCTTGAATCCTTCGATCTCCTCCAAGGACAACCGTCCGTCCCCATCCGTGTCCCGCTCTGCCAAAACTTGGGCATGGGAGGGAAGGTCGACGCGAACGGCGCTATTCCCTCCGGATTCCCAGGCATTGAGGTAGATCCTGTCGCCGTCGATCAGCGGCACCGACTTGAGCTGCCAGGCCATGCCCCGCAGCCACCAGAGCTTCTCACCCCGATCCAGCGAGTAGCCGATCAACTGATAGGATCCCGGCACAATCAGCTCCGTGGGTTCACCCCTGCGCCTAAATACCGCCGGGGTCGAATAGCCTCGGGTAACCTCAGGCCTCTCCGTTCTCCAAAGCACCCGCCCGCTGTCCTTGTCCACCGCAATCATGTAGGAGCCGCTGTCCTGGTCACAGACCATGACGACCTTGCCGTCTGCCAGGATCGGCGATGCGCCGTGCCCATTGACGTTGTTCAACGGTCCGACCGGCAATCGCCATCGCTCACGCCCGTCCAACTCATAGGCAACGAGGCCGAAATCCCCAAAAAATACGACCAGGACGTCTCCATCGGTAGCCGGCGTTGGAGAAGCGGTGGAGTTGATCTTGTGGTACCTCGGATCCCGGTCCCTTGCCAGAGAACGCTGCCAGAGGATCCGGCCTGTACCGCGGTCGAGACCATAGGTGACCAGAGAATCCTCAGAGGCCCCGGTCAGGAACACACGATCGCCGGCAATCACCGGAGACGACTCTCCCGGCAGCAGACCCGTCTTCCAGATGAGGTTCTCTTCCGGCCCAAAGTGGACCGGGAGGTTTCGATCATCGGAGACACCCATACCATCAGGGCCCCGGAATCTCGGCCACACCGGAGCCTCGGCCGTTTCCTCCGCTCCAATCCTTTCCGTCAGGGAACCGGTGGCCACTATGGCTACCAGGATTGCCAGGACATGGACCTCAAACACACGGGTCAGCACATCAGGAAACAGGCGGCGAACTCGTTTTCTTGGCATGGAATCGGGGTCTCCTCGAAAAGCACAAATGGCGGGTCAAGCTACTGTCCTGGGATTCTTGGCTCCATTCGCGAAAGTGAAGTCGTCAGGGCGCCCGATATTCTGGATTGGCCAACAGAAGGTGAAGGCCGATGAGTGTCTTGGCGTCGACGATCCTACCCAGACGGATCAGCTTCTCCAGTTGCTTGGGGGAAAAGCGATGGACGGAGAGTTCCTCATCCTCATCTCCGGCCCTTCGACCGGGTTCCAAGTCTGTGGCCAGAAAAAGGTGGAGAAGCTCGTTGCAAAACCCCGGCGTCGTATAAAATTCCGCCAGCTTCTCCAGCCTGCCCGCTCTGAAGCTCACTTCCTCCTCCAATTCTCTGGCGGCCGTCTCCTCGGGCAACTCTCCAGGGTCGATCTTTCCTGCCGGCAGTTCCAGCAGTGACTGCTGCATCGGATAGCGGAACTGTTCCACCAGCAGGACATCCCCGTTCGAAAACACCGGCACCACCGCCGCGCCTCCCGGGTGCACAACCACTTCTCGCACCGCCTGCGTTCCGGAGGCCATGGTGATGCGGTCGACCGTGAGATCGATCACTCTTCCCCGATAAACGGTCTGGCTGTGGTTCAGCCGGTAATGGTCGCTCAGCGCAGCCTCCTGTTGATCGGGCCGGGACTCCCGTTCCTCAGCCCGCCTTTCTCACCGAGTCACTAGGAATCGCTAGGGAGAGAGTTTGTTTTTAGCATTTTGAAGCGTTTATTGCGAGACCCTTCAGGGAATCGACTGCACTGGGCGCGCCCAGGCTGCTTGAGATCGAACGCCAGGGAGAACTACGGTCGCCGCCTTCGCGGCCGGGGGGATGGAGCTACCGATGTCCAATGGGCTTACGCCTATGACTATCTGCAGGCGCCGCAGTCGCGGCTTACTGGAATCCCGGGCTGGCGCCCGGGGGATGATCGCTAAAAATTTTCTTTCCGCCGGCAGGGTCTTGGTTGGGGGGATAGCGGCGAAGCCGCGGTTGGCGCGAGTCGGTCGAGGAAGCGTCTCCTACTGGTCTTCCTTGGGTTGCTCCTCCTTGGTCTTGTCCTGACTCTTGGCGCCGGCGGACTTGGACTTCTTCTCCGACTCGTCCGAAATCAGCTCAATGATGGCCAACTCGGCTCCATCTCCCGCACGCGGTCCCCGCTTCAGGATGCGAGTGTAACCGCCGGCGCGGTCGGCATAGCGAGGAGCAATGCTATCGAAGAGTTTCTGGACAACTGCAGCCTTCAAAAGAAATCGAGCAGCCTGACGCCTGGCGTGTAGTGTCTCTCGCTTGCCAAGGGTGATCATCTTCTCAGCCAGCGGTCTGACCTCTTTGGCCTTTTGAACCGTCGTGGTAATACGTTCGTGCTCCAACAGAGAAGTACATAGGTTTCTGAGCAGCGCCCGTCGATGGGGAGGCGTTCGCCCCAGTTTTCGTCCGTGTACACGATGTCTCATCCAAACCCTCCGGAACGACAAATCCTGCCGGGAGCCACAGCCGGGCCCATTTATTCTTCGGTCACTGATGCTTCGACCGGCTGGCCTCTTTCATCCAGTTCCATACCGAGACCCAGTCCCATGCTTCCGAGAATATCCTTGATCTCATTCAACGACTTGCGACCGAAATTCTTGGTCTTGAGCATTTCCGACTCGGTCTTCTGGACCAGTTCCCCTATGGTCTTGATATTGGCATTCTTCAAACAGTTGTAGGAACGAACCGAGAGCTCCAGTTCGTCAACCGATTTGGAGAGATTCTCGTTGACCACCTCCACGACTTGACTGGCCGGCTCCTCCTCATCTTCAGCCTGTTCCTCGAAGTTGATGAAGATGGACATATGGTCTCTGATCAACTTGGCCGCAAGCCCCACGGCGTCCTGGGGAGTAACGCATCCATTGGTCCAGACATCCAGGGACAACTTGTCGTAGTCGGTCATCTGACCCAACCTGGAGGGTTCAACCGTATAGTTGACCTTTCGGACCGGGGAATGAACGGAGTCGATGGGGATAAAGCCAATCGATAGATCGTCATCAAAATTCCGGTCAGCCGAGACGTATCCTCGTCCATGCTTCAGCCTGATTTCCATCTGCAAGCGTCCTCCTTCGCTTACAGTCGCCAGATAGACGGTCTTATCCAGGATTTCAACGTCTGCATCGGTCTGAATATCGGCAGAGGTCACCACCCCCGGGGATTCCGACTCCAGATACAACGTCTTGGGACCCTCGCCGCTGAGCCTGAACGACACCTGCTTGAGATTAAGAATGATGTCGGTCGCGTCCTCCACCACTCCCGGTATCGGTGAGAACTCGTGCAGGATGCCTTCGATCTTGACCGCCGTCACTGCGGCACCTTCGATCGAAGACAACAGCACCCGTCTCAACGCATTCCCTATCGTGGTTCCAAATCCGCGCTCGAAAGGCTGTGCGGTAAATTGTCCGTAGTGTTGCTCCTGATTCTCGCTGCTGATTGAGAGCCGTTTGGGCTTCTGAAATCCTTTCCACAACATAAGTGATAGACCCTCCCAGGGTTGGAGCCTGTTGGCCAAAAGCCTGATTAAGACCCGTTAGACGTTTCCAAGGGAACTTTGGGGAACAAGCTACTTGGAATAAAGTTCGACGATCAAATGTTCCTGCACGGGCAGATTGACATCGTCTCGGGTAGGAAGGGAAAGTACTTTTCCCGACAGGTTGGAACTATCCAACTCCAGCCAGGCAGGAACCCCACGACTTCCGACCATCTCCACTGAAGTCACGATGCTTGGCACCTTGTAGCTCTTTTGGCGAACCGAAACCGAGTCACCCAGCTTTAACTGGAAGGAGGGGATGTTGACCTTGCGATCATTGACACGAATATGGCCGTGCCCCACCAACTGCCGGCCCTGCGCCCTGGAGGATGCAAAGCCCAGGCGGTAGACCGCATTATCGAGACGCCTCTCCAACATCCCCAGCAGGTTCTCGCCGGTAACCCCTTTTTGCCGGGACGCCTTTTCGAAATAGTTCCGAAACTGACGCTCCATCAATCCGTAGATGCGCTTGACCTTCTGTTTCTCGCGCAATTGGAGACCGTACCCGATTATCTTGGATCGGCGGCTTCTACCATGCTGCCCGGGAATGAAATTCCTCTTTTCAATGGCGCAGGAATCCTTGAAGCAGCGGTCTCCCTTGAGATAGAGCTTGATTCCTTCCCGACGACAGAGACGACAAACGGAACCGCGATAGGTAGCCAACTTCCTTCTCCTTGCTATGCAGATTTCAATCCAGTTCTCTGGTCAAATTGGAACTAGACCCGTCTGCGCTTGGGCGGACGGCACCCGTTGTGAGGAATGGGAGTGACGTCTCGAATGGACTTGACTTCC
This sequence comes from Candidatus Versatilivorator sp., assembly GCA_965207735.1. Classification (GTDB taxonomy): domain Bacteria; phylum Acidobacteriota; class Terriglobia; order Versatilivoradales; family Versatilivoraceae; genus Versatilivorator. The sequence goes on along the minus strand of OZ242296.1, from coordinate 558,694 downwards.
AGACCCACCGTTTGCAGCGCGCGAATGGCGGATTCTCGCCCCGACCCGGGACCCTTCACCCGGACGTCCACGGTCTTCATTCCGTGCTCGCGAGCGATGTTACCGGCAGTGATCGAGGCCTGCTGCGCCGCAAAGGGCGTCCCCTTTCGTGAACCCCTGAATCCCAGGGACCCCGCGCTGGACCAGCAGACCAGGTTGCCTCGCGTGTCGGTGATGCTGACGATCGTGTTGTTGAAGGTCGCCTGGACGAAAACAATTCCGCTCAAGACAACCTTCTTTTCCTTTCTCCGAAAGACCTTCTTGCGTCCTTTCTTGGACTTGGTCTGAGCCTTAGCCATCACAATCACTCCCGGGGATCACAGATCCCGTTCTCAAGTCTTGGAGACCGGTTTCTTCTTGCCCGCCACGGCGCCTCTACGAGGCCCCTTGCGAGTACGACCGTTGGTGTGCGTCCGTTGCCCCCTTACCGGAAGCGAACGTCGATGCCTCAATCCCCGATAAGAGCTGATCTCCATGAGCCGCTTGATGTTCATGGCAACTTCCTTGCGCAAGTCGCCTTCAACGCCGCTCTGCTCCTCGATGATTTGACGGATGCGGGTGACCTCTTCCTCGGAAAGGTCCCGTACCTTGGTGTCCAGGCTGATTTCCGCCTTATCAAGGATCTTGCGTGATCTTGGCCTGCCAATGCCATGAATGTAGGTCAGGCCGACTTCCACCCGCTTGTCATTCGGTAAATCGATGCCAACGATCCGAGCCACGTCCATTCCTTTCCAGGGAGGAGAACCGGAAACCGTACGGTCGCGCTATCCCTGACGCTGCTTGCATTTAGGGTTGACGCAAATCACCCTCACCACCCCGTGCCGGCGGATGATCTTGCATTTTGGACAAATTTTCTTTACGGATGCCCTGACTTTCATGGTTGACCTACTTGTAGCGATAGACGATCCGGCCTCGGCTCAAGTCGTATGGTGACAACTCCACCGCGACCTTGTCTCCCGGCAGGATCCGAATAAAGTTCTTGCGCATTTTCCCGGAGATATGGGCCAGAACCACGTGCTTGTTCTCCAACTGAACCTTGAACATGGCATTGGGTAAGGGTTCCAGAACAACCGCCATCACTTCAATGGCATCTTCCTTTGACATTCAGGACCACATCCCTCTAGTAAAGTAAAACCCGAACTTCCAAGGATACAACACGTTACCTACAAATCCAACAAATGACCCGGACCGGAACCAAACTTGCCGGATCCTCCTGCCTCACATCCGCCGCCCGCGAATCCGACGCCCCCGCGGTCCCAGGAATCCATCGTAGTGGCGCATCACCAATTGGGCCTCGATCTGTTGAACGGTGTCCATGGCCACCCCCACCACGATCAGCAGAGAGGTCCCGCCAAAATAGAACTGCACTCCCATGCCGTTTAAAATCCAGTTGGGCAACCCTTCGAAGTAGCCGCCCACCCAGGGCAGGTGATTAATATGGAAACCGGTAATCATGAATTCCGGAATGACCGCAATCAGGGCCAGATAGATTGCTCCTGCAAAGGTGATGCGAGTCAGAATGGTCTCGATGTACTCGGCGGTAGCGCGTCCGGGGCGGATTCCCGGAATGAAACCTCCGTACTTTCTCATATTGCCGGCGACTTCCGTGGGATTGAAGACGATAGAGGTGTAAAAGTAACAAAAGAAAATAATAAAGGTGATAAAGAGGAGATTGTAAAGAGGCTCGCCGAACCCAAGGGCTTCGGTCAGGCTTCTGAAAAATCGACTGTCCTCGAACATCAGACCGAAGGTTTGCGGAAAAGTGAGTATGGAAGACGCAAAGATGACGGGGATCACTCCGCCGACATTCACCTTCAGGGGAAGATGCGTCGATTGCCCCCCCATGACCCTGCGTCCCACCACGCGCTTGGCGTACTGCACCGGAATCCGCCTCTGCGCCCTCTCCACCAACACGATGAACCCCACCACCAACACCATGATAGACAGAAGGATCATGACGAACAGCGGAGACCACTGCTGCTGCACCAGTCGGGTAAAGATCTCATGGCCCGCGCTGGGCAAGCCGCTGACGATTCCGGCAAAGATGATCAGCGACATTCCATTTCCGATGCCCCTCTCGGTGATCCTTTCTCCCAGCCACATGATGAACGCAGTGCCCGTAGTCTGGGTCAGCATGGTCATGAACACGAACCCGAACCCAGGGTTCAGAACCACTTGACTTCCGGCCTCGGCAGGCATCCCCTGTAGAAAAGAAGCGATGCCGAACGACTGCACCAGACTGAGCATGACCGTCAGATATCGGGTGTATTGGGTTATCTTCTTGCGGCCGAGTTCACCTTCCTTGGACAGTCTCTCCAGATAGGGCCAAACGACGGTCATCAACTGCAGGATGATCGAGGCCGTGATGTAGGGGGTAATTCCTAAGGCAAAGATGGTGAAGTTGCCGAAATTGCCGCCGGAGAATAGATCCAGAAAACCCAGAACCGTTCCCCGGCTGCGGTCGAAAATCTGTTGCAAGGCCTCGGTGTTGATCCCGGGGGTGGGGATGAAAGCCCCGACCCTGTACACGGCCAAAATACCCAAGGTAAAGAGGATCCTTTTCCTCAGGTCATTCATATTCCAGATGTTGCGCAGGCTTTCGATCACTTGATTTCTTCGACGGTCCCCCCGGCCTGGCTGATCTTGCCCCGAGCGCTTTGACTGAAGAAGTGTGCTGACACTTTCAGCGCTTTCAACACCTCGCCTCGACCCAGAATCTTTACTCCATCCTTGACTTTCTTGATGATTCCCTGCTTGACCAGGACGTCCGGTGATACCGTGGACCCGGCCCTGAACACCTGAAGCTGACTCACGTTCACCACCACGATCTGTTTCCTGAAGATGTTGGTGAAGCCGCGCTTCGGCAGACGACGGTGCAGGGGCATCTGCCCGCCTTCGAATCCGCGCTTGGCCCGTGCGCCGGAACGGGACTTCTGTCCCTTGCTTCCCCGGCCGGCGGTTTTCCCCAGTCCGGACCCGGGTCCGATTCCCCGGCGCCTGCGGTTCCGGGTCGACCCCGGTGTAGGCTTCAGATCGTGAAGTTCAATCATTGAGCAGCAACCTCAATTGGTGGTTAGTGGATAGCAATGATTCGACACGTTAACCATCTTCTAAATCTCGGACCATCGCCTCAAATAAGCGCAGCCAAGTCATCAGACGCTTGCCTGCTCCCTATACACTCCGCTTACAACTCTCCACTCTTCACTCTTCACCCTTCACCTCCAAGAGATGGCGTATCTTGAAGATCATGCCTCGAATTTCAGGAGTGTCGGGTCGGGCAACGACCTGGTTCAGGCGTCTGAATCCCAAACCCCGAATCACCCGCTTTTGCCTGGCTGAGCACCCAATTCCGCTCTTGACCAGCTTAATCTTCAGAGGCATCGTCTGCGTTTTCTTGGGGTTGTTTTGTCTCTTCATGCCTTTGCGGCTTCGGCATCTGCAATATTTCCTCTGGCGACTTCCCTCTCAATCGGGCGACTTCAACCACATCCTTGAGTTGCTGGAGTCCCTCAATGGTCGCTTTCACGACGTTGTGGGGATTGGCGCTTCCCAGAGACTTGGTCAGCACATTCTGAATCCCTGCCGACTGAATCACGGCTCGTACCGGTCCGCCGGCAATCACACCAGTCCCATCGCGAGCCGGTTTCAGCAGCACCCGGCCCGAGCCGAATCGACCGATCACCAGGTGGGGAATGGTGGTGCCCTTCATGGGGACACGAATCAGGTTTTTCTTGGCGGTTTCGGTCGCCTTGCGAATGGCCGAGGGAACTTCCTTGGCTTTTCCGTTGCCGTAGCCCACTCTGCCGTTCTCGTCTCCGACAACCACCAGGGCGCTGAAACTCAGGTTCTTGCCGCCTTTGACCACCTTGGTGACGCGATTGATGGAGACGACCTGATCTTTGAATTGGGATTCGCTCGAATCGGGCTTGGCTTCCAAATGCCCTCCTTAATCAGTCTCTTCGTGGATTTCTCATTGGCTTGTCTGTCCGAGCCGCCGCCTGGCTAGAATTCCAGGCCGCCCTCTCGAGCCGCATCGGCCAATGCCTTCACCCGACCGTGAAAGACGTACCCCCCACGGTCGTAGACCACTCGCTTGATCCCCTGTCGGGTGGCTCGTTCGGCGACCCGGCTGCCCACCACCTTGGCCGCGGCCAGGTTCCCGCCGTTGCGCTTCGCCTCGCGAATCTCCTTGTCGACGGTTGAGGCAGAGGCCAGCGTCCGACCCTGGTCGTCATCGATGACCTGGGCGTAAATGTGCTTGGCTGAGCGAAACACGTTAAGGCGCGGCCGATCGCCTGAACCTCTGATCTTTTTGCGCACCCGCACGTGAATGCGTCTGCGTATGTGCCCTCTGGAAATCCGTTTAGCCATGGTTCCGTTCTGGGTGGCCTGCACCTGCCGGCCTCGCCGCTACTTGGCCCCCGTCTTGCCGACTTTCTTCTTGAGCTTCTCTCCCGTATAACGAATCCCCTTGTTCTTATAGGGATCCGGCTTGCGCAAGGATCGGATGTCGGCCGCCGCCTGGCCCACTTTCTGCTTATCAACCCCCGAGACAATCAAGTGGGTCTGTCGTTCCACCGCAACGCTGATCCCGTCGGGAACCGGAAAGTCGACGGGGTGGGAAAACCCCAGACTGAAGATGACCGACTTCCCCTTGAGCTCAGCGCGATAGCCGATGCCCACGATGTCCAGCTCCTTCCTGAATCCCTGGATCACCCCGGTAACCGCGTTGGCCAGCAGACTCCGGGCCAATCCGTGCAGTGCTCTCTGCCGCTTGGAATCCGAGGATCGGGTAGCCACCACCCCCTTCTCGGTCCGTTCAAAGCGTATTCCCTCCGGCACCGCGCTGGTCATTTGACCCTTGGGCCCCTGGATGCGGACCTGGTCGTCCGCAATGCTCAACTGGATACCCTGCGGAATTGAAATGATCTTTCTTCCGATTCGTGACATGGCTGATCGTCCGCGGAGAGCGCTTACCAGATATAGCAGAGCACTTCTCCACCAACTCCTTCCCGGCGGGCTCTGCTCCCGGTGATCACACCCTTGGGGGTCGTGAGGATGCTGATCCCCAGATTTCCCAGGACCGATGGAATCCGGCGCTTGGAAGCATATACCCGGCAACCCGGCCGAGAGACCCGCTGCAATCCGGAAATCACTTGCTCGCCTCTGGAACCGTAACGGAGATAGACGCGCAAGAACCGCTTACTGCCCTCGTCAATGGTCTTGAAGCTGGCGATGTACCCTTCCTCCTTGAGAATTCGGGTCATTGCCACCAGCAGTCGGGAGCAGGGGATGTCCACCTTCTGATGCTTGGCCTGCAAAGCATTGCGAATGAGGGTGAGATAGTTGGCGACAGGATCAGTTAAGCTCATTCTTCATCAGGCTCCACAATTGCGGCCCGGTCGGCCCACCGGATCGCGGACAATGTCGGGTTCACCAGCTTGACTTGATGACTCCCGGAAGTTCTCCCCTCAAGGCCAACTGACGAAAACACAGGCGACACAACTGGAACTTCCGCATGTAACCGCGCGGTCGACCGCAAACCTTGCAGCGGTTGTATTGCCGGACCTTGAACTTGGGCGTTTTCTTGGCCTTGGCTATCAGGGCAATTCTAGCCATCGATTCAACCTCATCGTCGGAAAGGGAGCCCCAAGAGACCCAACAAGCTTCTGGCTTCATCGTCGGTCTTGGCGCTGGTTACCATGCAAACGTTCATGCCATTGATCTTGCCGACCTTGGAATAGTCAATCTCCGGAAACACCAATTGATCCCGCAGTCCCAGGGTATAGTTCCCTCGCCCGTCGAAAGACCGGGTGGAAACACCTCGAAAGTCGCGCACCCTGGGCAGCGCAATGTTGATCAGACGATCGAAAAACTCGTACATCCGGCCGGCCCGAAGCGTGACGGAGCAAGCGATAGCCATGCCCTGTCGGAGCTTGAATGAAGCGATCGACTTGCGGGCTCGGTTGATGACGGGTCTCTGTCCGGTGATCGCACCCAGTTCGCCCATGGCCGAATCCAACAGCTTGGGGTTTTGGATCGCCTCGCCCAGGCCGATGTTGACCACAATTTTTTCCAGCTTGGGCACCGCCATGACATTGCCGTATCCAAACTCTTTTCGCAGAGCCGGCATGATTTCCTTCTCATAACGGACCTTGAGTCGGCTCATGAATTCTTCTTCTCCCCCGGAAGTTACCGGTCCAGCGAGGCCTCACACTTGCGACAAATCCGAATCTTTTTGCCGTCGGCCAGTCTCTGGTGACCGATTCGGGTTGGCTGCCCGCAAGCTCCGCATACGATCATGACGTTGGAGACGTGAATGGGGCCTTCCCTCTCTACAATTCCACCCTTCAGATTCCGACTGGGGTTGGGGCGGGTGTGCCGCTTGACCATGTTAATGCCTTCCACAACCACGCGCTGCTTGCCGTGGACTACCCGCAACACGCGACCGACTTCCTTGATGTCCTTGCCGGCAATGACCTTGACCTGGTCGTTTCTCCGGATATCGATTCGCTGCGGACTCCCCATTTCAGATCACCTCCGGCGCCAGAGAGACAATTTTCATGAATCGCTTGTCACGCAACTCCCTGGCCACCGGCCCAAAGACGCGTGTTCCCACTGGCTCTCCCTGGTCGTTGATCAGCACCGCCGCGTTCTGGTCGAATCGAATATAGGAACCATCCCGCCGGCGGGTCTCCTTGCGCGCCCTCACGATCACCGCCTTGACTACCCTCCCCTTTTTGACATTGCCATCGGGAGTGACATCCTTGACGGCGGCTGTCACCACATCTCCCAAGGTCGCTTTGGCCCCGGTGGAACCTCCCAGCGGCAAAATACAGGAGAGCCTGCGAGCGCCCGAATTGTCGGCGACTTCCAAAATGGTTCCCATTTGAATCACGGTGCAATCTCTCCGTTGACCGGCTCAGGGGCCGCGCTGGCTCCGCTCAACTGGCCTTGGTGATGATGCGGGATACCCGCCACCGCTTGCGTTTGCTGACGGGGCGAGTCTCCACGATGGCAACCCGATCGCCCACCCCACAGGCATTCTGCTCGTCATGAGCCAGAAAGTTGGAAGTCCTGGTGATAATGCGCCGGTAAAGCGGATGGGGAACCCGGCGTTCCACCGAAACTACGACGGTCTTGTCCATCCGATCGCTCTTGACGACCCCCACCTTGGCGTTCCGTCGACCTGTTTTCTCTTCGCTGCCCATGGACTTGCGCTCCTGATCCCGAATGTGAAGAGCTCCGGCCCCTCTATCCTGCAGCCCCTTGCTGCTGCAGTTGGCGCTCCCGCCGTATGGTCTTGATTCTGGCCACGTCCTTCTTCAGCTGCTGCAGCCGGTGCGTCCCCTCCGCCTGGCCCATTGCCAGTTGCAGTCGCAGTCGAAAGATCTGCTCGGCCATGTCGTTTTCCTGGCTGACCAGTTCCTCGTCTGAGAGTTCCCTGATCTGCTCGGGCGTCATTCCTCGCCCCCCGCGTTGGGCCTGGAGACGAACTTGGTCTTGGCAGGCAATTTGTTGGCGGCCAACCGCATGGCTTCCTGAGCCACCTTCCGGTCCACGCCTTCCATCTCGAAAATGACCTTTCCCGGGCGAACCACCGCCACCCAATACTCGGGAGCTCCCTTGCCCTTTCCCATCCGCGTCTCCGCCGGCTTCTTGGTCACGGGCTTATCCGGGAACAGGCGAAGCCAAATTTTTCCGCCGCGCCGGACGGCACGGGTCATGGCGATACGGGCCGCCTCGATCTGCCGATCGGTGATCCAGGCGGGTTCCATCACCTTCAGTCCAAAGTCTCCAAAGGCGATTTCCGAACCGCGCCACGCCTTGCCGCAGTTCCGCCCCCGCTGCTGCTTGCGAAACTTGACCTTCTTGGGCATTAACATTTCAGATCCCCACCTGGTTGATCAGAGCTTGGCACCGATCTCCGAGGCTTTTTTTGTCACCGGAAAGAGATCGCCCTTGTAAATCCAGACCTTGACGCCAATCAGTCCGTAGGTGGTAAAGGCTTCGGCGAAACCATAGTCGATATCGGCCCGTAGCGTATGGAGCGGGAGTCGGCCCTGGAGGTACCACTCGGTTCGCGCGATTTCAGCTCCGTTCAGACGGCCCGCGCAACAGACCCGGATGCCCTTGGCGTTGACTTTGAGGGCGGTGTCCACGGCTTTCCGCATCGCCCGCCGAAAGGCAATTCGCTTTTGCAGTTGAAGCGCAATGGATTCGGCTACCAATTGAGCCTCCAGTTCCGGGCGATGGATCTCATTGATGTTGATGAAGACCTCCCGATTGGTCCTCTGCTGCAAATCCACCTTGAGCTTGTCGATCTCGGAACCCTTGCGGCCGATGATGATCCCAGGCCGGGAGGTAAAGATGGTGACTCGAATCTTGTTGCCGGGGCGCTCAATTTCAATATTGGAGACCCCGGCATGTCCCAACTGCTTCTTGAGCTCTTTCTTCAAGCGCAAGTCCTCGTGCAGCAACTCCCCATAGTCCTTCTTGGCGTACCAGCGGGAACGCCAGGTCTTGTTGTATCCCAGGCGAAGACCAAAAGGATGTACTTTCTGTCCCACGCGCCCCTCCTTATGCAGCCAGGTTGCTATTCGTCAGACACATGAATCGAGATGTGACTCATCCGCCGCTGGTAACGCATCGCACGCCCCATGGGAGCCGGACGCATCCGCTTCATTCGCGGTCCCTCGTTGACGTAAGCCTTGCTTACCAGTAACCGATCCACGTCGGTGGCCTCGTCTTTCTGTTCCGCATTGGCGATGGCCGACTTCAGGACCTTGGTGACCTGCGTGGCCGCTCTCTTCTTGGTAAAACGCAGAATGTCCAATGCCTCCGAGACGTTGCGCCCTCGGATCAGGTCAACAACCAACCGGATCTTTTGCGGCGAACTACGGATGAATTTCGCTGTAGCGCGAGCTTCCATCACAATTGGACTCCAGGCGAATCTCTCAGACCTCAGGATCGCGAGGCCGTTTTCTCGCTGGTGGACCTGGAACTGTGCCCTCTGAACATACGGCTGGGGGAAAATTCTCCCAACTTGTGTCCCACCATGTTTTCCGTCACAAAGACCGGAATGAATTTCCTGCCGTTGTGAACCGCGAAGGTGTGGCCGACCATATCGGGAATGATAGTGGACCGCCGCGACCAGGTCTTGATCACCCTTTTTTCGAACCGCTTGTTCATGCCGTCCACCAACCTGGCCAAGCTACGGTCCAGAAAAGGTCCCTTTTTTACGGATCGGCCCATCTACTCACCTCCCGGAGGTCCCGTTACTTGCCTCTGCGCTTGACCACAAACGCGTCGGTTCGCTTGTTGTTGCGGGTCCTGTATCCCCGCGTTGGTTGCCCCCAGGGCGTTACCGGATGACGCCCTCCGGAGGTCCGTCCCTCGCCGCCTCCATGGGGATGGTCTACCGGATTCATGGCCACGCCCCGCACCGTCGGCCGCCGTCCCAACCAACGCCGCTTTCCGGCTTTGCCCAGGCTGACATTGCTGTGGTCGGTATTGCCCACCTGACCGACCGTAGCCAGACAGTCGATGTGGACTCTCCTGACCTCGCCGGAGGGCATTTTTACCTGGGCATAGGTGCCCTCCCTGGCAACCAGTTGGGCCGCACTTCCGGCTGAACGGGCCATTTGGGCTCCCCCGCCCTTCCGCAGCTCGATGTTGTGGATGGTGGTTCCAAGGGGAATATTCTTGAGCGGCAGCGCATTGCCAACCAGAATGTCGGATTCGGGGCCGGAAACGACCGTGGCTCCAACCTCGAGGCCGACGGGATGAATGATGTAACGCTTTTCCCCATCCCTGTAGTGGAGCAGCGCGATCCGCGCCGATCGGTTGGGGTCGTATTCCACCGCGGCCACCTTCGCCGGCACTCCGAACTTGTCGCGCTTGAAATCGATTTGGCGATAGAGCCTCTTGTGACCTCCCCCTCGATGGCGCACGGTCATGTGGCCCAGATTGTTGCGGCCGCCGGACCTGGACTTGCCCGCGGTCAGGTTCTTCTTCGGACGCTCTCGGCTCAGCCCCTCGGAAGTCGTCACCGAAGTGAACCGTAGCGACGGCGTAAAGGGTCTGAAGGATTTAAGGCCCATGGCTAAACAGTGGCTAGTGAATAGTGGTTAGTGGATAGTTTCGGGAACAAGACAGCACCTGTTGAATTGGATAGTGCTCCACTAAGTAATGTCAGCGTATTCAATCATTTTTTCGCCCGGCTTCAACTTGACGAAGGCCTTCTTCCAATCGGGCCGCCGCCCGACATAGCGTCCCTGCCGTCGTTCCTTGCCCTTGAAGCCGGCGGTATTGACTGAAGCCACCTTTACGTTGAAGAGCTTCTCGACGGCTTGCTTCACCTGCTTCTTGTTTGCTCGGGCAAGTACCTCAAAGCATAGAAACCCGTGGTCTTCCTTGAGACTCAAGGCCTTCTCAGTGATGATCGGGCGCTTCACGATTGCAGCCGGGTTCACGTTTGCAGGCCCTCCTGAAGTTTCTCAATGGCTGCTCGGGAGAAAACAACGCTCCTGGAATTCAGCACATCGTAGACGGTAATCCCTCGACTGGTCACCACCTTCACTTCCTGCAAATTGCCGGAAGCTCGGGCCAGGTTTTCGTTCTCCCCGTTGTCCACGATGAGAAGTCTTCTCCGCGTCTCCAGCTTGCGCAGCACCTGGTCGAACTCACCGGTCTTGTGACTGGGCAGGGAGAAATCGGCCACCACTCTGATGCAATTGGACGCGAACCTGTCGCTCAGGGCGGAACGCAGGGCCCCCTGCGACATTTTCCTGGGAAGGCGAAAGGCGTAGGACCTCGGGTGAGGTCCGTGGGCCACCCCGCCCTTTCGCCACAGAGGATTACGAGAGCTTCCGACCCGGGCTCTTCCGGTACCCTTCTGCCGCCAGGGCTTCTTGCCCCCACCACGCACCTGAGCCCTGGTCTTGGTCGCGTGTGTTCCCTGCCTGAGGCCGTCACGGTAATGCTTCACCGCCAGATAGAGCAGGCTCTTGTTGACTTTGGCCGCAAAAACCGTGTCGTGGAGATCCAACTGACCCACCACCTCATTCTCCAGATTTACAATATCAAGCGTTGCCACGACCTGCTCCTTCGGCCGACCGCCGGGCCGGCTTCAAAGCTCTATTTGCGGTTCCTGCGAACAATCAGATAGTCCCCGTTGGCGCCGGGAACCGCTCCCCTGACGATCAGCAGATTCTTTTCCGTGTCCACGCGCACAACCTTCAAATTTCTTGCCGTCACCTGGCGCCTCCCCATGTGACCGGCTCCCTTCATGCCCTTGACGACACGCGAAGGAAATGCCGAAGCACCGATCGACCCGGGAGCACGATGGAACATGGACCCATGGCTGGCCACGCCCCCCTTGAAATTGTGCCGCTTCATCACTCCGGCAAATCCTTTGCCTTTGCTCACGCCGGTCACATCCACTTCGTCGCTGTCGCTGAACTGGTCCACCAGAACCTTCGATCCCACGGCGGTATCTTCGGCTCCATCGGACAAACGCAATTCCTTCAGAAAACGAACCGGGGCCACCTTGGCCTTCTTGAAATGGCCCAGCATGGGTTGACCGACCCGCTTGGGCGAGGTGAACTCGATCAATCCGAGCTGAACGGAGTCGTAGCCTTCCCGATTGGCGGTCTTTTTCTGCACGACCACGCAGGGACCGGCCTGAATCACGGTTGCCGGAACGACGCGCCCCCCCTCCTCAAACAACTGAGTCATGCCGACCTTGACACCCAGAATGCCATTCACCATGGTCGAAGCTCCCGATCACTGCCTGGAGGCGTCGCACTTTTCGCCGGAAACCGCCTGGACGGGCGGACAAAATCCCCCACTCTCACTTGTGCTCCTTGCCATAGGCCTTGATCTCCACGTCAACCCCTGCCGGCAGGTCGAGCTTCATCAAGGCATCGATGGTTTGCGGCGTGGGCTCCAGAATGTCCAGCAACCGCTTGTGAGTTCGTATCTCGAATTGCTCACGCGACTTCTTGTCCACGTGTGGGGAACGAAGAACACAGTACTTGTTCTTGGCCGTGGGAAGCGGAATCGGACCGGCGATTCGAGCCCCCGTGCGTCGGGCCGTATCCACAATCTCGCCGGCGGACTGATCCAGAATCCGGTAGTCAAAGGCTTTCAGTCGGATGCGTATCTTTTCGTTCAGCATCGATGAACTCTCATTTGGGGGAGGCAACCGGCTCAAAGAGGTTGGGCGCTGTTACTCCAGGATTTCGGTAATGGTGCCGGCCCCGACCGTTCGCCCGCCCTCTCGGATCGCAAACCTCAGCCCCTTCTCCATCGCTATCGGCGTGATCAACTCGATCTCCATACTCACATTGTCTCCCGGCATCACCATCTCCGTCCCTTCTCCCAGACTCGCCACTCCCGTCACATCCGTCGTCCGAAAATAAAACTGCGGCCGATACCCCGTGAAAAACGGCGTGTGCCTCCCGCCCTCTTCCTTCGTCAGGATGTAGGCCTCCGCCTTGAACTTCGTGTGCGGCGTGATACTCCCCACCTTCGCCACCACCTGCCCTCGCTCCACATCCCGCTTCTCCACTCCCCTCAACAACAACCCCACATTGTCTCCCGCCACCCCTTCATCCAACAGCTTCTTGAACATCTCTACTCCCGTTACCACTCGCTTCTGCGTCGGCCTCATCCCCACGATCTCCATCTCCTCCCCCACCTTCACCTTCCCTCGCTCCACTCTCCCCGTGACTACCGTCCCTCGCCCCGATATTGAAAAAATGTCCTCCACCGGCATCAAAAACGGCTTGTCCACCTCCCGCTCCGGTAACGGTATGTACGCGTCCACCTCTCCCATCAACTCCTCGATCTTCCCCTCCCACTTCTCTTCCCCATTCAAGCCTCCCAACGCCGATACCCGTACCACCGGTACTTCATCCCCAGGAAACTTGTAGCTCTCCAGCAACTCCCTTACTTCCAACTCCACCAAATCCAATAACTCCTCATCCTCCACCGCATCCACCTTGTTCATCGCCACCACGATGCTCGGTACCCCCACCTGCCTCGCCAATAATATGTGCTCCCGCGTCTGAGGCATCGGCCCGTCCGTCGCCGCCACCACCAGGATCGCTCCATCCATCTGCGCCGCTCCCGTGATCATGTTCTTGATGTAGTCCGCATGTCCCGGACAGTCCACGTGCGCATAGTGCCGGTTCTCCGTCGAATACTCCACGTGCGCCGTCGCGATCGTGATCCCCCGCTCCCGCTCCTCCGGCGCGTTGTCGATCGAATCGAAACTCCGAAACGCCACCTTCGGATCCCTCTTCCCCAATACCCGCGTGATCGCTGCCGTCAACGTCGTCTTCCCGTGATCGATATGCCCGATCGTCCCGATGTTGACGTGCGGCTTGCTTCGATCAAATTTCTCCTTCGCCATCGCTTCTCTATCCTTTCTCCTGATTCTACGAGTGCTTCATCGACCCGCGGTGTCCCAGCTCCGGCCCTGGATCCTGGCAACGATCTGCTCGGCCACCGATTTGGGCACCTGCATATATTTTTGAAAATGCATGGAATAGGTCGCTCGACCCTGAGTCATGGACCGCAAGTCGGTGGAATACCCGAACATCTCCGAGAGAGGCACCAAGGCGGTCACCACCTGAGATCCCGCCCGGGATTCAATGGTCTCGATGCGACCCCGGCGAGCATTGAGATCGCCCCCGACTGCCCCGATAAACTCACGGGGAACCACCACTTCCACCCGCATGATGGGCTCGAGCAGCGCTGGAGCCGCTCGCGAAACCGCCTCCTTCAAAGCCATGGAACCGGCAATCTTGAAGGCAATTTCACTGGAATCCACCTCATGAAAGGACCCGTCATAAAGGGTCACTTCAATATCCTGAACTTCGTAGCCGGCCAGGGGGCCGGCCTCCGTGGCCTCGCGAATGCCCTTCTCCACCGCCGAAATGAATTCGCGAGGAATGGCTCCGCCCACGATGGCATTGATGAATTCGAATCCCCGCTCCGTATCGGCCCTCGGTTCCACGCGGATCTTGACGTGGCCGTATTGACCGCGGCCTCCGCTCTGACGAACGAATCGCCCTTCCCCTTCAGCGCCCTGACAGATGGTTTCACGATAGGAGACCTGGGGCTTCCCCACGTTGGCGGCGACCCCAAACTCTCGAGACATGCGGTCGACCAGAATCTCCAGATGCAGTTCGCCCATTCCCGAGATAATCGTCTGTCCGGTATCCTGATCGGTGGACACCTTGAAGGTGGGATCCTCCTGTGCCAGTTTCCCCAGCGCCAGACCCAGCCTCTCCTGGTCGCTCTTGGTCTTGGGCTCGATGGCCACGGCCATGACAGGAACCGGGAATTCCATGGACTCCAGAATCACCGGCGCATCTTCCGCGCAGATGGTGTCGCCGGTGGCCACCTGTCTCAAACCCACTCCGGCAGCGATATCGCCCGCATAGACCTGCCGGATCTCCTCACGCTTGTCGGCATGCATCTTCAGCAGCCGGCCCACACGCTCCCGTTTGTCCTTGGTCGAATTGTAAACGTAGGAACCTGCCTTGAGAACACCGGAGTAGACCCGGAAAAAGGCCAGTTGGCCCACATAGGGGTCGGTCATGATCTTGAAGACAAGGGCTGAAAAGGGTTCCCGATCACGGGACTCGCGGACGATCTCACCCCGACCCTCCCGGTCTGCGCCTACCACCGGAGGCAGGTCGGCCGGCGAGGGCAGATAGTCCACCACGGCATCCAGAAGGGGTTGCACCCCCTTGTTCTTGAAAGCGGCGCCGCAAAGCACCGGCACCAGCGCCAGGTTCAATGTGCCCCGGCGCAAGGCTGCCTTCAGGTCGCCCGCCGAGATAGACTCACCGGAAATATATTGTTCCATCAAGGGGTCGTCGGTCTCACAGACAGCCTCGATCATCCGTTCACGGCACTCCTGCGCCTGGGCAACCATTTCCGGAGGAATGTCCGCCGTTTCGTGGTCCGCTCCCAGGGTTTCGTCTCGGTAGATGATGGCCTTCATGGTGATCAAATCGATGACGCCAACGAAGTTGTCTTCCTTGCCCAGGGGGATCTGAACCGCCACCGGCTTAGCCAGCAAACGATCCCTGATCATGCGGATGCAGCCGAAAAAGTCGCCGCCGATCCGGTCCATCTTGTTGACGAAGACGATTCGCGGCACTTCGTATTTGTCGCCTTGCCGCCACACCGTCTCGGTCTGAGGCTCCACCCCTTCCACCGCACCCAGCAGGCAGATGGCGCCATCCAGAACACGCAGGCTGCGCTCCACCTCGGCGGTGAAGTCGACGTGACCGGGAGTATCGATGATATTGATGCGAACCTCGTTCCAGAAACAGGTGGTCGCCGCCGAGGTGATGGTGATTCCCCGTTCCTGCTCCTGCTCCATCCAATCCATGGTGGCCGTACCATCATGGACTTCGCCCATCTTGTGGGTGATGCCGGTATAGTAGAGGATCCTCTCGGTGGCCGTAGTCTTGCCGGCATCGATATGGGCCATAATTCCGATGTTTCGTATTTTCTCGAGTGGAATCTGGCGGGACATAAGCAACCGGGCGCCCACGGGTAGGACTGGAATCGGGCGGCCTCCTGCAGCTTTGGCCTCAGGCGCCCAACCCATCCTGCCAGCGAACAAAATTTCATCTACCACCGATAATGGGCAAAAGCCTTGTTGGCCTCTGCCATGCGATGTACGTCTTCGCGCCTCTTGATAGCCGCTCCGCGATTGCTGGCGGCATCCATGAATTCGGCAGCCAATCTCTCCTGCATGGACTTCTCTTTGCGCATGCGGGTAAAGCTGATCAACCAGCGGATACTCAACGAAACCCTGCGATGCGGGTTCACCTCGATGGGTACCTGGTAGTTGGCGCCCCCTACCCGCCTGGACTTGACTTCCAGAACAGGCTTGACATTGTCCAGGGCCTTCTTGAAAACCTTGAGGGGATCGTCTCCGGTCTTTTCCTTGATGATGTCCAAAGCGCCGTAAAACACGTGTTCAGCCGTGCTCTTCTTCCCCTTCCACATGATGCAATTGATGAATTTGGAGACCTGGGGACTGTTATAGACGGGGTCGGGAATGACTTGGCGCTTCGGCACATGTCCTTTGCGTGGCATGACTTATGCTCCAGAGACTGGCATTGCGTGCAATGCCGCCGGTTTAGCCGTTGGATTCGAGTCCGGGAATGATTTACTTGGGCCGCTTGGCCCCGTACTTGGACCGGCTTTGCCTGCGATTCTGCACACCGACCGAGTCCAGGGTCCCGCGCACAACATGGTAACGTACTCCAGGCAGGTCCTTCACACGGCCTCCGCGAATCAGCACGATCGAATGCTCCTGTAGGTTGTGGCCAATGCCAGGAATATAGGTCGTGACCTCTATGCCGTTGGTCAACCGCACTCGAGCCACTTTGCGCAGCGCCGAGTTTGGCTTCTTCGGAGTCGAGGTATAGACCCGCACACAGACACCCCGCTTTTGGGGACAGCCCTGGAGTGCTGGACTGCTGGTCTTGTCTCTAGCCTTGGTTCGACCCAACCTCACCAGCTGATTAAACGTCGGCAACTCCCAATCTCCCAGAATTCACGCATTATCAATATGATAGCCTAGGGGAACAGTCCCAGGCGCAAAACCACAAGACTATAGCAAGGCGAAGGCTCCCTGTCAATCAAAATGCTGGCCGGTTGGTGGATCGAGACGGGCGGTCGAAAAGCGTTGCGGAAGGCCGGGCCGGGCCGTATGGGCAGTGGATAGTGGTCAGTGATTAGTGGACAGTTATTCGATCGACAGGTTAAGCATCTTGTCGATCTCTCCGCAGTCTTTCAAGAAGACTCAACCAGGCCATCAGGTGCTTGGCTGCTCCCAAAACCCTCCACTGACCACTAAATAGTAAGGATCTCCTCCTCTTTCCTCTTGGCAAGCTCCTCCAATCGGGCTACGTATTGGTCGGTCAGTTTCTGAATCTCCTCCAAACCCTTGCGTTCGTCGTCTTCCGACAACTGCTTGTCCTTCGACATTTTCTTCAGGACATCCTTCTCGTCCCGCCGGATGTGGCGCAGGGCCGTGCGATGCTCCTCCAAGACCTTGCCGACATGGCGGGCCAACTGCCTGCGGCGCTCTTCGTTCAGCGGAGGAATCGGAATACGGATGATCTTGCCGTCGTTGGCGGGGTTCAGGCCCAGGTCGGAAGCCAGGATGGCTTTCTCAATGGCCGGCAGGAGAGAGACGTCCCAGGGCTGCACGGTGAGCAGGGTCGGGTCGGGCGCCGCCAGGGTGCCCACCTGACTGACGGGCGTTGCCGTCCCGTAGTAGTCCACGGTGATCGGGTCCAGCAGCGAGACCGAGGCACGCCCGGTGCGCACGGTGGACAGGTAGCGCCGGAGATCCTCAACCACCTGCTCCATACGGATTCCCGTCTTCTTGAGAACATCCTTGATCATAGCCTTACACCTTGACCACGGTTCCAATCTTTTCCCCGAGAACAGCCCGCTTAATGTTGCCGCTGCGCCCCAGGTTGAAAACAACGATCGGCATACAATTCTCCATGCACAGGGAAATCGCGGTGGCGTCCATGACTTTCAAGCCCTTGCCGATCACATCGATATAGCTGATTTGGTCAAACATCCTGGCGTCTTTCACCTTCATCGGGTCGGCATTGAAAATTCCGTCGACCTTGGTGCCTTTCAGAATCACCTCGGCTTTGACCTCCATGGCCCTCAGGGCGGCCGCCGTGTCGGTCGAGAAATAGGGGTTGCCGATGCCGGCCGCAAAGATGACTACGCGACGTTTTTCCAAATGGCGAATGGCTCGCCTGCGAATAAAGGGCTCGGCCACTTCGCGCATCTCGATGGCCGACACCACCCGGGTGAACACATCCACCTTCTCCAGCGCGTCCTGCAGAGCGATGGCGTTGATCACGGTGGCCAGCATTCCCATGAGGTCGCCAGCTACCCGCTCCACCCCCTGCGCGGTCGCCGACAGCCCCCGAAATATGTTGCCGCCCCCGATGACGATGGCGACTTCCACTCCCAGGCGATGCACCTCACGGACTTCCCGGGCGATAGTTCCGGCAACCTGGGGGTCCACGCCAAACGCCTGTTTCCCCATCAGGGATTCACCGCTCAGCTTCAGCAGAACTCTCTTGTACACTGGCGCCACCATGGGCTTTCCGGCGAAATCAGTCCAATTGAGCGGCCACTTCACCGGCGAAGTCGGCCGATCTCTTCTGCAACCCTTCTCCCAACTTGAAGCGCACAAACCGCCGCACGTTGATATTCTCCTTGGTGGAGGCTATGCGGTCGGCCACCAGCTGTCCCACCGTGATCGAGGGATCCTTGACAAAGGACTGCTCCAGGAGACACACCTCGCCAAAGAACTTGCCAAGCTGGCCTTCAACCACCCGCTCGACGATCTTCTCCGGCTTGCCGCTGGCCAGGGCTTTGGAGCGATAGATATCCTTTTCCTGATCGATCTCGCCCTGGCAGACATCCTCCCGCCGCACATACCTGGGCGCCAGGGCGGCGATGTGCATGGCGATATCCTTGACCAGTTCCCGGAACTCCGGTGTCTTGGCCACAAAATCGGTCTCGCAGTTCAACTCCACCAGCACTCCCAGGCTGTCGCCGGAATGAATGTAGGCATGAATCAACCCCTCCGCGGTAGCTCGGTCGGCCCGTTTGGCTGCCGCGGCCAGTCCTTTTTTCCTGAGAATGACGGTCGCCTTCTCAAAATCTCCCTGGGATTCCTCAAGCGCCAACTTGCAATCCAGCACTCCGGCCTGGGTTCTCTCTCGTAGACTCTTGACTTGTTGGGCTGTAATGGCCATTTCCACGTCCTCGCAAACTAGATGATCGCTCATGAATCAATGTGCAGCCGCCTGGAAGACCGCGCCTGCTTCGATGGCATCCGGTGGCTGCCTGTTCCTGTCCTGGTGTGCTTCGGGTTGGGCTGGGAAATGTTGCCCGGGGAAAGAATGGGTTGAAGAAGAACAAAGGGATGTCAGACCCCGACCGCAAAATCCGGCCGGGTCCGGCCTGCGGCAATCCGTTCGCCCCAATCCTCAGGCCACGTCCTGGGCTTGGCCGCCCCTCTCGACCGGGGGAACATCCTTCTCCGAGGCCGCTTCGCCCTCGGGCGCGGCTTGGCTTCCATCTTTCGCCGCCTCCTCCCGGGCCTCGACCTTCTCCTTCGAGACGCCCGTACCGTCAACCACCGCGTCGGCTACCTTGGAGGTAAAAAGCTTGATGGCGCGAAGCGCATCGTCATTCCCCGGAATCACGTGATCGATGCGATCCGGGTCGCAATTGGTATCCACCACCGCCACCACAGGGATTTGCAGCCGGTTGGCTTCACGGACGGCAATCTCTTCCTTCTTGGAGTCGATCACGAAGAGAATGCGAGGAAGCGACTTCATCTCCTTGATCCCCGAGAGGTTCTTCTCCAACCCCCGGCGCTCGCGTTCCAGTCGCGCCACTTCCTTCTTGGACAAGAGCTGGTATCGACCGTCGGTCGACATTTCATCCAACTCCTTCAGCCGTGCGACCGATTTCTTAATGGTGACGAAGTTGGTCAGCAGTCCTCCCAGCCAACGCTGGTTGACAAAGTACATGCCGCACCGCTGGGCCTCCTCCGCGACAGCTTCCTGCGCCTGACGTTTGGTCCCCACGAAGAGGAGTGCCCCGCCCTGGGCAGCCACCTCTGTGATGAAGCGGGTAGCCTCCTTGAACATACGCAGGGTCTTTTGCAGGTCAATGATATAGATCCCGTTGCGCTCCCCAAAAATATATTGCTTCATCTTGGGGTTCCAGCGTCTGGTCTGATGGCCGAAGTGGACCCCGGCCTCCAGCAGTTCTTTCATCGAGACAGATGGCAAACAGACCTCCTGAGCATTCTAGGTTTATCGCTTGGAGAATTGGAAACGCTTGCGGGCTCCAGGCTGCCCGTACTTCTTTCGCTCCTTGATCCGGGGATCCCGGGTCAGAAAGCCGCCTTTCTTGAGTGTCTTCCGCAGTTCGCCATCGTATTTGAGCAAGGCGCGGGAGATGCCGTGCCGGACGGCTCCGGCCTGCCCGGAAGACCCTCCCCCGTTCACGTTGACGATCGTGTCGAACTTGTCCAGGGTCTCGGTGACCTGGAAGGGCTGCTTCACCAACATCCTCAGAGTCAGGCTCTTGAAGTAGGCTTCCAGGGAACGGCGATTGACAAGAAATTCACCTTGACCCGGCCTCAAATAAACCCGCGCCGTTGAGGATTTGCGTCGTCCCGTTCCATAAAATTGAACTACTGCCGCCATGCATTCGCTCCTTTAGCCGTCCGCACACCTAACGAGGCACCTGCAAAGGTTCCGGACTCTGGGATTGGTGCGGATGAAACTCTCCCCGGTACACCTTCAACTTCTTGGCCATGGCCCGGCCCAACTTGGATTTGGGCAGCATGCCCTTGACCGCCCCTTCCACCATCCGGTCCGGCCGCTTGGCCCGGAGGTCCTTGGCCTTCACCGCCTTGATCCCTCCCGGATAGCCCGTATGGCGGTAATAGAACTTCTGCTCCCATTTATTGCCGGTCAGCCTGACCTTCTCGGCATTGACGACAATCACATGGTCGCCGGTGTCCAGATGGGGGGCCCAGGTTGGTTTTCCCTTTCCGGTGAGCAGGGTCGCCACATGGGTCGCCAAACGACCCAGAACCACGTCTTGAGCGTCCACCAGGTACCATTTCCTCAGGAGTTCGGCTGCTTTGGGTTGATAGGTCACCATGGAACATTCCAAGTTCGAGACGCACCCGCGCACAAACCCACGAAGCTATTCGATACCCATGCGGTTGTCAAGAAAAACCGTCTCGTATGTCTTCATGCGGCACAAACCCGCAAAGCATTTGACAAGCGCGGGCTCCCTAGGCTAACTTGGCAGCCTGTTCACTGCCCCTCCCGATGGATCCACCTCACATTAGAACACACATTAGAAACTTCTCCATCATTGCCCACATCGACCACGGCAAATCGACCCTGGCCGACCGTCTGCTCGAATTCACCGGCACCCTGTCACAACGCGAGATGGCCGAACAGGT
Organism: Candidatus Versatilivorator sp.; assembly: GCA_965207735.1. Classification (GTDB taxonomy): domain Bacteria; phylum Acidobacteriota; class Terriglobia; order Versatilivoradales; family Versatilivoraceae; genus Versatilivorator. The sequence continues at coordinate 537,579 of OZ242296.1, read as the reverse complement.
TCTGGACGACATGGAGCTGGAGCGGGAGCGCGGGATTACCATCAAGGCTCATGCGGTACGCCTGAAGTACCGCGGTCGCGACGGGACCGACTACATCCTGAATCTGATCGATACCCCCGGCCACGTCGACTTCAGTTATGAAGTCTCCCGGAGCCTGGCGGCCTGCGAAGGAGCCCTGCTGGTGGTGGACGCCTCCCAGGGGGTCGAAGCCCAGACCCTGGCCAACACCTACTTGGCAATCGACAACAATCTCACGGTCGTCCCCGTCATCAACAAGATCGACCTGCCCGGAGCCCAACCCGACCGCGTCAAGGAACAGATCGAACGGGTCATCGGGCTGGAAACCCACAACGCGCTGCTTGTCAGCGCCAAGCACGGCACCGGGGTCGAAGAGGTGCTGGAGGGAGTGGTCAGGGAGATCCCGGCCCCGCCGGGAAGCCGGAATGAGCCCCTGAAGGCGCTGATCTTCGATTCCTGGTTCGACCTCTATCGAGGGGTCATCGTACTGGTTCGCGTGATCGACGGCACACTCAAGGCAGGCATGAAGATCCGACTGGTCTCCAACAGGCAGACCTACGAGGTCGAGCAGGTGGGGGTGCAGACGCCCAAGATGGAAGCCGTCCCGGAACTTTCGGCGGGGGAAGTCGGGTTTGTGGTCGCCAACATCAAGAAGGTCTCCGACACTCAGATCGGGGACACCATCACCGAGGATGCCAACCCCACCCGCGTCCCCCTCCCCGGCTTCCAGGAAATCAAGCCCATGGTCTTTTCCGGCCTCTATCCCATTGAGCCCAATCAGTATTCGGCACTGAGGGATGCTCTGGAAAAACTGCGATTGAACGACTCGTCCTTCTTCTACGAGCCGGAAACCTCCACTGCCCTGGGTTTCGGGTTTCGCTGCGGCTTTCTGGGGCTCCTCCACATGGAAATCGTTCAGGAACGGCTGGAGCGGGAGTTCGATCTTTCTCTGATCACGACGGCGCCGGGAGTCCGCTACCGGGTCACGACCAGCGAGGGTGCGGTGGTGGAAGTGGACAACCCCACCCGACTGCCGCCGACGGCGCAGATCGACAAGATCGAGGAACCGGTGGTCACTTCCATGATCATGACCCACCATGAGTACGTGGGGCCGCTGCTGAAGCTGCTGGAAGAGAAACGAGGCGTCCAGAAATCCCTGGACTACGTGACGCCGACCAGGGTCTTGATCACCTACGATCTCCCGCTCAACGAAATCGTGATGGATTTCTACGATCGGCTCAAATCCGCTTCCCGCGGCTACGCCTCCTGGGACTACCAGCTCTCGGATCGCTGGACCTCCCCCTTGGTCAAGCTCGACATCCTGGTGGGGGGCGAGACGGTGGACGCCCTGTCGATCATCGTCCATCGCGATCGGGCTCACCACCGCGGGCGGGTCTTGGTGGAAAAGATGAAGTCGTTGATACCCCGACAGATGTTCGAGGTTCCCATCCAGGCCGCTATCGGTAGCAAGGTCATTGCCCGCGAAACGGTGCGAGCCATGAAAAAGAACGTCACCGCCAAGTGCTACGGCGGGGACATCACCCGAAAGCGCAAGCTGCTGGAACGCCAGAAGGAAGGCAAGAGGCGCATGAAGCGGGTGGGCAGGGTGGACATTCCGCAGGAAGCCTTTCTGGCGGTTCTGAAAACCGACTGACAGCGCCGCTTGCCATTGGGCCGGCGCCGGAAGACTTGCGGGGAGGGTGGATTGGGATTAGACTTGCATTCCGGTCCCACCGGCATCGGAGGTGGACGCTCTGGAGGATTGCATGAAGAGATCGATTCAACCGGCACTTGCCACCGCATTGCTGCTGTTTACCAGTGCCGGAAACCTGGCAGCTGAGGACGCCGGCTCTCCCTTTGTCGACAAGACGCTGGAATCCGCCGTCAAGAAGGCGGTGTTCGCTTCCGAGGCCCTTACCCAGGAGGATCTGGAACGCCTGTCCACCCTGAAGGTCCGCGGGGCCGGCATCCGGGATCTGAAGGGGCTGGAGAAATGTCTGAACCTGGCCGCCCTGGACCTGGCCAACAATCAGATCAGCGACCTCAGCCCGTTGAAGGACTTGAAAGGCATTCAAACCATTGACCTTTCGGGCAACCAGCTTGAAGATCTCCAACCCCTGGCGGGACTGGTCAAGCTGCAATACCTGCAACTGGAAAACAATCGGGTTTCGGACCTGACTGCCATCAAGGGCCTGACCGCCCTCAACTCCCTTTACCTCTCCCACAATCGAATCAGTGACATCAGCGCCGTGGCGGACCTGCACAAGCTCTGGTCGCTCTACCTCGCCGGAAATCAAGTTTCGGACCTCAAACCGCTCGGCCGGCTGCGCTTCCTCTCCTCCCTGGACCTGACGGACAACCAGGTCAAAGACCTGTCCCCACTGGAGCCGCTGACCGAGTTGCGCTACCTGATTCTCAACAAGAACCGAATCAGCGACCTCGGCCAGCTAGTGGCCATGAGCAAGAAGGATTTTGGGGGCGAGAAGCGATTTGCTCCCTACCTGCGGCTCTATCTGGCCGGCAACCCGCTTAGCACCGAGGCCACCCGCCGCCAGACCAAGGAGTTGGAAGGCTTCGGAGTGCGGGTCAATCTGGAGTAGGCAGGGAGTGACGGGGATATGCACTTCCGCGGGAAGTGCGCTCTGTAGAGCAATTCGGGACACGGTCTGCGCCGGTCCAGACCCGCCCCACGGGGACCGGCCCGCCGCGCTACGGCCCGATTCCGGGCGGAAACATCAAACGGTTTGAGGCGGGATGGTCAATTTCCCTTTCCGGCGAGGAGGCGAATCATGTTAGGCCCCATCGGAATCACCGAGATGGTGATCATCGTGGTCATTGCGCTGCTGGTGTTCGGCCCCAAGAAACTTCCGTCCCTGGGCAAATCTCTGGCGGAGGGTATCGTTTCCTTCAAGAAGGGCATCAGCGGGGGTGACAACCAGTCCGGTGCGGTGGAGAAGTCCAAAGAAGGAAGCGACAAGTCTTGACCCGAACCCGAACGGGTCTTCCCGATTTTCCAAGCGCAACGCCCCCCCTTCCCCTTGGCCGTCCCCGGGCGGATTCCCTCAATTGACCCTATGCTGCACCACCGCCTCGGCGAATTCGGTGGCGGTGGCCCCGCCGCCGAGGTCCACGGTCAAGGCCTCTCCCCTCCGGCTATGTCGCCGTAGAGGTTCTCCTTCAACTCCTCCCAACTTTCGGGCTTCCACTCGCGTTCCCGCCGCTGGACCGCGCCAACCTGAATTGGCGTAATCGGGGATGGCGCAATCGGAGGGACATCCCAATAGTCGAAGAGTCCCGGCGGAAGATCGGAACTGCCTGCCGTAGGCGATTTGAGCCACTTGATTGCCTCCTGATCGTCCTGTGGAACCCCCATGCCCTTCCAATACATGATACCCAAGGCAATCTGGGCGGTGCTGTTTCCCTGGTCGGCGCTCTTGCGAAACCACTTGACGGCTTTCGGGTGATTCTGCTCCACGCCCAGCCCGTCGCGGTACATGGCGCCAAGACGGGCCTGAGCAAAGGCATTGCCTTGCAGGGAGGCACGCAGGAACCAATTCAATGCTTCTCCGGAATCCTGCGATACTCCCATCCCATGTTTGTACCTCAGGCCAAGTGTGACCTGAGCTTCAGCATTCCCCTGCTCAGCCCTGTCGAGCAGGTTTTCCAGCGATGCTTCCGCTCTCCCCAAGTTATCTTGGATAGGTGGCGAACCGCTGCATCGGGCCAATGTCATCACCAAAAGGACGACGGCCGGGAGTGTCCACTTTCTGGACTGGAATGTTGTTGCGGCCTGGGTCGTGGCCAGGCGACAAGCGGAAGCAGCCATACCGAATTTCGCAGTTAGCTTCAAGGTCGCGGTTTTTTCTCCATCTCCTTCTTTTTCTCCTTCTCCTTCTCCTTCTCCTTCAACTCCTCCCAGCTCTTGGGCTTCCACTCGAGTGCCCGCCGTTGGGCCTCCACGAGCGCGGACGGCTTCATCCTCCCGGCCAACTGATCCCGTTCCCTTCCGAACGGCTCCCAACCGGCTGCCGCCAGGCTCAACCACTTGTAGGCCTCCACTCTGTCCCGGGGCACGCCTTTGCCGTCCAGGTAGAGTAGGCCAAGGGTGTGCTGGGCGCTGGCCTCACCCTGCTCGGCCGCGTATCCATACCATTTGACGGCTTCCTTCCGATCACGGCGCACACCCCTGCCCTCCGTGTACATGATGGCCAGTGCCAGTTGACCGGCAGGACTCCCCTGCTCCGCAGCCCGTCGAACCCATTTGCCGGCTTCCTCCAGGTCCCTCAACACGCCGCGACCCAGGTCGTAGAGGGCACCGAGCTTCATCTGGGCGGAGACGTCTCCTTTCTCGGCGGCGCGGCGAATCCATTTGGCAGCCTCAATCTCGTCCCGCGGAACGCCGTCCCCCAGATCGTATCTGTCGGCCAGCTCCATTTGAGCATCGGTATCCCCCTGCGCGGCCAGATACCGCAGTTTCTCGATCGTTTTATCCTCATCTTCCGGTGCTTCCGCCCACACCCCCAGCCCGCCAAGACTCAGCACCAGCAGTCCCAGAAACAGTATCATCCCCATCCCGGTCGATGTCGATTTCCGCCTCACGGGCATCCCCCTTATCCGGCTCGCTTCCACCCTGGGCGACGCTCAGGAACAGAGAATCACCCGATCCGGGAAAGCCCCCGCCGGGAAGCTGTCTTGCCGATGCCGGTCACCGGCTTCTATTCCCCCGTGTTGGCCGGCGTGACGAAGGGAACGAAACGAACCGGAATGACTTCCCGCTCGATTCCCTCCCCTTCCGGACCCTTATGAACCACCACCAGTACCTGGGAGTCGTGGGTTCCACCCAGTGGGAGGACGATCCTTCCCTCGGGTTTCAACTGATTCAACAGCGCCTTTGGGACATGATCGATCGCTGCCGAAGCCAGGATCGCATCGTAGGGCTGGTGCTCAGGCCATCCCAGATAGCCGTCGCCAAACCCGACTTGCGCGTTGTGAAAGCTCAACTCCTTCAGTCGCCTTCCGGCGCTGGTCGCCAGAGGGGCAAGGTGTTCCAGGGCAAACACCTGCCTGGCCAGCCGCGCCAGCACGGCGACCTGGTAACCCGATCCGGCTCCGACCTCCAGAACCACCGCCTCACGATCCACCTGCGCCAGATCGGTCATCAGCGCCACGATATAGGGTTGGGAGATCGTCTGGTCGTTTCCGATGGGGAGGGGCCGATCTTCATAAGCCTGGTTGCGGTGAGCAGGCGGCACGAAACAGTGGCGAGGGACCTCCCGCATGACCTGCAGAACGCCGGGACAGGTGATTCCCCGCTCCAGGATCTGTTCCTCCACCATGCGCTCCCGGAGGCGGCGGTAGTACGATTCGGTCAGCGGTTTTCGGCTACGGTTTAGGAAAGCCACGACGCCCGGTGGTAGAATCCTGGAGCAGGCATGAGGACTCAGGGAGTTCGTCGGCGATTGTAGCACAGGACCTCGACGGGTCCGCCTTGGGAATGGAGAGGCGATGCGTGACTCGGCCCGCTTCGAATCGGTTGCTGGAGAAGCCCGGAAGGTCGCCTCCGATCGGAACCGGGTGGGGCGGGTGGTGCAGCGCGCCCTCACCAAGGCCTATCGAAACAGACGCTGGCTGCTCGGAGTCTGGGTCGACCTGCTGGCGCTGTGCCGGCTGGTTGCGGCCTGGTCCAGAGGGGAGTACCGGCCCCTCCCCTGGAAATCGCTTGTCCTGGCGCTGGCCGGGATCCTCTACTTTCTGAATCCGCTCGATATCTCCCCCGACGTGATCCCGGGCATAGGGTTCCTGGATGACGCCGGCATACTGGCTCTGGTTGTCAACTCGATCCGCGACGATCTCAGGCGATATCTCAAGTGGGAGGCCACCGGGAGGTCTTCTTATTGAACCTGTGGGCGCCCTGACCGAGCAGCGGTGGGCGGTGGCTCCGGTCACAATGCGCCCTCCCGGAGGACGGTCTCCGTCCCCGCCCGCGAGGAGGTCGGCAGGAAAATCATCATGAAGATCGTGCCCCTGAATCTGTCCGATAGAGGGTATCGGATCTACATCGAAAACGGCCTGCTGACCCAGGTTGGAAGCCTTCTCCATCCGTGGCGATCCTCACCCAGGCTGGTGGTAATTTCAAGCCGGCAAATCCTGGACTTGCATGGAGAGGCGCTGCAGCAGTCGTTGAGCGATGCGGGGTTGTCGCACGAGACCCTGGAGATTCCGGATGGGGAGCGCTACAAGACCCTATCCACCCTGGAATCGATCTACAAGGGGCTGGCTGGGCTGGGTGTCAACCGCCGCACCCCCGTGCTTGCACTCGGGGGAGGCGTAGTCGGCGACGTGGCAGGATTCGCTGCGGCCAGTTATCTGCGTGGATTGCCCTACGTTCAGGTCCCCACCACGCTGGTGGCCCAGATCGACAGCGCCATCGGAGGCAAGACCGGAGTCAACCTCAGCAAGGGGAAAAACCTCGTGGGCGCCTTTTATCAACCCGGGGCCGTCTTCATCGATCCGGAACTGCTTCTCACTCTGCCCCGCCGGGAGCTGGACTCGGGGCTCTTCGAAGCCATCAAGTACGGCGTCATTGCAGACCGCGATCTCTACGACCAGGTGGTCCGGCAGCACCGCAGCTATCCGGGTGGCGACAAATCCGGTCTTGCGAGAATGATTGTGCGCTGCGTGGAAATCAAGGCCGCGGTCGTCTCCGGGGACGAACGGGAGAGCCAGGCCCGCATGGTGCTGAATTTCGGCCACACGCTCGGCCATGCCATCGAGGCGGCCACCCGGTACAGGCAGTTCACCCACGGGCAGGCCATCGGCCACGGAATGATCCTGGCCACCCGCATCGCGCTGCAACTGGAAAAAATCGATCGAGCCGAGGCCGAAACCATCCAATCGGACCTGAGGCGGCTCTCTCCACTCCCCCCGCCGGGAAACCTCACCTGGAAGTCGATCCTCCACCATATGCGCTCCGACAAGAAATTTACCGACCACCGTCTTCGATTCGTGCTCCCTCGCCGCATCGGCGAAGTCGAGATCGTGGAGGACACTCCACCCGGAGTCGTGGAAGCCGTCGTGCGTGAGTACCTGCGTCAGTCCCGCCGCCCATGTTGAGTCCACAGGCCAGTCAGATCCGCGAGATGTTCTCCTTGATCGCCCCCCGCTACGATCTGCTGAACCACCTGCTGTCTCTCAACGTGGACCGCCGCTGGCGTCGCCAGGCCGCCTCCCTGCTGGCCGACCCGCTGGAGGATCGCCGGGCCCTGTGCCTGGATCTCTGTTGCGGCACTGGGGACCTGCTTCTGGAAATGGTGAAACGGGGATGCGCCCGCATCGTGGGTTCGGACTTCAGCCATCCCATGCTGAAGCTGGGCCGGCAGAAGCTCGCCAGCAGACGCCTGCAGCGCCGCGTCCAACTGTTGGAAGCCGATGCCCTGCGGCTGCCCTTCCCAGCCGACACCTTTGACGGGCTGGCGGTGGCGTTCGGACTGCGCAACCTGGAAAACTGGGCTGACGGACTGGGAGAGATGTGGCGAGTGCTGAAGCCTAAAGGACGGGTCGTGGTTCTGGAATTCTCACAACCCTCCCATCCGGTTTTCAAATGCCTCTTCCAGTTTTACTTCCTGAGGATTCTGCCCAGGATTGGCAAGGGGGTCTCCGGCCACGGTACCGCATACCGATATCTGCACGACTCGGTGCAGGAGTTTCCCGATCAAGCCCAACTTTGCCGCCTGCTGACGGAGGCGGGCTTTGCCGAGGTCTCCTTCCGCAATCTCAGCGGCGGGATTGCCGCGCTGCACTGGGGAGTCAAGAACGGGAAGCCGGCGGCTTGACCATGCAGGTCGGGTGTATAATGCGCTCCTGCGAGATTCAATGACATTGGACAAGCCACCACGATCGATGCTGTTTCGAATCGCACCGGCGGTGCTGTGGTTGGCGGCAGCCCAGTTCGCGGTCGCTCAATCGAGCCTCGAGGAACGGCGGTTCTTTGAGGAGAATGTGCGACCGCTGCTCGCCAAGCATTGCCTGGGCTGTCACAACAACCAGGCCAGAATGAGCGGTCTCTCCCTGGAGTCCCGCGAGTCGGCGCTGCTGGGTGGCGGGCGTGGCTCTGCCGTAATCCCCGGGGAACCCTCAAGAAGCCTGCTGATTCAGGCCGTCCAACGAACGGGCGAGCTGAAGATGCCGCCGGCCGGACCGATGCAGAGTCGCGAGGTGGCGGTGTTGACCCAGTGGGTCCGGGCCGGCGCTCCCTGGGGCGTGGAGGCCGCAGAAGATACCCCGCGCGCCGGGCCTTCCCATTGGGCCTTTCAACCGCCGAGACAGGCTGAGCCCCCCCCGGTGAAGAACCGGCAATGGGTGCGCAGCCCCATCGACCGCTTCGTCCTGGCTCGGCTGGAAAACGCTGGAATTTCACCTTCCCCCGAGGCCGGCCGGCGGACGCTCATACGCCGCGTCAGCCTCGATCTGATCGGCCTGCCTCCAACTCCCCGGCAAATTGCCGAGTTCCTGGCCGATACCAGGCCCGGCGCCTACGAGCGCCTGGTGAATCGCTTGCTGGATTCCCCCCATTACGGGGAGCGTTGGGGACGCCATTGGCTCGACATCGCTCGCTATGCCGACTCCAACGGTTATTCCAGCGACGGTAACCGTCCCATGTGGAAATACCGCGATTGGGTCATCAACGCGCTCAACGAGGACATGCCCTTTGACCGCTTCGTGACGGAGCAGCTCGCCGGTGACCTCCTTCCCAATCCAACCAGGGATCAACTGGTCGCCACGGGATTTCACCGCAACACCATGATCAACGAAGAGGGCGGCATCGACTTCGAGCAATACCGCGTGGAAGCCGTGGTGGACCGGGTCAGCACCACCGGTGAGGCATTCCTGGGACTGACGGTGGGGTGCGCCCGCTGCCACGATCACAAGTTCGACCCGATCTCACAGAAGGATTTCTACCGACTCTACGCCTTCTTCAACAACATCGACGAACTGGGGGGTGAAGTCTCCCTCGAGCAAAAGAACCAGCGCAAACTGGACCCGATGCTCGAGTTCGGGAAGCCCGAAGACTTCGCACGACGGGAAGCGATCCGACAGCAGAGATCGATCCTGGAAAAGGAGCTGCAAGCCTACCAGACCAAGCTGGAAGATACACTGGCCAACTGGGAAGAAGGACTTCCCCGGGAGGAGCGGGCTTCGATTGCGCCGCAAATCCGGGAATCCCTCAAGATTGCGCGGGACCGGCGAAACATTTACCAAAGGCGCGTGCTGGACCTTTTCTTTTTTGCACAGGACCCTGCCTGGCAGGCGCGCCGGGAGGGATTGCGAGCCCTTCAAGAGGCCGAACCCACACTGGATGCGGCCCTGATCATGCGCGAGTTGCCGGAACCGCGCACCGCCTATATCCACCTGTCCGGTGACTTTACCCAGAGAGGAGAGTCGGTTCGCCCGGGCACTCCCGCCGTTCTTCCGAATCTGCCCGACGGCCGGAAACTCAACCGCCTCGATCTGGCCGGCTGGCTGGTGTCACCGGACCATCCCCTGACGGCCAGGGTTACGGTCAACCGCATGTGGCAACGCTACTTCGGTTTGGGGCTGGTCGAAACCGAGGCCGACTTCGGGTCGCAGGGAACGCCGCCCAGCCATCCGCGGTTGCTGGACTGGCTGGCCTCGGAATTTGTCGGCCGGGACTGGAGCATGAAGGCGATGCATCGCCTGATCGTCACCTCGGCGACCTACCGCCAGACATCGGCGGCACGGCCCGAGCTGTCGGAGGTCGACCCGGGAAACCGGCTTCTGGCCCGGCAGAACCGGCTGCGCCTGGAGGCCGAGATTATCCGGGATGCATCGCTGGCCGCGTCCGGCCTGCTGGTCTCCACCCTGGGAGGGCCGAGCGTTTTCCCGCCGCAGCCCGAAGGGTCGGGTCAGTTCACCCAAGTCAACCGCAAATGGAAAGCCGAAGAGGGACCCGACCGCTATCGCCGCGGCATGTACACCTTCTTCCGTCGCTCGGCTGCTTATCCAGGCTTGACCACGTTCGACGCCCCCAACGCTCAGTCTGCGGAGACGCGCCGCAACCGCTCCAATACACCACTGCAGGCATTGACTCTTCTCAACGACCAGACCCAGACAGAGTTTTCCCGAGCCTTTGCCCGGGTGACGGTCGCACGGGGAGGCCCAACCCGGTCCCAGCGTATCCGGTACGCTTTTGAGCGCTCTTTGGCCAGGCCCCCGGAACCGGAAGAGGAGGCACGGCTGCAATCGCTGCTGACACACATGCGCGACGACTTTGGCGCTCGCCCCGCAGAGGCCCACCAGGTCACCGGCGAAGCCACGGGGAGCCACGAAGCGCCCTTGCTGGCCCCCTGGGTGGCTGCTTCCCGCGTCCTGCTCAACCTGGACGAGTTCATAACGAGGCCATGATGCATTCCAAAGAGCTGGAAGAGCGAGTCCTGCACACCATCACGCGCCGTCATTTCTTCGAGCAATGCGGCTTGGGTCTCGGCAAGACGGCGTTGACTGCCCTCTTCGTGGGTGATTCGCTGTACGGTTCGACAAGGAACGGACCCGCCCTCGAAAAGCTGCATGTCGCACCGAAAGCCAAGAACGTCATCTACCTCTTCATGGCCGGCGGCCCCAGCCAGTTCGAGTTGTGGGAACCCAAACCCGAACTGCAGAAGTTGAACGGCAAACCCATTCCCCCCTCCTGGATGCAAGGCAAGCGCTTCGCCTTCATGGAAAGCTTCGCCAAGGATCCACCCAAGCTGCTGGGCGCCAAACGGACCTTCAAGCGCTACGGCCAGTCGGGTGCATGGGTGTCGGAATGCCTCCCGCACACGGCGGGAGTGGTCGACGACCTGGCGTTCCTCCAATCGGTCCACACCGACAACTTCAACCATGCGCCGGCCAAGGTGATGATGAATACCGGCACTCCGATCTTCGGGCGTCCCAGCATGGGTTCCTGGATCAGCTACGGCATCGGTAGCGAATCCAAGGACCTGCCGGGATTCGTGGTGTTGCAGTCGGGCCGGCGAGGTCCGCGTGGCGGGGCGCTGAACTGGTCCAGCGGATTCCTTCCGACGGCCCATCAGGGGGTGCCCTTCCGGAGCGGAGGGGACCCGATCCTGAATCTGTCGAATCCCCCGGGTTTCCGTCCGGCACAACAACAGGCGACCATCGATGCCATCCTCGACCTGAACCGCATGCGGCTTCGGCAGGTCGGAGACCCGGAGATTTCCACCAGGATCTCAGCGTACGAGATGGCTCACCGCATGCAAGTCAGCGGTCCCGAACTGATTGACTTCTCCACCGAGCCGCAAGCCACGCTCCAAATGTATGGGGCCGAACCCGGCGCCAAGTCGTTCGCCAACAATTGCATTCTGGCGCGCCGACTGGTCGAGCGGGGCGTGCGTTTCGTCCAGCTTTACCACACGGACTGGGATCATCACGGGGGAGCCGGCGCCGACCTGGACAACGGTCTCGACAAGGTGTGCCTGGATGTCGACCGACCCATCGCCGCGCTGATTCGCGATTTGAAGCAGCGAGGCTTGTTGGACGAGACGTTGGTGATATGGGGCGGCGAGTTCGGTCGGACTCCGATGGGAGAAGTACGCGACACCATCGGTCGCAACCACCACATCGATGCCTTCACCATGTGGTTTGCGGGCGGCGGGACCAAGCCCGGACAGACAATCGGCAAGACCGACGAAATCGGCTTTTCACCGGTCGAGGACGTCGTTCACGTGCACGACGTTCAGGCCACTATCCTGCACCTGCTGGGAATCGACCACACCAAGCTGACCTTCAAGTTCCGAGGGCGGGACGCCCGGTTGACCGACGTCGGCGGCAAGGTCATCACCAAGCTGCTTACATAGGCTCATTCCCAGACCCCCTTGGCTCGATGCCATCCATAGCGGCGCAGGCGCCCGACTCCGGGCAGGGAGCAGGAGATGGCCGCGGCGTCGCCGGAGGCGTTCTGCAGGTAAACGGTACCCATCTTGTTGCAATAACCCTCGGGATTGAAGGTGAACCGATCCCCTCCGAAGGTGACGGGATCCGCCAGCGGCCGGGGAGTCGTGGCGGCGGGAGGGCCGCTCAGCCCGGAGGTGTCGAAGTTGACCTGGTTCGGCAGCGAATAGGCTCCCAGCAACGGTTCCGACGGCCCCCGCAGGCCATTGCCGTCCAGGTCCTCGAACAGGAGGTAGGACCGCTGTTTCGGCTGGAATCGCACCACCACCTCCCGGTTCCTGGCGATGGCCCGATACCGGCCCCGGTCCAGATTGGAAAGCATCGTCTGAACCGCCGAATTCAACCGATTGGCCTCCCAATAGCGGCTGAGACCGGGAAGCGCAAGCCCCAGCAGAATCAGGATCAAGCCCGCCACCACCACGGTTTCCAAGACACTAATGCCCTTATTATCAGTAAGATGAAACAATGTCTTCCCCAACGCCCAGCAAATGCTTCCAGTGGTATTGACAATCCGGCCGCTTGCCTTATCATGGGTCCGGCGGACAGGAACGTTTGAGACCTTAGTGAACGCAGCTCACGTCTTATGGCACCCAAATACAGGCCGGGGGTCACTGGAACGGTTCCCTCGCCGGAGGGTATCGGGTCGACCGCGCGAGAGCGGCTTCACTTTGCTGGAACTGCTGATTGCCTCGGCAGTCCTGACCGTAGGCCTGCTCGCGACAGCCTCCCTGCTGCTGTTGGCCCTGTCCAGCCATTTTAGCTCCACACTGGAGGCGACTGCCCTCCGAATGACGCAGTCCACTCTGGAGGAGTTGAAGTCCTTGCCGCTGAATCATGCCGGGCTGGCCGATTCAACCGAATCGCTGACCCCGGACCACGAAATCGACTTCTCGGCTCCCTCTTCTCCCTCCCACGCCAGGACCACCACGGTGAGGCTTCACTCGTTCAGCCCGACTGGAATCGAGTTCGAAACCCGCTGGCACGTCCGGACTTTCGATGGTCGCAAAGTAATCACCGGCGCCACCCGCAAGATCGGCGGCCGCTCCTCCTTCCACCCGGTCAACATGCGAATCGTAAGGCTTTACACCGCTCCCGCGTTGGGACTGTAATCGGCGCCCCATGGCCCATACACCAGCCAATGCCCGGGGATTTTCCCTGCTCGAGTTGATCATTGTCCTGGGACTGGTCAGCGCCATCCTGGGAGCGGTTCTCTCAACTCTGCTGGAGGGAGGCAGAGTTTCCATGCGCGGACGACAGGAATCGGAGATTCATCGGCAACTCCGAGACACCCTGACCCTCATGGTCAAGGAGTTGGGTCGGGCCGGCTTTCCGCCTCCCAACGCCTATGACGGCCACTATCTGCGATCTTCCGCAAAGTTGAACCTGGTATCCAGGGGAATCCTGGCCGAGAGCCGCTCCGACAGGCTGGTGTTCACCGGAGACATCAACACCGACAACCAAGTGGATTACGTCGAGTACGCGGTGTCGGGTGCAACGCCCCCGTTCACTCTGACTCGCAGGGCCGGACCCATAGGCGATGCCGGGACCCTGCCCGGCGGTCCCGCCCAAATGCTCTCCCGCCTGGTTGAAAGCTGCCGTTTCTCTTATTTCGACGCTTCCGGGAACGTCACCTCAAGGGCGGCCGAGGCGGCCAGTGTCCGAATTGACCTCACCCTTCGCAGTCGGGCCTCCGATCTGCCCTCCGGCCACCATCGGACCGTCAGTCGGTCGGTTCGCGTAAAGCCATTCAACCTATGAAGCCGATGATTGACGGAAAAGCGCTTCGGTCAGGACCCTCCGGCCGGCCGGAAGGCGGTATGGTGCTGGTAGCCGCCCTGATGGCCCTTGCCATCCTGACTCTTGTCGGATTGACCGCGACCTTTGTCACCACCACTGAAACCCTGATCAACTACAATTTGCGCTCCCGCCTGGTCAACCGCTATCTCGCCGAGTCGGCGGTGGAGGAGGGCCGCTCCAGGCTCCCGGAGACCCTGCCGGTAGCCGAGCACGAAGCAGTCTATCTCCGCCGGGACAGCACCGTCGATCCTACCGCCGGCAACGCCGGCACCAATCCCTACTTTGACCCCTCCTACGGCACCCATGGGATGACCTCGGCCCGATTCATCGATTCCAACCTGGCCGGCGTGGGATTTGCCTGGGTCCGGATCTGCCGGAAGACCGAAGAGCGGGCGGGCTATGAACTCGATGGCGATTCGCGGAACAACAGCGAGGTGGTTGCCTACGGCTATGACAACAGCGCCCCGGGGTTGAAAGCGTTTCAATTCGCGGGGTCGCGGGCCGGTCACTACGGTTCGCCGGTCTACCTGTTGACGGGGATGGCTACCGACCCCTCCGGTTCCAGGCAGATGGTGCGCACCGAGTTGGCCCGGCCTCCGATGCCTCCCTTTTCGGCCGCGCTCTACAACAAGACCGGAGTGCGGCTGCTGGGTGCCGTCAAAATCATCGGGAACGACGGAAACGGCAGGAGCGACCTGGCCGGAATCGACACCCGGGACGGAGTCTTCGGGAATGCAAGCGCGGTCCGCGGTGCACCCGCCATCCTCTCATCCTCATCCTCAAGCCACAACATCGCCGCTCTGACAGCGTTGTTTGAACCTCCGGTGTCTATCCCCATTCAAAGGGTGGACTCGGCTGTTACCGTTTCCTCGGGCATCTACTCGGGAACCAACCTGCGGCTCGGTGGAACCGGTAGGGACCGCAGGGTCCCGACATTCGCCGACGGGGACCTGAGGGTGTCGGGGAATTCCCAAGGACAGGGATTCCTGGTTGTCAACGGAGACCTGACGGTCAGGGGCTCGTTCCGTTACGAGGGAGTGATCATTGCCAACGGCCGGTTGAGGTTCGAGGGATACCCGGTGGGTTCGGGAACCGGGATCAGCATCCGGGGAGCGGTCATTTCACATCCGAAAAAGGGAGGCGCTCCCTCGGTTATCAAGGGAGAAAGCACCCGAATCCACTACTTCTCCCGGATCGTGTCAGCCCAGTTTCAGGCCCTCCGGCATGCCCGGCTCTCCTACCGGCAACTCACCAAGCTCAAGTGAGTCAATTGCGAGTTCAAAGCCTTCCGGTGATCCCGAGATACCAGGAGACCAGTTGCTGCCCCCAAAGGGCTACGCCGATGGCTGCCATTCCGAGAAAGGATCCGAAGGGAAGCGGATAGCGGTAGTCCTTGCCGGTCATCTTGATGTAGCCCAAGCCGATCAGAACTCCCAGCAGGGACCCCAGCATGATGGTCAACAGACCCAGCTTCACCCCCAGAAAGGCCCCCACCATGCCCATCAGCTTCAGATCGCCGCCCCCCAGTCCCTCAACCTTTTTCAGCCTGAAGTAGACGGCTCCGACCAGCCAGAGAAATCCGCCGCAGACAACCGCTCCCAACAGCGAACCCGCCAGCCAGCCCCAGCGGCCGCTGGAATCCGTCAACCCTGCCAACTGTACCAGAGCGGTTCCAGCCTCGTCCTCGATCCCGACCAGCAGGCTCAGGACGATCCCGAGCGCAATCCCGGGCAGGGTGATGACGTCCGGCAGAAGGCGATGGTTCAGGTCTATGAAAACCAGCACGATCAGTGCCGAAAAAAAGACCAGCAGCACCGCCGTCTTCCACTGGAGCCCGTAACTGACAAAGGTGCCCCAGTAGATGGCTGTCGTCAGTGCCTCTACCACCGGATACTGCCAGGAGATGGTTCCCTTGCAAGACCGACACTTTCCGCGCAGCAGCAGGAAGCTGATCAGAGGGATGTTGTCATAAGGCTTCACGGCCTGGCCACAGTGTGTACAGGAAGACCTGGGCGACACGATGGATTGCTGGCGGGGTATTCTGACAATACAAACGTTCAGAAAGCTGCCGATCTTCAGACCCAGGGAGATGAAAACCCATTCCATTAATGACATAGATGAATCAACGGGATCTAACTGTTGAGAATATTGGAGTAAACCCGACAGGTTTCCGCCACCATCCGCTCCACCGAAAAATCCGACCGCACCCTGGCGAACGCCTGCGCAGCCTGCCGACGCGCCTGGTCAGGATTGCTTCTGGCTCGCAACACCGACCGCGCCAAGGCCTCCGGATCGCCCGGTGAAAACAGGAACCCGGTCTCTCCATCGATGACCGCCTCGGGTATCCCGCCGGTGCGGCTGGCGCAAAGGGGAACCTGGTGGGACATGGCCTGCAGAAGCACCGATCCCAGACCCTCCGCCAGAGACGGATGCACCAACAGATCGAATCCCGGCAGCAAGTCATCCAGGTCGGAGACAAATCCCGTCAGAACGACGCGACCCTGGAGGTCCAGCTCCCGGATCAACAGTTCCAGATCCGCTCGGAGGGGTCCCTCTCCAACAACGGCAAGCCGGGAGTCGGGATGGGTCTTCAGGATCTCTGAAAACCCTCGGATCAGAAACGCATGACCCTTCTCCGGAGTCAAGTGACCGACGCATCCGATAAGAAACTCGGCGCCGGCCGAGCCCAGGCGTCTCCGCGTTTCGGACCTTCGCTCCGGCAGCGCCCGCCCGGTGTCCACGCCATCGTATACAACTTCCACCCGGCGCCCATCCAGACCCTCCTGAATGAGCAAATCACGGACGTAGCGGGAAACGGCAATGATCCGGCTGGTCTGTCGGGCATATTTGAACTTCCACCAGGGGTTGGGGCGGATGCTGAAGGCAACCCGGCGGGCAGCCACAACTCCGCCTCTCCAACCGAACGTCTTCAGCCAAACGGCCAGACCCAGTGTCCGAGAATCATGAGCGTGAATCAGATGCGGTCGGAAACGGCCAACCAGCCTGGCCAGGCCCGCCAGTGAGACGAGGTCCCACTCGGAGGACAGGGACAGTCCCCGAACCGGCACCTCCAGTTCGGCAGCACGGGTCGCCAGAGGACCTCCCCTGCGTGCGGCCAGGAATTGCTGAATCCCCTCTCTTCTCAGCCCTCCCATCAGGTGATGCAGTTGCTGCTGGCCACCCCGCCAAGTGGGTCCCGAATCCAGGTGAAGGATCCTCATGGTGAATGAACCGGTCCCCTCATTCGGAGATCCTCGCCTGCCCTGAAGCCCCGGAACTGCAACACGCGCCCGTTCAATCCTTGCGGCCTTTCGGCGGGAGGCTTTCCCAGGTGTCCGCGGGTTCCGCTCCGGGCGCTTGGCCGGGCGCCGGGGACCGCTGCAGGTCCCAGAGCTTGGAGTACTTGAGGAAGTTGTAGTAGGCGGCAAAGACCGAAATCAACAGGCCTTGCAATCCGTCCAAAAAGCCGGCTTTGAAGCAATAGCTGCTCAAGAAGGCGGCGACAGGCGAACCCAGGATCTTGAGGGGACCGCTCCTTATTCCTCTGGCCTGGAGATCCCGAGCCGCCAGACTGGTGTAGTTCCCCACCCGACGGGCATGGTCGGAAACAGAATCGCAGGTGTAGTGAAGAAGGTCGCCCTGCAGGCGGGCCACGGGGCCGTCGCAGGAAAGATGCTCATGGACGAATTCACCGACCCATTGCCCGTGCTGGCGCCGATACAGACGCGGCTTGCGGTCGGGATACCAGCCGCAATGGCGAATCCAGCGACCGAGGTAGCAGGTTCTCCTTGGAAACTCGTAGGCGTTGGCCGGCTTCGGATGGGTCTTCAGCTCCAGCAGTTGCTGTCTAAGCGGTTTGCCGAGGCACTCATCGGCGTCCAGGCTGAGGATCCATTCATGGGAGGCTTGTGCGGCCGCAAAGTTTTTCTGGTCGGAGTAGTTGGTCCAATTGCGCTCGATGACACGGGCGCCCCATCGAGCAGCAATGGCGCAGGTCTGATCCTGGCTACCGGCATCCACCACGATCATTTCGTCGGCGACGCCACGAACCGATTCCAGACAGCGCCCAAGATGCCTTTCCTCGTTGAGCGTGATGACGGTGGCCGAAATCTTCAAGGCAGTGGAGAGTGATTAGTGTCTAGTTTTTAGTCGTTGGCCGGGTTCCCGCCTTGCCAGGCGGATCATACGAGAGTGAAACAACGAGTCTTTATGGCCAATCGGGAACAAGGTAGGTGGAGACTGAATGAATCGACACGTCAAGCATCTTGTTGATCTTGGCGTAGCCGCTTAGGGGATGCAACCACCTCACAAGGCGCTTGGCCGCTCCCGAAACCCTCCACTGACAACTCTCCACTCTCCACTCTCCACTGCCTTTCAGCTTCCCCCGGCCTCCCTTCCCAAGCCCTTTGGAGCCAAATTTCCGGCAATCGCATCTCCGACCCTGATGTTCTGAAGCTCGAGCGTCTTACCCATGGCCCTGTCCAGATCTCTCTTGGCCTTGGTGAAGCTCACCTGGGCGTTGACTTCATTGGTCTGGGCTTCGGCAAGCCGCACCTGTTCCTCCAACACGAATCGAATCTGGGAGGTGCCGAGCTGGAATTTCTTCTGCTCCGCCTCCAGGTTCCGCTCTGCCAACTCCCGAGCCTTTTGGGTGGCTTCAATGCGGGCGCGGTTCATTTCCAGTTGGGTGTGGGCATTGCGCACCTCCAGGGCAATCTGCTGCTCCAGGGCGCGAAGCCTCTTTTGCGATTGACGCCGGGCCACGCTGGCTCTCGCATAGTCCGCACGCCGGGACCGATTGCTCAAGGGAATCTCAACCGAGACCGAAGCCCCATAGGTGGGAAAATCCGAGCCCAGCAGCCGGTTGAAGGCATCTCCCAACCCGGTGGTGCCGGCAACCACAGGCGTTCCCCCAAAAAACGGCAACCCACCGAACCCGCCCCCCTCGAATACTCTGCTGACTCCTTCCAGAGCCGCCGTTCCGTAGCTGACGTTGAAGCGAACATCGGGAAGGAGCTGGTTGCGGAAATACTTCAGGTCTATGCCCGAGTTGTCGATCCGCTTGCGCTGCTGCTTGATCTCCGGTCGCTGCTCGATGGCGTAACTCACTGCCTGCACCAGGTCGAAGTCCCTGAAATCGTCCATGGTGGCCAGGGAATCCAAAGGCACGATCCTCACTGCCACCCTGCCGGGGTCCCCCAGGGAGGAGATCAGCTTTTTCATCTGATCCTCCATTTGCGCCAGCGAGTACTCCGCCCGGATCAACGCCTCCCTGCGGTTGGCGATCTCGGCCTCCGACTGAACCACTTCGATCGGCGCCAGGGTTCCGATCTCGGCCATCCGCTTGTTATCTTCGTTGGTTTTGACGGCCAGGTCCAGGGACTTTCTCCTGACCTCCACGTCCTTACCGGCAAAGACTAGGTCCCAGTACAGGTTCTGGACTTGATTGACCAGTTGCACGACCTGCTGCTCGAAGAGATGCTGACTGATGTCCTTGTTGTTGCGGGCGATTTTGATCAGGCGGGTATTGGGTAGGAGACCGAAGTTCCTGAGCAGCGGCTGGCTGACGGATGCGGTCAGGGAGGCCCGCCAGTAGGGATTGAGAAAGTTCCTCAGGTTGTTGTCGGAGACGCGTTGGCTGGTGTAGTCCACTCCGAAGAGCGTCCCGGTCTCGAAGAGCTTGCTCACTCCCACGTTGACGGAATGGGACAAGCTGGTCTGGGTCTCGGTTCCGGTCAGAAACGTGCTGGTCAACGGCCGCGTATCTCTGTTCGCACCCATCGTCATCGAAAGGGTCGGATCGAAGAGCCGGTAGGCCATGTCGATCTCGTACTCGGACATGCGGGGATCGAAGCGCTCCACCACCACGTCCAGATTGCTCTCCAGAACCATCTGAACGGCGTCGGCTTCGGTCAATCCCACCTGGTCCCGCTGCATCAGACCGCTCAAAAAGTCCGAGGTCTTCCCTTGGCGTTCCGGGATGGGGGGGCGAACGATATTGTCCTTGAACCAGCCGGGAAGCGGAAACACCGACTGGCCCAGCGTGGCCGTCGGGGCCGTCAGAATGCCCAACCCGAGCAACACGGGCAGCAATCCCCTGGACAAGGCGTAAATGAAGTGTTGAGTTCGAGGCATTAACAGCTCCTTCTCTGAGTGGTCAGCCGTAGGTATCCATGATGTGCAGCACGGTATTGAAAAACGTGTTCCCTTCCGGGTTGGTTTCAACAATTCCAAACCGGGGAGCTCATCCTGCAGCCGGTCTGACACCGCCCGGCTGCCTCAATTGATTTACCGAATGCCCGGTGCTACCATCCCTGCCTTCAGACCCGTCAAATCCGCCCATGTCCAATTCAGACCACATCCGGAAGATCTTCACCGATACCGGAGCCTTCATGGAAGGACACTTCCTGCTCAGTTCGGGACTTCACAGTCCTCAATACCTCCAATGCGCCAAGGTCCTGCAGTGGCCCAGGCACGCCGAGTGGTGTGCGGACCGACTGACTGCCCTCATGGGCCCGGAAAAACCCGACCTGGTCGTTTCCCCGGCCATGGGCGCCATCATCATCGGACACGAGCTCGGCCGAAGCCTCGGTCGCCGGGCAGTCTTCGCGGAACGCCAGGGTGATGTCATGAGGCTTCGGCGCGGCTTCCGGATCCGTAAGGGAGAGAAGGCTCTCATCGTCGACGACGTCGTCACCACCGGAGGATCGACCCGGGAAACGATGGCTCTGGTGGAAGACCACGGAGCCATCCCAGTCGGCGTGGCCTCTATTGTCGATCGAAGTGGCGGGCAGGCACTTCCGGGTGTGATCCACCACTGCCTATGGAGCCTGAATATTCCTACCTTCCCTCCTGAAGAGTGTCCGCTTTGCGAATCCGGTTCCAAACCCCGCAAACCGGGCAGCCGCACCTGACCCGCGGGGCCGGTCAAGCCCGGTGCGAAACTAGATAGAGATGCTTTCCGACCCTGCCCCCTCTCCAGGCCGTCATGACTCTTCGCAAGGCCCGCGGTCGCGTCCGCGAAACCTGCGGCTGGAGGTCCAGTACGATGGGACCGGCTATCACGGATGGCAGATCCAGCCCCGACTCCGAACCATCCAGGGAGAACTGACCCGGACGCTGGAGAGCATCGTGCGGGAGCCGGTCCATGTCTGCGGCTCGGGAAGAACCGACGCCGGAACTCATGCTCTGGCCCAGGTCTGTCATTTCCATACGACCTCGCACATGGAATCGTCCAGTCTCTGGAAGGCCTTGAACTCCCGGCTTCCGGCAACGATTCGTATTACCGGAATTGAGCAGGTCGCGGCCGATTTCCACGCCCGCCGCCACGCCCGAACCAAACACTATCGATATCGAATCTTGAACACGCCCTGGTGCCCTCCCTTCGAATACCCCTATGTCCATCACTTCTACCGAAGTCTCGACTATGAGAAGTTGAATCGGGCCGCCGAATTGGTGGTGGGAAGGCAAGACTTCAGCGCCTTTTGCGACGCCGACAGCCAAGCGAAGTGCAAGATCCGCCGGGTTACCTCCTCCCTTTTTGTGTTTGACACCCGGCGAAAACTTCTGGAATATAACGTCTGTGCTGACGGGTTTCTGCACCACATGGTCAGGAACCTGGTCGGCACCTTTTTGGAAGTAGGCAGGGGCAAGCTCCCGGTGGAAGCCATCCCTGCCATACTGGAATCGAAAAACCGTTCCAGAGCCGGCCCGACCGCTCCAGCCAAAGGGCTTTTCCTGGTCCGGGTCTTTTACTAAACCCGCACCTCTCACCGAGACGCTGGTACAGCCTGTAAAGACCGTTTGTTTTCAACAGTTTGTTGGTGCTATTGTGATGGTTTGCACTTACATGCGGTGCGGGGCGCGTCCTGGCTTGTCTTTTTCCCTTCAACGCGCAAATGCTCCCCTGAAGGTAGTACCATACCTGAACTCGCCTCGTGAGTTCAGCCCGTGGTGAGAAATGCGGGATGGCCCTAGCCCGCAAGGTCAAGAGGCGCGGATTCTCCAGGCCGGCTCCCCGTCACCCCGGGCTGGAATCGGAAACCCCGCGGCCAGGGCATTGCCCTGATCATAGCCCGCATATCTCAACGGCTCGCTCGACCGCAGTCCATACGGGATGAGGCCCATGTCAGGAAACAGCCGCGAAATTCAACGAAA
This sequence comes from Candidatus Versatilivorator sp., assembly GCA_965207735.1. Lineage (GTDB taxonomy): Bacteria > Acidobacteriota > Terriglobia > Versatilivoradales > Versatilivoraceae > Versatilivorator. Next base: position 515,640 of record OZ242296.1, on the reverse strand, counting down.
TTTCGCTCCCCACTGGGGAAAAGACGAAGAAGACCGCCGGCTGTTCGAGCAGTTGGACCTCGACAGCATTCCTCAGCATGTGGCCATCATCATGGATGGAAACGGCCGCTGGGCCCAACAACGCCTCTTACCTCGGGTGGCCGGGCACCGGGCCGGCATTGCCTCGGTGAGAGAGACGCTGGAGACCGCGGCTCGTCTCAAGCTACGAATCCTGACCCTGTACGCGTTCTCCATTGAGAACTGGAAGCGCCCCCGAAGCGAGATCGCCACCTTGATGAGTTTGCTCAAAGAGTACCTGAACAAGGAAATTGCCAATTTGATGGCCAATGACATCCGTTTTGGCACTTTGGGGCGCACTCAGGAATTGGACCGCTCCATTCAGCGGGAGCTCGAATGGGCCAGGGAGAAGACTTCCGGCAACAGCGGCCTGCGCTTCAACGTAGCGCTCAACTACGGCGGGCGGGCGGAGTTGGTCGACGCCTTCAACGCGCTGTGGCGGCAACGCCGGAACGGAGGACAGAATGAGGCGGCCATCGACGAAGAGTCGATTGCCCAGTGCCTTTATACCGCCGGCCAGCCGGATCCGGACCTGCTGATTCGGACCAGTGGGGAACTGCGAATCAGCAACTTCCTGCTGTGGCAGATTGCCTATTCCGAAATCTGGGTGACCACTACCCTTTGGCCCGATTTTCGACGGAAGGATTTTTTCGAGGCTGTACTTTCCTATCAGTCCCGGGAGCGACGCTATGGAGGCTTGGCGAATCAATGAAACGCTGGCTGACAGCCGTTGTGCTGGTTCCCCCGCTGATCGGCGTGGTCGGTTTCCTGCCGTCCTGGTGTTTCCTGGCAGTTGTTGCAGGGGGCGCGGCCGTTGCTCTGGAGGAGTTCTTTCGGCTGTCCAGAAGCTCCGGCATCCGCGGTTTCCGAGGGGCCGCCCATGCTTTTTCGCTTCTGCTGGTCGGGAGCTTCTATTACTCTCCCGCCGACCACTCGGCCGTTTTCTGGTTGTTGGTCCTGGCGACGATGACCTGCCTTGTGCTGACTCTTCGACCAGGGCGCAAGCTGCAGGAAACGCTGTCAACCTGCGGAGTGACCCTGCTGGGCCTGGTCTATATCTCCACCACTCTGGGCTTCCTTGTGGCCATCCACAACCGCCCCCAAGGTGACGGGCCGGAGTGGATACTGTTTCTCTTGCTGACCATCTGGCTGGGGGACACGGCCGCCTACTACATCGGCGGCCTGCTGGGGAAGCACCCGCTGGCTCCCAGAATCAGTCCCGGAAAGACCTGGGAGGGAGCCGTCGGCGCCGTGTTGGGAAACAGCCTGGCGGCCCTGGTGGGCCAAGTTCTCATTCCCCAGTTCCCTCTGATTCCCCGCTTTCTGCTCTGCTGGTCCCTGGGGGTCGCCGGCCAAGTGGGAGATTTGGCCGAGTCGGCCATCAAGCGGGGCTCCCGGAGCAAGGAATCGTCCAACCTCCTCCCCGGCCACGGTGGAATGCTGGATCGTATCGACGGAGTCTTGTTCGCGTCCCCATTGCTGTATTTCTACTTGAACCTGTTTGAAGGGGCCTAGTCCGCATTTCTCACCAAGTCGCTGGTGCCAAGACGAAAAGTAGTTTATCTTCACTACCTTGATCGGCTCCATGGTAAGGGCTTGCGGGTAACAAACTGCGCTGGGCATGCCCCCAGGTGAGAAATGCAAGCTAGTCCGCAACTCTCAAGGTCATGAAAACAATATCCTTGCTAGGGTCAACCGGTTCCGTGGGCCGAAACTGCCTGCAGGTGGTGGAAGAGCTGCCCAGTGAGTTTAGAGTAGTCGCCCTGGCTGCCGGCCGCAACACGACCGAGCTGGCCGATCAGGTTGGCAGGTTCCACCCCGAGCTGGTATCCGTGTCCACCCGGGAAGCCTTAACGGAACTGGCCCAAAAGCTGGGACACCTGGCTCCGTCCTCCCGGCCCGAGATCGTGGTTGGGGAGGAAGGCCTGCTGCGCGTGGCTACCCACCCCGAAACCGACTTGGTGGTGAGCTCTATCGTAGGAGTCGCCGGACTGGCTCCCACCTGCCGGGCCATCGAAAGCGGCAAGCAGATCGCCTTGGCTAACAAGGAAGTGCTGGTGGTTGCGGGAGAACTGGTTACGGAACTGGCCCGCCGCAACGGGGTGCAGCTCATCCCCGTCGACAGCGAACACAACGCGATCCACCAGTGTCTGCGTTGCGGCCATGCCAGCGAAGTCGCACGAGTCATCCTCACGGCATCCGGGGGCCCCTTTTTGGGCCACAGCAGCGAGCAACTCAGCCAAGTCACCCCCGAGATGGCTTTGCGTCATCCGACCTGGAAAATGGGCGACCGTATCACCGTTGACTCCGCGACCATGATGAACAAGGGATTGGAGGTCCTGGAAGCACGCTGGCTCTTTGACCTCGATGTCGGGCAAATCTCGGTCTGGGTTCATCCCCAGTCCATCGTCCACTCCCTGGTGGAATTCGTGGACGGTTCCATGATCGCTCAGCTCGGAATCACCGACATGGGGCAACCGCTCCTGTATGCCCTCAATTACCCTCGGCGCCTTCCAAGCCCCAGGCGGGGGCTGGACCTGAGACAAGTGGCCAAGTTGGAGTTCCTGCTTCCCGATTCTGAGAATTTTCCCTGCCTGGGCCTAGCCTACCGGGCTGCTCGTCAATTGGGAGCCCTGCCCTGCACGCTCAACGCGGCCGATGAAGTGGCGGTAGCAGCCTTCCTGCAGAGAGAGATCAGCTTTGCCGGAATTCCCCGAATCGTCGCCAAGATGATGGAGCAGGCGAACGGGGTGGGCAAATTCTCTTCGATCGCAGAAATTCTGGAGTATGATGAATCCGTGCGAAGAGAAACCCGCCGCTTGATTCAAAAGGACTTCAGTTAGGACACCCGGAGCGCCGATCCCGGCGGGGGATCGACGGTTTTTTCCGGGCGGACAAAAGGCTGAGATGATCGATTTCCTGTGGGGTGTTGTGGCCGTCTTGGTGGTGTTCGGGACCGTGGTGGTGGTCCATGAACTGGGCCACTTTGGCGCGGCCAAGTTCTTCAAGATTCGCGTCGAAGCCTTTTCGGTCGGATTCGGTCCCCGTCTTTTCGGCTTCCGCCGCGGGGAAACGGACTACAAGGTCTGCGCTATTCCCCTGGGCGGGTACGTCAAGATGGCGGGTGAAAACCCGGACGACGTGACCGGGGGGATTGAAGAGTTCCTTTCCCACCCCAAGTGGCAGCGATTCATTGTGGCCGTAATGGGCCCGGTCATGAACGGTGTGCTGGCGGTGGTCCTGCTGACCGGACTATTCTACTACCAATACGAGGTTCCCCTCTGGCCCCGGGAAGGCGTGGTGGTGGGCCTGATCAAGTCCGACTCCCCTGCTCTTGGAGCCGATCTCAGGCCGGGTGACCGTATCGTCGCTGCCGGCGCTCGGCACAACCCCACCTGGGAAGAGTTTCTGCTGGAGGTGACCATCAGTCCCGGAGTCCCCCTGCAAATGCAGGTCCAGCGAGAAGGAGAGACCTTCCCCTTGACTCTGACGCCCGCAGCCCGAGGCCGGGATAGTGCCGGCTACCTGGGCATTGCCCCCTTCGAACTGGCCTCGGTTCGGGTACAGGAGGTACTGGCGGGCAAACCCGCCGCCGAAGCGGGCATTCTGCCGGGAGACCAGGTAGTCAAGGTGGGCGGTGTATTGCTCAGTCAGGCCGGGCTCGATCTGGTGGATGCGATGGACCGTAACCGCGACCCCGTCATTCCCATCACCGTCCTCCGCAACGGCCGGGAGCTGAATTTCCAAGTCACCCCCTATGTGGACGAAACCACCCAAAGACGGATGATCGGGGTCATGCTCACCCCCATGGTCAGAACCACCGTCAAGCAACTCTCGCTGCTGGAGGCGCTGGACGCTTCCATCGAGCGGAATGTCCGCTTTGGAGGACTGTTATTCGAGTTCCTTCATCGGCTGATTCGGGGTACGGCGCCGGTGAGCATGGTCGGCGGTCCGATTGCGATTGCCAGACAGTCCAGCTTGGCCGCCAAGTCCGGCATCTCCGATTTGATCCTGTTCGTCGCCGTGATCAGCATCAACCTGGGAATCGTCAATTTGTTGCCCATCCCCATCCTGGACGGCGGAGTCATCGCCATCATTCTGGTCGAGTCTCTGGTTGGACGCGACCTCAGCTTGAGCGTCCGGGAGAAGGTGACCCAGGTGGGTGTCGTCATGGTGATCCTGCTGGTCGTGGCAGTGACCTACAACGACATCATCAAGTCACTTCCCGCATCCCTGGGAAAGTACTTTCCCTAACCTCTGTAGCCAAAATCGCGTTCGCACGTGTATCATATTGGAAAGGGAGGGGTTCTCCCGCAATCCTTGAGTCAAGGAGTACTGAAGATGCCGACCAAGAAATTCATCCTCAGCCTGCTGGCCGGAGTATCAATCCTGTCTGCAAACGCGTTCGCCCAGAGTTCCAACGGAAAGGTGGCGGTGCTCAACTACTCGGCCGTGATCCGTGAGTCCAGCGAAGGCAAGAGGCTTTTTGCCGAGTTCGAGAAAATGGTGGCCGCCAAAAGGGCCGAGTTACAGCAGAAAACCAACGAGATCTCCACCCTGCAGCGGCAACTGGTTGAGCAGTCAGCCTCGCTGAATCCCGATGCCCAGAGGGCTCTGAACAGGAATATCGAATCCAAGAACACTCAACTGAAGCGGGACCAGGAAGACGCTCAAAAAGAATTCAGTGAGAGGCAACAGCAAATCGTGCGCCAGATCGCCAGCCAACTGAGACCCGTGGTTGCAAAATATGCTCAGGAGAACAACATTTCACTAATTGTGAACTTTTCTCAGGAGGTTGCCTTCGTCAATCCCGCCATAGAGATCACTCAGGAGGTCATTGACCAGTTCAACAACTCTGCTGCCTCCGCCGGTTCCACTTCGGGGAGCCAATAAGCAGAGCTCTCCACCGCCAAGCGGACGCTTCAGCCCGCATTTCTCACCAGGGGGCATGCCCAGCCTAGTCTGTTACCGATTAGCCCTTTACATGAGGCCAATCAAGGTACTGAAGATAAACTACTCTTCGTGACGCCACCAGCGACCTGGTGGGAAATACGGGTTAAATGCCGACTCTCATGCCCGAGCGGCTCCGGCGCTCATCTCAGTTCCCGACCCGTTGGGTGACCACTGAAATTCGGGTACGCTACGCCGAAACGGACCAGATGGGGGTGGCCTACTACTCCAACTACCTGGTCTGGTTCGAGGTCGGACGTTCCGAGGTGTGCCGGGATCGGGGATTCTCCTACGCTGAAATGGAATCCAACACCCAGGCCTACCTGGCCGTGGCGGAAGCCCGCTGCCGTTACCACTCCCCCGCCCTTTACGACGAGGTCCTGCAGATTCGCACCGCCATCGAATCCTTGCGGAAGCGGACCTTGAACTTTCGCTACGAGATTATCAAGAAGAACGGCGGCGTTCTGGTGGCTACGGGCAGCACCACTCATATCGTCCTGGACCGAAACGGCAGACCCAAAACCCTCCCCGAGGAATACGCCTCCCTGCTGAGGTCTTCGGCATAACCCACAACCCTGAACGCCCAAGTTGAGCAGGTCGCCGGGTGCACCGTGAAAACGATCGTTGAATGTGTCCCCAATTTCAGTGAGGGGAGAGATCCACGGGTGATCGACCGCATCCTTTCCGCCATCGCCTCGGTTGCCGGCGTGGGGATCCTGCACCGCACCATGGACCCCGACCACCACCGAACCGTCATCACCTTTGTGGGCGACAGGGCGGGTGTGGCCGAGGGGGCTTTAAGGGGGATGGGCAAAGCGGCTGAGTTGATTGATCTCAATCGGCATTCGGGAGTCCACCCGCGCATCGGAGCCACCGATGTGGTTCCTTTCGTTCCGGTCAGAGGCGTGACCTTGCAGGACTGCGCGTCGATTGCTCACACCGTGGGGAAAGAGGCTTACCGCCGTTGCGGCATCCCGGTCTATCTCTATGGGGTCGCGGCCAGGCAACCGGCACGGGCCCGCCTGGAGAATGTGCGGAGGGGACAGTTCGAAGGTCTGCGCTCCGAGTTGGCCCGACCGACGGCCCGCCGGCCCGACTTCGGTGGTCCACAACTCCACCCCACGGCTGGAGCTACGGCGGTCGGCGCCCGCAAATTCCTGATCGCCTACAACGTCAATCTGGCGACGTCGGACGTCAGGCCGGCCAATCGCATTGCCCGCAAGATCCGCTCCTCCAGCGGTGGGCTCCCCCATGTCAAGGCAATTGGAGTGCGCCTCGAGACCAGGGACCAGGCCCAGGTATCGATCAACCTGACCGACTTCGAAATCAGCTCGATCCAAAGGGTCTTCCAGGCCGTCTGCCAGGAAGCCGAACGGTTGGGAACCCGGGTGGCCGACAGCGAAATCGTGGGACTGGTTCCGAAGAAAGCCCTGCCTGCCTCCTTCCAATCGTCGCTGCGACTGAAGGACTTCCGGTCCGATAGGGTCTTCGAGAACCGCCTGGCTGCTTGCCTGAAACAAACGACAAGAGACAAAAGAAAAAGACTTATCCACGAAGGGACACTAAGGCGCTGAGGTTAACCGCGACGGGGTACCAAGGTCGTGAAGGGATGGTCGATTTCCGATTGTTTCACTCTATGTATGATCCGCACACCAGGGCAGGCGCCTCGCTTGTCTGAAACAACCCTGTTTCACCCGGGGAGTTTCCCAAACGGTGCCCGCCGGATACGCTCCATCGCACCATCGGGACGGCCCACCCGCATCCTCTCCCTTAGCGAGCCTGAGCCAGGACGTATTCCATCAGGAGATTGTATTCGATACGGGCGACTTCCCGAAGGACCGCCGGTTGGGTCAGTTCGCCCCGTGTCGACCGTTTGCACAGCTCCACCAAGCGGGCAGGATCCCAGTGCGGGCCTTCCACCAGGGTCTGCCAACCCTCCGTACTCCGCCCTTTCATCGCCTCCCGGACCCTGGTCCTCAACCGGGCCTGGACAGGATGGGCTCCGGCGCGGCGGAACCAGTAGAGCGCATTGTTGAAGTCCCCTTCGCTTCGATGCACCAGGGCATGCCAATAGGCTCCTTCCGAGGAAGAGTCCTGTTGGGTCAGGCGGTGAGCCTCGTCCAGGAAGCCGTAAACCCAGAGGGCCCCGGCGCGCACCAGACGATCCGACCCCAACTGAAGCGCCTGGCGCCAGTCTGTGCCGCTCACCAAGCTGTAGATCTCGTCATCTCCCCTGGGGGGATTGACCGGCACCGGCAAGCCCGCGGGGGCGGGATAGAAGACACTCAAGTTCATTGGCGACCTCATACATCCACAGTCGATCTATCGGAAGAAAGCCACTGCCGCAATCAAGAGCGCACTGAGAAGAATCAACGTCACGGCCAACTCCAGTTTGGGCCGGGTCGCATCGGGGTCCTCGCCAGAGATGGCCGGCGCCTGCTCGGGTTCCGCCCCGCGGCGAAACCAAAGGGTGGGGTTCTTTGTCCTCGCTGCCAGCCAACCAATACCGGCGAGGATCCCGGCATCGGCCCGGTCGAAGAGTCGGCTGGTCCCTTCAACCACGAATCGGCGAATCCAGCCTGCCGGTCGACGATAGAACCAATCGGTGTCCAGCGTCAAGGTCGGCTGGCCGGCCAGCCTGGAGCGGTACCACCAGAAACCCAAAAAGGTCGCGGCAAGCAATTGAATGCTTTCCACCAGGTGAGGGATGGTGTAGGGCCGGTAGCTGGCGCCGTAGGGCAGCTCGGCGTACAGCAGCGAGGGAAACACTCCAAAACCGATGCAAAGAAAAGCCAGCAGCCCCATGGCCAGGTGCATGTTCCGGGGACTCGGCGACACACTGATCTCCTGCCGACCGCGACCGAACCAGGTGAAATAGGGCAGCTTGAGACCGATCGAGAGAAAGGTCCCCACCGATGCCAGGCCCAGGAGCAGGAAGGCAGCCTGGTGATGGGCGTTCAGGGCGGCGCTGACCACCATTGACTTGCTGATAAAGCCATTGAAGAAAGGAAATCCCGAAATGGAGAAGGCGCCCGCCATGTACAGCCACAGCGTCACCGGCATCGTCCTGCCCAATCCGCCCAGTTCACTCAGCCGGCTCCGACCGGTCGACTGCAGGACCACCCCTGCTCCCATGAAGAGGAGGGCCTTGTAGAGAATGTGGCTGAAGGCATGGGCCACGGCGCCGTTGAGAGCCAGCGGCGTACCGATACCGACTCCGGCAACCATGTATCCAACCTGGCTGATGATGTGATAGGCAAGGATTTCCCGGATATCGTTGGCCAGGACGGCGAAGATGACCCCGTAGAGAGCCATGATGACTCCCAGGGTAATCAGGACCTCCCAGCCCGGCGCCACTCGGGCCAGCAGGTAGACCGCCGACTTGGTGGTGAAAGCGCTCAGGAACACCGCGCCGGTTACGGTGGCCCTGGGATAGGCGTCGGCCAGCCAAGCGTGGAGCGGAGGAATGGCGGCGTTGACGGCGATGCCCGCCAGGATCAGCCAGGAGGACAAACGACCGGCCTCCAACAACTGAAGGCCAATATCCCCGGAGGCGTGCACCTGCCCCAGAATCCCGGCCAGCAACAGGCTGCCTCCAAACAGGTGGACCAGCAGGTAACGCAGGCCCACCCTGGGTCCTGTCCCCCGCCTGGACCAGATCAGAACCGTCGATGAGAGGGCGGTCAGTTCCCAGAAGAAAAAGAGAGTCAGCCAATCCCCCGAGAAGACCAGTCCCAGCGCGCTGCCGGTGTAGAGCAAGGCGGCGACCTGTTGGCGAACATCCCTGAGGTGAAGAGCAAAAAGGCCTCCGGCGAAACCGATCAGCGAGAAAACGATGCCGAAGATCCGGCTTAATCGGTCCACCTGCAGGATCGACAAGCGGTAGTCCAGGAACTCGACCGAAAGGCTCTGATCGGCCGAAAGGCTCCAGCAAATCCAGAGGGCGCCCAATGGAAAGAGCGGAAAAACCTTGCCCCTGGCTCTGGGGGGGACCAACGCAAGGACCAGTGCCCCCATCAGGACCAGGAAAGCCGGATGCAGGATCAGTTCACTTCCCATCATAGTAGCGCTCGTCCTTTTGCAGCCACTTCCGCCCCAGCAGCTTGGACACCACAATGATCCCGATGCAGCCGAGGAACCCCAACCATGCGTAAAAGCCGGGAATATGGTGCCACCAGGAAGAAGCGTGCGAGGGGTCGTGGGCAGCGGTCCGTTCCAAGATCAGGGAACCTGCCATGAGCGCCGCCAGCGAAATCCAGTGCCACCGTTTCATGGGTTTGAGGCCTCCAGGATCTGGGCGGCGATCCGCTCTGCCAGAGTAAGGAAGTGAAAGAACAGGTCCGGCATCAGGCCCATCGATGCCGAGAAACAGGCAGCCAGGATCAAGGGAACTACCATCCAGGCAGATGCCTCCCCGATGGAATTGAAGTTTTCGGACTGCTTGAAGAAGGCCCGGTAGACAATGGGCACGAAGTATCCGGCATTGAGCACACCGCTGATGAGGAGAATCGCCACAACCGCGACGCTGCCACCTTCCAGAGCGCCCAGCCCGAGGTACCACTTGCTGACAAAGCCATTGACCGGCGGAACCCCTGCAAGGCCCAACGAGGCCAGGGCAAAAGCCCCCATGGTCCAGGGCATGGCTCGACCGATGCCATCCAGCTCACTGATCTTTTCCTTGTGGGCATTCACGTAAATGGCCCCGGCGCAGAAAAACAGGACGATCTTCATGGTGGCGTGGTTGGCAATGTGCAGCACCCCCCCGATCAAGCCGCTCGGAGAGAGCAGTCCGGCCCCCAAAACCACGTATGAGAGATGGCCGACGGTGGAGTAGGCCAGGCGCCGCTTCAAGTTATCCTCCGCAAAGGCCAGGCAGGAGGCCAGCAGAATAGTACTGCCGGCCAGCCAGAGCATGACCTCATTGAGTCCGAATCGACTGAGCGTCTCCGGCCCGAAGAGGAAGCCCACCACTCGAACCACGCCGAAAACCCCCGATTTTACGACGGCCACGGCGTGGAGCAAGGCACTGACCGGGGTGGGAGCCGCCATGGCCGCGGGCAACCAGGCGTGCAGGGGCATGATGGCTGCCTTCACTCCCACTCCTGCCAGCAACATCCCGAACAGGATCTTGACCTCGACCGGCGACAGTTCCTGCAAGGCGCGCAGGCCACCCGGCTGGAATTCCAGGGTTCCCGTCAACTGGACCATGGCGGCCATGGCAGCCACCAGCACCGCCCCGGCCGTCAGGGTAAAGGCCAGATACTTGCGGCCGGCCGCGATGGCTTCCGGGGTTTGCTTGTGAATCACCAACGGATAGGTGGAAATGGTCAGGACTTCGAAAAATATGACGAAGGTCAGCAGGTTGGCGGCGAAGGCCACACCCAGAGTCGCCGAAAGGCAGAGGGCAAAGCAGGCAAAATAGCGGGTCTGGTGCTTTTCCTTGAGACCTCGGACATACCCGATGGAATAGATCGAAGTCAATATCCAGAGGCCCGAAGCGATTAGCGCGAAATAGACGCCAAACGCGTCGGCCCTCAAGGTCAGGTCGATTCCGCGCGAGATCTCGAACAGTCGCGTCTCCGCCACGCGGTTCGCCAACGCCGATGGGAGAAGCGACAGCACCAGCGCGAACTTGGCGCCGGCGGCCAAGAGCGTCCAGAATTCCCTCAGGTTGGGACGGCGCGAGCTGATCCCGATCAACGGCACGCTTGCCGCGGAAACCAGGATGGCCAGCAGCGGTATGGCCGACGGATAGGTCGATAAATCGTTCATCAGTGCTCAGGTCCTAAAGGCCTGCCGGAATCATGTGATGAATCACCCGATTCACCAGGAAGGAGCTGGCCAGGCCCAGCACCAGGAGTGCTCCCGCCAGAACCAGAGTGGGAGCCAGCATGGAAAACCTGGCTTCCCTGTTTTCCGCAACCTCCTGTCCGCCGTTTGGGGCGGCCTGGTCCGACAGCCCTCTCCGAAACGGCAGATACACCCTCTCAACGACTCTGAAAAAGTAGATGGCGTTGAGCAATCCCCCCAGCAGAATCACGCCCACAAAAACCCAGTAGGAACCCTGGATGCCTCCCAGCACCAGATACCACTTGCTGAAAAATCCCGCCGTCGGCGGTAGGCCGATCATGGACAAGGCTGCCACCACGAATGCGGCCATCGACCAGGGCATTTGACGACTCAGTCGGTGGTCCATGGCTGCGATGTTGGAATGGCCGAGCTGCACCCGCAAATTGCCTGCAACCAGGAAGAGGGCGGCTTTCATGAGCGCATGATTGAGGATATGGAGCACCGCTCCGGTGAAACCCAGGGGATTGGCCATTCCCAGACCCAGCCCGATATACCCGATCTGTGCCACGCTGCTGTAGGCCAGCATTCGTTTGAGTTCCCGCTGGGCCAGGGCCATGAGCGACCCGTAGAGGACTCCCCCTGCCGAGAGCCAGGCGATTACGGAAGTGATGGGCACCCTCTGCTCCACCGCGGCCGGATCGAAAACAAAGAATAGAATTCGAATCAGGATATAGGCGCCAACCTTGGTGCCCAACGGCGCCAGCAGCGCCGAACTGACCGAGGATGCGCTGGAATAAGCATCCGGAAGCCAGAAGTGCAGCGGGAAAAGCGCCATCTTGAGGCCGATACCCGTCACCATCAGGATCAACCCGGCCAGGACGGGCGGCTGGTCGAGGATCTCGGGGAGCATTCGAGCTACGTCGGCCATGTTCAAGGACCCGCTCATGACATAGATGAATCCGGTGCCCAGCAGATAGAACCCGGTTCCGACGCTCCCCAGAATGAGGTAGCGATAGGCCGATACCGGCGAACGTTTGTCTCCGATGGCTACCAGCCCGTAGCCCGCGAGAGAACTGATCTCGAGGAAAACATAGAGATTGAAGAGATCCCCGGTTGCCATGATTCCACAAAAGCCGGCCAGCAGCAGCAGCACCAGGCTGTAGTAGGGGACCTGCTTGTCCGGGTGCTCTACCGAGGCGACATGGCGGGCATGAATCAAGACCAGGCAGGAAACGACCGTCACCAGCAGGGTCAGGAACGACGCAAGTGGATCCAACACGAACTCGATCCCGATCGGAGCTTCCCACCCCCCCAGGGTGTAGGATACCGGTCCGCCAGCCATCACCCGGTACAACCCGAAACCCGCAATGGGAATGGTCGCGAGAACCGCGGCCAACGCCAGAGGGTAGGCGGCGCCCGGAACCCTGAGGCCGATCAGGGGGATAACGAGGGCGGAAATGAGAAAGGTGAGCGGGACCAGCAGGGGCAGGTTGGCTTCGATCATCTCATTCGTTTCAACAACGTATCTTCATCCAGGGTCCTGTATCGCCGATAGATGCTGATGAGCAGCGCAAATCCCACGCCGGTGGTGGCCACGCTCACCACGATGGCCGTCAGCATCAAGGTGTGGGGCAACGGATTGATGTAGTGAGCCGGGTCCACCGAACCCAAAGCAGGGTCGATGACCGGAACGGTGGCGTTCCACTTGGAGGCGCTGGCAATATAGAACAGGATGATGGCGGTCTGGAAGATATTCATGCCAATCAATTTCTTCACCAGGTTACGCTTGGCGAGCATCCCGTAAAGCCCCACCAGAAGCAGGAGTGAAATGATCCAGTACAGGTTGTGACCGGCGATGAACTCAATCCCCACCCGGCCCCTCCATGATGTCGTCGTAAATCGCCACCAGCACCGCCATGACTGCCAGGCCCACCCCGACCTCAATCAGTAGAATCCCGGCGGAATGAAGCTCGGCCCGACTAAGATCCGGAAGCGGCAGAAAGTGATATTCCAGAAACCGGCCGCCCAGCAGGAGGGTGAGCAGGCCGGTTCCGGCAAAGATCAGGGCTCCCAGCGCCCCAACCGGCGTGCCCCAGGATTTCCTGAATTTGAGCTCCGACCTCTCCGCACCCACTGAGAGCCGAAGCAGCAGTACGCTGGCGGCCAGCATCGCGCCTCCCTGGAATCCCCCCCCGGGACCGTAGTGGCCGTGAAAGATCACATAAAGAGCAAACAACTGTATGAAGGGAGCCAGCAGCCGGCTGGCGGTGATCAGAATCGGATTCCTGGAACTGGTGGTCATGGGTTCCTTCTGAGAATCAAGTAACAGACCAGTCCGGCGGTAAAGACCACGATCGTCTCTCCCAGCGTGTCGAAGCCGCGGTAGTCCGCCAGCACCACGGTCACGATGTTGGGGGAGGCCGCATCCCCCTTGGCCTGGCGGATATAGTGGGCAGCCGCGCCGGGGGAGCCCACCCGGCTTTGCTCCCGGTGGCTGGGCGCATCGCGGTCGCCGTGGCCGGGCAGACCGGAAGAGGCATAGAGCAGCAAGGCGCCGAAAAGAACCAACGCGATCAGAGAGGTCTTTCTCAATCGATGCTCCGGCGGGAGGTATGGAACAGCACCACGATGAACAGCACTCCCGTGATGCCGGCGCCCACCACGGCTTCGGTAAACGCCACGTCGACCGCCCCCATTACCAGGTAGATCAAGGCCGAAATGAAGCTGAATACCGACAGGGTTACCGCGGCTGCCAACAGGTTTCTCAACCGAAGAGCAATCAGCGCCGCAGCCAGCAAGAACAACCCCAGGGTGGTTTCCAGCCCGAAATACACTATGAATTCTCCCCTGCATCACGCCGCGGGGCGCCACCGGGCTGTCGCCGCCAGTGGAAGCGTGCGGCTGCGTTGACCAGGACATGAGACCCGATAGGGTAGGCCAAGGCCACAAAGACCAGGGCCGTGACCAGCTTGAGGCTTGTCAGCGTAAAACCCTCGAACACCGCCAGGCCTCCAATGGTCAGCAGGATGCCCAGGGTATCGTTCTTGCTGGTAGCGTGAGTTCGACAGAAAATATCCGGCAGGCGCAGAATGCCCACGCTGCCCACCAGCAGGAAGAAACTCCCCGCGAAGACCATCGTCAATGCCAATAGTTCTCTGAAGGTGTTCATCTTTCCTTGGGGTGGCTCTGGAAGTACCTGGCCACGGCTACCAGACCGATGAAGTTCAGGATGGCGTAGGCCAGGGCAATATCGACAAACAACTCGATCCGTCCGTAGAGAAAGCCGATCAGACAGACCAGCACCAGCGTCTTGGTGCCAATGGCGCTTGCACCCAGGAGCCGGTCAAAAATGGTGGGGCCCTTCAACACGCGGTAGAAGGGCAAAGGAATGATGACGGACAGGACGATGGCGAGGTAGAGAAAGACGTCTTGCATCAATTTGCGGTTGAGCCTTCCAGCTCGACCACCCGGACTTGGCTGACCACGTGCTCTTGCGGACCGTTGAAGATCCTCGAAATGCGTAGCGGCATGGTGCCGTGCACCAGGCTTTCCGCCGATTCTCGGGTAAGTGCATGGACCACGAATTCATTTTCCCGGATTCGGATCGTCACCGTGCCCGGTGTCAGGGTGATGGAGTTACCGAGGGTCACCCGGGCCGCCAGGTTGGGCAGATTCACCCGGAAGTAAATCAGGCAAGGCTTCACAGGCATCCTGGGGTGCAACACCAGGTAGGCCACCTGCATGCTGCCCAACAGGATTTCCCACCCCAGCCAGGGCAAATAGCCTAGCAGGGCCCAGTAGTTGGCCCGATCCCAGGCAAACGTATCGCCACTGTACAGCTGGGTCTGCTTGAGGGGCGCATTGACCCACATCACCAACAATACCGAGCCCACACCCAATGCCAAGTGGAAGGGGTCGAAACGGCCGCTCAGATTGAGCCATAAACCCATCAGGAACAGGGCCTCGATTACCAGTGCCCTCTTCGAGCGCACGCGTTTCAGCCCTGTTCTCTTGGAACCCGCTGATTCGGTTGCCATGGATTCTTTAGCGACCGGAGTTTCCCCGTCGTGAGAGCGGGGTCTTGGTGCCTGTCTCGGCGAAAGGAGCTTCCCTGCCGAAATCCGTTAAGAAACGGCGTTTACGGCCCCGAAAAAACCGGGACATTATAGTCAAAAGCCCTTGAAATGGACACCCAAGAGTCAGTGCCTCGTGGGGAAGAATATTGCCTTAGACCGGTCGCGGGCATCGTGATAACGTATGCCGCTTATGGTCGCGCCCAACGCCATCATTTCGGTTCAGGAGGTCAGCAAGAACTTCAGTTCGGTCGTCGCGGTGGATCGTGCTTCGTTTGAGATCGGCAGCGGCGAAATCTTCGGTCTACTGGGACCGAACGGGGCCGGCAAGACCACCCTCATCCGCCTCATTCTCGACCTGATTCGGCCAGACGCCGGATCCATTCGAATCCAGGGGCAGCCCATTTCCGAGACCCACAAGAACCGGATCGGCTATCTGCCTGAAGAGCGCGGCCTCTATTTCCGGCAAAGGGTGATGGCGGTGCTGGAATACCTGGGGACTCTCAAGGGCGTCTCCGTCGAACGGGTCCGCAGCAACGCTCGTGATTGGCTCAAGAGACTGGAGATCGACGATTTAAGGAACCGCCCGGTCCAGGAGCTTTCCAAGGGCAACCAGCAAAAGGTCCAATTCATCGCCGCGGTTGTCTCCGATCCCGACATCCTCATCCTGGACGAACCCTTCACCGGATTGGATCCTATCAACGTTCATCTGCTGGTCAGGTCCATTCAGGAACTGGCTGCCGAGGGAAAAACAGTGGTGCTGTCGGTTCACCAGATGGCGCTGGTGGAATCTCTGTGCCGCCGGGTATTCATGATCAACCGGGGACGCCAGGTGCTCTATGGGGACCTCGACGAAATTCAGAACCGCTATTCCGAGCCTTCGTTCCTGGTTCGTTCCGGGGCTGACTACCAGAGGTGCGAGCTCATCGACCGGTTCACCAGCCACAACGCTGCAGCTACCGTTTACCTGAAGCAGGGAGTGGAGCCGGCACGATTCCTCCGCTGGCTGGTGGAATCGGGGACCGAGGTAGAATCATTCCAGCGCGCCAGAACCCCGCTGGACGAGATTTTTATTCGGGTGGTGCGGGATAACTCATGAGCAAGGTCTGGGCCATTTGCAAGCGGGAGTTCCTGGTGACCGTGACCCGCAAGGGTTACCTGTTCACACTGTTTGGGCTGCCGCTGATCATGATCGGCGGACTCTTTGCGGCCAGCTTGCTGTCCAGGGAGACCTTTCGCGATTCGCAGGCCAATCAGGGGCCGGCCGGTGTCGTCGACCGCGCTCGAGTTCTGGACTTCAGCTTGCAGGCAGCCGCCAAGCCAACCCGTTCAACCAACCCGCTCCCGGTGCCCGGCGCCGGGGATCAAACTGAACTCGTGGCCTATGACGATCTGGACAAGGCTCTGGCGGATCTCAGAAAGGGCAATCTGGGTGCCGTCTTCCTGTTGGAAGCCGACTATCTGCAAAGCGGCGACATCGTTGTCTACGCAGCTGAAAAGGGTATCTTCTCTCAACTGACCCGAACCGGACGGAGGCAGTTGAGCGCACTGCTGCGAGCCAGTCTGACCAGTGGGCGGCTGGAGAAGGAAGCCGTGGCCAGAATCCTGACGCCAGGCCGATTCAAGGAAATGCAAGTCTCGAAACAGGGTCGGATCCAGCCTGAGGGCAACCTGCTGAAGCAAGTCGGGCGGTTCCTGGGACCCTTAATCATGTTTTTTCTCCTGACGATTTCCATCTTCATGTCTTCAGGCTACCTTCTCCAGGGCATTGCCGAAGAGAAGCAGAACCGGATCATCGAGATCCTTCTTTCGTCGGTGACTCCCACCCAACTCCTGATGGGCAAAATGATGGGCCTGGGCGCGGCCGGTCTGCTGCAGGTTACCTTTTACGTGGTGGTGCTGGTTCTGCCTGCCAGCCTGATTTTGACCCTGATGACCCTGTCTCCCGGACAGATTCTTTTGAGCCTGATGTACGTGGTCCTGGGCTATCTCCTGTTTGCCAGCCTCATGGCGGGCACCGGCCTGTTGGGCAACACCTCCCAGGAAAGCCAGCAATTGTCGGTTGTCTGGACAATGACCAGCATGATTCCAATGTTTCTGGCCGCCTCCCTCATACAGCAGCCCCATTCCTGGCTGGCCCGCTCCTTTTCGTTCTTCCCCTTGACGGCGCCGGTCACCATGCTGCTGCGGCTAAGCACCGGCGAGGTTCCGGCGGTGGATGTGCTGGTCTCCACGGCAGTGCTGATCTTGGGAATTGTCCTGGCCGTCAAGGGGGCCTCCCGGCTCTTTCGGACGGCCTCATTGATGTATGGTAAACGTCCCCGGCTCAGGGAGGTCTACCGCTGGCTCAAGGAAGCCTGAGCACAGATACAGGTGAGGTAACTGCAATGAAAGCGATCGTGCTGAAGGAGCTGGGTGGTCCCGAAAAACTGCTGTGGGAAGAGGTTCCCGACCCGGTTCCCGGGGCCGGCGAGGTGCTGGTCCGTCTGAAGGCGGCCGCGCTGAACCACCGCGACGCCTGGATCCGCAAGGGACTCTACGCCAACATCCAGCTTCCCACCATTCTGGGTTCGGACGGTTCAGGCGAAGTGGCTGCCGTGGGTTCCGGGCTATCGACCGGCCTTTTGGGCCAGGCGGTTCTGATCAACCCCTGTCTGGACTGGGGACCGGAGATCAGGGCCCAGGGACCTGGAATGCGCATTCTGGGGATGCCGGACGGCGGCACCTATGCCCGGATGGTCGTCGTACCCGCCGCCAACATCCAACCCAAACCGGCCCACCTTTCTTTCGAAGAAGCGGCGGCGCTGCCACTGGCCGGCATGACCGCCTACCGGGCTCTGGTCACCAGAGCCCAAGTGGCGGCCGGCGAAACGGTCCTGATAACCGGCGTGGGCGGAGGAGTGGCCTCCCTGGCCCTGCAGATCGCCCATTGCCTGGGCGCCAGCACGTTCGTCACCTCTGGCAGCGACCACAAGATCGAACGCGCCTGCGCCTTGGGGGCGGTCGGCGGCGTCAACTATCGGGACGAGCAGTGGGGCCGCAAGCTGCGCCAGCTGCTGCAGGGTCGGCCGCTGGATGTGATCATCGACGGCAGCGGCGGCAGCGTCTTCGAAAGAGCGCTGGAATTGATTGGGCCCGCCGGAAGAATCGTCACCTACGGCGCCACCCTGGGCACCGCCCGGAAGATCGAGGTGAGACGGATTTTCTGGAAGCAGGTGACGGTGATGGGGTCCACCATGGCCAGCCCGCGGGAGTTCGATGCCCTGGTCGAACTCTACTCGGCTCAGGAGCTGCGCCCACCCATTGATCGGGTCTTTCCTATGCAGGAGGCCGGACAGGCCCACCAGCGGATGGAAGAAGCCCGACAGTTCGGCAAGATCCTGCTGGGGATCTGAAGCTCTACCTCAGCGGTGGTTTCGATTCGGGTTCCCGCGGGGTCGAGTTCTCTTCGGCTGCTCGCGGGTCCGCTCCGACAAGTGGTCGGATTCGGAAAGAAAGACGACGGTTTGAAAACTGGCAATCTCAAACCGCCTGCGGCATCGCCCGTTCTGGCAGCCAACCTTGTCGTCGATCCGGACCAGGTAGGACTGAGCCTTGCCAAACCGCCGGCGGTCCTCTGAAGAAGCGCCCCCGGGCAGGCGCCTCTTCTTGAGCCGCTGTCGCCAACGCACCTCGTACTGAAAGGTGCGGCCGCAGAAAGGACAGGTCAGTTGGGTCGGCTTCCTGACGTCCTTCTCATCGAAAAAGTCGCTCTCTCGCATGGCTGGTTTTCCGCGGGTGACCGACTGCCCGATCCTGCTCGAGCAGCTTCGATATCGATTCCTTCACCAGGTGACGATAAACTACTTTTCGTCATGGCACCAGCGACCTGGCGAGAAATGCGGACGAGACTCCGACCGTGGTCGGAATCAAAGTATAATAAGCTCCCGAGCGGGTCAACATTCTGTTTGACAGCTTCCCCATTTACGCCGTGATGGGCGCGGTCAGGGAAAGCGGTTCAGAAGCACGGCGATTGCGGGCAACTCTGGAGAGGACATGAAGGTAACACTGGCTTACGGGAAAAACGGACTGGAGGTGGATTTTCCGGAACGGGGAATCGAGGTCATCGAGCCCCAGTTCGTAAAGGGACTGGAGGACGAAGCCGCCTCCCTTCTCCATGCGCTTCGGAATCCGGTGGCCGCGGCCCCACTGCGCGAGCTGGCCGCCGCCGACACCTCGGTGGCCGTCATCTTTCCCGACCGCACACGGGCCATGCCAAGCGACAGGGTACTGCCGATCGTGCTATCCGAACTGGACCAGGTCCCGAAAGAAAACATCACCTTGATCAACGCCGTGGGTACCCACCGGTCCAACACGCCCCAGGAGCTGGAGGCCATGCTGGGGAGGGAGATCCTCGACAACTACCGCATCGTGCAGCACCAACCCCGGGAACGTTCCAGCATGGTTCATCTCGGCGCCAGCCGATACGGCAACCAGGTCTGGGTCAACAAGGATTTCGTGCAGGCCCGGCTCAAAATCCTGACGGGGTTCATCGAGCCCCATTTGTTTGCGGGATTCTCGGGGGGACCCAAGGCGGTATTGTTGGGAGTGGGAGCCTTCGAGAGCATCCTGAGGAACCACTCGGCTCCAATGATCGACAATCCCAATGCCACCTGGGGAGAGACCGTCAACAATCCCATCTACCGGGAAATGTCGGAAATTGCAGCTCTGGTCCGGCCAGACTTCATCGTCAACGTCACCCTCAACAAGGACCGGGAAATTACGGGTGTTTTCGCGGGAGACTGGAAGGAGGCTCACGAAGAGGGATGCCGGTTTGCACGAGAATCGGTCATGCGACCGGTGGAGCAGCCCTTCGATGTTGTCGTGACCACCAATTCGGGGTTCCCCCTGGATCTGAATCTCTACCAGGCCGTCAAGGGCATGTCGGCCGCCTCCCGCATCGTCAGGCCGGGCGGAACCATTGTCATGGCTTCGGAGTGCTGCGACGGCCTGCCTTCAGAGGGACCCTTCGGCCAATTGCTGCGCTCCGGACGGTCTCCCGCCGAGGTGCTCTCCAACATTCACAGTCACACCGAGACCATTCAGGATCAATGGCAGGTTCAGATCCTGGCCAAGATCCTGATGAAGTCGGAGGTATACCTCTACTCGACCTTGCCCGATTCCGACGTCCTGGACGCCCACCTCAAGCCGGTTCGGGACATTGGCGGCCTGGTGAGGCAGCTGCAGGCGGCTTCGGGTCCGGACTGCCGCATCGCCGTGCTCCCCGAAGGCCCGCAAACCGTCCCCTACGTCACCCGGAAGGTCCCCGCCCACGCCTAATTCAGGCCGCGCCGGCTCTATCTCAGTCCCACGATTCGCTGAATGAGGGAATAGCCCATCATGAGGGCCATGACCACGGCCGAGATCCACAGGGCCAGGGTCACCCATGCGTCGGGAAGGAGCTCTCCCGGCATGTGGCGGTAACGCAGGTAGACCGTGTAGATGGCAATGACGGGCAACATGAGGGCCTGAGCCGCTCCGCCGATGATGACCATCAGCACCGGCGCCTGCAGAAACATGAAATAGAGGGAGGGCACGAAAAGAAGGATGACCACGAAGAGGCGCGTCACCTGGAGGCGTTTGGCGTAGTCGGTCTTGTCGTAGAGCTTCAGGATGCCTGCAAAATCGGCGAACACCCGGCTGTGCGCGGCCGTAGCGGCAAAGATGGTGGAATAGAGCACCGCGAAAGCACCCACCAGGAAGAGCGGCAGCGACCATTCGCCCATGGTTTCGGTGTACATGTTGGCAAGCACCAGGACCATTTCGGAGCCGCTGGGCACCAGGCCGCGTGCGTGCAGGATTCCCGCTCCCAGAAAGTAAAAGGCCACCGTGGCGAAAGTGTAAATGACCATGGAATTGACGACGTCCACCCCCATGACCCGAATCCACCCGCCTGCCCTTTCCCGCCAGGCCGGACTCCCGTCGCGAGGGCCGCTGTAGCGGGCATACCCTTTCTCCAGGCACCAGTAGGGATACACCACCAGCTCGGTGGCTCCCACTCCGGTGATGCCGAAAGCGGCCACGGCGGTGATGAGCCCTCCTTCCGGGAGCTGAAAGGACAACCCCGATACCACCTGCGACCAGGAAAAGTACTGGGGCAGCTTGAACATCAGGAAGGCGCAACTGACGGTCAGGACCGTAAAGCAGACCACCAGCCCCATGGAGACTCTTTCCACCACCCAGTAGCGGCCGCCGATGAGCAGGACAACCGTCAACAGGTTCACCACCCAGACCCAGACTCCGATGGGCACCGCGGGAACCAGCCGGTTGAGCACCTCGGAAACGCCCCCCAGCATTCCGCCCACCTGCAAGAGCGTAAACATCACCATCAGGAACCAGGCCCAGACCAGCCAGGAGGCCCGCAAACGGGGACCCGGCGCCCGGTCGAAGGCCTCCAGCGTGGTTTCGCCGGTGCCAATGGCATACCGCCCCAGCTCGTTCTGAACCACCACCTTGATGAAGCAGCTCAGAATGATCAGCCACAGGAGCGTATAACCGGCCTCGGCGCCCAGCACCGTGGTGGCAATCAACTCGCCCGAGCCGACGATGCCGCTGGCAAGAATCAGGCCCGGACCGATCCGTCGAAAAATGCTGGTATAGGTCCGCGGGGGATCCTCGATGTTTTCGGGACGAAGCTGGTAGGGATCGAACAGGTTCTGGGTAGCCATGGGATCAGGGCGATGCTATCCCAGGCAGTCGCCCCCGTGCAAGGGGGGATCAGCGGTCGAGCCGAGACATGGGACTGTAAAGTGTCAGGAGGAAGAGGCGCTGCCGGAGAGGGTGTTGATCTGGGACATCAGGCGGGATTTCTGGCGGGCCGCCTTGTTTCGGTGGATGAGGCTGCCGTGGGTGGAGCTGTCGATCAGAGACAGCGTCGGCGCCAGCAACCGATCGACCTGCTCGGTGTTCTTCTCGGAAATGGCGTTTCTGATTCTTCCCAACTGGGTGCGCAGCCGGCGCATCTTGCTCCGCCTGGCCAAGCGCCTGTGCTCGTTCTGACGGGCTCGTTTCATTGCTGATTTGTGTCTGGCCATTTCGTCTTCCCCCGATTTGGGTCCGCTCCGGCGCCTCAGCACCGCAAGCGCGACACCTTATACCGGGTCCGTCCGCCAATTGTCAAGCGAAACAGGCGAACGGCTTTCGCCAACCTCTGGCCCGCATTCAGTCGGGATTGACTCAGCGGACTCCACCCCGGGGATTCCTGCGTCCGTTCATTGAGGGCGCCGCGCCTCTCTTCTTTCAAGCCCGGCTAACCGTGGTACACTAACCGGGCGGGCCCATAACAAATCAACACCCCAACTTGTCTGATCTCCCTCTCGGCAAGTCCGTCAAAGTGGTAAGGAGTATCAGCGATGAAAATTAGCGCGGAATTGATCGCCATCGGCATCCTTGGCGTTTCCCTGGTGAGCCTTGGATGGAAGGTGACCGGAGACTTGCGCCAGGAAATCCGCTATGTCCGAGAGGATGTAGCCGGTCTCCGAGAACGGATGGCGCGCCTGGAGGGGCTGTTTGAGGGCTTCACCAAGCGCGAGTTGGCGGAGCAACAGAAGTAGCCTCCCCCGCCGCCGGTCGGCATTCCCCGGGAGCGCGGGCACCCCGCCCACATTCTCTTGCCGCCAACCCACTTTCCCCCGCCAATCCCCGGCTGACCGCAACCGGCCCCCTTGAACGGGGCTCTTCGCCCGGGCGCGCCCGACTGCCGGGAGATGCTTCTCTTCGCCATCCTGGCTATCGGCGCTGCAGGCAGCCACCCTGTCGGCGGGCGCCGCATGATCCAGGCGGAAGGGGAGCAATGGCGCCGTTTCCGGTCCATCGAAGTGGGAGAGATTGGGGGAAGCTGTGCCGGGTTTTGTGCGGGCGGGACGCCCGCGCTCCCGGGTGGACGGCATTCCCTGCCTCGTTCTCTGCCCTGTGCTAAGATTGCCCTCCGTGAGGAGCGAGACGGCCGACGTTCCTGTTTCAGCGATTCGACAATCGGGAGAAAACAATGGTACCGGAGGAATTGACCCGAAATTTTCAGGCACTGGAGAAACGGGTGCGGGACATACGGAGCTATCTTTGACGCCGAAAGCAACCGCAAGGAACTCCACCAACTGGAAAATAAAATCGCCGATCCGGCCTTTTGGACGGACCAGTCCCAGTCCCAGGAGTTGCTGCAAAGGCGCAAGCAACTGGAAGCCGTCCTGGCCCTGGACGGCGAACTGTGTCGAGCGGTTGAAGACCTGGAAGCCTATTTCGACCTGGGAGCCGAAGGCGAGGACGTCAAGGGGGAAATCCAACTGGAGATAGCCCGGCTGGAATCACGGGTGGGGGATGCCGAAACCCGGACGCTCCTCAGCGGCGAGAATGCCCAGTCCAATGCTTTCCTGACGGTCCACCCCGGAGCCGGCGGCACCGAGTCCCAGGACTGGGCCGAAATGTTGTTGCGCATGTACCTGCGATGGGCCGAACAGCAGGACTTCAGACATGAGCTGGTGGACAGCCAGGCCGGCGAGGAGGCCGGGATCAAATCGGCAACCATTGCCATCAAGGGTCTCAACGCCTATGGACTCCTGATGTCCGAGGTGGGGGTGCACCGACTGGTCCGCATCTCTCCCTTCGACGCCAACAAGCGCCGGCACACCTCCTTCTCTTCCGTGTTCGTCTCTCCGGAGATCGATGACGCCCTCGAGGTGGTCATCGAGGAAAAGGATCTCAGGATCGACACCTATCGCTCCACCGGCGCCGGAGGACAACACGTCAATACCACCGATTCGGCAGTGCGCATCACTCACCTGCCCACCGGGATCGTGGTGCAGTGCCAAAACGAACGTTCCCAGCACAAGAATCGGTCAGTGGCCATGAAGATCCTGCGTTCCCGTCTCTACGAGGCTGAACTGGAGAAGAAACGGGCTGAAAGCCGCGCCATCGAAGACAGCAAGCTGGATATCGCCTGGGGCAGCCAGATCCGTTCCTACGTGCTCCACCCCTATCGACTGGTCAAGGATCACCGCACCAAGAAGGAAGTGGGCGATGCCGACCGAGTCCTCGACGGCGACATCAATCCGTTCATCAAGAGCTACCTGGTCTGGGCCCGCAACCCGGCGCCCGCCTCGCAACCCTAGCCCTGGAAGAGCGTGGCTCTCCAGGAACCCAGGATTGGCAGCAATTCCGCTTGCTGTCCGGACGGTTCTTCCCGGTGGCGGGTAATTCTCACCGGCCGACTGCCACATGCTGGAACTTCAGACTCCGGTGCAATTCGTCAAGGGGGTGGGACCCAGGAGAGCCCACGACCTTGCCGCCAAGAACATCCACACCGTTGAAGATCTGCTTTACACCCTTCCCTACAGATACGAGGACCGCACCCGATTTTGCAGGGTAAGCGACCTTCAGCCGGGAGCAAAGACTTCGATATTGGTCGAGGTATCGACTACCCGCTTGACTATCACCCGCAAGAGTCGGCTCAAGATCTTCGACTTGTCCGCCCGCGACAAGACCGGCCTGATCCGCTGCAAATGGTTTCACTCGGAATATCTGCATCAGCGCAATATCTTCAGGCGGGGACAGCAGGTCATCTTTCACGGCAAATTCGAGACCGACCCCTTCGGCACCGGCAGCCTGCAAGTGATCAATCCCGAGTTTGAAATCCTGGACGAAGCGGTCCCCATTCAGGGCTCGATCGACATGGGGCGAATCGTTCCGGTCTACGAGGCCGCCAGGGGCTTGGGAACCCGTACTCTGCGCCGGTTGATCCATACCGTTCTGTCGGAACTCTCCCACATCCCGGAAACTTTGCCGTTGGCGATTCTGGAGCGCCACGACCTCATGGACCGCAGGGCGGCCTTGCAGGAATCCCACTTTCCCTCCGCGGAAACACCCGGGGAGGATCTGGCCGCCAAGCGCACTCCGGCTCTGAGAAGGTTGATCTTCGAGGAGTTGTTTCTGCTGGAAGTGGGAGTCCGGTGGAAACGTCGTCTGGCCCGCAACGCCCGAGGGATGCCTTTCCACATCGATCCCAGCCTCCGCCGGACCGCCAGCAATTTTCTACCCTTCCGACCGACCCGGGCACAGGAAAGGGTTCTCGACGAGATGGCCGAGGACATGCGCCAGGCCACTCCCATGAATCGCCTCCTGCAGGGAGACGTCGGATGCGGCAAGACCGTTGTCGCCCTGCAGGCCAGCGCCCTGGCCGTGGAGAATGGCGCCCAGGTGGCCTTCATGGCGCCCACCGAGATTCTGGCGGAGCAACACCACCACTACGCCGGTCGGCTGTTCGCCAGGAGCGGGTACCGCGTGGGGCTGCTGACCAGCGGGCTGAAGAAGGCGGAACGGAGGGTCCTGCTGGAGGAATTGTCCCAGGGGAGACTCCAGATCCTGATTGGCACCCATGCCCTGCTGGAACCGGACGTCGCCTTCCGCAAGCTGGGACTGGTCATCATTGACGAACAGCACCGATTCGGGGTCCGGCAACGCTTCAACCTCATGAATAAAGGCGCGCATCCCCATACCCTGGTGATGACGGCCACGCCGATTCCCCGGACGCTCTCCCTGACGCTCTACGGCGATCTGGACGTCTCCGTCATTGACGAGATGCCTCCCAACCGGAGCCCCGTCAAGACCTACCTGCTGGACGACCTGAAGCGGTCTCAGGCCTATCGGTTCATTGCCGGCCAGGTCAAGCAGGGCAGACAGGTCTACGTGCTCTGCCCTCTGATCGAAGACTCTCCCAAGCTGGACCTGCGGCCGGCGCGGAGAATCTTTGAGCACCTGCAAGGGCAGGTCTTCCCCGACTCTCGGGTCGAGCTGCTCCACGGCCGGCTCAAGAGCATGGAAAAGGACGCCGTCATGCAACGCTTCGCCGCCGGCCAGACCGACATCCTGGTTTCGACAACCGTGATCGAGGTCGGGATGGACGTGGCCAATGCGACCGTGATGCTCATCGAGCACGCCGAGCGCTTCGGTCTGGCGCAGTTGCACCAGCTCCGAGGCCGGGTCGGGCGGGGGCGCGAGCCGTCTTACTGCTTGCTGATGCAGGGTGCCGGGACGATCACCCCGGAAGGCGCCCAACGACTGAATTGTCTGCGGGAAACCACCGACGGGTTTGTCATTGCAGAGAAGGATCTGGAGATACGGGGCCCGGGGGAATTTTTCGGCGCCCGACAGTCGGGTCTACCGACCTTGCGCGTGGCTCAACTGCTGCGCGACCGCCGCACTCTGGAGACCGCCCGCAAAGAGGCCGCAACCCTGGTGGACAACTTCGAATCGCAGTCGTCAATACGCCAATGGGTCGCCGGCCTGAGCTCAGGATGGCAAGCTCACTACGGCCTGGTGGGAGTGGGGTAGATTCCGACCCCGGTCGGAAATGCACCTCCCCGGACTGGCGGAGAGACGGCTTTCTTTCGTGGAGGAGGGTTGCTCGCATGGTTCGCGTCATCGCCGGACAGTTCAAGCACCAGCGCCTGACCACCCTGAAGGGACTGGAGACCCGCCCGACTTCCGACCGGCTGAAGGAGACCCTGTTCAACCTGATCCGGGAGGAAGTGGAGGAGTCCTTCTTCCTGGACTGCTTTTCCGGTAGCGGCAGCGTCGGCATCGAGGCGCTGAGCCGAGGAGCCCGGAGAGTCACCTTGATCGAGTGCGCGCCACGGGCGGTGCAGGTGATTCAGCGCAACCTGAAGTCCCTGTCCCCTGCCCCTCCCGACCGGGTCGCGCTGCTGACCCACCCGGCCCAGGTCTCACTGCGAATGCTGCAGCTCCGGGGGCTCAAGTTTGATATAGTTTTCATCGATCCGCCTTACGACGCCGTGCAACACTACCCCCAGGCCCTGAAACAGATTCATCGCTGCCAACTTCTCGCCCCTCGAGCCTGTGTTATCCTCGAACATTCCAAGTGGTTGACCTTGGAGCCCCGATACCATGATATGAGCCGAGTGCGCCAGGTCCTGCACGGGGACAGCCAGCTCAGCCTCTATCGTGGGACTTGAATCGAGCTGGCGACATCGAATTGAATCAGCCATGGCTCCCGGCGACCTCCTGACCCGAGGTTACTGTCCGTTTCCATGAAAAGACGCCAAAGAGATCATCGAGTTGGAGGCCGGCCATGAAAAAGATCGCCCTTTATCCCGGGTCCTTCGATCCTCTCACCAATGGGCACCTCGACATCATCCACCGGGCCTCTCGCCTGTTCGACGAAGTCATTGTGGCCATCCTGATCAACAGCGAAAAGTCTCCGCTGTTCTCGGCCGATGAGCGGTCGACCATGATCCGGACCTCCCTGGGAAGCGACTACCCCAATGTGCGCGTGGACACCTTTGAAGGCCTGCTGGTCGACTACGCCCTGCAGTGGCAGGCCCGGGTCATTGTCCGCGGCATCCGGGCGGTATCCGACTACGAGTACGAACTGCAGATGGCCCTCATGAATCGGCGCCTGGAGCCTCAGATCGAAACGGTCTTCATGATGCCGTCCGAGGCCTACAGCTACCTGAGCTCTCGACTGGTGCGGGAAGTCTGCCAATTCGGCGGGACGGTCTCCGGACTGGTTCCCCCCAACGTGGAGGACCGGCTTCTGAAAAAGATCGCCTCAGTGGCTCGGGAGGGCCAGACCTCGGCCCCCGCCAATCCCGAATCATGAGACTCTCACAGCGCGTCGGACACATCTCGATCAGCTCGACGGGGGCCGTTTTCGCGGCCGCCGCTCAGCTCAAGGCTCAAGGCGTGGATGTGGTGGACCTCAGCGCCGGCGAACCGGATTTTCCCACCCCGTCCCACGTGAAGCGAGCCGCCTTCGAGGCCATTCAAAACGACTTCACCCGCTACACGCCCACCGACGGAATTCCCGAACTGAAAGAAGCCATCGTGCGGCGGCACGCCCGCGACTTTCAGTCCGACTATTCCACCCGCGAAGTCCTGGTCACCGTCGGAGGGAAGCACGCCATCTTCAACCTGACCAGCGCTCTGCTTCAGCCTGGCGACGAAGTAGTGATCCCTGTCCCCTACTGGGTCACCTTCAAGGAGGCGGTGCACTACGCCGGAGCCGTCTGCCGGTTTGTCCCGACCTCGGAATCCGACAACTTCCGGGTCACCGCGGCTCAGATCGAGGCCGCGGTCTCTCCCCGAACCCGTCTGATCCTGTTGAATTCACCCAACAACCCCAGCGGGGCAACCATTCGGGAGGGAGACATGCGGGACATCGCGGTACTGGCACGCCGGCGGGACCTGTTGGTGCTGACCGATGAGTGTTACTGCCACTTCAACTATGAGGGTTCGACACCCTTTTCGCTGGCGTCGCTCGGGAAAGACTACCGGGACCACGTCGCCGTGGTGGGATCGGTATCCAAGACCTACGCCATGACGGGCTGGAGGGTGGGATTCTGTCTGGGACCCGCGCCCCTCATCCAGGCCATGCTCAAGATCCAGAGCCACTGCACCTCCAATGCCAACTCCATCGCCCAGAAAGCTGCCGTGGCGGCCCTAAGCGGTCCCCAGGACTCCATTCCGGACATGCTGAGAGAGTATGCACACCGCCGGAGCTTTATCGTCGAGAAGCTCAACGCCATTGCCGGAATCTCCTGCAACCGGCCCGACGGCGCCTTTTATGTCTATCCCAACCTGCGCGGCCTTCTCGACTCCCGCCGTCTGAAGAACCCCTCCGACCTGGCGCTGCAACTCCTGAATGAGGCCCGGGTTGCCGTAGTGCCTGGGGAAGGGTTCGGCACCCGGGATCACATTCGCATTTCCTACGCCACTTCCATGGAGCAACTGCAGAAGGGCGCCGACAGGCTGGCAAGGTTCCTCGGGAACGGGTAACAAGGCTTTGCCTCACACCGACAGGCCACGGAGAGCAAAAGAGTTATCCGCAAAGCAGAACAGCGAACCACCAATGGACACGAATGAACACGAATTTCTTTATTCGAGTCCGTCGGGGTGAACTCGTGGCTCTATTCTTACTTCAATGCTTGTCGGCTTGAGGCGCGTCGTTACCAGATCTCTTGGATCGAAACAAATTTGAAAGATGAGTCAAGTGTGGTGAATATCGGATTGCAGATTTGACTAAAGGCTATTTCATTAGCCACGACCTTCCGGACGACAATCGGCCGTAAACAATTCATTAATCAGTCCATTCGTGGTTCGCCGTTTCCCTTCGTGGTTCCCTCTTTTTCACGGGTCGTTTTTTTCCAGCGTTCTTCGCCCTGTCGCCGCAATCGGTCCAACACTTCCTGCATTTCCCGGTGCTTGCGGCGAATCTCTTCCCCATCGGCTCGGGGCGAAACGTAGATGGGAGCGGCTTTGAGGATCAAGGCCCGCGAAAAGGGCAGCGGTATCTGGGATCCGTCCCAGTTATCGAACTCGATTTTGCGCTGAAGCGCGATATGGAAGCAGAAAATGGCGGCGGCGCTCTTCCGGGCCAGCAGTACCGGCCCGATCTTGGCATCGAAGCGGGGGCCCCGGGGGCCGTCCACCGTGAAGGCCACGTCGTTGCCCTGCTTCAATTTCCCCGACATCTCGGCCAGAGCCTTCAAGCCTCCCCGGGAGCTGGACCCCCGGGCCGCCCCGTAGCCGAAGATGCGGATGATGCGAGCAATGTACTCCCCGTCCACGTTCTGGCTGGTCATCACCACGATGCCACGGTCCCGCCAGTACCAGGTGGCCGGGAAAATGCCACAGTGCCAGAAGGTAAAAATGGCTTTCTTCCCGGAGCGATAGATCTGCTCCAGGTGTTCATCTCCCTGGCTCTCCCATCGGAGGGTCCTGCCGATCAAGCCGACCATCCGGGCTCCGACCCAAGTCACCGCGGCGATCCAGGTGCGCTGCCATCGCGATAGTTGGCGGGGGCGGTCCCAGTAGGCCAGCCCTTTGCGGGGTTCCGGGGGCTGGGATTCGGGGGTTGGGTCGGACTTCATGATAAACCTGGGACGGAGGTCGGTCCTTGGCTATGGCCGCATCTCCCTGGCGATCTCGATCAACTTGGGAACGACCTGAAAGACGTCTCCGACGATCCCGTAGTCGGCCACCTGGAAGATGGGAGCGTAGGGGTCCTTGTTGATGGCGACGATGCAACCCGAGTTGGACATGCCCACCAAGTGCTGAATGGCCCCTGAAATCCCGCAGGCAATGTAGAGCCTGGGCGTCACGGTCTGGCCCGAGCTACCGATTTGATGCTCCTTGGGCAACCAGCCGCCGTCGGTCACCGGCCGGGAGGCTCCCACTCCCGCCCCCAGGGCCGAAGCCAGGTCGATGATGAGCTGGAACTTTTCCTTGCTTCCCAACCCCCGGCCTCCGGCGACGATGATCTCCGCCTGGCTCAAATCCACCCTGGTCTGAACCGCCTCCATGACTTCCAGCAGCTTTCTCCGGAGCACACCCTCGGCCAGGCCGACCTGGCGGTGGTCGACTCGGGGCGGGGCTTCCAGGTCCTCCTCCGAAGCGGGGAAGGCTCCCTGTTGAAGCGAGACCAGATAGGGGGGCTCCCCCTTGGGGCTCACCTCCAGGTTGAGCTTGCCGTTGAACACCTGCCGCACCCACAGGAGTTGGCCGGCTGCGCAGCGGTAATCGACACAGTTGGGGATCATGCCCCGGTCCAGCATGGTCGCCAGCTTGGGAGCAAAATCCATGGTCTGATAGGTGTGGCCCAGCAGCAACAGATAGGGATGCTCCGTCCCGGCGAACTCGGCCAGGACCTCACACCAGGCCTCGGGCGTGTAATGCCGGCAGTGGTCGTTGGCCAGGACCACCACTTCCAGGCCGCTCCGGCCGGAAACCTCGCGAGCCAGGCCCTCGATTTCGCTCCCCACCAGCGCCAGGCACACCTCCCTCCCGAGCTCTGCCGAGAGCTTGCGGCCCAAGCCGATCGCCTCCCAGGAGATCTTCTTCAATTGGCCGTCCCGGTGTTCGCCCAGGACGACGATCCTGGTTGTCATGAATCCATCTTCCCTGCCCGGCGGATGCCGCCTGTTCCGTTCAGGCCGCCGGGCCGCCTGCCGCCCTCGGCCTCTTAATGGATCTGGGTCAAATCACTCCGACCTCGTTGACAAGCTTGTCCATCAGCGTTCCGGCAGCCTCTTCGGCCCCTCCCTCAATCATCACCGTCTCTTTTTTCCGCTCGGGCGCCAGCAAGCGGTGGTGCCTGACCTTGGCGGCCATCTCGCCCACGACTTCAGGGGAGAGTCCCAGGTCCTGCGCCGTCAGCACCCGGTACTCTTTCTTCTTGGCCTGCATGATTCCCCTTAAGGTGGCGTAGCGGATGGGGTGCGATCCCGACTGAATCGTCAGGACCGCGGGCAGTGGAAGCTCGACGCGCTCGCAGACGTTGCTCTCCAGCTCTCGCTTTACCTGAATCCTGCCGATGTCGGCCTCCAAGGCGACCTCCAGCACGATGGTGGCGCAGGGCCATCCCAGCATCTGGGCCAGAACGGCGCCCGTCTGCGCAAAAGCCATGTCCTCCGACTGTACGCCGGTAAGCACCAGGTCAAAGTCCTCGGAGCCGATGGCAGCGGCAATGGCCCGCGCTGTACCCCAGGCGTCCCCACGCTCGAAGGCCTCGTCCTTCAAGTGGATGGCTCGGTCGGCTCCCATGGCCAGGGCGTTGCGCAGGACCTTGGAGATGCGGTCGGACCCAATGGAAAGCACCGCCACCTCGCCTCCGGTTCCCTCTTTCAAACGGAGGGCTTCCTCCAGGGCGTAGAGGTCGCTCTCGTTGGTTTCGAAGACCAGGTCCTCCTCCAGGACCCGGGAGCCATCCTGGTTCAGCTTGTAGCGGGAGTCCCTTTCGGGAACCTGTTTCAGGCAGGTAAGGATTCGCATGAAAACTCCAGGGGATTTGATTCTCCCCCTCGACGGAATTCAGAAATTAGCTTATCGGGAAAGTGGCTGTCAACGAGCCGCCTGCTAAACTCGACCCGAACCCAATCCACCCGTTCTCGGAATTTCCCGGGCTTTGTGTCTGCTATCATGACGCAGCCATCCTGGCTCAATGAAGGCCAGCCAAAATATAGCCCCGGGTGTCTCGGAGTCTTTCCGGGATTGGGGCATGCCGGTGGGGCAGCTTGGACGCCGGCAACCGTCGTCGCGGAGGTGTCACCATGAAACGATTCGGAATTCCCTTTTTGCTGGTGTGTTTCCTATGGCCTCAAAGCGTGCAGCCGGAGGACACTCCCGCCTGGGTTGCCCTTTTCAACGGCCGGGATCTGAGCGGCTGGCAGGAGCACGGCCGGGAGAAATGGACCGTAGAAGACGGCGAGATCCTGGGAGAAGCCCTGACCCGGGAATACGGCTATCTGGCCACCACCAGGACCTACAAGAATTTTGAGCTCAAGGCCAAATTCAAGGGGGAAGGGACCGGCAACAGCGGCATCTTCTACCATTCGACCCTGCAGGGAGTCGACATCAAGGGAGTTCAGGTGGAGGTAGACCCCAATCCGGGCATGCACACCGGAGGGCTCTACGAGAGCGGTGGCCGAGGGTGGCTGGTCAAGCCCGGTCCAACCGGTGAAGCGGCCCTGAAACCGGAAGAGTGGAACGACATTTCCTTTTCGGTGTTCGGCAACCGGGTGGTGACCTTCCTCAACGGCGTGCGGGCCGTGGACTACCGCGATCCTGAGCCTCGCTATTTCGACGGTGTCATCGCACTGCAGCTCCACAGCGGCGGCGAAGGCAGAATGCGCTTCAAGGACCTCTACATCCGGGAAATCGAATAGGTGGAGCGACCTCAGATCCGGTGTTTCAGGTAGACCGTGCGGAGCTCCGAATAGAAGTCGATGGCCACGCTGCCCTGCTCCCGATAGCCGGTGCTGGAGGCCTTGGTGCCTCCAAACGGCAGTTGATATTCCACTCCGGCCGAGGGCAGGTTGACGATGATCAGGCCTGCTTCGATGCGGTTGATGTATTTGAAGGCCTGATCGATCCGGTTGGTCAGAATCGATGCCGACAGCCCGAACTTGACCTGGTTGGCCAGCTCGATGGCCTGGTCGAGGTCCTCGACCGGAAAGAGAGCCAGCACCGGTCCGAAAATCTCTTCCTGGGCAATTCTCATTTCCGGCGACACCTCGGAAAAGATGGTGGGTTGGACGAAGTAGCCCTGGTCCCATTCCGGACCGGTTATCCGCCCGCCCCCGCACAGCAGGCGGGCCCCTTCCTGCCGGCCGATCCCGATGTAGTCGAGGACGGTGTTCATCTGATTCTCGTCGACGCAGGGCCCCATCTGGACCCCTTCCTGGAGACCGTCGCCGACTTTCAGCTTCTCCGTTTTTTCCACCAGCAGTCGTAGGAACTCATCGAAGACCGGCTTCTCCACCAGGGCTCGACTGGTGGCGGTGCATTTCTGTCCGGTTGAAAAGAATGCACCATTGACCACCACGTCGGCAGCCTGCTCGAGGTCCGCGTCCCGGAGCACGATGGTGGGGTTCTTCCCGCCCATCTCCAACTGAGTCTTGATGCCCCGCGGAGCCGTCTGCCGCTGGATCCCGTTGCCGACCTCACAGGAGCCGGTAAAGGAGACGGCCCTGACCAGTGGATTGGCAATCAGCTCATCCCCGATGTTTGCCCCGGACCCGGTAACCAAATTCAGCACGCCCTTGGGCAGACCGGCCTCGTGCAGGACCTCGGCCACTCGCACCGTGCACAGCGGCGCCAGGGAGGCCGGTTTGATGACCAGGCTGTTTCCGGCGACCAGGGCCGGCGCTATCTTCCAAACCGGAATGGCAATGGGGAAATTCCAGGGAGTCAGCAGGGACACCACGCCCAGTGGCTTGCGGAAGGTGTAGCCAAACACTCCATCCCGTTCCGAGGGTACCGTTTCGCCGCTCATCCTTGCGCCCTCGGCCCCGAAATAGCGCAGGATGTTGACGGCGCGGCCCACTTCCCCTCGGGCTTCCGGAAGCGTTTTCCCCTCCTCGCGGGTCATCTCGGTCGCCACCTGCTCAGCCTGCTTTTCCAGCAACTCGGCGGACCGCATCAGGATGGTGCCGCGCAGGGGAGCCGGCATTTCGGCCCAGGCCTGCTGGGTCCGGCCGGCGGCCTCCAGAGCCTGCCTCACGTCAGCCTTCGTGGACGCCTGGTAGCATGCCACCACTTCCCGGGTGTTGGCCGGATTGACGCTCTCGAACGTCTTCCCCGACGAACTGTCCACCCACTCCCCGGCAATGAAGTTCCCAAAAGTCTCCGACATTCTTCCCTCCGATACATGGCTCGACGGCATCTATTTTCCGGCAACCGGCCGCCTATCGGCAGCGGCGGCCCATCTTAGTTTCGGGTCAAGGCTTTGTCAATCTTGTGGTATGATTCACCGATACGGCAGACAATCATCCAGCGTCTCCAGCCCGCACTCATATTAACAAACTATTGACAACTAAGGGGTTTGTTGATGAAAGCCAAGCAAGCAAGGATTGATGAGGGTAAATTGAGCGCCATCACCTGCGATCCCTTTCCGGCTTCGCAGAAGATCTACGCGCCCGGCAATATTCATGCTTCCATCCGAGTCCCCTTGCGCCAAGTGACCCAGACGCCCACTCGACAACTGGGCGGCGCTGAAAAGGATGCGGTTTTGAATCCCCCGGTCACGCTCTACGACACCAGCGGCCCCTACACAGACCCCTCGATCGCGATCGACATCCGCCAAGGGCTGTCCCCCATCCGGAGCGAGTGGATCAGGGACCGCAATGACGTTGAGGACCTCCCACAGGTCTCTTCCGGGTATGGCAAGCTGAGACTGGCCGACCATCGCCTGGATGCCCTTCGATTCAAGCACATTCGCCGCCCCGTGCGCGCCCGGGCGGGAGGCAATGTCTCCCAGATGCACTACGCCCGCCGCGGAATCATCACACCGGAGATGGAATTCATCGCCATTCGGGAGAACCAGCGGATGGAAAGCGGACTGGACCACCAGCATCCCGGCAACTCCTGGGGAGCCAGCCTGCCATCGCAAATCACGCCCGAGTTCGTGCGGGACGAGGTCGCACGCGGCAGGGCCGTCATTCCGGCCAATGTCAACCATCCCGAATTGGAACCGGTGATTATCGGACGGAACTTCCTGGTCAAGATCAACGCCAACATCGGCAATTCAGCCGTTTCCTCCACCATCGAGGAGGAAGTAGAGAAGATGGTGTGGGCGATCCGATGGGGCTCCGACACGGTGATGGACCTGTCCACCGGACCCAATATCCATGAGACTCGGGAATGGATTCTTCGCAACAGCCCGGTTCCCATCGGCACCGTGCCCATCTACCAGGCCCTTGAGAAGGTCCAGGGCAAAGCCGAAGAACTCACCTGGGAGATCTTCCGAGACACCCTGGTGGAACAGGCCGAGCAGGGCGTCGATTACTTCACCATCCATGCGGGCGTTCGGCTGCGCTATGTCCCCCTGACGGCCAATCGGGTCACCGGCATCGTCTCCCGCGGCGGGTCCATTCTGGCCAAGTGGTGCCTGGCCCACCACAGCGAGAACTTCCTCTACACCCATTTCGAGGAAATCTGCGAGATCATGAAGGCCTACGACATCACCTTCAGCCTGGGTGACGGGCTGAGGCCAGGCTCCATCGCCGACGCCAACGACGAGGCCCAGTTCGCGGAGCTGGACACCCTGGGCGAGCTGACCAAAATCGCCTGGAAGCACGACGTGCAGACCATGATCGAGGGCCCCGGTCACGTTCCCATGCAACTGATCCGCGAAAACATGACCCGCCAGCTCGAGGCCTGCGGGGAAGCGCCATTTTATACCCTCGGTCCCTTGACGACGGATGTAGCCCCCGGATATGACCACATCACCAGCGCCATCGGCGCCGCCATGATCGGATGGTACGGCACCGCCATGCTCTGCTACGTCACTCCCAAGGAACACCTGGGGCTGCCCGAGCGGGAGGATGTCAAGGAAGGAGTCATTGCCTACAAGATCGCCGCTCACGCCGCCGACCTGGCCAAGGGCCACCCCGGCGCCCAGGCGCGCGACAATGCCCTTTCCAAGGCCCGTTTCGAGTTTCGCTGGGAAGACCAGTTCAACCTGGGGTTCGATCCGGAGAGGGCCCGCCGATTCCACGACGCCACCCTGCCCTCGGACAACGCCAAGCTGGCCCATTTCTGTTCCATGTGCGGACCGCACTTCTGTTCAATGAAGATCACCGAGGATGTGCGCGCCTACGCCAAGCAAGTGGGAGTCGCCCCGCAAGACGCTCTTCAGCAGGGCATGGACAGCAAGTCCCAGGAATTTCAGCAAAAGGGCTCCAGCCTCTATCAGAAGGTCTGAGGCCGACCCCTCGCAGGATCGCTCGCCGGCGTTGCTCACCCGCAACTACTCCTGGTGTTTTTAAAGGCTCGCTCCGGCCTGGCACACCCTTCCCCAACAACGCGCAGCACCTCCACTCTCACCCCCCGCGGCGAACCCGAACCCGGTCTCAAACCGTTGATTATCAAGGGGAAAGTGCGGTAGATACACCGGACTATTCCATGGAATCGGGCCTCTCCCAGGGGTTTGTGGGAATGGAACGGGTGCACAACATTTAGTTGCCAGGTGGGTGATGAGTCCATCATTTTGTGCAAAAAACGTTGATAATGCTTGACAAGAAGGGCCACCGACGTAAAATGCCTCTCACCAAAGTGAACGGTCGCACCCAATAGTTTTGTTCGGAATCGAATCGGAACCAGCCTCACCGCCGAAGACCGGTCTGACGGGTAGAGAGCCTGCTTGCCTCCCATTGTCCTGATTGAGGTTTGAGGAGATATTCCATGCTAGTGAACACCAAGACGGAGAGTCAGGCTACGGCCCCGGCCACCAGTGCGCCGGAAGAAACCAGACTCCTGCATTTCGACCGGGTTTACACCAGGCCCGGGGTGAATCCCTTCGATCAGGTTCAGTGGGAAAAGCGCAAGGCAAGCATCACCAACGAAAAGGGAGAGGTGATCTTCGAGCAACCCGACGTGGAAGTGCCCGAAGGCTGGTCCATGTTGGCGACAAACGTGGTGGTCTCGAAATACTTCAGGCGATCCACTAATGGCCGGGGCCGCGAAAGAAGTGTCCGGCAGCTCATCGGGAGAGTCGTGGACACCATTCACCGATGGGGGCAGGAGGGGGGCTATTTTGCAACCCCCGAAGACGCCGACACCTTCAAGTCGGAGCTCACCCACTTGCTGGTCGATCAAAAGGCGGCCTTCAACAGCCCGGTCTGGTTCAATTGCGGCATCGAGCCCAAACCTCAA
This sequence comes from Candidatus Versatilivorator sp., assembly GCA_965207735.1. Lineage (GTDB taxonomy): Bacteria > Acidobacteriota > Terriglobia > Versatilivoradales > Versatilivoraceae > Versatilivorator. The sequence goes on along the minus strand of OZ242296.1, from coordinate 478,570 downwards.
TGCTCGGCATGTTTTATCAACTCGGTAGAAGACCGCATGGAAGCCATTCTGGACCTGGCCAAGACGGAAGGCATGCTGTTCAAGTGGGGGAGCGGCACCGGCACCAATCTCTCCCCGATTCGTTCCTCCAAGGAGTTGCTGTCCGGCGGGGGGGAAGCGTCCGGGCCGGTCTCCTTCATGAAGGGCTACGATGCCTTTGCCGGCGTCATCAAGTCGGGCGGCAAGACGCGGCGGGCGGCCAAAATGGTCATCCTGAACGCGGAGCATCCCGACATCGTGGAGTTCATCAAGTGCAAGGAAGAAGAGGAAAAGAAGGCCTGGGCCCTGATCTCGGCGGGATACGATTCTTCCTTCAACGGCCCGGCCTACAGCTCGGTCTTTTTCCAGAATTCAAACAACAGCGTACGCGTCACCGACGAGTTCATGCAGGCAACGGTCGAAGACCGCGAATGGAGCACCCGAGCAGTGACCAGCGGCGAGATCGTGGAAACCCACCGCGCCCGCGAACTGCTTCAAATGATGGCCGAATCCGCCCACGTCTGCGGCGACCCCGGCATTCAGTTCGATACCACGGTCAACGACTGGCATACCTGCGCCAACACCGATCGCATCAACGCCTCCAACCCCTGCAGCGAATATATGTTCCTGGATGACACCGCCTGCAACCTGGCCTCGTTGAACCTGATGAAATTCAGGGATAGGGACGGTGGTCTGGATGTCGAGCGGTTCAAACACGCGGTGCAGGTGGTGATCACGGCCCAGGAGATCATCGTCGACAACGCCAGCTATCCGACCCCCTCAATTGCCGACAACAGCCACCACTTCAGGCCGCTGGGGCTGGGGTATGCCAACCTGGGAGCCTTGCTCATGTCATTGGGGCTTCCCTACGACAGCGATGCCGGTCGCGCCTACGCCGGCGCCGTGACGGCCCTCATGCACGGTGAGGCCTATCACACCTCCTCCAGGATTGCCCACGACCTGGGGCCCTTCGCCGAATACCCGCTGAATCGCGAGCCCATGTTGAGGGTGATTCGCAAACACCGCGACGCCGCTGCCAATCTTCCCGTTTCCGCTCTGCCCCAAGATCTCTACCAGGCCGTCCAGCACTGCTGGAGCGATGCCCTTTCCCAGGGAGAGCAGTATGGCTACAAGAACTCCCAGGTGACGGTGCTGGCGCCGACCGGAACCATTGGATTCATGATGGACTGCGACACCACCGGAGTGGAGCCTGACATTGCTCTGGTGAAGTACAAGAAGCTGGTGGGAGGGGGGCTGCTCAAGATCGTCAATCAGACCGTTCCGGAAGCATTGACGCGGCTGGGATACGGCCAGGAGGAGATCAACGAAATCATCAAATACATCGACGATAACGAAACCATCGAAGGGGCGCCCTTTCTGAAGGAGAAGGATCTTCCGGTCTTCGACTGCGCCTTCAAACCCATGAACGGAGCTCGTTCCATTCACTATTCGGGTCACTTGAAGATGATGGGGGCGGTGCAACCCTTCCTCTCGGGAGCCATTTCCAAGACCGTCAACATGCCCGAGGAAGCCTCGGTGGATCAGATCCAGGAAGCCTACGTTCAAGCCTGGGAATTGGGTCTCAAGGCTCTGGCTATTTATCGGGACGGATCGAAGCGGTCACAGCCCCTCAACACCAGTCTCAAGGAAGAAGGCGAGAGTGAGCCGGCCCGACCGGCTCGACTCCGACTCCCCGACGAGCGCCAGGCCATCACCCACAAGTTCAGTGTCGCCGGGCACGACGGCTACCTGACGGTGGGAATGTATGACGACGGCACCCCAGGAGAAATTTTTGTGGTCATGGCCAAGCAGGGTTCGGTGGTCTCCGGGCTCATGGACACGGTAGCTACTTCCATTTCGATGGCCCTGCAGTACGGGGTGCCCTTGAAGGTCCTGGTCGACAAGTTCAGCCACAGCCGTTTTGAACCCGCGGGGTTCACCAACAATCCGCAGATCCCCATCGCCAAATCCATCGTGGACTACATCTTCCGCTGGCTGGGCCAGAAATTCCTGACCGTTGAGGAGCAGCCCCAGCAGGAGAAGGCGGCTCCCGCAACCAGCATGCAGATGGAAGACATGGAACGGCGGGTCTTTCAAACCCAGGCGGATGCCCCGCCCTGTCCCGAATGCGGCAGCATCATGGTGCGTAACGGCGCCTGCTACAAGTGCCTCAACTGCGGCACGACCAGCGGCTGCAGTTGATCTGCGATTCGTTCCGTTTGGAATCCAACCGGGACTCGCTGAAAATCCCAGCCTCACCCGACTCGATCTATCCCGGCGGCCAGGCCATCTGCCGTCCTCCCAGCAGGTGCAGGTGGATATGAAAAACCGACTGGCCGGCGTCCGGGCCGGTATTGATGACCGCGCGGTAGCCGGACTCTCGATGGCCCCGCTGGCGGGCGAGGTCCCGCGCTACCATCATCAGGTGGCCCAGGCATTGGCGGTCTTCCCAGTCCGCATCCTCCAGGGATTCCAGGTGTTTCTTGGGGATGACCAGAACGTGTGTGGGGGCTTTGGCGTTGATGTCCTCAAATGCCAAGGCCAGGTCATCCTCGAACAGGACCCTGGCCGGAATCTCCTTGCGAACGATCTTGCAAAACAGGCAGTCTGACATCGGCTCCTCTCCTGTTGACCTCATTCTCTTCCCGATTCCTTAGATCCTTCTCGCCGAAACCACCCTGGGAATCCCGTTCAAGTCCTCGGTAACACCCAACAGCTCCCAGCCCTGTCCCAGCAGGTCGCACACCGCCTCCTGCATGCTGTAACCGATCTCCACAATCAGCAGCCCTCCCGGCCTGAGCTGGACGTGAGATTGAGACACCAGTCGGGCATAGAGGCTGGGCGCCCCCTCATCTCCGACGAGCGCCAGGCGGGGTTCCCAATCCCGGACTTCCTTCTGCAGTCCGCTCAACTCGTCCGGGCCCACATAAGGGGGATTGGAGACAACGGCATCGAGCTGCCCCGCGCCCAGCCAGGAAGCCACCGGTTTCAACAGATTCCCTTGCAAATAGGTGATCCTGCTCCCCACCCCGTGCCGGGCCGCATTTCTTCGCGCTATCTCCAGAGCCGGCTCGGACAAGTCCGTGGCCCAGAGCTTGGCTCGATGGAGCGCCACGGCCAGGCTGACCGCCAGGCAGCCGGAACCGGTTCCCACATCCGCCAGGTTCAAACTGCCGTTCTCCAGGCGCTCCAGCGCGACCTCCACCACAAACTCCGTCTCGGGCCTGGGAATGAAGACCGAAGGCGACACCTCGAAAAGCAGCCCGCGAAATTCCTGCTGACCCAAAATGTATTGGAGCGGCTTGCCCCAGCTGCGTTCCCGGACTTTGGAGAAAAAGACCTGGCGCGACGATTCATCGACAGCGTCCCGGAAATGGGCCAGCAGGGCGCTGCGCGTTGTCCCCAGGGTCCGTGCCAGCAGGATTTCGGCATCGACCCTGGCGTTGACCACGGAGTTCCGGGTCAGTTCCTCACAGGCAGCGGCGATGGCTTCGAAAACCCGCATGACGCATGGACGGGAGGGAGCGGCCGGTCATTTGGGCAGATGGGCCGGGCTCAGGCTATCATTGGCGAACCGACTCCACTTCCCTCTTCAGGTCTTCAGCCTGGAAGTGGCTCACCAGGGCATCGATCACCGGGGTCAGATTGCCATCCATGATGCCTTCGAGCCGATGAAGGGTCAGACCGATGCGATGATCGGTCAATCGGTTCTGGGGAAAGTTGTAGGTTCGGACCTTCTCACTTCGATCCCCGCTTCCCACTTGGCTTCTGCGGTCCTGGGCAATGGCCTGACGCTGCTCTTCCATGGCGATTTCGTAGAGGCGGGCGCTGAGTACACGCATGGCCTTGGCCCTGTTCTTGATCTGGGATTTCTCGTCCTGGCAGGTCACCACCAGTCCGGTGGGAAGGTGGGTGATGCGAACGGCCGAGTAGGTGGTGTTGACCGACTGCCCGCCGGGTCCCGAAGAGCAAAACCGGTCGATGCGCAGGTCCTTTTCCTCAATGCCCACATCCACATGGTCGGCCTCCGGCAAAATGGCCACCGTGACGGCCGAGGTGTGAACCCGCCCACTGGCCTCAGTGGCCGGCACCCGTTGGACCCGGTGAACCCCGCTTTCGAATTTCAGGCTGCGGTAGACATTCCTGCCCTCAATGATGGCAATCACTTCCTTGAGCCCACCGGCTCCGGATGGACTGGAGGACATCATTTCCACCCGCCATCCCTGTGATTCCGCATAGCGAGAGTACATTCGAAAGACTTCCTGAGCAAAGAGGGTAGCCTCGTCGCCCCCGGTTCCGGCCCGAATCTCCAACAACACGTTCTTTTCGTCGTCGGGATCCTTGGGCAGCAAGAGGACCTTCAGTTGCCGTTCACATTCCTCCATGGCGCGCCCCAGCTCGGAAGCCTCCTCCTGGGCCAGTTCCCGGAGCTCAGGCTCGGATTGGGCGTCCTGGCCCACCTGCCTGACATCGGCCAGACTCTGCTGGAGCCGCTTGTACTCCTGAAACTTCTCCACCACCGGGGCCAAGTCCCGGTGAGCCTTGGCATGCTTCTGATACTTGGCCTGATCCGCCAGAACCTCCGGATCTCCAAGAAGACGAGTGATCTCCTCGTAGGTCGCTTCCAGTTGTGCGAGTTTGTCTAGCATGACGCACCTCGGGGACGGCCTGGACCGCCGACGGCAAGAGCGCTTGATAAATTACGGCCTCTAAAGCCAGGAACCTCAGAACTGTGAAGAATGCGGGAAGGGGTCCCGCTAATCAGGCCGGAAGATCGACATTGCTGAAGTGAGGGCTGGTGGCGGACAGCGCCGCCTAGTCCAGACCGGCGCGCAGGCCGTACTTTCTCTGAAATCGTTCCACGCGCCCGGCCGTATCCACCAGTTTCTGCTTGCCGGTGAAGAAGGGATGACACTTGGAGCAGATCTCCAGGCGGATATCGCCCTTGGTGGAACGCGTCTTGAAGGTTTCCCCACAGGCGCAGGAAACCGTAACCTCAACGTATTTCGGATGAATTTTCGGTTTCATGGCGTGAACCGATCTGAGCAAACCCGTCTGAACCAGCGCAGATTATAAGGTCCGGGCGAGCGCTTGACAAACAAAATCTGGACAGGTGCGCCCGGCACCACTCGATCGGTAGAGCTCACTCCCAGTGAATGGGAACAGGTGGTCATTGCTCGATCTCGCGCCGCCAGGTCCTCAAATCGGCGTGAAGGTAACCGATGCTCGGGTGAAGTAGATCGAGGTCCGGGACTCGAATCCCGAGTCGGCGCCGAACAGCAGCCAAGCCCGACCATCGGGAGCTATCGATATCGGTGTTGGTGTCTGTTGGTCCTGGAAGGACTTGCGCTCCCACCGGCGCGGCTGCTCGCAGCTTCGGGAGTTGGCAATGTCACCGAGCACCACGGCTTGCGAGCCGCCGTTGGACTGATTTCCGATGTCGATGTTCATGCGCAGGTAGGAGTCGTCGGGGACAGCGAGCGGTTCCACGGCGGTCACGCCGGCCTTGATCCAGACGCTCTCACCCGGCGCACCGCCGACACCGAAGCACCCTGCCGGCGTGTCGGTGGCGATCTCCACGCCAACCGTTACCTTGTAGTTCGCGCCTGGCAACAGGCCGCTAATGGGTCCTTTGAAGAACATGAAGAGGTCGTCGCTCCGGTTGACTCCGGAGATGAACAGGGCGGGCTGAGACTCCAGCGGAGGCGGCAGTCTGCGGAAGTCTGAAGTCAACTCGTAGATTTCCGCGTCGGTGGGCGGATAGTCCGCGAAGCCGGCGATGAATCCCTGTGGCCCTCGATGGAAGTCTACGGTGAACGCCAGTTCCTCTGCCGGCGCGCCCGGAACCGGTGCAACACCCTCATCCAGGTAATAGCCTGCCCCGATCAGCACCGGAACCCCGAAGGAGGTGACCCTCTTGACAAAGGTCACCTTGCGCTGCCACTGGCCGTTGGACGGATTCCGGTTGGAGTAGTAGAGAAAGGTCTCGCCGAAGGCAGCGGCAACCCCGAGAACATTCCGGCCCTCGAAGCCGCCAATATCGCTGGACGACAGCTCCGACCCGACCCAGGAATCCGCCGGAGTGCCGCTGAAGAAGGTATAGCCGTAGGTGTCCAGGCCGAACAAGTAGATGGAGCCGCTACGCCAACGGGGGTCGTTGGCCAGACTGACCGAGGCGAAATACCCCCTCGAATCCAGCTCCATGGCGGCACAGCGGACAAACTCCTGCAGCCGCGCCTCGGAAGGATCCGAGTCGAGCACGGCGGCATTGACTTCCTCGCTCCTGCAGGTGCCGGGCAGGTCGCGCCGGTAGACCCCCACCCCGATCGCGGCCGGGGTGCCCAGCCAGTCGATGCTCTTGACGTAGCTGACTTTCGGCTCGACCTCTCCGGTGGCCGGGTTGATGAAGGAGTAGTAGTTCCAGCCTTCATCGAAACTGGTCAGGAGGCGATGCAGTTCCTTGAAGAAATCGTTGCCGAAGGAGTCAATCTGCCATGGAAACGGGAGGCCTTCCAGGGACGGATCGGGTGGAAAGACAAATATCCGTGCCAGATCGCTGACCGGCGTGACTTCGGAGACGAAGACATAGGTCGACCCGCTCTTCCAGCGCTCCTCCTCGTTGAAGGCCCTGTGGGCTTCCTCGACCCCCACCTCCTGCACAAACTCATAGGCGCACTGCGTCAGTGTCTTGGCGTCCAGCGGCGTCCGAACGGCGCCAGCCGAGATAGAGAGGTCCGCGCAGGTATCCTCGGAGGCCACGGCCGGAGAGACGAGGAGGAAGGCCAGGAGAATCACAATGGGAAGACAATGAGGTTTAGCCATGCGCACAGTTTATCCGAGTACCGTAGAATGCATCGGTTTTCGAAATCTTGTAACAACCTCCTATGAAATCAGTTAGCCCGATCTTAGCAGAAACGGACCGATGCCCGCGCAGAATGCCGCCAAACCGCCGGCGAATCTGTACGCGCTGGCCGGCGGGTGTGGCCCCCGCTTTCGATGGCGGTCCCATCACTTCCAATGTCGGCACCCTACTGTTGCTCCTCAGACCCCCGCTCAATAACCCAGAACGCTGTAGTTGCCGTCCATCATCAGGCGAACGGAGACGTACAAGCCAAGCAGTGCGCACAGCACCCAGAAGGAATTGATCACAATGACGAAGGTGAATGTCTCAAGTCGGCTGATTCGGGTTTGCCGTTTGGCCACGAAGAAGCTGACGCAGTAGAGCGAGGTCGCATAGATCCATTGCCAGAACACCATGGCCCCGAGAATGCCCGCATAGAGGGCTGGAATGAAATCGAACGTATAGGCGGCGTACAGGATCAGTGTCGGCACCGGTGTGGCAAAGCCGTTGCCGATATCCACGTTGAAGCCGAACGAACCGCGGTCCGCATAGGAGCCGTCATACTGGGCATAGGTCGCCCAGGCATCGGCCCAGACCGTCGGCGACAAAATTCGCGTCAACGGGACCCTCGAGGCGAGGAATTCGCCGGCCGGCGCCAGGCCGGTTTCGCGCTGCCGCCGGCGCCAATAGCCGGTGCGCCTCTCGATATAGTCCCGCCGGAAATACAGACAGACCTCCCAATAGCAGACCAGCAGATTGATGGAGAAGAACAGGCTCAACACGGAATGGATGAGGCTCAGGTCCCCGTGAGCGTAGTAGCGCGCCCCAATGCCGAGAAGCGCAAGGACGGCGACAACCAGCGCCGCAAACAGTCCCGCCGGCACCCCAAGGCCGGGCCCGTGCGCGTCGGACTCGGGAAGTGCTCGATTACTATCCATGTCAGCCCTCCGATGATTGTCTTGCACGGATCAACAGGATGGATTGCCTGACTTGAATCCCTGTTGCTTTTTGTAGGCTAATCCCTTATTTTCTATGGATCTATATCTGCTGGACCGGTGGACCGGGAACGGCCCCGCCGGAAAACCGACAGGTCAGCCCAAGGGTGTTCGCCTCGCCATTGGCCGGGCCGGATGCGAGCGTCGGAAGGAATGATCCAGCAGTCTTCGATCCGATGTGGAGAGTTGGAACGTTTCCCGACAATCCCGCCGATCGGTGCACGGTAGCAATTCCATCCAGGAGGCACTGCCGCAACCGTTGCAAGGAGCAGCCATGACCAAAGCAGACTTGGTGGACGAAGTTTCGCGGGCGACCGAACTCAGCCGCAAGGACTCGGAGGTGATCGTGGAGGCGCTGTTCGACAGCGTTGTGAAAGCGCTCAAGAACAGCGACAAACTGGAAGTGCGGGGTTTTGGAAGCTTTCGTATCCGGAAGCGGAAAGCCCGTCAGGGAAGAAATCCCAAGACGGGTGAAAAGGTTGACGTTCCTGAAAAGAAAGTGCCCTACTTCAAGCCCAGCAAAGAGTTGAAAGATCTTATCAACCTCGGTTCCTAGTTCTTCGGATGCTAACTTCATGACCGTCTCCGGAGAAACCCGAGTCCTGCCCGAAGCACTGCAGACAACCTACCCCAAGCTCAAACCCTTCTTCCAGACCGGCGCAAGGGACGGGACCGAAGCCAGGTAATGGCCTCTGTCAACTGGCCGTCATCGTCTCTCATAGGCACTTCGATGACCGTGGGTCGCCGAGCCGCCAAGGCCTCCTCTAGGACGCCCTGGAAGTGGCGGAGGTTCCGGACCCGCTTCCCCGCGGCGCCAAAGGAACGGGCCATCTGGGCGAAATTGGGGTTGCTCAGATCGGTGCCGATGACTCGCCCCTGGTGTTGCTTCTGTTGGGATCCCTTGATGGCCGTCAGAGCCTGGTCGTTGACGACCACGGCCACCAGAGGAACGTCATACTTGACGGCCGTCGCCAATTCCGCCATGCCCATCAGGAAGCCGCCGTCCCCACTGAAGCAGACAACCGGCTTGTCCGGACAGGCTATCTTGGCGCCGATGGCGGCTGGAAACCCATAACCAAGAGCCACACCGATGCAGGGATAGAGGAACCTCCGGGGGCGATCGACCGGGTATTCGTCAAAAGCCGAATACCCGATGGAGTGCACGTCCACCGACAAGATGCCGTCGTCCGGAAGCACATGCCGGATATCGCTCATCAGCGGCAGTGCCCTCTGGGCGGCGAACCGGGCGCGGGGGGTCTCCAGCGCCTGCTTCCAGCGCCGCGGGCGCTGCTCTACTTCTTCCACCAGTCCCTGCAGCGTGGCTTTGAGATCTCCGACCACGCCCAGCTCGCAGGGATACTCGCTGCCGATCTCGCGCTCGTCCTCATCCAGTTGAATGAGCGGCTGGGGCAGCTTCAGTCTCCAGTTGTTGGTATCGATCGAGGTAAAGCGACAGCCGATGGCCAGGGTGGCGTCGGCCAGCTTCAGAGCCTCCCGCGCCAGGTAGCCGTTGGATCCTCGCAGGGCCAGGGGATGGTTTTCATCCAACGCTCCCTTGGCGCAGCGGGTCACCACCACCGGGGCCTGAATCTTCTCGACCAACCGGCGCAACTCGGCTTGGGCGCCCGAATGGATGACGGCGGATCCCACCATGCAGATCGGCCGGCTGGCCCGGTCGATCTTGCGGGCAGCCGCACGCAGGTCACCGGCGGACGGGGCCGGGCTGCACGATCCTCGGACATACTCGGGAATGTCGGGGTCTCCGTCGGCCCTCACCACGTCCATGGGAAATTCCAGCACCGCCGGGCCGGGCCGCCCGCTCCGCATGGCCCTGAAGGCGCCTTCCACGACCTGGGGGATCTGCCCGACGGTGTGGGCAATGGCTCGATACTTGGTGATCGGCTCGAAAAACTTCATCTGGTCCAAGCCGTGGAACATCTTTGCCGGATGCTTGGCGTAGAACCTGGAATCGCTTTGCCCCGTGATCAGCAACACCGGCACGCAATCGGTATAGGCCTCCAGGATCCCGGTTGAGGCATTGCTGGCTCCGGGCCCCGGCACCGTCAGGGCCACACCCACCTCCCCGGTGGACCGGGCAAACCCGTCCGCCATCTGGGTGGCGGCATATTCGTGCCGGACCAGGTAGTGGTCGATGGATCCCTCCCCGCAGCGCAACAGAGAGTCGTAGATCTCCAGGTTCTGGGTCCCCGGCATGCCGAAGATGGCACGGACGCTTTGTGCCTTGAGGCACTCGATCAAGATGTCTCCACCCTTCAAGGGACTTTCCTTTCCGATCCGACCCCTGGGTTGGACTGGGTCTTGGGCCAGGACCAATCGGGGCGGATTATACCACCGGCCACTCTCCCGGCCGGGGCCGGGTTGCCGCTCAGGGCCAATTCTTCCCGTCTTCCGTGTCCGCCTCCGAGGCCAAGGCTGGGAATGTTGCAAATTTGGTCAAAAAGTGATTGACTCACCAAGCCCGCCCGATCCCAGGGGTCAACTCAAGATCAAGGACACAAGGATTCACCATGTCATCAGACCGTTCCCAGCCGGAGAACCCTCCCACCGATCCCCAGGTGTCTGCTGCCGATGCGGGCTCGGCATCGGACACGACCGAAAGCCCCGGCGAGTTCCAGGCTCCGCGCCCGGGTTCCAGCAAGATGCCACCCTGGAACACGGGTGAGCTGGTGAAAGCTCCCATCTTCACCTGGCGTCACTGGTTTGCCCTGTTGGGGCCGGGGCTGCTGCTGGGAGGCTCTTCGATCGGCGGCGGGGAATGGCTGATGGGTCCGGCGGTCACCGCCAAGTATGGCGGAGCCCTGATGTGGCTGGCCACGCTGAGTATTGTGGGCCAGGTGATCTACAACATGGAGGTGTCCCGATACACCCTCTACACTGGCGAGCCGATCTTCACGGGCAAGTTTCGAACGGCGCCGGGGCCCGCCTTCTGGATTTTTCTCTACCTGGTTCTCGACTTCGGGGCCGTCTTCCCCTACCTGGCCGCCAACGCGGCCACGCCGCTGGCCTCGGTGCTGCTGGGAGGAGTGCTGCCCGACCCCGAGCAGAATGAAAACCACCGCCTGTTGCTGAGGTTCCTCGGCTACGCCATATTCCTTCTGGCGCTGGTGCCGCTGGTGGCGGGAGGGAAAATCTACAACGCCCTCAAAGCCATCATGACCTTCAAGATGTTCACCGTGTTGGGCTTCCTGATGATCCTGGGAATCTTTCATTCCAGCCCCTCCACCTGGTTCGAAATCTTCGGGGGCTTTCTCCGGTTCGGCACCATGCCAAGCGGCGGGAACGAAACCGCCAATATCTTCACCTCCCTGGCCCAAGGCAAGGGACTGCCGGAAATCGATCTGAGCACCATAGCCCTGCTGGCTGCCTTTGCAGCCATCGCCGGCAGCGGAGGCCTTTCCAACGCCGCCGTCAGCAACTACACCCGCGAGCAGGGTTGGGGCATGGGCCGCCACGTGGGAGCCATCCCGAGCGTGATCGGGGGGCGAGAGCTGAAGCTGTCCCACTCAGGGACGGTTTTCCAGGTGACCTCCGAATCGCTGCGGCGCTGGAAGGAATGGTATCGACACCTGGTGCGGGACCAGGTGGTGGTCTGGATGCCCGCCTGTTTTCTGGGGGTGGCCCTGCCCAGCATGCTTTCGGTGCAGTTCCTTCCGCGAGGCACCGAAGCCAGCAGCTGGGTTGCGGCCGGCATGACTTCCGACGGCGTGAGGACTCACGTGGCTGCCGCCTGGGGCGGCGACGCCGGCCAGCTCTTCTGGTATCTCACCATGCTCTGCGGCTTCCTGGTCCTGGGCCCCACCATGTCGACCCATTCGGACGGAGTCATCCGGCGCTGGGTGGACGTCTTCTGGACAGCCAGTGCTCGCCTGCAAAAGCTGGATCCCTCCAACATCCGTTGGGTCTACTTTGCGGTGGTGGTGGGTTACGGCATTTTCGGCGTGATCATGCTTTCGCTGGCCCCTCCCCTGGAATTGCTGAAATTCGCCGCCAACCTGTTCAACTACGCCCTGGGCTTCAGTTGTTTCCACACCCTGTTCGTCAATCTCACCCTGCTGCCCCCGGCCCTGCGGCCGGGCTGGTTCATGCGCATCGGACTGGCGGCCGCGGGTCTCTTCTTCACCCTGCTGGCGGTGATTACCACCTTGCAACTGACGGGGGTCTTGTAGGCAACGTTGTTTCCTTGTCTTGTCTGAAACAAACGACAAGAGACAAAAGAAAAAGACTTATCCACGAAGGGGCACGAAGAACGACGAAGGGGCACTAAGGCGCTGAGGTTGACCGCGACGGGGTACCAAGTTCGGGAAAGGATGGTCGATTTCTGATTGTTTCACTCTATGCATGATCCGCACACTAGGGCGGGGGCGGGACTAGCCTGAAACAAAAGGAAAAAGAGTTGTCCACGAAAGACCGCGAAGCGCCACCAAGCGTGACGGCTCTGTCGCATCGGCAAGGACTGAGGCCCGGCAAGCCGGCGCGTGCCCCCTTGAGGAGCAAGAGCGATGGGAGGGGCGTCACCCGGGAGCGCGGGCGTCCCGCCCGCGCTCCCGGGTGGGCTTCATCCCATGACATCGAGCGGATCTGCTGCCTGTAGCGCAGCCTCTGGTGCTGTTTATCCTGTCTATCCTGTGCATCCATGTTCAATAAGTAGAAAACCGGTTTAGCGCGACATGGTCCTTGTTCCAGGCAGGACATGAAGATTCGTTGTTTCACGCTTGATGGATCCGCTAAAAGTAGGGAGGGCCATCATTCCGGTAGCGGCCTGCCCCGGGTTTCCGGAGCGACGGGAAGGACGCAGACCCCCACCAGGTAGATCCCCGCCAGAGAAATGGCTGCCGAACGAAAGGGGCTGGCAAAGCCCGCCCCTTCAAAAACGACCGTCAGCGTTCCCAGGGTCAATGGGCCCACGGCCGCCACGATACGGCCTACGTTGTAACAGAAGCCTACCCCGGTGCTGCGCAAGTGGGTTGGGTAGAGCTCGGGGAAATATATGGAGTAGCCGCCGAATACCATCAGGTTGCAGAAACCCAGCAGGGGAACCATCCAGAGCACCTGGGCAGGGCTCTCCAGCCAGCCAAAGGTCCAGACGGTGGCCGCCAGGCCAAGCAGAAAGGCAACCACGAAGGCGGGCCTTCGTCCCACCCGGGCGGTCAGAAGCGTGAAGGCAAAAATGCCGCCAAAGGCTCCGACATCCTGGAGCAGGGTCCCCATGCTCACATACCAGCTCCTGGTTTCGGCCGAAACATCGGCCAGGGCTTCCCGGATCAGCTCGGGAGACCAGAATCCGATCCCCCAGAGCCCGATCACGCCCGAGATCGCCAGGGTCAGCCCGACCAGCGTGTGGCGCCGCCAGCGCGGGACTCGAAACAGTTCTCCCACCGAACCGAGCTGACTGCGAAGCTCATCTCCCCCGGCTTCCCGTACCTTCCGCCAGACCTCCGGCTCCTTCAGCCTCCGCCGGACGGCCGCCACCAGCAGCGAGGGGAAGACCCCGACCACGAACAGGTAACGCCATCCCAGCGGCAGGACCACGAAGCTGATGGCGGACCCCAGGATGTTCCCTACCGCGGAGAGAGCCTGCAGCAGTCCCAGTGCATGGGCACGGGCGCGGGCGGGCATCACCTCGGCCACCAGGGCGACCCCGGCGGCAAACTCTCCACCCACTCCCAGTCCGGTGAGGAACCGGTAGAAGGTGAAGTCGACCCAACTCACCGACAGGGCGGAGAGTCCAGTGAAGGCGGAATAGATCAGGATGGTCAGCAGCATGGTCTTGGCGCGTCCCCAGCGGTCGCCCACGATGCCGAAGATGAACCCTCCGGTGGCCCACCCCAGCATGAAGACCGCCGTCGCCACCCCGCCGTACCAGGTCACTTCGCTGGCCGGGGTCCCGGCCGGCAACAGCTCCTCCAGCGCCGGCCCTCTGGCCAGCACAAAGATGCGCTGGTCCATGGTGTCGAAGAGCCACCCCAGGGAGGCGACAATCAGGACCCACCAGTGGTAACGGGTCATTCCCCGGTACCAGGGGCCCGACTGGATCTGGCTATTCATAATCGCGCTCACTCACGTCGCCCCCGCACGGTCCGGATTCCGGAGCGCCGAGTGCTATCCCCGCCGACGTCTTCGGCCCGGTCTCATCCCTGCTCGACCGGCTCCACCGTTCCCTCGTGCATCCAGCGCTTCAGCAGCGGCACCAGGAGGAAGCAGACCACCGCCGACCCGATGGCCGTCAGGGCGATGCTCCCGAACACATCGCCATAGACGTGCACGGTGTCCCTTGGAACCGGGACCAGGCCTTCTCCGTAACCTCCTTCGGTCACGCCGGTGAACTGGGCGATGATGGCCGCCAGAAATTGGGAGAAGGCGGTCGCCAGGAACCAGGCTCCCATGACCGTGCTCACCAGGCGCGTCGGGGACAGCCGGGTCACCATGGAGAGCCCCACGGGGGAGAGGCAGAGCTCCCCGGTGGTATGGAGCAAATACCCCAGAAAGATCCATCCGAGCGCCACCATGCCCCGTTCGTCGGCGCTCTGGGCACCGTACCAGAAGGCTCCGAAGCCGAGTCCCAACTGCAGCAGCCCCAGGGAAAATTTGAAGGGTGTGCTGGGCTCCAGGTCGATCCGCCCCAGAAAGGTCCACAAGGCGCTGAATGCAATCCCGAACAGAAGAATGTAGATCGGGTTGACGGCCTGGAAAACCGAGGCCGGACTCTCCGACCCGCCGATGGCCATGCCCAGGTTGTCGGGGGTCACCACCCATTCAAGCCTCTCGCTTCCCCCCGGCGCACTCGCGGCGGCCCGCAAATAGGTGAGGCCGCTCATGGTCAAGCGATCATCCCGGGTGGCCGAGGCGATAAGCCGGTCCACTTCTTTCCCGGTGAGCTTTCCCTTGCGCTTTTCATCGATGCGGATGGCTTCTTCGATTCGTTGCTTCAATACCGGACTGGCGTTTCGATGGCCGAGCTGCTCCTGGGTAAGCAGCGGCAGCCCCATCAGCTCGGAATCCCCGGTCTGAACCGGAATGCGGAAGGTGAGGGTGCGGCCCACGTCGCCGGCGGCCAGCAGCCGCTGTTCGGCCACCCGGTCGACGTTGCGGTCGGTAAAGTTGTTGACCGAACTGCCGGCCTGTTCGAAAAAGGCCCAGAAGAGCATGGAGAAGAAGGTGAGGATCAACACCACGTACATCCGTTCCCGGGGCACCTTGTCCAGCCGGAAGGTCTCCATGCCCAGGTAGATCAGAGCCACCAGCCCGGCCAGCATCAGGATGAGGCCGGCCGGCGTGCTCATCTGGGCCAGGACATCGGCTGAAACCTGCAGGACCGCGTTGCCGCTGGAATTGAGGCTGTCCACCACCGCGGACGGAATGACGGTGACGTTGCGGTTGGCCGAGACCAGCAGCGCCAGCACGGGAATCGCCAGCAGCGAGAGGAGGTAGACCGACCACTCGGCAGAGATCGGACCGGCCAGGGGCTTGCGCAGGCGCTGAGGATCCGAGGGAGCTCCCACTTCGGCCGGCAACCCTCCCCGACCCAGCGCAACCCAGGCGATCACGCCCGCGATCAGAAGCGCGATACCCACAAAGACATTGACGCCCGTGGAAAAGGGATTGTCGGGCCGGAAATAAAAGAGCCCGAGGGCCGCCGCCACGGCTCCCGACATGATCAGTACCTGGGTGATGCGCACCGGGGCCACAAAGACCGCCAGACCGGTGAGCATTCCCAGCGTGGCCAGCCCGAAGCCGTAGTGCCAGCCATAGGTCTCGCCGATGTAGCCGCACAGCAGGGGCGACATGGCCGCCCCCAGGTTGATCCCCATGTAGAAGATGGTGAAGCCCGTGTCCCGCTTGGGGCTGCCCTGCGGATAGAGCGAACCCACCATGGTGGAGATGTTGGGCTTGAAGAATCCATTGCCCACGATCAGCAGCGCCAGGGCCAGGAAAAAGGCCAGGTCGCTCTCCGCCGCCATCATCAGGTGGCCGGCGGCCATCAGCAGGCCACCCAGAACGACGGCTCGCCTGGCGCCCAGCAGCCGGTCGGCCAGCATGCCGCCGAAAAGCGGGGTCATATAGACCAGCGCCGTGTAGGCCCCATAGATGGCATAGGCATCCCTGTCGCCGTACCCCAGGAAGCCCTTGAGCATGTAGAACAGGAGCAGGGCCCGCATCCCGTAAAAGGAAAAGCGCTCCCACATCTCGGCAAAAAACAGGGTAAAGAGGCCGGTCGGATGTCCGAACAGGGTTCCAGGCTGCTGCGCATTCATCGGCTGTGCTCCTTGATCATCGGGCTGAGTACGCTCCGGAGAAATCCGGTCTGGGGCTGGAAAGGCGGCTTTCGGCGCGGTCAGGCTCATCCACCGCACGCCTGACGCACGGCTAGCATAGGGAAATTCCCCGGGGTTTGCAATGCAGGGTGGGCCTCACTCCGGTCAACGGAAATGCTGCCGCCACGGCGGCAGTCCGGATGGCTCCGACCGCAGCCGGGGCGGACCTGGAACTTCTTCCTGTTCCACCCTCTAAAGGTGAGATCCGAGCATCAATCCGGCGTATGGCGTATAATGCGGCGGTGCGCGCGGTCCCGCGCAGGACCCATCTTCCCCAGGCCGGATACAACCGAAAATGGTCAACCGTAGCGGAGGTCTTCCATGAATAAAGAGTCGAACGAGAGCTGGCGCGGCAAAGTCGGCAAGCTGAATGAAGCCGAGATCGCCGAATTCCTTTCAGGACCCGAATTCTGCCGGCTGGGTTGCCTGGATGCCGACGGCTGGCCCTACGTGGTTCCCTGCTGGTTCGAATACGCGGACGGCGGCTTCTACATCATCCCCAGGGGACGTTCCATCTGGGCCAAGCACATTCAGCGGGACGGGCGTGTGTTTCTCTGCATCGACGACTCCACCATCTACAACCGCCGCGTTCTGGTCAAGGGTGAAGCCACCGTGCTGGAGGAAGCCAACGTCGGCGGCCGCTGGATGGAAATCGGGCACCGCATGGCGCTTCGCTACCTGGGAGAACGAGGCCCCGACTACCTGGTGCCGACCTTGAACGAGCCCCGCTGGCTCTTGTTCGTGAAACCGATCACCATGAAATCCTGGCAGGGTGTCAATTGGGCCAAGAAGTACAAGCATTCGGAGTGGTAAACCGGGCGTCGCCAAGCCGCACACGAGGGACAACGGGCCCCATGGCCAACAGCGATACCCGAGCCACCCTGCGCTATCACCAGCAGACCAAGCACTCCTACCACAGTGTCCGGTTCGGTTCCCATTCCCTGGACTGGGCCAACCGGCCCGAACCCTTCAAGATCTACTCCGATTTGGACCGCATTCCGCTGCCGGACCAGTGGCAGGAATCGGAACTCCCTGCCCTGGCGGCGCTGTTGCCGCCGGATTCGCCCGCCCCGCCCCAGTCGGTCCCCGACCTGGAGGACCTGGCGAGGCTTCTCTATTGCTGCGCCGGCATCACCAAGCGAAAGCCCTACCCCGGCGGTGACATCCTGTTTCAGGCGGCTTCCTGCACGGGAGCGCTCTATGAGATCGAGCTCTACGTGGTCTGCGGCGACCTGAACGGTTTGCCCGCGGGAGTCTACCACTTCAATCCTCGCGACTTCGTGCTGGAGCGCCTGCGTTCCGGGGACTTTCGGGGCCTGCTGGCCGAGGCCACCGGCGGGGAGCCGGGGGTGTCCAGCGTCCCCCTGACCATAGTCTCAACCGGAACCTACTGGCGCAACGCCTGGAAGTACCGGGCCCGCACCTACCGTCACTTCGGTTGGGACAACGGAACCATCATGGCCAACCTGTTAGCCATGTCCCAAGCCTTGGGCTTTCCCCACCGTCTGGTGCTGGGGTTTGCCGACCAGGAGGTCAACGGGTTGCTGGGCCTGGACACCGACCGCGAAGTGGCCCTGTCGCTAACATCCATTGGAAGCGGCCGGGAGGAGCTTCCCGGCGCTTATCCCCCACTGGAACCGCTGACGGTAGAGTCCGGCGCGGCCAGCCCCGGTGAGGTCGACTACCCCGAGATGCGGGAGATGCACGCTTCCACCCTGATTGGCTCCGGGCAGGAATCAAGCGCCTGGCGCGGAAGCCTTCGCCGACAACCGGCGGCCGCGCAGGGCAAACGTTTTCCCCTGAGGCCGCTTGCCCGTAACGAAGTCCCCACCGAGCCGCTGGAGCCCGTCATCCGGCGGCGTGGATCCAGCCGCCGCTTCGCGCAGGCGCCCGTCTCTTTTCAGGCGTTCTCCACCATGCTCTACTATTCGGCTCAGGAACTGCCGGCCGACTTTCTGGAACCGGGGGGTGGGCTGCTCAACGACTGGTATGTCACCGCCAACGCGGTGGAAGGGCTGCCCTCGGGAGCCTATTGGCTGGACCGTGACCGTTGGGAACTGGAGTTGCTGCGCCAGGGCAGCTTTCGCCAGGAGATGGGCTATCTTGGACTGGAGCAGGACTTGCCGGCCGAGGCCAGCTTCGACGTCTTCTTCATGGCGGAGCTGGAGCCTGTCCTGGAACGCTTCGGTAACCGAGGCTATCGCGCCTTGCAACTGGAGGCGGGCCTGCTGGGAGGAAGGCTTTACCTGTCGGCCTACGCCCAGAGGCTGGGGGCCACCGGGCTGACCTTCTACGACGACGAGGTCACGGCCTTCTTTTCGCCTCACGCCCGGGGAAAGAGCGCCATTTTCCTGATGGCCCTGGGAAAGGGCAAGCGCAGAGAGTTGGTGTCGCTTGGCTGACTCCGGCTCTGATTGAATTCAGTCGGGCCGGCCAGGATCAGTCGGGCTAATCCTCCCGGATGACGAACCCATGAAACAACAGCTGGTAGACACCGCAACCGCCCTGGGCGTGGACAAGATCCAACGGCACATCTTTCTCTGCTGCGACCAGACTAAACCCAAGTGCTGCGACAAGGCCGCCAGCCTGGAATCCTGGAACTACCTCAAGAGTCGTCTGCAAGAACTCGATCTGACCGGCCCGGGGGGTGTCTTCCGTACCAAGGCCAACTGTCTGCGCATTTGTCTGCAAGGGCCCACAGCCGTGGTCTATCCGGAGGGCACCTGGTACCACTCCTGCACCCCGGAGGTGATTGAACGCATCATCCAGGAGCACCTGATCGGCGGGGCGCCGGTGGAGGAATTTGTCATTCTGGAGCATGCACTCCCTTCCCCGGGAGACTCATAGGAAAGCCACCATGATGTCCCAAGCCGTCGCCGACTGCTACCCGGCACTTCTGGACCGGGCTTCCCGGCTGCGCGACCAGGGGAAAGGGCGCATCCTCAGCTTCTCGCCCAAGGTGTTCCTCCCCCTGACCCAACTCTGCAGGGATGTCTGCGGCTATTGCGTCTTTCGCCAGCCTCCCGGCCGGCTCCGCTCCCCCTACATGAGTCCCGAGGAGGTCCTGGCCGTGGCTCGGGAGGGAGAGAAACGGGGATGCCGCGAAGCTCTGCTGGTGTTGGGAGAACGGCCGGAGCAGCGCTACCCTGAAGCCCGGCGGTGGCTGTCCCGCCAGGGTTGCGACAGCACCATCGAATATCTGGTATCGATTTGCCGGATGTTGCTCCGGGAAACCTCCCTCTACCCCCACAGCAACGCCGGCACCCTGGAGCCGTCGGAGCTGGAAGCTCTCAAGGAAGTGAACGTTTCCCTGGGCCTGATGCTGGAGAGCAGCAGCCCCGGGCTCTGCGATCCTGGCGGGCCTCACGAGCACGCCCCCAGCAAGCACCCCCAGGCCCGGCTGGACACCCTGAGCGCCGCCGGCAGGTTGAACATACCGGTGACGACCGGCTTGCTGGTGGGAATCGGCGAGACCGCTCGGGAACGGAGAGAGGCCTTGCACCTGATCGGGGAACTTCACCAGCGCTACGGGCACGTCCAGGAAGTCATCATTCAGAATTTCCGGGCCAAGGCGGCCACACCCATGAGGTGGGCGAACGAGCTTTCCACCGCGGAGACACTCCGGACCGTTGCCGAAGCCAGGATCATTCTGGGACCGGGCATGAACATCCAGGTGCCGCCCAACTTGAGCGGGTCCGCCCGGGAGGCCGGCTACCTGGAGTTTCTCGGTGCGGGAATCAACGACTGGGGCGGGATCTCACCAGTGACCATCGACCATGTCAACCCGGAAGCCCCTTGGCCCCACCTGGCCCAGTTGCGCCGCCAGGTGGAGGGAAGAGACTTCCGGCTGAGGGCGCGCTTTCCCTTGTATCCGGAATTCATTCGCCGCAAGGACGATAGCCTGCCGGCAGCCTTGAGGAGCCGCCTGGAGGCCGATGCCGATGCCGAGGGGTTCGTGCCTCAAGCGGCACTCGAGCCGCTATGGGAGGGACGCCCATGTTGACACCGGGGGAACCCACCGGAATGCTCAGGAACGAAGCCGAGGTGGAATCCGCCTTGGGACAGGCGACGCCTTCGGTGGCCCGGGCCCTTGAGAGCTGCCTGCAGGGCCGGGACCCCTCGGAGACGCAGGTGGTCCACCTCTTCCAGACAGAGGGCACCGACTATGGGGTGCTGCTCAAGGCCGCCGACTTCCTACGATGGCAGACCGTAGGGGACGATGTCACCTACGTGGTGAATCGAAACATCAACTTCACCAACGTCTGCGTCAAGCGATGCGGATTTTGCGCCTTCAGCCGCACCGCGGCCAGCACCGAGGGCTACCATCTTCCCGCCGAGGAAATCGTCAGGCGGACCCTGGAAGCCGAGCGCTACGGCGCCTCCGAGGTCTGCATCCAGGCGGGCCTGCCTCCCGGCATGGACGGACGCTACTACATCGAGCTCTGCCGGACGGTAAAGGAAGCAGCTCCGGCAATCCACCTGCACGCCTTTTCCCCGGAAGAAATCCTCTACGGGTCCAGGCAGTCCCGCTTGAGCATCCACGACTACCTGCGGGAACTGAAAGAGGCCGGAATCGGGAGCCTGCCGGGCACCTCGGCCGAGATCCTGGACGACCGGGTCCGCAAGATCATCGCCCCCGGGCGCATCCGCACCGATCAGTGGATCAAGGTGGTGACCACGGCTCACTCCCTGGGAATCCCCACCAGTTCCACCATCATGTACGGCCACCTGGAAACTCCGCGCCACCGGGCTCGCCACCTGTTGCTGCTGCGCGATCTGCAGCGGCGCACCCGCGGCTTTACCGAGTTCGTGCCTCTCAGCTTCATCCATTCCGAGGCGCCCATGTTCGCCGACCGGCCCATCCCGGGAATCCGGGCCGGCGCCAGCCGAAGCGAGGTGCTGAAAATGCACGCCATCGCCCGCCTGGTCCTGAATCGCGACATCCCCAACATCCAGGCCTCCTGGGTCAAGGAGGGCCTCCCGCTAGGGCAAGCCTGCCTGGAAAGCGGCGCCAACGATTTCGGCGGGACCTTGATGAACGAGAGCATCTCCACCGCCGCCGGAGCCCCCCATGGCCAACTGGTTCGCCCCCGCGACCTCCGCCGCCGCATCCGCGAGGTCGGCCGCACCCCCGCCCTCCGCTCCACCCTCTACGCCATCCGGCGCCGCTTCCCCGACGAAAGCCAGGACGGCCAGGACCCCCTCGACAATCTGGACGCCGGCAGCAACGACCCCTTCGGCTCCTACCACCAGCTCATTCAGCAGGAACAGTTTCGGTTCAGCAAGAGGGACCGCCGCCCAAATCCCTGACCCGTATTTCTCGCCGGAGGGTGGAAGCAGACGAAACCTTGTATGGATTGCACAACCCCTCTTCTCGCGAGCACAACGGATCCGCGAAGTGCCCCTGACCGTGGCCGACCGGACGGAGGTTGAGAAGCGTCGTCGCAATCACAACCGCTTGCGGTTCTCCTACCGAGTCGGAGCTTAAAGGTTTCTTGCAGCAATCTGGCGCTACCCTTCATCGCGAAACCGTGAGCATCAACCTTAAACATATTGAATTAAGGCAATATTGTTGTATACTTCACGTGGACGACAATTCTGTTATACGACAGATGAGACATGTAAATGCACGGAACTCCTGAATTCTACACCGGGGCTCCCGTCGACCCAGTGGACTTGCGATTTCGCGAAAAGTTTGTCGCGGAGCTTTGGGAAACACTGCGCACCAGGCATCTGGTGCTCACGGCGGCCCGACGAACGGGGAAGACCAGCGTCATGGATCACATGCGTGACCATCCCAGGAACGGTTTCTCGACGGTTTTGATCAACGTCCAGGACTTGACCCATCCAGCCGATTTCTTCCAGGGGCTGCTCGACGCATTCCATGATGCGCATCCGGTTTTCGTACGGGACCGACTTGCCGCAGGCTGGAAACTTGTGAGTGGCGCACTGGGATGGGTCGGGGAGATCGGTGTCGGTGGCTTCAAACTCGCACTGCGCCAAAGTGATCCCAGTTGGCGCGAGAACTGGCGGCAGCATGGCGACACGTTTCTCAAACAGGCTCGCAAAACCCGCGTCCCGATTCTATTCATCGTCGACGAGTTGCCTGACATGCTGCTCAACTTGTCCCAGAAGGATGCAGCGTTGCTGCGTGAGTTTCTCGCTTGGTTTCGAACCCAGCGATTAAATCCAGCACCCGCAAGAGACTCGATCCGTTGGCTGGTTGGCGGCTCAGTCAATCTCGCAGGCACACTCGACGTGCTCGGACAGGTGGATCTCATCAACGACCTTGAAGACATCCCCCTGCCTCCGCTCACTGACGGAAACATTAGGGCTTTCGTGACGGAAATGTTGAGTGGGCGAGGCGTCCCATACCAAGAGGATGTTCCACAGCGGCTCGTTTCTCGCCTGGGTCGTCCCATTCCGCTTTTCATGCAGATGGCGACCCAGGATCTCTACAGATTATGGAAAAAGGAGCAACGTAGGATCGTCGCGTCGGATGTCGATTCCATCTTCGAAGCGTTGATTATTAGTCCCGGTGCGCGCACGCGGTTGCAACACTACTATTCTCGAATCAGGCAATACTATACGGACCCCAAACGCTCGATTGCCTATGCCTTGTTGGGGCAAATCAGTGTGTGCGAATCTGGGCTGGGCCGTGCAGCTCTGTTGCAAGAAACGGACCGCTTGTTAGTGGGCAGCGGCATCGAGCTCCCGTCGCATGAGCGCAAACAACTGTTCAACCAAATATTGCTCGACCTGGAGAACGATTTCTACATCATCGAAGTCAAAGAGGGAATCTATGACTTTGCCAGCGGTGTGCTGAAATCGTGGTGGGGGAAATACTATGCCTGAGCCGACCCTCAATGCAAAGATCGGACTATATCGCTCAGGAGTAACCAGTCCTGAGCGCCTGCGCCACACCAGCGTTGCGCGAGAACATGTCCTCGACAATTCGGTTGAATCCTTGCGTGGTTCCATTGGCAGGAAATCGAAACACCATCTTCTGTTTATCGGACCGCGCGGAATCGGAAAGACCCATCTGCTCGACTGCATTGAAGACACAGTGCAATCGGATGAAACACTCAGTGCGAGTTACGTAGTTGTCCGGTTTCCAGAGGAATCGAACCGGACATTGTCCTTCGCCGATTTTCTTATCGGTCTATGCGAGATCCTGAAAGATGCCGTCGAAGACGAGCCGCTATGGGCGGAGTTGTTCTCCAAGGTACAGACCGAGGAAGACAACGCCCGGGTTGTCGACACCCTGGTGCCCGCAATCCGCGAACAGAATCGCCAGCGTAGTCGCACGTTGCTCATTATGCTCGAGAACCTGGGTGAGATATTTACGTGGCAAATTCGCGACAAGAACGAACTCGCCTCGTTGCGCAAGTTCTTCATGGCCGACAACGGCTGCCTGCTGTTGGCCACCTCACCGCTACACTTCGACGCCATCACCGATGTTGGACAGCCGTTTTACGATTTCTTCGACACTCAGATTCTCGAGAACCTGAGCTTTGAGGAAACCGTTGAAGTCATCCGGCGCAACCTCGAATGGGAAAGGCGCGACGATATCCTCGCAACCTTTGTGGACATGCGTTCTCGCTTGCAGGCGCTCTACCGGATGACGGGCGGAAACCCCCGGTTGATAATGATGCTCTACGAGTTGATCGCCCACGAGTCGGTCACCAAGGTCCAGGATCAGTTCCATCTGCTGCTCGACCGGATATCGCCGTTCTATCAGGATCGGCTGAACGATTTGCCTCCCGGCCAACGCGCGCTGCTGGAGTGTCTGGCGAGCATGCGCGACCAGGAAAAAACACCGGCCGCCATTGCCGCGCGAATGCGCATGAGCCAGCAGGAGACTTCGTCGCTGCTCAAGCGTCTCTCCGATGCCCACTACCTGCGCGCCAGCCAGCACCCACAAGACAAACGCTCGCGCCTTTACACGATTCGTGAAGGATTCTTCGATATCTGGCTCGCGATGAATCTTTCCCGCGGCGCGCGCAAACGCCTGCCGTTTTTGCTTGAATTCTTCAACCTCTTTTACCCAAGCATCGATGACCGCGATGAGAAGCGCCGCCTATTGCGCGAGAAACTTATCCAAGAAGGCAGTGTCGATGCGGAAAAGACCCTAGATTACCTTAGTGAAGTCGGCGACCAAAACGAGAGAGCGACCGCGAAGTTCGACATGGCGAGGATCTTTGCCCGCCGTGGAGATGCCGAGCAAATGGCGAGCTACGTGCGCGAAGCTGCGCCGCTGGCTGGCGATGGGGTGAGTCAATCGATTGCCCGTATTATTACGAGTAATCGATCCGCCCCCAACTATCTTGCCGAAGTCGAGGAAATGATTGCATGTTGGGAAATGCACCGAAGCGGCGAGTTTGAGAATTTCGCCAATTGGCTCATGGAGATGGGAGAGGGATTGACGCTGCGCAATTTTTCCGAGACCAGGCTGGCCTTTCTGCGCGATACGCTGGCGAGCATAGACGATTCGGAAAAACGGATCTTGCAGCGCCTGAAAATTGCGACGGAACTGATGGCTCTCGCACGATGGGATGATTCAGAGACTCAGCAACGCAAAGCGCTCGCTGAGGCAAAGGGACACGCCAATGCGAAGCTTGTCGCAACGGCTTCGAACAACTTGGCGCAACTGCTGCAGGACACGAACCGGATGGGGGAGGCGGAGCCGCTGATGCGGCGAGCGCTGGAGATCAGCAAGGCCTCCTTCGGCGAGCACCACCCGACGGTGGCGATAAGTTTGAACAACCTGGCGACGCTGTTGCAGGCCACCAACCGGATGGGGGAGGCGGAGCCGCTGATGCGGCGAGCGCTGGAGATCGACGAGGCTTCCTTCGGCGAGCACCACCCGACGGTGGCGATAGATTTGAACAACCTGGCGCAGTTGCTGAAGGCTACCAACCGGATGGGGGAGGCTGAACCGCTGATGCGGCGAGCGCTGGAGATCAGCAAGGCCTCCTTCGGCGAGCACCACCCGACCGTGGCGATTCGTTTGAACAACCTGGCGCAGTTGCTGCAGGCCACCAACCGGATGGGGGAGGCGGAGCCGCTGATGCGGCGAGCGCTGGAGATCAGCATGGCTTCCTTCGGCAAGCACCACCCGACCGTGGCGATAGGTTTGAACAACCTGGGGCAGCTGCTGCAGGCCACCAACCGGATGGAGGAGGCGGAACCGCTGATGCGGCGAGCGCTGGAGATCGACGAGGCCTCCTTCGGCGAGCACCACCCGGCCGTGGCGAGAGATTTGAACAACCTGGCGCAGCTGCTGAAGGCCACCAACCGGATGGGGGAGGCGGAGCCGCTGATGCGACGAGCGCTGGAGATCAGCAAGGCCTCCTTTGGCGAGCACCACCCGACGGTGGCGATAGGTTTGAACAACCTGGCGCAGCTGCTGAAGGCCACTAACCGGATGGGGCAGGCGGAACCGCTGATGCGGCGAGCGCTGGAGATCGACGAGGCTTCCTTCGGTGAGCACTGACCTTCCCCCCATAAAACGGTCCACTTCGAGAGTAAGTTTTCTGGTAAAAAGACCAGGGAGAACTCAGCATGAAGCGGAAACGATTCACTGAAGAATAGATCATCGGGATTCTGAAAGAGTCTGACGCAGGGGCCAAGAACCAGAGTTGTGTCGGAAGCATGGGATCAGCGAGCAGACATTCTACTGGTGGCGGGGTCGAGTCCGGTAAGGGGCGACGTCCTACGCTAAGCGCCGGTCACGGTTTTCTCGGCCATCGGTATTCGCCGGTCAGGAGAATATGAGCCCAGCCGAGGTGTGAGATGTGTACGAGGAGCTCGGTCTGGGCCGACAGACCGGTGCGTTTTCGCTGCCGGACGGCCTCGTCCAAGCGGACGGTTTTCCAGTAAATGACGATGGCCGCCAGCAGATTGAGCCCAGCCATCCGGTAGTGCTGACCTTGGCAGGAACGGTCGCGGATTTCGCCTTGGCGTCCGATGCGCAGGGCGTTTTTCAGGGCGTGATAGGACTCGCCGTTGTTCAGCCCGAAATGGGCGCGTCGGCGCATGTTCGGGTCGAGCACCCAATCAATGATGAAGAGCGTGCGCTCGATGCGGCCGATTTCGCGAAGCGGCGCGGCGAGATCATGCTGGCGCGGATAGGAAGCGAGCTTGCGCAGCAACTGGCTCGGAGGGAAAATGATCGCCACGAGGCATCGTCAGTGTTGTGTACGGAGGTATTGATAGAGGGTTTCTCGACTGATGCCAAACGCGCGGGCCAGGGGAGCCTTCCGCGCTCCAGCCTGCACCCGCTGGCGTAGCTGGGAGGCCTGCTCCGGCGATAGGCAAGCAACCAAGGGACGTTGTTTAATTAGTGGAATAATTCGAATTGGCGGGGATGCAATCCTTTGGCTACAAAGGTGTTGGAGTGGTTTGCCTGGTGGGGAATCTCTGTCCGATCTCAATCCAACCTCTTCCTACATTCGGTGTGAGCAGAGTTTTTCCAGCAATTCAACAACGTCCCCTGTTCGCCCGTAGACCTTCGCGCCCGGTCAAAGGACGTCGGCGAGGTGTTGTCCGCAGCCGACAATATCGCAAGCGAAATGCGCACTTGCTGGTCGACCTACAGAGTGAGAGTCTGTCGGTCGGTACTCCTTTCTGCTTTCGGGGCTACGTCGCGAGATGATTTCCTGGAGTACAGCGCTAATCGCATCGTCGATGCACTCGGAGTTCGCGATGGAGAGCTAATCGAAGTTCAAGACGATTCCGGACGGATTGAGATCGTGAGCGAGATTCTGATGGGAATAGAATGCCGGGGCGCAACGCCGATGGTTCGCCTCTCGCCGCCGGAATACATGGCTACATTGCTTGAACGTGCCCCACTCCAATACTTAAAGCAATGGGACGCCCATCGATCCACGCTGCTGTCGAGTGCTCATCGGAGACTTCTACTGGGAAGCACACACCCCGATCTTTCTGCTGTTCCCGCCAACCGGGTTCAGGCATGGCGGGACGCTGTTGGCCGCCTCAGCGATCATGAAAGCGGATTGCGACTGCCGTTTCTTCTAGTGGGAATACCGACCCGGAAACGTGCCAAACAGTCGGGGCTCGCTTTTGATCAGCTTGAGTCGTTAATGTTACAGGCACTCTGTGTATCTGTAGCAGATCTCAGAACGGAAATCGCAGCTGTTGTCAAGCATCTACATGGTTCCCAGCACATCGTGCTCGAGACTTCCGGTCACAAGTTGCGACTGCTACATGGCGATCGCAAATGGTTGACTGATGATGGAGATATCGATGATGCGGACATAGCAGCTGGTGCTATTGGATCGAATCTGCCGAGCGGTTCAATCTATACGACGGTGCTCGAGGAGAGCGGAGAGGGTACTCTAAGGCTCGAACGGGCGGGCCCAGCGACGGATGTACTTCTCCATTTTCGAGAGGGACGTATCGTGCAGATTGACGCGGCGTCTGGAGGTGGCGCTCTTCGGTCTATATTTCGGGGGCACACCGGCGAAACGAGCCGGATAAGCCATATCGGCATCGGACTTAATCCTGCATTGCGTCGCACGATTGGGTGGACACTCGTGGATCAGCACGTTCATGGCAACCTCTTCATAGCATTCGGGGAAAACCGATACATGGGAGGACACAATGAATCATCGCTGAACATCGATTTTTGCCTGCCTAACGCACGCTTGATTATCGACGGCAAGGCTCTCGCCATTCGCAGAGGGAACTCACTCTTCGGCTCCCCGCATGGTCTTGATGAAAGACATACGGATTGAGGCATTGCCAACGTAGCGCGGCGGCACTTATCGAGGCTTTCACTCAGGCCTTAGTCGGCAGCAGAGGCTGATTGGATGAAGCACCGAGAGCTTTCCCGTCTGAGAGACCTGTCACAAACTTGACGGAGATACCAATGCACGTCGTACAACGGAGCGCGAGCAGAATAATCGCCAACGTTGAAAAGGCGGTTGCGAAAGCTGAGCAGCGGTAGATTAGAATGCTCCAAAACATGATCCTCAGCCGACCAAATCGGTCGCAGAGGTAGCCACCGAGCAAGCCGAAGCCCCCCCCACAAACCGCCGGCACGTAGAACAGGAGCCGGATCCACGTCCGGAACTCCGGTGTTCCGGGAGGAACGTTGTCTAACGCCAGATTGGCGGTTCTTCAATCCCTTGGAGATGCAGGTGTTGGAGTGGTTTGCCTGGTGGGGGATCTCTGTCCGACCTCTTCCAACATTCGGTGTGAGCAAAGTTTTTCCGGCAATTCAACAACGTCCCCTGCCCCCCCGTAGGCGTCACCCTGGCCAACGGAGATCCAAAGCTCAGGGCGTAATCACGGGTAGCCCTCACCGGCTTCCGCACCGGAGTCGACGAAGAAAGCCTAGCCACCACGGTCACTCACAAGCTCGCCTACGGCGGCTACACCACCAGCCTCGAAGCCGAATACCCATCCGATTTATCCATCCTTAGCAAGTACAATGGATGGCAAGTTGAGAGGAAGTCTGGGGGAGCCATGCAACAACAGATGCAACAACAGAACGCCAAGTTCGTCTGCCATGTCTGTATCGGAGATTGCTCCCTTTCCAACAAAGTGAAAGAAGGTGGCACTTGGAAGCCATGCAGATACTGTGGTGAGACGCGCGAGGCGGAGTCACTGAAGAGTCTGGCTGACCGCATTCACGAGGTATTGCAAGAGCGATTCGTCCGGTCGCGAAGAGACTTATGGGAACGGTCCGGCGATCCGATCGAACTGGTGATTGCCGACATAGCGAAGTTGAGCGAGGAGATCGCTGACGACGTGAGAGACTTACTATCCGACCGCTACGGCGAAATGGCAGTTAAGGATGGCGAGGACGATCCTTACAGCGACGAAGCGTATTATGTAGAACTTGAACCCAACGATTGGCACCTCCGCGACACATGGACCGTGTTTTGCAGCGGTATTCGATCCCGTGCGCGATTCTTCAGCCAATATGCCGAAGAGGCGCTGAGCGAAATTTTTGGTGACCTGAAAGATCACAGGACCGATAGCGATAAGCCTGTGTTTCGCGAAATCGGCCCCGACGACGCAGACCGGTTCGTTTGGCGGGCGCGCAAATCCCAGTCGGACAATGAACTCAAGGGCATCCTGAAGTCGCCTGCACGAGAGATTGGCCCGCCGCCGCGGGTGGCTCAAGGCGGTCGGATGAATGCACCAGGCATTCCGGTCTTCTATGGCGCCATGGATGAGGCCACTTGCGTAGCAGAGGCGAGAGCACCAGTTGGGAGCAAAGTGGTAGTAGCCAAATTCGAGTTTTTGCGCTCGGTCCGTCTTCTTGACTTCGATGCGCTGGCTGAGATCTTCGTCGAGGGTAGCTATTTTGACCCCGACTATGACGAACGAGCAACTCGTGCGAGGTTCCTTAGGCGGCTCGTGCGAGAGATGTGTCGCCCGGTGATGCCGCAAGACGAGGCGTTCGAATATCTCGCCACTCAAGTCGTGGCCGAATATCTGGCCAACAAAGTAGACCCACAACTCGACGGAATCATCTATCACTCATCGCAAACTGGTGGGACGGGCCGCAATTTGGTTTTGTTTAACCATGCTTGCGGCGTGGAGTCCAATGAACTCCCCGAAGGTGTCGAAATCAAGATCCGTATCCCTCGAGGCGGCGAAAGGGACAGAGATATCTTTATATACGAGGACGTGTCGCACGATCCGCCGGCAAAGGCGTCGCCGTCAGAAAAAGGTAAGAGTTCTAGTGGCCTCCTGAGCCTCCTGTCCTATTCCGAGCCGTGGAATGAAGACATTTGCAGTGAAAATATTGAACTGCTGGCAAATCACGACCCATTCTTACGTCTGGACATGGAGAGTGTGGTTGTCTTTGACATCAAGGGCGTGTGTTATGAGAGCGTTCGACGCCGAGTGAGCCGCTCTCGTAACACCAAAAGCAACTAAAACCGACTGTTAGATGGTCGCTTTACCAACGGCATTGATACAGGGCAAACAGGGGACGTTGTTGAATTATTGGAATAAGTTGGATTGGTGGTTCTGTAGCTCGTTGGCGATGAGGGGTTTGGAGTGCTTTGCCTGGTCGGGAATCTATATCCGATCTCCATCCGACCTCTCCCTACATTCGGTGTGAACAAAGTTTTTCCAGCAATTCAACAACGTCCCCTGTTTTCACCCGAAGCTGGCCGCCGCACGCCATCTCTCCCCGGACACGGCCGCCTCCAGCCTGGGCGCCGTGCTGGGTCTGGGGCCGGTCACCGGCAATGAACTGCTGGGCATGCTCGACTGGCTGCTCCGACGCCAGAGACACATCGAGAAGAGTCTGGCCCACCGGTATCTGGGCGAGGCCACCCTGATCCTCTATGACGTCACCTCCAGCTTTCTGGAGGGAGGGTGTTGTCGACTGGCGGCGTTCGGTCACAACCGGGACAGCAAGAAAGGCAAGAAGCAGATCGTATTCGGACTGCTGTGCACCGAAGAGGGCTGTCCGGTGGCGGTGGAGGTGTTTGCCGGCAACCGGGGGGATCCAATGACTCTGGGGGCGCAGATTGCCAAGATCCGGGATCGGTTCGGGGTGGGCCGGGTGCCTTGGTGGGGGACCGGGGCATGATCACCACGGCCCGGATCCGTGAGGAACTGGAGCCGGCAACTCTGGACTGGATCTCGGCCTTGAAAGCCACCGACATCCGCAAGTTGTTGAGGCAGCAAGGGCCAGACGGGGGCGAGCCGGCCCCGTTGTGTCCCGAGTCCCTGGTCCCGGACCAGGTGGCCGAGATCGTCAGCCCGGAGTTTCCGGATGAACGCCTGCTGGTGTGTCTCAACCCGCGCCTGCGGCAGCAACGGGCGCGCAAGCGGGAAGCGCTGCTGGAGGCCACCGAGGAGATCCTCGAGACCATCGCCCAGGGCCTGCGCCACCGCGGCAGGGATTGGATCAACCGGCGGGTCGGTCGCGAGGCCAACCGCCGCAAGGTCGAGAAGCACTTCCAGATCACCGTCACCGACGAGGCGCTCACGTGGTCTCGCAACCAGGAGAAAATCGCGGCCGAGGCCCGCCTGGATGGCCTCGACGTCATCCGCACCAGCCTCGATGCGGCAACGATGGGCCCTGGTGAGGTCGTCGAGGCCTACAAAAACCGGTCCCGGGTCGAGCAGGCCTTCCGCTTGCTCAAGACCACCCGGCTCGAGGTGCGGCCGGTGTATGTCTACAACGCCGATCGGGTCCGAGCCCACGTGTTCCTCTGTATGCTCGCCTATTATGTCGAATGGCACCTGCGGCGGCGACTGGCTCCCCTGTTGTTCGAGGACGACGACCGCCAGCAGGCGCGGGCCAAACGAACCTCGCCGGTCCAACCGGCCCGGATCTCGGACCGCGCCAAAGCCAAGGCCGACACCAAGACCACTGCCGAAGGGTTCCCCGTCCACAGCCTCAAGACCCTGCTGGACGACCTCGCAACCCTGACCCTCAACCAGGTGACCTTGCCCACCAACCCCGACCAGGAGTTCCCCATGATCGCCCAGGCCACCCCGCTGCAACGCAAGGCCTTTGAACTGCTGGAGGTCGAACCGGCCAAAATTGTTCCCAGTACGATGCCAGTTTGAATCCGTCTAAATCACGGGTATTGTGGAGGTATTGTTGATCTTGAGAAATGAAGTTCCAGTTAGACCTAAATTGGGGGGAGGTCAATTAGGAGTGGCGTAATGAGATTCTTACGCGTGTTAGAGCTGTTCTAATAGTAGTGGCAGTCTTGGCTTTCTGCGTGTACTACCTGCTGATTCCTCATCTGTCCTGGTGACATCCGCTCCGTCGCCAACGATTCCATCAGCCCCCCCCCCCCGCAAAGTTGACATACTCGGAGTTTATCGGAACTAAGGGATCGCTACTCCGGTCTTGAGGCTTCGATGCGATTGAAAATTTCAGCGGCGAGCTCTTGAGCCTGTTCAACTTCCCTCCTGGTCATAAATCGCTGAAACGGCTCTCTCAACTCGTCAGATACCTCTACTCCTTGCGCTCCAGCAACTAGCAACCACGCATGAGCTTCCACAAGATCACACCTGCTCCGGGCCGACAGGTTAGGGATGAGACCTCTCCGCAGGGCCTCGATTGCCGGCTCTCTATGCTGCCGATCCGCGTCTTGCATCTCCTGAAGGCACTCCTGAGCAAGCCAAAGCCCGAGCTTGAATTGAGAGCCTACTATCCCCTGCTCGGCGGGCAGCCGATACCACTTCACCGGTTTCGGCCTTATCCTTCGGCACACCAAAGCCCCGATCATACTTCCAGCCAAGCTCACACTGAGCGCCAGCGTCACCCTCCTCGGCGAGACCAGGATGAAACCCAGCCAGAACAACCAAGAGAATTATCAACGTCCCTCTACAATCGTTTCGGTTAGACAGGGTTTCCATCAGCCCCTCTCGAAAGTTTACGAAAGCGTAGGGCAATTGTGGGCTTATCTCCCCTGCGGACCCGTCTCAGAATCCCAGATGACGCCCACGACGACTCCCCGGCTCAACGACATTCGCCGCCCGCCTGGGGCTTCAACGTAGTAGTTATTTGCTGTCGAATAGAGCAACTTCATTGTACTGGGCGTAGCCGTCACCAGAGTATGGTCATCCCCTTCGGTTAAGCCAAGAATGTCACGCGGGATCCTCGCGGCGTTTACAAGCAGCCGGACTTCGGTTGGCGCCCCACCACCATACCTCTGGGGAATGAGAGGATAAACCCACGAGACATAAAGGCCAATTGCCAGTAGAAGAAGAACACCCACTATGCAAAGATGGAGGGCAGACTCGATTGCCCTCACTCCCTTCAAAAAGCTTGCCAAGCGGTTCAATAATATCGATGTTCGTCGACTCAATTTGGGATCGGTGAGCTTTGCTTTTTTGAGCCAAGACCCTAGAGGAAGCCACAAGGTCGGCCCAAACGGAAAGATCGCTATCGAAATACCAAGAAAGGAGGAGAGGCGATCAAAGTCCTCTCGCGAGACTCCTTGGGTGGTTCCCTCCCATGAATCTCTTACTTCGTCGCTTATCCGCCTTGCCCTAGATGAGAACCACCGCCAGATCCGTAGCGAAAAAAAGGCGACAACGGCCAACGGTGTCCCGACCCATATGTATACCGCGCTGAGCAGCTCCAAAACGGGGAAACCGAGCCGGGCTGTGTGCAGCATCACGGTGATGAATCCGAACCCGTAAGCGATTGAGCCCCATGCCACAATTCTTGTTATGTCAACCTTTTGAAGAAATTCTTGGTGGTCAGACACATCGTACCCTGCTTCTATTGGTAGGAATGATGTTCATGAAAGTGCTCCTTTTCTATAAGGCCTGACCGGCCGATTGAGTATATTGGTTCAACAACGTCCCCTGTTTTCGCCACAAGATTTGTTGACAACCGTTCGGTTGACCCGCGAGAATGACTTTGCGGTTGGGAGGGCTGCCCCGGCGGTCCGTTGAGCTTTCGGCTCACCCGGCTGCCATAACTCCCCTCCCGTCGCTCCCTCCCCCCGCTGGCTTCCCTGTAGCAATGCATCTGCTATACCCGAGACGACGCTTCAGCAGATGTCGGTCGAGTTTCGAACCCTGGGCACACGCTGGGGAGTCATCAGGTACTTGGCGGATACGCCGCTCTTCGTGGACTCTCGGGCGTCCCGAGTAATCCAGCTCGCCGACCACATTGCCTATGCTGTGTTCCGACGTTACCAGTCCGGAGACACCCAGTACCTTGACCGCATCGCAAGCAAGTTCGACTCCGAGGATGGCGTCGTTCATGGCCTGGTCCACAAGGAGCCAAACAATTTGCGTTGCATGTGCATCGCCTGTCTCAGCAGGCGATCCGAACGCGCGTAGACTCCCTCAGTCAGTTCCTCACGGTGTGAGCCAAGTTTTTCCGGTAATTCAACAACGTCCCCGGTTCCCCTGCCTCTCTCAAAGCCCGAGTTCCAAATGGGTCCCGAGGCGAATCAGCCTCAATAAGTCGGCACCTTGCTTCTGGTAGATCAGTACCAGGTCAGGCTTCACGTGGCAATCACGGAAATCCTGCCACTCGCCGCTCAGCACATGGTCGTGGTATCGAGGTTCGAGCGGCCGGTCATTGCCCAATGCCAACAAGACGGGAATCAAGACAGCGTCCAGTGACTTCCGGTGTGGTCCCTTGGCCTCCCGCCTGTAATCCCGTTTGAACTGGCGGGTGCGCTCAATCCTGCGCATTCAGGTCGTCCATGAGAGCAGCCACGCTATCGAAACGAGACAGGCCGCCCTTCCGGGCTTCCTTCATGGCCTCGATGGTGGCAGTATTTGGAATCAGCGGTGCAAACGGCAGCGCCTTTTCCCGCGCAACCCGGGTCAGCAACAACCGTACGGCGTCGGAGATGGTCAGGCCCATTGCAGCCAGCACAGCGGCAGCCTCTTCCTTGATGGCTCCGTTAATGCGGGCCTGAACGAGTTGATTGGCAGCCACGATCTATTCTCCTTTCTACTTGGCATATTGAATGACACTATCATACACATTATTTTGCGAGAGACGCCAGTGAACACTTCTACAGGCAACCCAAACAACCAGGGGACGTTGTTGAATTAGTGGAAAAAACTGGATTGTTGGTTCTGTAATACCTTGACGGTGAAGGTGTTGGAGCGGTTTGGCTGGTATTGGAGCGCAGGGAAGGTCGAACAAGCTATCCAATGATTTCGCCAAGGCCTTCAAGGATGGCCGCGATTTCCTCGGGTGACGCCCGATCAAATCGTCGCCCGATGCGCTCCACGGAAAGCGTTCGAATCTGGTTGATCTTTACCCAAGATCGTTTCGGCAGTTTTGCCGTAGTCAGTTCAAGCGTCAGGGGGTACTGAGCTCGTGGCTCCTGGCTCGTGAGAGCGACCGCGATGACGGTACCAGAGCGTTCATTGAAGACGTCGTGACTGACAATGACGACCGGTCGCCGTCCAGCCTGCTCTCGGCCGCGAACCGGATTCAAATCAGCCCAGCGTATGTCGCCTCTCAGTATTCGGGCCACATCTCACCCGTAGCGGCAATTCCCTCCTCAGCGAGTTGCTGCTCTTCGGTTGGGTCCAGCTTGGCACACTCGTGAGCGAGTCGAGTTCGGTCAAGTCGCTGGAGGTTTTCGGCGAGAGCCGCCTCTACGGCTTGGCTGCGGCTTTCAAATTGCTGTTGGGAGACAAGCTCATCGACCCAATGGAGCAGCTTGGCGTCGAGAGTGACCGCTACTTTTCTTTTCGGCATGAGTACTCCTTCAAAGTATGATATATGATCATACCATCAGGATTGTCGGCCAATCCAGTGACTGCACCAGAAGTGACCGAATAGAATGCAAATACATCAAAGCGCAGTGCTTGTGGGCAGGGGAAAAAGTCAATAGCGCACCCAGCAGAGAGTATGAAAGGCGTGTCTCCGAAACCCACGAACGTCATCAAGCCACCGCCACCACCTCCGCCACCCAAGAAAAAAGACTAGCTCTTCCGGTATTCTTATTTAGCTCCGGAAGCCGGCCGGATCAAGACGCATTGGGGACGTTGTTGAATAATTGGAATAAATTGGATTCGCGGTTCTGCAATCCCTTGCCGATGATGGTGTTGAAGTGGTTTGCCTAGTGGGGGATCTATGTCCGATCTCCATCCGACCCTTTTCCAACACTTGGTGTGAACAAGGTTTTTCCAGTAATTCAACAACGTCCCCTGCTGCAGGGGTATACTGGGATCATACGAAATTCAACCCGGTCGGCAAGACTCAAGAATTTTGGAGGTTTCTGATGGGAATCATGACCATCCGAAACGCCTGCAGAGGGACGTTCACATTCTTCCTCCTCGCCTTGGTCATGCTTTGGGGACATCAACCGGGATTCGCTGAGACTCAGGACATCGAGCAGCTCCGCCAGGCCGCCGAACAGGGGGATGCCGAAACTCAATTCAGCCTTGGCCGCATTTACTTCTTTGGCCGTGGAGTGGCTCAGGACAGCGAACAGGCCGTGAAGTGGTATAGGCTGGCAGCCGATCAGGGATACACCAGGGCCCAAATCATGCTGGGCCACATGTACGCCAGAGGAGAGGGAGTTCCGGAGGACTACCGGGAAGCGGTAAAGTGGTATCGCCAGGCCGCTGAGGCGGGAGACGCTCATGCCCGCTACAAGCTGGGCTTCATGTACGAAAACGGTGAGGGCGTGCCGAAGAATGAACAGGAGGCAGAGAAATGGTACCGGGAGGCGGTGAGGCGATACCGGAAAACTGCAGCGCAGGGAAACGTTGAGGCGCAATACATGCTTGGTTCCATGTACAGGACAGGCAAGGGAGTGGCCCAAGCGCACGATGAAGCGGTGAAGTGGTTCCGGATCTCCGCCGAGCAGGGTGCAGTCATGGCTCAGTTCAAACTGAGCCGCATGTACGCCGACGGTATCGGTGTACCTCAGGACCACGACGAGGCGCTGAAGTGGTTGCAGGCAGCTGCCGAGCAGGGTTGGCCCGTTGCTCAACTCCGTCTCGCCCAGTTCTACGCCAATGGCCAAGGCACCCCAAGAGATCACGTGAAGGCCCACGCTTGGCTGAATCTGGCCATCGCCCGCGCCCAGTGCGGCCGGACTGGCCGGGAAGCCGACCGGATCAAGGATGCGCTCAGAGAGGAGATGACCGTCGAGCAACTGTCGGAAGCCGAGCAACTGACCGCCGAGCTCAAGGAGCGCATCAAAGCCTCAAAATCTCAGTAGCCACCCCCGATACTACCGATAGAGATTTGTTGTTTCGTTCCGCCCCGGACTACTAAGCCCTTCTCGCTGCTTGTGGACCCAACTCCATGAAGATTCTCACACTGTTCTTCAGTCTGACCCTTGCCTCTGCCCCTCTGTTGAGCCAATTCTCGACGGAGAGTCGAGCAAAGCTCGCCAAGACGGCGGGCAATCTCCGCATCCTGAGTGGGAAAGCCAGTGTCATTGACGCCCGTACCTTAAAGGTTGATGGCAAAAACGTCCGTCTCGAATGGATTGAGCCCCTCCCGGTATACAAGCCGACAACCAAGCGCTCTGCCTATCCCCATAAGTTCTTTCAGTCCGCTGTAGCATCTGTGCAACCGGTAATCGAAGCGCTCAAAGTACGGATCGGTATCCAGACGGTAACCTGTGAGGTTGAAGTGCATAAACGACTCGACCTTTTCAGAACCCGTGAGTCTTTCTCGGGGACCTGTTATCTCGGCGATTCAATGGGCGGTTTGGACTTGAACGGCTGGCTTGTGCGCAACGGATGGGCGAGCGTCAATCGCCTGGGATCCGTCAAGCGCTATGTGCAGGAAGAAACGGAGGCCAAGGCCGAACTGGCGGGAGCCTGGTCGACCGTGAAGAAATATAGGCGGTGTTGTCGAGGCGTGGACTCAGATACAAAGAACGATCTGCAATTCCCCTCTGGCCTGGATTGAAAAGCCACGTTCCCCTGACTGCGAAAGGAAGGTGATTGATGAAACCCACCATCCCCGCGCTGGCCTTGGCCCTGGTCCTGGCCGTCGCTCAAGGCTCATCCGCGCAGATAGAGGACATTGGGCAAACGTGGGCCGCCGCCGAGGCCGGAGACCCCGAAGCGCAATATAACCTTGCCGTGCTTGCCCGGTATGGCCCCGAGGATCGGCGAGTAGAGTTGCGGAAAAAACCTCGCCGGAGCCAAAGTTGGTTACGGGTTGCCGCCGAACAGGGCAATCCCGACGCCCAACTGGCCCTTGGTCGCATCTACGAATACCGTGAGCACACTCCGCTCAACTACAGCGAGGCCGTGAAG
Source organism: Candidatus Versatilivorator sp. (assembly GCA_965207735.1). GTDB lineage: Bacteria > Acidobacteriota > Terriglobia > Versatilivoradales > Versatilivoraceae > Versatilivorator. The sequence continues at coordinate 440,657 of OZ242296.1, read as the reverse complement.
TGGTACACCCTGGCAGCCGAGCAAGGAAACCCGCTTGCCCAGTGGCGTCTTGGTCTCTTCCATTACGCGGGGTACGGAGAAGTACCCAAGCACTACCGGAAGGCCCGCTACTGGCTGGAACGCTCCGCGCGCCAAGGGTTTGCCCAGGCTCAAGGTCGCCTCGGCTGGATGTTTTACACCGGCGAGGCCGGCGAAAGAAACCTCGTGAAAGCCTACGCCTGGATGAGTCTGGGTGCCTACGGTGGGGACGAGAGATCCTTTGGGTATAAGGACAGAGTCAAAACCGAGATGACCGCCGAAGAACTCACCCGTGCCCTGCAACTGGTCGCCCGGCTTTGGCAGGACACCAAACGCCCCGACTTTCGTTGAAAAAGATGGGTTAGCGCGCTAAGCGGTAACTACCGCCTTGGCGGGAAATCCTTGGCACACCGAAACCCGATATTGGGACTCCGCTCCCGAGGCCGCGCGAAACTTCGATAGGCGCAAGTCAAATACTTCGCCGCATCCGCCCACGACCCCCCACGCAGCACGCGGTACATCCCCTCATCCGGGCCGCTTGGATTCTTCTCGGGAGACCGCTCGTAGTAGAGCCGCTCATAGCGGTCGAAGCACCACTCCCACACATTGCCCGCCATGTCGCACAGTCCGAACCTGTTCTTCGGAAACCGGCAGACGGCCCGTGTGCCGTCGAGCACATTGAAATGCGCCTGCCGGCCCTTGGTTGGTTCCTCCTCCCCCCATGGAAACTTGGCTCCTTCGGCATACCCACGCGCCGCCCGCTCCCATTCGGCCTCCGTCGGAAGGCGTTTTCCCAAGGACTCGCAGTAGGCCGCCGCCTCCTGCCAATCCACGTTCACAACCGGATGTTTCTCCTCGCCCTCCGCGATCTCGCCGGCCACCCAATGGAAGGGCGGTTGCTGCCCCGTCTCCTCGAGAAACCGCCGATAGGCCTCGTTCGTGACCTCATGCTCATCGAGGTAGAACGGCCCGACCCGGATCATCTTGGCCGGCCGATCGTCCTTGAGTAGCGTCGACCGCCGTTTCATGTCGTCGTCGGGAAGCGCATGGGACCGCCCCCGCAGAAACGCCCCGCCAGGGACAAAAACCATCCCCGGCTCGGCGGCGCGAAGTGGTATCACCGCGACCCCGACCAGTAAACAAGGCAACCAAAAAAAGTGGCGCTCAAGCCAAGGCGGGCCGAACCGGCGTCCGTGCCGGTCCTCATTGCGGACAACACCATCAACTGAAGGTTTGGGGGAACGAAGTTGATCTACGCAAGAGCTAACCGTAGATTTCCGAAATCTCATCCGTTGGGATGTAGCCGTTCGCACCCAGCGGATCAACATAGACATAGGGACGTCCCGAAGGAGTGTTGCGGATCTGCTTGGACCAGTCAATTCCCAGCGCCGAATAGATCGTCGCCAGAACGTTCTCGTTGCTAGGCTGTTCCTTGTGAGCCCAACCCGTCTCCGCGCAGGTCGCGCCATCCGCATCCGACGCCCCATGCCGCACGCCGCCCTTCACGCCCGCGCCCGCGAACAGCGCCGGGTAAACCGGGTTGTGATGGTCACGCCCGTGCATGTTGTTAAGCGCGCCCGGAGTCCGACCGAACTCGCTCATATTGACGACCAACGTCTCGTCGAGCAGGGTCTTCTCCGGAATGGTCTTCGACGGAATCCTGGCAAGATCCTCGAGCAAGGCCGAGAACGCCTGATCGTACTCGGCGCAGAGTTTGTAGTGATTCGAGTCTTTGGAACGATCCCAAATGTGAGTGTGGTGGTCCCAGCCGGAGTGGCAGATATGGATGTAGTGCGTTCCGGCATCCTGCGCCAACACATTCCGCGCCAGGATCGAAGAGACCCCCGCCCGGTGCGTTCCGTAGCGCTCCTTGTCTTCTTCGGTGATGCTGAACGCCGCCGGCCAGCGCTCATCCGAAAGCAAGCCATAGGCTGCGTCGTAGAAGTCGTCGTAGCCCAACATCTTACGCCCGAGGCCGGAAAGCCGCTTGTGCCTGACGTCGCGCAACTTGCTCAAAAGCGCCCAACGCTCTTCCAGCAGTTCCACCACCTTCCGATCGAGCGAGGGTGAATCCGCCACCGCCTCGGTATTGATGTCAACCACCGAGAACCGCGCCGGAAGGAATCCTGTCGACAGAGCCCCGGCTGAACCCTTCTCCAAGTCGAACGACAGGTAAGTGGGGAAGGTATCGGTCGGACGCCGCCGCTCTTCCAACTCGGCCGCGATCACCGAGCCGATCGCGGGAATCTCGCGCGCAAACGCCAAGTTCATCTGCCGGCCGGTCTGCAAGTAATACTGCGCCCGGAAGTGAACCTCTTCATGGCTCTTCATCGATCGCACAACGGCAATTTTGTCCATGTGCTTCGACATCTTCGGCAGCAGGAGCTGCGACATATGCAGGTCCGGCGCCAACTGCGTCATCGCGAGATCCTTGGGCGTCCCCGCGCTTTCTTTGAAATCGTAGGAGTCGACGTGGCTGATCGCGCCCGACATCTCGTAGAAGAGAACGTTCCGCGCCGTTCCGCGCGGCTGTACCCTGGCGCCGGATGGCTTGGCGGAAACTTGCAGCGGCCACACCCCGTCGATCGAGGCACCAAGAAGACCGAGTCCGCCCAGCCGCAGCAAATCGCGTCGCGTTCTCAGCAGATCTCCTACTTTCCTGGGCTCCGTCATCAGTACACCTCCCTAACACAAACTGGTGCGACCTCCGCCAACCTGGTGGCACGGCCAAACGTGCCCGATTTCCTGCTGCTAATAATTGAAGAAGAACTCCACGCTATTGATCAGCGCCCACTGCAGGTTTTCCGCCCCCGTGACGCGGTCCGTGTTCAAGGCCGCCAAAGCAACCATTTTCTCCTCGCTCGACGGTGGGCGCGAAAGCGTCCCCAGGAACATCTCGTCAACCACCCGATCGTTGTCGAAGCTGTCGAGCAGTTTCTTCAGGCGGCTGTCTTCCTTGGCGACTACGCGATCCGTCACCACCGGCGACTGCATCAGGGCCAACGGATGCAGCAGCGAACCGGGAACTTCCCGAGGCGGCGTATTGCGGTCCGACTGACCAAAGGTCCGCAGGAACGTCCGCACGTCGCGGCCGCCCGGAGGCCCGGCAAGCTTCAACGTCATGCCGACTTTGTTATCCCCGAACTTGAAGTCCCCGGGGCGGTCCGTAGCCAGCGCAATCGCGTCGTGCAGCTCCTCGGCACTCAGCCGCCGTACGAACTTGCGTGCGAAGTACTGCGCGTACGAATCCTTCCATTCACCCTGGAACCGTGCCGACAACCGATAGGCGCTCGAACTGGTGATCGTTCGCATCAAATCCTTGATGCTGTAGCCGCTCTCGCGAAAACTCTGCGCCAACTCGTCCAGCAACGCCGGGTGCGACGGCTGCAACTCCCAGCCTTCGGGCAGGTTGTCCGGGGCCTGTCGCAGCAAATCGAACTCGTCGTACGGCTCGACGATCCCGAAGCCCATCAACTTCGCCCAGAAGCGGTTCACCGTGCCGCGAGCGAACTGCGGATGGGCGGTCAATATCCGACCCAGCGCCTCGCGCGGTTCCTCGCCGGGCAGTGGCTCTTCGCCACTCAGCAGGAACACCGGATTGTCCGGCCCGCCCAGCCGCGCGACGCGAACCATGCTCTCGCCCTCGGTATCGTAGCCGGGATTGCCGTCATCCAGCAAAAACTCGCCCGACTGCGGCTGGCCGTTCTCGAAATACATCTGATAGCGCGAACGGCCCAGGAACGCAGCCAGTTGAAAGAACTCCGTCCGACTCTTGGTGCTCAGCCAGACGTTCACCTCTTCGAGGTGTCCTTGCCCGTCGTGGCACGAAATACAGGACAGATTCAGTCCCATGAAGATCTTGGCGTAGTGAATCGCCAGCTCGTCGTGCGTATCGAGCTGATGCACCATGCCAAGGTCGTCGCCGTCCCTGGGCTGCGGCGCCCCCTGGATGTGCTCCCGCGCCATCACGTTCGACGCGGCCACCACGTGGTTGCTCTTCGCCGATGCCGAGACGATGTCGTACGCAACCTCGTTGTAGGGCCTGTCGGCGCGCAGGTTCTGCTTCATCCAAAAGTGGAACAGGTGTTGCCCGCGCCCCATCTTGCCGTTGGCGCGGAACAGATCCATGAAGTGGTAGGCCCACTTCTCGACATACTCTTCGCTGTCGAGCAGCCGGTCGACCAGCTTGTCTCGTTTGTTTGGATCGTCATTCGCCAGGAAGGCGCGCACTTCCGTGGGAGCCGGGATGCGCCCCGTCAAGTCGAGCGTCACGCGCCGCAGAAACTCGATGTCCGATGCCGGCGGCGCATGCGGCACGCCATCGCGCTCCATCTTGGGGAAGATGTGATCGTCAATGAAGTTCCGCCGCTCGACGAGGCCCGGCTCCGAGCCCGGTTGGGACCCGAGCAGCCGATCCGTCAACTCCGCCGCTTCGTTCGACTTGGGAGGGTCGAACAAGGAACCGTGTGTCTCGGAAAACTTCTCCTGGCTGAGGACCTCGGGACGAGCCTCGCGCGGCTCGCCTTGCTTCTGCGCAGACAGCATCGAAGCTGTCAACAGCACACAACCGAGTATATTCCCGACCTGCTTCATGAGAGGCTTCTAAGGTGAACGTAGTTAAGCACATCTTACGCCCGCCCCGTCAGAGTGTCAAGCTGAGCCTCCGCTACCTGAAGAGATCCTTTTCCGGTGGACGAATCAGGTCGCCAGCCGAACCCTCGGCCGCCGCATAGGTCAATCCACGGACGATGGCCGCCGGAATGCCGCGGGTCTTCCCCATGACCGGTTCGGCTGCCCCCGCCAGTTCGTCGGCCCAGGCCATGGCGGTGGCCTCCAGCCTGCGACCGGCGCTGTCGAGACTGCCCCGATAGTCCACCAGCGGCGTCAGGCCGGCAACCCCGATGGCGACGTTCACCAACCCCTCCCGCCAGGGACGGCCGAAGGTGTCCGAAACGATCACGGCCAGGCGGGTCTGAAAGCGTTGCTCCAAGTAGCTGCGGAGACAGCGGGCCGACGCGTCGGGATCTTCCGGCAGGAGGGTTACCTCGCCGGCAGCCGTGTTGGACTGGTCCACTCCGGCGTTGGCGCAAACGAACCCGTGATGGGTCTCTACGATCAGCCGGCCTTGGTCCATCCTGACGATACGGCGGGACTGGCTGAGGATGATCTCGACCAGGGCCGGATCCTTGCCCAACTCGTCCGCCCAGGTGCGGGCCAGGCGAGAAGGCTTGACCGAATCCAGGCGGACGGTACTGCCTTCCTCCTTGGAGACGACCTTGTGCGTGACCACAAAGATGTCTCCATCCCGCACTTCGAGGGAGGCGGTCCGAACGGCCCGGCAGATGAGCTTGCCCAGTCCGCTCCCCGGCTGGATTTCCGGCAAACCGGGAATACCGACGACCCTGTACTCAGGAACCTGCATGGGCGCCTCGTTTCAAACCCGCCAGCCTTTCCCCCACTCCCAACCTCTGGAGAAGAGCCTGGGTGGCCGTTCCCTTCCCCAAGCTTCGAAATCGCTCCAGGTCTGAAGCCAGGTCGAGATCCAAGCCCAACCTCGGCATCTTCTTGACCCGCGCCTGGACCCCCCGGAGGCGCGCCTCTCGGAGGTGTAATTGCAGGCTGTCGGCGCCGAACCTGGAGGGGAAAATCAAGGGCGGCGAGCGAAGCAAGGCATTGGTTCCCAATCCATCCTGCGAGGAGACCAGCACGGCCTCGGGTCCCCGGGCGGCCGGATCGAGGAGGTCATCCAGGTCGCGGGGCTGCACCAGCGGGACATCCACCGGCAGCCGCAGCACCGCTTGGGCTCCCTGCTCTTCCAGCAGCCTGGAAGCCCAGTCCACGGAACGGCTCTCGGAAACCTGCTCGCTTTCCCGAAACACTTCCCAGCCGTTTCCAGCCGCATAGGCGGCCACTTCCGGGTCGCGGGCCACCACCACCACCCGATCGGCAAGGCGGCACCCGCGGACGGCGGCGCCCACGTCCTCCAGCATGGCCCAGACCAACTGGGTCCGCTCGCCGGGGGAGAGCAGCCCGGCCAGGCGCTGCTTGGCTCGCTCCAGATCCTTGACGGGAAGAAGGACAACCGTCACCACGGCCCCATCACGGCTTGCGCCAGGGCCACCTTGTCGGCCAGGCCGGCCATGACCGTGTTGGTGACCTTGACTTGTATTCCCAGGCCCTCGATCTCCAACTTCAGGGCCCTGTCTTGAGTGTCGAGCACGAACTGATTGGCAACCCCCCGCAACAGACGGGCAACGCCCAGCGCCGAAGCCGGATGACCCAGTTCCTTCAGCATCTTGGCCGCCGGTCCCTTGAGTGCCCTGCCCCCCACCAGCGGACTGACCGCGGTGACCGGCAGACCGGAATCCCGCAGGAGGTCCTGCATGCCGGGAACCGCCAGGATCGGTCCGATGCTGATCAAGGGGTTGCTGGGAGCGATTACGACCCGGCAGGCCCCGGCTACCTTTTCGGGCAGCCCCGGGGGCAGCCGACTCTGCTCGACATTGCGGTAACTCACCTGGAGCACCCGGGGGCGGCACTTTTCCCGCACCAGGTATTCCTGCAGGTGGAAATCCCCCTGGTCGGTCAGGACTCGAGTGGGCGTGTAGGACTCGTTCATCGGCAGGAGCAGGCTGCGCAGCCCCCAGGTCCGGCCGATTCTGGCGGTGACATCCGCCAGGCCCAAACCCCGTTCCAGAAGGTGGGTCCGCCAGATATGGGTGGCCAGGTCCCGGTCCCCCAACTGGAACCAACTGGGAGCGCCATAGGCTTGCAGCCACTCCAGACAGTCGAACTCATCCCCGGCGACGCCCCAACCCCTGGAGGGGCTCACCTTCCCCGCAAGAGTGTAGGTGACGGTATCCAGGTCCGGGCAAATCCGGAGTCCGCACACCTTGAAGTCGTCTCCGGTGTTGCCGACAATGGTGATCCGCTCGGGCGGGATGACCCGGCCGAGTCCCAGCAGGAACTTCGAGGCTCCCACGCCGCCGGCCAGCACCACCACGCCTTGGGAACTCACGCTGTGCCCTCCCCTCCGGTCGGTGCCTGATCGACACCCCTGTCCGGATCTACGGTCTGCACACTATTTTAGCGGGATTGTCCGACAGGGTCAGTCTCGTTTACCCGGGCCGAGACAGCCGGGCGTCGAGGGGTGTTGAGGGTGGCGGGGCCGCGGGTTACACACCGACCACGCGAAACCGGGAGTGGTGCACCCGGTGGCGCTTGTTGATCTGAATCGCCAGGACCGTCATGCGCTCCAGGGTCGCGGCCTGCCTCAGCGGACCCACGTCCAGAGGCGACAGGCCCTCGATCGCGGAGGCGACCTGCACGATCCGACCCCGCGCTTCGGCGGAATCCCCGCAGACAAAGACGTGACAATCCAGCCGTTGGCTCAGATCCTCCAGCAGGTGGGCCGGAATGGTCTTGAAGGCTGCCACCAGGGGAACGCCCTCCGGCAAGGTCCCGGCCAGGTGCTCACTGGAGGACGGCTCGGGCAATTCCCTCAGTTGCAGGCGCTTCGCCCGAAACTGCAGTGGAACGGTCACGTCTACGATGATCTGTCCCTGGCGGATTCGACTGCGAGAGCTCTCCAGAAGGCCGGCGGCATGCTCGAACGGCGTCGCGATGAAGAGGATATCGGAGGCCTCGACAACCTCTGAATTCCCCAGACCGGCGATGTCGGCTGCCGGCCCGCCCATCTCCTTCAAACGAAGCCGTAGCTGCTCGGCCTTCAGCGCCGCCTGATCCGGTTTGCGGGAACCGATGATCACCGGGTATCCCGCCTGACTCAGGCGCAGCGCCAAGCCCCTGCCCTCGGGCCCGGTCCCGCCCAGAATGCCGATCCGCATTCAGGCCTCCGCCGTCAATTTCCATGGGCTCACGCCCACGGCTACCTGCTACCGCCGCGTGCGCGGCTCGAACGGAATCTCCCGCAGGCACCCGGGTTTGATTGAGCGCGGCAGCCCTTTAGTCGCGTTGGCGGCAAAGGTAATCACTGCTCGGGAAGCCAATGCGATTCCCGAAGAACGCTAAACTCATACCCGCGGAGTCTCCAACAGCCCGTTGCCTACTCCACCAGCTCGACGTCCTTGTCGGTGGCCGGGACGATGCTTTCGGTCGGCTCCTCGCGCTCGGCCTTCCACACCAGGCGAATCGCCCACACCAGGATTGCGATCTCCAGCGCCACCATGAACCCATCCAGAACGGTCAACATAGTCTCAACCCTTGCTTGGAGCCAGGCCCATCTGCTGCTCGGGCGTCATCCCCCGGGCCAGCGACCACTTCATCCATACGTAGTAGACCAGACCCGAAGCCGCCATGGAACTGAGCAGACCGCTGAAAAGCTGGTTCTGCCCGACATAGAACCCGACCAGGAACCCCACCAGCCAGGCCACGTAGGCGGCGGGATTGAGGTTCATGTCCGCTCCCTTGGCGCTCTGGTAGCGTTTCCGCCTTTCCGGGAAGGCCCAGTAGTCCAGAATCACCGTCATGGCTATGGGGGCCACCACCCAGCCCAGAAACTGGACATACCAGTTCACAAACCGGTCCAACCCCACGAAGCTCCCCACCAAACCCACCAGCCCTGCGCCCGCCGTGGCCAGACGGCGGGTGAATTCCTGCCCCCAGACCATGGGGATAGGCGGCGCAGAAAATGCCAGGCCGGCCGCGTAGGTGCCTCCCTGCACCGTCGACTGGGCGCCGAACCAGCCAAACACCCAGACCACAAATGGCAGGCCCAGGGCCTGAGCCATGATGAAGACATTGAACTCGCCGGTATAGGCGGCGCCGATGGCTCCCCCCCAGTACTGCATCGTGACCAGTCCGGCGTAGGCCGTCATGATCCCCACCAGGGCCTGCTTGCCGTTTTTCCAGAAGCGGGCCATGTCGGCAATGATGGTCACCCCGACCAGCCAACCGCCGGCCGCCATATCGAACCCGATGAAGGCAGGCGCGGTGGGATCGAACCACTTGTTCCACAACACCCCGAAACCGCCCGCGTGCGTGAGGGTGGCGTCGATGATCATGAAGACCAGGACCAGGAAACCGGGCACGGCAATCCAGTCCACGTAGGCAATCCAGCGAATGCGCACCACCGCCGGAACTATGAACAGGACCCCGATGGCGATGGTGGCGATCAGCCAGGGAGCCGAGCCGGCCTCCCAACCCCAATGTCCGGTGAGACCGTCCCGGGTCATGTTCAGAATGACCGAAAACCAGCCCATGCTGGTCAACCCCATCAGCACATTGGGCAAAACCACTCCCTTGCGCCCGAAGGTGTAGCGGTAGAGGAGCGCGCTGGAATACCCGGTCCGGGCGGCGGCGGCCCCGATCAGGGCTCCCACGATCCCGTTGCTCAAGGTCCCGAAGAAGATGATGGGCATGGACAACTTCAAGGGAAAGGACTGACCGACGATACCTCCCACCACGAAGCTGGACAGCACCAGCACCCATCCCCAGAGAATGATGGAATTGTTCCAGTAGCCGAGCCGCCTGGAAAGTGGCACCTTGGACCGGGCCGCGTCTCCAACCACCGCCCCTGACTCTGTGCTCCCGCCTTGTGTCGACAAGATGAAACGCTCCTTTCAGCCTGTCTCTCTCCGACGCGGTTGGCGTCAGGTCCGACCCCGGACCACCGCCTCCAGCGCGGACAGACAACGGTCGACTTCCTCGGCCGTATTGTAATGCACCAGTCCCAACCGCACGACGCCGCCCGAATCGAACAACCCCAGCCGCTCGATCAAGGCCTGGGCGTAGAAGTCTCCTTCCCAAAGGAAAAACCCCTTCTTGCCCATCTCGGCGGTGATCTCCCGAGGCGAAAAGCCCGGAACCGTGAAGGCCGCCGTGGGCGTGCGGCAGTGGAGCCGGTCGCGGTCGGTGACTCCCCAGATCTTCAATCCCTTGATCTGCTCCAGACCGTCCAGCAGCCGTTGGAACAGGGGGCGCTCATAGCACTCGACGGCGGACAGGCAGGTCTTCAAATGCAAGCGCCTGCCCTCGAGCTGCGGAAAACGGTCCCGGAAGGCGCCGCCCTGCTGTCGGCCCAGCTCAGCCAGGTAGTCGATCGCGGCCAGAGTCCCGGCGATCCCCTCGTGGTTCTGAGTCCCGATTTCGAACCGAGGCTTGGCCGGCCTGATCTTGTAGGCGGGAAGTCGATCCAGCACTTCCTGTTTGCCATAGAGCACACCTACGTGGGGACCGAAAAACTTGTAGACCGAGCAGGCCATCAGATCGCAGTCCAGCGCCTGCACGTCGATCGGTCCGTGCGGGGCGTAATGGACGGCGTCCACATAGACCAGCGCTCCAACCTGATGGGCCTTGTCAATCACCTCCCGCACCGGGTTGACGGTGCCGACCGCGTTGGAGGCGTAGCCGATCGCCACCACCTTGGTGCGCGAGTTGAGCTTGGACTCCAGGTCCTCCATGTCGAGAGTGCAGTCCTCCGGGTGGATGTCGACGCAGTGCACCTTGGCGCCGTGCTCCTCCAGGGCCTGCCAGGGAGAGACGTTGGCCTCATGGTCCAGCACGGTCACGACCAGTTCGTCGCCGGGCTGCAGCGTCTTGCCGATGGCGCGACTCACGTTGTAGGTGTGGGTGGTCATGTTCAGACCGAAAGCAATTTCATCGATGGAACGGGCGTTCAGGAAATCGACCATGGCCTGGTCGGCTTCGATCAGCATGCGGTCGGTGTCCTCGCTGGTGACGAAGGTGCCCTCGATGTTGCAGTTCATGGCCATGTAGTAGTGAGCTACGGCATCCATGACCTGCCGGGGGATCTGAGTTCCACCCGGCCCATCGAAAAAGACGGCCGGCTGGTTCTCGACGGTGCGTTCCAGCGACGGGAATTGCTTTCGGATTGAAACCGGGTCAAGCAAGGGGGCAGCTCTCCAGGTTGGTTCCAGGCCTTTGGGACGGCCCGGCATGCGTTCGGCCTTCTAGAAGAGGTTCCAGGGCGGGACCAGCGCCTCGATCCGGTCGGTCGCGGGCTTGAAATGGGCGGCCGCCTCGTCCACCACCGGCGGCCGATGTCCCGCAAATAGATGGTCGGGACTGAGTTGGGCCAGCCGCTCCACGCTCCTCATGGATTGGTGCAAATCGCAGTCCCCAATGTTCTGCAAGAGGATTTTGCCTTCGGGAAAGATGGCGTCGCCGGCAAAGAGAGCAAGTTTGCCCCCGTCCTCCACCAGGAAGGACATGTGGCCCGCGCAGTGGCCGGGAGTCGCCACCACCCGGAAGAGCTTGCCGCCCAACTCCAGTTCCTGGTTATCCTGAAGCTCCAGTTCCACCGGGCAGGGTAGAAACTGAAACTCGGGGGGATACATTCCGGTGGCGCGTCCCTTGTCCAGGTTGATTGCCTTCTCGTCGCCGCTTCGCAGCCAGCCGGCGGCCTCCGCCGAGAGGGCCACTTTCAGGTGGGGCAGCCGTTGCTTCAAGGGTGCGGCTCCCGCGGCATGATCTCCATGAGCGTGGGTGAGCAGCAGCCATTCCACCCGGGCCGGGTCCACGCCATGCCCCCGGATATTCTCCACCACCTGGTCGGCGGCCATTCCACCGCCGGAGTCGATCAGCAGGTAGAGATCCCCCGCCTGCATGAGGTAGACATTGCAATCCATGCGGTCGGTAAAGACCGTCTCGGTCTCGCCGCCACCCACCAGGAAAACCGTCTCAGTCACCTTCATGACTCAGCCTCCTAAAGCTAACGAGCATACTCCGGTTCTTCCCGGTCCAGGATGCGCCGGATGGCCTGGAAGTGCAGGTCACGCATGGTCGCCAGACCCGACTGCATCACGGGAGCCACTTCCTTGACTGTGGACTCCGGAATTTCTCGTAGTTGCTGTCCGGACGATTGAACAATGAACTGCGACTGGCAGGCCCGTTCCAGATAGTAGAGGTCGTCGAAGGCGTCCCAAACCGTGGGCCCGGTCACAATCACCCCGTGGGCGCCCAGAAAGGCTACATCGCGGTCGCCCATGGCCGCGGCCAGGCGGTCTCCCTCCGAGCCTTCAAAGGCCAATCCGCGATATTCGTCGATATAGGCCACCCGGCCATAGAAGCGGAGGGCATTTTGCGAGGCCATCAGAAGCCTGCCCTGTTGCAGCAGACAGATGGCGGTGGCGTAGGGCATGTGGGTGTGCAGCACGCAGCGAGCCCGGGGCTTGGCCATGTGGATGCGGGAGTGAATGAAGAAGGCCGAATCTTCCACGGTGTTGCTGCCCTCCAGGATGCGGCGGTCCTTGTCGGCCAGGACCAGGTCGCTGGCGGCCAGCTCGCTCCAGTGAAAGCCTATCGGATTGACCAGAAACCGGTGACCGTCATCCGTCACCGCCAGGCTGAAGTGGTTGCAGATACCCTCGCTCAGCCCCAGACGTGCAGCCCAGCGGAGGGCCGCGGTGAGGTCAATCCGCGCCTGTCTGATTTCCTCGGGTGTGATGATGGATTCCTTTCGGGAAGCAAGTGGGCTTAGAAGCCCTGGGCCTCGAAATGGGGCCGAATGGCATCGTCGTAGGGCCGGCCCCCGGCCTGGAAAAAGCCCATCCAATAGTAGGGCACCGATCCCCGCCGGACCATTTCATCGGTCCATTGCGCACAGATCATCTGCTGAATGACATTGCCCACAATGCCCGAGGTCGGGCAAATGCGATCCTTTCGGCCGCCGATTTTAATGACGCCCTCCCGCTCCGAAGAGAAATTGTTAAAACCGGCGTCCGCGACATCGATCAATCGACTGTGAGTCAATTCCCCGTCCATGCCATACGGACCGATACCGATCACGTAGGCTCCCTCGATCTGCTTCTCCCGAGCCAGCCGCATTTCCGGGGCATGGGCCGGAGAGATGGCGTTGATGAGCATGACGTTCTGTTCCCTGGTGGCTTCCCAGTCGCCCCAGTTCACGATCATCGGTCCCGAGGCCACCCCGCTGAGCTCACTGGCAAATCCGGGATGCTCCAGGCTGCGCGCAAACCAGCGGCCGCCCCGGCGAATGCGCCGGGCCATGGTTACCGCGGTCTCGCGGATACGAGGTTGGTGGTGCTGCTTGATCAGCTCCACTCGCTCGGTAAGCACCTGGAGATATCTGGCGCTCTGGTCCACGGACCTGGTGCTGCCGGTCCAGACCTTGTTCGCGACCTCGGCCGTCAGCATCCAGTGAAGCGCCCCGCTGCCGGTGGTGGTGGAGGGACAGAGGGTGAATTCGGGGATCTGGGGCGCATGGACCAGTCCCTGGTAGTAGGGAACATGGCTGTGAAGAATCTCGCTGGAGACGTCCCTGAGCATCAGGTTGTCTTCGTTGGGATTGGTGAAGCCTGCCGGGCGAAATTCATTGTCCACGTAGTTCACGGTCACCGCCACCACGTAGACGCCCCGGTCCCGAGCCCTTTGCACGGCGCGATTGCACTGGTTGGTGAACACCATATCGCCTTTTTGCATCGCGTCGAAGGTAGCGGGCTTGTACCCGTTGTGGTTGCGAAGAATCCCGGGATTGCCCCGTCTGGTGGCCTTCTGCTCTGCCCCAGGCATGTGGCCGTCGTCCATGGAGGTCCACACCGTTCCTCCCGCCTTGATCACACTGGCCGCCCGTGAGCTGAGCTCGCCGACGTGGTCGAGCTCGCCATTGAGGCGACCCAGGATCTCCATGGTGGCCTGGTGATATTCCTCCATGAAGAGCATCGTATGGCCAAAGGTCGGGGCTCTCGGGTCCAGGCATCCCATGGAGCCGGTTTCCGCGGCCTCAACTTCAGACCGGGTGGCGGACCCGGATAACCAGGCGCCCAACCCGGCGCCACCTCCCAGAAACAGACGGCGGTGGATCTTGTTACCCATCCCTGCCTCCGAATTTCCTCTCATAGACCCCGACCCGCTGTCGGGGAGAAGCCCCGCTGCACTCGCGGACCCCATTAAAAGCCCTGCTTCTCGAAGAAGGGCCTCATGGCGGCATTGTATTCCCGGCCGCCCTCGCGGTAGACGCCGAACAGAAAATAGGGCACCGATCCCCGCCGCACCATCTCATCGGCCCATTGGGCAATGATCATCTGCTGTATGACGTTTCCGACGATTCCGGAAGTGGGACAGATGCTCTTGGACTGGCCGGCAATCTTGATCACCCCCCCGGACTCGGGAGAGAAGTTGTCGAACCCGGCGTCGGCCACGTCGATGAGGCGCCCGTGGGGAACCACGCCGTCCGTGGAGGCGGGTCCGACGCCCACCACGTAGGCACCCTCCACCTGTTTCTCCAGGGCCAGCTTCACCTCTTCCGGATAGGCCGGCGAGATGGAGTTGATGAACATGACGTTTTTTTTCCTGTTGGCGTCCCAATTCCCAAAATTCACCACCGCGACACCGGAGGCGACGTGAAATTCACTCTCAAACCCCGGATGCTCGATGCTTTTTCCGAACCATCGCCCGCCGGCCCGAACGCGCTCGGCCATAATGGCCGTCGTCTCCCGGATGCGATCGAAATGGCTGCGGGTGCGCTCCACCCGCTCGGTCAGCACTCGCAGATACTGAGCGCTCTTGTCCACCGCCTTGGCGTTGGGATTGGCCAGCTTGTTGGCGATCTCGGCGTTCAGCATCCAGTGGATCGACCCGCTGCCGGTGCCGCTGGAAGGGCAAATGGCAAACTCGGGGATTTCCGGAGCATGCACCAGCCCCTGCTCGTAGGGGGTATGGCTGTGGAGGATCTCGTTAGAGACGTCCTTGAGCATCAACCCGTCGGGACAGCCGTGAGACGGGTGATTATAGCCGGGAGGCCTGAACTCGTTGTTCCAGTAGTTGATGGTGACGCAGACTACGTAGACGCCCCGCTCCCTGGCAGCCAACACGGCCTTGTTGGCCCGGTTGGTGAAGACGATGTCGCCCTTCTGCATCTGGTCGAAATCTTTTTCAGCCCCCAGGGAGGTTGAATGGGTCTTCATGATGCCGGGACTGCCGCGGCGGTCGTCTTTCTGCTCGTAGTAGGGCATGTGTCCCAGGTTCATGGAGGTCCACACCGTGCCCCCCTTCCGGACGAGGCTGGCGGCGCGGGAGGTCAGATCGCCGATCTGATCCAGTTCCCCGCTCTGGGCACCCAGGATGTCCAGCGTGCCTTGATAGTACTCCTCCATGAACAGCACGGTATGCCCGAAGGTGTATTCCTGTTGCCAACGGCAGTCGCTCTCACGGACGTGGGCAGCGGCGGGGATCTCCAACCAACGCCCGGCGGCAACGCCGCCACCGAGCAAGGCGCCTGCTTGAATCATTTTGCGGCGATTGAGCTTGGCCATGAGTGCCTCTGGTTTGGCGGAAGGTAAGATCGACGGAACCTGTGACAACCGGGGATGCCGGACACCAACTGGAAACGGTCCCCCCATCCGGCTGCGCCCGGACTCCGCCTATCATACAACACAAGTTCAAGGATTCGGCACGGCTCTTTCCGGCAGGCGAATTCGGGGAAGCCGGAGGCCATCCACAAAGGAGACAAAGGATTTATCCACGAAGGAACACGAGATTATTGTAGATTGTGGATTGCGGATTGTGGATTTAGGGGCAAAAGCAGTGGTCAAGACTCCTCAATCAATAATCAGAAATCAACAATCGACAATTCATTCCTTGTCGCTCTGAGGCTTCGCCTCCCCACATGACTCGGTTCCGCATCGCCATCGACGGCCCCTCGGGGGCAGGAAAAAGCACGGTTGCCCGCAAGGTCGCCCAGCGGCTGAGGTTCCTCTATATCGACACCGGGGCCATGTACCGAGCTGTCGGACTCAAGGTCACCCGGGAGCAACTCGCGTGGGATCAGACGGATGCCATCGTTGAGGCTGCGCGCCGGGCTCGAATCGAGCTAAAGAACGGCCCGCGAGGCCTTCGCGTCTTCCTGGACGGAGTAGACGTATCCGAGGCCATTCGTACGGAAGCCGTGGGCCAGGCGGCTTCCCGGGTCTCCAGCATTCCAGGGGTGCGGAAGATCCTGGTTCAAGCCCAGCAAGAACTGGGCAAGCGCGGCGGGGTGGTCATGGAGGGCAGAGATATTGGAACCAAGGTGTTTCCCGAGGCCGAACTGAAGATTTTCCTGGACGCTTCCGAACCAACCCGCGCCCGGCGGCGATTCACCCAGAATCGACACAAGAGGGAGGCCTTGAACCTGGAGGGCATTCTCGAGGAGATACGGCAGCGGGACCGGCGCGATCGGGAGCGCACCGACTCACCCTTGGTTCAAGCCCGGGACGCGCTCTATCTGAACACTTCGAACCAGACGGTCGACGAGGTGGTTGAGAAAATTCTCAAGATGGTCCAACTCGTGGAGGGGAGATCCGGCAGCAGTTGAGTGTCGGGAGAGACAGCAGGTGAGGACCAGTGGATCGGGAGGATGGACTCAGCCCCCGTTGCTCATGGAAGCCAGGAACTCGCTGTTCGACCTCTTCTTGGATAGCCGCTCCAGCATCAACTCCATGGTCTCGACCGCCGAGAGCGGATTGAGCACCTTCCGCAACACCCAAACCCGATTGAGTTCATCCTTGGGCATCAACAACTCTTCCTTGCGGGTACCCGAGCGGTTGATGTCGATAGCCGGAAAGACCCGTTTTTCCACCAGCTTCCGCTCCAGGTGAACCTCCATGTTGCCGGTTCCCTTGAACTCCTCGAAGATGACATCGTCCATGCGGCTTCCGGTGTCGATCAGCGCCGTAGCGATGATCGTCAGGCTGCCGCCCTCCTCGATGTTGCGAGCGGCGCCGAAAAAGCGCTTCGGTCTCTGCAGCGCATTGGAGTCCACCCCACCTGAAAGCACCTTGCCCGAGGGGGGAACGATGGTGTTGTAGGCGCGAGCCAGACGGGTGATCGAGTCCAGCAGGATCACCACGTCCCGCTTGTGCTCCACCAACCGTTTAGCCTTCTCGATCACCATCTCGGCAACCTGCACGTGGCGAGTGGCCGGCTCGTCGAAGGTCGAGCTGATGACCTCGCCGTTGACCGACCGCTGCATGTCGGTGACCTCTTCGGGCCTTTCGTCGATCAATAGCACGATCAAGATGATTTCGGGATGGTTCTCGGTAACGGAGTTGGCGATGGTTTGCAACAGCATGGTCTTCCCGGTCCGCGGCGGCGAAACGATCAGCCCACGCTGTCCTTTACCGATGGGAACCATCAGATCCATGACTCGGGCGGAGAGATTGTCCGGCTGAGTCTCCAACCGGATCCGATCCTCGGGATAGAGCGGCGTGAGATTGTCGAAAAAGATCTTGTTGCGTGCAATGTCGGGATGCTCGAAGTTGATGGCCTCGACCTTGATCAGGGCAAAGTACCGTTCCCCGTCCTTGGGTGGTCGAATCTGACCCGAGACCGTGTCACCCGTATGCAGGTCGAACTTGCGAATCTGGGAGGGAGACACGTAGATATCGTCCGGTCCCGGAAGGTAGTTGTAGTCAGGCGCTCGCAAGAACCCGAAGCCGTCGGGAAGCGTTTCCAACACCCCCTCCGAAAAAATCAAGCCGTTCTTCTCCGTCTGGGCCTGCAGGATCTTGAATATCAACTCCTGTTTCCGCATTCCGGTTGCGCCGGCCACGTTCAGATCCTTGGCGATCTGTGTGAGGGCGGCGATGTTCATTTCTTTCAGCTCGGCAATGTCCATAAAGACTCCTTGGAGTTTCGGGATTTCAAAATCGGGTTTGGGCAACCGTCCCGATCGGTCGGGCGGCAGCTCAACTGGAATTCGGCGATCAGTCTACGGCTGTGCTGTCCCCTGGATATGACGACTCAGAAGTGCCCAGACTTTGTTATAGCCGGTCCTCTTTGCGGCGGAGTACGCTACCAGCGCGACTGCCGGCGCCAGTGACTGGGTGTGTTTGAGCGATTTCTGCAGTTCGCTTCCGGATAGCCTGTCGGCCTTGGTAGAAACCATGAAAAAGGGAAGGGAATACTCTTGCAACCTCTCTAGGGTTTGCAGATCCTGCCGGGTCGGGCCAATCCGCGAGTCAATGATCGATACGCATACAGCCAGCTTTTCTCGTCGTCGGAAATAGCTGTCCAACAGACTAGCCCATTCAAGTCGCATCTCCTTTGAAACCTTGGCATAGCCATAACCCGGGCAGTCGACAAAATAGAAACGTCTGTTTATTCTGAAAAAATGGATCAGCCGGGTTCGCCCCGGGGTGGAACTGGTGCGGGCGAGTCCCCGTCGCCCTAACAAACTGTTGATCAAGCTGGATTTGCCGACATTGGAGCGGCCGATGAATGCGATTTCAGGAAGGTCGTCCCGTGGAAACCGGGACTGATCAGGAGCGCTGCTTGCCAACTCGGCGGAATGGATCTTCAATGGGTTATG
This sequence comes from Candidatus Versatilivorator sp., assembly GCA_965207735.1. GTDB lineage: Bacteria > Acidobacteriota > Terriglobia > Versatilivoradales > Versatilivoraceae > Versatilivorator. The sequence goes on along the minus strand of OZ242296.1, from coordinate 422,350 downwards.
GAATCTTGAGAAAAGTCCTTCTCCATTGAAGGCTTGTACTCCTCGATCTTGTCCTCCGCTTTCTCCTTGGCGACCGGGATCTCATCTTCCAGGGCGATCTTCAGCACCTCGTCCATGGTCTCGACGAAGTGCATCGAAAAATGCTCCTGGATGTTCTGGGGCACCTCGGAAAGATCCTTCTCGTTCCCCTTCGGCAGGACAGCCACCTTGATCCCGGCCCGGTGCGCGGCCAGCAGCTTCTCCTTCATCCCGCCAATGGGCAGCACCTTTCCCCGTAGAGTGATCTCCCCCGTCATGGCCACGTCCGGCCGTACCGGGATCTTGGTCAAGGAGGACACCATGGCCGTGGCCATGGTGATTCCGGCCGAGGGTCCATCCTTGGGAATGGCTCCTTCGGGCACGTGGATATGCATATCGAAGTTTCGATGAAACTCCCGTGGAACTCCCAGCAGGCGGGAACGGGAACGCACGTAGCTCAAGGCGGCTTGGGCCGACTCCTGCATGACGTCCCCCAACTTTCCGGTCAAGGTCAGGCGACCCTTTCCTTCCATCAAGGTGGCCTCGGTGCTTAACACTTCCCCCCCGACCTCGGTCCAGGCCAGCCCGGTGGCCAGACCGACCTCGCTTTTCTCCGCCAAGCGCGTGTTGCGGAACTTGATCACACCCAAATAGTCATTCAAATCCTCGCGGTCGACCTGGAGCGAGACCCCGGCGCCCTCCTTGACCACCTTACGGGCAACTTTGCGACAGATGGAGGCGATCTCCCGTTCCAGGTTGCGAACGCCCGACTCCCGGGAGTAGTTCTGGATGATCCCCTGGATGGCTTCGTCGGTCAGAACCAGGTTCTTCTCCTTCAGGCCGTTCCGAGGGATCTGCTTCTTGACCAGATAGCGTTTGGCGATCTCCAGCTTCTCGGCCTCGGTGTACCCCGAAATACGGATGACCTCCATTCGATCCTGCAGGGGCTGGGGAATGGTGTGAATGACATTGGCGGTGGCGATGAACATGACCTGCGACAGGTCGTATTCCACGTCCAGGTAGTGGTCCACAAAGCAGTGGTTCTGCTCGGGGTCCAGCACTTCCAGCAGGGCCGCCGAGGGGTCCCCGCGGAAATCCATGCTCATCTTGTCCACTTCGTCCAGTAGAAAGACGGGGTTCTTGGTTCCGGCTTTCTTCATCATCTGGATGATCTGGCCCGGCAAGGCTCCGATATAGGTCCGGCGATGCCCCCGGACCTCGGCCTCGTCCCTGACTCCTCCCAGCGACAGCCGGACGAACTTGCGTCCGGTAGCCCTGGCTATGGAACCCGCCAGCGACGATTTCCCCACTCCCGGAGGACCCACCAGGCAGAGAATCGAACCCTTGGGGTTTTTCACCAACTGCCGCACGGCCAGAAATTCCAGGATTCGCTCCTTGACCTTCTCCAATCCGTAGTGGTCCTCTTCCAGAACCTTTTCCGCCCGTTCGATCTTCTGAATTTCCTTGGATCGCTTCTTCCAGGGAACCGCCAGCAACCAGTCGATGTAGTTGCGGGAGACGGTGGACTCGGCCGACATGGGAGGCATCATCTCCAGCCGCTTCAACTCCTGCGTGGCTTTTTCAAGAGCCTCCTTGGGCATCCCGGCCGCTTCGATCTTCTTCTTGAGCTCTTCCACCTCCGACTTCTCGTTTCGGCCCAGTTCCTTCTGAATGGCCTTCATCTTCTCATTCAGGTAGTACTCCTTCTGGGCCTTCTCCATCTGTCGCTTGACCCGCGAGTTGATGGAACGATCCACGTTCAGTTTCTCGATCTCGACATCCAGAATGTCGCACAGCCGGTGAAGCCGGTCCACCGGATTGAAGATTTCCAGCAATTCCTGCTTTTCCTCAATGGTGACAGCCAGGTTGGCTGCCACGGTATCGGCCATGCGGTCGATATCCTCGACGCGCACCGCGGCCACCATGGTGTCGTAATTCAAGTTCTGGCTCAGTTTTACATACTGCTCGAACAGCGACGTGACCTTGTTGACCAGTGTCTCGGTGTTGCCCTGGGCCGGGCGGGCGGGGGCCGTCGGCCGCAAGACGGCCTTCATGTACTCATCCTCTTCCAGGATCTGCAACCCCTTGGCCCGCTCCAACCCTTCCACCAGCACTTTGATGTTGCCGTCCGGAAGGCGCAGGCTCTGGACGATGTTGGCGATGGTCCCGGTGGAATAGATCTCGGAGGCCTGTGGATCATCCACCGCGGCATCGTGCTGGGTGGCCAGGAAGATCCGTTTGTCCCGGTTGAAGGCGACTTCCAGCGCCTTCACCGAGGCCGGTCGCCCAATCACGAAGGGAATCATCATGTAGGGGAAAAGCACCACGTCCCGAATCGGGACCATGGGCAAGAGGGTGTATTCCGATTTTTCCTTGGGCTTACCGAACATCGCCATTCCGTTTTTTCGAGAGAAACAGGTTCCGTGTCGCGGCTTAACCTGCCTTTTCCAAGAGCGAGAGATCGATGGAGTTGGCGGTCACCATCTCCTTGGTCACCACGAATTCCTTGATCTTTCGCTGGGCAGGCAACAGGTACATGAGATCGAGCATTAGCTCCTCGATGATGATGCGCAGCCCCCGGGCCCCGACCTTGCGCTGCTGGGCCAGTTCCGCAATTCCCTCCAGGGCGTCCTGATTGAAGTGTAGCTTGACTCCTTCGTATTCGAAAAGTTTCTGGTACTGTTTCACCAGCGCATTCTTCGGCTTGGTCAGAATCTCGACCAGGGCGGCGATATCCAGATCTTCCAGGGTTCCCACCACCGGCATGCGGCCTACAAACTCGGGGATCAAGCCGTAGCGGATCAGGTCCTGAGGCTCCACCCGCCCCAGCATGGCCAGGTTCCGCCGCTGCTGCACCGTCTTGACGTCACTGCGAAAACCCAGGGTTCGCTTGCCGATGCGACGTTCGACCACTTTCTCCAGCCCCACGAAGGCCCCGCCGCAGATGAAGAGAATGTTGGTCGTATCCACCTGGGTGAACTCCTGGTGGGGATGTTTCCTTCCACCCTGAGGCGGCACGTTGGCGACCGTTCCCTCCAGGATTTTCAGCAGCGCCTGCTGCACACCCTCTCCGGACACGTCCCGAGTGATGGAGGGATTCTCGTCTTTTCGGCAGATCTTGTCCACCTCATCGATGTAAATCATGCCATGCTGGCATTTCTCTACATCTCCACCGGCGCTTTGCAGCAATTTCAAAATAATGTTCTCGACATCCTCACCCACGTATCCCGCTTCGGTCAGGGTGGTGGCGTCCACGATGGCAAAGGGCACACTGAGCCTCTTGGCCAGGGTCTGGGCCAGCAGAGTCTTTCCCGTCCCGGTCGGGCCGATCAACAGGATATTGCTCTTGGTCAGCTCCACCTCGCTACGCCGACGGGCAAGCTCGATTCGCTTGTAGTGGTTGTAGACCGCCACGGCCAGCTTTTTCTTGGTTTTCTCCTGGCCGATGACGTACTCGTCCAGATAGGCCTTGACCTCATGGGGTTTCGGCAGAGGATGCGGCTTGGCGTCGGAGTCAACACCCTGGTCGTCATCGATAATGTCGTTGCAGACCCGGACGCACTCGTCGCAGATAAACACGGTGGGACCGGCGATCAGCTTGCGGACGTCATTCTGACTCTTGTTGCAGAAGGAACATCTTAATGATTCCTCGGTGCTGTTTCTTTTCAAGTCAGCTCCTCCTGTCGGCTTGCCGGACTCTGTCCGGGACCCACGCCGACTCAGCAGACTCCATCCCCCGATACCGCCGAGGCGCCAGGGAAAGGCTCCGCCCTGGATTTTCCGACACTCCCTGTTCTGTCTACTGCCCCTCAAAATCCAGCCTGGTCTCCTCCTGGAACTCCCGGTACCCGTGAGCCGTTATTCATGACGGACGATGACTTGATCGACCAGTCCATAGTTGTGGGCTTCTTCGGCTGTCATGATGAAATCCCTCTCGACGTCCCGTTCGATTTTTTCCATGGGTTGTCCTGTATGGGAGGAGAGGATTTGGCTGGTGATATCTCTCAATCGGAGAATCTCTTTGGCGTGAATGTCGATATCGGAGGCCTGGCCGGACAACCCGCCCATGGAAGGCTGGTGAATCAGAATTCGCGAGTTGGGCAGTGCGAAGCGCTTGCCTCCGGTGCCGGAGCAGAGCAGCAGAGCCGCCATGCTGGCCGCCTGCCCCACGCAAATGGTTGTCACGTCCGGCCGTATGAACTGAATGGTGTCATATATCGCCAGACCGGCCGTGATGGAACCACCCGGGCTGTTGATGTAAAGGGAAATATCCTTTTCCGGGTCCTCAGCCTCCAGGAACAGCAGTTGAGCGGTCACCAAGTTGGCGATGTTGTCATCGATCGGGGTTCCGATAAAGATGATGTTGTCCTTCAACAGGCGGGAGTAGATGTCGTAGGCGCGCTCCCCCCTACTGGTCTGTTCCACTACCATGGGAACTAGCATGTGGTTGGGATCCCCTGAAGTCTGGATGTGACTGATTTAGGGTTGAACGATTAGCCCCGGGGGAGTCTTGACGGACGCCAGACGAAGGATTAAATCCAGGCACTTCCTATTTCGGATAGTATTTTTGATTCTAGCGGCGCCCCCCTCCTTTGTCAAGCGTGATCTGACGGCCTCGATCGGCTGGTCTGCGCTCCGAGCGATGCGAGCGATTTCTTCTTCGACCTCTTCATCGGAAACGGTCAGCTGCTCCGTTTCGGCGATGCGCTCCAGCAGGATGGCGCGTTTCACGTCTAAAACCGCCTTCTCTCGCTGCTGTTCCCGAAACTGTTTCCAATCCAGCTTGAGCGTGTTGGGGTGAACGCCCTGCATCATCAGGGCCTGCACGGTGTCTTTCAACCTCACCTCGAGTTGTTCCTCGACCAACACCTCGGGCACGTCAAAGGGCGTGTCTTCGACGAGGCGATCAACCAGCCTGGACTGCATTTCGGAGCGGGCGGCCTTTTCCTTTCGTTCCACACAGTCAGCCCGCACCTTGGACCGCAAATCCTCCAGAGACGTGTAGTCCCCGGCATTCCTGGCGAACTCGTCGTTGAGTTCGGGCAGTCGCTTCTGCTTGATGGCCTTGAGCTCCACGCGATAGTTCAGCTCCTGACCGGCCAACTCCCTGTTGGGGTGATCGTCGCCATAGGTCACGGCAAAAGTCCTGGTCTCTCCGCATTGGGACCCGCTCAGGTTATCGGTAAATTCCTGCGGCGTGCCTTTCCCACCCAGTTCACAGTAAACGTCGTCGTCGCGGATATCCTCGCGCCCGGCCGCGGAGTACTTCCCCTCCACCGAGATGACGGCATGGTCACCGGGCCGTGCAGGCCGGTCCTCGACCGGCGAAAACTCCGCCGATTGTTCCCGTACCTGCTCCAGGACGGCCTCCACTTCCTCGTCCTCGACCTCGGTCGGGACCTGATCGACCTCCACCCCCTGGTAGTTGGGAAGCTCGAGAGCGGGAGGCACTTCGAAGGTGGCCTTGAAGGAAAAGGGCTGCCCCGGCGCGAAGTCGACCTCGGCTATCTTGGGCAGCGACAGGGGCGTCAGGGATTCCGATTCCACCGCCTCCTTGAAGTACTTGCGCACGGCCGCATCCAGGAAGTCGGCGCGGATGGAATCGCCGAATCGTTGCTGGACGATCGGCAGGGGCGCTCTGCCGGGACGAAAACCCGGAACCCGCGCCTGCCGCAAGTATTTTTGGCATACCGCCTGATATTCCGGCCTCCAAGTTTCGGCTTCCACTTCTATGCCCAACTCGGTCTTGCAGGAACTCAGCAGGTTGACTTCAACCTTCAAGACATCCACCTTAGGCAGACCCACTGCCTATCGTATTCTCGTTGGATCGAAAGGCTGGGAAACGATCAAGAAGGGTCGGGATTTGGTGCGAAAGAGGGGACTTGAACCCCTACCCCTTACGGGACTGGATCCTAAGTCCAGCGCGTCTGCCAATTCCGCCACTTTCGCTTGGTGTGCAACTTCGAGCCCGGTTGCCTGAAACTCCCAGGCTCAATAAGGCTGGGAACAGCGACGAATGCCAATGACAGCAGGCGAGGAATTTTATAGCATCTTTGTCGTTTTCATGTCAATTTCGAGCCTAAAGGGCAGGCCGACCTGAAAGAAGGAGAGGTCCAGGCATGACGATTCCAGACAGGCACGCGCGGGACCCGGCGGTGTTGGGCAAGCGAAAGCGACGGTGGCGGTTTCTCCCGCTGCTTCTGGCGGTCTGGATCTGTTTCGAGACACCAGGCCCGGCAGGCTCCCCTGCCCCATCCGCCTTCCTCCGGAATCCGGACTCCGGCGCCGGCCCGATTCTGAAACCGGTAGAGGCCACCTCGCTCAAAGCCATTCTGAAGAAGAACGAGGGAAAGGTGGTCGTGATCAACCTCTGGGCAACCTGGTGCGTTCCCTGCCGCGAGGAGTTTCCCGACCTGATCAAGCTCTACGGGAAATACCGGGCCAAGGGTCTGGAGTTGATCCTGATTTCGGTAGACGATCCCGAGCAACGGCGGCAGGTGGAGGCCTTCCTCGAAGAAAACGGCGTGACCTTCCCCACCTATATCAACGCCGAGGAGACCTACGAGGCCCTGATTGACTTCCTTGCGCCGGACTGGATCGGAGGGTTTCCCACCACCTTCGTCATCGACAGAAAGGGTCGACTGACTCTTAGTCTGGTCGGCGGTCAGAACTATCAGGTCTTTCAAAGGGCCGTTGTCCCACTTCTCTGATGCGTCACGGGGGCGGATCGAATTCCCGGGACAGGTACCACAGAAACTGCTGCGCGCCGCCCGGGAAGGCACCCGCCGAGATCGGACGAGATGCCTCCTGATCCTGCAACGCCCTGGTAAAGACCTTCAGGGCCAGTTCCCAGTGTTTGGGATCGCCCCCGGATTCGTAGAGGGCAGCCAATCCCAACGCCAGACCCATTCCGGATCCCGGGAACTTCCCGGGATCTTTCGACCCGGGGAACCATTCTTCCCGACCGTCCCGGATGGGCCCCGCCTCCCGCTGCAGCAAGGCCTCGACCCGGTCAGGCCCCAACCGGAGCCGATTCCGGTACAGCGCCGACCAGAGCTCCCCCTTGTACCAGGGTTCGCTCCCGCCGGTCTGCCCGCGCTCCGCCTCCCACCGCGTGGCGTTTACCGGGGACAGCTCCCTCAAGCGCCTCGAATCCTCCTCCTGCCAGGCACGGAACACGTCCACGATCCAGCGGGCTTTCTCCAGGTAACGCTCATCCCCAAGCACCTGGTAGCCCCTCACCAGTCCTGCCAGGATAGCGGCCGCTTGGCGGGGCGCCTGAGCAGGATTCACTTCGTCTGCAGCCACCACCTGCTCCAGCCAGGAACGGGCGGCGTCCAGGGCCCGGCGATTTCCGGTCAGGAGAAAGGAGTAAAGCAACTGCTCATGGCCCCGCCCGCCCCCGGCGCCCGGCACACAACCCATGGAAGCAGGGTGTGGCCGGTGGGAAACGGACGAGCCCACTCTTTGGGAAACCACCTCCTCGGCAACCCTCAGCGACCTGGGATCCCCGGTCCGAAAAAAATGAAGGTAGAGATCATGGGCAAGCGCGTAGGCGCGATCATCGTTCCAGTGGGCGCCTCCCGCGGAGGTCTTCACAATATCCGGACGGGGACTCTCTCCCCCTGAGCGGGGTTGCCCGTAACCGTCGCTCCCGCGCACCTCCCGGCCGTAGCCGCGGGCCGCTGCCAGCGATTCCCTCTGCCCTATGATCCAGCTGTCGACCTTTCGGACCAGCGGCCAATAGCCCTCGCGATAGACCTCGGGGGAAGAGTCCGAAAGCGGTCCCAAAGCCTGGTTGGGGCGGCAGTACCAGGAGGATGGGGCGAACGCATACACCGGTTTCTGAAGGCCCATGAGTTCGTTCTTGACCCGACCCTCGGCAAAACCCCGGCGGCCATGAAAGTAGAGAAGCATCTGGTGGGTTGTGGAACCGCCGGCAGGGACGTTCCAGGGCTTGGCCTCCTCTGGGAACAGACGAGCGATCAGGCTCCCTGACTTTTGGATTTCAAAGGCCATGGGATAGAGCTGCCAAAACCGCTGCACCCCCAGGGCCAGGCCATGCCGCTCATCGGCCAGATCCGCCCAGCCCAGGTTGGAGCGAAATTTCCCGGCCACCCGGCGCCGAAGCGAACGGGAGACAGGTTCGCGGCCGGCGCCGCCGCTCGGGGCCGCCTCACCCTCCTCCACCTCCGAAAGGCGGTAGGAATCGGCACTGTCGAGATAGAGCGATACGGTCGAGGTTCGATCGAAGTGGCCCTGATGATCTCGATCCCCTCCTCCCAGGACGAACCGCCGCGAGAGGGAATCCAGGTTCAATCGAGCCTCGAGGCTGAGGTCTTCCACCGGAAACTCGTCGGCGCCCGAGCCGCAGGGCCGAACCAGCGTCAAGCCCAGCTTGAAGAATGTTTTTCCCCCATACACGGTCACCCTGGCCACATAGTCCAGGGGCGCGGGACCCGCTTCCTCGGAGAAAAACGTCCCCGAGACCTTGATCACCGCCCGAATCGGATTGGCCTCTTCCACCTCCACCCGATTTTGGCTCCAGGGACCCATGCCATAGCTGTTCCCCCCACTTCTGAGGGCGATTCGGAATTGGCCACTATCCAGGATCCGGGTACGCGCGGAGAAGTCGTAGCCCCAGTTCTCGTCTACCCAGACCTGGTCCAGCAGTTGCTCGGAGGGACCGCCCATGACCAAGCGGAGCGGGCCTGTGACCACTTCCACCCCCTCCCTGCGGCGGGCCAGGCCAATGGGCGAGGGAAACCTGGGCAGGGTGCCGACACGGCGCAGGAAGTAGACGGCTTGCCCGTTGGCCGGCAGGCTGGCGGCGAAGTGGACCTGGACCCACTGCAGGCTCCCGTCCTCCGGCCACCGAGATATTGCCTCAATGGCGGCGGGAACAAACCTGCCTTGCCGGTCCATCAATTGGAGCAGGCGGGCTGATTTGAGAAGTCCCCGAGGCAGCGGGACCCCTGAGGTGATGGGATACTGATGGCGAGCCAGTCCAGCGGTCTCCCGCAGGGTCAGCGGGATGTCGATCTCTTGAGACCACCCCGTCGCGGGGTACCAGGCCAACAGCAAAATCAGGAGCAGAAAACACAGCATGGACGGATCGAAATCAATAAAAAGTCTGCGCCACGGACAGGCCGCAGGACGAATGATACGATATCGGATGCCTGGACTGCATTTCTCTCCGGGGAGCGTGATCATGTCTCAGGAGAGATTTCGGTAGATCAGGATGGGACTGAAGCGACCGGCCGCGGCCGCGGCCACAGCTTATCGGCTCGGCTTCGGAGAGGCCAGAGCACAGCCCGCAGGCGAGTCGGTGGGAGTCAAACACTTCGTTCAGGGAGGGGTCGTGAGCCAAGAGAAAGTCTTTCGAATTGCCGTCTTGCCTGGAGACGGTATTGGGCCGGAAGTTATCGCCGAGGCCGTCAGGACCCTGAGAGCCGTCGAGCAGGAGCTGGAAGGGGTCTCTTTTGAGCTGAAGGAATTTTCCGTCGGGGCCGGGACCTACCTGCAGTGCGGGAATCCGCTGCCTCCGGAAACCCTGGAAGCCTGCAGACAACAGGATGCCATCCTGCTGGGAGCCATGGGATTGCCCAGCGTCCGCTGGCCCAACGGCCTGGAAATGGCTCCGCAGGTGGATTTGCGCGAGCAACTCGACCTCTACTGCGGCCTGCGCCCATTCTATCTCTACCAAGCCGACCTCTCTCCACTCAAGGACATGGAGGACGGGCGGATCGACTTTCTCATCGTACGGGAGAGTACCGAGGGTCTGTTTTCAGGGCGTCTCAAACCGATGGATTTGACTGCCTCCGAGGCCCGCGACCATATGGTCATCTCTCGCTCCGGGTCGGAGCGCCTGTTTCGATCCGCCTTCCGCCAGGCCATGGGCCGCGGGAAACGGCTCACACTGGTCGACAAGGCCAACATCCTTCCCTCCATGGCCTATTTCCGGGAGATTTTTAAAGAGATCAGCCGGGAGTTTCCAGAGGTTGAATCCGACGCGCTCTACGTGGACGCCGCCAGCCTCCATCTGATCGAGCGGCCGGCGGACTTCGACGTGTTGGTCACCGAGAACATGTTCGGAGACATCCTATCCGACCTGGCGGCGGGCCTGGTGGGGGGGATGGGCATGGCTCCCTCTGCCGACCTCGGAGACGACTTTGCGGTGTTCCAACCCGCCCACGGCTCAGCCCCCGACATCGCGGGCAGAGGAGTGGCCAACCCGCTGGCCACTCTTCTTTCCACGGCCATGATGCTGGATTGGCTGGGACATCCCGAAACCCGACGGGCCGCCGCGGCTGTCAGAAAGGCGGTGACCGCGGTGCTGGCTCCGGCGCCGAACCGAACTGCCGATTTGGGAGGGGGCATGACGACGGCGGAGATGGGCAGCCTGGTGGCGGCAGCCGCCGCCCGATCGCTGTAGTTTCCGCCAGCCGATTAGCGGCGCTCAAGGGACAACATGCGGGCGAGACGCCCGCGCTCCCGGGGGGTGTCGTCTCAATGGTGCAGTGATGGGCATCCGGCGGGCGACTTCTCTGAGAGTCGACCGGCGCCCTTTGGGAAACTCCCGTTTGTCCTCGCGCCCTGCCCCCGCCCTGCCGGGCGGATCATACGAGAGTGAAACAGGGTTGTTTCGCACAAGACAAGTGGAGAGTGGAGAGTGAAGAGTGGTCAGCGGAGGGTTTCGGGAGCAGTCGAGCACCTGATGACCTGGTTGAGCCATCTTGAAAGACTGCGCAGAAATCAACAAGATGCTTAACGTGTCGATCAAATTACTCTCCACTCTCCACTATTTACTCTTCACCTAGTTGCGCCGCCGTCCCATACGACGAGGCGGCTCATAAGGGGCGAAACAGGTTTGTTTCAGGCAAGCCGAGCCCCTGCCCTGTCGGGCAGATCATCCGAGGGTGAAACAATCGGAAATCGACAATTCTTTCGCGAACTTGGTATCCCGTCGCGGTTAACCTCAGCGCCTTAGTGTCCCTTCGTCGTTCTTCGGTAGAGTCGAGGGGAGGCGCGCCGGCCTTAGATCGAGGGAGTCGCTGTTGCCGGCGGCTTTCGCCACTCGCCGGTGCCTCAATCTCGTTCCTCGCTGCGTTTCCTCGCCCCCGCTCGTCAAACCGGACGTGCGGTTTTCCCGCATCCGGCTTTCAGTCAAGATCATGCCTTCGCCCTCGGAAGGCTCTGTGGCTTCGACCCCAGGCAAGTGAGTCCATAGGTTTTCCATAGTCTCTCGTCCGAGAAGCGCACACTCCCCCCGGTCCTCACCTTGTGCTTCCGACAGAGCCACTGACGCAGCCGCCCGCCCGCGTGGCGGTCGATCGCTCGGTAGGCCGGGCTCACCTGCCCCAGAACGAAGTAGTTCGCCCACCCGGTCATCGCCCGGTTCAGGTGTTCTACCATCTGTCCTCGAAGCAGCGTCCCGTTCCTCGGCGCCGTCCACTCGCTGATCTTGCGGCAGATGCTCTGGACGCTCGCCTGGCTGGGTCGTGTGCCGATGTAGGCTCCTTTCCCTTTGGGGCGATAGTTGCGTCCGATGCGATATCCCAGAAACCCCATCGGTTCCTCCGGACACCGCAAGCATCGGGTCTTCCGCTCGTTGACCGGTAGCTTCAGCTCCTCCATGATCCGCTTGACCGCCGTCAGCATCTCTGCCGCCGGTGCCCTGCCGAGTACACGGAAGTCATCCGCATAGTTGACGATCTCCGCACAGAAGCGCCGGGCATATCCCAGCACCTTCCAGCCCAAAACGAAGCGCCGCATGTAGAGATTGCTGAGCAACGGTGAGATCGGGGCTCCTTGCGGTGTCCCCTTCCGCTCCCGGCGCCCTCGGTTCCGGCGGCGTCTGCCACCCTTCCCGTCGTCCTCCTCCACCGGCATCTCCAGCCATGCCTTGATGAGCTTGAGCATCCTCCCGTCACTCACGCGCCGGGCAATGCTTCGAATCAGCTCCGCATGCGGAATCTCGCCGAAGTAGTTGGACAGGTCGCCGTCAACCACCTCCTGGTAACCCCTTTGCAGGAGTTCATGCACGCGTTTGACCGCGTCGTTGGCACTCCGCCCCCGCCGATAGCCATATTGCTCCGGTTGCAGGTCCGCTTCGAAGATCGGCTCCAACACCAGCAAAGCCGCCGTCTGCGCTACCCGGTCCCGTATGCAGGGTATGCCCAAAGGCCGGAACTTGCCGGGCTGTTTCTTCGGGATCAGCACCTGCCGCACCGGCTTCGGTACGTAGGTTCCTTCCCTCAGGTCCCGCGCCAGTTCCCCCAGCCAGCCCTCCACCCCATACGCCTCGATGTCCTTGAAGCCCTCCCCGTCCACCCCGGCCGACCCGCCGTTTCGGCGTACCTGTGCCCAGGCTTCCTTCAGAAAGTCCTCTCGCCACACCTTGTCCGACAGCGCATGAAACCGCCGCTTGGGGTCCTCCTTCGCTTTCGCATGTAGCATGGTCTGGAATTTCCGAACCCCCTCTGACCCTGTTAGACTCTTGTCAGTGGCCACGCCTTGCCTCCTTTCCATGCTGCTCTCAACTCAGGGTCCCTTCCCTCCACCGGCGTTACCCGGCTTCTCCGGTACTACCGACCCATCCGCCACCCTGACGGCCCGGCCTGCCCCTCGCGGGGTCCCGGTTGATGTGTGCCGCATCTCCCCCAGGGCTTCCCGTGTTGCTGCCTTCTTCCCCTTCCATGCGTGCCAGCGTCACTACCCCGACGGAAGCGGATCGGTGCCCGCGTCGCTCTCTTCCCCATCCGCCAACGGCCTTCCCCTAAAGACAGGAGGGTCGGCTTCCGTATTGTCCGTTTCGAGGCCTGCTCGACGTTCACTCGCGTTCCGGCCCGCATGCTCGCTGAGCCGCCCTTGGCGGCCCTTGACCCCAGAGTGCTTCAGACCATTTCGTTACCTCCATGATCCGCCCTGGCTGCTACCAACCGGAGCGACAGTTGTTGGGCGGGGTTCGCACCCGCCAGAAGAAGGCGCCTTTCCACGGCGCACTGCCCCTTCGTGGATAAGTCTTTTCTTTGTCTTTTGTCGGTTGTTTCAGACAAGCCGGGCCCCCGCCCTGCCGTGCGGATCATTCGAGAGTGAAACAATCAGAAATCGACAATCCTTTCGCGAACTTGGTATCCCGTCGCGTTTTACCTCAGCGCCTTAGTGGCCCTTCGTCGTTCTTCGTGCCCCTTCGTGGATAAGTTTTTTTCTTTTGTCTTTTTTCGGTTGTTTCAGACAAGCCGGGCCCCCGCCGTGCCGGGCGGATCATTCGAGAGTGAAACAATCAGAAATCGACAATCCTTTCGCGAACTTGGTACCCCGTCGCGGTTAACCTCAACGCCTTAGTGGCCCTTCGTCGTTCTTCGTGCCCCGTCGTGGATTTCTTTTTTCTTTTGTCTTTTGTCGGTTGTTTCAGGCAAGTCCCGCCCCCGCCCTGCCGGGCGGATCATTCGAGAGTGAAACAATCAGAAATCGACAATCCTTTCGCGAACTTGTATCCCGTCGCGGTTAACCTCAGCGCCTTCGTGCCCCTTCGTCGTTCTTCGCGCCCCTTCGTGGATAAGTCTTTTTCGTTTGTCTCTTGTCGTTTTTCGGTTGTTTCAGACAAGTCCCGCCCCCGCCCCCCACGACGGGCGGATCATTCGAGGGTGAAACAACGGATCATTGTGAAAGAATAAGCACCTGGCGAGACTCCGGCAGCTACGCCCCGTTCCAGCATTGGTGCCCCGTGCCCCAAGACAAGTCTGGGTCCGAGCAGGTCATCATTCATTAGTGAGGCTTCCCGGGAAGCTCTCCTCAAGGCAAGAATCCGAACGACCACGCCAACTCGGGCCGGAGCCCTCGCCCTGGAGGAGGCCAATCTCATGCAAAAGAGCAGGAAAGTCAACACGAAGGCGAAGAAGACCCCGAAGAAGAAGCGCAGCCGTTCGACAGCCTTGTCGCGGATCCACCCCGAGGTGGCAGGGATCGACCTGGGGAGTCGGGAGCACTGGGTGTGCGCTCCGGAGGTGACCCCAGGGAAGCCGAACGTGCGCACCTTCGGCACCACCATGGAGCAGTTGCAGCAACTGGCCGACTGGTTGCTGGAGCAAGGGGTGGAGTCGGTGGCGATGGAGAGCACCAACGTGTATTGGATTCCCCTCTACGAACTGCTGGAGTCCTGCGGCATCGAGGTCTTGCTGGTCAACGCCCGGCAGTTGCGCTACGTTCCGGGCCGCAAGACCGACATGCGGGACTGCCAGTGGATCCAGTTGCTGCACAGTTGCGGCTTGCTGCGGGGATCCTTCCGTCCGCACGAGGCGATCGTCCGGGTTCGGACCCTGCACCGGCAACTGAGCACTCTGGGGGCCGAGAGTACCCGCTTTGTGCAGTGGATGCAGAAGGCGCTGGATCAGATGAACGTCCAGATCCATCGTGCGGTCACCGATCTGACCGGTCAGACGGGGATGGCGATCGTGCGGGCGATTGTCGACGGCGAACGGGACCCGGTCCGTCTGGCGGGTCTGCGGGACCGACGGTGCAAGAAGTCCAGCCGGGAGTTTGCCGAGCACCTCAGAGGCAACTGGCGAGAAGAGCATCTGTTCAACCTCAAGTCGGCGCTGAAGCTCTACGACATGACTCAACGCGAGATTGCGGCCTATGAGGCCCGCATCCTGGAGGAAATCCAGGCGCTGCAACCGGTGGAGCGCCACGACCAGCCCGTGCCGAAGCATCCCAATGCGATCAAGGAAAAGGCGATTCGCCGCCGCGGTGGGCACCACCTGCGCACCGAACTGTGGCGCTTTGCCGGAGTCGATCTGACGCGTATCGACGGCATCGGCACCGAAGCGGCCCTGACCCTGCTGACTGAGGCCGGCCTCGACCTGACGGCCTTCCCCTCGGAGAAGCACTTTGTATCCTGGCTGCGCCTGGCTCCAAAAACGGCCGTCTCCGCAGGCAAGCCGCTCCACTACAAGAAGGCCAACAGCACCGGGTCTACTCGCGCCGCCGCCGTCCTGCGCATGGCAGCCGTCTCTCTGAAGCACTCCAAGACCGCTCTGGGGGCCGCCTTCCGTCGCAAGGCCCGCCACAAGGGATGGAGTGTCGCCGTCTTCTCCATGGCTCGCCGGCTGGCCGTTCTCGTCTACCGCATGCTGCGCTACGGCCAGGACTACATCGACATCGGGGAAGCGTGCTACGAGGACCGGTTCCGGCGACGACGCCTCGCGGGCCTCAAAGATGCCGCTAAGTCTCTTGGTTTCAACCTCGTTCCACAAATCGCAGCCGCTTGAACTGCGGGGTTGTTTCAGGCAAGCTCAGCCCGCCAGATTGGGATCCCACAGGGTTTCCGGGGTCCCAATCAGGTGGCTGACCCAACGGCTCCACACGAAGAGCGCATCTCCCAGCCGGTTGAGGTACTGAACGGCCGCCTCAGGGATGGCTTCCTCCTCGCCGAGCCGGACACAGTGCCGTTCGGCGCGCCGGCATATGGTGCGGCAGAGGTGAAGCTCCAGGTTGAGTCGATTGCCTCCCGGCAGGACAAAGGAGCGCAAGGGCTCCAGGACCTGATTGGCGCGGTCGATCTCCTGTTCCAGCCGCTGGATATCCCGCTCGGTCACCTGTGGCTGGCGGGGATGAATATCCTCGGGCAAGGTGGCAAGCGTTGCTCCCAGGTTGAAGAGCTCGTGCTGCACCCGGACCAGGCAGGTCACCATAGCCTGCAACTCCGGGTTTCGCTCCACCTGATCTCGAGCCGTCTGACAGGCCATTCCGACGAATCCGTTGAGCTCATCCACCGTGCCGTAGGCCTCCAGGCGCAAGGACCCCTTGGACACCTTTTGTCCTCCAGCCAGCTTGGTCTCCCCGGAGTCGCCCATCCGGGTGTAGACCCGATTGATGGCCACCCTGGGTTTGTTGAATCGAGATTCCATCGAGCCATGGCCTCCTTTCGGCCTTGCCGACTATTGAGCCTTTTCCAACCCCCTAGTGGCCCTTCGTCGTCCTTCTTGGATCGCTCTGGTCTCTTTTTTGCTTCTTGCTCCGAGACTTTCCCGCCCTAGCCCGCATTTCTCACCAGGGGGCATGATCATGGCGCAGGATTTTTCCCTTCAGCGCGTGCTCGCGACCGAAGAGCGTAGCGGTCACTACGCGCGAGGGAGCATGTGCACGCTGAATGGAAAAAGACAAGCCAGGGCATGCCCAGCGCAGTCTGTTGCCCGCAAGCCCTTACCATGGAGCCAATCAAAGTACTGATGAAGATGAACTACTTTTCGTCATGGCACCAGCGACCTGGCGAGAAATGCGGGCTAGAGGTCCGCCTCAAACCGGCGAACCTCCTCGAATCGGGTCCGGCCTCTCAGCAGTCTCCCCAACCGGGGGCGGCGCTGGTTATAAACCTCTACCGCATCGGCATCGGCGTAGCGGAAGAACAGGATGCGCCGGTCTCGGCCCGAGCGATTGGGCCCCGACTTGTGCAATGTCCAGCAGCTCATGACCAGCGACTCCCCGGCTTTCATGGGAACCGGCACGGCCTTGGACTCGTCGGCCCCGGCCATCAACTCGGTCCCGTGCCTGGCGTCGGCCGCGGCCTTGCCCTGCGCATGGGCCTTCTGTCCGGTCCGGTTGCTTCCGGGAATAACCCACAGGCAGCCGTTTTCCAGGTTGATGTCGTCCAGAGCGGTCAGGCAGGAAAGGGCGTTATAGGGCTCCAGCTCTCCGTACCCGTTGTCCTGGTGCCAGGGGAACACCATGCGGTTGTTCCTGGTCTTGAAGGTGAGCTGACTGGTCGCCGCCTTGAGGTTGGGCCCGATGATCTGCTCGGCCACGTCCACCAGAGGTCCGGCAAAGTAAAATTGGCGCACCATGTCCGAACGATGGTGGATATTGGGCAAGAGGGCATTCTCCAACCAGGTCTTGTCGGGGTCGAATGCGCCTTTCTCCCTGTTCCAGGCCGCCATGCACTCCTGTCGGACCTGCTCCAATCCCGAGGCCGACAGCGTGGCCCCGCAGACCAGGAAACCGTCGGCGGCAAACCGCCTCAACTTGGAATCACTCAGCCTCCCGGGAATAAAGGGTGCCTGGTTCATGAGCTTCCTCCGCCCGGCGGGCATCGCCGGACCCACGGTCAATAGGTCGCTCGCGCCCCGCTGATGTCCACGCAAGCGCCGTTGGTGAAACTGCATTCGTCGCTGGCCAGGAAGTGGATGAGCGCCGCCACTTCCTCGGGCTTCCCCACCCGTCCCATGGGAATCTTGCTGATCATGTAGTCGATGGTTTCCTGACCCACCTGGCGCAGAATGGGCGTATCGATCACCGCGGGCGTCACGCAATTTACGTAGACGCCTTGCTGACAGACCTCCTTGGCCAGGGCCTTGGTCAGGCAGATCACCCCGGCCTTGGTGGTCGAGTAGGGCGCCAAGTTGGGATTCCCCTCCTTGCCGGCAATGGAGGCCACGTTGACGATCCGGCCGGACTGATTCTCCAACATCGTCGGAAGCACTGCCTTGCAGCAGAGAAACACACCCCTGAGGTTAACGGCCATCACCTGCTCCCACTCTTCCTCCGATACCTCCACCAGGGGCTTGGTGGGGCCGGCGATGCCGGCATTGTTCACCAGGATGTCAACCGTGCCGAACCTGCCCAGGACCCGTTCGACCAGGCCGGCGACCTCGGAGGCCTGAGTCAGGTCCACCGGCACCACCAGGCTGCGCTCCCCGGAGCCGTCCAACTGGCCGGCCCGTTCCCGGGCCCCACCGGCGTCAATGTCGGCGAATACGACCAGGGCTCCCGCCTTGAGAAACCTCTCGGCAATAGCGGCGCCGATGCCGGTGGCGGCGCCGGTGACGATAGCCACCTTGTCGGCCAAGGAATAAAAGGTCGGTTCAGTCATACGATTCCCTCTTGTCCGGAACACCCGGTTTAAAAACGAGTGACTAGTGGTCAGTGGTCAGCCGGGCCCCCGCCCCGCCGTGCGGATCATTCGAGAGTGAAACAATCAGAAATCGACAAGCAGCTTAACGCATCGATCAAAAAACTATCCACTATTCACTAGAACGGCTGCGCCAGGAAGAAGCCTCCGGTGTCGTCATGGATGCTGTAGACCCGGGACACGGCCAGCAGGTGCACACCGTTCAAGGACTCGATTTCCACCGGGCCGAAATTGCTGGGCACCTCCAGGCTCCCCAGTAGATCGTCCAGATGGAAGATCCCGTTGGAGGGCAGGGTCCGGCTCTCGCTTTCACCAATGGTCTGCCCCTGGCGGTTACGGATGAGCACACGAACTCGGGCCTCTTCCCCGTTCCCCGCGTTGACGATGGTGATCGTCGATCGAAACTGGTTGACGTTGGTGGCCGATGGTATCAACAGTCTGCTGGACGGTAGCACGTCCGACCGTGCAAATCCCGGATCGCTGCTCTGGTTGTTGATTTGTGACACGAATCCCGCCACTGGACGGTCGGCGCTCAGCTGGATCCATCCCAGGGTGGCCTCTGCCCCGCCTGAACCGGAGAGCCTCCGGTTGACCCGATTCAACTGGACCAGACCGAACGGCGGCACCTGCTCGCTGGAGGTCCCCAAAAGGGTCCCCGCGGAATCGAACAGTTGCACCTCCACCTTAGCCGGCTCCTCGGAAAGGTTGGTGATCCCCAGGTTGCTGCGAAATTCCTCGTTCTCCCGACTGATGGGAATGGCCGCCCGGCTGGAGGCACGCTCCAGGTCCAGCCCGCGGAAGAAGCCGCTGGTCCCCGAATCCAGCGCATACACCCGCGAGGTGGCAATCAGCGGCACCCCATTGGTGGACAGGATCTCCAGTGGGCCGGAGACATTGCCGATCCCAAAGGCGGCATGCAGGTCCGGGCTGTGGAACTGGCCGCGTGCGGGAATGGAGATCTCCTGGCGTTGGAGCAGCCTGCCTCTCGCATCCCGCTGCAGCAGGGAAACCTCGGCTGTCGTGTCTCCAATATTCAGAACAGCCAGGGAGGAACGAAACTGGTTTACCGACGTAGTCGAGAGAATCCCCAGCCGGGTGCCGCCCGACATGGCTCCCAGATCCAGGCTGGGGTCGCTGGAGCGGTTGTCGATCTGGGTGACGTAGGGAAACACCATCTGGTCGGATGCCACCAGGACGGAGCCCGACACGTTGGAGGGCTCATTGGACCCGGTGCCCAGCAGGCGGCGAACCAGGTGGTTGAGCTGGATCAGCCCCCCTCGGGGAACCCGCTCGGTCCGGGAGCCGAGGGCCTGGCCGGCAGGGTCGAACAGCGTCAGTTGAACGGTGGCTCCCGAGAGGACGTCGGCGGTGAGTCCCAGGTTGGTGCGGAATTCGTCGGTGTCGGTGACCAGAGGCAGAAAGTGCTCGAAGGCATAGCTGCCGTCCTCGGGGTCGAAGCGAAAGAAGATGCTTTTGCCCTCGGACAGCCGCGGCCGGTTAAAACCGAACTGGATGGCCCGATCCCGGCCGTCGTTCTGAAGGCCGACGGTGGCACTTTCACCCTGGGTCAACGGCCCTTGTAAGCGCCGGTACAGAAAGGCAACGTCATTGCTCCCTTCAAAAAGCACCGCTTGAAAGGTCAGCCGGGTCGTGTAGTCCGGTCGTGAATTTTCCGCTTTGTCGTCGTAGGCGCTGAAGTTACTCCATTCGACAATCAGACGGCGGTTGGATGCCTCCCCCAGCACCCGGGTGTAGACGCCGCTGTCGGTTTCTCCGACCACCAGGTCGTGAAAGAAGGGGGCGATCAGGTTGGCCGGCATGCTTCCGACGTAATCACCCGGACCTGGGACCCGGTGTCCGGGAAGCCTGCCGTTTTCCCATTCGGCCGTGCCCGCCAAGGCAGGGGTCAGCGAGATCCAGCCGTTGGTGGAAATGTTGACCGGACTCCCTTCCCGGAACGTCCTGGTGAACAGGGTGAACTTGAAGGGCAGGGCGATCCGGGCGATGGAGTCGTCGGGGGTTCGATCCTCTTCGTCCAGCCGGAACTCCAACCGGGAGGCTTCCGGATCCCGGCTCAGATCCAGGTAGGAAAAACTAGGCTGGGGACGGTTCCGGCTGGGTTGCAACGGCAGCACCGTGAACTCGCTGCTGGTGGCGATTTGACCGCAGACTTCCACTGTAACGGGACCGCTGGTGGCCCCAAAGGGCACCAGCGTGACGATTCGGCTTTCGGTGGCGGAAATCACCTCCGCCGGATGGTTATTGAAGCCAACCCGGTTGTATTCCGCAACCGGATCGAAATTGCGTCCGGAGATGGTGACCAGCGACGTCACCTCGGCTGAGCCGGGAGACAAGGACGCGATGGTTGGGGGTGGTGAGACGGCCTCGAAAACCGACTGCAGGCGGTCGCTGCTGCCGTCGGGATTAATGGCCAGCAGGTTGAGAGATCCACAGCCGTTGGGCCCGGTGGTCCCCTGAATCATCCTCGCGTTCAGCCATTTTTGGTCATTCAGGGGAATACCGTCCAGGCTCACGATGGCCTCGCGATCGAAGTTCGAACCGGTGACGGTTACCGGAGTCCCCCCCGCGCGGGGGCCCGATCGGGGAGTGATGCCGGATAGTTCCGGGTCTGGACGCGTCACGTCTACGCCCCCGCTCAAGGCCGCCAGGACATCCCCCTTCTCAACGAACAGGCTCCTGGAACCCAGGGGGGCGCGGCCTTCCACGCTAACTTCAATTTCGGCTCCGCTGCCGCCGATTGACCTGGGCGATTCCAGGACCATTCCCCCTCCCAGCACGAAGTACCTGCTCCCAATCCCGAGTCCGTCTCCAAAGACTCGAATCGATTCACTGACGCCCCTTTCAAGGCGAGTGCCCAGAGATGGGTCCTCGATGTTCAGGTGAGGAAGCGCCGCAGGCGACACCGAGATGTCCTGGCCCATAAGGGTGGCGCCGGAGGCCACCGCAACCGACTCCCCGACCTGGCTGTCCGGCCCTCTCCCCAGGAAGGTGGTGGCGAATCGGGTGTTGAAGTCCGAGGAGCCACGGGGTTTGATGATGTTGCTTTCCAACACCGGCCCATCCAGGGGCTCGACGTAGAGCCTATAGGAACCCGGGGGCAGCCCTGAAACCCGGTAGCTGCCGTCTTCTCCGGAAAGGGCGGAGGTAACCGCCCTTCCCTCCTCGTCCAAAGCCACCACGTGGGCTCCGTAGACCCCTGCGCCGTCAAACAGGACCCTTCCCGCAAGCTCTCCAGTCGAACGACTGAATTTGGGTGTGGGATAGAGGACCGAGCATCCGATCCGGTCATCGGTGTGAAGCACCCGGAAGATGGTCACTCCAATGCCGGCCTGTGGATTCATGGTGGCGGACACGATGGCCGTATGGTCCAGCCCCAAGAGATGCCCGACCTCATGTGTGGCAATCGACTGCAGATCGAAGGTGCCCGGTGCGCCGTCGCTCGAGAAATTCAGGTTGGGATTGAAGACGATATCGGCATCCAGAATTGGAGGATCCTCGACTCTTCTAGGATAATAGGTGAGAGTCACCGCAATCACCGCCGAGCCGAAGTCGAAGATCTCATCCTGAAACGAGACCACGTTGGTGTAGTCCAAAGCAGCGACACTAGTCTCGGTCGTCCCGTCGTAGGAAAAGGTGATCGCCGAATCCTCTATGTTTTCCCAGGCATCAAAGCCGGCGTGAACGGCCGCGAATTCGCTGTGGTTGCCGGTCGAGGGCAGACCGCTCTGATGGATCTTGTAGGTAACCGGAAGGGTCTTCCATTTGGCGCCGCTGAGGAAAGGAACGAAGGCCAGGGCAGGCGGGCGGGAAATCCACCAGACGAAAACCACCGCAAGCAGACAGAGGAGCACCAGGCGCCGAGCCTTGCGGGCGCGGCGCGGATGCCCGGATGGAGCGGAGCCTTTCAACGGCTTGCGTCCGGTCTTCCTCCTGCATGAATTGGATGGCACGGAAACGGCTCCTCGGGGTTGACCCTGCCGATCACTCGCCGGCCATGCCGACAAGTTGACGGATCCGGCTCAGCAGCCGGTCCAGCTCGACCCGACCGGGAATCGGTGTCTGGGAGGACGATTCGGGTGAAGCCGGGATCAAGTCGAGCCCGGAGGAGGCATGATAGGCCGTCCTGACTCCCCGCGGGTCGGCGGCGATGCGGAACATGCCCTGGGAGAGTCCCATCAGGATCCAGTGACCGCCTTTGCCGGCTTCCAGGAAGAGCAAGACCTCCTCGTTCACCCGAAAGGTAGGCGTCCCCGACACCGCCAGCGTCAGACCGTCCCTGGTGCCGCCCACGGTCACCACCGTGGCCGTCCCCCGGAATTCTCCCTTCAAGTCTTCCGCAACCGCAAACCGGGTGGCCGTGTAGATCCGCGTTCGGTTCTTGTTCCAGTAGGTCTCCTGAGAAACTCGGCGACCCAGCATGATCCGGTGCGACCCGCGGACCATCTGCTCCAGGCTAAGCTGCTTTACCGTGGTCGCTTCCACCCCCGGAGCGCAGACCGGGACCCCCACTCCGGCCAGCAACAGGACCGTCAACGGCCAATCCCGAACTCTCGTCGCAATTCGCATGCCTGGACGCCTCCGTCGGACAGAAAAACTCGGACTGTTTCAACCCCTTCCGATCCAATGGAACGATCGAAACCCGGAATTGAAGCCTGTCAAAATGCTAACCCAAGAGTCCCTCATTGAAAAAGGAAGAATCGGATAGCCATGTCCCCATCCTGCCGGGCGCATCAGGTAAGAAATGCGGTCCTATTCTCAGATCCGCTGGATCGTCAGCTCCGCGACTACGCCCTCCACGATGGAAAAGGCCTTGACGGACGGAGAGTCCGGCGCCAGCAAGGAGAGGATCACGTAGGCACAGTCGGGATAAAAGGCCTGGGAGATATCGGTAGCCGAGGGATAGGCCTCGGAAGAGGGATGGGAATGGTAGATCCCGAGATGTTGCATGCCCGAGCCGCGGAGACCCTTGAAGAACTGAAACAGTTCCCCGGGGACCATCTCATAGCGGACTGGACTTTGAGCCCGGTTCCGCATCCCGCGGAGGTGAGTGATCCGCCCGGCCCGACCCATCAACAGGCCGCAGCTCTCCAGCGGGGCCTCCAATTGGGCATGCTCCACCATCGAGTCGATAACGGCGGCTTCGATTTGGACCCGCATGAGGTCTTCACCCGGCACGGGCCGGAACTTCCCGGCGCCAGCCCGCCCGGCGTTTCTAGTCGTCCAGCTTACGGCGGAGGTAGGCGGGAACCTCGAGGTCGCGCGGGTCGTAGGGACGACCCTGACCTGGCGGGATCCCCGATTCCGGAACGGTGACGGGCTCGGGCTCCGGGGTGGGAGAATCTGAAGAACGGTCTGAAGCGTGTTCCAGATCCCGGGATTCGCTCTCGGCCGTCTGCATCGTCGATCCGGCGCCGTTTCCGTTGAACCCGGTGGCAATAACGGTGATCTTGATGTCGTCCGTTATCTTGTTGTCGATCACGGCGCCGAAAATGATATTGGCATCCTCGTCGGCGGCCTGGTGGATAATGGAAGCCGATTCACTGACTTCGTGAAGCAGAAGCTCCTCCGATCCCGTAATGTTGATCAGAATTCCCTTGGCTCCGTGAATGGAGACATCCTCCAGAAGAGGAGAGGCGATCGCCCGATTGGCGGCTGCCACGGCACGGTCCTGGCCATTGGCGGTTCCGGTTCCCATCAGGGCCTTGCCCATGCCCTGCATGACTGCCCTCACGTCGGCAAAATCCACGTTGATCACACCGGGAACCTGAATGATGTCGGAAATCCCTTGAACTCCCTGGCGCAGGATGTCATCGGCCACCTGAAATGCCTGCGAGAAACTGGTGCCCCTTTCCACGGTCTGGAGCAACCGTTCGTTGGAGATGGCAATGACCGTATCCACACAGGCGTTGAGGTCTTCCAGCCCTCGCTCGGCCTGAACCTTCCGCTTCTTCCCTTCAAACAGGAATGGCTCGGTCACGATGGCCACCGTCAGTGCACCCAGTTCGGCCGCCAGGTTGGCAATAATAGGCGCCGCACCGGTCCCGGTGCCCCCGCCCAGGCCCGCCGCAACGAAAATCATGTCGGCGCCTTCGAGAACCTCGATGATCCTGTCGGTATCCTCCAGCGCCGCACTTCGGCCGACATGTGGATCGGCCCCGGCTCCAAGACCGTTGGTGAGCTTGGCTCCGATCTGCAGTTTGGTCGGCGCCCGGGAGGCTCTGAGAGCCTGCATGTCGGTATTGGCCACGATGAATTCAACGGCCTCGACGCCGGCGTCAATCATTCGGTTAACAGCGTTGGTGCCGCCGCCTCCGACGCCGATGACCTTGATGACGGCACCGTTGGCCGGAGGCTCGTCCAACAGAAACTTGACGGAACGATCGGACTGGGTCGTTTCCATGGTTCCACTCCTTAGGCAGGGCTGAGCCCGCGATTGATTGAAAACATAAGCGCTTAGACCGAGAAAATCAAGAAAAATACCCCATATTGTGCTTGGTCGGACCACCAGCACCAAGGCGTGGTAGTCGCTATCCTTCTGTAGTCCGCCTCGGAATTTCGAAAACCCGGAACCCGAGCCACGTTCGGCAGCCTATAATTTGCCGCCTTTTCGGGAAAACATCCTCGAGGCCCATCTCTTCAGAAAGTTGTCGCCAACCGGGCGTCCAATCCACCGGTTGGCATGGGCGCGGTAGCCGTAGAGCACCAGACCGACGGCACTTGAGAAGGCGGGAGCGGCCAAGGCGCCCTCCATCTTCTCCAATCCCTGGGGACTGCCCGGTCGAACCGGCAGGTCGAAGATCTGCTCTGCCAGCTCAACCGTGCCCTCGAGCCGGACGGTTCCCCCGGTAAGGACCAGTCCTGCTCCCAAGAGCCTCTCGTAACCCGCTTGCCGGATGTCCTCCTGGACCAGGGTGAGCATTTCCTCCATCCTCGGCTGGATGATCTCGCAGAGAATCCGCTTGCTGATGGATTTGCCTTGCCGGCCGGCCACGCTCGGGACCTCAAAGTCAATATCTTCTTCGACCAGGGTCGACATGGCGCATCCATGGTCACGCTTGATCCTCTCGGCCTCCAGGATGGAGGTTCTGAGGCCGACGGCGACATCGTTGGTGATCTGGTCCCCACCCAAGGGCAGAACAGAGCTGTGTCGGATGCCTCCCTGAGTGTAGACGGCAAGATCGGTGGTGCCCCCACCCACGTCGACCAGAGCCACACCCAGCTCCTTTTCGTCATCGCTCAAGGTGCTCTCGGCAGAAGCCAGTTGTTGCAGGATAGTGTCCGCCACGATGAGTCCACTTCGGTTGACGGCCGTCACAATATTCTGAGCAGCCGTGCTCGAGCTGGTGACGATATGGCAATTCACCTCCAGGCGAGTTCCCAACAGACCCAGCGGATCGCCGATGCCGTCCTGGCCGTCGACCACACATTCCTGAGGAAGCACGTGGACGATTTCGCGGTCGGACGGTAGTGAGACCGCCTTGGCCGTCTCCAGAACTCGGCGAATATCGGCTTGGCCGATTTCGCGGCTTTCAGCCGTGACTGCCACCGCTCCCTGGCTGTTGAAGCTCTGGATGTGCCCCCCGGAGAGCCCTACGAATACTGACTCCACAGCCGTTCCCGCGCTGCGCTCGGCTTCCTCCACCGACTTCTTGATGGCGGAGACGGCTCCGTCCAGGTGGACGACCACGCCCCTGCGCAAGCCCCTGGATTCGGCCGACCCGACCCCAACCACCTCCAGGACTCCCTCATCGTTGACCTCGCAGATGATGGTGCAGGTCTTGGTGGTGCCGACGTCCAAGCCGACTACATATTTGGTTTTGCGGGCCAAGCAGACCTCCAGCCTCCTGGAATGTCCCCGAAATCCGAGCCGTCAGCGCCTGATTCAACCGTCTGAAGAGGCCTTCTTGGAAACGCCTTTAGCCAGCTTGGGGTCCAGGGTCCTGATCACCACCTGATCCCGGTAGCGCAGGTCCACCGAGTCCAGATTCCGGTATTTCTTCTTGAGCTCGCGGCTCGCGGCCAGATAGCGACGGAACTTTTTCTGAAAACCGTCCTTTCCCAGGTAAACCAGAACCGAATCTCCATTGAGAATGACCGAGACATTGCCGGGGTCTTGCAGGTGCACTTCCGAAAGATCCCGACTCAACCCGGCGCCTCCCCGGTTCAGGGAGCGAATCAACCTCAGATAGAGGGAAATCCGCTCTCGGTTTCGCCGCAGAACTTCCAACGCGTAACCCGATTCCATTCCCAGAATGACGGGAAAATCCGCCCCTGACAGCTCTTCCGGATTGTGTTCCAGCAGTGCGCCCTCCTCGTCGATCAGCAGGGTTCCCTGAGGCACGCGGGCAAAGGCAACCGGCTCCCGTTCCTCGATGTCGACGATCAGCTTGTCAGGCAACACCCGTCGGACAACCACGGTTTTCACCCATGGAATCAGCTCCAGGTTTCGCCGCAGACGGTCCAGGTCGAGTCTCACCAGGTTGCGGCTCGACTGGACCAGTTCGCCGATCTTGACCAACACCTGATTCTGCGAGATGTTTTGCAGTCCGTTGATTTCCGTGATGGCGATATCGAACCGGGGAGAGTTGTAGAGCCTGTCTTTCATCCAGTAGAGGCCGAACGAAAGCATGGACACCAGCAACAACCCGAAGGAGAGCTTGAGCGACCAGCGCAGAACCTCCCGCACGGTCTTTCCCTTGCTGTTGCCGGACGGTCGCTGCCTTTGCAGAATGGCGCTCGGTTGCCTCTCGAGATAGTTGATCGCCTTGGTCTTGACCCTCGTCATCCGGTGTTCCTCCCCTGTTTCCGGTCTTGGTTCAACAACGCTTCAAACGCCGGGGGCTGCCGTCGCAAGCTGCTTCAACAACGCATCCGGCAGTCTGGCGATGCTCCCCGCACCCATGGTAAGGACAAGGTCTCCGGCTTGGAGCAGCCGCGCCACCCGCGGCGCCATGTCTTCGGCGGCACCCAGGTAATGAGCCTCGGGGTGCCCGCGCCCCCGTATTGCCTGAGCCAGCCTGGCCGAAGTCAATCCGTTGATCGGTTCTTCGCCGGCAGCGTATATGTCCGCCAACAGGACCAGGTCGGCCCTGTCGAAGGCCCCGGCAAACTCTTCGAAGCAGTACTGAGTCCGGCTGTAGCGGTGCGGCTGAAACACCACCACCAGGCGCTCCGCTCGGAAAT
Source organism: Candidatus Versatilivorator sp. (assembly GCA_965207735.1). Taxonomy (GTDB): domain Bacteria; phylum Acidobacteriota; class Terriglobia; order Versatilivoradales; family Versatilivoraceae; genus Versatilivorator. The sequence continues at coordinate 395,220 of OZ242296.1, read as the reverse complement.
GCCCTGCCGCCTGCAAGGTTGCTGAGATTTCGGTTGGATGGTGGCCGTAGTCATCGACTAGGGTGATCCCCTCGACTCGACCCTTGAGCTGAAATCGCCGATCCGGTCCTTCGAATTCGGCCAGCGCGGAACGCATGACCGAGGGACTCAGACCGAGATCCAAACCCACGGCAATGGCTGCGGCGGCATTGAGGACGTTGTGCCGCCCGGGAAGGTTGAGTCGGAAGAGGCCGAGGCCCTGGTCGAGGTAGTCGAGCTCAAAGCTGGAACCGAACCCTGAATATTGGGCCGTGGAGACTCTCAGCTCCGCCTCCCGGCTGAACCCGTAGGTGATGACCCGCCGCTTGATGCGGGCAAGGATCGAGCCGGCGGCCGGATCGTCCCGGCACAGGACCGCCGCGCCATAGAAGGGCACCTTGTTCGCGAACTGCACGAAGGCGTCCTTCAGATCGTCCATCCCGTCATAGTTCTCCATGTGGTCCAGGTCGATGTTGGTCACCACCGCCAGCGTCGGAGACAGGTGCAGAAAGGACCGGTCGCTTTCGTCGGCTTCCACGACCATGAATTCGCCCGTGCCGAGCTTGGCGTTGCTTCCCAGCGCATTGAGGCGCCCCCCCAGCACCACGGTGGGGTCGAGGCCGCCATGTCCTGTCACACCTGCCACCAGGGAGGTGGTAGTGGTTTTTCCATGGGTTCCCGCCACTGCAATCCCATACTTCCCTCTCATCAGCTCGGCCAGCATCTCCGCCCTGGGAATGATGGGAATCTGACGGCGCCTGGCCTCCTCGATTTCCGGGTTGTGGGGCTTCACCGCCGAGGACACCACCACCACATCCGCGGCATTCACCTGCGCCGGGGCATGGCCTCCGTGGATGCGGGCACCCCGTTCAACCAACCGTTGGGTCACTGACGTCAGCTTGAGGTCCGAGCCGCTGACCCGGTATCCTCGGTTCAGAAGCACTTCAGCGATCCCGCTCATTCCGGACCCACCCACCCCGACGAGGTGAATCCGCTGAATCTTGTTGAACATGCATGCCTCTCGCGAACCTCATCCAGCACCGTCAATCCAAACCGGCCAATTCCCCGATCAAGTCCACAATCTGTTGGGCCGAATCAGGCCGGGCCAAACTGCCGCTCCGAGTCTCCATTCTCTCCAACTGCTCCGGGTGGTGAAAATAGTGTTCGATCCGGGTGGCCAGGAGCTTCCCGCTCAATTCCTCCTGCCGAATGATTTCAGCAGCTCCGGCAGCCGCCAGCGATTCGGCGTTCCGAAGTTGATGGTTGTCTGTGGCTCCCGGAAAAGGAACCAGCAGAGAAGCTTTGCGCGCCGCCGCCAACTCACCCAGGGTCGCGGCGCCGGCCCGACACAGCACCAGGTGGGCTTTTGGAAACTGGCGCGGCATATCGGTGAAGAAAGGCTTTACCTGTGCCTGGGCGCCCGCCTCCCGATAAGCCTGCTCCACCTGGACGAAATCCTGCTCGCCGGTCTGATGGATGAAATGCAACTGGCGGAAGTGTGGGCGCAACCCTTCCAGAGCGTCCACCACCGCCCGATTGATTGCCCGGGCCCCCTGGCTGCCTCCGAAAATCAACAGAACGAATGGTCGCGCGGGCGGTCTGGCCGGAGGGACCAGAAACTCCGGCCGCACCGGAGTCCCCGTCAGCACGGCTTTCCCCGGGAAAAAAGTCTCGCATTCCGGAAAGGCGGTGGTCACCTTGCGGCTGAAAGACGACAGCAGGCGATTGGTGATCCCCGGCTGGGCATTGGACTCGTGAAGCACGGTGGGAACTCCCGCAAGTGAGGCGACCAGGACCGGAGGACCCGAGGAATAGCCCCCGACTCCCAGGACGACGGTCGGCCGGAATCGGCGAATGATTCCCCAGGCAGCCCAAAGGCTCCCGGGAATCTTGAGGAATCCCCGCATCAGATCGATCCTGCCGACGCCTTTCAATCCCGATACCGGCAACCTGTTCAAGCGATACCCCGCCTCTTTCAGAATGCGTGCCTCCAGTGGACGCCCGCTCCCGACGAATTGAACCTCCGACTTGGGATAGCGCTTGGCGAGCGTCTGGGCGACGGCGATTCCCGGGTAAAGGTGTCCTCCCGTACCCCCACCGGCAATCAGGATCCTAAGCTCCTCATTGCCAACAGGTTGCCGTGTGCGCGCTGAAGAAGATTCCGTCTTCGGCATCTTTCCCGCCCGAGCCCGAAGGCTCGCGGTTGAACTCGCTATCAGAACCTGCCTGCCCAGTAGCGCAGGCTATCCCTTCAATCGGAGTGCTGAGAGATATTCAGCAGAACACCGACACTGACCAGACTGACCAGCAACGACGAGCCGCCCGAGCTGACGAAGGGAAGCGGAATTCCCTTGGTGGGCAGCAAACTCAATACAACGCTGATGTTGACAAAGGCCTGACACACGACCATGGCCGTGAGGCCGAGCCCCAGAAAGCGTCCGAAGCCGTCCTGAGCCCTCAGGGACAGGCGGAAACCCCGCCACAGGAACAGGCTGAACAGTCCCAGCACCGCCAGGGCACCGACCAGACCCCACTCTTCTCCGATGACGGCGTAGATGAAATCGGTGTGGGGTTCCGGCACGTAGAAGAGCTTCTGCTTGCCCGCCATCAGGCCAAGGCCGGTCAATCCCCCGCTCCCCACGGCGATCATGGACTGCACGGTCTGGAATCCCGATCCCAGGGGATCATCCCACGGATTCAGGAAGGCAAGCACACGCTGCAGCCGGTACTCGAAAAAATAGACCAGGCAAAACAGGGGCGGTATGGCCAGCAGGCAGGCACCCAACACGTAGGCGAGCCGCAGGCCGGCGCAAAAAAGCAGCAAGAATGCCACTGCCGCAATGGTGATGGAGGTCCCCAGGTCCGGCTCGGCGACGATCAGGCCCAGCACCACAGCCAGCACCGCCAGACAGGGCAGAAGCGTGTGACGCCAGTCGTTCACCCGGGCCGCCTCCTTTTCCAGCAGGGAGGCCATGAAGAGGACCAAGGCCGGTTTGCTGAGCTCGGATGGTTGAAAAGACAGAGACCCCAGTCGAATCCAGCGGTGGGTATTGTGGTTGGGATCCATCAGGAATACGCCAACCAGCAGCAGAATACAGACGAACAGTCCTCCATAGACACAGAGCGGGTGACGATAGGAGCGATAGTCGACGTGCATGGCCCACCACATGCCGATCAATCCCAATAGCGTCCACACGCTCTGACGAATCAGAAAGTAGTAGGGGCTGCCGAACTTTTCTTCCGCCGGCACGGCCGAGGCGCTGAAGACCATGACCACTCCCGAAAGCACCAGGGCCAGAGTGGTGGCAAACAGCAACTTGTCCGGAGAAAGCTTTCGCGCCATTTGAAACGATCCGTAACCGTCATAGGCCGCCGGGGGCCTCGAATACCCGGCGGCTAGAGGCGATTCACCGCCTCCTTGAACACGTTTCCTCGTTCCTCGTAGTCCCGAAACATGTCGAAGCTGGAGCAGGCAGGGGCCAGCAGCACCACCTCTCCCGGGTCCGCCTGGCCAAATGCCAATCGGACCGCCTCCTCCATGCTGGCGGCACGGGTCACGGGAGCCGTCCCGGCCAATTGGGATTCGATCTTGCGGCTGGCCTCCCCCAAGAGGACCAGGCCCTTGACCCGGCGGCTCACCTCTGGACTCAGCAGGCTAAAATCGCTGGCCTTGTCGCGCCCGCCCAGAATCAGAATCAGCCGTTGCTCGAAGGCCTCCAAGGCCCTCTGGGCCGAAACTGGATTGGTGGCCTTGGAGTCGTTGTAGAATTCGACGCCACGAACCTCGCGTACCCACTCCAGTCGGTGGGAGACACCGCGAAAGCCGGCCACGCTTTCCCGGATGGACTGGACCGATGCACCCAGCAGACGGGCCACGGTGACCGCGGCGGCCACGTTTTCCAGGTTGTGAAGCCCTTTGACCCGAACCTCTTCCACCCGGACCATCTGCTCTCGTTTGCCCCCTTGGCTGAAGACCAGGGCGCCGTTCTGCAGGCAGGTCCCCTGATCCACCGGAACCGTGGTGCCGAACCAGTATTTTTGGGCGGCCGGGGGAGCGGCCAGGTTGCGCAGCAGCCGGTCCTCTCGATTCAACACCGCAAAGTCCGAGTCTGTCTGATTCTTCAACAGGTTCAGCTTGGCTCGCGCATAGGCTTCCAGGGTGGGATATCGGTCCATGTGGTCAGGGGTAATGTTCAGGATCACGGCGACGTGGGCTCGAAAGGAAGAGACAGCCTCCAACTGGAAGCTGCTCAACTCCACCACGTTGATAGAGTCGGAGGCGGAGCTTTCGACCAGGGAGATCAAGGGCACTCCGATATTCCCACCCACCTGAACCCGAAAGCCGGCAGCTCCGAGGACGTCCCCGACCAAGGTGGTGGTGGTGGTCTTTCCGTTGGAGCCGGTGATTCCGACGATTTTTCCTCGAAGGAAACGTGAGGCCAGCTCAATCTCGCTCAAAATTTCCTTTCCCCGGCGCGCTGCCCCCCTCAGAACCGGCTGCTCAAGGGGAACGCCAGGGCTCACCACGATGCATTCCGCGTTTAGAAACGTTTCCGGCCGATGCCCGCCGACCTCGCAATCGATCCCAAGCGCCTCCAGCGTCTGGATTTCCGGGTCCAACGGGCCGCGGCCCCGGCAATCCGAGACTGTCACGCGAGCCCCCCTGGTCTGCAGGAACCTTGCAGCCGCGATTCCACTGCGGGCCATTCCCACCACCAGCACCTTTTTCCCTGCAAACGGTTCGGCTTCCAACGTCGTTCCCCGCGGTTGATGCCCAAAAGCGAGCCTTGCAGTCTGCCGAACAGGACCGCCATCGAGGAAGCTCACCGCAGCTTGAGCGTGGTCAGGCTGAACAAGGCAAAGATCAGAGCTGCGATCCAAAAGCGCACCACCACCTTGGATTCGGTCCATCCCAGAAGCTCGAAGTGGTGGTGCAGCGGAGCCATGCGGAAGACCCGTCTCTTCCGGAGCTTGAAGAAGGAGACCTGAATCATCACCGACAGAGCCTCCAAAACGAAAATACCGGCGATGGCCACCAGCAGGATTTCGTGCTTGATGATCACGGCCACCGTCCCGATGGCTCCGCCCAGGGACAGGGACCCCACATCTCCCATGAAGAGCTCGGCCGGATGGCAGTTGTACCAGAGAAAACCCAGCGATGCGCCGACCATGGCCCCGCAGAATATGGTCAACTCCCCGACATCGGCCTGGTGAGGAATATCCAGGTATCCGGCAAAGGAGGCGTGGCTGGTGACATAGGTCAGCACGGTCAGCGCCCCCGCGGCGACCACTACGCAGCCAATGGCAAGACCGTCCAACCCGTCGGTCAGATTGACGGCGTTGGAAGATCCCACCAGAACCACCAACACGAACAGCAGGAAGGGAAGGAAGTCCAGGAAATGAAGCGCGGAGCCGGCAAAGGTATCCAAGACCAGATTGGGCTGCAGATCCTTGAAGAAGGGAACAGCCAGATCGGTTTGATAGGCGCCGCGAGACTTCAGAAGCAGCAGGCCGGCTGCAATGGCGACGCTCAGGAAGAGCTGCAACCCCAGCTTGACCCGAACCGTCAGCCCCAGGTTCCTGCGCCGCTTGATCTTGATGATGTCGTCGGCGAAACCGATGGCGCCGAACCCGATCATCGCACCCAGGCCGACCCACACCAGCGGATTGCCGAGGTCGGTCCAAAGGAAGGTGGGCACCACCGTGCTGGCCACGATCAGAACACCTCCCATGGTCGGCGTACCGGCCTTGACCCGGTGATGACTCGGACCCTCTTCTCGGATGTGCTGCTCCACCTGGAACTGGCGCAAGCGGCGAATGAGCCAGGGGCCCAGAATCAGAGCCAGGACCAGCGCCGTAATGCTGGCGTAAGCCGTCCTGAAGGTGATATAGCGAAAGACGTTGAGTAGCGAGGCATCGGGGAAAATGTCGAACAGCCACTCGTAGAGAAGGTGGTAGAGCATGGATTTAAGCTGTCCTCCGCACCGGGAAGCCCGATGCACTCGCCGGCGCGGCCGATCGGCCCCAAGCCGGGACTCCAGGGGCCGGGCCGGGATGTCAGGCGGAAAGCGCGAAGTCCTCTTTCAGCCTTTCTATAACTCCCTCGGTCCTCACCCCTCGTGAGCCCTTCACCAGTATCAGGTCGCCGGGCCGAATGCGAGGTGCCAGCCATTGGCCAGCTTCGACTGAATCGTCGAAAAAGATCGAGCGGCCGGGATCGTATCCGAAGGCTCTAGCCGAGGTCACCACTTGATCGGCAAGTCCCTGAACGCCCAGGATCAGATCGAAACCCCAGCCGGCCGCAGCCCTGCCACATGCCTGGTGGAACCGAGGGGCGTCGGAGCCCAGTTCCAACATTTCCCCCGCAACCAGGATCTTCCTTCGATAACCCGAGATCCCCTTGAGAAATCTCATCATGGTCATCAGGGCGGCCGGATTGGAGTTGTAACTGTCATCCACCACGCAGATTCCCTGCTCGAAAAACAGCGGTTTTCCCCTGCCCTGACCCGGCTCCAGGCTGAGAAGTCGGTCGGCGATGGCTTGGAAACTCATTTCCATGCGATGGGCCAGAGCAATTCCGGGCAAACAGTTCGAGACATTGTGGGCACCCAGCAGTGGCGAGGTCAGTCGGTGGCTTCGACCACGATGCCGAACCCTGAATTCGCATCCGCCCAACCCCCGGCAACCAATTCTGTCGACGCGGAAGGCCGCCGGCCTTTCAATGCCGAAGGTGACGACCTCACCCGCAAAATGACGACTGAACTTGCGCACGCGGGCATCGTCGTTGTTCAGGAAGGCCACTCCCCGGACGGGAAGGTGCTCAATGAGTTCCCGCTTGGCCCTGGCGATGCCGTCCAGGGAGGAGAAGAATTCCAGGTGAACCGGTCTGACGTTGGTCACCACGCCCAGATCGGGCCGAGCGATGCAACTCAACCTGGCGATTTCTCCTGTGGCCGACATCCCGAGCTCCATTACGGCAACTTGGTGCTCGGACTCCAGTTGAAGCAGGGAGAGAGGCAGCCCGTAGTGGTTGTTGAAGTTCCGATGGTTCCTGAAAACCTTGAACCGGCTTGCCAGCAGGTGGCTGGCAATGTCTTTGGCAGTCGTCTTGCCGACGCTTCCCGTGATCCCGATCAGGGGCTTCCCCCAACGACGGCGCACCCAACCGGCCAACTGCTGAAGCGCCTGCAATGTGTCTTTCACCAGGATACAGGGTGTCGCCGCTGCCGACTTGCCGGCCTCCTCTCGGCTGAGAATCAACAGGGAGGCTCCTTTGCGCACCGCCTCGGGAATGAACTGGTGGCCATCGAAGCGAGATCCTTGAATGGCAATGAAGCAGTCCCCGGCCTTCAGGGTTCGGGAATCGATGGAATAACCCGAAGGCGCCGCCTGCCCGTAGGACGGATCGATTGAGGATCCCACCGCTCGAGCGATTTCACCGGCTGGAAGCCGCATCACCATAATCCATCTCTCGAAGGACTGCCCTGGCCACCTGGCGATCGTCAAAGGGCCGGATCCGGCCGCCTTCCTGCTGGCCGACCTCGTGTCCCTTGCCGGCCAGAATGACCACGTCTCCCGATTCCGCCCGCAAAAAAAGCCGCCGAATCGCTTCCCGTCGGTCCGACTCGGCTTCGTGCCGATCGAACCGAAAACCGGCCTGGATCTCTCCCAGAATCGCCATGGGGTCCTCACCGCGGGCATTGTCGGAGGTGAGCATGACCCAGTCGCTGTGCTGTTCGGCGATGGACCCCATTGCCGGCCGTTTGGCTCGGTCCCGCTCGCCGCCGCAGCCGAATAGCACCAACACCCTCTGCGAACCCAGTTCCCTGGCCGTGACGAGGACGTTGCGCAGCGCATCCGGGGTATGGGCGTAGTCCACGATCACGTGAAAGGACTGGCCGCAATCGATTTGTTCGAACCGGCCTGGAATGGGCGGACAGGCTTCGATTCCAACTTTCAGGGCCTTCCGGTCGACTCCCAGGCTGTTGGCGGCGGCGGCGGCGGCCACAAGATTGGAGAGATTAAAGCTCCCCAATAGCGGGGTACGCACCTCCAGTTCCTCCTCCTGTATCCGCAAGCGCACTTGCATGCCCCTCCATCCCGACTGGCACTCGAGAACTCCGAGATCGGCCGGGTTCCTCAGGGAAAATGTGAGGCATCGGCCCGGAATGCTGTTTGCCAGTTTCTGTCCCCAGCTGTCATCCACATTCACAATGGACACCCCGGGCGGCCCGTATCCGGTGTCCACAAACAATTGCTTTTTGGCCCGGTAATAGCTGTCCATGGACTGATGGTAGTCCAGGTGCTCCGGCGACAGATTGGTGAAGACGGCCACTTCGAATCGGCTGGCATGGACGCGGTTGAGATCCAGCGCATGAGAGGAAACCTCCATCACCACCTGGCGGCAGCCGTTCTGCCGAAAGCGACGGAACAACGCCTGCAGGTCGAGGCTTTCGGGGGTCGTAAGCCCCGCCGGGGCCGACCACCCGGAGGTTCGATAAGCGATCGTGCTGATCAACCCCACCCGTGAGCCCCCGGTTCTCAGGATGGACTCAAGCAGATAGGCAATCGAAGTCTTGCCATTTGTCCCGGTCACTCCCACCAGGTGCAGGTCGCGTGTGGGGTGACCAAAATAATTGGCAGCGGTTTGCGCCAGGGCCCGGCGACCATGCTCGACGCGGATCCACGGCCGGGAAAATGCCGCCGGCTTGGGATTTTCCGACAGGATTGCCCCGGCTCCACGCTGGACCGCCTGATTGACAAAACGATTGCCGTCGGTCCGAGCTCCCCGGATGGCTGCAAAGAGATATCCGTTCCTGACCTGCCGAGAATCGTAGGCGATTCCTGAAATTTCGGTTTCGGGAGACTCGGGCGGCTCAATGAGTTCGACATTGCTGATCAGTTCCCGGAGTTGCATGGTTCCACCGGCCGATCCTTACCTGTCTCTCTCGCCGGGGAGCTCGGCGAGCCATGCGGGTTAGAGTTTTCGATTGAGCTGGACCCTCACCGTCGAGCCCGGCGCCACCTTGGAATCGGGTGCTGGCGATTGCCGGACCACCAGTCCGGCCCCCAGGGCCTCCACCTGTAATCGGGCCCGAGTCCCCTCCATCATCACCGCTCGAAGCGACTTCCCCACAAAATTGGGCACGGCTACCATGGCCAGGCCGTCGATAGCCGCATCCTCGTAGCCCCCCACCAGATCCTGCTCCTGCCGAGCCTCCACCCTCGCCTCGGTGAGCCCCAATGCCTGCTCGCCGTTCAGCGAGGCCGGAGTCCACGAAACCGCATCCGACAAGGGTTCCTCCAAATGATTGTCTTCGGCGCCGAGTTCTGCGACACGGGTGTCGTCCCTCCATTCCTGCCGCGGCTGATCGGGAGGTACCGAAAGATAATTCAGCGTCTTCTCGGCAATCTTCTTGAACACGGGAGCGGCGACCTGGCCGCCGTAATAGAGGCCGCGAGGCTCATCGATCAACACCACGATCGAGAGAGCCGGATTTCGGACGGGAGCGAAACCGACGAAGGAGGCAATGAATCGGGTGTGGGAGTAGCCGCCGCGCTCATTCACTTTCTGGGCCGTACCGGTCTTGCCCCCCGCCGAAAAGCCTCTCAGACGAGCTCTCCTGCCCGTTCCTTCGGAGACCACAAGGCTCATCATTTCCTTTATGGTTTCAGCCGTCTCTCTCCGCAGGACTCTCCTGCCCCCGGCCCCGGACTCGGAAGGACTCCGGGAGACCCGATCCGAGCGGACCCGCTCCACAACGCGGGGGGGAATCCAATGGCCTCCGTTGGCTATCATCCCCGCGGCCGTGATCATTTGCAGGGGCGTCACCCCGATTCCCTGCCCCATGGAAATAGTCCCCAGCGTGACCGTGTGCCAGTCCGAAGCCGGACGCAGCAACCCTCTGGCTTCTCCGGGCAGATCCACCTGGGTGGGCCGGCCAAATCCGTAGCGCCGGAGGTAGCGCTCCAGCCGCTGCTTGCCGATCCGAAAGCCCAGTTGGATGACGCCGACGTTGCTGGAACGCGCGATTACTTCCCGAACCGACAGCCAGCCAAAGGGCTTGTGGTCCCGGATTCGGTGCTTCCCAATCACAATGCCGCCATTCATGCAATGAATCTGCTCCTCGGGGGTGGTCAACCCTTCCTCCAGTGCCGCGGCTGCCGTAAAGACCTTGAAGGTGGATCCAGGCTCGTAGATATTGAGGATTGCCTGATTCCGCCAGGCCGATTCGGAATAACGGCCATAGTGATTCGGGTTGAACGTGGGCACGTTGGCCATGGCCAGGATAGCGCCGGTCGCCGGGTTCATCACGATGGCGGTGCCGCCCCGAGCCCTGCTTTTCTCAACCTGAGCCTGCAGTTCCTGCTCCACCAGGTACTGGATCGACTCATCCATCGTCAAGACCAGGTCGGCCCCTGCCGTGGGAGGCCTTTCGACACTGCTGAAGTACCGTTTTCTGGCATCGATATGCAGCAGGATCCGGCCGGGCGTTCCACGCACGTCCCGTTCATACAGGTGCTCCAAACCGGCCAGCCCTTCGTTGTCCATGCCCACGTAGCCGAGGACATGGGCAGCCAGCTCCCGCTTGGGATAGAAGCGCTTGTTTTCCGTCTCGAAATAAATGCCGGGCAGACCTAACTCCCGGACCTTCTGGACCTGGGGAAAGTCCACTTTCCGCTTGATCCAGCAGAATGTTCGCGACCCTTCCAGTCTTCGCCGAACCTTACCCGGGTCGAGTCCCAGGGTGGCGGCCAGGAGGGAGGCCGAACGCGGCTTATCGGAGATTTCGAGGGGAACTGCATATACCGACTCGACCTTGATGCTGACCGCCAGCTCCCTGTTCCGGCGATCGTATATCGTCCCGCGTTTGGGACTGATCTCGAACACACGGGTTTGCTGACGGCGGGCCCGTTCCCGCATTTCCGGGTAGCGGACAATCTGTAGGTCGACGAGGCGAAAGACGATCAGGCAGGACCAGGCAACGAAAATGAGCACCAAGAGGCCAAGACGCGTCTGGAATACTTTTGGGCGTTTGGCCGACATGGCAAGGTCCCACTACGAATTGAAAAGGCTTCGTTGGGATTGGGGTTCGACGCCCTGGATTCCGGACTGCCACCTGATCCGCCGACCTGAAACCGGAATCCGGAAGCCGGGCTAAGGAAGCGCTCCGAATCCGGCCGAGGGAGCGTCCATTCCGCGGCCTTCCCGAGCTGCAATGAGAATCTCGGCCGGTTGCGGCGCCTCGGGAGCGGACTCGATCACAATCTGGTGAAACGAAGGGCTGATGAGTCCAAGCTGCTTTCTGGCGATCAGATCGATTCGCTGAGGACTGCGCAAGGTGGCCCGCTCCAGCTTGAGTTGGCGGCTGATCTCAGTCAGATGCTTGATTTCCTTCCGAAGCTCTTCACGCTCATAGCCCTGGCGAATGACCTCGAACTGCTGCCAGGCCAGGAAGAGCAGCACCATCAAACAGGCCATTGCCAGGATCATGAGCAGCAAGCACTCCCTGGTCTTCTGAAAATCCAACTCCTTGACCAGCCTGGAATTGTCGATCTGTTTCACCATGTGGATCTCAGTCATCGGACCTCCTCGCCTCAACCATGCCGTCAAAGACGCACCGCAAAGGAGCTGTCACGGCTTCACAACCGTTCGGCCACCCTCAGCCTGGCGCTTCTCGAACGCGGATTGCTGATTTTTTCCGCTTCGGTCGGCGAAACAGGCTTGCGGCAGACCAGCTTCACCAGTTTCTTCCGACCGCAGACGCAGACTGGCATCCTTGGAGGGCAGACACAGCCCCGAGCCATGGAGCCCAAGGAGCCCTTCACGATCCGGTCCTCCAAAGAATGAAAGCTGACGATTGCCAGCCTTCCCCCCGCCTTCAGCAAATCGATCGAGCTGGCGACGAATTGACCCAGCGCCTCCAACTCGTCATTGACAAAAATTCTGAGCGCCTGAAAGGTCCGCGTGGCCGGATGAATTTTCGCCCGGCGGCGGGAGCGCACCGCCCGCGATACCACCTCCGCCAGGCTGAGCGTGTCTTGCAGGGGTCTGGCTCGCACGATAGCCCGGGCGATCCGGCGAGAACCCGGCTCTTCCCCATAGGCGTGAATCAGAGACGCCAACTTGGGTTCCGGAAAGCGGTTGACCACCTCGGCAGCCGTCAGTGGAGAGGCGGTGTCCATTCTCATATCCAGTGGACCGGATCTTTGAAAACTGAAGCCGCGTTCAGCCGTCTCCAGCTGGAAGGAGGAAAGGCCCAGGTCAGCCAGGATCCCGTCGCAGGATTCGAATTGCACGCGGCGGGCGATGTCTTTCACTTGGGCAAAATTTCCGTGGTGGAACTCGACACGGCCTCCGTACCGGGCCACCCCCAGGGCAGCCCTCTCCAGGCTCTCCCGGTCACGATCGATCCCAAGGAGCCTCCCTTCGGGGGACGACTCATCCAGAATGGCCCGGGCATGCCCCCCCAGGCCAAGAGTGGCATCGATATAGACGCCTTTCGATTGAGGCCGCAGATACTCGATGACCTGGGAGAGCATCACCGGCCTGTGCAGGTTCCCGGCCTCACCGGAGCTCGTCTTGACTTGAGGCGTTGAAACCATTGGAGCACCTGCGTCCGCGAGACGGGTCAAGTTCATCCCGAGATCCCGATTTCCGAGAGTTCCTCGTCGTCGTTGTCGCTCCACGGATTGCTTTCGACGGCGTTCTTCAGAGTGTCCTCTCGCCAGATTTCCAGGTAGTCCATGGACCCCACCACCCTGACTTCATCTTCCAGCCGGGCCGACTCTCGCAGTTTCTGAGGCAGCATCAATCGACCCTGGCTGTCCATCAGGGCCTTTTGGCCGTAATAGTTGGTGGCGCGCAGGAATTTCTTGACCACAGGCCGTTTCGAGGGAAGAGAGCCAATGTTCTTTTCAATCTCGTCCCAAACGGCGAATGGATAGAGCCGGATGCAGTCTCCTTTGAGACTGGTGACAAAGAATTCGTTTCCATGTTCCTGCTCGATTTCGGAGCGAAAGCCCACGGGCAGCTTGATACGGCCCTTCCCGTCCAGCTTGGTGGCCTGACTTCCCCTGAGTTGCAGCATGGGACGAAACTCCGCAGTAGCCGAGAACCGGGACCAAAATCGGGACCCGTTGTGGGTCTTGGATCCACACTAGACCACAAAAGTCTTTTCTAGTCCACTCTACTCCACTCCAGTCTACGAGTTCCGATGCCGGAGTCAAGCAGTTTATTTGTCGGGGCCGAACTTTTTTCTGCTAGTCTTTTGGCAGGCAATGGGGCGACGCTTCCAGGGGAAACGGCGGGCTGGAATCCCAGTCCTCCCTCGCGGCGATAGCCAAGGCAAGGTAGAATCCGACATGATTTCCCACTTGATTCCCGGTTCGGTCAAATCCCTGAGATTTCCCCGGGTGTGCCTGGTCCTGCTGTGCGCGGCTGCAACGGTTTGCCTGGGCCATCCTTCGACCCAGTCAGGCCAAGCGGGGAAATTCCCAGTGGGTTTTGTGACCTCCAAGGGCAGTCTCCAGTTGACCGGCCGTGTCGACTGGGGCCGGGGTGGACGGTCCCGGTTTCCCATGGTTTACGACGGCGCCCGGATCCATAGCAAGAACGGTAAAGCCCAACTCGAGCTTCTGGCGGGAGGACAACTCAGTCTGTGCCGGGAAACCGACTTGACGGTTCAGCAGCCGCGGTCTCCCTTCCTCTTCACCCTGCACAGCGGCAGCGTGTCCTACAATCTTCCCCGCTCCCAGGGAGATTTGTTCCTGACACCCGACTTTCTTATCAGGGTGAATCCGGGATCACAACTTCAGCCCGATGCCTTCCGGGGCGAGATCGGCCTGGAGCCGGATGGGACTATCTGCGTGAGATCCGACCGCGGCCTGCTGGAAATCACCGGCCAGGACAACTCTACAATGCTAACCGTGCCCCCCGGGCCCGGCATGAGAGTTGCGCCCGGCCGGATTGCATCCCCTGAATACTTCCGGGATTGCCCCTGCGCCGGACCGCTGCCGCCCGGAGAGCGCAATGGTCCGGGTGCGTCCGCCTACGGCTCCGCCAGCCCCTCCCGAAAATCGGCCTGGAAATCCTTCCTCAGGACTCTGGTCAAGATATTGACCCTGGGGTTGGTGTGATCGGACAGCCGGCATCCCCATCCACTTCCCCTGACGGCGCCCGGTGGGCGAACCAGGGAGTCTCATCGTGAAAGCCGGAATCATCGGGTTCCCTTCAGCGGGCAAATCCACCCTTTTCAAGATCCTGACCAGGACAGACATCAGTTCCGCGGCCCAATCCCGCAAGCGTGGAGGATCGGTGGTCGGCGTGGCGACTGTCCCCGATTCGCGCCTGGACCGTCTGGCAGCTCTTTTCCAGCCAAGAAAAACGACCCCGGCCGTGATTGAATACCTGGACGTCCCCTCCTTTAGCGAGGGAACCGCCACCGCGGAGATGGGGACAGCAGACTTCCGCAACCTGGATGTGCTGGTGCACGTGGTTCGGGCCTTTGACGAGGAGCCTTCGCCCCAGGGCGAAATCCCCGGCTACCCCGAACGGAACATCGCCGAGTTGGATCTGGAACTCATCCTGAGTGACCTTGGCGTGATTGAAAGGCGGCTGGAACGCCTGGAAAAGGATCTCAAGAAGATGAAGAATCCTGATCTGGTGAGGGAAGACGGGCTGCTTCGAAAATGCCGCCAGTGGTTGGAGCAGGAAAAGCCCCTTCGGTCTCTCGAGCTGAGCGGGGAGGAGAGAAAGCGCCTTCGGGGGTTTGCCTTCCTATCGGAGAAGCCGGTGCTCCACGTGCTCAACCTCCCCGACAGCGCTGCGGCGCGGATCCCGCGCCTGGCCGAGTATTACCGGCTCAAGACGCTGACCGACCAGCCGAACACCGACCTGACAGCCGTTTGCGGCAAGCTGGAAGCGGAGTTGGCGGAGTTGGCCGACGAGGAGGTGGAGGCCTTTCTGGCGGACTACGGGCTCGCCGAATCGGGTCTGGAACGGACGATTCGGACCACCTACCGGCTGCTGGGACTGATTTCCTTCTTCACCGTGGGAGAGGACGAATGTCGTGCCTGGACCATCCCCAATGGCACACCGGCTCTCAAGGCGGCCGGCGCAATCCACTCCGACCTGGAGAGGTGCTTTATTCGGGCTGAAGTGATTCCCTCGAGTGTGCTGTTGGAGGTCAAATCCCTGGCGACCGCCCGACAGCGGGGATTACTTCGGCTGGAGGGCAAGCAGTATCCGGTTCAGGACGGCGAAACCATTCATTTTCGGCACAGCGCTTGACCGGCAGTCCGCCGAAAAGGCTCCATCATTAACATCAACGCCTTAGTGGCCCTTCGTCGTTCTTAGTGACCCTTCGTGGATAACTCTTTTTCCTCTGAGCCCTTTGCAAAATTCATCAGCGGGACCTTTGCCGGGAATGGCCACAAAAGGCACAAAAACACAAAAAGAACCATCGGACGGGCAAGTCTCGAAATCAAGAAACTCGTTTTGTGCCTTTTGTGCTTTTTGTGGTTTCTGTTGTCTCTTGTGCTTATCGTGGTGAATGCTGGAGCCTGCAGCACATCATCCTTGCCGCCTCAATGTCATTCCCGATTGCGATATTTGCAAAAGGCTCCTCTTTTTCTTTTGTATTTTTTGGTTTGTTTCAGACAAGCTGAACTCGAGAATTGGAGATGCTGTCATGCCCGATGAAGTTCTGGCACTGGTAGACGATCTTTTCTTTTCCAGCAAGATCGCCTCCACGGCCCGCCTGTGCTCCGTCCCCCTCCGGCTCATGCAAACGCCCCGGGAACTGGTCCGAGGCGCCGACCCGGAGAAAGTCAAGCTCATCATCATCGATCTCAACGGGCGAACGACAGAGCCGGTGCAGGCCATTCAGGAACTCCAGGACTCGTTCGACCGGGACCCTATTCCCATTCTGGCCTACTACTCCCACGTTCAGACCGAACTCGCCGAGAAAGCCCGCCAAGCCGGCGCAAGCTGGGTCCTGCCCCGTTCGGCTTTCTCCGCCCGCCTGGCCCGGATATTGACGGACCTGAAGGCCTGACCCGCAATGCTCGCCGGGGACATTCACTTCTCAGCGGGGTATCCACCGAGGCCACCAAATTGCAGAAGGTCTATTGTGGATTTGGGATTGTAGATTTTTGATTTTGGATTTGTTTCGAGGCGAAACCAGTCGTCCTGGCTCCCCAAATCAACAATCACAAATCGACAATCAACAGAGCCTTTTGCAAAATTCGCAGATAGCGGGAATTTTCACGTGGGGAAAGATCAAGGAGGGCAGGTGGAAGGAGGGGCAAGACCACTGTCTGTTGTATCATGAAGGTGTCTGAACCACATGATGAACGGAGGTGGAACTTGCCCCTTAGGGAAACCCTATCACGACACTGGTTCCGGTTTCAACGAGAGCTGTTTCCCCTGCTGGAGGAAGTTTTGGGGCCTCTGGGAGAGCGTTACCAGCGGCTGGTGCAGGTATTGGAGTTGGTGCGGGTGGAGGAGTTGCTGCCTTACAGTCGGGGCTGGCGTGGCCGGCCGCTGGAGGATCGGGCAGTGCTGGCGCGAGCCTATCTGGCGAAGTCGATGCTGGAGGTGGCGACCACGCGGGGATTGGTGGAGCGGCTGAGGAGTGAGGGGAGGCTGCGGCGGCTGTGCGGCTGGGAGAGGGCGTGGGAGGTACCGAGCGAGTCGACCTTCTCGCGGGCCTTTGCGGAATTCGCTGAGAGCGACCTGCCGGGGCGTTTGCACGAGGCATTGCTGGAGGAGACGCTGAAGGGCCACTTGGCGGGGCATGTGTCGAGGGACTCGACGGCGATTGCGGGACGGGAAAAGCCAGCGGCCAAGGCTGCGCCGGAGGCCAAGCGGAAACGCCGGCGGGGCCGGCCGCCGAAGGGCGAGCGACGGCCCAAGCGGTTGAGCCGGCTGGAGCGGCAGGGGTCGATGACGCTGGAGGAAATGTTGAAGGAGTTGCCCAAGGCCTGCGACATCGGCGTCAAGCGCAACGCCAAGGGGCATCAGGAGAGCTGGACCGGCTACAAGCTACACCTCGACGCCATTGACGGCGGGATTCCGGTCAGTTGTCTGCTGACCTCGGCCTCGGTGCATGACTCTCAGGCAGCCATTCCGCTGGCGACGCTGACGGCAAGGCGGGTCGAGAGTCTCTACGACTTGATGGACAGCGCCTACGATGCGCCGGAGATCCGGGCCTTCAGTGAGAAGCTGGGGCATGTGCCGATTATTGACGTCAACCCCCGCCGAAGAGCTACCTTGAAAGCCGAGCGGAAGCGGGAGGCACTGGCCCGGCGCTGTATCGGCCAAGTGACTCCCGAGGCGCGGCGCTACCGGGAACGCTCGACGGTGGAGCGGGTCAACGGACGGCTCAAGGAGGAGTTTGGCGGGAGGCAGGTGAGGGTTCGCGGCCCCGACAAGGTGAGGTGCCACCTGATGTTCGGCATTCTGGCCCTGACGGTGGATCAGTTGATGCGCCTGACGCTCTGAAGACCGGGTTGCCACCCCCAACCGCACAGCAGGTTCGCCCGCCTCAAGGCCGGGAGAGGGTAAGCTGTGCCTGCGTCCGGCGACCGCTGGCCATCCGGCCATCAGATTCGGGCTTTTTCCTTCAAAAGGGTCTTTGCAGCTGGGTAGTCACCGCCGGAACATCACTGTTGCCAGCCCAATGTCATGCCCGATTCCGAATTTTGCAAAAGGCTCAACAATCCAAGACGGATCAGCGTTCCTGGATATATTTGATCTGGTGCTTGTAGATGAACATGTTGGCTTCGCGGTTGCGGGTTACGCGGATAAAGCGCTTGTCGTAGTACTCAATCCAGCCTTCGATTTCTTCGTTATTGAGCAACTTCACCACGACTCGCCTCTTGTCGCGAACCAGATTGTTCAGGTAGAGGGATTCCGCATGGGTCTGATCTTCCACCTGGTGGGATCGAAGTATCGCCTCAGAGATCCCGTCGCGGGACCTGCCCGGGGCATTCTTGCGACGACTCTTCTTGTTTACGTTCAAAGCCTGCTCCCTGGCGCCAAGCCGCAATCCTGAATCGGACCAGCTTGAATGATGATAGTATCCCTGGTCGATCAGAGCAAGGACGGCCAGGCCCTCTCCTCTCGATCCCGCCTCCGGCCGGCCGGCCACCCGATCCGCTTCCGAGCCTTGAACCATCATGCAGCCAGGCATATCGACAAACCTGTTCATCGAGGATCGATTGGACCTGGACAGGTTGGCGGCCCTGCGCCGGCAAGGCTTTCAGCGGGTGGAGATCCTGGCCTTGAAGCCCCATTTCGATTATCGGGACAGGCAACTGGCGGGGGAGCTGGCTGCCTGGCTCCAGGATCAGGAGTCCTTTCTCCACTCCCTGCACCTGCCCCACTGCCTGGAATTCCGGCCGGACAGAATCCTGACCCCGCTCTCCATTGCCGCTACCGAACCCCACCGCAGAACCCAGGCGGTAGACGAGGCCCGCAGAGCATTGGAGTTCGCCGAGAAGGTTGCCTTTCCGCTGGCCGTGATTCATGCGGGGGCTCTCGAGGACGAATATCGCCCCCGGCACCTGGACGCCATCTACCAGAGCCTGGAGATCCTGGTCCCGTTTGCCGGCGATCGCGGGGTTCGCTTGACACTGGAGAATATTCCCAACAAACTTTCCCTGGAGAGGATGGGGCGGTTCCTGCGGGAAGCCGGCCTGGCGGACGTCGGCATCTGCTTCGACGCCGGACACGCGCACCTGGAAGACAACCCGTCGAGCCAGATCGCGGCTGTCGGGGAACGGATCCTCACCACCCATCTCCATGACAACCACGGGCACCGGGATGAACACCTGCCCCCGTTCTCCGGGACGGCGCCCTGGCGGGAAATCCTGCAGGGCCTGGCGAACTCCGGCTACGACGGCTGCCTCTTGTTGGAGTCTCGCGGTCAAGGAACTGACTTCCAATTCGGGTTGAAGTCGGCTCGAGAGGCCTGCGGCCGCCTGGAGGACTGTTGGGAGGCGGTGAGGGATACGATGGCTAAGGAGGAGTGATGGCTGAGATCGCGATTCGGGACGCAGTCCATCACGAGGGAAAAGAAGCGACCATACGAGGGTGGCTCTACCACCATCGATCGAGCGGAAGGATCATCTTCCTGGTTCTGCGGGACGGGACCGGGCTGATGCAGTCGATTGTCCTCAGGAACGCGGTTCCACCCGATGTGTTCCAACAGGCCAAGGAATTGACCCAGGAGTCCTCCCTCGAGGTCACGGGCACGGTCCGAAGAGTCCCTCAAGGCAAGCGGGCTCCCGGGGGTATGGAGATGGAGGTCACCGATCTGAAGCCCATCCAGCGGGTTCCGGCCGAGCGACCTTTCCCCATCAGCCCCAAGGAACATGGGATCGAGTTTCTGCTGGACCAGCGCCACCTGTGGCTGCGGTCATCCCGACAGCACGCCATCCTCAAGGTCCGGCACGAAGTGATTGCCGCCACCCGAAATTTCTTCGACGGCCGCGATTTTACCCTGGTCGACACCCCGATCTTTACCCCCGCGGCCTGCGAAGGCACCACCACCCTTTTCGAGGTCCCCTACTTCGATGAAAAGGCCTATCTGACCCAATCGGGGCAGCTCTACAACGAGGCAGCCGCAGCGGCGTTCGGCAAGGTCTACTCTTTTGGCCCCACCTTTCGAGCCGAGAAGTCGAAGACCCGGCGCCACCTCACCGAGTTCTGGATGGTGGAGCCCGAAGTCGCCCACGCCACGCTGGAGGACATCCTGGTGCTGGCCGAAGACCTGATATCGGAAATCCTCGCCCGGGTGCTGGGCAACTGCAGCTCCCAATTGGCTACCCTGGACCGGGACGTGGAACCACTCAAGAAAATCGCTTCTCCGTTCCCTCGCCTCAGCTACGACGAAGCCGTGTCCATCCTGAAATCCAAGGACTCGGACATCGAGTGGGGCAGCGATCTGGGCGGAGCCGACGAGACGCTGCTGGCCCGGCAGTTCGACCGTCCGGTGATGGTTCACCGCTACCCTTCTCAGGCCAAGGCCTTTTACATGGAGCCCGACCCCCTTCGTCCGGAAGTGGCGCTTTCGGCTGACGTCCTGGCCCCGGAGGGCTACGGTGAGATCATCGGCGGCGGGCAGAGAGCCACCAGCCTGGACTTCCTCTGCCAACGCATCCGGGAGCACCGCCTACCGGCCGAGGCCTTCGAGTGGTATCTGGACCTGCGCCGTTACGGCAACTTTCCCCATTCGGGCTTTGGCATGGGCATCGAACGGGTGGTGGCCTGGATTTGCGGGCTGGAGCACGTCCGCGAGGCGATTCCCTTCCCACGGACCATCTATCGGCTCACGCCGTAGAGGATAGTGGAGAGTGAAGAGTGGAGAGTGGTCAGTTTCAGGTAAGTTCAGCCCCCGCCGCCCCACGACGGGGCGGATCATTCGAGGGTGAAGCCGTGGACATTGATGGCGTTTCGGGGGCAGGGACAGGTTCCGGTTTCCTCACCGTCTTTCTTCGTGTGTCTTCGTGGTCCTTCGTGTGCCTTCGTGGATAACTCTTTTTTGCTGTTGTTTCAGGTAAGCTAATGGAAAAAATCACCGTGGCCGTGCTGTTCGGGGGCAAGTCTGGAGAACATGAAGTCTCGTTGCGGTCAGCGGCGTCGATTTGGTCGGCCATCGACCGGTCCAAGTACGACGTCGTCCCCGTTGGAATTACCAAGGAGGGCGGCTGGCGCGCCGATCCGGAATTTCTGGAGGGAGAGTTCGCCAAAATCCTGCAGCAGGGAGCCCCTGTCCTCCTGTCTGCCGAGTCGGCGCCCTCGGGCCAGTTGATTCAGCTCGATGCCGCCGGTTCCCGGGGCGGGCGGCAGGCTTCGGTCGACGTGGTCTTTCCGGTGCTCCACGGCCCCTTCGGAGAAGACGGCACTATCCAGGGACTGCTCGAGCTGGCCAATGTCCCCTACGTCGGCGCCGGTGTGCTGGGTTCCGCCGTGGCCATGGACAAGGACGTGATGAAGCGGCTGTTCCAACATGCTGGACTGCCGACCGCCCCCTTCCTGGCCTACCCATCGGACCATTGGAGGAATCGGGGTCGGGACCTGGAGCAGGAAGTGGCAGACCGGTTGGGTTACCCCTGCTTCGTGAAGCCGGCCAACCTGGGCTCTTCCATCGGAATCAGCAGGGTGGACGAAGCGGGGCGACTCTCGGAAGCGCTGGCCCTGGCCGGTGAGTTCGACGAAAAGGTCATCGTCGAGAAAGGGCTGGACGCCAGAGAGATCGAGTGTTCCGTCCTGGGGAACGCCGATCCGCAAGCATCCCTCCCGGGTGAGATCATCCCACGGTCAGGATTCTACGACTATCAGGCGAAATATCTGGACGACAGCGCGGAACTGGTTGTTCCCGCACCGCTCCGGCCGGACCAGGTGGAGCATATCCAGCGAATGGCTCTCAGATCCTTCCAGGCGCTCGAGTGTCAGGGCATGGCCAGGGTCGACTTTTTTCTGGAAAGGACCACGGAAGACATCTTTGTCAATGAAGTCAACACTCTCCCCGGATTCACCTCGATCAGCATGTACCCCAAGCTGTGGCAGGCCAGCGGGCTGGCCTATCCCGATCTGATCGACCGGCTGATCCAGCTTGCCCTGGAGCGCCATCGCCGGCGCCAGGCCAGGCGAATCGAAGGCGGTTGAGCCTGGGCGAGGACCTTTTCCCGAGCCACCAGAATTCAGCGGAATCCCCGCTTGATCCGGTTCTTGATTTTTCTGGCCAGTTTCTCGAGGTCCTCAGCCTTCTTGAAGATTCCTATCGAGTAGGTATGAGGATTGGAATTCTGAATCATTTCCTGGAGTTGCGCGGATCCTTCCGCAAGCCTTTCCGAGTCGCTTTTCAGCTTCTGAAAGGCCGCCCGCAGTCTCTGAGACTTCATCTTGGCTCTCTGATCGGCGGAAAGCCCGCCGCGGCCCGCGGGGATGGTAGTGGTGGGAACACTCGGGGGGACCGGGGACACGGTTTGACCCTGGTGAGGGCGGCAAAGGACCACTAGAAGCAAGCTGCCAAGAAAGGCCAACCCAATCTGTGCTTTCATGAACCGGCTCCTTTTCTTCGGGTGACGACCCTCTGGAGTAAACTGTATTGTGATGGACTTGTCAATTTGGACTTCTTCCCCGCCCGTCAGCCGTTCCAACCTACATTCCGATTGAAATCCACCGAGCCGATGAGGGTCCCGTGAAAGAGGTTTTGCTCAACGTCCAAGGCTGGTTCCTGGCGCTGACGGGTCCTCTGGGGGGGTGGGCGCTTCTGCTCATCGCGCTGGTCGATTCCTCATTCCTTTCGCTTCCGGAAGTGAACGACATCCTGATTATCACCCTGTCGATCCAGTCCCCGGACCAAATGCTTTTCTTCTGCTCCATGACTACGATCGGCTCCATTCTGGGCTGCATGATGCTGTATTTTGCCGGACGCAAGGGTGGAGAGGTCCTGGCACGCAAGAAACTGGCGCCCCGCCAGTTGGAAAGAATTGGAAGCTGGTATCGCCGGTACGGCATTCTAGCCGTGATTGTTCCATCCATTCTGCCTCCCCCCACACCCTTCAAGATCTTTGTCCTGAGCGCCAGCATCTTCAAGGTAAGCCCCGCCAAGTTCCTCCTTGCCATCACCCTGGGTCGAGGATTTCGCTACTTTCTGCAAGGATACCTGGCCGTCCGATACGGCCAGCAGGCTCTCTTCTATATGAAACACCACTATCCCACGGTAGCCTGGGCGATCCTGGCCCTGTTGGTGTCGGGGGGCCTCATCGTCCTTCTGGTTCGCAGGTTTCGGCGCTCTCAATTCAGTTGACGCCATTCCACCTAATTTGGTAACATGGTCGATTTAAAGATGTTAGGTAACCCATTGCCTCTTTCTCGCCTCTCCCTGATAGTCCTCGCCACCGCAAGCATTTCTTTCTTTTCATCCGGTTGCAGTCCTGCCCGCAGGAGCCAGACGGCGCCGATTCCCACCGATCAGCCCCCCCCGCCGGCCCTGACAGCCACCAGGACGGAGTTGATTGACAAGGCTCGCCAGGCATCGAAATCGATTCAATCCTTGAAGCTCAAGGTTTCCTACCAGCTTACCGGCCGCAACCCCGAAACAGGAGAGACCAAGGAGTGGCGCGAAAGCGATGGGTTCATTCTGCTGAGAAAGCCTGCCGACATCCGGGTCAGGGTTCAGGTGTTTCAGGTCACGGCCATCGACATGGTATCCAACGGAACGAAATTCTCGATCGACGTTCCTCGCAAGAACACCTTCATCCGAGGGCTCAACCACCAGGTCATCCCCCCGCGCAAGGACGTTCCCGTCAACGTCCGGCCCCAGCACATTTTCGAGGCGCTGGCCCTCGAGGCGCTCGAGGGCGCAGACCCGTCGCTGATTTCGTTGGAGGAACACCGGCAGGACGGACGGAAGTTCTACATCCTGTCCTGCAACCGGTGGGCCTCGGGCGGAAGTCTGTCCCTGAAACGGAAGATCTGGTTCGATCGGGTCGATCTCAACATCGTGAGACTGCAAACCTACGCTCCGGCAGGTCGTCTGGAATCCGAGATCCACTACAGCGATTTTCGCACCGTGGACGGACAGCTCTATCCGGCGCTGGTTCGCTTCGAGAAGCCCCAGGAAGCCTACCGGATGGCAATTCGGGCCCAGGAGATCGAGGTCAACCTCAACCTGGCCGCTACCGCCTTCGTCCTGAAGAAGTCACCGCGCCGCCAGGTCGTTGACTTGACCCGCGACCCACTGCCGGAAGCAGCGAACTGAGAGGATACTCCGATTGAGCGCTCAACTTGTCGTGTCCAACGTCCGTTCCCGCCCCATGCGGTCGCTGGCCACCGCCCTGGCGGTCGGGGTGGAAGTGGCGTTGATCCTGCTGCTGGTCAGCTTGTCCAGCGGCATGCTCCGGGAAAACAGCAAGCGCATCTCCGGCGTGGGAGCCGACATCGTCCTGCAACCGCCCAATTCCTCCCTGGTGCTGGCGGCCAGCACCGGCGCCATGTCGGTCAAGATCGCCGACCTGGTTTCCCGGATCGAAAAAGTGAAGGCGGTGGCACCCGTATATCTCCAATTGAACACCAGCGGCGGGCTGGGACTCGTCTGGGGCATTGACCTCGAGAGCTTCAACCGGATCACCCAGGGCTTCATCTACCTGGAAGGCAGGGGCTTTCAGGGGCCCAACGATGTCATTATCGACGATATTTACGCCGAGGGAAGGGAACTCCGGCTGGGGGACGAGGTCAAGCTGATGAATCACGCCTTTCGCGTTGCCGGCATCGTCGAGCACGGGAAGGGATCCAGAGTCTTCATTCCCATCGGAACCATGCAGGAGCTGGTGGGCACGCCCCGACAAGCCACCTTGATGTTGATCACGTGCCACCAACCATCCGACATCCCCCAGGTCACGGCCGAGTTGGAGCGCCGTCTGAAGTCCTACCCCGTATTTGACATGAGCAGCTTCGCCGCCCACGTCGAGGAAGCCAACCGGGACTTTGGGCCCATTAAATTCTTCACCAACACGGTGGTGTTCATTGCCACCCTGATCGGATTCTTCATCATCTTCCTTTCCATGTACACGGCCACAACCGAGCGGACCCACGAGATCGGCATTCTGAAGTCACTGGGAGCCAACCAAGGCTATATCTCGCTCCTCTTCCTGAAGGAAGCCCTGGTGTTGGGGGGACTGGGGTTCCTGCTGGGACTGGGATTGACCTTTGGAGGCCGCCTTTTCTTCCAGTGGTTGATGCCGACCCTCCACCACCAACTCCCCTTGCGGTGGCTCCTTTTCACCGGGTTCCTGGCCTTGTTCAGCGCCGGCCTGGGAGCCCTCTATCCCGCCCTGCGCGCGGCCAGGCAGGATCCTATCGAGGCTCTGGCTTATGAGTAGGCGCGAGCCCCCGTTTCTCACCGGGGATTCTACTCTTGAGAAACGTGCAGGGAATGAGGGGCGCGTTTAACTTCATTTTGGAGAGAGCCTTTTGCGAAATTCCGTTCGGAGTACTTCGTTCCCGATATTTTTCCCTGTCGCCTTCAGAACTGGCAGTCCCTAAGCTATAATGCCGTCGCATTTAGAGGACTTTTCCGATGAAGACCATCCTGGAAGCCGTAGAACTCACCAAGATTTTCAAGACCGGCAAGATTGAGGTCGCTGCTGTCCGGGAGGTCTCACTCAAGGTCCGGGAGGGAGAATTTATCGCCATCATGGGGCCTTCGGGGTGCGGCAAATCCACCTTGCTGCATCTGTTGGGGGGCTTGGCCACTCCCACCTCCGGCAGGGTCCTGGTGGACGGCGAGGAAGTCTCCTCGGGCAAGGACGCCGTTCGCACCGATATCCGTCGCCGCAAGATCGGTTTCGTGTTCCAGCGGTTCAATCTGCTGCCCACCCTGAGCGCTCAGGGCAACCTGGAAATAGCTCAGGAGATTCATCGCAACGGCAGCCGAAACCGGGAACATGTGGAGGAGATCCTGAACCTGCTGGGCCTGGAAACGAAAACCCATCACAAGCCCTCCGAGCTCTCGGGTGGGGAGCAGCAGCGTCTGGCCATCGCCAGGGCCGTCATCAACAGGCCCGCGATCCTTCTGGCCGATGAACCGACCGGAAACCTGGACACGCGGAATTCGATGGTGGTGCTGAAGATGATTCAGGAACTGAACCGCGCCTTGAGTCAAACCATCCTCATGATCACCCACAATCCGGAGGCCGCTACCATCGCCAACCGTTTGATCGAGATGCGGGACGGGAGGATCGTGTCTCAGCAGCAGGACGGCGAGTGGAACCTGGCAGAGGACCGCATTTCTCTCTAACCCCGCCTGTTTGCCCGGGGGTAGCCGGCAGCGCGGGGAGGATCCATGGTGGCAGGTCGGCTCACCGGAAGCCGGCAAGGTGGAGATCGATGGGACGAATCGTCGAGGGAATGGGGTCGGTGGTTCTGTGGTCGTACAAACGCGGCACCTTCCCATACGACGTCATGTGCGCCGCCATTCTGCTCTTCATATTCCTCACGCCCGGCAGCGTGTTTCACGACCAGCCCGCCCCAAAACCGACTTCATCTGAACCTTTCGGCCGGCAGGATATCTCTTATACCCAGGTTGAGCAGGGACAGTGGGTATTCTTCATCAGCACTGGTCTGATCCTTCCCGGTCAGGATGGATTCCGGCTAACCCACACCGCCCGGACCCGGATCGAGAAGATATTGAACAAACCGTTCGTCATTAAAGACATCAAACCTGTTGTCAGCGGTAACGGCGAGACCGTCGGTCATTCCGTTTGGCTGATCACAACCCGACCCAACCCCGAATAGTCAGTTCAGCTTGAAGATCCTGAGACCCGTAACCTTTCAATGCCCGCCGACTCCGTTGCCATCCCCGGTTGGTCTCACCTGGATGAATCGCCGGGCCAGGAAACGACATGAGAGCTGAAACCCCATTCCTGACCAAGATGGCGCCGGGGCTCGCAATCCTGCTGGCGATCGGTTGCGCGGGAACGATGCGGGGACTGGCCCAAAGCAGCCTGTCGGTCGAGGCCAGCAATGTCCTGTCGAGAATGGATGCCAGGTCCAGAACCTTGAGTACACTGAGTGCGGACCTGAAACAGACCAAAAAGATCGTCGTGATCGACGAAGTATCGGAGAAGACCGGCAAGCTCTTTTACAAGAAGAGTTCCCGGAAAAGCACCTTCAAGGTGGACTACCACCCACCGGATTCCCGGACCCTGCTTCTGGATAAAGGGAAAGTGAGAATCTTGGAGCCCAGAATCAAACGCTACCAGGTAATTGACACGGGCAACGGATCGGCAACGACGCAGCTGCCCCTGTTCTGGATCGGGCAATCCGGCCGCAGCATCCGCAGGGACTACGACGTTCGCCACGTCAAGACGGACCAAGTCGACGGCAGGCAGACATCGCTGCTGGAACTCAACCCCAGGTCCACCGCCGTGAAGAACCTGTTCTCACAGATCCGGCTGTGGGTGGACCACACGCACTGGATCCCCATCCAGACCCGCCTGATCGAGGCCAGCGAGGATCACCTCACCATTCTGCTGTCCAACATCAAGATCAACCCCGGGCTACCGAACCGGATCTTCGAGCTTGAAGTGCCTCCGGATTTCGAAAGGATTGAGCAGAAACTGCCGCCATCGCGTTGATGCCCATTTCAGGCCTTCATCAATCCACTCAGCACGTAGGGTAGGATGCCCTGGTGGCGGTAGTACTCCACTTCCACCGGCGTATCGATGCGCACCGTAACCGGGACCCTGTCGGTCCGGCCTCCCCGGCGGTGAACCACCAGATCGATCTGTTGCCGGGGTTGGATCTCGGGCTCGATTCCCACCAGGTCGAAGACTTCGCTGCCATCCAGGCGGAGTGAATCGGCACCTGTTCCCTCCTGGAATTGGCAAGGCAGCACTCCCATCCCCACCAGGTTGCTGCGATGGATACGCTCGAAGCTCCGGGCAACCACCGCCCGGACGCCCAGCAGCCGGGTCCCCTTGGCCGCCCAGTCGCGAGAACTCCCGGTTCCGTATTCCTGGCCGGCCAGAACGATGAGGGGAGTGCCCTTTTCCCGGTAGCGCAGCGCCGCCTCGTAGATGGTCATCCGGGTCCCGTCCGGCTGGAAGCGGGTAACGCCTCCCTCGACTCCGGGAACCATCAGGTTCTTGATGCGCACGTTGGCAAAAGTGCCGCGGGTCATGACCCGGTCATTTCCCCGGCGCGACCCATAGCTGTTGAAATCCCCGGCCTCAACCCCACTCTCCAGCAGATAGGCCCCGGCGGGAGAGGCCTGTGCAATGGCCCCCGCCGGACTGATGTGGTCGGTAGTCACCGAGTCCCCCAGAATCGCCAGCGGACGGGCGCCCTTGATGTCCTCCACCTCCCCGGCTCCGGGGGAGTAGTTCTCGAAAAAGGGCGGTTGCTGGATGTAGGTTGAATCCGGATCCCACTCGAAAAGGTCTCCCCGGGTGGCCGGGATCTCCTGCCACCCACCGTTGGTACCGGAGGAGTCCCCGTACATCCGGCGAAAGGTCTCGGGATCGAAGGCAGCCGCCATCAGATCGCTCACCTCTTGCAGGCTGGGCCAGATGTCCTTGAGGTAGACCTCCTCCCCGTCACTGCCCCGTCCGATGGGTTCGGAGGACAGATCGATATCTATGCGCCCGGCAAGCGCAAAGGCGACCACCAGGGGGGGACTCATCAGGAAATTGGCCTTGATGTTGGGGTGGACCCTGGCTTCGAAGTTGCGGTTCCCGCTCAAGACGCTGGCGGCAACCAGGTCGTTGCCGGTCACCACCCGTTCGATCTCCGGATCCAGGGGACCGGAATTGCCGATGCAGGTGGTGCACCCGTAGCCGACCAGGTTGAAGCCGAGTCGGTCCAGGTAGGGCTGCAACCCGGTTTTTTCCAGATAGCGGGAGACCACTCGCGACCCTGGTGCCAGGGATCTCTTGACGGTGGGGTGGACGTTCAAACCCTTCTCGACGGCTTTCCTGGCCAGCAGTCCGGCCGCCAGCATCACCCCCGGATTGGAGGTGTTGGTGCAAGAAGTGATGGCGGCGATCAAGACATCGCCATGGCCCACAACAGAAGCACCGGATGGAAGTCCCAGCGGGTAACGCTTCTTCAATGCGGAGGGTTTCAGCTCAAATCCACCCTCGCTGAGAGGCCGGCTCAGCAGTTCCAGGAAGGTCGGCTTCAACTGATCGAGCTCGAGGCGGTCCTGGGGGCGCTTGGGACCGGCCACCGAGGATTGGACCTCTCCCAGGTCAACCTCCAGCACCCGGCTGTAGTCACAGTCTCCCTGGCGCGGAATGCCGAAGAGGCCCTGGGCCTTGTAGTAGTTGCGAAATGCCTCCACCTGTTGGGAACGCCTGCCGGTGGCCTGGAGATAGTTGCAGGTCTCCTCATCCACCGGGAAGAACCCGATGGTCGCCCCATACTCGGGAGCCATGTTGGCGATGGTGGCCCGGTCGGTTACAGGCAGGGAGGCCGCTCCTTCACCGAAGTATTCCACGAACTTTCCCACCACATTGGCCTTCCGCAGCATCTCGGTGCATTTCAGGACCAGGTCGGTGGCCGTCACTCCCTCGCGGAGACGTCCGGTCAGGTGAACCCCGACCACGTCCGGGGTCAGGAAGTAGACGGGCTGCCCCAGCATCCCGGCTTCGGCCTCGATCCCCCCAACCCCCCAACCCAGGATCCCCAACCCGTTGATCATGGTGGTGTGGGAATCGGTGCCTACCAGGGTATCCGGGTAGTAAACCCCTTCTTTTTCCACGACCCCCTGGGCCAGATATTCCAGGTTGACCTGATGGACGATTCCTATCCCCGGCGGAATGACTCTGAACTGGTCGAACGCCTGCATTCCCCACTTCAGGAACTGGTAGCGAGCCCGGTTGCGCCGGAATTCCATCTCCATGTTCAGCCGCAGGGCCTGGGGGCTTCCGGAGTAGTCCACCTGTATGGAGTGGTCCACCACCAGGTCCACCGGGACCAGGGGTTCGACCCGTTTGGGCTCCCCGCCCATGCGGGCCACCGCGGATCTCATGGCGGCAAGATCCACCAGCAGCGGGACGCCGGTGAAGTCCTGGAGCACGATGCGGGCCACCACGAAGGGGATTTCTTCGGTGCGTGGCGCGCCGGCCTTCCAGTTGGCCAGGGCCTGAATGTTCTCCTCGGTGATCCTGTTGCCGTCAAAGTTGCGGAGCAGGGATTCCAGGACGATTCGGAGGCTGACCGGAAGCCGGGAGATGGCTCCGATCCCCTGCCGTTCCAACTGAGGCAGCGAATAGAAACGCCCGCTGCGGCCGTTCCCCAGGCTGAATTCCTGTAAAGAGTTGTAGAGATTGTGGCTCACGGTACCCCGAGCGGATCGATTGGCTTAGTCCGGAACTGCGGCATCTTGGTCCGGAACTGCAGCCGGGAGAATATGCGCTGGTCCGCCGGCCTGTCAAGGGACGCACAGGCTGCCCAACCGGGCCCTGGTGTTCTGTCTCAGTCCAGGCTCTCGACCTGGACCTGATCGGTGGGCCGGGATTCGGGATTCAGGCGGTAGTCGCGAAACAGGCTGGTTTCCCTGCGGTGGGCGCCTTTGAAGAGTAGGCTCCGCCGGTAGGTGACCGTGGTAAAGGTGGGGAGCCATAGGCCGTTGCCGATATCGGCCTGATCCAGGGTGATGGTGGCGCCTTTCTTGAGACTGCCGAACAATCCTCCCACGAATCGGACGTCCTCCCCGAGCCTCCCCGTCAAACGGATCGGCTGGTGGGACTCCCGGGTAATCCAGAGCTTCCCGCTCAGACTCCTCAGAAAGGCGGAACGGGCCGAGGGCGGCTCGAAGCCCGCTCTCGGCTCGAAGTCCAGCACCAGGGTCTCCCACCCGTTCACGTTTCCCCTGCCCGTCATGGTAAAGCGAAAGGCCGCCAACAGGTTCCGAAAGATCTCA
Source organism: Candidatus Versatilivorator sp. (assembly GCA_965207735.1). GTDB lineage: Bacteria > Acidobacteriota > Terriglobia > Versatilivoradales > Versatilivoraceae > Versatilivorator. The sequence goes on along the minus strand of OZ242296.1, from coordinate 364,759 downwards.
GTCTGCATTTGCCCGTCCCGTTCCCGCCGGGTTCTGGCGATTCTTGCCTTCCGTTTTCGGGGAGAGAGCCGCTGGGCACCGGAGATGGACCGCTGGATGGCTCTGTCCTGGGCTTGAAGATACTGCCGATCGTAACGAGCGCCATTAATGGAAGTCAGCTTGGAGAAGGACTCCAACTCGGTGTGAATCCAGGTATAGGTCCTGGAAACCGATTCCTCGATGTTCCCGGTGGAGTCGTAGCGGTCCACCACCGCCTTTTCCTCGTACACATAGCGGTAGCGGGCTCGATCGTTCTCCATCTGGTTGTCGATCACCCGCTTCAGAATCGCATCCAGGCGGACAGGTGCCTGGACCTCCAATGCCGTCCCTATCCCGGCTTTCCCCCAGGCTAAAGCAAGAACCATGCAAATTAGCAATTTCCGGACCATGGTGGCATTATAACGCCGAAATTGCGGCCCCATGCCGATTGCCGCTTCGGTAAAACCGTTGGGCCGTAGACCGGTGCGGCAGCCGGCGGCACAGGCGACCTGCGCAGACCGCGAGGCCACAACGGGCCTTGGCCAGCCTGCCGAGAACGTTGCCCCCCAACCGGGAGAACCTGCCCGGACCCTGACTCGGAGAGAATCACCGTGGAGATGTTGATTGTCTCAGCCATCCTGTTGCTGGCCCTGGTCCTTTTCGTAACCGAGCTGTTTCCCATAGACCTGACGGCTCTGCTGGTGGTGGGGCTGTTGATACTCACCGGGGTGCTGACCCCCGCCGAGGGCTTCTCGGGCTTCAGCCATCCGGCCCCGGTCACGGTGGCGGCCATGCTGGTTCTGAGCGCCGGCTTGATCCGAACCGGGGCGGTGGCCAGGCTGGGACAGAAAGTCTCGGCGCTGGGCGGATCCTCCGAGTTCACCCAGTTGGCCGTGATTATCCCGGTCATCGCCCTGCTTTCCGCCTTCATCAGCAACACGGCGGCCGTGGCCATGTTTATTCCCCTGGTCCTGAATATCGCCCGTGAGAAGAAGCTGAGCCCCTCCAAAATGCTGCTTCCGCTCTCCTACGCGGCCATCCTGGGAGGGGCCTGCACCTATATCGGCACCTCGACCAATATCATCGTCGGCACCATCTACGCTGCCCGGGAGCGACCTCCCTTCCAGATGTTCGAGTTCAGTGGCCTGGGCCTGGTCCTGCTGGGTCTGGGCGCCGTCTATATGCTGGCCATCGGACAGAGAAAGCTCCCCTATCGGCCTACCGAAGCCAGTCTCACCGAGGGATACCGGCTCCGCGAGTACCTGACGGAGCTGCTGATTCGGGAGGATTCGCCGCTGCTGGACAAGTCGCTGAGAGAGACCGAATTCAGCCAACAGCTGGACATCGAGGTCCTGGAAATCCAGCGCGGCCGCGAGAAGCTCGGGTTGTTCCTGCAGGACATCCGGCTCAAGGGCGGAGACATCCTGATCGTGAAGGGGAACCTGGACAATATCCTGAAGGTCCGCGACACCGAAGGAGTCGACATCCTGGCCGACGTCAAGCTGAGTGACCGCGACCTGAAATCGGAAGACATCACCTTGGCCGAGGCCGTCATTTCACCTGAATCGTCCCTGATCGGCCTGACGCTGAAGGAAGCCAACTTCCGCCAGCGCTACCAGGCCACGGCCCTGGCGATCCGGAGACACGGAAGCCAGATCCGGGACAAACTGGGGCGGGTACGCTTGCGGGTGGGGGACATGCTGCTGGTCCAGGTGCGCAAGCAAATTCTGGGCAATTTGAGGCAGGACTCCGATTTCATGCTGATCCTGGAGGAGTCTCAAGGCTCCGATTTCCGTTTCAGCAAGCTTCCCGTCGCGGTCCTCATCTTTCTGGGGGTGATTGCCGCCGCGGCCTCACAGCGGCTACCCATCGAATTAGCGGCTCTGTTCGGCGCCGTGCTGATGGTCCTTACGCGCTGCATCACCCTCCGGCAGGCCTACCTTGCGGTGGACTGGCGCATTGTCATCCTGATCGGGGGAACTCTCGCCCTGGGAACGGCCATGGAAAAAACCGGTACGGCCAACGCCATAGCCGACAGCCTGGTGGGGTGGTCCGGCACCCTGGGTCCGGTGGCGTTGATCGCCGTGCTCTACCTGTTGACCATGGGTTTGACCGAGCTCATGTCCAACAATGCCACCGCCGCCCTGTTGACTCCCATCGCCATCTCCATCGCCCATCAGGGCGGTTGGGATCCCCGGCCCTTCGCCTTTTGCGTGGCTTTTGCCGCCTCCTGCAGTTTCCTGACGCCAATCGGGTATCAGACCAACACCATGGTGTACGGCCCGGGGGGGTATCGGTTTACCGATTACTTCAAGGTGGGAGCATGGCTGAGCCTCATCAGCTGGCTGGCGGCCACCCTGCTGATCCCCCGCCTCTGGCCTTTCAACTAGCCCGTCGGCAGTGGATGGCCTGCCCCGGCAGCCAGGCGACGGCGAGGAGAAAAGGAACTGCTGTTGACCGCTCGAATCCCTCCAGCTCTGGCGTTCATGTTTCTCGCACTCTTCGCCATGACCTTTCAATCCGCGGCCCGGGCCGAGCGCCACAAGGTCATCCTGGACTCCGACCTGGGCTCGGACGTCGACGACGCCTTTGCCCTGGCGCTGTTGCTGGCCAGTCCGGAACTGGAGATCGTGGGGATCACCCTGGGACACGGCCGAACCGACGAGAGAGGCCGGCTGGCCTGTCGTCTCCTCTATGAAGCCGGGCGCGAGGAGATCCCGGTGGCCCTGGGAAGGCCTACCCCCCTGGTGGTGGGTCATCCGCAAATCACCGGGCCCCACCCCAGGCAGTTTTCCTGGGCAGAGGGTTTTTCGACGGTCAAGCCCATCGATACGCCGGCGGCGGACTTCATCGCGAACCAATTGCGCCGGCACCCCGGGCAGATCACCCTGATATCGGTCGGTCCGGTATCCAACCTGGCCGACCTCCTTCAAAAAGACCCGGAGGTGCTGCAACTGGTCAAAAGGGTCTACTCCATGTTCGGTTCCTTCTACCTGGGATATGGGGGCAGCCCCGTTCCTTCGGCCGAGTGGAACGTGCGGGCCGATATCCCCGCCGCCCGCATCCTGTCTTCCTCGACGACCCCGATCACCTACGCCGGCCTGGACGTCACGGCTTTCGTGGAGTTGAAGGTCGAACAACGCCAGGCCCTCTGGTCCCACCGCTCGCCGCTCACCGATGCGCTTCAGGCTCTCTACCGGCTCTGGGGGCGGGAAACACCCATCCTGTTCGACCCCGTCCCCATCGGCATGGTGCTGTGGCCGGAGCTGTTCCGCACCCGCGCCGCCCACGTCCGCACCACTGCCGAGGGATTTACGGTCATCGACGAAAGCCGGCCGCCCAACAGCCGGGTGGCCATGTCGATCCAAACCGACGAGTTCCTGGAGCGGCTGGTCGACCGCCTGCTACGGCAAGACCTGAAGCGGGGGCGGTGAGGAGGCGGGGGCGAGGCCAGCCGAGGATAGTTGAATAAAGGGAAATTGCGGAAGCAGGAGGGGGCGGTTACTGAGACTTTGAGGACTCTATGCGCTCCCAGATTTCAGCGGCGAGCTTTTGGGCTTCGAACGTCTGCACGCCGCTAAAAATTCAAACGCAGCGACAACTGGAACTGTCTCGGATCGAAGGCCGCCGTGAAGGAGAAGGGCTCGGTGACCGGTCCCCGGCGGCCCACCAGCCGGGAAGGAAGTTCGTCGATACTCACGTCGCCGACCGTGCTGTTGATGTGCTTGAAGTTGGTTCGGTTGAACAGATTGAAGGCCTCGGCGATCAGCCCCAGAGTCCAGGTCTCGGTCAGCGGAATCTCCCTGTTCAGTCGGAGATCGAAAGAGAAAAAGTCGGGGCCCATGCCGATGTTGCGGCCCACGCCCCAGGGGCGGTGAGTGTCGTTGTGGCGGTCGCCCACGGTGTCGAAGCCCGAGTTGAGGTTGAAGGGAGCCCCCGAGCGCGCGCTCGCAATGGCCGAGACCGTGAAGTCGCGGATGAGGGCGTGACCGAATCCGCCCCCGGTGCCCGATCGCCAGGGGAGATCCACCACGGTGTAGGCGACGAAGTTGTGTTTCCGGTGGAAGGAAGACAAGGCCCACTCGGCCTTGGCGTCCCACTGCAAGTGCGGCTGGAACGAAGAGTTGTAGTCGGTGTTCTCGTCCATGGTCTTGCTCCAGGTGTAGTGGGCCGAGAGGGTGAATCCATCGAAGAAGCGTTTCCGGAACTGGGCCATAAAGGCATGGTAGGAGGAATTGGCCCAACTGCCGTAGATGTTGTTCTGCAACACCAGCGGATTGTGAAAGCCCACGATCGGGCGTCCCAGCTCGTTGGTTCCCGCCTGGTAGAGGTTGGTGTCCAGGGGACGAATAATGTGGACGCCGCGGTTGAAGTTGTATCCCAGCGAGACGGTGTAGCCGTCGGCCACCTCTCGCTGTATTTCGAGACTGGCCTGCTGGGAATAGGGATTGACCGTGTCGTCGGCCACATCGAACTGCACCCGCAACGGAAGCCCCGGTCCCGGATCGATCCCGTGGATGGCCAGGTCCTGAGGCGTGATGGAACGGGTCCCCAGGATGCCCCGCTGCAGGGCGGTTTGGTAGATCTCCGCCGAGGTGAGCAGATCGCCGGTCAACGCACTGTTGATCCCGGATAACCCGGTCAGCGGGACGAATACCTGGAAGATATCGCCCGCCTCTCCCAGCAGGTCCCTGATGTAGGTGATCTGGCTTTCGATCCTGGCGTAGTAGATGCCGAAGCCTCCGCGTACGACCACACGCGGACCGGGGCTCCAGGCGAATCCCAGCCTGGGCGCAAAGTTGTTCTTGTCGGTCGGGAACCGCGTCTTGACCTCGAACTCGTGACGGCCGCCCAGCGTCAGTTGCAGATTGGGCCTCAGGCGCCAGGAGGCTTCGGCGAAGAAGTTGAGATAGTTCTTCCATCCGATCCAGTAGGGACTGCCGAAGCCCTGCTGATAAATCAGCGGCAGCCCCAGGGCATAGGCCTGCAGGGATGAGATGGGTTCGTCTAGCGCGGCGGCAAGCCGGGGCTGTCCGAACGCCGTCAGAGCGCCCTGCAGCAACTGAGACGCTCCTGCGCCGATGCCGTTGTCGACTATAAGGGCCAGAGGCACCGCCTCGCCGAACTGAAAGCGCCCTCCGAAAAAGGTTTCCGATCTGATGCTGAAACGCGAGCCCCCGGCGTCGACGCCGAACTTGTAGGTATGCGGGCCGGAATTTCGGGTGAAATTCTGCCGCACCTGGCCGGCCCGTTCCACGATGCGGGTCGGCATGATCAGGTCCCGTCCGAACAGGCCGAATCCGTTGATGTCGATCGACGGACCGTAGGGGTCGGTCGGATACACGCCGGAGTCGTGATAGTTGAATCCCAGGAGGGTTTCGCTGGCCAGCTCCGGGTTGATCAGCAGCGTATTGCCCAATGCCACCCCGAAATCGTTGGTGTGGATATTCCGGCCGCGGCTGTAGGAGACCAGCGATCCGAACTGGGTATTCTCGCTGTCCAAGCCGGTCCAGTTGACCCGCGTGAACAGCGTGTGTCCATCCCCCACCGTGTGGTCCACACGCCCCAGGAACTGCTGGCGTTCCTCCCCGAACGGAAAGACCCCGCTGTTCTGCTCGAACAAGGAGACGAGGTGGGGATAGTTTCCCGGCGTCAGAGCAGCCGCGAACTCGTCCAACAGCGGCCCCGGGATCAGCCCCGTCGTGCCCAGGCCCGCCATCAAACCCTGCTGCGAGGGTGTCAGCTCGTACAGGAACGAGTCGTCCCGCAGCAGGGGAACGAAGACCGATTCGTGGCGGTCCAGACGCTCGTAGGCGCCGTAGAAGAACGTCCCCTCCCGTCCCAGCGGTCCGCCGATCGAGGCCCCGCTCTGCGCTCGGGTGTAGGCCGATTTTTCCGGATCGAAGTAGTTGCGGGCCTGGACGTGGCGGTTGCGGAGCAGTCCGAACAGGCTTCCATGCAACTGGCTGGTGCCGCCCTTGGTGACGATGTTGATGGCGCCGCCGGGCGCGCCGCCCAGCTCGGCCGAAAACGTGTTTCGGTTCACCTGGAACTCCTGCACCGCCGCCTGGGTGATGGTGGAGCGGACCGCTCCCGTGTCGAAGACGTTGTTCAAACCGTCCAGCATGAAGGTATTGTTTCGCCCGCTGCCCCCCCCAATGCCCAGCCCGGAATGGGGAGTGACCACGATTCGGCCGTCCCGGTCATCGACCATATCGTTCGTGCTGACCACTCCCGGGGTCAGCAGAGCCAGATCCAGGTAGTCCCGGCGGTTGATGGGGAGGTTCTCGATGCGGACCGAGTCGATATAGTCGGCCTGCGCCGTCTGATGGGTGTCGATCGCCGGGCGCTCGCTGACCGCTGATACCACGATGCTCTTGGTGGCCGTGCCCAACGTCAACTCCGGCGAAAAAGCCGCGGTCTCTCCCACGCGGACCTCGAAGTTCTCGGCCAGGTAGGGGACAAAGCCCTCCGCCTCGAAACGCAGCGTGTAGAGCCCCGGCATCACGTGGCTGAAGACATACTCGCCCAGCGCCGAGGTGACGGTTTTTCGCTCCACATCCCGTTCCTGGTCGGTGGCGGTCACGGTAACGCCCGGTATGACGGCTTGCGTCTGATCGAACACGTACCCCTGGATGCGGCCGCCCTTGGTCTGGGCTCCCGACAGGGAGGCGCCGGCCAGAACCAGAATGACGGCTGCCGCCCATCGACGGCCCCCGATGTAGAGTGGTGGTGTCAATCGCATCGTCTGTCTCCCTTCGTCAGCCGCACACTTTTCTGCCAAGCAGGGTACACTATGTCAAACAGCATGAAACTTCCCTAAATTCTACGGCATAACCCGTTTTCTCACCAGAGTTCTTGCAGGAGGGTCGAGAGGGCCGAATAAGGGACAGGAGACAGGGGACGTCGTTGAATTGTTGGAAAACTGTGCTCGATAGCGCAGCCCCCAGCCGGAATCACGGGTTCACTCCTTGACATTCGGCTCCGCCCTACTATAATCCTTTCCGACAATTGAATAACGTTCTTATCCAGAGTGGCTGAGGGACTGGCCCTGTGAAGCCACGGCAACCCCCCTTCCAGGGAAGGTGCCAACTCCGACAGAACCAAGTTTCTGAAAGATAAGAATAGAGCCGATACCCGCCTCTTCTTATCGAAGGGGCTTTTTTTGGCCCATAAGGTATTGAAGACAAACTGCTTTTCATCATGTATGCAGCGACCCGCATAGTTGTGCGGCTTCAGTGCTGCCAGCGAGGATTGTTATGTCTTTTGTGAACGGCCTGCAATGCCGGGAGTGTGGACAGTCCTACCCCAAGGAACCCTTGTCGGTCTGTGAGTTCTGCTTCGGTCCGCTGGAGGTGGTCTACGACTATGAGGCCATCCGGCCGCTGCTGCGGCGCGAAGTCATCCAGAAAAGAGCTCCCAACATGTGGCGCTACGCTGAACTGCTGCCGCTGGACGGAGAAGCCCGAGTGGGATCCCAGGCCGGCTTCACGCCGCTGGTCCGGGCGGAAAACCTGGCCGGAAGGCTGGGTCTGAAGAATCTCTATATCAAGAATGACAGCGTCTGCGCTCCAACCCTGTCCTTCAAGGATCGGGTGGTGGCCGTGGCCCTCTCCAAGGCCCTGGAATTCGGCTTCGACACGGTGGGTTGCGCCTCGACCGGAAACCTCGCCAACGCCGTGGCCGCCAACGCCGCCAGCGTGGGACTCAACAGCTACGTGTTCATCCCGGCCGACCTCGAGATGGGCAAGGTTCTGGGCACGCTGATCTACAAGAACAACGTCATTAAGATCGATGGGAACTACGATGACGTGAATCGGCTGTGCAGCGAGATCGTGGGGAAGTATCGGTGGGGCTTCGTCAACATCAACCTTCGCCCCTTCTATGCGGAGGGATCCAAAAGCTTTGGCCTGGAGGTCGCGGAACAACTCGGATGGAGGACACCCGACTGCATCGTGGTCCCCATGGCGGGAGGATCGCTCATTACCAAGATCCGCAAGGCTTTCACTGAAATGCACAAGCTGGATCTGATTCCCGACAGCCGTTGTCGGATCTTCGGGGCTCAGGCCACCGGCTGCTCACCCATCACCACCGCCGTCAAGACCGGCCGGGATTTCATCAAGCCGGTGAAGCCCGACAGCATCGCCAAGTCCATTGCCATCGGGAATCCTGCCGATGGCTATTACGCTCTCAAGACCATGCTGGAAAGCGGCGGCTGGGGAGAGGACGTCAGCGACGAGGAGGTGGTGGACGGCATCCAGCTCCTGGCCGAGGAAGAAGGCATTTTCACCGAAACGGCCGGCGGGGTCACCGTGGCCGTCACCCGCAAGCTGATTGGACAAGGCAGAATCAGCAGCGACGACCTTACGGTGATTTCCATTACCGGGAACGGACTGAAGACCCAGGAGGCCGTCCAGGGGCGTCTGACCGAGCCCGCGGTCATTCCGGCCAGGCTGAGCGAGTTCGAAGAAACCCTCCCGAAGGTGTCGGCTGTCGGCTGAAAGCAGTCCGGCCTTCAAGCACCTTCCGGCATTGGTCAGGGTCGGGCGCGCCGGCCTGTTTTCCGGGAGGTCCCGCCCCTCAGAGAAACGTTCATGTCGGATCTTCCAACCCGTTACTCCCGCCAGATCCTCTTTGCGGAAATTGGCACAGCCGGACAGGAGCGCCTGCTTGGCAGCCGGGTGGTCATCGTGGGCTGCGGAGCTCTGGGAACGGTGCAGGCCGAGGCATTGACCCGTGCGGGGGTCGGAAGCCTCCGCCTGATCGACCGGGACTTCATCGAGGAAAGCAACCTGCAGCGGCAAACCCTGTTCACGGAGGAGGACGTTCGGGAAGGCCTCCCCAAGGCGGTGGCCGCCACACGGCGCCTGCAGGCCATCAACTCCTCGGTTGCCGTGGAGGCCCGGGTGGAGGACCTCAACTATCGCAACGCCGAATCCCTGTTGGAGGATGCGGACTGCATTCTCGACGGCACCGACAACTTCGAGGCTCGCTTCCTGCTGAACGACGTCTCTCATAAGCGGCGAATCCCCTGGATTTACGGGGCCGCGGTAGGAAGCGAGGGCCTGACCATGACCATTGTTCCCGGCCGGACGCCCTGCCTGCGTTGTGTCTTTGAGTCCCCGCCACCGCCTGGAACCACGCCCACCTGCGATACGGCGGGCGTGCTGGCGCCGGCCGTCAACCTGGTGGCCTCCCTGCAGGTGGCCGAAGCCTTGAAGATCCTGACTGGACGGTTGGAGCGCGTCAACCGGAACCTGGTCAGCCTGGATGTCTGGCGGAACAGCTGGCGGCGCCTGGAGATCGAAAGCAGCCGTACCGGCGGGGATTGCCCGGCCTGCCATCTGGGCCGCTACGACTTCCTGGAGGGGGAGCGGGAGTCCCTGGCCACCGTTCTCTGCGGGCGAGACTCGGTTCAGATCAGTCAGGCCCCGGGGAAACACCTGGATTTCCCCCAACTGAGCCGCCGCCTGGAACCTCTGGGCAGCGTTTCCTACAATCGGTTTCTGCTCAGGTTCCGGCTGAAGGAGATTGAAATAGCCGTCTTTCCGGACGGCCGGAGCATTGTCAAGGGCACCCGGGACTCCCAGGAGGCCCGTTCACTCTATTCCAGGTACATCGGAAACTGAGATCCCAACCGAGGCGCAAGAGACCGTCCCCAGGATGCCGCGACCGCGCCCCCGCCAGGGCAAAACCGGGAGATAGCCGGCAGCCGCCACCCACCATGATCTATCTGGACAACGCAGCCACCAGCTTTCCCAAACCGGAGGCCGTCTACCGGGAATTGCAGGACTACTTGCGCCGCGATGGGGCCAATCCCGGCAGAGGGGGACACCAGTGGGCAGTCCGGGTGGAAAAAACCTTGGACGACACCCGCAACCTGCTGGCCCGCTTTTTTGGACTGGACGACCATCGCCGGGTGATTTTCACCCTCAACGGCACCGACTCCCTCAACATGGCTATCAAGGGAGTGCTTCGCCCTGGAGACCACGTGGTCACCAGCCTGCTGGAACACAATTCGGTCTCCCGCCCCTTGAGACAGCTGGAAAGCGACGGCAGCATCAGGCTGACCCAGTTGCCTTTCTCTCAGCAGGGGTTCGTCGATCCGGAAGACTTTGGCAGAGCCCTGACCTCGCAAACCCGGCTGGTGGTCCTGCTGCACGCCTCCAACGTCCTGGGAACCCTGCAACCCATTGCCGAAATCGGCAGGATCTGCCGCCGGCACGAGGCGCTGTTTCTGGTGGATGCGGCCCAGACAGCCGGAATCGTTCCCATCGACATGCAGGCCATGCGGATCGATCTGCTGGCTTTTCCGGGCCACAAGGCCCTGTTCGGTCCGCCCGGAATCGGCGTTCTGTTGGTGGGCCACCGGGTCGAGCCGCTCCCCTGGCGGGAAGGCGGTACCGGTTTCGATTCGGAAGCCCCCCTGCAGCCCCGCAGCCTTCCCCACCTTCTGGAAGGGGGGACCCCCAACACCCTGGGTGTGGCGGGGCTGAGAGCCGGCCTGCGCTTTGTGACCGGCGAGGGCCTCGACAGGATCCGCGGCCACGAGCAGCGTTTGCTGGCTCGATTGACCGAATCCCTCAGGGACAACCCCAAGATCTGTCTCTACGGCTCCCTGGACACGCACCGCCGGGTGGGTTCGCTGGCGTTCAACCGGGAGGGTTACACCGCCTCGGAGGTGGGAATGATCCTGGACAACTCCTTCGAAATCGCCGTCCGGCCCGGCCTGCACTGTGCCCCCTATCTTCACCGGCAGCTGGGCACGGCGCCCGAGGGGGCCGTCCGAATCAGCCCCGGTTACTTCAACACCGAGGACGATATCGATCGCTGCCTCTCGGCCCTGGAGCAACTGTGATGGGAGGAGTTCCGGGCCGGGGCTGGAATTCGGGGGCGTGCCCCCATGGCGCGGGAGAGCAACAGGGAATGAAGGAGTTGAACACCGGAGTCAGGCAATGACCAGGAAATTGCGGGCGGGGGTTCTGGGAGCCACCGGCACCGTCGGCCAGCGTTTCATTCAGTTGCTGGAGGACCATCCCTGGTTCGAGCTGGGAGCGGTTGCGGCTTCAGGCCGTTCAGTGGGCAAGCCTTTTCAGCGGGCCTGCTCCTGGAAGGTCCCGGAGCCCATGCCGGAGTATGCGAGAGACCGAATCCTCAGCCCCTGCCGCCCCGGGCTGGAGGTCGACTTCGTCTTTTCCGGCCTGCCCTCCTCGATTGCCGGAGTGGTGGAGAGCGATTTTGCCCGAGCCGGCTATCCGGTGGTCAGCAACTCCAAAAACCACCGCATGGACGAGGATGTGCCTCTGCTGGTCCCCGAGATCAACCCCGACCACCTGGAACTGATTCCCCTGCAGCAAGAGCGCACCCGGTCCTCGGGATTCATTGTCACCAATCCCAACTGCACCACCATTGCCCTGGTTCTGGCGCTGGCGCCGCTGCACCGGGCCTTCGGCCTGGAGAGGGTCAGCGTGGTGACCATGCAGGCGCTCTCGGGCGCAGGTTATCCGGGAGTGTCCAGTCTGGACGTGACCGACAACGTGCTTCCCTACATCGAGGGAGAAGAGGAGAAGGTGGAGACCGAACCTCTGAAAATCCTGGGACAATGCAAGGAGGGCAGAGTCGACCGGGCGGAGTTCCGAATCAGCGCCCAGTGCCACCGGGTGAACGTGCAGGACGGGCACCTGGAAGCCGTCTCGGCAAGCTTCCGGCAGCGTCCCTCCCGCGGTGAGCTTGTGGAAGCCCTGGCCTCATTCCGATCCCTCCCCCAGGAATTGAATCTGCCCAGCGCACCCCGCAGGCCGGTGGTCTGCCTGGAAGAACCGGACCGGCCCCAGCCCCGCCTGGACCGAACCCTGGAAAAGGGAATGGCAACGGTGGTGGGACGCATCCGCCCCTGTCCCATCCTGGACTTCAAGTTCGACCTGCTGGGGCACAACACCATACGAGGGGCGGCGGGAGCCGCCATCCTCAACGCAGAGCTGCTGCTGGCTCGAGGGATGCTGGAAGGAAAGCAGTAGAACTTCCGGCCAGGGCCCAGGAACCTCGGTCGGAACACCGAAACCCATGGCACAATGATGGCAGCCGTCGTTTCATCGGACTCACCAAGAGAGGAGGCTTCATGCCCACATCCGTGCGTATTCCCGTTCAACTGAGAACGCTCACCGGAGGTCAGGAAGTGATCACCGGGACGGGCGGATCGGTGCTGGAGATCATCGAAGACATCGACCGGCAATACCCCGGCCTCAAGGACCGCATCTGCGAATCCGAGGGGAAGGTCCGGCGCTTCGTCAATATCTTCCTCAACGAAGAGGACATTCGCTTTCTGGAGAATCTCCAGACCCCGGTCACAGAAAAGGACGAGTTGTCGATCATTCCGGCCATTGCCGGGGGATAGGCCACGCCCATTGGATCGACGGCGCCGCCGGCTACCCGGCTCTGGCGGCCGCAAAGGCCGGTAGCCTCAGGGCCGGGAAGGCGTCACAGGGCCTTCTTGGCCTGCCCCCAGAGCTGTTCCATATCTTCCGGGGTGCTGTCCCCCAGGTCTTTACCCGCTCGCCGCAGAGCGGTCTCCATGAACTGAAATCGCCTGACGAACTTCCGGTTGGACTTCCGCAAAGCCGTTTCGGGATCAATGTCCAGAAAGCGGGCGATATTGACCGCCGCAAAGAGCAGGTCCCCGACCTCCTCCTCGATTCGCTCCCGCCTTGCAGTCGGGGGCGAATCCAGAGCCTGCCTGAGTTCCCCGATCTCCTCCTCCAGCTTTTCGACCACCCCTTCAATGCGAGACCAGTCAAAACCCACCCGGGAGGCCTTGCCGGTGATCTTGAGCGCGGTCAGGAGAGCCGGCAGCCGTGGCAGATGGTCCAGGATCGAGGTCTCCGAGTTTTCGCCGGCTGAATCTCCGGAGCGTTCCTGGCGCTTGATGTCCTCCCACTGATGCAAGACTCCTTCGGCGCTTTCCGCCTTGGCGTCGCCGAACACGTGGGGATGGCGCCTCACCATCTTTTCGACGACCCCATCCGCTACCTGGTCGATGTCGAAGGCGCCTTCCGATTCCGCCATCTGGGACAGAAAGGCCACCTGGAACAACAGATCCCCCAACTCGCTGCAAAAGGACGCCCGGTCGCCGCTGTCCATCGCCTCCAGGGTCTCATAGGCTTCCTCCAGCAGGAGGGGCTTGAGGGTATCGAAGGTCTGCTCTCGGTCCCAGGGACAACCGTCGGGACCCCGCAGCCGATCCACCAGGGCGACCAACTCCAGGAATTTTTGTCCCTTCATGGCCATTTACGCCGATCTCCGCCGCTTTGCAATTCCGAATTCCAGGCGGTTGCCGCCCTTGCGCTTGGCCCGGTACATGAGCCGGTCGGCGGCTTCGATGAATTCCCTGCTCTTCATCCCCGGGGAGTACTCCGCGATGCCTGCGCTGAAACCGACCGCCCCGGCCAGAGCCCGGGAAAGGGCGCGGCGGAGCCGAACCACCAGGACCTGGGCTTCCGCACGTCTGGTGTGGGGCAGGAGTAGCACAAACTCGTCTCCTCCATAGCGAAATGCCCGGTCCGTCCTGGCGCGAATGGTCCGGGATACGACGGCGCCCACTGTTCGAAGCAAGCGGTCCCCCGCCAAGTGGCCATGGGTATCGTTGTACTCCTTGAACCGGTCCAGGTCGAACAGACACAGCGAGCAGGCGCTGCCGGACCGGTGGGCCCGTTCCATTTCCACCGGCAGGTGCTCGAACAGATCCCGCTGGTTGTAGAGACCCGTCAGATCGTCGGTGACCGTGAGCCGCTTCAGCTGGTGCTCCAATTCCACCTGCTGGCGGAGATGAGTGTTTTCCAGAGCCAGAGCCGCCTGATCGGCCACCAGACTCAGAAAGTCCCGATCGGACTGCTGCAGGGAGGCGCCCGTCGAATGTCCCAGCACCAGGGCGCCCGCCAGGCGGCCCCGGGTCATTAGAGGCAGCAGAGTATGGAAACGAGCCTCCGCCGGAAAGGGGCGGTCACGCTTACTCGCTCCGGGACTCGCAATTCGCTGCCCGAAAAAAGGCACTCCGGGAAATTCGAGGACGGGCGCCAGCAACGGATCGTCTATAGGAAACCGTCCCCCGGACTCGGGACCGGCATCGGATTGGACCCGCGCTGTCGTCACTTCCCAGGACTGGCCTTCGCGATCGAGCCGGGCCAAAGCCCAAAAGTCACCACCGACGATCGCTCGGGTCTGTTCCCGGATGACCCCGAGGATTTCCCTCGGCTTCAGGCCGGCGGTCAGGCCGTTGGCAATGACGGCCGCGGCCTGCATCCTTCCTTTCGGCAGGCGTCCTGTTCCAGGCTTTCGATCCCCTGCCCGGTGGTCCGAATCGGGAGCGATGCGGCGGCCCGGCACCCTTGGAGCCCGCGACCGCCGATTGAGAGTCCCAGCCGGCATTGGATCCACCTCCCTTCCGGCGCTTCACACTACCGGTACCGTAACTCCACGCTCCAACCGTCAATCAGCTGGAGCGGATGGATGCAATACCCTTGCGGCTGGCGAGCCATTGCCTTCAGATCCTGCCGATGGCCAAGACGCCTGACGGTGTGCCATTGGGTCTTGCGGACAATTCGGCCGCCGCTGTCCCAGAAGGCCAGCCCGGCGGCTCCCCCGTCATAGGCCTTGCGTGCCTGCCGGGCATACTGGCTGCCGGGCAGGTTGCGTGGAGTGATGTCTTCGAAGAAGACGCTTCGGGTTCCCCGGGTGATCTCCTGGAAGTAATCGTAATCCACTCGCTGAGACCCGTCCCCTCCGGTATAGACGCAGAGGATATCCACCAGGCCTTCTCGAGTCCAGGTCTCCAGATCCAGGGCGGCGTGGCGATTCCAGGCAGCGTCGTAGCCCACGTTGGCCAGCACTTCGATCCGAGGCCCCCGGAGGCGCTGCCGGTCCAACCTGTGGCGCAATTCCCGCATGAACGTGGTGACATAGGTTGCCCAGTGCCTCTCCAAGCGCTCGTCGGCCGCCGGTGGGTCCCCCCGCCGATGTCGGGCCGGTTCGGGGAGCCGGCGGGGATCGATCCCGTAAGCCTTCTGGAAGTCTTGGACCACCGGCGGCTCGAACAATACGAAAGGAGGCCGGCGAGTATAGATCAACTGCACCCCCTTGACCCCATAGCCCGCCAACTCCGCCAGCAGGTCCAGGTAGAACCGTCTCACCTGGCTGTAGGCCATACTCAGCCGGACAATGGTGTGACCCTCCCGATCCCGGCAGCGCCACTGCGGGTTTCTTTTCCAGAATTGCGCAGGCTCGAACCAGACCGGAGGCATGGAGGCCATGGTGCCCATGCGAAAACCCAGGTAGACCTCAATGCCCATGGAATGGGCATGATCCACGGCCACCTTGAGCGGATCGATGCCGCGGGATTGAAAGCCAAGGAGGCTCTCCGCAGCCCGCTTCCCCGCTTCTACCGGATAGTCTTCCTCTCCGGCGCCCATCATCGCACCCACCCGGCTGGGATAGAGGGTTTGGCCGGCGCCGATGCCCCCGGTTCCCAGAAAGAGCTTCCCCACGTCGGTGCCCCGCAGCGGCTCCAGGTTTTCCTGGATGTCCTGCACCGTACGCGCACCCCTATGAAAGGGGCCCTGCCCGTCCATCTCCGCCGCCAGAAACCTGGTCTCGGGGCGCCCGCCGGCCATCCGGTACTCCTCGACTTCTTCGGCGGTCAACGGAACCAGCCGCACAAAGGCAAGCTGGGCCACACTGGGATGGCTGGTCCTCAGGTGGGAGATTACCAACTGCTGCCCGTCGAGGTCGGCGGCCTTCCAGAAGACCTCCTCGATGTCGGTCACCCCGATGGCCGGTCGCGGGCGAAGCCAACTCCCGTCGGGTTTGCGCTGGTAGCCCAACCGACTTGGGACCAGGCTCTCGAACAATTTCTCGTCGCTCAGCTTCAGCCTCAGTCTGAACTCGTCGATCCTGGACCCGCCGAAGAGCCCCACGTAGATGGCATGCCATCCCCGGGCCGGCAGGGACAACCTCAGGTCGGGAGGATGGGTCATCTGTCCCCTGGCCACCATCACTCCCTGGATGCCCGTTTGGGTCCGGTAGGGAATCGTGTACCAGCACCCCTTTCGGGGCTTGGGGCTGATGGCCTCACGCGGCTGCGCGCTGGAAAGGTCCGCCAGCAAGACTCCCGAGTGGCGGGGCGAGTGCCAAAAGCCGGGGGCCGCCGGCTTGGAGTCGCCCTCGGCCGGAGTGCCCACCGCCTGGAAAACTGCCGGGGCCAGTCCCATCGCTCCGATAAATCCCCTTCGGGAGATCGAATTCTTGGGATCGGTCGCTCTCATCATCCTCCGCCTCCTCCTCAGCGCCGGTAGGTCACTTCCAGCTCCAGACCCTCCAGCGTCAGCGCCGACGGCGCCGCAGCCCCCAACTCGACCTTCACAACGTTGGATCCCCTCCGCATCACCTGCGCCGGGACCGGGCCGATCAACCAGTCGGACCGGCGCCGGGTCAGGCGCAACCGTTCTCCGTTGAGACGGACCGTTGCGGAATCGTTGCTTCTCAGGCCCGCCAGCTTCAGCCGCAGATCGAGGGATTGCAGACGGTCCCCGGCCCCCGCCAGGTCATCGGCCACCGGCAGGACGCGCTGCACCTCGGCCCCAGGCTCCACCTGAACCGGCAGCCGTCCTTCTATGGGCACCGAGCCCATCATGAAGCCTTCCTGCAGACTCTCCACGTTTTCGACGACATAGAGCTTATCGCTGAAAGCCAGATTGTCAGGGTCCCCGATCTCCTTCCACACCCGGCGAGCCATTCGGGTGGCTCTGCTTTCGGGGTGTCTGGGAAACAGGTTGAAGGTCATGATCCCCTTGGCGCCGGCCAGCCAGGCATTGGCCGCGGCCGCCCTCCATACCTTGAGAGCCACCCCCTCATCGGCATCGGGCCGGGTCCGACCCCATTGGTCGGCGTCGGTGGAGTAGAAGCGGCGGCTCCCGATGGAGTGCTCGAAGCCGGAGGAACTCAAGCAGACGTAGACAGGCACGCCCCACTGGTTACCGCGGTCGATCATGTCCCTGGCAGGCATGGTGAAGGGATCGTACCCGCCTCCCACCACCAGCAGGTCGAGATAGCCGCGCCGCGCCCACTGCTCGACGTCGAAACCGAAGTGCGTATTCTGCGCCAGGGTGGGGAGAACCCGAACGCTCATCAGAATGGGCTTTCCCTTGCGCCGGCTGGCGGCCAATACCTCAGCGCGGATCCGGCCGACCAGCTCGGTCATCATCTCCAGGTGGGGCCGGGTGACCGGCTGGAAGCGGCGGGTCTCCAGAAAGAAGGCCGGATGGCGCAGAAAGTCCAGGTCGACGCCGTCCACGTCGTAGCCGGCCAGCACCTGCTTGAAGGTCTCCACCATGAGGTCGCGAACCTCGGGATGAGCATAGTCGACGAAGGTCCAGATGTTGCGCGGGTCGGAAGGGGGGAAGCGCTCCTTGTCAGCGGGCCTGCCCATCAGCAGGTGACGGTGGTCCTTCTTCCATTGCGCAATCTCGGATTCGGGTTTGGCGTTGTCGTGAATGTCATTCATCCGCATCGACCAGAAGACTTCAATCCCCTGCTTGCGGGAGGCCTCGACCACCAGGCGGAGATCGTCGGTGCCCTGTCGGGCCAGGTCCTGCAGGCGGCCGGCCAGGGGCTCGCTCTCTACCGCTCCAGTGTAGAGAGGGCTGATCGGCCTGCGGGAAAAATAGAAGACGCTGTCCACCATGGTGCCGGCCGCATGGTCGGTCCGAACCGACAGAAACGTCTCCGCGGTCGCCGGGCCGGCCAGGTGCAACAGGTCGTCCCCATCGTTGTTGAAGATGATCCGCCGCTGGCGCTGGACCGCCGCCTGGCGGGCAGACTCAAGGGAATCCGTCGGCTGTGGCCGGGTCGGGCAGCCGGACATCCCACCCCACAACAGGAGGACAGCAAGACCCAGGATGACCCGTGAAGTGAGGCACCTGGTTGGGAATAGTCTCATCACCGACGGTCCCTATCGAGTGGATTCAGGCTCAAGCCTTGCACAAAGCAGGCATGAACACAACGGTTCCTGCTAAGATCAAAGGGACGGCAACAGAGCCGTCAGTATTCCTGTCTTGCGAGCAGGCTCGGCCCAGTCCCGGACGCTTGGCCTTTGAACTCCACCGGCACCCCCTCTGCCGGATCGGCGCTCTGAGGCTCACTCCCCAAGTCCATCCCCCGGACCGCCGGGCTCCGTTCATCGGAACACAGCATCATGAAAGCCAAGTCATGGGCGATCGGCGCCCTGGCAGCGCCGTTCCTGGTCTTTGGGGTCCAGTGCGGCCCGAGCCATCCCCCTGCAAATCCGGTTCCGGCACCGGCCGGCGGCGGGGTCTTGCGAATCATGACCCAGGCGGTGGATTCGCTGGACCCCATACACTCCCGCAACTACTGGGAATCCGGCATCGTCCTGCAGCTGTTCGACGGCCTGGTGCGGCTGGATGAGAATCTGGCGGTGGCCCCCGCCATTGCCAGGGACTGGCGGGTCTCCTACGACGGCAAGACCTATACCTTTGACCTGCGCC
Organism: Candidatus Versatilivorator sp.; assembly: GCA_965207735.1. GTDB lineage: Bacteria > Acidobacteriota > Terriglobia > Versatilivoradales > Versatilivoraceae > Versatilivorator. The sequence continues at coordinate 346,190 of OZ242296.1, read as the reverse complement.
GGGACGTCCGGTTCCACAATGGACGGGCGGTCACGGCCCGCGACTTCGTATACTCCCTCACCCGGCTGGTGGACCCCCGATGGAAAGCGGTGGACTCGGAGTATTACACCCGGATTGGGGGAGCCGCGGCCTTCCGCTCGGGAAAGGAGGACAGCCTCAGCGGCCTCAAGGCCGTGGGCTCCCATACCCTGCAGATCTCCCTGGAGCAGCCCTATGCTCCCTTTCTGCATGTGCTGTCGCTTCCATCGGCCTCGGTGGTTCCCCGGGAAGCCGTGGAATCCCGGCAGCCGCCGTTCGGCCGATCACCGGTGGGGACGGGAGCCTTTCGCCTGAAGAGGCTGGGACCAGGCTCCGTAGTTCACTTGGAGAGCCATTCGAACTACTTCCTGGGGAGACCTTACCTGGATGGCCTGAAAATTCGAACCGTCCCGGCTCTCACCGATCGGGAAAGCTTCCGGGAATTTGCTCGGGGGCGCCTGGACCTATCCTTCATTCCCGCCGATCAAATCACCCGAGCCTCGACCAGGAGGGATTGGGCGGTCCGAAGTTTTCCCGTCCTGCGGCTGCTCTACCTGGGCATCAACATGAAGGACCCCGACCTGAGCCATCCGCTGCTGCGAAAGGCCGTCTGCCTGGCCATCGATCCGGGCACCGTCTATGCCGGCTTGACCGACTTCGAGCCCACCGACCGGTTGATTCCCTTCTCGCTGCTGGGGTCCCGGCGGCAACCCCTCCGCAACCGAAACCTGGAAGCGGCCAAGCAGACCCTCAGGCAATTCGAGCAGAGTCAGCCAGTGCCTCCCCGCCTGACCCTCTGGACTTCTTCCCGTCTACCGGCGGCCCGCCGGAGGCTGGAACATCTTCTGGAGGGACCCCGCTCCGTCGGACTGAAGATCGCTGTCCGGACGGTCGATTCCATGCGGGAGCTCCTCAACGGAATCTACGCCGGCCGGGCCTCGATGTTCCTGCTTGGGGAGGTGATCGACTTTCCCGATCCCGATGCCCTGTTGAGCCGGCTGTTCCACTCCCGCAGCAACGGGAACCCCTTTGGTTACAGCAACCCGGGGGTGGACCGCCTGCTGCGCCGGGCCAGGGGAACCCGCGACGAGAAAAAACGAGCCCGACTCTACCGGCAGATCGAAGAGCAGATCCTGAGCGATTACGTGGTGGCGCCACTGGCCCTGGTGCGCTACTCGCTGGTGCGGCGGGAACGGGTTCGGGGCTTGGAGATCAACGCATTGGGATTCCAGCACTTCCACTTCCGCAAGGTCTGGCTGGCTCCGGAATGAGCTCCCTTGTCTTGCCTGAGACAACCGACAAAACCACAAAAGAAAAAGACTTATCCACGAAGGGGCACGAAGAACGACGAAGGGGCACTAAGGCGCTGAGGTTGGCCGCGACGGGGTACCAAGGTCGCGAAGGGATGGTTGATTTCAGATTGTTTCACTCTCGTATGATCCGCCCGGCAGGGCGGGAGGGACACTTGTTAGCAATTGACAATCCCCGGGCGACCAATCGAGCCGCGGAGCGGCGGCAGCAGGTAGCCGTGGGCGTGAGCCCATGGAGAGGGATCCGCCAAGGGTCGGGAAAAATTCAGAGAGCCTCCAACTCCGCTTCCACCCTCTCCATCAGGGGCTTCAGAGTGGCGGGTCCGAAATCGAAGGAGGCCCCCGCCCGGCGGAAGAGCTGGGGCAGCGGGCGGCTTCCGCCCAACTGCAGCGCCGCCCAGTAGTCGTTGACGGCTCCCCTGAAGTCCTGCTTGGAGTTCAACCACACCTGCAGAGCTCCCAGTTGAGCGATGGCGTATTCGATGTAGTAGAAGGGCAGCTCGAAAATATGGAGTTGACGGTGCCAACCGCAGCGCAGAGCTTCCTCGAATCCCGACCAGTCTTCAATTCCACCGAAACGCTGGTTCAACCTCACCCATTGACCTCGCCGTTGAGTCGGGCTGTGTCCGGGATGGGTGTAAATCCAGTGCTGGAACGCGTCCACCTGGGCGATCCAGGCAAGAATGTCCACAATCCCCTCCAGATGTTGCCTCCGTGAACGCTTGAAGTCTTCCTCCCGGCCGTAGAACACCTCCAGGTGCTCTCCACCCAGCAGCTCCATGCTCATGGAGGCCACTTCGCAGAATTCAATCGGCCCGTGGCGATAGTCGCCCAAAGCCTCTTCCTGGGTAGCGAACACGTGAAAGGCGTGTCCTGCCTCGTGCAGCAGCGTCCGGACATCGCCGTCGACCCCCACCGCATTCATGAAGATGAAGGGCAGGCGGGCTTCATCCAGGGTGGACTGATAGCCTCCGGGGGCCTTGCCCTTGCGGCTGTCCAGGTTAAGCAGTCCATGACCGCGCATGGTCTCCAGGAATCCGGCAAAGCGGGAGTCCACGCGGCCGGTGATTTCCACGCAGCCATCCACCAGTTCCCCGGTTTGGACGAATGGGCGAAGCGGCGGCCGGCCTCGGGGATCAACGCCCAAGTCCCACGGACGCAGAGATTCCACACCCATCTCCTTGGCTCTCAACCGCTGCAGTTTGCGCGCCAGCGGCACGACCACCGATTCGACCCCCTGATGAAATCGATAGCACTCCTCCGGGCCGTAGTCGAATCGCTCCAGGCGGCGGAACATGTAGTCCCGATAGGAATCGAAACCCGCGTTGGCTGCAATCGACGATCGGATTCCCAGCAGGTCTTCAAAGAGCTCCTCCAGGCGGTCCCGCTCCTTCAGACGGCATTCGACCACGGCCTTCCAGGCCGCTTCCCGCCGGCTTCGCTCCGGATACTCCAAATAGCGCTTCATCTGTTGCAGGGTCTGTTCCCTACCCTCGAAGGACACCGTCAGGGATCCAATCAACTTCTGATAGCGCTGAGTTCCCTTGGACTCTCGGGTCTCCAAAGCAATATTGGCCTGGCGGAACAGATCCACGTCATTCTGGAGCCTGCGGTCCAGGACGGAATACCGCTCGGCCGCAAGCTGTCCCTTCGCCGGGGAAGCGAGGAAACAGCGCTTGAGCCGATCCTCGGCGGCCTTGAGATTCTCTGCAATCTCCTCCAGAAAGTGAAAGTAGGCCTTTTCGATCTCCGGATTCTCGGTGTCACAGGTCATGCGGATGTAGCGAAGCGAGCCCTCTTCCCCCACGGCATCGCTCAACTCGCTCCAGTCCAGCAGCCACTGTTCCAGCCTTTCCACGGAATCCAGCTCCCTCTCTTCCAGTGCCCGGAAGAACGGTTCCAGGCGACTCCATCGCTCGTAATCGAGCGTATCGGGGAGGTAGCGGCGCTGAAAGCGGTGAGGCAGTTGGGTCAGGCGATCCATGGAGTGCACCGGTCCTTCCGAACCTGTCGTTCGGGTCTATTTGAAACCGTCAAAGGTTAACCCCAAAACAGGATCAAGTACAGGGCGATTGCCCTCTCCTTTGCACCCATGACGGTGAGGACACCGCAAGGCCGGAACGAAGACTAAATCGAAGGCTTCTTCTCTATTTGGAGTCTGAAGCTCGTTTTGAAGTGACGATAGAGTATGTTATTTGTAGCTAAATGGCCATGGATCGATCCCCTGCACAAGCCACTCTTCTGCCTACCTCCCAGGCCTTGGATCCCCCCCCCGATCGGTCCCCGTAGTCCTTGAGCGCGCCGACGCCAAGGCCTTCTTTGCCGCCCGCATCTCCAACCCCCACACCCGCCGCGCCTCACGCGTCGTGACTCTGGAATTCAACCGGCGGATTACGGATCGGTGGTCACTTAGCTTGGAATCGACCGCTTTCCCCGGCGTGGACGAATCCGACATCATCCATGAGGCGCGGCGGGACAGCTTTTTTCGTTCAGCTTGATCTACAATTTCTAGCTAGCACTCACCAAGGACTCGATTTCGACGAATGGACATGGTCGGGCATCCTGAAGCTCATGCCCTCCTCGTTGTTCACCGCGAGCTGAAGAAGCTGAGAGAAGCTTTCCAACCTCACCACTTGTTGGGTCTTCCAAAAGCGCTGCTTCATCCGAAAACCGAACAGCACACCCATGGTGCGGGTTTTCGGAAACAACAACTGGTTGGCGAGTTTGTTTCCGATCAGGGGCCGCGACAGAGAATAGGTCAGTTGTCTAAGAGCGCGCTGTTCGACGGCGTCGGCCACGTCCACGGTCAACGGGATGGCGTCGATCAACCCATTGGCCATGTTGGCCGCATCGGTATCCGGGGAAGGCTCGCACAGCAAACCGATCATATATAGGCGCCGGGCATCCTCCTCGGTGGCATAGAGGATTGTTTCCGGCACCCCCATAACGTAGCCGGCATAACGCCACACCGCCATGACGCTCTGTTGCTCTTCCCGGTTGAACACGGCGCCAAGCGCCATTGAATGTTCCAACAGCCGCATGGAGAAAACTGTCATGGCGAGACCGAGATGGGCAGCGCTGACCGGCGTGCCCCAGGACTCGTGACGCCAATCCCCGTAGTGAGTCAGGAGATAACGTATCCGCGCGTGGACGAAGCGCACACGTAGCGACAGCTTCCACCCACCGCCTTCTCTTTGCAAGCCATCGGGGAAGAAGACGCCCAGAAGATGACGAATGTTCTGCATGAAGCGTCTCTTGGCTGTTGACCGGTCCAACACGCGTCCGGTCATCGAGAACGACTTGCTGATGAGCGTCGAAAATCCTTCGATTAGTGCCCCGCACACGAAGGCCGCCATGACGCGGCTGGTGTTGGCCTGAAAGGCGCGCACGCCCGGGTTGAAAGCGTCGTAGTCCAGCCACGGAGGCGGCTTGAGGTTCCTGAAGAAATCCCGCAACGCCTCCGGCGCTTCCCGGAAAACCGCATCATTTTCTTCGACGCCTGCCTTGATGAAACGGTGCATTTCACTCTGAGGCAACGAGGCGACTTCCTCCATTACTGGATCCAGATCCGGATCCCCCACAACAGTATGCTCCATGTACCTGTCAGCCAGCCTCCCATCCTCGAGACGAGCCCTCTTATAACCCTCGGCGTATGCTAACGGAAATTGTGTCATCTTTCTCAAGGGTCTGAGCGGGTGTCCAACCACCCTCGCGGACACCCCTGACCAGGTTGAATTTTGTTACATTCCAACGGCAAGACAATCCTGTGCGCATGCCTCATGCCGCCGTTCATCTCGCCGGCAGCCGCACCAACCGAATTCCATTGTGCATTCCAGCAAGGTTGTTCACCGGGGGAGATAATCTTGGAGTCGTCAGCTTCCCCTTCAGCGCGTACTCGCGACTGAAGAGCGTAGCTGGCACTACGAGCACGAGAACACCCCACCGGTCAGCAAGTAGAGCTCGCACACGATTATCCTGTGGAACTCCCCTTGAAGTAGAGATTCCAGATGATTGCCGTGCCCGTGCCACTCCCGGCCGGGCCCTACTCCCTCGCCGGCAGGTAGGCTCCGTCGCCGCTACGCTCTCCGGGCGCCCCGCCGTCGTTGACCACCCCGTAGGCCAGGAACGGGTTCTCTCCCGACACCTTCTCGATCCGGATGTACCCCTGACGGGTCTCCGGGTTGGCTCTCAGCAGGATGCCGTCGATCTGATGCCAGCCCCGGGCCGGGATCGGCTTGGTCACCACCGTCTCCTCCAGCATTCCCGTCTCCCCGTTGTAGATCTCCAGGTGAAAGATGCTCGCGCTGTCATCTATCTCGCCGGTGTTGACCAGCGCCAGGTTGCTGCGGTTCTCCTCGTTCTGCTGCAGTCCATCCACCCAGGCTTCCTTCTCGAAGGCCTCTCCTTCCGGCACCGCGTTGTAAAAGACGCTGTATTGTCCGCCCCCTCCCTTCGAACCCGTTCTGGCTCCGATCACAATCCCGCTCAGGTCTCCCTCTTCGGCCACCACGAACAACGGTCCCAGGTAAAAGCCCCGGCTCGTGCCCAGCCCCGCCACTCCCTGGCGCCGCAACTCCTCCACCACCTCGGGCACGATCGCCTGCTCGCCCGCTTCCAGCTCCATGCTGAACGCAACCGTCTTGTCGTCGGTCTTGACTTGCTCGCCCACAAACTCGAATTCCAGCCTCCTGGGTTCCTCGGAGAAGTTCGTCACCGTCAGCTCGCTCCTGAACTCCCCGGTCTCCACAATTACGGGCAAGGTCTGTCGGGTTGTCCCCGTCAGTGAACTGGCCGTCACCGGAAAGACGAACGACCCGTCCGAGTTGGCCTGGTCGTTGATCACCCCGTAGGCGTAGAAGGGCGCCTCTCCCTCCACCCGCTCCACCTTCACGTAGCCGTTCTCCACACTCCCCAGCAGCCCCGAGTACTGGTGAAACCCTCCCGGCTCGAGCGTTACATCGTCCAGCATCCGGGCCATCGCATCCGCGGCTTCTCCCGAATACACCGTGGTCCTCAACGTGATCGCTCCCTCTTCTGAGGTCCCCATGTTCTGGAAGGCCACGTTCGAGCGGTCCTGGCTGTTCTGCCTGAGCCCGCACAGATAGACCGGCTCGCTGAAGCCCTCCTCCTCGGCTACTCCCAGGTAGGCCAGCCCCGCCCTCCCCTCAGGCACCAGCGTGGTGGTCCGCACCACCGCCTCCACCTCGGAGCCCAGTTTGACCTCCACCCTCAATGTCCCGATCCGGTTCCCGGTTGCGGGGATCGGTACCCCCAGACCCCTCAGATAGTCCAGGGCGTCGGTCTCGATCTTCTGGCGACCTGCGTCGATCCGGTCGGTGGCCGTGCCGCTTCCCCCACCTGCATCCGCCGTGTAGATGTAGTGGAGGGTGGCCTCTTCCATCCCCCGGTTGGTCAGCGTCAGCTCCGAGGTGAAAAACGAGTTGTTCCGCCCCGCCGAGGACAGGATCACCGGGACGAACGGCGACCCCGTCGTCAGCCGGAAGCTCCCCGCGGCCACCTCCCCCTCCCCGCAGTCATAGACGAACCTGCCCTCTCCCAACTCGGTGAAGGTCAGTGAAACTTCACAGGAACTCCCGTCATCGTAGTCCAGCCCCAGCCTTCCCTTGCGCGGACCTGTCCTCTCATAGGTGTAGGCGCCCGTTCGGGAGGTGGTGCTCTCCGATCGGGAGTCCGCACTCTCCGACCGAATCGCCGCCTGCGCTTCCACCCTCTCGATCTGCTCGAATCGGTTGCCTTCTGCAAACCGCAGTTCAATGCGTCTGGCGGTCCCCTCTTCGCCCGTGATCCTCAAGGTCGCCCGCCTCCCCTCCAGGTCCTCCTCGCTGAAGTCCGCCGGATCCTCTGCGTCGGGCTCGTCCATCCCCGTCCTGCCTTCCCCCGGCTGCGACCACTCACCCCTCCCCTCTTCGTTCATGGCCCTCACCTCCACCCGGTAGAGCCTCTCCTCCTCGAGGCCCGTCAGCGTCAACCTCAGTCCCGTCCCCTCGTGTCCCCCGTCCCGGTAGCCTTCCTCTCCCTCCTCCCGGTAGCGCACCTCATAGCCGGTGATCTCAGGCCCTCGGTTCTCAGGCTCGGACCAGCTCACCGTCAGGCTGTCCGTGCCCTCAGCGGTCACCTCCGGAGCCGGCACCGCCCCCGGCGGCTCCTCCTCGTCACTCACCCGTACCCGGATCGTCCGGCTCCTCCTCCGCACCCTCTCTCCCTCTCCGCTCCTCGCCTCCACCACCACCACGTATTCGTTGTCTCCTGCAGGGCTTTCGGGCTCCGCGCTCACCGCATCGGCAGGCCTCTCGTAGTCCGGCGCCTCCGTGAAGCTCAGCTCTCCCGTCTCCTCAACTACCCTAAACAGTGCTGCGTCCGCTCCCCCCGCGATCCCGTAGCCGGCAACCTCGTCCCCCTCGTCGGAGTCCACCGCCTCCAGCCGCACTACCTTCGCCTGGTTCTCCACCACCTCGAACTGCCCCGGGCTGGTGATCTCCGGCCTCCGGTTCAGCTCGCTCAGCCGGAAGCTCCCCTGTCCCTGCAACGCACCCCCGCAGCGGTAGCTGTAGCTGCCTGCTCCCACTCCGCTGAAGCTCATCCGCAGTTCGCACGTCTCCCCCCCGTCGTAGTCCAGGCTCAGCTCTCCCGTCCTTTGGCTGGTGTAGCGGTACCGGTAGCTCCCCATGCGGGTCGCCGTCACTTCCCCCGCTGTGTCCAGCTCGCTCTCCACGAACCGCAGCCCCCCTCCAAACCTCACCTTCAGACTCCGCCGGCTTCCTCCAAACGGCGTCCACTCCAATCCGGCCTCTCCACCCTCCAGGTCCTCCGCCCGGAAGTTCGACCGATAGGCCGGGTCCAGAGCCATCACCGCCTCCACCGCCTCCGTCTCCCGCCCGTTGCCGATCTGGTTGACCGCCCGCAGCTCCAAGGCATAGACCGTCCCGTTGAGAAGCCCCATGAGGGTGTAGCCGGAGGCGTTGACCTCCCCGGGGGCACTGTCCGGGATGGGTGTCCACTCTCCGACCTCGCCCAGGCCTTCTTTCAGTCGGTACTCATAGCGCAGGATCTCGGCGCCCCCGTCGCTTGCCGGCGGGCTCCACCCCAACCGCACCGCCCCGTCCCCGGGTGTCGCCGTCAGGACTGCCGGCGCCTCCGGCGCAAACAGCAGGCCACCACCACCTCCTCCTCCGCCTCCTCCTCCGCTACCATTGCCGCCACCAGCCACCGGAGTGGCCATCACCGTCTCTACCCCGCCCTTGCCCAGAGCATTGACCGCCCGCGCCTCGATGACATATTCCCGGCCGTTGATCAGGCCTCCCACCGTCACCCCGCTCGACCCCGCTCCCACGTTCTCCCACTCGCTCCACGCCTCCCCAATGGCCGCGTACCGGTACTCGTAGCGGATGATGGGAGAGCCTCCGTTGTCAGACGGTCGGTTCCAGCTCATCCTCACCGATTCGTTGCTCCCGTTGGCCGCAAGACTCAAAGTCGAGATCGGCTCGGGCGCTCCCGGCGGCGACACCCGCACTTCCAGCATCCCCTTCTCGTTCGGTTTGTTCCCCACCGAGGACCTCACGGCGTCCCCTGGTACCGTCAATGTCAACGTGTAGCTGTGGTCCACCCGGTCGATGCTCGGAGTCACCGTGGTGGTGAATACCCGGTTGTCACCCGTCTGCAGTCCTCCGATCCCCGGGTCGCAAAACACCGTGTTGTTCAGTTCGTCCCTGCACATCGGGTCCTGACCCGTCTCGATCTCGCTCCCGCTGAAGACCGTCACTTCCTCGGAAAAGCTGAACCGCACCGCGAAAGGACCCGACACCGGAGCCTCTTCCATGGTCATCGTCTCAAGTGTCAGCGGCGCGGTCGGGTCCGGCGTCTCATTGGTCACCGACTTGAGGCTCAGTGCTGCTGCCTCGTTGCCCGCCACGTCCCTGAGAGGGTTCGTTCCCGGCGTGTAGCTCACCCGGATCCCCGCCTCGCCGTGTTCGGCCCCCACATCCAGCGTCAGCACCACCGTGCTGCCGCTCAACCCCACACCGGTGACCATCCGCGCATGGTCGCCTCCCGACATCGTAAAGTCTCCACTCTCAGGCGTTGAACTCCCGTCCAGCAACTCATCGTAGGTCAGCCTCAACGTCGTCCCGGTGGCAACCGCACCGCCTGCCGAGGCCAGTTCCGGCCTGACCCCATCGACCTTGTGGCTCGCATTAGCTGTCAGCCCATCATGATCCAACCCTGCCGGATTATCCGAGGTGTCCCTGATCGTCCCCCCGTTCAGCGACAGGCTGTCCGCCTCGACGCCCACCCCGTCGGCCATGTCGCTGTCTCCGTCGGCCACCTCGTAGGCAAAGACCAGGTCCACTGATCCCGATCCTCCCTCGTAGGCCGCCGTTCGCCTCCCTCCCCCAAGCTCCAGCCTCAACTGCGGAGTCCCCGTTACTTCCACCGTCTCGCTGAAGGTCACCGTCACCTGGATCTCGTCTCCCAAGGCGTAGGTCCGGTCCGTCCCAGGATCTGAGCTGATGGCCAAAGAACTTACCGTCGGGGGCGCGTAGGTCTGTCCGGTGCCCGCGTCCGACCACGGACTGTCTCCCTCGTCGTTGCTCGCCCGCACCTGCACTTGGTAAGAGGTGTCGCCGTCCAGTCCCGTGATCGTCGCGCTGGTGCCGGTCTGGTTCTGCGTCCCGTCGTTCCAGCTGCCGCCTGCGGCCTCCCGGTACTGCAGATCGTAGCTGTCGGTGTTGTCCGGCGCATCCCAGCTCACGTCCAGACTGTCGGGGACGCCCGGGATCAACGACACCGTCGGCGCATCGGGTGCGGACGGCGGCTCGACGTCCGTGACGTTGACCGCCACGTCCAGCAGCGCGCCTGTGGACGAGCCCTTTGAGGCGTGTATCGTCACCTGGTAGAGGTTGTCGCCGCTTGAGTCCGCCGGACTCTCGTAGTCGGGTGGGGTTTTGAAGGTGAGCTCGCCGGCTTGGCTGAGGGAGAAGGCGCTCTTGTCGTGTCCGAGTAGTCGCCAGAAAACAGTCTCAGTTCCCCCGTCGGCCACCGAGTAAGTGGCCACCGCAGAGGTGTCGTTCTCAGCGTAATCCGTCGAGGCGCCTCCAGATACAACGAGTGGCGTGTCCTGGTCATCCACGAGTATCTTGACAAACCTGAACGAGTGGGAATCACCGTCGATGAAACTCCACACTATCGCCCAGGCATCGATAGAATCACCGTCGCTGGTGGTGAATATCGTCACAGTCTGGGGCGTATCCCAGTCTTCCGGTGTGAACGTCAATTCGTCGGTTGATATCCGCACTCCAATAAATGCACTGACCTTTACCGTCACATCCTCCGAAGGCTGCGACGCCAGGGCGATCGTGAACGTCCCGCTACTGCCTTCTTCGATCGTGATCTCACTGGGGTCCGTCTCCCCCGTGTTCAAGACCAGCCCGGCGGTCACACTGGAGGTCCCGGACTCCGCGTTGTTCTGCACCGTCGTCGAGGAGAAGTAAGGAACCGTGTTCCCGGCGGCGTCAACGAAAACCCCGCCTGCGTTCTGGGCAAAGATGTTGTTATAGGCGATTCGCACCTCATCGTCGCTATAGATGGTATAGGCCGAAAATAACGTGAGCTCGGTGCCGGACAGACTGTATCCATCGTTTAGAAAAGCTTGATGGCCGTTGATGGTCACATCGAAAACCGGTCTCACGAAGTAGTTGAAAGGAACGTTGTAGAGTTCCTGGACGTATCTCACCAGCGGACTGAGGAAGACTTCTTCGCTGAAGGTAAGAATGATATTGCTGCCGTCGGTCCTTGCGCTCACCAACGTGGGGCGAACCGTATCCTCGGTCTGGGCTTTTGTAGGGACGGGCAGGGCGAGGAGCGCGGCGAGGACCAGCAGGACCCCGGCGAACCGGATTCCGAGCGCAGGTGTTGGGAGGTTTGCGGATGACAGGGTGGAAGCGAGCCGCAAACTGCCTTCATTCCTATGTAGGGGCGGCAATGGGTTTCTCCGTTTTCTTCAACGATGCCGCGACTAACGTCGATGGGGACGTCGCCGGCAACGGCAGCGAGCCAGGCGGCCAGGAAGATGACGCCTTTCGAGACGATTATTCGTTTCCGGTCCGTGGTCTCGCCCAATCGGGAGCCTTTGGATTTCAGGAAAGCGATCCCAACTATAGACAGGCACCGTGAGGTTAAAATGAGGCTTAGGGGTTCCAGAGTGAGTTGTAGGTGAATTCCTGCGCGGAGAAACTATCGTGGGTCCTGCTTGGACCCACCAGTCCCGCAACGGGGGGTCCTACTCCGCTCTGTTCGACCAGGGGTCCCCTGTGCCGATCCTCCCGAGGGCCTCGACGAGGTCCCGGCGGATTTCCTCCCGCAGCCTGGCGACCCATTCGGGGCGCTTCTCAAGTGGCTTGCCCGGTTCATCGACAGGCACTATCTCAAGCCGGTAGCCGAGGGTGCGGCAGACGGCCTCGAGAGTGTCCAGACGGGGAATGGCGCCGCGACGCAGGTTGCGGACCGTATCGGTGCTGCCGGTGGCAAGCATCGAGATGCGGCGGTCGGAGACGCCGGAGCTATCGATGAGGTCGAGGAGCCGTTGTCTGAAGTCCCTGTTCGAATCAGTAGCACTCATGCCGCTCACAAGGATGTGGGGCTTCCCGGCATCTTCAGCCCCCACAGCTTCTGCATGTTGATGGTGACCGCCCTACTCTGTGCCCTCGGGACCAAAAGAAGGCAAGACGGGGTAACTGCCTTCGGTAACAGAGCCCTGCAGGTCCCCTACTCCCTCGCCGGCAGGTAAGCCCCGTCGCCGCTGCGTTGTCCCGGCGCCCCGCCGTCGTTGACCACCCCGTAGGCCAGGAACGGGTTCTCCCCCGACACCTTCTCGATGCGGATATACCCCTGCCGAGTCTCCGGGTTGGCTCTCAGCAGGATGCCGTCGATCTGATGCCAGCCCCGGGCCGGGATCGGCTTGGTCACCACCGTCTCCTCCAGCATTCCCGTCTCCCCGTTGTAGATCTCCAGGTGGAAGACGCTCTCGCTGCCGTCCACCTCCCCTGTGTTGACCAGCGCCAGGTTGCTCCGGTTCTCCTCGTTCTGCTGCAATCCCTCCACCCAGGCATCCCGCGCGAAGGCCTCTCCTTCCGGCACCGAGTTGTAGAAGACGCTGTATTGCCCGCCCCCTCCCTTCGAACCCGTTCTGGCTCCGATCACAATCCCGCTCAGGTCTCCCTCTTCGGCCACCACGAACACCGGTCCCGCGTTGAACCCCCGCGTCGTACCCAGCCCCGCCACTCCCTGGCGCCGCAACTCCTCCACCACCTCGGGCACGATCGCCTGCTCGCCCCCTTCCAGCTCCATGCTGAAAGCAGCCGTCTTGTCGTCGGTCTTGACTTGCTCGCCCACAAACTCGAATTCCAGCCTCCTGGGCTCCTCGGAGAAGTTCGTCACCGTCAGCTCGCTCCTGAACTCCCCGGTCTCCACAATTACGGGCAAGGTCTGTCGGGTTGTCCCCGTCAGTGAACTGGCCGTCACCGGAAAGATGAACGACCCGTCCGAGTTCCCCTGGTCGTTGATCACCCCGTAGGCGTAGAAGGGCGCCTCTCCCTCCACACGCTCCACCTTCACGTAGCCGTTCTCCACACTGCCCAGCAGCCCCGAGTACTGGTGAAACCCTCCCGGCTCCAGTTCCACATCGTCCAGCATCCGGGCCATCGCATCCGCGGCTTCTCCCGAGTACACCGTGGTCCTCAACGTGATCGCTCCCTCTTCTGAGGTCCCCATGTTCTGGAAGGCGACGTTGGAGCGATCCTGGCTGTTCTGCCTGAGCCCGCACAGATAGACCGGCTCGCTGAAGCCCTCCTCCTCGGCTACTCCCAGGTAGGCCAGCCCCGCCCTCCCCCATCTGTGCCTGCCCAGCGAAACCTGTCGCAAAGTAGAGTTCCGCTCCCGGGGCGAGGTCATGGACGATCTCAAGCAATGCCGTGCCCTCGTCTCCGACTCCCTCTTGCCCCGGCAGGATGTTCACGCGGGTCGGAAGGTCACCAGACGTCTGTCGCTCGGCGAGCGTCTGGACGCCGTTAGAGACCACACCGATACCGATGCTGGCTCCAGTTACCGAGTGCGTCCGGCGCGCCTCGCTCGCCCTGTGAGCGGTGTCCCCCGCCGAGGTGTCGTCCTTTTTGGTCACCGGAGTGTCCGGAACCTCAGTACGCGGGATGGGAGGGAGTGGGGATGTCTGCGCGCGTGTTCGAGCCTTGTCGCGTGGCCGGATGTTTTGGACTGCATCCAGCCTGGCGAGCGGCTCAACGGCACCGGGCGGCAGCTGTGCCCGGATGGTTCGATACTTGGGCACGCTGTTGACTACGCCCCCCCCAGCGCCCGGATGCGGTTCAGGATCTCAGGCGTCACATTCGCCCGAATATCGACCGTCACCAGTCCTTCCGGTGCATCGGTCTCCGCCACCTCTCTGCGTGCTCCCGCGGGAACCGGCTCCCCCGGCTTGGGCACGGTGTCCAGAAGTCGGAAACTTACCTTTTGCTGTGAGGGAGTCCGCTCCGCCTTTTTGGCCAGAAGCGCCTCGATCTGCCGTACGGATCTCAATGGAATCGTCCCGCCGGCGCGGTGCCCGCTGGTGCCGGTTTGGTTCGTAACTGCTTGTTCGGTGAAACCCGATGCGCCGTTGCCTGCCGTATCCCGGATAGGTTCTGCCTCCGCCTCCGTATCCGGGGTGTAGCCCACCGTCACCGACTCGCCGGCTTTTGCAGCCGAAGCCAGCCTTAGCCTCACCGTCCTCCCACCGACCCTCAGCTTTGAGACGCCCCGGTGCTTGTCCTCGACCTTCACGCTGAAATCCTCAGCCTCCAGCGCTGAAGACCCGTCGAGCGCCTCCGCAAAGGTCAGAATCAGCGTGGCCTCCTTGACCGACGCTCCCCTGCCGTCAGCCAGCAAGGGCCTGATCCCGTCCACTTTGTGCTGAGAATCGTCTGCCAAGCTGTCGTGATCCAGTAGAGCAGCATTGCCTGATTCACCCAGGATCGACCCATCCGCAAGCGACAGGCTGTTCGCGTTTACGCTGATCACGTCGGCGTCCTCGTCCCCCTCAACCACTTCCCAGGTGAACACAAGTTCGGCGGTTCCCGATCCGCTTTCGTAGATGGCTTGCTTCTCATCCTTTCCGACACGCAGTTCAAGGATCGGTGTCCCCGCCACCTCCACCGTCTCGCTGAAAGTCACGGCTACCGAAACCACATCTCCTATACCGTAGCCGGAACGCCGCTCCTGCGAACTCGACCTAATTTGCACAGCGCGCACGTAGGGCATTTCCTCGTCTGCCTGATCGCGCTTCTCGCTCTCGGCGGCGGCTGTTTGGAAGGGCTGCCTGAGGTTACTCCCAAGCACCTGCGACGTCCGGGTGGAGACCACTCCCCCGCCCGTGAACAGGAACGCCACAAGCGGAGAGACAAGAAGCGGAAACAGAGCCCCTGCACGGCGCACTAAGACTACCCGCAGGTGAGGACGCCTTGAGTCCGCACACGAAGCAGGGCATCTGGCCGACGTCCGTCCCATCGCCTACCTCCCCTCATCGAAAGGCACCATCTCGAGCCAGAAGCCGAAGGCCTGGCCCGCGTTTCTCAGTGCGCCGTGGAAAGGCGCTTGCCGCTGCGCTTCTTCGGTCAACTGCCAGTCGCTCACCCGCTTTAGCTGCTTGTAGGAGATGTCCGGGGTGAGCTGGGCCATTCGGATGTGAGGTCACCGCCACGCTTTATCGCCGCAGAATTCTTCGTCCGTTATGGCGGACCGTTGGGTTACTCCCCATCGGTGAAGCGCCCAGATCGAGATGCTGAGGGTGGAGGCGCCGCTGGGATCCGAGGCGGGAGCGGAGTTGCCGACGACGCCGGCAGCGAGCCAGGCGGCAAGGGAAACGACGCCTGCCGCGGCAGGCGTCGTCCTCGCTCCCATCTGCAACCTTGGACCGAAGAGAACAGGACCCAAGCCGAGATTCCGCAACACGGACGAATCACAATTCGACAGGACAACATCACCGGCTTCCTGCCAAGGTATTCCGTTCGCCTTTCGGGACGATTATTCGTTTCCGGTCCGTTGTCTCTCCCGACCGGACACCTTTGGATTACAGGGAAGCAATCCCAACTATAGACAGGCACCGTGAGGTTAAAGTGAGGTTTAGGGCTTTGAGAGTGAGTTCACTATGTGTTCATATGCTGATAGGCTATAATCGACACTGCCTGGACTCACCATTCGCGTTGCAGGGTCCGACGAGGTTGGGCAATGAAGAGTTCCGAGGAACTGAGGCGAGAGAACGAGGTGCTGCGGGAGCGCATCTCAAGGCTGAGCGCGGCCAGCCTGCGCATCAGCTCGAGCCTTGATCTCGGCACCGTCCTGCAAGAGGTCGTCGACAGCGCCTGCGTCCTGACCGGCGCCCGATACGGCGTGATCACGACCATCGACGACAAGGGGCAGCCCCAGGACTTCGTCAGCTCCGGCTTCACTCCGGAGGAGCATCAGAGATTGGCGAGTTGGCCCGACGGACCGGAGCTCTTCGAACATCTCCGGGACGCAGCCGAAACGCTCAGAATCCGAGACCTGCCCGCTCTGGTTCGGTCACTCGGCTATTCTTCGGAGTTGATCCCGGCGAAGAACTTCCTGGGCACGCCGATACGTTACCGGAGCCAGCAGGTGGGCAACTTCTTTCTCGGCGGCAAGAAGGGAGGGCAGGAGTTCACCAGCGAGGACGAAGAGGTGCTGGTGTTGTTTGCGTCGCAGGCGGCCACGGCCATCGCCAACGCCCGGACGCACCGGGAGGAGCAGCGGCAGCGGGCCAACCTGCAGGCCCTGGTCGACACCTCGCCGGTGGGGGTGATCGTCTTCGATGCCAGGACCGGGCGGGCCATCTGGTGTAATCAGGAGGTGAGCCGGATTGGGAGGCGGCTTTACGCATCGGGCCTGACCACGGAGAAGATGCTGGAAGTCGCGACGGTCCGGAGAGCCGACGGGCGGGAGATTCTCCTTCCCCAATTCCCGCTGGATTTTATTCGGACAAGCGTCCCATCGGTGCGCGCCGAGGAGATCGTCATCCAGGTCCCGGGTGGCACGAGCGTCACGACGATGATCAACGCCACCTCGATCCATGGCGCGGACGGCGCGGCCGAGTCGCTGGTGGTCACCATGCAGGACATGGCGCCGCTGGAGGAACTGGAGCGGTTGCGGGCCCAGTTCCTGAGCCTGGTGAGTCACGAACTGCGGGTGCCGCTGAGTTCCATCAAGGGCTCGGCCACCACCGTGCTGGATGCTTCTCCCGCCCCGGGCCTGCCCGAGATTCTGCAGTTTTTCCGTATCATCGAACAGCAGGCCGATCACATGCGGGGGTTGATCAGCGACTTGCTGGATGCGGGCCATATCGAGGCCGGCACTCTGTCGGTCACAACCGAGCCCGAGGCGGTGACCGACCTGGTGGACCAGGCCAGGAGCACCTTCCTGAGCGGAGGCACCCGCCACACCCTTCTGATCGACCTGCCGCCGGACCTCCCCCGGGTGCTGGCCGACCGGCGCCGCATCGTCCAGGTCCTCAACAACCTCTTCTCCAATGCGGCGAGGCTCTCTCCCGAGGCACTGCCCATCCGGGTCGCAGCCGTGCAGGACGGGCTTGAGGTGGCCATCTCGGTCTCCGATGAAGGCCGGGGCATACCGCCGGAGCAATTGCCGCACCTGTTCCGCAAGTACGCGCGTGTGGGAGAGGGCGACGGCGGGCTCCAGGGATCGGGCCTGGGGCTGGCCATCTGCAAGGGGCTGGTGGAAGCCCATGGGGGCCGCATTCGGGCCGAAAGCGGCGGAGCGGGGCTGGGCGCCCGGTTCACTTTCACGATTCCCGTCGCCGAGGAGGCCGCAAGCCATGCCGCTGATGCCTTGGCTCCGAGCGCCTCGCGCTCGCGCCGACAAGGACAGGAGGGAACGCGCATCCTGGTCGTGGACGACGACCCGCTGATGCTCCGCCACCTTCGGGACGTTTTGTCATCCGTGGGCTACTCCCCGCTTCTGACCGGGGACCCTCAGGAGGTGGCCCGCCTGATCAAGACCAAGAGGCCCCAACTGGTCCTGCTGGATCTGGTGCTTCCGGGGACCGATGGCCTCGAGTTGATGGAAAGCCTGCCCGAACTGGCCGATCTGCCGGTCATCTTCATCTCCGGCTACGGAAGGGACGACACCATTGCCAAGGCCTTGGAGATGGGCGCCGCCGACTATATCGTCAAGCCTTTTTCGACGAAGGAGTTGACGGCGAGGGTGCAGGCGGTCCTGCGCAAGCGGACCGCGACACCCAAACCCTTTCGGCTCGGGGACCTTGCCATCGACTACCGGGACCGTGAGGTGAGTGTGGCCGGCCAGCCGATCCAACTGACGCCCATCGAATACGATCTGCTCCGCACCCTGTCGATCAACGCCGGACGGGTGACGACCCACGATTCCCTGATTCGCCAGGTGTGGAGAGACCGGGAATATGCCAACCCCCGGCTGGTGCGCACCTTCGTGAAGACTCTCCGCCGCAAGCTCGGCGATGACCCACAGGACCCCGCCTACATCCACAACGTGCGCGGGGTCGGCTACCGCATGGCCAAGCAGACCGACCAGTGAGGTCCCCTTCCCCCTTTGGGTCGCAGGGGCGGGGGCAAAGTCCTCTGTCTCAGGTCAGACAGATACATGAATCTTTATCCCTGTAACAAACCTCTGCCGGTCTCCTACTCCCTCGCCGGCAGGTAGGCCCCGTCGCCGCTTCTCTCTCCGGGCGCCCTACCGTCGTTGACCACCCCGTAGGCCAGGAACGGGTTCTCTCCCGACACCTTCTCGATCCGGATATACCCCTGCCGAGTCTCCGGGTTGGCTCTCAGCAGGATGCCGTCGATCTGATGCCAGCCCCGGGCCGGGATCGGCTTGGTCACCACCGTCTCGGCCAGCATCCCCGTCTCCCCGTTGTAGATCTCCAGGTGAAAGATGCTCGCGCTGCCGTCCACCTCCCCCGTGTTGACCAGCGCCAGGTTGCTCCGGTTCTCCTCGTTCTGCTGCAATCCCTCCACCCAGGCCTCCTCGGTGAAACCCTCACCCTGCGGCACCGCGTTGTAGAAGACGCTGTATTGCCCGCCCCCTCCCTTTGAACCCGTTCTGGCTCCGATCACAATCCCGCTCAGGTCTCCCTCTTCGGCCACCACGAACAACGGTCCCAGGTAAAAGCCCCGGCTCGTGCCCAGCCCCGCCACTCCCTGGCGCCGCAACTCCTCCACCACCTCGGGCACGATCTCCTGCTCGCCCCCTTCCAGCTCCATGCTGAAAGCAACCGTCTTGTCGTCGGTCTTGACTTGCTCGCCCGCAAACTCGAATTCCAGCCTCCTGGGCTGCTGGGAGAAGTTCGTCACCGTCAGCTCGCTCCTGAACTCCCCGGTCTCCACAATTACGGGCAAGGTCTGTCGGGTTGTCCCCGTCAGTGAACTGGCCGTCACCGGAAAGACGAACGACCCGTCCGAGTTGGCCTGGTCGTTGATCACCCCGTAGGCGTAGAAGGGCGCCTCTCCCTCCACCCGCTCCACCTTCACGTAGCCGTTCTCCACACTCCCCAGCAGCCCCGAGTACTGGTGAAACCCTCCCGGCTCCAGCGTTACATCGTCCAGCTCCCGGGGGCTGGTGTCGGATGCCTCGCCCGAGTAGACCGTGGTCTTGAGCGTGATCGCACCCTCTTCTGAGGTCCCCATGTTCTGGAAGGCCACGTTCGAGCGGTCCTGGCTGTTCTGTCTGAGGCCGCACAGATAGACCGGTTCGTCAAAGCCTTCTTCCTCCGCCACCCCAAGGTAGGCCAGCCCCGCCCTTCCCTCAGGCACCAGCGTCGTGGTCCGCACCACCGCCTCCACCTCGGACTTCACTGCGACCTCCACTCTCAATGTCCCGATCCGGTTCCCGGTTGCGGGGATCGGTACCCCCAGACCCCTCAGATAGTCCAGGGCGTCGGTCTCGATCTTCTGCCGACCTGCGTCGAGCCGGTCGGTGGCCGTGCCGCTTCCCCCACCTGCATCCGCCGTGTAGATGTAGTGGAGGGTGGCCTCTTCCATCCCCCGGTTGGTCAGCGTCAGCTCCGAGGTGAAAAAGGAGTTGTTCCGCCCCGCCGAGGACAGGATCACCGGAACGAACGGCGACCCCGTCGTCAGCCGGAAGCTCCCTTCGGCCACCTCCCCCTCCCCGCAGTCATAGACGAACCCGCCCTCTCCCAACTCGGTGAAGGTCAGTGAAACTTCACAGGAACTCCCGTCATCGTAGTCCAGCCCCAGCCTTCCCTTGCGCGGACCTGTCCTCTCATAGGTGTAGGCGCCCGTTCGAGAGGCTCCCTCGGTCCTGGTCGCAGTCTGCTCTCCGCCCGACTCCATCTGCTCGAACCGGTTGTCCTCTCCGAACCGCAGCTCAAGGCTGCCGGCGGGATCCTCCCCACCCGTGAGCCGTAACCTCAACCGTCTGCCCTCCAGGTCCTCCCCGGTGAAGTGAGAAGGATCGTCCGGGTCGGGCTCCTCTGCCTCCGTCCTCCCTTCTCCCGGCTGCGACCACTCACCCCTCCCCTCTTCATTCACGGCCCTCACCTCCACCCGGTAGAGCCTCTCCTCCTCCAGGCCCGTCAGCGTCAACCTCAGTCCCGTCCCCTCGTGCCCTCCATCCCGGTAGCCTTCCTCCCCCTCCTCCCGGTAGCGCACCTCATAGCCGGTGATCTCAGGCCCCCGGTTCTCAGGCTCGGACCAGCTCACCGTCAAGCTGTCGGTCCCCTCCGCTCTCACCGCCGGAGCCGGCGGCGCCTCCGGCGGCTCCTCCTCGTCACTCACCCGCACCCGCACCGCCCTCTGCCCCTTCCGCTCCCTCTCCCCCTCCCCGCTCCTCGCCTCCACCACCACCACGTATTCGTTGTCTCCCGCTCCGCTTGCCGGGTCGGTGCCGGCCGCATCGGCAGGCCTCTCATAGTCCGGCGCCTCCGTGAAGCTCAGCTCTCCCGTTTCCTCAACTACCGTAAACAGCGCTGCGTCCGCTCCCCCCGCGATCCCGTAGCCGGCAACCTCGTCCCCCTCGTCGGAGTCCACCGCTTCCAGCCGCACTACCTTCGTCTGGTTCTCCACCACCTCGAACTGCCCCGGGCTGGTGATCTCAGGCAGCCGGTTCAGCTCGCTCAGCCGGAAGCTCCCCTGTCCCTGCAACGCGCCCCCGCAGCGGTAGCTGTAGCTGCCTGCTCCCACTCCGCCGAAGCTCATCCGCAGTTCGCACGTCTCCCCCCCGTCGTAGTCCAGGCTCAGCTCTCCCGTCGTCCGGCTGGTGTAGCGGTACCGGTAGCTCCCCATGCGGGTCGCCGTCACTTCCCCCGCTGCATCCAGCTCCCTCTCCTCAAACCGCAGACCCCCTCCAAACCTCACCTTCAGACTCCGCCGGCTTCCTCCAAACGGCGTCCACTCCAATCCGGCCTCTCCACCCTCCAGGTCCTCCGCCCGGAAGTTGGACCGATAGGCCGGATCCAGCGGCATCACCACCTCCACCGCCTCCGACACTCGCCCGTTGCCGATCTGGTTGACCGCCCGCAGCTCAAAGACATAGACCGTCCCGTTGCCAAGGTTACTAACCGTGTATCCGGTGGCGTTGACCTCGCCGGGAGCGCTGTCTTCGATCCGGACCCACTCGCCAAACGCTTCCCGCCCGTCCTTCAACCGGTACTCAAAGCGCTGGATGGGAGAACCCCCGTCGCTTTCCGGCGGGCTCCACTCCAGCCGCACCGTCCCGTCCCCGGGTGTCGCCGTCAGGACTGCCGGCGCCTCCGGAGGAAACAGCAGGCCCCCCCCACCACCGCCTCCGCCTCCTCCACCGACGCCACGACCTCCTCCTCCAGCTATCGGCGTGGCCATCACCGTCTCTACCCCGCCCTTGCCCAGGGCATTGACCGCCCGCGCCTCGATGACATATTCCCGGCCGTTGATCAGGCCTCCCACCGTCACCCCTCCCGACCCCGCTCCCACGTTCTCCCACTCGCTCCACGCCTCTCCAATGGCCGCGTACCGGTACTCGTAGCGGATGATGGGAGAGCCTCCGTTGTCAGACGGTCGGTTCCAGCTCAACCTCACCGATTCGTTGCTGCCGCTGCCCGCAAGACTCAGAGTCGAGATCGGCTCGGGGACCCCCGGTGGCGACACCCGGACCTCCAGGGGCTCCTCGGGCTCCTCGTTCGGCTTGCTGCCCACAGACGAGTTCACACGGCCCGCCGGTACCGTCAGCCTCAAGGTGTAGCTGTGGGCCACACCACCGGTCTCCGGCGTCACCGTGGTGGTGAAAACCCGGTCGTCAGCCGTCTGCAACCCCCCGATCCCCGGATCGCAGAACACCGGATTGTTCAGATCGTCCGTGCACTCAGGATCCTGGTCGGACTCGATGTCGCTCCCGCTGAACCCCGACACCGGTTCGGAGAAGCTGATTCTCACCATAAACGAACCCGACACCGGAGGCCCGGTCTCGCTCGCCATCACGACCGTCAGCGGCGCGATGGTCATCCCCTCGCCCGAAGCCGACCAGTCGCTTGTCCCCTCGTCATTTCTGGCCCGTACCTGTACCTCGTAGGCCGTGCCCGGCTCCAGGTCGGTGAGCGTCAAGCTGAGGCCCGGCCCCTCGTGGCCCCCGTCGACGAAGCGTCCCCTGTCCTTCTCCCGGTACTGCACGTCGTAGTCGGTGATGTCCGGTCCCGTGTTGTCCGGCTCGCTCCAGCTCACCGTCAGACTGTCGGCCGTCTCCCCCGAAATGGCCGGCTCCCCCGGCACTTCCGGCGGTTCCCGCTCGTCGGTCACCCGAACGATGAACGTCTGCTCCGCCTCCAGATCCCTGGCTCCCGCTCCGCTGGTCACTTCCACCGTCACCACGTACTCGTTGTCTCCGGCTTCACTCATCGGATCCGTACTGGTTACATCCAGAGGGTCCTCGTAGTCCGGCGCCGATTGGAAGCTCAGCTCTCCCGTATCGGAAGTGATGGAAAACTGTCCCTGATCGGCCCCGCCCACGACCGCCCAGCCCGTCACCTCATCCCCCGGGTCAGTGTCCCTGGCCGCCAGACGCCTTGCCACTATCTGGTTCTCCGGAACGTCGAACGAACTCGAACTGGTGATCTCCGGATCCGTGTTCGGCGCGTTCGTGGTGTTGGTCACCGACCGGTTGCTAAGCTGCTGTGCGTCATTGCCCACCTCATCCCGGATCGGGGTGGCGCCCGGCGTGTAGCTCACCCGGATCCCCGCATCTCCGTCCTCCACCTCCGGGTTGAGCGTCAGCGTCACCACGCTGGCGCTCACGGACACGTCCGAAACGGTTCTGTCATTGCCCCCCACCGTCACAGCGAAGTCTCCCGACGCCGGTCTCGACCCCCCGTCGAGCGTTTCCCGGTAGGTTAGAGTCAGAGAGGCCCCGTCCACCGCCGCGCTCACAAACGCCGGCCGCACCCCGTCCACCTGGTGCCCCATGTCGGCCGCCAGCGCTTCATGGGCCAACTCCGCCGCATTCTCCGCCTCGTCCTTGATCGTTCCTCCATTGAGCCTCAGTTGGTTCGCCCCCACACTGACCCCGTCGGTGTCCTCGTCCCCATCGGCTACCTCGTAGGCAAACGCCAACGACGCCGTATCCGTGCCGCTTTCATAGCCGGCCGTTCGGTTCCTGTTCCCCACTCTCAGTGTCAACTGCGGAGTCCCCGTCACCTTCACCGTCTCGCTGAAGGCCACCGTCACTTCGATCTCGTCCGCCGCGGCATAAGTCTGGTCGGATCCCGGATTCGAGGTGATCTCCAGACTCTCCACCTCCGGCGGGGTCGTGTCCGGCGTCTGGTTGGTTACCGGTTCCCGACTGAGCCCCTCCGCCTGGTTGCCAGCCACATCACGCAACGGGTTCATCCCCGGCGTGTAGCTCACCTGGATCCCCGCCTCCTCGTGCTCGACTCCCACACTCAGAGTCAGAGTCACCGTGCTCGCGCTCATCGACACCCGGGTGACCATCCGGGTCTGATCCCCTCCAGACACCGTGAAGTCTCTCGCATCAGGTGTCGAGCTCCTGTCCAGGGACTCGTCGTAGGTCAGTGTCAGCGTCGTTCCGTCGACCACCGCCCCGCCGGTTGCAGCCAGCGCCGGCTTGACCCCGTCCACCTTGTGGTTCGAGTCTGCGGAAAGCCCGTCATGGTCCAGTACCGCGTCATTGCCCGCAACGTCCCGGATCATCCCTCCGTTCAGCGACAGGCTGTCGGCCTCAACCCCCACTCCGTCCGTGCCGCTTTCCCCCCCAGCGACTGTGTAGCCGAACACCAGAGCCGCCGTTCCCGAGCCGCCTTCATAGGTCGCCGTTCGCTGCCCTCCTCCCACCTCCAGCCTCAACTGCGGCATCCCCGTCACCTCCACCGTCTCGCTGAAGGTCACCGTCACCCGAATCCGGTCTCCCGCCGCATACGTCCGGTCCGTCCCCGGGTTCGAGCTGACCTCGTTCCTGCTCACCTCCGGGGGAGTCGTATCCGCACGGATGACCTGTGATGCGGGCACTTCCGAGACCTCGGCGCCGTCGGCCGTGCAGATGCCGTCACCGGCGCAGGTCTGATCGGCCACCAGGCCGAAGGTGATGTCGCCGGCGCCGGCGGGCGTCAGGGTGACAACATAGGCGTTGGCCGCTTCACCGGCCACTCGGTGCGGGCTGACGCTTGCGATCGTCGCGCCTGTGACGCTCAGCGACAGGGAGGTCTCGTCGAAGTCCACCACGGGCCGGCTGAAGGCGACCACCACCCGCGGCGCGTCCGCGGCGCCGGTGTGGAAGATGGAGGTGTAGGTGCTGTCCGGGAACTCCGCCGTGAGCGGGACGGGTTGCGGCGCCAGGGCTTCCGCCGGGGCCACGGTCGCGTTGATGAAGCGGTGACGCGCATTGGAGGGCAACTCCCTGAAACGGATGCCCAGCTTCTCCTGACCGGTGGCGGGATCGACCAGGGTAGCCATCTCGTTGTCCGGAAAGCGGTCATTCTCGTCGAGTACCCGGCCCCAGCTCACCATCCAGTCGCCGTTGTCGAGCGCGTCCACGTTGCCGGTGGCGTAGCCGACGTGGTCCCGCGTGCCCCGCAGGGAGTGGTCGCGCACGAAGACCGCTTCGTGGTTGTCGAGATCCAGCGCGTACTCCACCGCGCGGCTGAAGTCGTTCCCTTCTCGGCCCAACTCCTCGAACGTCCACGGGTCGATCGCGCACACCACGCCATTGTCGAACAGGAAGATGTTGCCGTTGGGCAGGAAGCGCGCCGTGTGCTGGCTACAGAACTCGCCTTCGGGATCGTTGATGAAGTCCAGCGGCCGCGGGCCGATATCCCGCGCCGCCCATTCCGCGTCGCTCAGGTTGGTGCGGCCCATTCGCCACAGCACGTCTCCCCGCGTAGCGCCGGGGTTGACGTCGATGCCCAGCACCTTCGAGCAACCCCGCATCGAGGCGGCGAGCACGCCATCGACCACGTGCATCCCGTTGATATGCGCATAGCCTCCCCTGGGACTCCTCATCTCGGGATCGGTGGAGAGCGTCACGGGGAAGCGGTGCTGCACGCAATCCTCGATGGCCATGTTGCCCCAGGAATTCCAGGTGAAGACGGCTTGCCTCCCTGGCGTGACGATCTGGAACGCCGAGTCCTCGACGTCGACGGAGGAGAGATCAACACCCACATCGGCGGCAGGCGGCAGATCGATGTCGCTGAAGTCGCGCGCCGCCGGTTCATGAGACATGATCAGGTAGTTGCCGTCCTCCAGAATCTGGAAGTCGTGACTGTTGACCCTGGTCAAAGGGTCCACGGTCCTGACGCCGTCGGCCACCACCTTGAAGTCCTCGTCCAGAACCTGGTAGCCGGTCCCAATTTCCAGAAACGGGTAGCGGTACGCACCACTGGCGCCGATCCGGTGGAACCTGACGGCGAACGATTCCTGCAGATTCGAGAAAGCTCGGCGCAGTCTTGGCACGCCGTTGCGATCTATCAGCGTGAAGTGGCCCGCGCGATTGAACAGGATCAGATCCTCCAACAGGTCAGTGCCCGGATGGGTGACCGTCTCGACCTGAAAGAACTCATTCCTCAGGCAGTGCACGACGTAGGTCGTGGCGGCGCCGCTCGCCTCGGTCACGCGGATCGCCACGTCGCTGTCCGCTGTCACCGCCACCGATACCACCTCAGGCGCGCCGGCGGCCTGTACGCCGTCCACCGCCACCCGTGCGTTCGCCGCCGCCGACACGGTCAGGACCATCGTGTCGGCGATGTAGCACCCGATGCCGTAGTGAAGCGTCTGCGCGTCGAAGGCCGGGTACAGGCTCCGCGCGGTGTTGGCCCGGGAGTTGGCGGTCTCCGCCGTCAGACCCGTCAACAGGGGCCCCGTGACCACGTTGGGCGCCACCTCGCTCACCGTCTTGCCGGTCCCGTGCTCGTCATCGTAGGTCGCCGTCACCCGCAGAAACGTGTTCGTGTCCGCCGCCACCGGCGTGTAGCTCGCCGCATCGGCGCCGTCGATCACGGCCCAGGAGTTGCGGCCCGTCGACCGCTCCCACTGCCAGACCGCCGTCGAGTCAGTCACGCCGTCCGGGTCGCTGAGGTCGGCGGTCAGCTCGGCCCCCAGCGCGGGAAGGGTCGAAGACAGCGACAACTTGCCTTCCTCGTCCTCGTCGGTAACGGTCACCGTGAAGGTCCGCGTGTCCGTGACGGACGAGCCGACTCTCCCGAACAGCGTCAGCTCGTAGGTGTTGGCCTCGTCGCCGTCGACGGGCGCCTCGAAGTCGGGCGGCTCGGAGAAGATCCGCGGGGAGATCTCGTCGAGGGCGAACCGCAGCGCGCCGGCCGGGTTGTCGATGCTGAAGTGGTCACTGTCGGTCCCGCCGAGGATCCACTCGATGCCGGCCCGGTCCTCCTCCGAGGACGCCGTGAAGGTCGCCACCCGCGACCAACTGTTCTCCGGGAAGGTGACGCTCTCCGGCCCGGCGATCTCCGTGAGCTCGGTGACGTTCAGGAGCGTCACGAGCAACTCCGCCATGTCCGAATCGGTCCCGTCGCTCACTTGCACGGTCACTTCGTAGGTGCGGTCCGCGTCGGCGTCGTCCGGGGTCTCGTAGTCCTTCGCCGCCGTGAAGGCCAGAACCCCTGCCTGGCTCAGCGTGAAGCTGGAAGCGTCCGCCCCGCCGGCCGTGCCCGATGGAATTGTCCAGGTCAGTTCGCCTGCGGTCGTGTCGCTGTCGTCTGCGGTGAGGGTTGCTACCGCCGTCTCGTTTTCCGATACGAGAATCGGTGAGGCTGTCGTGATCTCCGGCGCCGACAGAAGATCGAAAGTAAGCGTTGCGATCGGCTCGTCTGAAAACTTGCCCATTCCCTTGATGCTGGTGATGGTTCCCTGCGGCGAGGTCGCGGCGTTCGACAGCGAGAACTCGGTGCCCTCCTCGGTCCCGGCGTCCCAGGGAAACAGGTTCACCGTGAGGGTCGGCTGCCAGCCGTCATCGGCCGTATTGCGCAGGGACAGCCCCGAGACGCCGACGAACCAGTCCGGGCTGGGAGCGACCATCGAGGTCAGGGTGACCAGAGGGTGGTCTGTGGTGAGCGTGATGTCCACCGTAGCCGTGGCTGTCCCCCCGGACGCAATGGACTGTTCAATGACGGCGAGAGCATTCGAGCCGGCGGCGTTGATCGCGGCCTTGAGGGCGCTCGTTCCCCCATCTTCCGCCATGCTCTCGATCCCTGCGCTGGCCGTACCTCCATCGCTCCAGAAGGTGACGCTGCCGTTGTGTACGGCGCCGATCAAGGTCGTGAAATGCGCATCAGATGGGACCGATTCCCCGCTGGCCAGGGCACTTGCGGTGAATTTGCCTTCAAAGGTCACCCGGTAGGTGACCGATTGCGGGTTGCCCTGCGCCGACGTGATCACTGGCAGCGTAGTGAGCGTCAGCAGCAGCCCTGCCGCCGAGTGGGCAGTCAGGGATCGGGCGAGGCTTGCACGACGGGTGAGGCGCCCTCGATAGCGCCATTGATGCTTGCGGCGCATGGCGTCACACCACCCGGCGCGCCAAGCGGGGCCGTTCGGAAGGTCTGACGGATGGAGTGCGGGAACCGGTGCTGTCCGTGTATCAATCTTCGGTATAGGCACTGTCGACGCGAGGAGCGCCCCGGACCAGGCGCACCGGCCGGGCACCTTTGGATTACAGGGAAGCAATCCCAACTATAGACAGTCACCGTGAGCTTAAAGTGAGGTATAGGGCTTCTAGAGTGAGTTGTGGGTGAATTCCTACGTGGAGAGGCTGGCAGTGGCACTACTTGGACCCACCAGTCCCGCTGCCGGCTCCGACGAGGTTGGGCAATGAAGCGTTCCGAGGACCTGAGGCGAGAGAACGAGGCGTTGCAGGAGCGCAGCTCCGGCTGACCATGGCCGGCCGGTGGAACTGACACCCCTCGAATACGATCTGCTCCGCACCCTGTCGATCAACGCCGGACGGGTGACGACCTACGATTCCCTGATTCGCCAGGTGTGGAGAGACCGGGAATATGCCAACCCCCGGCTGGTGCGCACCTTCGTGAAGACTCTCCGCCGCAAGCTCGGCGATGACCCGCCGCGAAACGCAAAGACTTACCAGCGTGCCCGAAGCTGAACTCCAAGGCGCGATCCCTCAAGGGCAAGACGGAAATCCATCCCCTCAAGAAACGTCTGATGCAAACGCCATCCAAAACCCACTTTGCGACCCTGGTTGGAACGCACGAGCCCCAATTCCGGAACGCCGACCAAGCGCCCGCCGAACAGACTCAAGCCGTAGCCAAGTTTGGCCTCGGACTGACGCCGATCCAACAATCCGCCATACTGGCTGCCAGCCCCCCATACCCCGACCGTGTCGGACCGCAGGAGGGCTTCCATTCCGCCCGTGGCAGAAGCGCCAGTGTTCTGGCTGAGGCTGAACGAGGGACCCAGCTCTGAACGAGGCTTAGGATCCCAAATAAGCGAAGCCGACATCCCAAATTCCTCAAACCCATCTTCCTGGTGGGTCAAGAGTCCGCGCACTCGGAACTGCGCTTCGATACCCAGATCCGGTTTTGCCCAGTCCAGTCCAGCACCAATGTCAGCCCCGAATCCGGTCTCCGCATCGCCGCCATCGCGGCGTACTCCCATCTCCAGTCTAGGCACAAAGATTCCGCCACCGGTCTTCAGTCCGACCCATCTTCCCTCCAATCCGACCCTGGTGACGTTTACCTCTGCTGCCACGGAGTCGCCCTGTCCGCCACGGGCGGCGTCCGAGGTTGTCCGCACCCCAAGCACCTCCGAACTCGCCGCGAGCTCTGGCACCGGGCCGCCGGATGATTCCAGCAACACTCCGCGCAAATCAACTCCGGCCATGGCGAGACTGGTGTCGGTTTCGATCGACAAAGCACCTTCAGGCAAGAGCTTGAGTGCGCCCTTGCCGTAGCCTGCAAGTCCAGTCAATGTGAGCCGATCGCTTATGGCGAAGCTGCCCCACGGATAGATGCCGGTGACAGACGCTTCGAGTTCACCCTCACGATCCTCAGAGTTGAAACCACCGTCACCTCGGGAGTGCGACACCACGAATCCTCCCACACCGCGTCCGCGCATCCAGTCAGCCCCCACCATACCGCTATGAACCTGGCCGTCGAGTCGCATGTCACCC
Organism: Candidatus Versatilivorator sp.; assembly: GCA_965207735.1. Classification (GTDB taxonomy): domain Bacteria; phylum Acidobacteriota; class Terriglobia; order Versatilivoradales; family Versatilivoraceae; genus Versatilivorator. The sequence continues at coordinate 317,160 of OZ242296.1, read as the reverse complement.
TCAGACCCATTGAATCGGGAAGTAGCTCCATGGCCCCAGAGTGCACCAAAGCCACTCTCCTGCGAACCGCGGGTCCAAGCAAAGGAGGAACCCGCTGCAATGTCCGCCAGGGTGGGCTTTCGCAAGGCAACGCCCGAGCCCTGCTGATGCTGGTACTCGCCAGGGAAATCCGTTTGTTGCCACGTGAGTGGCGCTCGCGGTTGGGTGTTGCCTACAGGTTCACCAGCCTGACTTGGCATGCCGCCGGCACCCCACCTTCGCAGACGGAGTTCCTTCCCAGGTTTGCGCGATGTCCCAATTCTCCCTTCGACGGCCTTGAAGACCTGGTGCGCAGCCGTGCGTCCGAATCGCGCGAGCCATACCTCCGCTATTAATTCCGAGTCTCCGATGAACTCATCGTTGTCAGTAATGGTGACTGACGTGCTTTCCACGCTCAGCCCCTCAGCCGTGGTCGTGCCAGTCACCGTCAAGCTCTCGTCCTCTTCGACCTCCCGGTCATCCAGCGGAGCTAATGTGAAAGTTGCCGCCCCCTCACCCTCACCGGCCGAGATCGTCAAGGTGAAGTCCCCGACCGACGCGTAATCCGTTCCCTCGGTCGCGGTATCTTCGGATGCGCCCACCGTGACGGTCACGCTGGTGTCACTTGTCCGGGGTGCCCCGTCCAGGGCCCCCGTCACTGTCAATGTGGTCGATTCCGCTCCCTCGTCCAACGCGGTCTTGTCAAGGCTCAGGGTTACCGTCTGCGACGCCCTGACCGTCACCTGCACATCATCCGCCATTTCCGAGTCGTAGTCGGCACCAGCCACGTCGTGCTCAACCTCCACCACCTCTTCCATCGCGCCCGCCGACGCCGTCACCGTCACCGTTTGCGGCGTGTCCCAGTTCTCTGTGGTAAAACTCAGCGACGTAGGGCTCACCATCACGTCTGCCATGCCGCTTACACGCGGCGTCACTGTCACCGTCCCGGTCGGCCGGCTTGTCAAGACTACCGTGTAGGTGGCCCTGCCCTTCTCCCCAATGGTGAGAGTCTTGGGATTCACCGCGACGCCGCGATCGTCATCGTCCATGATCATGACGCTGGTGCCACTGACACTCATCCCGGTCACGTCGGTCGTGCCGGACACCGACACCGCCTCGTCCACCTCGTCCAGGTGGTCGTCGGTGGGTGTCAGCGAGAAGGTCGCCGTCCCTGTCGTCTTGCCGGCAGAGATCGTCAGGGTGAAGTCAGCCACCGTCGAATAGTCCGTCCCCTCGGTCGCGGCATCCCCGGCAGCGCCCACCGAAACCGTCACCGCCAGGTTCGATGTCATCGCGGGGCCGTCCAGGGTGCCCGTCACCGTTACCGTGGTGGCACCGGCATCCTCGTTCACCGAGGGTGGGTCGACGCCCAGCGTCACCCTTTCCGGCACCGTCTCGTCATCGTCCATGATCATGACGCTGGTGCCACTGACACTCATCCCGGTCACGTCGGTCGTGCCGGACACCGACACCGCCTCGTCCACCTCGTCCAGGTGGTCGTCGGTGGGTGTCAGCGAGAAGGTCGCCGTCCCTGTCGTCTTGCCGGCAGAGATCGTCAGGGTGAAGTCAGCCACCGTCGAATAGTCCGTCCCCTCGGTCGCGGCATCCCCGGCAGCGCCCACCGAAACCGTCACCGCCAGGTTCGATGTCATCGCGGGGCCGTCCAGGGTGCCCGTCACCGTTACCGTGGTGGCACCGGCATCCTCGTTCACCGAGGGTGGGTCGACGCCCAGCGTCACCCTTTCCGGCACCGTCTCGTCATCGTCCATGATCATGACGCTGGTGCCACTGACACTCATCCCGGTCACGTCGGTCGTGCCGGACACCGACACCGCCTCGTCCACCTCGTCCAGGTGGTCGTCGGTGGGTGTCAGCGAGAAGGTCGCCGTCCCTGTCGTCTTGCCGGCAGAGATCGTCAGGATGAAGTCAGCCACCGTCGAATAGTCCGTCCCCTCGGTCGCGGCATCCCCGGCAGCGCCCACCGAAACCGTCACCGCCAGGTTCGATGTCATCGCGGGGCCGTCCAGGGTGCCCGTCACCGTTACCGTGGTGGCGCCGGCGTCCTCGTTCACCGAGGGTGGGTCGACGCCCAGCGTCACCCTTTCCGGCACCGTCTCGTCATCGTCCATGATCATGACGCTGGTGCCACTGACACTCATCCCGGTCACGTCGGTCGTGCCGGACACCGACACCGCCTCGTCCACCTCGTCCAGGTGGTCGTCGGTGGGTGTCAGCGAGAAGGTCGCCGTCCCTGTCGTCTTGCCGGCAGAGATCGTCAGGATGAAGTCAGCCACCGTCGAATAGTCCGTCCCCTCGGTCGCGGCATCCCCGGCAGCGCCCACCGAAACCGTCACCGCCAGGTTCGATGTCATCGCGGGGCCGTCCAGGGTGCCCGTCACCGTTACCGTGGTGGCGCCGGCGTCCTCGTTCACCGAGGGTGGGTCGACGCCCAGCGTCACCCTTTCCGGCACCGTCTCGTCATCGTCCATGATCATGACGCTGGTGCCACTGACACTCATCCCGGTCACGTCGGTCGTGCCGGACACCGACACCGCCTCGTCCACCTCGTCCAGGTGGTCGTCGGTGGGTGTCAGCGAGAAGGTCGCCGTCCCTGTCGTCTTGCCGGCAGAGATCGTCAGGATGAAGTCAGCCACCGTCGAATAGTCCGTCCCCTCGGTCGCGGCATCCCCGGCAGCGCCCACCGAAACCGTCACCGCCAGGTTCGATGTCATCGCGGGGCCGTCCAGGGTGCCCGTCACCGTTACCGTGGTGGCGCCGGCGTCCTCGTCCACCGAGGGCGGGTCAACGCCCAGCGTCACCCTTTCCGGCACCGTCTCGTCATCGTCCATGATCATGACGCTGGTGCCACTGACACTCATCCCGGTCACGTCGGTCGTGCCGGACACCGACACCGCCTCGTCCACCTCGTCCAGGTGGTCGTCGGTGGGTGTCAGCGAGAAGGTCGCCGTCCCTGTCGTCTTGCCGGCAGAGATCGTCAGGATGAAGTCAGCCACCGTCGAATAGTCCGTCCCCTCGGTCGCGGCATCCCCGGCAGCGCCCACCGAAACCGTCACCGCCAGGTTCGATGTCATCGCGGGGCCGTCCAGGGTGCCCGTCACCGTTACCGTGGTGGCGCCGGCGTCCTCGTTCACCGAGGGTGGGTCGACGCCCAGCGTCACCTTCCGGGATGCTCTTTCGGATGGCGTCCCGTTATCGGTTACAGTCACCCCCACACTGCCGGCCGTCACCGCGGCGTAGTCCGCGCCCGAGACCACGTGCGCGATCGTCGCCTGGTCGTCCTCCGCATCCGAATCCTCGGCCGCACTCACCGTCACCGTCTTCGCCTGGTCCCAGTTCTCCTTCGTGAAGCTCAGCGTGCCCGGACTGAAGGTCACATCCGTACTGCCCGTCACCGACGGGGTCACCGTTACCGTCCCGGTCGGCTCGCTCTCCAACACCACCGTGTAGGTGGCCGTTCCCTTCTCGCGGACCGTGAGATTCCCGGGACTCACCACCACACCGCGCTCGTCGTCATCCCTGATCGTCACGATTGCCCCGCTGACACTCATCCCGGCTACGTTGGTCGTGCCGGACACCGACAGCACTTCGTCCGCCTCGTCCAGGTCGTCGTCGGTGGGCGTGAGGGAGAAGGTCGCCGTCCCTGTCGTCTGGCCGGCGGAGATCGTCAGGGTGAAGTCAGCCACCGTCGAATAGTCCGTCCCCTCGGTCGCGGTATCCACGGCAGCACCCACCAAAACGGTCACCTCTACTTCAGATGTCCTCGCCGCTCCGTCCAGCGTCCCCGTCACCGTCACCGTGGTCGCTGCGTCATCCTCGTCCACCGAGGCAGGGCTCACCGTCAGCGTCACCGCCTCCGACTCCGTCTCGTTGTCCGCCACCGTCACGGCCACGTCGCTTGCCAACTCTGAGTCATAGTCAGCGCCAGACACGGCATGGGCCAACGTCGCCGTATCCTGCTCGGCGTCGTCATCCTCGGCCGCGCTAACCGTTACCGTCTTCGCCTGGTTCCAGTTGCCCGTCGTGAAGCTCAGCGACGCCGGACTGAAGGTCACATCCGTACTGCCCGTCACTGACGGCGTCACCGTCACCGTCGCCGTCGGCTGGCTTTCGAGCACTATGGTGTAGGTTGCGGTCCCGCCCTCGGTCACCGACAACGTTGGCGTCGAAACCGTCACTCCCCGCGTGTCGTCATCCACGATGGTCGCCGTCGTCCCCGCTACCGTCAGTCCCGCCGCCGTGGTCGTCCGCCTCACCGACAGCGTCTCGTCCGCCTCGTCCAGGTCGTCATCGGTCGGCGTAAGCGTGAAGTCCGCCGTCCCTGAGGTCTGGCCGGCGGCGATCGTCAGCGTGAAGTCCGCCACCGTGGCGTAGTCGGTCCCCTCCGTCGCCGCATCGCCAGACGCACCCACTTCCACCGTCACGCTCGCATCCGAGGTCAACGGCGCACCGTCCAGTGTCCCCGTCACTGTCACCGTAGTGGCCGCGTCTTCCTCATCCACCGAGGCCGGACTCACACTCAGCGTCACCGTCTCCGAGGCCGTCTCGTCGTCCGTCACCGTCACCGCCACGCTGCCGGCCGTCTCCGAAGCGTAGTCCCCGCCTGAGACCCCGTGCTCCAGCGTCGCCTCGTCGTCCTCCGCATCGTCGTCCCCGGCCGCCGATACCGTCACCGTCTTCGCCTGGTTCCAGTTCCCCGTCGTGAAGCTCAGCGATGCCGGACTGAAGGTCACGTCCGTGCTCGATCCCGATGCCCGCGACGGCGTCACCGTCACCGTCGCCGTCGGCTGCGAATCCAGTACTACCGTATAAGTGGCGCTCCCCCCCTCGGTCACCGACAACGTTGGCGTCGAAACCGTCACTCCCCGCGTGTCGTCATCCACGATGGTCGCCGTCGTCACCGCCACCGTCAGTCCCGCCGCCGTGGTCGTCCCCCTCACCGACAGCGTCTCGTCCGCCTCGTCCAAGTCGTCATCGGTCGGAGCCAGCGAGAAGGTCGCCGTCCCCGTGGCATCCCCGGCATCGATCGTCAGCGTGAAGTCCGCCACCGTGGCGTAGTCGGTCCCCTCCGTCGCCGCATCGCCAGACGCGCCCACTTCCACCGTCACGCTCGCATCCGAGGTCAACGGCGCACCGTCCAGTGTCCCCGTCACTGTCACCGTAGTGGCCGCGTCTTCCTCATCCACCGAGGCCGGACTCACACTCAGCGTCACCGTCTCCGAGGCCGCCTCGTTGTCCGTCACCGTCACATCGACATCGGCCGCCGTCACGCTGTTGGCGCCGTAGTCCCCGCCCGAGACCCCGTGCTCCAGCGTCGCCTCGTCGTCCTCCGCATCGTCGTCCTCGGCCGCCGATACCGTCACCGTCTTCGCCTGCTTCCAGTTCCCCGTCGTGAAGCTCAGCGACGCCGGACTGAACGTCACGTCCGTGCTCGATCTCGACGCCCGCGACGGCGTCACCGTCACCGTCGCTGTCGGCTGGCTTTCGAGCACTATGGTGTAGGTTGCGGTCCCGCCCTCGGTCACCGACAACGTTGGCGTCGAAACCGTCACTCCCCGCGTGTCGTTATCCACGATGGTCGCCGTCGTCTCCGCCACCGTCAAACCAGCCGCCGTGGTCGTCCCCCTCACCGACAGCGTCTCGTCCGCCTCGTCCAGGTCGTCATCGGTCGGCGTAAGCGTGAAGTCCGCCGTCCCTGAGGTCTGGCCGGCGGCGATCGTCAGCGTGAAGTCCGCCACCGTGGCGTAGTCGGTCCCCTCCGTCGCCGCATCGCCAGACGCACCCACTTCCACCGTCACGCTCGCATCCGAGGTCAACGGCGCACCGTCCAGTGTCCCCGTCACTGTCACCGTAGTGGCCGCGTCTTCCTCATCCACCGAGGCCGGACTCACACTCAGCGTCACCGTCTCCGAGGCCGTCTCGTCGTCCGTCACCGTCACCGCCACGCTGCCGGCCGTCTCCGAAGCGTAGTCCCCGCCTGAGACCCCGTGCTCCAGCGTCGCCTCGTCGTCCTCCGCATCGTCGTCCCCGGCCGCCGATACCGTCACCGTCTTCGCCTGCTTCCAGTTCCCCGTCGTGAAGCTCAGCGACGCCGGACTGAAGGTCACGTCCGTGCTCGATCCCGATGCCCGCGACGGCGTCACCGTCACCGTCGCCGTCGGCTGCGAATCCAGCACTACCGTATAAGTGACGGTCCCGCCCTCGGTCACTGACAACGTTGGCGTCGAAACCGTCACTCCCCGCGTGTCGTCATCCACGATGGTCGCCGTCGTCACCGCCACCGTCAGTCCCGCCGCCGTGGTCGTCCCCCTCACCGACAGCGTCTCGTCCGCCTCGTCCAAGTCGTCATCGGTCGGCGTAAGCGTGAAGGTCGCCGTGCCTGAGGTCTGGCCGGCGGCGATCGTCAGCGTGAAGTCGGCTATGGTCGTGTAATCCGTCCCCTCCGTCGCCGCATCGCCAGAATCGCCCACCGCCACCGTCACGCTGGTGCCGGTCGTAAAAGGCGCCTCATCGAGGGTGCCGGTCACCGTCACCGTGGTCGACTCCGCATCCTCGTCCACCGAGGCAGGACTCACACTCAGCGTCACCGTCTCCGAGGCCGTCTCGTCGTCCGTCACCGTCACATCGACATCGTCCGCCGTCACGCTGTTGGCGCCGTAGTCTCCGCCCGAGACCCCGTGCGCCAGCGTCGCCTCGTCATCCTCCGCATCATCGTCCTCGGCCGCCGATACCGTCACCGTCTTCGCCTGCTTCCAGTTCCCCGTCGTGAAGCTCAGCGACGCCGGACTGAACGTCACGTCCGGGCTCGATCCCGATGCCCGCGACGGCGTCACCGTCACCGTCGCTGTCGGCTGCGAATCCAGCACCACCGTATATGTGGCGGTACCGCCCTCGGTCACCGACAACGTTGGCGCCGAAACCGTCACCCCACGCGTGTCGTCATCCCTGATCAGCACAGTCATCGCCCGGACCGTCAATGCTCGTGCGCTATCAGTACCCCACACCGTCAATGTCTCGTCCGCCTCATCCAGGTCGTCATCGTTCGGCGTAAGCGTGAAGGTCGCCGTCCCCTCCGTCTCGCCGGCAACGATCGTCAACGTGAAGTCGGCTACCGTCGAATAGTCCGTTCCCTCCGTCGCCGCGTCCCCCGAGGTGCCCACCGAGATGGTCACGCTCTTGTCCGCGGTCAAAGGCGCCCCGTCAAGGGTCGCCGTCAAGGTCACAGTTACTGGGTCCGCATCCTCGGCCACCGCCAACCCGCTATCATCCAGCGTAACCCCCTCCCCGCCCGTCACAATTCTTTTCACGCCCAGCACCACTCCGTCCGATTCCGTCTCGTCGTCCGTCACCGTCACCGCCACGCTGCCGGCTGTCACCGAAGCGTAGTCTCCGCCCGAGACCCCGTGCGCCAGCGTCGCCTCGTCGTCCTCCGCATCGGCATCTTCGGCCGCCGATACCGTCACCGTCTTCGCCTGCTTCCAGTTCCCCGTCGTGAAGCTCAGCGACGCTGGGCTGAACGTCACGTCCGTGCTCGATCCCGATGCCCGCGACGGCGTCACCGTCACCGTCGCCGTTGGCTGCGAATCCAGCACCACCGTATATGTGGCGGTCCCGCCCTCGGTCACCGACAACGTTGGCGTCGAAACCGTCACTCCCCGCGTGTCGTCATCCACGATGGTCACCGTCGTCCCCACCACCGTCAAACCCGCCGCCGTGGTCCTCCCCCTCACCGACAGCGTCTCGTCCGCCTCGTCCAGGTCGTCATCGGTCGGCGTAAGCGTGAAGGTCGCCGTCCCCGTGGCATCCCCGGCATCGATCGTCAGCGTGAAGTCCGCTACGGCCGTGTAATCCGTCCCCTCCGTCGCCGCGTCCCCTGACACACCCACTTCCACCGTCACGCTCACATCCGAGGTCAACGGCGCACCGTCCAGTGTCCCCGTCACCGTCACCGTAGTGGCCGCGTCATCCTCATCCACCGAGGCAGGACTTACCGTCAGGGTCACCGTCTCCGAGGCCGTCTCGTTGTCCGTCACCGTCACCGCCACGCTGCCGGCTGTCTCCGAAGCGTAGTCCCCGCCCGAGACCCCGTGCTCCAGTGTCGCCTCGTCGTCCTCCGCGTCATCGTCCTCGGCCGCCGATACCGTCACCGTCTTCGCCTGGTTCCAGTTCCCCGTCGTGAAGCTCAGCGACGCCGGACTGAAGGTCACGTCCGGGCTCGATCCCGATGCCCGCGACGGCGTCACCGTCACCGTCGCTGTCGGCTGCGAATCCAGCACCACCGTATATGTGGCGGTCCCGCCCTCGGTCACCGACAATGAGGTCTCCTTCACCGTCACCCCACGCGTGTCGTTTTCCGACACCGACACTGGAAGAAGCTTGATCACCGAGCCGTAGTCTGCTCCCGAAGCCGAATGGGAAAGAGTCGTCGTATCAAGCTCTGCATCGTCGTCCTCGCCGGCTGAGACACTTACTGTCTGCGCGGTGTTCCATTTCCGCGAAGTAAACGTCAAGCTGGTAGGGTTCAGGGTCAGGTCGGTATTCGCCGTACCCTCGATCGTCACCGTCACATCCCTCGCCGGCTGGGTGGCCAGCTCTACGGTGTAGCTGGCGCTGCCGCCTTCGGCCACCGCCAGCGAGGTCTCGGACAGCACCAAGCCCGGTGTGTCGTCATCCCTCACCGTCACCGGCAGGGAGGCGGTGACCGGCAGGCTCCTGGTGGCTTCACTGTAGTCGCCGCCCGAAGCGATGTGCGTGAGGGTCGTCAAATCGTTCGCCGTATCGGGATCTCCGCCGTCGGTGACCGTCACCGCGTTTTCGATGTTCCAGGTTGAAGTCGTGAACCTCAAACTGTTGGTGCTCAGGTCCAGATTCGTGCCACCCGTCCCGCCGATGGTCACCGTCACGTCATCGGACGGCTTGGATTTCAGGACGACCGTGTAGTTCGCCTTTCCTCCCTCGTCGAAGGCCAGCGACTTCGGCGACAGCTCGATTCCCCGCTGATCGTCGTCCCGGACGGTGACGGCCAGTTGAGCCGCGGGCTCTCCCGCATAGTCGCCTCCGGAAAACGAATGGGTGATGGCCGCGGAGTCGTCGACCGCGTCGTCGTCCTGGAGGGTTGTGACCGTGACCGTCTGGGCGGTGGACCAATCCGCCTGCAGAAAGGACAGAGACGTGGGGTCGGCCAACACCCCCGTGGTCGCAGTCAAAGCCACCGTGACCGCGGCGGTCGGCTGCGAGGACAGCGCGACCGTATAGGTCTTCGCTTTCCCTTCCCCTATGGTCAATGCCCCGGGGGTCAGCACCACCCCACGTACGTCCTCGTCCTGGATCACCCCCCAGCCCTGGTTCGAAAGCATTGCGTTGGTGGGATTGCTCAGTTGCAGCGCGAAGACTTCGTCGCCCTCGCTGACCGCGTCGTCGTTGACCGTTACGGTCAGGGTCTTCTCTGTCTCGCCCACCGCGAACGTCAGCTTGCCGGAAATCGGCGCGTAGTCCACCGCGGCGGTTGCGGTCACCTGGTTGCTTCCCTCAGGCGCCGAATCGCTGGTGGCGTAGTCCACCCTCACCTCGCGACTGCTGGCCGCGCTCAGTCTTATGGTGTAGGACAAGTCGTCCGTGGCCTCGTCGCCGTAAGACCAGCCATCCGCCGCCGTGCCGACGACCGACACGACCGGCAATGGATCGTCGTCGGTGATGACGCCCTTCACCGTTTTAGTGAGTGGCGTGGGCTGCGGCAGCTCCGCGTTGACGGGATTCTCAAGCACCAGCTCGAAGTACTCTTCCGCCTCATTCAGAGCGTCGTTCAGCAGCGTGACCCGTACGGTCTTTTCTGTATCGCCCGCGGCAAATGTGAGTGTCCCGCTCACGTGCGTGTAGTCTTTCCCGGATTCGGCGGTCACCCCGTTGGTTGCCGTCATCCCCACGGTGCGATACTGGACTGTCGCCTCGGCCTTGATCGCCTCCCCCAGGGTGACATCGAACTCCAGCGCCCCCGATCCCTCGGAGCCCCGCGCGTCCGCCACTGTCATCGTCGCCGACGTCGGCTCGGCGATCGTAACGGTCACGTCATCCACCGCGATGCCGCCGTAATCGCCGCCGGTCACGGTATGCGACAGGGTCGCTTCGTCATCCGCGACGTCGGCGTCGGCCGTTGCAGCGATCCGCACGGTCTGCTCTTCGCTCCAGTTGTCGCGGTCGAAGAAGAGTTGAGTCGGAGACACCTTCAGGTCCGCATCGGCCGGCACGTTCACTTCCAGAGTGGCTTCCTGCGACGGCTCCGATGTCATCACGACGGTGTAGCTTCCCTGACCGCCTTTCTCGTCCACTGTCAGCGCCGTTGGGCTCACCACCACACCCCGGGTGTCGTCGTCCACGATCGTCACCGTCGCGGCGTTCACCGGCAGCGCCCCCTGGACCGGCGCCCCGTTCGCTACCACCTGGCCGGTGATCGAGAGTGCCTCCTCATCCTCATCCACGTCGTCGTTTACCGGCGACAGCGTGAACGTTCCCGAGCCGCCCGTATCGCCCGCCGCAATCGTCACCTCGAACGAAGCCACGGCGGTGAAGTCGCTTCCCTGCGCCGCAGTGTCGCCCCCAACATCGACTTCAACCGTGATGTCCTCGGCGAGCGGCGCCTCATCCAGGGAGGCCGTCACCGTGATCGTCTGGTCTCCGTCCTCCTCGGCGATGGATGCCGGAGAGGCCTGCAACGCGATCGCCGTCGAAGGCGTCTCGTCGTCCACAATTGTCACGGTGACGGCGTCCGCGCTCACCGTGGCGTAGTCCGCTCCCGATACGCTGTGGCCGATCTCGGCCTCTTCGTCGTCTGCGTCGTCGTCCGCCGTGGCGCTGACCGTAACCGTCTTGGGCATGTTCCAATCGGTCGCTGTAAAGCTCAGCGTAGCCGGCGACACCGACGCCGGTGCGCCGGCGGGGAGCGACGGCGTCACGGTCACGGTTCCCGTCGGCACCGAGGTCAGCACTACGGTGTAGGTGCCGGTCTGCCCCTCGTCGAAGGTCAGCGCCGTCGGATCGATGGTTACCCCCATTGCGTCGTCGTCCAGGATCTGCATCGTGACGCCGTTGGTCGGCGTCGACGTCAGGTCGGTCGCCGTGCCGGTCACCCTGAACAGTTCCCGGTAGGTCTCGATCGCCCCGTCATCGATGGGTGTCAGGGTGAACGTCGCCGTGCCGCTCAATTGGTTGGCCGGGATGGTCAGGGTGAAGTCGGAAACCGCCTCGAAGTCGGCCCCGGCGGTGGCTGTGCCGTCGACGAGGCTTATGGTTACTTCGGTGTCTTCGGTGAAGGCGGCTTCGTTCAAGGCGGCGGTGACGGTGACGGCGGTGGCGCCCGCGTCCTCATCCACCGACGTGGGAGAGACCGCCAGCATGAACTGGTCGGACGCGGCATCGTCGTCCTCGATCTCGATCGTATACGTGTCCCGGTCGCCCGAGAGGTCGATATTCACGCCATCGCTCAACTCGATGCTGAAGGTCTCGGGGGTGGCGCCCTCGAAGATCGAATCGTCTATGATCGTAATCGGGAAGCGCCACTGATTGGAGCCCGGGCTGAGGATGACGCGCCCGGAAACTTCGGTGTAGTCCTCGCCGGCCCTGGCGGTCCCGTCCACGGTCTGGTAGGTGAATTCGACGGTCTTCCCGCTCATCGTCTGCTCGGTCGCGCCGCCCTCCAGCTCCCGGTGCAGCTGCGCGGTCACGTACAGGTCGCCGTGGATCCCGGGCCAGCTCTCGTTCGTTTTTGGGTTGGGCGTGGTTTCGTGATTGTTGGTGAAAACCGGAAAGACCGGCGGATCGTTGTCTTCGAAGCCATCTCTGGTCCGCGCGTACACCTGCGTCGGCGTTTCATCGTCGACCAGTACAAAGTTGAGGTCTTCGTAGGGTTCGTCCAGGCCATCATCGGTAACCGGTATGAACACTTCATGCTTCGGAATATCGCCTTCCGTCTTGCCCTCGTCGAAGGTCACGGTCCCCGTCACCGCCGTGTAGTCTTCGCCGGCCTTGGCCGTGCCGTTCTCCGTGTAGTAACGCACCGTGTGGGACTGCGTGGACTCATCCAGCCTGAGGATAGTGATCTCCAGCTCCCCGACGTCCTCTTCCGGCACACCCTCAACATCAGATTGAGTAAAGAGTTGATACTTAAACTCGCGGTCACCAAGTGAGACAGTGTAACTCCGCGTTCCAGACCTTATATAACCGTCTCCCGCGTAAAAGGTTTCAGTGATCGATCCGTCTGTAACATCCGATGCGGTGACCGTGTAATCGCGGGTGACCGTGATAGTGTCGTCAGGTTCCTGGACGGGTGGTATCGACTCCTCTGAGGCGACAAACTCACCGAACAGGTCGCTGTAGATCGTCACCGGAGCGCCGCTGGCGATGTTGCCTGAGTTTGAAATCAGGTATGAGAACGTGATCGTTTCCCCGGCTTCATTGAAGGTTGTGGGGGTTGGATCGACTCGAACCTCGAATTCTCGCCTTGCGTCATCGTTCAGGACGTTGACCGTAGCACTCCCCGGCGTGCCGATGACGTAGTCGGCGCTGGCCCCGATCGTGGCCACGTAGACGAACTCGGTGACGGCCGGTTCATCGGTGTCGACGTGTCGGACGCGGATCGTGCGGGACTCCTCGCCGATGGGTATGCGCAAGGGGCGCTCGAGCAGGGCGGCGCCGTCCTTGGTGAATGAGAGCTGTACATCGAGCACGTGCTCGGTGAAGCCCTGGCGGGTCACGACGAACCACGGACTGTTGCCCTCGTCCACCGGCGTCTCGAGCGGCGCGACCGTGACGACCGGCAGCAGGTCGTCGTTGAGGATGGTGCCGACCGGCGCCTGCGCCGGCAGAGCTACCTGGACCGGGTTGGAAAGCGCCAGCGAGAAAGTCTCATCCTCCTCGGGAACGAGGTCTTCCAGCGTGGTGACCGAGATCGTCTTCTCGGTTTCTCCAACGGCGAACGAGAGCGTGCCGCCGGCAGTGTGGGGGCTATAGTCCTCCCCCACCACGGCCGTGCCGTCCACCACCGACCAGTCCACCGTGATCGCCTGGTCGTGCGCCCCCGACAGGGTGGCGGTGAACTCGACCGGATAGCCCTCCTCGACGCTGGCGTCCGGGATCAAGAGCGCCGGAAAATCGTCGTCGTTCACGATTTGCACCGTGGCGACGCGGGAGTTCTTGCCCGCCGGCGTAGTTCCCGGAATCTGGTCGTAAATCGCGTAAGTGCCGCCAATGTTCTGCGCCTGCGTCTCCGGAAGTCCGGGCAGAAGTTCCAGCGTTACCGAGCCGTCGTCATTCGGCAGCAGATCGTTCTCCGTGGGGACCTCGATGATGATCTCGGCCTCCCCTAACTGGAACGTACGCGAGCCGCCCGGCAACGCGGCCGAGACGTATCCTCCCTCGGCAACCGTTTTGAAGTCGAATGTCGTTGTATAACCCTGCAGGTTTTCGTCGTTCCAGAGGCGCGTCAGCTTGAAGCGGGCAGTCTCGCCTTCATTCACGCTGTCTTCGAGGGCTTCCACAGTGATGGTGGGATTGCGGTTGGTGACCGTCAGCCGCGCCGACGTCACGCCTCCAAGGGTATATTGGGGGCAGAAGCGGACGTCTTCCGTTCCGCCGTCTGCGGAATCCAGATAACATTGCCGTCCATGCGGCGGTTTCAGTTTTTGTGGAAGAACGTCGACCCTGATCTCACCCTGTTGCGGCCCCGTGTAGCGCGTTCCCGCTCCGTAGGCATGCGCCGTAAAACCTGGGGCTGGCTGATCCGAGCATGGCAGCCGCCACTCATTGTCTCTGTCGTAGCTGGCGGGGTGATTCAGGATTTCCTGTTTGCGCGTGACGATTCTCGTTCGAAAATTTTCTCCATAAACAGCGGCAGGCGCGAGCGTGTTTCCCGAACAATCCAGTTCGTACCAGATCTCGCCGCCTTCCAGGATCTCGCCAACCCAGGTATCGTTCTGCAGCGTGAGAGTCGGCGTGACCCACCGTAGCGTCACCTCCGGAATGTCGTCGTCCCGCACCAGCACGGTGGCCGAGCCGGTGCTACCGATCTGATACGCCGCCGAGCTGGCGATCACCACCCTGACCTCGCCGTCGCCTTCGTTCACCTGGTCGGCCTCGGTGGTCAGAGTCAGGGTCGCCTCGCTCTGGCCCGAATCGAAGGTCACCACCGTGTCCGCCGGCGCTTCGGTCTGCTCCACCAGGGCGCGGGTGGCGTCGCTCATGATCTTCTTGTGGCCGAGAATGTTGACCCCCACGGACAGGGAGTCCGCGGTCGAGCCGACTCGGCTGAAGCGGAACTCCGCGGCTGTGCCCTCCGTCACCGGATCGGTCAGCGCGCTCACCGATACGGCCGGGAGGTCGTTGTCCACCACCTTTGTCGTGGCGCTGACGGGCGTGCCCACCAGGTACCGGCCGGCATCGGATTGCGCCGGCGGCAGCACCCGGAGGGTCAGAGCCCCGTCCGCCTCGGGGACCTCGTCATCGACCGCTCGCCAGCTGTAGACCGAGATCGCATCCCCTTCGTTGAATACCAAGGTCCATGTCAATGGACCGGGGTTCTCCAGCACGGCCCCGTCCTGGGTCACCTCGACCTCCGCCAACATGGCGCCGTCGTACAGGGTGGAGCCCTCGGTACGGGTCAGGGTGTAGGTGATCAATTCCCCCTCCATCACGGATGCCGCGTCAGCGCTGACGGTCACCGTGGGCGGGTCGTCGTCGTCCCACACCACCACCACCTTCGGCTCTCCCGCTATCGGATTGAGGGGATCTCCGGGCCGTGGCCGCACCGTTAGCCTCACTATCCCGTCGGCTTCCTGCACCGCGTCGTCGTCGGTGCTCACCGAGATCGACGCCGACAGCTCCCCGGCCTCGAAGGTGATCGGGACGCGCCCGTCCGCCGGCAGCGTCAGGCCGCCGGGGTGGCTGTCAGCAAGGAAGTCGCCCGACTGGACGATTTCCACGTCCAGCGTGTGCTCGCCGACGTCGTGGGAGCGAACCAGAGTGAACTGGATGGTGCCGCCTTCCCGCACCTGAGTGGAGGAAGCAGGTTGGTCGGACTCGGGATCGACAGCCTGAGCGTCCACCGTCACGGATAACTCAGTGTCGGTGCTTTGCACCGTCGCCGTGGCCGTGTTCGGGGTGCCCCGCAGATAGCCCACCTCGGTCGGGTCCGCCAGCACGGTGAGCGTGACCGTCCCGTCCGCCTCGACCAGGTAGTCGTCTTCCGTGTCCAGGGAGAGGGTCTTGGTGGTGTCGCCGGCCGCGAAGGTCACCGAGACGGTGGCCGGCGTGGAGGAAAAGGTCGCCCCGAAGGAGGTGTCGCCGGTGAGGTAGTCGCCCACTTGGCTCACTTCCACCTGCACGGTCCGCTCGCCGTTGTCCTGGGACCGCAGCAACTCGAACTCCACCGGGTCCCCTTCGGTCGTGGTCACCGTGTTCGGGGTGATGGTGACCGTGGCGGGGTCGCCGACCAGCGCTCGGAACTGAGGGGACGCGGCATTGCCGTTGCCCGCGTCGTCGTGAGCGGCGTTGGCCGCCAGCGTGACGGTGACGGCGCCTTCGCCGTCGGGCTCTACCTGAAACGAATAAGTGGAGCCGGATGGCTCGACGAGAGTGTCCTCCTCCAAGTCCTCGGCGGTCCCGTTGGTAACCACGAAGTCGTCCAGGGTCACGCCGGTCACCGGCTCCGAGAACCTGACGACTACAGGAACAAGACCCTCCGGAGAATAGAATGGGCTGCCGGAGCTAGTGAAGGTGACCGTGGGCGCGACGCCATCGACCGGCCGCCTGATGTCGGTCGATGGCTGGCTGGGGTGGTCGAGCACGGCGGCGACTCCACCCGAGCCCTCGATGGTTCCGCCGTTCAACTCCAGGCTGTCGGCGATGACGTCGAGGCCGTCGCTGTCCTCGTCGCCAGCCTGGACCACGTATTTGAACAGAACCTGTTGCCTGAACAGAGAGGGATCCGCAGCTGAAAAGGTCGCATACCGCGTGGCACCGCCGATATCCAGAGTAATGCGTGGATTCCCGCTAACCCTGACCAACTGGTCGAAAGTCAGCTCGACCGTGATTTCGTCATGCAGGCCGAAGGTGTCCGGGTCGCCGGCGCTTTGTACGATCCACGGAGGGGAATCGGGGTCGACTGCCGGCGCGTTGCCCTGTGCCTGTAAAGGATTGCAAAAGAAGAGGTTGACACAGCCGATCACACCTGCCAACAGGCTGGTTCTGCCCACCACAGAGACAACGCACCCTGCTTTACGTATGAGTGCTGGTAGTTTCACGGTACCGCAAGAGAAAACGTTTCAAGGAAACTGGCTCCAGCGATTCCGCCCGGAATAGCTAACCTGCTCGGTCACCTCCCGGGAAGATTCGTAATGGAACAGCTCGTGCACTCCCTTCGAGTCCGTTGTCTCGCCCGACCGGGCACCTTTGGATTACAGGGAAGCAATCCCAACTATAGAGAGGCACCATGAGGTTAAAGTGAGGTTTAGGGTTTTAAGAGTGAGTTCACTATGTGTTCGCACACTGATGGGCTATAATCGGCACTTCTTGGACTCACCATTCGCGTTGCGGGGTCCGACGAGGTTGGGCAATGAAGCGTTCCGAGGAACTGAGGCGAGAGAACCAGGTGCTGCGGGAGCGCATCTCAAGGCTGAGCGCGGCCAGCCTGCGCATCAGCTCGAGCCTTGATCTCGGCACCGTCCTGCAAGAGGTCGTCGACAGCGCCTGCGTCCTGACCGGCGCCCGATACGGCGTAATCACGACCATCGACGACAAGGGGCAGCCCCAGGACTTCGTCAGCTCCGGATTCACTCCGGAGGAGCATCAGAGATTGGCGAGTTGGCGCGACGGACCGGAGCTCTTCGAGCATCTCCGGGACGCCCTGGAAACGCTCAGAATCCAGGACTTGCCCGCTCTGGTTCGGTCACTCGGCTATTCTTCGGACCTGATCCCGGCGAAGAACTTCCCGGGAACGCCGATACGGTACCGGAGCCAGCAGGTGGGTAACTTCTTTCTCGGCGGCAAGAAGGGAGGGCAGGAGTTCACCAGCGAGGACGAAGAGGTGCTGGTGTTGTTCGCGTCGCAGGCGGCCACGGCCATCGCCAACGCCCGGACGCACCGGGAGGAGCAGCGGCAGCGCGCCAACCTGCAGGCCCTGGTCGACACCTCGCCGGTGGGGGTGATGGTCTTCGATTCCCTGATTCGCCAGGTGTGGAGAGACCGGGAATATGTCAACCCCCGGCTGGTGCGCACCTTCGTGAAGACTCTCCGCCGCAAGCTCGGCGATGACCCACAGGACCCCGCCTACATCCACAACGTGCGCGGGGTCGGCTACCGCATGGCCAAGCAGACCAACCAGTGAGGTCCCCTCCCCCCTTGGGGTCGCATGGCCGGGGGCGAAGTCCTCTGTCTCTGGTCAGGCAGATACATGAATCTTAATCCCTGTAACAAACCTCTGCCGGTCTCCTACTCCCTCGCCGGCAGATAGGCTCCATCGCCGCTGCGCTCTCCCGGCGCCCCGCCGTCGTTGACCACCCCGTAGGCCAGGAACGGGTTCTCTCCCGACACCTTCTCGATCCGGATATACCCCTGACGGGTCTCCGGGTTGGCTCTCAGCAGGATGCCGTCGATCTGATGCCAGCCCCGGGCCGGGATCGGCTTGGTCACCACCGTCTCGGCCAGCATTCCCGTCTCCCCGTTGTAGATCTCCAGGTGGAAGACGCTCTCGCTGCCGTCCACCTCCCCTGTGTTGACCAGCGCCAGGTTGCTCCGGTTCTCCGCGTTCTGCTGCAGCCCCTCTACCCAGGCCTCCTCGGTGAAACCCTCACCCCGCGGCACCGCGTTGTAGAAGACGCTGTATTGCCCGCCCCCTCCCTTTGAACCTGTCCTGGCTCCGATCACCACCCCGCTCAGGTCTCCCTCTTCGGCCACCACGAACAACGGTCCCGCGTAGAACCCCCGCGTCGCCCCCAGCCCCGCCACTCCCTGGCGCCGCAACTCCTCCACCACCTCGGGCACGATCGCCTGCTCGCCCCCTTCCAGCTCCATGCTGAAAGCAGCCGTCTTGTCGTCGGTCTTGACTTGCTCGCCCACAAACTCGAATTCCAGCCTCCTGGGCTCCTCGGAGAAGTTCGTCACCGTCAGCTCGCTGGTGAACTCCCCGGTCTCCACAATTACGGGCAAGGTCTGTCGGGTTGTCCCCGTCAATGAACTGGCCGTCACCGGAAAGACGAACGACCCGTCCGAGTTCCCCTGGTCGTTGATCACCCCGTAGGCATAGAAGGGCGCCTCTCCCTCCACACGCTCCACCTTCACGTAGCCGTTCTCCACACTGCTCAGCAGCCCCGAGTACTGGTGAAACCCTCCCGGCATCAGCACCACGTCCTTCAGCACGCGGAGCGTCGTATCCCCCGCCTCTCCCGAGTAGACCGTGGTCCTCAACGTGATCGCTCCCTCTTCTGAGGTCCCCATGTTCTGGAAGGCCACGTTCGAGCGATCCTGGCTGTTCTGCCTGAGCCCGCACAGGTAGACCGGCTCCGTAAACCCTTCCTCCTCGGCCACCCCCAGGTAGGCCAGCCCCGCCCTCCCCTCAGGCACCGCCGTCGTGGTCCGCACCACCGCCTCCACCTCGGAGCCCAGCTTGACCTCCACCCTCAATGTCCCGATCCGGTTCCCGGTTGCGGGAATCGGTACCCCCAGACCCCTCAGATAGTCCAGGGCGTCGATCTCGATCTTCTGCCGGCCTGCAGGGAGTATGTCCGAAGCCCTCCCGCTCCCTCCTCCCCGTTCGGCCGTGTAGATGTAGTGGAGGGTGGCCTCTTCCATCCCACGGTTGGTCAGCGTCAGCTCCGAGGTGAAAAACGAGTTGTTCCGCCCCGCCGAGGACAAGATCACCGGAACGAACAGCGACCCCGTTTCCTCCATCCCCGTCCTGCTTTCCCTCGGCTGCGACCACTCACCCCTCCCCTCTTCGTTCATGGCCCTCACCTCCACCCGGTAGAGCCTCTCCTCCTCGAGGCCCGTCAGCGTCAACATGAGTCCCGTCCCCTCATGCCCCCCGTCCCTGTAGCCTTCCTCTCCCTCCTCCCGGTAGCGCACCTCATAGCCGGTGATCTCAGGCCCACGGTTCTCAGGCTCGAACCAGCTCACCGCCAGGCTGTCCGTGCCCTCAGCTCTCACCTCCGGAGCCGGCGGCGCCTCCGGCGGCTCCTCCTCGTCACTCACCCGTACCCGGATCGTCCGGCTCCTCCTCCGTTCCCTCTCTCCCTCTCCGCTCCTCGCCTCCACCACCACCACGTATTCGTTGTCTCCTGCAGGGCTTTCGGGCTCCGCGCTCACCGCATCGGCAGGCCTCTCGTAGTCCGGCGCCTCCGTGAAGCTCAGCTCTCCCGTCTGCTCAACTACCCTAAACAGCGCCCCGTCCGCTCCTCCCGCGATCCCGTAGCCGGCAACCTCGTCTCCCTCGTCGGAGTCCACCGCCTCCAGCCGCACTACCTTCGTCTGGTTCTCCACCACCTCGAACTGCCCCGGGCTGGTGATCTCCGGCACCCGGTTCAGCTCGCTCAGCCGGAAGCTCCCCTGTCCCTGCAACGCGCCCCCGCAGCGGTAGCTGTAGCTGCCTGCTCCCACTCCGCTGAAGCTCATCCGCAGTTCGCACGACTCCCCCCCGTCGTAGTCCAGGCTCAGCTCTCCCGTCGTCCGGCTGGTGTAGCGGTACCGGTAGCTCCCCATGCGGGTCGCCGTCACTTCCCCCGCTGTGTCCAGCTCGCTCTCCTCGAACCGCAGCCCCCCTCCAAACCTCACCTTCAGACTCCGCCGGCTTCCTCCAAACGGCGTCCACTCCAATCCGGCCTCTCCACCCTCCAGGTCCTCCGCCCGGAAGTTCGACCGATAGGCCGGGTCCAGAGGCATCACCGCCTCCACCGCCTCCGTCTCCCGCCCGTTGCCGATCTGGTTGACCCCACGCAGCTCCAAGGCATAGACCGTCCCGTTGAGAAGCCCCATGAGGGTGTAGCCGGAGGCGTTGACCTCCCCGGGAGCGCTGTCCGGGATGGGTGTCCACTCGCTGAACTCTCCCAGGCCCTCTTTCAGTCGGTACTCAT
The DNA here is from genome assembly GCA_965207735.1 of Candidatus Versatilivorator sp. Taxonomy (GTDB): domain Bacteria; phylum Acidobacteriota; class Terriglobia; order Versatilivoradales; family Versatilivoraceae; genus Versatilivorator. The sequence goes on along the minus strand of OZ242296.1, from coordinate 297,013 downwards.
AGCGCAGGATCTCGGCGCCCCCGTCGCTTTCCGGCAGGCTCCACGCCAACCGCACCGCCCCGTCCCCGGGTGTCGCCGTCAGGACTGCCGGCGCCTCCGGCGCAAACAGCAGGCCACCTCCTCCGCCGCCTCCTCCTCCGCCGCCTCCACCGCTACCATTGCCGCCACCAGCCACCGGAGTGGCCATCACCGTCTCTACCCCGCCCTTGCCCAGAGCATTGACCGCCCGCGCCTCGATGACATATTCCCGGCCGTTGATCAGGTTCCCCACCGTCACCCCGCTCGACCCCGCTTCCACGTTCTCCCACTCGCTCCATGCCTCCCCAATGGCCGCGTACCGGTACTCGTAGCGGATAATGGCCGAGCCTCCGTTATCCGAGGGCCGGGTCCAGCTCAACCTCACCGACGCGTTTGCCCCATTGGCTCCCGGACTCAATGCCGAAATCGGTTCGGGCGCCCCCGGCGGCGACACCCGGACCTCCAGCGGCTCCTCCGGCTCCTCGTTCGGCTTGCTGCCCACCAACGAGCTGACGGCGCCTCCCGGAACCGTCAGCGTCAACGTATAGCTGTGGGCCACACTGCCGGTCTCGGGGGTCACCGTGGTGGTGAAGACCCGGTCGTCCGCTGTCTGCAGATCCCCGATCCCCGGATCGCAGAACACCGGATTGTTCAGATCGTCCGTGCACTCAGGATCCTGGTCGGACTCGATGTCGCTCCCGCTGAACCCCGACACCGGCTCGGAGAAACTGAACCGCACCGTGAACGCCCCCGACACCGGAGACTCGGTCCCGCTCGTCATCACTACCGTCAGCGGCGTCACGGTCATCCCCTCGCCGGAGACCGACCAGTCGCTCGCCCCCTCGTCGTTTCTGGCTTTTACCTGCACCTCGTAGACCGTGCCCGGCTCGAGGTCGGAAAGCGTCAAGCTGAGACCCGGCCCGTCGTGGCCCCCGTCACGGAAGCCCCCCCTGTCCTTTTCCCGGTACTGCACGTCATAGTCGGTGATGGGAGAGCCGGTGTTGTCCGGCTCGCTCCAGCTCACCGTCAGGCTGTCGGCCGTCTCCCCCGAAAACGTGGGTGCGTCCGGAACACCAGGAGGTTCCCGCTCGTCGGTCACCGTGATCGTGAACGTCTTCTCCACCGTCAGCTCCCTGGCTCCTGCCCCGCTGGTTACTTCCACCGTTACCTCGTACTCGTTGTCTCCGGGAGCTTCGAAATCCGGCGGATCCCGGAAGCTCAGCTCTCCCGCATCGGAAGCAAGCGAGAACTCGGACTGGTCGGCCCCGCCCGTAATCGCCCATCCCGTCACTTCGTCCCCCGGGTCGGTGTCCCTGGCCGCCAGACGCCTCACCAACACCTGGTTCTCTCCTATACTCAGTGTTCCCCCGGTCGTGATCTCCGGATCCGTGTTCGGCGCACCCGTGGTGTTGGTCACCGACCGGTTGCTCAGTGCCTGTGCGTCATTGCCCACTTCGTCCTGGATCGGGTTGGTCCCCACTGTGTAGCTCACCCGAATCCCCGTATCCCCGTGCTCGACCGCCGGGTTGAGCGTCAGGGTCACCACGGTCCCGTTGATCGACACTCCTGAAACGGTTCTCTCGGCCCCGTCCACCGTCACCGTGAAGTCTCCTGAAGCCGGTTCCGATGCTCCATCCAGCGCTTCCCCGTAGGTCAGCGGCAGCGAGGTCCCGTCCACCGCCGCGCTCACAAACGCCGGCCGGACCCCGTCCACCTTGTGTCCCACCCGCGCCGCCAGCGCCTCATGGGCCAGCTCCGCCGCATTCTCCGCCTGGTCATTGATGGTCCCTCCGTTCAAGGCGATCCGGCCCGCCTCGATACTCACGCCGCCGGTGGCCTCGTCCCCATCGGCGACCTCGTAGGCAAACACCAGCGCTGCCGTACCCGTGCCGCCATCGTAGCCGGCCGTCCGGGTCCTGGCCCCCACCCTCAGCCTCAACTGCGGCGTCCCCTCCACCTCGACTATTTCGTCGAAGGTCACCGTCACCTCGATCTCGTCCCTCGCCGCATAGGTCTGGTCAGACCCCGGGTTCGAACTGACGTCCAGACTGCTCACCTCCGGAGGTGTGGTATCCAGCGTTTCGTTGGTCACCGATTCGCGGCTCAGTGACTCCGCCTCGTTGCCCGGTACGTCCCGGATCGGATTCGTCCCCGGCGTGTAGCTCACCTGGATCCCCGCCTCCAGGTGCTCTGCCGCCGTGTCCAGCGTCAACGCCACCGTGCTGCCGCTCACCGAAACGCGGGTGACCGTCCGGGTCTGATCCCCACCAGCCACCGTAAAGTCCCCCGACGCAGGCCTGGATCCCCCGTCGAGCGGCTCATCGTAGGTCAGCGTCAGCATCGTCCCGTTGACCACCGCCCCGCCGGTTGCAGCCAGTTCCGGCTTGACCCCGTCCACCCTGTGGTCTGAGTCGGCGGCCAGCCCATCATGGTCGAGCTCCGCGGCATTGTCCGCGGTGTCGGTGATCGTCCCGCCCGACAGGCTGTCGGCCTCCACGCCCACACCGTCGGTGTCGCTCTCGCCCTCGGCCACCTCGTACTCGAAAACCAGCGCCGCCCTTCCCGAACCGGACTCATAGGCCGCTGTTCGCAGCCCTCCCCCCAACTCGAGACTCAAGCTTGGCGTCCCGGTCACCTCCACCGTCCCGTTGAGGGTGAGGGTCACCCGGATGTCTTCTCCTGCTGCGTAGGTCCGGTCCGGCCCCGGATCCGAGCTGATCTCGACCGTGAGAACCTTCGGTTTCGTGGTGTTCATCACCGCCTGGTTGCTCAGTTCGAGAGCCTCGTTGCCCAACGCGTCCTGTACCGCGTTCTCCCCCGTCCCCGTTGGAACCCGGTAGCTCACCTGGATACCGGCCTCCCCGAGCTCCGCTTCAGCGTCGAGAGTCAGTACTACCGCTTGACCGGCGACTGCCACCTCGGAGACCCTGCGCCCCCGATTCCCTCCCGACACCGTGAAGGCGCTCGCGGAGGGCACAGATGATGAGTCCAGTTCCTCGGTGTAGCTCAATGTCAGTAGAGCCCCGTCCACCGCCGCCCCATCGGTTTCGACCAGTTCCGGCTTGATCCCGTCCACTTGGTGTGCCGGATCGGCTGCCAGTCCGCCATGATCCAGGACCGCATCGTTGTACGCAAAGTCCCGGATCCTCCCGCCGTCGAGCATCAGGGGGTTTGCTCCTATGCTCACCCCGTCGGTGTCGATGTCCCCTTCGTTCACCGGGTAGGCAAAAAACAACGCGGCCCCCATGTCACTCTCATAGACTGCCGCTCGATCCACACCTCCCACCTCGACCGTCAGCTGGGGCGCCCCCGCCACCACCATCGGCTCGCTGAAAGTCACCATCACCCGGATGACCTCATTGGCCGAGTAGGTCGCCTGCTTCAGCGGGTCCGAGGCGATGGCGATGCTCTCCACTGTTGGCATCGTCGTATCCGTTGACATAAATCGAATGCGGTTGTTGCTAGTGTCGGCGATGTAGAGGTTGCCGGCCCCGTCGACCGACACGTCTGCGGGGGATAAGAATGCCTCAAGCGCCGGACCTCCATCTCCGATATATCCCGCAGGACGGCTACTCCCGATCCCGGCTATGGTGGTAATGTTCCCTGAGCTATCCACACGGCGGATACGGTGGTTCCAAGAATCGGCGATGTAGAGGTTGCCGGCGCCATCCACTGCCACGCCTTGGGACCGGTGTAGGCGTGCCACTACTGCCGCGCCGTCCCCGCTATGGCCCCTCTTTCCGTTGCCTGCGACGGTGGTAATGGTTCCCGAGGTATCCACCTTCCGGATCCGGTGGTTATCGCCATCCGCGATGTAGAGGTTGCCGTCTCCGTCTACCGTCACGCCACTAGGAAAGTCGAGCTGCGCATCGACCGCTGGGCCGCCGTCTCCGCTGTAGCCCTCCTCCCCGTTCCCTGCAAGCGTGGTGATGGTCCCCCCGGCATCCACACGGCGGATGCGGTGGTTTTCGTAATCGGCAATGTAGAGCTTGCCGGTTCCGTCTACTGCCACGCTCAAAGGAGCGACAAGCCGAGCGTTGGCCGCCAAGCCCCCGTCCCCGCTGGAGCCATACTGGCCGGTGCCTGCAACGGTGGTGATAGTACCCCCGGCATCCACACGGCGAACCCGTCGGTTGCCCCGATCGGCGATGTAGAGATTTCCGTCCCCGTCCACTGCTACACCAGAGGGATAGTTCAATTGCGCATCGACCGGCGGGCTGCCGTCCCCGCTGTAGCCTCTCTCTCCGGTTCCTGCGAAGGTGGTAATGGTGCCAGAGGTATCTACCTTACGGATCCGGTGGTTTTGGCTATCGGCGATGTAGACGTTGCCCGATCCGTCCACCGTCACACCAGTCGGATAGCTTAGGTAAGCCTCTACCGCCAATTTACCGTCTCCGCCGTAACCTGTCTCACCCATCCCCACCACGGTGGTGATGGTCCCTGAGGTATCCACGCGGCGGATGCGATTATTGAGCCAGCCAGCGATATAGAGGTTTCCCGAGCCATCCACCGCCACACCCTCGGGAATGGACAACGACGCCTGTACAGCCGGGCCGCCATCTCCGAGATTAGAACCCGAATTCCCGGTCCCCGCTTTCGTGGTGATAGTCCCGGAAACATCCACTTGCCGGATTCGGTTGTCACCAGAAATGTATAGGTTGCCGGCTGCGTCTACCGTTACACTCGAAGGAAAGCCAATCTGTGCCGCGACCGCCTGACCACCGTCTCCGCTGAAGCCTTTCACTCCGGTTCCCGCGATGGTGGTGATGGTCCCCAAGGAATCCACCTTCCGTATCCGGTGGTTATTTCTATCGGCGATGTAGAGGTTGCCCGAGCCGTCCACAGCCACACCACGGGGCCAATACAGTTGCGCATCGACCGCCGCCCCCCCGTCCCCGCCATCGCCTGCCTCTCCGGTCCCTGCAATCGTGTTGATGGTTCCCGAGGTATCCACCCGGCGGATGCGGTGGTTGCCGAGATCAACGATGTAGAGATTTCCGGACCCGTCCACTGCTACACCAGCGGGAGAGTCCAGTTGCGCATCGACCGCCTGATCGCCGTCCCCGCTGTATCCTTCCTCCCCGGTCCCTGCGATGGTGGTGATGGTTCCCGAGGTATCCACCTTGCGAACGCGGTGGTTCCCGGAATCGGCAATGTAGAGATTTCCGAACCCGTCCACTGCTACACCAGCGGGAGAGTCCAGTTGCACATCGACCGCCTGACCGCCGTCCCCGCTGTATCCTTCCTCCCCGGTCCCTGCGATGGTGGTGATGGTTCCCGAGGTATCCACCTTACGAACCCGGTGGTTCTTGGAATCGCCAATGTAGAGATTGCCCGAGGCGTCGACTGCCACCCCCCGGGGAAGGACCAGCCGTGCCTCGGTCGCCGGACCGTTGTCCCCTATTCCCCCACCGGCAATCGTTTCGATTCTCCATTCGGCCCCGGTTCCCTCCCCAGCCTCGGTCGTCCCCACGGCTTCGCTGGAGAAAGCGGACGATTCCGTCTCATTGAAGGCCCGTACACGGTAGCGGTAGGTCGCACCTGCCAACAACCCTCCCTGCGAGAATGTGGTGGCGTCGGCTGCCGTGGCGCCGAGTTCAACCCAGTCTGCCGATCCGTCCAGGCGGTACCACACCTCGAACCCCGTTTCATTGGTGCTGTTGTCATCCCAACTCAGATCAACTTGAGACGTGGACGCCGCTGTTGCCGACAGGCCGGTCGGCGCTTGCAGGGTGATGGGTTGAGTTGTCAGGCAACTGTTATTGCCGACGACGTGGGTACTAATTTCCTCCCGAGTGAAGTCACAGAATGTTAAAGACTTGTCCAGGTCCTTTAGGAAAAAAGTGTATTGCGCCATGATCGTGTTGGTGCAGCCTGCGATGGGAGGGTCTTGCTCGTTGGGGTGAGTGGCTGAGAAGTTGTGCCCGATTTCATGGGCGGGAGTGGTGTACTTCTCCGGTATAACAACCTTGCGAGAAGACAGAGCGTAACTTCTGGAACGTGCTTTGCAGACAACCGCAAGTTCGGCTAGTCCGCTAATGCCGAGATCGGTTCGCTCCCTGTCCGTCCAAATATGGGCAACGTCGTAGTCTTGTTCAGCCGCAAAGTTGTCGTTCCAATATTCAATAAACTCATCCAACAGGTCGTTAGCGTTTGTTGCCGTGTAGGGATCGTCCTCCATATCCCAGGCGTGCTGGAAACTGATCTGCAGTTGCAGCAACAGCTCGCTCTGATAAACTCCCTCCACTTGGTTCAGGATCCCCTCAATCTCACGGTTGGCCTCTTCGGAATCTCCCAATGCCTGCACGTATTCGTAATCAGCTTCGGTCGCGACATTAAAAACGTAGTTGGTAGTGAGGGTGATTGCTTGCGTTCGAGCCTCGACCCGGGCCACCCCGCGCTGCAGGCGGTTCGGCAGCGACACGCCGCACTGAAAGCCTTCGCCCGGCCTGATGTCCGCCTGTCGGTAGACCACCATTTCACCGGCCGGGCTGCCGGCAAGGCGGTTGCGCAAGGGTTCGAGGTATATCCACCCCTGAGGAGCATAGACGACTCCCTCGAGGCCGCGGCCGGTGAGGTTGAATCGGCCTTCGGTGTCTTCCCGCCCCGCCAGCGTTCCCTTGAAGGTATGCACCGGCGGAGGGGGAAGCGTGCGCCTTACCCCTCCGGGACCCGTCTCCACCGCTTTGTAGCCGGGAGCCCGCATATTGTGCGGATTGAGATTGAAATGAAAATCGGTCCCATCGAACCGGAATCTCAGTTCTCCGGTCGCACGAATCTTCCGCTCGGTTTCACCGGGTTCCATCCGGATCACTTCATAGCTGGACAGGACCGAATTCAGAGCCCTCTCAACCTCGGACGTCCGGGTCAGGACCTCATGGGGACTGACCGAGATACCCAGACCTGTCAGAATCAGGACTGACAGCCACGTAAGCGTCTTCTTGCTGTTTGTCATGGCCTTACTTGTGGGAGTGCCGCCGCCGGCATCCCCGTTTAGCTGCAACTTCCCGTCGGTCTCGCCTCATGCCCGTGGGGCGCCAGGTCAACGTCGTGCAGCTGTCTGCGTCGAGGATTGTCGAATCGGTGCCGAGGTTAGCCTCCGGAGGCTCCAGAGGCTTGTCCACCGTCAGGGGTGAACGACACCGAATCCGGCCAATGTCCGGGCTCGGCCACCCTCGCTGTCGCCGTCCCTTCCGATTCCCCTGCCGTCACCAGGCCCCCGCCCGGCAGCAAGGCCCGGGCCAGCCTCAGGGATCGCTTCAGACCTTGAGGCGGGGAATTGCCTCTCATGGGAACCGCGCTGAAATCTCAGTGCCGCAGGCCTTTGCCGGAGGCTGCCGCGCCGCGTGCTGGGAACACCGAGTTCGCCTTGAAGCTCCCAAACCGGATTCAGATCAGAATGTCTACTCGGGAAACCCTTTCATTATCCGAAAAAGCCCCTGTAAATATCGTGAACATCCCAGCCCTTTCCGCGTTATTCTTGTGGACTTGTGGATCGGGCGGCTCCGTCTGGCGCCACTCGGAGCGCGGTGCGTCCCGATCCCGGCTCATCGGCCGAGACAGGACATGTCGGCCGGGAGGCTCCTTGCACCACCAGGCGCTACAACCGGCCGGCCGTCGAGATCAGCCTCGATGAGATCGAAAGGATCGTGATTTAGCGGGAAGTGGGATACGTCCAGGGGCTAGAGTTCGGTCGGCCTTGCCATGCGGTAGCCGACCCGACGTACGGTGTGGATATAGGCGGAGCGGTCTGCATCGTCGCCGAGCTTGCGGCGGAGCTTTTTCACGTAGGTGCGAACCAGGTAAGGGTCACCATGTTCCGGCCGGCCCCATACCTGGCGCAGCAGTGAATCGTAGGTGACGACCCGTCCCGCGTTGACCGAAAGGACTCTGAGCAAACCGAATTCAGTGGCCGTCAGCTCCAGCGGTCTCCCTGCCACCGTCACCTGGCGTCCTTCGTAGTCGATGGCCAGCTCTCCCAGCCTGAAGGGGTCGGAGGGCCCTTTCACTCGGCGTAGCGCCGCCCGGATTCTCGCGACCAGCTCCGTCGCCGAGAAGGGCTTGACGATGTAGTCGGCAGCCCCCTTCTCCAGGGCCCTGGCGATCGTCTCCTCCCTTCTATAGCCTGAGATGAAGATCACCGGCAGATCGGCCAGCGCCGGAACACTCTCCATCAACTCGATGCCATCGGTCCCGGGCAGCACCAGGTCCAGCAGGACCAACGCGGGCTTTTTCCTATCGATGAGACGAGGGACCTCCTGAGGGTTTCCCGTCACCAGCGGCCAGTAGCCCGCCTCTGACAGAGCGTCCCGAACGTAGCGGAGCGTCAGCGGGTCGTCGTCCACCACCAGGATGCGTTGTCCCTCCGGTCCTTCCCGAGGTGAGCGTGAGGAGCCCCGGCCGGCGCCGGCGGTGGCACGGCCGGGGGTCTCCTCGGCTACCGGAATCGTGAACGTAAACCGCGCCCCCAAGCCCTCTCCAGCACTCTCGGCCCGGATGCGCCCCCCGTGGGCTTCCACCAGCCCCTTGCAGATGGCCAGCCCCAGGCCCGACCCCCTGATCCCGGCACCGCCCTCTCCCACACGCGCGTACTTGCGGAACAGATGGGGCAACTGCTCCGGCGCTATGCCCCGGCCCTCATCAGAGACCGAGATCGCCACGTGTACCCCCTCCAGCTCGGCCGACACCCGGATGGGGAGCGTCTCGGCGCAGTGCTTCGACGCATTGGAGAAGAGGTTGTTGAGAACCTGAACCATGCGGCGCCGGTCGGCCACTACCCTGGGCAGGTCCGAAGGCAGGTCGATCCGGATGGTGTGCCGGCCGCCTCCGCTCAGAAAGGTGTTCCTCGCCTGATCCACCAGGTCCGATACCTCCGCCGCCTCCGTCGCCACCGACAGTGTCCCCGCCTCGATATGCCCCGCATCCAGCAGGTCGCTGATCAACCCCCGCATGTGATCCGCCTGTTGTTCGATGATGCGGAAAAACTGTTGCATCTCGCCCGGACCCGGGTCCGGAGTGGCGTCCAGCACCGTGGTGGCCGACCCCTTGATGGCCGCCAGAGGCACCCGCAGCTCGTGACTCACCAGACTCAGAAACTCGGCCCGCGACCGCTCCAGTTCCTCCACCGGCTCCATGTCCTGCAGGGTCACCAGCACCGACTCCACCGTTCCGTCCTCGGCAGGGATCGGCGTGACGTTGATCATCGTGGGGATACTCGGACCTCCCGGAACCTGTATGACGATCTCCTCGGCCCGCACCAGTTCGCTGCTTCTCCCCACATAGTCCAGCGCGAACTGCGTCACGGGAATCTCCTGCCCGTCCCCTCGGCGGATCACCGCCACTTCCAGCAGCTTCTCCGTCGTCAGACCCCCCGCGTAAAGCGGTCCGCCAATGCGCCTCGCCTCCCGATTGCATAACGCCACTTCCCCGGTCTTGGCATCGAAGACCATCACCCCCACCGGCGAGGTGTCCACCAGCGCTTCCAGGTTGGCCCGCTGCCGGTGCTCCTTACGGTAGGTCCGTGCGTTGGCGATCGCCGTCGCCGCCTGCGCCGCGAACAACATCAGCACTTCTCTGTCCTCGCTGCTGAACTCCTCTCCTCCCGCCTTGCCCCCCAGAAAGAAATTGCCGACCTGCACGCCCCGGTGATGCATCGGCGTTGCCTGCATGGTCTTCGGTATATGTGGGTGCGGCGAGATGCCAAGCGAGCGGACGTAGTCGTGCAGGTCCACCAGCCTCATCGGGCCATCCTGGCCCAGGAAGTGTTCGTACAACCGCGGCCCGTCGGCCCATTTCTGTATCTCGCGGTGCTCGTCCGGAGTGTAGCCGGAAAAGACAACGTCCTCCGGCAGGCCCCCGGCGCCGGTGGTCGTGATCACTCCATAGCAGGCACCGGTCAGCGCGCGGGCGCTGTCGACAACCTCTTGCAGGACCGTATCGAGCTCCAGGCTCGAGCTGATCCGCAGGCTGGCCGCGCTCAGTTTGGAGATGCGGTCCCTCAGCGCCTCGATCTCTCCCATCAGCTCGTCACGGCTTTTCAATCCCTACCCTCCCCCGACTCCTCAACCGGCCTCCGGTTGATACCTCCACGCCCTGTCTCGACCGATGAGCCGGCATAAAGACGCGCCAAGCTCCAATGGTGCCCAAATAGAGGAGCCCAACCAAAAAGTCCATAATAAAAACACTCCTTGAGCCTTTTGCAAAATTCGGAATCGGGCATGACATTGGGCTGGCAACAGTGATGTTCCGGCGGTGACTACCCAGCTGCAAAGACCCTTTTGAAGGAAAAAGCCCGAATCTGATGGCCGGATGGCCAGCGGTCGCCGGACGCAGGCACAGCTTACCCTCTCCCGGCCTTGAGGCGGGCGAACCTGCTGTGCGGTTGGGGGTGGCAACCCGGTCTTCAGAGCGTCAGGCGCATCAACTGATCCACCGTCAGGGCCAGAATGCCGAACATCAGGTGGCACCTCACCTTGTCGGGGCCGCGAACCCTCACCTGCCTCCCGCCAAACTCCTCCTTGAGCCGTCCGTTGACCCGCTCCACCGTCGAGCGTTCCCGGTAGCGCCGCGCCTCGGGAGTCACTTGGCCGATACAGCGCCGGGCCAGTGCCTCCCGCTTCCGCTCGGCTTTCAAGGTAGCTCTTCGGCGGGGGTTGACGTCAATAATCGGCACATGCCCCAGCTTCTCACTGAAGGCCCGGATCTCCGGCGCATCGTAGGCGCTGTCCATCAAGTCGTAGAGACTCTCGACCCGCCTTGCCGTCAGCGTCGCCAGCGGAATGGCTGCCTGAGAGTCATGCACCGAGGCCGAGGTCAGCAGACAACTGACCGGAATCCCGCCGTCAATGGCGTCGAGGTGTAGCTTGTAGCCGGTCCAGCTCTCCTGATGCCCCTTGGCGTTGCGCTTGACGCCGATGTCGCAGGCCTTGGGCAACTCCTTCAACATTTCCTCCAGCGTCATCGACCCCTGCCGCTCCAGCCGGCTCAACCGCTTGGGCCGTCGCTCGCCCTTCGGCGGCCGGCCCCGCCGGCGTTTCCGCTTGGCCTCCGGCGCAGCCTTGGCCGCTGGCTTTTCCCGTCCCGCAATCGCCGTCGAGTCCCTCGACACATGCCCCGCCAAGTGGCCCTTCAGCGTCTCCTCCAGCAATGCCTCGTGCAAACGCCCCGGCAGGTCGCTCTCAGCGAATTCCGCAAAGGCCCGCGAGAAGGTCGACTCGCTCGGTACCTCCCACGCCCTCTCCCAGCCGCACAGCCGCCGCAGCCTCCCCTCACTCCTCAGCCGCTCCACCAATCCCCGCGTGGTCGCCACCTCCAGCATCGACTTCGCCAGATAGGCTCGCGCCAGCACTGCCCGATCCTCCAGCGGCCGGCCACGCCAGCCCCGACTGTAAGGCAGCAACTCCTCCACCCGCACCAACTCCAATACCTGCACCAGCCGCTGGTAACGCTCTCCCAGAGGCCCCAAAACTTCCTCCAGCAGGGGAAACAGCTCTCGTTGAAACCGGAACCAGTGTCGTGATAGGGTTTCCCTAAGGGGCAAGTTCCACCTCCGTTCATCATGTGGTTCAGACACCTTCATGATACAACAGACAGTGGTCTTGCCCCTCCTTCCACCTGCCCTCCTTGATCTTTCCCCACGTGAAAATTCCCGCTATCTGCGAATTTTGCAAAAGGCTCTCCTGTCATTCATATTTACACAATGCATACATGACACCCTGCGCACAATGGTCGGAGGCTTCCGAACTCCCAGTGAACCGTCGGATCTGAATGGAAGATTCAAGGCGAAATCCAACTCTTGGGGATGGCCTCCCGGTTAAACGGCAGGGACCCGGCATGAGACCAGCGGTCATTGCGGCGGTTATCGCAACACTACTGGTGGCGGAGGCCCTCGGGCGGGACCTGACTGACGATGTCGTGAGGGAGCCTCTCAAGGCCGCCGGCCAAGGGGAGATGAATCGGTTGGCAAAAGTCCAATAGCTCCGGGCCAGAGCTCTTAGGGTGACGGCAACCCCTTTTCTAATTTACCGGCACCTCGGAAGGCGGATTGAAGTCATCCAAAACCATATAGCTTTGAAGGAAGACCAAGCCATCCTCCAAGTGTTGCCTTGGGATTTGGCGGTCTGGATTTCCCTTTTCAAGCTTGCCCCATTTTTCCCAAAATTCTTGGGCCAGTGGAGTATTAAGGAAGTATTCCCTTGATGGCGAAACCCTTTCAGACATTGTTGGCTCCTTTTTTACCCTGGTTATATTCGGGGCAACAACACATGTTCCCCCAAATAGAGGAGCCCAACCAAGAAGTCCATAATAAAAACACTCCTGTCTTTCATCTATACACAACGCAAACATGACGCCCGGCGCATAGAGGTCAGAGACCTCCGAATTCCCAGTGAACCGTCGGATCTGAATGGACGATTCAAGGTGAAACCCGACTCTTGGGGATGGCTTCCCGGTTGAACGGCAGGGACCCGACATGAGACCAGCGGTCATTGCGGCGGTTATCGCAATACTACTGGTGGCGGGGGCCCTCGGGCGGGACCTGACTGACGATGTCGTGAGGGAGCCTCTCAAGGCCGCGGGCCGGGCGATGCCGGCGCCTTTGGTTTCTCTCATTCCAATCCCGTCAACGACATCTGGGTGACCGCCGACAATCAGATCCTGGTGGAACTCGCCCCGGACGAAGCCTCCCGCCCCAATCCGTTCGATCTCAACGGGCGCACCCTCGTCTTCACGCCCGACGGCTCGGGCGGGTATGCGCGCCAGGTCAGGGCCCTCGAATGGGAGGAGGAGATCGGCGGGGAAGTTCAGAACGCTGTTACTTCCGGGACTGTGGTCCGGCTGGAGAGCTTCGGCTTTCCCTTCGCCGGACAACGCTGGGACTCGTTTTACCTGGGACCGCCCGGCGTCGTGACCTTCGGCGCACCGTTTACTTATAGCCCGTTCTCTCTCTCTTTGGGACTCACACGCATCGCCGACCGGTTCATATCCGGGCCGACCCTCAGCGCCTTGTACAGGCCGTATGGATATGGAACCACCCATGCCGCGCATAGGACCGACCGGATCGTCGTGACCTGGATCAGCACGGATAGATCCACCTGGCCGCACGGGATAGAACCCGAGAAGCCCACCCGCTTCCAGGCGATACTCGCCGCCGACGGGAGCATCCGGTTCAACTATATCGACGTCCCCTTCGAGGACGGCATCGCCGGGTTGTTTCAGGAAGAGGGGGCCCTCTCCGGCTCTGAGGTCGATCTCTCCCAATCCCAGAGCCGGGCTTCCTCTCTCCACCATGAGGTGTTCCAATTCAGAAGCAGAACCTATCTCAATCGACTAGAGATCCTCTGCCACCTGATGCGGATCCTGGGCGATGAGTTCGATCTTTTTGTCTTCCACAGCCAATCTCGCACGGATTCGCCGCGGGACTCTACAACATGGGGGGGGCGGGTGTTTACAAATTGGAAGGCTGCACCCAGGGACGGTTCAAAGGTTCTTGGTCCTACCTCGTCTGGATAAAGTCCCCCGCCGTGTTCGATGCGACTCCCTTCCACAAAGACGACGACGGATTCGACTATGGCTTGGCCTTGTTCGCCCACGAATTCGGCCACCACTGGCTCGCCTACTATTCCTACGAATGGCTGTGTACTATTCCTGGGCCGGCAAAAAGGCGCCATCGCCGCTGCGTTCTCCGGGCTTGCCGCCGTCGTTGACGACCCCATAGGTGACAAATGGGTTGTCGCCCGAGGTTTTCCTCACCTGAACGTAACCTTGACGGATTTTGCCTAGTATTCCATTTTCCTGAGTCCATCGCCGGGGCCCGAGCGTCACACGGCTCGTTCTCGGTTGCCTCTCCTTGCTGCCGTCGTAAATGGTGATCTCGAAGGTGCTGGAGCTGTCGTCGATTTCTCCCGTGTTGACCAAGGCCAGGTTACTGCGGTTCTCCGCATTCTGCTGCAGCCCGTAGATCCAGGCGCTCTCAACCGAAGCCGAGCCGAAGGGCACTCCGTTGTAGAAGAGGCTGTACTGCCCCCCTCTTTGGTCAGGAGCCCCCGTCCTGGCCCCGATTACGATCCCGCTCATGTCTCCCTCGGCCACCGTGGCGGACAGGGCGCCGACAAAGGCCCGGTTGGCCGGACCAATTCCCGCCACCTCCTGCCGCCGCAGCCACTCGATGACCTGGGGAACGATCCGTTGCTCACCGGCCTCAAGCTTCAGACTGAAGCTAGCGGTGTCGTCATCGGTTTCAACGGCCTCGGCCACAAAGCGGAAATCCACCGTCTTGGGCACCAGTGAGAAGTTCGTCACCGTCAACTCACTGGTGAAGTCTCCCGTTTCGAGGACAACCGGCAACGTCTGCCCCCGCTTGCCCTCCAGAGAGTCTTCTCTAACAGGAAAGACAAACGACCCGTCCGAGTTGAAATTGTCATTGATGACTCCGTAGGCAAAGTATGGTGCCGTCCCCGCCACCGGTTCCACCTTCACGTAGCCGTTGTCAAAACCGGCCTCGTCCAGGATGCCGTTGAACTGGTGGAACCCTCCCGGGGGCAGGGAGAGATCCGGCAGGACCACGCTCCTCACCGCTGACGCCGGATCTCCGGAGAACACCGTCACCCTCAGGGTGATGCTCTCCTCACCGACGACGCCCGCGTTTTGAACCGCCAGGTTGGAGCGGTCCTGGCGGTTCTGCCGCAGGCCGGTGATGAAGGAGGGGCCGGTGAGCAAACCGTCGGGATTCAATCCCGGGTAGGCCAGGCCGGCCCGTACGCTTCCCTCTTCGACGGGGGTGCTGACCCTCACGGTGACCGCGGCGTCTGAAGGGGAGGAGAGGTTAGAGAAATCAACCACCAGCGTGCCGCCCGCCGAACCGCTCCCGATGGGAACACCCAAGGAGGTCAGAAAGGCAATGGCATCGGGAATCACCCGTTGCCGGCCCGCCTCCAGGGAATCCACGGCCGTGCCCGAACCCCCTCCGAAGGCTGCCGTATTGGTGTAGCTGACGGATGCCGTAGTGGTTCCCCGGTTGGTCAGAGTCAGCTCGGAAGTGAAGAAGGAACCAGGCGTCCGTCCCTGTGACCGCAGAATAGTGGGTACAAACAGCCGGCTGTGGATGCCAGTGTCGGTCACCGTGAAGGGTTCGGCGCTCGCGGCCGCCCCGCCCAGCGTTTCTACACTGATCGGGCCGCTCGTGCCCTCCAAGGGCACAACGGCCTCAATGCTCGTCTCCGAAACGACCTCGAAACGGGCAGCCGGGATTTCATTAAACCTGACGGCGGTGGCACCGAGAAAATGGGTTCCCGTAATTGTGACCTCTATACCCACCGGCCCGCTGGTTGGGCTAAACCGGGTCAGGGTTGGCGGCAGCGGCTTCGGGGTCGTCGCCATGGCCTCGTTCGAGAAAGCAGAAGGCACCACATTCTTCAGAGCTCGTACACGGTAGTGATAGGTGGTGTTGGGTTCTAATCCTGTATCCGAAAACGAGGTTGCGTTGGCGGCTGTCGTCCCTACGCCAACCCAACGAGCTGAACCGCCGACCCAGCGCTGTATCCTGAAACCAGTCTCATCGGCGCTGTTGTCGTTCCAGGTCAGCTTGATTTCCTGGAAGGAAACAGCCGTTGCCTTCAGGTGAGTAGGCGGCGGAAACGACGAAGCTCGCGTTAGCACTCGAACGCGGTGGTTTTCGGTATCGGCGACATAGACGTTGCCCGAGTTGTCTACTGCCAGACCGCTAGGCCAGTGAAACTCCGCTTCCAGCGCCGGTCCGCCGTCTCCACCGGGTCCCCTTTTTCCGGTTCCCGCGATCGTGGTCATGATCCCCGACCCGTCCACCCGCCGGATAACCTTGGTCAGGTCTTCGGAGATGTAGAGGTTTCCGGTTTTGTCTACTGCCACGCCAACGGGACTGTACAGAGTCGCCTCGACCGCCGGTCCGTAGCCTCTGGTGTCGTAACCCTCTACGCTGCCTGCAAACGTGGTGATGATCCCCGACCCGTCCACCCGTCGGATCCGGTTGTTGCCGGTATCGGCGATGTAGAGGTTGCCCGCACCGTCCACCGCCACCCCTCTAGGCGAATCCAGCTGCGCCGCATTTGCTGGTCCACCGTCTCCGCTGTAGCCCGATTCTCGCGTGCCTGCCACGGTGGTGACGTTACCCGATCCATCCACCCGCAGGACCCGGTCTCGCTGAGTATCGGCGATGTAGAGGTTGCCTGTGCCGTCCACGGCCACATCGCTGGGATAGCGAGGCTGCGTTGTGACGGTGGTTATATTTCCTTGGGGATCGACACGCCGTACACGGTGGTTGTAGGTATCAGCGATGTAGAGGTTGCCCGCGTTGTCGACAGCCACGCTTTCAGGACTGGACAACTCAGCCTCAAGCGCGGGACCACCGTCACCGCTGTGTCCACGATGCCCGTTGCCCGCAATGGTGGTGATGATCCCGGAGGTGTCCACCCGACGGATGCGGTGGTTGTAGGTATCAGCAATATACAGGTTCCCCGAGTTGTCCACTGTCGCATCTTTGGGTTTGTATAGCTGGGCTTGGTTCGCCGGACCGCCGTCCCCGCCGTAGCCACTTTCCCCGATCCCTGCAATCGTAGCTATGATTCCCGACCCATCCACTCGACGGATGCGGTAATTGACGCGATCCGCGATGTAGAGATTGCCGGATCTGTCCACGGCCAGGCCTCGGGGAGACCTAACCCCAGTCGCGACAGTAGTGATTATTCCGGCGGTATCCACTCGCCGGATCCGACCGGCAACAGTCTGAGTGATGTAGAGGTTGCCGGCACCATCGACTGCTACGGCTCGGGGCCCGTACAGCCCTGCCTCGACTGCCGGGCCCCCGTCTCCGCCGTAGCCGCCCATTCCGTTCCCCGCGACGGTGGTGATGATTCCTTCCCCATCCACTCTCCGGATCCGGCCGTTCCCGTTGTCGGAGATATACAGATTGCCGGCACTGTCTACAGCCACACCGTTTGGTCCCCACAACAGTGCCGCATCGGCTGGGCCCCCGTCTCCGCCGTAGCCGCCCTTTCCGGTGCCCGCGACGGTGGTGATGGTTCCGTTCGTATCCACTCGCCGCACCCGGTGAGATTCCGACTCGGCAATGTAGACATTTCCTGAGCGGTCTACCGCCACGTCTTGGGGAAATCCCAGCCTTGCCTGGAGCGCTGGACCGTTTTCGTCATCTTCGTCTCTTCTCCCTGCGATCGTGTCGATGATCCAGTCGCTTACAGGCGGCTGCCCGGCGAGGGTTGTTGCTTCATCTTCGTTCGAATAGGCGGACGATTCCTCGTCGTTGAATGCCTGTACGCGGAAGATGTAGGTGGCGCTGGAGAACAGCCCGGAACTCGACAACGTCGCGACATTGGCTGCGGTTGTTCCGACTCGAATCCAAACACCGGAACCCTCCCGCCGGCGCGGTACGATGAAACCCGTTTCATTGGTGCTGTTGTCCTGCCAAGCCAGGCTGATGCTGGACTCGGATGTCGCCGTGGCCGTCAAACCGGTCGGCGGATGCAAGGTGATTTCCTGGGCGCCCAGGCAGCTGTTGTTGCCCGCAACATATTCCGCGATCTCCTGGCGTGAGAACTGGCAGAAAGTCAACTGTGGATTCCCACCCCCGAAAATCCCCCCGCGCATGGCGGTGTTTATGCAGGTCGTGATTGGAGGAATGGCCTCTTCAGGATGGGTGGCCCCAAAGTTGTGGCCGATTTCATGGGCGGGGGTGACGTACTTGTCGGGAAGCTCAGTCCGGCGCTTCGACATTCCATAACTAAAGGAACGGCCACTGCACACGACTGAACGATGGGCTAGTCCGACAATAGCGCCATCGGTTCGTTCCCTGTCCGTCCAAAGATGGGCAAGGTCGTAGTCTTGTTCGGCTGCAAAGTTGGCATTCCAATGTTCAATAAACTCGTCCAACAAGTCGTAAGCGTTTGTTGCCGTGTAGGGATCGTCTTCCGTAGCCCAGGCGTGCTGGAAGGAAATCCGTAGCTGTAGCAGCAGCTCGCTCTGATAAACCCCCTCCACCTAGTTCAGAATTCCCTCAATTTCACGGTTGGCCTCCTCCGAACCTCCTAACGCCTGCACGTATTCGTAGTCGACTTCAGTCGCCACATCGAAGATGTAATTGATGGGGGTGGAGGCGGCTTCCACCTGGGCCGTCACCCGGTCAACTCCCTGCTGCAGGCGCTTGGGTAGCAACACCCCGCACTTCAAGGGCTCGCCGGGCTTGATGTCCGCATGGCTGTAGACTACCAGCTCCCCGGCCGAAGCGCTGGGAAGGTAGTTCCGCAAAGGTTCCACGTAATACCAGCCCTCAGGAGCGTAGACGACTCCCTCCACCCCTGCGTCTACGAGGTTGAACCGGCCTCGGGTGTCTTCCCGTCCTGCCAGCACACCCTTGAAGGTATGCACCGGCTGGCGAGGGAGTGTTCGCCTCACCCCTCCTGGACCTGTCTCCACCGCCCGGTAATTGGGGGACCGCATGTTGTGAGGCTCCAGGTTGAAGTAGAAGTCGGTTTCGTCGAACCGGAACCGCAGCTCTCCCGTAGTGCGGATTTGCCGCTCGATTTCACCGGGTTCCATTCGAATCACTTCATAGTTCGACAGGACCGGGCTAAGGGCTCTTGAGACCTCATCCGTCCGGGTCAGAACCTGATGGGGCTTGACCGAAATTCCGAGACCGGTCAGTATCAGGATCGTCAGCCAGGAGAAAATCTCATTCTTGTTTGCCATCTCACTTTTCATCTGAGCCTCGTCAATCTAAACGAGACCACACTCGGGTTCTCGCCCAGCGGTAGGAGCGAGGTCGCAGTCACCCCGACTCATTACCCCCCCTGAGACGTCACCCTCACCGGGCCCGTGGTCGCTCCCGCCGGCACCGGCACCTGGATTCTGGTCTCGCTCCAGGAGGAAGGCGTCCCCGCGGTTCCGTTGAAGCTCACGCCGCTGGTCCCCAGCCAAGCACCGATCGCCGGACCGAAGTTCTCCCCCCGCACGACCACCTCTGAACGCCGAGTTCGTCTTGAAGCGTCCGCATCGGATTCAGATCAGAATGTCTACTCGGGAAACCTTTTCATTATTCGAAAAAGGCCATGTAGGTGTTGTGAATAAATGGACCACTTACGCGTTATTCTTGTGGACTTGCGAATCAGGCGGCTCCGTTTGGCGTCACTGGGAGCGCCCTGCGTCTCGATCCCGGCTCTTCCGTCAAGACAGAACATGGCGGCCGGGAGTTCACCAGCGAGGACCACAAGGTGCGGGTGAAGTCGGCCGCACCAGCGGTGAGATCGGCCTCGATGAGATCGAGGGGTATGCGTCAGGCGGAGCTTGGCGTGGCAGCCAACTGCCACACTCTCCAGCCCACGGGCGCTACCGCCTAACTGCTCGACTGCGACAGCGTCGAGAACACTCAGGCCATGAGTGTTAGGCGCCAAATCCGCATTTCGTGGTATCGTCACGGAGCCGGGATGCCAACCAGCAAGTTTCAGGAAAGTCGAGGGGCAGCATGCGTATTGTCATGGGTTCCGACCATGCCGGATTCGGTCTCAAGGAACAGATCAAACGGTTCGTCCAGGATCAGGGCCATGAGGTGCGGGACTGCGGCACCCACGATGCCGCCCCGGTGGACTACCCCGACTACGCCGAGAAAGTCGGCCTGCTCTTGAAGAAGACCGAGGCTGACCGCGGGATCGTCATCTGCGGCAGCGGCGTCGGCGCCTCGGTGGCCGCCAACAAGCTCCCCGGCATTCGCGCCGGGGTCTGCCACGACACCTATTCGGCTCATCAGGGAGTCGAGCATGACGACATGAATGTCCTGGTCCTGGGGGCTCGCATTGTGGGCATCGAGCTGGCTCGAGAAGTGGTCCTGTCTTTCCTGGGGGCCAGGTTCACGGGAGAGGAGCGCCACCGCCGTCGCCTGGAAAAAGTCGAGGCGCTGGAAACCCGCTACCGCTGATCACTGACCACTCATTGGGAATCCCAGTGTCCCCCAGGGTGGCGCCAGCACAACAATGCGTGCCTCTCCGTTGAATCCTCAAACCTATTCCCTGGACCCGAAGCTGGCCCGCGCCGTGTCGGCCACGCTCGAGGATTGGGCCAGCCAGGACAAGACGGCTCGCCTGTGGTCCGGAGACGCCTCGCTCTGGACGGGGTCCGAGGAGGGAAGCTGGCTCGGCTGGCTCTCGCTGGCGGACGACCCCGGCCCCAGTCCGCAACTGGAGCAGCTCGTCCGGGAGATTCGCCGGGAGGGAGTGTCCCACCTGTTGCTGCTGGGAATGGGGGGCTCCAGCCTCTTTCCCGAAGTTCTGGCCTCAGCCTTCGGCAAGCAGCCGGGATACCCGGAACTCCACGTCCTGGACTCCACCGACCCCGGCCAGATCCTGCGTTTCGACTCCCGGATCGACCTGCCCCAAACCCTCTTTATCGTTTCCAGCAAGTCCGGAAGCACCCTGGAACCCAACATCCTGAAAGAGTACTTCTTGGAGCGGGTCAAACAGGCCCTGGGTGAAGCCGAGGCCGGAGGGCGGATTGTCGCCATCACCGACCCCGGTTCCAAGCTGCAGAAAATGGCCGAAAGGGAGGATTTCCGCTCCATCTTTTTCGGGGAGCCGGCGGTCGGGGGACGCTACTCGGCGCTGTCGAACTTTGGCAGAGTGCCGGCAGCCTTGATGGGGCTGGATGTAGCCGAGTTCATCCATCGGGCCCGCGCCATGGTACAGGCCTGCAACCCCCACGTCCCCCCGGACAAGAATCCCGGCGTGGTCCTGGGGATCATTTTGGGGACCCTGGCCAAGGCAGGCAGGGACAAACTCACCCTGATCGCCTCCCCGGAAATCTCGGGCATGGGCGCCTGGCTGGAGCAGTTGCTGGCGGAGTCAACCGGAAAGGATGGAAAGGGCATCGTTCCCGTCGAAGGGGAGCCGCTGGGGCCACCCGCGATCTACGGAGAGGACCGGCTCTTCCTCCACCTTCGTTTAGACTCCACCCAGGACCGGGAACAGGAGCAAGCCGTCGGGGAACTTGAGCACAGCGGACATCCTCTCATCCGAATCTCCATGGCCGACCGCTACGACCTCAGCCAGGAGGTCTTTCGATGGGAGATGGCCACCGCAGTGGCCGGATCCATCCTCGGAATCAATCCGTTCGATCAGCCCGACGTCGAGGCCAGCAAGATTGCCACCCGAGACTTGACCCAGCGCTACGAGCAGGTGGGCTCTTTTCCGCGGGAGACTGCTTTTCTCAGCCATGAGGGCGTTTCCCTGTTCGCCGACGAGGAAAACCACCGTTTTCTGGCAACGGCAGCAGGGCCGGACCCCACCGCGGCATCCATTCTCAAGGCTCACCTGGAGCGGCTGTCCCCTGGTGACTACTTCGCAATCCTGGCCTATATCGAGATGAACCCCCATCACCGGGAACTGCTTGAGAGGATGAGGCTCAAGGTTCGGGACCGGTTTGGGGTAGCCACCTGCCTGGGGTTTGGCCCGCGCTTTCTGCACTCGACCGGCCAGGCCTACAAGGGCGGTCCCGACAGCGGAGTTTTTCTGCAGGTCACCGGCGAGGACCCGCCCGATTTGCCGGTGCCCGGCCGGAAATACACCTTTGGAGCCGTAAAGGCCGCCCAGGCCAGGGGAGATTTTCAGGTGCTCAACCAACGGGGCCGCCGAGCCTTGAGGGTCCACTTGAGCGCCCCGGCGGAGAACGGATTGATGCAGCTCAACCGGACTCTGGAGGTGGGGTTGGCATCCACCTTGTCTGGAACAAACGAAAAAAGACAAAAGAGTTATCCACGAAGGGGCACGAAGAACGACGAAGGGCCACTAAGGCGCTGAGGTTAAACGCGACGGGGTGCCAAGGTCACGAGGGAATGGTCGATATCGGATTGTTTCACTCCTGTATGATCCGCACACCAGGGTAGGGACCCCACTTATTTGAAACCACGCCTTGTGCCGGGTGGCGGGAGACCCGTTCAAGGTCAAGCATGGTTCGATGCAAAATTCATGGATGCACAGGGTTATTGGACGAAAGCTTCCACCGTCATGAGTTCAACCATCGCCTCAGTTCCGACACGGATTTCCCAAGACCTGCTCCCAGGCGCTTGGATCATTTCCAGCACCCACCCCAACATCGAGCGGATCTGCTTCCTATGGCGCAACCTCTCGTGCTGTTTATCCTGTCTATCCTGTGCATCCATGTTCAATCAGTAGAAAACCAGTTTGGCACGACATGGCCCTTGTTCCCGACAGGCCAGGAAGATTCGTTGTTTCACGCTCGAATGATCCGCTCGGCACGGCGGGGGCAGGGCTGACCGGGGTCCCCGTATTGCTCACCGGGAAGAGCATGTTGACGACTCCCTGTCTCCGGCAATGGGGTTCATCCGCGGCTATGGGTTGATTTCCGCGTTAGTGCAGGGCAAGCTATTCATAGAGGTTGGTTCCCATGTCCGCCAAGCTCCTGCGATTGGCCATAGTCCTGCAAGTGGCAGCCTTTCTGCTGCTCCCCTTGCTGTTCGGAAGCGATGGTCCGACCGGCCGGCAGCGCTACTCCCGAGTCCCTGCCAAAAGCTCGGAAATCTGCAGCCTGTGCGGGGTCCGGTTAACGTCCGATGACGTGGCCTTGATCGTCCGAGGCCGCCGGATCCCCCTCTGCCAAGCCGATGTAGAGACGTTCCTGAGCAACCCGGAAAGGTACTTCTCCAACAGGCAGCCCAGGGGCGCCCTGTTTCAGGAGGATTTGTCAGCAGCGCCGGGCACGGCTCAGGGGGGAATCAGCCAGGGCTGGTTCCTCTTCGGCCTGCTGGTGTTGTCGGCCCTGATCTTTGGCGGCCTGAGCGGTTATCGCGCCCTGTCGATGGGCCTGCCCCCGCTGGCGCCCTTCTTTATCGGCTTCTTTCTGAACCTGCCGGGTTATCTCTACGTCTTCTCCCGTCCGGCCGGTCAGGGTCACAGCCGGGTGCCCAAGGGATTGGTCAAGGTTCCGGAGACCCTGGCTCCTGCGCCCTGCCCCGCCTGCGGGGAGGTCAACCATCCCACCGCCCGTCAGTGCCCGGTGTGTGGGGAAGAACTGCACCCCTCGCAACAGTCCGAGGTGACACGAGCCTGAGGAAACCGGGGAACGAGTCCCCAGGAGACTGTCGTCAATGGCTTTGATCCCTTTCGCCCACAGAATCAAGCAGGGACTGGTCTCGGTGCTGCATTCGGGAAGCGGGCCCAATGAACGCCCCCTCCTGGGCAAGCACAACCAGAGCAACATCCCGGGCTTCTTTATCATCGGCGATCTGGCCGGCGCCCCCGTCATCAAATCCGCCATGGCCCAGGGCTACGAGGTGGTGGAGCACATCGCCTCCCTGCCGGGCGCGGTCGGAAGCGACGACCCTGAGCTGTTGGATCTGCTGATCGTGGGTGCGGGTGCCGCCGGGCTGAACGCGGCCTTGGAGGCAGACGAGCGAGGCTTGCGTTACCTCCTGCTGGAAAAGGAGCAGATCGCCAACACCATCGAGAACTTCCCCGAGGGCAAATGGGTCTACGCAGAACCCGACAGCCACCCCCCCAAGGGCAAGCTCTGGCTTGACGGGGCCACCAAGGAAGATCTGGTGCGCCGCTGGCATCAAATCATCACCGACCACCAATTGAAACTGCAAACCCGTGAACCGGTGACCGGCTGCCGGAAGAAGGCCGGCGTCTTCGAGGTTTCGACCCCCAAGGCGACCTATCGGGCCAAGCGGGTGGTGCTGGCCACCGGCCAACGGGGGAATCCGCGCAAGCTCATGGTCCCCGGGGAAGATCGCGAGCCCGTCTACCACCGGCTCTACTCACCCAGAAAATACAAGAACGAAAACCTTCTGGTGGTGGGAGGCGGCAACAGCGCCGTCGAGGCGGCACTCACGCTGAGCCGGCAGAGCCGGGTTTTGCTTTCCTATCGGGGCGACTCCTTCAGCCGCATCTTCAAGGACAATGAACGGCAGCTCACCCAGGCAGTTCAGGAAAAGCGGGTGGAACTTCTACTCAACTCCAACGTGACCGAATTCGGGGAAGGAGAAGCCGGCCTCACCGTTCAGGAAAACGGTTCCAGGCAGGAACGGAAGATCCCCTATGACCACGCCTTCGTCTTGATCGGGGCGGACGTGCCGCGAAAGTTCCTGAAATCCCTGGGGCTGAGGATGGAAAACGAATGGGAGGGGAGTCTGCTGCGAGCGGCCGGTTTGACGCTGCTGGGGCTGGCCGGGGCCTGGATATTCGGCGCCCATCAGGGCGGACAGGCTCGCCTGGCGGGTCTGGACCTGTCGCTGATCCCCTCCTGGGGGGGGATCCTGGCCTGGGCCCTGAGTCTGGGCCTGTTGATCAAGCACGGCATCCAGCGAGATCGCTTTGCCTGGCTGGGGCTCTCCTTCTTTGTCTGGTACACCGTCTACGGCGCCAAGCTGGGCACCGGCGAGGAGTTCTGGCCCTACAAGGACTGGGGATATCGCTTCCTCTCCCTGGCCGATCGGCCCTGGGCTTTCTGGTATACCGTCCTATACACCCTGCTGATGACCGCCTTCGGACTGGAAGCCGTGAAGCGCTGGGGACTCGACCGCAAAGACAAGTTTCAGATCTGGCGTTATGTTTCTCTACTGAGCTTCCAGTGGATCTTCTTTTTTCTCATTCCGGAGTTCCTGTTTCAATCCGCGGTGAAGTACCAGTGGGTTGGAGAGCAGTTGGCTTCCGATCCGACCTTTGCCGATCAGGCTTGGCGCAGTTACGGCATCGTCTACGCCTGGCCCCTGTTCTTCTACACCTTCTTTTACGATCCCCACCAGATCTGGGTGGTCTGGGGAGTCCTCCTGACCTTTGTGCTGATTCCGATCCTCGTGTTATTCCAAGGCAAGCGTTACTGTTCCTGGATCTGCGGGTGCGGGGGACTGGCCGAGACTTTTGGTGACCGCTGGCGACACCTGGCGCCCAAGGGCAAGGCCTCCATTCGCTGGGAGTGGATGAATACGGCCGTCCTGATAGCGGCCGTGGCAGTGACCGTGCTGGTCCTGATCAAGGATGGCTACGGCGTGCTGGCGGCTGAGGCCGATGTGAGCATTCACCTTTACCGGCTCTATGCCGACGTCTGGCTGGTGGGCATCCTGCCCGTGACCCTCTATCCCTTCCTGGGTGGCAAGGTCTGGTGCCGCTACTGGTGTCCGCTGGCCAAGCTGATGCAGATCCAGTCCCGACTATTTACCCGGCTGCGCTGGAGCCGGTTCAGGATCAAGTCCAACGACAAGTGCATCGGCTGCAACGAATGCTCCCGCAACTGCCAGGTCGGCATCGACGTGATGTCTTTCGCCTTGAAGCAGGAGACCATCGACAACCACGAGACCTCCTGCATCGGCTGCGGCATCTGCGTGACCGCCTGTCCCATGGACGTGCTTTCCTTTGGTCCCCTGGTCCAGATCACCCTGCCGGAAAGCCACAGCCTGCCCCCGCACTTCCCACCGGACAGCGGATCCAGGCCGGACTCCACGGCCGGCGCCCCCGGGGGCCATGGTCCTCATTAAGTGTCCTGACCCAATACCCGAAAATCCTCAAGATGAGGTCGAACGGGCGGCCCTTCAACAAGACGGCCACCGCCCGGGCGTCTTCCCGGCCCCGCCGGGTCAGACATGAGGGGACTTGTCCGGCCACCAGCCTGCGCGAATTGTGGCTCGACTGGCCGTGGCGTGCCAGGTAGATCACAGTGTCAGCCATGCAGTTGCCTCAGCCGGCTCAGGTTTTTTCCATAGTGGGTCTCTCCGCCGGGTGTCTCCAGGATCATGGGCGTTCCGGCAAGACGCCGGTCCCTGACCAGGAGCTTGAATCCCTCCGCCCCGATCAGGCCCTCGCCGATATGCTCGTGCCGGTCCACGCGGCTGCCCAGCTCACGCTTGGAATCATTCAGATGGAAGGCCTTCACCCGGCTCAGGCCGAGGACCCGGTCCAGTTGGTCGAGTGTCCGATGGTAGGCGGCTTCGTCCCGCAGATCGTAGCCGGCCGCAAAAATGTGGCAGGTGTCCACACAGACCCCGACCCGTTCAGGCGCCTGCACCAGAGAGAGAATTTCCGCCAGGTGCTCGAAACGGTACCCCAGATGACTTCCCTGGCCTGCCGTGGTTTCCAGCAGGATCCGGGTGCAAGCCTCCCGATGTTGTTCCAGCGCCCGGTTCAAGCTGTCGGCAACCGCGCGCAGGCCCGCCGATTCTCCCGATCCCAGGTGCGCCCCGGGATGAACAACCAGGAAATCGAGCCCCAGCCGCCGGCACCGCTCCAGCTCCTGAGAAAACGCCTCGCGGGAACGAGCCAGAACAGCGGGTTCCGGGCTTCCCAGATTCAGCAGATAGGAGGCGTGGGCCGCCGTCGACCCGATCCCACAGCGGCTCAGTTCCCGACGAAACCCCTCCACCTCACACTCCGTGAGCGGCTTGGCCTTCCATTGCCGTTGATTCCGAGTGAAGATCTGGATCGTCTGACATCCCAGTTCGAGGCCATTCCCCGGCGATTTGTGCACGCCGCCAGCGGTGGACACATGGGCTCCCAGAATCATGGCTTGGCGGCCTCCCCCGACCGGCGGCCCTCCCCGCTCGGTAAGCCGGAATCCTTTGGCTGCATGGACTCTTCCGGCTCCGCTCTCAGCAGAACCTCCCGCAGGCGCTTTCGGTCCACCGACCGCAGAAAATGCTCAGAAAACCCGGGCCCGTGCGGGTCTTCCAGGTCGGGGATGGATCCCAGGTGGAGGACACCGGTGATGGCGGCGATTCGGCCGGCATTGGTGCGTTCGGCCAGATCGGGGGTTGCGGGAAAGCGGTTCAGAAAAAATCCCAGGCATTCCACCCCGCGGCTCCGCAGACACTCGACCGTCATGACCGTGTGATTGATGGTCCCCAACCCTGCCCTGGAGACAATCAGCGCGGGAATCCGCAGTCGCTGCGCCAGATCGGCCACCGAGAGCTTGCCGGCAACGGGCGCCAAGGCCCCGCCGGCCCCTTCCACCACCGTAAGCTGGTGCCGGCTGCTGAGTCGTTCGTAGCAGGAGCCGATCCGCCCCAGGTCGACCCCCACCCCTTCCAGCTCGGCTGCCAGCGCCGGAGCTACCGGGGGAATAAAGCAGTAGGGGTTGACCCACTCCACCGGGTCGGAGCAGCAGGCGGCCGTCATGAGCGCCACCACGTCCGAAGACACGCGTTCTCCCGTCTCGGACTCCACCGCCCCACTGGCCACGGGCTTCATGACACCCACATCCAGACCTTGCCCTCTCAGAAACCGGGCCAGGCCGGCGGCCACTACAGTCTTCCCCACCCCGGTATCGGTCCCGGTAACCAACACGCCGCGATAACGAGCCACTGCCACCGTCAACTCCCACCGAATCTCTCGAGTCGATTCAACGTTGCCGAATCAGTCGAATACCGTGACTTTTCATCAGAAGAACCTTTTGCAAAATTCCGCAGCCAACGGTTTTATGGAGGCTCGGAACAGGTTTTGATCAACAATCAACAATTCCTTTTGATTTCAGTCAGGCAACCCACCAGTTCGTCGATCTGAGCTGCCGAGTGGCTGGCCGTCACCGTTATTCGCAACCGACTGGTGCCCGGCGGCACGGAAGGAGGCCGGATGGCGGCCACCAGGAACCCTCGATCGAGGAGTTGTCGACTCACCTGCAGGGCACGATCCTCCAAGCCCAAGACTACCGGAAAGATGGAGGTCTGCCCCTGGTCGCAGCCAAGACCGTTGCGGGACAGCCGGTTGCGCATCAGCCGCATGTTGCTCAGCAGCCTTTCCCGAACCTTCGACGGAGGGCGAATCAGCTCCAGGCCGGCCAGGGCGGCTCCGGCCACGGCCGGGGGCAAGGCGGTCGCAAAGATAAAGGGCCGGCACTTGTTGATCAGGTAGTCCCGCACGGCGCCCGAGCAGGCCACAAACCCTCCAAAGGACCCCAGGGCCTTGCTCAAGGTGCCCATCAACAGCTCGATTTCGTCCGGACAGGCTGCCCCTCGATCTTGATAATGCTCCACCAGGCCGCCTCCCCGGGATCCCAACACCCCGGTGGCATGGGCCTCGTCCAGCATCAGGCGGCAATCGTAACGGCGGCACAGGCTGACCAGGCCGGGAAGGTCGGCCAGATCGCCTTCCATGCTGAAGACCGAATCGGATACCACCAGCCGGCGTCCGGGGCCGCTGCAGTCCTTCAGCAACTCCTCCAGATGGTTCAGGTCGTTGTGTCTGAAAACGGCGGCGGCGGCGCGGCTGAGGCGGCAACCGTCCACAATGGAACCGTGATTGAGAGCATCGCTGAAGATGTGGTCGCCGGGGCCGACCAGGCTGGAGAGCAGGCCCAGGTTGACGCTGAAGCCGGAAGCAAAGGTCAGGGCAACCTCCTTGCCCTTCAATCGGGCCAACGCCGCCTCCAGGCGTTCATGCAGGTCCGAATTGCCGCAGATGAGCCTGGAGCTGCTTGCCGAGGCCCCCGCCCTCTCGATAGCCCTGGCCGATCCCTCCTTGACCGCTGGATGCTGTGACAATCCCAGGTAGTCATTGCTGGAGAAGTTGACCAGGCGGCGGCCCTGGAATTCAACCAGCGGACTCTCTCGAGCCAGGATTCTTCTGAGCGAGCGGCGTCGGTTCAGCGACTTCAGCCGGTCCAGCTCCCCTTCCAAAAACTGGTTCCAGTCCTGGCTCATTGAAACAGGGCCCCGGGGCCGGCGATCACAGTGGCCGCACGGTCCAGCAGCAACCGGGTTCTGGAGACATCGATCACCTGGTCCACTGTCACCGCATGCACCCGATCCAGCCAATCCCGCAGGGCGTTTTCACCCGGATCGAACCATTCGGCCTGGGTCAAGGCTGCCGTCAGGCCACTGTTGGAGGAGAGGCCGACCATCATCCGATTGAGCAGAAAATTCTTGGCAGCCGCCACCTCCTCCGGAGTCACCTCCCGATTCCGCAACTCGGCCATCTCCCCTTGAAGGAAGGAAACCACGTTCTCCACTTCTCCAGGTATCACGCCCAGCCGGACCATGAAGACCCCACCCTCCAGGCCGGCTCCCCCGGCGCCGAAGGGGTAGGCGGCCGGCCCCTCGGGGCCGATGGTACTGCTTCCCAACCGCCCTTCCTGCCCCAGAACGTGCGAGAGCACCAGCATTGGGAAATAGTCGGGGTGCCGGCGGGACACCGCGGGCAACCCATAGACGAGAGTCCCGTAGGACCTCCCCCGCAACCGAATGAGGTGCCGACCGGTCCCCAGACCCGGAACCACGGCCTCGAGCGGCGGATTCTGCGCCGCCTCCGGCGCCTGCCAGTCCCCAAAATGCTCCCCAATGGCGGACAGCACCGCCTCAATCCCCCGGTCGCTGGCCACCGACAGGACTAGCTGATTCGGCCTGTAGAACCTCTGCCGGAATCCCTCTACATCAGAGGGCCGTAACACCTCCAGTGTCTCCGGACTGCCCTTGAGATTGCGACCGAACGGATGGCCCAGAGGATGAGTCCTCCGGCGAAAGGACTGCTCGGCCGTGTGGGCTCCACTGTCGGCTTCCAAACGCAGCTCGTTGAGAATCACTCCCTTCTCCCGGCGGAAATCGCTTTCCGAAAAACCGGGGCTTCGCACCATTCGGGCCGAGGAGGCCAGCGCCCTGGAGAGATCCTCCCCCCTTCCCCGAAAATGGACCGCTGTCGCCAGATAATTGGTCTCGATACCCACCGAGACCCCCAACGATTCGACGGCATCCGCCGGGGACGGACCTTCGTCGGAGCCGTCCAGCAGCAATTGTCCGCTGAGGTGAGCCAGACCAGCCCTCTCGTCGCTCTCTCTCGCCGCCCCGGCCCTGAAGGTCAAGCGCAGGCTGAAGGTTTCCCGGGAGGGGTGACTGGCAATCCAGACGACCATCCCATTGCCGAGCACCTGGCGCCTGGTGGTCCAGGAAGCCGGCAGGGGTTGTTGTATCTGGTTCGACCCCAACAAGGGCCTCGGCTCCGCGGCCGGAGCAGACCGGCGCGCAATGGTCGGTCCGCCGGTTAGACGGCCGGCCACTTGCGCGGTAGGAAACCTGGCGCCATGGCCTGGCGGCCCGAGAAGGGGCCGGGCCGGAGGCAAGGTCCGCACGACCCACTTGGATTCTCGCTCCCCGGAAACGGGATCGATAGCTCGGGCAGAGAGCTTTTCGACCCCGATGACCGGGGTTTCGGAAAGGGGAAGGAACCAGCCCACCGTGCGGGCCTCCTTGGGAAAAATTCGTTGGGCCACCCGCTGCAGATCGGCACGGGAAACGGCGTCGATCTTCTCGTCCACACCCTGCAGAAGCTGGAAGCTCGCGATGGATTCGAATGTCCCCAGTTGATGAGCCAACTTGCCGGTGGAGTTCCGGTCCAGCCGGAAGCGCGTCCGGATCTGCCTCCTGGCCCGCGCCAGGTCTCCATCTGAAATGTCCCCCTCCATGAGACGCTCCAACTCATGGTCCAGCATCTCCTCGGCCAGCTCGAAAAAGGAGCTGTCGGGGACCGTCACCGACAATCGGTAGAGGTAGGGATGACGGGTGGCGTGGAGGCTGGAATGGACATGGGTGGCGACCTCGGACTCGACCAGGGCGCGGTAGAGACGCGAGGTCCTGGCGGCGCTCTCCTGAAAGCGTTCCAAACCGGCGCTCAGTCCCTTGGCCCGACAGAGGATGGCGTCCAGAACCCACAGCGGGTACAGGTCGCTCTGGTGGATTCCGGGAGCCCGAAAAGCCACTTGCAAGTATGGGACTCGGCCCGGTCCACTCAGGCGCAGCCGCCGTTCTCCCCTCTGCTCCGGCTCCGCAAGCGGCACCCGGGGAGGCGCCGGTCCGCGAGGAATGACCCCGAAGCGGCGACGGACCGCTCGCATGGCCCGGTCTGCATGAAAATTGCCTGCCAGAACCAGAACGGCGTTGGCCGGGGTGTAATAGCGGCGGTAGTGTTCCCAAAGCTGGCTGCCATTCATCCGCTCCACGTCCGGAACCCATCCCCCGGCAGGCCAGCGGTAGGGGTGGCGCTTCAGGGCCGTGGTCGCCACCTCCCAGTCCAGGGCCAAGCGGGAGTCATCCTCTCGCCGCAGCAGTTCGGCGATCAACAGACCGCGTTCCAGTTCGATCCGGCCCGGCTTAAAGCGTTCCTGACGCAGGGGCCGGGCAGCCAGTCTGAGCAGGTCGTCCAGGCCGCCTGGCGCCACCGAAGCAAAGTAGGCTGTCTGGTCCAGAGAGGTGAAACCCTGCAGCAGGCCGCCGGCGTGGCGGGCAATCCACGGTTGGCCGCTTGCATCCTGCGGCTTGCCGGAGCTGAACGTCAGGTGCTCGACGAAGTGGGTGATACCGGAGGTCCCCAGGCCGGAATCATGGGAACCCACCCGGCACCAGAGTCCCACCGAAACCACCGGAGAGGAGCGATCTTCCTTGAGCAGGACCTTCAGGCCGTTCTCGAGATAGGTCTCCACCACCCCGGAGACCGGTGCACCGGTCTGCTCCACCTCGGGAGGGGTTGCTTCCGGCGGCGGATCCTGGGCCCGGGCGGCTGCCGGGAACCCGAGGGTCCCCAGGAGCAGCAGCGCACCCCACAGGCAGGGCAATGGTTCGAAGGCAGGGCTTGCCCCGGACCCTTCGGGGCCGGCCGGGGCGTTCGCAGCCGGCCCAGGGTCAGGAGCAAGCCATCGGGTCCAGCCTTGAGTTGTGGTGGACGACGGGGCCGGGTTGCCACTCTCAGGATCCGGACCGTCGGGTCCGGGCGAGCCGCCGCTGGCTCCGAAGGGCCCGCCGGTAGGCGCCCACGGCACGCTGATGCTGCGACAAAGTCTCTGAAAAGACATGTCCCCCCCGGTTGTCGCTGACAAAGTAGAGATAGTCGGTTGTTGCCGGACGGATCGCCGCCTGGAGCGATTTCAGTCCCGGATTGGCGATAGGGCCGGGAGGCAATCCGGCGATCGTATAGGTGTTGTAGGGCGAACTGAAATCCAGGTCGGACTGGTAGATCCTGCCTCGAAAACGGCCGTTCAGCTTGGCGGCATAGATGACCGTGGGATCGCACTGAAGCGGGATTCCCCGCCCCAGTCGGTTGTGAAAAACGGAAGATACCAGGGCCCGCTCCGACTCCATTCCCGTTTCGGTCTCGATTAGCGAAGCCAGGGTTACCACTTGCTGCAGAGTCAACCCATTGTTGTCCAGTCCGGGCCGAATGTGGGCCGCGGCCACCTGGCGAAATTGTTGGACCATCTGACGGATCAGATCCCGAGCCGTCGTTTGCCGGGTCCAGCGATAGGTGTCCGGAAAGAGGAATCCCTCCAGATTGCGGGCGTTGGGGGCCAGGTCGGAGATCAGTTCGACATCTTCAAGCATCCGGTCGAAATCCTCCGGCAGAGTCAGGCCACCCTCCCTGAACAATTCCGGCATCTCGAACAGAGAAGTGCCTTCCGGGATGGTGAGCTCTCGATAGTGGATCAACCCCTGGTTCAAGCGCTCGGCCACCTGGGGAATGGTCAGCGGTTCCCGGAATAGATATTCCCCGGCCTGGAGCGGCTTCGACCATTTCAGAGTCTTGACGTAGGCCAGGAACAGGTAGTGGTGGCTGATGATGCCTTCCGCTTCCAGTTGCCGGGCGATGGCCGGCGACGGCGTGCCGGGCGCGATCCACAACAGCTTCTCGGGCTCGGAGTAGTTCTTCAGCGGATGGTACCAGGCGGTGACCAGGGCCCCGGCGCCCGCTCCCACAAGCAGCAGGCCCAATCCGCCCAGGCACATCAGAATTACAAATCGTTTCCGGATTACCATAGGTCCGGCCCGGTTGAGTCAGACCTGCCGGTTCCGAGAATCCAGGCAGCTCTGGCCATCATTCATCATTCATCATTCATCATTCATCATTCAGAACTGGCGGTTCCGAGAATCCAGGTAGCTCTGAAGCATGATGGCGGCCGCCATGCGGTCGATGGCCCCGCGCCGCTTTTTCCGCCTCACACCGGCTTCGATCAGGATCTTCTCGGCAGAGAGAGAGGTGAAACGCTCGTCCCACAAGACCACCGCCAGCCCGGTGGCCTCCTTCAGCCGCTCGGCAAAGTCTCGGCTAAGCTCCGCCTGCCTTCCCGCCGAGCCGTCCAGATTCAGCGGATTCCCGACCACGAAGCGGTCCACCTCCTGCTCCTCGGCCACTTTCGCCAAATAGGCCAGGTCGCGCTCCCAACCGGATCGTTCCAGCGTGGCGTGACCTTGAGCGATAAGACCGGTTTGATCACTGAGCGCGATCCCTATTCGGACCTCCCCTACGTCCAGACCCATGTTCCGCATCGAGCGTTACCTTTCCGTTATAACCCGGCCCTCATTATATACCGCACCTTGGCCGACTCCGCCGCCTCGACACCCGTGTTTAGCCGGCCTCCCGTCCCCCCAGGCCGGTGCGGATCGAACGAGGGGGAAGCAACAGAACTTCCCGGCTTGTCGGGAACAAGGAGCCGGTCCCGTGAATCCGGATTCCCGGATTATTGAACATGGATGCACAGGATTAACAGGATAAACAGCACGAGAGGCTGTGCCACAGAAGCAGACCCGCTTGATGATCGGGTGGGTGTTGGAAGTGATCCATGAGCCCGGGCGCGGGATGCTTATTCAAATGATCATCTCCCGGGCGTCAGCCCGGGGTTCCAGACAGCCGCCAAGGCGGCGGCAGCACTTAGCCGTGGGCGTCAGCCCATGGACTACGTGCTCTCCGAGAGTTGAGCCGCGTAGACGGCGCCAGTAGGTAGCCGTAAGCGGCATAGGGTTTTGGCCGAGTCCCCGCTCCATACAATGGGCGGCTTCTACCCGGCGAAACAGGGGGGTTCCTGACAAGCCGTCCCCCGCCCTGCCGTGCGGATCAAACGAGAGTGAAACAATCAGAAATCGACCAATCCCTTCGCGACCTTGGTATCCCGTTACGGTTCACCTCAACGCCTTAGTGGCCCTTCGTCGTTCTTCGTGTCCCTTCGTGGATTCCTCTTTTTCTTGAGCCTTTTGCAAAATTCGCAGATAGCGGGAATTTTCACGTGGGGAAAGATCAAGGAGGGCAGGTGGAAGGAGGGGCAAGACCACTGTCTGTTGTATCATGAAGGTGTCTGAACCACATGATGAACGGAGGTGGAACTTGCCCCTTAGGGAAACCCTATCACGACACTGGTTCCGGTTTCAACGAGAGCTGTTTCCCCTGCTGGAGGAAGTTTTGGGGCCTCTGGGAGAGCGTTACCAGCGGCTGGTGCAGGTATTGGAGTTGGTGCGGGTGGAGGAGTTGCTGCCTTACAGTCGGGGCTGGCGTGGCCGGCCGCTGGAGGATCGGGCAGTGCTGGCGCGAGCCTATCTGGCGAAGTCGATGCTGGAGGTGGCGACCACGCGGGGATTGGTGGAGCGGCTGAGGAGTGAGGGGAGGCTGCGGCGGCTGTGCGGCTGGGAGAGGGCGTGGGAGGTACCGAGCGAGTCGACCTTCTCGCGGGCCTTTGCGGAATTCGCTGAGAGCGACCTGCCGGGGCGTTTGCACGAGGCATTGCTGGAGGAGACGCTGAAGGGCCACTTGGCGGGGCATGTGTCGAGGGACTCGACGGCGATTGCGGGACGGGAAAAGCCAGCGGCCAAGGCTGCGCCGGAGGCCAAGCGGAAACGCCGGCGGGGCCGGCCGCCGAAGGGCGAGCGACGGCCCAAGCGGTTGAGCCGGCTGGAGCGGCAGGGGTCGATGACGCTGGAGGAAATGTTGAAGGAGTTGCCCAAGGCCTGCGACATCGGCGTCAAGCGCAACGCCAAGGGGCATCAGGAGAGCTGGACCGGCTACAAGCTACACCTCGACGCCATTGACGGCGGGATTCCGGTCAGTTGTCTGCTGACCTCGGCCTCGGTGCATGACTCTCAGGCAGCCATTCCGCTGGCGACGCTGACGGCAAGGCGGGTCGAGAGTCTCTACGACTTGATGGACAGCGCCTACGATGCGCCGGAGATCCGGGCCTTCAGTGAGAAGCTGGGGCATGTGCCGATTATTGACGTCAACCCCCGCCGAAGAGCTACCTTGAAAGCCGAGCGGAAGCGGGAGGCACTGGCCCGGCGCTGTATCGGCCAAGTGACTCCCGAGGCGCGGCGCTACCGGGAACGCTCGACGGTGGAGCGGGTCAACGGACGGCTCAAGGAGGAGTTTGGCGGGAGGCAGGTGAGGGTTCGCGGCCCCGACAAGGTGAGGTGCCACCTGATGTTCGGCATTCTGGCCCTGACGGTGGATCAGTTGATGCGCCTGACGCTCTGAAGACCGGGTTGCCACCCCCAACCGCACAGCAGGTTCGCCCGCCTCAAGGCCGGGAGAGGGTAAGCTGTGCCTGCGTCCGGCGACCGCTGGCCATCCGGCCATCAGATTCGGGCTTTTTCCTTCAAAAGGGTCTTTGCAGCTGGGTAGTCACCGCCGGAACATCACTGTTGCCAGCCCAATGTCATGCCCGATTCCGAATTTTGCAAAAGGCTCTCTTTTGTCTTTTTTCAGTTGTTTCAGACAATCCCCGCCCCCCGACTGAACCGGGGCTGCCCGTCTTCCTGCACTTCACCATGTAGCCGGTCCCCAGATCACCCCGGAGAAAGGCCCGTTGCATTAGCAGCAGGGGCTGCCACAGACGCTCCTTCAGCAACCATTTCGAGAGACGGGCAAAACGCCGGGCGCCGCTGCCGGCGGTTTGCCCAAAGTCTTTGACTGAACCGGCCGCAGTGGCAGAAACGGCCGCGGCCGCCCCCGAGGGGCCGCCGGCCTCACCACGCTCCGGGAATAGCAGCGACGAGAGCGGGTAAGTCCAGTTCAGCACCGGAAATCCATAACAGCAGAAGGCCTCCACCGCCAAGCCTGTCTGGCCGAGCTTGCGGATCAACTCCGCCTTCTCGTATCGCCGGGCGTGGCCGGCTCGATCGTCGTTGGAGGTCCAGCGGCGTTGGTGAGCCGGCACGGAGAATAACAAGATCCCGTTCGGACTCAACAGATCCCTCCAGTGGTCCAGGCACTGCCGGTCATCCAGGTAGTGTTCCAGGACCTCAAAGGCCAGTACCAGATCGAAGGGGCCCTCCACCTGAAAAAAATCCAGGGTGCGAAACTCCACTACGGCGGCCAGATGGCTGGAACGCCATTGGTGCTCTCCTATCAGCGCCGGATTCAAGTCCAGACAGAGCCCCCGCCACCCCCAGGCCACCAGGTCTTCATAGAGGTTCCCGCTGCCGACCCCGATCTCCAGAAAGCGCCCCGACACCTCCGGCTGCAGGAGTCGGCGCACCAGCCAGCGGCGGTAGAGATATGCCAGGGTGGGATTGAACTCTGTGCTCAAGACTGCTCTCCAGCCGGGGTTTCGACGGAGCCCTGCTCCTTCCTCAAGGTCAGGATATAGACGGGAAGCCAGGGCATCAGCAAGACGAAGGACCAGCGCGGAAACCACTGCAACCATCCCGCCGGCCCCTTCAAGCCGGGATCGCCCCGGAAAAAGAATTCCGCATCGGCCAGGACGGCAGGCGTCTGGTTCCGGACCCGAAATCTGCGGGCCAGCCGCATCAACTGCCGGTAGCTCAGAGGGTAGTCCAGATAGGCCCGGCCCCGGCCGGCCAACCGGACATAGCGGTCGGCCAGCCACCTGGGCAGCCAGGACAGGAGCGGTAACCGATAGTGCTGCTCCATCAAGCCGTAACGATTGGGAGTGGCCAGATAGCACAGGCCTCCCGGTCGAAGCACCCGCCAAGCCTCGTCCAGCAGGAGCTGCGGCAACCGGACGTGTTCCAGCACGTGGTTCAGCAGCAGGACGTCAAAGGTGCCCGATCGCAGGGGCAGGCGACACCCGTCAGCCCGAACGAAGTGAAACCCTTCGCGGCGGCCCTCTTCGTCGGCAAAGTCGACGCCAACCACCAAACCGAAGTGCCGGGCCAGCGTCTGGGTGATCTGACCCTGACTGCAGCCGACGTCCAGCAGCGACAGCCTCCGGTCGAGAGCGATCTGTCGCTGCAGCACCCGGAGAATCTTCTGGGCCTTGGCCTCGCGAGCGGCCAGGTAGTCTTCCACCCAAGGGGGAAAACGTCCCAGGAAAGTGGGGGAAGGGCTCATGCTTTCCCCCTGGCAGTATTTTCCGGTCTCCCAATGCATTCTACCGCTTCCGCCAGGCGCTCCCAGGAGCGCTCCTGCAGCCTGGCTTCAATGTGGCCGCGCATGGTGGAGCCCGCGTCACTTGAATAGAAGCGGATGACCGCTTCGGCAATGGCCTCCGGATTCCGCGGAGAGACCAGGTATCCGGTGCGGCCCTGTTCCACGGCTTCGGGAATGCCGCCGACGTTCCCCACCACCACCGGTTTTCGAAATCCATGGGCCAGCTGCACGATCCCGCTCTGGGTGGCGCTGGTGTAGGGAACCACTACCAGATCGGCAGCCGCAAAATAAGTGGGGACCATTTCGTCGGGCACGTAGCGGATGTGCATCGTCACCCTTTCTTGCAGGTGGAGACTCTCGACCAGCTCTCGATAGGGACGAACATCTTCCCAGCTCTCTCCAGCCACCAGCAGGTGGACGGGAAAGCGGTCCAGGATCAGCGGAAGACTCTGCAGCAGGTAGCGGAGTCCCTTGTACTCCCGGATGAAACCGAAAAACAGCAGGACCTTTTCGCAGTTCACCCCGAGTCGGGCTCGGGCGCCTGCCGGGTCCATCTCCGCTGCATCGAGGTGGTCATAGACGGGGTGGGGGGACACCTTGACGCGAGCTCCCCGATCGGTGCCGATCCAATCCAGCAGATTGGCCCGGTCCCAGGCGGAATGGGTCAGGAAGTAATCGCCCCGCCGCAGGACCCGGCTCGAGAGCCAGCTCTTCAACCCGGAGGCCTCGTGCTCGATAACGTTATGACAAATGAAGAGAGCCGGAGCGCCGGAATCCCTCGCCAGCGCCTTCAGGAACAAGTAATAAAAGGGCGCCCAATAGGCCGCCGTCCAGGGGAGAACGACCAACTGGGAGCCGTGGAGGGCGATCTTGCCGGGGAGGCTCCACCAGGCCAAGGGGCTGAGGGCGTCAAAGGTCCCATCGGGACTTTCGCGAATGCCCGGTTTCAGGCTGGGGTCCCGATCGGTGGCCCCCGGGTACAGCCAATCCGGGTACTGGCGCGAGTAGGACAGAAACTGCACTCGGCACCGCCGCCGCAGCGCCCGGACCAGCAGCGACGTGTAGTGCGAGATGCCGCCCCGAAAGGGATGGGTCGGACCGATTACCGAGAGCTTCCTCATTGGCGGATGTCGAGTGCCGAAGCCTCGGCTGCCCCGGCATTGGAGAGGGCCGCTTCGCTTTTTGCGCTCAGTTCCAGCTTGCGAACCCGGTAGAGAGTCTCCTCGCTCAGCCTGCGATTGGCTGCGATCAGGTCGGCCGCCAGTCCAACCACAATGACCTGAAACCCCACGATCATCAGGATGGCCGCCAGAATCAGCGACTGGATGTGGCCGCCCGCAGATTCCAGAAAGAAAAAATAGAGATAGCGCAAGCCCAACAGGAACCCCAGCAGGCAGCCAGCCCCGCCCACGAGGAGAAAGACCTGGAGCGGATTGTACATGGTGTAGATGCGCAGGATCGTCACCGCCGACTTCTTGAGGTAGTGCCAGGTGGATCCGGCCAGTCGGGATTCCCGCAGCTTCGGATTGACCCGAATGGGCACGCCGGTCACCCGGAGGTGACCGGTCCCTGCCTGAATCACCGTTTCCAGCGTGTAGGAAAACCGGGTGTGCACAATGGTTCTCAAGGCGGCTTCCCGATTGTAGGCACGGAAGCCGCTGGTGGTGTCTTCCACCGGACAGCGGGCCACAGTGCGAACCAGCCAGCTACCCAACCGCTGCAGCCATTTCTTGGCGGGCGAAAAATAGGAGACGGCCTCGATGTCTCTGGCGCCCACAACCAGGTCGGCCCGATCCCGAAGAATCGGCTGGATGAGGGCCTCCACATCCGACCCGGCATACTGATTGTCGCCGTCGGTATTGACGATGATGTCGGCCCCAAGCCTGAGGCAGGCATCCAGGCCGGTGCGAAAGGCGATCCCCAGCCCCCGGTTCCTCCCCAGTTCCACCAGATGAGTCACGCCGAGCCGGTGAGCCTCTTCGACGGTGCCGTCGGTGGATCCGTCGTCCACCACCAGGGTTTCGATGGCATCCACTCCGTCCAGGGCGCGCGGGAGCTGGCTCAGCACCTCCGGAAGGGTTTCCTCTTCGTTGAAACAGGGAATCTGGACGATCAGCTTCATGGGGCTTCTCACCCGGAGGCAGACTCCAGGCAACCCGGCGAAAGCGCTGCCAGCTAACTCGTAGAGGTCAATTCAACCAGCAGCGAGCCGAACGGAAGGGACACCGAAGCCAGAACGGGGATGCTTCGCGCGTCGCTGGTGAACCAGAAGGTCATCTTTCTGTCCCGCAGCATGCTGCCCCCACGCCGCAATACCGCTTCTACCCTGTGGGCCGCGAAACTGCCCAGCGCAGTCGAAATCAGTTCGCTCCCGGTGACCTTGACATCGGCTTCGTAGGTCTCCCCACCTTCCACGATCGGGAAAAGGACCCGCAATCCCGGCTTCAGGCCCAGGCTCCGCACCAGGTAGACAGCCGAGACCGGATCCTGGGCGCCCAACTGGATGGCAATCCGGCTGGCCTGCTTGCGGGAGTCGACATACATGGCCGTCTTACCCGCGGGATTGAAGACGACGCTATCCCGCACCGTTCTGCCGTTCTCCTTGAAGGATTTTCGGTACTCCCGACTGACTCCCCGACGGGGATCGAACAGGGAAGAACTCTGAAACTGCAGCTGATAGACAGAGGCCACGGCGGGAGTGCTGCGCGCATCCAGCACCAGCCGGTAGGCTCCCGAGCCTTTGGAGTCCCTGGACGCCACCCTCAGCTCGGCCGTGCCGGCCTCCAGGGTCTCCGCCCAGGACACGCGATAGGCCAGGCGTTCTCCCACCGCAAAGGGCAAGGGATCGGACCGACCCTCCACCCCGGGCGCGAACGCGCCAATGGACCGGCTCGCGGCCTGGGGAGCCGCCTCAGTGGGTCCGCCAGGGGGAGTCCCCTCTTGCGCTGTAATACTGGGGCCCGCGATTCCCGCCGCCACCAGCACCATCCCCAGCAAGAGTTTGCCGCTCATGCCCGTCATCCGGTTGTGCGGATCACCCATAGCCAACCCACCCTTAAAAAATATGGCGGCCTCCATCGATCCGGATGCATTCTCCCGTGATGAAATCGCTCTCGATCAGACTGACCGCCGCCAGGGCGATCTGTTCCCCACCCCCCCAGCGACCCAGCGGCGTCACCGCCCGCACCTTCTCCACGGCCTCGGGAGTCAGGTCGGGCGGAGGCACTATGGGACCGGGAGCAATGGCGTTGACCAGAATGTTATAAGGGGCCAGTTCCAGGGCCAGGGCCTCGGTGAGACCCACCACCCCCACCTTGGAGACATAATAGGGCAGGTATCCCCGGTATCGGGGACGACCGCTGGCGGCCGTCCAATCGGCGCAATTGATGATCCGTCCGCCTCCCCGGGTTTTCATGCCGGGTGTGACGGCCTGGGCGCAGAGGAAGGCGCTGCGCAGGTTGACGTTCATGTTGAGGTCCCAGTCGCTCCGGGACGTCTCCTCCAACGGCTTGGAGTCGTAAACCGATGCCAGGTTCACCAGGATGTCAACGCCACCCCAGACCGCCGCTATTCGCTTCACCGCATCCCTGATCTCTTCTTCTCGACTCAAGTCGGCCTGAAACGGCATGGCTTGCCGGCCCGCGGCCCGAAGCTCTTGCGCCGCCTGCTCGGCCGATTCCCGGGAGCGATGATACCCCAGGGCGATCCTGGCTCCCCTTTGCCCCAAAGCAACGCCGACAAGCCGGCCGATTCTCCGGCTGCCGGTGATGAACGCGACCTTGCCTTCAATGTCCATAGGATTCCTCGCCCCCGTGGAGATCCGCCGACGTCGGCGCCTCCCTTATCTCACAGGTCGCGCCTCCCCTCGAGAGCTCTCGACATGGTCATTTCGTCGGCGTAGTCCAGGTCCCCGCCCACCGGCACTCCCATGGCGATGCGAGTCACCCGAACCTGCAGCGGCTTGATCAGCTTGGACAGGTAGAGAGCCGTGGCCTCGCCCTCCACGCTGGGGTTGGTAGCCACGATCACTTCCTCGACCTGTCCATCCTTGAGGCGCTCCAGCAGCGCCTTGATCTTGAGCTGGTTGGGACCAATGCCGTTGAGGGGAGACAGCACCCCCAGCAGCACGTGGTAGAGCCCCCGGTATTCGCGGGTCTTTTCGACGGCAATGACGTTGTGGGGCTCCTCCAGCACGCAGATCAGGCTGCGGTCGCGAAGAGGATCAGTGCAGTAGAAGCAGGGGTCTGCGTCGGTGATGTTGTAACAGACCGAACAGTAGCGAATGGACTCGGTGACATGGAGAATGGCCTCGGCCAGCCCGCGGGCTTCGCTCGAAGACGCACGGACGATGTGAAAGGCGAGGCGCTGGGCCGATTTGGAACCGATGCCCGGCAGCTTCTTGAGCTCGGCAATCAAGTCCTCGACGGGGGGAGCATAGTCACGCATTTTGACCCGATGGCAACTGGGTGGCCGGGCAACGGATGCCCCCGGCGGATAGGACCGCGAAGATCCGCCTCGGCTACATCAGTCCCGGGATCCTCAATCCCCCGGTGAGGCCTCCAATCTGGCCGGCCATGGCTTCATCCACTTTGCGGACCGCCTCGTTGAAGGCGGCAACCACCAGATCCTGCAACATCTCCACGTCTCCGGAGCCCGCGGCGTCGGGCTCGATTTTCACTTCAGACACCTGCTTGAGCCCGTTCATCCGGACCAGCACCATTCCTCCGCCGGCCGTGCCTTCCACCGACAACTCCGCCATCTGCTTTTGCAGTTGCTCCTGCATCTGCTGCGCCTGCTTCATGATCTGCTGTATGTTCTTCATCAGGACCTCCCAGTCGAACGGGCTGCATTGACTCCCTGCCTGCCAGCGACGCCGCCATGACCCCTATCCGAACTCCCAATGCGCAGAGGTCCATGCGCGCACCACCTCTACTTCAGCCTTCGGACCTCCGGCTTTCCCTCAACCTGAAACACTTCCAGAAAGCTCTGCACCCGCTTGTCCTCGAGAATCTGCTTCGACTCCTGTCTTTCAGAGTCACCCTCAGGCGGTGGCGAAGCTTCCGCCGCGGGTGGAGGTTCCGGAGGAGGTGAAGGTTCCGGAGCAGGCGCAGTTTCCGGCGGAGCCTGCTGCTCCTCCACCAGCAGCGACACCCGCAACCGGCGTCCTTCCAGCTTGGCGCTCGCCCTCGCGATCACCTCCAGGTTCTCGGGATCTTGCAGCATTCCACACAGACCGCGCTGAGCGGCAGCAAACCGGACGCTGAGCTCGTCTCCCGCCACCGCCGCCTCCGAAGCGTGCCCCAGGGCGGATGCCACCATTGGAGAATCGCCGGATATGATCTCACGGATACGGTCCAGGCAGCTGGTTGCCGCGGGCGGATCAGGCGGGCCGGAGTCCTGGAAGACGGCCGGGGGGCGGGAAGCGTCGGACCGCTGAGGTGCGGCCGCGTTCCGGGGTCGGGGGCTTCCGGGAAGGCTATCTCCGGAGAAAGCCGCCAGCAGCTCCTCCAGGGCCGCCAGGCGCTTGGCCTGAACCATGCGAATCAGCCCTATCTCCAGATGCAGCCTGGGGTGAGCCGACCCACGCAACTCTCCATCGGTTGCCACCAGAATCTGGAAAAACCGGGTGAGGTCCTCCTCCGAGAGTTGGGCGCCGGCGGCCTGCAAGCGCGTCAAGTCCTCGGCTGAAGCGGCAACCAAGTGGGAATCCTTGCCCGCGATCTTGACCATCAGCAGGTTGCGAAAATGGCCCATCAACTCGCGAACCAGCTGCTGAGGGTTCCTGCCGCTGGTCAGGACCTGATCCACCAGGGCCAGGATTCGCCCTGAGTCGCGGGCGATGACGGCATCGGCAACCTCCTCCAGCAACTGCTGGGGGACCACACCCAACAAGTCGCGCACCTGCTCTTCCCTCACCTCCTGGCCGCAAAGCGAAATCGCCTGGTCCAGCAGAGACTCCCCGTCACGCAGGCTCCCCTCGGAGGCGCGCGCGATGGCGCTCAGGGCCCGTTCTCCAATGCGAATCTTCTCTTCGCCCGCGATCAACTCCAGTCGCTCGAGTATCTCCCGGTAGCTGATGGCGCGGAAGTTGAAGTGCTGGCAACGGGAAAGGATGGTCCCGGGTACCTTGTGCAGCTCGGTGGTAGCCAGGATGAAGACCACGTGCGAGGGAGGCTCTTCCAGGGTCTTCAGCAGCGCGTTGAACGCCTCGGTGGTCAGCATATGAACTTCATCGATGATAAACACCTTGTAGCGGTCCCGCGCCGCCCGGTATCTGACGCTCTCACGCAACTCTCGAATCTCGTCAATGCCGCGGTTGGAGGCCGCGTCGATCTCGAGAACATCGATGGATTGGCCCGAGGTCACTTCCCGGCAGGATGGACAGTCATTACAGGGATCGACGGTGGGGCCCTGCCCGCAGTTCAGCGCCTTGGCCAGGATCCGGGCCGTGGTGGTCTTCCCCACTCCCCGCGCCCCGGCAAACAGATAGGCATGGGCGATGCGATTCTGGGTGATGGCGTTTCTGAGGGTCTCCGACGTGGCGTCCTGCCCCACGATTTCAGCAAAGGTTTGCGGCCGCCACTTGCGGGCCAGAACCTGATAGCTCATGAGTCTGTCTCAACGCTTCGACTTCACCCTCACGGGCTGCACGGCGTACCCGACGGGCCATTGGCCGCCGGAACCGGCAGGCAGGGATCCCTCAATCTTGAATCAAGCGGGGTGTCTGAGTCCACTCGAATCCGGGGAATCGGAACCACGGGCGGGGGGTAGGGGAAATGAGCTACGGGTCCGGAAACGACCCTGAATTGGCCAGGTCCCGGGTGTTTCCGCGGCACCTCCGGGAGTCCACTACCGTTGCTTTCTTCCGAACCTGGCGGGGTTTGCGGATCCGGATCGCACGGAGCCCGAGACCTGTAGAAATTCATTTTCCCGAAACAGGCCGCATGGTAATGAAAAAGCCCGGCGCTGTCCAGGGAAAAGGGGGGCCTCGGAAT
This sequence comes from Candidatus Versatilivorator sp., assembly GCA_965207735.1. Taxonomy (GTDB): domain Bacteria; phylum Acidobacteriota; class Terriglobia; order Versatilivoradales; family Versatilivoraceae; genus Versatilivorator. The sequence goes on along the minus strand of OZ242296.1, from coordinate 252,894 downwards.
CAGGGTCCGGCGTTCAATACCTCGCGCGTGATCAGTTCAATAGGCACCTCGACGTCCTTCTCAATCGGATTGCCCCTGAGAACCTCGACGGCGTTTTCGACCACCCGCTTGCCCATGTCATAGGGGTATTGGGCCACGGTGGCAAGCATCCTCCCCTGCCGGACCGCTTCCCTGGCTTCGCTGGCCGCATCGAAACCCACGACCACGATGGACCCTTCCCGCCCGGCCTCGGCGATGGCCTCGATGGCGCCCAGGGCCATCATGTCGCTGCAGGCAAAGAGGGCCTCGATGTCGGGCCGAGCCTGCAGCATGTTCTGAAAGACGGTGTACCCCTGGGCCCGCTCCCAATTGGCGGTCTGAGACGACAGCACCTGGATGCCCGGATGCTTCCCGATGACCTGGTGGAAGCCACTGAGGCGGGAGTCCCCGGTCTCATGTCCCGGGATTCCTTCCAGAATGGCCACCCTTCCCTGTCCCTTCAACTGCTCCACCAGGTACTCGCCGGCCATCCGGCCGCCCCGCAGGTTGTCGGCTCCGACGAAACCGGCGATCTCGCCCCCGGCTTCCTGCAGGGCCTCCTGGTCGACACGGGTATCCACGATCAGAACCGGGATCCCGGCTCGATTGGCCTTGACGATCACGGGCACGATTTCCCGGGAGCCGCTGGGGGCGATGCAGAGGGCCGAAACCCGCCGCTGGATCATGTTCTCCACGATCTGCATCTGCTTTTCGACGTCAATCTCCCGCTCGGCGGCCTGTATCACCAGTCGGATGTTCAAGTTGCCGGCGGCCTCCCGCGCGCCTCGCCGCATATCGAGGAAGTAGGGGTGGTTCAGTGTCTTCATGACCAGGGCGATGACGGGATTGTCGGCGGAGGGCCCGGCTTCCCGCCCGCATTGCATCCAGGTCAGTCCGAGGCAGACCGTGGCGGCAAGGATCAGCACTGTACGACGCGTGGGACACTTCCCTAAATTCATTATCTTCCCTCATCAGCCCCGATTGGAGTCCAAAATAGCGATTCTACTCCCAATCCTTGAAACAACCCCTGCACCCAATGTGCGGAAACCGGTTCAAAGGCAAGCATAAGTAGATGGCTTATTAACATGGATGGACAGGATATACAGGATTATTTTCGTGGATATCTCTTCTTCCAGGCCTGTCGTTCTGAGGCGCACTCTCGTCAGGCCTTGCGATTCTTGAGAAACATGTCGACCAGCACGGCCAGAATGATCACCGAGCCGATGACGATCTGTTGCACGAAGGATGAAACATCCAGAAGATTCAGCCCGTTTCGCAGAACCCCCATGATCAGGGCTCCCACCAGCGTCCCGAAAATGGTGCCCTCGCCGCCCATCAGGCTGGTTCCCCCGATCACGGTGGCGGCAATGGCATCCAACTCGTACATGATGCCGGCAATGGGCTGGGCCGAGTTCAGACGCGCCGTCAGGATGACGGCAGCCAACCCGCTCAGCATTCCGCAGATGCCGTAGACCAGGGTCTTGACCTTCCTGACGTCGACGCCGGACAGCAGAGCCGCCTCCTCGTTGCCGCCAATGGCGTAGACATGGCGTCCAAAGCCGGTCTTGCCCAGCAGGACCGCCGCCACCAGGAAAACCAGAAGCATGATGAGGATGGGAATCGGAACGTAGAGGATCTCGCCGGAGGCCAGGGTTCGAAAGGATTCCGAGAAACCGGAAATCGGTCGCCCCTGGGTCACCAGCAGAGCGGCGCCCCGCGCGACGCTCATCATGCCCAAGGTCGAAATGAAAGGCGGGAGCCGCCCCCGGGTGATCAGGACTCCATTGAGCAGGCCGCAGAAGAATCCGCTGACCAGGCCGGCTGCCAGGGCCAGTGGGAGAGGAACACCGGCCTGCAACAGAGTGGCCATCACCACGCCGGACAGGGCCAGGACCGAACCCACCGAGAGGTCGATTCCGGCGGTGACGATCACAAAGGTCATCCCGGCCGCCATGATGGCGATCACCGAGGACTGCTCCACAATGTTGAGAAGGTTCGAAAGGGTCAGGAAATAGGGAGTCAGAATCCACAGAACCACACACAGGCTCAGCAGGCCCAGCAGCGTTCCCAATTGGCGGCCTGGTATGGAAACGAGTCGATGAAGTCTCATGGGTCGGGGTTCCGGGAGAAGCAACCGAGCGCCCTCCCTCCTTGCCGGCGCCTCCGGCCGCCTTCGGGGAAACGGCCCGGCCGAGCAGGATCGGCGCACCGGAACGCAATCAGATCAAACTTCCGTTTGGCCACGCAAGGGGGAGTTCCAAAAAACTGCAGGCAAGCTCAGGCGATTTTCTCTCTGGCTTCCAGCACTTTCGCCACCACGGCCTCGATATCGCCTTCGTCCACAAAGGGCGACAGGATGTAGGACTTCAGGGCGAATATGGGTTCCTGGTAGGTCGTGCGCCTGTAGCACTCGGTGGAGGAAATGACGGCGCCCCGTCCGGCCATGGCTTCGGAATGCACGTACTCGAAGGCGGCCCGGTTATAGTCGTTGTTGGAGAGCAGGACCTCCCTGTAGGCGGCGTCATTGAATTCCTGACGCTTGATGGCGAAGGTATCGACGCCGGCAGGATAGGCCCTGAACAGGGTCACGGTCCCGAAATTCTCCCGGTTCAGCACGGTGGTCCCTTCGTGCCCTTCCAGATGCTCCCGCAGGAGCTGCGCCATCTCCACGATGTATCCGAGGAGGACCTGCAACCCCTGCTTCCCGAATAACCGGTAGTTGCCGATCGCTGCCAGGGGTCCCGTCCCTGCCCGGGTCGTCTCGAGCGTAAAGGTGCCGGGCCGGTGCTCACCGAAATGATAGAGGTAGGGCATCTGCTCCGGAGGCCGCGCCGCCAGGCGCAGGTCTTCCCGCTCCCTGAAGAGGACCAGGCTGGAGACGTAGGGTGCAAAGCCGGTCTTGTGAAAATCCACGCCGATGGAATCGGCCAGTGACAGATGGCGGATTCGGCGGCAGGCTCCGGCCAGAGCCCGGAGGGTTCGGGGACGAAAACCCAGCGGATTGTCCCCAAAATCGTAGTCGTCGAACACTGACCATGCCCATCCGATGACGGCGTCGGCGTGAACGTGGGGACGGTAATCGAGCTTGAATTCGTCGACCCAGGCATCCCGCAAGGTCACGATTCCCTGGAGGTCATCCAACCCGAACGCATCGGTGGTCCCCATCGTCGCAACTATGGCGGCGATCTTCTTCCCGCTCGCCAATGCGGCCCGGGCTTCCCGCTCGAAGCGAGCCAGATCCATTTCGTTGTCATCGGTTGTCGGAATGGTAATCAGATTGTCGGTGCCCATGCCCAGCCAACCGACAACGTTATGGGCGCAGTAGTGTCCGGCATCCGAAACGAACACGACCGCGTCCTCGGATATGCCCGTCCGCATCGCCTGCGGGCAGGCTTTTTCCAGTCCCATCTTCACCCCGTAAAGAGTGGTCCCGGTCCCTCCGAAGGTAAACACGCCATCCGCCCGCTGCGGATCATAGCCGACCAGTTGCGCCGTCATGCCGACCGCCTCGACTTCAGCCAGGGCCACCAGTCGGCTGTATTCGTCCCAGGCGAGATTGGGGTTGTGCAGGGAGGCCAGCAGCACGCCGATCAGGCTCGATATGGTGGGCGGAGGAACGACGTTTTGCTGCGTGCGAGGATGACCGAAAATCGTCATGCCGCGAAGATAGCTCACGAGGTCGGTGGTCACCTGTTCCACAGAGGACATCTCAGCGGGCAAGGTGGTCCTTCTGGCCTGTTCGAAGTCACCGGTTACGACCGACCCGAGGATTGGCAGCTGCGTCTTGAGCCCATCGACCTGATCCAGAGCCCGCATGATGGAGTGCACCACATAGGAGTCGTGGATCGGGTCGGAAACCGGCTGGGGAAAGGCAAGTCGGATTTTTCCCAGGATGTCGCGATAGCCCATCTGATGCCTCCATCTCAGGTCCGCCGGACTTCATCCATAGTCTGTTCGATGCCTGACTTCCCGGCAAGGAATGCCCGGAGCACCGAAGCCGTGGGCCTCCGATTGCTGGCCTGAGAGCTGAGCACTCAAGGAAAGTTTACGCGTTTAGCCGAATTTGGGAAAGGCGGAGGATTTCGGGAGCGCCGTCGATCTTCACTCACGGGACGCCGCGTTGGCCCCCCTCCGGCTCGACTGCGGGCTGATGCGGTGGGGGTCGCACAAGGCGAGCCAAGGGCGAGATCTTGTGCGCCGTCACGGGTTCGCACAGGCCAAGTTACAGGCGAAGGCCCATGCGGTGGGGGAGTCGCAGAAGCCAGGACGTCAAGCGAAGTCTGATGCCGTGGAGGGTGGACGCCGAGCCGCCAGGTTGCGACGCGCCACACAAAAAAGGGTTCCCATGGCCGCAATTCCTTTGCATACTTGGGGCCTCAACAGGGAGCGCAATGTCCGGAATGATCGTGGCCCCTCAACCGGAAGCGGTTGAGCAGGGCGCCAAAGTGCTGGCGGCAGGAGGCAACGCCTTCGATGCCGCCCTGGCCTGCGCCTGGATCCAGTTCCTGGTGGATCCCCATTCCTGCGGTGTGGGCGGTTATCTGCTGCTCAACTGTTGGCTGGGCCGGACGGCCGAGCCCCTTCCCATCCTGGATGCTCCCGCCTTGGCCGGCTCGCGAGCTCGCCCCGAGATGTGGGAATCACTGGTGATCGGCCCCAACCCCGGCGGTTGGGGATTCCAGCTTGAGAATCGAATCAACGAAGACGGTTACCGGTCGATATGCACCCCGGGAACCATCCGCGGCCTGGAGACGATCCACAGCCGCTGGTGCAGCCGTCCCTGGCCCGAATTGATGCAGCCCGCCATCGAGCTGGCGGAGGAGGGCTGGCAGGTCAGCGCCTCCATGGCCACCCGCTGGAGGGACAAGCCCCACTACTACGAAACCACCTCCCTGCGGGAAAAGCTGGCAGTCACGCCCGAGGCAAGCAGGATCTACCTGAGGGCTGACGGCAGCACCTTCGAGGCGGGGGACCGCCTGCGCAACCCCGACTACGGGCAAACGCTGCAACGGCTGGCCCGAGAGGGTCCCCAAGACTTCTACCTGGGTGAGATGGCGCGGGACATGACCTCCGATCTGGAGGCCCACCAGAGCTGGGTCACACCCGAGGACCTGTCCGGATACCAGGTCCGGGATGAACCTCCGGTGGTGGTGTCCTACCGGGACCTGCTCATCCATACGGCAGCGGCTCCCCACGGAGGCCCTACCCTGGCGGCCATCCTGAACATCCTGGAAGGCTACGATCTGGCACGGCTGGGACACAATTCCCCGGCCTACATCCACCTGGTTTCCATGGCCATGAAGGCCGCTTTCGCCGATCGGAACCGTTACCTGGGTGACCCTCACTCCGTGGAGGTTCGCCAGCAATGGCTGGTCTCCAAGGAGCGGGCCCGGCAGTGGCGGGAGATCATCGACTCGGAAAAGGAAATCACCCCGTTCCCGGTCCAAACGGGCTCCGCCGACACCACCCACGTCAGCGTCGTCGACCGCTGGGGAAACCGGGTTTCCCTGACTCACTCCCTGGGAACCTCGTCCGGGGTGATCACGCCGGGATTGGGCTTCATGTACAACAATTCCATGATCAACTTCCAACCCTTTTCCGGCCACCCCAACAGCATTCTGGCCGGCAAGGGACGCACCACCGGCATGACGCCGACCATAGTCTCCAGAGAGGGACAACCGATCCTGGTGTTGGGGGCTCCCGGCGCCACCCGGATCATCACCGCCGTGCTCTCGGTGATTCTCAATACCGTCGATTTCGGCATGCCCGTCACCGAGGCGGTCCTGGCGCCCCGCTTCGACTGCCAAGTGGACGCCATCGCCTGCCAGGCTCGCATTCCGGAAGGAGTCTGCGCGGAAGTCCGCAAGAAGCACCCCATCCAGCGAATGCCTGTCAGCCACGGCGGGTTCGCCCTGGTTCACGCCATCGGAATCGACTCGGAAAGCGGAGACTTGCGCGGCGCAGCCGACAGCGGCGCCGACGGAATGGCCCTGAGGGTGGAGGAGGGCTGACCTGCCTCATCCTTGAACTGAAAGCCTGCAAGGCGCTGACGGCCGAACATGTGGCACAAGTGCTGGGCTATCTGCATGCATCCGGTCAACGCGACGCCCTGCTGATCAACTTCGGATCATCAAGACTCCAAATCAAGAAATTGGTTTTGTGACTTTTGTGCTTTTTGTGCCTTTTGTGGCCATTCAGGCACAGAGCCGACCTGCCCCTCGCATTCCCTGTCCCCTCTCCCGACCCCTAAAACCGTCGCCTACAGAATCTTGCAAACGGCTCATGATATTGAACATGGATACACAGGATGGACAGGATTAAGAGAACGAGAGGCTGCGCCACGAGAAGCGGACCCAATCGGTGATCGGGTGGGCGTTGGAAGTAATCCACGAGCCTGGGAGCGGGTTTGGGGGAATCGGTGTTGGAACACAGGCGATGGTTGGACTCAAGGCGGTGGAAACTCTCGCCGAATAATCCTGTATATCCTGTCCATCCATGTTCATAAACCATCTACTCATGCTTGACTTTGAACCGGGTGGCTGCCCTCGCCGTTGAGCCCTGGTCACAGGGTCCCCTCATGGGGTTTTTCCCAATCCCCGCTGAAGGCTTCCACGCCCTGAATACGGCAGAGCCCCTTGGAGAGATCGAACTCGGCGGTAACCCCGTTGTCGAACCGGACCCGCTGCAGGCTGCGTTCGGGGTTGAGGAACTGGTGAGACAGCATTTCGGCGTGGGCCGTCTTTTGGAAAAAGGCGCTCCAGCGCTGCAGCCACTGGATGCGCCGCCGCATCCGGGTAGTCCCCCATTCCCGGACGGGAACGCCGTCCTCCAATCCGGTTCCGGGAAATTCGTCCCCGTAGGGCAGCATCCAGTTGTAAGCCGGGGCCGCGCCGAAGAGAAGCTCATACAGGCGGGGGTTCTTGTCCTCCGGCCAGTCGTAGCGCCCGTATCCCCCACCGGAGAAACAGGCCGCGTAGCACTCGTGAAAGACCAACTGGAACCAGGGAATGGGTTCTCCCACCTCGAGCCGGTCTCGAGACCAGTCGGTGAAGAAGAAGTAATCGCACTCCGAGACGCACCAGAACCGGGCCAGCTCGGCGCCGGGGATGATTCCCCGTTTCCGCGTCTCCCGAAAGCACTCGATCTGCTTCTCGAGGGCCAGCTGGCGAGAGACCGGGTGGTCCGGAGAAAAATCCTCCCGGTGGCCGCCGTGAAAGGCGTATCCATCGAAATAGAGGGCATCGGGCTTGAATCCCTGCGACTCGGCATGGTCCAGCGCGCGCCGCAACGCTTCCGGCCCGAACTGGGGGCTGAGCCCGTCACCCCAGAAGCTGGGCCTGGGATGCAATTCTCCCGCCTGGTCCCGTGAGGACCGGGTCGGATCGTAGCCGGGAGCCCCCTTCAGATTGGTATTGGGATTGATGAAGACCTTGATCAAGGCTCCCTGACGGCGAACCCGGGCGGCCAGGCGCTTGAGTCTCTTCCAGCCTCCCTCCACCGGGCGCCGGCGCAGGAAGGCCTGCCAGGCGCTGGCATCGTTTCGAGCGGCGGTTCCGGGGGACCATTTGGGAAAGAAGAAGTTGACGGGCAGGCCGTGACGCGTCCAGCGCCGCAGGTCTCTCAGCACTCGCCGCTCGTCTCCGGACTTCCAATAGACCCAGCGGAATTCGAAACCTCGAAGGTATCGCTCGATCTTGGGCAGTTGCCTGGCCCTGTCAGCCAATGTCCGAAAGAACCCCTTTTTGCGGGCATAGCGGCGGTAGGCCTTGGCCATGCCCACGTGGTCCATGTCCTGGGCGAAGCGCATCAGGAACTGGCGAGCGTAGCCAAGCTCCCCCAGCGAGGCCAGCCAGTTGAAGTCCACCACCGAAGCCTCGCCCGGCAGGTGGTCGACCTCCACGCTGCAGTCCCAGAAAGTCTCCACGATCTGGTAGAGGGAGTGGCGCCCCTTGACCAGGCCGAACAGGGGCAGACTATAGCGCCCACCCACCAGGTTGCCGCGAACCGCGTCCCCCTTGGGCATCCTCTCGGCCATCTCCGCCGGAATCAAATAGCCGGAACCGTGGGGGACCAACATATGGCCCCCGTCGCTGGTGGGCTTTTCGATACGGTAGAAGTGGTTTACCCTTTGGATACGGTCCTTGCCGCCGGTCTGCGCCAGGCGGACCAGCAACTCGTCCCTGTCGGGGTCCAGGGCGTGCACCATCTCGATTTCCACGTCGGTGCCGGGGAACGATCCCAATCGAACCCGGTAGCCCCGGTGGCGGTCTTCCTCGAAACGCTCCCACTCTCTGGCCGCCGCCTCGCCAAAGCCCAGGGTCCGAGCCTCTCCGCTGCCATTGGCAGCCAGAACCAGTTGGGGTTTCAAGCGGGGGGAACTCGTCCAGACCACCTCACCGTCCTTCCCACGGACACTGAGGCCCCCCTGCGCATCCACCCGCACCGAATAGGTCTTTCCCCGAAGCTCCCGGGAACTGCCGCCGCCCCAGGAACAACCGGCCAGATCCAGCAGACCGGTCCCCAGGGCAGCCGAAGCCGCCAGAAACCCCCGGCGGTCCAGCAGCTTCATTTCGGGATCGGTCTTCTTGCCGTGGTTCGTTTGCATTGTCGGATCGGGATGGCTTGAGCCGGCCTGACGTCGGGTCAAGCCTCGAGGTCGGAAAGGTCCAGCCGGTTCTCCCGGTGCAGGCGCCTGAAGACCTCCACCGTCTGTTCGATGCCCTCTTTCAGCGGAGTGGCCGGCACCTGGCCCAGTTCCTGCTTCAAACCCTGCTCGCTGAAGTTACTGGCGATGGCCAAGGGGTTTGCTTTGCACCGGATCTGCCCCCGGGCTCCGGGAACCACCTCTTCGATAGCCTGGACAACCCCTTCCACCGTTACCAACTCTCCACGAATGTTGTAGGCCCGGGCCCCGGTCTTGGGGCTTTCGGCACACCCGATGAATATCTTGGCCGCGTCATCCACCAGCAGCATCGACACCGGGCCGCCGAACTGAATCTCGAAGGGCCGCCCCAGGGCAGCCGCCTTCATGGCCGTGGTGGGCCCGGAGGTGATTCCGAAATCCCGGCCCGGCCCGTAGACGGCGTGGGGGCGCAGGCCCACGCTCGAGATGCCGTGGTCCAGGAAGAACACCCGGGCGTTCCCCTCGTTGGACTGCTTGAAGACCCCGTAGTGGGTCCGGGGAGACGACTGGACGCTTTCGCCCACGGGCCCTTCCCCGTAGTCTTCCTGGGGACCGAACACGGCGGCGGAGCTGGCATACGCCATCCCCTGGATCGGGTCCGACAGCGACCGGGCGGCCTCGAACACATTGACCGTACCCACCACGTTGACCATGGCGCCCAATCTCGGGTTGGCCCGGCAAATCGGCACCTGCAACCCCGCCAGGTGAATGACATGGGTCACCCGGTGCCGCTGCATCTCGCCCTTCAGCCGATCGAAATCGGTAATGTCGCCCTGGATGAAGTGAATCCCGTCCAACTCCTCCGGGGAAAGCAGCATGGAAAGCCTTTTGGGCTCGAGGTCCAGGTCATAGATGAAGACCTCGTTGCCGCGATCGATCAGATTGCGGACGATCCAGGATCCGATGCAGCCTTGTGCGCCAGTCAGAAAATAACGTGCCATATGAGACGTCTCCTCAGGTGGAATGACGAGAATGATGAATGACGAGAATGATGAATGATGAGTGATGAATGATGAATCATTTTCTTATCCTGTGTTTCAGCGTTTTTACACTCGTGACCAGTATGGCCGTCAACTCGTTCGCCTCCCTCATCAGTGAGGAATGATGAATGATGAATGATGAATTACTTTCTGTTCCTGTGTTTCAGCGTTTTTACACTCGTGACCAGTATGGCCGTCAACTCGTTCGCCTCCCTCATCAGTGAGGAATGATGAGTGAGGAATGATGAATGATGAATTACTTTCTGTTCCTGTGTTTCAGCGTTTTTACACTCGTGACCAGTGTGGCCGTCAACTCGTTCGCCTCCCTCATCAGTGAGGAATGATGAGTGAGGAATGATGAATGATGAATCATTTTCTTATCCTGTGTTTCAGCGTTTTTACACTCGTGACCAGTATGGCCGTCAACTCGTTCGCCTCCCTCATCAGTGAGGAAAGGCGTCTGGCTTTGACGATGCCGGACTCGACCAGAAGTTCCATCCAATAAATGGTTTCTTCCAGTTCCTGCAAGGCGACTTCTGTCTTGCTGATCATCTCAGCCTGCGAGCGGCTGCGCTTTCCTTCTCTGACATGCGCGCCAACCGAAGTCCCTGAACGCAAGATCTGTTTACCGATGACTCTGGATTCGGTTGTCTCCGGCAGAGCTGAATACATCCGAATAACCCGTAAAGAGAACAGCTTTGTACGCTCAAGAATGTCCGCCCGCTGATTCATCATTCATCATTCATCACTCATCATTCCGATGATACTCCTGCAGGGCGCGGACGTCCCGCCGATTCTGTTGCAGCGCGCTGATGCCGCTGGCTACGGCCGCACCTCCCGAGAGCGTGGTGATGCAGGGCACGTTGTGCTGCACGGCGGCGCGTCTGATGGCGCGTTCATCGAAGAAGGAATCCTTGCCCAACGGAGTGTTGAGGATCAGATCCACCTGGCCGCTCTTGATGAGATCCACGATGTGGGGCCGTCCCTCGTTGACCTTGTAGACCGACTCGACGGGGACGCCCTGCCCGGCCAGGATCTTTTGGGTGCCTCCGGTGGCGATCAAGCGAAATCCGAGATCGTGCAGACGTCGGGCAATCGGGAGCACGTTGAGCTTGTCCTGATCGTTCACGCTGATGAAGGCAGTGCCCGACCGGGGCAGCACCGAGCCGGCGCTGAGCTGGGCCTTGGCATAGGCTTGACCGAAATTGTCGGAAACGCCCATCACCTCGCCGGTAGACTTCATCTCGGGGCCCAGAATGGTATCAACACCCGGAAATTTCAAGAAAGGGAAAACCGGGGACTTGACGAAGAAGTGGCCTACAGGCAGTTCATCTCCCAAACCGAACTCCTCCAGCTTGCGCCCCGTCATCAGCCGGACCGCCAGCTTGGCCAGGGGGACACCGGTGGCCTTGCTCACGAATGGCACAGTGCGGGAGGCCCTCGGATTGACTTCCAGCACGTAGACCACATCCTCCTTGATGGCATACTGCACATTCATCAATCCGACCACCTTCAACTCCAGCGCCAGCCGTCGGGTGTAATCTCGCATGGTCTCCAGGTGCTCGGGCTTGACCATGTAGGTCGGCAGCACGCAGGAGCTGTCTCCGGAGTGAATCCCGGCCTCCTCGATATGCTCCATGATGCCTCCGATCACCACCCGCCGCCTGTCAGCCACGGCGTCCACGTCCACCTCGAAGGCATCCTCCAGAAACTTGTCGATCAGAATGGGACGGTCCTGGGAAACGTCCACGGCTTCCGTGATGTATCGCTCCAGGGACTGGTCATCGTGCACGATCACCATGGCCCGCCCCCCGAGAACATAGGAGGGCCGAACCAGGACGGGGTAGCCGATGCGTTCGGCGATGGCGGCGGCCTCCCCGAAAGAGGTGGCGGTGCCGGAAGGCGGCTGGGGGATTCCCATGCCGGAGAGCAGACGGCCGAATCGCTTGCGGTCTTCCGCCAGGTCGATGGACTCGGGCGAGGTACCGATAATGGGGACGCCGGCCCGCTGCAGGGGCAGGGCCAGGGTCAGCGGAGTCTGGCCGCCGAACTGCACGATCACTCCCTCCGGTTGCTCCCGCTCCACCACGTGCATGACGTCTTCAAAGGTCAGCGGCTCGAAGTAGAGCCGATCGGAAGTATCGTAATCGGTAGAGACGGTCTCGGGATTGCAGTTCACCATGATGGTCTCGAACCCGTCTTCCTTGAGGGCAAAGGCGGCATGGCAACAGCAGTAGTCGAACTCGATGCCCTGCCCGATCCGATTGGGCCCGCTGCCCAGGATCACGATCTTTCTTCTCTGGGAAGGTTCGGCCTCGCACTGCTGCTCGTAAGTGGAATAGAGGTAGGGGGTGAAGGATTCGAACTCGGCCGCGCAGGTGTCCACCCGCTTGAATACCGGCCGGAGATTGAGGCCTTGGCGGCGTTGGTGAACTTCGGCGGCAGTCGAACCCGTCAGCCAGGCCAGGTACTGATCGGAGAATCCCAGGCGTTTGGCCTGCCTGAGCTGCAGTGGGGGAATCTCGGCCAGGTCGGTTCCCCGCAGGCCGGCGGAAAATTGGGAGACCTCCCGGACCTGTCGCAAGAACCAGGGATCGATCCGGGTGTACTGATAGGCTTCTTCCACCGAGAGGCCCCTCTCGAAGGCAAATCGGAGATAGAGGAGGCGGTCGGGATTGGGAAGGATCAGCTTCTCCTTGATTTGGTCCGGATCGAGCTTTTGCGACCCCACCTTGCGCCCCGTCTCCAGGGAGCGCAGGGCCTTCAGCAGCGACTCCTTGAAGGTTCTGCCGATGGCCATGACCTCGCCGACCGACTTCATCTGGGTTCCCAGGAGCGGCTCGGCCTCTGGAAACTTCTCAAAGGCCCACTTGGGGATTTTGGTGACCACATAGTCGATGGTGGGCTCAAAGCATGCCGGGGTCTTCAAGGTGATGTCGTTGGGAATCTCGTCCAGCGTGAGTCCCACCGCCAGCTTGGCAGCGATCTTGGCAATGGGGAATCCGGTGGCCTTGGAGGCCAGGGCCGAGCTGCGGGAGACTCGAGGATTCATTTCGATCACCACCAGGCGCCCATCCCGCGGATTGACGGCGAACTGGATGTTGGAGCCCCCGGTCTCCACCCCCACCTTGCGAATGATCCGGATGGCGGCGTTCCGCATATACTGGTATTCCTTGTCGGTGAGTGTCTGCACCGGAGCCACCGTGATGGAATCCCCGGTGTGGACTCCCATGGGATCGAAGTTCTCAATGCTGCAGATCACCACCACGTTGTCCTTCAGGTCGCGCATCACCTCCAGCTCGAACTCCTTCCAACCGATGACCGACTCCTCGATCAGAATCTCATGGGCCGGACTGAGATCCAGCCCCCGCTTGGCCAGGTGCTCGAACTCTTCGGCGTTGTAGGCGATGCCGCCTCCCGTGCCTCCCAGGGTAAAGGAGGGACGGATAATGGCAGGGTAGCCCACCTCCCTGACGATCTGCCCGGCCTCCTTGAAGTCGTAAGCTACCCCGCTGCGCGGCGTCTCCAGGCCGATTTCCTTCATGGCTTCCTTGAAAAGCAGCCGATCTTCCCCCACCTTGATCGATTTGATCTGAGCTCCGATCAACTCGACTCCCTGCCTGTCCAGTACCCCTCTCTCCGACAGCGCCACCGCCAGGTTGAGAGCCGTCTGCCCACCCACGGTAGGCAGCAGGGCGTCGGGCCGTTCCTCCAGGATGATGGCCTCTACGAACTCCGGCGTCAGGGGCTCGATGTAGGTCCGGTCAGCCAACTCCGGGTCGGTCATGATGGTGGCGGGGTTGGAATTCACCAACACCACCTGGTAACCCTCGGCCTTGAGGACCTTGCAGGCCTGGGTCCCGGAGTAGTCGAACTCGCAGGCTTGACCGATCACGATCGGTCCCGAGCCGATCACCAGGATTTTCTTGATGTCCGATCTCTTGGGCATTCAGTCTTGCCAGGTGAAGGAGGTCCCGCTCTCCCTCCGGTGATGACGGATCACCCGCTTGAACTCTTCGAAAAGGTAGCGGGAATCGTGCGGGCCCGGGGAGGATTCCGGGTGGTACTGGACGCAGAACAAGGGCGCGCTCCGGTGACGGAATCCCTCCAGGGTTTGATCGTTGAGGTTGACGTGGGTCACTTCGATGGATTCAGGCAGGGAGGCAAGATCCACGGCGAATCCGTGGTTCTGAGCGGTGATTTCGACCTGACCCGTCTGCATGCGCATCACGGGGTGGTTGCCGCCATGGTGGCCGAACCGCAGCTTGTAGGTGCTTCCACCCACGGCCAGACCCAGGATCTGATGGCCCAGACAGATCCCCAGCATGGGCTTCTTTCCGATCAGCTCTCTAGCCGTCCGGATCGCATAGGCGACCGGCTCCGGGTCTCCCGGACCGTTGGAGAGAAAGATCCCGTCGGGGTTCATGGCCAGGATTTGAGCCGCACTGCTCATGGCCGGAACCACAGTGACTTCGAGCCCGCTGTCCACCATCAAACGCAAGATATTGCGCTTGATTCCGAAGTCGAGAGCGACCACTTTCATGGGCGGTTCGCCCGCATCCGGCTTGGGCTGGCTGCTGGAGGAGTCCTCGGGGAAGATTTCCGCCGACGGCTCCTTCCAGCGGTAGGCTTCACGGCAACTGACCTGGCTGGCCAGATCCCGACCCACCATCTCCGGCGCCTGCCGCGCCTTCTCGACCAGACGGTCCCGATCCACCTCACCGCTGGCGATGACGGCGCGCATGGCCCCCTGTTGCCGGATGTGGCGCACCAGGGCCCGGGTGTCGATCTCGGCGATGGCCACGATGCCGTGCTTCTCCAGATAGTCCGGCAGGGAGCCGTCCAGCCGCCAGTGGTCTGCGCTGTCGGTGGCTTCCCGCACCACCAGGCCCTCGGCGAAGGGACGGGAGGACTCCTCGTCCTCGGCGTTGACCCCGTAATTTCCGATCAGGGGATAGGTCAGCACCACGATCTGACCAGCATAGGAGGGATCGGTGAGTATTTCCTGATAGCCGGTCATAGAGGTATTGAAAACGATCTCGCCGGAAGTCTCGCCGCTGGCGCCAATGGACGTTCCTTCGAAAATCAAGCCGTCTTCCAGGGCAAGCACCGCTTCCATGAATGGTCCCTTTCCGGTGCAGGAGTCGGACGCGGCGGCCGGCGTGAAGTTGGTCTTCGCTCTTCCGACCCTGCTCGGGGTCGCCCGTTTATACCACATTTCGGGGCAGGCCGGGATTGCGTATAATGCGGCCCTCATTGGACCGGCCGCGCCGCTGTCATGCCAACCTCTCCAGCCGTCGTCATCATTCCCGCCTACAACGAGGAGCCGGGGATTTCCCGAGTCATTGCCGACATCCCCCGGGACCTGATCTCCGAGATCATCGTAGTCGACAACGGAAGCACCGATCGAACCGCCACCAAGGCGCGAGAGGCAGGCGCCCGGGTCATCTCCCAGCCCGACCGCGGCTATGGCGCCGCCTGTCTGGCCGGTATCGCCGGCCTGCCTCCGGGTACCGAGGTGGTCCTCTTTCTGGACGGCGATTACAGCGACGACCCAGGCCAGGCCAAAGACCTGCTGCGTGCCCTGGAAGAGCACCGGGCCGACCTGGTTCTGGGTTCCCGGACGCGGGGGTGCCCGCAACCGGGATCCCTGACTCCGCAGCAACGGTTCGGCAACTGGTTGTCGACCGCCATCATTCGACTGATTTACGGCCACGCCTACTCCGACCTGGGGCCCTTTCGCGCCATTCGCCGGGAGGCGCTGGCCAGGCTCGACATGCAGGATCGAACCTACGGCTGGACGGTGGAGATGCAGGTCAAGGCCCTGCAGCAGGGACTCAAGGTGGTGGAAATTCCCGTCAGCTACCGGCCGCGCCTGGGCCGGTCCAAGGTTTCGGGGACCCTCTCGGGGACGGTCAAGGCGGGCTTCAAGATCCTGTGGACCATTGCCCGGCTGAGTCTGCGAAGCCCCTTCGCCTGAAACAACTGGGGGTTGCCCGCAAAGCCAAAAACAATTCCACCACGGGCACGAACGGAAAAAGAGTTATCCTCTGCCCCGCCGATGAAATCAGCCACAAAGACCCCGCAGCCTAGATCTTTACTTTTCATCAGTTGAGCCGGCTCGGTTCCCTCCGGCCTCGGCAACCGGCCGGCATCGTTGCCAAGGCCGTGCGGCAAGAGCGTTAACATGACTTTAGCTACAGAACACTAGGAAGATTCCAGGTCGGGATCCACCCTCTCGTTCGGCCTGAGCCCAGCATCGACTTCAAAGCCGCCGGCACGGGCCAGAATGAGGTGGAGTTGCCGCACGCCCTCCGTCAGGGCCGCCGGCCCGGGCTGCAAGATGTAGGTCGATTTGATCTCGTAGATCTGTCCTCGCCGGACGGCCGCCATCTCCGACCAGCCGGCTCGCTGCCTGATCCGGTCCTTGTTGACCTTGATCCCGCACCAGGAAGCGACGATCACCTCCGGGTCGCGGGAGAGCACCGCCCCCGGGTCCACAATCCGGTCCCGCCCCAGCCGCTTGTGGCGGAGCTCCGGAAAGACGGCCTCGCCCCCGGCCAGCTCCACAAGCTCTTCCACCCACCGAATGCCGCTGATCAAGGGGTCCTTCCACTCCTCGAAAAAGACCCGAGGCCGGCGCGGAAATCGGCGGGCCGAGGCCTCGATCGCCTCCAGTCCCCTCGACAGCTCCGAGACCAGTGCCCTGCCCTTTTGGAAGGCGCCCACCAGATCGGCCACCGTTCGGATTACCTGCAGGATTTCATTCACGCTCCTCTGATTGAATGTCAATACGGTCATTCCCCGCCGGATCAAATCGGCGGCGATGTCCGCCTGCAGGTCGGAAAAGGCCAGCACCAGGTCGGGGCGCAATTGCTCGATCTTTTCCAGCCGGGCGCTGGTGAAGGCCGAGACCCTCGGTTTGGACCGCGCCTCCGGGGGGCGCACCGTGTATCCCGAAACCCCCACGATGCGATGCTCTTCTCCCAGCAGATAGAGGGTCTCGGTGGTTTCCTCGGTCAGGCAGACGATTCGCTCCGGATATCCCGCCGCGCCGTGGTGATCGTGTTCCCTGGTCATTGTCCTTGCCATCCTTGCGCGCTGCGCGCCCGCGAAAACCGTTTGAGCCGGTCGCTCCCGGTGGCTCACTGCAGGCCCTCTATATAGCCGAGAAACGTCGCTGTCGTCGTAGCAGGCCCAGAAAGGTGATTCCTCCAATCACGGCCGTGACGGCCCCCACCGGCAACTCACCCGAAATCAGGGCCGTTCGCGCCACCGCGTCGGCCAACATCAGGAAACCGGCGCCCACCAGGAAGGAGCAGGGCAGAACCACCCTGACGTCCTGCCCGAACAGCAGGCGGACCGCGTGGGGAATGATCAGGCCCACAAAGGCGATGGTCCCGCCCTCGGCTACCGCCACGCCCACAATCAGCGAGGAGGCGGCATAAACCAGACGCTCGCAACGCCGAACGTTGACGCCCAGGCTGGCGGCCGATTCCTCTCCCATGGCCAGCAGGTGCAGATCGCGGGCAATGACCAACAGGACCACCCAGCCTGGAATCAGCAGAATCAGCATGCGCCAGATGCGGTCGAATCCCACGATGTCGATGGTGCCGATGGTCCAGCGAAGGATTTGCAGGGCCCGGCTGTAATCGGCAATGTACTGAACGAGGATGACGCCGGCACTGGCAATCAGATTGACCACCACCCCCGCCAGCAGCAGCGTGCCGGGCATGACCACCTCACCGGTCCGGGACAGGCGGTACACCACCAGGACTGCCGCGGCCGAGCCTGCAAAGGCGGCCAGGAAGACCATGGGCAAACCCAGCAGGTTGACGCCCCAACCGAGCGCAATGGCCACACTGGCCCCCAGGGTCCCGCCTCCCGAGACGCCCAGGGTGAACGGCTCCGCCAGCGGATTGCGAAAAAAGGCCTGCAGACAGGCCCCGACGGCTCCGAGGGAAGCACCCAGGATGCCTCCCAGAACCACCCGGGGCAGGCGCAGTTCGAAAAAGAGGGTGCGCGCCATCGGGTCCTCGCGCAGCAGGCTCAGATCCAGGAAGCGATAGCCCGCCCACAAGGCAACCAGGGTGGAGGCTGCCAGGAAGAGCAGCGCCAGAACCAGCGGGCGGATCATACTACGGGGCCCAACGGGAGGGGATCGCCTGGGCCGGTCCCGGGAGGAGGGGACTCTTCGGCTGAAAGTGGCGCCCTCCGGGGCTCGGTCTGAAGCCTCCACGGTCGTCTCCTGTTTTCCGATACGCCCGCGGGGGTCAGGTTCCGGACCAGACAAAGGTGCGCCCCTCCAGGCTTCGGGCGCGAACCTGGGGGTCCTCGTAGACCCGGGATAGCACCTCGTCCCTCAGGACTTGTCCGGGAGGGCCTTCGGCCAGCAGCGATCCCCGGTGGATGGCGAAGACCCGGTCGAAGGCAGGATCCAGCAGCTGCAGGTCGTGGGTCACCATCAGAGCGGTAATCCCCTGCCGATCCCGAAGCTGCCTCAGGATGCGGATGAGTCCGGCTCGGTGCTTGAGGTCCAGGGCGGCCGCGGGTTCATCCAGGACCAAACACTCCGGCTCCTGGGCCAGGGCCCTGGCGACCGCCACCAGTTGCCTTTCGCCTCCGGACAATTCGGTCACCGGACGAGGGGCCAGGTGGGCCCCGCCCACCGTGGCCAGCGCCTTGAGGGCCTTTTCTACGTCCAATCGATTCTCGAAGTGGAAGCGAGGGGTGTAGGGACTCCTCCCGGTCAATACCACTTCCAACGCCGTAAAGGGAAAAATCATGGGATTGATCTGGGGAACGTAGGCCAGGGCCCGGGCCAGCCGTTTCCGCGGAATGGCTTGCAAGGGTTGCCCCGAGATAAGAACTTCTCCGGCGTTGGGGGAACGGAGACCGGCCAACAAGCGGATAAGAGTCGATTTCCCGGAACCGTTGGCGCCGATGAGGGCCGCCAGGGTGCCGCGCTCGATTTGAAGCGATACGTCGTCGACCACCCACCTTTCGGCCTCGTAGGCAAAGCCGAGCCCACGGGCTTGGATGAGGGCATCGGCATGGGCGGGTCCGGGGGAATTACTGTGCGCCATCTTTCCCAAACGCCTCCGGATGGATCAGCCGGGAGAAGAGTTCGGCCGTCTGCGCCACAAACTGGGAAGCATGAAGGACAAACATTTCGCGAACGGGATGGACTCGTCCCCGACGAACGGCCCGGATCTCTTTCAGTCCCGACCAGATTTCGATGGGGTCTTCGGCCAAGGCCCCCTGGGCTCCCTGCACCATGTCGATCACCACTTCGGGATTGAGGGTGACCACGGCCTCCTTGCCAATCCTGCCGTAGTTGGAGGTAGCGGGTGGGGCTATCGACATCCCGCCGGCAATCTCGATCAACCGGGTCAGGTAGCTTCCCTGGCTTGCGGTATACAGACCTCGCAAGGTCCCAGGCACCCTGTCCACCACGCAGAGGACCGAGCGCTTGGGCAAGCCTTCGGTACGACGGGCGACCCGGTCCAGGACGGCTCGCACCTCCCTTTCAAGGCGCAGAGCCTGCTGCTGCCGGCCCACCCCTCTTCCCACGGCATCAATGGCCGTGAAGACATCCTGCAGCGACTGGCTCGGTACCACCAGGGTCTTGATCCCCAGAGCCTGAAGGTGGCTGTCCACGAAGGGGGCCTGGACCTCCGCCATGGCCACCAGGTCGGGTGCGAGGCTGGCCACCTCCTCCAGGCTGGCGTTCTGCCATCCGCCCACCCGAGGCAGGGTGGCCACACTGGGCGGATAGCTGCAATAGTCCGAAACGGCAACCACCCGATCGAAGGCGCCCACCCCCTCCAATATGTCGGTGACGTTGGGAGACAGAGAGACGATGCGCCGGGGATTTCCCGGCTCGATGGTCCCATTTTGAGCTTGGGATGGACCTTGGGACGAACCGGAGGGCAAGCGCTGGCAAGACCACAGGCAGGAGGCTCCCGCCAGTAGCAGCCCCAGCCCGGCCAGGCGCCGGAGCCAGGCTCCGATGCGCCGGCCTGCCGCCGAACCCACCCGAATGCCCCGCCGGTCCGCCGCCTCCCCTTCCCTCCCGGCCTTCGATACTCGACTCACCCCTACCCCCTGCCGCAACCCGCGCCCAATTCAAGCGGGAGCCCCCTCACGCGACGGCTCCGGGAAATGGATCTCGCAAATGAATCTGGTCTTTGGTGAGAGTACGGTGGGAAGAGAGGAGCGGCACCATCGCCCTCATGCGAAGCGACACACTTGTGGCGTGCGGTTCCAGGCAGGTCTCCTGACTCACAGGTCACAGCGTTTCAGACGGCCTTCCCATCATTGAAAACAACAGTGGCCAATTGCAGTGCTGAAACACTCGCTGCTTACAGTGGCGCGACCGTGCGGGAATTCCACCCGCTTCCCTTTTCACTCGCAGAACTGCCGCGAGCACCTGGCACTCACCTCCGCAAATGCTAGCAAACCGGTAAGCCCGGGTCAATTTTCCCACGGTGAGAAAACACTTGACGACTCTTTCTACCCGTTGCTAGGATTTCGTCATTGGTCCCAAAGGCGCTCGAATTCGAGCCACAAGGGAAGCGGGTGGAATTCCCGCACGGTCGCGCCACTGTGATCAGCGAGCTCGCCGGCGAAGCAGGCCACTGTTGCTCCAAGCAATGGGAAGGCAGCCGGTCGGGCGTCCTAGCTGTCAGTCAGGAGACCTGCCTTGGGATTGACGAGGCACGCTGCGCACGAGAGCGGCTGGGTCGAACATGCACACCGGTTTTCCGTACCACCCATCCTGGCATTTCTCTTCCGTCCGTTTTTCACCTGCAGTGTCGCCTGCAATGATGGCCTGAGATCCGTATACGGCTTTTCAGGTCAATGACAATCATTTATTGGATGCGCCCTGAAAATCCCGGGAAGTGCGGTGCGATTCCGCCACTGCCCCAGCAACTGTAAGCGGCAACGAAATCCGTCTGAACGCCACTGCCGAAAGGTGGGAAGGCACGGAGAGTAGGACCCTTCAGGCCGCGAGTCAGGAGACCGGCTCAGGGATGCTTCCTGAACACCTCCTTGGGGGAGGAGAAAGGACCTGCCAGATGCCGTTCACGACCCGAGAGTTGACGCTAGCCTTGTGCCTCGTCGCCTGCTGCGCCTTCCTGACCGCTGAGTCCGTTGAAGCAGCCTCGATCAGCGGGACCATCACCGATCCTCAACAATCCCTGGTGCCCGATGCCCTGGTCACGCTCCACGACCGGTCCAGCGGCCTGCGCCTGAGAGTCACCTCCGATGCCACGGGAGGCTTCGGTTTTCGGGCGCTGCGTCCGGGGGAATATATCCTGGAAATCGAGTCCCGAGGATTTGCTCCTGTTTCCCTGACCGGTCTTCAAGTCGAGGCGGATCAGGATCTGGTGCGGGACATTGTCCTGCAGTTGGCAGTTCGCCGAGAGGAAGTCGTGGTCACCGCCTCCGGAAGACCGCAGTCGGTCGACGAGGTGTCGAAGGCCCTGACGGTCGTCAATAGCGCGGAGATGCGGGAGCGAGGGGAAACCAGCCTGGTCGAGGCCTTGAGGCCGATTCCCGGCTTGCGCATTCAGCAATTGGGAACGCCCGGCGCCCAGACGACCATTCGCACCCGCGGCCTGCGGGTCGAGAACACCTCGATCTTGATTGACGGCCTGCGCTTCCGGGACGCGGCCGCACCCCAGGGAGACGCCACCTCCTTCGTATCCCATCTTCTGCTTGCCGATACCCACCGGGTCGAGGTGTTGCGAGGATCGGGCTCATCCTTGTACGGAAGTCACGCCATCGGCGGTGTGGTCAACATGATGAGCGCGGAAGGCGGTGGCCGCACCCGGGGAAGCCTGCTGACCGAAGGAGGATCCCTGGGGCGGCTGCATGGCCGGGCCCGTCTGGCGGGAGGATTCCAGCAGGACCGATTCACCTACAGCACGGGACTTGCCCATCGCAATATCTCCAGAGGCGTGGACGGGGACGATGCCAGCCGAAATACCACGGCTCAGGGGCGGCTGAATCTGAATCTTTCTCCGACAGCAGATCTCTCGGCACGATTCTACGGAGGCGACACTTTCCTCCAGCTCAACCGGTCGCCAAGCAGCGCCCCCGGCCTGACGTCCGCCGGAATCGTCCAGGCCCGTCCGTTGACTTCCGATCGAGTCGAGCTCCACCAGGCGGGCTCACCCCTGTCCCAACTGGAACTCGGGTCGGCCACATTCGTTCCCGCTCTCAACGATCCTGACTCTCGTGAGGCCACCAATTTCCTTTCCAGCGCGGTCGTGTTCAACCAACAGCTGACAGCACGGACAGGATACAGCCTCTCCTATCAGAACCTGAGAACCGATCGGATCAATCACAACGGCCCCGGAGGGCCAGGCTTTCAGCCTCAGGGAATCACGCAGTCGAACTTCGGCGGGCGCGTGCAGACCGTCAATGCCCGCACCTATCTGCAAGTGGGAACCAACCACTTCATCGATGCGGGCTACGAGTTCGAGAATGAACGATTCATCAACCGGAATATTCCGGTTCAGCCCTCCCCCGATTCCCTGGCGGATGTCACTCAGAGCACCAACGCCTTCCATATTCAGGACCAGCTCAGGCTGTTGCAAGGGCGGCTGCACCTTTCAGCCGCCTTCAGAGTCCAGATGTTCTCGCTTCAGACTCCTCTGCTGGAACCATTGGAAACGGCTCCCTACCAGGGACTCGCCTTCGACGCTTCGCCGACCGCCTATACCGGGGACGGTTCGATTGCCTATTTCGTCGCCCAAAGCGGGACCAAGATCCGTGCTCATATCGGAAACGGCTATCGGTCTCCCTCCCTCTACGAACGCTTCGGGACGTTCTTCTCCAGCTTCGGCTACTCGGCATACGGGGATCCAAGGCTCCGTCCCGATCGATCCATCGCCTTCGATGCCGGTCTGGACCAGACCCTGCTCGACAACCGGGTGCAAACCTCCGTGACCTGGTTCTACACCCGCATTCAGGAAGACATCGTGTTCGACTTCTCCGGCGGCATCAACCCCGCCACCGACCCCTTCGGGCGGTTCGGCGGCTATCGGAACAGCCAGGGGGGCCTGGCCCGAGGCCTGGAGGTCACCACCACCGTTCGTCCTTCCAGATCGCTGGATCTGCGCTTTTCCTACACTTACACCAACGCAGACGAGCGCGTGCCACGGGTTGGCGACGTTCTGAAATCCTTTGTGATCCCCGACCACCAATGGTCCCTGCTGGCGACCCAGTGGCTGGGGCGGAACCTGTTCGTCAACCTGGACTGGGTCACCTCCAGCAACACCCTGGAGCCGATCTATGACCCCAGCATCTTCAGCAGCCGGGTGTTTCGGTTCGATTCCATCACCAGGGTCGACCTGGGCGCGAGCTACCGGTTGCCGCTCTCGGAATTCCGCAGTCTCCGGTTCTTCGGCCGGGTCGACAACCTGCTGGACAGGCAATACTATGAGAACGGTTTTCTGAACCCCGGAGCTATGGGGACTGCCGGCTTGGAGTTTTCCTTTTAGCCCTCGTGTCCCTCAGGGACTTGCATTCTCTGAAGAGTCCCAATGGTCCACTGACCCCGAATGGAAACGATCGCGCTCGACGAAGCCATCCGCCAAATCGGTCCCGCGGACACCGAGGCCCGGCGCCGTGCCGAGGCCAGACAGCTCCGTCTTACCAAGCCCCCCGGCAGCCTGGGCCGGCTGGAACAGGTGTCGGTGCAACTGGCCGGCATCTTCGCCACCGAGAAGCCTCGGATCCGCGGGCGGGCGGTCATCGTGGCGGCGGCCGACCACGGCGTGGTCGCCCAAGGGGTGACGGGCTATCCCCAGGCGGTTACCGGGCAGATGGTGCGGAACTTTCTGAAGGGAGGCGCGGCGGTCAGCGTCCTCTCAAGACAGCTCGGCGTTCGACAGATCATCGTGGACGCGGGGGTCGCGAGTGGAATCCAGGATCATCCCGATCTCCGCCGCGTGAGCGCCGGACACGGCACGGGCGACATCACTCTAGGACCCGCCATGTCCGCCCGGCAGGCGGAGCAGTGCCTCACGGCAGGGGTGAATCTTGCGGTCGAAGCCGCCCGGTCGGGCGCAGACCTGATCGCCACGGGCGACATGGGCATCGGCAACACCACTGCCGCCGGCGCCATCGCGGCCGCCGTCACCGGCAAATCTCCCCGGGAAACCACTGGCAAGGGCACGGGACGCACGCCAGAGGAGTTGGAACAAAAGGTGGAAGTGGTGAAAAGGGCGCTGGCGGTCAATCGGCCGGACCCTGGCGACCCCCTGGATGTGCTGGCCAAAGTGGGAGGATTCGAGATCGCCGTGCTGGCCGGTGTCGTATTGGGCGGATCGGCAATGCGGCGCGCCGTGGTCCTGGACGGCTTCATCTCGGGAGCGGCGGCGCTCTTGGCCCACCTGCTTTGCCCCGCCACCCGAGACTATATGCTTGCCTCCCACCGATCGGAAGAGCAGGGTCACCAGGTGATTCTGGAGCACCTGGGATTAACTCCGCTGCTGGAACTGGAGATGCGTCTGGGCGAGGGAAGCGGCGCCGTGCTGTCCATGCCCATCATCGCAGCCGCCTCGGCCTGCCTTTGCGAGATGGCCACCTTCGACGAGGCGGGAGTGGCGGACCGACACAAACAAGAGACGGCCGCCGAGACCCCATCCCCATGAAGGGCTTGCGTTCCGCCATTGCTTTTCTGACTATTCTCCCCGTGGGACCCAGGAACCTGGCGGAGGACTTGGCAGCGGCCCGCACCTGGTTTCCACTGGTCGGGCTGCTGCTTGGATCCCTGCTGGCGGGGGCAGACCTGCTGCTGCGGAAGGCAATTCCGATTCTCGCGGTGGACCCGGCTCTACTTGACCGCCAGTTTCCGCCTCTTCTGGCCGCCGCCCTGCTGACTGCCGCTCTTGTCCTGCTGACCCGAGCCATCCATCTGGACGGCTTCATGGATACCTGCGACGCACTCCTGGGTGGCTTTGAGCGGCGGCGGCGGCTCGAGATACTCAGGGACCCCCACGTGGGAGCCTTTGCGGTGGTGGGACTGGCCAGTCTGCTGCTCCTCAAGCTCACCGCCCTGGCCGCCCTGCCCCAAACCGCCCGGCTTTCGGCCCTGCTGCTCTTTCCCTGCCTTTCTCGCTGGGGGATGCTGCTGGCCATGGAGCTGTTTCCCTACATCCGGCGGGAGGGTCTGGGCACGGCGTTCTTCGGGAACCGCGGCCGCTGGCCTCTCATCGGCGGTCTTTGCCTTGCGCTGTCCGCGGCCATGGGGCTGGCCGGAACCAACGGAGTGCTTCTTTTCGCCTTGGCCAGCGCCGTCTCCTTGGCGGTGGGATACTGGGCGGCACGGGCGCTGGGCGGCCTTACGGGAGACATCTACGGAGCCGTCAATGAGACCGCCGAGGCATCGGTGCTGGTTGCGGCCGCGGTTCTGACCGCCGCCTCGCCCCTGGCCTTGAGCTCACCGCTGGCGGGGTACCTGGACTAGCCATGGATGGAGGGGCGAGTGCAAGCAGGGGAGTGGTCTCTGGAGGCGGGTGTGCTGATAGGAGCCCTGGTTCTGGATCTGACCGTACGCGAGGCGCCCAAAGCGCTTCATCCCGTGGTGTGGATGGGAGCTCTGGCCTCATGGACTGAGAAGAGAGTCCTGCCGGGCGCAGGCCCCGTGACGGCGTTCCTGACCGGTCTGGGCTTGGCTGTACTGGCGCCTCTGGGCTTCGCCGGACTGGCTTGGCTGGCCGCTGCCGGACTACGGGAATTGGGTCCCCTTCCCTATCTGCTCGGCGGAGCGATCCTGCTGAAGACCACCTTTGCGGTCAAGGGTCTGGCAAAGGCTGCCGAGAGCACCCGGAAGGCCTTGGAATCGGGCAGGATCGAGAAAGCCCGTCTCAGCCTGAAAAGCCTGGTCAGCCGAGACGCCCGGACGCTGACCGGCCCCCAGGTGAGCATGGCGGCCATCGAGTCGGTGGCCGAGAACACCACCGACAGTTGCATCGGACCCTGGCTGGCGTTCGCCCTGTTCGGACTGCCGGGCGCCTTCGCCTACCGTGCTCTGAACACCCTCGACAGCATGATCGGCTACCATGGCAGACATGAGTACTTGGGCAAGGCGTCGGCCAGGCTGGACGACCTGGCCAACCTGATCCCGGCGCGTCTCGGCACGGTTCTGATGCTGGGCGCCGGCCTTTTGCCGGGGCTGCCGGCAGCCCGGGGGATGCACATGGTCCGAAGAGATCGGCGACTCACCGAGAGCCCCAACGCCGGCTGGACCATCAGCGTCATGTCGGGCCTGCTGGGCGTCGCCCTGGCAAAATCGGGCCATTACCGCATCGGCGAAGGTCTGCCCGAACCGGAGCCTTCCCACATCGGAGCCTCGTTGCGGGTTCTATTCGGGTCGGTCGGCATTGCCCTGCCGATCGTGACGGGCTTGCTGGCCTTGCGCGTTCTGTTGTGGCAATGAAGCGAGCCGCGGGACCGCCTGGATCGGCAGCCCCTTGGCGGAAAGACCCATGCAAACCCATCTCGAGGAAACCCACTCGGCCCCCGTTCACGGCGGCTTGAATGTCCGGGAGCTGGAATCGCTGGGATTGTGCCCCGAAGAGGTGCTGGACTTCAGTGCCAGCATCAACCCCCTTGGAGCTGCCCCGGGAGTGAAGGAGGCCCTGAGGAGCCTGCCTCCGGACGCCTATCCCGATCGGAGCTGCCTGAAACTCCGCCGGGCGCTGGGCTCGCATCTGGACATCCAGCCGGATTTCATTCTGGTCGGCAACGGCTCCACGGAATTGATTCACCTGATTGCCCGGGCCTTTCTCGGCCCTGGCGATACCGCGGTGATCTTTGCCCCGACTTTCGGGGAATACGCCGCCGCCTGCAGCCTGGGGGGTGTTTCTCCCGTCTTCGTACCGTCAAACCAAGAGGCGGGATTCCGGTGGAACCTGACAGATGCTTTGAACCTCATCTCCGGCCTGAGGCCTTCCCTGGTCTTTGTTTGCAATCCCAACAACCCGACCGGCAGATACCTGGGGGAAGAGGAGGTGAGACAGATTGCCGAGCGTCTGAGTGGCCGCGGCCTGCTGGTTCTGGACGAAGCCTATCGATCCTTCGTAGACCGGCGCTGGAAATCGCAGGGGTTGCTTGGCATGGGAAAGGTGGCGCTGCTCCGATCCATGACCAAGGACTACGCCCTTGCCGGTCTACGGCTCGGTTACATGCTGGCTCCAGAGGCGGTCCTCGCACGCGTGGGCAAATTCCAGTACAGTTGGAGCGTCAACGCCGCGGCCCAGGCCGCCGGAATGGTGGCTCTCGACCATCCGCAGCACGTCGAACGCGGCCGGCGCATGGTGGGCGCCAGCAAGGAATTCCTCATTAGCGCCATCAGCCGGATGGGCCTGGAGTGCCTGCCCTCTGCCGCAAACTTTCTGCTGATCCGGGTGGGCCAGGCCGCGCGCCTGCGCCGGAAACTTCTGACCCGGTACAGGGTTTGCGTTCGAGACTGCGCTTCCTTC
Organism: Candidatus Versatilivorator sp.; assembly: GCA_965207735.1. Classification (GTDB taxonomy): domain Bacteria; phylum Acidobacteriota; class Terriglobia; order Versatilivoradales; family Versatilivoraceae; genus Versatilivorator. Next base: position 225,712 of record OZ242296.1, on the reverse strand, counting down.
GGATTGCCGGAGCACATCAGAGTCGGCGTGCGAAACATCGAGGACAGCCGCAGGCTGGTTCGGGCACTGCAGGCGGCCGCGGCCATCTCAGACAACCATGCATAGATGCTTTCTGGTCAGACACGGAGAAACGGAGTGGAACGCCCAGGGTCGAATCCAGGGGCAGGCGGACCCGTCCCTGAACGTAGCCGGAGAACGTCAGGCCCGACGTCTCGGCCTGCGCCTGGCATCGGTCCCTTTCACAGAGGCCCGTTGCAGCGATCTGCGGCGCTGCTCGGAAACGACGGCGGGCATTCTGCTGGGAAGGAACGACGTTCGGCTGCAAGAAATGCCGGAACTGCGGGAGAAGAACTTCGGAGCCTGGGAGGGACTGACCTTCCGCGAAGTGGAGACCGGTTATCCCAACCTGTATCGCAACTGGCTGACGGCCGGAGACCCGTCCTTCGCGCCGCCCGGCGGCGAGAGCGATCTTCAGCTCTACTCCCGCGCCGATACCGTCGTCGAGAGGCTGCGGGAGACCCGCACCGGCAGGGGCGGCAACCTCCTGGTGGTCACTCACGGCGGCACGCTGCGCGCACTGATCGCCCGCCTGCTGGGTCTGCCGGCTCAAAAGATGTGGAAGTTCCGCTTCGCCAATACCGGCCTCTCCGTAGTCAGTGTCTTCGAGGACGGCAGCGCCGTGGTCGACCTGCTCAACGACACGAGTCACCTGGGAGAGGACTTCGCAGAGTGACGGGAATCTGAGAGGGAGTATGACCGGCTGGCCGAACTGGTCAGTCACCATTTGAACATGGATGCCATCTACCGGATCGCGGGGTTGAAGCCTTGAAGAAGGAACTCATTCTCATCCTTGGAGGCGCGCGTTCGGGCAAGAGCTCCTTTGCCGAAAGACTGGCTCGCCGGAGGCGGCAGGTGCTGTTCGTGGCCACGGCGGAGGCGCGGGACGAAGACATGAAGCGCCGCATCGCCGCCCATCGCGAGCGGCGCCCGGCAGGCTGGGACACGCTGGAGGAGCCCCTGGATCCGGCGGCGGCGCTCCGCCCGGTCCTGGACCGCTACGATACCTTCCTGCTTGACTGCCTCACCCTTTGGGTCAGCAACCTGCTGCTCGACAAGCCCGGCCACGCCGAAGACGGCAGCCGGATCCCGGATGCGGCCCGGGAATTGTTGGATCTCATCCAAGAGTCCCCTGCAACCTGGATCCTGGTCAGCAACGAGGTCGGCCAGGGCATCGTGCCCTCTTCGACTCTTGGCCGCACCTATCGGGACGCCCTGGGACGAGTGAACCAACTGGCCGCCTCCCGCGCGGACCGGGTCTATCTCATGACGGCCGGATTGGCCATGGAACTGAAGTCCCTGGGCGCACGCCCCTTCGCTGAATCCGACCTCAACCCTCCACGCCGTTGACAGCTCAGCCGTCAGCCACCCGGGACCTTTACTGCCCATATCCGCCGAGCCACCCGCATAAGTGTCGGGAACTGGGCTTCTTTTCGAGTGGGAAATGCATCCAAATATCGGCCCCATCACTGTCCGGGACGACGCGCCCCTAGATAGGACAGGAGACCGGTTGGCTGCTATACTTTTGCCTAAGTAAATTCCCTTGAGGCTCTATACAGTTCATGGAGGTTTCGTGAGCCGTTTGCACATGCCTGAATGCGGAATTCCTGAAGGGACAACCATTTCTTCGCCTCCGGGAGGGAGTTCCCGGCACCTCCGAATCCTGCTCCTCTCCGCCTGGTCGATCGGCTGGTTCCTGACGACGCCGGCCGCAGCAAACACCCAGGGGATCTGCGACCGCACGCCGCAGGTGCGGGACAAGCTGGTGGAGACCACCGGCGTCTCCTCCTGTGAGGACGTCACTCCCGAGCACTTGGCCGCCGTGACCCTGCTGGACCTATCCGAGTCCGGCATCAGCGCCCTTCAGGCCCACGACCTGAGGGGCCTGAGCCGGCTCCAACGCTTGCGCCTCTACGGAAACGTTCTCACCATTCTTCCGTCATCCCTTTTCCACGGTCTGGGCCGCCTGGAACAGCTGGCTCTGAATTCCAATCAATTGAGCGAATTACCCCCCGAACTCTTCAGGGACCTGGGCTCTCTGGAACGACTCTGGCTGTACGGAAACCGGCTCGAGAACTTGCCGAATGGGATTTTCAGCGGGTTGTCTGAACTCATCTATCTGTCCCTCGCGGAAAACTTGCTGACGGTACTACCGTTGGACGCCTTCACCGGGTTGAGCAAGCTGGAGGGTCTGTCGTTGCTGGGAAACTCGCTGAGCAGCCTGCCCGACGGAGCCTTCCGCGACTTGAGCAGCCTGAATGGGCTCTGGATGCAGGAGAACTCTTTGACGACTCTGCAGGAAGACGTCTTTCGCGGTACGGTCAGCTTGCAAACGCTGAAACTGGACCATAACCTCCTGACCGGGCTGCCCGAAGAGATCTTTCACGGGTTGGGCTCGCTGACAAGCCTGTCATTGGATCACAACCTGCTGGAGGCCCTGGCAAGCGGGACCTTCCTCGGATTGAACCTCCTGCAACGCTTGACTCTGGATTCGAACTCGCTGAGGGAACTCCCCAAGGAAGTCTTCGCGGGGCTGAGCACTCTGGTGGAACTGCAACTCCGCCACAACCGATTGCGGACCCTGCCCGCCGGGATTTTCAAGGACCTGCACCTTCTCCAGATTCTGACTCTGGACGAGAACTCCCTCAGGGGGCTGCCGGACGGGGTCTTTACCGGATTGAGCCGGTTGGTCCAATTGCTGCTCCACGGAAACGATCTCAGGTCGCTGCCCGAGGGAGTCTTCAGCCATCTCAGGGGCCTGAAACGCCTGACCCTGAATCGGAACTCACTGAGGGAACTCCCCGCTGGGATCTTTCTCGAGTTGCTGCTCCTTCGGGATCTGGCGTTGGAGGACAACCCCCTGGTCGCCCTGCCCGAGGGAGTCTTCGACCGGAACCTGGCCACCCTGGGCGGCGTCAGGGACGGCCCGGGACTCCGTGTGGACACCGCCCTGAAGGCGGAAGCATCCTTTGCCTTCCCCGCCGGGACCGCCGCCCCGGGAGCCGACACCCAGGTCATGGTGACCTTGCACCGCCCGCTGCCAGTGGCCGTGCGGCTCCCCTACAGCCTGGGCGGCACCGCAACCTCGGCCGACTATGCCGACCTGTCCCCTGCCCCGGATGAGGGGTTGCTGTTTCCCGCTGGAGAAACCCAGCAGCAAATCGGCCTGTCCCTTATGGCGGGCGCCGACAGGCTGGCTAAAACGCTGGTTTTTACGCTAGGCGAGCTCCCCCGGATCCGCCTGCGACGGTCCGACGGGAAGGGTCCGGATGCTCGCTTCCTGGCGGCCGAAACCCTGCTGTCCCGCTCTCCCGAAGCAGCATCCCATACTCTGACCGTTGCCAACTCTGACCCCGGATCCACCACCGGGGGCATCTGCGACCGCACTCCGCAGGTAAGGGAAAGGCTTATGGAGGCCACCGGGGAATCGGCCTGCGGACAGGTCACAGCGGGCCAACTGGCAGCCGTCACCCTGCTTGACTTGCGACGGACCGGAATTCATTCACTGCAAGTCCAGGACTTCAACGGATTGACGTCCCTCACCAGCTTGAACTTGCAGGACAATCTGCTTGCGACTCTTCCCGAGGGAATCTTCGCCGGATCGAACAGCCTCGAAAGCCTGGAAATGTCGGGGAACGCCTTGAGCACTCTCCCCCAGAACCTCTTCAGCGGACTGAGCAGCCTGACTTGGCTGGGCTTGCGTAGCAACGCTCTCACCGCGCTTCCCGAGGGGATCTTCAGCGGGCTTGGAAACCTGGGAACCCTGTGGCTGAACGGCAACTCTCTGACCGAACTACCGGATGAGGTGTTCCGGGACCTGGGCCGTCTGGTCGATTTGAACCTGGGCTCAAACTCGCTGACGGCATTGCCCGAGGGCGTCTTCGACGGACTGAACGCACTGCAGTTACTCAAGTTGCACGACAACTCTCTGATGGAATTGCCCGGAGGTCTCTTTCTGGATTTGAGCGAGCTGGAGGAATTTATCCCCATCGGCGGTCCCAGCAGAGCGGCCAGACTGGAAACGCTCTGGCTCCAGGGAAACCGCCTGAGCACATTGACCGAGGACGCCTTCCAGGGCCTGGGAAACCTCCGGATCCTGCTGCTCGATGGCAACTCGCTCATTGCCATGCCCGAGGGAATCTTCCGTGGTTTGAGCCATCTGCAGGTGCTGTATCTCAGCGACAACTCCATTGCTTCTCTGCCCGAGGGAATCTTCCTGGGGATCGACAATCTGCAACGGTTGGCACTGGACCGCAACCGCCTCATTTCCTTGCCCGAAGCCGTTTTCGAGGGACTGAGCCACCTGGGTAGACTGAACCTGAGCCTGAACTCGCTGGCCGGTTTGCCTCGAAAGATCTTCCGGGGGCTGAGCCGACTTGAGGAGCTACGTCTGGATGGCAACCGACTGGCAGCCTTGCCCCCGGGCCTTCTCGACGATCCCCTCCCCGAGTTGGGCATTGGCCCCGATAACGAAGGACTCCATGTGGACGCCACCTTGAAGGCCAAGCTGGGCTTCGCTCCGGCCGCGCAGACCGCAGGCCCGGGAACCAGGGTGACGGTGCCGGTGACCTTGCATCGGGCACTGCCGGTGTCCGTGCGCGTGCCTTTCGCTGTCGACGCCGATGCTTCCTCGGCCGACCATGCCGATCTGTCTCCTTCGCCCGAGGAAGGTCTGCTGTTTGCGGCCGGGGAAACCCGCAAGGAGATCACTCTGTCTCTGCTCGAGGGCGCCGGCGACGCGGGGAAGACGATTGTGCTGTCCCTGGGCCAAGGCTCGGAAGTCGAACTGCTCCCATCCGACGGGACGGGACCCAAGGCACCCTTCCTTGAGGCTGAAACCCTGCTGTCGATTCCTCCCGATGGAACCACCCATACCCTGACAGTCTCCAACCTCGACCCGGGTTCTACCACCGGTGGGATCTGCGACCGCACATCCCAGGTGAGGGACAAGCTGCTGGAGGCCACCGGTGTATCGGCCTGCGGGCAGTTCACCCCAAGGCACCTGGCTTCCGTGACCCGGCTCGACCTGCAACAAACCGAAATCCATACCGTCCGCCCCCGGGACTTCAACGGATTGAGCAGCTTGACATGGCTGGACCTGGGCCACAACGCTCTCGCAGCCCTCCCGGAAGGGATCTTCAGTGGACTGGGCAACCTGGAAACCCTGCGGCTGAACGGGAATTCCCTAATCGAGGTTCCGGAGGCCGTGTTTCACGATCTGAGCCGTCTGTCCGACTTGAACCTCGGCTCAAACTCCCTGACGGCTCTGCCCAAGGGGGTCTTCGACGGACTGAGCGCATTGCAGGTACTCAAATTGCACGAGAACTCCCTGATGGAACTACCCGGTGGGCTCTTTCTGAAGCTGAGCGACACGGAACCGTCTACGCCGATGGACACGCCCCTGCAACCGGCCAGGCTGGACCTGTTGTGGCTTCAGGGAAACCGGCTGAGAGAATTACCCCAGGAGGTCTTCCTGGGTCTGGGCAACCTGAGGACTCTGCTGCTGGACCGGAATTCTCTTATTACACTGCCCAAAGGGGTGTTTGGTGGTTTGAGCCACCTGCAGAGGCTGCGACTCAGTCACAACTCCATCACCTCCCTGCCACCGGAAATCTTCCGGGGGCTGAGCAGTCTGGAAGAACTGCGCCTGGAAGGCAACCGTCTGGAGGCCTTGCCCCCGGGTCTTCTCGACGACGCGCTCTACACGCTCGGAATTGGCCCGGAGAACCAGGGACTCCATGTAGACGCCACCCTGAAGGCTCGTCTGGGCTTCGATCCGACCGCGCAGACCGTGGCCCCGGGAACAAGAGTGACGGCATCCGTGACCCTGCACCAGGCGCTGCCGGTGTCCCTTCGAGTGCCCTATGGCGTTGGCGGAACCGCCGCCTCGACCGACTATGCCGACCTGTCTCCTTCTCCCGATGAGGGCTTGCTGTTTGCAGCCGGGGAGACCCGCAAGGAAATCACACTTGACCTCATCGACAATGCCGTAGCAGGTAAGACCATCCTGCTCACGCTGGGTGAACTTTCCGAGATCCGGCTGAGCCCATCTGACGGAATAGGCCCCGACGCACCCTTCCTTAAGGCCGAGACCCTGCTGTCGGAGCCTCCCGGCCCCGCCGCCCACACCATCACCGTGACCGGCCCTGGCGGCGTCGGCCTGAACCGCTCCTTTGTGCCGGTCATCTTGAGTGCGGCCGGCAGGAACCGTTCCTTCTACACCTCCGAAATGACTCTGACCAACCGGGGAGCCGCGGAAGCCGCCCTCACCTACACCTATACGGCCCAACGAGGCGGCGGCAGTGGGACCGCCACCGACGTGGTGGCCGTCGGGAAGCAGAAGATCGTACCCAACGCCATCGAGTACCTGCGCGGTCTGGGCGTTCCCATTCCCGGCGGCGGAAATCGCATTGGAACACTGGCGGTGGAGTTCGCGGCCGATTCGACGGTGGGGGTGTCGGTGCGAACCACCACCGCGGTTCCCCAGGGACGAGCCGGACTGGCTTATGCCGGTGTTCCGGACACGGGCGGATTCCAGGAGCCGGTCTATCTGGCAGGCTTGCGTCAGACCCCTCACGACCGCTCCAACCTGGCCATCCAGAACATGGGAACCACGGCGGAGGGCTCCATCAGGCTGAGGGTGGCCATCTTTTCGGGAGATGGTGCCGGCTCCGACCCCACCCTGCTGGACGAAGTGACCCTGGAGCCGGGCGGGTTCCACCAGTACGACGGCGTGTTGGGCAGTCTGGCCAACGGATTCGTCCGGGTAGAGAAGACAGCCGGAGGGGCTCCCTTCTACGCCTACGCGGTCATCAACGATCAGGCCAATTCGGATGGATCCTTCGTCCTTCCGGTGACGGCCGGCTCGCTGGCGGCGACCACGGGGCAGACCCTGCCGGTGATCCTGGAGAGGGACGCCTTCACCAGCGAACTGACGGTGACCAATTTCTCGGACCAGGACAAGAGGGTGAGCTTCGCCTTCGTCTCCGAAGGGGTGGACACACCCGACCGAGCAGCCGAATTCAGCCTGCCCCTGGAATCCGGGCGGCAGGTCATCACCCCCGACCTCGTCAACGAGCTGAGAGGGGAAGGTGTTTCCGGCATCGGTCCGGCAGGCGGTCTGGCCGGGGCCCTGTTCGCCTGGGTGGAAGGGGACGACATGAGCGGGATCGTGATTGGAGCCCGGACGGTCTCGCCGGCCCTGGTCGCGGGAGGCCAGTACGGCGTCTTCTACAAGGCCGTGCCCTCCGGTGCGGCCTTCAGCCGAGTGGCCTGGGTGGAGGGCCTGCAGCAGAACCGTGAGAGCCGCAGCAACCTGGCCCTGGTCAACACCGGAGAGGTCGATGACAGCGAGAGTGTCTTCAGCATCGATATCTACGACGGGGATACAGGCCTGCTGGTCAGGACGATTACAGGCAGGACAGTACCGGCCAGGGGATGGCTCCAGATCAACAGCATTCTGCGGGACTATGCGGAGGGAACCACTCAGGGATATGTCCGCATCCGCAAGATTTCCGGCAACAACCCCTTCCTGGCCTACGGGGTCATCAACGACGGAGGCAACCCCGGCGAGCGCAGCGGAGACGGCGCCTTTCTGGCGGCTCGGGAATAGCGTCTTCCCTTATCCAAATCCTCCTCGCGAACCATTCGGTATCGCAAGAAAATCTCTTCCCCGTTGCCGTCCCCGCATCCGAGGATTGAAAGTCGGCAAGGACAAGGCGGATTCCTACGGAGACCGGCGGTCACGGCCGATCCCAAATCATAGTGCTTGCCCGCGGTGCGGCAATCCGGGCGTCATTTGCCGCAACCCTACTCCCCTGCTACACTGATGCCTTGGAGGCCTCATGAGGAAACGGGTGGTCCGGTGAACAGGTTTGCACTGATCTGCTTCAACGCCTTCCTTCTGCTGGCAGTCAACGGGGCTTACCTGTGGCCCCACGCCGAGCCCAACCTCTTCTACATTTCCAACCTGACTTTGCACCTGGGACTGGGCCTGGTCCTGACCGCAATCGCTCTGGGGTACCTGCTGACCCGCTTCAGAAGAATGATCCCGGTGGCCCGCTGGGCTCTGCTCTGCTTTCTGGCCAGCTCGATACCGGCCCTGGCGCTCCTGGTCGTGGGCAACACCCAACCCCATCGCTGGATCCTCCACACCCACATCGGCCTGGCCCTGGTGTCCTTTGTTCTGGCAGGTCTTGCCGTTCGGGCCTATTGGAGAGACAAATACCGGCTGGATCCTCTGGGAACGGCGCGCAGGCGCTATCGCCTGGCCGCGGCGCTGCTGGTGTTGGTTCCGGCAGGCCTGGGCGGCTATCAGCACTACTTTCCGGAGGAAGCCGACCGGGTCCGAAACCCGACCCGCACGCCGCTCTCCATGGAGGAAGAAGGAGACGGCCCCCAGAGTCCCTTTTTTCCCTCCTCGTCCACCACCACCAGCGGCGACCTGATTCCCTCCGATTTCTTCATGACCTCCCACACCTGCCAGCGGTGCCATCCCGACATCTACGAGCAGTGGTACTCCTCCATGCACCACTTCTCCTCCTTCAACAATCAGTGGTACCGCAAGTCCATCGAATACATGCAGGACGTGGTCGGCACCGAGCCTTCCAAGTGGTGCGCCGGCTGCCACGACCATGCCGTTTTCTTCAACGGGCGATTCGACACCCCCATCCGGGAACAGATCGACACCCCGGAAGCGCAGGCGGGATTGGCCTGCACCTCCTGCCACTCCATCGTACGGATCAACAGCAGCATGGGAAACGGGGATCTGGTCATCGAGTATCCCCCCCTGCATGACATGGCCACCAGCGACAACCCCTTGCTGCAGTGGTTCCACGACTTTCTGACCATGGCCGATCCCGGCCCTCACAAGAAAGTCTTCATGAAGCCCTTCCATCGAAAGGACACCGCGGAATTCTGCTCGAGCTGCCACAAGGTCCATCTGGATTTTCCGGTGAACCACTACCGCTGGCTGCGAGGATTCAACGACTACGACAACTGGCAGGCCAGCGGCGTTTCCGGGCAGGGAGCCCGGTCTTTCTACTACCCGCCCCAACCCCGCAAGTGCGTGGACTGCCACATGCCCCTGGTGGATTCCGACGACCTGGGGAACATCGACGGCAAGGTCCACTCCCACCGATTCCCCGGAGCCAATACGGCCGTGCCCCTGGCCAACCAGGACCAGGAGCAGCTACGCACCACCATCGACTTTCTGCAGGACAAACAGGTCGGCATCGACATCTTTGCCATGGCCTTGGGGGATCCGGTGAAGGCGGCCGAAACTTCCGGGCGAACCGGAGCCAGCCTGCAACTCTCCAGCACATTTGCGGTGGGGGAGGAGTCGGAATCCTTTGGCGCCCGGGGCATGGTCACCACCCCTCCACTCAAGGTGGTGGCCCCCCTGGACAAGATTGGAGCCACCGTGCGGCGCGGGGACTCGGTGCGGGTGGACGTGGTGGTGAGGACGCTCAACGTCGGCCATTTCTTCCCCGGCGGAACCGTGGATGCCTTCGACGTCTGGGTGGAGCTTCAGGCCGTTGACGACCGGGGGCAGGTAATCTTCTGGAGCGGCCGGGTGGAGGACAACGGCGAGGGTCCGGTCGAGGAGAGCGCCCACATGTACCGGGCCTATCTGCTGGATGAGCACGGCAACCTCATCAACAAGCGGAACGCCTGGGCGGCCCGATCCACCCTGTATGTCCGCCTGATCCCCCCCGGCGCCGCCGACACGGTGCGGTTCCGCCTCGAGGTGCCCGAGAGCAGCGGCGACAGGATCACTCTCACGGCCAAGGTGAACTACCGCAAGTTCAGTTGGTGGAATACCCAGTGGGCCTACGCCGGAATCCGGGACCCGACCCACCTGGATTTCGGGCTGGACAAGGGCTACGACGACGGACGCTGGATCTTTCAGGGCGACTTGTCCCGGGTCTCGGGCAAGCTCAAGGAGATCCCCAGGTTGCCCATCGTTGTCATGGCCGAGGACCGCACCGAGCTGAGGGTCCTGGGCCGGGAAGCCGACCCGCCGGAACTGGATTCCACCATGGACAGGGCCGACCTGATCCGCTGGAATGACTACGGGATCGGCCTTCTGCTGCAGGGAGACCTCAAGGCCGCCGAGCAGGCCTTTCTGACCGTCACCCGGCTCGACCCGGACTTTGCCGACGGCTGGGTGAATGTGGCTCGGGCGCGGGTGCGGGAAGGCAACACCGAAGGGGCTCAGGAGGTGCTGCGAAAGGCGCTGGAGGTAGACCCGGACTTGGCCAAGAGTCACTATTTCTACGGCTTGACCTTGAAGACCCAGGGGAAATACGACCAGGCCCTGCTCCATTTTCGCCGCGCCCTGGCTCAGTATCCCCGGGATCGAGTGGTCAGAAACCAGGCCGGACGCATTCTCTTCCTCAAGCGGCAGTATGCCGAGGCGGTCAAGGAATTTCAGAAGGTCCTGGCCGTGGATCCGGAAGACCTTCAGGCCCACTACAATCTGATGCTCTGCTATCGGGGATTGGGCCAGAAGGAGCTGGCCGAACGGGAGCAGCAGCTCTACCTGAGATTCAAGGCCGATGACTCCTCGCAGTTCATCACCGGACCGGTGAGGCGGCGCCATCCCGAGGCCAACAACGAACGTCAGCCCATCCATGAGCACGGGTCCGCTCCGCTGGAACCGGGGCTGACCTCCGGCAAGAACTACTCCGCCAGCCGGATTGCCGACCGAGCGACCGACGCCGATTCATGATCCCTTCAATGCCATATAGTAACGCTCACGGCGGCGGGCCAAGACGCCCCGCGCTTCTCGTTCTGTCCCTGCTGGTGCTAACCCTGCTATGCCGGCAAGGAGGGCTTCAGGCCGGCGATGACTCCGAGTCCTTCCCGGTGCAGTTCCGAAACGTCACCCGCGAGGCCGGCCTGACCTTTCAGCACAACAACGGCGCTTTCGGGAAAAAGTATCTCCCCGAGACCATGGGCTCGGGAGCCGCCTTCCTGGACTACGACAATGACGACTGGCAGGACATTCTCCTGATAAACGGCAAGAACTGGCCCGGGCGCAAAGGCCGCCGTTCCACCATGGCCCTCTACCGCAACAACCGGGACGGGACCTTTAGCGACGTGACTCGGGAGGCCTTTAGCGACGTGACCCGGGAGGCCCGGCTGGCCCTCGAGATTTACGGACTGGGATGCGCCGCCGGCGACTACGACAACGACGGCTGGGTGGACCTCTACGTGAGCGCCCTGGGGCCGGATCGGCTCTTTCGCAATCAGGGAGACGGCACCTTCCGGGATGTCACCGACAAGGCCGGCCTGGGAAATCCCGAATTCGCCACCAGCGTAGCCTGGTTGGACTACGACCGGGACGGCAACCTGGACCTGATCGTCACCAACTACGTGAAGTGGTCGATAAAGACCGACATTCGCTGCAGCCTGGACGGCGTCAACAAGTCCTACTGCACCCCCGAGTCCTATCCCGGTGTCTCCTCCCGGCTCTACCGGAACCGGGGAAACGGAACCTTTGCCGACGTCACCCGCAAGGCCGGACTGCTGGATCCGAACAGCAAGGCTTTGGGGGTGGCCGTCTTCGACGCCCAGGACGACGGCTGGCCCGACCTGTTGCTGGCCAACGACACCCAACCCAACAAGCTCTACATCAACCGGAAGGACGGCACCTTCAGCGACGAGGGAATCCCGGCCGGGGTGGCCTTCAGCGAGGACGGAACCGTTCGGGGAGCCATGGGGGTGGACGCGGCAGACTACGACGGGTCGGGGTTGGCCAGCCTGGTGATCGGAAACTTTTCCAACGAGATGCTGAACCTCTACCACAACGAGGGCCAGGGTCTTTTCCTGGACGAAGCCCCCACCTCGGAGGTGGGCCAGTCGAGCCTGCTGACGCTGGCCTTTGCCTGTTTCTTCTTCGACTTCGACCTGGACGGCAAGCTGGACATTTTCGTCGCCAACGGCCACGTGGAGAACGACATCAACAAGGTCCAGCGCCGGGTGACCTACAGGCAGCCGCCCCACCTGTTCCACAACCAGGGCAAGGGATTCGTCGAGGTCGCCCATCGCGTGGGGTCCGACTTCCGGCAGCCCAGGGTGGGGCGCGGCGGCGCCTACGGGGATTATGACAACGACGGGGACCTGGACCTGCTGATGACCACCAATGGCGGCCCGGCCGTGCTCTGGGAAAACGAGCGGGACAAGAACAACCCCAACCGCTACTTGCGGGTCAAGACGGTGGGAACCACCAGCAACCGGGACGGCATTGGGGCCAAGGTGACCGTCCGGCATGCCGGGGGCCGATTGTGGCGGCGGGTCAAGAGCGGCAGCAGTTACTGTTCCCAAAGCGAACTGCCGGTGACCTTCGGGCTGGGCAAGTCGGACAGGGTCCTGACTCTCGAAGTCCTATGGCCCAGCGGGTCGGTGGACAAACTGTCCAATCTCGCCGCCGATCAGCGGATCGTGATTCGGGAGGGGAAAGGGCTGGTTAAAAAATAGGGAGCATTCGGTATGACCCAACTGCAACGATTTGCGCCGCACCGGCGCATCGACCTGATCCTGCTGCTGGTGCTGGCCTTGGGGCCGACTGCCTGCCAACCCCTGGGGCAGCCCGGCTCCCTCCGGGCCGCGGTCGAGGAGCCGGCCGCCGATAGCCGATCGGCTGAAGCTCGCCTGATCTACCACAACAACATCGGAATCGCCCTGCTGGAGCAGTTCAACCACGAAGAGGCCCTGAAGGAATTTGCCCGCTGCCTGGCCATCCGCCCGGACTTCCTGCCCGCCATCGTCAACAGCGGGCTGGCTCACTTCTACCTCCAGCAATTGGACGAATCAGAAAAACTCTTGAAGCAGGCCTTGAGCCTGAACGACCGGCAACCCACCGCCCGGTTCGCCATGGGCCTCATCCTCAAGAACCAGGACCGGTTGGAGCTTGCCCTGGAGTCCTTTCGGAAAATACTGCTGCTAGACCCTCAGGACCCTCCCACCCTCTACCAGGTCGGCCAGATACACCTCAAGAGAGAGGATTACGACCAGGCGGAGAAGGTGCTGAGGCAGGTGGTTCAACTTTCCCCCTACGACACCGCCGCCCATTACAGCCTGGCCATGAGCCTGCTGCGGGGGGGAAATCGAGCCGACGGGAGCCAGGTGATGCAACAGTTCCTGAGGCTGCGGGAAAGCGGCGGCATGAGTTCCACCGGCACTCAATACGGAGAGCAGGGCAAGTACATGCTGGCCACCGGCGAGTACCCCGAAATCAAGGACCTGCTCCCGGATCCGCCCCCCGCCGCCGAGGCAACGCCCGTCCGATTCTCCGAGGTGGGCCGGCAAGCCGGCCTGACCCTTCCGCAGGACTCCGGCGAACAGGGCCGAGGATCCGGGTCAATCCTCGCGAAGGAAGGCAGTCCGGCCGACCCGGTCCGCCAGCGAGCCTCCCGGATGGGTTCGGGAGCCGCCTTCGGCGACTACGACTCGGACGGAGACCTGGACCTCTACCTGGCCCGCTGCGGCCCGGACGCGGCTCGATCGGGCGGCTTGCTCTACCGCAACGACGGGTTGGGTCGTTTCGAGGAAGTGAGCCGGCAGGTCGGCATCGACCATCGGGACTGCGGCATGGGCGCCTACTGGGGCGATCTGGACAACGACGGCCACCCCGACCTGTTCTTGACCAACTACGGAGCCAACCGGCTCTATCGCAATCTCGGGGACGGGACCTTCGTCGACGTGACGGCAGCCGCGGGCGTGGCCGGGGGCGATTACTGGCATCTGGCCGCGGCTCTGGCCGATTACGATCATGACGGAGACCTGGATATCTACGTCGGTCGACTACAGGATGCCGGCCCTCCGGCCAGTGGAGCATCCCGGGCTCTCCCGGACACCGTCATGGGAGGAGGAGCTCACCTGTTCCGCAACGACGGCAAGGGGGTGTTCACCGACCTGGCCGAGACGGCCCAGGTGCTTGCCCCGGGGGACAATCTGATATCGGTGGTCTTCACCGACTTCGACAACCGGCGCGACGTCGATTTCTGGACCGTCGCCTTGGGAGGACCCAACCGGCTCTTCAGCAACCAGAGGGTGGGCACCTTCCTGGACCTGGGAAAGCGCTTGAATCGCCTGGCCTCGCTCCCGGCCCACAGCATCTCCACGGCCGACCTGGACAAGGACGGGCGCATGGACTTCCTGCTGGGTCCGGCGAGCGGCCCGCTCACCTGGATCCGAAACCTGGGACGGCAGGAGTTTCAAGCCGCCGAACTGAAGTTTCCGGACATCTCCCCCGAGGCCCGCAGCTGGACCAGCCAGGCTTTCGACTATGACAACGACGGAGACCTGGACGTGCTGGAGGTGCGGGGCGGGCCCCCGGGCGGCTCACCGAGAGGATCCGGTCCCGAGCTGTACCGGAACCGGGGCGACGGCAGCTTCCAACCCGTGACGGCCGAATCCGGTCTCGACCGATTCCGGGACCGGGCCTTCCGCGGCGCCACCCTGGGCGATTACGACAACGACGGCGACACCGATTTCCTGTTGACGGTCAACGGCGGCCGCCCCCTGCTGTTCCGCAACGAGGGGGGGAACCGGAATCGCTGGGTGAAGATCCGCTTGAAGGGCACAAACAGCAACAAGTCGGGCATTGGCACCAAAGTGGAGGTCAAGTCCGGGACCCTCTGGCAGAAGGTCGAGGTCAACGGCGGCAGCGGCTATCTTTCCCAGAGTCCCCCGGAAGTTCTCTTCGGCCTGGGCCGGCGCAACTCGGTGGATGCCCTGCGGCTGCTCTGGCCCGGGGGGGTGCTGCAGTCGGAGACCGATCTGCCGGTCAATCGTGTCCGCCTGGTGCATGAACTGGATCGCAAGGGCACCTCCTGCCCGCTGCTCTACACCTGGAACGGCAACCGCTACCAGTTCGTCACCGACTTTCTGGGGGGCTGCGCCATCGGCTACCTGCTGAACCCCGGCCACTACAACACCCCCGACACCGATGAGTACATCAGGATCGCTTCCTCCCAGCTCAAGGCCAGAGACGGGCGCTACTCGCTGCGGATCAACAACCAGCTGGAGGAGGTGCTCTACATCGACCAGACCGAACTGCTGGTACTGGATCACCCCGAGGAGCTGGACCTCTACCCCAACGAACGTCTCATGCCCGGACCGCCCTATCCCCAATTCAAGATCTATGCCTCCCGGGGAGCCCGGCCGCCTGTCTCAGCCCGGGATCACCGGGGCCGCGATGTCCTGCCGCTGATCAGTCGGGTGGACCGAAAATACCCCGACCGGTTTCGACTGCTGCCCTTCAAGGGATATGCGGAAGAGCACGCCCTGGTCCTGGACCTGGGCGACCTCTCCGATCAGACCCGGGTGTCCCTGCTGATGACGGCCTGGATCGACTATGCCGATTCCACCGCCAACTACCAGGCCTCCCAATCCCAGGCAAAGCTGGTGCCTCCCTACCTGCAGGTCAAGGACCAACGAGGCGATTGGCGGACCGTCATCCCTCAAATGGGCTTCCCGGCCGGTCTGCCCAAGACCATGGTGGTGGATTTGAGCGGCAAGTTCCTGACCGACGACTACCGGGTTCGGATCGTCACCAGCATGCGAATCTATTGGGACCGGATCCTGGTCAACACCCACCCGGAACGGCCAACCCTTCGCCAGCACCGGCTGTCCCCACAGTCGGCCGACCTGCGCTTCCGCGGATTCCCACGGGAGCACAGCCCCGACGGCCGACGGCCGCTGATCTACGACTACGGATGGATCCACCCCACGGCCCCCTGGAAGAGCCATGTCGGAAACTACACCCGGTTCGGACCGGTGACCGAGTTGCTCCACAGCCGGGACGACCGCTACGTCATCATGAGGAACGGAGACGAAATTCACCTGGACTACGACGCGGCCAGCCTGCCTCCACTGCCCTCTGGTTGGCAACGGACCTTCCTGCTCTATGCCGACGGGTTCGGCAAGGACATGGATCCCCATTCGGCTGCCCCCGAATTCGTGACACCGCTTCCCTTTCACGGGATGACCCGATATCCCTACGGCAAAGCGGAGCGTTATCCCGACACGCCGAGCCACCGCCGCTACCTTCGTCAGTACAATACCCGCCGTGTTTCCACACCGTATCCGGATCTTCGACCGGTGCAGCTCTCGCGGGCCGAGTGATTCCAGTGATCCCCCCGGTTGTCCTGGCCCCTCTTTCAACCTATACTCAACGGATGCTCCCCATGGCGGCAAGCCCCAGAAAACCGGAGTCAATATCGTGACTCACGCATCCCATTGGTCCCGAGGCCTGGCCGGAGGCCTCCTGCTGGCGGCCATGCTGGCTCAGGCCGCCCAACGCCCCGAGGGAGACAGGACCGAGGCAAGCGGGGAGATGGCCGCCGAGCGGCTCGACGAGCAAGCCAAGCTGCCGAAAAAGGAGTTCACCTTCGCCCGCCTGGTATTCCGGGGCGGGTCGGGATGGCGCTTTGGAGCCTGGGCAACCGATGCGCCCAAGGCGGATGTCACCTTTATTGCCGGCATTCGGAGACTGACCAACCTGGATGTCCGGGAATCTCACTTCTACGTTCCCATCACCTCGCCGGAGTTGTTCCACTACCCCTTCCTGTACGCCGTCGAAGTCGGCTACCTGGAGCTTGCCGACCAGGAAGCGGAGATTCTTCGGGAGTACTTCAAGCGGGGCGGTTTCATGGTGGTGGACGATTTCCACGGCACTCTGGAATGGTCCAACTTCCAGAGTCAAATGCACAAGGTCTTCCCCGGTGGCAGGATCGAGGATCTCCCGGCCTCCCACCCGCTGTTCCACTGCTTCTTCGACATCGACGAACTCTTTCAAATTCCCGGGGTCATCATGTTCTACAGTGGAACCACCTATGAGAAGGACGGCTACAACCCCCATTTCCGGGGTGTTTTCGACGAAAGCGGCCAGCTCAAGGTCATGGTCAACTTCAATTCGGACCTGGGGGATGCCTGGGAGTGGGCCGATGTCCCCTTTTATCCGGAGAAGTACTCTTCGGCCGCCTACCGGCTTGGCATCAACACCATCATTTACTCGATGACCCACTAGCCCGGGTCTTCCACCAGGCGATCGGGGCAGCCCAATGCCGCCCCGAAGTCACTGGCGCCACCTCGATGGACAGCCTGTTCGAGTCTCTCTTCAAGTACCGGTATTTCCTCTTCCGCGAGGGCGAACTCACCTTCGACAGCACGGTTTCTCCCTGGTGGCTTCTGCTGGCGCCGGTACTGGCCACCGGCCTGGCCTGCTGGGTTTACCGCCTCTGGGCGTCAGGCAGCCAGACCCGACGCAGGAGGGGTCTGCTGATCGGCCTGCGGGTGCTGTCTCTGATTCTGCTGGCGGCGCTGCTGTTTCGTCCCTCCCTACGGGTCTCCACCCACCTGCCCAGGAAGAGCAGAATTGCCCTGCTCATCGACAGCTCCCAAAGCATGACACTCCCACACGGATCGCGGCAGACCCGCTGGCAGGCGGCGCTCGGGTGGCTGGATCCCCGGGTGGGAAACGTCCTGGCCGATCTGGAAGAACGCTTCCAGATCCAGGTATTCCATTTCGACCGGGAGCTTCGGGAGACCCCACACGGTTCCAAACTTCCTCCCACCGGGACCGGCACCAGCCTCGAGGCCGCTCTTTCCGCGCTGAGGAAGCACCGGGGAGAGGGCCAGCCCCTGGCCGGCGTGGTCATTCTCAGTGACGGCGCCGACAATCTTTCCGGGCAACTGACGCAGGTTCTGGGCACCTACCGGCGGGAACGGATTCCCGTCCATACGGTGGCGGTGGGCCGGGAGAGCCTGGGCAAGGATATCCAGGTATCTCAGGTCACCTTTACCCCTCGCATCCTGCCGGGATCCTCCACCCGAGGGACGGTATCCTTGACCAGCGTCGGGTTTCCCGGCCGGAGAGTCTCGGTAGAGGTCCGGGAGTCCGGGACGCTCATCGCCTCCCAACCCGTTACCCTGAACGGGTCCGATACCAGCCAAATCGTCGAGTTGAGCCTGAAGCCTCAGGGATCAGGGCTCAAGCACTACACGGTCTCGGTGGCGCCTCAGCCCGGGGAAGCCATCCAGCGCAACAACCGCCGGCACCTGCTGCTTCACGTGGATGACTCCCGGCCCAGGATCCTCTATCTGGAAGGAACACCGCGCTGGGAATTCAAGTTCATCCGGCGAGCGCTCCAGGAAGACCGCAACCTCCAACTGGTGACGCTCCTCCGGACCTCCGACAACAAGTTCTACCATCAGGGCCTGGAAGGCGAGGACAAACTGTCCTCAGGCTTTCCCCAGACCCCGGACCAGCTCTACCGCTACAAGGGACTGATCCTGGGTAGCATCGAAGCCGGATTCTTCACCCCGTCCCAAAGGAAGATGATCGTGGACTTCGTGGGAGAGCGCGGCGGTGGATTCATGATGTTGGGGGGGAGTAGCTCCTTCGACGCCGGCGGATACGCGGGAACGGACATCGCCGACATGTTGCCGGTGCATCTCGGAGATCGGGATCCGGACAACTCCTACGTTATCGATCGGTTGAGCTTCGACCTGACGGCCTATGGCAGACAACACCCGGCCCTTCAACTGGTTTCCGATCCCGCAGCCAACCTGCGGCGGTGGCGCAGCCTGCCGCCAATCTCAGCCTACAACCGGATCTCGCGCGCCAAGTCGGGCGCGGCCGTACTGGCCCGCGGCGGCCGCGGAGGCCGCCGCGCCATCCTGCTGGCCGCCCATCGCTTCGGTAGCGGCAGAGCCATCGCCTTCATGTCGGCCACTTCCTGGTACTGGCAGATGGGCCTTCCTCACACCGACCGGACCCACGTCACTTTCTGGCGTCAACTGCTGCGATGGCTGGTAGCCTCGTCCTCCGATCCTGTCCAGGTGACATTCGATCGGGAGATCTATCAGGACGAAGATGCAGTGGGGATCGAGGTCGCAGTCAGGGATGCTTTCTTCGACCCGGCCGGCGATCGGGAGGTAGAAGCCACCATAGCCTCTCCCGGAGCCGCGACTTCCTCCCTGGTTCTCGACCGAAGCGGCGGTCAGTACGCCGGCCGCTTTCAACCCGGGGAAAGAGGCATCCACCGAGTCGGTGTCAAGGCTTCCCGAGATGGGGTGGAGCCGCAATCGGCCCAAGCCTATTTTCTGGTCACCCCGACTCATCGCGAGTTCTTCGACGCCGAGGCCAACCCCCGCTTCCTCCATCGGATCGCGCGGGAGACCGGCGGGCGCCACTACACCCTGGAGAATGCCGCGAATCTCCCGGAGGAAATCCGCTACGCGGACAGCCCCAACGCGGTGCTTCAGGTGCTGCCTCTGTGGGACATGCCCTTTCTTTTCATGCTGTTGGGGGGACTCCTCTGCTCCGAGTGGTTCCTCCGCAAACGATGGGGGTGGATTTAATGAGGCTGTCGATCCTGCTGTTGGCTCTCGCCATCGCCTGCCAGGGGTGGACCCTGGCGGAACAGCCGTACTCCCGCTACGGGGTCGTGATCAGCGGCGCTTCGGGTGGCGGCGAATACGCCGACCGCTTCTGGGAGTGGTCGTCGACAATGGTTGAGGCTCTGAAGGGGCCCCTGCAATTGCCCCGGGAGAACCTCTTTTATCTGGCCGAGGACCCTGAGCGGGACCCATCTCTGGTCACGGCTCGCGCGGTCAAGTCGGAGTTGATGCAAGTGGTGGGCGAGCTGGAATCCAGGGTTCGGCCCGACGACTTGCTGTTCCTGCTCCTGCTGGGACACGGAAACTTCGATGGCAGCGACTATCGCTACAACCTGAGAGGGCCCGACCTGACGGGTGCCGAACTGAGCGCCATCCTGGATCGATTTCCGGCTCAGCGGATCGTATTGGTGTGCACTACTCCGGCCAGCGGCGCCCTCATCCCCAGGCTGAGCCGCGGGAACCGCGTCATCCTCACGGCCACCAAGAACGGGCACGAGGGGAACGAAACCGTCTTCGCCCGGTTTTTCGTCGAATCTCTCCACGACCCGGAGGCTGATACCGACAAGAGCCGGCAGGTCTCTCTGTTGGAAGCCTATTCCTTCACCCATCGCAAGGTGAAAGAGTGGTACGGGGAGAAAAACCGGCTGGCAACCGAACACGCCCGCCTGGACGACAACGGAGACGGTGTCGGAACCGACCTGCCGGATGCCGGGAGCGGTGACGGATCTTTGGCCCGCCAGATTACTCTGGCCAAGCCGATCGCGGCCGTTTCTCCAGACGAATCCGGCCCAATCCTGGCCGAGTTGGAAGCCCTTCGGAAAAAGAAACTCGACCTGGAGTCCTCCTTGCGGGAACTCAGGACTCGCAAGGCCGCGCTCCCGTCCGATCGGTACCGGGAACAACTGGAGGCCCTGCTGGTCGAACTGGCCCGCACCACTCGGGCCATCCGGGAGCAGACCGATCGCTGACCGGGCTCTTACTCCCTTCGACCCGCAGGCCGGCGCCGGCCCTTGCCGCGGAAGGGCAAAAAGACTTCGAGCCGAGCCTATCGCAAAATTCGGAGTCGCGCGGTCCTTATTCAGATCGAGGGTTTTTCCTCCCGAGTCCGTCAAGGATCAGGTGACACTGAACCCGTTTGCCGTCTGAAACTCAATGGCCACAAAAGGCACAAAACACAAAAAGAACCATCCGATCGGCAAGACTCGAAATCAAGAAATTCGTTTTGTGCCTTTTGTGCTTTTTGTGGTTTCTGTTGTCTCTTGTGCTTTTTATGGTGAATGCCGGAGCCTGCAGCCCATCACCCTTGCCGCCTCAATCCCATCCCGGATTGCGATAATTTGAAAAACTCTCAGACATTGAAAGCAACACCCTCCTCATCCCGCACTTGGCCATCGGCCAAGACGCCCGGAGGCACTCTGCTCCACGCCCTCGCCCTTGCCACCCTCCTTTGGCTGCCGGCGCCGCTGCCGGGCTCCACTCCGAATCCGGAAGAAGCCGACCGATCTCTGCTGAAAGGCGACTACCAGAGAGCACTGCTCCTCTACCGCGAGCTGGCGGAATCGGCCACACCTCCTTCCCTGCAGGCTCGCCTGGGCCTTTTGAAGACACTGCTGGCCACCGGTGGCTACCGGTCGGTGGAAGAAAAAGCTCTCCGGTTTCTGCAGGATCACTCCAATTCCTGCGAGTTGCAGTTACTGCTGGGGCGAGCTTACTCGCGGCGCGGGAAACTTCAGCCGGCCCTCCAAGCCTTGCAGAAGGCCAGGCGCAAGGAGAGCTGCCGCAACCGGGCCGATTTGAGACTGGCCCGCATTCTTGAGGATCAGGGCCAACTTCCGCAAAGCCGCCGCCTCTTCCTCGAGCTGTACTCCCGCATCGAGGCTCAAGATGGGGGAGATCTGGGACTGGCGGCAATCGCCCTGCAGCACTTGCATCAGTACCGGGAGTCCAACCGCTACTTTCGGCGGGCCACCCAGGCCGACCCAAATGACCTGGAGACCCAGATTGCCTGGGGGAACCTCTTCCTGGAGAAATACGATCCGGCCAATGCCTCGGCCAGCTTCAGCGCCGCGCTCAAGATCAATGCCAATCTTCCGGAAGCCATGCTGGGCATGGCGCTGACCCTCACCTCCGGATCCTCCGAGCAGGCGGAAGCCATGCTGGGCAAAGCCTTGAAGGTCAATCCCAACCTGGAGGCGGCTCACGCGGCCCTGGCCGAGATAGCCATCGAGCGGGAGGATTTTCCGGCGGCCGTGGAAAGAATCCGCCAGTGCCTGGAGATCAATCCCCTGTCCCTGAAGGCCCGCTCCCTCCAGGCCGTTCTGCACTACGCTCGGGGTGAGGAGCAAGCTCTGGACCATGCCCTGCAAGCCCTTCTGGAACTCAATCCGCGATACGGGGACCTCTACCGGTACCTGGCTCGATATTGCGTGACCCAGCGGCTCTACCGGCAGGCGGTGGACTTCTTCCGCCAGGCCATCCGGCTGAATCCCAATCTCTTCAGCGCCTACGCCGACCTGGGAGTCAATCTGCTGAGGATCGGACGCGAGGCCGAGGCCAAGGAGGTCCTGGAAAAGGCTTATGGGGTCGACCCCTTCAACCTCTGGACCGTCAACACTCTGCGCCTCATGGACAGCTTCGTGAACTTCGAGACGGTGGCCACGACCCACTTCACTGTGAAGCTGCACCGGGAGGAAATGGGCCTGCTGAGCCATTACGTTCCCCCGTTGCTGGAGAAGGCTCACGCGGCCCTCTCCGCCAGGTATGGATTCATCCCCCCTGGACCGATCTACTTCGAGATGTACCCCAACCACGAGGATTTTGGCGTCCGTGCGCTGGGAGTCCCCGGCCTGGGCGCCCTGGGCGTCTGCTTCGGCCGCGGCATCGTCATGGACTCCCCGCGGGCGCGCCCGCGGGGGCAGTTCAACTGGGGCAGCACCTTGTGGCACGAATTCGCCCATGTGATCACTCTGGGTATGACCGACCATCGAGTTCCCCGCTGGTTCAGCGAGGGGATCTCCGTCATGGAGGAATACCGGGCCATGCCCGGTTGGGGTGACCGCCTGGACCTGCAGACGCTGAAGTTCATTCAGCAGGGGAAGCTGCTGCCCATCCGCGAGTTGAATGGCGGCTTTCTCCGACCCCAGTTCCCCGGGCAGGTCTCCCTCTCCTACTTTCAGGCCGGCAAGGCCTGCCAGTTCATCGAGTCCCGGTTCGGCTTTCCCAGGATCCTGGCCCTGCTGGAAAGCTTCAAGCGGAAGGCCTCCCTGGAGGATGCTCTCCGGCAGGTGCTGGATCTGTCTCCCGAGGATTTCGATCGACAGTTCAAGGCCTACCTGGATTCGAGCCTGGGGGGCGCACTGGAGCACGTCGACTTCCAGGTGCTGGGGCAGAGGGAGCTGATGAATTCCCCCGAGCGGTTGGACGCGCTGCTGGCCGAGCAGCCCAACAATTTTTTTGCCAACCTGAAGATGGCGGGATATCATCGACAGCGAGGAGAAGAGGACGCAGCCATTCGCCTGCTGAGTCGGGCCAAGGCAGTGCTCCCCGCCTATGCGGGTCCGGATAGCCCTTACCGCCAACTCAGCCGGATTTACCGGCAGCAGGGCCTGACCGCGGCAGCCATCGATGAGCTACGGCAGCTCACCGGCATCCATGGCGCCGACCTGGAGTCGCTGACCACCCTGGCCGCCTGGCTGCAGGAGGCGGGGAGGTCGCAGGAAGCCGCAGCGGTCCTGGAACGGGCGATCCATGTCTACCCCTTTGATCGGGACACCCATCAACAGTTGGGCGATCTATTCATGCGGGAAGGAGAAGCAGCCACGGCGGTGCGAGAGTATCGAGCCTTTCTGGCGCTTCAGCCCCCTGACCGAGCGGCTGCTCACTACCAACTCGCCCGGGCCCTGCTTCGCTTTGGCCGGCGGGTCGAGGCCAAAACCGAGGTCCTCTCCTCCCTGGAAATTGCCCCCGGATTCGAGCCGGCTCAGGAACTGCTGCTGACCCTGGTGGAATAGGCGCCTGAATCCCGCGGGTCTTTGACCTCGGGCGGGGTCCGGAGCCCCCCGGGCCGGTATCAACCTCTCAAGGGCGGCAGCCCTTGGGCGAAAAGTGCAGCCCCATGTCCATCAACCCTCAATCGACGCAGGAAACGGCCCTCGTCGCTCCGGGGGACGGCGCACCGGCCGCTTCCGAGGTGGAGCTGCTGGAAAAGATGCGGCGGGCCCACGGGGAGATCCTGCGCGAAATTCGCAGGGAGATCGTCGGACAGGACCGCGTGGTGGATCAGGCTCTGGTTTCTCTATTCGTGGGGGGGCATTCAATCATCACCGGCGTGCCGGGCCTGGCCAAGACCCTGCTGATCAAGACCATCGCCAAGGTCCTGGACCTGAAGTTCAATCGGATCCAGTTCACACCCGACCTGATGCCGGCCGATATCACCGGCACCGACATCATCGAGGAAGACCAGGCCACCGGGCGGCGGACGATGGTGTTCGTCAAGGGTCCGATCTTCGCCAACATCATTCTGGCCGACGAGATCAATCGAACCCCACCCAAGACTCAGTCGGCCCTGCTGGAAGCCATGCAGGAGTACAGCGTGACCGTTCAGGGCGTCACCTACGACCTCCAGCCTCCCTTCTACGTGCTGGCCACCCAGAACCCCATCGAGCTGGAAGGCACCTATCCTCTGCCCGAGGCCCAAGTCGACCGCTTCATGTTCAACATTCTGATCGACTATCTTTCGGAGTCGGATGAGATCCAGGTGGTGAAGGACACCACTTCCCTGCGCGACATTCGCTACCAACCCCTGATCGGGGGGGCGGACATCGTGGAGTTCCAGCGCGTGGTCCGCCGCATCCCCGTTGCCGATTCGGTTGCCCGCTACGCTGTTCGACTGGTCCGTGCCTCCCGTCCCAGCGACCCCAGCGCTCCCGACTTCATCAAGTCCTGGGTCAACTACGGCGCCAGCTTGCGGGCCTCGCAGTTCCTGATCCTGGGCGGCAAAGCCAAGGCGGTCCTGCAGGGCCGCTATAACGTGTCGGTGGATGACATCCGCGAGTTGGCGCCGCCGATCCTCCGCCACCGCATCCTCACCAACTTTCACGCCGAATCGGAACAGGTGAACTCCGACCTGATCATTGGCAAGCTGATCGAAGCCGTACCGGCGCCGTCCTCGGGCTTGTAGCCCGGTCACCTGACAGGGAGCCAGTCCCATGAGTCCCCAGGCGGGAACGGCCTCTCAACACTCTCCGTTGCGTTTCCTGGACCCCGCCGTCCTGTCCAGAATCGGCGACCTGGAGCTGGTGGCGCGAACGGTCGTGGAAGGATTTATCTCCGGCCTGCATCGATCGCCCTTCCTGGGCTTCAGTGTGGATTTCGCCCAGTACCGCCAATATATCGAAGGAGATGACATTCGCCAGATCGACTGGAAAGTGTATGCCCGATCCGACCGCCACTACGTCAAGCAGTACGAGGGCGAGACCAGCACCAACGTCTATCTGCTGTTGGACATCTCCGGTTCCATGGCCTACCGCTCGGGCTCCGTCACCAAGATGGACTACGCCCGCTATCTCACGGCCAGCCTGGCCTATTTCGCCCAGCGGCAACGGGACAGAGCAGGGTTGACCACCTTCGCCGCCGGACTGGTGGACAAGCTGCCCCCGCGCTGCCGGCGGGAGCACCTGTTGAGCCTGCTGCACCTGATCGACAAAGCCAAAGCCGAGTCCGCGACCGCTTTCGGGAAACCGCTGCGGGCACTGGCCGAGACCATCCGCAGGCGAGGCATCGTGGTTCTTGTCTCCGACCTGTATGCTCCCACCGGGGAGATCTTGGAGAGCATTCGGCAATTCCGCTTCCAGGGCAATGACGTCATCGTCATCCAGATTCAGGATCCCCAGGAGCAGCGGTTCGATTTTTCCGATTCCGTTCAAATGGTGGACATGGAAACCCGCCGCAGACTGATCATGGATCCGGCACTGGTTCGAGCCGACTATCTGGCGCGACTGGAGAGCCATCAGCAGGAGATCAGGAACCTTTGCGGCGCCTTGGGAGTGGACTTCATGGTTCTGGATACCTCCCAACCCCTGGACCTGGCTCTCTACCGCTACCTTTCCACCAGGCGGAAATCGATGTAGGGACGAGACCCGGTCGTTCCCGTGGCGCCCCATGCAATTCCTCAACCCGCTATTCCTGATTGGCGGTCTCGCCCTGATAGGCCCGATCCTGGTCCACCTGGTGCGCAGGGAGACCTCGCGCCAGGTTCTCTTCAGCTCCTTGATGTTCATCCGCCGCACTCCGAGGGCCTCCCTTCGGAAGCAGCGGCTGCGGAACCCCCTGCTGCTGCTGCTGCGCCTGGCCGCCTTGCTGCTGGTGGTGCTGGCATTTACCCGTCCGCTGCTCACCGACTCCGACGCCATCGGTATTTCCGGCCCGGGCGGCCGATCCCTGGTCCTTCTGCTGGATGACTCCTTCAGCATGCGCTTCGGGGACCGCTTCGAGCAAGCCAAGACACGGGTCCGATCGATTCTGCAGGGTGCGAGTCCCGGCGACCGGGTCCAGGTGGTCCGCTTTTCCGATTCCACGCAGATCCTCAACCGGCCCGAGGCCAATCCCAGGGAGGTCCTCAGCCTCATCGACGCCCTTGAGCCGGGGTTTGCGGGGACCGACTACGGGCCCGCCCTTCGGTTGGCCGACCAGCTCCTGGCGGGCATTCCGGACCGATCCCTGGAGATCCACTGGGTCAGCGACTTTCAGGAGTCGGGCTGGAAACCGGGATCGCAAGGGATTTCCATCGATGAGAGGGTTGACCTTCATACCTACCCGGTGGCGTCGATTCCCGCAACCAATGTCTCGATCGGCCAGGTGACGATCCAACCCGAAGATCGTTCCTCTTCACGGGTATCCATCACCGCCGAAACTCGATCCCAGAACCTCCGTCAGGCTCTGGAGCTGGTTCTGGCCCTGGAGATCAACGAACAACCCGCCGGGAGTCGAACAGTTCGCCTGGGAGTCGACGACAGGAGAGCGGTCCGGTTCGAGTCGGTAGCCGTCCCCCGGGGCGAGTCCCATGCCAGGCTTCACCTGCAATTCGAGGATGCCCTGCCCGAGGACAACTTCGCCTACAGCTCGCTCTCTCCTCCTTCCCGCCTGAAGACCCTGCTGCTGGGAGGCGACCGCCGGGATCACTACTATCTGAGCCGGGCATTGACGGCCAGTCCCGATTCCCCTATCGACCTGGAGATAGCTGAACCGGGGCGGATTCCACCGGCCAGGCTGTCTTCTTATGCCGCAGTAATTCTGAACAACAGCGGCCCCCTGTCCGAGGAGACGGCTTCAGCCCTGGTCCGGTTTGTCGAATCGGGGGGAGGAATGCTGCTGATTTCAGGACGCCGAACCCATGCGGACAGCCTGGGCGAGCTGGAAGAGATCCTGCCGGCCAGGCTGCTGAAGCGGTACCGGGCCGCCGGCCAAGGCGGGGATCAGCTCATCGGCCGGCTGCGGAAGCGCCATCCGATCTTCAACCATTTTGAAGAAGTCCACTTCTCCTATCTGATGGCAACCCCCTTCACCGATTTCCACCTGGTGGAACCCCTGGCGGGCAGCCAGGTCCTGGCCGACTTGCAGAACGGGAGTCCCCTGCTGCTGGAGAGAGGGCTCGGCAATGGCCGGATCCTGCTGTTCACCTCATCCCTGGATCGAAGCTGGAACCAGCTCCCCCTGAAGTCTGTCTTCTTGCCCTTCTGCCAGGAGATGGTCAAGTACGCCGCCCGTTTCCAACCCTCCCCGCAAGCCTACCGGGTCGGCGAAAGGGTCGCGCTCGATTCCCTGAATCCTCAGTGGAGCAAGGCCCTGGCCAAACTCTCGAGCTCCAACCGCTCCTATGCCCACACCTGGACGGTGGTCGCGCCTTCCGGCCGGGAGATTCCCCTGGACGATCTGCTCGGCGCAGACCCGTCTTCACTGAAATTGACCGAACCGGGCTTTTATCGCTTCCGTGTACAGGAGACAGAACACCTGCTGGCCGCCAATCTGGATCCGCGGGAGTCGGATTTGCGCAGCCCAAACCCGGAACCACGCCTGGCGCAATTGCCTCGGGAGTCCCGCCAAGCGGGCGCCGCGCCGCGGGCGCCAACCTCGCTCGACGGTCGCCACGCCCTCGAAAACCGGCAGCATCTCTGGTGGTATCTGGTGCTGACCGCCTGTCTGGCGTTGTTGGTTGAGAGTTTGCTGGCGAACCGCTATTCTAACGGCGTACCGGAGTGATGGCCGGAGGGGCCCGGCTTGTCTGAAACAAACGAAAAACGACAAAAGACAAAAGACAAAGACTTATCCACGAAGGGGCACGAAGGACCACGAAGGGGCACGAAGGCGCTGAGGTTGGCCGAGACGGGGTACCAAGTTCGCGAAGGGTTGATCGATTTCTGATTGTTTCACTCTATGTATAATCCGCCCGGCAGGGCGGGGGACGCACTTACCTTAATCCATGACCGCGGAACGGCAACGCTTGCAGACCACCATCCGGCGGACCCGCCGGCGTTTCAAGAGCATCGCTTCGATCCGGGGCCTTGCCTGGTGGCTGGGGCTCTCCCTGATGGTGGTGGCTGTCGCCGTGGTCGGCGTCGACTATTGGAACTACAGCCGGAAGGCCCTCCTGCTGGCCCGCTGGACCTCCCTGCTCGTAATCGGGCTTTCTCTGGCCTGGCTGGTGGTGCGCCCCCTGGCTCGGCGAGTCAGCGACTTTCAGATCGCCCGCACCATCGAGGAACACTACCCCCAGCTGCAGGATCGCCTGGTCACAGCCGTCGAGCTGGACTCCCGGAAGGACCGCACTGCCCAACGCCACCCCTTCCTGTCGCTCTTGCTGCGTGATGCGGCCCATCAGAGCCGTTTCGTCAAGCCTCCGGAGATTTTCAACCGCAAGGAACCCTTGCAGTCGGCCTTGATCGGTTCCGCTCTGGTGCTGCTGTTTGTCCTGCTGCAACTCCATGGTCCCCACTATTTCCAGTTCGCGACTCTGAAGCTATATGCAGATCAATGGTGGCCCCAGGCGGCCCGGCTCTATCACATCCAGGTGTCTCCCGGCGACGCCCGCGTCCGCAAGGGGTCGGATCAAACCGTCACGGCCAGGCTAGAGGGCTTTGAGGCGGAATCAGTCCAGCTGTTTTTCCGCGACCCCCGGAGTGGAAGCTGGAGATCCCGACCGATGACAGCTGAAGCCCGCGCCAACCGATTCGAGTTCTCCTTCGTGGACATCGGCGAACCCATACGCTACTACGTCCAGGCCTCCAACATCCGCTCCGACGCCTATGAGCTCTCGGTCCTGGAGACGGCTCGAGTTCGACAGATCGATCTGACCTATCGTTTTCCGTCCTACACCGGCCTGCCCCGGCGCACCGAGAGAAACGGCGGAGACATTGAAGCCCTTCGCGGCACTCGGGTCGAGGTCAAGGCCCACCTCAACCTGGAACCGGTCTCCGCGCGCATTCTGCTGGGAGACGGGACTCCCATCCCGATGCAAAAGGAGGAGGGACCGGCCGTCATCGGGGAAATCAAGGTCTCCGGCGACTCGACCTATCGAATCCAGCTCACCGAGGACTGGACCGGCGAGATGGTGGAATCCCATGCCTACGCCATTTCCGCCATCCGGGACCAGCCTCCCCAGGTGGCCTGGAACCGGCCGGGACGGGACCGGCAGGCCACTGCCCTGGAGGAGGTCCTGACCGAGGCCAAGGCCGACGATGACTTTGGCCTGAGAAACCTGGAGCTACACTACTCCCTCAACGGCGCGCGGCCGGCCAAGATAGACCTTTTCAAACCCGGGGGCGGACCTCTCCCCCGCTCCATCTCGGCAACCCATACCTTTTTCCTGGAGGAGTTCGAGTTGCAGCCGGGCGACTTCGTCAGCTACTTCGCCCGGGCCTCCGATGCCCTTTCGACCACCACCAGCGACATCTACTTTCTGGAAGTGCGCCCTTTCGGCAAGCAATACCAGCAACGCCAGTCGGGAGCCCGGCGGGGCGGAGGCTCCTCCAACCTGGATTCGCTGCTCTCCCGGCGCCAGAAGCAGATCCTGGTAGCCACCTGGGGATTGATTCGAGACCGCAAGCGTCTGGAGAAAAATGAATTTCGGAATTCCCTGCGACTGCTGGGAGAACTCCAGCTCAAGCTGCAACAGCGCACCCAATCCCTGGCCGACCGGGTCGAGAGAAGGGCCCTGACCGGCCTCGACCCGGACATTCAAAAGTTCTCCGAGAACCTGGTTCAAGCGATCCAGGCCATGGTTCCGGCCCATCGATCGCTCTCCCAACGCGATCCGGATGAGGCCGTTCCCCACCAGCAGAGGGCACTGCAGTCCCTGATGCGGGCCGAGACTTTCTACAAGGAAGTCCAGGTGGCTCGCGGCGGTGCTCAGGGACGGACGACCTGGGCCCAGGAACTGGAGAGCCTGTTCGAGCTGGAGCTGGACAAGCTGAAGAACCAATACGAGGTCCAGCAGCAGGCCGGCCCCCCCGATTCACGCCGGCAGATGGACGAAGCCACCCGCAAGCTGCAGGAACTGGCCCGACGGCAGCAGCAGATCAACCAGGACCAACGCCGCAGGATGCTGGAAGGCGCCAGCCGACAGCTCGGCGGAGCTGAAGGGTCCCAGCAAGGGATGCTTCAGGCGGAGGCGGAGAAGTTGGCCAGACGGTTGGAGCGGCTTTCCAGGGAGATGGAACGTCCTTCCTTGCGAGAGGTGAGCCAACGCCTGCAGCAAGCGGCCAGGGAAATGCGGAAGCTCAGAGGCGCCGGGGGAAGCCAGGCGGAAAACCGGGGTCTGCAGGCATTGAGCCGGATCCGGGAGGCCGGCTCGGTGCTGGATCGCCAACGCCGGACGGACATGGATTCGGAATTGAGCCGACTTCGGAGCCAGGCGCGAGATCTGGTGCAGCGGCAGAGACACATCCGGTCTGAGTTGGAAGGTCTGAAAGCAGGCGTCGATCGAGAGGATCCCATTGAGCCTCTGCTAGAGCAAAGACGGCGCATGCTGAGGGACAAGACCGGCCTGCAGCAGTCACTCAGGGAGATGGAAGGCCGGCTCTTCTCCGCTGCCAAAGGAGCCGACCTGCAGCAGCCCGAGGCTTCGCGACGGCTGAGGGCCGCCGGCCAATCCATCCGGAACCGGGGACTGCACGAACAGATGGATCAAAGCCGGCAGCTCCTGCAGCTGGGACTGCTGGACCTCGCCGCACAGGACGAGCAACGCATCCAGACCGCCCTGTCGGACCTGCGGGATCAAGTGGCTGCAGCCGGAGAGGCCGCCCGCAAAGGCCCGGCAAAACCGTCGGCGGAAGAACGGCTGAGCCGGGCGCTGATGCAGGCCGGAGACCTGCTGTCGAACCTGGAGTCGCTGAAGCGACGGATCGCGGACCTCCAGGCCCGCTCCGGGGCCGAGCAGCCGGCCGGACCTTCCGGGGCCGGCTCCGGCAAGTCTCCCGAGCCGAAACGGCCGCAGGGACTTCGGCGGCAGTCGCAGACGGGAAGGTCCGCCGCCGCGGAGAACCCGGAGCAGAGACGGTCAGGCCGGGGCCGGGGTCAGGCGGCCGTCAATTTCGGCGATCGGGAGCTGCCACCGCCCACCACTCTGACGCCTCGACAGGCCCGCCAGTTTGAAAAGGAGTTCCAGCATCGCCTGGGAGAAGCCCGGGATTTGAGACGAAGTCTCGCAGGCGACGCCGATCTGGCGGCCCAGGTCAGAAACATGGTGAAACGCATGGAACAGATGAAGTCGCTCCAGTTCCTTGCCGACCCCCAGGAACTGGAGCGACTTCGCCGAAGTGTCATCGAGGGCCTGCGGCAACTGGAATTCGACCTTGGCCGCAAGGTCCGGCAACTGGACGGGAGCGACTCGATTCATCTGGTCAAGGACGAGGACGCTCCTTCCCGGTACCGCAAGCAGGTGGAGGACTACTACAAGGCACTGGCCCGGTGAAAGATGCAGGACAGGAGACATCCGTGTGCTGGGTGAGTCTGCCGGTACAAGCCACGCCCTGGAAGGGTCTGGTGCTGATGCTGGTGGTTGCCGCCACGGCGGCGGCCGTCTTTCTGGGCACGCAGAGTCCGGGCTGGACTCTCTTGTCGGTGATCCTGCTGCTGGTCGGTGTCCATGACTTCCTGCTGCCCACCACCTATCAGCTCAGCGAGGAGGGTGTCTCCAGCCGCATCCTGTGGTACCGTCAGCACAAGCCCTGGTCCTCTTGCCGGTCCTACTGGGTCGACGCCCACGGGGTGCTGCTGAGTCCCTTTTCCGAGCGCAGCCGCCTGGAATCCCACCGCGGCCTCTACCTGCGGTTCGCGGGGGCCGACCGCCAGGCCGTGGTCCGTTTCGTGCAACGCAAAATCATCCGGCCGACTCCGGCCAGGTCGAGGGCATGATGCAGCCATCCTGGAGGCGCAGGTTGAAGCAGGCGTTCTCCCTGGAGCGATACGAGGAGCCGCTTACCGACCAGGAACGCCGACTGCTGGAGAGAATTGCGGCAGCCATCGTGCGGCGGCGAATGGAGACACCGGCCCTCTTCATCCTGGAGTCGGCCAAGCCGCTCAACTACCTGGGGAGCCAAGCCATGGCCTTTTTTGAACCGGTGGTTCGCGGACTCTTCGCGGCCACCGATTATGGACGGGTCCGGCGCATCCTGGAGCGCCGTCAAAGCGTCGAAACCCTGCTGCAAGAGATCGAGAATCAGGGGGCGGGAAAGGACCCGGCCTCCGCCGACCACCTCGAGGGAGCTGCCGAGTGACCCCGTTGGACGACATTCGAGTCATTCTCGCCACCGACTGCGGCAGCACCACCACCAAGGCCATCCTGATCCAGAAGGTAGGGGACGAGTACCGCCAGACCCATCGAGGCGAAGCCCCCACCACGGTGGAAGCCCCCTTCGAAGACGTGACTCTGGGCGTGCTCAACGCGGTGACGGAGTTGGGTGAGCTTTCGGGCCGCAAGCTGCTGGACGCCGAGGGCCGGATCATACGCCCCACCAGGGGTGAGGAGGGATGCGATCTCTATATCTCCACCTCCAGCGCCGGCGGAGGGCTGCAGATGATGGTGGCGGGAGTGGTCCGGTCGATGACGGCCGAAAGCGCCGAGAGGGCCGCCCTGGGAGCCGGCTCGATCGTGATGGACGTCATCGCCCTCAACGACCGGCGCCTGCCCCACCAGCGCATCGAACGCATCCGCCAGCTACGGCCGGACATGATATTGATCGCCGGCGAGGTCGACGGCGCCCGGACCGACAAGGTGATCAAGATCACCGAGACCATTGGGGCCGCCGATCCCAAGCCCCGACTGGGGGCCGGTTATCGCCTGCCGGTCATCTATGCCGGCAACCGCTCCCGCCGCGACGAAGTCACCCGGGTGCTGGGTGAAAAGACCAGTCTCAGCATCGTCGAAAACCTTCGGCCTACCCTGGAAGAGGAAGTCCTTCTGCCCGCCCGCGAGCGCATCCATGACCTGTTTCTGGAGCACGTCATGCAACAGGCGCCCGGCTACGCCAAGCTGATGGAATGGGTCGACGCCGACATCCAGCCCACTCCTGCGGCGGTAGGAGCCATCCTCAAGCGGGTGGCCACTGAAGCCGGGATCAACGCCGTGGGAGTGGATATCGGCGGGGCCACCACCGATGTCTTCAGCGTGTTCGGGGAAGACTTCAACCGCACCGTGTCGGCCAACCTGGGGATGAGCTACTCCATCTCCAACGTCCTGGCCGAAGCCGGACTGGCCAACGTCATGCGATGGATGCCCTTTACCATGGAGGAGGGGGATCTGCGCAACCGTATCAAGAACAAGATGATCCGCCCGACCACTATCCCCCAGACGGCCGAGGAACTGGTCTTCGAACAGGCGGTCGCCAGAGAGGCGCTGCGCCTGGCCTTCCTCCAGCACCGTTCCTTCGCCACCCGGCTCAAGGGGGTTCAGCAGCAACGCACCATCGCCGATTCTTTCGAGCAGGACGCGGGGATCGAATCCCTGGTGAAGATGATAGACTTGGACCTGCTGGTGGCCTCCGGCGGCGTGCTCTCTCACGCGCCCCGAGCGGAGCAGACCGCCATGATGCTAATCGACTCCTTCCTTCCGGAGGGGATCACCCGCTTGGCCAAGGACAGCATCTTCATGATGCCCCACCTTGGCGTCCTGTCGCAGGTGCATGCCCGGGCAGCCACCGAAGTCTTCGAAAAGGACTGCCTGGTCGTGCTGGGCACCTGCATCGCCCCTCGGGGCACGGCCAAGCCGGGCCGGCCGGCCCTGGCCTACAGGCTGGAGCTTCCCGGAGGCAAAGAGAGACGGGAGACCCTCCGAGTTGGCGAGATGCGCCGGCACCCGTTGGAGACCGGCGCCGAGGCCCGGGTTTACCTGGACCCCGCCCGGGATTTCGACCTGGGATCCGGCAAGGGTGTGCCGCTGGAAGCCACGGTTCAAGGAGGAACCGTCGGACTGGTTGTCGATTGCCGGGGGCGGCCCCTGTCGCTCCACTCGGATCCGGCCGAGAGAATTGGCGCCCTGAAAACCTGGATCGAGGAAATCGGCGTCTATTCCCCGGGGGCGATCCCTCGCTGAAGCCATGGCCCACGCCTACACTCCCGGTCTCAAGGTGACGGAGAACGAGTTGCTCCACAGGCGGCGGCTTCTGCCCATTCCGGGGGAGGTGGTGGTGGAGGAGGGAGCCAGGGTCGAGCCCCACCAGGTGGTGGCCCGCACCTTCCTGCCGGGCAAGGTCGAAATCGTCAACGTCGCCAACAAGATGGGTGTCGATCAAAGCGACGTGCCGGGCGCCATGCTCAAGAAGGAGGGCGAGCAGGTGCGCCAGGGCGAGGTCATTGCCGAAGCCAGGTCGCTGTTCGGCCTGCTCACCTCCCGAGCGGCGGCCACCCTGGATGGGACCATCGAAAGCATTTCCGGTGTCACCGGACAGGTGGTGCTGCGGGGCCCGCCACAACCGGTTGAAGTCGAGGCCTACATCGAGGGCCGGGTCCGGGAGGTGGTGCCCGAGCAGGGGGTGGTGGTCGAAAGCTGCGGGACCCTGATTCAGGGAATCTTTGGCATCGGAGGCGAGGCCGCCGGTGAGATTGCCATGGTTTCCTCCTCGCCCCGAGAGGTCCTGGACGAAGAGTCGCTCTCGTCGGACCTGCGCGGCCGGGTGGTGGTCGGAGGGTCGCTGGTCACCGGAGCCGCCCTTCAGAAGGCGGTTGATCTCGGCATCCGCGGCGTGGTGGCGGGAGGATTCGATGACCAGGACCTGCGGCGATTCCTGGGCCATGACCTCGGTGTGGCCATTACCGGACATGAAAATCTCGGTGTGACCTTGATCGTCACCGAAGGATTTGGAAGAATCGACATGGCGCCCCGCACCTTCAGGCTGTTGAAACGCCACCAGGGACAGCGGGCCTCCATCAACGGAGCCACCCAGATTCGAGCCGGAGTCATTCGCCCCGAGGTGATTATCCCCCTCAAGGGCGCGGCTCCGCAGTCACTGGAGCGGACCCGGGAGCAGGGCATGGACGTCGGAAGCACCGTCCGCATCATCCGCAATCCCTGGTTCGGAAAGCTGGGCCGGGTGGCGGCCCTGCCCTCCGAGCCGACCCGGCTGGATTCGGGGTCCAGGGCCAGGGTGGTTTCGGTGCGGGTGGAGGGCCTGGAAGAGCCGGTTTACGTGCCCCGGGCCAACGTCGAGATAATCGAGGGTCGCGACTGATGAAATTCCGTTGTGCGCCGGCTCTATGGGTCGCCACCCTGGCACTCGCTCCGCTGCTCGAGGCGCAGGACGCTCCTTCGAAGGCACCGTCTCCGCCGACCGGAGTGCAAGCGTCGGACGTGCCCAACGATTCGGGGCACGCCATCGAAATCCGCTGGAAGGATTCCCCCGATCCCGGGGTCCTCTCCTATGAAGTCTTCCGGTCACCCGTGCCCGAGGAAACGGCTCCGGGCACCGAGGAGGCCTCCTGGCTGTCGCTGGGATCGGTGGGCCCCGGCGAGGAGGCGTGGACATTCTCCAGCGCCGAACGGGGTGTCCGCTATTCTTTCAAGGTAGTGGCCACAACGGCCGACTCCAGTGCCTCTTCCGAAGTCGTGACCGGAGAATCCAGGGCCCAGTGGTTCGACCGGGACAAGCTGTGGATTCTCATCATCGGCGGCACCATCTGTTTCTTTGTCATCCTCTTTATCCAGCTGGCGAGCCGAGGCCGCAAACTGTTCGTGCGCAAGATCGCGGGCCTGGAAGCTGTCGACGAAGCCGTGGGCCGCGCCACCGAGATGGGGCGGCCGGTAGTCTTCGTGCCGGGGATCATGGACATGGACAACGTTCAGACCCTGGCCGGTCTCACCCTGCTGGGATACGTCTCCCGCACCATCGCCGAGTACGACGCCAAGTTGGACGTCCCGGTCAGCCGCTCTCTGGTCATGACCACCGGCAGGGAGGTGGTGAGGCAGGCCTACCTGGAAGCCGGCCGCCCCGAGAGCTACAACGAGGACATGGTCCACTACCTCACCGACGAGCAGTTCGGCTACGTCGCCGGGGTCAACGGCATGCTGCTTCGGGACGAGCCGGCCACCTGCCTCTACATGGGAGCCTTTTTCGCCGAATCCCTGCTGCTGGCCGAGACCGGCAACCGGATCGGGGCCATCCAGATCGCCGGCACCGCCATGCCTTCTCAGCTTCCATTCTTCGTGGCGGCCTGTGACTACACGCTGATGGGCGAGGAACTCTTCGCGGCCAGCGCCTATCTGAGCGGCGATCCCAAGCAACTGGGCAGTCTCAAGGGGCAGGATGTGGGCAAGCTGATCGTGATGGGGGCCATTCTTCTGGGGAGCCTCACCGCCACCCTGGCGCTGTGGACGGGAAGTGGAGGCCTTCAGTCGGTGGTGGATTTTCTCAAGCTGGAGATGTTCGTCTAGGAAACCCGAATGCGACGACAGATACCGTTGCTGATCACGTTTGTGGTGGGGGTCATCATGCTGTTCGAGGCCTTCATCCCCCACCCGCCCTTCGACCAGCTCAACGAGAGCCTGTCCATCACCTTTGACGTGCTGGCCGCCTTCGCCTTCGTGCTGGGCGGGGGCAACCTGGCCAAGATCCACCTGGCCAAGATCTCCCGTTCTCAGCCCGGTTGGGGGTACAGCGCGGTCACCATGACGGGCTTTTTCGCCGTGCTGGCCATCGGGCTCTTCAAGGTGGGCGGACCGTCCGGAGTCAAGCACGCCCTGGAGGCTGAAGGGAGCTGGTTTCAAGCCGCCTACGACTACTGCTTCCTTCCCCTGTCGGCGACCACCTTCTCCCTGCTGGCCTTCTTTGTGGCTTCCGCTTCCTATCGGGCCTTCCGGGCCAAGAACCGGGAAGCCACCGTCCTGCTGATCGCGGCCCTGATCATCCTGCTGGGCCGGACGCTGGTGGGCACGGCGCTCACCGAAACCTTGCCTGGCTCCCTCGAGCTGCTGTTCGGTGCTCTGCTGGCCTACCTTGCATGGGAGCAATACCGCTCCAAGCGCTGGGTCTCACTTTCGTTGATTGGCGCACTAGCCGCCTTTGTGCTGGCTCGCACCCTCTATGGTTACCTGATCCTGGCCGGAGGAGGAGACTTCTACCTCCTGACCGTTCCCGACCTGGTCAACTGGATCATGGTCGTGCCCCAGTTGGCGGGTCAACGGGCCATCATGATCGGTATCTGCCTGGGCATCATTTCCATGTCGCTCCGACTCATCCTCGGAGTGGAACGCTCTTATCTGGGAAGCGATAACGACTAGGACGAAATCCGCATGGCTCAAAAGGAAAGACCCTCGATGTTTGAACGCCTGCAGGTCATTGACCGACGCTGGATCTTCCTGTTCATCATGCTGGCGGTCGTGATTCCTCTGGCCTTCGACCTGACCATCGACGAAGTCGCAACTCCCGAGGTTCAGGCCATCTATGATCGAATCGAGGCGCTTCCCCCCGGCTCCAATGTTCTGCTCCCATTCGATTACGGCCCCGAAAGCGAGCCCGAGCTCCAGCCCATGGCCGACAGCTATGTCCGCCACCTCGGCCGCCGCAAGCAGAAGCTGTTCTTCATGTGCCTGTGGCCTACCGGTCAAGCGCAAACGCTAAAGACGGTCGATCAGGTGCTGGAGCAGGAGTTCTCCGACTACAGGTATGGCCGGGATTATGTCATGCTGGGCTTCAGGCCGGGCGGACAAGGGGTCATCCAGGTGGTGGTGGCGGACTTTCGCACTCTCTATCAGTCGGATGTCGAAGGTACGCCCATCGACAAGATCCCCATAATGCAGAACGTCAAGGGGCTCAAGGACATGGATCTCATCCTCAACGTCAGCGGGGGGTATCCCGGACTCAAGGAGTGGATCCAGTTCGGGGGCGATCGCACCGGCGTACCGGTCGCCGGAGGGGTTACCGCGGTCATGGCGCCGTTGCTCTACCCCTACTATCCGAGGCAGCTCAGCGGGATCATGGGCGGCCTGAAAGCGGCCGCCGAGTACGAGTCCCTCCTGATCAAGGGGTACTCGGAAGCCTACGGGGCGGATACGGAGAGGTTTGCCGCCATTCGACGCATGGGTCCCCAAACCCTGGCCCACCTGGTGATCATCCTGTTCCTGGTGGTCGGGAACATCGCCTACTTTGCCTCACGCGGATCGTCGGGTGAACGGCTGAAGTCTCTGGAAAAGTAAGTCAATGAACGAGCAGACCAGGCGTTTCTTGGTGGTGGGTGCGGTAGGGCTTATGGTGGTGTTCGCCCTGGTCTGGAGCGCTCTGGGGCAGATGGAAGGATTCTGGGTCAGCGGGGCCGGCCTGGGCACCTGGTTCGCAGCCTTTCTGACCCTCTCCATCCTCAGCTTTCTATACGACGACAACCCCTTCTATCGCTTCGCGGAATCACTCTTTATCGGGGTCTCGGCGGCTTACTGGATGGTCCAGGGCATCTGGCAACAGCTCATTCCCAACATGCTGGGGAGGCTGGCTCCCCATTTTGTGAACGAGCACATGGCCCAGGTCCCGTTGGAAGTGGATCCTGTCGACCGGAGCATGGCCCTGGTGCAACTGGTTCTCGGTTGCCTGCTGTTGTGGCGGCTGGCGCCCAAGGGAACCTGGATCGCCCGTTGGCCGCTGGCGGTCATTGTGGGTTGGGCCGCCGGCACCAACCTGACCAGATATCTGGTCAGCGATTTCACCAAGCAGGTCTCACCCGCCCTGATTCCCCTGGTGGAACCCAGCCAGACGGCCTTTTTGGGAATCGATTGGATCGGGACCCTGACAGCCCTGGTGACCGTGTTCGGGTTGCTGGCGGCCCTGATCTACTTCTTCTTCTCCGTGGAGCACAAGGGCTTCCTGGGCCAGGTGTCCCGCGGTGGGATCTGGATCCTCATGATCACCTTCGGGGCAGCCTTCGGCTATACCGTGATGGGCCGAATTGCCCTGCTGGTCGGCCGCATGGAGTTCATTTTCGTAGACTGGCTGCAGTTGATCGGCCCCTGAAGGTACATCGCCTCAATCCAGGTAATAGCCGGCGCCGATCAGCACCGGAACTCCAAAAGACGTGACCCGCTGGACGAAGGTCACCTTGCGCCGCCACTGGTTGGTGCCCGGATTCCGGTTCGAGTAGTAGAGGAAGGTTTCACCAAAAGCATTGGCAACACCCAAAACGTTCCGTCCCCCGAAACTGCCGATGAAATTGGAGGACAACTCGGAGCCGATCAAGGGATTTGCCGGGGAGCCGGTAAAGAGGGTGTAGCCGTACATGTCCAGCCCGAACAGGTAGATGGAGCCGCTTCGCCAACGGGGATCGTTGGCCAGGCTGACCGAGGCGAAATACCCCCCCGAATCCAACTCCATGGCGGCGCAGCGGACAAACTCCTGCAGCCTTTCGGGGGAAGGATCCTCCTCCAGCCCCGTGGCGTGGACTTCTTCGCTCCAGCAGGTGCCCGGAATGTCACGGCGATAAACTCCTGCGCCGATCGCCCCCGGGGTTCCGCCCCAGTCGAGTGCCTTGACATAAGAAGCCTTCGGCTCATCTCTGCCGGTGGCCGGATTGGTGAAGGAGTAGTAGATCCAACCCTCGTCGGAGTGGCCCATGACACGAGTCAGCTCCTTGTAGTAGTCGTTGCCGAACGCGTCGATCAGCAGCCCCCAGGGCTCCCCTTCCCTGGAGGGGTCGGGTGGGAAGACGAACGCTCGAGCCATGTCGGTCATGGGAGTCACTTCGTCGACGAAGATATAGGTGGAGCCGCTCTTCCATTGCTCGTCCTCGTTGAAGGCCCGCCGGGCCTCCTCGATGCCCATTTCCTGGACGTACTCGTAGGCGCATTGGACAAAAGCCTGGACATCACCCTGGGTGCGCACGGCGCTGGCCACAACGAAGCGCTCCGCACAAGTATCCGCCGAGAGCAGGGCTGGCGGGACGAGGATGGTGGCCAACGAAATCAAAATGGAAAGACAAAACGATCGAATCATGGTCAATTCTCCGAAGCTTCGGTAGCGTAAGGATATTGGGAACACCTCGTGGGAATTATATGCAAAGAATGCAGGGGACGTTGTTGAATTACTGGAATAACTTTGCTCAACTTCTGAGTTTTGCCCGACAAGACGTGGACACGCTATGCCCCGCCAGATCCTTCTGCAGGCTCCAGGCCGCTGCACGCATCATGCTGCGGGGGTTTGAGCCATCCCAATATCGACACGTTTTTGCGGGACGCGGGGACAGTTAATTCCACCAATTCAACAACGTCCCCGGGGAGTTGACGGGTCCACCACCCGGATCCGCGGGGGAACGATCCGGGAATAATCGGCGCTATCCTCAGATTCCTTCGAGTCTCCCGGTGGAAGCGCCCGGCGAATCTCCTTGCGAAGACCGGCCACGTCGATGCCCAGAAAAAGATCCGGAAACAGCACCAGGCGTTCCTGGGCCCGGCCAAGGTGGATCAGGAAGCCCCGATAGATCCTGCGCCGCAACTGGTGGTAGGCGGCCGCCAGCTGAATGAGCCCCTGAATGAAGAAGCGCCCGTCTTCGGGATGGCGCAGCCACACCGCCTCCCAGGCTTCATGGGCTTCCCAGAACCTGGCCTGGTTGAACAGCCGCACTCCCCTGTGGAAGTCGGTCCGGTCCCGAGCCGTCAGGACAAAGTGGGTGAGAGTCGACAGGTCCAGCTCGGACAGGGACTTCTTGCGAATGGGTCGGCCTGGTACGGATCGGTCCACCGGTCACAGCTTGCCGGCAATGATGGCGGCAAGGTCGGCGGTTCGACAGGCATAGCCCCACTCGTTGTCGTACCAGGCGACCACCTTGACCAGGTTGTCGACGACAATGGTATCCACCGCGCTGAAGATGGAAGAGAAGGTGCTGCCCTTCAAGTCGGTCGAGACCAGGGGCTCGTCGGTCACCTCCAGGATGCCCTTCATGGAGCCCCGGGCGTAGTCGAGCATGGCCTGGCGCAGTTGGTCCCGGGTGGCCGCCTGCTCCAGCACGGCAGTAAAGTCGATGACCGAAACTGTGGGCGTCGGCACCCGGAAGGCCATGCCCCCGAACTTTCCCTGAAGCTCGGGGATGACCAGCCCCACCGCCTTGGCGGCGCCGGTGGCCGCCGGCACGATGTTCTGACCCGCCGAGCGGGCATCCCTCATATCCTTGGCCGCCAGATCCTGCAGCCGTTGACTGTTGGTGTAGGCGTGCACGGTGGTCAGGAGCCCCTTCTGGATGCCGAAGCGGTCAAAGAGGACCTTGGCTACCGGAGCCAGCCCGTTGGTGGTGCAGGAAGCGTTGGAGACCACTCGATGTTTCTCGGGGTCGTACCGGTCCCCGTTGACTCCGAGCACGATGGTGAGGTCCTCGTTCTTGGCCGGCGCGGAGATGATCACCTTCCTGGCGCCGCCCGATTCGATGTGGGCCTTGGCCTTGTTGGCGTCGGTGAAGACCCCGGTGGACTCGATCACCACCTCCACCCCCAGATCGGCCCAGCTGATAGCTGCCGGATCCCTCTCGGCCAGGATCCTGATCCTGCGGCCGTCCACCACCAGCGACCCGTCGTCGGCCGCCACCGCACCCTGAAAAGGCCCGTAGGTCGAGTCGTACTTCAGCAGATGAGCATTGGTCTCGGCGGGAAACAGATCGTTGACGGCCGCCACCTCGATGGTATCCGGATGTCGCTCCAATATCGCTCGAAGAACCTGCCGTCCAATCCTTCCAAATCCGTTAATGCCGATCTTTGTTGCCATATTTGCAGTCTCCTTAATAAGTATTCCACGTATTCCAAGAGGTTCGCGAGAGCCTCACCATTCTAACAGTAGAACCCATCCGCAAAGTCCAGCTTTTCCCACTTACCGGGAGGGAAACAGTCTCGGACGTAGTAGACGAAAGAATCATCCAAGAAGAACCACGATGTAAAACCAAGAACAGCCCAAAGAAAATGGGCTGCTTCGCAGTGAAGCAGTGTCGACCTGGACCCCCAATTTCCACCGGACGCTCGCCAGGCTCCCGAAGGGCCAAGGGGCCTGTTGCTTCACTCTCGCATGGTCCGCCAATTGCAGCAGGAACCGGTCTGGCCAGAAACCAATTACGTGGGTCATCCACCAAGGAAGCGAAGGAACACCAAGGGCACAAGATTGGACAAGCACGTGCGCGTGCCTTGTCGTTGACGGGAGCACACTCGTAGGGTTCCACTTTAGCTGGAAGCTCGCAATATGGTTGGTTTTCTAAGAATGAGGCAATTAGTTAGCTTCTCACACACCAGAGTAGTAGGATCTGCCCACTGGTCCCTAGAAATACAATCCATGTATCAGCGCAGAGGGGAGAGTTCACTTGGCTGATCTACGGCTCGGATCGGAATCATGATAGTCACCCTGTTCTTCTGGCCGGCCGTGGCGCTTAGTGTTGTAGTTGCCATTGCGGGAGTAATCCTGCGAAAGACCATCCCGTTACTCGTAGCGGCTGGCCTTGTCCTACCGGCGTCGGCCTACCTTGCGGCAACGCCGAGATTCGAGGTTTGGGGATTGTTTCCGGTTGGTTCTTACCTGCTGGCGGCGCTGGCTATTCGCTGGCTTGACGGCTTACCTGGCAGGACAACCAGCATGTCCCTCATTGCTGCAAACGCTTGGTTCTTTGCGGATCTCGCTGCAGAGGTTTCCAGATTCCCCCAAAATCCGTGAGCTTTGCCGGTCAGGCTGCACTTTCTCGCCCGTCAGTACTCCCTCGCCTTCGGAGTACATGAACCCCAAGCTTGAGTTGCGCCTCGGCATCTCCGTGCATGGCGGCCTTCCGCAGTTGCTCGATGTCTTGGTTTTCAAATCGGGCGGTTTGGTCATTCATGATTCCCATCAGACACACCTATACGTCCCGTTGAAAAGTTGACATAGTGGGATTATCGGACGTTAGAAGGCCCAGCAGAGGAGATCAGTCAATACCTGATCTGTGCACATGCACGGGCAGGTTTGACAAATCAAGCGGGAGATCGTGCCGCATCACAACTCGCCGGGATTGCCGGCGAAGCCGTTCCTCACTTGATTCCTCAATGAGTGAGGCGGCCAACGCTTCTCCCGAAGCCGTCGGGGTTGAGCTTTGCTTGGTCGCTGTTGGCCGGGTCTCCGGCGTAGGATCATCTCGGAGCTTGCGTGGCACGTTGTAGACACCGCCCCATCTCGGGGAAACCAGGAAAGCAATTCCTGTGGGCACTCCCACGAACAAACCACTAAACAGTGCCCATCCTCGGCCATTCAGATCCCACCCGGGTGCCAACCCGAGAAAAATCCCCGTGGAGGCCCCAGCAGTGATCCAGCCAGGGTACCGTTTTGAAAGAGGGCGATATATGAGAACCTTTTCAACGGCTTGCTTCCGGAGAGTGAGCGATTGCCCGGTCGGCGACAGGAGCATGATGGCCTCGGCCGAGGCCGACTGGAATTGTCCTTCAACCCTCTGAATGCCTCCAGGAGCCCGGTCCTTGTAGAGCCGTACCCTGGTGCGGGCTCCGGATGCAATTCTCTGCACCTTGGACCAGTCCCGCCTGATCCACGTTCCGGCTTCTGCCACAGGCGCAAATCCAATCACAGTCAGGAGAAGCGCAAGTCCCGTAGCCGTGCTCTGTCTGAAAAACTTCCATAAACTTGTGTTTGTCTTCATGGGCACCCTGAGTTTTATCTACTTGACCTATTGGGGGAAGTCGCCGCCACTCATTCTAGAGGACTTAGCAACGGCCCCGGACCCACACCTCCAAGTGAAAGTTGGGGACGTTGTTGAGTTTCTGGAATAACTTTGCCCAACTTCTGAGCCTTGCCTGACAAGGCGCCGACACTCCATGCCCCGCCAAATCCCTCTACCGGCTCCTGGACGCTACACCCATCATGCTGCAGCGGTTTGAGCTTTCCCAATATCGAGACATTATTGCAGGATGCGTTGACAGGCAATTCCACTAATTCAACAACGTCCCCAGCGATTGCCCCACCTCACCGGCACAGGTCCCGGTCCCGTGACTTCTCGGGCAAATCCCTCCCGCCTCCACCTCGCTCCGGCTGCGGCTCTTGGCTTGGCCGGAAGGCTCCCGGACCAGCTCGCCAGCCGGCTGGCGATCGAACACCTGCCGCGCCCGATCTGCGACCTTTTTG
Organism: Candidatus Versatilivorator sp.; assembly: GCA_965207735.1. Taxonomy (GTDB): domain Bacteria; phylum Acidobacteriota; class Terriglobia; order Versatilivoradales; family Versatilivoraceae; genus Versatilivorator. The sequence goes on along the minus strand of OZ242296.1, from coordinate 181,646 downwards.
GCCATCTCCCGGATGGCCCGCTCCACCCCCCGCAGTTCCTCCAGCAGCAGGCCGAGTTCCTCCTGCACCGGCTCAATTCCTGGTTCACCGACTCCCATCCACTCGCCCATCGGTCGTTGCGCTCCTCGATCTCCCTGGCCTCCGCTACGGCTGAGGATCGGACCTCCCTCTCTCCCATCTGGAACTTCGCCTCGATCGCCGCCCCTGGCCCCAGACCTCGTCGGCCTCACCATCACTGTCCGGGCCAGAAGCGGTAAATCCTGGGACGCGACCGTTACCGAGGTCGTCGAGCGGTCCCCCGACCGTATCCTGGTTTGCACCCGAAGACTCGGTCAATGAGCGTTGGCTTGAACTGTTTTCAGAGTTTGTGAACTTAGGGAGCTATTCATCAGCAAAAAAGGTAGGGAAACAAGACGGCAACCCATCCCTCACTCTTGTAATACGCCGTCAAGCACGCGTCCCACACATATAAGATCGGATAAATAATAGTGGCACTGCGGAGCACCAAGCGCAGAAACTGCCCTCTCGTCATGCTGCTGTTTCGCATCCGTGCCCCGAACATGGTGCCTATGAGTATCCCAGTTCCCATGAAAAACCAATAATGTGGCATCGAACCTATGGACGGTAGCTTGGGCAGCCCCGGCATTGACGCTGTAAGTTTTTAACTCTGTTGGGCGAAATTATACCTGAATCACAAACTGCTCCCTCACAACGGCACAACGCCTCCCGGACAGGAGCTCCCAACCACAACATCTTGTGGTCGGCCTCCCCTGGTCGGCCCGGCTCAGGCCTCTATTTTCATGAAGTGGTGGAAAAGGTGGGAGTTACGTCTTTCCGGAAAGTTTACATAATGAGACGTTATCGGAAGTCGGAACGGGTCGGGACGTTCGACCAGTGGAAGATGACAAACCACTTTTTCGGCCAGAGCCTTTTGTAAAATTCGCAGCAGGGTAGTTTTTTGCTGGCAAACGTGATGCTCTGCTCGTGACTACCTGACAGCCAAAACCCTATTAAACGGAAATGCCTGGATCTGAAGGCTGGATCACAGGCGGTTGCAGAGGTTGAGGATGCCGATCTTCATGGCGTGTCTCCATGAACATACCGCACTTCTCTCCGCGTGATTTCCGGCTCCTCCAAGTCCTTGAACTCCGTCCCAACGGCTTCCATCGTTCTAGTGACCGGGCGAAAGTTGGGGACGTTGTTGAATTACTGGAATAACTTCGCCCAACTTCTGAGCCTTGCCTGACAAGGCGCCGACATTCTGTGCCCCGCCAAATCCCTCTACCGGCCTCTGGAGGCTACACCCATCATGCTGCAGCGGTTTGAGCTTTCCCATTATCGAGACGTTGTTGCAGGATGCGTTGACAGGTAACTCCACTAATTCAACAACGTCCCCAGCGATTGCCCCTAATTCAACAACGTCCCCAGCGATTGCCCAAGGACCCCGCTGCCTAGTAGCCTGTAGCGAGTCAATGGCCCCCATGCGAAGTGCGCCAACTTGGGGGTCAGGCAGGTCGCCAGCGCAGCCGCCGGTCCCACAAGGAGATCGGCCTCCTTGCGCCCTCCTCTGTCGATTCGGGAAGGAGAACGGCTCTGACTGGCCACCTACTTCCGGAGGGGATTTCCCGGGGCTTGCTGGGCTATGATCGCCTCCTGACGGGCGCCGGCATCGTTGCGGCTCAGGCGGCTGGTTTTTCCTGGCGTAGCCGAGCTTGCGCCAAGTCGTAGGCCGCTTGGAGACGCATCCAGAAATCGGCGTTCGACCAACCCACCGCTTCGAGCTTCAAGGCCATCTTGGGCGAAATGCCCGCCTGCCCATTCAGCACGCGGGATAGGGTGATACGGGCCACGCCCAGCTTCCTCGCCGCCGCTGTGACGCTGAGTCCTGCTTCCGCACAGTCTCGCCTGAGTCCACGTCCAGGGTGGGGTGGGTTCTTCATCGGCATTTCACACATCCTCCTAGTGGTAGTCGGTCAGGTCCACATCGCAGGCGTCGCCCTCCTCGAAGCGGAAGACGATGCGCCAGTTGACGGTAACCCGAATACTCCAGAAGCCTTGCATGTCACCCTTGAGCGGATGAAGGCGGTAACCTGGAGTGTTCAGATCCCTTGCGCCGCTAGCAGCATCGAGCCGGGATAGGATTTCCTCGATCCGCTCAACTTGATCACCGCGCAGCTTGCTCTTGTCGCCACGCTCGAAGAGCCGCTTCAGGCCTCGGTGCCGTAACGTCCTGAGCATATTCTGAATTGTATAGTGATGCGACTCAGCTTACAAGTGATGTTCTCGAAACGAGCTGATCCTAATCAGCGTGTCTTCTACGAGAAAAACGGAGACACCGAATAAACAGTCAGAAAGAGTAGCCCTGACCGGCCCTGCATCGCCGGTTTCTTCGGCTGGACGACCCTTAGCCCCTGGGGTTTTCGATACTTCGCCGGTCCGACCAGCGGCTGAATTACTTCCTCTGGACATAGCATGATCCTGCTCTCCCATAATTTCTCACACAGTTCCTCAAGTCTCTGTCCAAAGAAATCGTGGGTCGGGGACGGCAACCAATATCTCTTGTCTCTGTGCGGGAGAAAACGATTTTTGTTGTGCGCCGGGACCCTCTTGAAGGATGATCTCGTTCGTCTCCGCGGTCCGCAGTCCGGACCGGGGAGGCTGACCCAGTTTCTCACCCGGGCCGGCCCTGGTCGGCCCCGCAAGCTCCCTTGGGCTTGTCTGCTTGGATCCCATGAACGCCTCCGTTTCTCAATCCCGTCGGGTGGCCGTCTTCAGCGACTTCGACGGGACCATCGCCCATCCCGACACCATCAACCTGCTGGCCGAGACTTTCGGTGGGGTGAAGTTTCGCAGGGACATCGGCGGCAAGATCGCCAGCGGAGAAATTTCCCTCCGGGACGGAATCGCGACCGAGGTGGCCGCCATCCGGGGAAACCTCGATCAGGTCCTGGATTTTCTCAGGCAGCGAGTCGAAATCGATGAATCCTTTCCACCCTTTGCCCAATGGTGCCGGCGCCGGGAAATTCCCCTGACCATCTTGAGTGCCGGCATCAAGGACGTCATCGAGCGACTGCTGGCGCCCTTCGGGCTCGATCACGTGCGGCTGCTGGCCAATCCCCTGGAAATCGTCGACCACCGCTGGACCTTGCGTTTCCTGGACGACACCCCTTGGGGGCACGACAAGGGAGCAGCCCTGGTCCAGGCCCGGTCGGCAGGCTATGCCACGGCTTTCCTGGGAGACGGACTGTCCGACCTGCGCGCCGCCGACCAGGCCGACCTGGTCTTTGCCCGGAGCAGGCTGGCTAACCTATGCCGGCAGAAACAGTTGCCGTTCTTCCCCCTGGACGATTTCTCCACGGTGGGCGCCACCATCACCCGGCACCTGATCCAGGGCAACGGCAACCGGACCGAGAGCCGCTGAATTCGCGCCATCGTGGGTGACTGAAATAAACGAAGAAAGACAAAAGAAAAAGAGTAATCCACGAAGGGACACGAAGAACGACGAAGGGCCACTAAGGCGTTGAGGTTGACCGCGACGGGGTACCAAGGTCGCGAAAGGATTATCAATTTCTGATTGTTTCACCCTCGAATGATCCGCCCCGTCGTGGGGGGCGGGGGCCCGGCTTTCCTGAAACGAAAGGAAAAAGAGCTATCCACCAAGGGATTGTCAAATCGGGATTCAAGGCGACCATTCAGCCAGTTCGTTTGCGCCGACTCTCCCTTGAAGGGCAATCGTGACGAAAGCGGCCCACCCGGGAGCGCGGGCTTCCTCCCATGACGTCGGGATATCAAGGTCACGATATCGCAGAAGCATTGGGGCGCGGTTGGTCATTGAAGGGGGTCCATCCGTTTTCGTGTTCATTCGTGGTTCGTCTTTATTCTGGAGGCGCCGAAAGCGTTGATGCAACTGTGCAAATTCCCATCCTGTAGAAGAAACACCAGGGGCCGCCAGTGTGCCGGACGAATTCTATCGGTGGCCAGCCTCTGCGGGTTCTTCATCCTGCTGATCTGGTCGGGGCTGGCGCAGTCATCCGGGGCCGCCCCCTCCTGGATCCCTCCGCGCGTCGATCGAGAATTCCCTTCCCTGTTCGAGCTCTATCGGCACCTGCATGCCAACCCCGAGATCGCCTTTCAAGAGGTCCGGACCGCTCGGCGCATGGCTCGAGAGCTGGAGGCGTCGGGCTTCGAGGTCAGCCGGGAGATCGGGGGGCATGGCGTCGTCGGTCTTCTCAGAAACGGGAAGGGGCCGACCCTCATGCTCAGGACCGACCTGGACGGACTACCCATCACCGAGGAGACCGGCCTGGAATATGCCAGCAAAGTCCGCATTCAGGATCCGGACGGGCAGTCCATCGGCCTCATGCACGCCTGCGGCCACGATGTCCACATGACCTGCTTCGTGGGAGCTGCCCGCATTCTGAGCCGGGAGAAGAGTCGCTGGAAGGGCACCCTGCTGATGGTGGCTCAGCCCGCCGAGGAACGGGGAGCCGGGGCCAAGGCCATGCTGGCCGATGGATTGTTCGAGAGGTTTCCAGTCCCCGACTTCGCCATTGCGCTCCATAACGATGCCGGCATGCAGGCAGGCCGGGTGGGAGTCTGCAGCGGCTATGCCCTTGCCGGGGTCGACTCCGTCGATCTGACAGTTCGGGGCGTTTCGGGACACGGCGGCTATCCCTCCACCACCAAGGACCCCGTGGTCATGGCCGCTCAGACGGTGCTGTCGCTCCAGACCATTGTCAGCCGGGAAATTCCCGCCATAGACCCGGCGGTGGTCACGGTGGGATCCATCCACGGGGGCACCAAGCACAGCATTATTCCCGACGAGGTCCGGCTCCAACTCACCGTCCGCTACTACACCGATGAAACCCGCGACAGAATCCGCGACGGCATCGGGCGAATCTCGGAGGGGATCGCCCGCGCCGCCGGGGTGCCCCCGGACCGCATGCCGTTGATGTCGGTGCTGGACAGCACTCCACCCACCTACAACAATCCGGCGCTGGCTCGGCGGGCCAGCCGAGCCATGGCCCGGGTGCTGGGCAAGGACAATGTACTGGATCTGAGGCCGGTGATGGGAGGAGAGGATTTCGGCCTCTACGGAAGGACCCCTCAGAAGGTGCCGCTCTGCCTGTTCTGGCTCGGCGCCGTTGCCCCCGAGAAGATGGAAGCCAGCAGGAAACCGGGAGCCTCTCCCCTGCCCTCGCTCCACTCCAGCCGCTACGCGCCCGATCCGGAGCCCACCCTCAAGACGGGCGTCAAGGCCTTGACGGCCATAGCGCTAGAGTTGCTGCACCCCTGACACATGGACGTCTCCCGGGCACAAGCCCGGGGACTTATTAGGCGTTTTTCTGGAGAGGTCGTGTGTTCCGGAAGGATGCGGCTGACTCAGGTCGGCCGCGTATCCCCCAGGCGTGAGCCCGGGGACAGTGGCATGTTCCTACGGTCCTGCTGCAAGGACTCGTCCCGGAAGACTCGCCGGGGCCGAGTCTTGGCCAAAACCTAGACAAATTCCTCCATCAGGTCGTCAAAGAGATCCTTTTCCAGACCCAGCTTCTGGTGCACCAGGGGGCCTTCCTTCAAGGCAGGTTCGCTCTCCTCGTAGGTCGGCTGCTCTTCCCGGTAGAAGAGGCCCAGGGGAATGCGATCCCCCCACTCGAAGGCCCGATTCAAGGCGCCTCGATGGTCGGTGGCATCGTAGTCCGGGTCATCCTCCAGCTTGTAGACCCGCTTCTTGAACCAGGGGTAGGTGTTGATCTTGTTGTAGGTCACGCAGGGGCTGAAGACATCCACCAGGGCAAATCCCTTGTGGGCGATGCCGCCGGCGATGACATCGGCCATGTGCCTGGGCTCGCCCGAAAAGGCCCGGGAAACGTAGGTTGCGCCGGAGACAATGGCCAGCGCGATGGGATTGAGCGGCATTTCAACGTTGCCCCGGGGAGTGGACTTGGTCCGTACCTCCTTCATGGTGGTGGGGGAGGCCTGGCCGGTCGTCAATCCGTAGATCTGATTGTTCATGACGATGTAGGTGAGGTCCAGGTTGCGGCGCATGGCGTGCACGAAGTGGCCCAGACCGATGCCGTAACCGTCGCCATCCCCGCCGGTGATCACCACGTTCATGTCCTGGTTGGCGAACTTGATCCCGGAAGCCACGGCCACGGCCCGGCCATGCAGGCTGTGGACACCATAGGCATGGATGTAGCCCGGCAGGTTGGACGAGCAGCCGATCCCGGAGACCGTGAACAGTTCCTCGGGCTTGATGCCCAGTTTTCCGGCCGCCATCTTGACGCCCCTGAGAACACCGAAATCGCCGCAGCCCGGACACCAGTCCGGATCGATGATGCTTTCATAGGTGCTGATGGGTAAAGAAATCGTCATTTCCATAGGGTTTTAAGCCTCTCCGTTCCTCCCGCGCCCTTTCGGCCGGCGCGGCCAATCAAATCCAATGCGTTAGCAAACCTGATCGATCCGTCGGCTGTCGGGCCGACTTCCCTCGGTTGTCCCTCTCAATCCTGCGATACGGTCGAGACCGGCTTCCAGGCATAGGTGGATCCGGTTCGCTGCCCGACGAACAGGTCTCCGGTCTTTTCGCCGCCCTTCCGGCTCACCAGCTCAATGCACCAGGTGGGCTCTTCCGCCGGCACGCCATTCCCCACCTCAATGGAGGCCGGCCGCACCGAGTTGCCCAAATGGGTTCGAATGTAGTGGTAGGCGATCTCCTGTGCTTCCTCCCGAGTGACCTCCAGCGACAGCGGCTCGCCTCCTACGATCTCCTTGACCCGATTCGCGATGAAGGCGGGCTCGAAAGGCTCCCCGTCATACTTCAGGACCATGTCATCCAGGGAGAAACCGGTCTCGGACCTCAAATGCCGGGCAAACTGTCCGGTGTAATTCACCTCCACGCCTATGGTCCTCTTGCATCCATTCAGGATCTCCAGGGCCTCCTTGACGTGAAACGGCAGCAGATACTTGAAATGGAGCTGATTGGCGGCAACGCCATCAGATCTCAGGATCTCGGCGGCCTCCCGAATCACGCCCCTGCAGGACCCCCAGCCCACCAGGGTGACGTCCGCATCCTCCGGACCCTCGATTTGAGGAGGCGGCAGTTCCTTCAGGGCTCCTTCCAGCTTCTTCATGCGCTTTTCCTGCACTTTGCGGCGCACCGGCGGACTGGTGTACTCGTCGCTGATCAGAATCCCTTCCTCGTCGTGGTCATCCGTGGGGGAGACGTAGACGGTGTTCTTGGTCCCGGGCAGGGCTCGGGGGGATACTCCCGACTCGGTGAAAGCGTAGCGCTTGTAGGTTCCGTTGTCTTCCGGCCACTCGGTCACCAACTGGCCCCGATCGATCACCAGATCGGGCTTGAGCGCATCCCTCTCGATGGTCTCGGGATGTTCCGAAAGCAGCAGGTCGGAGAGAATGATTACCGGGAGTTGGTACTTGTCGGCCAGGTTCAGGGCTTCGGCGGCGGTATAGTAGGCTTCGGTCACGTCGGCCGGAGCCATGATGATGCGGGGGAAATCGCCTTGGGAAGCTCCCAGGGCCTGGTTCAGATCGGCCTGCTCGGTCTTGGTGGGGATCCCCGTCGAAGGACCGCCGCGCTGGACCGTAATGAACACGACCGGCGCTTCGATCATGCCGGCCTGACCGATGGCTTCGGTCATCAGGGCAAACCCGCCGCCCGAGGTGGCGCACATGGAGCGAGCCCCTGCCAGGCCGGCGCCGACAGCCATGTTGGCGACCGCAATTTCATCCTCGCACTGCTTGACCACGATCCCGCAACGGTCGGCATGAGCGACCATCCAGTGCAGAATGGTGGAGGCGGGCGTCATGGGGTAGGCGGAATAGAATTTGCAGCCGGCAGCAACCGCACCCAGGGCCATGGCTTCGTTTCCGGTAATGAAGGGTCTCCGCGTGCGGCTGAAGTTCCATTCATACCCCAGGGGCACGAATTTTTCCTTGGCGTAGTTGTAACCCGCCTTGGCTACCTGGATGTTCTGGTTGACCACCTCCTGGCCCTTGTGCTGGAAGGTGTCGGCCAGGACTTCGGCCATCATCTCGAAATCCAGTCCCAGCAGGAAGATGGCCGCGCCCAGAGATACCGTGTTCTGCATGACGGGAAGCGTTTTTCCCAACGGCTTCAGCAACTCCCGCACGGGCATCGGCACCGGCAGAACCTGGCTTTCGAAAAGCGAGGAATCGAGGGTCAACTTGTCGGAATTGAACAGGACAGCCCCGCCGGGCTCCACTTCGCGGGCATGCCTCTCCAGGGTGTCCTGATTGAGCGCGATCAGCAGATTCAGGTGATCTCCGTGAGAGTAGACCTTCTCTTCGCCCATCCTCACGCGCAACCAGATGTGGCCCCCGCGGATGATGGACTGGTAACTGTTGTAGGCATACAGATACAGCCCCAGACGGGAGGCGGTCTTGGCAAAAGTGTCGCCGGTCTTGTCCAACCCGTCGCCGGCGGCCCCTCCTATTCCCAAGGTCACTTCTCTCATGATTCTCCTTTCAAAGCCTGCAACCGGCCGTGCCCCTCACCATGGCATCAGACCCTCCTGTCCCCGGAGGGCTTCCCAGGTGTCCGTGGCTTCCCGAAGGAAGGCTCCCTGAGCGATCCACGAGCCGGAAATTCCCACTGCGAATTGTCAGCGAATTTAAATTAAATATCGTGTATTCCGGTAATGCCGTCGAAACCGGCAGCGATACTGTCCCCGGATGACTGCCGGAGCACTGCCCGGCGAAACAGGTTGCCGGGCCATTAAAGAACCAACCTTCGCCAGCGATCAGAATAACAGAGATGCCCGTCAAGTCGCTAACAATAAATCAGCGCTTTCCTCAATCGGTGGGCCGACTCGGCCAGAGACGGTTGCAGGTATGCCACCGGCTCTCCCTTTCGGCTTCGGATAAGCGGACCCTCGGATCCGGGTTCGACCCGCGCGGCCACAAACACCGGACCGGGTTCCCGCAGAATCGTGGGAAGGGTCCGGGCATAGAGCTCCGGATCGTCGAAAGCGTAGGCCCTGTCAAAACCCGCCGCCCGGGCCAATCCGGCAAAGTCCACCCGGCCGGCGCCCGCAATGGCTTGATTTCCGGTGATTTCATAAGTCCGGTTCTCAACCGTGAAGAGAATCAGGTTGCGGGCTCCGGCTTCCACTACCGTGGCCAGGGAGCCCAGAGTCATCAAGAGGCTGCCGTCACCGTTCAGGCAGATGACCCTGCGCTGGGGCTGGGCCAGGGCAATGCCCAGAGCCAGATCGGCAACGTGGCCCATGGCGCTGTCTGCCGAGGCGAAGTCCAACGGGCTGTCCGAGACCTTGGACCAGGGCCGCACCACGCCCATGGTGGTCACCACCACCTCGTCCGTCCTCAGCGACGCCAGGGGTTGTAACAATTCCTGCTTGGTCAACACGATCAGGATCCACAAAAAGAGGATTCGGCGAAGGGCCGGTACTCCAGCGTCAGTTCCGGAGTCTCCAGAGTGAGGCCTCCCTTTTTTTGGGATTTCATCCAACGATCCAGGATGCCGGCGGCGATCCAGGCCCGTTCCGGACGAATCGGACTTCGCCCGGATTGAATCAGGTCCTCGATCCGGGCGGCCAGGCAGACCGAGCCGGCACGGTTAGGTTCCGGGGGGAGAAGGAAATGGGTCGATGCAACCTCAGAGACGTCGAGGAGGCGGGCCGCAAAAGTGAAGTCCCCCACGGCTCCGTTGAGCATCAGCACTGTAGCCCTCAGTCCGTCGGAATAGTCCACCAGGCAGGCTTCCGGATGTTCGACCAGCCGGGGCAATTCCCCGCTTTTGACCAGATCCCGGGGGCGTCCGTCCTCCAAGGTCTTTCCCTGCAGGGAGTCGGATCGGGCCACGGCTGCTTCCAGCAGTTCCCGGGACCAACGACCGCTGCTGCCGGCGCGCCACACCGCTTCACCCGCCACCGCTTGCACCGACCGCACACCGGTTTCGCCGCCTCTGCGACGCTCCACCATGGCCTGCAGGGTTTCAATAGCCCGATAGCGATCGGAGCGCCTAGAGCCGATGCCCACCATCAGGGCCTGCTCAACCCGACAGCCCGTCGGCAACTCCAGAGGGGGCAGCCTCCAGGTCATTGGCAAGGAGGATCCGCCTAGCACCGGGAACCCCAGTTGCCGGGAGGCTTCCACCATCTTGCGGGCCTGAGCCAGTCCCATCGGTTCGTCCCAATAGACCGGGACCGCCCGGTGGTCTTCCTCGAAGACCCTGACCATCGGCTCGAGCAAGTCGGAGCCCGAGGGTCGGGGGCTCGAATCTGCACCCTGACCGGCAAGCATCAGCACTCCGTCCACGGCCAGCCGGTCCCTGCCGCAACGGAGCGTTTCCGCGACCGAAGGATAGATCCTGAAGCCGAACTCGGCGGCGCGCGCCCTGCTCTGGTCCACATCAGGAGTCTGGTCCACGTAGAGAGACACTACATCCATGGCGGGCCGGCGCCACCTGCCCTCCCGTGGATAGCCGATCAGGAAGCGGTCTGCGACCTGACGGGCCGGAGAGCCGGGAGTCCAGCGGGAAGCCAGGATGGCCAATCTCTTGGCTCCTGGCCGGGTTCGGTTGGGCAAGCCGGCCATCGGGACAGCCGAAGCGGTATTCAGGAAAGTGCGCCTGCCAGTCACGAACGTCTCCGATAGGTGGGTTCGGGAGTGGGTCGATAGCGAAGGGCCAGGTGGGGCGTTTCGACTCGATGCTGGCCCCGCCACAGGGAATCGACTCCGGCTTCGGTCATTCCGCTGGTCAGCAGTGTCCGCTCTACCGGGTAGGTTGCCCTGCCGGTCAGAAACATCTTCTCGATGCCGTTCACCAGGGGGCTGAAGAAGTTGGCTTCCGCACCCCCGCCCAACCCGCTCACCGGAAGGTAAAAGTGTGTGGAAACCAGTCGTTGCGGGTTTTTCAGACGGGCCGCAAAAGTCCAACCCATGGTGAGTCCCTCCAACAGGAGCAGCGTGGCCTTCATCCCGTCGGCATATTCGCAGCGAAAGGCCAGAGGCTGATCCAGTTGAGGGCCGGAGTCGGTAACCCGGTCCTTGACCAGCCCGGGTATTTCCTCCAAGAGCGGGTAGCTGTGGTCGAAGCCCTCCCGGGTCGAGGTCAGGGCCAGGCTGCGGCAAAGGCAGGCCTCGAACAGCTCCGGATCCCAGCCTCCCCCGTCCCAGGATCCCGCCTTCAGCGACTCCCACACCCTGGGGCCGCGCACTGCCTGCAGCGCCGCCACCCCGGTCTCCCCGCCCCGCCGCCGCTCGACCATGCACTGCATCGACTCAAACCCGTGAAAGCCGTAGCTGTCCGCCCCGCCGCCGGCGCCGATCACCATGGCCTCCTCCACCTCGGCGTCCGAGGGAATCTCCAACGGAGGAAGGCGCCAGGCCACCGGAATGCTGGAGCCGGCCATCAAGGCAAAGTCCAGCTCCCTGGCCGTTTCCACCATCTCCTCGGCCCATTTCCATTTCCAGGAAAGATGCTTGTCGTTGAATACCGGTACGCCGCGGCCGCTGGCCCGGAAGACGTCCACGATCTGCCGGAAGAACTCGTAGCGCGGATACAGGGTCTGCCCCTTCTCGTTCCGGGGGTAGCTTCCGTGCTCGCCGATCAGCAGAACCCCGTCCACCGCCAGCCTGTCTCCACCCCGCGTCAAGGCTTCGGCGATGGTGGGATAGATCTTCATGGAGGGGTATTGCCGGGCCCGGTCGCGGCTGAGGTCGCTCTCTCGGACCTGGTCCACGTAGAGCGACACCACATCCATGGGGGGCCGGTGAAATCGCCCCCCCCAGCCGTAGCCGCCCAGGAAACGGTCCACGATGTGCTGGCCGTGAGCCCGGCGGCGGTATTCGGTGACCAGGGCGGCGATCTTGGGGCGTTCGGGCGTACCGGGACGACAGCCCGTGAGCAGCAGCGCCGCGGGTATCCCTGCCATCACCTTTCTGCGGGAAATCATTGGAAACCGGGAAGAGGTCATGGTCCGCCCAGGATTTCTCCGTGCGGCTTGCCCTCGGCGAGCTCCGCGTACCGCACTCGCACCTGTTCCGCAAACCGCTTGCCGACCCAGTTACCGACCTCGTCCGACAACTTCACGGTCGTCGCAACCCCGGCTCCGTCCTCCAGCGTCACCAGGTCTTCCAACGGCGTCTTGTCCTCGAAGGCCTTCTCGACGGCAGCGTTGATTTCCTGCATGAACTGCCGCTGCCCTTCGGCAACCTCTCGCCCTCCCGAGGAGCCGTGACCCGGAAGGATGGTTTCGAAGCCCAGCTCCAGGGCCTTTCCGACCACATCGGGCCAGTTGCCCGTGTTGCCGTCGCCCGTGTAGTTGAAGGGCCCGTTCACGATCGCGTCGCCCGTGCATAGGATCTTCTCTGACGGCAGATAGACCATGCCGTCCCCTCGCGTGTGGGCCCACCCGAAGTGATGGAACTCCACCCGCCGGCTCGCCCCTTCCAGAACGTGCGGAACCTGGCTGAATGTCTTTTGCGGAAGTTGCACCGTATCCTCGCCCACCGCGGCCACATCCTCACGGCTCTGCGCCGCTTGCTGCCAGCGGGCGGGCTCATAGCGCTTCATCTCCTCGGCCACCCCGACATGTGCGAGCGTGGTGGCGCCGGCCCGGGTCCAGACCGCGTTGGCATAGGCATGGTCCCCGTGATGGTGGGTGTCGAACACGTAGCTGACCGGCTTGGTGGTGACCTGCTTGATGTCCTCCATGAGCGCCTGGGCGCCGCTTGGGAAGTTCGCATCCACCACAAGCAGGCCTTCCCCGACATCAATGACCACGTTGTTGCAGTGCCCATGCTCTCGCTCGCCCATCCGGAACCACACCCCCTCCGTAATCAGCTTGAGGGTGTCGGTCTCGGAAGGCAGCGGCGGATCAGAGGCGCAGTTCCAGGCCACGCAAAGGCAGATCGCGGTGATGGCTATGAGAACGATTCGCATGGTTCAATCTCCCTCCGACAGCCTGATCGTGGTTGCAAGTGGCACCGATTGTACGCCCTAAGCAGCGCTGGTACAAGACACCCCTTGTCTTGCAAGGTGTTGACTCCCGAACATGTCGCACGAGTTCCACGCTATCTGCCTACATCCGGTCAACACGGCGCCATGGGGATCAACTTCGGATCGTAAAGACTCGAAATCAAGAAATTCGTTTTGTGACCTTTGTGCTTTTTATGGTTCGTCTTCATTTCCAAAACGAAAACGGCTGGCTGTTTATCCTGTCTATCCTGTGCATCCATGTTCAATTGGTCGAAAACCGGTTTAGCACGATATGGCCCTTATTCCCGGCAGGATATGAAGATTCCTTGTTTTACCCTCGTATGATCCGCACGGCAGGGCGGGGGCTGGCCGGTCACTAATCACTTGCGTCGCCCCGCGCGCAGCTCTCAGGCCACCCAGATGTCCCGGCTGACGATCGACTCCGGGGTCAGGACCTCACGGCCGGTTTCCGTCACCAGCACCACGTCCTCCAGCCCGTACTTGTTGCTCACCTCCCAGAGGGGATACCCGCCTTGGTGATAGAAGAAGGGCTCAATGCACAGCACCATGTTGGGTTCGATCCGGGTCCGGCTACCGATGGAAATCCCCGGCATCTCATGGATGTCGAGTCCCAGACTGTGACCGATGCCGGACCAGCCCATGGACTGGCACCAGTCCACGAAGTCGGGATAGCCCGCATCCCGAATAACCTGTTGGGAAGCCTCATAGACTTCCCCCAACATGGCGCCCGGCTTGACTGCCTCGATGGCCGCCTGTTCGCTGGCCTTGGCGATCTCAAAGCCGTGGCGCTGATCGGCGGTCGGCTCTCCCAGACAGGCAAACCTTTTGAAATCGGCGAAGTAGCCGTCGTAGGTGCAGCCACCGTCAAACTGAAGCAGGCTTCCCCGAGCCAGGACCATCTCCCGCCGAGGGGTCGAATCGGCCCACAGAGCCCTGTCGGGCCCCGCGTAGAGAGCCAGAAAGTGGATCTGGCTGCCTCCCTCGGCGTGCATCCGGGCCGACATGATGTTGGCAATGTCCCGTTCGCTCTCTCCCTCGCTTATAGCCTCGAAACCGGCCTTCACCCCCAGGCAGGAGATGCGGCACGCCTCCCGCAACCGCCGCACCTCTTCCGGAGACTTGATACGGCGCACGGCCCACATGATGTCCCCGCAATCGACCCAGCGAACCCCGGGCAAGGCCGCCCGAATGCGATCGAAGCATTCCACCGACAGTCCCATGCGGAAGTGGGCGCTCAGCTCTGTGGCGATATGGGCCCGGCTCAGGCCCAGCTTCCGCAACCAGGAGGCCGTCGCCTGGACCAGGCTGTCGCCGACGCGGCCGGTATAGAATCCCACCGGGAAGTCCCATCGGATCACTGTCTCCACCCAGGCGGCCTCTGTCTGAATCTGGCATCCCTCGGGGCAGAAGACGGCTGGAGGAAGGTCCTCCCTTCTGGGAATGAAAGCCATGTAGAAGTAGGCGGGCACGATCCAGCCCACTTCATAAAATCCCGTGGCATAACGCACGTTGGTCTGCTGGGTCAGCAGCAGTCCGTCGACTCCCAACCGCTCCATCTCTTCCCGGAGCCGTCCCAGGCGCCGCTCAAACTCCTGCCGGCTGCAGTCGGTAAAAAACCCGCTTCGCTTCTGGCGGGTGACTTTCAGGCTGTCGGGCATGGTGCCTCCCGGGAGGCAGGATGCAAGGGAGGGCGTCGGAAGGGGGCGGAACGGCTCACGGCGAGCTCAATCTCAAGTCATCTCCCGCGTCACCAGAAGGGCGACCGGAGTCGACAGGCGATGGGCCCTCTCAACCGAGGCGTTGACCTTGGCGACGTCCTGGTCGCCATGGAGGTAGTCGAAGGGCAATCCCCAGGCCTGCAAGGTGGGCTCGGTAAGCACCGCCGCCGAGTCCAGGTCGGGACGGCTCAGCAGACGCCCGTCCGGCTTCTCCGGGAGGGGTCCGAAGCGTTCCAGCGTGGCATAGCCCCGAAAGGTGATCAGACAGAGAAGGGGAATCCTCATGCGCAGGACCGTGCCGCGAAAGCTGTCCCCGCTCTCCAGCAGGCCGGTGTTCTGAATCAGGACGGCCGGGGCTCGGCCTCCCATCCAGAGCCCGGCGGCCATGGCGAAAGCCTCCCCTTCGCGGGTGACCCGGCGGATGACCGGTTCCCCGCCATCCTTCAGCAGGGCGAACAGGGCCGCCGAACTGTTGTCGGGGAGCCCCACGACGTCGGTGATACCCGCCCTGCACAGCGCCTCGACAATGGACCGGGCCTTGGCCATGACGCTATCTCAAAGCCAGGTCGAAGCAGGCCATCTCACGCGAGTTGCGGACCAGAAGCAGTCCTTCCGACATGGCCGGGTGATTCCAGGTCTTGCCCTGAATCGCGGGAAACCGGGCCAACTCCTGCTGCCTCTCGGGATCGGCCTTGACCAGCGCCAGGTCGCCCGACTCGGTCAGGACAATCAGGTGGTCCCCGGCCAGAAGAAGCTGCCCGTGCCCGTAGCGCCCGCCTTTCCACCTGAGCTCCCCGGTCCCGGCCTGGACGCAGGCAAGGATGCCTTCGTCCAACCCGTAGATAAATCCGTCTTTCAGCACAGAGCTGGTGAACTTGTTCTTCATGCGGCGATTCTGCCAAAGGGCGCTCGCCGCAAATCCCCCGGACGTCCGGTTCACCTGCACCACCGCCGCGCCATGGCCATAGCCCGCCGAGATGAAGACCCGGTCCTCTCCCAACAGGATCGGTTGGGCGACGTTGACGTCATAGTCGGTGATCCAGGGGAAGTCCCACAGGAGCGATCCGTCCTCGGCGGCGAGCCCCATCATCCGCTTGGCGCTCACGATCAGAAGCTGGGGTTGACCGGCCAGGGTAACCCACATGGGAGAGGTGTAGGCCTGCTTGTCGCTCAGCGATTTCCACAAGACATTCCCCGTCTCCTTGTGGTAGGCCGCCACCGATCTGCCACCGGAGCCTCCCGGCAGCACAATGACCTTTTCTTCCACGATCAGGGGCGAGGCCGACACACCCCAGGTCAGGTTCCTGGCCCTATTGTCCTGCAGAATGTTTCGAGACCAGATCAATCGCCCCTCGGAAGCGTCCAGACAGCGCAACTCTCCGGTGGCTCCCTGCGCAAAGATCCGGCCCTGGTGCCAGGTGGGCGTGGCCCGGGGCCCGTCCCCGCCCAGGGACTCCTCGAAAGCAGCCTCCCAGGAATGAGTCCAGATCTCATCCCCCGTCCGCAAATCATAAGCCGCTACCACTTCCTGCGCGCCGCGCTGCTCAATGGTAAAGCCCCGACCCTTGGCCAGAACCAGGGAGGCATATCCGCCGCCGACGGTTCGACGCCAGAGGGGGTTCAAGCCCTGCTCGGGCCAACGGGTGCGGATAGCGGTTTCCCGATAGTGGCCGTCGCGCCTCGGCCCCCTGAAGTCGGTCCATCCCTCGGCCCTTGACGAAGCCGCCGGTCCGGTCCCCGGAATGCCCGCAATGGCGGAAGACAGAGCAGCCTCGGTTGGACCGGTTTCACTCCCCATCCAAAGCGGAAGCGCTGCCAAGGCAGTCAGCGCCCCGCACGCCAGACCCCGCATCAGGCTCGAACGCATCCAGGCTCTCAGGATCATGTCGCCTCCCCAACCCACCGCCACTGTCCCCGGCTGCCTTGAAGATATCCCAGACCTTCCATCAGGCCAACCGGAAAACGCCGGGAACCGGGCGCCGTTTGGCGAGCCCGCATCTCTTACCGGGGGTGTGATCGTGGCAAGGGTGCAGAATCTGAGGCGCGGCTTTGACGTCATTTTGGAGCGGATCCCGGGTGCTTCTGCACTATTGTGGCGTTGGTGTCACGGCGTCAGGGGAGAATGCCCACCCGGGAGCGTGGGCGTCCCGCCCGCACTCCCGGGTGGGTCGTCCCGATGGTGCGATGGAGCGTATCCGGCGGGCGACTTCTCTGAAAGCCGACCGGCGCCCTTTGGAAAACTCCCGTTTGTCCGCGAGCCCGGCCCCGCCACCCTACCCCGGGGCGGATCAAACAAGGGTGAAACAATCGGAAAACGATCATCCCTTCGTGACCTTGGCACCCCGTCGCGGTTAACCTCAGCGCCTTCGTGTCCCTTCGTGGTCCTTCGTGCCCCTTCGTGGGTTCCTCTTTTTCTTTTGTCTTTTTTCCTTTGTTTCAGACAAGCGAGGCCCCTGCCCTGTCGGGCAGATCATCCGAGGGTGAAACAGGGTTGTTTCAGGCAAGCCGGGCCCCCGCCCTGGTGTGCGGATCATACATAGAGTGAAACAATCAGAAATCGATCAACCCTTCGCGAACTTGGTACCCCGTCGCGGCCAACCTCAGCGCCTTAGTGCCCCTTCGTCGTTCTTCGTGCCCCTTCGTGGATAAGTCTTTTTCTTTGTCTTTTGTCGGTTGTTTCAGACAAGCCGGGCCCCCGCCGTGCCAGGCGGATCATTCAGAGGAGAAACAGCCAGCTGTTTGCGTTTTGGAAAGAGACAGGATTAATAGGACCAGAGGCCGCTGCACGGGACGCTGACTGGGAATCGGGGCGTTGGGCACGGCCAAGACCCGCCACGGGGAAGATCAATCGAGAAGGACTAAGAATTGAACATGGATGCACAGGATGCACAAGATTGACAGGACGAGAGCTTCCTGCACCAGAAGCCAACTCGGGCGAAGATCCGGTGCGGACTTGCGGATTCCCGGCATTAGAAGCCAGCCATTTCCTGAAGAATCCTGTGAATCCCGTGCATCGATGTTAATGATCTCTTTAAATCACGATGGGGTCGGAAGCCCCCCCACTGGCTCCGTCGCGGTCCTTGTGGCTTCTTCGCGGACAAATCCTCTTTGTCCCTTGTGTCCTTCGTTGTCCTTCGTGTGTCTTCGTGGATCACTCTTTTTCGGTTGTTTCAGACAAGCCGGGCCCCCGCCCTGCCGTGCGGATCATACGAGAGTGAAACAATCGGAAATCGACCATCCCTTCGCGAACTTGGTACCCCGTCGCGGCCAACCTCAGCGCCTTAGTGCCCCTTCGTCGTTCTTCGTGCTCCTTCGTGGATAAGTCTTTTGTCTTTTGTCTTTTGTCTTTTTTCGGTTGTTTCAGGCAAGACAAGCCCGCGGCCTCGGCGGGCGCGACCCCGGTAAAAAGCGGCCGCAGTCGGAAACGGTTGTAATAGACTGGCCGGATTCAATCAGGATCGAAAAGAAAGGCTCGATCATGAACCCGGCACCTCGGTTGTCTCATCTCTTCTGGGTCTTGTTGCTGGCCCTGGGAGGACTGGCCTCTACCGGCTGCTCCCGCTCCCCTCAAACCCCGGACGCAGCTCGGCAAGCTACGCCCCGGCCCGGCGGGACCTATTCCGCCGCCAGGCAAGGCGGTGGCTACATGCACAACTACTACCTCCCGCCGGCGCCTTCGTCCACGGCTTGGGCCCCCGCCTGGTCTCCCGACGGCCAGCAGATCGCGGTCGGCCTTCAGGGCTCCATCTGGCGGATCGACCTGGCGAGCTCGGAAGCCTTTGAACTGACCTACGATAGGCACTATCACTCGTCTCCCGACTGGTCCCCGGACGGCAGGTGGATCGTCTACACCGCCGATCACGGGGGCCGCACCATCCAGCTTCAGATCCTGAACCTGGAAACGGGGCTTTCCCACACCCTGACCGACGACGCCCACCTCTACGCCGATCCGGTGTTTTCCCCCGAGGGAGACCGGCTGGCCTACGTCTCCACCGAACCCAGCGGGTACTTCAACATCTACGTGCGTCCCATCCGGGAGGGGCGCTGGGCCGGGCCGGCCACCGCGCTCACCCGGGACCATTCCTACGGGAAAACGCGCCTCTACTTCGGGGAATGGGACATGCACATTCAACCCGCCTGGAGCCCGGACGGAAAAGAGCTGCTCCTGCTTTCCAACCGGGGCGTCCCCCTGGGATCGGGACACGTGTGGCGCATGCCGATCGACCGGCCGGGCATGGACAATGCCGAGCCCGTCCTGAACGAGCAGAGCCTCTACCGCACCCGCCCCCACCTCTCTCCCGACGGAAAGCGCTTTGTCTACTCCTCCACCGGCGGGGCTGCCGACCAGTTCAACCACCTCTACGTGCTCCCCGTCACCGGCGGGGCGCCCTACAAGCTGACCTTCGGCGCTTACGACCACTTCCATCCCCGCTGGTCCCCGGACGGAGAGCGGATCGCCTACATCTCAAACCAGCCCCCGTTTCCATCCGGCCCCGGTTTACCCCAGTTGTGGCTGATGGAGACCTACGGCGGCCGCAAGGAGAGGGTGCAGCCTCGGGAATACCACTGGAAGCGCCCCATGGGCATCCTCCGGGGGGAGGTGCGGGACCGGAGCACCGGCCGCCGGACGGCTGCCCGGATCTACGCGAAAGCGGCTGACGGAAAGCTCTACCCCCCCGGAGACAGCTACGCTCGCATCAGCATCTCGGGAGAGCCTCTCTTCCATACCGGCGGAGAATTCGAGATGACCCTGCCGCCGGGGAAAATGACTCTCGAGGCGGTCAAGGGGCTGGAGTACCGGCCCGCCCGGCAGGAGGTGGAGATCCGGGCCGGCGAGGTCTCCCGGGTCAGCCTGGTGCTGTCGCCGATGGTCGATATGGCCGCGCGGGGATGGTTCAGCGGATCCACCCACGTACACATGAACTACGGCGGAAACCTGCGGAATACGCTGGAGAACCTGATGTTCCTGGCCAGAGCCGAGGATCAGGATGTGGTCTGCGAGCTGATCGCCAACAAGGACAACCGCATCCTGGACTGGGACGCTTTCGTTCCCAACCGGATCGAACACCCGGTCTCCATGTCGGATCCCGACCTGGTGGTGATCGTGGGAGAGGAGTACCGCCCCCCCTTTCACGGCCACGTCTCGCTGCTGGGACTTCGAGACCATCTCATCTCGCCCTTCACCACCGGCTACGAAGGCACCGGCATCGAGAGCCTCTATCCCAGCAACACCGACATGTTTCGCAAGGCCAGGGCTCAAGGGGCCCTGGTCGGATACGTCCACGCCTATGGCGGCGAGACCGATCCCCTGGAAAAGGGTCTGACCCACGCCAGGACATTCCCGGTGGATGCGGCCCTGGGCACAGTCGACACCCTGGAGTGGTCCTCGCCCAACTCGGCCACCCTGCGCGTCTGGCACCACACGTTGAACAACGACCTGGGCATCACGCCGGTGGGGGGCGAGGACGCCATTACCGACCTGCACCGATCCAGCCTGCCGGGGGCCGTCCGCACCTACGCCCACCTGAAGGGCAAGCTGACGGCTCAATCCTGGATCGAGTCTGTCCGGCAGGGAAGGACCTTCTTCAGCAGCGGTCCGCTGCTGGACTTTCGCATCGGCGACCGGATTCCCGGGGAAAAAATGGAACTGCCGGAGGAAGGCGGAACCATCCGTCTGCGGGCCAGGGTCCGGTCCATCGCCCCCCTGGAAAGGGTGACCCTCTATCGCAACGGCGAGGTGCTCAAGGAGTTCTCTCTCACCGAAGGGCAGTCGGAGGTTTCCATCGAGGAGGCGATCGAGGTGAGGAAAAGCGGATGGTTCAGCCTGACGGCCACCGGACCCCGCCGTTCCCGTCCCCTGGAGACCGGCTACCCCATGGCTTCCACCAATGCCATCCGGGTCTACGTCGGCAACGGCAAGATTCGCAGCCGGCGTTCGGCCGAGTACTTCATGCGATGGATCGACCGGTTGAAGCAGCAGGCGGCGGAGTGGCCGGATTGGAGATCATCGGCTGAGAAAAACCACGTTCTGGGGCAGTTCGATCAGGCCAGGCGCGTCTACGAACGGTTGGCCGGCGAGGCGGATGGGGAGTGAGGGAGCATTCCCTTCCCATTCAATTCCCACCGGAAGCGGCGGCCGACCAGGCGGTGAGGTCTCCCACACGGTAGGCGTCCGCGAAGCTCGCCTCGGTCATCTGGGTTTTTCGGCCGGTCGTCTTGGAGGCGAAAGCCATGAGGGCGGTCCGAAAGTTGCTGGTCCCCGGAATTTCCAGACACATTTCGATGATCCGGGGTTCGGAGAATTCCCAGGGCTCGGAGGAATGCCGGGACCCGGAAACAGCCAGGCTGGTGGCGTTGCCGGTGAGCTTCCCGTTCAGGTCGAAGGCGCGGAACCGAAGCGCGGCGCCGGCGGGAGCGGCGCTTCCGGGCTGACTGGTGACCGAGGCCAGGCGGAGGTTGCGCCCGTTGCCGAAAACACCGGTCAGGACCCGGCAATCCCCATCCCCCAGCCAGTCCCGGGGGGCCTGGCCGGCGACCGACACCAGTTCCTCGATCTCGCCATTATTTCGGTTCTCGATCAGGGAACGTCCCTGGACTTGCAGGGATGCAGCCGTACAGGGAGATCTGGCGTACACATAGACAGCTCCGGTCACCAGGTCCTGCGCCTCGGGAGCGGTCAAGGTCACGATCTCGGCGCCTTCCCTGGGAATGGCGGCCTGGAAGAGGTTCCGGTCCATGGGCTGGCCGTTGAACGATACTGCCGAACCCTCTGAAGTGCCCTGGTGAAACAGCAGGGCAACCTCGCAGGAGCTGGGATTGGGATCGCTGTTGGCGATGACGACTTCGGTGGTGGCGGTGCTTTCCGCCACCGGCCCCAGGTAGACCTGGGGCAAATTGGCCACGCTGGCGCAGGGCAAGCCGTCCCATAGGGAAGCACAGAAGGGGTCCTCTACCGCCAGTTGAAACTGCCCGGTGCTGCTGACGCCCTGATGGCACCAACTCGTGTAGATGCCGGTGGTGGCCGAAGTGAAGTTGAGGAGGGTGCTGCAGGTCTCCCGACCGGGATCTGCGGAGGTGGTTGTCAGGGTTGCCGTGTCTGGCCCTGTCCTCCGGTAGGCGTAGCTCCCGGAATCGTCCAGGCGAGCGTCCTCCGCCACGGTCCTGCTGGCATTGAACTCCACCTGGTCGCGGAAGAGCAACGTGTGGCCCTCACGGATTCCCTCCGAGCTCATCCCGTCGAGGCTGAACTGCATCCCCGACAGTTCCGCCGGAGCCAACCCCGGCTGCCGATCCTCAGCCCCGACATGGGCGGCGCCCGTCAGGGCGAGCAGAAATGCACCCACCCAGGACAGCAACCCCGACCTCGCCGCGCCGATGGCCGGTCCGGACCACCGTGCCGGCGGCACTTGGGGACCGGACCTTGAGCCTCTGTCAAACATCGCCAAATCTCCCTGGAATCAGGCCGCGATGGAAAAACCGCCATCAACCTTGAGACACCAGCATACCCCGGGAGAAGCCATACCCGCAATGGCCGGCGGGAAGCATCGGCGGTTCTGCTTTCTCTCTCCGGGGTTTCCGGATACAATTGCCCTCCCACGAAACGAAGAGGTGCCCCCAATGCCAGAGTGTGTGGTCCAGGAACAGGAAATTCCCCCCGAAATCGTTGGCGAGCTGAGCGACAGTTCTTCCTGCCTGGACGATCCCACCGAGCTGCAGCGGCGGCTCCGGAACGAGGGATACCTGCTGCTGCGACAGGCGCTGGACTACGAGCAGGTAATGGCCGCGCGCCAGGAGATCCTGGAAGCCCTGGTGGAGGTGGGCGAGATCCATCCTCCGGCCATCGAGGGCATCTTTACCGGGACCAGCCGGAGGCAGGAGCGGCCGGAGGGACTGGGCGCCTTCTGGAAGTCGGTCAGCGAAGGCCCGGCGATTCGGCAAGTGACCCACGGCGGGCAGCTTCGCGGGATCATGGACCGGGTGCTGGGAGCGCCCAGCAGGCCCCAGGACTACATCTTCCTCCGGGTGGCCGTCCCTGGCCGCTCCACCGGCCTTCACTACGACCATCCCTTCTTTGCCAGGGGCTCGCAGCGGGTTCACACCGTGTGGCTGGCCCTGGGCGAAGTGACCGTCGAGGAGGGTCCGCTGGTGGTGGTCGAGGGCTCCAATCGGTTCTCGGACCTGATCGAAAGGGCTCGCGCCATCGACTACAACTCCACCTCTTCACCCAAAGTGATGGTGGACCCCCACCCGGTGGAGCTGGCCCGGCAGCGTCAGGTCAAGCTCCTGACCGCCGATTTCGGCCCGGGAGATCTGGTAGCCTTCGGCATGCACACCCTGCACGGCTCCCTGGACAACCGGTCGCAGGCCGGGCGGGTGCGGCTCTCCTGTGACATTCGCTTTCAGCCGGCCGCCGATCCCCTGGACGACCGCTACTTCGGCCCCGACCCCAAGGGGACCACGGGGATCGGGTACGCCGAGCTGAACGGCGCCAAGCCCCTGACCATACCCTGGCATATGCGCTGAAATTCGTCCCCGCGCCTCCGGCAAGAGTCCATGCAAGACACCATGAGAGTTCCCTTCCCTTTCCAAAGGTCCGGTTCCGCCCTGCTCCTGCTGGCGACCTGGCTGATTGCTCCGAGCTGGGCCGCCGACTGGCCCGAATGGCGGGGCGAGGGACGAGGGGGAGTCTGGCGCGAAGACGGCATTCTGCAGCGATTTCCCCCGTCGGGCCTGCAGGTGAAATGGCGGCAGCCTCTGGGCAGCGGCTACGCCGGCCCCGCCGTGGCCGAGGGTCGCGTCTTCGTACTGGATTTTCTGGCCGAAACCGCCCGCAAGGGAACCGAACGCCTGCTGGCCCTGGACGAGACCAGCGGTCGCCAACTCTGGAGCCGCTCCTGGAAGGCCGACTACACGGGGCTGTCCGGAAGCTATGCCATCGGTCCCCGGGCCACTCCCACCGTAGACGGCAGTCGAGTCTACGTCCTGGGAGCCAAGGGGGCGCTCTATTGCCTCCGTACCGACAGCGGCGAGATCCTGTGGCAAAAGGACTTCGTGCGGGATTATGGAACCGAGGTCCCCGTCTGGGGCATGGTGGGTGCTCCCCTGGTGGACGGCCCTCGCCTGATTGCCCTGGTGGGTGGGCGGGAGGGAGCCAAGGTGGTAGCCTTCGACAAGCAGACCGGCCGGGAGCTCTGGCGGGCGCTGCCTTCGGACTCGGAACCCGGTTACGCCCCCCCGATCCTCATCTCAGCCGGCGGACGCCGTCAACTGATCGTCTGGCATCCCAAGGCGGTGAGCGCCCTCGCTCCCCGAACCGGCGAGCTCCTCTGGCAGCAGCCCTTTCGGTCGGACAAGGGCCTTTCGGTGGCCACCCCCGTGTTCAGTGGCTCGCGATTGCTGGTCAGCGCCTTCGTGAACGGATCCATGATGCTGGATCTGGATCGGCAGTCCCCGACGGCCCAACTGATCTGGCGCGGCAAGAGCGACAGCGAGATCGATACCGACACGCTTCACTCCCTCATCAGCACGCCGGTGATCGACGGGGACACCCTCTATGGGGTCTGTAGCTATGGACACCTCAGGGGTCTGAGCGCCGCCACCGGCCAACGGCTGTGGGAGACGCTGGCGGTGACCGGGGAAAAGGCTCGCTGGGCCACGGCCTTTCTGGTCCGCCACGGGGACCGATACTTCATTTCCAACGACCGGGGCGAGCTGATCATCGCCAGGCTGTCGCCTTCAGGCTACCAGGAGATCGACCGGACCCATCTGATCGCTCCCACCTCCCGCATGGGGATTGGGCGGCGCCAGGCCGGCGCCGTCAACTGGTCCCACCCCGCCTACGCCAACCGGCACATCTTCGCCCGCAACGACCGGGAGATCATCCGCGCCTCCCTGGCCCGGAACGCTGCTGCGGAGTGAGCTCTCAGATCAGCAATTTTGGTCGTTCTTCGTGCCCCTTCGTCGTCCTACGTGTCCCTTCGTGGATATCTCTTTTGTCTCGGCGCCGGCTCCCTTGGCGGATATTGGTGTCCTCTGGACGGCCTTACCACTTCCAGGTTTCACGCACGGCGGGATTGGCCACCGCCGAGGCCGGCCATCCCCCGCGGTAAAGCTCCACGATGTTCCGGGCTGCCTCCACGGCCATGTCCTCCACCGAGCGGGTGTCGATGCCGGCCGTGTGATCGCTGACCAGGACGTTGTCCAGTTCCAGCAAGGGATGGTCCCTCTGGATGGGCTCTTGCACAAAGACGTCCAGTCCGGCCCCGCCCAGCCGACCGCTCTTCAATGCATCCACCAGGTCCTCCTCGACCACCAGACCACCGCGGGAGGTGTTGACCAGGAGGGCTCCCTGTTTCATCCGTGAAATCGTCTGCCGGTTGATCAGGCCGCGGGTCTCCTCTGTCAGGGGCACGTGCAGGCTGACGTAGTCGGAACACGCCAGCAGGGTGTCCAAATCCACCAGCTCGATGTCGTGTTTCCGAGCGAAGTCCCGGTCCGGAAAGGCCTCGTGGGCCAGCAGCCGCATCCGGAAGGCCTTGGCCCGCACGGCCACGCTCCGGCCGATACGCCCCAATCCGATCACGCCCAGCGTCTTTTCCCGAAGGGGCAGCGAACACTTCCGCTTCCAAAGACCCCGGTGGATTTCGTCGTTCCTCTGAACCAGAAAACGACTCGTTGCCAACAGCAGCGCCACCGCATGTTCGGCCACTGCCTCGTAGTTGGTGGTGGGGGTGATGGTGACCGCCACGTTGCCACGGGTCACCGCCTCCATGTCGATGCGGTCGACACCCACCCCCCAGCGGGAGATCACTCTCAAATCCGGCAGTGCGGCCATTACCGGCCGGCTGTAGGGCTCTCCCCCGGCGATGGTGGCCGAGATCCCCTGCAGCACCCGGATGGTTTCCTTCTCGTCCGAGATGTCCGGCCTGGGAGGGAAACGGACCTCCAGCCCGGCCTCCCTCAGCAGGCTCACATGGGGGCCGTTCGGGTCTTGCAGAAACTGGATGAAGATCATGACGCTGGGCACAGGGCAACCTCCTGGAATTGAAGCAACCGGCGAATTTCCGTATTATGGCACGGTGCGCTGTTCCGGGAACGGAAACCTGGTTTACCGGGAGACGCCGGCCACTCTCCGTTCCGGACGCCGTTAAGCGAGCCCCGGGTGCGGCCGCTTGTCCCAAACCGTTGAGCCCCGATCCAAAGGCATATCGAGCCTTCCCGGATCGGAGTGGAGGACCGCCGCCAGTGCAAACCGACCTCGAGATCGCCCGCCGAGCCAAACTGATAAATGTGGTGGACCTGGCCAGGGAAAAGTTCCGGATTCCGGTGGACCACCTTGAACCCTACGGCCACTACAAGGCCAAGCTGTCGCCGGCCACCTTGAACTCGGAACGACGGGGACAAGGGAAACTCATCCTGGTGACCGCCATTTCTCCCACTCCGGCCGGAGAAGGCAAGACCACCACCGTGGTGGGGTTGGGAGACGCGCTCAACCGCCTGGGCAAGAAGGCCTTGATCTGTCTGCGAGAACCCTCCCTGGGCCCCTGTTTCGGCATGAAGGGAGGCGCCGCCGGAGGCGGGATGGCCCAGGTGGTTCCCATGGAAGACATCAACCTGCACTTCACCGGCGACTTTCACGCCCTGGGCCTGGCGCACAATCTTCTGGCCGCGATGATGGACAACCACATCCACCAGGGAAACCGCTTGGACCTGGATCTCCGGCGGGTGACCTGGAATCGGGTGGTCGACCTGAACGATCGGGCACTGCGTCGAATCGTCCTGGGTCTGGGAGGCCTGGGCAACAGCTATCCCAGGGAAGGCGGCTTTGAAATCGTGGCGGCCTCGGAAGTGATGGCCATTCTCTGCCTTTCCCGTTCACTGCAGGAACTCAAGCAGCGGTTGGGCAACATCACCGTCGGCTACAGCCGTACCCGGGAACCCATCCGGGCCAGCGACCTGGATGCCCATGGAGCCATGGCCGTGCTGCTCAAGGAGGCCATCAAGCCCAACCTGGTCCAGACGCTGGAAAACAACCTGGCCCTGGTGCATGGAGGCCCCTTCGCCAATATCGCCCACGGCTGCAACTCCGTGATCGCCACCCTCACCGGGTTGGGGCTTGCCGACTACCTGGTGACCGAGGCCGGATTCGGAGCCGATCTGGGCGCGGAGAAATTTTTCGATATCAAATGTCGCAAGGCCGGGCTCCGCCCCGACCTGGTGGTGCTGGTGGCCACCCTGCGCGCGCTCAAGTACCACGGGGGAGCCGACAAGAACTCCCTGGAGCGTGAAGACCTGGAGAGCCTGGAAAGAGGGATCCCCAACCTGGAACGGCACCTGAACAACATACGCAACCACTATGGCCTTCCCTGCGTGGTGGCCATCAATGGATTCAGCCACGACACCCCGGCAGAGATCGCACTCCTCAAAGACCGCATGGCACACCACTCGGTCCCGGTGGTGGCCTGCGACCACTGGGCCCGGGGCAGCCAAGGCTCCCTGGACCTGGCCCAAACGGTGGTGGAAACCATCGCCACCACCCGAGCCAACTTCAAATTCGTCTACGATGAGAAGGACTCTCTGTGGGAAAAGATCACCAAGGTGGCCACCCGGATCTACGGCGCCTCCGAGGTGGTCGCCGACTCCCGGATACGGGCCAGGATCCGCCGCTATCAGAAGGAAGGATTCGGACACTATCCGGTCTGCATCGCCAAGACCCAGTATTCATTCTCCACCGACCCTCTGCTGAGAGGCGCCCCCTCGGGGCACGTCCTGCCGGTCAAGGATGTGCGGCTGGCCACCGGAGCCGAATTCCTGGTGGTCATCTGCGGTGACATCCTGACCATGCCGGGTCTCCCCAGACGTCCGGCGGCCAATGAGATCGATCTGGATGAAGAAGGAAGGGTGGTGGGGCTCTTCTAGCCCGCATTTCTCACCAGGGGGCATGAACATGGCGCAGGATTTTTCCCTTCAGCGCGTGCTCGCGACCGAAGAGCGTAGCGGTCACTACGCGCGAGGGAGCATGTGCGCGCTGAACGGAAAAAGACAAGCCAGGGCATGCCCAGCGCCGTCTGTTACCCGCAAGCCCTTACCAGGGAGCCAATCAAAGTACTGAAGATAAACTACTTTTCGTCATGGCACCAGCGACCTGGGTAGAGTCGAGGACTGGCGCGTTGACTATAGGGTCCGGTGGCTATTCCGTCGCTTTCGCTTCGGGCCTCAGTCCGGCTCCCTTATCACGTTTCCAGTCCCCGCTCTCCGAACCGGACGTGCGGTTTTCCCGCATCTCGGCTCTCCAGTGGGATCATGCGTCTCGCACACAGGTCCCCGCTCGCATCCGTGGACGACTCCTATGGGATTGGCACCCGTCCCCACTCCATCCACTTCCGCTCCCGGGTTGCCGCCAGGCCTGTTGATGCCCTGACGACGCCGTCCTCCTCCGACGACCCTTTCACTTTTGCATGTGATGCTTCCGGAGTCTCCGGCCCTTTTTTGGTCGGGGTTTCAGGCTTTCGCCACTCCCGGGACCCTTCCCCCTTCGGTCACCGCTCCTCACCTGAGGCCCCTTCCCTCCACCGGTATTACCCGGCTTCTCCGGTACTACAGGCCTCTCCGCCACCCTGTCGGCCTAGACTGACTCTCGCGAGCTTCCGGTTCGGTGCGTGCCTCACCACCCACAGGGCTTCCCATGTTGCTGCCTTCTTCCCCTTCCATGCGTGCCAGCGCCACTACCCCGGCGGGTCCAAAGGGGTGCCCGCGTCGCTCGCTTCCCCCTCCGTCTTCGGCCTTCCCCATTTCTCAGGTGGGTCGACCCCCGCATTGCCCGTTTCGAGGCCTGCTCGACGTTCACTCGCGTTCCGGCCCGCATGCTCGCTGAACCGCCTTAAGCGGCCCTTTGACACCAGAGGGCTTCAGACCATATCGTTACCTCCATGATCCGCCCTGGCTGCTACCAACCGGAGCGACAGTTGTTGGACGGGTTTCGCACCCGTTGGAAGAAGGCGCCTTTCCATGGCGCACTGAGAAATGCGGGCTAGCTCACAGCGCCTTGAGGCCGTCGATCCCCATGTAGCGCGATCCGTAGAAGACCAGAGGGGGCCGGGAATCGTCCAGGTTCAAGGCAACCACCTCCCCCAGGAAGAGCGTGTGGGTTCCGCCGTCGTAAGCCTGGGTCACCCGGCAGTCCAGATATCCCTGGGTCCCGCCCAGGATCGGCGCTCCGGTTGTCGCCGTGGTCCACTCGATGCCCTCGAAGCGGTTGTCGTCCTTGTCCCGGTGACGTCCGGCAAAGCGATCGGAGATGAAGGACTGGTCTTCGCTCAACACGTTGACGGCAAAGAGCCGGCTCCGCTCGATCAGGGGCCAGGAACGGGCGTCCTTGGCCACGCTCACCATGACCGTGCAGGGGTCCAGCGAGATGGAGCAGAAGGCGTTGCAGGTGAGCCCATGGACTTCCTGGCCCGACCGGGTGGTGACCACGGTGACCCCGGTGGCGAAGCGCGACATGATCCTGCGAAATTGAGAGGAGTCGATTGGAGTTTGCATGGATCTCCCTTGATTGATGGCTGGGTCAAAGCGGTGTCTGGGTGCACAACCGCATGGCCGGAGTCACCTCCTCGAAGATAGCCAGCATGGATTCCACCAGGTCGGTTCCGGAAGTGCCCCGCACGGCATCCTCGTCCATGGGGAAATAGAGCAGGAACCCGGCCCAGCCGTCTCCCGGCGCCTGCTCCAGGGCGGCGCGCAAGCGGGAAACCGTGGGAAGGGTCGTTTTGGAGTAGTGAAACAGATCGGAGCGCCAACCGCCGGCCTGCACCCGAAAGCCTTCCCGAATCACCAGCCGCTTCAGCTCCCGCTCCATGGCCCCCTTGGGCTTGAGCGCCTGCATCAGCCGGTGCCAGTCCCAATCGTCCCTCAACTCGAAGCGCTCCTGACCGGGGGGAGCCTTCAGGAAGCCCCGCTCCACCTGCAGCCCGCACTTGAAGCGTTGCTCACCGGAATCGATCATGAGGAAGAACTTGGCGCACCCGAAGCTGACCTTGGAGGAGAGCGGCTTGACGGCTCGATTGGCCTTGGCCAGGAAGCCGATCCACTGCCAGTAGACCCCGCGGCCCCAGCGCTCGGTGACGAAGGACTGCCGGTATCTGGCCTCCAGGGCAACCTTCAGAATGCGGGTGATGCGTTCGTCGTCATCCAGATTCCCAACCCGAATTCCCCGCCGGAAGTCGAGGAACTCCGGACGGAATCGAGTGTGCTGAGGGGAGAACCCCCGCGAACGAGCGGCTGGCCGCGGCATACCTTCGTCCACCCTCCTGTCAACCCATCCCCACGGTGCGGCCGAAGCTGTCCTGGTAGATCTCCGGGTCCACCCTGGCGTCGATGAGCGTCCCGCACCCGGCGGTCATGGCGGCCCGCAGCTCCCGCTCGAAATCCTCCGGCGTGTCCACGGTGGCCGCCTTCAGCCCGCAAGCCCTGGCCACGTCGGCAAACTCCACCGGATGCAGATCCAGCGCGTAGTCGGGCAGGCTGCGAATTTTCTGGCGGGCTTTCATGGTCCCAAGGGCCCGATCGTTCACGATCACCAACGGCACCGTGCCCCCGGTGCGGGCCAGCACTTCCAGCTCTCCCAGGCGCATCAGGAGACTGCCGTCGGCGCCCAGCCCGATCATGGGCCTTTCGGGATCGGCCAGGCGGGCGCCGCAGATGGCCGGCAGGGTCAGTCCCATGGTGCGCCCTCCCGAGGTCCCGTAGTAGGTCCCCGGCTGGTCCGCCAGCCAGATATGCTCCAGCATGCAGATGAAGACTCCGGTCTCGGAAATGAGGACTCCATCCGACGGCAGCACCTTCCGGCAGATCTCGATAACGTCCTGGGCCGCCAACCTGGCTTGGCCGGGCCGCTTGAAGGCGGGCAAGACCTCCTGGCGCAGCGCCTGGACCTCCCGGCCCTCGAAGCCGGCGCGCGCCTGCGGCGCCAGGGCCGGCAGCACACTCTTGAGGTTACCGTTGACCCGGACCCTGGGCTGCTGGGAAAGGGATCGATACTCGGGACTGCTGAGCACCTCCACCGTGGGCAAGTCGCTTTTCCAGGGTCCGTGGGTCATGAGGGCATCCACACCCAGCAGCAACACCCCGTCCGTTTTCTCAAAGGCTCTGGACTCGATGATTCCCGGAGAGTAAATGCCCACGAAGACCCCGGCCCAGCGATCATGCGATTCGGGAAAGACGCCGCGAGCTTCCATGGTCACCAGCACCGCGGCTCCCAAGTTCTCCACCAAGGCGAGCAGTTCCCCGGTGGCATCGTCCCGCACCACGTCGGCCCCGGCAATGACCACGGGCTTGCGCCACTTCGAAAGCACCTCCCTGCAGGCCGCGATTTCATGCTCCGGCGCCGGCGGCGCCGGGGCGTGCGCCCGCGGGGGGAGTGGCGGACCGCACTCGGCACTGCCCAGGTCGGCGGGAAAGTTGAGCAGAGCCGGCCCCGGCCGACCCTCGGTGGCGCGATAGCTGGCCTCCTGAACCGCCAGCGGCGCATTCTCGGTGGAAAGCGTCTCGCTATAGCGTTCAATGCCGCTGAAGAGGCTCAACTGGTCGCAGTGCTGGACCATCTCGTAACCGGCGGTGGCGGGAGGACAGGTCTCGCAGACCGCCACCATCGGGGCCCGTTCGAAGTGAATGTTGGCGGCGCCGCCCACCAGGTTGGCAGCCCCCACCCCTCGAATGGTCAGGGCCAGCCCGGCCGTATCCTTCATCAGACCGTAATAGGCGGCCATGATGGCAGCCGAGGACTCGTGGTTCACGCTGACGAAGTCCACGCCCAGCTTGCGGCCGGCCTCCATCAGGTCCAGGGGGCTTCCACCCCCGGGAATGCCAAAGAAATGGCGCAGGTTGCGGGCTCGTGCGTCCTCCATGATCAGTTCGGCAATGGTCATTGTCCAATCCTCGGTCGGTGAAGAGTTCGGTCAGCCGTTGGACCATCCGCAGGGTCAGGCATTTGTCTCATTTTTGTGGATCTTTGTAAAGGGCGCCGTCCCGCGATTGGTAGCGCGGGATCACCCTGCCATGGCCCCCGGTACCCCTTGACCCCTCTCCGCCAAATGCCATAGCATCCCTCCAACCCGAGGCCGGATGAAATTCAAAGAAAGAAGCGTAAAACCATGAGACTGTTGCTGAGCGTTGCCATCCTGATCTTTCTCTGGTCGCCCCCAGCGACCTCCGGGGGCGAGTCCCACCAAGCCTGGCTGCACCATACCGACTTCGCCGACTTCGCCGGCGGAACGCTGGAGGACGGCGGCGCCAACCTCTACGTCACCCGCTCGGGCTCGGTGCGCATGATCCACACCCTGGACCTGAACAATGACGGCTACCTCGACATCTTCGTGGCCCAGGACCACAACCAATTGGAGAACGAAGACCTCCTGATCTACTGGGGGACCGCGCAGGGACCGCGGTCGATTCTGCCGCCCCTGCCCGACCAGCAGCCGCTGGGCAAGCTCTTGCGGGAAATCCGCGCCCGGGACGGCGGCGTCACCCGGCTCCCCACCGATGGAGGAGGACCCTCTCTGCTGGCCGATCTCAACGGGGATGGCTACCTGGAGATCGTCTTCTGCAACTTCATCCACAACTACTCGGTCCACATGCAGGCCCTGATCTACTGGGGAAGCCCCGAGGGATACGGGACGGACCGGCGGACCGAACTGCCCACCCTGATGGCCTCCGACGTGGAAGCCGCCGATTTCAACCGGGACGGCTACCTGGACCTGGCCTTCGCCAACAACGGCACCGAGGGAGGTGAGCGCCACGGACACGCCCACCATCTGGAATCCTACATTTACTGGAACGGCCCCACCGGGTTCTCCACCGAGCGCAGAAGCTCCATCCCCAGCATCAGCGCCGTGGATTGCGAGGCGGAAGACCTGAACGGCGACGGCTACCCGGAACTGCTTTTCCTCAACAACAACGCCAAGGAGAAGAGTCTTTACCTCTATTGGGGAGGCGCCGAGGGGTTTTCGGAGTCCCGCCGCCAAATCCACCACTGGGGAGATCTGACGGGGGCCGAGCTGGCCGACCTGAACGGCGACGGTTCCCTGGACCTGGCAGTGACCCACCGGGACAACCGGGCCGAAGTCCGCCGGGGCAACGCCGAGGGTTTCGAGGACAAACCCTGGCGCCATTTCCCCACCCAGGGCGCAACCACCCTCGGCGTGACCGACTTCAACCGGGATGGATTTGCCGACCTGGTCGTTCCCAACCAGAAGGGGGAGTTCTCCTACGTCTATTGGGGAACCTCGACCGGCCCATCCGCCCAGGGAATGCTGAAGCTTCCCACCCTGCATGCGGCGGCGGCCGCCTTCCGGGACTTCAATGGTGACGGGTGGGTCGACCTGGCCTTCGCCAACGAACAGGACGGCCGCACCTTCGACGTCAACTCTTACATCTACTGGAACGGTCCCGAGGGCTTCGACGCCGCCCATCGTCTGGAACTGCAGGGTTTCGGCGCGGTCAGCCTGCAGGCCGACGACTTGAACCTCGACGGCCATGCCGACCTGGTCCTGGTCAACCGCAACACCGGCAGCGAGACCTCCATTCCCTCCCTCATCTATTGGGGTAACCCCAACCACCACTATTCGCCGGCAGCCCTGTCCACGCTCCCTTTCTCCATGTCGGCGCCGGCCATCGCCGATCTGGATCAGGACGGCTGGGCGGACGTGGCCTTCCCCACCGGCCGGATCTATTGGGGGGGACACCAGGGTTACAGCCAGGGGCACAGCCAGGATCTGTCCGTCCCCTCGGGATACGGCGCAGCCACGGCCGACCTGAACCGGGACGGCTACCTCGACCTGGTGATATCCGCCGGCACGGCCTACAGAGAACCGAAACCGAAGGGCATTATCCTGTGGGGCGGCAGCGCCGGCTACGACTGGTCACGGCGAAGCGAGCTGAAGCTCGAAACCCTGATCAGCCAGAGCCCGACCGTCGCCGACTTGAACAAGGACAGTTTCTTGGACCTGGTTTTCTGCGACGTGGACAGTCCTCAGGTGGAGATTTTCTGGGGAACGGACCAGGGCACCTTCAGCCGGAGCCGGCATTCCTCGCTCCGGGTCCAGCCCTCCTCCACGGTGGAGGTGGCCGACCTGAATGCCGACGGCTGGCTAGACATGATCGTGGGCGGCGGCTGGGACTCCGAGCAGTTCGGCCGGCCGACCCAGCACATCTCTATCGTGTGGGGAAGCCGGGAGGGCTATTCCGAGGACCGTATCCTGCGCCTGGAGGGCTACGACCCCCTGGAGCATGCGGTGGCCGACCTCAACCGGGACGGCTTCCTGGACATCGTCACCAGCAACTATCACGCCTACTTCACCCGTAGCATCCCCGCCTTCATCTACTGGGGCTCGTCGGATGGACGCTACAGCGAATCCCGTCGCAGCCACCTGCCCGCCGAGTCCTCGGGGGCCTTGACGGTGGCTGACCTCAACCAGGACGGCTGGTACGACATCGTGGTCTTCAACCACCTGGACCGGGGGGACCACGGCGCCGGCGCCTACATCTACTGGGGCAGCCCCCAAGGGTATTCCGTCGACCGACGCCACTGGATCCAGACTTTCGGCCCTCACTTCGGCGCCCGCAAGGATGTCGGGAACATCTATGACCGCAAGCTCCGAGAAAGCTACCGATCGGCCCCCATTCAACTGCCGGCAGGCAAGCAGGCCAGCCGTCTTCGCTGGGAGGCGACCACTCCCCACGGAACCGGGGTCCTGCTTCAAGTGCGCAGCGCCGCCTCCGAATCGGCGCTGATGGATGCCGCCTGGACCGGAACCGGGGGAGAAGAAGACCACTTCAAGGATTCGGGGGCCGCCCTGAACCTGCCCGCGGCCCACCCCTGGCTCCAATACCGCGCCACCCTCAGCACCCCCAACGGAGGCAGCACCCCGGTGCTAAAAGCCGTGTATATCGATGTGCGGAAGGAATGAGATTCAGTGCTGATCGCGCCTTGGCAGGATGGGAGTACCCTTGAGTTCCCGGATCAGCTCGATCAGCCCTTCAATCGCAGCCTCGAGGAACTGTTCTCCCTTCTCGACCGTCGCCCGGGTGGCATCTCCCTTGACTCCGCTGGCGCTCTGTGAGCTCCAGTAGGGCACCATGTGGGCCACCGAGCCTCGGGGGTGACTCCCGGCCAGCAGGTCGCTCTGGAAGCTGGGAGGGAGCGGCGACCGTTCGTCCACCGCCTTGTCCATCTCCACCAGTTCCGGTTTCAGGGCCAGGTAGAGCGAGGTCTCGTATTCCCCGGCGTGGGAGGTGCCCCCATAGTCGGACTCCCGCAGCCTGGCGCCCAGTTCCCGCACCTTGCGCAGCCCCCAGTGGTTCACGGTGGCGCAGAGAATCTTCCCCTCGAATTCCAGGTTGGACAGGCGGGCGGAAAGATCCAGGGGGGAGGTGTTGCTCCCGTGGCCGTTGACCACCAGGATGCGTTTGAAGCCGTGGTGGGCCAGGCTGCAGCAGACATCCTTCACATAGCGGATGAAGGTGTCCCAGCCGATGGTGAGGGTGCCGTGGAAATCCATGTGGTGGGGGCTGTAGCCGTGGGGCACGGCCGGAACCAGCAGGGATTCGGCGGGAATTCGGGCCACGGCCCGCTCGCAGATCTCCGTGCAGAGCCTGACGTCCACATCCACCGGCAGGTGAGGCCCGTGGTCCTCGTAGGTGGCCACCGGCAGCACCGCCACCCGATCCTGTCTGGCGGCCTCCCGAATCTCGTACCAGATCATCTCGGCGAAGCGGTACTTTTCCATGGTCCCTCCCGTAGGGGCCGGTGAAGGCGTCCGGCAACGAACCCCCAGCCTTCACTCTCCGTTCAGAAGAAGCTGACGCCACGGGATCGGCGGCGCAGGACGGTCCCGGCGGATCCCGCTATCGCCAGGCCTGGCGGAAAAAGCGCAGGGCATTGCCGCTCAGGATGCCCTCCACGACTTCCTCCCCGTAGCCGGCCTTCCCAAGCACGGCCGGAAAGCCTTGCAGGTCGGCGATGGTGTCCACGTCCGTGGGAGTGACCTCCGCCCCGAAGCCTCCGTCCATGTCGGTCCCGATGGCGATGTTTTCGAGCGAGCCGCCGGCCAGTTCCCCGATGTGCTCGATATGGGGGACCAGCCCCTCCATGCCATACTTGGACACATAGGTCGATCTGTCGGGCTTGTTTTCCCACACGACCTCGGGATCGATGAACATCTGGCAGAAAACCATGCCGATGATGCCGCCGCGGCGCACCACCTCTCGAATCATGTCGTCGGTCAGGTGGCGCTGCCCCCTGACGACGGATCGACAGACACAGTGGGAAGCCATCACCGGGCCGTCCCAGATCTCGAAGGACTCCCAGACAGCCTGATCGGCCATGTGGGTGATGTCGAGGACCATCCCCGCCTCTCGCATGGCTTGGTAGAGGTCCTTGGCCGGAGGCTTCAAGCCGCCCACGGTATTGGTGCCGTGGATGTAGGTGTTGTGGCCGAAGTGAGCCGGTCCCACCACGCGAAGCCCGGCATCCCACCAGAACTCCACGTCATCGGGATCGATGATGGGGTCGGCGCTCTCCATGGAGAGCACGTGGTAGATGGGGGTGTCGTCCTTCGGGTCTTTCCAGGCCTCCACGGCTTCGTTCAGGTCCTGAAGGGACTTGATCGGCTTGATCTGGCCCCGGCGAGCCATCACCTGGTAGTAGGCCAGGTGGCCGCGGCCCATGCCGATGGCCTGCTCCTGGGTTCTCATGCCGTCCCGCATGGCGCCCCGCCGACCGTCAATCCGCGACATGATGGTGCTGAGCATGATGCCCACGCTGCCGCGGCGCATCTCCGGAAAGGTGACGGTGCACAGACCCACGTTGTAGTCGGAAGCCACCTGGGGAGGCTCGCCGGCCTCCTGCTGCCTCACCTGGTGGGCGGTCAGGGTGAGGTTGCGATTCCAGAAAAGGGCATCCCAGGCCAGGTCCAGGTGCAAATCGATAATCAAGGGTTGAGACATGGGTTCTCCAGGGAAAGGTCGGGCTGGAAGTGGAAGGGACGCGGTAAGGGTCCGGTTTGCAACCCATCCCTTGCGGCCCTCCACGGACTGGCTGGAGATTGTCACACAAGGCCGTAACCGATGCAAATGGGGTACCCGTCCAAGTGGCACCCCCCGGGAGGGCGGACGTCCCGCCCGCATCCTTATCCCGCCAACGCCCCCTCCTCTACGATCCCCTGGCCAACCGCACCTACGGTCGTGTCCCAGGAATGGGCCAGTCTGTGCCAGAGCCTGTGCGGGCGGGACGCCCGCGCACCCGGGAGGTCGTCATCCACCACTCTTCCCCTCGAGGAGGGAGCGATGGACCCTCGACGGCGACCATGCCGTCCTGGCTCCTGGTTGCGCCCTCCGCGGGAGGCTCTATGGTAAGATTTCCCCCTCCAGGCGGCAGGACAGGTTTTTCCAGTAATTCAACAACGTCCCCTTGGGACCCACATTTGTGGAGGCCGTGCGCTGGAACCTGCCGTGATCTACCTGTCTTCTCTGTCAGTCGCGCCATCCCGGGAGATTCAACCGTGAAAATCACTGATCTGAAAGTGTTCCACATGGCGGGAGGCCACGCCAATTGGATCTTCGTGAAGCTCTACACCGACGTGGGTCTGACCGGCGTGGGGGAGTCCTCCATGGAGCGCCACGATCCCCTGCTGATCCGGGCGCTGGAGTCGTTCCGAGACTTTCTCGTCGGCAAGGATCCCCACCGGATCGAGCTGATCTGGAACTCCCTCTACAAGCAGACCTTCTGGTATGGGCAGCTCATCCAGCTGGCCGCCTTGAGCGGGGTGGAGCAGGCCCTTTGGGACATCAAGGGCAAAGCACTGGGGGTTCCCGTCCACGAGCTGCTGGGCGGGCGCCTGAGGGACAGGGTTCGGGCCTACGCCAATGCCTGGGCCTTCCGGGGCGTGGTGACCGAGACCAAGGCCGAGGACACTCCCCAATCGGTGGCCCTCCAGGCCCAGGCCATGGTGGACAAGGGGTTTACGGCCATGAAATGGGATCCTTTCCGTGACGGCGGACAGGTCATCTCCAAGAGCGAGGAGAAGTACGCCCTGGAGTCCGTCCAGGCGGTTCGGGAGGCCGTAGGCCCCGACATCGATCTGCTCATCGAATGCCACGGCCGATTCAACATGTGGAGCGCCATTCGCATCGCCCACAAGCTGGAGCCGCTGGACCCCTTCTTCTACGAAGAACCCATCCCGCCCGACAACATCGACGCCATGGCCGAGGTGCAGCGGTCCATTCGCATCCCGGTCGCCACCGGCGAGCGCCTCTACACCCGCTGGGACTTCCGCCCGCTGCTGGAAAAGCAGGCCGCCCGCATCATCCAGCCCGACATCTGCCACGCCGGCGGCATCCTCGAACTGAAAAAAATCGCGGCCATGGCCGAGACCTACTACGTCAGCGTCCAGCCCCACAACTCCAACGGCCCCCTGTCAACCGTGGCCAGCCTGCACCTGGACGCCTGCATTCCCAACGTGCAGATCCAGGAATTCTTCTACCCCTACCTGGAGCGCTACAACCAGGTCCTTACCGAGCCCATCGAGTACCGCGACGGCTACCTCACCATCCCCCAGGGACCGGGACTGGGCACCGACATCGACGAAGAGGCCATCCGCAGATATCCCCCCATGAAGGTCCCCCAGGAAGCCACCTGGATGGGTTCCTACTGGTAGGGGTGGGCAGGCGCCGGCTTCGGCAATGTTGAGGGAAGCGAATAGGGGACGTTGTTGAATTACTGGAATAACTGGCAGAGAGCACGTAGGAGATGTTATTGAATCAAAGCTATTTAGGAGCGACTGATCGAAGTTGTTCCAGCAATTCAACAACGTCCCCAGTTCTGCACGACGAATTTTGCAAAAGGCTCTCCTGCCCTCATGTTATGTATAGGAGCGCCGATTGCCCGACTCTAACACGAATCCCTTGCAGTTCGAATGCTTCCGGCCTCTCAGGCATCCGGCCTCCAACTACCGCCGGCACCTCCCAATCCGCCCCATCCCACCGGCATTGAAAATCGCGGGCATTGCTGCCATAATGGCGGCGTCGCGCATGTGTTTTGGAAGTTTGCTCAGGGAGGTTTCTCGATGGCGGGTCCGATGATCGATGAGGTGGAGGAAATCGTTGCCAACGCGGGTTACGAGGTGGTCAAGGTCGAAGGGGATACCCTTCAGATCAGGGACATCGAGAGCGGCATTCCGGTCTCCTGCGTGCTGGAGCATGACATTCTCTACAACACGGTCTCGTGCCAGGTGGTGGATTCGGGCTCGGTCACCCCTACCCTGATGGCTCGGATGCTGGATGCCCAGAACGGCATCTCCACCTCCAGTTTTCAGCTTTACGACCTGGGGAACGGCAAGACGGCCATCACCCTGAACAACTTTGCCAAGCTGCAAAGCCTGGGCGAGGACGATCGGGACGACATCCTCTCCTGCATCAGCTTCCTGGTCGGGGATGTCTGCGAGGCCAGGGACCTTTTGGATTAGCCTCAGAACCCTGACCCGCATTTCTTAGCGAAGGAGTCAACAACCATGGGGATCCTGGACAGATTGTTTCGAGTCAGCAAGGGCAAGCTCAACGAGGGCGTCGACAAATTGGAGGATGCCACTTTCGAGTCGACCCTGCGGCAGAGCATTCGGGACATGGAGGACCAGCTTCACCGGGTGATCCGGTCCGCCGCCGATGCCATGAGCAACTGCAATCGCCTGGAAGCCGAGTACGGCAAGCACCTGGAGCAGTCCAAGGACTGGGAAGGCAAGGCCAGGAAAGCCCTGCTGGCGGGCAACGAGGATCTGGCCAGGAAGGCCTTGGCCAAGAAGACCGAATGCGACCAGCAGGCGGCATCCCTCAAGGATGCGGTGGATCAGGGCGTGATCGCCCGCGACAAGCTCAAGAACCAGGTGGAGCAGCTCCGCCGCAAGATCGACGAGTCCAAGCGCAAGGCCAGCACCCTCATCGCCCGGAAGAACGCCGCCAACGCCCAGAAGAAAATGGCACAGGTGATGAGCGGCCTGGGAACCGACGACAACGCCTTTGCGTCCATTTCGCGCTTCGAAGAGGCCGTCAATCGGGAAGAAGCCACCGCCAAGGCCTATGAAAACATGTCGGCCGGCGCCGACCCCGATCTGGAGAAGGAGTTTGCCGCCCTGGACGTCTCCACCACCGACAGCGAGCTGGACCGGCTGAAGGCCGAGGTGGAGTCCTCCAAGAGGCCGTAAGCCCAGGGCAAACCGCACCTCGCCATGACCGAAGTCCTCATACTGATCCTTCTGGGCTTGGCGGGCTATCTCCTCTACAAGGCGCTGCGCAAAAAAAAGCCCAAGGTGGAGGACTTCCCCCAGCGAGCCGACCTGGC
This sequence comes from Candidatus Versatilivorator sp., assembly GCA_965207735.1. Classification (GTDB taxonomy): domain Bacteria; phylum Acidobacteriota; class Terriglobia; order Versatilivoradales; family Versatilivoraceae; genus Versatilivorator. Next base: position 141,538 of record OZ242296.1, on the reverse strand, counting down.
CAACCTCACCGTCAAGGATGCAACCCGGGGGGACAACGTCATCCTCTCCGGAGCGGGTCAATCCTACGAAGATCTGTCCTTTACCGTGGACCGGCTCAACCGCTACGAGTCCGACGGCGAGCAGTGGTTCGAGCTGAGCGGCCTCAGCGCCGGCAAGAGGGTCTTCCTGGAGTGGTCCGAGGACGACGAACTGGAGATCTCGATCCAGCGGCAGGGCGGACTGCACCTGGAAGCCATCGGCGTCAGCGAAGAAGATCTGGCCCGCATGGACGAGGAGAGATCGCGGTCCCGCTTCATCGAGTATCAGGGCAAGCGATGGGTCTACCGGGAGAGCGCCGAGGCCGGCTACTTCAAGGACGACGGGCCGGAGGCGGAGGGCTTCTACTATTGGAAGTTCGACTGCGACGACCTGCAGCTCTTCATCGAGAAATATGAGGGCGACCCATTCGAGGTCGGCATCTCGGAAAGAATCGACCCCAGCCGGGTCAGGATCTTTCGGGCGTAGCCAGCAACTATCACCCGGGAGGAGCGCCCGGCACGGTTTCTCTCCGACGGCCTTCACACCTTAACCACAACCACAGGACCGGAAAAACGCTGCGGCAATTAACTTCCCTACCCTGCACCGAGCGACTGACTGAGAATGGCGAGCCGGCGCTCGCCATTCAATACCGGGACACCTCCCACCGGAACCTGCGACTCTGCCTGTTTCGGGGAGCCATCGACCCCTCCCGGTTCAAGGTCGTGGCCTCGGCCGGCCTGAGCCATCTCGACCTGGACTTCCAGGTTCATGTGATCGCAACCAGCCACCTGGTACGGTGTGGGCGCTGGTCGGAACTGCTCTCCTGCGCCGGCGGCAGCGAAATGGCTCCGGTCCTGTCCCTGGGGCCGGACTTCTCCGGGCGGCAACCCTTCCGCTACTTGGACGGGGACCTCCACTTCGAGTTCGAGATCGGGCTCATATCAACCGGAGGGACCTCGGGGCTGGAGCAGCTGGATCGAGCGCGAGCCCGCATCAGCCGCTTTCCGGTCCACTTGGCTTCAGAGTTTGCGGCCGAAAAGGCCAGCCGCCGCCCGCCGATGACCTGTCTGGGAGTGCGCCCCCTGGAGTCGGGACTGGAGGTGAGTTCCCTGCACTCCTATCCCCAGGAGTCCGCGGCGGTCTTGAGCCGGTCAGTGACCGCGCTTCGGTAGGAGGAGAACCATGGACAAACAATCCCTGCTCTACGCCTCGGCCGGAATAGCCGTGCTGGCTCTACTGACCGGGGTTCTCACCTTCTCGGGCGGGGGGTTGAACCCGCAGACCCAAGCCGCCCTGGCCACAGCCGACCAGCTCTTGAACACCTCGCGGGCCAATTACGGCAAACTGAGTCGGGAGGCCCGCTCCTTGATCGACTCCATGACCGGGCTGCCTCAGGCCAAGCGGGAGCAGTGGCTGGCCCGACTGGACCAATCGCAGAAGGACCTGGACTCGGCTGGCGGCGAGCTGGACCAGGCCAGAGATCTGGCCGCCCAAGACGACGATGAACTGCGGGTGGAGATTGAACGCCGCATCGGCCAGGCCAGGCAGAAGCGGACCCAGGCCTTGCAGGGCACCAGCGACATACTGGATCTGGCCAGGACCGTCAGCGAGGTGGACAAGAACCGCGGCCGGTACGTCGGGGAGGCCCGGGCCAGCTATCGGCAGCTTGCCGCCTATCGCCCCGCCAGCATTCCCGGTGCTCAGAGAGCCATGATCGACTGGCCCGAGAAAAAAGCCGACCTGAGCCAGGCCATCCAACGAATGGCTGAGGTCAAGGCCCGGTCGGCGTCCCTGTGGAAGGAGCGCTCCCGGACCATCGCCGCCCCCAACGCCGATGCCTTGCTGATTTTGGAGACCCACCGGAACCTGCAGGCCGACGGGCTGCAACTGGCGCGACTGGACAGTCAACTCGGCCAGCGGTTAAGTCAGCTCTACCTCTCCTGGGACAGGATCCTGGTGGACATGGACGTCAGGGAAGGTGAAACTCTGACCCTTCACCACAAGTACAAGACGGTGACGGTCCATATCCAGGACCCCCAGAAGAAACAGGGCGCCCACTCCGAAAGAGAGGCATGGGTTCAGGTTTCCAAAGCCACCTTCGACGCCCTGGAAGGCAAGCTGGGGATGTCGGTGGCTCGCAAGCCGGCCGGCAAGTACGAGGAAGAAGCCGAATCCCTGGCCCAGCCGGCCGGCTATTCCTACCTGGCGCCCCCGGGGCAGAGCAACCAGTACGGGCAATGGCGCCGGGACAGCCACGGCGGTTCCTTCTGGGTCTTTTACGGCCAGTACATGTTCATGCGCTCCATGTTCTGGGGATCCGCTTACCAGCCCATAATGCCCCGTGACTACACCGACTATCGCCGATCCTACACCTCGGGCAGAACCTACTACGGACGGACCGCGGCCGGACAGCCTCGCTACGGCACCAACAGCCGGATGACCTCTTCCCGGTATCGATCCTCCCGCTACGTGCGGAGCGGGGGCTATCGAAACTCCTATTACAAGCGGAGCGGCGGCAACCTCAGGGGGTATCGATCTTCTCGATTTCGCACCGCCAGCGCCAGCGGACGGGGCGGCTCCTATGGTAGTCGCGGCCGCCGCTCCTTTTTTGGAGGCAAGTGACCATGGACTGGATCGAACTGGGAGTCAGCCTGTGCTACGTGGTTCTTGGCGCGGTCATTCTGATGATCGCCAAGTTCGTCAACGACCTGCTCACGCCTTACCCACTCGACGAGGAGCTGACGGTACGGGACAACCCCGCCATCGGGCTGAGCTTGAGCGGTTACTACGCCGGGGTCATGATTATCTTCCTGGGCGCATCCACCGGAACCGAGGGCGACCTGCTGAATCTCAACCGGCTCCTGCCCGAACTGGGGGTGGTGTCCGCCTACGCCCTGGGCGGAATCGTGCTGCTCAACCTGGGCAGAAAACTGGTGGACAAGCTGGTGCTGCACCAATTCAGCATCTACAAGGAACTGGTCCAGGACAGAAACGTGGGGACGGGAGCCGTGTTGTTCGGAGCCTATATCGCCACAGCTCTCATCCTGGCGGGAGGGATCTACGGTGAAATCCCCCCCGAATCCGCCTTTGCCGGAGCTTGGACCGGCCCCATCACCGCCCTGTGCTATTTCCTTGCAGGTCAGGTGACGCTGGTCCTCTTCTCCATCTTCTATCAGTGGATCACCCGCTACGACATTCATGCCGAGATCGAGAAGGACAACCCGGCGGCAGGGGTAGCATTCGGCGGCAACATGGTCGCCCTGGGCATCCTGTTGCTCAAGGCAAGCGCCCACCATTTCGAATCCTTCAGCGCCAGTCTCACCGAATACGCCAGCCTGGCGGCCGTCGGCTTCGTGGCCCTGTTCCTGTTGCGTGAGATGGTCGATCACGCTCTGCTGCCGCGGACCCGCATCGCCCACGAAATCGCGGTCGACAGAAACCTGGGAGTCGCCTGGATCGAGTCGGTTGTGGCCATCGGCATGGCGTCCATCCTCTTTTTCATGCTGTAACCCGAATTTCTCACCATGAACCGGTTCCGACATGCCCGAAAGGTGCTGGCGGCGTCCATGTTCGTCATGGGGGCTTGCGGGATTGCCTACGAGTACACCCTGGGGGCGCTGGGCAACAACCTGATGGGTTCCTCCCACGAACAGATCTTCGTGGTCATCGGGTTGATGATGTTCGCCATGGGCCTGGGAGCCACCCTGCAGAAGAACATCAGCGGCGACTTGGTCGACAAGTTCCTGCTGGTTGAGATCCTGCTGGGGCTGACGGGAGGGGTCAGCGCCCTGCTCATCTACCTGGCCTACGTCTATTCCACCAGCTACATGTTGCTGCTGTGGGGATTTTCACTGGGGATCGGCATCCTGATCGGTCTCGAAATCCCCCTGCTGATCCGCATCAACCGCGAGTATTCGACCAGTCTCAGAACCAACCTCTCCGAGATCCTGAGCATGGACTACGTGGGCTCGCTGGCGGGAGCCCTGCTGTTCACCTTCGTCCTGTTCGCCAACCTGTCCGTCAACCAGATCGCCGTGGCCCTGGGATGCGCCAACCTCCTGCTGGCCTTGCTGGGGCTGGCCTACTTCCGTCCCCTGCTGCGACACTTCAGGAAGCTATTGCTGCTCTCCTGCGCCGGTGTGGCGATCCTGGGCTGCCTGCTGGCCCTGTCGGAGGAATGGAGAGTTTCGCTGGAACAGAGGACCTACAACGATCCCGTCATCTACAGCCACACTTCCAGGTTCCAGCACATCGTCATGACCCGCAGGAACGACCGGCTCAGCCTCTTCATCAACGGCCACTTGCAGTTCAATTCCCGGGACGAGCGGATTTACCACGAGATGCTGGTGCACGTTCCCTTTTCAGTGGCTTCCGCACGCGCCAGAGTGCTGATTCTCGGGGGTGGCGACGGCCTGGCCCTGCGGGAGGTGCTGAAGTACGACACGGTGCGTCGAGTGGACCTGGTGGACATCGATCCCGCCATGACCGACCTGGCAGCCAGCCATCCCGACCTGGTTCGACTCAACCGGGGAGCCCTGCTGGACGGCCGTGTCACCCTGCGACCGGCGCTGGGTGTTTCTGACGGGGATGTTCAGACCATCTCCCGTCCCAGCAAGCTGGCCTCTTCCCTGCTCAGCGACACCCTCTACCCCCAGGCCAAGGTCCGGGTCTTAAACCTGGATGCCGACTTGTTCGTTCGCAGCCTGCAGGGCCCCTATGACTTGGTGATCATCGACTTTCCCGATCCGAAATCGGTGGGCACGGCCAAACTCTACTCTCTGGATTTCTATCGGATGCTGGCCCGCCAGCTTGGCCCCGCCGGTCTGGTGGCCGTGCAATCCACCTCTCCCTACCACTCCCGGGAGATGTTTCTGTGCATCGGGAAGACGCTGCGCGCCGCCGGCTACCAGGCCCTGCCCTACCGGCAGAACGTCCCCAGCTTCGGGGAGTGGGGATGGCACCTGGCCTGGCTGCACCAAACCACCGCGTCGGACATGAAGGAAAGGTTGGAGGGGCTGACTTCCATTGGGGTCCCTACCGGCTATCTCACCGCGGCCCTGCTGTCCAACGCCAGCGAATTCGGCAAGGGCTGGCTCGATGACGCTCATATCGAAATCAACACCAAGTTTCGGCCCACCATTCTTCAATACCACCGGCAGTCCTGGAAAAACTGACATCCGCTGAAACACGTGTGCGTTATCCCCAAAGGCCAAGAATTTACGGGTGCGGGAAAAAAGAGTTATCCACGAAGGGACACGAAGAACGACGAAGGGCCACTAACCCATCTTTAACCCGAAGTTCCTGACCCACCGACAAGATAACTCCTTTATCTTCAATCATCAATCAGGAATCTCAGGTTGTCTTGCCTGGGAACATCCTGATGAGCTCGAAGGCCCTTTGCTGTAGCGGGGTCGGCTCGGTCAATCGCTGGACTCGCGGACCATCGGGTTCGGAGGGCAATCGGCACTGGTGGCGGGCCCGCGTCGCCATCTGCGCCATCAACGTCTCCAGGCTCTGCAGCGGCAAGCCGTCCTCGGTGAGGCGTTTGCTCTTCTTCCGTTTGGCGGAGTCCGACGGCTGGGCCGCCAGCACCGGGTCTCGCCGTGCCCGTTCCGCTTCCAACTCCTCGTCATCGAACAGCAACGGAGCCAGGGCCAGCCGCAGATGCCACTGAACGTAATAGGCCAGCAGGCACAGGAACAGATGAGCCCGCACCCGGCTCTCCACCCGATGACGGATGGGGCGGATGTGCAGGTCGACGGTCTTGAGGGAGCGGAAGGCCCGCTCCACCCGCGTCAGGTCCTTGTAGCGGCGCACCACCGCGGCTGTTGGCAGGCGATCGGCTGGCTCGCTGGTCCTCAGCATGTAGAACCCGTCCAGTTGCGCCTCCCGGATGATGGCGTCGGTGCGCCGTTCATAGTGGAAGGACCCGTCTGCGATCTGGGTCCGGAAGTGTTTGGCCACCTGGAAGCGGTTCTTGACCCGGCCGACTTTCTCGGCGATCTCGGTCGCCGACAAGGGCGTGCGGGTCCGTCTGGCCACCTGGCGGGCGATTCCGGCCAGCGCCTCCTCGGTGGCTGTCAGCAAAGCCTCCCGCTTCCGCCGCCGATGCTCGGCCAGCAGCGGGTTGTGGCAGACGATGAGCCTCTCGCCCGGATAGTCCGGGCTGCGGACTTCGGCCAGATGACGCTCGTCGAACAGGGAGAGCTGAACCGCCTCGCTCTCCACCAGACGGCGTATCTGGTGGTGGCGCAGGGCTGAGACCCACCCCACTCCCGGATGACGCTTCAGATGGCTGATCTGCGTCTCGGTCAGCAGCCCGCGGTCCCCCACCAGCACCACCCGCTCCAGACCAAACCGACCCCGCACCTTCTCCACCTGATCCCCCACCGTGGTCGGATCCCCCGTGTTGCCGGCATAGGCCTGCACCGACAGCGGCCGCCCCATCTGGTCGGCCAGCACCCCGTAGACCACCATGGGCCGGTCCCGCCTGCCGTCCCGGTTGTGGCCGAACTGCATCAGCGAGCAGGTCTGGCCTTCGTAGTAACTGCTGCTGACGTCATAGAGCACCGCATCCCCTTCCGCCAGGTGCCGCTTGGCCAGCTTGCGCTCAATCCGGTCCTGACGCTCCAGCAACCAGTCCATGGCCTCATAGAGATCGTCCTCGTCGGTGTCCTCAAGGGACAGTTCCTCACCCAACGTGGTGGTGTGCCAAAGACGGGTGGTGGCCAGCTTGGAGGCCGGATAGAGCAGACGCTGCAGGATCATGGCCAAGACCCGGTCCCGTTGGGGAGAGGGTCGGGAATCGATCAGCGCCGGCAGCTTCAGCTGCCGCACCACTTCCAGCAGCAACTCGACGTGGCCATGAGGCAGGGAGCGTTCGATGGCGAAGAGTTGGTCGGGATGGACCAGGGGTTCGTTCTTGAGCACGCGCCGGAGGCGCTCGATCTTGTCCTTGGGCCAATGGGAGAGATTGGCCAGGGTGCGTTTATGGACCTTTTTACCCTCACGGCGGCCTTCGCGCAGGAGGATGGCAGGGGGAGAGTTGCGGTTGGGGACGGTTTCGACGTACATGGGACTACGATATCACATACAACTATCATGTCAAGATAAATGCTAATCATATACATGGGAACAACACTCCACACGCCTCAATCCTCTTCCCCAAGAAAACAAATGGCTTAAGGCGATTTTTTGGGTGTAAAATGGGAGGAACTTCGGTTTAACAAAGAAACGGCCGATTTGAGGTATTTTACCCCCATTTTAGCCTAAAACCACCCGTAAGTTGTTGATTCTTGGTTGAGGAGGTGAATGTAGTGCCATAATCGTATGGGATGGGCTTGACCCCCTCTCTCTCCTCTGGTAGCGTCCCTCCCATGTTCATCCGACGCACCCAGACCCGCAGCCTCCATTCCGGACAGACCTACTTCACCCACCGCCTCGTCCGCTCCCATCGCGTCAGTGGCAAGGTCCGCCAGCAGACCCTCCTCAACCTCGGTCGACACTTCTCGATCCCCCGTGAGGACTGGCCCTTGTTGTGCCGCCGTCTCGATCAGATCCTCACCGGTCAGTTGCCTCTCTTGCCGGTGGCTTCCACCCCGTTGGAGGAGGAAGCCCAACGCATGGCCCAGCGCTTGCTTGAGGGCGAAGCCGACGTGACCGGCGTTGGCGGGGAGGCCGCCTCAGAGGACCTGCAGACGGTCGAGGTGGATTCGGTGGCCTTGACACGTCCGCGCAGCGTGGGGGTGGAGCAGGTCGGTTGCTGGGCGCTGGAGCAGTTGGGGCTGGGGGATCTGCTGACCGAGTTAGGGCTGAACGGACCGATGCGGGCAGCGGCGTTGGGGGCCATGGTAGGCCGTCTGGCCCGACCGGGCTCGGAGAGGGCCACCTGGGGCTGGCTCAGGCGGCGCAGCGGCTTGGGCGAGTTGCTGGAGGTTGACTTCGAGAGCCTGAGTCTGATGCAGATGTATCGGGCCTCGGACGCGCTGATGAAGCATCGGGAGGCCATCGAGCGTCACCTCTTCACCCGGGCCATGGGGTTGTTCGATCTGGAGCCGACCGTCACCCTGTTCGATCTGACCAACACCTTCTTCGAAGGGGCGGCCAGCCATCAGCCCAAGGCCGAGCGGGGCCACTCGAAGGACAAGCGCAGCGACTGTCGGCTGCTGACGCTGGGGTTGGTGCTGGACGGGGCGGGGTTTGTGCGCCGCTCGGAGGTCTTTGCCGGTAGGGTGGATGAGCCCCGCACCCTGGAGGGGATGCTGGAGGCGCTGGAGGCGCCCCGGGGAGCCTTGGTGGTGATGGATCGGGGGGTGGCGACCGAGGACCGGATCCAGTGGTTGAGGGAGGAAGGGTATCGCTACCTGGTGGCCAGCCGCCAGGGCCGGAGGCAGTTCGATGCCGAGGCGGCCGTGACGGTGGAGACGGCTTCCAAGGCCGAGCTGCAGCTCCACAAGGAGATCTCCGACGACGGGCAGGAAGTGCGTCTCTACTGCCGCTCACAGCAGCGGGCTGAGAAGGAGAAGGGCATCGTGGAGCGCTTCAGCCGGCGCTTCGAGCAGGGGCTCACCCGACTCTCCGAGGGGCTTTCCCGGCCGCGGACTCACAAAGGCGTCGAGAAGGTCCGGGAGAGGATCGGGCGGCTGAAGGAACAGAGCCGCGGGGTGGGGCAACACTACAGCATCGAGGTCCTCACCGACGAGAGCGGCCGCAAGGCGACAGCGCTGAGATGGAAGCACCGTCCCCGCCAGGGCTCGATGGCCACCCATCCGGGGGTCTACTGCCTGCGCAGCAACCAGACTGACTGGGACGAGGAAAGTCTCTGGCGTACCTACACGACTCTGACCGACGTGGAAGCGGTGTTTCGCTCCCTGAAGTCCGAGCTGGGCCTGCGGCCCATCTATCATCACAAGCCGGTGCGCTCGGAAGGTCACCTGTTTCTGACGGTCATCGCCTATCAACTGGTGCAGGTCATCCGCAAACGCCTCAAGCAGCGCGGCGAGGCCTCCAGTTGGACCACGCTGCGGCGCATCCTGGAAGGACAGCAGCGGGTCACGGTCACCTTCCGGCGTCAGGACGGGCGGACCTTGCACGTCCGCAAGGCCACACGGGCCGAACCCGATCAGAGGGCCATCTACGACGCCCTGGGCATCGATCCCTCTCCTGGAGGGATCCGCAAGATGATCGTCTGATTCCTCCAAAATCTCCGGTTTCAACGCGTTTGTAGTGCCACTTGCGCGTTGAGCCTTTTGTAACCTGTTGATAATAAACGTATACTTGGAAGCCGTGTTAAAGATGGGCTAAGGGGTCGTAGAAGGCTCATGAGGGATCTGCCAACGGTTCGGACGGACCAGGAAGTCCCTGACCAGCCGGATTTCAGTCGATCGGCGCGGTTTTTTGGGGATGACTTGCATCGATGCACAGGATTTTCAGGAAACGGCTCGCTTGCATTCCTGAGCATCTGCAATGCCGCACCCGATCTTCGCCGGAGTTAGCTTTCCCCGCCGCAGTGTCTCGTCCTGGTTATCCTGTTAATCCATGTTGGTTTATTTTTTTTAATCAACATGGATACACAGGATGCACAGGATTATTGTCATCCACTGCCTTGCCCCAGTAGCGGGCATCGAGCCTGTCGTATCGCGCGAGCGGGCTTCCCCTGCAGCAATCTCTCGTCCTGCCTATCCTGTGCATCCTGTGCATCGATGTTTGTTGGAAAAATATCGATCCCCGGCGCCGGGCCGGTTCCCCCCACCTCATCAGCCTTCGCCTTCTGCCGAACCACTCGGGACGGTGACACGCGGCCAAGGAATCTTTATACTCTGCGCTGGATTTCATCTATCTGACTATCGGAAACGGTTCATGGGGAGGGAGACCGGCATGCGGACCACATGGAGTTTTCACACTGCGGGAGCCATTCACTTCGGCAGAGGCGCCACCGATCAACTGGGTGAGATTGCTCGGGAGTTGGGAGCCGGCCATGCCCTGGTGGTGACCGACAAGGCTCTAGTGAAAGCCGGTCTGGCCGACCAGGTGCAGTCCCGGCTGGCTGCCGGGGGTGTGCGGGTCACCCTCTTTGACGGCGGGGAGCCGGAGCCTTCCATTGCCGCCCTGCTCCGCTGCCACGACTTCGCCTCCCGGCACAAACCGGACCTGCTGGTGGGGCTGGGAGGCGGCAGCAACATGGACCTGGCCAAGACAGTGGGCGTCCTGCTCACCCACGGAGGCCAACCCCGGGACTACATGGGTGAAGGGAAGGTTCCGGGCCCCATCCTGCCGCTGATCGCGGTGCCCACAACGGCCGGGACAGGTTCCGAGGTCACCCACGCGGGAATCCTGACCGACACCGAGAACAACATCAAGGTGGCCATCGCCAGCAACTACCTGAGGCCCCGGGCGGCGGTGGTGGATCCGCTCATGACCGTCACCTGTCCCCCCAAGGCCACGGCAGACAGCGGCATCGACGCCCTCACCCACGCCGTGGAAGCCTTCATGGCCACCGACAGCTCCCATCTTGAAATCCCCGAGGGCGAGATTTCCATCTATCAGGGACGTAATCCCCTGGGGAACGCCATGGTGGAGCCGGCGGTCGGGCTGATCGTGCGGCACCTGGCCGACGCCGTCAGCAACGGCCAGGATCTGACGGCAAGGGAGGGCATGCACCTGGCGGCACTCATTGCGGGAATGGGTTTCAGCAACGTGGGCGTGGGAGCGGTTCACGCGCTGGAGTATCCCATTGGTGGAGCGGTTCACTGCTCCCACGGCTGCGGCAACGGCCTGCTGCTGCCCTATGTGATGGAATTCAACAAACCGGCCCGGGTGGAGCCCCTGGCCCGCCTGGCCGAACTGATGGGCCTCCAGGTGGAGGGCTTGTCCGCCGAGGCTGCCGCCGATGCCGCCATCGAGCGGGTGCGATCCTTGAGAAAGGAAATCGGCATCCCCGACAAGCTCCGGGAAATCGGAGTGCAGGAACACCAGCTCCGATCCTTCGCAGAAGCGGCCTTCGGGATCAAGCGGCTCATGCGCAGCAATCCCCGGCAGGCCACGGTAGATGACCTGGAGGGCATCCTGCAGGCTGCCTATTAGGGGAAAAGGAAGGAACAACTACCGGCCGGTCACACCAGCTCGTGGAGTGGCTGCCCCATGACATCATCGATGGAGTTGGCGATGTAGAGGGGACGGCCTCCGGGATTGACGTACTCCTTGGTCCAATCGATGCCCATGGCCTTGTAGATGGTGGCGAAGAGGTCGCCCATGGTGACCCTCCGTTCGGCCACCTGGGCGCCCTGCTCGTCGCTGGCGCCTACCACTCGCCCGCCCTGAATGCCTCCACCCCCCAATATCAACGACCAGCAGTCCGGATAGTGATCCCGCCCATTGTTGGCATTCAGGTGGGGGGTGCGGCCGAACTCGCCCATGGCCAGCACCACGGTGGAGTCCAGCAGCCCGCGCTGCTGCAGGTCCTCCAGCAAGGCGGAAAGGGTCTGGTCCAGGGTGGGAGCCAGATTGTCCCGCAGCCTCTGGTCGTTGTCCTTGTGGGTGTCCCAGGCCCCGTGAGCGTATCCGGAGGTGGTCACAAAGCGACAGCCGGCTTCCACCAGGCGACGAGCCAGCAGCACGCTTTGACCGACTCGGGTGCGTCCGTAGGCCTCCTTGGTCCGGTCCGACTCCTGGGACAGATCGAAGGCCTGCTTGACGCTGGGCGAAAGCAGCATGGTCAGGGCCTGGTTGGTGAAGCGGTCCATCCTGCCGAATTCGGCATGTTTCTCCTTCCGGCGGAACCCAAGGTCCACCGCCTGCATAAACGACCGGCGGTCGGCAATATCGGCAGCCGTCAGGGTATCGGGCAAGGACAGGTCCGGAATCTGAAAGGACTCCTTGCTGGGATCGGGCAGAATGATGGGATCGTATTCCGAACCCAAAAAGGCCGAGGTGTAGGCATCCATGTAGGAAAAGAAATCGGTCTCCTGATGCTCCGGGACCATCATGTAGGGCGGAAGGTTGTTCCTCGGCCCCAACTCCTTGGAGATGATCGAACCCAGGCTGGGAAACTTCAAGGCCGGATTGGGCCGGTGGCCGGTCAGGGCGTAGTGGGTACCCTGAGGGTGGTTGTTCTCCTCGGTGTGCATGGAGCGGACAATGGCCAGCTTGTCCATGTGGCCGGCGATCCGGGGAAAGAGCTCCGAGATCTGAATGCCGTCGGCCCGGGTGGGAATGGCATTGAATGGACTGTGGGGCTTGGGGTCCCAGGTGTCGATCTGGGAGGGCCCGCCCTCCAGCCACAGCAGAATGCAGGCCTGGGCTTTTCGCCCCGAACGGGCGGCGGCAGGGGTGGCCGCTTCCAGGGCCAGGTACTGCCTCAGGCTCAGGCCCAACAGGCTGAGAGCGCCGACTCTGAGGAATTCCCGGCGGGGCCGGCAGCAACCAAGCTGATCGATCGACAGGTCCATACGCGTTTCCCTCAATGATTATAGGTAAACTGGCGGGAGGCCAGCAACCCCCAAGCCAGGTTTTCGACACCCTTGCGGCGAAACGGGGCTCCCTCGATCAGGGCCTGGAGCCGGGTTTCCTCTTCGGCCGTGGGATAGCGGGACAGGGCGGCCAGATAGAGTTCCCGAACGATCTTCCGGTCGGAGGCGCCGGCCGACAGCAGTTGATCGACCCGGCCTCCCTCGGCCCCGATCTTGGTGGTGTAGGTGGAACCGACCAGCAGGTGCAGCGCCTGCCTGAGCGTGGAACGGTAGTCGCGCCAGGGCATGCTGTCCCGGCTGACGGGTCGCCCGTAGACTTCCAGGAACTGAGAGGGAGTGACTTCGGGAACCAGTTCGATAGCCCGGGTTCCCTTGGGCTCGGTGCCCCCGCCCACGTAGTCGTGTACGGCAAAGGCCTCCTCGATGCCGGTCACCTGTGAAATGGCATCCAGCAGGATCTCGGCGTCCAACCGGCGAGGCAGCGCCCGGGAGTGGTTGACCTCATCCTCCCGGTTGGTGGGGTTGAGCTCTCCGGACAGCTGATAGGTTCCGGACCGGGTGATGGCCCGCATCAGGTGCCTGAGATCGTAGCCGCTGCGCCGGAAATCCTCGGCCAGGGCCTCCAGCAGCTCGGGGTGGCTGGGAGGGTTTCCGGGTCTGAAATCGTCCACCGGTTCGACCAGGCCCCTTCCGAAGAAGTTGGCCCACACCCGGTTGACGATGGCCTGGCTGAAATAGGGGTTCTCGGGCGAGGTCATCCAGTCTGCCAGTTGGTCCCGAGGGTTGTTGCTCAGGGCCAGAGGCGGAGAGCCGTCCAGGAAACTGGGGACCACTTCCCGCCGGCGGCGCGGGTGAATCACCTTGGGTCCCTCGGGCTGCTCCTCGTTTCCCGAAATGTCATCCATGAAGATCGAGAGGGTGCGGATTCGGGTCAGTTGTCCGTAGAAGGCGGTAATTCCCCAGAACTGATCCTGGGTCCAGGTCTCGTAGGGATGGTCGTGGCACTGTGCGCAATCCAGGCGTATCCCCAGGAAGACCCGGACGTCCTCCCCCATCTTCTCGTGGGGACGCATGATCTCCCCGCTGATCGACTTGATGAAATGCCGGGTGGCCCCCCCGTTGCCCTGGCCCGCCACCCGTTCGCGGGCCATCTGGTCGTAGGGCTTGTTGCGGGCCAGGCTTTCCCGAATCCAGCTCTTGTAACTGTAGGCATTGCGATAGACCACCCGGAAGAAGTCGGCGAAGCGGAAGGTCCAGTAGTCGATAAATTCGGGCGAGTTCAGCAATCGCTCGATCAGATGCTCCCGCTTCAGAGGGTCCCGGTCGGCCAGGAACTCGCGCACGCGGGCAGGAGGCGGAAGGGTCCCCGTCAGGTCCAGACAGACCCGGCGCAGGAAGGCGGAATCGCTCGAGAGGCCCGCCGGAACGATGTGCAGGTCTCGCAGCCGGTCGAAAACCCGGTCATCGATGAAATTGCCTCCGGCCACCTCCGGATATTGGGCCAGCGGTTGTCGAATCACCCCGCAGCGGACCTGGACCAGCTTCCCCTCCGCCCTCACCGCCACTCTGGCCTGCCCCGGCTTGAGGGCGCGCACCACACCCTCCGGGCTGACCTCGATCACCGCGGGGTCGCTGCTCTCGTAAAGCACCTCGGGACTCAGGTCTTCACTGCGGCCGTCCTCGAGAAAAGCGGTCACCAGGAGTCGTCGCCGAGTGCCTGGCTCCATGATTGCCTCTGGCGGAAAGACCTCCAGGCGCTCGATCCGGGACTCCGACCCACCGTCCCCATAGGGAGCCCCCCGGCGAATCCATTCCAGCAGCCGCCGGTAGTCGGCCGAGTCCCTCTCGAAGCGCTGTCCTCCCCCGTGGGGCAGCTCCAGCGCGGGCTTCAGCAGCAATCGGCTCTGTCGCGGCTCTTCCAGGTTTACCCGAGGGTCGAAGGGCTCGGCGGCCTTGGGGGACAACACCTGATAGACCCCGCCCTCGACGGTCCAGCGGTAGTCCTCCCGGGGATTGATACCGTGCAGGGAAAGCTTGAAGCCGCCCCGGCCCTTGACCCCGCCGTGGCATTCACTGCCGTTGCAACCGTTGCGGGTAAAGATCCCGACCACATCCCGAGCGAAGTCGAAGGGCCTGGCCCGTGCGGTCCCTTCGATATCAACCGCTGCCTCCAGTCTCCGTCCGGCGACCTCGGCCCGCAGTCTGACCTCTCCGTCCCGGTGCGCTCTCAGCAGCCCCTCGGGTCCGACCTCTGCCAACCGGTCATCCGACAGGCTGAACCGCGACTCGGAGGTGAGATCGACTTCCAGCCCCCGAGCATCGGTGGCCACCACCAGGAAGGATTGCGAGGCCCCTTCCCCTTGCAGCCTCACCTGAGAGGGAACCAGGCGAACGTCCCGCAGACTCTCGGGGGAACGGAATTGGCCGGAGCCTGCCGAGCCGTTCGGGCCCGCTGCCGCTTCTGCGGACTGGGGTCGGCTATCTTTCTCCGCTTCCAGCTGTACGGGCGCCAGGATCGGCAGGAGGCTCAACACCAACCCCCGGACAAGTCTCTTCCAATCAGGTTTCCCCATGAAACACCTCCGGACCCTGCCGATTCCACCCGAGGGTCCCTCTGGCTCACGAACCGGACGCCTGTTCCCGCGCATCAATCACCATGAGTGGAAACTCTCCCACCGGCAGCCGGTCTCCCAGCTCATTGTCGACAGCCGGCCGCGCCCACACCTTGACCCGCACCGGCAGGTCCGTCAATGGCGCCTGCTCATCGGCCCGCAACAGGATAACGGCCTTCTCGCTGAACCCCAGGAAGCTTTTTCGGCTCTCGGTGGTGGGCCCGATGGGGCTGGGGAGCTCCACTTCCGTGCCGGTCAAGGGCGCCACCCCGGGAGGCAGGCCTTCCAGGCTCAGGGCCACCTGGCCCGAATAGCCCTCTTCCAGGCCGGTGGTCACTTTCAGCGTTCTGACTTGGCCCCGTGTGAGATTGATACGATCCCCTTCGAGCTCAAGCTCTCCCACGTGCGGAATGGCGGGGCGAATCAGAACCCGGTAAGCATGGTCCGAACGGCCCTGCTGGGAGGTCAGGTCGCCGATCTGCAGCGTGTACTCTCCGGCAACGCCGAACTCGGCCACCATCTTGGCCTCCAGCGACTCGAAAAAGGCAAGAGATCCGATGCTGCAGCTTCCCCGGTCAGGGAGATGGAGCTTGAGCAACTCCACCAGAAAAATGGGGTCCTGACGGGTCAGAGCAATCTTGCGGTGCTTGTTGTCGAACAATTGGTGGCCGGCGGAATCCAACACCTTGAGGCTGGGACTGAAGGCCGGCGGCGACACCCGCGGGGTTTCCACCTCAAAGACCAGCGTCTGCCCTGCCGAAAGTTGAAATCGATAGAAATCCACGTCCCCGGGAACTTCGATGCTGCCGCCGATCAGAGCCGGCAGCGCAACCACTGGGGCCCGCTCGCGATTTCCGTTGGGCTCTTTTTCTTCAAAGACCACCGGGGCAGGATTGGCGCCGTCCGAAGATGGACCGGGTGGGGCCGCTGTGCCCGTGGTCTCCCTCGAATGCTTGTCGGATTCCGGGCCTGCCTTGGACCGGGGCGCATCCCCGGCGGGCTTGACCGTGCGCGCCCGGAGCCGGCGCAGCCTGTTCGGGGTCAACTCCCTGAGGTACCGTCGCTCGCTCCACTTGACCGGACCCTCGGAACCGGGCCATTCCCCGTATGCCGATCCGTCTCCAGCCGGCACGATGCGGAGCTGATAGACGAATTCGGGTTCGGCCCTGCCGTAGACCGACCCCACCCCGATCAGATAGCGACCGCCACGGTGAAAGCGATGACGCCAGTGCTTGGCCGGCGAGGGCCTGTAGCTGCCCTTGTGGCTGAACTCCAGCTCCGCGGGTCGGTTTCCGTGCAGCCAGCTTCCCTCGTCGCTGTGCAGCCTGAGGATTTGCCTGAAAGTCTCGGCCGGGCTGAAGAGCTGGAAAGCGAGGTCTTCCCCAGCCGTCACCTCCAGCGCGTAGCTGTCCACTTCCCCGTCTCGGGAGAGCCTGCCGTTGAGGATGACCGGGGGACGGATGGTCCGGGGCTTGGAGTCAACCCCACCCGTTATCTCGGACTCCTCCATGACCGGATCGGGGCTGACCAGGAAGCTTAGCGGATTGGAGATCCCACGTCCGGAAACCAGGTGGAGGGAGTGGACCCCGCTCGGGACATCGGGATCTATCTCCAACTCGAGGGTAACCCGTTGAGTGGGCGCCTTGTCCTTGTCTCCGTAACCGCCCTTCTCGGACCCCTCCTTTTTCTGTTCCGAAACCGGGCGGACTTCCAGGATGGCGCCTTTGAGGCCCGGCTCAGGAGACCAGACCGCGTGCACCTCCTGCAGCAACCGGCCTTCGACCTCGGCCTTCAGGCGGGTGTCCGGCCGTCCTCCCAGCGGATAGATCCAGTGGGCCTCCGGCTCGGTGGGTTCCGGAGCCGGCATTTCCTGGGCCACCGCATGGGGCAGCAGCGCCAAGGCCACCAGCGCCGGCCCAAAGCAGGTTGCCCGGGTGGCGGTCCCGCTGCTTTTCCAGGGGTACAAGGTTTGCCGGTTCACGATACTCGCACCTTCATGATTTCCGATTCAGGTGGAGCGCGCTCCACTTGGGGATCAGCCCCGGTGCTCAAGCCTCGGCATGCTCGCGGGCGATGGCGGTGATCCGGGGTCGGTCCTCGGGAAGCACGGCCCTGCTCGGGGGCCTGACTGGACCGCCGGCCCGACCCAGGGCCTCCAGGGCTACCTTGATCCCGCTCACGTGGTAGCCGGGACTGAGGGACCTGACTCGAGCCATGGGCTGTATCCGCGTCCGGAGCACCTCCTGCATGCGCTCGACCTCTCCCAGCTGCCCCTGCTTGCAAAACTCCCTGCAGGCCTGAGGGACGAAGGTGGCCACGGCCGAGGTGTTGCCGCGGGCTCCGGCCGGCAGGGCCTTGACGGCGTGCCCCTCGCCGCGGGCGATCCAGACCAGCCGGTCGGAGACCAGAGTCCCCAACTCCTGTCCCATGGCGATGTCGCCGCTGGAATCCTCGAATCCCAGGACATTGGGAAGCTCGGACAGACGTTTCAGGACCCTGGGCCAGTACTTCTCCTTGCCGGTGGGGAAATTGTGGCCCGACACCGTGGCCAGCACCACTCCGATGTCGATCGATTGCGCCACCTCGGTGAAGTAGCGAATGGTGCCCTCGTCGTACCCGGGAATCCAGCTCCAGTAAGGGGGCGCAAACAGGAGGATGGCGTCGGCGCCGGCTTCCTGGGCGTTGCGGGCCATGATCCCGGCCATGCGGTAGCCGCCGCAGGCCCCCACCACCACCGGCAACTTGCCCTGGGCGCCACTGGCCGCGGCTTCCGCCATGGCCCGATGCTCCTGCAGGTCCAGCGAGAAGATCTCCCCCATGCCGCCCCCAACCACGATGGTCATGTCCTGGATTCCGGCATCGGCGTGGTGGGCGATGTTGCGGCGAAGACCCTCGGCGTTGAGGCTGCCGTCCGGATGAAAGGGAGTCACCATAAAGCAGTGAACGCCCTGGATACGCTCCCGCAATCGGTCCATGTCCGGGCGGTTGGGGGAACGCGGTCCGGCCCATCCGGCGACCGGAGCCTTCAACGCGGCGGCCCCGGCCATCAGGCCCACCTTCCTGAGAAGCGCTCTGCGGCTGGAGCCGGGCATCGTCGGGTTTCCTCCCACCTTCACGTCAACTCTGGAGTTGACAGCATGTTACCACCGCAGGGGCAAGAGGCACAATGCCGTGCCGGGACCGTGATGGGCGTGATTCCGAGGATGGAATGTGAAGGGTTCCAGAACCCGGCCTCGCAGGTCGTTGCCGGATGATGAGCGTCTGGAAATTTGGCCCGTACGAGTCACGTATCAGAGCCGCTGCAATCAAGGCAGGAGTTTCAATAGGCCGACGATGGCAAGGACGGTCGCTCCCTGCATGAGCCACATGTGCTTGTACAGGTCGGCCTTCAGTCCGACAATGTCCTGCTTCAGCTCGGACCGAAGATTGACGGTATCCTGCTTCAGCTCGGACCGAAGATCGGCGGTATCCTGTTTCAACTCGGACCGTAGTTCAACAATCTCACGTTTGAACTCGGACCGTAGTTCAACAATCTCGTGTTTGAACTCGGACCGTAGTTCAACAATCTCGCGTTTGAACTCGGACCGAACATCAACAATGTCCTGCTTCAGCTCGGACTGATAATCGGCGATGTCCTGTTTTAGCTCGGACTGATAATCGGCGATGTCCTGTTTTAGCTCGGACCGAAGATTGCCAATGTCGTGCTTCAACTCGGACCTGAATTCGGCAACGTCATTTTTATCGGCTAGATCCGACATGTCGGGAATGGCTTCCGCCGCCGCTCTGGCTTTTTCCTCTGACGCCCCCGCATCGACAAGCGCCCGATAAATCTCCGTGACCATGATGCTCATGGCGCCTCCCTCTCCTTTCTTTGGCTCCAACGGATCTCACTTGGCGGTCCATCTGCGCACCGTTCAATCCCGTTGCCGGTGGCAGTGGACCGTCAGTCCCGAATTGTCTGCAGGGCTGGCAATGGCCGCAACGAAACGATCAGCCCACAAACAGTCCGTGTGGAGAGGGAGTCTTCGAGGACATAACCAGTATAATTGCGCGATCCCGTCGGCGCAAGCCCTGCCGCCCCCCTGCCACCCCTCCGGCGGCCGGCAAGCGCCGGTTGGTGATCCCGATTCCCCCGCATCGGGTATGATGGCTGGCGCAGGAGTCCAAGGCTCCTGAGGGAAGTTCGACAACCAGTGGAATCAGCCCAATCCGGGAGAAGCCCGTGCAGCCATCCGAAATCAGCAGATTGCCCGGTCTCTGCCGCCTGACCCTCGGCTTGTTGCTGCTCTCATGGCCCCTGCAAGGGACTGAATCCGGAGAGCCGACGGCTCTCCGGGTCAATGCGGAACGCCTCCAGGAGCGCATTGACCGACTGGCCCGCATCGGAGGGAGTCCCCAGGGTGTGACCCGTTTGGCTTTCACCGAAGCCGACCTTCGCGGCCGGGAATACGTGACCCGGCTAATGCGGGAGGCCGGCCTGGAGGTCGGCATCGACCACGCCGGCAACCTGTCGGGGCGCCTGCAGGGTGAATCGCCCGAACTCGCCCCCATTGTGCTGGGGTCGCACATCGACACTGTGCCTCTGGCCGGCGCCTACGACGGCGTGCTGGGAGTGATGGCGGCCATCGAGTGCGTCCAGGTGCTGGGGGAGCAGGGAATCCGGACCCGAATCCCCCTCGAAGTCATTGTCTTCGCCAACGAGGAGGGAGGCTTGACCGGCAGCCGTGCCCTGGCGGGCCGGCTCAACGCCCAAGCCCTGGAGGAATCCAGCCGCAGCGGAATTTCCATCCGGCAAGGGATTGCAGCCCTGGGAGGGAATGCCGACCGAATCTCCCGTGCCATACGCCGGCCTGGAGAGGTGAAGGCTTACCTGGAGTTGCACATCGAGCAAGGCGGCAGCCTGGAGTCGGAAGGAATCGACGTAGGTATTGTGGAAGGATTCGTTGGGATCCGGTGGTGGGACGTAACCGTGACGGGTTCAGCCAACCACGCCGGCACCACCCCCATGAACGCCCGCCGGGACGCCCTGCTGGCGGCCGCCAGGCTGGTGATCGCGGTCAACCGAGCCGCTACAAGCCTGCCCGGAAGACAGGTGGCCACGGTGGGGCGCATCACGGCCGAGCCGGGAGCTCCCAACGTCATTCCCGGACGGGTGGAACTGAGCCTGGAGCTGCGCGATCTCGAACAATCCAAGCTGGAGGAGGTTTCCCAGGAAATACGGCGCACGGCGCGAATCATTGAGCAGGAGACCGACGCCGGGATCGAGTTCAAGGAAATCGACATCCGAGTGGAGCCGACCCTCACCGACCCGAACCTGCAGGAGGTGATCCGGCAAACGGCCGACGCCCTGGGCCTGAGCTACGCCCGGCTGCCCAGCGGGGCCGCCCACGACGCCCAGAATATGGTCCACATTGCTCCCTCCGCCCTGATCTTCGTTCCCAGCGTGGGCGGGATCAGCCACTCCCCAAAGGAATACACCAAACCGCGCGACGTCACCAACGGAGCCAACCTGCTGCTGCAAACGCTGCTCCGGCTGGACCGGCAGCCAGGCCCCTGACCGGACCTTCCGACACGGAATGGCGGCCCGGCGCCTGTCCCCCACCGCATCAGCCTTCGCCATTCGGCTCGACTTCTGCGACTCCCCCTCAAGGGGGGAGTGATATCCGTGTTATGAAGTGGGAACGGAGTTTATGCGGTAGACCGGGAACATGGTTTACATCCTGCCCAGGAATGGGGCAATAAGCCCTCTACAGGCCACAAGTATCACTCCCCCCTTGAGGGGGAGTCGGCGAGAGGGCGGAGCCCGCTGTCGAGCCGGAGGGGGGCAAACTCGGCGTCCCGAAGGTGCGCCAGCCCGCAGTCGATCCAGAGGGGGGCAGACGCGGCGTCGCGAGGGTGCGCCAGCCCGCAATCGATCCGGTGGGGGGCATACGCGGCGCCCCGTGAGTGAATCTCAACCTACGGCATCGCCGGGGAGCACGGGCGTCCTGCCCACAAATGTCCCGGCCGATGCGTCAGCCGGCCGGCTACCCGGGGGTTTCAGTGTGCAGGTCCCATCCCCCCAGTTCCCAAACCCTTACGTTGGTGGGTCGGAAGGGAGGCTGACCCGAAGCCATCCAGTCAGACACCTCTTCCCGGTGTCCCAGCCGCAGAACATTGCGCACTCTGTGGGTCCCGTCCCAGAAGAAGAGGTTTTCCACCCCGGCCTCGTAGAGTTGGTGTGCCTTGCGGTATTGAGCTTCCTTCGTCAGGAACCGCGGCATCATGTTCAGGGCCACCCGGGTTCGGGTGCCCTTGACCAGGGAGACAAACCACTCCACATCCTGGGGGTCCTCCCAGCTGGGTTCGCCGTCCCATGTGTTTGGGCCAACTTTGTTTCCATAGGCTCCTATCCGCTCGACCGAGGAATAGGGAATAATCACATCCACCAGACCTTCCTCGACCCAGGTGGCCAGGTCCATCCCCAACAGCAGGTTTTCTTCGCCATTGGAAACAACAGCTGTGATCTCGAAGGGCGTCTCCCTCTTCAGCTCTCGAGCTACCTGGTCCATCTCGGCTCGCAGTTCTCTCATGAACTGGGTCAGGAACTGTGAACGGTGGCGCATGAAGCGAGGATCATTCTCCGGAAGCTGGCGCGGGTCCAAGCCGTACTTTTTCTGAAACCCTTCAACCACCGGCGCCTCGTAGGCCACCAGCGGTGGGCGGCGATTGTAGAGAACCGCCACTCCGTCGATAGGATTTTCCGTGGCCACTTCACGATAGAGCGACAACACATAGCGCCGAGTCTCGGGGAAGGCATAGGAGATACGGGGCATGGGTTTGCCCTCGCGATTCATGCAGACCAACTCCGGGTGCTTTTCATAAAAGCTGACGCCCGGAAGCGTCGGACCATAGTTGGCCGGGTAGATGAAGCCCCCGGGACGGTAGGAGGCATGGAACTCTATTCCCACCTGGCGGGCGTACTCGGCAGCCACCAGAAAGGGGTCCACCCCGTTCTCGTGGTAGGCCTTCCAGCTCTCGGCCCACCAGCGGCTGTGGGGGCTGGTAAAGAAGGGACGGCCCCCTGTTGCTTGGGTCAAATCCAGCGAGTGGTCCCGGGCGATCTTGGAGAAACGCTTGGCCCGGTCGCCGGTACCGAATTCCCAGTAGACCCGGGCCACGTCGGAATGACGCAGCGGTTCCAGTTGATCCCGGATTTTCTGCTCGGTTCCGCTGCGATCGATCACTCCGGCGTCGTTATGGATGAACAGTCTCTTGGTGTCCTTGCGACGACGGTCAGTCTGGATGGATCGCACCTGCTTCTCAGTGAGGGGCACCAGCTTGATGTAAGCGACCCAGGCGTGCACCGCCATGGGCTCGACGATCTGCTTGAAAACGATGTCCCTACCGGTGAGGTCGGCTTCCTTCCAGAAAATATCATCGATAAAATGCTCCTGATGGTCCTTGGCCCCCTCGAGCCCCGTCAGGGTGGCGAAGGCCTTGTCGTGGCTCAGGCGGACCTGAATTCGTCTGGGGCCGGTGAACGGTTCGCGGTAGATGCCGATGTAGATCCGGTGCCATCCTTCCCGCTGCAGCGGATAGGTGATTTCAGGTGGCCGGTTGTCCTCGGCGGCCACCAGCAGGTTGCCGCTGAAGGAATCAGTGGCGTAGGAAAGCAGCCGCCAAGTGCCATGTTTCCATTCACTGGCCAGGGCGGAAGCCGGCTGGCACTTCTCCAGGTCGGTCAGATAGATGGCGTTGGGCTCCGAAACAGCGTTGGAAGTCCCCGCCGCGGGTTGCTCACCGGAAGGGGGCGACACCGAACAGCCGGTCCAGAGGATGGCCGATGAAAGGAGCAGGGCGGCAGGCCACCCGAACGGCATCTGATTTCTCATCTGTGTCTTTTTCACAAGCCTTATGCCTCCGGGGCCTTCATGTCGGCCAGCATCTCGTCGGTGATGTTTTTTCCCAGGACGAACTGTTTGCGGTCAGCGTACCAGAAGGTGCGCTGGCCGTCCCTCTCCGTCAGGCTGGCGTACATGGCCAGCCACCAGAGCCGGGTCACCCCGGCGGTGACCTTCTGGGTGTCGAAGAGAAACTTGGGCTCGCTGAACCAGAGGGGTTGCTCCGCCTGGGGGCGAAACTCTCCCACGGTGATGTATACGGGACGGCGGGCGTCCATGTCCCAGGGGCCGGTGGCCCCGTCCCGGTAGCCGGAGTGGTTGTGGTAGAAGAACAGGTAACGGCCATCGGCCAGGCGGTAGAGGGGCTCGGGCGACTTGGGATGCTCGACCTTGGCGCCGTTGTCTCGATAGCGCATGGGTTGGGTGGGACGCCAACTGTGGCCGTGGTCATCGGAAACCGTGTACCAGATGTAACCGGTGACGGTCCTCATGGTGGTGAACAAGCGCCCGTCCGGCAAAAGCACCAAGCCCGGCTCCTGGGCCAGACTGTAGCCTCGGGAGTGCTCGGGTTCGATGTTGGGCGAGACTCGAACGGTTCCTGCCTCGTCCGGCAGCCAAGTGATTTTCAGGTCCCTGGGGTGGGGGCCCTCGTCCACATTCTCGAAGCGCATGAACTCGATGCCGCTGTCGGAGTGGTTGCGATTTCCCCCGATGGGTCGGGGATAAGCCATGCTGCTGCTCCAGCGCGTGAATCCCACGATCACCCGGTCCCTGGCGTCCCGGATAGGCTGCTGCCAGATGATCCCGCTGGGATGGACCTTGGGATCGGGGTGGTCGAAACGGGTCCGCCGCCAGGGGAGATCCACGCCACTGGCGATCCACGTGTGACCGTCGTCATCGGAATATTTTACCCGCAGGGGCCCGGAGTAGAGTCCCCCGTCGCCGTAACCCAGATGCTGGTTGTAGAGGCAGTAAATCCGACCCGTGCGGCTGATCAGGGGGAATCCCAGGGCCGGGACCATGTTCTTGTACTTGGGTTCGTCAATGGCAACGATCGGGGACCACGTCTTTCCACCATCCTTGCTGCGGGAGCAAACCACCCGCAGGTCGGGAGAACTCTCATAGGAACCCTGGGTCCACATGCACATGAGATCGCCTCCCGGGGTGTAAAAGACGTGAATGTGGTCGGAATACTCGTCGCGTTCTCCGGGTGCCTCCTGCAGATAGACCGCATAGTCGGGGGTGGTCCGTTTCCAGTCGTCGGTGTAGCAGTTCCCGTTGGGCATCTTCGATTCTTCTCCCTTCGATGTCGGCATTCCCGGGCCTGGCGCCGACCCGGCCTCATAGCTGTGAATCAGCCACTTAATCTATTCGATGTTTCGGGACAACTCAAAGAGAAAAGCGCGTCCCGGAACGACGATCCCGGGCATTGGAGAGATGAGCTCGATTGGATCCGCTCTGTTAGCGGATTTCATCTCCCGTTGTCCTGTAAATCGCAGCTCCCTTTTGAGATTGACTCTATCCGGGGTTGAATATATGTTTCCGATTCTTGCAGCCGGGGAGCTCGAACCACGTGAACCCAGTGAGGAATCCAGCATGAGTCCCGATCAACCCCTGAAATACGGCATGTTTCTGATGCCCATCCACAACCCGGCCAAGCCCAAGGCCCAGTGCTACGACGAGGATCTGGAGCTGATCGGCCGCTGCGAGGAGTGGGGATACGAGGAGTTCTGGGTAGGCGAGCACCACACCTCCAGCTACGAAAACATCGTCATGCCGGAGATCTTTCTGGCCAAGGCGTTTACCCTGACCGAGAGGATTCGCCTGGGACCGGCCCCCATTTGTCTTCAATACCACCACCCCGCCCAGGTAGCCGGGCGCCTGGCGTTCCTGGACCATCTGTGCAAGGGACGACTGAACCTCTGCTTCGGGCCGGGCGCGGTTCCCTCCGACCTGGAAGTGCACAAGGTCGAACCCAAGAACAGCGGGGCCATGGTCGCCGAATCCATCGACATGATCCTGAAACTCTGGGGGGAAACACCGCCGCGGGAGATGACCGGCAAATTCTGGGACTACCGGCTGCAGGAGAGTGTTTCGGATGATCTGGGGACCGGAGTGGTTCACCGGCCCTACCAACTTCCCCACCCTCCAATCGCGGTGCCCTGCATGAGCCGTGGTTCGGGAACGGTCAAAATGGCCGGCGCCCGGGGTTTTCAGCCCTTCAGCCACCATATGCTCCATCGCGAGGTGCTGAAGGATCACTGGATCACCTACAGCCAGGCGGCCGGGCAGGCCGGACGAACACCCCAGCCGCGGGACTGGAAGGTTTCCCTCAATATCTTCGTGGCCGACACGACGGCGGAAGCCAAGCGCCTGGCGCGCCAAAATACCTTGGGCTGGACCATCGAATACATCCTGACCTTCACCCGGAAGTTCGCGGGCGAGTTGAAGCTGTTTCGGCGAGACCCCGAGATGAACGACGCCGATTGCAACCTCGACTACTTCATGAACGAGGTCGTCATTGCCGGCGACCCGGAAGAGGTGACCCGTCAGATCGTTGAGCTGCGCCGGGAGGTGGGACCGTTCGGCACGCTGGTGCTGGTGGCTCACGACTGGGACGACAAGGAGCGGCACATCCACAGCCTGGAGTTGTTCGCCTCCGAGGTCATGCCCGCCCTCCAGCGCCAGCTCTCTCCAAGGACAGCGGCCACCGGCTGATCGTCCGGAACCGGCGTCTTATTCATTTCTTACTTTTCGAAACCGAGGGACAGGTTTCTACGTCAATGCAAGCGGACGCCAACCCACGTTCGCCGAAGAAAGGGTGACGGTTCCCGAGCCCCTGGCGTATAATTGACCCGTGCTTGGATTCCAATCGTTGGCGCAATTTTCCAGACCGAGGGCTCGGTTCCGTAACGGCAACCGCACCCCATCCCCGAGGAGATGACACTGGAGGTTCCCATGAGGAAACATTGGAAATTCTATTTGGCCTGTGGCCTGGTTCTGACCTTTGCGGCGCTGGCTGAGCCGCCGGAAGCCCTGGCTCAAAGAGGCACCGTCGAAGGAGTCGTCACCCTCGACGGTCAACCCGTTAAAGATGCCATAATCCAGTTCGAGAACCTGGGGCGGGCCGGAAAACCCATCGAGGCCAAGACCAACAAGAAGGGCCGCTTCAACCGCTACTTCATTCCCATCGGGCGTTACAAGGTTTCGGTGCACATCGACAACGACAAGGTCTGGGAGAACGTCGTCGACGTCTGCAGCCCCGGATCCGAGTGCCTGGGAGGAAGGGACACTCGCGTCATGCCTCCCATCGCTCTTCGCACGTCCAAAGGAGGAGGGGGTAATGACGCCGCCTACGCCAAGCTGAACGAGGAGTTTCAGCAGGGGCGGGACATGTTCATGAAGAAAAACTTCACCATGGCCGCCCTGGCCTTCCAAAGGGCCGCCAAGTTGGACCCCGATCAGCATGTGATCCACGCCTTTCTGGGCGACACCTACCGGCAGATGAGAAAATACGACCAGGCCGTCGGAAGCTACCAGAGCGCTCTCACCGCCCTGGGAAAGAAGAAGTCCAATCCCAACTCTGAAGTGGCTTACCGGAGGAGCATGGCTTCAGCCCTGGCCATGGCCGGCAAGGGCACTGAGGCGTATGCGGCAGCTGCAAAGATCGCCGAGGTGGCACCCGAAAAACTGTCCGATGTCTACTTCAGAATCGCGGCGGCATTCGTGCGAACCGGGAAGTCCGCCGAGGCGGTAGAAGCCTTCAAAAAATCCCTGAAGGCCGACCCCAAGAACGCCGAGGCCCAGTACCAGTTGGCTGTCACCCTGGTCAGCATGGCCACGGTCACCGAAGATGGTCAGCAGATCCCTGCTCCCGGCACCCTGGAGGCTTATCAGAGATATCTGGAGATCGCTCCCACCGGGTCCCACGCGTTGGAGGCCAAGACCATGATCACGGCTTTCTCCCAAAAGGTAAAAACCACCTTCTCGGCGGAGGAGGAGAGAAAGAAGAAAAATCAGAACTGATCGCGCCCTGTCCCATCAGGCAGGGAGCCGGATCGGAGCCGATGGCTATCGGCGGTCCGGCAAAGCCAGACACCACTTGACGGCGTTCCGCAACAGGCGCTGAAACATCGGGTGGTCCAGGGACTCCCGGGTATGGCCGTTGGCCAGGTGACACAGGCGTCCCTGGCCGGCCTGA
Source organism: Candidatus Versatilivorator sp. (assembly GCA_965207735.1). GTDB lineage: Bacteria > Acidobacteriota > Terriglobia > Versatilivoradales > Versatilivoraceae > Versatilivorator. Next base: position 114,356 of record OZ242296.1, on the reverse strand, counting down.
TAGGCCCATCCGGCTGCGCCCGCCTTGCCCTGATCCGACCGATTCCTCAGCAGCAACGACACCTTCTGCGCATCGTAAGAAGGCGTGTGCTGCTCGTCGGCCACGAAGAAGCTGCTCACGCCCCGTGTAACGGGGTGCTCCCCATCCACCACCTCCACCCCGAATCTCTCCAGAGGCCCGTGCCCCTCATAGCGCCCTCCCACCAGGTCGAGGTAGGAGCCCTCGGGGTACAGTCCCATGGAGTTGTGCAGATTGAGGAATCCCCCGCCGCCTTTCACGAATTCCACCACCGCATTCTGCTGCTCCCTGGTCATCCACTGCCGGTAGGGACGGTCATTTCCCTCCGGCCACAGCATGCCGTCCTTCAAGACCACCAGCAGTTGGACCCGAGCCAGGTTTTCGGCCGAGAGCGCCCGGACGTCGACGGCAAAGTGGGGGGTCACCCCGTTCGCCTTGAAGACCGGTTCCAAGCCCGCCTGGATGTGCTCCGGTTCGTGAAAGCGGTCGCCGATTAGGACCAGGGCCTGAGGTTTCTGGCCTTGCCTGGGGGGCCCTTGCCGTCCGAAGGGAGCCGTGGGGACCGTCTGTTCCCGGAACAGGTGCTCGATGTCTTCGGCGGTCGGCTCACCGTAGGGCGGCCAGGCATAGTAGGAAGCGGGCAACAGGATCCTGTTACGGATCTCCTCCAGCGGGAGGCCCAGGCAGATCCCGTACGCCACCTGGCGGCGCAACTCGGCCAGATACCCCATCTGGCGACCCAGCAGATCCTCTCCCTCCCAGCTGCCGGAGCCCGGAACCACCCGCTTGGACCCGAGCTGTTTCAGTTTCCGCAACGTAGCCGTCCAGGCCAGGGTGTCCCGGCCGGTCAGATCGGCCCGCGGGCCGTGAATAACCATACGACCTGCAAACAGGATCCGCTCACGCGGCAGATAGAAGGCTGCCGCTGGGGGTTTCAGGCCGTCGTCGCAGGGGATGGCTTCGATACGTCCCAGCCCATTACCGAACGAGATTTCCCTGCGCGCCGCGCCACCCTCAATCACTTCGACGCCTCGCGCCCTGAGTGCCTGCAGCGTTTGATTTTCCGGATCCGGCGCGCTGGTGAGCAACAGCGAGCGGACCGGCTTGGAACTGGTTCGGGCAACAGTCGCCAGGAATGCTTCCGCCCCGATCCCATGCGGCAGGTCGATCAGCACCGTCCGATCCTCCAACTCGATCCAACCGCAGTTGGCGGAACCAAAGCGGTCGGCAAAACCGGCCAGATGGACTCCGGGAGCGATCTGCTGCACAAAATCCAGGGCTCGTGCCGAGCCGCCGCCTGCAGCCACAAAGAGACACCCGATCAAGGGACCAACTCTTGTTCGAAACACTCTGGTTTCACCCTTTTTGAGCCGCCCCGTCGTATGGGACGGCGGCTAGGCCAGGCAAAAGTGAAGAGTGGATAGTGGATAGTTATTTGATCGACAGGTAATGCAACTTGTCGGTCTCGGCGCAGTCTTTCAAATAAGCCCAGTCAGTTCATCAGGTGCTTGCCTGTTCCCGAAACCCTCCGCTGACCACTCTTCACTCTTCACTCTTCACTCTTCACTATATTTCACCCTGAATGATCCGTCCCGTCGTCGAGGACGGAGGGCTGGCCAACCACGGAATAGGCCTCTCCTTCCCGGATCCGGTGACGCGTGCCAACCCCCAACTCCGACCGGGGGGAATCGTTCCAAGCTCCGGGCCGTGATATGCTACAGGCTACCGACATCGACTGAATCCCAAGGAGACAACCCATGGCATCGGACGCCGGAAACAGACTGAAATGGCCCCTGATCGTCGCCGCAATCCTGGTCCTGTTGAGGATTGTCCTGGAACAACTGGGCACGCCCGATTCGATCAACAATCTTCTGGGGGTCGCCTGGCTGCACTTTCTGGTGCCCTTTTACCTCGCTTACCAGATCCAGGCGTATGGGAGCGATCGTCCCTACCGAGCGCTTTTCAAGGACCTTTTCCTCTATACCCTCTACACCCGGCTGATGGTGCTGGTGACCTACTGGATGGCCTTCCTGTGGCAGTGGCAGTCGTCCCGCTTCCTCACCGCCATGGGAGGAAACGTGGGCGAGGGCATCGGCGCTTTTCAGGGGTACCTGGTAATTCCGGTGCGCAACCTGGTGGTCTGGATCGTGATGGCCATGGTCATCGGTATGGTTCTGGGCTCCATTTTGCTTCTCATCAAAGGCAAGAGGCGCGGCGACAAGACCGTGGAGGCTGACGCAAGCTGACGCCCCCGTGAAAAGAACCGCTAACCCGCAATTGGAAAATAAACCGACGGCTTCAGGTCAGGTGGGCTCCCTGCGTCTCCACGTAGACCGCGTAGAGGGACTGACTCCCGGTCATGAACAGCCGGTTGCGCTTGGTTCCCCCAAAGCAGACGTTGGAGCAGATCTCCGGCAGCCGGATCAAGCCGATGCGGTCGCCGTCGGGAGCGAAGATGTGCACCCCGTCGTAACCGTCCCCAACCCAACCGGCGCTGGCCCATATGTTGCCGTCGGTATCGGCTCGGATACCGTCGGCGAAACCGGTCTTGCCCATGAACTCCATGGAAGCGAACTCTCTGCCGTTTCTCAGATGCTTCCGGTCCACCACGTCCCAGACCTTGATGTTCTTGGGTGCATCCGGATAGTGTGAGGCCCCGGTGTCGGCCACGTAGAGTTTCTTGTAGTCGGGAGAAAAGCAGAGCCCGTTGGGCTTGTAGATGTCGTCCGCCACCTTTTCCAGTGTGCCCTGCCGGGGGGCGACCCGGTAGATGGCTTCCTTCTGGAAGGGCTGGAGGGATCCCGTGTCGGCCCGGTTCCCCTCGTAATTCATCAGGCTGCCGTATCCGGGATCGGTAAACCAGACGGCGCCGTCTTCAGGGTGGACCACGGCGTCGTTGGGAGCGTTCAGCGACTTGCCCCCATGGGAATCGGCCAGCACCGTGATTCCTCCGTTGAACTCGTAGCGTACCACCCTGCGGTTGCCGTGCTCGCAGGCGATCTGGCGGCCCTGAAAGTCAAAGGTGTTCCCGTTGGAATTCCCCGAGGGAAAGCGAAACCGCCGGGCCACGTGGCCGTCTTCCTCCAGCCAGCGAAGCTGCTCGTTGGTGGGGATGTCGCTCCATAGCAGGTAGCGGCCGACGCCGTTCCAGGCCGGCCCTTCGGCCCACAGGGTCCCGCGGTGCAGGCGCAGAATGGGTGAATTCCCCAGCTTGTATTTGAAGCGCTCGTCGAGAGCCACCACGTCTGGCTCCGGGTAGCGCACCGGCTCCGCCTCAGGGCCGAAGTTGCGTCCGAAGGCCTCCGAGGTCATGGCGGTGACGGCGGCAATTTTCCCTGCCGCCCGCAGAAATTCCCGGCGCTCCATGGGCCTGTTTTTTGCTAAATTGGATTCCTGTCTCATGACCAAGGGACCTCCTTTTCTCGTTGAATGAACCGTCTCCCACCGCCGTCGGCTCGCTCCCGGCAACAATTTCCCAGTCGTCCGGCTGTCGTTCCCTGACGCTCGTCGGGCCGACTGGAACGTGCCGAGAGTTTACGGAGTAACTTCCCAAACCACAAAACAAAAAGAATGTCCCCCATCCCCTATCCCGCTCCGAAGGATCCCCGTGTCAGACTGCTGCGCGAACTGAAACCGATGGTCTGGCTGTCGGTCCCGGTGGCCACGACCGAGTTGGGCTGGATGACCATGAGCCTGGTGGACACCATGATGGTGGGGCGCCTGAGTGCGGAAGCCATCGGGGCCGTGAGCATCGGAACGGCGGTTTTCCTGGCGGCAACCATCCTGGGAATGGGGCTGTCGCTGGGGTTGGACACCCTGGTCTCTCAAGCCCACGGAGCCAATCAATGGCAGGAATGCCAGGAATGGCTGGTGCACGGCATCCATCTCAGTATTCTGCTCAGCCCCCTCATGATGCTCATCCTCTGGGGCAGCCTGCCCTACCTGGGACTCTGGGGCTTCCACCCCGAGGTGCTGGCGCTCACGCCGCCCTACCTGGTGGCGGTGAGCTGGGGCATTTTCCCCCTGATGCTCTACAACAACTTTCGCCGCTACCTGCAGGGAATCGGGCGAGTCAAGGGGATCATGGTGGTGCTGGTCACCGCCAACCTGGTGAACGTCGGCTCCAACTGGGTGCTCATATTCGGCAAATTGGGGTTCCCCGCCATGGGGGTCGAGGGCGCGGGCTGGGCCACCTGCATCTCGCGCCTCTACATGGCTCTCGGCCTGGCGATGCTCATCTTCCGTCACCACCGCCGCCGGCAGACACCCCTTCTACGGATCTCTTTCTGGCCCGACCTGGACAGAATGCGCCGCCTGGTGAACCTGGGTCTTCCGGCATCGCTGCAGACCACCCTGGAGGTGGGGGTCTTTGCCACCGTGACGTCGCTGGCGGGAAAGCTGGAGCCGGCAGCGGTGGCCGCCCACCAGATCGCGCTGAACGCGGCCGGCTTCGTGTTCATGGTTCCGCTGGGTGTCTCCTCGGCCGGAGCGGTACTGGTGGGCCGGGAAATCGGCCGTGGAGATCCACGGCGGGCGGCGGATTCGGGTTGGATGGCCCTGCTGCTGGGAAGCGGCTTCATGCTGGTCGCCGGTCTGTTTTTTGTCCTGCTGCCGGAGGGGATCATCCGCCTCTTCACCTCGGACCTGCAGGTGATCTCCATCGGAACGTCCCTGTTGCTGATCGCCGCGGCTTTCCTGTTTTTCGACGGCATACAGGTGGTGGCTACCGGGATCCTGAGAGGCGCCGCCGATACCAGAACGCCCATGGTGGTCAACCTGATCGGACACTGGCCGGTGGGCATGGTGCTGGGCTATCTTCTCTGCTTTCATTTCAATTGGGGGGTCCAGGGCCTGTGGGTCGGACTGTCGGCCGGGCTGATTGGCATCGGCGCGGTGCTGCTGGCGGTCTGGACCCGCAAGTCCACAGAGCTCAGAGAGGGCCGGACGCCCTCACTGCGGGGACACCGCGCCGGTACAGGCGGAGCCTACCAAACGGGTGGCGGCTGCCGTTCGACAGGCGATACACTACAAGGGGAGGAAGAACGGTGATGCGTGCAACCGCATGGGTTGGGTTGGGACTTTTTGCCCTGACGCTCGTCAGCATGGAACGGTCCGGGGCAGCCGAGCCGCAGACGGAGGCAAAGTCCGGTCGTCCCAACCGGAAAATTCCCTCCGGCATCGTTCCCGGGGTCCGGCGCCCTGCCGGAATGGTCCCGCTGAAGATCGTGCCGGGAAAGCGGAAAAGGCCCATCCCCTACTACGCCACCCTGCGGGCTGAGGTGGATCGACCCTTTCTGACTCGGGGAGAGGGCAAGCTCTATCTCGGTTTCCACCTGGATCCAGGCTATGCCGTCCACTGGAACAACCGGGTCAAGCCGCTGGAATTCCGGCTGGAAACTGCCGAGGGAGTCCGAGTCACGCCCAGCCGCGCAACCGGCCCCAAGGTGGAGCAACCCGCCGACAAGGACCCGCGGGAGTTCCTGCTGGACATCGCCGCCACCGGACGAGACCGGCCTTTGCACCTTACCGTGCGCTACTTCGCCTGCGACGACGCCGACACTTTCTGCATCCCGGTCACCCAGAACTACGACGTGCATCTGGAGCCGGCCCCGCGTGGGAAGGTGGCTGGTGAAAGCGCCGGAGGCGGGATTTGATTGCCATCCGGGACGGAAACGAATAGCATCCTGCCTGCGGTACCCGCCGAGTCCCGGGCGAGTGTCGCCGTCAGCCACTCACCGCCTGAATAGCCTTCACCCCACGACCCGCGCTCGACCCCTTGGAACAAGCCTTTCAATCCTATTTGTCCGAGATCCATTGGAGCCTGCTGACCGGAGTCATTCTGGGCAGCCTGCTCATTTTGGGAAAGGCGGCCGACTGGCTGATCTCGGCGGCCGTCAGCCTGTCGCAGCGCTCACGCATTCCCGAGGTCGTGATCGGAGCCACCATTGTGAGCCTGGGGACCACCACGCCGGAGGTGGCGGTCTCGGTTCTGGCTGCCATTCGGGGACAGTCGAGCCTGGCTCTGGGAAACGCCGTCGGCTCCATCATCTGCAACACCGGTCTGATTCTGGGGCTGTCCTGTCTGCTGGATCCACCGAGGATCGCCCGAAAGATCGTCACGCGGCAGAATGCCATCCAGTTGGCCGCGGTCATTCTGTTGGTTCTGGCCTGTTTCCCCTGGCCCTCGGTAGGCGATGCCTTCAGCCGCGGCGGCCGAGTCACCCAATTCGTGGCCGTCGCCTTTCTGCTGGCCCTTGCAGGTTATGTCTGGCAATCGGTCCACTGGGCCCGGGAGAGAAGCCCGGTGTCGGAAGAGGGTGAGCAGGGTGAAACGGACTCGACGGGGACTATTGTCGCCTGGTTGGTGGGATCGGTTGCCCTGGTCGTGGTCTCCGCACGCCTTCTCCTGCCGGCGGTCACCGAGTCCGCCGTCCGCCTAGAGGTTCCGGAGAGCGTGATCGCGGCCACGCTGGTCGCTTTCGGGACTTCCCTGCCGGAGCTGGTGGTCGCTACCACCGCCGCCTTTCGGGGCCATGGAGAGTTGGCGCTGGGCAACGTGATCGGCGCCAATATCCTCAACGTCCTGTTCGTGGTGGGAGCCGCGGGGGCGGTCACGCGCGTGGGTCTGAGCGCCGATCCCATATTCTTTATTCTTCTGTTCCCGACCATGCTGCTGCTGATGCTGACCTTGAGGATCGGCCTCCGCCCGGGCCGAGATCGGCTGAGACGCTCTCATGGAGTGGTCATGCTGGCCATTTACGTTGTGTATACGGTGATCAGCTATATTCTGGAGGCTGGCGGATAGCAACACCCCTGCCGTGCGGACGATACGAGAGTGAAACAGGGTTGTTTCAGGCAAGAGTGAAGAGTGAAGAGTGGAGAGTGGAGAGTGGAGAGTGATTAGTAGTTAGCCGGCCCCGCCGCACGGGGTGGATCATGCGAGAGTGAAACAATCGGAAATCGACCATCCCTTCGCGACCTTGGTACCCCGTCGCGGTTTACCTCAGCGCCTTAGTGGCCCTTCGTCGTTCTTCGTGCCCCTTCGTGGATAGGTCTTTTTCCTGAGCCTTTTGCAAAATTCGGAATCGGGCATGACATTGGGCTGGCAACAGTGATGTTCCGGCGGTGACTACCCAGCTGCAAAGACCCTTTTGAAGGAAAAAGCCCGAATCTGATGGCCGGATGGCCAGCGGTCGCCGGACGCAGGCACAGCTTACCCTCTCCCGGCCTTGAGGCGGGCGAACCTGCTGTGCGGTTGGGGGTGGCAACCCGGTCTTCAGAGCGTCAGGCGCATCAACTGATCCACCGTCAGGGCCAGAATGCCGAACATCAGGTGGCACCTCACCTTGTCGGGGCCGCGAACCCTCACCTGCCTCCCGCCAAACTCCTCCTTGAGCCGTCCGTTGACCCGCTCCACCGTCGAGCGTTCCCGGTAGCGCCGCGCCTCGGGAGTCACTTGGCCGATACAGCGCCGGGCCAGTGCCTCCCGCTTCCGCTCGGCTTTCAAGGTAGCTCTTCGGCGGGGGTTGACGTCAATAATCGGCACATGCCCCAGCTTCTCACTGAAGGCCCGGATCTCCGGCGCATCGTAGGCGCTGTCCATCAAGTCGTAGAGACTCTCGACCCGCCTTGCCGTCAGCGTCGCCAGCGGAATGGCTGCCTGAGAGTCATGCACCGAGGCCGAGGTCAGCAGACAACTGACCGGAATCCCGCCGTCAATGGCGTCGAGGTGTAGCTTGTAGCCGGTCCAGCTCTCCTGATGCCCCTTGGCGTTGCGCTTGACGCCGATGTCGCAGGCCTTGGGCAACTCCTTCAACATTTCCTCCAGCGTCATCGACCCCTGCCGCTCCAGCCGGCTCAACCGCTTGGGCCGTCGCTCGCCCTTCGGCGGCCGGCCCCGCCGGCGTTTCCGCTTGGCCTCCGGCGCAGCCTTGGCCGCTGGCTTTTCCCGTCCCGCAATCGCCGTCGAGTCCCTCGACACATGCCCCGCCAAGTGGCCCTTCAGCGTCTCCTCCAGCAATGCCTCGTGCAAACGCCCCGGCAGGTCGCTCTCAGCGAATTCCGCAAAGGCCCGCGAGAAGGTCGACTCGCTCGGTACCTCCCACGCCCTCTCCCAGCCGCACAGCCGCCGCAGCCTCCCCTCACTCCTCAGCCGCTCCACCAATCCCCGCGTGGTCGCCACCTCCAGCATCGACTTCGCCAGATAGGCTCGCGCCAGCACTGCCCGATCCTCCAGCGGCCGGCCACGCCAGCCCCGACTGTAAGGCAGCAACTCCTCCACCCGCACCAACTCCAATACCTGCACCAGCCGCTGGTAACGCTCTCCCAGAGGCCCCAAAACTTCCTCCAGCAGGGGAAACAGCTCTCGTTGAAACCGGAACCAGTGTCGTGATAGGGTTTCCCTAAGGGGCAAGTTCCACCTCCGTTCATCATGTGGTTCAGACACCTTCATGATACAACAGACAGTGGTCTTGCCCCTCCTTCCACCTGCCCTCCTTGATCTTTCCCCACGTGAAAATTCCCGCTATCTGCGAATTTTGCAAAAGGCTCTCCTTTGTCTTTTTTCGTTTGTTTCAGACAAGTCCCGCCCCCACCCTGCCGTGCGGATCATTCGAGAGTGAAACAATCAGAAATCGACAATCCCTTCGCGAACTTGGCACCCCGTCGCGGTTTACCTCAGCGCCTTGGTGGCCCTTCGTCGTTCTTCGTGCCCCTTCGTGGAAAAGTTTTTTGTTTTGTCTTTTTTCGTTTGTTTCAGGCACGGCAGGGCGGGCTAGCGCTTGGCGATATCCGTTTCCTCGCAGGTGATGAACTCCAACAGGGCCGGCTGCCCTTCCCGAGTTGCAGCCATTCCGCGTTGCAAGGCAGCCTGCACCGCTTCCGGATCTTCGATCCGCTCGGCATAGGCCCCCAACCCCCGAGCCACCTGGCTGTAGTTTCCCGACAGGAACTTGACGCGGCCTTCTATGGCGGCTTTGGGGATGTGCTGTTCGTAGCCGCCCATGGCCGAATTGTTCAATAGCAGAACCAGGATGGGGATGTTTTCCCGCACCGCCGTCTCCAGATCCATGCCCACCATCCCGAAGGCCGCATCTCCCATGAGAGTGACCACCAGCTTGTCGGGAGCCGCCAGCTTGGCCCCCATGGCGGCACCCAGGGAAAAGCCCAACTGGGTTGAATTTCCCCATCCCAGGTAACCGCGCGGCGTCACCGCCTCGTAGAGCGGAGCGATCTGATCTCGGGGGGAACCGGAATCGTGAGTGACGATGGCCGAGGCCGGGTCCACTGCTTTCTTCAGCTCGCCGATGACTCGATAGGGGTTGATGGGCGTCTGGGAGGATTGGAGCTTGCCGTCCCAGCGTGCCTGCCAAGCCTCGCGACGCTTCCCGATTCCGGCTTCGACCGATCGGCGGCGAGCTTCCCGTCCCTCGTTCCCCGACTGGCGTTCGACCTCCTCCAGCATCTGCTCCAGGACCAGCTTGGCGTCTCCCAGGATGGGCACGTCGGCCCGATAACCCTTGTTCAGATCCTTCCAGTCCAGGGTGGCATGAATGAGCACCCGGCCGTCGGCGGGAATGGCAGGGGCGAACAGGGAGCGGGTGAGGCTGGCGCCGATGACCAACAGGGCGTCGCTGGTCGCCAGGTGCTCCCCCACCATGTCGGTCTGGCTGTACCCGGTGGTCCCCAGAGCCAGAGGATGGGTCTCGTTGAAGGCGCTCTTGCCCTGGAGCGAGGTCATCACCGGCGCCGCCAACCGCTCCGCCAACTGCTCCAGTTGCCTGGCGGCCTTGGCGTAGAAAACCCCTTGCCCTGCCCAGATGAGCGGTCGCTTGGCAGCCAGCAGCACCCGAACGGCTTCCCTGACGGCCGCGGGGTCTCCTCCGGTCCTGATTTTCGGCACCGGCCGGTACTCCAGGGAACCCGAAAATTTCTCCTCGGCCACGTCTACCGGAATCTCCAGCAACACCGGACCGGGTCTCCCCGAACGCAAGGCGGTGAAAGCCCGGGCCATCCGGCCGGGGATGGCTGCCGCCGCCGGGATCCGGTCGGCCCACTTGGTGGTGGCCCGGTAGTTTTCCAGCGAGCCGAAGGTGGGTGGAACCCCGGCCTGGTTTCTCCCGGGATGCCCCGGAAGGAAGAGGATGGGGCTGGAATCGGTATAGGCGTGGGCGATCCCGGCGAAGGCATTTTCGGCTCCCGGACCCTGCTGCACAGTCACTACTCCGATGCGGTCGCCGCAGGCGGTCCGCGAGAATCCGTCGGCCATGTTGCCCGCCACCCGTTCCTGACGGGCCACGATCAGCCGAACCCCGGCCTCGGTCAAGGCGTCGAGGATCGGAGTCAGCGGAAAGCAGAACACCTGCTCCACGCCTTCCCGTTTCAATAGTTCGGCGATCACTTGGCTGCCCAGCATATTATCTCCTTACCTGCCACCGAACCCCGACAAGCCGGCTCAAGCCGCCGTCCCGGCAAATCGGGAACCCGGTGGAAAATCCCGTCTAATTCTCTCGCTGTGATACAACGTTGACAGGATTGTCCAATTTGCGGACCGTGAATCCCTGATTGTAGATTGTGGACTTCAGATGGATTGACGGCACAATCGATGGTCCTAACCACTCAATCAACAATCAGCAATCAGCAATCAACAATTCATGTTTTGTTGACATGAGACACAGCCTCGCTAGGGGTCTCTCACAAACAGGGCCCTCAAATCATAGGACACATTGAGCGGATAGCGCATCCGCATCCCGATGGCGAAGTAGAAACACCAGGCGTGGTCGGCTCCGGCACGAGTGGCGCTCCACACCCAGGCTCCGGACAATTCGAAGGGCTTACGAATGGTGCGGCGGGGCGGATCCCACAACCCATGGAGTTCCTCCAGTGTCGGCAAGCGCCAATCGCGATGGCCACCCAAATCCAGACTCTGGGCGCGGCGGGCGGCATCGTGCCAGCTGAGACGCCTTCCGTTGTCTTGCCGGCTCCAGGTCAGGCCCGTGTGGCTGTCGACGACCAGATCGGTTGAAGCCCCGGATGATTGCATGGCCTGTCGCGCCCGATCAGGGCTAGAGGTTGACTGAGACCTGAACCCGATTCTGCTCCACCCAGTGTCTCAACTTTCGCCAGAGCATTGCTTTCAGGAATTGCCGAAACGCAGGGACCAGGCACAAAAAGCCCAGGATGTCGGTCAGGACGCCGGGAGTCAGCAGGACGGCGCCTGCCAGCAGGATAATCACCCCGTCGACCAACGGGGCCGCCGGGAGCCTTCCGGCCACCGTGTCCGCCTGCAATCGGCGTAGCACTTCCAGCCCCTGGCTGCGAGCCAGAAAGGCTCCCAGCGCCCCGGTGGCGAGAATCAGCGCCACGGTGGCCAGGGTGCCAATGTGGCTGCCTATCTCGATCAGGAGGGCCAGTTCGATCAGAGGAAGGAGGAGGAATAGGGCGAGAATCTTGATCATGAAACCATTATGGCACAAGGGCAGCGCCTCGGTTCCGATTCTCGGAGTCGGCGGATGCACTTCCACAATATAGGCCAGGGCGATCGAGGGACCGGCTTGGAGGAGACTGCGCCCCCTTCGTACCCTCTCGGTGCAACAGGGGCTAGTGACCTGCGGAAACGAAACGGGGCAGGCTGGAATGCCTGCCCCGGAAGATTGCCATCGGGTGCAACCCTTAAGGAGCCAGGTGCTTGACCGACTTGATGGTCAGGGTCCCGTCCATCACCTTGCCGGTGACCTCGACCTTGTGGCCGAGATGACCCATCACCTTGTCGGCATTGGCGATCTTGAGGACCTTCTTGTCTCCCGTGACGAAGACGGGTGCCTGACCGCCACTCACACACCCCTTTACACAACCGATCGACTTTTCGGAATGGTCGGCGTGGGCGGCGCCGCACTTGGCATCGGAGACGTGTCCGGTCAAGGTCTCACCCGCCATGAATTGCCCGCCGGCCACGGCAACCGCCAGCAAGAAAATCAGGACTGCGTTTCTCATAGTTCCTCCCGCTTCCCAAGAAATGTCATTCATTTGGGGACTACTGGAAGTAAGGCTACTTTAACGAATGTTCCCTGTCAACCAATGAACACGATGAGGCTGATTCCCCGAGTTCCCCCTCCCCGGACGCTCACTCCACGATCACCTTCACAAATCCCCGTTTGCCTACCTTCAAGACCGAGGAGGACGGTCGGGAACAATCCATCTCCGCCTTCACATCGGTGACCTTCTCCTGGTTCAGGGATACCGCGTCCTGGGCGATCAGGCGTACGGCCTGGCCCACCGAGGCGGCCAGACCCACCCGCACCATCAATTTCGAAAGCCGCAGCCGCTCCTGAGAGACCGGCAGCCTTTTTTCCTCCATCCGATCCGGCAGCAGCCGCCGGGAATGGATGCGATGGAACTCCTCCTCGGCCCGGTCGGCGGCCTGGTGCGAATGAAACTCCCGCACGATCCTCTTGGCCAGGTTCACCTTGGCAGCCTTGGGATGCAGGCTGCCTTGAGCCACCTGGTTTCGAATTCGGTCGACCCCCGTCGAGCTCAGATCGGTGCAGAGTTCGTAGTAGCGATACATGAGGTCATCCGAGATCGACATGACCTTCCCGAAAATCTCCGAGGCCGGTTCCTGGATCCCGATGGTGTTTCCCAAGGACTTCGACATCTTCTGCACGCCGTCCAAGCCCTCCAGCAACGGCAGCATCACCAGCACCTGGGGGGCCTGTCCATATTCCCTCTGAAGCTCCCGGCCCACCAGCAGATTGAACTTCTGATCGGTGCCGCCCATTTCCACGTCGGCCCGCAACACCACCGAGTCATACCCTTGAATCAGGGGATAGAGGAGCTCGTGAATCGCGACCGGCTGCGACCTCTTCAACCGCTTGCTGAAGTCGTCTCGCTCCAGCATGCGGGCCACGGTGTAGCGGGAGGCCAACCCGAGGAACTGCTCGCTGCCGAAGGGCGTCATCCAACGGCTATTGAAGTCGATGACGGTCTTTTCCGGATCCAGGACCTTGAACACCTGCTGCTTGTAGGTCTCGGCATTTTCCGCCACCTCCTCCCGGGTCAAGGGCTTGCGGGTGGCGCTGCGGCCGGAGGGGTCCCCGATCAAGCCGGTAAAGTCGCCGATCAGGAAGATGACCGTGTGGCCCAGGTCCTGAAAACGCCTCATGCTGCGCAACATGACCGTGTGGCCCAAGTGCAGGTCCGGCGCCGTGGGATCGAAACCCGCCTTGATCCGCAAGGGCCTTCCGGTTTGAGCCGAGCGTGCCAACCGGTCTTGAAGGTCTTCCGGTCGAATCAGCTCGGCGACTCCCTGCCGCAGGAAGCTCAGTTGTTCCTCAACAGTCACGATTCAAGCCGTACCCTCTCTAACGCCTGAAACAACGCCCTGCGCCGGATGGCGGGAAACCGCTTCAAAGTCAAGCATGGGTATCGTGGTCAATTAACATGGATGGACAGGATGAACAGGATTACTTGACGAACTCAAGAGGAAAAACCCTCGATCTGAACAGCGCTCCGCGATCCGACAGTCAGGACCTGCGGACCACCCGTCGACCTACCAGGCGCAATTCATTCCGGACCAGCATCCCGATCACCTGGGGATAGAGCCGATGCTCTTCCGCCAGGATCCTCGCGGCCAGCGACTCTTCATCATCGCTCTCCAGCACAGGCACCACAGCCTGCAGTAGAATGGGGCCGGAATCCACCCCTTCATCCACAAAGTGGACGGTGCAGCCCGAAAACCGGACGCCGTATTCCAGCGCCTGACGCTGCGGATGCAGTCCTGGAAAGGCCGGAAGCAGGGAGGGATGGATATTCAGGATTCGGTTGGGAAAGGACCGGACGAAGCGGGGACTGAGGATCCGCATGAACCCGGCCAAGCAGACCAGATCCACCCGGTGCCGCTTCAACTCGTAGACCAGGCTCCGGTCATAGTCTTCTCGTGCCACACCCCGGGAGGGGAGAATCAGCGTTTTCAACCCCCGCCGCCGCGCCTTTTCCAGTCCGGATGCCGAGGCCAGGTTGCTGACCACCACTTCGATGCGGGCCGGCAAGCGACCCTGCTGGATGCTGTCGGCGATGGCCTCGAAGTTGGAGCCGCGTCCGGACAGCAGGATCGCGAGACGTTTCATCCGATGCACACTCATCCTGAAGGCCCGGATCCCGGCAAGGGACACCGCGAACCTTCCCTGAAGCTAGCGCCTATAGTAGACCCGTCGCTTCCCCGAACGGATCTCGCCGATCCGGTAGAGGGATTCCCGGCTCCGGGCAAGATGTTCTTCCACTTTGGCCACTTCGCCCGGCGATACGACCAGCGCCATGCCGATACCCATATTGAAGGTACGCAGCATCTCGGCCTCATCGATCCGTCCCAGTTCCCGCAGAACGCCGAAGATGGACGGCTCGGGCCAGGAGTTCAGTTGAATGTGAGCCGAACAGCCACCGGGGAGAATGCGGGGCAGATTGTCGGTCAGTCCCCCTCCGGTGATGTGAGCCAAGCCGTTGAGCCAACCCCGCTCCAGCAGTGGCTTCAGCAGGGACAGATAATTCCGGTGAGGCTGCAGCAGTGCCTCTCCCAAGGGGAGCGGCAACCGGGGAAGCCTGGTGCCAACCTCATAACCGCCCACTTCGAACAACAACTTGCGGGCCAGGGAGTAACCGTTGGTGTGCAACCCCGTGGATGCCAGTGCCAGGATGGCGTCTCCCGGCCGGATGCGTCGTCCGTCAAGCAGTTGCGACTGATCGACCAGTCCCACGATGAAACCGGCCAGATCGTACTCTCCTTCGGAATAGAACCCCGGCATCTCGGCCGTCTCTCCTCCCAGTAGAGCGCATCCCGCCTCCCGGCAACCGGCGGCTATGCCCTCCACGACCCTGGCGATGACCTCCGGCTCCATCCGATGGGTCGCGATGTAGTCCATGAAAAAGAGAGGAAAGGCTCCCTGCACCAGGATGTCGTTGACACAATGGGCCACCAGATCCCTGCCTACGGTGTGATGGACTCCGGTGGCAAAGGCGATCTTGAGCTTGGTCCCGACACCATCCACGCTGGATACCAGAATGGGCCGAGCCGTCGGCTGCCTCTCGAGACGAAAGAGTCCGCCGAAGGTGCCGATCTCGCTGACCACTTCCGGTGTAAAGGTCTGGCGGGCCAGCGCCTTGATGCGTTTCTTGGCGGCATCGGCCCGGTCGATATCCACGCCGGCGTCCCGGTAGGCAAAGACGGTCTTGGCAGTCATGGGCTCACAAAGGCTCGGCTCACCAGGACGAGGCGCGGCATCCGGTGGCAACAACTTTTTTACTTGGACCGGTTCAGACAGTCTCGACCGCAGACATCTCAGGAAAAGGCACCGGATAGTCGCCGGTATAGCAGGCCGAGCAGAAATGGCCTTGGCCCTCCTCCACGCCACAGGCGCGGAGCATGCCCTGGTGGCTCAAATATCCCAAGGTGTCGGCCTCGATATACTTTCGAATTTCGTCGACCGAATGGCTGGAGGCAATCAACTCCCGCTTGGTAGGCGTGTCCACCCCGTAAAAACACGGGGAGATTGTGGGTGGGCAACTGATCCGTACATGGACTTCCACGGCGCCGGCGTCCCGGACCATCTTGACGATCTTTCGGCTGGTGGTTCCCCTCACGATGGAGTCGTCCACCAGCACCACTCGTTTCCCCCGGATCAACTCCGACACCGGATTCAACTTGATCTTGACCCCGAAATGGCGAATGGACTGCTTGGGCTCGATGAAGGTCCTGCCGACATAGTGGTTGCGGATCAGCCCGAACTCGAACTGGATCCCCGATTCGTGGGAGAAGCCGATGGCCGCGGCCACCCCCGAATCCGGAACCGGCACCACGATGTCGGCCTCGACCGGCTGCTCCTGTGCCAGGGCCCGACCCAGGAGCTGACGGCTCTCGTAAACGGACCGGCCAAAAATGTGGCTGTCAGGCCTGGAAAAGTATACGTGCTCGAAGACGCAAAAGGAGGGAGGCAGCGGCGGCGAGATCTGGCGTGACCGGGTCCCGCCCTTGAAAAGCGTCAGCATTTCCCCGGGAGCGACTTCCCGGTCAAAGCGGGCGTCGATGAGGTCAAAGGCGCAGGTCTCCGAAGCCAGCACCGGAGAGCCCTCCAACCAACCCAGGCTAAGGGGGCGAAACCCCCGCGGATCCCGAACGGCAATGACTTTTTCGTGGGTCAGGAAAACCAGTGAGTAGGCCCCTGTCAATTGCGACAGGGCTTCCTGAATTGCGCCCTCGATGGTTCCCTCGCGGGACCGGGCAATGAGGTGAAGAATGACCTCGCTATCGCTGGTGGACCGAAAGATCGAGCCGGACTTCTCGAGCTGGCGCCTCACCTGCAAGGCATTGATCAGGTTCCCATTATGACAGAGCGCCAAGTCGCCCTGGCTGCAGGAAACAACCAGGGGCTGGGCGTTCTTGGCGGCGCTCTCACCCGCCGTCGAGTAGCGGGTATGGCCGACGGCCGCCTCCCCCTTCAGATTCTCCAGGCGAGACTGGGTAAAGATGTCGGCCACATGGCCCATCCCCGTCTCGCTGTGGAGTTCGTTGCCATCGGTCGAGACAATTCCCGCGCTCTCCTGGCCCCGATGCTGAAGGGCGTACAGACCCAGATAGGTGATCCGGGACGCCTCACGATGGCCAATTACCCCAAAGACTCCGCACTCTTCCCGAAACTTGTCGAACATCGGTTCCCCGGGACACCTTAGTTTTGTCCGGACCGCAGCCTGAGGCTATTGGAGAGATTGGCAACAGGGATGACGGGCGGCGTGAATAGAAAATTATAATGGATCGGCGAACAATCCTCCCAGACAATTTCTCCAGGTCTCCTCCAGGGAGACTATCGATCTTTCGAGCACAACCGAATCGGGACTACGCACGCTCAATACTTCGGGGACCACCTGTCCCAGAAAAGTCACCGGCACACCTTGAATCGCCGCCATCTTCTCCAGGGCCGCCAGATTTTCCTCCGCGACCGTCACCAGAATCCGGGAGGGATATTCCGCAAACAACACCTCTCCCACCTCCTCGGACCGGGGCAAAAGAATCTCCGCCCCCAGAGTCCCTGCGCCATCGCGGCAAAAGCCCATCTCCGCCAAGGCTACGGCCAACCCTCCATCCGAACAGTCGTGAGCGGAAAGAATCAGGCCGCTCTCGATGCCCTTCCGGCAAGCCCTCTGCACACGAACCTCCAGGTCCAGGTCCAAGGGCGGACAGGGAAGCCGACTGACCCAGCGGGTATAGACGTCCGCACCCCTCTCCTGCAACGGATGCAACTTCGCCAGGTTGTGGCGGACAGCGCTCGAATAGCCCGTCGGACACCCCACCAGCGGCCCCAACAATATGACCCGATGGCCCTCCCGGACAAACCAGGAACCCCGGAGGCGAGAAAGCGGTTCGATCAAGCCCACCATTCCAATGACGGGAGTGGGGTCGATGCCCTCCCCCAGCGTCTCGTTGTAGAGGCTGACGTTTCCGCCGGTGATGGGCGTCCCCAGGGCGCGGCAGGCATCGGCAATCCCTTCCACCACCTGGGTCATTTGCCACATGATTTCGGGTTTTTCCGGATTGCCCATATTCAGGCAGTTGGTGGCCGCCAGGGGACGGGCTCCGGCACAGACCAGGTTGCGGCAGCTCTCGGCCACCGCCAACTGGGCTCCCACCCGAGGATCCTGACGGCAATAGCGACCGTTGCCATCCAGGCTCATGGCCAGGGCCTTCCGAGTGTTCTTGACTCGAACCACCGCCGCATCGGCTCCGGGAAACTGAACCGTATTGGTCCTCACCATGTGGTCGTATTGGCGATAGACCCACTCCCGCGAACTCAGGTTGGGGGAAGCCAGAAAGCATTCCAGAAGCTTGCCCCAATCCATGGACAGGGACCCGGGTGGCGCCGGCGCCGGAGAGGTCGGTGCGGGGGCGGCTACCGGTCGGCGATAAAGGGGAGCCTCATCGGTCAGGGCCCGGTTGGGTATCTCGGCCACTTTGTCTTCCCGGTCCAGGATTCGGAGCATCCCGTCCCCGGTGACTTCTCCGATAGCAACGGCATCGATCTCCCATTTTCGGAAAATCCGGAATATCTCCTCTTCCCTTCCCCGTTCAGCCACCAGAAGCATCCGTTCCTGAGATTCGCTCAACATGATTTCGTAAGGAGTCATGCCCTCCTCGCGTTTAGGCACCTTTGCCAGATCGATCTCGATCCCCGTGTCCGCCCGTCCACCCATCTCACAGGTGGAACAGGTGAGTCCGGCGGCCCCCATGTCCTGGATGCCCACAACGGCGCCCGTCTTCATGGACTCCAGACAGGCTTCCAGTAAGAGTTTCTCCAGAAAGGGGTCGCCGACCTGCACGTTTGGGCGCTTGCTCTCCGAGGCCTCGTCGAACTCGGCCGAAGCCATGGTGGCCCCGTGGATGCCGTCTCTGCCGGTCTTGGCGCCGACATAGATCACCGGATTCCCGATTCCCGCGGCTTTCCCGTAAAAGATCCGGTCCTTTCTGAACAGGCCCAGCGCGAAGGCATTCACCAGAGGGTTCTGGGAGTAGCATTCCCCAAACACCACTTCCCCGCCCACGGTCGGTACCCCGAAACAGTTCCCGTAACCGGCAATCCCCGCCACCACGCCCTCCATGACTTGCCGGTTCCGGGACTGATCGGGCGGCCCGAAGCGCAGAGAGTTCATGGCGGCGATGGGACGGGCGCCCATGGTAAAGATATCCCGCAGAATCCCCCCGACACCGGTAGCCGCTCCCTGGTAGGGCTCTACGAAGCTGGGATGGTTGTGGGACTCTATCTTGAAGGCCACCGCGTAGCCGTCCCCGATATCGATGATCCCGGCGTTCTCACCGGGTCCCTGCAGCACCTGGGGGCCCCGAGTGGGCAACCGCTTCAAATGGAGCTTGGAACTCTTGTAACTGCAGTGCTCACTCCACATGACGCTGAAGATCCCCAGTTCCGTCAGGTTGGGGGACCGGCCCAGGATCGACAGGATGCGATCGTATTCGGCTTGGGTCAGGTTGTGCTGTTCCAGCACTTCAGCCGTCATAGACAGATTGGCTTGCATGTCAGACCTGGGATCGGGACCGAATCATGGACTGAAATAGGCGCACCCCGTCCTCGCTGCCCAGCAGCGGCTCGCTGGCTCTTTCCGGGTGGGGCATCATGCCCAGCACGTTCCCGCGGGCATTGCAGATCCCGGCCACATTGGCCACCGAACCGTTGGGATTGGCGTCGGCGGAAATCTCACCGTCCGGCGCACAGTAACGGAAGACCACCTGCCGGTTGCGCTCCAGGCTCCGGAGAGCTTCGGCGTCAAGGGTGTAGTTGCCTTCCATGTGTCCTATGGGGATGGTCCAGACATCGCCCTCCGTGGCCAGGCCCGTAAAGGGAATGCCGGCGTTCTCAACCCGAATCGAGACCTGCCGGCACACAT
This sequence comes from Candidatus Versatilivorator sp., assembly GCA_965207735.1. Lineage (GTDB taxonomy): Bacteria > Acidobacteriota > Terriglobia > Versatilivoradales > Versatilivoraceae > Versatilivorator. Next base: position 94,901 of record OZ242296.1, on the reverse strand, counting down.
ACTTCAACCCGCGGTTCCTCAGCATGGCTCCCGGCAGCAATCCGGTTTCCAGCAGAATCTGGAAGCCGTTGCAGATACCCAGAACCAATCCACCCCGGTCGGCGAATCGCCGCACCGCTCCCATCACCGGAGAGAACCGGGCGATGGCCCCGGTGCGCAGGTAATCCCCGTAGGAGAATCCCCCGGGAACGATGATGGCCTGGCAATCCCTGAGGTCGGTCGACTGGTGCCAGATGAACTCCGCCGGCTGGCGCAGCACCTTGCGAACGGCGTGGTAGGCATCGTGCTCGCAATTGCTGCCCGGAAATATCAGCACCCCGAATTTCATCTTCAACCGTCTCCTGGAATCCGGACGGAAGGCAGAAAGCATACTTTCCCAACAACCGCCTTCCTCAGTCCTGGCTCCACCTACTCGATCCGGTAGCTGAATTCCTCGATGACCGGGTTGGTCAGTACGTCCCTGGCGATTTTTTCGACCTCGGCTTGAACTTCCTTCCGAGTCAACTCGGAGTCAAAGTCGATTTCGAAGAACTTCCCCTGGCGGACCTCGGTTATCTTTCCAAAACCGATGTTCTGCAGACTATGGTGAATGGTCTTGCCCTGGGGATCCAGAACGCTTTTCTTGAGGCTGACAAATACCTTAGCCCGCATATCTCACCGGGTCGCTGTGAACATGCTGTATAGGATTGTAGATTTCGGATTGTAGATTTCGGATTTGAGTCACAATCAGTGGTCCCCCACAATCAACAATTCATTAATCTGTCTCTTCGTGTCCCTTTTTAGTCCTTCGTGGGCCTTCGTGGATATCTCTTTTTCTGGTTTGTCGGTCTCAGGCACAACCTCACTTCAGAGCCGACTTCCCACCGAACACGCGCTCGAAAACGGCGTCCAGGTGCCGCAACTGGTGTTCCAGATCGAAGCTGGTTTCGATTTCGGAACGGGACAGATGTTTCAGGATCTCTTCGTCCTGCAGCACCAGGCTCTTGAAGTCCGTCCCGTCCGACCAAACGCGCATGGCGTTTCGCTGCACCCACCGATAGGCCTTCTCCCGGCTGACCCCTTTTCGAGTCAGATCGAGAAGAATCTGGCCGGAAAAGACCAGCCCCTTCATCAAGTTCAGATTCTCCAGCATCCGCTCCGGGTAGACCAGCAGTCTTTCCAGCAGTCGCGTGGTCTTGGCCAGCAGATAGTCGACCAGAATGGTCGAGTCCGGCAGAATCACACGCTCCACCGAAGAGTGGGAAATATCCCGCTCGTGCCACAGCGTGATATTTTCCAGGCCGGCCAGCAGATTGGAGCGCACCACCCGGGCCAGGCCGGAGATCTGTTCGCTGGTCACGGGGTTCCTCTTGTGCGGCATGGCCGAAGAGCCCTTCTGCCCGGCCGAGAAGTACTCCTCGACCTCACGAACCTCAGTGCGCTGCAGCCCGCGGACCTCGGTGGCGATCTTCTCCAGGCTGGCCGCAATCAGGGCCAGCGCCGACAGGTATTCGGCATGGCGGTCACGTTGCACGATCTGGGTCGAGACCGGGTCGGGCTGCAGTCCCAGGATGCGGCAAACCGATTCCTCCACCGTGGGATCGAGGTGGGCAAAAGTCCCAACGGCTCCGGACAACTTGCCCACGCGAACGCATTCGGCCGCGGTCTCGAGCCGCCTCTGGTTGCGGCGCGCTTCCTCGTACCACACGGCCAGCTTGAGGCCCAGCGTAGTGGGTTCGGCATGAATCCCGTGAGTCCGCCCCACCATGACCGTTCTCTTGAACTCATGGGCTCGGCTCTCCAGCACCTTCAGGAACCCGGCCAGCCCTTCGGTGAGAATCTGCGAAGCTTCCTTGAGCTGCAGAGCCAGGGCCGTATCCACCACGTCGGAGGAGGTCAGGCCGTAGTGGACGTAGCGGGACTCAGGTCCCACATGCTCGGCCACCGAGGTGGTAAAGGCCACCACGTCATGCTTGACCTCGCGCTCGATCTCATCGATCCGGGCCACGTCGAAGTCGGCCTTCTCCCGAATGACTCCAGCCGCATCGCCGGGTATTACACCCCGCTCAGCCAGGACGTCCACACAGGCCAGCTCCACTTCCAACCATTTCCGAAACTTGTTTTCCGGAGACCAGATCTGCCCCATGCGGGGACGGGTGTAACGCTCAATCACGGTGGGTAACCCTCCTCAAAAGCGGGCTAGAATCGGATGACCCTGCTCGGACCGGACCGAGAGGCCAGGATCAGGTTGTCGACTTCAAAGCCTTTCTTTTCCAAAGCTTTACGGGCGACCATGCGCGCAATATCGGGATGGTTGTTGTTCTCGCTCAGGTGGGCCAGCAGGATGTATCCGGCCTTTCCGTCGAAGTCCTCTTCGAAGAACTTTCCGACACTCTCATTGGAAAGGTGGCCATGGCGACTCATGATTCGTTGCTTCACCGCCCAGGGATAGGGGCTGAGGCGCAACATTTCCAGGTCATGGTTCGACTCCAGGACCAGCAGGTCGCTGCCTGCCATACGGCGCCGCACCAATTCGGTGAGAACGCCCAGATCCGTCACATGAGAGATCTTGACTCCCTCGGCTTCCAGATTGAAGGCCAGGGGGTCAGCAGCATCGTGGGAAACCGGAAACGGGGTTATCTTCAGATCGCCAAGCTGAAACGACTCTCCAGCTCTGAGGCATTCCCTCTTTTTCAGCACCGGCTTGATTGAGAGAGCCTCGTAAGTCCCATCTCCGATGAAGGTGCGAATATCACAGGTCTTCAGGAGCCCGGCCAAGCCCTTGACGTGGTCGGTGTGCTCATGTGAGATGAGCAGGGCATCGATGTCTTCCAGCGATTCTCCGATGGCCAGCAGCCTCCTGGCCGTCTGGGCCCGACTGAATCCTGCATCCAGAAGCAGCTTGACTCTTCCGGTGGCAATAAAGGTGCAGTTGCCGGAACTCCCGCTGCCCAGAATTGAGACCCTAACCGCCACTGTCGCTCCGCCGGGCTTGTCTTGTCTTCACTCTCCACTTCCCTGCGACCGTCCCTGAACTCCGTGGCCTTGCCTGGGCCGACCCCTCAACCGCAATCCAGGTCGGCACGCGTAAACCGGACCCCCTCCAGGTTGCCCAGCACGCTGAGCGCCACCTGGCGAGTGTCGAACACCGAATGAGCCAAGGCCTGAACTTGGTCCGCGGAAACTCGATCGATTTCCAGAATCGTCTGCTGGGGAGGCGTGTAATCCCCGAAATAGAGTTCCTGACGGGCCAGGTTGCCCATGCGGCTGGAACTGGATTCCAGGCTCAGGAGGAGACTCCCCTTCAAGTGATCCTTGGCGCGGCGAAGTTCCTCGTCCTTCACTCGATGCTCCTTGAGGTCACGGAATTCTTGCACGACGGAACTGACAACCTTGCCGGCATTTTCGAGAGAGGTTCCCGCATAGACCGAAAGGCAGCCGGTGTCCCGGAATGAACTCAACCCCGAGTAGATGGCATAGGCCAGACCCTGCTTTTCCCTGATGTTCTGGAAAAGCCGGGAACTCATCCCGGCGCCCAGGATGGTGCTCAAGAGATAAAACGCGAACCGGTTGCGGTCGGTGAGGGCGCAGCCGGGCACGCCCAGGCAGATGTGGGCCTGTTCCAGCTCTTTCTTGGTGCGCAAGGAGATGGAATTGCAAGGCTTGGCCGGAGCCGGAGCTCGCCCGTTGGGCCGGCGTTCCAGGTGGCCAAAATGCTGCACGGCCAGGTCCAGGATGTTGCGGTGGTCCAAGTGGCCCGCGGCCGAGACCACCAGCTGGTCCGGAGTGTAGTGTTCCTGGAAAAAACCGGCCACCCCGTCCCGGTCCAGGCGGTTGACCGACCGGCTGGTTCCCAGGATTGGCCGTCCCAGCGGCTGGTCCCTCCAGAAGTTCTGGGTGAAGATCTCGCAAACCAGGTCGTCCGGAGTGTCCTCCTCCATCTTGATCTCCTCCAGAACCACGCTGCGTTCCCTCTCCATCTCCTCGGGATCGAAGCGGGGGTTGAGGACGAGATCCGAAAGAATGTCGAAAGCCAATGAGAGATGGTCATCCAGAACCTTGGCGCTGTAACAGGCGGTTTCCTTTCCCGTGAAGGCGTCCAGGTGGCCGCCGATGGAGTCGACCTCCTTGGCAATCTCTTCGGCCGTGCGCCGCCGCGTGCCCTTGAACAACAAGTGCTCCACGAAATGGGCGACTCCGTTCAGTTCAGGGCTTTCGCTGCGAGAGCCCGTTTTCACCCAGACTCCCATGGAAACGGAACGGACATGAGGCATGCGCTCGGTGAGAACGGTGAGCCCATTGTCCAGCACGTCCTTATTGACATTCTCCATGGAGTCCGTGCCCTGGGGGTGTGGGCTGTGTTTTTCCGGAAGACTCGACTGTGGCTGCGGCAGTGGGAGAATCCGTCGAGCCGCGTAGGTGACTGCTTAAGCTGTGAAATTAGCACAACCCCAAGGGGTTTTCAAGGAGATGAATTACCCCTCCCCGAACAGGGGACGTTGCCCCGTGTGCTCCGGCCCGACCCCGGAGACCAGGTCACTGGGAAGGGAAAAGCCGCTCTCCAGAAGTTCGCGGGCTTTCCCGTTCGATTCCAGGGGAATCGCTCGGGATCCCTCCGCTCCCGGAATGATGGCCAGAGCCTGCTGAAGTCCAATTCTCTTGTCTCGCAACAGTTCCGGCGAGTGGGTGCTCAACAGGGTCTGCCTTCCGGTGCCGCGCTGCACCCGGGCCAGCATCTTCGGCAGCGCTCGGACCATGCCGGGATGGAGCGAGAGTTCGGGTTCCTCGAGCAACAAGGGCCCCTCCCTCTCCATAGCCGACCAGAACAAGCCGATGAGCCTCAGAGTACCGTCCGAGAACTGTTCTTCGGTTTGCCAGGCGCCCTGGGGGCGCCAGTGCCGGTACTTGCCGCGAAGATGGGGGGTTCCCCGGGAATCCCGCCATAGATCGATGGCCTCCAGTTGAGGAACCGCCATCTGAAGGGCCTTCCCGATCCGTCGGAGACGCGCATTACGGGTGCGATCCGGGACCCCTGCCACCTGTTCCAGGAAATCGCTGCCATAAGGGTCGTTCGAGCCTCCCCCCGAGCGGTCCGAGTCGCGGATGAGCTGAGGCACGATGTGCAGGTAGCGAGTGGAAGCCAAGAAGGCGGCCAACTCACGAAAGGTCCGGTTGGAGCTCGCCTGCTCCAGGCTGGTCTGGGTGAGACGTTCGCGGTCGGCGTAGTCCTCGTCATCCGGACGCTTGATCAGTTCCACGCAGTCGCGCAAGACCCGCTCCTTGCAAACCAGGGCCCCTCTTTGTCGATCCTGCGTGAGGCCCAGTTCGTAGTTCCACTGAATCCCTCCCTTCCCCTCGGACAATTCCACTCCGATCTCGACCTCCGACTGCCTGCGGGCCGCCAGGCAGCGGATGGTGCTCACCCCGCCCCGTCGAGCCACGGCCGCCTGAAAGCCACCACCCGGCACAGCCAAGTCCCTCAGGAAACGGAATACATCCAGAAAATTGGATTTCCCTGACGCGTTGGGGCCAATGAGACATAGACGGTCCGGGATGGCAACCTCGATGCTGGTGAAGTTTCGCCAATTCCGCAACCGCAGACGCCGGAAACGCAGGTTTCCGTCCATAACACCTCCGACGCGGCAGGCCCGCCTTCAGGTGGGCTTGCCTCACCCGTCGGGGTCAAAAACCCCGGGCGCTTCACGCCGTGAACCAAGGTTTGAAATCAAGTGCAAAATATAGCATCGAACCCCTCCCGAACCAAATTGCCGCACCCGGGTGCGAGCGCCGATTGCGCTCCCGGCAATGCCTCTGTTATGATCCTCATTCAAGCTTGAAGCAGTTGAAAACAGGAGACTTCTAGCAATGGATGCTTCCAGGGGCGAGCTTCTGGGACTGACCCCGGCAGAACTGGCTGCCATGATGGTCGATTGGGGGGAGGAACCCTTCCATGGACGACAGCTCTATGGAGCCCTCTACCGCCGGAGGCAACTGGATCCGGGATCGATGACCGAACTCTCCAAGGACCTGCGGCGGAAGCTCGCGAACTGCACCATCACTCTGCCCCGGCTCCAACGGCGTCAGCGAGCCGCCGACGGCACCGAGAAATACCTGCTGGAACTGGGCGACGGGGCGAAGATCGAGTGTGTCTTGATCCCGGAGCGGAAGCGCAATACCCTCTGTATTTCGACCCAGGCCGGCTGCCCCCTGGATTGCCGCTTCTGCTTGACAGCCATGCTGGGGTTCAAGCGCAACCTCAGCCCGGCGGAGATCCTGGGACAGGTCCTCTACGTGCTTGGTGACAAGAACCTTGAAGTCGTTTCCGTGGCAAGCGGCAGCGGTCCGGCGCTCACAAACCTGGTGCTGATGGGAATGGGGGAGCCGCTGCTCAATCTCGAGAACGTCCTCAAATCCCTTTCCATAATGGCCGATCCTCTGGGGCTGGCGCTTTCTCCCCGCAGGATCACACTGTCGACGGTGGGGTTGGCCCCCCAGATGAGGGAGCTGGCTCAGGCTCCCGTATTGCCCAACCTGGCCGTCTCGCTTTCCGCCACCACCGATGAGGTGCGTGACCGGTTGATGCCCATCAACCGAAAGTATCCCATCGACACGATCCTGCAGGCCTGCGCCGATTTTCCTCTCAAGGGAAACCAACGAGTCACGTTTGAATATGTCCTCATGGCCGGGGTCAATGACAGCGACGACGATGCCCGGCGCCTGGTCAAACTGCTGGCTCACCTCCGCTCGAAGGTCAATCTCCTTCCCCTGAACCCCGGCAATGCCAACGGATTGAGACCCTCGTCCCCCAAGCGGGTGAACCGCTTTCGGGAGATTCTCACGAGTAAGGGCTTGCCTGCTTATGTCCGGAGACCCAGGGGAATGGACATTCATGCCGCCTGCGGCCAACTGCATCTGTCCCCGGATCAACCATCCCGAACCACCCGCACCTCGCGGCTGGACACCATTTCGTAGCGAACCCGGCGCCACACGATGGTGGAGGTGAACAGGGAGACCGCCAGGTTGCAGGCGGTCAGCGTTGCCGCCAGCGGCCCCAGCAACAGGTATCCCCAAGAGTCCCGATTGAGCCTCTCCCGCTGCTCGGGTCGAATCCGGCGGACCATTCTCCAGCGAAAGAGCCCGCGAACGGCGCCCAGCAACCAGACCACCCCCAGCAGGAGCAGCAAGGGGGCGCCCTGGAGCCACGGGATCCGGATCAACGCCCCGACCCCCAGAGCCCAGACTGTCAGCTCACCCACCGCCCACCACCAGAACAGCACAAAGGGCCACTCCGAAAGCAGCGCCAGCTTCCAGAGGCCTCGCGAGTAGACCTTGGTAATGATGATTTGGCGAGTGGACCATTCCACCAGCTCTCTCCAGGTGCAGTCCCCATGGGAGGCAACCAGGCAGCGAGGTTCAAAGTGAATCCGCAAGCCCGCCGCGTTCACCGCCTCGGTCAGGGAATAGTCGTCGCTGATGGAATGCTCCCAAAAAGCCGGTACGTCCACTGCCGCAAAGGTCGACCGCCGGATCGCCATCGAGCCTCCCCAGGCGAAGTTGTGACGGTGCCCCCCCAACAGCGTGGCTATGGAGCTGTTCCAGGTCGCCCGCAGAAGGCTGGCCAGGTTTCGACCGCGGGGGAAGAACCACCGGTAACCGGTGGAGGCTCCTGTTTCGAGGTCCCTCAGGGGCGACAGGAGATCCCGAAGCCAATGCCGGTGGGGGCGCCCGTCCGAATCTGCGAAAACCAGGACCTGCGAGCCCGGATCGACTCTTTCCAAGGCCCGCATGAGGTTATGCACCTTCTCTCCCCGCTGGCTCGAGAATCCGGACACGACGAACTTGACCCGCCGGTCGAGAAATTTCCGCGCCGCCTGGCGGAGCGCCACCAGCGAGGGATCGGCCTCGGTGGCGGTCACAAAGATGACTTCGTAGTCTTCGAACTCCTGATCCAGGATGGCTTCCACGTTCTCGCGCAGTTCGAATTCGCTCCCCTTGCAGGGAACGATCACGGAGGCGGGAGGCATCCAGGCAGGTGGTGTTCGGGACAGCTGTCGGTCGAGGTAACGCTGGTAGCTCAGGCTGTGCAGCACACCCAGCAAGCCCTTGAGGAGAACCACGCCGGCAAGAAGCAGGAAAAGCAAGTCCATGAAGGGGAAATTACGGGCTCGGCCTGGGGAGCAACGGGGTTACTCCCATCGAAAGACCTTCACCGCCAGCCAGACAGCGACGATGCTCCACAATCCCAAGCCGCCCAACTGGAGCCAATGGGTCGAGAGAGTCGAGCCTTCCAGCACGATGCTTCGCATGCCGTCGGCCAAGTAGGTGAGGGGAAAGAACTCGGTGACCAGCCGAACCGGCTCGGGCAGATTGGAGCGGCTGAAGAATACCCCCGAGAGAAGCATCATGGGGAGCGAAACCACGTTGGCCAGGGGGACCACCTGATCTTCCGTTTTGGCGATTCCTGCCAGGAAAAAGCCTATGGCCAGGAACACGACCCCGCCCAACAGGCCCATGGCGAAAAGATCCAGCAGGCTTCCCATGAACTGCAGGTCGAAGAAGACAATCCCCACCCCGACCAGGACAACGATCTGCGCCAGCAGGACCATCAGCCGCATCGTCACCTGGGCCGCAATGAAGTCCTGGGGTCTCATGGGAGTCACCGAGAGGCGGCGAAGCACTCCCCGTCTTCGGAGCGAAACGAATCCGAAGGCCACTCCGAAAATGCCGCTCTGCATAATGGCCAGGGACAGCACGCCGGGAAGCAGGAAGTCGATATAGCTCGATCGGCGGCTGGCTACCGATCGGACGGTCATTGGAATTCGCTCCGGCGCCGAATGCATCCCGAAAGTTGCATCGTCCAGCACCTTGCGCAGGATCACCAGGCCCAATTGGGTTTCCTCGGGCTTGCCGTCATTGACCAGGACTCTCAGCTCCGAGCCCCCGGCGGGATCGAACTCCTCGGGAAGGACCAGAATCAGATGCCGCTTGCCGGCCTTGAGCTGCGCCAACTCCGAGCTTTCCTCTCCGCGCGTGACCTGAACCGTCCGAACCTCCCCAAGCCTCCCGACCAACCGGCCGGCCTGCTCGTCCTTCGCACCGGCCACTCCGATCCGAATCGGTTCCAGTCCCTCGAAGCTGACAAATCCGAACAGAAAGACCATGAAGAGCGGCAGCAACATGGTCCAGATGATGGCTTCCTTCTGTCGGGTGAACATCTTCAGAGACGCCACCGTCAATTTCCATCGCAGCCGCATAGTTTGTCACCGCCGGTTGCGGAGTGTAGCGGAATCGCCGGATTTCCAGTTGCCGCTTCCGAAATTCCATCGACCCGGGCACGGGCCGGGCCAAATTCCCGATTCAATCTTCTTGCAAGGCGTGGCCGGTGAGGTGGAGAAAGACGTCTTCCAGGTTGGCCAGCCTCTCCACCCGTGCCTTCGTGAATCCGGACGCCAAGAGGTCGCCGATGAGCTTCTGGGGAGGGGCGTCGGCGACAATCCTGCCCCGGTCCATGATGGCCACTCGATCGCACAATTCCTCGGCCTCCTCCATGTAATGCGTCGTCAGGACCACCGTCTTGCCTTCGGAACGAATTCGGCGAATCACCCCCCAGAGGTGTCTTCGAGCCTGGGGGTCCAGTCCGGTGGTCGGCTCGTCCAGAAACAGCAGCAGCGGATCGTTCACCAAGGCCGCCGCTACGGAGAAACGCTGTTGCTGCCCCCCCGAAAGCTGGGCCACCTGGGCCTTGGCGCGATCCTGCAGATCCACCTCTCCCAACAGTTTCACCGGATCGACCGGCCGGCCGTAGAGTTCGCCGAACAGCAGCAGCAACTCCTTCAGATTGAGTTTCTCGAAAAAGGAAGCCGCCTGGAGTTGAACGCCAATTCGTTGCTGAACCTGCCGGGGGTGCTTTTTGACGTCCAGTCCATCCAGCATGACCGTCCCGGTGTCAATGGGCCTCAGCGTTTCAATCATTTCCAGGGTGGAGGTCTTTCCAGCGCCGTTGGGACCCAGGATGCCGAAGATTTCCTGGCGATGGACCGAAAAGCTGACCCGATCGACGGCAACCAGCTCTCCATAACTCTTGCTAAGGTTTTTGACAGCCAGAATCACTGGTGACACTGAAACACCCCGCCTTGAAACACTCCTGGTTCACCCTGTGTGAGCCGCTCCCTCGTATGAGAAGGTTGTGCGGGTAGGGGAAGAGTGAATAGTGGAGAGTGGAGAGTGATTTGGTCGGCACCTAAAGCATCTTGTCGATCTCGATGCAGCCGTTCAAAAAAGCTCAACCAGGTCATCAGGCGCTTGCCGGTTCACGAAACACTCCGCTGACTACTCTTCACTCTCCACTCTCCACTTCGGGGTTTTGAACGCCCATTGCCCTCTGACGAACCCTGCTGTATTTTAGTCGGAGGTCCCGGCGCCGGCGGCGCGTCCGCAACCTTGAACCGGCCCCAACCAGACGGACCACATACCTTCCGAATTGCAGGATTTCCCATGAAACACGAGCTCCCCCTCGTTGTTGTCTTGACGGTAGCGCTGTCCCTGGGATGGCTGGCGGCGGGGATCAAGCAGACCCGAGCCCATTCCTCGGGACCCTCTCCCGAACGTCGCTCCCTTGCCTACCCCGAGGCCAGGAAAGCCGATCGGGTGGACCACTACCACGGCATCGACGTCCCGGATCCCTATCGCTGGCTCGAAAACCCCGATTCGGAAGAAACTCGTTCCTGGATTCAGGCCCAAAACTCTCTGACTTTCCGATACCTCGGCAAAATTCCTCAGCGGGCGCCAATCAGGAGAAAGCTGGAGCGGCTGTGGAACTACGAACGCTACGGCGTGCCCCACAAGGAAGGCGGCCGCTATTTTTACCGAAAGAACGACGGCCTCCAGAACCAAAGCGTGCTCTATACGGTTCCCAGCCTGACCGGAAAGCCCCGGGTGCTCTTGGACCCCAACCGGCTGTCCGCTCAAGGGACCATCGCCCTGGCCAACTATTCCATCAGCCCTGATGGCAGATTCATGGCCTACGGTCTCTCAACCTCCGGTTCGGATTGGATGGAATGGAAGATTCGAGAGGTCTCGACAGGCAAGGACTTGAAGGAGACACTGCGTTGGATCAAGTTTTCCGGCGCCTCATGGGACGATGACAATCGGGGATTCTACTACAGCCGCTACAACGAACCCAAGGGAACTCCCGGTGCGACCGACACCCACTACCATCAGAAACTCTACTACCATCGGATCGGCAGGCCTCAATCGGAGGATGTGCTGGTCTACGAGCGCCCCGATCGGAAGGAGTGGGGCTTCAGTCCTCTGGTCACCGAGGACGGGAACTATCTGGTCATCCACGTATGGAAAGGCACCGACAGGCGAAATCGCGTCTATATCCAGCCCCTTGACGGCACAGCCTCTGAGGTCGTCCCCCTGCTGGACGACTTCGACGCGTCCTACCGCTTCATCGGCAACGACGGTTCCCATTTCTGGTTCCACACCGACCTGGAGGCCCCGCGCGGTCGGGTGATTGCGGTGGACGTTCAACGGCCGGACCGATCACACTGGAGGGAAGTCATACCGGAATCGGCCGAGACGCTGGAACAGGTGAGCCTGATCGATCACCGGTTCATCGCCACCTACCTCAAGGACGCCTACTCCACGGTGCGGCTCTTTGGGCTCGAGGGGCAGTCCGCCGGGACCATCGAGCTTCCCGGGCTCGGCACCGTCACCGGCTTCGACGGCAGGAAAGGAGATACGGAAACCTTCTTCGGCTTCGCCGGATTCACCACTCCTCTGACCATTTTCCACCAGGACCTCGCATCGGGTAAGCGCCGCTTGTTCCGGGAGCCGAGCGTCGACTTCGACGCCCGAGACTATGAGACCCGGCAGGTCTTCTACCGGAGCAGGGACGGGACCCGAGTCCCGATGTTCCTGACTCACCGCAAGGACCTCTCGCGGGAACAGACGCACCCAACCTACCTGTACGGCTACGGGGGCTTCAACATCTCCCTGACCCCTTACTTCTCCGTCGCCAACCTGGTCTGGCTGGAACTGGGGGGTCTGTTGGCGGTCCCCAACCTGCGGGGCGGAGGCGAGTACGGAGAGGAGTGGCACCGGGCCGGGACCAAGGAAAACAAGCAGAACGTTTTCGATGACTTCATTGCGGCTGCCGAATGGCTGATCCGGCATGAATACACCCGTCCTTCCCAATTGGCCATCGGCGGGCGCAGCAACGGCGGTCTGCTGGTGGGAGCCGTCATGACCCAACGACCGGAACTGTTCGGCGCCGCTCTGCCGGCGGTCGGGGTGTTGGACATGCTGCGTTTCCAGAAATTCACCATAGGATGGGCCTGGGTATCCGACTACGGCTCCTCGGAGGATGCCCGGCAATTCAAGGCGCTGCTGGCCTACTCTCCGCTTCACAACCTTCGACCTGGCACCCGCTACCCGCCCACGCTCATCACCACCGCCGACCACGATGACCGGGTGGTGCCGGCCCACAGCTACAAGTTCGCCGCCGCCCTGCAGGCCGCCCAGTCGGGCGCGGCGCCGGTGCTCATCCGGATCGAGACCCAGGCCGGCCACGGAGCCGGCAAGCCCACCGGCAAGGTCATCGAGGAAGTGGCCGATCAGTGGGGTTTCCTGGTCCACAACCTGAAGATGGACCTGGCCGGCCTGGAGGGGGCGGAATCCTCTCGGACCGGAGAGAACTGATGGCGCCCTCGCAGCACGATTTCTCCTTTGTCTGGCCGCTCCTGAAAGGCTTGCTGGTGATCTATGTGGTCCTGGTCGGAAGCGTCTATCTTTTCCAGAGAAAACTCCAGTACTTCCCCAAAGCCGATCCGGTGCCCCTGCCCCGGGGAGAGGCATATCGGGGACTCCAGGAGATCGAACTGGAAACGGAGGACGGCAACCGGTTGGCGGGCTGGTATTGGCCGGGAGAAAGGCCGCTCACCCTGGTCTATTTCCCCGGGAATGGCGGTAATCGCATGGATCGCCTCGACTGGGCCCGGGACTTTCACCGCTTGGGCTACAGCCTCTTTCTGCTGGATTACCGCGGATACGGAGGCAACCCGGGAACTCCCACCGAGGCGGGTCTCTACCGGGACGCCCAGGCCGCGGTGGACTGGCTCGCCAGAGAGCCGGGTCGAAAACTGGCCTACCTTGGAGAATCGCTGGGGTCCGGAGTGGCGGTGGAGATGGCGATCCGGGCCGCTCCTGCCGGACTCATCATCCAATCGGGTTTCTCGTCGGCGAGGGATGTCGGCAAACACAGGTACCCCCTTCTGCCCGTGGGTCTGTTGATAAAGGACCCTTTCGATTCCATGCCCAAGATCAGTGGCCTGAGCTGCCCCTTGCTGGCCATTCACGGCGACCGGGACAGGACGGTCCCCCTTTCCCTGGGCCGAGCCCTCTTTGAAGCGGCCCCGGAGCCCAAGGAGTGGCTGCTGGTCCCCGGCGCCGCCCATAACGACGTGTCCGGTATAGGGGGGCACTCCTACTGGACGAAGATCGATGACTTCCTGAGTGAAATGTCCGGCAGCAGCGGCAGGTAACCCTTGGCGCAACCCGATCAACTCTCCTCCTGTCCGGAGCTTGGCTGAAATGAGCACAACGACCCCCAAGACCCTCTATCTGGCCAATCCATACGGTTTCTCCCCCCAGCAGCGCGACGGACCGTTGCAGGAACTGGTGGCGGCTCTGGAATCGATGGGCGCCGAGGTGTGGGAACCCTTTGCCCGCACCAGCCAGATCGATTTGACCAGTGCAAGCTGGGCCTATCGGACCGGTCAGGCCGACCTTCGCGATGTGCGGGAGGCGGACGGGCTCTTTGCAGTCGTCAACGGCTGCCCCCCGGACGAAGGCGTGATGGTGGAGTTGGGTATGGCGATCGCCTGGGAAAAGCCGGTGTTCCTGTTCCGGGACGATTTCCGGCGTTGCAGCGACAGCGAGGCCTATCCTCTCAACCTGATGGTGTTCACCGGTCTTCCGGAAAAGGGCTGGAAAGCCAGCTGGTATACCTCGATCGAGGAACTGGCGGATCCCGACAAGGCGCTGGCCAAGTGGTTGAACATCGGGTAGCCGGCGAGCAAATGAGTAGTGCACGAAGGGGAAGGATGTCACGCACTACAATCGTCGGCGTCCGCCCCCCACCGCATCAGCCTTCGCCTGACGGATGGGGTTGTGCGCCCCCCCCTGCGCACAAGGCCTGGCCATTCGGCGCTGCCGTTCGGAGGCGCCGCGTTGGCCCCCCACCGCATCAGCCTTCGCCATTCGGCTCGGCTTCTGCGACTCCCCCTCAAGGGGGGAGTGATATCCGTGTTATGAAGAGGGAACGGAGTTTATACACTAGACCGGGAACATGGTTTACATCCTGCCCAGCAATCGGGCAAGGCGCCCTCTACAAGCCTCAAGTATCACTCCCCCCTTGAGGGGGAGTCGGAGAGACAAGGGCGCCAGCCCGCAGTCGATCCGGAGGGGGGCAGACTCGGCGTCCCGTGAGTGACGGCAGGCGGCACGGCGTACCTTCTGCCGATAGTGTTGTACATGCGCTTTGCAGGCACCAATCATCGCAACCAATCCCTAACCACTGCCGTTCTACCCCTTCCCCAAATCCTCTCTTGATTCTGCAAGAGGGGTTGCGGTAATCTCTCCACCGTTGTCCACCGTTGGCGCGTCCCGCGACGTCCCAACCATCCTGCCAAGTCCTCACGCAATCCGCTTCAGGCGGTCGAGAATTCTGTAGGGAAACAGGCAAGCCCTGGCCCGCATTTCTCACCGGGCTGCTGGAAACATCATGATAGACAGTGTGTCTTCAGAAACGCCTTCCCATGACGTGCTCTTGGTGGGTGGCGGAGGGGCGGGCCTGAGAGCCGCCATTGCCGTCTCCGAGGTTGACCCCAATCTGAGCGTGGCGGTGGTCTCCAAGGTTTATCCCATGAGGAGCCACACGGTCTCGGCCGAGGGCGGAGCCGCGGCCGTTATCAAGGAGGGCGACAGCCTGGAGGAACACGCCTACGACACCATCTCCGGCGGGGACTGGATGTGCGACCAGGATGCCGTGGAGCTCTTCGTCAACGAGGCCCCACGGGAGATGCTTCAACTGGAGCACTGGGGTTGCCCCTGGAGCCGGGAACCGGACGGGCGGGTGGCCGTTCGTCCCTTCGGCGGAATGAAGAAGGAACGCACCTGGTTCGCCGCCGACAAGACCGGCTTCCACATGCTCCACGCGCTCTTTCAGACCTCCCTGAAATACAGGTCCATCACCCGCTACGACGAATGGTTCGTCACCAGGCTTCTGGTGGAGGACGGCCGCGTGCAAGGCGTGGTGGCCATCGAACTGATGACGGGAAGGATCCAGGCCATCACCGCCAAGTCCGTCATCATTTGCACCGGCGGTTGCGGCAAGGTGTTTCCTTTCACCACCAATGCCAACATCAAGAACGGTGACGGCATGGCCCTGGCCTACCGCGCGGGAGTGCCCCTGAAGGATATGGAGTTCGTGCAGTACCATCCGACCGGACTCCCTTTCACCGGGATTCTGATCACCGAAGCCTCCAGAGCCGAAGGCGGGTTCCTGCTCAACAAGGACGGATACCGCTACCTGCAGGACTACGATCTGGGGACGCCTCAGCCCAAGCCGGTGCTGCGGTCCATGGAACTGGGTCCTCGGGACCGCTTGTCACAGGCCTTCATGAAGGAGTTGGATAAGGGTCGCACGCTCGAGGGGCCTTACGGACCCTACGTCCATCTTGACCTCACCCACCTGGGCAAGAAGATCATCGACACCAAGTTGCCCTTCGTTCGCGAACTCTGCCTCAAGTACGAGAATATCGACCCGGTGAGCCAACTGATTCCGGTCCGCCCGGTGGTTCACTACATGATGGGCGGCGTCCATACCGACATCCAGGGAGCCACGCCCCTGGCGGGCCTGTTCGCCGCGGGCGAAGTGGCCTGTGTGAGTATCAACGGAGCCAACCGTCTGGGCTCCAATTCCTTGACCGAGCTTCTGGTTTTCGGCGCCCGGGCGGGGCGGGCGGCGGCTGAATACGCATTGCAGAACAAGCCGGTGAGCGCCGGGATCGAGGCCCAGGCGGCCGATGAGAAAAAGCGCCTGGAACAGGAGTTTCTTCACAAGAGCGGCGGCACCGAGCCCATTGCGGGCCTGCGCGGGGAAATGCAGTCCACCATGGAAAAAAGCGCCGGGATCTACCGCACGGGGGCTCTGCTGGAAGAGGCTCAGGCCAATATAGCCGAACTGAAGGAACGTTTCCGACAGGTAGCCATCCAGGACCACAGCCACACCTTCAACACCGAATTGACGGCCGCCCTGGAGCTCTCATACATGTTGGATGTCGCCGAAGCCGTGGTCGAGAGCGCCCTGCATCGAACCGAGTCCCGGGGAGCTCATCAGCGGAACGATTTTCCACGGCGGGACGACGAGCGGTTTCTGGCACACTCCCTGGTCTCGCACCGTCCCGGGGATCGACCAGAGGTCGAGTACCTTCCGGTCACCATCACCCGCTGGCCCCCGGGCGAACGGGTTTACGGCCGCCCGGCGGCCAAGACGCCACCGGGGTAAAGACTGACAGGACGGGAGTGTCTCGAGGGCAGCCGGACTGGATTTGAACCAATGGACACCCGGGAATCAACCGCGCTAGAGGAAATATGGCCGAAACGATAACCATCGAAGTGGCTCGATACCGACCAGAGCAGGAGGGTGAACCCACCTTACAATCCTACGAGGTGCCCTTCAACAAGGACTGGGTGGTTCTCGACGCCTTGAATTACATCAAGGACCATGTGGATGGTTCCCTCTCGTTTCGCTGGTCCTGCCGCATGGGCGTCTGCGGCAGTTGCGGCATGACCGTGAACGGCGAACCCAAGCTGACCTGCGCCACTTTCCTGTCCCATTATCTTCCCGGACCTATTCGCGTGGAGCCCCTCCAAAACTTTCCGGTCGTTCGGGATCTGGTCATCGAAATGACCGATTTTCTGGAAAAACTGCAGGCGGTGAAACCCTGGATCGTCCGAGAGAATGATCCTGCCCCCGCGAAGGGAGAATTTCTGCAAACTCCGGAGCAGTTGGACATCTACAAGCAGTTCAGCATGTGCATCAACTGCATGATCTGCTACGCCGCCTGCCCGGTTTACGCCCTCGACCCGCAATTCGTGGGACCGGCCGCCATTGCCCTGGCGCAGCGATACAATCTCGATTCCCGCGACCAGGGTGAGCAAGACCGTATGGATGTCCTCTCCCAGCACGAGGGAATTTGGGGATGCACCTTCGTGGGCGAGTGCACCGAGGTCTGTCCCAAGAACGTGGATCCGGCGGGAGCCATCCAGCAATACAAGCTCGCGGCCACCAAGGAATGGTTCAAATCCTTCCTGATGCCCTGGAGCAAGCAATGAAGCCATCCACGGCTTATCGCCAGTACCATCCCAAATGGCACCGAACCCGGGTCTCAACCCTATGGTGGAGCCGAAAGTGGTCGTACCTGAAGTTCATGCTGAGGGAGCTCAGCAGTGTCTTTGTGGCCTTTTACGTGGTGATCCTTCTGTTGCAGCTCCACGCCTTGAGGGGAGGGCCTGAAGCCTATCAGGGGTTCCAGGACTGGCTCAAGAACCCGTGGCTGGTAATTCTCAACGGCGTCAGCTTTCTGTTCGTGCTCTTTCACGCGGTGACCTGGTTCAACTTGACTCCCAAGGCGATGGTGGTCCGCTTGCGAGGCAAACGGCTCCCCAACGTGCTGGTGGCCGCCCCCAACTACGCGGCTTGGCTGGCGATTTCCGGGCTGATTGTATTTCTTCTCATGCGACAGGGTTGACCCATGGCCAATCGATCCAACGAGCCTTTTCTCTGGGCCCTCTTCAGCGGGGGAGGTGTGGCGGCCGCATTTCTGATCCCCATTCTCCTCTTTCTTTACGGGTTGGCTTTCCCACTGGAGTGGTTGCAATCACCCGGCTACGAGAGAACGCTGGAACTGGTCCGACATCCGCTGGCCCGGCTGGGCCTGTTCCTGCTCTGCTTTCTGTCGCTCTTTCACTGGGCTCATCGATTTCGCTTCACCCTCTACGACGGCCTGCAGATCAAGCACCTCAATCCGGCCATCAACCTCTTCTGTTACGGAGGAGCCGTGACGGGAACGGTAGTGGCCGCCTACCTGTTGTGGACCCTGCCTTAAGGCAGCACGATGTCGACTGCCGTGGATTCGCGGGGAACCTGGGAGGTGAGTATGGCCACGGCCTCGTAGGCCCCCAGCCTGATGTCATTGCGTTCGTTGTCCTTCAAGTTCCACACCTCCTTGAACTTCCATTCCTTCTGAGGCAGCAGGGCATGGCTGCGGATTACCGGTGTAAAGAAGTAGCCCTTCGACCAGCGCCAGACTTCGAACCCCGTCTGCTTTTCCCGGATGACAAAGTCGTAGGTCTGGCTGGAGTCAAAGTTGAAGCTCAGAAAGTAGTCGGTCGGGTTCTTGACGACAAACAGCAGATCGACAGCCTGGGGCTTCTTCTGGAGTTCCAGGCTCAGCATGGGGTCGGCCCGGCTGATTACCACTTCGGACCTCGCTCGCTCGGGTTCGGTCTCCGGCTGCATGGGTTCGCCGAAATTGCGGCCGTTGACCACGGCGGATTTCAGTCGGTAGGACTCCGACCCCCAGTCGGAAAAGATTCCGACCTCCACAATCCCCAAACCGCGGTCGAAGATCATCTCCAGGCCTGAAGACTCACAATCGGGACAGGTCAGGTAGCTCAAACGGTTGGCCACCGGCAGTCCGTCATCGTCCGGAGACTGGTCAATGACAGCGTCGGCCGATTCCCCCACGGGAAACAGGGGA
Organism: Candidatus Versatilivorator sp.; assembly: GCA_965207735.1. Lineage (GTDB taxonomy): Bacteria > Acidobacteriota > Terriglobia > Versatilivoradales > Versatilivoraceae > Versatilivorator. The sequence goes on along the minus strand of OZ242296.1, from coordinate 76,092 downwards.
ATTTCCTCCCGGTCCTGATCCTGAGCAATCAAGCGAAGGTACCGGCGCTTGTCTTGATCGTAGCGGACCACCACGTTTGGTTCGCCCTCCAGACCCGGCACAAACGGAAGATGATTGAAGACATAGTAGGTGGTCCACTGCAGGATCGGTCTGGCGATAATCTCAACCTTGACTTGAGCCGTCCTCTGAAATCGGCTGTCCTCCCGCTCATAGATCCAGCGGTTGCCGAGCTGCAGCGGGAGATAGTCGGGACTGAGAAAATAGTCCTGCCGGAACGCGGTCTCATCAGGAAGGGAAACCGGGTTTGCGCGGGCAGGCGGTTCGATTCCGGCCGGAGCCAAGACATACCACAGGCCCCACAAGAATCCACTGGCCGCGGCGGCATTGGCAATGGAACTGAACCGTGCCATGAGGCTCACACAGGCGGGATTGACCAGGCCACGACTCGTGCAATGGTCAAGACATCGACTCGTTGCGCCCCCTGTTTTCTAAGCATCCTAGCACATTCGTTCAAGGTAGCGCCGGTGGTGAAAACATCGTCCACCAGCAGGACCGCGCGCTCGCGGATGGCCGCCCGATCCGCCACTCTGAACGCGCCCTGGATATTCCGGCGCCGCTGCTCGCGAGAGAGCCCCGCCTGGGCTTCGGTCGACCGAGATCTGACAAGAACCCGGTCCATCAGAGGGACTTGCGTCCAGCGACTCAGGTGCCGGGCCAGCAACCGGGACTGGTTGAATCCGCGCTCCCTCTGGCGCGCCCTGTGGAGGGGCACCGGCACGATCATGTCGAGAGTCCGGTCCCGATAGGCCTGCACCCATAGCGCGTGGAGCAGCCGGGCCAGGGGACGGGCCAGGCTGGGATGGGAGCCGTACTTGAACTGGTGGATGATCCCCTGGAGCGGCTCCTCCAGTCTGGACCAGGATCGGGCGAAATCGAAGTGGAAGTACCCTTGGCGGCAGGCCGCACACAAGACCTTCTCGGCCGGCAGATTTCGGGAAGCAAAGGCGTAGCCGCACAGGTCGCACAGAATTCCCTCCAGCCGAGAAACCCGCTGCCAGCAAGGCCCGCAAACGACCCCGCAGTCCAAGGTTTCCACCGCGCTCTGGCAGACCGCGCAAGTAGCGGGAAACAGAACTGAAACCAGCGAATCGCATAAAGGGCGAAAACGCCCGAAGACAGAATTCAAACTACGGATCGGACAGCGAGGGAGGGATTAGTTGAGGGATTAGTAAAAGCGGGATTCCTCCAGAAGACCTTGTTCCTGCTTTTCCTGGCAGCTAATGCAGTACCGAGTCCATGGAACCGCTTCCAGCCTTCGGGCTTGAATGGCGCTCTCGCAAGCGATGCATACGCCGAATGAGCCGCCCTCGACCCTGGCCAAGGCCTCCTCCACCAGTTGCATGATGGAGCGCTCGCTGCTGCTGTGGCTGAAGAGAAACTCCTTGGTGTAGGAGCTGGCTGCCTTGTCGGCAACGTCCTGGGAACTCTCCTCGTCAGCCTCCCGGCCATACTGCTCCGTCTTGGAGACCATCCGGTACAGCTCTTCTTTCTTTGTCAGCAGCTTCTTCCTGAAGCGGTCGAGTCTTCTGGCATCCATGACCATGACATCCGAACGCGGGGTTGAGGCGATGACGGCCTCGCGCATCCGCCGCGTACAGGGCCGACGAAATCGGGAATACTACCCCAAAAATGCGGTAAAACCCAAGTTATTTGTGGTAGGGAATGCGATGGACCAGGGTGAAGGCCCGATAAATCTGCTCCAGCAGCAGCAAGCGCGCGATCTCGTGGCTGAAGGTCATGGAAGAAAGAGAAATGACTCGTTGGCTGCGGCTTCGGACCGCCTCAGACAACCCATCCGGCCCCCCAAGGACAAACACCATCCGCTTCAGGGAGTATTCCCTCCGATCGGCAATGAACTGGGCAAATCCCTCCGTATTCAACGGTTGGCCTTGGGGGTCCATGGCAATCAGATAGTCATCCCGGCCAAGTCCTCTGAGCAGGTGTCGGCCCTCGGCCTCGACAGCCCGGACAGGATCCCGAAACTCAACGCCCTTGACTTCGGAAAGAGTCAGATCCGCCAAGGCTCCGATCCGAGCTTGGAAGTCAGCGATGAGTGCCGACAGATGGGGATTTCTGGTCTTCCCGACCCACCGCAGGATCAGTTTCATGGGTCGAACCCGCATTTCTCGCCAGGTCGCTGGTGCCATGACGAAAAGTAGTTTATCTTCAGTACTTTGATTGGATCCATGGTAAGGGCTTGTGGGTAACAGACTGCGCTGGGCATGCCCCCCTGGGTAGAGTCGAGGACTGGCGCGTTGACTATAGGGTCCGGTGGCTATTCCGTCGCTTTCGCTTCGGGCCTCAGTCCGGCTCCCTTATCACGTTTCCAGTCCCCGCTCTCCGAACCGGACGTGCGGTTTTCCCGCATCTCGGCTCTCCAGTGGGATCATGCGTCTCGCACACAGGTCCCCGCTCGCATCCGTGGACGACTCCTATGGGATTGGCACCCGTCCCCCACTCCATCCACTTCCGCTCCCGGGTTGCCGCCAGGCCTGTTGATGCCCTGACGACGCCGTCCTCCTCCGACGACCCTTTCACTTTTGCATGTGATGCTTCCGGAGTCTCCGGCCCTTTTTTGGTCGGGGTTTCAGGCTTTCGCCACTCCCGGGACCCTTCCCCCTTCGGTCACCGCTCCTCACCTGAGGCCCCTTCCCTCCACCGGTATTACCCGGCTTCTCCGGTACTACAGGCCTCTCCGCCACCCTGTCGGCCTAGACTGACTCTCGCGAGCTTCCGGTTCGGTGCGTGCCTCACCACCCACAGGGCTTCCCATGTTGCTGCCTTCTTCCCCTTCCATGCGTGCCAGCGCCACTACCCCGGCGGGTCCAAAGGGGTGCCCGCGTCGCTCGCTTCCCCCTCCGTCTTCGGCCTTCCCCATTTCTCAGGTGGGTCGGCCCCCGCATTGCCCGTTTCGAGGCCTGCTCGACGTTCACTCGCGTTCCGGCCCGCATGCTCGCTGAACCGCCTTAAGCGGCCCTTTGACACCAGAGGGCTTCAGACCATATCGTTACCTCCATGATCCGCCCTGGCTGCTACCAACCGGAGCGACAGTTGTTGGACGGGTTTCGCACCCGTTGGAAGAAGGCGCCTTTCCATGGCGCACTGAGAAATGCGGGTTAAGCCTCGGAAGCTCCCCGGAGGCCGTTCACTACTCAGGAAATTTCAGACAGCGAACCGGGAGGTGCGCTTGCGGAGGAGGCGGAGTCGTCAATCCTCCTGGCGCCGCGCCACAGGCGCTCCAGGTTATAGTGGGATCGCCTGTCCGGAGAAAAAATATGGACGACGAACTCGGAATAGTCCATCAGGATCCACTGTGCCTGCCGGTAGCCCTCAATATGGTCGGGGGTTTTCCCGACTTTCTTCAGTCTGATTTCAATCTCGTTGGAAATCGCCTGGATCTGGGGCGCCGAATTGCCCGAGCAAACGATGAAGTGATCGGTAAAGGCCGTCATCTCCTTGAGATCCAGAACAATGAGATCGTGCGCCTTTTTGTCCCGGGCGGCTTCAAACGCATGCCTGAGGTGAGAATCGTCTATTGTCAAGAAAGGCCTCGTGTCAGAATCTCCACTCTCCACTCTTCACTCTCCACTCTCCACTCTCCGCTTTCCTCCGTAGAGACGGTTTTCCCCGATATATTCCAGCACTGCTGGAGGCAGCATCTCATTCACCGACTGCCCGCGCCGAATCCTTTCCCGAACTTCCGAAGACGAGATACCGTTGGAGAACTCACGGTACAAATAACAGCGACGATGCGGGTCCAGAGATATCGGGTTCCGTTCGTCGATCACACAGGCTGACTCGAGAAATCCGCGGGGGATTCTCAGGGCCAGTTGGCTGTCATCGAATCCGGGGCGGGAAAAGACAAGAAACCGGCAGAGTCGGGGCAGACGCTCAAAATCTTTCCAACTCGAAATGTCCAGAAAGGTATCGATGCCCAGGACAAAAAAGACTTCCGAGGCTGCTCCAAGCCGTTGCTTGAACTGACGAATGGTGTCCACGGAGTAGGATTTTCCCTCCCTGCCATACTCCAGACTGGAGGGAATCAGCCGGGGATGGCCCAAGGCGGCCAGAGCCACCATGGCGTGGCGGTCAAGAAAATTGGCCTCGGTCTTTCGAGTCTTGTGGGGCGGGCGCACCGACGTCACCAGGTAGACCCGCTCCAGACCCGCCACCCCGAGGGCGGCTTCAGCGAGCTGGAGATGACCCCGGTGTATGGGGTCGAAGGTTCCTCCCAGCAAGCCGACTCGAACCATCCCGTCATTCATGAGAAATGCGGGCTAGTTGCCCGCGGCCGGCGCTGTTTCCCCGGCCAGACTCTCCAACATTCCCCAGGTCTTGAACTTGAGGGCCTCAAGACCCTGGCCGGTAACCGCGGAAATGGAGTGACAGTCCAGACCGCGGTCCTGCACCGCCCTTCTCAGCACCTCCAGGGCAGTCGAGTCGCCCATGGCATCGATCTTGGAGGCAACTACCAGGGTCGGCTTCCGGAGCATTGCCGGATTGAAGGCGGCCAATTCCCGATTGACGGTCTCGTAGTCGACTACCGGATCGCGGCCGTGGTCTCCCGCCAGGTCCACCAGATGCAAGAGCACCTTGGTCCGTTCGATATGGCGCAGAAACTGGATTCCGAGGCCCTGACCGAGATGAGCTCCGGCAATCAACCCGGGAATGTCGGCAACCACAAAGCTTCGATAGTCCTCCAGCTCGACCACGCCAAGGTTCGGCTCCAGGGTCGTGAAAGGGTAGCTGGCGATCTTGGGCCGGGCAGCCGAAAGGCGCGAAATCAGAGTGGACTTTCCCACGTTGGGAAAGCCGACCAGTCCCACGTCGGCCAGGAGCTTCAGCTCCAGCTTGAACTCGCGGCTCTCTCCGGGAAAGCCGTACTCGAAGCGCCTCGGCGCCTGGTTCACCGAGCTGGCGAACTGCGCGTTGCCCCTGCCTCCGCGGCCTCCCCGACACAGGAGAACTTTTTCGTCGGCAACCAGGAAGTCGTGAACCAGATCGCCGCTACCGGCGTCGCGAGCAACGGTGCCGACCGGCACCATGAGCGTCAGATCCGGAGCGTCCCTGCCGTGGCATTTGCTTCCGAGACCGTGAGTTCCCCGCCGCGCTCGAAATACTCTCTTGTATCGGTACTGGATCAGCGTGTTGTGGCGCATGGAGGCCTGCATATGAATGTGCCCGCCGCGTCCGCCGTCGCCACCGCTCGGTCCTCCACGGGGAACGAACTTTTCCCGGCGGAAGGCAACACAGCCGGCCCCGCCGTCTCCGGCCCTGACGCTGATGGAAGCCTCATCCAGAAACATCCCGACTCCAAAAACAAAATCCCCTGCCGTGAACCTCCAAAGTCCACTACAGGGGATTCATCCGGATCGAGTTTTTCTATTCAGCCGCGGGATAGATGCTGACAAACCGCCCTTTTCGTCCTTTGTTTTCAAACTTCACCCGCCCACCGATGCAGGCAAAGAGCGTGTCGTCCTTTCCGAGACCCACATTGGCGCCCGGCTTGATTCTGGTCCCACGCTGACGGACCAATATGGATCCGCCCGTGACCTGCTGGCCGTCGAATCGCTTGACGCCAAGCCGTTGGGCATTGGAATCGCGGCCATTTCGGGAACTGCCCACTCCCTTCTTGTGGGCCATGGGTTCTCCTCCTTCAATCCTCTTGCGGTCCGGTGCGGATCGCGTCGATCTTGACGGCAGTGAACGCCTGGCGATGCCCCCGCAGGACGCGATACTGTTTTCTACGCTTGAATTTCAGGACGCGGATCTTCTTGGCTCTGCCGGTCTCGACCACCGTCCCCACAACCCTGGCCTTGTCAACGGTGGGATGACCGATGGTGTACTGCTCCTCGTCCTGAATGGCCAGCACCTTGTCGAATTCGACCTGTTCCCCCACCTGTTCTTCCATCTTGTCAAGGCGGACCACCTCTCCAGGGGCCACCCGATACTGCTTGCCGGCGGTTTGGATCACTGCGTACATGACACCTCGTTCCGTGGCCCGAGATTATAAGGGGACTTCTTCGAACCTGTCAACGTTTGGAGGCTGGTGGGAAGCCCGATTCAATTCTGCCCGTCCGATCCATCCCGGTCCGCGAATTCCACCTCGACCTGGCGGTCGATAACCCCCTCCCGGTAACCCCGGTCCAATAGCAGTCGTACCGCGCGCCGCTCGGCGGCGCCATAGCCAAGAGTTCTCTGATTCACGTACATGCCCACGAATCGGTCCGCCAGGCGCGGGTCCATGTCTCTGGCGAAGCTCATGGCGTAGTCCAGTGCCTGAGCCCGATGGTCCAGCCCATATTGAATACTCTGCTTGAGGATCCGGGCGATCCGTCCAATGGCTGCCGGTCCCAGATCCTTGCGGATGGCATTGCCGCCCAGGGGCAACGGCAGGGCGGTTTCCCGGTGCCACCACTCCCCCAGGTCGATCACGGCGTGCAGGCCCAGACTGGAATAGGTCAATTGGCCCTCGTGAATAATCAGTCCGGCATCGGCACGATCATCGGCCACCGCCTCAAATATCCGGTCGAAGGGAACCACCACCGGGGTGAAGTCGGGCTGGAAAAGCCTCATGATCAGATAGGCGGAGGTCATGGTGCCTGGAATGGCAAGCACCTTGCCCTTGAGTTCGCCGGGCGTCATGGGTCTCTTGGAGACTACCAGGGGGCCATAGCGATCCCCCATGCTGGCCCCGCTGTCCAGCAGGCTGTATCGATCGCACAAAAAGGCATAGGCATGAAAGGAGATTGCCGTGACTTCGTAACGGCCCTCCAGTGCGCTTCGATTCAGCGTCTCGATGTCCTTCAGGACGTGCCGGAACTCGAACTCGCCGCTGTCGATCCGGTTTTTCGCCAGGGCGTAGAACATGAAAGCGTCATCCGAATCCGGACTGTGGGCTACGGTGATCAATCGACTCGGCATCGTGGAAACCGCTCCTGAGACCTCGACAATCCTGAGTGCGGGGAACCTTCCTGCTGAATTCTTCCTGCAGCGCCACCGGCCACCGGCCACCGGAAGAGCCTGGTATCTTAGTCGCAAACCCCTGGCGGGCGCAATTTCAAACTGGCCCCGGGCCTCGGCCTCCATGTCTCATCTTGCGGCCACACTCTTGAGACGAAGAACCTGCACAACCGAGCCCCACCCTGCCGTGCGGATTGTTTGAGCGTGAAACAACGAACCTTGCATGGCCTATCAGGAACAAGGACCCTGTCCCGTCAATCCGGCTTACTTCATAATATTGAACATGGATTTACAGGATGGACAGGATAAACAGGACGAGACGCCGCGCCGCAGGAAGCAGAGGAAGCAGACTCGCTCGATGATCGGGTGGGTGTTGGAAGTGATTCATGAGCCTGGGATCGGTTTGGGGAATCGGTGTTGAAACATAGGCGATTGCTGAACTCAAGACGGCGGAACCTCCCTCCAAAATAATCCCGTAAATCCTGTCCATCCATGTCAATAAACCATCTGCCCCTGCTTGACTTTGAACCGGTTTCCCGACATTCGGCGCAAGGCGTTGTTTCAGTAAGCCGCGAGTACGGCGGCCGGCGTTAACGTTTGCAAGCCGATAGACTGGGCCGGTGGGGTTGCCGGGCAGCACCCGTCCATGCGGTAGGGCACCCGGACCGTGTGCTAACATGTCGGATTTTAGGGAATCGGCACTCACGACCATGCCCTTTCTGAATCTTCCGACGGGAGTTCGCCTTCACTATGAACGCCAGGGAGACGGACCGCCTCTGATCCTCATCATGGGCACCGGGCTTGACAGCTCCTGCTGGACCCCCCAGGTGGAGGCCTACCGGAAGGAATTCGACTGTATCCGCTTCGATAACCGCGGCACGGGAAAGACCGAGGCTCCCCCGGTCCCGTTGAGTGTCCCTCTCATGGCCGAGGATGCGGCCTCTCTACTGCAGTCCCTGGAACTGGGTCCGGCCCATGTCTCGGGGTTGTCTTTGGGTTCCTGTATCGCCCAGGAATTGACCTTGAATCACCCCGATCTGGTTCTGACCCTGCAACTGCATGGAACCTGGGGGCGAGCTCACGGATACGCCGCAAGAAAATTCCAGGCTCAGCTCAAGTTGCTGGAGACATTGGACCTTGCCTCCTTTTACGCCATCAACGTGTTGTGGTTCATCACGCCGGAAACCATGCATCGCCATCCCGATCGGGTGGAGCAACAGATTCGACACATCGTCTCCAACCTCCCGGATCGCGAACTGCTCAGGCAACAGTACCAGGCGGATCTCGATCATGATGCCCTGGGGCGTCTCCATGAGATTAAGGTCCCTACACTGATCACGGTGGGAAGCTTTGATCTCGCCCTGCCCCCGATGTATGCTCAAGAAGTGGCCGCCGCCATACCCGGCAGCGAGCTGGTGATCTTTCGGGATGGCGGCCATCTGCACAACATCGAGCGGCCGGAAGAGTTCAATCGCGTGACCCTGGACTTCCTCCACCGCCACCGGGCGCCGCCGCCCGTCTGAACGAAGGCCGAGGCGAAACGGAAACGGTCCGCGTCGACAGTCTCCGATTGCGGGGTCAATGGCGCCTGGAGGGTTCCGCCGCCCGGACCGAGGTCGCGTCCTTCCAACTGAACTGCCGAAGCCCGGGGACCATGCCGGCTTGTCCCGGGCCAACCGGCCGAACTCGAATTCAGGAATCCCCGCTGTCTCTCATGAACAATCCAGTCCTGACCCAATTGACGACCGAGGAGGAGTTGTTCCGGGATGCCGTTCGCGACTTTGCCCAATCCGAGATCGGCCCCCGTGTCAAGGAAATGGACGACCGGGAGAAGTTCGACCCCCAGCTCCTGCGGCAATTTTTCGAATTGAACCTGATGGGCATTCAGATTCCCCAGCAGTGGGGTGGAGCCGAGGGCAGCTTTTTCATGTCCGTCCTGGCGGTGGAAGAACTGTCCCGGGTGGACCCCTCTGCCGCCGTGATCGTGGATGTCCAGAATACTCTGGTCAACAATGCCCTGCTGAACTGGGGAAGCCAGACGCAGAAATCCCGCTATCTTCCCCGTTTGGCCACTGGCTCGGTGGGGGCCTACGCGCTGTCGGAGGCGTCCGCCGGCAGTGATGCCTTTGCGCTCCGGACCCGGGCGGTGGAAAAGGACGGCGCCTATTTTCTGAGCGGCCAGAAGCTGTGGACCACCAACGCGGTGGAGGCCGACATCTTCATTCTTTTCGCAACCCTTGACCCCGACCTGGGATATCGGGGAATCACCGCCTTTCTCATCGAGAGGGACTTCCCCGGATTTTCGGTGGGCAAGAAGGAAGAAAAACTGGGTATCCGCGCCAGCAGCACCTGCGAGCTGGTGTTGGACCATTGTCGGGTGCCCGAAGAGAATGTTCTGGGAGAGCGCGGCAAGGGTTACAAGGTTTCCATTGAAACCCTCAACGAAGGCAGAATCGGGATCGCCGCACAGATGATCGGACTGGCCGCCGGAGCGCTGGAACAGGGAACCCGCTACGTAAGGGAGCGGCAGCAGTTCGGACAATCCCTGTCCAAATTTCAAGCCATACGCTTCCAGATCGCCGAACTCTCCACCGAACTGGAGGCGGCGCGCCTGTTGACCTACAACGCGGCCCGGATGAAGGACGCCGGAATACCGTTCCTCAAGGAGGCGGCCATGGCCAAATACTATGCCTCCAGGGTGGCCGAGCGGATTGCCTCGGAAGTGATCGAGATCTTTGGAGGCTACGGCTATACCAGAGACTACCCGGTCGAGAAATTTTTCCGCGATGCCAAGATCGGCAAGATCTATGAAGGGACCTCGTTCATGCAGCTCGAAACCATCGCCCGGGCCGTGTTGAAGGATCGGTCCTGAAATGGCCGACAAAACAGGACTTCTGATTATCGACCATGGGAGCCGCCGTCCCGACGCCAATCGAGTGGTGCGCCAGGTTGCCGCAATGATACGGGCGAAATCCCGTTTCCTGATTGTCCAGCATGCCCATATGGAATTGGCGGAGCCCACCATCCAACAGGGATTCGAGACCTGTGTGGCGGCCGGTGTGGACGCGATCGTGGTTCAACCCTACTTCCTGGGTCCCGGCAGGCACTCCACTACCGATATACCAAGGATGTTGGAGGAAGTGGCCCAAAAACACCCCCGGGTCACGGTCCGCCTCAGCCCCCCGTTGGGGCCCGACCCCAAAATGGGAGAATTGATCCTGAAGCGAATTGGAGAGGCGGGGATCCTCCGCCGCCAGATCGATGCGGAAAGCTAGCCCACTTCAACCCGGGGACACGGTCGGAATTGCAGCCCCTTCAGGGTGTGTCCGGCGCGAGGACCTGCTGCGCGGAGTCGCGGAGATCCGGAAACTGGGCTTCCAGGTCCGTTACGACGACTCCCTCTTTGCCAGGCACCATTACTTTGCGGGCTCCCACCGGCAACGGGCAGAGTCGCTTATGAATCTCTTCACCGATCCCGGGGTCAAGGCGATCATTTGCGCACGGGGTGGCTACGGATGCCAATACCTGCTGGAATTGCTGGATCCGGAGACCCTGCGAGCCCATCCCAAGATTTTTGTGGGCTACAGCGATGTTACCGTCCTGCTGCAGTTGCTGGAAAACCAATGCGGCCTGGTCTGTTTCCACGGCCCCATGGTGGCCAAGGAGTTGGCCCAGGGAGAGCCCTACTACGTTCGCGAGAACCTGCTGAACTGTCTGACTGGAACGCGGCCCGGCCGGAGGCTCCACGCCCCCGGCAGCCTGACCCTCCAACCCGGAACCGCTCGTGGACGGTTGACCGGGGGATGCCTGTCGCTTCTGGTCGCCTCTCTCGGCACACCCTATGAATTGCAGTCTCAGGACAGGATCCTTTTTCTGGAGGACATCAACGCAAAACCCTACCAGGTGGACCGGATGATGATGCAGCTCAAGCTGGCGGGGAAATTGCAGGGCGTGCGTGCCTTCATTTTCGGCGAAATGTTCGACTGCGGACAGGCCGGGCAAGCGCCGGCCATCCCGGAAATCGTCACGGGCCTCTTGAAGGAATTCCAGGTCCCCATCTGGTACGGTCTGCCGTCGGGGCACACCAGCACCGGATGCCTGACTCTGCCGTTCGGTCTGGATGTTCGATTGGATGCCGGACAGCGTTGGCTCCAGTTCGAGGAAGCAGCCGTGGCGGAAAGATGAGTCCCGGCGCCCCTGTTCTCAGCCGCATCGGATACCGCGCCCGTTTGGCCTCCCCGCTCGGGAGATCCGCCCATGGTTGATTTTCTGCACGGCGTCAGACACATTCACCTGGTCGGTATCTGCGGCACGGCCATGGCCTCGGTGGCGGGCATGCTCCAACAAAAGGGGCTTCGCGTCACCGGCTCGGACCGGAATATCTACCCTCCCATGTCCACTTTCCTGCAGGATCGCGGGATCGCGATCCAGCAGGGATTTTCCGAAGCTCATCTCAGGCCCCGCCCCGATCTGGTAGTGATCGGCAACGCGGTCTCCCGAGGCAATCCGGAAGTGGAGGCGATTCTGGATGAGAAAATTCCCTACCGCTCCCTGCCGGAGACCCTCAAGGAAGTCTTCATCCGCGGGACAACCTCGGTGGTGGTGGCGGGAACACACGGAAAGACCACCACGGCGGCGCTGCTGACCTGGTTGCTGGAGTCCGCCGGACTGCGGCCATCGTTTCTGATCGGAGGCATCGCCCGCAATTTCGACAGCAGCTTTCGGGTGGCCGATGGAGAGCACTTTGTGATCGAAGGAGACGAGTACGACACCGCTTTCTTCGACAAGGGTCCCAAGTTCCTGCACTACCTGCCCGACATGGTCATCTTCAACAACTGCGAGTTCGACCATGCCGACATCTATCCCGATTTTTCGGCCGTCAAACAAAGCTTCCGGCGGCTGCTGAACATTATCCCCTCCAAGGGGGCATTGATCGCCGGCTGGGACGATGAAACGGTTCGGAACCTGAGCGCCGATGCGCCCACCAACGTCGTCTCTTTCGGGATGGATCCGGCTGCCCAATGGACCGCTGCTTCCATCCGGTTCTTGGAGCAGTCCACCCGCTTCCGGGCGTTGCAGGACGGCAAGGATTGGGGTCGGTTCGAGATTCCACTCGCCGGAAGTTTCAACGTCAGGAATGCGCTGGCGGCTCTGACCTGCGCCCAGAGACTGGGACTGTCCCGGGAATGCATTTCCCGGGGATTGGCTTCCTTCAAAAGCGTGAAGCGGCGTCTGGAGATCCGCGGTAAAGCAGCAGGAATCACCGTTTTCGACGATTTCGCCCACCATCCCACGGCCATAGCCGCCACCCTGGCGGCCGTCCGGAACCAATTCCCCAAAAACCGGCTTTGGGCCATTTTCGAACCCCGATCCGCTACGGCCCGACGCCGAGTATTTCAGAAGGAATTTTCCCATTGTTTCGCCGATGCCGACCACGTAATATTGTGCTCGATCTTCGCTCCCGAGAAGCTGGCCCCCGAACTTCGGCTCGACCTGGATCGGTTGGTGGGAGACCTGAGGAAGCAGGGCCGGGACGCTCACTGCCTCCCCACGGCCGGCGAGATCGTCCAACAGATCACGCCCCGCCTTCAAACGGGCGACAAGGTGGTGATCATGTCGAACGGCGGCTTCGACGGAATTCACTCCAGGCTCCTGGCCGCGCTCGCCGGGAATTGAGCTGCGGGAGTAGCCGGCCTTGGGGCCATTTCCCCCATTCACCGATCTCGACCATTGACCTTGACTCTTTCCTGATCCAGGACAGCGACTCTCCCGCCATGAATACCCCGACATCAACCGGTCACGTACACCTTTCCTATTCGCTCCTCTGCGACGACGTCCGCCTGGAAGCTGGAAACAAGCTCAGCATCATGGGGATCTTTCAGGACATCTACCTGCCTTCGCTACCTTCCACGGTGCTCCGCTTCGCCCTGCTGAATCACTGGGTGGGCCAGGGGAGGCACGAGACCCAGATTCAAATGCTGTCCCCCGGCCGCGGCAAGGCCCTCATGAAGACCAGCCCATCCAGATTCTCCCTGGATCCACGGAGCTTCGCCGACAACGTGACCCTCTTCAACAACCTGGGCTTCTCGGAATACGGAATCCATATTCTGCAGGTCTACCTCGACGGCTTCATGGTGAAGGAGCTTCCGCTGAACGTTCTGAAGCCCCCCACCTCCAGCCAGAATCCCCCGACCCCCAACTCGAGGGTCAACTAACCCCGAATCCAGTTGGTTGCGGATCACCCTTGTCTTGTCTGAAACAACCGAAAAAAGACAAAAGAAAAAACGTATCCACGAAGGGGCACGAAGAACGACGAAGGGCCACTAAGGCGCCGAGGTTAACCGCGACGGGGTACCAAGGTCGCAACGGGATGGTCGATTTCCGATTGTTTTGCTCTCGAGCCTTTTGCAAGATTCAGCAGCGGGACCTTTGCCGGGAATGGCCACAAAAGGCACAAAAAACACAAAAAAGAGCAGAACACTGAAAGCCTGCAAGGCGTTGACTCCCGAACATGTCGCACAAGTTCCGTGCTATCTGCCTACATCCGGTCAACGCGACGCCATGGGGATCAACTCCGGATCGTCAAGACTCGCGATCAACAAATTCGTTTTGTGACTCATGTGCTTTTTGTGGTGGACTCCCATTTTTCACCAAGTCGCACTCGATATTGGAAAAGGCAGAACATCACGTTTGCCGGCAAAATGACCTGCCCCACTGCCGATATTGCAAAACGCTCTCTCGTATGATCCGCCCCGTCGTGGGGGGCGGGCAACCGGCTCAAAGTCAAGCACGGGTAGATTTTTAATTCACATGGATGCACAGGATTTATTCCGGAGACGGCTGGCTTGCATTCCTGGACAACCGCAAATCCGCACGCGATCATCGCCGGAGTCAGCGTTTCGTGCAGCGACCTCCGGTTCTAATTATCCTGTGCATCCTGTACATCCATGTTCAATTTATAGTCCTTCTCGATTGACCTTCCCCCTGGCGGGCCTTGGCTTTGCCCAACGCCCCGATTCCCCGTCAGCGTCCCGTGCAGCGGCCTCTGGTCCTACTAGCCCGCATTTCTCACCAGAGGTAGGAAGCATCGGTTCTCGGAATCTGGTAAAATACTCTTGTCTAAGGAGTTAACCAGATTCTTAAAGGAGAACCGATGCCGACACAGTGTAACACCAAACCCCTGGAGTTTGAACCCCACGGCCGCCGCCGCGTGGTGGCTGATTTCGACGGCGGTCCCATCACTTCCGATGCCGGCTCCCTGCTGTTGCGCCGGGTGGATCGGGGCTTATCTCTCTCCGACCAGGTGGCCGACTGTTTCACCGATCACCGCGACCCCAAGCGGACCCAATACAGCCTGCGCACCCTCATCGCTCAGCGCATCCGTGGCATCGCCCTCGGCTACGAGGATCTCATCGACCACGACCAACTCCGTCACGATCCCCTCATGGCCTTGTTTTCAGAGAAAGGCCGTCGTGGCGACTCGCCTCCCCTGGCAGGCAAGAGCACCCTCAACCGACTCGAACACGCCCCCACCCAAGGCCCCACCCGCTACCACAAGATTGACCACGACCCCGAGGCCTTGCAAGCCCTCCTGGTGAAACTGTTTCTGCAAGCCCATCCCCAACCCCCCGATGAGATCATCCTCGACCTCGACGCCACTGACGATCCCCTCCACGGGGAACAAGAGGACCGCTTCTTCCACGGCTACTACCGAGGCTACTGCTACCTGCCCCTCTACATCTTCTCGGGCCGCCATCTGCTCTCGGCCCTGCTCAGACCCGCCAACATCGATGCCTCCGCCGGCGCTCTGGAGCAGGTCCAGCGCATCGTCTCCCGCCTACGGCGTGTCTGGCCTCAGGTCAAGATCCTGCTGCGGGCCGACTCCGGCTTTGCCCGTGAGGAGCTGATGGGGTGGTGTGAGCAGCATCAGGTCGACTATCTCTTCGGCCTGGCCCGCAACTCCCGCCTCCAAGACGCCATCGCCCCCGAGTTGGCTCAGGCCCAGGCCCTCTCAGACCAGCAACAGCAGCCCGCCCGGATCTTCACCGACCTCTCCTACCGCACTCACAAGAGCTGGTCCCACGAGCGCCGCCTGGTCGCCAAAGCCGAGGTCCTGCCCCGCGGCCCCAACCCCCGCTTCGTCGTCACCTCTCTGTCGGTCCAGGACTACCCCGCCCAGTTCCTCTATGAGAAGATCTACTGTGCCCGCGGTGAGATGGAAAACCGCATCAAGGAGCAGCAACTCGACCTGTTTGCCGATCGCACCTCCACCCACTCCTTCCGGGCGAATCAGCTCCGGCTCCTGATGACCTCTTTCGCCTATGTGCTGGTGGAGGGCTTGCGCCGGCGGGCGCTGCAATCCACCTGCCTGGCCCGGGCCACCGTCGGTTCCATCAGACTCAAACTGCTCAAGATCGGCGCTCAGGTCACCATCTCGGTCCGTCGCATCAAGGTCGCCATGGCTTCCGGATGTCCTTACCAGAGGGAGTTCCGCATCGCTTGGGCTCACCTGCCGCCCTGAGGTGCCCTGACCCGACCGTCACTCCTGGCCCTTGAAGACGCGGCCACCAGGCCCGATGGCAGAGGTGTCGCTGTTTTCGAGGGAAAATGCCGCCTGAGGTTCCTCGGAGAGCCTCAGAAGCCTCCGCTGTTGGCCTTTGCCTACCGATCCAGCCACCAACGTTGTTAAACTCGGCCTCAAATGCCTCCATGGCCCCTTTTACCGCTCCTGTGCGAACTCTGGTGAGAAATGCGGGCTAGTCCTGTCCCTTGGGTTGCCGCTCAGTTTCCCTGCGATGTTGCAGCCCCGCCTCCCTACCGGTGGAAATCGCATGGGACCGGACTTGTTTGAAATGGCCGCCTCTTCCGATATACTTGGGCGCTTCCGAGGGCGGCTCCGCAATCCCGTCCGACACCGGTCCCAGGACGTTCCACCATGAAGATTCACGAGTTCCAGGCCAAGGCGATCCTTGGCGCCCATGGAGTTCCCGTGCCCCGGGGCAAGGTGGCCGACACCAAGGAGAAAGCCCGGGAAATCGCCAATGAGCTGGGCGGGCTGGTGGTGGTCAAGGCTCAGATCCACGCCGGTGGACGTGGAAAAGGAGGAGGGGTGCGCCTGGCCCGTTCTCCCGCGGAGGCCCAAGAGGTCGCCGATGCGATATTGGGAATGCAACTGGTCACTCATCAGACCGGACCGGAGGGGCAGACCGTAACCCGGGTTCTGGTCGAGGAGGGCCTCAAGATCCAACGGGAGTACTACCTCGGGATCGCCATCGACCGGGATGCCGGCAAAGTGGTCGTCATGGCGAGCCGGGAAGGTGGAGTCGAAATTGAAAAGGTGGCGGCTGAAACGCCCGAGCTGATCCTCAAGGAACCCGTGGAGCCGGGGCTGGGGCTGACCCCCTTTCAAGCCCGAAAGCTGGCGTTTGGGCTGAGCCTCCCAGCCAGGCTGGTCCCCGATGCCGTCCGGTTCATGCTCGCTCTGCACCAGGCATTCGAGGACACCGACGCCTCGCTGGCCGAGGTCAATCCCCTGCTCCTGACCGAAGACGGCCGCCTTTATGCCCTGGATGCCAAGATCAACTTCGACGACAATGCGCTCTACCGGCATCCCCATGTCCGGGACCTGCGCGACACCGACGAAGAAGACCCCTCGGAAATTGAAGCCGGCAAGCATGGGCTGAACTACATCAAGTTGGATGGCAACGTGGGCTGCATGGTCAATGGGGCCGGGCTGGCCATGGCCACCATGGACATCATCAAGTTGGCCGGGGGATCTCCCGCCAACTTCCTGGATGTCGGTGGTGGGGCTACTGCCGAACAGGTCCGGAACGCCTTCGGCATCATTCTCTCGGATGCCAACGTCAAGGCCGTTCTGATCAATATCTTCGGCGGCATCATGCGGTGCGACATCGTGGCCCAGGGCGTGGTCGAAGCCGCCAAATCCATGCAGTTGGAGGTTCCCATCGTGGTGCGGCTGGAAGGCACCAACCTGGAACGGGGCCGGGAAATCCTCAAGGCGTCCGGACTCAGCCTGACGGTGGCCTCGGGAATGCAGGATGCGGCCGAGAAGGTGGTTCGACTGGCATCGAGGTCAATGGCGTGAGCATCCTGGTCGACCAAGACACAAGACTGATCGTGCAGGGGCTCACCGGGCGCGAAGGCACCTTCCATACCCTCCAGTGCGTCCGGTACGGGACCCGTGTCGTTGCCGGGGTCACCCCCGGCAAGGGCGGAACCGTTCATGAAGGGATTCCCGTTTTCAACGGCATGGAGCAGGCCTGCCGGGAGACCGGCGGCAATGCCTCGGTGATCTTCGTCCCGCCGGCCGTGGCGGCCGATGCCATCATGGAGGCGGTGGATGCCGGGGTCGACCTGGTGGTGTGCATCACCGAAGGGATCCCTACCCTCGACATGATCAGGGTCCGGCAGTTCATGGCGGGAAAGAAAAGTCGACTGATCGGACCCAACTGCCCGGGAATCATTTCGCCTGGCAAATGCAAGATCGGGATCATGCCGGGGGCCATCCATCGGGAAGGTCCGGTCGGGGTTATCTCCCGAAGCGGAACCCTGACCTACGAAGCCGTGCAGCAGTTGAGTTCCCGAGGCATCGGTCAATCGACCTGTATCGGCATCGGGGGAGATCCGATCATCGGCACCTCCTTCGTGGACGCCCTCCGCCTCTTCAAGGAGGATCCAGGGACGGAAGCCATCGTCCTGATCGGAGAGATCGGAGGCACCGCCGAGGAAGCAGCCGCGCGTTACGTCCGTTCCCATCTTTCTAAGCCGGTGGTGGGCTTCATCGCGGGTCAGACGGCTCCTCCCGGAAGGCGCATGGGACATGCGGGGGCCATCATCAGTGGGGGCCAGGGCACAGCGGAGGAGAAGATCCGCCTGATGGAGGAATGCGGACTCCAGGTGGCCCGGAGTCCTGCCGACATCGGCGAAACGACCGCCCGGATTCTGCCGGGGTAGTCGTCTTGAGCAGTCAACCCTGCCTCCGGCACGGTCCACCCACGCCTTTGCAGCGGCCGAAGCGGAAGGGGCCGCAATTCTTTCATCGCTTATGGAGGCTTTCCGTTGAGTCCGCAACGCACTCTGTCAATCATCAAACCGGACGGCGTGGCCCAAGGCAACGTCGGGGATATCCTGAAACGGTTCGAGGAGAAGGAATTCCAAATCAAAGCCCTCAAAATGCTGCACTTGAGTCCACAGCAAGCCGCGGGTTTCTACGCTGTTCACCGGGAACGAAGCTTCTTTCCGGACCTGGTCCGCTACATGAGCTCAGGGACCGTGGTAGTGGTGGTGCTGGAAGCGCCCGACGTGGTGGCCCGCCTGCGGGAACTGATGGGCGCCACGGACCCCAAACAGGCCGCGGAAGGAACCCTGCGCAGACTCTATGCCACTTCCATCGAAAAGAACGTCGTCCACGGCTCCGACAGCCGCGAGAGTGCCCGGAAAGAGATCCACTACTTCTTCAGCGACTCCGAGTTGCCGGATTAGGCGTGCAGGACGGCTCATATGGCCAAGGTCTTCATTGTCCTGGGACTGGTTATCCTTGCAGTGGGCCTGATCTTGAATTTTGCCGGCCATTTGTCGTTCTTCAGATTGGGCCGGCTTCCGGGAGACCTGATCTTCAAGCGAGACAACTTGACCTTCCATCTCCCTGTGACCACCTCCATCGTGCTCAGCATTCTCCTGACCCTGGTCCTGTCATTCTTCTTCCGGCGGTAGCTCCCGGTTTCCCCGCCTGCCCTGGAGGCCCCAGAACGCATGCATCCCTTTCCGTCTCAACGAATCTACGAGGTCTGGGAAATCACAGTCGAGGTGAAATCTCTCCTGGAGGGAGAATTCCAGGGTGTGCTGGTGGAGGGGGAGATCTCCAACTGGACGATCTCCAACGCCGGACATATCTACTTCGCACTGAAAGACGCTCGATCCCAGTTGAAATGCGTGTGCTTCCGCAGCAAGGCCCGACAGCTTCGCCATCGATTCGAAGACGGCAACCAGGTTCTGGTGCGAGGAAGCCTGGGGGTCTATGAGCTCCGCGGCGAGTATTCCCTCTATGCCGAATCCATCGAACCCAGAGGGACCGGCGCCCTGCAGATCGCTTTCGACCGACTGAAAGCCAAGCTCGAGGCCGAGGGCCTGTTTGACGAAGCCCGCAAGAGACCCCTGCCCCTGATCCCCCGAACCGTCGGGATCGTGACCTCACCGACCGGAGCGGCGATTCATGACATCCTGCGAACCTTGAGCCGCAGCCGCCAGCCGATCCCTGCGCTTCTGTTTCCGGCCAAGGTCCAGGGCGAGGGAGCCGCAGAGGAAATTGCCGCCGGCATCCGGACACTCAACGACATTCCCGACGTAGACCTCATCATTGTCGGGCGCGGCGGAGGATCGATTGAAGACCTGTGGGCCTTCAACCAGGAGCCGGTCGCCAGGGCCATCTCCGCCTCCCGGGTTCCCGTAATCTCTGCGGTGGGTCACCAGGTCGACTTTACGATTTCCGATTTCGTTGCCGACCTTCGAGCCTCGACTCCGACCAGCGCGGCCGAAATGGTGACCGCCACCCGTGAAGAATTGACCACCCGGTTGAGCCATTTGGAGGGTCGGCTGCAACGCACCTTGCAGCTCCGCCTCAGTCGATTGCGCAACCGGGTGCTGGAGTTGTCGGCCAACCGCGCCTTCGAGTCGGCGCAAGGCCGCATACGTTCGCAGCGCCAGTGGTTGGACGAGATAGGCTTCCGTCTCAGCGGGTGGCCTCGGAACACCCTGGGAGCTCGTAGGGACACCTGGCGCCTGACGGCCGAACGTCTGGAACGCGTCAATTTGCACCACCTGGTGGACCAAAGACGGAAAGCCCTGAACCTGTCCTCGGAGCGGGCCGGCGCCCAAATCCGCTTCGCCCTCCAGGCTCTTCGGGCCCGACTCTCGGCGCAAGCCGGGACGCTAGGTAGCCTGAGCCCGGCGGCCGTGCTGAGCCGGGGTTATTCCATCTGCCGGGACGCCGACGGGACCATCCTCAGAGAGGCGGCCCGGCTGCAAGCCGGAGATCCGTTCTCCGTTACTCTTTCCAAAGGGAATATCGAAGCACGGGCCGAGCGCATCGAGACCTCCCGGAACGTCGGCAAGACGGCCGAGCAGGACGAGCCATGACAAAATACAAAAACTTTGAATCAGCCATGAAACGGCTTGAGGAAATCGTCAAGATCCTCGAGAGCGGAGAACTGCCGCTGGCATCCCTCCTGGAGATGTACGAGGAGGGCGTGAAGCTACAGAATTTCTGCCAGGAGAAGCTTGACGAAGCCGAACGCAAGGTCGAAATCCTGGTCCGCAAGAGCGAAGGGGGCCTGGAGCGGGAACCCTTCTCCGGCGAGAAGCAGGACTAGCCCGCATTTCTCAGTGCGCCATGGAAAGGCGCCTTCTTCCAACGGGTGCGAAACCCGTCCAACAACTGTCGCTCCGGTTGGTAGCAGCCAGGGCGGATCATGGAGGTAACGATATGGTCTGAAGCCCTCTGGTGTCAAAGGGCCGCTTAAGGCGGTTCAGCGAGCATGCGGGCCGGAACGCGAGTGAACGTCGAGCAGGCCTCGAAACGGGCAATGCGGGGGCCGACCCACCTGAGAAATGGGGAAGGCCGAAGACGGAGGGGGAAGCGAGCGACGCGGGCACCCCTTTGGACCCGCCGGGGTAGTGGCGCTGGCACGCATGGAAGGGGAAGAAGGCAGCAACATGGGAAGCCCTGTGGGTGGTGAGGCACGCACCGAACCGGAAGCTCGCGAGAGTCAGTCTAGGCCGACAGGGTGGCGGAGAGGCCTGTAGTACCGGAGAAGCCGGGTAATACCGGTGGAGGGAAGGGGCCTCAGGTGAGGAGCGGTGACCGAAGGGGGAAGGGTCCCGGGAGTGGCGAAAGCCTGAAACCCCGACCAAAAAAGGGCCGGAGACTCCGGAAGCATCACATGCAAAAGTGAAAGGGTCGTCGGAGGAGGACGGCGTCGTCAGGGCATCAACAGGCCTGGCGGCAACCCGGGAGCGGAAGTGGATGGAGTGGGGGACGGGTGCCAATCCCATAGGAGTCGTCCACGGATGCGAGCGGGGACCTGTGTGCGAGACGCATGATCCCACTGGAGAGCCGAGATGCGGGAAAACCGCACGTCCGGTTCGGAGAGCGGGGACTGGAAACGTGATAAGGGAGCCGGACTGAGGCCCGAAGCGAAAGCGACGGAATAGCCACCGGACCCTATAGTCAACGCGCCAGTCCTCGACTCTACCCAGGTCGCTGGTGCCATGACGAAAAGTAGTTCATCTTCAGTACTTTGATTGGCTCCATGGTAAGGGCTTGCGGGCAACAGACGGCGCTGGGCATGCCCTGGCTTGTCTTTTTCCCTTCAGCGCGCACATGCTCCCTCGCGCGTAGTGACCGCTACGCTCTTCGGTCGCGAGCACGCGCTGAAGGGAAAAATCCTGCGCCATGATCATGCCCCCTGGTGAGAAATGCGGGCTAGCCCAAGATGAAGGAACGGATCGACAAGCTGCTGCTGACCCGCGGCTTGGCCCAAAGCCGTCACCAAGCCCAGGCCCTGATCCTGGCAGGCTCCGTGTTGGCTGACGAGCAACGGATCGACAAGCCCGGGGCCAGGGTGGATCAGAAATCCAGGCTTCGCCTCAAATCCGAGGCCAGGGTCTACGTGTCCCGCGGAGGGCACAAGCTGGAGCACGCTTTGCGGCACTTTTCGATCCAGGTCGAGGGAAAGGTCTGCCTGGATATCGGGGCCTCCACCGGTGGGTTTACCGATTGCTTGCTCCGGCAGGGGGCTTGCAAGATCCATGCGGTTGACGTCGGACACAATCAGCTGGACTGGAAGTTGAGAAAAGATGGCCGGGTCCGCTGCCTGGAGGGACTCAACGCCCGCTACCTGAAATTTGAAGACATAGGCGAGACCGTTGACCTGATTACTTTGGACTTGGCCTTCATCTCGCTCTGCCTGGTTCTGCCAGTGCTCGATGTCTTCCAAACGCCCGCGACCCGGATCCTCTGTCTGGTCAAGCCGCAGTTTGAACTGGGCAAGGGTGAGGTCGAAAAGGGGGGGATTGTCAGGGACCCTCGAAAGCACCGCCTGGCCGTCGACATGGTCAGCACTTGCGCCAGGGATCTGGGGTATCGACTCCTGGGAACGGTTCCCTCCCCGATCCTGGGGGCCGAGGGAAACCGGGAGTTCTTTCTGGTGTTGGGATCAATCACACCGGTGACTTATTGAAGCCGGCCATCCGGCTCGCATATAATCCGACCGTCTCCCCCGGGAACTTCCGTAATGCCCCCTTCCCACGATTGCGTTCTCATTCTGGACTTCGGCTCGCAATACACTCAACTCATCGCCCGCCGGGTTCGGGAAGCCAACGTTTTCTGCGAAATCGTTCCCTTCAATGCGCCGCTGGAGCGGATCCGGCAGCGCCGGCCCAGGGGCATTATCCTGTCCGGGGGACCCGATTCCGTCTATGGAGAACAGGCTCCCCGCACCGGCGCCGAACTTTGGAAGCTGGCTACTCCCATCCTGGGGATCTGCTACGGATTCCAGCTCCTGGCGGTGGAGCTGGGGGGCAAGGTCGAAGCGGCAGGCAGGCGGGAATATGGTCTGGCCGAGTTGAACCTGGAGTCCGAGAGCCCGTTGTTCCAGGGAGTCAAGACCCGATCCAACGTCTGGATGAGTCATGGCGATCACATCGTCCGGCTCCCTCCGGGATTTCGTCCGACCGGCCTTTCCGCCAATGCCCTGGCCGCGGCCGAGAGTCCGGATCGCTCCATATTCGGTCTCCAGTTCCATCCTGAAGTGGCCCATACCCAGGAGGGCAAAAGGATACTGGAGAACTTTCTCTTCCGGATCTGCGGGTGCCGGGGGGATTGGACACCCTCCCAATTCATCGAGGAGTCCGTCGATCGCATTCGAAGGCAGGTAGGCCGGGGAAAAGCGATTTGCGGCCTCAGCGGCGGTGTCGACTCCACCGTGGCCGCCGTTCTGGTGGATCGGGCCATCGGCGAGAATCTGACCTGCATCTTCGTCAACAACGGCGTGCTGCGGAGGAATGAATACGCCCGGGTGCTTTCCCGGATGCAAGACCAGCTCAAGCTCCAGGTCCGGGGAGTCAACGCCGGCGACCGATTCCTGCAGCGGTTATCCGGAGTGACCGACCCCGAGCGAAAACGCAAGATCATCGGACAGGAATTCATCGCCGTCTTTGAGCAGGAAGCCCGACGGCTGGGCCGGGTCGACTTCCTGGTTCAAGGAACGCTCTACCCCGATGTCATCGAATCGGTGTCGGTCAAGGGCCCCTCGGCGACCATCAAGTCCCACCACAATGTTGGAGGGCTGCCCCGGACCATGAAGTTGAAGCTGGTGGAACCCCTGCGCGATCTGTTCAAGGACGAAGTCCGCAATGTCGGCAGGCAGTTGGGCCTGACCGAGGAGGTAGTCGGGCGACAACCCTTCCCGGGGCCGGGACTGGCTGTCCGCATCCTGGGCGAGGTGACCCCATCCAGGGTCAACCTGCTGCAGGAGGCCGACGAGATCGTCGTCAGCGAGGTCAGGAGGGCTGGGCTCTACCGGGACATCTGGCAGGCCTTCGCCGTGCTGTTGCCCGTCAAGAGCGTGGGAGTCATGGGAGATGAACGCTCCTACGAGTACACCTGTGCAGTGAGGGCCGTACACTCCAGGGACGGGATGACTGCCGATTGGGTCAAGCTGCCCTATTCCGTCCTGGAGAGAATCTCGACCCGTATCGTCAACGAAGTTCAAGGAATCAACCGGGTCGTCTACGACATCAGTTCCAAACCGCCTGCCACCATAGAGTGGGAGTGAACCCCACTCCATGGGTCCAACGCGTCGCATCGTTTCTGCTGTGGTCACCTGATGAGCTTCCAACCAGGTCGCTGGATTCATAATGAAACGCCATTTATTTTCTGAAACTTGTAGGTCCGATGCCGATGCCCTGCGGTTGCACGCCATGCTGGCCGTCCCCTGATGAGAAATGCGAGCTAGATCCCGATGAACCCGGAAAACTTCGTTCACCTGCACCTCCACACCGACTACAGCCTGCTGGACGGCGCCTGCTCGGTCGAGACCCTGATGCAGCGGCTGTCGGAGCTCGACATGCCGGCGGCGGCCATCACCGATCACGGCAACCTGTTCGGCGCCATGAGCTTCCACAAGGCGGCTCGCAAACACGGGATCAAGCCCATCATCGGCTGCGAGGTCTACGTGGCCAGAGGAGCGGCCAGTGAACGCGCGGGCGGTGACAAGTCCAACCACCACCTGGTCCTGCTCTGCGAAAACTCCACCGGATACCATAACCTGGTCAAGCTGGTTTCCCACGGCTTCCTGCAGGGTTTCTACTACAAACCGCGCATCGACAAGGAACTCTTGTCCCGGCACCATGAGGGGCTGATCTGCCTTTCCGCCTGCCTCAGCGGAGAGGTCTGCTCAAACCTTGTCCAGGGAAATTACGACCAGGCCCGTCAAGTCGCCGGCGAATTCCAGGACATTTTTGGAAAAGACCGCTATTTCATCGAACTTCAGGATCAGGGCCTGGAGGACGAACAGCGCATCAAACCCGAGCTGGTTCGGCTGGCCAAGTCCCTGGACATTCCCATCGTCGCCACCAACGACTGCCACTACGTTACCCAACAGGACTCCCTGGCTCACGAGGTGCTGCTCTGCATCCAGACCGGCAAAACCATGGGCGACCGCAACCGCATGCGTTTTGCCACCGACCAGTTCTACGTGAAGAGCGCCCGGGAGATGGCGGACCTCTTCCGTGACCACCCCGAGGCTATCCGGCAAACTCTGGACATCGCGGAACGCTGTCAATTCCAGTTCGAAAAGGCCAGCCAGACCTTTCCCCACTTCGAGGTGCCTGGAGAGAAAAGTCTGGAGGAGTTTTTCGAGCAGGCTTGCTGGGAGGGTTTTGAGACCCGGACCCCCTATTGGAAATCTCTGCAGGCTCGCGGAGAGCTTAAGCTCCCGCTGGAGTCTTACGAGGAGCAGCTCAAACATGAAATCGGAATCATCAAGCAGATGCGCTACCCGGGCTACTTCCTGATTGTCTGGGATTTCATGCGCTACGCCCGGCAGCAGCAGATCCCGGTCGGGCCCGGCAGGGGATCGGCGGCGGGAAGCCTGGTCTCCTACTGTCTGAAGATCACCGATATCGATCCCCTGCAGTACGGCTTGCTGTTCGAGCGATTCCTCAACCCGGAACGGATCTCCATGCCGGACATCGACATCGATTTCTGCACCCACCGGCGTCAGGAAGTCATCAACTATGTGACCCAAAAATACGGCCGCGACAACGTCTGTCAGATCATCACCTTCGGGACCATGGCGGCCAAGGCCGCGGTCAAGGATGTGGGCCGAGGCCTGGACATGCCTTACGCGGAGGTGGACCGCATCGCCAAGCTGATTCCAGCGGAGATCGGCGTGAAGCTGACCAAGGCCCTGGACGAGACACCGGCCTTGCGCTCCATGATCGCCAAGGACGAGCGGGTGCGCGACCTCTTCGGCATTGCCAGGCGGCTGGAGGGAATGGCGCGGCACGCTTCCACGCATGCCGCCGGGGTGGTGATCTCTCCCGTACCCCTGACTGACATCGTGCCCCTCTACAAGAGCAACAAGGACGAAATCACCACTCAGTACGCCATGGACCATCTGGAGGAGATCGGGTTGCTCAAGATGGATTTTCTGGCCTTGACCACCCTGACCGTCCTCGACCATGCCGTCAAGCTCATCCTTCAGACCACCGGAGAAGAAGTCAACCTGGCGACTCTGCCGATGAACGACCCCAAGACCTACGAGATTTTCTCCCAGGGGTTGTCCAATGGCATTTTTCAGTTTGAAAGCAGCGGCATGAAGGACATCCTGCGGCGCTTCAAGCCGGAAAAGCTGGAAGACCTCACTGCTCTCAACGCCCTCTACCGCCCCGGACCCCTCGGAGGCGGAATGATCGACGACTTCATCAAGAGAAAACACGGCCGGACCAACGTGACCTACGACCTGCCCGAATTGAAAGGGATCCTCGAAGAAACGCTGGGGGTCATCCTCTACCAGGAGCAGGTGCAGCAGATCGCCAACAAGCTGGCGGGCTATTCGCTGGCTGAAGGAGATCTCCTGCGGCGCGCCATGGGAAAGAAAAAGCCCAAAGAGATGGAAGCCCAGCGTGAAAAATTCATTGCCGGCTCCCGAGCCCGGAGCTTCGATGCGCGCAAGACCGCGCGCATTTTCGACCTGATGGTGAAGTTTGCCGGCTACGGGTTCAACAAGGCCCACTCCGCCGCCTACGCGATCCTGGCCTACCAGACCGGATATCTGAAGGCCAACTATCCCGTCTGCTTCATGTCGGCGCTGCTGACCAGCGAAATCAACAACAGCGACAAGATCGTAAAGTACATCAACGAGTGCCGGGACCTGGGCATCAAGATCCTACCCCCCGACGTCAACGTGAGCGACCTGCACTTCACTCCATCCGGACCGGAGATCCGGTTTGGCCTGGCGGCCATCAAGAACGTGGGGACCAATGCCATCGCCTCCATCCTGGAGGCCAGAAAGCGGGTCTCCCGGTTCGGATCCCTCTTCGAATTCTGCGAGGAGATCGACTTGCGGCTGGTGAACAAGCGGGTCATGGAGAGCCTCATCAAGGCCGGCGCCCTGGATTCCCTGGGAGGACACCGCTCCCAGCTGTTGGCCTCGCTCGATCGGGCCATCGACTCGGCCCAGCGTATCCAGCGGGACCGGGAATCGGGCCAGCGGGGACTCTTTGCCTCATTCAACGGCGATCCCTCGAGCGGCGACCCGGCGCTCCAACCTTACCAGGAACTGCCCGACACCCCGGAGTGGCCGGAGTCACGGATCCTTTCCAGCGAAAAGGAAACCCTGGGGTTCTACATTACGGGACACCCGCTGGAAAAGTTCGCGGAACGGATCGAGCGGATCACGTCCACCAAAGTCGAGGACGTCAACGAGCTGGAGACCGGCCAGGAAGTCCAGGTCGGGGCCATGATCAGCTCCCTGCGACCGTTGAGAACCCGGAAGGGCGATCGAATGGCTACCCTGGCTCTTGAGGATCTCAGCGGCTCGGTTGACGCCGTGGTATTTCCGGACGTTTTCAAGCGTTGCGAGTCGCTGCTGGAATCCGAGGCCGCGGTTCTGGTCCGGGGCGTCCTTGAGTTGGAGGACTCGGGAAATCGCAAGATCATCGTCCGAGAGATCCAGCCAATCGATGGACCGCAGGCGACCCCGCCGGTGACCATTTACGTCAATTTGGAGGACATGGCCCATGACCTGCCGTTCAAGTTACGCTCAATCATGGAAGAGAATCCGGGCGACAGTCGGGTCACCTTTCAACTTGAACATCCTCAATCCTATCTGATAACCTTGCAGCCAAGGCACTTGGGTCGGGTGAAGGCCGACGGGCGGTTCGTCCAGCAGGTAGAAACTCTTTGCGGGACGGGTTCGGTTCGGCGGTAGTTTTCAGCGGAACCGGAGTCCACCATGGCCAATGACACCGCAAATCAGCGCCATGAGGTCGAGCACCTCGAACGGCAGATCCAAGAACTCTCTCGCCAAACTCCATCCGACGACAGCGCCAAACACCTGGAAACGCTACGTCGGCGCCTGGATCACTTGCGCCGCCAGTCCTCGACAGAGCTGACCTCCTGGCACCGGGTCCAACTCTCCCGCCACCCCCGACGGCCCCACGTCCAGGACTTCATCGAATTCATCTTCACCGATTTTTCCCCACTGCACGGGGATCGCCGCTTTGCCGACGATCCCGCCATGATCGGCGGCATGGCGCGCTTCCACGGAGAACCCTGCATGGTCCTGGGGACGCAGAAGGGGCGGGACACCGAGCAGAAGCTGTTCCGCAACTTCGGAATGCCCAAGCCGGAGGGTTACCGCAAGGCGTTGCGCCTGATGCACCTGGCGCACAAGTTCGACCGCCCCATATTCATCTTCATCGACACGGCGGGAGCTTACCCTGGCATTGGAGCCGAAGAGCGGGGACAGGCCGAAGCCATAGCTCAGAATCTGCGGGAAATGGCCTGTTTAACCGTACCGGTTCTGGTCACCATCACCGGTGAGGGAGGCAGCGGAGGAGCCCTGGGGATCGGGATCGGAAACCGCGTCTACATGCTGGAGCATGCCTATTACTCGGTGATCTCTCCCGAAGGCTGCGCCGCCATTCTCTGGAAGGACCAGTCGCGGGTTGAAGAGGCTGCCAACGCGCTGCAAATCACCTCGAGCCATCTGGAGCGCCTGGGCATCGTGGACGCGGTGATCCCCGAGCCCGAGGGGGGCGCCCACAACGACCCCAAGGGAACGGCCACTGCGGTGGATCGACAGTTGAAGGAGGGCCTGGAGGCGTTGAAGCCGCTCTCAGGCGAGCAACTGGTGCTGGAGCGAAGCCGCCGCTTCCGTGTCCTGGGAGATGCTGCCAACTCCTCCGGCCCGGTGCCGGATTCCGAAAACCGTCCATGAAAGCCAGCCTCAAGAAACTGCGCAGTTGCGTTTTTTCCAGGGAGAGATCTCCCAAGGAATTCTTCGGCACCCGGACCCAGTACAACCGCAGACTGGAGTGTGACCATCCGGAAATGAAAGTCAACTGGCGCGAGGCAACCTGCGCGGGTTGCACCAGTTACCGCAACCGCAATGAGGAGGCCGAGTCGGCCCTGAAAGACTAAAAAGAGTCAGAAGGAGAGGGACTCCTTTGAGATCCTGAACTGTCTGACAAGAGCTTCCGGGCAGCCCAGCACCTCTGCCAGAAAATCCTTGACTCTCATCATGGAGCCCGTATCGGGATTGAGGGAGAGTGTGAAGCTCAAGGCAAGCGGCTCTTCGCGAATCACCCTCAAGTCCGCAATTCTCTCGTGCTCCGGCGAATTGCAGTAGAAGGCGTTTCCGCGATCATGATCGGCCAGGTGGCTGATCAGGTCGTAGACGCGGCCGGTAAGTTCGGCGACCTCGGCTGAAGCCGGCTTGGCTGCCCGATCGGGCAGCCAAGCCCGGTAGCCGGCCTGCAGAGGTCGAGTCATCCCTACCTTTTTGCCCGCCTCCACCGCCTCGACCGTATAGACCTGGAGACCTTCTATCAGGCAGTCATTGAGTTGATCCGCAAGGGATTCGGACAACCGGCCAAAGGCTTCAAACTGGAGATACTCCGACCGGCTGGACATCCCGAGAGGAATGGCGGGCGAGGCCTTGAATTTCGGACGAGGATTGAACCCTTCGGTAAACTTCAAGCGCAGGCCGCATCGAATCAAGGCCCGTTCCAGCAGCTTCATAACGTTGAGATGCGACAGCAGCCTTGCCGGACCTTCCTTCCGGTAGTGAACCAGGTAGGACCGGGCAGGCAGACTTTCATCGGAAGGAGCCGGCCCCGGCACTCCTGAGGGTTTGTCTTCCCCTCCGGAGTCCGCGGCCTCGACCGGCGGCGGAAGGCTTATCTGGACCAGCGGATTCTGCGCCGGGACATCCCGATCGGAGACCGGATCCGGGGTTGCCGGGTTTCCGCCAGACCGGTTCGGCCCATCCGCCTGGGGCCAGTGCACGTCCACCGGCTTCTCCTCTTCCACGGGAATACCCGCCAGCTTGATATCCTCATAGTTTCCCGGGATGCCGCATCCCCGGCAATCTCCCCACTTGCAATCATAGGTCTGAATCTTGCGATAGGACCGCTCCCGCTCCGTCAGCAGGAACCGCTTGGAAACTCCGATATCGATGAAATCCCAGGGCAAGACTTCGTTCAAGGCGATATCACGGTTGTAGAAGTGGGGATCGACGCCGCTTTCCTCGAAAGCCTTCATCCAGAGCTGGAAGTTGAAGGTTTCGTCCCAGCCGTCGAAACGGCATCCCAGCCGGTAGGCCTGCAGCAGTGCTTTTCCCACCCTTCGGTCTCCCCGGGAGAGCACGCCTTCGATGAAACACTCGGCCGGGTCGTGCCACTTGAGTCGGGCGAAAGGAAACCTCACGGCCCCTTTCAAGTAGTCCAGACGCTGGGTGGTCACCTTCAGGTCCTCGAAGCGATCCCATTGAAAGGGCGTGAACGCCTTGGGAACGAAGGTCCCGATGCTGGCATTCACCTTGCGCGGCCCCTTGAACCGTTTACCGATCCCGCCGATCTGACGAATCAGATCCACCGTCTCCCGGATATCGGCATCGGTCTCGCTGGGCAAACCGATCATGAAATAGAGTTTGATCAGGTTCCAGCCTTGCCGGTAGGCCGTCTCGATGGCCTGGAACAGCTCTTCGTTACTGATGTTCTTGTTCACAAACTGTCTCAAGCGAACGCTTCCGGCTTCGGGGGCAAAGGTGAACCCGTTCTTTCTGACCTCTCCGACGTTTTCGGCCAGCGAGACGGAGAAGGCGTCGGCTCTGAGGGAGGGCAGCGAGATGGAAACCTTGTCCCGGGAGAAGGAACGGGACATTTCCCGAGTCAGGCACTCCACCTGGCTATAGTCGGCCGTTGAAAGCGAGAGCAGGCCAACCTCGCGGTTCCCGGTGTTTTTCAGCATCTCCGAGGTCAGCCGCATGACGTCGTTGACTTCCAGTTCCCGAGTGGGGCGGTACCAGTAGCCCGCCTGGCAAAAGCGGCACCCCTGGGTGCAGCCCCGCATGACCTCGACGCTCACACGATCCTGAATGGCATCGATCACCGGCACCACCGGCCTGGTCGGGTAGAAGTCGGGGGACAATGCCTCCACCCAGCGTCTCTTCACCAGCGTGCGGGGTTTGGCCGGGTTCGGCTCCACCGTCCAGGGGGATTCGGGTTGGTGCACCTGGGGCACATAGACGCCTCGCAGGGTCGCCAGTTGCTCCAGGACCTGCCAGCGCCGGAGCCCGTTGTGCTTGGCCTCCCGGCAGAGATTCACCAACTCGAGGACAACCTCTTCCCCGTCCCCGATAACGAAGAAGTCCACCAGGTCCGCCAGGGGTTCCGGATTGGCCGTACAAGGTCCGCCGGCGCAGATCAGCGGGTCCCGGTCGCCTCTCTCTTCCGAACGCAGGGGCACGCCGGCCAGATCCAGCATGTAGGGAACGTTGATATAGGTCAACTCGGACTGGAGAGAAAAACCCACCAGGTCGAACCGGTCGATCGGGGTCTTGGTTTCGAGGCTCAACAGGGGCAAACCCTCGGCTTGCATCAGGTCGGCCATGTCGACCCAGGGCGCAAACACGCGCTCGGCGTAGACATCCTCGATGCCGTTCAGCAGGTGGTACAGCATCCTCAAGCCGTTGTGAGACATCCCGATTTCGTACACGTCCGGAAAGGCAAGGGCGAAACGGATCTGGACGGCGCCCGGGTCCTTGCGGACCATGTTGGGCTCCCCGCCGATATAACGGCCCGGCTTGGAGGCTCGCTCGAGA
This sequence comes from Candidatus Versatilivorator sp., assembly GCA_965207735.1. Classification (GTDB taxonomy): domain Bacteria; phylum Acidobacteriota; class Terriglobia; order Versatilivoradales; family Versatilivoraceae; genus Versatilivorator. The sequence continues at coordinate 44,659 of OZ242296.1, read as the reverse complement.
ATGGAGAGGTACTGCTCCTCGAAGGTAGCCGATGTGATAGCCATTGCAACTCTCCGACAGGATACGGACGGTCTCGCCGCCATTATACGCCAAACCTCGGCGATGCGGTTGGGTTGGCCCGGGATATTTCGGCCCCGGGAAACGCTCCCCGCCTGACGAACCTTCGTGTCCTGTCAGGAACAAGGACCCTGTCCCGTTCATCTGGTTTTCTGCATGAAGTCGAGCATGGATGCGCAGGAAAGACAGGACAAACAGGAAGAGAGGCTGCTGCTCAGGAAGCTGACTGGCTCAATGATCGAGTGTGCGTTTGTGGGAAGACTCAGAGTCTTTCGTGGCCCTTCACGGATCACTCTTTTTGTCCTTTTTGTCCCTCGCGGATAACCCTGCGTTGTTTCAGGCAAAATTGTTACAATGCCGCCAACGTCTGCACGATCATCTTTGGAGAGAGCCCCCATGAAAGCAATCAATCGGCGCTACTTTCTTGTGACGTCGCTGGCAGCGGCCGGTTCCAGCCTGGCCCGGGCTTCCGCCCCCCCAGGAGCCAACAGCCGAATTCGGGTGGCGGTGGTGGGCTTGCGCGGCCGCGGGGCCGGGCACATTCGGGATTTTGCCCAACTCAGGCACCACAACCTGGAGGTGGCGGCCCTGTGTGACGTGGACGAAAACATCCTGAACCAGCGAGTGGCCGAAACGGAGAAGCTGACCGGCAAGAAACCTCAATCCTTCGTGGACGTGCGTCGACTCCTGGAAGAAAAAGAGATCGACGTTGTTTCATTTGCGACTCCCAACCACTGGCACGCCCTGAATACCATCTGGGCCTGTCAGGCCGGCAAGGATGTCTATGTGGAAAAGCCCAGTTCTCACGGCATTTGGGAGGGACGAAAGATGGTTGAGGCGGCCCGCAAGTACGGCCGTATCGTTCAGGTCGGCTTTCAGAACCGCAGCAGCCCAGCGCTTCAGGAGGCCATGGAGAAGATCCGCCAGGGCTTGATCGGGGAGGTCTACATGGCCCGAGGGCTCTGCTACAAGTGGCGGAAGAGCATCGGGAGAGCCAAAGTGGAGCCCGTTCCGCCGGGGGTCCATTACGATTTATGGATCGGGCCTGCCTCAAATCGTCCCTTCACGCAAAACCGCTTCCACTACGAATGGCATTGGCAGTGGGAATACGGCAACGGAGATATAGGAAACCAGGGTCCCCACCAACTGGACCTGGCCCGCTGGGGTCTGGGCGTGGGGCTCCCGCGGAAGGTGCAGTGCATGGGAGGCCACTTTCTCTTTGACGACGACCAGGAGACTCCCAACGTCCAGGTGGCCAGCTTCGAATATCCCGACCAGAAGAAGCTGTTGACGTTCGAAGTCCGACACTGGATCACCAACTCGGAAGGCGACAGCCAGATCGGCGCCTTTATCTACGGCTCCGAGGGGTACGTCGAGATTTCCAAATATTTTGCCTACAAGACCTTCCTGGGAAGAAAGCGCGAGCCCGGTCCGGCTCGTGAGGAGAGCGGCAACCACTATGTGAATTTCATTGAAGCGGTAAGATCTCGCAAGCCTCAACACCTGAACTCGGAGATCGAGGAGGGGCACATCTCGTCTTCAACGGCGCACCTGGCCAACATCGCCTACCGCACCGGCCGCACCTTGAATTTCGATCCGCAACAGGAGCGATTTGCCGACGACAGGGAAGCCGACCAATATCTCAAGCGCCGCTATCGTCCGCCCTTCGTCGTCCCGGACAAGGTCTGAATCCGGACCGACTACCCGCCGCAGCGGACCGTGTTCCCGGAAATGACCTCCAGGGCATGGGGCAGCACGGCTTGCAAGGCTTCCAGGGACTCCCGAACCCCCTTGACGCTGCCGGGCAGGTTGATGATGAGCGTCCCGCCGCGCACGCCCACCAGGGCGCGCGAAAGAGCCGCCCTGGGAGTCTTCCTGATCCCCTCCGACCGCATCAACTGAGCCAGTCCGGGAACTTCCCTCTCGATAACGCAGGCCGTGGCCTCGGGAGTGACGTCCCTGGGCGCCAGGCCGGTCCCGCCGGTGGTCACCACCAGCTCGACCTTGTGAACCTCACATCCCTTCAACAGGCACTCCCTGATGTGCTCCAGTTCGTCCGGGACCACGGCGCGGTCCAGAACCTCACACCCCAGCGCCTCCAACGCCTCGCAGGCAGCAGGACCCGAAAGGTCCTGGCGCTCCCCGCGAGAGGCGGAGTCGCTGACCGTCACTACCAACGCCCGAGGTTTGGCTAGCGTTTCCATAATCGAGTGGCTCTCCTCAACCCCACTTGCAGGCTTTCAGTGCTCTGCTCTTTTTGTGCCTTTTGTGTCCATTCCCGGTAAAGGTCACGCTGCCGAATATTGCAAAAGGCTCTTTCTATTGTCTTTTTTCGGTTGTTTCAGACAAGCCGGTTCAAAACTTCTCCAGGTCGGCGAGAGCGGAGAGGCCATTCTTCTTCAGAAAGTTGATGATACCGCCTTCCCGATAGAGCCGGAGCATCATGGGAGGAATTTCAATCGGGATGGTCTGATTCCTGGTGAGGTTGCGAAGCACCTGATTCGAAATGTTCAATTCCAGACGGTCGCTCTCCTCGATGGAGTCGGTATCGCCAATGATGCACAGCAGTCCCAGATTGATGGCGTTGCGAAAGAAGATCCGGGCAAAGGACTTGGCGATGACGGCTCGCAGCTGGGAGTGCTTGAGCGCCACCGCCGCCGTCTCACGCGAGCTGCCGCAGCCGAAGTTGTGACCGGCCACCACGAAGTCGCCGGTTTGAACCTGCCGGCGGAATTCCGGGCGATACTCGATGAAGCAGGCCTTGGCCAGCTCCTTGGGATCGGTGGTGATGTTGTAGCGGCCGGGAGTTATCAGATCGGTGTTGATATTATCCCCGAACTTCCAGTTCATCGGATCGGAAACCCCGTTCAGACAACGTACGATCTTGGGTCGGTAATGCGGCCGGTCAAGGCCGAAGCCGCGGCGGTCGCGGGGCTGGCCAGGTAAATTTTGGCCGTGGGGCTGCCCATTCGGCCCTCGAAGTTGCGGTTGCTGGTGGAAACGCACACCTCGTTGTCGTAGAGCACGCCACCCGACCGGCCCAGGCAGGGCCCGCAACCAGGGCTGGAGACCACCGCCCCGAAGTTGACGAACTCCTCCACGTATCCTCGCTGAAGCGCCTGCAGGTAGACTCGGCGCGAGGCCGGAGTGACAATGGCCCGCAACCCCTCCTTCACCCTCTTCCCCTGCCACATCCGGTGAACGACCTCGAGATCTTCAATGCGGCAGTTGGTGCAGGATCCGATAAAGACCTGATCCACCGCAATCTTCTCTCTTTCGACCTGCTCCACCGGCACGTCGTTGTCGATATCCGGGGGGCAGGCGATCATGGGTTTGAGGTCCGACACATCGAAGCAAAGCTCCCGTTCGAAGGACGCCCCAGGATCGCTGCGCAGGGGTTCGAAGTCCACCAGTCGATCGTTTTCCTCGAGATAGGCCCGCGTCTGGTCGTCAGGGGCCACCACGGCTGCCTTGGCCCCCATTTCGGCGCTCATGTTGGTCAGCGTCAGCCGGGCCGGCACGTTAAAGCCCTCCACCGTGGGTCCCGCGTATTCGATGACCCGGTAGTTGGCCCCGTCAGGACCCATCTCCCTGGCCACCGCCAGCACGACGTCCTTGGAGTAACTGCCATTGGGCAGATCGCCGCTGACAGTGACCCGGATCGTCCGGGGAACCCTGAACCAGCTCTTGCCGGTAGCCATGGCGATGGCCGCGTCGGTCGAACCCACCCCGATGGTGAGGGCGCCCAGACCACCGCCGGTGGGGCTGTGGGAGTCCGCGCCCAGGATGAGGTTGCCCGGATTTATCAGGCGCTCCGACATGACCTGGTGGCAAACGCCGTCATAAACCACCGGAATGCCCTGTTCATCGGCAAACTTCCTGATCTGATTCTGCAACTTGGACATGGCCACGCTGGGGCTCGGAAAGGCATGGTCAAAGGGAATGAAGATTTTCTTGGGATCGAATACCCGTTCGGCGATTTGGTAAAAGGGCTCCAAAGCCCAGGCGCAGGTGGTGTCATGGGCCATGACCAGATCCAGATCGGCCAGGATGAAATCCCCGGCTCGCACCGCTCTCCCGCAGTGGTTGGAAAAAATCTTTTCCGCCAGTGTCTGAGGCATTTTCACTCCGGTGCCGAATGGAAAGGGCTAGACGCGTCCCGGCCGGTCGATCACACTTTTTTATTCCTGAACAAACCCGGCCATTATAGGGAAAGGATCGAGATGAAGGCAAACAGACCGGGTGACCCGCCCCACCCGGCTTGCGCCCGCACCCGGATAAGGATGCAACCTTCCCGGACAACCCCTCAACCGGAAGTGCCGGCTACGGCCGGGCCGACCGGTGCGACAGGAGCCAGAGGAAAAAATCGGGTTCGGCGTAGGCCTGCTCCCAGGAATCGTGGCCGACTCCCGCATACTCGCTGAAGCGCACCGGCTTCCCCTTTGCCTGCATTGCCGCCGCCATGCTGCGAGACTCCGAAACCGGCACCCGCGGGTCATCGGTACCGTGAAATATCCAGACCGGTGTCTGGCCGATCCTGGCGGCCATGCTGCGGTAGGGATCGGAAGACAATTCCAGCGGTGGATGGTCCTCCGGGACCTTGACCCCCGTTGGCGGCACAACACCGCCGCAGATCGGAGCCAGGGCGGCAAACCTATCCGGATGCCTGGCCGCCAGACTCCAGGTGCCGTACCCTCCCATGGAAATTCCGGTGAGGAATACTCTGTCGGGATCCCCGCCAAAGTCCCGAACCGACGCTTCCAAGGCTGCCAGCGCCAGTCTCTCCATCGGGCTGTGGGTCCACCACATTCCCCTGCGGCACTGGGGCAGGACGACGATTGCCGGAACCCTCTCGGGATGCCGCCGAATGGCGGGGCCGATACCCACCAGCGTCTGGCGCCAGCCGTCATCGCCCCGTTCGCCGTTGCCGTGGAGAAACAGCACCACGGGCCAGGTTTTCCGGGGCTCCCACCCGACCGGAAGGAAAACCTGATATCGGTAGACCTCCGGACCGATGGCGAGGGTCCGTTCCAGGAACCCGCCCTGCCGTGGGGACGAGGGCGACTGGACCGTTGCCGGCAGCAGGACAGCGGCCGTGCAGGCTGCAAAGATGAGAGATTTCATCAGGAACAGCTCCGTAAACCGCCGACATTGTAGGAACAGAAGCCCGATTTCATCAAGTCGCCTCTTGAAAGACTCGGCCGTTGCCAATTCGAAAGCAACTCGCCCGCGCTTGAAGCCATCTTTTCATGGGAATTCGGGCTGAAGATTGCTAAGCTACTCGTTTCAAAAGCGCAGGGATAGACAGCCGATCTCCAGCACGTTCGAGCGAGAAAGGAGACAAGAACGATGAACAGCTTCACGGACGGCAAGCCCCTCGACCAACCCAAGCCAAAGCCATCGGCCACGGCAGGCATGTCGGGTCGGTCCATTCCCCGCTGGGGATTGTTCGGCTTCGTCATTCTGCTGGGACTGCAGGTCTTTCTGATCTACCAGGTTCTGGGCAACAAGGACGAGATCCTCGAATCCCAGGACCAGGTGGCCGCCCTGGAAGACGAGATGATGGAGGCAGTAACCGAGCAGCAGGAGCAAGATCAGAAGTTCGACCAGAAATTGGGCGCCTTGACCGCTGATTTCACGGTGGTGCAAGACCGGCTGGGTGTGACCCAGAAGGAATTGAACCGCGCCCGGGCCGCGGCCCGGCGGATCAGGGAGGAGCAGCAGCGGTCGGTGCAGCAGCTCAACGTGGAAATCGCCCGAAAAGCCGATTCCCGACAGCTTTCCGAGTTGAAGACCGCCTCCGACAGTCGCTTTGGCGCCGTCGACGAGGATGTCAGCAAGGTCAAGACCGACGTGGAAGCCACACGCAAGGCTCTGGAGGGCGCCCGCCGCGACATCGTTGACGTTCGCGCCACCCTGACCCAGCAGATCGCCAGGAACAAGGATGAGCTCACGCAACTGCGTCTCAAGGGCGAGCGAAACTTCTACGAGTTCGACATTCAGAAGAAGAAGGGTTTTGCCCTGGTCGGAGATATTCGCATCGGGGTGACCAAGACCAATCGCAGGAGGCAGCGCTACAACGTCCGCATTGTGGTCGACGACAGCACCTTGGAGAAGAAGCGGCGCACCATCAACGAGCCGGTGCAATTTCTGGTGGGCCCCACCAAGTTGCGATACGAGCTGGTGGTCAATGAAGTCCGAAGGAACCGCATCATCGGTTACCTGAGCGTCCCCAAGGACAAGGGCTTGTCGGCCGAGCGCAAGTTGTAATCCAGGACTGCCTGCCCTGAAACTCCGTTTCCCGCTTCCCGGCCACCAGACGCGACTGAGAAGCCATGACGGCCGCTCCGACCGTGCCCGCCGGAACGACCCCTTCGCGATCATGGGTGTGGGGGTTGGGGCGGCTGGGTGTGTACGCCTACTACAAGGTTGAACGCATCGGCGGCCCGCTACCGGACGGCCCACTGCTGCTGGTCGCCAACCACCCCAACACCCTCATCGATCCGCCGGTCATTCAGACCACGGCCGGGCGGCGCATCCGGTTCCTCGCCAAGTCCACGCTCTTCGCACGGCACCCGCTCAGCCCGCTGATCCGCCGCTCGGGGGCGATTCCCGTCTACCGCAAGATGGATCCAGGCGTCGATACCTCCCGCAACCTGGAGATGTTTTCGGCGGTGGCGGCGGCGCTCGCCGGCGGCGAGGCCATCTGCCTTTTCCCGGAAGGCACCAGTCACACCGGCGGTCGACTCGAGCCGCTGCGGACCGGCGCCGCCCGCATGGTGCTCAACAGTTGCGCCGCAGGTCATCCGGTGACCATCGTACCGGTCGGGCTCAACTTCGATGCCCTGGCCCGCTTCCGCTCCCGGGTGACAGTGGTCTTCGGGCGCACGGTGGACTACGCAGACCTCACCGCAGGGTATGCGGAGGCCGAAGCGACCGTCATACGGACTCTCACAGACAGGATCGAACACCGCCTGAAGCACTTGATGATCGAAGCCGAGCCGCGGCACGACCTGCCCATCGTCGAGCGTATCGACCGCCTCTACGCCGCCGCTCGCGGATCGTCGCGCGAGGCGCGGGAGCGGTTGGGTCGCCGCCGCCTGATTGCCGCGGGGATGGCGGAACTCCGCCAGAGGGATCCGGCGAGGCTGGCCGAAATCATGGCGGAGGTGGAGGAATATCTGGCGAGCTTGGCCCGCTTCGGGCTCCGCGAGCGCGACCTCGACCAACGCATCCCGGCCGCCCAGGTCATCCGCTTCACTTTGCGGGAAGGGCTTCTTGCTCTGCTGCTCGGCCCGCTGGCGATCGCAAGCGTCGTCGTCTTCGCCCTTCCTTGCTGGCTCACCGACCGGATCGGCCGGTGGGCGCTGGATCTCCAGAGCCGCGCAGTATGGCAGATCATCGGCGGCGGCCTGATCCACGTCGCCTGGATTACCGCCATAGCCGCCTCGGCCGGCACTCGAACCGGGACGGCGCCCGGCCTTGCGATTGGTCTCGCACTGGTGGCTCTGGCCATCCTGGGAACACTGGCGGTCGAGCGCGAATCTGCCGTCTGGCGCACCGTGCGCGCCTTTTTGGCGCTGCGCCGGATGCCGCTCCGGACTCGTAGCGCCCTGCGGCGAAGGCGCAAGGCGCTCGCCGACGCGCTGGACGACGTGCGCGGGTGGATCGAGAGCAAGACCCGCTGCTGATTGGGTCGGCGTGCCGAGTGGTCCCTTCCAACGCGCGGATCACGGCCCGAACCGGCTCGCCATGTCGTTGAAGTCGGTGGCCACCAGATCGAAGTTCGAATCCGGCGTCAGATCGGGCTCCGTGTTCGGCCCGAATTCCATCGGTCTCGACACATAGGCAGTCCGGAATGGCGTCCATGTCGGTCCCCATGATGCTTGAAATGCCGGGGGACTTTCACTATACTTCCCAGGCTTTGGCGCAAGCGGCGCCGGCGCCAAAGCCGCGGGATGCCCAGGTAGCTCAGTCGGTAGAGCGCAGCCCTGAAAAGGCTGGCGTCGGCGGTTCAATTCCGTCCCTGGGCACCAACGACCCACCCGAAAAGCATTTCTCCCCCCGCCTGCTTTCCCCGCCAAATCCATGAGGCGGGTGTATAATAAATTCAAATTACCATCGTTTGGCATTCCAAAACGGCTTCAGGCGCAAGGAGGAATCATGCGGCACCCAACCAAGCCGGCATCGGCCAAGTTCTCAATCGGCGAGCGCCGGACGTTTCTGAAGACGGCTGTCCTGGGAGGAGTGGGACTGGCGGCCGGGGCGACCCTCCCCGCGGGGACACTGTCCGCGGCAGCTTCCAAACCCCCTCGCGACTCGGAGACTCTTGTGGCCACACTCTACAAGAGCCTGTCGGAGGAACAGCAAAGAGTCATGACGTTCCCCTTCGATCATCCCCTTCGTTCCAAGGTGGACAACAACTGGGCGATTACTCCTCACAAGATCAACCGCTTCTACACGCCCGACCAACAGGCGATGATCCGAGAGATCTTTGAAGGGGTTCACAATCCGGACTACGTGGACAGGGTCATGGAACACATGAAGGAAGATGGCGGGAGCCTGGGCAACTACTCCATCGCCATCTTTGGACGACCGGCAACGGGAAAGTTCGAGTTCGTTCTCACCGGAAGACACTGCACCATGCGCTGCGACGGCGACTCGGTGGAAGGAGCCGCTTTCGGGGGACCGATCTTCTATGGTCATGCAGCCCGCGACTTCTACGAGGCTCCGGACCATCCCGGTAATGTCTACTGGTTCCAGGCCAAGTCGGCCAACCGGGTATTCCAGGCCCTGGACGGCAAGCAACGCCAAATGGCGCTGCTCACCGATCCCCGCAAGGAGCAGCAGACTCGAACCGTGAGATTGGATGAGGAACTGGCCGGACTGCCCGTTTCGGAAATGAGCCGCGACCAGGTGGAGTTGGTAGAGGAGGTGCTGGCCGACCTGCTGTTGCCCTTTCGCCGACCAGACGCCGAGGAAGCCATGCGCTACATCAAGAAGGAGGGGAAGCTGGATGGACTGAGCCTGTCCTTCTACCGCAGCGGCGATGTTGGAAACGACGGCATTTGGGACAATTGGCAGCTACAGGGCAGGAACATGGTCTGGTACTTCCGCGGCAGCCCCCACGTGCATGTCTGGGTCAACATCAGGGCTTGACCCGGAAAGGAAGGAAAACCGACCCGCCTACCCCTTGAGCTCCTTCCAGAGCGCTTGGTAGTACCGCATCAATCGAACGCCATCGGAGCCGGCTGGAATCTCGGCCAAAGTATATCGACGGTAACCGGCCTGGGTAAGCAGGTCGAAGAGCTCCCGCCAGGGGTAGTCCTTCCTCCAAAGCTCCCTGATATGAACATTCCTCAGCCAGGGCTTCAACAGTTCGAAGCTCTTGGCCACCGAACCTTCCTCGACGTCTTCCGGGTTCGAATTCCAGCAGACCCCGACCATGGGATGGTCGGCCAACTCCATGATTCTCCGTACCCGAGCCGGACTGTTCGACTTGGGCCCGTGGACTTCCAGCCAGATTTCCACGCCGTAGCCCCGAGCATGTTGTCCGCACTCCCGCAGGGCCTCCGCAATCTGATTCAGGGTTTGGCTCTCCGGAACCTCATCGGGGATCCCATTGGGGCGCACCTTCACTCCAAGGGCCCCCACATCGTGGGCCAGTTCCACAAATTGCTTGGTCTCTTCGACATTCCGGCGGACGACGCTCCCGTCGTTGGAGTGGAATTCACAAGCAGTCCCCAGGCTCAGCAGGCGAATGGGAGAGAATCCGAAACGGCTGGCGACGGCAACGCGCTCTTCCCTGCCCAGATCGGGTTCCACTCCATGCCTGTGGGTGGTGCGCAGCTCGACCGAACGGAAGCCCGTCGCCTCACAGGCCTCGATCAGGGTCGGCAGATCCCAGTCCTTTCCCAAATTCCAGGTGACCATTCCCAGTGCGTAGTCGCCGCCACCCAGGGCAGGATTGCTTGGACTTGATTCCATGACACACCTCCCTCAACCGGCTCAGAGAACCACAGCCGTACGATACCTCCAAGCGCGCCGGGCGGCTTGCACCACTTCCATGGCTCGCAACCCATCCGTTCCCCCCGCCGCAATCCGCGTCCGGCCTCGGACAGCTTCCACGAAATTGGCCAGCATCGGCCGGATCGGCGTTTCTGCAGGCGAATCGGAATCGGGGTCGGACCCGGCGGAATCCGCGCCCGTAAACAACTCCAGATCCAGGCGCCCCCGGGTACCGGAGATCTCGAGCAAGACCGCATCTGCCATCCTGACGACTCCCGGCGGATCCATCAGGCTGCCGTCCACGATGGCAACAGACCCGTGATTCATCTCCAAACGCAGCCACCCTGAACCGTCACCGGCTTTATCTGTGGAGCCCATGAGCGTCACCAAGGTGAATTCTCCACCCAACAGCCAACGCAGTGAATCGACCAGGGCGGTTCCAGGATGTATCCAGGGGCCACCACCGTCCCCGAAAGGGTCCCCCGATGAAGCCCCGGCGCCTCCCCCTTCTGACCTGCGGACCTTGACAGTCAGGGGATTTCCCAGGCTTCCCTCCAGAATCCGTTTCCTGGCCCGGCTGCAAGCCGAGCTCGAGCGGATTGGAAAACAAACCCCGAACAGCACCTCATGAGCCTGAGAAATGGCCCATATCTGGCGGGCTTCCAGCAACGTTTCCGCTATCGGATTCTCACACAGGATCGCTTTTCCCGCACGGATGCAATCCACCACGGTTCCTTTCCGGCAGCCACCGGAACCGCAGATAACCATCCCGTCGGCAGGAAATCGCTCCAACAGGTCTCGGTGGCGGGGGAAGGTCGCCACCCCCTCAAGCCTCGCGCCCTGATCCGTCCCCGGACAGGACCGGGGTTCCACCACGGCCGCAGGCAGGACTTCGGGCATTCGCCTGAGGCATTCCAGGTAGGTCGCGGCGGTTGGACCGCCAAGGCCGACTAGAGCAATTCGAGTAGTCATTGCCTAGCCCGACAGCTTCATTCGCCCCAGACGCCTGCCGATCTTGCCGCTGCTCATCTGCTTCATCATTTTGCGTGCCTGCACGTAACGTTTGAGCAGTTGGTTTACTTTCTGGACCGAAGTGCCGCTACCGCGGGCGATGCGCTTGCGCCGGCTTCCATTGATGATCTGATGGTGAGCTCGCTCCTTGGGAGTCATGGAATTGATAATGGCTTCAATGTGCAGGAGTTCCTTTTCTTCCACCTTGACCTTGTTCAGTCCCTTGAACACCCCCACCTGAGGAAGCATCGAAAGAATCTCCTCCATCGACCCCAGCCTGCGCATCTGTCTCATTTGATCCCGGAAGTCCTCCAGCGTAAAGGAATCGGTTCGGACCTTCCTCTCCAGATCCAACGCCTTTTCACGATCGAGGGTCTCCTCTGCCTTCTCGATCAGAGACAGCACATCCCCCATGCCCAGAATCCGAGACGCCATTCGGTCCGGATGAAAAAGCTCCAAGGCATCGTACTTCTCACCCACGCCCACGAACTTGACCGCCTGTCCGGTCACCGATCTTATGGACAGGGCGGCTCCGCCTCTGGCGTCGCCGTCCATCTTGGTGAGGATGACACCACTCAACGACAAGCGCTCGTGGAACTCCCGGGCACTCTTGACGGCGTCCTGACCGGTCATGGCGTCAGCCACCAACAAGGTTTCCGTGGGTGTCACCAGATCCTTGACCCGCTGCAGCTCCAACATGAGAGCATCGTCGATATGCAATCGGCCCGCGGTATCGATCAGGAGGACATCGCAACCGCTCCTGCCGGCCTCCAGAAGCGCCGAGCGGCAAAGCTGCAAAGGATCGTCGACGCCCTCTCCCGGGAAACAGGGAAGATCGAGGTCCCGGGCAATGACGGATAGCTGCTCCCTGGCAGCCGGCCGGTATACATCGATGGAAAGCAGCAAGGGGCGATGACCGTTGCGGGCCAGCCAACGAGCCAGTTTTCCGGCAGAGGTGGTCTTCCCCGATCCTTGCAGGCCTACCAGCAAGTAGACCGTAGGCGGCTTGGCGGCAAAGGAAAGGGAGGAGGACTCTCCTCCCAACAATTCCACCAGTTCGTCCCTGACAATCTTGATGACCTGCTGGGTCGGGGTCAGCGACTGTAGAACCTCACGACCGGTGGCCCTGGCCCGGATAGCCTCCACGAACTGCTTGACCACCCGAAAGTTGACGTCCGCTTCCAGGAGAGCCAGACGGATCTCCCGCATGGCCGCGTTGACGTGAGCTTCAGACAGCTTGCCTTCACCCCGAAGGGTCTTGAACACCCGTTGCAGACGCGCGGTCAGCTGATCAAACATTCTGTATTCCCATCATCAATCGCCACCACCACCCGCGCCCAGGCTGAGCCCCTTCCCGACCTTGGTATCCCGTCTCGGTTCACCTCAGCGCCTTAGCGGCCCTTCGTCGTTCTTCGTGGCCCTTCGTGGATAAGTCTTTTTTCTTTTGTCTTTTGTCGGTTGTTTCAGGCAACGCAAGACCCGATCAAGGGGACTCGGCCCTGACCGAGAGTCTCTCGATTCCCAGGGCCTGGCCGGTCCCCGTATCGATTTCAACTGCAACCGCGTTGATCCTGACGTTATGCTTGGCTGGCCCAAAGCGTGCCGGCATCTGGTCGACGAACTTGGATTGAATGATATCGGTCTCGACACCGATGATGGAGTCGTGGGCACCGGTCATCCCGACATCGGTCATGTAGGCCGTCCCCTTGGGGAGCGTACGCTCGTCGGCGGTGGCCACGTGAGTATGGGTCCCCAACACGGCCGAGACCCTGCCGTCCAGAAACCAACCCATGGCCTGCTTCTCCGCGGTGGCTTCGGCGTGGAAATCCACCAGGATCACCTTGATCTCCGGAGAAAGACTATCGATAAGCTGCTCGCCCACTCGGAAAGGACAATCGGTGAGGGGCATGAACAGCCGACCCTGCAGATTGATCACCGCAAAGGGGACCTGGGTCCGGGTTTCACCCACAAAGAGGCCGCTTCCCGGAGTTGTCGGCGGATAGTTGGCCGGACGCAGCAGTCTTGGCTCCTGGTCCAGAAAATCCAGAATCTCCTTGCGGTCCCAGATGTGATTTCCGGAGGTCAGCACCTGCACTCCCATCTCAAGAAACTGGTGGGCCAACGGTGGAGTGATCCCGTGTCCGGCGGCCGAGTTCTCGACGTTGGCCACGCACAGGTCGATCCGCCGTTCCTCCAGAATCTGGGGAAGGTGGCCCCGAACGGCTTCTCGCCCCGGTCTTCCGAAGACGTCGCCAACAAAAAGGATACGCAGGTTCTCGACAGGCATGTCTCCCCAACGGGAAGTGATCCGATCAGCGGCTTGGCGGGAATGGCTGGGAAATCCTCGTGACAGCCATGTGCTTCAGGAGGTTGATGGCCTCAAGAGAGGTTGCCGGCCTCAAGCTATGATAAACAACAGAGATGGAGATTACAATTGAAGGGAGGGGGGGCTATCCGGGCAAAGAAAAACCCCGCTTTGCCGTGAGACACCTTATTTGGACCTGGAGACCAGGTGGGCGCCACTCCCTGAACATCAGGAAGCTTCACATGGTGAAGCTTACACACAGTCCAAGGATTCAGGCTCCCGTCAAATAGGTGTTGGTTCAAATAATACATGCCTACACGCACATTGCAGGGCGGTAGGATTCTAGTGAATGCCGAATCTCCAGGTCAAGTCCCTATCGTCAGACCTGCCCGCGCGGTGGAGCCCGTCTTTCCGCCGAATCACCTCTCATTCCGGAAGCACCGCGTCCAGCACTTCGGAGCAGCGGATGCTCTTGTCGGCGATAGCGGCTTCCACCCGCTTGGCCTGATCCCTTTGCTGAAAGAGCTCATCGGCGATATTCAGCGCCGCCATCACAGCCACCTTGACCGTATCGACAGTTTGACTGGACTCTTGGATTTCCCGCATTTTGCCGTCGACATAGGCCGAAAGTCGCTCAAGGTAGTCCCCCTCAATGGCTCCGGTGACAGCGTAAACCCGATCGCAAATCTCAACCCGCGTGACCCCGTTTCCCCTCTGCATGGTTCGCTCTCCAAACGCCGACCGTTCACATTCCCCATTGGTCCAAACTACCCAGGATCCGCTCGACTTTCTCCTTGATTTGCTCCTGATCCTTTTCAAAATCTGCGACCTCGAACTTCAGGCGATCATTCTCCGACGACAACTGCTCAACCTCCGATTTGAGCCTCCGGACTTCACTGTCCAGGGCTTCGTTCTGAACCCTGGTGGCCTTGAACAGCTCCACCATCCGATAGACCCTGCCCTCGAGGTCGGCGAATTTTTCCAGTCCCTCTCCCACCGTCATCTCCTAAGCTGAGCACCGAACCTGTCCTGTAGCCGGGACAACACCACCTGGTCGAACCGATTGGCATCTTCCTCCACCAGCGTCCGATCCAGCCTCTGATATACGAGCCTGATCGATATCCCCTTCTTGCCAGTGGGCAAACGGCCTCCCTGATACAGGTCAAAGGGGATTATCCGCAACAGCTCCTCGATTTGAGTGTCCCAAATGGCCGATTCGATATTCCCATAGGTAATGTCACTGTCCACTACAATGGAGAGGTCTCTCTGGATGGAAGGGAAACGCGGAATCTGCCTGGCTTTCGGTTCGGACCGCCACAGTGGATGGAGCCGGCTCAACTCGATCTCGGCCGCAAACACCGGCTGTCCTATCTTATGGGCTGCACAAATGTCGGGATTCAGTTGACCGAAACAACCCAGTTCTATGTCCCCAAGCCGAATTTGTCCGGCAGCCACAGGGCTCCAGTGGGAATCCACCCTCTCGCAGGCTTCAAACCGGACATCCTGCTCCCCAAGAGTCGACGGCTCCAGCAGAGTCTCGATATCCCCCTTGAGGTCAAAGAGCGAGTAAGCCACAGCGGCGCCATGAACCGTTTTTTCCTCCAGATTGCCTGTCAAAAGCAGGCCTGCCTTGGAAGCCTCTCCGGCCTCTTGGGGCCGAAACCAGCCATAGACTTTACCGACTTCATAAATCTTGAGGCTTCGCACGCCGCGATTGTAATTCCACGCAAGGGAAGCCAATAGCCCCGGAAAAAGCGAGGTTCTCATGACTCCCGTCTCCGAGGAGACAGGATTCAACACCGAAATCCTCGGTGTGACGCTGAACTTGCGATCCTCCCTTGCATCCACCAGGGGATAGGTCAGTGTTTGAGAATACCCCAGATGCAGCAACCTATCGGTAACGACCTTCTCGACGCTGTATTCCTTGCGGCGCTGGGCGCCACCCTGCCAGGCCGGCAGGGCGGAGGGCAGGTTTCCGTAGCCGTGGTGGCGGGCAATCTCCTCGATCAGGTCGATCTCCCGCTCCACGTCCATCCTGGCCGTCGGCAGGGAAACCGTCCAACCTTCAGCTCCACTGTCGAGAACCCTGAATTGCAGCGAGTTCAAGATCCTCTCAACCTCGTCGCCGTCAATCTCCAGGGCTAGAAGTCTGGCCAGGCGCGACCGGCGAAGCCGCACCCGAGGCCTCGTCAAGGGTATGGGAAAATTGTCGAGCGGTCCCTGCAGGATTTCCCCTCCGGCGAGTTCCTGAATCAGTTGAGCGGCCCGGTTGGCGGCCGCGACGGTGGCTTCCAGATCGGCTCCCCGTTCGAAGCGATGGGAGGCTTCCGTATGGATTCCCAGGGCCTTGGATGTCTTTCGAACCGAAACGGGATCGAACCAGGCGCTTTCGACCAATACATCCCTGGTGCTCGGACCGATTTCGCTATCCTCCCCCCCCATGATTCCGGCCAGCGCCAGTGGCTTGACCGGGTCGGCGATGAGCAGCGTCCCCTCCGTCAGATGGCGTTCAACCCCGTCGAGAGTCGCCAGGCGCTCGCCGTTGCGAGCCCTTCTCACCAGGATTCGCGCGGCGTGTATTCGGGCAAGGTCGAAGGCATGGGTCGGATGGCCACTTTCCATCAGCACGTAGTTGGTGGCATCCACGATGTTGTTGATGGGACGAATCCCCAGCGAGTCCAGCCTATGGTACAGCCAATCCGGAGAGGGACCGACCCGAACCCCCCGAATCAGCCGCGCCGAGTAGCGGCGACACAGTTGGGGGGACTGGATCTCGACCGAGGCCTGACTGGAGGTCGACGGTTGGGACTCGGACAACTCGACCTGCCTCGACCGAAGGGTCTTCCGATAGAGAGTTGCGATCTCTCTGGCTACGCCCCGGTGGCTCAGGCAATCCGGTCGATTGGTGGTTAGCTCGAGTTCCAAAAGTGCGTCCGAGGACCTGGATTCGATGACCTCGGCCACCACGCCGCATTGGGTCAAATCCGCCGCCAGCCGATCGGGCTCGGCCTCGAATTCCACCATTTCTCCAAGCCAGCGATAGCTAACGATCATCGTTCAGCCCCGCGGGCTAGCCTGCATTCAAGTTGCTGAAAACACATGGCCTGTCATTAGGAATCCAGCGACCTGGCGAGAGATGCGGGTTAAAACTGCTGCAGAAAACGCAAATCGTTCTGGTAGAAGTGCTGAATGTTGTCAACCCCGTACTTGATCATGGCAAAACGCTCAATGCCGACGCCGAAGGCGAATCCGATATACCTTTCCGAGTCGATACCCACCTGGCCGAAAACTTCCGGGTCTACCATTCCCGCTCCCAATACCTCGATCCAACCTGTCTGCTTGCAAACGCGGCATCCACCGCCCGAACAAAAGGTGCAGGAGATATCCACCTCTGCGCTGGGCTCGGTAAAGCCAAAGTAGCTGGGGCGAAAGCGGACCTTGGTTCCTTCACTGAAGAAGGCCTTCAGAAAATACTCCATCGTTCCCTTGAAATCCCGGAAGGAGAGGTTCTCATCCACGGCCAGACCCTCAACCTGCTGAAAGACGGGGGAATGGGTGGCATCGGGACTGTCCCTCCGATAGACGGCGCCCGGACAGACGATGCGAAGCGGAGGCCTCAGCCGTTCCATGGTTCGAATCTGCACGGGCGAGGTGTGGGTCCTCAGCAACAGGCTCTCCGAAAGGTAGAAGGTGTCTCCCTGGTCTCTGGCGGGGTGATCCTCGGGAATATTCAGAGCTTCGAAGTTGTAATAGGTGGTTTCTATTTCCGGACCGTCCATTACCGAATAGCCGATGGAGTAAAAAATCTCCTCAATGTCACGCCGCACCCGCGTCAGCGGATGCAGGTGACCCAGCGCGCGCCGCTTGCCCGGAAGGGTCAGGTCGGGGGCGACCTCGGCCGACTCGGCCCGGGTCGACTCCGACTCGATCCTCTGCCTGGCGGCCTCTATGGCGCTTTCGATCCTGGACTTGAACTGGTTCAGGTTGCGGCCGACCTCTTTCCGATCGGCCACGGCAACAGACTTGAGGCCCTTCATCAGGAGGGTCAACTGCCCTCCCTTCCGGCCCAAGTAGCGGTCTCGCAGCAATGAAAGCTGTTGCGCGGATCTGACATCCGCCAAATCGGCGTCGAAGGACTGCTTGATTGCGGCCAGCTTTTCCAAGTTTCAGTGCTCCTGTGCCGGCTTCCTGAATGGAAACAGAAAAAAAGGGGCTCAAGGCCCCACCTGTCACCACACGCAGCCTTCTATTCAAACACGAGCACCCCGGCGAGACGTCCGGTGCCCCGACCGGCAACAGCATGCCGGTCGAATTCCCGGACAGTCGCAACCGCCGAGCTTACCCTATGCAGCCGCTGCCTGTTTGGCGGTCTCGGCCAGCTTGGCAAACATGGCCGGATCGTTCACCGCCAATTCAGCCAGAACCTTTCGGTCCAGCTCAATGCCTGACTGTTTCAAGCCGTGCATCAGCCTGCTGTAGGAAATCCCGTTGAGCTTGGCCGCCGCCGAAATGCGCACGATCCACAAGGACCTGAAATCCCTTTTCCGCACCCTTCGATCCCGAGCGGCAAATCTCAACGCCCGATCGACCGATTCCTTGGCGGACCGATAGAGCTTGCTCTTGGTTCCACGAAAGCCCGAGGAAGCCTTGAGGAGCTTACGCCTTCGGTCTCTCCGTCCGGCGCCTCGCGTGACTCTTGCCACGACTGCTTCACCTCCGTCCCATCAAACGCTCTGGCCCGGTGGCCGGGCCCGCCCCTCCCCGATCAGGAGGCGTAGGGCAACATCTTCTTGACCTTCGACAGGTCGCTTCTGCTCACCAATCCCGATTGGTCGAGCTTGCGTTTCCTCTTGGTCGTCTTCTTGGTCAGGATATGGCGGGCGTGGGAGTGACCCCGCTTGATTTTGCCAGTGCCGGTCACTTTGAACCGCTTCTTGGCTCCACGATGAGTTTTGAGCTTGGGCACGTCCCCTCTCCCGCATTTGGCAGGGTCTCCGACTAAATCCGGACCCCTGTCCTATTTTTTGCCGGCAAAAATGACAAACATGTGGTTGCCTTCCATCTTCGGATTCCCCTCAACGGAACCCTGCTCGCCGACATCCTCGATCAGGCGGAGAATCAACTGGCGGCCAATGCTCTTGTGCGCCATTTCCCGACCCCGAAAATTGACCGACGCCTTCACTTTGTCGCCCTCTCCCAGGAAGCGAAGGATGTTCTTCTTCTTGAACTCATAGTCGTGGTTGTCGGTCTTGGGGCGAAACTTGACCTCCTTGACATGGATCATCTTCTGGTGCTTCTTGGCCTCGTGGGCCTTTTTCTTGAGTTGGTACAGGTACTTGCCGTAATTCATGATACGGCAGACCGGGGGGGTGGCCGTGGCGGAAATCTCAACCAGGTCCAGCTCTTTTCCTTTGGCGACCCTCAGTGCATCCCCCGGAGGCATAACACCGAGTTGCTCGCCGTCGACATCGATCACCCGAATTTCTCTGGCCCGAATGCGATCATTGATGTTGACGCGGATCCTCTGACGACTAAACGTGGGCTTGCGACGAATACATCCACCTCCGTGATTTTGTGCCAATGTCGGCGGATTCGGACCCGCTAGGGCCGCACCGCCTTTTTGTCCCGTAGATCCTGAATCAATTCCAGAAATTTTTCAAAGGAAAAAGAGCCGAGGTCCCCCTCAAATCGATTCCTGACCGACAGGGTACCCTTATCCAACTCCCTGTCTCCCAAGATGACCATGAAGGGCACTTTCTGCATTTGAGCTCTCCGGATCTTGGCATTCACCTTCTCATTCCGCAAGTCGGCCTTGACGCGAAACTTCTCTTGCGCCAGCCGGGACTCCAGGGCGGAGGCCGCCTCCGCATGTCGCTGGCTGATCGGCAGGATAACCACCTGGGCCGGCGCCAGCCAGAGAGGAAATGCCCCGGCGTAATGTTCAATCAATATCCCGAAGAACCGTTCCATTGAGCCCAGCAGGGCCCGGTGAACCATGTAGGGACGGTGAGACTTTCCGTCTTCTCCCACGTAGGAGAGATCGAAGCGCTCGGGAAGATTGAAGTCGAACTGTATGGTGGTGCACTGCCAGGAGCGACCGATGGCATCCTTGATCTTGAGGTCGATCTTGGGTCCATAAAAGGCGCCTCCTCCTTCGTCGGTGCTGTACTCCAGGCGTCGCGTCTCCACGGCCCGGCGCAGTGCCTCGGTGGAAAGGTCCCAGTCTTCGACCGACCCGACGTACTTCTCGGGCCGCGTCGACAGGTAGACCTCGAAGTCGGTGAACCCGAAACTACGCAGCAGCGACAGGGTGAAGTCCAGCACGCCCAGAATTTCCTCTTCGATCTTCTCGGACTGGCAAAAGATGTGGGCGTCGTCCTGAGTGAATCCTCGCACCCGCAGCAATCCCTGCAGCACTCCCGAACGCTCGTACCGGTACACGGTCCCCGTTTCAGCCCACCGCAAGGGAAGCTCGCGATAGCTCCGCAATTGATTCTTGTAAATGAGGATATGGAACGGGCAGTTCATGGGCTTGAGCTGATAGTCCACCTCGTCCACTTCCATCGCCGAATACATGCTCTGTCGATAGAAGTCGACGTGCCCGCTGGTGCGCCACAAGTCCTTCTTGGCGATATGGGGTGTGTACACGAATTCGTAGCCGCCGCTGAGGTGTTGCTGCCGCCAGAAATCTTCAATCTCGTTTCGAATCAGGGCTCCATTGGGGTGCCAGAAGACCAGACCCGGACCCGCATCCTCCTGCAGGCTGAACAGGTCCAACTCCTTGCCGATGCGGCGGTGATCGCGCTTCTTGGCCTCCTCCAGTTGATGGAGATGGGCGGCCAGCTGCTTCTTGTCAAAGAACGAGGTTCCATAGATCCGCTGGAGCTGCTGGTTGGTCTCCTCACCCTTCCAATAGGCCCCGGCCACCGACAGCAGCTTCAGCGCCTTGATCCGGCCGAGGGAGGGAATATGAGGCCCCCGGCAAAAATCGATGAGGCTTCCGACCTTGTAGCAGGAAAAACGCTCTCCGGCCCTTTCCTGGATCAACTCACATTTGAGGTCGGCTCTCTGGTTCCTGAACCATTCCAGTCCTTCCGCTTTGTCCATCCAGAGTCGTTCAAAGGGATAGTCGGCCTTCACCAGCTCCAACATCCGCTGCTCGATGCTCTCCAGCTCCTCGGCGGTAAAAGGAGTTTCACGCTGGAAATCGTAGTAGAAACCGTTTTCGATGGGTGGGCCGATTCCCAACTGGGTCCCGGGGAACAGTTCAATGACCGCGAGCGCCAGCAGATGAGCGCTGCTGTGGCGGTAGACCTGCAAAGCCTCCGGGTCCCGCTCGGTCAGGATGGTGACCGCGGCGTCGCTGTCCAGTCTGGTGGTCAAATCCACCAGGCCGCCATCCACCTTGGCTACCAGGGCTGCTCGCGCCAGCCGCGACCCGATGGATCGGGCCACCTCCAAAACCGAGACTCCGGAATCAAAATCCTTCCGGCTACCATCCGGCAGTGTTACTGTGATCTGGCTCATATTCGGCTCATCGGCTCCGTCGTCGACAACGGCAAAGTATCACATAAACCCAGCTTAGTCAATATCCTAGCCCCGGCATTCCAGGGCTTTCCCACTCCCCGCACCACCCGAAATCCAGCGAGCCCGTCCGACTCTCGGGGGTAGTCGGCGATGCAAACTCTACCGGAAAACCGGCCGCTCGCGTACTATTGCTCCTTGGCCCGTCACGGCCCGAAACTCCCAACGGTTGTCCGGCAAACGGCAAACGATGAATGTCCCACTCACCCCACTGATGTTCCTGCGCCGTTCGGTGAAGCTGCACCCCGACAAGACCGCGGTGGTCTGCGGGACCCGGCGCTTCAACTACCGTCAGTTCAGCGGTCGAATCCACCGCTTGTCTCGATTGCTGGTGTCTCTGGGCGTCAGGCCTGGAACGGTGGTGGCCTATCTCAGCCGCAATGGTCACCGGCTGCTGGAAGCCTACTACGGGGTGGTACAGACCGGCGCCATCTTTCTGCCTCTCAACGTGCGTCTTACCGCCGGGGATTTTCGTTACATCCTCAACCACTCCGATGCCCGGCTGCTGCTGCTGGAAGAAGAGTTCCTTCCCTTGATCGCGGAAGTCCGCCAAGAGTTGCCCCAGCTCCAAGGCTATCTCCTCCTGGATGGCGAGCCCGCCCGTTCCTGGCTCCACCCTCTCGGCTACGAGCAGGCGATCGAGGCGTACAGTCCGGAATCCTTCCCCGAGACCATTCGGGACGAGGACTCGGTGGCCGAGCTTTTCTACACCAGTGGAACCACGGCTCGGCCCAAGGGCGTGATGCTGACCCACCGCAATCTCTACCTGCACGCCCTGAGTGTGGTCTTCGCTTTGCAGAACCGCGAAACCGACGTACAACTGCACACCATTCCACTGTTCCATGCCAACGGATGGGGCGCCACCCACAGCATCACCTGTGTCGGCGGAACCCACGTCATGTTGCGCCATTTCCGTCCCAAGACCGTGTTGGAACTGATCCAGAATGAAAGGGTGACTTCTCTCAACCTGGTCCCGACCATGGCCACCCTGCTGCTCAATTCCCAGGCCATCCCCAACTACCGTCTTGACAGTCTCCGATTGATTCATATGGGAGGATCTTCCGTCCCCGCGGACATGGTCCGCCAACTGGTGTCTGCCTTCGGATGCGAATGCAGCTGCGGCTACGGGTTGACCGAGACCTCGCCCGTCCTCACGGTATCGCTGCTCAAATCGCACCTGCGGGAGGATGGCGAAGCCCGTTATCGGCGGGCGGCCATGACCGGCCTGGAACTGCCGGGCAGCGAGGTCAGGGTGGTCGACCGGCAGGGACAGGACGTGGCCGCCGACGGAAAGACGGTGGGTGAGATCGTGGCCAGAAGCAACGTGGTCATGAAGGGGTATTGGAAGCAGCCCCGGGAGACCGCCGAGGTAATGAAACGGGGATGGCTTCACACCGGCGATCTGGCCACGGTGGATTCGGAAGGCTACCTCATGATCGTGGACCGCAAGAAGGATATCATCGTGCGAGGAGGCGAGAATATCTCCTCCATCGAGATCGAGAAGGTGCTCTTCGGCCACCCGGACGTGCTCGAGTGCGCTGTCATTGCAGTGCCGGACTCCAAGTGGGGAGAGTCGCCCAAGGCCCTGGTGGTCCCCAGGCAAGGGGCCGATCTCTCCGAACAGGCGCTGAAACAATTTTGCCGGCAAAAGCTGGCCGCCTACAAGGTGCCCTCCAGCGTGGAGCTCCTGACCAGCCTGCCCAAAGGCGGAACGGGTAAAATTCAGAAAAAGGCACTGCGGGAGCGCTACCTGGGGAACAATGGCAAGGGTGTGCCGCGAGGAGGATGATGGCATGAGAATACTGGTGACCGGAGGCGCCGGCCTGATCGGATCGCATCTATGCGAGTCCTTGCTCGCCCAAGGCCATGAAGTCGTCTGCCTGGACAACTACTTCACCGGCTCCAAGCGAAACGTGTTTCACCTGCTGGATTCCAAAAACTTTGAAATTCTGCGCCACGACATCATCAATCCCGTCGATATCGAGGTCGAGCAAATCTACAACCTGGCCTGCCCGGCCTCACCGGTCTTTTACCAGTTCAATCCCGTCAGGACCATCCAGGCCAACGTCCTGGGAGTGACCAACATGCTGGAGCTGGCCAAGCGGACCCGGGCCAGAATCCTGCAGGCATCGACCTCCGAAGTCTACGGGGACCCCCAGGTTCATCCCCAACCTGAAGACTACTGGGGCAACGTGAACCCCATAGGAGTCCGCGCCTGCTACGACGAGGGCAAGAGGGTGGCGGAAACCCTGATGATGGACTATGGGCGTCAGGACCGGATCGACATCCGCATCGTCAGAATTTTCAACACCTACGGTCCCAGGATGGCGATCGATGACGGGAGGGTGGTGAGCAACTTCATCGTCCAGGCGCTGAAGGAAGAGGACCTGATCGTCAACGGCGACGGACTGCAGACCCGTTCCTTCTGCTTTGTCTCGGATCTGGTTCGTGGCCTGATCGCCATGATGAACCAGGATGACTTCCGCGGTCCGGTCAACCTGGGGAATCCTATCGAGCTGACCATTCTCGCTCTGGCCGCCAAGATCATTCAAATGACCGGATCCCCTGCCAGGATCGTCCACGGAGAGGCGGCCTCGGACGACCCCGTTCGCCGGCAGCCCGATATCACTCTGGCCAGACAAGAACTGCAGTGGGAGCCGACCATAGACATCGATCAGGGGTTGCAGCTCACCATTCCCTACTTCCGGCAGCAGGTGACGCCGTCCGAGACCTAGCTCGCTCGCACTAGTCACCACTGTTCGGTTCGCCATGCATGTCTCAGGGGGACAGCGCGGGGCGTCCGGTGCCGAAGTAGCGGAATCCCAGGGCACGCACTTTCGCCGGATCGAAGACGTTGCGGGAGTCGAAAAGGACGGGCGCCTGCATCAGCGATTTGATCCTGGCCAGGTTGATGTTCCGAAACTCGTTCCACTCGGTAGCGATCCACAGTGCATCCACCCCGGCCGCCGCGGCATAGGCGTCCGGGCAGAAAAACACCTTCTCACCGCTCAGGACCTTGCGGCTGTTGGGCATGGCCGCCGGATCGTAGGCTTGAATCAGGGCGCCAGCCTCCAGCAGTCTCCGGCAGATGTCAATGGCCGGAGCCTCGCGAATGTCGTCGGTGTTGGGTTTGAATGCCAGCCCCAAGACGCCGATCTTCTTGCGTTTCAGACCTCCCAGCTCGCTCTCGATCCTGCTGAAGACCCGCTCCTTTTGTCGTCGATTGATTTCGATCACGGCTTCCGCCAACCTCTGAGGCGCCTCCAGCTGCCGGCCGGTCCTGGCCAGCGCCACCAGATCCTTGGGAAAGCAGGAGCCACCGAAACCGGGACCCGGATGCAAGAACTTCGGGCCGATCCGCTTGTCGAGCCCCATGGCCCGGGCCACGTGATGGATGTCGGCTCCGACTTTCTCGCACAGGTTGGCCATCTCGTTGATAAAGGAAATCTTGGTCGCCAGAAAGGCATTGCAGGCATACTTGATGAGTTCGGCCGTCTCCGGGCTGGTGATCACAAACGGCGTCTCATTCAGGTAGAGGGGGCGATAGATATCCTTGACGATGGCTACCGCCTTTTCACTATCCGCCCCGATCACCACCCGATTGGGGCGCATGAAGTCTTCCACCGCGGAGCCCTCCCGCAGAAACTCGGGATTGGAAACCACGTCGAACTCGACAGGCCTCCTCTGCTTCCTCTCCAACAAGCCTTGAATCCGTCTCGCGGTGCCCACCGGTACCGTGCTCTTGGTGACGATGACCCTGTAATCGTCCAGGCACTCGGCCAGGGCGGCCGCCACCGAATCGACCTGGCTCAGGTCGGGCGTGCCGTCCGGCAGGTCCGGGGTTCCCACCGCGATAAATACCGCCAGGGAAGCACGCACGGCCGCCTCCAGGTCGGTTGAAAAGGTCAGCCGCCGGTTCCTCAGGTTGCGATTGACCAACTCCTCCAGTCCGGTCTCATAGAACGGTACCCTACCGGAAGAAAGCGTTTCGATTTTCCGCGCGTCGCTGTCGACGCAGTTCACGTTCAGCCCGAAATCGGCCAGCGCCGCTCCGGTCACCAAACCTACGTACCCTGTGCCTGCCACCGTGATATTCATTTCAGGGATTCCCCTGGCTTGCCCGCCGGCAAGGGAGGGCCGCACCGACCAGGACTTGCGGAGCTACCCTGCCGCCGAGCCGCGCAGCCGACGCCGGCCATCATTTCAGACGATTCTATATGGAAAGCCAATCGGAAGGAGGCGCAAGAAGTTCAGATATTCCTCAGGGGTTCGTCAGAGTCCCCGAACCGTTCCAGCTCGACACCGAACTTCGAAGCCAGGGACAGGTAGAGGCTGGACATTCTGCGGTTGGGGCCATCGAGGTAATCCAGGACACGGCCGGTCTCGATCCGGCCCCCGGCCCTCCCCAGGAGCACCACCGGCAACTGGGAGGCATCGTGGTTTCCGGTCAGCATGCTGGAGCAGAAGAGAATGGCCGAATTGTCCAGCAGCGTCCCCTCGCCCTCCTGAATCTCGTCCATTCGTCCGACCAGGTAAGCTACTTGCTCCACAAAGTATCGGTTCACCTCCAGCCAGTCGTCGGAATCCCCGTGGGAAAGCATGTGGTGAATGGTGTGGTCGATCCCCAGATGGGGAAAGCGAAGCTGGGAGAGATCGTTGTTGAGCTTGAGCGTGCAGACTCGGGTGCTGTCGGTCTGAAAGGCCAGCACCAGGATATCGCACATCAACCGCATGTGCTCGTGGATGTCCTGAGGCAATCCGTCGTCGGGGCGCTGCCGGTCCGGCTTTTCCAGCGTGGGTCGCCAACCCTGCAGCATGCGGTTTTTCCCCGCCTGCTCGATTCGCCGTTCCACCTCCCGAACCGAATTGAGGTACTCATCGAACTTGTACCGGTCCAGGGTGCTGATGCGCCGCCGCAGACCCGTCGCTTCCTCCAGGACGGCGTCCAGGACGCTGGCATCGCCGGCTTCGGCGCCGCCTTCCCGAAAGAGACGGTCAAAGGCCAGGGCAGGATAGATCTCCAGCGGGGTGGGTGTGGTCGGAGAGCTCCAGGAAATGTGGGAGCTGTAGAGCATGGAGTAGTTCTTGTGCACGCTGGCGATCGACTTTTCGCATCCAAGGACCAGACTGGGCACCTTGGTCCCAGTGCCGAGACGCTGGGCCAGCACCTGGTCGATGCTGGTGCCGGAACGGATCTTTCCACCGGGAGCCAGCAGCGCACCCGAGAGGATATTACCGGTCTGTGAGCTGTGAATGTTTCCCTTCAGAGCTTCGGCGTTGTAGAGCCCACGGAGGAAGTTCAACTTGTGCTGATAGGGCGCCAGCGGTTCCAGCACCTTGCCGAACTTCATGGATCGCCCTTCGGTCCGTGCCCACCACTCCCCTTCATAAAAACCGTTGCCGGCAAAAAGGCAGGCGAAGCGAAGCGGCGGTCGCATGCCGGTTCGGGGCTGGGAGGAAACGCCACCCCAGGCGGGAATGGACTCGAGCCAGGGAAGCGCCAGACTCACGCCCAGACCGCGCAACAGCCTGCGCCGGGCCAAGTCGACCTTCCGTCCGGATTGGCGCGATTCAATGGAATTCATGGTTGGTCGGGGCTCCCCACATCCCGTCCGCGCTGGTGCATAAACTGCGGGCTTTGCACAATGGTAGCAACAGCCGCCGAGAAACGGAAGCCGGCTCTCTCCAAGGACTGCAGCACCTCGGTCAGGAGACCTTCATCCGACACCTCCACCGAGCGGCCCAAGGCATACCCCAGCAACTTGCGGCTGAAATTCCGCAGAAATTCCTCTCTCCGCTGCTCCAGCAGATAGGTTCGCAGCCCGGCCAGATCCCGAAACTCGATTCCCGGCTGCAGTCGCACGCCGGCATCCACGGGTCGGCCGGCCAGGTCCCGGGTGCGGCGACGCCCAATGGGATCGAAGCCCTCCAGGGCCAGACCCAGCGGATCGATCTTGTCGTGGCAGGCGGCGCATCCGGGCAGGCTGCGATGCCTTTCCACCATCTGGCGCACCGTCAGGCCCTGGGTGTGCCTTTCGTCTTCGGGAAGCTCGGGCACGTTGGGAGGAGGCTTGGGCAGATGATTCCCCAGCAGGGTCTCGAAGATCCAGTTTCCGCGCAGAACGGGGCTGGTCCTGGAAGCGCCCGACTGCTTGCTGAGCATGCTGCCCATCCCCAAAACACCTCCTCGCTGATACCGCTTGATCCCCTGGACCCGCCGCCACTCGCTGCCCGACACGTCCGGAATCCCGTAGTGGTCCGCCAACTCCCGGTTGAGGTAGGTGTAGTCGGCATCCAGGATATCGATCACCGATCCATCGCGGCGAAAGAGCTCCTCGAAGAACCGGACCGACTCCTCGTACATGTCGGAACGACGCCGGGCGAAGGTCGGAAAGAGGCGCTCATTCTTGCCTTGGTCCTGGTCGAATTCCCGGAATCCCAGCCACTGGGCGGCGAATTCCACGGCCAAGGCGCGGGCGCGGTCCTGCTTGAGCATTCTCCCGGCCTGACCGACCAGCACCTTTGGTTCGCGGATGGAGCCGTTGGCTGCGAGTCGAAACAGCTCGCCGTCGGGCATTGAGGACCAGAGGAAATAGCTGAGCCGGCTGGCCAGCTCCCAAGCGGAGACCGGTTGGATTTCAACCCCTGCCGCCGGCTGCTCGATGCGGTAGAGAAAGTTGGGAGACACCAGCACGCGAGCCAGCAGGCTGCGCAGCGCCGGATCGTGTCCCTGCCCCTCAACCCTGAGCGATGTATAGAGATTCAAGAGACCCGCTTTCTCCCGGGCCTCCAGGGTCCGGCGCCAGGCGCGCTCGGCAAAGCGAAGCAAGGCATCCAGGTGCCGGGATTCGGAGGAACGCAACTCTTCCCGAAACTGCTGGGCCCGGCGTCGGATCGGGGCCTCACGCGATTCGCGACTGAACTTCTTGTAGTGGGCTCCGAAATTCCACCACTCGTCGAAGGAATCGGCGATAGTGAGTGCGTCCTGACTCACATAGCGAAGCTGGCGCCAGAGCCGATCCAGCTCTCTCTTATTGTCTTCCTCCAGAACCAGCCGACTGAGCGCCTCGTCCTCCCGGTGGAAGAGCGAGATGGTGATCCCCTCGTCCACGGGGACGATCTGGGTGTAGCACATGGCCGGGGGGAACCACTGCCGGAAGGCGGCAAAGGCCTCCTGGAACCGCCCTCGGGTGGCGTCACTCCCCACGATCACGGGAAACCTGGCCGGCTCCGGGTTGGCATTGGCCTCGGGGTGGGCGTCGTTGGCGCCGACCGGAGGCACGAGACCCCGCATCGATTGCGGAACCTCCAGGCCCGCGTGAACCTGGACGCTGCCGGACTGGCCCCAACCGGGATCCAGTGCCGCTTCGGCCACGAAGTTGTAGGCCTGGGCAATTCTCCGGGGCACCTCCACCCGGATGAGGGCGGGAGCCTGCACCAGGAAACTGGCCTCATCCAGCGGCTGTCCGCCGGGGCGCCGCCCGAATTCGATCCCCTCCAGTCCGTTGGAAACGCCCGGCCCGCGGTTGGAGTTCCGATGGCTTCCCGAGGATCCGGCCTCCCGCCCGGCAGCCGCCAGATCCATGCCTCTCAGGAAGGGTCCGTCCAGGGCCGTGATCCGGGAATAGAGAAGGGCGTCCGGATGGTCTCCAGCGGCTGGGGGGCCCGAGTCCAGCAGTGTCGCCACCTGCCCGGCGGCGGCTGCCGCCTGATGGCTCAGGGTGGGGTTGGAGAGGCTGTCCAGCCAGCGGTAGAGGGCCGAACCCGGGGCAATGGCATTCAAGCGATCGCTCGGGGACTCCTCCAGCGTGAAAAAGTGCCAGACACCCGGGTTACCAAAGGCATCGCCGTGCGGGTTGCTCTCCAGCACCGAGTCGATGACGTTGTCCGCCAGATCCCACACACGCTCGGCTCCCGCCCCTTCCCGAACGGTCAAGTCGACGCGGGTCAGATCGCAGCGGGCGTTGTGCTTCCGGGGTCCCACCAGCAGCGAGATCTCATCCCCCCGGCGCAGCCGGAACCTCTGGCCGGGACGGATGGCCCGGTTCTCGTTTTCCAGGCTCCCCGAGGCCAGGATGCGTTCCAGCCCCGCCTGGCGAAGCTTCAGGACCCACTCGATACCGTTGCCGCAGTCCGGGTGGGAATCCTCCACCCGCGCTTCCACTCCCGCCCTCAGTTCCTCGGGTGAACGCCAGGAGATCCCGACCCACCGCTGCCGGGTGGGATGCACCACCACCGATCTGGGAGGCACCGTGCCCGGGATCCGCCAGACTTGATTCCCGGAGTTGGCCACCAGGTAGGCAGTGTCCTGATAGGGAGCCGGCGCCGCCCCCGACAAGGGCGTGCGCCAGCCATTGAGCTGATCTGTCTTCTGGAGGTTCTCCATCGCCTGGGACAGCGGCTTCTCCCGATCCGCTCTCGGTGGTCCGATTCCCAGATAGCCGGTCCAACGCCGCAGAAGGTCCGGGTTCAATCCCTCCCGGGCAGCCAGGGCTTCCAGGTCCGGCGGGGGCCCGGGCTCCGCCAGCCGCGCCGCCGCTGCAAGGTAGCGCCGGCTGTCGGCGAAGGTTTTTCGCAGGGTCGACTCCAGAGTCCGGCTCACCAGCGGCAGGTCCCGCAGCAGGATCGGAGGCAGGTCGCTCGGCCGGGGCTTGTCGCCGTGTACCGGTATGGGCCTGCCCTCGAAGCGGGGGCGTTTCCACACTAGATTGTCTTCCTGGCCGCCGTCTCCGGCGTCGCCGGCCCAGAGGTGGAGGATAGCCGCTTCGTCTTCCGCCGGTGTCTCCAAGGAAATGGAAAAACTCTGCTTCCTGACCAGGGGCGTCACCGGCTCCAGCCAACGATTCAAATGGCCGACGCTGTTGAATCTCCACAGGGGCTCGTACCAGCGTTCGATCTCCGAGACCAGCCTTCCGGCGTCCCGCGGAGAGAGCGAGCGCCAGCGCGAGCGCACGTTCTCCAGCAGAAAGGAATCCCCCCCGACCCTCCCGTTGAGGACATTCCACAATACTCCCAGGTACTTCCGGGACAACCCGTTGCGGTCAGCGATCTCATCCAGCCCCGCTCTGCCTTGACGCAACTCCATGGCGGCCCGGACATATTTTTCGAGGGGCACCTGTCCATAGTCGATGGCCAGAGGGATATCGCCGTACATCCACTCCCGGCGCCGCACTTCGGTGTAGCGGCCATAAAAGGAGCGGATGCGTCCCAGGATTTCGTCGGTCCAGTCGCGGCGGGTCTTATGCCTGGAAAACCGGAACCCGTCGGGAAGCAGCACCGCGTGCCGGACGATCTCCTTGGCGGCATCCAGGTACTTTCCCAGCAGGGCGGGCGACATCACCAGAGCCTCGCCGGCATTGGTAAACCCCTCTCCGGCGGCTCCGTCGATGGGAAACTCCCGGGCCGGCCGCAGATCCACCCCCAGAAGGTCCCGTAGGGTGTACTGGTATTGGGAGTTGCTCAGGCGGCGCAGAACCACCCGGCCGGGATCTCCGGCTCTGGATTGCGCCTCGGCCTCCAGCAACCCCCTCACCCACTCCAGGATCCGCGGGCGCTCGGCCTCGCTCGGCTGAGGCGATGCCTCGGGGGGCATCTGACCGGATTCGACCATATTGAGGACCTGGGACCAAACCTGCAGATCCCGGCGCGCGGCAGCCGCATCGGAAAAACGCTCCAGGTCCAGTTCGCCGATCTTTTGGGAGGTCGAATGGCAGGTCAGACAATACCGCTGCAGCAGCGGCCGGATGTCCTGAGAAAACTCCCACTCGGCCCCTGCCGGCACCCAGGCGGCCAGCAGCAGGGCGACAGCCGGAATGCCGTTCCGCAACATCGAATGACCTCATCGGAGGGGAGAGACTATTTGCCGACTTTGGGTGATTGTAGGAAAAGTCCTTGCCAAAGGCCAGACCCGGGATCGTTGGAGGCGCAGGCCGGGGTCCGGTCTGAAACAAGTGAATAGGACTTGGCACCATAGTAGCGAACCCTGCAAAGGCCGTTTGGTGCTCTGTTCGAAGGAATGTCCCTGGATCGCAGGCTGCTTGCACGAAAAAGGTTGCGGGCGGGACGCCCGCGCTCCCGGGTGGGCTTCCTCCCATGACGCCGGGATATCAAGGTCACGATGCGGTGTTTTGCAAAGGGCTCACAATAAACCGTGAAAGGGATGATAATTGAGGCATGTCCCAATTGCCGCCCGGACCGCGGGTCCCACCCCTCCTTCAGATGTTTCAATGGATCTTCCGGCCCGTCCCGTTCATGCGATCCTGTGCCGAAACCTACGGGAACGCCTTCACCATCCGCTTTGTCGCCACGCCGCCGATGGTCTTTATCAGTGAGCCTTCCGCCATCAAGCAGGTCTTTACCGGAGACCCCGCCAACCTTCGAGCCGGGCGTGCCAACCGGATACTCAAGCCGATCGTGGGCTCCAATTCGATTCTCATGCTCGACGGCGCTCGGCACAGGCGTGAACGCAAACTGCTGATGCCCCCCTTTCATGGCGAGCGCATGCGCCTGTACAGCCAAATGATTTGCGAGATTGTCGACCGATCGATCGACTCCTGGCCGACTGGAGCATCGTTTCCCATTCACTCGCAAATGCAGGAAATCACTCTGGACATTATCCTGCGCGCCGTCTTCGGGGTGGCCGAGGGTGAGCAGCGTTGGCGCCTGCGTCGAACGATGGTCGAGGCTCTCGGGTTGGCCGGCAGGAACCCCCTCCTCTTGGTCGCAGCCTGGAATCGCCTGGTTCGCATCCGTCGAGAGATCGACCGCTTGTTGTACGCCGAAATCGCCCGCCGAAGGGTAGCGTCTCAAAGCGATGCCAGCGACATCATGACCTTGCTGGTGGCCGCGCTCGACGAAGAGGGCCGGCCCATGAGCGATGAGGAAATTCGGGATGAGATGGTCACCATGCTGGTGGCCGGCCATGAGACAACGGCCACCTCGCTGGCGTGGACGATTCACTCTCTCCTGCAGAACCCGGAAGCGCTGGAGGCTGCCCGCGCCGAGGTGGCTCAGGTGATCGGAGAGGGACAACGCCTTCCCGCGCCGTCCCCGGAGCAGATCGCCGCGCTCGAATACCTGGACGCAGTCGTCAAGGAGACGGCTCGGCTCAATCCGGTCGTGCCCATCGTCGTCCGCCGGCTCGAGAAGGATACACCCATCGGTGACACCAAGATTCAGGCTGGGAATATCGTGGCTCCCTGCATCTATCTTACCCACCGGCGGCCTGACTTGTGGCCGGATCCGGAGGTGTTCAATCCCGATCGGTTTGTGGGGCGGCGCATCGATCCTTACACTTTTTTCCCATTCGGTGGAGGTACCCGCCACTGTCTCGGTGCGGCGTTCGCGACCTACGAGATGAAGATCGTGCTGGCTCGCCTGCTGTCGCGCGTGAGCCTGCGACCCGATTTGGGTCAAAGGGTTCGGGTGGTGCGCCGGGGCATCACCTTCGCCCCTTCAGGCGGCGTACCCGTGATAGCCTCCACGAACTGATGCAGATTCAAGCCAGGGCAACTCCTGTCAATGCCGAAACTGCAACAGGCCGCCTTACTTGGTCCCAATGGAATAGCAGGACAAACAGTTTTCACTCGTACCCGCTCCAGGAGGCAATGTGCCACCGGCAATCCAGGTTGAATGGCTGACGGACCGGCGCACGCGCGCGCATCGGAAACCTCCTCTTGCGCGGACTGTCCAACGGCTCCTCCCGATGCTGATCCTGCTGGCCGTCGGCCGGGAAGCCTCCTGCGCCCCCCGACCCGCCCAACAGTTTCAACACTTTGCCGCGCCCAGGCCGCTGCAGCCGGGCCACACCTTGGTTCTGGGCTTCATGGGCGGCCGCGACTCCTGGCGCAACGCCGAGGTGGGGGTGGGCCGGACGGCTCAATGGCTCCGAAAAAAGGCAATGCCCGGAGTGCACGTGGAAACCGTCGAGAATCTTAAGCGCAACCTGGCCCTTCGACTGGTGCGGGCCTGCCTGGATGGCAACGGCGACGGCCGCCTCCAGCCGGAGGAACGACAACGGGCCCGCATCGTTCTCTATGGACAGAGCTTCGGAGGCGCCGCGGTGGTGAAGTTCGCCCGGCAGTTGGACCGACTGGATATCCCGGTCTTGTTGACCATCCAGGTGGACAGCGTGGGCCGGGGCGACGGCCTGATCCCTCCCAACGTCCGCGCCGCCGCCAACCTCTACCAGGACAACGGGCGTATCATTCGCGGCGAGGCGCCCATCCGTGCGGCCGACTCCAGCCGCACCCGCATTCTCGGAAACTTCCGCTTTGACTATTCGAACCTGGACATCGACCTGTCCCACCTCCCCTGGCACAAAAAGATCGCCCGCAGGGCCCACGCCAAAATGGACCGCGACCCGGCGGTCTGGCGAAAGGTGGAAGAGCTGATTCTCGAGGCCTTGAATAGGCCGGGTCCGCAGGCTTCTGGGAACCCTGCGGTCGACGTTCCGGCAGCAAACTCGAAAATATCCGTCCATCCCTGAAACTTTCGTCCGGCTCGCGGGTTATTGGAAGGATGAGTCGGAGAGCTTTGGAGGATGATGACCGGTGCCACCGCATTTGAGGCGTTCGTTCGCAAGTACCAGCACATGGTATTCGGTATTGCGGTTCGGTTGCTGGGAGACGAAAGCGAGGCCCAGGACGTGTCCCAGACCGTGTTTCTGAAGGCTTTCGAGCGGTTCGAACACCTGGCGGAGAACCCCTCGGCCGGAGGATGGCTCAGGACCGTGACCACCAACCTCTGCCTGAACCATCTGTCCCGCTTTCGAGCTCGCTGGCGCTTGTTCAGTCAGAGGCGCCCCGGCGACTCCGAAAAGGAACCGGGCTATGAAGACCGGCTGGTGGCGAGAAGCTCACAGCAAGCGGACCTGGAGAAAGCCGAAGTGCATGCCCGGCTGGAGCAGGCGGTCCGCCGCCTGCCGCGGCATCAGCGGGTGCCCCTGGTGCTGTTTCATTTCGAGGAGCGAAGCTACGCAGAAATCGCCCGACTGCTGGGAGTCTCGCTGGGCAAGATCAAAAGCGACATTCACCGAGGCCGAGAGACCCTCAGAAAACTGATGGTGGAGGGTGATGAAACTCCCTGATCTGGAATCCCTCATTCAGCGAAAGCTGGCGGAACTGCCGGCTCCGAAGGCCCCCGGGACGCTGCTGCCCCGAATCATGGCCGAGGTGCGCCGGACCGGGCGGAGCCCGAGGCGCCAACGGACCTGGACCGGTGAGGTCTGGCAGCGGCAGGCGGTTCGGCTGGCTGCATCGGCGGCCCTGATTCTGATGGGAGGGCTGTTTGTCGACTGGGCTTCGGACGGCGGGGTCGGCAGCACCTGGGGGCTGTTGCTGGCAACCGCCGAGGAAGCGGCCGGCGGCGCCGGGGCGATGGTGCATGAGTCCCGGGTCCTGTGGCGGGTATTGCTGGAACCCATTGCCGCTTACCTGGTTCTGTGGGTCGGTGGTATGTGGGTGTTTTTGGCACTGCTTTGGGAGGCACTCAGAAACATGCTCTGGGAAGGGAGCGTCCAACAATGAAGACGAATTGGCACATATTGGCAGTATTGGGAGTCACACTGGGGCTGGCCGCCAGCGGCGGAGCGGTTCAAGAAGCCACAGCGCCTTCTACGCCCGATCCACCCGCTGAGGTTGATGTCGATTTGGTCATCGACCTGGATATCATCGACGTCGGCGGTGAAGTCGTTCAGATCGGACGAGGCTACACCCTCCCTGCCGGCAAGCGGGTCGAGAGCGCAGTCGTCATCGCGGGCACCGCTCGGATTGAGGGTGAAATAGAGCAGGACCTGGTAGTGGTTGCCGGCGCGGCGACGCTTGTCGGCACTGCCCGCGTCGGCGGGAATGTTGTAGTAGTAGCCGGAACAGGCGACGTCCAGCCCGGAGCCGCGGTTGGCGGAGACCTGGTGGCCGTGGGCAGTGGATTGCAGGTGCCTCCCGGGTTCGCCCCGGGAGGAGATCAGGTCTCGGTCGGCGCTTTTGCGTTGGGGGACCAGTTGGCAAGCGCCGCTCCCTGGTTCACTCGAGGGTTGCTCTGGGGACGTCCCATCGTGCCCGAACTCCCCTGGATGTGGGCCGTCCTGGCCGTTTTCGTGCTCTTGTGCCTGCTCATCAACCTGGTGTTCGACGGGCCGGTGCGGGCCTGTACCGACACACTCGGCCGGAAGCCCCTGACCACGGGGCTGACGGGGTTTCTGATTCTACTTCTGATCGCGCCGGCGTCGTTCATTCTGACGGTATCGGTGATCGGACTGGCGCTGGTGCCCTTCCTGTGGTTCGCTCTTGTGATCGCCGGCCTCATCGGCAACGTGGCCGCGGCTCGCTGGATCGGAAGCCGGGTTCTGCCCGAGGAGGCGCCCCACGACCGTCTGCAGGCGGCCCGGTCGGCAGGAATCGGCCTAGCGGCTATCATCCTGGTCGGCATGGTTCCAGTCGCCGGCCTCACCGCCTGGGCCCTGGTAAGCCTTCTGGGCCTGGGAGCGGCCGCCACCGCGCTGGTTGCCGGCTTGAGGCGGGAGAATCCCCCCTCCCCCGCTCCGACACCACCGCCGCCGACTGCCGAGTCAGGAAGCGACAGCCCCGACGGCGGGGCTGCGGAGCCCTCCGGCGCAGAAGCGGCGCCGGCGGCGTCCCCCGCGGCCGGCGGGACCCTCTCATCCTTTCCGCGGGCGACCTTTCTCCACCGCCTGGGAGCCCTGTTGCTCGACTTCTTGCTGGTGACCGTGATTACCCTGCCATTCGCCCATGTACACCCGGGCAGATCCTTCCTCCTGTTGCTGGTCTATCGCGTGGCGCTCTGGAGCTGGAAGGGGACCACCGTGGGCGGCATCATCTGCCGGCTGCGGGTGGTGCGGATGGATGGGAAACCTCTTGCCTTCACCGATTCGCTGGTGCGGGGGCTGGCCAGCATCCTGTCGGCGGCAGCCGCGGGACTGGGTTGGCTCTGGATCCTCTGGGACCCGCAGCGGCAGGCCTGGCACGACAAGATCGCCCGAACCCTGGTGGTTCGGGTTCCCACCGGCTGGCCGCTATAGTCTGCCGGTTCTCACCCAGGGTCTCAATTGTCTGAAACCAGCCGAGTTGGGCGTTTTTCCTCCTAATGATCCGCGCGGCAGGTCGGGGGAACGGCTAACCAGGAGGACTTCGGCTTCAGGAAATCTACTAGAGCTCAGCCGCGAGAAACCTCGTTCAGCCGGCCGGTAGCGCAGTCGTAGACGAAGCCTCGCACCTGGTCCTTGTTGGGAATGAAGGGATTGGCCTGAATACGGGAGATGGACTGGCGGACATCCTGCTCCAGGTTTCCAAAGGCCTCCATGGAAAAGGCCGGTCGCAGGCCGGTATCGGCCTCGATGGCGTCCTTGACGTCGTCGTCCCGGAAGGTCAGCATGCCGCAATCCGTATGGTGAATCAGCACGATGGCCGTAGTGCCCAGCAGGCGCTGGGAAATCACCAGGGAGCGGATGGCGTCGTCACTGACCACACCGCCCGCATTGCGAATCACGTGGGCGTCCCCCTCGCTCAGGCCCAGGATCTTGTGCACGTCCAGGCGGGCGTCCATGCAGGCCACCACCGCCAGGTTGCGCGCCGGGGGCAACGGCAGGTCACCCTTGCCAAAACCGTCGGCGTAGCGGGTATTGTTTTCCAGAAGTTGATCGATCACTGTCATTTGGCATTCCTCTTTCCTAACGGGACCTCGAAACGGGGGAATTCGATTCTAACATGAACCGTCAGGAACTCCGAAGCGGTCGCCGAGAGGGGTGTAGTTCCCGTATTCAAGGGCGGTGTGAATACTCCTGAAACCACGCCGCGCCAACTCCGACAGGGCCCGGCCGAGGCTGGTTCCGTTACGCTCCGCCAGCGCTCGCGCAACCGCCAGTACGTCGCTGTCGATAGTCACTGTAATCCGCATGGCTGCTCCGAAGCATCAATGCATCGAAATCTCAAAGGACGCTGCTGAATCCAACAAGAATGCATCCTGTGGTGAAGGCGGGCTTGCGGCAGGCTACTCCAGCCATCGGCCGGACGGAATCCGACGGCGGCCGATGACGAGGTTCTCGGGAGAACAGAACTGCCCGCAGTGACCGGAGATTCTCAGCTCATTCGACTGTACCGTCCCTTCAGGCGTCACCATCGCGTGCCGCCATGCCGTGCGCCTCCACGATCTCTTGTGGTTTTTTGTCGGGCCACG
Source organism: Candidatus Versatilivorator sp. (assembly GCA_965207735.1). Taxonomy (GTDB): domain Bacteria; phylum Acidobacteriota; class Terriglobia; order Versatilivoradales; family Versatilivoraceae; genus Versatilivorator. The sequence continues at coordinate 7,503 of OZ242296.1, read as the reverse complement.
CGAACGGGTCGACTACCCGGACACCGTCGAACACCTGGCCAGGCTGCAAGTCCTCGGTCAGTAGAATCGAGCATTGGCCAGCCTGTGCAGCGGCGACGATGAGTGCATCCCACCAGGAGATGGCATGGCGCTCCTGCGCCTGCCATGCCCGCTCCAGGATACCAGTGTCGATTTGGAGCGGCTGCCATACCGACAACAACTGCACGATCCTGCGTGCTTCTGAATGGTCGAAGCTCAGGCGTGGGCGTGTGAGAGTGGCATAGAGTTCCTGGAGTACTTGATAGCTCAGGCGACCAGTACGGCTTCGGACAAGGAAAACGATCCATTGCTCGGCGCGAGACTGCTTCTCCGGCACCGAGTCGTCATGCCGGTAGACGAAGGCGTTAGTGGCAACGAAGACCGCGCCGATCGTACAGTTCCTCTCGAGTCGGCCGGCGATCGTTCGGCCAATCGAGCTTGCGCGGCTTCATCGCCAGATACCGTTTCATGGCAGTCTCGTACTGCTCTTCCTGGCGCCGCATCCGTTCCAGCAACTCGGCCAGCCATTGGGACACGCTATGATCGTCTTCGGCCGCCTTGATGCGAAGCCAGCGGGCCAAATCGTCGGGCAAGGTGATGGTGAGGTTCCTCATAACGACCTCCGTTCTTTTGGCACGAAGATAATACAATACGAAATTCGTGCCGCTTCCAACCAGAATGCATCCTGAGGTTACGGTGGGCTTGCGGCACATTATTCCGGCCAGCGGCCGGAGGCAATCCGGCGGCGGCTGATGCCGAGAGTCTCGACCACGTAGACCCAGGCAGGCTGGTGGGCGCCCTCGACGGACGCGGAGACGAGCACGCGCCGATAGAGGCAGCGGCCGCCGGGGTGGAACCCCTCCAGGCGGTCGATGGAAGGAAGGCGGATTTCGGGGTCGTCAAAGGTGAACAGTTCCCCGTAGACGGTGTTCCAACCCTCCCCCGTGGTGGCTTCCGGGAACTGCTGAAGCCCGGCCCTTACTCGATTGGACAGTCGCGCCTGCGTGGCGGCGTCGGCCACGGGATCGTCAGTCCCCTGGGCCAGGATGTCTTCTTCGGGCGCCTCCAGAATGGGATACCCGGGGCCCTCGTAGAGGCGCCCCCGAACCGAAGCCTCCCGAACCTCCACATACCCCCGGCAAAAGTCCTGGTGGTTCCGGCACCCGCGCTTGAGCGTGCCGTAGACGAAGAGTTTCAGCACGGGTGTCGGGTTTTCCGAAGTCGACGAATTGCGTTCTGTTTTCCGCTCTCTCACCCTAATGAACTGCCCTTCCCTGGCGTGCTTTTCCGCCGCCCGGTCTGCGACACGGACGCAAACACGGACGCAAACGGCTTATCCGGTAATCCATTGCGTCTCGTTGCGGCAAGACAAACAGATCTCTGAGCCAACGGATTGGGTTCGGCCATACCTGGCTTGTGCAGGCATCCTTTGCCGCAGGTGGCGCATGGGTCGGAGGCAACCCTCCTCATGGTAGTATGACCGGGAGGAAATCGGGACATGAACTCCGGATCGATTTTGTCGCGGCAGACGCTGGCGTTGGGCGAATGCGTGCGCCCCATCGCCTCCAAGTTCCGGGCGCGCATGGAACGCAGGCCCAAGCGATCAGAGCAAGAAACGGACATTCTCAGCTTTGTGGGGAACCACTTGGAACAGATTCAGGCCGACATCGGTCGCTTCGTTGATGAGGTCAACCAAATTGGTGAGTTGCTTGAGGTCGCCGATACTCCGGAAAACGCCGTGCAGCGAGGCGCCGCCCGGATGGAGATTTGTCTTGAACGCCTCCTGGACGACTATGATGAAGTTCGACGGACAGTTCCCGGCCTTGCCGATTCCGAAGGGTGCCGACTACTCGAGACAGTCTATCGCGATGCGCTGCTCCAGATTCAGGGCTGGCTTGACGATCTTATCGAGTGCCTGAACGATCCAATGGGCGCTCTCGAAAAGCGCGGCCTCGCTCTTGAGAAAGGCAAACCTCTGCCAATCACGTTGGACCTGGAGCTTGGGGCCCCGCCTTCGCTGACAGACTTGGATCGATGGATACAACAGCGGGAGGATAGGCTGATCGCTGCCGAGGAAGCAGAATCGATTGAAGCGTCGGCCCACATGTCCCGCAGAAGGACCGGCTGTTTGGGACTGTTGGCCACCTTCGGGTTGGGCTGGTGGTTTGGCAAGGATGACGACCAGGGCTATTGAGGCTGGATTGCCGGCTGACCAGCTCCCGAAAACTCGGATTCCCTTATTATCTTCGAGAACTTGCCGGGCATGTTGGGAGTCAGCCGCGGACCAGGGCCGTTGCCAGCCGCATCACCTCCAGCTTGGGGAAGGACGCCGCTGACACTGCGCCCATATTGGCCGACAGCAGCCAGCGGAACAACTCCGGCTGCCTGCCAAGACCCTTGATCGCCCGCTCCGCCAACCTCGGGTTCCGGCTGAGGAAAAGAACCAGGCGGGTGATCCATTGGTGCTGGCGAACCATTCCCGAGATGCGTCTCGAGTAACCTTGAAGGTCCCGCGCCGTGGGCACGCCGTCGTGTGAGATCATCCAGGGCCCGATGGCGTCGCAGAGCGCCTGGACCTGTGCCAGCGCCAGACTGATGCCTTCCCCGGTGATTGCGTCCAGGTATCCGGAGGCATCGCCCACCAGCCCGACCCCGTCGGAAACCGCCGCCCGCGCCACCTGGTGCATCGGCCCTACTGCCCGCGCTCCGGCGGAAGGCTCGGCGCCCTGGAGTGATGCGCCCAACCGAGGGAAACGGGAAAGCATGGACGCCATCAAGCGTTGTCCGCCTCCTGTCTTCTTTTCCTCCGCCGTCCACAGCACGGCCACGCCCACTTCCTTCCGCCCGCACGGAGTCACATAAGCCTCGGCATCCCCCGCCCAGTGCACTTCCACGTATTCCGACCAGGGTTCACAGCGGAAATGCTGCTGGATGGCAAACCGCCGCCTTCGAGGGCACACGCCCTGAAGTCCCGCCCAGCGCCGAACCTCGGATCGGAAGCCGTCGGCGCCGACGATCAAACGGGCTGTTGCCTTGCGCCCGTCAAGCCAGGCTTCGGTGCCGTAGGACCCGCGCAACCCCAGCCTCACAGGCGTTCGGGGACGCACCTCCAGAGCATCGATATCCTGGGCTCGTTCACAGAATGCTCTCGAGAGCTCGGTGCGGCGAATGCCCCGGCCCGGCCCTTCTGCAAACCGGGCGGATGCGCTCGCCCCGCAGTCGGACCGATAGTGGATACCCGCAAAGGCCCGTGTGTGTTCCAGGTCCAGATATGGCGAAACGCCAAGGCGCTCCAGGTAGGCAAGGCCCGTCGGCATCACCCCCTCTCCGCAGGGCTTGTCGGCCGGCACGGAGCCACTCTCGCAGACCAGGGTTCGCAAGCCCGCCCGCCCAAAGGAGATTCCCGCGGCCATGCCGGCCGGGCCGCCACCGACCACCAGCACATCGATTTCGTCTGGGCTCATGTCCCGACTCCCTGCCGAACATTGGCCGACGCCGTCCGCTCAAACGGCAATGAGAGTATTACCCACTACGCTTTCCGGGTGCGAGCTCGGGCTGAAGACGAAATTCCGGCGCCGTGATCGCCCCTCGGCGAGACATATAGGATTGCCTGCGCCGGAATCGCCTCACTTTTTGCGGAAATAACCCTGTGTTAGCAACGCCGTGAGCAAGAGCGCGATGGCGAGTTCCAACAATTGGAGGCCCTGGCCGGTGGCCAGGCTGTGGATGACGACAGCGAGGGAGGCCACCAAACCCAGGACAGCGATGCCTTTCACGATTTTCGAATAGAGCGGACTGACTTTCGACATGGTCTCAACGGCTCCAATTGGAGGATGCGGAGAAGGAACGGGGCGGAACGATGATCTCACACCCGGGACCGCTGGAGTGGCCAAGCTTTCTGTCCAGCGTCACCAGCGGACAATCGAGCGCCTCGGCCAGCGCCACGTACCAGGCGTCGTAGATGGTGAGATTGCTCCGCAACGCCCACGCCCGGTCGGCGAACGGCGCGAATGGGAACAGTTCCATTTCGAGACGCAGCAGGTCCCTGCATGCGCTGTTGGCCTCGAGCCGTGAGATTGCGCCGGCTCGTTCCAACCGACGCAGGATGTTGCTCGCCTCGGCCAACACCAGTTCCGGACCGGCTAGAGAACCCTCGGCGACTACAGACTCCGCCCAACTCCCTTCGCGCCCCGAATCAACAAGGGCCGCGACCAGCGCGGACGCATCCATGACGACCGTCACGTCCGGTCCTTGTCACGGGCCCGCAAAATGCGAGAAGGGAGAACGCGAGTGCCCGCCGCCTGCTTGCGATCGCGAACGCCTTGCAGCCACACGTCGAGGGAGGGACGGGATGCAATCCGTTCCAATTCGCAGCGGAGGAATTCCTGCATGGATTGGCGCTGCAATGCGGCGCGCGCTGCGAGTTCGTCGCGCACGCCCCGGGGGACGCCTCTGATGGTGATTTGTACCGCCATGAACGCACTATGCCATCAGAGACAGCGTTTTGCAAGCACCGAGGCACCCGATAGCGAGAACCCGGTGCCTGATCCAGGACGGACCGGAGCGCCGCCCATGCGCCTCAGGCGCCGGAGTTTCCTCGGCTCTTGTGCAACCGGTACTGCAGGGCGGCACCCACCACCGCCAGCACGATTCCGGCGGGAAGAAGCCCAGACGGCGTTGCTTCGCCCTGGATCGCACCATAGATGACGATGACGAAACAGGCGCCCGCGCCCGCACCGGCGAGGAAGGTGGCGACTTTGGTCAGGACCAGACTCGATTTGGACATGGCCTCGAAACCTCCAGTTAGATGGTTGCGAAAGAGGTCTAAGGCTACAGGAGGCGTCGTTGCAGCAGCGTCTGCATGTCACGCCGCCCATCTGTGATGACAAGCACGAAAACCGTATCCTCGACCACCCGGTAGATGATGCGGTAGGGTTTGAAGAAGACCTCCCGGTACTCTCTAATTCCAATGTCGAGCAATTCCCTCGGATGGCTCCCACGATGAGGATGCTCGGATAGACCCTGGAACGCCCTTTCGATCCGTTCCAGCACGTAATCCCCTCGGGCCGGAGAATCGTGTCTGTCGATATAGTCGCAGATCTCTTCCAGGTCGCGGGCCGCGTCATCGGCCAACTGAACGTGAAAGGACATCAGCGATCCCGTTTCCGCTCCCGGAGCCGCGCGATCACGTCCGCCGCGGGTTCCACCTGGCCGGCCTCGATCTGCCGGTTCCCCAGCGCGAGAATCTTGAGCAGTGCCATCGTCTCCTGCGTGGTCTCGAAGCTATCGATGTCCTGAAGCACGACCTTGGCTTCGCCATTCTGAGTGATCACCAGCGGTTCCCCCCGGTCGCCGAGCGTGCGTACGATCTCCGAGGCGTGGGCCTTGAGGTAACTGATGGGCTTGATCTGCGTGGACAACTTCATGGCCACCTCCTTTCCAGCCCAAATTTAGCCCATAAACCGGTCCGCAGTCAAAAAAGACTTTGCCGGTCGGCAACGGCCAGTGCAGACCGAAGACGAAATCACAGGGTCCGTGCCTGCAATCGCCGCGGTTGCAAGCGGGGTATGGCGTAGAAATCGCGAACCGGAGAATCGGCATTCAGGTCGGATAGGGCGCAATTCGTTGGAAATCGGCCAGATACGACAAGACCCCGAAGGGATCGCCCTCCGGGGTCTCGGGTTAACTGTCGAGCCGCCTGGGTTGAAAGCTGAAATCAGGCCAGGTCGAAGCGATCGAGATTCATCACCTTGTTCCACGCGGCCACGAAGTCGCGCACGAACCTCTCCTGCCCGTCGTCACATCCGTAGACTTCCGCGAGGGCGCGGAGCTCGGAGTTTGATCCGAAGACGAGGTCCACCCTGGTGCCGGTCCACTTGAGCTCACCGGTTGAGACATCGCGTCCCTCGAACACCTCCTGCGATGTAGAGGTCGCGCTCCACTCGGTGTTCATGTCGAGCAGATTCACGAAGAAGTCATTGCTCAACCTCCCTGGCCGATCGGTGAACACGCCGTGCTCAGACTGCCCGGTGTTCGCATTCAAGACGCGCATGCCACCAACGAGCACCGTCATCTCGGGCGCGGTGAGCGTTAGCATGCATGCCCGCTCCACCAGCAGGTCCTCCGCTCTGCCTTCCTGCCCTGCCTGGAGGTAGTTGCGGAACCCGTCTGCGGTGGGTTCGAGCACGGCAAACGACTCCTCGTCGGTCCACTCCTGCGACGCGTCCGTGCGCCCCGGTGCAAAGGAGACCTGCACGTCATGACCGGCGTTCCGGGCGGCCTGCTCGACGCCTGCGCACCCGGCCAAGACGATCAGATCAGCCAGAGAGACATTCGTCCCACCGGTCTGCGAGGCGTTGAACTCCGTCTGGATCTGTTCCAGCATCTGCAGCACCTCGTTGAGCCCGGCCGGGTTGTTTGCTTCCCAGTCCCTTTGCGGAGCGAGGCGGATGCGCGCCCCGTTCGCTCCGCCGCGTTTGTCGGTGCCACGGAACGATGCCGCCGAGGCCCAGGCGGTCGAGACCAGTTGGGCAACGGACAATCCCGAGGCGAGGACCCTCGCTTTGAGGTCGGCGACATCCTGCTCCCCGACCAGCTCGTGATCGACCTCGGGGACAGGGTCTTGCCACAACTGCGGCTCCGTGGGAACCAGGGGACCGACATACCGGCTGAGGGGTCCCATGTCGCGGTGGAGCAGCTTGAACCACGCCCTGGCAAAGGCGTCTGCGAGGTCCGCGGGGTTTTCGAGGAAGCGCTTGGCAATCGGCGCGTAGTCCGGGTCCATTCTCAGTGAAAGATCCGTGGTGAGCATCATGGGAGCGTGCTTCTTCGACGGATCGTGCGCGTCCGGCACGGTGGCTACTGCGGCGGCATTTTTGGGGGCATATTGACATTTGCCGGCCGGACTCTTGGTCAGCTCCCACTCGTGGGTGTGCAGGTTTTCCATGAAGTTGTTGTCCCACTTCACCGGGTTATTGGTCCAGGCGCCTTCCAGGCCGCTGGTGAATGTATCGCTGCCTTTGCCGCTGCCGTGCCTGTTCTTCCAGCCAAAACCCTGCTCCTCCATGCCGGCTCCCTCAGGTTCGGGACCGACATTATCCTCAGCGGCAGCACCATGTGCTTTGCCGAACGTGTGGCCGCCGGCAATCAGCGCAACCGTCTCCTCGTCGTTCATCGCCATGCGTTTGAACGTCTGGCGAATGTACCTTGCTGCAGCGAGCGGGTCCGGGTTGCCGTTCGGCCCTTCCGGGTTCACGTAAATCAGGCCCATGTGGTCGGCGCCCAGCGGTCCCTGAAGCTCGCCGTCGGCGGCGTGGCGTTTATCGTCGAGCCACGTCGTCTCGGAGCCCCAGTCCGTCTCGTCAGCCTCCCAGACATCCGGGCGTCCGAAGGCGAAACCAAAAGTCTTGAACCCCATCGACTCCAGCGCGCAGTTGCCGGCGAAGATGAGCAGGTCGGCCCAGGAGAGCTTCCGGCCGTACTTCT